>CP025776.1 GCA_002886105.1 Enterobacter sp. EA-1
TCGCACGTCACCCGATTGGGTCTTATCGATGTGTGTCAAAAAACATTAATGTTTCTGTCTTTACTATTTATCGATTTTCGTTCGAGTGGAGTCCGCCGTGTCACTTTCGCTTTGGCAGCAGTGTCTTGCCCGATTGCAGGATGAGTTACCAGCCACAGAATTCAGTATGTGGATACGCCCTTTGCAGGCGGAATTGAGCGATAACACGCTGGCTTTGTATGCGCCAAACCGTTTTGTCCTCGATTGGGTTAGAGACAAGTATCTCAACAATATCAATGGACTGCTGAATGACTTCTGCGGTACGGACGCCCCACAACTGCATTTTGAAGTCGGCACCCGCCCGGCCAGCCAGACGCTGAGGGAACCCGCCAGCGTTGCCGCGCCAGCGCAAGCGGCACAGGTGGTTGTACAGCGAACCGCGCCTGCTGCGCGTCCGAGGCTGGGACAATGTGCCTGCACCGGCGGAACCGACTTACCGCTCCAACGTTAACGTCAAACATACCTTTGATAACTTTGTTGAAGGTAAATCAAACCAGCTCGCCCGTGCGGCAGCCCGCCAGTTGCAGACAACCCCGGCGGTGCGTATAACCCGCTATTTTTATACGGCGGCACCGGCCTCGGTAAGACTCACCTGCTGCATGCGGTGGGCAACGGCATTGTGGCGCGCAAGCCCAATGCGAAAGTGTATATGCACTCCGAGCGTTTTGTCCGAGGACATGGTAAAGCCCTGCAAAACAATGCGATCGAAGAGTTTAAACGCTACTACCGTTCCGCAGATGCTGCTGACGATATCCAATTCGTAAAGAACGATCCGGAAGAGTTTTTCCACACGTTTAACGCGCTGCTGGAAGGCAATCAGCAGATCATTCTCACGTCGGATCGTTATCCGAAAGAGATCAATGGCGTTGAGGATCGTTTGAAATCGCGCTTTGGCTGGGGCCTGACCGTTGCGATCGAACCGCCGGAGGGCTGAAACCCGCGTGGCGATCCTGATGAAAAAAGCGGACGAGAACGACATTCGTCTGCCGGGCGAAGTGGCTTTCTTTATTGCGAAACGCCTGCGTTCTAACGTGCGTGAGCTGGAAGGGGCGCTGAACCGCGTTATTGCCAACGCCAACTTCACCGGGCGCGCGATCACCATCGATTTTGTGCGCGAAGCGCTGCGGGATCTGTTGGCGCTGCAGGAAAAACTGGTCACCATCGACAATATTCAAAAAGACGGTGGCGGAGTATTACAAGATCAAGGTGGCGGATCTGCTGTCCAAGCGGCGATCCCGTTCGGTAGCCCGCCCGCGCCAGATGGCGATGGCGCTGGCAAAGGAGTTGACCAACCACAGTCTGCCGGAAATTGGCGACGCGTTTGGCGGCCGCGATCATCATGCTGCTGCGCCGTGATTGAGCAGTTGCGTGAAAGCCATGATATCAAAGAAGATTTTTCCAATTTAATCCGAACACTATCTTCGTGACGCTATGAAATTTACCGTTGAACGTGAACATTTATTAAAGCCGCTGCACAGGTAAGCGGCCCCTGGGCGGACGCCCTGTTGCCGATCCTCGGAAATCTGTTGCTTCAGGTGACCGAAGGCGCGCTGTCGTTGACCGGGACCGATCTCGAAATGGAGATGGTGGCCCGCCTTGCGTTGATCCAGCCACATGAACAAGGTGCGACAACGGTTCCGGCGCGTAAGTTTTTCGACATCTGCCGCGGTTTGCCGGAAGGTGCGGAAATCGCCGTGCAGCTGGAAGGCGAGCGTATGCTGATCCGTTCCGGGCGCAGCCGTTTCTCCCTTCCACGTTGCCCGCTGCTGACTTCCCGAACTGGACGACTGGCAAAGCGAAGTGGAGTTCACGCTGCCGCAGGCGACAATGAAGCGCCTGATCGAAGCGACGCAGTTCTCCATGGCGCACCCGAGGACGTGCGTTACTACTTAAACGGCATGCTGTTCGAAACTGAAGGCGAAGAGCTGCGTACCGTTGCAACGGATGGTCACCGTCTGGCTGTCTGCTCCATGCCGATTGGCGAATCACTGCCAAACCATTCGGTGATCGTGCCGCGTAAAGGCGTGATTGAGCTGATGCGCATGCTCGACGGCGGCGACACCGCTGCGCGTGCAGATTGGCAGCAACAATATTCGCGCGCACGTTGGCGATTTTATCTTTACTTCCAAGCTGGTTGATGGCCGTTTCCCGGATTATCGCCGCGTATTGCCGAAGAATCCGGACAAAACGCTGGAAGCAGGCTGTGATCTGCTGACAGGCCTTTGCCCGTGCCGCTATTCTCTCGAACGAGAAATTCCGCGGCGTGCGTCTGTACGTTAGCGAGAATCAGATCAAAATCACCGCCAACAACCCGGAACAGGAAGAAGCAGAAGAGTTTCTCGATGTCACCTATGCCGGCAGCGAGATGGAAATCGGCTTCAACGTCAGCTACGTGCTGGATGTGCTGAATGCGCTGAAGTGCGAAAACGTCCGTATTCTGCTGACTGACTCCGTTTCCAGCGTACAGATTGAAGATGCGGCGAGCCAAAGCGCGGCTTATGTTGTTATGCCAATGCGCTTGTAGAATCTGTAAAGGGGGCTGGTTTATTGGCCATTTCGTCTTCCGGCAGTGCTCGAAATGCTCACGTACTTCGTGTACGCTCCGCTTTCTGTGCGCTGGCGGTAAACGAACTGGCTGCGACACTCACGCCCCCACTGGACTGATGCTCTGAACTATGTCACTGACCCGCCTTCTGATTAAAGACTTCCGTAATATCGAGAACGCAGATCTCGCGTTATCTCCGGCTTTAATTTCCTCGGTCGGCGCCAACGGCAGCGGTAAAACCAGCGTTCTCGAAGCTATCTATACGCTCGGACATGGTCGGGCGTTTCGCAGTTGCAAATCGGCCGTGTGATCCGCCATGAACAGGAGGCGTTTGTTCTGCATGGTCGTTTGCAGGGCGAAGAGCGCGAAACGGCGATTGGTCTGACGAAAGATAAGCTCGGCGACAGCAAAGTGCGTATTGATGGCACCGACGGCCACAAAGTGGCGGAACTGGCGCTGTTAATGCCGATGCAACTGATTACGCCCGAGGGGTTTACCCTACTCAACGGCGGCCCCCAAATACCGAAGAGCGTTCCTCGACTGGGGATGCTTTCACAACGAAGCCGGTTTTTTTTACCGCACGGAGCAATCTCAAACGCTTGCTGAAACAGCGCAATGCCGCATTGCGCCGGTGACGCATTACGCGCAGTTACGCCCGTGGGACAAAGAACTGATCCCGCTGGCTGAGCAGATCAGCCGCTGGCGCGCCGAATACAGCGCAGCCATTGCCGAAGATATGGCCGATACCTGCCAACAATTTTTACCTGAATTTTCCCTGACGTTTGGTTTTCAGCGTGGGTGGGAAAAAGAGACCGATTACGGCGAAGTGCTGGAGCGCAATTTTGAGCGCGACCGCATGCTGACCTACACCGCTCACGGCCCGCATAAAGCGGATTTCCGCATTCGTGCGGACGGCGCGCCGGTGGAAGATACGCTGTCGCGCGGGCAGCTAAAACTCCTGATGTGCGCGCGCTGCGTCTGGCGCAGGGGGAATTTTTAACCCGCGAGAGCGGACGACGCTGTTTATACCTGATAGATGATTTTGCCTCAGAACTTGATGACGCGAAGCGTGGGCTATTAGCCAGTCGCCTGAAAGCGACGCAGTCGCAGGTTTTTGTCAGCGCGATCAGCGCCGAACACGTGATGGACATGTCGGACAAAAATTCGAAGATGTTCACCGTGGAAAAGGGTAAAATAACGGATTAACCCAAGACTAAATGAGCGAGAAACGTTGATGTCGAATTCTTATGACTCCTCCAGTATCAAAGTCCTGAAAGGGCTGGATGCGGTGCGTAAGCGCCCGGGTATGTATATCGGCGATACAGATGACGGCACCGGTCTGCACCATATGGTATTCGAGGTGGTAGATAACGCTATCGACGAAGCGCTCGCAGGGTACTGTAAAGACATCGTTGTCACTATCCATAGCGATAACTCCGTCTCCGTACAGGATGATGGTCGCGGTATTCCGACCGGTATTCACCCGGAAGAGGGCGTGTCCGCGGCGGAAGTGATCATGACCGTACTGCACGCAGGCGGTAAATTTGATGATAACTCCTATAAAGTCTCCGGCGGTCTGCACGGCGTAGGCGTTTCCGTGGTAAACGCCCTGTCGCAGAAACTGGAGTTGGTTATCCAGCGCGATAACAAAGTCCACCGTCAGATTTATGAACACGGCGTGCCGCAGGCTCCGCTGGCCGTGACGGGCGATACCGAAAAAACCGGTACCATGGTGCGTTTCTGGCCGAGCTATGAAACGTTCACTAACGTCACCGAATTTGAGTATGAAATTCTGGCGAAACGCCTGCGCGAGCTGTCATTCCTGAACTCTGGCGTTTCTATTCGCCTGCGCGATAAGCGCGACGGCAAAGAAGATCACTTCCACTACGAAGGCGGCATCAAAGCGTTCGTTGAGTATCTCAACAAGAACAAAACGCCGATCCACCCGAATATCTTCTACTTCTCTACCGAAAAAGACGGCATCGGCGTTGAAGTTGCGCTGCAATGGAACGACGGTTTCCGGAAAATATCTACTGCTTTACTAACAACATTCCGCAGCGCGACGGTGGTACTCACCTTGCCGGTTTCCCGCGCCGCGATGACCCGTACGCTGAATGCGTACATGGATAAAGAAGGCTACAGCAAAAAAGCCAAAGTCAGCGCGACCGGTGACGATGCCCGTGAAGGCCTGATTGCAGTGGTTTCGGTCAAAGTGCCGGATCCGAAATTCTCCTCGCAGACTAAAGATAAGCTGGTCTCCTCTGAGGTGAAAACGGCGGTAGAGCAGCAGATGAACGAACTGTTGAGCGAATATCTGCTGGAAAACCCGTCCGACGCAAAAAATCGTTGTTGGTAAGATTATCGATGCGGCGCGTGCGCGCGAAGCGGCGCGTAAAGCCCGTGAAATGACCCGCCGCAAAGGTGCGCTGGATCTGGCGGGCCTGCCGGGCAAACTGGCGGATTGCCGGGGAGCGCGACCCGGCGTTGTCCGAACTCTACCCTCGGGTGGAAGGGGACTCCGCGGGCGGTTCTGCGAAGCAGGGCCGTAACCGTAAAAACCAGACGATTCTGCCGCTGAAAGGTAAAATCCTTAACGTTGAGAAAGCGCGCTTCGACAAGATGCTCTCTTCGCAGGAAGTGGCGACGCTGATCACCGCGCTGGGCTGCGGCATCGGTCGCGATGAGTACAACCCGGACAAACTGCGCTATCACAGCATCATTATCATGACCGATGCGGACGTCGATGGTTCTCACATCCGTACGCTGCTGTTGACCTTCTTCTACCGTCAGATGCCGGAAATCGTTGAGCGTGGCCATGTCTACATTGCCCAGCCGCCGCTGTACAAAGTGAAGAAAGGCAAGCAGGAACAGTACATCAAAGATGACGATGCGATGGATCAGTACCAGATTTCCATCGCGCTGGATGGCGCAACGCTGCACACCACCGAAGGCGCTCCGGCGTTGTCGGGTGAAGCGCTGGAAAAAATGGTTTCTGAATACAACGCCACGCAGAAGATGATTGGCCGCATGGAGCGTCGTTTCCCGCGTACGCTGTTGAAAGCGCTGATTTATCAACCGACGCTGACAGAAGCCGATCTTGCCGATGAACAGAAGGTCACGCGTTGGGTAAATGCGCTGGTCAGCGACCTGAACGAGAATGAGCAGCACGGCAGCCAGTGGAAGTTCGATGTGCGTAAGAACAGCGAGCTGAACCATTTCGAGCCGATCATTCGCGTGCGTACTCACGGCGTGGATACCGATTATCTGCTGGATAACGAATTCGTTACCGGTGGCGAATACCGCCGTATCTGCACCCTCGGCGAGAAGCTGCGCGGTTTGATGGAAGAAGACGCCTTTATCGAACGTGGCGAGCGCCGTCAGCCGGTTGCCAGCTTTGAGCAGGCGCTGGACTGGCTGGTGAAAGAGTCGCGTCGCGGTCTTGCTATTCAGCGTTATAAAGGCTTGGGTGAAATGAACCCGGAACAGCTGTGGGAAACCACCATGGATCCGGACAGCCGCCGCATGTTGCGCGTCACGGTAAAAGATGCGATTGCTGCCGATCAGCTGTTCACGACCCTGATGGGCGATGCCGTCGAACCGCGTCGCGCCTTTATTGAAGAGAACGCCCTGAAAGCCGCGAACATCGATATTTAATCGTCCTTCTGGCCGGCTAATAGCGCCGGATACGGCATAAGCCGCCATCCGGCATGAAAAAGGGGAATCCAGGTTCCCCTTTTGGCCCCCTTTTCCTCCCCGTCGCGCTGCTGTTTTTTGAGCGGAATCGCGTTAGCATGAGTCCGGAAATATCTCACCCTCGGGGACCTCATGGCTATCAAACTTATTGCAATCGATATGGACGGCACGCTGTTGCTGCCCGATCACACCATCTCTCCCGCTGTTAAAAATGCCATTGCCGCTGCACGCGAACGCGGCGTCAATGTTGTGCTCACTCACAGGTCGGCCGTACGCAGGCGTTCACAGTTATATGAAAGAGCTGCATATGGAGAGGGAAGGCGATTATTGCATCACCTATAACGGCGCGCTGGTGCAGAACGCCAGCGACGGCAGCACCGTCGCGCAAACGGCGCTGAGCTATGACGATTACCGCTATCTTGAAAAATTGTCACGCGAAGTGGGTTCTCACTTTCACGCGTTGGATCGCAACACCCTTTACACCGCCAACCGCGATATCAGCTACTACACGGTGCATGAATCCTACGTTGCTACCATTCCGCTGGTGTTCTGCGAAGCAGAAAAAATGGATCCGGCGACCCAGTTCCTCAAAGTGATGATGATTGACGACCCTGTTATCCTCGGATCAGGCCATTGCCCGCATCCCGCAGGAAGTGAAAGAGAAATACACGGTGCTGAAAAGCGCGCCGTACTTCCTCGAAATCCTCGATAAACGCGTCAACAAAGGCACCGGTGTGAAATCCCTTGCGGAGGTGTTGAACATCAAACCGGATGAGATCATGGCGATTGGCGATCAGGAAAACGACATCGCTATGATTGAATACGCAGGGGTTGGCGTGGCGATGGACAACGCAATCCCCTCGGTGAAAGAGGTGGCGAACTTTATCACCAAATCCAACCCTCGAAGACGGCGTGGCTTACGCAATTGAGAAGTTTGCGCTGAACTGAGTTCAGCCAACACGCGCGTGAATAACCATAAAGTGAGATGTAGGCTAACGCCGCGCATTGCTATACCCTGAAGCGATATTTTGGCTTCCAGGGTACTTTCATGAAACAACTCACCTTTGCCCCCGCAATCATCAACTGACCAATACCCAAACTGGACACCGGACAGCCAGTGGCTGGTGTTTGACGTCCGTCCTTCTGGCGCGTCGTTTACCGGTAAAACCATCGAGCGGGTCAATGTGCATACCGGGGCAGTGGAGGTACTGTACACCGCCCCTGATGGTGCGCATGTGGGCGTGGTAACGGTAAGCCCACAGGCGGAAAAGTATGTCTTCATCCATGGTCCGGAAAACCCGGATGCCGACTGGCAATACGACTTTCATCATCGCCGCGGTGTGGTGACGGAAACTGGCTCGACCCATAATCTCGATGCGATGGACATCACCGCGCCTGACCCCCGGCGCGCTGCGTGGTGGTACGCATGTGCATGTTTTCAGCCCGAATGGCGAATTCATCAGCTTCACCTATAACGACCATGTTATGCATGAGCGTTCCCCGGCGCTGGATTTACGCAACGTCGGTGTTGCTGCGCCATTTGGCCCGGTTAACCCACCTTGCACACATGCCCGTGAGTACGGCGGTAGCCACTGGAGCGTGCTGGTAAGCCGCACCACACCTACGCCCGTGCCGGGTAGCGACGAGATTAACCGGGCGTACGAAGAGGGCTGGGTGAGCGACCAGCGGCTGGCGTTTATTGGCGACACGCTGTCGCTGACCGGCGAAAAAAGTGCCGGAGCTGTTTATTGTGACGCTCCCTCAGGATGAACAGGGTTGGAAAACGGCGGGCGACGCACCGCTACAAGGAACGCCGGATACCCTGCCCGCACCTCCGCAGGGGGTGGTGCAACAGCGCCTGACCTTTACCCACCATAAACCCTTTCCCGGCACCGGTGAATGTGCCGCGTCACTGGGTGCGTAGTCATCCGCAAGCGACGCAGATTGCGTTTCTGATGCGCGACGACCGGGCATTGTTCAACTCTGGTTAATCAGCCCAAATGGCGGCGAACCGCGCCAGCTAACGCAGACCACCAGCGGGATCCAGTCGGCGTTTAACTGGCATCCATCGGGTAATGCGCTGGGATTTGTACTGGAAAACCGTATTGCGCTGTGCGACGCGAAGCGCGGAGAGATAACCTTTTGACTTCCGATCATGGGAAACCCGCTGTCGGCGGATGCGGTGGTCTTTTCGCCGGATGGCAAACAGATCGCACCGGATGCAAGACGCGGAGGGTTTCCGCCAGTTATGGATGACGGAAACCGGGCTGTAGTTTACCGGGCAGGCATCGGTGCGGGCGGGATAACCGAATTGGTGGCAAAGTTAGCCTGCTCGCTCTTTTCCACCCGTGACTTTATCGAGTTATCACGACGGAACAGATCCCATGGCAGCAGTAAGGTGTCCATCACCGCCGTAAAGGGCATATCCAGCACCACCAGTGATTTCATGCCAATACCGGTGTCATCATCCGACACCATGGCTGAGCTGGCGCGCGTGCCGGGATAAACCCCCTCTTTGCCGCCGGTATGAGACATGACGCTGGAGCACCCCGACAGCACCATTCCGCTGAAGAACACAAAAACTACCAGAATATTTTTCATCATTGGCTAATCATCGTTATTGGCAGTGTGAACACCGTTCCGCGTTTATGGCTTTTCCGCAGAGCAAAAATTAGCGTTCGGGTTCCGCTCTGTGGCGGCATTCGCACTTTGACCATTTGTGCTGTAATCCCAGTCTATGCATTGCTACAGAAAGTGCAAAATAAAGTCGATATTCGCCCCTTGAAATCATCACTGTCAGCCACATTTTAGGAATAGAGCCGGAAAACACGCCGTAAGGGTGTTTGGCTACTGTTGCATGGTCTGTCCATTGTGGAAGGCAAATAACAATCTCGCTGATTTCAGGAGCTTTATGTATGCGTAACTTCGATCTTTCTCCGCTTTACCGTTCTGCTATTGGTTTCGACCGTCTGTTTAATCTGCTGGAAAACAATCAAAGCCAAAGCAATGGCGGTTACCCTCCGTACAACGTGGAATTAGTGGACGAAAACCACTACCGCATCGCTATCGCCGTGGCGGGGTTTGCTGAAAGCGAACTGGAGATCACCGCGCAGGACAACCTGCTGGTGGTGAAAGGCTCCCATACCGCCGAGCAAAAGAACGCACCTATCTCTATCAGGGCATCGCCGAACGTAACTTTGAGCGTAAATTCCAGCTGGCCGAAAATATCCACGTCCGGGCGCTAACTTTGGTCAATGGCCTGCTGTATGTCGAACTGGAACGCGTGATCCCGGAAGAGAAAAAAACCGCGTCGTATCGAAATTAACTGATTTATTCCGGGTCGCGCTGGCGGCCCATCCCGAACATGCTCGCCGACAGGGAGCATATGCGAGCCGCATGCTCGCAGGTATTCACTCGCTTCTTTGGAAGGAGAAACACAATGCGTAATTACGACTTATCCCCCCTGCTGCGTCAGTGGATCGGCTTCGACAAACTGGCCAACGCGCTGCAAAGCACCACCGAGCAACAGACCTTTCCGCCCTATAACATTGAGAAGGGCGATGACAACCACTACCGCATTACCCTCGCGCTGGCGGGCTACCGTCAGGAAGAGCTGGATATCCAACTGGAAAGTGGTCGTCTGACTATCAAAGGGACGCCGGAAAAACCCGCCAATGAACCGAAATGGCTGCATCAGGGGCTGATTATCCAGCCGTTCAGCCTGAGCTTTACGCTGGCCGATTTTATGGAAGTCTCCGGCGCTACGTTCAATAACGGCTTACTGCATATTGATCTGCTGCGTAATGTCCCGGAAACGGCCGCCCCGCAGCGTATCGCCATTAGCGAACGCCCGGCGTTAACCAGCTAACGTCAGTGATGAAAAAGCGCCGCCCGTCGGCGCTTTTTTATGCGCACAGTTTGCGCCAATCTCCTCCTTCCCCGCACTGACGCGACCGCGAGAAGCAACAAAAGCCGCGCGCTTTGTGCGCCATCACCCATACAAGCACGGTTGCCTCTGCCAGAATCGCAATAGTCATCATGTGGAAGGAAGCATTCATGAGTGATATCGCGTTAACAGTAAGCATACTGGCGCTGGTTGCGGTTGTCGGTTTGTGGATCGGTAATGTGAAGATACGCGGCGTCGGTTTTGGCATTGGCGGCGTGTTATTCGGTGGGGATCATTGTCGGGCACTTTGTCGACCAGTTGGGTGTGCCCTTAAGCAGCCGATGCTGCACTTCGTGCAGGAGTTTGGCCTGATCCTCTTTGTCTATACCATTGGCATCCGAGGTGGGGCCGGGGTTTTTCGCCTCTTTACGTGTTTCTGGTCTGCGGCTCAATTTGTTTGCCATTCTGATTGTTATCCTCGGCGGCACTGGTGACCGCTATCCTGCATAAACTTTTGCCATCCCGCTTCCTGTGGTACTCGGTATTTTTTCCGGCGCGGTCACCAACACGCCGGCGCTCGCCGGGCAGCAGATCCTGCGCGATTTGGGCGTACCCGAGGCGCTGCGGTTGATCAAATGGGGATGAGCTACGCGATGGCCTACCCGTTTGGCATTTGCGGTATTTTGCTGACCATGTGGCTGCTGCGGGTGCTGTTTCGCGTCAATGTCGATGACGAAGCGCGGAAGCATGACGCCACCCTGGAGTCACGGCACGTCGCTTATCCGCACCATCAATATTCGCGTCGAAAACCCGAATCTCAACAATATGGCGATTCAGGATGTGCCCATTCTCAACAGCGACAAAATCATCTGCTCGCGGTTAAAACGGGCGGATTTGCTGATGGTACCCTCGCCCACGACGCTGATTCAGTCCGGGGACTTGCTGCACTGGTCGGGTTGCCAGCAGACCTGCACAACGCACAACTGGTCATTGGCCGAGGTGGACACCTCGTTGTCGACACGCGGTACGGATTTACGCGCGTTGAGCGGGTGGTGGTGACCAACGAGAAAGTGCTGGGGAAAAAAATCCGCGATCTGCACTTCAAAGAGCGGTACGACGTGGTGATCTCCCGGCTTAATCGCGCGGGGGTGGAACTGGTCGCCAGTAGCGATGCGGGCCTGCAATTTGGTGACATTCTCAATCTGGTCGGCCGTCCGTCGGCTATTGAAGCGGTAGCCAATGAAGTCGGCAATGCGCAGCATAAATTGCAACAGGTGCAAATGCTGCCGGTGTTTATCGGTATTGGGCTGGGGGGTGTTACTGGGCTCCGTGCCGGTTTTTGTGCCGGGTTTTCCGGTCGCGCTGAAGTTAGGTCTGGCGGGTGGCCCGCTGATTATGGCGCTGATCCTCGGGCGTATTGGCAGCGTTGGCAAGCTGTACTGGTTTATGCCGCCGAGCGCCAACCCTGGCGCTACGTGAGCTGGGGATTGTGCTGTTTCTGGCGGTGGTTGGGCTGAAATCCGGCGGTGATTTCATCGCTACGCTGACCCATGGCGATGGGCTGAACTGGATGTGCTACGGCATTTTTATCACCGCCATTCCGCTGATCACCGTTGGCGTACTGGCGCGGATGCTGGCGAAGATGAACTATCTTACCCTGTGCGGCATGCTGGCGGGGTCCATGACCGATCCCCCGGCTCTGGCCTTTGCTAACGGCCTGCATGCCACCAGCGGGGCGGCGGCGCTCTCCTATGCCACGGTGTATCCGTTGGTGATGTTTCTGCGCATTATCACCCCGCAGCTACTGGCGGTGATCTTCTGGGGGGCTGGGGGTAAGGACATATCAGGGTGGATGCGCCGTAGGTGGTAATCCACCGGTAATCGCGGGTATTGCGAAACATGACGGAATAGTTGAGAAACTCGCCGCTGTCGCTGTAGGAAAGAGAGGTAATGCGCAGCAGCGGCGTATGTTCTTCAATATTGAGCACCGTTGCCAGCTGTTTATCCGCCAGCACCGGCGTCAGGCTTTCGTAATTACCGCTAATGCATATACCGCACTCCTGCTCGATATAGTCGAATTTTGACCCTTCGAGATGCGCCAGCGAGAGAGTGCGAAACAGCTTCACCGGCATATAGCTATCTTCCAGCATTAAGGGTTTGCCTTCGACATAGCGCACCCGGCGCGAAAAGTAGATCCGCTCATTAATTTGAATGCGTAACTGGCTGGCGATAGCGGGCGGCGCGGGCATCACTTCAAACAGCAGTACCGGCTGTGAACCTCCTTTCCCTGCTGACGCAGCACTTCCACCAGTCCGGTCAGATTGGTGGTTTCATGGTGCACATCTTTGCGAGCCACATAGGTGCCGCTGCCGTGGCGGCGCACCACCAACCCCCAACCGACCAGCAAGTCGATCGCCTTGCGGATAGTCATCCGCGCCACGCCAAACTCCAGCGCCAGTATTTTTCTCGCCGGGCAGCGGACTGCCGAATGGGGTAATCCGACGAATTCAGCCGCAGGCGTAATCGTTCGGCAATGGATTTATAGATCACCTGTAGACCTCTTTAGGGGCATTAAGCCGGGAATGGGATTTGAGCATGTCTATCTTTCTTCTTAAAAGTAGACCTGACAGGGCCAAATAAAACTATGAGGGCTATCACGGATCGCAGCGGCGCGCCCTGCTCGTGCTGAAGCAAATTCTTATGCTCATTTCAGGCCAACACACCATAACAAGGCCTCTACCCCTACAGGTTGTTCAATGAGGATTTAAAAATGCTCAGTCAAATACAACGTTTTGGCGGCGCCATGTTTACCCCGGTGTTGCTGTTTCCCTTCGCCGGTATGGTGGTTGGGATCGCTATCATGCTGCGCAACCCGCTGTTCGTCGGTGAAGCGCTTACCGCACCCGACAACCTCTTTGCGCAGATCGTTCACATTATTGAAGAAGGCGGCTGGGCGGTGTTTCGTAACATGCCGCTGATTTTCGCCGTCGGTTTACCCATTGGTTCTGGCGAAACAGGCACAGGGGCGCGCCTGTCTGGCCGTGCTGATTAGCTTCCTGACCGGAACTATTTTATTAATGCCATGGGGATGACTCGGGGTCATTTCTTTGGCGTCAACTTTGCCGCTGAACCTGTTGCCGGTAGCGGATTAACGCTGATTGCCGGTATTAAAACCCTTGATACCAGCATTATCGGCGCGATTGCCATCTCCGGCCTTGTGACGGCGATACATAACCGCTACTTCGATAAGCCGTTGCCGGTATTTCTCGGCATTTTCAGGGCACATCGTTTGTGGTGATTATCGCGTTTCTGGTGATGATCCCCTGCGCCCCGGCTAACGCTGTTGGGCTGGCCGAAAGTGCAACTGGGCATTGAGTCGTTACAGGCGTTCTTACGTTCCGCCGGCGCGCTGGGTGTGTGGGTCTATACCTTCCCCGGAGCGCATCCTGATCCCGACCGGGCTGCACCACTTCGTCTATGGGCCGTTTGTTTCTTGGTCCGGCGGCAGTGGAAGGCGGCATTCAGGTGTACTGGGCGCAGCATTTACAGGAATTTAGCCAGAGCACCGAAGCGTTGAAAACCCTCTTCCCGCAAGGTGGTTTTGCCCTGCATGGTAACTCGAAAGTGTTCGGTTCCGTCGGTATTGCGCTGGCGTTGTGGTACACCGCATCGCCGGAAAACCGCGTTAAAGTTGCAGGCTTACTGATCCCCGCCACGCTCACGGCAGTGCTGGTGGGCATTACCGAACCGCTTGAGTTTACCTTCCTGTTTATCTCCCCACTCTTATTTGCCGTGCACGCCGTGCTGGCCGCCACGATGGCGACGGTGATGTACAGCTTTGGCGTGGTGGGCAATATGGGGGGCGGTCTTGACCAGTTCTTGCCGCAGAACTGGATCCCTATGTTCCATAACCATGCGGCGATGGTGCTGACGCAGATTGGCATCGGTCTCTGTTTTACCGCGCTCTATTTCCTGGTTTTCCGCACGCTGATTGTCCGCCTCAACCTCAAAACGCCGGGGCGGGAAGAGAGTGAAGTGAAGCTCTACAGCAAAGCGGACTACAAAGCGGCGCGTGGGCACACCACGGCTCCGGTTGCCACGCAAACGAGCCAGCCGCCGGTTTCCTGAAAGCGCTTGGCGGCACGGCGAATATTGAAAGCGTCAACAACTGTGCGACCCGGTTACGCATCACGCTGAATGATATGGCGAAAACCGACAGCGACGATGTCTTCAAAGCGCTGGGCGCGCATGGCGTGGTGCGGCGCGGTAACGGCATTCAGGTGATTGTCGGGCTGCATGTTCCTCAAGTGCGTGAACAGCTTGAATTCCTTATGAAAACCCCCTGTAACGAACGAACTTTCCACTCTGTCGGAGGCTGTATAATGAAAAAATTCTCTGTGGTAATCGCTGGCGGCGGTAGCACCTTTACACCGGGTATCGTCCTGATGTTGTTGGCTAACCGCGATCGCTTTCCGCTGCGCGCGCTTAAATTTTATGACAACGATGGCGCGCGCCGAGAGACCATCGCCGAGGCCTGTAAAATTATTCTCCGTGAGCAGGCGCCGGACATCGACTTTAGCTACACCACCGATCCGAAAACCGCCTTTAGCGATGTGGATTTTGTGATGGCGCATATTCGCGTGGGCAAATACCCGATGCGCGAAAAAGACGAGAAAAATCCCGCTGCGCCATGGTGTGGTGGGCCGTGAAACCTGCGGCCCCCGTGGGATCGCTTACGGTATGCGTTCTATTGGCGGCGTACTGGAGCTGGTGGATTATATGCAACAGTATTCGCCAAATGCACCGGATGCTCAATTATTCCAACCCGGCGGCGATTGTTGCGGAAGCGACCCGTCGTCTGCGCCCGCAGGCCAAAATCCTCAATATCTGCGATATGCCTATCGGCATCGAAGGACGGATGGCGCAGATTGTCGGCCTGCCCGATCGTAAAGCGATGCGGGTGCGTTACTACGGGCTTAATCACTTTGGCTGGTGGACATCGATTGAAGATCAGAACGGCAACGATTTAATGCCGAAATTACGCGAATATGTGGCGAAAATGGCTATGTCCCGCCCGCAAAAGATGAGCATACCGAAGCGAGCTGGAACGACACCTTCGCCAAAGCAAAAGATGTGCAGGCGCTGGATCCGGACACCATGCCGAACACCTACCTGAAGTATTACCTCTTCCCGGATTACGTTGTCGCACACGCTAACCCTGAACGTACCCGTGCGAATGAAGTAATGGATCACCGTGAAAAACAGGTTTTTGGCGCGTGCCGCGCGATTATTGAAGCGGGGAAATCGTCTGCCGGTGATCTGGAGATCGACGAACATGCGTCTTACATCGTTGATCTGGCGACCGCCATTGCCTTTAACACCCGAGGCACGGATGCTGTTGATTGTGCCGAATAACGGCGCGATCCATAACTTCGACGCCGACGCGATGGTGGAAATCCCTTGTCTTGTGGGGAAAAACGGCCCGGAACCGTTGACGGTCGGTGATATTCCGCACTTCCAGAAAGGGTTGATGAGCCAGCAGGTGGCGGTGGAGAAACTGGTGGTGGACGCCCGGGAACAGCATTCCTACCAGAAATTGTGGCAGGCCCTCACCCTGTCGAAAACCGTCCCCAGCGCCTCTGTCGCCAAAGCCATCCTTGATGATTTGGTAGAAGCAAACAGAGATTACTGGCCTGAACTGCATTAATCCTCGCGACCGGCATCATCAGGATGCCGGTCCTTTACGTGAAACGTGTCGAAAAAACGGTCGTATCCGCTACTTTGTTGACCAGAACCACAACAAGGAGCCCCCATGAAGATCTCCCGCGTCGGCGAAGCGCCGGATTATCGCTTCTCGCTGGCTAACGAGCGCACTTTTCTGGCATGGATCCGCACGGCACTGGGCTTTCTGGCGGCGGGCGTTGGTCTGGACCAGCTTGCCCCGCAGTTTGCTACACCGCTGATCCGCGAAGTGCTGGCGCTGTTGCTGTGCCTGTTTTCCGGTGCTTTGGCGCTGTACGGTTATCTGCGCTGGCTACGTAATGAGAAAGCGATGCGCCTGAAAGAGGATCTGCCTTACACCCGCGCATTACTGGTGATAAGTGCAGCCCTGCTGATGGTGGCGCTGGTGGTGATGGTGCTGGTGTTCTATGGCGGGTAGCCGTAAGGCCCGCCGCGAGGGCGACCCCGGTCTGCAACCGGAGCGTACGTCGCTGGCGTGGCTGCGCACGCTGTTTGGCTATGGCGCGTTGATGGCGCTGGCAGTGCGGCACAACTGGCAGCACTCCGGCATGCCGTTCTGGATCTCGCTGGCCGTGCTGGCGCTGGCGGCGGGTCTGCTGTGGCGCTATACGCGCAAACGTATCGTCATGGATGTTGAAAAGATGATTTTGCCCGAGGCGCAATACGTGACAAATTATTGATCTCCCTCGCGGTGTTCTCCCTCGCGTTACTGTTTGCTGTAACCCATATACGCCAGCTACTTCTATTTCTTTGAGGACATTGCATGCCAGCTGTCACGTTATGGCCAAGCCCGCCAGTTCGCGCTGCAACCTTAACTGCCGCTACTGTTTTTATATGAGAAACAGCAGCAACGCGTTATGGACGACGCCACGCTGGAGGCGTTTATCCGCCAGCAGATTGCGGCCCAACCCGATAACGCCATTGTGCCGTTCGGCAAGGTGGGGAACCGACGCTCTGTGGGCTGGATTTTTTCCGCCGCGTCGCCGCGTTGCAAAAGCAGTACGCTAACGGCAAACGTATCGAAAACGCCTTTCAGACCAATGGTATCTTGCTGAACGACGACTGGTGTCGCTTTTTTCGCGAACATGGCTGGCTGGTGGGTATTTCCATTGATGGCCCGGCGGATTTACACGATGCCTATCGCGTTAACCGCAGCGGCAAACCCTCGCATCATAACGTCGTGCATGCTATCCAACTGCTGGTGAAACACCGGGTCGGGTTCAATCTGCTGTGTGTCGTAAATGCACTGAATAGTCAGCAGCCGCAACGCCTGTATCGCTATTTACGCAGCCTCGGTACGCCGTTTTTGCAATTTATCCCGCTGGTTGAACAGGATGCGCAGGGGCGATTAACCGCCGAATCGGTGAGCGGCGATGCGTGGGGAACCTTCCTGAATACGGTGTTTGATAGATGGGCGCTGGACGATATTGGCCGGGTGTACGTCCAGCTTTTTGATTCGACGCTGGGCGTGTGGAGCGGCTACCCGTCGCAGATGTGCACGTTTGGTGAAACCTGCGGCCATGCGTTCGCGCTGGAGGCCAATGGCGATATGTATGCCTGCGATCACTATGTTTACCCTGATTATCGCCCTCGGGCAATCTGCATCAGATCCCGATTAGCGAGATCAATGCCAGCCGCGACGCCACGGCTTTCGGGCAGAGCAAAAAACCACCCTCAGCGATGAGTGTCGCCACTGCGAAGTGCTGCGGTTTTGCCGGTGGCGATTGCCCGAAGCACCGCATCCAGCGGGGAAAGAGCGCGTTGTGCGAAGGCTATCGCCGCTTTTTCAGCCACACCGCGCCGCACATGCGCGTGATGCGTGACCTGCTTCGCCAGCGGCGTTCCCCGATGGAGTTGATGGCGATTCTGCGCAAGTCGGGCTGATTTAGCGCGCCTTTGCCAGATACTGCGCCATCTCGTCGGCAGGCACCATACCGCCGCCGGTCGCCCAGACCAGTGCGTGGCTGGGCGAGTTGGCTGTCGCTGAACCCATGTAGTCGGTGGTAGGCCGTGTCGGTGCAGATCTGCTGTGGCCCGGCCATCCCGGCCAGCGCTGAGGGCTCCAGTTGAATGCCCTCTTCCTGCGCCAGCCAGCCGAGCAGGCTATAAAGCGTGCGATCATCAACGGTGTAGAAGCCATCCAGCAGGCGCTCCATCGCCCGACCGACAAAGCCGGAGGCGCGCCCTACCGCCAGCCCATCGGCAGCCGTCAGGTTATCTATCCCCAGATCCTGCACGGCAATGCCGTCATGCAAGCCGGTATAAACCCCTAACAACATGCACGGGGAGTGCGTGGGTTCCGCGAAAATACAGTGCACATCATCGCCAAACGCCAGCTTCAGGCCGAACGCCACCCCACCGGGTCCGCCACCCACGCCGCAGGGCAGATAGACAAACAACGGGTGCGCGCGATCGACGACTTTACCGAGGCGGGTAAATTGATCTTTGAGGCGCTGCCCGGCGACGGCGTAGCCTAAAAACAGCGTGCGCGAGTTTTCGTCATCGATAAAAAAGCAGTTTGCATCGTTTGCCGCCGCCAGCCGCCCTTGTTCAACGGCGACACCGTAATCCTCTGCGTATTCCACCACTTTCACGCCGTGGCTGCGCAATTTGGCCTTTTTCCACGCCCGCGCATCGGCAGACATATGCACAGTGACGTTAAAACCGAGGCGCGCGCTGATGATGCCAATCGACAAACCGAGGTTACCTGTGGAGCCGACAGCAATGCTGTACTGACCGAAAAAGCGTGCAAACTCCGGCGACAGCAACTTGCGGTAATCATCCTGTTCGCGCAGTAACCCGGCGGCAATAGCGAGTTTTTCCGCATGCGTCAGAACTTCATAAATGCCACCCCGGGCTTTGATCGAGCCGGAAATCGGCAAATGGCTGTCTTTTTCAGCCACAATTCGCCGGTTACTGCCGGGCCAATGCGGCGCTGCATCGCGGGGATTGGCACCACGTCCGATTCAATAATGCCCTGACTTACTGCTGTTTCCGGGAAGGCCTGCGCCAGAAACGGTGCAAAACGGGCAAGACGTGCGTGTGCGTCGCTCACATCTTGCGCGCTCAGGCCAACATGCGGCAAAGCCTGCGCAACAGAGGTAGTATTAGGGTTAAACCAGCGCGTTTCATGCAGGTCGATCAGTTGCTTAACCAGCGGGTACTGCTGGATGAGTTTCTCGATATCGGCGTTTTCATCGGTTCACTTTTGTCGGGAGTGGATGCGTAAAGAAAACAGGAATACGCTGTGGGCGCAAGTATGGAGAGTCCGTGAGAATTTATTACGCTTTGGCGCTACACCGGGGTGTCAAAGCATGATAAATACATGTAATCACCCCTAATTTTCGCAAGGTCAACTGTGTTAAAGCCACTGATTACTGCTGTTATGTTGCTGGCGGCAACCCCTGCGTTTGCCGCCGATACTCCGCTAACGGCGGCGCATTACGCGCAACAGTTAGGGGTGGGAATGGACGTTGACTGGGCGCGCGCACCGACCGTGGGATCCGCGAATTTGATCCGCTGATTGTGCGCGACTTTTTATAACATTGGGATCCGCCATGTCCGCATTCGCGTGGCTGACCCGATGACGGAAGCACGCTTAATCCACCTGCGTAAACTGGTGGAAGCCTGTGAAGAGTACGGCGTGATCCCGGTTATCTCCTATCAGGCGGACAGCTTTAAAGCCGACCCGGATGCAAAAACGAGGCTCAACTGGTGGCGTGGTGGAGTACCGTCGCCACGTTTTTCGGCACGGATCACCCGATGCTCGGTTTTGATGTGATTTATGAACCGGCCGATAAACTCAACCATGATTTGCCCGCGCTCAACCGCGCCTATGAAAAAGTCGTCAAAACCCTGCACGATATCGATCCCCAGCGCATGATTTTTTATTGCGCCGCGGATGCGCGCAGCACCGGAAGACCTGACTTCTCTGAAGTTGCCAGCACACAGCCAGAGTTATTTACTGGCGGAGTGGCATATCTTCCCGTGGGGGCCGCTGAAAAATAACGGTAAATACCCGTGGACGTCGGGTACGGCAGCGGAGAAGGCGGCGATCCGTGGTCGCATTAACCTTGCGCTGCACTGGCAGCAGAAAACCGGTCATGTCAGCTGGGTTGGCGGTTGGGCGGTGGGAGAGTCGATGAAAAGCATGCCCACCGACTCGCAAATGGCGTTCGCCAGCTTTATGGCTTGTGAATTGAGTCGGGCGAAAATCCCGTATGCCATTAATGCGGACACGCAGTTTTACGATGGTGAAGAAGGCGCATGGCGGCCCGCGCCGGAGCCACTGCTGAAAGTGATGATCACGCCAGAATGCGAAAAGCCCGACGTGAAGCCGGGCCATCATGAGGCTAGATCATCTGCTCATGGCGCGCAGAGCGCGACGCCAGCGGTAGCCAGCACAGCAGAATCAAAAGAGCCGCCAGCGTCATCAGCATCCCAAGGCTAAACTGACCATTTTGCGGCAGTTGTGCCGACAACCACGCCAGACCGCCGGAGCCGATATTCTGTAAGCCGCCAACCAGCGCACCGGCAGTGCCTGCCAGAAACGGGAACGGCTCCATTGCGCCGCTGGTCGCCAGCGGAAACAGCATCCCGGCGCCGAAGAAGAACAGCGCGGCGGGAACCAGTAGTGTCCAGATGGTCATCACCCCAAACCAGCCGGGGATCCACATCATTAACCCGGCCGCCGGTGCAACTGATCACCGATTGCCACATCAGCGAAGAGAAACGTTTGTTTTGCCGACCGGCAAACCACGCGCCGAAAAAACGCCGCCGGGATTGGCAGAATAAACAGAATGCTTACCGTCATGCTGTTGAGGCCGAGCACGCCGCCCATCAGTACGCCGGAGCTGGCCTCAAACACCGCAATCCCCGCCAGTCCGCCAATCAGCATCAGCAGATAGCAGTTAAACGCGGTATTGCCGAACAGGACTTTATAGCTGTCCACCAGTCGCATACGCGGCGCTTCGGTGGGCCGGGTTTCCGGCATCCAGCGCGCCATACTGAAGGTCACCACCGCGCACAGTGCCAGCAGGAAAACAAAACAGGCGCGCCAGTTCACCAGCGTATTCAGCACCCCGCCGATTAATGGTGCCAGTAAAGGACTTACCGGGGATGCCCATATTCAACAGGCTGTTGGCATGCCGCAGTTCGGTACCGGCGTACAGGTCGCGCGGCAACGTTCTCGCCATCACGCCGCCGACGCCGGTGCCAACGCCCTGAAGCGCGCTGGCGAGGATCAGCACCGTTAAACTGTGGGTGGTGATGGCAATCATGGTCGCCAGCATAAAGATGGTCATTCCGACGAGGATTACCGGGCGACGCCCGATTCGGTCCGCCAGCGGGCCATAAAAAAGCTGTGATACGCCGTAGGTCAGCAGGTAGGCAGCCATCACGCTTTGTACTGCTCCTTCACGCACATTCAGGTCGCGCGCCATATCGGCAATGGCCGGAATATAAATGGTTTGCGCCATCTGCCCGACGGCGACCGGAGCACCAGCATCAATAACAAATTGACGTTTCTCTGCCTTTTCATTTCGCTGATTACTTTTAGAAAATGGGAAATTAAAGAATATGTTGCTGCTATACAGCCTTAATGCGAGAGGAATCTACCACAGTAAGATGACAGAACCACTATGGCGGGCAGCAAAGACAACACGGTGTCAGGCAGGATTTGTAAACAATATTCGGCAACTTTTGTTGCCAGTTTGCATCATGAAAGACGCAACAAAATAGCGCCAGCGGCAATGCCAAACGCTGCGGCTATGCGCAGCCCGGCGACGTTCTCTTTTAACAGCACAAAGGCGATAATCGCGCCGAACAGAATCGACGTTTCGCGCAGTGCGGCAACCACCGCCAGCGGCGCTTGCGTCATGGCCTACAGGGCCAGCCATAAGATCCCATGGTGCCAATACCGCCGAGGGCAGACCTTTTTCCAGTTGGCAACCAGATAGCGGGTCACCGCTTGCCGCCGCGCCAGCATTGCCCAGCACAACAAGCAAAAGCCGTTGAGGAAAAGGTCCACAGTGAGTAACCCAGCGCAGATCCTGCGAGGCGCACGCCGGTGCCGTCCACCAGCGTATACCCGGCAATAAAGCAGGAGTTGAGCAGCGCCAGCCAAATCCCTTTGCGCGACTGGCTTCGCCCATTAAATGCCATGCCGAGAATGGAGAGGCAAACCACGGCAATCCCGCCCCATGCGGTGGCGGAAAGCGAATCGCCCAATACCAGCACGCTTATCACCGCCACCAGCAACGGCGCGGTGCCGCGCATCAGGGGGTAGGTCTGGCTCATGTCTGAAACTGGTACGTTTTCGCCACCAGTACGGTGTAAACCACCTGCAACGCACAACTTGCCGCGAGATACGGCGCGCTGGCAAGGTCAGGTTGTGGGGAAAACGGCAGTAAAATCAGGGCAATTAATGACGCAGAGCCGCTTACGGCGATAGCAGAATAGAGCTTATCGCTGCCTGCTTTCACAATGGCGTTCCAGCTTGCATGCAGCAGGGCGGCGAACAGCAGAATGCAGAAAACAGAAAAAGTCATAATGGGTTGCGTCAGTGGAGTGTCAGCAAAGGTAACATGCGGCTGCGCAATGAAGCCAGATGATTTGGTGTTAAAGAGGGGCGGTTTCCCGCCCCTCTTTTGTGTGGCTTGAACCTGAATTACCGCAGGTATTTCCAGGACGGCATCAAGCAGTTGCAGTAACGCAACAATGAGTTTCAGGATCAGAATCACCATCTCCATTCCGCCCATACGCTTCTCCTCGGGTTAAGGAGCACCGGCTGACGTACCTCTCCGCTGCCTGTTGTCAGCCTTGTTGTTGGCGTAACGCAGTGTGCTCTCATTGGGGTTAAGGTACTGACGGCACCACCCGTTTCAGCCAGGGACTTTATCTGCGCCGTAGAACAGCGGCCCCGCACACCGATTACAAGGTCAGTATATATTAACGCTGTTTATATATACAGTATTTACTGGACGATTTTCGCCCCGTGAACCATAATGAATGCGGGGTAAACTGCCCGAAAATTGCGCGAATACGAAAATTACCGTATAGTTTCGCTGTTGACGTAACGCAGTGTGTTTTGCGGCGACCAACCGCGAAAACCTGTTAAAAACCTCGCTCCGGCGGGGGTTTTTTGTTTTCATGCCCTGTGCAAGCAAACGTGATCTGTAACCCATTTTTCTGCCGGTGCGTAAAAAAGCAGTTGTCGGCGGCAAAAAGCTGTGTTTGTATAAATCCTGTTAACTCATGACAGACAGGTCCCTAATGAACACTTCCACGATGTCGATGAACCTACTAAAAACCGCGCATAACGCCGCGGTGGTCGTCGTGCGTGTGGTGGTGGTCGTCGGCAATGCGCCGTAGGGTCCGGAACAACACACGATTCCAAAACCCCGCCGGCGCAAACCGGGCGGGTTTCTTGTTTAGCCTCCGGAAAGTCGGCCCAGAACAATAAGGACTGGAGCATGGCAAGTTCGGGCACAACATCACCATCGACGCGCTACACCGGCGCGCAACTGATTGTCCATTTACTGGAACGTCAGGGCATTACCACGGTAACGGGTATCCCCGGCGGTACGGTTCTTCCCTTATACGATGCGTTAAGCCAGGAGTAAGCAGATCCGCCACATCCTCGCCCGCCACGAGCAAGGGGCCGGGTTTATCGCCAGGCATGGCCCGCACGCAGGGCAAACCGGCAGTATGCATGGCCTGTAGCGGGCCGGGTGCTACCAATCTGGTGACCGCCATCGCCGATGCGCGCCTCGACTCTATTCCGCTGATTTGCATTACCGGCCGGGTTCCGGCTTCCAATGATTGGCACAGACGCCTTTCAGGAAGTCGACACTTACGGCATCTCTATCCCCATCACAAAACACAACTACACCGGTGCGCGACATCGCCGAGCTGCCGCAGGTGATCAGCGATGCGTTCCGCATTGCGCAGTCCGGTCGCCCGGCCCGGTGTGGATAGATATTCCTAAAGATGTGCAGACCGCAGAAATCACCTTGAGCGAATTGCCGGAAGTGGGCGGTAAAGCCCCGGCACCTGCGTATAACGCGCAAAGCGTGCGTGACGCCGCTGCCATGATTAATGCCGCGCAGCCCGGTGTTGTACCCTGGCGGAGGGTGATTAACGCGCCGGAACAGGTTCGCCTGCTGGCGGAGAAAGCCAATCTGCCGACCACCATGACGCTGATGGCGCTGGGCATGCTGCCGAAGCAACATCCGTTATCATTGGGCATGCTGGGTATGCACGGTGCGCGCAGCACCAACCATATCCTGCAGGAAGCGGATCTGCTGGTGGTGCTGGGCGCGCGTTTTGATGACCGGGCGATTGGCAAAACCGAGCAGTTCTGCCCGAACGCCAAAATCATTCATGTGGATATCGACCGCGCGGAGCTGGGGAAAATCAAGCAGGCGCATGTGGCTATCCAGGCGATGTGGGTGAAGTGCTGGATGCGTTGATCCCGCACGTGGAAGCGCAGTCGCGTCATAGCTGGCGCAACTGGTGGCGCAATTACAGCAGGAGTTTCCGGGCAACATTCCTCAGGCGGGCGATCCGTTAACCCACTATGGGCTGATCAACGCGGTTGCCGCGTGTGTGGATGATGAGGCCATTATTACCACCGATGTTGGCCAGCATCAGATGTGGGCGGCGCAGGCGTATCCGCTGAACCGACCGCGCCAGTGGTTGACGTCTGGCGGCCTCGGGAACCATGGGCTTCGGTTTACCCACGGCGATTGGCGCAGCGCTGGCGAACCCGACGCGCAAAGTTATCTGCTTCTCCGGCGACGGTAGCCTGATGATGAACATTCAGGAGATGGCCACCGCCGCGGAAAACAATCTGGATGTGAAAATCATCCTGATGAATAACGAAGCGCTGGGGCTGGTGCACCAGCAGCAAAGCCTGTTCTACAAACAAGGCGTGTTTGCGGCAACCTATCCGGGAATGATTAATTTCACCCAGATTGCCGCCGGTTTTGGTCTGCATACCTGCGATTTAAACGCCGTTGCCGATCCGCAGGCCGCTTTGCAGGCGATCATCGATCGTCCCGGCCCGGCGCTGGTTCATGTACGCATCGACCCGCAAGAAAAAGTGTACTCCGATGGTGCCGCGCGGCGAATACAGAAATGGTGGGGGAATAAGCCATGCATGCAACTGATAACGTCATTCTTGAACTCACCGTACGCAACCATCCGGGCGTCATGACTCACGTCTGTGGGCTGTTTGCCCGCCGGGCATTTAACGTGGAAGGCATTCTCTGTTTGCCGCTACAAAGTGGCGAACAGAGCCGCATCTGGCTACAGGTCGCTAACGACCAGCGTCTGGAGCAGATGATCAGTCAGATAGATAAACTCGAAGACGTGGTGCAAATCATCCGTCACCCGACCGATCCCGGCGTGTTTAATAAGCTCGGCCTGTTTTTCGAGTAACCGTGGACGTAACCCGGTGCCTTGCGCACCGGGTCAGAGGGCGGCTTCGTTGTCGGAATCCGGTGTAATGACTTTCACAAACGCATTGCGGCAGTGCGCCGGGTACTCCGGCGGCAGCGGCCGATCGCTCACCAGCACGTCAAACCCCGAAAGCGGGGGCATGCTGGCAGGCGCCACTTCATCAAACAGCGCGTAACGCGCCAGTAAAATTTTGCGCATGCCGTGCGCCATCGCTTTGCGCTTCATGGGTAAATCGTCAATGTTAAACCAGTCACGCCGTAGTGTTCATGCACACCGCTGGCGGAAATAAAGGCTTTGCGCGGGTTTAATGCATCAAGCAGTGAATGGTTGTCCGGCGCATAGAAGGCATCGCTTTTGGCGCGGTAGGTACCGCCGCATAACATGGCGGTGGCGTTCGGCTTGGCGTTCAGCGCCATAAACACTGGTGGGAATAGCAAATGCCGGTAAAGGTGATGTCATCCGGTATCATGCTGATGACTAACGGCATTTCCGGTCCGTTATCAAAGAAGACCAGATCGTTTTCGTTCACCAGTCCGGCGGCCGGGGATGGCGATGGGTAAATCATCTTTATGGTGCGGGCGAGCAGCCATCGCGTTTGTCGCCGGGGTGGGGGCGGCAGGTTTGTTCACCATCACAATGTAACCGCCCAGCAGCGCCAACGGCAGCGGTTCATCTTCCGGCTGAAATCCCGGCGAATGGTCATCACCGACACTTCCAGCATCCGCGCCGCGTCTTTCAGATGGATACGGTCCGTCTTTTTCAGCAGTTCCACCAGGGCGGCGGATACGCTCTTTTGCTTGGTTTCCATTCAGTTGTTCTCCTGCTCACCTTTTATGTTCCTATAGTAACATTTAAATGTTAGTGCTGGATATGTGCTTAATCCTTGGATATGCGCTAACTGTGACGAAGGTGGCAGGCAAAGCCGGATCCCGTAATCGCGAGCGGAGTCACAAATGATACTAAAATAACATGATAATGTTACGATAATATCATTGCTATGTGATTGTTTCCAGAGAGGTACTAAAATGGATATCGCCGTGATCGGCTCTAACATGGTGGATCTCATCACCTATACCAACCAGATGCCGAAAGAGGGGGGAAACGCTGGAAGCGCCCGCCTTCAAAATTGGCTGTGGCGGCAAAGGCGCAAACCGGGCGGTTGCCGCAGCGAAACTTAACTCGAAAGTGCTGATGCTGACCAAAGTGGGCGACGATATTTTTGCCGATAACACCATCCGCAACCTCGAGTCCTGGGGCATTAACACCACCTATGTTGAAAAAGTCCCCTGCACCAGCAGCGGCGTCGCGCCGATTTTTGTTAATCCCAACTCCAGCAACAGTATTTTAATTATCAAAGGGGCGAACAAATTTCTCTCTCCGGAAGATATCGATCGTGCTGCGGAAGATCTAAAAAATGTAAATTGATTGTTTTGCAACTGGAGGTTCAATTAGAGACGGTTTACCACGCGATTGAATTCGGTAAAAACATGGCATCGAAGTATTATTAAACCCGGCGCCAGCACTGCGTGAATTAGATATGTCTTATGCCTGCAAATGTGATTTCTTTATACCGAATGAAACCGAGCTGGAAATTCTTACCGGCATGCCGGTGGATAATTATGATCGTATTCGTGCGGCAGCACGCAGCCTGATCGACAAAGGGCTGAATAATATTATTGTTACCATGGGGGAAAAAGGCGCGCTGTGGATGACCCGCGATCGCGAGCTGCATATTCCGGCCATAAAAGTGAATGCCATCGATACCAGCGGCGCTGGCGATGCGTTTATCGGCTGTTTTGCCCACTACTATGTACAAAGCGGTGATGTGGGAAACCGCCATGAAGAAGGCCTCACTCTTCGCTGCGTTCAGCGTGACGGGTAAAGGCACACAATCATCTTACCCGAGCATTGAGCAGTTTAATGAGTTTCTGACGTTCAATGAATAATCACGCCTGAATTATTGCGGCTGCGCTGGAATAAAACGCAGCCGGTAATAACCCAGCCGGTACCCTGCAAAATTAAAGGTAGCACTATGAACGAAAAAATATCGTTCAGATGCCCGATGGCTATCTGAATAAAACGCCGTTGTTCCAGTTTATTCTGTTATCCTGTTTATTCCCGTTATGGGGATGCGCCGCTGCATTAAATGACATATTAATTACGCAGTTTAAAAGTGTTTTCTCATTAAGTAATTTTGCTTCCAGCACTAGTACAGAGCGCATTCTATGGCGGTTATTTCTTAATTGCCATTCCGGCCTCGCTGGTTATCAAAAACAGCAGTTATAAGATGGCGATTTTAATCGGCCTGACGCTGTACATTGTGGGTTGCACACTCTTCTTTCCTGCTTCGCATATGGCGACCTACACCATGTTTCTGGCGGCGATTTTCGCCATTGCCATCGGTCTGAGTTTTCTTGAAACCGCCGCCAATACTTACAGTTCGATGCTGGGGCCAAAAGCGCAGGCCACATTGCGTCTGAACATCAGCCAGACCTTCTACCCGATTGGTGCGGCATCCGGCATTTTGCTGGGGAAATATTTGGTATTTTCCGACGGCGATAGTCTGCAAAAACAGATGGCAGGCATGACGCCGGAGCAGATCCATCACTTTAAAGTACTGATGCTGGAAAACACCCTCGAACCGTATAAGTACATGATTATGGTGCTGGTTGTGGTGATGGCGCTGTTTATGTTCACCCGCTTCCCGGCGTGCAAAGTGGCGCAGACCGCCACGCACAAACGCCCGTCGGCGCTGGACACGCTGCGTTATCTGGCAACCAATGGCCGCTTTCGTCGCGGGATCCTCGCGCAGTTCCTGTATGTGGGGATGCAGGTTGCCGTCTGGTCATTCACCATTCGTCTGGCGCTGGAACTGGGGGATATCAACGAGCGCGATGCCTCGAACTTTATGGTGTACAGCTTCGCCTGCTTCTTTATTGGCAAGTTTGTCGCCAACATTTTGATGACGCGCTTTAACCCGGCGAAAGTCCTGATTATGTATGCGATCGTGGGGGCGCTGTTCGGCCTATGTTGCGCTGGCGCCGAGCTTCAGCGCGGTGTATGTGGCGGTGGCGGTCAGCGTGCTGTTCGGACCCTGCTGGGCGACCATCTATGCCGGTACGCTGGATACGGTGGATAACGAACATACCGAAATGGCGGGTGCGGTGATTGTGATGGCAATTGTCGGCGCAGCCGTGGTGCCTGCGGTGCAGGGATACGTGGCGGATATGTTCCACTCGCTACAGCTCTCGTTCCTCGGTTTCGATGCTGTGCTTTGTCTACGTCGGCGTTTATTTCTGGCGTGAGAGTAAAGTGCGCCGTGAACTGACCGAAGCGACGGCTTCTTAAGGAGATGATGATGACCACACGTCTGGCGCTCTGGCGTGAGTTATTTACTGCGCAGCCGCGCATCATTCTGGAAAACAGTGACTTTACCGTCAGCGCGTTCCGCTATCCGGGCGGAATTGAAGCGCTGAAAATGGAGAATGCCCGCGGTCATCTGCTGGTGCTGCCTTGGCTGGGGCAGATGATCTGGGATGCGTATTTCGATGATCGATCCCTGACCATGCGTAACATGTTCAGCCAGCCAAAACCAGCACAGCAGATTGTGGGAAACCTACGGCTGCTTTGCCTTCCACTCCGGGCTGCTGGCGAACGGCTGCCCGTCACCGGAAGATACGCACGCCCTGCACGGTGAAATGGCGTGCGCATCGATGGACGAGGCGGCTGGAGCTGGAAGGGGACACGCTACGCCTGAGCGGGCGCTATGAGTATGTGATGGGGTTTGGCAATCACTATCTGGCGCAACCGTCGGTGAGTGCTGCGCAGCAATAGCGCGCTGTTTGCTATTGAGATGGCGGTGACTAATCTGGCGTCTGCGCCGATGCCGCTCCAGTACATGTGCCATATGAATTACGCCTATGTGCCGCAGGCGACGTTCAGTCAGAACCTACCGGAGGACGCATTAACGCTGCGCGAGTCGGTGCCCGCTCATGTGAAACCCACCGAGCAGTGGCTGGCTTTTAACCGTCGCTTGCAACAGGGTGAAGCAACGCTGACAGCGCTGACGCAGCCGGAGTTTTACGATCCGGAAATCGTCTTCTTCGCCGATCGGCTCGACCGTTACACCGATGCACCGACATTCCGGATGCACAGCCCGGATGGCGTGACGTATCTGACGCGTTTTTCCAGCCGCGAGTTTAACTATGCCACCCGCTGGATCCTTTACAACGGCGACCAGCAGGTGGCGGCCTTTGCCCTGCCCGCCACCTGTCGCCCGGAAGGATTCCTTGCGGCCCAGCGCAACGGCAGCTTGCTGACGCTGGCGCCGGGGAAACGCGGCAGTTCCACGTTATGACCGGTATTGAGTAACACCCGTTGACGCGCCCGTGAACCGGGCGCGTTAGCCCTGACTGGTTTCCAGCAGCACGCTACGCAACCACTGATGCGCCGGATCGCGGTGAGTGCGTTCGTGCCGAGTCATGGTTTTCGTAAAACCCGGCACCGGTAACGGCGTTTCCAGCGTGCGCATGCCCTCGGTCAGACTGGCGAGCCGCTGTGGCACAACCGCCACCATATCGCTGGCTGCCAGTATGTCCGCCGGGATCAGAAAGTTGCCCACCGACACGCCCACGCGCCGCGTTCTGCCCTGCGCCGCCAGCGCTTCATCCGCCACGCCGCGAAAGCGGTCGCCATCCCACGAGACCAGCGCATGTTCCAGCGCACAGAATCTGTCCAGCGATAAACTCTCCTGCGCGGCATCCGGGTGGTCGGCGCGCATCATGCAGACAAAACGCTCATCAAACAGCGCCCGGCTGTGTAGCTCTGGCGGTGTGCTGTAGGGCGTCATTAACGCCACATCAATCTCGCCGCGTTCAAGCTGGCTCACCAGTTGCCGGGGCTCGACCGGCTCCACGCGTACGCGGATCCCCGGCGCCTGTTTTTTAACGCCGCAATAAACGGCACGATCACCACTTTGAGCGCGTAGTCCGTGGCGGCCAGCGTCCAGTGAGCGTAGCTGCCTGCGGGTCGAACGCGACAGGCTTCAACAGCAGGTCAATCTCTGCGAGGATGCGTTTGACCGGGGCCGCCAGCGCTTGCGCGCGAACCGTTGGCACCATGCCGTGCGGCGCGCGAATAAACAGCGGGTCGGCAAAGTAGTCGCGCAGTCGCGTCAGCATACCGCTCACCGCCGGTTGGGTTAACGAAAGACGCGCCGCTGCACGCGTGACGTTTCGCTCATCCAGCAGTGCATCAAGGGCTTTAAGCAGGTTGAGATCGAGGTTTCTGATATCGTTATTCATGATGATGATCCGCTCAGGCGATAACAAAGATTATCGCATTTACGACTGTCCGTAGCCTGTGTTTTACCCGTATGATGAGCCTCTTTTCTGCCCCGGGAGCGGTTATGATTTGGTTGATGCTGGCAACGCTGGTGGTTGTTTTTGTGATTGGTTTCAGGGTATTAACCTCCGATTCCCGCCGTGCGATACGCCGCCTCACCGACCGACTTACGCTCCAGCCTGTGCCGGTCGAATCGATGATCGACCAGATGGGCAAAACCGCAGGGGCCGAATATCTGGCGTATCTGGCGCGCCCGGACGAGGCCCATCTGCAAAATGCGGCGCAGGTGTTGCTGATCTGGCAGGTGTGCATTGTTGACAGCAGCGAGCAAAACTTGCAGTACTGGCATCGGCTGATGCAAAAGGGCGGCTGGCGGCACCGATCACAGATGCGCAGGTACGCCCCGGCGCTCGGTTTTTTACGTGAGCTGGAGCCGGATAACGCCGAACTGAACAATTTCCAGATGCGCTATAACGCGTTGTTTATTCCCGAAGACGGGGTGCACTGGCTGCACTGATATCACGCTGCGTTATAACGTTTATCAAAGATAACCATTAGATTTATAACACCGCGCTACGCATAGTGACCCTCGTTAATCACTGACGAGGTACACCATGACGCAATCACTGACCCAAAGCGCGATAATCTGGCCGCAAGACTACCTGCCGGGCACCACCGATAACTTTGCCTCCAACGAAATCATTGTCGTGGGGTTAACGGCGCGGGAGATTTGGGCGCAACTGAACGACACTACTCTCTGGCCGACCTATTACAGCAATGCGCAGGATATCCGTTTCCATGACGGTAGCGGCCCGCTGTTAAGCGCCAACGCCCGTTTTCGTTTTACCACTTTCGGTTTCCCGGTGGAGGCGCAGGTGAGTGAATATGTGCCGCCTGCGGAAGGCCGAGGCCGCGCGTATTGCCACCGGTATGGTTGGGTGGAAGGTGACGCCAGCTCACGGCTGGATGTGATCCACGCCCCGGCTGTTTGAGGATTTACCCGGCGGGCGTGTCCGCATCCTGACGCAGGAGTCGCAACGCGGCGTACCAGCGCAACAGCTTGCCAGCACCGTGCCGAACCCGATGATCAACGCGCACCGAGTGGATAGTCGGCTGGCGACCGCCGCGCGTCACGCGCGTACTGCGTAATTCCACCTTCATCCTCTCCCCCGTAGGGACGAGGGGGATATGTGTGGTGGTTTTCCCCCTCTCCCCCGTAGGGCGCGGGGGATATATGTGCTGCTTTCCCCTCTCCCTTCCGAGGAGAGGGCCGGGGGTGAGGTCAACCGACGCCGGGTAAAGAGTTGCCAAATTGTTAATTGCGTCACAGATTATGAATGTTACACTGCGCGACCTTCACGAATAAAAACTAAGCGGGTGATACATGACTGAGCAATCTGTGACGCAATCTCCAACGGATGCGGTAATTCGCCCCAACTGGTCCGCCGTCTTCGCCGTGGCGTTTTGTGTGGCGTGTCTGATCACGGTGGAATTTTTACCGGTCAGCCTGCTCACGCCGATGGCGCTGGATCTCGGCGTTTCTGAAGGGGTTGCCGGGCAAACCGTGACCGTAACCGCCTTTGTCGCCATGTTCGCCAGCCTGTTTATTACCAACGTGATCCGCGCGATGGACCGGCGGTATGTGGTGCTGGCCTTTGCCGTGTTGTTAACCCTTTCCTGCCTGCTGGTCTCTTTTGCCAATAGCTTTACGCTGTTGCTGGTAGGACGCGCTTGCCTTGGGCTTGCGTTAGGCGGTTTCTGGGCGATGTCGGCCTCGCTGACCATGCGGCTGGTACCGGCTCGCACCATCCCGAAAGCGCTGTCAGTGATTTTTGGCGCGGTGTCTATTGCACTGGTGATCGCCGCGCCGCTTGGCAGCTCTCGGGCGGTATTATTGGCTGGCGCAACGTGTTCAATGCCGCCGCGCTGATGGGGTTCGCCTGTATCGCTGCCTCGGGTATGGCTGGCGCTGCCGTCGTTGCCGGGTAAAACCGAGCATCACCAGAATATGTTCGGCCTGCTTAAACGCCCGGCGTGGCGGCGGGAATGCTGGCGATCTTTATGGTCTTCGCCGGGCAGTTCTCGTTCTTTACCTATATTCGCCCGGTGTACATGAACCCGGCCGGGTTTGATGTCGATGGGCTGACGCTGGTGTTGCTGAGCTTTGGTATTGCCAGTTTTGTTGGCACCTCGATCTCACCAATGGTGATGAAGCGCTCGGTGAAAATGGCGCTGGCGCTGGCACCGCTCACGCTGGCGGTAAGCGCGCTGGTGTTGATCTTCTGGGGTTCCGATAAAGTTGTCGCCGCCGGCATCGCCATTATCTGGGGACTGGGCTTTGCGCTGGTGCCGGTTGGCTGGTCAACGTGGATCACCCGTTCGCTGGCCGATCAGGCGGAAAAAGCCGGTTCCATTCAGGTGGCGGTGATCCAGCTTGCCAATACCTGCGGCGCGGCGATTGGCGGCTTCGCGCTGGATCACTATGGGTTGCTGTCGCCGCTGGTGCTCTCCGGCAGCCTGATGTTACTGACTGCGCTGTTGGTGGCGGCAAAAGTGAAGGTTAGAGCGTAACGTAGAATGCGTGCAGGCCTGATAAGCGACGTGCTATCAGGCCTTGTGCTATCAGGCGGCGACCCGCACTTTGCGGCGGGAATCGAGCGAAATCAGCATCACCGATGAGACAATCAACAGCGTGCCCAGCCAGTCTGGCAGGGAAAACGCCACCCCCAACAAGACCACCGAGAGCAGGGCGCTGCTCAGCGGTTCGGCGCAACTGAGAATACTGGCTTTCGAGCCGCCAATGAGCTGCGCGCGCCTTTCAGGTAAAGGCTGAAGGTGAGCGCCGTGCCGATCACCACCAGTGCAGAAAAACGCCATCAACAGGCGGCCATCGACGACAAAATCACTCCCCCTGCCCGCCAAAGAACGGTGTCAGCATCAGCCCGGCCAGCAACATACTCCAGCCGACAATCGGTAGCGTGCCGTAACGGGCGATAAGCGCAGAGGGATAGGTGGTATAGAACGCGGCGGAAAATGCCGAAACAATCCCCCACAGCAGCGCGTCCGGAGAAATAGAGAGCGACGTCAGATTGCCATGCGTCACCAGCAGGAAGGTGCCGAGCAGCGAGGTGAAAATGGCGGATGCCACCGGCAGGGTTGGCCGGGCTTTACGCACCAGCGCAAACCACGCCACGATAATCGTCGGTGATAGAAATTGCAGCACCGTCGCGGTGGCGGCGTTGGATTTTTCGATGGTCAGTAAAAGGTGAGTTGCACAATCAGTGCGCCAAACAGCGAAAAAACAGCAAACTGAAGGTGTCTTTGCGGCTTTTGAGGATCGCGAAAATCTTGTCGCCATGCACAAACGAAAGCGTCAACAAAATCACGCCGGTGAACAGCAGTCGCGTCATGGTTAACCACGGCGACGAAATATGACTTTTCTCCATAATGTACTGCGCACACACCCCGGAACTGCCCCATAACACGGCCGCTGCCAGTACACAAAGCATCCCTTTTTCGTGGAACCCATCGTCTAACCCAACTCTGTCATGCTGATTACTTATTAATAAGGCGCGCATCATAACACATGTACAGAGTTTAACCGGAGGCGGCTGAGGGGGACCGCCTCCGGTTTTTACATCAGAACCAGAGGCTTCCCACATCGCGCCGACGTTAAAGGAATCGAGCGTGGTGTCGGTCGTGCCGTTGATGCGTGCGGTGCGTTTGTTATCCACTTCGCCGCCGGTCACGTAGAAGCGCAGCATCGGGCGGAACTCAGGCCCCATCGCGATAGAGATATTCTGCGAGAGGGTGACTTTCCAGCCGTGGTTGTCGCCGCCATCGTCATAATCGACGCGCTGATAACCCGCTTCCAGCCGGGGTGGAATGCACATCGTTCCACCAGTGCATCGGGCGCACAATCACGCCATAGTTGCGGCGGTTATCCGCTTTATTGGCGCTGTTATCGTAATCATGGAACGCCAGCAAGTAGTCCACTTGCGTCTGCCGGGAGAACTTGTAGCTGCCCTCAAAGCTGGCGTAAATCGCTTTCAGATCGTCGGTTTTATTGAAGACGCTGTTGTCGGCGTTATCGGAGTAGCGGGCGATCACTTTGTTGACCCCGTGATCGTTAGTGTGGCTGAGCACCACGCCGCCCTGCCGAGGCTTTCAGACGATCTTCGCTTTCAATCGCTTTTGAGTCGAAACCGTAGTTGGCGTAAATCTCCAGATCGAGCGGCCCGACCTTCATACCGTGAATTTTTGAGGTGACGGCATAGTTGCCTTTGTCGCCGACGTTCGAACTCCCGGTACAGGTAATGCGCGACGGGTTGGCTTCATCTTCCGAGGACTTCCGGGCTACAGGATTCGACCGCGCCAACGGCGGCCACATCAAACTGCACGCCGCCAATATCGAAGTTTTTCACCCCGGCGCCCGGCCATCGTGGTTCATCCAGAAGTAGTCGTTGATCCCCTGTTGCGGACGCTGGTGGAAGTCACGCCCTGCCCAGAAGTACGCATTCGGGTTGGAGGCCAGCAGGTTGGTGACGCCGGCATAGGCTTTTTTCAGGTTAACTTCGTCGCCCCAGTGATCAAACATCACGTTGACGTCCCAGATTGCGCCGTTACCGCTTTTAAACGCTTTCGAGAGCTGGAATTCACCGCCGTTGCCTTCGTTACCCAGACGACCAATGGCCGACGCGCCATTATAGGAGCCGTCGACACCGACATATTTCTGATCGCCGGTCTGGAAATGTGCGCCATAACGGGCGTAGCCGCTGAATTTCACGCCGTAGGAATGGCCATATCCGGCGTTTGCGCCGTACTTTGCGGTTCAACGATCACATCCGCTTTTTTATTGATGGCGGCGTCCATTTTGGCACAGCGGTCCGCCAGTGCTTTATCCACCGCTTTGGCGACGATGGCGTCTATTTGCTCTTGGGTAAATTCTTGTGCGAAGACGGATCCAGAGCAAAGGGTAGCCGCAACCGCCAGCGCCACTGGAAGTTTTTATTTATTCTCATGGTTATCTCAATGTAGTAAGTTGTTCTCAGACAATAACCTTCCGTTCCTCAGTGGACAGAAAATATTGCCATCATCAAAACAAAATGCTTTATTTTAGTAACTCGGGTACAGAATAATTAAGATTTACCGTAATCAATTCTCCATTTATTAACGTTGATAGAGCTGGATTATTTCCTCCGATAATTCACGCGCCAGCAGCGAGGTCATTAAATGATCCTCGGGCATGCACCATAATTAATGTCATGGGCTGTCGGGCTTCACCGGCATCCTGTTCAATTAATTTTGTTTGCATCTGATGCGCCTGACGGGAATAACCGTCGGCTTCGCGCAGCAGATTGCGCGCCTCTTCCATGTTGCCTTCCCTTGCCGCACGCAGCGCTTCAAAGCACAGGCTGCGCGACTGTCCGGCGTTGACGATAATCTCCATTACCGCTTCTTCCAAGTGCGACCATAATAATTTAATCCTGATTAAAACCATTTTGAGCAGCGGTTGCGGCGAACCACTCTCCGCTTTTCTTAATGGTACGTTGCTGGGTTTCTAAATCTAACTGCACAAAACCGTAACGGTTTTTATAGGCATTACACCATGACCAGTTATCAATAAATGTCCACATATGATAACCGAGGCAATTACAGCCTTCGCTAATACCTTTATGTAACCAGCTCAGATGATCACGAATAAAGGTAATACGATAACTGTCGTTAATTTGCCCGTTTTCAATAAAACGCTGTTCATTCTCGACCCCCATACCGTTTTCGGAAATAAAACAGCGTGGGTTGCCATAATTTACGCGCAGGTTGGTAATAATATCGTAAATACCGGGTTCATAAATTTCCCACCCGCGATACGGGTTCATTTTGCGGCACGGCATTTCGTAATAATCAAACAACCACTCTGGCATAAACGGCGATGCGGGATTGACCGCGCTGTCCCGGCACTTTACCCGCCGCGGCTGGTAATAGTTGATGCCGAGCAGATCGATTTTCCCTTCTGCAATGAGCGAGATATCCTCCGGCTGGCAGGCGGGGAGCTGATCGTACTCTTTCAGCAGCGCCACCCGGTCAGCGGGATACTCGCCACGCAGTACCGGGTCGAGAAAACTGCGGTTAAACAACAAGTCTGCATAGTGCGCCGCTTGCAGATCCGCCGGATGCTGCGAACGGGGATACGACGGCGTCAGGTTCAGCACAATGCCAATTTCACCAGAATAATGCCCGGCGCGAAACGCGCGTACTGCGCTGGCATGGGCCAGAACCGTGTGGTACGCCACTGTGGCGGCACGTTTGAAATCCACCACGTTCGGGTAATGGAAATCGTACAGATACCCGCCTTCTACAGGCACGATGGGTTCGTTAAAGGTAAACCAGTGCTGAACCCGGTCGCCGAACAGCTCAAAACAGATTTGTGCGTAGCGGCTGAATGCCTGCACCACTTCCCGGTTTTCCCAGCCGCCTTTTCCTGCATCACCATCGGCATATCGAAGTGAAACAGCGTAATAAACGGCGTAATGCCCTGCGCCAGCAGTTCGTCGATCACCGCGTTGTAAAATTCCACCGCCTGCGGATTCACCTCGCCGGTTCCGTCCGGGATCAGGCGCGCCCAGCTGAGAGACGTACGAAAACTGTTGTGATTGAGCTGCTTTAACAGCGCGACATCCTGCCGCCAGTGGCGGTAAAACGTGGACGTCTCCTGCGGCCCAATCTGCTGGTGAAAGCGCCGGGTTCCCGGGCGTGCCGGCATCCCAAGTGGTGGCGCTTTTCCCGCCCTGCTGGCTTTCCCCTTCGGTTTGCAGTGCGGAACACGCGCTGCCCCACCAGAAGTTTGCGGGAAATACGTATTTCATTACCGACTCCTTTTCGTTACTGCTTATGCATTACGGCTTAGTTACTGCGAACGGTTTCCGTCATCGGCGCGGTGTTTTGCGCTTTTGTTCCTCTGTTTTCATCAGTGAACGCTCGTAAGCGCGCAGGAACGGCAGGTACATCAGCGCAGACATCAACATACAAATCAGGCACATCACCACCGGGCTTAAGGCCCAGTTTGCAGCCCATGACGCACCAATCGGCGCGGGCGTTGTCCATGGCGTTAGCGAAACCACCTGCGCCAGCAAGCCCATTTTGGTGGCGGTCCAGCCAGTACGGCGTTAACCAGCGGCACGCAGACGAACGGGATAAACAGCATCGGGTTCATGATGATTGGCGCACCGAACAGGATCGGTTCGTTGATGTTGAAGAAGCTCGGCACCACGCCCATTTTGCCGATAGTACGCAGATGTGCGACGCGGCTGCGCAGCAGCAGGAAGGCCAGCGGAAGCGTGGAACCGACGCCGCCAATCAGCAGGTAGTGATCCCAGAACCCTTGCAGATAAACGTGCGGCAGTGCAGCACCCGCAGCCAGTGCAGCACTGGTTGGCGGAGAGGTTTGCCATCCAGAACGGGTTCATGATGCCGGTCACAATCAGCGAACCGTGGATCCCGGCGAACCAGAAGATTTGGCACAGCAACACAGACAGCAGAATCGCGGGCAGAGAGTCGGATGCGGACACCAGCGGCTCCAGCAGGTGCATAATCGCCTGCGGCAGGATCATGCCGGTTTGCGCTTCAATAAACAGGTTCAGCGGGTGCAGCGTCCCAATGATCACCAGTACCGGAATGAGGATTTCAAACGAGCGGGCAACGCCGGTCGGCACCTCTTTCGGCAGGCGAATGGTGATGTTGTGCTGTTTCAGCCGGTGCATAGACGCGGGCGGAGTAAATCGCGGTCAGCAGCGCGGTAAAAAATCCCCCTGTCCGGAAAGGTACTGGGTGGAGATTTTGCCGTCTGCATAGGGTGCTGCCACCAGCAAAACGCCATAAACGCCAGCAAGCCTGTCATCACCGGGTCGAGATTAAACTGGCGACCGAGGCTGGCGCCGATACCGACGGAGATAAAGAACGTCATTACCCCCATGCTGAGGTTAAACGGCAGCATCAGTTGCGCGCGATACTCGGTGGAGAAATCGAGCCGCGGGCGAAACCGACGGTGGTGTCGGCGGAGAACGGCGGGAAGATAAACACCAGCATAAACGAGCCGATGATCATAAACGGCAGTGCAGCGGTAAAACCGTCGCGGATAGCGATAACATATTTTGCTGCCCAAGACGACCGGCCAGCGGCGTAATGGTTTGCTCGATAACCGTAATCATTGATTGATATAAGGAACTCATAAGAACACCTTGTTAATGTGCCGCTTCAATCAGCGACAGAGCATAGTCCAGCACCTTTTCGCCACGTTGCATGCCGTAATCCATCGGATCGATGGGTTGTACCGGAATGCCCTGAGCGGCGGCCTTTTCTGACAGCGTTTTTAACATGTATTTTACTTGTGGTCCGAGAAGCACAACCTGATAACGCGGAAACTGCGTGTCAAACTCCGCCACGCCGTACGCGTCAATCTCCACCGGTAATTCGCGTTCCTTCGCTGCTTCCAGCATCTTCCTCACCAGCAGGCTGGTGGACATCCCGGCTGAGCAACACAACATAATCCTGTACATCGTCATTCATCCTCGAAATGTAAATAGTTATTGCGGAGGTGATTGGACATCATACGGAAACCGGTTTCCATTTCTTCGGGATAGAAGTGTGATTGCTGTCAATATCTAATGATTGCAAGGCTGTGTTATTGGATTTTCATCACAGATTTGGATGATGAATTGAGAACAAAAATGACAAAACGGAAAATCGGTTTCCATCAAAACGGAAACCGTTATACTGCGAACGGTTAGATTTTTAGTCGTTGCTGTAATTGGAATTTGCAGGTGCTGTAATGCGCCTGTCTGGGGGAGAAAAGATGTCTACAATCAACGATGTATCACGTTTAGCTGGGGTGTCCAAAGCCACAGTCTCACGGGTGTTGAGTGGTTCGCGCGGCGTTAAGGAAGCCAGTCGCCTCGCGGTACTGAAAGCGGTTGATGAGCTGAACTACCGGCCCAACGTTATCGCGCAGTCCTTGCTCAGCCAGTCGACAGGCTGCATCGGTGTTATTTGCGCCCGAGGACAATATCAACCAAACCACCGCCTACCTCTACGCACTGGAAAACATTTAAAGCCAGAGCCAGAAACATTTGCTGTTACGCTTCGCCAATAGTAAGGCGGAAGTGATGAGCGCCCTCGATGAGCTGACCTGCGGGCTGTGTGACGATGTGTTGGTTATCGGCGCGCGCTTCCCGCTCCATATCGACGATGAAAATGTCATTCTGGTGGATTGTGTGGAATCCGCGACGACCACGCCGAACAGCATCCAGTTCGATCACGCGTTTGCGGCGGAAACCGCCTGTAATTATCTGATTAGCCGGGGGCCGTCGACAAATTGCACTGATTCACCCCAACAGCGCCGCAGCCGATCAGGTGTTATTGGGTTATAAGCTGGCGCTGGAAAACAATTTCCTGCCGTTTAACCGCAACTGGTGTTTATGGATGATACCTCTTCATCGGTGGCGCTTCAGGTGCTGCTTAATAACGCAACGACGTTGAATTTCAATGCTTTGCTGGTAGCAGACGAGCAGGAAGCGCAGCGGGTTATTCCCCAGTTGCAGGCGTTTAATAAAACCGTGCCCGGCGACATTATGGTGTTTAGCCTTGCCGGTTCGCTGCATTTACCGGGTATTCCAACGATCCCTGCCATTGAATATTCGATGGATGCGATGGCCGCGAAAATCGTTGCCACCGGCTGAATGAGAAAACCCAAAGCGTGCTGGGTTCGTACCGGGTGCGCGGGGATTTAATTATTCCGGATGTCCGTAAACGCTAGCGTCAGGTAATAAATTTGTTAAGGCCTCCATCCGGAGGCTTTTTTTATTGCCTTGTGCATCGCCCTAATTATTCACATCGATTATATCCATGAGGATATATCTTGAATTAATCCTAAATTTTTATGAGAAATAGCCATTTTGCACGGCTGCATATTGCTTTGTAATTTGTTCCATAGGAATATACTCCAAAACTAATAATTAATAACCACTTAACCCAAATTTATTTATTGGGTCAGGATGTCTTTTCTCATGGATGGTCGCGTGCGTTATCTGGTCTTATTTTTATTATTTGCGGCGACGGCACAGGCCGCGCCTTTATCTCCGGCCGATCGTGACGCCGTGCGTCAGCAGCAGGAGCAGTTGCTGCTGCAGAATCAGCAACAGCGCGACGAACTGGAACGCAGCACCCGCTGCCGCGCGCAGACCAGAGCGTGCCTGCCTCTCAGCCCGGCGGCCCCTGTTTTGCCATTCACACCATCACCCTTTCCGGCGTCACCCTTATCAGCGCAAAGGCGCAGCAGAAACTGACTGCCCCCCGGCAGAACCGGTGCCTGAATATGGCGAAAATAACGGAACTCACCGCCGCCATTTCTGACTGGTATATCAGCCGGGGCTATATTACCAGCCGGGCCTTTCTCACGGAGCAGGATTTATCGCAGGGGAATTACGCATCGTGGTGCTGGAGGGGAAATTACGTTATATCCGCCTCGACGGCGACTCCCCCGCGTATGCTGAAGATGGTTTTCCCGGGGCTGGAAGGAAAAGTCCTTAACCTGCGGGATATTGAGCAGGGCATGGAGCAGATTAACCGCCTGCGCAGTAATCCCGTGCAGATTGAAATAGTGCCGGACAGCGAACCCGGTTATTCCGGTGTCAATTTAACCGCCACGCCGGAATTTCCGTTAAGCGCCAGCGTGTCGCTGGATAACAGCGGGCAGAAAAGCACCGGTGAAAATCAGTTAAACGGCTCGCTTGGCGGAAATAACCTGCTGGGCGTGGCGGATAAATGGTTTGTCAGCGGCGGGCGCAGCAGTGATTTCGCCACCGGCTATGACGCGCAGAGTTTCCCGAGGCCGGGGTCAGCGTCCCCCGGGGCTACAGCCTGCTGGATTACAGCTACGCACACCGGAGCAACTACCGCACCACCCTCATCAATATGGGCTACCCGTGGATTTCCACCGGTGACACGAAGACCCACCGCCTGAACCTTTCCCGCGTGGTGTTCCGCAACGGCGACATCAAAACCGCGCTCAGTGCCGGTATCACGCAGCGCTCATCGCACAACTGGCTGAACGACGCGCCGCTGACCAGCAGCACCCGCAACCTCTCCAGCCTGCAGCTGGGCGTCAGCCACACGCAGAAAATCCTCGGCGGGGTGGCGACCTTTAACCCGACTACAGCCACGGCACGCCGTGGTTTAACGCCGAAACAGACGAAGACAAAACCGGCGATGTGCCGCGCGCGCAGTTTCGCAAATGGAGCCTGAGCGCCAGTTTTCAGCGCCCGGTCACCCGCGACCTGCTGTGGCTGACCAGCCTGTACGGGCAGTGGTCGCCGGACCGGCTCTACGGCAGTGAACGCCTGACGCTCGGTGGCGAAAGCTCGGTACGCGGTTTTAAGGAGCAGTACATCTCCGGCGACAACGGCGGTTACTGGCGCAACGAGCTGAATTACGCCCTCTTCACCCTGCCGGTATTCGGGGCAAATCAGCGCCACCGTGGCGCTGGACGGCGGCTGGCTGGAAAAGACCGCCTCGACCGCTATGCCAGCGGCACAGTGTGGGGGGCGTCGAGCGGGCCTCGGCAGCGCCGGGCGCTGGTTCGCCAGCCAGATTTCTGCCGGCACGCCGCTGCACTATCCCGACTGGCTCGGACCGGACCACGTCAGTGTTAACTGGCGTGTGGCTGTCACTTTTAAAGGAAGACAAGGATGAATACCGATAAACCGGTCCGTTTCTCTCAGCGTGCACTCAGCTGGTTTATCATCGGCCTGCTGGTCTGGCAGCCGGTGGCCCCGTCCTTTGCCGCCGCCATCACGCCGGACGGCCCGACAACCATGGATAAAGCCGCCAACGGTGTGCCGGTGGTGAACATTGCCACGCCGAACGGGGCGGGTATCTCGCACAACCGGTTTAACGAGTACAACGTCGGCCCGGAGGCTCATCCTCAATAATGCCACCGGGCAGCTGGACGCAGACGCAGCTTGGCGGGCTTATCCAGAACAACCCGAACCTGCGCGCCGGGCAGGAAGCCAGAGGCATCATCAACGAAGTGACCGGCGGCAGCCGTTCACAGCTGCAGGGCTACACCGAGGTGGGCGGTAAGGCGGCGAACGTGATGGTTGCCAACCCGTACGGCATCACCTGTAACGGCTGCGGGTTTATCAACACGCCGAATGCCACCCTGACCACCGGTAAGCCGCAGTTTGACGCGGCGGGCAACCTCTCGGCGCTGGAGGTGACGAAGGGCACCCTCACCGTGGAAGGGAAGGGGCTGGATGCCGGCAGCAGCGACGCGCTGTCGCTGATTGCCCGCGCCACCGAAGTGAACGCCGCCATCCATGCGAAGGATTTGACCGTCACCAGCGGGGCGAACCGGGTGGATGCGGGCGGGAAAGCGACGGCGATTGCCGGAGAAGGGGCGGCGCCCGTGGTGGCGGTCGACACCGGTGCGCTGGGCGGGATGTACGCCAACCGTATTCACCCCGGGTCTCGACGGAAAAGGGGTGGGGGTCAACCTCGGCAACCTGACGGCGCGCCAGTGGCGACATCACGCTGGATGCGAACGGCAGAATGACCGTGAAAAACAGCCTCGCTGGCGGTTCACTCCACGGCGAAGGGCGACGGCGTGACGCTGTCCGGCAGCCATAAGACTGGCGGCGCTATCACGGTTAACAGCACGCAGGATGTGGCGCTGAACGGCGCCACGCTGGCCGCCGACGGTAAACTGACGCTCAGCGGCAGTGGCAATACCACGCTGACGGGCAGTTCCCTGACCAGCGGCGGGGAGATGGCGATTTCCGGGAAGCAGATTGCCACCGATGCCGCCAGTCAGGCGAATGCGGCGGGGAATGTCCATCTGAATGCCAGCGACATTAACCAGCAGGGCTCGCTGATTTCCGGCGCGGACATGACCCCCGGCGGCAGACAGCGCCACGCTGAACGGCACGCAGGCGGCAAAAGGCACGCTCAGCGTCAGTGCGAAAACGCTGCGCCACAGCGGTAAAACGGCGGCATCTGCGGTGACGATGGCCACGCCGGGTGCGTTCACCAACAGCGGCACGTTGGTGGCGGACAGCCTGAATCTGAGCGGGCAGCAGATCATCAACAGCGGTCTGTTGCAGGGCACCCGTTCGCTGAACCTGCAAACCGGGCGGCTGGATAACCTCGCCAGCGGTGCGCTTTACTCTGCCGGTGATTTCACGCTCTCCCTTCCTGAACTGACTAACGACGGCCTGATCACCAGCGACGGTGCGTTACGCCTGAGCGGCAGCACACTGGTTAACGGTGGCGAAATCAACGGTGTGAACCTGTTCAGCGATTACGCCAGCCTGAGTAACAGCGGGCGGCTGCTGGCGGATAACGGGCTGAGCCTGACGGCGGACAATATCACTAACAGCGGCCTGCTGGCCGCGAAAACCGTGGATATCACGGCCGACACGCTGCACAACCCGGGGGGATATTCAGGGTGATGAGACGCTGACGCTGGCGGCGCAGACCACCGCTAACAGCGGTAATTTGCGCAGTTCAGGCGCACTGACGCTGAGCGGGCAGACGCTGGAGAACGGCGGCCTGATTGCCGCAGACAGGCTGGCACTGAATGTCGCCGCACTGACCAACAGCGGGACATTGCAGGGCTCACCGCTAACCAGCAGGGCGGCCTGCTGCTGAGCGCGGGCAGCCTCACGCTGAACAACGATCGCCTGATTAACGCCGGGCAGATGCAGGGCGACACGCTTGACCTTGCCACCGGCGAGAGTGGATCAACACCGGGAATGCGCTCGGCGAAAACGGACTGAACGCCAGCGTCAGCGGTAATGTGACCAACCAGGGCAGGCTGCTGAGCCAGCAGGCACTGACGCTGCGGGCGGCCAGCAGCCAGAACAGCGGATCGCTGATGGCAAAAGTGCTCACCCTGCACGGCGATTTACGCAACAGCGGCCTGTTACAGGGAACGGAAAATCTGACGTGGGACGGCGACAGCCTGACCAGCAGCGGGCAGATGGTCAGCGGCGACAACTGGCGCTGCGCGGCACTGCGGTGAGTAACCAGTGGCAGCGTGCTGAGCCAGAATCTGGTGGATATCACCGCCACAGAGGTACTGAATGACGGCACGCTGGCGGCGAAAGACCTGCGCATTAGCGCGCCGCGTCTTACCAGCAACGGCATTGTGCAGGGCAACGACAGCCTGATCCTGAACACGCAGACGCTGGTCAACGGCAGCACCGGGCAGTTAATCAGCGGCGGCGACCTGAACCCGGATCTGACCACGCTGGACAACCGGGGGCTGCTGTCGGTGAATGACGGCCTCACGCTTCATGCCGCCACGCTGAGCAACAGCGGCCAGATTGCCGCAGGCAGCGTCTCGGTTACCGGCACCACCGTGACCAACAGCGGCGTGATCCAGGGGACAACACTGGCGCAGGCCACCGCAGACACCCTTATCAACGCGGAGACGGGCAAATGGCTCTCCGGCGGCGCGCTGGCTTTCAGCGCCGCGACCCTGACGAACAACGGACTGTGGCAGGGTACGCAGGGCCTGACGCTGAACGCCGACACCCTCACCACCGCCAGCGGTTCGCGCACCCTGAGCGGCGGGGATTTCACGCTGCATGCCGGACAACTGTCCACGCAGGGTACATTGCAGGGCGGGAAGGTCAGCGTCACGGCGGATGACTGGACGCTCGGCGGTTCACTGCTGAGTCAGGGCGATTTCACCGCCACCGTGGGCGGTACGCTGACGCTGCCGGGTTCGTTCAGTAGCCGAGGGCTCGGCGGATATTCAGGCGCAGACGCTGCGCAACAGCGGGCAGCTCCTCAGCGAAGGCGATGTCACGCTGAGCGGACAGACGCTGGAAAATAACGGCGCGGTACAGGGGAAAACCCTGACGGCGCATGAGGCTGGCATTACCAACAACGGCACGCTGACCGGGCTGGACAGCCTGACGCTGGACGCCGCACAACCCGCCGCCAGACTGATGGCGCGGATGGCGATGGCCGCTCCGCAACTGACGCTGATCAACGGCGAGACCGGTTCGCTGTTAACGCAGGGCACGCTCGGTATCACCGCCGGGACGGTGGACAACGGCGGGCTCTGGCAGGGCAACGCGATTCTGCTGGCGGCACAGTCGCTGGATAACCGCGGCGCAATCCGGAGCGCGGGCGACCTGAACCTTCAGCTTACCGGCAACCTGAATTCAGCCACGGGCAGCAAAATCACCGCTCTGGGCACGGCGGCCCTGCAGGCATTGTCGCTGAGTAATCAGGGGCAGTGGGCGGCGAAAAACCTGACCCTGCGCGCAGACGCGCTGACCAACAGCGGAGCCGTCAGCGGCAGTGACGGGCTGACGGTCACCCTGACGGGAAATGCGACCCAACTGGCGGGCGGCTCGCTGGCCAGCAACGGCGTGCTGAACCTGAATGCAGACACGCTCGGCAACGCCGGCAACATCCAGGGGAACGGGCTGGCGGTCACGGCGAATTCGCTGACGAACAGCGCAGGCGGTGAACTGGTGAGTACGCAGGGCTGACCCTGACCGCGCCGTCGCTGTTTAACTACGGGCTGATTCCAGGGCGCGGGGGACACCCGCGTCGACAGCACCACCGGCGCGCAACGAGGGCAGGCTGCTCTCCGGCGGGCAACTGACGCTGACCACACCGCAGTACACCGGCGCAGGCTGGCTGCAGGCCACCACGCTTATCCTGAATGCCGCAAACAACGGCGGCACCGGCACGCTGCTGGCCGATCAGATGACGCTCACCGGCGACAGCTTCACGAACCAGGCACCACCCGGGCGAATAACCGGCGCTCAATTACCGGCAACTGACCAATAACAGCACACTGCTCGGTAACAACCAGCTGACGGTGAACGCCACGCAGGTGGAGCAGTCCGCCGGCGGTAAGCTGTTTAGCGGCGGCGACCTGTTTGTGGGGGCAAACGGGCTGAATGCACTGGGTCAGGTGGTGGCGCTGGGCAACCTGACGCTGCAACTGACAAACGCTTTCACCGCAAAAACCACGCTGGCGGCAGGCAAAACCCTGAGCGTCACCAGCAACGGTGCGATAGATAACCAGAGCGTGATGCAGGGCCGGTGCGGTGAACCTGAGCGCGGGCGGACAGCTGACCAGTAACGGGCAAATCACCACCGGCAGCGGCGCGAGCACCTTAAGCGGCAGCGATATCGTGCTGAACGGCAACAGCGCCCTTCAGGGTGGCGGCGATATCACGCTGGCGAGCCGGGGGAATATCACCGCAAACGGTTTTGCCGGCACGACGGGCAGCCTGACGCTGAGCGCGCCGGGCGCGATTATCAACACCGCGCTGCTGTATGCGGCAAACAACTGGCGCTGTACGCCAACAGCATCACCAACCAGCGCGGCGATATGCTGGCGGGCAATAACCTGTGGCTGCAACGGGACGCGGCCGGTAATGCCAACGGCGAGGTGATCAACACCTCCGGCACTATTGAGACGACGAACGGCGATATCACCATTAAGACCGGGCATCTGTTGAACCAGAGGGATGGGTTTACGGTGACCACTAATCAATTAACGAATTCCGACTCACCAGCAGCCACGATTTCGGGTAAAAGCATCCAGCTTTGATAAGAGTGAGGTGGGATACTACATCGGAAAGGCCTGCTCCGGCGGTGGTGGCAAAAATAGTAACTTAACGTGTCATCAATTTTATCGTGTTGTTCCCCTCGCTAACCCGGATACCAGAACCGTTATTCTGGAGCCAAAATGAGATAGTGGCTTCTGCATCGGGGGGAGCCTCAAGACTTGCGGCCGGCGGTAATCTAACTATTGTTGCCGATACGTTGAATAATATCACCAGCACCATTCTGGCTGGTAAGAACATCACGCTTGCTGGTAATCAACTAAATAATAAGTCGGTACAAACGGGAAAAACGACTGTCAGTCAGAAATATAAATATGACTGCACGTCCGGCTGCCGGGCTGTACTTAGCGCTATTCCCGATAATAAAAGCCCCGGCTGGCTTTATGGATTCGCATGACATTTATGACAGTACCTATATTTATAAACTGGACAGTGCACCCACGACGATTGTCGAAAATGGCGAGCTCTACCGCACAGTTATCCGGTGCCGGTGGTAATGTCAGCGCCAGTTTTAGCAGTAATATCAGCAACACGACTACCACATCGAATACCAGAGGCATCAGCAACACCCTTACTGCCCCGTCACTGAATACTCTGGAGCAATCAAAGTATTGGCGGTAGCGTGGCAAAACAGGCGCTGGCAAACGGCCCGGCGGCGGTGAATTCCCCCGCAGTGGCAGGATCAACTGCACAACGCCCTGCAACAGATTAACGGCGGCGGTGCGCTGAGCGGCATTGGCGCACAGCAAAAGGCAATGCCAACCTCGGCAGTCTCGCCAGTGCAGGCGTGACTAATGCGGTGCTGAAAAACACCGTACCCGGCCAGCACCCGAGGGCAAATCCGTTGATACCAGCGCCTATCCGCTGCCGTCCGGCAACAGCGGTTATTTTGTGGTGTCGGATAACCCGAAAAGCCCGTATCTCATCACCGTTAACCCGAAACTCGACGGTCTCGGGCAGCTTGACCCGAACCTGTTTGGAGATCTCAACAAACTGCTGGGTATCAGCCCGTCTGCCGCCCCGCGTGAAACTAACCGCGCTTATACCGACGAGAAGCAGTTCCTTGGCTCCTCGTACATGCTGAGTCGCATCAAACTGAACCCGGACTACGACTACCGCTTCCTCGGTGATGCTGCATTCGATACCCGTTATGTCAGCAATGTGGTGCTGAACCAGACCGGTAGCCGCTACCTTAACGGCATCGGCTCCGATCTCGACCAGATGCGTTACCTGATGGATAACGCCGCGAATACCCAGCAGTCACTGGGGCTGCAGTTTGGCGTGGCGCTCTCCGCCGATCAAATCGCATCACTGGATCACAGCATTTTGTGGTGGGAATCCGCCACGATTAATGGCGAAACGGTGATGATCCCCCAAAGTCTACCTGTCGCCAAAAGACGTGACGGTAAACAACGGCAGCGTGATAGCCGGGAACAATGTCAGCCCCACGGAAGGCGGCAGTGTCACCAACAGCGGCAGCACACTGCTGGCGAAAAATGACCTCAGCATTGAAAGCGCCGGGGCGATCACCAACACCCACGATGCGCTGATCAAAGCGGGTGGCAATGTCGATCCTCAGTGCGATTGGCGATATCAACAACGTTAGCTCCGCCATCAACGGTAAAACGGTGGCGCTGGAGAGCCTCGACGGCAGTATCAATAACCTCACGCTTGCTAATCAGTACTCACTGGATGCGAAGAGCAAACGCGGTTCGGTCAGCCTTAAAGACACCACACTGGGCAGCATTGCCAGCATTACCGCGCAGGATGGTCTGTCGCTGACGGCGGGCAAAGATATCACCCTGACCGGCTCCACGCTGTCGGCAGGGGGCAATCTGCTGATGGACGCCACGGGCAATATCGCCGTTAACGCCATTCAGAAAAATGAGGCGTATGGGCAGTCCGGTTTCATGCGTAAAACAGCGACCAGCAATGCTGACGTCTCTTACCGGGCAGTGCCATCAAGGCAGGCGGTAACCGGCGATGCAGGCAGGCAACGATCTGACGCTCAGCGCCAGTGATGTCAGCGCCGGGAAAAACGCGCAGCTCGCAGCCGGGAATGACCTGAACCTGAATGCAGAGCAGACCAGTCAGAATAGCCGCAATGGTAAAAGCGAAAACCACAGCACTGGCCTTGATCGCACTACCGTCAGCGCGGGAATAACCTGACGCTGACCGCAGGCCGGATATCAATTCGCAGGCCGCCGGGCTGGCGGCAGAGCAGCAGGTCGGCATGCAGGCTGGCCGCGACGTCAATCTGCTGGCGGAAGCGAGCACCTGCGGGCGACAGCTACAAAGCCAGTAAGAAAACGGTCATTAACGAGAAGGTTCGCCAGCAGGGCACAGAAATTGCCAGCGGCACCGATACCGTCATTATTGCTGGTCGCGACATGAACGCTGAAGCGGCACAGGTTACGGCGAAAAGTGATATCGGTGTGCAGGCTGGTCGCGATGTCAATCTAACGACTGCCACTGAAAGCGATTACCACTACAAAGAAGAGACCAAAACCAAGAAAGGTTTCCTGAAAAAACCACCACCCACACCATTTCAGAGCAGAGCGCCACGCGGGAAGCCGGAACACTGCTGAGCGGTGATAACGTGACGGTAAAATCCGGCAATGACCTGCTGGTGAAAGGATCGTCTGTCGTGGGTGACGGTGATGTCGCCCTGAATGCGGGTCATAACCTCGATATCACTGCGGCAACCAATACTGATTCAAACTGGCAGTTTAAAGAGAAGAAAAAGAGCGGCCTGATGGGGTCAGGCGGTATTGGTTTCACCATTGGGAGCAGCAAGACCAAACAGGATTTGAGAGAGAAAGGCTCAACCCAGAGCCAGAGTACCAGCACCGTCGGCAGTAACGGTGGCGATGTCACTCCTCACCGCTGGCAACCAGTTACATGTTGGCGGTTCTGACCTGATTGCCAAAAGGATCTCTCCCTGACGGGCGACAGCGTGGTGATTGATCCGGGCCATGACAAGCGCTCGACCGATCAGAAATTCGAGCAGAAGAGTAGTGGACTGACCGTGGCACTGACGGGTGCGGTGGTGGATGCCGTCAATAACGCAGTGACGACGGCGCAGGCTGCGTCGAAGCAAAGTGATTCCCGACTGGCTGCATTGCAGGCCACCAAGGCGGTGCTTTCAGGCTACCGAGGGCGGTTCAGGGCAAAGAGATGGCGGATACCACGGGTGAACCCGATTCCGGTATTCACATCAGTATCTCGCTGACCACGCAAAAATCGAAATCGGAGCAGCATCAGGTCTCTGACCAGGGTTAGCGGCTCGACACTGAATGCCGGTCATGACCTGACGATTAAAGCTAACGGGAAAAATCACGAGGCTAACAGCGGCGATATCGTGGTTGCTGGCAGCAGCATGAAAGCAGGCGGCGATGCCAGCTGGATGCCGCGCGGGATATTCTTTTGTCCGGCTCCGCCAACACGCAGAAAACCACGGGTAGCAACAGCAGTAGCGGCGGTGGTGTTGGCGTCAGCTTTGGCGTCGGTCAGGGAGGCGCAGGTCTTAGTGTCTTTGCTAATGTGAATGCGGCGAAAGGCCGCGAAAAAGGTGACGGCACGAACTGGACCGAAACCACGCTGGACAGCGGTGGCAAGGTGTCGCTGCACAGTGGGCAGGATGCGTCGCTGATCGGCGCGCAGGTAAGTGGTAATCAGGTAACGGCTGACATTGGGCGTAACCTGACCGTCACCAGCCTGCAGGACAGCAATAACTACGACTCGAAACAGAGCAGCGTCAGCGCTGGCGGCAGTTTCACCTTCAGTAGCATGACTGGTTCCGGCTATATCAATTTCAGCCGGACAAAATGCACAGCACCTTCGACAGTGTTGCCGAGCAGAGCGGGATTTTCGCTGGTGCGGGTGGTTTTGATGTCACGGTCGGCAACCATACCCAGCTCAATGGCGGGGCGATTGGCAGCACGGCAACAGCAGATAAAAACAGCCTTGATACCGGTACGCTTGGCTACAGCAACATTACCAATAAAGCCGATTACAAAGTTTCCCATTCCGGCGGTGGCTTCCAGCTCTTCGGGTAACCTGGGGGCGCAGGCCGCGATCAACGCCGCCAGTACGCTTATGTCCAGTGTAGGGAGTTCCGGGCATGCAAGAGGTACAACTGAGGCTGCAGTTTCAGAGGGCACAATTACGGTTCGCGACACGGCGAACCAGCAACAGGCTGTCAGTGGACTGCAAAGAGATGTTGCGCAGGCCAACGACGCTATCAGCCCGATCTTTAACAAAGAGAAGGAGCAGAATCGACTGCAGGCCGTGCAGATGGTCAGCGATATTGGTAATCAGGTTGCGGATATTGTCCGTACGCAGAGCGATATCGATGGTCTGAAAGCGGCGATCGCCAAAACAGGTACTTCGCTTGAGGGACTGCCGGAGAAAGAGCGTCTGCAGAAACTGGCCGTATTACGCAATACGCCTGAATACAAGAAAGTTGCCGAAAACACCGGTACCGGCAGTGATGTGCAACGTGCGATAACCGCTGCTACCGCGGCTGTCAGTGGGCTGGCGGGCGGCAATGTCAATGCTGCACTCGCAGGAGCTGCTGCGCCGTATATCGCCAATGAGATCGGTAAAAATATCACCGAAAACAACACCATGGCAGGGATCATGGCTCATGCCGTGGTCAACGCCGTGCTGGCAAAAGTGCAGGGACAGGATGCGCTGGTGGGCGCTGCCGGGGCCGTGGTCGGCGAGACGATCGGTATCCTGCTGGCGAAGCAGGTCTACAACAAAGAGCCTTCGCAACTGACTGGAAACAGAGAAACAGACTATTGCTGCACTGTCGACGCTGGCGTCAGGCCTCGCGGGTGGGTTGATAGGCGAGAGTACGGAGACGGCAACTGCAGCGGCGAGTGCCGGGAAGACGACGGTTGAGAATAACTATCTGAGTGATAAGGACATCACAACTTTTGTTAAAAAATACGCCGAAGCGAAGACCGAAGAGGAACGAGAAAAGCTTCTGGTTGATCTTAAAAAATTAGATGTGGATCAACAGCAACAAGCATTAGCAACAGGAATATCGATAGGCGACCAAAAAGCAGTCTTGGAAAAACTCAAAATACTGGTTGCCTCACCAGCTGTAACGATCAGTGCCAACAACTGGCTTCTTACTCAATATCGCAACTTGAGCCCGTTGCAAATGATAAAGAATTATTTGGAAACCAATAAGCTCAAGTCGGTACTTCAGGTAGCAATCTTAGCGCTGACCCTCGGATAAGTCATCATCCGGCGTTAGGTGGAACATCTCAGGGCACAGTCGCGGCGGGTAAATCTGGCGCGTCGATAATTGATGATATAGTTAAAGGTGAAAGCAAAGTTGCACAAGGTGCAGCAACGAGAGTCACCAATACTGAATTAAAAATAGGTGAGTCAAAAGTCATTGATGGGGTAAGTGTTACTCGCGTCGGTCGGTGGATGACGCTTACTGAGTTGCAAGATATGCAGCGTAGCGGTAGAGTCGTTCAAGGTGGTGGCGGGCAAACCTTTATTTCAATTAATGGCGCTTCTGATTATAAAGGTGCCGCAAAATCTGGTTCGTGTTGAATTTGATGTTTCGAGTAATAGTTTACTTCCAGGGTGGAAAAGATGGTTGGTTTAAAATGCTGGGTCCTGATGCAGCTAATTCGCAAAAATATATTTTAAATAAGCAAGGTGGCTCGCAGCTTCCAGAAGCAAAAACATCTCTGTTGTAGACAAAAATAGGAGTAATATATGGATGTGTCTTTTTTAAGAAAGAAATAGAGTCAGTGCTAGAGGGATACAGTTTTCAGTATGGCTTTTATCTCGATGGTGATTTTGGTGACTTAGAACGTGTTGAGTTTGAAGGAAATAATAAAATTGGCACCGTTGATTTCTGGTCGAAGGGTTGGTTAAGTCTTGATGTCTTTGATATTAAATTAGATAAGCAATTGATAAATTTGTTATTAGAACCAAATGACGACCAGCAAAAGCAATGGAAACTCTAGTGAGTATTCTGAAAAACAATAAGGAAGGTAGACTGGCCCCTGAATCTCCAGACAGCTGGACACTCTTAAAATAAGAGGTAGTCTAAAAACTCCGGACATCTCAAAAGTGCGTGGAACTAAAACGGGTGCGCTTACACCGGATCTTGATGGAAATATTCCTAATAATAAGATGTTAGAGATTAGAGAACGGTAAGCAGGCTGGTAGGTCTCAGTCTGAATATAACCAGTTACTCATTTCAATATTGATGGGAGAAAATAATATGAAATGCATAGCTGTCCCCGTAAATCCTGGAAGCAATGAATCGATTGGATTATGATCAATGTCAGGAGGGGACCTCGTTGAGGTGATTTTTGAAGAACATGATTACAATGAATTATGGGATTCAGGATCATTGAAATTCTTAACAACCAGTTGGATAAAAATATAGACGACTATGAAGATGAGAACATAACTGATTTAGATGAACTTCGTCAGTGTAGAGTAATCATTGGGGAACGAATAAACATAGTTCCCTCAAGCCTAATTTTAGAAAAACTATACTCTCAAGTAAATCTTGCAATTGATTATAAAACAGGTATTTTCTTCTACTTTTAATAATAAGAATTGACGTTCAATGGATTAAAAATAGTCGATGTTTTACTATTTATCATTCTGCTACCGAATTGGTGAGGACTTTCAGTAAAGCAGTGCCTGTAGTAGTTTACAAATGTTACATAGTCGGACAGTACAGTCTTTTGAATTGGAATTAAAATTGCGAATGGAGATACATTAGTTCGCTTTGCAGTATTAAGAGTACAAAATGACGGAAATGAACGATGAGTTTTTAGAATTTGATCTGGATTGGTTTTCGTCATGCCGGGATGGTTATCTGGCACATTTCACAATAGCAGGCAAGGGATCACTTACAAAGCCCACCTCAACCTTGTCTAAGAGTTATGTGCGGGAATTGTTCATTAACAGAGCGTTATTCATTTAAAATACTATTATTTAAAATGGATGGGTGAAATGACAATGTATTCTTTGGATATCACGGATAGTTATGAACGATTTATCTGTATGAGTAGTGGCGTCGGATTACATCATTACATCACCTTTCCTGAAATATCTTCATGGGGTAATGGGGAATTTTTATAACCTTGGAGAATATAGAAATAAACATGTACGAAGATATTTGGTTTTCTCCAATTCTAAATAAGAACCCACATAGTATAATAGCTACTTTGTTAAAAGAAGTAGATATTAATGAGCCCGACTGCATATTAACTGTGGTATTAAAACGTGCAAGGGTAGTGATGGACAAAAGAAGTGTCTTTATGCGGTTGGAAAATGGAGATGAAAATTATTATCACTCTGATGATTGCGGTTTTGATATTGGTGATAAGTATATTTTACTTGCTGGAAGAAGCGCAGATTATCATGACACCATGGTATGGTTAAGAATGGTTTTTACAGGAAGATTATTCCTCGGAGTTCGATGAGTCTGATATAATAGCTCAATCTATTGAACTTGATAACAACATATCCATTGAGTCTGCGAAATCATTAAACAAAGCACAAGAGTTGTTTATTGGTCTCCAAAAAAAGAAGTTTCAGTGCGTTACATTTAAATGGTATTAAAAGTCCTTTTCACGATTATTCCTATCTTTCTTCCTATTTTAGTTGCGATGAAAATAATAACATTTCGATTAAAAACCACGTTATTGATTTATAAAGAGAGTTTTTCTATTAAGTGCAAATAAACTCGTTTGCAACTAATTGTTCAAGGATGCTGGATTGTTTCTTTAGCTTATGATGAAATATTCTACCTCAGCATTTACGGCCATTCTCATGGATACATTCCGTATTATAATTGACATTTAAGAGTGTTATTATAAAGCTGACCTGAAAGAAAATCTATTAACATAAACATGACTCTCAGTTAGGGATAATAATAAAAATCAATAGGAAAATATTCCCGAGGTCTGTTTTTAAATGAGGATCAGTAATGAATTACAATATCAATATCACCAAAGGTTATCCGGCTCTGCTTAACATGGATAATACTTCAGGGTTGTATTCTTACTTTGCGATAGATCCTGTAATGGGAATGACAAGATAGTTGTGAGTGTAGAAAATCTTGAAATAAATGCGGACAAAAATCTTTGGTGTTGTCATGATTGCTGAAAACCCTGTAGGGATAATTGCAGAATATATTGATAGTTATGATTCTGAAGATTCAGTGGCATCATTTTTGTTGAGAAAGGCTAAAATAGTTGCCGAAGGCGATGTTACATATTGCATGTGTCTTGATGGTGGTAAAGGAAATATATATCACTCTCCTCCTGTATCTTTCTTTACCGGGAGTAAATATATTTGGCTCTCTGGAAAGAGTTTAGATTTTACGGATTCAAATATAGAGATGTATATATTCTTCTCGGGTGGTTTAAGTCTTCAGTTCGAAGAAAGAGATGTTCTTTTGCAGATGCTGAATTTTGAAAGTAGTCTGAATATAGAAGATGTTAAAATCATTAATAAATCGCAAGAGATATTCAATAGGCAGAGAGGAAAAGACATTAATCATGAGGTGTTTAACAATATAAAATCGCCATTCTTTGATTTCGATTTTCTTATCAGCCACTTTGAACATACAGAACATGTCCATACAGCATTGAGAGATTTTTTCGGGGTGGTTTTAATTGGTCAAGACACACTTTGTAATTGTGATCTCTTATTTTTATAATCAAAAATGAAAATTAAATGACTATTTCAAGTTTTAAATAATTATTATGCTTAAAATTTTAGTGGGAATTTATATTTATGCAGAAAGTTTTGTAGGAAAATATTATGTCAAATGATATTTGTGGTTATGTACTGCCTGTTCTTGATAGTGCTGATGAGTGTTCATTGCAATCATATATAGATAACAGCAGGCTTGGAATTGCCGGGGATAAATGTTGATGAGCTTTATAATTTTCCGAATGAGTTCATTCCTGAAACTGGTGGGACGTATACAAACGCAGGAAGGCCGGCAAGGTGGGTTGCTTGGGAAGAACGAGATGGTGTCAGAGTTCGTGTGGTATACGAGCCCGCTGGTGGGAAAATTGTAACAGCGTTCCCGGATAGTAATCCGACTCCTCCAACTTTAAAGCCTATTAAAAAATCGTGTGGGTGAAATGGATATTAATGACGAAATTAGAGAATTTGGTGAAGGATTAAAAGATCGTCTGGAACCTTCGTTAGTTGACTTTGCCCTTGATTATCTTGGGTTTTCAGAGAGTGTATTGGCATTCGAAACGCTATGTGATCATATTGCTGATCATGATGTTGTGATCAGTAAAGATGAGTACACGCAAGTGCTTAAAATAGTTAATGATCTTGGTCTGGAAATTGATAGTAGGTATACATATATAAATCCAGAAGAATAATCACTAAAACGTATAAATGCTCCCTATCTGCACGCAGGGCAATAAATCAGGCGGGGCGTGCTCGGCACTGGTGGCTCAGGTGCAGCAGGCGCTGAATACTTATGGCGGCAATATTACCTATAACCTGATTTACAAAGACCCGTACCCGCAGGATGCGGCCAATGCAAGCGCCATCCTGAAAGGGCTGGATGAAGGGAGCATCACCCGCGATACGGCCATCACCGCCATCGCCAAAGCCACCGGACAAGGTTGGGATGACATGGCGGCGCAGTATGGTAGGGTGATGCAACTGCATGGGATGGTCAGTACGCTGGCAGGGTTCTACGGTGCAAATTGGATTAGTGAGGCTGAAAGTCAATTAGCTAAAAACAGTTTAGAAAACATTCGTGACGGAGCAGGCTGAGGTTCTCAGCAGCCGAAATATAGTAAATCTCAATTCTGTCGTTAAACAGTTTGATAACATTCGGCCAACGGGTGTTAATATGAATGAGATGAATGTTGTTTTATCGAAAAATGGATTTGTAAATAAACCTACGGATTCCTTGTTGCCGAATCAATTAAGAGAGTATGTATCACAGGTCAAACTACTATCGTAAATATTGATGCCGGAAAGGAGGGCATTTTATAGTTGTCGACTCTATGAAAAAATTGATGGAGTAGATTATTATATGATCCGGGGATCCATATAATGGTCCAGCCGGAGTTCGCGCTGATGTGCTGGACAGGGTTATGAATTACAATGGGATTATATTAAAATGGTGACTGTCAGAGAAGTGGTTGATAATTTTTCTAATTATAAAAAGGTGTATGTTAATGGATATCTTGTCTACCATTTAAATGGTGATTTAAGTTTGATTGATAAGGATTATGGAAGTGATTATTTAAAATCTCCTTTTTTGAAGATCGAAGATAATGGGCTGAGTAATAACCTTGAGAGTAATGTTAGTTTGTGTGGTGGTGGTTCATCAAGATTGTTTCATTATGTCAAAGTAAAAGGGGATCTTTTCTTAGATGAGGATAAAAAAGCCATGCTTGAAAGTAAATGAGTTATTTGTTGAAGATAACGGAGTGTGGCATTTAATAGACTTAAGCAGATACTATGAGCCAAGAAATAGAGAAGTAATAAATTGGAATGACATTTTTTAAAGAGGATGGTGATTAGTATTGACCCTGACCTCAAATATGATCCATCCATAATCAGGAATAACCGACTTCAGTCTGGTTGTATATTCTGGAAACCGGCAGACTTCTCAGCAAATTCGGTGGCGTTAGGATTAGCGCTAGGATATTGAAATGAAAAAAAATGAAGTGTATGTAAAAAATGCTTTCCCTTTCTATAACCTATATTAGAAATGTTCAATCCTTAAGCAAGAAAGAGAAAGAAAATGATCTGTCTTGTTTTTTTGAGGCGGAGTTGGTCCATAATATGATGTATACATTGCTCATATCAGACTTTGTAGAGCATGATGTTTGGTTTTTAAATACTCAAGCAAAATATTACTTTGAAAATTGTAATGAGGATATATCACCTAATTATAATAAACAAATTGAATATATTAAATACTTGTTTGAAATTATACCTGTAGAACTAAGTGTAAAATTATCGTGGAGAGGCCCTTTATAAACGTAATTTAATTTTGTGACCCTCGGACCCGAATATGATCGAGCCATTGTAAGCACACCTGTTTTAGTTCCACGCACTTTTGAGATTTCCGGTTTTTCAGTCATCAGCCGGTACTCTTCCGGTGTCAGGTTATTCAGGGATTCATGGGGCCGCTCGCTGTTGTATTCCTTCAGCCAGCGTTCTGTGATTTCCCGCGCTTCATTCAGGGTTCTGAACAGATAAAAATCCAGAATTTCTGTCCGGTAGGTCCGGTTAAAACGCTCGATAAAGGCATTCTGCGTTGGCTTTCCCGGTTTGATAAATTCCAGCATCACACCATGCTCCTCAGCCCACTGTGCCAGTGTCAGCGAGACCAGTTCCGGGCCATTGTCCATCCGCAGTTTCAGCGGATAACCCCGGTTCGCCACTATCCTGTCCAGCACCCTGACCACCCGCTGAGCCGGGATATTCAGGGAGGAGATCACTACCTGTGTTTCATCCTCAATATATTAGTTTCTTGCCTTATAGGAATAATCCTAACTACTCATTTTGTTTGAGCCGGAATAATGAAATAAGGATTTCTTTCATATGATAAGTACAAGTGAAAGAGCAATAAAAACAAGATGGAATAAATCATTATGTCTTACACTATTTTCATCAAACGTTTATGGCAGAGCGAAAATTCAACAATAAGTGAATTCTCGATATCCGGCACTGAAATCTCCGGTTATTTTCTGGAGCGCCCCGGGCCGGATACGACGGAAGCAAATTTACGAAAAGAATCCCTGACGGCTCCTATAGCTTGAAATGGCATGCCAGCGGCAGAATGCGGAAATTCAGTCCATTACCTAATTTGTTCAATGCGAGCGTACCCTCAAGTCGCGCTATACTGATCCATCCGGTGCAATGTTCCCGCCGACACGGATGGTTGTTTATTGCCACCGGGAAGTCAAAAGGAGATGACAGAATAGGGCAAAAGCCGGGGGGTTATATGAAGAGATTAAGCAATTGATGGTTGATAAAGGGATAGAAAATTTTAATGTATTAATCACCTCATGCTACGTGGATTGCAAAAATGAAAAAATACGCCAGCTTGATGTTCCTTCTTTTTTTCGCTGTGTTCTCTCTTCGCGCAATGGCGACGGTGGAAATAAAAAACGGTGTACTCCAGGGCTTACTGGCAACCGAACTGGAATGCTGATGCAACGGTTAATACGCCAGAGTTAGCGTTTCGCTATTTTTTCCCCGGGTAATAAAAAAGAAAGATAACAAAATAATTGATATTACGGTTAAAGGCAGTGAAGCACAGAAGATCGCATTTATCAAAAGAACTTTAGGAATATCCCGGATAACTTCTTTACCTTTAAAGAGTGGTACGTTAACCAACCCGGTACGATTAAAGTACCTGCGGTGGTTAACTATATGGAATGCAACGCAGATAACTATAAAGCCGATCTGCTGTCATTCCAGCCGGATAATGCTGCGCAAAACGCTGGCGATATGATGACTCAGGATTTCGGCGGCTGCGGATCAGATACGCCTTATCTCGTGTTGTATCAGTTGAAAGAGGGTGAAAAGACGTTATCCCTGAAAAGTGAGGCCAGTGAAACAGCGTCAGATTTGGCTTCGGTCAACAGTAATGAAACGCTGGCTAAAATCAGAACCGTCGATAAAGCGTGGATCTATGTTGCAGTTTACGACGAAGCGGAAAAGGGCATCTGAGCAACAAACGTGGGTTTGTTAAACTGAGCGCTCTGACACCGTTGAACTGATAACGCGCTACATAGCGAGTGATCATTCATTGCCACTGCTCATGGCATTCGCGCTGTGAGCAGTATATCTACCGCTACCGCTGTTTCGGGCATGAACGCTTATTTCTCACGGTTAAGTCTTACCTCAAACTTCCGGCATTTAATCCCGCTCTAACTGCAATGCCAGCAACAACTTTGTCTTTTCCCTGCCCGTATTGAGTTTATTCTTATCCCATCACATCATCTTGTTTTTACAAGGAGTTTTTAAAAATGAAAGCGATGGTGGCGTTAGCGGGCGTGCTGTTACTTAGCGGCTGCTCAACTTATGAAATGGTTAAAGAATATAACCAGAGTATCAAAGATTATACCGGCCCGAATCGCGTGGGCGTGGCGTTCGATCTGAATAATACCGAGGCACGTATTTACCCGGAAACCGACCGCTGTATTAATCTTTATTCCAATAAAAACGGTTTTATTGGTTCCGGCTCTTTAATGAGCGATCACAAGCGAATTGGTGTGCCTTACGTCGCGGATATGACGCAAAACCGCGATGAATACTGGGTTAGCGCCGAGAAGTTTATCAGCGTGCGCATTATTTATGCCGGGCGGGATGGCAGCGGCGGGATCCTGACGAACCGGGCGCGTGTGAATGAGCGCTATGTCACCTTTAAACCGGAACCGGGCGCTTATTACTATGTCAATGTTGAACGGCCAGACCCCTCGCGCCCGGCTGAGCGGTATTTAAAAGTCTACAAAATCGTTGTTCATGAATCTGGCCGTAAGGAGCTGCAACCCGTGCGGGAGTGGGGCATCCATAACTGCCCGGCCAAAAACCGTGGTATATGGTTAACGGCGCCACAATATAATCCCATCAGGTATAAAACGGTTATCCCGGTGATAACCGTTCCTCCCTTATATTCACGTAACGGTACTGCTCACATTATTATTATCCCGTCACGTGAATAACGTTCAAATATAATCCCTACGTAGTAACTTCTTGATAATCCGTGCCCTTATGATCTCTGTCAATTGAGACATATCTTTACCGATCGTAATATATCTTTTTTACATAACGGTATATTTCCCCATGCTTAAACTCTCCGGTGCAACGCTGTTGCCACTTCTCATTCCTTTGCCACACAAGCAGCTACTTCAACGGCAAATAATTCCGACACGAAACAGAAAGACGATGAAATCGTCGTGACCGGGCCAACAAGCGCGACGCAAAATGATGCAGCGGCAGGCGCCGGATTTAAAACGTCGGATATTGATGTCGGCCCGCTCGGTAATAAAGCATGGGTGGATACACCGTATTCCAGTACCACCGTCACACACGAGATGATTGAAAACCAGCAGGCGAAAAGCGTTAGCGAATTACTGAAGTACTCCCCCAGCACGCAGATGCAGGCGCGCGGCGGTATGGACGTAGGCCGCCCGCAGAGCCGCGGTATGCAGGGCAGCGTGGTGGCGAACAGCCGCCTCGACGGGCTGAACATTGTCTCCACCACCGCCTTCCCGGTGGAAATGCTCGAACGGCTGGATGTGCTCAATAGCCTGACCGGGGCGCTGTATGGCCCGGCAAGCCCGGCGGGGCAGTTTAACTTTGTGGCTAAACGCCCCACCGAAGAGACGCTACGCCGCGTCACGCTTGGTTACCAGAGCCGCAGCGCGGTAACGGGCAGTGTCGACTGGGCGGTCATCTTGATGATGAGAAACGCTTTGGCTACCGCATTAACGCCCTGAATGAAGAGGGTGAAGGCAACCTCGACGACAGCACTCTGCGCCGCAAACTGCTGGCGGTGGCCTTTGACTGGAACATCAACCCCGGCACGCAGTTGCAATTAGACGCCAGCCACTATGAGTTCATCCAGAAGGGGTATCCGGGGAGCTTCAGTTACGGCGCCGGCATTAAACTGCCGTCTGCGCCAAACCCGAAAGACAAGAATCTGACGCTCAGTACGGCGGGGAATGACTTAACCACCGACACGCTCAGCACGCGACTGATCCACTATTTTAATGACGACTGGTCAATGACTGCCGGGGTGGGCTGGCAGCAGGCCGACCGTGCGATGCGTTCGGTCAGCAGCACCATCACGAACAGCGACGGCGATATTACCCGCTCGCTGAGCGACTCCAGCGCAGCGGGCCGTTTCCAGTGCTGAGCAACACCGTAACCCTGAACGGCCACGTCGATACCGGCAGCATCGGCCACGATCTGGCGCTCTCCACCACCGGCTATGTCTGGTCGATTTATGGCGCGAAAGGTTCCACCACGCGTTACTCGCTTGGTAGTAGCAATATGTATTCGCCATCGGCCATGAGTGAACCGGGCGACGGGCGTATCAACGTCAACGGCTCGCGTTACAAGTCCAGCGAGAACACCCAGCAGAGCATCACCCTTGGTGATACGGTGACCTTCAACCCGCAGTGGTCGGCGATGTTCTACCTGGAGCCAAAGCTGGCTGCAAACAAAGAACTACAACAGTTCCGGCAATCAGACCGGGCAGGATGATCAAAACGGATTAAGCCCGAACGTGGCGCTGATGTACAAAATCACCCCGGCGCTGATGGCCTACGTCAGCTATGCGGACTCGCTGGAGCAAGGCGGCACCGCCTCCACCGGCAGCGGCATCAAAAACGAAGGCCAGACGCTGGACCCGTACCGCAGTCAGCAGTATGAAGCGGGTCTGAAAGCCGATCCTCGGGGATCTGAACCTCGGTGCGGCGATCTTCCGCCTGAAACGCCCGTTCGCTTATGTCGACCCAACCGACATGGTTTACAAAGAGCAGGGCGAGCAGGTGAACAACGGGCTGGAGCTGACTGCTACCGGGCATGTGTATGACGGGCTGAATATCTACAGCGGCGTGACTTTCCTCGACCCACAACTGAAAGATACCGTCTCGGAAAGTACCACCAACAAACGCGTGGTCGGCGTGCCGAAAGTGCAGGCTAACCTGCTGGTTGAATACAACCTGCCGTCAATGCCGGAACTGGTCTACAGCGCCAACATCCACTACACCGGTAAACGCGCCGCCAACGATACCAACTCCGCGTGGGCCGACAGCTACACCACGCTGGATCTCGGCACGCGTTACCGCACCAAAATCAGCGATATCCCCACTACGCTACGCCTGACGGTGAATAACGTGACCAACGAGCACTACTGGGCGTCTATCTTCCCGTCGAGCACCGATGGCGACGGCGGTTCCCCAAGCGCGTTCCTCGGGCAGTGGTCGTGAAGTACGCGCTACCGTAACGTTCGACTTCTGAGTGGAGTGAAACATGAAACGGCTTCTCGCCCTTGTTCTGTGCGGGCATGTTAGTCAGTGGCGGCCTGCGGGCCGCTGATATACACGCAGATGTGCGCATTGCTTCCCCGTGGCCCGCGCAGAACACCATTATCACCATGCTGGGTTATGGCGAAAACATTGTGGGGACGTCCAGCGTGGCGCAACAGATCCCGCTGTTTCGCCAGAGTCTGCCGCGCATTGCAAACGTGGCGGTGGTCAGCGTGAATGTGGGTCATGAGGCTGAATCCGGAGCAGTTGATTGCACTGGGTGCGCAACTGGTTTTTTGTGCCGAAAGGCATGGCGGTGCCACAGGACGATATGCTGGCGAAAACCGGTGTGCGTGTGCTGGCGTTTGAAGCCAACTCGATGGCAGCGCTGACCCATCGTGTGCAGCAAACCGCCGATGTGCTGGGCACGGATGCGCAGCAAAAAGCCCGCGACTACCAGCGCTATTTCGATCGTAATGCCGGGCTGGTGAAAACCCGCCTTGCGGATCTACCTGCGTTTGAGCGGGTGACGGTCTATCACAGCATGGGCAATGCGCTCACGACCACCGGCCGCCCGTCGTTGAATCAGGACTGGATGGATCTGGCGGGGGCGCGCAATGTGGCGGAAAACTGGTTTAGCGACAAGAAAAACAGCGCCGGGGAAGTGGCGCTGGAAAAGTGGTGGCCGCAAATCCGTCGGTGATTGTGGCGATGAACCGCCGCGATGCGCAGGCGATCCAGACGTCGCCACAATGGGCGGGTGTGGATGCGGTGGTTCACCATCGCGTGTATGCCAACCCGAAAGGGATGTTCTGGTGGTGCCGGGAAACCAGCGAAGAGGCGTTACAGTTCCTGTGGCTGGCGAAAATGCTCTACCCGCAGCGCTTTGCTGATGTGGATATGCAGCAAGAAACGCGGGATTTTTACCAGCACTTCTTTGGCATTACGCTCAGTGACACGCAAATTGCCGACATCCTCAACCCACCCGCGCAGGTTGGGCTGTAAGCCCCAAAAAAAACGCGGCGTAGACTGAAACTGACCGCCGCCGTACCTTGGGTTATCCGACCGGGTATGGCGCGGTTTAACCGCGTCACATATTCACAGGCGTAATGTGTGATCCCGCCGGAGAGCGATTATTATAGGGCGATAAAACCAAACCTATATCGTGAGGGCGTGTCGGTGGAACTTCACCAGCTCAGGTGCTTTATTGCCGTGGCGGACGAGCTGCATTTTGGTCACGCGGCGCAAAAAATGGAGATGCTGCCTTCTGCGCTGGGCCGCTATATTAAGCTGCTGGAAGAGGATCTCGGCACGCGGTTATTATCGCGCTCGACGCGCAATGTCTCCCTCACGCCCCACGGCGCGCTGTTTTTACCGGAAGCGCGGGAACTGGTGGCGCGTGCAGACGATATCGAAAAACGCTTTCAGACGCTGGCGCGGCAGAACGCAGGAAAACTGCGGATTGGTGCGATCGACAGCGCGGCGGTCAGCCTTATTCCCCATGTATTGCACCATTTTCGCGAGCGCTGGCACGGTGTGGAACTGAGTTTTCTGGAAGATAAATCGTCGCGTTTGCTGCCAAAGCTGAAAACCGGCAGGTTGGATCTGATTTTTATTCGCCCGCAAAGCCAGATGGACAGCGCGTTGCATAGCGAGTTTCTGTTTTACGAAGATGTGGTGCTGGCGATTTCCGATAAGCACCCACTGGCCAACCGCAGTGAAATCAATGTTGATGATTTACGCGATATCCCGCTGATTGTGCCGGAAAAACGCGTACGCCCACACAGCTACGATTTAACCTTAAGCCTGTTTGAACATGCCAGTTTTAAACCGACGCTGATTCAAATTGCCGATGAAAAACAGACCATTATTAATATGGTGGCGGCAGAACTGGGCGCGGCGATTATGCCTCGTTGGGTTATGCGCATGGCGGCGCTGAATATTAAATTCATTCCGATTGGCGAGGGCTACGACTCGATTCGCAGTAAATTGCCGATGGCCGCCGTATGGGTGGCAGGGGCACGGGATGAAGCGCGGGATAATATGATGCAAGTGGTAATGCATGAATTACCGGTGATTTCGGATCTCTATTAACTGGTAAATCCCCTCTCCCCGTGGGAGAGGGCCGAGGGAAAACCACAGCACTATGCCATTGCATTCGACAGCGCGTTTCCCCTGACGGCCAGTGCGTTAAGTTCCCTCTCCCCTGTGGGGAGAGGGCCGGGAAAACCACAGCACTACGCCACCGCGTTCGACAGCGCGTTTCCCCTGACGGCCGAGGTTCGTTAAGTTCCCTCTCCCCTGTGGAGAGGGCCGAGGGGAAAACCACAGCACTACGCCACCGGGTTCGACAGCGCGTTTCCCCTGACGGCCGTTCGTTAAGTTCCCTCTCCTGTGGGGGAGAGGGTCAGAATGAGGGGAAAACCACAGCACTATGCCATTGCGTTCGACAGCGCGTTTCGCCGGGCGGCCGGTGCGTTAAGTTCCCTCTCCCCTGTGGGGAGAGGGTCAGGGTGAGGGAAAACCACAGCACTACGCCATTGCATTCGACAGCGCGGTAACGCGGTTGACCCCGGAGCGGCCAATGTTGCCGATTTCCACCTCGATCACATCCCCTTCCTTCATAAACAGCGGCGGCGTCCGTTTTTGCCCACGCCCCCCGGCGAACCGGTAATGATCACGTCGCCTGCCTGCAGCGGGCTAAAGCGGGAAATATATTCCACCAGCATGGCGACGGAGTTGATCATATTGTGGGTCGAATCGTTCTGTACGCGATTGCCGTTCAGCCCGGTGCTGATCGCCAAATCCTGCGGGTCGTGGATCTCATCGCGGGTCACCATCCACGGGCCGAACGCGCCGGTTTTGCGCCAGTTCTTGCCCGACGTGAACCCGAGGTATACTGCATATCACGTACTGAGCCATCCATAAAACAGCTGTAACCGGCGATATGTTCTAACGCGTTGTCGCGGCTGACATTATCCGTATCTTTGCCGATCACCACCGCGAGCTCGCCTTCGTAATCAAACTCATTGCTGCTGTCGGGTTTGCACACCACGTCGCCATGTGCGGAGAGCGTATCCGCGAAGCGAACAAACAGGGTCGGCGCATCGATGGTTTGTTCGAACTCGATCCGCTTTTCCATGTAGTTCATGCCCACGCAGAAAATTTTATTGGGATTTTCAATGACCGGCAGAAAACGGATCTCATCGGCGTGAAAATCCGCCTGCGCCGGGATCATCGGCGCCAGTTCCGCCAGCGCATTGCCCGCGATGGCGGATTTCAGAATCCGGGAAATACGCCGATAAGCGTTTCCCCCAAATCAAAAACCTGCGTGCCGTCAATGCAACCCCATGTTTTTCACCGGATGTCGGGTTAACAAAACTCAGTAACTTCATGATAATACCTGTGCCTGAACGGCGGGTTATTTAATAAACTTAACCTGCTGATTAATCTCTTCAATAATCGGCAGTTTTCGTGCGTTGTAGACTTTCTTGTTCTCTTCGAACAGGTTATTGCCTTCGCAGTCGATCGAGATAATTAACGGGCCGAACTCTTTTACCCGGTTGACCCACAAGGTCTCCGGCATCCCTAAATCGCGCCACTGGGCATCTTCGATTTTCTCTCTACGCAGGTGGCCGCCAGCACCGCGCAACCGCCGAGGGAACACCGCGTGCACCGCTTTGTGCGTGCGGCAGCCCTCTTCGGTGTTCGGCCCCATCCCGCCTTTACCGACGATCAGCTTCACGCCCGTCTGCTCGATAAACTCTTTCTCGAACTTTTCCATGCGCATGCTGGTGGTCGGTCCAATCGAGATCATCTCGAATTCATTTTCGCCTTTCTCCACCACGATTGGACCGGCGTGGAAAATCGCCAGACCTTTCAGGTCGACCGGCAGCTCGCGCTTTAACTCAATCAGGCGGCGGTGCGCCACATCGCGGCAGGTCACCAGTGTGCCGGTCAGGTAGACAATGTCGCCGGGGGCTTCAGGGAGAGTAAGTCTTCGTCTTTAATGGGTGTGGTGAGCACTTTTTCATAATACAGCCCCCCTGGTGGGAAAGAATTTCGTAAGAGAGATCGGCGTTAAAACGGATTGCGCCACGGCGGTGCGCCCAGCAACCGGTGGAAACCGCCACGCCAATGGTCGACGGGTGGCGGGCGGAGGACTCAATGTTGACGCCCATCACCGACGCTTTGCCGCCCAGCCCCTGTGGCCCCAGTCCGACTTTGTTCAGACCCTCTTCCAACAGTGCTTCCATTTTGGCGGCGTCCGGGTTCGGGTGGCAGGAGTCCACCGGGCGCAGAATCGCTTTCTTGGAAAGACGCGCGGCTGTTTCTACCGACGTCGACACGCCAACGCCAACCAGCAGCGGCGGGCAGGCATTCACGCCGTAGGAGGTGATCACGTCAAACACGAACTGGTTGACGCCTTCATAGCCCGGCATCAATACTTTAGCCGCGCCCGGCAGCGAACAACCGCCGCCAGCCATGTACACTTCAATGGTGCAGCTGTCATCATCCGGGATGATTTCCCAGTCCAGCCACGGTATGCGCGAGCCGGTATTGGTGCCGGTGTTTTTCTCAATGAAGGTTTCTACTGCGTTGTGGCGCAGCGGTGCTTTTGGTGGCTTCCAGCGTGGCGGTTTTCAGAATCGACTCCAGCCCGCTTAAGTAGGGGAATTTCGCCCCGCAGGTGATGAAGTACTGGATCACCCCGGTGTCCTGGCAGCACGGGCGATCCAGCTCGTCGGCCCGTTTCTGGTTCTCAAACATGGAGTCGTACACCGCTACAGCCAGCGGTGCGTCCTCTTCCGCACGCAGTGCTTCGAGTTTTTCATAACGTCTGTTGGCAGACGTTTCCCGACATACCCGGTAAAGCGGGTCATCACGTCAGTTAATGACGAAATTGCTTCAGATGTGCTCACAATATGCTCCATTTCTTATTTCAGGCTAATGAGCTCTTCATTGCCTTACGTTTACGGCTAATTTCGATAGAGAGGGTCAGGACGGCGGAAACCACCAGCATGCCTGCCACGCACCAGAGGGCGAGGGAGAAGTCACCGGTGGTCTCTTTCAGCCAGCCGATCACCGCCGGGCCAGCGAACCCACCCAGTTGCCAATTGAGTTGATGGCAGCGAGGCCTGCTGCCGCAGCCGGTCCATTGAGGAACAGCGACGGGATGCTCCACAGCGGTGGCTTACAGGACGAGATACCGACGTTGGCCATCACCAGCGCGAAGATGGCCAGCGGCAGGCTGTGCACCAACCCGGCGAGGATAAAACCGAGGCAGGCGAACAGGCAGGCGCTGACTACGTGCCGGTACGCTCTTTGGTTTTGTCGGAGTGTTTTGCCCACAGGATCATCGCCACAATCGACAGTGCCGCCGGGATGGCATTAATAAAGCCAATCTGGAACGTGGTCAGGCCGAAGGATTTAATAAACTGCGGCGACCAGATATTCAGCGAATAGAGGCCCGCCGACGTTCCGAAATAGACCACTGCCAGCGTCAGTACGCGAATATCGGTTAGCCCTTTCCAGATGCTGGTTTTCGCCTGACTGCCTTTGTTCTGGTTCTCTTCCGCCGGTGTTAATCAGCCACTGGGTTTCATCTTTGCTTAACCAGCGGTTTTTCTCCGGACGATCGTTGAGGATAGAAGAAGGTGAAAATACCCAGCAGGATGGCGGCAGCGGAATCCAGCATAAACATCAGTTGCCAGCCTTTCAGGCCAAATGCACCGTGCATGCTTAAAATGGTGCCTGCCAGCGGCGAGCCAATCATCGACGAAATCGGCGCGGCCGCCATAAAGAACGCGATCACCTGCGCACGGCGTTTAATCGGGAACCGGTGCTTAAGTAGAGAATAATACCGGAGAAGAACCCGGCCTCAGCGACGCCTAATAAAAAGCGCAGAACATAAAAACCGGTCGAGGTTTCAACAAACATCATGCAGGCGGCAATAATACCCCAGCTCACCATAATACGGGCCAGCCAGATACGCGGTCCGACTTTCTGCAAAATAACGTTTGAGGGAATATCTGTTAAGAAATAGCCAATAAAAAACATGCCCGCGCCAATACCAAATACCGTGGAGGAAAATCCTAAGTCCTCGGTTCATAGTGAGCGCGGCGAAGCCTATATTTATGCGGTCAAAGAATGCGATAAAATAAGCAAACATCACAAGGGTACGATACGCCGGATATTTTCCTGAGCGTAACCTGTTCAGTTGTAGAGTTCATAACATTGTTTTCCAGCAGTTAAAATAATAATGACAGGCAACGTTACGGAATAAAAATGCGACCTGCTGACGAAACAACTATGAGAGGAATAAAACGGGGGATCATCCGGCGATGATTATATAAAAAATGCAAATAATCGATGGCGAAACAAAAACCGCGACGGAAATCCCGCTCGCGATCAATAAAACCTAAAAACTGTGCGATTATTAACAGAATGCCAGAAGTGATTTTACATTAATGAAACAATCGCTCCGACGAGGGAAAAACAGGATATGTGATAGGGTTCAAAATCCGGTGCGAAATAAAAAGCCCGGCGAACCGGGCTGACGGGCTTAGATAAAGGTAAAAATCTCGTCGCGCGGCAGGCGGGATTTTGGCAGCGCGGCGTTAAAGTCTTTTCGCTGCGAAAGCCCGAGGGAGACCAGCACCACGCTGGTCAGCCCTTTCTCACGCAGACCCAGTGCAAGGTCCAGCGCGCGCTGATCAAACCCTTCCATCGGCGTGGCGTCAATGTCGAGCATCGCGGCGCTCAGCAGCAGGCCGCCCAGCGCCGTAAACCTGTTTCTCCATCCATTGTGGAATATCGCGCTGCTCGTAGCGGTGCATATCCACATAAGAGCGGCGACTCTTGTCCGGCCGGCCTGCGCGCCTTCGGCGACAAAGCGGCCATCTTTTGCTCCTGCGCCAGCACGTTTTGCAGGTGCTGGTCATCGAGATCGCTGCGCATGCACAGGGCGATGACATGAGAGGCATTCAGCACTTTCGGTTCGTTATAGGCATACGCGCCGCTGGTGGATTTCGCTATCGTTTCACGGCCTTCCGGCGTGGAGGCAACCACAAAGTGCCACGGCTGTGAATTCACAGACGAGGGGCTGTTTTGCAGCACGTTAAGTAAGGTGTCAATTTTTTCCTGCGGCAGCGTTTTACCGGGTTCAAACGCTTTCACCGTATGGCGGGCAATCACAGCATCATCAAGGGTCATCCTGTTTCTCCGGCGCAAAAATAACAAGTAGATTGAGGGGATTGTTGGAGGATAAACGCAAAAGATAACGAGATAAATCGCTGTAAAGAGGCAACACTTTCACTCGGAGTGAAAATGAAGTTTGCCTGCGCGCTATTTTCTGGCACAACAGACGGTGTACGCCCTTTTATCACCCGGAGAGACCATGATTCGGCTGGAAGATGTCACGCTGTTTGTCCGCTCGGCGGCACTGGGAAGTTTTTCAAATGCCGCACGGGAAGCCGGTTTGCTGCCGGGCCGTGAGCGCGGCTGTGCACCGGCTGGAGCGGGATTTGGATAAGCGCTTGTTTGTGCGATCCACACGCAGCTTACGGCTGACGGCGGAAGGCGAAAAGTACCTGCCCTACGCCCGGAGATGCTGGAAGTGGTGCACGCTGGTGCGGAAAGCCTGCACAGCGGCGATAACGAGATCAAGGGCGAGCTGCGTGTGGCGATGCCGTCGGACATCGGCCGCAATGTGCTGTTGCCGCTGATCACCCGTTTTTGCCAGCAGCACCCAAAAGTGTCCTTGCGTCTTTCGCTGTCCGATCACATTAGCGATGTGTTCCGCGACCCGGTCGATATTGCTATTCGTTACGGCGTGCTGGATAACAGCAGCTATGTGGCATTGCCGCTGGCGGAAGATAACCGCCGCGTTCTGGCAGCCTCGCCTGCTTATCTGGCGCGCAACGGCCGCCCGCAAACGCTGGATGAGGTGGTGAATCACCCGTGCTTGTTGTTCACGATGAATAGCCGGGGCGTATGACAAGTGGAGCTTCCCGGAAAACGGCATGCGCCGCCAGCTTATCGTTAAGAGCCGCATGTTGTGCGATGACGCTGACGTGGCCCGGCGCTGGGCCATCGATGGGCTGGGGATTGTCTACAAATCGTGGATCGATCTCAGCGATGATGTGCTGGCGGACCGCCACCGGAGGTGCTTTTGCCGCAGCATCCGGGGGAGGCTGCACCGTTAAACCTTATCTGCCCGCACCGTAAACAGTTTTCTCCGGCTATCCGCCACCTGCACAGCGCATTACGCGAACACCTTCAGCCGATCACCGCGCTGATGACCAGTCACCCTGCGTTTAGATATGGTGGCAAGGCTGAATAAGTCTTTGCATTTAAAACGCTCAGTGAATGGCCTTGCTGGCTTGGCCTGTGCAGGGGAATGTTCTCCGGCTCTATTTAAGGGGCATTTCCGGTACGTTTTGTCAGCGATGATTTCAACCATGACCTGTCAACCCTAAAAGGTAAGACAATTCACGGTTTTAAATATGAGAGATGAGCGTAATCTACTTATTTCTAATGGAAAAATTTCGCGGTATCCCTATGCTCTTCATGTGGTCATGGTAGTAAGTTGAACTTTTTAGGTAAGCTCGCTGTTAACTCCAAATTTAATGGATATATGGATATAAGGAAAAGAATGAAACAGCATAAATATCATCAACGTGAAGTATTTCGTCTCTCTTCATCGGTTGGAGAGTGTGGCTTCAATGATCCTGATGAGGTTGGAAAACTTCAGCAAAAAATAAAAATTCAGGTTACACACTTGCTACTGGTCGTACAGTTAATACTGATGGGCGATGTACCCGCTGACACCATTGAAGCGATACGTTGGCATCAAAGTTTGATAAACATGCCTGCTTCTGGGCTTGTTCATCCCACTGACATTTGGTTCATGGAAGCTCTTGAAAATGCGACAGCGATGCGCTGGCGCGAAAGGCCCACTGGTGGACCATTACTGGTACAAGAAGGCCAACTTACTTTCGACTATGAAGGTGTAGACTATATCACAGCTGTCGAACCCTTTAGGCAACCAGCTCGCATGCCATGGTTTTCAAGGATCCTTCATCATCCATCTTCAGATTCTGGTGTAACACTTGGACGTGGTTACGATATGAAGAAACGGAGCGCAGGAAGTATCTTATATACGCTCAGGCAATCAGGCCTAGAAGAGTATAAAGCTCAGATTTGTGCAAAGGCCGCTTATTTACAAGGGAAGCAGGCTTCTGATTTTATTAAGGTTTATGGTCCCTTAGTTGGGGGAAATAACGCATCAGCAGCAAATACGGATTTTTGGAAATATCATATCGTGAAAAAAAGAATACGCTAAAGGTGTGTATGACCGAAATATAGTCAAAATAGCAAACCCATTATCCTCGGGAACAGATTGATATAAAAATTAGAGATGTTTTTGTTGATACTATTTTTCCAAGGAAATAGTACGGCCAGTCATGGTAAAAATAATGGCTGAAAATGGTAAAAGATAAGACATCATCGATTATCTCAAAACTGATCTCATGCAATTACGCGATCCGCAACGCTTATCTCTAAGGTTGGCATACCTAAAATGAAAAATATATTTTTTTGTGTTATTGTTTTCTGTCGTAAATAACGGTTGGGCGGCAACGGAGAGTATTGCTCACAATAAAGATGTTGCAGTGTATAAAAAAATATGCTGAGTGATGATGAGTGTCTTGATCTGAACGATAAATCAGAAAATGATTTAAAGGATATTTACAACAAGAAGTTAAACGAGCTTACTGCATTTGATTTACACTCGTTGGTGGCGGGGGTCACAGGAACAAAAGAGCGCATGTTGGCAACATACAAGCAAAACCAGCAAGATTGGGTTCAGTACAGAAATAATTATTGCGAATTAATTTCTACACAAGCTCAGGGGACTCACGCCTTTACGGAAAACATGCTGAGTTGTGTGCTCAATATGAATAAAATAAGAGGCGATCAGATCAGGATGATCACCCCGTAATCTCTTTTATTGCGCATATCCTTATCCACTATTGGATTATTGGAAGCATCATGTTCCATATTTTTAATATTTTGTTGGAAACATTGAGAGAAAGGATTATGACGCAACAGACTTAAGCCATTGTTGGTGTTAGCTCCAGCATCGGGTTTGCACTGGCTGGCTTTTCTGTGGCAATGGTGCTGGGGAGAATGGTGCAGCAACATATCTCTCCAGCGGCGTTAATGCTGTGCTGTGATTATGGTGCTGTTTGTTGCGATCGGTTTTCCTCTCAGCCCGGTTATTGCCCTTGCCGCCCGAGCCCGGCGGTATGATCATTGTGCTTGTATGGATGCATCGACTATCCGGAAAAGATAACGGCGTGCAGGTGGGATAATTACACGCCTTCATTCTCTCTTACTGAAGAGTAATAATTAAAGATTCTAGTTACGTTATCGCGTTATTATTATTTGATTTTACATTTCGTTGCAGTGCTTATTGTGACCGCGCTGAGAGATAAAGATATAAACACCCGGTAAAATAACTATAAATAAATGTTTATCAATATAGTAAGGGACGAATCATATGAAAAACATATTATTGGTATGCGCTGCAGGGATGTCGACAAGCATGTTGGTGAAACGCATGAAAGAGTATGCCGATACAGTAAATATAAAGGTAACCATTAATGCATTGGCAATATCGGAAGCCAAAGAGACGTTGAAAAAAAATGAGGTGGATATTGTATTGCTGGGACCACAGGTGCGCTTCCAGAAAAAGAATTAGAGGAAGCTGTACAGGGGCGGGTTCCTGTCGCAGTGATTGATATGAAAGCTTACGGCCAGATGGATGGCAAAGCCGTTTTAGACAGTGCGCTGGTATGTCTGGCTGAATAATTCGTTTTAGGATAATTATTCTTTTTGTGTGTGGAATCTTTTCCCTCACACTAAATACCTGTGTGCATTATTAATTAAAACGGTAACATGATTAAAAGGAATCATCATGAGTTTCATGGAGTCTTTTGAACGAGGTATGGAGAAAATTCTCGTTCCCATTGCGGTTAAATTAAACTCACAGATCCATATTTCGGCAGTGCGAGATGCATTTATATTGTCTTTCCCGATTGTGATGGCCAGTTCGCTGATTATTCTTATTAACTTTGCGATTCTCTCACCCGATGGTTTTATCGCCAGTATTTTGCATCTGGATGCGCTTTTTCCCAATCTGGCCGCCGCGCAGGAAATATTCACACCCGTCATGAATGGCTCGGTCAATATTATGGCGGTTTTAATTACCTTTCTGGTGGCGCGCAATATTGCCATTAACTATCAACAGGACGATCTCCTGTGCGGGTTAACCTCGATTGGCGCGTTTTTTGTTGTTTACACGCCTTACACCGTCATTGACGGGAAGGCGTATCTCACCACCAATACGGGGCCGCAGGGGTTGTTTGTCGCCATTATTGTTGCGCTGATCGCCAGCGAAGTGTTCTGCCGTCTGGCGCGCAACCCTAAAGTGACCATTACGATGCCCGCCGCAGTGCCGCCTGCGGTCTCCCCGCTCTTTCAAAGTGCTGTTGCCTATCTTCTTTGTGATGATCCTGTTTTCCGTGATCAACTACCTGCTGGCAAAGATCTCGCCGGATGGCTTGAATGACTGGTCTACACCCTGATCCAATCGCCGTTAAAAGATATGGGCACGAATATTTTCGCTGTGCTGATCCTCGGCACACCGGTTGCAAACTTTTGTGGGTGCTGGGTATACACGGGCCGAATACTGTGGCGGCGATTCGTGAGGCCATTTTCACAGAAGCTAACCTCGGAAAACCTGTCGTATACCGCGTCGCATGGTACCACCTCGGGGTGCGCCGTATCCGATTACCGGGGCGGTATCAACGATGCTTTCGCCAACTACGGCGGCTCGGGGATGACGTTGGGACTATTGCTGGCGATCTTTATCGCTTCGCGGCGTAAAGATTACCGTGAAATGGCGAAAATGGCCTTTGTTCCGGGCATATTCAATATTAACGAACCGGTCATTTTTGGGCTGCCAATTGTCCTGAACCCGATTCTGGTGATCCCGTTTGTGCTGACTCCGTTTGTTAATTCGCTGATTGGCTACGTCTTTATCTCTATGGAGCTGATTCCGCCTATCGCGTATGCCGTGCCGTGGACAACCCCCGGCCCACTCATTGCCTTTCTGGGAACTGGAGGCAACTGGTTGGCACTGTTTGTCGGCCTGCTGTGCCCGGCGGTTTCTACACTGATCTATCTGCCATTTGTGGTCGCCGCCAACAAGGTGAATATCATAGCGGCAGATCGGTAGCACCTTTTCCCCTCAAAAGCCTGCCGTATGCCATACGTTGCATGCGGCAGCGCACCTTCGATTTCCGTCAGTATCAACGCGGCAGAGGTATCGACCTGCGCGAAATACCGCACTTCACACACGCAACAGGCTGTACTGACATTTCCTGTCAGGACAATAGGTTATCTTTCCCTCGGTGAAATAAAGGGGTTGTATAAATCTGCTGCTGTCTGCGGAAATTTCATTTTAGTTTTTAGCTTTCTGCCGTTAACCCCTAAGAACAAACACTTTTTTACCTATAAAACAGGGCTATGCCGCCATGGTCAGGCCGTAATCGTTTAACGTCTTCTGAGACTTTTGACTCCGGAACCGGGGAACATGAAAGAAAGTCGACAGAAAACATGACCCGCTCATTGAGCGGCTCTGTGAAATTTTCGGTGCGCTTTACCGGGGGCGAACTATTGATAAAGCGTGGCTTTGCGATAAGTTCGGCATCACGGAGCGCACTGCTTATCGGGATCTTGCCAGACTGGGGCATATCCTCGATCAGGTGGCTCCCGGGCGCTACAAACTCAGCTCACATCTTCTGCCTTCTCTGCATACCGGTCACTGGCGGAGTTCGCCGATTTTGCTGGTGTGGCGCATCTTTTCCCACGCAATGACGGTCAGTCGCTACGCAACAGCATGAAAAATCGGGACAACATTGTATTTCATGCCCCCAGCAGTCGGGAAAACCGACTGATTGAAGATCGCATCAACTTACTCAACCGGGCGATCACCGTACATGGTGAAGTAGAGTATCGCTACCGTGACAAGGCCCGCACCGGCACAGCCTTACCGGCTGATCAACCAGTACGGGTTGTGGTACCCGGCCGCCGTTGAACAAGGGCGTCTGAAAGCGTTTGAACTGGCGAAAATTGAAGGCCTTAGAGAAACGGCGCGGCATTTTACACCGCATGCGGATGTGCTGGTCGAACTGGATAGCGGCGTGGGGGATCCGTTTCGGTTCAAGGGTGGAGACACGTCTGCGGGTTTCTGCTCAGGTGGCGGAATACGTTACCCGCCGTTCACTCTTTCCCTCTCAGCGCATTCTGGAACAGCATGACGATGGCAGCCTTACGCTTTCAACCGCCATCAGCGATCCCCATACGCTCTTTCGCTGGTTGCGTTACTGGCTACCGGACATCGGCATCCTGTCGCCGCAGTCGCTGCGTGAGCAATTTGAGCAGGATTTGCATACCCGTTATACCCACGGTGTGATGCTGATGGCGCAGAGATAATCTGCGCCGGAAACAGCCCGATGGCTTTTACTGCCCGTGATACTGCTCATCGGTCACTTGCTCCAGCCAGGGTGACCGGACTCCCGTTTAACGATTCGGCAATGGCGATATGCGTCATTGCGCTTTCGGCCGTCGCGCCATGCCAGTGTTTCACCTCTTCCGGGATCCAGACAATATCGCCCTGATTCATCTCCTGCACGGCTTCGCCTTCGCACTGGATCCAGCCTTTACCATGAATGACGATCAGCGTCTGGCCCAGTGGATGGGTATGCCATGCGGTGCGAGCGCCACAGCTCCAAATGTTACCGTTGCGCCGCCCACACGGGCAGGCGCGCCTCGGCTTTAAATGGCGCGCGTCAATGCGTACGCGACCGGTGAAATACTCGTGTGGACCCTGCGCCGGAAGGAACGGAAGCATTACGGGTGATTTTCATGTTGTTCTCCTGTGTATGGGCACGTCTGTATAGCGTGTGGATAATTCGTCTGACGGGAAAGTGGTGTGGCGATCATAAAACCTGCAAACCGTGGCGACTATTGGCGAAAATCGGCATGGCTTTATGACTGCGGCTCATCAATGGCGACGCAGCACCATCACCGCGCTGGCGACGGTGAAGAGCGCCATGATCCATGCCATGGTCCACGGCGTGCCGTCGCGAAAGCCTGCAAGCAACAGCGAAGAGATAATGCCGCTGCCATATTGCAACGCACCAATCAGCGCCGAGGCCGATCCGGCCATCGACGGCGCAGCGTCCAGCGCGGCGGCGGTTGAGGTGGCGGCGATAATGCCGTTCATCGAGAAAAACAGGAAAATCGTCACTACCACCGCAACAATGCCGCCCGGATGCAGTTTCACCGCCAGCGCCAGTGCAAGAGTGGCGAACATCGCCACGGTCACGGCGGTTTTCAGCACGTGATCCAATGGGTAGCGCTGTACCGGTGCGGCGGTTCACCATGCTCATGCCCATCACGCCGACGATATTGACGGCGAACAGCCAGCCATAGTATTGCGGGTCAATGCCATAAAAGCGGATGTAGACAAACGGTGACCCGGTAATAAAGGCATAGGCAGCCACATAGAAAAAGGTCAGGCACAGCGTATAGCGCATAAAAGCACTGTTACTCAACAGCGCGCAGTAATTGCGAAACGCGCCGGGTAACGAGGCTTTCACCCGCTTTTCCACGCTCAGGGTTTCCGGCAGGGCGAACAGCGACAGGAACATCAGCCCGCCGATCAGCGCCAACAGCCAGAAGATGGCGTGCCAACTGGTGAAGCGTATGATTTGCCCGCCCGCCAGCGGTCCGACAATCGGCGCAATCGCCATAATAAAAGATCAGCGTTGAGAGCATCTGCGCCGCGCGGGTACGGCTAAAGAGATCGCGGATCATTGCCCGCGCCAGCATCGGGCCGGTACAAGCGCCGAACGCCTGAAACACCCGCCAGAAGACAATCTGATGAATATCCGTCGACAGGGCGCATCCGGCAGAGCCGATAATAAACAGCACCATACCGATAAACAGCGGCAGGCGGCGGCCCAGCGCATCGCTGATTGGCCCCCACACCAGTTGCGCCAGCGCAAAGCCGATTAAAAGCCGGTCACCGTCAGTTCGATGTCGCCTTGCAGCTCTGTTGCCATTCGCGGCATGGCGGGCAGATAGATATCTGTCGACAAGGACGTAAATGCCATTAGCGCGCTGAGGATCGCGAGAAACAGCGGCCCGTGTATCTTGTTGTTCATAAGATCCTGATAAGAGTAGCGATGGAAGGGCGCCGACAAAGGCGGAACGCTATCTTAAGCGGGCGGGCGAAAATGATAACCCCACTAAATCATAATGGGGTTATGAACATGATTCATGAATGGCGTTCGCTGACCGTCATGGTGAAAACGACCGGTTGTGTGGTGTCATTGGCATAATGGTGCGGCACATCGGTTTGCGCGACCGCCGAGCAGCCTTCTGCAATAAGCAGCGCAGTTTGATCCACCTGAATAGCGAGAGCGCCGCTTTCCACATGTAACAGCTCCACCGTGCCGGACGGATGTCCGGGGAGGTAAAACGCTCACCGAGGAAACATTTCCCAACGCCACATTTCCAGCATATCCGGGCCACTGGTTCCTGCCAGCAAACGGGCTGAACCGCCTTTTTTCACCACGCCACAGCACCGGTATCTCCTCCGGCGTGATCAGATGCGCGGTCGGTTGACTGGCGACATCCACAATGTCGGCCACCGAGACGCCCATCGCCGCCGAGATTTTACACAGCAGGGCGATACTGGGGTTGGCGAGGCATTTCTCGATTTCCACCAACATGCCTTTTACTGACGCCCGCCCGGCGGGACAGCTCATCCAGCGAGAGTTTTTGTTGTTTGCGAAACGCCTTGATACGCGCCGCTACCGCTTCACTGACGCGCTGAATGTCTGCGCCGGAGTCGGTCGATTTATTGACTTTTTGGTCATCGGTCGATAGTATGAAATAAATTGGTCACTAAAAAGGATTATCCGATGCTTTCCATTCAGCCGTCAATCGATGCCCGCGGCGACCATCGCGCCAGTTTTCGTGCGCTCAGCGTGATGGTAGACGCCACCACTCTGGTTAACCCGCAGGTGGGCGAAGAGGCGCTGCTTGGCTCGTGCGCTTCTGTTGCGGCAGGTGGCCCGGCACTGGGCAGATGCGCACCTCGCTGCACAGGACGCGGTGTTTAAGCAGTTCGGCGCGAAGCCAAAGCGCACGCCCAATTCGGCACTGGCGCTGCGTAAACGTGTCCAGCGGGACGGCGTGGTACCAGTAATTGATCCGGTGGTGGATCTCTATAACGCCATTAGCCTGCGCTACGCTATTCCGGTGGGTGGTGAGAACATTGCCGCCTATGTGGGTGCGCCGCGTCTGACCGTTGCCGACGGTAGCGAGCGGTTCGACATCATCAAAGAGGGGCAACTGGCGCAGGAGTCTCCCGAGCCGGGCGAGGTGATCTGGCGTGATGATGTGGGCGCGACGTGCCGCCGCTGGAACTGGCGTCAGGGCGTGCGCACCCGCTTAAGCGCCACCGATCACCGGATGTGGTTTATTCTCGAAAGCCTGCCGGAGATGCCGAAGGCGGCGTTATGTGAAGCGGGCGACGAACTGATCGCCGGGTTGCAACGTATGATGCCGGGCTGCAGTAGCCAAATAACGCTGCTCGGGTTTGATATCTGAAGAGGATAACAGAATGGATTTCACAGGATTGAGCGCCTTTCCGCTGACGCCGCTGGTGGATGACAAGCTGGACGAAGCGGCCTATGTGCGGCTGATTGAACGGCTGCGTGCCGCCGGTGTGGATTCGATTGGCGCGCTGGGGTCGACCGGGTGTTACCCCTATTTCAGTCGTAACGAACGGGCCACCGCGTTGCGCATGGCGACGGAGTACTCCGGCGCAGTGCCGGTGATAGCAGGTATCGGCGCGTTGCGCACCCGCGATGTGTTGTGGCTGGCGGAAGATGCACAGAAAGCGGGCGTTAGCGCGCTGCTGGCGCCGTCTCCTATCACGCACTAACGGAAGATGAGGTGTTCGATCTGTTTGACGCGGTGACCCGCGAACTCTCTGTACCGTTGTGCGTGTACGACAATCCGGCACCACGCACTTCACTTTTAGCGATGCGCTGATTGCCCGCATTGCACAGTTGCCGAATATTGGCTCTATCAAAATTCCGCCGGTGTTTGCGCTGGAACGCATTGCCAACCTGCGGTCGCAGATCCCGGAAACAGTCACTCTGGGCATCAGCGGTGATGCGATTGCGGTAGACGGACTAAACGCCGGTTGCGGCATCTGGTATTCGGTGCTGGGTGGGCTGTTCCCGGAGGTTGCGCTGGCTATCTCCCGCGCGGCGCTCACGGGCGACATGGCTCAGGCACGCGCCGGTCGGATGCGCTGGTGCCACTTTGGGATCTGTTTAAACGTTACGGCGGCAGCCTGCGGGTGATAGCCACCGCCGCGGAGCTGCTTGGTGCGGTCTCTGCACCCTGCCTGCCCGCGCCCTTGCGCACGCTGACGGGCGACGCCCGACGGCAGGTGGCGGACGTGATTGAGACGCTGCGACTGGCCTGATTATCGTACTAACGGTGAGGCGACGTTTTGTATATCCCATTGACATATCCCACCGCTCACTTGTGCTTGTCAGTATGAAATTTCATCAATGGAGAGGCGGATGGAGAAAACGACACTTTTTAAAAGCAATCGCAGCCAGACTGTACGTTTACCAAAAGCTGTGGCGCTGCCAGAAGACGTCAGGCAGGTTGATATTATTGCTGTGGGCCGCGCACGAATTATCACACCATCAGGAGAAAGCTGGGATAGCTGGTTTGATGGTGAGAATGCGTCTGCTGATTTTATGACCGCGCGTGAGCAACCCGAGGATCAGGACAGGGAAGATTTTTTGATGCTCCAAATTTATGCTTGATACGAACATTTGCATTTTCACCCATAAAAAAACAAACCTGAAACTGTCCGTCGGGCATTCAATCTGCGCGACGGACAAATGCGTATCAGCTCTATCACATTGATGGAGCTGATTTATGGTGCAGAAATCGGCCGCGCCGGAAAAAAACTTGCGCGTCGTTGAAGGGTTTACCACCAGACTGGAGGTGCTGCCTTATGGTATCGATGCATCAGTGCATACTGGTCAACTCAGGGCGGAGCTGGCAAGAGAAGGACACCCATCGGGCCTTATGATGCCATGATTGGTGCACATGCCCGTTCATTGGGGTTAATACTCGTCACCAATAACACCCGCGAGTTTGTCCGCATCCCGGGTTTGCGTTTGCAGGACTGGACGATGCATTAACGTTGCTACGTCCCCAGCCGTTTTGCGACAAAACGTGAGATCGCAGGCCCGGTGATCAGCACCAGAATAAAGCGCCCGGTCTGCATTGCCATTACAAACGAAATATCCACATGGCTTGATGAAGCAATAATCGCCACCGTATCAGCTCCGCCGGGGCTGTGTCAAGTCACACAATCTTGGGGAACGTTTGTATTGGGCGGAATCATCGCGGGAAAAGATTACGCTTTTCATCTCATAATATTGGGTTCATGATGATTTCGATAACGTTATTAAAGGAATAGTAATGAAACGATATCCTTCGCCGAACTGGAATATTTCCAGCCACTATAGTCAATAGTGTTGGAAATTGTGGTGAATGACCCAAAAGATGTAAAAAAGTTACAGAGAAGTCTGATTGATTCGGGATATGTTCTGGCGACAGGGCGTTCTCTCCAGGGTCGATGGTCGATGTGGAGTAGAACTGATTAACGCTATACAATGGGTTCAGAATTTAATAAATATGCCAGCCAATGGTTTGGTTTCACCGTTCACATTAGAGTTTTTTGGAAGCGCTTAGCAATATAGATGCTCAATGGCAACCCGGCTATAAACCCTCGGAAATTTAATCGTCAGTATTGGCCAGTATACTTTTGATAATGAAGGGCAGGATATATATTTTATACCCCTTACTAAGCGTATGAGATATTTTAGCAGAATACTGCATCATCCCGATCAAAATTCAGGAGTGACTATCGGTCGGCTTCGACATGAAAAAAAGAAGTGTTGGTAATATTTATAATGCTATGCGGATTGCAGGTATTCACGAGTACAAGTGTGTAATATGTTCTAAAGCTAGTGGGTTATATGGTCGTGAGGCAGATCAATTTGTTTCAGTTTTCAGAAATATGGTTGGAGAGATCACGCATCAACAACAAATATATCTTTTGAAAACGCATATAGAGAAATTGTTAATTATGCCAGTGGTGTTTATAGTCGTGCGGTGAGTAAAGAATCTGCAGCTCTGCCATGGGGTAAATTAGACAGAAAGATAAGGGATGTCTTCGTTGATACTCTTTATCAAGGTAACAGTACCGCCTCGGGAACTATCAAAGGCTGCAATGAAAATGATATTTCTGAAGTGATTGAGTACTTTAGAAATGACCCAACTTGCATACAATACGAAAGTTCACGACAAAGAATAAGGTATCTCAATGAAGCTTAAAACATTACTCATTATTTCGGTGAGTTGTGCGCCTTTATCACTTTATGCTCAGACACTACTGACGCAAGGAAATGAAGTGAAAAATGTTATTCCGTAGGACAGTAGGATGTCTCGCCCGCTGAATGTATTGAGCAGGCGGCGAGAGAAAGTAACAAAACGCTCAAGCAAGCGGTTGATGACAAAATTCGTAAGATAAACACCTACGAGCCCTACGCCGAGCCTTACTCGATGGAGCAGGGCGGTGAGAGTATCAAAATGTCTATGGGAAAGCATTCCGTGAATCACAGCAGCTGTGGGAGTCCCGTGATCGCCTGTGTACAGCCATAGCAACTCCCTCGGGTAACGCCACAGACAGTTATAACGCAGGTTATATGCAGTGCATTATCAACATGGACCGTCGGCGTCTGGAAGAACTCAATATGCTGCCTCCTTTTGCGAATCACTGAACTTAAGTACGCCTTCTTATTGCTTAAACATACAGACGACAGAGGCCGGGGGCTACGTCCCCAGCCGTTTTGCGACAAAGCGCGAGATCGCAGGCCCGGTGATCAGCACCAGAATAAAGCGCCCGGTCTGCATTGCCATTACAAACGAAATATCCACATGGTCGGATGAGGCAATAATCGCCACCGTATCAGCTCCGCCGGGCTGTGTAAGCGGTCAGTGGATCGATACCCGCGAAGTGCACCAGTAAAAAGGCGAAACCGCAACACACGGCAACCAGCGTCAGCACTGACATCAGCACGCGCGGCAGCGCGGGCGGCGTAACCCACGATCTCCCGCGTAAAGCGCAGACCGATGCTCCAGCCGATAATGGCGTAAGAGAGCGCCAGCAACCACGGCGGCAGTTCAAGGCGCAGCAAACCGGTATCTTCCACAATCGTCCCTAATACCAGCGTGATCAGCATCGGTCCGGAGGGCATTTTCACCTTACGGGCAATCAGATAGCCTACGGCGATAACCAGTAGCGTCCCGGCAAATGCGAACCCGCGCAGCGGGCCAAACAGCGTAAATGTCGCCACGGCGTGGTCCGGGTTATCGGCTCCCATCCACATGCGGGTAACCAGCACCGCCACCAGCGCCACAATCATTACCCGCAGGTACTGCATAAAGGCCACCAGCCGCACATCTGCGCCGAAGCTCTCGGCCATAATGGTCATTGCTGCAGCAGCACCCGGCGACGATCCCCAGATGGCGGTAGAGCCGGGGAACACCTGTAACTTCGCCATGATCCAGCCAAGTATCGCACTGGCGAAAATCACCGCCACAATACAGCTGATAAACAATGGCCAGTCGGCCGCGATGCGACCAAAAACTGAGGGGGGAATGGCATGAGCGATCATCGCGCCGACCACCGCTTGCGCCGCGCTGGAAGCATTTTTTACTGATGGTGAGTGGGTGGTTGGTAATGGCGAGAAAAATGCCAGCGAACATTGGGCCTAAGAGTAGCGCCGCAGGCAGATGGATCAACTCCATCAGCGCCACCAGTGGTATTGAAATGGCAAGTAGCCGCAACCAGTTACGAAGTAGCGGAGAGGGAAATGTCATTGACACCTCCTGCGTCCTGCGGCTACGGCATTAAAAGTAATGTAAGGCATAGCGTCCCCGGTAAATAAAAAACAGTAATTTTATGATTATAAAGGTATACCGTGACTGTATAAGGTCTTTGCCCACCCTGCAATCTTTCATGCCGGATAAAGGGACATTTTTGCTACGTTAATAAAACGATCGGTGCTGCTAATATCTCGTTGCACAGGGAAGAAATGCTTTATCGGGCTATTTGTATCGTGAAGAGACAGGACAGGTATTTGTTATTTTTATATTTTAACATCTTTATAGTGTGCTTTTAAACGAGGCGACATCCGAGACACCCGACAAATTATTGCTTATCAAAACGTGAATGTACACTTTAAAAATCATTTAACTGTATGATTTTATTATTTTGGTTTGTTTCTTTCCTATCGAATAGATGAAAAATCCGAATTCTCTTAAGGTGAACTTGCCTTTTTTAAATGACCCTATATAATTTTTTATTAATTATTTCTCTTTAGCTGCTTGTTTTTTGTTTAAGGAGAAATAATTAACTTTTTCACGGTTTTTAGTCCTCAACAAGATCAATCGTTTGTATCGATAACTCACAACTTATGCGCATTCTTTGCGCTTATTTTGTCGTTATTTTAATGTTGATAATTTTTTTGATGTTTAAAAGTGCCTGTCGAATCACTCTTTGGCGTATGGCATGGGCGGTAGCGTGCCTTATTTTAATAAAGGTAACGATATCTGTCAATTCAGACCGGTGAGAATGATTCGACGTCCACTTTTATCTAAAGAGTGTGCAGTATTGTCCATGCCTGTAGCTGCATTGTCCATGCCTGCACTTCATGTCAAAACGCTGTGTTAACTCCAGAAGGATATATCCATGGCTACTACAGCTAATGAAATTGCCAGCCTTTATCCCATTCCCACCTATCGCTTTATCGTTACGCTTGGTGATGAACAGATGCCATTTTCCAGCGCGTCGGGCCTCGGATATTAATTACGATACTATCGAGTACCGTGATGGCACAGGAAATTGGTTTAAAATGCCCGGTCAACGGCAGGCGATTAATATTACCCTCTCCCGAGGGCATATTCCCGGGGGCAAAATGGCCTTTACGATTGGATTAATTCTATTCAGTACAATCGGGTGGAAAAGAAAGACATTCTGATTAGCCTGACTAACGATACCGGCACAGAAGTATTACTGAGCTGGAGCGTGTCGAATGCTTTCCCACCGCGCTCTCCTCACCGTCGTTCGATGCGACCAGTATTGAAGTGGCTGTCCAGCAACTGACGCTGATGGCGGACAGAGTCACCGTGCAGGCCGGCAGCTAATACAGGAGCTGAATAATGGCGACCACCACCACCGGCCCGGCGTCTATTTGGGTGAAGATACGACGGCCCACTTTGTCGTGTCATCGTCAGCGACCGCCGTACCTGCCTTTGCATTTCGTAAATATGTGGGGCAGCCTCATCACGATAATATTTACGTCTTCAATAACTGGGCCGAGTTTGTTCAAAACCCAGCAAGGGAATGACACTGAATATGCCTATGTTATTGCCATAAAACTGTGGTTTATGAACGGTGGCGGTAAATGTTATCTGTTCCAAAAGTTATCTGGATTACCTATTAAATCAGTACGACGATATTACGCTGGTTGTCGCTGCGGGTACCGGGAGCGATCTGTTTAATCAGATTACTGATTTTTCAAATCGCAGTGGTCATCAAGTATTTATACTGCTTGATGCCGACAATGCAAAATTGGCGCTGCGGATACTCCCGCCACCATTATGGCGGATTATCCGGCACTGGCAAACGCTGCTGTTTTTTACCCGTGGGGACTTCGCTGCTTGGGAGTAATATTCCCCCCAGCGCAATGGCCGCGGCTGCGATTGCGCAAGCAGACAGCTTACTCGGTGTCTGGAAAGCCCCGGCCAATCTTGTCATTAAAGGGGGTGGCGTCACTTAAATACCCCGTCAGTGATGATTTACAAGGGCGATTTAACCCGAGGGTAAAGCGCTGAATATGTTTCGCGAATACCCGGAGTCCGGCGTCCTGTTATGGGGGCCAGAACGCTGGAAGATAGTGACAACTGGCGTTATATCCCGGTACGTCGACTGTTTAATATGATTGAAAAGGATGTTCAGCTTTCGCTTAATAAGGTGGCATTCGAAACCAATAATCACCCAACCTGGCAGCGTGTTAAGGCAGCGCTGGATAATTATCTCTATGGCTTGTGGCAGCAAGGGGCTTTGGTGGGCAATAACCCAAAAGAAGCTGGTTTGTTGAGGTGGGTAAAGGCATCACGATGACGGAGGAAGATATTCACCAGCGGTCGGCTTATTATCAACCTTGGTCTGGCAGCCGTTCGTCCCGCTGAATTTATCCTACTGCAATTCTCCCAAGATATTGCTCAATAATTTACAGGAACAAAATTATGTCAATCGAAACCATTGTCCCCGGTGTTTATATTGAAGAAGACGCCACCCCGGCAATATCCGTGAGCCGGGGCGACGGCAGTACCGCTATTTATCGGCGCCTTTGCAGCGTTGGACGATAAATATAAAGGTAAAATTCTCAGAATCAGCGGCTGGCTTGATTTTTGTACAAATGTTTACCGCGAGTAGCGCAGGCTATTCCGCTTCAGTCGAAATTACCTCTACGGAAAAACGGACTCTTCAGAAGGAACCGGTACAGGAGATAGCGGTACAGGAGATAGCGGTACAGGAGAAACTGGCGGCACCGATACCCTCGATGCTGGCGCAGCGGCCACCGCAGCGGCTGTTGAGTATGAATACGTCCCGAAAGCACCTGTTTTGACCGAAGCGACCGCTACTCTGGCGTTGCAACTCTATTTCCAGAATGGCGGTAACCCTTGTTATGTCTTTGCGCTCGAAGACACTACCGATGCCACGCTATTGGCAAGCATACCGACGCTAATAGGTGATTATGATGACATCACTCTCGGTAGTGCTCGATGGCACAGGGGCTTACCGGGATGCCGTTTACAAAGCGCTTGCAGGCTCGCTGGATCAGAGCAAAGGATACTTCTTAATCGCTGATGCTGACTCTGCGGCTGCGCCGGATGCGGTGAAAGGGTTTGATCATGTGGCGGTTTACCCGGCCCTCTCTGTAAAACCGGGAAAATTAGTGATAATGATGTGACCATCACGGGTTATACCGATGCCGCAGGTACCGTTGTATCTACGCTGGCGGATTTGAAGAAGGTCAATCCCGTTCTGGCCACTGAGGTTACTGAACTGATAAGCCAGAACGTTTCCGTGCTCACGGTTCCTGCCTCCGGGGCGATGGCGGGTGTACTGCAAAACTGACCGTGAACGTGGGGTATGGAAAGCTCCGGCGAATGTGATCCTCAATGGTGTCTCGGATGTCAGTGTACGCGTATCCGACGATGCGCAAGGGCCGATGAATGAAGCCGGTGTCAATGTGATCCGCTATTTCAGCGATCGCGGCGTGGTGGTCTGGGGCGGCAGAACGCAACAGAATGATGATAACTGGCGCTATATCTCTGTTCGTCGGTTATTTGACGCCGCAGAGCGCGACGTGAAAAAGCGATGCGCCCGGTGGTGTTTGAACCCAATAGCCAGCCAACTGGACCCGTGTCTGGGCCGCCATTGATACCTATCTCTACGGTCTCTGGCAAAAGGCGGTCTGGCCGGTAACAGCCCGGAAGAAGCCTACTTTGTGCGGATTGGTAAAGGCATCACCATGACCGAAGAAGACATCAATCAGGGCAAGATGATTGTGCAGATCGGGATGGCCGCCGTGCGGCCTGCGGAATTCATTATTCTGCAGTTTACGCAAAATATGGCGCAGTAAACCTTTCGCTGACGCTCTTTTTTCCCGCTCAAAAGGATCAATTCCGATGGCTATGGTGCTTCCAAGGGTATCGGTCGGCGATACCCTTTAACCGCTGAATCAACCGATGATCCGGTGACAATACCGCTGTTTATTGGCTATACCGCGCAGGTGGAGGAGAGTGGTGTCCCGGTGGCGCTTGCGTCGCTTGCCGAAGCCAATGCGCGCTTTGGCGAAACGGGTACGCTGGCATGGGCGCTGCGTCATTTTTCGATAACAATGGTCGCATTTGCTATGTCTATTCGCTTGGCGACACGGCGCAATGGAGCAGTGATGCTGACAGATTAGATGCGCTGGTGGCGGCACTGCAAACGCCGGAGCTGACGGCGGCAGTGATGGACGACACCCAGCGGATTACTGTTGGTACCGGAGTTGAGCGAGCTTAACGACCAGACCACCGACACGCTGGATCTCTGGTATCAGGGCTGGCAGGCGTTACTGGAACTTGCTCAGTACGAACGGCGCTTCGCCTTACTGGAGCTGCCTGGAAGCACCGGGAAACGGCGAATACTCTGGTGCTTAATACCTTTTCCCCGGATTACTGCCGCAACGCCGCCGGTGGCCCCGTCTTGAAACCAGCTATGCAGATGAGTTGGATAGCGCCATCAGTTACCTCGCTCCCCTTTGCCTGCGGTGGCGGCAGCCATTCAACAGCGCGAAAACTTATGGCGTCTGGAAAGCGCCGGCCAATATCGCCTTACTGAAAACCATTCGCCCGACGTATGACACCGCATTAGCGCAAAGTTTATTTACTCAAACCGGGGTGTTTGCCAACCCTATTTGCAGTTTTCCGGGCAAGGGCGTCTACCTGTGGGGATGCCGGACATTATTAAATGATGACACCTCGCCGTGGCGCTATATCCAGACCCGATTACTGATGAACCACATTGAAAATCGTCTGAAAAATATTGCCCGCTCCTTCGTTTTTGAACCGAATAACGCATTGACGTGGATGAAGCTGAAAGGGCAACTGTGGTCATGGCTGCGCCAGCAATGGCTGGCGGGCGCCTTTATGGTACCCGGGAAGAAGAGGCTTTCAGTATTGCCGTCGGGCTGGATGAAACCATGACGGCGGACGATCTCAGCGCGGGAAGAATGATTGTCAACATTCAACTGGCGCTGCCTGCGGAATTCGATTTGACCATCACCCTCGATGCCCGCGCCAGCACCACGCAATTCGAGGAGAACGCATAATGGAAAACCTGCCCGCTGTATCTCACCGATTCTGGTGAATTTCCTTTTAACTACATTCCCAGCCCGCTGGATATCGCGTTTCAGCGGGTTTCCGGCCTTGGCCGCGAGCTTACCGTTACCCAGCATCGTGAAGGGGCGAGAACGCCCAAAATATCTGGCTGGCGGAGAAGGTCGAACATGGTTCGCTGGTGCTTGAGCGCGGGGTCATGCTCCTGTCGCCGCTGACGTTGCAGTTCGATCGCGTGCTGCGCCGGGAAAGTACGCTAATGGCGAACGTCGTCATTATGTTGCTGGATCAATATGTTGTTGCCTGTCACCGTTTGGACCATCAGCAACGCCCTGCCGGTAAGCTGGCGCATGGGCGATCTGGATGCCGCCAGCAATACCGTATTGATCAATACGCTTGAACTTCGCTATCAGGATATGCGTGTTGGGGACCAAATTATGACTATTGAAATTAATGAACTCATTATTGAAGCCCGAGGTAACGGATAACACGTTACCCGGCGGGCAACGGCCATTAACCACCGCAGAACGATTAGACGAAGAGTATCTGATTGAAAAACTCAAACAGGAAATTGTGGCTTACCTGATTGAACGGGAGTTGCTGAGCCTACTTGACCGAAGCGGCGAAACTGACCATTTCCGCACCGGAAAGACCGCGAAGGTAAAATTCCGCCGGGAAAATGCAGGTCATGTATAACCCCGAAACCCTCCAGCTTGATTACCAGACGCGCTACAGCACGGAAGAGACAATTAACCAGTCCGTACAGAGCAATCGCTATGTGATTTCCGAACCGTCCGGGCTGGGGTTGAACCTCTTATTTGATGCCGACTGTGCCCGGGAAACACCGCCTCCATTGAAAGCCAGATGGCGATGTTGAAATTCCTCTGCGCGGTGGATGCCTCAACTGATACCCCCATTTTTTACAAATTACACGGGGAAACATGCGCTGGGAAAATAAAGGCTATTTTGCCGGGCGCCAGTGAATTATCGATTCATTACACCTTATTTGATCGTAACGCGACACCCTTGCGCAACCGCGCACCTGCAACTGGTGGCGGATTCGAGCATTAATGATTCAGAACGCTGAAAAACAACTGCTCACCCAGCAATACTCTGGTCAACATCACCGATCAGGCCACGTTGGCGCTGTTAGCGGCGAGTGCCGCTGCTTCGCTGGCCGCCAATGTCGATTATCTCTCGCTCGCACGGGCAAAACGATATGGATAATCTGGACGATTTTACGGTGGGCGGTGACTTGCTGGTGCAAAAGGGAGCGATGAATGACATCACCCTGAAAATCGGCGGGCAGACCAGCGCACTGGGCATCCGCTGGCTGCGGAGTACTGCAACAACAATGAGATCCTCCGCCCGGCTGGAACTGATGTTACCCACGGACAATAACAACACCAGCGACACCACGCTTGCCGCCGAAGTCGCCCGGCTAACGCCGGGCGTGAGTCTGACGATCGCGCTGGATAATGTTGCCCTGTTTTCTGGCGTGCTGACGCAGAAAAAGGTTCAGCTTCAGGGCGCGCAGCGGTGATCAAAATAGAAGCCCGACACGCCTTGCAAAAGCTGGCTGGCCGCCGCGCAGTGACCTTTACCGCCAGCAGGCTGACCGGGCGATCGCGACCACGCTGTTTCAATAAAGCGGCAGTGAAAGCCACCGTAAAAGCCGATGCGCAACTGAATGCGGTGCATGAACAGATGGTGCAGTACCGTATCAGCGACTGGACATTTGTTGCCGACGCTTAAAAGCCACCAACTGCTGGCTGTTGCCGGATGCCGCCAGCGATGCCGTCACCATCAGTGCTCTAACCATGCCTGCATCGGCAAAACATACGTTTAAACAGTACGGTGATAACGAAAAATACGCCTTATATGAACTGGATATTAATTTTGATAACCGCTTTATTCTCGACAGCCCGGCTTTTACAGGGCTGGGATGTGAACGAGCAGGCGCTAAACTCCCCCTCAACTGGTGAAAATGATGCGTTTGACCGGCATCCCTCTGCCACGGCGGCGTCTGCGACTAGTGGGTCGGAACACAACTACAAACTGGCCTTTAGCTACTTCCCGGAAATTGATCTGAGCACATTATCCCGTTCACGGGTGAACTATCACCAAATGAGTGAAGCGCAGGGCTTTGTAGTGATGACCGGCATACGTGACATCGCGCGGCGACAGTATTGCGCTGGCGGATTTTGGCGCAGGACTGGATGGTACCGTACTGGTTTCCGGCATTGAACAGACGATTGATCCGGAGCGCGGCTGGCGCACGAAACTGCTTATCGGCATGCCTATCAGCCAGATGGAGGCAGATATCACCGGGACATTGCATATTGGAACCGTCGGATTTTAATCCCGACCCGCAAAACATTGAACGTATCCCGGTGGAGATCCCTGCACTGAATGTTGCCGGTGAATATTTGTTCGCCCGGTTGGGTAAACCCTATGCCAGCAAAGCGAGTGGTTTTTGCTTTTATCCGGGAGACGAAGTGGTGTTAGGGTTTATTGAAGGCGCTTACAGTTACCCGGTTATTCTCGGCTCGATGCATAACCCGAAAAATAAATCCCCGTTCCCGCCGGATAAAAGAACAATCAAAAGCCGTGGTGGTGAATAAACAGGATATAACCCAGCAGTTGCTTATCGATTTGGATGCGAAAACATTAACCTTGTCGGCGGATAATGGCAGCAAAGTCATTGTGGATGCCAATAACCAGATGCAAATTCATGGCAGCGAAATTGCTGTCGATGTCGATAAACAAGTGCAAATTACGGCCAGTGATGTGACCTCGGCAGGCGGATAATAAGTTCTCCATTAATGGTAAAGGGCAAGTCGAAATTGTAGCGAGCATTAATATGAAAAGTTAAACCATTCAGCGTGCGGAGGAACCATGAGTAGCGATAAATACAGTGAATCTCTGGGGCGCAGTTGGGCTTTTCCCCCCGCAAAGTTCAGCGTGGCGGAGGGGTTAAAATGGCGGAGGGCGTCGATTCGGTATTGCAGAGCCTGCTGGTTTTATTTACCACCGAACCCTCGGCGAGCGCATTATGCGTGAAACCTACGGCGGCGGACTTAATGAATTTCTGTTTGAAAATATTACCGATGGACTGCTGGCCAGTATTCGAAACCATATTGAAGATGCCGTGCTGGTGAATGAACAGCGCACGGAAGTCAAAGAGATCCTGATAAAACAAGCAACCAATGATGTCAGCCGGTTGCTGGTGCAAATCACGCTGAAATTGCTGGGTAGCGATATTACTGAAACGCTATCTGGCACGCTGGCGGTCAATGAAGGTTATGCGCTGAGGTTGCTATGAGTAATTTTGTGATTGTTGATAATGACATGCTGCAATTCGGCGTGACCTTTGGCATGTATACGGTGACGCCAATCGAACCCTGCATGATAAAAGCCTCAGGAATCGCACAAATCATGAATAAAAAAGTGTGCGTCTCAGGCGACGAAAAAAAGTGTCGATTAAAGCTACCTATGAGTGCGGCCTATCCCACGCCCGGCACAGGGAGCATCACCATTTCCAGTCTGGCGGCGGATCAACTGGCGAACTTTGCCAAATCGACGATGCCGTTGATCGTTACCGGGAGCCAGTTTTCCGCCCTTTTACTCCGCAGTCGCCAGCCAGTAATCCCCAAGGACCGGAGGCCGGACCATCGCCGCAAACCGGCAACGGGAAATTCATCAATTCTCAAACCTTTGTAACAACGGGGTAAAACCACCTTCTTTTTATTGATGGCCACACGCAATTAAACCCTTCCGTTTTTATCAATTGCAGAGCGGGTAATGCCATGTCTGACTTAGATGAACTCAAAGCAAAACTGGCCGACGTCGTTGTGGAAAATAATTTCCCACTGGAGAGAGAACGCCTGCGCAAATTCTGGACTTTTTACAGCGATATACCGAAAAAATTCCCTTTGCCAGCGATGAAAATTCTCTCTGGGGGGGATTTCTGGTTTAACGGTATAACGCCGCAACAGCTCAGTGATATTTACACAGGTATTACACCAGCGGATAAAATTTACCGGTGCAGCACACCTTTCTGTTGTTATTAGGCTTGCTGGAAACGCCGAATCTATTGTTGAATACGGTACCAGATCGCCACCGTACCCTTTATTACCGGGGATTTATTAGGTTTTGAACATGGTGCAATAAAACCCGATACGGTGGCGGTGAGCTTTAACCTGAAAAGCAACAGCAAACCTTACCTGCTGCCGGCCGGCACGTTATTGGATGCCGGACAGGATGCCGCCGGGAACACCATTACTTACCTGACGGACAGCGAGTTACTGTTAAACCACCAGCAGATCGTTAAATTGAGCTGGACGAAGCAGGATGCCAGCGGCAACTGGCTGCTAATGACGGCGCTGGATACGGATAACAATGTCGCATTACCGGATGGTGGCATCCGCCTGTTCAGTGATACCCAAAATGTTGAGGGGCTTGCAGCGTGAGCTGGTGCTCGATTCAACACTGGTCAGCCTTAACGGCGACATTAGCGTAACGGTATTGTCGGACAGCGACGCCACCCGCAGCAGCAGCGAAATCACCCCGACAGTCTCTGCTCGGGCAAAACAGACGCCACTTGTTTTTCGCGCCACGCGCCAGCGACAGTGAGGTGCTCTATCGCTTACCCTCCAGCCTGTTGATTAAAGACTGGCATCAGGATGCCTCCGCCGGAGGGCGCCTCGCTGGTATTGCAGTATCCGGCCGGGAAACTCGCATTGCCCACGTCGTATCAGGTCACTATCCGTCAGGTGCAGGATATCGGTTACCTTCCACAAAGCGGAAAGGTTACCTCGACAGCGTGAGTTACCCGTTTGGCAGTCAGCCGGTACTGGGTGATGGCTTTGAACTCACCTTGCCGTCCGCATTGGTTGAAAGCGGCGGCACGCTGACCATTTCCGCAGTGGCAGAACCTGCCTACAGAAAATTTCGCACTCTGGTATTTCCGCTATACCAACCCTCCAGCGGATAACACCGTGTTTCAGGCAAGCATTTATCTGGTGCTGCCTTCTGGCGACCGCTCTCTGCTTGCGGAGCAGGCGCTCTTTTCCGGCGATGGCGCGCCGCAAATGCAACCGCTGACTATCGCTCCCCTGCCGATCTGGACGCATCGGCAGGTGGTTACAGCATTCGCTGAGTTAAGCGGCTCCGATTTTCATCATCAGAGGGCCAGTGATCCCACGGGCAAAATGCGCCCGACACCACAGGTGAGCCGTATTGACACCGAGTTCACCCAAACGGTGACCCTTGAGCAGATCATTGGCCGCACCGCATTGCTCCGTGCTGGCGAGATCACCGAACAGGCTATATGTCGGTTTGAGGTGATCGCCGGGGACAGCGTCTCGATTTATTGGGCCATGCAGTCGCTTTCCTCGCTGGCGTTGAACTGGTATTGCTACACCAGTGAAGGGACATGGCAGGCGCTGGACGCCACGCTGAACGATGCAACGGGAGGCCCGCGGCGCTCAGTGGGTTGTGGCAGGCGATCCTGCCCGGCAATGTTGCGGTGGGCGGTGACGGGTTATCCGAAGAGAACTACTGGTTAAAAGCGGTGGTCACCGGTAGCAGCGATAACACGCCGAAAGTGCGCAATCTGTTTACCAATGCGATGACCGCCACGCTGAATCTGAGCAGTGAGGTGGATAGCAGCCACTTTTCGCAGCCTTTGCCCGCAGGCACCATTTCAGTTGGTGTCGCCAGTTGTGCCAATCAGTTCTGTCAACCAGTTGCACCCTTCGGAAGGGGGCAAGGCACGGGAAAACCACGGCGGAACTTTTGAACGTACGGCGCTGCGCATCGCCACCCGCCACCGCGCCATTACACCGGCAGGATATGCGCCATATGCTGCTGGAACAGTACCCACAGCTTTATGACATCCATTTTCTGGATGTGAGCAAACTGCTGACCATTCCCGCGTTGACCGTGCAGGAACTGGTCATTATTCCGTGCAGTCGCGTCAGTGACAATGACGATATGCTGCGCCCGGCATTAAGCCGAGGGGCGGCTGGACGAGATGGCCGCGTGGCTGAGGCCGTTCACCTGCCCGTGGGCAAACCCCAAATTAATCAACCCGGTGTATGTCGACATTACCGCCCGCTACCGGTGACTTTCCTTGATGGCGTGAACCCCACCTATGGCTACCAGCAATTATCCGACTGGTTGCAACAACGCTATATGCCTTGGGGACCGACCTGCAACAGGTGGTGTCACTGGGTAACCAAATCGATTACTACCAGTTGTTGGCCACCATTCAACAGCACCCCCGCGGTGCAAAACGTCCTGCAACTGGAACTTGTCGATGCGGAAGGAACCCCATGAGGAGACCATCGTGGCGCAGGAAAACGAGGTCTTAATCTTAACGCCGCAAGCAAAATCTGATGCCTAAAGGGAGCCGCTTATGTCTAAAGAAAATGCTCTGTTCCCGGTCGTCAAAGCGGACATTGATTTCGCTACACTGTGGCAACAGGCAACGGAAAGCCTCAACACCCTGTGTGGCGATATCTGGACCGATACCACCGACCACGATCCCGGCGTGACCCTGTTGCAGGCCACCACCTCGGAATGATTCTGACCTCGGGTACCGCTTGTCGTTATCGCTTAACGATCTGCTCACTGCTGCGGGAAAAACCACCCTCTTTCCGCCAGAATTTGGGCCACAGGGCGTACTGTGCTGCAACACGGTGACGGCTGAAGATTACCGCCGCGCTATCCTTGATATCCACAGTAGTGACATTGACCTTAGCGGCGACGAGCAAGGGTTTATTTTGACGATTGCGCGCTGGGTAAAAGAACCCGAGGACAGCAGCAATACCTTTCACTGGTGGTATGACAAAGTTAACCGCAAGTACACCTTTACCAAACCAACCAATGCGGTAGACGACGAGTGGCAGAATTAACGCTTCGCGGCAATAACTGGCTCTATCTGGTGCCTTCCCGCTATACGCAGGCGCTCTCCAGTGACGATAACGCAACGGTACAAACGTATCTGGCGGATTTTCGCCAGCCATCGCAACCTCGGGGGGAATTTTTTGCACGGGTTATCTGGCTTCAGCCGGTGGATTTTAACCTCAATCTGGAAATCGGCCTGAGCAGTGATGTCGAGAATATGGCGTCGGTTGTGGCACAGATCTTCGAGGCCACCAGCGCGCAACTCATTTCTTCGGTTACACGTTTCACGACTGCGCAGATGCACGACAAAGGCTATACCGATGAAGAGATTTTTTGAGGGCCTTTTCAAACATGGCTGGCAGATTGCAGATCCGACACCAATAACTGTAAGCGGGACGACCGTCAGCCCGGGTTCCCCTCGGGCTAACCGTCTGTTGACCATTGCGGGGTGGAGAGTGAATGCGGTCTCGCTGACGTCGCTTCCGCAACAGATACACGGCGTTACGTCGGATAAATGGTCATGGCAAATCGATGCGGGTTATTACCCAAGACTCTGGGGGGCTGATCCGTTTACGCTACTCGCGGGGCAGCCCGTTGACACTGGTGATCAAAGGCGGGATTTATGAAAACCAGATGCCGAAGCCATTCGTCAGTACCTTAGTGCCCCGGCATTAATTAATACCCCGCCGGTGGTGCTTCCGGCAGGCACGCTGCGCGATTTCAACGCCTATGTTCCGGTTGGCAACCGGCTGCCGGGTTGTTACCAGCTTCAGCAGCCGCTACAACAGGTGCAACAAACATCCGCGAGTTGCATCAGTTCCTGCTGCCAGTCGATCAGCTGCTGGCCAATATGTGCGCTGAAATAGTGTCGATACCGCAACTACTGGCGTTTGTGGAGCGGGCTGACGTCATTCGCGGTACCCGCTACAGCGACAGCGGGATTAACGACAGCGTGCACAGTGATTACGAGAGAGCGCTACAGCAACTCATACAGCTGGACGCAGAGATTTTTTCAGGCGGACGGTGTGACGCCTCATCCATTGAACTTTTCCCGCGAGCTGGCGTTTTACAGTACTTGCTGGGTTATTTTGGTGCATGCGTGCCGCGCGCCCGCTGACCCTCGATTTAGCCGATTTTCTGCTGACCCAGCGCGCCTATCTCGCACAACAACCAGAACTGCTATGACCGCATCAATATCCAGATCAATAAAGTCTCGGCGCTGCAAAACGCATTACTGCCATTATCGGGCTAAATAGCGAGTGCTTTAAAGACAACCCCCGACCTCAGTAATTTGCCGTTTTACCTGATTGAGCATCGCCAGTTATTGCCGCTGGTGCCTGCAACGGGTTATTCCACTGACCAGACGCCGCAAAGCTTCATCATCAGCGGCACGTTGGTGACGATTACCCAGTCGGGCAGCGCCGGAGAAATCGAAGTTGGCCAGTTGGTCGATATCATTGCGATTGAAGGCGACAGCTCCGGGTGGTAGGCCAGCAGATGGTGACCAGCGTCATGGCGATACTTTCACCGTGAATGCGACGAACAGCCAGCAACTGACCAACGATCTGAACCGTTTGCAAACGGCCCCGTCGGCAGGAAATCTGCGCTGGCAGAGCAGTAATATCTGGCTGCAGGATATGGATTTCCCGCCAATTATGCCGATGATGCGCTTCAGCCTGCGACAGCACCAAAATTACTCATCAGTAACGACCAAAGTCCGTTCCCGGCGATGGTTTCTGTCGAGACAAGATTGCCATTGGGCGGACTCGTTATCTACCTCCATGGCGGGCGCAGAAGTCAGTGCTGAGCCTGCTGCAGATGACTGGCTGATCAATGCCACCATTCTTGCCGTGAACCCGCTGGCGGGCACTCTACTGGTGAAAGCCGCCGACAGCCAGTATGACTATCCGACGGAGGCCGATGCCCTGGCACTTCGTGTGAACTTTAGCGAGTCTGCTTATGCCACCACTGACCGCTTTTCATTTGTGATTAGCTGCTGAACCGCACGATTATCGCCAGCCAGAATATTGTGCCGGATAAGCTCACCGATGTTGCAGGTGGTGATGGAGCAGTTTCGGCCCATGTCGCTGATCAATCACTGGCTGAGCGACTCGGCGTTTGCCCAGACCTATGCCCGCTGGCAGAACAACGGCAACCCGCTGGGGGATGATGCCCGGAGCATCCTGCAAATGCTGGGTCACCTGCCGGCGACCGAACTGGGGATTGGCTTAATGCGTATTGCCACCGATGCACAGCGTACGGCTGTTATCGGGGCCGATGGTAGCCAATGGAATACCAGCGTTATTGTGCAGGAACAGCTGTTCTCCGCAAGACTTGCCCACCGCTTAATCACTGATTTCTGGAGACGATTATGGCTGATACCAAACACCAGTCGCCCGATGCCCTGAAGGTTTTAAAGCGGGCAGTATTCCGCTGCAAAGTGATTTTGCCGATCTGATCGATCTGGCAAATGCGGGGCTGTCGCCGCCGGGCAGGCCACACCAATGCCGGTATAGGGATGAAGTACGGCAGCACAGGAAAACTGGAGCTGAATGCTACTAAATCGTTTAATTACGATGACAACGATAGGGAGCACGCTGTGCAACTATCGATTGATACTTCCAAATAAGCCGGTTGTCGATTTAGCTTACGGGCTGATTGGATCGTCTGATGGTTTACAAAAGCCTCTACGGGCATTGTCAACGGTAATGGCGTCAGCGTCGCATCTGACACCATGGCGTATGTGGAAGCGGCGAGGTGGGCAAGTTTCACGGTCAGGATGGTAAAGCTGGCGTCGGTATGCGCTACAGTGCGGATGGCAAGTTGGAGCCTAACCTGAATCTCATGATTATGACGGCAGTGAGGCCGGTGTCCTGCCTTTAAAATAGACAGCTCCACCAATATGATGGTGGTTCGGTGGTCGCCGGTGACGATGGGCGTGAAAGCCTCGACAGGGATTAAAGTCGATACCAATGGCGTCAGCGTTGATATGGCCTATGTGGTGCCGCGAGGGATTATTGTGATGTTTATGGCAGCGCCGCGCCATCCGGTTGGGCATTCTGTGATGGCAATAATGGCACTCCGGATCTACGCGATCGGTTTATTAAAGGCTCGCAGAATTTCAACAAATCTACTGGCGGTACTAAAACCAATACCTTTACACCAACGGGGTCAACAACCGTCAACTCCCATTGACATGGAGTGAAATGCCCTCTCATAGCCATAATCTTCAGAAACGAAGTGATGAATTATTTATCCAAGGTGGCGTCCATTGCACAGAGGGGGGCTATTGCTGTACGATGAGCTTGCGAACGATTGGTTATGGTGGCAACCAGTGGGCATACACAGGTTCATTTAAAGGTTCATCATCCACTCTGAACAACGAGCCGCAATATTACGCACTGGCTTTTTATTATGAAGTTATAACGGTTTTACTTTTCCCTGAAAAAGTTGAGACACTCTATGGCTGAATCTGATGTGTATTAATACACTGCGGGTAAAGTTGTTTATTGATTCCATTTTTAAACAACAAAGAAACATCGAATATCAGTTTATTAAAGAACAACTACTCTTGCAAACGGCGGAAAATAACGTTGCGATAACCCGCGATATCATTATTGATAAAGTCGTGTTGAATTTAGGTGCAATGCCGCGCCAGCATCTTTCCCTCTATTTTTATCAACGTCTGCATGGCGCTGGTGCAACTGTTTACACAGTTAGCCAGCCACGCGCAATACGACATTATCGATGGGCGGCAGTAACCGAAACAGCTTCGGGACAACATGGTTCCCTTGTGGCTCAGGCTATCGCCTGCCTGCAAAGTGCAGGAGCAAAAAACCGACGTCTGGCAAAGCCGCAGACCGATGCATTACGTGCACCGGTATGCAGCGTGCAACGCCTGCGGAAGCGCTTTATCAGGCGTTCACTCCGGGGCGTTAACGACTATTTGGCAGCAAGCGTGGGTTCTTCGCCGTAACGCAATCCCGTCTGCTCACCCCCGGCCCCGGTGGCCGGAAAGCCGCCCCCGGTACAGCCTCAACGCGCCTGACGCCGTTGCGGCTGGTACAGCAAGCGCTGAGTTATTTACTGACGGTTGCAGAGGGCCGTCACTGGCCAGCACAGCATGACCCATTCGCAACGCGATGCCTCGGGCTGCGGCGTTAGTGCAGCAGGAAATCCCGCCAGCGCAGTTCCTGCAACTGATTGAGTTTGAATCCTTACCCATCGCGCAGGTGCGGGCCATTGCCGGACGCTGATACCGTTATGGCGTTATGCCGGTATGGCAAAACGGTGCGACTGCACGCCGGGAAAGCAGCAACAGCAGATTGATGATTATCTGGCTTCTTTACTGCCAGAAACCCTTGCCGCTGCGCGTTCCCACAGAGCAGACAAACCTGCCAGCTTGACGGAAACCTGCCAACGTCAGGACAGGCGCCGCAGAGCAGAGAAACATTAGCCGCCCGGCAGTCGCCGTCCAGCCGAAGCACCGCGACAGCAAGGCAGCGGTTTACCCGTCGCGCAGATGACGAACTCTTTGGGATTGCCGGTCAGCAATGCTGGTGTTGCTCGCTGCTGCAGTGGTTTACCGCGCTGGTGGTGGAGAAGCAGTTTATCAGCGACGACGCGCTGGCAGGCGGTTGCCGCCATTGGCTGGTGTGGGAAGCGGAACAGCCGCAGGCGCAGCGTAGTCAATCAGTTTTTGTGCGGTCTGCCGCTGGAGGAGCCGCCTGCCATGCCGGAGCCATGAGTGCACAGCAGCAGCAAATCACCTCTGAGTGGGCATCCAGCGTCTTTTCGCAGATCGCTGCCTTTGAAAAAATGGGGCTGACCGATATCCGCCAGCTCTTTTTGCAGCGTCCCGCGAACTCTTTGCCGACGTGACCCCGGCGGTGCTGCATATCCAGCCGGAAGTGTTCGATATTCTGCTGGCGAAATGGTCGTGGCCATTGAACCCTCGGCTTTTTTCCCCGGGTTCGACGCGCCACTGTTGCTTGAATGGTTACCCGGCGACCCCGGAGGAATGCTGCTAGAGTCTACCGCGCACCTTTGCGGAACCGGATGAAAATGAAGATGCCGCCATCTTGCAGGCACAGCTTCAACGGCTGGGAAAAGCCGCATCGGCATGGGCGCAGCGCGAAGAAACCGCCCATTTTCACTTTTCAGACCCGCTTCCGGTTGATTTCAATGCTGACGCGCCATGGCAAAACGACGAGGTGGCGATCCCCGTCGGCTGTCGGCTCGATTCGCTGGTGAGCCAAGCGCGCTTGAGCGGGATATTTTATTACTGACTCTGCTGCCGGAATATGACATCCACTACGGCCAGCTCTTCGCCAGCATCCATCCGACCAACCGGAGCACACGCCCTCCGTCGCCATTATCATGGGGATTTTGTGTTGTGACGGAACGGCACCCACAACGGTGCAAGCCTGCCTGTTGCCGGGTGGGAGTTTGCTGGGCGGGGCTGTTAACGCTCCAGCAAAAGAGAACGATAGCTTCTCTGCGGCCGTGCCGGGGTGGATAGCGCGCTTTACGGATGGCTGCTCGGCGGCGACACGCTTCCTCTGAATTGGCGCTCTACGCGCGCTGGCTGTCCCCGTGCAACCGGAGATCACACCGCAATTAACCGAACAACTGGTGCAGTGTTCCATTGAAAGCGAACAAGCACCGGTGGCGACCATTTTGCGGGGCTACCGTCTACAGGAACAACTGGCCGTTGTCGCCGTGGCGATGGAGCGGCGAAGCCGATCGGTGCTGTGCCTCGATCTGGCGCATCTGACAGGCGCTCTGACGGTTGCTGCGGTACAGAAAATGCTGCAACTGGCGATACGGGAGACGCGGCTTTATCAGGGATGCCCGGCGATATATACGCCAGAGAACATTGTTGAGCACTTTCCGCTGCTGTGGGACTGGCTGGCGCATGAACTGCGCTACCGGCCGGGCCGGTGGTGTTCCTGACACACCCTTCCGTGACGCTTCCCCGGCTGGCGGGATTTAGCCAGTGGTGATTGCCATGCCAGTGATTACGGCGGATGACACGCTCGGACTGTGGGCGCCAGTTGTCTGGTGTGCGTTGAACCGGCGCTGGACATCACCGCGCTGCTCAATCGGTTTAACCCGGATAGCCAGTCAATCCCGCAGCTTATCCGGGGAAGCGACGCTGTACCAGCGGTTGCGCGCAGTGGATGACACTCACGCGGTGATCGCGACGGAAGATTTACGCTATGCCTTTCAGTTACATACCCAACAGTCCTACGGCAAGCTGGCGCAGCGCTACACGCCGGTACGCACGTTTGATGATGTGGTGATCGATGACGCCACGCAGCAGCATCTTCAGGAGATTCTGGCGGCTGTTCGCCAGCGCGATAACGTGCTGAAACAGGGATTTGACCGGAAAGTGGCGTACGGTACCGGGATCAGTACCTTGTTCTTTGGCGATTCGGGGAACCGGCAAAACCATGGTGGCGGAAGTGCTGGCCGGTGCGCTGGGGGTTGATTTAATTAAGATTGATCTCTCCGCGGTGGTGAATAAATACATTGGTGAAACGGAAAAGAACCTCGCCCGTATCTTTGACATCGCTGAACAGGACGCAGGCGTGCTCTTTTTGATGAGGCGGATGCGTTTGGTAAGCGCAGCGAAGTGACAGATGCGAAAGATCGCAATGCCAATATCGAAGTTGCCTATCTATTGCAACGGCTGGAGGGTTACCCTGGGTTGGTTATTCTGGCGACCAACAATCGTAACCATCTGGATGCGGCGTTTGCCCGTCGCCTGACCTTCATTTTACGTTTTCCATTCCCGGATGTGGCATTGCGGGAACGCATGTGGCGGGTCATTTGGCCGGCCAATGTCTCTCTTGCGAAGGAGATTGATTTTCACCTGCTGGCGCAGCGTGCAGAAATGACGGGCGCCAATATTCGCAATGCGGCATTACTCGCCAGCTGGCTGGCGGCGGAAGAGGGGATGATCAGGTTCAACTCCACCATCTTGAGCGTGCAATAAAACGAGAGCTGGTGAAGGTTGGTCGTGTATTACGGTTTTAATCTGCCGGGAGATAAGTGCGGATACATCAGGCCGTTTTTTATTTTTCGTGGTTTTTATTTTTCTTCTGCAATGGGTAAGCAATCGAGTATTTATGGAAATTAGGGGCTTCATACATATGAAATAATATTGTCTGGAGGTTAGATGTGTATATCATCTCTCAGGATAGCTATTTTGCAAGTGGAATGGATAAGTTACTCAAAACATTAATCCGTACGCGACCCATACTCTTATCGCCTTCGATCGCGGCGATGGAAAAATAGTATTTTTCAGTATGCATTCATTACTTCTTATTCTTGCGGAACAGAAAAATTTCCATACCTTTATCTGTACGAAGTTTATCAAGCTGGATAAGTGTTCCCCTATGAGTTTTATGGAATATGAGGTGCGTAAAATAATAGCTTTCCTTAAGGGTAAAGAGCAGGATGATCGTATTCGCGAAGTGCATTTGAGCGTGGTGGAATACAATATCATGACGATGATTCTGGATGGCCGCCCGAATAGCTATATTATGGAGGCGCTTAATCTTGACCGCAAAGTCGTGAGTAATTATAAGAACGCCATTCTGCGAAAGTTAGGTTTAAAAAGCATGGCGGAGCTGATTCATATTTATCAAAACTGGAATGCCTGTTTTTGCTGCACCGATGGCATTGTTATGCCCGATATTACGTTAGTCCCGCATGAAGAGACGAACGAGTTGAAAATGATCAGATATAGCGCGATAAAACAGGGCGATGTGTGCCACTCATCAGTGGCGTAAACAGTGCGGTTTCGATTTTATTTCCTGTTATTTTTTCATTTCTGTAAAAGGGAGCCCGTGCCCCTTTCGCCCGGATAAGACGTCATGTCAGAAATCAGGCATTAATGACTTTCATTAATGCTGCATCATTCTTGTACTTCGCCCGTAACGTTTTGAGCTGCCCGGCGGCTTTGCCGCAGGTGGCTTCCAGTTTGGCGTCCAGCTCTTTTGTCGTTGCTCATCAAGATCGGCGTCTTGCTCACCGGCAAAATGCTCGCATTGATCGGCAAGGTCGCGAAAAGTCTGGACATCTTTCGGCAGGGTTTCTGCGGCATAACTGGTGTTAATGAGAAAGGCTGTGGTGAAAATCAAAAAAAGCGCGCTTCATGTGTGGTTGTCTGGTGGTGTGTAGAAACGCGTATAGTACTCCAAATAACGCGAACTGGAGAGAGTAAAAAGGGGCTGAAGTAGGCTTTCTGCCAACTGTTTTACTGCGGACCTCCCGTATTGCACTTCGAAAACCCGCTCGTAAAGAGGGTTAGTCATCTTTGTCCGGGATGTCTCTTGCATCGTAATAACCAATACCGATACCAAAGTACATTTCTGGTCCCTCCGGGTTGCCATTGATGTCGCCAACCGCGAAGGTGTTCGGCGCATTTTGCTTGCGGAATGCCGTCAAATCAGCTTGCTTAGGCGGAGATTTCTCATCGTTCATCATATCCGGCAATGGTTGCAATGCCTGATAGTCCACACCCGCCGGGTTATATGCAAGATAGAAGTTTCGATAATTTCCGAGGATTACCCAAATAATGATATTCAGCATACTCATAAAATTTTGATGAGTAGTCAGAATAAAGAAAAGTGTCATCCTCACCATAATGTGTGAAGTTGGAAACCCAACTGCGAGTTTAAGTAAGGGATGCTGGGGTGAAAATCCGAGGGTCTTTACTTGTCACAGCATAGAAAATAACGGTATTACTGTCATCAAAGACTATCTGTAGATAGAATTTCTTAAATGAGTAGAGATACTGATTAATCTGTTTTTCTTTGTTATGGGATTCTTTTATTGGCGGACCAAAGATTGATTCAATATATTTAATGGAGGTGCCAGTATAGATTACATGTAAGTTATCTTCTGCTTTTTCTGAAAAAAGCATCATGGGTCTTTGGTAGAAATCAAAAGCACCATTAATTAATGAAAAAACCCTGCGAAGCAATTAATGCTGCACTTCCACAGAACGTCAGCGCTGCCACAATCCAACCCAGATATTTTCTTCTCATCATCCCTCGGTATCTCGCTCCCTTTTGCATGAAATAAATGAATAGTATCAAACGACAGAGTGGCCGGATATAAGGTGTTTTACGGAAAAATGTGTTGCTCGCAGCGAGCAGGGGGAAGAAAAAGCTCGCTCATGACGAGGCTTATCGCATTCAGAGGCTGCACGTATTAGTTTTCGTCCCTTTTCCCCCACTGTAGCAAACCGGCAATATCCTTCTCACCTTCGGATTCTTTTTAAGCGCCGTTGTTTTGCGGCAAACTGACTGTATTCCGCCTGCGCTTTTCATCGGCGAGTTTCTTACTGATCTTGCCTGTACCTTGCAGAATCTCCCGGTCATTAAATTGCAGGAACTGATCCAGCTTATCCTGCCAGTCATGCAGGAATATCTGTTGGCGACGGCGAGCCTGATCCTCGGCAAAATCCAGCCACATAGTGACCACGCGATTCAACTCGCTAACCTCATGCTGGTTAAGGTAGTTTTTTGCCACGGTTACATCACTTTTACGCACTTCTTCGCCTTTATAGCTGGTCAGCCCCATATTAGGTTCCCGTGCATCTGCGCGCTGATGAATAAGCTCAGCAGCGGTAAGGCCAGTGCAGGCAAAATGTAGCTTGTTCTGGATAGTCTGGAAAAAATTGTGTTGTCTCTTTGAGTGTGGGTTGATAATCGGCGGCTAATGCAAAATCTCACGCACGCGCAGGTAAACTCTGCGTTCACTGGCGCGGATATCACGGATGCGTTCCAGCATCTCATCGAAATAATCGGGCACTGCGGATGAAGCGACAGGCGGATTCTTCAGTCGTTCGTCATCCATCACAAAACCTTTAATCAGGTATTCCCCGGAGGGTTTGTGTTGCCCACTGTCGGAACTGAGTGCCTCGGGAAGAGCGGGTGCGATAGCCAATAGCGAGAATGAGGGAAGGCTATAGTGCAGCGTGTTGCGACTTACCCGGCGGGTTCCTTCTTGTCGAACTTGTAAGTAAGACTTACAGGTTGCTTTTTGTTCAAGCCTCCCCCCTCTTCATAGATGGCTTTGATATGTTGGGTAATCGCTTGCGGGGTGATCTGATAAAGCGAGGCAATTGCTGCTTGCGAGAGCCACAATGTTTCTTGTTCGAAGCGGCACTCTATGCGCACCTTCCCATCGCCGCTGGCGAACATAATAAACTCATCTGCCGGGGCTGGGTTAAGTGTTCATCCGTCATGTCGCTTCCTCGCTACGCATATTGCTCGCTGAATAGTTAATGCAGTATGCCAGATACGCATACTGCATTTCATTAGCACAACCTTTACGAAAGGTACCGATCAAAAGACAAAGATTCAGTTTGGCTGTGATTGAAGGTAAGCGTTTTTCATGGCGTCTTGTACTTCCCGAAGTTGCTTGCGGGTTTTATCCAGTTCGGTTGCCAGCAATTCTTCTTTTCGGCGTGCTTGATTAAAACGACACAGCCCTGCATCACTTTCACCAGAATATGTTGCCCGGTATCAAACCCGGCATCGCGCAGCCATTTGCCGGAAAGCGTAATACTCGGCGTGGTTCTGTCGCCATGATTCGGGCGGTATCGCACAATTACGTTGTGCTCGGTTCCGGTGGGCGTAGAGTCTGGGGTAGAATGCGCATCAGCCATAATCAACTCCTTGATAGTTGGGGATGGTTAGACGCTCCGATTGTGTTCCCGCACATCGGGGCGTTGCTAAGATAGGAAGGATTCCATTTAGGTGGCCTCCTATGCGGTCAGGATAATTAAATAGGTGGCCTCATGTCAACCATATCGCGCGAAAAAAACCAAAAGGTGGCGGCCAGTCACCGCAGTTCAAGATGCGCATTGATCCGGCATTGAAGGAACAGCTGGATGCTGTGGCGGCAGAAGAGGGTAGTAAGCCTCGCCAGTTGGTTAAAGGAACTGGCGAGGGAGGCTTTAAGGCATAAGGGAGTAGAGCCTAAAGGTTAAATCTTTTATTGAATATTAAAATCTGCTGCCTTAATTTACGAATTTTGAATAGTCTCTGAGATACCGTGATAGATCTATATTATTATTACGACGAAACTCAGATGCAGCAGCCTTGACAGAATTAAATGTTTTAATTAGTTGATCTTTATATGCTCCATTTTTAGTATCTTCGTAAAGTTTTTGATATGATTTTGACAGATAGTTTGAGCTTATAAACCATGGTTTTAGCATTTTTTGTCAAAACCATTTCTGGCATCTTCAAGGTATCTTACAGCACGGCTAAATTGGCCCCTTCTCTCGCAAAGGAAAATTCCATATAGCATAAGCAATGAGTAATAAGCATTAGTGTTTATTAGATACCTATAATCATATTCAATCGATTCAACAGCCTGCTCATAGTATTTTTCAATTTGATCTAGAACTTCTTCATCATTTTTATAGAACGCTATATAAGCATCCTTCAGAATTCTTGCGAATTGAACTGGGACATAAGGATGATTTGTTACAAGGGTATGTTCCTGCATTTCTTTGAGAACCTTGTCATAATTATTCTTGTCCTTATTTCTTACACATTTTTTGCTTTTCCATATAACTCAAAAGTTTCGGCTATAATCATTTTTGTCAATATAGTTTTGGGTTGCCATTCATTAACGTTTTCGCGTAATTGTTTATTTCCTCTCAACGTTGCATCAACGTCAGTTAGTATTCTTTTACTTTTTTCTTTGTGCTGTTTTATTCTGTCTTTTGAGGATGAGATAATTGAAATCTATCTGGCATTAATTTTATAAAAACGAATCTTTTAGCAAATTCATTCAACTCATAAAATTCTCCTATCTTATTTAAGATTAGCCTCTCACAAAGGAAGTTACATGCGTTCTGATACTGGCACATCTATTTTTGATAGTTTACTGACAGAGTATAAATCAATTTTTCATTATATAAGCTCATGATGATTACCACATCCCTAACTGGAATATTGTTCTTTTCCAATGCTTTGAATGCATTATCAAACGTGTTCTTATACATGAAGTTTGCTATTATCTCGGCGTCTTTTGAACTATATGTGGCAAGGTTTTTTATTATATTATCAAAATCAACCACACCTCTGTGGAGAGTTTAATACTTGAGTGATAATTAGTGAATTGCCTTTTGGATGAATCTAATAGCTTTCCTATTTGTTCTTGGTTTAGAGAAATGTCAAGGATTTCAGTATTAATTAATTCCTCGGACGAAATAATGTCCCTTTTCATTATTTTGAAACTCTTGTATGTTTATTTTCTCTTCGCAAGGCTCTTCATTTCTTGATGTAATTATGAACTGAACGCTTCATGCTTCTTATGAAGGAGAATATTTTTTCTTTTTCTTCATGCGATAAATTTTCTATATTATCGATTGCTATTATGCCACCTTTGAATTTTTCATTTATTTTTTGTTAAGTCAGCTAAGTGTAGATCTTTATGAATCAAGATACTCAACTCTTCAAAGTTTTTAAATTCTGGTTTAGCTTCATCAAGATATAATTCCCCCAGTTGTATAATTACTAGATAAATATTCATCTTTGCTCGAATAGAATAAGATAAATTCAATTTCTGAATGTCTCCCATCTTTTTTATCTTTTATAAGTTTATGTAAAAATTCTATTGTTAAAGCGGTTTTACCAACTCCCCCCGTATCCATAGAGCACGACAGAACCTGCGAGGCGGACGGAATTACCTCCTCCTAATATTGATTGTGATAATCTTTTAACTCATCTTCTCTACCAATCAAAACTTTGTGTGAAGCCTTTGCTCTATTGATATTGCTATTAAAATTTTGGTCAAAATAATGTAATAATTTATACTCTTTTATTTTTGACTCAATCTGTTTTTGTCACAATACCAATAATAATCATCATCAAGGCCAGATATTAAGCATTCAATAAAAGTTAACGCCTTATTAGCATCTAAAATTGATGTTGAATATGACGCTGGATGAGAAAAAATTATTTCTGAGTTGGTGATATATTGAACATGAATATAAAAATCCTCAACCGAAGTGAAATTTTTTATTAATCTATCGTTCGCAAAGTTTTTATTGAAAAGACCATTATTAAATCAAACAAAAATGAAACGTATGGGACATCATTGTTATATTTTTAGATGTAAGGTTTTGATGGCAGATATTGATTGCTTGATAAACTTTATTGCTATTATTAATTATGTCAGCTATTTTTGATTTTAATCTTTTGAGAAAACGACATCGTCGCTAATTTTTATTCGTTCGAGGTGGGATTTAAATTGAGCTTCAGTTGGATAGTTTTTTATGATGATATCAGCTATGAAACTACGAAGTGCGACCTCTGATTTATTAATTAACCAATGTAATTGGTCTTCTTGCGATTGAGCAATATACATAACTAATCCTTAGTTCATAACAGGTATTAGTTATAGTCATACTCTAGGATAAGTCTTGCCGCAACCCTTGTTGGAACATAATCAACCGTTTTGGTAAGAGTAGGATTTTGATTTGTCTTATCTGCAAATTTTGGCGGAAGATCACAGGAGTCGAACCTGCCCGGGACCGCTGGCGGCCCCAACTGGATTTGAAGTCCAGCCACCTCACCGGAGATGACGATCTTCCGCGCCTGCATTGCTACATGGAGGCGGGGCGCATTATAGCTACTTTCATGCATTTTACCACATACCCTTGCCATAAATTTTCTCGTTGTGCTGCTGCTCTACATCCCCGTTTCAGATAAATCCTCACATTTTCCGATGGTTAGATTTTTGTGCGGCGAAAGTAACCGCGATCACAGAAAAGAATAAACGTAATCTGATAACCAGAAAACGGAATACCCGCCTGAAAAACGATCGTTTACAACCACTGAGACCGCTCTCCGCTTACTTTTCAGGCGTTAAGGAAACAAAAATGGACAGTCAGATTATTTCTGTGAAAGAAAAGATTGGCTACGGGATGGGCGATGCCGCCAACCATATCGTTTTTGATAACGTAATGCTGTACATGATGTTCTTCTATACCGATATTTTCGGTATTCCCGCCGGTTTCGTTGGCACTATGTTCCTGCTGGCACGCGCGTTAGACGCCATTTCCGACCCGTGCATGGGGCTGATTGCCGACCGTACGCGCAGCCGCTGGGGTAAGTTCCGCCCGTGGATCATCTTCGGTGCATTACCTTTTGGCGTGGTCTGCGTGTTGGCCTACAGCACGCCGGATCTCAGCGTCAGCGGCAAAATGATGTATGCCGCTGTAACCTATACGTTACTCACCCTGCTTTACACCGTGGTAAACATTCCGTACTGCGCCCTTGGCGGGGTTATCACCAACGACCCAAAACAGCGTATCTCACTGCAATCCCCGGCGCTTTGTGCTGGCGACAGCGGGCGGCATGCTCTCCACCGTACTGATGATGCCGCTGGTCAAACTGATTGGCGGGGAAGATAAAGTTTTCGGCTTCCGGGCGGCATTGCGGTGCTCTCGGTGGTCGCTTTTATGATGCTGGCGTTCTGCTTCTTCACCACCAAAGAGCGTATCCGAGGCGCCGCCGAGCAGCACCTCCATGCGTGAAGATTTGCGCGACATCTGGCAAAACGACCAGTGGCGCATCGTCGGTTTACTCACCATCCTCAACATCCTCGCCGTCTGCGTGCGCGGCGGGGCAATGATGTATTACGTCACCGGATCATGGGCGATGCTGCCATCTTTACCGCCTTCCTCACCACTTACTGCGTCGGCAACCTGATTGCGCGCGCCCGCCAAGCCGCTCACCGACTGGAAATGCAAAGTCACCATCTTCTGGTGGACCAACGCCGCGCTCACCGTGCTCAGCGTCGCTATGTTCTTCGTGCCGATCGAAGCCAGCGTCACCATGTTTATCTTCATCTTCGTTATCGGCGTGCTGCACCAACTGGTCACTCCCATCCAGTGGGTGATGATGTCCGATACCGTGGATTATGGCGAATGGTGCAATGGCAAACGCCTTACCGGCATCAGTTTTGCGGGCACATTGTTTGTGCTGAAACTCGGGCTGGCGCTGGGCGGCGCATTGATCGGCTGGGCGCTGGCGGGTGGCGGCTACAACGCGGCGCAGAGCCAGAACAGCGCCACCATTAGCATCATCATTGCGCTGTTCACGCTGGTTCCTGCGGTCTGCTACTTACTGAGCGCCTTTATCGCCAAACGCTACTACACCCTCAAAACGTCATTCCTGACATCGATTATGGCGCAACTGGCACGTGGCGAACGCCGCGATCCACAAGGGCAGGGCAGCGTTTCTCACCGGGAAGAATTACTGTAAGGAGTCATGCATGAAAATCAGTGATGGCAACTGGCTGATCCAGCCGGGTCTGACATTAATCCAGCCCATTCAGGTGTTCGACGTTGAACAGCAGGGCAATGAGATGGTGGTGTATGCCGCGCCGCGTGATGTGCGCGAACGCACTGGCAACTGGACACGCCGCTGTTTACGCTGCGTTTTTTCTCGCCGCAGGAAGGCATTATCGGCGTGCGTATTGAGCACTTCAGGCGCGGTGGATAACGGCCCGCACTTCCCGCTGAACCCATCGCCGCATGTGCATGTTGCGCTGCATAACACCGACGAATTTGCGGAGCTGCAAAGTGGCGCGTTGAGCGTGCGGGTGGGGAAAGGCGAAAACTGGGCGCTCGATTTTCTGCGTAACGGCGCGCGCATTACCGGCAGCCAGCTGAAGAACAACGGCTATGTGCAGGATAACAACCGCGGGCGTAACTACATGTTCGAGCGGCTGGATCTCGGTGTTGGCGAGACAGTGTATGGCCTCGGTGAGCGTTTTACCGCGCTGGTGCGTAACGGCCAGACGGTGGAAACCCTGGAACCGCGATGGTGGCACCAGCACCGAACAGTCCTACAAGAATATCCCATTCTACCTGACGAACCGGGGCTACGGCGTGCTGGTGAACCACCCGCAGGCCGTGGAGTTTGAAGTTGGCTCTGAGAAGGTCTCCAAAGTGCAGTTCAGCGTGGAAGGGGAGCATCTCGAGTACTTTGTGATTGATGGCCCGACGCCGCAGGCAGTGCTGAACCGCTACACGCAGTTTACCGGCCGCCCGGCGTTGCCTCCGGCCCACCGGTCTTTCGGCCTGTGGCTGACCACTTCATTTACCACCAATTATGACGAAGCGACGGTCAATCGCTTTATCGACGGCATGGCGGAGCGCCAATTGCCGCTGCGTGTGTTCCACTTCGACTGCTTCTGGATGAAAGCCTTCCAGTGGTGCGATTTTGAGTGGGACCCGGTGACCTTCCCCGGACCCGGAAGGCATGATCAACCGCCTGAAAGCGCGCGGGCTGAAAGTCTGCGTCTGGATCAACCCCTATATCGGCCAGAAATCCCCCGTGTTCCGCGAACTGAAAGAGAAAGGCTATCTGCTGAAACGCGCCGATGGTTCGCTGTGGCAGTGGGATAAATGGCAGCCGGGGCTGGCGATTTACGACTTCACCAATCCGGAAGCCTGCCAGTGGTACGCCGATAAACTCAAGGGCCTGATGGCGATGGGCGTCGACTGCTTTAAAACCGACTTTGGCGAGCGTATCCCGACCGATGTGGTGTGGCATAACGGCGCGTGCCCGCAGAAAATGCATAACCACTACGCCTACATCTACAACGAACTGGTGTGGAAGGTGATGAAAGAGACGGTGGGCGAGCAGGATGCGGTGCTGTTTGCCCGTTCGGCCTCCGTTGGCGCACAGCAGTTCCCGGTGCACTGGGGCGGCGACTGTTACGCCAACTACGAATCGATGGCGGAAAGCCTGCGCGGTGGGCTCTCCATTGGTCTGTCCGGTTTTGGTTTCTGGAGCCACGACATTGGCGGCTTCGAAAATACCGCGCCTGCACATGTCTATAAACGTTGGTGTGCGTTCGGTTTGCTCTCCAGCCATAGCCGCCTGCACGGCAGTAAATCTTACCGCGTACCGTGGGCCTACGATGAAGAGTCCTGCGATGTGGTACGCCACTTTACGCAACTGAAATGCCGCCTGATGCCGTACCTGTACCGCCATGCGGCGCTGGCGCACGAGTGCGGCACACCGATGATGCGCGCCATGATGCTTGCATTCCCGGGCGACCCCGCCTGCGATTACCTCGACCGCCAGTACATGCTCGGCGAGGCGCTGCTGGTCGCACCGGTGTTCAGCGAAGCGGGTGACGTGCAGTTTTATCTGCCGGAAGGGCGCTGGACGCACCTGTGGCATAACGATGTGCTGAACGGCAGTCGCTGGCATCAACAGCGCCACGATGTGATGAGCCTGCCGGTCTATGTGCGCGACAATACGCTACTGGCGCTGGGCTGCAACGATCAGCGCCCGGATTACGCCCCCGGCATGAAAACACCGCCTTCCAGCTGTTTGCGCTGGATGAGGGGCGTGAAGCGTTGTGCGAAGTGCCGGATGCAAATGGCTCGGTGATTTTCCGCCTGCGGGCGAAACGTGAAAATGGCGTGATTAGCGTGCAGGCCGAAGGCGAAGCCCGCAACTGGACGCTGTGCCTGCGCAATATCACGCAGATTGCCGGGGTGCAGGGGGCGACGCAGTCGGGCAGCGAACAAGGCGTGGTGATAGCGCCGCAGGGCGGAGAGATTCGGATTACGCTGTGAGTCTCCCCTCACCCTGACCCTCTCCCCCAAAGGGGCGAGGGGATAATACTGGTGCGGTTTCCCCTCACCCTGACCCTCTCCCCCACGGGGCGAGGGGATAAGACTGGTGCGGTTTCCCCTCATCTCTCAGCGGGGCGAGGGGATAAGGCTGGTGCGGGTTTCCTCTCACCCTGACCCTCTCCCCGGAGGAGTGAGAGGATAAAGCGGGTGCGGGTTTTCATTCATCCCCGGCCTTCTCCCCTGTGGGGCGAGGGGATAAGGCGGGAACTGGTTTCCCCCTCTATCCCTCGGCCCTCTTCCTGAGGGGCGAGGGGATAATACTGGTGCGGGTTTCTCCTCACCCTGACCCTCTCCCCAAGGGGCGAGGGGATAAGACTGGTGCGGGTTTTCCCCTCTATCCAGGCCTTCTCCCCCAGAGGGGCGAGGGGATAATACTGGTGCGGGTTTTTCCTCACCCTGACCCTCTCCCCCAAGGGGCGAGGGGATAAGACTGATGCGGGTTTTCCCTCTATCCAGCCTTCTCCCCAGAGGGGCGAGAGGATAAGGCTGGTGCGGGTTTTTCTCCCTCTCCCTTTCAGGGCGAGGGTTGGGGTGAGGTGATGGCGCAGACTCTGCTGGTGGCGCAACCACGCCACCGGAGATGACACCGCCATGCATACTTTGTTTTAGCTGCTGTTTCTGGACGTTTATCGCCTGCAACTCGCCATTCACCGTCGGTTTCAGCGGCGCATTTGCGTTGACGTTACCGCTGGCGGTCAGTTGCAGATTACCATCACCGCTTATCGGTAGCGCGGGCCAGCCCCACTCCTGCAACACATTTACCGGCCGCGCCCGCGCAGACTGAGGTTGACGCTGCGTTCCGGCGTTTGCGAAACCACGGCGGTGGCTTCCAGCAAGCCCCCGCCGGTAAAGGCGCTAAGCTCGCTGATGTTCACCGTGCTGCTGTTCGCGTTTAACGCCAGAGACGGGCGGCGCACATCAACGCGGTTAAACGTTGCGGCGGCGGCGTTCAGTTTTGCACTGCCGCCCCAGACGCCCCATTTGCGATCGCGCGCCAGTTGCAGGTTATCCCCATAGCCATCCAGCGCGGTGAGCTGCCACGGGAAGTCCGGATCGATATCAATCACCAGATTGCGGCTGGCGCTGAATTTCTTCAACGTCACGCTGTTCAGCCATGTTGGCAATTCATCCATCCAGACCTGCTTCCAGTTTGCCGGCAAGGTGTATTCCAGCCCGGCAAAGGCAGCGTCGTCCAGCACCAGTGCGTGCCCGGCGCGATACCAGTTACCGGAGGTGCGCACCATGCCGTTTTCCCAGCGTGAGGTGAACTGCTGCAGCGCAATGCCCTGCGGCGAGAAGGTGGCGTTCAGGATCGGATCGAACAGATGCAGCGAACCGTAAATAAACTCGGTGGCGTTCATCGACAGCCTGCCGTCGTCGCTTTTCCAGTCGCCGCCTTCCAGCGTCAGGTTACGCAAGCTCAGATCGAGGTCGGTAACTGCCCATTCCGGCCCTTGCAGGCGCGCATCCGTCACCTCAACACGGCCAATTTTCAGTGAAGGCAGTGTGGTCAGCGGATTAAAGAAATCGAGCAGGGATTTGTCGCTTTGCAGGCGGATATCGTTCAGTCGCAGGTTATTCACCACCCAACTGCCGTCGGCATTGCGTTGCGCATCGCCCGTTAGCGAACCACGCGCCATATCCGCGCCAATGGTGGTCAGCGTAACCACATCTTTATCAATACTGCCCTGAATGAGAACGTTACTGGCGGGAACGCCGTTTAACGTCAGCGATCCGGCGCTCATCTGGATCTGCGCTTTGCTGCCGAGCACATTGCCTGCGACCGGTTGCCACGGCGCAACACCGCCAGTGACACGTTGCGCACTCAGATCCCAGCCAGTGGCCGGGCTGTTAAACGCCATATTGCTCAGTTGCAGACGATCGGCCTGAAAAGGCAACGGCGCGGCAGCCGGGGAGAGATTGAGCGTGCCGTCCTGCAACAGAATGGTGTCCACATGCAGCGGATCGGTAAGCTGGCGGCTACTGAGATCAATATCGACGGTTTTAGCGACCAGCGTGGCGGGTTTGCCTTTGTGGCCAAAGTTAACGTTTTCAGCAGTACATGGGATGGGGAAGAGAAGCGGTGATCCATCACATCGAACGTCAGATGATAGTCGCTGTTGCTGACCCACTGGCTGACCTGCGTTGCACCCCAGCGAGTTTGCAACAAGAAATAGACCGCCAGCATCGCCAGTAACAAGACGATAGCGACAACAAGGAGCAGCTTTCCAAGAAATTTCATCATCTTCCATCCCCGACGTGTCAGTCAGGCAGTTATGCACGATTTATGCGCAATGCTCAAGGGCGGAATGATGAGAAGGGAAGTGACCGCAGCAACGGTTTGGCCCCCGTTGCCGCGGCATGCATCAGTTTTTCTCTGGCGGAAAAATCAGATTCAGTACAATCGCCGTGATACCACCTGCGGCGATGCCGGAAGAGAGCAGGTTTTTCAGCCAGTCCGGAGCGAATTGCAGGATTTGCGGCTGCTGAGAAACGCCAAGGCCGACAGCCAGCGACAGCGCAATAATCATGATCGCGCGGCGGTTCAGCGGCTCGCGGGAAACAATACGCACGCCAGAAGCCGCGATGGTTCCGAACATCACCAGCGTTGCGCCGCCGAGCACCGGCTCAGGCAGTTGCTGCACAAACGCGCTCACCGCCGGGAACAGGCCCAGCACAATCAGCATCAGCGCCACGAAGAAGCCAATGTAGCGGCTGGCGACGCCGGTCAACTGGATTACGCCGTTGTTCTGACCAAAACAGGAGTTCGGGAAGGTGTTAAACACCGCAGAGACGAAGGAGTTAAGGCCGTTAGCCAGACACCACCTTTCAGGCGCTTCATATAGACCGGGCCGGCAACCGGCTGCTCAGAAACGTCAGACGTGGCGGTGATGTCGCCGATGGTTTCCAGCGAGGTGATCATAAACACCAGCATCAGCGGCAGCAGCAGGTTCCAGTCAATGCTCAGGCCGTAGTAGAGCGGTGTCGGCACCATAAAGGCGTCCGCCGGGGCGTTATACGTCGGTAGCATGCCCATAAACATTGCCAGCACGTAACCGACCGCCATGGCGATCACCAGAGAGGCGATACGCAGGTAAGGGTTACGCTGGCGGTTCAACAGAATAATGATCGCCAGTACCACGCCTGCCAGCAGCAGGTTCTTCGGTGCGCCGAAAGTGTGGTTGCCCATTGCGGCAAAACCGCCGCCCACGGAGGTCAAACCAACCTGAATCAGCGACAGTCCGATAATCATCACCACCACGCCGGAGACCAGTGGGGTGATAATACGTAGCGCCAGCGGCAGAATGCGGGAGATAACCATTTCGGTGCAGCTTGCCAGCATCAGGGTGCCGAACAGTGCCGCCATCATCGTCGGTACATCCGCACCGCCGGTTTTCAGTGCAGTGCCGCCCATAATCAGCGGTGCCACAAAGTTAAAGCTGGTGCCCTGAATCGACAACAGGCCAGAACCCACCGGCCCCCGTGCTTTGATCTGGATAATGGAAGCCACGCCAGAGGCGAACAGCGACATGCTGATGATGTGCTGAGTGTCCTGAGCCGGTAAACCCAGCGCCCCGGCAGATAAGCAGCGCGGGCGTGATAACGCCGACAAACATCGCCAGCAGGTGCTGCAGCGCGGCAAACAGCGTTTGCGCCAGCGGCGGGCGGTCCTCAAGGCGGTAGATCAGTTCGCTGGGTTGAGTCTGCGCAACCGGTTGCGCACTTTCTGACTCGATGGTGTTTACGGACATCTCAAGCAATCCCCCCGGATGGAAAAGCGGTGATTTTATCGGACTGTTTGGTAAAAGCAAACGGTTGCTTTGTTAACAACATACTTTTCTAAGGGGGATTCTTTTACGGCATAAGGTTCTAAAACTCAGGCGTTGGAGTAGCGTTCTGTTTCCGGCATCCAGCGGTCTATGAGGGCTTCCGCCAGCTGCGGGTAGCGCTCATGAATATGGCGGGCAGTGCGCTGTACTTCGGGGATCATCGCCCCGGTCGCGCAGCAGATCGGCGACTTTGAATTCGGCATTGCCGGTCTGGCGGGTGCCAAGCAGTTCGCCGTACGCGAATTTCCAGATCTTTTGCGCAATCACAAAGCCGTCGTTGCTGTCGCGTAATACTTGCAGGCGTTTTTGCGCGGTTTTGGACAGCGGGGATTTATACAGCAGCACGCAGTGCGAGGCCACCGCACCACGCCCGACGCGACCACGCAGCTGGTGGAGTTGCGCAAGGCCGAGACGCTCCGGGTTTTCAATGATCATCAGGCTGGAGTTAGGCACATCCACGCCCACTTCAATCACCGTGGTGGCGACCAGCAAATGCAGTTCGCCCTGCTTGAAGGCTTGCATGACGGCCTGCTTTTCGGCGGACTTCATTCGCCCGTGTACCAGCCCACATTCAGCCTCCGGCAGCGCCAGTTTCCAGCTCTTCCCGGTGGCTTCCGCCGCTTGCGCTTCCAGCAGGTCTGACTCTTCCAATCAGCGTACAGACTCCAGTACGCCTGTCGGCCTTCGTCAGTACAGGCGTTGCGCACGCGATCGATAATGTCGTTACGGCGGGTATCCGGAATGGCGACGGTGGTGACCGGCGTACGGCCCGGTGGCAACTCGTCGATGACGGAGGTATCCAGATCGGCATAGGCGGTCATTGCCAGCGTGCGGGGAATGGGGGTGGCGGTCATGATCAACTGATGCGGGTGGAAACCCTGCTGTTGGCCTTTTCCCACAGCGCCGTGTGCGCTGATGCACACCAAAGCGGTGCTGCTCATCGATAATCACCAGCGCAAGGCCGTTAAACTGCACCTGCTCCCCGGAAAATAGCGTGCGTACCAACGATCATCTGCACCTGACCGCTGGCAATCGCCTCTTGCTGTGCCTGCCGCGCTTTGCCTTTCTGTTTGCCCGCCAGCCAGCCCACTTCCACGCCGAGTGGGGCAAACCAGTTGCGGAAGTTATTCGCGTGCTGCTCGGCCAGCAGTTCGGTCGGGGCCATCATCGCCACTTGTTTGCCGTTGGCGATGGCGCGTAAGGCCGCGAGCGCGGCAACCAGCGTTTTACCGGAGCCGACATCGCCCTGCACGAGGCGCATCATGGGCATATCCAGCGCCATGTCGCGCTCGATTTCCGCCACGACGCGATCCTGCGCGCCCGTCGGTTTAAACGGCAGTGATGCCAGCAGACCTTGTTTTAGCGCGTCGTTGGCGGCGAGCGGTTGCGCGTGGTAGCGCTGTGCTCCGGCCCGTAGTGCCAGCATACTCACGTTGTGTGCCAGCAACTCTTCGAGAATTAAACGTTTTTGTGCCGGGTGCTGGCCACTTTCAAGGTCGCTGAGCTGCAGGGTGGGCGGTGGGCGATGCAGCGTGCGCAGAGCATCCGGCAGGCTCATCATGCCTTGCGCCAGTTCCGGCGGCAGCAGTTCGCTGATGGCGCAGGTCGCCGAGATCCAGCGCCTGATCGGTCAGTTTGCGCAGGGTCGCCTGTTTCACACCCTCGGTGGTGGGGTACACCGGCGTCAGGGTTTCCTGTAAATCCGGCGTGCTGAGATCGCCCTGAATGCGGTACTCCGGGTGGATCATCTCAGCGCCGTACTTCCCGCGTTTCGCTTCACCGTAGGCCAGCACACGGCGGCCGGTAGCGAGGCTGTTTTTCATCGCCGCGTTGAAGTTAAAAAAGCGCATGGTGAGGATACCGGAGCCGTCGCTGATCTGGCAGGTCATCATCCGACGCCCGCCGAAGGTGATATTGCAGTTCAGCACTTCGCCTTCCACCGTGGCATACACGCCCGGCAGCAGATCGGCAATGGGGTAAAGTTGGGTACGATCTTCGTAGCGCAACGGCAGGTGAAGTAGGAGATCCTGCACGGTGTGCAGGCCGATTTTCGCCAGTTTGCTGCTCTGCGCTGCGCCGACGCCGGTCAGCGTGTTGAGCGGAATAGCGTCGAGCAGGCGACCTTTCATACGGTTACCTTGCTGCCTGCATGGTGGCCCACCATGTCGGGTCGGCTTCGATCTGCCCCTCGGTATTGACGTGAGGGTAAGGCAGGCCTTTGCGTTTGGCGACGTTTGCCAGTACCGGGTAACCGCCCTCGAACAGCAGGCGCTGCTGCTCAACGTCCGGCAGCATGCTGTTTTCACGCTGATACATGCCCGCGTTTTGCCGCTGCCGCTGAGCTTCATACAGGATCAATGCGGAAGCCACGGAGACGTTCAGCGACTGCACCATACCGATCATCGGGATGATAATGTCCTGATCCGCCAGATCCAGCGCTTCACCGGGTGATCCCGGTTTTTCCTGACCCATCAGAATGCAGGTCGGACGGGTGTAATCGATCTCGCGAAAGTCGACGGCGTTGTCAGACAGATGGGTGGCGAGGATCTGCATACCACGTGCTTTCAGCTCGCCAACGGCGTCGCTGATGGTGCGGTGCGTTTTCACTTCCACCCAGCTATTACTGCCCGCAGCGGAAGAAGCCATGGTACGCATGCGATTGCCCGGCCAGACGGCATGAACTTCATGCACGCCAACGGCGTCCGCCGTGCGGATAATCGCGGAGACGTTATGAGGTTTGTGAACCTGCTCCATGCAGACGGTCAGATCAGGCTGACGCCCCGGCGAGCATCTCGCGGATACGCGCATAACGCTGAGAATTCATACAATCAGTTTCGGTTACGGGTGACTTTAATCACGTCTGGCATCACGCGGATCTTACGCATGATATTCGCCGTGGACGCGATCGCGCGCCGTGAGACGGATGAAAGCACTGTATACGCGGCCATCTTTCTCTTCCGTATTCAGGCTCTGAATATTGGAAGAGGCCGTATTAATGGCGGCCGTCAGGTTTGCCAGTGCTCCCTGATGGTTGAACATATCCACCTTGATCTCGGTGATAAATTCCTGAGCGGTCTCTTTGTCCCACTCCACGGCCATAAATTTCTCGGCTTCTTTTGATAGCCACGAATGTTACGACAGGACTCATGGTGGATAACCAGCCCTTTGCCGGGGCTGACGTGAGCGACAATCGGGTCGCCGTGGGATCGGGCGGCAGCATTTGGCGAAGGTGATCAGCACACCGTCGGCGCCTTTAATTGGCAGATGGCCGCCGCTGTTGCCCGTGCCGGCAGGTGTTTGCACCGCTTGCACTGCTTCCCCTTGCTGCAGATTTTTCGCCACCACGACGCTCATGGCGTTGCCGAGGCCGATTTCTGCCAGCAGATCGTCCAGCGCCGCCAGCTTCATGCGGTCCAGCTCGCGCTGAATATGCTCCGGTGGGATTTCCGCCAGTTTGCGGCTTCCGCCCAATGCATGATTGAGCAGACGGCGACCGAGACTGACTGAGTCGTCGCGCTTGAGGTTTTTCAACATCTGGCGGATTTTGGCGCGCGCTTTCGAGCTGACGACAAAGTTCAGCCATGCGGCGTTCGGGCGGGCGCCCGGTGCGGTGATGATTTCTACCGTCTGGCCGCTGGAGAGCGATTGCGACAGCGGATAAGGCTGGCGGTCGACGCGCGCACCAACACAGGCATGGCCGATATCGGTATGCACAGCGTAGGCGAAGTCCACTGGCGTAGCGCCTGCGGGCAGTTCGACAATGCGGCCTTCCGGGGTGAAAACATAAATCCTCATCGGGAAGAGATCAGATTTAACGCTCTCGATAAATTCAAACGAGCTACCGGCGCTCTGCTGTAGCTCCAGCAGGCTTTGCATCCAGCGCTGGGCGCGGATTTGCGCCGTGGTGCTGCTTTCACCGTGCTCTTTATACGCCCAGTGTGCGGCGACCCCCATCTCTGCCATCTGATCCATATCTTCGGTGCGGATCTGCACCTCAACCGGTACGCCGTGCGGACCAATCATCGAGGTGTGCAGGGACTGATAGCCGTTCGCCTTGGGAATGGCGATGTAGCCCGGGCGCGGCTTATACAAGCTGTGCATCTGACCGAGTACGCGATAGCAGGTATCCAGATCATGAACGATGACGCGAAAGGCGTAGATATCCATGATTGAGTGAAAACGCTGCTCTTTCCAGCACCATCTTGCAGTAGATGGAGTAAAGGTGTTTTTCACGCCCGCTCACGCGGCAGGGAATGCCCGCTTCCTGTAAACGCCCTTCGATTTCTGAGAGGATTTTTGGATCATCTCTTTGCGGTTGCCGCGCGCGGCTTTCACCACTTCTTTGATGACGCGGTAGCGGTTTGGGTATAGCGCTTCAAAACCCAGCTCTTCAAGCTCGGTCTTGATGTGATGAATACCTAAACGGTGCGCCAGCGGACTGTAGATTTCGAGGGTTTCACGGGCAATGCGGCGACGTTTGTCCGGGCGAAGCGAGCCCAGCGTGCGCATGTTGTGCGTGCGGTCGGCAAGTTTGATCAGAATGACGCGGATGTCCTGCACCATCGCCATGATCATCTTGCGGAAGTTTTCGGCCTGCGCCTCTTTTTATCCTGAAACTTGAGCTTATCAAGTTTGGATACCCCTTCCACCAGTTCGGCAACGCTTTTGCCAAACAGCTGTTCCATATCACGGTACGTGGCTGGGGTATCTTCAATCATCATGCAACAGCGCGCAGGATTAATTAACGGCGACCTTCAGCAATGGCGGTGACGGCCTGCAGTTCTGCGGCTTCCTGCTCTTGCTGCTCCCGGCGCTCACGTACGTCGAGGATCTGGTTGTTGATCAGACCTTCTTCGATTTCGCGCAGCGCGATAACGGTGGTTTTATCGTTTTCTTCCGGTACCAGCGGATCTTTGCCGCCAACCTGCATCTGACGAGCGCGACGCGCGGCGACCAGCACCAGTCAAAACGGTTACCAATTTCTCTACAGCGTCCTGAACAGTTACGCGTGCCATACTTAAAATGCTCCACAGGTGGAAGAAATGACTGGGCATGATACTGAAACCGGGCTCAGTCTGCCAATAGTTTGCTGATTAAAGCGTCATGTCGCTGCTTCTGGCGGCTCATGCGCAGACGTTCAGCGCGAATAATGGTTTTCAAATCGCCCAAAGCGGTGTCGAAATCATCATTCACAATAAGGTAATCATATTCTGCGTAATGGCTCATTTCCGCAACTGCCAGCGCCATACGTTTCGCGATCACCTCTTCACTGTCCTGACCGCGCCCGCGCAGGCGACGATCCAGCTCCACTTTCGACGGCGGCAGAATAAAGATGCTGCGCGCTTGCGGCATCCGGGTGCGAATTTGTTGCGCGCCCTGCCAGTCGATATCGAGGAACACATCCACACCGGTGGACAGCACTTGCTCAATGGTTGCGCGGGAGGTGCCATAGTAATTGCCAAACACCTCGGCATGCTCAAGAAACGCGTCTTCACCGATCATGGCTTTGAACTCGTCATGATTAACGAAGAAATAGTGTTCACCGTGCACTTCGCCCGGGCGCGGAGCGCGTCGTATGCGAAACAGAAACTTGCGTGTCGTATAACGGTTGGGTCTTCAACAAAGCCCTGGATGAGGCTTGATTTACCCGCGCCGCTGGGGGCGGGAAACAATATAGAGCGTGCCTTGAGCCATGAGAGTCTTTTGTATGTGAATTGCGAAAGGAAACTTACATACGTGCCTATTATACACATCGCTGCTATGTGACGTAGCTTTTGTCACACTTTTTCCCGCTGAGTTTGGCGTTTCCCGTGCTTTCCTGATTTGTCTGCAAATTTTCATGACCACGATGAATTGCCTGAACCGTCTCTCCCCTTTTCCCGCTCGAAAGCGTCGTTCCGGCAACGCTATAACGGCTGCGCTATCACAAGGGAGAAATAATGATGTGGAGAAAAAGCCGGAGCCGCCGCAATTTGTCTGTTGCTGTGGAGCACATTCACTCTGGCGACCTGCCCGGTCTGGTCGCCAGCACGGGCGCGCAGGAAGAAGTCAGCCGCCTGCAACAACAGCTAGCACAATGGAACAACGACTATTGGAAACAGGGCGATAGCGGCGTGAGTGATGATGTGTATGACCGACTTAGTATGCGCTTAACGCAGTGGCAGCGTTGCTTTGATCTGCATGCTGTTGGCGTATCGACATTGCCCCGGCGGCAATGTGAAGCATCCGGTGGCGCATACCGGGGTGCGCAAACTGGCCGATAAACCCGCGCTACAGCAATGGATGGCGGGAAAGAAAAGATCTTTGGGTTCAGCCAAAAGTAGATGGTGTGGCGGTCACGCTGGTGTACCGGCATGGCAGCTGATACAAGCCATCAGCCGGGGAGATGGCCGGCAGGAGAGGACTGGACAGAAAAAGTGCGCGCTATCCCGTCGATTCCCAAAACGGTAACCAGTTTGTTGGCGGATAGCGTTTTGCAGGGGGAGTTGTTTCTACGCCGCGATAACCACGTTCAAAAAACGTATGGGAGGGCTCAACGCCCGGGCAAAGTGGCAGGCAATGATGAGCCGCCGCGACACGCCTCTTCTGTCTGAGCTGGCGTTTTTTCGTTTGGGCCCTCGGCCGGATGGCCCGGCAACATTTTCCGAAAAAAAGGCTGAGTTACTCAGCAAGGCGGGGTTCGAGGCCAGCGTAGCGGTAAGCAATGTGCAGGATGTAGAGCGTTTGCGCGACAGGTGGTTCACGTCACCGTTGCCGTTTGTAACCGATGGCGTAGTGGTCCGCTCGTCGACGGAACCGGCAGGAAACGCGTGGTTGCCCGGAGAAGGGCACTGGGTGGCGGAAATACGAGCCGATTGAGCAGGTTACCGGAGTCAACGGGATCCAGTTCGCGACAGGTCGTACCGGTAAGATTTCGGTGGCGCAGCTTGAGCCGGTGCAACTGGATGATAAACGTGTTCGGCGAGTGAATATTGGCTCCATCCGAAAATGGCAGGTGCTGGATATCGCGCCGGGGGATCAGGTTTCTGTGAGCCTTGCCGGGCAGGGCATCCCGCGTATCAATCGTGTGGTCTGGCGTGGAGTGGTACGGGAAAAGCCCACGCCACCGGATGCGCGGTTTACCCGCTGACCTGTTTTTATGCCTCACCGGAGTGCCACGAGCAATTTATTGCCCGACTGGTCTGGCTGGGGTCGTCAAAAGCGCCTCGGCATTGACGGCGTGGGGGAAGAGGGCTGGCGCGCATTGCATCAGGCGCATCGTTTTGAGCACATATTTTCCTGGCTGGAGCTGACGAAGGCGCAATTGCAGGCGACGCCAGGTCTCTCTGCTGCGCGAGGCCTGCAACTCTGGCTCCGTTTTTCGTTGGCGCGCGACAGGCCGTTTACCCGCTGGCTGAATGCGCTGGGCACGCCGCTGCCGCAGGCGGCGTTAAAAGCGACGAGTGATACACACTGGCGGCAAGTACGTGCGCGTGATGAGCTTGCATGGCAGCAGTTACCCGCTATTGGTGCACAAAAAGCCCGGCAGCTTATCACCTTCGTCCGAACGCCAGTGGTTGAACAGCTGGCGGTATGGCTGGGCAACCAGGGGTGTGAAGGCATTTCAGTGAGCGTTGTGTTTGTAATGGAATACCGGCAATCCCAGTTTCCAGCGGATTGCCAGCAAACGGAGGCTGGAAATATAATGGCCAAGACGAGATAGAGTACGTGAGGCATCCGAACGCCAGTGGTTGAACAGCTGGCGGTATGGCTGGGCAACCGGTGTGAAGGCATTTCAGTGAGCGTTGTGTTTGTAATGGAACCGGCAATCCCAGTTTCCAGCATTGCCAGCAAACGGCTGTGAAGCCGAACAGGAGGGTGATCACAACCGTCATGGCTGGATAATGGCCAGACGAGATAGAGCAAAGGCGATTCCGGCGTAAAGTTCTTTCTGAAATACCGGGGAATACGTTTACAGAACATATCGCGCAGTACGCCGCCAAATACGCCGGTAACGACAGCCGCAATAGTGGCGATCACCGGACCTTCTCCCATATCCAGTGCGATTTGCGCTCCGATAATGGAGAACACCACCAGCCCGAGAGCATCGAGGATCAGGAACAGGCGGCGCAGATGCGGCATCACCGGAGCAAAAATGGTGGTCAGCACTGCGGCAACGGCGACAATAATGACGTATTCAGGATGCTTCACCCAGCCAAGCGGATAATGACCAAGCAGGATATCGCGGACCGAGCCGCCGCCAAGTGCAGTGGCGGTGGCAATAATAATAACGCCAAAGGTATCCATCCGGCGGCGACCTGCCGCCAGCGCGCGCCTGTCATGGCTTCGGCGGTAATGCCAATAAGATAAAGAGTGTGTAACAGCATATCGCCTCCGTGATCAGAGGCGGCAGAGTAGCGGCTCACATGTCAGGCGACGATTGAGATTTTCTAACGCATAGGAAATTGGATAACTTTTACTAATGTGAATGTAAAAAGGGAATTAATTTAATTAAGTGATTTTAAAGATAAATTATTTTTATCTATAGAGGGGGTGTGGTTTGTGGTTTTTAGCCTGACAAAAGTAATCATGCTAATCAACGTCAGTTCTACTCCTAGGGAGCCATCACCTGCGGTAACGTTTATGACCCCTGACCCGAAATCCTGCACCATTCAGAAACAGAATGCCGACATGATCAACACACCCGAAACGGAGGTGGTGCCGATGAAAAAATTACGATTCACCGAAGAACAGATTGTTTTTGCCCTGAAGCATGCTGGACTGACTCGACAACAAGCCGTTTGGCGAAATTGTGGTAGTATAGCAACAAAAGGCCCATACGGGCCTTTGTTGCAGGAGGTGTAGGGCTTATTCGATATTCTGAATCTGAAAATTGATTTAAAAATTACTATTAATAATCATGCTGATAAGTGTTATTTTTATGGCGATTGGCTGTTCCACTCACCATTGATCAGCGAGGCAAGCTGAGCAGCTTGCCAGATTAAGGCTACCTCTTTCATTGAATGGTTGTCTTAAATCTTTCACCTTTGACAAGTTCACCGGAAGGTTTTCGATAGTAAGATTCGGTCCCGATTCGGTAATAGGTGTAACCATTCTGTGTTTTGGTAATGTCCATGATCCAATTTGACTTGTCTATGCAATTTTCTTCTGTTTTCATGTCGTCGAAGCATAGTAAGTAATCAATATCATGGTCTGGGAATAAACCAGAATTTTTAGGAACAAGCTTTTGATACTTCCCATCAAAATTCCAGATTGAAACGTTATAAGTTCCGGGGGGATGAGATGGTTTTAGCACCATTATTATCCCACCACTTAATTTTATTCCTATCAGTCAAAGGGATATTGTTAACTAACAATTCTTTGTTAGAACCAGAACCAGAACCGTGAACGGCGAGGACCTTCGGAGAATGGAAAAACGTTAAATAAAAAAATGCAAGTGTAGCCACTGCAAATATAAAGATTATAATTTTTCTGATTCTCATCCTTTCCTCCGGCTACTGATCTCAAATTCGGCTTTCATATTGGTAAAAAAAAGGTTTAAAGGCAAATTTTCCCATCGTTGAAGAACAAACCAAATGCGAAATGCCCTGATGTAATGAAATTTCATATTCATAATGTCAGTTTTGTCCAGACCAAAATGATCTTGACCTGTAAAAATTATTTTTGCTACATAACCACTATCATTTATATCAAGTTTTGTGATCTGTATGTTTGTAGCATATATATCATGTATCGACATTCCTAATCCATTGAAGCTGTCTGCCCATCGGTTGAACTTAGGAAGCATTGGAGTTACCTATTGCTTTTGTTATTGAATCTTTGTCAGCATCAGATAAGCCATTTTTAACATCAATGGCAAGCTTGTCGAGCATAGTCTGAATTATTGTGAGTGGAGAAGATGGAGAGGATTGTCCGTTTAATATTAAACTTTTATATGCATTATCAAGAAAGGGGCTGGAATAACTTTTACCATTGCTGTGATAGAAATGTTTTACAAGATTATTGAATAAATTATGTTGTTCTAAGTAATATGTAGGCAAGGAAACCCGAAGAAACTCGTCAAAAGAAGTTCAGCAATTTTCGTTTTGGATTTTGGTTGGGATTTACGGAATGAGCTAAACATTGACACTTCCTCTCCCGTCCGAGGATCGACAATATCAGAAATCTTATCCAGATCGAAATTACTTCTAAGCTGTTTTTCAGTAAGGTCGCCACATTGCATATCATCAGAACTATAGTCATTAAACTGATGTTTAGTTTGATAAATTGTCGCTGGGAACTTTAACGCTGACATAATCACTTCCTTATGATATTAATTTTCAGACGAAATTCATTCTTGTGAAAGAAGGTCTAAATCTTTAAATGTCGTCATATCTGTAAACTCATTTCCTTGTGATTACAGGCTAATTCATGCATTACTGCTTCATAACATTTAGCTGATTTGTGTAATACTAAACGGCATATTCGGGAAAGGGAAGTGTAGAGAATCTTATCTTTTCTCAAATTACTGGAGTGGCATTGCCTCACCTGCACCGGCTTTAAAGTAGATAATACCAAGATTGATCGCTACAAAAATAATTAAGTATATGTTTAATATTAATTATTTCATCTTTGCCGGGCCCAAAATACTTGGTGGTCAGTACAAAAGCCATAATGACTGACTTGCTGTGTAAGCACACCCGTTTTAGTTCCCACTTATTGGTGGTTTTTAATGAATCTAAGTGGTTTTCAATAGACTATATTTCAGAATAAAAAAGCCCATTTAACATGGGCTTATGGGTTGATATGGACTTTGAGAGAATTTATTCGATGTTCTGAATCTGCTCGCGCATCTGTTCGATCAGCACTTTCAGCTCGATAGCCGAATTGGTCACGTCTGCGTTAATGGACTTGGACGCCGGTGTTCGACTCACGGTTGAACTCCTGCATCATAAAGTCGAGCCGACGGCCAACAGCTTCTTTCTTCTTCAGAATGTTGTAGGTCTCTTTGACGTGAGCTTCGAGACGATCCAGCTCTTCGGCAACGTCGATACGCTGCGCCATCAGCACCAGTTCCTGCTCAAGACGGTTATTCTCAAGCTGCACCTGCGCTTCTTCCAGTTTGGAGACCGAGGGCGCTCACGCTGCCATTGCAGGATTTCCGGCATATGACCGCGAACTTTGGTGACTTCACTGCTCACGCCTTCCAGACGCTGTTCAATCAGAGCTTTCAGCGCCTTCGGTTTCGCGGGCAACGATAAAGTCATCCAACGCGCCATCCAGCGCGGCGAGAATTTGCGCGGCAATCGCGTCCAGATCCTGCTCCTGCGCTGCCATTACGCCCCGGCCAGCGCAGAATATCGACCGGATTGATTTCCCCTTCGTCGCTCTGCATTTTGACCCAGTTCGCTGCGTTGACCCAGTTGCTTAGCCAGTTTCTCGTTAAGGATCAATTCGCCTTGCGCGCTGGCATCCGGTTCAAAACGCAGATTACATTCGACTTTGCCGCGCGTCAGGCGGGTACGGAGACGTTCACGGACAACCGGCTCAAGGCTGCGGAATTGCTCCGGCAGACGGAAGTAAGTTTCCAGATAACGCTGGTTAACCGAGCGCAGTTCCGGGAGGCAGAGCCCCATTCACCCTTGATTTCACGCCGGGCGTAGGCGGTCATACTGCGGATCATAGACGTTCCCGTTTTAAAGAGATGCGGTTATAGCTTTCGTGGCCTTATCAGGATAGAATAACCACAAGCCAGTATAATGCGCAGCCACATTCGAATAGCCGGAGAAATCATCATGCGTCCAGCAGGCCGTAGCGCCACTCAGGTGCGTCCCGTTACCCTGACCCGTAATTACACAAAACACGCAGAAGGCTCCGTGCTGGTTGAATTTGGTGATACCAAAGTGCTGTGCACCGCCTCTATTGAAGAAGGCGTTCCGCGTTTTCTGAAAGGCCGGGGGCTGGATCACAGCTGAATATGGCATGCTGCCGCGTTCCACTCATACCCGTAATGCGCGCGAAGCGGCGCAAAGGGTAAACAGGGTATGGAAATCCAGCGTTTGATTGCCCGCGCACTGCGCAGCGGTCGATTTGAACGCGCTGGGCGAGTTCACCATTACCCTCGACTGCGATGTTATTCAGGCTGACGGCGGTACCCCGTACCGCGTCGATTACCGGTGCGTGTGTGGCGCTGGCGGATGCACTGAACAAACTGGTTGCTGCCGGGAAGCTGAAAACCAACCCGCTGAAGGGCATGGTTGCCGCAGTCTCTGTGGGCATTGTGAACGGTGAAGCGGTGTGTGACCCTCGGAATACGTGGAAGACTCCGCAGCCGAAACCGATATGAATGTGGTGATGACCGAAGATGGCCGCATGATTGAGGTTCAGGGACGGCGGAAGGCGAGCCCTTCTCCCACGAAGAGCTACTCACCCTGCTGGCGCTGGCCAGAGGGGGGATCGAATCGATTATCGCGACGCAGAAAGCGGCGCTGGCGAACTATTACTAAGGGCGACGATGTCGCCCTTTTTTTGTCTGTAGAAAAGTGAGATGAGGAGCGGATCCATGAAAGCGTACCAGCGTCAGTTTATTGAATTTGCGCTTAACAAACAGGTACTGAAGTTTGGCGAATTTACGCTGAAATCCGGGCGTAAAAGCCCCTATTTCTTCAACGCCGGGCTGTTTAATACCGGGCGCGATCTGGCGTTGTTAGGGCGTTTTTACGCCGAAGCGCTGGTGGATTCCGGCATTGATTTCGACCTGCTGTTTGGCCCTGCTTACAAAGGGATTCCTATCGCCACCACCACCGCTGTCGCACTGGCGGAACATCATGAGCGCGATGTGCCTTACTGCTTTAACCGCAAAGAGGCCAAAGATCACGGTGAAGGCGGTAATCTGGTGGGTAGCGCATTGCAGGGGCGTGTCATGCTGGTGGACGACGTGATCACCGCAGGTACCGCGATTCGTGAGTCGATGGAAATTATTCAGGCTAACGGGGCGACGCTGGCGGGTGTGCTGATTTCACTGGACCGAGCGTGGTCGTGCGGATATCTCTGCGATCCGAGGAAGTTGAACGCGACTATGGCTGCAAAGTGATCTCCATCATCACGCTGAAAGAGCTGATTGCCTATCTGGAAGAGAAGCCGGAAATGGCCGATCACCGGCCGCCGTTCGCGCTTATCGCGAGCAGTACGGCGTTTAAGTCTGTGCCCGGCAAGCTGCTGCTGCCTGCCGGGTCAGTATTACAGCAGCTTCGCGCCTTGCGTGTTGACATACAGTGAGTAGACCGAGTGCTGGCCGCCATAAACAGGCGGTTACGTTGTTCGCCGCCAAAGCAGAGATTGGCGCAGCGTTCCGGCAGATGGATCATGCCAATCGCCTTGCCTTGCGGGTTGAAGATGCGTACGCCGTCCAGCTCTTCCGTGCCCATCCCCCAGCCGCACCACAGGTTGCCATGCACATCAATGGCGATACCGTCCGCTGTTCCGTTGCCGCAGTCGATAGCGCCGTTTATTTTTAACTGGTGCGGCAGCTGCGACGCGGCTTTATGCCCTTCATAGAACCCGGCGATGCCGAACGGTGGGTCGGTAAACCAGATGGAGCCATCTGACTTCACGGCGATATCGTTGGGGGAGTTCAGCGGTTTACCTTCAAAACTGTCCGCCAGCACAGTGATCGTGCCGTCGTACTCGGTCCGCGTGATGCGGCGGGTATCGTGTTCACAGCTGATTAGCCTGCCTTGCCTGTCGCGCGCGTGTCCGTTGGCGTTATTTGCGGGCTTGCGAAAGATGCTGGTCTCGCCGGTTGCTTCGTCCCAGCGCATCACCGCGTTGTTAGGAATATCGCTCCATAGCAGCATACGGGTATCGCCGAACCAGACGGGGCCTTCCGCCCAGCGGCAGCCGGTAGCGAGTTGCTCGACTTTGGCACTGGAGACCATATAGTCGCGGAAGCTGTCGTCCAGCGCGACAATGCTGGGGGTCCGGGTAACGGGGGGAGGGTGCCCGCGAGGCTTTTGTGGCTTAGTAATAACGACGCGGTGGCGATACCGCTTAGTTTTAGCAGTTCCCGACGAGATGTTGCCATCCGGTCTCTCCTTATTGGTAGGGTATTTATAAGATGATTTGCGTTAAGTGGAATTGTGCTGCCAGAAGGAGGTTAGGAAATGTTGGATGCGGCGACATCTGGCATCTCAACGAATTCCGTTGGGCTTTTTTCACAGAGAGTGGGGGAAATGAGAATGCAGCCACACTGGGCTGCATGGAGAGATTATTGCAATGCGCGGCTAACAACGGCCAGCGGGTCTCAAAGTCATCGGTCGGGCTGTATTTAAATTCGCTACGCACATAGCGCGACAGCATGCCTTCGCAAAAGGCCAGCAGCTGGCTCGCCAGCAGGGTTTCATCGTGAGTAAACCCTTCGCCTTCACGCATTTTGCGCTCGCGCAGAACTGGCGTAGCTGCGCTTCAATGCGTTCAAACAGCTGGTTGATACGCCCTTGCAAACGATCCTGTTCAAACATCAGCGCGTGGCCGGTCATGATGCGCGTCAGACCCGGATTGCGTTCGCCGAACCCCAGAATCAGCAGCACAATCAAACGCAGGCGCGCCGTTGTGTCTTTCTCATCCTTCAAAATCAGGTTGATGCGGGTAATCAGGCTATCTTCGATAAACTCAATCAGACTATCGAACATGCGCGTTTTACTGGGAAAATGACGATACAGCGCGGCTTCAGAAACGCCGACAGACGCCGCCAGTTTCGCTGTGGTGATGCGTTGGCTTCCATCGCTGGATTCCAGCATCAGCGCCAGAGACTGAAGTATTTCTTCGCGACGATTCCTTTTCGCAGTTTGTTTTTCCTGCCATGTTCTAAAATACCCCTGAAAAATAAGCACTCGTCAGGCGAGTACAGCGACCGCAAACGTTGCGCGTTTGCGGTGATGTTATCGCGTTATTTCGCAGTGTGATGCGTTAAAAAGAGCCGTTACTGGCGGCCAGAATGGCCGAAGCCGCCTTCGCCGCGCTCGGTCGCGTCGAAGTCTTCCACCGAGTTAAACTCCGCCTGCACCACGGGTACAAACACCATCTGTGCGATACGTTCACCCGGGACGATAGTAAAGCTGTCGTGCCCGCGGTTCCAGACGGAAACCATCAGCTGACCGCTGGTAATCCGAGTCGATCAGCCCGACCAGTTGCCCAGCACGACGCCATGTTTATGGCCCAGTCCTGAACGTGGCAGGATGACCGCAGCCAGCGCCGGGTCGGCAATATGGATTGCCGGGCCAGTCGGCAGCAATGTTGTCGCTCCCGGAGCCAGCTCAACAGCGGCGTCGAGACAGGCGCGCAGGTCAAGTCCGGCTGAACCGGAGGTGGCGTATGTCGGCAGCGGGAATTCGTTGCCAACGCGCGGGTCCAGAATCTTAACGTCGATTTTTTTCATCATAACGGGTAACGATCTCGTCCAGTAATAGGTGTCCCAGAAGTTCCTTGCGCTCCAGCGGTAAGCGTTTGTCGCCCTCCTGCCAGAAAAGGTGTAATGCGTTGCTGTCGCTGTTAAAACCTTGATCAGATTGCGAAACATCGTTAGCGCAAATTAAATCGAGGTTTTGCGGGCGCGTTTTGCCGGGCATATTCTTCCACATTATTTGTTTCGGCGGCAAACCCAACGACATAAGGTCGGTTGGTGGAGAGCGCGGCGACGCCCGCGACAATATCCGGGTTTTTGATCATTTTTATCGTGATTTCATCGCCTTGCTTTTTTGATCTTTTCTTCAGCAATGCTCGCGGCGCGGTAATCCGCAACGGCGGCGCAGCCGATAAAAATATGCTGCTGTTGCGCGCCCTTTTGCACGGCGGCTTCCATTTCCAGCGCAGTGGTGACATCCACACGTTGTACGAAAGCTGGCGTTGGCAGTGAAACCGGGCCGGAAACCAGCGTCACCTTCGCGACTGGCGGCAGCAGCGGCGATGGCGAAGCCCATCTTCCCGGAGCTGAGATTGGTGATATAGCGCACTGGATCCAGCGGTTCACGCGTTGGACCGGCGGTAATCATGATGTTCAGATGTTGCAGATCTTTGACAGGCGAGAAATGCGCGGCCGCCATATCGACAATGGTCAGCGGATCCAGCATACGACCGGGACCAATGTCGCCACAGGCCTGACTGCCGCTGTCAGGTCCCCACAGCTGCAGCCCGCGAGAAGCAAGTACTTGCAGATTATGCTGAGTGGCGGCGGCGCGATACATCTGCTGGTTCATGGCAGGCACCACCGCAACGGGCGAGGGGGGTAGCGAGGCAAATGGTAGAGACCGGGTCGTTGGCCATTCCGGCGGCAACGCGGGCGATTAAGTCGGCGGTCGCGGGCGCCAGAATCACCAAATCAGCCCATTTTCCCAGTTCAATATGACCCATTGCCGCTTCTGCTGCGGGATCCAGCAGGCTGTCGGAAACCGGGTGTCCGGACACGGCCTGCAGGCTCATCGGCGTAATAAAGGCTTTGGCGGCCTCAGTCATTGCAACGCGAACTTCCGCGCCGCGATCGCGCAAACGGCGCACCAGCTCAGGCGCTTTATAGGCTGCAATGCCGCCGCTTACGCCGAGGACAATTTTTTTACCCGCCAGACTCATCATGATTCTTTCCTGTTGGATTTCACCAGAAGCTGGGCATTTTATCACAATCCTGATGTTGTCGTGCTTTTGCCCGCCAACCACTTTGCGAGGTGCTACGCAGGGTGAAAAATCCGCAGTCGAAGGGGTGGAACGCAGTATGGCAGCATGAGCACGAGAGATGGAGGAAAGTACATGGATATTGTTTTTACCCCCCTGAAACCGCGGGAAAAGATGCTGAAATACGGCATTGAATCGCTGACTGATACTGAGTTATTAGCGCTGTTTTTACGTACCGGTACGCCAGAAAAGTGCGTGCTCACCGTCGCCCGGGAGATGCTAACGCATTTTGGGTCGCTGTATGCGCTGCTCTCCTCCAGCCTTGAGGATTTTAAGGATATACAAGGTATTGGCCTCGCCAAGTATGCGCAGTTGAGGGGGGATCGGCGAGCTGGCCCGGCGCTATTATAATGCGCGCTTGTTGGAGGAGAGTTCACTGCTGAGCCCGGAAATGGCGCGGGAGTTCCTGCAAAGCCAGTTGATGAGCGAAGAGCGTGAGATCTTCATGGTGATCTTTCTGGATAACCAAAATCGGATACTGAAACACAGCCGTTTGTTCAGCGGTACCCTCAATAACGTTGAGGTACACCCGCGAGAAATTGTCCGCGAAGCGTTAAAAGTGAATGCAGCGGGCGTGATCCTCGCGCATAATCACCCCTCAGGTAATGCTGAGCCGAGTAAAGCGGATAAGCAGATCACCGAGCGTGTGGTTAAATGCTGTCAGTTCATGGGGATACGGGTGCTTGATCACCTTGTTATCGGACGTGGAGAGCGTTTCGTTTGCAGAGCGTGGTTGGATTTAGACCATTTTGCGCGATCCATCGGGATCTTTGTCTGTTCGGGACTTGAGCACACCGCCGACTCAGCGTATACTACGCCACCTTTGAGAATCTCGGGTTTGGCATTTGGGCCTCGGCAATCGAGAGTTCACATTGAACTGCGATGACCGGGCTGTAAAGCCTGACGAGGCGCCGATACCCCATACGAAGCTCGAGCTAATTTGATTTTTGGAGAATAGACATGTCCCGAGTCTGCCAAGTTACTGGCAAGCGTCCGGTGACCGGTAACAACCGTTCCCACGCACTGAACGCGACTAAACGCCGTTTGCCGAACCTGCACTCTCACCGTTTCTGGGTTGAGAGGCGAGAAGCGTTTTGTCACCCTGCGCGTATCTGCTAAAGGTATGCGTGTAATTGATAAGAAAGGCATCGATACAGTTCTGTCTGAACTGCGTGCCCGTGGCGAAAAGTACTAAGTACTTAGAGGATATAAATCATGGCTAAAGGTATTCGTGAGAAAATCAAGCTGGTTTCTTCCGCTGGTACTGGTCACTTCTATACCACCACGAAGAACAAACGTACTAAGCCGGAAAAACTGGAACTGAAAAATTCGATCCAGTTGTCCGTCAGCACGTGCTGTACAAAGAAGCTAAAATCAAATAATTTTAGTTTTTCTTGAACAAAAACCCCGCATTGTCGGGGTTTTTGCATTCTGATAACCCGCAAGCCGGAGACGAGATGCCTGGAATTACCCGAAGTCGAAACCAGCCGTCGTGGCATAGAACCGCATCTGGTAGGTGAAACCATTCTTTATGCGGTGGTACGCAACGGGCGATTACGCTGGCCGGTCTCTGAAGAGATCCACAGCCTGAGCGATAAACCCGTGCTCAGCGTTCAGCGCCGTGCCAAGTACCTGCTGCTGGAGCTACCGGACGGCTGGATCATTATCCATCTTGGCATGTCCGGCAGTCTGCGCATTCTTCCCTATGAATTGCCGGCGGAAAAGCACGACCACGTCGATCTGGTGATGAGTAACGGCAAAGTATTGCGTTACACCGATCCCCGCCGTTTTGGCGCATGGCTGTGGACGAAAGAGCTGGAAGGGCACAACGTGCTGGCGCATCTCGGACCGGAACCGCTAAGCGACGCGTTTAACGCCAGCTATTTCCAACAGAAATGCGCGAAGAAGAAAACCGCCATTAAACCCTCGGCTGATGGATAACAAGCTGGTGGTGGGCGTTGGCAACATCTACGCCAGCGAATCGCTGTTTGCCGCCGGGATCCACCCCGATCGCCTTGCTTCATCGCTCTCGGCGCAGGAGTGTGAAATTCTGGTGCGCGTGATCAAAGCCGTATTGCTACGATCCATCGAACAGGGTGGAACGACGCTGAAAGACTTTTTGCAAAGCGACGGGAAACCGGGCTATTTTGCGCAGGAATTACAGGTATACGGGCGGGAAGGTGAGCCTTGTCGCGTATGCGGTACACCAATCGCTGCCGCTAAACACGCACAGCGTTCAACGTTTTACGTCGCTGCCAGAAATAAATCCGGCATTTTTGCCTGAGGGCACCACGCTTATCGGGCCTGCAATCGCCGCAGGCCGGACAGACAGAACGCTTACTTCAGCTTTTCCAGCAGCGCCTGATGCACATTTGGCGGCAGGAAGTGCGTGACATCGCCATGGTGGCGCGCCACTTCTTTGACCAGCGTCGAAGAGATAAACGACCACTCTTTCGATGGCATCAAAACACGCTCTCCAGCTCTGGCATCAGGTGGCGATTCATATGCGCAAGCTGCATCTCATATTCAAAATCCGCTACCGCCCGCAGGCCGCGAATCAAAATATTGGCCTGCTGAGCGCGGGCAAAATTCGCCATTAAATCACTGGGAAACCGACAACCGTGACATTTGGCAGATGCGCCGTGGCGGACCAGCGCCAGCGCGACACGCTTCCGTGTTAAACATCGGTTTTTTGCTCGGGCTGGCGGCAATCGCTAATACCACCTCGTCAAACATCACAGCGGCACGGGCAACAATATCAATATGCCCGTTGGTAATAGGATCAAAGGTGCCGGGATAAATCGCTTTTGTGCTCATCGCTTATTCTTTCTCTGAATAACCGTGGTTCAGTGCCCACAGCCCGGTGTATTTATTGAAAGTATACTGCGCGTTAACCACCGCCAGCAGCCAGCCTTGTTTGCCATCGAGCACGCCGCGCAATAGCAGGGTTTTGCAAAAGGCGCCCAAAGTATGGGCGAAAATCCCCGGCAGCGAGGTTTTTTTCCGCGTTGATGGCGCTCCTGCGCCCACGCAGCCGCGTAATTGAGCTGTTTGCGCTGGAAGCTGACGAAATCCCGGCAGGTCAGATGCAGCAAATCCCCACTCAGCGCAATCACCTGCGCCTGTGGCGCTTCCAGCGACTCATGCACAAGGTTGTCGTTGTACTGGTAGCGTTCACGCTCATACAAACGCGTTACGCGGTCAGGATACCAGCCGCTGTGGCGCATAAAGCGACCCGTGAAATAGTTTCGACGGGCGATGCTGTAAACTGCACCCGGCTGCGGTGCCTCAAGAATGGCACGCAGCGCCTGCGCCAGTTCCGGCGTAACGCGTTCATCGGTGTCGATCATCAGGATGTAATCGCCGCTGGCATAGCGCTGCGCTCGCTGGCGCTGAACACCATAACCGGGCCATTCAGTATTGCTGAAGACCTTCGCACCGGCGCGAGTGGCAATGCCGACGGTGTCATCCTCGCTACCGGAATCCAGCACAATAATTTCATCCGCCCAGGGCGACGGACGCCGTGCAATCCGGCAGCAGATCCGCCGCGTTTTTGGCGATCATCACCACCGACAAACGTCTGGACATTAATGGCTCCGCTGAGGCAAATACGGTTGCAGGAGTTGCAGCAGGCGCGCCAGCGCACCGCTGGTTCTGGTGCAGCACTTCCACCGCGTGGCGCCCGTACCATAAACGATAGTCTTCATCGGTCAGCAGCGTCGACACCTCTTTCACCAGCGAATCCGCATCGGTGACGGTAATCAGCCCTTCCGCTTCCTGCAAACGTGAGCAGATATCTTTGAAATTAAAGGTATGCGGCCCCATCAGCACCGGAATGGCATGCGCTGCGGGCCCAGTGGGTTATGACCGCGCGCTCCACCAGCTGCCAACAAACGCCGTCGGCAATGCCGTACAACAGCATCAGTTCACCCATGGTATCGCCAATCACCACCGGGTGCTGCCCGAGGATTTCGCCCGTACTGCGCAAGGTGTAACTGAACCCGGCTTTTTGCGTCATAGTGCGTGCGTCCGGGAAACGTTCCGGATGACGCGGAACCAGAATCAGCAGCAAATCCGGGAAACTCTCCAGAAGCTTGCGGTGCGCCTGTAAAATAATGGCCTCTTCGCCGTCGTGCGTGCTGGTGGCTATCCATACTTTACGGCGCGGCGCCCACTGACGGCGCAGGGTGACCGCACGCGCGGCAAGTTCCAGGGGTAACCGAAATGTCGAATTTCAGGCTGCCGGTGACCGTCAGCTGATTGCGTTTAAGCCCGAGTTGCAAAACGATCGCCATCTTCCTGATTTTGCGCGGCAATGAGCGTGATTTTGCTCAGCAGGCGGCGCATAAATTTCCCCAGTTTTCCGTACCTTTCGCTGACCGCTCCGACAGGCGCGCATTGGCGATCACCAGCGGGATTTTCCGGGTATTGAGCGCGGAAATCATATTCGGCCACAGTTCTGTCTCCATCACGATCACCAGCTTCGGGCGAACGGTATTGAAGAAACGGTTCATGGCGCAGGGCAGGTCATAGGGCAAATAGACGTGATGAACGTCTTTACCAAAGGCCGACATCACGCGTTCTGAACCGGTTGGCGTCATGGTGGTGACGGTGATGGGCAATGAAGGATAGCGATGGCGCACCGTCCGGCTTCACTTTGTTACGACAGAATCCATAACGCTCGGCCCAGCGTTTACGGTAGCTTGCGGCTGCGAAGTAATAATCGCAACCACACCAGAGGCTGAACGATAGAGCAGGTGGTATACATACCAATTCCAAGCGACTATCCGTTTTTTGAGATTCGGCGGGCAAATTCTAAGCATTTTAGCACGTTAAAGTTATACCTTTGGCGTGCCTGCAAAAGAAGCCATCAGGCATGGCGATAAGGCTTGAGGCGGAAATAACGTCGGCCCAGACGCCAGCTGCAACGCAGTGTAAGGCATCTTCCAGATCAGTCGCCAGATACCGCGATCGAAAAACTCGTTAATAATTATGCGTTTCTTCTCTTCATCTTTCATGCAATCAAAGGTATGGATAATGCCAAGACCTTCTTTAGCGATTTGCCAGCGGCAGGCAGAAATCTGTTTTGCTTTATCTGCATAGCGCTGATTGATTGCCTCAAGCATTTCGAGAATTTTCATATAATGGCGCGCTGAGCGCATTAATGTGTCGTCATTATCGGGTTTGTGCGACACCGATTCAGAGTGAATGTAATAATCGTAGAACTGCTCGCTGGTGTATTGCACGCGCTCAGCCGCCAGCAGGACTTCCGTGGTCCGAGGGAATGTCCCGTGACGTAGACCCGGTTCGAAATGAAACGCATGCTGCTGGATAAACGCACGACGATATATATTCAGCCGTGCATGCAATTTACGAATCAAGCGCCTGTTTGCCAGACATGACCCGCAACGACGCCCGTTGAGGCGAGCCGCTCCGTGGAAAATCGGGTGCACATCTTTTCTTTTTTCATAGACGTAGCGGCCATTACAGGTTGCAACATCCGTGTTTCCTGTTTCCGCCATATTGAGCAGCGTGTTGTACATGCCGGGGTAAATTTTGTCGTCAATATCCGGAAACGTGGTATTTACCGGTGGCGACAGCCAATCCGCTGTTGCGCGCCACGGATACGCCCTGATTAGCCTGTTGAATAAGCTGACGTTTGGCAATCTCTTCCAGTTCAATCACGGCCAAAGTTCTCCCGTCGGTGGAGCCGTCATTCACCAGAATGAGTTCATAACTGTTTAGTTGCTGCTGCTCAAAAAACTGATCGAGGAATTTTTCGCCGTTATAAACGGCAACGATGATGCTGGCAGACCAGATGACCGCCGTGTCCGGTGTTCAGCGTCAGGCGCTGCGCAGTAACCGACGATACTGCTGGCAAATGGTTTCTACGCCGAATTTTTCCAGCGCGGATGCTTCTATTATTACTGGCGGGTTATGGTAAATGCTTTGCATTGTTTGGGCCACGCTCTGCTGTTACCAGCTCAGACCCGCCGCCAGCGCACCAGTGAGGATCTCGCTCACGCCGCCCGGGCAGCGAGTGCTGACGACCGGCGTGTTGAGCAATAACGCTTCTACAATGACATTGCCGAAACCTTCGCTGTCTGAACTGAGCACCAGCATTTTTGCGTGCTTGATCCAGGGGAAGCGGGTTGGGCTGAAAGCCTTTAAATATTACCCTGTCGCCAACGCCCGATGCGGCGGCTAACTGACGTAACTGCTCGTTTGCTGCGGAGCACCTGCCCCAGCAACACCAACGGTGCCTCGGATGCCGCTTTGTGCATACGCCTCAATCAGGCGATCGTGCCGTTTGGCTGGATGGAAACGCCCTACGTGAATGATATAGTCCGTGCCCGCCATTTCGCATGGCGCTTCCGCTCCTGCCGCAGCGCGGCAATATCGAATGGGTTATAGGTTTTCAGTTGGCTTCAGCGCAAACGTCGACCAGATCCTTACCCACAGCTTCTGAAACAGCAACGATATTGCGGTTCTGGTACACCCGTTTAATTTTCTGCTGTTTAAGCCAGCGGTCAAAACCGGTGCGATGCCCGAGGTAGGATGTCGAAAACATGCCATGCAGGCAGAACCACAGATTATGATTTTTCAACGCCTGACTACGGGAAACTATCCGATCGGTTTTATGCAGATTCGACAGTACCAGATCAAAATGCCCCGTTTTTTCCGGCAAGATGAATGGCCTTATCCAATTGCCGTGCCCGGCGGCTCAATTCCGTTAATTTACGCCGGTTTACGGCAATGATCGGTAATAACCTCGGTAATGTAATCCCTCCGGAAGCGGGTATTCACAGACATCGCGTAGCGAAAAGAGCGAGACATTTTCGCCCTCGCGCAAAAACTGTTCCGCCAGCGTAAGCACCACTTTCTCTGCGCCGCCGCCGTGCAGTCCATCAATAATAAACAGAATGCGCATGGTTATTTCACCGTGTTGATAGAGGAAAGCAGCTGTGCGGATAAGTTTTCGTTGGTGCACTGCATAATACGCGATCGGGCGCTTTCACCTCTGCGAGTGAGCGCGGTGCGCAGGCCATTACGGCGTCCTGCAAACGACGGATATCCAGTGCATCGCAGACGTACCCGTTTCGCCCTTGCTCAATAAATTCCGCGCCGCCGCAACCGTGCGTGGTAATCACCGGTAGCCCGCAGGCCATTGCTTCCAAGAATCACATTCGGGAAGGATCGTACAGCGTGGGCAGCAGTAAGCCATCGGCCATTTGGTAAAAGGGCAGCGTCTCCCGTTGCATACCAAAAAGTGCACGCGCTCGGCGCACTTCAGCGTTTGTGCCAGCGTCTGATAGCGTTTCTGATCTTTATCTTTACCAACGACCAAGAGGTGGCAGGTTGTGGGTGCAACCGCACGTATTGCCGCATCCAGCCCTTTTCGCTCAAACCCGGAACCGACATAAACAAAGCAGGTGGCCTCAACCGGAATTCGCCATTGCTCACGTAGCTGTATAAAGGTGTTTGCATCCGGCGGGATGAAATGGCGGTGATCGACAGCGTTATAAATCACATGGATTTTGTCCGCCGGGAAGGCGAAATCTTCGATGATCTCTTGTTTCACCATTTCTGCGTTACAGATGACGGCACGCAGACTGGGATGCTGATACATCTCTTTTTCCGCCTGCATCACATAGCGGTGATAGCGGTCGGCTAACAGAAGATGCTTTTTCCAGCCGGTGGATTATGCGCGACCGTTGTAACAGCCAGCGGCGGTGCACCCCGTCTCCTGCCCGGTATAAGTCACAGCCGGCAATGCGTTCGTGACTCTGTACTAAGTCAAAGTGTTCGCGTTGCCATAAATCGCGAGCGGCGTGAGCGAAACCGCGCTCGCGGCTGATCCGTCCCCATTTTTTCGGATCGCAAATGTGAATGCGCCAGTCCGGTTTGACCGGGCCTTGCCATTCGCGAGTAATGACGTTGAGCTCAAGGTTGCTGTTATCCAGCGCTTCCAGCGCGCGGGATACAAAGCGTTCAGCGCCGCCATCGGGGCGGTATTTTTGCCTGACCAGCGCCAGTCGGAACGTACTCATGCCAGTAACCTTTTCGCTGCGGTAATCACTGCATCTACGGGGATCGCGTCCAGATAACGCTCTCGTCGGTGTGCGTGTCTACATCGTCCGGATCGGGGGAGCGGGCCGTAATCGCCAGCCCAAATGACTTCACCTTTCGCCTGCCGGGGGACGCCAGAAAACCAGTTTCGAAGGGCCGAACAGCGCCACAAGCGGCGTACCAAGCGCAGCAGCCATATGCATGGGCACAGAATCCACACCGATAAACAACCGCGCATGGTCGATCAATGCTGCAAGCTGGCGTAATGTGAGTTGCCCGGCCAGAGAGTGGAATTGCGCATCGGGACAGCCGGCAATAATGGTTTCGACCATTTTTTTCTCTTTGCATCGGGGCCGGACGTCAGCACGATTTTGTGACCCGCAGCGGAGAGCGCGTTCATGACTGCGCTGATGTTGCCCTCACGCCAGCATTTATAGAACCAGCGTGACGTGGGCTGGATAACCACATAACTTTCCTGAAAATCTGGCGGCAAAAGCGACCGGCATGCTTGCCAGTCCTGATCGGTGTAACTCATTTTCGCCGGGACGTCATGGACAGCCTCGCCGATGGCGCTCAGGATGGAAAGATTCTGCCCAACGGTGCTGTGTTGTGATCCTGTGTGGAGACCAAATCGGTGTGACAGAATGCCCAGAAAGGATGACGACGTTTAGGAAACGCGAAACCAATACGCTTTCTGGCGCCGGTAAGGCGCGTACAGATGGCGCTGCGCCACTGATCGGCGAGGTTGAGCACTAAGTCGTACTTCTGCTTGCGCAGCGTGCAAAGTAGCCCGGCTTCCATTTTGAGTTGATGAAGCACCCCCTGCTTTTTTCCATTTGCGATCGATGCCATAAATACGGTGAATATCCGGATTGGCGGACAGCATTTCCCGTGTCTCTTCATAGAGCAGAACATCGATCTGCGCGGCCGGAAAGCGTTGCCTGAGAGCCAGAATCAGCGGGGTGGTTAAGACATATCGCCATGATGGCGCAGTTTTATAACCAGTATTCGGGCTCAGTAGGCTCAGGAAGTCGGGTGTCGGACGTCATAAAGTCTTCTTCATCACATTACAGGCTTGTGATTCTAGGTTATCAGACTGATTGAGAGAAGCATTGTATTGCTCTACCATGGCGCCACACACCTGTCCTGAGGAAAACACTGTGCACAAACCTGCATTTCTTATCACCATCGATACCGAGGGAGATAACCTCTGGCAGAAGCACGACAGCATTACGATGACCGAAAATGCGAAGTATTTGCCGCGTTTTCAGCAGCTTTGTGAAAAATATGGCTTCAAACCCGTATACCTCACCAACTATGAAATAGCCATTGACCCTGCCTACATTGAATTTGCAAAAGATGTGATTGCCGCGGGGAACGGCGGAAATCGGTATGCATCTTCATGCGTGGAACAGCCCGCCGACGGCACCGTTAACCGATGATGACTGGCGTTATAAACCCTACCTGATTGAATATTCTGATGCGGTAATGCGCGACAAAGTCAGCTACATGACGCAACTGCTGGAAGAGACCTTCCAGACGAAAATGGTCAGTCACCGTGCGGGACGTTGGGCATTTGATGAGCGTTATGCGCGCTTTGCTGTTGAGCATGGCTATCAGGTGGATTGCTGCGACACCGAAAGTGAACTGGCAACCGGCGAAAGGCGCGCCACAAGGTACGGGCGGTACCGATTATCGCGATTTCCCTCAGCGCGCCTATTTTCTGAATGAAAACGATATCCGCCGTGAAGGGAACTCCTCTCTGCTGGAAGTGCCAATGAGCATCCAGCATAAGCATTCAGCGCTGATGAATAGCATCAAGCAGGGTTACGATCGCCTGCGCGGGAAGGTGCGTAGCCCGTCAGTACACTGGCTGCGCCCTATGGGTGGCAATAACGACACCATGAAGCGCGTGGTTGAGCAGACGCTGGCGCAGGGTAATGATTATGTTGAGTATATGCTGCACTCGTCCGAGTATATGCCGGCGGCAGTCCCACCTTCAAAAACGAGCACGATATTGAGCGTTTATATGAGGATCTGGACGCGTTCTTCGCTGGCGCCTAAAACGCAGGGCATGACGCTTGCGGAATATTATCAATATAAAGTTGCCGCGAAATAAGCGAGTTTATCGATGAGTTATGCACAATGAACATGATTAAAAAGTTTACGCGCCGGAAGAACGCGTTTTTTCGCTCTATCAAGCTCCATTTGATAAATCGGCGCTACCGCCATAAAGCTGCGCGGGAGTCCTTTCAGCCTCATCGCATCAAGAACGTATTGCTCCTGAGGCTGGATGACAAAATTGGCGATATGGTCATCACTGACGGCGCCTGGTGGCGCTGGCCGAAAAGGGTTACTGGGTTTCAGTGCTCACCGGTCTGTTGTGCAAACAGATCCTGAGCGGCTCTGAGTACCTCGGAGAATATTCACCTTCATCGCCCGCGCATGGCGCTTGATGAATTGAAAACCGCGCAGTTTGATGCGGTCATCGATTTTGACGATGTGGTGTCCTACGAGCGTTTTAAACTGCATGCCGATCGTGTGTCATTGGTTTTAACAAAGACAACTATAAGCTGTTTGATCAGTCGATCCCCTTTTTCGACGAAAACAAGCATGTGACCGAGCGTTACAAAGCCGTACTCAACCTGTTTGGTATCGCCGATGCGCAGTACCACTACCATGTTCCGTTTAATCAACAGGAACACGATAAGTTGCAACGTTTGTTGGGGGGATAAAACAGACGATACGCGCTACGTCGCGATCAATCCCTTCACCGGATCGGAAGATAAAGATTTCAGTCGCGAGCAGGTGGTGACACTTATCGATGCACTACATTCGCTGCCTTTTCCTGTAAAAGTCATCATGATTGGGCAGAGCGCGAAGATAGCCAGCCCGGCGCTGGAAAATGTGGTCGTGGTGGAGAACAGCACCATTAACTCGGCTGTGGAGATCGTTCGCTGCAGCGACTTGCGATCACGCCTCCATTGTGCATATTTCCGCGCTCTGGATAAACCGCTGATTGCGGTTTATAACAAACGGAAGCTGAAAGACACCGGCTTGCCGTGCTATAAATTTGGGCCCCCAACTACGCAAAGGCCCAGCAGATCATCTGCGACACGGATTTTATCTCTGCGATGCCTGTTAACGATTTAGTTCAGGCGGTGAAGCAGCGGCTGTCTGACTTACCAATAAAAAGGCCCTGATGGGCCTTTTTTTATGATTGTTTTTCAGACTCCGGCTGATAACAAGACCGAGGGGCAACCAGAAGAGCACCCAGGATTCGCGTGGGTTGCTGATAATGAACATCCCCTGTGAAGACATAAAAAATCAGCGCATAAATAAACAGGGCGACATCATAGCGATTATTTTCGCGGAATTTTTCAGCGCCCGCCACAAGCCTGAACAGATCACCGCCATAAGCAGCGTAAATCCAACAATACCGCCTTTTAACAACGCCCCCAGATAAATACTGTGGGTGGTTGTGATGTGTTCACCGCTGTAGTTGGTGAAATCGAGCTGGTAATCAAAGCCGCGTCCCAGCCGGGGGATGGCCAGAAAGCTCTTCCGAGGGTATGGTGCCAGATACTCAAACGTAAACCGCTTTGCGTTCCCAACACTTCAAACCGTTCCATTAGCATGGCGCCTACCGGTGTTAACACCGCCATAGCCACTAAAATAAGAGCAATGATAAGACTGATGGTGATATTTCTGCGCGTTAATACACTTCTGTGCAGTGTAAAAATAAACGCAATAAGCAGTGCCAGAATGGGGGCCACGGCTTTGGTGATGATCATCATAATAAGCATGATGATGATAGGGATATAATAAAATTGCTGCCCTTTCTCTTTCAGCAGCATGCAGGTGAGCAAGATCCCGACGCCACAATAACCGGCTAAATCAATAACGTTTTGCGGCCCGGATTGAGAGTGAAACCAGACGTGAATTCGCCACTAACGAATAATCCGTCGCCAGCGTGTAAACCGACAATACGGTAACACCGGCAACAATGCTGGTCAGCGCAATATGCCGGGTTTTCGGTTCTTCCAGCAGCGTCGTCAGGATCAGTAGGTAGACCACAATATAGAGAGTGTGCGTCAGCACTGATCCCGAGGTTGTAAAGCGTGTTACCCCAAATATTGGTCGCAGCATAATACAACCCCATCAATGCGACAAAAATAAACGTCAGTCGCTTTTTTTTCGTTTTTCAACAAATTGAAGAAAATTCTCTTTGTAGAAAAGTGAAAAAATAAACAGCGCGAAAGAGATATGGAAAAGATTATTCGTCCTCGGTGGACATACAGAAAATAGCGCTAAAAATAAAAAAAGTGGAAACACGAAAGTATATGCTTTGCGCGATTGCTCACTAAAGGTCAAAATATTCATCAAACGCAACCTTGTGGAATATTGTGTCAGGAATGGCACTTTCCGGGGAAAGATTTACAATTTCTATGTGGTTTTTTCATCACCGTTGCCGCATGTGCAAAGGATGGCATTACAACGTTATCAACCTTTTCCTCAAGATAGGAAGGAAGCTTGCTGTCTGATGTTTCATAAAATCTCGGCTGGTTAAAATTACTCATATCCAGACCCGTGATAACAATCTTGTCAAACCCAAGATAGAAGAGAATTTGTAACGCCCAATACGCTACCGTGCTGCGTCGAATATCCCGTGGCGAATATCGGTACTGGGAAACAGATATCCTCGGCGGGTTTCGCAAAAGATGCGCCGGGAACAGATTTGTACATTTCCCATTTCAACGCATCGGCCACCTTCGGCTGATAGATTTTGTAGCAGGCATCCTCAATTAAGGCTAAACGGCAGCGCAAATCTGCTGCATGGCGATCCAGTATTTTCGCAATCCCGTGCATGGTGGTGAATAAGAGGATGTTGGGATCAGCAATGACTGAGCGGATGACATCCTGTCGGCGGTCAAAAAACTCCATATCCACAATCACATACAGTGAAAATGTGACCTTACCGGAAAGGAACCAGGGCGCCATTGACCCCCATAACCGGGATTGTGCACGGCAGTTTGCTGAAATCGATAGACTGGGCTGAAGGCCCTGTTGCCGAGCAATACGTGCCTTCGGCGCTGTCTTTAAGCGCGCTGAGGTTCTCAATCGCCACCTCGCGCGCCCTTTGTAGCGCAAACGCGCAATTTCACCGGTGTCCGCTCTTTCAATTTGAGTATATGGCCAGAGACTTTCGTTATGCCGGAAGGTTCGTGGACGCGTGTATCGGTATATTTGTTTAAAGAGTGAACCCATTAATCTGATACCTGTGTCTTAATCAAGGCGAAAACTTTCTCTGCCGGAATGTTCTCTGTCGCGTTCCCGTTGTCAGGCAAAACAGTATGTTGGTTTTACCATAACCACCAATCAACCCGGATCAGTAGGGCCATACAGCGTCAGGTTGGGCCGATCCAGCGCTGCCGTGAGATGGCTTAACCCTGTATCCACCGATACCACAAACCGTGCTCCTGCGAGCTCTCGCCACATTTTCAAGGCTCATGCGCGGCAGGACTGACAAAGTCAGCCCTTCGGCCAACGTTTGGCTCGCGCTTCTTCATGGAGCGCCCGGGGCAATTTAATGCGCAACCCTGCGGCAAGCAGCAGGCTCAGTGGGTTTCCGCCAGTGTTTATCGTCGCGGGTTGTGGCGTGTAAAAAGACGATCGGGCGGCGTTCCCGACGGCAAATGCTGCGCAATCGTAATCGCCCTGCGTTTGCGGTTTGGTAACTGAGGCTTTTGCAACAGCTCACGGTGCGTTCCACCGCGTGCTGCTGCCCCGGCAATATGGTGGCGGCGATTGTAGAACAGGCTTGCCAGCGGCTCACGCGCGGTTTGCCAGTCCATGCCGTGTTTCACGCCGCGCGCCAGCCTTGTCACCCGAGGGCGGCGCTTTTAACCAGCCCTCGGGCGTCGATGATCGCGTCATAGTGCTGCAATCGCACGGCGTCGCGAAACGCTTTGCGCTCCGCTTTGACCGGGGCGGAAAACCAGGAGCTTTGCGCCAGCGGCATGGATCGCCACAGGGATCACCCGTTCAACGGCGGTATGCCGGGGTGGGGATTTGGGCAAAACCCTCTTCCACCACCCAATCAAAACGAATGTCCGGTATCGCTTGCAGGGCATCGGTCAGCGCCGGCAGAGTATGCAGCACGTCTCCCATTGAGGAGGTTTTAACGATCAGTACCCGCATTGGTTATCCTTCCGCATCCAGCAACAGGCTATTCAACTCTTCCAGTACGCGCTGCGGCGTAATATCGATAAGGCTCTGGTGATAACCTTCCGCTGCATCGCCTTTACGTACCTTGTGATAGCCCGAAATCAGGCGGATCACCGCGCTGCGACAGCGGAGTAGTCCGGACTGCTTGGGCCATATAGCGCCACCAGCGGGCGATTGAGCGCGGCGGCGACATGCATCAGACCGGAGTCGTTACTGACCACCGCTTTACAGGCGGCAATCAGCACAACCGCTTGTTCCAGCTGGGTTTCTCCTGCCAGATTACGGCACCATGCCTGCTGTTCCATGCTCAGGGCGGCGAGGATCTCATTACCGGCTTCGTGATCTTTTGCCGAGCCGAACAGGACGACCTGATAGCCTTCATCAATCAGCTGTTTCGCCAGTTCAGCATAGTGATAATGCGGCCAGCGCTTGGCCAAATTCTGCGCCGGGGCAAAAACCAATGATTGGGCGTTCAGCGGAAATATTGAAGACCGCGCACACTTGCGACTTCTCACCGTCGTTGACCTGCAACTGCGGCCACAGCAGCGGTTGCGGCAGATCTTTGCCGAGCGCATGACCCCTTTGTCGTAGGCCAGCGCGACATACCGTTCAACCATCAGCGGCCGGGGCTTGTCCAGTACGCGGGCATCGTTGAGCAGGCCGTAACGCATTTCACCGCGCCAGCCGGTGCGGTGCGGGATCGCGGCAAAAAAGGGCACCAGCGCGGATTTAAAGGAATTCGGCAATACGTAAGCGCGATCGTAGCGACGCTCGCGCAGGCTATGACCTAGCTTACGACGGGCGCCAATTTCCAGCGCGCCATGCCCCAGCGGCATGGGGATCGCTTCATTCACTTCCGGCATACGTGATAAAAGCGGACGGCACCACGCGGGTGCCATCACGTCAATTACTGCCACCGGGGAAAGCGCGCTTTGAGCGTGCGATAGAGACTCTGCGACATCATCATGTCGCCCACCCATGACGGGCCAATCACCAGAATTTTCATACTTACGCGTCGCGGTTCAGCCATTCCATGTATTCGGTTACGCCTTCGGCGACGGTTTTGAACGGCTTATCGTAGCCTGCTGCGCGCAGGTTGCTCAGGTCAGCCTGAGTAAACGCACTGGTAGCGGCCTTTCAGTTTGTCCGGGAATGGAATGTATTCTGATGCTGCCTTTTTTGTGGAAGGCCAGCGTGGCGTCGGCAACGGCACGGGAAGGACTCCGCACGCCCGGTGCCGAGGTTGAAAATGCCGGAAACGCCATTTTCCAAAAACCACAGGTTCACTGCCGCAACATCGCCCACATAGACGAAGTCACGTTTAAAGTTATCACTGCCTTCAAACAGTTTCGGACTTTCGCCATTATTCAGTTGGGTGTTGAGGTGGAAAGCCACGCTCGCCATGCTGCCTTTGTGGCCTTCACGCGGGCCATAGACGTTGAAGTAGCGGAAGCCGACGATCTGCGAGTCCGCTTCCGGCAGGATAGCGCGCACGTACTCATCGAACAGCAGCTTTGAATAGCCGTAGACGTTGAGCGGCTTCTCATATTCACGGGATTCGATAAAAGTCAGATGTACGGCCGCCATAAGTCGCGGCAGAAGACGCGTACAGGAACGGAATTTCGCGTTCCGGGCAGTAGTGCAGCAGCTCTTTGGAGTACTGATAGTTGTTGTCCATCATGTACTTGCCGTCCCACTCCGTGGTGGAGGAACATGCACCTTCGTGGAACACCGCTTCAATATCGCCGAACTCTTCGCCAGACATAATCTGGATCAGAAAGTCTTCTTTATCCATGTAGTCGGCAATGTGCAGGTCGACGAGATTGACGAATTTGGTGCCGTCTTTCAGGTTATCCACCACCAGAATATCAGTGATGCCTTTATCATTCCAGGGCCTTAACGATATTGCTGCCGATAAAACCCGCGCCGCCGGTAACGATGATCATAACTGTACCTTTGAAAATGAAGCGCTGAGACAATCTCAGACACGAATAGTACTTATCATACCATCACATTGACGACCCTTCAGCCATTCACCGGACAACTGCGCGGCTATGCGTGATTTATGCTACAAAATCGATAATGGATGATGTGTCATCTCGTATCACCGTATAGCTTTGGGTAATATGTGCCGAAATTTGCCCTGTCTGGAGAATTGCGATGCGTGGGGATTTTTATCAGCAGTTAACGAACGACTGCGGAAACCGCACGGGCGGAAGGTCTGTTTAAAGAAGAACGCATTATCACATCGGCGCAGCAGGCCGACATCACTGTGGCGAATGGTAGCCATGTTATCAACTTCTGCGCCAATAACTACCTCGGTCTGGCTAACCACCCCGATCTGATTGCTGCGGCGAAAGCCGGTATGGACAGCCACGGTTTCGGTATGGCCTCGGTACGTTTTATTTGCGGCACTCAGGATAGCCACAAAGCGCTGGAGCAGAAGCTGGCCGAATTCCTCGGTATGGAAGACGCCATCCTGTACTCCTCCTGTTTTGACGCCAACGGCGGGTTGTTTGAAACCCTGCTCGGTGCCGAAGACGCCATTATCTCTGATGCCCTGAACCATGCCTCAATCATTGATGGCGTGCGTCTGTGCAAGGCCAAACGCTACCGTTATGCCAATAACGACATGCAGGAACTGGAAGCGCGTCTGAAAGAAGCGCGCGCGAAGCGGAAGTGCACGTCATGTGCTGATTGCGACCGACGGCGTGTTCTCCATGGATGGCGTGATTGCCAACCTGAAAGGCGTGTGCGATCTGGCGGATAAATACGATGCGCTGGTGATGGTGGATGATTCTCACGCGGTGGGTTTTGTTGGCGCAAATGGACGCGGTACGCATGAGTACTGCGACGTGATGGGCCGTGTCGACATCATTACCGGTACGCTGGGCAAGGCACTGGGTGGCGCATCCGGCGGTTATACCGCGGCGCGTAAAGAGGTAGTGGAGTGGCTGCGCCAGCGTTCGCGTCCATATCTGTTCTCCAACTCGCTGGCGCCGGCTATTGTCGCTGCGTCCATTAAAGTGCTGGAGATGCTGGCTTCTGGCGCAGAATTGCGCGATCGCCTGTGGGCTAACGCGCGTCTGTTCCGCGAAAAAATGACCGCCGCAGGCTTTACGCTGGCGGGTGCCGATCACGCCATTATCCCGGTGATGTTGGGCGATGCCGTGGTGGCACAAGAGTTTGCTCGCGAGCTGCAAAAGAGGAGCATTTACGTCACCGGTTTCTTCTACCCGGTGGTGCCAAAAGCGCGTATCCGCACGCAGATGTCTGCGGCGCATAGCCCGGAGCAAATTGAGCGTGCGGTGGCTGCGTTTATCCGCATTGGTAAACAACTGGGTGTGATTGCCTGAGGACTACGATGAAAGCGTTATCCAAACTGAAAGCGGAAGAAGGCATCTGGATGACCGACGTACCGGAGCCGGAAGTCGGGCATAACGATCTGCTGATTAAAATTCGCAAAACCGCGATTTGCGGGACCGATGTACACATCTACAACTGGGACGACTGGTCGAAAAAACCATTCCGGTACCGATGGTTGTTGGCCATGAATATGTGGGTGAAGTGGTCGGCATTGGCCGAGGAAGTGAAAGGCTTCAAGATTGGCGATCGCGTTTCCGGTGAAGGCCATATCACCTGTGGGCACTGCCGTAACTGCCGCGCGGGCCGTACGCACCTGTGCCGTAATACCGTCGGCGTTGGTGTTAACCGTACGGGGTGTTTCGCAGAATATCTGGTGATCCCGGCGTTTAACGCGTTCAAAATCCCGGACAATATCTCTGACGATCTGGCGTCGATTTTCGACCCGTTCGGCAATGCGGTGCACACGGCGCTCTCCTTCGATCTGGTGGGCGAAGATGTACTGGTTTCCGGCGCAGGGCCGATCGGTATTATATGGCTGCGGCGGTGGCAAAACACGTAGGCGCGCGCCATGTGGTGATCACCGACGTGAACGAGTATCGCCTTGAGCTGGCAAGGAAAATGGGCGTGACCCGTGCGGTCAACGTTGCCAAAGAGAGCCTGACGGATGTGATGGCAGAGCTGGGTATGACGGAAGGCTTCGATGTGGGCCTTGAGATGTCCGGCGCGCCGCCAGCATTCCGTACGATGCTCGACACCATGAACCACGGCGGTCGCATTGCTATGCTGGGCATTCCCCGTCGGATATGTCTATCGACTGGAATAAAGTCATCTTCAAGGGCCTGTTTATTAAAGGTATTTATGGCCGTGAGATGTTTGAAACACTGGTATAAGATGGCGGCGCTGATCCAGTCTGGTCTGGATCTCTCGCCGATCATCACCCACCGTTTCAGCATTGATGACTTCCAGCAGGGCTTCGATGCGATGCGCTCGGGGGCATTCCGGCAAGGTTATCCTGAGCTGGAACTGACAAAACAGAAGGAGCGCTGGCAGGCGCCCTTTTTACAACTGTCCTCACATTCCCCAATTTTTATTTCGTTTAACCGCACAATTTCCCTACCCGTTTACCTCAAGGCGATTAACCTGTTGAGCAACGGTTTAACTTTGATGTGTGGTCTTCCTTATGTTCAAAGTATCGGTATGCCTGCTGACATACAATTCAGCGCGACTATTACGGGAAGTGTTACCGCCGCTCATTATTGTGGCGGATGATTTCGTGGTGGTTGATTCCGGCAGTACGGACGCGACGCTCGATATTTGCCGGGATTATGGTGTTAACGTCCATCAGCGTCCCTATGACATGCACGGTCAGCAGATGAATTATGCGATCCAACTTGCGGCTCACGACTGGGTGCTATGTATGGACAGCGATGAGATCCTCGATGATCGGGTGGTCGATTTTATTCTGAAGCTTAAAGCAGGTCATGAGCCGTTGCGCGATCATGCACGGCGTTTACCACGCTACTGGTACGTGTTGGGGCAGGAAGTTCGTACCTTGTATCCCATCTCTTCACCAGATTTTCCGGTGCGCTTATTTAATCGCCAGTGTGCGCGGTTTAACGATCGCCCGGTGGATGATCAGGTGGTCGGCACGCTCACCTGCGCGAAAATGCCGGCCGGGTGCGTCACGATACGTTTTATACCCTGCATGAGATGTTTAATAAGCTCAATGGCTACACGACACGGCTGGTGAAATACAATCCTGTCAGGCCATCCATCACCCGTGGGATCATTAGCGCCATTGGCGCGTTTTTTTAAATGGTATGTGTTCAGTGGGGCGTGGCGAGAGGGTAAGGTTGGCGCGGCGACCGGGCTATATGCCACGCTCTACAGCTTTATGAAATATTTTAAAGCTGGTATGCCCATGCGGAGGAAAAATCCTCCGCGAGGACAAAAGAACATAACAAACGGGTGGTTTAAGCGCGGGGCGTCTTCCACCCTTGCCACTGGTTCCTGGAAATAACGAACCAGCGTATTCTCACCAACACTTTCACTCACCACGTTAAAGAAACGGGTGGCGTAAACCGGTGCAGGTTTCTGCTTCGCTTTACAGAGTTTCACACCACGGAAGGGGGTTACGCGGCGGCTGAGGTATCACGCCACCGGGCGTTGAGGTATCGGTTTGCGGTTCGTTCAGCAGGCTGCTCGGGCGCACCAGCGTAATATCCGCAGGCAGCGTGTAGATAACCTGCTGCAATACGCGAACGGTCGTCGGGTGTGGATGCCCAATCGCGATGGCGGAACCGTTGCGGCGCGCCAGTTCGACGGCTCTTTCAAACTGGCGGCGGATATCGCCCTCATTTTGCGTATCGTCGAGGAACACCTTGCGCTTAATTACTTTAACGCCGGTACCGGACGCGGCGCGCACCGCGGCTGTTACCGATGGTCATGCTGTCAAGAAAATAGAGGTTATAACGCTCCAGCGCCTGCATCACCTTTTGCATGCCAAACAGGCTGGAGGTCATCGCGCTGCCCATATGGTTATTTAACCCGACGGCGTAAGGGACTTTGCTGACCGCATCGCTGATGATTCGTTCTATTTCCGCACTGCTCATGTCCGGGCGCAGGGTGTCCTTTTCCAGCGGTTGCTTACTGAGGGGCGCCATGGGCAGATGGATCAACACTTCATGACCGCTGTTATGGGCTTTGGTCGCCATTTCCCGGGCATGTGTTGCATTGGGCAGAACCGCGACGGAGACGGCGGACGGCATAGCCAGCACTGGTTTTCCGTCTGCGGGCGATAGCCAAAATCGTCAATAACGATGGCCAGTTTTCCGGCCATAACCGGTGAAGAAAATGCCAGCACGCTGGTAAGCGCGAGAAAAAAGACGACGAAATTGAAGCAAAACTTATCTTCCCAACCACGGTTGTGGATTGACCGCCTGACCCTGACGGCGAATTTCGAAATAGAGTGACGGTCGGCCCTGACCGCCACTGCTGCCAACGAGGGCTATCGGTTGGCCTGCGCGCACCTGCGTTCCCACGCTGACCAGTGCACTCTGGTTGTAGCCGTACAGGCTCATATCGCCTTTCCCGTGCTCAACCACCACCACCCGAGGGCCGTAGCCTTGCAGCCAGTCGGCAAGAATAACGCGGCCATCGGCAACTGCTTTGACTTCGCTGCCTTCAGACGCACCGATAACAATCCCTTTCCAACGTAGCTCACCCTGCAACTGTTCGCCATAGCGATGCAGTAACGGACCGCGAACAGGCCAGACAGCTGGCCTGACGGTGAGCCAAGCCCACCGGTGCGGGACATCAGCGAGCGTTCGCTTTCGGTGGGTTTGTAGGTTGTGCCTTTGCGGCTGGCGTCTTTCTGACGGTCCCGTACGGCCTGCGCTTCGCGGGCTTCACGCTCGGCGCGGGCTTTTGCTGCCGCTTCCGCACGGGCCAGACGGTCGCGCAAACGTGATTCGTTGGCGCGCATTTCGCTCAGTTGCTGCTGACCTTCCTGAATGGATGACTCCAAGGCCATTCAGGGTTTTTTGCCGCTCACTGCGAGCCTGCTCCAGCTTCGCCTGCTGAGCTTTTTGCTCATACAGCAGCGTCTGTTGCTGGCTCTGTTTTTCTTCCAGTTCCGCTTTTTGCGCTGCGACCTCTTCGCGGGTCTGCTTCAACTGGGCGATAGTTTCCTGTCGCGCCACCGGTTAAGATAGCCAAAATAGGCCTGCAAACGCTGACCGCGCTGGCCCTCTTCACCACTTAAAATCAGTTGAATGCCCGAATGCTCACCCTGACGGAACGCGGCATCGAGTTGTGCGGCAAGATTACGCTCCACCCCGGGTCGCGCGCTGGCGTTCCAGTTTGGCGATTGACGCATTCATCTCATCAATTTGTTTATTGAGCTGGGCGAGGGTGTTTTGCGTTTCGTGTAGCTGACGTGCGGCGGCGGAAATCGCCTGTTCTTGCGCCTTTAGCTGGGCGAGAAGACCGGAACGTTGCTGCTGTTGCTGGCGTACTGCACGCTCTTTCTCGGCAATATCGGCCTGAATAGATTTGAGCTGGTCGCGGTCATCCGCGTGGGCGGATACGGCGCACAGCAATGCGCGCCAGCGCAGAGTGCGCTGGCGCAGAGCAGGGACGGAGCCCGCCCCATGTAATTGAAAAAATCGCCTTTCCCCTCATGGGGAGCGATTATTCCACGATGAACAGCGGCTTACCAGTCATCTCTTGCGGGATTTCCTCTCCCATCAGCGTCAGCATGGTCGGCGCGATATCAGAGAGTTTGCCGCCTGCGATGGCGTTCACGGCTTTGTCGCCAACGTAGATCAGCGGCACCGGCAGGTTAGTATGCGCGGTGTGTGCCTGACCGGTTGACGGGTCGCGCATCTGTTCAGCGTTGCCATGGTCTGCGGTGATCAGTAACTGTCCCCCACAGATTCAACCGCTTTGACGACCTGCTCAACGCAGTGATCCAGCGCTTCAACGGCGGCAACCGCGGCTTCAAACACACCGGTATGACCGACCATATCGCCATTCGGGTAGTTACAAATAATGGTGTCGTATTTGCCGCTGGTGATGGCGGTGACCAGTTTTTCAGTCAATTCTGCAGAGCTCATTTCCGGCTGCAGATCGTAAGTTGCCACTTTCGGGGGAGTTGATCAGGATACGATCTTCGCCCGGGAACGGCTCTTCAACGCCACCGTTAAAGAAGAACGTCACATGTGCGTATTTTTCCGTTTCGGAAATACGCAGCTGGGTTCTGTTTTTCTTCGCCATCCATTCGCCGAGCGTATTCGCCAGAGAGGCAGGCGGGTAAGCAACCGCTGTTTTGATGTCGGCGGCATATTCAGTCAGCATGACGAAATCGCCCAGCTTAACCACTTTCTTACGCGCAAAGCCGTCAAAGTCCGCATTAACGAACGCACGGGTAATTTCGCGCGCGCGGTCAGCGCGGAAGTTCATGAAAATCAGCGCATCGCCATCTTGCATGGCGGCGTCCGGCTGACCTGCAGCGCGGATTACGGTGGCTTTGACGAATTCGTCGTTTTCATCGCGCGCATAGGCAGCCTGCAAACCAGCAACGGCGCTATCGACAGTGAACTCGCCTTTGGCCTGCGTCATCAGGTCGTAAGCTTGCTCAACGCGATCCCAGCGGTTATCGCGGTCCATAGCGAAATAACGACCGATAATAGAGGCAACGCGGCCTTTACCAAGCGCGGCGAATTTGTCTTCGAATTTTTTCAGTGAAGACTCAGCGCTGCGCGGCGGGGGTATCACGTCCGTCGAGGAAAGCGTGCAGGTAGATTTTTTCTGCGCCGCGTTCCGCCGCCAGTTCCACCATCGCCATGATATGGTCTTCATGGCTGTGCACGCCGCCCGCAGAGAGCAGGCCCATGATGTGCACTGCTTTGCCAGCGGCAACGGCTTTGTCCACCGCGCCGGACAGCACCGGGTTGCTGGAAGAAGGTGCGTTCTTTGATTTCCACATCCAGACGGGTCAGGTCCTGATAAACAATACGACCGGCGCCCGAGGGTTAACGTGGCCGACTTCGGAGTTGCCCATCTGGCGATCCGGCAGGCCGACTTCGAGACCGGATGCGTCAATCAGGGTATGAGGACGGTTTGCCCACAGTTGATCCATCACCGGGGTCTTTGCGTTGAAAATAGCGTTATCCTGCTGGTCTTCACGGTAGCCGTAGCCATCCAGAATCACCAGTACCATAGGTTTTTTAGAAACCGACATTGCGACAACCTCATGCTCAAAGACAAAAAAATTTTGCGTAATTTTACTACAGCTGAATCGATCAAATAGCCTCAGAAGATCAAAAAAAGCGCCTGCGCCGACGCCTGTTTTCACCGCCTTTACTCATTTTTTTCGTAACACTCCGCAGAAAATGCATTCCATCGCGCTCGCTGGCTGTATTTGCCACACTGCGCAGGTATACTCCTTTCCGGTTTTTTTATCACTCAGTCGGGAGTCGTTACCCCCAGATGCAAGAAATTATGCAATTTATCAGCCGCAACCCCATACTGTGTATCGCCACCGGGTCGCGTTACTCGGGGCAGTGCTGTTCACCACTTTCAAAGGCATCGCGTCTAAAGTGAGAAGTGATTTCTCGCGGCGAAGCCACGCGTCTTATCAATAAAGAAGATGCCGTGGTGGTGGATCTGCGCCAGCGTGATGATTTCCGTAAAGGTCACATTGCAGGTTCCGTGAATTTGCTGCCAAACGAGATCAAAGCCAATAATGTAGGTGAGCTTTGAGAAACATAAAAGCGCGCCGGTTATCGTGGTTGATGGTACCGGCATGCAGGCGCAGGCGCCGGCAAATGCGCTGACGAACGCGGGCTTCGAGAAAGTCTACGTACTGAAAGACGGTATCTCTGGTTGGATCGGAGAGAACCTGCCATTAGTTCGCGGTAAATAATTTGCCCGGCGGAGAGCTCCCGCGGGGGTCAAAGCTGGAGAAGAGTTATGGCCAATATCGAGATCTACACGAAAGCAACCTGCCCGTTTTGCCACCGTGCGAAAGCGCTTCTGAGCAGCAAAGGCGTGACTTTTGCTGAGTTGCCGATTGACGGCGACGCGGTAAAACGTGAAGAGATGATTCAACGTAGTGGCCGTACAACGGTTCCGCAGATTTTTATCGATGCGCAGCACATTGGCGGCTGTGACGATTTATATGCGCTGGACGCGCGTGGCGGGCTGGATCCGCTGTTGCGTTAATGCCTTAAAGCACTACAACACTAAAGGGTTATTCACTCATGTCCGAACAAAACAACACCGAAATGACTTTCCAGATTCAGCGTATTTATACGAAAGATATCTCTTTCGAAGCGCCGAACGCGCCGCACATCTTCCAGAAAGAGTGGCAGCCGGAAGTGAAACTGGACCTCGACACCGCCTCTACTCAACTGGCGGAAGGCGTTTATGAAGTGGTTCTGCGCGTTACCGTAACCGCTTCCCCTCGGGCGAAGAGACTGGCTTCCTGTGTGAAGTACAGCAGGGCGGTATCTTCTCCATCGACGGTATCGAAGGTACCCAGATGGCGCATTGCCTTGGTGCATACTGCCCGAACATCCTGTTCCCGTATGCGCGTGAGTGCATCACCAGCCCTGGTGTCCCGCGGTACTTTCCCGCAACTGAACCTTGCGCCAGTTAACTTTGATGCGCTGTTCATGAACTACCTGCAACAGCAGACTGGCGAAGGTGCTGAACAACATCAGGATGCCTGATGAACGCACTTAATGCTGCAATGACTGTGATCGGTGCCGGCTCTTACGGCACCGCTCTTGCCATCACACTGGCAAGAAACGGCCACCGAGGTTGTGCTCTGGGGCCATGACCCGAAACATATCGCGACCCTGCAGCACGATCGTTGCAATGCCGCGTTTCTCCCCGATGTGCCTTTCCCTGACACCCTGCAATTAGAAAGCGACCTTACGTGTGCGCTCGCCGCCAGCCGCAATATTCTGGTGGTGGTGCCAAGCCATGTCTTTGGCGAGGTGCTGGCGCAGATCAAACCGCTGATGCGCCATGATGCACGCATTGTCTGGGCGACAAAAGGCACTGGAGGCGGAAACGGGGCGTCTGTTAGCGGATGTCGCGCGTGAAGCCTTAGGCCCGGATATTCCGTTGGCGGTGATCTCCGGCCCGACCTTTGCGAAAGAGCTGGCGGCAGGTTTGCCCACGGCGATTTCGCTGGCATCGACCGACCCGCAGTTTGCCGACGACCTTCAGCAGCTTTTGCACTGCGGCAAAAGTTTTCGCGTTTACAGCAACCCGGACTTCATTGGCGTGCAGCTTGGCGGCGCCGTGAAAAACGTGATTGCGATTGGCGCGGGCATGTCTGATGGCATCGGCTTTGGTGCGAATGCCCGTACTGCTCTGATTACCCGCGGCCTGACAGAAATGTCGCGCCTTGGTGCTGCGCTGGGCGCCGATCCGGCAACCTTTATGGGCATGGCTGGTTTGGGCGATCTGGTGCTGACCTGCACCGATAACCAGTCGCGTAACCGCCGTTTTGGCATGATGCTTGGCCGGGGAATGGACGTGCAAAGCGCCCGTGAGGACAAGATTGGTCAGGTGGTCGAAGGTTACCGCAATACCAAAGAAGTTCGCGCGCTGGCACACCGGTTTGGCGTTGAAATGCCAATAACCGAGGAAATTTATCAGGTATTGTATTGCGGAAAAAATGCGCGCGAGGCAGCATTGACGCTATTAGGTCGTGCGCGTAAAGACGAACGCAGCAATCACTAAATACACATTATCTTTCCGGCTGCCTCCTTGTTGGCTGCCTGTGCATCCCCGGTTGCTTACTCACGTAAGCTGCCGGGGCTGCTCTGATTGGCTGTCCCGAGGCATTCTGGATGATGTTGTGTATTGAAACGCAGATATTCTGGAGTAAGCAATGTCGTGTGAAGAACTGGATCTGGTCTGGAACAACATCAAAGCCGAAGCCCGGGCGCTGGCGGACTGTGAGCCCATGCTGGCCAGTTTTTACCATGCGACATTACTCAAGCACGAAAACTGGGCAGCGCGCTGAGCTATATGCTGGCCAACAAACTGGCATCGCCGATTATGCCGGCTATCGCTATTCGCGAAGTGGTGGAAGAAGCTTATGCCGCAGATCCGGAAATGATTGCTTCCGCCGCTTGCGATATTCAGGCCGTGCGAACCCGCGATCCGGCGGTAGATAAGTACTCCACGCCGCTGCTCTATCTGAAAGGTTTTCACGCGCTGCAGGCGTACCGTATTGGTCACTGGCTGTGGCTGCAAGGGCGTCGCGCGCTGGCGATTTTCCTGCAAAACCAGTGTCGGTGAGCTTCCGGTGGACATTCATCCGGCGGCGAAAATCGGCCGCGGCATTATGCTCGACCATGCAACCGGCATTGTGGTGGGTGAAACCGCCGTCATTGAAGATGATGTGTCGATTCTGCAATCGGTGACCCTTGGCGGGACCGGGAAAACGTCCGGCGACCGTCATCCGAAGATCCGCGAAGGTGTGATGATTGGCGCAGGCGCGAAAATCCTCGGCAATATCGAAGTCGGTCGTGGGGCGAAAATCGGCGCGGGTTCCGTAGTGTTGCAACCCGTCCCGCCGCACACCACCGCCGCAGGCGTTCCGGCGCGCATTGTGGGTAAACCGGAGAGTGATAAGCCATCAATGGATATGGATCAGCATTTCAACGGGATAAACCACGGTTTCGAATACGGCGACGGAATTTAGTTTTCTGGCTATTTTACTCGCTAGCCTGAACCGGGCAGTGCTCAAAATCCTCACGTACTGCGTGTACGCTCCGGTTTTTCCGCGCTGTCCGTGTTCAATCTGCCTTCGCCAATCACCAAAAAGTGTTACCTATGTTTCCGATTAATATCCGCCACCCGACACGCTAACCTTTCAACTGCGCAGTATTGCCCCTGAGTAACCTAACTGGCGCCGAGGGCCTCATACACCACTACCGACACGGCGTTTGACAGATTCATACTGCGGCTGTCCGGCATCATTGGAATACGGATTTTCTGCTCAGCTGGCAGCACATCAAGAATGGTTGCCGGCAGTCCGCGGGTTTCCCGGACCAAACATCAGAAAATCCCCGTCCTGATAACTCACTGCACTGTGCGCTGGCGTACCTTTGGTGGTCAGCGCGAACAGGCGCTGCGGCTGCTCTGCGGCAACAAAAGCGGCGTAATCATGGTGGCGTTTCACGGCGGCGAACTCATGGTAATCCAGCCCGGCGCGGCGCAGGCGCTTATCGTCCCGTAAAACCCATCGGTTCGATGATATGCAGGCTAAAACCCGTATTGGCGCACAGGCGGATAATATTCCCGGTATTCGGTGGGATTTCTGGTTCGAATAAAACGATGTTTAACATAATGCTGCCCCTGATGATAACGCGGGGCAGAATAGCAGATTTTTCCCTCACCCCTAACCCTCTCCCACAGGGAGAGGGACAGGCAGGTGTGGTTTTTCACTTTCGCTCCCCAAAGGGAAGTGCGGGTTTTCCCCCTCTCCCTTACACCCCACTGGGGGAGAGGGGACAGGCAGGTGCGGTTTTCACTTTCACCCCAAAGGGAAGTGCGAGTTTCCCCTCTCCCTTACAGGAGAGGGCCGGGGTGAGGGTTATGCCGCATCCCCATGTGCCAGCGGCGCCAGCGCAGCGGGCAACTGACTCAGCTCCTGCACCAGCGAATCTTTGCTGATTTCGCTAATCGATCTCGCGCCGGTTAACGTCATCGCCACTTTCATCTCTTTCTCAATTAAATCCAGCAGATTTGCCACCCCCCGGCGTCCGTGCGTTGCCAGTGCGTAGAGATACGCGCGGCCCAGCAGTACGGTGTCAGCACCGAGCGCAATCATGCGCACGACATCCAGACCGTTGCGGATGCCGCTGTCGGCGAGAATAGCAATGTCCCCTTTGACCGCATCGGCGATAGCCGGTAATGCACGAGCGGATGAGAGTACGCCGTCGAGCTGGCGGCCGCCGTGGTTGGAGACCACAATGCCATCGGCGCCAAAGCGCACCGCATCACGGGCGTCTTCTGCATCCGAGGATCCCTTTGATCACCATCGGGCCGTCCCAGAATTCGCGGATCCACTCCAGTCTTTCCATGAAATCGAGGGATCGAAGTTTTTGCCAGCCAGCCAATGTAGTCTTCCGGTGCCGGTTGGTTTGCCAAGGTAAGTTGAGATGTTGCCCAAATCGTGAGGACGCCCGTTCATGCCGACATCCCACGCCCATTGCGGGTGCGTCACGGCCTGCCAGTAACGGCGCAGCGCGGCATTCGGGCCGCTCATGCCGGAGTGCGCATCACGGTAACGTGCGCCCGGCGTCGGCATATCGACGGTGAACACCAGTGTGGAGCAACCCGCTGCTTTGGCGCGCTCCAGCGCATTACGCATAAAGCCGCGATCGCGCAGGACATAGAGCTGGAACCACATTGGCCGTTTCCAGGGTGGGCGCAACTTCTTCAATCGGGCAGACGGACACCGTCGACAGGGTAAAAGGTATGCCTTTCGCATCGGCTGCCCCTGCGGCCTGTACTTCGCCACGTCGCGCATACATACCGCATAATCCGACCGGCGCCAGCGCCACAGGCATCGAGAGTTTTTCGTTAAACAGCGTGGTGTCGAGGCTGAGATCAGACATATTTTTCAGCACCCGCTGGCGCAGTGCGACCTCGGGATAAATCTTCAACGTTGCGGCGCAGGGTATATTCGGCATACGCACCGCCGTCGATATAGTGAAACAGGAACGGCGGCAGAATGCGCTGTGCTGCCGCGCGGTAGTCGCTGGCTGCGGAAATAATCATGCTTTTTTCTCCCTCGGAGTGAATATGCTGTTCGTCCGGCAGGCGGGTGATCCGCGCCTGCCGGGCCTGATCTTCATCGAACTGGCGAATGGTGGTGTGCACAAAACCAAGATGGGCCATCATCGCCTGACGCGCGCCCTCGGCGTCTCCGGCAAGAATGGCGTTCATCACCGCCTTGTGCTGTTCGGTAAGCTGCGAAAAAACGGGGGGAACCAGTACATACGCTGGCGACTCTGCTTCACGGAGGATTGCAGCAGATCGAAAAAAGCCCCGCATCGTCTGGAGCAACACCACATTATGCGACGCTTCCGCGATGGCAAGATGGAAGCGCACATCCGCTTGTGACGCCGAGTCCGGATCGTCGGATTGCGTGGCGTCAAAGCACAGGACAATTTTCTCTTTGTCTGCTTCCGTTGCACGCATCGCCGCATGCCGAGGCCGTGCTGGCTTCGATGGCGTGGCGCGCTTCAAGAATATCGAAGCTGTAGTCCGGATCGTCATTCAGCAGTGTCTTTAACGGCTGCACAATGTTTTGTTCGGACCACTCATCGTGCTGCCAGCGCACAAAGGTGCCGCCGCGGCGGCTCAACAACACGCCTTCGCTCACCAGCCGCGACAGTGCTTCACGCAATGAATTGCGCGACACGCCAAGCTGGCGCTCAGCGGGCAATTTCATGCCCGCTTCCAGTTGCTGCTCTGCAATCAGCGCCCGCACACGGTCAACAACCTCGTCCGTCAGGCGTCTGGGTAACACTTTCATGGGGATCATCCAGTGGTCAGCACATAGGCCTGGAAGTGTCGTAATGAGACCGACCATACAGGTGAAAATCAGGCTGTGTTTAACGGTAAAGCGGAACAGATCGGACTCTTTCCCCACCAGACCAACGGCCGCACAGGCAATGGCGATGGATTGCGGTGAAATCATTTTTCCGGTGACGCCGCCAGTGGTGTTTGCCGCCACCATCAGCACATCTGACACCCCAATCTGTTGAGCGGCGGTGGCCTGCAAGGCGGCAAACAACGCATTCGACGAGGTATCCGAACCGGTAAGGAATACCCCCAACCAGCCAAGGAACGGCGAGAAGAAGGTAAAGGCGTTACCGGTATGTGCCAGCGCTAATGCCAGCGTTGAAGAGAGCCCGGAATAGTTGGAAATAAAGGCAAAGGCCAGCACCATTCCGATGGAGTAAATCGGCAACGCCAGATCGCGCAACGTGCTGGTAAAGGTGCTGATCGCGTCTTTTGTCTTCATGCGCAGCCAGATAATCGACAGGATAGCGGCAAACAAAATGGCCGTGCCGGTCGCTGAGAACCAGTCAAATTTATAGATGGCTGCGTAAGGCGTGGCTGCGCTGACCACCGGCGGCATACGCGCGACCAGCTTATCCGGGCAGTGCGGTACGGAAACGGTGAACACCCAGTCATACAGCGCACCGCCGAGCGAACATGGCCTTAAATGGCGGGACGCTCCACAACGTAACGGTGGCGGTCAGAAACAGGAATGGCGACCGAGGCACGCAGGATCTGCCCGCCGCTGTAGTGGGTGCGTTGCAGATTGAGATCGACCTGCGAGGCGCCCATATCGCCAAAGCGGAAAATACGTACCGGCTTCCAGCGCTTGAGGAACAGTGTCAGACAGACCAGTGACACCAGCGACGAGATAATGTCTGGCAGCTCCGGGCCGATAAAGTTTGAACTCAAATACTGGGCAATGGCAAACGAACCCCCCGGCCACAATCACCGCAGGCCGGGTCTCTTTCACGCCGCGCCAGCCGTCCATAATCGCCATGATCCAGAACAGCACAATAATGGTCAGGAACGGCAACTGGCGCCCCACCATCTGGCCAATTTCAAAGCTGTCCAGCCCGGTGACTTGTCCGGCAACCAGAATCGGAATGCCCATTGCGCCGAAAGCGACCGGTGCGGTATTGACGATCAAACACAAACCGGCGGCATACAGCGGATTAAAACCGAGCCCGACCAACAGTGCCGCCGTGATCGCTACCGGTGCGCCAAACCCGGCCGCCCCTTCGAGGAACGCACCGAATGAGAAACCGACAATCAGCATTTGCAGGCGCTGGTCCGGGGTAATGGAGAGAATCGACGAGCGGATAATGTCGAACTGCCCGGTTTTCACCGAGATTTTATAGACAAATACCGCAGCGATAATGATCCGGTGCGATAGGCCACAGACCATAGAAGAAACCATACACCACAGAGGCGAGGGCGTGATCCAGAGGCATATCGTAGAACAGCAACGCGACCGCCGGGCGATAGCCACGGTCCAGCTCGCAGCAACATAGCCTTTTAATTTGAGCTTTATGAGCGCGAAAAGAAAAACAGGATCGGCAGTGAAGCGATCAGACTGGATAGCCAGATATTCCCGGCCGGGTCGTAATTCTGTTGCCAGAGATTCATGCAGGTCTCCTGAGAACCACCGTAAAACAGGCGAGCGGTAAGTCTGCGCTTATCTCTGCATCACATGTTTTGTAAAAGTGGTCCTGCCAGTGGTGGTGTGTAGGGTTTGTGATAACGAATGGTTATCCAAATGTTGCTATCTGGCAATTGGGATGTGACGTGATTTTATGGAATTGTGAACCGCAGAGAAAATCAGGGAGAGATTGGTAGGGCCAATTTTCACAGCACTTGCCCCGGTGAAGAGGAACAAGTGCTGTGAACAGGAGGGTCAGAATGCGCTTTTGGCAAAGCCGGTCATGGCTTCAAGACCCATTTCACGACCCAGCGCGGTCATCGGGTGTACGACCACCGGTGCCACGGACGCTTTTTTCAACTTGCCGAGATCCGCCTGCTCTTTTTTGGTGATGGCCCGGCTGAACGGCATTTTCATCAGCTTTTGCGCTTCTTTGCTCAGCTTCTGGGTGTATTGCTCGCGCAGACGGAGGATTTCCGCTTCCAGCGTGGTTTTTCTCTTTTCCAGCTCGGCGTATTTGTCCGCCGCGTCAACTAACGAGAGATCGGCTTGCTGGTGGCGAATAGCGTCGAGGCGGTCGCTCAGACGCTTAATTTCGTTTTTTCGACTTCTTTCATGATGCCCGGTTTTGTTGGGGGATAAAAAGATAAGGATACAGCATTTATAACGGAGTTTACTTCTGGAATGCCTTTTTAAGCTGATACGGGAAATCAGCTCGGTGAGCGACAGCACCATTGTGGAACGCACCACCTGCTGGTAGCGCTGTTTTGCATCGCAAAAGGTCAGGATCGCTGGTGTCGAACAGCGGTGTTGGCGGCAGGGCGGCAACGCAGTGCAGCTCGCCAAAAGGCCCGAGGATTTCATCATCGGTAAAGGCGTATTCCGTGCCGTCGTGGTTCAGCTCCTCGCGTAGCGCCATCAGCAGTTCCGCGTCTTCATACTCCGGGCGAGAAATCACCCCAAGACCGTAAATCAGCTTCAAACGCACAGACAAATTGCCCAGCGGTCCATCTCCGTCAAGTAGCGGCTCAACAGCATATTTCACCGCATAATCGTCTTTGCGGAATACCTGCAGCACCAGAATATTGATCGCCTCATTGAGTAGCTCAACGGCGGCAATCAAAAAACTTCGCACGGTTTTGCCAGCATTCAGACGCTCGAGTACACGGTTTTCGAAGGCCTGCGTTTTTCCATTATTGCCTGCATATCTGACAATTTCGTTAACAGGCGCGGGGAGTCCCGCGCCAGAGTCGGCATCATGCCTTGGCGTTATAGGCGTTGACGGCTTCGTTAACGACCGGGCTGCTGGCGTCCAGACCAGAAATCTGCGCCAGCGCAGCCTGCGGGCCTTTCTCTTCGATAAGCGCAGCCAGCTCTTGCGCCTGAGGATCCTGCTCGCTGCGGTAATGCATGGCAGCGGCAATGCCTTTCACCAGGGTTCGCGTGCGGCAGGTTGTACTCCAGCGTGCCGAGCAGCGGTTTGATCAGGCGATCGCCGGCGCTCAGTTTACGCAGCGGCTGACGTCCTACGCGCTCAACATCGTCTTTCAGATAGGGGTTTTCAAAACGGCCCGAGGATTTTCTGAATGTACGCGGCGTGCTTATCGGCATCAAAGCCATAACGCTTGATCAGCACCGCGCCGCTCTCTTCCATCGCGCCTTTCACAACGGCACGGATGTTGGCATCCGAGGATAGCGTCGCGAATGGTTTGAAGGCCGGTCTGTTTTCCAAGGTACGCGGTTATAGCATGCCCGGTATTCAGCGTGAAGAGCTTACGTTCAACAAATGCCATCAGGTTATCAGTTAATTCCATCCCGGGGATGTTCGGCAGCGCGCCTTTAAACTGGGTTTTATCCACAATCCACTCACTGAACGTTTCCACCGTGACTTCCAGCGGATCGTGGGTGGCGGATTCAGAAGGCGGGAACGATACGGTCAACGGCGGAATCGACGAAACCGACATGTTCTTCAACCGGCTTTGTCTGCATCCGCCAGCGCGGCAATGACATGGCCTTTCAGTTGCGTGGTGCCGCGCACCATATTTTCGCACGCGATGATATTCAGCGGCGTGGTAATGCCCTGCGCTTTACGTTTCGCCAGCCCTTTGGCGATAGCCGGCGCAATGCGTTCCAGAACGACCGGGCCAACAGCGGTGGTCACCAGATCCACGGAAGCGATCAGTTCAACAACCTCATCACCGATGCTGCTGACAGCGTTAACACCGGAAACCGTATCCACCTGCTCATTTTCACCCAACCACATGCACCTGATAGCTATGACGGGCATTAAGGGCGTCGAGAACCACCTGATTCACATCGGCGAATGTCGTTCAATCCCGCGTCGGCCAGTAATTTGCCGATGAAACCACGTCCGATATTTCCTGCGCCAAAATGCAATGCTTTCATAGTCTTAACCTTCATCAATGTTTTTACCTGAGAGGGCTGGGGTGAGGAACCACGAAAATTTCTCCTCACCTAGCCCTCTCCCCTAAAGGGGAGAGGGAAGAGGTTAGCGCCGGTCTGTTATTTACCGAGCAGCGCCAGCACTTCTTCAACGCTGGTAGTATGCGCCAGACGTTCAATGACCGTCTCGTCATCCAGTGCGTTGGTCAGGCTGGTGATCACTGGATGTGTTCGTTGTTGCGTGCAGCAATCCCGATGACCAGTGCGGGCGATGTCTTCTTCGTCCTCGCCAAAGCGAACGCCTTCCGGATACTGGCAGAACACCACACCCGTTTTCAGCACGCGATCTTTGGCTTCCACGGTGCCGTGCGGAACAGCGATAGATTCACCCAGATACGTCGGGGTCAGTTTTTCGCGTTCCAGCATTGCATCGACATATTCCGGCTGAACGTAGCCGCCTTTCACCAGTTGCTCACCGGCAAAACGGATGGCTTCTTCTTTGTTGCTCGCTTTGCGACCAAGGAAGATGTTCTCCGCGCCCAGTTTGAACAGATTGCTGTTGGAAGCTGTCCTGCAGGCTGCTGTTCACTTTGGTCTGGTTGTCGGTGTGGCGCTGTGCAGCCACCAGACGTTCAGTCAGACCGGTGTACAGACCGCTGTCCGAGGAAGTTGGTCAGGGAGATATGCTGCGCCTGCGGTGCACCGGCGCATAGCGCGCTCGGTCAGATCGCGGTGCGTAATCACCAGATCAACGTCAGACGGCAGGCTGTTAATCGCGCTGTTGGTCACCGAAATATTGGTGAGGCCAGCATCCTGCACTTTCTTACGCAGTACGCCTGCGCCCATGGCGCTGGAGCCCATACCGGCATCACATGCCACGATGATTTTACGCACATGGCTCAGGTCGTTGGTCACGTCGCCAGCTGCCAGCGGCGATGCGCCTTTAGACTGGGCTTTCATGTCCTGCATACGACGGGTAGCCGCTTCGATATCTTCGTCCTCTTCTTTCACTTTGCTGGTTTTCAGCAGAATGGAGGCGATCACGAAGGAGACGATCAGCGCAGCGAAGATGGCTGTCAGGTTAGCGAAGTACGCGCCTTTTGGCGTCATCGCCAGCACGGCCGGGGATGGAACCCGGAGAAGCCGGAGACACCAGACCGCCGTTCAGCACGCTCAGGGTGAACACGCCAGTCATACCGCCAAGAATAACGGCCAGCAGCAGACGCGGATTCATCAGCACATACGGGAAGTAAATTTCGTGGATACCACCCGAAGTGGATGATAGCCGCACCGCCGGCAGACTGTTTAGCGCTACCGCGACCAAAGAACATGTACGCCAGCAGAACGCCCATCCCCGGACCCGGGTTTGCTTCGATCAGGAAGAAGATAGACTTGCCGATGTCATGCGACTGCTGAATACCCAGCGGTGAGAAGATACCGTGGTTGATGGCGTTGTTGAGGAACAGGATTTTCGCCGGTTCAACAAAGATAGACGCCAGCGGCAGCATGTCATGCACAACCATGAAGTTAACGCCTGCTGCCAGAACTTTGGACAGGACTTCAACCGCAGGGCCAATGCCGAGGAATGCCGGGGATAGCGAGGATCATACCGATGATGCCAGCGGAGAAGTTATTCACCAGCATTTCAAAACCGGATTTGATCTTGCCGTCTACGGCAGCGTCAAATTCTTAATGCAGATACCACCCAGCGGGCCGGCAATCATCGCGCCAAGGAACATTGGCATGTCTGCACCGACGATAACGCCCATGGTGGTGATCGCACCGACAACGCCGCCGCGATCGCCGCCAACCAGACGACCACCGGTGAAACCGATGAGCAGCGGCAGCAGGTAAGTAATCATTGGACCAACGAGTTTCGCCAGCGTCTCGTTTGGTAACCACCCTGTAGGAATAAACAATGCGGTGATGATACCCCACGCGATAAACGCGCCGATGTTAGGCATCACCATATTGCTAAGGAAACGACCAAAGCTCTGCACCTTGATCTTGATATCGGATGACATAAAACACCCCTTCTTATGTTTGCTATCGCACAGGCCGGAAGCCCGAGGTTTGTTTGTTAATGTGGCGGCAGAGGTAGCCGGACCTGGGTTATCAGTGATGCGAAATCTCGCACCGAATGGGCGTACTGTCCAGATGGTGCCTTTTGTGACATTGATCACATTAATGCAGGGGGAGACCGGGTCTTTATGGTGATCTTTGTCACAAAAAATCGTGTGTAAAAAAAAGAACAAGGAATAAAAAACAGGCTGAACAGGGCATTAAGTGTGATGTTATTCACGTTTTTGCTTGGACACTTTGTTATTTATTTGTGATATTGATCACAAGATATTTTCGCCGAGGACTTTTCTGAGTGTGATCGATCGCAAACTGTGTCTTTTTCAACCAGCTTGACGTGTAACTCCCTTTCATTTGCGGCTGTGATGCTAATCTGGGCGGTAAAGTTTGCATATTGATGAAACGGTCTGGTTCCGTTGGTGCATACTTAATTTTTAGTTGGCGAAAAAAGGACCCGGCAATGAAACTGATTGGCAGCTATACCAGCCCTTTTGTACGCAAAATTTCGGTGATTCTGTTGGAAAAAGGGATCACGTTCGAATTCATCAACGAGCAACCATATAACGCCGTTAACGGTGTGGGGCAATTTAACTTGGCAAAGTCCGGCACTGGTGACTGATGACGGAGAGGTGTGGTATGACTCGCCGATTATCGCCCAGTACATTGATTTGTTGGGTATCGCACCGGCTATGCTGCCAGCGGATGCGAAAGCGGCGCTGAAAATTCGCCAGCTTGAAGCGCTGGCGGACGGCATTATGGACGCGGCACTGGTCTCGGTGCGTGAATTGGCGCGCCCGGTTGAGCAGCAGTCTGAAAGCGAACTGCTCCGCCAGCGGGAAAAAAGTGAACCGCGGGCTGGATGCGCTGGAAAGCGATTTGCGTGACGGAACGCTCAGCGTTGATAGCCTCAATCTGGCGACCATCGCGATAGCCTGCGCCATTGATTACATTAACTTCCGCCACGTTGCGCCCGGCTGGTGTGTTAATCGCCCGCTGCTGGTGAAACTGGTGGAAAACTTGTTCCTGCGTGAGAGCTTCGCCCGCACTGCGCCGCCAAAGGCGTGATAACCGTGATGTCCGCCTGAACAAAGTCGCTGTACAATCCCCTCACGTCAAATCGCCCCCTGACGGGAGGGCAACCAACAACAGCCTTTTCATGACTACTCTTTACAGCCAGATCCCTTCTACCGATCGCCTGTTACGTGACGAGGCGTTCACTTCTCTGTTAGCGACGTTTGGTCACCACCGCGTGGCGGGCGTTGCGCCAACTACAGGATGAAGCGCGCGAGCAGATCCGCACTGCGCAGACATTACCCGGCTGGTGCGAAAACTGGGCGACGGAAACACAACGGCGACTGGAATGGAGCGAAACCAGCGCGTTACGCCCGGTGTTTAATCTCAGCGGGACGGTGCTGCATACCAATTTAGGCCGTGCGATACAGTCGCAGGCGGCAATCGATGCGGTCGCTCAGGCGATGGGGTCACCGGTAACGCTGGAGTACGATCTCGACGGTGCCGGACGGGGTCACCGCGATCGAGCGCTGGCCGATCTCTTGTGTCAACTGACCGGTGCGGAAGATGCCTGTATTGTGAATAACAATGCGGCGGCAGTACTGCTGATGCTGGCCGCCACGGCGGCAGGCCGGGAAGTGGTGGTGTCGCGCGGCGAACTGGTGGAGATAGGCGGCGCGTTTCGCATTCCGGATGTGATGCGCCGGGGCTGGCTGCGTATTGCACGAAGTCGGCACCACCAATCGCACCCACGCCAAAGATTATCAGCAGGCCATTAATGACAATACCGCCCTGCTGATGAAGGTACACACCAGCAATTACCATATCGACGGGTTTACCAAAGCGGTGAGCGAAGCCGAACTGGTCACGCTGGCGCAGGCGTCCGGGTTACCGGTGATTGTCGATCTTGGCAGCGGTTCGCTGGTGGATTTAAGCCTTTATGGGCTGCCGCAAGAACCCATGCCGCAAACGCTGATTGCCGCAGGCGTGAGTCTGGTGAGTTTCTCCGGCGATAAACTGCTGGGCGGCCCGCAGGCCGGGATTATCGTCGGGAAAAAAGCGCTGATTGCGCAGTTGCAGCAACACCCGCTGAAACGCGCCCTGCGTGCGGATAAAATGACGCTGGCCGCGCTGGAAGCCACGCTGCGTCTTTATCTGCATCCGGAAAAGCTCCGGCAAAACCTGCCGACCCTGCGCTATTTAACGCGCCCGGAACCGGAGATCCGCGAGCAGGCGCAGCGTCTGCGCACCGCGCTGACGTCGCGTTATAGCGAGTTTGAGGTGCGGGTAGAGGCCTGCCAGTCACAGATTGGCAGCGGTTCGCTACCGGTGGACAGATTGCGAGGCGCGGCGCTGACGTTTACTCCCCGCGACGGTAGCGGCCGTCGGCTGGAAGCGCTGGCGATGCAGTGGCGGGCGCTGCCGCAGCCGGTGATTGGCCGTATCTATGATGGTCGCCTGTGGCTGGACTGCCGCTGTCTTGAACATGAATCCCGCTTGCTGGAGATGTTGCTGAAATGATTATTGCCACCGCCGGGCACGTGGACCACGGCAAAACCACCCTGATTGGAAGCCATTACCGGTGTGAACGCTGACCGTTTGCCGGAGGAAAAAAACGCGGGATGACCATCGATCTCGGCTATGCCTATTGGCCGCAGCCAGACGGGCGCGTACCGGGTTTTATCGATGTTCCGGGGCATGAGAAATTTTTGTCGAATATGCTGGCGGGCGTTGGCGGCATTGATCATGCGTTGCTGGTGGTGGCCTGCGACGATGGGGTGATGGCGCAGACACGCGAACATCTGGCAATTTTGCAGTTAACCGGAAACCCGGCGCTGACGGTGGCGCTGACAAAAGCCGATCGCGTGGATGAGGCGCGCATTGCCGATGTGCGCGAGGAGGTGCAAAACACCTTACGCGCTTTCGGTTACCCGCAGGCGACCCTGTTCGTCACGGCGGCGACGATGCAGCAGGGGATTGATGAACTACGCGCGCATCTGCTGCAACTGCCGGAGCGGGCGCACCCGGAACACCAACGCTTTCGCACGGCGCTGGATCGCGCTTTTACCGTCAAAGGGGGCGGGGCTGGTGGTGACCGGTACGGCGTTATCCGGCGATGTCCGCATCGGAGATACGCTGTGGCTGACCGGGGGTGAATAAACCGATGCGCGTTCGCGGTCTGCATGCACAAAAATCAACCCGTTGAGCGGGCGCACGCCGGGCAACGTATCGCCCTGAATATTGCTGGCGATGCGGAAAAGAGGCGTTGAGCCGTGGCGACTGGCTGCTGTCGCAGCAACCTCCCGAGCCCACGGAGCGGCTGATTGTCGCCCTGCAAACCCATACGCCGCTGACGCAGTGGCAACCTGTGCACATCCATCATGCCGCCAGTCACGTTACTGGCCGCGTGTCGCTGCTGGAGAATGACTGGCGGAGCTGGTGCTGGATACGCCGCTGTGGCTGGCGGATAACGATCGATTAGTACTGCGGGATATCTCCGCGCGCAGCACGCTGGCGGGCGCGCGGGTGGTGGCGCTGAATTCGCCGCGCCGGGGCAAACGTAAAACGGACTACCTGAACTGGATCGCCGCGCTGGCGCAGGCGTCGGATGATGCGCAGGCGTTGTCGGTGCATCTGTCACGCGGCGCGGTCGATCTTACGGCCTTTGGCTGGGCACGCCAGCTTAGCCCTGACGGGCTGGAGAGATTATTGCACCAGCCGGGATTTCTCCGCGCCGGAGACAATCTGCTCGATGCACCGGTGGCGGCGCGCTGGCAGCGAAAATTGCTGGACACGCTGGCGACCTATCACGAGCAGCATCGCGAAGAGCCGGGACCGGGGCGCGAGCGCCTGCGACGCATGGCGCTGCCAATGGAAGACGAAGCGCTGGTGTTAACCCTGGATTGAGCGCATGCGGGAAAGCGGTGATATCCACAGTCACCACGGCTGGTTGCATCTGCCGGATCACAAAGCCGGTTTTACCGATGAACAGGCGCAGCTATGGCAGAAAGCCGCACCGCTGTTTGGTGACGAACCCTCGGTGGGTGCGGGATGTGGCGCGCGAAGTCGCAGCCGATGAACAGGTAATGCGCACCGTGTTGAGGCAAGCCGCGCAGCAGGGGTTGATTACGGCGATTGTGAAGGATCGTTATTACCGCAACGATCGGATCGTGACGTTCGCCACGATGATCCGCGAGCTGGATCTGGCGCGCGGCACCACCAGTGCGGCGGATTTCCGCGACCGGCTTAACGTCGGGCGCAAGCTGGCTATCCAGATCCTCGAATATTTTGACCGCATCGGTTTTACCCGCCGTCGCGGCAACGATCATATCCTGCGCGACAAGGCATTGTTTACCAAAGAAAACGACTGAAGATTTGTTTTAAGTTATTGCAGGCTGGCGAATATTTCGCCAGTCGCGTCTACCCTTGTAAAGACGACTGTCGCAAGGAGACGCCGATGAACACCTCCCCTCTCAATGCCCTCTATCCAGCCGAGGGGAAATACGGTTTTCCCCTGACATTAAAAGCCCGCTATGACAACTTTATCGGTGGCGATTGGGTCGCCCCCGTGGCGGGCGAGTATTACCCGAATCTCACGCCGGTGACCGGGCAACTACTGTGTGAGGTTGCCAGCTCTGGCCCGCAGGATATCGACCTCGCACTGGATGCCGCCCACAAAGCCAGAGCGGCATGGGGGCGATGTCCGTCCAGAGGCGCGAGCGGCAATATTGCTAAAAATCGCCGATCGCATGGAGCAAAACCTTGACCTGCTGGCGACGGCGGAAACCTGGGACAACGGCAAACCGATCCGCGAAACGCAAGGCGCAGATGTGCCGCTGGCGATCGATCATTTCCGTTATTTCGCGGGCTGCATACGTGCGCAGGAAGGTGGGATCAGCGAAATTGATAACGACACGGTGGCGTACCATTTTCATGAACCGCTCGGGGGTTGTCGGGCAGATCATTCCGTGGAACTTTCCGCTGTTGATGGCGTGCTGGAAAATGGCCCCCGCGCTGGCGGCTGGAAACTGCATTGTGCTGAAACCCGCGCGCCTGACGCCGCTGTCGGTACTGCTGCTGATGGAGATTATCGGCGATCTGCTGCCGCCAGTCATCAATGTGGTAAACGGTGCAGGCGGTGAGATTGGCGAGTATCTCGCCACTTCAAAACGCATCGCCAAGGTGGCGTTTACCGGTTCGACGGACGTGGGCCGACAAATTATGCAGTACGCCACGCAAAACATTATTCCGGTGACGCTGGAGTTGGGCGGTAAATCGCCGAATATCTTCTTCGCCGACGTGATGGATGAAGAAGATGCTTACTTCGATAAAGCCACTGGAAGGGTTTGCCCTGTTCGCTTTCAACCCGGGGCGAAGTGTGCACCTGTCCGAGTCGGGCGCTGGTGCAGGAATCCATCTACGAGCGTTTTATGGAGCGCGCGATTCGCCGGGTGGAAAGCATTCGTAGCGGTAACCCGTTAGACAACACCACGCAAATGGGGGCGCAGGTTTCACAAGGGCAGATGGAGACCATTCTCAATTATATTGCCGTCGGTCAGCAGGAGGGGCGGACATCCTTACCGGCGGGCGGCGTAAAGTGCTGGCGGGGGATCTGCAAACAGGTTACTACCGGAGCCGACGATCCTGTTTGGTCAGAACGCGATGCGCGTCTTTCAGGAGGAGATTTTCGGCCCGGTGCTGGCGGTCACGACCTTCAAAACCGAGGATGAAGCCACGGCGCTGGCCAACGATACGCTGTATGGCCTCGGTGCGGGTGTCTGGAGCCGTAACGGGTCATTGGCCTACCGAATGGGGCGCGGCATCCGGGCCGGGCGCGTGGACCAACTGCTATCATGCGTATCCCGCGCATGCGGCGTTTGGCGGTTACAAGCAGTCGGGGATTGGGCGTGAAACCCATAAGATGATGCTGGAGCACTACCAGCAAACCAAATGCCTGTTAGTGAGCTACTCCGACAAGCCACAAGGGCTGTTCTGACCCGCGCGTTAACAAATCGTTAAGGCAAAGCGCCAGACATGTTCATGCAGATGACAAATCTGGTGACTTTCCTGCCGCGATCAAAGCGCCGCCACGGCGTTTTCTGGCACCCTTGTTTCTTTGCGTCAGGCGGAGTGGAGAATGAACCGTTTTATTATCGCCGATCCGGGCAAGTGCATTGGCTGCCGGACCTGTGAAGTGGCCTGTGTGGTGTCGCACGAGGACAATCAGGACTGCTCGGTCGTCAAACCCGCCACGTTTTCCGCGCGCATTCGCGTGGTGAAGACCGGTACGTTCTCTACGGCAGTGACCTGCCATCACTGCGAAGATGCGCCCTGCGCGAATGTTTGCCCGGTCGGGGCGATAAGTCGTGTTGAGGGTGCGGTGTGCGTGGAACAGTCCCGCTGTATCGGCTGTAAGAGCTGCATGATTGCCTGCCCGTTTGGCGCCATGCAGGTCACCGTGATCAATAACCGGGCGCAGGCGCTGAAGTGCGATTTGTGCCAGCACCGTGAAAACGGCCCAGCCTGCGTGGAAGCCTGCCCGACCGGTGCGCTACGCTGCCTCAACCCGGCAACGCTGCGGGAAAACCGCCTGCGTGGTCAGTTAGCCGGGTTTGTTGCCTGATAACGCGCGTAAAAAAGCCCCCCGGTCAGGGGGGGCTTGTTATGCGGTTGTCCGGCGTCAGTTTTCCTGCCGAGGCTTTTTCAACTTCTTCGGCGAGAATTTTTACACCCTCTTCGATCAGCGACGGTTCCGGCACATAGTTCATGCGCATGCATTGATGGGTATGCGGCCGGGGGTTTATCCAACCCCGGGAAGAAGTAATCTCCGGCACCATCAGGACACCGCGTTTTTTCAACCGCTGATACAGCAACTCCGTGCTGATGGGCAGATCCTTAAACCACAGCCAGAGGAATATTGCCCCTTCCGGTTTGTGGATCAGGCAGCGCTCTTCAGGTAAATAACGGCGCAGTGTGGCGATGGTTTCCTGCACTCGCTGGTAGTAAAAGGTTTTATCACCTCTTCGGACAGGCGCAGCAGGTCTTTGCGTTTGATCATTTCGCACATCATTGCCGGGCCAATACCGCCCCACGGCGCCAGACTGATGATGCCGTTCATGTTGCGGACTGCCGAAATCACTTTGTCGTTGGCGATGATAATGCCGCAGCGGCTGCCCGGCAGGCCCAGCTTCGACAGGCTCATGCACAAAATAATATTCGGGTTCCACAACGGGCGCGCTTCGCTAAAGATGATCCCCCGGGAAAGGCACGCCGTAAGCGTTATCAATCACCAGTGGAATGTTGTGCTGATGGGCCAGCACATCCAGTTTCATCAGCTCTTCATCGGTAATGACGTTGCCGGTCGGGTTGGTCGGACGCGAGACGCAGATCATGCCTGTCTCTTCGCCAATGTGCAGGTGTTCGAAATCGACGTGGTATTTGAACTGGCCTTCGGGCAGCAGCTCAATATTGGGCCGTGCGGAGACGAAAAGATCCTCTTCCAGCCCGGAATCCGCGTAACCGATATACTCCGGCGCCAGCGGGAACAACACTTTTCTGGTGCTTCCATCGGCGCGGCGGCCGGCAAACAGATTGAATAAGTAGAAAAATGCGCTCTGACTGCCATTTGTTAGCGCAATATTCTGCGGCTCAATATCCCAACCTAATTCTTCGCGCAGCATGCCTGCCAGCGCGGTTAGCAGCTCGGTTTTGCCCTGCGGACCGTCATAATTACACAGTGCATCAGTCGCTTTGCCGTTTTCCACCATCTCTGCCAGCAGCTTGTGGAAGTAATCGGTCATCGCCGGAATTTGCGCCGGGTTGCCGCCGCCGAGCATGATAGCGCCCTCGGTGTGCGTAAACCGTCGTTGAGATCCTCCATCAGGCGCGTAATGCCTGCATGGCGGGTGAATTTGTCGCCGAAAAGTGAAAATGTCATCGCTACTGTTCTGCCGGGCTGCTGTTCAAAGTGGCTAACCATAGCGCTCTGTAAGGCAGGGTGCAAATCACACCCTGACGCTCTCTTTCATACTTTATTCTTATTAAGTTCTGTAATGTGGAATTATATGCTGATATTTGCCTTATGACTCCAGTGCTGCGCCAGCCCGGCCCAAATCACCATCACTTTGTCGTTGCCCGATTCGCGAACGAATCCGTAACCCTGCGGCAGCGTTAGCGTTGTCTGTTTCCCTGCGCCGAGCGCCGGATGACGTGCCCGGAACTGGCCCAGCGTCTGCCAGTGGCGCAGGCTCTGTGCGGCGCTGCCGTTCAGATCCTGCCAATTCATATCTGAGCGCGTGCCTTGCAGCGGGTCCGAACCGGTGGGGCCAAAGGGACGCGCCGATTCATCGCCGTAAAAGATCTGCACCGCGCCCGGAGCGAGCAGCAGAAGTTCTGCCGCCTGCTGGCCCCCCTCGCGGAACAGGCGGGTATCGTGTGAGGAGAGGTAACTCAGCACGTTGAAACGCTGCAATTTATCGGCCATCTGCTGCCAGACCGTATCCATATTCGCCAGACAGGGCACAGCGCTTGCTGCCTGCTCCTGATAATCGAAGTTGATCATCGCATCAAAGCCATGCTGGTAATAGTCGCTCTGCATCACGCCGTGGCCCGGATTCTCCGGTCATCCAGAAGGGCGCGTCGTCGATTTTCTTCTGCGGATTGGCCTGTTTCCCACTCCGCTAACGCCTGTGTCGCCTGCGTTTTTAATTGCTGCCGGGCATCCCGTTCAACGTGTTTGGCGGTATCCACGCGAAAGCCATCAATGCCATAGTCACGCACCCATTGGCTCAGCCAGTGGGTGAGGTAATCCCGTGGCGTAAAGTCGCTGATTTCCCGGGCATGGGTATCGGGTTTGTGCCGATAAAAGACCGGCAGACCAGAAGGCGTGGTGGATTCGGTTTTCAGATCGGGCAGAAACGCCAGCGACATGGTCAGATCGTCAAAGCCGGGGTTGTCGTAATCGCCAATGTCGGTGCGGATCCACGCTTTGCCCCACCAGTTTTGCCCGGTGGCGGTTTTATCGCTGAAGTTGATGTAATCGTTAAAGCTGTGCCAGCTCTGCCCGGCCGCAGGACGCCAGTCTGTCCAGTGCTGACCAAGGATCTTCTCGCGTTCACCCTCTTTCAGATAGAGCGCGCCAAAGCCGAAGGTTTGCATATCCGCCAGCGTCGCATAGCCAGTGTGGTTCATCACCACATCAAACAGGATGCGGATCCCCCGTTTGTGCGCTTCATCCACCAGCGTACGGAGGTCGTTTTCGGTGCCCATATTGGCATCGAGACGGGTCCAGTCCGGGTGTAATAACCGTGATAGGCATAATGAGGAAAGTCCCCTTGGTTCCACCGCCCACCCAGCCGTGGATCTGTTCCAGCGGTGAACTTATCCACAGCGCATTAACGCCAAGCTGTTGCAGATAATCCAGTTTGGTTGTGAGTCCTTTCAGATCGCCACCGTGAAAGGTGCCAATTTCCTGCAAGCCATCTTTATGCCGACCGTAGCTGTTATCGTTGCACCGGATCGCCATTGACGTAGCGGTCGGTCAGCACGAAATAGACGGTCGCGTTGTGCCACTGAAAGGGCGCTGCGCCTTGCGTATCTGCAGACTCCAGCAGCAATAACCCATCGCTGTTTGCGGATGGCTGTAGGGTGATCTTGCCATCGCGCACGGTAGCGGTGCGCTGGCTGTAAAAGTCCCGCACTGGCTGCCTTCCGCAAAGGTGTTGCCTACTGCAATGGTGAGCGGTTTGTCGTTGCGAACCGGGCATTGACGCTGTGCGGTGGCAGGCGTCGCCGTAGCGTCATTTTCACATTGAGCATCAACGTGGGTGTACCGGAGCGGGTATCGATCTGTAACCGGTAATCGCCATCGCGGAAGATCCGCCACTGTGGCGCGTGACCGGTACAGGGGATCAGCGACAGCGTCTGATTCAGTTTAATGCTGTCCGCAGGCTGCCAGCACTGTTGACCATCCTGCAAGGTAAAGGGCTGCGCGCCTTTTTTCAGCGCCGCTTCACTGTGCCAGACGCCTGCGCCACTGCTGCTGAATGGCGGGAAACCGCTGGCAGTCCAGTCGGCTAGGGCGATCGTGGGCAAAAAAAAGCAGTAACAGCGCGGCGTGTTTCATATGCAGTCCCTGACAGAGCGATTTTGACTCCAGTTTGCCACGGCGGGCGGGCGGGTAAACACCACATTTACGCGAGATTGTCCGTTTTATGTGCAGTTTCCCCGTGACATGGTTTCGGAATTGGATTATTTCTGTACGTGCTCTTGCAGGCTATTTTTGGTATGATTTGAGATTCAGCTCTCAAAATTGTGCAAAAAGAAGGTGTTGGAATGTTCATATCCGACCGGAGACTTAATGATATCGATACCCATGCGACGACCCGGGGCGACGATACTCATGTTTTTCACCCTGATGTTTTCAGGGGGGGTGCTGGCAAAGACACACACAGCAGAAACAGCGAGTCACAAAGCCCACGTCACTAAGGCAAGCGTAAAAAAACAGGCAAGCAGTAAACAAGAGTATTCTCGCAATAGTGTAAATAGCCGTTCACTTCCTGATTTGCGAAAATACCCTTCCGGAACCCCAAGGAAAAAAGCGTTTCTCCGGACAGTAATGCCTTATATCACCAGCAAAAACTCAGCGATTACCGCCGAGCGTAACTGGTTGCTTAGCAAACAATACGACAGTCAGTGGTCGCCTGCCGAACGCACGCGTCTGAAGGATCTGACCGCACGCTACAAAGTGAGCTGGTCCGGGAATACGCGCCGTATTCCGTGGAACGTGTTGCTGGAGCGTGTGGACATCATCCCGGACAGTATGGTGGCGACAATGGCGGCAGCGGAAAGCGGTTGGGGAACCTCGAAGCTGGCGCGGACCAACAACAACCTGTTTGGAATGAAGTGCGCCAAAGGGGCATGTAAAAACGGTCCGGGTAAGGTGAAAGGCTACTCTCACTTTGAGTCCGTGCAGGAGTCTGTTGACGCCTATGTCACCAACCTGAATACGCACTCGGCATACGCCTCTTTCCGTAAGTCACGGGCACAGTTGCGTAAAGCGGATCAGGAAGTGACAGCGACCAACATGATCCATAAGCTGCAGGGTTATTCAACCCGGGGCGCCAGTTACAATAACTACCTGTTTGCCATGTATCAGGACAATCAGCAGTTAATCGCCTCTCATATGTAATCTGCGAAATGCCTTCCACCCGGAAGGCATTTTTCTTGTGCGCTAAATCAGGACTTCGCTGTAGCGGTCGCGATAGTCTTTCGGCGTGCTGTCGTACTCCTTGCGGAACACTGAATAGAAATATTGCAGCGACGGGTAGCCGCACATCTGTGAGATTTCGTTGATCGACAACGATGTCGACACCAGCAGACTGCGGGCTTTTTCCAGTTTCTCCGCATGAATCACCGCGTGAATCGTCTCTCCCACCTCTTCTTTAAAGCGCTTTTCCAGATTCGAACGCGAAATCCCTACCGCATCCAGCACCTGATCCACTTTAATGCCCTTACAGGCGTGGTTGCGGATATAGTGCATGGCCTGAATAACCGCCGGATCGTTCAGTGAACGGTAATCCGTAGAACGCCGTTCCACCACGCGCACCGGCGGCACCAGCAGGCGTTGTAGCGGCAGGGTTTCATTATCCAGCAGGCGGTGCAGCAGTTTTGCTGCCTGATACCCCATCTGCCGCGTGCCCTCGGGCTACGGAAGAGAGGGCGGGAGAGATAGCGGGTGAGTTCTTCGTTATCAATACCAATGACGCACAGCTTTTCCGGCACCGGAATATGCAAATGGTCGCACACTTGCAATACATGGCGTGCGCGCGCATCGGTCACTGCGATGATGCCTGTTTGCGGCGGCAGTGTTTGCAACCAGTCCGCCAGACGGTTTTGCGCATGCTGCCAGTTTTCCGGCGCGGTAGTCAGCCCCTGGTACACCACGCCGCGGTATTTTTCCTGCGCCACCAGCTGGCAAAACGCGTACTCCCGCTCAGCAGCCCAACGTTTGCCGCTGGAGGCGGGGAGTCCGTAAAAGGCGAAACGGTGCACGCCTTTTTCTTTCAGATGCAGGAATGCGCTTTCCACCAGCGCAAAGTTGTCGGTGGCGATGTAGTGCACCGGAGGATAGTGTTCGGGGATGTGATAGGAGCCGCCAACGCCGACAATGGGGACATCGACATCCGCCAGCAGGCGCTCTATTTCACGGTCGTCGTAATCGGCGATCACCCCGTCGCCACTCTTTGATGTTTTCGATGCGAGCGCGGAAGTCTTCCTCAATAAAAATATCCCACTCGGATTGTGACGCCTGCAAATATTCCCCAACGCCTTCAACGACCGGCGGTCGTAGGCTTTGTTGGCATTGAATAACAGCGTGATGCGATGGCGTTTCTCAAACATGTCGATTCGCTTCCTGAAGATTCGTCAGTTCTGATTACCATACTCAGCACACTGCCGGATAAAAAAGATCCGGCAGTGTGATCGTCCTGTATTCGTCGTACTCAGGCCCGACGTTTGGTAGCGGAATCCATCCATACCGCCAGCAGTAATATCGCTCCCTTCACGATGTATTGCCAGAAGGTGGGTACGTCCATCATGCTCATACCGTTATCCAGCGAGGCCATAATAAACGCCCCCATTACCGCCCCCCGCTACGCTGCCGATCCCACCCGCCAGGGCTGGTGCCGCCAATCACGCAGGCGGCGATGGCGTCCAGTTCGGCGATATTCCCCGCAGAGGGTGAGCCAGCACCGAGGCGCGAGCTCAGGATCAGCCCGGCAATCGCCACCATCAAGCCGTTAATGGCAAACACCGCCAGTTTGGTGCGTTCCACATTGATGCCAGAAAGGCGCGCCGCTTCCGAGGGTTGCCGCCGATAGCGTAAATACGTCGGCCAAAGGCAGTGCGGGTCGCCATAAACATCCCGGCCAGCAGCAGGAAAGCCAGCAGCAGAACCGGCGTCGGGACGCCACGGTAGTCATTCAGCAGCCAGATAGCGCCAAGCACAATGACTTACGCAATAATGGCCTGACGACCAACGGCGGCGGTGGAGGCCGGTGTCGTCAGGCCAAGAGATTGCCGGCGAAGGCGCCCGCGCCATTGCCACAGCACAAAGACCACCAGCCCCAGTAAGCCGACACCAAAGCCGACGCCATCGGGCAAATAGCTCCTGACCGATTTGCGACATAGCTGCGCTGGTGGGGAAACGGTGGTGCCGTTGGTGATGCCGATCAGCACGCCGCGAAACGCCAGCATCCCGGCGAGTGTGACAATGAACGACGGGACTTTGCGGTATGCCACCCACCAGCCATTCCACGCACCCAGCAGTAAACCGAGCACCAGTGTGACCGCCACGGTCAACGGCAGCGGCCAGCCGAGCCAGACATCAAAAATCGCCGCTGCGCCCCCCAGCAGGCCCATCATTGAGCCAACGGAAAGGTCGATTTCGGCGGAAATAATCACAAACACCATGCCCACCGCCGAGGATGCCGGTAATGGCGGTTTGACGCAGCAGGTTAGAGATATTGCGCGCGCTCAGGTAAGCGCCATCGGTCATGCCGGTAAAGAACAGCATGATCACCACAATCGCCGCAATCATCACAAATACTTGCAAATTAAGGGATTTTTAGTCCGGAGAAGACCCCCGGCGATGCGCTGGATAACTTGATTTCAGACGGGTTGCTTTTCGACATGATGTTCGCTCCTCAGCGCCGCTTCCATGACCTGCTCCTCGGGTCAGATTACGATTGATAAGATCGGCCTTTAGCTTGCCTTCGTGCATCACCAGCACCCGATCGCTTAGCCCAAGCACTTCGGGCAGTTCAGATGAGATAACGATGACGGCAATCCCCTGCTGCACCAGTTGGTTAATCAGTTTGTAGATTTCGTACTTCGCGCCGATGTCGATGCCGCGCGTCGGCTCGTCGAGGATCAGAATGCGCGGGTTGAGCAACAGACAGCGGGCAAGAATGGCTTTTGCTGGTTTCCTCCGCTGAGGCGGCCAATCGCCAGCTCTGGCGAGGAGGTTTTGACTTTCAGACGCTGTAAGGACTGCAAAATGCAGGCTTGTTCCGCGGCATCATCCGGGCGCTTAACGCGCCGGTGAACTGGTTTAAAGCTGCCAGCGTAATGTTCTTGCCGACTGCCATCACTGGCACAATGCCGTCTTTTACGATCTTCCGGCACCATGGCAATACCGTGAGCGATAGCCTGCTGGCAGTTAGAAATCTGTACCGGCTGGCCGTCGAGGTAAATGCTGCCTTCCCAGCGCCCGCCAGACGCCAAACAGGCACTGCACCGCTTCGGTTCGGCCTGCGCCGACCAGCCCGGCGATACCGAGAATTTCGCCACGCTTCAGGCTAAAGGAGATGTCATTGACACGTTTGATATGGCGGTTAACCGGATGCCGGGGGCGGTGAGGTGTTCGACCCGCAGGATCTCATCCCCCTGTGGCATGAGGTTCGTTGGGGTACAGCGCGGTCAGTTCACGGCCAACCATCATGGTGATGATATCGTCTTCACTCATCCCGGCTGCGTCGCGCGTGCCGATGTGCTTACCGTCGCGAATCACGCTGATCACGTCCGATATCGCTTTTACCTCGTTGAGCTTGTGGGAAATATAGATACAGGCGATATCGTGATTGCGCAGATCGCGAATGATATCCAGCAGGATGGCGGTTTCCTGCTCGGTGAGCGAAGCGGTGGGCTCATCGAGGATCAGCAGTCTTACCTGCTTGTTCAGCGCCTTGGCGATTTCCACCAGTTGTTGCTGCCCAAGGCCTAAATCTCCGACGCGGGTATCAGGCGAAATGGCAAGGCTGACCTGTTTGAGCAGTTTTTCACAGCGTAGCGTCATCAGGTCATAGTCCATTACGCCGTTACGGGTGATTTCCGTACCGAGAAAGATATTCTCCAGCACCGTCAGATGTTTCACCAGCGCCAGTTCCTGATGGATGATGGCAATGCCTTTGCGTTCGGTGTCGCGAATATGGGTGGCCTGCAGGGTTTCGCCCGAAAAGACGATCTCCCCTTCGTAGCTTCCCGCCGGATAGATCCCGCACAGCACTTTCATGAGTGTGGATTTGCCCGACCCATTTTCGCCGCACAGCGACAGCACCTCGCCCGCATTAAGCCGCAGGCTGACATTATCGATGGCTTTTACCGCGCCAAAGGCTTTGGTGATGTTCTTCATTTCGAGTAAATAAGGCATGGCTGCTCCACGTCATTCGCTGGTATTACTGCGCCCGAAAGAAATGGCGGAGGGCGCGCCTGTCAACGGAAACGGCGCGCCACCGTGGTCAGAGCTGATTCTTCTGATGGAAACCGTCTTTGATAACGGTCGCGTCGATGTTGTCTTTGGTCACCTCAATGGGGGTCAGCAGGCGAGCCGGAACATCTTTCAGGCCGTTATTCAGCGAAGCATCCGCCTTCGGTTGTTTGCCATTGCCCAGTTCGACGGCGATCTCCGCCGCCGTGTTGGCAAGCTGGGTGATCGGTTTGTAGACTGTCATGGTCTGGCTGCCGTTAATCAGGCGTTTCACCCCTGCCGGGTCGGCATCCCTCGGCCGGAGATCGCCACTTTGCCTGCCAGTCCCTGTGCGCTTAATGCCTGAATTGCGCCGCCTGCGGTCGCATCGTTAGAAGCAACCACTGCGTCTATTTTGTTGTTATTGGCGGTCAATGCGTTTTCCATTATTTTCAGCGCATTTTCTGGTAGCCAGCCATCGACCCACTGATCGCCGACGATTTTAATTTTCCCGCTATCGATATAGGGTTTTAATACTTTCATCTGCCCGGCGCGGAACAGCTTGGCGTTATTATCCACCGGCGAACCGCCCATCAGGAAGTAATTCCCCTGAGGGACTTTATTGACCGGGCTTTGCGCCTGTAATTCCCCCACTTTTTCATTATCGAAAGAAATATAGAAATCGATATCGGCATTATTAATCATGCGATCGTAAGCCAGTACTTTAATTCCTTCCTGTTTGGCTTCTTTCACGACATTACTTAATACCTGACCGTTGTAAGGAATAATGACCAGCACATCAACGCCACGGTTGATCATATTTTCAATTTGCGACATTTGTGTTTCTTCATTGCCGTTGGCGGACTGAACAAACACATTGGCGCCGAGCGATTCTGCTTTTTTAACAAAAATATCGCGATCTTTTGCCAGCGTTCCAGACGGAGATCGTCAATCGCCATGCCGATTTTCACCTCTTTGGCATGACCGGCGACGCTTGCAAGCAGCAGGGAGGCGCAGAGAGTAAGGCAAAGGTTCTTTATCTTCATAATAGTAATACCTTTTGTAGGGTGGTGAGCGAGATAAAAGAAACATGCACTGCTTTGGACGAGCAAATTCTTAACGCATAATCTCAGGCTGGCAATTACAGATTTTTATCCGGGCATTACGTTTTTGGTTTATTTCCTGATTTATGACCACGATCTTATTTTAAAAAAAGCAAAACCGATTTTGCATAAAAAACGGGAATGCGCATCGCAGCGGTAACACACATTATTTTGCGAGCCAGCGCACGTTTGCGCATTCTCTCAATGGCAGTGTGAAATAACGTAATTGAGCAACGCAGCACGAGGACCCAGTATTAATGCAGATTTGAACACTCGAAGCATATCTGTCAATGGAGCTCATTATGCAAACCTATTTCGACCAGCTGGATCGCGTTCGTTATGAAGGCCCGAAAACAGCCAATCCTTTAGCGTTCCGTCATTACAATCCGGATGAGTTAGTGCTTGGCAAGCGTATGGAAGATCACCTGCGCTTTGCTGCCTGCTACTGGCATACCTTCTGCTGGAATGGCGCGGATATGTTTGGCGTTGGCTCTTTTGACCGCCCGTGGCAGCAGCCGGGCGAGGCGCTGGCGCAGGCGAAGCGCAAAGCGGATGTTGCCTTTGAGTTTTCCACAAGCTGAATGTGCCTTACTACTGTTTCCATGATGTGGACGTCTCCCCCGGAAGGCGCGTCGCTGAAGGAATATCTGAACAATTTCGCGCAAATGGTGGATGTGCTGGGTGAAAAACAGCAACAAAGCGGCGTGAAACTGCTGTGGGGTACGGCGAACTGCTTCACCAATCCGCGCTATGGCGCAGGGGCGGCGACTAACCCGGATCCTGAGGTGTTTAGCTGGGCGGCGACGCAAGTGGTGAGCGCCATGAATGCGACCCATAAGCTCGGCGGCGAAAACTATGTGTTGTGGGGCGGTCGTGAAGGGTATGAAACCCTGCTCAATACCGATCTGCGCCGAGGAGCGCGAACAGATTGGCCGCTTTATGCATATGGTGGTCGAGCATAAACACAAAATCGGTTTCCGCGGTACGCTGCTTATTGAGCCGAAACCGCAGGAACCGACCAAGCATCAGTATGATTATGACGCCGCGACGGTGTATGGCTTCCTGGAAACAGTTTGGTCTGGAGAAAGAGATTAAACTGAATATCGAGGCTAACCACGCCACGCTGGCGGGCCACTCCTTCCATCATGAAATCGCTACCGCCATTGCGCTGGGGCTGTTTGGCTCTGTGGATGCTAACCGCGGCGATGCGCAACTGGGCTGGGATACCGACCAGTTCCCGAACAGCGTCGAAGAGAACGCGCTGGTGATGTATGAAATCCTGAAAGCGGGCGGCTTCACCACCGAGTGGGTTGAACTTTGATGCCAAAGTGCGTCGTCAGAGTACGGATAAGTACGATCTCTTCTACGGCCATATCGGCGCGATGGACACGATGGCGCTGGCGTTGAAAGTGGCGGCGCGGATGGTGGAAGACGGTGAGCTGGATAAACGCGTCGCGAAGCGTTATGCGGGCTGGAATGGTGAACTGGGCCAGCAAATTTTGCAGGGGCAGCGACCGCGGAACTGGCGAAGTACGCTGAGCAGCAGAACCTCGGCGCCGCACCATCAGAGCGGCCATCAGGAACAGCTGGAAAACCTCGGTCAATTACTACCTGTTCGATAAATATCCGGCGCTGCGCCGCAGGCAACGCGGCGCAGAACAAAAGGAGTGGTCACTATGTATATCGGGATCGATCTCGGCACCTCTGGCGTAAAGGCGATTCTGTTAAGCGAGCAGGGCGATGTGCTGGCTTCTCATACGGAAAAACTCAGCGTCTCGCGCCCGCATCCTCTTTGGTCGGAGCAGGATCCCGAACAGTGGTGGCAGGCAACGGACAGCGCGATTCAGGCGCTTGGCGCGGCGCATTCGCTGGCGCAGGTGAAAGCCATCGGCCTTGCCGGGCAGATGCATGGCGCAACGCTGCTGGATAGCGAAAACCGTGTACTGCGCCCGGCCATTTTGTGGAACGATGGTCGCTGCGCTGAAGAGTGCGCTTTACTGGAAGCGCAGGTGAAAAATTCCCGCACCATTACCGGCAATCTGATGATGCCGGGTTTTACCGCGCCCAAGCTGCTGTGGGTGCAGCGCCACGAACCCGATATCTTTGCCGGGTGGCGAAGGTTTTACTGCCAAAAGATTATCTGCGCTTGCGTATGGCTGGCGTATTTGCCAGCGATATGTCCGACGCGGCGGGAACGATGTGGCTGGATGTGGCGAAGCGTGACTGGAGCGATGAGATGCTCGCCGCCTGTCACTTTATCCCGCGCGCAAATGCCCGCGTTGTTTGAAGGCTGCGAAATAACCGGTGAACTGCTGCCGGAAGTCGCACGGCGCTGGGCCATGCCGGTTGTGCCGGTCGTGGCGGGCGGTGGTGATAATGCCGCAGGCGCGGTGGGTGTGGGCATGGCGGATGCCGGTCAGGCGATGCTGTCGCTCGGCACCTCCGGCGTCTATTTTGCCGTGAGCGAAGGTTTCCTCAGTAAACCGGAAAGCGCGGTTCACAGTTTTTGCCATGCCCTTCCGGGGCGCTGGCACCTGATGTCGGTGATGCTTAGCGCGGCATCCTGTCTGGATTGGGCGGCGAAGTTGACGGGTTAGGGTCGGTTCCGGCGCTGATTAGCGCGGCGGAACAGGCAGACGATAACGCTGGCGACCTGTGGTTCTTACCCTACCTTTCCGGGGGAACGCACCCCGCATAATAATCCGCAGGCGAAAGGCGTATTTTTGGCCTGACTCATCAGCATGGGCAAGGTGAACTGGCCCGTGCGGTGCTGGAAGGCGTCGGGTATGCGCTGGCGGATGGCATGGATGTGGTGCACTCCTGCGGCGTAACGCCGCAAAGCATTACGCTAATCGGCGGTGGCGCACGTAGCGCCCGGTGGCGGCAAATGCTGGCGAACATCAGCGGGTTGCAGCTTGATTATCGCACCGGTGGTGATGTCGGCCCGGCGCTGGGGGCGGCAAAACTGGCGCAAATCGCCATTAACCCGCACACGCCGCTGGCAACGCTTCTGCCGCAGCTTCCCATTGAGCAGCAACATACGCCGGATGCTGCGCGTCATGCCTACTATGCGTCACGGCGGGAGACCTTCCGGCGCATCTATCAGCAATTGCTGCCATTGATGTCGTAACTTCTGCGCCTGCCGTGATGGTGGGCCTGGAATCAACATGACGTTGTCCTTTTTGGTCTTAGCAGACAGGCAACTCCTTGCCAGAATGGTATTACACCCACTGAGCAAGGAGTCCTGAAATGTCACGCACCGCCCTTATCAACATCGACACTCAGCAATCTTTTTTCCACCGCGACTACTGGCAGGAGAGTGATTTCCCTGCTTTTCAGCAGGCCATTCTGGCGCTGATCGACGGTTGTCAGGCACGCGGTGTCCCGGTGGTGGATATTTTCCATGTGTCCGACAGTGGCCCGTTTTCTCCTCGATAGCGGCTTTGTGGCGCCGATGCCGTTTTTACAGCATCAGCCAGCGGTCATCTTCTACAAACATGTGCATAATGCGTTTACCGATACCGGACTGGATCACTGGCTGCGCACGCGTGATATCAATCATCTGATTATTTGTGGGCTCCGCACCGAGCAGTGTTGCGAAACCACCGCACGTGTGGCGTCGGATCTGGGCTATCGTGTGACGTTCGTCAGCGAAGCGACACTGACCTTCCCGATGACGCATAAAGGCATTACGCTTGACTGTAACGCGCTGCGCCACCGCACGGAAACCGTGCTGGAAGGCCGCTTTGCCGCCATTAAAACGGTTCACGAGATACTGGAACGCTGATGACCACTGATGTCTGGTTTGTAATGTTGCCCGGTGTACTGGCGCTGGATATGACTGGCCCGGCGGAGACCTTTGCGCTGGCCGATGCGTTTCGCCTGCACTACATCGGGCCGGAAGCGGAGGTGCCAACCTCCATCGGCCTGACGATGGGCAATATTGCGCCACTGCCGGAGACGCTGCCGGAAGGAAGCCTGCTGGTGCTGCCTCGGGGTGTTCGACTCTTCGCGTTTCTTCGATACCCCGCAGGCAGACTCGGTGCGTCACTGGCTGATGCGCATACAACCGCTGATCCACAGCCAGAAAATAACCCTGATGTGCGTCTGTTCCGGTTCCGTGCTGGCGGCAAAAGCCGGGCTGTTGAATGGCATTCAGTGCACCACCTCACCATGATGTGATTGCGCGTCTGCGTGCGGTCGCCCCCGCCGCACAGGTCAAAGAAAACCGTATTTTCATCGAAGATCACAGCATCTGGACCAGCGCGGGCATTACCTCGGGTATCGATCTGGCGTTGCATCTGATTAACCGACTAAGCGGGCCGGAAGCGGCGTTGGCGGTGGCGCGGGAAATGGTGGTCTGGTTCCGCCGCTCTGGCGACGATCCGCAGATTTCACCGTGGCTGCGTTACCGCAACCACCTGCATCCGGCTATCCATCGGGCCCGGATGCGCTGACGGCTGAGCCACAGCGGGCGTGGCAACTGGCGGAGATTGCCGGGCGGGCTCATGTCAGCCCACGTCATTTAACGCGCTTGTTTCCCAGCAGCATCTGGGGGATCAGCGTTCGCGACTATCTGGAGCAACTCAGGCTGGTCATTGCCGAGCAGTGGCTATTGCAGGGGGCATGGCGCGGAGCAGGCAGCGCTGGCCGCCGGGAGTTCTCCTCTCCGCGCCAGTTACACCGTGCGCGGGCGCGGGGGGTTAACTAACCAAACGGCGTCTGTCGATGCGTTGCACCAGCATCGAGAGCGCGAGACTCGCCAGTAGCGTGGCGGTGAAGATCCACACAATGTCGAGCAGCGGCCAGCGTTGCAGCTCGATACCGCGGGTGCGTAGCGCGTGGATAATCAGCGCATGGAAGCCGTAAATCCCCAGCGAATGATGCGAAATGAGTGTTAAGCCGGGTAACGTGCGGCTGTTTAGCGTATTTTGACCACTGTAAACAGGGCGATAGCACACAGAAACACCATCGGGCCGCAGTAGAGATACCCGGTGTCGGCGAAATTCCCGCGCCATTTCAGCTCGTGTAGCGTCCCGCGTGAAATCACCCACACCGCCGAGGACGAACAGGCCTGCACTAGCCCAGTGTGAGCGCGCGTCGTTGCGTCTGCATCATGCCAATTGCGCGCCCCAGCATACCGTAGAGGATGTAGTAGAAGGTGTCGCCGCCGATATAGAGATTGATCGGCAACCACTGAAATCCGTCGACTTTCTGCGCCACAGTATTGGGGTTTGCCACAATACCCAGCACCACCACCAGCGCCAGCAGCATCCCGCCGCTGACCGCTTTCACCTGAATCAACGGTGAAACGAGATACATCACGATAATCGCAAAGAAAAACCACAGGTGATAAAACACCGGCTTTTGCAGCAGGTACTTCAACGATAACTCACTGTTAATAGAAGTAAAAAACACGATATAGAGCAGCGCGATAGCACTGTAAAACAGCAGGCAGAGAGCGATGCGTAAGAAGTGACGCGGCTGTGCACTACGTTCGCCGAAAAGAGGTAGCCGGAGATCATAAAAACAGCGGTACGCTTACACGAGAAGCCGAGTTCAGGAGATTGGCAATACCCCAGTCGAAAGTGGTCACACTGCCGGATTGGTGATGTACCGTGGTGGTATGGATCAGCACCACCATCAGACAAGCTATCCCTCGCAGATTATCTATCCAGTAAATTTTCGACTGCATCTGTTCCTCTGGTTCCATTAAATACTCTCTGACTCGCGGTTGTTTTGCCTGTCCCGTTGGATAATTCCGAGTTTTCCCGTTAGCGCTTGTGCAGTTTTCCACAGATTTGCAAAATTGTGTTTCCTGACCTTTAAAAATAACAGCCTGCGAACGGGGCGGTAATAAAAATGATGAAGTGTTTTGCCCCGGTATTGATGCTGCTGTTAGTCGGATGCAGCGCATCCCGTGGATATTCCCGCGCAGAAAGCGCAAAAAGCAAAACCCGGGCCCTTACACTCGCTGGAAATGGAGCAACTGTGTCGGCAAAACGCCGCGCATCGCTACAATACCGGCGCGCAGCAGATTGATGTGACCGGTTTTGGAACAGTTTCAGGGCAGCTATGAGATGCGCGGCGTAACGCCCCGTCGTGAAGCGTTTGTCTGCGCTTTTGATTCGGAAGGCCAATTTTTACACCTTTCGATGCGCTAATCAGGCTGGCAACGGCCTTATCCTCTCCGTTTTCCCCAATTTTCCTTAAACAGGTCCGTTTCGTACTGTATATCTTGCAGCCAGCGGGTATACTGGGCGCTTCCTTTAAATCCACACGTATCCAGCACGAAATAATATGCAAAGTTTGATACCGGAGGACCTTTCAGGGCCTGATCCTGACCTTACAGGATTACTGGGCTCGCCGGGCTGCACCATTGTTCAACCTCTGGACATGGAAGTCGGCGCCGGCACCTCCCATCCGATGACCTGTCTGCGCGCATTAGGGCCAGAACCTATGGCCACCGCGTATGTGCAGCCTTCCCGCCGTCCGACTGACGGGCGCTACGGCGAAAACCCGAACCGCTTACAGCACTATTACCAGTTCCGGTGGTGATTAAACCCTCTCCGGACAACATCCAGGAGCTGTATCTCGGATCGTTGAAAGAGCTGGGTATGGACCCGACCATTCACGATATTCGCTTCGTGGAAGATAACTGGGAAAACCCGACGCTGGGCGCCCTGGGGACTCGGCTGGGAAGTGTGGCTCAACGGCATGGAAGTGACGCAGTTCACTTACTTCCAGCAGGTTGGCGGTCTTGAGTGCAAACCGGTGACCGGCGAAATTACCTACGGTCTGGAACGTCTGGCGATGTACATTCAGGGCGTAGACAGCGTTTACGACCGGTCTGGAGCGACGGCCCGCTGGGTAAAACCACCTACGGCGACGTGTTCCATCAGAACGAAGTGGAGCAGTCCACTTACAACTTCGAATATGCGGATGTCGACTTCCTGTTCACCTGCTTTGAGCAGTATGAAAAGAAGCACAGCAACTGCTGGCACTGGAAAACCCGCTGCCGCTGCCTGCTTACGAGCGCATTCTGAAAGCCGCCCATAGCTTCAACCTGCTGGATGCGCGTAAAGCCATCTCCGTGACGGAACGTCAGCGCTACATTTTGCGCATCCGCACGCTGACCAAAGCAGTCGCTGAAGCGTATTACGCTTCCCGTGAAGCCCTTGGCTTCCCGATGTGCAACAGAAACAAATAAGAGGCGGCCATGTCTGAAAAAACTTTCCGGTGGAAATCGGCACCGAAGAGCTGCCACCAAAAGCACTGCGCAGCCCTCGCTGAGTCCTTCGCTGCCAACTTTACTGCGGAGCTGGATGCGGCGGGCGTTGCGCACGGTGATGTCCAGTGGTTTGCCGCGCCGCGCCGTCTGGCGCTGAAAGTGGCGAAACTGGCTGCGTCGCAGCCGGATCGCGAAGTCGAAAAACGCGGCCCGGCGATTGCACAAGCGTTTGATGCTGAAGGTAAACCGAGCAAAGCCGCCGAAGGCTGGGCGCGCGGTTGCGGCATCACGGTTGATCAGGCCGAGCGTCTGAGCACCGACAAAGGCGAATGGTTGCTCTATCGTGCGCATGTTAAGGGTGAAAGCGTGGAAACGCTGCTGCCGAATATGGTGGCAACCTCCCTTGGCAAACTGCCGATCCCGAAACTGATGCGCTGGGGCGCGTCTGATGTTCACTTCGTGCGTCCGGTACATACCGTGACTCTGCTGTTGGGCGACACCGTAGTACCGGCGACGATTCTGGGCATTGCCTCCGATCGCGTGATCCGTGGTCATCGCTTTATGGGCGAGCCGGAGTTCACCATCGATAACGCCGATCAGTATCCGCACATTCTACTGGAGCGTGGCAAAGTCGTTGCTGACTACGCGGCGCGTAAAGCCAAAATCAAAGCGGATGCCGAAGAAGCGGCGCGTAAAATCGGCGGTAATGCCGATCTGAGCGACAGCCTGCTGGAAGAAGTCACTTCGCTGGTGGAGTGGCCGGTGGTGCTGACCGCGAAATTCGAAGAGAAATTCCTCGCCGTTCCGGCAGAAGCGCTGGTTTACACCATGAAGGGTGACCAGAAGTACTTCCCGGTCTATGGCAACGACGGCAAACTGCTGCCTAACTTTATCTTTGTGGCCAACATTGAGTCGAAAGATCCGCAGCAGATTATCTCCGGTAACGAGAAAGTGGTGCGCCCGCGTCTGGCGGATGCCGAGTTCTTCTTCAATACCGACCGCAAAAACGTCTGGAAGATCATCTGCCGCGTCTGCAAACCGTGCTGTTCCAGCAGCAACTGGGTACGCTGCGCGACAAGACCGATCGCATTCAGGCGCTGGCGGGCTGGATTGCCGCACAGACCGGCGCGGATGTGAATCATGCCACCCGCGCGGGCCTGCTCTCCAAATGCGACCTGATGACCAACATGGTGTTCGAGTTTACGGACACCCGAGGGCGTGATGGGCATGCACTATGCGCGTCATGACGGCGAAGCGGAAGATGTTGCTGTTGCGCTGAACGAGCAGTATCAGCCGCGTTTTGCCGGTGATGAACTGCCGTCCAACCCGATTGCCTGTGCGCTGGCGATTGCCGATAAGATGGACACCGGCGGGTATCTTCGGTATCGGGCAGCATCCGAAAGGCGACAAAGACCCGTTCGCACTGCGCCGTGCTGCGCTGGGCGTGCTGCGTATTCTCGTCGAGAAGAACCTGAATCTGGATCTGCAAACCCTGACCGAAGAAGCAGTGCGTCTGTATGGCGACAAGCTGACCAACGCCAACGTGGTCGATGATGTGATCGACTTTATGCTGGGCCGTTTCCGTGCACCGGTATCAGGACGAAGGTTACAGCGTTGATACCATCCAGTGGCGGTGCTGGCGCGTCGTCCGACCAAACCGGCGGACTTCGATGCGCGCATGAAAGCGGTGTCTCACTTCCGTACGCTGGAGGAAGCTGCCGCGCTGGCCGCTGCCAACAAGCGTGTTTCCAACATTCTGGCGAAGTCTGATGAAACGCTGAACGATACTGTTCACGCTTCGGTGCTGAAAGAAGCGGCGGAAATCAAGCTGGCGGGCAACCCGGTCGTTCTGCGCGATAAACTGCAACCGTACTTTGCGGAAGGGCGTTATCAGGAAGCGCTGATCGAACTGGCGGCACTGCGCGAGCCGGTGGATGAGTTCTTTGAGCAGGTGATGGTTAACGCCGACGATAAAGACGTGCGTATCAACCGCCTGACGCTGTTGGCGAAGTTGCGCGAACTGTTCCTGCAGGTTGCGGATATCTCTCTGCTGCAGTAACGGTCATCGTCATAAAAAACCCGCTTCTGGCGGGTTTTTTTTATGCTGCTGATTCAGGCGTGAGGGCGGGATTTCCCCACCCGTTACGCGGGTGTACGGAGAGAACTTCCTGAAGGTGGTTTTGACACGCACGGTATTACGTCCGGCGCGTTTCGCTTCGTATAACGCGTTATCCGCACTCTGGATCAACTGACCATATTCCGCATGATTTTTCTGGCAATGGCTGGCGACGCCGATGCTGACGCTCACTATGCCGTCAGGCGCATTAGCGTGGGGTAGGTCCAGTTGCTGTACGCTGGTGCGCAGTTTCTCGGCGATCTCCACCGCATCGGCTGAGCGTGTTTCCGGCAACAGCGCGCAGAACTCCTCGCCGCCGTAGCGGAACAAGATGTCGCCCGGGTTTTGCAGCGCGCAGCGCATGGCATTCGCCACTTTTGCAGGCACTCGTCGCCGCGCTGGTGACCATAGCAGTCGTTGTAGAGTTTGAAGAAGTCGACATCAATCAACAGCAGCGATAACGACTTGTTATTGCGTTTGCTGGCCCGCCACTCTCTCCTCAATACAGAGATCGAAATAGCGCCGGTTACCCACACCGGTCAGACCATCAGACAGGGATTGCGCCAGCAGTTCGTGCGCACCGGGTCGCGCAGCAGGGATTCACGGCGAACGGCGGCACTGACATCAACAATCTGAATCAGGCAGTAGCGCTCTTCATCACCCAGTGGAACAATGGTGACGGCCTGACTCAGGCGCGCGCCGGGTCGGGCGGGCTCGGCGTAGAGCGGGAAAGGTGAACGGTGCAAAGACTGGGAAAGCAGTGAAGATAAATTGTGACTGATCGCCTGACGGATCGCATCACCGACGCGGTGATACTCTAAGTCCGGGAATACACTAAAAAATCCTCGCCGGTGGTGTCACTGGCCGCATAACCCGTGTGCGCTTCTAACCACGCGTTCCACAGGGTTATACGGTAGTGCGCATCAACAATGATCACACCGAGGCTGAGGGCTGAAAATGCATCCAACAACAACTTATCTTTCATGATCATTGCATTCCGTTTGGAACACTGCCGGATTCTAAGCGGCTGATATAAAGCCGGATTTGCTCGCGTAAGTCACGCAGCGCAGACATATCAAGAATAAACGCCAGATACCCCTCGGATTTGCTGGCGCTCGAGTGAAAAATCGATGCGCAACATCATGACCAGCGGATCGCTGTCGTCCTTGTTCGGGTTGAGGATCTGCTTGCTGCTGCCAACCCGCACGACGGGCAGTGATCCTTGCAGCTCTTTCTGGAACATGTTGGCCAGCGTTCCCACACAGGCATTGAGCACGATATTGCCTATCTCGCTCATGGCTTCACGTTCCATCTCCCCCAGCTCATGGGCGGGGATCATGTCGCCCACCATCATGCGTACAATTTCAAAACTGGCCGCTTCCGGAAACATCAGAATCGCTTCGGTGGCGTACGCGCCCTCGTAATGCTGGCTGATGCCAAACAGCGATATTCCTGCACCCAACTCATCTGCGGCTTCAGGAGCGAGGAGCGAAGCGGATTGTAGGGACAGACATGCGCACTTCTTCATTGACGATATTGCTCATCGCGGCGGCGGCATGACCGACGCCAATGTTGAAGATCTCCATCAGGCTGTCAGATTCGATTTCGCTGATATCCGGCAATTCGCTCATCACTGTGTCTCCGGTGCTATTCAATAACTCATGGAGCTGGGGCTCTTTCAGCGGTTTTGACAGAAAACCGAGGCCAAGTTCTTCCGCAGCGGCTTGTATCGAGTGCTGAACATTCGCCGTTAACAGAACAATGTGCGTTTCAGGGTGGGTTTTGCGAATGCGTGATGCGGTTTCAATGCCGCCGATACCGGGCATATTCACATCCAGCAGGATTAGCCGGATGATTCGCCGACGCCAGTTCGATAGCTTCTTCACCGGTGCCAGCTTCATCGATTTTCCAGTCGCTATGCAGGTTCGTTATATATTGTCGTGAAATCATTCGTGACAGGCGGCTGTCATCAACAATCAGAACATATCTGGACATCATTCATTCTCTTTCAATGGCCATTGCCGCAACCGCAGCGCAATGCGCCGACCCGTAACTCTCTTCCCTGATGAATGACTTTTGTACGATCCAACAGGTTAATGCGTGCAGCACAACCCTTTGCCCCGTGGTCGTTCCTTTCTGAAGCGGAGATGACACGCACGGCCTGCTACTTTCAGTTAAGTCACATTACTCATCGGCAAAAGATGCAAATAATTAGCCCCTTTAAGACGAGTGGTGAAAATTTAATCTTGAAGGGGGAGCGGCGTGTGGCTATGCTTAGCCCCGACGAACTTCTCGTCTCACTGGAGCGCCCCCGGAAAATGAACAAACACAACTGATGAATCCGTATCCTTGCGACATGCGATGGCATGTGCGGGGGAGTTTTTGATTTCATTCAGGAGTGTTTATGGCTCATTGTGCGCAGCCCTCTGCTTTTATTCTGCACCAGCTCACCTGCCAGTTTGCGACAGGCGAGACGCTTTTTGGCCCCTTCAATGTGTCGCTTGAACCTTCATTATGCGGTCTGGTAGGCCGTAACGGTGCCGGTAAAACGCAGCTATTACGTATGCTGGCGGGTCTGGAAACACCGACTTCCGGGCATATCGAGCAGGTTGGTTCACTGGCATTTGTTGCCCAACAACAGGATATTTCTTGTACTACCACACTCGCGGACCTGCTCGGTTATGGCGAGGTTTTTGCCGCCCGTCTGCGGGTGGAAAGCGGTGAGTATCGACCTGATGACCTCGAAAGCCCTGGACGGCTTTTGGGATCTACAGGAACGCCTGACAGCGGCATTTGCTGAAGCCAGCCTGCCTGTGTTTGAACCCGATCGCTATGCCATCACGCTAAGCGGTGGTGAGCGTATGCGTGCATTGCTCTGCGGTGCGTTGATGGCTGATGCCGATTATCTGCTGCTTGATGAGCCGACCAATCATCCTCGACAGAGCCGGGCGTGAGTGGTTTTACGCGTGTTTATCCCGGCGGCGTGGCGGCGCGTTGGTCGCCACCCATGATCGGGAGTTGCTGGCATTGATGCCCCGCATCCTGGAGCTGTCGCCGGCAGGATTGCGCAGCTATGGCGGAAATTATGCGGATTACCAACGCCAGCGGGAGAGCGAGCAGCAAGCGGCCCGGGCCTTGCTGGAACATGCTGTCGCTGAGCGTCGGCGTACCCGCAGCCGACAGCAACGCGAGCATGATGCCAGCCAGCGTCGTTCGGCACAGACCTTACGTACGGTAGACACGCTGAATATCGCGTCGTTTGAGCGGGTAAAATACAAGAATGCGGCGAAAGAGCGCCCCGGCAGTTGGCGTAAACAGCACCGTGAACAAAACGATGCGCTCAACACCGCAGTTAACCCGTGGGCGCGAGAGCGGGTGATGGAAGAGACGCCGGTGCTGTTTACGCTACCGGCAGCCATCTCGTGGAGGGGAAACAGGTGTTGGTGATGGAAGATCTGGTATTGCCGTATGCTGAACTTCCGCCGCTGAACTGGCGTATGGATGGGCCGATGCGTGTTGCCGTACGCGGACCCAATGGCTGCGGCAAATCAACCCTGTTAAAGCTGATCCTGGGTGAACTGGCTCCGCTGTCCGGCAAATGCCTGCTTTCGGTTGTTCCCGCTTATCTGGACCAGCATTTGTCGCAGTTAGATCTCACGCAATCGGTAATGGCACACCTGAGCCTCGATGACACACCGCTGGATGAGGGGGGCATTGCGTACCCGTCTGGCGCAGCTTCAGCTTGGCGCGGATAAAGTGACGTTGCCGCTGGCGGCGCTCAGTGGCGGGGAGCGTTTGAAAGCGGCGCTGGCCTGCGTGTTATGGCGTCGTGAGACGACGCAGCTATTACTGTTGGATGAACCGACAAACCATCTCGATTTGACCTCAACGCAGGCGATTGAAGCCGCACTGGCGTCCTTTCCCGGTGCGATGCTGGTGGTATCGCATGATGAGGCGTTTCTTCAGGGATTAACGCTCACGCATTCGTTAACGTGGCGGGAAACCGGGTGGTATTGCGAAGGGAGATGAGGGTGGACGTAAACCCCCGACCGGTGCGGGGGTTGTGTCATCCTGAAATCATTCAATTAATTGTTTGCTTAGCGTTGGATTTGCATGAATCAGACGCATCAATTTCATTCTCGGTAGCGGTGGGTTTTACGCGTCTGGATTCCCACTCCTCGGACCATCGCCACACTGACTCCCATTGCACGTGCGAAATCATCAATTTTCAACCCGGTTCCCCGGCGTAATTGTTCAAACTCGTTAAAGGAATTCGGCTTTTGGCTCAGGATAACCGCCTGCGTTATCTCTTTTTAAAAACAATCTGTTCCAGACTACTTAGCAGTTCAACCATAGGATCTTTATATTCCATTGAGAACTCCTCTTAAAATCACACAGCGGGATCGTGATACATCTCACTAAGGATAGTCGGAAAATCCCCGGCGTGGCGGCCGCAGTGATTAATCGTGCGGTAAACGCGTTTTGATGCGACTGAAATGCATCTTCAGGCACTTTTTTCCGCTTAATTGCTTGATTCCTCAGATGCTGAATACAGATAGTCTTTTTTGTAAATCGTCAGCGAAAAGTTGCATGAAGGCGATTGCGTTGCAAAGCGCATGTAAAGCTCATGCCGGTGGTTTTTTCCGCCCGGGAATGAAAGGAAAGGGTATCTTGCGACGCTGACTCGGACTATCCTTGTAAGCCACTGGCACACGGGTGCCGATGTGCGCTTTTGGGTGAAAGGAGTAATGAAATGGCGACAGGAAAGTCCTGCTCTCGCTGGTTTGCGCCTCTTGCGGCGTTATTAATGGTAGTTAGCCTGAGTGGGTGTTTCGACAAAGAAGGCGATCAGCGCAAGGCGTTTATCGATTTCCTGCAAAATACCGCGATGCGGAGCAGCGAACGTCTGCCAGCCCTGACTGCGGATCAGAAAAAACAGTTTGGCCCGTTTGTGTCCGATTATGCGGTCATTTACGGCTATTCCCAGCAGGTCAATCAGGCGATGGACTCCCGGTTTGCGCCCGGTGGTGGACAGCGTTAACGCCATTCGCGTACCGCAGGATTATATGACGCAGCGCGAGCCGCTCCGTCAGGCCAATGGTTCTCTTGGCGTGCTGAGCCAGCAACTGCAAAACGCAAAAATGCAGGCGGATGCGTCACATGCGGCGTTGAAACAGGCTGACGATCTGAAACCGGTTTACGATCAGGTGTTTACCAAAGTGGTGACCAACCCGGCTAACGCGCTGCAACCGCTGATCCCGGCGGCGCAGATCTTCACGCAGCAACTGGTGCAGGTGGGGGATTTCATTGCCCAGCAGAATAACCAGGTGAGCTTTGTCGCAAACGGTATTCAGTTCCCGACCTCCCAGCAGGCCAGCCAGTATAATGCGCTGATTGGCCCTCTGGCGGCGCAGCATCAGGCCTTTACTCAGGCTGGACCGCGACCGTAAACGCCACCCAGCAGTAAGCCGGGCAGGCAAAAAAAGAGGCGCAATAGCGCCTCTTTTTTATTAATGCATCCGGCAGGGCGTTAACGTGCCGCCTGCGGGTTTACACAGTTTTTTTCCACCTTGCCATTCAGCGCGTCAATCAGGTTATCCACCGCGCAGGCCGCCATATTGTAGCGTGTCTCGTGGGTTGCCGAGCCAATGTGCGGCAGCGCCACCACATTCGGCAGCGACAGTAACGGTGAGTCTTTCGGCAACGGCTCTTTTCGAAAACGTCCAGACCGGCGGCCGGGATCTCACCGTTGCGCAGCGCGTCCACCAGCGCAGTTTCATCAACGACCGGCCCACGGCCTGCGTTAATGAAAATGGCGGATTTTTCATCATCGCGAACTGCTTCTCGCCAATCAGGTGATGCGTCTCTTCCGTGAGCGGCAGCACCACGCAGACAAAGTCGGACTCTTTCAGTACCGTTTCCGAGGTCGCAATAGCACGCCTGAAAGCGTTCTTCCGCTTCCGTATGATGGCGGCGGGCATTATAGAGAATCGGCATGCCGAAGCCGAAATGCGCGCGCGCTGCGCCAGCGCCAGCCAATACGGCCCATCCCGATAATCCCGAGGGTTTTGTGGTGCACATCCACGCCAAACCAGTCAGGACCGATGCCGGAAGTCCACTCGCCCATTTTTACGCGTTCAGCCACTTCCACCACCCGGCGGGCGCTGCTCAGCACCAGCGCCATAATGGTATCGGCAACGGTTTCCGTCAGCACGGTGGGCGTGTGCATAAGCACAATGTTACGTGCGTTCAGCGCATCCACATCAACGTTGTCATAGCCCACGGAAATGGTCGATGTTGCCCGCAGTTGCGGCATCTTCTCCAGCAGCGCCACCGGTTCACTTTTTCACTGGAACCCAGCAGGCCCTGCGCACTGGCGAACGCGTCGGCGAACTGCGCGACGGTTTCTGGCTTCAGGTTCGGCACGCGAGTGACGGCAAAGTGCGTTTCGAGGGCGTTGTTGCAGAACATCGGGCAAGGCTTTGTACAGGATGACGGACGGCTTCATGCGGTTCTCCCTTGTGGTGATGCGCCTGCCTGAATCACGGTATTGTTAGCAGGCTTAACAATTAAAGTAAGCCACACAGAGGCGAAAAGCGCTACCCCCATGAAAATGTACGAAGCGGCCGGGCTGCCAGTGGCGCCGTTCAGATAACCCACGAACCACGAGCCGCAGAAGGAGCCCAGCGCACCCATGCTGTTGATGAGCGCCATCGCTCCGCCGGCGACATTGCGCGGCAGCATCTCCGGAATAATGGCGAAGAAGGGCCCGTAAGGGGCATACATCGCCGCCCCGGCGATAACCAACAGGGTGTAGGAGATCCAGAAATGGTTCGCCCCTACCGCCCGTGGAGCCAATAAAGGCAAAGGCGGCAATCAGCAGTAATGGCCAGACGAACAGCTTACGGTTTTGCAGCTTGTCCGATGCCCATGAGGCAAGGAGCATCGCCAGCGTCGCCGCCAGATAAGGCACCGCGGAGAGCCAGCCCACTTCGACCATACCCAGTTTTCACCACCGCTACGAATAATCGACGGCAGCCACAGCACAAAACCGTATACGCCGATACTCCGGTGCAAAATATTGCAGGCACAGCAGCACCACATTGCGGGAACGGAACGCTTCACCGTAGTTGCGAACGGCTTTGATGCCTTGCTGTTCTTTATCAAGCTGCGCCTGAAGCGCGGCTTTTTCATCCCCGGAAAGCCGGGTGGCCTGCGCAGGTTTATCTTTCACCAGCACCCACCAGCAAAAGGCCCAGATCACCGCCGGAATGCCTTCAATAATAAACATTTCTCGCCAGCCAAAAGACTGGATCAGATAGCCGGAAACCACCGACATCCACAGCACCGTCACCGGGGTTACCGAGGATCAGGAACGTATTGGCGCGCGAGCGCTCCGATTTGGTAAACCAGTTGCTGATATAAATCAGCATCGCTGGCATTACCGCCGCTTCCACCACGCCGAGAATAAAGCGGATGGCGGCCAGCATCGGAATGTTGCTTACCATCCCGGTGAGCGAAGGCGCAGCCGCCCCATAAAAATCAGGCAGATAAAAATCAGTTTGCGTACGCTGCGGCGCTCTGCGTAAACCGCGCCGGGGATCTGGAAAAGAAATAGCCGAGGAAAAGAGGGCGCCGAGCAGTGAAGAGACGCCTTTGGTGATACCCAAATCGTCATTAATTCCGGCGGCGGAGGCGAAGCTGAAATTCGCCCGATCGAGATAGGCCAGACTGTAGGTGATAAACACAATCGGCATGATGTACAGCCAGCGTTTGGAAGCATTGGTCGCATTATTCATAATATTGCCTCTGGAGTTGAGGTTGTTTGCCGCCTGTATGTAGGGTACAGAGCGGTAGTAAGTTGCGATAAAACGGGCGCTAACGTTATAACGCCCCGAGCTGTTCACGCGTTGGCAATCCCTCGCTGTCTCCCGGTACCTGTATTGCCAGCGCGCCGATGGCATTACCCCGACGTACGGCATCAGGCAGGGATTTCCCTTCCAGCAGAGCGCTGATCACGCCCACGGCGAAGCCATCTCCGGCACCGACGGTGTCCACCACGTTTTCCACTTTTACCGGCGCGACGGCTCCCTGTTCGCCGCTGGCGGTTTTAAACCACGCGCCATCCGCCCCGGTCTTGATCACTACCGCCTTCACGCCGTGTTGCAGGTAGAAGTCGGCGATGCCATCAGGGGTGCGCTGCCCGGTGAGAACGATGCCCTCTTTCAGCCCACAGCACCCAGTCGGCCTGAAAAGCGAGATGGTTCAGCTTCGTTACCATTTCCGCCTCGCTACGCCATAACACCGGGCGCAGATTAGGATCAAACGAGATGCTCTTACCCTGCGCTTTCATGCTCTGCGCGGCATGGTCCAGCAATGCATACGAGGTGGCCGACAACGCCGCCGCGACCCCGCTCAGATGCAGATGACGAGCCCACGGCTAAAGGCCGCGGCATGAAAATCCTCTGGCGACAGATGACTGGCAGCGGAGCCTTTACGGAAATACTCCACAATGGGATCGGTTCCATTTTCAGCTTTAGATTTCAACTGAAAACCCGTTGCGTAGCGCCCATCAAGGGTCACGCCGGTGCTATCGATCCCCCTCTTTACGCAGTGTGTTGAGAATAAAATGGCCAAAGCTGTCATCGCCAACGCGACTGACCCAGCTCACCTTTAATCCGAGCCGCGCCAGCCCGGTCGCGACATTCAGCTCCGCGCCGGCCGCGCGTTTAATAAACTGCGTCGCATCAGCAAGATTGCCGGTTTCGGTGGCGACAAACATCGCCATCGCTTCACCGATGGTGATCACATCCAGCGGGTTATGCATGGCGTGGCTCCTCACGTAATAAGTTGACGTAATAACGGGTGACGTCGAGGGGGGAATCCCCGGTAAGCGGGAATTCAATACCGCGCGGCGCATCAGCGGGTAAGGCATTAAGCAGGGCTAACCAGCGTGGGTCGGCACAGTCCGGCGGCACGGCACGGAAACGTTCGCCATCGGCCACGGCGGCTTTGACATGGATATAGCTGACGGCGGGAGCAAGCTGGCGGGCGGCCTGCTCCGGTGCATCTCCTGCCCACAACCAGTTGCCGGTATCAAAGGTCAGCGTGACCGTGCCTGCGCGGCAGGCTGCCTGAAAGCGTTGCATCGCCGCCAGCGTGCCGCATGCTGTTTGATCGTTTTCCACCACCAGCGCAACCCCGCTGCTCGCCAGCCAGTCGCCCAACGTTGCCAGCACGGCGCTGTTCTGAAAATAACCGAGCGAGACTTTCAGCCACAGCGCGTTCAGCGTGCGAGCTTCTTCCAGCAGCGCGCGGGTAAACAGGGATTGAGCGACCCATCCGCCGGTACAGCGGTTCGGGGGCGGAATAACAGGCCTGCAGATTGTTGACTTCGACGGCGAACGCCAGCGAAGGCAGATGCGCCAGCTCCTCGTCGCTCAGCAGTTCACGGCGGATTTCCACGCCGTCGGCACCGGCACTGGCGATAATTGGCAGGACGGCAATCTGCCCACCCTGCGCGTGAAGGTAGTCATGGCCGTAGGCGGTGGTGACGACGATAATTTTTCTTGGCATAGTCCGGCTCCGGTGGCATCGACATGGCGTTATCTGCCTTTAACGCTAGATGGAACCGGTTCCAAAGAAAAGGTCACAATGGCGAAATTATGATCGTCATCACGAAGGTTGTTAGCGGGAGGTGGAGCCGCGAACGATCAGTTCGCCGGAGAAAACCTGTTCGCGCACCGTGTCGCTGTGGCCCTCAATACGCCGTACCACCTGCTCTACAGCAGCATAACCGATTTGCCGAGGTCGGCTGTTTGAGGGTGGTGATACCCACTCCCGCCAGCTCGGCCCACTCCAGTTCGTCAAAGCCGAGCAGACCGATATCGCTGCCCCAGTTCAGACCGATGCGCTTCAACGAGCGGGCAACCTGCAGGGTAAGCGCGCCATTGGCGGAGATGATCGCTTTACGCATTCCCCGGTGGCTGGCATGAAACTGGCGCAGGGTATTGTCCATTTGCGCGGCTTCATGCAGCGGTGTTTCGGCGTTTTCCGCCACCATGCCCGGGTAGCGGGCGAGGGTGGTGCGAAAAGCGCTCAGCCGCTCGCGGCGTGTGTTCACGGTGCCCAGCGGTTCGCTCAGAAACAGCAACGCTTCAAAACCCTGTTCAATCAGATGCTCGGTCGCGGTGGTGGCGGCTTGCGTGTTATCCAGCCCGACGACATCGCAGGCAAAGTCAGGGATTTTGCGATCGATTAACACCATTGGCAGCGACGATTGTTGCAGGCGATTCAGCCCCTCTTCACGCATCCCCACGGCGTTGACCACAATGCCTTCCACCCCGGTAACTGCGCAGAAGATCGAGATAGTGCAGCTCCTGATCCACCTCGTTGTTGGTGTTACACACCAGCGGGGTGAACCCCTTTTCGCGGCACGCTGCTTCCCGATACCGCTTAACACATGCACGGAATAGGGATTGGTGATATCGGCGATGATCAGACCGATAAGGCGCGTGCGCCCGCGCTTCAGTCCGCGCGCCATCAGGCTTGGGCGGTAATCCAGCTCGGCGATTGCCTGTTCAATTCGCGCCAGCAGATCGGCGGAAAGCAGGTGTTTTTCACCGTTCAGATAGCGGGAAATGCTGGTTTTACCCGTTTTCGCTGCTTTCGCGACATCGCTGATGGTGGCGCGCGTCGTTTTCGCCATGATTGCTTCCCTCGCCATGAACGTGAATATGTGCCCACACCTTAGCGCGAAATGGCGGGCAATCAAGCACTAAGATAATCTCTGCACGCTGCTTATCACCTGCAGTGAGGGCGTCATGACGTTTAATTCTTTGCTATCCTCGCCGCCGCCGTGGATGATAGAACGCAAAGAACGATACATTCAAAGCGGCGAACAACCGCCGTCACCTGCAAGCTATTCAGGAGCGCGCTTTGGCAAACCCTGCTATCAAAACTGTTCTCACAGCGGCCCACTGGGGGCCTATGCTGGTCGACACCGACGGCGAAAAGGTTCTCGCATCCCGTGGCGCACTGCCAACCCGTCACCCCAACTCACCGCAAACCGTGGTCCGAGGATCAGGTGCATAGCGAAACGCGCGTGCGCTATCCGATGGTACGTAAAGGTTTTTCTGGCCTCGCCCTCAAACCCGCAGGGTGTTCGCGGGCAGGATGAGTTTGTACGGGTGAGCTGGGACGATGCGCTGGAACTGATTCACCGCCAGCATAAACGCATTCGCGACACTTACGGGCCAGCGTCCATTTTTGCCGGTTCCTACGGCTGGCGCTCGAACGGCGTGCTGCACAAAGCGGCGACGCTGTTGCAGCGGTATATGAGTCTGGCGGGCGGCTACACCGGGCATCTGGGGGATTATTCCACCGGGGCCGCGCAGGCGATTATGCCGTACGTGGTCGGCAGCAACGAAGTGTACCAGCAGCAGACCAGCTGGCCGTTGATCCTCGAACACAGCGATGTGGTGGTGCTGTGGAGCGCTAACCCGCTCAATACGCTGAAGATTGCCCTCGGAACGCCACCGATGAGCAGGGCATTCCTTACTTTGACGCGCTGCGCAAAAGCGGTAAGCGGGTCATCTGTATCGATCCGATGCGCTCAGAAACCGTCGATTTCTTCGGCGACAGTTGCGAGTGGATAGCCCCGCACATGGGCACGGACGTGGCTTTAATGCTCGGTATTGCCCATACGCTGGTGGAGAATGGCTGGCAGGATGACGACTTTCTCTCGTTGCACAGTAGGTTACGACACGTTCGCCACTTACCTGACCGGTGAGCGCGATGGCGTAGCAAAACCGCTGAATGGGCGGCGGGTATTTGCGGCATTGAGGCGGTGAAAATCCGCGAACTGGCCGCCATTTTCCACGAAAACACCACGATGCTGATGTCAGGGTGGGGGATGCAGCGCCAGCAGTTTGGCGAGCAAAAACACTGGATGCTGGTCACCCTCGCCGCCATGCTCGGGCAGATTGGCACTCGGGCGGCGGTTTTGGCCTCTCTTACCATTTCGCCAATGGCGGCAACCCGACACGGCGCGCGCGGCGGTACTGGCATCCATGCAGGGTACGGTGAAAGACGGTGTTGACGCGGTGGATAAAATCCCCGTCGCCCGCATTATTGAGGCGCTGGAAAACCCCGGTGCACCGTACCAGCACAACGGGATGGATCGCCACTTTCCGGATATCCGCTTTGTCTGGTGGGCGGGCGGCGCGAACTTTACCCATCATCAGGATACCAACCGGCTCATCCGCGCCCCGGCAGAAGCCAGAGTTGGTGGTTATTTCCGAATGCTTCTGGACGGCGGCGGCGAAGCACGCCGATATCGTGCTGCCCGCCACCACCTCTTTTGAACGCAACGATCTGACCATGACCGGCGATTACAGCAACCAGCATCTGGTACCGATGAAACAGGTTGTCGCGCCGCAGTATGAAGCGCGGGATGATTGGGCGGTATTTGCTGAGTTGAGCGAGCGTTGGGAAGCCGGTGGCCGCGAGCGTTTTACGGAAGGGAAAAGCGACCTGCAATGGCTGGAGACGTTTTATAACATTGCTGCACAGCGCGGAGCCAGCCAGCAAGTGACGCTGCCGCCGTTTGAGGCGTTCTGGCAGGCCAATCAGTTGATTGAGATGCCGGAGAGTGAGCAGAACGCGCGCTTCGTTCGCTTTGGCGATTTCCGCCGCGACCCGCAGGCCAATCCGCTGAAAACGCCAAGCGGTAAAATCGAAATCTTCTCGCAACGCATCCAAAGCTTTGGTTATGCGGATTGCCCACCGCATCCGATGTGGCTGGAGCCGGACGAATGGCACGGTAACGCCAAACCGCAGCAGTTGCAGGTGCTATCTGCGCATCCGGCGCATCGCCTGCACAGTCAGCTCAACTTTACCCGTTTGCGTGAGGAGTACGCCGTCGCAGGCCGCGAACCGGTGACCTTGCATCCGCAGGATGCGCAGGCAAGAGGCATTGCGGCAGGCGATGTCGTGCGCGTGTGGAACGGGCGCGGATGCTGGCGGGCGCTGTGGTGACGGAGGGCATTAAGCCCGGCGTTCTCTGCATCCATGAAGGCGCATGGCCGGATCTCGACCCGGCGGCGGGCGGTATCTGTAAAAACGGCGCGGTGAATGTGCTGACCAAAGATTTGCCCAGCTCGCGTCTGGGCAACGGTTGTGCAGGCAATACTGCGCTGGCGTGGGTGGAGAAATACGGGGCCCGCAGCTTACGCTGACGGCGTTTGATCCGCCTGCCAGTTCATGATCCACGTCGGGTGGCGTGTTTCTTCCTGCCATGCGCTGTCTTCAATACGAAAACCCTGCGCATGGTAGAAGTTCACCGCCCGTTCGTTTTTCTGATACACCTCAAGGCTTAGCCAGGAAAGCGCTGTTTGGCATGATCCATCAGCGCTTTACCAACTCGGCCTATTGCGGTTGGGCGTACGAACAGCGCGCCAATAAACTGCGCATCCATAACGCTGATAAACCCTTCCAGTGCCCCGTTCTTTCCCATACCCGAGGGTTTTCGCCGACGGAAGGTAAGCGTCGCGCACCAGCGCTTCGCTCGTGCCAGTAGCGCACCTCAATAAACGGATGCGCATAGATGGTGCTTTCCAGCCATAAGTTCAGCAGCGGCGACAGGTCTTTATTACGCCACGCGCGGATCATGCTGTCCCCCGGGGTGGCAGATACAGCCGGTAATATGATCGTTAACCGCAGGGCCGCAGGCTTGCATAAACGAGTAACAGATGGTGGTGCCGACGAATTTGAAGCCGCGTTTTTTAACGCCTTTGATAATGCATCTGACGCGGGTGTTGACGTGGGGATCTCACTCAATGCAGCGGCGTTTGTGATTTGCGGTGTGTGATCGACAAACCCCCAGACAAAGTCTGAAAATGATTCACCGTTTTGCGCCATCGACAGGTAGGCGCGGGCGTTGCCAATGATCGCTTCAATCTTGCCGCGATGGCGAATAATCCCGGCATTTTGCAGCAGCGTTTCCACATCTTCAGTCGTCATTGCGGCCACGCGCTCAGGGTCGAACTGATGGAAAGCGTTGCGGTAATTTTCGCGTTTTTTCAATACGGTGATCCACGACAACCCGGCCTGTTGCCCTTCCAGACAGATCATTTCAAATAATTTTTGCCGTCCTTTTCCGCAACTCCCCCACTCCCGATCGTGGTAAGCAAGATAGAGCGGATCCTGAGTGACCCAACCACAACGTTGCATAGTGTTACTCCGTTCGCGATATATTCAAATAATCGTCAGCCTGTCTTGACGAGTGTGTTAAAAGGCAATAGTTAAGTAAGGGTTATAGACCCGCCAAAAACGATAACTATTACGCCGGATTCGGCTCTTTCTGGAGTCGCATATTGATGAGAATAACCAACAGTGGCCGCTTGTTTGCGCTAGTGCCGGTCTGCCTCTTTTTTTGCCCGGCGGCAATCGCCCCGCAGCAAGAATATTCTGTTACCGGGCATCAGAGTACAGCGCCTGAACGCTATATCTGGGATAGCGAACGCCAGCCGCGCTACAACGATATTCTGGAGGAGCGTATCCGCTCCGCGCAGAATTCGCCGGGTATTGCCTTTAACCTGCCGGATGACACACCGCTTGACGCCACCAATACCATGAGCGTGGGGTTAAATTTTCCGCTGGCGCGTGATGTCACAACGGGGCCGGTGGCGGTGTGGCATTACGATGGCTCAACGACCTCAATGTATAACGAATTCGGCGATAGCGCGACCACCATGCAGTTCAGTGATCCACTGTGGCATGCCAGCGTCAGCTCGCTGGGATGGCGCCCTGGATAGCCGCTTTGGCGACCTGCGCCCCTCGGGCGCAAATCAGCTATAACCAGCAAGTTGGTGAAAACGTCTGGAAGAGTCAGTCCGGCGTTTCCCGTCCTCACTCCCACCAATCAGTACGGCAACTGGCTGGATGTCTCCCTCGGCGCAGATATGCTGCTGAGCAGGCACTGGCTGCCTATGCGTCGATGTCGCAGTCCGAAAATGAGACGCTCGGGCAGAATTACCTTTATAGCATGGGCGTAAACGCGCGTTTTTAAGTGTATTTAAAACAAATATTTTACACTTAAGAAACAATAGCGGCGCGCGCGTTCTGTCGATAGTATGCACTAACTCACATAAGCGAATGTCGACGGTGAATTTTCATCGTGCCGTTCATTCCCGTACAGATGCATTTCATTCCCTCTCTTACTGCATTTCATGCCTTTTTCACCCGGTGCATGAAATGCGCTTCGTTATGGTTGTCGGCAGTGAATTCCTTTCTTCTTTCTGCAGGACGACTGCCATGAATACTTCAACTGTTAATCGCACGCGCTGGCTGACGCTGGTCGGCACCATTATTACGCAATTTGCGTTAGGGTCCGTTTATACCGGAGTCTGTTCAATAGCTCGCTGGCGGAAAAGCTGGATCAGCCGGTAAGCCCGGTGGCTTTCTCCTTTGGTTTGCTGAGCCCCGGCGGCGCTCTCATCGTCTGTAGCCGGAAAATTACAGGAACGTTTTGGTGTAAAACGCGTCACGATGGCGTCCGGGATCCTGCTTGGTGTGGGTTTCTTTCTGACGGCACACTCTCACAGCTTGCTGATGCTCTGGCTAAGCGCGGGTGTGTTGGTAGGGTTGGCCGATGGTGCGGGTTATCTGTTAACGCTCTCCAACTGTGTTAAATGGTTCCCGGAACGCAAAGGGCTGATTTCTGCCTTTTCCATTGGCTCTTATGGTCTTGGTAGCCCTCGGGATTCAAATTTATCGACAGCCACCTGCTTGCCACCGTCGGTCTGGAAAATACCTTTATGATCTGGGGGCGCCATGGTGCTGGTGATGATTGTGTTCGGCGCCACCATGATGACCGATGCACCGTTGCAGAAAACCGCCTCCGTCAACGGTGTTGTGGAACATGACTTCACACTGGCGCAGTCAATGCGTAAACCGCAGTACTGGATGCTGGCGGTGATGTTCCTGACTGCCTGCATGAGCGGCCTGTATGTTATTGGCGTGGCAAAAGATATTGCGCAGGGCATGGTGCGCGCCTCGGATGTGGCGACAGCCGCCAATGCGGTGACGGTGATTGCGATTGCCAACCTGAGCGGCCGCCTCGGTGTTGGGGGATCCTGTCCGACAAAATGGCCCGTATCCGCGTGATTACTCTCGGCCGTGATTTCGCTGGTGGGAATGGCGGCACTGCTGTTCGCGCCGCTGAATGCCACCACGTTCTTCGCCGCTATCGCCTGTGTTGCATTTAACTTCGGCGGCACCATTACCGTATTCCCGTCGCTGGTGAGCGAGTTCTTCGGCCTGAACAATCTGGGCGAAAAACTACGGGGTGATTTATCTGGGCTTTGGTATTGGCAGTATTTGCGGCTCGATTATCGCCTCGCTGTTTGGCGGCTTTTATGTCACTTTCTGCGTTATCTTTGCCCTGCTGATTGTGTCGCTGGCGCTGTCGACCACCATTCGCCAACCGCAACACCGCCTCTACAAAGAGGCCCATGCCTGAATAACCTGCGCTGACTGAAAACCGCCGCTGCAATGGCGGTTTTTTTGTCCCACTGCAAATTCCCGCCAGAGCGACTATCCTTACTTGTCAGGTTCTTCCAACAGAAGGAGTCTTACATGTCTTTAGAAAAAGTGGTTTATCGTGCGAAAGCTAAAGCAACCGGGGCCGCGATGGCCGCGCAATCTCTTCTGATGGTGTGCTGGATGTGAAACTGGGCGTGCCGAAAGAGATGGGCGGAGCAGGCGGGGACGTTACCAATCCGGAGCAACTCTTTGCTGCGGGCTACTCCGCCTGTTTTCTTGGCGCACTCAAACACGTTGCCTCGGTAGAGAAAAGAAAGTACCGCAGGACGCCTACATTGAGGGGCAAGTGGGCATTGGCCCGTTGCCGACCGGCTTTGGTATCGAAGCGCAACTCGACATTCATCTTCCGGGCATGGATCATCAGGAAGCCGAAGCGCTGGTGCAAAAGCGCACATTGTTTGCCCCTACTCAAACGCAACCCGCGGCAACATCGACGTTGGCTTAACGTCATCACCTCCTGATAACCTCTTTCAGTGACATTTTTCTGACGCCGGCCTGATATTTTTGTAAATATGTGGTCGGCCAGCACTCATGCCTGACACTTTTCCGCCCTGCTATGGTTCTTACCGCGCTTTAGAAGTTTCCCATGTTAACTTCCGCCGCGACTTCTTAGCCTGCATTCGTTACTGGTCGACGATTGCCCTCGGCGTTTACTTTCCCTTTTTCAGGGTTGCCTGCATGAGTTATATCAAGACGATGACCCAGCAGAAGCTGAGCTTCTTTCTGGCGTTGTATATCGGTCTGTTTATGAATAGCGCAGTTTTTTACCGTCGGTTTGACGGCTATGCGCAAGCTTTCACCGTTTTGGAAAGGACTCTCTGCGGTTGTTGAACTCGTTGGTACGGTACTGGTCACGTTTTTCTTACTGCGTGTCTTGTCGTTGTTTGGCCGTCGCGCCCGGCGTGTACTGGCCTCGCTGGTGGTGCTGTTCTCCGCCAGCGCCAGCTTCTATATGACCTTCCTCAATGTGGTCATTGGCTATGGCATTATTGCCTCAGTGATGACCACCGATATCGATTTATCGAAGGAAGTGGTGGGCTGGCAGCTTGTCGTCTGGGTGGTGATGGTCAGTGCGCTGCCGCTGCTGCTTATCTGGAGCAACCGCTGCCGTTATACCTTACTGCGCCAGCTGCACACACCGGGGCAGCGCGTTCGCAGCGTCACGTTGGTGGTGCTGGCGGGGTTGATGGTCTGGGGACCGATTCGCCTGCTCGACATGCAGCAAAAGATGACGAGAAGATCTCCGGCGTCGATATGCCAAGCTATGGCGGCGTTGTGGCGAACTCTTATTTACCCTCTAACTGGCTCTCCGCGCTGGGGCTGTATGCCCGGGCGCAGGTGGATGAATCGTCAGACAATAAATCGCTGATGAACCCGGCGACAAAATTTACCTACGTCGCGCCGAAGGACATCGACGACACTGGTGGTGTTTATCATCGGTGAGACCACGCGCTGGGATCATATGGGCATGCTGGGCTATTCCCGTAATACCACGCCGAAGCTGGCGCAGGAGAAAAACCTTGTCACGTTTCGCGGCGAGTCTTGCGATACGGCGACAAAACTCTCTCTGCGCTGCATGTTTGTGCGTGAAGGTGGCGCGGATGATAACCCGCAGCGTACGCTGAAAGAGCAGAATGTTTTCGCGGTGCTCAAGCAACTGGGTTTCACCCACCGATTTGTACGCGATGCAAAGCGAGATGTGGTTCTACAGCAACACGATGGCGGATAACATCGCCTACCGTGAACAGATTGGCGCGGAGCCGCGCAACCGTGGCAAAAGCGTGGATGACATGCTGCTCATCGATGAGATGCAACGCTCGCTGGACAATAAGAACAGCGGTAAGCACATGATTATCCTGCATACCAAAGGGTCGCACTTTAACTACACTCAGCGTTATCCGCGCAGTTTCGCGCAGTGGACGCCGGAGTGTCAGGCCTCTGGCAAATGCAGCAAGGAAGAGTTGATTAACTCGTATGATAACTCGGTGACCTATGTAGATTACTTTATCGATACGGTGATCGATAAGCTGCGTGACCGGAAAGCGATTATCTTCTATGCAGCGGATCACGGCGAGTCTATTAACGATAAAGAGCACTTGCACGGTACGCCGCGTAAAAATGGCGCCGCCAGAGCAATTCCGCGTGCCGATGATGGTGTGGATGTCGGATAAGTACTTACAGGACCCGGACAAGGCGAAGATGTTTGCTCCAACTGGAAGCAACAGGCTGATTACAAGACTGCGCGCCGCCACGTTGAACTGTACGACACCATTATGGGATGCCTCGGTTACACCTCGCCAAACGGCGGGATAAACGAGAACAACAACTGGTGCCATCTCCCGGCGCAGCCTGCGAAGTAAGCGCTCTGCTGGCTTTATCACCAGTCAGTACGCTTTTTTTACATTAAGGGATTGACGGAGCATGTTGGGGGCAGTAAGATGCGCCCCGCATTCGGTGATTGGCGCAGCCCTCGGTAGCGCACTTCGTTCGGGACGAAGGGGTCGGAGGTTCGAATCCTCTATCACCGACCAGAATTCAGAAAACCCAACCGTAAGGTTGGGTTTTACTCTTCTGCATCTGAAAAGAGGATGAGAACCTCCGGGGGTGGAGGTTCGACCCGAGCGCAGCGAGAGAACGTTGCTTCAGCAACGGCCCGCAGGGCGAGCCACGCAGTGGCGAGTCATCCTCTATCACCGACCAAATTCAGGAAAAACCCAACCGTAAGGTTGGGTTTTTTGCTTTCTGCATCTGAAAAGAGGATGAGAACCTCCGGGGTGGAGGTTCGACCCGAGCGCAGCGAGAGAACGTTGCTTCAGCAACGGCCCGCAGGGCGAGCCACGCAGTGGCGAGTCATCCTCTGGCACCGACCAAATTCAGAAAAACCCAACCGTAAGGTTGGGTTTTTTGTTTTCTGCCTCTGTCTTACCTGTCCGCTCTGCACAATCCCGCAACGAGGGGAACCTGACCGACCCGATACAAACGAAACCGGGCAATGGCGTCTGAAATCGTCCTTATCCTCACTTCTCACTGCCAGCTCGCTGTTTTGTGAGATATTCCATTGTATTTTTTATATATAGATGAATCTTTTTCGCGTTGCTTATAGATAGAGTCAGCATATTACGCTGTGCGTTTTAACGTTCGCGGTATTAATCGCTCATATATTCAGCATTCCGTAAGAATTTTTCATAATCTGGATGAATGTTAATCACTGAATACTTTCTGATAGCAAGGTGATTATTCTGCCACCATGGCGGTAGCACAATTTTCTCTGCTGAAAATAGAGGCTTGAAGTTTTTTTAACTTTGTCTGCGGATTCTCACCGCCGTTGTAAATCCCGGTTACCTGTATTGACGTTTTGACATTCTGTTGACAGATTGTAGGGCATGAGGGGCATTTCAAGGAGAATCTGTACTGCAACTCAGTCAACCTTGTGAAAGGAATCCCCATCTCTCATAACGCCCTCGGGCACTACCGACCAGACCGGGTAAAAAACTAATAAAGGCCTGTCGGACATACCCAATGCATGGGTAACAACACATATCACATTGGAGCAGAATCAATGAGTATTTCCTTGAAGAAGTCAGGGATGCTGAAGCTCGGTCTTAGCCCTCGGGTGGCAATGACCGTCGCGGCCAGCGTGCAAGCAAAAACCGGGTTTATTGTTCTGAAGGTTCGCCTGAAGGCTTCCAACCCACAGCTTTTCACCTCTGGTACCACTTACGATGCCAGCTCAGTGCCGATCTATAACCGTCTGGTAGAATTTAAAACCGGCACCACTGAAGTCATTCCGGGTCTGTCTGAAAAGTGGGAAGTCAGCGCCGATGGCAAAACCTACACTTTCCACCTGCGTAAAGGCGTGAAGTGGCAGAACAACAAAGATTTCAAACCGACGCGTGAATTCAACGCTGACGACGTCGTGTTCTCTTTTGATCGTCAGAAAAACGCGCAAAACCCGTACCACAAAGTCTCTGGCGGCAGCTACGAATACTTCGAAGGCATGGGTCTTCCGGACCTGATTAGCGAAGTGAAGAAAGTCGACGACCACACGGTGCAGTTCGTGCTGACCCGTCCGGAGTCGCCGTTCCTGGCTGACCCGGCAATGGACTTCGCTTCCATCCTGTCCAAAGAGTACGCAGACAACATGCTGAAAGCGGGCACCCCGGAGAAAGTTGACCTTGATCCGATCGGTACCGGTCCGTTCCAGCTGCTGCAGTACCAGAAAGACTCCCGCATTCTGTACAAAGCGTTTGAAGGCTTCTGGGGCACCAAGCCGAAAATCGATCGTCTGGTCTTCTCCATCACGCCTGACGCCTCTGTACGTTATGCCAAACTGCAGAAAAACGAATGTCAGGTTATGCCGTACCCGAACCCGGCTGACATCGCGCGCATGAAGGAAGACAAAATATCAACCTGCTGGAGCAGGCGGGTCTGAACGTCGGCTACATGTCCTTCAACACCGAGAAGAAACCGTTTGATGACGTGAAAGTGCGTCAGGCGCTGACTTACGCGGTAAATAAAGAAGCGATCATCAAAGCGGTGCGCGGGCGTAGCGGCGAAAAACCTGATCCCGCCGACCATGTGGGGCTATAACGACGACGTTAAAGATTACACACGATCCTGAGAAGGCGAAACAACTGCTGAAAGAAGCCGGTCAGGATAAAGGCTTTACCGTTGAGCTGTGGGCAATGCCGGTACAGCGTCCGTACAACCCGAACGCTCGCCGTATGGCGGAGATGATTCAGGCTGACTGGGCGAAAGTCGGCGTGCAGGCCAAGATCGTCACTTACGAGTGGGGTGAATACCTGAAGCGTGCGAAAGCAGGCGAACACCGGAGCGGTGATGATGGGCTGGACCGGCGACAACGGGGATCCGGATAACTTCTTCGCTACCCTGTTTAGCTGCGCTGCGGCAAAAGATGGCTCCAACTACTCCCGCTGGTGCTACAAACCGTTTGAAGATCTGATTCAACCGGCGCGCGCCACCGACGACCACAACAAGCGTGTTGAACTCTACAAACAGGCGCAGGTAGTGATGCATGACCGAGGGCTCCGGCACTGATCGTGGCGCACTCCACCGTTTACGAGCCCGTGCGTAAAGAAGTCAAAGGCTACGTGGTTGACCCATTAGGCAAACACCACTTCGAAAACGTGTCTGTCGAATAAAAAGCACGAAGCTTTATCCCCCCTCTTCCCGTTGGGGAGAGGGTAAAGCGTATTCCCGCGTGCAGGGAATTTACATTCTGTGAGCAATACAGATGCATCGTCGCCGGTGCGCTGCGTCACTACTGAGAATCCGGGTTATGTTGCAGTTCATTCTCCGACGTTTGGGGCTGGTTATCCCCACGTTTATCGGTATCACCCTTCTCACCTTTGCCTTTGTCCATATGATCCCCCGGCGATCCGGTGATGATCATGGCGGGTGAGCGTGGTATCTCTCCTGAGCGTCACGCCCAGTTGCTGGCCGAGCTTGGGCTCGACAAGCCGCTCTGGGAACAGTACGTCCATTATGTCTGGGGCGTATTGCACGGTGATTTAGGTATCTCTCTTAAGAGCCGTCTTCCGGTGTGGGACGAGTTCGTGCCGCGTTTTAAAGCGACGCTTGAACTCGGTATCTGCGCCATGATTTTTGCCGTTGCCGTGGGCATTCCGGTCGGCGTTATGGCTGCCGTGAAGCGCGGTTCCATTTTCGATCACACCGCAGTGAGCCTCGCGCTGACCGGTTATTCGATGCCTATCTTCTGGTGGGGCATGATGCTTATCATGCTGGTATCGGTACAACTTAACCTGACGCCGGTCTCCGGGCGTGTCAGCGATATGGTATTCCTCGACGACAGTAACCCACTGACCGGATTTATGCTGATAGATACCGCTATCTGGGGCGAGCAGGGGAACTTTATCGACGCGCTCGCGCATATGATCCTGCCGGCAATTGTGCTCGGTACGATCCCACTGGCGGTGATTGTGCGTATGACGCGCTCCTCGATGCTGGAAGTGCTGGGTGAAGATTACATTCGTACCGCCCGTGCAAAGGGCTGACCCGTACGCGCGTGATCATCGTTCATGCCCTGCGTAACGCGATGTTGCCGGTGGTGACGGTTATCGGTCTGCAAGTCGGCACGTTGCTGGCGGGCGCTATTCTGACCGAAACCATCTTTTCCGGCCGGGCCTTGGCCGCTGGCTGATTGATGCGCTGCAACGCCGCGACTATCCGGTTGTGCAGGGCGGGGTATTACTGGTCGCGACGATGATCATTCTCGTCAACCTGCTGGTCGACCTGCTCTACGGCGTGGTGAACCCGCGTATCCGGCATAAGGGGGCCATCATGTCACAAGTCACTGAAAATAAAGTTGTAGCTGCACCGGTGCCGATGACCCCGTTGCAGGAGTTCTGGCACTATTTCAAACGTAACAAAGGCGCCGTTGTGGGGCTGGCTTATGTGCTTATCATGCTGATTATCGCCGTGTTCGCCAATTTCACCGGCACCGCACAACCCGGCAGATCAATTCCGTGATGCGCTGCTCGCGCCGCCGGTCTGGCAGGATGGTGGCACTGGACGCACATCCCTCGGGGACGGACGATGTGGGCCGCGATACGCTGTCGCGTCTGATGTTTGGCGCGCGTCTGTCGCTGCTGGTCGGTTGTCTGGTGGTGGTGCTGTCGCTGATTGCCGGTATCGTGCTTGGCCCGGTCGCAGGCTACTTCGGCGGTCTGATCGACAACATCATCATGCGTGTTGTCGACATTATGCTGGCCCTGCCGAGCCTGCTCTTGGCGCTGGTTCTGGTGGCCATTTTCGGCCCGTCGATCGTCAATGCCTCGCTGGCGCTCACTTTTGTGGCATTGCCGCACTATGTCCGACTCACCCGCGCCGCCGTGCTGGTGGAGGTGAATCGCGACTACGTGACGGCTTCCCGCGTCGCCGGCGCCGGTGCGATGCGCCAGATGTTCGTTAACATTTTCCCGAACTGCCTTGCGCCGTTGATTGTTCAGGCGTCGCTTGGTTTCTCTAACGCCATTCTCGATATGGCCGCCCTTGGCTTCCTTGGCATGGGTGCGCAGCCGCCAACACCGGAGTGGGGCACCATGCTCTCCGACGTGTTGCAGTTCGCACAAAGTGCCCGTGGGTCGTGACCTTCCCGGGCGTCGCGATCTTGCTGACGGTGCTGGCATTTAACCTGATGGGTGACGGCCTGCGCGATGCGCTCGATCCCAAACTGGAAGCAGTAAGAGGTTCGAGATGGCGTTATTAAATGTAGATAAATTATCGGTGCACTTTGGCGACGTGGGCTCCGAATTTCGTGCCGTAGACCGCGTGAGCTATAGCGTAAGCCGGCGAAGTGGTCGGCATCGTCGGCGAGTCCGGCTCCGGTAAATCCGTCAGCTCGTTGGCAATCATGGGGCTGATTGACTTCCCCCGGCCGCGTTATGGCCGACAAGTTGGAGTTCAACGGCCGAGGACCTGAAACGCATTTCGGAAAAGAGCGCCGCAGTCTGGTGGGCTCCGAAGTGGCGATGATTTTTCAGGATCCGATGACCAGCCTGAACCCGTGCTACGGTCGGCTTCCAGATTATGGAAGCCATCAAAGTGCATCAGGGCGGGAATAAAAAACCCGACGTCAGCGCGATTGACCTGCTGACGCAGGTGGGTATTCCCGATCCGGCCTCGCGTCTGGACGTTTACCCGCACCAGCTTTCCGGTGGGATGAGCCAGCGCGTGATGATCGCGATGGCGATTGCCTGCCAGCCAAAACTGCTGATTGCCGATGAACCGACCACCGCACTGGATGTGACGATTCAGGCGCAGATCATCGAACTTTTGCTGGAGCTTCAGCAAAAGAGAATATGGCGCTGATCCTGATTACTCACGATTTGGCGCTGGTGGCGGAAGCGGCGCACAAAATCATTGTGATGTACGCAGGCCGTGGTGGAAACCGGCGAAGCGCGCGATATCTTCCGTGCGCCGCGCCACTATACGCAGGCGCTGCTGCGTGCGCTGCCGGAGTTCGCGCAGGACAAAGCCCGTCTGGCGTCATTGCCGGGTGTGGTGCCGGGCAAATGACCGCCCGACTGGCTGCTTGCTCAACCCGCGCTGCCCGTATGCAACGGACAAATGCCGTGAGCAAGAGCCTGAGCTGAACACCGTCGACGGCGGTCGTCAGTCAAAATGTCACTACCCACTCGATGACGCCGGGAGGCCGACACTATGAGTACGCACGAGGCCACCTCGCAACAACCGCTGTTGCAGGCTATCGACCTGAAGAAACACTACCCGGTGAAGAAAGGGCTGTTTGCCCCGGAGCGCCCTCGGGTCAAAGCGCTGGATGGCGTCTCATTTACGCTGGAGCGTGGTAAAACCCTTGCGGTGGTGGGCGGAGTCCGGCTGTGGTAAATCCACGCTTGGTCGTCTGCTGACGATGATTGAAACCCCGACCGGCGGGGAGCTCTATTATCAGGGGCAGGATCTGCTTGGCACGATCCGCACGCGCAAAGCTGCGCCGCCAGAAAATCCAGATTGTCTTCCAGAACCCGTACGGTTCGCTGAACCCACGTAAAAAAGTGGGGCAAATCCTCGAAGAGCCGCTGCTGATTAACACGGCTCTGAGCAAAGAGGCGCGCCGGGAAAAAAGCGCTGGCGATGATGGCAAAAGTCGGCCTGAAAACCGAGCATTACGATCGTTATCCGCATATGTTCTCGGGCGGGCAACGCCAGCGTATTGCTATCGCCCGTGGCCTGATGCTCGACCCGGATGTGGTGATTGCCGATGAACCGGTCTCCGCGCTGGACGTTTCCGTGCGTGCGCAGGTATTGAACCTGATGATGGATTTGCAGCAGGATCTGGGGCTGTCTTACGTGTTTATTTCTCACGATCTGTCGGTCGTTGAGCACATTGCCGATGAAGTGATGGTGATGTACCTCGGCCGCTGCGTGGAGAAGGGCACCAAAGATCAGATCTTCTCAATCCGCGCCATCCGTACACGCAGGCTCTGCTGTCGGCAACACCGCGTCTGAACCCGGATGAGCGCCGCGAGCGTATTAAACTGACCGGCGAGTTGCTGTCCCGCTGAATCCACCGCCGGGCTGTGCATTTAACGCCCGCTGCCGTCGCCGTTTTGGTCCCTGCACCCAGTTGCAGCCGCAACTGAAGGACTACGGCGGTCAGCTGGTGGCCTGCTTTGCGGTTGATCAGGACGAGAACAGCGAGAAACCGCTGGCATAGACATTGCCGTAACGTACTGCCCGGTAAGGTATATTTACCGGGCTTTTTTTTATCCTTTTCCCACTCTGGCGATAATCTTAAAACCTGAGTAAAATTCCGGCTTATTTTAAATATTTCCAAAAACTGCCAAAAAGGTAGTTTCGGAATAAGTCCAGCAGTAAGAATGAGTTAGATAAATTACGGCTTTTTAACCGCAAATTTCTATTTCCAAAATATTTCGGTAAGTAATAAAAATTAAACCAATAGTTATTTATCGTGGCTTATTATTCTATTGATTTAATTAAAAATAATTAAATAATATTTAAATTTTATTTAAGTTGACTTATTCGTCTGCTGGTGACGCTTTTTGTGGTCTTAAATGCTGTAATGGTAATTGTGAAAAAAAGATAGCACATGTATAGAGAATATTTATATATTTGCTGGAAATTAACAGTGTGTTAGCAGCGCTACAATTTCTGCCGCGAAAACAGGCTGTGGATAATAGAAAAGCGTTATCACGTACCCACGCACAACAGCACCGCGAAAATAAAAAATCATACGACTACCTAAACCAGTCACTAAGATCCTGACGGTGGCGGGTACAATATTTTGTAAATCATGAGAATAACTATGAATCATTACGATGATTTGCAGAGGTTCAAGGACAAGACTCGTAACCAGAAACTCGATTTCAAGGATCTCTGCACAAAACTTAGCAAACGGCCGGGCAGTTGGACCATTATTAATCAGCTTTCTCCTGCAACCGAAACCTCCACGCTGGCAATGGGCGGCCATGTGTCCGTGCCGGTTCCTCACGCAGTGGAGCCCGATCTTTTCGCCATCAGCGCAGAAGAAGAGGCTCCGCTTGCCGTTCCGGATCTCCGTGACGTGACGCCTGTGCCGTCGGCCTCCATTTTCAAGGATGTCGCCAGCCAGCTTGATGCCGTCGCGCCCGCGTTTAACGCCGCGGCGAACATTCCGGAACCCGACAGATATGCGCCTGTAATGCAGATGCCTGCCCCGCGGGCTGCCTCCTGGTGGAACGTCTTCTGAGCCTGCCAGTTTCGCCCGACTCTTTGCGCCAAAAGCGCCGGAAGCGGAACAGACTGTTGAAAAAACCAGCCATTACAATCGTTGTTAGAAAGGATCGCATCATGCCGTTAATTTGTGTTTGTTCGCCGAAAGGCGGCGTCGGAAAAAACGACACTGACGGCTAACTCCGGCGTATGCTCTTGCCCGTTCTGGCAGTAAAGTTCTGGCGCTGGACTTCGATGTGCAAAACGCGCTGCGTCTGCATTTCGGCGTGCCGCTCTGACGGGCGTGGTTTTGTGGCGAAGGCCGCGGAATCCTCCGACTGGAGCCAGTTTGTCCTTACGGCGGGCGGCAATATTTTGTTCTGCCGTATGGCGATGCCACTGAGGAAGAGCGTGTTGCGTTTGAAGAGCGTCTGACCCATGACGAACACTTCCTGACTCGCGGTCTGAATACGCTGCTTAACTATCCCGGCCTGATTATTGTTGCCGACTTCCCTCCCGGGCCGTCTGCGGCATTAAAAGCTATGTCGCGGCTGGCCGATGTGCACTGGTTACGCTGCTGGCGGATACCGCATCGCTCTCCTGCTGCCGCACATCGACAATAACCGCCTGACGGGTGAAGTCCTCAACCGTAAATCCGGCCACTACTTTGTGGTAAATCAGAGCGACAACCGCCGTCAGATCAGCCGCGATGTCACCGCATTTATGGAACAACGCACACCGGGCAATAAGCTGGGCGTCCTGCACCGGGACGAGCGTTGCGGAAGCGAATGCATCGCAACAGTCAATCTTTGACTTCAGTCCGGCCTCCGCAGCGGCATTTGATATTGAACTCATTGCCAAACGCGTCGCCGGTATTTTAGGCGTCAAGATCGGCGACGGCACCGTTCACAGTAAACCCAAGATGTCTGGCTTCTAACGCTCACGGGCACCCCCATGAAAAAAGTTTCTCTATATTGCTGGCGCTGGCAATGGTTCCGGTTGCCCTTTTAGTGGTCATTACGCCGATGGACAGCCAAAAACAGTACATTTTGGCCTGATCAGTATCGGTATTTTATTTCTGCTCGGCTTCAGCAAAAGCGCAGCATCTCCCCTGATTATGGTGGTGATGTCGATATTGCTGTCGACGCGTTATATGTATTTTCGCCTGACGCAAACCCTGCACTTTAATTCCGAAATCGAAACGATCCTCGGTATGGGGCTATTTCTGGCGGAAGTCTACGTCTGGGTAATGCTGCTGCTCAGCTATTTGCAGACCGCATGGCCGCTGAAGCGTGAAATCGTCCCGCTGCCGGACGATATGAACCAGTGGCCGACCGTCGATATTTACATTCCGACCTATAACGAACCGCTGGACGTGGTGCGCGACACGGTGCTGGCGGCGCAGTGTATTGATTACCCGCGCAACAAGATGCAAATCTATCTGCTCGATGACGGTAAACGCCGTGAGTTTGCGGTATTCGCCGCCGATGTGGGCGTAGGCTATCACCCGTAATGATAATGCGCACGCCAAAGCCGGTAACCTTAACCACGCCATGAAACTCACCAACGGCGAGCTGATTTGCGTGTTTGACTGTGACCACGTGGCCACCCGTATTTTCCTGCAGGCGACGGTGGGCGGGTTCCTGAAAGATCCGAAACTGGCGCTGGTGCAGACACCGCATTACTTTTACTCCCCGATCCGTTCGAGCGTAACCTCTCGCTGGGGCGAGATATCCCCAACGAAGGCTCGCTGTTCTATGGCCCAATCCAGCGTGGGAATGACAACTGGAACGCCACGTTCTTCTGTGGATCCTGTGCGGTTATTCGCCGCAGCGCGCTGGAAGAGATTGGCGGTTTTGCCGTCGAAACCGTAACGGAAGATGCTCACACCGCGCTGAAAATGCAGCGCCCTCGGGCTGGGGCTCGGCATTCATTGATATTCCACTGGCGGCAGGCCCGGCCACCGAACGCACTGGTGCTGCATGTGATTCAACGTACCCGCTGGGCGCGGTATGACGCAGATATTCCGCCTCGACAACCCGCTGTTTGGCCGCGGGCTGACCATCCAGCAACGGCTGTGCTACCTGAGCGCCATGCTCTATTACCAGTTTGCACTGCCGCGCATCGCGTTTTTAACCGCGCCGCTGGCCTATCTGCTGTTTAACCTGAACATTATTCACTCGTCGGCGAGCCTCGGTGTTTGCTTATGCGCTACCGCATCTGTTCCTGTCGGTCTATGTCAACTCGCGGCTAAACGGGCGTTTCCGTTATAGCTTCTGGGGGGAAATTTACGACATCGTGCTGGCGTTCCACATTGTGCTGCCGACGGTCGTCACCATGTTCTTCCCGAAACGCGGGAAATTTAACGTGACCGATAAAGGCGGCCTGTTAAACGTCGGCTACTTCGACTTTAGCGTGGTGCGTCTGCATTTGATTATTGCCGTGTTGCTTGGCGCTGGCGTGATAGCCGGTCTCACGCGCGCCTTCGCCCATGACTATTTTGGCGTGGATCCACGCGTTATCGCCCTCAACGTCGGTTGGGGATTGTACAGTCTGATCTTCCTGCTGGCGGCCATCGCCGTGGCGCGTGAAACACGACAGACACGCAAAACGATCCGTATCGATGTCGATATTCCGGTGTTGCTGCATTACGCCAGCGGTATCACCTCGCGCAGCAAAACCGCAGACCTGTCGATGGGCGGCTGTCGCGTTATCGCACCGGATGAGCGCCATCTGAATGATGAAATAGAAGAAGTGGAACTGCTGTTGCACTCCGGGGCGATCAGCATCCCGGTCAACACGGTGGCCAGTGACGAAGAGTATATCCGCCTGATGTTTGATGATATTCCGCTGTCGCGCCGCCGCGAGCTGGTGCGGGTGGTGCTTTCCCGCGCCGACGCGTGGATTAACCCGCCGAAACCGCAGGACAACCCGTTCCGTTCGATGGCGACTATTGTGCGCTGCGTGTTTGATCTGTTCTGGATGACTGGACATCGCGCCGTGAAAACCGACGCCTGCGTGCTGAACAAGCGGCCAGTGCGGCGTCTGAAGAGGAGCGCGTATGAAACGTCTGACCACGCTGGCGGTGCTGGTGGGTGCGCTGTTTATCGCCCCGCTGCACAGTGAAGAAACCACGGTTGAATCGCTGCTGCCGCTCAACCTGCCTGCGCCGACACAGGCGCAAACGCTACCGGCTTTTGTCCCTTCGGTGGTGAACAGTATCAGCATTGCGCAAATGGGTCTGCCGCAAGGCATCACCCTGAGCGGTGGGCAATTCCAGTGCAGGGTGGATTTTACCCTGCCGGTAGACCCGGTGATGACCAATGCCCGGCTGGCGCTGAATTTAAAAATTTCCCCGGCGATGGCGGCGCGTAACGCCACGCTGCAATTGATGCTTAACGGCCAGCCGCTGGGCACCGTACCGCTGAGCGCCGCCGAAGGCGATACAGCCCGTTATCAACTGGATGTGCCGGCTGCGTTGATGGTCTCCAGCAACAGCCTGAGCGTGAAAATTAACGATGGCGACGCGATGCAGTGTCAGCGCGACCTGAGCGACAAATACCGCGTTACAGTGCTGCCGGATTCGCATTTTGAACTGGAAGGGCAACAGCTGGATATCGGTGCGGATCTGAGCCACTTCCCGCGTCCGTTCTTTGACAGCATGCAGATGACGCCTGCGGCTATCGCGGTGGCGTTTGGGCCAAAACTCAGCGCCGATACCATTAGCGCAGCGGCATTGATCGCCCTCATGGCTGGGGGATCCAGACGGATTATCGCGGCGTCTCTTTTGCGACGTATCACGATCGTCTGCCGGAGAAAAACGGCATTCTGATCGGCCATCCCGGTGAGCAGATCGGCGGCCTGACGCTGCCGCAAACCACGCAGCCGCTGCTGAAAATTGTCGATAACCCGGCAAACCCGGTTTACAAACTGCTGCTGGTGGTCGGGAAAGACGATACCGAACTGCGTGCCGCAGCCTCGGCGTTTAACGCGCGCGGCAACTTTGCCTCACAAACACCGTCCGTAGACGTGGACGCGCAAACCATTCCGCTGAGCAAGCCGTATGATGCGCCGCGCTGGATCCCAACGGATCGCCCGGTGAAACTGACGGAGCTGATCCGCAAAGATCAAAGCCTGACCACCACCGGGATCTGGCATTCGCCGTTGCAGGTGGCGTTTCGCGCCGCACCCGATCTTTTCCTGTGGGATGGGGGAAACCATTCCGCTGCATATCGGCTACCGTTTCCCGACGGAAAACTGGATTGATGAGCAGCGTTCATGGCTGAGCATGACCCTTAACGATTCCTTCCTGCATAACCTGCCGGTTAACAAGCAGGGCGCGCTGGAAACGTTGTGGCATAAACTGGGCGGCGATGCGCGGCAGGAGTCGTTTGATATGCCGCTGGAGCCGTACATGATTTACGGCGACAACCAGCTTTCGCTCTATTTCAACATCGTGCCGAAAGAGAACGCGCCGTGCAGCACCCTGCTGAACAACAACATCAAGAGCCGCATTGATGAGGACTCGTGGATTGATTTGAGCCACACCCGGCATTTTGCCCTGTTGCCAAACCTCTCTTACTTTGTCGGCGCGTCTTTCCCGTTTACCCGACAGGCAGACTATTCGGAAACGTTGCTGATGCTGCCTGCGCAACCGACAGAGACGCAAGTCGCGACCCTGCTGGATATGACGGCGCGCTCCGGGAATGCCACCGGCACCGCGCTTGGGCATAACCGTGTGGTACTGGGTCTACCGGCCAATAGCGAGCTGATGCGCGACCGCGATGTGCTGGCGGTTACCGGCATGGAACAGTCTGCGTTTAACCGCGCGCTGTTGGCGAATTCACCGTTTACTCTGCGCGACAGCACGCTGGGCGTCCGCGAGCCGGGGAGCTGGCAGAAAATCCGGCGTTGGATCAGCGGCGACTGGGCGTCGCAGGGCATTGGAAGCCGACCGCTACTTCTCCTCTAACGAAGCGTGGCGCGGTTTTGTCAGCTTCCGCTCACCGTGGAATGACGAACGGCTGGTGGTGCTGGCGTTGGGCAGCAACGACGAGCAACTCTCCCGATTGCACGCTGACCTCAGTTCCGCGCGCATTAATGCCGGGATTCGCGGCGATGTGGCCATCATTACCAACGAAACCGGCGTGCGCAGTTTCCGCGTGGGTGAGCAATTCCCGAGCGGCGAAATGCCGGTGCATATGATGGTGATTTGGTATGCCAACCAGCACTCAGCGCTGCTGGCGATCCTCGGACTGCTGTTTGGCGCGCTGGTCGGCGGGGTGCTGTATATCGTGCTGAAAAACGCGAGCGTAAACGTCTTGATCCGGAGAGCGACAAGTGAAAAAGGTTACCACCATGAGCGTAAAAACCGCCCGTCGGTTATCCACATTCTGCCTCTCCGGCGCACTGATCCTCAGCACTCCGGGGCTGGCGCATGCCGCAGCGAATGACGCTGCGCTGAAGGCGCTGTTCGATCAGGCCAATTACTGGCATGAAAAGTCCCACGACGATCTGGCCATGGAGTCGCTGAAAAAGTCTTAATGGTCGATGCCAACAACGCGCAGGCGATGTATCTGATGGCGCTGTGGGCGCAGCAAAACGGCGATCTGCAAACCGCAGCGCAGTGGCGCGCACGGCTGGCGAAAGCCGCGCCGGGAGACAGTAGCCTGCAGGCGCTGGATAACGCAAAACAGCTCGCGCAAGTGCCGCAGGGGGCAGCTTACGCTCGCCCGTCAGCAAGCGCGTAGCGGCAACGTCCCGGCGGCGCTGGAGACGTGGCGCAGCATGTTTAACGGCGACACGCCGCCGCCAAGCCCGGCGCCGGAATACTACCAGACCATGGCGAGCGACAAAGCGCTCTACCCGCAGGCGCTGGCGCAGATGCGCAGTTTTGTGGCGCAGTATCCGCAGGACACGGCCGCCCGTATTGCGTTGGGTAAGATGTTGACTGGCGTGAAGAGACGCGCCGCGACGGGATTTTGTTGCTGGAACCGATGTCCAGCGGCAGCCGCGAGGCCGATGACGGCTTACGACAGGCGCTGTTATGGCTGGGGCCGCAGCCCGGCGATGAGCGTTTTTACGATACTGGTTGCAGCGCCATCCGCAGGATAGCGCAGGCGTACTATCGCAAAAATGTCGGCGGCGCGGCGAAAGGGGCCGGTTTTAACGCCCTCAACAGCGGAGACAGCAGCTGGCGAAACAGAAGTTCGCCCAGTGTTACAGGCTAACCCGGACGATGCAGACGCGTTAGCGGGCATACATTGCCCAGCGCAATGGCGATTATCAGGCTGCCGCGCAGTACCTTAACCGGGCGGCGGGTCAGGGGCGGCGACGCCTCCGGCGAACGCCGTGCGCAAGCAGAGGATGCGGCGTTTTATGGCCAACTGGCGCAGGCCCAGCATGCGTTAAAACAGGGCAATGTCAGCGAAGCGCTGGCGCTCTCTGCGCCATTGGCGCAACAGAGTGGCGAACGCGGAACGGCGGCAAAACTGTTCCGTGCGGATGTGTTGCGGCAGAACAAAGATTACAGCCGAAGGGCCAGACAGACGCTGCGCGGCATTCTTAATGAACAACCGCAGAATGCCCCGGCGCGGGAAAATCTCTACTACGTGCTGCGTGACCAGAACAAGACGGCGGAAGCGCAGGCCATGCTGAATACGTTACCGGCGGGCCTGCAGGCGAAGTTGCAACCGCGTGTGGTCACCGGAACGCCGGGCGACCCGCTGCGCCGCCGGTGCACAGCAACTGGTTGCTGCGGGGAACACGGAGCAGGCGATCAACGTATTACGTCAGGGCGTGGCGCGCCTGCCGGACGACCCGTGGTTGCGTCTCGACTGGCGCGCTTGCTTCAGCAAACCGGGCGCGAGCGAAGGCGCGACCGTCATGATCCCCACTCGGGCGTGACGGCGCAGGCGCCAGCTCGCTGTATGCCGGGGCGCTATTTGCCAGTGAGAATGGCGGCTGGCAGCAGGCCAGCGCGTTGCTGGCGCGTATCTCTCCGGCCAGTCAAAACAGCCAGATGCGCGATCTTGCGCAGCGGGTGAATTACAACCTGCAAATGGCGACCGCAGAGCGTTACCTCGCTCAGGGCAATATGACCGCAGCGTCTAACACGCTGAAAGCGCTGTCGGCCACGCCGCCGAAAAACCCGGTCGATGCCGGGAAACTGGCACGCATGCTGGCGCGAACCGGTGATTTGACCACCGCAGTGTCGCTGGTGCGTGACAACATGAAACAGGGCGTGCAGGGTAACGCCGGTGATTATGCCGATCAGGTCGCCGTGCTCAACCCCGAGGGCGGGCCTGAATCAGGAAGCGCAGAGTTTTGTCTCCAGCCCGGAACTGCAATCGCGCAGCACCCCTGCGCAATTGGCGGGAGTGCGTAATGGTTATGTGATTAACGAAGCCGACCGGCTGCGTGAGCAGGGCAACTATGCCGCAGCGTACGACAAGCTGATCCGCGCACTGCAAAACGATCCGCAGAATACGGATTTAATGTTCGCAATGGGCCGTTTGTATCAGACGGGCAAAATGAACAAAGAAGCGGGCGTGCTGTATGACTACCTGATGACGCGCGGGACAGCGAGGATCAGGCAGCGCGCGTGGGTGCTATCGATGTGGCGCTGGCGGAAAACAATGTGGAGAAAGCGCAAAGCTGGCCAATGGTCTGCGCAGCAACGCATCGCCAGAGCGTCTGCTGTTGCTGGCGCGTCTGGAAGAAGCGAAAGGCAATCACCAGCAGGCGATGACCTACCTGCGCAGCGCGCGCGGCAAACTGGTGGGACTGGACTCTTCCAACAGCGCGGCAACGCCGACCATCGGCGGTGTACTGCTGGCGGATAACCCGTTTATGACCACCAGTAAAACTACCGCCCCGCAATCGCTGTACGGTCAGACCCTGCCGTGGCAAGTGGCGCAGGTGGCCCGTGAACCGGGCAGTACGCTGCCGGGCACCACCCGCACTGATTTACCGGTTGAAACCGTGCAGTCCCGTACACTGCGTCAGGTCGATGACATGATGCAGCAAATGGACGAGAAAACCGGGATGTGGCTACAGGGCAACGTGGAGATCCGCGGGCGTGATGGCGAAACCGGCACCAGTAAACTGACGGAAGCGAAAGCGCCGCTCACACTGGTCCAGTTCGCCGTTTGGCGAGTCGCGTTTTGAGTTTACCGCCACCCCGGTTTCGCTGAGTTCGGGCAGCGCCTCGGGCGACGCCTCGGCGTCGCTACGGCTCCAACCCGCTGGCGGACGCAGTGAGCAACATCAGCACCTCCATCAAAACGGCCAACAGTTCCACGGCAACGGATGGCAGCGATAAGTTCACCGATCTTGCCAGCTATGCCAGCGCCAGCAAACTGTCGCCCTTTACCGCAGAAGGGTATAGCAATCTGACCTCGCTGCTGAATTCGAGCCGCTTACAAAGCCTGAGCGAATCGAATTATAAGAAGAATTATAACGATGCGATTAACGCCTCGACCGATTCGCAAAACGCCAGCGGCGTTGAGCTGAATATGGCGCTGAGCGGCGACAGCTACAAGCTGGATGTCGGTACAACGCCGCTGGGTCAGGATCTCAGTACGCTGGTGGGCGGTGTGAAATGGTCGCCGAAACTGACCAACTACCTGACGTTGATCCTGACGGGTGAGCGTCGTGCGGTGACCGACAGCCTGCTCTCCTACGTGGGCTTGTATGACAAATACTCCGGCGAGCGTTGGGGGCGTGTCACCAAAAACGGCGGTAGCGCGCAGTTGAGCTACGATGACGGCGACGCCGGTTTCTACGTGGGCGGCGGCGGTTACAGCTATCTTGGCGAAAACGTGGCGAGCAACACCAGTATGAACGCCAGCGCCGGGGTTTATCTGCGCCCGTTGCATGACAGTTTCCGCCAGTTGCAGACCGGCCTTAGCGTGAGCTGGATGGATTTCTCAAAAAACCTCAGCTACTTCACCTATGGGCAGGGCGGCTACTTCAGCCCGCAGAACTACGTCAGCGTGGCGTTGCCGGTGGATTTCTCGCAGAAAATCGACAACTGGAAACTGCGGCTCGGCGGCTCGGTGGGGTATCAATCCTACACCCGGGATAAGAGCGACTATTTCCCGACCGCGCCGGAAGCGCAGCAGATGCTGCAACAGTTGGCTGATATGGGCTTTGTCAAAGAAGCGCAGTATGGCGGCCGTTCGCAAAACGGCATCGGCTATAACGTCCATGCCGGTCTGGATTACAACGTGAATAACAAAATGACGGTGGGCGGTAACGTCAGTTACGACACCTTCGGTAGCTATAACGAAAGCACCGCCGGACTTTATCTCCGGTATATGCTGGGAGACAAATAATGAAGACGGATAACGCCAACGCCTCGTTGCTGGCCTATTTTCAGCAGCAACAGACCCCCGCCGGGCTGGTTTGATCTGCTTAACGTGATGATTGATGGCATGGTGCGTAATGTCGGCGAGGCGGAAAGCCTGCCGTTCCTGCGCCAGATGGGCGAAGCCATGGCGGATCGCACGCCGCTGCCCGTTTCGGAGACCGTGGGCGAGCTGGAAGCCCACATCAACGCGCAATTGCGGGTGTTCAATTGGGGCTGCATTGACATGATTGTCAGCGAAAATGGGCTTGCGTTTCGTCATCAGGGCATACCGGTCGCCCGCGATAAAGCGCTGCAGACACGCTGGTGCTCGGCGTTTTGCGCCATTCTGGAAGGGCTTTATTCGCGCTGGCTGCGCGGACAAGGCGGCGATTCTGGTCTCGTTTTTACGCGCGAAAGTCTCTATTCTGTGTCAGATGTAGTATTCCGCTACGCTAAACCACAGTGAGTTAACCCATGTTGAAGCGCATTTTCGCCGCGATGGTGGTGATGGTGAGTCTGCTGTTTTCGTCATTTTCTCAGGCCTCTGCGGCACGGGATAGCTATAAAGCGCGGTTTCTGATGCCGGATGGACGTATCGTTGATACCGGCAACAAAAGCATTTCTCACACCGAAGGTCAGGGCTACGCCATGCTGATGGCGGTGGCAAATAACGACAGAACCGCATTTGACAGCATGTGGAACTGGACCAACAACACCCTGAAAAATAAAGATAACGGTCTCTATTACTGGCGTTATAACCCGGTGGAGGCCGATCCCATTCCCGATAAAAACGATGCTACTGACGGCGATGTGCTGATTGCACGGGCGTTGTTAAAAGCCGGGCAGCGCTGGAATATTCCGGCGTATCTTGCGGCATCCGATGCGATCACGCAGGCGGTGTTGAAACATACGGTGATCAGTTTTGCCGGTTACCGCGTGATGCTGCCGAGCGAACGGTTTCAACCTCAATACCTATGTGAACCTCAATCCCTCGTATTTTATCTTCCCGGCATGGCAGGATTTCGCCAACCGTAGCCATCTGGTGGCGGGAACTGATCAAAGACGGGCAAACGCTGCTGGGCAAGATGGCACACCGTTAGGCGCAGTTGCCGACGGATTGGGTTGCATTGTCGGCGGAGGGCAAGCTGTCGCCAGCTAAAGAGTGGCCGCCGCGCATGAGCTACGATGCGATTCGCATTCCGCTGTATGTGAGCTGGCAGGATGCGCAAAGCCCGTTGTTAACGCCATGGCGTAACTGGTGGCAAGGTTTTAGCCGCAACCAGACGCCTGCACACCGGGTGAATGTCACGACCAACGATACTGCGCCGTACAATATGAACGACGGGTTGCTGGCAGTACGCGATCTCACGCTGGGCGCTGCGCCCGCTGAGCCGCAAATCACCGCGCAGGATGATTACTATTCCGCCAGTCTGAAGATGTTGGTGTGGCTGGCACAGCAGAAGTAACTGTGCTGCTGACCCTCACCCCGGCCCTCTCCCTTTCAGGAGAGGGAGAAAAACCCGCACCATTCGGTACATTCGCCCTGTTATCGAAGGACCCGTGAGGAGAAATCCGCAGCGATCTGTTCTCTCGCCTCTAAGAAGTCACTGCGCTGCTGACCTCACCCCGGCCCTCTCCCTGAAAGGGAGAGGGAGAAAAACCCACGCCATTCGGTACATTCGCCCTGTTATCGAAGGACCCGTGAGGGAAATCCGCAGCGATCTGTTCTCTCGCCTCTAAGAAGTCACTGCACTGCTGACCCTCACCCCGGCCCCCTCCCTGAAAGGGAGAGGGAGAAAACCCGCACCATTCGGTACATTCGCCCTGTTATCGAAGGACCCGTGAGGGAAATCCGCGCCATTCGGTACACTCGCCCTGTTATCGAAGGACCTGTGAGGAGAAAACCCGCGCTATTCAGTACACCCGCCCTGTTATTGAAGGACCCGTGAGGGGAAATTCGCAGCGATCTGTTCCCTCTCCCCTTTGGGGAGAGGGTTAGGTGAGGGAAAAGGGCGTTATTGCGGATAGGGCACCCAGTCACCGTCGTTCAGACGGACATAGGGCTTATCCTGATACTGAATAACCACCGCGTTCGCATTCTCCGATACCGGTGCGGTCTGCGGCAGATTGCCGATCAACTGCTGCCAGTTCACGCTATCCTGGGTGAAGATCTTCCCGTCCAGCACGCGGGTAACAATCTCCGAAATCGCAAGGAAACTGCTCGGCTGGTCAATTTCCAGCGGCGCGCCCTGATGCGGCGCTTTCATGCCAAAGAACTTAATCGCGGCTGGCACGTTGGTGATTGACGGGCTGGGAATGTCGCGCAAACCGGAAACCTGCATCTTATCGCCCTGCAACGCAGCGCCATGCTCCGGCACCAGTACCACCATCACTTTGTGCCCGGATTTTTCCAGTTGAGTGAAGAAAGCATCCAGCTCATCGAACAGCTTCTGCGCCCGCAACTTGTAATCCGCACTTTTGCGATCGCCACCGGATAGTGGTTGCCATCGTGCAGCGGCAGCAGGTTGTAGAAGGTCGCGGTGCGTTTACCCTGGTTAGTGGCCTCTGACTCCATCCAGCGATTCAGCACGGCGGTATCGTCAAAGATTGGCGAGCCGTCAAAGGAGAGCAGGACCGGTGGCAGACCCACCGCGGTTCATCAGTGGCACTTGTACACCGCCGTTGTCGCGGATCTCTTTCAGGAAGCCGCCGAATTCGCCGTTGTGATCCATCATCAACTGCTGGGTAAAGCCAAGTTTCGCCAGATTATCAAACAGATAGCATTGTGCACCTGCCTGCTGATAGAGGTTTTTATGCGACGACTGACCGCAGCTTGCGCGTAGCAGGCGAATAGCCGCCAGGCCGCTATAGGCGGTGGCGGAGTTAAAGTGCTTAAACACCATATCGAAGTGTGACCACAGCGGGTGCGACATCAGCCCGGCAGCTTCGATATCTGCCCGGAGAGCGAGCAGATGTTGATGATCAGCAGGTCGAAAGGCTGTGAGTCTGCCGCCAGCTCGGTCGGGAAGGTGCTATGACGTTTCTCTTCCGATGCGTAGAAACTGGCCAGCCGGGGGCGTTGAGGTTTTCAGACGTTGGCGGAGCTGTTTGCGCCGGAATATCGCCAACCACTGGCGTATCTCCCGCCGTTGCGACGGTTGCCGCCGCGCCGCCAGTGGTGGTCACTGTGGTGGTCGGCTGGCCTCCGGGCCATAACGAGAAGGCCGGACCGGTAAGGGTCAGCACGTTCAGCCAGATCATCAACGCGACGACAAACACCGTCACGCGGATCCACTGCGACAAAAGAGCCAGGGCAATCAGCAGTACAAACAACGCCCCGACCATTTGCCAGTTAATAAAACGCAGCGCCGAGGTCAGCGAGGTAACTGGCGCTGAATCCGGCAACCTGCGAACCCTCGGCTCATAATGCTTTCCAGCCCCGGCAGCCGGTATCGTGCCAGAACAGCCCGAAGCCGACAGGAAGGGCAACCCAGTGGCGCAGGCGGTGCAGACGCAGGTTGGGCAGCGGCATCAGCAGGAATGCCATAAACACCAAGTTCAGCAGGGGGATGAAAATTAAGGTATCCCGCCCACAGCAGACCGAACTTCACCAGAAAATAGAAGTTCCAACCGGAAAGGCCGCGCCAGTATTGCCACAGCGGCGAAGGCGCTGGAGAGGTCGTTGTATGATTAGTCATGTTTACGGTCTGCCTTGACGAGCGATTCCCGGCGCAAAGTACCGATTGGTTTCACATAGCGGGGTTTAGAAAAGGTTAAACGAAGCGCGGTGCGGATCGGGCGCGACCAGTGGCGGGCAAGATACCCCAGTGGAAGAAGATCAACGCGCACAACACAATAAGCTGAACGATATCGCCAATCGACATCATGATGTACGCTCCGTGTTTTCGCTGAGTAACCGGTAATGTTCCGGGATGCGGCGCGGGCGGTGCCATCGTGTTCTGCATTGATCACTTTCTTCGTTTCACTCGTGACGATTAACGGTTTTGCCCACTGCTCCGGCGTTAGCGTGCGCATTTGCACCAGCTCGGCGGCAATCTGGTTATCTTCGAACCACACCATGCGGTTGGAGAAGATGTCCGCCGTTGGCAGCGGAAAAATATGGTTCAGCGCGGTATCGAGATCGTTGACCCGGCAGAATGATAAAAACAGCACCAGCCGGTTATCGCCAATACTCACGATATCCCCGGTGCGGTTTGTTCGGCACAGGGTGAGCGCTTGCTCAACGCGAATTCCCGGCACCGGTCGCAGGGCGACCATCACCCCTTTCTGCCATCTGCGGGTAAAAGCTGGTTGTTGACCATATTGCTGACGGCATCGCAGAACGTGCCCCACGGCTGGAAACCGCGCAGTTTCAGCGGTTGGGTCATCGACAGCAGCGTGGTGATATCTTCCGGCACACGACGGTTGAACTGCTGACCCTGAACGCTTTCAATTAACGTTAAACAGCGCGACAACGGGGCATTCCACGGGATAACCATATTGGCTCCGCAGCCCAGCAACAGTCGCTCATCCGTGGCGCGCAGGCTGGCGTGGCTTTCACGGACAATGATTTTCAGGCCGCTACCGCGTTGGCGACGCAGCGTGTGGATTTGCCGCGCAATACTGTCTATTTGATTATTTTGCGTGAGCGCAAATATCAATGTTGCCGCCCCCGGCTGGCACGGGCTTCTTCAAATAACGCTTCGTTAGTTTCAAATAATGACCAGTATTCAGAAAGCGGCGGCGCGCCTTCCAATACAGCAATATTACTTAAGATTCGCTTTTCATCGCTACGCGGTTGGACGGATGTTTCTTCCCGTTCCGCTAATTGCCAGCGTCCTTTAACATTAAGGATCTGAAGCTGTTGCCGGGCGCTAACCCCTTTTTCATTACACCACCGGGCAACGTCATAAACATGTAAATCATTCTGATAGCGTAAACTGGCCGGGCCAAATAATGTGCGATATTCACTCATCAGAATCGACGTCTGTTTATCGCTGTTGCCGCTGGGGTTAATTATCAGCAGTGCGCATTTATGGTATTTCGCCCATGCGTGAGTTTTTTCCAGCCATCTTTGCAAATTAGCCACGGGAATATTCTGAAAGGCATTGTTGGCGCAGAGCAGGATCAGTAAATAATTTTCAGGCTCCACTGAACACAGTAAATCGCGGGTGAAAAGTATAGACCATTTTCCCGATTTGGCATGGAAAATAGTTGGATTTTTTCTGGTCCGTGATCGTTATCCAGATGGATGATTTTATGCAGATCGTGGCCCATGCCAATTATTGCGACTTTTGCTTCTTTATCTTGTGTCGCAATGGTCTGATTTATAAGATTAATCGCATCCTGTTCGCGATCGGCATTTAACCACCAGACGCCGCCTGCGGGCATATGACGTAATTCATCCCATAACGACTGGATTCCAATAGAAAATACGGGGTCCACGATGTCCCTCTTATAGAGAATTTAACTGTATCTCAGTTTACTAGCGTAAGCGAAGAAATAAACCTAACATTGAAATTAAAGAACATCAGATTTAGCATGTAAACGAATTTTCTCAGGCGCGATTGTCTTGCCTCATTTGCTCAAGTGCTTTTTATTCATAGGGATCGGTTAAACATGCATAGCGATGAATTCAAAACTCAGACAGATCCCCACGCTGGGCTACACATTTCAAAAATGATTTTCTGGCGCTGAGCAAAGCATTTTCATTGCCTGGAAATAGACTATGCCGATATTTCCCAACGAGAACAGTTGGCGGCAGCTATTAAGCGTTGGCCACTGCTTGCTGAATTCGCCCGTCAACAATAAGGGAGCCATGAATGGCCATCTTGGGATTACAGGGGGATACGCGGTGGCGTGGGTACAACATCAATCACTGCGGCTCTGGCACCGGTCATTGCAATTATTAGGCGAGTCGGTGCTCGTTATTGACGCGTGCCCCGATAATCTTCTGCGCCTGTCATTTAATGTCGATTTCGATCATAACGGCGGTTGGGCGCGCGCCTTACTGGATGGTCAGGACTGGCGTGATGCGGGGCTGCGTTACACCTCTCAACTTGATGTCTTGCCTTTTGGTCGCCTTACGACAAGCGAATGGGAAAATAGCCAGCGACTGCCCGACGTGCTTAACGCGCTCACCTCTATTCTGCAGGCGCTGCAAACGCAGCAGCAGTATCAGTGGGTGTTGATCGACCTGCCGCACGGCTATTCGCCACTGGTTCGCCAGTTTATTGAGCAGTGCGATCATACGCTGACCATTATCAAGCCGGACACGAACTGCCATGTGCGTCTGCACCAGCAGGTTTTACCGGTGGGTACGCATATTCTGATAAACGATCTGCGCGTAGGCAGTCAGCTACAGGATGACCTCTGGCAGGTGTGGTTACAAAGCCAGCGACGAATGCTGCCGATCTATATTCATCGCGATGAAGCGATGGCGGAATGCATGGCGTCAAAACAGCCGCTGGGCGAATACCGTGCCGATGCGTTGGCGGCGGAAGAGGTGTTAACGCTGGCGAACTGGTGCCTGCTGCATTGTGCGCAAACGCGTGCGGACAGCGGGGAGCCCGCAAGGAGTCCGCAATGAGTCGCCTGTCCGCACACCGGTTGCTGATCCCCCCGGTTAGCGCGCGTTTAAGCGAGCGCTATCAGCACTATCGCCGTCATGGCGCCTCCGGGTTCAGCGCGGCCTCTGGCTGCTTCTGGGCGATACTCGCATGGATGTTTATTCCGCTGGAGCACCCGCGCTGGCAGCTGCTGCGTGCGCAGCAACATCAGTTATTTCCGCATATCGATCCTGACAAACCCCGCCCTCTCGACCCGGCGCGCTATCTGGTGCAAACCCTTTGGCTGTTAGTCACCTTGCCGTGGGGACCGCCGAAATCTGCGCGTCGTCAGCGTTTTGCCCGGGCTCGCGCGCGTTGCGTGGGCGCTGGTATCACTGGCTGGATAGTCTGCCGGCGCGGGTAACGCAACGTACCGGCCACCTCGACCACAAAAAGAGCTGGCGCATATTCATCCGCGCGTCCGGCGTTTCATTCTTGGCGTGGTGGTTGTCTTCTCGCTGGTTCTGGCGATTTTGTGTATTACACAGCCCTTTAACCCGCTTTCGCAGTTTGTGTTCCTGATGCTGCTATGGGGTGTGGCCTTGCTGGTGCGGCGCATTCCGGGGCGCTTCTCGGCGTTAATGTTGATTGTTCTGTCGCTCACCGTTTCCTGTCGTTATATCTGGTGGCGTTATACCTCGACGTTGAACTGGAACGATCCGGTCAGTCTGGTATGCGGTCTGATACTGCTGTTTGCGGGAAACCTACGCACTGGATTGTGCTGATCCTCGGTTATTTCCAGGGTGGTGTGGCCGCTCAATCGCCAGCCGGTGCCGCTGCCGAAAGAGATGGCGCTGTGGCCCTCGGTGGATATCTTCGTGCCCACCTATAACGAAGATTTAAGCGTGGTGAAAAACACCATTTACGCGTCATTGGGCATTGACTGGCCGAAAGATAAACTCAAAATCTGGATCCTCGACGATGGCGGCCGTGAAGAGTTTCGCGTCTTCGCCAACACTGTCGGGGTGGAATACATCGCCCGCACGACTCACGAACACGCCAAAGCCGGGAATATCAACAATGCCCTGGAAGTATGCGAAGGGCGAGTTTGTGTCGATTTTCGACTGTGACCATGTGCCCACGCGCTCGTTCCTGCAAATGACCATGGGCTGGTTCCTGAAAGAGAAAAAACTGGCGATGATGCAGACGCCGCACCATTTTTTCTCGCCGGATCCGTTTGAACGTAACCTTGGGCGTTTTCGTAAAACGCCGAACGAAGGCACGCTGTTCTATGGCCTGGTGCAGGACGGCAACGACATGTGGGACGCCACCTTCTTCTGCGGCTCTTGTGCGGTGATCCGTCGTGAACCGTTGGATCAAATCGGCGGTATTGCGGTAGAAACCGTCACCGAAGATGCGCACACCTCCCTGCGTTTACACCGCACGGGCTACACCTCCGCGTATATGCGAATTCCGCAGGCGGCAGGGCTGGCGACGGAGAGTTTGTCTGCGCATATTGGTCAGCGTATTCGCTGGGCGCGCGGCATGGTGCAGATCTTCCGCCTCGATAACCCGCTGTTCGGCAAAGGGCTGAAGCTCGGGCAGCGACTGTGCTACGTCAACGCCATGTTTCACTTCTTGTCCGGCATTCCACGACTGATCTTCCTGACCGCGCCGCTGGCGTTTTTGCTGCTGCATGCCTACATCATTTATGCCCCGGCGCTGATGATCGCGCTGTTCGTTCTGCCGCATATGATCCACGCCAGCCTGACCAACTCCGAAAATTCAGGGCAAATACCGTCACTCCTTCTGGAGCTGAGATTTATGAAACGGTGCTGGCACTGGTATATCGCACCGCCAACGATGGTGGCGCTCTTTAACCCGCACAAAGGCAAGTTTAACGTCACGGCGAAAGGTGGCACGGTGGAAGAAGAGTATGTGGATTGGGTGATTTCCCGTCCCTATATCTACCCTCGGGTGCTGATTAACGTGCTCGGTCTGGCGGTTGGCGTATGGCGCTACTTCTACGGGCCGGAAAACGAAATCCTGACGGTCTTCGTCAGTATGGCGTGGGTGTTCTACAACATGGTTATTCTCGGCGGCGCGGTGGCGGTATCGGTGGAGAGCAAGCAGGTTCGCCGGGCGCACAGGGTGGAAATGTCCATGCCCGCGGCAATTGCCCGCGAAGATGGCCATCTTTTCTCCTGTACCGTGCATGACTTCTCTGACGGCGGTCTGGGCATCAGGATCAATGGCCGGGCGCAGGTGCTTGAAGGGCAACGCGTGAACCTGTTGCTGAAGCGTGGTCGGCAAGAGTACGTCTTTCCTACGACCGTGGCGCGCGCGTTTCCGGCAATGAGGTCGGTCTGCAACTGATGCCGCTGACCACCAAACAGCATATCGATTTTGTGCAGTGTACGTTTGCCCGTGCCGACACATGGGCGTTGTGGCAGGACAGTTTTCCGGAAGATAAACCGCTGGAAAGCCTGTTCGATATTTTGAAATTGGGTCGCGGCTATCGCCATCTCGCGGAATTCGCTCCGTCGTCAGTGAAGGTGATTTTCCGTGTGCTCACCGGCCTCGGTCTCCTGGGGGGTGTCGTTCATTCCTCGCAGGCCAGCACGGAACCTGACGGCACAGCAACCGAATCCGGTTATGGCTCAACAATGATGAAAACGCGATGAAAAGAAAATTCTCCTGGATTTGTGCAGTGGCAGTGGCAGTGGGGATGAGCGCGCTGCCCCCGATGACGACCCTTGCGGCGCCTGCGAACCCCGCTGCGCTGGCCACCGGGCAGATGCTGCCTGCCGCCAATGGTGCGGAGGTGGTGGGCCGGGTTATGCCCTGTACAGGGCGCGAATGCGCCGGTGGTGGCGGAAAACGCCCCGTCCCGCGATGTGAAGCTGACGTTTGCTCAGATTGCGCCGCCGCCGGGCAGTATGGTGCTGCGCGGCGTCAATCCGAATGGCGGTGTTGAGTTTGGCATGCGTAGCGATGAGCTGGTGTCAAAAGCGGTGCTGAACCTTGAGTACACGCCGTCACCGTCGTTACTGCCGGTGCAATCGCAGTTGAAGGTTTACCTGAACGATGAATTGATGGGCGTGTTGCCGGTCACCAAAGAGCAACTGGGCAAAAAACGCTGGCTCAGGTGCCGATTAACCCGCTTTTATCGCCGATTTTAACCGTGTGCGTCTGGAGTTTGTCGGGCACTATCGCGATGTCTGCGAAAACCCGGCCAGTAACACGCTGTGGCTGGATATCGGGCGCAGCAGTTCGCTGGATCTGACCTACCAGAAGCTGGCGCTGCAAAACGATCTGTCTCACTTCCCTGTTCCGTTCTTTGACGCGCGTGATAACCGTGCCTTAACGCTGCCGATGGTCTTTGCCGATGCGCCGGGCACCGGGGCAACAGCAGGCGGCGGCCGTTATCGCGTCTGGTTTGGTTCCCGCTCCGGCTGGCGCGGGCAGACGTTCCCCGGTCAGTTACAACACCCTGCCGGACAGTAACGCCATTGTGTTCGCCACCAATGATAAGCGACCGGATTTCCTGCGTGATGCCCCGGCGGTGAAAGGGCCGACCATCAGCATGATTGCGCATCCGGATAATCCATATGTGAAGTTGTTGGTGGTGATGGGCCGTGACGATAACGATCTGTTGCAGGCGGCAAAAGGGATTGCGCAGGGCAATGTGTTGTTCCGTGGCGATAGCGTCACCGTTAATGACGTGAAACCGTTGCTGGCGCGTCAGCCCTACGATGCGCCAAATTGGGTCCGCACCGATCGTCCGGTCAGTTTTGGCGAGCTGAAAACCTATGAAGAGCAGTTGCAATCAACCGGGTTGCAGCCCGCGTCGATCAATGTGGCGCTGAACCTGCCGCCGGATCTCTATCTGCTGCGCAGTAACGGCATTGATATGAACCTCAATTACCGTTATACCGCGCCGCCGACGAAAGATAACTCGCGCATGGATATCAGCCTGAACAACCAGTTCCTGCAATATTTCAGCCTGCTGAGTAACCCGAGGACAGCAATAAGTTGCTGCTGCGCCTGCCGGTGCTTCAGGGGTTGCTGGACGGTAAAACGGATGTCTCCATTCCGGCGCTGAAACTGGGTGCGGTCAACCAGTTGCGCTTTGATTTCCAGTACATGAACCCGATGCCGGGCGGCACCATTGATAACTGCGTGACCTTCCAGCAGGTGGATAACCGCGTGGTCATTGGCGACGATTCCACCATCGATTTCTCGAAGTATTACCACTTTATCGCCATGCCGGATCTGCGTGCTTTCGCCAATGCGGGCTTCCCGTTCAGCCGGATGGCGGATCTGTCGCAAACGCTGGTGGTGATGCCGCCTAAACCCGCGCCTGCGCAACTGACCACGCTGCTCGATGCGTTGGGCACCGTTGGCGCACAGACGGGCTTCCCGGCTATCAACGTGCAGTTGACCGACGATGCCAGCAAAATCCGGGGCAAAGATGCGGATATCATGATCGTCGGCGCGATTCCGCCCGCGCTCAAAGATGATAAGAAAATCGACCTGCTGGTGGAGGCGGCGCAAAGTTGGGTGAAAACACCGCAACGCCAGACTCCATTCGCGTCGAATCTGCCGGATGAAGCCGATCGCCGCGGAGACGCAGACCGCCATCACCTCCGACGGCCCGATGGCAGCCATTGTCGGCTTCCAGTCACCGTTTAACGATCAGCGCAGCGTAGTCGCACTGCTGGCGGATAGCCCGCGCGGTTACACCTTGCTCAATCAGGCAATCAATGACAGCGGCAAACGCGCGGCGATTTTCGGTTCGGTGTCGGTGATCCGCGAGTCCGGGGTGAATGGTTTACGCGTTGGCGACATCTATTATGTGGGCCATTTACCGTGGTTTGAGCGTGTCTGGTATGCGCTGGCGAACCATCCCGTGCTGCTGGCGGTGCTGGCGGCGGTGAGTATTGTGTTGCTGGCGTGGGTGCTGTGGCGTCTGTTGCGGATCATCAGCCGCCGTCGTCTTGACCCGGATCACGAGTAACGGCGATGAAGGCGTTACGTTGGGTTGTAATGGCGCTGGTGCTGGCGGCGGTGAATGTGCGCGCCGCCTGCACATGGCCCGCCCCGAGCACTTCAAACAGGCGTATATCAGCGATGGCGGGCGGGTGATTGACCCCCAGCGATGCGCGCAAGATAACCACCTCGGAAGGGCAAAGCTATGCCTTGTTCTTCGCGCTGGCGGCGAATGACCGGCAGATGTTCGGTAAAGTGCTGGAATGGACGAAAGACAATCTGGCGCAGGGGGATCCCGGCGAACACCTTCCGGCACCGGCTGTGGGGAAAAAGGACGAAAGCAACTGGACCGTGCTGGATAGTAACTCTGCGTCGGATGCGGATATCTGGATCGCCCGGTCGCTGCTGGAAGCCGGACGCTTATGGAAAGAAGAGCGTTATACCACCGGGCAAGGCGTTGTTAAACCGCATCGCCAAAGAGGAAGTGGTGACCGTACTGTGGGCTGGGGCCAATGCTGCTACCGGGAAAAGTCGGCTTTGCCGAGGAGACGGTCTGGCGGTTTAACCCCAGCTACCTGCCGCCGCAGCTTGCCCGCTATTTGACCCGTTTTGGCGAGCCCTCGGGCGGCACTGCAGGAGACCAATCACCGGTTGTTGCTGGAGACGGCGCCGAAGGGATTTTCGCCGGACTGGGTGCGTTATGAAAAAGTAAAGGCTGGCAACTGGCCCCCGATAAGACGTTGATCAGTGGCTACGACGCCATCCGCGTCTATCTGTGGGTGGGTATGATGAACGACCGCGATGCGCAAAAGCGCCTCTGCTCGAACGGTTAAAACCGATGGCGGCGGTGACGGCGAAAAATGGCGTGGTGCCGGAAAAGTGGATGTCGCCACTGCGCAGCCGCGCGGTAATGGCCCGGTTGGCTTTGCCGCTGCGCTGTTGCCCTTCTTACAGGATCGTGATGCGCAGGCCGTGCAACGGCAAAACGTCGCCGACCATTTCCCGGGCGATGATGCTTATTTCAGTTATGTTCTTACCCTGTTCGGTCAAGGCTGGGATGAGCACCGTTTTCGTTTCACCTCTCGCGGTGAGTTACAACCTGACTGGGGCCGGGCATGCGCAAGTTCACAGTAAGCTTACTTTGTCTCTCACTCGCGCTTGCGCTGACGCCAGCCACGCAGGCGGATGAGCCTACCGCTCAGCAGCAGTTGTTGTCGCAGGTGCGGCTGGGTGAAGCCACCAAACGTGAGGACTGGTACGTCAGTCATTGTACCGTCTCGAACTTATCGATCCGGATAACCCGGAAGTGATTGCCGCGCGTTTTCGCTATTTACTGCGCCGGGCGATAACGCCGGGGCGCAAAAGCAGCTCGATCGCATGAAGCAACTGGCGCCGGATTCCTCAGCGTATAAATCCTCCGTGACGACGATGACGCTCTCTGGCGCAGAGGGACGCCGAGGCGTTGCAACAGGCGCGCTTACAGGCCACGACAGGTCATGTGCCGGAAGCGCTCGCAGCCTATGATGCGTTGTTTAAAGGTAATCCACCGGAGGGCGATCTGGCGGTGGAGTACTGGGCGTTGGTCGCGAAAGTTCCGGCGCGTCGCAGTGAGGCAATCACGCAACTGAAAGCACTGAACGCTCGCAATCCGGGTAATGAGGCACTGCAAAATTCGCTGGCGCAATTGCTGTTTGGCGAAGGGCGTGATGCCGAAGGGTATGCGGTGCTGGAGCAGATGGCGAAATCCAGCGCGGGTCGTGAAGCGGCGGCAGGGCTCTGGTATCAGCAGATCCAACGCATGCCGGTGAGCGATGCCAGCGTGAAAGCGCTACAACGTTTCCTGACCGTATTCAGCTCGGGCGATACCGTGGACAGCGCCCGTACGCAGCTCGCCACGCAGCAAAAACAGCTCGCCGATCCGGCGTTTCGCGCCCGGGCCACCACCGGCGGCAGTGGATGCCGGACAGGGGCGAAAGCGGTGGGTGAGTTGCGCCAGTGCCGTCACTGCCAACCGAACGGACAGTGAAGCCGTTGGCGCGCTCGGGCAAGCCTATTCGCAAAGCGGCGATCGCGCCCGTGCGGTGGCGCAATTCGAAAAAAGCCATCGCCATGGATCCCACCAGTGGTAACCGCAGTAAGTGGGACAGTTTGTTAAAAACCAACCGCTACTGGCTGCTGATCCAACAAGGTGATGCGGCGTTAAAAGCGAACAACCCAACTGAGGCGGAGCGCCTCTATTCGCAGGCGCGGCGTATTGATAACACTGACAGCTATGCGGTACTTGGCCTTGGCGATGCGGCGATGGCCCGCAAGGACAGCAACGCGGCGGAAGGGTTTTACCGCCGGTGCGCTGCGTATGGACAGCGGCAACAGCAATGCGGTGCGTGGTCTGGCGAATATTTATCGCGCGCGCTCGCCACAAGAGGCCGACACGTTTATTCAGTCGCTTTCCGCCAGCCAGCGTCGCAGCATTGATGACATTGAGCGCGGGCTGAAAAACGATCGGCTTGCGCAGCAGGCGGAAGCGCTGGAAAACAGCGGCCAGTGGGCACAGGCAGCGGAGTTGCAACGCCAGCGGCTGGCGCTCGATCCTCGGTAGCGTGTGGGTGACTTACCGTCTGGCGAGCGACCTGCGCCGAGGCCGGACAGCAGCACGAAGCCGATGCGCAAATGCAGCGTCTCGCCGCACTCAAACCTCGGCGATCCGGAGCAGGTGTACGCCTATGGCCTGTATCTCTCCGGCAATAATCAGGAAATGGCGGCGCTGAATCATCTTAACGGGCTGCCGAAAGCGCAGTGGAACAGCAATATCCGAGGAACTGGCGGAGCGGTTGCAAACCAATCGCCTGCTGGAAAACGCCAACCGGCTGCGCGACAGCGGCCATGAAGAGCAGGCGCGGGCGTTACTGGCGCAGCAGCCTGCGTCGACGCGTATTGACTTGACGCTGGCCGACTGGGCGCAGCAGGGTGGCGATAGCGCGTCTGCACAGCACTATTTCAACCGGGTGCTGGAGCGGGATACAAATAACCCGAGGACGCGCGGCTTGGTCTGGCGGAGTTGTACGCCGCCGATGGCAATAAAATGGCGGCGCGCGCGCAACTGGCGAAGTTGCCCGCCCCAACGGCGGCGCAACCGCAGTCCATCAATACCCAGCGGCGTCTGGCGCTGGTGCAGGCCGCACTTGGCGATACCGACAGCGCCCGGCAAACCTTTAGCCGCATTACGCCGCAGGCCAAAGCGCAGCCGCCGTCGATGGAGAGCGCGTTGGTGTTGCGCGATGCTGCCCGTTTTCAGGCGCAGCAGGGCGAGCCGCAGCAGGCACTGGAAACCCTGGAAAGATGCCATGGTGGCGTCCGGCGTGACCACCACGTCGCCTGCGGATAACGACACCTTTACGCGTTTAACGCGCAATAACGCGAAAGATGACTGGCTGAAGCGCGGCATCCGCAGCGATGCGGCCGATCTCTACCGGCAACAGGATATCAATGTCACGCTGCAGCATGATTATTGGGGTTCCAGCGGTACCGGCGGTTATTCCGATCTGAAAGCCCATACCACCATGTTGCAGGCAGATGCGCCGCTGGCGGACGGACGGATGTTCTTCCGCACCGATGTGGTGAATATGAATGTGGGCAGTTTCGCCACCACAAATGGTGTTTACGACCCCAATTGGGGTACCTGTTCCGCAACGCCATGTAGCGGCAACACCAGCCAGAAAGCCAACGGCGCAAGTCTCGCGGTCGGCTGGCAAAATGGCACTGGTCGGGGGACATCGGCACCACGCCGATGGGGTTTGATGTGGTGGACGTGGTGGGTGGCCTGAGCTACAGCAGCGATTTGGGGCCGCTGGGGTACACCGTTAACGTCCATCGTCGGCCGATTTCCAGCTCATTACTGGCGTTCGGCGGGCAAAAGATCCGAATACTGGCCTGATATGGGGCGGCGTCCGCGCCACCGGTGGCGGCGTTAGCCTGAGCTACGACAAAGGGGAAGCAAACGGCGTCTGGTCGAGTTTGAATGCGGATTCCATCACCGGTAAGAACGTGGCGGATAACTGGCGTGTCCGCTGGATGACCGGCTATTACTACAAGCTGATCAACAAAGATAATGAGCGTCTGACCGTCGGCCTCAACAATATGCTGTGGCATTACGACAAGGATCTGAGCGAGTACACGCTGGGACAGGGCGGCTATTACAGTCCGCAGCAGTATATCTCGTTCGCGGTGCCGGTTGTCTGGCGGAAACGTACGGCAAACTGGTCGTGGGAGTTGGGTGCGTCTGGCTCGTGGTCGCACTCAAAAACCGATGGCATCAAACGCTATCCGTTGCAGAACCTGATCCCGGATAACCAGTTCTTTGCCAATGGCGACCCGATGTACTCGGATAAGGACAATGGCAGTGCGAGCAGCAGTTCGAACGGTTTTGGTTATACCGCACGTGCGCTGGTGGAGCGCCGGGTGACGTCCCACTGGTTTATTGGCGCGGGTGTCGATATTCAGCAAGCGAAGGATTACACCCCAAAGCCATGCGTTGATTTATGTGCGTTATTCCGGTGCCGGGTGGCAGGGCGATATGGATATGCCGCCGCAAACGCTCACGCCTTACGCTGACTGGTAAAAAAAGGACAATTCCGGCGGTGAATCGCTGCGCGCCATGGTGGGCGTATAGTGATTAAACGCCAGTGATTCAATCTGTTACCCATAATGATTGCCGCTATCCTCTTTCGCGTTGCAATCTGGCTGGTCGTTTGTCTCAAGAGCGTCACGATCGAGTATAATCTGGCGGCAGAGTCGCTGTTGATTTCCTCTGCGCTTATCGTACCTCTGGAGAGTGATTTTGCGTGTTAGCCGTTCTTTAACCATTAAACAGATGGCCATGGTGTCTGCCGTGTCCATGGTGTTTATTTTCATTTTTGCGTCATTCTGCTGTTTCATTTCTTACAGCAGAATCGCTATAACACGGCTACGCAACTGGAAAGCATTGCCCGCTCCGTTCGTGAACCGCTCTCGGCGGCAATTCTGAAAGCCGATATTCCGGAAGCGGAATCTATCCTGAAGCAAATTAAACCAGCCGGGGTGGTGAGTCGGGCGGATGTCGTGCTGCCCAATCAATTTCAGGCGCTGCGCATGCGCTTTATTCCGGAGCGCCCGGTGCCGGTGATGATCACCCGGATATTTGAATTACCGATCCAGATCTCGCTGCCGATTTATTCGCTGGAGCGCCCGGCCAACCCTCAGCCATTGGCTTATCTGGTATTGCAGGCCGATTCGTACCGCGTCTATAAATTCGTCATCAGCACGCTCTCTACGTTAGTGACTGCTTACTTGCTTCTTTGGCTGATGCTGACCGTGGCGATCTCCGGTGCATGAACCGGTTACTGGTGCACCCGCTGCGGAAAATCGCCCGTGAGTTGAATGACCTCCCGGCAGAGGATCGCCTTGGGCACCAGTTGGTTTTGCCTTCCCATCACCATGACGATGAAATAGGCATGCTGGTGCGCAGCTACAACCGACACCAGCAGCAATTGCTGCGCGAATATGATGCGTTAAACCTGCAATCGACGCAGTTCCCGGTGTCTGAACTGCCGAACAAAGCCTTTCTGATGGCGCTGATGGAGCAGACGGTTGCGCGGAAAAGACCACGGCGCTGATGGTGATTGCCTGCGACACGCTGCGCGATACCGCGGGCGTGTTGCAGGAAAATCAGCGAGAAATGCTGCTGCTGACGCTGGTAGAGAAGCTGAAGTCGGTGCTGTCACCGCGCATGACGCTTGCACAGGTCAGCGGTAATGACTTCGCGATTATCGCCCACGGCGTAAAGGCGCCGTGGCAGGCCATGACTTTAGGTCAGCAAGTACTCACTGCGATTAACGAGCGGATCCCGCTTCAGGGGATCCAGCTACGCCCGACCGCCAGCATTGGCGTGGCGATGTTTTATGGCGACCTTTCCGCTGAGCAGCTTTACCGCCGCGCGGTATCCGCCGCCAGCAGTGCGCGCGGCACAAAGGGAAAAAACCAGATCCAGTTCTTCGACCCGCAACACATGGCGCTGGCGCAGCAGCGTCTGGCGCTTGAGAGCGATATTCTCACCGCGCTCGAGCAGGGTAAATTTGCGATTTGGCTGCAACCGCAGGTGGATCTCGCCAGCGGCGAACTCAGGAGCGCGGAAGTGCTGTTGCGTATGCAACAGCAGGATGAGCGCTGGGATTTACCGGAAGGATTGATAGAACGTATTGAATCCAGCGGGTTGATGATCAACGTCGGTTACTGGGTGCTTGAAGAGTCCTGTCGCTTACTGGCGGCATGGCAATCGCGGGGGATTATGCTGCCGCTGTCGGTCAACCTCTCCGCCTTGCAGCTTCTCCATCACAATATGGTGCCCGATATGCTTGAACTGCTGCATCGCTACCGTATTGCGCCAGCTACGCTGATCCTCGGAAATCACGGAAAGCCGCCGTATTGATGACCCGCAAGCGGCGGTGGCTATTCTGCGCCCCGCTGCGCGAGGCCGGGGTTCGCATTGCGCTGGATGACTTCGGTATGGGCTACGCCGGGTTACGTCAGTTACAACATATGAAGTCGCTGCCTGTGGATGTGCTGAAAATCGACAAGACGTTTGTTGACGGGTTACCGGATGACAACAGCATGGTGTCGGCCATTATTCATATGGCGCGCAGCCTTGAGCTGGACATTATTGCTGAAGGAGTGGAGCGGGGAAAACCAGCGCGCGGCTGGCGCAAGCGGGCGTAAATGTGGCGCAAGGCTTCCTTTTGCCCACGCGTCGTCAGCAGAGGCGTTTGAACAGCGCTGGTTTGCCGCTTCCGGATAGGGCTGAAAATCGGTAAATTGTTACGAGGTTGTGCGAGTCAGTTCAAACTTTTTAACATTGTTGTTTCCAGATTTGATGTAAGTTTATTTCTGTCGTGTTTGACGGGTGTTATTTTTAAACCGCAGGCTAATTGAAAACCCCACAAAGCCTGAGGTTTAATCCAAGGACACCTTATGAAAACCTCTCTGTTTAAAAAGTCTCTACTTTCAGGTTCTGACAGCGATAGCCATCGGTATTCTGCTTGGCCATTACTATCCTGAATTAGGTGCGCAGATGAAGCCGCTTGGTGATGGCTTCGTTAAGCTTATCAAGATGATCATCGCGCCCGTCATTTTCTGTACGGTTGTCACCGGTATCGCTGGTATGGAAAGCATGAAGGCGGTCGGTCGCACCGGGGCGGTTGCACTGCTCTATTTTGAGGTCGTCAGTACCGGCGCTGATTATCGGCACACCGGTCATTGTTAACGTGGTGCAACCCGGCGCGGGAATGAATGTCGACCCCGCGACGCTGGACGCGAAAGCGGTGGCGGTTTATGCCGAACAGGCGCAGCAACAGGGGATTATTGCCTTCCTGTTGGATGTGATCCCCGCCAGCGTTATTGGCGCGTTCGCCAGCGGCAATATCCTTCAGGTGCTGTTGTTCGCCGTGCTGTTTGGCTTTGCGTTGCATCGTCTCGGTCATAAAGGCCAGCTGATTTTCAACGTTATCGAAAGCTTCTCGCAGGTGATTTTCGGCATCATCAACTTCATCATGCGTCTTGCGCCGATTGGCGCATTCGGCGCGATGGCGTTCACCATTGGCAAATACGGCGTCGGCACGCTGGTGCAGCTCGGCCAGTTGATTATCTGCTTCTATGCGACCTGTATTCTGTTTGTGGTGGTGGTGCTCGGCGCGATTGCCCGGGCGACCGGGTTCAGCATCTTCAAGTTTATTCGCTATATCCGTGAAGAGCTGCTGATCGTGCTGGGGACATCGTCGTCGGAGTCTGCGCTGCCGCGTATGCTGGAGAAGATGGAACGGCTGGGCTGCCGCAAATCGGTGGTCGGGCTGGTTATTCCGACGGGGTACTCCTTTAACCTCGACGGTACCTCAATCTACCTGACGATGGCGGCGGTGTTTATCGCCCAGCCACCAATAGCCATATGGATATCTTCCATCAAATTACGCTGCTGGTGGTGTTGCTGCTCTCCTCGAAAGGCGCTGCCGGGGTGACCGGGAGGGTTGTGCTGGCCGCGACGCTCTCTGCGGTGGGCCATCTGCCGGTGGCGGGCCCGGCGCTGATTCTGGGGATTGACCGCTTTATGTCGGAAGCCCGTGCGTTAACTAACCTCGTGGGTAACGGCGTGGCGACCATTGTGGTGGCGAAGTGGGTTAAGGAACTGGATCAGAAACAGTTGTCCGACACGCTCAATAATCGAGCTGAAAGCGGAAAAACTCGCGAAATTTCCTCATAATTTCATGACTTATGACCGCAGTCCCTTGTCGGACTGCGGGCTTCTGCGCATAATTCCCCCCTATTACCGTCACAATTCACGATGAATTTTCGGGATTATTCACTTCACGGTGTGACGTTTTGCTTTTCCTGCGGTCTAAAAGCGAAGTGTTTTTACGTATCTTTCGGCCTCCTCTGGCGGGCTGACTTTTTTAACCCGAGGAATGTTGATTAGGGGGTTCTCATGCAGGGCACAAAAATTCGGTTGTTAACAGGCGGTTTGCTGATGCTGGCGGCTGTCGGTTATGTGCAGGCAGATGCGCTCCAGCCCGACCCGGCAACAAGGGACACTGGGAAATGGTTTTCAGTGGCAGGTTTTAGCCACGCCGCAGCGTCCCAGCGATCGCATTGAAATTCGCCTGTCTATTAATACCGGTTCGCTCACCGAAAGCACGCAACAGAGCGGTTTCAACCATTTTATTCCTCGCATCGCGCTGACCCATAGCGGTCCGCTGGATCCTGCGCAGGTGCGTTCGCTCTGGCAGCAGGGCATCGATCCGAAACGTCCGTTGCCGCCAGCGGTGGTGTCGTACGACTTCACGCAGTACAGCCTGAGTCTGCCGAATAATCGTGGCGACTTGCTGAAAGAGGCGCTGGTCTGGCTGGCGGATGCCGCCGGGAACTTAGCCATTACGCCCGAGACGGTGAATCATGCGCTTGCCAGCAACGATATGGTCGTCACCGGCCTCGGCGATACGACAGACAACGCATGGCGTTATCGTCTGAAAGGTTCCGCGCTGCTGGCTCACGATCCGTCGGTGATGCCAAAAGAGCCGATCGATGCCGCGCAGGTCAAAGCATTCTACGAGAAATGGTATACGCCGGACGCCATGACGCTGATTGTGGTCGGCAATGTGGACAGCCGCGCGATTGCCGAGCAAATCAATAAAACCTTTGGTGAGCTGAAGGGTAAACGCCATACGCCGGCCCCTGTGCCGACGCTGTCGCCTTGCCGCCACAGCCGGTAAGCCTGATGACCGACGCGGTCACGCAGGATCGCCTGTCAATCATGTGGGATTCCGCCCCGGCAGCCGATCCGTGAATCGTCGGCGCTGGAGCGTTACTGGCGTGCGGATTTGGCGCGCGAAGCGCTGTTCTGGCACATCCAGCAGAATCTGACCCGCAATAACGCCAAAGATATTGGCCTGAGCTTCGAGTGCCGGGTGCTGTTCCAGCGTGCGCAATGCGCCATTAATGTTGATTCGCCGAACGACAAGCTCAATGCCAATGCGGGCCTGATCGCGCGTGAACTGGGGGAAAGTGCGGCAAAAGGTCTGCCGGAAGAGGAGTTCAAGGCGCTGATCGCGCAGAAGAACCTTGAGTTGCAGAAACTGTTTGCGACCTATGCCCGCACCGGCACCGATATTCTGATTAGCCAGCGGATGCGCTCGTTGCAAAAACCAGGTCGTGGACATTGCACCGGAGCAGTATCAGAAACTGCGTCAGGGCTTCCTTAACAGCCTTACGCCGGAAATGCTGAACCAGGATCTGCACCAGCAGTTGTCGCAGGATATGTCGCTGATACTGCTGCAGCCAAAAGGCGAGCCGGAATACAACATGAAGGATTTGCAGGCGACGTGGGAAGAGGTGATGGCGCCAGCCGAAGCCGCAACTGCGCCGGCAAGCAATGATGATGTGCGTTCCGATGTGTCGGATATTCCGCCACGGCAATGACGAAAACGACGCCTCTCCCCTCGGGAGAGGCATCAACATCCACTCAGTTCGGCATGGCGTCGCGCGGAATGATCGCGCCGCGATACTGAATGACCGTGCTGGCGGTTAAATGGCCGCGTTTTGCTGCCGCAACCGCATCGCCGCCGGTCAGACGCACGGCCAGATAGCCTGCGCTGAACGAGTCGCCCGCCGCAGTGGTATCGATCACTTTCTCTTTCGGCAATTTCACTGCCGGGACTTCCACAACCGCTTCGCCCGCAATCGCCACCGGGGGCATGCGTCCGCGCCGCGTTTGATGACCACTTCTTTCACACCGGCTTGCTGGGTGCGTGCAATCACCTCTTCTACCGGCTTTTCGCCCCACAGCAGGTCTTCATCATCCAGCGTCAGGAAAGCGATATCGGTGCAGGCCAGCATCTGCTGATAAACCGGGCGCGTCTCTTCTGTGCTGGCCCACAGGCGCGGGCGGTAGTTGTTATCGAAAATCACTTTACCGCCGTTGGCGCGGCACTCCTGCAGCAGTGACAGCAGCTTATGACGGCTGGTCGGGCTCAGGATTGCCGGTGCTAATGCCGCTCAGATAGAGATAATCGAACGTGGCCAGCTCTTCACAGATCGCGTCGGATTGATCGCTCTCCAGCCAGAATTTGGCTGCGGCTTCGTTGCGCCAATAGTAGAAGGTGCGTTCGCCGGTCGCATCGGTTTCGATGTAGTACAAGCCCGGCAGGCGGTTTTCCATACGCTGAGTCAGGCGGGTATCCACGCTCTCGCTCTGCCACGATTCCAGCATCTGCTGGCTGAAGTTATCCGTACCCAGCGCGGTGACATAGTGCACGGACAACGCCGCAGGATCGACCCTCGGCGCGCGATGTAAACTGACGTATTAAGGGTATCGCCACCAAAGCCACGATTAACTTCTGCGCCTTTTGTGACAGCTCGATCATGCATTCGCCAATGACGGCAATTTTCCTCGGACATAGTCGTGAACCTGGAATCAGATGAATTAACGGTAGTGTGCGTTGTGGGTGATTCGTGGTCAACTATATTAAAACAACGTTCCAGTATTTTTTGAGCTAAAGCGTGTTCTGTGCAGATTCCGGTGTCCCGCTTTTTGATTTTTGCCGCCAGCGTGAACATAAAGTTATCAGACCGAGCGCCGATAACCCTTTGACGAGTTCCTCCGAGTCATCCCATCGACAGGACAGTAGAAATGAAGTTAAAGCAGGTCATCCAGCGACTCAATATTCCTGAGGCAGACATTGAAAGCTTGCAGGAACGTCGTTACTGGCTGCAATGCGAGCGTGCTTATACTTATCAGCCCATCTACAGAACAGATGGCCGCCTGATGGCTATTGAAGTATTGACCATTGTGACCCATCCGTTGCAGCCGGATCAGCGTATCGCGCCGGATCGCTACTTTTCTGAAGTGGCTGTGCGCCAGCGTGTGGAAGTGGTATACGAGCAGGTGGCGCTACTGGCGGAGCAAAAGGCATTCTTCGAAGAGAATGAGGTGCTGGCGTCGGTGAATGTCGACGGTCCAACGCTGCTGGCGATGCGCCAGAACAAAGAACTGATGTCACTGGTGGAATCGCTGCCGTGGATCCGCTTCGAGCTGGTTGAACATATCCGTTTACCGCAAGACTCCACTTTCGCGTCAATCAGCGAAATCGGCCCGCTCTGGCTGGACGATTTTGGCACCGGCATGGCGAATTTCTCGGCGCTGAGCGAAGTGCGTTACGACTACATCAAAGTCGCGCGCGACCTGTTTATCATGTTGCGTAAAACCCCGGAAGGGCAAAATCTGTTCACGCTGCTGCTGCAGTTGATGAACCGTTATTGCCGGGCGTGATTGTTGAAGGGGTCGAAACCCTCGGAAGAGTGGCGCGACGTGCAAGACTCGCCGGCGTTTGCCGCACAGGGCTATTTTCTCCTCGCGCCCGGTTCCTTTAGCCGCTTGAACACGTGATACTCGAACTGTAATCGCCGCCCTTTCCTGAGCCTCAACTATCTTTATGAAAGTCAGGCTGTAAAGGAAAGGTTCAATGACAAAAACGAGTAAAGCGATTATTGCCGTCATTGCGACGCTGCTGTTACTGATTGTGGTTGCCATCATTATCGTCGCCACATTCGACTGGAACCGCCTCAAACCGACGATTAACGAGAAAGTCTCAGCTGAACTGAACCGCCCTTTGCCATTCGCGGCGATCTTGGTGTGGTCTGGGAGCGGCAAAAGCGGAAACCGGCTGGCGAAGCTGGGTGCCCGGCCGCATGTGCATGCCGATGACGTCCTGCTGGGCAACCCGCCGGACATTCCCGAAATCACCATGGTGCATCTGCCCCGCGTGGAAGCCACGCTGGCCCCGCTCGCGCTGCTAACCAAAACCGTCTATCTGCCGTGGATTAAACTCCAGCAGCCCGATGCCGAGCTGATTCGCCGCTCCGATACGCTGAATAACTGGACCTTCAATCTCGCCAGCGACAGCACGAAAAGACCGATACGCCGCCCTCCGACTGGTCTTTCCGCCTCGATACGATCCTTTTCGATCGCGGGCGCATCGCTATTGACGACAGCGTAACCCGCGCCGATATCGACATTCTGGTCGACCCGCTCGGCAAGCCGTTGCCGTTTAGTGAAGTCACGGGCAAAAGCGATAACAAAACCCACGCTGGAGATTATGTCTTTGGCCTGACGGCGAAAGGGCGCTACAACGGTCAGCCGCTCTCCGGCACGGGGAAAATTGGCGGCATGCTGGCGCTGCGCAGCGAAGGGACGCCCTTTCCGGTGCAGGCGGATTTCCGTTCAGGCAATACCCGCGTGGCGTTTGTCGGCACCGTTAATGATCCTCTGAATCTGGGCGGCATCGATCTGCAACTGAAATTCGGCGGCGACTCTCTTGGCGATCTGTACGGGCTCACCGGAGTATTGTTGCCGGATACGCCCCCCTTTGAAACGGATGGTCACTTAGTGGCGAAGATCCATGATGCTAAGGGCCAGACCTATGATTACCGCGACTTTAATGGCCATATCGGCGACAGCGATATTCACGGTACGCTCAAGTACACCACCGGCAAACCACGCCCCAAACTGGAAGGCGACGTCGAGTCGCGCCAGCTTCGTCTGGCGGATTTAGGGCCACTGATTGGCGTCCATTCCGGCAAAGGCACCGTGGCGAAAAAAGAGGCTGTGTCAACGCAACCTGCGGGTAAGGTGCTGCCGTACGATCGTTTCGAGACCGACAAATGGAACGTGATGGATGCCGATGTCCGCTTTAAAGGTCGCCGGATTGAACACGGTTCAAGGCTGCCCATCAGCGACTTCTCGACCCACGTGTTGCTGAATAATGCCGATTTGCGTCTGCAACCGCTGAAGTTCGGCCCCGGCGGGCGGTACGATTTCGGCAACGCTCCACCTCGAAGGCGATAAGAAGCCAATGCAAGGGCAGGCGGATATTCAGGCGCGTCGCCTGAAGCTCAAAGAACTGATGCCCAACGTGGAACTGATGCAGAAGACGCTCGGGGAGATGAACGGCGATGCCAGCATTCGTGGCGTGGGCAATTCCGTCGCTGCACTGCTCGGCACCAGCAACGGCGATCTGAAGCTGCTGATGAACGACGGACTGGTAAGCCGTAACCTGATGGAGATCCTCGGTCTTAACGTCGGTAATTACCTTGTCGGGCAGATCTTTGGCGATGATGAAGTCCGGGTCAACTGCGCGGCGGCGAATCTCAATCTGGTGAACGGCGTGGCGCGCCCGCAGATCTTTGCTTTTGATACGGAGAACGCGTTGATTAACGTCACGGGCAGCGCCAGTTTTGCGTCAGAGCAGTTAGATTTAACCATCGATCCGGAAAGTAAAGGCATCCGCATTGTGACACTGCGCTCGCCGTTGTATGTGCGCGGCAGTTTCAAAAACCCGCAGGCGGGCGTCAAAGCCGGGCCATTGATTGCCCGCGGTGCGGTCGCGGCAGCCCGCAACGTTAGTCACGCCAGCAGCAGCCTTACTGGCGCTGGTTTCACCTTCTGAAGGTAAGCAAAAATCAGTGTCAGGCAATTTTGTCGCAGATGAAGCGCTAAAGGATAAAGTGGGGTTTCTGGCTTCCGTCACCGGCGAGTGAATGTTCTGCCTCTTCCTGAAGGTTGGGATTTTCTTCCCCGCAGGGTGAGGGGATTTTCTCCCTTAAAGGTTGGGAGATTTTCGCCTCTAAAGGTTGAGGGTCTCCCTCCCTTTAGGAGAGGGCGGGTGAGGGTAAATATTACAGCGACTGGTGCTTCGTCTCGTGCGTCAGCAGCAGAGCGATCAACGTCAATGACGCCATCGCCGCCGTAAATCCCAACGTAAAACAGACCGTAGTTCGCCTGCAACCAGTCGCGATATAGGGGGCCACGGATGCGCCCAGAATCGACGACACGTTGTAAGAGAACGACGCGCCGGTATAGCGAACTTCCGTCGGGAACAGCTCTGGCAGCAGCGCGCCCATCGGGCCAAAGGTCAGCCCCATCAGACTCAAACCAATCAACAGATACGCCATCACCAGCACCGGGTTACCGGAACCCGAGCAGCGGCGGGAAGATGCACAGCGCGAACAGAATAATCAGCGAGGTGATCACCACCATGCTTTTGCGACGGCCGAACGCATCCGCCAGCAAACCCGCCACCGGAACCATCACGCCAAAACCGATCACTGCCAGCATCAGCATCCACAGCACTTCGTTACGCGGCAGGCCCAGCCCCTGTGGCGAGGTGCTGTAGGTCATTGAGTAGACTGTCATGATGTAAAACAGCGTGTAGGTTGCCAGCATGATAAACGTGCCCAGCACCGTCACGCGCACGTGTTTGGTCAGCAGCGTTCCCAACGGGATTTTGACCTGTTTCTTTGCCGCAGCGACTTTGGCAAACACCGGGGTTTCATGCAGCGACACGCGAACATACAGGCCAATAATGACCAGCACGGCGGAGAAGATAAACGGCACGCGCCAGCCCCAGCTCATAAACTGTTCATCGGTCAGCAGCCGGAGAGCAGCAGGAAGGTGCCGTTGGCAAAGAAGAAACCGATCGGTGCACCAAGCTGCGGGAAGGAGCCATACAGCGCACGTTTACGCGGCGGTGCGTTCTCCGTCGCCAGCAGCGCTGCGCCACCCCATTCACCGCCCGGTGCCCAGACCCTGACCAAAACGCGCCAGCGCCAGCAGCAAGGGCGCCATCACGCCAATGGTCTCGTAGCCCGGCAGCAGGCCGATCACGACCGTGGAAATGCCCATGGTCAGCAGCGAGGCGACGAGCGTAACTTTCCGGCCGACGCGATCGCCGAAGTGACCAAATACCGCGGAGCCGATTGGACGGGCAATAAAGGCAATGGCGAAGGTTGCCAGCGATTGCAGCGTGGCCGCTGTCGGATCACCCTGCGGGAAGAAGATATGTGGAAAAACAATGACCGCAGCGGTGGCGTAAATATAGAAGTCGAAGAATTCGATGGCGGTGCCGATCAGAGACGCGATGACGACTTTATTGCGGGAGTTTACCGGTGCGTGTTCCTGTTCGTTGTCTAATGTTGTGGCTGTAGCTTGCATAAAATTTTCTTATTTTGGGGCGAACGAACAGCCATATTAGTCACAGCAAAAGAGACATTTCAATCTGTAACAAAACCACGGATAGCCTGAAAATTGAGCAAAAGCGAATAATTTTCAGGCTTGCGATTTATCTTCTATGAAATGCTTCACAATTTTTAAAGATTGGTGGATAAAACTGGTTTTTGGTTAAATAAAAGTTACGGTCTGGATTTTCATGCTGAAATCATCGATCGGGCTGATATATTGCGTTTACGTTCAGCCCGATAGCCGATTAGCGGGGGTTCTGCCCGGCATGCGCGGGTCATCTTTATAGTGCGCAGTGGCAATCCGGGCGGCGCAGAACAGGGTCAGGCGGGCAAAGAAATAGAAAAAGGCCATCAGCCCGAGCACGGGAGCCAAATGCTGCGCCGGAAGGGGGATTTCACCAGCGAAGGCAGCGTCCAGTCATGACGATTTTAATGACTTCAAAGCCGATGGCGGCAATCAACGTCCCACGAATCAGCGCTTTTCTGCGCGGGCGATGACGAGGCAAGCGCCAGAAGATCCAGAAGAACAGCAGATAGTTGGCAAAATGGATATCACCAGACCAATCAGTCGCCGGTGCCGGTTTCAGCCACTCAATGTAATCAAGGTACAGCGCCGAGATGATCATCTGCTGCGCCGCGCCGGCAATCGACGTGATCGACAGCGTAATGATCAGCGCCACCAGCAGACCTATCAGCGAGATGAAATCGCGGAAATATTTCACCCAGAGTTTCTCTTTGTCCTCGGGCATTGCGCTCCCAGACATCTCGCGACTGGGCGCGGATCGCTTCACGCAGGTTGCCCATCCAGTTGATGCCGGAATAGAGGGCGATAGCCAGCCCGACAATGCCGACGGTGGTACGTTGTTGCACTGCAATATTGATGGTGTTCTTCAGGGTCATGGCCATCGTCGGATCGCTGACGCTCATCAGGATCTTGTCGAAAATATCCTGCAACAGCGTGGGGTGCGAGGCGAGAACAAAACCGGCGGCGGCGAAGGAGACCATCAGTATCGGGATCATCGACAGAAACGAGAAATAGGTGATGGCAGCGCCAAACTGATTTCCCATACGATCGTTAAAGCGTTCCGTCGCGCGGATCAGGTGCGCAATCATCGGGCGTCGCTGGATTTTTTTCGCGGTGCTGGTCACCGTGCTCAGCGTACTGTTGAGCTTACCGCTGGCGGGACGTTTCTTTTCGGGGGGCTGCTCCGCCATCTTCCTGACGGGTTGGTAGTCGAGATCGTGCGTCGGGCGTTTTTCGTGGTTTTCCGGCGTCATCAGGTGCGTTTTCCTTCTCCTGAATGGGTCATTGTGAAAATTATAGCCACCGGGGGGTTAATCGACATAATCTCTTAACGCGCCTGCCAGCCACTCCATAAACAGATGTACCCGGCGAGAAAGATTGCGGCGATGGGGGTAAATCAGCGACACCGGCATCGACTCTGCGCGGTATTGCGGCAGGATCTCCACCAGTTTTCCGCTGCGTAACGCATCGCGTACGCCAATGCGCGGCACCTGAATAATCCCCAGCCCGGCGAGGCAAGCAGCCTCGGTAAGTTTCGGTGCTGTTAACCGTCAGAATGCCGCCGGTTTTCACCCAACGAGTCTGATTATCCTGCCACAGCTCAAAGCCTTGCGGTCGTGTGCCGAGATTAACGGCGTAGTGCACCAGCGCATGGGAAGATAAGTCCTCCAGTGTTTCCGGATAGCCAAAACGCGCCAGATAATCCGGGCTGGCGCAGTTGATGATCGACAGGCGGCCCAACTGGCGGGCGATCAGGCCGGAATCTTTCAGCGTTCCCACGCGCACCACGCAGTCAAACCCTTCGCGGATAATGTCCACCAGCCGGTCGCTGCTGCTCAGCTCCAGTTCAATGCCGGGATATTGTTGCAAAAACGCAGGTAGCCGCGGAATGACCAGGGTTTTTCGCGACGCCAACGGGCATATCTACCCGTAAACGGCCGCTGATGCTGGAAGGATCGTGCAAAAAAAGACCGTCCAGCTCGTCCATATTCGCCAACAGATCTTTTGCCCGCTCGTAATAGACCATCCCATCTTGCGTGAGCTGTACGCGTCGTGTGGTGCGGTGCAGTAACTGTGTACCGAGGTGGGTCTCCAGCGCACCGGATCTGCCGCGATACGCTACCTTTAGGAAGTCCCATTGAGTCTGCCGCCCGGGAGAAGCTCTCCAGTTCCGCTACGCGGATGAACAGTTGCATTGCGTAAATTTTATCCATCGCGGCACGCTATTGTTATCTTCAGTGAAACAGTGAAGCGTAATTTAGCACCTTTATTGTTTTCAGGTCAGCTAATAAGCTTTTCTCACTCCCCTGATTCCAGCAAAAACGAGGTTCTTATGACACAACATATTGCAGTAGTGACTGGCGGTAGCCGTGGATTAGGTAAAAACGCGGCGCTGGAAGCTGGCGGCGAAAGGAATCGGCATTATCCTGACCTACAATAATAACGCCGAAGATGCGCAACAGGTTGTGCGCGAAATTGAGCAAAAGGCGTAAAAGCAACGGCATTACAATTGAATGTCGGCGATAGCGCGAGTTTTCCCGCCTTTACCCATGAGGTGCAGGAACGACTGAGAACGGTATGGCAGCGGGAGACGTTTGATTATTTATTGAACAATGCCGGCATTGGCATTAACGCGTCGTTTGCCGACACCACGGAAGCGCAGTTTGACCAGTTGGTGAACATCCATTTTAAGGGACCGTTCTTCCTGACGCAGAGCCTGCTGCCGCTAATGAAAAACGGCGGGCGCATTCTCAATGTCTCCAGCGGCTTTGGCGCGTTTTTGCCAGCCGGGTTATGCCGCTTATGCTGCCATGAAAGGCGCGATGGAAGTGCTGACGCGCTATCAGGCGAAAGAGCTTGGTGCACGCGGCATTTCAGTCAATATCATTGCACCGGGGGCGATCGAGACCGACTTCGGCGGCGGCATGGTGCGTGATAATGAGCAGATTAATCAGCACATTGCCGCGCAAACTGCGCTCGGACGTGTGGGCTTGCCGGATGACATTGGCGATGCGATTGCCGCCCTGCTTAGCGATGAGTTGCACTGGATGAATGCGCAGCGTATTGAAGTTTCCGGGGGCATGTTCCTGTAAAACGCGACGCCCGGCAGGTTGAGTACCGCCGGGCGTTTGGCGATTATTGCTTCTGAAAGTGCGTGACTCTGACGCGAACCGGTTGTTGCTTTTTATCCAGCGAGCCGCTGACGCCCACCAGTTCATCGGGCGAGATGGATTTCCCGTCAAAAACCGCCATGGGAATATCAAGCTGTATCTGATCGGTTTTATCGCGGAACAGATAGACATCTTTGCCTTCTCTTTCCACCGAGTTACCGCGCAGCGAGACCGATGCGCCGTCATGCAGGGCTTTGGCCTGCCGGATTGTCATGGTGCGGGCATCTTCCATGCCGCGATAGCCGTCATCCATTTTATGCGGCGGCGGCGGGGCTTTATCCGCCTTCAGGCCGGGTTGATCGTCTGCGAATGCTGTCATGGAGAACAGCGCCGCCAGACAGGCGGTCAGCATCATTTTCTTCATTACTTCTCCTGAACAGGACCAGAACACACTCCTAAGCCCGGCAGAGGTTGGAAAGGTATGCTGACGAATTAGCCATTATTCCCATATTCATGTCGCAATAAGCCAAATAGCCAGTCGTTTTGCCAGCGCCCCGCCAGCCACCGAGGGCTTCACGCAATTCCCCTTCCAGTATAAAACCGGTTTTTTCCAGTAAGCGCCGGGACGCGAGATTCCCTGACGTGACCGTGGCAACCAGTCGCCGGATACCGCCCTCGTTGAATGCGTAATCGCACAGCGCCTTTAGGGATTCCCGACCGTAGCCTTTGCCCTGCGCCTGCGGGGCGAACAGGAAGCCCACTTCGGCACAGTCATCTTCGCGGTGAATATATCCGGTTACCCCCAGCGGCATGTGCGTCGCATTGTCGCGGACGACCGTGCAGAGCCAGTGTCGGCTTCCCGGGGACCATTCCGGCAGTCGTGCTACGAATTGCTCGCGGATTTCCTCACTGGAGCGGGGATCCGCAACGTAGCGCATCACATCCGGTTGCAGCGAAAGAAAAAATGCCCAGTCGCTTTCAACGATCGGCGAGCAGATCAGTCTTGGGGTACGAAGCATTAGCATCGTGAATGTCTCCGGCGGTTTTTTACGGGTTCAAACGGCTGTCACTGATAATACGCAGTATCTGGAGCTATCTTTTAATGACTCATAAATAAAGAAAAAAATTAAGCGCTGATGTTGGCCAGTTAATTATTTCTACAGTTGTACTTAAAGGAAAATAATGACACATACTGCCCCAGCTAGTACGGGTGAACAGTTTGAAAAGTGTATTGCCGTTATTCGCGAGGCATCCATCGAAATTCTGTTGTTGCTCAATGCGCATTTCGATGAGGGAAAAGATCCCCGCTGGTTTCTGGAACAACTGGATATTGCGCGCCTCAGTATGGGTGGATGGGGCGCAGTGGCTAAACGACTTAAACTCAACGATGCGGAATTAACACAGTTCACTTTACAACTTCGCCATTTGCAGCAGCTCGTTCCGCACTATGAGAGCGGGCAAAGCGTGACGGAAAACCAGCTTATCGCTGCGTTGCGTTTTGTGGCGGCGTTAGAGAATCTGCGCGCGAAGCAGCCGTTGCTGAGCTACAACACGTTGACAAAAGTGAGCGATGCGCAGCAGAAGCACGGCACTGGAGCAGTTGCGGGCGCTGGAGATGATGATCGCCTCGCTGGTGACGCAAGCATGGTCTGACCCTGACCGTCTGCGTAACCATCTGAAAGTGCAGTTTGGCGCAGACCGCGTGCGGCGCTGGCTGCGCGTTGGCGATCGTAACGATGTGTTAAGCGGCATGCGGTTTAGCGAACTGGCGCTGATGCTGATCGATAAGAAGGAGTTCAGCCAGCACTATGCGCGGATCTTCAATGACTCGTCGGTATTAACTCTGTTTCTGGAAACGCGTAAAACGCTACAGACGTTTCTGGATGATATCCGCCAGATACGTGCGGCGGCGATTGCGAACCAGCCGCTGACGTCGAACCAACTGAGTCTGCTGGCGAGTTATTACCCGCAAATCACCGGGCCGGTACAGCGGGCATGGGAAGAGGGGCGCACGAAAACAAACCCCACCGCCTTACTGAAAGAAGCGGGAACGGGGTTGGACGCTTTCTGGGAACAAGCGCGGAAGAGAGATCGCGCGGCCGGAGGTGATGCAATGCCGATACGTGACAATATCGAACCGCCCGCAAAACGTGCGGCGCGCAGCCGCGAGGAACGGGAGGTGATGCTCTCCGGCGCGTTGTGGGGTGCGGTGGGCGTGATGGTGCTGTTGATGGTGATTGGCGCGTTCTGGATGTTTACCAGCGGGCTCTCCGTGCCGAAGACGCGTGGAAGCGGTATTACCGTTCCGATTGCCGAAGATCGTCATCGGACATCGCCGAAGGAAGAACTGAGCAATATGGGTATTCCGCGCGATGAGAACAACTTCCGTTCGGCGATCGATCGGAATGACACCAAAGTGGTGTCGATGTTTTTACGCACGGGCATGAACTGGAAGCTCTCATGGACGGAACAGGCAATGGAGTCGGATTACCACGAGGTGCTGGACATGCTGCTCCGCTACCGACTGCAAATGGATGAAAACCGGCCCTGTCGGCGGTTTATCACCACGTTGTCGCATGAAATGCTGGCAGGTAAAAAAGCTCACCTCAACGGCAAAAAATTATCTGAGGGCGTTCTGTACGCTGGACCCGGTGGTAGAGCGCCAGCGCTATGAGATGGAACAGGCGCAACTGCGTTATAAAGCGGACCCGTCCGACGAGAACCGTAAACTGGCGGATATTCAGTCCGCCATTTATGACGTCATTGATTAATCAAATCTGCCCGGTAGCGCGATGCTTGCCGGGCATTTTCATTACGGCTCGCCGTATAAACCAATCAGTCTGCGCACCACACCGTTTGTCCAGCCAAAGCCATCCTGTAGCGGGTACTCCCCACCGCCCCCTTCGCTTGGGGTGCTGCTGGCAATGTGGTACTTCTCAATCAACTTATGAGTGATGCTGGTAATAATGATTCACCGTCTGTAGCCAGCTGTGCGCAATTTCGTTGCCCAGTGAATCATTGCCATACAGTTTGAAGCCCTGAATGGCCATCCACTGTAACGGCGCCCAGCCGTTGGGTTTATCCCACTGTTCACCGGTCTCGTACTCGGTTGCCAGAATTCCGCCCGGCGTCAGCAGTCGCGCTGTAACGGCTTCCGCCACCCGGTCAGCCTGTTCATGCGTCGCCATACCGACATATAGCGGGACGATACTGGCAGCGGAAAACAGTGCCATCTCTTCACGACGCCAGTCATAGTCGCGGTAGCAGCCATGCTCATCATCCCACAGGTAACGGTTAACCGCTGCCCGGCGATCGCTGGCTTTCTGGCGAAACAGCGCTTCCCGTTCGCGGTCGCCCTTCAGACCGGAAATGTTGGCGATGGTGCTTTCCAGCTTAAACAGGAACGCATTCAAATCGATAGGAATAAACTGCGTGGTGCGGATACTCGCCAGACGATGGGCGTCGCGCAGCCAGCGTGACGAGTAATCCCAGCCGGACGCCGCACCGGCGCGCAGATCGCGGTAGACTTCGTTGGCCGGTCGCCCGGAGTTACGCGCCGTCTCCACGTCTTCAATCCGAGGATTCATCGCGTGGCGTATCCCGGTCATCCCAGTAGCGATTAAGCAGTGAACCGTCGGGCATGCGCACCACATGGCGGTAGGCACGGTTGAGCGCCAGCGACTCTGCACCATCCATCCAGAAGGCGTACTCCATCAGCAGGTGCTCAAGGTAACGCCGTGCACCGCGTACGTCATCCTCTTCGAACAGTTCCACCATTAGCGCAAAGACGGGCGGCTGCGAGCGGCTCAGGTAGTAGGTACGGTTGCCGTTCGGGATATGGCCGTAGCGTTCAATCATCCACGCAAAGTTATCCGCCATACAGCGCAGCAGATCGTCACGGCCGCTTTCCGCCAGCCCAAGCATGGTGAAATAGGAGTCCCAGTAGTAGGTTTCGCGGAATCGACCGCCGGTGCACAATATAGGCCTGCGGCAGCGCCAGCAAGGAAGACCACGGGATATGATCCCCGGGGCTCGCGGGTCAGTACCGGCCACAGGTGATCGATATGCTCTTTCAGCGAACGACTGGGGTCGGAGATATACTCTTTGGCGTAGTTTTCCGGCATCCAGAAATGTCTCGCGACAAACTGACGCAGGTCGAATTCCGGTTTGCGTTTGATTTTACGATAGCGAATCAGAATATCGAGCGGATCCATTTTCGGCGCGCAATCGGGAAACGTTTTGCTATCGGCGAAGATGCGTGATGATTGCACGTGTTCAAACAGTTCAAGGTAACGATCGGCAGGGGTAAGCGCATCGGATGCGGGTAGCCCCTCGATCATTTCTCCGGCTCCGGTTCCGCCTCGATCATTTCATCCAGTTTTAACTCGCACGGATCGGTTTCGTAGACGGTTTCTTCTGCAATCACGAATTCGATAGGTTCTGCGCTTTGTTGTTTCTGGTTGAACATAGTGACGTTGGCCTCCGGATGTCGTCGTAAAAAAATGACGGGTGTTGCCCGGTTCTTTCATAAGCGTAGACATTCGCTTCGGTCTGTGAAAGACAAACTGTGCGTTTGATCACGTTTCTTTATCGGGCAACAGTCTGCAAATTTTTCATAACCTTTTGTTTATTAATGAACAAAACGGGTAACCCAACGGCTGGCGCAGCGGCGAAATTCGGAGCATTCGTTTTGCAACGATTTGTGAATAATCCCCCCGCTGCACATTCACGCAGGGTGAGAGTAGGGGGATTGCCCGTCATAAAGAGGAAGCGCCGTTGGAACTCGCCACTATTACGTTAGAGCAATGTCTCGATATCCGCCATGCGGTACTGTGGCCGCAGCTTGAGCGCGACGCCTCGCGCGTGGAAGGCGATGAGCACGCCTCGGCATTATGGCGTGCTGGCGCAGCAGCAGGTCGTCAGTTGTTTATCGGTATTTTGCTCGGCGTCGATCGTCACTGCCAGATCCGCAAATTCGCCACCGTGCAGGACCAGCAACAGCGTGGGTTTGGCGGCTTTTGTTGCGCTCGGTGCTCGAACGGTTAGTGCAAATGGGCATGGCGTCGGTACAGCTGGACGCCAGAACATCGGCAGTACCGTTCTATACCCGCTTTGGTTTTATTGCCGAAGGGACGCCGTTCTGTAAAAAAGGGGTGGAGTACATTCGCATGTCGCGCGGGTTATAAAACGCCCGGCGACATGGCTGCCGCCGGGAGGAGGGTTAACGCGGGATCTGCTGGGTAATACAGTGGATGTTGCCGCCGCCGAGCAAAATTTCGCGCGCCGGGACACCGGTAATGACAAAGCCCGGGTACATCTCTTCAAACAGCGCCAGCGCTTTGGCATCGGTTGCCGCATCCAGCAGCGGGAAAATAATCTGCTGATTGCTGATCAGATAGTTGACGTAGGAACCGGCCGGGGCGGTTGCCTTCATGGCGTTCAATCGCCGTGCCTTTTCCACACCAATGGTCTCTTCCGCACTGGCGTACAGCGGTTGCGGAGAGGGCATTCTCCAGACTTTCAGCGTGCGACCCTGCGCATCCTTCACGTTTTCCAGCACATTGAGGGCTGCAACGGAGCGGGCGTACTGCGGATCGTTCTGGTCGTCGGTCCAGTGCAGCGCCACTTCGCCGAGGACGCACGAAGCAGCACATATTGTCGATGTGGCCATCGGTTTCGTCATTAAACACACCGTCCGGCAGCCAGATTATCTGCGATACGCCAAGATAGTCGCGCAACTGCTGCTCAATCTGATCTTTGCTTAACCCCGGGTTGCGGTTCGGGTTCAGCAGGCATTCGGCAGTGGTCAGCAATGTGCCTTCGCCATCGACGTGGATCGAGCCGCCTTCCAGAATCAAATCCGTGTGGTAACAAGGCATCTGGTGGTAGTTCGCCACCTGAGCCGCGACCTGCTGATCGCGGTCCCACGGCGCGTACAACCCGCCGTTGAAGCCGCCCCAGAGGCGTTAAACGTCCAGCTAATACCACGCCGTTCGCCCGCCGCATTCAGCACCACGGTGGGGCCGGTGTCGCGCATCCAGAGGCGTCATCGCTCTCCATCTCCACCAGCGTCACTTCTGCGGGCAGGGTGGCGCGCGCTTTGGTCATCTCAGCGGCCGGGACGCCCATAATAACCGGTGTACTGCGCGAGATTGCCTTTGCGACGGCGGCAAAAGCCTGTTGTGCAGGGGCGGCATCTGCGCGCCAGTTATCTGTGCGGTAAGGCCAAATCATCCATACCGCACGGGTGCGGCGCCCACTCTGCGGGCATGGCGAACCCATCTTTCACCGGCGTGGTCAGCTGTGACATCGGTTAGCTCCTTACGCTGCCATCAGAAGTGGCGATGGCGCCATACATGTTCGGGCGACGATCGCGGAACAAACCCCGGGCGGCGCGCTGCGCGGCAACGGCATCCAGATCGAAAGTGTGCACCAGCACCGCTTCGTCGGTTTTGTTCGCCTGCTCCACCAGTGCGCCGGTCTGATCGGCAATGAAAGAGGAGCCGTAGAAGGTCATTTCCGGTGGGGCCTTCAATGTATTTGCTGGCTTCGGTGCCAATACGGTTAGAGGCAATCACCGGAATGACGTTAGCGGCAGCGTGGCCCTGCTGGACGCGGGTCCAGTGCGGCTGGCTGTCGATGTCCGGGTAGGCAGGTTCCGAGCCGATGGCCGTCGGGTAGAAGATCACTTCTGCACCCCTGCAGCGCCGAGGCAACGCGCGGTTTCCGGGAACCACTGATCCCAGCAGATGCCAACGCCGACTTTGGCATAGCGGGTGTTCCACACTGGTAGCCGGTATCGCGGGATAAAGAACTGTTTTCCTGATAAGCCGGGCCGTTCGGAATATGGGTTTTACGGTAGGTGTCCAGCACGCTGCCGTCGGCATCGATCATCACCAGCGAGTTGTAATAAGCGTTGTTGCTCTTTTCAAACAGGCTCAGCGGCAGCACCACTTCCAGCTCTTTTGCCAGCGCAGAGAAGTGTTTAATCAGCGGGCTGGTGGCGACTTCCTGCGCCAGCGCGTAGTGTTCCGGGCTTTGGTCGATGCAGAAATAGGGCGCAGCGAACAGCTCCTGAATCAGGATGATCTGCGCGCGCCTTTGCTGTGGGCTTCACGGACCCGAGGGCGTTCAGCGTTCTGAATGTTTTTTCCAGATCCCAGCTACAGGCCATTTGCGTTGCGGCGACTGTGACATTTCTCATAAAAAAATCTCCCGTGGTTCTCAGTTCAGGCAGTGCAGATCATCAGCACTTATTTTGCTGCAAACTATAGCAACGAAAACCGTTATGCATAAAATGTATTGTTATCATAAAAACATGAACAGGATGCATAGTGGCTATTGATCTGAACTTGCTGCGGCTGGTGCCGATTCTGGCGAAAGAGAAAAATGTCACCCGCGCGGCGCAAAAGCGAACCTTTCCCAGTCGGCGTTTAGCCATGCGCTGAACCGCCTGCGCGAGCAGTTAAACGATGAGATGTTTATCCGCACCCGCAACGGTATGGAGCCCACGCCCTATGCAGCGATGATGATCCCGGTGATTGAGAATGCGCTCAGCAAGCTGGATACCGCCACGCGCGGGCCGAGCCACTTCGATCCGCTGCGCGATGCGCACACCTTTATATTGGCGCGGTGGATTACTTCGAATTTATGTTTATGCCCGTGCTGACGGCGCGCTTTAAAACCATCGCGCCCAATGTGCGGTTGTCTGTCGATATTCTCTCGGAGACGATAAAAGTTGAAAGGGTGGAGAAGGGGCAACTGGATGCGTTTATCGGCGTGGATAATGTGCAACATATTCCGCACTATTTTAATAAGCATCCGCTGGTCTCTGACCATTTTGTGGCCATTGCCTCTGTCGAGCGCCACGATTTACCTGAACAACTTGACGATGAAACATCTGGTCAGCGAACCGCAAATTCATTTACCGGCGGTCAGTTCCGGTGCGGATCACATTGACGGTTGGCTGTTGTCGCAGCATCTTTATCGCCCGCTGGCGACGGTGGTGCAGAGTTATGCCGTTGGTGGGCGTGTGGCGGTGGCGTCTGGTTATTTGATGTGCGTGCCTTTTCGCATCGCGCAGGAGCTGGCGAAAATGTTGCCGCTGCGAATTCTGGATCTGCCGGACGGCGCGCCATCGTACGATTTATTGCTCCCTTACCCACCGGTTGTATGACTACCAGCCTGCGGTCCAGTGGCTGATTAATGAGTTAAAAACGGTGCGGATAGCGTGACACCCTTGTGCCGGAAGAAGACGGGAAACACGTTGCCAGTTCACGCCCGGATAAGAAAAAAAATTACGCCCGTTTTATCCCTGCCCAAACAGCGTTGAACTGTGCTGACAGAGAGCGTTTGAACCCCGGAAGCCGAGGCTTCCGGGGGGCAGACCTCAACTGTGTTTGTTGGTCAGTTCAAAGCGTGGTGAAACCAGTCCGTACAGCGTCCAGCCGAGGAAGGTCACAATCGAGCCGTAGAGCATGGCTTCTTCACCGGAGGAGTAAAGCGCGTAGAAGCTGTACAGCGCACCGATAAAGGCGACAGCGTTAGCGACTTTGGCTTTCGACGGGCTAACGTTGGCCATTTTCTGAATGATAACCAGCGCAGCCATCGACAGAATGTACGGGATGATGTTCGTGACCACTGCCAGATTGACCAGCACGTTAAACTGGCTGTTCAGCGATGGGCTGATGGTCATCAGCGATAATCCACTCTGGATGACCACAATGGTCAGCATCCCCTGCACCGGCGCATCCACTTTCGTCACGCGTGAGAAGATTTTCGGGAAATAACCTTCGTCAGCAGAAGATTTAAAGACCTGTGCAATGGTGAACTGCCAGCCCAGCAGCGAACCGCAACAGGACATGATCATCAGTGCCATGATCACTTTCCCGACTTCCGGGGTAAACATCTGCGCAAAAGCCAGCCCGAACGGCGCGGTGGAGTTCGCCAGTCCATATTCGGGACAATCCCGGCAATCACGTTGGTGGAGACGATGTAAATTACCGCTGCGCCCAGTGTGCCGCCCAGTACTGCAATCGGCACGTTACGTTCCGGGTTTTCCACTACTTCTGCGTTTGCACAAGCCGACTCCAGACCGAGGAATGCCCACAATGTCATGGCAATAGACGAACCGACCGCACTGAAGAACGGAACGTTGTGTGGGTTCCATGAGGCGACATACAGACTCGGGCTAAACCAGAACCAGCCGATGATGCACAGGCCCACCACCGGAATGATCACCCCCCAGACGGTGATACTGCTGATCTGCCCGGTAATGCGCGCACCGCCGAAGTTAGCTACGGTGCAAATCCACAATACGCCAATCGTCGCGAGGCCAATCTGTACCGGCGACAGCGATGCACCGAACAGTTCGGTACCGTAACCCACCGCGGAAATCGCAATGGCCACGTTGGCAATCAGCAGCGACATGCCATAGGTGTAGTTCGCCATAAAGTTGCCGGATTTGCCGAACGCATACTCCGCATAGCCGCCCATGCCGCCGGATTTGCGGCTGAACATACCGCACTTGGCGAATGCCCATGCCAGCGCCATCGAACCTACGGCGGTCACCAGCCGGAGATTATCGAGATGGTACCGACTTCCGCCAGCTTGGTGGGCAGCATAATAATCCCGGAGCCCATCATATTGACCATGGTCAGAATGGTGAGCTGGAGAACGCCCATCTTATTGGATTTTTTAGCACTCATAATTTTTTCTCCTTTCAACAGGCTATGCTGCTTTTCCTGCTGTTTGATGACGTAACACCACACCTGTTTGCGACCGTCGTGTTCTTCGACGTACACACCCTGTAGCTCAGGCGCAAAGCCCGGAAGCAGGTTAATACCCTCTTCCAGCGCGCTGGAAATAACGCAGTACCGAGCCGCCCCAAATCTCACCCGGAACCACGCACAGTACCCCCTGGCGGGTAAGGCAGCGCGCCTTCCGCTGCAATGCGGCCTTCTGCATTCGGCAGACGAACCAGCTCCACCTCGCCGCGCAGGTAGGCATAGTTGGCTTCTTGTGGTGAGAGGCTGACGCGTGGGAAGTGCGATTTGCGGAACATCTCTTTCTGCAACTGTTTCACATTGTGGCGTGCGTAAAGGTCATGCATTTCCGGCACAACTGGCGCAGGCTGTAACCGTCGTAACGCGCCTGATGTTGCCGGTAGAGTGAAGGCAGAACGTCAGCCAGTGGCGCGTCAGTTCCAGCAGTTTTTCGAAACGCACCAGCAGGGCGATAAGCTGTTGCAGCTTGGCCATATCTTCCGCCGGGGTGAGCAGGAACAGGATCGAGTTAAGGTCGCATTTTTCCGGTACCACACCGTTTTCACGCAGGAAGTTGGCGAGGATGGTTGCCGGAACGCCAAAGTCTTCATATTCGCCATTCGCGGCATTGATACCGGGTGTGGTGAGCAGCAGTTTGCAGGGGTCAACAAAGTATTGATGTTCGGCATAGCCTTCGAAAGCATGCCACTGTGCGCCCGGAACAAAATGGAAAAAGCGCAGATCGCCGGAGATCTCAGCCGTGTCGTAAGACTGCCATGGCTTACCATCGACGGTTTCCGGCACAAACGGGCGGATATAACGGCAGTTATCGAGGATCAGTTTGCGGGCATCAATGCCGTTAGCGACGCAATCCATCCACATGTTGCGACCGCTCACACCTTCATGCATTTTGGCGTTGATATCCAACGCGGCAAACAGCGGGTAGAAGGGGCTGGTGGAGGCGTGCATCATAAAGGCGTTATTCATGCGCTTATGCGGTACATAGCGAGGTTGCCCTTTGATATGACGGTCTTTTTTGTGGATCTGTGACGTCTGGGAGAAACCAGCCTGCTGTTTGTGCACCGATTGTGTCACCTCGGGATGCCCGGATCGTTTTCATTCAGATCCAGCAGCAGGGGCGAGCAATCGGCCATCATCGGAATAAATTGCTCGTAACCCACCCAGGGCGGAGTCAAACAGGATGTAGTCGCACAGGTGACCAATCTTATCCACTACGGCGGGCGTTATAGATTGTGCCGTCGTAAGTCCCTAACTGGATCACCGCCGGGGCGGAAGGGGCGTGTCTCTTTCGCCCGTTGCGGCGCGACTTCGTCAATAAGCTGGCGCAGGTACGCTTCTTCAAAACAGTAGGCGTCGATGCCGCCGATAAAGCCGTACGGGTTACGCGCTGTTTCCAGATATACCGGTGTTGCGCCAGCCTGCAAGAGCGCACCGTGGTGGTTTGATTTGTGGTTGTTGCGATCAAACAGCACCGGGTCTCCGGCGTCAGCAGGGCGTTAAGCACCACTTTGTTGGACGATGAGGTACCGTTGAGCACAAAGTACGTTTTGTCGGCGTTAAAGACGTTGGCGGCGTGCTGCTGCGCAATGCACGGTGCGCGCCTTCGTGGATCAACAAGTCGCCCATGGCGACATCGGCATTACACAAGTCGGCTCGAAAGAGCGTTTCACCCAAAATATTCAACAAACTGATTCCCGGCCGGATGGCGGCGAAAAAACTCACCGCCCTGATGCCCGGGGCAGTCAAACGCGCTATTGCCCTGACCGACGTAGTCAACCAATGCACGAAAGAACGGTGGACGCAGTTGCGTTTCATAGTGATGGGCTGCAGTTTCCAACTGGCGACCATAATAGTCGCTGCGGGTTTCGTTAAACTCAAAGACGCCCGAAATGCGTGGCAGATGTTCAGCCGGAACACGTTCTTCCTCTTCTGTTGCGACAAAGACCGGAATTCCGTAGCCGGTCGCGTCGATTTCATCGAGTTTGCCTCGTTCAATATCATTGACGGATAACACGATAGCAGCGACGTCGATAAATTTACTTTCATCAACATTCACAAGATTGCGATGCGTGGAAAAACAGTCAGGGCAAGAACGACTGATTGCAATTTTTAATTCAGACATTTTCAACTCTTTATTTCCCAGGTAATAGCAGGTCCTCAATTTCCTGAACAGGAAATTGATATCTCCGGAGTGAATAAAGGCTTCCCACTGATAAATAAAAAATCAGTAAGTTGGTTTTATTCAGATGCAATAAACCCTAACCAGTCCGGTCACAAGTAATTCAGGGGGTTTATTGGAGCTGAGCACCGCGAGATACAGGCGTTCAGCCTGTATTACAGAGGGTCAGAAAGACCTGTATGCTGGAGTGCCCGTAGTCAAATGACTATCGGGCATTAAAGAAGTGAAAGTCGAAGCTATTACGGTTGGCAAACATCATAATATGTGTTGTTCGCCTTATATGTGGCATTGCACGGTTATTATTTTCCATTTTCATCACCTTTCACCGGGTAAAATGTAAGGTGAGGGTATTTTATCCAGGAAAAAGCCATTTTGTGTGACTCCGATCAATAAAAACAGATCATCCCAGAAATAATTAGTCGCGTTTTATGCATATTGCGAGATAACACACTGCAATGTTTATTATTTGTTATTTTTTGTTAAAATTAATATTCATGGTGATTTTTTTAAATCCCGGAAAAATAAATTAGCTAAGACAGATGAGTTTAATAAATAGAGGTGTTAGTTAATTAAAAATAATGAATAAGAATTCAGAAAATAACCTGTGATGGCGTTCGTTATGTCGCTTCGTTGAATACAATGGCATTTGCGGCTGAGTGGAAGAAGCGGCAAGGCGCAAACTAAGACAAAGAAGGTGACCGAAGAGAAGCACAATGCAGGCTTCTCTTCGGCTTGAGGAGGACAGCAGGAGGTTGTGATTCGGGCGAGTAGTTATCGCATGGTCACAAACTCTTCCGCCGCGGTGGGGTGAATCGCCACGGTGTTATCGAAGTCTTTCTTGGTTGCGCCCATTTTCAGCGCGACGGCAAAACCTTGCAGCATTTCATCCATACCGGAACCGATGCCGTGGATACCGACAATGCGCTCCTCCGGGCCCACGCAAACCAGCTTCATACGACACGGCTGGCGGTGGGTCGTCACTGCGGTATACATGGCGGTAAACGACGATTTATACACTTTGACTAACTCATCGCCGAACTGTTCGCGCGCCTGCGGCTCGTTAACCCTACGGTGCCGATCGGCGGGTGGCTGAACACCACGGTCGGGATGTTGTTGTAATCCAGATGTTCGTCCGGCTTGTTGTTAAACAAACGCTCAGACAAACGGCGGCCTGCGGCGACCGCCACCGGCGTCAGTTCCACCGCACCGGTGTTATCGCCCACCGCATAGATGCCCGGCACGCTGGTGTTCTGGTACTTATCCACCTCGATATAGCCTTTGGCGTTGGTTTTCACACCGGTGGCTGCAAGGTTGAAATTGTCGGTCGCGGGTTCGCGGCCAATCGCCCAAATCAGGCTGTCCACGGTCTGTGAACGGCCATCTTCCAGCGTCAGGGTCAGGCTGCCATCGGCGTTTTTCACCACCGCTTTCGGCACCGCATGGGTGTGCAGCGTCGGGCCTTCGGCGGCCATCACTTCCACCAGCGTTTCGGTGATCAGCGGATCAAAGTTGCGCAGCGGCGCGTGCTTGCGCACAAACAGGTGCGTTTCAGCGCCGAGGCCGTTAATCACCCCCGCCAGTTCAACGGCGATATAGCCTGCACCCACCACCGCCACGCGTTTTGGCAGCGCCGGCAGTTCAAAGAAGCCGTCGGAATCAATACCGTACTCCACCCCGGAATGTTCGGGTGGCTCGGGCGGCCGCCGGTGGCGATCAGGATATGATCGGCGGTGAGGGTTTCACCGTTCACTTCGAGGGTTTTTGCATCAACAAAACGCGCGAAGCCGCGGATCACATCGACATTATTTTTACCCAGTACGTTGTCATACGAGGTGTGGATACGGTCGATATAGGCCGTACGGCTGGCGACCAGTTTGCCCCAGTCGAAGTGGTTGACCGTGGTGTCGAACCCGTAATCCGGGCCATAGAGATGAATGGCTTCCGCGATTTGCGCCGCGTGCCACATAACCTTTTTCGGAACACAACCGACGTTCACACAAGTGCCGCCAAGCGCTTTCGCTTCGATCAGCGCGCATTTCTGACCGTACATCGCCGCACGGTTAATCGATGCGATACCGCCGCTGCCGCCGCCAATAGCGATATAGTCGTAATGTTTGCTCATGGTTGATTCCTTAATCCTGAACGAGGTCGAAAAGTGTCGCGATTGTAACGCGCAGCCCGAAAGGTTCCACCAATGGCTGCGATTACTCCGGTACCGGGTGAATCAGCGTATGCCCGGTGCCCGCTGGCACCAGTTTACTGTGCAGCCACGGCAGCACAGTGTTCATTTGCGCTTCCAGTTTCCACGGCGGGTTAATCACAATCATGCCGGAGGCGGTCATCCCGCGCTGGTCGCTGTCCGGGCGTACGCCCAGCTCGATTTGCAGGATATTGCGGATGCCGGTGGCTTCCAGATCGCGCAGCATGCGTTTTATCTGCTGGCGCAACACCACCGGATACCAGAGCGCGAACACGCCCGTGGCGAAACGTTTGTGCCCTTCGCTGATACCGCTCACGACGGCCTGATAATCGGTTTTAATCTCATACGGCGGGTCGATAAGGATCAAACCACGGCGGGAGACCGGCGGCAGTTTGGCCTTCAGCTGCTGGTAACCGTCAGCGCGTTCAACACGGGCGCGGCTGTCTTTCTGGAACTCCCTGGCGCAGCAGCGGGAAGTCGCTCGGGTGCAGTTCGGTCAGTTGCAGAGTGTCCTGCTCGCGCAGCAACTGGCGGGCAATCAGCGGCGAACCCGGGTAATAGCGCAACTGCTCGTTACGGTTGAAATGGCGCACTGCGCTCATGTAAGGCTCCAGCTCTGCAGGCAAATCATCCTGCTGCCAGATACGCGCGATGCCTTCCAGATATTCCCCGGTGCGTTCCGCATGCTCGCCGGAGAGCAGATAACGCCCTGCGCCTGCGTGCGTGTCGAGATAGAGAAACGGTTTCTCTTTCTCTTTCAGCGCTTCAATGATCAGGCTCTGAACGGTGTGTTTAAGGACGTCGGCATGGTTGCCAGCGTGGAAGCTGTGGCGATAACTGAGCATGGATACTGGGATTCCGGAAAATAAACGAGGTTTGCCACAGTTTACCGCAGATTGCCCCGGATTACCGCAGGCGCGCCGCGCTTGTTTCAGGCCGTCGGAAAGGTTTCAAAACATAACCGTGTCATAAAACGGTCAAATTGCGGCGCTAGCGTCGGCTGCAGGCAAGGTAATTGTTTGAATAAAAGGATAAAAAATGAAAATCCGTCTCACGCTGTTAACTGCCGCGCTGCTGCTGGCTCATCAGGCGATGGCAAAGATATTCCGCTGACGCAGGTGCGCGATATCGCCAACACCACGACACCGGCAGCGGATAGCCAGCCCTTTGTTGCGCTCGAAGCGCAGTCGCTGGCAGCGCTGCGCCAGTCATTACAGGGCGATGCGTCTCAACTCAGTCGTGCACAGCTTGAGCACGCTGCCCAAACGACAAAACAAGCCGATAGCGCGTGGCTGAAAGCGCGGGGTTATGACTTCCGCACCAAAGAGAACCAGCAGGCGGGCATTGAACTGCTGTCTGGGTTTAGCGCGCTGCCGAAACCGGTGCTGGATGCCAGCCTGCAAACCGTTGAAGCCATCAACCGCGATGCCACGCGAGGTCTGCGTCGCCGAGGCGCTGGCGGATGCCGAAGGCATTAGCTACCTCTATTTTCTGGCCGATGCGCTGGGGCCGAAGCTGGGGAAAGCCTTTCTTGCGGCTTACGACAAAGGTGAGTTAGGCAAAGCTGCGGCGCTGATTAAAGCCAGCGAAGTCAGTACTGGCGCGGCGAAAAAACATTTCGATTACAAGCGCCCGTTTTTGATGCAGAACAGCATCCACCGGTGCCGGACGATGTAGTGGTCAAAGATAACAAACCCTACACCGCAGATGGCGGCTCTTTTCCGAGCGCCATACCAACACCGGCTATACCGATGCCTTGCTGATGGCGGAGATGATCCCGGAACGTTTTGACGCGCTGCTGGCGCGCGGTGCGCGTTACGGTTATTCCCGTGTGGTACTGGGTGTGCACTATCCGCTGGATGTTATCGGCTCGCGGATGGTGGCCGAGCGTAATGTTGCCCATTACCTCAACGATGCGCAGTACCGTGCAATGTTCAACGAAGCGCGCGATCAGCTCCGCGCTGCGCTGGAAAAAGAGTGCGGCACGACGCTGGCGCAATGCGCGCAGACCGCGGGCAAAGACGATCATATCGCGACCCGGCGATGCGTGACTTTTACCGCTTCACCATGACTTACAACCTGCCGCAGCAGAAAGGGGCGGCGAAGGCAGTGAGTGTACCGGAGGGGCTGATGTGTTGCTGGAGGCGGCCTTGCCAAAACTCTCCGCCAGTCAGCGCCGCGCGTTGATGTTGAAAACTGCGCTTCCGGCGGGTTACCCGCTTTCCGGCGCGACCGATGAACAGAACTTCTGGCAGCGTCTGAATTTGTCGGCAGCTTACGACATGGCGCATAAAACCCGTTAAGGGTGATGTTGTATTCCGCCCGGTGAGCGCAATGCCGCCGGGCGTTTTGATGGTTGCTGCTTATTGCAGCAATACCCCGTTAAGCGCACCGCCGGCATTGAAATCTCCTACACTTAACCCCATGCTAAACAACTACCTCATTCCAAGGACTGCGCATATGACCAATCCATTATTGACGCCTTTCGTATTACCGCCCTTTTCCCAAATCCTCCCTGAACATGTTGTTCCCGCCGTCACGAAGGCGCTGGAAGAGTGCCGGGCTGCGGTAGAAAGCGTTGTCGCGCAGGGCGCACCCTACAACTGGGATAACCTCTGCCAGCCGCTGGCGGGGAAGTGGACGACCACGGGGCGTCTTTTCTCGCCGGTCAGCCATCTGAATTCGGTGAAAAACAGCCCGGAGCTGCGTGAAGCCTATGAGCAGACGCTGCCGTTGCTGTCTGAATAAGCACGGGTCGGGCAGCACGAAGGGTTGTATAACGCGTATCGCGATCTGCGCGATGGCGAGAATTACGCGGGCCTGAGCACCGCAGAGAAAAAGGCCGTGGATAACGCGCTGCGCGACTTTATCGGGCATCGGTCTGCCGAAAGAGAAACAGCAGCGTTATGGCGAAATCGCGGCGCGCTTGTCTGAACTGGGCAACATCTACAGCAACAACGTGCTGGACGCCACCATGGGCTGGAGCAAACTGGTTACGGACGAAACCGAGCTGGCGGGCATGCCGGAAAGCGCATTAGCGGCGGCGAAAGCGCAGGCGGAAGCCAAAGAGCAGCAGGGCTGGTTGCTGACGCTGGATATTCCGAGCTATTTGCCGGTGATGACTTACTGCGACAACAGCGCGCTGCGTGAAGAGATGTACCGCGCTTACAGCACCCGCGCTTCTGACCGAGGGGCCGAACGCCGGTAAGTGGGATAACAGCCCGGTCATGGCGGAGATCCTCGCGCTGCGTCATGAACTGGCGCAACTGCTGGGCTTTGAAAGTTATGCCTTTAAATCGCTGGCCACCAAAATGGCGGAAAACCCGGCGCAGGTGCTGGAGTTCTTAACCGATCTCGCCAAGCGCGCCCGTCCGCAGGGGGGAAAAAGAGCTGGCGCAACTGCGCGCGTTCGCCAAAGCGGAATTCGGCGTCGATGAACTGCAACCGTGGGACATTGGCTACTACAGCGAAAAACAGAAACAACACCTCTACAGCATCAGCGATGAGCAATTGCGCCCGTACTTCCCGGAAGAACGCGCGGTTAATGGCCTGTTTGAAGTGGTGAAACGCATTTACGGCATCACCGCCAAAGAGCGCAAAGATATCGATGTCTGGCATCCGGATGTGCGTTTCTTTGAGCTGTATGACGACAGCAATGAACTGCGCGGCAGCTTCTATCTCGATCTGTATGCCCGTGAACACAAACGCGGCGGCGCGTGGATGGATGACTGTGTGGGTCAGTTGCGCAGAGCCGACGGTTCACTGCAAAAGCCGGTGGCCTATCTCACCTGTAACTTTAACCGCCCGGTTAACGGCAAACCTGCACTGTTCACCCATGATGAAGTGATCACGTTGTTCCATGAGTTTGGGCACGGTTTGCACCATATGCTGACGCGCATTGAAACCGCCGGTGTGGCGGGCATCAGCGGCGTGCCGTGGGATGCGGTCGAATTACCGAGCCAGTTTATGGAAAACTGGTGCTGGGAGCCGGAAGCGCTGGCGTTTATCTCCGGTCATTACGAAACCGGTGAACCGTTACCGCAGGAATTGCTGGATAAAATGCTGGCGGCGAAAAACTACCGAGGCGATGTTTATTCTGCGTCAGCTTGAGTTTGGTCTGTTCGACTTCCGCCTGCATGCGGAGTTCAGCCCGGAACAAGGGGCGAAAATCCTTGAAACGCTGGCGGAAATCAAACGCCAGTTGCTGTGGTGCCGGGGCCGTCGTGGGGCCGTTTCCCGCATGCCTTCAGCCACATTTTCGCCGGGGGTTACGCGGCGGGTTACTACAGCTATCTGTGGGCCGATGTGCTGGCGGCGGACGCGTATTCCCGCTTCGAAGAAGAGGGGATTTTCAACCGCGAAACCGGGCAATCCTTCCTCGGATAACATCCTTACCCGTGGCGGTTCGGAAGAGCCGATGGATCTGTTCAAACGCTTCCGCGGCCGTGAGCCGCAGATCGACGCGATGCTTGAGCATTACGGTATCGAAGGCTAATGCATTGAAAATCTGTTTGCTGGATGAAACAGGCGCCGGAGACGGCGCCTTATCTGTTCTTGCGGCCCGCTTCGGGCTGGAACAGGACGATGACAACCTGATGGCGCTGGTGCTGACACCTGAGCATCTGGAACTGCGTAAGCGCGATGAGCCTAAGCTTGGCGGGATCTTTGTCGATTTTGTTGGCGGTGGTATGGCGCACCGGCGTAAGTTCGGCGGCGGTCGCGGTGAAGCGGTTGCCAAAGCGGTGGGTATCAAAGGCAGTTATTTGCCGGAGGTGGTGGATGCCACCGCCGGACTGGGCCAGGATGCCTTTGTCCCGGCGTCTGTCGGCTGTCGTGTGCGCATGCTGGAGCGAAATCCGGTGGTGGCTGCATTACTGGAAGATGGTCTCAATCGCGGCTATGCGGATGCGGAAATTGGCCCATGGCTGCGCGAGCGTTTGCAGTTGATCCACGCTTCCAGCCTGACGGGGCTTGCAGACATCACTCCGCGCGCCCGCAGGTGGTCTATCTCGATCCGATGTTCCCGCATAAGCAAAAAAAGCGCGCTGGTGAAGAAAGAGATGCGTGTGTTTCAGTCGCTGGTTGGCCCGGATCTGGATGCCGACGGTTTGCTGGAGCCCGCGCGTCAGCTTGCCGTTAAGCGGGTGGTGGTGAAACGCCCGGATTACGCGCGCCGCCGCTGGCGGGTATCGCGACGCAATCGGCGGTGGTGACCAAAAGCCATCGCTTTGACATCTACCCCGGTTCCGGGGAATAAAAAGCCCGGCCGCATTGCGCGGGCCGGGCGGTATTCGCTCTAACGACAGTGCGTTAGCGAGGCATTAATCCTCTTCTTCGTCCCGCAGCGGGACAATCAGCATATCCACGTGAACGGTGTTGATCAGCTGACGCGCGGAAGACATCAGCTTGCTCCAGAAGTCCTGATGATGACCACAGACCACCAGTCCATATCGTATTTTTTGATCGCGTCTACCAGCACCTGCCCGAGGTCACCGCTGCCGCTCAGGGTTTCGGTAATCGGATAGCCTGCATTGGTGGAGAGATCGGTCAGCGCCTGATGCGTTTCGTCGGAGATGCGTTTTTGCATATCGCCGAGGTTAACGTCGATCAGGCCTGTATACAGATCGGGTAATTTACATCGACATGAATCAGGGAAACCTTCGCGTTGTAAGGACGCGCCATGGACACTGCTTTCTCAACCAGCAATTTGCTTTCAGGGGAGAGATCAACTGCGATGAGGATGTGTTTGTAAGCCATAGTGTTACTCCTTCCATAAGTTGTCGATGACCATCGGGACAAAGCCCTGATGTGTGTGCACTGCGCCCGCGTCCTGCGTATCACATAAGCGGGTAGCGCCCGGCCTTAAGGATCTCATTGTAGAAGATATTTCTACCTTATAACTCTCTTACGGCACCGTCAATTAACTTTTGGATCACGATTCACTTAAGCCATATTTACAACCATATGCATTGATGATGATAACCTTGTGGCAAAAAAAGAATCCTTTCTCCTACACTATTAATAAACCGTACGGAAAACAGACGGTGTCCCACAGTTGTCCCGGCATGGATGCGCGGTCAATTGCGGGACACCGCCTGTGCTGTCGCCCCGTTCGGCGTTGGTAACACTCTTCATTGTCTGACTTGGTTGAGTATCCGAGGAGCGGTCGTTGCGAAGTGGGTCTTCGTGGGCGAATCGCCGGGGAGGGGATATGGTGATCAGCACTGTTGCGCTGTTTTGGGCCTTGTGTGTCGTGTGTGTGGTTAACATGGTGCGTTATTACTCATCGTTGCGCGCACTGTTAGTGGTACTTCGAGGTTGTGACCCCTTACTCTATCAATATGTGGACGGCGGAGGCTTTTTCACTTCGCACGGTCAGCCGGGCAAGCAGATGCGGTTGGTGTGGTACATCTACGCTCAGCGTTACCGCGATCATCATGACGAAGAGTTTATTCGCCGCTGCGAACGCGTGCGTCGTCAGTTCATCCTGACCAGTTCGTTATGCGGGTTGGTGGTGGTGAGTTTGATTGCGCTGATGATTTGGCACTGAAGGCCGTGCTGGCTTGCCTTATCCGGCCTGCAGAAGCCCGATAAGCGACCGCAGCATTGCCATTCTTGAGCCATAATAAATATCCTCCGGCATAGCCGGAGGTTTTTCAGATGCGCCTGTAAGGCTCTGTTACCAGCCGCGCCCTAACAGGCGCATACGATCTGACATTTGCATCAAACTTCGTTACTTACGGCCCGTAAACGGGCTGCCCGGATAAGGGATCGACAACTGCTCACCCATTTTATCCTCTGCAAGCTGGTGCTTTATGTATTCCTGTATCTTCGCCGTGTTCTTCCCTACCGTATCTACGTAATATCCCCCGGCACCCAGAATTCCCTGTTCCTGTATTTGAATTTCAGATCTCCAAACTGCTCATAAAGCATCAGACTGCTTTTCCCTTTCAGATATCCCATAAAGCCGGATACGCTCATTTTGGGCGGGATTTCCACAAGCATATGGATATGATCTGCGCAGCATTCCGCTTCCGAGGATCCTTACGTTTTCCACTCACACAGCTTTCTTAAAATGCTGCCTATCGCCGCGTTTCTCTCCGTAGAACGTCTGTCTTCGGTATTTTGGCGCAAAAACTATGTGATATTTACAGTTCCATCGGGTGTGCGCTAAGCTCTTTTCGTCCCCCATCGGGACCCCCCTTTTGATTTCTTGTTGAACTTTTGCAGTTGCCAGACCGCAAGGTGTTTTAACAAATCAAAAGGGGTTTTAATAACTGGCTTAAAGCTGAAAGCTTTCGGAACCCCAGCCTAGCTGGGGGTTTTCTAGAACAAGAAAACGGGCCAGTTTCTGACCCGTTTTGTCCTGCGCGTAATCTGTTAAATCAGATGCAGCGCAAGCCAGTACAACCCGCCGGACAGAATAATCGATGCCGGGAGGGTAAAGACCCAGCCATCAGAATACTGGTAACGGTTTTGCGTTGCAGACCGCCGCCGTCGACAATCATTGTCCCGGCGACGGACGATGACAGCACATGCGTGGTGGAGACCGGCATCCCGGTATAACTCGCCAGACCGATGGAGACCGCTGCCGTCATCTGCGCGGACATCCCACGGGCGTAGGTCATGCCTTTTTACCGATTTTTTCTCGATCGTCGTTGCCACACGACGCCAGCCAATCATGGTGCCCAGACCCAGCGCCAGCGCTACCGCCATAATGATCCAGATTGGCGCGTATTCAATGGTGCTCAGCATGTCGTTTTTCAGTTTCTTCAGCAGGCGCTGATCGTCAACGCTGACTTCCGGCTGCTTCGCCACTTTATCCGTAATATCGGAGAGGCAGAGCATGATGCGACGCAACTGGCTGCGCTGTTCAACCGGCAGTTTGTCGTAGCTTTCAACATTCGTCAGCATCGACTTCGCACGGTCCAGCGCGATAATGGCGCGACCGGGGATGGCAATGGAACTCGCACCGGCTGCGTGGTCACCTCTTCCGGCGTTGGGATCAACGGATCCACACCTGTCGCTTTTGCAGCAGCGCCGGGTGTTGCTGGAAGTACGTTTCCACGTTGTTGACCGCATCACGGGTACGGGTGATGTCATAACCGGATGCGTTCATATTCACCACAAAACCCGCAGGGGCGACGCCAATCAGCACCAGCATAATCAGGCCAATGCCTTTCTGACCGTCGTTAGCGCCGTGGGAGAAACTCACGCCAATGGCGGAGAGGATCAGCGCAATACGCGTCCAGAACGGCGGTTTTCTTTGCCGTCGATTTTCTCACGTTCAGCCGGGGTCATATGGATGCGCGCACGTTTTTGGTGCTGCTCCAGTAGCGACGCAGGATAAACACCAGCCCACCGGCGAACACCCGGGGCCGACGATCGGGGGAAACGATCAGCGACGCGAAGATATTCAGCACTTTCGGAATGTTTAATGCATCAACGACTGACGTGCGGTCATCAATGCATTGGTTAACCAATACCGATAATCGCGCCAATCAGGGTGTGGGAGCTGGAAGCAGGCAGACCGAAATACCCGAGTGCGGGTTCCAGATAATCGCGGCCAGCAGCATGGAGAAGACCATCGCCGGGCCGTGCGCAGAGCTGACATTCAGCAGCAGATCGGTTGGCAGCATATGCACAATTGCATACGCGACGCTTAACCCGCCCAGCAAAACGCCGAAGAAGTTAAACACCGCTGCCATCACCACCGCCAGCTGAGAGCGCATAGCGCGTGTATAAATCACTGTTGCCACGGCGTTTGCTGTGTCGTGGAAGCCGTTAATCGCTTCGTAAAACAGAACAAAAACCAGAGCAAGCAAGAGTAACAGCCCGGTATGAAGATCCGGTGCCGGCAAACAAATGTAACATAAGCCGTTACGCCATTTTGAGGTCATGAACGCGGCGCATTATCAGGGACATTGCCAGTGCGGGCAAAGTGAAATATGTATTTTTTTGACATTATTTCTTACAAAGCCCTTAAATCTTTAAAATATCTTATATTTTTCAACGTCATCATCTTGCTGTGCGTATTCGCGCTGGTGTGACCAGCACGATCTCTTTACAATCCGCCACGATCTTTAAAATGAGGAAACGGTGTGGAAAGGTTTGATGCCATTGTTATCGGCGCCGGTGCGGCGGGAATGTTCTGTGCGGCTCTGGCAGGGCAGGCGGGCTGCCGCGTGTTGCTACTGGATAACGGCAAAAACCGGGTCGTAAGATCCTGATGTCCGGCGGCGGGCGCTGCAACTTTACCAACCTTTATGTGGAACCCGCGGCCTATTTGAGTCAGAACCCGCATTTTTGCAAATCTGCGCTGGCGCGCTATACCCAGTGGGATTTTATCGACTGGTGGGCAAACACGGTATTGCACCGGCATGAGAAGACGCTCGGGCAGCTGTTCTGCGACGACTCTGCGCAGCAGATCGTCGATATGCTGGTGGCCGAGTGTGAGAAAGGCAACGTCACGCAGCGCCTGCGCAGCGAAGTGCTAAGCGTGGAGCGCAACGATAATGGCTATACGCTGCAACTGAATGGCGCAAGCGTGCAGGCGGCGAAACTGGTGATCGCGTCCGGTGGTTTGTCGATGCCGGGACTGGGTGCGTCACCGTTTGGTTATAAAATCGCCGAACAGTTCGGTTTAACGGTGTTACCCACCCGAGCGGGTCTGGTGCCGTTTACCCTGCACAAACCGCTCCTTGAGCAGATGCAGACGCTCTCCGGCGTATCGGTGCCATCCGTGATCACCGCCGAAGACGGGACGGTTTTTCGCGAAAACCTGCTGTTTACGCACCGCGGCCTGTCGGGCCCGGCGATCCTGCAAATTTCCAGCTACTGGCAGCCGGGTGAGTTCGTCAGCATTAATCTGCTGCCGGAGTGCGATCTGGCAAGCTTCCTCGATCAGCAACGCGATGCGCACCCGAATCAAAGCCTGAAAAATACCCTTGCCATGCAGTTGCCGAAACGGTTGGTGGAGTGCCTGCAACAGCTCGGGCAGATTCCGGATGTGACGTTAAAGCAGCTTAATGCCCGTGAGCAGACAACGCTGGTCGATACGCTTACCGGCTGGCGCGTACAGCCAAATGGCACCGAAGGTTACCGCACGGCGGAAGTGACGCTCGGCGGGGTGGACACCAACGAGTTGTCGTCACGCACCATGGAAGCCCGCAATGTACCGGGTCTCTATTTTATTGGCGAAGTGATGGACGTCACCGGCTGGCTGGGAGGCTATAACTTCCAGTGGGCGTGGTCCAGCGCCGCCGCATGCGCATGAGCACTGGCGGCGGTGGAAGAATAAAAGCATGCTCTTCTCTGAGCGTGTTAAAAGCTCTCAGAGAAGAGCCGGGGCGACAGTGCAGGCGACTTATACTGTGCCTGCCGGGACCGAGGGTCTGCCACGGCAAGGTTTATCCGCACTCAGATTGTATTTATCAACCGTGTCGAACATTTCTGCGAACAGGCCATCATCTTTTTTGGCCCAAAACGTTTCCAGATCATCCCCTCCCCATATCTCATGGGTATGACAGGTAAATTCAAGTAACCCCGTGTGTCGTGTGGTGTGAAATCGATACGCTTGGTCTCGTTCTCCGCGATGATATGTTGATAAAAAAGCACCATTTTACAGTCGCGGCCCTGTGTGTTGTAGAAGGTAAGGAATTCATTTAAATGCGCCCGTAAAAGGGCAAGATCTGAGTTCTCTGTCATTCGGTGATGATAAAGAAAAAACAAAGTTTTTATTTCCCCCGGTATTGTAACTGACGGCTGATTCGTCGTTGGAAAGCGCGATTATCTTCTTTAATTCCTGAGCGGGTCATGATGCGTGAATTCAAAACCCAGCATATGCCTTTCGCTGTATTGGCCTGCACAATTTTTGTAAAACGTCGAGCGCACAACAGAATGCTGACCATCCGGAAAATGTTGCAGATATTCTTTCTTCCAGCAGATTCCGGTAATTATCTTTTCCATCTGAATAATATATTCTATATTTGAACGTCCGGAGGAAAAAACAGAGCTGAATGATTTTCTGTTATGTCGCCGGAGAATATCGTCAGGAAGACAATTTTCACCCAATGAGGATCCAACTTACTTCCGAACTAAAACTATTTCGATATTTCCATTTCTTATGCAGGTTGGTCATTGTTCGTTTCCAGTGATTTGAGATGATCTCTCACATGTTGTTCAATGGTTTCGCCTTTCATCAAGGGCACCTCATGTTGTATTACACCATTCCAAATGACGCGATGGAGTACTTCATCACGCCTGCGTTTTTATTGTTTTATTTCCCCGTATTCAGGCAGATATGCCGCGCGAATAGAGGCTGTTAATGTGTGTTTTCTCTGGATAACAGGCTCGAAAGCCTGCGAAGCGTGGCCATAAAGAAATACATCCCCTTAGGTAAGGGGGATCTGCGCATCACTGCCGTTCTGGTTGCCCATTAATAGGGTCTTCTCAGCAAATAATGACGTCGCGCCATGACCGCGACGGCGTATTTATTGGCATCGTTCTGGCAGATATGACATTCCTGAAAAGGCATGTTTGAATCGCTTAGCGGCAAACATTTCAGGTGAGTAACGGTCTCTGTGGATATATCGCTTACGTCCGGGACGGTGTTCTCCATTCGGACAATCCTCAGCATAAAATTGTAAGAATGCTGTTGATAAAAAAAGCGATCTGATACATCAGTTCATACCCCGTTACATATTTTACGCGTTGTAACGGGTTTGGCCTTCATCAGGAAAATCTCAAAGTGTTTTCTGCGGGATGGTTTGCGAGGAAATACATTTACTTATTTATGGACGGCAAGATGACGTAAATGCGTGGCGATCCCCCAGCGGAGCGTAATACATTTACCTTCCATCATGTCGAGCACGGAATAGCTCGCGTTTGGCTGAGCATAACGGGAGAAATTATCGATTTTCCCTTCCTTAAGCAGAGCAAGAACGCCCTGGCTGACCTGCCCGTGCGTGACAATACAGAGTGTCTGGTGCGCTGCCGTCTTTTGTTGCTGCTGTAAAAAATCGATAATTCGTTGAGAAGCCTGCGCCAGAGACTCGCCGCCGGGCGGGCAAAACGCGGCGTCTTGTGCAAATAACGCCTCTGCTTCATAAGGATGTTCGTCGCGCAATTGCGCTGATGGCATCCCTTCGTAGCGACCGAATGCCTGCTCTTTCAACGCAGTGTTCGCCACCAGTGGGCAGTGAAAATATCCCGCCAGTGCTTGTCCCATCTGCCATGCACGGCCCGGGGGGATGCATAAACACAGGCGATGGGATAATCAGTTAACGCTGCCAGTAGTGCCGATGTTTCCAGCGCGCCGCGCCGTCAGTGGACTATCCCTATGCCCCTGAATAATACCGCGTTGGTTCCATTCTGTTTCTGCGTGTCGTACAAGTACCACTTTCATCTCTATTGACCCTTTATCCGCTAACTGTCCCGCGTATGGCGTTCTCAGAGCGTAGCGTGATTTTCATCGACACGGCTATTCCCCGTTTTTTTCGCTGAGGAATTTTCCTCCATAATTTCTCTATATTTTGCGCTCATACTCCTTGTGCGCGTGAGCTGCCTGCTGACGCCTCTTCGTTAACAACTCTATTAATTTCAGTGTGTTACGTTTAGTTATCCTGATAATTAATGCCGTTATTCCCCCTCATTGCCTGTTAGTGATTTGTCGCATCATAAGCCATATGCACAGCACAAACAGGAATAATAACTATGTCAATCACGCCCGAAGCAGATGTTTCGTCTGCGACGTTTCTTGGAATGGCGCCTTTTTTGCGCATGAGTATCGCCGGCATTGATTTCACTGCAGAGACGCAGGACATGATCGCGCAGGCGGAACATGCCCCCAATGACGCCGTTCTGTGGATGAACCTCGCCACCGCCATGATGAGCCTGAAGCACGAAGCCTTGGGGCTGCAAATTCAGCAGCAGGCGCTGGCGATGCAACGCGTTTATCACTGGCCTTCCCGGCAGCCGCCAACGCTGCGGTTGTTGATGTTGATGGTGCCGGGGAATCTGTCTGCCAATATCCCCTCGATTGCCTGCTGGAAGAGAGCGACATCGAGCTTATTTACTACTATGTCGATCCCGAACACGACAACCCGTTAACCGAGCCTGTTCCTGCACATGATGTGGTGATGGTGGCGATTGGCGCCAGTGATGAGCAGGAGAGCGTGCTGCTGCGTCTGGAATATGCGCTGCGCGGCTGGCCAAAACCGGTGCTCAATCCACCTAAACATGTTCCGACTTCCGAGCGTCATAACGCCAGTCTGCTGTTACAAAACGTGCACCGGTCTGGTGATTTGCCCTGCACTGCATACCCCGCGCGACGCGTTACAGGCGGTGGCCAGCGGGCAGAAAACGCTGGCGGATATTTGCGACGAGCGCGACTTTCCGGTGATTGTGTGCGCCCGGTGGGCAGTCACGGTGGCCACGGGCTGCAAAATGGATAGCACCGCGGATCTGGCGGTTTACCTGATGCAAAGCACAGCCTCGGAATTCTTCCTCTCGCGCTTTGTGGATTATCGCGGCGAAGACGGTTTGTTTCGCAAAATGCGGCTGGTACTGATCGACGGCAAACCCTTTGCCTGCCATATGGGTGTCTCTGCACACTGGATGATCCACTACGTCAACGCCGGCATGTACGAAGACGCCGGCAAACGTGCGCAGGAAGCGCATTTCCTCAATACGTTCCCTGGAGTTCGCTGCACGACATCATGACGCGCTGGCTGCGATCTCCCGGCGCACGGGCCTTGAATATATCGGCATCGATTGCGCCCGAGACCCGGGATGGCCGGTTGCTGGTTTTGAAATCGACCCGGCAATGGTCGTTCATGCGATGGACGATGAAATCATGTTCCCCAATAAGCAGGTTCACATGCACAAAGTGAAGCAGGCGATGCGGGAAATGTTGTTACAGCGTGCGGGTAAAAGCGCGTAAAACCACTCTACGTGACGCAGGGAAAAAAATGTCTACAAATCCAAAAACACACTCAATTTTTCGGGCGGGCCGGGTGCGCTTCCGGACGTCGTTTTAAACCAGTGCAGCAGGCCATCATCAATGTCCCGGAGGTGGGACTCTCCATTCTTGGCATCAGCCATCGTTCAGCGTGGTTTGAGAACGTGGTGCGGGAAACCGAAAACAACATCCGTACCTTGCTTGGCTTACCTGCGGATTACCACGTTCTGTTTCTGCAGGGCGGCGCTACGCAGCAGTTCTCCATGGTGCCGATGACGATGCTGCGCGGGAAAAAACACCCGGCGGAGTATTTTGATACCGGTTACTGGAGCCGTAAAGTCATCACCGAAGCGATGCGTGAAGGGCCGGTGCGCGTGATCTGGAGCGGTGAGAAAGCGGGTTACCGCCGCCTGCCGACCGAAGAGGAGTTAGATTTTCACCGCATGCGCCCTACATCCACTATGTTTCGAATGAGACGGTGGAAGGTTTGCAGTTTGATCGTATTCCGGGGCGCGATGACGTACCGCGCGTGTGCGACATGTCGTCGGATTTTTATCCAGACCTTGCGATGCCGAGAAATTCTCGTTGATCTACGCCCACGCCCAGAAGAATATTGGCCCCGCCGGGGTCACTATTGTGCTTATCCGCGACGAAGTGGTGCAGAACGCACCGCGCAACCTGCCAGCATTTCTGGATTATCGTCGTCAGGTTGAGACGCACTCTAACCTCAATACGCCGCCGGTTTTTGCTATCTACGTGGTATTGCTGGTCACGCGCTGGCTGCTGCGCGATATCGGGGCTGGAGAATATGGCGCAGATTAACCGGCAAAATCACAACTGCTTTACAGCATGATTGATGGCAGCGACGATTTTTATCGCAACTGGGGCGATACGGCTTTCCGTTCAGACATGAACGTAGCTTTCACGTTGCCAACCAAAGCGTTGGAAACGGCGTTCCTTGAGCAGGCTGCTGAGGCCGGTTTTTCTGGTCTCGGTGGGCATCGTGCACTGGGCGGGATCCGCGCGTCAATTTACAACGGGTTAACGCTGGAAGCGGTAGAAAAACTGACGCAATTTATGGACGATTTCCGCACGCAGCAACGACCGCAATAGCCATAATATGCCATGCGTTGATGGTGGACCTGACTCAACGCATGGCGGCGATGACGATTAATAGCGACGCAAGGAGCTTAATTTCTGCAACTGGTGGCCGAGACCGTCAAAGTTCTCTTCCCGCAACCAGCGGTGATCATTGAAGCGATCCCCGGCCACTCTTTCCGGGTGATGGAAAAACGGCAATATCCGTGGAATGCCCTTTGCGGACTTTTTATCCCGCAATACGCCTTCTTTGACAAAGCCGATCCTTTCCGCCGAGCGGGTGCCCTCAGTGTTATAAGTACTGGTGCGCCATTCGCATCTGCGGTACTTCAGTTTATCGAAAAAAGTAAGCAAGGATAAGATAAAGCGATTCGGTGCTGAAACGCGTGCGTTTCATTAACGGCGTCCAGTTAATTTCGGATATATCGAAAGAGCCGTTGTCTGGGTCTACTTTACCGATATAAAAAATGCCTTTTACTTGATCGTCAATTTTATCCTGTACCGAAAAATAATATCTTTCTTTATGTGCAATTAACTCTCTTAACCGGGCATAACAGGCGGCTTTATCTTTTGGTCTGTCTCCTTCGAGATAGGTCCAGTCCCGCTCATCTTCGATGCTGTGCCACTCAGGAAACAAGTCTTCAGCATGGTCGATAGCCAACGGTATGACGTTGCAGTAAAGTCCACGAAGGCTGACTTTCTCCGGCATTTCCCGGGTTGTCCATTCGGGCAATTCCGGGGCCAATTCGTTGCCCAAACTGGTTATAACTTTCCATGATTCCCTCCATAAATGACCAATTTAATTTCGCTTAAACGTAATTAAATGGTTATTAACTATCAGTAGGGCTTATGCGATGGATATATAAAAGAGCGTGCATATAGCCGGGGGTAATAATAAATGCGAAAACGTATAAAAAACTTATACTGCCTTTCCGCCGTGCCGTCTAATATTTGCGATGAAATTGCGATAATACTCGCGAAACAATACGTCAGGACGCAGAGCCGGGGTTTTGGCATCTTACTGACCTTATTCAAAATCCGCCTTTTTCTGGTTAAAATTTCTCTTATGTTGATGTTTTTGACTATTCATTGTGCTTAACCCACTAAAAACGTGAATTTTTTCAGTTTCGTCACCTGGATTAGGATTATTCACGGCATTTATTTAGTGGAGAAAACAGACAATAATGATCTTTTGATTTACGGATTTCGTGCGGTAGCTTTACCCGGATATCGCAACATTAAACTCAAGAACGGAGCCCGGAGCGGCATCCGTCTTTATGTCAGGATTCGATTTATGAGTAATCGTATTGCTGTTCAGTTACCTGTCGAAGGACTGCTTTTTTGGAAACTTTCTGGTCGGGAAGCGTTATCCGAGTCATTTGCTTTTAACCTGCAACTGCTTGGCACTGACGCGCGAATGGACCGAAGCACACTGCTCGGCAAACCGGTTACCGTCACCATTCCCACGCAGGGGCTGACTGGCTCCCGCTATCTTAATGGCAAAATTACCCGCGTGGCGGTGAGCGCCGTTGAACTGAGCGGTACGCGCTATGCGGTTTATCAGCTTACCGTTGAGCCGGATCTCTGGCCGATGAAGCGCGACCGCAACCTGCGCATCTTCCGAGGAACAAACGGTACCGCAGATCGTGAAAACGTTGCTTGGCGAGTATCAGGTCAATATTGAAGACAAGCTGAGCGGCAGCTACCGCAGTTGGGAATACTGCGTACAGTACCGGAGAGCAGCTTTGATTTCATCAGCCGCCTGATGGAGCTGGAAGGGATTACCTATCACTTCCGCCACGAGGCGGACAAACATACGCTGGTGTTGACGGATGCCGCGACCCAGCATCAACCGTTCAGCGGTTACGAATCCATTCCTTACCATCAGACGCCGTCTGGCGGCAGCACCGACGAAGAGGGCATCAGTCAGTGGGCGCTGGAAGACAGCGTCACGCCGGGACTGTACAGCCACCGGACGATTACGATTTCCGCAAGCCGAACGTTCGCTTTTCCGCGGCAAAACCACCCGCCGTCCCCGCACCATTGATGTTTATGACTGGCCTCGGCCGTTTTGTTGAACACGGGCACGGTGAGTTTTACGCCCGCATTCGCCGAGGAGCGTTGGCAGGTTGAGCACCAACAGATCGAAGGCACCGCTACGGCTATCGGTATTGCGCCGGGCAGTACATTCCAGTTGACCAATGCCGCGTTTTTTTAACGATAACGGCGAGTATCTGGTCACCGCCGCACCGGTACAACTTCGAAGAGAACCGTTACGCCAGCGGCGCGGACAGCGAAACCATCCACCGCATCGATTTTGGCGTGATCCCCTCTTCGGTCGTTTTCCGCCCGGCGCAGCAAACCGCATGGCCGCGCACCTATGGCCCGCAGACGGCAAAAGTGGTGGGGCCGCAGGGCGAGAGCATCTGGACTGACCGCTACGGTCGGGTAAAAAGTGAAGTTCCACTGGGACAGGCTGGCAAAGGCGATGACACCAGCTCCTGCTGGGTGCGCGTCTCCAGCGCATGGGCCGGGCAGGGCTTCGGTGGCGTGCAGATTCCGCGTGTGGGCGATGAAGTGGTGATCGACTTTATCAACGGTGATCCGGACAGGCCGATTATCACCGGACGCGTATATAACGAAGCCAGTATGCCGCCGTGGGCATTACCGGCCGCCGCCACGCAGATGGGCTTCCTCAGCCGTTCGAAAGATGGCTCCGTTGATAACGCCAACGCTCTGCGTTTTGAAGATAAAGCGGGTGAAGAGCAGGTGTGGATCCGAGGCCGAACGCAACTGGATACCCACGTCAAAAACGATGAGACCCACAGCGTTGGCGGCTCACGGACGGTCAGCGTTGCGCAGGATTACACCGGTTCGGTGGCGGGCTCGCACACCCGTGCGACGCAGTTTGCACACGGGGAACTGGTGGGCGGCGGCTTTACACAGAAAGTTCAGGGCGGGTTGCTACAGGCCTCGGACACCAGCATCACATTAGTCAGCGGCTATTCGTCGCTCACGCTGAACGCCAACGGTACGGTGGAGCTCAAGTGCAATGACTTTCTTATCGAAGCGGGCGGACACGGCGTGATTAACACCGGCGGTCTGCTGGATCTGAATCTCTCTGAAGCCAAGCCCGCAACCCGAGGGCGTCGCCCACGCCGTCAGAAATCCGAGGCTGCCGTGAAACAAGCATTTAATCAAGGGACGGATAAATAATGACGACAACGCAGTTTGCACTGTCAGAAGGTGAGCTTAACCTGCCGGGTGCGTACCCGAGGATCGCAGTATCAACTTATTGAAGTTCACAGAGTATGACGCAACGCTGGCGATCACCCGGGCATGGGATATTCAGCCCGGCGCAGAAGAAACCTTTATTAAGCAGCAACTGGCGAAAGTGCAGCGCAGCATGAAAAAGGTGACGATGGGCGAAGTGGAAGACAGCACCATCGCCGGTCAGCCTGCTCGCGAGGTGGCGCTGCGTTTCTTAAACCAGAGCACGATGGTGTATGAAAAACTCGCAATCACCCGCGTAGAAGACCATCTGCTGGTGCTGACGCTCAGCCGTACTGCGCCTTTTGATGCCGATGCCGATGCATTCTGGGCGTCTATCAGAACGGGTTTACAGCTGAGGGCGTAAGGATGACGGATTACATCGCTGCCCGTATTGACGACCCGCTAATTCACAGCTCTGCGCTGGCGGATTTTGTTGGCGGGCTGGTGGAAGGGGCGATCGTGGGGCGTCATCGCTTTTGCCGGCACGGGGGTTGGGCTCCTGGTTGCCGGTGTGGCGCTTGCCGGGCTTGCTGCACTGATTTTTAGCGGCAAACTGGAGGAGATCGGCAATGCCGCGGGCAAAGTGGTGGATGCGCTCATCGACCCCCGGGCCACCGGACGCGATCATTGTTTCCGGTTCGGACAATGTCCATATCAAGGGCAAAAGCCGCCCGCGCTGCCGGAACAGTGGATCGCGATTACCTGAACAGCCCCGCGGCTGACGATGAAGGCATCGACTGGGCCGCTGTCGGTATGGTTGCGCTTGCCGTCGCGGCCACGGCAGCGAAAACGATCCTCACCGGCGGTGTGATGATGGCGGTTGCCGAACGCGCCAAAGATATCACCCTTGACGACCTGGAAAAGTGGGGCACCAGCTTTTGGGAAACCCTCACACAACCGGTAGTGGAAAGCGCGAATCCTCATGCGACCCCCATGCCGAAAGACAACGTTGACTGTAAAAAAGGCCATATGGTCACCAGCAGCAACTTTGTCGCGCAGGGCTCGAAAAAAGTCTTAATTAACAACCAGCCAGCCGCCCGCAACGGTGAGAAAAGCACCTGCGAAGCCGAAATCAAAGTCAGTGACGACCCGCGCGTGCGGATCGGTGGCGATACCATTACGGTGCGCGATATTCACAGCGGCAAAAATCAGCTGGCTTACCTGCTGGGCAACCTGATGGGCAGCGTCGGCGCTGTCGCGCGCGAAACTCGCCTGTGAACGTCAGTTGCTGCGCGGGTTGGCAAAGAGTTTCTCTGTCTGCTCGGTGGCGTTGCCGTCTCCGATACCCTTTCAGCCGCGCTAATCAGTGCAGCGCACACCTTTTTCCCGGTCCATATTCCGCTTGGCAGCAAAATTCTCGCCAAAGAAGAGGATCTCGACTTTGTGCTGCCGGATCGCATGCCACTCTACTGGCAGCGTATCTACCACAGCCGCAATCGCGCCACCGGCATCCTCGGAACCGGCTGGATGATGCCGTTTGAAACCCGCTTCCTGCGCACGGCGGATAACCAGATGATCTTCCGTGATATGAGCGGGCGTGAACTGGGGCTGGGCGAAGTGCTGGTCGGCGATATGATCTTCTACCCGGAAGATGGCATGCGGATCTTCGCCAGCCCGAACGGGATCATCGCCATGCAAACCGGCGACGGCGAGCACCAAATCTATGAACCGGATCCGACACGATCGGGTGAGTGGCGCATCCAGCGCATTTATGACCGCCATGAGAACGCCCACTACTACAGCTGGAACGAAAAGGGCCAACTGACGCGCATCTCCAGTGATAACGAAGCGCTGGACGTGGAACTCGAGTATGAATCCCGCTTCGGGCGACTGAGCGCGGTGTACCAGATTTGCGCAGGCGAGCGCCGTCTGCTGGTCTCTTATCGCTATAACGATCAAGGGCAACTGATTACAGTGACGGACGCCGACGGTGTGGTCACCCGCCAGTTTGGCTGGGATCGCGCCAGCGACATGCTGGCCCTCGGCACAGTTTTTCGACCGGCTTAACGGTGCACTACCAGTGGCGTCCGGAGACGGGCTCTGAACACTGGCGTGTGAGCGGTTATCAGGTGCACGATGAACAAGGAGCGGTGCTGGAGAACTGGCGTATCGACGCCGACGAGCAAAAGCGCTACGCCCGTGTCAGCAACGACGAAGGCGTGGTCAGCGAACATCACTGGGATACGCTGTATCGCATTACCGACTATACCGATGTGCACGGCGGTCACTGGCAATTTAACTGGGCGGGGAATGCCGAACAGTTGCGTTCTGCTCTTCAACCGGACGGCGGCCGTTGGGAATACACCTCGGGATGAGCGCGGTAACCTGACGCTGGAGCGCGATCCGCTGGATCGTGCAAGGATGACCACCGGGCACCCGCTGTACGATTTCCCGGCGATTGAGGTGTTACCCGACGGCGCGACCTCGGCGCTATGAGTACAACCCGGCGGGGGATGTGGTGGCGCTGACCGATCCGGAAGGCGGCGTAACCCGCTTTGAGTGGAACGATCAGGGCGATTTAACCCGCCGCATCGATGCGCTGGAGAACAGCCACCGGTTCTGGTGGGATGAACTGGGGCAACTGATCCGTGAAGAAGATTGCTCGGGTCACCAAAGCCGCCGCCAGTACGATGCCGCAGGCCGACTTGCGGCTGTGACCGATCCATTGGGCAACACGGAGCGTTACCGCTGGAGCGCGGCATCGCGCCTGCAAACCTTTGTGCGTGCCGACGGCCGCGAGACGCTGTTTAAGGCTACAACAAAGCCGGGCTGCTGTGCGGGCAGAACATCGACGGCATGCTGGAGCGCAACGTCACGCTGAATGCGCGCGGCCGAGTCACTGAAGCGGTGGATTCCGCCGGGCAAGTCACCCGTTTTATCTTTAACCGCGCTGGCCGCTGGTCACGCTGACCAATGCCAACAATCAGCAGTGGCGTTTTGATTACACCGCCACCGGGCTGCTGACCCGCCAGCAGGATTACGCCGGGCGGCAGACCGAATACCAGTACAACGCCGCGCAGCAGGTGGCGACGATGACCCGTCACCCCTGCCCGCGGCAGTGCGCCGCCGCCGCAGGTGGTGAATTACGAATATGACGCGCTCGGGCGCATGATGGCGCGGGAGAACGGAACAGCACCGCACCGAGTATCGCTACAGTGCGCTGGCGACGGAAATCCGCCGTTATGCCTACGGCGAGTGGCGTCAGTCGGTTATCGATATGCGCGAGCCGCAGAGTATCGATACCATCATCCTTACGCGCAACAAGCTCGGCGACTCGGGTCAGTGAAGAGAACGCGTCCGGCAAATATGAGCACCAGTACGATGCATTAAGTAACCTGAGTGCGACCACCTTCCCGGACGGGCGGCAGATGCAGTACCTGCGTTACGGCACCGGGCACCTGCTGGAGATGCAGCTTTTGTTCGGCGGTAAAACGCTGCCGGTGACCGGTTATCAGCGCGACAAACTGCACCGGGAGACGCAGCGCACACTGGGGGCGCTGGCGCTGGATACCGACTATGACGTTGCAGGGCGCATCACGCAGCGGCGCTGCATGGACAATGTGCGTAACCGGCTGGTGTTTGAGCGGCGTTATCAGTGGGACCGCGCCGACCAGATTATCCGCCAGATGTACACCGACGGTGCATCGGCGACCCCGGCGGAGAAATACCGTCAGTCGCTGTGGGGCTACGATGCGGCAGGACGCATGACGCAGAGCCTTCAGCCGGGCGGGGAAGAGCGTTTCTGGTATGACGCGGCAGATAACCGCACGACGCCGGATTTGCAGCCGGTGTGGGACAACCTGTTAAAACGGCTGGACGGAGTGCGCCGGGAGTATGACGGCTTTGGCCGGATGACGGAGCGCCACGACAGCCATCGCGGCATCACACAGCGTTTCAGCTACGACGATGAGCAGCGCATCAGCGCGGTGGTGATTGAGGGTGACCCGGCGTTCACCCGGGCGGAGTACCGCTACGACGCCCTCGGGTCGCCGCACGGAGAAATAGGTGTGGCGACGCCATACCCGTAAACCGGAACGCACGCAGTACGCGTGGTCGGGTTTACAGATGGTTGGCGAACGAAGCGACAGCGACCCGGACGCAGCCGTGCAGTATGTCTACACGGAAAACAGTTACGAGCCGCTGGCCCGTATCGACAGCCGTCAGCAGCACGCGGAGATGTACTGGTATCACACGGAAATCAACGGCCTGCCGGAGAAAGTGACCGACAGCCACGGCGAAATCGTGTGGCACGGCACCTCCACCGCCCTGGGGACGCAGTCAGCGCGAAAGCGTGCATGCGGAGTGGGACGTGCCGCAGAACCTGCGTTTCCGTGGTCAGTACCGGACCGCGAAACAGGACTGCACTACAACACCTTCCGCTACTATGACCCCCACCGGGGGCTGCTACACCCAGATGGACCCCATCGGGCTGCAGGGCGGGCTGAACACCTATACTTATGTCGTGGATCCGTTGGGATGGGTGGATCCGTTGGGGTTGATGTGTTCGTCATCTAATATTGTATATCGTGCTTTAACTGAACATGATGCGGCTCGATTAGCTGCCGGAAAATCTATAGAAGGTAAAGCTTTAAATGGAACTTGGTCTGCTGCGGAACACGTGGCTAACCAACCATTGATAGACAGCTCAATAGCCGCAGGTGGAGCCGCCAAAAATAGCCCCTGGATCTCAACGACTAAAAATCTCGATATAGCTAAAGCGTATGATAGCGGTCATGGTATAGTTGCAATCGATCTGAATAAGGTTAATGCTCTGAAGGTTGAAGTTTGGCAACATGCTCCGAGATTGACTGGTCTTGAAGGACTTCCTTACCATCGTTCTATTTGGGCACAAGAAGTTACTATATTTCCAAGAAATTCCTAATTCCTGCAATTACAGGTTTAATTAAATGAATATTGAAAAAAATAATCTCCTCGGGCTTAATTAATGAGAAAATTAATGAATCTATATACCCATTAAAAATGGGAGGAAAGATAAATGAAAACGCTTTTAATGAACTCTTATTAATAGCAGAAGAAGCTACCAGATTACTGGAAAAATGATGATCTGGTGCCAAAAAAACTTTTATCGGTAATTCACTTGGTCTCCCAGTGGGCATTGATTGCGAAAACATTCACTTTAAAAGTGAGTTTTTATCTTTAATCTCCAGCAAACTGATGTGTTGTTTTAATTTAATCATAGGTGGGGAGTCTATTGACGACAAAAAAGGTAATGGGCCAAGGATTATTTAACATGAATGATAAAATCCGCTTCCTATAAAAGTTAACGACCATTATGGCGTATTTTCTAATTTTTATAAATGTGGTTTTTTATTGATGAAAATATTGGCCTACCGCTGAGCATTATTTTCAGGCTCAAAAATTCAATGACGAATCTCTGAAAGAAAAAATACGGCAGCTCGCATCACCAATGGATGCAGCTAAACTAGGGAGGGATAGGAATAATCCAATAAGACATGACTGGGATAGTGTAAAAGATAATGTTATGCGGTTTGCTGTCATGGAAAAATTTAAGCAGAATGATGAAGCAAGGGGGATCTTGTTAGCCACAGATAAGTGTCTCTTGGTTGAGCATACAAAAATGATAATTACTGGGGTGATGGAGGTGATGGTTCAGGTAAAAATATGCTTGGAATTATACTTATGGAAACGAGGGAGAAATTAAGGTGCACTAATCAATGAGGTCATTAAGAATCCACCTCTTTGGGGTAAGACTGTAAGTCTATGTACTAACTAATAGTGAACGTAATACTTAAAATCGGTACTCAGAAATTCCTTGTCCCCACGGAAATCAACGGCCTGCCTGAAAAGGTAGCCGACAGCCGCGGTGAAGCCGTGTGGCACGGCACCTCCACTGCCCCGGGGACGCAGCCAGCGCGAAAGCGTGCATGCGGAGTGGGACGTGCCGCAGAACCTGCGCTTCCGGTGGTCAGCACCGGACCGCGAAACGGGGCTGCACTACAACATCTTCCGCTACTATGACCCCACCGGCAGTTGCTACACCCAGATGGACCCCATCGGGCTAAATGGAGGTATCAATCTCTATGCGTATGTCAAAAAATCCGTTTACCGGGATAGATCCATTAGGATTAACTCCATGTGCTGTTAGTAATCAAAAGCGAATCGTTTATTAGATAGCGGTGAAACCAAAGTTACTGTTAGGTCTAGAAGTGACGCTGAACAATTGTTTATGGATAGATATTTAGATCATAACTATAAAAATATGACGGTGAGTCAGGTCCAAGTACTAAGAATTTAATGGAATATCTTACTGGAAATAAAACAAAAGCAGGCTCGTATCATTGGGATGATATAAAAGATCCTTCTATAACAAAACCACCATATAGAGTGTCAGGTCATGGGCGGAAATCACTGATAGTGATTTGCCACATTTACAAGTTCATCAACATGATGGAAGCGTCATACATATATTCTTCCCGAGGGGGACATAAGAATGAACAATATTAATAAATTATTAAGCGGAAAAATTTTGCTCAAAGAAATTAGTCCGTTAATACCCTCGGGTATAGAACATGGGTTGAAATTTCATTGATCGATGAGTTAAAGCCATTTTATCCATTTAGAGTAGATGAATATGCTATGATAGGGCATTCGCCTTATGCTAATGAATGTAGCAAAGATGAAGCTAAGTTTAAACTGCGAATATCATCTTTTAGCCTCTGACATAGAAAATAAATACGATCCATCATATGATTATGTTGGTGAATATGAAATTATCGTTTCACTTAATGAGTTTCAAACTAGGTTAAGTACTCTTCATGTAAACTTGGAACAATTTATAAATTCATCGGAAGATGATGAGTATCCATTATAATAAAGCAAAATAGAAAAGCCGGAAAATATAATTTTCCGGCTTTTCTACTCTAACGATCGTTCAGCACACGAAACATTCCGTCTTTAATCCCCTTAACCATACCTGCGTTTCCGAGGGGCTGCACCGGACCGCGAAACGGGACTGCACTACAACACCTTCCGCTACTATGACCCCCACCGGCGGCTGTTACACCCAGATGGACCCCATCGGGTTGCAGGGTGGGCTGAATACCTATACTTATGTCGTGGATCCGCTGGGATGGGTGGATCCGTTGGGTTTGCAGAGCCTGTGTGCTTTCGGTAACAAAAGTGGTCCAAAAGGTATTCGTGAGAGAGATTTAGCTCCAAACGAACATGGAATGCTTCCATCACAAGCAGGAAAAACTCGCCCTCAAGGTAAGTCAGTAACAAGAACACCCACCGAGTCAGGATTACAAGGTCACTATCATTCTTTGCCCGAGGATGTGAAAATGCCTGATGGATTGGGTATTAAACATGATGGCCGAGATATGCCGGAGGATACATGTCTCCGGGACATTCAACTAAATATCCAACAAGAGATATGACTGTCGATGAATTTAACGATCTATTTAATGCATTGCCATGGGAATATGGAGGTAAAGAATGAATAAATTCCTTGAAGAGTTCTTTTCTATTGAGGGTATTCTTAACAGAAAAGCTAGAGATTTCCTTCTGACGGTTCAACAGGAAGGATCAGTTGGTCGTTATATGAAAAGCAGGAGATGGTTATAAATGAATATCATTACAATGTGCAGCGTCTTATAATTAAATACCACCCTGATTGGGAACTGCTTATCTGCTCTGATGATGCTGGAAACCAGGGTTAGTTACACTAAAAGTAGTTCGTGATGGTTTTTTGGATTTATCTTCTTCGGCTAATTTTGTCAAGAATTTAATCTATTCGTTCATCATTGGTAATGAAGAAGAAAAAAAGTAGCGAAAGATCTCATCATTTATCGAGGATGGTTAAGACCATTACACAGAAATGATTAAGGCAATTATAGCGGATTTTCACTCCCAAGATCTTGATTATTATTCATATAAAGATATTGGGGATTTTCTTGTTCTGATAAATGCGCATGATCTGTTAATTCGTCATGTTAATATTGGTATGAGAAATGTTGATGAGGCGGTTGTTGAACTTGCTGAACAATACTCGACATTGTAATATTTTCTTGGATGTATTTACTACAAAAGGGATTTGGGGTGTATTTAATCCTCGCGAGTTATTATTCCACGACATCTATGATTAAGCAGAATTACTAGTTTGCCTTATAAAACTATTTCGGTTTATCTGTCATACGCGGTAAATATGCTCTAGTTTATCAATTTTGGGCAGCCCACATCGACAGCCGTCAGCAGCACGCGGAGGTGTACTGGTATCACACGGAAATCAACGGCCTGCCGGAGAAAGTAACCGACAGCCGCGGTGAAATCGTGGCATGGCACCTCCACCGCACTGGGGACGCAGCCAGCGCGAAAGCGTGCATGCGGAGTGGGACGTGCCGCAGAACCTGCGTTTCGGTGGCCACCGGACCGCGAAACAGGACTGCACTACAACACTTTCCGCTACTATGACCCCACCGGCGGCTGCTACACCCAGATGGACCCCCATCGGGCTGCAGGGTGGGCTGAACACGTATACTTATGTGATTGACCCGCTGAGGATGGGTGGATCCGTTGGGGTTGGCTGTCGTTCGTTTGAGGCACTATACAAGCAACCAAGGGTTTACTGGTATCCAAGAAACAATGGTAATTAAGGCTGGAGATCAGAATGCAGTATTTGCCACTAAGGCAAAAGGTAAACCATTAAGTATGGCTGATGCAGCTGATAGATTTAAAATTAAACAGAATCATGCTCGCAATTATATAGACTTCGATATTGACGATAGTCGTGTCGAATTTAGGAAAAATGATTTAGGTGTTGAAGAGTATAAGATAAAAGGTGATGTTGAACTTAACTCGAAAACCACGAAATTTATTAAAAGGTGTTGATGTATGAAAAATAAGAGTAAGAAAAATATTGGAAGAATTAAAAGAAGTTACGGCTTTTCTGGAAGAAATTGTCTCTGTATCAGATAAGATAGGTTCCGGTTTTGGGCATAGTAATGTTACAGCCGCAGCATTATTACTTTTCTTTAATCAATGCAATGTGCTTGACAAATTGTCCAAAGTAAGGAAATTTTTATACCATGAGTTGGAGGAAAGAATGTCTCCTGATGAATTTGATGAATATTTAGAGGTTGAGACTGCAGTATGGCGTCCTCCTTATGGCAAAACGGAAGAGGAAATTCTAGAAATGCTAAATAAAGAAAATAATTAACTCTTGTGAAAGAGGGCATTAAAATTTCTTCAAGAGTTGATGAAATGGTTATTAACAATCAGATAAGCAACAATATCGTCATGAGCATACTTTATAGGGCATATCTACTGATTTGGATGTTTTAGGAAAACATGATCTTTGTTAAATGGCGACACTTGAATATTAGTGCCCGATGTGCCATATAGCAATTTCAAATATCTAATTTTCCAGAATAACCGCATTATGAGTGAAAATGGATTAATTTGCATTTTCACAAATCTTACATGGAAAAATTCTTATCAAGGTTGCTGGATGGGCTGAATACGTATACGTACGTCTTGGATCCGCTGGCTTGGGTGGACCCGTTGGGATGGAAGAGCTGTAGATTACAATATATGGGTCGAACTCCCGGTAAAAACTCACGTACTGGTCGGGCAGTCATTCAAAGAATGCTAGAAGAGGGAAGAATCATCGGTTCTGGGAATAATATGAGGTTTAAAAGTTCAACAGATGGTAAGTGGTATTCTGTAAAAATGACTGATATGGCTCATCTAAAAGATGCCGTTACATACTGGAACCAAAAGGAGGCTTTTATGGTGCAAAAACGACAGAAGTAAGAGCATGGATGAGAGCCCCAATAATTACGAGCTTAAATATTTTTTTAACATAATCGTTCGCAGGGAGAAAACTGCTTATGATTTACAAAGATTCTTCTACACTTATCGGATCTGCTGAGAGTTCATAGTATTTTTAGGGGACAATATGAAAGAATTATCAAAAATTGATGCTGAATTGGAAAGCCGTATTATCGATGTTATCTCGGCTGGAAATGAACATGATGATAATAAGGAGTTTAAACGAAGCAATTAAAAAATATGATGAGGCTTACACTATTTTACCCGAGCCAAAATTCGAGTGGGAAATGATAAGTGCATGGCTGGCTGTTACTTTAATGCATACTTGCATTGGGGGATTTTTCAAAAGCAAAAAATGGGCAGATGTTGAGTTAAAATATAGAAGTTCTGATATTGATGTGGGGCCTTTTATGGATATCGGTATGGCTGCATATGAGCTTGGACAACTCGATGAAGCTTATAAAAATTTTGAGGTGGCTTATGGTTATGGTAAGGAAAGGCCGTTTAAAGGGTACCCTAAAAAGTATTTGGAGTTTTATCTTGAAAAAAATAAATGACACTGAGTTACTATTTTTATAGCGTTCTACCTAGTTTGCTGACGATGAAAATACAGTGCTTGGGTAGGCTAATATTTTCATATTGTGGAGTGTATTCCTAAAGGTCGTAAGATATTTCCTTAGATATATCACTAGTTATTTGTTTTTATCCCACAGAAGAGTGTGAGTTTATTGGTTTTTATTATCATATCAGTGCATCTTTTCCTTATTAATTTTGACTGGGATATCCCGCAGAACCTGCGTTTCCCGAGGGTCAGTACCGGACCGTGAAACGTGACTGCACTACAACACCTTCCGCTATTATGACCCGAACTTGTATTTAGGATGCCAAAATAAAAGATGTAATATCGTGATGTGATTATGTCATTAGATTTCTATATAAATATAGAACATGAAGTTTTTCATTTTGATATCAGTGAGTCTTTACATTCCATGATTTTTTTCTAACGCTACAAGATGGAGTGGTTTTAAACAACTTAGGAAAATAAAGGATTATTATCGCGCCGATTGCATCTTAAATAATGATGATGCGATTATATTTATTCATGAGTTGATTGAGGTCTGTGAAATAAATTCATTAAATGGTGTTGATACGGGAAAAATAAAAATATTAATAAAGGGTAATAACGTGAAATATTTAAGAATTAGTAGTGATTAATAAATGTTAAGTTGGAAATAATATTCACGCTTCTCCCAATCTATTATGAAATAATACGGCTCCGGTTTATTGCCGCTGTAAGGACTGTCTAACCCGCGTAAGTAGTCAAGGAAGCCGACCCATAACCCACTCTCGGCGCTGAATTTCATACGCTCCTGTTTGATAAATGCCCATCCGCATCCGGGCAGACGCCCATCAGCGGAACACGGCTGATAATGTCACGCCTGTTCGGGGATACGAATAACAACCCGCCGGTACAGACACCACTGATCACAAGCAATCGCAGTACGTTCGCCAGCATCTATTAGCAGTCGCAAGAGTAAGGAACCGATCTGCGTAGTGCAAACGATCTGGCCGGGGACTGAGGCGATTGCCTTATGTTCGTCAGAGTGATTGGCGGAAACAGGTACGACAACAGCGGGTACATACCGACCCTCGGCATTTTTCCGCAGACGATGCGGTAAGCGCTTCGCGCATCCCGAACGGGAGCACGATGTCAGGCTCTGTCCTCGGATGAGGTACGAACGGGATGCTGGCGAATCCGACCAAAAGAACCCCGATATTCCTGAATCCTCGTTCAGTTTTCGCTACTCGAATGAATTATCCTAAAAATCGCGCAGGACATGGGCACGAAATAATACAAAACCGGTGTGATTATGATCAGAATAAATAGTTAGAATAAAAATAGACACATTTATTAATGATCTGCACGGCCACTACTCTGTGTGTTTTGTTCCCTGTCGATGCTCAAAATGAAGCAATAGTGCGGATGAAATTGCTCAGCTAAAAAGATCGCCTAATGTCAATACAGGCTCCGTTAGCGGTATTTGCAGGGTAGAGAGGGATCGCATGGTCGACATAAATGCAGATATCATCAGTTTTAAATCAATGGGCAATGTCTGTTTAGGGCAGTCGATCGATTTTTATCCTCGATGACATATTCAGCCGCTATGATGTGGATATTAAACAATATTCTCTGCCGTTTCCGTCAGAAGAAAAAGGCATGGTTATACGCTCGATCACGGCGCGTTGATTATCTCGACTACGCCAGACGATATTATCGTGTCGGTGGGTGGCAACGAAGATTACTGCGGAAAGTACAACGGCACGTTATACCCCGGTATGACGATGGAAGCGCTTATCCGGCATGCCAAAGAGCTGCGCATTGTTAATGGTTCGCTGATTGTTGATGGGGATTACGGGCTGTCGTTTTCTCTGCCCGCGCCGTATGACGAAATCGCCGATGTCATTCAGCAAATCCCGCTCGATCTACCGCTGAATGAAATTTATGTGTGCGACCACTCCGCCCCACCGGGCGCCGAAGCAAAAGAAAAAACGATCGTGAACCTTCCCCGCGCCGGGTGCGCGGGGAACGGCGTGTTATGGCGAGCAGGAACCGTCAATGGTTTGCTGAGCCCCGCTAATCATCTCATACCCCTGATCTTCCAGCTGTTGCCATGTCGGGCGAACTTTACAGGCCTGCGCGACGCGAACCGTAATTTCTCCCAGCAGTTTGGCGCCTTTACCGGAGCTACAAATACCCGCGTCTGACGATTGCGCCTGCGCGCCTATCTTCTCTGCCGCTTCAGTGCCTTTGCGCTCGGCGGTATCACAATCACCGCTCAGGTCGATAGCCATCGCTTCTGACGACAGCGCCGGTCTGGCTCCGCTGCTGCCCGCAGAAGAAGCGGTCGCGGTGGAACCGGAAGAGGACGACGAATAACTGCTGTTGCTGCTGGCATTCGCGTCCAGCGCTGCCTCCGGTTCAGCGACGCACCGACAGCCTGCGAAACACTGCCGCCGGAGGCATGCGCTACGATGGCGCTGCTGGCGACGCTGGTAAACGCGTTGACCAGCATATCGGCCTGCGATGGCTGCTGCGCTTCTTGCTGGCTGCCTGAGCGCGCTCCGCTTCCGCCTGCGCCTGCTGCGCAGCGTATTGCTGGTTGCTTACCTCCGTTTTATGGCGCGTGCCCGCCAGTGCGGCGGTGGCGTCAGACATATCGCCAAAGCCTTTCTTCTTCAGAATGGCCGCCACTTCGCTGAGTTTATTGCTGTCGGCGACAACGCGGTGGCCCTCATCAACACTGCCCCATGCGCCGTTCAGCGTGGACCACTGCGTTCCCGGTGCGGCTGGCCAGTTTGTTATTTTTCAGGTCCCGCGCCGGAGTTCATCGCTGCGGTATACATATCATTGCTTGCCAGCGGCGTCAGGTTGAGCGCGGTGACGAATTTATCCAGCAACGTTTTGGAGACATCGCCAATTTCGCTGTGGGTTTTGTAAGAGGATGCATACAGGTAATTCGCATGCGCAGTGCCTAATTCACGGGCATAACGCGTCACCAGCGACTCATAATTGGTCAGGGTGCTGATGGCCTGCGTTTTATTACTGCTGGCCTGTTGTTTTGCCAGCCCGCTATAGTATTGATATTGCGTAAGAAGATGATAGAAATAATCTTTAATATCACTGGTGGCGAATTGCTGCTCGGTGAATTTAATTAAATTCACATAGTCTTTATCGTCATATAATTTTTAAATAATCCGGTGTCGTAATCCATAACAGCATTGGTGACTTTATATTCCGTCCGGCTGGAATAGCAAAGTTGCAACATTAACTGACGATTATTCAGATAGGCATCGTAGTTTTTATTATTAATGGCATTTTGCCCGGCGGTGAAGGCATTATTACAGGCTGTGTTGTCATAGGAAGCGCAGCCTGATAAAAGCAGTGCGCAGCCAGCAACCACAACGGATGCTTTCAGTGCTATCATGGAGTTAACCTCGAACTATAATTATTTGTTTTTACTATTTGGCTAATAATTGCTGTGATAATAAATGCGTAAATTCAGGTTGCAGGTGGGCCTTCTTGGAAAAAATAGATAGCGGAATTATACGAATAAAATTACATATTTGTTATATATTGGAAATATCTTGTTACTAATATTGTTGCGCAATGTTATATTTACCCAATGAAACTATATAGTTAGCGAAACGAATAACTTTTCGATAAAAGAAAAACGCAAAAATGCGCGGATCCTCCGCCATCAGGGACTGACGGCGCGGTTGCGTCCCCATATACTGTGAAAAACAAGACGTTATCAGTTATTTCATTAAAACAGACAGGGTAAGGGATGGATACGGCGGAATTTTTTCGGGCAACTCGCGCAGCAACTGCTCCTCTCTGCGCCGCTCTTTTACTGATCGCGCTGGGATATGGCTTAGGCCGCTTTGCCGGTTGGCCGGAGTCGGTCAACGAGGGGTTAAATCGCTTCTGCTTTAATGTGGCGATTCCTTGCATGCTGTTCAAAGTCATGAGTAAGTTTTATCAAAGTCCGCCGGTGGATATGCGGCTGCTGATCGCCTATTTCGGCAGTTGCACCGGTCATCTATGTTATTGGCCGCGTGGTGGCGAAAAACCTGTTCCATCTGGATGCAATTTCCGGCTCGGTGTTTGGCCCTCGGGCGGCATATTTTCCAACAACGTGATGCTCGGTATTCCGGTGGCTATCATTCTGCTTGGTCAGGCGAGCCCGGCGTCGGTGGCGCTGGTGCTGGTGTTTAACAGCCTGATTTTGTGGACGCTGGTGACCGTGTCTGTCGAGTGGGCGCAGAACGGCAGTTTCTCGGCACGTGGCATTGGCAAGACGCTGGTAAGCGTGCTGCGTAACCCGATCATTATTGGCATCTTCACCGGGTTTTTCTGGAGTTTTGCGCTGCACCGCCCGTTGCCGCAGTTTCTGGACAGCCCGGTCAGCATGGTGGCGCAGGTTGCCGCACCGTTAACGCTGATCACCCTTGGCATGAGCCTCTCGCGCTATCAAATTCGCAAAGGCCTGCGTGAGAGCAGCGCCATTTGTTTGCTCAAACTGCTGTTGATGCCGGGGCTTATCTGGGCGGCGGCATACCTGTTGCATCTGCCGCGGGCGGAAAGTCAGGTGGTGGTGTTGCTGGGGGTCGATGGCGGTGGGGGTGAACGTCTATCTGATGGCGCAAAAATTCCAGTGCTGTAAGGCGCGACCGCGACCAGCATGCTGCTGTCCACTCTCCTTTCTACGGTAACGACGCCGCTGTTTATGATCCTGATGGGGCATTTTTTATCCCGACTGGCCCTGAGGCCAGCCGGAACCGGTCAGACAATATCGTCCACCACGCCGCCGTCCACGCGCAGCGCTGCGCCGGAGGTGGCGGAAGCCTGTTGCGAGCAGACATACACCACCATATTCGCCACTTCTTCCAACCGTGGCGGCGCGCTGGATAACTGAACTCGGGCGATGGGCCATCACAAACTCTTTCGCCAGCGTCTCCAGCGGCTTGCCGGTTTTTTCAATTTCCTCTTTCATCATCTCCGCAAAGCCGTCGGACATGGTCGGCCCCGGCAAGACGCTGTTGACGGTCACGCCGCTGCCGGCGACAAATTTTGCCAGCCCGCGTGCCAGCGACAGTTGCGCCGTCTTGGTCACGCCGTAGTGGATCATGTCCGCCGGGATATTGAGCGCCGATTCAGACGAGATAAATACCACCCGTCCCCACTGTTTTTTCACCATCGCCGGGGAGTAACGCGCGGGAGAGGCGCACGCCAGACATCACATTGGTCTGCCAGTAGTTTTCCCGGCAGTCTCATCATCGGTGGCGTAAAAATCCTGCGGGCCGTAAATCCCGGCGTTATTCACCAGAATGTCCACGTCACCCGCCGCGTTGAGCAACGCCTCCACGCCCTGCGCAGAGCCCAGATCGGCGATAGCGGTGCGCAATGTTGCGCCCGGAACCTGCGTTGCCAGCGCGGCTTGCGCTTTACGGGTTGAACCTTCGCTGCGCCCGTTAAGGATCACCGCCGCGCCGCTTTCCGCCAGCCCTTTGGCAATCGCAAAACCAATACCGCCCGTCGACGCCGTCACCAGCGCCACTTTTCCGCTGAGATCAATCTTCATCGTCTGCTCCTGATGTGAGGGATTTAACCAATGGATCAAGGCTAGCACCTGAGCGAGAGCGCGCATTGCCAATTGTTGCCTGATTACGCGTGTGCACTGGCTTATGCAATTTGCAGCATTGCTTTTCTGGTTTTATTGCTTCCCTCGTTTTCCGTGCTCTAACAGAATGGAATTCACACAATATATTTGGCAGTTATTTTCTTTTCAGGGGACAGACCACAATATGAATAAATACGGCGTATTCTCCATTCTCCTCGCAATAAGTGGCGTGCAACAGGTTAATGCCGCAGAACAGAGCGTTCCGGCGCAAACCACGTTTACTATTGCGGCAGATGCGTCGCTAAAAGCGAAATTACCGCAGGAGGTCATCCAGCGCGGTTATATTATTGCGGGCACCAACCCAAATACGCCGCCAACAACGTTTTATCAGGAAGATAATAAAACGCTGGCCGGGCGCGAAATCGATATTATGACCGCGGTTGCCGAACGCCTCGGCGTGAAAGTGCAGTGGCACGATACCGGCGGTTTCGACAATATTATTCCGGGGCTGAAATCCGGCCGCTACGATGTGGCGCTCGCCAACATTAATGCCACCCAAAAGCGCACCGGAGCAGGTGGATTTCGTCAGCTATTACGATGCGTCCCGCCTTGGCATTATCTCCCGTCAGGATGCAAACATTCCCGCCTTTACCGAACTGACGCAGGTGTGCGGCAAAGAGATTGGCGCAGGTGCGGGCACCACGCAAATCAACCGTCTGAACGAAGGCAGCAAAGCGTGAAGCACAGGGTAAAGCGCCGATTAAAATCGCCGTCTTCCCGGACCGTCCGGCAGGCGTACAGGCGGTGGTCAGCGGGCGCGTACCGATGTTCTTTGGCCCCTATGAAGGCCTGACCGGCAGGTCAGCAAAGTGAAACCGCTGACCATGAGCGGGCAAATCAGCGTTAACGATGCACCGGTGTCTATCGCTTTCCCGAAAGGCTCCGGGCTGGAAGAGGCCGTACAGGCTGCCCTCAACTCCCCTGATCAACGATGGCTCTTACCAGAAGATCCTCGACCACTGGTCGATTGGTTTCGGCGCGGTAAAAGAGTCCAAACGTAACGAAGAGATTTTCTGATGGCGCACACCACTCCTTCACCCTCGCAGGACGCTTTGCGCATTGTCGGTAAACGCTACTACGGGCGCTGGTTCCAGCGCCCTGTTCGTTTTACTGCTGCTGGCAGGCTTGCTGCATTCCATTTTCAACAACCCGCGTTTTGGGTGGGGCGTGGTGGCGCAAAGCTTCACCGAAGACTCCATCATCAGCGGCGTGATGATGACCCTGCAACTGACCGCCATTTCCGTCGTGCTGGGCTTTGCGGGCGGCACCGTGCTGGCGTTGATGCGCCTGTCATCGAACCCGGTGCTGGTGGCAGTAAGTTGGGGATATACGTGGTTTTTCCGCGGCGTGCCGATGCTGGTGCAGCTTTTCCTCTGGTACAACGTGGCGGCGCTTTATCCAACCATCGCCATTAGCCTGCCGGGGTTGGGGGGAGCTTTACAGTTCTCCGGCGAACGCGTTGATAAGCCCCTTTAGCGCAGCGGTGATCGCGCTGGTGATGCACCAGTCCGCCTATGCGGCGGAGATCATCCGTGCGGGCATCCAGAGCGTTGGGAATGGGCAACTGGAAAGCTGCGCGGGCACTTGGCTATTCGCGCGGGCAGATTTTCCGCCATACCGTTTTACCGCAGGCGATGCGCGCCATCCTGCCGCCCGCCGGTAACGAGGTGATTGGTCAACTGAAGACCACGGCGGTGGTGTCGGTTATCTCATTACAGGATGTGCTCTACTCGGCGCAAATTATCTATCAACGCACCTATGAAGTGATCCCCCCTGCTGTTGGTCGCCACGTTGTGGTACCTGCTGCTGACGTCCGTACTGTCGGTCGGGCAGTTCTATGTCGAGCGCTACTTCTCCCGGGGCGTAAAGCGCGTTGAAGCCAAAGTCTGGTTTGCCCGCAGGCTGCCGGTGTATCTGTTTAACGCGAGGAGAGTGAGTAATGGCTGAGGCAATTGAATTACGCAATATCACCAAGCGTTTCTCCCGGGCAGACGGTGGTCGATAGCGTCGATCTGGATGTGGATGCCGGGTCGGTCACGGTGATCCTCGGCCCATCGGGGTCGGGGAAATCGACGCTGCTGCGCTGCATTAACCACCGGAAAAACTGGATGCCGGGACAATCCGCATTGGCGGCGAACTGGTGGGGTATGAGCAAAAGGTCAGGCGCTGTTTGAAGTGAGCGACAGCAAAATCGCCCGCCAGCGCAGCCGTATCGGCATGGTGTTCCAGCAATTTAATCTCTTCCCGCACCGCACCGTGCTGCAAAACATTATCGATGCGCCCATCCGGGTGAAAAAAGCAGCCCAGGCGCAGGCGGTGGCGAAAGCACGCCTGCTTCTGCAACAGGTTGGGCTTTCCGGGCGGGAAGATGACTGGCCGCAGCAGCTCTCCGGCGGTCAGCAGCGCGTGGCGATTGCCCGCGCGCTGGCGATGGATCCTGAAGTCATGCTGTTTGATGAACCGACCTCGGCGCTTGACCCGGAGCTGGTGGGCGAAGTGTTGCAGGTGATCAAAGCGCTGGCGCACTCCGGCATCACCATGGTGATCGTCACCCATGAAATCGGCTTTGCCCGCGAAGTGGCGGATAACATCGTGTTTATGGAAGCAGGAAAAGTGATCGCCTCCGGTCCGGCGCGCCGGTGCTGGAAAATAACGCCAATGCCCGCGTCAGCCACTTTCTCTCCACGGTGCTTTAAACTATGCCGCCCGTGACGCACAGCTCCCACTGGGGAGCGTTTACCGCCACCGGCGGGGGGATGAACTGCAAATTACGCCCTTTTCTGGCGATCCCGATCCCAGCCCGTTGCTGGACAATTTTACCGATGTGCTGCGCCACCCGGCACGTGTGACCACGGGCCGATGGTACGCAAAGGCTGGCTGGAGCAGGGGCCGGACGCGCGGCGCGGGGCCGATGAGTACATTGCCATTAGCTGGGCGCAGGCGTTGGATCTGGCGGCGAAGGAGTTGCAGCGGGTGGCGGATAGCTTTGGCCCGCAAGCGGTGTTTGGCGGTTCGTATGGCTGGTCCAGCGCCGGGCGCTTCCACCATGCGCAGAGCCAGTGCACCGGTTTCTGAACACCACCATCGGCGGTTATGTTCGCTCGGTATGGTCATACAGTTCTGCGGCGGCCAGCGTGATCCTGCCGCACATTGCTGCCCTCGCAGGATGAGATTTCCCGGCGCGGTGTGAGCTGGCGTGAGATTGCCGAACACAGTGATATTGTCCTCTCCTTCGGTGGGCTGGCGCTGAAAAACTCGCAGGTCGCCAGCGGCGGCATGAGCACACCGAACGTGGGTATATGCGCCGGGGCTGCCGAACGCGGTGCGCAATTTATCTCCATCAGCCCATTGCGCCATGACTTGCCGGACGAAGCCGCCGGGGAGTGGATACCGGTGCGCCCGGGTACCGATGCGGCATTAATGCTGGCGCTCTTGCACACCTTATGGCGACACGGGCTGAGCGATGAAGATTTTCTGGCGCGTTACTGCACCGGCTGGCCAACGCTGGTTGCCTTCCTCAATGGTACGCAGGATGGCACGGTGCGGGATGCCGCGGCGGAAGCCATTTGCGGCGTGCCTGCCGCACATTGTTGCGCTGGCGCAGCGCCTGCACGGTAAGCGCGTGGTGGTCACGGTCGCCCATTCGTTACAACGTGCGCAGCACGGCGAGCAGCCGGTATGGCTGGGCATGGTGCTGGCCGCGGCGTTGGGGCAACCCGGTCTGCCCGGCGGTGGCTATGCCTATGCGCTGGGGGCGCTGGGCCACTACGGGAAAGCGTTTAACCGCGTCTCTTTCCCCTCGCTGCCGCAGGGCAACAATGGCGTTGACGATTTTATTCCGGTCGCGCGTATCGCCGATATGCTGCTCAACCCTGGCGCGCCCTTTGATTTTAACGGCCAGCGCCGCCACTACCCGCACATTAAGCTGGCGTGGTGGGCGGGCGGTAACCCTCCATCATCACGGGATCTGGCGCGGTTGCGCCACGCGTTTTGTCAGCTGGATACGCTGATTGTTCATGAACACAGCCTGACGGCGACCGCGCGTCATGCGGATCTGATCTTACCCGCCACCATGACGCTGGAGCGCGAAGACGTGGGTGGCGCGCCAACCGACAGACATGTGTTCGCCATGCATCCGGTGGCTGCGCCGTGGGGCGACGCGCGGGATGATTTTGCTATTTTCCGGGATATTGCCGCCCGGCTGGGGTGTGAAGAGGCATTTACCGAAGGGCGTACTGTGCGTGAGTGGTTACAACATCTGTACGGGCAGATGCAGGAAAAACTGGTGCAGGAAGGGGTGAATACGCCCGATTTCGACCACTTCTGGCAGCAGGGTATATTGACGTTGCCGCAAGTGGACGATGGCGGGCGCATGATGCGCCGTTTTCGTGATGATCCCGATGCGCACCCCTTACCGACGCCGGATGGCAAAATCCAGATCTATTCGGCGACCATCGCCAGTTTCAACTATGCTGATTGCCCCCGGACATCCGGTGTGGCTGACGCCGGACGAACAACCCGACGCGCGCAGCATCCGCTGTGGCTGATTGCCAATCAACCCGCCACCCGCCTGCACAGTCAGCTCGACTACGGGCGACACAGTGCACGGCATAAACAGCAGGGTAAAAGAGGTGTGCATGATGCATCCGACCGACGCCGCTGCGCGCGGTATTACCGAAGGGGCGATGATTATGTTGCATAACCTGCGCGGTGCCGTGCTGGCGGCGGTGACTTTGTCGGAGAACATCATGCCCGGCGTGGTGCAACTGCCGACCGGTGCACTGGTACGATCCGGTGGACCCGCTGGCTGCGCGTCCACTGTGTCGTCATGGTAACCCCAACGTTCTGACGCGCGACATCGGTACCTCTTCGCTGGGGCAAGGGTGCAGCGGGCAGATCACTGTCGTTCAGGTGTCTCTGTTTACCGGCGATGTCGGCGAGGTGCAGGCTTTTGTGCCCCTAAACCAGCAAGAGCGCCTGTAGGGTACGCAGCGCACGGGCGCTCTCCAGACGGGTCAGCGTAAGCCAGCCATTGCGGGTGGCGTCATCCGCTTGTGGCAGGCAGCGGTGTAGTTTCTCCGCTAAATCCACGCCTTTTGCCAGCAGCATCTGGCGTGTGGCTTCGGTTTCCAGTATCACTCCGGCGCGGGTGGTTACGCGAAGGCGATGAAAACGCGCAGCCGGGTTGAGCGCGTCCGGCGGCGCGTTGTGATCCGGCGTACGCACGACGCGTGCCGCCAGCGCGGCGGTAGCCGGTTTGACATTGCCGGGGGGCGAAACTGCTCAACGGCAAATCATTGTCCAGTAAGCATTCGGCGATCACATATTCAAGGCTGAAACGGGCTTCCAACGCCATTGGTCGGGGTATGAATAAATGCCGCCACATCGCCGCCGGGCGGAAACGCCACCTCAATCCGCTCCACATCGTGGTGTAACTGCGCAATGGAAAACCCTGCCGCCAGCCATTTCTCACGTAGCGTCAGTGCCGCCAGCGCAGCGCCGTGGGTGCCGCTACAGGTCGGCCGGGGGCTTAAACTCCAGCCCTGGTGTAACAATGCGCCACGGCGCGCCCCAGCATTCAGTGAGCAACGCCGGGCGGGCAGTCGTGGGGCTATAAGCGGCGAGAAAACTCTCCAGCGCGCCGGTTGTTTGCGCGCTGACGCCATGCTGCGTCAGTTGTACGGCGGTGACCGCCGCCCGTGCCGCCAGCCCGGCATGCAGCGGTTTGATATCCGAACCGAACTGCACGCGTAATCCGGCAGCCTGAGTGGCGGCAATGGCGAGGATATTCGCGGTTTGCGCAGGATCCGCCTTCACCAGACGGGCGCAGGCCGCCGCTGCTGCCAGCACGCCGAGGGTGCTGGTGTTGTGAAAGCCCTGCACATAATGACCGCTGCCGACCGCCAGACCCGGGCGGCCTGCCATTTCCACACCCAGCGCAAAGGCATCGAGAAACTGCGTCGGTTCAATGATGGCGCTCTCTGCCGACAGCGCCAGCAACGCCGGGAGGATGACCGTCCCGACATGCCCGCGAAAATCCGGGTGAAAATCATCGAAATCCAGCGCATGTCCGCTGTAGCCAAGACGCAGGGCGCGAGACTGCGCGTCCTGCCCCGGCCAGATTTGGCGCAATGACGCTAAGGTAGCGTCAGGTAACGCGCCGTTCACCACCGGCAAGGCGACGGCGAAAAAGTCGAGCACACCGCGCCGCGCCTGTTCACGGGCGGCGTCATCCGGCTGCGTGTCGACAATCAGCCGGGCGACAGCCACCGGGTGATATCGCTCATGCCGCCGCCTTTTTCAGCGCTTCTACCGCCAGCGTCGCCAGCCACTGTGCGGTGGGGAACAGCGCGGCGTCATCCACGCGGAACTGGGGATGGTGCAGGGCATATGGGCCGCCGGAGCCAATCATGATAAACGCGCCGGGCAGACGTTGCTGGTAAAACGCGAAGTCTTCGCCAATCGGATTCGCGGCGATACGGCGGGCGTCAAAACCTGCCTCCTGACCAGTTTCCAGCGCCAGCGCGACCCACTCTTCGCTGTTCACCACCGACGGCGGGCCGGGCTGCCAGTCAAGCGTGATGTGCGCGTTAAACGCGGCGGCCAGCCCTGTCAGCACATCACGCATGCGCTGCTCAATCTGTTCACGCACCGTCTGGCTAAAGGTACGCACGGTGCCTTCCAGCCGTGCGCTATCCGGAATGACGTTCCGGTGCTGCCGCTGTGCACCTGGAGTCAGGGAGAGCACGGCGTTTTCATCGGACGGGACGTTACGGCTGATCAGGGTTTGCAGGGTAGAGATCAGTTGCCCGGCGATCACCACCGGATCGTTGCCTTCATGCGGGCGCGCAGCATGGCTGCCGGTGCCGGTGATATCAATGCGGAAGCGGTCAACGCCCGCAGTCAGCGCGCCGGCTTTACTGCCCATAACGCCCACCGGTAGCGCCGGATCGTTATGAATGCCAAAAATCGCCGTTGCCCCTCCAGCGCGCCTGCGGCAATCACCGCCGGTGCGCCTTGTCCGGTCTCTTCCGCGGGTTGGAAACAGAATGCGCACGCGTCCGGGCAGGCTGCTTTCCTGCTGTTTGAGCAAAATCGCTGCGCCCAGCGCCGAGGCGCTGTGGAAATCATGGCCGCAGGCATGCATCACGCCGGGGTGCTCTGAGCTGAACGGCACGCCGGATTTTTCATCAATCGGCAGTGCGTCGATATCCGCGCGCAGGACGATCAACGGGCCCGGTTGTTGCCCGCCCAGTTCAACGACCAGCCCGGTCGGCAAGTCTAACGGCAGAATGCGTATCTGGTAGGTTTCCAACGCGGCACGAAGACGGGCGGTGGTGGCGAACTCCTCGGGTTAGAGAGTTCAGGAAACGATGCAGTTCATGGCGAAAGTCGGTCAGCCGTGCCGGTAATTCAGCGATGTCGGTCATAGCGTTACTCATCAGGGTGAACGACGCGCCAGCCACGCGGTGTGGTTAGCGTCATCAAGGATTTTTTCATAAACAGGGTGATATGGCCTTTGCCCAGATCCGCCTCATGCGAAGGCACAAAGCCATACTGCTGGTAAAAGGGGATCAGCCACGGGTGACTGATGGCGGTGCCAAGCGACACCGCAGGCGCGCGTAACACACCGCGCAGAATATGGGTCTCCACCCAGTCGTAGATTTGCCGCCCGCGCTGCTTCCCCGCGATGGCGCGGATGCGCGCCAAACCAGCCGATATGCGGCAGGCCAAACGGCCCCGGCAGCGGCCCCCACGGGTAGCGCAGCGTAATGGAGGCGGCTAACGCATCATCGACAAACAGCCCCCCAGACACCGTGCTGTTGCAGGTGTTGCGTCACCTGCGCGGCGGTGGTGGTGGCGGCATCAAAATGAATGCCCATCTCACGCACCTGCGCGTAGGCTTCCAGCATCAGCGTCAGATAGATATCGCGGTCGGCGGCGGTCAGCTGGCGATAGTGCTCGCTCATACCCTCTCCAGCAACTGCGAGTCATCTGCGGCGCGCAAGACATCACCGACTTTTTCGACCGCGCTGCCTAAATAGCGCGCCGGATCCAGCCAGCTGTCGAGATCGGCGCCGCTGATTGCTCCGGCGATTTCCGGTTGTTCCGCCAGCACGCTTTTAAAATCGCGCCCGCTTTCAAATGCCGTCATCGCACAGGTGTACACCCGTGGTGCGCCGTCTGTTTCCCGAGGGTTTTCCCGGCTTCAAACATCACCCGCTCCGACAGCAGCAGCCCGGCACCGGATATCCAGATTGGCGCGCATTTTTTCGCTATTCACCGTCAGGCCGTTAAGGATCCCCTGTGCGTTTTGCAGTTGCGCAGAGAGATAGAGACAGATTTCCGGTAGCGCCAGCCACTCTGCGCGCCAGCTCATGGCATCGCGCTCGTGTTCAACATGCATTGACTCCAAAAATCAGGCCGGCGCTGTGGCGCACGGGCGCAGTCAGGCTTGCCAGCCCTTCAATCGCGGCAGGATTGCGCTTGTGCGGCATGGTGGTGGAACCGATTTTCCCTGCGCTGAAGGGCTCTTCCACTTCGCCGATTTCGGTCCGCATCAGGTTGTAGAGTTCGTTGCCGATTTTGCCGAGCGAACCGCTGATCAGCACCGCCAGCGAGGCGAATTCGCTCAAGCGATCGCGTGCGGATTGCCAGCCAATCGTCGGGCAGGCCAGCCCGAGCAGCGCCAGTGCGCGACGCTCCACCTCCGGCCCCTGATCGCCCAGCGCGGCATTGGTGCCGATAGCGCCGTTGATGTTGCCCGTCAGCACGCGCGGGCTGATTTCGTTGATGCGCGTTAAATGGCGCAAAAACTCATCCAGCCAGACGGCGACCTTAAACCCAAAGGTTGTGGGCAACGCCTGCATGCCGTGAGTACGACCGACCATTAGTGTGTGCTGGTGGCGTTCGGCAAGCTGGCGCAGGGCGCGGGCGACGCCAACGGTATCGCGGCGGATAATGCCTAGCGCATCGCGCAGTTGCAAAATGGTGGCCGTATCGACGATATCCTGCGTGGTGGCGCCGTAGTGCAGGTACTCCCCCGCCGGGCCGCACTGCTGTTGCAGCGCCGTCAGCGTGGGCATAAAAGAGTGCTTCATTTGCGCGGCGAGTTGGGCGATATCGCTCAGTTGCAGCGCCTGCGGTTGCGCGCGGTCGGCAATCTCCTGTGCGGCCTTCGGCGGAATGACGCCCAGTTCACCTTGCGCACGCGCCAGCGCCACTTCCACGGCGGCCTGCTGGCGCAGGCGGTTTTCTTCCGACCAGATGGCGCGCATTTCCGGTGTGGCGAAGTTATTGCCGATAATCAGAAAGTCGATGGGATGCGATGACATGTTATGTGCCTGTCGTAAATTAAAAAAGATGCCGGTTAACTTTATTTTCTGTTCAGCATCTTCATTCATGAATATATCGGCGGCAAGGCATTTGTCGCCTTATCTAATATTCTTCTATCGATATGAAAATACAGAAAATAGGAAAGATTGTTTTTTGTTTTTATTTTTGTAGCATGAGCTGATGATGCGATTTAATTAATTAAATGGACAATTCAATGCTTGCGATAAAAACGCCGCAAACCCTCGGGTTCCACCAGTCAGGTATTCGTCATGACGCAGGGGGAATATATTTCGCCGCTGTCACAGCATATTTTAATTATTACCAGTGCGCAGGCCTCTGGGCGCGGGTAAACCCGGCGCTGGAAAGCAGTTTGCGCGCCAGCGGCGTGAAATGGCAGACTGAAATCATGACCGGCTATTGTACCGACGAGCGGGTGGCGCATTACGCCCGGCGCGCGCGCAAACTGGGGGTGCAGTGGATTGTTGGCGTGGGCGGTGGTCGCGTACTGGATACCGCGAAAGCCGTGGCGGATGCCCTTGAAGGCGGCGAGTCGGTCACCCTCCCGACGGTCGCCTCTACCTGCGCGGCTTTGGTCGCCGCTGTCGGTGTTTTATACCGAAGAAGGTGGGCAGATCCGCAGCCAGCCGTTGAAAACATTGCCGCGACTGGTGCTGGTGGACAGCGAAATTATTGCACAGAGCGACGTGCGTTATTTAAAAGCGGGCATTGTGGATGCGCTGGCGAAATGGTACGAATTCCGTCCCTATTTACAACATTCGCCGGATAACTTTGGCGTTGCAGCTAAAAGTGCAGACCGCCCGGCTGGCCGTGGATATTTACGAAAAACACGGTGTGCAGGCGGTAAAGGATAATAAAGCGCAGGTTGTCAGCGAGGCGTTAATCAATGTTATTGATGCCAATATTGCGATTGCCGGGTTGGCCAACAGCATTCGTGGCGAGATTCCCACGCTCGGCGTCGCACACGCGATTCATAACCGTTTAACCTATGAACCGGCGCTGCGCGACTGGCTGCATGGCGAGCGGGTAGGTTACAGCTTGCTGGTGCAGTCGTTCCTCGAAGGCGACGGTGAGAACGCCGGACGCTACGCTGTTGAGCTTACTGCGCCAGTACGAAATGCCGCTGACGCTGGCGCCGCTGAAAGAGATCCGCCCGGCGGTGATCCGGTGCGGTGGCGCGCAGTATCAACTTTCCTCGCGCGGCGGCGGAGCATTTACCGTTTTCGCTGGAGCCTGCGCGCATTGAACGGGCGCTGCGCCTGACGGAGCAATTTTTTACTCCCCGCTATGCGCTATAGCATTACTCTTCTGCCGCCGGGCATTGCAAATGGCCGTGGCGCACGCCGCGCTGGGCAATAACGTCGTCGGCAAAATGTTGCACTTCGCCCATTTTGCCTTTCAGCACGGCGATCTCTAAGCAGTCGTCGTGGCTGATGTGCACATGCAAGGTGGCGACAGATAAATCGTGATGATGATGCTGCGTGGCGACGATGCGGCTCGCCAGATCGCGTTTCTCATGTTCATACACATACGAGGAGTACAGCGTAGCCCTGTTTTTCATTGTCCTGCGCGGACTCCTGCGCCAGCGCGCCGCGCAGAATGTCCCGCAGCGCTTCTGAGCGGTTGTTGTAGCCACGGCGCTCGCTGAGGTTATCCAGCGTTTCGAGCAGGTCATCATCCAGTGTTATGGTCACGCGTTGCATGGCAGGATCCTTTGTAATGAGCGGGGAAGGTGGGCAGTACCGCCTGTTGCAGCGTTTGCCCGGCCAGAGAGGTAAAACGCAGCGGTGTGGCGACGTCCAGCGTTTCAACAATCGCGCCATTCTCCATCACCATCACCCGCTGGCAAAAGCGCTCCACCCGAGGGCGTAAATCGTGGGTGATAAACAGGCAGGCGACGCCGGATCGTTCTTGCAGGCGTTTGAGCAGGCGAATCACCCCGGCCTCTGGAGCACCAAATCCGGTGCTAGAGACGGCTTCGTCCAGAATCAGCAACGTGGGTTCCACCGCCAGCGCGCGCGCCAGACACACGCGCTGTAACTGACCGCCGCTCAGCTGCGGCGGGCGTTTGTCCAGCAGTGTGCTCTCCAGTTCGACATCGACCAGCAACTGCGTAATGCGCGCCTGCTGTTCCGTTTTCGACAGCGTTAACAGATGGCGCAAGGGTTCGCGCAGAATGTCGCGCACGGTTTTACGCGGGTTTACCGCGCTTATCGGGTCCTGAAAGACCATCTGAATATCGCGGCGAAAGGCTTTGCGGGCGCGGGCGTCAAGCCGGGAAAGCGGTGTGCCCTGCCAGACCACATTGCCCTCGTTTGGCGTTTCCAGCCCGACCAGCAGCCGCGCCAGTGTGCTCTTACCACAGCCGCTGCGCCCCCAGTAAGGCAACCGTCTCGCCGCTCTTCAATTGCAGGGAAATATTGTCGAGGATCCGTTGCTGATGATAGCCATGAGACAGGCCGTTCACATCCAGCAGATTCATGAGGTTAGCTCCATCCCGTACAGCGCCAGATGCGCCGCCACCAACTGGCGGGTCACCGGATGCTGCGGCGCGTGAAACAGTGACTCCACCGCGCCATATTCAATAATGCGTCCCTGATCCATGACCGCCACATCGTCCGCCGGGCGCGCTACGACGCCCATATCGTGGGTCACCAGCAGCATACCGGGCTGGCGCTTGCGAACGATGCTCTCCAGTAAATCCAGAATGCGCGCCTGCGCCACGGCATCCAGATCGGTGGTCGGTTCATCGGCAACGATATAGGCCGCATCGCTGAGCAACGCCATGGCAATCATCATCCGTTGCAGCATGCCGCCGCTCATCTCGAAGGGGTAGAGCGACAGCACACGTTGCGCTTCTTCCAGCCCCACATCCTGCAATGCCGCCAGCAGTGTTGCGTCATCCGCGGGTTTGCCCAGCGCCGTGCAGGTTTCCCGTGCATGTTCCGCCATGGTGCGCAACGGATTAAACGCGCTGCGCGGGTTCTGCATTACTGTCGCCACGGTTACGCCGCGTAGCGCCTGCGGGCTGACAATCGCGCCATCTGCCAGTACCCGGCCTGCGGTTTGCCGCACGCCGCGGTAACACGCCGAGTGCCGCCGCGCAGGTCAGTGATTTGCCACTGCCGCTACCGCCCACCAGTGCCAGCACGCGCCCGCGTTGCAGCGTTAACGAGACGTCCTGCACCAGCGGGCGTTCCGCATGCAGGGTAATACTCTCCAGACTTAATTGTGCAGGCATCAGTGGGCGTGCTCCGTTTCCAGATGAGGATCGAGATGGTCGCGCAGGGCGTCGCCCACCGAGGGTTAAATGCCATCACGCTGATAAACAGCGCCAGTCCCGGCCACAGCATTTGCAGCGGCTGCGTCCAGATGTATTGCCGTGCGTCGTTGATCATCACACCCCATTCGGCGGTGGGCGCGGTGACGCCGAGCCCCAGAAAGGACATGCCCGCCACGTGCAGCATCATATGACCGATATCCAGCGTCGCCAGCACCAGCAGCGACGGCACCACTGCGCCCGCCAGTGATCGCGAAAAACATGGAGAGAACGGGCGCCGCTTAGCCGTGCCGCCAGCACATACTCGCGCCCGCGCAGCGAGATCACCAGCTGCGCACCATGCGGGCGGCCCAGTGGGAAAGGGCGATGGCGATGATGACATTGGTCAGCCCGGTGCCCAGTACGCCGACCATAAAGAATGAGAGGATTGAGGTGGGGAAGGTCATAAAGATATCCGCCACGCGCATTATCGCTGGTCAACCCTGCCTCCCAGCAGTCCGGCGCAGCCGCCCGCCGTTAAGCCCAGCGCCAGTACAAGTAACAGGCATAGCATGACCGACCCCAGCGAAACACGCGTGGCAGCCATTAAGCGCGAGAAAATGTCGCGCCCGAGATGGTCGGTACCGAGCCAGTGCTGGCTACACCGGCGGCAAGAGCCGGGCGGGTAAATCAATGGTCTGCGGATCGTAAGGCGTCCACCACTGGCAGGTCAGGGCAATGACCAGCAGCAGGAACAAGATCAGTAACGCAATACGCACCGGCCAGCGGGCCGTGTTCAGAAAGTGCATCAGTGCGCTCCTTCATGGTGACGAATACGCGGATCCAGCGCGGCGCTCAGCAAGTCCACCGCCGCAGTTGCACAGCACAAAGACCATGACCATCACCAGCGTAAAGCACTGGATCACCGGGTAGTCGCGGTTAAAAAATCGCCGACACCGCATAGCGCCCGATACCGGGCCGAGGGCGAAGATGCTTTCGATAATCATCGTGCCGCCAATCAGTTCGCCAATGTGCATTCCCAGCGCAGTGATCACCGGAAGCGATGCATTGCGCAGAATGTGCCGCCTCTCGGTTTGCTTCTCGCTTAACCCCCGCAACCGCGCCCAGTCACATGGCGCTGCCCGGCGGCTTCCAGCATGCTGGCGCGCAGCAAACGGGCGTTAATCGCCAGCGACATAAACGCGATAGAGAGCGCGGGCAGGATCACGTGCTGCCAGCCGCCATAACCCAGAGCGGGTAGCCACTGCAAATGCACCGAGAAAAACATCACCAGCAGGAAGGCCAGCCAGAAGTTAGGCATCGACACCCCGAGGAACGCGATTGCCCGCACGGCAAAATCCGGCAGCCCGTCGCGGTGGCGCGCCGCCCAGATGCCGAGCGGAACAGAGGTGAGTAAAATCAGCACCAGCGCCGCGCCCGCCAGTTGCAGCGTGGCGGGCAGAAAGTGCAGCACATCGTCCAGCACCGGGCGTTGCGTGGCATAAGAGAGGCCGAAATCAAGGTGCAGCGCGCGCGCCATAGCCAGTGGCTATATTGCGCGATCAGCGGCTGGTCGAGACCCAGTTGGATGCGGGTGGCGGCAATCATCTCCGGCGTGGGCGGCAGGTTGGACAGCCGCAGATAATCCATCGCCGGATCGCCCGCGCCCGAGGGCGCAACAGCAGGAAAATCACCACCGAGGCGGCGAAGATCATCGGGATCAGCAACAGCAGTCGCTTGCAGATATAGCGGCTCATTTTGCGGTGCCGGGGCGTGAGCTGATCAAAGGGGATCTCCGACGCAATAGGGGCGAAAGGGATGGTCCCCAGTTCGGGTTTCGCCACCACCATCATCGAGATATAGCTAATCGGCAGATAGACCGCGTCGTTATGCAGACGGGTGAGAATGTCCCGGTACAGCGCCTGACGTGCGGTTTCCTCGCGGGTGGTCAGCACCTCGCCGATCTCTTTGTCGATCACCGCCTTGTCCGGCAGGCCAAGCTGCGCCTGATAATCCGCATGCGACGGGACGCGCATTGAGCTCATAAAGGCGTGCGGATCGTACGGCGCGCCCCGGTGCGGTTGAAAATCATGCCGAAACGCCCGTCGCGCTGACGAGCATAAATGCTGCTCTCTTCCTCACCCACCAGCGCAACGTCCACGCCGATGGCGCGCAGATTGGCCTGAATGATCTCTGCCATCGATTTGCTTAACGCATCGGTGCCAATAAATGCCAGTTCGACATGCAACGGCTGCCCGGCTTTTCGCGGATGGTTTTCCCGGCGGGTAACGTCCAGCCCGCGTTATCCAGCAGCGCGCGCGCCTGCGCCGGATCGTACTGGCGCGGTTTCCAGGCCAATATTGGCGTAGGGAACGGACGGGGCGAACAGCGTATCGGCAACCTGCTGTGTGCCATACAGCGCGCCATCAATCAGCGTCTTTTGTCCACCGCATAGTTCAGCGCTTCACGTACGGCTAACTCGTTCGTTGGCGCGCGCGCCGAGTTCAACGCCAGCATCACGGTCTCCATTGGGGCGGAGAGCTGTGTATGCCACGCCGGATTCTGGCTGAAGCGGGCAAACGTATCCAGCGGCAACAGCCCTTCGTTACCGTACAGCAGATCGATATCACCGGTTTCAAACGCCACGGCGCGGCTGGTCGGATCGGGGATCACGTTGACGATGACTTTACCGAATGCCGGTTTTTCACCCCAGTAATGTTCATTGCGCACCAGCACGTCGTACTGGTTCAGGCGCGACTCCTGCAACACCCACGGCCCGGTGCCAATCGGCGCGGTGATACCGTCCTTTGTTCCGTGTTGTTTAAATTGCGATGGAGCGATAAAGCGAAACGGGCGGGGCAGGGAGAGTTCTTGCAGGAAAGGGTAGTAGGCGCTTTTCAGGGTAATTTGTAACTGGCTGGGGCTGAGGGCTTTGACGTCGGTTATCTGATTGGTTAGCTCCAGCCGCGTGGCGTTGGCGGTTATCCAGCACGGCGCGGAAATTTTCTGCCGCCGCACGGGCATTAAAGGGTTCGCCGTTGGAAAACGTCACCCCCTCGCGCAGGGTGAAGACCCGAGGTTTTGCCGTCTTCCGAGTGCGTCCAGCTTGTCGCCAGCCGGTTTCACACTGCCGTCGGCACAGTATTTCACCAGCGGTTCGTAAACCATGCTTTGGGCGAACATCTGGTTCGGGGTGTAAAGGTGTGGATTCAGTGGGCCAACATTCACCGGCCGAGGGCGGTGGTGAGCGTCGGTAAGGCCGCAGAAACGGCGAAAGATGCGCAGAGCAGCAGCAGAGCGCCGGCTTGACGATAGAAAGACACGATAGGTTCCCTGACGAAAAGTATGGCGAAGAAGTATGATGATTTTAGATATTCATCATACGAATAGTATGTTTTGGATCAAAAACCCTGTGAGTTAAAAGGGGTTTAACCGCACAGCCTGCACAGGTAGCATGACGGCAGCGTAATCAGAAGGATAAAAATCGATGACCACAACGCTGAATATCCCGGCGGCAGGGAGCCTGAAACGCGCCTTTACCCCGTTGCTGGCGGCTTTTCGCGCGCAGAGCGGCATGGCGGTGACGGCGGATTTTGGCCCGGCGGGGCTGCTGCGGGAGCGCATTGAAGCCGGAGAACCCTGCGCCCTGTTTGCCTCCGCCAATACCGCACACCCGCAGGCCTTACTGGCAAGCGGGCGCGCGCTCGACGTTCACACGTTTGCCGGTAACTGCCTGAGCCTGACAGTACGTCATAGCGCGTCCACACAGCAGGCCGACTGGCTGGAAGCTGCTGGCGGATACCCGGCTGCGCACGGCAACGTCAACGCCGGGCTGCGATCCTTCCGGCGACTACACCGGCAGTTGTTTGCGCATATTGACACCCTGCGCCCCGGTCTTGGGCAGCAACTGATGCAGCGCGCGCGTTGCCGCTGGTGGGCGGACGTGAAACCTTAGCCATACCGCCGGGCGAGATTGCCGGCGCGTGGTTGTTGCGTCAGGGATGGGCGGATATGTTTATTGGCTATCAGCACTATACACAGTGTCTGTCAGGGGGAGGCGGACCTGCGGGTGGTGGCGATCCCGGCGGCGGACAATATTCGCTGCGACTATCAACTGGCGCTGCTGGAGGCGCAGGCGACGCCGCTGATGCAGTTTATTCTCTCTCTTCGCAGGGGCAGGCGTTGTTACAGGCCGCCGGATTCTTGCCGCCGCAGATCGAATAGCGGCACCAGCGCCGGGCCGTGTGCGTCATCAAGCTGGATGCGGCGTACCGGTATACCGTAGGCGCGTTGCAGGTTCTCTTCGCTCAGCAGGGTTTGCGTTTTTCCGGCGAGCCATTGCTGATCCGGCAATAGCAGCAGCGTGTTGTCGGCAACCTGCAAAGCATGGGTAGGATCGTGGGTGGTGAACACCACGCTGCGTTCTTCACGATGAGCAAGGTCGGCAATCAGTTGTAAGACAATTTGCTGGTTCGCCAGATCGAGCGCCGAACAGGGTTCATCCAGCAGGATGGTGCGATTTCCGCTGACCAGCGCGCGGGCAATCATCACTCAGTTGTTGCTGCCCGCCGGAGAGCGTCAGAAAGGCGCTGTGGGCCAGAGGGTGGATATTGAGTCGACGCAGGGCGTTATCCACTTGCGCGTTGTCCCCATCCGACGGCATCGAGAGCAGTCCCACATGACGGGCGCGGCCCATCAGCACCACATCATGAACGCTCCGAGGCAAAGGCCGGACGAAAAGATTGCGGCACAATACCGATGCCGCCCTGCACGGTAAAATGGCCCGCCAGCGCTGGCAGCACGCCGGTGAGCGTATCCAGCAGGGTGCTTTTCCCCAGTCCATTCGCCCCGGGACTGCCCAGATTTCCCCCGGCTTGCAGCAAAAGCTGAGCGGTGAAAAGAGCGGCCGCCCGCGACCGTAAACCAGTTCTTCAACCGTTAGCGTGGGTTGTGTCATTGCGTACTCCTGCGGTTGGTGTGGAAAAGCAGTACCGCGAACACCGGTGCGCCAAGCAGCGCGGTGATAATGCCGATAGGGATTTCCGCCTGCGTCAGGGTGCGTGCCAGATCGTCCACCACAATCATAAAGCTGCCGCCAAGCCAGAAGGCGACAGGCAACAGGCGGCGGTGATCGGCCCCAACCAGCAGGCGCGCCAGATGTGGGATAACCAGCCGACCAGGGCGATGCTGCCGCTGACCGCCACTTGCGACGAGACCAGCACCGCGCAGCAGACCAGCACGCCGCGACGCAGCATTTTCAGCGGCACGCCCAGCGCCAGCGCATCTTTCTCTTCCAGCGCCAGCAGATTAATGCGCCAGCGCAACTGAAACAGCACCACGGTGACGAGCGAGACCGGAAGGGCCAGCATGGCGACTTTATGCCAGTTGGCGGTGGCAAAACTGCCCAGTAGCCAGAACACGATATTGGGTAGCGTCTCTTCGGTGTCAGCCATGTACTGCATCAGGCTGACCAGCGCGGCAAAAAACCGCTGATGATAATGCCGGAGAGGATCAGCATCAGGGTGTTTTCCGCTGCTGTAACGCGGCGATAAGCCAGACCAGAATCAGTGCGCTAAGGCCAAAGCCGAACGTGGAGACCATCATTAACAGCGGGCTGACGCCAAGCAAAATGGCCAGTGTTCCGCCAAACGCGGAGCCGGAGGTTACGCCAATAATATGCGGATCCACCAACGGGTTCTGGAACACGCCCTGCAACACGGCGCCGCACAGCGCGCGCCGCCCGCCAGCAGAGCCAGCAGGATACGCGGCAAACGCACCGACCAGACAATCTGCCCGGCGGTGCCTTCACCCCGGGAAGGCGACGATCTGCTGCATCACGTCGCTAAGCCCCAGCCGGTACTGGCCCTGACAGCGAGGCCAGCGCCGAGGAGCACAGCGTCAGGACAATAAACCCGCCATGCAGCAGCGGGTAGCGGTTAGTGACCTGCATTCGCGCGCCAGTCAACACGGTAGAAGCGCTGGTAATATTTCTGCGCTTCGGCGTCGACATTGACCCCTGCATAACGTGCCGGATAGAGCTTTTCGCCATCCACAGCTCGCCGATAGCCAGCGCTTCCGGCATCGGGTAGCCCCGAGGCTTTGGCGTATTCCGGCATCAGCCAGACGCGGTGGTTTTCACGGCGTCGATGTTCTTCCAGCCCGGATCGTTCTCGATGGCGGTCACCACTTCCGGGTAACGATCCTGCACAAAAATGACCTGCGGGTTCCACTGAATAACCTGCTCCAGCGACACCTGACGCGCACCTTTAATGGTCTCTGCCGCCACGTTTTTCGCGCCAGCGTGCTCCATCATCAGGCCGGTATATTTACCGGAGCCATAGGTATTCAGGTCCGGGTTGGCCATATAGACGCGGATTTTGTCTGCTTCGGCAATCTTCGCCACCGGGGCGTTCGCTTTCGCGCGCGCGGCAAAGGTGTAGTGGATCAGATCTTCTGCCTGTTGTTTGCGATCCACCACGTCGGCGATCAGGCGGATCCTGTTTTAACCCCTCGTTGTAGGCTTTCTCTTCATCGCCCATGGTGGGGTTCATTTTGTTTTTTCTCCCCGGCCGCATCTTCACGCAGCGACACGGCGACCACCGCGATCCCGGCCTGTTCGATCTGTTGGATCATATCGGCTGGCGCATAGTTGGCGATAAACACCACCTGCGGGTGCAGCGCCAGCAGGCTTTCAATGTTCACACCGGGTCAGGTCACTCGGCATCGGGAGCGTTTCAATTGCAGGCATAAAGCGGGCGAAGTCCGGGCCAAGCTGCTTTTCCAGCTACTGAGGACGCCAACAACATCGTCTGCGGCGTTGAGCTGCACCAGCAGGTTGAGGGTCTGGTGTTGTAAAACCACCGCGCGGGTGACATGGTCCGGCAGGGGTGACTGGCGTCCCAGTTGATCGGTGAGGGTGCGTTCTGCGTGGGCAAACAGGCTGGCGCAGGCCAGCGTAAGGCCCAGCATCAATGATGTGATTTTTGACATGGTATCGCTCTAAAAGGAGTTGGCGATGTATATTAGATTATATAACGTAGGCGCCTGCAAACATTCCCCGCAGGAAATTCAGGGGGTATACAGGCAGAGCACGTTTTTTTGAGCGCGCTTATGCCTGTTTGAAGAGCTGCAACAGCCTTTCTACCTGCTCATCCAGCGGGGCGAGATCTTTTTTCACAATCAGGTGCAGCGGCGTGGCGCGCCGCACACCGTGGCTGAGCGGCAGGATGCGTAGCGTGCCGTTAGCCAGCAAGGGCTGGATCCGCTCTTCCGGTAGCCAGCCGTAGCCCACCTGATACTGCACGGCTTCAACGGCCGCATCGATGGTGGAAAAGGTCCACGACGCCTGCGCCACCGGGCTTTGCCGGTCGTCACCTTCAGCAATGCGGATCAGCGGCCGGGGCGGCGAGCATCGCTTCGCTGACCTGTTCGGCGGCGCACAAGGGGTGATCGCGGTGTGCCACGGCGACAAAATCGATATTCATCAGCCATTCGCCGCGCCCGGTCAGATCCTCGGCGGCGGGTCAAAATCATCACATCCGCCTGCGCATGCACCGGCAGGTCGGCAGAGGCGGTTTCGAGGGACTTCGGTCAGGCGCACCTGTGTTTGTGGGTAGCATTGCTGAAACTGGCGCAAAATGGCGAATAACCGCGAACGGGGAAAAATGCTGTCCACCACCAGATCCAGCCGCGTACGCATGCCGTTACGCAGCGTGGCCGCGCGGGTTTCCACCCAGTCAAAGGCTTTCAGCAGCGGTTTGACCTGCTTAAGCAGCTGCTCGCCGGCAGGCGTCAGCACCGCGCGCCTCCCCCTCCTGCATCAATAACGCAACGCCCAGCCTTTCCTGCAACAGCGCCGGTTATAGCTCACCGAAGACTGGCTGCGGTGCGTCTCTTCGGCGGCTTTCGCAAAGCTGCCCAGCTCCACCACCTTTGCAGTAGCGCCCATTGTTCCAGCGAGGTCTTGTACATAACTCATCTAAAAATTGAATGAATGTGATGCAAATATAGCATTTTTTATTGATTTTTTGCAGGCGTACGATGGCGGTATTCCAACAGAGGAGAGAAAAAATGAGCACCTTTGATAAACACGATTTAAGCGGCTTCGTCGGCAAACATCTGGTTTATACCTACGATAATGGCTGGAACTACGAGATTTACGTGAAAAACGATGCCACGCTCGACTACCGCATTCACAGCGGCATTGTGGCGAATCGCTGGGTGAAAGATCAAAAGCATTCATCGTTCGCGTAGGCGAAAGTATCTATAAAATTTCTGGACTGAGCCGACCGGCACCGATGTCAGCCTGATTGTGAACCTCGGCGACCGCCTGTTCCACGGCACCATTTTCTTCCCGCGCTGGGTGATCAACAACCCGGAAAAAACGGTCTGCTTCCAGAACGATCACATTCCGCTGATGGAGTCCTACCGCGCAGCAGGCCCGGCTTACCCGACGGAAGTGATTGATGAATTTGCCACAATTACCTATGTGCGCGACTGCGGTGCCAATAACGACAGCGTGATTGCCTGCGCCGCCAGCGAATTGCCTGCCGGCTTCCCGCAGAATCTTTCGTAATTTATTAACGCTATTTAATATATTTCCAACGGTTACGATTGGAAATAATTAATTGCATAACAGTATTATTTTTTTTGATCTTGTTGCCGTGTTGTTTAAATAAGTGCGTCCACGCCCTTGTATACAGTGCCGGGGGTGTGGATTGTTACAGTTATTTGACATCGATCACACCCGCCTCTTGCGTAATCGTTATTTAACTTACTGTTTTTATTCCGATATTTCCAATAATATTATATTTCTTACTCCCCTCTTTTCTTAATCTTGTCCTAATATTCAATTGATAATATTCAGAAATAAGCTGTGATTAATGATTATTGGGACAACCGGACGTTCATTATATTTCGGTTTAACTTCCATCCGCCATTTTACTCAATAGCCGCAAAGTGTCTTTGTGGGGTCCTTTAACGCGTCTGTGACGCAGGGAAAAGAAGATGAGTGATTTTCTACCGTTCTCACGCCCCTCGATGGGGGGAGGAAGAACTCGCCGCTATCCAGCAAGTGCTGGCATCAGGTTGGATCACGACCGGCCCGAAAAATCAGGCACTGGAAGAGGCTTTCTGTACGTTAACCGGTAACCGTCATGCCATTGCCGTGAGCTCGGCGACGGCCGGGATGCACGTGACGCTGATGGCGTTGGGCATCGGGCCGGGGGATGAAGTCATTACGCCATCAATGACTGGTGTCCACGCTCAATATGATCGTGCTGCTGGGCGCAACGCCGGTAATGATTGATGTCGACAAAGATACGCTGATGGTCACGCCGGAAGCGATTGACGCGGCAATCACTCCGCGCACCCGGGCGATTATTCCGGTGCACTACGCCGGAGCTCCGGCTGATATCGACGCTATCCGCGCGGTGGGCGAAAAGCACGGCATTGCGGTGATTGAAGACGCCGCGCATGCTGCCGGTACGTATTACAAAGAACACCACGTTGGTGGGCAGGGAACCGCGATTTTCTCCTTCCATGCCATCAAAATATGACCTGCGCTGAAGGCGGGCTGGTGGTGACGGACGATGAGCAACTGGCCAACCGCATTCGCAGCCTCAAATTCCACGGCCTCGGGGTGGATGCCTACGATCGTCAGACGCACGGTCGCGCGCCGCAGGCGGAAGTTATCTCTCCGGGTTTCCAAATACAACCTTGCTGATATTAATGCCGCCATCGCGCTGGTGCAGCTCGGCAAGCTGAAAACGGCGAATGCCCGCCGCCACGAGATTGCGCAGCGCTACTTGCGCGAACTCGCCGATACGCCGTTCCAGCCGCTGGCGCTGCCGTCATGGCCGCATCAGCATGCCTCGGCATCTGTTTATTCTGCGTGTTGATGAGCAGCGTTGCGGCATCACCCGCGATGCATTAATGGAAACGCTAAAAGCGCAGGGCATCGGCACCGGCCTGCATTTTCGCGCTGCGCATACGCAGAAGTATTACCGCGAACACTTTCCCATCTCGTTACCGAATACCGAGTGGAACAGTGCGCGCATTTGCTCTATCCCCCTGTTTCCGGACATGACCCATGACGACACAACCCGCGTCATTGACGCGCTCCATCACATCGCAGGACGCTGATATGTTTATCCTGCCTCCCGTTGAAAAAGTCTCCGTGGTGATCCCGGTTTTTAACGAAGAGGAGAGCTTACCCGAGCTGATCCGTCGTACAACCGGCAGTTGCGACACTCTCGGTATCGACTATGAAATTCTGCTGGTGGATGACGGCAGCAGCGACAACTCGGCGCAGATCCTCTCTGCGGCAGCAGAACAGCCCGGTAGCCATATCGTGGCCGTGCTGCTGAACCGTAACTACGGCCAGCACTCCGCAATCATGGCGGGTTTCAGCCATGTGACAGGCGATTTGATCATCACACTGGATGCCGACCTGCAAAACCCGCCGGAAGAGATCCCGCGGCTGGTGGCGAAGGCGAACGAAGGTTATGACGTGGTGGGCACCGTGCGCCAGCATCGCCAGACAGCGTGTTCCGCAAAATGGCGTCACGCACCGTTAACCGGTTGATCCAACGGACCACCGGTAAAGCGATGGGGGATTATGGCTGTATGTTGCGTGCTTATCGCCGCCATATTGTCGACGCTATGTTGCACTGCCATGAGCGCAGCACCTTCATTCCGATCCTCGCCAATACCTTCGCCCGTAAAGCGGTGGAGATCCCGGTGCAGCACGCCGAGCGCGAGTTTGGCGATTCGAAATACAGCTTTCTGCGTCTGATTAACCTGATGTACGACTGGTGACCTGCCTGACCACCACGCCGCTGCGCTTGCTCAGCGTTGTGGGCAGCGTGATTGCCCTTGCGGGCTTTTCGCTGGCGGTGTTACTGGTGGTTTTACGTCTGGCATTTGGCCCGCAGTGGGCAGGCGAAGGGGTGTTTATGCTCTTTGCCATCCTGTTTACGTTTATCGGCGCGCAATTTATCGGTATGGGGCTCCTTGGAGAGTACATCGGCCGTATCTACAACGATGTTCGCGCCCGTCCACGCTATTTTATTCAACGTGTTGTTCGTCAGGAGCACGACGCTCCGCAAGAGGAAAATAATCAATGAAAGCTGTTGTCTTTTGCCTATCACGATATGGGTTGTGTCGGCACTCAGGCGTTGCTGGACGCCGGGTTTGAGGTTGCGGCGATTTTTACCCACCCGGACAGCGCCAATGAAAACCACTTTTTCGGTTCCGTCGCGCGCATTGCTGCAGAACGCGGTATTCCGGTGTACGCGCCGGAAGACGTTAACCACCCGCTGTGGGTTGATCGCATTCGCGATCTCAACGCGGACGTGATCTTCTCGTTCTACTATCGCAACCTGCTGTGCGACAAGATCCTCAACAGCGCGCGTCTCGGCGCGTTTAATCTGCACGGCTCCCTGCTGCCGGCCTACCGTGGACGTGCGCCGCTGAACTGGGTGCTGGTGAACGGTGAAACGGAAACGGGCGTGACGCTGCACCGCATGGTGGCGCGTGCCGATGCGGGTGCGATTGTGGCTCAGCAGAAAGTCGCCATTGCCGACAGCGATGAAGCGATGTCGCTGCACCGTAAACTGAGTGAAGCCGCGCAAACGCTGCTGCGTAGCGCGCTGCCTACCATTAAAGCGCAGACCTTCACGGAAACTGCGCAGGATGACAGCAAAGCCAGCTACTACGGTCGTCGTACCCCGGAAGACGGGCGTCTCGACTGGGAACTGCCGGCGCAAACCCTGCACAACTGGTGCGTGCGGTATCTGACCCGTGGCCGGGCGCATACAGCTTTGCCGGGACACACAAATTTATCGTCTGGAAATCCCGCGTGCGTAACGACATTGCCGCGGCCAGAGCCGGTACAGTGCTGTCGGTCTCTCCGCTGGTGGTGGCTTGTGCTGAAGGCGCGCTGGAGATTCTCACCGGGCAAATGGACAACGGCGTCTATATGCAGGGCGGGCAACTGGCGCAGTCTCTCGGTCTGGTGGCCGGTGCGCTGTTAACCAGCAAACCGGTGGTTGCGGTGAAACGCCGCACGCGCGTATTGATCCTCGGCGTGAACGGCTTTATCGGTAACCATCTGACCGAACGCCTGCTGAATGACGATAACTACGAAATTTATGGTCTGGATATTGGTTCAGACGCCATCAGCCGTTTCCTCGACTGCCCGCGTTTCCACTTTGTGGAAGGCGATATCAGCATTCACTCCGAGTGGATCGAGTACCACATCAAGAAATGCGACGTCGTACTGCCGCTGGTGGCGATCGCGACGCCAATCGAATACACCCGCAACCCGCTGCGCGTATTTTGAACTTGATTTTGAAGAGAACCTGAAAATCATCCGTGATTGCGTGAAATACAATAAACGCATCATTTTCCCGTCTACTTCAGAAGTGTACGGCATGTGCACCGACAAAGTGTTCGACGAAGACAACTCCAACCCGGTGGTCGGTCCGATCAACAAACAGCGCTGGATCTATTCGGTGTCCAAACAGCTTCTGGACCGGGTGATTTGGGCTTATGGCGAGAAAGAGGGCCTGCGCTTTACGCTGTTCCGTCCGTTTAACTGGATGGGGCCGCGCCTCGGATAACCTCAATGCGGCGCGCATCGGCAGCTCGCGTGCGATCACCCAACTGATCCTCAACTGCGGTGGAAGGGTCGCCGATCAAGTTGATCGAGGGCGGCAAGCAAAAACGCTGCTTTACCGATATCAGCGACGGCATCGAAGCGCTGTTCCGCATTATTGAGAACAAAGAAGGGCGTTGCGACGGGCAGATCATCAACATTGGTAACCCGGAGAACGAAGCCAGTATTAAAGAGCTGGCGGAAATGCTGCTGGCAAGCTTCGAGAAGCACCCCGCTGCGCGATCGTTTCCCTCCGTTCGCCGGTTTCCCGCGAAGTGGAGAGCAGCAGTTACTACGGCAAAGGGTATCAGGACGTTGAGCACCGTAAGCCGAGCATTCGTAACGCGAAACGCTGTCTGCACTGGGAGCCGAAAGTCGATATGCGCCAGACCATTGATGAGACGCTGGATTTCTTCCTGCGTACCGTAGAACTCTCGGATGAAAAACGCATGAAGTCAGTCGGCTTACGCATTGATGTCGACACCTTTCGCGGCACCCGCGACGGTGTGCCGCGTCTGCTGACGTTGTTGAAAAAGCACAATATTCAGGCGAGCTTTTTCTTCCAGCGTCGGGCCAGACAACATGGGGCGCCATATCTGGCGCCTGCTTAAGCCGCAATTTCTGTGGAAGATGCTGCGCTCGCGCGCAGCATCCCTCTACGGGTGGGATATCCTGCTGGCCGGTACGGCGTGGCCGGGGAAGATCATTGGCGAAGGCAATGCAGAGGTGATTCGCGCCACTGCGCAGACGCATGAAGTCGGGCTGCATGCCCCGGGATCATCATGGCTGGCAGTGCTGGAGCGGCGTGTGGATCAGCCGAAGCTGGAAGCTGAAATCGAACGGGGCCTGTTGGCGCTGGAAATGATCATCGGTCGGGCCGTGACCTGTTCCGCCGTGGCGGGCTGGCGTGCGGATCAGCGGGTGGTGAAAGCCAAAATGCGTTTAATTTTCGCTATAACAGCGACTGCCGCGGCACCCGACCTTTCCGGCCGCAGCTCACGGACGAGGAGTGCGCTGTCCCGCAGATCCCCGTGACGCTGCCGACCCTCGGGACGAGGTGGTGGGTACGCGCGTCGATGCGGCGAACTACAACCGTTTTATTCTTGACTGTATCCACCGGGATAACGGTACGCCGGTTTATACCATCCACGCGGAAGTGGAAGGCATTATCGGTGCAGACGGTTTTGATGAATTGCTGAGTATGGCCGCGCGCGAAGAGATCGCCTTTTGCCCACTGGAGTCAGCTATTGCCGACGGATGTCAGCACGCTGCCGGTGGGGAAAGTGGTGCGCGGAGAAGTGGCTGGCCGGGAAGGCTGGCTGGGTTGCCAACAACTGTTGAGTACCGTGCAATGAAATCCACTAACGCTGTGTTGGGTCTGGTTGCGCTATTTGTTCTCTATTACCTTGTACCCCTTGAATACCGCCTGCTCTGGCAACCGGATGAAACCCGCTATGCGGAGATCAGCCGGGAGATGCTTAACAGCAGTGACTGGGTCGTGCCTCATTTCACGGGGCTGCGTTATTTTGAAAAACCCATCGCGGGTTATTGGATCAACAGCATCGGTCAGTGGCTGTTTGGGCATAACAATTTTGCGGTGCGTTTTGGTTCTGTCTTTTCCATTACCGTTTCGGCGCTGCTGGTTGTGGCGCTGGCGTGGAAAATGTGGCGCGACAAAGCAATTGCCGTGCTTTCCGGCGTTATCTTTCTGACAGCGTTTCTGGTGTACGGCATCGGCACCTATGCCGTGCTGGATCCGATGATTACGCTGTGGATGACGCTGGCGATGTACAGCTTCTGGCTGGCTGCGCAGGCGCAAACGCGCGGTGGCAAATTCGCCGGTTATGCGCTGTTGGGCATTGCTTGCGGTATGGGCGTGATGACCAAAGGCTTCCGGCGCTGGCCGTGCCGGTGCTGGGCGTGCTGCCGTGGGTGATAACGCAAAAGCGCTGGAAAGAGGTGCTGCTGTGGGGCTGGTTAGCCATTCTCTGCTGCGTGCTGACGGTGCTGCCCTCGGGGGCTGGCGATTGCCGCGCGTGAAGCGGATTTCTGGCGCTACTTCTTCTGGGTCGAGCATATTCAACGGTTTGCCCAGCAGGACGCGCAGCATAAAGCGCCGTTCTGGTATTACATTCCGTTCCTGATTGCCGGAAGTTTGCCGTGGCTGGCGTTGCTGCCCGGTGCGCTGAAAACGGGCTGGATGGCGCGTAAGTCGGGTATGCAAGAGGCTTTTTACCTGTTCGGTTGGGTGGTGATGCCGCTGCTGTTTTTCAGCATCGCGAAGGGTAAGCTGCCAACCTATATCCTGCCCTGTTTTGCACCGCTGGCGATCCTGATGGCGCGCTATGCGCTGGCCCTCGCACTGAGACAGGTGGACGGGCATTGCGTATTAATGCGTGGATCAATATCGTCTTTGGTGTGGTCGGTCTTATCGCCGCGATTGTCGTCTCGCCGTGGGGATTCCTGGGAAACACCCGGTGTGGATGCCCATTGAGCTGTATAAAGCCCCGGCTGGCGGCCTTTGCCTTTGGCGTATGGGCGCTGTTTGGCTGGCTGGCGCTGAAAACCAGTGAACAGCGCTGGGCGCTGGCCGCGCTCTGCCGCTGGGGCTGGCGTTGGTGGTGGGGACGGTGATCCCGGATAAGGTCATGGACTCCAAACAGCCGCAATTTCTCATCAACTTTGTTAACGATGCGTTGAAGCCAAGCCGTTACGTGCTGACGGACAATGTGGGCGTAGCAGCGGGACTGGCCTCGGAACTGAAGCGTTCCGATATCATTATGTTCGGCTCGCGCGGTGAACTGACCTATGGCACCGGCCTACCCGGATGCGAAAGATCGGTTTGTGGAGGAAGACAACTTCAGCGACTGGCTGGCGCAACGCCGTCAGCAGGGGGTTGTGTCGCTGGTACTGCATCAATCTAAACCGGATGACTTTACCCGGCTGCCGATCCCGAAGCCGGATAACGTCTATGTACAGGGGCGTATGGTCTTTATTCAGTATTATCCGCAATGATGAGCTGGCTGCTGCTCTGCACTGGCAAGCCTGTTAAGCTGCGCCGGGCAACTGTGCCAGAAACAGGCGACGCGCCCGGCAACGCCCGGGCATCGCGGCAGGCACGTTGGCCTGTGGGGCTGGCGCTGGCCGCGTTGGGCGCGGGCATGGCGCTGTGGTTGCTGGTATTGCAGCGTCTTCCCGTCGGGGTCGCGTACCCGATGCTGAGCCTCAATTTCGTCTGGGTCACGCTGGCGGCGCGCTTCGTCTGGCGTGAGCGGGTGACCGCCCGCCATGCGGTTGGCGTGCTACTGATCATTATCGGCATTGTGCTGTTGGGGGAGTTCGCTATGAAGGGCGTGGTCTGGGCGCTGATGAGTGTGTTACTGGTCAGTGTTGCACAGTTACTGCTGCGCTCGGCAATGCAGGTACTGCCGCCGGTTGCGCCCTCCGGTCGTTTATCAGCGCCGTGCTGCAACCGCAGAAAGGGACGTTCATGCTGCTGCTTGGCTTGCTGGGGTATGTGGCATCGATGGGATGCTGGTTTTTTGCCCTGCATCGCCTGCCGCTGAGCAAAGCCTATGCCCTGCTCAGCCTGAGTTATATTCTGGTGTGGGCTGCCGCCATCTGGCTTCCCGGCTGGCATGAACCGTTTTCGTGGCGCGGCGCGCTGGGCGTGTTGGTGATTGTGGCGGGTGTGCTGGTTATCTTTCTACCGGGGTCGTCGCGAGCAGATCAGCCGAAAGCGTAAACGGCGTCGGCGTGCAGACTGACAGGCTCACCTCGCCAACCTGACAGTGGCTGACATTGAGATGAGGCGTGTTGCGGCTGTCAACGCTGACAATTTGCCGAGGCACTGCCGCCGCGCTGCTTGATAATGGCTTCTTTGCTCGTCCAGATTTTCCAGAACGCCGCCAACTGCTGCTCTGGCTGCCATTGCTCCAGTTCATCATGTTCCGCCCGGCTAAATACCGCATTAGCCAGCGTGCGCCAGTTGGCGCGCGGGCGGATCACTTCAATATCGCAACCCACTTCGCCCTCATCGCTCAACAGTAGTGCAATGCGATCGCCACTGTGACTCAGGTTGAACCACAGCGGCGCTCCGTTGGCGAACGCCGGTTTGCCTTGCTCGCCGTAGACTATATCAGGTAGCGGAGAACACTCGCGCGCCAGCAACGCCCGCCCGGCAAGCCAGCTCTCCCGGCGTTTACCCTGCGGCGCTTGTTGTCTGAGCGCGGGCGGAATGTCGCCTGTGCTCAGTGCGGAGATATGACCCAGTACTACCCGATACATACGTTATGCCCAGCGTTTAATAATGATGGAGGTGTTGATGCCGCCAAAAGCGAAGTTATTGCTTTGCAGGTATTCGCAATCGATCCGGCGCGCTTCACCCTTGATGTAATCCAGTGCGCCGCACTGCTCATCCGGGGTGGTCAGGTTGAGCGTCGGCGCAAACCAGCCTTCACGCATCATTTGCAGGCTCATCCAGAGGCCTCCAGCGCGCCGCATGCCCCAAGGGTATGACCGAAGTAGCTTTTCAGCGACGAGATGGGAACATTATCGCCAAAGATGGCCGCCGTTGCCTCGGCTTTCTGCAATATCGCCGCGATCGGTCGCTGTGCCGTGAGCGGAAATATAATATCCAGCGGGCTGAGCCCGGCAATTTTCAGCGCCTGCTCCATACAAATCTGCATGGTTTCCCGCTGTGGCTGGGTGATATGCGCGGCGTCGCAGTTGGTAGCAAAGCCGACGATTTCGCCGAAAATGGTCGCCCCGCGTGCCTTCGCGTGTTCCAGCTCTTCCAGAATCAGCGTGCCTGCGCCTTCGCCGATCACCAGACCATCGCGGCGGGCATCGAACGGGGATGGCGTGGTTTTCGGTTCATCGTTGCGCTGGCTGGTGGCAAACAACGTATCAAACACCGCCGCTTCCGACGGGCACAGCTCTTCTGCGCCGCCTGCGACCATCACGTCCTGATAACCGTGACGAATCGCTTCCCGCATAACCAATGGCCCTCGGCTACCGGACGTACAGGCGCTGGAGGTGGGGATAACGCGTCCGCGTAGGCCGAAAAACAGCCCGGTATTCACCGCCGTGGTGTGCGGCATCATCTGCACGTAGGTTGTGCCGGTGATGTTGTTGGTGTGCTTTTCGGTCAGCATGGTGGCGAACTCGCTCACCGGGCCGGTACTGCCGGTTGATGAGCCGTAAGCGATGCCGGTATTGCCGCGGGTTAATACCGGATCGTCAATCAACCCGGCCTGTTCCAGCGCCAGTTCGCTGGCGCGGGTGGAGAAGCAGCGACACGCGGCCCATCGCACGGATACGCTTGCGGGTGTAGTGATCCGGCAAGGTGAAATCATCAATCGGCGCGCCAAGCAGGGTATGCAGACCGTCGTAAATTTGCCACTCCGGCATTTTGCGGACGGCGTTTTCGTAGGCCAGCAGACGTTTTGACACATCCTGCCAGCTCTGGCCAAAGGCGGTGACGCCGCCCATGCCGGTAATGACGACGCGACGTGTCATAACATTCCCCCGTTGATGGAAATAACCGGCGGGTCACGTAACCCGCAATATCTGACATTAAATAGCTGGCAAGCCCGGCCACTTCTTGCGCCCCGGCCCATACGTTTCATCGGGATGATCGCCATCGCTTCTTTCAGCGCGGCCTCTTCCATTTCAATCATGCCGGTATCAATCAGCCCCGGCGCGATGCAGTTCACGGTGATTTTGCGTTTCGCCAGTTCAATCGCCAGCGCTTTTGTGGCGCCGATAATACCGGCTTTTGCCGCACTGTAGTTCACCCGGCCGCGATTGCCCATCACCCCCGGAAACCGACGAGAGGGTAATGATGCGTCCGCCTTTGCGCAGGCCAATCATTGGCATGATGCAGGGTTGAATCACGTTGTAGAAGCTGTCGAGATTGGTGTGGATCACCGCATCCCAGTCATCATCGCTCAGCGCCGGGAACGCCGCATCACGAGTGATACCTGCATTGCTGACCACGCCATACCGAGGCACCGTGCTGCTCAATATCCTGTTCCAGAACGCGGCGACACTGTTCGCGGTTGCCAACATCAAAACTCAGCAGACGACCCGCGCCGCCCGCCTGTTCAATGGCGCGCAGCGTTTCCTGCGCACCGTTTTCGTCACGATGATAGTGCACGCCAACGGTAAAACCATCGGCGGCAAGGTGTTGGGCAATGGCGCGGCCGATGCCTTTACTGGCTCCGGTAACAAGTACGGAACGATTCATGCCTCTGCCCCTTTCGATGTGTGTGTGGTTGATGAAACAGCGAGCTAAGCTCGTCTTTCGTCGGCTGGAAGGTGTTGATGCGCCCGACAGAAACGGTGTCTGCGCCAATCTGGATAGTGCAGTCGAAGCTGCCGAAACGCGCATCCTGCATCAGCAGTTTGGCGTGGACATCCAGCACTGTGCCTGCGGGCAATGAGCCTGTGGCGCAGGTCAGCTCCCGCGCGCCGAGCACCATACCCAGCGCAATGCTCTCTTCGCCGCGTTGCAGGCGGTGCCAGCCGGACCAGACGCCAATGCACTGCGCCATCAGCTCCAGTGCATACCAGCCGGGCAGGTTGCCTTGCGCATCCATAAAGGGCGACAGCAGGCCGCCCTTATTCACTCCTCACCCGGCAGTGGGCATCGTCATCCGTTACCGAAATCACGTCTTCCAGCAGGATCATCGGCGCGTCATGGGGCAGATACTCCCCCGCCGTAAGGTACTGAATCATGTCACTCTCCCCAGCAAAATACTGGCGTTGTTTCCGCCAAAGGCGAAGGAGTTGGATAAAATGACCGGGTTCGCCAGCGGCTGTGCGCGCAACAACAGGCCGCAGGCCGGGAGCGTTGGATCGACAGGCCCGCGGCTAAAATCCTGAGGCGGCAGCGGCAGGTCGCGTTGCAGGATCAGCGCGCTCAGCGCCGCTTCCGTAATGCCCGCCGCGCCCAGCGTGTGCCCGGTTAAGTGTTTGGTGGAGCTGCACGGCACACCGTCGCCAAACAGCGCGTGCACGACCGCCGATTCAATCTGATCGTTGAGCGGTGTGGCGGTGCCATGCAGATTGATATACCCCACATCGATCGGCGTGAGCCTGGCTTGCGCCAGCGCCATATTGATAGCGCGGATAGCCCCTTCGCCCTGCGGATGCGGTGCGGAAATATGCCATGCATCGCTGGATTCGCCGGTGCCGAGTAGCGCCAGCGGCTGCGGCTCACGGGTCAGCACCATCAACGCCGATGCCTCGCCAATCGTAATGCCGCAGCGGTCACGGCCAAACGGCTGGCACAGCGTCGGGGAAAACGACTCCAGACTGTTAAACCCGTTGACCGGCATCCGGCTCAGGGTGTCTGCGCCGCCGACAATCGCCACATCCGCCAGACCGGCTTCAATCAGGCGATAACCATTAATAATGGCGCGCGCGCTGGAAGAGCACGCGGTGGAAACGGTAAACGACGGGCCTTCCAGTGCCAGCCAGCGGCTTAAAAAGCGCGACGGATCGCCCAGTTCCTGCTGTGGGTAGCGCCATGCAAGGCTCTCTTCCCCGTTGAGCCGAAAGCCGGACGTGCAGATCCCCTTCATCCAGACCGGAAGTACTGGTGCCCAGCACCACAGCCACGCGGTCGCGGCCATAGCGGGCAATCGCCTCATCCACCGTTGGCTGGATTTGTTCCAGCGCCGCCAGCAGCAGTTGATTATTGCGGCTGCGGTGGGCATCCATCTGCGGCGGAATGGCGGGCAGTTCGCCGTCCACGCTGCCGAGCACCACCTCCGTTTGCCCCTGCAACCAGCCGGTACGGGTGTGCATCCCCGGCGCATGGCCGCGCGTCAGGTTGGCGGCTATCTCATCCAGGTGCGTCCCAGCGCGTTCACCATGCCGATGGCGGAAATGTAGATCATCTCAGTCACCCAAATATTGAATGGTGATGTGGTATTTAAAGACATGCTGCTCGATGCTGATCGGCTCGCGTTTGCCTTTGCGTTGCAGGTAGGTGATTTCCGTCACCAGCTTCCCGCTCGCGTTACGCAGTTCGCGTTTATCGTCGTGATCGGTCAGCGTCCAGCCTTTTGGCAACTGCGGCTGCCGGGGGCGGCAATCGGCCAGTGGCTGATCATCACGTCGGCCAGTACCGGCTGGCGGGCGGCAGTTGCGGCACGACGATCGACTGCTCGGTATGAATCCCGCGTTCATCATAGGTGACGAGGAATAAACGGATCCCTACCGACGAGAGGCCGGCAAGGGTGATTTTTTGTCGTCGGCGGTCATCATCACCAGCAATGACTGGGTTTGCCCGTTAAAGCTGCCGGTTAATAGCTGCTGGGAGTTCACCGCCGGCGCGATCCCCGGCGCAGGCAGCGTGACGCGGGTTCCCGGTTCCAGCCACGCTTGCGGGCGGCTGCCGTCGGGGGTATGGGTTGAGTGGCTGCATCCGGTGAGCAGCAGGGCGGCGGCAAGCGCGACGCCAGTCCAGAGGGGCGAATCATCGTTTTCTCTCTTTTTTTGCTGGCATTGCGAGGGGCGAAAGCAGGAAGGCGGTAAAAATACCGCTGACCAGCACAATGCCGAAACTGCTGATAGCCTGAGTGGCGCTGAACACCAGCATCCCCGGGGGTGAGTAACGTGGTTATCATGGCCAGCGTGATAGCCAGCAATGAGGTAAGCGGCGTGCCGCGCGGGTTGCTGAAAAACAGCGTGTAGTTGATGCCGATCCCCAGTACCAACACCAGCGCCAGCAGGGAAAACAGGTTCACCGCGTGACCGCTCAGTGATAACACAGCCAGCCCGCAACCGAGCGACAGTACTGACGGCACAAGGCTTATCAGCCCCTTTTCCAGCCCAGACGCAGCATCGCGCCTGCGGCAATCACCGCCAGCGCCACGAACAGCAACCCGGTTAACACCAGCCGGTACAGCGCAAACAGTTCATCAAATGCGCTTTTGCGATCTACCCGCGATGCCCGGTTGCGCTTTTGCCAGCGCGCTAAGTGCGGCGCTGTCTTTAACACCATCGACCGGGGCCAGCACACCGCTTTGCCCACCGGGCAGCGTTAACCACAGTAAACGCCAGCCTTCACTGGCCGGACTGGCAAGCCACTGCTCAACGGTAACGCTCATCGGGCTGAGGTCTGGCGCAACATTTGCCATACCCGCGGCTTGTAGCGTGCGCGACACGGCAGGCGTCGCGTTTTTCAGCAGCTCCAGATCCTGCTGTTGTCGCGCCAGTGAGTTAATCGGGAGGGTGCGGAAACCCGAAATCATCCCCTGTTTGCGCGCTTGCTCCAGTTGCGGCGTAAACGCTTCTAACCGCTCCAGCGTTTGCTGCGGCGTATCGCCATAAATCACAAACCATTTCTGATCGACGCTTTGCCCGGTCAGCGCCGTGATGGCTTTCTCCTGCGCCAGATCCCCTGCGGCAGCGCCTGTAACTGGCTGATATCGTCATTAATGCGCAGCGTAGCGAGACCGGCGAGAGAGAACAGCGCCAGCGCCACCGGCAGGCCTACGGTGAGTTTTTTATTGCGCCGCCGCCAGCCAGCGCAGAAGCAGCACCATGGCGGGCACCGGGCGCACCGGTAAACCGCGGCACAGCCACGGATGCCAGAAGATCACCGTCAGGCAGGAGGCGCTGAGACCGACGGCGGCGAAAATCGCCATCTGGCGGATGCCGGGGAAGGGGGCCAGCATCATGATCAGGTAGGCGACAACGGTGGTGGCCAGCGCCAGCAACAACGCATTACGCACTTTGGCGAGACTTTGCCATGGCGATGCCTCTGCGCCGTGCACCATCCGTTCGGTCAGGTAGTAAAGCGTGTAATCTGCCGAAATCCCGATGATGCTCAGGCTCATCACCAGCGTCATCAGATGCAGTTCGCCGAACAGGAGCAGCGTAGCGACGGTGCCCGCCAGCGCGCCAATGGCAATTGAAATCAGGCACAGTAGCAGGGGGGCGCAGGGAGCGGAACACGGCGACAATCAGCACAATTACGCCAAGAATAGTGGCGATGCCCAGTGTCGAGACATCGCGTTTGGCCTGCTGGCTGGCGTAATCGCTGTAGAACACCGTGCCGCGCGACAGCAACTGTGCTTGCGGGAACCGGGCTTTCAGTTGCGTTTCCAGTGACGCCAGCGTGTTAACAAACTGGTGCGTTTGCTGCATATCGAATGAGGAACCCGCCAGTTCGCCATGCAGCAGATACCAGTTGTTGCCTTTATCGTCCTGCGTCACCAGCCAGCCATCCATCAGCCGCAGCTTCTGGTTGTTTTGCGCCATCGCAAGCTGTGCGCCGCGCATCAGCATCAACGGATCGTTTTGCAACTCTTTACCGCTCACGCCGGAAAACGCCGAGTAGAGCTGCGTCAGCACCCATTGTGCTTGTGCGTCGCCACCGTTTTGCAGGCGCGCGCGGGTGGCGCTGTCGAGCAGAGCGTTACGATGTTGCCAGAAGAATGTGCCCTGTGAGGCTTGCTGGCTTTGCGCATCCATCGGCCCTTTCAGGTTGTTCACCGCCTGCGACTGGTTGAGTAAGGAAAGCCAGTATTTCGCCGCCTCAGGATTGGCCTGTTTGCCGGGGCTGACCAGCCAGACCAACTGCTTGTCGAGGCGCTGCATAAAGCCATCGTTCAGCGCCGGGGGAAGCGTACCCATCGTCTGGGCAGGCAGCATCGCCAGCACGCTGCTGTTCATGCGCGCTTTCGGCAGCAGCATCAGCAGCATGCCGAGCAGCAGCAGGCAGAGCAGTCCCCAGAGTAGCGCCGGACGCGGGGGAGTTAGTGCGCGGCAAAGCGTTGGCGTTCGTCATCGGTCAGCGTGGTGGGTGTCAGTCGGTGTTGGGAAAAGCGATATCGGTGAGATCGCCCTGTTTGTCGTTCAGGCGGATGCTGTCCAGATACTGCTGACCGGCAAGCTCGATAGAGGTGAAAATCTTATCCAGCGGCGTGGTGGTCGGCGTCAGTTTCAGGGTCCAGCGTCCTGCGCCCACATCGTTAAAATCGATGCGGAAGTTTTGCTCCAGAACGGCGCGATCGGCACCGGAACAGTGCGCGCAGCAGGTGGTTAAACTGGAACATCTGCGGGTTGTTTTCGGCGGTGATCACCTGCGGCGGCTGACCGTTGATGATTTGCACCATCCGCGAGTCATCGAGCATGAGCGCCATCGGGAACGGCGATTTTTGATCCCATAGCAAACCCTCGGTCGCGTGCGATCAACATCTCGCCCTGCGAGCGCAGAGGCTGCGGCAGATCTTTAATGGTGCGGGTCTGGGTGAAATGCGCCCGCACTACCGGTTGTTCGGTAAAACGTTGTTGCAGCGTGTCCAGCGTGATCGCGCCAACGAAGGGGCTGAGCAACAGCGCCAGCAAAGGCCAGTATTTCATGGTGTTACCCCCATACGTTCAAACAACACTGCCGGGCTGACAAAGCACATCTCACGGCTTTTTTCGTCCACCGCGACCCTCGGATGGTGTAACCGGTGGTGGTGCGTTTACCGCTGGCAGCATCAAAGATGTCGTAAGCGATTTTCAGACGGTTTTCGAACTCTTCCAGTCGGGCGCGCACGCGAAAATGCTGCTCAAAGGTCAGCACATCGCGGTATTTCACCCGGGTATCCACCACCGGCCAGACATAGCCGGAGGCTTTCATCTGGCGGTAGCCATAATCAAACTGATTCAGCAGCGCCTCGCGGGCAATCTCAAAGTAGCGGAAGTAGTTACCGTGCCACACCACACCCATCATATCGACGTCGTGGAAGGGAACGGTCAGTTCTACTTCGGCGGTAAAACGCGGATCGTTTAACACCTGTTACTCCTTGTCCGTGGATTGCGGTGCGTGATCGGGCAGCCGCCAGAAATCAAAAAAGTTAAACCAGTCGAGCGGCGATTGCAGGGCATAGTGCTCAAGGCGCGCAGCATAGCGGTCGACTGCCTCTCGCAGAGCGGCCTGCCTTGCGGCGCGCGCGGCATGGGCAGTGGATCGGCGAACACTTCGCAGTGCAGGCGCAATTTGCCCCTGCTGGCGCAATGCAAACATCAGCAGTACCGGGCAGCGTAACGCCGCAGCGAGAATAAACGGCCCCTGCGGGAAGGGGGCAGGGTGGCCCATAAATTCGCTCCAGTTCACCCGCCAGTCGCCGCCGCGTTGCGGGTTAACTGCCAGCCGATCGCCGACGATCGCCACCCATTCCCCCGCGATCAAGCTTCTCTTTCCAGCAACATGGCGGTGTCCGGGCCGATGTGCTTCACCGGGATGAGATTAACGCCAGCGTCCGGCGCCATCTCTTGCATGATCTGCTTAAAGCGCAGGGCGTTTTCATGAAACACCAGCGCATGGATAATTTTGCTCATTGATCTGCGCCAGCGCCCGGCTGGCTTCCACATCACCCAGATGCGACGCCAGCAGCAGTTTGCCTTTGCCATCGTGCAGACCGAGCGCTTCTTCCGCGCCGGGGGCGAACTCCACATCGCGGCCAAAGTGTAACTCGCCACGCCAGCCCGCGACTTTATCCAGCATCGCTTCGCCGAAGCGCAAAAAGTGGCGGTAGCTGTTTAACCCGGCAGGGCGCGGAAGATGGCGGGCTGCCAGCGTAGTGCGCACCCGCGCCAGCCAGTTTTTTCGATGCCCGGCGCGCATCACGGGCGAGGAGCCAGTAGACGGCGACCACCGGATAGAGCAGCAGTGAGAAAGCGCGGCGACCTAATACGCGCCAGACCAGCAGCATAAAGCGCATCCCCCACAGGCCTTGCACCTCTTTTGCTGCGCCCAGTGCGTGGCATTGCGGCGAAACAGCAGAGACGGAATGCGCGGCAGCATGCCGAAGAACAGGCGGGTGTGCATCAGTGAGATGCGCACGTTATCTTCAGGGCGTCGAAATGCGACAGGCCATCCTGCGGGTAGGTTACGCGCGTCGGCACGAAGTAGCTGTCATTGCCCTGCCAGTAAAGTCGCACCATCACTTCGGTGTCGAAATCCATACGTTTGCCGAGCGTCACCCGGCTGGCGAGCTGAAGCGTGGGGGCAATCGGGTAAACGCGAAAACCGCACATACTGTCTTTCAGTTGCAGCGACAGGGTTTCAATCCATACCCAGACGTGGGTGATCCAGCGGCCATACAGGCGCGAACGGGGGATCGAATCGTCATACAGCGGTTGGCCGGAAATCAGCGCCTGCGGGTGTTGTTCCGCCAGCGCCAGTAACGCCGGGATATCTTCTATGGCATGCTGCCCGTCGGCATCCACCTGCACCGCGTGCGTGAAGCCCACTTGCGCGGCTTCCTGCAAACCACGGATCACCGCTTCGCCTTTCCCGGCGTTCTGCGCCGGAGGCGTATCAGGGTCAGGTTGGGGTAGGTTAGCGCCAGCGACGCCAGCGTCTGCCGCGTAGCGTCGTCACTGCCGTCATCCACCACAAAACAGTGCAAGCCCGCAGGCTGCAACGTTCCAGAACGCGCGGCATCATCGCGCCGTGGTTATAACAAGGGATCACCACACAAGGGGTAAATGTTAACGACATAGGCGAATCTTCCCGCTGCTACAGAGGTGGCGTGCTTCACCCTCATGGCGATGATAGCTGAAGGCCAGTTGCTGTTTGTCTTCGTGCCAGTCGAGCACCAGCGTGACGACGTTGTCCGGCAGCAAGGGTGCCACCGGAACTTTACGCTTTGAATGCTGTGAAAACGATGCTCCGGCGCCAGCAGGGTGGTGGCGTAATGCATCGCCCAGTCGAGTTGTGCCACGCCGGGAAGCAGAGGCTGAATGGCAAAATGACCACGAAACCAGAACAGTTCCGGCTCCAGTTGGATCACGATTTCCGCGTGTTGTGGTTGCGCCTGACGGCGTTCAATTTCATGGGGTTTCATGAAATAACTCCTGTAGTTGCGCATAAACTCGCTTGTTCATACTGTTGACCGGGATCCTCATCCAGAATGCGCCAGTAGCGCGGCACGGCCACCGGCTCCAGCCACGGGATAAGCGCCCGCCGCCACGACAGCTCCGAGGGCTTTACTGTCGCTGCGTAGCCATTGCGTGCGCATCTCATCGTCCAGCACCAGCAGAACGCCCACACCGGCGACCGCCACGGGAGACCGGCAACGCCGCTGCTTCACGAATACCGCCCAGCTCCAGTACGCGGCGTTCGATCTCGCTAAGTGAAATGCGCTTCTCTTCGATTTTGACCACCCGACCGCGGCGACCGGCAATCTGGAATGTGCCGCTGGCGTCGAAAGTCAGCTCATCGTCGAGCAACAAGCCTTCGGGTTCGGGAATGAGCGGCGAATGTGCGCGAAAGCTCTCCGCTTCCTGTTTGATGGTCACGCCGGGGAACGGCAGCCATGAGATGTTATCCTGCTGGCGATAGCGCCGGAGGCGAGGATCCCCGGTTTCGGTGCTGCCATAGATTTCATCCGGCCAGACGCCCAGCCAGTTCGCTGTTTCCTGTACATCGCGCCGGGGGCAGCATGCCGCCCGCCGAGAGGATAAGCGACACTGGCGGAGGCGAGAGCCGGGGATCGAGGCGTTTTAAAAATGCCGGGCTGCTGATAAAGGCGTAACGGCGCTGCCCGTCGAGCGCAGCCAGTTGCTCTGCGTAATAGAGCATGGCGGCATGCAGCGGCAACCCGAGCGACATCGGCAGAAAGATGCGGAACGTCAGACCGTACAGATGTTGCGGCACCACGGAGGCAACAACACGGCACCCGGCCGGTGCGATCGGCAAAGCGCGCAGCCAGTAACGCGGCTTCTTTGTCCAGACAGGCGATGGGTTTGATAACCCGGCGCGGCTGCCCGGTGGAGCCGGAGGTAAAAAAGCTCAACATAGGCATCTTCGCGCAGTGCGGGAAACGCAGGCGCATCTGTGGTCTGCATATTGTCGGATGCCACCACATAGTGTGGCCCTTCCCAGTTCAGCGGGCGATCGCTTAACACCCCGTCGAACAGGGATTGTTGTTCTGCCAGCAGTGATACCCGGCTATGACCACGAGGGATGACCGGGGTTTTACCCGCATGCAGCGAGGCTAACAGCGCCACAATAAACAGGTAGCTGTTTTCGAAACAGAGCGCCCAGCGTTCGCCGGGTTGCTGCGTTAATTGCGCTACGCATTGTGAAACGTCATGACGCAGATGTCCCAGCGTCCATGTTTGATCGCCAAGCCGGTGCAATGGGCGTTTCGGCAGCGCGCGGGCTGTTTAGCCAGCGGCGAAAGGAAGGGTCTTCATGTTGTCTCTCGTTTTATCACACCGGCGGCGCACCAGCCACTCTCCCGCCATGAGCGCGCCCATCAGCAGATAGGCGATCATCCCGTTCCGGGTGGCTGTCCACAGGCGCATATCGCCGTACAGGGCGGTAAACAGCGCCATGCCGCCGTTCAGCACAAAAAGATGCACCAAATCTGCGTTACGCGGCGGGTATACCGTACGGCGGCGGCGGGTAACTGCGGTTCACGCAGGCGCGCTTGACGCTCAACCAGCGGCATCGCCGTTTTGAGTGACCCGCCAAACACCGCCAGCATGATGAGATTGACCGCCACAGGGTAGAAGAGCAGCAACTGGTGGGTTTTTAGCAGCCAGCTTGCCGCGCACAACGCGATGCCCACAACCGCTACGCCGACGCTGACAGCGCGCAGCGGCGCTATCGCCTGCCGGGCTTGCCGTAAGCGGAAAAGCAGCATCAGCGCCATCAGAGGCAGCAGCCAGTGCAGACTGTTATGTGTCAGGCCAAACCAGACCACAAATGGCCAGCTGAGCATCAACAGGGCGGCCACCAGCCTGAGTCCCGATTGGAGGCGGGATCCGCGCATCGTGGTTTACTCTTCTTGCAGTAAACGTTCTACCGCGTCGACAACATCCTGTACGGTGCGCACGGCTTTGAACTCTTCCGGCTTGATTTTCTTACCGGTTTTCTTCTGCAGGTGCACAATCATGTCGACGGCGTCGATGCTGTCCAGCTCCAGATCTTCGTACAGGCGGGATTCCGGGGAGATATCCTGCGGGTCGATTTCAAACAGCTTGGTAAGAAGGGTGGAGACTTCGGTAAATTTCATTTTTCTCGATCATAGCGAACCCACTCTTATGCGCGTTGAGCCTCGGATAAATGACGCCAGCGTGGCGACAGAGTAGAAGTGCTGACGCATCTCTTCGCTTTCTGCTGACAAGACCACGGCGTACTGGTTTTTAATCGCCAGACCTAATTCCAGCGCGTCAATAGAATCCAGTCCCAGACCATCCCCCAAACAGCGCCACATCGGTGTCGATGTCATCGGCGCTCAGTTCATCCAGATTCAGTGTGTTGATGATGAGATTTTTAATTTCAAGATAAAGCTGTTGCATCATTCATTCCTAAAAGGTGCAAAACCCGGTGTTAATTGATGCAGAAGATGCCGGTTCAACTGTCTTGCCGCCAGCGCCGGTTCTTGCGATTCCGCATCAAAAAATTGTTTTATTGCCACCCGTTCGCGTACTTCCACGGTAAACATGGGCTTACGGGGTGGGACGTCATACCATCGGCTGTGTTTATCCAGCAGATGTTCACTACAGTGGATGACCACGATGCGTAAATCACAACCGCAGCGCACAGCAATATTTGCCGCGCCGCGTTGCAGTGTCATTGCCTCTCCCGGGCGCGTTCGCGTACCTTCCGGGAAGATGAGAATCGTATCGCCCTGTTGCAGGCGCTGCTCACAGGTGGGAAGCAGCGCATCCGCCTGACTGTTAATCAGGTAGTCCGCGGCTTTCACCACGCCGCCGAGAAGGGGGTTGCGCAGCAGCGCGCTTTTAACCAGACAGTCGGTTTCCGGCATCACCGATGCCAGCAGCACATAGTCAATCAGCGTGGGGTGGTTGGCCACCACCGTGCAACCGTGCTCATGACGCAGAGTTTCAACGCCGTGGATGCGGTAATCCAGTGCGCCGATCGCTTTCGCGGTGTTTAAAAACAGACGGAAACTGGCGGCAATGCTGCGGCGTGCGAGGCGGCGGCGCGTTGCTTTGTCGCGCACGGCAATCAGCAACAGGTTAAACCACACCAGCGACAGCAACAGCCCGCCGATGCCAAACAGCGCAAAGCACAAGCCGGTCATCAGCAAGCGCCAGACCCAATTCAGGCGAGAGGCGAGACGTTTCATGCGCGGCTCCAGCGCCAGTTCAGGCGCTCACCGGGAATGGTGAATTCACGCGCGTCGCGCAGATAGTGCTGTAAAAACTGCACGCTCTGCGGTAGCCGTGGCTCGCCTTCGCAGAGTGCCGCTTCACTGGTGCATTGCAGGTCTTCTCCGGCTTCAAACACCAACGCAACGGCATAGGCCCAGTTGGCATATCCGGGTGCAATCCGGGGTGATAAAACGCCGGGAGCGCGCCATCGAAATCCACCATCAGTACGCGCTGATAACCCGCCTGCAAAAGCAGATCACTTCGCATAGCCCCTGCTGGAAGGTATCCAGCCCGGCGGAAAGCGAAGAGGAGACGATAGGTTGCTGGGCGGCAATAGTGAGGTTCCCCACCGCCGAGTTGTGCACCGACATCGCGAAATCGGTCGGCGAGAGATCCTGACCCGTCGCCAGCGCTTGCAGAATGCGGAAGTTACGCTCCAGCTCACCGTGGCGGCTGGTAAAGACCACGGCCTCCACCCTGGTGCTGGCGCAGCAGCGTGATGCCGCATTCAACGGCCAGCCGACTGCCGGAGCTGAGACGACGCGCGGTCATCATGGGCAGTGCGGTCAATTTTGCACTGGGGTAACGCCGGATCGATAGCGTCGCGGTTTTGTGACCATTCGCGCCACTGCGCCGCTTCACTCTAATCCCGGCGCACGAGCCTGCCAGTCGGTAATCTTGAGTGCAAATTTCATCAAACGCGCGTCCGCGAAAAACGTGATATCCAGTGATGCCGTTCCGGGCATCATGGCGGCGCGGGCGCCGCCCTTTCTTATTTTTTATGACATATCAATAAGGTATGTCCCACCCCGAGGTTATCGAGGCGCTTTTCAACGCCGAAGCCCGCCATGTCGAGATAGCGCAGGAAATTCTCCGCGCTGTAAAAACGGCTGTTGCCATTCGCCATACAGGTAAAGTACAACGACGTTGCGTTCAAACTGAATGCCGCAGCATCAAATTTTGCGCATCCCAGAACAGTTCCATCACGCACAGTCTGGCATCCGGTTTCATGACTGGGCTATCTTACTTAAGATGCCAACAATCTGTTCCGGTGAGAAGCAGTCCAGAACTGGCTCATCCACCAGATGTCCGCTGCGTTGGGCAGCGGCGCATCACCCAGCATATCAATCGCATGGAAGCCGATCCGCGAAGCGAGTCCCGCTGCGTTGACGTTTTCCTGCGCCAGAGCGATTTGCTCCAGGCAGATCCAGCAAGGTTACCGCGACGTTTTCGTCATATTTGCAGCAGCTTATTGCCCACTTACCGGTATTTCCGCCTATATCGTACAGACTTGCCGGCTGGCTGGCGAATATATGCGGTAACGCTGCATTAAACGCCGCATCGGAATAGTAATGGTCAAAAGCAAACCAACTTTCCCGCGCCGGGTTCGGTAATTGCGATAATGCCGGGTAAATGGTCGGCCATTCGCCAAACACGCGCAGCCCGGCGGGTTTTCCCTGCTTTAGCGCCTCGTCAAGGAAATAGGAGTCCCACGGTAACAAACATCCTGCGAAAAATCCATATTCACACGCGTCATTGTATCATGGAGCAGGAAGTGTCCGACTTTGGCAAGATAAAAACGATCTGCACTGCGCGTGATAATTCGTCCACTGAGCGCCATGTCGAGTAATACACTCGCGGCATATTCATCGGCTTCACTCCCGAGAACAATTTCATCCGAGGTCGCGCCCTGATTTCCTTGCTTATCGAGAAAATCCAGCAGCCCAAACTTACGCAGACAAACTGCCGTCTGGAATAGCATCGGGGCGAAAGCAATACGCTGCGCTTCCGCTATTGCTTCGAGCGCGCTGAACGGATCCTGTTCATACATGGCGTGTACAACCTTATTAAATGCATCAGGATTATCGGACCGTTACCGGCCCGACTTTAGACAGGATGGCAATTAAAGCGCGGCGCCTGGAAGCCAAATTCTGCTGAATTTGTTTATCGAGGGTGTTCACCCGAGGCGTTGTATTTTTATGGATTCGACCATCAGACGCTTTCAGGTTCAGGCTGTTTGCGTAGTTGATAGAGTAGCTGTCTGCGGCGTAAGTAATACGAATTTCGGCAACGTGGCCGCGGTTATCCAGACGACCCGTGATAACGCCGGGACCGGCATCGTTCATTACCCACTGACGTTGTTGACCCGCTTTCAGAATGGCGGCGCGCACCTGTGACTGAGTGTGACCTGCGCTGACCGGGGCGTCGATATTTTGCACAATAGCGGTACGCGCACAACCTGCCAGTGCTCCGGCTACGGCAATCACCGCCGGGGAATTTAACAATCTTCTTCATGAGAACTCCGTATCAAATAATTTAAGATTGAAGACACACTTACTTTCTGGAATTAATCCAACGCCATGATGAAAATGGGAAATTCTGCCAATAAAAACGGTGCAGATTGCCATTTTTGTTTGCGAATATTGGGTGTTTTTAAAGTGGAGTGATACTGCTGCCCGGCTTTTTATAAGCATATTGCCGCATTTTGCGGAGTAAGCCTGAGTGGGCGGATAATAAAATATCATTGTGTACAGTGCAACCATGATGATAAGGCGATAACGGTGGTTATATATCACTAATCGTATGCATTACAGTCTGTTAGGCTGATTCTGAAGGGCGTAATTATTCAGGTTATAGACGTGTTATATTTATAAGGTTCGCTTAAGGCAAATTTCAGGCGGTTTTAGTACTGTCATTTTTTATCGTAAAAACGCCTGCAATAAAGCAGGCGCAATTATTTTCTTCACTCTAACGTTAATAAGATAAATATAAAACTACCCTCGTTGGTAGGTCATTTATCCCCGGCAACCGGCTTTTGGGGCGGCCGGGTCCGAGTAAAATAGCCAGCTTGCTCCCCCCGCTGGTGGTCTCCATCCAGATTTTACATACGCTGGTGAGGGGCACCGACAACAGCATACCCACCGGGCCGAGCAGCCATCCCCAGATTAATAAGGATAAAAATACCACCAGCGTCGACATGCCGAGACGGTGGCCCATCATACGGGGCTCCAGAATATTGCCAATGATCATATGCACCACCAGAAAGAGCGCGCCCACCAGCAGGCATTCATAAACGCCATTAAACAGTAATGCCACCGGAGCATTGGCGGAATGGCGGAGATCACAGAGCCAATATTGGGAACATAGTTGAGCAAAAACGCCAGCACCCCCCACATCAGGGCGAATTGCACATCCAGCAACACCAAACCCAGCCAGACAATGACGCCGGTCCATAAACTGAGCAGGGTTTTCAGCGCCAGATAGTGCGACACGCCTTTTAGCGCACGGTGCAACCCGGCAATGTGGATCTGCGGGTTGCGCAGCGCGAAACGCAGTTTATAAGGCACATGGCGGACTTCAAACAGCATAAATACGACGGTCATCACCAGCAGGAGGATGCTGGCCATGGCGTTGGAGAGTTGGGTCATCATCGTGGTGGCAAAGGTCATCACTCGCTCGGAGTCCATCCGTTGCAGCATGCGTTCCGGCGACATATGCAGGTTGAGGAACGGCACCATTTGCTGCAGGTCGAGGAATTTGCGCGTAAATTCGCGGTTGTATTTTGGCAACAGGGTCATAAAGTCGTTTATCGACGCGGCCAGCACGCCAACCAGCGCGGTGAGGACAATCAGCATAACCAGCACGACGATGGCGATGGCGACCGGGCGCGACAGTTTCCGGCGGATAAACCAGCTGACTAACGGGTTGAGTACAATGGCGAAAAAGAGCGCCAGTAAGAGTTGCACGATGATATCGGCGGCAGCGTGGATACCGGCGAGGATCACCACCAGCGCAGCCAGTTTTAAGAGAATGTGTAAACCCGCCTGATCAGGCTGAGGATGTGTCATGTGTACGTCCTTATGTCATTTTGCCTGTTCAAGTGTAGTGCCTCGTAAGCCCTTCGCCTGACGACGATATTCTTAAAGTGGATGCTGATTTCTGCGCGCTGACGTGGTAATAGTGAAACACTGTTGTAAATATCTGGGTTTAACTCTCATGCCTGAAAACGCCGCCGAATCGGCGCTTAGCGGATGGCGTCTTAATCTGCGGATTTTGTCCGTCGTTATTTTTAACTTCGCAAGCTACCTCACTATCGGCCTGCCGCTGGCCGTGCTGCTGGCTATGTCCATGATGTAATGGGATATAGCGCATTCTGGGCCGGGCTGGTCATCAGTTTGCAATACTTCGCTACACTGCTTAGCCGACCGCATGCCGGGCGTTATGCCGATGCGCTGGGGCCGAAAAAGGTGGTGGTATTTGGCCTGTGCGGCGCGTTTCTTAGCGGCCTGAGCTACATGCTGGCGGGGATGGGCGGCCATGCCGGTATCCTTAGCCCTGGTGCTGCTGTGCCTCGGGCGTGTCATTTTAGGGATTGGTCAGAGCTTTGCCGGAACCGGAGCCACTTTGTGGGGTGTCGGCGTGGTCGGCTCCATACATATTGGTCGCGTTATTTCGTGGAATGGCATTGCGACGTATGGCGCGATGGCGCTTGGCGCGCCGCTTGGGGTGCTCTGTTATCGCTACGGTGGTTTAGAAGGGCTGTCGCTCACGATCATGGGGGTGGCGCTGTTGGCGCTGCCGCGCCCGGCGGTGAAAGCCAGTAAAGGTAAACCGCTGCCGTTCCGTGCCGTATTGGGTCGCGTGTGGGTGTATGGCACCGGCATTGGCGCTGGGCTCTGCGGGCTTCGGCGTTATCGCCACCTTTATTACCCTTTACTACGATGCTCAGGGGTTGGGAGGGCGCGGCCTTCGCCCTGACGCTGTTCAGTATAGCGTTCGTGGGGACGCGTCTGCTCGAACGGCATTAACCGCTTCCGGCGGGTTGAATGTGGCGATGATCTGCTTTGCGGTGGGAAACCCTCGGCACGGGTGCTGGTAGGGCTGGCGGCGGATCCGTGGATGGCGAAACTCGGCGTTTTCCTTGCCGGCGCCGGTTTTTCGCTGGTCTTCCCTGCGCTTGGTGTGGTGGCGGTGAAAGCCGTACCGCAGCATAACCCGGTAGGTTCTGCGCTGGCAACTTATACGGTGTTTATGGATTTGTCGCTCGGCATTACCGGGCCGCTGGCAGGGTTGTTGATGGCACCGGTCCGGGGTCTCAATGATTTATCTGGCGGCGGCGGGACTGGTGGCGATAGCGCTACTGCTGGCGTGGCGATTGAAGTTACGTCCAACATTGGAGTAATGCCGGTATCACGGAGATCCGCAATAAAAAAAGGAACCCGAAGGTTCCTTTTTCATTTCCGGCGCGGTGTTAATTCACCACGATGGTATTGATAATGTTTTCTGCCGCGGTTTGCGCTTGCTGCTGGTTGTCCGCCGGCAGCGTCACCTGCAGGGTCAGCAGTTTATTATCGACCTTACCCAGTACCACAGAAGACCATGCAGTCTGACCTTTGGCGGAGATAATGCTATCGAGCTGTTGCAGGGTCTGGCCTTTCAAACTCAATGGATTTATTGGTCACCACTTGCAGTTGCGGGTCGCGGCTGCGCTGCTGATCTTCCGGTGCGTTTCGCCAGTGCAGAGAGATCTTCCCGGGTGTTGTCGCCGACAATCACAATCACGGCTTTTGCCCGGTAGCGTCGGAATAAACGTGCATATTGTTAGCCTGAGTACCCAGTTTGCCGCTCTGATCGGTCATATCTGCCGGAAGCGAGAAGCTGAGTTTGCCGTCGAGCAGCGTGACAGGCTGGCCGTTGGCGTTGCTTTCAGCAGCAGTACCCTGAGCAGGCTTTTTGCTGTCGCTGTTATCACAGGCCGCCAGCCCCATTACCAGCAGGCCAATACCGACATATTTCACCAGATTGCGCATTGACATCATCCTTTCAATAAACAGCCATAACGGCTCATCAGTGCATCTTATCATAACTGATAAGCCGTACCTTTAGCTGGCCTGTAATGCGGGAATTTCAGATTTGTCTGCCAGCCTTTTCAGCAACATATTCAAAAGCACACCGTACATCGGCAGGAAGAAAGCGATGCTGATAATCACCTTAAAGCCGTAGTCCACCAGCGCGATTTCCATCCAGTGCTGCGCCATAAATGCATCCGGGCTGTGCCAGAAGGCAATAAAGAAGAACGCAGCGGTGTCGCTGGCGTTGCCAAAACGGTTGATGCCGCAGGCGCCAGCCACCAGCGACGGTTCTGACGCAGGCGGTTAAACACGTGTACATCAAGAATCTGCCCCAGTGCATAGGCCATAAAACTGGCGGTAGCGATACGCGCCACAAACAGATTGAAGTGGGCGAGTGCGCCAAAGCCCTGCCGAGGAACCCATATAGAACAGGGAGGAGATCACATACGAAGCCAGTAGCGCCGGAACCATCACTGCGAAGATAATCCGCCGGGCGAGGGGCGCGCCGAAAATGCGTACGGTTAAATCCGTCGCCGGAAGATAAACGGGAAACTGAATGCGCCCCGCAGGGTGGTGGGAAACCAAAAATGGCGACCGGCAACTGGACCAGATAGTTACTGGAGATGATCACCAGCAGGTGAAAAGCGAAAGCCAGAACAGCGCCTTCATGCGCTGCGAGTGCGAAAATTGCGTCATATTGTGACCTTTTGGTAAATGGGGTGAGGGAACCCAGTACTTTTTATGCTCTGTTAAACAGAGCCGCCGCATGATACTGCAATCATCACCGGATGCAATGGCTATTTTTAACGCAATCGTTAACCTTGCTTGCGTCACAAAAAAGGCAGCGTAAACTAATGCGGTTTTTTCCGTTGTGAGGATGAAAATGACCGATCCGTTTACCACTGCCGACCATACGCTGGACGCTCAGGGCCTGCGCTGTCCGGAGCCGGTAATGTTGGTGCGCAAAACCGTACGCAACATGCAGGTTGGCGAAACATTACTGATTATTGCCGACGATCCGGCAACCACCCGCGATATTCCCGGCTTTTGCCGTTTTATGGAACATGAGCTGGTCGCCGGGCAAACCGAGACGCTGCCGTACCGCTATGTAGTGCGTAAAAGCCACTAATCTTTGCGGCGCAACAGGCGCAGGGCGTTGGCGGTCACCAGCACCGTCGCGCCCGTATCCGCCAGCACCGCCAGCCACAATCCCGTTATTCCCAGCAGCGTTGTCACGAGGAATATGGCCTTTAGTCCCAGCGCCATGGCGATGTTCTGCCGGATATTGCTGTGTGGCGCGCGCCGTGATCATCTGACCCAGACCGGTCAACCGGTTATGGGTTAATGCTGCATCGGCGGTTTCCAGTGCGACGTCTGTGCCGCTACCCATCGCAATGCCAAGGGTGGCGGCTTTCATTGCCGGGGCGTCGTTAATGCCATCACCCACCATCGCCAGCGGCGAATGCTGGTTTAATGCCTGTACGGCACTGACTTTATCTTCCGGCAGCAACCCGGCGCGGAAATCCAGTCCCAGTTCCCCGGCAATCGCCGCGGCTGCACGCGGGTTATCGCCGGTGAGGATCACGCCTTGTACCCCCTAACGCATGGAGCGCGGCTACTGCTTCTTTGGCGTCTTCACGCAGCGTATCCTGCAACGCCAGCGTCCCCATCACTTCTTCGTCACGCTGTACCACAACCACCGTCTGACCGTGGCTTTCTCCGGTTGTTAATCTGCGCCAGTAATGCGCTGTCCAGCATGCCTGCGGCAAGTTTATCCGGCGCGCTGATACGGATGACGCGCCCGTTGACTTCGGCCTCAATGCCTTTCCCGGCCGGGCGCGCTGCGCCTGCGCATCGGGAATGGCGAGCTGGCGACGTTGAGCCTCCTGCACGATGGCCTGCGCCAGCGGGTGGGTGGAGCCTTGTTCAACGGCGGCGCTCAGCGTTAACAGTTCCTCTTCGCTGCACCCGCTCAGCGGGTTTAACGCGGCGACCTGCGGTTTCCGATGGTCAGCGTACCGGTCTTATCAAAAGCGACCCCGGCGGATACTGCCCAGTTGCTCCAGCGCTGCGCCGCCTTTGATCAGCGCGCCGCGCCGCGCCGCTGCTGCGAGGCCGGAGGTGATAGCCGCCGGGGTGGAGATCACCAGCGCGCAGGGGCAGCCAATCAGCAACAGCGCCAGACTTTTGTAGATCCACTCCAGCCATGGCGCGGAAAACAGCAGCGGAGGCAGGAGGGCGACCAGCAGCGCCACCGCCATGATCACCGGCGTGTAGATGCGACTAAAACGATCGATAAAGCGTTCAATCGGCGCGCGGCGCTCTTCCGCTTCTTCAATCAATTTCAGGATGCGGTCGATGGCGCTTTCGCCCGGCCGGGGAAACCACTTCCAGCGTGACCAGCCGATCAACGCTGGTTGCCCCGGCGGAACCGCCTCGCCGCTGGCGCGTTCAACCGGTACAGATTCGCCGGTGAGCGCGCTTTCATCAAAGCTGGCGAATGAAGACAGCAGGCGGCCATCCGCCGGTAGACGCCCACCGGCAGGGACTTCAATCGTGTCACCGGGTTGCAGTTCGCTGGCTGCCACCGTCTGACGCTCACCGTTGCGCAGGCGGGTGGCGGTGTCCGGTTTCAGCGCCATCAATGCGCTGACGCCGCGCGCGGCTGGCAGCCCAGCCTTCAAGGCGTTCGCCAATTAAAAACAGCATCAGCACCATGGCGGCTTCAGCCGTGGCACCAATAAACAGCGCACCGATGGCGGCGACGCTCATTAACGTTTCGATGGCGAACCACGAGCCGCTCTTCATTAACCGCAGCACTGGCGGGCGATAGGCCACAGACCGACAAGCGTGGTGGCGATAAATGCCACCGGCCGAACGGGTGGTTGAACTGCTCCAACGACCAGCTGATTGCCATCATGACGACCAGCAGGATCAACGGCAGGTTTTCACGCAGGCGAGAAGGGGCAACTTCCGGCGCGCTGTGTTCGCTTCGCAACTGATAACCCGCCTGCTGTACTGCCTGTTCGACCTGTGTACGCACATCACGGTTCGCCACGACGGTGAGTTTTTCTGTGGCGAAAGCAACCTGCACCCGAGGCCAATGCCCTCAAGCTGGCGTACGGCGTTTTCCACTTTACGGGCACAGGCGGCGCAATCCATGCCGGAGACCTGCCAGCTATAACGCTCGCCTTCGGCGCTCACCGGGGCAGCAACGCTGTTTTCGCAGGTTTCGTCGTCGCAGCACGGTTGCGGTTTTTCCGGCATCGGGCGGAGTTTGACCGCCGCGAACTGCGGGGCTTTTTTCTGTTCAGGCTGCGGTGTAGGGGTGGGCATTGCATCCTCCGGTTAATGATAATTTTCTCATTAACCAGAGTATGCACTTTGGAGTCGACTCCAGAGTCAAGCTTTTTAAATATACAGAGAGCGAACGATCAGAAAATGCCCGGCGAAGTAGCAAGCGGACGCAATCGCGTTATCGGCGCTAAAGCGCTTACGGTAGTGGCTGCCCAGCCAGACCACATTGCCGAGCAGCAGTAGTGTGGCGCCAACAAATGCAGACAGCGCGGGGCTTGTCGGACGGAAGAACCACAGTTCGCCCGCCAGCCAGACCATCACCAGCGTCATGGCAATAAAGGTGAGCACCGGCAGGCGCAGCTCTTCCAGCCGCGTCCAGATCACTGCCACCAGCAGCGCGCCAATCACCAGCAACGCCAGCGGCAATGGCCAGAAGAAGGAGAGCGTCATTTGGCTGGCGAAGTAGATGGTATAGAGCAGATGCGCCGGAAAAATGCCCCAATGGCGTAGAGCATTTTTGCCGCGGCAGAAGCGTCAGCGCATCCCCGACCAGTGGAAGCGCACAGACCCGCCAGCACAAGATAGCTGATGGCATCAAACATCGGGGCTTGCCAGCCAGCAACAGCAGGAGAAGTAAGGTAACGGGTTTGAAAACCCAACGCTGCCGGTGCCGGACCGCGATAGGAGGCGTCGACATACAACCGTGCGGATAAACAGACAGCAATAAATGACCACAGCATAATTAAGTCCCTGTATCTTTTAGTGTTGCGTGAATCTCTCTTACTCCAGTGTAGTGGCGGGGAAAGGGGGATGACAATGCTGACTCCCCCACTATGGGCGTAATTCCGCTTTTTCTGACCGGTTTATTTCTTCGCTTTGAGTCTTTCTTGCCAGATCAGCAGCTCAAAAACGCCGAACAGGAAGATACGGATCTGTTCTGCTTTGCTCATCTGCGGACCGTCTTTCGGCAGCGCGCTTTTCAGCATGGTAGCCTGCAACGCGTGCATAAACACGGTGAACACCAGCGCGACGTTGACAAAAATATTCAGCGGGCGCGGAAAGGGTTTAATTAAGTTCCAGAGCAAAAGGCCCAGATGCACAGCATCAACAGACGGCCCAGATTAATCAGCAACGGCATGCTTCTCTCCTTGTGCTGCGCGGTGATAGAGACGGTAAGCCACCTGACCCGCGACTTTTTCCCGATGCAGTTGCCAGTGCGCAGGCACCGGCGGCTGCCCATTTTCCACTTCGCTTTCTATATAGATTAACGCTTCATTGGCGAGCCAGCCGTTGTTTTCCAACAAACGCAGCGTCTCTTCCAGCATCCCTTTGCGAAAGGGCGGATCGATAAACACAATATTGTGCGGCGTGCCCGGCGCGGCTAAAAAGGTCAGCGTATTGGTGTTGACCACTTTGGCATTGCTGGCTTTGAGCGTGGCCAGATTTTGCTGCAGTTGTTGCGCGACGCTACGCTCCATCTCCAGCAGGGTGGCGCTGGCCGCATAGCGCGACAGCGCCTCAGACCAGCGCGCCGCTACCGGCGAAGCAGTCGAGACAGTGGGCGTCTACCATTGATGGCGCCAGCCAGTTGAATAATGTTTCACGCACGCGGTCGGTGGTCGGGCGCAGTCCGGGACTGTCGGGCACCGGAAGTTTACGGCCTCGCCATTGCCCGCCGATAATGCGTATCTGGCCGCTGGCGGCACGGTTGGGTTTCTTCATGGTTTTCGCTTTGCTCATCATTTCGGCCTGCTATTCTAGCGGTCCAGAGAAGGACGTTAAACCCTAATCCTCAGGTCGTGATGCGAGTTCAGGAAAGTGGTAGACTATCCGACTAATTAACAAATGTTTTCAGTCCCTGGTCGTGCAGACGGGCTGCGCCATGAATCAAACGCGAGGAGTGTGGTCGCCAATGGCAAATGAGAAGAAACGTATTTTTTCCTCGGCTGGGCTTTGGACAGAAAGAACAGGCCGATGAGGCGCAAACCGAACAGCAGCCTGTCACCGAGCAGCCGGTTGAAGAGACGCCGGTGGTTGAGCCTGCCGACAGTGAAAAATTCGCCGAAGAGGTGGTGGCGGTAAGCGAAACGCTCAGCCACGAAGCACCGTCGCCGGAACCGGTCGCGGAAGAGACGCGCGCGCAGGTTGAACATGAAGAACTGCCGCTGCCGGAAGAGGTGGTTGAGCAGGAGATCGGCGCTGAAGAGTGGCTGTCGGAAACCGAACACCGGTGCGGAAGCGCACGTTGATGCTGAAGACGACGCGCCGCTGAGCGACGAAGAGTTGGAAACCCGTGCGCTGGCGGCGCAGGCGGCTGAAGAAGCCGCTGTGGTGGTGCCGGTGGACGAGACGGTGACGGAACAGGAGAAACCGACGAAAGAGGGTTTCTTTGCGCGTCTTAAACGCAGTCTGCTGAAAACAAAAGAAAATCTCGGATCCGGATTTATCAGTCTGTTCCGCGGGAAAAGATCGACGATGATCTGTTTGAAGAACTGGAAGAGCAACTGCTGATTGCGGGATGTGGGCGTGGGAAACCACGCGTAAAATCATCACCAATCTGACGGAAGGCGCCAGTCGCAAACAACTGCGCGATGCCGAAGCACTGTATGGTTTGCTGAAAGATGAGATGAGCGGGATCCTTGCAAAAGTGGATAAGCCGCTCAACGTAGAAGGCAAAACGCCGTTTGTTATCCTGATGGTTGGCGTGAATGGCGTGGGAAAACCACCACCATCGGCAAACTGGCGCGTCAGTTTGAACAGCAGGGCAAATCGGTCATGCTGGCGGCGGGGGATACCTTCCGTGCGGCAGCGGTGGAGCAGCTCCGGTGTGGGGCCAGCGCAATAACATTCCGGTGATTGCCCAGCACACCGGCGCGGATTCCGCCTCGGTGATTTTTGACGCTATCCAAAGCGGCGAAAGCGCGTAACGTGGATGTGCTGATTGCCGATACCGCAGGGCGTTTGCAGAACAAATCGCACCTGATGGAAGAGCTGAAGAAAATCGTCCGTGTGATGAAAAACTGGACGAAGAGGCACCGCACGAAGTGATGCTGACGATCGACGCCAGCACCGGGCAAAATGCCATCAGCCGGTGCCAAACTGTTCCACGAAGCGGTAGGGTTAACGGGGATTACGCTGACCAAGCTCGACGGTACTGCCAAGGGCGGCGTGATTTTCTCGGTGGCGGATCAGTTTGGCATTCCTATCCGTTACATTGGCGTCGGCGAGCGTATTGAGGATCTACGTCCGTTTAATGCGGGCGATTTTATAGAGGCACTTTTGCCCGAGAGGATTAACAATGATTCGCTTTGAACACGTCAGCAAAGCCTATCTCGGTGGGAGACAAGCGCTGCAGGGGTGACCTTCCACCTGCAGCCGGGCGAGATGGCCTTTCTGACCGGGCATTCCGGTGCGGGGAAAAGCACCCTGCTGAAGCTTATCTGTGGGATTGAGCGGCCCAGCGCCGGGAAAATCCTGTTCGGCGGCCACGATATTAGCCGTCTGAAGAATCGCGAAGTGCCGTTTTGCGCCGCCAAATCGGCATGATTTTTCAGGATCACCATCTGTTGATGGATCGTACTGTGTTCGACAATGTCGCGATCCCGCTGATCATTGCTGGCGCCAGCGGCGATGACATTCGCCGTCGCGTCTCTGCGGCGCTGGATAAAGTCGGTCTGCTCGACAAAGCGAAAAGCTTTCCGATTCAGCTTTCCGGTGGTGAACAACAGCGCGTGGGGATTGCCCGTGCGGTGGTGAATAAGCCTGCGGTGTTGCTGGCGGATGAACCGACCGGCAACTGGATGACGCGCGCTGTCGGAAGGGATCTTGCGTTTGTTCGAGGAATTTAACCGCGTTGGGGTGACAGTGTTGATGGCGACACACGATCTGGGGGCTTATTTCCCGGCGTTCGTACCGCATGCTGAGCCTGAGCGACGGCCATTTGCACGGAGGCCATGCGGGTGAATAAGCGTGATGCACTAAACCAGATTCGGCAGTTTGGCAGCAAGCTTGACCGTTTCCGTAAAGCCTCGGGTTCTGCTGGTGACAACAACCGCAATGCGCCGCGTCGCGGCAAAGCGGCGAACAAAGCGCCATCGCGTAAAACCAATGTGTTTAACGAGCAGGTGCGCTACGCCCCGCATGGCGCTCTGCAGGATCTGAAAAGTAAACCGTTGGCGACCTTCCTGACGGTAATGGTTATCGCCATCTCCCTGACGCTGCCCAGCGTTTGCTACATGGTGTACAAAAACGTCAACCAGGGCGGCCTCGGAGTACTATCCGTCTCCGCAGATTACCGTTTACTTCGACAAAGCGCTGGACGATAACGCCGCCCAGCAGGTGGTGGGGCAGCTACAGTCGGAGCAGGGGGTTGAAAAGGTTAACTACCTCTCCCGCGAGGATGCGCTTGGCGAGTTCCGCAACTGGTCAGGTTTCGGCGGTGCGCTGGATATGCTGGAAGAGAATCCATTGCCTGCGGTGGCGGTCGTGGTGCCGAAACTAGATTTCCAGACGCCCGATTCGCTGAATACCTTGCGTGACCGCATTTCCCGTATCCACGGCATTGATGAAGTGCGCATGGACGATAGCTGGTTTGCGCGCACGGGCGTCGCTTACCGGACTGGTGGGGCGCGTGTCGGCGATGATTGGCGTATTGATGGTGGCGGCTGTCTTCCGGTGATTGGCAACAGCGTGCGGCTGAGTATCTTCGCCCGCCGCGACACCATTAATGTGCAGAAACTGATTGGCGCAACGGATGGCTTTATTTTGCGCCCGTTTCTGTATGGTGGCGCGCTGCTCGGCTTCTCCGGCGCGTTCTTGTCGCTGATCCTGTCGGAAATCCCCCGGTGATGCGTTTGTCATCGGCGGTGACCGAAGTGGCGAAGGTGTTTGGCACCCAGTTTGAATTGAGCGGTTTGTCGTTTGATGAGTGCCTGCTGTTGCTGCTGGTGTGCTCTATGATTGGCTGGGTTGCGGCTGGCGACAGTGCAACATTTACGTCACTTTACTCCGGATTAAAAAATTTTTGGTATACTCCTTCCCTGCAATGCAGAATTCCGTTGCCGGGAAGGATACGGATTCATTTGACCTTCCTTCGTTGCGGTTTTTCATCCGGATGTCACAATTTGTGCGTAATTTATTCACAACCCTACAGGGAACTTGTGGATAAAATCACTGTCTGATAAAACTGTGAATGCTATTCTCGTTGCTCAAAAACGCTGGCATGTTTGTTGCCTGATGGGGACAGACCGCCGCCAGTTGAAAGTGAATTGAGAGGATTTGAATGACCAAAGAAATGCAAACTTTAGCTTTAGCCCCTGTTGGTAACCCTGGAGTCGTATATCCGGGCCGCTAACGCATGGCCGATGTTGACGGCTGATGAAGAACGGGCACTGGCTGAAAAGCTGCATTACCGGGCGATCTGGAAGCAGCGAAAAAGCTGATTCTGTCTCACCTGCGCTTTGTTGTTCATATTGCTCGTAACTACTCGGGCTATGGTCTGCCGCAGGCGGATCTGATCCAGGAAGGTAATATCGGCCTGATGAAAGCCGTGCGCCGTTTCAACCCGGAAGTGGGTGTGCGCCACCGGGTCTCCTTCGCCGTACACTGGATTAAAGCTGAGATCCACGAGTACGTATTGCGCAACTGGCGTATCGTGAAGGTCGCCACCACAAAAGCACAGCGTAAGCTGTTCTTTAACCTGCGTAAAACCAAGCAGCGTCTGGGCTGGTTTAACCAGGGATGAAGTGGAAATGGTTGCCCGCGAGCTGGGCGTAACCAGCAAAGACGTGCGTGAAATGGAATCGCGTATGGCCGCCCGGACATGACCTTTGATATGTCTCCGGACGACGATGCGCAAGACAGTCAGCCGATGGCGCCGGTGCTTTATCTGCAGGATAAATCTTCTAACTTTGCCGACGGCATTGAAGACGATAACTGGGAAGAGCAGGCCGCTAACAAGCTGATCGATGCTATGCAGGGGCTGGACGAACGTAGCCAGCAGATCATTCGCGCCCGCTGGCTGGACGAAGAGAACAAGTCCACGCTGCAGGAGCTGGCCGACCGTTACGGCGTGTCCGCCGAGCGTGTGCGTCAGTTAAAAGAATGCGATGAAAAAACTGCGCGCCGCTATCGAAGCGTAAGCGAATTGCAGTGAAACAAGCCGGGACGGCGTCAGCTCTCCCGGTTTTTTGTTGCCTGATTTCCCCGCCGTCGCCGTCATCCCATGTTGCCTCACTGTTTCGTCCCGTCATTCTCCCCTTCTTGTTTCTGTCACATCGCAACATAAGAGCTGTCCTGTCGGAGTCCCATCGCTTGCGCGAAACTGAGTGAAATATCGCATTGCTAAAGGCGCTATATACTTTGTAAGCGGGCACAGACAGGGGACATCAAGGTGAAAAATAACGAATTACATCAGCGCCGTTTACAGGCGACGCCGCGTGGGATTGGAGTGATGTGCGGGTTTTACGCTGAAAAAGCGGAGAACGCCACGCTGTGGGATGTGGAAGGCAATGAAGTGATCGATTTTGCCGCCGGCATTGCGGTGCTGAATACCGGGCATCGTCATCCGAAAGTGATGGCGGCGGTGGAAAAAACAGTTACAGGCATTTACACATACTGCCTGCAAATCGTGCCTTACGAAAGCTATGTATCGCTGGCGGAGCGCATCAATGCGCGCGTGCCGGTCACTGGCCCGGCCAAAACAGCGTTCTTTTCAACGGGTGCGGAAGCGGTAGAAAACGCGGTGAAAATCGCCCGTGCTTATACCCGACGCCCGGGTGTTATCACTTTGGCGGCGGTTTCCATGGACGAACCTTTATGACCATGGCCCTGACTGGCAAAGTCGCCCCTTATAAAATCGGCTTTGGCCCGTTCCCGGGTTCGATTTACCACGCCCAGTATCCAAATGCCTTGCACGGGGTGAGCACGGACGATGCGCTGAAAAGCCTCGAACGCATTTTTAAAGCCGATATCGCACCGGATCAGGTCGCCGCTATCCTGCTGGAACCGGTACAGGGCGAAGGGGGCTTTAATGTCGCGCCAGCGGACTTTATGCGCTGCGTAAGCTATGCGACAGCCACGGTATTTTACTGATTGTCGATGAAGTGCAGAGCGGCTTTGCCCGTACCGGCAAACTGTTTGCCTCAGAGTATTACGACGTTAAGCCTGACTTGATCACCATGGCGAAGAGTCTTGCGGGCGGTTTGCCACTGTCGGCGGTTGCGGGCCGTGCGGAGGTTATGGACGCTCCTGCGCCGGGTGGGCTGGGCGGCACTTATGCGGGTAACCCATTGGCGGTGGCGGCAGCGCATGCGGTGCTGGATGTTATCGAAGAAGAGGATTTGTGCGAACGCGCTAATCACCAGGTAAACATCTGGTGGAAGTGTTGAACAATGCCAAAGCGCAGTGCCCGTATATCGCAGAGATTCGTGCGCAGGGTTCGATGGTGGCGGTGGAGTTTAACGACCCGAACACAGGCGCACCGTCAGCGGAATTTACGAAACAGGTGCAGGATAAGGCGCTGGCGGCGGGATTGTTGTTGCTGACCTGCGGCGTTTACGGCAACGTGATCCGTTTCCTCTACCCATTGACCATTCCGGAAGTCCAGTTCCGTAAAGCGCTGGATATTCTCCATCAGTCGCTGACGCACTAATTATTCAGCCGCCTTATGGGCGGCTTTTCCACAAACTGTCATCACGCTGTCGCACAACCTTCAAAATTGTTATTCCATATTCTGAAAATTGGGGTATGTTTTAGCAGAGTATGCTGCTAATGCACGGGCAGAATCGCTAATAACTACTATCATATTCTTTGCTTATGTGTGTAAGCAAAATAATGTGTCAAACAACAACATCACAACAAATAGCAATCACCATAACAATGGGGAATCTCAGGATGAAAATGAAGGGCAAAGCGTTACTGGCGGGATGTATTGCGTTAGCAATGAGCAACGTGGCATTCGCCAAAGATATTAAAGTTGCCGTTGTGGGTGCAATGTCCGGTCCGGTTGCGCAGTACGGTGACCAGAGGAATTTACCGGCGCTGAGCAGGCAATTGCCGATATCAACGCGAAGGGTGGGATCAAGGGCGACAAACTGGTTGCGGTGAAATATGACGATGCCTGTGACCCGAAACAAGCGGTTGCGGTTGCCAACAAAGTGGTTAACGACGGGATCAAATACGTTATCGGTCACCTGTGCTCCTCCTCCACTCAGCCTGCGTCGGATATCTATGAAGACGAAGGTGTTCTGATGATCACGCCTGCGGCTACTGCGCCAGAGCTGACCGCCCGTGGTTACAAACTGACACTGCGCACTACCGGCACGGACTCCGATCAGGGGCCGACCGCAGCGAAATACATTCTGCAGAGCGTGAAGCCGCAGCGTATCGCAGTGATTCATGACAAACAGCAATATGGTGAAGGTCTGGCGCGTGCTGTGCAGGACGGGCTGAAAAAGGCGGCGCGAACGTGGTGTTCTTTGATGGTATCACTGCGGGTGAGAAAGACTTCTCTACGCTGGTGGCGCGTCTGAAGAAAGAAAATATCGATTTCGTCTACTACGGCGGTTATCACCCGGAAATGGGGCAGATTCTGCGTCAGGCACGTGCAGCCGGTCTGAAAACCAAATTCATGGGCCCGGAAGGTGTCGCTAACGTTTCCCTGTCTAACATTGCAGGCGACTCTGCGGAAGGCATGCTGGTGACCAAGCCGAAGAACTACGATCAGATCCCGGCGAACAAACCGATTGTTGACGCTATCAAAGGTAAGAAACAGGATCCGAGCGGTGCGTTCGTATGGACGACCTATGCGGCGCTGCAGTCGCTGGCTGCTGGCCTGAATCAGTCTGCCGATCCGGCGGCTATCGCAACTGGCTGAAAGGGCACTCAGTGGATACCGTGATGGGGCCGCTGTCCTCGGGATGAGAAGGGCGATCTGAAAGGTTTTGAGTTCGGCGTCTTCACCGGCATGCCAACGGTACCGCAACCGACGCGAAATAATCCTGAACTGACCGCAGCCCTGGCGCACTGGCTGCGCTCGCTTACCCTGGTGACTTGTCTGTGCAGGTATTTGGGGGAGCAAACAGCCTGCCTGAGACGCGACATTCCCGGGCAGGGCGTTCTTCTAAGCCGGATGGAGATCTTCCCATCCGGCTTTTTTACCGTTTTTCCCAGCCATTTTCCTGTGCGGTGAAGCCCAGCGTCTGGGTAAAGGCGGCCATCACGGCTCTGTCTTCCACACCGATGTCCACGATCCACCAGCTGGTTATCGCCGGGTTATCGCGCATCACTTCTTCCACCAGATATTGCCCGATACCGCGACGGCGAGTGATATCGCGCACGCGAAGTGAATCCAGCGCGCCTTCGGTACCGCGTAAGGTCACGCGAACGGCGGCCAGCAATCTGTCATTAAACCGCGCCGCATAGATGCGGTGCGTATCGTCCACGTCGAGCGACGCGGGGAGTATTCCGGCCAGACTTTCGCTAAATCAATATGATCCTGCTCGGTAAAGTTCACCAGTCGGATGATAGTCAATTTCATGTACAGCTTGTCCAAAATGCAAAAGATAGTGTGAGTGTAAACAATTTCGTTTGGCCGGGTCTGTTAGTTTTTTATTTTTCGTCCAACAGGCGAATAATTTTGCCGCAGCCTTCGGGATAGCGTGAAACATTGGAGATCGAAAAACAGGCAGGATTTTAACCTAATCAGTAGTGATTTATTCCGCTCTTTGTACCATTATTTTATGCTGAAGCCCGGCCTTTTTTGTTTATCTCCGATTAAATACAGAATATTATCTCTGCTTAATCGCCTGAAAAATAGAGGATTTAGTCTGGTTTTTGCCAAAAAGACTGCGCTAAACCATTAAAGGCACTGGTAAAAATAGCGTTGTACATTAAAAGTACAGAATGCTTTTTTAACCATAAAAAACAAAATATTTACACAACATCACGACGAGGTGGGGGATCTAAAAGAATGAGAAGGAACGCGAAGACAGCGATCGCGGGGATAGTTGCACTTGCGATGTCTCACGCGGCCATGGCGGCAGAGATTAAAGTCGCGGTTGTCGGTGCGATGTCCGGTCCTGTTGCGCAGTGGGGCGACATGGAGTTTAACGGCGCGCGTCAGGCAATCCACGACATCAACGCCAAAGGCGGGATCAAAGGCGACAAACTGGTCGCGATGGAATATGACGATGCCTGTGACCCGAAACAAGCGGTTGCTGTCGCTAACAAAATCGTTAACGACGGCGTGAAATATGTGATTGGCCACCTCTGCTCCTCATCAACGCAGCCTGCTTCCGATATTTATGAAGACGAAGGCATTCTGATGATCACGCCCGGCGCGACCAACCCGGGACTGACTCAGCGCGGCTATCAGCACATTATGCGTACCGCCGGGCTGGACTCCTCGCAAGGGCCGACTGCCGCAAAATACATCCTGAATACGGTGAAGCCGCAGCGCATCGCCATCATCCATGATAAACAGCAGTACGGCGAAGGCCTCGCACGCTCCGTTCAGGATGGGCTGAAAGCGGGCGGTGCAAATGTGGTGTTCTTCGACGGTATTACTGCCGGTGAAAAAAGATTTTTCTGCGCTGGTTGCACGTCTGAAAAAGAAAACATCGACTTTGTCTACTACGGTGGTTACTACCCGGAGATGGGGCAGATGCTGCGTCAGGCACGTGCTAACGGCCTGAAAACCCGGTTTATGGGGCCGGAAGGCGTGGGCAACGCGTCGCTGTCCAATATCGCGGGAGATGCAGCGGAAGGCATGCTGGTTACCATGCCGAAACGCTATGACCGGATCCTGCGAATCAGAGCATCGTCGAGGCGCTGAAAGCAGAGAAAAAAAGATCCGAGCGGCCCGTATGTGTGGATTACCTATGCCGCCGTACAGTCGCTGGCGACCGCGCTTGAGCGGAGCAGTAGCGCCGAGCCGCTGGCGCTGATTAAAGATTTAAAAAGCCAACGGGGCTAAAACCGTGATTGGGCCGCTGAACTGGGATGAAAAAGGCGATCTGAAGGGATTTGATTTTGGCGTTTTCCAATGGCACGCCGATGGTTCGTCGTCCGTGGCGAAATAACTGTCATCCCTCTCTCCGGGCGCAACGTCCGGAGAGATTTAAGAAGGTTATGTTATGTCCGAGCAGTTTCTCATACTTGCAGCAGATGTTTAACGGCGTCACGCTGGGAAGCACCTATGCATTGATCGCCATTGGTTACACCATGGTTTACGGCATTATCGGCATGATCAACTTCGCCCACGGCGAGGTGTACATGATCGGTAGCTATGTCTCTTTTATGATTATCGCTGCGCTGATGATGATGGGCATCGACTCCAGTTGGTTGCTGGTTGCGGCCGGTTTTGTCGGGGCGATTGTGATAGCCAGCGCCTACGGCTGGAGCATCGAACGGGTGGCCTATCGCCCGGTGCGTAACTCCAAGCGCCTGATTGCGCTCATCTCCGCCATCGGTATGTCGATATTCCTGCAAAACTACGTCAGCCTGACCGAAGGTTCCCGTGACGTGGCGTTGCCGAGCCTGTTTAACGGCCAGTGGGTGGTCGGTCACAGTGAAAACTTCTCCGCCAGCATCACCACCATGCAGTTGGTTATCTGGATTGTGACGTTTATCTCCATGCTGGCGCTGACGCTGTTCATCCGCTATTCCCGCATGGGGCGCGCTTGCCGCGCCTGTTCGGAAAGACTTAAAAATGGCAAGCCTGCTGGGCATCAATACTGACCGCGTGATTGCGCTGACCTTTGTGATCGGTGCGGCAATGGCGGCGGTGGCGGGTGTGCTGCTGGGTCAGTTCTATGGTGTTATCAACCCTTACATCGGTTTTATGGCGGGCATGAAGGCGTTTACCGCGGCGGTGCTGGGCGGTATTGGCAGTATTCGGCGCGATGATCGGCGGTCTGATCCTCGGTGTGGCGGAATCCCTCTCTTCGGCGTATCTGAGTACCGAATATAAAGATGTGGTGTCGTTTGCGCTGTTGATCATGGTGTTGCTGGTGATGCCGACCGGTATCCTTGGCCGCCCGGAGGTTGAAAAGTATGAAACCGATGCATTTTGCGATGGCGCTGCTTTCTGCTGCGCTGTTCTTCATCCCCGGCGAGCGTCTTTATGGGCGTCCAACTGGAGCTGGACGGGACCAAACTGGTGGTGAACACCGCCGCGCATATTCGCTGGCAGTGGGTGTTTATCGGCACGGCGGTGGTCTTTTTCTTCCAGTTGCTGCGCCCGTTGTTCCAGAAATCGCTGAAGGGCGTCTCCGGGCCGAAGTTTATTCTGCCGGCTGTTGACGGTTCAACGGTAAAACAGAAGCTGTTCCTGTTGGCGCTGCTGGTGATTGCCGTGGCGTGGCCGTTTGTGGTGTCGCGCGGTACGGTGGATATCGCCACCATGACAATGATTTATATCATTCTCGGTCTGGGCCTGAACGTAGTGGTGGGTCTCTCTGGCCTGCTGGTGCTGGGCTACGGTGGTTTCTACGCGATTGGCGCGTATACCTTTGCCTTGCTGAACCACTATTACGGTCTCGGTTTCTGGACTTGCCTGCCGCTGGCCGGTCTGGTCTCCGCCGCCGCGGGTTTCCTGCTCGGCTTCCCGGTGTTGCGTCTGCGCGGCGACTATCTGGCGATTGTGACGCTGGGTTTTGGGAAATCGTTCGTATTCTGCTGTTGAACAACACCGAAATCACCGGTGGCCCGAACGGCATTAGCCAGATCCCGAAACCCACCCTGTTTGGCACGGAGTTCAGCCGGACGGCGCGTGAAGGCGGCTGGGATACTTTCAGCAACTTCTTTAATGTGCAATACGATCCCGGCGATCGCGTGGTGTTCCTCTATCTGGTGGCGTTGCTGCTGGTGGTGTTGACGCTGTTTGTGATCAACCGTCTGCTGCGTATGCCGCTGGGCCGGGCATGGGAAGCGCTGCGTGAAGATGAGATCGCCTGCCGTTCGCTGGGTCTTAGCCCGACCCGCATCAAACTGACGGCGTTTACCATCAGTGCTGCGTTTGCCGGTTTTGCCGGGACGCTGTTTGCTGCGCGCCAGGGGGTTTGTCAGCCCGGAATCCTTCACCTTCGCCGAGTCCGCCTTTGTACTGGCGATCGTGGTGCTGGGTGGCATGGGGTCGCAATTTGCGGTGATCCTCGCCGCTATCCTGCTGGTGGTCTCCCGTGAGCTGATGCGTGATTTTAATGAATACAGCATGTTGATGCTGGGTGGTTTGATGGTACTGATGATGATCTGGCGTCCGCAAGGCTTGCTGCCGATGACCCGTCCGCAGTTGAAACTGAAAAACGGGCAAGTAAAAGGAGAGCAGGCATGAGTCAGCCATTATTATCCGTAAACGGTCTGATGATGCGCTTCGGCGGCCTGCTCGCCGTTAACAACGTGGCGCTGGAGCTGAAGGCACAAGAGATCGTTTCGCTGATTGGTCCGAATGGCGCGGGTAAAACCACGGTGTTCAACTGTCTCACCGGTTTCTATAAACCGACAGGCGGTACCATTATGCTGCGTGACCAGCACTGGAAGGGCTGCCGGGGCAGGAAATCGCCCGGATGGGCGTGGTGCGCACCTTCCAGCATGTGCGCTTGTTCCGTGAAATGACGGTGATCGAAAACCTGCTGGTGGCGCAGCATCAGCAGCTAAAGACCGGGGTATTTTCTGGTCTGCTGAAAACCCCGTCATTTCGCCGGGCGCAGAGTGAAGCGCTGGATCGCGCCGCCACCCCGGCTGGACCGAATTGGTTTGTTAGCGCACGCTAACCGTCAGGCGAGCAACCTTGCCTACGGTGACCAGCGTCGTCTGGAAATCGTGCGTTGCATGGTGACGCAGCCAGAGATCCTGATGCTCGACGAACCAGCAGCCGGTCTGAACCCGAAAGAGACGAAAGAGCTGGATGAGCTGATTGTCGAGCTGCGTAATAACCACAACACCACCATCCTGCTGATTGAGCATGATATGAAGCTGGTGATGGGCATTTCAGACCGGATTTATGTGGTGAACTTGAGGGGGACGCCGCTGGCGAACGGAACACCGGAAGAAATTCGTAACAATCCGGACGTGATCCGCGCCTATTTGGGCGAAGCATAAGGTGGGTGAGGCTAAGATGGAAAAAGTCATGTTGTCGTTTGACAAAGTAAGCGCCCACTACGGCAAAATCCGAGGCACTGCACGATGTCAGCCTGCATATTAATCAGGGCGAAATCGTGACCCTGATTGGCGCGAACGGTGCGGGTAAAACCACGCTGCTCGGAACGCTGTGCGGCGATCCGCGCGCCACCAGTGGGCGTATTGTGTTTGATGATAAAGACATCACCGACTGGCAAACCGCGAAGATCATGCGTGAAGCGGTGGCGATTGTCCCGGAAGGACGTCGTGTCTTCTCGCGTATGACTGTTGAGGAGAATCTGGCGATGGGCGGTTTCTTTGCCGACAGCGAGCAGTTTCAGACCCGCATTAAACGGGTGTATGAGCTGTTCCCGCGTCTGCATGAGCGCCGTCTGCAACGCGCGGGCACCATGTCCGGCGGTGAGCAGCAGATGCTGGCCATTGGCCGCGCATTGATGAGCCAGCCGCGTTTGCTGCTGCTGGACGAGCCGTCTCTTGGGTTAGCGCCGATCATTATTCAGCAAATCTTCGACACCATTGAGCAACTGCGTAAAGAAGGGATGACCATCTTCCTTGTGGAGCAGAACGCCAACCAGCACTGAAGCTCGCCGATCGCGGCTATGTGCTGGAGAATGGTCACGTGGTGCTGGAAGATACCGGTGAAGCGCTGCTGGCGAATGAAGCGGTGCGCAGTGCGTATCTGGGCGGTTAAACGTTCGCGTAAAACATCTGAACCGGTCGCGAGTGGCCGGTTTTTTATTATCTGAAAAGTGCCATGCCGGGATGCTGCCTGCGGATTTGATGGGATATGATGCGGGCGGCGCTTGAGGCTTTTGCCCTCATGACGGTAGAAAGTTGTGCGGCAGAAAGAAGAAAGCCCCGTAGTAAGTTAATGTTGATTAACCACCACGAGGCCATCCGAATGCCTAGACAACATCAGGATAGCCTCTTACCCGCCGCAAGGCAAGGAGGCGTGAACCATGAAAATTCCGCGAAACACTCTTCTCTGGTGCGTATTTATGGTGTGTTTCACACTCGTGATATTCACACCGGCTGACACGAAAATCACTGTGCGAGATCCGCTACAGGGATAGCGACAGGGAGGTGGCGGCTTTCATGGCTTACGAATCCGGTAAGTAGCAACTGGAGGCAGGAGCAATCCCTGCCTTTTCAGGAGCGACAGTTGCCGGCATCGCCTCTGAGCGCCTTTATAAAGGGCTTCTTTGCCAGCAGGGAAGCCCTTTCCCTTATCCCTCTGGCAATCCGCCATTTTTCCTTCACGTTACTATCATCCCACCGACATTTCCCTGACGCCCCGGCTGTCATTTATTTGTAATTAAAAGATTATTTTTCTGTCATTCGAGCATGTCATGTTACCTCGCGAGCACAAAACGCGTGATATCGCGCATCCCGTATAACAAGAGAGAGCACAATGACAACGTTACGACATACAGCTTTGGGTCTGGCGCTGGGATTCGTTTTTGCAGGCAACGCCCCCGGCCGCAACCACCATTCCGTTCTGGCATTCGATGGAAGGGGAGTTAGGTAAAGAAGTTGACTCTCGGCGCAACGTTTCAATGACACCCACCCGGATTACAAAATCGAACCGGTGTACAAAGGCAACTATGAACAGAGCCTAAGTGCAGGCATCGCTGCATTCCGTACTGGCAACGCGCCGGCGATTTTGCAGGTATATGAAGTGGGCACCGCGACCATGATGGCTTCGAAAGCGATCAAACCGGTGTACCAGGTCTTCCGAGGACGCAGGCATTAAGTTTGATGAAAGCCAGTTCGTTCCGACGGTTTCCGGCTATTACACCGATTCTAAAACCGGCCATTTGCTCTCTCAGCCGTTTAACAGCTCCACGCCGGTGCTCTATTACAACAAAGACGCCTTCAAAAGCCGGTCTGAACCCGGACCAGCCACCGAAAACTGCAGGACCTCGGCCGAATACACCGCGAAGCTGAAAGCAGCAGGCATGAAGTGCGGCTACGCCAGCGGCTGGCAGGGCTGGATCCAGATCGAAAACTTCAGCGCTCCCGCACGGTTTGCCGGTAGCGACCAAAAACAACGGTTTTGACGGTACGGACGCCGTGCTGGAATTTAACAAACCGGAGCAGGTGAAACATATCGCCATGCTGGAAGCACTGAACAAGAAAGGTGATTTCAGCTACTTCGGACGTAAAGACGAGTCCACCGAGAAGTTCTATAACGGCGATTGCGCCATCACTACCGCTTCTTCGGGTTCGCTGGCGGATATCCGTCACTACGCCAAATTCAACTATGGCGTCGGCATGATGCCTTACGATGCCAATGTGAAAGGCGCGCCGCAGAACGCCATTATCGGCGGGGCGAGCCTGTGGGTCATGCAGGGCAAAGACGAGGCAACCTACAAAGGCGTTGCTCAGTTCCTCGACTTCCTGACGAAACCGGAAAACGCAGCCGAATGGCACCAGAAAACCGGCTATCTGCCGATTACTACCGCCGCCTACGACCTGACGCGTCAGCAAGGGTTCTATGACAAAAACCCCGGCGCGGACATCGCCACCCGTCAGATGCTGAACAAGCCGCCTTTGGCGTTCACCAAGGGTCTGCGTCTGGGCAACATGCCGCAGATCCGCACCGTTGTTGATGAAGAGCTGGAAAGCGTATGGACCGGCAAGAAAAACCCCGCAACAGGCGCTGGATGCTGCCGTAGAGCGTGGTAACCAACTGCTGCGCCGCTTCGAGCAGTCCACCAAGTCTTAATCTTTCCCCTCTCCGGCCCTCTCGACAAGAGAGAGGGTGTTTTCCCTTGCCCAGTGTGGGGAGGGACAGGGGAGAGGCAAACACAAGCAGAGCCAATTTATGTCCTCATCCCGTCCGGTGTTTCGTTCGCGCTGGCTGCCTTACCTTCTGGTTGCGCCGCAACTGGCGATCACGGTTATTTTCTTTATCTGGCCTGCGGGCGAAGCGCTGTGGTACTCGGTGCAAAGCGTCGATCCGTTCGGGCTTTCCAGCCAGTTTGTTGGGCTGGATAACTTCGTGGCGTTGTTCCACGACAGCTATTATCTGGACGCTTTCTGGACGACTATCCGTTTTAGCGCGCTGGTGACCTTCAGCGGTCTTCTCGTGTCGCTGTTTTTGCCGCTCTGGTGGATAACGTGGTGCGCGGCAGTCGGATTTACCAAACGCTGATGTTGCTGCCGTATGCCGTTGCTCCTGCCGTTGCCGCGGTGTTGTGGATCTTCCTCTTCAATCCCGGGCGCGGGCTGATCACCCACTTTCTGGAACACTTTGGCTATGACTGGAACCATGCGCAACATAGCGGCCGGTGGCCATGTTCCTTGTGGTGTTCGCCTCGGTGTGGAAGCAGATAAGCTATAACTTTCTGTTCTTTTTGCGGCGTTACAGTCGATCCCCCCGTTCGCTGGTGGAAGCGGCTGCCATTGATGGCGCAGGGCCTGTCCGCCGGTTCTTCAAATTGTCGCTACCGTTAATCGCGCCGGTCAGTTTCTTCCTGCTGGTGGTGAACTCCGGTGTATGCCTTTTTCGACACATTCCCGGTTATCGATGCTGCCACTGCCGGAGGACCGGTACAGGCGACCACCACGCTTATCTACAAGATCTACCGTGAAGGTTTTGCCGGGCTGGATCTCTCCGCGTCTGCGGCGCAGTCGGTCGTGCTGATGGTGCTGGTGATTGTGCTGACGGTCGTTCAGTTCCGCTATGTTGAAAGTAAGGTGCGCTACCAATGATTGAGAATCATACCGGCCTGACGCTGTTCAGCCATATCATGCTTGTTCTCGGCATCGCGGTGGTGCTGTTCCCGCTGTATGTCGCTTTTGTGACGGCGACGCTGGATATCAATGCGGTTTATGACACCCCGATGACCCTAATCCCCGGTACGCACCTGTGGGAAAACCTGCGTAATATCTGGGTAAACGGCATCGGCGTGAACAGCGCGCCTTTCTGGTTGATGCTGACCAACAGTTTCATTATGGCGCTGGTGATCACCGTCGGGAAAATCGCCGTGTCGATCCTGTCGGCGTTTGCCATCGTCTGGTTCCGCTTCCCGCTGCGTAACCTGTTCTTCTGGATGATCTTCAGTACGCTGATGCTGCCCGTGGAAGTGCGCATTTTTCCGACGGTGGAAGTGATAGCCAACCTGAAAATGCTCGACAGCTACACCGGCCTAACGCTGCCGTTGATGGCATCGGCTACTGCAACATTCCTGTTCCGCCAGTTCTTTATGACGCTGCCGGACGAACTGATAGAAGCGGCACGCATTGACGGTGCCTCACCGATGCGCTTTTTCCGCGACATCGTACTGCCGCTCTCTAAAACCAACCTTGCGGCGTTGTTTGTTATCACCTTTATCTACGGCTGGAACCAGTATCTGTGGCCGCTGCTGATTATCAGCGATGTGAACCTTGGCACCGCCGTAGCGGGTGTGAAAGGCATGATTGCCAGCGGCGAAGGCACCACGCAATGGAACCCGGTGATGGCAGCCATGTTGCTGACGCTGATCCCCCCGGTCGTTATCGTTTTAGCCATGCAGCGCGCCTTTGTGCGCGGCACGGTCGACAGTGAGAAATAAGATGGCAGGATTAAAATTACAAGCGGTTACGAAGAGTTGGGACAGTGGTAAAACCCGAGGTGATCCAGCCACTGACGCTGGATGTCGCCGACGGCGAATTTATTGTCATGGTTGGGCCATCCGGCTGTGGGAAATCCACCTTGCTGCGGATGGTCGCCGGGCTGGAACGCGTCTCCAGCGGCGATATCTGGATCGATACCCAGCGTGTTACGGAAATGGAACCCAAAGATCGCGGGATTGCGATGGTGTTTCAGAACTATGCGCTCTACCCGCACATGAGTGTGGAGGAGAACATGGCGTGGGGGCTGAAGATCCGCGGTATGGGCAAGGAGCATATCGCCGGGCGCGTGGCGGAAGCTGCGCGTATTCTCGAACTGGATGGGCTGTTAAAACGCCGCCCGCGTGAGCTCTCTGGCGGTCAGCGCCAGCGTGTGGCGATGGGGCGTGCGATTGTGCGTGATCCGGCGGTATTCCTGTTTGATGAACCTCTCTCGAACCTCGACGCCAAACTGCGTGTGCAGATGCGGTTGGAGCTGCAACAGTTGCACCGTCGCCTGAACACCACCTCGTTGTATGTGACGCACGACCAGGGTGGAAGCGATGACGCTGGCACAACGGGTGATGGTGATGAACAAAGGCGTGGCGGAGCAGATCGGTACGCCGGTTGAGGTGTATGAAAAACCCGCCAGCCGTTTTGTCGCCAGCTTTATTGGCAGCCCGGCCATGAACCTGCTCGATGGTCGCATCAGTAGCGCAGGCACCCATTTTGAACTGGACAGCGGTATGGCGCTGCCCATCAATTGGTATTATCGCGGTTACGCCGGGCGTAAAATGACGCTGGGTATCCGCCCGGAACATATTGCGTTAAGCTCACAATCCGCTGGCGGTATCCCGCTGGTGATGGATACGCTGGAGATGCTCGGCGCCGATAACTTTTGGCGCACGGGCGCTGGGGAGAGCAGAAGCTGGTGGTGCGTCTTGCGCATCAGGAGCGCCCGGTGGCAGGCAGCACGCTGTGGCTCTCTCTGCCGGAAAATCACCTCCACTTATTTGATGGTGAAACAGGACAACGAGTATGAGTAACTGGCCATATCCCCACATTGTCGCGCATCGCGGCGGCGGTAAACTGGCGCCGGAAAATACGCTGGCGGCGATTGATGTCGGCGCTCGCTACGGTCACACGATGATTGAGTTCGACGCCAAGCTGTCAAAAGATGGGCAGATTTTTTACTGCATGACGATAACCTCGAGCGCACCAGCAATGGCTGGGGCGTGGCGGGCGAGCTGGCATGGCATGATTTGCTGAAAGTGGATGCGGGCGGCTGGTACAGCGGGGAATTTAAAGGTGAACCGTTGCCGCTGCTTTCTCAGGTCGCGGAGCGCTGTCGTCTGCATGGAATGATGGCCAATATCGAAATCAAACCCACCACCGGCACCGGGTCGCTGACGGGCAAAGTGGTGGCGCTGGCGGCGCGAGAACTCTGGGCAGGAATGACGCCGCCGCTGCTCTCTTCCTTTGAGATTGATGCGCTGGAAGCGGCGCAACAGGCTGCGCCGGAACTGCCACGCGGGCTATTGCTGGATGAATGGCGCGATGACTGGCAGGAACTGACCACCCGGTTAGGGTGCGTCTCTATTCACCTGAATCATCGCCTGCTGGACCGAAGCCCGCACGCGGATGCTGCGTGCGGCGGGTTTACGCATTCTGGTTTATACCGTCAATGAACCCCAACGCGCGGGAGAGTTGCTGCGCTGGGGCGTGGATTGTATCTGCACCGATAAAATCGACGATATCGGCCCGAATTTTACGTTTTAAGGTGTTGTGGATGACGGCGTGCTACGCAGCAGGCCGCCGTTCTGATTCTGCGGCAGCATGTGCTGCTGCGTTCCCGTACCGGCATTGCTGTTTGTTCCACTGCTGAACTGACTGCCGTTCTGATTCTGCGGCAACATATGTTGCTGCGTGTTCACCCTGCCACCGTTACCGATCCCTCTGGCTGAGCATGCCGCCGTTAGTATTGGGGAGCAGTTGCTGGCGGCTGGGATCGAGCTCCCCGGCTGGGCCTGCCTTACGCGTTGCGCGTCGTTATTTAACTGAGTCTGCAGGCGTTGTTGCTGCTGACGGGCTTGCGTCTGTAGCTGTTGATTCAGCATTCCTTTCTGTTGCTGTTGCTGGTTAAGCATCCGCGTTTCCATGCGCTGCTGGCTGGGGATCACATACCCCGGCTGATTGGGGTTATTGGTGGTATTCAGCGGCTGTGCAAATGCGGCAAAAGGCAGCAGTGCCGCCACAAACAGTAGTCGTTTCATCGTCCTTTCCTCCTCTGAGGCTTCTCCTAAGTTTACCTCGTTTCATTCATGACGATGATTTTTTTAGGAGTTGTGAACCGAGGGCTTAATCGGGAACTGTAGCCCTTCTATTCGGAGAACGACGATGATGAAACAGAAGTTTGCGCGCTGGGTGGCTATCGCCGCGCTGACCGCGGGAGGATGTTTTAGCGCTGGCGCTGCGCCGCCACCGACGCAAGCACCTGCGCCCGTCTCATACGGCGTTGGAAGCCGATGTCTTCCATCCTGTGCGGGCGAAGCAGGGTATGGTGGCATCTGTGGATGAGACCGCAACCCGTGTTGGCGTCGATACCCTGAAACAGGGCGGTAACGCCGTGGATGCTGCCGTCGCGGTGGGCTATGCGCTGGCAGTCACCCATCCACAAGCCGGAAACCCTGGGCGGCGGCGGGTTTATGATGATCCGCACCAAAGATGGCAAGGTCACCGCCATCGACTTCCGCGAAATGGCGCCAGCCGCTGCCACGCGTGATATGTTCCTCGACGATCAGGGCAATCCGGACAGTAAAAAAATCGCTGACGTCGCATCTGGCCTCCGGTACGCCCGGCACGGTTGCGGGGTTCTCGCTGGCGCTGGAGAAGTATGGCACTCTGCCACTGAACAAAGTCATTCAGCCTGCGATCAAGCTGGCCAGACAAGGGATCACGGTGAATGACGCGCTGGCGGACGACCTGAAAACCTACGGCAGTGAAGTGCTGCCAAACCATGAAAACAGTAAAGCGATTTTCTGGAAGAACGACGAACCGCTGAAAAAGGGCGACAAACTGGTGCAGAGCAATCTCGCCAAAAGCACCGGAACTGATTGCCGAGAAAGGGCCGGATGCCTTCTATAAAGGCGCGATTGCTGACCAGATAGTGCAAGAGATGAGCAAGAACGGTGGGCTTATCAGCAAAGAGGATCTGGCGAATTACAAAGCGGTGGAGCGTACGCCCATCAGCGGTGATTATCGCGGTTACCGAGGTTTACTCCATGCCGCCGCCGTCGTCTGGCGGTATCCATATTGTGCAAATCCTCAATATTCTTTGAAAACTTCGATATGGCGAAATATGGCTTTGGCAGCGCCGATGCGATGCAGGTAATGGCGGAAGCCGAAAAGTACGCCTATGCCGATCGTTCTGAATATCTTGGCGATCCGGACTTCGTGAAAGTGCCGTGGCAGGCGCTCACCAATAAAGCGTATGCCAAATCCATTGCGGAAAAAATTGACGTTAACAAAGCCCGGCCCTCCAGCCAGATCCGCCCCGGTAAGTTGGAGCCGTATGAGAGTAACCAAACCACGCACTTCTCCGTTGTCGACAAAGACGGCAATGCGGTTTCGGTGACGTATACGCTGAACACCACGTTCGGGACCGGGATTGTCGCGGGGAATAGCGGCATTCTGCTGAATAATGAGATGGATGACTTCTCTGCAAAACCCGGCGTGCCGAATGTCTACGGACTGGTAGGCGGTGACGCCAATGCGGTCGGCCCCGGCAAACGCCCGCTTTCGTCCATGTCGCCCACCATTGTGGTGAAAGACGGTAAAACCCGGGCTGGTCACCGGCAGCCCGGCGGTAGTCGTATTATCACAACAGTGCTGCAAATGGTGGTTAACAGCATCGATTTTGGGATGAACGTCGCCGAAGCGAGCAATGCGCCGCGCTTCCATCATCAGTGGTTACCGGATGAGTTGCGCGTGGAAAAAGGCTTTAGCCCGGACACGCTAAAACTGCTCGAGCAACGCGGGCAGAAAGTGGTGGTGAAAGAGGCGATGGGCAGCACGCAGAGCATTATGGTCGGGCCGGATGGCACGCTGTATGGCGCGTCTGACCCGCGTTCGGTGGATGATTTAACGGCCGGTTATTGATTTAAACCTCTCCCCAACCGGGGAGAGGTTTCTGTTTAACCCTTCACGCGCGCCATAAAATAAGCATCCACATACTCACCGTTGCGCAGCGCGTAGTGTTTTCCGGTGCCTTCGACGTCAAAACCGAACTTACGGTACACCGCCAGCGCGGGCGCGTTATCGACAAACACCGTTAATTCAATGCGTTCAATACGCAGCCAGTTATCACACAGGGTGACCATTTCATGCATCAGTGCACTGGCGACGCCGCGATTGTGAAACGCTGACGAAACCGCCATGCCAAAGGCGGCTACATGGCTGCGGCGCGGGTTTTGTTCCACCATCAGCGTCAGGTTTCCGGCAACCTGCTCATCAATACAGGCGACCAACTGGCGACGGCACCGGCTGCGGTTTCAGGCGATCTTCCCACAGCTCAGCAGGTGGATGAGGTAGCTGTAGCAGGTTGTGATACACCTCGGGTTGCGCATAAAACTGGCGTAAGGCTTCTGCATCGCGCGCTTCGGCATGGCGTATCACTATCTCACTCATCCTGCTTCTCCTTGTTTGTGGGGATGACTTACACATTCGGCTTTGTGGCGCAGCGTCAACTGCCATTTTTGCAAAAAGAAGTAGACAAGTGCGAATGATAATGATTATTATTGCCATGCGTTCAGGGAAACCGTAGCGGTAATCCTGAAAGCACGACATTGCTCACATTGCTTCCAGTATTTTCTTAGCCAGCCGGGTGCTGGCTTTTTTGCCGCAAACATGCCGGTCTTTTAAGACGCCATGCAGGGACAACCTCCGCAAGGTTACGCTATGGTAGTGACAGTCACCTTAACAAGGACTGGATCATGACATTACATTGCGCATTCATTGGGTTTGGCAAAAGCACTACCCGCTATCACCTCCCTTATGTTCTGAACCGTAAAGCAAGCTGGCATGTGGCGCATATTTTCCGCCGTCATCCCAAACCGGAAGAGCAGCACCCGCACTATCAACATATTCACTTCACCAGCGATCTTGACGATATTTTTAACGATCCGCAGGTCAAACTGGTGATCGTCTGTACTCATGCCGACAGCCACTTCGATTATGCGAAACGCGCGCTGGAAGCCGGTAAAAATGTGCTGGTGGAAAAGCCGTTTACACCGACCATGGCGGAAGCTGTCACCCTGTTTGAACTGGCGAAACGCAAAGGTCTGACGGTCACGCCGTATCAGAATCGCCGTTTCGACGCCTGTTTCCTGACCACCAAAAGGCGATTGAAAGCGGTAAGCTTGGCAATATCGTTGAAATTGAAAGCCATTTTGATTATTACCGCCCGGTGGCGGGAAACCAACCCCCGGCCTGCCGCAGGATGGATCGTTTACGGCACCGGGCGTTCATACCATGGACCAAATCATCTCTCTGTTTGGCCGACCGGATCATGCCGCGTATGACATCCGTAGCCTGCGCAATAAAGCCAATCCGGACGATACCTTCGAAGCGCAGCTCTTCTATGGCGATTTGAAAGCGATTGTTAAAACCAGCCATCTGGTGAAAATCGACTACCCCAAATTTATTGTTCATGGCACCAAAGGTTCGTTTATCAAATACGGTATCGATCAGCAGGAAACCAGCCTGAAGGCCAATATCATGCCGGGGGAGGCGGGGTTTGCCGCAGATAACAGTATCGGCATTCTTGAGTATGTGAATGCGGCGGGCGAAACGGTGCGTGAAGAGATCGCGCCGGAAAAGGGCGACTATGGCCGCGTCTACGATGCGCTGTATGAAACGCTGGTGAATGGCGCGCCGAATTACGTCAAGGAATCTGAAGTTCTCACCAACCTTGAACTGCTGGAGCGTGCCTTTGAGCAGGCGTCACCCGCCACGGTAACCCTCGCAAAATAGCCTGAAAAGACTCCTCACAACTTGTTCACTTTTTTTTGAACAGAGGAGTCAATTTTCACCCTCTATGATCCCCGACCGATTGCGTCCACACTTACTCCATCGAAAACATACGGGGGTAAAAAAACATGATCTTCTTACGCAAAGCAAACGACCGTGGTCACGCAAATCATGGCTGGCTGGATTCCTCGGCACACGTTCTCTTTCGCCAACTATTATGACCCGAATTTTATGGGCTTCTCGGCGCTTCGCGTCATTAACGACGACGTGATCGACCCGGGTCAGGGCTTCGGCACCCATCCGCACAAAGACATGGAAATCCTGACCTATGTGCTGGAAGGGGCCGTTGAGCACCGAGGACAGCATGGGCAACAAAGAGCAGGTACCTGCGGGTGAATTCCAGATTATGAGCGCCGGAACCGGGGTGCGTCACTCTGAGTACAACCCGAGCGACAGCGATCGTCTGCGCTTGTATCAAATCTGGATCATTCCGGAAACGAATGGCATCACGCCGCGCTACGAGCAGCGCCGCTTTGACGCTGCACAGGGCAAACAACTGGTGCTGTCGCCGGATGCACGCAATGGCTCTCTGAAAGTGCACCCGAGGATATGGAACTCTACCGCTGGGCGCTGTTGAAAGATGAGCAGTCGGTGCACCAGATCGCCGCTGACCGCCGCGTGTGGATCCCGGTGGTGAAAGGGGATGTCACCATTAACGGCACCAAAGCCACCACCAGCGATGGTCTGGCAATCTGGGATGAGCAGGCTATCTCGGTTCATGCCGATAGCGACAGTGAAATTCTGCTGTTTGACCTGCCGCCAGTTTGATGTGGCTTAAATAAATGACGCAACCTTCTGGTTTTGGCCGGAAGGTTGCGCGTTGTCCGTGATAAACTGAGAAAATCTCTCTCTGTTTAAAAATGTCAGGACGATGAAAAGAAAAAGACCCGTACTTCAGGATGTGGCCGATCGCGTTGGCGTGACCAAAATGACGGTCAGCCGTTTTTGCGTAACCCGGAACAGGTGTCTGTTGCGTTACGTGGCAAAATCGCCGCTGCGCTTGATGAGCTGGGTTACATTCCCAATCGCGCTCCCGATATTCTCTCCAACGCCACCAGCCGCGCTATTGGCGTATTGCTCCCGTCGCTGACCAACCCGAGGTGTTCGCTGAAGTGTTGCGCGGTATTGAAAGCGTGACAGATGCCCACGGCTATCAAACCATGCTGGCGCACTACGGTTATAAAGCCGAAATGGAAGAGGAGCGTCTGGAATCGATGCTCTCCGGAACATTGACGGCCTGATCCTCACCGAACGCACACATACTCCACGCACGCTGAAAATGATTGAAGTGGCGGGCATTCCGGTCGTGGAACTGATGGACAGCAAATCTCCCTGTCTGGATATCGCCGTCGGTTTCGATAACTTCGAAGCGGCGCGACAGATGACCGCCGCGATTATTGAACGCGGTCATCGCGGCGTTGCCTATCTTGGCGCGCGTCTGGATGAACGTACTATCATCAAACAGAAGGGTTACGAGCAGGCGATGCTGGATGCCGGGCTCACGCCGTACAGCGTGATGGTGGAACAATCCTCCTCTTACACGGCCGGTATTGAACTGATGCGTCAGGCGCGCCGCGAGTACCCGCAACTGGACGGAATTTTCTGTACCAACGATGACTCGGCGGTCGGCGCCGCGTTTGAGTGTCAGCGCACCGGGGCTGAAAATTCCTGATGATATGGCGATCGCCGGGTTCCACGGTCACGACATTGGCCGAGGTAATGGAGCCGCGTCTGGCGAGCGTGCTCACGCCGCGCGAACGTATGGGGCGTATCGGAGCCGAACGTCTGCTGGCGCGCATTCGTGGTGAAGCAGTTACGCCGAAAATGTTAGATTTAGGTTTCACTTTGTCACCGGGTGGATCTATTTAGTCTGACAAATTTGGAAGTAGCTCACACTTATTTATCTCTGGCACGAATGGATATTGCTTCTCCGTTACCCCGGCAGGACAATGTTACCGATAACAGTTACCCGTAACAATTCACTCTTGCACCTGTGGGGGCTTCCCTTTGAGCACGACTAATCTTGATCACCACGTTTATGTCCTGATGGGCGTTTCCGGCAGTGGTAAATCTGCTGTTGCCAGCGAAGTGGCGCATCAGCTGCATGCCGCGTTTCTTGACGGCGACTTCCTCCATCCGCGCAGCAACATCATTAAAATGGCGTCCGGTGAGCCGCTAAACGACGATGACCGTAAACCGTGGCTACAGGCGCTGAACGACGCCGCGTTTGCCATGCAGCGCACCAATAAAGTGTCGCTGATTGTCTGCTCGGCGCTGAAAAAGCATTACCGCGATCTGCTGCGCGACGGAAACCCGAACCTCTCCTTTATCTACCTGAAAGGCGATTTTGATGTCATCGAAAGCCGTCTGAAAGCGCGTAAAGGTCACTTCTTCAAAACGCAGATGCTGGTAACCCAATTTGACACGCTGGAAGAGCCGGGCGCAGATGAGCGTGACGTGCTGATCGTCGATATCGATCAACCGCTGGACGGCGTGGTCGCCAGCACGATTGCAGTGATTAATAAAGGCAGTGCGCAGTGAGTACATTAACGCTTGTTTTAACAGCAGTGGGGTCGGTTTTACTGCTGCTGTTTTTAGTGATGAAAGCGCGTATGCATGCTTTCATTGCTTTGATGGTGGTGTCTATTGGTGCGGGGCTTTTTTCCGGAATGCCGTTGATTAAGATCGCGCAGACCATGGAAAAGGCATGGGCGGTACGCTGGGTTTCCTCGCCATTGTGGTGGCGCTCGGCGCTATGTTCGGCAAAATTCTTCACGAGACCGGCGCGGTGGATCAAATCGCCGTTAAGATGCTCAAATCGTTTGGTCACAATCGCGCACATTATGCGATTGGTCTGGCGGGTCTGATTTGCGCATTGCCGCTGTTCTTTGAAGTGGCGATTGTGTTGCTGATAAGCGTTGCGTTCTCGATGGCGCGCCACACCGGCACTAACCGGGTCAAACTGGTTATCCCGTTGTTTGCCGGCGTAGCGGCAGCGGCGGCGTTCCTGCTGCCGGGACCCGCGCCAATGCTGCTGGCTTCGCAGATGCATGCGGATTTTGGCTGGATGATCCTGATTGGCCTGTGCGCGGCAATCCCGGTGGCATGCTGATTGCCGGTCCGCTGTGGGGCAACTTTATCAGTCGCCATGTGCAACTGCACATTCCGGACGATGTTAGCGAGCCGCATCTGGGCGAAGGCAAAATGCCGTCATTCGCTTTCAGTCTGTCGCTGATCCTGCTGCCGCTGGTGCTGGTCGGGATGAAAACCATCGCCGCGCGCTTCGTGACAGAAGGCAGCAACCTGTATGACTGGCTGGAATTTATCGGTCACCCGTTCACCGCGATCCTCGTGGCGTGCACTGGTGGCGATTTACGGCCCCGGCGATACGTCAGGGCATGGCGAAAGATCGCGTGATGGAAATTTGCGGTCACGCATTGCAGCCGGCAGGCATTATTTTGCTGGTGATCGGCGCGGGCGGCGTGTTCAAGCAGGTGCTGGTTGACTCAGGCGTCGGCCCGGCACTGGGCGAAGCACTGACCGGCATGGGCTTGCCTATCGCCATCACTTGCTTTGTACTGGCGGCGGCGGTGCGCATTATTCAGGGTTCCGCCACGGTGGCCTGCCTGACGGCGGTCGGTCTGGTGATGCCGGTGATTGAGCAACTGCACTTCAACGGCGCGCAGATGGCGGCGCTCTCTATTTGCATCGCGGGTGGTTCCATCGTGGTGAGCCACGTGAACGACGCCGGTTTCTGGCTGTATGGCCGCTTTACCGGTGCGACGGAAGCGCAAACGCTGAAAACTGGACGATGATGGAAACCATCCTCGGCACCACCGGCGCGATTATCGGCATGATTGCGTTTACGCTGTTGAGCTAAGGTTGGTATGCCCGGTTGATAAGGCGAAACTGCCATCGGGCATTGAAAAAACACCACGTTGTTTAACGTGGTGTTTTTTTACTCCATCGGAATTTCAGTCTGTTCATCAGCGGCCGATACAGACACATACACACGAATAAAGATTGAGGGGGGGAGTAGGTTATCCCTTCATCCACACTCTTATCCCGTCGAGGAACATTTGGGTGGCGAGCATCACCAAAATCAGCCCCATCAGGCGTTCCAGCGCGTTAACCCCTTTCTCGCCGAGCAGGCGCAGAAACAACGATGATTGCAGCAGGATGGCTACCGTACCGCCCCGAGGCAATCAGCAGCGCAATCACCAGATGACCCATCTGATTAGGATACTGGTGTGACAACAGCATCAGTGTTGCCAGCAAAGTGGGGCCAGCAACCAGCGGGATCGCCAGCGGGACAATAAAGGGTTCTTCACCGGCGGGAAGACCACTGCTGCCGCCAGACTCGCTGGGGAATATCATCTTAATGGCGATCAGGAACAGAATAATGCCGCCGGAAATGGAAACCGTCTCGGCGCGTAAGTTCAGCAACGCGAGGATCTTTTCACCGGCAAACAAGAAGATAAACATCACCAGCAGGGCGATCAGCAGTTCGCGGATCATGATGGCCCGGCGGCGTTTTGGCTCGGTATGTTTTAATACCGACATAAAGATAGGCAGGTTGCCCAACGGATCCATAATCAGGATCAGCAACACGGTTGCGGAGATGATCTCACTCATTCATTATTATCCCTGACACTTGCCACATAATTGCAGTAATTAGCTGCGTTTCTGATGCATTCGCGATCATTGATTAATTTCACTTGCGACTTTGGCAGCATTTTTGTAATGTGGTCATACCCCAGTTGGACACTGGCTCGCACAACAGCACACACCTCTGCAGGAACTTCGCTATGAAAAAATGTTGGTTTTATCGGCTGGCGCGGAATGGTCGGCTCTGTACTCATGCAACGCATGGTTGAAGAGCGCGATTTCGACGCCATTCGCCCTGTCTTCTTTCCACTTCCCAGTTTGGGCAAGCTGCGCCCGCATTCAGCGGCCGAGGGCAGCGGGCACGCTTCAGGATGCGTTCGATCTGGAAGCGCTGAAGGCACTCGACATCATTGTCACCTGCCGGGCGGCGATTATACCAACGAAATCTATCCAAAGCTTCGTGAAAGCGGCTGGCAGGGTTACTGGATTGACGCGGCTTCTTCACTGCGCATGAAAGATGACGCCATTATTATCCTCGACCCGGTCAACTGTGCGGTGATTAACGACGGGCTGAACAACGGCGTGAAAACCTTTGTCGGCGGCAACTGTACCGTCAGCCTGATGCTGATGTCCCTCGGCGGGCTCTTCGCCAACGATCTGGTGGAGTGGGTCTCTGTCGCCACCTATCAGGCGGCTTCCGGTGGCGGCGCGCGCCATATGCGCGAACTGCTGACGCAAATGGGTCAGTTGCACAATCACGTTGCGGCGGAACTGGCGGATCCGGCTTCTGCTATTCTCGACATCGAACGCAAAGTCACCGCGTTGACCCGCAGCGGTGAGCTGCCGGTCGACAACTTTGGCGTACCGCTGGCGGGAAGCCTGATCCCATGGATCGACAAACAGCTCGATAACGGCCAGAGCCGCGAAGAGTGGAAAGGCCGGGGCGGAAACCAACAAAATCCTCAACACCTCCAACATCATTCCGGTTGATGGGCTTTGCGTACGTATCGGCGCGTTGCGCTGCCACAGCCAGTGCCTTCACCATCAAGCTGAAAAAAGACGTCTCTATCCCGACCGTGGAAGAACTGCTGGCGGCGCATAACCCGTGGGCGAAAGTAGTGCCAAACGATCGTGAGATCAGCATGCGCGAACTGACCCCGGCTGCCGTCACTGGCACGTTGACCACACCGGTGGGCCGTCTGCGTAAACTGAATATGGGGCCGGAGTTCCTCTCCGCCTTCACTGTGGGCGACCAGCTTTTGTGGGGCGCGGCCGAACCGCTGCGTCGTATGTTGCGCCAACTGGCGTAAGCATAAAAGAGAATCAGGGGTGCTTCGGCGCCCCTTTTTTTATGCTTTTTTTCGCAAATTTCCTGCAAAGAAAAAGTGATGTGTTTATTTTCTCAAGAGTCTGAAAGCGTTGGCTATGCTTAAGATTGGGTGTTTAACATTTTGCCTGAAATGGGACGTTGCAGAGCAGATTCCAGTGGGGTGCTGCATCGTTCAGATCACAAAAGTATCGCAACCGGACGTAACCACGGTGGAAGGTGCGATACCACTACAACAGGATGAGAACCATGTCCGTTGATGTTGATAAAGACGTGATTGATGCGCTAATTGCCGGTCATTTTGCCGATCCTTTTTCCGTATTGGGAATGCATTCCACCGACGCAGGCCTTGAGGTTCGCGCCCTGTTGCCCGATGCCACAGAAGTCTGGGTTATCGAGCCGAAAACCGGACGCAAAGTCGGCAAACTGGAGTGTCTCGACTCCCGTGGCTTTTTCTGTGGTGTGATGCAGCGCCGCAAAAATCCTTTCTATTACCAGTTTGCCGTTGTCTGGCACGGACAGGAGAACCTGATTGATGACCCTTATCGTTTCGGGCCTCTGTTGCAGGATGTTGATGCCACCGGCTGTTGAGTGAAGGCACGCATATGCGGCCGTACGAAACGCTTGGCGCGCATGCCGATACGATGGATGGCGTGGTGGGAACGCGGTTTTCCGTCTGGGCGCCTAATGCGCAGCGCGCGTCTCCGTGGTCGGGCAGTTTAACTACTGGGATGGTCGCCGCCACCCCATGCGCCTGCGTCGTGAAAGCGGGATCTGGGAGCTGTTTATCCCCGGCGCGCTGAACGGGCAACTGTATAAATTTGAGATGATTGATGCACACGGCAAACTGAGGATCAAAGCCGATCCTTATGCGTTTGAATCCCAGATGCGCCCGGACAGCGCATCGCTGATTTGCGGCCTGCCGGGCAAGAAAACACAGAGTGAAGAGCGCCAAAAGCGAATCAGTTTGATGCTCCCATCTCTATCTATGAAGTGCACCGGGTTCCCTACGGCGCCGACATACCGACAACAATTTCTGGCTGAGTTACCGGGAATTGGCGGATCAACTGGTGCCCTACGCCAAATGGATGGGATTCACCCATCTGGAGCTGATGCCGGTTAACGAACACCCCTTCGATGGGAGTTGGGGCTATCAGCCGACCGGGCTTTATGCGCCGACTCGCCGTTTCGGCACCCGCGATGACTTCCTGCATTTTATCCACACCGCACATGCCGCAGGCCTCAGTGTGATCCTCGATTGGGTTCCGGGCCATTTCCCCTCTGATGATTTTGGCACGGCGGATTTCGACGGCACCAAACTCTACGAACATAACGATCCGCGTGAAGGTTATCACCGAGGACTGGAACACGTTGATCTACAACTACGGCCGCCGGGAAGTCAGCAACTACACCGGTTGGCAATGCGCTGTACTGGATCGAACGCTTTGGCATTGATGCGCTGCGCGTGGATGCGGTGGCGTCGATGATTTACCGCGATTACAGCCGTAAAGAAGGGGAGTGGATCCCCCAATGAATATGGCGGGCGCGAAAACCTTGAGGCAATCGAGGTTTTTACGCAATACCAACCGCATCCTCGGTGAGCAGACTCCGGGGGCGGTCAGTATGGCGGAAGAGTCTACCGATTTTGCCGGCGTGTCACGCCCGGCTTCGATGGGGGGACTGGGTTTTTGGTTCAAGTGGAATCTGGGTTGGATGCACGACACGCTGGATTATATGAAGTACCGCAAGTACCACCACGACAAACTCACTTTCGGCATGCTCTATAACTACACCGAAAACTTTATTCTGCCGCTATCGCATGACGAAGTGGTGCATGGCAAGAAATCCATCCTCGACAGGATGCCCGGCGATGCCACGGCAGAAGTTCGCCAACCTGCGCGCCTACTACGCCACCGGATGTGGGCCTTCCCCGGCAAGAAACTGATTTTCATGGGGAACGAATTCGCCCAAGGGCGCGAGTGGAATCACGATGGTAGCCTTGACTGGCATTTGCTGGAGGGTGGTGATAACTGGCACCACGGCGTTCAGCGGCTGGTGCGCGATATGAACCATGCCTACCGTCATCATAAAGCGCTACATGAGCTGGATTTTGATCCCTACGGTTTTGAGTGGCTGGTGGTGGACGATCATGAAGCCTCGGTATTTGTTTTTGTGCGCCGTGATAAGCAGGGTAATGGGAAGTCATTGTTGCCAGCAATTTCACGCCCGTACCGCGCTACGATTACCGCGTGGGTATTAATCAACTGGCCGCTGGCGTGAAGAGCTGAACAGCGACTCCATGCATTACCACGGCAGCAACACCGGCAACGGCGGCGTGTTGCACAGCGATGCGATCGCCAATCGTGGGCATGAACACTCGCTGTTACTGACATTGCCGCCGCTGGGCACTATCTGGCTGGTCCGGGAGGGGGAATGACGAAACTGGCAGCCGGTAACGCCACGCCGCCCGGTGCGCATCTACGGGATGATGGCGTCAATTTTACGCTCTTCTCCGCCCATGCCGAGCGCGTCGAACTGTGCCTGTTTGACGACGAAGGCAATGAGCAGCGCGTTGATCTGCCCTCGGCCGTACCGGGGATGTCTGGCACGGTTTTCTGGAAGGTGGTCGGGCAGGCCTGCATTACGGCTACCGGGTGCATGGCCCCTGGGACCCTGCGCAAGGGCACCGTTTCAACCCGGCGAAATTATTACTCGATCCTTGCGCGCAGCGCGTGGAAGGCGACGTGCCTGATAGCTCGCTACTCCATGGTGGTTATGACCAGCCTGACCCCCACGATAATGCCGCCATTGCCCCGCGCAGTGTCGTGGTGCATGACGTCTTCGACTGGGGGCACGATGCCCCGCCGCGTATTCCCCGGGGTAACACCGTTATTTATGAAGCGCACGTTAAGGGACTAACTGGCTGCATCCCGACATTCCGCAAGCCATTCGCGGCACCTACAAGGCGCTGGGGCATCCGGTGATGATCAACTGGTTTAAACATCTTGGCATTACCGCACTGGAGCTGATGCCGGTTGCCCACTTCACCAGCGAGCCACGTTTGCAGCGGTTGGGGTTAAGCAACTACTGGGGCTATAACCCGCTGGCGTTGTTTGCGCTGAATCCGCGTTATGCCAGTGTGCCGGAGCAGGCCATTGTTGAATTTCGCGAGGCAGTGAAAGCGCTGCATCAGGCCGGGATCGAAGTGATCCTTGATATCGTGCTTAACCACACCGCCGAAATCGATCTCGACGGCCCGACTCTCTCCCTGCGCGGAATTGATAACCGTAGCTATTATTGGATCAGAGAGGATGGCGATTATCACAACTGGACCGGCTGCGGCAATACGCTGAACCTGAGCAATCCCCGGCGTGGTGGAGTATGCCCACGCCTGCCTGCGTTACTGGGTGGAGACGTTCCATGTGGATGGTTTTCGATTTGATCTCGCATCGGTAATGGGACGCACGCCAGCGTTCAGCCAGCAGGCGCCGCTGTTTACGGCGATCATCAACGATCCTGTATTACGCGACCTGAAATTGATCGCTGAACCCTCGATATTGGTCCGGCGGCTACCAGTTGGCAACTATCCCGCGCCTTTTGCCGAGTGGAACGACCATTTCCGCGATGCGATGCGCCGCTTCTGGCTTGAATCATCCCTTTCCATCGGGGGAGTTTGCCGGGCGTTTTGCTGCCTCCAGCGACGTCTTTAAACGCGGTGGCCGCTTGCCCTCAGCATCGGTCAACCTGATCACCGCCCATGATGGTTTTACGCTGCGGGATTGCGTCAGTTTCAACCATAAGCACAACGAAGCTAACGGTGAAGACAATCGTGATGGCACAAATAATAACCACAGCAACAACCACGGGGTTGAGGGATTAGGCGGCACTCTGGATGTGATTGAACGCCGACGCGCCAGCTTGCATGCGTTGTTGACGACGCTGCTGTTGTCGCAAGGCACGCCAATGTTGCTGGCAGGCGACGAACAGGGCCACAGCCAGCACGGCAACAATAATGCTTACTGTCAGGACAATGCGCTGACATGGCTCGACTGGACGCAGGCCGATAGCGGGCTGGTTGCGTTTACCGCTGCGTTGATCCACCTGCGTCAGCAAATCCCGGCATTGACCCGCGATACATGGTGGGAGGAGGGCGACGGTCATGTCGTCTGGTTAAACAACGAAGGAGCGTCACTCAGTACGCAGGAGTGGCAACAGGGGATCCAGCGTTTACAAATTCTGCTGTCAGGCAATGTGCTGATCGCCATTAACGCCACGCCTGAAGTAGCAGAAATCGTATTGCCCGAAGGGAGTGGCGCGCCATTCCTCCCTTTGCCGGAGAGGACAACCCGGTCGTAATGGCTGTCTGGCATGGGCCAGCACACGGAGTGTGTGTATTTCAGCGGTCATAAAAATGGAGTCAGTCATGGTGAGATTAGAAAAGAACGACCCTACAATGTTGGCCCGTCAGCTGCCATTAAAGTCTGTCGCCCTGATCCGGCAGGAGGGCGCGGGACGCGCCTGAAAGATTTAACCAACAAGCGCGCCAAACCCGCGGTGCACTTCGGCGGTAAATTCCGCATTATCGACTTCGCCCTGTCTAACTGCATTAACTCCGGTATTCGCCGCATTGGCGTCATCACGCAATATCAGTCCCACACGCTGGTGCAGCACATCCAGCGCGGCTGGGCCTTTTTCAACGAAGAGATGAACGAGTTTGTCGATCTGCTGCCTGCTCAACAGCGCGTGCACGGAGAACACTGGTACCGCGGCACGGCGGATGCGGTGACGCAGAACCTCGATATCATTCGCCGCTACGGTGCGGAATACATCGTCATTCTGGCGGGAGACCATATCTACAAGCAGGACTATTCGCGCATGCTCATCGACCATGTCGAGAAAGGGGGCGCGCTGCACTGTTGCCTGTTTGCCGGTGCCTGTTCATGAAGCCACCGCGTTCGGCGTGATGGCCGTTGATGAGCATGACAAAGTGGTCAACTTCGTCGAGAAACCCGCGCACCCCCCCAGCATGCCCTCGGCGATGACAGCAAAGCACTGGCCAGTATGGGCATCTACATTTTCGATGCGGAGTACCTGTACGGCCTGCTGGAACTGGATGATAAAGACGAAAACTCAAGCCATGATTTTGGCAAAGATATCCTCCCGCAGATCGTGAAGGCTGGCATGGCGTATGCGCATCCGTTTCCGCTCTCCTGCGTGCAGTCTGACCCGGATTCAGAGCCCTATTGGCGGGATGTGGGAACGCTGGAAGCTTACTGGAAAGCGAACCTTGATTTGGCCTCGGTGGTACCGGAACTGGACATGTACGATCAAAGCTGGCCAATCCGTACCTATAATGAATCTCTTCCCCCCGCGAAATTCGTGCAGGACCGCTCGGGTAGCCATGGCATGACGTTGAATTCGTTGGTGGCTGGTGGGTGTGTCATTTCCGGGTCGGTGGTCGTGCAGTCGGTGTTGTTCAATCGCGTGCGTGTGAATTCGTTCTGCAATATCGACTCGGCTGTGCTGCTGCCTGATGTTTGGGTTGGGCGCTCCTGTCGGCTGCGCCGCTGCATTATCGATAGAGCTTGTGAAATCCCGGAAGGCACCGTGATTGGCGAAAACGCTGAGGAAGATGCCCGTCGCTTTTACCGCTCAGAAGAAGGGATTGTGCTGGTTACGCGTGAAATGTTACGCAAACTGAAAGCCTGAAAGCATTCATTTTAACCTTGCGCGGAAGGGGTCCGCGCGCTGTTTTCCCCACTAACGGCTTCGCTAACCGGGTGGTTTTGAACAGGAGCGATAATGCAGGTTTTACATGTATGTTCTGAGATGTTTCCGTTGCTGAAGACCGGAGGTCTGGCGGACGTGATTGGCGCATTGCCTGCGGCGCAGATTGCCGGTGGTGTTGATACCCGCGTATTGCTGCCCGCTTTCCCCGATATTCGACGGGGTGTGACTGATGCACAGGTGGTGTCCCGTCGGGACACCTTCGCCGGGCGTATTACGCTGCTGTTCGGGCATTTCGACGGTGTGGGAATATACTTGATCGACGCGCCGCATCTTTACGAACGTCCCGGTAGCCCTTACCACGACACGAACCAGTTTGCTTACCCTGACAACGTGCTGCGTTTCGCCCTGCTGGGCTGGGTGGGAAGCGAAATGGCCACCGGGCTTGATCCATTCTGGCGCCCGGATGTGGTGCATGCTCACGACTGGCATGCAGGCACAGTTCCCGCTTACCTTGCTGCAATCGGGCGTCCGGCGAAATCGGTCTTTACCGTGCATAACCTCGCCTATCAAGGCATGTTTTATGCACACCATATGAATGACATCCAATTGCCATGGTCGTTCTTTAACATGCATGGTCTGGAATTTAACGGTCAGATCTCGTTTCTGAAGGCGGGATTATATTATGCCGATCATATTACTGCCGTTAGCCCGACCTACGCCCGGGAGATCACCGAACCGCAGTATGCGTATGGCATGGAAGGCCTGCTGCGTCAGCGGCAGCTTGAAGGGCGGTTGAGCGGCATACTCAACGGCGTGGATGAAAAAATTTGGGACCCGTCCACCGATCTGTTGCTTGGCGCGCGGTACACGCGGGATACGCTGGAAGAGAAGGCGGAGAACAAACGCCAGCTACAAATCGCCATGGGGCTGAAGGTGAACGATAAAGTCCCGCTTTTTGCGGTGGTCAGCCGACTGACCAGCCAGAAAGGCCTTGATTTGGTGCTGGAGGCGCTACCGGGGTTACTTGAACAGGGTGGGCAACTGGCGCTGCTCGGCGCAGGCGATCCGGTGTTGCAGGAAGGGTTTCTGGCCGCCGCTGCTGAACATTCCGGGCAGGTTGGCGTGCAGATTGGTTATCACGAGGCCTTCTCGCATCGCATTATGGGCGGTGCAGATGTGATTCTGGTGCCGAGTCGTTTTGGAGCCATGCGGTTTAACGCAACTGTATGGACTGAAGTATGGGACGTTACCGCTGGTGCGTCGCACCGGAGGGCTGGCGGATACGGTATCCGACAGTTCGCTGGAAAACTGGCCGATGGCATCGCCAGCGGTTTTGTTTTGAAGACAGTAATGCCACCGGGCGTTGTTAAGAGCTATCAGGCGGGCTTTCGTGTTGTGGTCCCGGCCTTCGCTCTGGCGCTTTGTCCAGCGGCAGGCAATGGCCATGGATTTTAGCTGGCAGGTCGCAGCGCAGTCGTACCGCGATCTTTACTTTCGGTTGAAATAGCTTTCCGGTGAATCACGCTTATGAATGCACCTTTTACTTATGCAGCACCGACATTAAGTATTGAGGCATTAAAACACTCGATTGCCTACAAACTCATGTTCACCGTCGGTAAAGATCCGGTTATCGCTAACAAGCATGAATGGCTGAACGCCACGCTGTTTGCCGTGCGCGACAGACTGGTGGAACGCTGGCTACGCTCCACCCGTGCACAGCTCTCTCAGGAGGTGCGTCAGGTTTACTATTTATCGATGGAATTCCTGATTGGCCGCACGCTTTCCAACGCACTGCTCTCGCTGGGTATTTATGACGACGTGAAAAACGCGCTGGAGGAGATGGGGCTGGATCTTGAAGAGCTGATCGATGAAGAGAACGACCCGGGCCTTGGCAATGGCGGCCTCGGGCGATTGGCGGCCTGTTTCCTCGATTCGCTGGCGACGCTGGGCTTACCGGGGCGCGGCTATGGCATCCGCTATGACTACGGCATGTTTAAACAGAACATTGTCGACGGGCGGCAAAAGAGTCTCCCGATTACTGGCTGGAATACGGTAACCCGTGGGAGTTCAAGCGCCACAATACCCGCTACAAAAGTGCGCTTTGGCGGCCGTATTCAGCAGGAGGGAAGAAAGAGTCGCTGGGTTGAAACCGAAGAGATCCTCGCGGTGGCCTATGACCAGATCATCCCCGGCTATGACACCGACGCGACCAATACGCTGCGCCTGTGGAATGCGCAAGCCAGTAGCGAGATCAACCTCGGGTAAATTCAACCAGGGGATTACTTCGCGGCGGTGGAGGATAAAAACCATTCCGAAAACGTTTCGCGCGTACTCTATCCGGATGACTCGACCTATTCCGGGCGTGAATTGCGTTTACGTCAGGAGTATTTCCTTGTCTCGGCGACTGTCCAGACATCCTGAGCCGTCATTATCAGTTGCATCAGACGTATGACAATCTGGCGGATAAGATTGCCATTCACCTCAATGACACGCACCCGGTGTTGTCTATCCCGGAACTGATGCGCCTGTTGATTGACGAACATAAGTTTGAATGGGACGACGCGTTTGAAGTGACCTGCCGGTGTTCTCTTATACCAACCATACCTTGATGAGTGAGGCGCTGGAGACCCGGCCGGTGGAAATGCTCGGTAAAATTTTGCCGCGCCATTTGCAAATCATCTTTGAAATTAATGACTATTTCCTGAAAACGGTACAGGAGCAGCATCCTGACGATATTGAGCTGCTGGGCCGGACATCGATTATCGATGAAGCCAGCGGGCGTCGTGTGCGTATGGCACACCGGCTGGCAGTGGTGGTCAGCCATAAAGTGAATGGCGTTTCTGAGCTGCACTCTAACCTGATGGTGCAGTCGCTGTTTGCCGATTTTGCCGAAATATTCCCGATGCGTTTTCTCAACGTCACCAACGGCGTGACGCCGCGTCGCTGGCTGGCGCTGGCGAACCCGTCGCTCTCGGACGTGCTGGATGAAAATATCGGCCGCACTGGCGTACCGACCTGAGCCAGTTGAGTGAGCTGGAGCAGCATGTTGACTATCCGACGGTGAATCAGGCCGTGCGTCAGGCCAAGCTGGAGAATAAAAGCGGCTGGCAAATGTGATAGCCCAGCAGTTGAATGTGGTGGTGAACCCGAAGGCGCTGTTCGATGTGCAGATCAAGCGTATTCACGAATATAAGCGCCAGTTGATGAATGTGTTGCACGTGATCACCCGTTATAACCGCATTAAGGCTGACCCGACGGCAGAGTGGGTGCCGAGGGTGAATATTTTGCCGGTAAAGCGGCGTCGGCGTATTACATGGCGAAGCACATTATCCATCTGATCAATGATGTTGCGCAGGTGATCAATAACGATCCGGTGATTGGCGATAAGCTGAAAGTGGTGTTTATCCCTAACTACAGCGTGAGCACCGGCGCAGATGATCATTCCGGCGGCGGATCTGTCAGAGCAGATCTCGTTGGCGGGTACGGAAGCGTCCGGCACCAGCAATATGAAGTTTGCGCTGAACGGGGCGCTGACTATCGGGACGCTGGACGGGGCGAACGTGGAAATGCTCGAGCATGTCGGCGAGGAAAATATCTTTATCTTCGGCAACACCGCAGATGAAGTGGAAGCGCGCTGCGTCGTAAGGGTTACAAACCGCGTGAATACTATGAAAAGATGAAGAGTTGCACCCGGTGCTGACACAAATCGCCACCGGTCTTTTCAGCCCGCAGGAGCCGGGTCGATACCGCGATCTGGTGGATTCGCTCATTAACTTTGGCGACCACTATCAGGTGCTGGCGGATTACCGTAGCTATGTTGACTGCCGAGGACAAAGTGGATGCGTTGTATCAGCATCCGGAAGAGTGGGCGATGCGCGCGATGCATAACATCGCCAATATGGGCTACTTCTCGTCTGATCGCACCATCCTCGAATATGCGGAGAATATCTGGCATATCAAACCGGTGCGTTTGTAGTCGGACGTCAGGATGGCGCTGCGCAAATCCGGCCCGCAGGCCGGATACGCGTAGTTGCCATCCTGCATGACGACGGTTACGAGGCTAACGACAGCTCGTCTTTCTGATGATGGGCTAACCACTGTGCAACGCGGGATTGCTCTTCCGCATTTAACCACATCCCAAGTTTGGTACGACGCCAGATGGCGTCATCCGGTGCGCTTAACCCATTCATGTTCAACCAGTAGCGCAATTCCGCCTCATATAACTCGTGACCAAAATGCTCGCCCGAGGTCTTCAAGAGTGCTGGCATTCGCGAGAATAAGATCGCTGTTGCTGCCGTATGTGCGGGCGAAGTGGCGCGCCAGTGACTCGCTGATAAAGGGGTAGCGGCGACGCAACTTGGCCGCAAAATCATCACGATCGCCAGCGATCTCCCCGCACCGGCAGAACGCAGTTTTTGGTCCGAGGCCGGGCCAATGCCGGTGTAATAGGGCGTCAGTTTTTCCAGCGCATGCTCGGCCAGCTTACGGTAGGTCGTGAGCTTACCGCCAAAGACCGACAACAACGGCGCCTTGCCGTTATCATCATGGATATCCAGCGTGTAGTCGCGCGTGATGGCCTGCGGTGAGTCGGATTCGTCGTCGGGCGTACGCCGGAGTATGTCCAGAGGCGATATCCTCGCGGCTCAGCTGTTTCCTGAAGTGTGCGTTATACACTTTCAGCAAGTAGTTGATCTCGTTCTCTTCGATCTCCACGTTTTTCGGATCGCCTTTATATTCGACATCGGTGGTGCCGATAATGGAGAACTCATCCATCCACGGAATAACAAACACAATGCGTTTGTCTTCGTTTTGCAGAATATAAGCCTGCTTCTGCGAGTGCACGCGCGGCACCACAATGTGGCTGCCTTTGATCAGGCGAATACCGTACGGTGAGGGCAGGTGCATCCCGTCATCAAAGAACTGTTTCACCCACGGCCCTGTCGCGTTCACCAGACCGCGCGCCTGCCAGCTATATTTTTCCCCGGTGTCGATATCTTCCGCTTCGACAATCCACATTCCATTTTCGCGACGCGCGTGGGTGGCGCGGGTGCGGGTTAACACGTCGCCGCCTTTACGCTCCACCATCTGCGCATTGGCAAGAACCAGTCGCGCATCGTCGACCCAGCAGTCAGAATATTCCGAAACCGCGCACGATTTCCGGTTTGAGTACCGATTCTGCGCCAAAACGCAAGCCAGTGGATGACGGCAGACTGGTGCGTTTGCCCGGTGATCGTACATAAACAGACCAATACGGATCATCCACGCCGGACGCAAATGCGGGCGATGCGGCAGGCGGAAACGCATCGGGAACGCGATATGCGGCGCCATTTTCAACAGCACTTCGCGTTCGGCGAGCGCTTCGCTCACCGAGGGCGGAATTCATAGTGTTCAAGGTAGCGCAGCCCGCCGTGGATCAATTTGGAGCTGGCGCTGGAGGTGGCGCAGGCTAAATCCACGGGCTTCCAGCATCAGCACGGACAAACCCCGCCCTGCGGCATCTGCCGCGATACCGGCACCGTTGATGCCCCCGCCTATCACAATCAGATCTTTGGTTTCCATGCTACCCTCATGCACTTTCGTTAAAGCTCAAAAATGTTCGATATCGCTCATGATAGCAAATGAACGCGCCATTAGTAACATCAAAAAAACAATTTAGAGTGATATGCATAACATAATGGCGTTTACCTGCCGTCACGACGTACACTTGGCAGGAGAATAGCCATTCCCTGTGTCAATTAAGAGAAAGCCATGGAAAACTTTGAGTGCATTAACGTAGAAGAAACCCATCAAAAACTGCATCAGCAACAGGCGGTGCTGGTGGATATCCGCGATCCGCAAAGCTTTGCCATGGGCCATACGCCGGGTGCGTTTCACCTGACCAACGACACGCTGGGCGCGTTTATGCGCGAAAACGACTTCGATACGCCGGTGATGGTGATGTGCTACCACGGCAACAGCAGTAAAGGCGCGGCGCAATATCTGCTGCAACAGGGGTACGATCAGGTTTACAGTGTCGACGGCGGTTTCGATGCCACCGGCATCGCCATTTCCCCGGCTGAAGTGGCCCACGGTACGCTTTAGGCCACTATACTGTCTCTCTTTGTACGGATTAAGCGACGCCTGTCATGTTGATGATTACCTCTTTTACTAACCCCCGCGTCGCCCGGTGCGTTTGTTGATTATATGCAGACCCAGGGGGTGATCCTGACCATTCAGCACCATGCGCAAAGCGACATCTGGCTGGCGGATGAGAGCCAGCTTGAGCGCGTGCGAACAGAGCTTGCGCGTTTTATTGAAAATCCCACCGATCCCCGGTATCTCGCGGCGAGCTGGCAATCCGGGCAAACCGGCAGCGGCCTGCATTACCGCCGTTTCCCGTTGATGGCGGCAATACGTGAACGGGGCGGTCCCTTAACGCTGATCATTTCCGCGCTTTGCATATTTGTGTTTGTATTGATGAACATCGTTGGCGACCAAACGGTGATGATGTGGCTGGCACCGGCCGTGGGATGCCAGCGTGCAGTTTGAGGTATGGCGCTATTTTGCCCATGCGGTAATGCATTTTTCCCTCGGGTACACATCATCTTCAACCTCTTCTGGTGGTGGTATCTTGGCGGCGCGGTGGAAAAGCGGCTGGGCAGTGGAAAACTGCTGGTGATCACCGTGATCAGCGCGCTGTTGAGCGGTTTTGTCCAGCACCAGCTAACCGGACCGTGGTTTGGCGGTTTATCAGGCGTGGTCTATGCGCTGATTGGCTATGTTTGGTTGCGTGGCGTGCGCGATCCGCAACCGCAGGTCGCCCTGCCTAATGGGCTGTTTATCTTTACGGTGGCATTGATGGTGGCGGAATGGTTTGGCCTGACGGGCTTCGCCATCGCCAGCGGCGCGCATACCGCCGGCCTGCTGATTGGGCTGGCAATGGCGCTGGTCGACTCACAGAATGTGCGAAAACGAACATAATTCTTCAGGGACAATTCATGAAACAAACACAGCGTCATGACGCGATTATTGAACTGGTTAAACAACAGGGATATGTCAGTACCGAAGAGCTGGTCGAACAATTTTCCGTTAGCCCGCAGACTATTCGTCGCGATCTGAACGACCGGCCGATCAAAATAAGATTTTGCGCCATCACGGCGGCGCGGCATTGCCGTCCAGTTCGGTGAATACCCCCCGGCACGATCGTAAATCGACGCAGACCGCGGAAAAGAGCGTATTGCCCGTAAAGTCGCGGAACAGATCCCCCAACGGCGCAACGCTGTTTATTGATATCGGCACCACACCGGAAGCGGTAGCCCATGCGCTGCTCGATCACAGCGACTTGCGCGTGGTGACCAACAACCTGAACGTCGCCAATACCTTAATGAAGAAAGATGACTTTCGCGTGATTCTCGCGGGAGGGGGAGTTGCGCAGTCGCGATGGTGGAATTGTCGGGGAAGCGACCCTCGATTTTATCTCCCAGTTCCGTCTCGATTTTGGCATCCTCGGCATCAGCGGCATTGATGCCGACGGTTCGCTGCTGGAGTTTGATTACCATGAAGTGCGCACCAAACGCGCGATTATCGAAAACTCGCGCCACGTTATGCTGGTGGTAGATCACTCGAAATTTGGTCGCAACGCGATGGTCAATATGGGCAGCATCAGCATGGTGGATGCGGTCTACACCGATATCATGCCGCCTGCGGGCGTGATGAAAGTGATTGCCAACAGCAATATTCAGCTTGAGCTGTGCTGACAGGGCGCAACGTCTGGCGGCATCACGCTGCCGTCAGACGCCATACCCCATGATTTTCAATAACTGCTGTGCGTGCTGAACCGCATCCTGACGGTGAGCAACGCCGAGTTTTTGGTAGAGATTGCGGATATGGGTTTTGATGGTGGTCGCGGCGACAGCCAGCTCTCCGGCAATCTGTTCGTTGCTGTAACCGGAGTAGATAAGCCCCAGCACCTGCCACTCCCGCTGGGTTAACGGGCTGGTGCGGATCAGTTCCGGCACTTCCGGGTGGGTCAGCAGTCGCTCAACAAAACCCTCATCGAAATGGGCGAATTTATGCCGGTGGTGCTGGTTGATTTCGCGCAGAATACGCTGGGCGCGGTGTTGATCCAGCTCCGGCAGCGTATTGAGCTGAATTAACTGGCGCAACTGCTGCGCCATCGCTTCGCCTTCAATCACAAAGTGACTGATGAAACCCGTGCGGTTAGCCAGTTGCAAGGCTTCCAGCAGCACGCGTTGGGCATCATTTTTACGCCCGGCCTGCCAGTAAAGCTGGTTAAGCAACAGCAGATTGCGGTTGATGTCGCTCATCAGTCGCAGACTGCGCGCATTTTCGTTCAACTCTTCCAGCACCATTTCCGCCGGATCGAAATCCCCCAGCAGGATCTGCGCGCGGGCGATGTTGCGCCACTGGCTTTGCAGGAAATGGTTATTGGCGAACTCGGGTTTCGGCGTCTGGCGCAGCCACTGCGCAGCGGCTTTCTTGTCATTGGTCATTTGCCAGTAAATAACCCGGACTTTATCGGCGTTCGACACCCAGTCGCTGTGGTACTGACCGTTGCCAAGCAGGTTTTCCAGCCGGTGCAAATGGCTGCGGGCATTATCCAGATCGCCGCGCGCCAGTGAGTTTTGCACCACCAGCGCCGCATTGCAGTTGCTGTTGCGGCTGCAATGCCGCCGACTTCCAGCCCCGGCGTGCTGCGGCTTCTGATTCATCCAGCCGCGCCCATGCCCAGAGTAATTGCGCGCGAATGCGTAACAAGAACTCGTGCATCGGCAGTTGTTCGAGGTGCTGTTCGCGGATCAGCGTAAACCCTTTCTCCTGCATCTCCCAGGGCGGCTTGCAAAAGCCCTGTGCAAAGAGGATTTCGCTTTGTTGGATCAGGCTCCACAGCGCGTAATGCCAGACATCGTGGCGGCGGGCCATCTGCTCGGTTTGCTGCATCACCGACAGCGAACTGGTCAGCTCGCCTTTACAGTGCAGCACTTCGCCATGTACAGAAGTGGCGACAATACGGCTGTAGTAGTTCGCCAGCGGCAGTTCATCCAGTGCGACCATTGCCAGCCGTTCCGCCTCGGCAGGATCGCCGTCGTTAATGGCGACCTGAGCACGCAGGGCATTGAAATCGCCGTGCAGTGAGGCATCCATTTGCGTGGTCATCTCTTGCTCGGCGCGGGCCAGCAGCATGTTCACTTCGCCATAGCGATGCTGGCTTTGCATCAACCCGAGGGCCTGTAACAGCACCAGACGCGGGTTCTCCAGCAGGCTTTCCCATGGCAGCGCTTTCAGCGACTCTTCCAGTACGCTCAGTTCGCTGTGGTTAAACAGTCCCCGGGCGTGATGTAGCAGAATATCCCGCAGCATAACGCCATCGCCGGCGGCCAGCGCGTGATGAATGGCTTCGCTTGGGAAGCCTTGCGCCATCCAGCTTTCCGCCGCCGCGCGGTGGATATCCGGCAACTCGGTCGCCAGTTCCCACTGACAGCGCTGGCGCAGGAAACTGCCGAACAGCGGGTGATAACTAAACCACTCGCCGGAATCATCCATACGTTGCAAGAACAGCCCCTGGCGCTCGATCTCCTCCAGGGCGCATTTGCCCGTTCTCTTCGCCGGTCACCCGTACAATCAGGGCATCATTCATTGAGCGTAGCAGCGCGCTTTTTAGCAGGAACTGGCGGGTATCGGTATCGACATTATCCAGCACCTCATCCACCCGGGTAGTCGGAGAGATGGGTGGCGTTAATTCCTGACAAACGGCGCGCAGACTGATGTGGGGCACTGTGGTTTTGCCGGGCGGAAAGGGCGATAAGTTGCAGCGCGGTGGCCCAACCGGCAACGTCGTCGCACAACCGGCCGCTTTCGGCCGCTTCGATAGGCGACGTCAGGCGACAATCAAAGAACTGTTTGGCTTCCACGGTGGGTAAAGGCCAGTTGCTGACTGCCCACTTCCAGCAACTGTTCACGCACGCGCAGGTTGGCTATTCCTAACTGAGGTAAGTTGCGTGACAACACCAGCAGCGTCAGGTTTTCCGGCTGATGGCGCAGGAAGAAACGCATGGCGTCGTGGATAACCGGGTTGGTTATCAGATGGTAATCGTCAATCACCAGATACAACGGCCGCTGCCATTCAGTTAGCTCAACGAACAGTTGAGAAAAGAGTGAGGCCGAGGCTGGCGTACTGGCGTTTTGCGCCATCGCCTCGCTGCTCACGCAGTAACCGCCTGTCGCCTGCTGGATAGCGGCGACAAAATAACTGGCAAAACGCTCTTGCTGGTTATCTCCTTCGTCCAGCGAGAACCAGCCAATGTCATTTTTACCGGCCGCCCATTGGGAAATGAGCGTTGTTTTTCCGTAACCCGCAGGGCTTGTGATCAGCGCAAGCCGATAATTGTTGGCGCCGGAAAGTTTCGCCAGCAAACGTTCACGCACCACCGTGTGGTCGAGACGAACCGGACGACTTAATTTTGACGGAATCAACATAGTTATCACTTCACTGTGAGGCAAACAGAGGGTTTGATTTTTTTGCGCTTCGTAATTAATACTAATAAGGTCGGTCAGATGCGGATTTATTGCAAGTTATGTCCAAATCTGACGATTGTGAATTTGCACCCTGTCACATTTTTATTCCCGTAATGAATAAATTAAGAACAATAGTTACAAAAGTCGTGGGGTCAGGAATTGGCGGGCTGTGCGGGGCTGTCGATTCGTGTGTTTTGTTAACATTCCACGCCCCGGAAAGATATTTATCCCTGCCGGGCTTAAATCGCACAAATAGTGAAATGGGTAAAAGCAGATTTTAATGGATTTAATTTTTGCCGGTTTTCGCCCACGCGTAAAACGAATTTCTTCTGAAACAACATTTCATATTCTCTTACCCCTTCGTTACGACACTACACATTTTCCGCTGCGATTTACCGCTTTTTGTTTGGAAAAATGTGCAAAAGAGACGCTACCTTTAAGTGGCGGCGATCACAATTTTCGCTCATCCCCGCTACTCCTCCCCGGCTAATCCTGCAGGATGAGGAACTCAGAAACTGAGCCCTGGCACACTAGCGCTAACGTCGATTTATTTCACAAAAGGACCCGGATTCTTTATGTCAAAGCCAACGTTTGATAAAGCGCAGTTTGAAGCGGCCCTCACGCGCCAGTGGCAGCGTTTGGGGTTGGCGGCTGCAACGGAAATGACCCCCGTCAGTGGTGGCAGGCAGTCAGCGGCGCGCTGGCGGAACTGCTGGCAGCACAACCTGCGCCGAAGGCGGCAAAAGCAGCGCCATGTTAACTACATTTCGATGGAGTTTTTGATTGGTCGCCTGACCGGCAACAATCTGCTTAATCTGGGGTGGTATCAGGATGTGGCGGCGGTGCTGAATGCACATGCGATAAATCTTAGCGATCTGCTGGAAGAGGAGATCGATCCGGCGCTAGGCAACGGCGGGCTTGGGCGACTGGCGGCCTGTTTCTGGACTCGATGGCGACGGTGGGGCAATCCGCTACGGGCTACGGGCTGAATTACCAGTATGGTCTGTTCCGCCAATCTTTTGTCGACGGGCAACAACATGAAGCGCCAGATGACTGGCATCGTCGCAGCTACCCGTGGTTCAGCCATAACGAACAGCTGGATGTGCACGTGGGTATTGGCGGTAAGGTCAGCAAAGAGGGCAGTGGCAACCGGCGTTTACCCTGGTTGGCGAAGCCCGATCTGCCCGTGATTGGCTATCGCAACAGTGTGACGCAACCGCTGCGCCTGTGGCAGGCAACCCATGCTCATCCGTTTGATCTGACCAAATTTAATGACGGTGATTTCTTGCGTGCCGAGCAAACTGGCATCGACGCGGAAAAACTCACCAAGGTGCTGTACCCGAATGACAACCACGGGGCCGGGAAAAAACTGCGCCTGATGCAGCAATATTTTCAGTGCGCCTGCTCGGTGGCTGATATTCTGCGCCGCCACCATCTGGCGGGACGCAAACTGGCGCAACTGCCGGATTTTGAAGTGATCCAGTTGAATGATACTCACCCGACCATTGCTATCCCGGAATTGCTGCGTGTGTTGCTCGATGAGCATCAACTGAGCTGGGATGATGCCTCGGGCGATCACCAGCCGGACCTTTGCTTACACCAACCACACGTTGATGCCGGAAGCGCTGGAGTGCTGGGATGAAACCACTGGTAAAAGCGCTGCTGCCGCGTCATATGCAGATCATCAAGCAGATCAACGACACGTTTAAGGTGCTGGTCGAGAAGACTGGCACGGCGACAAGGCGGTATGGGCGAAGCTGGCGGTGGTGCACCACAAACAGGTGCGGATGGCGAATTTGTGCGTGGTCGGCGGCTTTGCGGTAAACGGCGTAGCGGCGCTGCATTCGGACTGGTTGTCAAAGATCTGTTCCCGGAATACCACCAGTTGTGGCCGGGTAAATTCCACAATGTGACCAACGGCATTACCCCGCGCCGTTGGATCAAGCAGTGCAACCCCTTGTTGGCAGCGTTGCTGGATAAGACGCTGAAAAAGAGTGGGCTAACGATCTTGATCAGCTGATTAATCTTGAGAAATACGCTGACGATGCGGCATTCCGCCAGCAATATCGCGAGATCAAACAGCAGAACAAAATCCGTCTGGCGGCCTTTGTCAAAGCCCGTACCGGTATTGAGATCAACCCGCAGGCGCTGTTTGATATTCAGATCAAACGTCTTCACGAGTACAAACGCCAGCATCTTGGCCTGTTGCATATCATTGCGCTGTATAACGAGATCCGCGAAAACCCGAAGGCCGACCGCGTGCCGCGCGTATTCCTGTTTGGCGCCAAAGCTGCGCCGGGTTACTACACCGGCGAAAAACATCATCTACGCCATTAACAAAGTGGCGGAGGTGATCAACAACGACGCGAAAGTGGGCGACAAACTGAAGGTGGTGTTCCTGCCGGACTACTGCGTGTCGGCGGCGGAAAAAACTGATCCCGGCGGCGGATGTCTCCGAGCAGATTTCTACTGCCGGTAAGGAAGCCTCCGGCACCGGCAATATGAAGCTGGCGCTGAATGGCGCGCTCACTGTCGGGACGCTGGACGGCGCGAACGTCGAGATTGCCGAGCAGGTGGGTGAAGAGAATATCTTTATCTTCGGTCATACCGTTGAACAGGTGAAAGCGCTGAAAGCCAAAGGCTACGATCCGCTGAAATGGCGCAAGAAAGACCAGCAACTGGATGCGGTGCTGAAAGCGCTGGAGAGCGGGAAGTTCAGCGGCGGCGACAAGCATGCGTTTGATCAGATGCTGCACAGTATTGGCAAACAGGGCGGCGATCCTTACCGCGGTGCTGGCGGATTTCAGCGCCTATGTGGCAGCGCAAAAACGCGTCGATGCACTGTATCGCGATCAGGAAGCCCTGGACCCGTGCGGCGATCCTCAATACCGCCCGCTGCGGTATGTTCAGCTCCGATCGCTCGATTCGTGATTATCAAACCCGTATCTGGCAGGCGAAACGTTAAGGAAGCGCAATGGAAAGCAAACGTCTGGAGCATGCCGCGCTGGCGGCGGGGATCAGCCCTGACTACATCAATGCGCACGGCAAACCGCAGTCCATTACTGCGCTGACCAAACGGCGGTTGCTGGACGCCATGCACCCGGCACTGGGGCGACCACACTTTCACCTGGTGCCACCGGTGCAGGTTTTTATCCGCGGCAAAAGAAGGTGCTACCGGTGCAGGGCAAAGGCGAGTTCCGCTGGTATCTGACCACGGAGGCGGGCAAACAGCATGCAGGAGAGGTGCGTGGCGGCGCGAACTGGCGTTGCCGACCGGGCTGGCGCTGGGCTATCACTCACTGGTGCTGGAGCAGAAAGACCAGAAATGGGCGTGCCGGTTAATTATCGCCCCGGCGCGCTGTTACGAACCGCAGGCGTTGCTGGAGGGGAAAAAAGCTGGGGTGCTTGCGTTCAGCTTTACACCCCTGCGTTCGCAGGATAACTGGGGGTATTGGCGACTTTGGCGATCTGAAGGCGATGCTCGGCGAGGTGGCAAAGCGCGGCGGCGCGTTTATTGGTCTCAACCCCATTCATGCGCTCTATCCGGCGAACCCGGAGAGCGCCAGCCCGTACAGTCCGTCATCCCGACGCTGGCTGAATATTATCTATATTGATGTTAATGCCCGGTGGACTTTCGCGACAGTGAAGAGGCGCAGGCGTGGTGGACGTTGCCCACGACGCAGCAAACGCTGCGTGCCGCGCGGGATGCCGAATGGGTGGATTACGCCACAGTGACCGCGCGCTGAAACTGGCGGCGCTTCGTATGGCATGGAAGCACTTTCGTCAGCGCACCGAAGACGACGAACAGGCGTCAGCCTTCCGGGATTTTGTGCAACAGGAGGGGGAAAGTCTTTACTGGCAGGCGGCATTTGATGCGCTGCATGCCCCGCAGGTGCAGGAGGATGAACTGCGCTGGGGCTGGCCCGCATGGCCGGAAGGGTATCAGTCCACCCGAAGTCCGCAGGTGAAAGCGTTTTGTCAGCAACATGCCGACGAGGTGGATTTTTATCTCTGGCTTCAGTGGCTGGCGTATACGCAGTTTGCCGATTGCTGGGCGACGAGCCAGAACAACGGCATGCCGATTGGCCTGTACCGAGATTTGGCGGTGGGTGTGGCGGAAGGCGGTGCGGAAACCTCGGGTGCGATCGCGAGTTGTATTGCCTGAAAGCATCCGTTGGCGCGCCGCCGGATATTCTGGGGCCGCTGGGGCAAAACTGGGGTCTGCCGCCGATGGATCCGCATGTTATGCACGCCCGTGGTTATGCGCCGTTTATCGATCTGCTGCGTGCCAATATGAAAAGCTGTGGTGCGCTGCGTATTGATCATGTGATGTCGATGCTGCGCTTATGGTGGATCCCTTACGGTGAAACCGCCGATCACGGGGCGTATGTGCAGTATCCGGTTGATGATCTGCTCGCTATTCTGGCGCTGGAAAGTCAGCGCCATCAGTGCATGGTGATTGGTGAGGATCTGGGCACGGTGCCGGTGGAGATTGTCGGTAAGCTACGCAGTAGCGGCGTTTACTCGTACAAGGTGCTCTACTTCGAAAGCGATCACGAAAAGACGTTCCGCACGCCGCAAGCCTATCCGTCGCAGTCGATGGCGGTCGCCACCACGCACGACCTGCCGACGTTACGCGGATACTGGGAGAGCGGCGATTTAACCCTCGGCAAAACCCTTGGGCTCTACCCGGATGAAGTGATATTGCGTGGCCTGTATCAGGATCGCGAACGGGCAAAACAGGGGCTACTGGATGCATTGCATCAGTCCGGTTGCCTGCCAAAACGCGCCGGGCATAACGCCTCACGCATGCCGATGACGGCAATCCTCAATCGCGGGATGCAGCGTTTTATCGCAGATAGCAACAGCGCGTTACTGGGATTACAGCCGGAAGACTGGCTCGATATGCCGGGGCCGGTCAACATTCCGGGCACCAGTTATCAGTATAAAAACTGGCGACGCAAGCTGGCGGTTACGCTGGAGAAGATGTTTGCCGATGAGAAGGTTAACCGCCTGATTAAGGATCTCGACCGCCGCCGCAAAGCAGCAGGTAAACGCTAATAAAAATGCCCGGTCAGACCGGGCATTTTCATCGTGTCAGGAAGCGCCTGCGTTTTATCAGACCACCATACCCAGCAGCAAACATCCCACCCGAGGCCGCACACGGAGATAATGGTTTCCAGCGCGGACCATGAACGCATGGTCTCACCGATGGTCAGGTTGAAATACTCTTTGAACAGCCAGAAACCCGGATCGTTCACATGGGAGAAGATCACGCTACCGGAGCCCACGGCAATCACCATCAGTTCCGGGCTTACGCCGGTGGTGGCAATCAGCGGTGCGGCAATACCGCCTGCGGTGATCGCCGCCACGGTTGCAGAACCGAGCGCAATACGCAGGACAGCCGCGATAGACCACGCCATAAACAGCGGGGGAGAGGTTGGTGGAGTGCATCATGGCGGCAATGTATTTATCCACACCGCTATCGACCAGAACCTGCTTGAACGCGCCGCCGCCGCCGATGATCAGCAGCATCATGGCGATGATTTTGATAGAGCTGGTCAGGGTGTCGTTAATGTCGTCCATTGAACGACCACGGTTCAGACCAAAGGTGAAGACCGCAATCAGGACGGCAATCATGGTTGCCATCACCGGGTCGCCAAAGAACTCTGCATACGGAAGGATTGCGTGACCTTTCGGCAGCACCATTTCCGCCACGGCGCGCAGCGCCATCAGGATCACCGGGACCAGAGAGGTCCAGACGCTGACGCCAAAGCCCGGCATCTCTTCTTCGGTAAAGGTTTTGGCGTTGTACAGACCTTCCGGGATCGGCTTATCAATGCTTTTCAGGAAGCGTGCATACACCGGGCCTGCGAGGATCACCGTCGGGATACCGAGCAGCGTACCGTAGAGCAGGGTTTTACCCATGTCCGCATGGAAGATGGTGGCAATGGCGGTCGGGCACAGGTGCGGTGGCAGGAAACCATGCGTGACGGACAGCGCAGCCGCCATTGGCACGCCGATGTAAAGCAGAGGAATACGCGCAGACGCGGCTATGGTGAACACCAGCGGCAGCAACAGTACGAAGCCCACTTCATAGAACAGGGCGAAACCGACGGTAAAACCGGTTAACACCACGGCCCACTGAATATGTTTACGTCCGAATTTCTCAATGAGCGTCGTGGCAATGCGTTGCGCGCCGCCGCAATCCGCCAGCAGTTTGCCCAGCATGGCGCCGAAGCCCATGATCAGCGCAAGACTGCCCAGCGTTCCACCGACACCGGCTTTAATGGATTTGATAACCGCGTCCAGCGGCATGCCTTGCATCATCCCGACGGCGAGCGCCACCCGGGATCAGGGCAATAAACCCGTTGAGTTTAAAACGGATCATTAACAGCAATAAAAGGGCGACACCGATAGCGACAATGACTAATGGCATGATTTACACCGGCCTTTAATTTGTTATGGGTAACGTCATTCTTTTCTGGCAATCCCTCAATGCTCCGGTGGTAAGAAACAGCGGATTGCCGCACCGTTACGGCTTACATCCATAACTAAAAATTGTAGCTGGATGTTTTTGTCTTGTGGGTGCTGGCTGGAATGATACGGGTAACATGCACAGGAAGAGAATCACCGGCGGATCTAAATGTGAGAACTGAGACATCCGTCATATTAACGTGGGGAAACTAACCCCAAAGAAAAAGAGATCTGTGATGGCAAGGATACGGGTAACAGCGAGAGGTGTGTGGCTGAACGGGCAGACATTATCAGGGGGGAGTTCGGGTTGCCAATCAGGCTCAGACCCGGTAAGCGAAGCGCCACCGGGCCGGTATGCGACAACGGGAGCAAGACTTAGTAGTAGGAGTGCTCGCCGCGTTGGTGCTCGGTCAGATCGCGCACGCCTTTCAGTTCCGGGAATTCCGGTCAGCAGTTGCTTCTCGATCCCTTCTTTCCAGCGTGACGTCGACCATTGAGCAACCGTTACAGCCGCCGCCAAATTGCAGAATGGCGTAGCCTTCATCGGTAATTTCCATCAGCGATACGCGACCGCCGTGACCGGCGAGCTGCGGGTTGATTTGCGACTGCAGCAGATACTCCACGCGCTCCATCAGTGGGGCGTCGTCAGAGACCTTACGCATTTTGGCGTTCGGCGCTTTCAGCGTGAGCTGGGGAGCCCAGCTGGTCGGTAACAAAATCGATTTCCGCATCTTCCAGATACGGCGCGCTCAGTTCGTCGACGTAGGCAACCAACTGCTCAAATTTCAGCGCGGTGTCGCTTGCTTCCAACCGCGTCCGGTGGGCAATAGGAGACGCCACACTCGGCGTTTGGCGTACCCGGGTTAATCACAAATACGCGAATTTGTGTCCCTTCTTCCTGATTTGCCAGCAGTTTAACAAAATGCGCCCGGGCTGCGTCGGAGATACGGATCATAGCAATGGCCTAATAGTTGACTATTTTACTTGGTTATAATACGCCCATCATCGAGGGTCTACAAGGTTCGACACAGGCACCATACCTGAACAGTCGCTGCGCCGCTGCGTAAAAGCAGGCGGGTGATTTCTGCAACGGTACTGCCGGTCGTGACGACATCATCCACCACGACGATATGGAGTCCGGCGACCGGCAATTCAAGTCGGAAGGCGTTTTTCAGGTTCTGTTTGCGCAAACGCGCGCTGAGATGATGCTGAACCGGCGTAGCCCGCAGGCGGCGTAGTGCGGCGCGTGGAGCGCTGCACTGTAGCCAATGCGCCAGTTTCTGACATAACAGATCGCTTTGATTAAAGCCTCTGCGCCACTGGCGACGGGCATGCAGCGGCACGCTGATGATCATATCGGGTTTTGCCGGGTTCCGGGTCGGATGCGCGCCGAGTACGGCTAATAATAGCAGCCGGGACAGCGCATTGGCTGCTTCCGGACGCGGTGCAAACTTAAACTGATGCAGTAGCGTACTGAGCGGCGGCGCATAATCACTGACGGCGATAAGCCGCTGCCGGGCGGCGGTTTTTGCAGGCAACGCCCGCAGTGAATATCGTCGCGGACGGCAGGTAAACCGCACAAAGGGCAAACGCGGCCGCGCCTGCGGATGGCACGCGTGCACAACGAACAGATCCCCCAGTGGCTGCACGCGAGCGGCATCCGACATAGCCAGCATAACCCCCGGCGCTGTTAGCATATTGCACCTCCCTGTGTGAAAGAAGAGAACGATAACTGATGAGTGACATCTGGTGGCAAACCAAAGGCGAAGGTGATTGTCATCTTGTGCTGCTGCACGGATGGGGACTGAATGCGCAGGTCTGGGATTGCATCACCCCGGAACTGAGTACGCACTTTACCCTGCATCTGGTGGATTTGCCGGGCTATGGCAGGAGCCGTGGTTTTGCCGCGTTAACACTGCGGCAGATGACGGACCTCATATTGTCTCAGGCACCGGAAAAAGCGGTATGGCTTGGCTGGAGTCTTGGCGGGCTGGTGGCAAGCCAGGGCGGCGTTGCTGGCGCCCGATCGCGTTAACGCACTGGTCACGGTGGCTTCGTCGCCCTGTTTTAGCGCGCAGGATGACTGGGCCGGGATCAAGCCCGATGTGCTGGCGGGGTTTCAGCACCAGCTCAGTGAAGATTTCCAGCGCACCGTCGAACGTTTTCTGGCGCTACAAACACTGGGAACGGAAACGGCAAAGCAGGATGCCCGATTGCTGAAAAGCGCGGTGCTGTCGCTGGATATGCCATCGGCAGAGGTGTTGAATGGTGGACTGGAGATCCTGAAAACGGTGGATCTGCGTGAGGCGTTAACGGGGCTGCCCATGCCGTTTTTGCGTTTGTATGGCCGGCTTGATGGGCTGGTGCCGCGCAAAATCGTCCCGATGCTGGATGATATGTGGCCGGAGAGTGAATCGGTTGTCTTCCCGAAAGCCGCGCATGCGTCGTTTATCTCGCATCCTGCCGCATTTTGCGACACGCTGGTGGCGCTTAAATCGCGGTTGTAAGCCCCTCCCGCTGCGGGGGAGGAGGCTGTCATTATCGCAACGCCCACCACTCGCGTGAGCAGGCGTCTTTCCCGTCCGGGCAGTGTTTGCAGCTACCGGTTAAACGCACCGGTAGCCTCTTCCTGAATGCGCACCGCTTTGCCCATGGCTTCCATGCGCGCAAGCATGGCATCGATCAGCGCGCGCGCGGCGTATGCAGCGTGGCGCTGAGCTGGCTGGCTTCCATCCGCCCGCGCAAGGCCAGTAAATCCCGAACGTCAATTAACGATGCCATCCTATTGCTCCTTAGTGGCAGTCGCCCGCCGGGCTGTCGCAGCAACTGGCGACGGTTTTGCGTGTTGCCAGCAGGTTGACGTTCACCCGGCTTTCTGGCGCGGCGCAGCGCGCCAATGACCACGACGTTGAACAGGATCACCGCCAGAATACAGGTCAGACTGTAAACCGGGTGCTGGTTAAACGTCACCGTCTGGTAGAACAGGGTCGACAGCGAGTAGGCGATGTTCAGCCCCCATAGTACCGAGAACCCCATCCAGCCACGGCTGGATTCACGGGCGATAGCCCCCATTGCCGTGATGCAGGGAACGTACAGCAGCACAAAAAATCAGGTAGCTGTATGCGGCTGCCGCGCTGCCAAATTTCTCGCCTCATCACGCCCATTGTACCGGTGGCCATCTCGCCATCACCTTTGCTGGCTTCAATCGGGTTGGCCAGCACGCTCAGGCTGAAGGTGTCTTGCAGGCTTTTCCGGGTCTCACTCAGCGCTGCGGTTAACTCGCCCGTCAGGCTGAATTCCGCCGGATTAAACGCCGCTTCCTGAATATTTTCGGCGGTATAGAGCGTATTCAGCGTACCTACCACCACTTCTTTTGCCATCGCGCCAGTAAACAGCCCGACCGTGGCTTGCCAGTGATCGCCATGCACGCCAATCGGCTCCTAACAGGGGAGTGAAGACGCGACTAATTGAGGCCAGCGCCGACTCGTCGATTTTGTCGACGGTGCGGCCATCCAGCGAGAAACTGTTCATTGCGCTCAGGAAAATACTGACCACGATAATCACTTTACCCGCACGGATAACAAAACCTTTCCAGGCGCTGCCGGTTTGCAGCAACAGGCTTTTCAGGTGAGGTACGTGATAAACCGGCAGCTCCATGACGAACGGCGACGCTTCACCGCGCAGCAGGGTGAACTTCAGCATCAGCCCGGTCAGAATAGCCATCACGATGCCAAGCACATACAGCGAGAACACCGTCACCGCGCCCTGCTGACCAAAGAAGGCCGCAGCAAAACGGCAAAGATCGCCAGACGCGCACCGCAGGACATAAACGGCGCCATCATGATGGTGATCAACCGCTCACGCGGCGCATCGAGCGTACGTGCGCCCATCACCGATGGCACGTTGCAACCAAAGCCGACAATCAACGGCACAAAGGATTTACCCGGCAGTCCCAGCGATTGCATCAGGCGATCCATCACAAAAGGCGGCGCGCGCCATATACCCGGAGTCTTCGAGGAAAGACATAAACAGGTACATCATGCCAAGCTGGGGAACCAGCGGCAGCACGGTATTCACCCCGCCGCCCAGCCCCTCGGGCAAGGAACACGGTCAACCACGCCGGGAAGTGCAACGTATAACCCAGCCACTGAATGCCATGCACAAACACCGCCACTGAACCGGCATCAAAAATAGGGGAGAATGCGCCGCCGATGTTAATGGCGAACAGGAACATCAGGTACATGACGAACAGGAAGATGGGCAGGCCCAAAAACGGTTCAGGATCACGCGGTCGACCGCAGCCGTGAACTGGCTGGGCTCGGCGGTCAGCGTGTTGCTCACGGTGTCGCAAATCGCGGCGATGGATTGATAACGCGCATCGGCAATATGCAGCGCCGGGTCATCCATTTTGGCCTGCAAACGAGACAGGGTCGTATCCAGTTGCTGGGCGCTGATGCCTGAGTTGGCGCGGCTGTAGATATCGCCTTCCAGCATTTGCAGACCCATCCAGCGGCGTTGCTGCCACGGTGTCTCGTCACCCATCATGTGCGCCAGCGCGTCCGCTTCACGGGAGAGTGGTTGGGCGTAATGCACCAGTTCAACGCTGTCGTTGGCCTGATGGCGGTCGATCGCCAGCTTCAGGGCTTCAATGCCGCGACCACGGGTGGATACCAGTGGGATCACCGGGCAGCCAAGGCGTGCGGCAAGGGCGTCGACATCAATGCGTACTTTCTGTTTCTCGGCGATATCCAGCATATTCAGGGCGATAATGCAGGGAATGCCGAGTTCCAGCAGTTGCAGGGTCAGGTAGAGGTTTCGCTCCGGTGTTGGAGGCATCCACCACGTTGATCAGCAGGTCTGCGTCGCCGCTCAGAATGTAGTGGCAGGCAATCTGTTCATCCAGTGAGGTTTGTGCAGAAATGGTGGTCAGGGAATAAGTGCCGGGAAGGTCGACCAGCGTGACCTCGGGTTATCTGTGGTAGTGAATGAACCCTCTTTGCGTTCAACGGTAACGCCAGCCCAGTTACCGACGCGCTGACGCGCACCGGTTAACTGATTGAATAATGTTGTCTTGCCTGAATTAGGATTACCAATTAAGCCAATGGTTATTTTTTCATTTTACGTAACTCTCTGTAACGGCCGAACCATTAACGTGAAACTGCTTCCCAGTTCGAGGGAAGGCAAAGATCTTTTTCCGTAACACTAAATTAACGCGTCGGGTTTCGATATGAATGGGATCGCCTAACGGCGCCACGCGCACCACATTAAAGAGGAACCGGGCAACATGCCTAAAGAGAGGAGTTTTGCCGCCATGCCGGGCTAATTTCTTGTGAAAAGCCGGTAATTTTCCACGCGCTGTCAGGAGAGAATTGCATAGAACCTACTTATGTACGCTGCGAACCAATATTTATCATGCGTCGTGCGGGCGCATGGCATCCGGTAATGGCCAATGAGAAAGAGAAATACTCAACATGGCACAATGATAATGAGAATAGTTTTTATCATCAATCATAAAAATGCGCTGGCAGGCAGTCGAATATATTAATTTGGACCTGTTTTGACGTAGCTCAACATTTTGTTGGGTTATGCATTTCGTGCTGCGTTGGAAAATAAAGACACAAAAAATAGCGTTAATGACATTTTTCTGGCTTAAGGATTTATTAAGGATGGAAAGTGATTGACGTGAAAAAATGCACTGATACAGCATGTTAAATGCGCTAATTATAGATAGAGTTGATTAATATTTTTGAACGCTAATTAGCATGTAAAATAAAGAGTTAATTTTATTACGTTGAATAACGGTGTGAATTAACTTTTATATTTTCGAATGGTTCGTGGAAAAAATAGCCCTTCTCTTGTCCGGGAAGGGCTATCGTCTGCGTTTAGCGTTTCTTACCCATTGCCGCCGCCAGCGCATCCATCATCGCGCTGTTGCCGCTGGGTTGTGTATCGCGGCCGCGCGGTGCTTTCGCCGGGCGTGCGTTGTTGCGGCCAGCATCGCGGCTGCCCGCGTTGCTGTTGCCATTACCGCGACGGGTGTTGCTGTCGCCGGGTTGTTCATCCAGACGCATGGTCAGCGCGATGCGTTTGCGCTGGAGATCCACTTCCAGCACTTTCACTTTCACGATATCGCCCGCTTTGACCACCGTATGCGGATCTTCAACGAACTTGTCCGCCAGCGAAGAGATATGGACCGGTGCCATCCTGATGCACGCCGATGTCAACGAACGCGCCAAAGTTGGTGACGTTGGTGACCGCACCTTCCAGCACCATGCCGGGCAGCAGGTCGTTGAGGGTTTCAACACCTTCAGCAAAGGTCGCGGTTTTGAACTCCGGACGCGGGTCACGCCCCGGTTTCTCCAGCTCTTTGATAATGTCTGTCACCGTCGGCACACCGAAGCGCTCATCGGTAAATTCAGTGGCTTTCAGTTTGCGCAGTTCACTGCTGTTGCCCATCAAATCGCGCAGGGATTGCGCGGTTGCTGCCAGAATTCGCTCCACCACCGGGTAGGTTTCCGGGTGGACTGTTGAAGCATCCAACGGGTTGTCACCGTGGTTGATACGCAGGAAGCCTGCGCACTGCTCAAAGGCTTTCGGCCCAAGGCGGCTGACTTTGAGTAACTGCTGGCGATTCTGGAACTGACCGTTTTCATCACGCCGGTGACGATGTTCTGCGCCATCATGCGGGTCAGACCTGCTACGCGCGTCAGCAGCGGAACAGAGGCGGTATTCAGGTCAACGCCGACGGCGTTCACGCAGTCTTCGACGACCGCATCCAACTTGCGCGCTAACTGCGTCTGGCTGACATCGTGCTGATATTGGCCGACGCCGATGGATTTCGGATCGATTTTCACCAGCTCAGCCAGTGGATCCTGTAAACGGCGGGCGATGGAGACCGCGCCACGCAGGAAACGTCGAGATCCGGAAATTCCAGTGCTGCCAGCTCAGAAGCGGAGTAGACCGATGCGCCGGCTTCACTGACGATCACTTTTGTGCGGTGACTTTCGGGAACTGTTTCTGCACATCGAGGTAGAAACGCTCTGTTTCGCGGGACGCGGTGCCGTTGCCGATGGCGACCAGCTCAACGTTATGCTTCTCACACAGCGCCGCGACGGCAACCGCCGCTTTCGCGGCCTCGGCCGGTATGCGGGTAAATGGTGTCGGTCGCCACCAGTTTGCCGGTGCCATCCACGACCGCGACTTTTACGCCGGTACGCAGGCCCGGATCGAGCCCCATGGTGGCGCGCAACCCGGCCGGAGCGGCCATCAACAGATCGTGCAGGTTGCGGGCAAAACGTTAATCGCTTCATCTTCTGCGCGTTCACGCACCGTGCCCATCAGCTCGGTTTCCAGATGCATTAACACTTTGATACGCCGAGGTCCAGCTCACCACGGCTTTGCGCCAGCTATCCGCCGGGGCATTGTTCAGACGCAGGCCGAGGTGATCGATAATGATCTGCTCGCAGTGGCTCTCTTTTGGCGGCTCGTCAAATTGCGGGTCGGCATTCAGCGAGAGCTGAAGCACGCCTTCGTTGCGCCCACGGAACATGGCCAGTGCGCGCGGTGAGAGGGGGTAGTGGCAATCGGCTCATGATGATCGAAGTAGTCGCGGAATTTCGCGCCTTCTTCCTCTTTGCCGCTGACGACCGTCGCCACCAGGGTGGGCGTTTTTCCACAAATAGTCGCGCACTTTCGCCAGCAGCGCGGCATCTTCGGCGAAGCGTTCCATCAGGATATAACGTGCGCCATCCAGCGCGGCTTTGCTGTCCGCCACGCCTTTATCGGCGTCGACAAAGGTCGCGGCTAAGGTGTCCGGATCCTGTGAAGGATCGGTCCACAACGCATCGGCCAGCGGCTCCAGCCCGGCTTCAATGGCGATCTGCCCGCGGGTGCGGCGTTTGGGTTTGTACGGCAGGTAGAGATCTTCGAGTTCGGTTTTGCTCAGCGTACCGTTAATGGCTTTGGCCAGTTCGTCGCTGAGTTTGCCCTGCTCGCCAATGGATTTGAGGATCGCCTGACGGCGCTCTTCCAGTTCGCGCAGGTAGACAAGACGGGTTTCGAGCTGACGCAGTTGCGTGTCGTCCAGACCGCCGGTGACTTCTTTACGATAGCGCGCGATAAACGGCACTGTGTTCCCTTCATCAAGCAGGCGAACGGCGGATTCCACCTGTTCGGCCCGGGCCTGAAGTTCACCCGCAATAATGCGGCAGAGCGAATCATTCATCATTTCTTTATCATCTTCTGCATAAAAACAGCGTGTAGTTATACGGACTGGCGCTGAAAATTGCCAGCCGCTATGGGTTGCTCTCGGACAGTTCCGGATGGGTTATTTCACATACTCGATTTCATTAACGTACGGTCGCTTCGCCGCCCGGTGTCTGCACCACGGCGACATCTCCCGCCTTCTTTCTTCAGCAAGGCGCGCGCCATCGGCGAGTCGATTGAGATGTAATCTTTACGACCAAAGATCTCGTCATAACCCACGATACGAAAACGCAGGGTTGCGCCGTCATCGTTTTCAATTTCCACCCGAGGGCGCCAAAGAACACTTTGCCTTCCTGCTGCGGTGAGTAATCAACAATTTTCAGGTTTTCCAGACACTTGGTGAGATAGCGTACCCGGCGGTCTATCTCACGCAGGCGTTTTTATTGTACTGGTAGTCGGCGTTTTCGCTGCGATCGCCCAGTGCTCGCGGCCCGAGTCACTTTTTGGTGACTTCCGGGCGCTCCTCACGCCAGAGAAAATCGAGTTCCTGCTTCCAGTTTTTCGTAACCTTCACGGGTGATCAGGGGCGTTTTCATGCAATTGCCTTTTCTCTGTCTCGCACATGCTTTACAAATCGTTATGTCTAAGGTGCGGATTAATCATGCTTTCTGTGATGAAATATGCATATAACTTGCTGTTAAATATGCTTTGTAACAATTTCGACTAGAATGTATACCAGATTTAGCTGGTCGTGAACGCGCACTTTTTAGAATACGGAGTCATAATTGTCGGAACCTTTGGGAGTATAAACAATGCAAGAGAATTATAAGATTCTGGTAGTGGATGACGACATGCGCCTGCGCGCATTGCTTGAGCGTTACCTTACCGAGCAAGGCTTCCCGGGGTTCGTAGCGTCGCTAACGCTGAACAAATGGATCGTTTGTTAACCCGTGAATCTTTCCATCTGATGGTGCTGGACCTGATGCTGCCGGGCGAAGATGGCCTCTCAATCTGCCGCCGTCTGCGCAGCCAGAGCAACCCGATGCCGATCATTATGGTGACGGCGAAAGGGGAAGAGGTGGACCGTATCGTTGGTCTGGAAATTGGCGCTGACGACTACATTCCCAAACCGTTTAACCCGCGTGAATTGCTGGCGCGTATTCGCGCGGTGCTGCGTCGCCAGCGAATGAACTGCCGGGTGCGCCATCTCAGGAAGAAGCGGTTATTGCCTTTGGTAAGTTCAAACTGAACCTCGGCACCCGCGAAATGTTCCGTGAAGATGAACCGATGCCGCTGACCAGCGGTGAGTTTGCGGTACTGAAAGCGCTGGTCAGTCACCCGCGTGAGCCGCTATCGCGCGATAAGCTGATGAACCTCGCGCGCGGTCGTGAATATTCGGCGATGGAACGTTCTATTGATGTGCAGATTTCCCGTCTGCGCCGCATGGTGGAAGAGGATCCTGCTCACCCGCGTTATATTCAGACCGTGTGGGGCACGGGTTACGTATTTGTGCCGGACGGCTCTAAAGCATGAAGCGAGTGCGCTTCTCACCGCGCAGTTCATTTGCCCGCACGTTGTTGCTCATTGTCACCTTGCTGTTCGTCAGCCGGTGACAACTTACACCGTGGTGCTGAACTTCGCCATTTTGCCCAGCCTCCAGCAGTTTAATAAGGTTCTCGCCTACGAAGTGCGTATGCTGATGACCGATAAACTGCAACTGGAGGACGGTACGCAACTGGTGGTGCCACCGGCGTTTCGTCGCGAAATCTACCGGGAACTGGGGATTTCGCTCTATTCCAACGAGGCCGCGGAAGACGCGGGTCTGCGTTGGGCTCAGCATTATGAGTTCTTAAGCCAGCAAATGGCACAGCAGCTTGGCGGGCCGACTGAAGTGCGCGTCGAGGTGAACAAAAGCTCGCCGGTCGTGTGGCTGAAAACTGGCTGTCGCCCAATATCTGGGTGCGCGTGCCGTTGACTGAAATTCACCGGGCGACTTCTCTCCGCTGTTCCGTTACACGCTGGCGATTATGCTGCTGGCGATAGGCGGCGCGGCTGTTTATCCGCATTCAGAACCGACCGCTTGTTGACTCGGAACATGCCGCGCTCAAAGTGGGGAAAGGGCAAATTCCCGCGCCGTTGCGGGAATATGGCGCATCGGAAGTGCGCTCGGTGACCCGCGCCTTTAACCAGATGGCCGCCGGGGTAAAACAACTGGCGGATGACCGCACGCTGTTAATGGCCGGGGTGAGCCATGATTTGCGCACACCGCTGACGCGTATCCGCCCCCGGCGACAGAAATGATGGCGGAAGAAGATGGCTACCTTGCCGAGTCGATTAATAAAGACATTGAAGAGTGCAACGCCATTATTGAGCAGTTTATTGATTATCTGCGTACCGGTCAGGAGATGCCGATGGAAATGGCGGAACTGAATGCGGTGCTTGGTGAAGTGGTGGCAGCTGAAAGCGGCTATGAACGGGAAATTGAGACGGCGTTAAACGCCAGCGAGATCTTCGTGCGTATGCATCCGCTCTCGATTAAGCGCGCAGTCGCCAACATGGTAGTGAATGCGGCGCGCTACGGTAACGGCTGGATTAAAGTCAGCAGCGGCACCGAACTGAACCGCGCACCGGTTTCAGGTGGAGGATGACGGTCCGGGCATTAAGCCGGAGCAACGTAAGCATCTGTTCCAGCCGTTTGTCCGTGGCGATAGCGCCCGCAGCACCAGCGGCACCGGCCTTGGTCTGGCGATTGTGCAGCGCATTGTTGATAACCATAACGGTTTGCTGGAGCTGGGCACCAGCGAGCGCGGTGGGTTATCTATTCGCGCGGCTACCGGTTCCTGTTGCTCGCGTGAGCGGGCCAACAAAAGATGCCTGAATAAAAAAACCCGCCAGTTGGCGGGTTTTGTTTCTCTGCGTTGCCGGATTACAGTTTCGGCCCGGCGCTGACCAGTGCGGCGCCAGCAGGGGTATCCGTGTATTTCTCAAAGTTTTCCACAAACAGCTTAGCCAGTTGCGTGGCCTTCTCCTGCCACTGTTCCGGCGAGGCGTAGGTGTTGCGTGGATCGAGGATCCTGCTATCCACGCCGGTGGCAGCGTTGTGGGGATTGCCGGGTTAAACATCGGCAGGGTGAAGGTTTCGGCGTCGTCCAGCGAGCCATCCAGAATCGCGTCGATGATGGCGCGGGTATCTTTGATGGAAATACGTTTGCCGGTGCCATTCCAGCCGGTATTGACCGAGGTAAGCCTGTGCGCCGGATGCCTGCATGCGTTTCACCAGAACTTCTGCATACTGCGTGGGGTGCAGCGACAGGAACGCTGCGCCGAAACAGGCGGAGAAGGTTGGCGTCGGTTCCGTTACCCCACGTTCGGTGCCCGCCAGTTTAGCGGTAAAACCGGAAAGGAAGTGGTACTGCGTCTGGCTTGCCGTGAGACGTGACACCGGCGGCAGTACGCCGAACGCATCCGCCGTGAGGAAAATCACCTTGGTGGCATGACCCGCTTTTGATACCGGTTTAACGATATTCTGAATATGGTAAATCGGATACGACACGCGGGTGTTTTCCGTTTTCGAGGCATCATCATAATCGATGCTGCCATCGGCGCGGACGCTGACGTTTTCCAGCAGCGCATCCCGGCGGATGGCGTGGAAGATATCCGGTTCCGCTTCTTCCAGAGAGGCGGATCGTTTTGGCGTAGCAGCCCCCTTCGAAGTTAAACACGCCATCGTCATCCCAACCGTGTTCGTCATCGCCAATCAGGCGGCGCTTCGGATCTGTGGAGAGGGTGGTTTTGCCGGTGCCGGAAAGGCCAAAGAACACCGCGACATCGCCTTTCTCGCCGACGTTTGCAGAGCAGTGCATCGACGCAATGCCCTGCAACGGCAGCAGGTAATTCATGATTGAGAACATGCCTTTTTTCATCTCGCCGCCGTACCCGGGTACCGCCAATTAACTGGATGCGTTCGGTGAGGTTAAAGGCCACAAAGTTCTCGGAGTTCAGCCCTTGCTCTTTCCACTGAGGGTTGGTGCATTTCGCACCGTTCATGACAATAAAATCCGGCGTAAAGCTGGCCAGTTCCTCTTCCGTCGGGCGAATAAACATGTTTTTGACGAAGTGTGCCTGCCACTTCAGTAATGAAGCGCACGGCAAGACGAGTGTCCGGGTTGGCGCCGCAAAACGCATCAATAATAAACAGGCGCTTTCCGGAGAGTTGTTGTGTGACCCGGGGCCTTTCAGGTGCTGCCAGATTTCAGGGGAGAGCGGTTTGTTGTCGTTTTTACCTTTGCCTTTATCAGCCCACCACACGGTGTCGCGGGTGGTATCGTCACGGACAATGTATTTATCTTTCGGCGAACGGCCGGTAAAAATACCGGTGTCGACTGCGACAGCACCAGAATTCGTCAACACACCACGCTCATATCCTTCCGAGGTCTGGACGGAGCTCTTCCTGATACAGCGTATCGTAATCGGGGTTGTAGACGAGATCCTGAACATCGTTGATACCATAAGCCTTGAGATCTTGCGGGGTTAAGCTCTTAACACGCATATCACTACCTCCTTAGCCAAGATGTACTGCCTGAAATTGTAGGGTTGTTCTTCATTTGTTAACCGGGACGACGCTCATAGATTTACGTATCTCGACAAACCCAAACTAACGGAAAACGCTGTGACACCCGTCACGTAACGGAACGGATTATGGCAAATTCCATCATAATGATCGGGAAAATGTTCTTTAAAACGCCATAACGCAACATTTTTAACGGCTACTTTGTGACTGTAATCGCTTTCATGAAAGAAAATTACGTAAGGGTTTCAGAGAGGATTGTAGCGGAAACGTGACAAGATTTGCAAAACCGCCGCCCGCAGGCGGCGTGAAAGAGTCTGTCAGTGAACCTGAGGATCGGCTGGAGAGGCATTATTGCGGATTTCCGCAATATCCATCGCGTTAAACAGATAATGATTACCGCAGTAGTCGCAGTGCATATCGATTTCACCCTCTTCAGCAAGAATGCTATCGACTTCTTCATCCGGCAGTGTTTTCAGCGCGCCAGCGCAACGCTCGCAGGGAGCAGGTGCACTTAAATTCCACGTCCTGCGGATCATAAAGCGTGACCTCTTCTTCATGGTACAAACGCCACAGCACGTCTTCGGCGTTCAGCGTGAAAAGCTCTTCTGCTTTGATGGTTTCCGTCAGCACACTCAGGTGTTCGAAATCTTCGGCACGGGTTTCACGGGCAGGCAGCACCTGTAGCAGCATACCGCCCGCAGCGGGCTGCCCATCGACATCGCCGGTGCGGATAAACAGGCGCGTCGGCAACTGTTCTGAGCGCAGGAAATAATCTTCCGAGGGCAGGCTGCCAGCGTATCGCCTTCCAGACCCACAACGCCCTGATAACGTTCGCCTTCTTCTGGCGTAATCGTAATCACCAGATAGCCATTACCAACCAGCGTTTTCAGATCGGCATTTTCCGGCACATCGCCCTGCACGCGGGCAACGCCGCGCATTTGCTGGCGGTTATTGCCATTGATCACTGCCAGACTCATCGGGCCATCACCTTGCAGCTGAACGGTGATATCACCGGCAAACTTCAGCGTGGCGGTGAGCAAGCTGGTCGCTACCAGCAGTTCCCCGAGGATGGTTTTCACCGGTAACGGATAGTTGTGGTTTTCCAGCACCTGTTTCCCGTGGGTTTCGGATACGGTCACCAGCTCGCCGCGCACGGCATAGTTTTCAAACAGATAGCGGTGTAATTGGTCTTGATGGGCCATAATTGTCTCTCTTGCGGGTGAGCGTTACTCGCTATCACCGTATTTAAATTTCATCAGATCGCGGCGTTCTTTCTTATCCGGGCGACGATCGGGGTGCGGCATGGTCAGGGCATTGAGCTTGCGGGCAAGCGTCATTTTCTCGCGCTTCTCGATGCTTTCCGCCGTCTCTTCATAAAGTGCTACCGCTTCATCGGCCGGACGGCGCTGTTCGGTGATGCCCTTAATGATAACCGTGCGCTCATCGTTTCCCTGACGCAGCGTTAAGGTGGCATTCAGCTCAACGATTTTACTCGGCTTGCTGCGCTGTCCGTTGTAGTGCACTTTGCCGCCTTCAATCATCTCGCGGGCAATGGCGCGGGTTTTATAAAAACGCGCGGCCCACAGCCATTTATCCAGTCGGATATCTTGCGCAGGCTGTTGTTTCATTAAGCCTCCTTAAGAAGAGAAGGGATCAGTCGACGGTAATCGTTCATTCCCGGATGGCGTAAATAGCTTTTTTCCGCCGGTGCCGGAATCCGGGTTCGTGACGCCCGAGGCAGTAACCAATGCCAAATTTGGTCGCTGCGTCCAGAATAGGTTCGCTGTCGTCAATAAACAGCGTTCGTTCGGGGTTAAGCCCGTTTCTTGCGTAACAGCTTGCCACAAACGCTGATCCTCTTTCGGATAACCAAATGTGTGGGTGGAAAGCAATAAATCAAGGTGCGACGCGAGCCCGGTGTGTTCAAGTTTGACGGCCGGTTATGTGGGTGCGCATTGGTCAGCAAGATGCGGCGCTTTCCGCTTTTTTCAGTGCATCCAGAAACGGCACGGTGTCTTCACGTAGCACGGCCTGTGGCCCATGCTGGGTGGTCATCGCGCAGATATCCAGACCGAGTCGCTCGCTCCAGTAATCCAGACAATACCAGTTTAGCGTATGCTGCACTGCGTGATACCTCGGCGGAGGACGTTCTGCGCTTCATCCGGGGTTAAACCTTGTTTCGCGCCGAAGGTTTCCGGCACCAGTTTTTGCCAGAAAAAATTGTCGAAAGCGAGATCGAGTAGCGTGCCATCCATGTCCAGCAGAACGGTATCGATATTCTGCCATGCGATATCAAGATGCATTGAAAACTCCAGCCAGATGAAAACCTGCGCGACAGGTTAACACAGCTCGTTCAGCGGGTCGTTATCAGCCGAGGCTTTCCTGCGTGGGGAGCAGTTGTGGGTTCAGGCAGCTTTCATAGTACTGCTGAATCTCTTCGAGACGCGTGCGATTACGCTGGTAACGACGCAGCGCAAGGACGCCGTTGTAGACGGTGCTGATGATCATGGTCAGCAGCAACAGCGTGGTGCCGGCATAGCGCCACAGACCGGTGGCATCCGGCATCCGGTGCAGGCTGATGTGTTTGGTGCCGTTGGCATCGGTATAGATGTTGGTAATGATCCCTTCCGCGCTGAATGGCGTTTGCATCAGCATTTGCGCCAGCCGCTGGAATTCAGTCCACTGTTCCTGCGCAGGGTGGTCATACAGGGCGATCGGCGGCCATGGCTGGTCGACCAGCTCGTTGCCCTCTTCGCTGACAATCAGGAAGCCTCCGGGGGCAGGGCTGTTCAGCGCCTGCGCCGCGCGGGTTGTTTCGCGCATGATAAAGGGCGCGGTGGAGGTGGTGACCAGATTATCCAGCGACTCTGCACTGACCGGGCGCAACAGAACGTTCACGCCGGTAAGTTTCCCTTCGCTTGCCCGTTTGGTCAGCGTGTCCCAGTCTTTGCTGTTGCCCGAGTTAACCAGCGCGTTTTTCAGCCGTAAACACTCGTCTTCAGCAGAGCACAAATCCCCGGGTTTTCAGCACGATATCGGCAAAGTCATCCAACAAGACCATGCCAGACTTCTGAATGGCGGAACGCAGCACAGGGCTAACGCGGGAATCATCTTCTGCTGTGGGGTGTAACTGACGGCTGACCGCACTGGGCAAGCGCCGTGGCTTTGGTCACCGTCCCGGACTCCGGCAGTGGCAGCGGCGGTGCGTTATTCCAGATAATCTGTGAACAGTCGAATGGCGTAAACGGTGACGTCTGACGCGAAGCCCAGTTGCTCTGAGTATGAATGTTGCACATCCCGGTGCCGCTGAGGCGCAACGTGTCACCTATGCGCAACCCGGCAGCTTCGAGTTGGTTGACGCTGCTGGCCTCAATGGTTTGCGCGCCTTTGATCCACGAGACGGTGAATTTAATCGGCATATCCAGCGGCACCCAAATCAGCAGCATCGCCAGTACCACCAGCGAACCGGTGGAGATGACCGCGCTGCGTACCCAGTGTTGCAACGGGAAGTTTTTCACCTCATCGTGCAGGGATAAAAAGCGCCCCCGGCGCACAACGTGGCGATCGAGATAAATATCGATATCCGTTTGTTGCCCCAGATCCTGCGTGACGAAGGGTTGCCAGTGGCGTGGATAGATCAGATCGATAATGCCCAGCGAGATGTTGTTCATCTGCTCCTGATTGTTTTCACCGAACAAACCCCAACGCTTTGGCGTACCGCGCAGACAGTGGATTTCGCGCAGGGTGTTTTTGGCTGGCGGCGCATACAGGCCCCATAACCCGGCGGCAAGCAACATAACAGCGCCGCCCGCCAGCCATGGAACGAAGACTTCGGGAGCGACCGAGGCAGAAGAAGAACAGTAAGAAAGCGGTAGATACCAGCAGGGCTTCGCGCATGCCATCTGGTCGGCTTAAGGCGAACTCTTCCTGTGTTTCCCGGCGGATATTCAGCAGTTCGATCTGCTCCGTTTCTTCACCGCGGATGGCGGAGTGCGCCGCCGAAACGCGCTCCAGTTCGCCACTGCGCTCTTCATTCATATATTCACTGAGGGTATGACCATTCAGTGAGATCACCAGCGGCAGTGAGTCGGTACGGATCAGTTCGACATTGTTCTCATCGGTAATGTACTGCTCCCAAAAGGGCGGCAAATGCACTTCGACAGAATCAAGATAGTAGCGCCATTTATTGGGGGCGTCGGTAGTGATGCCATAGCGCGTAATGGAGTGCGCCACAAACAGGACGGTATTGCTTTGGGCATTTAATTTGATGGACACCGGGGCGGTCGTTGCGCCGGTCACGGATATTTTGTGTACGGGAGAGCGACTCCAGATAGCTTTCGACGGCTTCGCGCTCTTCTGGCGACAGTTTACGGGTCGTCGCGCCAGCGAAGGCCTGCAAATAAGGCAGCCTGTAGCGACGTTGCGACCTGAACCTGAAAATCCATCCAGCGAGGAATGCGCAGGCCAGCATAGCAGCGAAAAAATCAAAATGGTGCTCATGCTTTCCCCATCTTACTTTTTCTAACAGGTGTAGTCAGTTGCACCCTTCCCGTAAATAACGTGTTGTGGTTGGCCGCCGCAAGCAGGAAATTAACTTGAGTAATTTTAAGCGCATACCATCACATACAAGAATAGCAAAACCACCCTAACGGGAATATCAGCAAATTCTTAGTTTTATTTCCAAGCTATTGACTTTTTGGGTTTATTTGGGGATTGATTTTTGGTAGGTTACGAAAATGTAAATTAGCGGCGAATGACATTGCCCAAACCGTGTGTAGTGTCGCACAATAACGCAAGTTTCTCTGCAAAAGACCGATAATAATGAGCGAATCATTGCAAAAACCCACCATTCTTAATGTTGAAACGGTCGCTTCTTCACGACTGTTTAACGTCGAAAGTGTGGATCTGGAATTTAGCAACGGTGTGCGCCGTGTCTACGAACGCATGCGTCCTTCCACACACGAAGCCGTGATGATTGTGCCAATTGTCGACGAGCATCTGATCCTGATCCGCGAATATGCGGTGGGAACCGAGTCCTACGAGCTGGGATTTTCCAAAGGTCTTATCGATCCTCGGTGAGAGTATATACGAAGCGGCGAACCGTGAACTAAAAGAAGAAGTAGGATTTGGTGCAAATGAGCTTACTTTTCTGAAAAAACTCAGCATGGCGCCCTCTTATTTCTCCAGTAAGATGAATATTATCGTTGCTGAAGACCTGTATCCTGAATCCTTGCCCGGCGATGAACCGGAGCCGCTGCCACAGGTTCGCTGGCCGCTGAAGCATTTAATGGATTTGCTGGAAGATCCCGATTTCAATGAGGCGCGTAACGTCAGCGCACTGTTTCTGGTCCGTGAGTGGCTGGAAGGGCCGGGGGCGGCTGTAACGACGTAAGCCAAAATAAAGGGCGCTTTGCGCCCTTTTTGTTGTTATATTTACACCACTTCTCAGGGAAGTGGTGAGGGATCAGAACAGTTCGTGGGTCTCGCCGTTATCGATAATTGTCGTGCCTACTTCATGTACGGCTTGCTGCGTGGGCTGCGTACCTTCAATGAAATATTCCTGACGGCTGCTGCCCCCGTTCGACAACTGCCCGGTACTGCGGTCAATGTTCACCGTCACAATGCCCTGGCGGTGGTGTTAACGGATCTTCCGCAACACCGTCCAGTACCGTTTTCATGTAGGCATCCCACGCTGGCTGGGCGCTCTTCGCGCCGCCTTCGTAGCCGGAAATCTGATCTTTGATCGCCCCGGAAGCGGTGGTGCGCCCCAGATCGCGACGATGATCGTCAAAACCGATCCACACCGAGGTCACAACGCCGGGACCGTAACCGGAGAACCGGTGCATCTTTCGAGCTGTTGGTGGTGCCGGTTTTTCCGCCGATGTCAGTACGTTTGAGATCGCGGCCCGCCCGCCAGCCGGTACCTTGCCAGCCCGGTTCGCCGAAGACGTTACTGTTCAACGCGCTCTTAATCAAAAACGACAGCGGAGTGCTGATCACATGCGGCGCATACTCTTCACCACCGCTTCTCTGCACCAGGGCCTGATTTGCCTGTTCCAGTTGCGGCATGGGCACGGAAGTATTCTGTTGCTCCTGCGAGATAGCCACATTCTCCATGTCCTTGTTTTCCAGAACGTTTGATTTCGGTGTTTCCCCCGTAAATCACCGGGATATCGCAATCCGCGCAGGCCACTTTCGGGTGCGCTTCAAACAGCACATTACCCTGATCGTTTTCGATTTTGGCAATGTAGTAAGGATCAACCAGTGAAGCCGCCGTTGGCCATCACGGAATATCCTCTGGCAACCTGCATCGGCGTGAACGAAGCCGAACCGAGCGCCAGTGATTCCGTATGCACAATGTTTTGCGCCGGGAAGCCGAATCGCTGAAGATATTCTGCTGCGTAATCGACGCCCATGGCGCGCATGGCGCGAACCATCACCACGTTTTTCGATTGGCCCAGACCCTGACGCAAGCGGATTGGCCCGGCATATTCGTCCGGTGAGTTTTTGGGGGCGCCAGTCGGAACCCGCACCTGCGTCCCAACGGGAAATCGGGACGTCATTGAGGATGCTTGCCAGCGTCAGACCTTTATCCATCGCTGCCGTGTAAAGGAACGGTTTGATGTTCGACCCTACCTGACGCAGTGCCTCGGGTCGCACGGTTGAATTTGCTTTGGTTAAAGTCGAATCCCCCCACCAGCGCCAGTACCGCACCATTATGCGGGTTAAGGGAAACCAGCGCCGAGTTTACATCCGGCACTTGCGCCAGCCACCAGTGTTATCTACCTGACGAACCCAAATCTGCTGACCGGCCTGTACCGCATCGGTCACTTTACGCGGGGTTGCGCCCTGCTGGGTATCTGAACGGTACGGACGCGCCCAGCGCACACCTTCCATATGCAGCGACACGGAGGTGCCATCTGCCAGCATGGCGGTGGCTTCTTGCGGATTCGCGCTGGTGACAACCGCCGGAGAAAGTGGTCCGTATGTCGGCAGCGTTTTCAGCGAGTCGGTGATTTTTTGCTGTTCCATGCCGCTTCACCCACTTTCCACAACACATTGGAGGGGCCGCGATAACCGTGGCGCATATCGTAATCCATCACGTTATTGCGCACCGCATCCTGAGCACCCTGCTGCACTTTACGGGTGATGGTGGTGTAAACGCGATAGCCATCTTCGTAGGCTTTATCGCCGTACTGCGCCACCGCAGTCCGGCGTACCATTTCGGAAAGATAGGGGCGGAGAAGGCGATTTCCGGCGCGTGGTAATTGGCATCAATGGCCTCGCCGCGCGCCTGATCGTACTGTTCTTGGGTGATGTAGCCTTCGCTCTGCATACGCGCCAGCACCACGTTGCGGCGGGCTGTTGCACGATCAAGCGAGTAGAGCGGGTTAAACGTCGACGGCGCTTTAGGCAGACCGGCTATCACCGCCATTTCACTCCAGCGTCAGCTGATCGACGGATTTACCGAAATAGACCTGTGCTGCTGCGCCCACGCCATAGGCGCGGTAACCGAGGTAGATCTTATTGAGATAGAGCTCAAGGATCTCATCTTTATTCAGTAGCTGCTCAATACGGATGGCCGAGGAACACTTCTTTTATTTTACGCATCAGCGTGCGTTCCGGGCTCAGGAAGAAGTTACGCGCCAACTGTTGCGTGATGGTGCTCGCCCCCTGTGAAGCATGGCCGGAAAACAACGCCACGCTGGCGGCGCGGAAAATCCCGACCGGATCGACACCGTGGTGCTCATAAAAACGGCTGTCTTCTGTCGCGATAAACGCCTTCACCATTTCCGGCGGGATCTGATTGAGGGACAACGGGATACGGCGTTTTTCACCGTATTGCGCGATCAATTCGCCATCGGCGCTGTACACCTGCATTGGAATCTGTAGCCGCACATCTCTGAGCGTCGCGACGTCAGGTAGCTGTGGCTCAATATATTTGTACAGACCGTAGATCGAGCCTGCTCCCAGCAGAATGCAACATACTGCAAGGATGAATAAATACTTTACGAACTTCACTGGAGATTTCCCATTTAGTGTCATTTGGGCAGTTTATAAACAACCGCGCGGTAGTATAAAGGCAAGCCTGATGCATTGATATAGCGTCATCCAGAGAGACGATAAGGAGATCGTAATTTATGGCATTCAGGCAATGGAAGATTGGTCTGCATATTCAACAAGATGGCATCTTCAGCGTCGCCATCGCCGCTGGCCGACGCGGCCAGACTCTACGCCGTTGGTGGCATTTTCCGCTGCCCCATGGCGTGATTGTGCAAGGGCGGATTAAATCCCCTGAACAGCTTCTGACTGTACTGCGCCCCCGGCGTCACGCGCTTCCGCAGCGACACTGCGTACGTCTGGCGTTTCCCTCCGGGCAAACGTTGCAAAGAAAACTGCCGCGACCGGCTATCTCGCTGCGCGAGCGGGGAGTTGTCCGGCTGGGTTTCTCATTCTGTTTCGCGGGAACTGGAGATGGCGGAAAGCGATCTCTGTTTCGACTTCACCGAAGATGAACCCGGAAACGCATATGGTGTGACCGCCGCACAAAATAAAGATGTCGCGACATTACTGGGCACGGCGCAGTCACTCTCGTTAACTCTTTCCTCTATTACGCCTGACGCCGCAGCGCTACAACCGCTCGTTCCGTGGCTTGTCCCTCCCGTTCGCTGCCTCGCACGGCATGATGAACGACAATGGCTGTGGGCCACAAAGAGAGCTGGGGGCGACGAGGTCTGGAGGAGGCCGATACCGTCGCACAATTGGCCGCACTGCTTGGGTTGGCAACTGACGAAATCGCGCTTTGCGGCGAGGCGGAAGGCGAATCTGATTGTTGGTCGGTTATTCCGTGGCGCCAGCCTCCGCTGCCCAAAGCCGGGGCCAGCTATGCCGTTGCTCTCGGGCTGGCGCTTGCCGGGAGGTGCTGATGTCGCAGTTAGTCAACTTTTTACCCCCGGCGACGGCGCAGGCGGCAGCACATTGCGCGGGTATGGGCGGCAACTTTTACGGGCACGGCATTCCTGCTGGTTGTTGGCAGTACGGTCTGGCGCGGTACTGTCGCGGGCGATCTTCATCAGGCGTCAATCTGGCGACAATCAGACGAAAACATACTGGCGGCGCTGATCGCCGGAGAGAAGCCGTTGCTGATCAGGCAACAGCGATGGCAGCAGGCGCAAGCGCGGGCGCAGCGGAGACAGCAGACCCGTGACTGGCAGCCGATGCTCTCTGCGCTGGCGGAAAATCTGCCGCAGGAGGCACGGCTGACGCAGCTTCGCTGGCAGCAGGGGAACCCTGGAACTGTCGGGTCTGGCGAGAGCGTTTGCGTCATTAAATGACCTTGAAACGACGCTACGGGCTGTACCGGGGTTCCATCTTTTGCCTACGGGGGCGACGGTGCGCGATGCGCAAGGACGATGGCAATTCCATTACCAGTTGAGTAAGGAGCCTCTTCGTGCCCCTTAACGCTGATTTTTGGTTTGCCATGTCGCCACGCTCGCGCGTTGTGTGCTGGCTTACGGGTGCCTTTTGTGGGCTGATGCTGGCGTGGTGGCTGGTTGTTTCCCCCATTAAAAGACCGGCAAGCGCAACTGTTCATCCTGCAGGAAGCAAATGAAAGTGCGCTGCGTGCGCAGTGGCGTAAATTGCGCGATATCACGCCACCGCCGCAAAGCGCTACCGACGCCGCGTTGTCTCCGTTTACTCCGCTGGATTTTCATACCCATGAACGGCAGTTGCTCCGCTGGCAGCCGGCGCAAAACGGCGGTGAAATGGTGCTGCAAACGCAGTGGGCGCTGGTTACCGGGACGTTTCTGATGTTGGCGCAGCGCGACATGTTGGTTCCGTCGTTCTCGTTGATTGCTGAGGAAAATGGGCTGCGCTTTACATTGGGGCTGGAACATGATCATGACCGCTAAGCGCCTGCTTTGCGCCGGAGGACTCTGCTTGCTGCTTAGCGGAATGCGCGATCCCTTTCAACCTCCGCGGGATACCTGTCTTACGGGGCAGCTAGCAAGCTGGCGTTTTCATGGGGTAGTGGCGGGGAGCAAAGCATCGGCATTTTACGCGATGACAGCGGGCGATGGCGCCGGGTCGTCGAGGGAGAGACGCTGCCAACAGGGTGGCGCGTTATTGCCGTCAACGAACATGGCATACGAATAACCTACTGGGAGAGCGCTGTACGCCAGCAGAATGGCGCTGGAAACGAGAAGGAGATCAGGATGAAAAATGGATAGTCAGCGCCGCGTGCTTCAGTTTGCCGATCGTCTGCGCACAGACACTAACCCCGGTGACGCTGACGGTGGATGATGCGCCCGTCGCGCAAGTGCTGCAGGCGCTGGTCGCGCTGGAAAACCAAAACTGGTGATCCCGCCGGACGTTAACGGCACGTTGTCGCTGCATCTGGTGGATGTTCCCTCCGGCGGCAGGCGTTGCAAACCGTTGCCGCCAGCGCCGGGCTCACGTTGAGCCAACAAGGGAATATCTGGCTGGCGCACACGGCCGCGCGACAACAGCAACAGCAGGCGGAACGGGAGGCAGCGCAGGCAAAGCGTAAACAGAATGCACCTCTCCTGAGTCGCAGTATGGTGTTGCGTTATGCCGACGCTGGGGAACTGGCAAAAGCCGGGGGAGCGATGCTGAGCCCGCAAGGGACAATCACGGTGGATACGCGCCTTAACCGTTTGTTAGTGCGTGATAATAAAGAAGGGTTGGCGGCGCTGGAAAAATGGGTGGCGCAAATGGACTTACCGGTTGAGCAGGTTGAACTGGCGGCGTATATCGTCACCATTAATGAAAAAAGCCTGCGAGAGCTAGGGGGTGAAGTGGGGGTTAGCACAGGCGGAATCGACGGCACGCGGGCAGGTTGGTGCGCTGTCTGCCGATTTGTCTGTACCGACCGCGTCGACCCGGGTGGGATTTAATATTGGCAGTATCAATGCCCGCTTGCTGGAGCTTGAGCTGTCCGCACTTGAACAAAAGCAGCAACTGGAGATCATCGCCAGTCCAAGGCTTCTGGCATCACATCGCCAGCCCGCCAGCATTAAGCAAGGCAGTGAAATCCCTTATCAGGTTTCCAACGGTGAGAGCGGACAAACATCGGTGGAATTTAAGGAGGCGGTGCTGGGTATGGACGTCACGCCGACGGTATTGCCGGATAAGCGTGTGCGTTTAAAACTGCGTATTAGCCAGAATATGCCCGGCCAGATCCTGCAACAGGCCGGTGGGTGAAACCATGGCGATTGATAAACAGGAAATTGAAACGCAGGTGGAGGTGAAAAGCGGCGATACGCTGGCGCTGGGCGGTATTTTCTCGCAAAAGCAGACCGCTGGCGAAAGCCGGGTTCCCGGGGTCGGCGCCATCCCGTGATTCGGGCGGTTATTTCGTCACGATACAAAGGATAATGAACGACGCGAGCTGGTGGTGTTTATTACCCCGCGACTGGCATCGGTACATTAATCCCGCCGTAACCTCCCCCTTTTTCTACGGAACTTAGTTCAGGTGTTTGACGTGAGAGATGATTTAGCTTACAAGGAGTACCGATTTGAGCGTCAGTGGTCTCCCGTTGCGCCTGAACAGGTATCCGCGCCCAACTGGTAATTTAATGTGTTGCCAAACAAGCCGGAGTACTGAGATAATTTTCGATCTGACTCTCGCACTATCGCATATGAGGTTTCAGTTCATGTCCTGCTACGCCGGTGTGTCTGCGCAGCGGGTTTATCATCAACGAATAGTCTTAGTAGTACCAAAAAATGGCAGAGAAACGCAATATCTTTCTGGTTGGGCCTATGGGTGCCGGCAAAAGCACTATTGGGCGCCAGTTAGCTCAACAACTCAATATGGAATTTTACGATTCTGATCAAGAGATTGAGAAACGCACCGGAGCTGATGTGGGCTGGGTCTTCGACGTTGAAGGTGAAGAAGGTTTCCGCGATCGCGAAGAAAAAATCATCAATGAGCTGACGGAAAAGCAGGGCATTGTACTGGCAACCGGCGGCGGTTCTGTGAAATCTCGCGAAACCCGTAATCGTCTCTCCGCCCGTGGCGTAGTGGTCTATCTGGAAACCACTATCGAAAAACAATTGGCTCGCACGCAACGTGACAAAAACGCCCACTTCTGCAAGTGGACTCACCGCCGCGCGAAGTGCTGGAAGCGTTGGCCAACGAACGTAATCCGCTGTACGAGGAGATTGCGGACGTGACCATTCGTACCGACGATCAGAGCGCTAAAGTAGTCGCAAACCAGATTATTCATATGCTGGAAGGCAACTAATTCTGGCTTAATACAAGGCCTGCAGGTTTAAGCAACTAAGGTGGATGTCGCGTCATGGAGAGGATTACCGTCACTCTCGGGGAACGTAGTTACCCTATCACCATTGCGGCTGGTTTGTTTAACGATCCAGCTTCCTTCGCGCCGCTGAAGTCTGGTGATCAGGTTATGCTGGTCACCAACGAAACACTGGCTCCGCTCTATCTGGATAACGTTCGCCGCGTGCTTGAGCAGGCTGGGGTGAAGGTCGACAGTGTTATTTTGCCGGACGGCGAGCAATACAAAAGCCCCGGCGGTAATGGACACGGTCTTCACCGCGCTGTTGCAAAAACCTCATGGGCGCGACACCACGTTGATCGCGCTTGGCGGCGGGGTGATCGGTGATCTAACCGGCTTCGCGGCGGCAAGCTACCAGCGGGGCGTGCGTTTTATCCAGTCCCGACCACGCTCCTCTCCTGACTCCTCCGTGGGCGGTAAAACGGCGGTGAACCATCCTCTCGGTAAAAAACATGATCGGCGCGTTCTATCAACCTGCATCTGTGGTGGTGGATCTCGACTGTCTGGATACCCTTCCTGCCCGCGAATTGTCTTCCGGTCTCGCGGAAGTGATCAAATACGGCATTATTCTCGACGGCGAGTTCTTTGAATGGCTTGAAGAGAATATGGACGCGTTATTGCGTCTAGATGGCCGATGGCGTACTGCATTCGCCGTTGCTGTGAACTGAAAGCCGAAGTCGTGGCTGCCGATGAGCGTGAAACAGGCCTGCGTGCTTTGCTGAATCTCGGTCATACCTTCGGACATGCTATTGAAGCGGAAATGGGCTACGGCAACTGGTTGCATGGCGAAGCCGTTGCGGCTGGCATGGTGATGGCGGCACGCACATCAGAGCGTTTGGGCCAGTTCAGCAAAGCCGACACGCAGCGTATTATTGTTCTGCTTGAACGCGCAGGGTTGCCGGTGCACGGTCCTCGCGACATGTCCGCGCAGGCCTACCTGCCGCATATGATGCGCGATAAAAAAGTGCTGGCGGGGGAGATGCGCCCGGTGCTCCCGTTGGCCATAGGGAAGAGTGAAGTGCGCGGCGGAGTGCCGCACGACGTAGTTCTGGCCGCTATTGCTGATTGCCAGCAAGCGTAACTAATTAGAGAAGGTCTGGTCACGGGTAAGCCGTGACGTTTAACTTCGGGCGCTATGCAGGTCGTAGCATGCGCCTTTGAGTGGGGTGTTAAATGGATGAATTCAAACCAGAAGACGAGCTGAAACCCGATCCCAGCGATCGTCGTGCTGGTCGTTCTCGTCAATCTTCCGATCGCGTCGATGAGCCGCAGATCAACTTTGATGATGTTGATCTTGATACCGACGATCGTCGTCCTTCCCGTACCCGCCGGGCGCGTGATGAGCGCGAGGAAGAGGGGTATGACGAGGATGAAGGCGCTCTGGACGAGGAGCGTGAAGAACGTCGTCCGCGCAAGCGTAAAACGGCCGCTGCGGCAAGGCCTGCGTCCCGTCAGTACATGATGATGGGTGTGGGTATTCTGGTGCTGTTGCTGCTGATTGTTGGCATCGGCTCTGCGCTGAAATCGCCTGCGCCCTCCACGACCGAACAAGCCCCGGCTGAGAAGAATATCGATCTCTCAGCGAATAATGGCAATGCAAGTGCGCCCGGCAACACTGCCGATCAAACGAACGGTGCTCAGCCAGCGCCGGGTGCAGCCTCTGCGCCGCAGACTGCAGGTAACCCACCGCAGGATGTCTCTTTGCCGCCGATCTCATCTACTCCGTCGCAGGGCCAGACGCCAACTGCCCCGGAAGGTCAGCAGCGTGTGGAAGTGCAGGGCGATCTGAACAGCGCGCTGTCGCAGCCGCAAAACCAGTCGCAGATTGACAGCGCCGTTAACTCCACGCTGCCAACCGAACCGGCAACGGTTGCGCCGGTGCGTAATGGCAATGCCGCTGCCCGCCAGCAGTCAGCAACGGCGGAAAACCATACCGCTGCCTCGCGTCCTGAGCGCAAGCAAATGGTTATTGAGCCGAAACCGCAGGTGAAAGCCCCGGCGGTAACGGCAGAATCAAAACCGGTTGCTCAGCCGCCGAAACGCACTGAAACCGTGACGGCTGCACCAGTGAAAACGCCGGCAGCAACGCCAGTCCAGCCGAAACCGGCCGCGACGGCAGCGGCGCCGGTTGTCACTGCGCCAGCGGCGAGCGCTGCGCCTGCTGCAAGCGGTGCCGCATCGACCGGTAATGTCGCTGCACTGAAAGCGGCGCCGGGTAGCCACTATACGTTGCAACTGAGCAGCTCTTCGAACTCCACCAACCTGAATGCGTGGGCGAAGAAAGAAAATCTGAAAAACTTCGTTGTTTATCAGACCACGCGTAACGGTCAGCCGTGGTATGTGCTGGTGAGCGGCGTGTATGCCTCGAAAGATGATGCAAAACGCGCGGTTGCTGCACTGCCAGCGGATGTACAGGCGAAGAACCCGTGGGCGAAACCGCTGCATCAGGTTCAGGCCGATCTGAAGTAATGTTTAAAGCGCAGATGCTGTCGGAGCTTTCTCCACAGCCGGAGAGAGTGTAAGCAATCAGTCAGCATGAAAAGAATCGCGCTTTTTTGAAATGGGCGGGGGGAAGTACCCCCTGCTGGACGATATCGAAAGGCATCTGCCACAGGGCGAATGCCTTATCGAGCCGTTCGTCGGCGCGGGATCGGTGTTCCTCAACACGTCGTTCTCTCGCTATATCCTCGCTGATATCAACAGCGACTTGATAAGCCTTTACAACATCGTTAAAGACCGTGCTGATGAGTATGTGCATCATGCACGGGAACTGTTCACGCCTGAAACCAATCAGTCCGTGGTTTACTACCCGCTGCGCGATGAGTTTAATGCCTGTCAGGATCCGTTCCGGCGCGCATTGCTGTTTTTGTATCTCAACCGTCATGGCTACAACGGTCTTTGCCGTTATAACCTGCGTGGCGAATTTAACGTGCCGTTCGGGCGTTATAAAAAACCCTATTTCCCGGAAGCAGAGTTGTATCACTTTGCAGAAAAAGCGCAGAATGCCTTCTTTTACTGCGAATCTTACGCCGACAGCATGGCGCGCGCCGACGAGAACTCCGTAGTGTATTGCGATCCTCCTTATGCGCCGCTCTCCGCCACCGCTAATTTTACGGCGTATCACACAAACAGTTTCAATCTGGAGCAGCAGGCGCATCTGGCGGCGATTGCCGAAAGCCTCGGGTGCAGAACCGGATCCCGGTGTTAATTTCCAACCACGATACAGCGCTAACGCGCGAGTGGTACCGTCAGGCAAAATTGCATGTGGTGAAAGTGCGACGCAGTATCAGCAGTAACGGCGGCACGCGCAAAAGGTGGATGAATTGCTGGCGCTTTACCGCCCGGCAACCCGGTAACCTGCTTTCACCGCGCCGCCAGCCTGCCGACTTATCATTTTCAAGGAGATGCGGATGAAACAGTATTTGATTGCCCCTTCGATTCTGTCGGCTGATTTTGCCCGTCTGGGTGAAGACACCGCCAATGCACTGGCTGCCGGGGCGGATGTCGTTCATTTCGACGTGATGGATAATCACTATGTCCCGAACCTGACGATTGGTCCGATGGTGCTGAAAGCGCTGCGTAACTATGGCATAACCGCGCCAATTGACGTGCATCTGATGGGTGAAACCGGTCGATCGTCTGGTTCCTGACTTTTGCCGCCGCTGGCGCAAGCATTATTACCTTTCATCCTGAAGCGTCTGAGCACGTTGACCGCACGTTGCAGCTTATTAAAGAGCATGGCTGTAAAGCCGGGCTGGTGTTTAACCCTGCCACGCCGCTGAGCTACCTTGATTACGTGATGGATAAGCTGGATGTGATTTTGCTGATGTCCGTTAACCCGGGCTTTGGCGGTCAGTCTTTTATCCCGCACACGCTGGATAAATTGCGTGAAGTACGCCGCCGCATTGACGCGTCCGGCTTCGATATTCGTCTGGAAGTCGACGGCGGTGTGAAGGTGAACAATATCGGCGAAATTGCTGCCGCGGGGGCGGACATGTTCGTCGCGGGTTCGGCGATTTTCGACCAACCGGATTACAAAAAAAGTCATTGATGAAATGCGTCGCGAACTGGCAAAGGTAAGTCATGAGTAAAATGCAGTCAATTCAGGGTATTGCTTTTGATTTGGATGGCACGCTGGTCGACAGCGCACCGGGCCTGACTGCCGCCGTAGACAGTGCATTGTATGCGCTGGAGCTGCCGCAGGCCGGAGAGGCGCGTGGTGACCCTCGGATTGGTAACGGTGCCGATGTGCTGATGGAGCGCGCGTTTAACTGGTCACGCCGGGGAGCGTGCGATTCAGCGTGCCGCACAAGGTAAACCGGATGTTGATGCTGGTGATGTGCCGCAGGAAGAGCAGGTTCGCATGTTGCGAAAACTGTTTAACCGTTACTACGAAGAGACCGTGGAAGAGGGCAGTTTCTTGTTCCCGGACGTCGCAGAAACGCTGGCGGTGCTGCATGCGAAAGGTTTACCGCTGGCGCTGGTCACCAACAAACCGACGCCGTTTGTCGCACCGTTACTGGAAGCACTCGGTATTGCACAGTTCTTCACCTTCGTGGTGGGCGGTGACGATGTGGTGAACAAAAAGCCGCATCCGGAACCGTTGCTTCTGGTGTGTAAAAAGCTCAATATTCAACCTCATGAGCTGCTCTTCGTCGGCGATTCGCGTAATGACATTCTGGCCGCTCAGGCGGCAGGCAGCACCTCTGTGGGGCTGACTTACGGTTACAACTACGGCGAAGACATCACCTTAAGCAAACCAGACTTCGTGTTTGAAAGCTTAAAAGATTTACTGCCCGCTCTCGGGCTCCCGCACAGTGAAAATCAGGAAACGAAAAATGACTAAGCCCATCGTTTTTAGCGGCGCACAGCCCTCCGGTGAATTAACCATTGGCAACTATATGGGTGCGCTGCGTCAGTGGGTGAACATGCAGGATGACTATCACTGTATCTACTGCATCGTTGACCAGCATGCCATCACCGTGCGCCAGATCCGCAGGCGCTGCGTAAGGCAACGCTGGATACCCTCGCACTCTATCTGGCCTGTGGTATCGATCCGCAGAAGAGCACTATCTTCGTTCAGTCCCACGTACCTGAACATGCTCAACTGGGCTGGGCGCTGAACTGCTACACCTATTTCGGCGAGTTGAGCCGTATGACGCAGTTCAAAGATAAATCTGCGCGCTATGCAGAGAACATTAACGCCGGTCTGTTTGATTACCCGGTGCTGATGGCTGCCGATATCCTGCTGTACCAGACGAACCCGGTGGGTGAAGATCAGAAACAGCATCTGGAACTGAGCCGCGATATTGCTCAGCGTTTTAACGCCATTTATGGCGATACCTTTAAGGTGCCGGAGCCGTTCATTCCGAAATCTGGCGCGCGCGTGATGTCGCTTCTGGAGCCGACCAAAAATGTCCAAGTCGGACGATAACCGCAATAACGTTATTGGCCTGCTGGAAGATCCAAAATCGGTCGTGAAGAAAATTAAACGTGCGGTCACCGACTCCGATGAGCCGCCGGTAGTGCGTTACGACATTGCCAATAAAGCGGGCGTCTCTAACTTGCTGGATATTCTCTCTGCGGTGACAGGCCAGAGTATTCCTGAGCTGGAACAACACTTTGAAGGCAAAATGTACGGTCACCTTAAGGGCGAAGTCGCGGATGCGGTATCCGGCATGCTGACCGAGTTGCAGGAGCGTTATCACCGTTATCGTAATGACGAAGCTTTCCTGCAGCAGGTGATGAAAGACGGGGCGGAGAAAGCCAGCGCCCGTGCGTCTGAAACGCTGAAAAAAGTCTACGAAGCGATTGGTTTTGTGGCAAAACCGTAATCGCGGACGAAATAAAAAAGGGCAGGTTTAACCTGCCCTTTTTTCTGTCTTTAAAACCACTTCAGCTTATCGCGTAGCGCCACCACACGGCCAACAATAATCAGCGCCGGGCTTTCTACCTGCGCCAGCTCGCCGAGCTGCGACAAACTTCCGTTGACCACGCGCTGTTGCACCGAGGTGCCGTTTTCCACCAGCGCCACCGGCATGTCTTCCTGCATGCCATGCGCAATCAACTGTGCCTGAATAGTGGCTGCCTGATTAAGGCCCATATAGAACACCAGCGTCTGCTTCTCTGCCGCCAGATTGGCCCAGTCCAGCTCGCCGCCGGTTTTCAGATGCCCGGTAACCAGCCTGACGCTTTGCGCATAATCGCGGTGGGTTAACGGAATGCCGGAATAGGCGGAACACCCCGAGGCTGCCGTTATGCCCGGCACAACCGAGAAAGGAATGCCCGCATGGCACAGGGTTTCCAGCTCTTCACCGCCGCGCCCGAAGATAAACGGATCGCCGCCTTTCAGTCGCACGACGCGTTTACCGTTTTGCGCTTCGCGCAGCAGGATCTGGTTGATCTCCTCCTGCGGTACGCAGTGGTAACCTGCGCGCTTACCGACGAATACACGATCCGCATCGCGGCGCACCAGCTTCATAATGTCGTCGGAGACCAGCCGGTCATACACCACCACATCCGCCTGCTGGATTTGCTGCAAACCTTTCAGGGTCAGCAACCCGGCATCGCCGGGGCCTGCGCCAACCAGCACCACTTCGCCACGGCTGTCCAGCGGCTCCGCCAGCAACTGCTCGGTGATGTTGTTGACGGCAGGCATGTCCACTGGTTAGCCGAGGGACTGCGCAAGTCTGTCGTTAACGAACAGTTTTTCCCAGAAGCGACGGCGCTCGCTGACGGTGGCAAAATGTTGCTTCACCCGGCTGCGTAGCTTCCCGGCGAACAACGCCACCTGCCCGAGATGTTGCGGCAGCAGCGACTCCAGTTTCTCACGCAGCAAACGCGCCAGCACCGGCGACGTGCCGCCGGAGGAGACCGCTACCATCAGCGGCGAGCGATCGATAATTGACGGCATGATAAAGCTCGCCTGCGTGGGGGCATCCACCACGTTACAGAAAATGCGGCGTGCTTCTGCAGCATTGCTGACGCGTTGATTCACCACTTCATTATCGAGTGGCGGCAATGGCCAGCCAGCACGCATCCAGCAGCGTTTCGGTGAATTCGCCTTCCACCGCGGTCAGCATGCCTTCCTCAGCCCAGACGGTGAACTGGGGAACAAAAGAGAGAGCATTGACGGTAAGTCGTGCACCCGCGTCCATTAACAGCCGGGCTTTACGTTCCGCAACATCGCCGCCGCCGACGAGCAGGCAGTGGCGATCGCGTAGCTGGCAAAAAATTGGTAAGTGATCCACGACATTACCCCGATAAATTAGTTATCTGCTATTGGCTGGCTTTTCACGGTGTTGACCGCAGAAGGACGCTCTGATTTTGGCGTAGCATACCAGTAACCCAGCCCCATAAATACGGTGCCGGAGAAAGTATTGCCCAGCGTTACCCACAGCAGATTATGGCCAATGCCAGAGAGGGTATATGCATCGCTATGATGACCAAACCGGAGAGCGCAAACAGGGTCATATTGGCAACGGAGTGCTCGTAGCCGGAAGCGATAAACGCCAGCAGACACCACCAGATAGCAATGAATTTCGCCGCGCCTTCGGTGCGGATCGCCATCCAGATCGCCGCAGACCAGCCAGTTGCACAGCGCGCCTTTGAAGAACAGCACCGAGGCTGGCGCGTTGGTTTTTGCCAGCGCAACGGTGTGCAAAATAGAGGTATCCACCGGCAGCAGGCTGCTGCCGCCCCAGCTGTACAGCAGAGCAACAAAAACGGAACCCAGCAGGTTACCCAGCCAGTTTGCGGCAAAATCGTCCACATCTGAGCGTGGCTGATGCTGCCTGCTTTAACACCCAGCGTCAGAAACATGGTGTGGCCGGTAAACAGCTCAGAGCCCGCGATGATCACCAGCGTTAACGCAAGACCAAACGTTGCCCCCATCACCAGCGGACGAACGGAGGGATCGAGCAGATTGCCGAGCGTGAAAATCAAAATAATGGCAAGCCCAACGTAAGCGCCTGCCATCGCGGAACTCACCCAAAAACCCAGCGGATTTTGTGAAGCGAGGCGTGCAATGCGCGCAGCGTTAGCCGCGCACTTATTAATCGTGTCGGTAAACATAGTGTTGATTATCCAAAGTTAAAAAAGAAAAGTTTAAAAATCAAAAAGTAACGGCGGGAGCATTGCACCCCCCGCCGGGGTATCACGCTTTAATCTGTACGGCACCGTCTTTAACGCGCGCATCAAAATGCGCGACAGAGCGGCTTTCATCTTCCATGCACAGCCCGTCACGCAGGCGGAAACGCTGTTTTTTCAGCGGGCTGGCGACCCACAGCTCACCCTGATGCTCCGCAATCAGCCCGCGGGACAGCACGCTGGACTGGAAGAACGGGTCGATATTGCTGATGGCGTAAACTGGTCGTCGTGGCGCGGGCGGAAAATCGCCACTTGCTGATCGTTCACCAGGGGCGCAAACGCCGGTGGCTGGCAAAATGTCGTCGATTTTGCAGATGGTGTTCCACTGACTCATGCGTTTTTCCTCCACTAACGTTACCGGGATGCGTTCATACGGGGTCGCCGGACGATGCTGCTGGCGCTCTGGCACGACCTGCACGTTCGGGTCGCGACGATCGCTGTTGATAAAGTGTTTGAAGCGTGTCTGCGCGGCTGGCGTATTCACGGTTTCCGTCCATTCACAGATCACCGCGTTGCGCAGGCGAGTCATCTCCGCTTCGAGCTGGGCATCAAAGCCGAGTTTGTCATCAATGATCACGCTCTTCAGGTAGTCGATGCCGCCTTCCATGCCGTCCAGCCGGAGGACGCGGTACGCGTCAGTTTGTCTGCTGTGCGGATGTAGAACATCATAAAGCGGTCGAGATAGTGCAGCAGCGTGTCATGGTCAAGGTCCGCCGCCAGCAAATCAGCATGACGCGGTTTCATACCGCCGTTACCGCAGACATACAGGTTCCAGCCTTTCTCAGTGGCGATGATCCCCACATCTTTGCCCTGCGCTTCCGCACATTCACGGGTGCAGCCGGAAACGCCGAATTTCATTTTGTGCGGCGTACGGATGCCTTTGTAACGGTTTTCCAGCTCAACGCCGAGCCCGACGCTATCGCCAACGCCATAACGACACCAGTTGAGCCGACGCAGGTTTTCGCCATGCGTAACGCTTTGGCATAGGCATGACCGGTTTCGAAACCGGCATCGATCAACTGACGCCAGATTTCCGGCAGGTCATCTTTTGCGCGCCAAACAGACCAATACGCTGCGACCCGGTGATTTTGGTGTAAAGATTAAATTCGCGGGCGATTCGACCGACTTCCATCAAACCTTCCGGGGTGATTTCACCACCGGCGGAGCGCGGGGATCACCGAATAGGTGCCGTCTTTCCTGAATATTGGCGAGGAAGTTATCGTTGGTATCCTGCAACGGCGTATGTTGCGGTTTCAGGATGTACTCATTCCAGCAGGATGCCAGTAGTGAGCCAACGGTCGGTTTACACACTTCGCAACCGTAGCCTTTACCGTATTTCGCCAGCAGTTCGTCGAAGGATTTGATCCCTTCTACGCGAATCAGGTGATACAGCCCTCGGCGCGAATAGGCAAAGTGTTCGCACAGATTGTTGGTGATTTCGATGCCCTGTTTCGCCAGTTCTGCATTAAGTACCTGCGTCACCAGAGGGATACACCCGCCGCAGCCGGTACCGGCTTTGGTTTCGGCTTTCAGCGCCGCAACCGTATGGCAGCCTTTTGTTGATGGCGGCAATCAGGTCGCCTTTGGTGACGTCGAAGCAGGAGCAAATCTGCGCGCTATCCGGCAGTTTATCGACACCGATAGACGGTTTGCCGCTGCTGGCATGCGCCGGCAGGATCAGCGCGTCCGGATTTTCCGGCAGCTCAATGGCGTTCAGCACCAGTTGTAACAGGTTGCCGAAGTCGCTGGTGTCACCCACCAGTACTGCGCCGAGCAGGGTTTTATTATCCGGGCTGACAATCAGGCGTTTGTAGACTTCTTTGCTTTCATCAAGATAAACGTAGCTACGTGCGCCCGGTGTACGGCCATGCGCATCGCCAATGCCGCCAACGTCAACGCCGAGCAGTTTCAGCTTGGCGCTAAGATCCGCGCCTTCAAACGCATTTTGCTTGCCAAGAATATGATCCACGGCGACCTGCGCCATTTTGTAGCCCGGCGCGACCAGACCGTAAACGCGATTGCTCCAGCTTGCGCATTCGCCGATGGCGTAGATATCCGGATCGGAGGTCTGGCAGGTGTCGTTAATGACTATACCGCCGCGTTGCGCGACTTCCGAGGCCGCACTGTGTGGCCAGCTTATCGCGCGGGCGAATACCGGTAGAGAAGACGATAAAGTCAACTTCCAGCGCGCTGCCGTCGGCAAAGTGCATCGTTTTACGCGCTTGTGTGCCTTGCTGGACAATCTCTTTGGTGTTTTTGCAGGTGTGCACGCGCACACCCATGCTTTCGATTTTGCGTTTAAGCTGCTCGCCACCCATCTGGTCGAGCTGCTCCGCCATGAGCATCGGCGCAAATTCAATGACGTGCGTTTCGACGCCTAAGTTTTTCAGCGCCCCTGCGGCTTCCAGACCGAGCAGGCCACCGCCCACCACTGCGCCGCGGCGGCTACGACGCGCGCATGACTCAATGGCGTTCAAATCTTCAATGGTGCGGTAGACGAAACAGTCCTGCGTTTCCAGAACCTTTGATCGGCGGGATCCACGGATACGAACCCGTCGCCATGATCAGTTTGTCATACCAGACCGTACGTCCGGCGCTGGAGTGGATCACCTTTTCCTGACGGTTAATGGTGATAGCGCGTTCGCCGACCAACACTTTAACGCCATGTTTCTCGTAAAAACCTTCGCGGACCAGCGACAGCTCTTCAGCCGTGTGATGAGAGAAGTAGGAAGAGAGATGGACGCGGTCGTAGGCTTTACGCGGCTCTTCACAGAAAACGGTAATGTCGAATTCGGACGCGTCGGCTTTATCGAGGAGGTCCTCAATGAAGCGGTGGCCGACCATGCCGTTACCGATGATAGCGAGTTTGACTTTGCTCATTTTTGCCTCGATTTCTTTTCTATTATTGCCTACCTTAACGATTCAGCTTCGGGGCTTATTGATGTGCATCAAATACATCTTCGCATACCACTTAATGAGTAGATGATTGATTTTTATTGGTTTTTATAAGTTGTGGATATAACAGGCTTTTCTGGTTTGCAGAAATTGTGTACAAAAAGAGAGGTCTTTTGCCTGCTCGTCTGATCCGAAATAGCAGACGAAAACAGAGGAGTAGCGTTATGTCTGCAGCACCGCTTTGGTTAGTTCAGAATGTGCATTTACCGGATCGCGATGGCGTGTGGCAAATTGCGATCGAGAACGGACGCTTTGGTGATATCACGCCGATGGGGTCGGCGCACAGCGACAGTTATGAGGTGCTGAACGCGCGCGGCGGGCTGGCGTTGCCGCCGTTCATTGAGCCGCATATTCATCTCGACACCACGCAAACCGCTGGCGAGCCGAACTGGAATCAATCCGGTACGCTGTTTGAAGGCATTGAACGCTGGGCCGAGCGCAAGGCCTTGCTCAGCCATGACGATGTGAAGCGCCGCGCGTGGCAAACCCTGAAATGGCAAATGGCCAACGGCGTGCAGTATGTACGCACCCATGTTGATGTTTCCGCTCCTTCCTTGACGGCATTAAAAGCGATGCTGGAAGTGAAAGCCGAAGTGGCGCCATGGATAACCCTGCAAATCGTCGCTTTTCCCCGTGGAAGGATCCTCTCCTACCCCAATGGCGCAGCGTTACTGGAAGAGGCGCTCCGGTTAGGCGCGCGGATGTGGTGGGGGCGATCCCGCATTTTGAATTTACCCGTGAGTATGGCGTCGAATCGCTGCACATCGCCTTTGCGCTGGCGCAGAAGTATGATCGCCCGCTGGATATCCACTGTGATGAAATTGATGATGAGCAGTCGCGCTTTGTGGAAACGGTCGCGGCGCTGGCGTTAAAAATGGGTATTGGCCCGCGTGTGACCGCCAGCCATACCACTGCCATGCACTCCTATAATGGGGCTTATACTTCCCGTTTGTTCCGCTTGTTAAAACTCTCCGGCATTAACTTTGTCGCCAATCCGCTGGTCAATATTCATTTGCAGGGGCGCTTTGACGATTATCCCAAACGTCGGGGCATTACGCGGGTAAAAGAGCTGCTGGCGGCGGGCATTAATGTCTGCTTCGGTCACGATGACGTGTTCGATCCCTCGGTATCCGCTGGGCACGGGCAATATGTTGCAGGTATTGCATATGGGGCTGCATGTTTGCCAGCTTATGGGCTATCAGCAAATTGATGAGGGCTGCGCTTAATCACCCATAACAGCGCCCGCACCTTTGGTCTGACGGAGTACGGTATTGTTCCGGGCAATCCGGCCAATATGATTATTTTACCGGTGGAGAGCGGTTTTGACGCCGTGCGTTGTCAGGTGCCGGTACGCTGGTCGATTCGTCAGGGGCGGGTGATTGCCACTACGCAACCAGCGCAGACCTCGGGTGCAGACAGATAATGGCGGTGAAGAGGTGGTGTTCAGCCGTCATAACGCACAAAATAGCGATTCACCGGGCGGTATGCTTTTGCAAAGCGCTGCACTGGTGTTACATATGTTTCCAAATACGTAAAATTGGAGTAAAAGGCTGGCCTGCTGGCTGACTGCTCTTTAGAATCAAGCCACTCGCTTTCTTTACTGCTCTTCGTTAAGGAAACCTAATGGTTAAATCGACTCTGGCGGCTGTTGCGGCTGTTTTTGTGCTTTCCGGTCTCTCCTCTGCTGCGTTCGCCGCAAAAGGTGACCCCCATGTTCTGCTCACCACCTCTGCAGGTAATATCGAACTGGAGCTGAACAACCAGAAAGCCCCTGTGTCGGTGAAAAACTTCCTTGATTATGTGAACAACGGTTTTTACAACAACACGACGTTTCACCGTGTGATCCCGGGGTTTATGGTTCAGGGCGGGGGTTTCAACGAGCAGATGCAGCAAAAGCAGCCTAACCCGCCGATCAAAAACGAAGCCGACAACGGTTTACGTAATACCCGCGGTACCATTGCGATGGCGCGTACGGCAGATAAAGACAGCGCCACCAGCCAGTTCTTTATCAACGTTGCGGATAATGCCTTCCTCGATCATGGCCAGCGCGATTTTGGCTATGCGGTCTTCGGTAAAGTTGTGAAAGGCATGGATGTCGCCGATAAGATTTCTCAGGTACAGACGCATGACTTCGGTCCTTACCAGAATGTCCCGTCAAAACCGATAGTTATCCTTTCCGCGAAAGTACTGCCGTAAGTCTCTTCCGCACGGGTCAACCGGCCCGTGCCGCTTCGCGCGCTCTGCGTAACGCAAAATTGCTGCTTATACTTGTGGCAACTGTGTGAAACAGGGAGGCGCTATGACCAAAAACTCACCGACAGGCAAAAATCCCGTCTCTGGGAGCAGCAGCGTAACGCCAATTTCGGTGCCAGCAGGCGTCTGGAGGGTGTCGACACGCCTCTGGTGACGCTCACCCCCGCCGAAGCGAATGCGCGTCTTGATGAACTCAGGAGGCACTATGAGCGATAAATTTGGCGACGGGCGCGATCCCTATCTCTACTCCGGTTTGAACGTGATGCGTAATGTGTTAAGCATCCGGCAAGCGCAACGGCTGGAACAGGCTGCGTATGAATTGACGGCCTTACGTGCAGCGACGCTGGGGCTTGGCCCCGCTTGCGCGCGGTTTGCCGCATTTGTGCGCTATCCATCATCACCTTTATCAGGATGTATTTGACTGGGCCGGGCGGTTTCGTGAGGTCGATATCTATCAGGGCGATACACGCTTTTGCCATTTCGGGTACATCGAGAAAGAAGGCAATGCGCTGATGCAGCAACTGGAAAATGAAGAGTGGCTGTGCGGCCTCGGAAAAGGCGGAGTTTGTCGAACGTCTGGCCCACTACTACTGTGAAATCAATATGCTGCATCCGTTCCGCCTTGGTAATGGCATTGCACAGCGTATTTTCTTCGAACAGCTGGCGCTGCACGCCGGTTTCTCTCTTGACTGGCGGGAAGCTGATCCTGCGCGCTGGGGGGCGGCGAACCGGTGCCGGAGCCATGGGGGATTTAGCGCCGCTCTGCGCGATCTTCAGCAAAGTAGTAAGCGAAGCCAGCGAAAGCGAGTAAACTAGCGCGGTTTGCTACCACAGAGGCCACCATGATCCTGCTTATCGACAATTACGACTCTTTTACCCTCGGAACCTGTATCAATATTTTTTGCGAATTAGGGGCAAGCGTAGAGGTCAGACGTAATGATGAGATAGGACTGGCGGATATCGCTGCGCTGGCACCGCAAAAATCGTTATTTCACCCGGCCCCTGCACGCCGGATGAGTCCGGTATTTCGTTAGACGTGATCCGCCATTACGCCGGAAAATGTCCCCTTCTTGGTGTCTGCCTTGGCCATCAGGCGATCGCGCAGGCGTTTGGCGCAACGATCGTGCGTGCGGCAAAAGTGATGCACGGTAAAACCTCGCCAATCAGCCATGATGGCAGCGGGGTGTTCACCGGCCTTAATAATCCATTAACCGTCACGCGTTACCATTCACTGGTTATCGATCCGCTTACGTTATCCGGCGACTTTGTGGTCACGGCGTGGAGTGAAAGTGGGTGAAATTATGGGGGATCCGTCACCGACAGTGGATCTGGAAGGGGTGCAGTTTCACCCGGAAAGCATCCTGAGCGAGCAAGGGCATCAGCTACTGAAAAACTTCCTCATCCGGTGATTTGTGGTTGCCATGGAGTGATTTTTTATGCATATTTCGTGATTATATTTTCATAATCAATGCTGCATATTAATAGGTGGGCATGACATGGCAACTCAGCAAGACGCAATTACGCGCGCAACATTCGATGACGTTATTCTGCCAATTTACGCACCAGCCGAGTTTATCCCGGTGAAGGGAAAAGGCAGCCGTGTGTGGGATCAGCAGGGTAAAGAGTATGTTGATTTTGCAGGTGGTATTGCCGTCACGGCGTTAGGTCATTGCCATCCGGCGCTGGTGGAAACGCTGAAAACGCAGGGGGAAACCCTGTGGCATACCAGCAATGTGTTCACTAACGAACCGGCGCTTCGCCCGGCGCGGAAACTGATTGACGCCACGTTTGCCGAGCGCGTGGTGTTTATGAACTCCGGTACTGGAAGCCAACGAAACCGCATTTTAAGCTGGCGCGTTTTTATGCATCTACGCGTCACAGCCCGTATAAAACCAAAATCATCGCGTTCCATCATGCCTTCCATGGCCGTTCGCTGTTCACCGTGAGCGTGGGGGGGCAACCGAAATACTCCGACGGCTTTGGTCCGAAACCGGCAGACATTATCCATGTTCCGTTTAACGATCTGCATGCGGTAAAAGCAGTGATGGACGATCACACCTGTGCGGTGGTGGTTGAGCCGATTCAGGGTGAAGGCGGCGTCACAGCGGCAACGCCGGAGTTTCTTAAAGGCTTGCGTGAACTGTGCGATCAGCACGATGCGTTGCTGGTGTTTGATGAAGTCCAGTGCGGTATGGGGCGTTGTGGTGAGCTGTTTGCTTATATGCACTATGGTGTGACGCCGGACATTCTCACCAGCGCGAAAGCACTGGGCGGCGGTTTCCCCATCAGCGCCATGTTGACCACGCATGAGATTGCCAGCGCGTTCCATGCCGGTTCACACGGTTCGACGTACGGCGGCAACCCGCTGGCTTGCGCCGTTGCCGGGACGGCGTTTGATATTATCAATACGCCAGACGTGCTGAGCGGAGTGAATGAAAAACGCCAGCTGTTCGTTAAACATTTGCAGCAAATCGGCGAGAAATTCGACCTGTTCAGCGACATTCGCGGTATGGGGTTGTTGATTGGCGCAGAGTTAAAAGCAGAGTTTAAAGGCCGCGCCCGTGATTTCCTCTACGCGGCGGCCGATGCGGGCGTAATGGTGCTGAATGCCGGCCCGGATGTGATGCGCTTTGCGCCCTCGCTGGTGATAGACGAGCAGGACATTAACGAAGGGATGAATCGCTTTGCCGCTGCAGTGGCGAGAAGTGATCAACGGCTAACCCCGCAGTCTGCGGGCCAGCCAGATGCCATGATGCGGGCGCTGACGCCATGCCACCGACGAAATGGTGTGCATGGTGTTCAGATGCCCGAGCACCCGCTGTAGATGTTGCTCCAGAGTGCTCATCGGCCCGTGGGTCAATGTCTCCGGCGCCTCAAGAATATTCACATCCCCCGACTCGCCCGGCCCGTCATACTCCAGTCGCTGCTGGCAGCGTTGCAGTGCAATTTCACAGGATTGCAAATAGCGTTGCGCCAGATCCGGCGTCAGCATGGTGTGTTCGCGCGCGAGGGTGGTCATGGCGTTGATATGCTCAACAATAAACTGGCTGTGCGTCACCCAGAGCTTCATGTCCTCCAGATAGCGGGTATTGAACCCCGGCTCCAGCATGGCCTGATTCAGTGAGTTGAACAGCGCATTGTGCGCCTGATTGACGCGCATCCGTTGCCGGTGCCAGCGGGGTGGGCTGCGGGCTATCGCTGAGGATCAGGCGAATAGCCTCCTGATAGGTTTCCAGCGCGTCGTGGGCGTTCTGCCGCAACAGGCCGCTTTGCCATTGCGGCCATAGCCAGACCATGCCGCCGAAGGCAATCAGGCAGCCGAGCAGGGTATCGATCAGTCTGGCGACAATAAATTCCTCGCCGTTGAGCGTCAGCAGTTGCAAGGTATACACGGCGGTAATGGTAAAGCCGACCATCGCCCAGCCGTAGTTCTTACGGATAATCAGATAGCTTATCAGGGTGATCAGCAGCATTGCCGCCAGCGTAAAGCCAAGCGGTACGTGAAAGTGCAGGGCAATCCCGGCAATCATCAGCCCGGCGAGCGTGCCGGCCGCCCGGTGCACAATACGCACCCGTGTTGCGCCATAGCCGTTTTGCGTCACAAACATGATGGTCATCATGATCCAATACGGCTTCGGCAAATGCAGCGCGCTGCCCATCAGGCTGGCGATACTGAGCATCACGCTGATACGCGCGGCATTACGCAACGCCGCGGATTTCAATGATAAATAGCTTCTGAGAGCCGGAATAAGCGGCAGACGGCGCTGTTTTTCGGCCATCAAATCGCGCAGATAGAGCGGCCGCTGGGTTCGCAGCACGCGGGCGATACGGCTAAAGTGCCGGTGCGCAAAACTGTCCGACCGGGTTTTCCGGGTGCTGGCGAGCGATTTTTTCCAGCGCGCCAATTTGCTTGTCCATTGTGAAACGTGTCGGATAGCGGTGATAGAGAATGTCATCCGCCGAGGACGCGCAGGCGGGTGGCGACGGTTTGCGCATTCCAGCGGATCACCTGTTCAGCATGGGTCTGTTCCACCAGTTTTTGCACCTCTTCCGGCTGGTGCAGGCTGACAGAAATATGTTCCTGCAAATCCAGCGCCACCGGAAGACACGCAGCAGGCGTTTGTAATCATTGTGCTGATTGGCCGCCAGCATATGCAGTTGCTGATAGCAGGTACTGATCATATCCACCGCTTTTGCTGGCGCGAGCAGCGGCGGCAAGGCTTTTTCCGGATCGGCATGCTGCGTCAGCAGGCTGTATTTGGCTTCGCAATAATCAGCCAGTTGCCGGTAGAGCAGGCTGAGCGATTCGCGCAGCGGTTGTTCCCGCCACATCCAGAACCAGAACCAGTTAAACGCGCCGTACCAGAGCGTACCCAGCGCATAAATCAGCAGCGGCTCCCACACGGGCATACTGCCCGCAAGGCTCAGCGTGAAGATGGCGGCTATCAGCGACGCAGGCAGCAAGCGCCCGTGCAGTGCACTGATCTCGGCAGTCACGCCGAGCAGTAAGGTGAGGACGGTAAAAATCAGCGGCAGAGGCAGCGCTTCGGCCAGCAGAATCTGCACGGCAAGGCTGCAACCGGCGAACAGCGAGCCGCCAATAATCAGACGTTTAAAGAAACGTTTATGCGGGGTATCAAGACCGGCAATGTTGCAACAGGCAGGAACCAGAGAAAACAGCAGGCCTTGTTGGAGATGACCGACGATTAACCCGATGGCCACGGGCAAACATAACACCAGCGTTTGTCGCAGTGCATAGTTGATTTCGGGGTGATAAATCAGCCTGCGCCACATGGGGAAACAAAACGGCGCGCCGGATGACCAACGCGCCGTTTTGCGGATTAACGGGTTCCGTAAACCACGATGGTTTTACCGTGGGCGGAGATCAGGTTCTGATCTTCCAGCATTTTCAGAATACGGCCCACTGTTTCACGGGAACAACCGACGATCTGACCAATTTCCTGACGGGTAATTTTTAATTTGCATGCCGTCCGGGTGGGTCATGGCATCCGGCTGTTTCGCCCGAGGGTTCAACAGCGTTTGTGCGATACGGCCTGTTACGTCCAGAATGCGAGGTTACCGACTTTCTCCGACGTTACCTGCAGGCGGCGCGCGCCATTTGCGAGGAGAGACGCATCAGAATGTCCGGGTTAACCCGGGATCAACTGACGGAATTTTTGTAGGAGATTTCGGCCACTTCACATGCGGTCTTAGCGCGTACCCATGCACTGCGCTCCTGACCTTCTTCGAACAGCCCCAGTTCACCGATAAAATCTCCCTGATTCAGGTAGGAGAGAATCATCTCTTTCCCTTCCTCATCCTTGATCAGCACTGCCACTGAGCCTTTAACGATGTAATACAACGTTTCTGCTTTTTCACCCTCGGGTGAATCAGCGTGCTCTTCGACGGGTACTTATGAATGTGGCAATGAGACAAGAACCATTCGAGAGTCGGGTCTGTTTGCGGTTTGCCAAGCACCATGCGCGATTATCCTCTGTTATAAGCTGTCTCCAGACACAGGATGTGCACCCTGCTTCTGGGGTTGCAATCTATACACGCTATCATTCGACTTCGTGTCTTCGCTTCCAAAATCCCTCGGAAGTGGACCGTCAGCGTCATCTGCGGTCTCTAATGTATGATGTCCTTTGCGTACATGCGTAATGTCAATGTATCTCTGTAGCATCCAGATTGTTTTAGCATAGCTTTTACCGCATGTCTCCGGTGTCTCGCTTCAGCATGACGCAGGTCGCCTTCCGTTGCGACTTTTGTTATGTACGCGTAATCTGTAAAGAAAATTGCAACTCCGGAGTAAATTAAAATGCAGGCTCGTGTGAAATGGGTGGAAGGGTTAACGTTCCTCGGTGAGTCCGCATCGGGCCACCAAATCCTGATGGACGGCAACTCAGGCGACAAAGCGCCAAGCCCGATGGAAATGGTGCTGATGGCCGCAGGCGGATGCAGCGCGATCGACGTGGTTTCAATCCTGCAAAAGGGCGTCATAACGTGACGAACTGCGAAGTGAAACTGACGTCGGAACGTCGTGAAGAAGCGCCGCGTCTGTTTACGCATATCAATCTGCACTTTATCGTCACCGGTAGCGATCTGAAAGACGCGGCGGTTTCTCGTGCGGTAGATCTGTCGGCGGAGAAGTACTGCTCTGTGGCATTGATGCTGGAAAAAGCGGTGAACATCACCCATTCCTACGAAGTCATCGAAGCCTGATGGACGATGCCCGGTAGCGTCAGGCGTACCGGGCATAATACGCCGACCGCTATTTGATCTTTTCCCTTCCATCAGCCGTTGCACCAGCGGCGTCATAATCAGCTCCATCGCCAGCCCCATCTTGCCGCCCGGCACTACCAGCGTGTCCATATGGGAAATAAACGAGCCCTGCAACATGGCCAGTAACCACGGGTAATCAATCCCTTCCAGATTACGGAAATGGATCACCACAAAACTCCTCATCCAGCGAGGGAATGCCTTTTGCCGCAAACGGGTTTGAGGTATCGACGGTCGGGACGCGCTGGAAGTTAATATGGGTGCGGGAAAATTGCGGGGTGATGAAGTTGATATAGTCCTCCATTGAGCGCACGACGGAATCCATTACCGCTTCACGGGAATGCCCGCGTTCGCTGGTATCGCGCACCAGCTTTTGGATCCACCTGTGCTAACAATCGGCACCACACCGACCAGCAAATCCACATAGCGCGACACGTCATGCTGCGGCGTCACAACACCGCCGTGCAGCCCTTCGTAAAACAGTACATCCGTGGGTTCAGGCAACGGTTGCCGGGGGGTAAACGTACCCGGCACCTGATTCCACGGTACGGCTTCATCGTAGGTATGGAGATATTTTCGTGCCCTCGGCCTTTGCCGGTCTGCCCATATTCGCTAAAGGTTTGCTCCAGCAGCCCAAAAGTCATTCGCTTCCGGGCCAAAGTAGCTGATATGCCGCCCAAGATCGCGGGCTTTACGGATCGCCATATCCATTTCCGGACGGGTATAGCGATGAAAACTGTCGCCTTCCACCTCGGCGGCCTGCATACCAAGCTGGGCGAAGATTTTACGGAAGGCGAGGCTGGTGGTGGTGGTTCCCGCACCGCTGGAACCGGTGACGGCAATAACCGGGTGTTTGGCGGACATAGCAACTCCCTGAATCAACAATTGTTTTCAGTATAGCCAGCCGCCCTGCACCCTGTTAGTCCCGGAACTGCCCGCGCGGCATAATATTTACCGTCTCGTGCAGCTCAGACCACACCAGCACGGCTTCACCGTGTTGCAGTTGCCGTTTAACGTCGGCGACCTTTTGTTCAAGCGAACGTTCATGTTCACCATAATCGGTGCCTTCGCGCAAGACAAAGCCTCTCAAATGAGATTATCCAGCGTTTCGGTTGCGATATCTTGCCGGGGAATGATCATTTGGACTCCAGATATGCGGACAGCCAGTCCGGAATGCGCGTTTCGAGCCACATTTCCGGGTGGCGTAATGTTCCGCCGACAAAACCGACATGACCCCCGTGTTCCGGTCAATTGATACTCAATGTTCGCCGGCAAATGCCCGGCATCCGGGATCACGTTATGATCCATAAACGGATCGTCTTTGGCGTGAATGATCAGCGTCGGTTTGCGAATATCCGGCAGTACCGGCATTGCGCTACAGCGGCGATAGTAGTCCAGCGCGTCGGCAAAGCCGTGGATTTTCGCGGTGATCAAATCGTCAAACTCGCGGATGCGCCGCACTTTGCGCAGTGCCGACAGCGTTAACGGTAGCGAGCCCGGGTAAGCACGTAATTTCCGCGCAGCGTTGGCTTTCAACAAGTTCAGCAGGTAGCGCTGATAAACGCGGGAGAACCCTTTATCCATGTGGTAGCTACACGCTTCCAGCACCAGCGGCGCTGACACAATCACCGCTGCATCGACCGGCAGGTTGTCATCGGCTTTCGCCAGCAGGCAGCCGAGCATGTTGCCGCCCAGAGAGTAACCGACTGCCGCCGTCGGCGCTGCGCCGAACGTCTGGCGCAGCCAGTGCAAAAACCAGTGCCATCTTCGGTTTCACCGGAGTGATAGATGCGGTTGAGACGATTAGGGATGCCGCTACAGCCGCGGAAATGCATCACCACGCCCAGCTAGCCGCGCTGCCCCCGGCGGCATGAACCAGACCGTGGGCGTAAGGGCTGTGCAGGCTGCCTTCAAGACCATGAAACACCACCAAACGCGGTTTATGCCGCGCCTGATACGGCTCTTCACTCCGTGCGAGATCAACAAAATCGCCATCCGGCAGTTCAAGGCGCTGCCACCACGGCTCAAACTGCAGGCGACGACGTAAAAGACGTGGCAGCATCGTTTGTAGATGCGGATTGCGCGCACCCGGCATCGGATGAAAGTTGTGCGCGTCTCCCTGATTTTCAAGGAAATTTGCCGGTGTAATATCTGCCATCTTAATAAAAAATTTAAGTTAATAGACGGTTATTATACTTGCTAACAATTGGGCTGTTTAATACTTTGCTGCTGTTGTAACGTATTAGCCTTTACAGACAGCCTTATAAAGACTCAAGAAAACCAGCGATTACATAAGATTACCGCTGTCTGCCATTTACCCATTGAGGACGTATTGGATGACGGAAAATACCTCGCTTGACCTCGCAGCACCGCAGCAAGTAAACCAGTCGATGAATGACCTGCCCGGCAGTGAACATTTAACCCCGGCGGATCACGCGCAAATCCAGCATATTGTCGAAGAGATCAATATTAACGACCCGGCATTTTCGTTGGGCTTCGGCGCAAAAACCATGAACAGCATCTCGCAGTTCTCCGACTCCCTGATGCAGGAAGTGCGGGCAAAAGATGCGGGCATTATCGGTACGCAACTGACCGAGCTGCTGCAAAAAATCAAAGGGGTGGATATCAGCGCCTTTGAGCAAAAACCGGGCTTTCTCGCCTCGCTGCCGCTGCTGGGATCGCTGTTTAACCGCATTGAGCGCACGCTGCTGGAGTACCAGACGCTGTCTCAGCAGGTGGAAAGCATTACCGCAAAGCTGAATGACGCGATGGTTGATCTGCTGCGTAATATTTCGGTGCTTGAGACCCTCTTTGAGCGTAACCGCGAGGTTTTTCAGCAAATCACGCTGCACATTATTGCCGGTAAGCAAAAGCTGGAGCAGATAAAACAGGAACGAACTGCCCGCGTTGCAGGCGCAGGCTGCATCGGACCCGATGAATGCGCAGCGCGTGCGCGATCTGCTGGAAGGCATTCAGCGCTTTGAGCGTCGCCTGCATGATTTGATGGTATCGCGCACGATTGCGATGCAGTCCGCCCCGCAAATTCGCCTGATGCAGAGCAACAGCCAGTCACTGGCAGAAAAGATCCAGAGCAGCATTCTTTCCACCATTCCGGTATGGAAAAGCCAGATAGCGCTGGCCATGTCGCTGCAAACCCAGCGTCAGGCGGCGAAACTGCAAAAAGAGGTGGCGGATACCACCAATGATTTACTGCGCCGCAATGCGGAAATGCTGCAAACCGGCACGCTGGAAACGGCGCGTGAGGTGGAGCGGTCAGTGGTGGATATCGACACCCTGCGCGATGTGCAGTCGCGGTTGCTGAGCACCATCGAAGAGTCGGTGAAAATTGCGACTGACGCGCGTCAACGTCGGTCTGAAGTAGAAAAGAGCTCCTCACAATGGAAAACGATCTGCGTACCCGTCTGGCCTCCATCGCCAGCGGAACGGCGGGCCAGCAGTAAGCAGGAAGAGACCATGCTCGAGAAAATCACACACTCGCTGGATGCCTATTACAGCAACCGTTTGAACCGTATCACCGCCCGGATACTGATGTTTGTCGCAGGCTTGTTATATTCCGCCTACTCAGCCCGTTTCGCCACGCAGGTGGATACCGAATTGGGGAAAGATGTGGGGGACTCGCAGCCTGCTTTGCGGTGGTGAACTGGTTTGGTTTTATTCTGCTGGGCCGCACGCTGTTCTTTGATCGCATTGCGCTGGTTGTGGGGGCGTTGGCCGGCCTTTTCTGGCTTTTGGTGGGAGATGCCATCGCGCTGCCATTTTGGGCGGGGAATGATGGCGATGCTCGTGCATCTCTATCGGGGCTGGGGACGGCTTAGCAACATCCATGTGCTGTATGTATTTTTAATGATTATGTCTATATCGATGTACCGGCAGGTCTATGAATACAGTGCGCATCCCGTCTACCTTGCATTCTTCGCGTTGCTCTTTGTCGGCTATCTCCTGTATGCGTGGTCACTGAAGATTGCCGCGCGTAAACGTGAAGTCCAACTGGCGATTCTTGCGGAAGCCGAAAAGCGCAACAAACAGCCGCCGAAGCGGATCAGTTGCTGGCGCAGCGCATCGCGAGCACTGGAAAAAAGAGAGGGCTGCCCGCTCCGCTACTGGCTGAACTGGCGCAGATTACTGCGTCAGCGCGCCAGATCCTGCAATGCATGGAAACAGACAAAGGGATGAAGTGCCGGGGCGGCGTTTTTAGACCGGTATCTGCCCGGTGTTGAAATGATTGTCACCCGGTGGGCAGACCCTTTCGGAACAATTGCTCGACGACCAACAGCGGCAAAAGTCGGTAGAAGAGCAACTGGAGATGATGCGACGCTTAAGAAGCGCGTTTCATCAGCAACACCGGTGCGCTGCTGGAAAACGACGCTGATGATCTCAATTCTGAACTCAAAACGCTGGACAAACTTCTCAAAACAGACGGCTATGTGAAGTGATCGGGTCTCTGCACCTGCGCGATTGCGGGTGCAGACATTAGCCATCCGCTAGTAAATTGCGCGAAAACAGGTGGATATCCACATCCGGTTTGCGCCGCCACAGCCGCTTTTCGCGCCCCGGTCGCCACACTTTCCCCGGTTTCTTCCAAACATGCCGGACGCTTCAAAACGGCGGATCAGACTCTTACGCTGGATGGGCTGGCCAAGAATAATCTCGGTCGCCTCCTCTGGAGTTGCGTCTGCGTAAAGGTTTCCGGCAGACAGTAAACCGGCAGCAGCGAGTACATGGTTTTCTGTCGTAGCCGGTGCTGCGCCGCCTGAATGATATCCCGATGATCGAAAGCCAGCTCATACTGGTCCAGTTCGCTGACCGGCACCCATTTGGCATTGCTGACGCTGGCAATATGCGGTGCGCAAGAAACCCACGAGATCAGGGCAAACCGGTGCAACGGTCAGGCTCCAGCCGCGCGGGTCGCGCTGCGGGCCGGAGAAGGTATCCAGTTGTTCAAGCCGGAGGGAGAGACGCCGGTTTTCTCGGTCAGTTTACGCAGCGCCGTGGCGCGAGTGGAATCGTCCTTCGCCATATCAATAAAACCACCGGGTAACCCCCAGCGGCCTTGTTGCGGCTGGCTGGCGCGCTCAACCAACAACACGCAAAGCACCTGCTGATGCAGGGTAAACAACACACTGTCGACCGTCACCAAAGGTGAAGGAAAACGGCTGGCATCATAAGAGTCCAGATACTCTGCTTCGCTGATCATCGCTTACTCGCTTAATTTCACACGCCCCAAGTTTATCAGCCTGCCGAAGTGCGGCAAGCTAACTTTTAATCTGTTATTTTTCAGACTGTTATCTTCTTTCTGCATTACACAGACAAAAATGCTTGCACTAATAGTGTCTTATAGACAATATTAAAAGTGTCCAAGGGACATAATTAAATGAATGTGAGGTGAATGATGGCGAGCAGAATTGCGTTGTTTATGGATAATCAGCAGGTTGATATTACGCACGGCGTTTTTCCGGATGGTGCAGTATGGCTGAAAGTCACCGGTACGCTGCCATCCTTCGCCCGCGTTATGCGTATCCGTATGGCCGCCATGCGGGATATGAACGATTTTATGCTGCTGGCGCAGTTGGTCGAGGCGGTACGCCATGTTGCAGATATCAACATCAGCCATCTGGAACTGGCACGGCTGCCATGGGCGCGTCAGGACCGGCATATGGTGGCAGGCGACAGCTTTGCGCTGAAAGTCTTCGCTAACCAGCTGAACACGCTGAATTTCGACAAAGTGTTTATCCTCGATCCGCACAGCGATGCCGCCGCCGCAGCCATTCATCACTGTGTCGCCATTGCTCAGGAAACCTGCCTGTTACAGAGCGAAACGCTGCGCCGCGCCATCCGTCAGGGCGAACTGATGCTGGTGGCGCCGGATGCGGGCGCTCTGAAGAAAATCCACAACGTGGCGAAAGCCAGCGGCGCGCAGACGTACGCCATTCTGACGAAGGAGCGCGATGTGGCGACCGGTAATCTGACCGGGTTTGCGCTGGTCTCTGGCGATGTGGCAGGAAAAGACTTGCTGATTGTTGATGACCTCTGCGATGCAGGCGGCACGTTTATTGGCTCGGCTCAGGTACTGCGCGATGCGGGTGCCCGCAGCGTCAGTCTGTATGTTACGCACGGCGTCTTCTCCAAAGGTGTGGAGAACCTGCTCAACAACGGCATCGACGCCATTTACACCACCACGTCCTACGCCTCGCCTGAGCTTGCTGAGCCGCGGGTTGAACTGATCGACATTGACACCATTTTTCGTGCTTAAGGGAGATAACACCATGAATATCAATCCAACTCGGCTATCGACGGTTACAAAGTGTCGCACCGCGTGCAGTATCCGCAGGGGACAACGCAGGTTTACTCCAACTTTACCCCGCGCAGCGACCGCTTTTTCCAGTCGCCGGTGGCAGACGGCAAACTGGTGTTCTTTGGTCTGCAGGGGGTTCCTGCAATGGTTTATGGTCGATCTGTTTAACGACGGCTTTTTTGCCCGCCCGGAAGAGGACGTGGTGAACGAATACAAACAGGTGATGGATAGCTATCTCGGCAGGGATGCCGTGGCGGTGGATCACATTCGCGCGTTGCACCGCCACCGGGTTATCTGCCATTGCACATTAAGTCGCTGGATGAAGGCAGCAAAGTCCCGATGAAAGTGCCGGTTCTCACCATCACTAACACCCTCGATGAGTTTTTTCTGGCTGGTGAACTACCTCGGAAACGGTGCTCTCCGCCGAACTGTGGAAAGCCTCCACCAATGCCACCATTGCACACCACTACCGTAAGATTTGTGAACAGTGGGCGGCAAAAAACCTGTACGGATTTATCACACCGGATTTCCCAGTGTCATGACTTCTCATTTCGCGGTATGGCGGGTCTGCACGACACCGCGCAGGCCGGGCAGGGCACCTGCTGAGTTTTAAAGGGACCGACAGCATCCCGTCGCTGCTGTATGCCCGCGATCACTACACCGGTGGCGAAGAGTACTTCATTGGCGCCAGCATTCCGGCCACTGAACACAGCGTGATGTGTATGGGTGAACACGACCATGAAATCGAAACGTTCCGTCGCCTGATTGCCGATATTTATCCGCAGGGATTTGTGTCGATTGTCTCTGATACCCTCGGGACTACTGGCGCGTTCTGACGGAATATACCCGCGAGCTGAAACAGATCATTCTTGGCCGCGAAGGTCGTGTAGTGTTCCGTCCGGACAGCGGCGACCCGGTGGATATCCTCTGCGGTACTGGCGCGGATGACGACACCCGTCCCGAACGCAGCCCGGAAGAGAAAGGCTCTGTCGAAGTGCTGTGGGACATTTTTGGCGGCACGATCAACGACAAAGGCTACAAAGTGCTGGATCCGCACGTTGGTCTGATTTACGGCGACTCTATTACCTGGCGCGCGCCAATGAGATCCTGCGTCGTCTGGAGGCTAAAGGGTTTGCCAGTTCGAATGTGGTGTTCGGCGTAGGTTCTTTTACTTATCAGTACAACACCCGCGATACCTTCGGTTTTGCCATGAAAGCCACCGGGGAGCGGTAAACGGCGCAGGGCGGATGATTTTTAAAGAGCCGAAAACCGATAACGGCCTGAAACGTTCGGCACGTGGGTTATTGCGGGTAGAGCGAGACGCGCAGGGCGAACTGCAACTGCATGACGAGCAGAGCTGGGAGCAGGAGCAAGGCGGTGAACTGAAAACCCGCTTCCTTGATGGCAAGCTCTACCTGTCTGAACACTTCGAACAGATCCGCCAGCGTCTGGCCAGCCAGCGCTAATCTCTTCTGGCGGCGCATTCTGTGCCGCCATAGATCGTTTTCCCGCCGCTGAAACTGATCCACATCACAGATTGTTTCTTTGATTATTACTCTCAGGCTAATGATTTAACGACCTCCTTAATTGATGCCTTTCTCACCAGAGCGCACACTGAGTTCAGTGTTAAGCAAATCAAAATGATGAGCTGAATCAGGAGGTTAATAATGTTATCTGGGCAAACGCCAGCACGGGTATGGAACACGCGGCGCAGCGAGAAACAGCGCCGCCTCGGCGTCCGTTCCTGTGCAGGGCAAGGTACTGCCGACCGGCGACCTTGTCGCCATGCTGGAAAAACTGATCGCACCGGGCGACCGTGTGGTACTCGAAGGGAACAACCAGAAGCAGGCGGATTTCCTTTCCCGCTCTCTGGCTGAAGTCAACCCGCAAAAAGTGCACGACCTGCATATGATTATGCCAAGCGTCGGTCGCAGCGAACATCTTGATATCTTTGAAAAAGGCATCGCACGCAAACTCGATTTTTCCTTCTCTGGCACTCAAAGCTTGCGCATTTCGCAACTGCTGGAAGACGGTCTGCTGGAAATCGGCGCGATCCACACTTACATCGAACTTTACTCCCGTCTGTATGTTGACCTGTGCCCCGAACGTGGCGCTGATTGCCGGTTACAAAGCGGACCGCAAAGGCAACCTGTACACCGGCCCGAGTACGGAAGATACCCCGGCGCTGGTTGAAGCGGCGGCCTTCCGCGACGGTATCGTCATTGCGCAGGTGAACGAACTGGTGGACGACGAGTGCGATCTGCCGCGTGTGGATATCCCCGGCTCGTGGATTGACTACGTGGTTGTTGCTGACAAACCGTTCTTTATCGAACCGCTGTTCACCCGTGACCCGCGTCTGATTAAACAAGAACACATCCTGATGGCGATGATGGCGATTAAAGGCATCTACGCGGAGCATCAGGTGCAGTCGCTGAACCACGGTATCGGTTTTAACACTGCGGCTATCGAACTGCTGCTGCCGACCTACGGCGAACAGCTCGGCCTGAAAGGCAAAATCTGTAAACACTGGACGCTGAACCCGCATCCGACGCTGATCCCGGCAATTGAAAGCGGCTGGGTGGAAAGCGTGCACTGCTTTGGTGGTGAACTGGGGATGGAAGAGTACATCCGTGCCCGTCCGGACGTGTTCTTCACCGGTGCTGACGGCTCCATGCGTTCCAACCGTGCCTTCTGCCAGTTAGCAGGCCAGTACGCGGTGGATATGTTTATCGGCTCCACCTTACAGATCGATGGCACCGGCAAACTCCTCCACCGTTACGCGTGGTCGCCTGTCCGGTTTTGGCGGCGCGCCGAACATGGGTCATGACCCGCATGGTCGTCGCCACGCTACCCCGGCATGGCTGAACATGATTACCGAACCTGACCCGATGCAACGCGGTAAAAAACTGGTAGTGCAGATGGTGGGAAACCTTCCGGTGCGGGCGCGAAACCGTCCTTTGTCGAGAAACTCGACGCCGTGGACGTGGCGAAATCCTCCGGTATGCCGCTGGCACCGGTAATGATTTATGGCGATGACGTTACCCATGTGCTGACCGAAGAGGGGATTGCTTACCTCTATCGTGCCGACAGTATGGAAGAGCGCCGCGCGATGGTTGCTGCGGTTGCCGGTATTACCGACATCGGTCTGGGTGTGGATGCCAAACGCGTCGCTGCGTTGCGCCAGAGCGGCAAAGTGGTGTACCCCGAAGATATGGGCATTCGCCGCACTGATGCGACCCGCTCGTTGCTGGCTGCCAGCAGCGTGGCTGACCTGGTGGAATGGTCCGGCGGTCTTTACAACCCACCTGCGAAATTCCGGAGCTGGTAATGAAACTTCTGCCACAGATTGCGGCTGAGGGCGGTGCCTTTCGTCTGGCGCACACCGCCACACAATGTCTGATTGACGAAGCACGTTTAAGCCCGAAACCCGGTCTGGTGGACAGTCGGGGAACGGCGCGCACCACGATTTAACGCTCGAACTGATGGAGCGTTCCGCGCACAGCCTGACCCCACGTTTCAGGCGCTGGCGCAACAAAGCTGGTTGCAACCGGCAAACGTTGCGCTCAGGCAAACCATAGGGCGACTGGGGCGGGAAGGCGAACAGCAGATGATGGCCGCCACCGATGGCGTGAATACCCATCGCGGCGCGATTTGGGCGCTGGGCTTGTTGGTCAGCGCGGTGGCGATAATGCGGCGGCGAAGGGTCGGCGCAGGCGTGATTCAACATTGCTGCCAACTGGCGACACTGCCGGATGACGCTGCGCCGAAGGTCTTTAGTAAAGGGCTTCGCCACGCACCGCTACCGGGTTCCCGGCGCGCGTGAAGAAGCACAGCAGGCGCACATCATGAGGCTGGCGCTGCCTCAGCTCCACCTCAGCCGCCGTGGCGGCAGCGAAACCCACGCAAGGCTGGATGCGTTGATGGCCATCATGACCTCACTCAGCGACACCTGTGTGTTATCGCGCTGGGCCTGAAGGGCTGGAGGCGATGCGCCACGGTGCGCGTGCGGTACTGCGTGCGGGTGGGGTTGCGCATCCTGACGGGCAGCAGCGGCTGGCCGAACTGGACAGGCAAATGCTGGCGTTAAACGCGTCGCCGGGCGGTGCGGCAGATTTACTCGCCGCCACGCTGTTTCTCGATCGCATTACCACGCCTTATTTAGCGAATTAAGGGAAGTTATGGAACACATTACGATAACCGTGCCTGCGGGCCGCGCCTTACGCGGTAAAGCGCTGGCAGGCGTTGTGGGCTCCGGGGATATGGAGGTGTTATTCACCGTGGGGGCAAACACTGACAATTGATATCACCACCTCCGTGGATAACAGCCGTGGACGCTGGGAAGCCCTGTTCAACCGCCTCGGTCTGGTCAGCACTCTGCCTGCCGGCAAGCTGGTGATTTCGGCGACGCCCGGTGGCGCGTATCCGTATCGAACAGGTTTTCGAAGAGGTGAGCTATGCGTGACGATCGCAGTTTTATCGAACTCAAAGCGCGTCAGCGCACATGCACTACTGGATGAAGGCAGCTACCGCGAATTGCTGGATCCGTTCGACGGCATTATCTCTCCCCCGTGGTTAGGGCCACAGGGCATCGTGCCGCAGGCGGATGACGGCATGGTGGTCGCTAAAGGCACCATTAATGGTCAGCCTGCGGTGGTGGTAGCCATCGAAGGCGCTTTCCAGGCGGCAGTATGGGCGAAGTCTCCGGCGCGAAAATGGCGGCGGCGCTGGAACTGGCGGCGGAAGATAACCGCAACGGCATCCCGACGCAGGCGGTGTTGTGCACTGGAAACCGGCGGCGTGCGTTTGCAGGAAGCCAACCTCGGCGATTGCCGATATCCATGCCGCGATTGTCGATCTGCGCCGTTACACCCCGGTAGTCGGCATTGTTGCCGGGACGGTTGGCTGCTTTGGTGGGATGTCCATCGCGGCGGCGCTGTGCAGCTACCTGATTGTGACCCGTGAAGCGCGCACTGGGTCTGAACGGCCCGCAGGTTATCGAGCAGGAAGCCGGGGATCGAAGAGTATGACTCCCGCGACCGTCCGTTTATCTGGAGCATGACCGGCGGCGAAGTGCGCTATCACAGCGGGCTGGTGGATGCGCTGGTCGGCGACGGCATTAATGCGGTGAAAACGGCAATGAATGCGGCGATCGCCAAAGGCGTGCCGGCGCAACATCGCACCGATAAATACGATGACTATCTGCAACGTCTGAGCCAGTTCGACACCCGCAAACAAGCGGATGCAGAACAGATCAGCGCGTTGTTTGCCGGGGAGGGTAAAGCATGAGTACGACAATGAGCCGCGGCGCATTATGGCTGGAAAAACTGGCGCCTAACGCCCAACGCCTGAGCGGGCTGTGCCCGTCAGTGCAGGCCGCAGATGGCGACGTTAACGGCGAAGCGGTGCGTTTTATCGCCGTGGTGCCGGATGCCAACAACCATTACCCACGTGCGGCAAAAGGGGAAGTCGGTCTGTTGGAAGGCTGGACGCTGGCAAAAGCTGTCAGCGAAACCGTGGCTGCCGATGCCAACAGCAGCGTGAAACGCCCGATCATTGCGGTGATTGATGTGCCGAGCCAGCCTATGGCCGTCGCGAAGAAGCGTTTGGTATTCACCCGAGGGCGTTAGCCGGTGCAGCCGCGGCTTACGCCAATGCACGTCTGGCGGGTCACCCGGTGATCGGCCGATCGTCGGTAAAGCGATGTCCGGTGCATTTCTGGCGCACGGCTACCGCTAACCGCCTGATTGCGTTCAACGACGCCGGTGTACTGATCCACGCGATGGGCAAAGAGTCGGCGGCGCGCATTACGTTGCGTACCGTTGAGGCGCTGGAAAACTGGCCGCCACTATCCCACCGATGGCATATGACATCAGTAACTACGCAACGCTGGGGCTGCTGGCTGACCTGCTGAATATCAGCAATCCGGATGCCCCTTCCGCAAGCGATCTGGCGCAGGTGACCACCACGCTGCAACAGGCCATTAAAGACGCTCGTCAGGACACCTCGTTGAAAAACCGTCTGGGTGCTGACAACCGCCGTAGCTCCGCTCTTGTGCGCGAACGCATGAGAGCCAGCTGGTAAGTAAAACGAAACCTGCCAGATAGCAACGCATGGGCGCGAACCCGCGCTCATGCGCTACTGAAAAATAATAACCATCGCGCTCGTGCTATTTCTTTTCCTTTTAAAGGCTTACAGGTGATTTTCTATGACTTATGTAATTGTTCATGCCCTCGCACCGATCTTTGTCATCATGCTGCTGGGTTTCTGGGCGGGAAAGGCCAAAATGGTCGACAACAAAAACGTTTCCCTGCTCAATATCTTTGTAATGGACTTCGCCCTGCCGGCTGCGCTGTTTAGCGCCACCGTACAGACACCGTGGACCGGGATTATCGCCCAGTCACCCCCTGATTGTGGTGCTGGTGCTCTCCATGTGGATTACCTACGCTGCCATCTATTTCCGGCGACGTCTGTTTTCAAAAATCGCCGCAGGATGCTGCCGTGCTGACGCTGACCGTCGCACTGCCGAACTATGCGGCGCTGGGCCTGCCGATCCTTGGTAGCGTACTGGGCGAAGGCTCTTCCACCTCGCTGTCCGTGGCGGTTTCCATCGCTTGTGGTTCCGTACTGATGACCCCCGTTCTGCCTGCTGCTTGAGCGCGAAAAAGCCCGTGCGGCGGGTGGCGATACCGGTTCCACGCTGGCGATGCTGCCGGTGCTGATGTGGCGCTCGGTGAAAAAAACCGATTGTTTGGGGACCGTTGTTGGGTGTGGTGCTTTCCGCTATCGGTATCAAGATGCCGGAACTGGTGCTGGCTTCCATTAAACCGCTGGGCCTGTCTGCTACCGCTGCGGCGCTGTTCCTGACCGGGGTTATCCTGTCTGCGCGCAAACTGGCAATTAACACCATGGTTATCTCTGCAACCATCACGAAACTGCTGATCCAACCCGCCATTGCCTCGGGGGATTGTGCTGGTGTTCGGTCTGCATGGTTCTGTGGCTATTACCGCTATCCTGATGATTGCACTGGCGGCTGGTTTCTTTGGTGTGGTATTCGGTAACCGCTTTGGCGTGCAATCGCCGGATGCTGAAGCCGTACTGCTGCTGAGCTCCGTTCTGTGTATCCTGTCGCTGCCGCTGTTTATCTCGCTGACTTCAGGAATGTAACCATGACCGTAACATTACGCCCGCACGATCTGCTTTGGCTTTCCGCGCCTGACGCGCTGGAAGGTAAGCGAACCGGGTCGCTGAGATCTGGCACGCCGGGTTACCGGTTGTTGTGCGGCGTGATGTTGATGCGAGTGGACGAATTCCCGTTGGCGTGCGTGGCGTGCGCCGCGATCAGCGCGCGCGGCGGGATGGGTGAGGCCGGAACAGGTTAACCGTGTGGTCTCACCCGAACAGCTTATCGCGCCGCAGGCACTGCTGCGTTCGCCGTTTATCTCTCAGCCGCCGGTACAGCTGGCGCTGCAACTGGCGCAGCCTAAACTGGCCTGGATATGGGGTGTTACCGGCAGTACCGCCTATGCGCTGGCCGGGATTCCGGTTATTCACGCGACCAGCGATCTCGACCTGTTGATCCGCGCGCCGCAGCCGCTTGCTCAGGCTGAACTGCAACGCTGGCAGCAGCACATCAGCGGTGGGCTGTGCCGGGCAGATACGCAAGTGGACACGCCCAACGGCGGTTTTGCGCTGGCCGAGTGGCTGCGCGATGGGCGGGTGATGCTGAAAACGAACCACGGGCCGCGTCTGGTGAGCGACCGCGGCGCAGGGAGGAGTAATGAAAATTCACTTTCCCGGGGCAGGGGACACAGCGTCCCGGTATGTTACAGGCGCTTCGGGAAACGAAATAAACGAAGCCCGTGCGGTGCTCGGGGCAGAAGTTGATACCCTGGATACGGAAGCATTAAAACATGCTCGCGCGCAGTGCAACTGGCGTTGCTGATTGCCGGGGTTGCCTCGGGCGCGCGAGTTACAGCGTCGTGGCGTGCAGGCGGATATCACCAGCGGATTGTCGATTGGCGCTTACCCGGCGGCGGTGATTGCTGGCGCACTCGATTTTCGCGATGCGTTGCGACTGGTGGCGCTGCGTGGTGATTTGATGGAGCAGGCCTATCCGCAGGGATACGGACGGCCATTATGGGACTGACGCTCCCCCGGTGGAAACGCTGGTGGCAGGCAGCGGAGCGTATATCGCCAATCTCAATGCCGAAACACAGATTGTGATTGCCGGGAGCGATGAAGCGATGGCGCAGGTGGCGCAGCGTGCGCTGGCAAAAGGAGCCAGCAAAGTGCAACGGCTGGCGGTTAGCGTACCCTCTCACTGTGCATTGCTGGACGCACCGGCAAAGAAACTGGCGCAGGCCTTTGCTGACGTCACGTTGTCCCGGCCACAATGCGCCTATTTAAGCGGCAGTACCGGGCGCGTGCTATGGCAGCCGGAGAAAATTGCCGACGATCTGGCGTGGAATATGGCGCGCACTGTGCGCTGGCAGGAAGCGGTGATTGCCGCTAACGAACGCGACGCCAGACTGGCTATCGAAATGCCGGGCGGTATTTTGACCTGTCTGACCCGACAGGCGGCGTGGAACGGCGAAAGTCTTTCGCTGGAGCGTAGCGGTGTGGATGTGGTGTTGCACTGGCGAAGCGGCTCAGCGCGTGAGGTATTTTGCCCCCGGCCGGATGGTGACGCGAGGCGTTTTCGCGGGCAAAAAATCAGGCGTTATCCTGTAAACTGCGGGCGTACATCCGGCCTTCGGCGGCGAGCGCCAGCAGGTTGGGATCGTGCTCGCGGTTGCGGGCGAAGACAATGGCGATTAACTGCTGCATTTGATACGGCTCCGCCGTGCGCAATAGTTGCACCGAACTTTCATAGACCTTTTTCATTCTTCCCGGCATCAGAGAAAAGCCCACGCCCGCCTGCACCAGCTGAGCATCGAGAAAATGTCATTAACGCGGGTGACGATTTCCGGTTCAAACCCGGCAATATGAAACGCTTCCTGAAACCCGGCGTAAGTGGCGAAACCTTCCGCCAGCGAGACAAATTTCTGCGTCCGGTAATCCCGCAGATCGGCGAGGGTATCGGTTTTCAGCGTGGCGCTGGCCGGAGCAGCAAGGAAGATATCGTCATGGAACAGCGGCAGCACTTCAAGACTGCTGCGGTCGATCTCGCTTTCGGAAATAGAGATCAGAATCGCATCCAGCGTTCCCTCAGCCAGCATGTGCAGCAGGGTGTCGTTCGAGCCCATGGTTAAATCCATTTCCAGCTCGGGGCGGCGTAACTTCATGCCCATAATCAGTCGCGGTACGGTTTCCAGCGTCAGCGAATAGAGGGTGCCGACGCGTAATCTGCCCCCGGCCGACGCCGGCGGTTTTGCGCGCTTCGTCCAGACCGCGCTCCATCAGTTGCGTCACTTCCGGCAATACTCCAGCAGTGTCCGGTGCGGCGGGCAGCGGTATCAGATTACGGCCTTTATGGACAAACAGCGGGCAGCGGACATTCTCTTCCAGCGTGTGCAGCGCACGGTGCACGCTGACACCGCTAAGATTGAGGGCTTCGGCGGCGCGGGCGATATTTCCCTTGTCCATAAAGGCCATGAAAATACCCAGCTTGCGAAACGTAATGTCGTTGGTGATATCCAGATTCATAAGCCCTCTCGCCGCCTGACTGGCGCGCTAGTCCCCCTGCAGCATCGCTTCCAGTTGCTCGTGTGCGTCCAGCCACGCCATTTCACACTCTTCCAGTCCGGATTTCGCGGCTGCTGTTGCAGGCAGTCGGTCAGCTCCGCTTTGCGGCTCTGATCGTACAACCCGCTGTCGCCCAGCTTCTCTTCTGCCTGCGCCAGTTGCGCGTTCAGCTTTTCCATCTCTTTTCCAGACGGGCGATCTCTTTACGTAGCGGCTGCGTTTGTGTGCGCAGCTCTGCTTCACGGCGTTTTTGATCTTTACGCGCCTGAGCGCTGTTGCCGCTCTCTTTAGCCACGGCATCCGCTGGCTGACTCTCCTGCTTTTGGACGTCGCTCAGCCACTGCTGATAATCTTCCAGATCCTTCGAATGGCTCGACTTTGCCGTCGTGCACCAGATAGAGATCGTCGGTGGTGGAACGGATAAGGTGGCGATCGTGCGACACGACAACCAGCGCGCCTTCAAACTCAATCAGCGCTTCGGTCAGCGCCCCGGCGCATGTCCGAGTCAAGGTGGTTAGTCGGTTCATCAAGCAGCAACAGGTTCGGACGCTGCCAGACGATCAGCGCCAACACCAGCCGCGCTTTCTCGCCGCCGGAGAAACGTTCGGTTATTTCCGTGACTTTGTCGCCCTCGGAAACCGAAACCGCCGAGATAATCACGCAGTTTTGCTCCAGCTCCTGTGGGGCGAGACGGGCCAGATGCTGTAAGGGGGGATTCGTCGGCGCGTAAGAATTCCAGCTGGTGCTGGGCGAAATAACCCAGCTTAATGCCCTTCGCGAGGCCGATTTCACCACTCTGCGCCGCCAGTTCCCCCGGCCAGCAGTTTGATAAAGGTGGATTTACCGGCGCCGTTACGCCCCAGCAAACCAATGCGGGAGCCCGGCACCCCGAGTTGATCTTGATGGCGTTAAGGATGGTGCGATCGCCATACCCTGCGCTGACTTTTTCCATCTTCAGTAAGGGGTTGGGCAGGCTTTCCGGGGCGCGGAAGCTGAAATGGAACGGGTTGTCCACGTGCGCCGGGGCAATCAGCTCCATGCGTTCAAGCATTTTGATGCGGCTCTGTGCCTCTGCTTTGCTGGCTTTGGCCTTAAAGCGGTCAATAAAGCTTTGCAGATGAGCAACGCGTTGCTGCTGGCTCTCGTAAGTGGCCTGCTGCTGAGCCAGACGCGTGGCGCGCTGACGTTCGAATGAGCTGTAGTTGCCGGTATATTCGAACAGGCTTTGCTGCTCAATATGCAGAATTTTGTCCACCACCGGATCGAGGAAGTCACGGTCGTGGGAAATCAGGATCAGCGTTCCCCGGTAGCTTTTCAGCCACTTTTCCAGCCAGATCACGGCGTCGAGATCCGGTGGTTGGTCGGTTCGTCGAGCAACAGGAGATCGGAGCGGCAAATCAGCGCCTGCGCAAGGTTTAAGCGCATGCGCCAGCCACCGGAGAAGTCACTGACCGGGCGATCCAACTGTTCATTGGTGAAGCCCAGACCGTGCAGCAGGCTGGAAGCGCGTGAACGGATGGTCCAAGCATCAATCGCATCCAGTTTGCCGTGCACGAGGGCGATGGCATGACCGTCGTTGCGTTCGTTGGCCGCGTTGAGCTGCGCTTCAAGCTGGCGGTATTCCCGATCGCCGTCTATCACATAATCGATAGCCGCCTCGTTGAGCGCTGGCGTTTCACTGGTTTACCCATGCCAGTTGCCAGTTTCCCGGAAAGGTCACGTTGCCGCCGTCGGCGCCAATCTCGTTTTTCAACAGCGACAGCAGCGTGGATTTACCGCAGCCATTTTTACCCACCAGACCGACTTTCTGGCCTCGGATTGATGGTGGCCGTGGCGTTGTCCAGCAGGACACGCACACCGCGACGAATTTGTAACGAGGAGAAAACAATCATAAGGCGCCGTATGTTCAGACTATGTTAATTTGTCATTATGATAATGTAAGGTTACGGCCAAATGCCGTACCGGGGCCGCAATGGTAGCCCAAAATGAAGATGATAGACAAAATCATTCTGGCAGCGCCCGCGGGTAGCCAGCCGGAAGCGTAACAGGTACGACGCCCGGGAGGGGGGAAGAGATGTCACAGACAGCGAAAGTGTTGCTGCTGTATGCCCATCCGGAATCTCAGGACTCGGTGGCGAACCGGGTTTTGCTTAAACCGGCAATGCAGATGCAAAACGTGACGGTGCATGATTTGTATGCCCGTTATCCCGACTTTTTTATTGATATCCCTTATGAACAGGCGTTACTGCGTGAGCATGACGTTATCGTGTTCCAGCACCCGCTTTATACCTACAGTTGCCCGGCGCTGCTCAAAGAGTGGCTGGACCGCGTTTTGAGCCGTGGGTTTGCCAGCGGCACAGGCGGGAATCAACTGGCGGGAAAGTACTGGCGTAGCGTCATCACCACCGGCGAGCCGGAGACGGCTTATCGTCACGATGGTCTTAACGGATATCCCATGAGCGATATTTTGCGCCCCTTCGAGCTGACCGCCGCCATGTGTCGCATGCACTGGCTTAGCCCGATCATTATCTACTGGGCGCGCAGGCAACCCCCGCAGGAACTGGCGAATCACGCTAAAGCTTACGCCGAGTGGCTGGCATCGCCGTTGCCGGATGGAGGTCGTTAATGGAAGGGTCCGATCTGTTACTGGCGGTGTTGTTTCTGTTTGCGGCGGTGGTCGCCGTACCGTTAGCCTCCGTCTGGGCATTGGCGCGGTGCTTGGGTATTTGCTGGCGGGAATCGCCATTGGTCCGTGGGGGTTGGGGTTCATCAGCGATGTGGATGAAATCCTGCATTTTTCCGAGCTGGGCGTGGTGTTCCTGATGTTTATCATCGGCACCGGAACTGAATCCGGCAAAACTGTGGGAGTTGCGGCGGTCGATCTTTGGCGTGGGCGCGGCTCAGGTATTGCTGAGTGCGGCGCTCCTCGCCGGTTTATTGATGCTGACGCAGTTTTCCGGCAGGCGGCGGTGATTGGCGGCATTGGCTTTTGGCGATGTCATCTACCGCAATGGCGCTGCAACTGATGCGCGACAAGGGGATGAACCGCAGCGAGTCCGGGCAACTGGGTTTTCGGTGCTGCTGTTTCAGGATTTGGCGGTGATCCCCGCGCTGGCACTGGTGCCACTGCTGGCGGGGAATGGGGATGAGCATCTCGACTGGATGAAGGTTGGCCTGAAGGTGCTGGCTTTCGCGGGCATGCTGATTGGCGGTCGTTATCTGTTGCGACCGGTGTTTCGTTTCATTGCCGGTTCCGGCGTGCGGGAAGTGTTTACCGCCGCGACACTGCTGCTGGTGCTTGGTTCAGCGCTGTTTATGGATGCGCTGGGGTTGTCGATGGCGCTCGGTACGTTTATCGCCGGGGTTTTACTGGCGGAAAGCGAATACCGGCATGAGCTGGAAATTGCCATTGAGCCGTTTAAAGGGCTGTTGCTGGGGTTGTTCTTTATCTCTGTTGGCATGGCGCTGAATCTGGGCGTGCTCTATACCCACCTGTTGTGGGTCGTACTGAGCGTGGCGGTGCTGGTGGCGGTGAAAACGCTGGTGTTGTACGGACTGGCGCGCCTGTATGGCCTGCGCAGTTCAGAACGGATGCAGTTTGCGGGGGTGCTCAGCCGGGGGGGGGAATTTGCGTTTGTGCTTTTCTCTTCCGCCTCTTCCCAGCATCTGTTTCAGCATGACCAGATGGCGCTGCTGGTGACCGTTACCCTGTCGATGATGACCACACCTTTGCTGATGCGAGGCATTGATAACGTCCTCTCCCGGCGTTTTAACACCCCGGAAGAGGAAGATGAAGCACCGTGGGTGGAAGACGATAAACCGCAGGTCATTGTGGTGGGCTTTGGGCGTTTTGGCCGGTGATTGGTCGCCTGTTAATGGCCAATAAAATGCGTATTACCGTGCTGGAGCGGGATATCAGCGCCGTTAACCTGATGCGAAAATACGGTTATAAGGTCTATTACGGCGATGCGACGCAAGTGGAATTGTTGCGCTCAGCGGGGGGCGGAGGCGGCGAAATCCATCGTGATTACCTGTAACGACCCGTTGGATACCATGAAGCTGGTGGAAATCTGCCAGCAGCATTTCCCGCACCTGACCATTCTTGCGCGGGCAAGAGGGCGTGTGGAAGCCCATGAGTTGTTACAGGCCGGGGTTACGCAGTTTTCCCGCGAGACCTTTTCCAGTGCGCTGGAGTTGGGGCGTAAGTCGCTTATCTCGCTGGGGATGCATCCGCACCAGGGCTCAACGCGCGCAGCTCCATTTTAAGCGCACGGATATGCGCATGCTGCGTGAATTGATGCCGGTGCATACCGACACGGTGCAAATTTCCCGCGTGCGCGAAGCGCGAGCTGGAAGAGATTTTTCAGCGTGAAATGCAGCAAGAGCGTCGCCAGTTGGATGGCTGGGACGAGTTTGAATAAGGGAATTCGAATGGCTGTTCGTAAACGTTTTATTGCCGGTGCTATCTGCCCGGCGTGCGAAGGATTCGATGGCAATGTGGCGTGAAAATAATGTCGATATTGTTGGAATGCGTTAAGTGCGGGGATCAGATGCGCGAAGCCGATAAGGACGTTAAAGAGCATGTACGCAAAGATGAGCAAGTGATCGGGATTTTTCATCCGGACTAGCGATATCAGGCAGGTTTTTTTAAGCTAAAGGGTGCAGAATTCCGCTACAATCTGCGCCAGTAATTTTCCAACGCTCAGGAGATATCATGAAAGTAGCAAAAGACCCGTGGTCAGCCCCGGCCTATCAGGTACGTACAGAAGACGGTGTATTGGTTGATGAGTCTCCGGTGAGTGCGCCGCTGGACTACCTGCACGGTCACGGTTCCCTGATCTCTGGTCTGGAAAACGCGCTGGACGGTCACGCAGTCGGCGACAAATTCGATGTGGCTGTTGGCGCGAACGACGCTTACGGTCAGTACGACGAAAACTGGTGCAGCGCGTACCGAAAGACGTCTTTATGGGCGTTGATGAGCTGCAGGTGGGTATGCGTTTCTGGCAGAAACCGACCGAGGGGTCCGGTGCCGGTAGAAATTACCGAAGTGGAAGACGACCACGTTGTGGTTGACGGCAACCACATGCTGGCAGGCCAGAACCTGAAGTTCAACGTGGAAGTTGTCGCTATCCGCGAAGCAACCGAAGAAGAACTGGCTCATGGCCACGTTCACGGTGCGCACGGTCATGACCACGATCACGACCACGATCACGATGGTTGCTGCGGCGGTCACGGCCACGATCACGGCCACGATCACGACCACGGTAAAGGTGGTTGCGGTGGTCACGGCGGTTGCGGCTGCCACTAATACGCGTTGTCTTGCGCACTGTCGGTGCGTTGATTGCGTAATAAAAAAGCGGGGAAACCCGCTTTTTTTACGCCCTCAATAATGGGGCGGAGGCGTCTCTTCTGACGGTGAGGCCATATGGGAAGGCTGGCTGGCTTTCAGCTTTTCAGCCATCAAACGGAGGTGCTCGCGCAGCTTCGCCATTTCCAGTTCATGCGCGATGACCGTCTGGTTCCAGCTCTTCAATGGTCATCTCCTGAAAGGCCAACCGGCTTTCCAGTTCCGCCAGTCGGGCTTCTATCGTTAACTCTTGCATTCTTTACCTCTGGATTGCGTCTGACCCGGTTTTCATTAAACGGGCGGATTTTACTGAACTTTGCCGTGCGATACAGCATCAGCGCAGAAAAGCAGAAACTTATTTAAACAAAAATAGTCAGAAAACAGGTGAATTCGGTGGGTGTCCTTATGTTGATTTCCCGCGCAACGCTTTATAGTACGTTCCTTACTTTCTTATGTTTAACCGCGGGCGAGATGCCCCCGGCCCCTGAGAAATGGATGAAATCACTGTTTAAAGTCACGCTGCTGGCGACCACCATGGCCGTAGCACTTCATGCACCGATTTCTTTCGCTGCGGATGCCGCAAAGAAAGAGACTGCAGCAGCAGCTGACAGCAAAGCGGCATTTAAAAATGACGACCAGAAATCCGCCTATGCGCTCGGCGCGTCACTGGGCCGCTACATGGAAAACTCCCTGAAAGAGCAGGAAAAGCTGGGCATCAAACTGGATAAAGCTCAGCTGATCGCCGGCGTTCAGGATGCGTTTGCCGATAAGAGCAAACTGAGCGACCGAAATCGAACAGACTCTGCAAGCGTTTGAAACCCGCGTGAAGAGCGCCGCTCAGGAACGCATGGAAAAGACGCGGCTGATAACGAAGCCAAAGGCAAAGCCTTCCGCGACACCTTTGCGAAAGAGAAAGGTGTGAAAACGTCTGACACCGGTCTGCTGTACAAAGTTGAGAAAGACGGTACTGGCGATGCGCCGAAAGACAGCGATACCGTGGTGGTGAACTACAAAGGGACGCTGATCGACGGTAAAGAGTTCGACAACTCCTACACTCGCGGCGAACCGCTCTCCTTCCGTCTGGATGGTGTTATCCCGGGCTGGACCGAAGGCCTGAAAAACATCAAGAAAGGCGGCAAGATCAAGCTGGTTATCCCGCCGGCTCTGGCCTATGGCAAAACGGGCGTTCCGGGGATCCCCGGCTAACTCTACGCTGGTCTTTGATGTAGAACTGTTGGACATTAAAGCGGCGCCGAAAGCTGACGCCGCCGCGCCAGAAGCAGCACCGGCGGCGGGCGATAAAGCCGCTGACCCGAAAGCTGCAGACGCCAGTAAGAAGTAATACCGCGAAAAAAGCGCCGCCTTCGGGCGGCGTTTTTTTCTTGACCCCCATTCAGGATGCAGCCAACAAACAGGTAGCTTGACGGATAAAGTGTATATAATTCTGGAAAGCTTAACCTACGATGTATTAATTTAGATCCCCATATAAATACTGAGCCTGCCCTGAAAACATAACGACAGGCTCCTGAAAAGGAGTGTTTTTTTTCATGTCCGAGTCGCTATTAACCAACGAAACCAGTGAGCTTGATTTACTGGATCAACGTCCTTTCGATCAAACCGACTTCGATATCCTCAAATCTTATGAAGCGGTGGTGGACGGGTTAGCGATGCTCATTGGTTCCCATTGCGAAATTGTTTTGCACTCCCTGCAGGATCTGAAATGTTCCGCTATTCGCATTGCCAACGGCGAACACACCGGGCGTAAAATCGGCTCACCCATTACCGATCTTGCATTGCGTATGCTGCACGATATGACGGGCGCGGACAGCAGTGTGTCCAAGTGCTACTTCACACGGGCGAAAAGCGGCGTACTGATGAAGTCGGAAACCATCGCGATCCGTAATCGCGAGCACCGGGTGATTGGCCTGCTGTGTATTAACATGAACCTTGATGTACCGTTCTCGCAAATTATGAGCACCTTTATTCCGCCAGAAACTCCGGATGCGGGATCGTCGGTCAACTTTGCCTCCTCGGTGGAAGACCCGTCACACAAACGCTGGAGTTCACTATCGAAGAGGTGAATGCCGATCGTAACGTTTCCAACAACGCCAAGAACCGGCAGATCGTCCTGAATCTCTATGAGAAAGGCATCTTTGATATTAAAGACGCCATTAACCGGTGGCTGACCGCCTGAACATCTCCAAGCACACCGTGTATCTGTACATTCGTCAGTTCAAAAGCGGTGACTTTTCCGGGCAGGAGCGGTAATGCGTTTTGCCCTGATGGTGACCGGCCCGGCGTACGGCACGCAACAGGCCAGCAGTGCCTACCAGTTTGCGGTTGCACTGTTGGCGGCAGGGCATACGCTTGGCAGCGTTTTTTTTTACCGGGAGGGGGTGAGCAACGCGAATGCGCTGACCGCTCCCGCCAGCGATGAGTTTGATTTGGTGCGTGCATGGCAAAATTGCACGACGAACAGCAGGTCGAACTGCATATTTGCGTTGCTGCGGCGCTTCGTCGCGGTGTGGTTGATTCAGCGGAAGCACAGCGGTTGGGGCTTCCTGCCGCTAACCTGCAGGCCGGGTTTTCGCTAACCGGGCTGGGCGCGCTGGCGGAAGCCGCGCTCTCCTGCGATCGGGTGGTGCAGTTCTGATGACGCGTATTGCCTTTGTATTTACCTCGGTGCCGCACGGCTCCGCTTCCGGGCGTGAAGGTCTGGATGCGCTGCTGGCGACCTCCGCGTTTACCGATGATATTGGCGTGTTTTTCGTGGGTGACGGCGTTTTTTCAACTGCTGGCGAATCAGCGACCTGATGCCATTCTGGCGCGGGATTACATCGCCACATTTAAAGTCCTTCCTTTATACGATATCGACCAGTGCTGGCTGTGTGCTGCTTCGCTGCGTGAGCGTGGCTTAAGCGAAGATGCGGCGTTTGTATTGCCTGCCCGGTGTCTGGAGCCTGATGCGCTGCGCGAGCGGCTTGATGAATACACCGTCGTTATGACCTTTTGAGGCGTCTATGCTGCATACTTTGTCTCCAGTCCCCATGGCAGTGCGATATGGCGGCAATGCTGCGATTAGTACGCCCGGGCGATGATTTACTGCTGTTGTCTGACGGCGTAACGGCGGCGCTGGAAGGCGGGCGTTTCATTGACTTATTGCTCAATGCCCCCATATCGCTACACGTGCTGAGTGAAGACGTTGATGCGCGTGGTCTTTCTGGTCAAATTTCGAGCAGTGTCGTCAGGGTTGACTATACTGATTTCGTGAGTCTGGCCGTGAAACACGATGCTCAGATGCGTTGGTAATGTGTGATCGCTGTATATTTCTTGACACCTTTTCAGCACAGCCATAAAATTCTGCGTCCTCATATTATATGAGGTCGTTTTATTACGTGTTTACGAAGCCAAAAGCTAAAACCGAGGGAGCTATTTAATGGCAACAGTTAACCAGCTGGTACGCAAACCACGCGCACGCAAAGTTGCAAAAGCAACGTTCCGGCGCTGGAAGCATGCCCGCAAAAAACGTGGCGTATGTACTCGCGTATATACTACCACCCCGAAAAAACCGAACTCCGCGCTGCGTAAAGTATGCCGTGTTCGTCTGACTAACGGTTTCGAAGTGACTTCCTACATCGGTGGTGAAGGTCACAACCTGCAGGAGCACTCCGTGATCCTGATCCGTGGCGGTCGTGTAAAAGACCTCCCGGGTGTTCGTTACCACACTGTACGTGGCGCGCTCGACTGCTCCGGTGTTAAAGACCGTAAGCAATCTCGCTCCAAATACGGCGTGAAACGTCCTAAGGCTTAATGGTTCTCCGTTAAGTAAGGCCAAACTGTTTTAACTTAATGTCAAACTAAACTCTTAGAGTTTTGGACAATCCTGAATTAACAACGGAGTATTTCCATGCCACGTCGTCGTGTTATTGGTCAGCGTAAAATTCTGCCGGATCCGAAGTTCGGATCAGAACTGCTGGCTAAATTTGTCAATATCCTGATGGTAGACGGTAAAAAATCTACTGCAGAATCAATCGTATACAGCGCGCTGGAGACCGGCTCAGCGTTCTGGTAAAAAATGAACTGGAAGCTTTCGAAGTAGCTCTCGAAAACGTGCGCCCGACTGTCGAAGTTAAGTCTCGCCGCGTTGGTGGTTCTACTTATCAGGTTCCGGTTGAAGTACGTCCGGTTCGCCGCAATGCCCGCAATGCGTTGGATCGTTGAAGCTGCTCGTAAACGCGGTGATAAATCCATGGCTCTGCGCCCGCGAACGAACTTTCTGATGCTGCAGACAACAAAGGTACTGCAGTTAAGAAACGTGAAGACGTTCACCGTATGGCCGAAGCCAACAAGGCGTTCGCACACTACCGTTGGTAATCCCTTCGGAGTTTTAGTCACCGGGGCGGGCGCTTCCTGTAAGTCGCCCGCTATTTGGCAACTTAAATCTGAACGCCTAAAGAGACAAACGAGGAATCAAATGGCTCGTACAACACCCATCGCACGTTACCGTAACATTGGTATCAGTGCGCACATCGACGCCGGTAAAACCACGACTACCGAACGTATTCTGTTCTACACCGGTGTAAACCACAAAATCGGTGAAGTTCATGACGGCGCCGCAACCATGGACTGGATGGAGCAGGAGCAGGAGCGTGGTATTACCATTACCTCCGCTGCGACTACCGCATTCTGGTCTGGTATGGCGAAGCAGTATGAACCGCATCGCGTAAACATCATCGACACCCCGGGGCACGTTGACTTCACTATCGAAGTAGAACGTTCCATGCGTGTTCTTGACGGTGCGGTAATGGTTTACTGCGCAGTTGGTGGTGTTCAGCCGCAGTCTGAAACCGTATGGCGTCAGGCTAACAAATATAAAGTTCCGCGCATCGCGTTCGTTAACAAAATGGACCGTATGGGCGCTAACTTCCCCTGAAAGTTGTTGGTCAGATCAAAACCCGTCTGGGCGCGAACCCGGTTCCGCTGCAGTTGGCGATTGGTGCTGAAGAAGGTTTCACCGGTGTTGTTGACTGGTGAAAATGAAAGCCATCAACTGGAACGAAGCAGACCGGGGGCGTAACCTTCGAATACGAAGATATCCCGGCTGAGATGCAGGACTCGGCTGACGAATGGCACCAGAACCTGATCGAATCCGCTGCGGAAGCTTCCGAAGAGCTGATGGAAAATACGGGTGGTGAAGAACTGACTGAAGCAGAGATCAAATCTGCCCTGCGTCAGCGCGTTCTGAACAACGAAATCATCCCCGCTGGTTACCTGTGGTTCTGCGTTCAAAAACAAAGGTGTTCAGGCGATGCTGGATGCGGTAATTGATTACCTGCCATCCCCGACTGACGTACCTGCGATCAACGGTATGCTGGACGACGGTAAAGATACCCCGGCTGAGCGTCACGCTAGCGACGAAGAGCCGTTCTCTGCTCTGGCGTTCAAAATCGCTACCGACCCGTTCGTTGGTAACCTGACGTTTTTCCGCGTGTACTCCGGCGTAGTTAACTCCGGTGATACCGTACTGAACTCTGTGAAAGCTGCACGTGAGCGTTTTGGTCGTATCGTACAGATGCACGCCAACAAACGTGAAGAGATCAAAGAAGTTCGCGCGGGCGACATCGCTGCTGCGATCGGTCTGAAAGACGTTATTACTGGTGATACCCTGTGTGATCCGGATCATCCGATCATTCTGGAACGTATGGAATTCCCGGAACCGGTAATCTCCATCGCGGTAGAACCGAAAACCAAAGCTGACCCGAGGAAAAAATGGGTCTGGCTCTGGGCCGTCTGGCGAAAGAAGACCCGTCATTCCGCGTATGGACTGACGAAGAATCTAACCAGACCATTATCGCCGGTATGGGTGAGCTGCACCTCGACATCATCGTTGACCGTATGAAACGTGAATTCAACGTTGAAGCGAACGTCGGTAAACCTCAGGTTGCTTACCGTGAAGCGATTCGCGCGAAAGTTACCGATATCGAAGGTAAACACGCCAAACAGTCTGGTGGTCGCGGTCAGTATGGTCATGTTGTTATCGACATGTACCCGCTGGAGCCGGGCTCTAACCCGAAAGGTTACGAGTTCATCAACGACATTAAAGGTGGTGTAATTCCGGCGAATACATCCCGGCTGTTGATAAAGGCATCCGGTGAACAGCTGAAAGCTGGCCCGCTGGCGGGTTACCCGGTTGTTGACCTCGGTGTGCGTCTGCACTTCGGTTCTTACCACGACGTTGACTCCTCTGAACTGGCGTTTAAACTAGCTGCGTCTATTGCCTTTAAAGATGGCTTTAAGAAAGCGAAACCAGTTCTGCTTGAGCCGATCATGAAGGTTGAAGTAGAGACTCCGGAAGAGAACACCGGTGACGTTATCGGTGACCTTAGCCGTCGTCGCGGTATGCTGCGCGGTCAGGAATCTGAAGTCACTGGCGTTAAGATTCACGCTGAAGTGCCGCTGTCTGAAATGTTCGGATACGCAACTCAACTGCGTTCTCTGACCAAAGGTCGTGCATCGTACACTATGGAATTCCTGAAGTATGATGATGCACCGAACAACGTTGCTCAGGCCGTAATCGAAGCCCGTGGTAAATAAGCCTCAGGGTTAAAACCAAAGTCCCGTGCTCTCCAGAAGGGGAGAGCACTATAGTAAGGAATAAAGCCGTGTCTAAAGAAAAATTTGAACGTACAAAACCGCACGTCAACGTCGGCACTATCGGCCACGTTGACCATGGTAAAACTACCCTGACTGCTGCAATCACTACCGTTCTGGCAAAAACCTACGGTGGTAACGCTCGCGCATTCGATCAGATCGATAACGCGCCGGAAGAAAAAGCTCGTGGTATCACCATCAACACCTCTCACGTTGAATATGACACCCCGACTCGCCACTACGCACACGTAGACTGCCCGGGCCACGCCGACTATGTTAAAAACATGATCACCGGTGCTGCTCAGATGGACGGCGCGATCCTGGTAGTAGCTGCGACTGACGGCCCGATGCCGCAGACTCGTGAGCACATCCTGCTGGGTCGTCAGGTAGGCGTTCCGTACATCATCGTGTTCCTGAACAAATGCGACATGGTTGATGACGAAGAGCTGCTGGAACTGGTTGAGATGGAAGTTCGTGAACTGCTGTCTCAGTACGATTTCCCGGGCGACGACACCCCGATCGTTCGTGGTTCTGCACTGAAAGCGCTGGAAGGCGAAGCAGAGTGGGAAGCGAAAATCATCGGAACTGGCTGGTCACTGGATTCTTACATCCCGGAACCAGAGCGTGCGATTGACAAGCCGTTCCTGCTGCCGATCGAAGACGTATTCTCCATCTCCGGTCGTGGTACCGTTGTTACCGGTCGTGTAGAGCGCGGTATCATCAAGGTGGGTGAAGAAGTTGAAATCGTGGGTATCAAAGACACCGCGAAATCCACCTGTACTGGCGTTGAAATGTTCCGCAAACTGCTGGACGAAGGCCGTGCTGGTGAGAACGTAGGCGTTCTGTTGCGTGGTATCAAACGTGAAGAAATCGAACGTGGTCAGGTACTGGCTAAGCCGGGTTCCATCAAGCCGCACACCAAATTCGAATCTGAAGTTTATATCCTGTCCAAAGATGAAGGCGGCCGTCATACTCCGTTCTTCAAAGGCTACCGTCCGCAGTTCTACTTCCGTACAACTGACGTGACTGGCACCATCGAACTGCCGGAAGGCGTAGAGATGGTAATGCCGGGCGACAACATCAAAATGGTTGTTACCCTGATTCACCCGATCGCGATGGACGATGGTCTGCGTTTCGCAATCCGTGAAGGCGGCCGTACCGTTGGCGCGGGCGTTGTAGCTAAAGTTCTGGGCTAATTTTTTTAGCTTTGAATTGAAAAGGGCGCTTTGGCGCCCTTTTTGCTGTCTGCTATTTAGCAACAGACATATTTATTCGTGATTTTGCGGACCATCCCGCAACAGCTTTACAGTTTGTGCTATTGTAATCATAACCATTCTCATTTACACTTTTGCGCATAAATTGAACGGGAGTGATCATGTACGTTTGTTTGTGTAATGGTGTGAGTGACAAAAGATTCGCCGGGCTGTACGCCAGTTTCACCCTCAATCTTTTCAACAGCTTCGCAAGTTTGTTCCTGTAGGAAACCAATGTGGTAAGTGCATTCGCGCAGCGCGAGAAATTATGCAGGATGAGCTTACACAGATCCCGGAATATAAAGAGATCGCCTGAGGCGCTATCTTTTTTGACATCCCTGTAGCCCCATCTACGCTTCCAATGAGTGGAAGCGGAGGGACTACATAATGAAAGGTGATGTTAAAATCATAAACTATCTCAATAAATTATTGGGAAATGAGCTTGTCGCAATAAACCAGTATTTTCTCCACGCGCGGATGTTCAAGAACTGGGGACTGACGCGCCTGAATGATGTCGAATACCATGAATCCATCGATGAAATGAAACACGCGGATAAGTACATCGAGCGTATTTTGTTCCTTGAAGGGATCCCGAATCTGCAAGATTTAGGCAAGCTCGGGATTGGTGAAGATGTTGAAGAGATGCTGCAATCTGATCTGAGGCTGGAGTTGGAAGGCGCGAAAGATTTGCGTGAAGCGATCGCCTACGCTGACAGTGTCCATGATTATGTCAGTCGCGATATGATGATCACTATTCTGGCCGAAGAAGAACACCACATCGACTGGCTGGAAACCGAGCTTGATCTGATCGGTAAAATCGGAGTGCAGAACTACCTGCAGTCGCAAATCAAAGTTGAAGATTAACCCAGCCCCATGGTGTGATACCCAATCAGCAAACCCGCTGCTGCCAGAAATGGCCCAAAAGGCAGCGGGTTTTTTAGTACCTGTAATCTGCGACTCAAGCATGCTTTCGTTACTACCGCGCATCCTGCCAGCAGGGCCGCGAGAAACACCAGCATAGGTAAACTTTGCCAGCCATGCCGGGCTCCCAGAGCGGCCAGAAATTTGATATCACCATAGCCAAGTCCCTCCTGATGACGTACGAAACGGTAACCCCAATAGATCAGCGCAAAGCCTGCGTAGCCTGCAATCGCGCCGATAACCGCGTTTGCTAAAAAGGTGGGCGTAAGGTGCAATGCCAGAGTAACCCCGTCCATAAAAGGGGGCAGGTGAATCTGTCTGGCAGCAGGCCCGTACGCATATCATAGCGGATAAGAACCAAATTCATCGCCGTGTAAATAGAAAGAAAAAATCAGCATATTGTCCCTGTTTGAAATAGAGCTATGTGAAGTCGAGGGTGCCGGGGCATAGGAAAAAAGAAAACGCGTAATTGTGATATTGCGTAGCCGTTTGCGAAGATTTGTGCGGTGCTGTTGCATTTGCATCTGACCTCCGGAACCCGCACGCAAGACTGCTTAATTTCTACACTGCACTTGCGTCGCGGCTGGATTTGCGTATAATGCGCGGGCCTGTCGTAAATGACGGCTGGTTCAATCTGAACCATGGCGGTGTGGTTTAACCGCTAACAATGCCCCCCGATTGGGGGGCTACGTAAGAACGATTACACTCCCCCCATCAATCGTAATGGGTGTGAGGAGTAATTATTTTCGTCTATAAATAATTGGAGCTCTGGTCTCATGCAGAACCAAAGAATCCGTATCCGCTTGAAAGCGTTTGATCATCGTCTGATCGATCAATCAACCGCCGAAATCGTCGAGACTGCGAAGCGTACTGGTGCGCAAGTTCGTGGTCCGATCCCGCTGCCGACCCGCAAAGAGCGCTTTACCGTTCTGATCTCCCCCGCACGTCAACAAAGACGCGCGTGATCAGTACGAAATCCGCACTCACAAGCGTCTGGTTGACATCGTTGAGCCAACCGAGAAAACCGTTGATGCTCTGATGCGTCTGGATCTGGCTGCCGGTGTAGACGTGCAGATCAGCCCTCGCTGATCAGGTCATCGAGCGATTGAGAGGTTGAAACAATGATTGGTTTAGTCGGTAAAAAGTGGGCATGACCCGCATCTTCACTGAAGATGGCGTATCTATCCCAGTAACCGTAATCGAAGTTGAAGCAAACCGCGTTACTCAGGTTAAAGATCTGGCTAACGATGGCTACCGCGCTATCCAAAAGGGTTACCACCGGTGCTAAAAAAGCTAACCGTGTAACCAAGCCGGAAGCTGGTCACTTCGCTAAAGCTGGCGTTGAAGCTGGCCGTGGTCTGTGGGAATTCCGTCTTGCTGACGGCGAAGAATTCACCGTAGGTCAGAACATTAGCGTTGAGCTGTTTGCTGAAGTTAAAAAAGTTGACGTAACCGGCACCTCTAAAGGTAAAGGTTTCGCAGGTACCGTTAAGCGCTGGAACTTCCGTACCCGTGACGCTACTCACGGTAACTCCCTGTCTCACCGCGTTCCGGGTTCCATCGGTCAGAACCAGACTCCGGGCAAAGTGTTCAAGGGCAAGAAAATGGCAGGTCAGCTGGGTAATGAGCGCGTAACCGTTCAGAGCCACCGGACGTAGTACGTGTTGACGCTGAGCGCAACCTGCTGCTGGTTAAAGGTGCTGTCCCGGGTGCAACCGGTAGCGACCTGATCGTTAAACCAGCTGTGAAGGCGTGAGGAGATAGCAATGGAATTAGTATTGAAAGACGCGCAGAGCGCGCTGACTGTTTCGAAACTACCTTCGGTCGTGACTTTAACGAAGCGCTGGTACACCCGTGGGGTTGTTGTTGCTTATGCAGCTGGTGCTCGTCAGGGCACTCGTGCTCAGAAGACCCGTGCTGAAGTAACTGGTTCCGGTAAAAAACCGTGGCGCCAGAAAGGCACCGGCCGCGCTCGTTCTGGTTCTATCAAGAGCCCGATCTGGCGTTCTGGTGGCGTGACCTTCGCTGCGCGTCCGCAGGACCACAGTCAAAAAGTTAACAAAAAGATGTACCGCGGCGCGCTGAAAAGCATCCTGTCCGAACTGGTACGTCAGGATCGTCTGATCGTTGTCGAGCAGTTCTCTGTTGAAGCACCGAAAACCAAGCTGCTGGCTCAGAAACTGAAAGACATGGCTCTGGAAGATGTGCTGATCATCACCGGTGAGCTGGACGAGAACCTGTTCACGGCCGCGCGCAACCTGCACAAGGTTGATGTTCGCGACGCGACTGGTATCGACCCGGTTAGCCTGATCGCCTTCGACAAAGTCGTAATGACTGCTGATGCTGTTAAGCAAGTTGAGGAGATGCTGGCATGATTCGTGAAGAACGTCTGCTGAAGGTGCTGCGTGCACCGCACGTTTCTGAAAAAAGCGTCTACTGCGATGGAAAAAACAAACACCATCGTTCTCAAAGTTGCTAAAGACGCGACCAAAGCAGAAATCAAAGCTGCTGTGCAGAAACTGTTTGAAGTCGAAGTCGAAGTCGTTAACACCGCGGTAGTTAAAGGAAAGTTAAACGTCACGGACAGCGTATCGGTCGTCGTAGCGACTGGAAAAAGCTTACGTCACCCTGAAAGAAGGCCAGAATCTGGACTTCGTCGGCGGCGCTGAGTAAGTCGGAGGAGTAATACAATGGCAGTTGTTAAATGTAAACCGACATCTCCGGGTCGTCGCCACGTAGTTAAAGTGGTTAACCCTGAGCTGCACAAGGGCAAACCGTTTGCTCCGTTGCTGGAAAAAACAGCAAATCCGGTGGTCGTAACAACAATGGCCGTATCACCACTCGTCATATCGGTGGTGGCCACAAGCAGGCTTACCGTATTGTTGACTTCAAACGCAACAAAGATGGTATCCCGGCAGTTGTTGAACGTCTTGAGTACGATCCGAACCGTTCCGCGAACATCGCGCTGGTTCTGTACAAAGACGGCGAACGCCGTTACATCCCCGGCCCCGAAAGGCCTGAAAGCTGGCGACCAGATTCAGTCTGGCGTTGATGCTGCAATCAAAGCAGGCAACACCCTGCCGATGCGCAATATCCCGGTTGGTTCTACCGTTCATAACGTAGAAATGAAACCGAGGTAAAGGCGGTCAGCTGGCTCGTTCCGCTGGTACTTACGTTCAGATCGTTGCTCGTGATGGTGCTTATGTCACCCTGCGTCTGCGTTCTGGTGAAATGCGTAAAGTCGAAGCAGAATGCCGCGCTACTCTGGGCGAAGTTGGCAATGCTGAGCATATGCTGCGCGTTCTGGGTAAAGCAGGTGCTGCACGCTGGCGTGGTGTTCGTCCGACCGTTCGCGGTACCGCGATGAACCCAGTCGATCACCCACATGGTGGTGGTGAAGGTCGTAACTTTGGTAAGCACCCGGTATCCCCGTGGGGCCTGCAGACCAAAGGTAAGAAGACCCGCAGCAACAAGCGTACTGATAAATTCATCGTACGTCGCCGTAGCAAATAATTTTAGAGGATAAGCCATGCCACGTTCTCTCAAGAAAGGTCCTTTTATTGACCTGCACTTGCTGGAAGAAGGTAGAGAAAGCGGTGGAAAGCGGAGACAAGAAGCCCCTGCGCACTTGGTCCCGTCGTTCAACGATCTTTCCTAACATGATCGGTTTGACCATCGCTGTCCATAATGGTCGTCAGCACGTTCCGGTATTTGTTTCCGACGAAATGGTCGGTCACAAACTGGGTGAATTCGCACCGACTCGTACTTATCGCGGCCATGCTGCTGATAAAAAAGCGAAGAAGAAATAAGGTAGGAGGAAGAGATGGAAACTTTAGCTCAACATCGCCATGCTCGTTCTTCTGCTCAGAAGGTTCGCCTTGTTGCTGACCTGATTCGCGGTAAGAAAGTGTCGCAGGCCACCGGATATTCTGACCTACACCAATAAGAAAGCGGCTGTACTGGTCAAGAAAGTTCTGGAATCTGCCATTGCTAACGCTGAACACAACGATGGCGCTGACATTGACGATCTGAAAGTTGCGAAAATTTTCGTAGACGAAGGCCCGAGCATGAAGCGCATTATGCCGCGTGCAAAAGGTCGTGCAGATCGCATCCTGAAGCGCACCAGCCACATTACTGTGGTTGTGTCCGATCGCTGAGACTCTGGAGACTAGCAATGGGTCAGAAAGTACATCCTAATGGTATTCGCACACCGGGTATTGTAAAACCATGGAACTCAACCCGGTTTGCGAACACCAAAGAATTCGCTGACAACTTTGGACAGCGACTTTAAAGTACGTCAGTACCTGACTAAGGAACTGGCTAAAGCGTCTGTATCTCGTATCGTTATCGAGCGTCCGGCTAAAAGCATTCGTGTGACTATTCACACTGCTCGCCCGGGTATCGTTATCGGTAAGAAAGGTGAAGACGTTGAAAAACTGCGCAAGGTCGTAGCGGATATCGCTGGCGTTCCTGCTCAGATCAATATCGCCGAAGTTCGTAAACCTGAACTGGACGCAAAATTGGTTGCTGACAGCATCACTTCTCAGCTGGAACGTCGTGTTATGTTCCGTCGTGCTATGAAGCGTGCTGTACAGAACGCAATGCGTCTGGGCGCTAAAGGTATCAAAGTTGAAGTTAGCGGCCGTCTGGGCGGCGCGGAGATCGCACGTACCGAATGGTATCGTGAGGGTCGCGTTCCGCTGCACACTCTGCGTGCTGACATCGACTACAACACCTCTGAAGCGCACACCACTTACGGTGTAATCGGCGTAAAAGTGTGGATCTTCAAAGGTGAGATCCTTGGTGGTATGGCTGCAGTTGAACAACCGGAAAAACCGGCTGCTCAACCTAAAAAGCAGCAGCGTAAAGGCCGTAAATAAGGAGCGTCGCTGATGTTACAACCAAAGCGTACAAAATTCCGTAAAGTGCACAAAGGCCGCAACCGTGGTCTCGCGCAGGGCACGGATGTGAGCTTCGGCACTTACGGTCTGAAAGCTGTTGGCCGTGGTCGTCTGACCGCTCGTCAGATCGAAGCAGCACGTCGTGCTATGACTCGTGCTGTTAAGCGTCAAGGTAAGATCTGGATCCGTGTATTCCCCGGACAAACCGATCACCGAGAAGCCGCTGGAAGTTCGTATGGGTAAAGGTAAAGGTAACGTGGAGTATTGGGTTGCCTTGATTCAGCCGGGTAAAGTCCTGTATGAAATGGACGGCGTTCCGGAAGAGCTGGCCCGTGAAGCCTTCGAGCTGGCAGCAGCAAAACTGCCGATTAAAACCACCTTTGTAACTAAGACGGTGATGTAATGAAAGCAAAAGAGCTGCGTGAAAAGAGCGTTGAAGAGCTGAACACCGAGCTGCTTAACCTGCTGCGCGAGCAGTTCAACCTGCGTATGCAGGCGGCAAGTGGCCAGCTGCAACAGACTCACCTGTTGAAGCAAGTGCGTCGTGATGTCGCACGCGTTAAGACTTTACTGACTGAGAAGGCGGGTGCGTAATGACCGATAAAATCCGTACTCTGCAAGGTCGTGTTGTTAGCGACAAAATGGAGAAATCCATTGTTGTAGCTATCGAACGTTTCGTGAAACACCCGATCTACGGTAAATTCATTAAACGTACGACCAAACTGCACGTACACGACGAGAACAACGAATGCGGTACCGGCGACGTGGTTGAAATCCGCGAATGCCGTCCGCTGTCCAAGACTAAGTCCTGGACGCTGGTTCGCGTTGTAGAGAAAGCTGTTCTGTAATACAGTACGCGTTCTCTAACGAATAAACGGCTCAGCGATGGGCCGTTTATTTTTTTCTACCCATCTCAGGGAAGCGGTGTTATAATGCTGCGCCCCCGATATGGGGAGGGCTTTTTATCGACCCTGATTCTGGGGTCTTCAGTAGTAGTTGACATTAGCGGAGCACTGAAATGATCCAAGAACAGACTATGCTGAACGTCGCCGACAACTCCGGTGCACGTCGCGTAATGTGTATCAAGGTTCTGGGTGGCTCGCACCGTCGCTACGCAGGCGTCGGCGACATCATCAAGATCACCATCAAAGAAGCAATTCCGCGTGGTAAGGTCAAAAAGGTGATGTGCTGAAGGCGGTAGTGGTGCGCACCAAGAAGGGTGTTCGTCGCCCTGACGGTTCTGTCGTTCGCTTCGATGGCAATGCTTGTGTTCTTCTGAACAACAACAGCGAGCAGCCTATCGGTACGCGTATTTTTGGGCCGGTTACTCGTGAACTTCGTTCTGAGAAGTTTATGAAAATCATCTCTCTGGCACCAGAAGTACTCTAAGGAGCGAATCATGGCAGCTAAAATCCGTCGTGATGACGAAGTTATCGTGTTAACCGGTAAAAGATAAAGGTAAGCGCGGTAAAGTAAAAAAATGTCCTGTCTTCCGGCAAGATCATTGTTGAAGGTATCAACTGTTAAAAAACATCAGAAGCCGGTTCCGGCCCTGAACCAACCAGCGGCATCGTTGAAAAGAAGCTGCTATTCAGGTTTCTAACGTTGCAATCTTCAATGCGGCAACCGGCAAGGCTGACCGTGTAGGCTTTAGATTCGAAGACGGCAAAAGTCCGTTTCTTCCAAGTCTAACAGCGAAACTATCAAGTAATTTGGAGTAGTACGATGGCGAAACTGCATGATTACTACAAAGACGAAGTAGTTAAAAAACTCATGACTGAGTTTAACTACAATTCTGTCATGCAAGTCCCTCGGGTCGAGAAGATCACCCTGAATATGGGTGTTGGTGAAGCGATCGCTGACAAGAAACTGCTGGATAACGCAGCAGCTGACTCGGCAGCAATCTCCGGTCAAAAACCGTTGATCACCAAAGCGCGCAAATCTGTTGCGGGCTTCAAAATCCGTCAGGGCTATCCGATCGGCTGTAAAGTGACTCTGCGTGGCGAACGCATGTGGGAGTTCTTTGAGCGCCTGATCACTATTGCTGTACCGCGTATCCGTGACTTCCGTGGCTTGTCCGCTAAGTCTTTCGACGGTCGTGGTAACTACAGCATGGGTGTCCGTGAGCAGATCATCTTCCCAGAAATCGACTACGATAAAGTCGACCGCGTGCGTGGTTTGGATATTACCATTACCACTACTGCGAAATCTGACGAAGAAGGCCGTGCTCTGCTGGCTGCCTTTGACTTCCCGTTCCGCAAGTAAGGTAGGGTTACTTCATGGCTAAGCAATCTATGAAAGCACGCGAAGTTAAACGCGTAGCTTTAGCTGAAAAATACTTCGCGAAACGCGCTGAACTGAAAGCGATCATTTCTGATGTGAACGCTTCCGACGAAGATCGTTGGAACGCTGTTCTCAAGCTGCAGAGTCTGCCGCGTGATTCCAGCCCGTCTCGTCAGCGTAACCGCTGCCGTCAAACTGGTCGTCCGCATGGTTTCCTGCGGAAGTTCAGGTTGAGCCGTATCAAGGTCCGTGAATCCGCTATGCGCGGTGAAATCCCGGGTCTGAAAAAGGCTAGCTGGTAATTGTCACCAATTGAATCACGGGAGTAAAGACAGATGAGCATGCAAGATCCGATCGCGGATATGCTGACCCGTATCCGTAACGGTCAGGCCGCGAACAAAGCTGCAGTCACCATGCCTTCCTCCAAGCTGAAAGTGGCAATTGCCAACGTGCTGAAGGAAGAAGGTTTTATTGAAGATTTCAAAATTGAAGGCGACATCAAGCCGGAACTGGAAGTGACTCTCAAGTACTTCCGGTGGCAAAGCTGTGGTAGAAAGCATTCAGCGTATCAGCCGCCCTGGTCTGCGCATCTATAAGAAAAAGATGAGCTGCCGAAAGTTATGGGTGGTATGGGTGTCGCAGTTGTTTCTACCTCAAAAGGTGTTATGACTGATCGTGCAGCGCGCCAGCTGGTCTTGGTGGCGAAATTATCTGCTACGTAGCCTAATCGGAGGAAAAATGTCTCGTGTTGCTAAAGCACCGGTCGTTATTCCTGCCGGCGTTGACGTAAAAATCAACGGTCAGGTTATTACGATCAAAGGTAAAAAACGGCGAGCTGACTCGTACCCTTAACGATGCTGTTGAAGTTAACCATGCAGACAATGTTCTGACCTTCGGTCCGCGTGATGGTTACGCGAACGCTTGGGCTCAGGCTGGTACCGCGCGTGCCCTGCTGAACTCAATGGTTATCGGTGTTACCGAAGGCTTCACCAAGAAGCTGCAGCTGGTTGGTGTAGGTTATCGTGCAGCGGTTAAAGGGAATGTTGTAAACCTCGGCTCTGGGTTTCTCTCATCCTGTTGACCATCAACTGCCGGCGGGTATCACTGCTGAATGTCCGACTCAAACTGAAATCGTGCTGAAAGGCGCTGATAAACAGGTTATCGGCCGGTTGCAGCTGATTTGCGCGCCTACCGTCGTCCTGAGCCTTACAAAGGCAGGGTGTTCGTTACGCCGACGAAGTCGTGCGTACCAAAGAGGCTAAGAAGAAGTAAGGTAACACTATGGATAAGAAATCTGCTCGTATCCGTCGTGCGACCCGCGCACGCCGCAAGCTCAAAGAGCTTGGTGCGACCCGCCCGGTGGTACATCGTACCCCGCGTCATATTTACGCCCGTAATCGCATCGAATGGTTCTGAAGTTCTGGTAGCTGCTTCTACTGTAGAAAAAAGCTATCGCGGAACAACTGAAGTACACCGGTAACAAAGACGCGGCCGCAGCTGTGGGTAAAGCTGTAGCTGAACGCGCTCTGGAAAAGGCATTAAAGATGTGTCCTTTGACCGTTCCGGGTTCCAATATCATGGTCGCGTCCGAGGCACTGGCAGATGCTGCTCGTGAAGCTGGCCTTCAGTTCTAAGGTAGAGGTGTAAGATGGCTCACATCGAAAAACAAGCTGGCGAACTGCAGGAAAAGCTGATCGCGGTAAACCGCGTATCTAAAACCGTAAAGGGTGGTCGTATTTTCTCCTTCACAGCTCTTGTGACTGTAGGGGATGGTAATGGCCGCGTCGGTTTTGGTTACGGTAAAGCTCGCGAAGTTCCGGCAGCGATCCAGAAAGCGATGGAAAAAGCCCGTCGCAATATGATTAACGTCGCGCTGAATCACGGCACCCTGCAGCACCCGGTTAAAGGTGTTCACACGGGTTCTCGTGTCTTCATGCAGCCGGCTTCCGAAGGTACCGGTATCATCGCCGGTGGTGCAATGCGCGCCGTTCTGGAAGTCGCTGGGGTTCATAACGTACTGGCTAAAGCATATGGTTCCACTAACCCGATTAACGTGGTTCGTGCAACTATTGATGGCACCGGCGAATATGAAGTCCCCGGAAATGGTCGCTGCCAAGCGTGGTAAATCCGTTGAAGAAATTCTGGGGTAATTGACCATGGCAAAGACTATTAAAATCACTCAAACCCGCAGTGCAATCGGTCGTCTGCCGAAACACAAGGCAACGCTGCTTGGCACTGGGTCTGCGTCGTATTGGTCATACTGTTGAACGTGAGGATACTCCTGCGGTTCGTGGTATGGTCAACGCGGTTTCCTTCATGGTTAAAGTTGAGGAGTAAGAGATGCGTTTAAATACTCTGTCTCCGGCCGAAGGCTCCCAAAAAGGCGGGTAAACGCACCGGGTCGTGGTATCGGTTCTGGCCTCGGTAAAACCGGTGGTCGTGGTCACAAAGGTCAGAAATCTCGTTCTGGCGGTGGCGTACGTCGCGGTTTCGAGGGCGGTCAGATGCCTCTGTATCGTCGTCTGCCGAAATTCGGTTTCACTTCTCGTAAAGCAATGATCACGGCAGAAATTCGTCTGTCAGATCTGGCTAAAGTAGAAGGCGACGTAGTAGACCTGAACACGCTGAAAGCGGCTAACATTATCGGCATCCAGATCGAGTTCGCGAAAGTGATCCTGGCTGGTGAAGTTGCTCGTCCGGTAACTGTTCGTGGCCTGCGCGTGTCGAAAGGCGCTCGTGCTGCTATCGAAGCTGCTGGCGGTAAAATTGAGGAATAAGTAGCAGATGGCTAAGCAACCGGGATTAGATTTTCAAAGTGCCAAGGGTGGAATTGGCGAACTGGAAACGCAGACTGCTGTTTGTTATCGGTGCGTTGATTGTTTTCCGTATTGGCTCTTTTATTCCGATCCCCTCGGTATCGATGCCGCTGTACTTGCCAAACTGCTTGAACAACAGCGTGGCACCATCATTGAAATGTTCAACATGTTCTCTGGTGGTGCTTTAAGCCGTGCTTCTATCTTCGCATTGGGTATCATGCCGTATATATCGGCATCGATTATTATCCAACTGCTAACGGTCGTTCATCCGGCCTTGGCGGAATTGGAAGAAAGAAGGGGAGTCTGGTCGTCGTAAGATCAGCCAGTACACCCGTTACGGTACTCTGGTGTTGGCTATATTCCAGTCGATCGGTATTGCTACTGGTCTGCCGAATATGCCGGTATGCAGGGCCCGTAATGAATCCGGCTTTGCATTCTACTTCACCGCTGTTGTAAGTCTGGTCACAGGAACGATGTTCCTGATGTGGCTCGGCGAACAGATCACTGAACGCGGTATCGGTAACGGTATCTCGATCATTATCTTCGCTGGCATTGTGGCGGGCCTTCCGCCAGCCATTGCCCATACTATCGAGCAAGCGCGTCAAGGCGACCTGCACTTCCTCCTGTTGCTGTTGGTTGCAGTATTAGTATTTGCTGTGACGTTCTTTGTTGTATTCGTTGAACGTGGTCAACGCCGCATTGTGGTAAACTACGCCAAACGTCAGCAAGGCCGTCGAGTCTATGCTGCTCAGAGCACACATTTACCGCTGAAAGTGAATATGGCGGGGGTAATCCCGGCAATCTTCGCTTCCAGTATTATTCTGTTCCCGGCTACCATCGCGTCATGGTTCGGGGGGCGGTACCGGTTGGAACTGGCTGACAACAATTTCGCTGTATTTGCAGCCCTGGGCAACCGCTTTATGTGTTACTCTATGCGTCTGCAATCATCTTCTTCTGTTTCTTCTACACGGCGTTGGTCTTCAACCCGCGTGAAACAGCAGATAACCTGAAGAAGTCCGGTGCATTTGTACCGAGGGAATTCGTCCGGGAGAGCAAACGGCGAAGTATATCGATAAAGTAATGACCCGCCTGACTCTGGTCGGTGCGCTCTACATTACTTTTATCTGCCTGATCCCGGAGTTCATGCGTGATGCGATGAAAGTACCGTTCTACTTCGGTGGAACCTCACTGCTTATCGTTGTCGTCGTGATTATGGACTTTATGGCTCAAGTGCAAACTCTGATGATGTCCAGTCAGTATGAGTCTGCATTGAAGAAGGCGAACCTGAAAGGCTACGGTCGTTAATGGTCGCCCGAGAAGTTACGGAGAGTAAAAATGAAAGTTCGTGCTTCCGTCAAGAAATTATGCCGTAACTGCAAAATCGTTAAACGTGATGGCGTCATCCGTGTGATTTGCAGTGCCGAGCCGAAGCATAAACAGCGCCAAGGCTGATTATTTCGCATATTTTTCTTGCAAAGTTGGGTTGAGCTGGCTAGATTAGCCAGCCAATCTTTGTATGTCTGTACGTTTCCATTTGAGTATCCTGAAAACGGGCTTTTCAGCATGGGGCGTGCAAGTAAAATTATAGGAGTGCATAGTGGCCCGTATAGCAGGCATTAACATTCCTGATCAGAAACATGCTGTGATCGCATTAACTTCGATCTACGGTGTCGGCAAAACCCGCTCTCAAGCCATTCTGGCTGCTGCGGGCATCGCTGAAAATGTTAAGATCAGTGAGCTGTCTGAAGAACAAATCGACACGCTGCGTGACGAAGTTGCCAAATTTGTCGTTGAAGGTGATCTGCGCCGTGAAATTAGCATGAGCATCAAGCGCCTGATGGATCTTGGTTGCTATCGCGGTTTGCGTCATCGTCGTGGTCTCCCGGTTCGCGGTCAGCGTACCAAGACAACGCACGTACCCGTAAGGGTCCGCGCAAACCGATCAAGAAATAATCGGGGTGATTGAATAATGGCAAAGGCACCAATTCGTGCACGTAAACGTGTAAGAAAACAAGTCTCTGACGGCGTGGCTCATATCCATGCTTCTTTCAACAACACCATCGTTACTATTACTGATCGTCAGGGTAACGCGCGCTGGGTTGGGCAACAGCCGGTGGTTCCGGTTTCCGTGGTTCTCGCAAATCCACTCCGTTCGCAGCTCAGGTTGCGGCAGAGCGTTGCGCTGAAGCCGTAAAAGAATACGGCATCAAGAATCTGGAAGTTATGGTTAAGGGACCGGGTCCGGGTCGCGAATCTACTATTCGTGCACTGAACGCCGCTGGTTTCCGCATCACTAATATTACTGATGTGACTCCGATCCCTCACAACGGTTGTCGTCCGCCGAAAAAACGTCGCGTATAACGCGCTCGTTTTCTAGGATTGTTGGAGAAAGAAAATGGCAAGATATTTGGGTCCTAAGCTCAAGCTGAGCCGTCGTGAGGGCACAGACCTGTTCCTTAAGTCTGGCGTTCGCGCGATCGATACCAAGTGTAAAATTGAACAAGCTCAGCACGGTGCGCGTAAACCGCGTCTGTCTGACTATGGTGTGCAGTTGCGTGAAAAGCAAAAGTTCGCCGTATCTACGGTGTGCTGGAGCGTCAGTTCCGTAACTACTATAAAGAAGCAGCACGTCTGAAAGGCAACACCGGTGAAAACCTGTTGGGTCTGCTGGAAGGTCGTCTGGACAACGTTGTATACCGTATGGGCTTCGGTGCCACTCGTGCAGAAGCACGTCAGTTGGTTAGCCACAAAGCAATCATGGTAAACGGTCGTGTTGTTAACATCGCTTCTTACCGGTTAGTCCGAATGACGTGGTTAGCATTCGTGAGAAAGCGAAAAAGCAATCTCGCGTGAAAGCCGCTCTGGAGCTGGCTGAGCAGCGTGAAAAGCCAACCCCGGCTGGAAGTTGATGCTGGCAAGATGGAAGGTACGTTCAAGCGTAAGCCGGAGCGTTCTGATCTGTCTGCGGACATTAACGAACACCTGATCGTCGAGCTTTACTCCAAGTAAAGCTTAGTACCAAAGAGAGGACACAATGCAGGGTTCTGTGACAGAGTTTCTAAAACCGCGCACGGTAGATATCGAGCAAGTGAGTTCGACGCACGCCAAGGTGACCCTTGAGCCTTTAGAGCGTGGCTTTGGCCATACTCTGGGTAACGCACTGCGCCGTATTCTGCTCTCATCGATGCCGGGTTGCGCGGTGACAGAGGTTGAGATTGATGGTGTACTTCATGAGTACAGCACCAAAGAAGGCGTTCAGGAAGATATCCTTGAAATCCTGCTCAACCTGAAAGGGCTGGCGGTGAGAGTTCAGGGGAAAGATGATGTTATTCTTACTCTGAATAAATCTGGCATTGGCCCTGTGACCGCAGCCGATATCACCCACGACGGTGATGTCGAAATCGTCAAGCCGCAGCATGTGATCTGCCACCTGACCGATGAAAACGCATCTATTAGCATGCGTATCAAAGTTCAGCGCGGTCGTGGTTATGTGCCGGCGTCTGCCCGAATTCATTCGGAAGAAGATGAGCGCCCGATCGGCCGCCTGCTGGTAGACGCGTGCTACAGCCCTGTAGAGCGTATTGCCTACAATGTTGAAGCAGCACGTGTTGAACAGCGTACCGACCTCGACAAGCTGGTCATCGAAATGGGAAACCAACGGCACAATCGATCCTGAAGAGGCGATTCGTCGTGCGGCAACCATCCCCGGCAGAACAACTGGAAGCTTTCGTTGACTTACGTGATGTACGTCAGCCGGAAGTCAAAGAAGAGAAACCAGAATTCGATCCGATCCTGCTGCGCCCTGTTGACGATCTGGAATTGACTGTCCGCTCTGCTAACTGCCTCAAGGCAGAAGCTATCCACTATATCGGTGATCTGGGTACAGCGTACCGAGGTTGAGTTGCTGAAAACGCCGAACTCGGGTAAAAAAATCTCTTACCGAGATTAAAGACGTGCTGGCTTCACGTGGTTTGTCTCTGGGCATGCGCCCTCGGAAAACTGGCCACCGGCAAGCATTGCTGACGAGTAACCGGATCACAGGTTAAGGTTTTACTGAGAAGGATAAGGTCATGCGCCATCGTAAGAGTGGTCGTCAACTGAACCGCAACAGCAGCCATCGCCGTGCCATGTTCCGTAACATGGCAGGTTCTTTGGTTCGTCATGAGATCATCAAGACGACTCTGCCGAAAGCCAAAGAGCTGCGTCGCGTAGTTGAGCCGCTGATTACTCTTGCCAAGACTGATAGCGTTGCTAATCGTCGTCTGGCATTCGCCCGTACTCGTGATAACGAGATCGTGGCAAAACTGTTTAACGAGCTGGGCCCGCGTTTCGCGAGCCGTGCCGGTGGTTACACTCGCATTCTGAAGTGTGGCTTCCGTGCTGGTGACAATGCTCCGATGGCTTACATCGAGCTGGTTGATCGCGCCGAGCCGAAAGCAGAAGCTGCTGCAGAGTAATCTGTAGTAACGTAAAAGACCCGCCTCGGCGGGTTTTTTTATATCCTCCGTTCCACCTCTTTCCTACAATATGCATATCTTTTTGTTCATCCCTCTGGAGACCAATGATGTGGTTGCTTGATCAGTGGGCAGAACGACATATTCTCGACGCCCAACAAAAGGTGAGTTTGATAATCTACCGGGCAGAGGCGAGCCACTGATGCTGGAAGATGACTCGCACATTCCGCCTGGAGTTGCGTGCCGGATATCGTTTACTGAAAAATGCAGGCTGTCTTCCTCCTGAGCTGGAGTATCGCAAAGAAGCTGTTGCGTTAGTTGATCTTCTCCATACTGTCCAGCCTGATCATCCACAGCACCATGAACTGCAACGTCGACTGGCATTAATTGAACTGAAACTGCGGCAAGCAGGATTAAGCACCGATTTTCTGCGTGGCGAGTACGCGACGAAGTTACTGCATAAAATTAATGAGGAGTAGCCATGTATCGCATTGGTGAGATTGCAAAGCTGGCTGACGTTACGCCGGATACGATCCGTTATTACGAGAAACAGCAGATGATGGATCACGAAGTGCGTACGGAAGGTGGTTTTCGTCTTTATACAGATAAAGATCTGCAGCGCCTTAAGTTCATTCGTCATGCCAGACAGTTGGGTTTCACTCTGGAATCGATTCGCGAACTGTTATCTATCCGCATTGATCCCGAGCATCATACTTGCCGAGTCGAAAAGCATCGTGCAGGCCCGTTTAAGCGAAGTCGACGCACGAATTGACGAGCTGCAGGCCATGCGTCGATCATTGCAGAAGCTAAACGATGCCTGCTGCGGTACGGCGCACAGCAGTGTTTATTGTTCTATTCTTGAGGCGCTTGAACAAGGCGCGAGTGCAGGTAGTGGTACCGGTTCACCTGCCCGTTGATCTTCTGCGCAGAGGGGTCTACACTCCGCGCGTTCAAACACACAATCTGGAGTAGTTATGAGTCGCTATCAGCATACGAAGGGGCAGATCAACGATAACGCCATTGAGGCACTCTTACATGACCCACTATTCAGGCAACGGGTTGAGAAGAATAAGAAAGGGAAAGGGAAGCTATCTGCGAAAAAACAAACATCAAAAACGAGGTTTTCAGGAGGGCAGTGGCAAACAAGCGAATCGCTTCTTTACCACTGCCCTTCTTGTTTCAGCTTAACTCCGGTTATTCTGTTCTTTCCAGCAAATCGCGGATTTCACTCCAGCAGCACTTCTTCTTTGCTCGGTGCCGGTGGTGCCTTTGGCTCCTCTTCTTGCTTGCGTTTCAGCTTATTGATCAGCTTAATCGCAATGAAAATAGCAAAGGCGACGATAATAAAGTCAAATATGTTCTGGATAAACACACCGTAATGCATGACGACTGCAGGGACATCACCTTGCGCATCACGCAATGTCAGTGCGAACGATTTAAAGTCGATTCCGCCAATTAATAATCCCAACGGCGGCATAATGATGTCAGCGACCAAAGACGACACTATTTTGCCGAAAGCTGCACCGATGATCACACCGACGGCTAAATCTACAACATTTCCGCGCATCGCGAATTCACGGAACTCTTTTAAAATGCTCATATCTCTCTCTCCATGTGCAGGCTGTCACGGTAAGTCTAACAAAATACCGATCAAATTCCATTTACGGAAATAATTCACGGGATTTCTTACCCCTTATAAAGCAAGGGATAAAAAAGGCGCCTTTAGCGGCGCCCGGGTGGTTACAGGAAAAATGGACTAGGCTGGAACAAACGCTCAACGTCAGTAATATATTTTTTATCGGTTAAAAACATAATTACGTGGTCGCCTTGCTCAATACGTAAATTATCATTGGCGATCATGACATCATTACCTCGCACGACAGCCCCAATAATCGTGCCCGGCGGTAGTTTGATATCGTCAATCACACGACCCACAACGCGTGAAGTGGTTTCGTCTCCGTGGGCGACCGCCTCAATCGCCTCAGCGACACCACGACGTAGTGAAGAAACACCAACGATATCTGCTTTGCGGACGTGACTAAGTAGCGCAGAAATAGTTGCTTGCTGGGGAGAGATTGCAATATCGATAACACTGCCCTGCACCAGATCGACATAGGCGCGGCGCTGGATCAGCACCATCACTTTTTTTGGCCCCCATGCGTTTGGCAAGCATCGCAGACATGATATTCGCTTCGTCATCGTTGGTAACGGCAATAAAGAGATCCACTTGATCGATGTGCTCTTCCGCCAGTAATTCCTGATCCGAAGCGTCACCATAAAAGACGATGGTATTTTGCAGTTTCTCCGCCAGTTCCGCAGCGCGTTGCTGATCGCGTTCGATCAGTTTCACGCTGTAATCTTTTTTCCAGCCGGTGCGCAAGACCCGCGCCAATATTTCCGCCACCAACCAACATAATGCGTTTATAGGGTTTTTCCGGTGCGTTGCAATTCGCTCATTACGGCGCGTATATGCTGTGATGCGGCAATAAAAAATACTTCATCGCCAGCTTCCACTATTGTTGACCCCCTGGGGACGGATAGGGCGATCGTGGCGGAATATCGCGGCGACGCGGGTATCAATATGTGGCATGTGTTCGCGCATAGTCGACAGTGCGTTACCGACAAGTGGACCGCCATAATAGGCTTTTACTACTGCCGAGGGCTCACTTTTCCCTCGGCAAAATTCACCACTTGCAGCGCGCCCGGATATTCTATCAGGCGATAAATGCTGTCGATGACCAGTTGCTCCGGAGCAATCAAATGATCGATTGGCACGGCTTCAGAATGGAAGAGTTTATCCGCATCGCGAACATAGTCCGGCGAACGGATTCGGGCGATACGATTTGGAGTATTAAACAGCGAGTAGGCAACCGGCAGGCAACCATATTGGTTTCGTCTGAACTGGTAACTGCTACTAACATGTCCGCATCATCAGCGCCTGCCTCGCGCAACACGCGTGGATGTGAACCATGCCCTTGTACAACACGCAGATCGAATTTGTCCTGCAGACTGCGCAGGCGATCGCCATTGGTATCGACAACGGTAATATCGTTATTCTCACCGACCGAGGTTTTCCGCCAGCGTGCCGCCGACTTGCCCTGCACCCAGAATAATTATCTTCATCTGTTGTGACCCGCTGCCCTCATCACTGTTTGATTATCTTAGCGTAAAAGAAGCCATCGCCTTCTTCCGCGCCGCAGATTTTGTTGCCCGGGCTGATCGAGCGAACCTGTCTGGCTGAGCTTCGCATTCGGTGTCCGGGTCAAGAATGCGGCAACCTGCAAACTATTTTCTTCCGGAAGAATTGAGCAGGTCGCGTATACCAGCGTACCGCCCGTTTTCAGATGTGGCCAGATAGCATCCAGAATTTCGGACTGAAGCTGTACAAGCTCCGGAATATCGCGCTCACGACGCAGCCATTTAATGTCCGGATGGCGGCGAATAACGCCAGTTGCGGAGCATGGCGCATCCAGAAGGATGCGATCAAATTGTTCGTCTCCGCACCACTGGTCCGGAAAACGCCCATCGCCTTGTTTCACCTGCGCCTTCATACCCAGCCGTTTCAGGTTGTCATAAACGCGTGACAAGCGTTGCTCATCAATATCCACAGCAAGTACGTCGGCACCCGGCGCAGCTTCAAGAATATGCGTGGTTTTACCCCCGGTGCAGCGCAGAGATCGAGAATCCGTTCGCCGTTTTCAGGAGCAAGGAACGGGATACACCCTTGCGCAGATGCATCTTGTACGGTCACCCATCCTTCTGGGAACCCCCGGCAGGGCAGTAACGGGCGCTGCAGTTTCCAGACGCACGGCGTCAGGATAGTCTGGATGTGTGAAGCCGTGCAGGCCGGTTTCTTCCAGCAGCGTCAGCCAGCTATCGCGCGTATGGTGCTGGCGATTCACTCCGCAGCCACATGGGGGGCCGCTGATTGCTGGCCTCAACAATAGGTTGCCACTGCTGTGGATACGCTTTTGCAGGCGTTTTAGCAGCCGGGTCGGGAACAGATACTTGTTTTCGCTATTGGCGAATTCAGCCAGCAGCTCTTCTTGCTGGCGTTGAAACTGGCGTAATACGCCATTAATCAGTCCCTTAAGTTGCGGTCGTTTGATGGCTACTGCGCCTTCAACCGTTTCTGCCAGCGCGGCATGGGCAGGAATGCGAGTATGCAGCAGTTGGTAAAATCCAACCATGATCAGGTAATGTACTGTGCGCTGTTTGCCGGTCATCGGGCGCGACATCAACTTATTAATCAGCCAGTCGAGCTGTGGTAATACGCGTAACACACCGAAACACAGTTCCTGCAGCAGTGCTTTATCTTTATCGGATACTTTTTGTTGTAACGGCGGCAGAATAGTGCTGAGCGATTGCCCTTGTTCCACTACCTGTTCGATGGCCTGTGCGGCCATACTGCGTAAATTGAATTGTTTTTTCATAAGGATAAAAATGCCCGGCAGAACCGGGCTAAAAAATCAATATCAGGCCAGAAGGTTACCGGGAACAAACCACTCCCGCCGCGAATTGAGTAGATCTTGCGCGCTCATGGCTTTTTTTGCCTGCGGGCTGTAGCGATTCCAGATTCAATATGCCATCAGCCGTTGCAACTCGGATGCCAGCTTTCGACGTCTCGAGAACTGTGCCGAGGAAGCGCAGTTGTGGATGATGGAATCACTGACGCTTTCCATACTTTGATCGGCTGCTCGTCAATCACCAGCCAGCTCATCGGCCACGGATTAAATGCACGAATGCAGCGCTCAAGTTGAGTCGCACTCAGGGACCAATCGATACGCGCTTCTTCTTTGCTCAGTTTTTCTGCATAGGTGACCTGCGCTTCATCCTGCACCTGCGGCTCGGCACGTCCCTGCGCTAACTGCTGCAGCGTGTCGAGTAACCCCTGAGGCCGAGCTGAGCCAGTTTATCGTACAGCGTAGCACTGGTATCTTCGGCAGTGATAGGACAGGAGAGTTTGTACAGCATATCTCCGGTATCCAGACCAACGTCCATCTGCATGATGGTAACGCCAGTTTCTGCGTCGCCGGCCCATAATGAGCGCTGAATAGGTGCAGCACCGCGCCAGCGTGGAAGCAATGAGCCATGAACATTGATACAGCCAAGACGCGGCATTTCCAGTACGGCTTTGGGGAGAATCAATCCATAAGCCACCACAACCATCACATCAGCGTTAAGGTTGGCGACCAGTTGCTGGTTTTCCTGCGCGCGTAATGACACCGGCTGAAACACGGGCAGACCTTTTTCTTCCTGCCAACACTTTAACCGGGCTGGGCATCAGTTTTTTCCACGGCCAGCTGGGCGGTCGGGCTGGGTGAATACCCCGACTATCTGATGCTCAGAAGACAGCAGCGCGTCAAGATGACGCGCTGCAAAGTCTGGGGGTGCCGGCGAAAATAATACGTAGCGATTCTGACACGTTTATCCCTTTCAGCCCGCTTTACGCACGGGCGTTCATACGATCCAGTTTTTCAACTTTCTGACGAATACGTTGACGTTTCATTGGCGACAGATAATCGATAAACAATTTGCCTACCAGATGATCCATTTCATGCTGGATACAGATTGCCAGCAAGCCGTCAGCCTCCAGCTCAAATGTTTTTCCGTCACGATCCAGCGCGCGGATTTTTTACTTTCTCTGCACGAGGAACAAGTGCGCGCTGTTCCGGAATTGACAGGCAGCCTTCTTCGATACCTGTTTCACCGCTTTTTCCAGCAGTTCCGGGTTAATCAGCACCAGTTGCTCATCGCGATTTTCTGACACATCAATAACGATAATGCGCTGATGAATATCTACCCGGGTTGCAGCCAGACCAATGCCTTCTTCTGCGTACATCGTTTCCAAACATATCATCGACGATACGCTTGATGTCCGCATTCACTTCTTTTACCGGCGTAGCGACTTTGCGAAGACGCTCGTCCGGAATATGTAACACATGCAAAACTGCCATAAATATCCAGAGTCGTGTTCAGGAGTTGGAGAGAATATTACCTCTATTCTAGACAAATACCCTTCCGATTGACAGCATCAGTGACCAATCGCAAGGATTGCCGGGGCGGCTTGTGGCAGGGAGGAAGGATGACATCCACGGAGATTTGCCTGCGTTTAATGCAGGTTAGCGATTTGTGCGGCGACCGATGGCTAAATACGGCTCAATGGCTGTTGCAGAATCAAGAGTATACGCCAGCTGCATTTCAGCACCTTGGTTTGACCGCCGCGCAGATCCGACGATTTTTTCGCTCAAGCAGAGTGAACTTGAGCGAACCCTTTCCGGCTTGCTGCACCGAATCATCATTTAATTCTTGCCAGCGATGAGGCCTACCCCATGTCACTTTGTGCGACGGATGATTACCCCGGCGCGATCTTTGTTAAGGGACGCTTTCGGTACTAAAAACAAAACAACTGGCGGTTGTCGGAAGTCGGGCGCACTCGTGGTATGGCGAACGCTGGGGGCGGATCTTTTGTGGGATACTTGCTGCCAATGGATTAACGATCACCAGCGGGCTGGCATTAGGGATCGATAGCGTTGCTCATCGTGCTGCTTTGGATGCGAATGGAAAGAGCATTGCTGTTTTGGGAAATGGTTTACATCACATTCATCCACGTCGGCATGCATCGCTCGCTGCACAACTGATCGAGGGAGGTGGAGCCCACCGGTATCAGAATTCCCTTTGCAGGCGCCGCCTCTGCCGAGGGCACTTTCCCCGCCGCAACAGGATTATTAGTGGGCTTAGGGGTGCTCGTCGTCGAAGCTGCCGTGCGCAGCGGTTCCCTGGTCACCGCCCGTGCTGCGCTTGAACAAGGGCGTGAAGTGTTTGCTCTGCCACCGGACCAATTGGTAGCCCTCGGCAGTGAAGGGCCCCATTGGTTAATCAAGCAGGGGGCAACACCAGTGACGTCGGCAGAAGAGATCCTCGAAAATTTGCAAAACGATCTCAATTGGCTGCCTGAATCACGCGAAAAACAATTTATTCATCAGATCAAGAAAGCGCGGCATTGCCATTTCCTGAGCTCCCCGGCTAACGTAGGAGATGAGGTAACACCTGTTGACGTCGTCGCTGAACGTGCCGGCCAACCTGTGCCAGTTACTGCAACACAATTGCTCGAACTGGAGTTAGCAGGATGGATCGCAGCTGTACCCGGCGGCTATGTCCGATTGAGGAGGGCAAGCCATGTTCGACGTACTAATGTACTTGTTTGAGACTTACATCCATAACGAAGTTGAAATGCGTGTGGATCAAGACAAACTGGAACGGGATCTTACCGACGCCGGATTTGATCGTGAAGACATCTACAATGCACTTCTATGGTTGGAAAAGCTGGCTGATTATCAGGAAGGCCTTGTCGAACCGATGCAGCTTGCTTCTGATCCGCTCTCTGTACGTATTTATACTGCGGAAGAGTGCGAAAGGCTGGATGCCAGTTGCCGGGGATTTTTATTATTCCTCGAGCAGATCCGGTGCTAAACCTCGAAACGCGAGAAATGGTGATTGAACGTGTGCTGGCGCTGGATACGGCAGAGTTCGAATTGGAAGATCTGAAATGGGTCATTCTGATGGTGCTCTTCAATATTCCGAGGATGCGAGAACGCATACCAGCAAATGGAAGAATTACTCTTTGAAGTGAATGAAGGTATGCTGCACTAATCATTTTTGCAGCTTCAAGAGTCGTTATGGCCAAATCAGCACTGTTTTCGGTGCGTAACAATGAGCCCTGCCCACAATGCGGGGCTGAACTTGTTATTCGCTCCGGGAAACACGGTCCGTTTCTCGGGTGCTCACATTATCCGGAATGCGATTATGTACGCCCCCTGAAGAGCCAAAGGGCGGACGGACACATCGTTAAAGTTCTGGAAGGACATGTTTGTCCTGAATGCGGTGCCACCATGGTGCTGCGTCAGGGGCGTTTTGGTATGTTTATTGGTTGTAGCCAGTATCCTGAGTGTGAACATACAGAGCTGATTGATAAACCCGACGAAACGGCAATAACCTGCCCGCAATGTCAAAATGGGCACCGGGTGCAGCGCCGTTCCCGATATGGTAAGACCTTCTATTCCTGCGATCGCTATCCAGATTGCCAGTTCGTCATCAATTTCAAACCAGTGGCGGGCGAATGCCCGGTGTGCCACTACCCGCTACTTATAGAAAAGAAAACCGCGCAGGGTGTTAAATGCTTTTGCGCCAGTAAACAATGTGGACAGCCGGTAACGGCGGAACAAACTCGTGAAGAATAACCTGCCAACAGACCCCCATCGCTGCGGCGGTAGAGGTTCTGAATAAAGAATACGTCATCGCATATCCAACAGAAGCTGTTTTCGGTGTCGGTTGCGACCCGGACAGCGAAATCGCTGTTCATCGCCTGCTTGAATTGGAAACAACGTTCAGTAGAAAAAGGATTGATCCTGATTGCTGCAAGCTTTGGAACAACTGGAAACCCTATATTGATGACAGCATGCTGACCGATGCGCAGCGTCAGACGATTTTTGCCTGCTGGCCCGGCCCGGTGACTTTTGTCTTCCCGGCGAAGTCTACGACGCCTCGTTGGCTGACAGGCCGTTTCGACTCGCTGGCCGTGCGTGTTACCGATCACCCGGATGTTATTGCTCTGTGTGAGGCGTATGGCAAGCCGTTGGTATCGACCAGCGCTAACTTGTCTGGCTTACCGCCTTGCCGAACCGCAAAAGAAGTGGCTGAGCAGTTCGGCGCGGATTTCCCGGTTATTGATGCGCCAACGGGGGCGCGACAAAATCCTTCTGAAATCCGGGATGCTCTAACCGGTGAACTTTTCCGTCAGGGGTAATCATATGGAATCCTATGCAGTTTTTGGTAATCCCATCGCGCATAGCAAATCGCCTTTTATTCATCGGCAGTTCGCTACGCAACTGTGTATTGAGCACCAATATGGCCGTGTGCTTGCGCCGGTGAATGACTTTGTAAATACGCTGGAGGCTTTTTTTGCCGGTGGCGGAAAAGGGGCCAATATAACGGTGCCCTTCAAAGAAGAAGCCTTTGCTCGCGCTGATGAACTGACCGAACGTGCGGCGCTTGCAGGAGCGGTCAATACGCTTAAGCGACTCGAGGATGGACGCCTGCTTGGGAGACAACACGGATGGAATTGGCCTGCTGAGCGATCTCGAACGTCTGGCATTTATCCGCCCGGGTTTTCGCATTCTGCTGATCGGCGCGGGTGGTGCCGCGCGCGGTGTATTGCTTCCTTTGCTTTCGCTGGGCTGCGCGGTAACCATCACTAATCGTACAGGGTATCGGGCAGAAGAATTGGCCCGACTTTTCGCCCATACGGGAAGTGTTGATGCGGTAGCCATGGATGATTTGTCCGACCATAAATTCGATCTCATCATTAATGCTACCTCCAGCGGGATTGGTGGGGACATTCCCGCATTACCGGAAGCCATCATTCATCCTCAGACATATTGCTACGACATGTTTTATCAGAAGGGGAATACGCCATTCCTTATCTGGTGCGAAAAACTGGGCGCGAAGAATTGTGCCGATGGCTTGGGAATGCTGGTGGGACAAGCGGCCCATGCCGTGCTGTTGTGGCATGGTGTACTGCCTGACGTTGAACCCGTCATTAACACCCTGAAGCTGGAACTGGCGAAATGAATCAGGCCATTCAGTTTCCTGATCGTGAAGAGTGGAATGCCTCAGCACAGGCGATCTTTTTCCCTGCACTGGTCAACGGCATGCAACTTATCTGTGCAATCAAAGGCGAAGTGCTGGCGCGGCGTTTTAGTAGTGCAGCGCCAGAAGAGCATCTGGCGCTGTTTTGTGAATATCGTTGGGATTTAGAAGAGGAGGCGGAGCAACGTATCCGCCAGCAAGAAGAAGATGATCAGGGCGTTGTCTGGCTGTCCTGATTAATGTATTCGTCTTTCCACTTCACATAGTTATTTGCGGAGTATTTCAGTCCTTCTATTTCCGCTTCTTTCAGGGGCGGATTTGTTTTACCGGACTTCCCAGATAAAGGTAGCCGCTCTCAAGGCGCTTATTTTGCGGCACCGGGCTGCCAGCCCCGATCATTACGTCATCTTCTATTATGGCGCCATCAAGTAAAATCGATCCCATACCGACCAGAACCCGATTACCAATAGAACAACCGTGCAACATCACTTTATGTCCCACAGTAACATCTTCACCAATAATCAGCGGATCACCTTCAGGATTAGATGATGATTTATGCGTGACGTGCAGAACGCTGCCATCCTGAATATTGCTGCGCGCGCCTATCTCTACATAATTCACATCACCCCGGATCACGACTAATGGCCAGATTCCAACGTCGTCCGCGATTCGGACATCGCCAATGACCACACTCGTGGCATCGACCATGACTCGCTGACCAATGCGAGGGAAAAGATCTTTATATGGACGTAAAGCAGACATAATTACCTCATCAAATACTGACCCAGATAATGACTTTGATCGGAAGAAAAGATCTTCTGCAAGCCATTTGCGCATCATTATTTGAGCAGATCGTACGGGATCGCAGCGAAAAGAATGAAAAAACAGCACTTAGAAAAAAAAGATCGCAAAAAGACTTGTGCTTAAAATTGGGATCCTATAATGCGCCTCCGTTGACACGACAACGTGAATCACTTCACGAGATAGTCGAAACAACGAAAGAGAAAAAATCCTGAAAATCAGGGTTGACTCTGAAAGAGGAAAGCGTAATATACGCCACCTCGCGACAGAGCGCTAAAGCGCGTCGCAACTGCTCTTTAACAATTTATCAGACAATCTGTGGGCACTCAAAGTGACATGGATTCTTAAACGTCTCAGGACGCTAAATGAACACCAAGTCTCACGAGTGAACACGTAATTCATTACGAAGTTTAATTCCGGTGAGCATCAAACTTTTAAATTGAAGAGTTTGATCATGGCTCAGATTGAACGCTGGCGGCAGGCCTAACACATGCAAGTCGGACGGTAGCACAGAGGAGCTTGCTCCTTGGGTGACGAGTGGCGGACGGGTGAGTAATGTCTGGGAAACTGCCTGATGGAGGGGGATAACTACTGGAAACGGTAGCTAATACCGCATAACGTCGCAAGACCAAAGAGGGGACCTTCGGGCCTCTTGCCATCAGATGTGCCCAGATGGGATTAGCTAGTAGGTGGGGTAACGGCTCACCTAGGCGACGATCCCTAGCTGGTCTGAGAGGATGACCAGCCACACTGGAACTGAGACACGGTCCAGACTCCTACGGGGAGGCAGCAGTGGGGAATATTGCACAATGGGCGCAAGCCTGATGCAGCCATGCCGCGTGTATGAAGAAGGCCTTCGGGTTGTAAAGTACTTTCAGCGGGGAGGGAAGGTGTTGTGGTTAATAACCACAGCAATTGACGTTACCCGCAGAAGAAGCACCAGCTAACTCCGTGCCAGCAGCCGCGGTAATACGGAGGGTGCAAGCGTTAATCGGAATTACTGGGCGTAAAGCGCACGCAGGCGGTCTGTCAAGTCGGATGTGAAATCCCAGGCTCAGCACGGAACTGCATTCGAAACTGGCAGGCTGGAGTCTCGTAGAGGGAGGTAGAATTCCGGTGTAGCGGTGGAAATGCGTAGAGATCTGGAGGAATACCGGTGGCGAAGGCGGCCTCCCTGGACGAAGACTGACGCTCAGGTGCGAAAGCGTGGGGAGCAAACAGGATTAGATACCGGTAGTCCACGCTGTAAACGATGTCGATTTGGAGGTTGTGCCCTTGAGGCGTGGCTTCCGGAGCTAACGCGTTAAATCGACCGCCACGGGGAGTACGGCCGCAAGGTTAAAACTCAAATGAATTGACGGGGGCCCGCACAAGCGGTGGAGCATGTGGTTTAATTCGATGCAACGCGAAGAACCTTACAGTCTTGACATCCACAGAAGTTTCCAGAGATGGGAATGTGCCTTCGGGAACTGTGAGACAGGTGCTGCATGGCTGTCGTCAGCTCGTGTTGTGAAATGTTGGGTTAAGTCCCGCAACGAGCGCAACCCTTATCCTTTGTTGCCAGCGGTCCGGCCGGGAACTCAAAGGAGACTGCCAGTGATAAACTGGAGGAAGGTGGGGATGACGTCAAGTCATCATGGCCCTTGACCGAGGGCTACACGTGCTACAATGGCGCATACAAAGAGAAGCGACCTCGCGAGAGCAAGCGGACCTCATAAAGTGCGTCGTAGTCCGGATTGGAGTCTGCAACTCGACTCCATGAAGTCGGAATCGCTAGTAATCGTGGATCAGAATGCCACGGTGAATACGTTCCCGGGCCTTGTACACCGCCCGTCACACCATGGGAGTGGGTTGCAAAGAAGTAGGTAGCTTAACCTTCGGGAGGGCGCTTACCACTTTGTGATTCATGACTGGGGTGAAGTCGTAACAAGGTAACCGTAGGGGAACCTGCGGTTGGATCACCTCCTTACCTTAAAGAACCTGCCTTTGCAGTGCTCACAGATTGTCTGATGAAAAGAAAGAAGCAAGGCGTCTTGCGATTGAGACTTCAGTGTCCCCTTCGTCTAGAGGCCCAGGACACCGCCCTTTCACGGCGGTAACAGGGGTTCGAATCCCCTAGGGGACGCCACTTGCTGGTAACGTAAGTGAAAGGTGCGTGCCGATGTATCTCAAAACTGACTCACGAGTCATGTTTGAGATATTTGCTCTTTAAAAATCTGGATCAAGCTGAAAATTGAAACACAGAGCAGTGCGAACTGTTCTGCGAGTCTCTCAAATTTTCACAACTGATGATGAATCGCAAGAAACATCTTCGGGTTGTGAGGTTAAGCGACCAAGCGTACACGGTGGATGCCCGGCAGTCAGAGGCGATGAAGGACGTGCTAATCTGCGAAAAGCGCCGGTAAGGTGATATGAACCGTTATAACCGGCGATGTCCGAATGGGGAAACCCAGTGTGATTCGTCACACTATCATTAACTGAATCCATAGGTTAATGAGGCGAACCGGGGGAACTGGAAACATCTAAGTACCCCGAGGAAAAGAAATCAACCGAGATTCCCCAGTAGCGGCGAGCGAACGGGGAGGAGCCCAGAGCCAGAATCAGCTTGTGTGTTAGTGGAAGCGTCTGGAAAGTCGCGCGATACAGGGTGACAGCCCCGTACACAAAAATGCACAGGTTGTGAGCTCGATGAGTAGGGCGGGACACGTGGTATCCTGTCTGAATATGGGGGACCATCCTCCAAGGCTAAATACTCCTGACTGACCGATAGTGAACCAGTACCGTGAGGGAAAGGCGAAAAGAACCCCGGCGAGGGGAGTGAAAAGAACCTGAAACCGTGTACGTACAAGCAGTGGGAGCACCCTGTGGGGGTGTGACTGCGTACCTTTGTATAATGGGTCAGCGACTTATATTCTGTAGCAAGGTTAACCGAATAGGGGGAGCCGAAGGGGAAACCGAGTCTTAACTGGGCGTTAAGTTGCAGGGTATAGACCCGAAACCCGGTGATCTAGCCATGGGCAGGTTGAAGGTTGGGTAACACTAACTGGAGGACCGAACCGACTAATGTTGAAAAATTAGCGGATGACTTGTGGCTGGGGGTGAAAGGCCAATCAAACCGGGAGATAGCTGGTTCTCCCCGAAAGCTATTTAGGTAGCGCCTCGTGAATTCATCTCCGGGGGTAGAGCACTGTTTCGGCTAGGGGGCCATCCCGGCTTACCAACCCGATGCAAACTGCGAATACCGGAGAATGTTATCACGGGAGACACACGGCGGGTGCTAACGTCCGTCGTGAAGAGGGAAACAACCCAGACCGCCAGCTAAGGTCCCAAAGTCATGGTTAAGTGGGAAACGATGTGGGAAGGCCCAGACAGCCGGATGTTGGCTTAGAAGCAGCCATCATTTAAAGAAAGCGTAATAGCTCACTGGTCGAGTCGGCCTGCGCGGAAGATGTAACGGGGCTAAACCATGCACCGAAGCTGCGGCAGCGACACTATGTGTTGTTGGGTAGGGGGAGCGTTCTGTAAGCCTGCGAAGGTGTGCTGTGAGGCATGCTGGAGGTATCAGAAGTGCGAATGCTGACATAAGTAACGATAAAGCGGGTGAAAAGCCCGCTCGCCGGAAGACCAAGGGTTCCTGTCCAACGTTAATCGGGGCAGGGTGAGTCGACCCTAAGGCGAGGCCGAAAGGCGTAGTCGATGGGAAACAGGTTAATATTCCTGTACTTGGTGTTACTGCGAAGGGGGGGACGGAGAAGGCTATGTCATCCGGGCGACGGTTGTCCCGGTTTAAGCGTGCAGGTGTGTGCTCCGGGCAAATCCGGAACACTTTAACACTGAGGCGTGATGACGAGGCACTACGGTGCTGAAGTGACAAATGCCCTGCTTCCGGAAAAGCCTCTAAGCATCAGGTAACACGAAATCGTACCCCAAACCGACACAGGTGGTCAGGTAGAGAATACCAAGGCGCTTGAGAGAACTCGGGTGAAGGAACTAGGCAAAATGGTGCCGTAACTTCGGGAGAAGGCACGCTGATGCGTAGGTGAAGTGACTTGCTCACGGAGCTGAAATCAGTCGAAGATACCAGCTGGCTGCAACTGTTTATTAAAAACACAGCACTGTGCAAACACGAAAGTGGACGTATACGGTGTGACGCCTGCCCGGTGCCGGAAGGTTAATTGATGGGGTTATCCGTAAGGAGAAGCTCTTGATCGAAGCCCCGGTAAACGGCGGCCGTAACTATAACGGTCCTAAGGTAGCGAAATTCCTTGTCGGGTAAGTTCCGACCTGCACGAATGGCGTAATGATGGCCGGGGCTGTCTCCACCCGAGACTCAGTGAAATTGAACTCGCTGTGAAGATGCAGTGTACCCGCGGCAAGACGGAAAGACCCCGTGAACCTTTACTATAGCTTGACACTGAACATTGAGCCTTGATGTGTAGGATAGGTGGGAGGCTTTGAAGCGTGGACGCCAGTCTGCGTGGAGCCAACCTTGAAATACCACCCTTTAATGTTTGATGTTCTAACGTGGACCCGTAACCCGGGTTGCGGACAGTGTCTGGTGGGTAGTTTGACTGGGGCGGTCTCCTCCTAAAGCGTAACGGAGGAGCACGAAGGTCAGCTAATCCCTGGTCGGACATCAGGAGGTTAGTGCAATGGCATAAGCTGGCTTGACTGCGAGCGTGACGGCGCGAGCAGGTGCGAAAGCAGGTCATAGTGATCCGGTGGTTCTGGAATGGAAGGGCCATCGCTCAACGGATAAAAGGTACTCCGGGGATAACAGGCTGATACCGCCCAAGAGTTCATATCGACGGCGGTGTTTGGCACCTCGATGTCGGCTCATCACATCCGGGGCTGAAGTAGGTCCCAAGGGTATGGCTGTTCGCCATTTAAAGTGGTACGCGAGCTGGGTTTAGAACGTCGTGAGACAGTTCGGTCCCTATCTGCCGTGGGCGCTGGAGAATTGAGGGGGGCTGCTCCTAGTACGAGAGGACCGGAGGTGGACGCATCACTGGTGTTCGGGTTGTCATGCCAATGGCACTGCCCGGTAGCTAAATGCGGAAGAGATAAGTGCTGAAAGCATCTAAGCACGAAACTTGCCCCGAGATGAGTTCTCCTGAGACTTTAAGTCTCCTGGAAGGAACGTTGAAGACGACGACGTTGATAGGCCGGGTGTGTAAGCGCAGCGATGCGTTGAGCTAACCGGTACTAATGAACCGTGAGGCTTAACCTTACAACGCCGAAGATGTTTTGGCGTGAGAGACGCAAGTAAGCTTGATAACAGATTAGCGGAAACGAAAGATTTTACGCTGAGGCAAGGCGGCAAGCGAAGAAAAGGAAGGAGCATACGAGGGTATGTGACTGACTTTACGAGAGCGGCCAACGCAGCATCAGGGTAAAAGATTCGTTCAAACCTAAGAATTTGCGGCACTAGCGCGGTGGTCCCACCTGACCCCATGCCGAACTCAGAAGTGAAACGCCGTAGCGCCGATGGTAGTGTGGGGTCTCCCCCATGCGAGAGTAGGGAACTGCCGGGGCATCAAATTTAGCGTGCTGATATGGCTCAGTTGGTAGAGCGCACCCTTGGTAAGGGTGAGGTCCCCAGTTCGACTCTGGGTATCAGCACCAGTTATAACGGTTAAAGTTCGGCACTTAGAAAGAATTTGCACGGCGGCACTAGCGCGGTGGTCCCACCTGACCCCATGCCGAACTCAGAAGTGAAACGCCGTAGCGCCGATGGTAGTGTGGGGTCTCCCCATGCGAGAGTAGGGAACTGCCGGGGCATCGAATTAAAACAAAAGGCCTCGTCGAAAGACGGGGCCTTTTGTTTGTACCAATCTCAGATTGTTGATGTACAGGCAATAAAAAAGCCACCTATACAGGTGGCCTTCACTAACACAGCCTTACAGATTAATGAATAACCTGCGACAAGAACGATCGAGTACGTTCTGATTTCGGATTCGCGAAGAATTCCTCGGGTGGTGCTTGCTCAACGATTTCGCCACGATCCATAAAGATCACCCGGTCAGCTACAGTACGGGCAAACCCCATTTCATGCGTCACACAACATTGTCATGCCTGACTGAGCAAGCCCGATCATGGTGTCCAGTACCTCTTTTACCATCTCTGGATCCAGTGCAGAAGTGGGTTCATCAAACAACATAATCTTCGGCTTCATGCACAGCGAACGGGCAATAGCCACACGCTGCTGCTGCCCACCGGAAATTTGCCCCGGGAACTTATGCGCATGCTCGGCAATACGCACACGCTCCAGTGTAGTGCATCGCCAAGGCTTCAGCTTCTTTCTTCGGCATCTTACGTACCCAAATAGGTGCCAGCGTACAGTTTTGCAGTACCGTAAGATGCGGGAATAAATTGAAATGCTGGAACACCATACCGACTTCCTGACGGATCTTCTCAATATTGCGGATATCTTCGTTCAGCTCGATACCATCCACGACAATTCGCCCCTGCTGATGTTCTTCCAGATGGTTAATACAGCGGATCGTTGTCGATTTTCCCGAACCTGAAGGGCCGCAAAGCACAATGCGTTCGCCCTGTTTCACATTCAGATTGATATCTCTCAGAACATGGAACTGCCCATACCACTTGTTCACATTTTCGAGCGTAATCATCGCGTCGCCAGATTGCATAATTGTATTACTCATGGGGATCCTCAGTGCGGTGTACGCCCGGTGTTAAAGCGCTTCTCCAGATGCTGGCTATAGCGCGACATGCTAAAACAAAAATCCAGTAAACTAATGCAGCAAAGACATAGCCTTCAGTCGACATGCCAAGCCATGCAGGATCCACGGTGGCCTGCTGCACACTACTAAACAGATCAAACAGACCGATGATGATCACCGGGGCTGGTATCTTTGAACAGCGCAATAATGGTATTCACCGTACGGGGGATCACCAGCTTCAAGGCCTGCGGTAAGATCACTAAGCCCTGTGTTTTCCAGTAACCCAGCGCCAGTGACTCTGCCGCTTCGTATTGTCCTTCGGCAGCGCCTGCAAGCCGCCGCGCACCACTTCTGCCACATAAGCCGACTGGAACAGGATCACCCCGACCAGCGCACGGATCAGCTTATCGATGCTGGTTCCTTCGGACATAAACAGCGGCAGCATTACGGAGGACATAAACAGAACGGTGATCAGCGGAACGCCGCGCCAGAACTCAATAAAGACGACGGACAGCACGCGCACAACCGGCATCTTCGAACGACGACCCAACGCCAGCAAAATGCCGAGCGGTAATGCGCCGGCAATCCCCACTGACGCGATAATCAGCGTCAGGGTCAAACCGCCCCACTGGCGGGTCTCAACACGATCCAGCCCAAGAAACCCACCGAACATCAGCCACCAGACCACAATCGGATAGACGACGGCCCAACAAGCGATATAGCGGCCACGGTATGGCAACGCTTTCCAGAACATGGGTGCAATAGAGAGCAGGCCCACAATCAACGCCAGTTAATACGCCAGCGCTGAGCGTGAGGATAAAGACCATACATAAACTGGCCAAAACGCTCATGAATAAACACCCAACAGGCACCCGCTTTCGTGCAATCCGCTCGAGTAGAACCCACCCAGTTTGCACCGGAACAGCGTCCATTCCAACAGTGGTGGGATCAATGCCCACATCAACCACAGACAAAAAGAGTCAGCAGAGAGTTAGACCAACTGGAAAGAGATTTTTCCTTACCCATAAAACAATACCGTTACTGCCTGCCGGTGTCGGGCGCGTAGCAGGAGACAGAATAGCTTTTGTCATCTTCGTTCCTTAGCGCTCAATCAGTGCAATGCGACGGTTATAGATGTTCATCAGCAGGGAAATCGACAGGCTGATAAGCAAGTAAACAGACATCGTGATAGCAATCGTTTCAATGGCCTGACCCGTCTGGTTCAGTACTGTACCGGCAAACAACGACACCATATCCGGGTAGCCGATAGCGGCGGCCAGAGAGGAGTTCTTCGCGATATTCAGATACTGGCTGGTCAGCGGAGGAATAATCACACGCAGCGCCTGCGGAATAATGACTGGCGTAGCGTCACCGGATTCGGCAGCCCCAGCGAGCGAGCCGCTTCATGTTGCCCATGGGGGACGGACTGGATGCCAGAGCGAATAATCTCGGCGATAAACGCAGAGGTATACACCGACAGCGCAATGGTCAGTGCCGCCAGTTCCGGGATCAGCACCATACCGCCGCTGAAGTTAAACCCGCGCAGTTCCGGTATTTCCCAGTGCAATGCAGCACCAAACACCCAATGCGCCAGCAGCGGCAGGCCAATGATCAGCACCAGCGCCGTTGGCCATGTTCTGCGTAATTGCCCGGTTTTAGTCTGGTGTGCTTTATTGAAGCGGAACAGACCGACAGAGGCGATCAGCGCAATCACAATGACGACAACAAATGCCAGTACACCCTCGCCCATCTGGGGGGAAGGAATATACAACCCACGGTTGCTCAGAAAGACAAGATCCATTGCGCTGACTGCCTGACGGGGGCCCGGCAAATTACGCAGCACCGCAAAGTACCAAAAGAAAATCTGCAACAGCGGCGGGATATTGCGAAAAGTTTCGATATAAATCGTCGATAATTTACGCAGCAGCCAGTTTTCTGAAAGACGCGCAAGACCCGAGGAAAAAGCCAAGGAAAGACGCGAAAACAATACACAATGCTGATACCAGCAGCGTATTAAGCAGGCCAACAAGAAACACACGGCCATAGGTATCGCCTTGCTCATAATCGATAAGATGTTGAACAATACCAAAACCGGCGGCGCGGTCGAGGAAGGCAAAGCCGGAGGTGATCCCGCGATTATTCAGGTTAGTAACAGTGTTGTGTATCAGAATAGATGGCGATAGCGACGACGGCCACAATCGCAATAATTTGAAACAGCCGGGCGCGAACCGCAGGGTTTGAAAGGGAGATCGCGCCTTTCACGGTTGGGCGGCGATGGGACATAGGGAAAACCTCAGTAACCATGACTCTGGGCTGGGCGCCACACGGAGTGACGCCCGTTACAGCACTTACAAATTAGCGTACCGGCGGAGCGTACTGGATGCCGCCGTTGTTCCAGAGATTGTTCTGGCCACGTTTGATTTTCAGCGCGCTCTCAGAACCGACGTTACGCTCGAACACCTCAGAGTAGTTACCGACTTTCTTGATGATGTTATAAGCCCATTTATTATCCAGCTTCAGATCCTTGCCGAAGTCGCCCTCTTTGCCCAGCAAGTGCGCCATATCCGGCGTGGCCGGATTCGCCGCTTTCTCGTCGACGTTCTTCGAGTTGATGCCCATTTCTTCGGCATTCAGCATGGCGAACAGCGTCCAGCGTACGATGGAGAACCAGTCATCATCGCCACGGCGAACAACCGGACCCAAAGGCTCTTTAGAGATCACTTCCGGCAGTACGATCCACTCGGCCGGGTTGCTCAGTTTAATACGCAATGCGTACAGCTGAGACTGGTCAGATGCCAGCGTATCGCAACGGCCTGATTCCAGTGCTTTTGCCGATTCGTCGGAACGGTCAAACGTGACCGGCGTATATTTCATATTGTTGGATTTGAAATAATCCGCCACGTTCAACTCGGTGTCGGTGCCAGCCTGAATACAAACGGTTGCGCCATCAAGCTCTTTGGCGCTCTTCAGGCCCGCTTTGTTATGCGTCAGGAAGCCGATACCGTCATAATAGGTGACGCCAGTAAAGGAAAGGCCCATACCGCCATCGCGTGAGGAGGTCCGGTGGTGTTACGTGAGAGCATATCCACTTCGCCGGACTGCAACGCAGTAAAACGCTCTTTGCGGTCAGCGGGGTGTATTTAACTTTTGTATCGTCACCGAATACGGCGGCGGCAACGCCGCGGCAAACGTCCACGTCGATACCGGTGAATTTACCGCTAGCATCCGCGTAGGAGAAGCCAGTGGCAGACCGTCGCTGATACCGCATTGTACAAAGCCTTTCTTTTCACGGCATCCAGCGTTGTGCCCGCGTGCACTGGTTTGCAATGGCAAACAGCACGCTGGCGGCGGCCGAGCTGGCGATCATCATCTTTTCATAATGCATCCTGTGTGGCGAAAATTTATCGTTATATAAGGCGTCCGGGGAAACGCCTGAAACCTGTCTGTGGCTATGGCCATACTCTTTAAAGCAAAGGTAGTGCCAGTTTTGCGGACAGCACATTTGAGGGTGCTGAACACGCAATATTGAGAGTGTAGACAGTAAAAATAAAACTTTTGCCCTGCGCTGGTGCAAAACTATAACCTGCGCCACAAAATGGAGCAAAAAGGAACATTTGTCACCGGGAATTAACAGACAAGTTTCCGAGGGTGAATATAAGCAAAATATTGAATGGCATCGCTTTGTGAAATAAATCACGTCCCGGCGCAGAGGAAATAAAAAAGAGAGGGTTTTACCGGCAAGATGAAAAGGATCTTTTCTTTTATTGCTTCTTTGTGAAGCCAAAAATTTACGCCTGAGGAAAGCGTTGCACCGTTATAAAGCAAAAGCGCGGCGTGTACCGCGCTTTCGAGAGATCATTTAGTTAATGCCACGATACCCAGCGTCAGACCGGCCAGCGCGGCGGCACCACCGGCGATTGCCCCGGCGGTTTCCCAGTTGTCCTGAGTGGTCCCTTTCATGCAGGTATTGGTATGTACCGGGCGGCCTTGATCGTCGTATACCGGCACACAAGGAGAATCGTGAGCGCAGCCAGCCAGAACAGTAGACAGCAACGCAACGGAAATGAGTTTTTCATGATATTACCTCGAAATAATCACGATCCCCCGGTATCAATAATAGCGATACCCCGTCCAGAACCGATGCCATTATTTTACCATTGGCATATTGGCTTTGCCCTGTAGTAATAATCTCAAAGTATGTGCAGTGTAAACATCATGGAGATAAAACCGGATAAATGAGTCATCGTGCAGAAAAGATGAATCGGAAATAAACGATATATTCTTTACTGGCGTAACGTCTTGATTAATGACAGGGCAAGTCAGGCATTACGCATCCGTCACCGCGAGAATAATAAAAAAACAGTTATCCGCTCCGATTAAATAAAAACGCCCTCAGGCATTTTTATTTAACCTGTTCATTTTCCTTAGTGAATATCATCATCGGGATGAGTCCGAGGGCTTCTTCGGTAATGGATTCGGCGCTTACCGGTTTTCCCAGTAAATAACCTTGCAGTGTATTACAGCCGAGTTCGGTGAGGAACGCGCGTTGCTCTTCCGTTTCCACCCCTTCGGCGACCACTTTCAGATTCAGTGTCTTCGCCAGTGCCACGATGGCGGAAACTATCGTGGCGTCATCGCCTTTGCGGCTGAGCTCACGCACAAATGCGCGATCGATTTTTAGCTCACTGGCCGGCAGGCGTTTCAGATAGAGCAGGCTGGAGTAGCCTGTACCGAAATCATCAATAGACGCCTTTACACCCAGTTCAGTCAGTTTTGTCAGCACCCGTACGCTCTCGTCCGGGTTGCTCATCGCGGTGGTTTCCGTCACTTCAAGGATCAGCTTGTCCGCTGGCACATCATGCTTCCTGAGCGTGGTAATGATGGTGTCGATCAGTGAGGATTGCTCAAACTGAAGCGTTGAGAGATTCACCGCAATTGACCATGCCAGACGGCCCTGCTTGCGCCATTCGCTAAGCTGTCGGCAGGCCTCATCTACCACCCAGTTGCCCAATGGGACGATAAGCCCGGTTTTTTCGGCCAAAGGGAGAAACACATCCGGCGTCAGGCGGCCTCTTTGTGGATGATCCCAACGCAGGAGCGCCTCAAAACCAATCACCGGGCCTGAAGGCGCATTGAATTTAGGTTGGTACACCAGACGGAATTCCTGATGTTCAAGCGCAGACCATAAATCATTGAGCAAGTGGAGCTGCGTTTGCGCCAGCGCATTCATTGACGGCTGGAAAAATGATAGCCATTACGCCCCATATGCTTGGTGTGGTACATCGCTGCGTCGGCGTTGAACATCATCTCACGCTCGCTCTTGCCGTCATGCGGATATAGCGCGATGCCCACGCTCAGCGTGACCATGACATCATAGGGGTCGATGTTGAACGGTTTATCAATAACGTGTACCGGGGAATTGGCAAGCGTGGCCGCCTCGTCAGGCGCACTGACTTCTACCAATAAGACGAATTCATCGCCGCCGATCCGCGCCAGCGTATATTGCCCTTTTAGCTGTTGCGTCAGGCGGTCGGTCACTGCAATCGAAGCTTATCGCCGACATCGTGGCCCCATGCGTCGTTGACGGTTTTAAAACCATCTAGATCCATAAACATCAGGGCAAAACGGGAGTCTTCGCGTTTGGCTTTCGTAATAGCCTGCTCAAGGCGGTCTTCCAGTAATACGCGGTTAGGTAAACGCGTCAGCGTATCGTGCAGGGCCGGGCGCGCCAGTTCACGATTAGCCGCAGCCAGCGACGTAGCCAGCAACGACGTCCGCGCCTGCAAACGCGCATCGAACATCGATACCAGTAATGTAATGCCCAGCACCGAGAACGCCATCATACTGACCAGAATCGCCAGCCAGTTATTGTTAAAGCCGCTATGCCCCATGACGTGTTGCTGGGGAAATTGCGCAGCCATCATCCCGGTGTAATGCATCCCGGCAATGGCGATCCCCATCAGAATGGCGGCGCCAAAGCGCATCAATGCCACCTGTGCGGCTTCATGACGTAAGCGGAAAGTGAGCCACAACGCGGCAAAAAGACGCTGCCAACGCAATCACGACTGACAGGGCGACCCAGTTCATATTCCAGACAATGGCCGGTGAGACCTGCAAGGCGGCCATTCCGGTATAGTGCATCGCGACAATGCCAAGCCCCATCACAATGGAACCGGGAATCAGGCGCTGTAGATGGAGCCGTGGCGTGCTAACCAGCCAGAGTGCGAACAGCGAGGAGCCAATGGCAATGAACATGGATATGACGGTAAGCAGCGGTTTGTAGCGCATGCTCATTGCTATGTCCATGGCCAGCATACCGATAAAATGCATCGCCCAGATGCCGATCCCCATTGCGATGCCGCCGCCTGTTAACCAGATCCGGTGCTGATGCCCCCCGTGCTGGTGGAAACGCGACCGGCCATATTCAGTGCGGTATAGGAGGCCGGGGATGGCGACGATAAAAGAAACAACAACAAGGATATAGTCGTATTGGCTAACCAGCATGATGTCATCAACTCATTCACTAAGGGCGTTACGCATTGCTGCCGTCGTCGGGCGAAAAGGGCTGAGACATTATCATCGTAAGGGGATGGCTCAAAATGATTTAAACCCCAACGTTAGCCGGGGGTGAAAGCACTATTGTCGCGAGTTTCCGCCACTTACAAGCTTTCGCAGTTCACCCAGTTTGAGCGGGTTCACGGAGTCCATATTGCGGCACTTATCAATCTCGGTCGTCAGATACTCAATCCATTGCATGATGACGACATCCAGAATCAGGATCGACAGGAGCGAAAGCTACCAGCCACCAATATTTGCGAATCATTCCGTGTTTCCCTATCTTGCAACCATTTGCTGAAAATATACACGAATCCACGACGGTGAAAAGACGAGGAAAGCGGGGTTTTGTGGGGTATTTCGGGCAGAATAAAAAGGCGCTTCCCCATGCCGGTTAGCGCCTTTTTATCAATACAACTCACTGATTCAAAATCAGTTCATGCCGTATTTTTTCAGTTTTTTACGCAGCGTGCCGCGGTTGATGCCCATCATCAGCGCCGCGCGGGTCTGATACCACGGGTGTATTGCATCACCATGTCCAACAGTGGCTGTTCTACTTCAGCCAGTACCAGCTCATACAGGTCATTAACATCCTGACCATTCAGTTGAGCAAAATAGTTCTTCAGTGCCTGTTTTACCGAATCACGGAGCGGTTTTTGGGTTACCTGATCCTGAGAGTTAACGGTAGAAACGGTCAGTACGTCAGAATTTACGCGTTGTTCGAACATAGTTCTGTCAGCTCTTTATTTCTGTTTACGCAAAATTTTCGAAGTATGCCTCCAACGCCTCCAGCTGTTCGCTGGCATCCTCAATGGCGTTGAATGTGCGCCGAAACTGGTCATTCGGGAGCGTGCTCGGAGATACCGAGGAGACGTGTTTACGCGCGATTCGATAACCTTTGCCTGACCATAAAAGTCATGCAGTTCCCGAACGTGCGCGCAAAGCAAGCGCTTAACCTCTGCCAAAGGCAGCGGGCCAGCAGCTCCCCAGTGTCCAGATAATGCTGGATTTCCGAATCGGTCTTCCTGACTGCGCGGCCTATCATCAGGCATCCGTAATCGAGCAGCTCTGGCTTTAAGCGGGTCAGTAATGTCGCCATTCGCGATAACCGGAATGGAAACTTTCTGCTTAACTGCCCGAATACTGTCGTACTCAGCTTCTCCAGCCAGTGCGAATTTTCAGCGTGACAGGAACATCCACCGCCGCAACCACCGTGGTCAGGATTGACTTCACCAGATCCGGGTATTGCAACAGGGCCGAGCCTGCAAACTTGCGATTCACCTTTTGGCCGGACAGCCATATTGATATCAATAATCTGGGCGCCGCTTTCCACGTTGATACGTGCGGCTTCCGCCATTTCATCCGGGTCGCTGCCGGCAATTTGCACGGTGCGAATACCGGGTTCATCAATATGCACCATCCGCAGTCGGGATTTGTCGCTTTCCCACACCTGCGGGTTGGACGACATCATCTCGGATACGGTTAAACCGGCTCCCATCTCGTAGCACAACGTCCGAATGGTCTGTCAGTAATGCCAGCCATCGGCGCTGCGATCAGGCGATTTCTGAGCTGGTGGTGTCCGATGCGCATGAGTTAAGAAATGACCATACTGTGACTGCAAGGCGGCGTATATTACGCATTTTTCGCACGAGATGAAAGGCCAAACTTTGACCAATCCTCTGTTGTAGATCGCCAGCAGCAACGGCAGGGGTTTAAAATAATAAATCATATTTATCATTAGGTTACTAGAAAGAGAAAAAATTTTGTTAAGGCGATAAATTCACGCAAGTAATCGTTTTGTGAGGGAGATAAGCGGGCGGATTGTTTTTTTTCGTGCAAAAGGGCGGGTTTTGCGAACCGGCTAGCATTTTTGACCTGACAATTTTGGGGATTATTCGACAACCCGATACCCCTGCAGCGGTTGTTACTGGGGCGGCTGAGGGTGAATTGTGGTGGGTAAAAACTAAAAAAGACGAAGGCTTGAAAGCGTGGCCCGCAGGCCACACTGAGAAGCTTATTTTTTTGACCGGTGATGCGGCACCACTCCTCTTTCTCCACCACCGGATCGAGGGTGAAGACGTCAGCATAGGCTTCACAGACGCTATCCGCACCGGCTGGCAAGGATACCGGAAAGGCCCAGTAAACCGCCCTCAACGGGCAGCACGCTGATTAACGGCGCCAGTTCACGCAATGGGCCAGCCAGAATGTTGGCGACCACCACATCGGCCTGCATGGCCTCTGGCTGATCTTTCGGCAGATAGAGTTCCAGCCGTTCAGACACGCCATTGCGCTGGGCATTATCGCGGCTTGCCTGAATAGCCTGCGGATCAATATCAATACCGATCGCTTTTGCCGCGCCAAGCTTCAGAGCGGCAATCGCGAGGATCGAACCACAACCGAAGTCGATCACCGTCTTGCCGGTAAGATCCAGCCCGTCCAGCCATTGCAGGCACAGCGACGTGGTCGGGTGAGTACCGGTGCCAAAAAGCAAGCCCGGGGATCGAGCATCACGTTAACCGCATTAGGATCCGGGACATCGCGCCAGCTCGAGGATCCACAGACGCTCGCCAAAACGCATCGGGTGGAAGTTATCCATCCATTCGCGCTCCCAGTCTTTATCTTCCAGTTGCTCAATCTTGTGGGCGAAGCCTTCACCCAGCAGCGGGTGGAAAGCGAGTTGGGCGATAACGTCATTCATCTCGGTTTCGGCATCAAACAGGCCGATAACATCGGTATCGCCCCACAGGCGCGTTTCGCCCGGCAATGGCTCGAACACCGGCGTATCATGCGTGTCCTCGGAAAGTAATGGAAACGGCGCCCGCTTCCATCAGGGCATCGCTCAGCTCTTCGGCGTTAGCGCCGGTGGTGTTCAGTTTCAGTTGGATCCGGGCATGTCTTAACTCTTTATTGATTAACAGAGATAGTCGGAGCCTGCGGCGCGGGTTGACAAAACGGTTCCCGACGACGAAAGCCAGCAAACTTAGCAGCAACGAGGGCACAATCGGGTGGAAGCCCGGTGTACTGAATATTAAAGGTGGCGAGCACGGCATACAGCACGCCACCGACAATCATGGCGCTGAGTGCGCCCACCGCGTTCGCGCGCTCCCAGTAAAGCCCCAGCACCAGCGGCCACAGGAACACGGCTTCCAGCCCGCCAAACGCCAGCAGGTTCAGCCAGATGATCATCTCCGGCGGACGCCATGCCGCCAGCATCATCAGGATCCCAAGCACCGGTGGTGGTGATCGTGGAGATGCGTTTCAGCCGCTGCTCATGATGCATTTTAGTCGGCTGCGCGTTGAGCCACAGATCTTTCACGATCGTCGCGGAAGCCTGCAGCAGATGCGCATTCACATTCGACATGATCGCCGCCATCGGCGCAGCGAGGAACAGACCCGCCGCCCGAGGGCGGCAGCACTTCAACCATCAACGTTGGGATCACCTGATCCGGTACCGACAGATGAGGCAGCACGGCACGGCCCAGTGCGCCTGCCAGATGCATACCGAGCATTAACAGCGCAATGACGACAGTGCCAATAACGATGCCGCGATGTACGGATTTACTGTCTTTATACGAGATGCAGCGTACGGCGGTGTGCGGCAGGCCAATCACACCGAAACAGACCAGCACCCAGAATGAGGTCATAAATGCTGGGGTGAGAATATCCGACGCGCCATGCGGGCTGACCAGTTTGGGATCGATATGTTGCAAGGTGTCGACCGCATTGTGCAGGCCTCCTGCATGGATCACCCCGACCAGCAGCGCAGGTGCCAACCATCACCATTCCTGCATCGTGTCGTTCAATACGCTGGCGCGGAAGCCGCCAAACGCGGTGTACAACGCAATCGTAATGCCGAAGATCAGCAGCCCGGTTTCGTATTTAATGCCAGCAGCGGTTTCCAGTAAACGCGCGCCGCCAATAAACTGCACCGCAATGTGGCGCCAACAAACGCCACCAACAGGCTGTGCTGAGTTGGCAATCCAGACCACTGCGCGGCTTTGGTAGCGCGCCATCAGCATATCGTTAAGGGTGATGGCGTTATAGCGGCGCGCCAGAATGGCGAACTTCTTGCCAAGAATACCCAGCGACAGCCAGATAGTCGGCACGGATCATCGCCAGCAGCACCCAACCCAGCCAATTTATAGGCAGCGCACGGCTGATAAAAGAACTGGCGCTGACATAGGTGGCGGTCAGCGTCATTGCCAGCACAAAGCCGCCCATCGAACGGCTACCGAGGAAATACTCGCTCAGGAAGGTTCCGCTGCTGCTCGCTGGCAAAGAAGGCCAAAACCTTAAATGATGATCAGTACGGCAATGATTTCATTCTGCATCGTTATCCTCCGAGGGCGATATCGCGGAAGATAAAACGCACCATTGCCCAGCACAGCAAAATAAACACCAATGGCGTGAGCGGCAGCAGCTCACCAACGCAGCGGTGAATCCCTGCGCGGAATCGGGTAGGTAAGCACACACTAACCCGAGGCAGCCAGATAAAGAAGGGTCAGCCACAGTGCCCAGCGGGCTTCTTTGTGGGCCTGAACAAAACGCTTGTCCATTGTATTCCCTTGTGGATGAAGAAAGCGGGGATTGTACCCTATGGAAGATGGGAGAAAAGAAAAGGCCGGAAAATCCGGCCTCTTGTGCTGCTTGCAGATTATTTTTCCTGCAAACCGAGTTTTTTCTCCGGTGTAGTGGATGTTGGTTCCACCGCGCTGGAAATTCTCGTCGCTCATAATACGCATCTGCAGATCAACGTTGGTTTTAATACCGTCGATAATCAGCTCCTGCAGCGCATTCTTCATACGTGCAATCGCGACTTCGCGGGTTTCACCAAAGCGGATCAACTTACCGATCATTGAATCGTAATACGGCGGGACAGTGTACCCGGCGTAAATGCGATTCAACGTACACCAAAACCGCCCGGCGCGTGGAAACGCGTGATTTTACCCGGACTTGGCAGGAAGGTGTTCGGATCTTCGGCGTTGATACGGCACTCTACCGCATGGCCTTTAACAATCACGTCTTCCTGTTTGATGGACAGCGGCTGACCCGCGGCAATACGCAACTGCTCTTTGATCAGGTCAACGCCGGTGATCATTTCGGTTACCGGATGTTCAACCTGAATACGGGTGTTCATTTCAATGAAGTAGAACTCACCGTTTTCGAACAGGAACTCGAACGTACCCCGCTCCGCGATAACCGATTTCAACACAGGCTTTCGCACAGCGTTCACCGATAAAGCGACGCAGTTCCGGCGTGATGCCCGGTGCGGGTGCTTCTTCAACCACTTTCTGGTGACGACGCTGCATGGAGCAGTCGCGCTCAGCCAGATAGATAGCGTTGCCCCCGGCCATCCGCCAGTACCGGATCTCGACGTGGCGAGGATTTTCCGGTGTTCTCCATATGCACCATGTCGTTGTTGAAAGCGGCTTTCGCTTCCGCACGGGTCATGGCGATGAGCGCCAGATCGGCATCTTTACGCACAACGCGCATACCGCGACCGCCGCCGCCGCCGGATGCCTTGATGATCACCGGGTAACCAATGCGTTTAGCATGGGCGCGGTTCACATCGGCATCATCGCCCAGCGGGCCATCAGAGCCGGGTACGCACGGTACGCCAGCCAGTTTCATCGCGTTGATTGCAGACACTTTGTCACCCATCAGGCGGATGGTTTCTGCTTTCGGGCCGATGAAGATAAAGCCGGAGCGCTCAACCTGCTCAGCAAAGTTGGCGTTTTCGGAAAGGAAGCCATACCCGGGTGAATCGCAGCCGCACCGGTGATTTCGGCAGCGGAGATAATTGCCGGGATATTCAGATAACTTTTTACGGACGGTGCCGGACCGATACAGACTGTTTCGTCCGCCAGCAGTACGTGTTTTAAATCGCGATCCGCAGTGGAGTGCACAGCGACAGTCTTGATGCCCAGCTCTTTACAGGCACGAAGAATACGCAGTGCAATCTCGCCGCGGTTGGCGATAACAATTTTATCCAGCATGTGCGCCTCGTTACTCGATGACGACCAGCGGCTCGTCAAATTCAACCACCGGTTGGCCACTTTCAGCCAGAATGGCTTTCACCACGCCTGCTTTATCGGCTTCGATCTGGTTCATCATTTTCATCGCTTCAACGATGCACAGGGTGTCGCCCACGTTGACTTTCGGCCAACTTCACAGAACGCTTTCGCGTCCGGGCTCGGGGGTACGATAGAAAGTCCCGACCATCGGGGAACGTACGATGTGACCACTGATTTCTGTCGCTGCCGGTGCTTCCATTGCTGGAGCGGCTGTCGGTGCTACAGCGTTAGACAGTGCAGGTTGTTGCATCATCGGTGCGGCATAAGCCTGCTGCATCACCGGGAAACCTGCATTCGGCGCGCTACGGCTGATGCGTACTGACTCTTCGCCTTCAGAAATTTCCAGTTCAGAGATGCCTGATTCTTCAACCAGCTCGATCAGTTTTTTAATCTTACGAATATCCATGAGTGGGTTCCGTACTCTTGTTTAGTGTGATTGTGACAAGCGTTTTACCGCTGTCTGTAAAGCGTATGAATAACCATCCGCACCGAATCCGCAGATAACGCCAGCGGAGATATCAGACAGATAAGAGTGGTGGCGGAACGGCTCCCGCGCATACACATTGCTGAGGTGGATCTCGATAAACGGGATGTCCACTGCCAGCAATGCATCGCGAATAGCGACGCTGGTGTGTAAATGCGGCCGGATTGATCAGGATAGAGTCCACGGTATCTTTAGCCTGATGAATACGGTCGATAATTGCGTACTCCGCGTTAGACTGAAAATGCGTCAGTTCCACATCAAGCGCTGCTGCTTCTGTACTCAACTGCTTAACAATATCGTCCAGCGTCAGCGTGCCGTACTTCTCCGGCTCACGGGCGCCGAGCATATTAAGGTTCGGTCCGTTCAAAAGCAAAATGTGGAACTTGTCAGCCATTATGCTGCTATCTCCTGCGATTCGCCGGTAAAAAACAAAATATACCTTCGATGCGCGATTGTCACCTTTTCAGAGGCTAAAAACCCCTGTCAGGAAAACCAAAGTCGCACATTATAACGATTTCGTAGCATTTGGCAGCTAAATACTGGTCTTATCAGGGAAGATTATCCATCACCGCCAGCAGCATGGCTGTGAATGATAGAAGATCTGCGGGAAAGTGCACAGAATGAAACGCTAATGCCACCATTGGCGGAACTTCTTATAACGCCATGCTAATAGCGCCAGCGCGATGATTGCATAGATCACGGGTTGTGGTGAGAGGATCTTCACCGACCAGAGATAGTGAATGGGCGCGAGGATCGCCACCAGATAGACGAAGTTATGCAATTGCTGCCAGCGTTTGCCCAATTTACGTTGCGCCCACTGCGTTGAGGTCGCCGCCAGCGCCAGTAAAATGAGCCAGCTTACCGCGCCGAGCATTAAATAGGGCCGCGTGGTCAGTTCCTGACCCAGCAGCGCCAGATTGTTGATGCCCAGTTCCAGCAAGGTATAGCTGGTGAGGTGCAGCGTCGCCCGTGCAAAACACCATAATCCCAGCAACCTGCGGGTGCGGATCAATAAAGGTTGCTTTGCATAACGCGCCAACGGGGCGACCAGCAGCGTGGCTAACAGGAATTTTAGCGCCATTCTGCCGGTAAAATGCTGAATATCTTTGCCGGATCGGCACTGAAATAATACAGCTTGCGGCCCAAAACAGCCAGATAAAAGGCAATAACCCTGCCAGATGGAGGAGAACTTTAAGCCGGGTCACCTGTTTTGCCGTTAAACGCACTCAGAAATTCTCCCGTAAATCTAACCCACGATACAGCGAAGCCACCTCTTCAGCGTAGCCGTTAAACAGTAACGTCGGCTGGCGTTTTACATCCAGCACGCCGCCTGAACCAATAAAACGTTCGGTAGCCTGCGACCAGCGAGGGTGGTCAACATGTGGATTCACGTTGGCGAAAAAACCATACTCGTCAGGGCCTGACAGGTTCCATGTCGTAGGCGGACGCTGGCTGGTCAACTTGATACTGACAATCGACTTAATGCCTTTAAAACCGTATTTCCACGGCACTGTCAGGCGAATGGGCGCACCGTTTTGCGGCGGCAGCGCTTTTACCGTAAACGCCAACGGTGAGCAGCGTTAGCGGATGCATAGCTTCATCTATACGTAATGCTTCGACGTAACATAAAGGCCGCGCCAATAAAACGATTCTTCTGCCCCGGCATCTCTTCTGGCGCGTAGCGCGTCTGAAAGCAACATATTTTGCCTTGCTGGTGGGTTCAACCTGCGCCAGCAGTTTATGCAGCGGGAAGCCAATCCACGGCACTACCATTGACCAGTACGCAGCGCATCCGGTAAATACGCTCTTCCAGCGGGAAGCGCGACGTCAGCGCATCATGGTCGAGGTTAATGGCTTTGCGACTTCACCATCAATGGTTAATGTCCAGGATCGAGTTTTCATCCCGCCGGCGTTGGCGGCGGGGTCGGCTTTATCCAGACCGAATTCGTAGAAGTTGTTATAACCCGTGACCTTATCTTCCGGCGTCAGCGCCAGCGTGGGTTGCCACGTCTCCGGTTTAGTGAAATCAAGGGCTTTACCGGACGGGGCTTTCGGGCGGTCATGGCCTTTAAACCAGTCCAGTAAATCAGCATGGCCGCTGGCGGGGAGGGTTAGCGCAGTTGCGCCAATGCCCAACATCTTCAGTACCTGTCGGCGTTGTAACATAAAAACGGATTCGGCGGTTATGTCGGCTTCGGTCAGTTTTTTTCTTCATGGCATCCTCCGCTACTCTCTCCTTAAGCATGGTGGAAACAATGCGTTAGGTGCGATGGGAGTGTGTTTGCAAACATTGTAAACTGAGCGGCTTGAACTATTTCTTTGGCTTATTGATGATTGGAAAATAATTTCTGAGGTCTATACTCGCAATAATGAAATACGGTGCCGTTTTATTGCCAATATCAGCAGGCTATTTCGGGGGCGTAAATACGCCGAAGTTAGTACTCACCAGGTGACGTTATCCCGGTCGGAACCGTCTCGTTCTTTATATAAACGGAGTTAACACAGGGATGCGATTAACGACGAAATTCTCAGCATTTGTGACGCTACTGACGGGGCTGGCGATCTTCGTTACCCTGATTGGCTGCTCATTCAGTTTTTATACTGCTATCCAGAATAAGGTTGCTAACCGCGTACAAGCGGTGGCGGCTGTTGTTGACGCGCGTTTGATCTCCTCCTCGCCCTCTGCATCTGTGCTTGATGAATTAATGGTGCCGGTAGACATCATCGGCATTGATATCAAACAGGGTGAACACGTCATCCTGAGTTACACCCGTAAAAGTACTTACCGCCCGGCAGGCAGCAACTATCAATACCGGGAATTGCAGATTCCTTCGGTGAAAAACCCGGGGTTTGTGATCACGCTGGTCTATCAGGATCCGATGGCGAACTATTTCCGTTCGCTGCTGACGACCGCGCCGCTAACGCTGGCGATCGGCTTTATGATCGTCATTATCTTTCTGTCGGTGCGCTGGCTGCGTCGGCAACTCTCCGGGCAGGAGTTGCTGGAAACGCGCGCCACGCGGATCCTCAATGGCGAGCGAGGCCCGCAAGTCCGCGGCAGCATTTATGAATGGCCGTCACGCACCAGCAGTGCGCTGGATGTGCTGCTGACGGATATCCAGTTCGCCAGCGATCAACGCAGCCGTATGGATACGCTCATCCGCTCTTATGCTGCGCAAGATACCCGTACTGGCCTCAATAACCGTCTGTTTTTTGATAACCAGTTAGCGACCTTACTGGAGGACCAGGAAAAGTCGGCGCGCATGGCGTGGTGATGATGATCCGCCTGCCGGACTTTGACCTGCTGCGCGATAGCTGGGGATTGTCGGCGGTCCGGAGCATCTCTTTGCGCTGATCAATTTACTCTCTACCTTTATTATGCGTTACCCCCGGCGCGCTGCTGGCCCGTTATCATCGTAGTGATTTTGCGGTTCTGCTCCCACACCGCACGTTAAAAGAAGCGGAAAGTATCGCCGGGCAGATCCTCAACGCGGTGGATGGCTTGCCGCCGAGCAAAATGTTGACCCGCGAAGATATGATGCATATCAGGGATTTGCGCCCCGGCGCAGCGGGCAGTCCACCGAACAGGTGATGGAGCACAGTGAAGCCGCCGCGCGCAATGCGGTGCTGCAAGGTGGTAATAGCTGGTCAGTGTATGATGACTCGTTACCGGAACAGGGACGTGGCAATGTTCGCTGGCGCACCATGATTGAGCAGATGTTAAGCCGGGGTGGGCCGCGAGTTTACCAGAAACCGGCGGTGAATCGCGACGGGCTGGTGCATCATCGGGAATTAATGTGTCGTATTTTCGACGGCGAGCAGGAAGTGATTGCCGAAGAGTATATGCCGATGGTGCTGCAATTTGGTTTATCCGAAGAGTATGACCGCCAGCAGGTGACCCGACTGATTCCGTTTATCCGTTTCTGGCCGGAAGAAAATCTTGCTATGCAGGTGACGGTTGAGTCGCTGATCCGCCCGCGTTTTCAGCGCTGGGTGCGCGATACGTTAATGCAGTGCGAAAAAATCGCAACGTAAACGGATTATTTTTGAACTTGCCGAGGCGGATGTTTATCAACACATCAGCCAGGTTACGATCGGTTGTGCGTTTGATCAATGCATTAGGCGCTCGCGTGGTGGTGAATCAGGCGGGGCTGACGTTGGTCAGCACCAGTTGGATTAAAGCATTGGATGTTGAGTTATTAAAGCTGCATCCGGGGCTGGTCAGGAACATTGAAAAACGCGCGGAAAACCAGTTGCTGGTTCAAAGCCTTGTGGAAGCGTGCAAAGGCACGCGAACGCGGGTTTTCGCCACGGGCGTTCGCTCCAGGAATGGCGGACGGCGGAATGTAGTTTGCTTGATTTCTTCGCCGCTTCAACCGCTCGATACCAATGTGTGAAAAAATATTCGCAAAGATATTCGGTTTGAACTGCTGTTTAAGCCGTTTTCACGTAGAATAATGCGCGCTGCTTTGTATGGGGGTGTGCTTGCCTGCCTGCCGGATCGTTGCAGCACTTTAAAAGCCGGTTTGACCTTTGACAGGTTGTAAACGCAGGGTACTGGAACAGGTGGATGTTATCGCTTCCGGACGAAGTCATGTCGTTTTGCAACAAAGGAAACAAACTGCACTAATTTTCACTGCAGCAGACAGTTTTTGCGCCTTGTCGCTGCTGCGTGTGGTTGGTAAAATGTGGATTTTGTTTCCGCCCAGCTCAGGATTATCCCTCAGTGTTGAAAAAATTTCGTGGCATGTTTTCCAATGACCTGTCCATTGACTCGGGTACCGCGAATACCCTGATTTATGTAAAAGGACAAGGCATCGTATTGAATGAGCCTTCCGTGGTGGCCATTCGCCGGGATCGTGCCGGTTCACCGAAAAGTGTAGCCGCTGTCGGTCATGAAGCGAAACAGATGCTTGGTCGTACGCCGGGCAATATCGCTGCTATCCGCCCGATGAGAAAGACGGCGTTATCGCTGATTTCTTCGTGACCGAAAAAATGCTGCAGCACTTTATTAAACAAGTGCACAACAGCAGCTATGCGTCAGGCCCGCGTGTACTGGTTTGTGTTCCGGTTGGTGCGACCCGGGTTGAACGCCGTGCAATCCGTGAATCCGCACAGGGTGCTGGCGCCCGTGAAGTGTTTCTGATTGAAGAACCGATGGCTGCTGCGGTCAGCGCAGGCTTACCGGTTTCTGAAGCGACCGGTTCAATGGTTGTGGATATCGGTGGTGGTACCACCGAAGTGGCGGTTATCTCCCTGAACGGTGTGGTGTACTCCTCTTCCGTGCGTATCGGCGGTGACCGTTTCGATGAAGCGATTATTAATTATGTGCGCCGTAACTACGGCTCTCTGATCGGTGAAGCGACCGCAGAGCGCATCAAACATGAAATCGGCTCTGCGTACCCGGGCGATGAAGTACGCGAAATTGGAAGTACGTGGCCGTAACTTTGGCTGAAGGCGTACCGCGTGGCTTCACGCTGAACTCCAACGAAATTCTGGAAGCGTTGCAGGAACCGCTGACCGGCATCGTAAGCGCTGTAATGGTCGCACCGGAACAGTATCCGCCAGGAACGGCGTCCGATATCTCCGAACGCGGTATGGTATTGACCGGCGGCGGCGCTGCTGCGTAACCTCGATCGCCTGTTGATGGAAGAGACAGGTATTCCAGTTAGTTGCAGAAGATCCACTGACTTGCGTAGCGCGTGGCGGCGGCAAGGCGCTGGAAATGATCGACATGCACGGCGGCGACCTGTTCAGCGAAGAATAGTCCGTGTCAGATTCGGGGCGATACGTCGCTCCGAATCTGGCTGGCCTAATACACGCAAAACCTATGAAGCCAATTTTTAGCCGTGGCCCGTCACTGCAGATTCGTCTTTTTCTGGCGGTCCCGGTGGCGCTCGGAGTCATTATTGCCGACAGCCGCCTCGGTACGTTCAGCCAAATCAGAACGTACATGGATACTGCCGTCAGTCCTTTCTATTTTATTTCTAACGGTCCTCGCGAATTATTGGACAGCGTTTCACAAACGCTGGCGTCGCGCGATCAGCTTGAGCTTGAAAACCGGGCATTGCGTCAGGAACTGCTGCTGAAAAACAGCGAGTTGCTGATGTTAGGGCAGTATAAGCAGGAGAACGCGCGCCTGCGTGAACTGCTGGGTTCGCCGCTGCGTCAGGATGAGCAAAAAATGGTGACCCGAGGTGATCTCCTACGGTGAATGATCCTTACAGCGATCAGGTGGTTATCGATAAAGGCAGCGTCAACGGCGTTTATGAAGGTCAGCCGGTGATCAGCGATAAAGGCGTGGTGGGGCAGGTTGTCGCGGTCGCGAAACTCACCAGCCGGGTGCTGCTGATTTGCGATGCGACCCACGCGTTGCCCATCCGGTGCTGCGTAATGATATCCGCGTGATTGCCGCCGGTAACGGTTGCACCGATGATCTCAGCTGGAACACCTGCCCGCGAACACCGATATCTTCGGCGACGTGCTGGTGACCTCTGGCCTTGGTGGACGTTTCCCGGAAGGTTATCCGGTGGCGGTCGTCTCCTCGGTAAAACTGGATACAGCGTGCTTACACGGTGATTCAGGCGCGTCCGACGGCGGGTCTGCAGCTCGTTATCTGCTGCTGTTATGGGCGCGGATCGTAACGGCTCTAACCCAAGAACACGGAAGATGTCCATCGCGTTGCGAATGAACGTCTGCTGCAAATGATGCCGCAGGTGCTGCCTTCTCCGGATGGTGATGGCCAGCCCCACTCGGCGACTGGCATGACGCAACCGCCTCCGCCAGCCTCGACGGAGAGGCAATAGTGGCAAGTTACCGCAGCCGGGGCGCTGGGTTATCTGGCTCTCGTTTTTCATTGCTCTGTTGCTTCAAATTATGCCACGGCCGGATGACATCATTGTCTACCGGCCAAACTGGGGGTGTTGCTTATCCTGCTTTACTGGATCCGGCGTTGCCGCACCGCGTAAATGTCGGTACGGGTTTCGCCATGGGTGCCATACTGGATCTGATTAGCGGATCCACACTTGGCGTACGTGCATTGTCGTTAAGCATTGTCGCCTATCTGGTCGCACTGAAATTTCAGTTATTCCGTAATCTGGCGCTCTGGCAACAGGCGCTGTGGTGGTGATGTTGTTGTCGCTGGCTACCGAAGTGATTGTCTTCTGGGCGGAATTTTTAGTGATTAACGTTTCGTTCAAGCCTGATATTTTCTGGAGCAGCCTTGTCAATGGCGTGCTCTGGCCATGGCTGTTCCTGTTAATGCGTAAAATTCGCCAGCAGTTCGCGGTGCAATAAAGGTTTTTATGACAGATATCTGGCTTGCTTCCGGCTCCCCTCGTCGTCAGGAACTGCTCACTCCAGTTGGGCGTAACGTTCAGGCGCATTATTCCGGGCATTGAAGAACAGCGTCAGGCGCAGGAATCCGCCCGGCAATACGTAACGCGGCTGGCGCGAGAGAAAGCGCAGGCGGGCGTGGCGATGGCAACGCAGGATCTGCCGGTGCTGGGTGCTGACACCATCGTGATATTTAATGGTGAAGTGCTTGAAAAACCGAAAGACTCCTCGCATGCTGCCAGTATGTTGCGTCAGCTTTCCGGGCAAACACATCAGGTGATGACCGCAGTCGCGCTGGCGGACAGCCAGTATCTGCTCGATTGCCTTGTGGAAACGGAAGTGACGCTGAGTGTTGTCAGACGCGGATATCGCCGCTTATGTTGCCAGCGGCGAGCCACTGGATAGGCGGCGCTTGTATTCAGGGCGCCGGCGGCTGTTTTATGGAAGATTAACGGTAGCTATCATGCCGTTGTGGGGTTACCGCTGGTGGAAACCCACGGGAATTGCTGAGCAATTTTAACGTACTGCGCGAGGGAAGAGATAATCATGACGGCTGAATTACTGGTCAACGTAACACCATCGGAAACACGCGTCGCGTATATTGACGGCGGTATCCTTCAGGAAATTCACATCGAGCGTGAAGCACGGCGCGGGATAGTAGGCAATATCTACAAAGGTCGGTTAGCCGGGTTCTGCCGGTATGCAGGCGGCTTTGTAGATATTGTCTGAAAAGGCGTTCTCACGCCTCCGACATTATGCCGCACACCGAATGCGTCGCCGGGAAGAGCAGAAGAACTTCACCGTCCGCGATATTTCTGAACTGGTCCGTCAGGGACAGGATCTGATGGTGCAGGTGGTGAAAGATCCCCTCGGCACGAAAGGCGCGCGCCTGACCACGGACATCACCCTGCCTTCACATCTGGTGTTTATGCCGGGCGCTGCACACGTGGGGTTTCCCAACGTATTGAAAGTGAAGCCGAGCGTGAGCGCCTCAAACAGGTCGTGGCTGCCTATTGCGATGAGCAGGGCGGTTTTATCATTCGCACGGCGGCGGAAGGTGTGTGTGAAGAGGATCTCGCCTCTGATGCGGCCTACCTCAAGCGCGTCTGGACCAAGGTAATGGAGCGCAAAAGCGCCAGCAGTCGCGCTGCAAACTGTATGGCGAACTGGCGCTGGCGCAGCGTGTACTGCGCGATTTCGCCGATGCTCATCTCGACCGTATTCGCGTTGACTCCCGGCTGACGTTTGAAGCGCTGCTGGAGTTTACCGCAGAGCATCCGGAGATGACCAGTAAGCGACACTACAGGCGGCAGCCGATTTTCGATCTCTTTGATGTGGAAAACGAAATTCAGCGCGCGCGCTGGAGCGTAAAGTTGAGCTGAAATCGGGCGGCTATTTGATCATTGATCAGACCGAGGCGATGACCACAGTGGATATCAATACCGGCGCGTTTGTCGGCCACCGTAACCTCGACGACACTATCTTCAACACCAACATTGAAGCCACTCAGGCGATAGCCCGCCAGCTGCGTTTACGCAACCTTGGCGGCATTATCATTATCGATTTCATCGACATGAATAGAGGATCATCGCCGTCGCGTGCTGCACTCGCTGGAGCAGGCATTGAGCAAGGATCGGGTGAAAACCAGCATCAATGGTTTCTCCCAACTTGGGCTGGTGGAAATGACCCGCAAGCGTACACGTGAAAGCGTGGAACATGTTCTGTGCAATGAATGCCCGACCTGTCATGGCCGCGGCACCGTAAAAACGGTGGAAACTGTGTGCTATGAAATCATGCGCGGGGTGTGCGTGTGCACCATGCTTACGATTCCGATCGCTTCGGTTTATGCTTCTCCGGCGGTGGCGGAGACGCTGAAAGGCGAAGAGTCACACGCGCTGGCGGAGGTGGAAATCTTCGTCGGTAAACAGGTCAAAGTACAAATCGAGCCGCTCTATAATCAGGAACAGTTCGACGTAGTAATGATGTGATTGCGCAGCGCGCTGCAACACGAGCGGGTCTGGTTGTTGGGTTGACAAGGAGAGCGTGAGGCGACTGCCGGATATTGCTGCTTACAGGAGCGACGCTGATTGTCATCGTGGCGCTGCTGGTGAGCGGGTTACGCCTTGTTCTTCCCCATCTGGATAACTGGCGTCCGCAGATTCTGGCGCAGATCGAAGCCCGCACGGGCATCGCGGTTCAGGCCGAGCAGATTCAGGCGCGCTGGGAGAATTTCGGCCCTGAGCTGGAAGTGCGCGATATCCACGCCTCGATGAAAGACGGCAGCGATCTCTCCATTAAGCGCGTAACGCTGGCGCTGGATATCTGGCAGAGCCTGTTACACCTGCGCTGGCAGTTCCGCAATCTCACCTTCTGGCAACTGGTCGCACATACCAACACGCCGCTACAACGCAACGATACGGGCGACGCCCTTGAGACGGATCGCATGAGCGATCTGTTCCTGCGTCAGTTCGATCACTTTGATCTGCGCGACAGCCGCATCAGCTTCGACCCTTTCCGGCCAACGGCCGAACTGGCGATCCCGCAATTAACTGGCTCAACAGTAACGATCGGCACCGTGCAGAAGGGCAAGTCAGTCTTTCCAGCCTGACCGGCCAACACGGCATTATGCAGGTGCGAATGGACCTGCGTGATGACAACGGGTTACTGAACAATGGGCGTGTCTGGTTGCAGGCGGATGATATTGATGTCAAACCGACGGCGAATGGATGCGGGACAACGTTGCGCTCGATAGCGCGCTTCAGCCTCGGAAGGCTGGATGGCGCTGAACAAGGCGTGGTCGAAAGCGGCGATGTCTGGTTAAAGCGGGGCGGCGCCAGTTGGCAAGGGGATAGATTACACGGATGACGGTGGATAACCTTAGGTACGTGTCGCGACAGCAGCAGGGGTGGCAGTTTGATGTGCCTGCGCGTATTGCCATTGATGATCGTGCGGCCACAGGGTTCGCTGAGTTTTGCACCGGGTTCCGGCGCAGGAAGCTAGCGGGCAAGCCGCGTTCAGAGCGATGGAGTTACGTGCGTGCCAGCAATCTTGAGCTCAGCAGGCTGGAAGGATTGCTGCCGATTGCCGAAAAAATCTCGCCACAGCTCTACAACATCTGGGGCACGATGCAGCCCAGCGGACTGCTGGAACAGTTAGCACTGGATATTCCGTTGCAGTCTCCCGGTAAAACGCGTTTCCGGTGCGCGTTGGAAAGATATCGCACGGGAAACAGTGGCAGCTACTGCCACGGCGTGGAGCACGTGGGCGGAACACTTGAAGGAAGCATGGGTGACGGGCGGCTGACCGTGAATATGGCGCAAGCGAAGATGCCGTATGAGACCGTGTTCCGTGCGCCGCTGGAGATTGAAAAGGGCGAGGCCACGCTGAACTGGCAGCAGAACGAACACGGTTTTCTGCTCGATGGGCGCAACATTGATGTGCAGGCGAATGCCATTCATGCTCATGGCGGTTTCCGTTATCTTCAGCCGCAGGATGATGAACCCCACAGCTCGGTATTCTGGCGGGAATCAACGTTACGGATGGCGGTCAGGCATGGCGTTATTTCCCGGAAAATCTGATGGGCAAAGCGCTGGTGGATTATCTCAGTGCGGCCATTCAAGGCGGTCAGGCGCAAGATGCCACGCTGGTCTATGGCGGCAACCCGCGCCTGTTCCCGTACAAACACAATGAAGGCCAGTTTGAAGTACTGGTGCCGCTGCGTAACGCGACGTTTGCTTTCCAGCCTGACTGGCCGGCGCTGAAAAATCTCGATATTCAGCTCGATTTTATTAACGATGGCCTGTGGATGAAGAGCGATAACGTCGCGCTCGGCGGCGTGACGGCCAGTAATCTGACCGCGAATATCCCGGACTACGTAAAAGAAAAACTGCTCATCGATGCCGACATCAACGGGCACACCGGCAAGGCGGTAGGCCCCTATTTTAAAGAGACGCCGCTGCATGACTCTCTTGGCAATGCGCTGGAAGAGCTGCAAGTTGATGGCAATGTGAATGCTCGCTTACATCTTGATATCCCGCTGGACGGCGAGAAGACGACCGCCAAAGGCGATGTCATGCTGCGTAATAACAGCCTGTTTATCAAACCGCTTAATAGCACCCTGAAAGATCTCAGCGGTAAGTTCAGCTTTGTGAACGGCAATCTGCAGAGCGAGCCGCTACAGGCCACCCTGGTTTAACCAGCCGCTGAACGTGAATTTCTCAACCACTGAAGGCGACAAAGCGTATCAGGTCGCGGTGAATCTGGACGGTAACTGGCAACCTGCGCGCACTGGCGTTTTACCCTCACAGCTCAATGATGCACTGCGCGGCAGTGTGGCGTGGAAAGGGGATGTCGGCATTGAGTTACCGTATCACGCTGGCGCGACCTATAAAGTTAACATCGATGGCGATCTGAATAATCTCGCCAGTACCTTACCGCCGCCGCTGGACAAACAGGCGGGCAAAGCGCTGCCGGTCAAGCTGAAGGTGGAAGGGAATCTGCACAGTTTTGATCTCACCGGAAACGCGGGTAGCACCAACCATTTTAATAGCCGTTGGTTGCTGGAGTAATAAGCTGGGGCTCGATCGCGGGATCTGGACCTCAGACAGCCGGAGTGTGCCTCCGTTGCCGGAACAGAGCGGGCTGGAATTGAATCTTCCGCCGATGAACGGCGCGCAGTGGCTGGGCCTGTTACGCCGGGGGGTGGCGAACAATGTCAGTAACGCCACCACGTTCCCACAAAGTATTACCCTGCGCACGCCAGCGCTGACGCTGGGCGGTCAGCAGTGGAATAACCTGAGTATTGTGTCGCAACCGCAGGCTTCCGGCTCGTTGATTGGAAGCACAGGGGCGGGAGATCAGTGGGACACTGACGCTGCGCGACAATGCGCCGTGGCAGGCTGCGATTCGTTATCTCTACTACAATCCGTCAAGCACCGCGCCCAACGATGATGATATTTCGTCGCCTTCAACGTTGCTGCGCGGCAAAACCCGGGTGGATTTCACCGGTTGGCCCGATTTGCAGTTACGCTGCGCAGAGTGCTGGCTGTGGGGGCAAAAATATGGCCGCATTGACGGGGATTTCGCGATTAAAGGCGAGACGATGACGCTGGTCGGCGGCACCGGTCGACAGCGGTCTTGCACGCCTGACGGCTGAAGGCGAATGGGTGAACAAAGAAGGTGCTGAGCGTACTTCCATTAAGGGCGCGCTGCGCGGCGATAAACTTGATTCGGCAATGGGCTTCTTTGGGGTGCCGACACCTGTGCGTGGGTCCTCTTTCGATATCAATTATGACCTGCACTGGCGTAACCCGCCCTGGGAGCCGCAGGAGGAGTCGCTCAACGGTATTTTGCGCACGCAACTGGGCAAGGGGCAAATTACCGATATCAGCACCAGGCATGCCGGGCAGCTATTGCGTCTGTTCAGCGTTGATTCGTTATTGCGTAAGCTGCGTCTGGATTTTAGCGACACATTCAGCAGTGAGGGTTTCTGGTTCGACTCGATTCGCAGCACCGCGTGGATCAAAGATGGTGTGCTGCACAGCGACGATACGCTGGTGGACGGCACGGAAGCGGATATCGCGATGAAAGGTTCGGTGGACTCGGTCCGGCGGGAACTGGATGTTGAAGCGGTGGTCGCGCCGGAAATTTCCGCTACCGTTGGCGTGGCGGCGGCATTTGCGGTTAACCCGATTGTTGGCGCTGCGGTGTTTGCCGCCAGCAAAGTTCTGGGACCGTTGTGGAATAAGGTCTCGATTCTGCGTTACCGCATTACTGGCCCGGTGGATCAGCCGCAGATCAACGAAGTCTTGCGCCGCGCGGACGGATAAAAAGCAATGATTTGACGGCATCAGCGAATTGCCTCAAGCTCCTTATATCGCATTTTTACTGCCCGAAGTGGCGGCAACGACGAGAAAATAATGATGAGTCTTAATCTGGTGAGTGAACAACTGCTGGCAGCGAATGGCCTGAGCCATCAGGATCTGTTTACCATTCTTGGCCAACTGACCGCGCGTCGTCTTGACTACGGCGATCTCTATTTTCAGTCGAGCTATCACGAATCACGGGTTCTGGAAGACAGTATCATCAAAGATGGTTCTTATAACATCGACCCGGGGCGTAGGCGTGCGGGCCGTGAGTGGAGAGAAAACCGGTTTCGCCTATGCTGACCAAATCAGCCTGCTGGCGCTGGAGCAGAGCGCACAAGCCGCGCGCACCATTGTGCGTGAAGAGGGTGACGGGAAGGTAAAAACCACGGGGGCGATTGAGCATCAGAGCCTCTATACCAGCATCGATCCGTTACAAAGTATGAGCCGCGAAGAGAAGCTGGATATTCTGCGCCGCGTGGATAACGTCGCACGGGCCGCGGACAAGCGTGTGCAGGAAGTTTCCGCCAGCCTGACCGGTGTTTATGAGCTGATTCTGGTGGCGGCAACCGACGGTACGCTGGCGGCGGATGTGCGTCCGCTGGTGCGTCTCTCGGTTAGCGTCCGAGGGTTGAAGATGATGGCAAGCGCGAGCGTGGTTCCAGCGGCGGCGGCGGTCGTTTTGGTTATGACTGGTTCCTGCAAGAAGTCGATGGCGACGTACGCGCAGATGCACAGGCCAAAGAAGCCGTTCGTATGGCGTTAGTCAATCTTTCTGCTGTTGCTGCGCCTGCGGGCACTTTGCCGGTGGTATTGGGCGCTGGCTGGCGAGGCGATGCTGCTGCACGAAGCGGTTGGTCATGGGCTGGAAGGCGATTTTAACCGTCGTGGCACATCGGTGTTCAGTGGTCAGATGGGGCAACGGGTCGCCTCTGAACTCTGTACCGTGGTGGATGACGGCACCATTGTCGATCGCCGTGGTTCGGTTGCTATTGACGATGAAGGTACGCCGGGCCAGTACAACGTGCTGATCGAAAACGGCGTGCTGAGAGGGTATATGCAGGACAAAATGAACGCGCGTCTGATGGGGGTTAAACCTACCGGCAACGGGCGTCGTGAGTCTTATGCGCATCTGCCGATGCCGCGCATGACCAACACCTATATGCTGGCAGGTAAATCCACGCCGCAGGAAATTATTGAATCGGTGGATTACGGTATTTATGCGCCGAACTTTGGCGGCGGCCGGGAGTGGATATCACCTCCGGCAAGTTCGTGTTCTCTACCTCTGAAGCCTACCTGATCGAAAAAGGCAAAGTCACCAAAGCGGTTAAAGGCGCGACGCTGATTGGCTCCGGCATTGAAGCGATGCAGCAGATCTCCATGGTGGGTAACGACCTGAAGCTGGACAACGGCGTTGGCGTCTGTGGCAAAGAAGGTCAGAGTTTGCCGGTCGGCGTGGGTCAGCCGACACTGAAAGTGGACAAACTCACCGTCGGCGGTACCGCATAATCCCCCCAGCTCCTCTCCTTCTGCGGGAGGGGAGCATCACACCCTACGGCCTTGCATGCTCTGGTAAACCTTTGCCACGCCGATAAAATAATCCGTCAGATAGTTAATGCACACCTGCACCTTGAGCGGCAGCTTATCCTTTTCCGTATACAGCGCGTAAACCGGGCGGGGGATCCGATTGATAGCGCGGCAGCAGGATCTCCAGCGCGCCATTGTTGATCTCATCGATCACCCACATTAACGGCACAAACGCGATCCCGGCGCCGGCGGTAAGCCAGCGCGTCAGCGTCATCGGATCGTTGGTGACAAAGCGCCCCTGCGGAATCAACCGTGTAGAGATCCTCCGGCGCGACCAGCTCAAACTCATTATCCGGACGCACGCTGTACTCCAGCCGAGTGGTTCGCCAGATCGGCAGGTTTTTCAGGAATGCCGTATTGGGCAAGGTAGTTTTGGCGGCGCATACCACCATTGGCATCGCGCCAAGGCGGCGGGAGAAGAGACTGGAATCCTGCAATGCGCCAACGCGGATCACCACATCCAGCCCGTCGGCGATCAGATCCGGCGCAGGGATCCCCGGTCACCAGTTAACCGACAACCCCGGATGCTCTTTCAGCATATCCGCTGTCATTTTGCCAGCACATTTTGCGCCATGGTTGAAGAACTGCCAATGCGCAGCGTGCCGATAGGCGTGTTGTTAAACGCATAAAGCTGCTCGTGTACATCCTGTACTTCATGCAGCATCCGCCGACAGCCCTCGGTAGTAAATCTTTCCGGCTTCCGGTCAGCCCCGAGGGCTGCGTGTACTGCGGTTTAGCAGCTTAACCTGCAACTCATCTTCCAGCTTTGCCACCGTCTGGCTGATGGACGAAACGCTCATTTGTAACTGTCGGGCAGCGGCGGTAAAGAGCCCAGCTCCACCACTTTAGCGAAGACCGACATCCGCTTTAGTCGTTCCATTATTCACTCTGGCTTAAAAGTGATTTTAGATCACATTATATAGATAACAGCATAACAGTTACGTTAATATACTGTTAGCTGAATAATCACCTACTGGGCGGCTAAGCCCGGTCAGGGTAAGAAAAAACGCGTCACTCTCGCACGGCTTTCCTTGCCCTTACTCCTGCGGTGACGTGAGAAAAATTGTCACCTGCGTGCTCTCTAATCCAAGGTCAACATGAGTCTGTTTCCCGTAATCGTGGTGTTCGGTTTATCGTTCCCACCGATTTTTTTCGAATTAATTTTGTCACTGGCGATCTTCTGGCTGGTGCGTCGTGTGCTGGTCCCGACCGGGATCTACGACTTTGTCTGGCACCCGGCGTTATTTAATACCGCGCTCTACTGCTGCCTGTTTTATCTGCTGTCGCGCCTGTTTGTTTGAGGTAGATGTGAAAACACTAACAAGAAATATCTCCCGTACCGCTATCACGATGGTACTGGTTATCCCACGGCATTCATCGCTATCTTCCGCGCACGGGTCTATTACACTGAATCGCCTGGACGCGTGATGCGCGATTTTAGTGCTGACGTCGTCGCCATCGCGCCGGATGTCACCGGGCTGGTCACGTCAGTCAATGTGCATGACAACCAACTGGTGAAACAGGGACAAGTCCTGTTCACTATCGATCAGCCACGCTATCAAAAGCCCTCGAGCAAGACGAGGCGGATGTCGCCTATTACGAGGCGCTGGTCAGCGAAAAAACGTCGTGAAGCCGGGCGTCGTAACCAGTTGGGCGTGCAGGCAATGTCGCGTGAAGAAATCGACCAGGGCCAATAATACGCTGCAAACCGAACTGCATCAGTTAGCAAAAGCCGTTGCGACCCGCGATCTGGCAAAGCTGGATCTTGAACGTACGATTATTCGCGCCCCGGCGGACGGCTGGGTCACCAACCTCAACGTTTACACCGGTGAGTTTATCACCCGTGGCTCCACCGCTGTGGCATTGGTGAAGCAGAACACGTTCTATGTTCTGGCTTATATGGAAGAGACCAAGCTGGAAGGCGTACGCGCGCGGGTTACCGGGCGGAAGTCACCCCGCTGGGCAGTAATCAGGTGTTGAAAGGAACCGTGGACAGCATTGCCGCCGGGGTGACGAATGCCAGCAGCAGCAATGACAGCAAAGGAATGGCGACCATTGACTCCAATCTGGAGTGGGTTCGTCTGGCGCAGCGTGTGCCGGTGCGTATTCGTCTCGATCAGCAACAGGGGAATTTGTGGCCGTCGGGCACGACTGCCACGGTGGTGGTGACGGGGCAATCCGATCGCGATGAAAGCCGGGACTCTTTCTTCCGCAAAATGGCGCATCGTCTGCGTGAGCTGGGGTAATCGCTATGGGGCTGTTCTCAATTGCCAGCCAGCATCTGCGTTTTGCCTTCAAACTGGCCTTTGCCGTGGTGCTGGCGCTGTTCGTGGGTTTCCACTTTCAGCTTGAAACGCCACGCTGGGCGGTGCTGACCGCCGCTATCGTTGCTGCGGGTCCGGCCTTTGCCGCCGGAGGTGAACCTTATTCCGGCGCGATCCGTTATCGCGGGATGTTGCGCATTATCGGCACCTTTATTGGCTGTATTGCCGGCTTAACCATTATTATCATGCTGATCCGCACGCCGCTGCTGATGCTGATGGTGTGCTGTATCTGGGCCGGGTTTTGCACTGGGTCTCTTCGCTGGTGCGCGTCGAAAACTCCTATGCGTGGGGGCTGGCGGGCTACACCGCGTTAATTATTGTCGTCACCATTCAAACCGAGCCGCTGTTGGCGCCGCAATTTGCCGTTGAACGTTGCAGCGAAATTGTGGTGGGCATTCTCTGCGCGATTGTTGCCGACCTGCTGTTTTCCCCGCGCTCAATTAAACAGGAAATCGATCGCGAACTGGATAGCCTGCTGGTGGCGCACTATCAGTTGATGCAGTTGTGCATCAAACATGGCGACAGTGAAGAGGTCGACAAAGCCCTGGCAGCCACTGGTGCGTCGGACGACCGCGCTGGATGGCATGCGCACCAACCTGAAGATTGAGTCTTCCCGCTGGGGGCGCGCCAACCGACGCCTGAAGGCGATTAATACCCTGTCGTTGACGTTAATAACACAGGCGTGTGAAACCTACCTGATTCAAAATACTCGCCCGGAGCTGATCACCGACACCTTCCGCGAGCTGTTTAATGAACCCGTCGACAGCGTGCAGGATGTTCACAAGCAGATGAAAAGAGTGCGTCGGGTAATCGCCTGGACCGGTGAGCGGGAGACGCCGGTGACCATTTATAGCTGGGTCGGCGCGGCAACCCGCTATCTGTTGCTGAAACGCGGTGTGATTGGCAATGCGAAGATCAGCACCATTGAAGAAGAAGTGTTGCAGGGCGAAACGGTGGTGAAACCGGAGTCGGCGGAGCGCCATCATGCGATGGTTAACTTCTGGCGCACGACCTTGTCATGCATGCTCGGGACGCTGTTCTGGTTGTGGACGGGCTGGACATCGGGCAGCGGTTCGATGGTGATGATTGCCGTTGTTACTTCACTGGCAATGCGTTTGCCAAATCCGAAAATGGTAGCAAAAGACTTTTATTTACGGCATGTTATGGGCGTTGCCTATCGGGTCGTTCTACTACTTAGTGATCCTGCCCTCCACCCAGCAAAGCATGCTGCTGCTCTGTATCAGTATGGCGGTGCTTTGCGTTCTTCATTGGCATTGAAGTGCAGAAACGGCGTCTGGGTTCAATGGCGACGCTGGCGGGGACCATTAATATCCTCGGTGCTGGATAATCCCATGACCTTTAAGTTCAGCCAGTTTCTGGATAATGCGTTGGGGCAACTGGTGGGCGTGGTGCTGGCGATGCTGGTGTTGTTGCTGGTGCGGGATAATTCACAAGCACGCACCGGACGCATGTTGCTGAATCAGTTTGTGTCGGCGGCGGTATCGGCGATGACTACCAATACTGCGCGCGCCGTAAAGAGAACCACTTGCCTGCGCTGTATCAGCAGCTTTTTCTGCTGTTGAACAAATTCCCCGGCGATATGGCGAAGTTTCGCACTGGCGTTAACGCTGATTATTGCTCACCAGCGCCTGCGCGATGCGCCTGTACCGATTAATGATGATCTCGGCGTTTCACCGACAGCTACGCCGTACCGCTGCGCAGGTCATTTCTGCCGGTAACGATAATAAGCGCCAGCTCAGTTTTACGCAGTTACTGGATGAGCTGGACATCTACCAGCATAAATTGCACCACTGGGATGCCCCGCCGCAGGTTACCGAGCCTGTGCACCGGCTGACGGGCATGTTGCGGAAATACCAGCATGCGCTTACCCGCAGTTAAACGCAGAACCGACGCCAAAAGCGTCGGTTTTTTTATGTCTATACTTGGGAAGAGATTTCACACATCACCGATCAGGAGGACAAATGACCACGCAGGCACTGCAGGATAACGCGCTTTTCAGACCGGTTATCTGGTTGATGGCGTCTGGAAATCGCTGGCTACCACATTTGACGTTCTGAACCCCGCCACCGGTGACGTCATCGCGAAAGTTGCTAAAGCAGGCAAAAAAGAGACGGAAGAGGCTATCGCTGCTGCGACCCGGGCCTTCCCCGCATGGCGGGCGAAAACCGCGAAAGAACGCTCCACCATTCTTTATCGTTGGTATGAATTGATCATTGAAAACAAAAGCTGGCTGGGTCAGTTGATGACCACCGAACAGGGCAAGCCTTTGAAAGAAGCCGAAGGCGAAGTGGAATATGCCGCCAGCTTTATTCTGTGGTTTGCGGAGCAGGCCAAACGCGCCAATGGAGAGATTATTCCCCCGATTAAGCCCGGTTCGCGGATCCCGGCAACCCGTGAACCCGTCGGTGTGGTGGCGGCTATTACGCCGTGGAACTTCCCGATGGCGATGCTGACGCGCAAACTGGGACCGGCACTGGCGGCGGGATGCACCGGGGTTATCAAACCCGCCAATAACACGCCGCTTAGTGCGTTTGCCTTACTGACGCTGGCAAAAAAGCGGGTGTACCGGATGGCGTGCTGAATGCCGTTGCCGGAAATACGCCTGAAATCAGCGATGCGATTATGGCCAGCCATGACGTGCGCAAGATTTCGTTCACTGGCTCGACCGCTGTCGGTAAAACGCTGGTGCGCAACGCCGCTGAAACGATGAAGAAAGTGTCGATGGAGCTCGGCGGGAACGCACCGTATATCGTGTTTGAGGATGCGGACATCGACGCGGCGGTACAGGGCGCAATTGCGAATAAATTCCGTAATGCCGGTCAGGTTTGCGTCAGCGTTAATCGTTTTATATCCATGAGTCGGTCTATGAGCAGTTTACCTGGAAGCTGAGCGCTGCGGTGAGCGCACTGAAGGTTGGGAATGGCCCGTGGATGAAGGGGTTGTCGTTGGCCCGCTTATTGAACCTGCCGCCGTGGAGAAAGTGCGCGAGCATGTGGACGATGCGGTGGCCAAAGGGGCGAAAAGTGCTGGCAGGCGGTAAACCTCATAGCACGGGGTAACTTCTGGCTGCCCACGGTTCTGGGCGATTGCAGCGACGGTATGAAACTGGCGCAGGAAGAGACATTTGGCCCGGTAGCGGCCTGCTTCCGGTTTACCTCGGAAGAGGAGGTCGTGACGCGCGCCAACGCAACACCATTTGGCCTTGCGGCCTACTTCTATACGCAGAATCTGCAGCGGGTGTTCCGCGTTTCACAGGCGCTTGAGAGCGGGATGATCGGCATTAACGAATGCGCTGTATCAACGGAACTGGGGCCATTTGGTGGGGTGAAGGAATCTGGCTGGCCGGGAAGGATCGGTGCTGGGACTGGAGGAATTCCTTGAAGTGAAAACCCTGCATCTCGGGGGACTGTAACGTTACGGGCGGCGGAGACCATGAGAACCTACACGTTCGATTTTAAAAACATTGATGATCAACGTGCTTTCTATCGCGAATTTACCCACCAGTTCGCTATTGATCGCGAGAAAATTCACGATTTGGATTCATTGTGGGATGCGGTGATGGAAGGGGCGTTACCGTTACCGGTGGAGATTGTGTTTACCCATTTACCGGAAAAACAACGTCGCCGTTTTGGGGCGTTGATCTTGTTGTTTGATGAAGCCGAAGAGGAACTGGAAGGGCAGTTGCGCTTTAACGTTCGCTGAAGGCAAAAAAAAGCCCCTGACAGGGGCAAGTCGTCGGACAAGACGACGAGGGTTTATTTATACAGTTCAGCCGTTACGTGGGTATGGTCGCCCGTACGTGCTTCGATAATGCGATAGCTGCTGGCGCCAGCTTGGTCAGCTTTTGCGGACAGTTCGGCGAATATCCATCGGCACACCGCCTACCTGTGATACAGAGACGCTGCCCATAGGTTGCAGGTTGCTGGCCTGATCGTTAGTGACCGGGGTGGCGGCGCTTGCGCCGAAAGAGATCAGTGAAGCAAGGCCAAGGGATGCGATGATCAGATTACGTTTCATTGTCAGTCTCCTTAAGAGCGTCTCAACAGCGAGAAGGATTGAACCACTTTTTTATACCGGTGCTGTTGAGCGACATTACATAGGGTTTATCGGTAAAACTTATTTGTACAGTTCTGCAGTAGCGTGCCACTGGTCACCGGTGCGGGCTTCGATGATGCGGTAAGCCGATGCGCCTTGTGCTTCCGCTTTTTGTTCAGCTCAGCACGCATATCCATCGGAGAAGATGCGATCGCGCCAACAGAAACGGTGCCCAGAGACTGGCGGGATTGTGCCTGATCCGCATTGATGGAATCAGCGGCGAATGCGCCGAATGACAGTGCAGACAGCAGGCCCAGTGTTGCTACAGTTGATTTGATATTCATGATGCTTACCTCGTCGTATTCTTTGCTTTAATTTCTTCGGGGGTCTTATTTCGTGACCCTCATCACAAAAATCAAGTATACACTAATCACGCAAAGAATTAATACCGAGGCTAATTATAACACTCGATTATGGGAATAATTGACGCACCTTTTTATTACCTTAAAGCATAAAAAATCACCGCTTCGCTATAAATTACTTAACGATAGTTAATAAAATCATATGGATATCTGGATTTGATTTTTTGTGCGGTGGTATGCGCTGGAGTGGTCAATCGAAACGATAAATCGCACTAACTGTTAAAGTTGATGTGGGTGAAATGTCGGGGTGAAGGGAAGAAAAGCCGAATATTCCCCGCGGTGAAAACCGCGGGAAGAGCGATTAGAGCTCCTGTTCGAAGACTTGCAGGATCGCTTCGTACAGTTGTTTAACGGTAAAGTTGCTGGAAGGCGTAGTGAAGATGGTGTCGTCACCGGCGATGGTGCCGAGGATCCCTTCTGCTTTACCCAGAGAGTCCAACAGACGTGCAATAAGCTGCGCAGCGCCCGGACTGGTGTGGATAACGACCACCGCGTCGTTATAGTCGATATCCAGCACGAGATTTTTCAGCGGACTGGACGTGGTCGGGACGCCAAGTTCTACCGGCAGGCAGTAAACCATTTCCATTTTGCGTTACGCGTGCGCACCGCGCCGAATTTGGTCAGCATGCGGGATACTTTGGACTGGTTAATATTGTCGAAGCCCTCATCCTGCAAAGCCCTCGGACAATCTCTCCCTGAGAACTGAATTTCTCTTCTTTAAGCAGCGCTTTGAACGCTTTAACTAATTCTTCTTGTTTTGCCGAGCTTCGCATAAGTCACCCGTATTATGGCCATGAAAACAACATTATTATGCATATGGATGAATTTTTATGCAAATAATCTACTGAGGTAAATTCTGAAAAAAAACCGTGGAAGGCGCGGAGTTTATCAAAAACTGCCATGAAGGACAGAGGCTTGTGTCCTGCGTCGCAAATAACATTTGAAAGTAAAGTAAATGTTATAAAGTTGATGTAATTTTGGTGAATAACAGAGCTATATTATAAACTCTCTGTGTTAGTTGCTTAGTTTGCCGATCTGTCGGTCGTATCCACCTACTATAAGATCTAACAGTGTGCCAGTCCGCAGAATTTTTGCAGGGTCATTGTCATAATTATCAGGGTGAATTAAGGTCGCCGCAACGGAGTAACAAAATATTTAGCTAACCATAATAAGGAGTTTAGGATGAAAGTCGCAGTCCTCGGCGCGGCCGGCGGTATCGGTCAGGCGCTAGCCCTACTACTGAAAACACAACTGCCTTCTGGTTCAGAACTCTCACTCTATGATATTGCCCCTGTAACGCCAGTGGGTCGCTGTGGATCTCAGCCATATTCCTACCGATGTGAACATTAAAGGCTTTGCCGGCGAAGATGCTACGCCTGCGCTGGTCGGAGCCGATGTCGTACTGATTTCGGCTGGCGTCGCACGTAAACCGGGTATGGATCGCTCCGACTTGTTCAACGTGAATGCCGGTATCGTCAAAAATCTGGTGGCGCAGGTGGCGAAAACCGCACCAAAAGCCTGCATTGGCATTATCACCAACCCGGTGAACACCACAGTGGCTATTGCTGCGGAAGTGCTGAAAAAAGCCGGTGTCTACGATAAGAACAAGCTGTTTGGCGTGACCACGCTGGATATCATCCGTTCTAACACCTTTGTCGCCGAGCTGAAAAATAAACTGCCGAGGCAGTATTGAAGTGCCGGTGATCGGTGGCCACTCTGGCGTCACGATCCTGCCGTTGCTGTCACAGGTTCCGGGCGTGAGTTTTACTGAGCAGGAAATCGCTGATCTGACCAAACGTATCCAGAATGCGGGTACTGAAGTGGTTGAAGCGAAAGCGGGTGGCGGCTCTGCAACGCTTTCTATGGGCCGGGCCGCTGCGCGTTTTGGTCTGTCGCTGGTGCGCGCGCTACAGGGGTGAACAAGGCGTGGTGGAGTGTGCTTATGTTGAAGGTGACGGCGAGTACGCGCGTTTCTTCGCACAACCGCTGCGTCTGGGGAAAAACGGTATCGAAGAGCGTCATGCCATCGGTAAGCTCAGCGCATTTGAGCAGCAGTCGCTGGAAGGCATGCTGGAGACGCTACATAAAGACATCCAGCTTGGCGTAGACTTCGTTAACCGCTAAATGCTGTTGCTCCGCGATGGCGGGAAGCGAAAAAAACCGGAGCCTGTCGCTCCGGTTTTTTTGTTGTCATCAGTTGGTCGATGGGTATTCCTGAATGGTGACCTTGAAGGTCAATTTCTTATCATCACGCATCACTTCCACCGGGATTTCCGAGCCCGGGCGAATTTCCGCTACCTGATCCATGGTTTCGAGAGCTGAAACCGCAGGTTTACCGTTCACGGACGTAATAACATCATTCACCGGATGCCTGCGCGTGCGGCTGGCCCATCGGTTGAGACTTCGTTAACGACGATCCCCTGAATCGGATCGATGCCGCCGCCCTGCGAATGCAATGGCGCGATTTCCCGCCCGCCAATACCGATATAGCCCCTGATTACCCGGCCATCGCGGATCAACTTATCCATAATCTTGGTAGCCAGCTGGAAGGGAATCGCAAAACCAATACCTTCCGGTGTCTCACCATCATTGCTTTTATCGAAGGAAAGGGTGTTGATGCCCATCAGTTCGCCCAGCGAGTTAACCAATGCACCGCCGGAGTTCCCGTGGTTGATGGACGCATCGGTTTGCAGGAAGTTTTGCCGCCCGGTAGGGTTCAGGCCGATACGCCCGGTGGCGCTGATAATCCCCCTCGGGTAATGGTTTGCCCGAGGTTATAAGGGTTACCGATTGCCAGCACCACATCACCGATATGCGGCGTGCGTTTGGCATTGATGGGGATCACTGGCAGCCCGCCGGTGGCATTCACCTTCAGTACCGCCAAATCGGTCAGTGAATCCGAACCGACCAGCAGCGCTTCAAACACCCGACCATCCTGCAAAGCGACGATGATCTGGTCTGCGTCGTTAATCACGTGTTTGTTGGTAATGATATAGCCGCGTTGGTCCATGATCACACCGGAACCCAAGGTGCGGATTTCGAGGCGGTCATGGGTGGAGCTATTCAGGCTGCGGTTATAGACGTTCACCACCGCAGGCGCCGCGCGACGAACCGCCCCGGTTATAACTGGCAGGTGTTTCATCCGTGCTGTCGAATTGCCGCGACATCAGAGGGTTATTCTGGCGTAACGAAGGCATGGCGGCGATGATCAGGCCACCCACGACAACACCGATTGCAACCGAGCGTAAAAGCTTCACATACATGATGGGATAGTCATTAAAAGGGAACGGCAGCATACCGCTGAGTTGCCCGGACATCACATGCGGCGGTGATGCCCGGGAAAGGAAAAGGCTTAACGCAGCAATAAATAGATGCTGTCGTTTCCGCGGATGATATGCAACGCCATTACCGAGGGTTTTGTTTCCAGCACTTTGCGATGGATTGCACGCGGTCACGGTTCACGCCAATGATCACATCATCTTTGTGCAGACCGGCCTGCGCAGCGCGCTGCCTTTCTCCACCTCACAATGGTAATGCCCTTGGTGCCGTCTTTTAAGCTGGCCGTCGCTTAATTCCGCGCCCTGCAAGGACGGTGAAATCAGCTCCGCGCTGGCGGAAGAGGTGCTTTTATCCAGCGTCACTTCCACATCCAGCGGTTTGCCGTCGCGCAGAATGCCGAGTTTCACTTTCGAACCGGGTTCTGTGGTGGCAATGCGTGAACGCAGTTCAGCAAAGCTGGTTAAAGGCTTCCCGTTCAGACTGACAATCACATCACCGGATTTGATCCCCGCTTTCGCAGAACCGGAATTCGGTAACACTTCGCTGACAAACGCGCCGCGCTGAACATTGAGGTTAAAGGCTTTGGCGATGTCTGCGCTCATTTCCGTGCCTTTAATACCCAGCAAGCCGCGTTTTATCTCACCAAACTGAATCAGTTGCTTAGAGAGCGTCTGCGCCATATTGCTGGGAATGGCAAAGCCAATGCCTACGCTGCCGCCGCCCGGCGCGAGGATCGCCGTATTGATGCCGATAAGCTCGCCGTTAAGATTCAGCAGCGCGCCGCCGGAGTTACCGCGGTTGATGGAGGCGTCGGTTTGAATAAAGTTTTCCAGCCCTTCCAGATTCAGGCCGCTTCGCCCGAGCGCAGAGACAATCCCGGATGTCGCCGTCTGACCAAGGCCGAACGGGTTGCCGACGGCGACAACGAAATCGCCCACGCGCAGCGTATCCGAATCGGCGATGGCGATTTGCGTCAGGTTAGACGCGTTTTGCAACTGTAGCAGAGCGATGTCGCTCTGATCGTCGCTGCCAATCAGTTTGGCTTCGAACTCGCGCCCATCGTTGAGTTGCACATTGATTTTTTGCGCCTGATTGATGACGTGGTTATTGGTCAACACATAGCCTTTGGCGGCATCGATAATGACGCCGGAACCCAGACCTTCAAAGGGTTGCGCTTGCTGCTGCTGATCCGGCATCTCTTCGCCGAAATACTTCTTCAGTTCCTCAGGGATTTTCCGACCCTGTACGGCTGTACCTTCAACCTGCACGCTAACCACCGCGGGCAGAACTTTTTCCCAGAACCGGCGCGAGACTTGGCAGCGCACCTGCACCTGTGACGGCATCGCCGCCATCGCACCGGAATGGTGCCGAGAGAGTTAACCCGACACTTAACGCAAACGCACTCAACAGCTGGGTTGGTTTCTTCCATTGATGCTGGCTCTCGTTACCTGAAGTGAAAGGAATGACGCCCCAAAACAATTTGATGTTATTGAAATTTCAACCGCGTAACAATGAGGTGAACGACTAAATAATAGCTGCGATGCAGAAGAAGGGACGGGCGCGCGATACGCGCCCGTAAAAATAAGGAAAAGGATCGATTATTTGCGGTTTGCGCTGCCGCGCAACAGGCCGGATGCACCTTCTGAATAGTCGCGCGGGATCTGTACCGGCGCCTGATCGTTGCTGGCTTCCGATTCAGCCAGACGGTTACGGAACGGGTTTTCTTCCGCGGACATTTCCGGCAGCAGGCTGGAGGAGCTTTTAGCCATGTGCTGGTAAAGCTGGCGGTAGTCGTGCGCCATGTTATCCAGAAGCTCTGCGCTGCGGGCAAAGTGGCTCACCAGCTCTTCGCGGTACTCTTCCAGTTCGGCTTTGTTTTTTCCAGTTCGTACTGCAAGGCCTGTTGTTGGCGCAATTTGCGGTTTCCGAAACGCATGCCCACGGCACCGATAATAATGCCGACAACCAACCCAATTAGCGCATATTCCCGAGGTCATGAACTTCTCCCGTTGTTTTGTGATTCCGTAGGGTCCCGGCGGCAAGCTCCTGCCTGCGCCTGATAGTGCCACTATAACCGCTAATAGTGCAGAAGTGGAATCCTGCCGCAGCATCGCGTAGTGTAGAACGGCCTTTTTTCGTCAACCCTGTGGGGGCGGATCGATTTTCAAGGAACAACAATAACACCATGCAAAGCCTTTCCCCGACATCGCGATATCACAATGCCCTGCACGAGGGTAGCCATCAGCCGGATGATGTGCAAAAGAAGCGGTTAACCGGCTGGACATTATTTACCGGTGGCGTTAATCAACCGTAGTGAAACTGCCGCGCAGCAGAGCAGCGGCCTGCTGGCGACGTTCGGGCAAGCGCGATACGCGCACGCCAGCGCCAGTACGCGGCCTGTATATGTGGGGCGGCGTAGGGCGCGGGAAGACTGGCTGATGGATCTGTTCTATCAAAGCCTGCCCGGAGCCCGTAAGCAGCGCCTGCATTTCCACCGTTTTATGCTGCGCGTGCACGAAGAGCTGACGTCGCTGCAAGGGCAAACGGACCCACTGGAGATTGTGGCTGACCGCTTTAAAGCCGAAACCGATGTGCTGTGTTTCGATGAATTTTTCGTGTCGGACATTACCGACGCAATGCTGCTGGGCGGATTGATGAAAGCACTGTTCGCGCGTGGGATCACGCTGGTCGCCACCTCGAATATTCCGCCAGATGAGCTCTATCGCAACGGCTTGCAGCGTTCGCGTTTCCTGCCCGCTATCGATGCAATCAAACAGTTCTGCGACATTATGAATGTCGATGCGGGTGTCGATTATCGCCTGCGTACGTTAACGCAGGCGCATCTGTGGCTGACGCCGCTCAATGATGAAACCAGTCAGCAGATGGACAAACTCTGGCTGGCGCTGGCGGGAGCAAAACGCGAGCGTGCGCCGGAGCTGGAGATTAATCACCGTCCGTTGCCGACTCTGGGCGTGGAAAACCAGACGCTGGCGGTGTCGTTTGCCACGCTCTGTGTGGATGCGCGTAGCCAGCACGATTACATTGCACTCTCACGGCTGTTCCACCGTTCTGTTATTTGAGGTGCCGGTGATGACGCCGCTGATGGAAAGTGAGGCACGGCGCTTTATTGCACTGGTGGATGAGTTTTACGAGCGTCACGTCAAACTGGTGGTGAGCGCCGCATCGCCGCTGCATGAGATTTATCAAGGCGAACGCCTGAAGTTTGAATTTCAGCGCTGTTTATCGCGTTTGCAGGAGATGCAGAGCGAGGAGTATCTGAAACGCACGCATATGCCGTAGTGGGGCGGGAAAAGACGCGACAAATCCCCATCCAAATCACAAAAAGGGGTCGATCTTTGACCCCGACTTCTCTATAATCCTGCGACCCCACGTTACAACAAGGTTTTTTCCCGAAACACTTGTGTGCCGGCTAAACATATCCGAAGGGGTGGGTTTACTGGACAATGTCGTGTGAACCTCACTTGTATTTAAGCGTTTGGGTGTTCACCAACGTGTAACTAATTTATTTGGGTAAGCTTTTAATGAAAACTTTTACAGCTAAACCAGAAACCGTAAAACGCGACTGGTATGTTGTTGACGCGACCGGTAAAACTCTGGGCCGTCTGGCTTCCGAACTGGCTCGTCGCCTGCGCGGTAAGCATAAAGCGGAATACACTCCGCACGTTGATACTGGTGATTACATCATCGTTCTGAACGCAGAAAAAGTTGCTGTAACCGGCAACAAGCGCGAAGACAAAATGTACTACCACCACACCGGCCACATCGGTGGTATCAAAGAAGCGACCTTTGAAGAGATGATTGCCCGCCGTCCTGAGCGTGTGATTGAAATCGCGGTTAAAGGCATGCTGCCAAAAGGCCCGCTGGGTCGTGCTATGTACCGTAAACTGAAAGTTTACGCAGGCAACAAAGCACAACCACGCGGCACAGCAACCGCAAGTTCTTGACATCTAATCGGGATTATAGGCAATGGCTGAAAATCAATACTACGGCACTGGTCGCCGCAAAAGCTCCGCCGCTCGCGTGTTCATCAAACCGGGCAACGGTAAAATCGTTATTAACCAGCGTTCTCTGGAACAGTACTTCGGTCGCGAAACTGCTCGCATGGTAGTTCGCCAGCCGCTGGAACTGGTTGATATGGTAGAAAAACTGGACCTGTACATCACTGTTAAAGGTGGTGGTATCTCTGGTCAGGCCGGCGCGATCCGTCACGGTATCACCCGCGCTCTGATGGAGTACGACGAGTCCCTGCGTTCCGAACTGCGTAAAGCTGGCTTCGTCACCCGTGACGCTCGTCAGGTTGAACGTAAAAAAGTCGGTCTGCGCAAAGCACGTCGTCGTCCGCAGTTCTCCAAACGTTAATTGGTTTCTGCTTCGGCAGAACGATTGGCGAAAAAACCCGGTGCAAACCGGGTTTTTTTATGATAAAATCATGTTATCCACAGTAATTGATTGATTATCTCTTCTTTTCAGCATTTCCAGAATCCCCTCACCACAAAGCCCGCAAAATCTGGTAAACTATCATCCAATTTTCTGCCCAAATGGCTGGGATTGTTCATTTTTTGTTTGCTTTTTTAAACGAGAGTGACAGTACGCGCGGGTGGTTAACTCAACATCTGACCGGTCGATTTGGTCCGGTAGTAGTAAATACTGAATATACACCGGAGGTTTTCATGGCTGTCGCTGCCAACAAACGTTCGGTAATGACGCTGTTTTCTGGTCCTGTGGACATCTATAGCCATCAGGTCCGTATCGTGCTGGCCGAAAAAGGTGTCAGCTTCGAAATTGAGCACGTGGAAAAGGATAATCCTCCTCAGGATCTGATTGACCTCAACCCGAATCAAAGCGTACCGACACTTGTAGATCGTGAGCTCACTCTGTGGGAATCACGCATCATTATGGAATATCTGGATGAGCGTTTCCCGCATCCGCCGTTGATGCCGGTTTATCCGGTCGCGCGTGGTGAAAGCCGTCTGTACATGCACCGTATTGAGAAGGACTGGTATTCTCTGATGAATACTATCCAGAACAGCAGTGGTGCGCAGGCTGACGCGGCGCGTAAACAGCTCCGTGAAGAACTGCTGGCAATTGGCCCGCTGTTCACCCAGAAACCTTACTTCCTGAATGACGAATTCAGCCCTGGTGGATTGCTACCTTGCTCCGCTGCTGTGGCGTTTGCCGGTACTGGGTATCGAGCTGAGCGGTACAGGCGCTAAAGAGCTGAAAGGATATATGACGCGGGTATTTGAACGTGACTCCTTCCTCGCCTCTCTGACAGAAGCCGAGCGCGAAATGCGCCCTGGGCCGGGGTTAATTGCATGGATTTGTCACAACTGTCTCCACGCCGTCCGTACTTATTACGGGCCTTTTTACGAATGGCTGCTGGATAACCAGCTTACGCCGCATCTGGTTGTTGATGTGACGATGCCGGGCGTACGCGTGCCGATGGAGTATGCGCGTGACGGGCAAATCGTGTTAAACATCGCGCCGCGCGCGGTCGGAAACTCAATGACGAAGTGCGCTTCAGCGCTCGCTTCGGTGGTGTACCTCGCCAGTCTCTGTGCCGCTGGCCGCCGTACTGGCGATTTATGCCCGTGAAAACGGCGCCGGCACCATGTTTGAACCGGAAGCTGCATACGACGAAGACGCCGTCAGTCTGAACGATGACGACGAGACTTCCGCGCAGGAAAGCGAGACGGTAATGTCGGTTATCGACGGTGATAAACCTGACCACGCAGACGATCAGGATAACGATCGACGATCCGCCGCCACGCGGTGGGCGTCCGTCGCTGCGGGTAGTGAGAACAAAACAGGGCCGGTTGGCCCTGTTTTGCTATCGGCAGTTCCTGCAGTCCTTCCCTGAAAAAGACTTAATAAAAAGGAGGCCGAAGCCTCCTTTTGGGCACTACATGGATATTACACTTCGAGGAAATTCATGATGCCCTCAGCCGCCTTCGGCGATGGCGGTAACGACCAAATCGGAACCCCGTACGATATCTCCACCGGCAAAGATTTTCGGAGGATTGCTGGTCTGGAAGGCATTTTCGCTACCTTCAGGCGCGATAATACGGCCCTGAGAGTCCAGCTCCACGCTGTGCTTCGCCAGCCACTCCATACTGTGAGGACGGAAACCAAACGCCATAACAACCGCATCCGCTGGCACCACATGCTCTGAACCTGCAACGATCTCTGCACGACGACGGCCTTTCGCATCCGGTGCGCCCATCTCGGTACGTGCCATTTTCACGCCGCAGACTTTGCCGTTAGCGTTGATCTCAACACCCAGCGGCTGCACGTTAAACTGGAATTCCACACCTCTTCGCGTGCGTTTTTTCACTTCGCGTTTCGAGCCCGGCATGTTCTCTTCGTCACGGCGATAGGCGCAGATAACGTGCGTGGCCCCCTGACGAACAGAAGTGCGTACGCAGTCCATCGCCGTGTCGCCACCGCCAAGCACCACAACGCGTTTACCTTCCATGCTGACGTACGGCGCGTCCGGCGTTTCGCCATAGCCCATCAGCTGTTTGGTATTGGCGATCAGGAACGGCAATGCGTCATAAACACCCTGCGCATCTTCATTCTCCGGTGCCACCACGCATGGACTGGTAGGTCCCCACGCCCAGAAGACGGAGTCATACTCTTTCAGCAGATCTTCCAGCTGTACGTCACGACCGACTTCCGTATTCAGTTTGAACTCAATGCCCATGCCAGTGAAGATTTCACGGCGACGCGTCATCACTTCTTTTCCAGCTTAAATGCCGGGATACCAAAGGTCAGCAGGCCGCCGATCTCCGGGTGACGATCGAAGACGACCGCTTTGACACCGTTGCGGGTCAGCACGTCGGCGCACGCCAGCCCAGCCGGACCCGCGCCGATAATGGCGACACGCTTGTCGGTCTGCTTCACGCCAGTCAAATCCGGACGCCAGCCCATTTCAAAGGCTTTATCGTTGATATAACGCTCGATATTGCCGATGGTCACGGCGCCAAACTCGTCATTCAGCGTACAGGAACCTTCGCAGACGATCCTGCGGGCATACGCGCCCGCACACTTCCGGCAGGGTGTTGGTCTGATGCGACAGTTCCGCAGCTTCGAAAATACGCCCTTCGTTAGCCAGCTTCAGCCAGTTCGGAATGTAGTTATGAACCGGGCATTTCCACTCGCAGTAAGGGTTGCCGCAGGAGAGGCAGCGATCTGCCTGCGCCTTGGCACGGCCTTCAGAGAAGGGCTCATAGATCTCAACAAATTCGATTTTACGCAGTTTCAGCGGTTTTTTGCCGGGTCAACGCGCTGTAGGTCGATAAATTGGTAAACATTCTGACTCATCTGAATTCCTTACTGCGCCTGCACGCGCAACTCCAGCCGCGCTGCGACTACGGTGACCTAACAGGGCTTTCACATCGCTGGATTTCGGCTTAACCAGAGCGAATTTCGCCGCAAATGCTGGCCAGTTCGCCGAGGATCTCTTCGCCGCGCTGAGAACCGGTATGCTGCACATGTTCGGTGATCAGACCGCGCAGATGTTCTTCATGGATGGCGAGGTCATCGACGCTCAACACTTCCACCAGTTCCGGGTTAACGCGTTTACGGAATTCACCGTCTTCATCCAGTACATAGCCGAAGCCGCCTGTCATACCCGCACCAAAGTTGACGCCGGTTTTACCCAGTACGCAAACAATACCGCCGGTCATATATTCACAACCGTTATCGCCAATGCCTTCCACCACGGTAATCGCACCCGAGTTACGCACCGCGAAACGCTCGCCAGCACGCCCTGCGGCGTAGAGTCGGCCACCGGTGGCACCATACAGACAGGTGTTGCCGATAATGCTCGCTTCATGGCTGCGGAAAGCAGAACCCACCGGAGGACGAATGGCCAGCAGACCGCCCGCCATACCTTTACCGACGTAGTCGTTGGCATCACCGGTCAGGTAAAGCTCAACGCCGCCAGCGTTCCACACGCCGAAGCTCTGGCCCGCGGTGCCGCTAAAGTGGGCTTTAATCGGATCGGCCGCCAGACCCCTGGTCGCCGTGCGTCTGTGCAATATAGCCAGACAGCAACGCGCCAACGGAGCGGTCGGTGTTGCGGATATCGAACCAGAAGGTTTTGCTCTGTTTCTCATCCACGAACGGCTTGGCTTGTTGCAGTAACTGCGCATTCAGCACGCCATTATCAAACGGCGGGTTGTTTTCGGTGCAGTACAGCGCCTTACCCGGATGGGGTTCAGCGGTTTCCAACAGTTTCGCCAGATCCAGTTTTTGCTGTTTGGCGGTAAAACCATCCAGCTCTTTGGAGCAGGTCAGTGCGGCCAATCAGGTCGACCCGGTGCGTTTAACACCCAGTTGCGCCATCAGCTCGCGGGTTTCACGTGCGATGAATTCAAAGTAGTTCGTCACTTTGAACGGCAGGCCGTGATAGTGGTTCTTACGCAGTTTATCGTCCTGTGTTGCTACGCCGGTGGCGCAGTTGTTCAGGTGACAGATACGCAGATATTTACAGCCCAGCGCCACCATCGGACCGGTGCCGAAGCCAAAGCTTTCTGCACCCGAGGATCGCCGCTTTAATGATGTCCTGCCCGGTTTTCAGACCGCCATCCACCTGCAAACGGATCTTTATGACGCAAGCCATTGGCAACCAGTGCCTGTTGGGTTTCCACCAGACCCAGTTCCCACGGGCAACCGGCATACTTCACCGAGGAGAGCGGGCTTGCGCCGGTGCCGCCATCGTAACCGGCGATAGTGATCAGGTCGGCGTACGCTTTTGCCACACCGGTCGCGATGGTGCCGACGCCCGGTTCGGAAACCAGCTTCACGGAGATCATTGCTTTCGGGTTGACCTGTTTCAGGTCAAAAATCAGCTGCGCCAAATCTTCAATAGAGTAAATATCGTGGTGCGGTGGTGGGGGAAATCAGCGTGACGCCGGTACGGAGTAGCGCAGTTTCGCGATGTACGGCGTGACTTTATCGCCCCGGTAACTGACCGCCTTCACACCGGTTTGGCCCCCTGAGCGACTTTGATCTGGATAACATCAGCGTTCACCAGATAAGCCGGCGTTACGCCGAAGCGACCGGAAGCAACCTGCTTAATACGCGAGACTTTGTTGGTGCCGTAACGCGCCGGATCTTCACCGCCTTCACCGGAGTTAGAGAAACCGCCAAGGCTGTTCATGGCTTCCGCCAGCGCTTCGTGGGCTTCCGGGCTCAATGCACCAATAGACATGGCCGCGGTATCAAAGCGTTTAAACAGCTCACTCGCCGGTTCCACGTCTTTCAGATTGACCGCTTCGCCGTTTGGCGTGATGGATAACAGGTCGCGCAGCGTTGCTGCCGGACGCTCGTTCACCAGCTTCGCATATTCCTGATAGTCGCTATATTCGCCGCTCTGCACCGCCTGTTGCAGCGTACGCACCACGTCCGGATTGTAAGCGTGATATTCGCCGCCGTGGACATACTTCAGCAGACCGCCTTGTGACAGCGGCTTACGCGCTAGACGACTTTAGAGAGGTTCAGCAGATCCTGCTGGAAGTCGGTAAAGCCTGCGCCGCCAATACGGCTAATCACACCACAGGAAGCACAGTGCGGCGACATCGTCATGCAGACCGACCGCTTCGAACAGTTTGGAACAGCGATAAGAGGCAATGGTCGAGATGCCCATTTTGGACATGATCTTGTACAGACCTTTGTTGATGCCGTTACGGTAGTTCAGCATCACAGTGCGGTAGTTTTTCTCGATGGCTTTATTGTCGACCAGTTTTGCCAGCGTTTCATACGCCGGTACGGGTAGATAGCCGTCGCGCCGAAGCCCAACAGCACCGCGAAGTGGTGCGGGTCGCAGGCGCTGGCGGTTTCGACAATAATGTTGGCATCACAGCGCAGGCTCTTATCAACCAGACGTGTCTGGATAGCGCCCACCGCCATTGGTGCCGGAACCGGCAGGCGATTTTTCGCGATATTGCGATCGGAGAGCACCAGCAGCACGGTGCCGTTACGCACCATCTGTTCAGCTTTATCACACAGCGCTTTAACGGTCTCTTCCAGCGTCACTTCGGTGACGTCGAACGTGATATCCAGCGTATCGGCGCGGTAGTGCTCCTCTTTTATCGTCGTGAGCTGTTTGGAAATCGGAATAGAGCAGGATCGGCGATTTAAAGCTCAGACGGTGCGCGGCCTTCGGCTTCACAGAAGACGTTCATTTCGCGGCCAATGCTGGTGGCCAGCGACATCACGTGCGCTTCACGCAGCGGATCGATAGGCGGGTTGGTCACCTGCGCAAACTGCTGACGGAAGTAGTCATAAATAATGCGCGGCTGGCTGGAGAGCACGGCGAATGGTGTGTCATCCCCCATCGATCCGACCGCTTCACCGGCCATTTTCACCCAGTACGCGGATAACGGAGTCCAGCTCTTCAAAACTGTAGTTAAACTGTTTCTGATAGCTGGCCAGCAGGTCGTCATCCATTTCGCGGGTGCCGACTTCTTCATCCGGCAGATCTTCAAACGGCACCCAGACGGCGGACGTTTTTCTCCATCCACTCTTTGTACGGGTGGCGGCTTTTCAGATCGTCATCGGTTTCCGCCGAGTGCAGAATGCGCCCGCCGCGGGTATCAATAACCATCAACTCGCCGAGGACCAACGCGGCCTTTTTCCACCACTTCGTCCGGCTGGTAATCCCAAATGCCCACTTCAGAAGCACAGGTGATCAGCTTATCTTTAGTGATGACATAGCGCGCCGGACGCAGACCGTTACGGTCGAGGTTGCAGGCGGCGAAACGACCGTCGGACATCACAATGCCCGCAGGGCCGTCCCACAGTTCCATATGCATGGAGTTAAAGTCGAAGAAGCTGCGCAAGTCCGGATCCATATCCGGGTTGTTCTGCCATGCTGGCGGCACCAACAGACGCATCGCGCGCACGATATCCATCCCGCCTGCCAGAAGCAGTTCGAGCATGTTATCCATTGAGCTGGAGTCTGAGCCGGTTTCGTTGACGAACGGCGCGGCATCATGGAGATCCGGAATCAGCGGCGTTTGGAATTTATAGGTACGCGCACGCGCCCACTGGCGGTTGCCGGTGATGGTGTTAATTTCACCGTTGTGCGCCGGGGTAGCGGAACGGCTGCGCCAGCGGCCAGCGCGGTACGGTATTGGTGGAGAAGCGCTGGTGGAACAGGCAAATGGCCGATTCCAGACGCAGGTCCGCCAGTCCGAGGTAGAAGCGCGGCAGGTCAGCCGGCATACACAGACCTTTATAGATGTTCACCGAGGTTCGAGAGGCTACAAACGTAGAACTCTTTATCTTCTTGCAGGCGTTTTTCAATACGGCGACGAGCGATAAACAGACGACGCTCCATATCGCGCGGACGCCAGCCGGGGCGTTAACAAAAATTTGCTCCAATACGAGGCAGCGAGGAGAGGGCGATTTCACCGAGCACTCCGTCGTTCGTTGGCACATCGCGCCAGCCAACAATGGACAAGGTCTCACGTTGAAGCTCTTCTTCAACAATACGGCGCGATGCGCTGGCTTTTTCCGGATCCCGGTTCAGGAACAGCATGCCCACGGCGTAATTTTTGGCTAAACGCCAGCCGCGCTCTTCCGCCACAATACGGAAGAAACGATCGGGTTTTTTGCAGCAGTAAACCGCAACCATCACCGGTTTTACCGTCGGCGAGGATTGCGCCGCGGTGCTGCATTCTGGCCAGTGCGTGAATAGCGGTGCGCACTACCTTGTGGCTAGGTTCGCCTTCTATGTGGGCGATCAGGCCGAAACCACAGTTATCCCTCTCAAGGGATTTATCGTACAACATATCAGTGAACCTCCCGAGGCTCTACGGGAGCCCCTCCTGAACGATGCGCACAGGCGTAAAAAGAGCATGGCGACGGGGCATTTGCCTCGCATGTCGCCCTCTTTTAATTTCCTTTTCGCATCGATACACAAGTGTTGAGGACTTGCTTAAGAGGGAATCTCAATAACTGCATAAATATGATGAGCAGACTGCTCATCCAGAAAGCTTCCAGCGGATTTCCAAGTTATCGGGAATCCGTACACAGGTCAAATGCCGAGCTTATTTATACAAAAATGTGCTAAACATGAATTAACAATTTGATAAATAAGTAAATTTAACTATTTTTACATTGGGTAAGCGGCAGACTAAGCGGCAGCAGAGTGTGATCTGACTCACTATCCAAAAGCGCTCTTTATGATGTTCTATTCTGATTGTCGAATTAATGGCAGATTTTTATTCTGCTCTTGAAGCGCCGCCCGCATAAAGTCACTGTTTTTCACCGGTGTTCGTATTTCTGCAAAATAATGCAGGAACATAAGGAAAAGTAATTGCCTGTAGCGTGAATGAAATTGCGATTATATTGACTGTTTATGCAATGGATAAAGGCCTTCCCGGGCGATTGATCCGAGTCATCGCCGACGAAGCTAAAAGTGGCAGGCTACACCCTTTCTTCAGGGCGGCCTTCCAGATTATGCAGTTACAGAAATTAGTCAATATGTTTGGTGGGGATCTTGCTCGCCGTTATGGGCAAAAGTTCACAAACTGACGCTGCATGGCGGTTTTAGTTGCCCTAACCGCGATGGCACGATTGGTCGCGGGGGATGCACTTTTTGCAATGTGGCTTCCTTTGCTGACGAGGCGCAGCAGCATCGCTCCATTGCCGAACAGCTGGCCCATCAGGCCATGCTTGTTAACCGCGCCGTGCGTTATCTTGCGTATTTCCGAGGGCCTATACCAGCACCGGGCTGAAGTGCAGGTGCTGCGCTCGATGTACCAGCAGGCCGTCAGCCGGTGGCGAGCATTGTCGGGCTATGCGTCGGCACTCGCCCGGACTGCGTTCCGGACGCGGTGCTGGATCTGCTGTGTGAATATCACCATCAGGGCTATGAAGTCTGGCTGGAGCTGGGTCTGCAAACCGCGCACGATAAAACGCTGCACCGTATCAACCGCGGCCATGATTTCGCCTGCTATCAGAAAACCACGCAACTGGCCTGAAAGTGTGCACCCACCTGATTGTGGGATTGCACCGGCGAGCGTGAGCCGGACTGTCTGCAAACCATTGGACGCGTTGTTGAGACCGGCGTCGACGGGATTAAGCTGCATCCGCTGCATATTGTAAAAGGCAGCATCATGGCGAAAGCGTGGGAAGCCGGTCGTCTTAATGGCATCGGGCTGGAGGAGTACACGGTGATTGCCGGCGAAATGATCCGCCATACGCCGCCAGAGGTGATCTATCACCGAGTTTCTGCCAGCGCGCGTCGCCCGACGTTGCTGGCGCCGTTATGGTGCGAAAACCGTTGGACGGGCATGGTGGAGCTCGATCGTTATCTGACAGCCCACGGTGTGCAAGGCTCCGCATTAGGTCGCTGTTGGCAATCTCCCGCATAACATTCGCTGCTTCCTTCGTATTTTTCATTGGAACGCAAATTACCGCCGCATTTTCGCACGCTTCAACCCTTTGCTCAGAATTGGTATTATTGAGCGGACTTGTTCGAGGAAATCTCTATGAAGCAAATCCGTTTACTGGCGCAATATTACGTCGACCTGATGATGAAACTGGGTCTGGTGCGTTTTTCCCTCTTGCTGGCGCTGGCACTGGTCGTGACTGCGATTGTGTGCAGATGGCCGTTACCATGGTGTTGCAAGGGGAGGTGGAAAGCATTGACGTTATCCGCTCCATTTTCGGTCTGTTGATTACGCCTGGGCGGTCTATTTCCTGTCGGTGGTGGTGGAGCAGCTTGAAGAGTCGCGCCAGCGCTTGTCTCACCGGTGGATAAGCTGGAAGAGATGCGTGAGCGTGATCTCCAACTCAATGTGCAACTGAAAGACAATATTACGCAGCTCAATCAGGAAATCAGCGATCGCGAAAAGGCGGAGGCTGAACGGCAGTCCACGTTTGAGCAACTCAAAATAGAGATGCAGGAGCGCGAACAAACGCAGATCCAGCTCGAACAGCAATCTTCTTTCCTGCGCTCTTTCCTTGATGCCTCCCCGGATCTGGTGTTTTACCGCAATGAAGACAAAGAGTTTTCTGGCTGTAACCGGGCGATGGAGCTGCTTACGGGAAAAAGCGAAAAGCAGTTGATCAATCTGAAGCCGCAGGATGTCTACTCGCCGGAAGCAGCGGAAAAAGTGATCGAGACCGATGAGAAAGTCTTCCGCCATAACGTGTCACTGACCTATGAGCAGTGGCTTGACTATCCTGACGGGCGCAAAGCCTGTTTCGAAATCCGCAAAGTGCTCCTATTACGACCGTGTCGGTAAACGCCACGGACTGATGGGCTTTGGCCGCGATATTACCGAGCGTAAGCGCTATCAGGATGCGCTGGAGCGCGCCAGCCGGGGATAAGACGACCTTTATCTCAACGATCAGCCACGAGCTGCGTACGCCGCTTAACGGCATTGTCGGGCTGAGCCGCATTTTGCTCGATACCGAATTGACAGAAGAGCAAGAAAAATACCTGAAAACGATCCATGTCTCTGCGGTCACGCTGGGGAATATTTTTAACGATATTATCGACATGGATAAGATGGAGCGCCGTAAGGTGCAACTGGATAACCAACCGCTCGACTTCACCAGTTTCGGCGGACTCGGAAAATCTCTCCGGCTTGCAGGCGCATCAGAAAGGGCTGCGTTTTGTGCTTGAACCGACGCTGCCATTGCCGCATCAGGTTATCGCCGATGGTACGCGCCTGCGGCAGATCCTGTGGAACCTGATCAGTAACGCCGTCAAATTTACCCGCGAAGGTCAGGTTGTGGTGCGCGTGCGCTACGACGAAGGCGAGATGTTGCACTTTGAGGTGCAGGATTCCGGTATCGGTATTCCCCGTGAAGAGCAGGATAAAATTTTCGCCATGTACTATCAGGTCAAAGATAGCCATGGCGGAAAACTGGCCACCGGGACCGGTATCGGTCTGGCCGTATCACGTCGGTTGGCGAAAAATATGGGCGGCGATATTACCGTCAGCAGTGAGCCGGGTTCCGGTTCCGTCTTTACCCTGACCATCCATGCCCCGGCGGTCGCGGAAGAAGTCGAAGACGCGTTTGACGACGATGACATGCCGCTTCCAGCACTGCATGTGCTGCTGGTGGAAGACATTGAGCTGAACGTGATTGTTGCCCGCTCGGTGCTGGAAAAACTGGGCAGCAGCGTGGACGTGGCGATGACGGGTACGGCTGCGCTGGAGATGTTCACGCCGGGCGAATACGACTGGTGTTGCTGGATATCCAGTTGCCGGATATGACCGGTCTGGATATTTCCCGGGCGCTGACCAGCCGGTATCCCCGCGAAGAGTTACCTCCACTGGTGGCGTTAACCGCCAACGTGCTGAAAGACAAACGGGAATATCTCGATGCCGGCATGGATGATGTGCTGAGCAAACCGCTGGCGGTTCCGGCATTAACTGCCATGATTAAAAAAGTTCTGGGATGCCGGTGATGACGAGGAGGAGCAAGTGACGACCACGGATAACAGTAAAGCGCAAACGCTGCTTGATATCGCCATGCTTGAGCAATATATCGAGCTGGTCGGGCCGAAATTGATCACTGACGGGCTGGCGGTGTTCGAGAAAATGATGCCGGGCTACCTGAGTGTGCTGGAGTCGAATCTGACTGCGCGCGATCAGAAAGGGATCGTCGACGAAGGGCACAAAATCAAGGGCGCGGCGGGCTCTGTTGGGTTGCGCCATTTGCAGCAACTGGGTCAGCAGATCCAGTCGCCGGATCTTCCGGCCCTGGTCAGACAATGTCGGTGACTGGGTGGAAGAGATGAAGCAAGAGTGGCGTAACGATGTTGCGGTATTGAAAGCCCTGGGTTGCGGACGCTGGAGAAAAATGACCCCGGATTAACCGGGGTGCGCGAATACTGCGCCAACACTGCGGGGAAACCGTGGCTGCGCCGTAATTTTTAGATTTTTTTGCAAGGGCGTAGTCAGAAAAAATTCGACTGCACGCACATAAGATAGCAAATCTTAAATGACTTGTTACATCAATCAGTGAAATGTGTGAAGCACGGCGCTCTTATCAAAATTTTTAATTATCGACAGTACGTTGCGTAAGGGATGAGCAAAATGAAAAAAGTAGGCGTTATTCTCAGCGGCGCAGGCGTTTATGATGGTTCAGAAATTCATGAGGCCGTCATTACCTTGCTGGCTATTGCACGCAATGGTGCACAGGCTGTCTGTTTTGCGCCCGATAAAAAGCCAGAGCGATGTTATCAATCACCTTACTGGCGAAACGCTGGCCGGTAGCCGTAATGTACTGATCGAATCCGCCCGTATTGCGCGCGGCGCGGTCCAAAAATCTGGCCCGAGGCATCAGCAAAACGATCTGGATGCGCTGATTGTTCCCGGAGGTTTTGGCGCGGCCAAAAATCTGAGTAATTTTGCCAGCCGGGCAGCGAATGCGTGGTCGACAGCGCGTTAAAACATCTGGTGCTTGAGATGCACCGGGCGGGGAAACCACTGGGTTTTATGTATCGCCCTGCGATGCTGCCGAAGATTTTTGACTTTCCGCTACGTCTAACCATTGGGACAGACATCGATACCGCCGAGGTGCTGGAAGAGATGGGGGCGGAACACGTTCCCTGCCCGGTGGATGACATTGTTGTCGACGAAGAGAACAAAGTGGTGACCACGCCTGCGTATATGCTGGCGGAAGACATCGCTCAGGCGGCGACAGGCATCGAAAAATTGGTGGCGCGGGTGCTGGTGCTGACCGAATGAAGACGGTGTTTCGCGGCCCGCTGAAAACCATCCTGGAAGCGACTTTTCCTGCGTTTTTTACTGGTGCTGGCTATTTTCTGGGGCGGCAGCATTGTGCTGTTCAGCTTCCTGCCGGTGCCTTTCTCCGCGGTGATGGTGGAGCGCCAACTGGGTGCGTGGTTTACCGGCGACTTCGGCTACGTGGCGCATTCTGACTGGGTCAGTATGGATGAGATTTCTCCATCGATGGCGCTGGCGGTGATTGCGGCAGAAGATCAGCGTTTTCCCGATCACTGGGGGCTGGATCTTCCCGCGATCCAAAAAAGCGCTTTCCCATAATGAGCGCCATGAAAATCGTATCCGCGGCGCATCGACGATTTCACAGCAAACGGTAAAAACCTGCTGCTCTGGGATGGGAAGAGCTGGGTGCGTAAAGGGCTGGAAGCGGGACTGACGCTGGGCATGGAAACCGTCTGGAGCAAACGACGGATCCTCACTGTTTATCTGAATATCGCGGAATTTGGCGAGGGCGTTTTTGGTGTGGAAGAGGCGGCGCAGCGCTATTTTCATAAACCCGCCAGCCGGTTGTCGATGTCTGAAGCGGCGCTACTGGCTGCGGTGTTACCTAACCCCATTCGCTTTAATGCAGGCGCGCCGTCAGGCTATGTTCGTAGCCGGCAGGCGTGGATCATGCGGCAGACGCCAGTTGGGTGGTGAAGAGTTCTTGCAGCGTAACAAGCTGCATTAATTAGTCTTCGTCAAAGCCCGCATTAAACAGGGCAATCACTGCCGCCAGCGCTTCGGCTTCACGGGGACCGCTTGCCACAATCTCTATCTGCCGCCCCTTCGCGGAGTCCAGCATCAGCAACGCAATGACGCTGCTGGCTTCCGCCTCGGTGCCTTCATCGTTGCGCAACAGTACTTCTGCATCGAAGCCCTGCACCAGTTCAAACAGTTTCATCGCCGGGCGCGCGTACGCCCAGCTTATTGGTGATTTCAACAGTTTGTTTTACGGTCATGTTTTGCGTTTTTCCAGCGTACGGTGACGGGATTGAACGTTTTTACCGCGCGAGCGAAATAATCCGCAAGCTGTTCGGCGACATAAACAGAGCGGTGTTTACCACCGGTACAACCGATAGCCACGGTCAGGTAGCTGCGGTTGTTGGTTTCCAGCATCGGCAGCCACAACTCAAGGTAGCTGCGTGTCTGGTAGATAAAGTTGTGGACTTCGGTATGCCGGTCAAGAAACGCGGCGACAGGTTTGTCGAGACCGGTCATCGGGCGCAGCTTGGGGATCCCAGTGCGGGTTAGGCAGAAAACGCACGTCAAACACGTAGTCCGCATCAATGGGGATGCCATGCTTAAAGCCGAAGGATTCAAACACCATCGTCAGTTCGCGCTCACGTTTACCCAGCAGGCGCGTGCGCAGCATTTCTGCCAGCTCATGCACCGACATCTCTGAAGTATCAACAATCAGATCCGCACGGGAACGCAGCGGCTCCAGCAGGTTACTCTCTTCGTCGATGGCGCTTTCCAGCGACAGATTTTTTACTGGAAAGAGGGTGCAGACGACGGGTATCGCTGTAACGACGGATCAGCGTGTTGCGATCGGCATCCAGAAACAGTAACTGAGGGGAGAAAGAGTCCGGCAGGCTGCTCATCGCCTGCTCAAAGATTTCCGGGGGATTCCGGCATATTGCGCACATCAATACTGACGGCTGCGGAAGTCTGACGGTCGGCAAGCGTGCGCGCCAAATCCGGTAATAACACGACCGGCAGGTTATCGACGCAATAAAAACCCATGTCTTCCGAGGCGCGTAACGCCACTGATTTGCCTGAACCCGAACGACCACTGACGATCATCAGGACCATGAACCATTTCTCCTCAGGACGACTGATAAAAGGCGGCCTTTCCGTTACGCATCATCACCTTCGCCTTCTGTCTGCGTGATTATCTGATACAGATCTTCATCACTTTGCGCTGCGCAGGCGCCGACAAATTGTTTTATCCGCCAGACGTTTAGCGACCAGCGAGAGCGTATGCAAGTGCGTTTTGGTTTGATCTGCCGGCACCAATAGTGCAAACAGCAGATCGACGGGCTGATTATCGATAGCGTCGAAAGCAATGGGCGTTTCGAGTTGTACAAAACGCCGACGGCGCGAAGCGTGTCTTCTTCGAGCTTACCGTGTGGAATGGCGATACCGTTACCAATACCGGTACTGCCCATCTTTCACGGGTAAGGATGGCCTCGAAGACGACCTGCGGCGGCAGGCCTAACTGTTTTGCCGCCAGTTCACTGATGATTTCCAGAGCGCGTTTTTTACTCTGACAGTGAACGCCGCTACGGGTGCATTCCCCGGTTAAGGACATTGCTCAGTTGAAGAGCGGAATCGTTATTCATCATAATTTCACCTAAGCGACGCCAGTGCAGACACCCTACCGGGTTGCGGTAGGGTGCGACGCACCGCGGACGCCCGGACAATTAGTGTTGTTTCAGTTTATCTTTATGTTTCGTTAGTTGCCGCGCCAGTTTATCAATTAAACCGTCGATTGCAGCATACATATCCTGCCCTTCCGCACTGGCATGAAGCTCCCCTCCATTAACATGGAGCGTCGCATCCGAAGTGTGAGTCACTTTCTCCACTTTCAAATACAATATAGACCTGATTAATCCTGTCGAAATACTGTTCAAGCTTGGCGAATTTGCTATTTACAAAGTCGCGGAGAGCATCAGTGATCTCGACGTTCTGTCCTGTGATGTTGCTGCATAGTGTCTTCCTTATCGGTTTTGGTCAAACCAGTTGTTTGCGCTGGTTGGACGGCGGAATGGATAAAGATTCTCGATACTTCGCAACGGTACGCCGCGCCACCATAATTCCTTGATCGGAAAGCAGTGTCGTCAGCTTACTGTCGCTCAGTGGTTTCGCAGGGTTTTCTGCGGCGATTAACTTCTTCACCAGCGCGAATGGCCGTAGACGAGGCTTCGCCGCCGCCCTCGGTGCTTACATGGCTGGAGAAGAAATATTTAAGTTCGAAAATGCCGCGCGGACTGTGCAGGTACTTCTGGGGTCGTCACACGTGAAATGGTGGACTCGTGCATTTCGACGGCCTGCGCGATATCCGCAAGGACCATCGGTTTCATAAACTCTTCGCCCTGCTCAAAGAATGCTTGCTGCTGTTCAACAATACAGCGGCTAACGCGGAGCAGGGTATCGTTACGGCTTTCCAGACTTTTGATCAGCCATTTCGCATCCTGCAGATTGCTGCGGATAAACTGGCTGTCGGCATCGTTACGCGCTCCGGCGCACATGGAGGCGTAGTGCTGGTTGATTTGTAGACGCGGAATACTGTCGGAGTTCAGCTCTACCGTCCAACGGCCGTTGTGCTTACGCACGTCCGGGATCACGTATTCCGGTTCGCCGGTCTGAATAGACTGGCCGGGCGCGGATCCAGCGATTGAATCAGGTTAACCGCTTCTTTCAGCACGTCTTCTTTCAGGCGCGTCATGCGCATCAGCGTGCGGAAGTCGATTAGCCAGCAGATCAAGGTGATCGCTAATGATCAATCGCGCTTCTTCACCACGGCGTCTCTTTCGAAAACTGCGAAAGCTGGATCAGCAAGCAGTCGCGCAGATCCCGCGCGGCTACGCCAACCGGATCGAAACGCTGGATGCGTTTAAGCACGGCTTCGACTTCGTCCAGACCCACGTCTTCTGCCCATGCTTTCGAGGATATCTTCCAGCGATACGGTCAGATAGCCCGTGTCGTCAACAGCATCCACAATGGAGGTTGCGATCGCGCGGTCGGTATCGGAAAACGGCGTCAGTTCCACCTGCCACATCAGGTAGTCCTGCAGCGACTGGGTGGTTTCACCTTGATAAATGGGCAGTTCGTCATCAAGGTAATCATTGCTGCTGCCGGAGGGGTTCCTGCGGTATAGATCTCGTCCCAGCTTGCATCCAGCGGCAGTTCGTCGGGCATCTCTTTTGTTCAAGCGCGTCGACGGTATCCAGCCTTCATTATCCCCGGTTTTGTTGGGCATCCACTTCTTCGTGAAGATCGGTTTGCTCCAGCAATGGATTACTCTCCAGCGCCTGCTGAAGTTCCTGCTGAAGTTCCAGGACGTGGACAACTGCAACAGACGAATTGCCTGCTGCAGTTGTGGCGTCATGGCTAGCTGTTGGCTAAGCCTTAGTTGCAAACCTTGCTTCATATTCAGAGCAGCACTCTCCGACAAAAAAACGTCAATAATCTCTACCCTATCAGAGTCTGAAGTCTTCCCAAGATATACGCGCTTAACGTGTTCGTCTTCAAGGATTTGCTGCGGTGTACCGTGCGCAATTAAATGCCCCCGGCTGACGATATAAGCACGTTCGCACACCGCCAGTGTTTCGCGGACATTATGGTCGGTAATCAGCACGCCCAGCCCGCTGTCGCGCAGGTGTTCAATGATACGTTTAATATCAATGACCGAAATGGGGGTCAACACCGGCAAACGGTTCATCCAGCAGAATAAATTTCGGGTTAGCCGCCAGCGCGCGGGCAATTTCCACACGACGACGTTCACCGCCGGACAGCGCTTGCCCCATACTGTCTCGCAGATGCTCAATATGGAACTCTTCCATCAACTCTTTAGCGCGATCATCACGCTGTTCAGCCGTCAGGTCATCACGAATTTGCAGCACTGCCATCAGGTTGTCATACACGCTCAGGCGGCGAAAAATAGAGGCTTCCTGCGGCAAATAGCCAATGCCGCGACGCGCGCGCGCATGCAGGGGCAGCAAGCTGATATCTTCGTCATCAATAATGATGTTGCCTGCATCGCGCGGCACAATGCCCACCACCATGTAGAAAGTGGTGGTTTTCCTGCACCGTTAGGGCCGAGAAGGCCGACGATTTCGCCAGAGTTTACCGTCAGACTGACGTCTTCAACAACGCGGCGGCCTTTATAGGCTTTGGCGAGGTTCTTTGCAGTTAATGTTGCCATAACGAATTAGTTACTCTTTTTTGCGCCGGAGCCGGGGTTTTGCTGTTGCTCTTATCCTGCAACTGCGATGGCACCAGTACGGTGGTCACGCGTTTACCTTTGTCGCTGAATGCCTGCATTTTCTGCTCTTTCACCGGTGTAGGTGATTTTGTCGCCCTTGATATTGCTGTCCAGCTGTTCAAGGTAGGCATTGCCGGTCAGCACAACGAAGTCGTTCGCCAGTTCGTAATGCATCTGCGATGCGTGGCCTTTCACCGGTTTGCCGTTATCCTGCATTTGATAGAAGGTGGCCGGGTTACCGTAACCGTCGATGATCTCTTTCCCTTGCTCACCGCCGGAGGACGCGTGACGACGACTTTGTCGGCATTAATTTTGATGGTGCCTTGTGTGACCACCACGTTGCCTGTGAAGGTCACAATATTGCCCTGCATATCTAACGATTGCTGGTCTGAATCGATGTGAATGGGCTGTTCAGTATCACCGGTGACGGCAAGCGCCGGAAGCGCAGCGGCTAAAAGTGTACTGGCCGGGGATAAGATTAAGGCTGAGTTTGTTTGTTTTGAATTTCATAGAAGCTTCTAACCTTTTCAATCAGCTCGGCGTTTTTGCTGCGTAAATTGCCGCGCATTTTCAGGCCGGTGGAATTAAATGTTGTACCGTACAACGTGACCTGATCATCGGAGGTAACATCCTGCGTCACCCGAGGGTTGATCTGGGCGTTATCCGTGGTGATTTTTCGTAACTGGGCATCTGCTGTCAGGGCATTAACCTCAACATGTCCATAAAGATAAAGCATTCTGTCATCGGTCAGCTTCGCTTTATCCGCCTTAATTGACCAGTCGGAATCTTGTCCTTATCGAAGGTTGTCAGCAGCGGTTGTGCGAACCAGCTCACGCCGTCGGCGGAGAAATATTCAACATTTTGCGCCACCAGGGCGATAGTTCAGCGCCCCTTCCGGGCTGTAGACCGAGGGAGTCGGTATGCTGGCTCTTGTAAGTTGGATCTGTGCTGCTGGTCGTAATTTGTTCTGGGGCATCCTGAGTGGTCAGGTTGATGCCAATCAGCACCCGAGGGCGGCCAGCGACAGCAGAATGATGACCCAACGTCTGGTTTTACTCATATTGATTGCCCTTTGGCCTCGTCCAGCTTGCCCTGGAGCCAGCAACAATAAATCGCAGACTTCACGAACCGCGCCGCGTCCTCCGTTGATACGGGTGACATAATCTGCGCGCGGAATCAGTAGCGGATGTGCATCCGCGACGGCAACGCTTAAACCTATTTCCGCCATCACGGGCCAGTCGATCAAATCATCACCTACATAAGCAACTTGATCTGCAGTCAGATCCAGCTTCGCCAGTAATTCTCTGTAAGCCAAAAGTTTATCAGACTGTCCCTGATACAGATGCGCGATACCCAGCGTTTCGCAACGATCTTCCACCAGTTTCGCTTTTCGCCCGGTAATGATGGCAATCTCAATGCCAGACGTGAGCGCACTGCGGATCCCATAACCATCACGAACATTGAACGCTTTTAACTCTTCCCCGTTGTTGCCCATATAGATGAGCCCATCGGATAACACACCATCGACATCCGAGGATTAACAGACGGATATTCCCGGCTTTTGCCATGACTTGCGCGCTTACCGGCCCATAGCAGGTGGCAAGCGATGCGCCAGCATTACTCATTCTTATGTCCTTCTTTACACTACGCCTGCGCGCAGCAGATCATGCATATGTAACACACCCAGCAACTGGTCGCCATCGGCAACCATGACGGAAGTGATATGCCGGGATTGCATCAGGTTAAGCGCGTCGACGGCCAGCGTATTCGGGCGCACGCGAACGCCGCCGAGGCGTCATCACTTCCGCAATGCCCATGCTGCGGACATCGCCGCCCATATCGAACACGCGACGCAAGTCGCCATCGGTAAAGATCCCTTCGATCTTCATCAGGTCATCGCAGATAACCGTCATGCCTAAATTTTGCGCGTAATCTCCAGCAGAGCATCGCGCAGGCTGGCCTTTTGCTGACGTGCGGGATCTCATCGCCCGTGTGCATAATATCGTTAACCCGCAGCAGCAGTTTGCGACCCAGTGCGCCGCCGGTGCGACAGGGCGAAATCCTCGGCGGTGAAACCACGTGCTTTCAGTAACGCCACCGCTAACGCGTCGCCCATGACCAGCGCCGCTGTGGTGCTGGAGGTTGGCGCCAGACCTAGCGGGCAGGCCTCTTTCGGTACTTTGACGCAGAGATGAATGTCCGCCGCGCGCGCCATGCTGCTTTCTGGTCGGCTGGTCATGCAGATCAACGACACTTTTAACCGTTTCAATACCGGGGATCAGGGCGAGGATCCTCATTGGACTCGCCGGAGTTAGACAGCGCAATCACGATATCTTGCGGACTGACCATCCCCAAATCGCCATGAGGCGGCTTCGCCGGGATGCACAAAGAAAGAAGAGGTGCCGGTACTGGCAAACGTAGCGGCCATTTTCCGGCCAATATGCCCGGATTTGCCCATGCCCATAACCACCACTTTGCCCGCGCAATAGAACATTTTTTCGCACGCTTGCGCAAAGTCCTCATTGATGTACTGATCCAGTTCAGCGAGGCCTTCACGTTCAATCTCCGAGGACCTCTTTTCCTGCCTGTTGAAAGTCAAAACCCGGCTGCAAATCTATCTGCGACATAATGCGTATCCGATTATCCAGTTAAAAGCGGCGACAGCCAGTAAAGCAGCGCCAGCCATACGATAAACCCGCTCAGCAATAGCGCGCCAATGCTCCGGGTGATTTGCTTATGCTTCCAGCAAATGAGAGCAAAATGGCGCTGACCAGCAACATCACACCGTAATCACGTGTGAAAGCCATCGGGTTAAAGGCGCCCGGCGCAATCATCGCCGGCAAAGCCCAGTACGATGGCAATGTTAAAAATGTTAGAGCCAATAATATTGCCAATGGCGATATCGTCTTCGCCTTTGCGCGCCCCCGCAATCGCAGTCGCCAGTTCAGGGGAGGCCGGTGCCGATCGCAATGACCGTCAGGCCAATGGTCAGCTCGCTTATCGCGAAATAGTTCGCCACGACGGTTGCGTTATCCACCACCATACGGGTTGCCATCGGCATAATGATCAATGCCACCCCAAGCCACAGGCATGCCACCGAGAGACTCCCGTCGCGCGGCAGTTCAGCCAACTGTTCCCGGGTCAGGCTGTCGTTGCCTTGTCGTTCGGCAAGGCGGGCAATTTTAACAATGAACACCAGCCATAGCACGGCTAATAACAGTAAAATAATGCCGTCAACGCGCGTGATCTGACCATCGTACAGCACGACGCCCGCCAGCAGGCTGGCGACAAGGGTGAACGGCAATTCGCGACGCAGGATATCGGAGTGCACGGTAAAAGGGTGGAGCAGGGCGGCAACACCCAGAATCAGCAAAATATTGGTGATGTTAGAACCGATGGCTGTACCAATCGCCAGATCCAACTGGCCATGCAGAGAGGCTGCGACAGCGGTAATGATCTCCGGCAGCGAAGTGCCGATGCTGACCACCGTCATACCAATAATCAGGGGCGGTACGCCGAGTGTCCGGCAGAGAATAGAGGCAGCAAAAACCAGACGATCAGCGCTGTAGACCACCAAAAGCAAACCAATTATCAATAGCGCTGTCGCTAAGAGCATCTAACGTCCTTTCTTCCAGGTATAATCCGCCGGTTCGCAGGCTGCCATGCCGGAGGAGACCGGGTGTTCCGCGTAGCGTAATGATTCCTAATTTTGACTTTATGCGGCTCAAAAGTAAAACAAATGCCAGCTTTCGCTAACCCCAGCAGGTAATATTCTGTAAAAATGTTGGGTTCGTGATGTTATCCAGCGTCATGCTTATACCCGATAAGGCTTATAAGGAAGAGTCAATGAGCCAGAATATGGCGAATTTGGTCGATGTTCGTGGCGTCAGCTTCTCCCGTGGCAGTCGCCCTATCTTCGACAATATTTCACTGACGGTGCCGCGCGGCAAAATCCACCGCCATTATGGGGCCGTCCGGCATCGGCAAAACAACATTGTTACGCGCGCCTTATCGGTGGGCAGATCCCACCGGATAGCGGCGAAATCTTGTTTGATGGCGAAAACGTGCCGAGGGATGACCCGTTCGCGTCTGTTCACCGTGCGTAAAAGAATGAGCATGCTGTTTCCAGTCTGGCGCGTTGTTTACCGACATGAACGTTTTCGACAACGTCGCTTACCCTCTGCGCGAGCATACGGAATTTGCCCGAAGCGCTGTTGCATACCACCGTTATGATGAAACTGGAAGCCGTCGGGCTACGTGGCGCAGCGGCTGATGCCGTCAGAGCTGTCTGGCGGCATGGCGCGTCGAGCCGCGCTTGCCCGCTCAATTGCGCTTGAACCGGATCTGATCATGTTTGATGAACCGTTTGTGGGTCAGGATCCGATCACCATGGGCGTGCTGGTGAAATTGATTTCTGAACTCAACAGCGCATTAGGCGTCACATGTATCGTTGTTTCTCACGATGTACCCCGGAAGTGCTGAGTATTGCGGATTACGCCTACATCGTGGCGGAGAGAAAAATCATCGCCCACGGTCGCGCGCAAGGCTTGCAGGAAAACAGCGATCCCCGGGTGCGTCAGTTCCTTGATGGTATCGCCGACGGGCCGGTTCCGTTCCGTTATCCTGCGGGCGATTATCGGCTCGATTTATTAGAAACAGGGAGTTAAGTACTCATGCTGTTAAATGCACTGGCGTCGCTGGGGCATCGCGGGATTAAAACCATCGCGACGTTCGGGCGGGCTGGTTTAATGCTGTTCAACGCGGTGGTCGGTAAGCCGGAATTTCGCAAGCATGCGCCATTGCTGGTACGCCAGCTCTATAACGTGGGCGTGCTGTCGATGCTCATCATTATCGTTTCTGGCATCTTTATCGGTATGGTGCTTGGCTTTGCAGGGGGTGCTGACAACCTACAGTGCGGAGACGAGCCTTGGCATGCTGGTGGCGCTGTCGCTGCTGCGCGAACTGGGGCCGGTTGTCGCTGCATTGTTGTTTGCCGGGCGAGCCGGATCAGCGTTAACAGCCGAAATCGGTTTGATGCGCGCGACGGAACAGCTTTCCAGTCTGGAGATGATGGCGGTCGATCCGTTGCGGCGTGTGATTTCGCCACGCTTCTGGGCGGGTGTGATCTCACTGCCGCTGTTGACGATAATCTTCGTTGCCGTCGGGATTTGGGGTGGTTCTCTGGTTGGTGTTAACTGGAAAGGTATTGATACCGGCTTTTCTGGACCGCGATGCAAAACGCCGTCGAATGGCGGATGGATTTGGTCAACTGTCTGGTCAAAAGCGTGGTGTTTGCCATCACTGTGACATGGATTGCGCTGTTTAACGGTTACGACGCGATCCCGACGTCGGCCGGGATCAGCCGCGCGACAACACGTACCGTTGTGCACTCGTCGTTGGCCGTACTCGGTCTTGATTTTGTGCTCACCGCATTGATGTTTGGGAATTGGAGTTCATGCAAACGAAAAAAGTGAAATTTGGGTAGGCGTTTTTCTGTTGCTGGCGCTGCTGGCCGCACTCTTTATTTGCCTGAAAGCGGCAGATGTCGCCTCAATGCGTACAGAACCGACGTACCGCGTATACGCGACATTCGATAATATTGGCGGCCTTAAAGCGCGTTCGCCAGTCCGTATTGGCGGGGTGGTGATTGGTCGCGTTGCTGATATCTCTCTTGATCCCCAAAACGTATCTGCCGCGCGTCGCGCTGGATATTGAAGAGCGTTACAACCAAATCCCCCGATACCAGTTCACTGGCGATCCGGACTTCAGGCTTGCTCGGCGAGCAATATCTGGCGCTGAATGTTGGCTTTGATGACCCTGAACTGGGGACTTCTATGCTTAAAGAAGGCAGTACTATCCGAGGATACGAAGTCCGCGATGGTGCTGGAGGATCTGATAGGACAATTCCTTTACAGCAGTAAAGGCGGCGACAATAAGAATTCAGGCGATGCGGCAGAGCATAGCGAAGGGAATACTCAAGCCGCACCGTCTGCTGGTCAGGCGAATTAACGAGGAGATGCGACGTATGTTTAAACGTCTATTGATGGTTGCTCTGCTGGTGGTTGCACCGTTGGGCGCGGCCGTAGCGGCCGATCAAAGTAACCCTTATGCCGCGATGAAAGAGGCGGCGCAGAAAACATTTGATCGCCTTAAAAACGAACAGCCGCAGATCCGCGCAAACCCGGACCACTTGCGTGATGTGGTGGATCAGGAACTGCTGCCCTATGTGCAGGTGAAATACGCCGGTGCGCTGGTGCTGGGGCGTTATTATAAAGACGCAACGCCTGCACAACGTGATGCCTATTTTGCAGCGTTTCGTGAATACCTGAAACAGGCCTACGGCCGGGCGCTGTACCATGGACAGACCTATCAGATCGCGCCGGAACAACCACTGGGCGATGCCACGATTGTGCCCATCCGCGTCACAATTATCGATCCGAACGGGCGCCCGCCGGTGCGTCTTGATTTCCAGTGGCGTAAAAATACCCCAGACCGGCAACTGGCAGGCTTATGACATGATTGCTGGAAGGGGTGAGCATGATCACCACCAAGCAGAATGAATGGAGCGATCTGCTGCGTACCAAAGGCATCGATGGTCTGACCGCGCAACTGCAGTCCATTTCCCGCCAGAAAATTACGCTGGACGAGAAGAAATAATGACGCAGCGGCTAAGCTGGTCGCGTGATGGCGAACGTCTGGCATTGCAGGGCGAACTGGACCCCGAGGGACGTGTTAAATCCGCTCTGGGACGCCCGAATTGGAAGCAATGAAGGGAGTGACCTGTATCGACTTGCAGGGCGTGACGCGCGTGGATACTGCGGGCGTTGCATTGCTGGTTCATCTTGTCGAACAGGGGAAAAAAGCAGGGTGTGAGCGTGACGCTCGATGGCGTGAGCGAGAATGTCGCCACGCTGGCTGCTCTCTATAATTTGCCCCGGGGATGTATTGTCCCGCTAATTTTTCAATGCGTTACTACCTCAAGCCCCATCCTTTATTGCGATGGGGCTTTTTTGCTATTTAAGCCAGCGCTACTTTCCTCTAAGATGTGTGACTGTTTTCACTTTTAGATGATATTTACGCCCATGGAAAATCATGAAATTCAGACAGTGCTGATGAACGCACTTTCTCTCCGAGGAAGCCCACGTCACTGGCGATGGCAGTCACTTTCAGGTTATTGCTGTGGGTGAAATTTTTGACGGCATGAGTCGGGTCAAAAGCAGCAGACCATCTACGGCCCGCTGATGGAATACATTGCGGATAACCGCATTCATGCCCTGTCGATCAAAGCGTTCACTCCTGTTGAGTGGGCGCGGGATCGCAAACTTAACGGCTTTTGAGCGTAGGGGGCAACTCCCCGCGCGTGTGAATTCTAAACAGAGATCAGATGAATGGATAAGTTTCGTGTACAGGGGCCGACGCGTCTCGAGGGCGAAGTGACAATTTCAGGCGCAAAAAACGCTGCGCTGCCGATCCTTTTGCTGCATTACTGGCGGAAGAGCCGGTTGAAATTCGTAACGTCCCGAAACTGAAAGATATCGATACCACCATGAAGTTGCTCAGCCAGTTGGGCACCAAGGTGGAGCGTAACGGATCCGTTTGGATCGATGCCAGCGAAGTGAATGTGTTCTGCGCGCCTTACGATCTGGTGAAAACCATGCGTGCGTCTATTTGGGCGCTTGGTCCGCTGGTGGCTCGCTTTGGTCAGGGGCAGGTCTCTTTGCCGGGCGGTTGCGCTATCGGTGCGCGTCCGGTTGATTTGCACATTACCGGTCTGGAGCAGTTGGGCGCCGAGATCACTTTAGAAGAGGGCTACGTTAAAGCCTCTGTCAATGGTCGCCTGAAGGGCGCGCATATTGTGATGGATAAAGTGAGTGTTGGCGCAACGGTGACCATCATGTCAGCAGCCACGCTGGCGGAAGGCACAACCATTATTGAAAACGCTGCACGTGAGCCAGAAATTGTTGATACGGCGAACTTCCTCAATACCGACTGGGTGCGAAAATCACCGGTATGGGAACCGATCGTATTACCATCGAAGGCGTGAAACGCACTGGGCGGTGGGGTTTACCGTGTTCTGCCGGACCGTATCGAAACCGGTACCTTCACGGTGGCTGCGGCAATCTCTGGCGGGAAAATTGTTTGCCGCAATGCACAGCCGGATACGCTTGATGCCGTACTGGCGAAACTGCGTGATGCGGGCGCGGATATCGACGTTGGCGAAGACTGGATCAGCACTGGATATGCACGGTAAACGCCCGAAAGCGGTGAATGTGCGTACGGCTCCGCATCCGGGATTCCCGACGGATATGCAGGCACAGTTCACGCTGCTGAACCCTGCGGTGGCGGAAGGGACTGGCGTGATTACTGAAACCATCTTCGAAAACCGGTTTATGCACATTCCGGAACTGATCCGTATGGGCGCGCACGCGAAATCGAAAGCAATACGGCTATCTGTCACGGTGTGGAAAAACTCTCTGGGGCGCAGGTGATGGCCACCGATTTGCGCGCATCCGCAAGCCTCGTGCTGGCGGGTTGCATCGCGGAAGGAACCACTATCGTCGATCGTATCTATCATATCGATCGTGGTTACGAGCGTATTGAAGATAAGCTCAGCGCCTGGGTGCAAATATTGAGCGCGTAAAAGGCGAATAAGCTTTTTGGTGCTTACAAGGGGAGCTTCGGCTCCCCTTTTATTGATATTTCTGAAAGGATATCTGGATGATGGGAACAACACCGTTTGCCGGTTTTGACTTCACCAATTTTTGGGATGACCGGGAATACGCGCGCGAAATGTACATCAATGCCCCTTTTAGTGAAGATGAGTTGGCGGCCATTGAATCGACATTAGGTTATCGCTTGCCTGCCTCTTATATCTGGCTAATGCGGCAACACAACGGTGGGGATCCCTCGAAATCAAAATTTCCCAACCAATGAATTCACCAGTTGGGCAGAAGATCACATTGCTATCACGGGGATTATGGGGATTGGCAATAAGCGGTATTCGCTGGGCAGCGATTTCGGCAGCCGCTTCTGGATTGAACACTGGGGTTATCCGGACATTGGCGTGGCGATTTGCAACTGTCCATCAGCCGGGCATGATATGGTTTTTCTTGATTACCGGCAGTGCCTGACAGTAGAAGATGAGCCAACCGTTGTGCATATCGATCAAGAGCAGGATTACAGGATCGTGCACCTTGCTGATAATTTCGAAGCGTTTATCCGTGGTTTAGTCGATGATGACGCTTTTGAGCTTTAGCGATGCCGTCCCGCTCCTCTTTCGTCGTTAATACAAGCGAGGCAGCCCCCTGCCCGATGTGCAAGGGGATTGCTGGTTGATGTAGCCTTTACTCTGTGTCCCGTTTTTTTCTCATCAGCTTAGTTTTATCAATAAACTCATGCGTGATCGGATCATGATAACGCGATGGCCAGATGACCCGGATCGGTATCCAACGCCTGAGCGATAATCCATTCCCCTTTCGGCCGAGGAACGGGTCAAGGCATTGGCAAGCGTTGAAGAGCTGAGACCATTCTTGCGTGATTCTGCGGCGAGCGATGTTCCCTTTTACGCAATCCCGCAATGATATCGGCCCTGGTGCCAGTCATTGAATTTTGTTTCCATAATATCTCCCTGATAGTAAAACACGCCGGTATCTGAGTACCTGCACAATGTTTACTATACGCATACAAACTCACTTGCTCTAAAAAAGTTCATGTAATGTTTGTGCGTTTTAGGATTACACCAGGATGAATAATCAGTGTTTTTGTGAATTATTGATTTTATGGGAACTTGTTGGAATTTCCCGCGACGTGCGCGGGACATAAATGTTAACGATCGCGCTGAACGGCGATATGAGCAAGACCAATCAGCGCTTCGCGCCATGGTGAATCTGGCAGCACTTGCAGAGCGGAGATGGCTTTATCCGCTTCTTCTTCAGCGCGCTGACGTGTCCATTCCAATGAGCCGCACGCGGCCATCGCTTCCAGAACAGGTTCAAGAAGATGGCGACCGTTACCCTGCTCGATCGCTTCGCGGATCATTCGGGATTGTTCCGGGGTGCCATGATGCATGGCATGCAGCAAGGGCAGTGTTGGTTTACCTTCATTGAGATCATCCCCCGTATTTTTTACCCAGCGTTTCGCCATCCGCGCTGTAGTCGAGCAGATCATCAATTAACTGGAATGCGGTACCAAGGTAACGTCCATAATCCTGCAACGCTTTTTCCTGCACATCACTACATCCTGCAAGCAAGCCGGAGCATTGTGCAGCGGCTTCAAACAGACGCGCCGTTTTGCTGTAAATGACGCGCATATAGTTTTCTTCAGTGATGTTCGGATCGTTCACGTTCATCAACTGCAGGACTTCCCCTTCAGCAATGACGTTAACGGCTTCCGACATCACTTCCAGCACTTTCAGCGAACCGAGGCTGGTCATCATCTGAAAAGCGCGGGTGTAGATGAAATCGCCGACCAGAACGCTGGCCGCATTACCGAACGCGGCGTTGGCCGTGGCCTTGCCGCGTCGCATATCGGACTCGTCCACGACATCATCATGCAATAGCGTCGCGGTGTGAATAAATTCGATTAGCGCAGCGATAGTGACATGCGAAGTGCCTTCATAGCCCACGGCGCGAGCCGCCAGCACGGCAATCATTGGACGGATGCGTTTGCCGCCGCCGCTGACGATGTAATAACCCAACTGGTTGATTAGCTGAACATCCGAGTTGAGTTGTTGCAAAATCGTCGCATTCACACCCGCCATGTCTTGCGCGGTTAACTCATTGATTTTTTCTAAATTCATCGCAAAAGCCGGGCTTTCAGTCCTGTTTACCACATATCAAAATGGGATAACAAAGGGTTACGGGTTAGAATAGTATTGCTGATTGTACTGGAAAAACGCGCCAGATAAACGTTACCTTACACGTTGTGTTTTTTTCTGCATGGATTGACGATCGTACTTGTCAAAGGCTCGCGACTTGCGTAATATTCGCGCCCTATTGTGAATATTTTTAGCGCGCTCTGAATCATTCAGGAGAAGTGCGCGGAAGCGGAGTTTTATATGTACGCGGTTTTCCAAAGTGGTGGTAAACAACACCGAGTAAGCGAAGGTCAGACCGTTCGCTTGGAAAAGCTGGACATCGCAACTGGCGAAACTGTTGAGTTCGCAGAAGTTCTGATGATCGCAAACGGTGAAGAAGTCAAAATCGGCGTTCCTTTCGTTGATGGCGGCGTAATCAAAGCTGAAATTGTTGCTCATGGTCGTGGCGAGAAAGTTAAAATCGTTAAGTTTCGTCGTCGTAAACACTACCGTAAGCAGCAAGGTCACCGTCAGTGGTTCACTGATGTGAAAATCACTGGCATCAGCGCCTAAGACCTGAGGAGAGATTTAAATGGCACATAAAAAGGCTGGCGGCTCAACTCGTAACGGTCGCGATTCAGAAGCTAAACGTCTGGGTGTTAAACGCTTTGGCGGTGAAGCAGTTCTGGCAGGTAGCATCATCGTTCGTCAGCGTGGTACCAAATTCCACGCCGGCACTAACGTTGGTTGCGGCCGTGACCACACTCTGTTCGCTTTGACTGACGGTAAAGTTAAGTTCGAAGTTAAAGGCCCGAAAAATCGTAAATTCATCAGCATCGTTGCTGAATAAGTTTTTCGAGTCCCGGTAACGGAAGAAAGCCCCGCAACAGGTTGCGGGGCTTTTTACATTAGAAGTCCGGCAAAATTCTGGCAGGGAACAGGGGCATGAAACAGCAGGCAGGCATTGGTATTGTCCTCGGCGCTCACTACGGCCATGTGCTGGGGGCGTTACCTATTGCGATGAAGCAGGTGCTGGAAGTGATGGAGCCACCGACAGTGGTGTTTTATCGCTTTTTGATGGCGGGAGTTGGCCTCGGTCTTATTCTTGCTTGCAAAAGAAAACTTCCGCCAATGCGTATTTTTCGCAAGCCGCGCTGGTTAATCTTGCTCGCCATTGCCACGGGGGGACTGTTCGGGAACTTCATTCTGTTCAGTTCGTCCCTGCAATATGTTAGCCCTACGGCGTCGCAGGTGATTGGTCAACTCTCTCCTGTGGGGATGATGGTTGCCAGCGTCTTTATTCTTAAAGAGAAGATGCGCGGTACCCGAGGTGGTTGGCGCCCTGATGCTTATTTGTGGTCTGGTTATGTTTTTTTAATACCAGTCTGGTAGAGATTTTTACCCGGCTGACGGACTACACCGGGGCGTTATTTTCGGTGTCGGTGCAGCGACGGTATGGGTCAGTTATGGCGTGGCGCAAAAGTATTATTACGTCGCCCCGGCATCCCAGCAGATCCTTTTTGCTGTACACTTTATGTACGATTGCATTGTTGCCGTTGGCGAAGCCGGGAGTGCTGTTGCAGTTGAGCGATTGGCAACTGGCCTGTCTGATTTTTGTGGACTGAATACGCTGGTAGGCTACGGCGCGCTGGCAGAAGCCATGGCGCGCTGGCAGGCGGCGCAGGTTAGCGCGTTGATTACGCTGACGCCGCTATTTACGTTGTTGTTTTCGGATTTGTTATCAATGGCACGGCCCGATGTTTTCGCCAGACCGATGTTAAACCTGATCGGTTATCTCGGTGCGTTTGTCGTGGTTGCGGGCGCGATGTTTTCCGCTATTGGCCATCGTCTTTTTAGGACGCTGGCGCAATCGTGAAGTGGTCGCCACTGTGCCCCCGCTCAGGCGAATGAGTTACGGAGAGTAAAATGAAGTTTGTTGATGAAGCTACGATTCTGGTCGTAGCGGGCGATGGCGGTAATGGCTGTGTAAGCTTCCGCCGCGAGAAATATATCCCGAAAGGCGGTCCTGACGGCGGTGATGGCGGTGATGGCGGCGACGTCTGGCTGGAGGCCGACGAAAACCTGAATACCTTGATCGACTATCGCTTTGAAAAATCGTTCCGTGCTGAGCGTGGTCAGAATGGTCAGAGCCGTGATTGCACGGGGGAAACGGGGCAAAAGACATCACAGTTAAAGTGCCGATTGGTACGCGTGTGATCGATCAGGGCACCGGCGAAACCATGGGCGATATGACCAAACATGGTCAGCGTCTGATGGTGGCAAAAGGTGGCTGGCACGGTCTGGGCAATACCCGTTTCAAATCTTCGGTAAACCGTACCCCGCGTCAGAAAACCATGGGTACGCCGGGTGACAAGCGGGATTTGCAACTGGAACTGATGCTGTTGGCTGATGTCGGTATGCTCGGGATGCCGAACGCCGGGAAATCTACCTTTATCCGCGCAGTCTCTGCGGCAAAACCGAAAGTGGCGGATTATCCGTTTACCACTCTGGTGCCAAGCCTTGGCGTTGTACGTATGGACAACGAAAAAAGCTTTGTGGTTGCAGATATCCACCGGGCTGATTGAAGGGGGCTGCTGATGGTGCAGGCCTTGGTATTCGCTTCCTGAAACATCTGGAACGCTGCCGCGTATTGTTGCATCTGATCGATATCGAGCCTGTTGACGGTTCCGATCCGGTTGAGAATGCGCGCATCATTGTTGGCGAGCTGGAAAAATACAGCGAAAAACTGGCCGATAAACCACGCTGGCTGGTATTCAACAAAATTGACCTGATGGATAAAGCGGCGGCGGAAGAGAAAGCCAAAGCCATCGCGCAGGCTCTGGGGTGGGAAGATAAGTACTACCTGATCTCAGCAGCCAGCCAGCAAGGGGGTTAAAGATCTCTGCTGGGATGTGATGACATTTATCATCGAAAACCCGCTGACACAGGCGGAAGAAGAGAAACAGCCTGAGAAAGTCGAGTTCATGTGGGATGATTATCATCGCCAGCAGCTCGAAGAAGCGGAAGCAGAAGAAGACGACGAAGAGTGGGATGACGACTGGGATGAAGACGACGAAGAAGGCGTCGAATTTATCTATAAACGTTAATTCCTGTGACTCCCCGGCGCGCCGGGGAGATTATCGCCAACAAAAATGCCGGGTCAGCTTGCTGCCCGGCATTTTATTAGTTGTTCTGATAAATATCTTTATAGAGCCGACTCTCAAAGCGCACCAGCGGGATCCGTCGATTGCGTTGATCCGCCGGTTCAACCGCATAACTGGACAGATACTGTACAAAAGCCATCCGCTGACCGCTGGCAGTGGTGATAAAGCCCGCCAGATTATAAACACCTTGCAGCGAGCCTGTTTTTGCCGAGACTTTGCCGTCCACGCCTGCGAGGTGTAAACCCGCACGATACTGCAGAGAGCCGTCGTAGCCCGCCAGCGGCAGCATCGAGATAAAGTTGAGTTCCGTATCATGCTGCGCAATGTATTGAAGCACCTGCATCATGGTGGCTGGCGCCAGCAAGTTGTGGCGCGACAGGCCTGAGCCATCGGCAATGATCGTGTTACCAAGGTCAACGCCAGCTTGCTGGCGCAGGATCTGCCGTACCGCATCGGATCCGGCGCGCCATGTGCCTCGGCACACCAAAGCGCGCATGGCCGATCATCCGGAACACGGTATCAGCAATCATATTGTCCGATTTTTTTAGCATGATCTTCCCAGCAGATCGTGCAGCGGCGCGGATTGCTTACTGGCAACGATCGTACCGGGTTGATTTTCCTGCGTTTGGCGCAGTAGGGTACCGGTGTATGTAATCCCGGCTTCTTTCAGTTCATCTTTGAGGATCGCCCCGGCATAGCTGGCACCATCCTGAATAGCGAAAGCCAGTGGTAACGGATCGGCTCTTTGCGGCAGACAGCCGGTTAACGTGAAGCGGTTAAGATCGCTGGCACCACATCCAGCTCGCAATATTGGGCATCCGACGAACCTCTCGCCAGCGTTCGCACCGGCTGAACATGTTCACCGGGTAGTATGAGGCCACGCGAATATAGGCCAAATCGCCGCTTCTGAGCGCTGTACAGCGAAATCGAAAAGCAGTTACGATCGATAATTGCCGCAGCGGGCGGAGCGCTGAAGCATTGCGTCATATCATTCCACGGCCAACCGGGCGCTTTATCATGGCTGGCGAAAATGGACGTATCGATAAAGACATTACCGTCTATTTTCTGCACGCCTGACTTTTTTAGCGCTGCCACCATGTTGCGAAGATCCGGCGTTTTAGCGTGGGGATCGCCGCCAAATCGTGCAATTAAGTCGCCTTTTAACACGCCATTATCGACGGAACCCTTGCTTTCCAGTGTGGTGGTAAAGCGAAAATCCGGCCCGAGTTGCAGCAGGGCCGCCAGCGCGGTGATCACTTTTGCGTACTTGCCGGCAGCGCCATTTGTTTACCGTGATAATCAATCTCTGGCGTCTGAGCCCCCACTTTTGCACCATCAGCGCAAGATTCGCACCGCCCGGGAGCTGATTGATGTATTCGTCGACATTCGCGGCCTGAACATTCAAGGCTATACTGGTGGTCAATCCGATGATAAAGCTGGAAAATCGCATAATCTCGCGCTAAGAACACCGGAAACAAGCCGTCATACTACGGCGCATCGACCCGGAAAGTAAACGATGACCCATAGTGAACTTCCGGGTAAAATACGTATCAAATTGAAAAATTGCTGCTGACCTCGGGGCTTTTGTCCCCGGGTCAGTTTTCTTGCTTCTGCCCGGCGGTATGCGCCTGTAATCGGGCGGATAGAGAGCTGCCGGGGCAGGACAACCTGCTCCTTACAGGAATGTTCAAGAGGTATAACAAATGCAAGCTATTCCGATGACCTTACGTGGTGCTGGAAAAATTGCGCGAAGAGCTGGAGTTTCTGAAATCCGTTCGTCGCCCTGAAATTATCGCCGCTATCGCGGAAGCCCGCGAACATGGCGACCTGAAAGAGAACGCGGAATATCATGCGGCGCGTGAACAGCAAGGTTTCTGCGAAGGCCGTATCAAAGATATCGAAGCGAAATTGTCTAATGCGCAGGTTATCGACATTTCGAAGATGCCGAAGAGTGGACGCGTGATTTTTGGTTCGACCGTCACGGTACTGAACCTCGGATAACGACGAAGAGCAAACTTACCGCATTGTTGGCGATGATGAAGCTGATTTTAAACAGAATCTCATCTCCGTTAACTCACCGATTGCTCGCGGTCTGGTGGGCAAAGAGCAGGATGATGTGGTGGTGATTCGTACACCCCGGCGGCGAAGTCGAATATGAAATCGTCAAAGTGGAATATCTGTAATTGCTGCGTTTGCAGTAATTGTTGACGTATTGTAAAGAAAAGAAAAAAGGCCGCATTGCGGCCTTTTAACAACACCCTGGAGCGTGGCATTTTGCACCTCTGCTGGCGGAAAACCCCTCGTTTTACACAGAACTTGTGTTCAATTCAGGATATTCTTAGCGTGGCAGCGCGATTTTACGCTCCGCGGTTGGGCGATAAAGCACCAGCGTTTTACCGATGACCTGTACGTTGCAGGCGCCGGTTTCGCGAACGATAGCTTCCACAATCAAGGTCTTAGTTTCTCTGTCTTCAGAGGCGATCTTCACCTTGATAAGTTCATGGTGCTCTAACGCTTGTTCAATCTCGGCCAGTACCCCTTCGGTCAAACCATTATTGCCAAGCATAACTACAGGCTTGAGCGGATGTGCCAGACCTTTCAGGTGCTGTTTTGTTTAGTACTCAGATTCATCGTATATTTTGCTTACGTTGGGATTGAAAACGGTTCATTCTACCGCCATCTCCTCTGTATCGCCAAATTGCACGTCGAAATTTATCGATGTCGACGATGAACCCGGATGGAAAGTTAAATGACAGGTAAAGCGTTCTGCCAGCTCGAGCCGCTGGCTTCCAGGAACACTTTAGCGATAAATATGTTCAACAGGCGCAGAAAAAAGGGTTGCGTTCCCGTGCACCGGTTTAAACTTGATGAAATACAGCAAAGTGACAAACTTTTTAAACCGGGGATGACGATTGTTGACCTTGGGGGCGGCGCCCGGCGGATGGTCGCAGTATGCGGTCACCCAAATTGGGGGTACCGGTCGCATCATCGCTTGCGATCTTTTACCGATGGATCCAATCGTCGGTGTGGACTTCCTTCAGGGCGATTTTCGTGATGAATTAGTCCTGAAAGCGTTACTGGATCGCGTAGGTGACAGTAAAGTGCAGGTTGTCATGTCAGACATGGCGCCGAACATGAGTGGAACTCCGGCAGTAGATATTCCCCGCTCTATGTACCTCGGTAGAGCTGGCGCTGGAAATGTGCCGTGACGTATTGGCGCACGGCGGTAGTTTTTTAGTGAAGGTGTTTCCAGGGCGAAGGTTTCGATGAGTACCTGACGGAAATTCGCTCCCTGTTTACGAAAGTGAAAGTGCGTAAACCGGACTCTTCGCGTGCGCGTTCTCGCGAAGTGTACATTGTAGCGACCGGGCGAAAATGATACCTCGTTGATTTCGGCCTTTGGTTTGAAAGAAACGGGATATGTTGTATCCTGACGCTGTTTTTAACACAGTTGTAATATGAGGTTAATCCCTTGAGTGACATGGCGAAAAACCTAATACTCTGGCTGGTCATTGCCGTCGTGCTGATGTCAGTATTCCAGAGCTTTGGGCCCAGCGAGTCTAATGGCCGTAAGGTGGATTATTCTACCTTCCTGCAAGAGGTCAACCGGACCCGAGGGTTCGTGAAGCGCGTATCAACGGACGTGAGATCAACGTTACCAAGAAAGATAGTAACCGTTACACGACTTACATCCCGGTCAACGATCCAAAACTGCTCGACAACCTGCTGACGAAAAACGTCAAGGTTGTGGGTGAACCGCCTGAAGAGCCGAGCCTGCTGGCTAACATCTTCATTTCCTGGTTCCCGATGCTGCTGTTGATTGGGGTCTGGATTTTCTTTATGCGCCAGATGCAGGGCGGCGGTGGCAAAGGCGCCATGTCGTTCGGTAAGAGCAAGGCGCGGATGCTTACGGAAGATCAGATCAAAACCACTTTCGCGGATGTTGCTGGTTGCGACGAAGCGAAAGAAGAGGTTAACGAACTGGTTGAATACTTACGTGAGCCGAGCCGTTTCAGAAACTGGGCGGTAAAATACCGAAAGGCGTCCTGATGGTAGGACCGCCGGGGACCGGTAAAACGCTGCTGGCGAAAGCCATCGCTGGTGAAGCGAAAGTCCCGTTCTTCACAATTTCCGGTTCTGATTTCGTTGAAATGTTCGTGGGGGTGGGTGCATCCCGCGTACGTGACATGTTCGAACAGGCCAAGAAGGCGGCACCGTGCATTATCTTTATCGATGAAATCGATGCCGTAGGTCGTCAGCGTGGCGCAGGTCTGGGCGGTGGTCACGATGAACGTGAACAGACGCTGAACCAGATGCTGGTTGAGATGGATGGTTTCGAAGGTAATGAAGGCATCATCGTTATCGCTGCAACTAACCGTCCGGATGTGCTGGACCCTGCGTTACTGCGTCCGGTGCCGCTTCGACCGTCAGGTTGTGGTCGGTTTGCCGGACGTTCGTGGTCGCGAGCAGATCCTGAAAGTGCATATGCGCCGTGTGCCGCTGTCTCCGGATATTGATGCAGCAATCATCGCGCGCGGTACGCCCGGCTTCTCCGGTGCGGATCTGGCTAACTGGTGAACGAAGCGGCGCTGTTTGCCGCACGCGGTAACAAACGCGTGGTTTCCATGGTTGAGTTCGAAAAAGCGAAAGACAAAATCATGATGGGTGCGGAACGCCGCTCCATGGTGATGACGGAAGCGCAGAAAGAATCCACGGCTTACCATGAAGCAGGCCATGCGATTATCGGTCGCCCGGTGCCTGAACATGATCCGGTGCACAAAGTGACGATCATTCCGCGTGGTCGTGCGTTGGGTGTCACTTTCTTCCTGCCGGAAGGCGATGCAATTAGCGCCAGCCGCCAGAAACTGGAAAGCCAGATCTCCACACTGTACGGCGGTCGTCTGGCGGAAGAGATTATCTACGGTGTGGAACATGTTTCTACCGGCGCGTCGAACGACATAAAAGTCGCAACGAACCCTCGGCACGTAACATGGTCACCCAATGGGGCTTCTCTGACAAACTTGGTCCGCTGCTGTATGCGGAAGAAGAAGGCGAAGTTTTCCTTGGCCGTTCCGTTGCTAAAGCGAAACATATGTCCGATGAAACCGCGCGTATCATCGACCGAAGTGAAAGCGCTGATTGAACGTAACTACAATCGCGCGCGTCAGCTCCTGAATGACAACATGGATATCCTGCACGCAATGAAAGATGCTCTGATGAAATATGAGACCATCGATGCACCGCAGATTGATGACCTGATGTCGCGTCGTGATGTACGTCCGCCGGCGGGCTGGGAAGAGCCGGGCGCGAACAATTCTGACAACAGTGGTACGCCGCGTGCACCGCGTCCGGTTGATGAACCACGTACGCCGAACCCGGGTAACACGATGTCAGAACAGTTGGGCGACAAATAAGTTATCCGCTGTTGATGACCTGTTCTTCTTCTAAAACCCCGGGCTTGCACCGGGGTTTTTTCTTTACTGTTTAACTGCATGATTATCAGGGATTTTTAGACATGAAACTCCATGCCCGAGGGCACCACGCTCGATCTGTCTCATCCTCATGTGATGGGCATCCTCAATGTCACACCGGACTCGTTCTCGGACGGTGGCACGCACAACACGCTGATTGAGGCCGTCAAGCATGCCAATCTGATGATCAATGCAGGCGCGACAATTGTGGATATTGGCGGCGAGTCTACGCGCCACTGGCGCTGCGGACGTCAGCGAGGAAGAGGAACTGGATCGTGTTATTCCAGTGGTAGAAGCCATTGCACAGCGCTTTGAAGTGTGGATTTCTGTCGATACGTCCAAGCCGGAGGTTATCCGCGAATCGGCACGGGCGGGGGCGCATATCATCAACGACATTCGTTCGCTCACTGAACCCGGCGCGCTGGAAGCGGCAGCGCAAACCGGTCTACCTGTATGCCTGATGCACATGCAAGGGCAACCCAAAACGATGCAGGAAGCACCGAAGTATGATGATGTCTATACCGATGTGAACCGCTTTTTTGTTGAGCATATTGCGCGCTGTGAGCAGGCCGGTATTGCAAAAGAGAAATTGTTGCTCGACCCGGGATTCGGTTTCGGTAAGAATCTCTCCCACAATTATGCGCTGCTTGCCCGGCTGGCCGAATTTCATCATTTTGGTCTGCCTCTGCTGGTGGGAATGTCACGGAAATCCATGATCGGTCAGTTGCTGAATGTCGGTCCTTCCGAACGTTTAAGCGGCAGCCTCGCTTGTGCAGTGATTGCGGCAATGCAGGGAGCGCAAATTATTCGTGTTCACGATGTAAAAGAAACCGTAGAGGCTATGCGGGTGGTGGAAGCCACACTGTCAGCGAAGGAAAATAAGCGTTATGAGTAACCGTAAATATTTTGGCACCGATGGCATTCGTGGCCGTGTTGGCGACGCACCGATTACCCCTGATTTTGTTCTGAAGCTGGGCTGGGCCGCAGGCAGAAGTTCTCGCTCGTCATGGCTCGCGTAAGATTATTATTGGCAAAGATACCCGCATATCGGGCTATATGCTGGAGTCCGCACTCGAAGCGGGCTTAGCGGCTGCCGGGCTTTCGGCTTCGTTCACCGGACCGATGCCGACGCCAGCGGTGGCTTATCTGACGCGCACTTTTCGTGCCGAAGCGGGGATCGTAATTTCCGCCTCTCACAATCCCTTCTATGACAATGGCATCAAATTCTTCTCTATCGATGGCACTAAACTGCCGGATGCGGTTGGAAGAAGCCATTGAAGCTGAAATGGAAAAGAGCTGACCTGCGTGGATTCTGCGGAACTGGGGAAAGCCAGCCGTATTGTTGACGCGGCTGGTCGTTATATTGAATTCTGCAAAGCGACATTCCCTAATGAGCTGAGTCTCAATGAGCTGAAAATTGTGGTCGATTGCGCCAACGGTGCGACCTACCACATTGCGCCAAGCGTATTCCGTGAACTGGGTGCAAAAGTTATCCCGATGGGCTGCGAGCCGGATGGGGTGAACATTAATGAGAAATGCGGTGCGACCGATGTTGCCGCGTTACAGCAGCGTGTTCTGGCGGAAAAAAGCCGATCTGGGGATTGCGTTTGATGGTGACGGCGATCGCGTCATCATGGTTGATCACCGGGGAATAAAGTCGATGGCGATCAAATCATGTATATCATTGCGCGTGAAGGGCTGCGCCGGGGGTCAGTTGCGCGGTGGCGCGGTCGGTACCCTGATGAGCAATATGGGGTTGGAAGTGGCGCTGGAAGCAACTGGGTATCCCGTTTACCCGTGCGAAAGTCGGCGACCGTTATGTGCTGGAAAAAATGCAGGAAAAAGGCTGGCGCATTGGGGCGGAAAACTCCGGGCATGTGATACTGCTTGATAAAACCACCACTGGCGACGGTATCGTTGCGGGGCTGCAGGTGGTTGCCGCGATGGTCCGCAACCATATGTCCCTGCACGATCTTTGCAGCGGCATGAAAATGTTCCCGCAGGTGCTGGTTAACGTGCGCTTCACGGCAGGCAATGGCGACCCGCTGGAAGATGACACTGTCAAAGCGGTGACGGCAGAAGTCGAAGCGACGCTCGGCAACCGTGGTCGTGTGCTGCTGCGTAAGTCAGGTACTGAACCGCTTATTCGTGTGATGGTTGAGGGCGAAGATGAAGCGCAGGTGACGGCGCTGGCAAATCGCATCGCGGATGCGGTGAAAGCGGTATAATCGAGTGTTAAGTGTTTAAAAAGGCGGCTGTTGCTGCCTTTTTTATCAGGCAAAAGATCGCAGTTTTGCTGTTTTTTCCGCACTTGATAAAATGCGCTGAAATTGCCCTTGCGAAGGTCATTCGCTTTGGTTAGTATTCACACCCGCTTCAGTGGGAAAGCAAGAAACCTCCCACGATTATTGGTTTGAAGCATTGGCTGCGGCAACCCCGCAAGGAACAGGTTGATTATGTACGAAGCTCTTTTAGTTGTTTTCCTTATTGTAGCGCTGGCTCTTGTGGGTCTGATTATGCTGCAGCAAGGTAAAGGCGCTGACATGGGAGCCTCCTTTGGCGCTGGCGCGTCTGGTACGCTGTTCGGTTCAAGTGGTTCGGGTAACTTTATGACCCGTATGACTGCTGTACTGGCAACACTGTTCTTTATTATTAGCTTTGGTGCTGGGCAACATTAACAGCAACAAAACCAATAAAGGAAGCGAGTGGGAAAATCTGAGTGCTCCGGCTAAAACCGAGCAGACTCAGCCAGCAGCGCCGGCTCAGCCGACCAGCGATATCCCGCATTAATCAGTAAGTCGTGCCGAGGTGGTGGAATTGGTAGACACGCTACCTTGAGGTGGTAGTGCCCGATTGGGCTTACGGGTTCAAGTCCCGTCCTCGGTACCAATATTCCAGAAAAAGACATCGTAAGATGTCTTTTTTTCGTCTGTATTCCGGGTAAATGATGCCCATCCATGGTCCTGTTTCTTTCCTTGCTACGTACGACTTCAAAATCCGTATTTCACGCCCGGCACTCCTTGTGTATCGCTATTTCCTTTGTTTCCTGTTTGAGAAAGCCAGCATAACCCGGCTAACCCTTCGCGAAATAAGTTGTGCATTAAGAGAGGGGGGGCCTGCAACATATGGATTAACGCCATAAAAAGGGCTCATGATGAACATGAACCCTTTTCGCGGTAGATACCGACAACAAACCGTAGACTGCTTTAGCTCAGCAGAAGCGGTTATTTCTTGTCACTGTTTTCCAGATTCTCAACCTGCGGCAAACCGTTGCCGGAATTGGCTGACAGTAAACCCGTTTGCACGTAATTAAACAGTTTTTCACGGGTATCGGTAATATCAAGATTACGCATAGTCAGTTGACCGATACGGTCGTCCGGTGAAAACACTGATTCGCCTTTTCCATGGTCAGACGTTCTGCTTTATACGTAAGGTTGTCGGAAACGGTATTCAGGATTGAATAGTCGTTACCACGACGCAACTCCAGCGTCACTTCACCGGTAATGGCGCTTGCCACCCAGCGCTGCAGAGAATCACGCAGCATCAGTGCTTGTGGATCAAACCAGCGACCCTGATACAGTAAACGGCCCAGTTGGCGACCATGAGCATGATACTGTTCAATGGTATCTTCGTTATGGATACCGGTTAACAGGCGCTCATAGGCGATATGTAACAGTGCCATCCCCGGAGCTTCGTAAATGCCGCGGCTTTTCGCTTCAATGATACGGTTTTCAATCTGATCGCTCATACCCGAGGGCCGTGACGCCCACCGATACGGTTTGCTTCCAGCATCAACTCAACATCATCAGCGAATGTTTTGCCATTCAACGCAACCGGGTGGCCACGCTCAAAACGAACGGTGACTTCTTCAGCACGGATTTTGACGTTTTCATCCCAGAACTTAACGCCCATGATCGGATTGACAATTTTCACGCTGGAATTCAGGAATTCGAGATCTTTCGCTTCGTGCGTGGCGCCCAGCATGTTGGAGTCCGTTGAATACGCTTTCTCGGCAGACATTTTGTAGTCGAAACCGGAAGCGGTCATGAATTCGGACATTTCCTGACGGCCGCCCAGCTCATCAATAAAGTCAGTATCCAGCCACGGTTTGTAGATTTTCAGCTCAGCATTGGTCAACAGACCATAACGATAGAAACGTTCGATATCGTTTCCTTTATAAGTACTGCCGTCACCCCAGATATTCACGCCATCTTCTTTCATCGCGGCAACCAGCATGGTTCCTGTCACTGCGCGTCCCAGCGGCGTGGTATTGAAATAAGTCAGGCCACCCGTGGTATTGTGGAATGCGCCACACTGAATGGCAGCAATACCTTCTGCGACCAGCTGTTTGCGACAGTCGATCAGGCGGGCATTTTCGGCACCGTATTCTTTCGCACGACGCGGGATAGCGTCGTAGTCATCCCTCATCCGGTTGACCCAGATTTGCCGTATATGCATAAGGAACCGCGCCTTTTGGCGCATCCACAGCAGTGCCGCACTGGTGTCCAGACCGCCAGAGAAAGCGATACCGATACGTTGACCTGCGGGAAGATGCTTGAGAATCGTCGTCATAAAAAAAATCCCTGCTTGATAGACCTGTGGAGACAGACTTTACAGCTGCGCCATCATGTTTGTGCCATCCACCTAAAACTCATTAATGAATGGTTATGCAAAATAAGTGAGTTTTCATTTAATCATCTTTTGACGATGACCGAAAGAGAAGAGTGCAATTTTCATTGTATTAATGCTGTGATGCATCGATAGGACATGTCACCCCTTCATCTATAATGTGCATACATGAATGCGCACAGGATGCTAATGCTTGCTGTTGACAGACAGTTATGTTTATCAATATACTTCAGGCCGATTTTACGTCCCGTCTTCGGTACCAAATCCCAGCATTATTTGCAAATTAGCTCCTCAAACGAGTAGAGTTTGTCACGTTTCAGGCGCGGGGTGGAGCAGCCACTGGTAGCTCGTCGGGCTCATAACCCGAAGGTCGTCGGTTCAAATCCGGCCCCCGCAACCACTTTCCTAAGTGTTTTTTCAAATATACTATGAAGACTTAATGCCTTCGTAGCCGGATTTGAAAAATACTCACGGAAGAGTTCTCCAGGGCTGCATTTGCAGCTATAGGGTTCAGTTATTTAAAGCCCCGACTTATCGGGGGTTTTTTGTTATCTGACTACGGAATAACTGGGCTATACGCCCTTTTTTATGTCTTGGGGTGGACTTGTCCACATTAGAGCAAAAGTTAACAGAGATGGTTACGGCACCGGTTGGAAGCACTGGGCTATGAACTGGTCGGTATCGAGTTTATACGTGGGCGCACATCCACGCTGCGCATCTATATTGATAGTGAAGATGGCATCAATGTTGATGATTGCGCTGATGTCAGCCACCGAGTCAGTGCGGTATTGGACGTAGAAGATCCGATTACTGTCGCTTACAACCCTCGGAAGTGTCTTCTCCGAGGGTCTTGAGCGTCCTTTGTTTACGGCTGCGCACTATACGCGTTTTAAGGGCGAAGAAGTCTCGCTGGTCCTGCGCATGGCGGTACAGAATCGCCGTAAATGGCAGGGCATCATTAAAGATGTCGATGGCGAGATGATCACCGTTACGGTCGAAGGTAAAGATGAAGTGTTCGCATTGAGCAACATTCAGAAAGCGAACCCTCGGGTCCCCCACTTTTAACAGTCTGGATTGAGGTGAAAGGCCCCCAAATGAACAAAGAAATTTTGGCTGTTGTTGAAGCTGTTTCTAATGAAAAGTCGCTTCCGCGTGAAAAAAATCTTTGAAGCGCTGGAAAGTGCTCTGGCTACAGCAACCAAGAAAAATACGAACAAGAGATCGATGTGCGTGTAAGCATCGATCGCAAAAGCGGTGATTTCGATACATTCCGTCGCTGGCTCGTCGTTGAAGAAGTGACTCAGCCGACGCGCGAAATCACTCTGGAAGCGGCGCGTTACGAAGATGAGAGCCTGAACGTTGACGATTACGTTGAAGATCAGATCGAATCGGTAACTTTTGACCGCATCACGACGCAAACGGCTAAGCAAGTTATCGTACAGAAAGTTCGCGAAGCAGAACGCGCGATGGTGGTTGATCAGTTCCGCGAACATGAAGGCGAAATCATCACTGGCGTAGTGAAAAAGTGAACCGCGACAACATCACGCTCGATCTTGGCAATAATGCTGAAGCTGTGATTCTGCGTGAAGATATGCTGCCGCGCGAAAACTTCCGTCCGGGTGACCGCATTCGTGGCGTACTGTATGCCGTGCGCCCTGAAGCACGTGGTGCGCAACTTTTCGTTACCCGTTCAAAACCGGAAATGCTGATCGAACTGTTCCGCATTGGAAGTGCCGGAAATTGGCGAAGAAGTGATTGAAATTAAAGCCGCAGCCCGCGATCCGGGTTCACGTGCAAAAATCGCGGTAAAAACTAACGACAAGCGTATCGATCCGGTCGGTGCCTGTGTTGGTATGCGTGGCGCGCGTGTTCAGGCGGTTTCTACCGAGCTTGGCGGCGAGCGTATTGATATTGTGCTGTGGGACGACAACCCAGCGCAGTTCGTTATCAACGCGATGGCGCCGGCTGACGTTGCCTCTATCGTCGTGGATGAAGATAAACACACGATGGATATCGCTGTTGAAGCGGGCAACTGGCGCAGGCGATCGGCCGTAATGGTCAAAACGTGCGTCTTGCGTCTCAACTGAGCGGCTGGGAACTCAACGTAATGACCGTTGAAGACCTGCAATCTAAGCATCAGGCCGAAGCGCATGCGGCGATCGATACCTTCACCCGTTACCTCGGGCATTGACGAAGATTTCGCCACTGTTCTGGTTGAAGAAGGTTTCTCTACGCTGGAAGAACTGGCCTATGTGCCTATCAAAGAGCTGCTGGAAATCGACGGTCTGGATGAAGACACTGTTGAAGCCCTGCGTGATCGCGCGAAGAATGCGCTGACCACTCTGGCACTGGCGCAGGAAGAAAGCCTTAGCGATAAAGCTCCGGCTGAAGACCTGCTGAATCTGGAAGGTTTGGATCGCGCACTGGCTTTCAAACTGGCTGCTCGTGGTGTTTGTACGCTGGAAGACCTCGCTGAGCAAGGCGTGGATGACCTGAGTGATATCGAAGGGTTAACCGACGAGAAAGCAGGTGAGCTCATCATGGCCGCACGTAATATTTGCTGGTTTGGTGACGAAGCGTAATAAACTGTAGCAGGAAGGAACAGCATGACAGATGTAACCGTAAAAACGCTGGCCGCTGAGATTCAGACCTCTGTGGACCGCCCTCGGGTACAGCAATTTGCTGATGCAGGGATCCGCAAGTCCTCTGAAGATTCAGTGACGGCGCAAGAAAAGCAGACGCTATTAGCGCACCTGAACCGTGAACACGGTGCCGGGCCTGATAAGCTGACGCTGCAGCGCAAAACGCGCAGTACATTAAGTATTCAGGGCACCGGTGGTAAAAGTAAATCGGTGCAGATCGAAGTCCGTAAAAAACGCACCTTTGTAAAACGCGATCCACAAGAGGCTGAACGTCTCGCTGCGGAAGAAGAGGCGATGCGTGAAGCGGAAGAGAAGGCCCGTCGTGAAGCACAGGAAGTCGCTGAACGCGAAGCCGAGGAAAAAGCAAAGCGTGACGCCGAAAGCCGTGTGAAACGTGAAGCCGAAGAAAAAGCTAAACGCGAACATGCTGAAAATGCAAAACGCGAGGCTGCGGAAAATAGCAAAGTGAGCAACCAACAATCTGACGAAATGACTAGACAGCCCGTGCGGAAAAAAGCCCGCCGTGAATCCGAAGCGCAAGAACTCAAGCGCAAAGCGGAGGAAGAGGCTCGTCGTAAACTGGAAGAAAAACGCGCGTCGCGTAGCGGAAGAAGCTCGTCGTATGGCAGAACAGAACGAAAATGGCTGGACCGCTGGTAGTAGCGAAGAAGAAGAGACTACTGGTGATTATCACGTAACCACTTCCCAGCATGCGCGTCAGGCTGAAGATGACAACGACCGCGAAGTTGAAGGCGGACGTGGTCGTGGCCGCACAGCGAAAGCCGCGCGTCCCAAGAAAGGCAACAAGCACGCTGAAAGCAAAGCCGATCGCGAAGCGCGTGCCGCCGTTCGTGGTGGTAAAGGCGGCAGACAACGTAAAGGTTCTTCTCTGCAACAGGGCTTCCAGAAGCCGGTGCAGGCTGTTAACCGTGACGTGGTGATTGGCGAAACCCTGACCGTTGGCGAACTGGCTAACAAGATGGCGGTAAAGGCTCTCAGGTCATCAAAGCGATGATGAAACTGGGTGCGATGGCCACCATTAACCGTGATCGACCAGAAACCGCACAGCTCGTTGCTGAAGAAATGGGGCACAAAGTCATCCTGCGTCGTGAAAACGAACTGGAAGAAGCGGTAATGAGCGACCGTGATACGGGTGCGGCGGCAGAACCGCGCGCGCCGGTAGTGACCATTATGGGTCACGTTGACCACGGTAAAACCTCTCTGCTTGACTACATTCGTTCGACGAAAGTGGCTTCTGGCGAAGCGGGCGGCATTACTCAGCACATCGGTGCTTACCACGTTGAAACTGACAACGGGATGATCACCTTCACTGGATACCCCGAGTCACGCCGCGTTTACCGCAATGCGTGCTCGTGGTGCTCAGGCAACGGACATCGTGGTGCTGGTTGTTGCTGCAGACGACGGCGTGATGCCGCAGACCATCGAAGCTATCCAGCACGCGAAAGCAGCGCAGGTGCCGGTGGTGGTTGCAGTGAACAAGATTGATAAACCAGAAGCCGATCCGGATCGCGTTAAAAACGAACTGACCCAGTACGGGATCATCCCGGAAGAGTGGGGCGGCGAAAGCCAGTTCGTACACGTATCTGCGAAAGCCGGTACCGGTATCGATGACCTGCTGGACGCCATCCTGCTGCAGGCAGAGGTTCTGGAGCTGAAAGCCGTGCGTAAAGGTATGGCAAGCGGCGTAGTTATCGAATCCTTCCTGGATAAAGGTCGTGGTCCGGTAGCAACGGTTCTGGTGCGTGAAGGTACCCTGCATAAAGGCGATATCGTACTGTGTGGCTTTGAGTACGGTCGTGTGCGTGCAATGCGTGATGAACTGGGTCGTGAAGTAAGCGAAGCCGGTCCGTCCATTCCAGTCGAAATTCTCGGTATGTCCGGTGTTCCTGCTGCGGGTGATGAAGCGACTGTTGTTCGTGACGAGAAGAAAGCGCGTGAAGTGGCGCTGTATCGTCAGGGCAAATTCCGCGAAGTTAAACTGGCGCGTCAGCAGAAATCCAAACTGGAAAACATGTTTGCTAACATGACTGAAGGCGAAGTTCATGAAGTGAACATCGTCATGAAAGCAGACGTTCAGGGTTCCGTGGAAGCAATTGCCGACTCACTGCTGAAACTGTCTACCGACGAAGTGAAAGTGAAGATCGTTGGTTCTGGCGTAGGTGGGATCACCGAAACCGATGCGACCCTCGCTGCCGCTTCCAACGCCATTCTGGTTGGCTTCAACGTTCGTGCGGATGCCTCTGCGCGCCGTGTGATCGAAGCTGAAAGCACGGATCTGCGTTACTACTCCGTCATCTATAACCTGATCGACGAAGTGAAAGCGGCGATGAGCGGTATGCTGTCTCCGGAACTGAAACAGCAGATCATCGGTCTGGCGGAAGTTCGTGATGTCTTCAAATCACCGAAATTTGGCGCCATTGCAGGCTGTATGGTTACCGAAGGTGTGGTTAAACGTCACAACCCGATCCGCGTACTGCGCGACAACGTGGTTATCTATGAAGGCGAGCTGGAATCTCTGCGTCGCTTTAAAGATGACGTCAACGAAGTTCGTAACGGTATGGAATGTGGTATCGGCGTGAAGAACTACAATGACGTACGTACCGGCGATATGATCGAAGTGTTCGAAATCATTGAGATCCAGCGTACCATCGAGTAATCGACGCAACAGTGTCAGTCATGTAGGCCGGGTAAGCGAAGCGCCACCCGGCAAGAATATAAAAAGGGGGCTACGGCCCCTTTTAGTCTGGAGAATTATTATGGCGAAAGAATTTGGTCGCCCACAGCGCGTATCTCAGGAACTGCAAAAGAAATTGCTATTATCCTGCAGCGCGAAATCAAAGATCCACGTCTGGGTATGATGACCACCGTTTCCGGTGTGGAAGTGTCCCGCGATCTGGCCTACGCCAAAGTGTTTGTCACTTTCCTCAACGACAAAGACGAAGCCTCTGTTAAAGCGGGTATTAAAGCATTGCATGATGCATCAGGTTTTATCCGTACGCTGCTGGGTAAAGCGATGCGTTTGCGTATTGTGCCGGAACTGACCTTCTTCTATGACAACTCGCTGGTAGAAGGGATGCGCATGTCCAATCTCGTGACAAGCGTCGTGAAACACGATGACGAGCGTCGGGTGAATCCGGACGACAGCAAGGAGGACTGATGAGTCGTCCTCGTCGTCGCGGTCGCGATGTGCATGGCGTGTTGCTGCTGGATAAACAGCAAGGCGCTTCCAGCAATGATGTCTTGCAAAAGTAAAGCGTCTCTATAATGCCAATCGCGCCGGGCACACTGGCGCGCTGGATCCGCTGGCAACCGGCATGCTGCCGATTTGTCTGGGTGAAGCGACGAAATTCTCTCAATATTTGCTGGATTCTGATAAACGCTACCGGGTGATTGCCCGCCTTGGCCAACGTACCGATACCTCGGATGCAGATGGGCAGATTGTCGAAGAACGCCCTTTGACGTTCACCGCAGAGCAACTGGCGGCGGCGTTGGAAAGTTTCCGCGGCGATACGCAACAGATCCCGTCGATGTATTCTGCGTTGGAAGTATCAAGGAAAGAAGCTCTACGAATATGCGCGCCGAGAATTGACGTCCCGCGCGAAGCCCGGCCAATCACGGTTTATGAGCTGCTGCTTATACGCCATGAAGGTAATGAGCTTGAGTTGGAAATTCACTGCTCGAAGGGGACGTATATCCGCACGATCGTTGATGATCTGGGCGAGAAACTCGGTTGCGGCGCGCACGTTATTTACCTGCGTCGTCTGGCGGTGAGTAAGTACCCCGTCGAGCGCATGGTCACGCTCGAACAGTTGCGTGAACTGGTGGAGCAGGCTGAACAGCAGGCTATTCCGGCGGCACAACTGTTGGATCCGCTGCTGATGCCGATGGATAGCCCTGCGTCAGATTTCCCGGTTGTTAATATCCCGTCCGTTGTGGCTGCGTACTTTAAAAATGGTCAGCCGGTGCGTACATCGGCTGCGCCAAAAGAGGGGCTGGTGCGCGTGACAGAAGGTGACGAAGCGAAATTCATCGGCATGGGTGAAATTGACGACGAAGGCCGCGTTGCACCGCGTCGTCTGGTCGTGGAGTATCCTGCGGTATAACGGCCTCTCCTTGCGGGAAGCTGCTACTGCGAGTAGAATATTGCCGCTTAACGTCGGGCTATGTATTTAACATCGTGCGACGTTAAACCCGGGGTCGCTGAATTAGAGATCGGCGCCCTTTCATTTTTTTTATTATTGGAGTTTAAAATGTCTCTAAGCGTTGAAGCTAAAGCAAAAATCGTTTCCGAGTTTGGTCGTGGTTCTAACGACAGCGGTTCTACCGAAGTTCAGGTTGCACTGCTGACTGCTCAGATCAACCACCTGCAGGGTCACTTTGCAGAGCACAAAAAAGATCACCACAGCCGTCGTGGTCTGCTGCGCATGGTTTCTCAGCGTCGTAAACTGCTCGACTACCTGAAACGTAAAGACGTTGCACGCTACACTGCGCTGATCGAGCGTCTGGGTCTGCGTCGCTAAGTCTGGCGAGTTTCAAGAAGGGGCCTTCAAGGCCCCTTTTTTCCAACCAAAGCGGCAGCAATTGGCAGTAAACTAATGTATTGTTGCCATGTATGATCTTCGTTGCAGAGGTTCGCGCGGCTAATGAGAGGCTTTATCCGCAATGGGGCGGGTCAGGGTTGTCATTAGTCGCGAGGATGCAAGAAGGTCCGGTTAAATACTCAGCACGCCAGCGGTGTGCTGATATTCATTAAGAAAGGATAGAATTTTGCTGAATCCGATCGTTCGTAAATTCCAGTATGGCCAGCACACCGTCACACTGGAAACCGGCATGATGGCCCGTCAGGCCACCGCTGCCGTAATGGTAAGCATGGATGACACCGCAGTATTTGTTACCGTTGTCGGCCAGAAAAAAGCTAAACCAGTCAGGACTTTTTCCCACTGACCGTTAACTATCAGGAGCGTACTTACGCTGCGGGTAAAATCCCCCGGTGGTTTCTTCCGTCGTGAAGGCCGTCCGAGTGAAGGCGAAACCCTGATTGCGCGTCTGATTGACCGCCCGGTTCGCCCGCTGTTCCCGGAAGGCTTCGTGAACGAAGTTCAGGTTATTGCTACTGTCGTTTCCCGTTAACCCGCAGGTTAACCCGGACATCGTATCGATGATCGGTGCTTCTGCTGCGCTGTCTCTGTCTGGTATCCCGTTTAACGGCCCAATCGGCGCTGCTCGTGTTGGTTACATCAACGACCAGTATGTGCTGAACCCGACTCAGGAAGAGCTGAAAGCCAGTAACTGGGTTGTTGCCGGTACTGAAGCGGCAGTGCTGATGGTTGAATCTGAAGCAGAACTGCTGAGCGAAGACCAGATGCTGGGTGCGGTGGTATTTGGCCACGATCAGCAGCAGGTTGTTATCCAGAACATCAACGAGCTGGTGAAAGAAGCCGGCAAACCGCGTTGGGACTGGCAGCCGGAAGCAGTAAACGAAGCGCTGAACGCGCGTGTTGCTGCGCTGGCGGAATCACGTCTGAGCGATGCCTACCGCATCACTGATAAACAAGAGCGTTATGCTCAGGTTGACGTGATTAAGTCTGAAACTATCGCTACGCTGGTTGCCGAAGACGAAGCGCTGGACGCTAACGAGCTGGGTGAAATCCTGCACGCTATCGAGAAAAACGTTGTGCGTAGCCGCGTACTGGCTGGCGAACCGCGTATCGATGGCCGCGAAAAGACATGATCCGTGGTCTGGACGTTCGCACCGGCGTACTGCCGCGTACTCACGGTTCCGCACTGTTCACCCGTGGTGAAACTCAGGCGCTGGTGACAGCAACGTTGGGTACCGCACGTGATGCACAGATCATTGACGAACTGATGGGCGAGCGTACTGACTCCTTCCTGTTCCATTACAACTTCCCTCCGTACTCCGTAGGCGAAACTGGGATGGTGGGTTCACCAAAACGCCGTGAAATTGGTCACGGTCGTCTGGCGAAACGTGGCGTACTGGCAGTGATGCCGGATGCAGAAAAATTCCCGTACACCGTGCGTGTGGTTTCTGAAATCACCGAATCTAACGGCTCCTCCTCCATGGCATCTGTGTGCGGCGCATCTCTGGCGCTGATGGACGCAGGCGTGCCGGTGAAAGCGGCTGTTGCCGGTATCGCAATGGGTCTGGTGAAAGAAGGCGACAACTTTGTTGTTCTGTCCGATATCCCGGGCGATGAAGACCACCCGGGCGATATGGACTTCAAAGTTGCGGGTTCCCGCGACGGTATCTCTGCGCTGCAGATGGATATCAAAATTGAAGGTATCACCAAAGAGATCATGCAGGTTGCGCTGAATCAGGCGAAAGGCGCGCGTCTGCATATTCTGGGCGTGATGGAGCAGGCGATTAACGCGCCACGCGGCGATATCTCTGAATTCGCACCGCGTATCCATACCATCAAGATCAATCCGGACAAGATCAAAGACGTGATCGGTAAAGGCGGCTCCGTAATTCGTGCGCTGACCGAAGAAACCGGCACGACTATTGAAATCGAAGATGACGGTACTGTTAAAATCGCTGCAACCGACGGCGATAAAGCAAAACACGCTATCCGTCGTATCGAAGAGATCACTGCCGAGATCGAAGTTGGTCGTATCTACAATGGTAAAGTGACCCGTATCGTTGACTTTGGCGCATTTGTTGCCATTGGTGGCGGTAAAGAAGGTCTGGTGCATATTTCTCAGATCGCTGACAAGCGTGTTGAGAAAGTGACCGACTATCTGCAGATGGGCCGGGGAAGTGCCGGTGAAAGTTCTGGAAGTTGATCGCCGCGGGCCGTATCCGTCTGAGCATTAAAGAAGCAACTGAGCAAACTCAGCCTGCTGAAGCGGCAGAAGCGCCGCAGGCAGAGCAGGGCGAGTAAGGTTGCCTTTGCCCTCCGCCTATGCGGAGGGCGTATTAGCAGGCAGGACGCCATGTTTGCAGCCGGGGGACAGGACGTTCATCCAATAGTTGTCTTCGGGAGTGGGAAATGAAGCCTTTTTTGCGCTGGTGTTTCGTTGCGACAGCTTTAACGCTGGCAGGATGCAGCAACTCTGCGGCGTAAGAGCGAAGTCCTCGCGGTGCCATTGCAACCGACTTTGCAGCAGGAAGTGATTCTGGCACGCATGGAACAAATTCTTGCCAGTCGGGCTTTAACCGATGACGAACGCGCACAGCTTTTATATGAGCGCGGAGTATTGTATGATAGCCTCGGTTTGAGAGCCCCCACGGCGCGGAATGATTTTTCACAAGCGCTGGCGATTCGACCCGATATGCCTGAAGTATTCAATTGCTTAGGCATTTATTTAACGCAGGCAGGCAATTTTGATGCTGCCTATGAAGCGTTTGATTCTGTACTTGAGCTTGATCCAACTTACAACTACGCGCGCACTTGAATCGCGGCATTGCCTTGCATTACGGCGGTCGTAATAAGTTAGCGCAAGATGATCTGCTGGCGTTTTATCAAGACGATCCTAATGATCCTTTCCGCAGTCTGTGGCTTTACATCGTTGAGCGGAAGCTCGATGAGAAGTAGGCTAAAGAAGCACTGAAACAGCGCTTCCGAAAAATCGGACCGGTGAACAGTGGGGATGGAACATTGTCGAGTTCTACCTCGGCGACATTAGCGAAGCAACGCTAATGGATCGCCTGAAGGCAGACGCAACGGATAACACCTCGCTCGCTGAGCATCTCAGTGAAACCAACTTCTATTTAGGTAAGTACTACCTAAGTCTGGGGGATAAGGACAGCGCCACGGCACTGTTCAAACTAGCGGTTGCTAACAACGTACATAACTTTGTTGAGCACCGTTACGCATTGTTGGAATTAGCGCTCTTGGGCCGAGGAGCACGACGACCTCGGCAGAATCGGACCAGCAATAGCTGACGAACATATCAGCCCGTAATCTTTTTTGATTGCCATCACCTTCACGGGTGAGGGCTTTATTGTTCGTTAATTAACCTACTTTGAGCCGGTTCACACTTTTCAATGAAAATTGCTAATTTTTTCACGATGAGTTATGTAGACTGGCCGCCAATGACATAGAGGCACTTGTACTACATGGCTGAATTCGAAACCACTTTTGCAGATCTGGGCCTGAAGGCTCCTATCCTTGAAGCCCTTAACGATCTCGGTTACGAAAAACCATCTCCGATCCGAGGGCTGAGTGCATTCCGCACCTGCTTTCTGGTCGTGACGTGCTGGGTATGGCCCAGACTGGTAGCGGTAAAACCGCAGCGTTTTCCCTGCCACTGCTTAACAACATCGATCCGGACCTGCGTGCGCCGCAGATCCTCGTGCTCGCTCCGACCCGCGAACTGGCGGTTCAGGTCGCTGAAGCGATGACCGATTTCTCTAAACATATGCGCGGCGTAAACGTGGTTGCTCTGTATGGCGGCCAGCGTTATGACGTGCAATTACGCGCCCTGCGTCAGGGGCCGCAGATCGTCGTCGGTACGCCGGGTCGTCTGTTGGATCACCTGAAACGCGGTACGCTGGATCTCTCTAAACTGAGCGGTCTGGTACTGGATGAAGCCGACGAAATGCTGCGTATGGGCTTTATCGAAGACGTAGAAACCATCATGGCGCAGATCCCGGAAGGTCATCAGACCGCGCTGTTCTCTGCAACCATGCCGGAAGCTATCCGTCGCATCACCCGCCGCTTTATGAAAGAGCCGCAGGAAGTGCGCATTCAGTCCAGTGTTACCACGCGCCCGGACATCAGCCAGAGCTACTGGACGGTGTATGGCATGCGTAAAAACGAAGCGCTGGTTCGCTTCACCGGAAGCGGAAGATTTTGATGCGGCGATCATTTTCGTGCGTACCAAAAACGCAACGCTGGAAGTGGCCGAAGCGCTGGAGCGTAACGGCTATAACAGCGCCGCGCTGAACGGCGACATGAACCCGGGGGCGCTGCGTGAGCAGACTCTGGAACGTCTGAAAGATGGTCGTCTCGATATCCTGATTGCGACCGATGTTGCGGCTCGTGGCACCGGACGTTGAGCGCATCAGCTGGTTGTCAACTATGACATCCCGATGGATTCTGAATCCTACGTTCACCGTATTGGCCGTACCGGTCGTGCGGGTCGTGCCGGTCGTGCGCTGCTGTTCGTTGAGAACCGCGAACGCCGTCTGCTGCGCAATATCGAACGTACGATGAAGCTGACCATTCCGGAAGTGGAACTGCCGAACGCAGAGTTGCTGGGCAAACGCCGTCTGGAAAAATTCGCCGCGAAAGTACAGCAGCAGCTGGAAAGCAGCGATCTGGACCAGTACCGTGCGTTGTTGGCGAAAATCCAGCCTTCTTCTGAAGAAGAGATGGATATCGAAACGCTGGCCGCAGCACTGCTGAAAATGGCGCAGGGCGAACGTCCGCTGATCCTGCCGCCGGATGCGCCGATGCGTCCGCGTCGTGAATTCCGCGAGCGTGATGATCGTTTCGAACGCCGTGGCGATCGTAACGATCGTGGTCCGCGTGGCGACCGTCCGGAACGTGGTGGTGAAGATCGTCCGCGTCGCGAGCGTCGTGATGTTGGTGAAATGGAACTGTACCGCATTGAAGTGGGCCGTGATGACGGTGTTGAAGTTCGTCATATTGTTGGCGCTATCGCTAACGAAGGCGACATCAGCAGCCGCTACATCGGTAACATCAAACTGTTTGGCACCCACTCCACTATCGAGCTGCCGAAAGGCATGCCGGGCGAAGTTCTGCAGCACTTTACCCGCACGCGTATTCTGAACAAGCCGATGAATATGCAACTGCTGGGCGATGCGCAGCCGCGCGAGCGTAGCGAACGTCGCGGTGGTGGTGAGCGTCGTGGCGGTGGCTTCGGTGGCGAGCGTCGTGAAGGCGGTCGCGGTGGTGAAGGTCGCCGTTTCAGCGGTGAGCGTCAGGAAGGTCGTGGTTTCGGCGGCGAACGTCGCGCACCGCGTCGCGATCGTGACGACAGCGCTCCACGTCGTCGTAACGATGCGTAATTAACGCTGATTATTCTGCGTTACAGGTCGTAAAGAAAAAGATACAGCCCCGATCGAAATGATTGGGGCTTTTTTTATCTGTAACGTACTCCTGTACTGGTACAATGCAGCGGTTCTATTTCCGGCATTGCATGACCACAGGAGAATTTTTCAGATGTCGACACTGACAACCACACAGGCTTCCCCTTCGCTGCTCGGCGGGGTGGTGATTATCGGCGGTACGATCATCGGCGCAGGCATGTTTTCGCTGCCAGTGGTGATGTCCGGCGCGTGGTTCTTCTGGTCGCTTCTGGCGCTCGTTTTTACACTGGTTTTGCATGTTGCACTCCGGGTTGATGATCCTCGAAGCGAACCTGAACTATCGCAGCGGTGCGAGCTTTGACACGATCACCAAAGATCTGCTGGGTAAAGGCTGGAACCCTGGTGAATGGCGTCTCCATTGCTTTTGTGCTTTATATCCTGACCTACGCCTATATTTCGGCCAGTGGTTCTATTCTGCACCACACCTTTTCAGAACTGTCACTCAATGTTCCGGCGCGGCTGGCGGGTCTCTGTTTTGCACTGGGAGTGGCATTTATTGTCTGGCTCTCAACCCATGCAGTTAGCCGGATGACCGCGATTGTGCTGGGTGCGAAAGTGATCACGTTCTTCCTGACCTTCGGTAGCTTGCTCGGGCATGTGCAGCCCGCCACGCTGTTGAATGTGGCGCAAAGCAACACCTCCTATACGCCGTACTTATTGATGACCCTGCCTTTCTGTCTGGCGTCGTTCGGTTATCACGGCAATGTACCGAGCCTGATGAAGTACTACGGTAAGGATCCGCGCACCATCATCCGTTGCACGGTCTACGGAACGCTGCTGGCGCTGGGGCTGTACGTTATCTGGCTGCTGGTGACCATGGGCAATATTCCACGTCCGGCGTTTATCGACATCGCGGCAAAGGGCGGAAATATTGATGTGTTGGTACAGGCGTTGAGCGGCGTGCTGAACAGCCGCAGTCTGGATCTGCTGCTGGTGATTTTCTCGAATTTTGCCGTCGCCAGTTCTTTCCTTGGGGTTACGCTGGGGCTGTTTGACTATCTGGCGGATTTGTTCAACTTTGATGACTCTCCGCTGGGGCGTTTTAAAACCGCGCTGCTGACATTCACGCCACCGATCATTGGCGGTGTGCTCTGGCCGAATGGTTTTTTATATGCCATTGGGTATGCGGGTCTGGCCGCGACCATCTGGGCGGCCATTGTGCCGGCCTTGCTGGCAAATGCATCCCGTAAACGCTTTGGCAGCCCGATTTTCCGCGTTTGGGGCGGTAAGCCAATGATTGTATTGATCCTGTTGTTTGGCGCAGGCAACGCGGCGGTGCATCTGCTTTCCAGCTTTAATCTGTTGCCGGTTTACCAGTAGCATAAAGCCGGGCGGCGCGGCTGACTGGCCTGCGCCACCCGGTGAAACGCTAGCCCAGAAGTTCTTCTTTCACCTGCATGGCCAGCTCAAATGAATGCAGCCGCGCGTGATCAAAAATCTGCCCATTAACCATAATCTCGTCTGCATCCGTTTCCCGCAGAATGGATTCGAGACCGTGGCGCACCTTCGCCTTATCGCCCACCAAAGACATGCTTAGCGCCTGTTGCACGCCGTACTGCTCCGACGGTGACCAGAATTGATCCATACTCTGGATTGGCGGCGGCAACTGCGCACTTTCGCCACGGCGCAGTTTCACAAAGGCCTGCTGCACGGAGGTAAACAGGAATTCTGCATCGCGGTTGCTGTCGGCGGCGACAATATTGATGCACACCATCGCGTACGGTTTTTCCAACCGCTCCGAAGGTTTGAAATTGGAGCGGTAGAGATGCAGCGCACCGGAACAGCATATCCGGCGCAAAATGCGAGGCAAACGCAAACGGCAGACCAAGCTGTGCAGCCAGTTGTGCACTATACAGGCTGGAACCCAGCAGCCAGACCGGGATCTTCTCGCCATAGCCACCGGCACCGGGCGCACGTGTGGATTCGGATCGCGGGCATCAAACCAGTCCACCAGTTCTGCCACATCACGCGGGAAGTTATCAATATCGCCGCTCATATGGCGACGCAATGCCATCATTGTGCGCTGATCGCTACCGGTGCGCGACCCAGTCCAAGATCAATACGGCCGGGGATAAAGTGTATTCAGCGTGCCGAATTGCTCTGCGATCACCAGTGGTGAATGATTTGGGAGCATAACGCCGCCGGAACCCAGATGCAGGGTTTGCGTATTCGCCGCCGGGGTAGCCAATCAACACCGAGGTCGCCGCGCTGGCGATACCGGTCATATTGTGGTGCTCCGCCAGCCAGTAACGGTGATAACCGCGCTTTTCAGCGAGTTTTGCCAGATCCAGCGAGTGCGTAAACGCCTCGCGGGCGCTGGAATGTTGCGGGATCGGCGCCAGATCGAGCACCGAAAAAGGAATGGTTTTATCAGACATAAAAACTCACTTTGCTACAGCATCGTCATCAGATTGAAGGTCTTCTTCCAGCCCACGGCGCAATGTGCCGCGCCCGGCCAGAAAAGCTGCAACTTTTATAGTGCATTAACCTTTGCTGATAGCTGTTAACAACTTGAGCCTTTTTACTGTTGCAGCGCCGGTGCCCGGTAGCCTGCGCCAGTAGCCGTTACAGTCGCTGTTTGACGCCAGCGGCAGCGGTGATGCGCCGGTTTCATTGCGACGAAACGCATCGAGCATGGTAAACGTGTCATTACCCATCGGCGACAGACGCACCACGTCCACAATCCCGTTCATGGATGTCAGTTCATTGCCGAGATTGTAGACATAGCCGCTCATGGTCTGGATGCCATTAAGCACAAACACCTGCTGATTTTCCTGCGACAGCATGCTGCGCCCGTTCGGGTATTTGATACAGCAGGTTTCGCATTCGTCTTTCGGTCGGTCTTCCGAACGGGCCGTAAAGCAGCGCGCGGAGTAGGCCAGCGGCAAATGACCGTAGCTGAGCACTTCCACTTCAAATTGCTGACGGATGCCCAGCGCATCGCACTGATCGAGCAGGTTAATCAGCCAGTCGCGGGAAAGCTCCACCGGCATGCACCAGCGCACCATGCCTTGCTTCAGCAACAAGCGTAACGTCACTGCGTTATAGCAGTTGAGCGCATGCCCGGCGACAAACGGCAGCTTGCGGTCCGCGCACATATTCACCACGCCCAAATCGCTGGCTTCCAGCAGGAATTCGCCGTTATCGACATAGCGTTTGAGTTCGTTCAGCTCAGATGACGCTTGCACCAGCGCAAGAGTGGAAAGCACCACCTGTTTGCCGCTGGTCGCCAGCTCCTTCGCCATATCGAGCCAGTCGCCGACTTTGGTGGCGCGGCGCTTGCTGCAAACGGCTTCGCCAAGATAGATAATATCGGCGGTGCTGTTTGCCGCACGGCGATAAAAGTCTTCCAGCGTCTCTTTTGACCAGTAGTAAAGCACCGGTCCTAATGAATATTTCATGTTCTACCTACTGCCATTTACGGTGGTACGCGCCAAGGGTGGTTTGCGTACCTTCAGACATCGATCCCAGCGTGTCCATCCACGCGGGCTGCGGCACGAAATTTTGCGGGGGAAGCCATGCAGCGATCGATTGCCTGACGCCACACTTTTGCCACTGGCTAACATAGGCCGGGCTACGCTGGCGCCCTTCGATTTTGACCGAGGCGATGTTCGCCGCCAGCAGTTCCGGCAGCAACTCCAGTGTGTTCAGGCTGGTGGGCTCTTCCAGCGCGTGGTAGCGCTCGCCATCCACCAGATAACGCCCTTTGCACAGAGTCGGGTAACCCGCGTTTTCGCCATCCGGTAACGATCGATCAGCACCTCGTTGAGGCGGGATTCCAGCCCCTGCGGGGGTTTGCTGCCAACGGACAAAGCGCGCCGGGGAGCATGCGCCCACAGTATTCGGCGATTCACCCGTCAGGTAAGAGGAGAGGTAGCAGCGTCCTTCCGCCATAATGCACAGGCTGCCGAAGGCGAACACTTCCAGCGGCACAGGAGTGACGCGGGCCGGATGTTTAACCTCGGTGGATAGATAACACACGCGGCAGCACGACGCGGGCGACATCAAAGTGGCGATGATAAAAACGGATAGCCTCTTCATTGGTCGCAGAAGCCTGCACGGAAACATGGCGTTCAATGTGCGGATAACGCTCGGCGGCGTACTCCAGCATCGCCAGATCCGCCGGGATCAATGCATCGGCACCAATTTGCGCCGCCATATCCACCGCACGCTCCCAGCGTGAGTAGCCATCCGGATGCGCAAAGGTATTGATGGCAATATGCAGTTTGCGGCGATGCTGATGCACAAAACTGACCGCCTCCGGAGTTTTTTTCTCCGTAAAATTGGAGTCCGGCGAAATGACGGGCGTTGGTGTCATCTTTCAGGCCGATATAGACAGCGTCGGCGCCGTTTTCGATGGCCGCCTTCAATGCCGGAAGGTTTCCGGCAGGGCAGAGCAACTCCATAGTGTATCCTGCAATCAGGGGCGCAGTGGCCCGGTCGTACCGGGGCGCTAATTGTTAACGAACTGGGATTTTAGTTAACCTGTCTGCGACAATTCTTGATTTGAGGCAGTTAAATGTGTATTGGCAATACCAATAATCAGGGCCTATTTATTGTGTAATTGTTGATTTGCGCCGCTATGTCATTTCATTGGTGTGGCAAAATAGCAGTCATTATCATTTCAGGGAGTAAAGCTCGTGTTGGAAAAATTGCGTTCACATCTTGTTCACTTTGGTCCGTCGTTACTGAGTGTGCCGGTTAAGCTGACGCCTTTCGCCATCAAGCGCCGGTACTGGAGCAGGTGCTGCGCTGGCAGTTCCAACAGGCTCTGGCGGACGGAGAGCTTGAGTTTCTGGAAGGCCGCTGGTTAAGTATTCAGGTTCGTGATATCGGCCTGACGTGGTATACCTCTGTTGAGGACGGGCGGTTGATCGTGCGCGAATCGGCGGACGCCGATGTGAGCTTCAGCGCGGATGCCAGCGATTTGCTGATGATTGCCGCACGCAAACAGGATCCGGATACGCTCTTCTTCCAGCGCCGACTGGTGATTGAAGGGGATACGGAGCTGGGGCTTTACGTTAAGAATTTGATGGACGCCATTGAACTGGAGCAGATGCCAAAACCCCCTGCGGGTGATGCTGTTGCAGTTGGCGGAATTTGTTGAGGCTGGCCTGCAAGCGCCGCCTGCAACGACACAACCTTCTGTAGGTGAGCCATGCTGATTAGAGTTGAAATTCCCATTGATGCGCCCGGGTATCGACGCGTTGCTCCGGCGCAGCTTTGGCGGCGAGGGCGAAGCCCGGCTGGTGCACGATCTGCGCGAAGACGGTTTGATCACGCTGGGATTTGTCGCAACCGATGATGAAGGGCTGGTGATTGGCTACGTTGCGTTCAGCCCGGTTACGGTTGAGGGCGAAGAGCTGCAATGGGTCGGGCTTGCGCCGCTGGCGGTGGACGAACAGTATCGCGGGCAGGGCCTTGCGCGCCAGTTGGTGTATGAAGGGCTGGATTCGCTGAATGAGTTTGGCTACGCGGCCGCGGTGACGCTGGGCGATCCGGCTTTCTACAGTCGTCTCGGTTTTGAAAACGCGGCGCAGCACGGCCTGCACTGCCGTTGGCCGGAAACCGAAGCGGCGTTTCTGGTGCACCGCCCTGGCTGACGATGCCTTAAACGGCGTACGTGGTCTGGTTGAGTATTCAGAGCACTTCAATCGCCTGTAACCGCAGGCGATAGCAAACTCTCCTGCAGCGCTTCGAATGAGCCATCTCCGGCGACGAGGCGCTCTTTCTGGCGCTTGGTCAACTGTTTGATTCGGTATTCCAGCCGCAGCGCGATCGATTTGTCCCCTACCTGCGCCGAAAAGACCAGCTCCAGCACGCCTTTTCCCCGTAACGCTTTTGCCCCTTTTCCGTTTTGATGCTGCGTAAAGCGGCGCGCGACATCGGTAGTAATGCCGGTATAGAGGGCATTGTCCGGCGTACGAATAAGATAGAGAAAACCAGGGCGTCATGGCGGTATTCATTGTGTTAATGTGAACGAAAAATAACACGAGGAAGGGCAAAATGGAGACTCTTGCGGCCATTAATCGCTGGTTGGCAAAACAGCATGTGGTGACTGGTGCGTGGCGAACAGGGGAGAGTTATGGTGCGCCAATGCATTTTATTTCTACGATCCGCACGCCGTGGCGTTTTATGTCCTGAGTGAAGATCAGACGCGCCATGGGCAAATGACTGGCCTGAAAGCGCAGGTTGCCGGTACGGTAAACGGTCAACCGAAAACCGTGGCGTTGATCCGGGGCGTGCAGTTCGCCGGGGAGATCCGTCGGCTGGATGAAGAGGAAAGCGCGGTCCCGCGCGCGCAGTACAACCGTCGCTTTCCGGTAGCTCGCATGTTGTCAGCCCCGATGTGGGAAATTCGCCTCAACGAGGTGAAATTCACCGACAACACGCTGGGGTTTGGCAAAAAGCTTCACTGGATCCGTGAATCAGGCACCCAGTAAACGCAGTGCTTCGCGGTTGAAGGCGGGCAAATCATCGGGGGTTCGGCTGGTGATCAGTTGATCGTTATCGATCACCACTTCGGTCATAAAACTCGCCCCCGGCGTTTTTCACATCCACAACGATGGGTTTCACCGCCGTCAGCTTACGGCCTCTCACCACATCTGCGCTGATCAGCAGCTGTGGGCCGTGGCAAATGGCGAAAACAGGTTTACCGGCGCTGATAAAGTCCCGCGTAAAGGTTACAAAGCGATCGTCTCCGCGCAGATAATCCGGTGAATGCCCACCCGGTAGCAACAGCGCATCAAAATCCGCCGGGCTAACGTCATCAATGGCTTTATCGATCACCACATCGGCTTCGCCTTTTTACCGTGCACGGTTTTCCCTGCTTGTTTCTCAATGGTGATCACTTCATGCCCGGCTTTACGAAATTCCTGCGCCGGCGACGTGAATTCTGAATCTTCAAACTCGTCGGTGATCAAGACAGCAATTTTCTTGCTCATAATTCCTCCGTTGTTTTGGCTTCAGAGAGGCGAATTATCCATACTGATAATTCACCAGAACAGTAAGCCCTGGTTCAGCGGGCGGGTATTGCAAGACGGATTCATCTGCAAAGGGGAAGAGATGCAACGTATATTACTGACCGGGGCGACCGGTCTGGTGGGTGGGCATTTGCTGCGGCTCCTGATTAACGAGCCGCGCATCACCTCCATTGCTGCACCAACACGGCGTCCGTTGGGTGACGTCGCGGGCGTGTTCAATCCCCACGATCCGCAATTAACCGATGCGCTGGCACAGGTCACGGAACCCGTGGACACGGTCTTTGCTGCCTTGGCACCACACGGCGCGAAGCGGGCAGTAAAGAGGCATTCATCCATGCGGATTTCACGCTGGTGGTGGACACGGCGATAGCCGGTTTGCGGCTGGGGGCGAAACAGATGCTGGTGGTCAGTGCCATGGGAGCCAATGCACGCTCTCCCTTTTTTATAACCGGGTAAAAGGCGAAATGGAGAATGCGTTAATCGCGCAGGGGTGGCCTTCATTGACAATCGCCCGCCCGTCGATGCTGCTGGGAGATCGCCAGAAGACGCGCTTTAATGAGTCGTTGCTGGCACCGCTGTTTCGTTTTCTCCCGGGCAACTGGAAGTCAATTAACGCGCAGGATGTCGCGCAGGCGTTACTGACGCTGGCATTTTCGCCAAATACCAGTGGGGTACAGATCATCGGGTCGGCACAGCTTCGCGCCATTGCGGCTGAGCGTGCATTTGCAAAATAGCATTTCCGGCGTACTATTCGCAGGCTCAAACCACATTATCCCCGGGGAATGTTATGACTGGTCAGTCTTCATCCTCAGGCGGCACCCCGCTTTCAGTGGTGGAAACCCGCACTGTTCTTTCTTGTTGTTATCGTTGGTCTTTTGGTATGTGAAATGGCAGCCTTATTACGGCAAAGCCTTCACGGCTGCAGAAACACACAGTATTGGTAAATCTATTCTCGCGCAGGCCGATGCCAGTCCGTTTAAAGCGGCATGGGACTACGCAATGGTCTATTTCCTTGCCGTCTGGAAAGCCGCCGTACTGGGCGTGTTGCTGGGATCGTTAATTCAGGTGTTGATCCCGCGTGACTGGCTGCTGCGCACGCTGGGGCAAAAACGCGTTAGCGGTACGCTCTTTGGTACGCTGTTCGCCTTGCACACCGGCATGATGTGCTCCTGCTGCGCCGCGCCGGTTGCCGCAGGTATGCGCCGCCAGCGCGTGTCGATGGGTGGTGCACTGGCATTCTGGATGGGTAACCCATTGCTGAACCCGGCCACGCTGGTGTTTATGGGGTTTGTACTTGGCTGGCATTTTGCTGCCATTCGCCTTGTGGCGGGACTGGTGACGGTCCTTGGCGTGGCGATGCTGGTGCAGGCGCTGGTGAAAGAGAACCCGCAGCAGGCGGATACCGTGGATATCACGCTGCCGGAGCCGCAGGGCAGCTTTATGGCACGCTGGGGAAAGCGCTGTGGCAGCTCTTCTGGAGCACTATTCCTGTTTATATTCTGGCAGTACTGGTGCTGGGCGCTGCGCGCGTCTGGTTGTTCCCGCATGCGGATGGCGCTATCGACAACACGCTGCTGTGGGTGATTGCCATGGCGATTGTCGGCTGCCTGTTTGTCATCCCGACAGCGGCGGAAATCCCGATTGTTCAGACCATGATGCTGGCCGGTATGGGCATGGCCCCTGCGCTGGCATTACTGATCACGCTGCCGGCGGTGAGTTTACCGTCGCTTATCATGCTGCGTAAATCATTCCCGGCGAAAGCCTTGTGGATGACGGCGGGCACCGGTGGCGCTGTGCGGGATACTTACCGGAGTGATTGCGCTGTTCTGATGGATGGCGGTCAAGAAAAACCCGGCAATGCCGGGTTTTTTGTTGTCACTCCTAAACCACCTCCGGGAGGTGGCGATCGCGCATTACTTGATAAAGGTAAACGCGGTAGTGACGTGTTTGACGCCGCTGACGCGGCTGGCGATGTCCGCCGCAGCTTTGCCTTCACGGTCGGTCACGGGCCCATCAGGAACACTTCCCCGTTTTCCGTGGTGACTTTCACGTTAGACGATTTCACCCGGTCGCTGCTTAAGAGCTGAGAACGCACCTTGGTGGTGATCCGGTATCGGAAGAGGCCGTGCCCAGACCAATCGGCTGACCGGCGGATCTCGTTAAAGACTTCGGTGGCGCCGTCAACGCCCACGGCAATCTGTTTTGCCCGGGAAGAGAGATCGGTGTTCGGCGCACCGGCCGGTCAGCAACACTTTCCCTTGATAGGCAGTGACGTTAATACGCGCTTCTTTCTTAATCTGTTCGTCTTTCGACAGCGCGCTATTCACGCGCAGTTCCAGTGTACTGTCGTCAACTGCTGGGTGCCCACGGTACGCGGATCCGTCGCGGCTTTGGTGCCCATTGCTGCGGAACCTACCACCACAGCGCCAACACAACCTTGTAACAGCAGCGCGGAAATAAGGACTGCGAGGGGCGTAAATGCCTTCATGTGTACTCCTTAATCATCCCTCGGTGAGGAAAAAGCGTGTTATCAATCAGATCGCATAAGCAATTGACCGTCAGCATGTGCATCTCCTGAATGCGCGCGCGCTGCGGTGGGAAGGAATACGAATTTCGACATCCTGCGGCCCCAGCAGACCCGCCAGCTCGCCACCGTCATAGCCCGTCAACGCGATGATCGACATATCGCGCGTTACCGCCGCTTCCACGGCCTTAACGATATCGCGACTGTTACCCCGCGTAGAGATAGCGAGCAGAATATCGCCGGTATGACCGAGCGCCCGAACCTGCTTGGCGTAAATCTCATCATGCAGACGATCGTTTGCTATTGCCGTTAAGACCACATTATCGGTATTAAGTGCAATGGCAGGTAAACTGGGGCGTTCTGTTTCCAAAACGGTTGATCATACTGGCAGCAAAATGCTGTGCGTTGGCGGCAGACGTGCCATTGCCACAACAGAGGATTTTGTTGCCGTTAAGCAGGGAGTGGACCATTGTCATGGCGGCGCGGGAAATGGCGTCAGGCAATGCTTCCGCCGCCGCAATTTGCGTTTGAATGCTTTCCGTAAAGCAGACTTTAATTCGTTCGAGCACGGTAATCCCTATAATTCCAGCAATTATGAGTGGTCGTTAAAGGCGTTTTGTATCCACTCAACCTCATTTCCGGTGAAGGCTACCACATCAAACCGGCAATCCACAGTATCAAAACTCCCATTGTGCCGGGCGAGCCACAAACGGGCGGTATGCAGCAGTTTCACTTGCTTCGTCCGGGTGACGCTACTCAAGGCACCGCCGAAACGGCCTGACCTGCGATAACGCACCTCAATAAATACGGTGGTGTGATTGTGCCGCATTATCAAATCAATCTCGCCGCCGCGCTCACGCACGTTGGCGGCGATAAACTGCAGTCCTTTGCTTTCCAGCCAGCAACGCGCTTTGGCTTCCCACGCGTCGCCGGTCTGCTTACGACTTAACTCGCCGGGACGATTTGCCCCTGCTGGTATTTGAGCCATGACAACTTCCTGTTGATCACGCAATCCTGAGTGGCGGTCAAATCGCCGGTATTGCCATTGAGTTCGAACCCCCGGCACCTGACGCATTTGCGAGAAGTTATTCGCCAGCGACCGAGGGCATCAACGCCCATTGCATACAACCGCGCCAGTGAATAGTCATTGTTCACGCTTTTCAGCGCCTGCTGCATCAATGAGGGGTTGGCGCCAGCGAGCATCGGGATGTCGTTAAATTGCAGTCCTTCCATTTCAAGGCGGAAGTCCGGGCCAGCGCCGCCCTGCGCACTGCGGGAACTGGCATACAGCATCACGCCGCTCTGACTGCCGGTACGCATGGTGATCATTGGTTTGATCAGCGCAATTTCATCCTGTGTCGCCACGATATACGCCGCGTCAATGTTGCCACTGCCGCTGATTTGCGCATCGGTCGGCGGCGCAGGAATGTTCAGCCCACCAATGGTAACGCCCTGCTGTTTCGGCAGGCTGGAGAGCACCGGGCTACCGGTCATCGCAATGCCGGAACCGCTGTTAATCCCCATACGCAGCTCAGCGGTAGAGCCAAATTTTGTGCCAGCACTACGCCGCCGCCCAGTTTTGCCACTCGGGCAAAGGCGTTGCTGATGCGATCGCCCAGCGGGCTACGTGGGATCAGCAACAACGGCGCATGGCGACCTTGTTCGTGGATATGGCGCGCGGCATCGCGGGCTTCCATCTTCCGGAGAGAGGGCGAAGTAGCAGATGTTGGCGCGATTCTCGACGTTTTCCGGCTGGTTGAGCGCCAGTACATTCAGCGTGGTGTGGCTGCGCATCAGCTCTTCAACGTTGTTTTTCAACAGCGGACCTACCACGATGCTGGCGCCATCTTGCTGCACCTGATTAAGCACCTGATCCATCGGCTGTGCGCTGGTGTCGTAAATTTTCAGCTCTACGCCGGGGGTTTGCCGGTGCTGCAGCCACAGCAGGCGCGGCTACGGGCTGCGTTGCATTGGCATCTGCTGGCTGCGCCGTCTCTGCCGCCGGTGTGGTTTCTGCCGTCGCGGTTTGCGCAGCGCTGTCCGGCGCTTCAGCTTGTTGCGCATCTGGCGCGACAGCGTCTTGCTGCGCAGACGCGTCGGTCAGGTCGCTGACGCTGGTTTGTGATGGGCTCACTACCGGGCTGGTTGCTGCCTGAGCCACCTGTTGCGGTACTGCCGGGCCGGAAACCGCAGACACACCGTTTTTCGCGGCTTCCAAAACCCTGCTGAATAGCCCGGCCAAAGACCGCAGCACGGCCGTTTAACGGCAGCAGCAGGGCGATTCTGTTGGCGGATGCGGGTTTAAAGTTTTGCAGATTCGATAGCTGGCTCGGCAGGGTTTTCGCACCCGGGTTTTGCGGGTAGCGCGTTTGCCAGTCGGTGATACCGGCTTTCAACATGTTCGGATCGTTACGGTTGTCGAACCACACGCGTTGCAGATCAAGCCAGCCTTGCAGCGTAACTTCATCAGCGTTGATCACGAAGGCTTTTGCCTGCTCCTGATTAAAGGACGACAGCGCCTGCCGGTGGCATCGATATTTTTCTGCTTCTCTTCCGGGGTGGTTAACAGCGGCTCTTGTGCAATCAATGCGCGCAGCAGCGTGAGCGACGGTTTACCCTGAGAGGCGGTGATGCCGATCTGCCAGTAACGGGCCTGTTGCTGCTGCTCAAGGTCGGCAGGATCGATTTTATTCAGTAGCGCCAGCGCGCCGGCAAAAGTCCCGCTGCGCGAGTTTCCAGTTCTGCAGAAAGCAGGCTGTACTCTTTACGCTGGGTATCGTTTATATCCTGCGGCAACTTGCCAAACAGCTCGCTTGCCTGCTGGGTTTTCCCCTCTTTCAGCAGTGCACGAATGGCGAGTAATTGCCAGTTGGTCTTGCTATCATCTGTGCTTTGCTGCATCTGCTGCAGGTAAAAAGCAGAATTAGCCTGCGCCGCCCCTTGCATATGCGCGGCGCTCTGGTCACTCAGACCGGGTGCCACAGCCAGCAAACAGCAGGGCGGCCAGCACCACAGGCAGGCAGCGTGTGGCTTTCGAACGTAGAAATGTTGACGGTAGCATACTGTATCCAGTGATATTTTTTACGCAATGCTCAATATTAAATCGGCAATACGGATGAAACAATGAAACAACACGAATCGGCGGAGAATTCTCAGGGTCAGCTCTATATTGTACCTACTCCCATCGGGAATTTGGCTGATATTACTCAACGTGCGCTGACTGTGTTGCAAGCCGTTGATTTAATTGCCGCTGAGGATACCCGTCACACCGGTTTATTGCTCCAACACTTCGCCATTAACGCCCGTTTGTTTGCGTTGCACGATCACAATGAGCAACAAAAGCCGACACGCTGGTGGCGAAACTGAGAGAGGGCAGAACATCGCATTGGTGTCGGATGCCGGTACGCCGCTGATTAACGATCCGGGCTATCACCGGTGCGTACCTGCCGGGAAGCCGGTATTCGCGTTGTCCCTCTACCGGGGCCTTGCGCGGCCATTGCGGCGCTGAGCGCGGCGGGACTGCCATCGGATCGTTTCTGCTATGAAGGTTTTCTGCCCGCCAAATCAAAGGGCCGCCGCGATACGTTAAAAGCACTGGAAACAGAAAGCCGTACGCTGATTTTTTATGAATCCACCCACCGTTTGCTGGAAAGCCACCGGAAGATATGGTCGCCGTCTGGGGCGAATCCCGTTATGTGGTGCTGGCGCGTGAACTGACCAAAACCTCGAAACCATTCAGGGCTTGCCGGTCGGTGAGTTACTGGCGTGGGTCAAAGAAGACGAAAACCGTCGCAAAGGCGAAATGGTGTTAATTGTGGAAGGCCATAAAGCGCAGGAAGACGAACTTCCCGCCGATGCGCTGCGCACGCTGGCGTTGCTGCAAGCGGAGTTGCCGCTGAAAAAGGCCGCCGCGCTGGCCGCGGAAATCCACGGCGTGAAGAAAAATGCGCTGTATAAATACGCGCTGGATAATCAAGGCCAATAGTCATTGCGGTTTATTACAACAAAAAAAGCATGGCCGGAGCCATGCTTAAGGTTGAGGTTTACAACTTTTTTATAAAAAATCAGGTCACCGGAGCCGGGTTAAACACCGCCAGCTGGTTGTGAAGACCCCACTGATCGGAGAAGGTTTTCTTTCGGCCGCTGGCCACATCAAGGATAAAGTGGAACAGCTTCCAGCCCACATCCTCGATAGTCTCTTCGCCCGTGGCGATGGTGCCGGCGTTGATATCCATCAGGTCGAACCAACGGTTTGCCAGTTCAGTACGGGTCGCCATTTTAATAACCGGTACAGCCACCGGTGGCCGTAAGGGGTACCACGACCGGTGGTGAACACCTGAACGGTGATGCCGGATGCAACCTGTTGCGTCCCGCAAACGAAGTCGCTTGCCGGAGTTGCCGCGTAAATCAGACCGCGTTTGGTCGGGCGCTGGCCGAGAGAGCACTTCAGAAATGGCGCTCTTACCGGATTTGGCAATCGAGCCCAGCGCTTTTTCCACCACGTTTGCCAGACCGCCTTTTTTGTTCCCCCGGAGAAGGGTTGGCGCTGCGGTCGGTTTTACCCATGTCCGAGGTAGTTATCAGCCATCTCTTCCAGCAGACGTTTGCCCACTTCTTCGTTGATGGCGCGCGGTGTCAACAGGTGGATCGCATCGCGGACTTCGGTCACTTCAGAAAACATCACGGTGCCGCCGCAACGGATCAGCAGATCAGATGCATAACCGACCGCCGGGTTTGCCGTGACGCCGGAGAAAGCGTCGCTGCCACCGCACTGCATACCGACAACCAGTTCAGAGGCCGGGCAGGTTTCACGTTTACGCTGGTTGAGTTTTTCCGGTGGCGTTCTGCAACCTGCAAAATATCGTCAACCATGGAGCGGAAACCAACGTGATGCTCGTCCTGCAGACGCACAATGCTGGCGCTATCCACCGGAATAGACTGCACATCTTCAGTGCCTTGCAGCAGGCGTTCCGGCTGCAATTTTTCGCAACCCAGACCAATCACCATCACTTCGCCGCCGAAGTTCGGGTTCAGGGAGATGTTATGGATGGTGCGAATCGGGATCACTGCCGCCGGTGCGTTGATCGCCACGCCGCAGCCATATAAGTGGTTCAGACCGACCACGCCGTCGACGTTCGGGTATTTTGGCAACAGGTCGCGTTCGATAATCTTCACGACATAATCCACCACCCCGGCAACGCAGTGCACGCTGGTGGTCAGGCCGAGCAGGTTTTGGTGCCGACGCTGCCGTCTGCATTGCGGTAACCTTCAAAGGTGTAACCTTCCAGCGGTGGCAGCGGCTCTGGCACTTTGGTCGCCAGCGGCAGCGTGTTCAGCGGTGGCGCTTTTGGCAGCTCGACCATGGACTCATCAATCCAGCTACCACGAGGAATATCGCGTACGGCGTAACCAATGACTTCACCATAACGCACGATTTCGCCATGATGCGGGATATCGACGAGGGCGACTTTATGGCCTTGAGGAATATGCTCAACCAGCTCGAGACCATCCGGAAAACGCGTACCCGCCTTTAAGCCATTGTCATTAACGATGATAGCGACATTATCAGTGTCGTGTACCTTAATATAAAACGCGCGATTGCTGTCTAATTTCAATGTCGGACATTGTCAAGTAATCTCCAGCTAACTATACGATGCATTACTCAAAGAGAGGAACCAATTCTTTATTCTGGAATAAATATCAGAAATAAAAATCTTGTTTGCTGGAAATAAGAATGTCAGGAGTTCAAATATTAAAATGTGATCTAAATCACTTATTTTCGCGATTCCCCGTGTGGCGGGGCTGGATATTGCAAGATCTGTGCATCAGCGCCCGAGGGCTTATGTGCATATGCTCAAAATAATCTTTCTGGTCAATGTTAAAATTGAGCAACCCACCAGTGTGTGGCATCATGTCGCTGATTATACTGAGGGCTATAAAATCGAAGTGCCAATTATCTGATATTAAGTTTCGAGTGCTTAAATAAAATCGGATAATAAACAGCAAATATAATTATATTTTAAAAGTTAGCGGTGCCCGAGGAAATTAAAATGACTATTGAACATACCGTCGAGACAAAACGGGGTTTACCCACCCGTTATTTAATTCTGCTGATTATATTTATTGTCACAGCAGTTAACTATGCCGATCGCGCGACGCTTTCTATCGCCGGAACAGAAGTGGCGAAAGAGCTGCAGCTTGATTCTGTATCGATGGGCTACATCTTTTCCGCTTTTGGTTGGGCTTATCTGCTGATGCAGATCCCGGGCGGCTGGCTGCTCGACCGCTTCGGCTCGAAAAAAAGTCTACACCACGGAGTTTGTTTTTCTGGTCGCTCTTTACCTTCTTGCAAGGTTTCGTCGACATCTTCCCGATTGCATGGGCCGGGGTGTCAATGTTCTTCATGCGCTTTATGCTGGGCTTCTCTGAAGCGCCTTCATTCCCCGGCGAACGCCCGCATCGTGGCGGCTGGTTCCCGGCAAAAGAGCGCGGTACTGCCTCGGCGATTTTTAACTCTGCGCAGTACTTTTCACTGGCGCTGTTCTCGCCGCTGCTGGGCTGGCTGACATTTGCACCGGGGTTGGGAACATGTGTTTACCGTGATGGGTGTGATCGGTTTTGTGCTGACGTTCGCACCGGGTGAAATTTGTGCATAACCCGACTGACCATCCTCGTATGACCCGCGAAGAGCTGGAGTACATCGAGAAAAATGGCGCCGTTGTGGATATGGACCATAAAAAACGGACGACAGCAAAAACGCGGGTCCTAAAATGGATTACATCAAGCAGTTGCTGTGCAACCGCATGATGCTCGGCGTGTTCTTCGGACAATACTTCCTGAACACCATTACACGGTTCTTCCTGACATGGTTCCCGATTTACACTGGTGCAGGAAAAGGGCATGTCGATTCTGAAAGTGGGGTTTGTCGCTTCCATTCCGGCGCTGTGCGGTTTTGCCGGTGGCGTGTTGGGCGGGCTGTTTTCTGACTATCTGATCAAACGTGGCTCCACCCTGACCGTGGCGCGTAAATTCCCTATCGTTGTCGGCATGTTACTGGCTTCAAGCATCATTCTGTGTAACTACACCGATAGCACAACACTGGTTGTCGCACTGATGGCGCTCGCGTTCTTCGGTAAGGGCTTTGGCGCGCTGGGCTGGCCGGTCATTTCCGACGTCGCGCCGAAAGAAATTGTTGGGCTGTGCGGCGGTGTATTCAACGTGTTCGGTAACGTGGCGTCTATCGTAACGCCGCTGGTCATCGGATACATGGTTAAAGAGTTGCATTCTTTCAACGGTGCGTTGGTGTTCGTTGGCTGTTCAGCGCTGATGATGATGGTCTGCTACCTGTTTGTGGTTGGCGACATCAAACGTATGGAACTGAAGAAATAAGCAACAACTCATTAAGGTACAAAAGATGAATAACGATATCTTCCCAAACAAATTCAAAGCCGCGCTGGCGGCTCAACAGATTCAAATCGGTTGTTGGTCTGCGCTGGGTAGTCATATCAGCACTGAAGTTCTGGGCACCGGCAGGCTTTGACTGGCTGCTTCTGGACGGCGAACACGCCCCTAACGACGTGCTCACTTTTGTACCGCAATTAATGGCATTAAAAGGTAGCGTCAGCGCACCGGTGGTGCGTGTGCCGACTAACGATCCGGTGGTGATTAAACGCCTGCTGGACATCGGTTTCTACAACTTCCTGATCCCCGTTCGTGGAAACGGAAGAAGAAGCGGTGAACGCTGTCGCAGCGACCCGTTATCCGCCGGAAGGTATTCGCGGGGTGTCTGTATCTCATCGCGCCAATATGTTCGGCACCGTACCGGATTACTTCCGCCAGTCTAACGCCAATATCTCTATCCTCCGGTGCAGATTGAAAGCCGCGGGCGTGGATAACCTGGACGCCATTCTGTCTACCGATGGCGTAGACGGTGTGTTTGTGGGGCCGAGCGATCTGGCTGCGACTCTGGGCTATATCGGCAACGCGGCGCACCCGGAAGTTCAACGCACGATTCAGCACATTTTGCCCGCGCCAAAGCGCACAACAAACCGAGCGGTATCCCGGCGCCGGTTGAAGCGGACGCGCGTCGTTACCACCGGAATGGGGTGCGACCGTGGTTGCCGTCGGTAGCGATTTGGGCGTGTTCCGTTCGGCTACGCAGAAACTGGCCGACACCTTTAAGAAATAACCAAACCACCATTAAAGAGAGAGAGAGACGCAATTATGACGATGAAAGTTGGTTTCATTGGCACGGGCATCATGGGTAAACCAATGAGTAAAAACCTCATTAAAGCAGGTTACTCACTGGTGGTCGTGGACCGTAACCAGGTGGACGCGGTTGCCGAAGTGATTGCCGCAGGCGCAGAAGCCGCTACCAGCGCGAAAGCCGTTGCTGAACAGTGTGATGTGATCATCACCATGCTGCCTAACTCCCCGCATGTAAAAGAAGTGGCGCTGGGTGAAGGTGGCATCATTGAAGGTGCGAAAGCCGGTACTGTGCTGATCGACATGAGCTCTATCGCTCCGCTGGCAAGCCGTGAAATTAGCGACGCCCTGAAAGCGAAAGGCATTGATATGCTGGATGCGCCGGTGAGCGGCGGCGAACCGAAAGCTATTGATGGCACCCTGTCAGTGATGGTGGGTGGCGATAAAGCGATTTTCGACAAATATTACGATCTGCTGAAAGCCATGGCCGGTTCTGTGGTGCACACCGGTGATATTGGTGCGGGCAACGTAACCAAACTGGCAAACCAGTGATCGTGGCGCTGAACATTGCTGCGATGTCTGAAGCGCTTACCCCCGGCAACCAAAGCGGGCGTGAACCCGGATCTGGTATTCCGGTGTGCGATTCGCGGCGGTCTGGCGGGCAGCACCGTGCTGGAAGCGAAAGCACCGATGGTGATGGATCGCAACTTCAAACCGGGTTTCCGTATCGATCTGCATATCAAAGATCTCGCTAACGCGCTGGATACTTCTCATGGTGTGGGCGCGCAACTGCCGCTGACGGCTGCCGTGATGGAAATGATGCAGGCATTGCGTGCGGATGGTCTGGGTAATGCTGACCACAGCGCGATTGCGTGCTACTACGAGAAACTGGCGAAAATCGAAGTCACTCGTTAACCAGAAGGGGCGCGTAACAGCGCCCTTGATCTCTTTACATCAGCATCTTTCAGGCTGTTGACGGGCTTCGTATTGCCCGAGCCTCGGGGATGAAGTGCCCGGTTTGCGCGGCACTTTCAGGCTAACAATTATGAAAATCGTAATCGCCCCAGACTCTTACAAAGAAAGCCTTTCTGCCTCTGAGGTAGCTCAGGCGATAGAAAAGGATTTCGGGAAATTTTCCCGATGCTCAGTACGTTTCCAGTTCCGGTCGCGGATGGCGGTGAAGGTACGGTTGAAGCCATGATTGCCGCCACGCAAGGCACTGTTCACACTGCGAACGTGACCGGCCCACTGGGTGAGAACGTTGAGGCCTGCTGGGGAATGTCTGGCGATGGCAAAACGGCTTTTATCGAGAATGGCGGCCGCCAGCGGACTGGCGCTTGTCCCTCCTGAATTACGTAATCCTTTGATTACCACTTCGCGCGGCACCGGGGAACTTATTTTACAGGCGCTGGAGCATGGGGCGACAAACATTATTATTGGCATCGGCGGCAGCGCCACGAACGATGGCGGCGCGGGTATGGTGCAGGCATTGGGCGCCAGACTGACCGACGCTAACGGCACGGAAATAGGTTACGGCGGCGGTAGTCTGATAAGCCTTAACGCCATTGATATTTCCGGGTTGGATCCGCGGTTGAAAAACTGCATCCTGCGCGTTGCCTGTGATGTAACAAATCCCTTAACGGGCGAGAAAGGCGCATCGCGCATTTTTGGGCCGCAGAAAGGTGCAACCGAAGCGTTGATCGTCGAGCTGGATCGCAATCTCGGTCACTTTGCTGATGTGATCAAAACATGTCTGCATGTGGATGTGAAAAATGTGCCCGGTTCTGGTGCGGCAGGCGGCATGGGGGCTGCGCTGATGGCGTTCCTCGGCGCGGAACTGCGCAGTGGTATTGAGATTGTCACTCAGGCGCTGAATCTCGAAGAGCATATCCACGATTGCACGCTGGTGGTGACGGGCGAAGGTCGTATCGACAGCCAGAGCATCCACGGTAAAGTGCCGGTGGGTGTTGCACACGTTGCCAAAAAAATACCATAAGCCGGTTATCGGCATTGCCGGTAGCCTGACCAGCGATGTCGGCGTTGTGCATCAGTATGGGATTGATGCAGTGTTCAGCGTGCTGACCAGCATCAGTACGCTGGAAGAGGCGTTCCGCGGCGCGTTTGACAATATTTATCGCGCTTCACGCAACATTGCGGCCACCTTGCAGGTCGGAATGTTGACGGAAGGGTGACAGGCGCGCGCAAACCCTCTATACTGCGCGCCGAAGCTGACCAGACAGTCGCCGCTTCGTTGCAGTCCTCCTTCGGGGGAGACGGGCGAAGGGGAGGAAAGTCCGGGCTCCATAGGGCAGGGTGTAACGCCCCGGGAGGCGCAAGCCTACGACCAGTGCAACAGAGAGCAAACCGCCGATGGCCCGCGCAAGCGGGATCAGGTAAGGTGAAAGGGTGCGGTAAGAGCGCACCGCGCGTCTGGCAACAGTTCGCGGCACGGTAAACCCACCCGGAGCAAGGCCAAATAGGGGTTCACAAGGTACGGCCCGTACTGAACCCGGGTAGGCCAGTGAGCGATTGCTGGCCTAGATGAATGACTGTCCACGACAGAACCCGGCTTATCGGTCAGTTTCAATTTTTTCAGGTAAAAACCCGCTTCGGCGGGTTTTGCTTTCTGCGGTGCAGAGAATGACTGTCCACTCCGCTTTCTATGAGAGAACGCGGCTCACCGGTCAGTTTCAATTTTTTCAGGTAAAAACCCGCTTCGGCGGGTTTTTGCTTTCTCGCTCCACTTAATCTGCATTGCTTCTAACATATAAATAATTAGCCCGTTGGTTGAGTGAAAAAGCGCTACCATGTTCATGAAATGTCGCCACTACCGCTACGGGAGCCGCTGTTGTCATGGAACAAAAATCCTTAATCATTATTCAGGTGGGGACTGCGCCTGAGCCTCTGCGTGACGTTCATGGTGATATTCCGGACTGGTTTTGCCGGTGCTATCGGCTGCTCGCCGGATGATGTGGATGTGGTGCGCGTATTTGAAGGCGAAACGCTGCCTCCGCCGGATGTTAGCCGGGCAGCCATCATTACCGGTTCCTCGGGCGATGGTTTCGGACCGACTACCCTGGAGCGAGAAAACCGCAGAGTGGATCCGCGACGCGGTGGCGGTAGAGATGCCGCTGTTTGGCGTCTGTTATGGCCACCAGTTGATGGCCTCGGGCGCTGGGCGGCGATGTTGAGTACCATCCCAAAGGTCGGGAAGCCGGAACGCAGACTGTCTATTTAAATGCGGCGGCGGCAAACGATCCGTTACTCAGCCATTTGCCGGCGACATTTCCGGCGCATCTGACGCACCGGCAAACCGTTACCCGGCTGCCGGAAGGCGCTTCGGTGCTGGCTTCATCTCTGCACGATAACCACCAAATTGTTCGTTATGGACCCCCGTGCCGTCTCCGTCCAGTTCCACCCGGAAATGACACCTGAAATCGCCACCGATCTGCTGCGTCTGAACCGGGCGAATATTGAAAAGAGGGCGTCGATGCCGACAGCTTAGTTGCCGGGGTTCTCCCGGCTCCCGGTGCAGCAGAGATCCTGCGGCGTTTCGTCCGCGATGTTACCGAGCGTAAGCTCGTCGTGCCGTCACCGGATGTGGCCCAGTGAACGATCTTCCGCTGCGCCCTGTATTAATCGCGTCAGCTCCTCACAGCGGATAATCAACCCGTCCTGTAGCGTAAAATGCGCCGTGACGTCGACATGTGATACCCCGCCTCCTTTCTTGCTCACCGCCACTCGGTGGTGGGTGAGAACATCCTGATGTTGACCGGCAATGGCGATCATCGTCACCTCAATTGACTCTGCCAGCTGTTTAAGCTTTGCCATATGTTCAACAAAACTGCGGAAGTCCAGCGATTCCCCGTCTACATACTGGCGATACTGCGGCGAAAAGAACTCACGGATTTTGGCTTCATCATGTTCCGGGTTGCAGACAATAGAATGCAATGCCACCGGGCAACGCGCTGAGAGACATCTGACATCGGTTGATCCTCATTGTTAGGGTAAGCAGAGGATATCGCTGCCGGGCAACGGTATATTAACCGTAATCAGACATTAAATACGGTGAATCAGCCATGTTGATTGTGCACAGCCAGCAACTTACACACCACAGCAGACACACAACCGAATGGCATCAGCATGCCACCGGGCAGTTGTTTTGCATTCGACGCGGCATGATGATCGTGCAGACAGAACACGTACAGTGGGCGTTGACGCCAGCGACTATCGGCTGGTTTCCGGCGCATTTACGCCACTGTGCACACCGGACTGTGGGTGAAGTCGACGGGATAAGTATGCAGGTTGAAGGGGGAGGCTTTCTGCGCACAGGCTGGCGTCTGGCCTGCCGATCCGTTTTGCTGTTGCTGATGGAGCGGATGGCTGGCAGTGAAGGCCACCGCCAGCAGCATTTGCTGGCGGTGATGCGTGACGAAATCCATCACGCGCCCGCCGCACCGCTGCAACTGCCGTTTCCGGATGATCGGCGGGCAAGGCAGGTTGCAGAGTATCTGTTGCTCAAGCCGCACAGTCCGCTTTCTCAGGCACAGCTGGCGTCGACCTTCGGCATGAGTACCCGCACATTAAGCCGGTTGTTCAGCCAGCAAACCGGTGTGTGTTTCAGCCAGTGGCGACAGCAGACCCGGATCCTTGCTGCGATGGGCTGGTTGCTTAAGGGGGCATCGGTTAGCGAAACGGCTGAACAGTGCGGTTATGAGAATGTCAGCGCATTTATTGCGGCGTTCAAACAGCGCTTTGCCATGACACCGGGAGAGTTCCGCGCGCAGCGGGAGTGTCGTCCCCGGCGTTTTAATGCGCGCCGATCAGAGGCCAATAGGCTGATAGCCCTGCCATTCTGGTGTGAAATGTGCCGCTGTCATCGGGCGTCAGGTGGATGTACAAATCGCCGATTTTTTCCAGCAGCAGGCAGTCATCCACCTCTTTCAGGTTATCTTTATGCTGTTGCAGCGCGCCGGTTAACAGACTGGCAAGCGCCTTTGCTTTGGCCTGCACAGCGTCAGTGGCAACGAAAAGATCAAACGCGTGCAGCTCGGCAAGCGTCTCCGGGTGATAAGCGCCGGCATTGACAAAGAACAGACGGGGCGCGGTAGCTGGCGGTTTTTTCTGCGGCCAGCGTAATACGGTAGCCATCAGCCCAGTTAATGCTGGCATAGCCGTCGATGTGCACTTTGTCTTTATCGCCATACCAGGGCTTCCCGCAGCGCAGGCCAGGGCCTCTTTGGGATCGCGTGCGGCGACAAACTGAATATCGTGCACTTCGATGTTTGATTTTCCTGCGTTACCGCCAAGATAAAACATGTATAGCTGCATCCCTTTTCTCCTTTATCTCTGTAAGCGAGCCTATTCCATCATCGTTATATATTTTTGTATATAACGAAATGAAGAAAGGGGAGGGAATATCAACAGGGAGATGCCCCGGCGAGCACCGGGGCGGTCAGTCAGGCTGTGGCTTCTTCTTCCGCCAGCCGGATTTCGGCTTCGGCGACAATGGCTTCCAGCTCTGTCAACATCTCTTCAAACCCAAACGCGCGGGCGGCATCGTGGGAGGCGGATTGCGCACTTTCTGATAGGGTACTTTTGCTACTTCTGTTCATTGACTTACCTGCGTAACGCAACTATCACACCGGTAAATCTATCAGTAATGCACGTAAAGGCGTATCGGCAACCAGTGTTATGTTAGCCTCGTCACGAATAAATGCGCCGTCACCGCAGGTCAGGGCTTCCTTCGCTTCGCAGTGCGTTACCGCATGCACCGTCCCGTGAATGGATTGCAAATACGCCCGCGGGCCATGTAACTGAATACTCAGTTCTTCGCCTTTTTCCATCCTCAATATGGTGCAGCCAAACCTGCTGACGCAGTTGCAAACTCTCCGGCTGCCATCCGGCGAGGCCAGTAACTGTTGCGGTCGCGAGGTGATCATGACTTTCTGCACCGGCGGGTTTTCCCGCTCCGGGCAGGCATCAAGCCATAACTGCATACGCGTTAACGACTTATCTTTGCTCAGGTTATGTTCGCTGTAGCTGATGCCGGGCTGGGTGGCAATCAGCAGCGCTTCGCCCGCTTTCGCACACCGGACATGGTTGCCTTCGCTGTCGCGATATTCGGCTTCGCCTTCCAGAATCAGGTTCAGAATATCCACCTTCGGGTAGGTGCGCGGCTGGAAAGACGCGCCCGGGGCGAGACTTCGGTTTAATACACGCAGTGAGGCATAGCCCAGAAGTTTCGGGTCAAAGTAGTGTCCAAAAGAAAAAGTGTAGCGGGCCTGGAAGCCAGCCGAAGTCAGCTTGTCCGCATTGTTTTGCTGTACGGGTAGTAATCATAGTTATTGACCTCCTCTTTACTTGAAACAATGTTAAAGGTATGGACGCTTCATTGTTAGCCAGATATTCTGCCCGGTATGTTCAAATTTCCTGAATGAGAACAAAAATGGCGAAGAAAGGGCGCTTACGCTGGAAGCGCTGCGCGTAATGGATGCAATTGATCGGCGCGGGAGCTTCGCGGCGGCAGCGGATGAGTTAGGGCGCGTTCCTCCGCGCTGAGCTACACCATGCAGAAACTGGAAGAAGAGCTGGATGTGGTGCTGTTTGATCGCTCCGGACACCGGACAAAATTCACCAACGTCGGGCGCATGCTGCTGGAGCGCGGCCGTGTGTTGCTGGAAGCCGCAGACAAACTCACTACCGACGCTGAAGCGCTGGCGCGTGGTTGGGAAACACACCTGACGCTGGTGACGGAAGCGCTGGTGCCGACGGTTGAGCTGTTCCCGCTGGTGGATCGTCTGGCGGCGAAGGCCAACACGCAGCTGTCTATTATCACTGAAGTGCTGGCAGGGGCGTGGGAGCGGCTGGAGCAGGGACGGGCGGATATCGTTGTCGCGCCGGATATGCACTTTCGATCGTCATCCGAAATCAACTCGCGCAAGCTGTACTCCGGTGATGAATGTGTACGTTGCCGCGCCAGATCACCCCATTCACCATGAGCCCAGAGCCGTTGTCGGAAGTGACGCGCGTGAAATACCGTGGCGTCGCAGTGGCGGACACCGCGCGCGAGCGTCCTGTGCTGACGGTGCAGTTGCTGGATAAACAGCCAAGGCTGACGGTAAGCACCATTGAGGACAAACGCCGGGGCGCTGCTGGCCGGGCTGGGCGTAGCGACCATGCCTTACCCGCTGGTGGAGCAGGATATTGCGGAAGGGCGTTTGCGGGTGGTGAGCCCGGAATACACCAGCCAGGGTGGACATTATTATGGCTGGCGGCGCGACAGTATGGGCGAAGGTAAAAGCCCGGTGCTTGCGCGAAATCCCGAAACTGTTTGCCGGTAAATAAGTGACCGTTTTGCCGGGTGCGCTGCGGTCACTTTCAGGCAAAGAGTTTGGGTTCCGGCCCGAAACGGTTTTCCTGGGGCGTTCCGTGCTGGCTGTAGAAAGCCAGCAGCGCCAGCCAATCACCGGAAAGAGCAGCAGCAATAACCAGCGCCAGCTACGGTCGGTATCGTGTAAACGGCGGACCTGAACCGCAAGTGACGGCACCAGTACCAGCAGCTCATAAAGCAGGCTTAATGTGTGCCAGCCGATGATCCTGTCCACAACATGCAGTACGCCAAAGAGAATGAGATTGACCAGCGTGAACATCCAGAATTCGCGGCGATGCGCGCGCCCGCTGAAAGTGGCGTAGTTACTAAGCACTTTAAAATACCAGTCCATTCTCCACCTCGGTCAACGGTCAATTCGTTGTTTTCTAAGCGATCACTGTAAGAATAGACGGCAAAAGAGAAACGGGTAAGCGCGGAAATAAATTTTCGGGCGCGCCGTGACGCGCCCTGAAGGATCAACCGAAACGACTGTCCCTGCCATGGGGTTCATCCAGATTTTGCCACGGGCCGATAGAGATAATCCCGGTCGGGTTGATGGTTTTGTGGCTACGGAAATAATGATGGCGGATGTGATCAAAATCGACGGTTTCCGCTATACCCGGCATCTGATAAATATCGCGCAGAAAACCGTGCAGGTTGAGATAGTCGTTAATGCGGTGTTTGTCGCATTTAAAATGGGTGACGTACACCGGATCAAAGCGCACCAGCGTAGTCCACAGGCGAATATCCGCTTCTGTCAGGCGGTCGCCAGTCAGATAACGGTGCCGACCGAGGATCTGTTCCAGTCGCTCCAGTGCGTTAAACACATTTACCACGGCGTCGTCATACGCCTGCTGGCTGGTGGCGAAGCCCGCTTTATAGACGCCATTGTTGACGTTATCGTAGATCCAGCCATTCAGCTCGTCGATCTGGCTGCGTAATTCTGGCGGATAGTAATCGCCTGCTTTCGCGCCCAGTCCGTCAAAGGCGGTGTTAAACATGCGGATGATTTCCGCAGATTCATTGCTGACGATGGTGTGACGCTGTTTATCCCACAGCACCGGTACGGTAACGCGTCCGCTATAGTGGGGGTCGGCATGCAGATAGAGCTGGTAAAGAAATTCATGCTGATACAGCGTGTCGCCGGTGGCGGCCGGGAAATCATCATCAAAGGTCCAGCCATTTTCCAGCATCAACGGGTTAACCACGGAGACGGAAATAAACGGCTCAAGTCCTTTTAACTTGCGCAGGATCAGCGTGCGGTGCGCCCACGGGCAGGCGAGAGAAACGTACAAGTGGTATCTCTCTTTCTCAGCGGCGAAGCCACCTTCACCGGAAGGCTCCGGCGCGCGCCATCGGCGGTCAGCCAGTTGCGAAATGCGGAAACAGAGCGTTTGAATTTGCCGCCGGTGGATTGCGTGTCATACCGGGTGTCATGCCAGACGCCGTCAATCAGTTGTCCCATTTTGCTTCTCCTTCAGATAGCAAAAGCGAGGAGTAAACCCCTCGCTTTGCTGTGTTGGTGCTTTTCAGTATAGAGCGCTTACCATTTTTATTCAGCACACGGTCGATGCTGATGGCGCCCGGACCAGTGATGCCCAGCAGCAGGAAGCCGCCAGCGATACTCAGGTTTTTCATAAACATCAGCGAGTTCACGCCTTCCGCAAAGTTGCTATGGAAGATAAATGCGGTCAGCAGCGTGAAACCGGCAGTAAACAGTGCAGTGGTGCGGGTCAGGAATCCGAACAGGATCGCCAGACCGCCGCCGAACTCAAGCAGAATGGTCAGCGGCAGGAAGAACCCCGGAACGCCCATGGCTTCCATGTATTGCTGAGTACCCGCATAACCGGTGATTTTGCCCCAGCCAGCGGTAATAAACAGAATCGGCATCAGGATACGCGCAACCAGAAAACCAGCATCTTCTAATTTTTCATCTTTCTCCAGTGGGGAACCACAATAGCGGCTTTAAGTAAATTTTGTGCAATTACCGGCGGATGCCGCGTGCTTGCTGTCGATGGAGAGGATATTAATCGCGACGGTGGCGGATTGTTAGCAAGGAAAACTGTCGAAATTTTTCCAAAAAAACTGGAGTAAGAGAACGGAGAGGCAGGCGATGTGCAGCCATCGCCTGTCAGGAGGGGTGTTATCGCGGCGCGTTAAGCGTTGCTTTAACCAGTCGCCACAGGCTCCGTGCGCTCAGACCGCGTTTGGCCCAGCGCACCAGCCTGTTGGGATGACGAACAGACCAGATAGCCATTGCGCCGCTACCCACCAGCGCCCAGGAGCGCAGGCTTAGCAGCGCGTTCCAGCCGCGATCGTAGGCGCTGGTGGCTTCCAGCCAGTCGCGGCGTCCGGCGGTGAGATCCGGTGCGTTGTTGCTGGATCTCACTGAGCAAGCGTGCTTTGCGCTTCAGACGTTCCGCTTTGTTGCTCACGGTTTTTCATCCTCCAGCAAGGCGCGGTCGTTCGCCAGCTCCTGCCGGGTATGGCGCAGCAGCGTTGAAGCCCGCGCTTTACGCAGCGTCCAGATGCCGCCAATGAGCGCCAGCACCAGCAACACCACGGTGGTTGCAATCATCGCGTTCAGACGATATTGCGGATCGATGGCCCAGATTATCAGCACCATCAGGCTCATCAGGCCAAATGCGGCAAACAGCATGGTCAGCCCCAGCATCAGCAGCAGCTGGAATAAATTGGCTTTCTCTTCTTCCAGCTCGACAACCGCCAGCCGCAGACGGGTCTCAACCATTTCAACAAGGATGGTCAGAATACGCTGACCAATCCCCAGCGCGCTTTGCCACCGGCCCCTGCGCGTTTCGTGGCTCCGTCATATCAGCGACGCGTCAACAGGACGCCCAACACCACGCCGACAGCGGCGCCGATACCCACGCTGGCCCACGGGTTTTCGCGTACGTATTCATCAGTACGGGCGGCCGCTTCACGGGTTTGACGGGCGAGCGCATCGCCGGTTTCGCCAAGACGATGGCGGCTGTCACGCAGCGCCTGTTCAGCTTTACTGCGTAACTTACTCAGCTCTTCTTTCGATTTTTCCCCGGAATTGCTCAGCACTTCTTCCGGTGGTATCCGCCGTGATTTCAAACTCAGCGCGCAGGTGGTCAGCATTATCTTTCGACATAATTCTCTCCGTGGAGTGAGTGGTCATTTCCTTCATTCAGTAGTCACGCGCTTCCGAGGGCTTTCAGTTGTTCCTGTGCCTCTTTCAGCTTGTGTTCACGTTTGCTTATTTTGTCCGCATCGCCTTTTGCTTCGCCTCAGTCAGTTCATGACGACGTTGTGCAATCTCTTCTTTCTGTTCAGCGATTTTTTTCTGATGGGCAGCGCGTAGCTTGCTGTCAGAACAGCTTGCGCGCACTTCGCGCAGTGCTTTGTTCAGACCGTCAATCCGGCTCTGATTGTTATGCTTTTCGGCATAGCTGATTTCTCGCTGGATCTCCTGTTCCTTCTCCTGACATGGCGTCGCGGCCTGAGAAACTGCGCTCAGAGAAAGAAGGGTCAGAGCCAGTGCGATGCGGTAATTCATAGTCGAAACCTTCCATTGTTGGCCAGCGAAACGGTCGTTACGCCAGCATCCAGTGACAAAAAGTGAACCCTGGTTCCGTCTACTCAAGCATAGTTAAGTTAGCGGATAACACCAAAGTGAGTGAAAAGATTCAGAATCACGGAAGGATCAGCCGAATCGATGCGTGCTGTTGCGCAGGCGGGTGAGCCGGGGCGGAAGTCTGGCTGGCGTCATCATCCTGTGCGGCGATGATGTAACCGTGGGGTAATGTACGATCCAGTACGGCTTTTGCCGCGGCGCTTTGCGCGCTGGACTCAAACTTAATCAGTAGGGGTGTCGTTGTCGGGGGTAATGCTTTTAAAGTGAATGCCGTTAGCGTCAAGATGATGCCAGATGGAGAAGCCATCCGGTACGCTGACGTTCTGCGTTGCCGGGCGAATCGCCAGCGTGGATTCGCGATCCTGCAATGCAGTCCGAGGGCGAAAAAACATCACGCTGAACAGCGCCAGCGCGCAGATGCTCATCACCAGCCAGCGCTGAAACGGACGTTGCAATTCCATGCTTTTAACCCCGATTGCCATATTTTTCTTCCACAGAACCACCAGCGAGCCAATCAGGCCGATCACCAGCAGCGCTACCGGAAGCAACATCAGGCAGGACATCAGTGCGTCTTCGTATTTGCGAAACACCGGCGTCTTGCCCAGCAGGTAGCCCAGCGAGGTCAGGATCAGCACCCATAACAGACCGCTCATCCAGTTGAAAACTGAAAGCGGGCATTACTCAGACCAGAAAGTCCGGCAATAGTTGGCAACAGCGTACGAACAAATGCGATAAAACGGCCAATTAACAGCGCGGAAAGCCCGTGTTTATGAAACAGATGGTGCGCCCGCTGATGATAATGAGCGGGTAAATGCGACAGCCAGTTTTGCACAAGGCGCGTATTGCCGAGCCATCGCCCTCGGATGTAACTGAGCCAGCAACCGAGGCTCGCCGCCGCAGTCAGTAAAAGGATGGTTTGCGGGTAACCCAGCGCACCTTTGGCAATCAACACGCCAATCAATACCAGCAGGCTGTCGCCCGGAAGAAACGCTGCCGGAAGCAGGCCGTTTTCCAGAAATAAAATGACAAATAAAACAAAATAAAGCATGCCGATCATGCCCTCGGATTCGACAACGTTTCGAAATCGGCTCCAGAGGCATGAAGTAATTGGCTTAAAGTTCCATTCAGTGTTCACCGGTACATCGGTTTACGTCACGCCCGGAACAGCACGGCGATGCGTTTTAATACATTATGGTCGCTCGTGACACGCCGGTGCGGCATATTCCCGGAAAAGACGCTGGGAGCAAACTAACATGATGGCGAAATGCATCCAATTGTAACAAAGGCTGACGTTATACGTCAGTCGGAAAAAAGCGTTTCGGTGATGATTTTGCTTGTCGGGAGAGGGGGGTGGCGAGGCTATTTACAAACGCTGACACTCTATACTTTTACTTACCCAAAATCGACGACGGGCGCAGCGTAACTCTGCACCCGGAAAGCCGTTTTTACTTGGTGCCGGTGGCGGCGGTATCGAGATGCACCACCGGGTTTTCCGCAAACAGATAACGGTCTGCGTTGAATTCAAAATCGTCGCTGGTTTCGTTAAACAGCATCTGTTTGGTATTTTCCAGATGTTGCCACATCGCCAGTTTTGCCGCGTGTGGATCTTTACGGATTAACGCCCGCAGGATCTGGTCATGGTCATCGCACCAGTTATCCACCGTACGTAAGTCGATGTGATCGTGCAATTTTTTCCAGTACGGGTTGTGTACGCGTTGGGTCCACATTTTTCGACAATCGCCGCCAGCGCGGTGTTTTGCGTCGCCAGCGCGACCTGCACATGGAACTGCAAATCCCACTCTGAATCGCGGAAGCACTTCTCTTTACGCGCGTTATCCTGAATTTCCATCAGCTTCATGATGTCCTGTTTCGTCACCTGAGTGGCGGCGAATTCGGCGATATTACTTTCAATCAGCTGGCGAGCCTGCAACAGTTCAAACGGACCGTAATTGGCGAACTCGAGATTTTCATCCGGCGCTTGCGTATGCCGCGGCTGGTTAGATATGACATGGATGCCGGAGCCTTTACGCACTTCGACATACCCTTCCACTTCCAGCATGATGATGGCTTCACGAACCACGGTCCGGCTTACGCTTTTTCATCAGCGATGAAGCGTTCGGCGGGCAGTTTGTCCCCGACAAGATACACGCCTTGCTCAATACGGCTTTTTAAGCTCCGCGGCAAGCTGCTGGTACAAACGTCGTGACTCGGAGATTTCCATATGAGCTCCGGCAGGAAAGAAGGGCAATAGTAGATTTGTTATACCACTTTTACCTGATTCTCACCTGATAACGAAAAAGCCGCCCCTGCAAGGCGGCTTTTGTCAACATTAATGCGGTGAATCAACTTTGTGTTGCGGTACTGCCAACCGAATGGCTTTTCTCAAACTCTTCCGCCGTTTGGTTTTTCCAGCACGGTCCAGATGACAATCGCACCCAGCACGTCGAACAGCGCCAGTACGGCGAACAGCGGGCTGAAGCCGATGGTGTCAGCCAGTGGCGCCGACCACCAGAGCAAACAGCGTACTTGCGGTCCAGCAGCCATACCGGTCAGGCCGTTTGCGGTAGCCACTTCGTTACGACCAAATACGTCGGAAGAGAGGGTAATCAACGCGCCGGACAGAGACTGGTGAGCAAAACCGCCGATGCACAGCAGACCAATTGCAACATACGGGCTGGTGAAGAGGCCGATCATGCCCGGGCCGATCATCAGTACCGCACCCATGGTGACCACCATTTTACGGGAGACAATCAGGTTAACACCGAAAACACGCTGGAAACAGCGGCGGCAGATAACCACCCACGATGCAGCCAAGGTCAGCAAACAGCATCGGCATCCGGTGGCGAACATGGCAATTTCTTTCCAGGTTAAAGCCGTAAACTTTGAACATGAACAGCGGGATCCAGTGCGTTAAACGTACCCCGGTGCCGGTTCTGCCAGAAACGCGGCAGCGCGATGCCCCAGAACTGACGAGTGCGCAGGATCTGCCATGGTGACATTTTCTTGCCATTGTTGGTCTGGTGCTGTGCTTCCTGACCGCCAATGATGTAGTCACGTTCTTCTTCGCTTAATTTTTTTCCTGATCGCGCGGGTGTTTATAAAGGAACAACCACGCCATTGCCCGTGCAAAGCTCAGCACACCAGAAATGATGAACGCCATTTCCCAGCTGTGCATTACGATAGCCCACACCACCAACGGCGGAGCAATCATCGCACCGATAGAAGAACCGACGTTAAAATAGCCAACGGCGATAGAACGCTCTTTGCCGGGAACCATTCGGACGCCGCTTTCAGGCCTGCGGGGATCATCGCCGCTTCAGCCGCGCCGACCGCGCCACGTGCCAGCGCCAGACCGCCCCAGCTACCGGCCAGCGCCGTTGCGCCGCAGAAGATAGCCCGAGTCACGGCGAAGAAGGCGTAGCCAATCTTGGTGCCAAGAATATCCAGAACATAGCCTGCAACAGGCTGCATAACGGTATAAGCCGCGGAATAAGCCGCAATGATATAGGAGTATTGCTGAGTGCTGATGTGCAGCTCTTCCATCAACGTTGGAGCCGCTGCCGCTACGGTGTTACGTGTCAGGTAGCCCAGCACGGTGCCGACCGTCACCAGTGCTATCATGTACCAACGTAATCCTTTGATTTTACGCATGTAAACCTCATCGTTATGTTATTACCGCTTGCGCGGTCATCCTGCGATCGCCCTCGAAGGATGAAACGGGAGGACGTAACCGGGAGCCAGTCCCGGTACGGCCCAAACCTGCCATAAGTAAGCGTGTTTAAGTCGGTATCCGTACCCTAAAAAATCCGATCAACGTGTTATCGGGAATGCATTCCGTCGGCTTATGTATTCGACGGCAGAAAGATAACTTGTCATACAACTTGAAAAGGTGAGTGACATCACAAAAGTGTTTTTCTTTTGTGTGGTCTTTAACTTTGGCGCGAGAAGCCAGATACAGCGGTCTGGCGCGCTATTTGCGGAACAAACGGTAAATTTTTGTCTGCTTTTATTGATCCAACTCACGAAAATATCTTCGGGCTATAGAAATTGGTGTGATAACTTTGTCAGCATCTAAGGTAAACATCAGACGCACTCGTTGAGAGGAAGACGATAATGACTCCGTTTATGACTGAAGATTTTCTCCTGGACACTGAATTTGCTCGCCGCCTGTACCACGACTACGCAAAAGATCAGCCGATTTTTTGACTATCACTGCCACCTGCCGCCGCAGCAGATTGCAGATAACTACCGCTTTAAAAACCTGTATGACATCTGGCTGAAAGGCGACTACAAATGGCGTGCAATGCGCACTAATGGTGTGCCGGAGCGCCTGTGTACCGGCGATGCGTCCGATCGCGAGAAGTTTGACGCCTCGGGCAGCCACCGTGCCGCACACGATCGGCAACCCGTTATACCACTGGACGCATCTTGAGCTGCGTCGTCCTTTTGGTATTACAGGTAAGCTGCTTTCTTCTGCCGGTGAAATTTGGGAACGCGGTAACGAATTGCTGGCGCAGGATAAGTTCTCCGCGCGCGGTATCATGCAGCAGATGAATGTCAAAATGGTCGGCACCACTGACGATCCGATCGATTCTCTGGAGCATCACGCGTCGAGTTGCCAAAGACACCACCTTCAGCATCAAAGTGCTGCCGAGCTGGCGTCCGGATAAAGCGTTCAATATTGAACTGGCGACCTTTATTGATTACATGGCGAAACTGGGCGAAGTGTCCGACACCGACATTCGTCGCTTTGCCGATCTGCAAACTGCCCTGGAGCAAACGTCTGGATCACTTTGCCGCGCATGGCTGTAAAGTCTCGACCACGCACTGGACGTTGTGCTGTTCGCCGAAGCCAGCGAAGCCGAGCTGGATAGCATCCTCGGCGCGTCGCCTGACCGGTGCAACGCTGAGCGAAAAGAAGTGGCGCAGTTTAAAACCGCGGTACTGGTCTGGCTGGGTGCTGAATATGCCCGTCGCGGTTGGGTACAGCAGTACCACATCGGCGCGCTGCGCAACAACAACCTGCGTCAGTTCAAACTGCTGGGGCCGGACGTTGGCTTCGACTCCATCAATGACCGCCCGCTGGCGGAAGAACTCTCCAAACTGTTAAGCAAACAGAACGAAGAGAATCTGCTGCCAAAACCATTCTCTACTGTCTGAACCCGCGTGATAACGAAGTGCTGGGCACCATGGTCGGCAACTTCCGAGTGGCGAAGGCATGCCGGGCAAAATGCAGTTCGGTTCCGGCTGGTGGTTTAACGATCAGAAAGATGGCATGGAACGTCAAATGACGCAGCTGGCGCAACTCGGTCTGCTGAGCCGTTTCGTCGGCATGCTGACCGACAGCCGCAGCTTCCTGTCTTACACCCGCCACGAATATTTCCGTCGCATCCTGTGCCAGATGATTGGTCACTGGGTCGAAGCGGGCGAAGCGCCGGCGGATATCCAGCTGCTGGGCGAGATGGTGAAAAATATCTGCTTTAACAATGCGCGTGATTACTTCGCGATTGAACTGAACTAAGGCCGTTTGAGGTTGATATGCAATACATCAAGATCCATTCGCTGGATAACGTTGCGGTAGCACTGGCCGATCTCGCCGAAGGCGCGGAAGTCGTTGTCGACAACCAGACCGTTCGGCTGCGTCAGGCGGTGGTGCGTGGGCATAAATTTGCCCTGCACGCCATTGCTCAGGGCGAAAATGTCGTTAAATACGGTCTGCCAATTGGCCACGCGACGTCAGATATCGCGCCGGGCGAGCACATTCATTCCCACAACGCGCGTACCAATCTGAGTGATTTGGACGAGTATAGCTATCAACCTGATTTTCAGGATGAAGGCGCACAGGCGGTGGACCGGGATATCCAGATCTACCGTCGCGCTAATGGTGAAGTGGGGATCCGTAATGAGCTGTGGATCCTGCCAACGGTGGGCTGCGTCAACGGCATTGCCCGTCAGATCCAGAACCGTTTCCTGAAAGAGACGCAAAATGCTGAAGGCACCGACGGTGTCTACCTGTTCAGCCACACCTATGGCTGTTCGCAACTGGGCGACGATCACGTTAATACCCGCACCATGCTGCAAAACATGGTGCGCCACCCGAATGCGGGTGCCGTGCTGGTGATTGGTCTGGGTTGCGAAAACAACCAGTCGATGCTTTCCGCCAGACGCTGGGTGAGTTCGACTCTGAGCGCGTTCACTTTATGGTTTGCCAACACCCGAGGACGATGAAGTGGAAGCCGGGCTTGAGCATCTGCACGAGCTGTATCAGGTCATGCGCAACGATAAGCGCGTACCGGGTAAACTGAGCGAACTGAAATTTGGTCTGGAATGCGGTGGATCCGATGGGCTGTCCGGTATTACCGCGAACCCGATGCTGGGGCGTTTCTCGGATTATGTCATCGGTAACGGCGGTACAACCGTCCTGACTGAAGTGCCGGAGATGTTTGGCGCGGAACAGATCCTGATGAGCCACTGCCGCGACGAAAGTACCTTTGAGAAGACCGTTACCATGGTCAACGACTTCAAGCAGTACTTTATTGCGCATAACCAGCCTATTTACGAGAACCCATCGCCGGGCAACAAAGCAGGCGGGATCACTACCCTGGAAGAGAAGTCTCTGGGTTGTACGCAGAAAGCCGGCGCCAGTCAGGTCGTGGATGTACTGCGTTATGGCGAACGGCTGAAAACCCACGGTCTGAATCCTGCTGAGCGCGCCGGGCAACGATGCCGTTGCGACCAGCGCACTGGCGGGAGCGGGCTGCCATATGGTGTTGTTCAGTACCGGTCGCGGTACGCCTTACGGCGGTTTTGTGCCGACGGTGAAAATCGCCACCAATAGCGAACTGGCGGCGAAGAAAAAACACTGGATCGACTTCGATGCCGGTCAGTTGATCCACGGCAAAGCGATGCCGCAACTGCTGAACGAGTTTGTCGATGTGATTGTGTCTATCGCGAACGGCCAGCAGACCTGCAACGAGAAGAACGATTTCCGTGAACTGGCGATCTTCAAAAGCGGCGTAACCCTGTAAGTTACCGTTCGCTTTCGCGCCATGGCCGCGCTTATTCACCCCGGTTGCTGAGGTGTCAGTTTCCGGGGCTGAGTGGGGACTCCGCCTTGCCACGGTGCGAAATCTTTTGGTAACGCAGGTAGATTCCATAATAAAAACGGCGCTCTAATAGAGGCCGTTTCTTTTTATCTACCCTTCAAGGATTTTCCATGACCGCGTATTGGCTTGCCCGGTGTGGGTGTCATTGCTTTTCTGATTGGCATTACCACGTTTATTAACCGTGATGAACGACGGTTTAAAAAACAGCTCTCGGTGTATAGCGCCATTATTGGCGTCCACTTCTTTCTGATGGGGGCGTTTCCTGCCGGTTCGAGCGCTATGCTCAACGCCGTCCGTACGTTGATTACCTTGCGCACCCGCAGTCTGTGGGTGATGGCGTTGTTTATCGTGCTGACCGGTGGGTTGGGGCTGGCGAAATTTCACCATCCGATGGAGCTGTTGCCTGTGGCGGGCACTATCGTCAGCACCGGGCGCTGTTCCGTTTTAAAGGTCTGCCGATGCGCTGTGTGATCTGGTGTTCAACTGGCTGCTGGGTGATCCACAATATCTGGCTCGGATCGATTGGCGGCTCATTGATCGAAGGCAGCTTTCTTATCATGAACGGGCTGAATATCATCCGTTTCTGGCGAATGCAAAAACGCGGCATCGACCCGTTTAAAGTCGAAACCGCGCAGAGTGTGAAGACGCCTGCCGCCCGTTGACGGCAGGCCCCTGTTAGCTGGCTACGTTTTTCTTGTCGTTTCGGTAATTAACCCGTGCGTTGATCAGCAGCGTCATGACGAGGATCCCGCCCACCACGCCAAGCGAAATGGCGATCGGGATATGGAAGAAGTCGACAATCAGCATCTTGATGCCGATAAACACCAGAATCACCGACAAGCCGTACTTAAGCATCGAGAAGCGCTCCGCCACGCCCGCCAGCAGGAAGTACATGGCGCGTAACCCTAAAATGGCGAACAGGTTCGAGGTCAGCACAATAAAGGGATCGGTGGTGACGGCAAAAATCGCCGGGATGCTGTCGACCGCGAAAATCACATCGCTCAGTTCCACCAGAATCAGCACCAGCAGCAGCGGCGTGGCAAACAGCAGCCCGTTTTTGCGCACGAAGAAGTGCTCATTTTCAATGCTGTCCGTCATGCGCAGGTGCCCACGCAGCCAGCGCACCAGCGGCTTATCGCCGATCCCGGTTTCATCCTCTTTCGCCAGCGCCATCTTCACGCCGGTAAACAGCAGGAACGCGCCAAACACGTACAGCAGCCACGAGAACTGACTGATCAGCCAGCTTCCCGCGAAGATCATGATGGTTCGCAGCACGATCGCTCCGAGTACACCGTAGATCAACACGCGGCGCTGCAACGCGGCGGGCACGGCGAAGTAGCTGAATAACATCAACCAGACAAAGACGTTATCAACCGCCAGCGCCTTTTCAATCAAATAACCCGTGAGAAATGCCAGCGCTTGCGTATCCGCAACGGCGCGGCCTTCGGTCTGCGTCAGATACCACCAGAACGCGGCATTGAACAGCAAAGAGAGACTTACCCATACCACCGACCAGACGGCCGCCTGCTTCATGGTCATCGTGTGGACGCCGCGACGCCCCTGAAGCAGAAGGTCGATGGCCAGCATAATTGCTACCACAATGGCGAATCCGCCCCATAACATCGGTGTGCCGACACTATTCATCATCAGTTCCTTACCTAAAAACAAAAACGGCCAACGTCAGAAGACGTTAGCCGCTTGCTTTAGATGCAATGGTTCCTCGCCTTCCGGCAAGGTCTCACTTACGTCGGTAAAGACGCCCGGCGACCGGATGCATATACGCATCGTAATGACGATCCACCGGCAATGAAGTTACTCCCCTTTGCAGGTAACAAAATATGTCAGAGTATTCACTCCGTCAATAATACGCACGCCCTGCTTACGAACCTTTACGCGGGGAGTTGCTGGCTGACATCATCCGCCGGGAAAACCACGCCGGTCTGGCGGCGGATCTCCGTTTGCAGTTTTGCGGTGATGCGGCTGACATCCAGCCCCGGATGGTTGACCTCGGTTATCTTCCACCAGTTGAGCAAAACGTCCGCCTCATACAGCATGGTGTTGATGTGCTGTGGCAGGGTCAGATCCTGTGCTTTACCACCGCGCGGCACAAATGACACTTTCTGGCATTCGGAGATCTTCTCGACCACCAGTGAACCGGCTTCGGATTTCGCTGGGTAGCACGGAATCACTCACTTTGGAGTGCTGTAATGTTACGCTGAAATCGCCGTAATCCATCACCACCACACCGTGTGCATCAACGCCGCTCTCAGAGCTTACTGGCCGTGGCGTGCACGGCATACGGCTCGCCCCACAGCGCCACGGCGGATGCCAGACAGTAGAAACCAATATCCATAATCGAGCCGTTAGAGAATGCCGGATTAAAGGTATTCGGGTTTTCACCGTCCGAGGTAACGCTGGTAGCGGGAAGAGTACTGGCAGTAGTTGATAAAGGCTTTACGCACTTTACCGGCCTTCGCCAGCGACTGTTTCAGCAGGATGAAATTGGGCAGGCTGGCGGTTTTAAACGCTTCGAACAGCACCACCTGATTCTCCCGCGCGCAGGCAATAGCGGCTTCCACTTCCTGCAGGTTTGAGGCCAGCGGTTTTTCACAGATCACATGTTTTTTGTGGCTGAGGAAAAGACGGGTTTGCGGGAAGTGCAGGGAGTTAGGACTGGCAATATACACCGCGTCAATCGCATCGCTTTGCGCCATCTCGTCGAGAGAGGTAAACAGGTGTTCGACAGGATAATCGCTGGCGAACGCTTGCGCCTGCCTCAAGGCTGCGGGAAAAAACGGCGGTGAGTTTATATTTGCCCGTTTCATGGGCGGCATCGACAAACTGGCGGGTGATCCAGTTGGTGCCTATGACAGCGAAACGTATCATACAGGCGCTGATTCTCCGTAATGGGGGTCTTTTGTCACTCTACCACGACAGCATGACAAAACCAGTGCACTGCCACGCAGAAGCACAAATGGCCTTAAGGAGAAAACAACCTCAGTGCAGCGATACGCGCCAGCGCGTTTTTCAGCGCGTCATCTCCTGCTGTCAGGCTGATACGAATATGGTTTTCCCCTGCTTTTACCAAACCCGGCGCTACCAGCACATGCGCCTTGTGCAGCAACAGCGCGGAAAAGGTTGTTGCATTGTGCCCTCGGGCGGCACGGCAAGCAGAAAAATGTGCCCTGTCTGGCGCGTACCGGCCATGACATTGACGCCAGTGTTTCCAGCACCCACGCGCGGCGCTGGTGATAGACAGCCACCCGTTGCTGCATACGCTGTGGCGGCAGTTCAAGGGCGGTGATCGCTGCATCCTGTACGGCGCCGAAAACGGTGCTGTAGCTGTGCGTATGCAGCTTTTGAAGGCCCGAATAATCGACGCATTGCCGACGGCGAAACCAAACCGCCACCCCGCCATGCTGAACGTTTTAGACAGCGTATAGGTTTCCACTCCCCACTCTTTCCCTCCGGGCATGGCCAGCAGGCTCAGCGGCGTCTCATCCGGGGTGCTGCCGATGGCTGCATAGGCAAAATCATGTACCAGCGGAATGTGGTGTTCACGGGCAAAATCCAGCGCTGCGCGGAACAGCTCCGGTGTTGCCAGCGCACCGGTAGGGTTATGCGGATAGTTGAGCATCAGCAAACCACTGTCGCGAGCAATGGCATCGGGAATGCGCGAAAAGTCGGGTAAAAAAGTCACTCGCTTCATCAAGGGGGATACCATAAAACCGCGCCTGCGCCCGGTGTGCTGCCGAGCGATAAATAGGGTAACAGGGATCGGTCGAGATCAAGTATTGCCCCGGTTTCAGCAGCGCACGGGGAATGCCGCTGACGCCAATATGCGATCCCTGAAACACAGCAATCTCGTGTTCCGGATCCAGTTCCACGCCGTACTGCCGTTGATAAAAGCGGGCGATCGCCCTGGCGTACACCGGGCTTTGCCCCCAAAAGGAGGGGTAACCGTGATTGGCTTCATCCGAGACGGCTTCCTGCAACCGGGCAATGATTTCTGGCGGCGTTGGTAGGCCGGGGCTGCCGCTGGAAAGATCGATCAGCGGCAAGTGTGGCATCAATGTCGGCGGCCTGTTTTTCGAGTGCGCTGAACAGGTTTTCTTCCAGCGAGTCGATTAATGGCGAAGGGGAAAAGTCAGGCATAGTTTACTCATTATGACGTTCGGCGTTCTGTATGGCATAACAGTAAAACGCCGGTTCACTAAAGAAGAAAAAACAGCTATTGTTTTCACGTTATTGAATATCCCTTTTGCAATTATCGTTATGACAAAAAAGCAAATTAAAAAAGGATTCTCTGTGATTTAATCGCATTAAATAGACATCCACAGGGGACATTATTAATGAACAAGCCAGTGATATTGGGCGTTATTTTTGCAGTCTTATCCACCTCATCGTCTCTGGCGTTAGCGGAAAATAAAATCATCCGTGTGGGGTTTAACCCCGGTCCCTATAAAGAGCAATTTGAAAAGGCGTAGTACCTTTTCTGAAAGCGAAAGGCTATACCGTCGAATTTAAAGATTTCAGCGACGGCATTCAGGTCAATGATGCGGTCGCGCGTGGCAATATCGACGCCAATATTATGCAGCACCCGGTGTATCTGAAGTCGGTGAACGAGCGGCTGGGTATCGACAATATCGGCATTGTACAGGTTCCCACGCCGCCAATGGGGCTCTATTCCAACAAGGTGAAGCAACTGAGTACGCCCGCAGCGGGCACCACAGTGTCGGTGCCGAACCAACCTTCTAACGAATATCGCGCTGCGCTGGTGCTGCAAAAGTTTAGGCTGGATTAAAGTCGATCCAAAAAAGCGATCCGGCGACCTTTTCTCAGCGCAATATCAATGAAAATCCCTATAAGATTGTGCTGAAAGAGATGGATAACGCCCAGCAGGTTCGGGCGCTTCCGGATGTCGATTATGGTCTTATTCAGGAAATTTCGCAGTATCCAGCGGGATTAAACTGTCTTCGGCGCTGAAACTTGAAGATCCTACCAGTAATTTTATTAATGTGGTGACCATTGCCGGTAAAAAATAAAGATGCACAGTTTGCTAAAGATATTGTTGCTGGCTATCACTCTGCGGCATTTAAACAGTACATTCTGGCGCAGCAGCAATATAACGGCTATCTGCTGCCGGACTATTTGAAATAAACAGACCGATGATTGAGTTTCGTAACGTCAGTAAAACCTTTGCCAGAAAAGGAAATGCAATCCCTGGCGCTGGATAATATTAATCTGAAAATAGAACAAGGCGATATTTTCGGGATTATTGGTTACAGCGGTGCAGGAAAAAGTACCTTGCTACGTTTAATCAATCGTCTCGAAACGCCGAGGGACAGGCGAGGTCATGCTGAACGGTGAATCCCTGCAAGACGTGAGCGCGAAACGGCTACAAGCGATTAAAAAGACATTGGCATGATCTTCCAGAACTTCAATTTGCTGAATGCGAAAACCGTGTTTCATAACGTCGCCATCCCGTTGATTCTCCAGTGGAAAGGATCACGCCTTTATTCAGGCGCGAGTGGCGGAACTGCTGGACTTCGTCAACCTTGGTGACAAGGCGCACAGCTTTCCGGATGAGCTCTCCGGCGGGCAGAAACAGCGTGTCGGCATTGCCCGGGCGCTGGCGACAAACCCATCTGTCCTGCTGTGCGATGAAGCCACTTCGGCGCTGGATCCGCATACCACTGTACAAATTTTGCTGCTGCTTAAAGAGATTAACCTGCGCTATGGCATCACTATTGTCCTGATCACACATGAAATGTCGGTGGTGCAGAAGATCTGTAACAAGGTGGCCGTGATGGAAAAGGGCCGGGTGGTGGAGCACGGCGATGTGTATGCGCTGTTTGCCGAACCCCGGCATGCGGTGACGGCCAGCTTTGTGCAGTCAGTGATCCACGACAGGTTACCGGCGCAGGCAGAAGCATTATTGCAGGGGAGCGGGCGAGGGCTACGACTTGAGTTTGTCGGCGGCACGGCGCAGCAGCCGATCATCAATCGCGTCATTAAAGAGTACACCATTGAGATCAATATCCTGTTTGCCAGCATGTCGGAAGTCCAGAACCGTATTCTCGGTTTTATGATCGTGCAGATCCAGGCGAAGATACGCAGGTAAACGGCGCAATTGACTATCTTCGCCCGGCGGGAGTGAAAATCAGCGATGTTTGAATTATTTGATACTGCCGTAACCGGCGATCAGTTCACGCTGGCGCTGCATGACACGCTGGTGATGGTTTGCGTGTCGTTAGGGTTCGGTTCACTGTTTGGCATCCCGTTAGGGATTGCGCTGGTCGTTTGTCGGCCCGGCGGCATTGTGCCGAACCGCGTTGTGCATCAGCTACTGAATCCGCTGATAAACGTAGTGCGCTCACTGCCATTTATCATCCTGCTGATCACCATCCTGCCGTTCACCCGCTTGCTGGTTGGCACCACCATCGGCACCGCCGGGGGCGATAGTGCCGTTGATTGTATTTATCGCGCCTTATATCTCGCGCGGCTGGTGGAGAGCGCGTTGCTGGATATTGATGATGGCATTCTGGAAGCAGCGGATGCTATGGGGGCAACGGCGCTGCAAACTATCTGGCACTTTATGCTGCCGGAAGCGGCCTCATCCCTGATTCTGGCGCTGACCACCGCCACCATCGGTTTGCTGGGCGCAACCGCCATGGCCGGGACGGTCGGCGGCGGTAGGATCGGCGACCGGCCATCACCTACGGTTACCAGCGATTCGATGCGTTCGCCACGCTGGTTACCGCCTTAATTCTGATTGTCATTGTGCAGTTAATCCAGACCCTCGGCACCCGTCTGGCGCGCCGTTTGCGCCGCGAGTAGTCGCGGTAACCCTGAGGAGAAAATCATGCCTGTTGTGGAAAGTTTTACGCTCGACCATACCAAAGTTAAAGCTCCGTATGTCCGCGTTGCCGGTCTGGAGCGCCATGCGTTGGGCAGCGTGGTGCAGAAGTTTGATTTGCGCTTCCTTCAGCCGAATGCCGACGCCATTCCCACCGCCGCATTGCACACGCTGGAGCATCTGTTGGCGTTCGGCCTGCGCGAAGAATTGGATGGGGTGATTGATATTTCACCGATGGGTTGCCGAACCGGTTTTTATCTGATCCTGTGGGATGAACACCCGCCCGCCGATATTGCCGCTGCGCTGACGCGTGTATTGCGCCGCGTGCTGGATGCCACCGATGTCCCGGCGGTCACCCCGCTGGCGTGCGGCAACTATCGCGATCACTCGCTGTTTTCCGCGCAGGAATACGCGAAGTGGGTGCTTGACGCCGGGATCAGCGATGACCCGTTTCGCCGGGGATAACCATGATAGCCCTTGATTTCAGCGGGCAAACCGCCGTGGTAAGCGGCGGTCTACAGGGTATTGGCAAAGCCATCGCTGATTTGCTGCATATCGGCGGCGCGAATGTGGTGGTGGGGGACATCGCCGTTGTGAAACCCGAGCGGGATAGACGCTATGTTGTGCAACCCTGTGATGTAGCTTCCCGCACGGATGCGCAGGCATTGATCACTACCGCCGAGGAGGTGTTCGGCGGCGTCGATATTCTGGTGAATAGCTGTGGCGTCTCGGCGATGAGCCCGGTGGATGCGATGCAGGAAAGGGACTGGCAGCGTATCCTCGACGTTAATGTTAAGGGGCTAAGTTATTTGTCGGAAGCGGCTATCCGCATCATGAAAACGCAGCGCGCCGGGCGGATCATCAATATCGCCTCGCAGGCCGGGAAAAATGGTTACCGCCTGATGGGACAATATGTCGCGTCCAAGCATGCGGTGCTGGGGCTGACGCGGGTGATGGCGATTGAACTGGCGCAACACAATATCCCTCCGGTGAATGCTGTTTGTCCGGGGATTGTAGAAACGGAGATGAAATGGCGTGAACGCCAGCAAGGCGCAGCCTTACGCGGCTTAACGGCGGATGACATTTATGCGGAGGATTGTTCGCAGGTGCTGCTGGGGCGTACTGCGCAGCCACTGGATGTGGCGAATGTGGTGGCTTTTCTTGCCAGTCCGCTCGCATCGTACATGACCGGTCAGGCGATTAACGTGACCGGCGGTATGACGATGCATTGACTCACGGCGCTGGCCTTAGCCCGCGTAACGACCTCGGCCGGTGATTCATGGCGATAATCAAATTCAGCAGCGTAGCGCCAACAACAGATACCACCAGCATCGGGAGGCTCACCACAAACAACGATGCCGTTACGATGCAGGCATCCACCACCATCTGGAATTTACCGGCGCGGATGCCGCTTTTCTCTTGCAGATAGAGCGCCAGAATGTTCATACCGCCCGAGGGCTGGCCTTATGGCGGAACAGCACTACAAAGCCCACTCCCATCATAATGTTGGCAAACAGCGTGGCGTAGAACGGATTTAACTGGTCGATATGAATAAAACGGCCATGCAAATCGGAAAAGAGCGACACCATCGCCACGGCGCAAAAGGTCTTCAGCGTAAACTGCGCCCCCATGCGGCGTACGGATAACCAGTAAAAGGGCAGGTTAATCACAAAGAAGGCGACGCCAAACGAAATGTGCGTGGTGTAGTGGATCAGAAAGGCCAGCCCCGCCGTGCCGCCGGTCAGCGCGCCTGACTGGCGAAATAGCACCACGCCAAAGGAGATCATCAACGTGCCAAATAACAACGCCAGCGCATCTTCCAGCCAGGGTGTGCGTGAGTTTAGTCGGGGTGAGGACGTTATCCATAAGGGTGCACTATTTATTAAGTGATAAAGATAAGTATCACCTGCAATAAATGCACCCGAGGCTACACCCCGGATCGCGTTAAATGGCGGAAAAACAGACGCCGCAGACGCTAACAGTTTGAAATGCCGAAAAGAACGGAATGCATGATGTGTGCGTTTTATGGGTGTTTTAGGAGTGTTTTGTGCGTATTGTCGATCTACCATGCGTGAAATGGTCGTGTCTTTGCACGGTTTTGGGGCATTCCGCCCCAAATCAGGGCAGTGTATTGCTTCACCGGCATCGACAACCCGTTCTCTTTCAGTCGATGAAGCACGACGGAGGTTTTCAGGTGCGCCACGCTCTTATTCTGCGCCAGAATGCCGCTGATCACATGGTTAAGCCCCGGCAGATCCGACACCGCCACCTTCAGCAAATAGTCGTTGTCGCCCGTGGTTTTGTAGGCATCAAGAATGGCATCGACGCCGCTGACCATCTGGTGAAAGCTTGCCACGCACTCCGGCGTATGGTTCAACAGACGCACTTCAATCAGCCCCAGCATCTCCTGACCCACCGCATCCGGCGCCAGCCCTCGGCGTGATAACCCAGAATAAGCTGCGCCTGCTCCAGCGCAATACGTCGCACCGGAGCACTGCGATGCAGACAAACCAATCAGCTCACTGAGCTCCTGATTTGTCAGGCGGCCATTTGACTGCAACAGCGTCAGGATCTTCAGGTCGAAATCATCAATGTTGTACATGGGCATCACTAGCGGGCAAAAAAGGGTAACCCCCAGACTACCAGTTTTTGCTCGGCGGGTTATTCTCAACGCAAGATGCGTCAGCCACAGGCGGGTATCGAACTCAAGCTGGTGATATTGCGGTTCCATATGACAGCACAACTGATAAAACGCTTTGTTGTGATCTTTTCTCTTTCAGGTGCGCCAGCTCATGCACCACAATCATCCGCAGAAAGGCTTCCGGCGCGTCGCGAAACACCGTCGCCACACGAATTTCCGCTTTGGCTTTCAGCTTACCGCCCTGCACGCGTGATACCGCAGTATGCAGACCGAGGGCATTATTGAGCACATGGATTTTGCTGTCGTACATCACTTTATTGACCGGTGCGGCGTTACGCAGATACTGGTTTTTCATCTCCAGCGTGTACTGATACAGCGCTTTGTCGGTGGTAATACCGTGGCTGCCGGGATAGCGTTTTTGCAGCACCTCGCCTAAGCGGTTCTGTTCAATCAATGCGGTTACCTGCACCAGCAGGTTTTCAGGATAGCCCTGAAGGTAAGTGAGCGTGTTCATGGCGAAATGTGTTTACTTCCCGACGTATTTAAGCGATAAAACGCGCGAATTTTAGCATTGCGGAGGGGTGATGAGCCGTTGAGTTAAACGGACAGTTGTTCACTTTAGACAGATTCCCGGTCGGCGTGGAAGATGCGTCATTACAGGCATGGGACGCGGCGGACGAATATCTGCTGCAGCAGGTGAATGAGGTCACTGGCCCGGTGCTCATCTTCAACGATAGCTTTGGTGCGCTGGCGTGCGCGCTGTCGCAACATCACCCGGTCAGCGTAAACGATTCGTACATTGCTGAGCTGGCCACACAGCATAACCTGCGCATCAACGCGCTTGATGAAAACACCGTCACGCAGCAAGACAGCCTTAGCCCGCTGCCCGCTAACCCGGCGTTGGTGCTGATCAAAGTACCGAAACACCGGCATTGCTGGAACAGCAATTGCGCGCGCTGCGTCAGGTGGTGACACCGCAGACGCGCATTATCGCCGGGGCGAAATCGCGCGATGTGCACAACTCCACGCTGGCGCTGTTTGAAACGATCCTTGGGCCAACCACCACCACGCTGGCGTGGAAAAGGCGCGCTTGATCAACTGTACGTTCAGCGCGCCGAAACTGGCGGATGCGTCCCCGCTGGTGAGCTGGAAACTGGACGGCACCGGCTGGACCATCCATAACCACGCCAACGTATTTTCGCGCAGCGGTCTTGATATTGGCGCTCGCTTTTTCCTGCAACACTTACCGGAAGGCGTAGAAGGGAAATGGTCGATCTCGGTTGCGGCAATGGCGTGATTGGTCTGCAACTGCTGGCGCAAAATCCGGGCAGTCGCGTGCTGTTTGTGGATGAGTCGGCGATGGCGGTCGCCTCTTCCCGGCTCAATGTGGAGTCCAACTTACCGGCGGATATCTCGCGTTGTGATTACATGATCAACAACGCGTTGTCGGGCGTGGAGCCGGATCGTTTTGACGCTGTGCTGTGTAACCCACCGTTTCATCAGCAAAGCGCCATTACCGATCATATTGCCCCACGGCAGATGTTTAATGATGCGCGTCGTTGCCTGAAATACGGGGGCGAACTGCGTATTGTCGGTAACCGGCATCTGGACTATTTCCGTAAGCTGAAGAAGGTGTTCGGCAACTGCGAAACGCTGGCGACGAACAATAAGTTTGTCATCCTGAAAGCGGTGAAAGTGCGAAAAAACGCTAATGCCGTGAACCCTCCTGCCGGACAGGCATCAGCGCCCTCCGGCAGTCGGCTAACCTAGATTTCCAGCGCCAGTTTTGTCCCTTGCGCAATTGCCCGGCGCGCATCCAGCTCCAGCGCCACATCGCACCCGCCAATTAGATGCACCGTTTTACCCGCTTCACGTAGCGGATCCGCCAGCTCACGACGCGGTTCCTGCCCGGCGCAGACAATCACCTGATCCACCTCAATCAGTTGCGGTTCACCGTTGATCAACAGGTGCAGACCGGCATCATCGATCTTCTGATAGCTTACGCCGGGGATCATTTTCACCCCGCGCGACAGCAAGGTTGCGCGGTGGATCCAGCCAGTGGTTTTGCCCAGACCTTCACCGGGTTTGTTGGCTTTACGTTGCAGCATCACGATACGGCGTGGGCTTTTTTGGCAGTTGCGGCCCTTCCGGGCGCAGCCCTCCCCCATTTGCAGGCTGGTATCAATACCCCATTCCACGCAAAACTCGGCGATATTCTGGCTGGTGGGTTCGGCTGGCTCAAATACATCGCTGTATCAAAACCGATGCCCCCGCAGCCGATGATGGCCACGCTTTCACCCACCGGGACTTTGTCGCGCAATACATCGAGATAACTCAGTACCTTGGGGTGATCAATACCGGGGATAGGCGGAATGCGCGGTTCAATGCCGCAGGCGAGAACCACTTCATCAAACAACGTTAACATGGCCGGAGAAACGCGCTGATTCAGGCATAACTCAACGCCGGTCAGCGCAATCATTCGGCGGTAGTAGCGCAGCGTTTCATAGAACTCCTCTTTGCCGGGGATCTGTTTGGCGATGTTGAACTGGCCGCCAATCTCCGCCTGTGCATCGAACAGCGTTACGCTGTAATACGGGTGGCGGCATTTATCGCGAACGCTAACCCCGCCGGACCTGCGCCGACCACGGCGAGGTTTTTTCTTGTGCAGCGCCGGGATGACGGGCATCCGGGTTTCATGGCAGGCGCGGGGGTTAACGAGGCAGGAAGTGACGTTGCCGACGAAGATTTGATCGAGGCAAGCCCTGGTTGCAGCCGATGCAGGTGTTGATTTCGTCTGCGCGACCCTCCTGCGCTTTTGACACGAACGCTGCATCGGCGAGAAACGGGCGCGCCATCGAGACCATATCGGCATCGCCGTGGGCGAGGATCGCTTCCGCAACTTGCGGATCGTTAATGCGGTTAGTGGTGATCAGCGGCACGCCCACTGTGCCTTTTAATTTACGCGTCACCCAGCTAAATGCGCCGCGTGGTACCGGCGTGGCTATCGTCGGAATGCGCGCTTCATGCCAGCCGATACCGGTATTAATAAGGGTTGCCCCTGCGGCTTCCACCGCTTTTGCCAGCGTGATGGTCTCGTCCAGCGTCGCACCGCCTTCCACCAAATCCAGCATCGATAAACGGTAAATAATAATAAACTCGCGGCCTACGGCTTCGCGCACTGCGTGCACCACTTCCAGAGCAAACCGCATGCGCCGGGTGGCATCGCCGCCCCACGCATCCTCACGCTGGTTAGTCCGCGCAGCGAGGAATTCATTGATCAAATAGCCTTCGGAACCCATCACTTCCACGCCGTCATATCCGGCCTGCTGCGCCAGTTGCGCGCAACAGGCAAAGTCAGCAATCAGCGCGAGGATCTCATCGTGCGTGAGGGCATGCGGCGTGAAACGGTTGATTGGCGCACCGGAGCGCAGACGGCGCGACCAGATGTGGCTGATAGCTATAGCGCCCGGTATGCAGGATCTGGAGTGCGATTTTGCCGCCTTCCTGATGGACCGCATCGGTGATTTGCCGGTGATGGGGGGAGCTGGCTGTTGTCGCACAATACCGCACCGCCTTCCATGGTGACGCCCGAAAGCGCAGGGGCGACGCCGCCAGTGACAATCAGCGCTACGCCGTGCCGTGCGCGCTCGGCGTAAAAGGCCGCCAGCCGCTCTGCGCCGTCAGGGCGCTCTTCCAGCCCGGTGTGCATCGAGCCCATCAGTACACGGTTTTTTAGCGTGGTAAAGCCCAAATCCAGCGGGGCGAACAACGACGGGTAGTGGCTCATGCTCTCTTCCAATGTAAAATAATTGTTATGTGGTCGGATGAGTTCTACTGTAGCCGTCCCGGACAAAAAGGGAAAAGCGGGAGCGAATGATTGTGATGGGATTCAAAAATCGTTGCCCTCACCCTAACCCTCTCCCCAAAGGGGAGAGGGGATGTTCTTCCCACCTGAAGAGAGGTGATGATGATTTTCTCCCTCTCCCCTGTGGGGGAGAGGGCCGAGAGGGATGTTCTTTCCCACCGGGAGAGTGGTGATGATGATTTTTCTCTCTCCCCTGTGGGGGAGAGGACCGGGGAGAGGGATGTTCTTTTCCCACCGGGAGAGAGGTGATGATGATTTTCTCTCTCCTGTGGGGAGAGGACCGGGGTGAGGGATGTTATCTTCCCACACCGGAGACAGGTGATGATGATTTTTCTCTCTCTCCCCCTGTGGGGGAGAGGGCTGGGGTGAGGGGATGTTCTTTTCCCACCGGGAGAGGTGATGATGATTTTCTCTCTCTCCCTTGTGGGGGAGAGAGCTGGGGTGAGGGGATATTCTTTTCCCACCGGGAGAGAGAGCTGAGGATTATTTTCTCCCTCTCCCCTGTGGGGAGAGGGCTGGGGTGAGGGGGCAAAAATTACGCCCGGGTTGTCAGCCCGGCGCTGTCCACATGGAAGTCGTCAGCCCGCGGTCCACCAGACCAAGCTGATCGGCATAGATCTTTTGCCACTTCTGCATCATGGTGTCGTAGAGTTCGCGGTGCTGCGGGTCAGGGGTATATTCATGGCTCCACGCCACCAGCCGTTCGCCGGTGGTCGCCGGTCATCATACAGACCGGCGCCCACGCCTGCGGCAATGGCGCAGCCCAGCGCGGTAGCCTCTTTCACCACCGGGACACGTACCGGCAAGCCGGCGACGTCACTTAAAATTTGCCCCCACAGCGCCCCTTTTGCGCCGCCACCGGCAAACACAGTTATCGAATCGCACACCGGAAAACGCGAGATTTGCGCCCAGATTACAGGCGGAAACGATGGCGGCGTTCTCTTCCAGCGCGCGAAACAGGGTGGCTTTGTTGCATTTTCCGGATCGATCGAGAGGTTAATAAACGACGGTGCAGCGTGGTACCACTGCTTAAAGTGCATGGCATCAGAGAAGATCGGCATCACGCCCCACGAACCCGCCGGTACCCGGCTGGCCATCTCTTCCAGCAGGGTGTAAGCATCGACGCCCAGCCGTTCAGCGATCAATTTTTCCTCTGCACAGAAGGCATCGCGGAACCAGCGCATGGTCAGGCCGGTGAAGAAGCTGATCGACTCCGCCTGCGCCATGCCGGGAATCACATGCGGATTGACGCGAATATTCATCTCCGGGTCGATACGCACCTGCGGCAAGTTCACCACCTGTTGCCAGAACGTTCCGCCCAGCACGGCGGCCTGCCCGGCATGCACCACGCCAAGCCCGAGGCAACCCAGTTGTACATCACCGCCGCCCATCACTACCGGCGTGCCTTCGCGCAGGCCGCTCTCCTGCGCAGCCTCATACGTTACCTCGCCAAGCAGGCTGCCGGTCTCTTTACCGGAGAGAAAATCCGCGCGCAGCCCGGCGATATCCAGCAGCTCGGGGTGCCAGTCGCGGGTGAACAGATCGAGCAGGCCGGTGGTGCCGGCATTGGAAGGATCCACCGCCAGCCAGCCGGAAAGGCGGGAAGCCAGCCAGTCGCTGATCATCGAAATGGTCGCGGTGTTACGGTAGATATCCGGGCGGTTATGCGCCAGCCAGAGCAGGCGCGGCATGGCGCTGAGCGCCAGTGTCTGACCGGAGACTTCATACACCTCGGCTTCGAAGCGATCGTCGTGGATCTCTTTCAGTTCAGCGACTTCACGACTGGCGCGGGCATCAACGTTGGCGCAGGCCCAGAGCGCGTCACCATTGCGATCGTAGAGCACAATGCCTTCGCGCATGGAGCAGCAGGCGACAGACTGGATATCTTCTCCGCGCAGGCCGGCATTCGCCAGCGCCTGTCGGATGCACTGGCAGGCAAGCTGCCAGTTGGCATGAGATCGAACTCCATTGAGCCGGGCACGTTTTCGAGGCTCAGGTGTTTCCACTCGGCTGGCCCACCGCTATCTGCCGCCCGGATAAGTCGAAGATCACCGCACGAATGCTGCCGGTTCCTGCATCTAACGCTAATAGATAACTCATGGGTTTTTCCCCTCGTGCGGCATCAGAGATAAAACTGTGATCCTCGTACGGTCGTAAATATAGTTCACCGCCTACGCTTTTGAACAATCTTCAATCACAAAATCAATGACTCAATCACAGCTTCTGGCGGGGGATATGATGGCGGATTTAGATGACATCAAAGACGGTAAAGATTTTGGCCTCGACACACCGCAGCATAACGTCCCTTTTGCGCTGAAAGGGTGTGGGGCGCTGGACTGGGGATGCAGTCGCGGCTGGCGCGGATATTTAACCCGGCGAGCAATCGCACGGTCATGCTCGCATTTGACCATGGCTATTTCCGAGGGGCCGACCACCGGGCTGGAGCGCATTGATTTGTCTATTGCGCCGCTGTTCGGTGAAACCGATGTGCTGATGTGTACACGCGGCATTTTGCGCAGCGTGGTGCCGCCCGCCACCAATAAACCGGTGGTCTTGCGCGCGTCGGGCGGCAACTCGATCCTTGCGGAGTTATCTCGTGAGTGTGTGGCGGTGGCCATGGAGGATGCCCTGCGTTTGAATGTCTGCGCTGTCGCCGCGCAGGTCTACATTGGCAGTGAATATGAGCATCAATCGATCAGCAATATCATCACGCTGGTGGATGCGGGCAATCGCTACGGTATCCCGACACTTGCCGTAACGGGCGTTGGCAAAGAGATGACCCGCGATGCCCGCTATTTTGCCCTTGCCAGTCGCATTGCCGCCGAGATGGGCGCTCAGTTTGTGAAGACCTATTTTGTGGAGCAGGGATTTGAGAAAGTCACCGCGAGCTGCCCGGTGCCGATTGTCATCGCCGGGGGGAAAAAGCTGCCGGAGCAGCAGGCGCTGGAGATGTGTTTCCGCGCCATTGACCAGAGGTGCATCCGGCGTGGACATGGGGAGAAATATCTTCCAGTCCAGCGCGCCGCTGGCGATGCTGAAAGCGGTGAAAAAGTGGTGCATGAAAATATGCGCGCCCATGAGGCGTACCAGTTCTGGCTGGACGAAAAACAAGGAGAGCAACCATGAATGTAACGCTGGTGGAGATCAACATTAAACCCGATCGGGTGGAGGAGTTTTTGCAGGTGTTTCGCGCTAACCATGAAGGCGCCATCCGTGAGCCGGGAAATCTGCGTTTCGATGTGTTGCAGGATCCAAAAGTGAAAACCCGCTTTTTTATTTATGAGGCTTATCAGGATGATGCCGCCGTGCTTGCCCATAAGAAGACACCGCACTATCTGGCCTGTGTGGAAAAACTGGAGGAGCTGATGTCTGAGCCGCGTAAAAACGCAGCTTTATTGGCGTGATGCCAGCCTGACGGCATTCCCCTCCCCATCGGGAGAGGGGGGAACGATTACGCCTGTTCGACGGCGACCCGCAGTGCTTCCAGCGCGTTACCCGCGGCTTTCAGCACCTGCTCACACTGTTCCATTGTCAGCGTCAGCGGCGGTTCTATGCGAATGGTTTTCGCGTTATTGAGCGTCCCGGCAACCAGTACCCGCTGGCGGAACATCTCACTGGCAAAGTTGTAGCCCGTTTCGTTATCCACAAACTCGATCGCCATCAGCATCCCGCGACCACGCGCATCTTGCACCAGATCGGGATACTTGCGTCCCAGCGCCCTGAAGCCATCCAGCAGGATGTCGCCCTTCTGTTCAGCCTGCGCAGGCAGGTTCTCTTCCAGCAGCACATTGATGGTTGCCAGCGCCGCCGCACAGGCCAGCGGGTTACCGCCAAAGGTGGTGGTATGCAGGAAGGGGTTATCAAACAGAACGGAGAATACCTCCTGCGTGGCGATGGTCGCGCCAATCGGCATCACACCGCCGCCCAGCGCTTTGGCGAGGCACAGAATGTCCGGCTGCACGTTTTCATGCTCGCAGGCGAACATTTTGCCGGTACGTCCCATCCCGGTTTGCACTTCGTCGAAGATCAGCAGTGCGCCAAATTCATCGCACAGCTTACGCACCGCAGGCAGATAGCCTTGTGGCGGCAGAATGACCCCACCTTCGCCCTGAATGGGTTCCGGGATCACGGCGGCAACGTCGTCGCCCGTTTTATGGCATTCACTCAGCAGCGTGCGCATGGCCTCGATATCGCCAAAGGGGACATGACGGAAGCCCGGCAGCAGCGGCATAAAGGGTTTGCGGAAGGTCGATTTCGCCGTCGCAGAGAGCGCCCCTAACGACTTGCCGTGGAACGCACCGCTGGTGGCGACAAAGGTGAATTTGCCGCGCGGTGACTGGTACGCTTTGGCAAGTTTTAGCGCCGCTTCGACGGACTCCGTCCCGCTGTTGCTAAAGAAGCTGTATTTCAGTTTGCCGGGGGCGAGCGCCGCCAGCGTTTTTGCCAGCATCGCCCGTAGCGGGTCGAGAAGCTCCTCGGCTGTGCAGAGGTTGTTTGGCGAGTTGATTCTGTACGGCGGAAACCACAACTGGATTACGGTGCCCCACATTGAATATTCCAAAACCACCCGGTGCAATCTAAATACTCCTGTCCCCTCGGGTGTCGACAAGCGTATTCAGACTGCTCGCTTGCCATTCTACGGCTCCGTAATCCCCGCCGGCGGTAACAGATTTTCGATACTCTAAAAACCCCGGATTAACATGCTCTTTAAAGTAGTCCACCACCTCTCGGTTTAATGCTTTCATCTCCTCATGATCAAGCGTTCGCTTCTCAATGAGATTTAATGCGTGAGCGCTGCACGCTAAAGCCGATGCGCTGGAAGGTAACCTGTTCAAAATGTGCTCCAGGGGCTCGCGTATCACATGATACCGATTTAAGTATTGCAGGGATTACGCCACTTCGGGCTCGGGTTACAAAAATCGGGATAAACACCGAGGGCAAGACAGGTATGTGCAAGATTTAATCGTCCCGTTTCGCTGAAATAACGCCATTGGCGTGATTAAAATTTGAACGATGGTGAGGGATTTATGCGGATTGTGCGCCATGGCGGTGCAAAAAATGCCCGCTAATGGGGCGTGACAGTTGAGTGTTATTACGTGATTTCATGCTGAAATTATTAAAATCAGCAGGTTACAGGGCATACAAAAATGCGGTTTTAGCGTGAATTGCGATCTAAATCAAATTTAACAACTAAAGATAAATCCATTATCGCCGAAATAACATTCGCAATAATTTTTAACAGACATATAACCTGCCAAGGATGCCACCATGCCTTCTCCGCTTTATGTTAGCCAGCGGGTTTTTCCGCTGGATGACGACATCACCTTATGTCAACAACCGACGTGCAATATATCACCCACGCGAATGACGCGTTTGTTCCAGGCCAGTGGATACCCTCTGGAAGCGTTACAGGGCAGCCGCACCGGTTCGTCACCCGGATATGCCCAAAGCCGCGTTTGCCGATATGTGGTACACGCTCAAACAGGGGGAACCCTGGAGCGGCATCGTTAAAACCGGCGTAAAATGGCGACCACTATTGGGTGCGCGCCAACGCGATCCCGATGGTGCGTGACGGGCAGCTTACCGGGTACATGTCGATTCGCACCCGGGCGACGGACGACGAAATTGCCGCCGTTGAACCGCTGTACAACGCATTAAATGAAGGACGCTGTAATAAGCGGATCCATAAGGGACTGGTGGTGAGCAAAGGTGGTGGGGAAGCCTGCGCGCCATGCCGCTCTTGCCTGGCGCGCCCGCAGCGTGATGGTGTGCGCCCGGGCTGCGCAACTGATGGGGTTGTGGCTGGCTGATAGCAGTGCGCTGGCGTTGATGGTCAGTACACTGGCGATGCTGGCGGGCGGGCTGGCATTTGAGTGGCAAATCGTTCGCCCGGCGGAAAACGTTGCTCGCCAGTGCGCTGAGCGTGGCGACCGGGGGAGCGTAACAGCGTACAACCGCTCAACCGTAGCGATGAACTGGGGCTTGCGTTACGTGCGGTCGGGCAACTGGGGTTAATGTGCCGTTGGTTGATCCACGATGTCTCCAGCCAGTCAACAGCGTGCGTAAAGGCAGTGAAACGCTGGCCAAAGGCAACGATGATTTAAATGCGCGTACCCGCGCGACGGTCGACAATGTGCAGCAAACCGTGGCGACCATGAGCCAGATGGCGGCATCGGTGCAGACCAGTTCGCAAACCGCGTCGGCGGCAGACCAGCTCTCCAGTTCCGCCAGCAGTGCGAGCGTCGCACGGCGGAAAAGTGATGGAGACGGTGGTGAAAACCATGGATGAGATAGCCAACAGTACTCAGCGTATTGGTTCAATCACTGCGCTGATTAATGACATCGCTTTCCAGACCAATATCCGGCGTTGAACGCCGCGGTCAGAGCGCTGCGCGCGCCGGGGGAGCAGGGCAAAGGATTTGCTGTTGTCGCCGGAGAGGTTCGCCACCGGCCAGCCGCAGTGCTAATGCAGCCAATGATATTCGCAAGCTTATCGACGCCAGCGCCAGCAAAGTACAATCCGGTTACGATCAGAGTACGCCGCAGGCCAGAGCATGGATGATATTGTGAGTCAGGTGCAGAACGTGACGGCATTGATCGGGCAAATCAGCCAGTCGGCATCCGAGCAGGCGGCGGGGCTTTCCGAGTTGACGCGTGCGGTCTCCGAACTGGATGCCATCACCCAACAGAATGCCGGGTTAGTTGAAGAGAGTGCGACAGTGTCGGCGATGGTGCAGCATCGCGCCGGGCGTTTACAGGATGCCGTTTCCGTATTGCATTAATGCCTGAGAACGAATTAAAAACCGCCGGAGATATTCTGGCGGTTTTTTTATCTATAACCATAAAAAAAGTAAGTTTTATTATGTAATGGCCTTATTCGTTCTTTGTTAAATTATTATTAAATATGATTTGAATTGTGAAGTATTAATAAACTTTAAAGGCTGTAACTTATTAATTAAATCTGGTTGTTGTAGTAAATATATTGCTCAGATCAATTTTCCCGTACATATAACGATCGATACAGGGGTATTAATCGCCTGTAACTATCAGTTTATACAATAAGTAATTAAAAAACGATCAAACTCATAAAGTTAGCGTTTCGGTTACCGATAACGTTAGGTGGTTGCTTTCTTTTTATACGCACCAGTGGACTTAAGCTCGCCTTTTCGATTAGGGGCGTGTGATTTACTCAGCAAAATAATCAATCCCATGGAGAATATATGTTTTTACATGACGTAAAAATCGGCACGAAATTATTTCTGGCATTCGGCTTTTTATTGTGTTGATGGTAGTAAGTTCCTGCCTTTCACTACTCAGCCTGAATCGTGCAAATAATGGCATGCAGGAGATTGTTCATGATGACTATCCCACCACCGTTAAAGCGAACGATCTGATTGATAATTTCAACGCCTTCGTGAATACCCAGCAAATGATGTTGCTGGACAATGAAGGCAGATGGACGACGGAAACGCAGAAACAGCTCGCCGACATCAGCAGTCACATTACCACCCTCCTTGAAGACCTGTCGAAAAACCTGACGGACCGCGAATCACAAAAAAGCCCTTACGGATATCCGCACCGTACGTCAGCAGTATCTCGATTCCCGCTTCCGTATCCTTGATGCCGTGAAGAAAAACGACCGCGCGGCGGCGATTGAAGAGATGATGACCAACACGGTCAGAATTCAAAACGCCTATAAAGAGAAAGTGATGGCATTGATTGCCATACAGGACAAGCAGATCCGCGCGGCGGGCGCTCAGGTACAGAATGACTTCAGCGCCAACCGCTTAATGCTGATCCTGCTTGCGGTATTTAGCATCGGTATGGGAAGCCTGATGGGCTGGTATATCGTGCGTATGATCACCCGCCCGCTGGGTGAGGCGGTAGGGTTTGCCGAAGCGATTGCCGAGGGGGATTTAACCCGCACCATTGACGCTCGCCATCGCGACGAAACCGGCATCCTGCTGCGTGCATTGATGGAAATGAAAAACCGCCCTCGGGTTGAGATTGTCCATCAGGTGCAAAACGGCTCTGAAAGCATTTCCAGCGCAGCCGCGCAGATCGTGGCGGGTAACCAGGACCCGGCAGCCAGAACCGAAGAGCAGGCCAGCTCCGTTGAGCAAACGGCCGCCTCGATGGAACAGATCACGGCAACGGTGAAAAACACCGCCGATCATACTTCCGAAGCGTCGCAGCTCTCTGCGGGTGCGGCAACGGTAGTGAAAACAATGGCGAGATGATGAAGCAGGTGACGGAAAAGATGCGCGTCATTAACGACACGTCTAACCGCATGTCCGACATTATCAACCTGATCGATTCCATTGCGTTCCAGACCAATATCCCCGGCGCTTAACGCGGCGGTAGAAGCGGCTCGGGCCGGTGAGCATGGTCGCGGCTTTGCGGTGGTGGCGGGCGAAGTCCGTCAACTGGCGCAGAAAAGCGCTTCATCGGCGAACGAGATCCGTCATCTGATCGAAAGTTCAGCCAGCCAGACCCGCGAGGGGATGTCGCTGGTGGAAAAAGCCAGTGCATTGATCAACGGCATGGTGACGAACGTTGAAGAGATGGATGTGATCCTGCGTGAGATTGGTCAGGCGAGCCGGGGAGCAAACCGACGGCATTTCGCAGATCAACAGCGCTATCGGGCTGATTGACTCCACCACCCAGCAGAACTCCAGCCCCGTGGAAGAGTCCGTTGCGGCAGCGGCGGCACTGAACGAACAGGCACTGCACCTGCATGAGCTGGTACAGGTGTTCCGTCTGCGCGATATGCCCGCGTCGGCTTAATCCAGTTGCGAATATCCAGCGCTGCGCGGTCGATAATGCCAATGATCTGCTTTAGCTGCGTGGCGCTGATTTCCCCCTGATTGACACGTAAATCCAGTACCGCTTTGAAATTCTCCAGCGCGCGTTTCATCTGTGGGTTTCGGCGTAACTGGTAGCCCACATTACGGGCTTTAATGCGCTCCTGAATCTGCGCCAGTTGTGACTGATTTTCTTCCAGCCAGCGCAGCCCTCTGCGGTAATGGCTATTTTCCGACGCCCGCTCTCTTCATCACTGATGACGATCAGTTGCTGATCCTGCAAAAAATCCAGCGTTGGATAGATAACGCCACCGGGCTTGGCGTATAGTTGCCCTGCGTCAGGGTTTCAATCTCTTTAATCAACTCATAACCGTGGCTGGCGTTGTGCGTCAGCAGGTGCAGAATAACCAGCCGTAATTCGCCATGACCAAAAGCGCTGGCGACGCCCGCCGCCGTGGTGATGTCCCTCGTCACCGCTACCGTGATGATGCCGCATACTCTTCTCCTTAAATTTGATATATCTAATTTATATCTAAAGTTACTTTTCAGACAATGTATAAAACAGATATTTTTATAATTTATTGATAAATAAGATAATAATTTATCTCTTTAACGAACTGTGCGCTTTGCTTTGTCTATATCATAAAAGCGCTTGCCTTCTTTCTAATCAACAATCATTATCATTTGCACAACATTTAGATATATCGTATTCAACACTACGAAGGCCGATTATGACTACCAACCCACAACGCTACCCGCAGCGCGTACGCAATGAGCTGCGCTTTCGTGAATTAACCGTTCTGCGCGTAGAGCGCCCGGGCGTCGGCTTCCAGCGTGTTGTGCTGGGCGGCGAGCAACTGGAGGGTTTTCTTCCCGCGGATTTGACGATCACACCAAAGTTTTTTTTCCCGCAGCCGGGCACATCGTTTGTGCCACCTGTTGTGACGGATGAAGGCATTGTCTGGGGCGACGGGCCGCGTCCGGCTACCCGCGACTATACGCCGCTGTATGATGCCGAACGCCACGAGCTGCTGCTGGATTTCTATATCCATGATGGCGGAGTGGCAAGTCAGTGGGCGCTGAATGCGCAGGTCGGCGATAAGCTGACCATTGGTGGGCCGCGCGGTTCGCTGGTGGTGCCGGAAGATTATGCGCCCGGCAGCCTCTATGTGTGCGATGAATCCGGTATGCCGGCTCTGCGCCGCCGCCCTGAAGGGATAAGCCAGCTTGCTGTGCGCCCGAACGTCATGGCGGTGGTCACCATTAATGATGTGGCGTATCAGGATTACCCTCGGGCGCATCTGCGCGGTTTTGATATCCAGTGGGTGATTGGCCATAACCCGCAGGCGGTTGCTGACAAACTGGCGGCCTTGACGGTACCGGCCGAGGGCTACTTTATCTGGCTGACCGGGGGAGGGCGAGGTGGTGAAATCGCTGATGAGCCGCTTTGAGGGTAACGGTATTGATCAGCAATTGGTGCGTGCACAGGCGTACTGGCACAAGTAGCGAGCAGGCCCGGTGGATGACCGGGCTTACTGCCTTCAGGCGACTTCGTCGTACTCCGCTTCGCTGACTTGCTGCTCCAGCGTCTGACGCAGTTCCGCCAGTGGCTTTTTCCTGCTGGCGGAAGTAGGTTTCCTGATCGCCGAGCGTTGACACCAGCTGCCAGTTTCTCTTTTTCTAACGCCGCGAGTTCCTCAATCAGCGTTGCAATATGTTGTTTCACCTCGACGATGCGCTGACGCAAACGTTGCAGATCGTTTAAACGATCGCTGGCCATCAGTGGGTCAAAGCCTTGTTGCAGACGGGTCAGCAAAGAGCGAATGGCGCTCAGATCGCCACGCTCACGCGCACACCGGGTTCAGCTGCACCATCATGCCATGGGCCTCATTTTTCAGCTCATTATCCACCAGATCCGGGTGGCAGAGTTTACTCGCCTGACGCCACAGCCGTTTCAGCTCAGTGCGCTCGTCTTCCGTCATTTTTGTTCAAAACTGAAGCGTTTTTCGGCATCGTGCTGCTGTTCCTGATGGTTTTCGTACTCGGCGCGCCTCGTCACGGGCATGGCGAGTCGGTTCGTCTTCACGCGTGAGGCCGCTTTCCAGCTCCAGCGCTTCGGCAAGCAAAGAGGCGATCAGGTCGTTTTGCTGCTGTAAATGTTTACGCGCTTCAGCGGCTTGTATGGAGTGGGGCGGCATGCTTTCCCAGCGCTGGGTCAGCATGACCAGAACATTGACCGCCTGCGACAGGTATTTCTGGCAACGCTGATAATCCGCTTCACGACGGCGCGCTTCGGCTTCCTGACGGCGGACGGCGGCTTCGGCGAGGAGTTTGCGTAAGTTCAGGATCTGCGACATCAGTGGCCCAAGGCGAGTCATGTACAGGTCGTTGAAGTCATCCAGCAACTGGATGCGGGCGTTACGTTTATCAATCAGCTCCCGCAATTGTTCTTCCAGCGCTTTCAGCTCCAGTTTGCTGGCGGACACCTGTGGGTCTGACCCGGGCGATCACCGAGCGCTGATTTTGCAGCCACTCTGTGATAGCGCGCATCGCATCACTGTAGTTTTTCGCTTCCAAGCGCACCGGACAATGAAGGCTAATTCCGGGTCCGTGACTTCAGCTTTGAGTGAAGGAAGCTGACTATGGATGATCCCGTCATCCTCCAGTTCAATGGCGTATTTGATGATTTCAAGCCGTTTTATAGGTTTGTTCATGGCGTTTCGTCAAAGCGCGTAATGAGTCTGTTAATGGGAGTTGTTCATCAGATCTGGACCACGACGATGAAACTCGCAATAGCCCGGCACCATATTACATGCGACCCCTTTCAATGCGTAGTCTTTCTGTGAAAATTGCGTTTACGGTGTCTATTCCATGCGAAATGCGTAAAAGTTGCGTTATGGCGGGGCAGATGATTACCGCGCAGCGGAACGTTTTCCGCTGCCAGTAAGACCGCGCCCTTATCTGCCGAACGCGGCATAACATTAACCGGCGTTGAGCTGTCCGGCAACCCGCGCACCCGAATCGGCTCTTTAATGGCCTCTGCGCTAAGCAGTCGCTGAAGGGCAGAGATGGCGGTGTCGGTGAGTTCATGCCCTTTCGTCAGCACCATCAAACCATTCGTGGTGCGGATATCTTCATCCACCACCCAGCCGGGCATCAGTTCGCGAATGCGTGCAGAGCGTACGCCGGTGACATTGGTACGGAAATCCGAGAGGGATTTAATGATGTAGTCCGGCAATGCCGGGCTTGCGGCGCGCAGGATCTCCCACGGGCGCTCCAGTCTCCATCCGCGTGCGGCATGACGTTCCAGCTCAAGGGCTGCGCGCAGCAAATGCGAACCGCGCAACACTTCGAGGGGCACATTGGGCGCGGGTTCTTTCGCCTGATGACGAATGATTTCGGCCACCAGTTCAAGACGGGGGATATTTGCAACCCGGTGCGGGCTGCGACCTCCGGATGCCCCACCAACAGTTTTCTCTCTTCTTCCGAGAGTTTGCGCTGGGCTGCATCTGCCTGCACGATGTCGGCGGGAATGCCGACGCAACCGATTTGGCTTAATGAGGCGGCGATGGTGTAGATCCACTCATCGTGCCACTCCAGTTTTGGCAATGCGTGACGGACACAGGATTGGGCGAAGGCTGCGCGCTGGAACGCCCGGGGGCGCCACCATGGCGAGCACTTCCGTCAGCGTTTTCACCGAGGCGGTGAGGGTGGTGGCCAGCAACTCTTTTCTGCACAGACGAGACGATACTGGCGGACAGCATCGTTGAGTGCCGCAATCAGCTCCTCTTTCGGGCAGGGCTTACAAAGGTAGCGGAAAATGGCCCCTTTGTTGATGGCCGCAATGGACGAGGTGACATCGGCTTGCCCGGTGAGCAGGAGCCGCACGCTATCGGGAGAGAGTTCCCGCGCTTTGGCCAGAAACGTTGCGCCGTCCATGTTGGGCATGCGCATGTCCGACATGATCACGGCAAAACGTTCTCCCCAGCGAATCGCGTCCAGCCCGCTTCCCCACTCGGCGCGACGACCACGTCAAATTCGCCAAACAGATTTCGTTCCATCGCTGCGAGTACATTGGGTTCATCGTCGACGCACAGCACCCGGGGGTAAGGCGGTATCAGTCATGAGGCGTGTCCTGTAGGGTGGTAAGCATTTGCTGCCATAAAGGTAGCTGGTTCAGCATGCCTGTCTGTTCGAGATAATCCCGATCCGGCAGGGTGTTATTGGCAAGCGCGACCGCGACGTGCACGATACCGATCGCGTCAAAGACGCCGTTCGCGGAACGGGGAGGGTTGAGCGTGGCCCGCCACGATCTCCACAATGTCCATGGGTAAGCCCCATAGCGCCAGCAGGTAAGCGCCCACAGCGGATCGCATGGGAATGTTATCGCGCGTGAGCGTTGTTTCGCCGCCGTCCTCTCGCATTTCCGGGATCAGCAACGCAATGTTGGCCAGCAGCGCGGCGGTGGGTTCCAGCCCCTGATGCCCGGCGATCCGCTCGGCCAGTTTGGAGGCGAGAAGGGCGCTGTGTTGCAGTTGTTCAACGTAGGGATCGACTTTCGCATCGGCAAAAAACTGGGAGGCCAGCACCAGCAATTTTACCTGTTCCAGCCCCAGATGGGTAATGGCGCTGCCAATATCATGAATTTTTGCTCCCCGGCTGAACCACGCGGAATTGGCAAGCTGCATGATTTTGGCGCTTAGTGCAGGGTCGCTGCCAAGACGTTCCGCGATCTGTCGGGTATCGCTGGCGGGGCTGGCAATCAGTTGGCAGACTTCGGTGAACACTTTTGGCGAGGCGGGTAGCTGATTAATCCGTCCAACCATCCCAAGGACAGCGGGATCTTTAAACATATCGCGTAACGTCAGGGCGCTGCCGATCATCGTGAGCAACGTTGCGCTGTCGCAGGGTTTTGCCACAAACCGGTGAGCGACTTCCAGCATACGCCGGGTGGCGTCTGGTTCGGAGTAGCCGGAGAGGATCATGCGTATTGTGCCGAGGGCCAGCGATCGCGCACCTGAGCCAGTAACTCTGCGCCGTCCATAAAAGGCATGCGCATATCGGACACCACCACGTCCGCCGGGGTCTCTTCCAGCATCGCCAGCGCTTCAGGGCCGCTGGTGGCGAAGCGACACTCCCAGTCGGCATCGTGCATCATGATCGCCCGCTCAATACCCGACAGCACCCTGCTTTCGTCATCCACGAACATCACTTGCATGCCGGATCATCCTCCTTGTTGCTGCGTAGCGGAAACAGCAGGATAAACGTTGAGCCGACGCCCTCTTGCGACTCACAGCGGATCTGTCCGTCGTGTTTGTCCACCACCGTTGAATAGACAATCGCCAGCCCTTGCCCTGTCCCTTTTCCCACGGCTTTAGTGGTAAAAAGGGATCGAAAATGCGGTCACGGATCGCCGCCGGGACACCGCTGCCATCGTCGTTGACGCGGATTTCCAGATAGTCACCGTTCTGTTGCGCAGAAATAGTGATGCGGCCTTTCTCTTTAACGCCTTCTTTCAGTGTGTCCGCAATAGCGTGCGCGGCGTTGACCACCGGGTTGAGAATAGCACCGGCCAACCATATCGCGCAGGCAGGGAAGCTGTGGTAAATCGTCGCTGAAATGGGTTTCAAGATCGGCAACGTACTTCCATTCGTTGCGGGCCACGGTCACCGTGGTATTGATGACTTCGCGTATATCCACCCGTTCCTTCACATTTTGCGACGGGTGTGAGAACTCTTCATGGCGGCGACGATCCGGCGATATGGCCCAGTGCCTTCGAGTGATTCGTCCAGCGCGCACGGGATCTGGCGGCGCAAAAGTCTAACTTTGTGCGCTTGAGCGTCGCGTCAAATTCCGCCATAGCGGGCTCATCGGCCAGTTTCCCGCGCGCGGCCTCGGCCAGCGCAAGAGCCGCATCAAGCAGCGTTAACAGCGTCGCATTCGCACTTTTAACAAAGCCGACATTGTCGGAGACATACTGGGTCGGCGTGTTGATTTCATGGGCGATACCGGCGGCAAGCTGGCCGATGGATTCCATTTTTGCGCCTGGAAGCAATTGCGTTTGGGTAATGCGTAACTCAGCCAGCGCCTTTTCCAGTTCGTGTCGCTCGCTTTCCAGCTCCATTGTCTTACGGGCGACCACTTTTTTCCAGCCCCACATTCTGCTCCAGAATGGCGAACGGCGTGGCGTGGCTGTGTCGGGCTTCTTGTGCGATGCGGCGTTTCAGGACGTCGATGGTCTTATCCCCGGGCGATGAGCTTGCGCTCATAATCCGCGAGGAAAGGCCGGTCTGGGAGGCTTCGGGAAAGGCGGACATAATGGTTAACCTCCAATGGCAACACCTGTAAATGTCTGGTTTACGTGCAGGCCGTTATATTGCTCGCCGTAGGTTGAGAACCCTACCACCTTGTTCTGCACCATAATTTCGCCGATCTGTTGCTCAAGACCCTCTTTTCGAACTGGAGACGGCGCAGGATGCAATCACAGCCGATGATGACAGCGGGATCCGGGATGGTTTCACGCACTTTGTCAAAGGCTGGCTAAAGGTCTGGATCGGATCCTCGGCAATGCCGATCGACACGATCAACCCTTCTTCAATGGCGCAATAACAAGTAAGAGAGGTCCGCGTTCATTTTCTGGATCGAACGTAAGGCTCGTCGCCGAAAGAGAACCAGCGGGTTTCGGGAGAAGACCGTTGGTGTTAATTCATCGACAGTCAGGCCAAGAGACTCCGCATACACCTGTGCGGCAGGTTCGCCGTTGATCTCAAGAATAAGCCGTTTCTCGGCATCGGCCTCGGTGATAACCAGTTCCACGTCGCTGGGTTCGAAATGCTGGATCTTAAAGGTGGCGACCGGAGAGCTGGTTTCGATAACGGCAAAAACGGCGGCATCGGAAACGAAATGTCCATTACCATCGTAGACGTAGCTTTTTCGAAACGTAAATCGTCGCCTGCGGACCCCCCGACGATAGGAACATTGCCTATCTGCTGATACAGGTTCGCGACAAGGCGCTCTTCGGCCATTGAAAGACCATCGACCAGCAGCAGGCCGAAACGGTGCAGGTTGGGTCTCTCGGCTGTCGCGATGAATGGTTTCGGCGATGTCGGTGATGACGGCGGTGTATTCAACCAGTGGGTGGATCATAAAAGTGCGGGCGCGAAAACCACCGCCTAATCCAAGCCCCAGTAGCCCGGAGTGCTGGAAACCTTCTGTGCCAATGTGACCTGAGGAAGTACAACCGATGCAGGGGCAGGAAAAGGTGCTTTTTAATGCGGCCTAGTGCTTCCAGATCATAATCCGGAGAGCAGAAGAAAATAACGGTTTCGATTTCGTCGTGACCGATCTGTTCAGCAAACTCGGCCACTGCCTGAACCGGATCCGGAGACTCGCTACTTGCATATCTGGGCTGGAAATTCACGTCATCATCTCCCCATTGTGAACAGCTACCTTCGCGTCTGTGCTCGCGGTCCAATAATTCGTCAACTGTCCCGATGATGGAAGATTAGGAGCTGGACCCGTAAATAGCAAATCCGCAGGGCTATAATTTGACTGGATTTTTTACTTATATTTTTCTTCTATAACGCGGGGGAGTTTACTGTCCTTATGGCAAGGTTGGGCAACGATATAGGGAGGGAACCGGCGGAGATTTATGATGCGCCGAAATTACTTTGGCGCAAGATCATTGAGTTTAAAATTTCTTGACCAAAGCCGCTTGGTTGCAACTTTGTCTGCTGGCTGTGCAGTAATGACGGTAACACTGTATTCTTCGTCTCTCTTGAAACGGTAGTTGACAGGAATACACTCACCCGCCTGTAGGGTATATGACGGCGTGTTAAAGTTGTCTTGTTTCCAGACTTCCTGCATCTGACCTTTTGCATCTCTTACTGACAACGACAGAATAAGTAGTTTCGCATGGCCACTTTTAACGGTGGCGTCATTACTAACAGAAATACAGGGTTCGTTGCCGTTAAGAGTGACATCAGCAAGCCGGTAGGCGTTATGCTCCATCGTACAACCGGTAAGTAACGGCGGGATGATAAAAGAATGTTCCATTTCATTTCCATAAGCTCCTTTTGTCTCGTGGGGATGCAAGAAAATACTGCAATGTGAATCGCCCCGGATAATACAGATACTTTCGAGCCGTTGATAATATTGACGTTCATATTCCGCCGGTGACATTTGAGCTCTCGAACCATGCCAGCTTACTTGTTATAGAACATTTCTCTGTATTCAAAAATATTGCTGCTGAGTTCTTCTCGCGTTCTGTAGATCTTTTTTCTTGAGCAGTTCGCGCTTCAGTAACGGGAAAAAGCTCGCTCGTTATCATGACAGTTACGACGAGGGTTCCAGCCCATAGGATTGCAGGAGCGACGGCCACTCATGGCTTGTATACTCATTGCCTTGTTGTAACATTCTGGTCCAATAACTGATTATGGTGGCTGACAGGGACAAGGAAGAAAATGAAAAAACAAAGAAAAAATTAGCTTACGTAGTGCTATCAATTATTTTCTTTCTAATAATTCCGGAAGTCGTTTTGCGGGTGGTTTCAACGGATGATTTGGGTCGACTCAGTGATTACACAAGCTTGTGGGGCACGTTAAACCCGCTTCTTTCTTTGCTCATTTCCCTCGGGTTGGCGTCTTTCATTCTGGCCTTTTTGACTGTTTTTATTGTCGGCAAAATTTTCCGTGCTCTATCGCGGCTAGGGCTTAATCAAAGAAGCTAAAACACCGCGCCGGTGGCAACTTGCACATAGCGCATGTAACGAGTGCATTGCTTTGCATTCGCCTTGTCTCATCGAACATAACAATTACCCGCCTTGAGCGGGTTTTATATGGGCTTGGCTGGGCAAGGTCGTAGAATCCTGCTGCCATTTCATCGCCACTCTGAAAATAAAAAAAGCCACCGTGAGAGGTGGCTTAATTATATGATTTTAAAACTAAAATTTGGTGGCCCCTGCTGGACTTGAACCAGCGACCAAGCGATTATGAGTCGCCTGCTCTAACCACTGAGCTAAGGGGCCGTGGCGGGGAATTATAAAGTAACTTACCCACGCAATCCAGCGGGAATCGCACCGGCTGATGTTTTTATAAACAACCTATTTTCAATCCCTTATACTGGCTTTTTACTGCATTCATCAGGAGGTGGGTATGATCCACGATATTCTTGAGCCGGGGTTGCGGGTGGTGTTTTGCGGTATCAACCGGCAAGTCTTCCGCCCATACCGGTTTTCACTTTGCTCACCCGGGGAATCGCTTCTGGAAAGTGATCCACCCGTGCGGGCTTTACCGATACCTTACTGCGCCCGGAAGATGAACGGCATCTGCTTGATACCCGCTGTGGCATCACCATGCTGGTTGAACGCCCGACAGTGCAGGCAAGCGAAGTGGATCTTCATGAACTGCGTAGCGGCGGCAGGGAGTTGATCAAGAAGATCGAAGATTACCAACCCGCTGCATTAGCGATCCTCGGTAAAAAAGCCTTTGAGCAGGCATTCAGCGTGCGCGGTGCGCCCTGGGGCAAACAGGCTATCACCATTGGTGTCACGCAGGTGTGGGTGCTGCCGAACCCCAGCGGGCTCAACCGCGCAACGCTGGATAAACTGGTGCAATCGTACCGGGAACTGGATGAGGCGCTGGTCACGCGCGGGCTTTAATACGGTGAGGGGGGAAACAAAAGGCTTCCATTGCTGGAAGCCTTTTAGCATTACGGCATAACGAGTTAATCGTCGAGGAAGCTACGCAACACTTCAGAACGGCTCGGGTGGCGCAGTTTGCGCAGCGCTTTCGCTTCGATCTGACGGATACGTTCACGGGTAACGTCGAACTGTTTACCCACTTCTTCCAGCGTGTGGTCGGTATTCATATCAATACCGAAGCGCATACGCAGGACTTTCGCTTCACGGGCGGTCAGGCCAGCCAGAACATCGTGCGTGGCGGCGCGCAGGCTCTCAGTGGTGGCAGAGTCCAGCGGCAGCTCGAGGGTGGTATCCTCGATGAAATCACCCAGATGCGAATCTTCATCATCACCAATCGGTGTTTCCATGGAGATGGGCTCTTTAGCGATTTTCAGCACCTTACGGATTTTGTCTTCCGGCATCAGCATGCGCTCAGCCAGCTCTTCCGGCGTCGGTTCACGCCCCATTTCCTGCAGCATCTGGCGGGAGATACGGTTGAGCTTGTTGATGGTCTCAATCATATGCACCGGAATACGGATGGTGCGCGCCTGATCCGCGATGGAACGGGTGATCGCCTGACGGATCCACCCGCGGGTTGCATAGGTGGAGAACTTATAGCCGCGGCGGTATTCAAACTTGTCTACCGCTTTCATCAGACCGATGTTGCCTTCCTGAATCAGATCGAGGAATTGCAGACCGCGGTTGGTGTATTTCTTGGCGATAGAAATAACCAGACGCAGGTTCGCTTCCACCATCTCTTTCTTCGCACGGCGGGCTTTCGCTTCGCCGATGGACATGCGACGGTTGATGTCTTTAACCTGCTCGATGGTCAGGCCGGTTTCTTCTTCGATCTGCTGCAGCTTCAGCAGTGCGCGTTGTACTTCTTCGGTCACTTCGTGCAGTTTTTCCGACCACGGTTTGTTCATGGCCAATGCAGCGTTGAACCAGTTTCGCTGGTTTCATTGCCGGTGAACAACGTAATGAAGTTCTTTTTCGGCATTTTGCACTGCTCAACGCACAGCTTCATGATGATACGTTCACGGGTACGCACGCGATCCATCATGGTGCGCATGCTGTTAACCCGAGGTAGTCGAACTGTTTCGGTACCAGACGGAACTGTTTGAACACTTCAGACAGCTTCAGGATCTCTTCCTGAGCGGCAGCGTGGCTGCGGCCTTTCGCTTTGATGGTGTCGCGGGTCAGTTCGTACTGGGTACGCAGTTCGCCGAATTTCTCGCGCGCCAGCTCAGGGTCGATGCTGTTGTCGTCATCGCTGTTATCGTCGCTGTCTTCTTCGTCTTCATCATCGTCATCGTCGTCCATCTCTTCGCTGGAGAGTTCAGAACCGACGTGGGTCGCCGTAGGCGCCATGTCTTCTTCCGCATTGGGATCGACGAAGCCGGTGATCAGGTCAGACAGACGCGCTTGTTCTGCTTCAACGCGGTCGTATTGTTCCAGCAGGTAAGTAATGGCTTCCAGGGTACTCGGCAACGGAGCACTGAACCTGATTAATCCCGTCTTCGATACGTTTGGCGATGTCGATTTCGCCTTCGCGGGTCAGCAGTTCAACGGTACCCATTTCGCGCATGTACATGCGCACCGGGTCGGTTGTCCGCCCGATTTCAGACTCAACGCTGGAAAGTACCTGCGCAGCAGCTTCTTCCGCATCTTCGTCGGTGTTGTTGGAGTTTTCGGCCAGCAACAGATCATCGGCATCCGGTGCTTCTTCCATCACACCGGATGCCCATATCGTTGATCATTTGGATGATGTCTTCGATCTGATCGGAGTCGACGATATCTTCCGGCAGATGGTCATTGACCTCGGCATAGGTCAGATAGCCTTGCTCCTTACCACGGGTGACAAGAAGCTTCAGCTGTGACTGCGGGTTTTGCTCCATAAGACGGTATCCACACTTAAATTCATGAGGGTTGGTGTCGGTCGGCGAAATAAACCGCCAACATTTAACGCGAGGGTGTATTTATATTTTTGCCGCTGGCCCTCATCGCGGCTGTCGGGATCTACCCGAACGATTATCGGCACTTAAGCCGTTGAATTCATTTTTTCGCCAGTTCACTGGTTTAACTGCCAGAGCTCCCGGCGTTCTTCGCTGCTTAAACCGTGTGTGTGCGATCGCGAGCTATCAACTCTTCTTGTCGCCGTTCAAGCATCGAATCAAGCATATGATTGAGTGCGTCGGTGAACGTTTTTCCGCAATGTCCTTATCTGCTATATCGTCCCACATTGACAGTTTTTTCAAGGGTTGCGGCCTCTTTTGTGCCGCGGTAATGCTCCAACAACTGCCCGGTGGTCAGTCCTCGGCTGTGACAAACAAGTGTTGACCAGTTCTGCAAATAAGCCAAGCCCGTGGTAGTCTGGATTGATCCAGACCTGTTAATGGTGGCACCGCTGGCGCCAGTTCCGGGTTCTGGATCAATAACCCTATCAGTATACGCATGGTTGTGCGTTTTAGGCTGGGGAGCGGGGCGGACCACGCTGTTTTCCGCCTGTTTTGGCATTAATCGATCAAGCTGTGCATCATCGAAAATACCAATCTTATTACCCAGCATCTGGCGCAACTGGATGCGCAATGTTTCGCCCGGTACTTGGTTGATTAACGGCAGCGCCAGCGCGGCCAGCTGCGTTGTACCGTCCGGCGTGGTTAAATCCGCCTGCGGCAACAGGCTGTTAAACAGAAACGTGGAGAGCGGCTGAGCCTGCTCCATCCGCGCTTCGAACGCCTCTTTACCTTCTTTGCGCACCAGTGTGTCCGGATCTTCACCGTCCGGCAAAAACATAAAACGTAGCTGGCGACCGTCGCTCATATACGGCAACGCCGTTTCCAGCGCTCGCCATGCGGCATCGCGGCCTGCACGGTCACCGTCGTAACAGCAGATGACGTTTTTCGTCACCCTGAACAGCAGTTGGATATGATCCGCCGTTGTCGACGTTCCCAGCGAGGCTACCGCGTAGTTGATGCCGTACTGCGCCAGCGCCACCACGTCCATATAGCCTTCGACGACTAACAGTCGCTGCGGTTCATCGTTATCCTGCTGCGCTTCATACAGGCCATACAGCTGGCGACCTTTATGAAAAATATCGGTTTCCGGTGAGTTCAGGTACTTGGGCGTATCATTACCTAATACGCGCCCGCCAAACCCAATCACCCGGCCACGCTTATCGCGGATGGGGAACATGGCCCGCTCGCGAAAGCGATCGTAACTGCGTCCCTGATCGTTCGTTACCAGCATGCCTGCGTCGATCAGCGATTTGCGGTTTTCGCTGTTGCCGCCAAAACGCTTTAACACGTTGTCCCAGCCGGGTGGGGCGTAACCAATAGCGAACCGCGCAATAATGTCGCTGCTCAAACCACGCTTTTGTAGATACTGGCGCGCAGGTTCAGCGGCAGGTTGCGTCAGAGATTGCTGATAAAATGCGTTCAGGCCGTCCATCAGTTGATAGAGCGTTTGCCGTTGATGGCGCTCAATCAGACTTGGCCCGCTACCTGCTTCGAAAGGCACTTCAAGGTTGTGCATGGCCGCCAGTTCTTCGACACTTTCGACGAACTCGAGCTTGTCGTAGTTCATTAAGAAGTCGAGAGCGTTACCGTGCGCGCCGCAACCAAAGCAGTGGTAAAACTGTTTTTCACCATTTACGGTGAAAGAGGGGGTTTTTTCGTTATGGAATGGACAGCACGCGTGGTAGTTCTTGCCCTGCTTTTTCAGCTTTACACGCGCGTCGATGAGATCGACGATGTCGGTGCGCGCCAGCAGGTCATTGATAAAAACACGTGGGATTCGTCCAGCCATAGGCCCCGTTTATTTATATTCGTTGTCTTTCAGGCCGCTGCGATGCAACCGGAAATCCGTAGAATATGTCAGCTTATAAACGAAAATAAGCCGCGCATTCCTTTCAGGGAAGCACGGCCTTACAACTACAACTCGGTCTGCAATTGAGGGCGATGCGCCCTCAACAGATTAGTACAGACGAGTACGGCGTGCGTTTTCGCGAGCCAGTTTCTTCGCGTGACGTTTCACAGCGGATGCTTTAGCGCGTTTACGTTCGGTAGTCGGTTTTTCATAGAATTCACGACGACGAACTTCCGCCAGAACACCTGCTTTCTCGCAGGAACGCTTGAAGCGACGCAGAGCTACGTCGAACGGCTCGTTTTCACGTACTTTAATTACCGGCATGTGCCTCTCACCTTTGATTAAATCGGTTTGCCGCTGGCGTTCACGCCAGCTTATTTCAAAATGGTGCGGAATTTTACTGCAACTACTGTTGCTTTGTAAAGCACCTCCGCCCTTTTGAAAGGGACTTTCATAAGGGTGGGGAGTATACACGAACTCCTCACTTGGGGTGAGCAAAGTTTTACATCGACCCGCATTCGCCCTACACTGCGCGGTATTGCAACGAGGTAAAAGAGCCATGCGCGTACTGGGCATTGAAACATCCTGCGATGAAACCGGCATCGCAATTTATGACGATCAACAAGGGCTTTTAGCCAACCAACTGTATAGTCAGGTAAAACTGCACGCCGACTACGGCGGTGTGGTGCCGGAACTGGCGTCCCGCGACCATGTGCGCAAAACCGTGCCGCTGATTCAGGCTGCACTGAAAGAATCCGGATTAACCGCAAAGATATCGATGCGGTGGCCTATACCGCCGGTCCGGGGCTGGTCGGCGCGCTGCTGGTCGGCGCGACCGTCGGTCGTTCACTGGCCTTCGCATGGAATGTCCCGGCGATCCCGGTGCACCATATGGAAGGGCATCTGTTGGCGCCGATGCTGGAAGAGAATCCCCCGGCATTCCCCTTTGTCGCTCTGCTGGTTTCCGGTGGTCACACACAATTGATTAGCGTCACGGGCATTGGTCATTATGAACTGCTGGGTGAGTCGATTGATGATGCAGCAGGCGAAGCCTTTGATAAAACAGCGAAACTACTTGGCTGGATTATCCGGTGGCCCGATGCTGTCAAAACTCGCGTCGCAGGGGACGGCCGGGCGTTTTGTTTTCCCGCGGCCGATGACCGACCGCCCCGGGCTGGATTTCAGTTTCTCTGGCCTGAAAACCTTTGCGGCGAACACCATTCGCAGCAATGGCGATGATGAGCAAACTCGTGCCGACATTGCACGCGCGTTTGAGGATGCAGTGGTCGATACGCTGATGATCAAATGCAAGCGCGCGCTGGATCAAACCGGCTTTACGCGGCTGGTGATGGCGGGCGGCGTGAGCGCCAACCGGACATTGCGCGCAAAACTGGCGGAGATGATGCAAAAGCGTCGTGGCGAGGTCTTTTATGCGCGTCCGGAGTTTTGCACCGACAACGGCGCGATGATTGCTTATGCGGGGATGGTGCGCCTGAAAGCGGGAATGACGCCGGGCTTGGCGTGACTGTTCGCCCGCGCTGGCCGCTGGCGGAGCTGCCTGCGGCGTGATCGACGACAGCCCGGTTGCTGCTTACAAGCCGGGCAACATCCCTACTCTTCCCGTTTTTTTCTTTCTGAGCCGGGTCCAGATTTTGGTTTCCTGACGTCGCCACAGGCGCTGAATATTGTCGTGGTGGCGCAGCAAGATCAGGCACGACAGCATCGCCACCGGGAAAGTGAACTGCGGTTTGAACCACCATACATAGAACGGGGCAATCAGCGCGCTGACAATCGCCCCCAGTGAGGAATAACCGCTTAGCAATACCGTCAGTAGCCGAGGTTCCCGCCATCACGCCCGTTAAATCCCAGCCAATCGGCGCAATGGCGCCAAATGCCGTGGCCACACCTTTGCCGCCCCTGCTGGAATTTAAAGAAAACGGGCCAGATGTGTCCAAGACAGGCTGCGATCGCGATGAGCCCCAGCCAGAATGGCGTGATGCCAAGCGCGTACGCGCCCCAGACCGGCAGCATGCCTTTCAATACGTCGAAAATCAGTACCGTTACGGCTGCTCCTTTGCCGCCAATTCTTAATACGTTGGTCGCTCCGGGGTTTCCGGAGCCACTCTCGCGTGGGTCCGGAAGACCCGCGATGCGGCAGACCAGAATGGCGCTGGAGATTGAGCCGCAAAGATACGCGAGGAGGATCATTCCGGGCGCGATTGCACTCATAACGCTGTTCCGTTGTGAAAATGTCGTTTTATTCTCTGCATCCGTGGATAATACGCATAAATTCCGGAAAGTGGTATCCGAGGGAATGCGCAAATCTGACGGACCGCCGGAAAGCGGCGGCCTGAAGCAAGACATGTGTAACCCAATAGCAGGCGAGGCGTAATGGACATCGTATTTATTGAGCAGCTTTCAGTTATCACCACTATTGGTGTTTACGACTGGGAACAGACCATCGAACAGCGACTGGTGTTCGATATCGAAATGGCGTGGGATAACCGCAAAGCCGCAAAAGTGATGATGTGAAGGATTGCCTGAGCTATGCCGATATCGCCGATGTGATTGTCGGTCATGTGGAAGGCGGGCGCTTTGCCCTCGTGGAGCGTGTAGCGGAAGAGGTTGCAGACCTGCTGCTGGCGCGGTTTCAGTCGCCGTGGGTGCGCATCAAACTCAGCAAGCCGAGGCGCTGTTGCGCGCGCCCTGAACGTGGGTGTAATCATCGAGCTTAAATCTGAAAGAAAGTAATTACATTCATAATAATTAAACCAAGCGCTAGTATTCAGGTCATAGATAACGGCCTTTTGCGGCTTCTCCATGGAGAAAGCCGTTTTTTATAGCTTTCTTAGGGGTTTATTTGATGGGTGATATGCATTCGTTGCTGGTGGCAGCCATTCTGGGTGTCGTTGAAGGGCTTACCGAATTTCTGCCGGTCTCCAGTACCGGCCATATGATTATCGTGGGGCATTTGCTGGGATTTGAGGGCGATACGGCAAAAACCTTTGAAGTGGTGATTCAGCTAGGGTCGATTCTGGCGGTGGTGGTGATGTTCTGGCGGCGTCTGTTTGGTTTGATCGGTATTCATTTCGGTCATCAGCCCCATGAAGGCACCGGTACAGGTCGCCTGACGTTGGCGCATATTCTGCTCGGCATGGTTCCGGCCGTGGTGCTTGGGCTGGTCTTCCACGATACCATCAAGTCTCTGTTTAACCCGTTGACCGTGACCTATGCGTTGGTCGTCGGCGGCGTACTGCTGATTGCCGCCGAAGTCCTGAAACCCGAGGGTTCCGCGCGCGGAAGGGGTTGATGATATTACCTATCGTCAGGCGTTTATGATTGGCTGCTTCCAGTGCACTGGCGCTGTGGCCGGGCTTCTCCCGTTCCGGCGCCACCATTTCCGGCGGGATGTTGATGGGGGTAAGCCGTTACGCGGCGTCGGAGTTCTCGTTCCTGCTGGCCGTGCCGATGATGATGGGTGCCACGGTGCTGGATCTCTATAAAAGTATGGGGTTCCTCACAACCGGTGATATCCCGATGTTCGCCGTTGGTTTTATTACGGCCTTCATTGTGGCGCTGATTGCGATCAAAACCTTCCTGCACGTGATTAAACGTATCTCGTTTATTCCCTTCGCGATTTACCGCTTTATCGTCGCCGCAGTTGTCTATCTGGTCTTTTATAAGACCTGCGCCCTCACTCTTTCGGCTGAGGGCAGCTGTTCTTTCCAGTGCGCAAGGGCTGCTATCCGTCTACGGGTCAGCTCTTCGCGCACTTCCGCGCCTTTAAAGCCCGCATCAATCACCTCTTTGGTTGGCACCGCACGCGCCACTTGCCGAGGCTTCACGCAATAAACGCCCCTGCGGATAGTCGCTGGCTTCAAACCCTGTACGACCGCGCACATCTGCCTCACTGGTCAGCGCGATTTGCTCCACGCGGTGCGGCTTACGCCAGTGCGTCGATAGAATCAAACAATTTAACGATGGTTTTGGGCAACAGGATCGGGAAGGTGTGGATCAGATCGTGAAACTCCGCCACCAGCTTTGCCGGGTCGCGGATGTCATTAGGGACGCGAAGGCGTTTACACAGCCCTTCTACCAGTTTCACGCCTGCCGGGCCATGGCCATGATGGCGCGGCCACAGCTCTTTGGGGTTAACCCTTTGCCCAGATCGTGACACAGCGTGGCAAAGCGCACATCCACTTCCGGGCTGAGCATCGCCGCCATCGTCAGCGTCATCAGCGTATGCACGCCCGTATCGATTCCGGATGCCATTTTGCGGGTGCGGGAACACCATACAGCGCGTCCACTTCCGGGAATAAAACGGCCAGTGCGCCACAGTCCCGCAGCACCGGAAGTAGACCTGCGGGTTGCGGGTGCGCAATGCATTTTCCGTCTCTTGCCATACGCGTTCGGTGGTCAAATGCGCCAGTTCGCCCGCGTCCGCCATGGTGCGCATCAGCGCCATGGTCTCATCGGCAATGCGGAAACTGAGATGCGCGTAGCGGGCGGCGAAGCGCGCAACGCGCAGAACGCGTAAAGGGTCTTCGCCAAAGGCGGGGAAACATGGCGCAGGATCCGGTTGTGCAGATCTCGCTGACCATTGAAAGGATCGATGATGTCGCCGTTTTCATCCTGCGCGAGGGCGTTAACGGTTAAATCGCGGCGCAGCAAATCTTGCTCAAGCAACATCCGGCGCCGCATGGACGGTGAATCCTGTATAGCCGACGCCCGATTTGCGCTCGGTGCGCGCCGGGGCGTACTCTTCATGGCTTTGCGGGTGCAGGAACACAGGAAAATCACGGCCTACCTGCTGGTAGCCCGCCTTGAGCATCTCTTCCGGCGTGGCGCCGACCACCACCCAGTCTCTGTCTTTGACTGGCAGGCCTAACAACGTATCGCGTACTGCACCACCGACCAGATAACTCTTCACCCGCCACTCCTCTCACCTATTTTGCCGACAGATAATACGTAAGTGTAGAGAAGATGGCTAATGTGCTTAGTTCATCCAGCGGTCTTTGCGTTTGCGGGTGGGGATCATATGCGGCAACACCAAGCCCAGTAGCAGGCCTGCGCCCAGCACGCCGCCTCCATACATAAACCATTGCATGATGATGGTGCGCTGTTTGTCATCCAGTTGCAGATTGGCAGCATTCACCTTCTTCTGCGCCACAATTAACTCGTTTTTCAGTTTCTGGTTTTCATCTTTCAGGCCGCTAATGACGCCGTCGCTCTGCGAGACTTTTTGCTGCATCTCGGCAGTACGCTGGTTCCGGTGTTATCGATATTGTTGAGTTTATCGGTCAGCGTCTTGACCTGATTTTCCAGTTCCGGCACGCGGGTGCGCAGGCTGGGTTGGGTATTCAGCTCTTTCAGCGGGATCCACGCGGTACGCCCGGTGCTATCGCGCACCTGACCATAGTCGCTATTGGATTGCAGCAGGGTCACTTCCTCGCCGGCATTCACCGTGCCCACAAGGCGATAATTATCTCCCGGACCGCTACGGACCCGGTGGTATTCAGTTCGTCGGAAACATAACGTTTTTCCTCAGCGTGGGTTCCCGGTGGGGGACACGCTAAGCGCAAATAAGGTCAATCCAATCAGGCGTAATTTTGGCATCAGGTAGTCGTTATTTCCATTGGACGTGAAGGGTAAACAGTGACCACAGTCTGACGATACCCTGCTATTGGCATCAATCGGAATCTTCCGGGTCAAACTGCGCGCTTATGCGAACTTTTGCTCCAGCCAGATTGCGCATTGCATGGCAATTTGGCGCAAAATACTATCTACTGACAAACATCAGGTGCGTTAGTTCGCCGAAATTTTCACTGATGTGACATAACCATAAGTGCAAGGCCATGGCTCAGGAAATTGAATTAAAGTTTATCGTGAATAGCGACAGCGTGGAAACGCTTCGCCAACATCTCCATACGCTGACCGACGAACATGTCGCGCCCAGCCAACTACTGAACATCTATTACGAAACGCCAGATAAACTGGCTGCGCGGCCACGATATGGGGCTGCGTATTCGTGGTTTTGACGGCAAATATGAGATGACGATGAAAATCGCCGGTCGGGTGATCGGCGGTTTACATCAACGCCCGGAATACAACATTCCGCTTGAAAAAGCCGAGCTTGAGCTGGCGCGTTTCCCGGCGGAAGTGTGGCCAGACGGAACGCTGCCTGCTGACTTACAGGCGCAGACTCACCCGCTGTTTAGCACCGATTTCTGGCGCGAAAAATGGCTGGTGAACGTAGGCGACAGCCGCATCGAGATTGGTCTTGATTTAGGCGAAGTCAAAGCCGGTGAATTTGCCGAGCCGATTTGCGAGCTGGAGCTGGAACTGCTGAGCGGCGATCCGGCGGACATCCTCACGCTGGCGCGCCAGCTCGTCACGCTCTCAGGGTTACGTCAGGAAGTCTGAGCAAAGCGGCGCGCGGTTATCACCGGCGCAGGGCAATGCGCCGCGTGAAACTCGCCCGACGCCGGTTCTGCAACCGGCAGCGAAAGCCAGCGTAGAGCAGGGTTTTGCCGCCGCGCTGGAGCTGGCGCTGTCGCAATGGCAGTACCACGAAGAGTTATGGATCCGGGGGAATAACCGCGCAAAGACGATGTACTGCGCGCCATTGCGCTGCTGCGTCATACTCTGGTGCTGTTTGGCGGTATTGTGCCGCGTAAAGCGAGTGCTCACTTACGTGATTTGCTGACGCAAGCCGAAGCCACCATCGCCTCTGCGGTCTCCGCCGAAACAGCCGTCTGGACCACGCCATCAGCCATGGCAAAACTGGTGCTAACGGACTGGCTGGTGAGCAATGGCTGGCGCACCTTCACTGGATGAAAAAGCGCAGGCGAAGTTTGCCGATTCGTTTAAACGCTTTGCGGATGTCCACCTCTCGCGCAGCGCTGCCGAGCTGAAAAAAGCGTTTGCTCAGCCGCTTGGCGACAGCTATCGCGACCAGTTGCCGCGCACGGCGCGGATATCGACAACGCGCGCTGCTGCTGGCCGGTTTTACGATCGCGCACTGGCGATTGAATGGCTGGAAAACTGGCAAGGGCTGCATCACGCCATTGAAACCCGCCAAATCATCGAAATTGAACATTTCCGTAATACCGCCATTAACCAGCCGCCGTTCTGGTTACACAGCGGAAAACGCTAACTAAAGGATATTTCGGATGCCGCACGCTTCACCGTTATCGCAGCACTGGCAGACGGTACTTTCTCGTCTGCCGGAATCTCTGACCGTGCAGCCACTAAGCGCACAGGCGCAGTCAGTGCTCACTTTTAGTGACTTTGTTCAGGATGCGATCATCGCGCATCCGGCGTGGTTAGCGGAGCTTGAAAGCGCGCCGCCGCAGGCTGACGAGTGGCGCACTATGCCTCGATGCTACAAAGCGCGTTGCAGGACGTTGCGGATGAAGCATCGCTGATGCGGGCATTGCGGCAGTTTCGCCGCCGCGTGATGGTGCGTATTGCACCGGGCGCAGGCGCTACGACTGACGGCGGAAGAAGCTATCCTTCAGCAGTTAAGTGTACTGGCGGAAACGCTGATTGTTGCGGCGCGGGACTGGCTCTACGATGCCTGCTGCCGCGAGTGGGGCACGCCGTGCAATACGCAGGGCGTTGCGCAGCCGATGCTGGTGCTGGGGATGGGAAAACTCGGCGGCGGCGAGCTGAACTTCTCGTCCGATATTGATTTGATTTTTGCACCGGCCGGAAAACGGCTCAACCCGCGGCGGCAGGCGGGAACTGGATAATGCGCAGTTTTTCACGCGTCTCGGCCAGCGGCTGATTAAAGTGCTCGATCAACCCACGCAGGATGGTTTTGTCTACCGCGTGGATATGCGCCTGCGCCCCTTTGGCGACAGCGGTCCGCTGGTGCTCAGCTTTGCTGCGCTGGAGGATTATTACCGGGGAGCAGGGGGCGCGACTGGGAGCGCTACGCCATGGTCAAAGCGCGGATCATGGGGGATAACGACGGCGATCATGCCAGAGAGTTGCGGGCGATGCTGCGGCCCTTTGTCTTCCGCCGTTATATCGATTTTAGCGTCATTCAGTCTCTGCGTAACATGAAGGGCATGATCGCCCGTGAAGTGCGTCGTCGTGGTTTGAAAGACAATATCAAGCTGGGCGCTGGCGGCATTCGCGAAATCGAATTTATCGTCCAGTGTTTCCAGTTGATCCGCGGGGGGCGCGAACCGGCGTTGCAATCCCGTTCGTTGCTACCGACGCTGGCGGCAATCGACCAGTTGCGCTTGTTGCCGGAGGGCGAAGCCACCACACTGCGGGAAGCCTATCTCTGGCTACGCAGGCTGGAAAACCTGCTACAAAGCATTAATGACGAGCAGACGCAGACCCTGCCGGGTGATGAGCTGAATCGCGCGCGCCTCGCACCGGGGAATGGGCGTTGCCGACTGGGAAACGCTCAGCAACACGCTGGAAAGCCATATGGCGGCGGTACGACGCATCTTTAATGCGCTGATTGGCGATGATGAAACGGACTCGCCGGAAGATACCCTGTCTGAACACTGGCGCGAACTGTGGCAGGACGCGCTGCAGGAAGATGACACCACACACCTGCGCTGACGCACCTCTCCGATGACGATCGTCATCGCGTGCTGGAGTTGATTGCCGATTTTCGCAAAGAACTTGATAAACGCACCATTGGGCCACGTGGTCGTCAGGTTCTCGACCATTTGATGCCGCACTTGCTCAGCGATGTGTGCTCGCGTGAAGATGCCCCGGTGCCGTTGTCGCGCCTGACGCCGCTGCTGACCGGCATTATTACCCGAACGACCTATCTTGAGCTGTTGAGCCGAATTCCCCGGTGCGCTGAAGCATCTGATTTCGTTGTGCGCGGCATCGCCGATGGTCGCCAGCCAGCTTGCGCGTTATCCGATCCTGCTGGATGAACTGCTCGATCCCAACACGCTGTATCAGCCCACGGCAATGAATGCTTACCGCGATGAACTGCGGCAATATTTGTTGCGCGTGCCGGAAGATGACGAAGAACAACAGCTCGAAGCGGTGCGCCAGTTTAAACAAGCCCAGTTATTGCGCGTGGCGGCGGCGGACATTGCCGGAACCCTGCCGGTGATGAAGGTCAGCGATCATCTGACCCGGCTGGCGGAAGCGATTATCGATGCGGTGGTGCAGCAGGCATGGGGGCAAATGGTGGCGCGCTATGGCCAGCCGACGCACCTGCGCGAGCGTGAAGGACGCGGTTTTGCCGTGGTGGGGTACGGTAAACTGGGTGGCTGGGAACTGGGGTACAGCTCCGATCCTCGATCTGGTGTTCTTACATGATTGCCCACCGGATGCCATGACCGATGGTGAGCGTGAAATCGATGGTCGTCAGTTTTATCTGCGTCTTGCTCAGCGCGTCATGCACCTGTTCAGCACCCGCACATCGTCCGGCATCCTTTACGAAGTAGACGCCCGTCTGCGCCCATCCGGTGCGGCAGGCATGCTGGTGACGACGACGGAATCGTTCGCGGATTACCAGAAAAACGAAGCACTGGACGTGGGAGCATCAGGCGCTGGCGCGCGCGCGCGTGGTGTACGGTGATCCGCAACTGACTGCCGATTTTGACGCTATTCGTCGCGATATTCTGATGACCCCGCGTGATGGGGGAGACGTTACAAACCGACGTGCGCGAATGCGCGAGAAGATGCGTGCGCATCTCGGCAACAAACATAAAGATCGCTTCGACCTGAAAGCAGATGAAGGCGGTATTACAGATATCGAGTTTATCGCGCAGTATCTGGTGCTGCGATACGCGCATGACAAACCGAAGCTGACACGCTGGTCGGATAATGTACGCATCCTCGAAGGGCTTGCGCAAAACGGCATTATGGATGAGCAGGAAGCGCTGGCGCTGACGCACGCTTACACCACGCTGCGTGATGAACTGCACCATCTTGCGTTGCAGGAGCTACCGGGAAATGTGGCGCTTTCTTGCTTTGCCGCCGAACGCGCCCTGATCAAAGCGAGCTGGGAGAAGTGGCTGGTGGAACCGTGCGCCCGCGCGTAAGTGTGGTATTATCGCGCGCAAATTTTGTATCTCTCAGGAGACAGGAATGAAAGTAACGCTGCCAGAGTTTGAGCAAGCCGGTGTCATGGTAGTGGGTGATGTGATGTTGGATCGCTACTGGTACGGCCCAACCAGCCGCATTTCTCCGGAAGCCCCGGTGCCAGTGGTGAAGGTCGATACGATTGCAGAGCGCCCGGGCGGCGCGGCAAACGTGGCGATGAATATCGCATCGCTGGGCGCCAGTGCGCGCCCGGTCGGGCTGACCGGCATTGACGATGCGGCGCGTGCGCTGAGTAAGGCGCTGGCGGACGTTAACGTTAAATGCGACTTTGTTTCTGTTCCGACGCATCCGACGATCACCAAGCTGCGTGTGCTTTCCCGCAACCAGCAATTGATCCGTCTGGATTTTGAAGAAGGTTTTGAGGGCGTTGATCCGCAGCCGATGCACGATCGCATTAGCCGGGGCGCTGGGCAACATTGGCGCGCTGGTGCTGTCTGACTATGCCAAAGGCGCGCTGGTCAGCGTCCGGCAGATGATTACGCTGGCGCGCAATGCGGGCGTACCGGTGCTTATCGATCCGAAAGGCACTGATTTCGAACGCTATCGTGGCGCAACGCTGCTGACACCGAACTTGTCCGAGTTCGAAGCCGTCGCGGGTAAATGCAAGAGCGAAGCGGAGATCGTTGAGCGCGGCATGAAAGTGATCGCCGACTATGATCTGTCGGCGCTGCTGGTGACCCGTTCCGAGCAGGGCATGACGTTGCTGCAACCGGGAAAAGCGCCGCTGCATATGCCAACCCAGTGGCGCAGGAAGTGTATGACGTGACCGGTGCGGGCGATACGGTCATCGGCGTTCTGGCGGCAACGCTGGCGTCGGGCAATTCTCTGGAAGAGGCCTGCTACTTCGCGAACGCGGCGGCGGGTGTGGTGGTCGGTAAACTCGGCACCTCAACCGTGACGCCGATTGAGCTGGAGAACGCCGTGCGTGGTCGTGCGGAAACCGGTTTTGGCGTGATGACGGAAGCCGAGCTGAAAGAGGCCGTTGCTGCGGCGCGTAAGCGTGGCGAGAAAGTGGTGATGACCAATGGCGTTTTCGACATCCTGCACGCCGGGCACGTCTCTTATCTGGCGAATGCGCGGAAACTTGGCGATCGTCTGATTGTTGCGGTGAATAGCGACGCGTCCACCCGACGCCTGAAAGGCGATACCCGCCCGGTGAACCCGCTGGAACAGCGCATGATTGTGTTAAGCGCGCTGGAAGCGGTGGATTGGGTGGTTTCGTTTGAGGAAGATACGCCGCAGCGTCTGATTGCCGGGATCCTGCCGGATCTGCTGGTAAAGGTGGCGACTACAAGCCGGGAGCAAATTGCCGGCAGCGAAGAGGTTTGGGCCAACGGCGGTGAAGTGCTGGTGCTCAACTTTGAAGACGGTTGCTCAACCACCAATATCATCAAAATTCAGAAGCAGGGCGATTAAACCCTGCAATCGCGCTCTTTGCACCGGCAAAGAGCGCTTCGTATTACGCGTGATCGTCAACCGGCGGAATAGCCGGCGCCGGTTTCACTTCGGTGTTTTTCCCTGATTCTCCAGTTCGCTAAGACGCTGCTCCAGCAGGGCCAGCTTCTCACGCGTGCGCAGCAGCACCTGCGTTTGCACATCAAACTCTTCACGGCTTACCAGATCGAGGGCGGGTTAACTGCGCCTGTAGCGTCTGACGGATTTTTTCTCAACGTCTTCCCCGAACTCACGGATCCCTTTTGGCATGGATTCGTGAACCCGCGCAATCTGTTCAATTTTTTGGGGTCAATCATTTTTGGGTTCCCTGCTCGGATGGGCTCATGCAGTCATTGTAGTGTGATAACCCCGAGGGTGATAAACCAGAATTGTTTGAAGGTTATGCATTGCCGAAGGTAATCAATGGCGTTATAGTTATTCCGCTTATTCTCAGGGCGGGGCGAAATTCCCCACCGGCGGTAAATCAGCGCATGCTGAAAGCCCGCGAGCGCTTCAGGTTAACGCCTGAAGGTCAGCAGATCCGGTGTAATTCCGGGGCCGACGGTTAAAGTCCGGATGGGAGAGAGTAACGATTCTGCCGGGCATGATGCCCGCTCGCGTTATTTTTTTGCCGCTTTGCGACACTCCTAAGACTGCCCTGATTCTGGTAACCATAACTTTATTGAGGTCTTTTACCATGAATCAGACGCTGCTTTCTTCTTTTGGCACGCCTTTCCAACGTATTGAAAACGCTCTCGCCGCACTGCGCGAAGGCCGTGGTGTGATGGTGCTCGATGACGAGGACCGTGAAAACGAAGGCGATATGATTTTCGCTGCCGAAACCATGACCGTTGAGCAGATGGCGCTGACTATCCGTCACGGTAGCGGGATTGTTTGTTTGTGCCTGACTGACGAACGCCGTAAACAACTCGATCTGCCAATGATGGTCGAGAACAACACCAGTGCCTACGGCACCGGTTTTACCGTCACTATCGAAGCCGCTCACGGCGTCACCACCGGTGTTTCCGCTGCTGACCGTGTTACTACCGTTCGCGCGGCGATTGCCGATGGTGCTAAACCGTCCGACCTGAACCGTCTGGTCACGTTTTCCCGCTGCGTGCGCAGCCGGGTGGTGTTCTGACCCGCGGCGGCCATACTGAAGCCACTATCGATTTAGTCACGCTGGCTGGTTTTAAACCTGCGGGCGTGCTGTGTGAATTAACCAATGACGATGGCTCTATGGCGCGTGCGCCGGAGTGCATCGAGTTTGCTAAGCAACACAATATGGCGGTTGTGACCATTGAAGACTTGGTGGCCTACCGCCGAGCATGAGCGCAAAGCCAGCTAATCGTTGCCGTTAACGATAAAGATAAAAAATCCGAAGTCGCTGGCTTCGGATTTTTTTGCCTGTCCTGTATCAAACTTTGTTGCACTTCTCATACTCACACGTTGAAATCTTATGCCTCTACTTATAAAGTGGTAACGATTTTACTTGCTGTGAATAATGGGTTTGAATTTATCTAATCCATTAAATTAAAAATATTTTTAATGATTCTGCGTCGTATTTTTTGCCAAATATATTCATGGAGTCGCGATGTTTATTTCCACGGTATTGGCTACTGCTTATTGTTCTGGTCATCGTTGTGTATATTCATGCGCTTAAACGCAACAATAAAGCCTGTCGTCATGACCGCGAGGCGCTGTACAAGGCTTATCAGCGAGTGCTTGATGAGTTGAAGAAAATCAGCGGCACTGTGCAGGGCGAGTAGCAGCGCTACCCGTCCACGACGGTCAGGCGGTCGGTTTAACCGCCAATTCCCATCGCCTGCAGGGCGACCAGACTTAATCCCATCACCGACATACCGCACAGTACGCCATAGCTCGGGTTGTTATTCGGGTCTATTTCTTTTGCCAGCGGCATAAGTTCATCTACCGAAAGCGCAACCATAATCCCCGCCACGGCGGCCATGATCGCAGCCATCACCACCGGTGACACCCGGGCTACCGAGGATTAACCACGCCAGCACGCCGCCGATAATTTCCGCCGAGGCCTGAAATCCCGGCCCAGAAGATGGCGGTACGTTTGGAACCCGTGGCGGCGTAGACCGGGCCTGCAACCGCAAGTCCTTCAGGAATATTGTGTAATGCCACCGCAAACGCGATGCCGAGCCCCAACTCCAGATCGTTGCTGGCGGTCACGTAAGTGGCGATCCCTTCAGGAAAGTTATGCAGGCTGATACCGAGCGTTAGCAGAATGGCGGTACGACGAATGCCACGCGGGAAACTGTGTTGTGTCCCCTGCATTAAGAGTCCTGCGGATGTGCATGAGGCAGCATGCGATCCAGCGCAAAGTAGCCCAGCAATCCGACAACAAACATGCCATAGCCCAGCATTGGCGACATATGTTCTGTTGCCAATGCGGCGGGAAGCATCTCCATCAGCGAGATGAGCAACATAATTCCGGCGGCAAAGCCAAGCGAAAACGCCAGTACACGGTTAGAGGGCTTCTGGCCTAACACGCCGAGGATCGCGCCAATAAAGGTGGCGGCGCCTGCCAGTAAGGTCAGGATCAGGGGCGCTGACATGCATAACTCCTTTATGATAATGATTCTCATTAATGTATGTTTTCATGCTGCGAAAAGCGAGGCGGGCGCGCCATCTTTACGCATTCCTTACATTCAAAATTACTGAAGATCTTCATCATGGTTATCAGAGTTCTTCGCCTACTGAAAAGGCGTAATGTAGTGCCATCAAATTGTCACACTCTGTAAGGATATCACCATGTCAGCACCACGTATGCCAGCGCTGTTTTTGGGCCACGGTAGCCCAATGAATGTTCTGGAAGATAACATTTATACCCGCGCACCGGGGGCAACTGGGCGAAAAACTGCCGCGCCCGAAAGCGATTGTGGTGGTATCCGCACACTGGTTTACGCGCGGTACGGGCGTGACGGCGATGGAAGCACCGAAAACGATCCATGATTTTGGCGGTTTCCCGCAGGCGCTGTATGACACGCATTATCCTGCGCCGGGTTCACCGGAGTTAGCGCAGCATTTGGTTGACCTGCTGGCGCCGGTGCCGGTGGTACTCGACAAAGAAGCCCTGGGGTTTTGACCACGGCTCATGGGGTGTGTTGATTAAAATGTATCCCAATGCGGATATCCCGATGGTGCAACTGAGCGTCGACAGCACCAAACCCGCGGCATGGCATCTTGAGATGGGCCGTAAACTGGCGACGTTGCGTGACGAGGGCATTATGCTGGTTGCCAGCGGAAACGTTGTGCACAACCTGCGAACGGCGCGCTGGCATGGTGAGAACACGCCATACCCGTGGGCGACATCGTTCAATGATTTTGTGAAAGATAACCTGACCGGCAGGGACCCGCTGAGCAACATCCGCTGGTCAATTACCTTGACCATGAAGGCGGTTCGTTATCGAACCCGACGCCGGACCACTTCCTGCCACTGTTGTATGTGCTTGGCGCGTGGGACGGTAAAGAGCCGGTGTCGATCGGTCGATGGCATCGAGATGGGTTCCCTCAGTATGCTTTCCGTTCAGGTCGGTTAACCGAATGGCGCGTAATGCGCCATTTTTGTTTTGCTTTCATCCCGAAAGTAGAGAAATACGAGCCGGATCTCAAAAAATGGCCGCTGAAATGCCGTTTTTTGAAAATAAAAGATATTCACTGCAAAATGAAACGCTGTGCTGAATTTAGCCCTTTTTGTGAACAGCATCGTCGCAATAACCCCGCCGAGTGACTACTCTTCAGAGTGTCTACTGTCTCAGACATACCCATAACAACGCTTACCGTAATACCACGAACGCTTTGTTCGCGGTCGACCCTTTTTTCTAAAAAAAATCAGACCCTCTGGAGACACGGAAATATGAACTCAGCAAAAACCTTACTGAAAGTCTGTATTAGTTCCGCTCTGTTGTTTATCTCCCACGCCTCTTTAGCTCAGACCTTCCGCGCAGCGGAAACGTTCATCCTACTGACTATCCCAATGTTGTTGCTGTTAAGCATATGGGAGAGAAGTTAAGTGCGGCGACAAACGGACGTCTGGATATTAAAACGTTTCACGGCGGTGTATTAGGTGACGAAAAAACAGGTGATTGAACAGGCGCAGATTGGCGCGATTGATATTATTCGCGTATCGATGACGCCGGTGGCGGCAATATTACCTGAGATTAATGTCTTTACGCTGCCCTATATTTTCCGCGATGAAGATCATATGCATAAAGTACTCGACGGGATGATTGGCCGGGAAATTGGTGGCCGTTTGTCTGATAGCAGTAAATCCCGATTGATCTTTCTTGGCTGGATGGATGCCGGTACACGTAATTTAATCACCAAAGCACCGGTAAACAAAGCTGAGGATCTGAAAGGCATGAAGATCCGCGTTCAGGGCAGTCCAATCGCACTCGACACGCTGAAGGCGATGGGGGCGAACTCCGTGGCGATGGGGGTGAGCGAAGTGTTTAGCGGCATGCAGACCGGGGTGATTGACGGCACGGAAAACAACCCGCCGACTTTTGTTGCGCATAACTATCTTCCGGTTGTCAAAAATTACACCGGAGCAAACACTTTATTATTCCGGAGCTGTTTTTATTCTCTAAACCGAAATGGGATAAGTTGAAAAAGAGGATCAGGAATTAATCCTCAAGCTGGCGAAAGAAGCCCGGGTTGAACAACGGGAATTGTGGAAAGCTTACAATGAAAAATCGCTGGAGGCGATGAAAGCCGGTGGTGTTCAATTCCACGACATCGATACCGCCGTCTTTTTATAAAGCCACGCAGCCGGTTCGCGATAAATATGGCAAAGAACACCGGGGATTTAATTACCCGTATTCAGGAAGTGCAATAGCGTTTAACGGGCAGGGGCGACCTTGCCCGAATAACGTGTTTCCGTATTGCTGTTTTCAACCTTCACCGGGGGAAACTGTTATGGGTGAACGCTATTCGTTATTGATGGATATTCTTTACCGGATTTCAATGTGGGTTGCCGGGCTGGCGCTGTTAATTATGGTCGCTATTATTCCTGTGGGGATTTTTGCCCGCTATGTCATGAACAGTGCATTGTCCTCGGCCGGAACCGGTGGCCATTATCTGCATGGTGACATTTACCTTTGTCGGTGCAGCGGTGAGTTACCGTGCGGGTTCGCATATCGCTGTCAGCATGGTAACGGACCGCCTGAGCGAACCTGCGCGCAAAGCCTGCTTCATTGCGGCGGATCTGATGCTGATGGCTATCAGCCTGTTTATTCTCTGGTATAGCAGCGCGTTATGCGCGGAGTTGTAGGGAACAGCCGGTGGCGGAATTCCCGCTGTTCACCGCCGGTGAGCTACCTGCCGCTTCCTGTCGGTTCGGCTATCACCCTCCTGTTTATTATCGAGAAGATGCTTTTTGGCGCGCAGTACCACCGCCCGGTGGTGATGCTGGGTTCTTCGAGCTGATCCGGTAAGGAAAGTCTATGGATGCATTTATTCTTGTCTTTACGTTAGCCATTATGCTGGCGGTGGGCGTTCCGGTGGCATACGCCGTTGGGATCAGCGCGGTGCTGGGGGCGTGGTATATCGATATTCCGCTGGAAGCGGTGATGATCCAGCTCACCAATGGCGTCAATAAATTCTCACTGCTGGCGATCCCGTTCTTTATTCTGGCGGGGGCGATTATGGCCGAAGGCGGTATTGCCCGTCGGCTGGTGAATTTGCTTATATCTTTGTCGGCTTTATTCGCGGCGGCCTGTCGCTGGTGAATATCGTGGCCTCAACATTTTTTGGCGCCATTTCCGGATCGTCGGTAGCGGATACCGCCTCAATTGGTTCGGTGATGATCCCGGAGATGGACAAAAAAGGCTACCCGCGCGATTTTGCCGCTGCGGTGACCGCCAGCGGATCGGTGCAGGCCATTTTAACGCCGCCCAGCCACAACTCGGTGATCTACTCACTGGCAACGGGCGGCACGGTCTCTATTGCCGCGCTCTTTATTGCCGGGGATCCTGCCCGGATTACTGCTGAGCTTTACCCTGATGGTGATGTGCGTGGCCTTTGCGCACAAACGTGGTTACCCGAAAGGAGAACGCGTGCCGTTTCGCCAGGCGTTAAAGATCTTTGCAGATACGCTCTGGGGCCTGATGACGGTAGTGATCATCATGGGCGGGATCCTGTCCGGAATCTTTACCGCCACGGAATCGGCAGCGATCGCCTGCTTATGGGCGTTTTTCGTCACCATGTTTATCTACCGTGACTACAAATGGTCAGAACTGCCTAAGCTGATGTACCGCACGGTAAAGACGGTGACCATTGTGATGATCCTGATCGGGTTTGCCGCCGCGTTTGGCGCCGTGATGACCTATATGCAACTGCCGGGGCGGATCACGGAAGCCTTTACCAGCATCTCCGATAACAAGTATGTGATCCTGATGTGCATTAACATCATGCTGTTGCTGCTGGGGACATTGATGGATATGGCGCCGCTGATCCTTATCCTCACGCCGGTACTCTTGCCGGTGACTAACGCGCTGGGCGTTGATCCGGTGCACTTCGGCATGATCATGTTGGTTAACCCTCGGGTATCGGGTTGATTACGCCGCCGGTTGGATCGGTACTGTTTGTGGCAAGCGCGGTAAGTAAACAGAAGATCGAACAGGTGGTAAGAGCCATGCTGCCGTTCTATGCCGTTCTGTTTGTTGTGCTGATGCTGGTGACTTATATTCCGGCGATCTCACTGTTTCTGCCGACGCTGTTTGGTGTGATGTAGGAGAATAAAAAACCCGGCGCGGATGGCCGGGTTTTCGCTTATTCAACAAAGATATGGGGATAAAAGCGCGACAGATCCCTGGGTGATCAGCGCGCGGTCTTCGCGGATGCCAATCCCGGCAGGCTGATCGTTGATAAGCCAGCTGCCAATCAGGGTATAGCTGTCGCCAAATTTCGGCAGCGGGCAAAACTGCTGCACAATCATACCCTCTTCGCCGTACGGCCCTTCGACGGATTCCAGCGTTTTGCCATTCTCAATGATCGACACATTTGCGCCTTCGCGGGAGAAAATCGGCTTAACGACGTATTTTTCCATTTCCGGGTGCGGATCTTCAGCGAAATACGCGGGCAACAGATTCGGATGATCCGGGGAACATTTCCCATAACATCGGCAGCAGCGCTTTATTGGAAATAATGCTCTTCCATGCCGGTTCCAGCCAGCGTACACCGCGTCTTCCAGCTTGGTGGAGAAGACTTCACGCAGCATAAATTCCCACGGATAGAGCTTGAACAGATTGCCGATAACCTGATCCTGCAAGTCGCTGAACTGGCCTTTTCCCCAAGACCAATATCCTCGATATAGAGAAAATCCGTTGCCAGCTCCGCTCGCGCAATCCTGCAAATACTGCACCGTACCGCGATCTTCAACGGTATCGCGGCAGCAGGCGAAATGCAGTAACTGGAAACCGTGCTGCTCACGCAGCTCGGCAAAACGCGCAATCAGCTTTTCTTGCAGGCTGTTAAATTGATCGCTGCCTTCCGGCAACTGCCCGGCATTGAGCTGGTCTTCCAGCCAGATCCACTGAAAGAAGGCGGCTTCGTACAGTGATGTTGGCGTATCGGCGTTATTCTCCAATAGCTTTGGTTCACCTACGCCATCCCGAGGGCTAAATCGAGACGAGAATAAAGCGATGGCTGGTGCGTCGCCCATGACTGGCGCACAAAACCCCGGTGTGCTTCGGAATGCGGAACTTCGCCATCAGCGCATCGCTGGCAACGACCTTTTCCACCACTTTCAGGCACATCTGGTGCAGCTCCGCGGTCACATCTTCCAGCTTCTCGACCACGGGCAAGCGTCAGCGTGTAATACGCGTCTTCACACCAGTAGGGTTCGCCGTACATAGTATGAAAATTGAAACCGTATTCGGTGGCTTTTCGCGCCAGTCCGGGCGCTCGGTAATGGCGACTCTTTCCATGACGATCAACCGCCCATTGAGGCGGGTTGGCGTGCCGCTAACGCGACGCTGCATGGTGTTCTGTTTCGCCACCGATTCGCCAAAACCGCCGCGTGTCACGGTGGTGGTGGTCGCCGGTTTCGGTGCCATCGCGGTTTTCGGTACGGTCATGGTGCGGCCCGGCTGTGCTGCGCCGTAGCCTTTACCGGAGGCGTCGGTGTACTGACCGTAGGCCGGGCTTGCCGGGTTGCGCGAACTGAACAGCGGCTGCTGAGCAAACCCGGCGCCACCGCCCATCAGACGCCCCATCATATAACCTGCCATCAGCGGCATCCAGAAGCTGCCGCTGGACTGCGCTGTGCCTGGTTTTCCGGCGCGGTGCCTGCCTGTACCGGCGTTTGCTGGCATTGCCCTTCACCAAATTCGGCGACGCAATCTTCACGCGTGGCGTATTTCGGCGCGGTGCGTTCCGCTTCTTTCAGTGCATTATTGTAGGCCGTGGTGCACTCGGCACTTTTACCCGGATTCGCCGACGAGCAATCATCGGCATTTTGGTACAGAGAAACCGTTTCGTCGCTTTTCTCACAGCCCGCCAGCATAAATACGGCGGTAACTGCCAGCGCAACAGGTGTCAGATGACGTGCGCCCCAGCTTTTGCGGAACGTCGCATGTTGAATGTTTTTGTCCGTTTCATTTTTATCTTCCTGTGGACCCCCAAAAGGCATAAACAGACGATCAGGATAGAGGATGAGGGGGGGAAGTGAAAGCAAGGAGGGGAGGCCTTTACGTTGCCTTACGTAAAAACGGGGGCTGTGCGCCCCCGTTGTGGAAAAGAAAACAGCGATTAACGCTTAGTGCTGGTGCGTACGGCGGCGGGTTGTGCGTTGCCGTTAAAATTATCAACGGCGGCGGCCTGCTCCGCGTTTTCCGGCGCAACGCTTTCCGGTGAAGTGGAAATGGATTTACCCAACGCGTTGTTCAGCGCAACCAGATCCTGTTCGTTCAACGAACCCAGCGCAGACTTAATGTTAAGCTGGTTGATCAGGTAGTTATAACGCGCGCTGGAAAGCTGCTGTTTGGCGTTATACAGAGTGGTGGTCGCATCCAGCACATCCACAATGGTGCGCGTACCGACGGAATAACCGGCTTCCATCGCATCCAGAGAACTCTGGGCGGACACCACCGCTTGTTTGTAAGCGTTGATGCTGCTGATGGAGGCATTCACGTTGTTAAACGAGGAACGCACGGTCTGCACATAACGGTACGATGCGTGCTTTCCAGTTGCTCACTGGAGCCCACAAAGTTGTATTGCGCCTGTTTCACCTGCGAGTTCACCTGACCGCCCTGATACAGCGGCAGGGAGAAGCTCAGGCCGACTTTGTTCTGGCCTGCGTCATTATCGTTATACTGCGTGCTGTTATTGGTTTTTGGAGCCACTGTAAGAGGTATTCGACACGCCGGTTGAGGCGGTTAAATCCAGCGTCGGCAGATGGCCGTCCTGCGCGGATTTGCTCACGCGCCAGATCCTGATTCAGACGCGCCTGCAACAGCGACAGGTTGCGGCTTTCCGCTTCCTTCAGCAGGGCGTTAACCGGCTGCGGTTTTTCCGTTTTGAAATTATCGATGTTCAGCGACGCCAGCTCCGGGTACTCGTTGCCGGTCACCTGACGCAGCGATTCAATCGCGTTATCGAGGCTATTACGGGCAGTCACTTCGTTAGCCAGTACGGTATCGTACTGCGAACGGGCGTTTTGCACGTCGGTGATCGCCACCGCAGGGCCAACGTTGAAACGCTGGGTGGTTTGATCCAACTGACGATAGATCGACTGTTTCTGCGCTTCAGTGTAGGAAAGCGTATCAATGGCGCTCAACACGTTAAAATAAGCGGTAGCCGTGTTCAGGATCAGCGTTTGTTGATCGGTCTGCCGGTGACATCCTGAATACCCGCTGTTTTTCCTGCAAGGTCAGCGCGCGCCATTTCGACATATCGAAAATGGTTTGCGTTAACTGGAGAGAGGCGCTGGTGACGTTTGAGTTCACACCCTTGCTGTCACGGTAGCCATTGCTGTAAGTGTAATCTGCACCCAAACCGAGCTGCGGCAGTAACGGGCTGCGCGCTTCGTTGATCTTTTCAAACGCCGCATCGCGATCGGCTGCGGATTTACGGAGATCGGGGTTGCTTAAACGCGCCTGCTGGTAAACCTGCAGCAGGTTTTCTGTCAGCTCATGGCGCTGAAACCGGTCAAACTCAGGCCGATAAGGAGGGGGAGCAATTTCTTCATTTGCATTCCTTGTTGTGAAGCAGTACTAGCGCTGGTCTAAATTGGAAAATATTCGCCGATTCTACCAGAGATTAGTGGCGCTAAAGCTTGGCGTAACGTGCCATTGGCGGAAATTTGCCCCAATCTATCACATAGCGCTTGAAACGTTCGCTAAACAGGCTTGAAATCCACAGTTTGGTCATTATTTTCATGAGATACCGCCAATGAGTAAGTCAATATCATCTGCAGTGACTTTCACAAAAAACGATGTAGAAATTATTGCACGGGAAACGCTGTATAGCGGTTTTTTTCGCTGGAATTGTACCGTTTTCGCCACCGTTTATTTAATGGCGGAATGAGCGGTGAAGTGCGTCGTGAAATTTTTGAACGCGGCCACGCCGCAGTCTTGCTACCCTTTGACCCAGTGCGTGACGAAGTGGTACTGATTGAACAGATCCGCATTGCCGCTATAGATACCAGTGAAAGCCCGTGGTTGCTGGAGATGATCGCCGGAATGATTGAAGAAGGCGAAACCGATGAAGAGGTCGCGCGACGGGAAGCAATAGAAGAAGCGGGTCTGCACGTTGGCCGCGTAAAAAAAGTATTGAGTTATCTGGCAAGCCCGGCGGCACCAGCGAGCGCTCATCCGTATTGGTTGGCGAAGTGGACGCCACGCAGGCCGAAGGGATCCATGGCTGGTGGATGAAAACGAAGATATTCGTGTTCAGGTGGTGAGCCGGGAACAGGCTTACCAGTGGGTAGAAGAGGGAAAATCGACAACGCAGCGTCTGTCATCGCCTTGCAATGGCTGCAACTGCATCATGAGAGCTTAAAAAACGAGTGGAAAAAAATGAAGCGTTACACACCTGACTTTCCTGAAATGATGCGCCTGTGCGAGACCAATTTCGCCCAGTTGCGCCGCCTGTTGCCGCGTAATGATGCGGCGGGCGAAGCGGTAAGCTATCAGGTGACCAACGCACAGTACCGGTTAACGATAGTCGAATCCACCCGCTACACTACGCTGGTGGAAATTGAACAGACTGCGCCTGCCGTGAGCTACTGGAGCCTGCCTTCAATGACGGTGCGCCTCTACCACGACGCCATGGTGGCTGAAGTGTGTTCGAGCCAGCAGATCTTTCGTTTTAAAGCGCGTTATGATTATCCGAATAAAAAGTTGCATCAACGCGACGAAAAGCATCAAATTAATCAGTTTCTGGCCGACTGGCTACGTTACTGTTTAGCACATGGAGCAATGGCGATTCCGGTTTGTTAGCGTAGTGAAACCTAAGGACACCATTTGGAAAGCCTGTTAAACCTTTCTCTGGCTGGTGAGGCCGGTCAGGATATTACAAATTACTGACTCTCACCTGTTTGCCGAAAAGCATGAAACGCTGTTAGGGGTGAATGCACCGGGAGAGCTACCGAGGCGGTACTGGACGCGATTAAAGCTCAGCAGCGCGGATGCGATCTTATCGTCGCCACCGGCGACTGGCGCAGGATCATACCGCTGCGGCTTATCAGCACTTTGCTGAAGGCATCGCAAGCTTTAACGCGCCCTGCGTCTGGCTGCCGGGCAACCATGATTTTCAACCTGCTATGTACAGCGCGCTGCAAGACGCGGGGATCTCACCGGCGAAACGTGTTTTTGTTGGTGATAGCTGGCAAATCCTGCTGCTCGACAGCCGAGGGTATTCGGCGTCCCGCACGGTGAGCTCAGTGAGTTCCAACTTGACTGGCTTGAGCAAAAGCTTGCCGCCAGTCCGGATCGGCACACCTTGCTGCTACTGCATCATCATCCGCTGCCGTCTGGCTGTAGCTGGCTCGATCAGCACAGCCTGCGCAATGCCGCTGAGCTTAACAATGTGTTGCAGCATTTCCCGAAAGTACGGCATCTGCTGTGCGGGCATATTCATCAGGAGCTGGATCTCGACTGGAATGGTCGCCGCCTGCTGGCGACGCCGTCAACCTGCGTTCAGTTCAAGCCGCACTGCGCCAATTTCACGCTGGATACCATCGCGCCGAGGGCTGGCGCTGGCTGGACCTGCATGCCGACGGCACCCTGCACACGGAAGTTTGCCGCCTGCAAAGCACGAAATTCAGCCCGGACACGGCGTCGGAAGGGTACTGATGTCTACGCTTCTCTATTTGCATGGCTTTAACAGCTCGCCGCGTTCCGCCAAGGCGACGCAGCTTTTCGCAGTGGCTGGCGCAACACCACCCGGAGATCGACGTCATTGTGCCGCAATTGCCGCCTTACCCTGCTGCGGCGGCGGAACTGGTTGAATCACTGGTGATGGCGCAAGGCGGTAAACAGCTTGGCATCGTAGGTTCGTCGCTGGGCGGCTATTTTGCGACCTCGCTTTCACAGTGTTTTATGTTACCGGCGGTGGTGGTCAATCCGGCGGTGCGGCCCTTCTGAATTGCTGGCGGATTTCCTCGGCAATAACGAGAACCCCTACACGGGGCAACAATATGTGCTAGAGTCTCGCCATATTTACGAGCTCAAAGTGATGCAAGTTGACCCGCTCGAAGCGCCGGACCTTATCTGGCTGCTGCAACAAACCGGGGACGAAGTGCTGGATTACCGCCGGTGCTGTGGCATATTACGACGCATGCCGCCAGACTGTGGAAGAGGGCGGAAACCATGCCTTTGTAGGCTTTGAGAATCATTTCACACAGATTATCGAGTTCCTTGGGCTGTGTTGAGCTAACCGAGAAACGATGCGGTCACTATCTACGAACAAACCATGACGCAATCCTATAACGCTGATGCCATAGAGGTACTCACCGGGCTTGAGCCGGTTCGCCGCCGTCCGGGGATGTACACCGATACCACGCGCCCCTAACCATCTGGGGCAGGAAGTTATTGATAACAGCGTGGATGAAGCGCTGGCGGGCCACGCGAAACGCGTGGACGTGATCCTGCATGCGGATCAGTCGCTGGAAGTTATCGACGACGGTCGCGGCATGCCGGTAGATATCCACCCGGAAGAGGGTGTCCCGGCCGTTGAACTGATCCTCTGCCGTCTGCATGCGGGCGGTAAATTCTCCAATAAAAACTACCAGTTCTCCGGTGGTCTGCACGGCGTCGGGATTTCGGTGGTGAACGCCCTGTCCCGCCGCGTGGAAGTGACCGTCAGGCGTGATGGGCAGGTCTATAGCATCGCCTTTGAAAACGGCGAAAAAGTGCAGGATTTGCAGGTCATCGGCACCTGCGGCAAACGCAATACCGGCACCAGCGTCCACTTCTGGCCGGATGAATCTTTCTTCGATAGCCCACGTTTCTCCGTCTCCCGCCTGACGCATTTGCTGAAGGCCAAAGCGGTGCTGTGCCCGGGCGTGGAAATCACCTTCAAAGATGAAGTGAACAACGCCGAGCAGCGTTGGTGTTACCGGGGATGGTCTCAACGACTACCTGTGCGAGGGCGGTTAACGGCCTGCCGACGCTGCCGGAAAAACCCTTTATTGGCACTTTCTCCGCTGGAAACAGGAAGCGGTGGACTGGGCGCTGCTGTGGCTGCCGGAAGGTGGCGAACTGCTGACGGAAAGCTACGTTAACCTGATCCCGACCATGCAGGGCGGCACGCACGTTAACGGTCTGCGTCAGGGGTTGCTGGACGCCATGCGCGAGTTCTGCGAATACCGCAATATTCTGCCGCGCGGTGTGAAGCTCTCCGCTGAAGATATCTGGGATCGCTGCGCGTATGTGCTGTCGGTAAAAATGCAGGATCCGCAGTTCGCCGGGCAGACCAAAGAGCGTTTGTCGTCCCGTCAGTGCGCCGCATTTGTTTCCGGCGTAGTGAAGGACGCGTTCAGCCTGTGGCTGAATCAGAATATCCAGTTGGCTGAACTGCTGGCGGAAATGGCGATCTCCAGTGCGCAGCGCCGTATGCGCGCCGCCAAAAAAGTGGTGCGTAAGAAACTGACCAGCGGTCCGGCGTTACCGGGCAAGCTGGCAGACTGCACCGCGCAGGATTTGAGCCGTACTGAGCTGTTCACGGTGGAAGGGGACTCCGCAGGCGGATCCGCCAAGCAGGCGCGCGATCGCGAATATCAGGCGATCATGCCGCTGAAAGGGAAGATCCTGAACACTGGGAAGTCTCTTCCGACGAGGTTCTCGCCTCCCGAGGAAGTGCACGATATTTCAGTGGCGATCGGCATCGATCCGGACAGTGACGATCTCAGCCAGCTGCGCTACGGCAAGATCTGTATCCTCGCGGATGCGGACTCCGATGGTTTACACATTGCCACGCTGCTGTGCGCGCTGTTCGTTAAACACTTCCGCGCGCTGGTGAAAAACGGTCATGTTCATGTGGCGCTGCCGCCGCTGTACCGTATCGATCTCGGCAAAGAGGTCTATTACGCGCTGACGGAAGAAGAGAAAACCGGCGTGCTGGAGCAGTTAAAACGCAAAAGGGCAAACCGAACGTGCAGCGCTTTAAAGGGCTGGGCGAAATGAACCCGATGCAACTGCGTGAAACGACGCTCGATCCGAATACCCGCCGTCTGGTGCAGCTTATTATCAGTGATGAAGATGAGCAGCAAACCAACGCGACCATGGATATGCTGCTGGCCAAAAGCGTTCAGAAGACAGACGCAACTGGCTGCAGGAAAAAGGCGATATGGCGGATATCGAAGCCTGATGCACAAAAAAGGGATGCGTGCAGCATCCCTTTTTTCTTAGCGGCGCAGATGCCGCTCGCCCCACTCCAGCGCGGTGTTGATCAGCGCGCTCAGTAACTGGCGGAACCGCTCGCTCTTCTCTTCTGACCGTAAATTGCTCTTCATCCATGTAGCAACATTGCGCGACCTCAAGCTGCACCGCATGAATATGCTGCTGCGGGTCACCATAGTGGCGGGTGATATAACCGCCTTTAAAGCGGCCATTTAACACCTTCGTGTAGTGCGGAAACGCCTCACAGCGTGCCAGCAATGCGGCACTCAGATCCGGTGCGCAGCTTGCGCCATCGGCTGTCCCAAAATTGAGATCCGGCAGCTTACCGTCGAACAGGCGTGGCACCACCGACTTGATCGAATGTGCATCCCACAACAAGGCATAACCGAAGGTGTCGCGCAGCCTTGTCAGCTCCTGCATCAGCGCCTGATGATAAGGCTGCCACAGGTGCTGCAAAATCGCGGCTTTCATCGCCTCATCCGGCGCTTGCCCGGCATTAAACAATGGTTCACCGTCAAAGAACGTGGCCGGGAACAGGCCGGTGGTGGCAGTGCTGTACAGGGGTTTATCGTCGGCCGGGCGATTTAAATCCACCACATAGCGGGAGTAGTTTGCGCTCAGCACGCTCGCGCCCAGCGTGCGAATGGGCTGATACAGCCGCGGAATGTGCCAGTCAGTATCTTCCAGCCGCTGCGCACGAGGCGTCAGCGCGGCGGCGATCTCCGGCGTCAGTTGCGTGCCGGGGTGCGGCATACTCACCAGCAACGGCAGCGTGCCCTGATGTAATTCGGAACCCATTAGTCATGCCAGACTTCCTCCCCCTTGTAGATCACCCGTTTGGATAATGTGCCACCCAGCCAGTAGCTCAGTTCCGCCGGATGTTCGACGTCCCACGCCACAAAACTGGCCTCTTTGCCTGCCTGCAACGTACCGCAATGCGCACTGATGCCTAACGCGCGGGCAGCATGGCAGGTCACCCCGCCAGCGCCTCTTCCGGCGTCAGGCGGAACAGGGTGCAGGCCATGTTCATCATCAGTCGCAGGGATAACACCGGAGACGTGCCGGGGTTCAGGTCGCTGGAAATGGCCATCGGCACCCGGTACTGACGCAGCAGCGCCACAGGTGGCTGTTGCTGCTCGCGTAAAAAGTAGAATGCGCCCGGCAGCAGTACCGCCGTGGTGCCGTGTTGCGCCATCAGCGCAATATCCTCTTCGCACAGGTATTCCAGATGATCGGCCGAGAAGGGCGTTATAGCGGGCCGCCAGCCCTGCGCCATGCAGCAACGAAAGTTGCTCCGCATGCAGTTTCACCGGTAAGCCCAACTGTTGCGCCTTGCGGAACACGCGCTCCACCTGTTCGGGGGGAGAAAGCCAGATGTTCGCAAAAGGCATCTACCGCATCCACCAGCCCTCCTGTGTGCAAATCGGGTAACCAGCGCTGGCAGATGTCGTCAATGTACTCATCAGCACGGTGCGTGTACTCCGCCGGCAACGCATGCGCGGCAAGACAGGTGCTGAAAAGGGTCAACGGCATCTCGTCAGCCAGCATACGGATCACCTGTAACATTTTCCGCTCATCGGCAAAACTGAGACCGTAACCGGACTTGATCTCCAGCGCCGTGACGCCGTCTTTGCGCAGTGCGTCGATGCGTTTGCGGGCGCTGTCCAGCAGTTGCTGTTGATCGGCGCTGCGGGTGGCATTGACGGTGCTGATAATGCCGCCGCCCGCTGCTGCAATCTCCGCATAGCTCGCCCCGTTGAGCCGCATCTCAAACTCGGCTGCGATTGCCGCCAAACACGCTATGGCTGTGGCAATCAATCAGCCCCGGCGTAACCAGATGTCCATGCAGATCCACGTCATTATCCACCGATCCTTCCGGCTGCATTCCTCTTTGCCCAGCCATACAATCTGCGGGCCATCGGTCAGCATGGCTGCCCCGGTTATCAGGTTATATTGCCCGTCCACCATGGTGGCAATCTGACAATGGCGCCATAAAGTACGCATAAGCGTTCTCCCGTGATGATAGTGCGCGGTGGTTACCGCGCCTTTAAATCATGACCCAGAAATCATCGGCAGGTTGAGGCCGTGCTCGTTGGCGCAGGCAATGGCCGAATCGTAGCCCGCATCCGCATGGCGCATCACGCCTGTCGCCGGATCGTTATGCAGCACGCGGGCAATACGCTCTGCGGCTTCATCCGTGCCGTCGCATACCACCACCATTCCGGAATGTTGGGAAAAGCCCATACCCACCCCGCCGCCGTGGTGCAGAGAGACCAGTCGCGCCGCTGGCGGTATTCAGCAATGCATTCAGCAGCGGCCAGTCGGAAACGGCATCAGAGCCATCTTTCATCGACTCCGTTTCCCGGTTAGGGCTGGCGACGGAACCTGAATCGAGGTGGTCGCGGCCAATGACAATCGGCGCGGAAACTTCGCCACGTCTGACCATTTCGTTAAATGCCAGCCCCAGCTTCGCGCGCTGCCCCAGACCGACCCAGCAGATACGCGCCGGCAAGCCCCGGAAACTGATGCGCTCTTTTGCCATATCCAGCCAGCGGTGCAGGTGCGCATCGTCGGGAATCAGCGCTTTCACCTTTTCATCGGTACGATAGATATCTTGCGGATCGCCGGACAGCGCCGCCCAACGGAACGGGCCGATCCCCCCGGCAAAACAGCGGGCGAATATAGGCGGGCACAAAACCGGAAAGTCGAACGCGTTGCTGACGCCCATCTCTTTCGCCATCTGGCGGATGTTATTGCCATAATCAAATGTAGGAATGCCCTGCTGCTGGAAGGCGAGCATTGCTTTCACATGCTCTGCCATAGAGGCTTTTGCCGCCTGAATCACCTGTGCAGGCTCTGTCTTCGCGCGTTCGCGGTAGGTTTCCCACTGCCAGCCGATGGGCAGATAGCCGTTCAGTGGATCGTGGGCGCTGGTTTGATCGGTGACGAGGTCCGGGCGCACACCACGTTTAACCAGCTCTGGCAATATCTCTGCTGCGTTGCCGTGCAGCGCGAAACCGCTTTGCCCTCGCGGGTGTAGCGATGAATACGCGCCAGCGCATCATCCAGATCGCTTGCCTGCTCGTCCACATAGCCGGTGCGCAGACGGAAATCGATACGCGACTGCTGGCACTCAATGTTCAGTGAACAGGCGCCAGCCAGCGTGGCTGCCAGCGGCTGCGCGCCGCCCATGCCGCCCAGTCCCGCGGTCAGTACCCAACGCCCGCTCAGTGAACCGTTATAGTGCTGGCGACCCGCTTCCACGAAGGTTTCGTAGGTGCCCTGCACGATCCTCGGCTGCCAATATAGATCCGGGATCCGGCGGTCATCTGCCCGTACATCGCCAGCCCTTTGGCATCCAGTTCATTAAAGTGTTCCCAGTTCGCCCAATGGGGAACAAGGTTGGAGTTGGCGATCAGCACCCGGGGAGCATTCGTATGGGTTTTAAACACGCCCACCGGTTTGCCGGACTGCACCAGCAGCGTTTCATCGTCGTTGAGCTGTTTCCAGCGCCTCAACCATTTTATCGAAGCACTCCCAGTTGCGCGCCGCACGACCAATTCCCCGTAGACCACCAGTTCTTTGGGATTTTCCGCGACGTCAGGATCCAGATTATTCATCAGCATGCGCAGCGGGGCTTCCCGTCAGCCAGCTTTTGCATTCAATGTTGTGCCGCGCGGCGCCCTGATTTCAACATCACGATAACGGGAAAATTCACTACTCATGCGGTTTACCTTCTCTGTTGGCTAGCGGAATAAATGCTCGCTGAAATGGCGATATCATTTTGCAGTATCTTGTATATACATGATAAGCACATACGGTGCCACTTTGATCATTTTATTTATTTTCGAGTAAAAACAGCTTGTTAAAAACGCACTTTTTTATTGGTGTGCGTTTATCAGCCTGATTTATTGCTGTTTTTCTGCACCGTTATTGTGCGTGACGAGGAGATTTGTGAGCAATTCAGGTGCAAAAAAAGCGAGCCGGGTGCTGAGGGCAACTCAGGTGAATAGACCTTTTCCCACGAACTCTGAACGCTTTTGTTGATTTAACTTTATGTTTTTATGCTTTTTTTATTTGAATGCATGATTGTTGCAATGACGTTATGGCACATGGCTTTGCAAGTTGTACATACAAGGATATACATACGGCCTGTTACCCGGCCCTGTTCTTTGGCGGCACATGATGACCATAAGGCGTAGCGATGATTACTTTCAATAATGTGACCAAGCATTATGACGACGGCACCGTCGTGGTGGATGGCCTGAACCTCGGTTGCGCCGGGAGGGAAAATTACCGTACTGGTGGGGCCGTCCGGCTGCGGAAAAACCACCTCATTACGGATGATCAACCGGCTGGTGGAACCCTCTTCCGGCACCATTTTGCTGAACGGTGAATCCACCGCGCAAATGGATGTGGTGCAACTGCGTCGACGCATTGGTTACGTCATCCAGAATGCCGGGCTGTTTCCGCATAAAACCATCCTCGATAACATCGCCACCACCGCCATCCTTAACGGTGCGACCAAAAGCAAAGCCAGAGCCAGAGCGGGGGGAACTGCTGGAGGTGGTCGGGCTGGCGTCGCAACTGGCAAAACGTTACCCGTGGCAGCTCTCCGGTGGGCAACAACAGCGCGTTGGCGTGGCCCGTGCGCTGGCCGCCGACCCGGAATTTATGCTGATGGATGAACCCTTCAGCGCAGTCGACCCGGTGGTGCGCGAACAGTTGCAGGAGGAGTTTCTGCGCATTCAGAAGGCGGTGAGCAAGACCATTATTATGGTCACCCACGACATTGATGAAGCGATGAAGCTGGGGGACTGCGTGGCGGTTTTGGAAACCCGGCGGCAAGCTGGCACAGCTGGCTACGCCCGGGGAATTGCTGAATGCGCCGCAAAGCGAATTTGTGGCGGACTTTATTGGCCGCGATCGCGGCTATCGCAAACTCAGTTTTCACGCTTCCGGGCCGCTGCCTGCGCTTCCAGGCGGAACCTGCCATTGAAATGGGCGCATCCCTTTCACAAGCGTGCGGCGTCAGCGCGCAACGCTGGTTATTGGTCACGCAGCAGGGCAAAGCCTGTGGTTGGTTCGACACTCACCAGCAGGTAGAGATTATTGCCCCGGAAAACATCAACTGGGTGCTACCTTTTCGCCACAGGGTGGCACACTGCGTCAGTTGCTGGACTCGGCGTTAAGCTCTCCCTGTCATCGCGCTGTGGTGGTTGACGAACAGCACCGACCGGTGGGATCGCTGTCGCTGGAAAAGGTGCTGGATGCCTGCAAGTCGCTGACGCAGGAGGCGCTATGAGGTTTGACTGGCTGTGGGCGCAGAGCGACCGAATCCTCCTCACTGCTGTTGTGGCACTGCTACTTATCGATTACGCCAATCATGATAGGGCTGTTACTGGCCGTTCCGGTTGGCTGGGCAGTGCACAGCCTGCCGGGCGTCAAAGCGGTGATCCTCAATCTGTTTGGCCTGCTGTACACCATTCCGTCGCTGGCGCTGTTTGTGCTGTTGCCGCCGCTGCTGAATACGCAAATCCTCGATCCGCTCAACGTGGTGGTGGCGCTGACCATTTACAGCTTTGCGCTGCTGGTCAGGACGGTGTGCGACGGGCTGGATTCGGTCTCAACTGAGACCCGGCAGTCTGCTTATGCGCTGGGCTACACACCGCTGCAACAGTTCCTGCAAATCGATCTGCCGCTTGCCGTGCCGGTGATTGGCGCGGGTCTGCGCGTCGCGGTGGTGTCCAACGTCAGTATTGTCTCCGTGGCGGCGCTGATTGGCGCGCCGCAGTTGGGGTCGCTGTTTACGCAGGGTTTTCAGTTGCAGTTTCTCACGCCGATTATCGCCGGTATTGCGCTGTGTATCGTGCTGGCGCTGGTGCTTGATGCGCTGGTCGTGGCGACAACCCGAGTCTTGAGTCGCTGGCAACCTAAAAGGGGATGAGCAATGTCTGAATGGTTTTTCGATCCCAGCCACTGGTACGGCGATGATGGCATTGCGCCTCTGCTGTTACAGCATGTGGGCTATAGCGCAGCGGCGCTGGCATTCGCCATCGCCATTGCTTTCCCCGGTGGGTTGCTATACCGGGCATACCGGCAAAGGGGAAGCGCTGTTAATTGGCACGACGAACGCACTGCGCTCGCTGCCCTCGTTTGGTCTGATTATCTTGCTGGTGATCCTGCTGGCAGGCTATTTCGAATCGGATATGGCCTTTGTACTGCCTTGCATCATTGTGCTGGTGGTTCTGGCGTTGCCTCCGGTGGCGCTGGGCGTGCATGCGGGTATTCGCTCGGTGGATCCCGGCGTGCACGATGCAGCGAAAGGCATTGGCCTGACCCCGTTGCAGGTGCTGATGCAGGTGGAGTTACCCTGCGCCGCGCCGCTGATCCTCTCCGGTATTCGCAGCGCGGCGCTGCAAATCGTCTCTACCGCTACCATCGCGGCGTATGTGTCGCTTGGCGGCCTCGGGCGGCTGATTATCGATGGTAGAGCGGCGAATGACTTCGCCCAAATGACCGCCGGCGCGATCCTCGTCGCGCTGCTGGCACTGATGATTGATCTCTTATTTTCGCTCGCCGGGAAAGTGATGGTGTCACCGAGGCATCTCCCGGCGTACCCACAACCAGTAGTCCTTTAATAACAGAAGGTTAATACGATGAATGTTCAGAAACGCTCTCTTATGTTGCTCAGTGCCGCACTGCTGTCTGTCGCTTCTTCTGTCTGGGCTGCGGACGCCGGTCAGAAAGTCATTATCGGCTCGGCGGATTTTCCGGAAAACCAGTTGCTGGCGACCATTTATGCCGGGGCGCTGGAAGCGCAGAACATTCCGGTAGAGAAAAAACTCAATATCGGCAGCCGCGAAGTTTATATTCCGGCGCTGCTTGATGGCTCTATCAACGTAATCCCGGAGTACAGTGGCGCGCTGCTGAGCTATCTGGATGCGAAAAACACCGCGCACAGCTCGGAAGAGGTGGCAACCGCGCTGGCCACGAAACTGCCGAAAAATGTCAGCATGCTGAACACCTCCGCGGCGCAGAACAGTGATGTGCTTGCGGTGACGAAAAAGACCGCCGACAAGTACAAACTGAAAACCATCGACGATCTGAAGCCGATTGCCGGTGAACTGGTACTTGGCGGCCCGGCGGAGTGGAAAACCCGCCATGAAGGCGTTCCCGGCCTGCGCGAGGTCTACGGCCTGAATTTCAAAAGCTTTAAAGTGCTGGATGTTGCCGGTCCGTTGACGCTGACCGCCCTGAAAAACAACCAGATCCGAGGTCGCGGATCTCACCTCCACTACGCCGGAGATCAAAAAGATCACACTGGTGGCGCTTGACGATCCCAAGCACCTGTTTGCAGCGCAGAATATTGTTCCCATCGTCGCCAGCGCCACGCTGAACCCGACCATTCAGAGCACGCTGAACACGATCTCCGCTCAATTGACGACCGAGGATCTGATTGCCATGAATGAACAGCTTGCTGAGTTCGCCAGCATTGACGATGTGGCGCACCAGTGGCTGGTTAAACACCAACTGAGCAAGTAAGGAGCGGCAGCAAGATGACGACAATTACCCTTTCTTCCGCGCAACAGACGGATGCGGTGACATTAGGCCGGGCTGCCACGACCCTTGATGAACTGGTGCGCATTGCCGATGGCGCGCCAGTGGCGCTGGATCCTGATGCGCTGTCGCACATGGATACGGTCAGCGGGTATATCCACAACGCCATTACCCGGGGCGACGTGATCTATGGCCTGACGACCGGCGTGGGAGATCTGGTGACTGAGCGTCTCTCTGCGGATCAGATTGCCAGCATGCAGCTTAATATGCTGCGCAGTCATGCCTGTGGTATGGGCGCGGATCTGTCGGTACGGGAAGTGCGGGCGATGATGGCGGTGATGCTGAAATCGTTGCTGCAAGGATGCAGCGGCGTCAGTGCTGAACTGGCGCAGCGGATGGCGCTAATGCTGAACCGGCAGCTGACTCCGTGGTCTCCGGCAGGTGGATCCGTTGGCTATCTGATTGCCACCGCGCATATCGGTTTATCCCTGTTTGGCGAAGGGCAGTGCTGGTATCAGGGGCAGTTACTGCCTTCCGCCGATGCGCTGGCAAAGGCGGGGGATCCCGCCCCGAATCCCCCGGCCCGCGTGAAGGGCATGCGCTGATCAGCGGCACGTACGAAATCACCGCGTTGGCCTGCACCGGCGGTGCGGGATTTTGAACAGTTGTTGCCGGTCGCGGATATGGCGGGCGGCATGTGTCTTGAAGCGTTGAAAGGCAACACGCGCGGCTACGATGCGCGGCTGCATGCGCTACGCCCCCATGACGGGCAGCAGGAAACGGCGCGCATTTTGCGCCGCTTATTGCAGGGAAGCGACATTCTTCAACATTACCGCGACCATCGGGTACAGGATGCGCTCAGCCTGCGTTGCATTCCGCAGATCCATGGCGCGGTGCGTGATCAACTGGCGCATTGCCGCCATATTGTGACCACCGAACTCAATTCCGGTCACCGATAACCCGGTATTTTTAATCGAAGCGGATGCACTGGTGACGTTGCCGGGCGGCAACGGTCATGGCGCGCCACTGGCACTGGCGCTGGATGCGCTGGCGGTGGCGATTGCCCAGCTCAGTACCGCCTCGCAGGCGCGTTCAGACCGGATCACTAACGTACATCCTCAGCGGACTGCCTGCGTTTCTGGTGGGCAAAAGCGGCGCCAATTCCGGGATGATGATCCCGCCGTATGTTGCTGCCGCGCTCGCCGGGGATAACCGTAGCACGGCTGCGCCCGCCAGCGTGCACACGGTATCGACCTGCGCCGGGCAGGAAGATCATATCAGCATGGGGGTGTCGGCGGCGCGTAAGGCGCGGCAAGCGGTGGCGAACGCGGTGGATATTGTGGCGATTGAACTGCTGTGTGCCTGCCGGGCGATTGAGTTCCACCGCCCGCTGCGGGCATCCATTGGCACGGAGTTAACGTTGGCGCAGGTGCGTAAGCGGGTGGCGTTTCGTGAAACGGATACGGCGCTCTATCCGGATATGCACGCGGTGCGCGATCTGATTGCCAGCGGTGAGTTGAGCCGCCAGCTTTGCGCGCTGATTAGCGACGCCGACAATGGATAAACGCCAGCGTCGCGATTAGCGGGGAGGAGCGTTACGCAGGCGAAAAGCGTGTCTGCGCCTGCGTCGACCGTGAGGGTTGCCGGAGCATCGATCAACAGGCTGTCGTAATGCTGCAAGGTAAATAACTGCGCGTTAACGGTGACATCCAACACGTCACCGGCGTTAAACAGCAGCAGGGTGCCTTGCGGGTGCGTCCACTCTCCAGCGCGCGCGCCCAGCGAACGTCGGCCTGTGTGGTTTGCGGGTTGTAGATAACATTGAAATCCAGCAGCGGCCCGCCGACTACTTCGCAGTATGTGTCGCTGTCGCCGTCAAAATCCGTTGCCTGAAAAGGGGGGATCAATGCGCTGCGCTGGCCGTCCGGTAGGTGAGGAACATGCCGTCGCCTTCCAGCACGCTGATATTTCGCAGGTAGCCAGAGAAACGCGAGAATGCACCGTTTTCACGAATGGTGGCGACCGATATGCGCCAGTCGTACGCTTCGCCTCCGGAAAACGACACACTTCACGGGTCACGCCCGGCCGTTTTTCCAGCGCATCTCCGCATAGTCGGCGTAGGGCAGCAGCACGGTCATTTGCGCATGCTTCCTTCCAGCCGGTAGCGCGGGCTGTGGTAGACCAGCCGCACGCTGGTGACGATTTTTTGTCCTCGGCGACCGGTCCGGTGCGGCGATTGACCTGTAAGCAAGGAGTGTGCTCATCGATTTCCGAGGTACGCGCACTCCGTGCGGGGCACGTTGACCGCCTCGATAATGTGTTCCCCTTCCACAATCGGCGCGATGGAGGAGAGATAGGCATTCGGGGTGATGCGGGTAAAATCCTGTTGCAGATAGTCCGGCACAATCAGCGCATTCACCAGCCGGTCTTCCAGCATCACCGGTACGCCGTTTTCGTAATGGCAGATCAGCGAGTGGAACAGGCGGCTGCCTTTTGGCAGGTTAAACGCCAGCGCTTGCTGGGCATCGGCATGCAACTGGGTCAACTCAAGCACCCGGGCGTGGTGGCGATGACCACGGCTGATAATCTCATCGGCGATGTTATTGATTTCCAGCAGCGCAGACTGCCCGCGCACTTCGGCGACAAAGGTGCCGACGCCCTGCATACGCACCAGCAGACCTTCGGCGGTCAGCTCGCGCAGGGCGCGGTTAATGGTCATGCGGCTATAGCCGAACTGGCTGACCAGTTCACTTTCGGACGGCACGCGGAAATTAACCGGCCAGACACCGCTGTGAACATTGGTTTTGATCATGCTTTTACCCTTTCATAGAAAGGGGCGGGCTGATCCAGATGCCCTTCTTCAGCCACTGCTTTAAACACGTCGCTTTGCGCCATTACGCTATCCTCACCTGATGAGTGATAAAGTTTACTCTACCCCCTATTGGATGTATATATATAAACATGTATATACATCTTGTGAATGTCTGCGCGGAGAGGGGATATGGCGGTCTATTTCGCGGCAAAAGCACTGTTGCCGCAAGGTTGGGCAAATAATGTCAGGATCACGGTTTCCAGCACAGGGCATGATCGGCGCGCTGGAAAGCGACAGTCAGCCGGGTGATGACGACATCCGGCTGGAGGGTTTCGGTGCCGGGAATGCCGAATCTGCATTCGCACGCCTTTCAGCGCGCAATGGCGGGGCTGACCGAAGTGGTGGGCGATCCGGCAGACAGCTTCTGGACATGGCGGGATTTGATGTACCGTCTGGTGGATAAAATCAGCCCGGAACAACTGGAAGTGATTGCCAGCTATCTGTACATCGAAATGCTGAAAGCCGGTTATACCTCGGTGGCGGAGTTTCACTATTTACACCACGATCGCGGCGGCAAACCTTACGCGCAACGCGCAGAACTGGCGCTGCGTATTTCACAGGCGGCTAAAACCGCAGGCATCGGGTTAACGCTACTGCCGGTGCTCTACAGCTATTCCGGCTTTGGTGGGCAGGCGGCTTCCGCCGGGCAGCGCCGTTTTCTTCATGACACCGAAAGCTATCTGGCGCTGCATGAAACGCTCACCGCGCAGCTTGCCAGCGAACCGATGCAGCGTACCGGGTTGTGCTTCCATTCACTGCGGGCGGTGACGCCCGGAACAGATGCAGACGGTGCTCGACGCCAGTCCGCAAAAACAGCCGGTGCATATTCACGTCGCTGAACAGCAAAAGAGGTGGATGACTGCGTCGCACCGGTCCGGCTTGCGCCCGGTGGAGTGGCTGTACCGCCATCAACCGGTGGATGAACGCTGGTGCCTGATCCATGCGACGCACGTGACGCCGGAAGAGACGCGCATGATGGCTGCGTCCGGTGCGGTAGCGGGCCTGTGTCTGACCACAGAGGCTAATCTTGGCGACGGTATTTTCCCCGGCGCGGATTACCTACCCGGCGCGGTGCACCGGGGGATTGGCTCCGACAGCCATATTAGCGTCAGCGTCACGGAAGATTTGCGCTGGTTTGAGTACGGGCAACGCCTGAATCAGCGGCGGCGCAATCTTCTGCATCTGCCCGACGAACCCTATATCGGTAATGTGCTGTATCAGGGGCGTTGCAGGGCGGTCGCAGAGCGTTGGGTCAGCCAATCGGCCAACTGGCGACAGGCGAGCGTGCAGATATGCTGCTGCTGGATAGCCGCGATCCTTTCCCCGGCCACTGCCGGCGATCGCGAACGGCTGAACCGCTGGATTTTTGCCTGTGCAGCCAACCCGATAAAAGGGTCATGACGGGAGGGCGCTGGGTGATTGAAGAGGGGCGGCATGTGCATGAAGCACGTATTACTTCTGCCTTTATCCGAGTCATGCAGCAACTGGTGGCGTAATACAGGGATGCCCGGGCGGCATCCCGTCACGCGTTAATCTACGCGGTTAAGCAGGGGGTTGCAGGAAACTGGCGGCTTTCATTGCGCCATTGGCGGTGAGGGTATGCGGCACGCCGGGTTCAAAATAGGTATCGACATCGATACCCGCTTCCCCAAGCTCTGCAGCGGCGCGCTCACTCTCTTTCCAGTTGATCACCGGATCGCTCATCCCGTGCACCAACAGTACTGGGGTGTTGCTTGCTGGCTGCCACGGCCGGGCGGAGGCGAGACGACCGGAAAAGGCGACCACCGCCGCCAGCGGCCACTGGCCATTAACCAGCGCGTCCAGCGACATAATGGCTCCCTGAGAGAAACCCGCCAGCACCAGTTTGTCTCTGCCCCGGCTGCATCATGCTTTTCGAGTAACCCATTGAGGGTGGCATTGAATGCCGCGCGCGCATCAGCAATACGCCCTGCGCGCGTCTCTTCGGTGATGCCGTTAACGCTAAACCACTGGAAACCCGGCCCCATATCAAAGCGCGACGGCCCGTCCGGCGAAGCCACCAGCACATCGCCCAGCGTCTGCGACCAGTATTTCCCCCGAGGGCCGCGTAAGTCGTCGCCGCTGCTGCCGACGCCGTGTAACAGCACAATCAATTTTTTCATTATCGCTTCCTGTCAGGAGCCCATAAGCGCTCAAATCCGGCCCCTGTGGGACGATGCCGTTAGGGTTGAGGGCTTTGATGGAGTAGTAGCCATGCTTAATGTGATCGATATTCACCGTCTCGCGAATGCCGGGTAGGCCAGCATCTGGCGCAGATAACGGTCCAGATGGGTATATTCCGCGAGCTTACGCAGGTTGCATTTAAACAGCCCGTGATAGGCGGCATCAAAGCGCACCAGCGTCACAAACAGACGGATATCGGCTTCCGTTAGCTGCTCGCCGCAAAGAAACGGGCGCTGCGCAAGGTGGCTTTCCAGTTTATCCAGTTGCCTGAAGACATCGCTGACCGCTTCTTCATAACTGACCTGCGTGGTGGCAAAACCGGCGCGATAAACCCCATTGTTGAGATTCGGGTAGATCTCTGCGTTCAGGCGGTCGATCTCATCGCGCAGAGGCAACGGATAGAGATCAAGCGTCTGGTTTGCCAGCTCGCCAAAGCCGTTGTTAAACATGCGCACAATATCGGCCGACTCGTTATTTACAATGGTGTGGGTTTTCTTGTCCCACAGCACCGGCACCGTTGCGCGCCCGGTAAATCTGGCGTCGGCGCGGGTGTAAAGCTGATGCAGCCACTCCGCCTGATTGAGCGTATCGCGATCAGCGCCGGGGTAATCACCGAAATGCCAGCCTTCGTCCAGCAGCCGGGTTCGACCACGGACACGCTGACGACCGCTTCCAGCCCTTTCAGTTTGCGGGCAATCAGCGTACGGGACGCCCACGGGCAGATCAGCGCCACATACAGGTGATAGCGGTCCGGTTCGGCCTGAAAACCGTTGCCGGTGACGCCAGCCGACCCGTCCGGCGTGACCCAGTGGCGAAAGCTGGAGGTCTGGCGCACAAAGCCGCCTTTCTCGTCGGTGGCTTGTACAGGGTGCCAGTCCGCCGTCCATTTACCCTCAATCAGCATATAACCTCCGTTAGCTCTGTCGCGTGGTGGGCTTCAGCGCGAATTTACCGTCGCCGGTTAATGCCAGCACCAGCAGACCCACGATCCAGAATGCCGGGAATTCCCAGCCACCGTTCGGGTTCGTGAAGAAGAAGCCCGCCGGACCGTGTACGGTAAAGATAGCGCCAAGCAGGATAGGGATCAGCACGATTGCCACAATGCGGGTGTAGACACCGAGGATCAGGGCAATCGCGCCCAGCAGTTCAACGGTCATCGTGACGTAGGCCAGCCAGCCGGGCAGACCCAGAGACGCAAAGAATTTTGCCGTGCCCGCCGGGGTAAACGCGAAAACTTCAGGCTGAAATGCGCCAGAAACAGAATACCCAGCGCCGGGCGCATCAGCAGAGCAGCATAAGGGGTTGTGCGTTGATCGAACATGGTGGTCTTCCTCTCAGGTCAGTTGATGAGGGGAGTGTACAGTCTTTCCATATCGATGATTATCCGCTCATAACAGGCATGTTTATTTCCAATATGGAAATTATCACCACCCCTGTTCCCATGCGGGCTGCGGCGAGAAGGACTCCACCAGAAAGTCGATCAGCACGCGGGACTTCTGCGCCGTAGCGGGCCGGAGGGTAAACAGCGAACAGCGCCAGCGGCGGTGCTTCATAGGCGCTCAGCAGCGGTTTTACGCGCTGCGCTTTCAGCGCTTTCCCGGCCACAAAAAACCGGTATTCGCGCAATACCCAGCCCGGCACAGGCTGCTTCCAAGACAGACTTCGGCATTGGAGAACTTCATGCGCCCGCACGGCTGGGCGTGTAGCTGCTGCTGGGCGTCAATAAACGGCCAGTGCCGTGGATCGCGAAAGTTGGTATCGACAATCAGGCTGTGCTGGTCGAGTTGCTGCCAGTGCGACGGTTCGCCGTGGCGGGCCGTAGTCCGGCGATGCCACCACCACGTTGCGTATTGCACACAAACGGCGTGCGGCTGCTGTCCGTCAGGCTGCCGATGCGTAATGCCAGATCAAAGCCTTCATCCACCACGCTGACCAGCCGATCGGCAAAGCTGACATCCAGCTCAATATCCGGATAACGACGGGCGAACGCCACCAGATGCGGCGTCAGTTGCGACGTGCCAAAGGTGACGGGCGCAGAGATACGCAGCAGGCCGGAAGGGGCATTCGCAATGTTGCGTACCGAATCATTGAGCGCGTCGTAATCGGTCAGTAACTGGCGAATGCGCTCGTATTAGGCCTGTCCCACCTCGGTGGGGGTAGCGAGCGGGTGCTGCGGCGCAGCAGGTTAACGCCCAGTTCGTGCTCCGGGCGGAGATCAGCTTAGAAGCCTGACCGTGACTGGTGCCGCAGCGTTGTGCCGCGCCGGTAAAGCTGCCGGTTTCCATTACCGCCACAAACATGCGATCGCAATCCAGCCGTTCCATATGCTTTTCCGGTGAAGTTATCAGAGCATCACCATAGCAAAACCGCGCCCGAGGGCAACAGTCAGCGCGGTGGCGTCGGGTGATTTTTACGGTACATAGTTTCGCCGATGCCTTTCTTAAACGCGCTGATAAAGTAGGTCACATCGGAAAAGCCGACGTCATCGGCAATCTCGCTGATGCTGCGCGCGCTGTGCAGCAGGTAATCACAGGCTTTTCGCAGGCGGATGGTGTTCAGGTATTGATGAATATGTTCCCCGGTTTCGAAATGAAAACGGCGCGAGACATAGCTGCGGGACTTGCCCAGCTCCTGCGCCAGCCTGTCGAGACTGAATTTTTGCCGGTAGTTTTCCTCCAGCCAGAACATCACCGGCGTGGCAATGCCGCTGCGCTCTTCCGGTAACTCTTCGTTGGCTTCCGGCAACATGCCCAGCAGGTTAAGCAGCAGGCAGGCGACCTGCTCGCCGGTCAGGCTGGCGCAGGCGGCAAGCCCGGCATAACAGCTAAACAGGTGATCGATATGCGGGTGAATATCGGCAGCGTCCATCACCACCGCTGCGCCGCCGCGCAATGAAAGACGCTGTAACCGGCTGTGGTTGTGCGGGAAATCGCGCAACTGTTTGAGCACTGCATGGTGATCGACATGAATGATGGTGCGGCGATAACGATCCTGCGCCTGCTCATCCACCATCACTTTATGAATGGTAAAGGGCGGGAAGAAAAACAGCCGACCGGGGCGCATGGTGTACTGGCGGTTATCGACAATCACCACGCCAAAACCCTCTTCGACGTACAGCACTTCCAGACACTGATGCCAGTGGTGGTAACGCACGGTATTGGCGAAAAGCCGACTGAACGACACGATGGCGTCATTCAGGGTGATCAGCTCAAGGCGCTCTGCCTGCCAGTTGTCGTTCATAGTGCAACTGTTCTCAATTTTTACCCGGATGAATCTAGTTATAAACCACGGTTTTAAATTTCCTCAATAGCGGTTTCAGGCAAATTACGGCGGTGTGATCAGGCTAACATTTCCCCTTCTCGTGGATTCACTATCCTTTAGCCACACCCAAGGAGAGCAACCTATGCAGACGGCGGAAGTGAAAACATCAAATCCATTGTCATCCCGCGACGACGTGGTCGCCGCGCTGAACACGATGCTGAGCGCGCTGGATCGCCAGTTTCCGGCGGGCGAATCCCGCTTTTCGCTGGGCGACACCAGCGCCCATTACCCTACCGATATTGCAGAGATGGAAGGATTGTCGCGGGCATTATGGGGGCTGTTCCCGTTGATGGCGGGTGGCGATGCCGAACCGTTTAGCCCGAAATACCCCGGCGGCAATAAAGCGCGGCACCGATCCACAGAGTGAGGACTACTGGGGGGAAACCGGGCCTTACGATCAGCGACTGGTGGAGATGGCCGCTTATGGCCTCGGTCTGGCGCTGCTGGGCGACACGCTCACCGCAAGCTTTAGCGAACGCGAAGTGCATAACCTGCATCGCTGGCTTAACCAGATCACCGATGCAGAGATGCCCGACAGCAACTGGCATTTCTTCGCCATCATGGTGCAACTGGGCTTTAAACGTGCGGGACTCCCCCTGGGATGCGGCGGCGATTGAACGCCGTTTTGCGATGATGGACGCTTATTATCTGGGCGATGGCTGGTATTCCGATGGCCCGAGGTCGGCCGAAAGATTACTACATCCCGATGGCGTTCCATTTTTTACGGCACCGGTTTACGCCACGCTGAAGGGCGATGACGACCCCGTGCGGGCAGGCATTATCCGCGAACGGGCGCGCCTGTTTGCGCAGGATTTTATCTCGATGTCGGCCGCGGGAGGCGAGTGCGTCCCTTATGGTCGCAGCCTGACGTACCGTTTTGCGATGGTCGCTTTCTGGAGCGCCGTGGCGTTCTCCGGGCTGGATGTTTTCCGGCTGGCGTGGTGAAGAGGGTGATATTGCGCCATCTGCGCTGGTGGCAAAAACAGCCGATTTTTGACCGCGACGGCATTCTGACGCTGGGGTTTGCCTACCCCAATCTGGCGATGTGCGAAGACTACAACTCACCGGGTTCGCCGTACTGGGCGTTAAAAGTCTTTCTTATTCTGGCGCTGCCCGCCGCGCACCCGTTCTGGCGTGCCGACGAGTTACCGTTGCCGGAGCGGGCCGCGCAGCGAACCTTGCCGCACGCCGGGCAAATCCCCGGTGCACAGTGACCACGCGCGGCATGTCTGGATGCTCGCGTCCGGGCAGCTTGAGCTGAACAATTACGTCAATACCGAGGCGAAATATACCAAATTTGCCTATTCCAGCCTGTTTGGCTTCACCCATTGAACGCGGACGTTATGGCATTAAACACGCCGCCTGTGACTCCATGTTGCTGCTCAGCGACGGCGATAACTATTTCCGTGGCCGCCGGGAATGCGAAGAGGTGGTGGTCAGCGAACAGGCCATTTTCTCCCGCTGGTCACCGTGGCATGACGTACATATTGCCACCGGCTGATTCCCTATGGTGACTGGCATGTGCGGGTACACCGTATTGACTCCGCCCGCCATTTGCAGAGCGTGGAGGGCGGTTTCTATGGTGTTGAAAGCCGCGCATCGCGGCGAAGAGGGCGGGAGCCTCGGTGGTGGCGGAAAATGGCATTAGTGCGATTTTCCCACTGGCCAGCACCGTTATGCGTCAGGCGGACAGTGTGGTCACACCGCCGAACAGCAGCATTATGTTTGCTCCCTGCGCAGCGATCCCGGTGTTGCAGGGCGATATCCCCCTGTGCCGCCACTGGCTGGCGTGCGCGGTGCAGGCCGCCGCCTCTGAAGGGCATTTAATTCCTGCATACCGCAGCTGCAAAGAGAAGAACAGGCTCTGGTTATTCACCGCAGTCGGAAAAGCAAAACACATCATTACCTTTTTAATTCCCGGTTATCACCGGATGCCGAACTCTGAACCCTACATGCTTTCGCCGAGGATAGTATGGAAAAGACAGCTATCAACCCAAAAACTGAATATTACAAAATCAGCACATTTATTTTTTCTCTATTTCTTTTACCCCGGGTCAGCCAGTATTGGTCTGCTGGCCATCTGGTTAGGACAAAAAGCCAACCTGAGCGGCACGGTCATCGGTACGGTCTTTGCCGTGAACGGTATTTTTTCCGTGATCCTGGAAACCGATTTACGGCTATATCCTCGATAAAATCGGCATGAGCAAATATCTGCTCTATTTTGTGGTGCTGATGTCGGCATTAATGGCTCCGTTCTTTATTTATGTTTACCAGCCGTTATTAATGTCGAATACGTTGCTGGGAATTATTGTCGGGGGCAATCTATTTAAGTTTTGCCCGGTATGCGGGAGTAGCCGCCTGCGAGTCTTATACCGATCGCTACAGCCGTTTAAACGGTATGGAATTTGGTCAGATTCGCATGTGGGGGTCGCTTGGCTGGGCGGTGGCATCCTCGTTTTCCGGCCTGCTGTTTAACCTCTCGCCCGCCTATAACTTTATGATGGGCCTGGTCGCTTCGCTGATTATGCTGGCGGTGTTGTTAAGCCTGAAAGTGAATGTCCACTCCACCCATGCCGATGAGGTACTGACCAAAGAGAAGATCGTCCCGGCGGATGTCTATGCGCTGCTGCGTAACCGCAAATTCTGGGCATTCTGCCTGTATGTAGCCGGTGTGGCATGGATGATGTTTATCGCCGAACAGCAGTTCTCCCGCTATTTTGTGACCTTCTTTGATGATGTCCATCAGGGCAACGCCGTCTTTGGTTATCTGGGGTACGGTGCAGTCCGGCATGGAGTTCGTAATGTATATGGTGATCCCGCTGTTTGTGAATTTTATTGGCGCTAAGCGTGGGTTGCTGATTGTCGGCATGGTGGTGGGTGCGCGGTTGATCTACTTCCGGGCTGTGTGAATCGCATCTGCTGATTTCGGTATTAAAACCGCTGTACGGCCTCGGAAATCTGCCTGCTGCTGGTGTCGGTATTTAAATATATCGCTGAGCATTTTGATAAACGCGTGAATGCGACCATGTATTTACTTGGTTATCAGGCCATGCTGTATGTCGGTAACGTGGTGGTTTCCTCGCCCGCCGGGATTTTGTATGACCGCATCGGTTTTGAAAATACCTACATCATTATGGGCGGGATTGCATTGCTGTTTACACTTGTCTCGCTGTTTACGTTATCCGCTTGCCAGAGCAAATGGCGGCAGAGCGGTTCGCTGGATATTGCCCGCAATAATATGACGCGTTAATGGCTGCGCTAATTATCTGTAAAAAAGAAGGAACCGAAATATGTTAAGTAAAATCGTTGAGGAAACGTTACGCGATTATCCGGGGCGCGCTACGATTGATGCGCAGACATTTAAAGATGAACTGGAGACCGCGCGGGCGCATACCCTTGAACTGATTCGCCGTCATTTAACGGAATTCGGAGATAAGTTCCCCGCCGAAACCTGCGTGCAGGGATATTATCCGTTAACCGATAATATCGAGTGGACCACCAGTTTCTGGACCGGGCAATTATGGCTGGCGTGGGAGATGAGCGGTGAGGAACCCTTTCGTGCGCTGGCGGAGCGGCATGTGCGCTCTTTCGGCGTGCGCATCGCCGGGCGTCATGATACTAACACTCACGATTTGGGCTTTTTTATACACGCTCTCCTGCGTGGCGGGCTGGCGGTTGACCGGCAACCGGGACGCGCGGGGTTTTGCATTGCTGGCGGCGGAAGCACTGTTGGAACGCTTCCACCAAAAGGCGCAGATCATCCGGTGTGCGTGGGGCGATCTCGCGGATCCGGAGCAGGCCGGTCGCATGATCATCGACTGTAACATGAACCTGCCGCTGCTCTATTGGGCGACGGAGCAAACCGGGGATCGGCGTTTTGCCGACGCGGCTGTGGCCCACGCAGCAGGCGGCGAAATACCTGATCCGCGAAGATGCATCTACCTTCCATACTTACTATATGGACGTGAAAACCGGTGCACCGCGCTACGGTAATACGCAGCAAGGCTATGCGGATGACTCATGCTGGTCGCGCGGCCGGCGTGGGGGATCTACGGTTTTCTGCTAAGTTTCATTTATACCGGCGACCGCGAGATGGTGGCGCTGTCGAAACGTCTGGCTAACTATTTCCTCAACCGCTTACCGGACGATGCGGTCTGCCATTGGGATTTGGCACTGGTCGGCACCGACGCGCAGCGGGACTCCTCGTCGGCCGCGATTGCCGTGTGCGGTTTGCTGGAGCTGATTAAGCACCTGCCAGTGACCGATCCGGATCGCGCGCGTTATCAGCAGTGGGCCATGCAGATCATGTCATCGTTAGGCAAACACTACCCCGGCGGGAAAAAACGAGGCCACTACCGGGCTGCTCAAGCATTCGGTTTACCATCTGGCGAGCAATAAAGGGGTGGATGAGTGCTGTAGCTGGGGGGATTATTTCTATGTGGAGGCGCTGGCGCGGTTTTCGCAAAGCTGGAAACTGTACTGGTAGGTAACACTTCCCTCTCCCGGCAGGGAGAGGGGAAGACAACACTCAGAGACCCGCTTCCAGAATACGGATATGGGTTTCCAGCACATCGCCTTTTACTGCTTCGCTCCACGCTTTCATATGCGGCGTTTGCAGATGGGCTTCAAGGTGCGCCACGCTTTTCCATACTTCCACCATCATGATGGAGTCCGGTGCGGTGGTTTGAAAGCTCACGTTCGCGGCGTGATCCACCAGCGGCGCATAGCCATGACATCCTTCTTCCTGCAATACAACCGGCACTATCTTCGCGAACTGATCGAGCACCGCCCGGCGATGATGTTGCCTGGACGGGTACGGATTTCTGCAATTACTGTCAACATGATTAACCTACTCCCTATAAGTCCAGCTTCACAGTTAAGCAAAAATCTCCGTCAGATGCTTGCGATATTCTGCGATATAACGCGGGACATCCGGCATTTTGATCACATCATTGGTGATAAAGGTCGGCAGCGCGTCCATACCAAGGAACTGATTTGCCTTGTGAAACGGCAGATAGACGCCGTCTACGCCAACACCGTGGAAGAACTGTTCTTTCTCGGTAAAGGCTTCCATTGGCGCGTTCCGCGGGTCAGCGACAACATATAGGTTTTGCCCTGGAATCAGGCCGCCGGAACCGTATTTTTTCGACGCGTCGGAACGGGTGCGACCATCGCTGGCGTAGAGTGCGCCATGACCTTCGGTGAAGACATCGTCCATATATTTTTTCACCGTCCAGGTGCGCCCATCCACCAGCACGGCATCTGCCAGATGATGGTGTCCGCCCACAGGAAGTTCTGCACTTCTTCTTTTACGTCATACTCGCCATCGGCGCGGACGGTGCGAACATCATGCCCGGCGTCGCGCAGAAAACTTTCCGCGACCTCGGTCAGGGTGTCATTCAGTTGACCTTTTGAGGTGGGCGAATTGCTTCGCGCCATTGATAATCAGAATATTGCTCATGGGATTTCCTCAGCGAAATACGTTTGCGGGCCATGGTATCCCGATCGGCGGTGCGGTGAAATTGGCAAAAGTGCAAAGACTTTTGCTTTCAGAGCAATAATGCCGCTACCAACTGACCCGCGCGATAAATCCCCCTGCGGATGATTTCCGAATGTCACCGTCATGTGATGCAGCCCGGCAATGCGCTGCACAATCGACAGGCCCAACCCGCTGCCGGTTTCGCTCTGGCCGGGCGGGCGATAGAAACGCTCACCAATGCGCGCCAGCGCCTCTTCGCTAATGCCGGGGCCATTATCCCTTACGCTAAAACACTGCGCGTCGAGCGTGACATCCACGGTACTGCCCGCCGGGCTGTAGCGAATGGCGTTGTCCAGCAGATTACGTACCAGCAGGCTGAGTAACAGCGGCTGACCCCGGCGGCTGACGGTGGTGTCATGCAGATGCAGACGGACGTCAATCCCGGCCTGCTGCGCCGGATGGTAGTTATCCATCACCGCCGATTGCAGCAGCGCAGCCGTGGAGACGGGTTCGAGATCGTCAAGATTATCCAGCGAGTCGAGTCGCGACAGCGTCAGTAGCTGATCCACCAGATGGGCAGCGCGATCGATCCCCACATGTAACTGAGCCAGCGCTTTTGCCGATCAATGGGATCGTCATCGGAAAGCTGGGCCACGTCGGTCTGGACTTTCAGCGCCGCCAGCGGACTGCGCAGCTCATGGGCGGCATCGGAGGTGAAACGCCGCTCGCGCTGCATCATCGTATGAGTACGGGCAAAGAGCTGGTTCAGCGCCTCCACCAGCGGGCGCACTTCACGGGGCACACCGTCGGCAGGCAACGGCTCGGCGAGATCCGGCGCGCGAATGCGCAGCGCCAGCGCCAGTTTTTTCAGCGGGCGCAGCTCCAGACTCAGGAGAACAACCAGCAGAATGAGCATCAACGGCAGGGCGACAAGCCACGGCGTGAGCTGCGAGGTAATAATCTCCAGCGCCATCTCCGGCGGTAATCCCACTCCTGACCGACAACAATGCGAAAGCGCTTGTCTTCAGCGGTGAGCCACAGAAAGCGCCACTTGTCGTCATCATCGCGCAGGTGGCCATTATCAAACCCTTCGCGGTGATAGTTATAGGGAATCTCTTTGCCGTTCTCGCCATCGTGCAGCAGCATTTTGCCGTCTGTCGAATAGATGGCGAACGCCAGCGCATCGTCGTCGAGATGGCCGTGTTTCACCTTTTTCTTCGCGATCTGCGGCGCGGCGCTTTGCAGTTGTTCAAACTCCATGACGCTCAGGCGCTTGGCGAACAACATTTGCTGGGTGTCGAACAGCTTGTCGAGCTTATCGCGGGTCTGCTGCCGGGCAACCCGAGGCTGGCGCACAGCCGAGGCCGCCATCGATAACAGTAAAAAACAGTAGCGTCAGGCGCAGGCGCAGACTCAACGGGCGGGTGCGTTTCATGCTTCTCCCGGTGTAACCGATGCCGTGAACCGTGCGGATAAAGTGGCTGCCCAGTTTGCGTCGCAAGTGGTGCACATGCACCTCCACGGCATTGCTGGTGACATCGTCATCCCAGTTATAGAGCTTCTCTTCGATGAGTTTACGCGGCAGTACGCGGCCGGCGTTGCGCAGTAACAGTTCCAGCAGGGCAAACTCCTTCGGTTTGAGTGCCAGCGTTTCGCCATTCAATGTGGCGACCCGAGGGCTGCCGGGATCCAGCATCACCCCGCCGTGGCGCAGCGTATTTTGTGTGTGACCATGCGTACGGCGAATCAGGGCTTCCAACCGGGCGGCCACTTCGATCAGCGCAAACGGTTTGCACAAATAGTCATCCGCACCCGGGCGCAGGCCTTCCACCCGTTGATTAAGGGCGTCGCGGGCGGTCAGGATCAGCACTGGTTCGGCGCGTTGTTGTTCGCGCCAGTCGCGCAGAATGTCGAGGCCATCGATACCGGGGAGCGTTAAGTCGAGGATCACTGCGTCATAAGGGGCGGTAAACAGCGCCGCTTTCCCTTGTTTGCCGTCCGTGAACCAGTCGACGCTAAATCCCTTTTGCTTAGCCCGGTTTTGATGCCGTCGCCGATGAGCGTGTCATCTTCAATCAGTAAAATGCGCACAATGCCTCCTTTCACCACCCTGTTATGGGCAGTAAACCCGTTGGCGACAGGCAATGTACAGCGAAAAATTATCTTTTTCCCGTTAAGAAGTCGTTAAGGAATGGCCGGTTAAATGGTCGCAAACCACAGGAAAAGGGAGAGAAAAAATGAAAAAGACTGCCGCCATGATTGCCGTATTCGCGTTATGTTCCGCCCCGGCTTTCGCCGCGAATCAGGGTGGGTTTACCAGCCACGGCGCCACTCAGCAGAGCGGGGGTTTTACCGGGCCGAACGGCAGCAAAGCCACCGTGGAGAGCGTGAAGTCGCTGCGTGACGATGCCACCGGGTTACGTTGCGGGGGAACATCGTTGAGCGTGTCTCCGACGATACCTATTTATTCAAAGATGCCACCGGCACCATCAATGTGGATATCAACCGTAAACGCTGGAATGGTGTGACCGTCGGGCCGCAGGATGTGGTGGAGATCCGAGGGAGAAGTGGATAAAGACTGGAACTCGGTGGAAATCGACGTAAAAGAGATCAGCAAGGTCGCCCAATAAGCGCCGGGCGCGCGTGAAAAAATCGCTCATCACTATGACTCCTCGCCGCAGATAGGGTAGTATCTGCGGCAATATTGCCGCCGTACAGGCGGGCGCATACGTTGAGGAATCACGATTAATGAGCGATATGGCAGAGCGCCTTGCGCTGCATGAATTTACGGAAAACGCATACCTGAACTACTCCATGTACGTCATCATGGATCGTGCGTTGCCGTTTATCGGTGATGGCCTGAAACCTGTTCAACGCCGCATCGTTTACGCGATGTCTGAACTGGGGCTGAACGCCAGCGCCAAATTCAAGAAATCCGCCCGTACCGTGGGCGACGTCCTGGGTAAATACCACCCGCACGGCGACAGCGCCTGCTATGAAGCCATGGTGTTGATGGCGCAGCCGTTCTCCTACCGCTATCCGCTGGTCGATGGGCAGGGCAACTGGGGGGCGCCGGACGATCCGAAGTCCTTCGCCGCCATGCGTTATACCGAATCCCGTCTGTCGAAATATGCCGATTTGCTGCTGAGCGAACTGGGCCGGGCACCGTTGACTGGGTGCCGAACTTCGACGGTACGATGCAGGAGCCGAAAATGCTGCCTGCGCGCCTGCCGAACATCCTGCTGAACGGCACCACCGGGATCGCGGTGGGGATGGCGACGGACATTCCGCCGCATAACCTGCGTGAGGTCGCTAATGCGGCTATCGCCCTGATCGAGCAGCCGAAAACCACGCTCGACCAGTTGCTGGATATTGTGCAGGGGCCGGACTACCCGACCGAAGCGGAAATCATTACCTCCCGCGCCGAGATCCGCAAAATTTACCCAGAATGGGCGCGGATCGGTGCGTATGCGTGCAGTCTGGAAAAAGAGGATGGCGCGGTGGTGATCACGGCGCTGCCGCAGTTTCCGGCGCGCGTGTGCTGGAGCAAATCGCCGCCCAGATGCGCAATAAAAATTGCCGATGGTGGACGATCTGCGCGACGAGTCGGATCATGAAAACCCGACGCGTCTGGTGATCGTCCCGCGTTCTAATCGCGTGGACATGGAGCAGGTAATGAACCACCTGTTCGCTACCACCGATCTGGAAAAGAGCTACCGCATTAACCTGAATATGATCGGTCTGGATGGTCGTCCGGCAGTGAAAAACTTGCTGGAGATCCTCACCGAATGGCTGGCGTTCCGCCGCGATACCGTGCGCCGCCGCCTGAATCATCGTCTGGAAAAGTCCTCAAGCGCCTGCATATCCTCGGAAGGTTTGCTGGTGGCGTTCCTCAACATCGACGAAGTGATCGAGATTATCCGTACCGAGGACGAACCGAAGCCGGCTCTGATGTCGCGTTTTGGTATCAGCGAGACGCAGGCGGAAGCGATCCTCGAGTTAAAATTGCGCCATCTCGCCAAACTGGAAGAGATGAAGATCCGCGGTGAGCAGGATGATCTGGCGAAAGAGCGCGATCACCTGCAAGCGATCCTTGCCTCCGAGCGCAAGATGAACACTCTGCTGAAGAAAGAGCTGCAGGCTGATGCAGATGCCTTCGGCGACGATCGCCGTTCTCCGCTGCATGAACGCGAAGAAGCGAAAGCGATGAACGAGCACGATATGCAGCCGTCTGAACCGGTGACCATTGTGTTGTCGCAAATGGGTTGGGTGCGCAGCGCCAAAGGCCACGACATTGACGCGCAGGGACTGAGTTACAAAGCCGGGGATAGCTGGAAAGCGTCGGCAAAAGGCAAGAGCAACCAGCCGGTGGTGTTTATTGACTCCACCGGGCGCAGTTACGCGATCGACCCGATTACGCTGCCGTCCGCACGTGGTCAGGGCGAACCGCTGACCGGTAAGCTGACGCTGCCGCCGGGCGCGACCGTTGAGCATATGGTAATGAGCAACGATGAGCAGAAACTGCTGATGGCGTCGGATGCGGGTTACGGTTTTGTGTGCACCTTTAACGATTTAGTCGCACGTAACCGTGCCGGTAAAACGCTGATCAGCCTGCCGGATAATGCGCGGGTGATGCCGCCGCTGGAAATCGTTAACGATGACGATATGCTGCTGGCCATCACCACCGCTGGTCGTATGCTGATGTTCCCGGTCAGCGATTTGCCGCAGTTGTCGAAAGGGAAAGGCAACAAGATCATCGGTATTCCGTCTGCGGATGCAGCCAATGGCGCCGACGGGCTTGCGCACCTCTACCTGTTGCCGCCGCAGAGCACGTTAACCATCCATGTCGGCAAACGCAAAATCAAGCTGCGTCCTGAAGAGCTGCAAAAGTGCAGGGTGAACGCGGACGCCGCGGGACGCTGATGCGCGGTTTGCAGCGTATCGATCGCGTTGAGATTGATGCGCCTTCCCGTCCGACGGCAGGCGACAGCGAAGAGTAACCGACATAAGCGTGTCTCCATCGCCCCTGATGGAGACACGTTTCTACTAAAATTTCCCGTAAAAGCGTTGTTAATTCGGCAATTGCGATTAACAATACGCTTTTTAAAGGCCGCATAACACAAAGCCCGAGGCCAGTTGATGGCTCATCGTGGCGCCGCCAGCCCTCAGCGTAGTGCTGCTGGCGTGTATATAATGCTCAAAGGTATGGGCTTCCAGAGGTCGCTATGCTATTCATTTTTCGCGTAATCATCGTTGTTATTTATTCCATTCTGGTGTGCGTATTCGGGTCCCTTTACTGCCTGTTTAGTCCGCGTAATCCAAAACATGTTGCGACCTTCGGCCATATGTTTGGTCGTCTGGCACCGGTTTTTGGGCTGAAAGTTGAAACCCGCCTGCCGCCGGGCGCTGAGCAGTTCGGCAACGCTATCTATATTGCGAACCATCAGAACAACTTCGATATGGTGACCGCGTCCAGCATTGTGCTGCCGCCAACGGTGACGGTCGGTAAAAAGAGCCTGCTGTGGATCCCCTTTTTGGTCAGCTCTACTGGCTGACCGGTAATCTGCTGATTGATCGTAATAACCGTGCGAAAGCCCATGGCACCATTGCCGAAGTGGTTAAGCAGATCCAGAAACGCAATATTTCCATCTGGATGTTTCCGGAAGGCACCCGCAGCCGCGGTCGCGGTTTGCTGCCGTTTAAAACCGGGGCGTTTCACGCCGCGATTGCCGCCGGTGTGCCGATCATTCCGGTGTGCGTGTCGACGACCTCAAACAAAATTAATCTCAACCGCCTGCGTAACGGGTTGGTGATCGTTGAGATGCTGCCGCCCATTGATATCACCCGGTTTGGTAAAGATCAGGTGCGCGAGCTGGCGACCCATTGCCGTGAAGTGATGGCAAAGAAAATCGAGGAACTCGATAAAGAAGTTGCAGAACGCGAAGCCGCCGGTCGGGTTTAACCTTTTGTTGTTAATAAGTCCGCAGACAGTGATGTTTGCGGCGAAGAGTCAGTGTTACACGGAGCAAATATGTCACTCAGTCGGCGTCAGTTTATTCCAGGCATCCGGGGTTGCGCTATGTGCAGGTGCGGTGCCGCTGAGGAGCAAATGCCGCCGGGCAACAACCGCAACTGCCCATTCCTCCCCCTGTTTGAATCCCGTCGCGGGCAACCGCTGTTTCTTACCCTGCAACGTACGCACTGGTCATTTACGACCGGTACGCGCGCCGAGTTTTCGGCATTAATGGGCGTTATCTGGGGCCAACGATCCGGGTATGGAACGGCGATGACGTCAAACTGATTTATAGCAACCGACTGGCGGAGAACGTGGCAATGACCGTCAGCGGGTTGCAGGTGCCAGTGGCCGCTGATTGGCGGCGCGGCGCGCATGATGACCGCCAATAACGACTGGGCGCCGGTGCTGCCTATTCGCCAGAACGCCGGGACACTGTGGTATCACGCCAATACGCCGAACCGCACTGCGCAGCAGGTCTATAACGGCCTTGCGGGAATGTGGCTGGTGGAAGACGAGATCAGTAAGTCGTTACCGATACCGAACCACTACGGCGTGGATGATTTCCCGGTCATTATTCAGGATAAACGGCTGGATAATTTCGGCACGCCGCAATACAGCGAACCCGGTAGCGGCGGCTTTGTCGGCGATACGCTGTTGGTGAACGGTGCGCAAAGCCCGTATGTGGATGTTTCCCGCGGCTGGGTGCGCCTGCGTCTGCTAAATGCCTCGAACTCCCGGCGCTACCAGTTACAAATGAGCGATGGTCGCGCACTGCATGTGATTGCCGGAGACCAGGCTTTTTACCCGCGCCGGTCTCGGTAAAGCAGCTGTCGCTGGCGCCAGGGGGAGCGTCGCGAGGTGCTGGTGGATATGACCAACGGTGATGAAGTGTCGATCACCTGTGGCGAAGCGGCAACCCTGATGGATCGGGTGCGCGGCTTCTTTGAGCCTTCCAGCATCCTGATCTCGACGCTGGTGCTGACGTTACGTCCAACCGGGCTGCTGCCGCTGGTGACGGACACGCTGCCTATGCGCCTGTTACCGTCGGAGATTATGGCTGGCACACCAACCCGCAGCCGGGATATCACGCTGGGCAGCGATCCGGGCATTAACGGGCAGTTGTGGGATCCGCAGCGGATCGATATCACTACCCAGCAAGGCTGGAGCGCTGGACCGTCCGCGCCGAGATGCCGCAATCCTTCCATATAGAAGGCGTGATGTTTTTGGTGCGCAACGTTAACGGCGCGATGCCATTCCCGGAAGACCGGGGCTGGAAAGATACAGTCTGGATCGACGGGCAGGTGGAACTGCTGGTGTGGTTCGGTCAGCCTTCTTGGCCGCACTTCCCGTTCCAGTATCAAAGCCAGACGCTGGAGATGACCGACCGCGGTTCGGTAGGGCAGTTGCTGGTGAACCCGGCGCCGTAACATGTGTAAGCCTGTCAGGTTTTTACCTGTCAGGCTGCTGTCCTACAAAATCCTCCTTCATTTCCGGTCAAATTACGGCGTATAATCGCCGCCCTTTGATTATTTTTTTACCATTTTTGGAAGCAAGATGAGCGCAATATCCCTGATCCAACCGGATCGTGACCTTTTCTCATGGCCCCAGTACTGGGCGGCCTGCTTCGGCCCTGCGCCGTTTTTGCCGATGTCGCGCGAAGAGATGGATCAACTTGGCTGGGATAGTTGCGACATTATTCTGGTGACGGGCGATGCTTATGTCGATCACCCCAGTTTCGGGATGGCGATTTGCGGCCGTATGCTGGAAGCGCAGGGGTTTCGCGTTGGCATCATTTCCCAACCGGACTGGAACAGCAAAGACGACTTTATGCGGCTGGGCAAACCGAACCTGTTCTTCGGCGTGACCGCTGGCAACATGGATTCGATGATCAACCGCTATACCGCCGATCGTAAGCTGCGTCATGACGACGCCTACACCCCGGATAACGTCGCCGGTAAGCGCCCGGATCGCGCCACGCTGGCCTACACCCAGCGCTGTAAAGAAGCGTGGAAAGAGGTGCCGGTGATCCTCGGCGGTATTGAAGCCAGCCTGCGCCGTACCGCGCATTATGATTACTGGTCTGATACCGTGCGCCGCTCGGTGCTGATTGACGCTAAAGCCGATATGCTGATGTTTGGCAACGGTGAGCGCCCGCTGGTGGAAGTGGCCCATCGTCTGGCCGCAGGCGAGCCGATCGCGCAGATCCGCGATGTGCGTAACACCGCGATCATCGTCAAAGAAGCGCTGCCGGGCTGGAGCGGGGTGGATTCCACCCGCCTCGATACACCGGGTAAGATCGACCCGATCCCGCATCCCTATGGCGAAGATTTTACCCTGTGCGGACAACAAACCCGTAGAGCCGCAAGCGCAGGAAGCAAAACGTGTGACGGTGCAGCCGCCGCGCCCGAAACCGTGGGAAAAAACCTATGTGCTGTTGCCTTCTTTTGAGAAGGTGAAAAGCGATAAGGTGCTCTACGCCCACGCGTCACGTATTTTGCACCACGAAACCAACCCTGGCTGCGCCCGCGCGCTGATGCAAAAGCACGGCGATCGTTACATCTGGATCAACCCGCCGGCTATCCCGCTGTCGACCGAAGAGATGGACAGCGTGTTTGCCATATAAACGCGTGCCGCACCCGGCGTATGGCAACAGCCGTATCCCGGCGTATGAGATGATCCGCTTCTCCATCAATATCATGCGTGGCTGCTTTGGCGGCTGCTCTTTCTGCTCCATCACCGAGCATGAAGGCCGTATCATTCAGAGCCGCTCCGAAGATTCGATCATCAACGAGATCGAAGCGATTCGCGATAGCGTGCCGGGCTTTACCGGGGTGATTTCCGACCTCGGCGGGCCGACCGCCAACATGTATATGCTGCGCTGCAAATCGCCGCGTGCGGAACAGACCTGTCGTCGACTCTCTTGCGTTTACCCGGAAATCTGCCCGCATATGGATACCAATCACCAGCCGACGATCGATCTCTATCGTCGCGCCCGTGATTTGAAAGGCATTAAAAAGATCCTGATTGCTTCTGGCGTGCGTTACGATCTGGCCGTTGAAGATCCGCGCTATGTGAAAGAGCTGGCGACGCACCATGTGGGGGGATATCTGAAGATTGCTCCGGAACATACCGAAGAAGGGCCGTTGTCGAAGATGATGAAGCCGGGAATGGGCAGCTATGACCGCTTTAAGCAGTTGTTCGACACCTATTCCAAACAGGCAGGCAAAGAACAGTATCTGATCCCCTATTTTATCTCTGCGCACCCCGGTACGCGTGATGAAGATATGGTGAACCCGGCGCTGTGGCTGAAGCGCCACCGCTTCCGTCTTGACCCGGTGCAGAACTTCTACCCCTCGCCGCTGGCGAACTCGACGACCATGTATTACACCGGCAAAAACCCGCTGTCAGAAAATCGACTATAAGAGCGAAGAGGTGGTGGTGCCGAGAAAGGGGACAAACAGCGCCGTCTGCATAAAGCGCTGCTGCGTTACCACGATCCGGCCAACTGGCCGCTGCTGCGCCAGGGCGCTGGAAGCGATGGGTAAAAAGCATTTGATTGGCTCGCGCCGCGAATGTCTGGTACCGGCACCGACGCTGGACGAGATGCGTGAAGCGCGCCGTCAGAACCGCCAGTCGCAGCCAGCGCTGACCAAACATACGCCGATTGTGCACCAGCGTAGCAACGGTAAAAACGCTGCACCGGTGAAGAAAAAAAGCCACGCGGGTGCGTTAAGTCAACATAAAAAATGCCCGGTTCACACCGGGCATTTTTTTATGCTCAACGGACCTTAACCGCCGAACTGATCCGGGTCCGGCCCCAACCGTTTACCGGCATCCAGTTTGGCGATTTCCGCCAGCTCGTCTTTATCCGGTGCGGAAATCCCAGACATCAAAGTTTTCGGCAATGCGTGATGGCGTGACCGATTTCGGGGATCACCACCAGCCCGCTATCGAGATGCCAGCGGATCACCACCTGCGCTGGCGTTTTGCTGTATTTATCCGCCAGCGAACGGATGATTTTCTGATCGAAGACCCCTTCACCGCCCTGCGCCAGCGGGCTCCGGCAGGACTCGGTCTGGATCTTGTGCGTTGCATTCCGGTGCGTGCAACTGACGCTGTTGCATCAACGGGTGCAGCTCGATTTGGTTAATCACCGGCGCGACGCTCGTTTCATCAATCAGGCGTTGCAGGTGCGGGATCTGAAAGTTGCACACGCCGATGCTTTTCACCAGCCCCTGTTGCTGCAATGCGATCATTCCCTGCCACGCTTCGACATAATGATCGATGGCCGGTACCGGCCAGTGCATCAGATAGAGATCGACATGATCGAGCTGCAGTTTTTCAGGCTCTCTTTTAATGCTTGCGCCGGGCGCTGCTGATCGTCGTTCCACAACTTGGTGGTAATGAATAATTCATCGCGCGGTACGCCTGAGCTGGCAATCGCTTTGCCCACGCCTTCTTCATTTTTATAGGCTGCTGCGGTATCAATGGATCGATACCCCACATCCAGTGCCTTATGAATCGCGGTAACCACTTCCTCATTGCTCGCTTTCCACACGCCAAGACCCAGTTGCGGCATCAGTGTGCCGTCAGAAAGCTTAATCACGGTGGGATGTGTCATGCATTTCTCCTTTCAATAGGCTTACCGGGACAGGCCCGGTAAGGTGGTGTGCATTAAGTGTGGTCGAAAAAACCAAAAACGAAAGCTGTCTCCGGGCGACTCTTAGCGCGCCGCTTCGTAGATGCGACGACTGACTTCCAGCGTAATATCCGGTGTTCGCCGAGTTGCGTCATACCGTGTTCTTCAAGCTTGCTCAACAGCGCCGGAATAGAGCTGCCGTCCGGTGCCGTAACCCGACAACCGCGTCGGCACGCCCATACGTTCGAAGAAGTTACGCGTTGCTTCAATGGCCGCATCGATACGCTCGTTTTCAGAGCCTTCAGTGATGTTCCATACGCGCTCAGCGTATTGCAGCAGTTTGGCGTGCTTGGTGTCGCGTTTTTCATTCCACAGTGCAGGCAGAACAACCGCCAGTGGTTTGCGCATGGTCAAGACCGTGCATCGCAGTCAGTTCATGACCGAGCATATGTGTTGCCCAGTCCTGCGGTACACCTGCGCCAATCAGACCATTCAGCGCCTGCGTCGCCGCCCACATCACGTTGGCGCGCACGTCGTAGTTTTCCGGTTCCTGCAACGCTTTCGGGCCTTCTTCAACCAGCGTCAGCAAAATACCTTCGGCGAAACGGTCCTGAATTTTGCCGTCCACCGGATAGGTAACGTACTGCTCGACGGTATGCACAAAGGCATCTACCACACCATTCGCCACCTGACGCGGCGGCAGGGTGTAGGTGTACACTGGATCGAGGATCGCAAATACGGGCTGCACGAACGCAGAGTGGAACGCCTGTTTGTCGCCGGTTGCTTTACGGGATACCACCGCGCCTGCGTTGGATTCCAGAACCGGTGGCTGGCAGTGTCAGCACGGAACCCATCGGAATGGCGCTTTTGATGTCACTTCCCCGCGTTTGCAGGATGTGCCACGGATCGATGCCGTCTGCGTACTGCGCTGCTGCAGCGATAAATTTGGTGCCATCCAGTACGGAACCACCGCCTACCGCCAGCAAGAACGTGATGTTTTCGTCTTGCACGATTTTTACGGCCTTCATCAGGGTTTCGTACGTCGGGTTTGGCTCAATGCCGCTGAATTCGCGGACATCCAGACCTTGCAGCGCGCTGTAGACTGGTCCAGCACGCCGTTTTTCTTCACGCTGCCGCCGCCATAGGTAATCAACACGCGGGCATCCGCCGGGATTTGCCCACGCAGGTTGGCAATTGCGCCTTTACCAAACAGGATGCGGGTAGGGGTATGCAGATTAAAGTTATTCATTGCTCGTTCCCTTCTCATTGGGTGAAAAATAGTCCGGCAGCTGTCTGCCTGATGGCGATTATTGTGGGCGTGGGCGGCGTCTCTCTCAATGCACATTCCTGCGAATGTCTTGCCTGTTTCTCTTTCTCTGACTGGAGAAAAAACACAAAACTGAGCACACTGTATGTGTCAAAAGCCTTGCCGGAGTAGCGGAAAATGAAGCGCGAAGAGATTTGTTTGCAGCTGACTGAAAAGATTAAGTCGCTGAAAGTTAATGAAAACAGACTGAGTGAACTGTTACCGGATATCCGTTTGCTGTACGGGACTCAGCCGGGAACCCGAACGCCGGTGATGTACCTTCCGGGGATCGTTTTTCTCTTTCCGGTCATAAAATCGGTTATATCAATGAGCGCGTTTTTCGCTATGACACCAACGAGTATTTATTGCTGACGGTGCCGCTGCCGTTTGAGTGTGAAACCTTTGCCACGCCGGACGTGCCATTGGCGGGGCTTCGCTTAAATGTCGATATCCTGCAATTACAGGAGCTGCTGATGGATATCGGCGAAGATGAACTCTTTCGCCCCGATATCGCCGCGAGCGGTATTAACTCGGCGGTCTTGTCGGAAGAGATCCTGTGCGCCGCCGAACGCTTGCTGGACGTGATGGAGCGCCCGCTGGATGCGCGTATTCTCGGTAAACAGATTATCCGCGAGATGCTTTACCATGTGCTGACCGGGCCGCGCGGCGGTGCACTGCTGGCGCTGGTGAGTCGCCAGACGCACTTTAGCCTGATTAGCCGGGTGCTGAAGCGCATTGAGAGCCAGTACACGGAGAATCTGAGCGTCGATCAGCTTGCCGCCGAAGCCAACATGAGCGTTTCTGCGTTTCACCACAACTTTAAGTCGGTGACCAGCACGTCGCCATTGCAGTACCTGAAGAGCTACCGTCTGCACAAAGCGCGCATGCTGATGGTGCATGACGGCATGAAAGCCAGCGCTGCGGCGATACGCGTTGGCTATGAAAGTCCGTCGCAGTTCAGCCGTGAGTTTAAACGCTATTTCGGTCTGACGCCGGGAGAGGATGTGGCGAGAATTCGCACCATGCAAGGGATATAAAAACGGCCCCTCTTCGCCGGGGAGAAGAGGGGCGGCGGGTCAGGCGTTGCAGTATTTTTTCTTCAGTACCACCGCAACGGTGCCGACAAGCCCGGCGACCAGCAGGAAGACCGGGAGGATCATCAGAAACGTCATCACCTGATCTTCATGGCGTTTCACAAACGGGGATCATGCTGATGGCGTAGCCAAAAGAGGTGACGACGCCAACCCACAGCAGGGCGCTCAGCCAGTTAAACAGCTGGAAGCGGCGGTTCGACAAACCGGAGATGCCCGCCATGGTCGGCAGCAGGGTGCGAATAAACGCCAGAAAACGCCCGGCAAGCAGCGCCAGCAGACCGTGGCGGTCGAACATGCAGGTCGCCCGTTCGTGGTATTTCACCGGTAGCTGCGCAAGCCAGCTTTTCACCACCCGCGTATTGCCCAGCCATTTGCCTTGCAGGTAACTGAGCCAGCAGCCGAGACTGGCGGCGGAGGTAAGGATAAACAGGGTTGATACAAAGTCCATGCAGCCGCGAGCGATCAGCGCTCCGGCCAGTAACAGCAGGCTGTCCCCGGTGCAAAACGAGGCAGGAAGCAGGCCGTTTTCCAGAAACAGGGTGGCGAACATCACAAAATAAACAACGCCAACAACATGTGGGTTAGCCAGCGCAGCAAAGTCGTGTTGCCAAAGCGCAGCGATAATATCTTGAATAACAGCCATGGACGTTCCTGTGGTACCGCGTAGAGGAGGCTATTGTACTCCAACTCGCCAAAAACACCTTGATCCGGGGCGCAAGAAACAGAGAATTTTCTGAAGCTTTACCCCCGGTTAGCCCTGGTTTACACGATGCGCTGGAATCCTGCAGCTAAATCTTCAATCAGATCGTCAACATTCTCTAAACCGATATGCACCCGAATTAAGGTGCCGGTGAAGTCCACTTCGCCGTCCGGGCGGATCGCCGCTATCTGTTCCGGCTGGTTGGCGAGAATTAATGATTCATAACCGCCCCGTGAGGTAGGCCATGCTGAACAGAGAAAACGGATCGAGGTACTGCGACAGCTCTTCATTGGTTAAGCGTTTAGTTAATACAAAGGAGAACAGGCCGCTGCTGCCGGTAAAAGTCACGTTTCCAGTACTCATGCCCTTTGCTTCCCGGCAGCGCCGGATGATTCACCCGCGCCACTTGCGGGTGCGCCGCCAGCCATTCGGCAATTTTTAAACTGCTTTCATGGTGCTGACGCAGGCGCACGCCCAACGTACGCAAACCACGGCTGGTCATATACGCGGTATCCGCATCCAGCATTTGCCCCATCAGATAGGCGTTTTCACGCAGTTGCGCCCAACAGCGTGCGTTGGATACGGCGGTGCCGACCATCGCGTCGGAGTGACCAATCAGGTATTTGGTGCCTGCCTGAATCGAGATATCAATATCAAACTCCAGCGCTTTGAACAGGATGCCCGCCGCCCGGTGTTATCCATCATAATGATGGCTTCCGGGGCCACGCTTCTCACCGCCCTGGACAATCGCCGGAACGTCATGTACTTCCATGGTGATAGAGCCGGGAGATTCCGTGAACACCACTTTTGTATTGGGTTGGATCAGATGCACAATGCTGGCGCCAATCATCGGGTCAAACCAACTGGTGGTGACGCCCAGTTTGGCGAGAATTTTGGTGCTGGAAACTCGGGTCGGTTCATAGGCAGTGTTGGTCATCAGCACATGATCGCCTTGTTCCACAAACGCCAGAATGGTGTTGGCCACCGCCGCCGCGCCGCAGGGGAAAAGCGCACCCGGCGCCGCCTTCCAGTTCGCACATCGCTTCCTGCAACGAGAAGTGCGTTAGCGTACCGCGGCGACCATAAAACAGTTCGCCGTTCGCCCGGTTGCGGGTGGCATGTTTTTTGGCTTCTACCGTTTCGAAGACCAGTGGAAGAGGCGCGTTGGATCACGCTGTTCACTGAGCCTTGTGTGTATTTTTTGCTGCGCCCTGCATTAACCAGAGCGGTATCAAGATGCTTCGCCGTCATTTTCGCTCAACCTGTTTTTATACGTCTGGATGTCCAGACTACCATGATTGTGGGTTGATGCATCCTTGTTTGCAGTGTGGGTGTTAATTTTTTCTAATATGTGTTCAGTGGCGCGAGTTTACTGCGTGAGCGCAAAAGAAAATGGCTTTCAATTCAGGCACTATGTAAATACTAATGAGAACTACTATCAATTCGACGTCATTTTGATATGATGGCGCTCAGTTTTTGTGATTTGCGTCGCGGAGAAACACAGTGGGTAATAATTTGATGCAGACGGATCTATCCGTGTGGGGTATGTATCAGCACGCTGACATTGTCGTTAAAGTGGTAATGATCGGCCTGATTCTGGCGTCCGTGGTGACATGGGCTCTGTTCTTCCAGCAAAAGCGTTGAGATGATTGCGCAAAAGCGCCGCATCAAGCGCGAGCAGACCCTGCTGGCTGATGCCCGCTCACTGGACCAGTGCCAGCGAAATCGCCTCTTCCTTCCATGCGAAAAGCCTCAGCACCCTGTTAATCAACGAAGCCCAGAACGAGCTGGAGTTATCCGCAGGCAGCGAAGATAACGAAGGCATTAAAGAGCGTACCGGATTCCGCCTCGGAGCGTCGCGTGGCGGCTACCGGCCGTTATATGGGCCGCGGTAATGGCTATCTCGCCACCATCGGTGCGATTTCGCCGTTTGTCGGTCTGTTCGGTACCGTTTGGGGGCATCATGAACAGCTTTATCGGCATCGCTCAGACGCAAACCACTAACCTCGCCGTTGTGGCGCCGGGTATCGCTGAAGCGCTGCTGGCGACGGCTATCGGGTTGGTTGCTGCCATTCCGGCGGTGGTGATTTACAACATCTTTGCGCGCATGATCGGCAGCTACAAAGCCACTCTCGGCGATGTTGCCGCGCAGGTTCTGCTGCTGCAAAGCCGCGATCTTGACCGGCTGCCAGCAATGCGCAGCCGGTGCGTGCGGCTCAGAAATTACGTGTAGGTTGATACGCCATGGCAATGCGTCTTAATGAAAACCCTCGGACGATAACGGCGAAATGCACGAAATCAACGTAACGCCGTTTATCGACGTTATGTTGGTGCTGCTGATTATCTTTATGGTGGCCGCGCCGCTTGCCACGGTGGATGTGAAAGTGAATCTGCCGGCATCCTCCAGCCAGCCGCAACCGCGCCCGGAAAAACCGGTCTACCTCTCTGTAAAAGCGGATAACACCATGTTTATCGGTAACGATCAGGTGACGGATGACATTAATGGTCAACGCGCTGAATGCGCTGACTGAAGGTAAAAGGACACCACCATCTTCTTCCGTGCGGACAAAACCGTAGACTACGAAACAATGATGAAGGTGATGGATACGCTGCACCCGGTGCAGGTTATCTGAAAATCGGTTTGGTGGGCGAAGAGGTCGCGAAAGCGAAGTAATCCGCCGCGACGAAGGTAAAAAGCTGGCCATCGCCAGCTTTTTTTACGCCTGCTTATCCGAGATGTTCACCGCCTGTTACGCCATGCACTTCGGCCGTGACGTAGCTTGACTCGGCTTGCCAGATAAACATAGATGGGGGCCAGCTCAGCCGGTTGTCCGGCGCGTTTCAATGGCGTTTGCTGACCGAATTGTGGCAGTTTCTCCTGTGGCTGACCGCCAGAAATCTGCAATGCTGTCCAGATTGGCCCCGGTGCCACGATATTGACGCGGATCCCTTTTTCCGCCACCTGTTTTGCCAGCCCGCGGCTGTAATTGAGAATGGCCGCTTTGGTGGAGGCATAGTCCAACAGGTGCGTGCTTGGCTGGTACGCCCGGATCGACGAGGTGGTGATGATGCTACCGCCGCGTGGCAGCAGCGGGATGGCTTCCCCGGGTTATCCAGAACAGCGCAAAAACGTTCACCGTGTAGGTCTGAGTAAATTGCGCAGTGGTCAGATTAGCAATCTCTTCAATTGCGGTTTGTCTGCCAGCGACCAGCGCCAGAATATCCAGACCGCCAAGCTGTTCTTTGGCTTTGTGCGGCAATGCGCGGGCAAATGACTCATCGCTCAGATCGTCGATCAGCACCGCTTTGCGCCCGGCGGCTTCGATCTGCGCTTTTACCTGCTGCGCATCTTCTTCTTCCGCGGGCAGGTAGTTGATCGCCACATCCGCCCCTTCACGCGCGTAGGCGATGGCGGCTGCGCGACCGATACCGGAATCTCCGCCGGTGACCAGCGCTTTGCGATCTTTTAGCCGTCCGCTACCCACGTAGCTGTTTTCGCCACAGTCGGGCACAGGATCCATTTTTGCCTGCACCCCGGGATAGGGTTGTTTCTGCTGCGGGTAATCGCCAGCATAGTACTGTTTGGTAGGATCCTGAATTTTTGTCTGGTTCGTTGCCATTAAGTACCCTCCATATCGGTTGTTGAGTACTTAAGGGTAGTTGTCTACGCTGCTATTGCAGCCAGATTCAGGATTTTCTTGATAGTGGTGATGTGAGCAACCGACGAGGCCGGTTATTTTGCGTCTGGTTTGTTCGTGGCGGTTTCTTCCATCCAGCGCGACGGTGGTGACGTTTGACGTGCGGTATTCACCGTCAATCAATTTACGGTTCAGGCGCAGCGTTGCGGCTTCCCGCCCCAGAATGTACTGGTAGTTGGTTTCCCAGACGACCCATGATCTTTTCCAGCAACTCAGGCTTCTGCTCAATAATCGCATTGATCACCGCGCCATAAATTTCTTCTTTAACCTGTAATGGATAGATTTCCCGACGATTCTGCCATTTCAGGCGCACCAGCGCGGCGGGAATGGATACCAGCTCACGGGCAATACGCTCAATAGTGCTGTTTTTATCGAACACTAATGCCTCTATATTTTGCTTTAAGATAAACTCATCACTTTTTTTATCATCTAAAGCTAAATATACATTATTGTTATCGATTTCTTTCACGCTACTCCTCCCCAATTTTATAAAACATTGGTCCATCTTTTCGCGAGTAATCAGGTTAAGCCAAATCTTATCGCCCGATTCATTAATTTCCTGTGTTTTATCCGCAATTATTTTGCTTAATGTCTGGGCATCAATCTCGCCTTCAGCTTGTAAGTCATTAAGCAGACGGGCGAATGTCTCGATTTTTACTACGCGGAACAAACGATCTTTTATATGACGATCGCGTTCCTCAAGTAACATATTTCTTGATTGCCCATTGTGGCTTACGTTCGCTAATATTTGCTCAGCGTGTTCGGAGAGGGTTCTTTTCCCTGGAGTTAAATTAGGCTCTTTTCCTTCTTCTCCGGCACACTGGTTTCAGCGGCAGAAATGTGAAATCGTGCCGGGACAAGATTCTCGGGAAGCATTTCTAATATCCTTTAATATCAACAGGGAAGGGGCAAGACAGACGTGAGGTTCGTTGACAATATCATGGCGCACTTTTAAAATCAAAAAATGGAGCCTGCTCATGAACAGTATTTTTATTCTGTTATTACATTATTGCTGCTCACTGGCGGCGTACTTTTATTAATGCGCGAGTACAATAAAGCCCCGCGCAGTGAAATTGAGAACCTTCCTCCCAGACCTCAACCGTTGTCAAAAGAGGAGGGTGAAGATCATTTTTCTGTGTTAATGAATGCCATTACTCCGGTGTGGTACTGGCGGGTTAACCATGAATATATTGATTTTCTTCATGCGACCATAAAACGCATGAACATGGCGGAATTAAATAACACCCCCGGTTTATTTGAGGCGCAGCGTCGTTGTAGCGATCTCAATTCTGCTGTGTATAAGTATTATGACAATATAAAGAAGCGCTGCCTCAATGGTGAGAAGGTGCCGCACGCCGATCTGGATGTGCTCAACCTGCGCCAGTGTTTCCACGAGTTCAGTACTGAAGCCTACCCGGCGCTGGTTGTTTTAGTGTGGCCGGAAAACCAGCGTCCGTGGGTTAATCCCGAAGACGTATAGCGATATTGTCCATACCTTTAGCAGGCCGAAAGGCTGGCCTGCCATCAACCTCGTTATTTTGTACGTCTCATTGTGTTCAGGTGATGTTGGCAGAGTGTTGCCAAATGTTTGCCAGACTGGGATATACTGGCCGCTGGTTTAGCCTATCTGACAGGACACTATGGAACGATTTCTGGAAAACGCAATGTACGCTTCGCGCTGGTTGCTCGCCCCGGTTTACTTTGGCCTCTCCCTTGCTCTGCTTGCACTGACGGTAAAATTCTTCCGGTGAGGATTTTTCACATCCTGCCCAACCTATTCAGCGGCGGAAGCCGATCTCATTCTGACGCTGCTGTCGCTGGTGGATATGACGCTGGTCGGCGGCTTGCTGGTGATGGTGATGTTTTCCGGCTATGAAAACTTTGTCTCGCAGCTCGATATCGCAGAGCACAAAGAGAAACTGAACTGGCTCGGCAAAATGGACTCCACATCCCTGAAGAACAAAGTGGCCGCCTCTATCGTCGCCATCTCATCCATCCATTTGCTGCGGGTGTTTATGGATGCGAAGAATGTTCCGGACAACAAACTGATGTGGTACGTGATAATCCACCTGACATTTGTGCTCTCGGCATTTTTGATGGGCTACCCTCGGACAGGTTAACCCGCGACAAGCATTGATCAAGGCAGGCCGGTTTCCCGGCCTGTATTCGATTATTTATCCGACGACGCCTGCCACAAATTCAGCTCACCATCAGCGATGTGCTTGTCGATTTGCGCCAGCTCGTCTGCGCTGAATGTCAGATTATTTAACGCCTGAACATTTTCCGCGATCTGCTCCGGGCGGCTTGCGCCAATCAGTACGGAGGTGACGCGCGCATCTTTCAGCAACCAGCTCAGCGCCATTTGCGCCATCGACTGCCCGCGTTGCTGCGCCATCTCATCCAGCAGCCGCAGGCTGTTGAGATTGCTTTCCGTCAGCATCTTTGCGTCAGACCGCGCACTTTATTGCCTTCACGCTGCATGCGCGAACCTTCCGGAATACCGCTCAGGTATTTACCCGTCAATAACCCCTGCGCCAGCGGCGTAAACGCGATGCAGCCCACACCATTATCTTCCAGCGCATCCAGCAGGCCGGTTTTATCCACCCAGCGATTGAGCAGGTTATAGGAGGGTTGGTGGATCAACAGCGGGATTTTCCACTCGCGCAGCAGCGCCGCCATTTGCCGGGTACGTTCGGTGGAATAGGAGGAGATGCCGATGTACAGCGCCTTACCGCTCTGCACCGCATGGGCCAGCGCAGCGGCGGTCTCTTCCATCGGCGTTTTTTCATCGACCCGGTGCGAATAGAAGATATCCACATACTCCAGCCCCATACGCTTCAGGCTCTGATCAAGGCTGGCGAGCAGATATTTGCGCGAGCCGCCGGAGCCGTAAGGCCCCCGGCCACATATCGTATCCCGCTTTGGTGGAAATAATCAGCTCATCGCGGTAGCTGGCGAAATCTTCGCGCAGCAGACGACCGAAGTTTTCTTCCGCACTGCCTGCTGGCGGCCCGTAGTTATTGGCTAAATCAAAATGGGTGATCCCGAGATCAAACGCGTTACGCAGCAGGGCGCGCTGCGACTCCAGCGCGTGACCGTGGCCAAAACTGTGCCACAAACCGAGTGAAAGGGCGGGTAACTGCAAACCGCTTTTGCCGCAGTAGCGATAGTGCATCTGCGCATAGCGATCCGGGTTGGCAAAACCGAGGCATGATGTCTCCTTTATTGTACAGGCTAATTCGAAACAACGTTTCCATCTTATCGCTGTATTTATGTACATCAAAGGCGGCTGATAACTGAACATTTTTGTGCAGAAAACGGACCGCTATGCTTTGCTTAGAAGGGAAAAAAACGAACGGAGATATGTGATGACGCGTTTGACAGCGAAAGACTTTCCTCAGGAATTACTCGACTACTACGACTATTACGCGCACGGCAAAATCAACAAGCGCGAATTTTTACAGCTGGCCGGTAAGTATGCGGTGGGAGGGATGACGGCGCTGGCGCTGTTTAACCCGCTGAATTACGCGCTGGCGGAGCAGGTGGTGTTCACCGATCCGGACATTCACCCGGAATATATCACCTACCCGTCGCCAAACGGGCATGGTGAAGTGAGGGGCTATCTGGTCAGGCCGACAAAAGCCACCGGGAAAATACCGGCGGTGGTGGTGGTGCATGAAAACCGTGGCCTCAACCCTTACATTGAAGATGTGGCGCGTCGGGTGGCAAAAGCAGGGTACCTTGCGCTGGCGCCGGACGGTCTAAGTTCCGTGGGCGGTTATCCCGGCAATGATGATGAAGGGCGCGAGCTGCAACAAAAGGTCGACCCGACAAAGCTGATGAACGATTTCTTTGCCGCCGTCGAATTTATGCGCCAACACCCGGATGCCAGCGGTAAAGTGGGGATCACCGGTTTTTGCTATGGCGGCGGCGTTTCGAACGCAGCGGCGGTGGCTTACCCGGAGCTGAATTGCGCTGTGCCGTTCTACGGCCGTCAACCGCCAGCGGCGGATGTGGCAAAAATCAAGGCACCGTTGCTGCTGCATTACGCTGAACTGGATAAAAACATTAACGAAGGCTGGCCCGCCTATGAGCAGGCGCTGAAGGCACACCACAACGTCTATGAGGCGTACATTTATGCGGGGTGAACCACGGTTTTCACAACGACTCTACGCCGCGTTATGATCGTGCTGCCGCGGAACTGGCGTGGCAGCGTACCCTCGGTTGGTTCGAAAAGTACCTGCACTAGCGATGAATCTCCGGCAGGGAGGCCGGTATTGTCGATCTTTATGCTGTGCGAGGCGAATGAATCGATCAAATAACAGACGATTCACTATTTTAAAATCCCGTCCCGCAATCTCAATCCCCGTTTTAATTTACTTTAGGCACACAACGTTGTCTGGCAAAACATCCGCTAAAAACGGTTGAAAAATAACCTGATAATAAATACTGATGCGCGATTCATAATATTTGTGAATGTATGAAAAAATAAGCAACCTGACGCATATAAGCTCACGTTGGGATGATGGAAGAATGAAGCTCTGAGTTTGAGATCTCTTGCTCAGGCCGCACGGTATCTGACTTTTGTCGTTTCGGCTTGTTCCAGATAGCACATACAGATGCCTGTCTCCAACCCGAGGTGCGTGTATGTTTTAATAATTCTTAACTTACATTTTAAAGTACACTTAACACTCTGTTTGGATATTTTTCTAAAGCGTTTGTTTATATATTTTAATATTTCGCATGCTGTTTTGGGGATTGTTTTAGGGAAAAGTGGTGCGGTCTCTTTTTATCAAAAAATCGATATAGGCTAATCCTTATATGCACATGCATTTTGGGTATTTGGTTAAGGGTTGTTAATAATTATCATTTTCTTGTTGATACTATTTTCATTTTTTTCATAAAAAACATAAATAAAAAATCCTTATAAATTGGTGTGTTATGTGTTGATTTGTTGCGTTTTAATCTTTCTTATGGTGTGGGAAAATATGGCGTAAAGTTAGCAGAATAACGTTCTGTGAGGAGACTGGCTCTACCAGTTGAGGTGATAAGTGGCGCTCCCTGGATACACAAAAATTTTAAGCGAACCATACAACTTTTCTAAAACTTGCCGATAAGAAGTTAAGTTTCGCCCGCAGGCGAGAATCTACCTTCACCGCAAGGATAATATTATGGGTATGCTTCGTAACTTTACTATACGAGCCGTGATGCTGGTGATCCTCGGATCTTCGGTCTGCTGTGGTCTGGCGTCGGGTTGTATAGCGTTTTTCGTTGTCAAAAGTGGCTGATGGCAATGATGTTGATCGCCAGTTAGTGTCACAGATGACTCTGCTCAGCGGTAACGATCAGTATTTTCGGTTTGTTACTCGTCTCAGTCGCGTTATGGAAGCTAAAGCTGCGGGTGGCTCACCGGATATGGCGCCGGTTCAACAGGCGCTGGATAATATGGGCCGCCGACTGGCGGACTTTAAAGCGATTTCTCCGGGTCCGATGGATCCGAAAGTCTCCGAACAAGTGATTTCTGGTTGGCAGGCGCTGCTGGACCAGGGATCACCCTGCAGATGCAACTGGCGCAGCAAGGCACGCCGGAGGCTTACCGTAAACAGGCCAACGACGTGACCCCGGTGCTGAGCCGTAACTTTGGCACCGCAACAGAAAGCTTCAATAAAGCCGCCAGCGAGATGTTGGATCAGACCCGGGTAATGGTTGACGGGCAAACCAGTAGCACGCGCAACGCATTAATTGCGGCGATGGTATGCGGTCTGCTGATCCTGCTGTTCACCGACCGTTATCTGGTCACCATGATGGTGAAACCGCTGGCGCGTATCCGCTCGCACTTCGGTCTGATGGCGCAAGGCGATCTCAGCCAGCCGCTGGAAGACTTTGGTCGTAACTGCGTTGGCCAACTGGTGCCGCTGCTGTTAGCGATGCAGGACAGCCTGCGTGAAGCGGTAAGCAGCATCCGCCACGGCAGTGAGAATATCTGGCGCGGCGCGACAGAAATTTCATCCGGTAATAACGATCTCTCTTCCCGTACTGAAGAGCAGGCTGCGGCGCTTGAAGAGACCGCCGCCAGTATGGAAGAGCTGACCTCAACGGTGAAACTGAATGCTGAGAACGCCAGCCATGCAAGCGAGCTGGCGCAGGCAGCCTCGGTGACCGCAAGCAAAGGCGGTTCACTGGTAAAAGAAGTGATCACCACGATGGATGGGATCTCCGGCAGTTCGAAGAAAATTGCTGAAATCACCAACGTCATTAACAGCATTGCGTTCCAGACCAACATTCTGGCGCTGAACGCCGCCGTTGAAGCCGCGCGTGCAGGTGAACAAGGTCGCGGTTTCGCCGTGGTCGCCGGGGAAGTCCGTAACCTTGCCAGCCGCAGTGCGGGCGCGGCAAAGAGATTGAAACGTTGATTGCCGACTCGGTTAACCGCGTGGAAAAGGCGCGCAGCTGGTTAACGATACCGGCACCACGATGGAAGGTATTCTGCGTGCGGTCACCGAAGTGACCACCATTATGAAAGAGATAGCCTCCGCCTCTTCTGAACAGAGCAAAGGCATTTCTCAGGTGGGGCTGGCGATTACGCAAATGGATAACGTCACCCAGCAGAACGCCGCGCTGGTTGAGGAAGTTTCCGCTGCCGCCGCTGCGCTGGAACGCCAGACCGAAGAGTTGCAGCGTTCCGTTCAGCAGTTCCGTCTCTCCAGCGAGGAGCAGCATAAAGCGGCTGCACCGAAGCTGGTCAAACCCGATTTATCACGCGGGGCAGCCAAAAAGAGGCCGCTTCGTCTGATGAGTGGGTGGCGTTTTAATCAGCGCTATCGCCCCCGTTAAAGATCGTTATATAATTTTTTATATAGCGATTGGGGGTGATAACGATGGACAACCATTTTGGTAAGGGTTTGATGGCCGGGCTGAATGCATCACAGGCGGATAGCGCCAGTAACGTGGCGCATTTCTGCCCGGATTATAAGCGTGGTTTTGTACTCGGGTTTTCGCATCGCATGTTTGAAAAAACCGGCGATCGTCAACTCAGCGCGTGGGAAGCAGGCATTCTTACGCGCCGCTACGGGCTGGATAAGGACATGGTGATGGACTTCTTTCGCGAGAGCCACTCCAGCACTGTGATCCGATTTTTATGGCGGGTTACCGCCTCGAAACCTAAAAATAAGCTTTGCTCAATGTAGTTCTCTTTAGTGAAGGTCACTTTTGTCGAGGGTGGCTTTCATTTTTTTTGTCGTTTTGTGCCCATAAGCCCCTATTTCTTTTGTGCCTACTGTGCACTCCGTCAACTTTTGCATAATACCCTTGTTTTTATGTGATTAATTGTCGGGGCGATCGCAGCATTCTGTTCCCAAAGGGGAGGAGAATAATCTTAGTCCGGGCTGAGGGATAACAAGTAAATGGCAGGAGAGAATCTACATTTTGTATCACAGGGTGTGAGCCGTCGTGATTTTATGAAGCTGTGCGCTGCGTTGGCGGCCACCATGGGATTAAGCGGCAAGGCTGCTGCAGGAGATGGCGGAAGCCGTCAGTCATCCCCAACGTCCACCGGTTATCTGGATTGGCGCACAGGAGTGCACCGGATGTACCGAATCGCTGCTTCGCTCTACCCACCCCACCGTTGAAAACTGGTACTGGAAACCATTTCGCTGGAATACCACGAAGTGCTTTCTGCTGCCTTTGGTCATCAGGCTGAGGAGAACAAACACCGCGCGCTCGAGCAGTACAAAGGGCAGTATGTGCTGGTGGTTGATGGCTCAATCCCGATGAAAGACGGCGGGATTTACTGCATGGTGGCTGGCGAGCCCATTGTGGAACACATTCGTAAAGCGGCGGAAAACGCGGCGGCGATCATTGCCATTGGCTCTTGCTCTGCCTCGGGCGGTGTGGCGGCGGCGGGCGTCAATCCTACCGGTGCGGTAAGCCTGCAGTCGGTGTTGCCGGGCAAAACAGTGATCAACATTCCTGGCTGTCCGCCGAACCCGCAAAACTTCCTCGCGACAGTGGCGCACATCATCACCTTTGGCAAACCACCTGCGCTGGATGCCAAAAACCGTCCTGCTTTTGCCTACGGTCGGCTGATCCACGAGCATTGCGAACGTCGCCCGCACTTTGACGCCGGACGCTTTGCGAAAGCGTTTGGCGATCAGGGCCATCGTGAAGGCTGGTGCCTCTATCACTTAGGCTGTAAGGGCCGGAAACCTACGGTAACTGCTCCACGCTGCAATTTTGCGATGTGGGCGGCGTCTGGCCAGTGGCGATTGGTCACCCCTGCTACGGTTGTAATGAAGAAGGCATTGGCTTCCATAAAGGCATCCATCAACTGGCGCACGTTGAGAATCCCACACCGCGGGCAGAGAAACCCGATGTCAACCTGAAAGAGGGGGCGCGGTTTCGGCAACAGCGGTTGGTTTGCTGGGCGGCGTAGTGGGTCTGGTGGCGGGCGTAGGCGTTATGACGGTGCGCGAGCTGGGGGCGTCAGCAAAGAAAAACGACGCTGACTCACAGGAGACTAACCGTGAACAGACGTAATTTTCTTAAAGTGGCGTCCGGCGGGGCGTTGCTGGCGGCAGGCTCGTCGACGAGTTTTGCCGCCGCGGAGAATCGCCCGCCGATCCCCGGCGCGCTGGGCATGCTGTACGACTCCACGCTCTGTGTAGGGTGTCAGGCTTGCGTAACCCGTTGCCGGGACATCAATACCCCGCAACGTAATCCGCAGGGTGAACAGACTGGTCCAATAACGACAAACTTTCGCCGTACACCAATAACATCATTCAGGTCTGGCATAGCGGCAGCGGGGTGAACAAAAGATCGCCTTGATGACGGTTACGCCTATATCAAAAAACAGTGCATGCACTGCGTGGACGCCAACTGTGTCTCCGTTTGCCCGGTTCAGGCGCTGAAAAGACAGCAAAACCGGCATCGTCCATTATGACGCCAGCGTCTGTACCGGCTGCCGTTACTGCATGGTCGCCTGTCCCTTCGATGTGCCGAAATACGATTACAACAACCCGTTCGGTGAACTGCACAAATGCCAGCTCTGTAACCAGAAAGGCGTTGAGCGTCTGGATAAAGGCGGATTGCCGAGGGCTGCGTGGAAGTCTGTCCTGCCGGCGCGGTGATTTTCGGTACGCGCGAAGATCTGCTGGCGGAAGCCAAAAACGCCTCTCGCTAAAACCGGGTACTGAGTATCACTACCCCCGGCAAACGCTCACCTCCGCCGACACCTATCAACACACTGTCGCCAGCTACTATCCGCACCTGTACGGTGAAAAGAGGGTGGCGGCACGCAGGTGCTGGTACTGACCGGCGTGCCTTATGAGGTGCTGGGTTTGCCGGAGCTGGATGACCGGCGACCGGCGCCCGTTCTGAACATGTTCAGCACACGGTGTACAAAGGCATGATGTTACCGCTGGCTGTGCTGGTGGGGCTGACGGCGCTGGTGCGTCGCCATACGAAGAATGAGCACCATGAAGGAGGCGACGATCATGAGTCATGATCCGCAACCGTTGGGCGGCAAGCTGTTCAGCAAGCCAATACGGCTTTTTGCCCCGCTGATCGTGCTGTGCGGGATCTTTATCCTCAAGCGTCTGATCTTCGGCCGCGGATCGGTCTCAGATCTTAACGGCGGTTATCCGTGGGGGATCTGGATCGCTTTCGATTTGCTGATTGGCACCGGTTTCGCTTGCGGCGGCTGGGCGCTGGCACCGGGCGGTATATGCCTTTAACCGTGGCGACTACCATCCGCTGGTGCGCCCGGCATTACTGGCCAGTCTGTTCGGTTATTCGCTGGGTGGTTTGTCCATCACCATTGACGTCGGGCGTTACTGGAATCTGCCCTATTTTTACATTCCGGGGCACTTCAACGTGAACTCTGTCCTGTTTGAAACCGCTGTCTGTATGACGATTTACATCGGTGTGATGGCGCTGGAGTTCGCGCCCGCGCTGCTGGAGCGGTTGGGCTGGAAAGTGTCGCTGCGACGGCTGAATAAGGTGATGTTTTTATTATCGCCCTTGGCGCTCTGCTGCCCACCATGCACCAGTCTTCGATGGGCTCTTTGATGATCGCGGCCGGGTACAAGGTCTATCCGCTGTGGCAAAGCTACGAAATGCTGCCGCTGTTCTCCTTGCTGACCGCATTTATCATGGGCTTTTCGATTGTCATCTTTGAAGGTTCGCTGTTGCAGGCCAGCCTGCGCGGTAACGGGCCGGATGAAAAGCGGCTGTTTACCGAGGTTAACCGGGACGTTAAGCGTTCTACTGGCGCTGTTTTGCTGCTGCGCGTAGGGGAAATCACCGGCGCGACAAGTGGAGCTATGCCTTTGCAGGGGATTTTTACAGCCTGATGTTCTGGCTGGAAATCGCGCTGCTGCTGTTTCCGCTGTTGGTGCTGCGCTCGGCGCGCCTGCGCACCGATTCCCGTGTTCTGTTTATCGGCGCGTTAAGCATGCTGTTGGGATGCGCTCTGTGGCGACTCTCCTATTCGCTGTTAGCGTTTAACCCCGGCAACGGCTATCACTACTTCCCGGCACCGGGAAGAGATATTGATTTCTATCGGTTTTGTGGCAATTGAAGTCTGTGCGTACATCTTACTCATACGTCTGTTGCCGATTATTCCTCCGTTACAACGACAAGAACGTCATGAGGCGAGTGAAGCATGAGTCAACGAATTACCATCGATCCGGTGACCCGTATTGAGGGTCATTTACGCATTGACTGCGAAATTGAAAACGGTGTTGTATCCAAAGCCACCGGGCATCAGGCACGATGTGGCGCGGTATGGAAGAGATTGTGAAGAACCGCGACCCGCGGGATGCGTGGATCATTATGCAGCGTATCTGTGGTGTCTGTACGACGATTCACGCTATTGCCTCTGTCCGTGCCGTGGAAAGCGCACTGGAGATGAAAGTCCCGGTCAACGCCCAGTATATTCGCAACATTATTCTGGCCGCGCACACCATCCACGATCATATTGTGCACTTCTACCAGCTCTCGGCGCTGGACTGGGTTGATATCACGTCCGCGCTTAATGCTGATCCGGCAAAAGCGGCGAACCTGCTGAAAGGGCTCTCTGACTGGCCGCTGAACAGCGAAAACACCTTTAAAGAGGTGCAGGACAAAATCAAAGCGCTGGTGGCCAGTGGTCAGTTGGGGATTTTCGCCAACGGTTACTGGGGACACCCGGCAATGAAACTGCCGCCGGAAGTGAACCTGATCGCCGTTGCCCACTATTTACAGGCGCTGGAGTGTCAGCGTGATGCCAACCGCATCGTCGCCTTGCTGGGCGGGAAATCGCCGCATATCCAGAACATGGCGGTGGGCGGTGTTGCCAACCCAATCAATCTTGACGGCATCGAAGTGTTGAACCCTCGGAACGGCTGATGTACCTCAAGTCGTTTATCGACAAGCTGCAGGGCTTTATCGAACAGGTTTACAAGGTCGATACCGCCGTGATTGCGGCGTTCTATCCGGAGTGGCTGGAGCGCGGTAAAGGTAGCGTCAATTACCTGGAGTACGCCGGAGTTTCCGACCGACGGTGAAAATGGCAGCTTCCTGTTCCCCTCGGCGGTTACATCGAAAACGCCGATCTCAGCACCTATCGGCCCATCACCGCGTACAACGATCCGTTTATGGTGAAAGGCATTCAGGAGGGCGCGAAACACGCCCCGGTATAAAGACGAAGCGCCGCAAGAGCCGTGGCAAGGGACAACGGTGCCAAACTACACCGGCTGGCAGGAAGACGGGAAATATTCGTGGGTCAAATCACCGACGTTCTACGGCAAAACCGTGGAAGTGGGGCCGCTGGCCAATATGCTCTGTAAACTGGCGGCGAAGCGCGAATCCACGACCAGTAAACTCAATGAAATTGTGGCGATTTACCACAAACTCACCGGTAAAACGCTGGGCGTTGAGCAACTGCACTCCACGCTGGGCCGCATTATTGGTCGCACCGTGCACGCCTGCGAACTGCACCAGTTGCCAGCCAGCAGTATCAGGCGCTGGTCGACAACATCGGCAAAGGTGACATGACCACCTTTGTGAAGCCGGACATTCCCGCCAGCGGCGAGTTTAAAGGTGTAGGCTTCCTCAAGAAGCCGCGCGGCATGCTCTCACACTGGATCGTGATCAAAGACGGCACCATCAGCAACTACCAGGGCCGTCGTGCCATCGACGTGGAACGCCGGGCCGCGCAACGTGAACGACGAAGCCGGTCCCTACGAGCAGTCGCTGGTGGGCACGCCGATTGCCGATCCGCAAAAACCGCTGGAAGTGGTGCGCACCATTCACTCTTTCGACCCTTGTATGTCCTGCGCCGTACACGTGCTGGACGCAGAGGGTAACGATGTGGTGTCGGTGAAGGTGCTGTAATGTCGATTTTAGTGTTGGGGGTGGGCAATATTTTGCTCACCGATGAGGCAATCGGCGTACGGGTGGTGGAAGCGCTGGAACAGCGTTTCCACCTGCCGGAACAGGTCGAAGTGCTGGATGGCGGCACCGCTGGCATGGAGTTGCTGAGCGCGATGGCGAGCCGCGATCATCTGATCATTGCAGACGCCATCGTCACGCGTAAAAGCGAGCCGAGGCAGCGTCATCTGCCTGCGCGACGATGAAGTGCCCACGCTGTTCAGCAACAAAATTTCCCGCACCAACTGGGTTTGTCTGACGTGCTGTCCGCGCTGCGCTTTACCGGGGAGTTCCCGGCGAAGCTGACGCTGGTCGGCGTCATTCCGGCCTCGCTGGAGCCGCATATTGGTTTGACGCCGATCGTGGCGGCAAGTATCGATACGGCTTTACAGGCGGTGCTGGATGCGCTGGCGGAATCCGGTGTGGTGCTGACGCCCGTGGAGGTTCAGCATGCAGAATGAAATCACCGGTTTTGACGCCTCGCCGCACGGCGAGGTGCAGGCTGCTTTTGCGGCAGTGGCCGCAGGCGAGATGCACGATTTACCGTTTGTACATCCGCACATGCCGATCTCGGTGACGCCCTTTACGCTGTTTGAAGGGCAGTGGATCGGTTGTGTGATAACACCGTGGATGCTGAGTTTGCTGATCTTTCCCGGCCCGCAGCAGTGCTGGGTGCGGCGTAACGTCGGCGAGCGCATTGGGCTGCGATTACCCTACGGTGAGATGACCTTTACCGTTGGCGAAATGCCCGCTCTTGCGCAGTATCTGAGCTGTTCGTTAATGTCGCCATTAGCGCGGGAGTTGCGTGCAGAACAGGGGGGCGTCGCTGGCGCATGATTGCCTGAAAATGGCACTCTCCTGCCAGTGAGCGAGTCGGTGAGTCGGCGTGCTCACCCGGCTGAAGGACGCCCGGAATGCATGAGTTATCGCTATGCCAGAACGCGGTGGAGATCATCGAACAGCAGGCCCGGCAAAACGGTGCCAGTAAGGTGACCGGCGTGTGGCTGGAAGTGGGCGCGCTGTGTGGAGGAGAGTGCGCTGCGTTTCGGCTTTGATATCGCCTGTCGCGATACCCTTGCCGAAGGGTGCGCGTTGCATATCCTCCATAAACCCGCGCAGGCATGGTGCTGGAATTGCAGCCAGTCGGTGGAAATTACCCGCCATGATGAGTGTCCGTTCTGCCACTGCCCAACGCTGCATATTGAGCACAGCGAGGGCGTACAGATCAAAAGCATTGAAGTGGAGGCAAGATGTGTATAGGCGTACCGGGCCTCGTAGTGGCCGTGGGCGACGATTTTCATCAACTGGCGCAGGTGGACGTGTGCGGCGTGCGGCGCGGGGTTAATATCGCCCGTGTGCGAAGATGATCCGCGTGCGCTGCTCGGGCAATGGGTACTGGTGCACGTGGGGTTTGCCATGAGCCTGATTGATGAAAATGAAGCGCAGGAGACGCTTGCAGCGCTGCGCAATATGGAGCTGGAGGATTTTGCCCCTCAGCGGTGAGACGTGTCGGTTTTTACATCGGTGATCATTTGCGTCACCAGTGACAGGTTGCCGATTTTTACTTCGCTGGCGCGGTAGAATTTGCTCTTATCGATAAGCAGCAGCGATTGCTGCGCCCGCCGCAACAACTGCGCTTTAAACACGGCGTTATGGCGGGTGGAGTCCCACATCTCGCCCGCCGCATCCACCCCCTCGCAGGAGAAGATAAACAGATCGATCTCCAGCGATTTCAACAGGCCGGTGCAGCGCCGGATTAACATAACAACGCTCGGCGCGATCCAGCCGCCCGCCCGAACAGACCAGTGTGATGTTTTGCCGACGGACGATCTCCGCATACCGGCACGCTGTTGGTAAAGACGGTAAGGTCGATATCCGGCAACTGCCGCGCAAGGTGAAAACAGGTGGAGCTGGCATCCAGCGCCAGCGTCATCCCCTCATCAATCCAGTTCAGCGCATGGCGGGCGATATCGGCTTTATCCGCATAATGGCTTTTCAGCCTGTTGCGAAATGGCTCACTGCTTTCCTGCTGCGGTGAATGCAGCATCCGTGCGCGACCATGGCGGCGCACTATTTTCCCCGAGTTTGCAGCGCATTCAGATCCCGGCGGATGGTTTCCAATACTCACGCCCAATTGTGCAGACAGCGCTGCGGTCGTCAGGGTGTCATACCGGGTAAGGAGTTGCACAATTGTCTGCTGGCGTGCGGTTTTCATCAGCTATGCCCCCGGCGCAGGCGGAGAGGGAAATCAGCGTCTGGCCGAGAGCCGCACCGTTTTTCCCGGTATGTTTGATGTGATACATCGCCCGATCGGCGCGTTTCAGCGCGTTGATGAAATCGTCATCATCCTGCGCTTCATCAATGCCAATCGATGCCCCAACCGACGCCTCGCCGTTATCCAGTTCGAAGGGCGTCAGCGCCGCGCGCAGGCAAGTATGGGCAGTACTGTTAATCAGCAGGCTGGTAAGCGGAAACGGTAACAGCAGAACAAACTCATCGCCGCCGAGACGGCCGACAATCGTTCCTTGCGGGCAGGCATTGCGCAGACGCTGGCTCAACTGGATCAGCAGTTCGTCGCCGCTACGGTGACCGAAAGTGTCGTTGACCGCTTTAAAATCATCCAGATCGATAAAGGCCACGCACACGGGCCCGGCAAGCTTCAGCTCATCAAAGTGCTGCAACAACGCGTGGCGATTAGCCAGCCCGGTAAGCGGATCGTGGTTTGCCAGCGCCGAGAGTTGCTCCTCATACTGCTTCTCTTTGGTCATGTCGATGTGCGTGCCGGTCACTTTTAGCGGTGAACCGTTGGCATCCCACTCCGTTACGCGGCCTCTGTCGAGCACCCAGTGATTTTTTATGCTGCATGCGGTGCAGGGCTTCATAAAACGGGGTCTTGCCGTGCAAATGATCGTAAAACGCGTCCAGCACGCGCTGGCGGTCATCTTCATGCAGGTGCTCACGCCAGACATCAAAATGGGCGCTCAGCTCTTTGGGTTGATAGCCAAGCATCGAACCCCAACGGCGGTTGTAGATGATCAGCTTGCCGCTGGGAACATCAAGCTGCCACAGGCACAGCCCGGTGCCGTCCAGCGCGGCGCTGAGTTTATTGCGCGCGTCGCGCGCTATCCGCACCAGCCGGGCGTTATGCTTTTCAGATTCTGGATCTGCTGTTTGAGCGCGATGTCGGACATGGGGCCGGCTACAGGTAAATAAAACGCATTCTTACCAGTTATTCAGGTCGTGTAAATATGGTGTGAAAAAAACAGTGGAAGGTAATGAAGGGCGGGAATAAACCGGGCGGAATACCGCCCGGTGCAGAAGATTACGCCTGACGCTTATCTTCCGTGTTGGTATCGAAGTCGCTGGCGTCATGGCGCTCATGCAACTGCTCATGCGGCTCGCCGAACGTACGGTTAACGATCCGCCCGCGTTGCACCGCCGGGCGCGCAAGGATCGCTTTCGCCCAGCGCTGTACATGGGTGTAGATGCCTGCATCGAGGAACTCTGCGGCGTTGTAGACATTACCCAGCACCACATTGCCATACCACGGCCAAATCGCCATATCGGCAATGGTGTACTCATCACCGGCGACAAACGGATGGTCAGCCAGTTGCTTATCCAGCACATCCAGTTGGCGCTTGGCTTCCATGGTAAAGCGATTAATCGCGTACTCGATTTTCACTGGCGCATAGTTATAGAAGTGACCGAAACCGCCACCGAGGAACGGCGCAGAGCCCTGCAACCAGAACAGCCAGTTCAGGGTTTCGGTGCGCCCGGCTGGATCGTCGGGCAGGAAATGGCCAAACTTCTCCGCCAGATACAGCAAGATCGCACCGGATTCAAATACACGGGTGGGCGGCGTGGTGGAGTGATCGCGCAGCGCCGGGATCTTCGAATTCGGGTTCACTTCAACAAAACCGCTGGAGAACTGATCGCCTTCGCCAATGCGAATTAACCGGTGGCGTCATACTCGGCCGCAGTAACCCCTTTCTCTAGCAGCTCTTCCAGCATGATGGTCACTTTCTGGCCGTTAGGCGTGCCCAGCGAATAGAGTTGCAACGGATGTTTGCCCACCGGCAAGGTTTTCTCATGCGTCGGGCCGGAGATCGGACGGTTAATATTGGCAAATGCACCGCCGCCGGATTTATCCCACGTCCAGACTTTAGGTGGCTGATAGTTGTCTGACATATTGGTCTGCCTTTTGGTTGATCTGTTGAAGCGTTATAGGAACGGGTTGCTCATCAGTGTAGCAGCGTCTCAGGCGAGGATACGCTGCGCCCAGACGCCGATGTCATCGCCGCTGCCGAGATCGGCCTGCACCAGCCCGTTGACCATAAAAGTCGGCGATACGTGAATGCCGTTCTGCCGTGCATACTTGCTGTGCCATTTGATTTCGGTTTGCAATTCCGGCACGGCGAACGCCGCCGCCAGTTTCACTCCGCTATACTGCTCAATACGTTCAATAATTTGCTGCGGCGTGGCGTCCATATTCGGGCCGCTACAGTGGTCCGTGAATTCGAACTCTTCACGATGGTCCGCCACTGCTTTCAGTACGCTTCGTGCAGCGGCTTTGCCTTCCGGCAGTGTGGAGGCGGCGAGAATGCAGCGCACAATCACACCAGAGAACATATGCCACGGTTGCGATTGCAGACGGATTTTGACGGTGACCTTCTCTTCGCCCACCTCGTTGAGCAAGGCGTCCAGCTTGTTAAAGGCGCGGACGGAGAAAGGGCAGGTCGGCTCAAGGAACACCTCGAACGTGCGTGGACCGTGGCCCCAGCTAAGCGGATCGGCGTGTAAAGGTTGTTGGCTCATTGTCACTCCGGTGTGTGATGTTTTTATCGTGTCTGAGGATAGCAGGATGCGATAGACGCGGGGAATACGCTTTGCGCTGGATGCGGTTAACGCTTCTTGCTGCTCTTTCTTATTGAAATGACTGAGGTATTCGGTTTACTAACGTTAACAGGCAATGATGAAAAGGAACTAAAGAGGGCGGAGATTATGTGTCGTTACCTCGTCAGACTGTGCGTGCTCTTTTTCGCGGTATATCTCGTCAGTGACTGGGGGTTAAATTTTCGCCCCGGCAACAATGTCTCTCTGTTCTGGCCCGCTAACGTACTGGCCTTCAGCCTGTTTATTCATTTCCGTTTACGTTGTCGTCATGTGGGCTGGCGGCTGTTGCACAATGGATTGCTGACGGTTATCAGCTATTGCGCGATGCTGCTGGCGGCTCTCAGTTTTGAGGATGGGTCGGGTATTGAGCAAAGGTGATCTACTGCGCGTTTAACATCGGCTTTTATCTGCCTGCCTCGGTTCTGTTTTATTTACTGTTTCCACAGCCGTTTTTTGCAGCGCAGCAAGTTCACCGGCAATGCCGTTCTGGTGATGACTATCCCGGTGGTGGCAGGTGCGTTCTGCTCGGCGGCGGTGTTCGGGCTTTGGCTATGGGCGACAAACAGCGCCGATATCTATCAGCTCATGCGCGGCTGGTTCAGCGAACAACTCAGCACAGGCATCATTTTTGTTTGTTTTTCATTCAGTTAAAGACTATTTTCCGCACAGTGCGGCGGCAATTACACCATGGGTGGCAACAGTTACGCCCGCAGGTATTCGTGATCGTTTTTTAGTGTTTGTGCTGCTCTGCGTCCTGTTTTCCGGCACCGAGATGGTGGCGTTGATCCTCTTCCGCTGGCGTGGTTCGCCCTGCGTTACTCCTTTAAAACGACCGTTGTACTCTGCATGCTCACCGGTGTGGCGCTGAATTATCTCTATGCTGTCAGGCTGCTCGAGCCGGCGCGGGCGTCACCAGGGCGGATCTTGATGCCATGCTCAACGCGTTTCGCATCAATCTCTCGATACTGATCATGGCCATACTGATGGTTTCCCGGGTCGTTTCCGCCAACAAAATTCTGCTTAAACGTATTGAGTCCGGCAGCCGCCGCGATGTGCTGTCCGGCGCATTGAACCGCCGCGCTTTTCTGGCGCAGCTTTCCCGGCTCTGTACCGAGCGTGAAGGGATGCCCCCCGTGAGGTGGCCATCCTGTTTCTTGATATCGATAACTTTAAAAGATCAATGATATTTACGGTCACTCAGCGGGTGATGATGTTATTCGCCATTTTGTTGCCCTGTTGGAAAAAGCAGATGCGGCAACATGACCTGATCTGCCGCTGGGGAGGCGAGGAATTTATTATCGCTGCGTTGGATCTCAATCCTCCCGACGCGCTGTTACTCGGCGAACGGATGCGAGCCACGGGTCGCGTTAACGCCGGTTAAAGTGCCCGGCGCCGCGCCGCTGAGCTTTACCACCAGTGTGGGCATCAGCGCCTTCCGGTGTGGGCTGGGTGAAAACATCCATCTGGCGATTAACCGGGCCGATGAGGCGCTGTACGAGGCCAAAAACAGGGTCGTAACCGCGTGAAAATGTATCCGCCATCGTGAACATCACGCTCTGATCGCCTGTAACAATCAGCCATTAACGCCGCGCCTTGCATCGCGATAAATGAATTAATCTGACTTAAATAATATTTTTCTTGGCGTGTCTGATTTAACTAAAATTAATATGATATATAATGGTTGGTTGCTTATTTTAATTTCTTCTGTGAATACTATTTCGTCAGCATTATTTGTTATTAATATGTTTTAACCGCCTGTCGATAATCGTTATGAGGATCTTTCTCGACTCATCAGGATGAGTCATTCGTCGCAGATTATCTGGTTAACGAGTAGCGGAGATAATGATGCAGGAGATTCAGGCGATTCAGGCAAGCGCGCACCTTGCCAGCACAAAAGAGACTATCACGCATAAGATTGAAACGGCGAATAGCACCGGTATCAGTACCGGCACCAGTACTGAACATGGCGCTGGCAAGCAGTCGTATCAGGATGACAGCACCAAAGTGACGCTCTCCTCTCGTGCAGAAAACCACAAGTCTTTAAAAGAAGTTCAGGCTGAGCAAGAGGCCCGGGAAAGAAAAAAAGTGGAAAATCATGAGATTGATTATTCCACTGGCGATGTCCGGTATTCCGCAATATGGCGGGCGGCTGGTCACGATCGTTAAATATCCTGATGGCCGAACGGAAATGATCGATGCGTTTTCCGGGAAAAAGTCACCCAGCAGGATTTAGAACAGGCGCAGATGGCGAAAAAAATAGCCAGCTCGCGCAGCAGCAACTGGAAAGCAAACCCGGCGTGGAGACGCTTCCCAATGCAATGCACCGGAGAATCTCAACTGACCGATATGCAATAAATTTCCGGAATAATACACGCTTTATTTTTAAGGGTATTTTCTCTTTTGCAGGCAACGGAGTCATTTACTTATCGGTTTGTTTTGCAAGGCGTTTGCGAGAGAAATATATCTTATATGGGTTATTTGAAAATAACGTCGCCATCCTGATATCTGTTTGGCTTAAGTGCGTTAACGATACGGTGAATTTTCAGCGGTTTTTAGCTGAGGATATCGGCTATCTTTTGCACCGGTTATCTGGCGCAGGGCATAAAATCTGCCTCCCTTTTGCTCCAGGGCAGAAAGACTCAGCAACGCCGGGTAATGCAAACCAAAGGTATGCCTGTGCACATGAAGAGGGTTAACGTGACATCGCTTTCATCCGGATGGGAGCAGGTTTAAGCGTATTTAACGACAAGAGGGGGGAGCGATTGACGCAGGTGTTAACGCTTCGTTTTGTTATGCTTCTCTTTATATTCAGCAATGGCGTCGTTGATACTGTCCGTGGCGATGGAGTCAACCTGCTGGCCTTCAAAAAACACCTCATAATGGCCTGATACGTATTTAAAGGTGAATACTTTTCCTGATAACGCACGCGTTTTTCTTTAACCGATAAACCCCTGTTACGCATAGCCACTTTTGCTAATGTATCTATCTTTTTATTTTTCATAATTATTTTACTTACCTGTGCAGGCTGCTTCGCGATGTCTGATATTAAGCTCACTCTGTATGATGTTAATTTGTTATCCTCAAAAGAAAAGAAGAGGGTGCCAGATAGTGGCTATTAATAATAGATGAAATATTTTTCGTTATCTTAAGGTTATCTTAATATTAACAGTGCTTTACAACTGATAACTGAAAGATTCATTTATTTTTCTCTTTTTACTGATATTAAATTTCAAACTTCTCTGGTGATAATAGTTTTGATTCTCATTTCATTTCCGCTACGATTACACTCCAGCTTCGTCTGTAGACGCTCGCTATTAAACCAATGAAAAAGGAATGATGATGAAGAATCGCTTTTGCCTTTCTGTTCGCTTGCACTGGTCATCTCTTCAGTTTTAACCGCCCCCGCTGCATTGGCGGCAAATAACGATGACGGTATTGTTGTTTATAACGCGCAACATGAAAACCTGACCAAAAGCTGGGTTGATGAGTTCACCAAAGAAACCGGTATTAAAGTCACGCTGCGCAACGGCGGCGACACCGAGCTGGGTAACCAGTTGGTGCAGGAGGGCAATGTCTCTCCGGCGGATGTGTTTCTGACGGAAAACTCCCCGGCGATGACGCTGGTGGATAATGCGAAGCTGTTCGCCCCGCTGGATGCCGACACGCTGAAGCAGGTGCCTGCTCGTTTCCGTCCTGCGCATGGTCGCTGGATTGGCATCGCCGCGCGTAGCACGGTGTTTGTTTACAACCCGGCCAAAATTAGCAACGCGCAACTCCCGGCATCGCTGATGGATCTGGCGAAACCGGAATGGAAAGGGCGCTGGGCGGCTTCCCCGTCAGGCGCGGACTTCAGGGCCATTGTCAGCGCCATGCTGTCGCTGAAAGGTGAAAAAGCCACGCTCGACTGGCTGAAAGCCATGAAAACCAACTTTACGCCGTACAAAGGCAACAGCACGGTGATGAAAGCCGTGAACGCCGGGCAGATCGATGGCGGCGTGATCTATCACTATTACTACTTTGTTGATCAGTCCAAAACCGGCGAAAACAGTAAAAACACCCAGCTTCACTACTTCAAACACGGGATCCCGGCGCATTTGTCAGCATTTCTGGCGGTGGCGTGCTGGCATCCAGCAAGCACCCGAAACAGGCACAGGCGTTTATCAAATGGATCACCGGCAAAACCGGCCGGGGATATGCTGCGCACCAACACTGCATTTGAATATGCCGTAGGTGAGCATGCCGCTTCCAACGAAAAACTGGTGCCGCTGAATCAGTTAGATGCACCTGCTGTTGAGCCGTCCGCCCTGAACAGCCAAAAGTCACAGAGTTAATGACCGAAGCCGGTCTGCTGTAATTGATTGCATAACCATGAGCGCCTTATGTCCAGTTTAACGCTTCCGGCGGCAACCGCCGCGGCCAGCCAGACCACGCGTCACCGTCCCCCCGGTGGTGTTAGTGGTGTTAGCCCTTTGTCGCGTTGCTTGCTTTACTTCCCGTGGGGTTTGTTATCGCTGTGGGAATCGACACCGGATGGGAGAGCGTTAAAGCGCTCATTTTCCGCCCCCGCGTGGGCGAACTGGTGAGCAATACCTTTCTGTTAGTCGCCATTGCCGTGCCTGCCTGCGTGGTCCTTGGCACGGCGATCGCGTGGCTAACCGAGAAGGACCTCGCTGCCGACGTCTATGGTCGGTTCTGGCGGTCGCGCCGCTGGCCATTCCCGCATTCGTGCAAAGCTATGCGTGGGTCAGCGTTGCGCCTGCATTTAATGGGCTTTGGGCGGCGGTTTTTATCTCCGTGCTGGCCTATTTTCCGTTTATCACTATGCCGGTGGCCGCCATGTTGCGCCGCACACCGGATCCGGGGGCTGGAAGATGTGGCCGCCTCGCTGGGAACCCCGCCCGGCTTATCTTTTCCGCGTAGTGCTGCCCCAGCTTAAACTGGCGCTTTGCGGCGGTGCGCTGCTGGTAGCGTTGCACTTGCTGGCGGAATATGGCCTGTTCGTGATGATCCGTTTCGACACCTTCACCACCGCCATTTACGACCAGTTTCAGTCCACCTTTAGCGGCCCGGCGGCGAATATGCTGGCGGGCGTGCTGGCCATCTGCTGCCTCGGGCTACTGTTACTGGAAAACGCTGCGCGTGGCAACGCGCGTTATGCCCGTGTTGGCGCGGGCGCGGCGCGTAAGCAGCAGCAACATACACTGGGCAGATGGGGACGTACGTTGGGGCTGTTCGTGTGCCTCTGCGCGGTGATCCTGTCGCTGGGCACGCCGCTTGTCGTGCTTGCCCGTTGGTTATGGTTGGGTGGCGTTGCCAGCTGGGATAATGCCGATCTGTGGCTTTCGCTGCACCAGACGGTTTTTCTGGCGCTCTGCGGCGCGGCGATCACCACCGCTTTTGACGGCTGGCTTAGCGTACGTCATCCGCGTCCTGCATTTCGCCTGCTCCGAAGGCTGTAATTACATTGCCAGCTCGCTGCCGGGAATTGTTGTCGCTCTGGCGCTGGTGACGGTGACCATCCATTACGCCCGGCCGATTTATCAGACCGAGGTGACGCTGTTTCTTGCCTACGCGCTGATGTTTATGCCCAGAGCGCTGGTGAATCTTCGCGCCGGTATTGCGCAAGCGCCCGTTGAGCTGGAACGTGTGGCGCAAAGCCTCGGGAACAACACCCGCCAGAGCACTGATCAGCGTAACGCTACGGCTGGCAGCGCCGGGGCAGCAGCCGCTGCGGCGCTGGTGTTCGGGCGCGAGCAATGAGCTTACCGCGACGTTGCTGCTTTCGCCGCTTGGCACCCGCACACTGGCGACGGGGTTCTGGGCGCTAACCAGCGAGATTGATTATGTTGCAGCGGCGCCTTATGCCGCGCTGATGATCCTGATTTCACTGCCGCTGACCGGCCTGCTGTACAAGCAATCACAAAAACTTTCAGGTCTTTAAGATGTTAGAACTCACGCATATTTCCAAAACATTTGGCGCTGTACGGGTACTGGACGATGTCAGCCTGACTATTCCACTCGGCAGCCGTACGGCGATTGTCGGGCCGTCCGGCTCTGGTAAAACCACGTTGCTGCGCCTGATTGCCGGGTTTGATGCGCCGGACAGCGGCCAGATTATGATGCAGGAAAGCCGTTATTCGCTGACGGGCAGTTTGTTCCAGCCCATCAGCGCCGCATTGGTTTTGTACCGCAGGAAGGGGCGTTGTTTCCCCATCTTCGCGTGGGAGAAAACATTGCACCGGGGATTGCGTGGTGCGCGCCGGGCGAAGCGCGATCGCGTGGCAGCGTTGATGGCAATGGTCTCGCTGGACGCGAAACTGGCCCGGCGCTGGCCGCATGAGATTTCCGGCGGGCAGCAACAGCGTGTGGCGCTGGCCCGTGCACTGGCGCAGCAAACCGGCGGTGATGCTGCTGGATGAACCTTTTCGGCACTGGACACCGGCTTGCGGGCGTCGACCCGTAAGGCCACGGCGGAACTGCTGACGCAGGCGGGTGTGGCGTCGATTCTGGTGACGCACGATCAGAAAGAGGCGCTCTCCTTTGCCAGCCAGATTGCCGTTATCCGCCACGGGCGCTTTACTCAGGTGGGATCACCGTTTGAGGTCTATTCGCAACCCACGGATGAAGAAACCGCGCTGTTTTTAGGGGATGCGTTGATCCTCCCCGCGGAGGTCGCTCAGGGTAAGGCGCGCGTTGCCTGTTAGGTGAGGTGGCGGTCGACAGTGCCGCCGCGAGCGGTGCGAAACGGATCATGTTGCGCCCGGAGCAGATCCGCGTTCTGCCTTGTGACGATCAGCAGGCTGCGCCACGAGGCGCAGATTGTCGGGATCGACTTTGCTGGTTACCTCTCTTCGCTGACGCTGCGCTTCGCACAGAGTGGCGAATCCCTCAGTTCTGCAAACCGTGACGGATGCCGCCACCGGGTCGCCGGTATGCAGGTCAATGTGCAGATCACAGGGCCTGCACGTGTGTTTGCCCGCTAATCTGAAGCCCGGCGTTCGCCGGGTTTTTTCGATTGTGATATTTTTGAATTCGATCTCAAAACTATGTTTCTAGATGTGTAAAACTTCGTTTCGTTTTGTATCTCTATAAAAATAAGCACATTTTGTTGGTCGGACTTCTGGCCGGATCCGCTTAGCGTCATCCGGCATTTTATTGAGCCTCATTTTCCGAGGAACAGACACTCAGGATTACGTCGGCGAGCTATCGCCGGGATCACCTGTTTCGGGAGAATGACAATGCAATACCTCTTGGGATTAAGCGCGCTGTTATCTTGCCTGCCGGCAATGGCGGGTTCAGCCACGCTGCTTGAAGGCACGGTAATCGCCGATACGCCGCTCAGCGGGGCGACGGTAACCGTCACCGACAGCCGCGGAAAACACCTGACCACCCGCACGCGCAGCGATGGCCGCTATTCACCGTGGAGGGGTTACGCTCCCTTAACCTTGTCGGCGGGTACAACCGAATGGCACATCATCGTCATGTTTGCGCAGCGATGTTCCCCGCGCCCGTTGCATGGCTTCGCTTCGGCTTACCCTGCAAAAGATCGCGTAAATACCGCGAATATCACCCCGTTTACCGACCGGCTGGTCTCGGAAGTGGCGGGGGGAGTTGGGGTATATCGGCCCGCAACAGTGGGTGGAGCACGGCGATCCCGCCAAACTGAACGCCGGGCTACTGGCGATGCCGTTGGCCGGGGTTCCGCACGGGAATGGGCGACGCTGCGCCAGTCCGGTTTCGATCCTGACACGCTGGATCCGGTGACAACGCCTGTGCATCACGATGACGGGATGACACGCATCCTGTCGGTGATTCATCACAACCGTAATTACGACAACAACAGCGGCGAGGCCGGTAGCACGGTGCTGACCGACAGCGCGTTTCGCCCGATTGTCGGTCTGCAAAATTCCGGGCCATGGGAGCCGTTTGATCTGCGCAGGGCGCTGGCTGACAGACAGGCCATCCGTCGGGCGAAAACCCGCATTTTAGTGGTCAGTGATTCCACTGCCGCCACGTACGAGGTGAGCCGCCTGCCGCGAATGGGCTGGGGGCAGGTTTTCCAGCAGCAATTTCGCGCCGACAGCGGTGTCGTGGTGCTCAATGGCGCACGTTCCGGGCGCTCCAGCCGGGATTTTATAACGAAGGCTGGTATCAGCAGATGGCGCGCGATCTGCGTCCGGCGATTACGTGTTTATCGCGCACGGGCATAACGATCAGAACTGCGATAGCGACAAAGCCATTCGCGGCGCAGCCGATGCAAAACCTCTGCACTGGCCGAATGATGCCAGCGGCACACGCAATTCCCGCCCGGAAAACCGGAGACCGCATTCCAGCACTCTCTGGAGCGCTATATCGCACTGGCGCGGGCGGCAGGCGCGACGCCAGTCCTGTTTACGCCCACGACCCGCGTAAAAAATCGCGCCGGAAAACCGCCTTCCAGCAGGGGCTGGTGATGGGGTGGTGAGCAGCCATTACACCGTCGACAAGCCGGGTTACCGCTATTACGGCAATTACATCGACACCATTAAGCAGACCGCCCGGCGCAACCATGTGCCGCTTATCGACCCTGGAGCAACAGACCATCGACTTCGCCAATGCGCATGCAAGCGACTGGATGGATTACTGGCTGGCGGTTGACCCTAACGACCCGCGTTACCCCTCGGTATAAAACGCAAACATCGGGCATTCGCAGCAATCCTGATACTACGCATTTCCGGTGAAAAGGCGCGGAAGCTGTCGCATCGATTGTCGCCGGGCAGATCCGTCAGACGCCTGAATTGAGCGCGCTTGCTGACATGTTAAAACACTAAGGAGAGTCTGATGAAAACACTGCACTGTTCCGCGCTGTTATTGGCCTGTATAAGCGTTTCCGTCCAGTGGCGGAGTGGAACGCCGTTGTCTCCGTGTCACCCAAGGCGGGGAATTTGCCACCATTCGCCGGGGCTAGCGCGCCGGACAGTGGTACGCCGTGGCGGATTCTGGTGAAAGAGGGGCGCTGGAATGAGCGCACGGTGATTGAAAAACCGGTCACGCTGGTAGGGGAGTCGAAAACGCAAACCCAGATTGGAAGCCAACACCAGCCGGGGCGTTAGATGACAGCGGGCAGAAGTTAGGTACCGGGCGCACCAGCACCGTCGAGATACGCGCCAATAACGTGACGATTGAGAATCTGACCATCCGCAATAGTTTCGATTTCCCGGCTAATGCGGCGCTGCCGGATGGCGACGCGAAGAAGCTGAAGGATACCCGAGGGCTGTGGCGTTAATGGTGTCGGAAAACGTCGACAAAGCGCGCTTCCGCCATGTCCGGCTGGAAGGGTATCAGGATACGTTTTACAGCAAGAGCGGCAGCCGCAGCTATTTCACTGATTGCGAGGTCAGCGGGCATGTTGATTTTATCTTTGGCCTGGTATCGCCGTGTTCGATCGCTGCGGATCATTGCCCGTAACCGTAGCGACATTGCCCCGCCGTATGGCTACATCACTGCTCCGGCCACGCAGGCGGATGAGAAGTTTGGCCTGTTTATCATCAACAGCAAGCTGAGCAAAGAGGCGGGCGTACCGGCGAAAAGCTTTGCGCTTGGGCGACCATGGCACCCAACGACGCAATTTAGCGACGGGCGTTACGCCGATCCGAACGCGATCGGTCTGGCGGCCTTTATCAACTGCGACATTGACGATCATATCTACGGTTGGGACAAAATGTCCGGCAAAGACAAAGCGGGGGAGAAGATCTGGTTTTATCCCGAAGATAGCCGCTTTTACGAGTCCGCAAACCGCGGGCCGGGGGGCAGGGAGGTGAAAAATACCAGCTTAGCGCTGCCGATGCCGCGCAATATTCTCTCGCCGCCATCTTCGCCGATTGGGATAAAGGACTGCTGGAGTAAACGCCAATGCCCCCGGTTGCGGGGGCATTGAGCCAGGTCAGTTACCGTATTTCACATTAAAACCCAGCGCGCTGCCGACGGTGTCGTATTCACGGAAATTGAAAATCAGCGGCTTCCATTGGGCGGAATCCACCATGCCGTTTTCCCCAACAGATGATCGTCAACCCACAGATTAACAATATCCAGCTCGGCGAGGATAAAGCGCCCTTTATCGCTGGTGCTCACTAACCGACATTCGGCCTGAATAGGGCATTCCGCGATGCGCGGCGGCGCAACGTCCACGGATGCTTCGGCGTGCAGTCCGCTTTTACTGAATTTATCGTGGCAAATCTCAACGCCCCATTTGGTCTGCGCTTCCGACAACGTATCCCCGCCGGTCAGTCGGCCAATTTGCTCGACTTTCTCCCATTGGGTGTGGTCGGGAATATTGATCACGGCATCGGAACCTGCCATCAAATTCACTCCGAGGTTTTACTCCCTTTGCTGATGCCAATAATCAGTTTTTCCCCAAGGGAAATAGAAGATGAAGCGGCGGAAATATTTGTGTTGCCACTGCTATCTTGCGTGGTAACTAAAAATACCGGGAAGCCATAATAAAATGAATTCAATTTTGATTTGTTTTTCATGGTTTCTTTGATGCCTTGTTTAAAGAGTCTAATGACTATTTTTTCCCCCTCGTTAGCGTGTTTTCAATAACCCTTTTGAGTACTGAAAACCCATGAAAATAGCCACTAAAAAAGTGGTCCACAAATTTACAAAACAGGCATATGATATGCAACATATGTTTTTTACCTTCCCGGCAGGCACCGTTTGCTGAGAACCATGAGGATGAAACATGCAACGTATTGCGATACCCGCGAACTATGTTCACACCCGCACCACCCCGTTCTGGACCAACGAGACCGCGCCGGCGTCCATCTGGAAACGCCATCTTGATGCTGGTACCCGGCAGGGCGTCTACCCGCGGCTCAGTGTTCTGCAAGGGGCGATCCGCTATTACGGCTATGCCGATGAAACCAGCCCTGAGCCCGTGGGAAACGCTGACCATTAACGCCGGGGGAATTTGCTGTGTTCCCGCCGGAGAAATGGCACAACATTGAGGCGTTATCCGACGACACGATATTCAGCGTGGATTTCTATGTTGACCCGAAAATTTTGATTGAAGGCTGAGGTATTCATTATGACCATTGAAAATAAAGGTTATTCTTTAGCGGTATCTAACCGCAGCAACAATGAAACCGAAGAAAAAGTGTATCTGAAACCGATGTCGTTATATGTTCCGGACGTTGCCGTACAGGCCGTAACGGAACTGGTGGCCCAGCTTTCTGATGCCAAAAATAATGCCAGCGAGATTGTCCTGACGGTAACCAATAACAATAACGGTGTATCCGTAGATAAAGATTTTACCGGTATTGATGAATTAAAAGATCCGCTAAACGCTGCCGACTCGGTGAAAGAGTTGATTAATATCGTGCGCGGCTACGAATCCGATGAAGAAACCAACGTCTGCGGTTGGTAATAGCGAGGAGATTCCCATGGCATCTGGCATTCCTGTGCATTTTCGTCATACCCGCTCCACCCCGTTCTGGACCAAAGAGACGGTGCCGCACGCGCTGTTAACCCACCACAACACCAAAAAAGGCGTGTACGGTCGGCTGTCGGTGATGCAGGGGCGGTGAAATATTTCGGTTTCGCAAATGAGCATGACACCACGCCGGAAACCGAAGTGGTGATCGAAGCCGGGCATTTTGGCATCAGTCCGCCGCAGTACTGGCACCACATTGAACTGCTGACGGAAGATACCTATTTCAATATCGATTTCTTTGCCGATCCTGACGAGGCCTTAGAAGGCAAGGGTATCGGACAGGTGGTGAACACCCGGCACGGCTAATGCGCCGGGGTTAAAAGTTGTCGATAAAGCGCCGCACGGCGGGGAGCGCTCGAACTTCCGCCATGCCAGCGCAATATCGGTCTTCAGCGCTTCTTCCATCTGGTGAAATGTCACCTGCGGATGGCTGATGCACGCCATTGACTGGGGAATGATGGCAAAGCCGAAACCTGCTGCCACCATGCTCAAAGACGAGGCGAATTGTGATGCCTGCTGCTGGCCGTCCATATTGATCCCCCGCGCGCAGGCAAGCGTTATACACCAGTTCGTAAAGCCCCGGCGCCACCTCCTGCGGAAAGATCACCACCGGCGTTTTTGCAGTTCAAACAGCGACAATTCCGCTTTGGCGGAGAGCGGGTGCGTGCGGTGCAGCGCAATAACCATCGGCTCTTCATCGATAAGCTTCAGATTGAACGACTTGCTGTTCTCGCAGGGCAAGCGGACAAACGCCACATCGATTAACCCCTCATCCAGCTCCTGCATCAGCGTCGCCATGTTGTCCTCTTTCTGGTAGAGCGACACCTGCGGGTAGTCGTCTCTGAACCTTTGCAGCACCGAAAATATTTTGCCGTGGAATGCGTTAGAGCTGGTTACCCCCAAATAGAGTTTGCCATTGATGCCCCGGGCAATGCCTTTGGCTTTTTCCAGCGCAGCATCGCTGAGTGCCGGATCTGGCAGGCATCTTCATAGAATGCCTCTCCGGCCTCGGTCAGCTCCACGCCGCGCGTCAAACGGTAGAACAGCGGCGTGCCCACTTCCTCCTCCAGACGGCGGATTTGCTGGCTCAGCGGCGGCTGGGAAATACCCAGCATTTCGGCGGCGCGGGTGAAGTGTTGCGCCTGCGCGACGGCAACAAAATAGCGTAGATAACGAAGTTCCATATCGAAAACATCTCAAACCCTGATGCTTTGTATATTGGAATCCCCGGCTGAAACGAGTCAATATTTAATCAGCTTTTCTGAACGACTACTCAGCGAGGGAAAAGAGGATGACTCATGTAAACGATTGTTGTTGTGAGGAAAATCTACGAGAAACATTTCGTGCTTTTTCCAGAAACAATCCAAATGGCGTGATATATCAAACATCGCTAATGAGTGCCCTGCTTAGCGGGGTGTATGAGGGAAATACCACCATCAAGGCGTTGCTCGAGCACGGCGATTTTGGGCTGGGCACCTTTAACGAACTGGACGGTGAGCTGATTGCCTTCAACAGCGAAGTTTATCAGTTGCGGGCAGATGGCAGTGCGCGGGAGGCGAACCCACAGCAGAAAACGCCGTTCGCGGTCATGACTGGTTTTTACCGCAGTATCGCCAGCAGTTTGATAAACCCGTCAGTCGGCAGCAACTGCACGACATCATTGATAAACAGATCCCGTCCGACAATCTCTTTTGTGCGCTGCGCATTGATGGCCATTTTGTCATGCCCATACCCGCACCGTGCCGCGCCAGACGCCGCCCTACCGTGCGATGACCGACGTGCTCGACGATCAACCGGTGTTCCGCTTCAACCAGCGTAGCGGCGTGCTGGTGGGATTTCGTACGCCGCAGCATATGCAGGGCATCAACGTGGCGGGTTACCACGAGCACTTTATTACCGACGATCGCCACGGTGGCGGTCATCTGCTGGACTACCAACTGGAGCACGGCACGCTGGCGTTTGGCGCTATCTACAAGCTGATGATCGATCTGCCTGCGGATGATGCCTTCCTGAACGCCGATCTGCATCCGGACAACCCTGGATGCCGCCATTCGTTCCGTGGAGAGTTAAGCCTATTTCAAGGAGAGACTGATGAGCAGTGAAAACCGTACACACCAATGGGCGCACGGCGCTGATATGGTCGTAGGTCAACTGGAAGCTCAGGGCGTCAAACAGATCTTTGGCATTCCTCGGTGCCAAAATCGATAAGGTTTTTGACTCCCTCCTCGATTCAACCATCCGCATTATTCCGGTTCGCCATGAAGCTAATGCCGCTTTTATGGCGGCGGCGGTCGGGCGAATCACCGGTAAAGCGGGCGTGGCGCTGGTCACCTCTGGACCGGGGTGCTCGAACCTGATTACCGGGATGGCGACCGCCAATACCGAAGGGGATCCGCTGGTGGCGATTGGCGGTGCGGTCAAACGCGCGGACAAAGCCAAACTGGTGCATCAGAGCATGGACACCGTGGCAATGTTTAACCCCGTCACCAAATACGCCGTGGAAATTTCGTCGCCGGATGCCATCAGCGAAGTGGTGTCGAACGCGTTTCGCGCAGCCGAACAGGGAAGGCCTCGGCAGCGCATTTATCAGTGTGCCGCAGGATATCGCCGACCAACCGGCCACCGGCGATATTCTTCCCGCCAGCGGCGTTCTGCAACTTGGCGCCGCGCCGGACGCCGCCATTGACGAGGTGGCAAAACGCATCGCCGCCGCGCAAAACCCGGTGTTTTTGCTCGGGCTGATGGCCAGTCGGCAGGAGAACATTAGCGCACTGCATCAGTTGCTGGAAAAGAGCCACATCCCCATCACCAGTACCTACCAGCCGCCGGGGCGGTGAATCAACAGCACTTCACGCGTTTTGCCGGGCGCGTGGGCCTGTTCAATAACCAGGGCGGGAGATCGGCTGCTGCGACTGGCGGACCTGATTATCTGCATTGGTTACAGCCCGGTGGAATATGAACCGGCGATGTGGAATAGCGGTGAGGCAAAACTGGTGCACATCGATGTGCTCCCGGCCTATGAAGAGCGCCACTACGTGCCGGACATTGAACTGGTCGGCGATATTTCCGCCACCCTGGAGCAGACTGGCGGCGCGCATCGAAAAAACCGCTGGTTCTCTCGCCGCGCGCCTCGGAAATTCTTATCGAGCGTCGCAACCAGCGCGAGTTGCTCAGCCGCCGGGGGGCGCAGCTTAGCCAGTTCGCGATTCACCCGTTGCGTATTGTGCGGGCAATGCAGGACATCGTGAATAATGACGTGACGCTAACCGTGGATATGGGGAGTTTCCATATCTGGATCGCCCGCTACCTCTACAGTTTCCGCGCCCGTCAGATGATGATTTCCAACGGTCAGCAGACCATGGGCGTTTCGCTGCCATGGGCTATCGGCACTGGCTGGTCAACCCCGGCAGGAAAGTGGTCTCCGTTTCCGGCGACGGCGGTTTCCTGCAATCCAGTATGGAGCTGGAAACCGCTGTACGTCTGGGCGCGAATATCCTGCACATCATCTGGGTGGATAACGCCTACAACATGGTGGCAATCCGGTGAAGAGAAAAAAATACCAGCGGCTCTCCGGCGTGAATTTCGGCCCGGTGGATTTTAAAGCCTATGCCCGTGCGTTTGGCGCAGCCGGTTTTGCTGTGGAGAGTACTGCGGAGCTGGAGCCAACGCTGCGCGCCGCCATGGACATCGATGGCCCGTCAGTGGTCGCCATTCCGGTGGACTATAGTGACAACCCGCTGCTGATGAGCCAGCTCAATCTTAATCAAATTCTGTAAATAACCGGAAAATGCTATGAAAAAGTCGCATTTGTAACCGGCGCAGGCCGGGGGGATTGGCAAAGCCATTGCCCTGCGTCTGGCTAATGACGGGTTTGCTGTTGCCGTGGCGGATTACAACGCGGAAACCGCCCATGCGGTCGCGGACGAGATCAATCATGCGCATGGCAAGGGCAGCGCAATTGCCGTAACGGTGGATGTGGCCGATCGCGAGCGCGTTTTTGCCGCAGTGGAAGAGGCCAGAACAAAACTGCAAGGCTTTGACGTGATCGTCAACAATGCGGGCGTCGCGCCTTCTACCCCGATTGGAGTCCATTACTGAAGCGGTGGTGGATAAGGTTTACAACATCAACGTGAAAGGCGTGATTTGGGGGGATCCGGTGCGGCGGTCAGTGCCTTTAAAGCGGAAAAACACGGCGGCAAAATTATCAACGCCTGCTCGCAGGCCGGGCATGTGGGTAACCCGGAACTGGCGGTCTACAGCTCCAGTAAGTTTGCTGTGCGTGGTCTGACGCAAACTGCGGCGCGGGATCTTGCCCCATTGGGGATTACCGTTAATGGCTACTGCCCGGGGGATCGTTAAAACGCCGATGTGGGCGGAAATCGATCGTCAGGTGTCAGAAGCGGCAGGCAAACAACCGGGCTACGGTACGGAGCAATTTGCCAAACGCATTACGCTGGGGCGCTTGTCGGAACCGGAAGATGTGGCGGCCTGCGTCTCATACCTTGCCGGGCCGGACTCGGATTATATGACAGGCCAGTCGCTGCTGATTGATGGCGGTATGGTGTTTAACTAACGGTTTTTGGCTCGGACACAGCCTTGCCTCCTGCGCTTGCGCCGGGGGCTTTTTATTCTGCTGTACTGATGAAAATCATTCTCATCGCGCTGTTGTTATGATAAGTTGCATATAAAATACATGTTTTAGCGGAGAGCGCGTCATGGCCGAAAACGAGAAAGCAGGGCACACCTTTTAGCCAGTCTTGGGAAAACGCGGTTGCGACCGGGCGGTGTGGAAGCCACCGAATGGCTTTTTTCGCCGGTGCGCAGCTCACGCCGGAGTGCAAGGTGCTGGAAGTCGCCTGTAACATGGGGACGACCTCTATTGAACTGGCGCAGCGTTTTGGTTGCACCGTCTGCGCCATCGACATGGATAAAAACGCGCTGGCGAAAGCACGGGCCAACGTCGCGGCGGCCGGGCTGGAGAGTCAGATCCAATTCCTCGAAGCCAATGCCAGCAAGCTACCGTTTGACGACGCCAGTTTCGATGTGGTGATTAACGAAGCGATGCTGACCATGTATGTGGACAAAGCAAAGGCGAAACTTATCGCCGAATATTACCGCGTGCTGAAACCCGGTGGTCGCCTGCTGACGCATGACATCATGTACACCCGCAGCGAACTGGCGGCAAATAAGCAAACCCTGCTGGAGCAGGTGGTGAAATCCAATGTCAGCCCCATGACGCACCGAGGCATGGAAAGATCTGTTTCTGGCCAATGGCTTTAACGACGTGGAAACGCACAACGGCAGCATGTCGTTGATGTCACCGCTTGGGCTTATTCGCGATGAGGGCGTTGCCCGCGCGCTGCGCATTGTGTTTAACGGCCTGCGCAACCGTGAGAACCGCAGCCGCTTTCTCGGCATGTTTCGCTTTTTTCCGCCGTAACCGGCATCAGCTCAATTACATTGCCTGTTGTTCGCGCAAAGGGATGCCACCGGCGCGTAAAGACCGGGTATATGCGTTTTTCGGCAAACCAGCGCAAAAATTCTCGTTTGGGTTATGGAACCGTTTGCGCTTAACTGACAGGGTGAATGTTAACCGGAGAACGCGCTGATGAAGACAATGCTGCAACAGTGGCTTAATCGCCTCACACCTGCGCTGCCTGTGCAGGTGGAAGACGGAGAGTATGATTCAGGTCGCCATGTGGCGTTGCTGATCCCGTTCGGCCTGCTCTATGGCCTTGATTACCATCCGTCGGTATGGATTTACGATGAAAAATGAGCGCTTCCACGGGTCATGCGCTACAGCTACTGGAACGAACTGTGCGCGCTAATGTAGAACCCGTCTGAAAACAGGCGGGTTTTTTTTATGGGCGCTGTCTGCACAAACGGTTCGGGCTTATACTCACCCGGTGTTTATTCAGACCGGAGTGACAGCGTGTGAAACGGATTTTCCCCGTGATTTTTTTACCCCTTTTTTTAACCGGTTGCCCAATGGGCGATCGCGTGCCCATGGTCTATTCCGCAAAGCTGCTCATGGTGGCGAATTCGCTGTGCATCCGGTGCAGCCCGATGGCAACGAGCGGATGAGCAGTCTCTGGATTGAGGAGATGGGCAATCCGGAGCATCAATTACAGAAATACGACATTGTTGATGTTGCTGTTTCTGCGCAGAAATGCCTGCCGACTTACGGTTATACATTCCAGCCGGAGGACGCGGCTATCGGGTCTCTTTTATGCTTGAATCCGTCGACAAAAGAGCGGCGGCATCACGCCAGCCTCACGCTCCTTCTCCAATGGTTTCACCATCTGGACTCATGCTGGTGTATGGCAGGTGGCTGAATTATAAGCAGTAACGAGAAGGCCAGATGAAATCGCCGAGGGCGAGGTCACCGGCTTTTCGTTAACAACGCTCGACGATCATTGCTACACCGGCCGCCGCCGACGCACAAGGTCGCCAGCCCCAGCGTTTTATCCCGGCTTGCCAGCGCATGCAGTAGCGTGACCAGAATGCGCGCGCCGGAGGCGCCAATAGGATGACCCAGCGCGATAGCACCGCCGTTGACATTGGTGCGCTCCCAGTCGAGATCCAGTTCGCGACCCACCGCAATACATTGTGCGGCAAAAGGCTTCATTGGCCTCGATCAGATCCAGATCGGCAACGGTCATGCCCGCGCCGCAGCGCCAGTCGGGTGGCGGGTACCGGGCCCAGCCCCATCAGTGCCGGGTCGACGCCGCACGTCGCATAACTGCGCAGACGGGCAAGGGTTTTACGCCCAGCGCGTGCGCCCGCTGCCGGCTCATTAACAGCAACGCGGCAGCGCCGTCGTTAATGCCCGAGGCATTGCCCGCAGTGACGGAGCCATCAGCGGTAAATGCCGGCGCCAGTCGGGATAAATCTTCTAACGTGGTTCCCCGGCGCGGATGCTCATCCACCGCGAAGATCTGATCGCCTTTCTTACTGTGCACGGTGACCGGCACGATCTCTCGGCGGAAATCACCCCGCTCAATTGCCGCGGCGGCACGCTGTTGGGAAAGCAGCGCCAGTTGATCCTGGTGCTGGCGGCTGACGCCACACTGGCGCGCGACGTTTTCCGCCGTCATTCCCATATGATAATGATTGATCGCGCAGGAGAGCCCATCGTTAACCACGCTATCCACCACGCGCTGGTCACCCATGCGGTAACCCCAGCGCGCGTTGTCCAGCAAATAAGGCGCGGCCGACATGTTTTCCATTCCCCGCCAGTACCACTTCTGCACTGCCTGCTGCAAGGGTTTCGGCGGCGAAAATCACGCTCTGCAACCCGGAACCGCACACCATATTGATGCTGGTTGCCGGGGTCTCCTGGGCGATTCCGGCGTCGAGCATTGCACCGGCGCGCGGGGTTTTGCCCCAGCCCGGCCTGTAGCACGTTGCCAAAAACCACCTGATCCACGGCAGCAGGGGAGATACCGCCACGTTGGAGCGCGGCGGTCATCACCTGTGCACCGAGCACCGGTGCGGCGAGGGTGCTCAGGCTACCGCCAATTTGCCAATCGCGGTACGCACCGCGCTGACAATCACAACCTCTGTATTCATTTTTTCTCCTTACATTCACTGGCGTGATGTCGGTACACCACAACAACACCAGCGTGATGACGCCAACGCCCACCAGTAACTGGTAAGCTCCGGTATAGCCGCCGAGCCGGAGAGACCAAAAGCCAGAATCGAGAAGGCGCAGCAGCGCACTACTGACTGGACCGGCAACACAATCGCAATGGCGCGGATGTAATTTTGACGGGGAAACTTGGCGGCAATCAGCGCAGTGCTGAGGTTGGTTGCGCACGGCATGCACAGACCAATCATCACCAGCGACACCCACAGCATCACTTCGTGGTGCGCGAACATATTGACGATGATGGCGACTATCCAGCTAAGGGTATAGAGCAGGATGGCACGCTTAATCCCCAGACGATGGTTGAGCCAGCCCCAGCCATACGCGCCCCGGTGCGCCGATAAGCGCGGCCACGGTCATATAGAAAATGGCGGTGCTTTGCGGGTAGCCCATTTCCATGAGCCGCGGCACAAACTGCCCCACCACCCCGACCAGCATGATATAGATGCCGCCAGTGGCGATGCCGATCAGCCAGACGTCGCGCATTTTCAATAAATGGCGAATGCGGATGCGGCTGATGTAGTCGTTGTTACCGTCCATGGATGTGGGGGTGAGCATTAACACCGGGGGCTTCTGTCTGGCGCCCGGCCAATATCTTCCGGCTTGTTGGCAATAAACAGCCAGGGCCCACGGCCATGACCAGCATGATCACCGAGATCCCCCCAGAACCCGTAGCGCACGCCCAACCAGTAAATAACGCCGCCAGCGTCGGCACGTAAAACGCAACGAGAGCGTTTGCCCGATGGTGCACCAGCCCAGCGCCAGCCCCCTGTTTACGAACAAACCAGTTGGCAATCAGCGCTGTTCCACCGACATAGGCAAAGCCGGTGCCGAAAAAACTCACCGCGCCAAACAACAGCACAAAACTGAGATAAGAGGTGCTGTAACCCAGTGCGCCGAAACTGAGACCACAGGCCAGCAAGCAAACAATGATGTTGAATTTGACGCCTCGCTTTTCACACAGCCGGGCGCAGGCCGGACTGGCGAAAATAGAGGCCCATGACGCGGGCGTAGCCAGCGCCAGCAACGTGCTGTAATCCAGACCATACAACCCGGACAGGGTCGGCAACACCACGTTAAGGCCATGGGTGACCGTGCCTGCGGCAACCCAGAACAACAGCCCCTGAAAGACGATAACGTTCCATCCCTGAGCGCCAAAATCATGCCTGCCGCGTGGGTTAGCGGCGAGATCAGCGTGGTTGTTCAGCAGCGAGCGGCTTTGCTGTTCGATCATAGTGACATCTCCGGCAGGTTCTGCGGCAGGTTAGGGAACATGCCAGCCATTCAGGCTGGCATGACCTTCGGTGGAGCAAGCACAATCAGCGTGGGTTCGACCTGACGCTGAATATCCTGCGGCGTCAGTCCTTCCAGCAGTTCGGCGAGCACCAGCCCATCGGGCGTGACATCAATGACGCACTGCTCGGTCACAATGTGATCGACGCAGTGCTTGCCGGTCAGCGGGTAGCTGCAGTGATTGACCACCTTCGGCTTGCCGTCTTTGGTACACAGCTCCATGGTGACAATCACTTTGCGTGCGCCGCTGACCAGATCCATCGCGCCGCCCATACCAAATACGCGCCCCGGTTGCGCCCAGTTCGCGAGGTCGCCATTCTCCGCAACCTGCAAGCCGCCGAGCACCGTCGCCGCCAGCTTGCCGCTGCGCACAAGGGCAAAAGAGTCCGCACTGTCGAAAGCGCTGGCGCCCGGAACGGGGAGCAAACCGCAGCGCCGTGGCGTTGGAAAACCCTTCGACGGCCAGCATGCCTTCCACCAGTGGGCCCATGCCGACTAAACCGTTTTCGGTATGAAACATCACCCCCGGCGGGGGCGTAATCGCTGCACAGGCTGGGAATGCCGATCCCCAGATTGATCACGTCGCCGTCGGTAAAATAGCCCGCCGCACGACGGGCGATGCGTTCGCGTGCGTTCATCGTTGTTCTCCTTGCCGCACCCGGGATCTTGTCGACGAAAACCCCCGGGGTGATGATGCTGTCGAGCGCCAGCTCGTCCACATCCACAAGGTTGTCGGCATCCACCAGCGTCAGGCGGGCGGCTTTCGCCACCAGCGGGTTAAAGTTGCGCATCGTGCCGCGATAGGTGAGGTTGCCCAGCGGATCGGCGGTTCGCGCGCAGTCGATGTCGGCGCGTAGCGGCGTTTCCAGCAGCCACTCCTCGCCATCCACCACCATATGCGGCTTATCTTTGTCCACCAGCGTGCCGAGGCCGGTGCGCGTCAGCACGCCGCCCAACCCCGCGCCGCCACAGCGCATCCGCTCCGCCGGGGCTGCCTTGCGGCACCAGTTCCAGTTCGATTTTTCCTTCCGCCACTAGCGCCACGGTTTCGGTGTTGCGCCCGATATGAGAGGCGATGAGTTTGTCCACCAGACCGTGGTGGATCAGGCGGCCTATCGTCAGGTCGGCATCGCCGCTGTCGTTAGAAATCAATGTCAGATGGCGCGCGCCGCTGGCGATCACGCAATCAATCAAGCGGTTGGGGACGCCGTGATTGGCGAAGCCGCCGCACATCAGCGTCTGCCCGTCGTGAAACAGCGCGATAATGTCGTCCGGTAACGCGAATTTACTGGCCATGGTTTATTCCCTCGTCAGCAGTACCGCCACACACCGGCCGCCGCCGACACAGAAGGTGATCACGGCGTTATCCGGTGGCGTTGCTGCATGTCATACACGGCTTTGGTGGCCAGAATGGCGCCGCTACCGGCTAACGGATGACCGAGCGCGATAGCACCGCCGTTGGGGTTAACCCGCTGCGGGTCCATACCGATCCTCGGATGCAGGCCAGCGACTGGGCAGCGAAGGCTTCGTTAAGCTCCCACAGCGCGATGTCTTCTACACGTAACCCGGTCTGACGCAACAATTTGGCGCAGGCGGGGACTGGCCCGAGGCCCATATAGTTCGGATCGACGCCCGCGACCGCATAGCCGCGAAACACCGCCAGCGGCTTCAATCCTTGCTGTTGCGCCAGTCCGCGCTCCATCACCACCAGCGCGCCAGCACCGTCGCTCATGGGCGAGCTGTTGCCCGCGGTAACGCGACCGTCCGCAAGAAAACTGGGACGCAGCGCGGCTGGGGCCTTCGGCAGAGCAGTCCGCACGCACCGACTCGTCATGATCCCACTGGCTTATCTGGCCTTTTTTCCCTCGTAGCGGCACCGGGACGATCTGCTGAGCAAACCGCCCGGCCTGCCAGTGCCGCGCTCGCCAGCCGATGGCTGCGTAGCGCAAAGGCGTCCAGTTGCTGGCGGCTAAGGTCGTAACGGGCAGCGATGTTTTCCGCGGTGATGCCCATCGGTGGGTTGCCCACGGCATCGGGCGCGGTATGGATCTCCGCAAAGCGCGGCGGTTGTACGGACCACGCGGTGTCGGTTTTCTCCAGTGTCCAGTGCGACGGGAGTCGCTCTCCACGCCACCGGCGACAATCACGTCGGCGAAACCGGCCATAATCTGGATCGCGCCGTAAGCCAGCGCGTTGAGTGAGGCGGAGCACTGTCTGTCCAGCGTGATGCCCGGTACCGATGTTGGCAGCCCGGCTTCAAGGGCGACCATTCGTCCCATGTTGTTGATTTCATGGTTCATCAGATTGGCGAAGATCACATCGTCAATCCGCACCGGGTCGATGCCGGAACGCCGCACCGCTTCCCGCACTGCCAGCGCGCCCAGTTGATGCGCGGGGACGGAAGCCAGCGCGCCGCGACAGCGACCAATAGGGGTGCGTGCGGCGGCAACAATCACAGCTTCTTTCATCGTGAGCCTCCCAGCGGCGGCAGGCCGAGAATGTGTCTGGCGACGGCCGGTGTGGCGACCCGTTTGCCGTACAGGTTTATCGCCTGCGCAGCGCGTTCCACCAGTTGGCGGTTGCTGGCCTTCACGCCCCGACTGAAGTAGACGTTGTCTTCCAGACCGACGCGGATATGGCCATTTAACGCCAGCGATGCGAAGAGGATCGGCAGATGGTATTTACCGACACCGAAGGCTGACCAGTGGACCCGGCGGGCAGGTGCTGCGTGAGGTACACCAGTTTGCCACCGTGGCGGGCATACCACCGGGAATACCAAGACAGAACTGATAATGCAGCGGCGCATGCAGTTTGCCTTGCTCGACGAAATAGTCAGCGACGCCGAGCATGCCGCTGTCGAAAATTTCAATTTCCGGCTTGATGCCGCGCGCCGTCAGGACCTCGCCTAACTGACCGAGAAAGGCCGGGGAGTTGACAAAAACGCCCGCCGGCATCCAGTTAAAGGAGCCGGCATCCCGTGACGCCATTTCAATGCCATCGAGCGTGGAGACGTGCGCCATGCGTTGCGCGTCGCTGGCCCGACTGTCGCCGGAGGTGGTGCAATTGATAATCACGTCGCAATCGCGATGCGCGCGCAGCAGACGCAGGGTTTCCGCGAAGCGTTCACTGGACATGGTGCCCTGTCCGTTTTCATCGCGCATATGTAGGTGCACCACCGCTGCGCCCGCCTGCCAGCAGCGATACGCATCGTCGGCAATTTCCTGTGGGGTCAGGGAATATGTTCGTTAATATCTTTCGGTGTTACCGCACCGGTAAGCGCAGCAGAAATAATTACGTCGTCTGCGGTATTCATGAACCAACCTCCGTTTCGCTATTTCCTTTTCACCACTCAAATGAATGGCGCAATGGATATATTGCGACGCGCCCGTTGGCGACGCGTCACATTGATGTGTCATGCGGATAAATAGTCAAAAGCGGCGGTGAATTATTTAATTTCCGTTTCTTCATTTCCTCCACCAATACGCGGTCGTACCACTTTGCCTTTTTCTCTGCGGCTTTGACTAATTCGGCTTCTTCCATGCGCCCAATTCCAGTAATTAATCTCATGCGGCGAATGTTCAGTGGCGGTGACGTACATTTCGGTGGCGAAGGAGTTACGCAATTCGTTGGCAATATCCTCTTTCCACGGTTTACGCAGTTGTTGCGTGGTAATGCGGCGGGTCACGCGGGTGCCGCATAATCAGTTCGGCAATTTCCCGTGCGCGCTGGTAGCAGGACTCGGTGTCATCACAAATTTCATTGACCATCCCCAGCGCCAGCGCTTTGCGCGGTGATGATCTCCCCGGTCAGCTCAGCGTAAGCGTAGCGTTTGCGGCCCATCAGTTCACGCCATGCGATTTGAATCCCGTCGCCCGGCACCATATTGACGCGGTAGTGCATCTCAGTGGTCCGGTGCGTCTTCGGTACAGAGCGTGATATCGCTGAACAACACCAGATCGGTATGGAAAGCCGCGCCATTCCACACCGATGGTCGGCACTTCGACATCAAATACCTGACCTTCAATATCGTTGGTGCCATCATAGTATTGATATTCGTACATTTTCCACGCTTCAGACGGCGCAGAAGCAAATTCGGTAGCGGGCTGCCAGCGGCCATTTTCATCCGTGGGCGGCCAATGCCTTCCATAAAATCGTCACCGCTGCCGCCGAGGATAATCACCTCGTTTTCCGGGTCGCGTCCTGCCCAGTCGAAAAGTAATGCAGCCCCTGATGCGCAGGCGCACCCCATTGCAGGCTGCCGCCGTTGGTGTGCAAACGGGCTTCGAGAATGCTGTTTTTACGCTTCATGGTGAAGCAATGTTTTAACCGTTCTGAATATTCTTCAAAGGGCATGTGCGGAATAGTGCCCAATTCTTTATGGGACATTTCTTTGCGTTTATCGTGATCGGATTCAAAGTTCGCTTTAATCACCATGACGTGCTCCTTAATATAAAAGGGTGATATTCCGGGATGTGTCCTCGTTAATCGTTAGCCTATAATTCGTGGCTATCGGGTAGAAATTCTTTTATTTTTTCGGCTATGTTATTTGTGCATAACCGCAGTCATAAATAGCCTTTATTATTGCGAAAATAATAAAGGCATAACGATTATGCTGTTGTGGCCCCGGCAGCGCATATTCCGGCTAAACGTATGGCTGAATAATTCCACACAGGGGTTGCGATTACGCAGCGACCAGACCAGCTCAAGGCTGAACCAGCAATCCTGTTCGGTGAGCGGCAACAACACGCTATTTTCGCCGAGTAAATAACCGCGATGGCGCGGCATAAACAGCACTTCCCCGGCGTTCAACTCCAGATCAAAGCAGCAGGATTTGAGATTAGGAAACTCTTTGCACAGCGTAAAATCGATGCCGCGCGCTTAAAAATCGGGTGCTGTACTGCTCGGAGAGCGCGAACTCGCGGGGATCGACGCGGATAACCGGCCAGCGCGCGGCGTCACGTAAAGACACCGTTACGTGTTGCGCCAGCGGATGCTGGCGATTGACCGCCACATAGCGGATCGGTCTGAAATGAGAGGGCGGCATACCCGGCCCGCTGCGGCATGAAATTGGGGCGGATCAAAAGCCAATATCGCACTCGCCAGCATCCAGCAATGCCAGCACTTCCTCCAGCTCGCAATCGCGGCACTCCACCACCACATCGTTATGTTGCTGGCGAAAATCCTCGACCCTTGCCACCAGTGTCTGGCGGATGGCCTCGCCGAGAAAGGCGATGGACAAACGCCGTCGGCTGCTGCCGGTGAACGTGCGCACTGCGGTCATGCTTTCATCGTATTGGTGGAGGATTTTCCGCACCTCGCTCGCCGCGGTGACCCGCGCTGGTGAGTGTGACCCGGTGCGTATCGCGCAGGAACAGCGCTGCGCCGACATACTCCTCCAGCTCTTTCATATGACGGCTGAGCACCGGTTGGGTGATATGCAGCTTTGCGCCGCCCGGGTGAAATTGAGCCGTTCGGAAAGCAACAGAAACTCTCGCAGCAGTTGTATTTTCATCACGCTTCTCGCTTAGTCCACTGATCCGCATGGGGTGACGAATGCAGGCCAGCCCGCCGCGAGTGATGACCCGCGATTGCCGCGCGCGGGCGTGAGAAAAAACGCGGGAGTGATACGCCGATGCATCACGGTGATAGCGCGCTGTATTACCGCTTCGTCACTGGCCCGCACCGGGCGTACGGGGAATATTAAAAACGCGTAAAATCAATGAATTAACTCACTATTGCCGCTGGCGCGCTAATTGCTATGTGTTGCAGGCATCACCCGGTTCATTCTTCTAAAAGGCAATGTCATGAGTTATACGCGACGTAAATTGATTCAGCGCCTTGGCGCCTGCACAGTATTACTGCTTACCGATCCCCCCCTGCGTTTGTTGCTGGCCAGCGAGAACATTGCGACCGGCGTACGTTACGCCATGTTGCATGACGAAACCCGCTGTATTGGCTGCCGGGGCGTGCGTGGCGGCCTGCCGGAAGACCAATAAGGTGCCGGAAGGCGTCAGCCGTCTGGCTGTCGTCCCCAACCCGTCACCCGGCGACGACGGCAAGACGCGACAGTTTTTCCGCCGTTCATGCCAGCATTGCGATAACCCGCCCTGTAACGGCCTGCCCGACGGGCGCTTCGTATAAAGATCCGGCCACCGGCATCGTTGATGTTAACCACGATCGCTGCATCGGTTGCCGTTACTGCCCCGGCGGCGTGCCCGTACCATGTGCGTTTTATCCACCCGGTCAGTCTGACCGCCGATAAATGCAACTTCTGCCGGGATACAGAGCTGGCGGCGGGGCGGTTGCCTGCCTGCGTGCAAATTTGCCCGATGAAAGCGCTCACCTTCGGCAACCTTAACGATCCGGATAGCGCCATTTCACAGGCCATACGCAGCAAGGTGGTCTATCGCAGCAAGCTCTATCTCGGCACCGGCCCTAATGTCTACCGCGTGGCAGGCAAACAGGGCGAAATCAATCCCAACCGCAGTTGAGACCAACATGTCAGTGAGGCTGTTATGACAATCCATCCTTTTCAATTCGACACGCTGGTCTGGGACTGGCCTATTGCGCTGTACCTTTTGTGTTGGGCATTGCCTCCGGGCTGGTGCTGGTGGCACTCAGCCTGCAACCCGCTTTACCCGGGCCGCAACGCCGCTGGTTTGCGGCGGGCGGCGATCGGCGCGCCGGTAATGGTATCCGCGGGTCTTCTGGTGCTGGTTTTTCACCTGACGCACCCGCTCTCTTTCTGGTACGTGATGGTGTTTTACAATCCGCATTCGGTGATGTCGCTGGGGGTGATGCTGTTTCAGCTCTTCTTCCGGCGCTGGCATTGTGGTGGCTGCGGCTTGGCTACGTGTGGCTGCATGAACGCGCGCAGCATAGCCCGCGCGTGGGGAGAACGGGCGGTGATGCGCCTGCTGGCCCGCCCGGGCAGTGGCTGGCGCATCATCACCGCGGGCATAACGCCGTGCTGGGTGTGCTGGCGGTACTGTTGGGGGTTTATACCGGCTTTCTGCTCTCTACGCTGAAAGGGTATCCGTTGCTTAATAATGGCGTGTTGCCGCTGCTGTTTCTCAATTCCGGTCTGGTATCGGCGTTGGCGGTCCTGTCGCTGTGCCCGTCATTAACCCGATCTGCGCCGCAGGCTGTCCACCTGATGCACCGCGGAGAAATCGGCTGCGTGCTGCTGGAGGTGTTGCTGCTGACGGCCTTCTTTTCAGCCTCTATGTTGGAGGCGGAGCGCAGACGCAGGCGGCGCTCACTGCATTAAGCGGTTTCTGGGGCGGGGGTATTCTGGTCAGGCGTAGTGGGGTTGGGGATTGTGGTGCCGTTGTTGATGACCCTGCGTCCCGTTCACTCGCGTGGCGGCAGCGTGGCGTTGGCGTGTGTGTGGCGCTGGTGAGCGTGCTGCTGTTTCGTTTCTTTATCCTTTACGCCGGGCAGATGGTGGTTGCGTAAAAAAGGCAGGGGCAAGGCCCCGCCGTCATCAGATCGGTTTACAGTCCGAGTAATTTATCCAGTAACACATTCGCCTGTAGCCAGAAGGTATAGCCATTTTCCGGTTTGACGCCGCTATAAGCATATTGCCAGTTGGTGTTGTTCCGGTGCGTGCGCCGCTCAGTTTGACGCTGAGCTCCGGCGTTACCGCAAAGGCAGCGTCAATGCTCAGTTGATACTCGTTGCGCGGAACCTGCCAGCCGCTGCCGCCCTGGGTGTTGTACATCTCCTGCAAATAACGTTGCTCACCATCGGTGAACCTGCCCCAGCGGAAGGTCAGACCGTAGCTGTCCAGCGGACGGCTCTGCCATGGCCCTTGCCAGATAAGCCCGACGTCGGCGAGGGTGGAGATGCCCGTATAGGCATCCGATTGCAGGGTTTGCGTTACGCTGCCGTGCAGGCTGATGGCGCTGGGATTCGGGTTGTTGCTCTCCGCCCCGCCGTCGCGCCGCCAGATGGCTTTTTCGCCGTCAGATAAAAACCGGATACGCCATGGTGGCTACGCACTGCTGATTGGGTATCCGTGACTTTGGAGGTGCCGTTGACGGTGTAATAGGCGTCGTCATAGTCGAGGTCGTTATAGAAGCCCAGTATTTCCGGGTGTGAGTGGCCGGGTCTCCTGCTGCCGGGGAGACGCGGCGCGCCAGTTGGCGACCCACAGCGTGCTGCCGCTGTCGTAATCGTCGTCCCAGCGCTCCCAGCCGTTGGTGAAGGGGAACGCATGGTAGGTGCGCCATGCGCCGACATTGGACTCGATCTGCGGGGTAAAATGCCAGCTGGCACTTGCGCCCCATCCTGCATAGGGCGCAGGACCGAATACGGCGGTTTTGTTCAGTACTGTGTTAACGCAGCTCTCCGCCACGTTGCAGTTAGTGAACCCCATAAACTGGCCGGGGTTGCTCTTGCCGATTTCGAGCGATAAGCGGTCATCGAATAACTTCTGCTGATAACTGGAAACGCAGCAAATGCGCGACTTTAGGGATGTAAGGCGGCGGATCCCCCGCCAGCATGCCGCCTGCGCTGTTGCCGTAGTCAAGATTGCTGCTAAACGGCACCCACAGTTGCATAAAGTGGATGCTGCCGCCGGGGATCGCCCCCATCTTATCGAAATCAAAATCCGCCCCGGCGAACAGCATGGTATAGCTCTGTTGCTCATTGGTGCTGGTACCTGCGCTGGGGTTGCCCAGCCAGAATTGCGTCGCCATAAGGTGTGGCGTCACGCCATGCTCTTTAACCATGATCCGACGTCCGATAACGGCAGAGCGGCGTCGTCCTTGTCCGCTGCCTGTAGGTTGCCGCTCATCAAGCTACTGAGCAGCGCGCCGGAAAACAGCATTCTTGTCCAGATATTGCGCGGTGTAATTTTCATTGTTCAGTCTCATCACCAACAATGAGACGCAAAACAGCCGGTCAGCGTTGACCGAAAACATCTGAGTGCTTCTTCAATCTTTTTCGCGAAAGCAGACCACACAGCATAGAGCAGAGGTTGAAAAAAATTAAAACTCATTTCGATAACCACATTCGCCGCCTTTGGCGCTGGTTTCCGTCTCTGAGAATTAGGGTGGCGGCGTCATCGCGGACGCCGCCTGTTTATTGTTAAGGCTGTTTGATGTACTGCGCGGCATGTTCGCCGGCAATTCGCCCGGAGTTATAGGCAAAGCCCAGCGCCAGCCCCTGATAAGGGGGATAGGCCGGAGAACCGAAGAAGCCGCCAGCGTTGTTGCCCACCACATACAGCCCCGGGATGGCCTGCATATTCTGATCGGTGGCTTCGAGTTGCTCATTCACCCGCACCCCACCCGTGGAGCTGAGGCTAACCACTTCGGAGGCCAGCGCGTAATAGGGGCCATTCGCCACGTTGAGCGCAAGGAACGCAGGTTTCTTACCAAACTCGGTATCTTTTTTGGCTTTGATGGCGGCGTTATAGCGCTCAACCGATGCTTTCAGGCGGGCGGCATTCATCCCGCTGTTGGTGGCTAATTCATCCAGCGTTGCCCCTTTATAAACGGTACCGTTTTTCACTCCTTCTTCCACCAGTGCCACGAAATCGCCATTGCCGGTGGGGTTTGGCGCGCCAGCGCCGGAAACTTCAAACGGCAGCTTCCCTTTGCTGAATGTTTGCAGCGTGGGGGTATCCACAACGATGAAATAGTTACCGCCCACGGAATAGGCGGCGTTGGCCCACAGCGCAGTGTCATACACCAGCGACTCATCAGCAAAACGCTCCCCGGAACGATCCAGCCACAGCAGCGGCGTTTTCAGGATGCGGATCAGCAGACTGTCGTTGAAACCGGTGGCTTTGGTCGGGTCAACCCCCACCAATTTGGTGGCATGCAGTAATGCTGACTGGGTTTCCCATTTTGCTGCGCCTGCGTCCTGTGCCATCTTCACGCCTTCATACTGGTTGGCCCACGCCAGCGAGGAGATATTGGTGGTCAGCATGTTACCGGTCAGCATCTTCATGTTCGCGCCATAGCCGCCGGTGGCGACAATCACCGCTTTGGCATGCACCGTTAGCGTGCCGCCATCGGCGGTTTCGGCGACCAGTCCCACAACCCGGCCTTGCTCATCTTTGATCAACGCCTTGCCAGTGGTGCGCGTCATCAGTTGTCCGCCCATCTCCGCCAGATGTTTGTACATATTGGTAAACGCCGCGCCGCTGTCTTTGTAGTGATGATAGATGCGCCACTTGATGGGGTCGGCGTTATGCGCCTGCTGGGTGTTATCGTCGGAGAGATACAGCTCCACGCCGTATTTCATCAACCAGTCGACGGTGGAGGCGGATTTGTCCACCACGGTGCGCGTCAGCGGGCCGTTGGTCAGATAGTGGTTATAATCCACCAGCCGGTGAAACAGCTCATCGGCGGTAAAGGTGAGTTTTTTCTGCCGTTCCAGCGAGGAGCCTACTGCGAACAGGCCGCTGGCAATCTTACCTGCGCCGCCCACCGCAGGGGCTTTTTTCCACCACCAGCACTTTTGCACCGGCTTCAGCAGCCGCCAGCGCCGCGGCTGTGCCGGACGCGCCGCCACCGACCACGACCACGTCGGTGGTGAGAGTTTGCGCGGCTCCGGCGGTTTTCGCTTTGCGGCTATAGGCGTTCGGGTCCGCGCCCGCCTTCGACAGCGCGGCGGCGGCGGCTTTTTTCACCGCGTTGCTGGTCTCCGTTGCGCCGGTCATGCCATCCACGTTCAGACTTTGCTGTTCGAGAATGGCACGGCCGACTTCCTTCCCCTACCACACCGCCCAGCTCCGGCGTTTCGTGCGAGGCGTCAACGCTAAGCTGGGTGATTTTGCCGTCCTTGTCGACGCTAAGTGTGACGCTGACCGGGCTCTCTTTGCCCTGCGCCGAGGCGCTGTATTCTCCGGTGTAACATCTGCCCACGCCATGCTGGTGGTGACCAGCAGTGAAAGCCCCAGCCAGATGCCTGCCACGCCGGGTCGCCGTTTTTGTATTACGTTATGATGTTCCATAGACCTACCTTTATAAGTGATTCCAGAGACTCGAAACCCTATTACTCACCGTCGGCCAGCGGCCTGACGGCGGATCCTGCGCTTTTCCCAACCGACTGAACAACGCGGCGCTCACCAGCAGGCCGCAGCCCATCAGCCGGAACAGCGCCAAAACGCTCCACGGCCTGTTCCGGCCGAGGAGACGCAGTGGGTGAGAAAAAGCAAAACTGATGGCGATGCCGAGCATCATTGAGAGCAGTTGCACCAGCGTGAGCAGGCTGTTGCCTGCGCCGTAGCTGTCATCGTTGAGTGCGGAAAACGCCAGTGTGTTCAAACAGCAGTAAATTGCCGAACTGGTCAGCCCCGGGCCAAAGGCGAGGCCCGTTACTGACCGAGGATGGCTGGTCGATGCCGGACGCCGACATGACCGCCAGCAACAGCGCACCCAGTAAACAGCCGTGGGTAAGCAAGCACCGATAACCGAGCCGCTCCAGCGCCTGATTGAGAAACAGACGCACGCTCAACGCGCCTGAGGCGAAGCTCAGCAGGGCCAGTGACGCCGCGGTGGCGGAAGCCGCATGGTGTTGCGGTGTCTGTAGTTGCATCGACAACAGCAGCGGCGTTGACGAGAGGCAGATCCGCACCAGCGCATGACCCGCCGAGGGCTGATGCGAAAGTCGGGACGCGCCAACAGGGAGGCGTCAAACAGCCCGCTCTCCGGTTGCTTCACCCGTCGCCATGCCAAAATGGCGATCAGTCCTGCCATCAGCACCCCCACGGGTGCCAGACCGAGCGGCGACAGCAGGCTGCGTCCCACCGGCGTGCTAACGCCAAGACAGAGCAGCAGCACGGGCGTGGCCAGCAGATAGCCGCCGGTATCGAAGCGCTGCGTGCAGGTGACGGCGGGGGTGATGAAAGCCCGGCTGAGTGGCAGACACAGCAGGCACAGCGGCAGCGGCAATAAAAACAGTCCGCGCCGGGCATGAAGGCCAATCCCACCAAGGGCAGGCCCGAGCAAGGTTCCCAGCAGACCGATGGCGGTAACGCGGTTGAGCTGACGCGCTTGCTGATCGTCGGGTACGGTTTTAAGCAGTAGCACGCGCGAGGCGGCCAGCATCAGTGCGCCGCCGCTGCCCTGCACCAGACGCCACAGGCACAGTTCAGGCAGGCTGTTAGCGCGTGCGCACCCGAGCGCCGCCAGCATAAAAGGCATAATGCGCCCTGATAGACCACGCGTTCGCCATAGCGCGTCATCAGCCGGGCGTGAACGGTGTCGCCAGCACCACGGCGGCGAGGTAACTCAACGCCACACTATCCATTGCGCGAAGCGGCGCGTGCAACGACTGCGCGATAGTGGGTAAGGACAAATAGAGCAGGGACGTGTCGCTGGACTGGATCAGAAAAGTGAGCGCTGTCATCACGGATATGCGCCCAATCAGCGACCGCGGTGTTTCTGTCATGCTTTCCTCCTGCACGGCGTGGCCTTCCTCTGTTTTAGCGGTATAAGCAATCCCTATGCCGTTTATGCATAAAGAAAATAAAGACAACAAAATCAATAGGTTGATTTTTATTTTTCGGATGTCTCAGCGTCGGGAAGGGTAACGGGCGAACCCGGTGATGCGCTTTTGCATCAGTCGGTCAGGACGGTTTGTTTAACGGTGAGGTTTATGTGGTTATTTCATGCAGCACTTAACATTTCTGATGGCGCTATCAACGATACAGTGAGCTATCAGTCATACCGTTCTGGTTTATGGCGGGCAACGCGAGGGGGAAAAGGATGAACTTAACGCTGGACGACAACGCAAATGACATCAATTACAAAGAAATTCTCGACCACCTCGAATGCCCTATCTACGTTACGGATGCCAACGGTGTGACGCGTTATGTCAATCTCGCTTACCTTGCCGAAAATCCTATTGTTGACCGGGATAAACTGATTGGCCGGAGCGTGGGTGACATTATCCGGAGGGAAATATTTCAACCCGAGGCGATCACCATGCGCGTATTGCATGAACAGCGGGAGGCCATTGGAAGTATTGAGTCATCATCTTCTGCCCGACAAAAGCGCCTTTGTCTCTGGCCGCCCAATTTATGATGCCAAGCGCAGCGTGAAAAACGTTGTGTCCATTATGTACGTCGACTCCTTTTTTCCAACGCCTGAATCGCCATTTTGATTACCCGTTGCGCCCCCCTCTCTTCTTTTGTCCGACCGCCGGTTATCGGGAGTGCGCCGCTTGCGGCTTCGATGCCGCCGGTGCCGCTGATTGGCGCCAGCGAAGCGATGACGACGTTAAAACGACTGATCATGAAAGTGGCGCCGATTGACGCCTCAGTGCTGATCACCGGTGAGTCCGGCACGGGTAAAGATGTGGTCGCCACCCTGTTGCAACAGTTAAGCCCACGCCGCGATAAACCATTCGTGAAAATCAATTGCGCCGCTATTCCCGCCAATTTGCTGGAGAGTGAGCTGTTCGGTTATGAAAAAGGGGCCTTTACCGGGGCGCTGGCGCGGGGTAAACCCGGCGTGTTTGAACAGGCGAACGGCGGCACGCTGTTTCTTGATGAAATTGGCGACATGCCATGGGAAGCGCAATCGAAACTGTTGCGCGTGCTGCAGGATAAAGTGGTGCAGCGCGTGGGCGGGATGGGAACTCTGCAACTGGACGTGCGGATAATCGCCGCCACCAACGCCGATCTGCAAGGGCAGATCCGCAAGGGGACATTCCGCAAAGATCTCTATTACCGCCTTAATCTGATCCCGATGCAGACACCGCCACTGCGTCAGCGCCGTGATGATATTCCGCTGCTGCTGGACTTTTATTCCCGGCAATTCGACAAACACTACCGGCGCATTATCCGTTTTGACGATGCGGGCGTCGCCCGGCTTGCCGCCTATGACTGGCCCGGTAACGTTCGGGAATTACGCAATTTTCTTGAGTATATGTACGTCTGCCGAGGACGATAATTATGTCGATATGGCGACCATTAATAGCTGGTTGAGGCAAAACGATGTTGAGCCTGTTCCGGAGGCGCAACCGCCCGTCAGTATGCCCGCCGAAGACGCCTTACTCGGCTGGTGTCGTGCGCAGTTACGGGCAGGCGCGACGCTGAAAACCATGCTGGCGCAGGTCGAGAGCGATGTGTTGCGGCTGGCGCAGGCGCAGCATAAAACGACCTATGCCATTGCCGATCGCCTTGGCGTGGCGCAACCCACGGTGGTGAGGAAACTGCAGGCGCACGGGATAGGGGCGAATCGTGGCGCGGTGGGGGCCGTGGATCTTACGTGATTATGCAATGAGTGTGATCACCCGTTCAGCCTGAGGAGATAATAACCCCGGATCCGATGCCCACTCTTTCGCCTCGGCGTCAAAGATTGCGTGAGTTCGAGGGTGATACGCTGCGTTGCGGGTTCGATGGAGCAAACCCGCGCGGCGTCAAAGCCAAAAAACAGCCCGCCTCCGGATACAGCGCTTTAAACAAGCTCTCTTTGACGGAGAAGGCGATGAGCAACGCGGTTTCGTACGGGATACCGCAGTTGTGAGGCAGACTCTGTTCTTTGGTGTCAGTAAATATAGTTGCGGTTTCCCGCATGGTTCCCGGTGCAAGCATTTCAATATCAATGCCCTCGGCGTAAGACCTGTGTGACTGGGCGCGATGACGGCGATCGCGTGATTCCGTGTATGAGAAAGGCTGCCACACCAACCTGTTGGCCAGACAGGAGCCCGACTGGCGGCGGTGCCAACGTGGCCACATCCTGCATCTTCCAGCAATCGTCTGGCAGCATAGCGAACGGCAAGGTATTCCGCACGGCGTTTTGGCACCGTTTTCCCCAGTTCCGCAGGAAACGGGATTGCGTATTCGTCAAATAAAAATCCTGATAAACGCACGCGTCGAACACAACTGGCAGTAGGTAATGGCAGGAAAGTGCGATACCACTCCCACGTTGATGTGGCGAAAGAAAGGCGGCTGTGAATGGGTAATAAATAAAGTAAGCATTTTTAGGGTGACCAATAAAGGTTATTTACTGAGCTTCCTGTTTATCTCTGCAAAGAGTAATAGCATGAAATTGATATTTTGCTATTCATATAATTAATACCTCTTTAAGTTTTATAGTTCGTGTTTGTGTAAAAAGGATGTGTCATTTATAAGTAATAATTGACGTAAAAAGTGCAAGAGGATTTTACAATCTGCTTGCCAAGATTTCCATTTGCCCTGTAGACTTGTGTAACGTCAATAAATTAATGGTTTAATGTTGATTTTTTATTATGATGGTATATTTCGTGTTCCCTTTTCTTATATAAGGTTCAATAAATGATGTGATATATTTTCGCGCCGTGAGCGGTGGCGTGGTTAGAAATCACCCGATTATTTTAAAAATACATATATATCAACGCGTGAGAATATTCTTTATTCTCTATTGCGCATTTCTTGTTCTTACTATGGATGCTTTCTATAAGCGGAGTTAACGCACGTTTATCGAACAGTTGTGGGTAATGCTTAAACATCAGGAATAAAGCATTTATTCATGCTGGGTATCATTCGGACGATATCCTGTTCAATAAAAATGTACTTCATTTAACACAATGATGTGGTTTTTATAAATTAGGGAAGAAAATCATGTGTATATCTCCGGTGGCAATGCATCTGCACGTCATCCTTCACCGCTGAACAACAGCACATCATCGCCACCGGGGAGCGCTTTCCCTCAGTTCTGCGCAGCAGGCTATCTGGTTTGATCAATCGCTCAATCCGCAACTTACAAATTACAATATAGGGTGTGTCGTCGCGATAGAGGGAGATATTATCCCGGAGGTCATGTCTCAGGCTTTTGAATCAATCATTAAGCGTCATGATGCATTCCGCATGCATTTGGTTAACGGCGATATTCCTGCCCAATATTTTGCTGACATCCCGCCCGCATTACTGGAGTTTTATGACTTTTCAACTGCGGATAACATGGCCGAAAAAGTTGCGCAATGTATAAATGAAAACTTCCATAACCCCTTTGATTTTAGATAAGACTTTGTGGCGTTCGGCATTAATACGCAGCGGTGAGGGTCATTGGTATTGGCTATTCTGTTGCCACCATATTATTGCCGATGGGATGAGTTTAAGTCTGATTAGTGCAGAGCTGGCTTATAATTATAGCCAACGGATACGAAAGGCGGCGCTATTGGATCAAAAGGCATCTTCCTATGTTGATTTCATTACGGATGATGCGGCTTATCTCAATTCTAAACATTATGCAAGCGATCTGGCATTTTGGCTTGAACGCTATGCGGTACATCCGCCTGCGCTATTCCAACCGCGGATTGCTGCCAAAAATCGACGGCGTTGCCATCTGACCCTGTTAATTGGCTACTGGATAGCGAACTTTTCGGCGTATTGAGCAGTCTGCTACGTCACAGGGATTATCTGTACTGCATTTTATGTATGCCGTTTTGCCTGTTATTTCAAACGAACAAAGGATATTGACGACATCGTTCTCGGTATCCCGTTACATAACCGCAGAAATGCGCGTCAAAAAATTAGCCGTCGGTATGTATGCTTCTGTTATTCCCGTGCGCGTAAGGTTAACGGCGGAAGAGACTTTTGCCGACGTGATGCACAACGTAGCGACCGAATTGCGTTATTGCTACAAGCATCAGCGCATGCCCATTGCGGAAATCCAGCGAAAAACAAAAAGCACAACAGAATACGGGCAGGGCGCATTTATTTGAGATGACGTTATCGTATGAGCCCTACGCGGTAGACGTGCATATGGAGGGGCGGTAGTCACCTCAATCAAACCGCATCACAGAGCGCAATACCCGCTGGCCGTCACCATTAACCGCTACGCATTTACCAGCAATGATAAGCAGAATCAGTCGGTTATCGTTGAGTTTAATTTCTCTGACGAATATTTCACGACTGCCGATATCGTTGCGCTTCAATCTCGCCTCGCCGTATTGCTGGAGGGGCTTTGCAAGACCTTAACACGCCGGTTTCGTGCTTACCTGTTTTACCCGACCATGAACGCCAGCAGGTGTTACAGCCTTTCCGCCCGATAACAGGGAGCCGGGGGCATAATGTATTAATCCACGAAATGTTTGAGGCGCAGGTCCGGCAAACACCACAGGCTGTTGCTGCTGTTTTTGAAGAAAAACGCATCACCTACGATGAGCTTAATCGCCGGACGAATAGATTGGCTCATCATTTGATCGCCCTCGGCGTGCGCCCGAATGAGCGGGTTGCCATCCACCTTGAGCGTGGTCTTGACATGGTGGTGGGGATACTCGGTATTCTTAAAGCCGGTGGGGCTTATGTTCCCCTGGATCCGGTTTATCCCTCGGTGAACGGCTGGCCTATATGCTTGAGGATGCCGCTCCCGTCGCCTTAGTGACGCAATATTCTCTGGCGGATACGTTGGGTAGCCAAATACCCACCGTGATGGTTGATGCTCCCCGTTCCGCAACTGAAAATGGTGAGGATGAGAACAATCCCGATCCTGCGTTGCTCGGTCTTTCTTCTCACCATCTGGCGTATGTGATTTATACCTCCGGCTCCACCGGGCAGCCGAAAGGCGTGATGGTTGAACACAGGAATGTTTCGCGCCTCTTAACGACAACGCAGGCTCATTTTCATTTCACCAACAATGACAGATGGACGCTGTGCCACTCCTTTTCTTTTGATTTTTCGGTATGGGAACTGTTTGGTGCGTTATGTTCCGGCGGTCGGTTAATTGTTGTGCCAACCGCATGCGCACGATCGCCGCACGCACTCTACGCGCTGTTATGTCGTGAGCAGGTCACCATTCTCAATCAAACCCCCCAGTGCGTTTCGCCAATTGATTGCGGCGCAGGATACGACGCCGCATACCCTGCGCTGTATCATTTTCGGCGGCGAAGCGCTTGAAATGCACTCCCTGATCCCGTGGGTAGCCAGGGAACCCAACCGCAATACGCGCCTTATCAACATGTATGGCATAACCGAAATCACCGTGCATGCCACCTATTATGATATTCCCTCTCAGATATTACGCCCCAGGCGCGAGCCTGATTGGCTCCCCTCTGGCCGATCTGCGCATCTACATTCTGGACGGGCAGGGGCAGCCGGTACCGGTCGGCGTGACGGGTGAGCTGTATATCGGCGGCGACGGGGTGGCGCGCGGCTACCTGAACCGCCCGGAGCTGACGGCGGAACGTTTCTGGCGGACCCGTTTGCGGGCGGGGAGGGGCAGCGGATGTACCGGAGCGGTGACCCTCGGGCCGCTGGCGGGCGGACGGCAACATAGAGTATCTGGGTCGCAATGACTTTCAGGTCAAGCTGCGCGGGTTCCGCATTGAACCGGGAGAGACAGAGGCGGCCCCGGTGGCGTGCGACGGGGTGCGCGACGCGGTGGTGACGGTACGGGAGGACACGCCGGGCGAGAAGCGGCTGGTTGCCTATCTGGTGGCGGAGCCGGGGCACACGCTGTCGCCGGGCGCTGCGGCGGCAACTGTCACAGACGCTGGCGGAGTACATGCTGCCTGCCGCATGGGTGACGGTGGCATCTTTCCCGCTGACGGCGAACGGCAAGCTGGACCGTCGTGCGCTGCCGGTGCCGGACAGTGCCTCGGTGGTGACACAGGAGTATGAAGCGCCGGAAGGGGAGACCGAGCGGGAACTGGCGGCTGTCTGGTGTGCGCTGCTGGGACTGGAGCGGGTCGGGCGGCATGACAACTTCTTTGAGCTGGGCGGTCACTCGCTGATGATGGTCAGTCTGCTTGAGCGGCTGCCGCAGCGGGCGGATGCTGGATATCCGCCGTGCATTTGCCGCGCCGGTGCTGGCCGACATGGCCCGGTGCGTCACCGTGCAGGCGGGGGCGGACGAAGACATCCCGCCGTCGCGCATTCCCGCGCACTGCCGGGCCGTCACCCCGGCGATGCTGCCGCTGGTCACGCTGTCGCAGTCCGAAACCGACGCGGTGGTGGCCACGGTCAGCGGGGGGCGGCCAACGTGCAGGACATTTACCCGCTGTCGCCGTTGCAGGAGGGCATCCTGTTCCACCACCTGCTGGAGGAGGAGGATGCCTACCTGCTTTACAGCCTGCTGGCCTTTGACTCGGCGGCACAGCGGGCGGCGTTTCTCGGTGCCTTCCAGCAGGTGATTGACCGCCATGACATTCTGCGCACGGCCGTCTGCCGGGAGGGGCTGTCCGCGCCGGTGCAGGTGGTCTGGCGGCAGGCGCTGCTGCCGGTGACGGAGTTCGTCCCGCAGGGGGCGGCGGCGGTTCCCGCACAGCTGCGGGCGCATATGGACCCGCGCCGGCGGCGCATCGACTACGCCGGGCGCCGCTGTTCCGGGCGGAGACGGCGTACGATGCGGCGCAGCAGCAGTGGCTGCTGGCGTTCAGCTTCCATCATCTGGTCTGCGACCACGTGACGATGGGGCTTATCTGCGGCGAGATTGCCCACATCCGGCGGGGAAGGGGGCGGCGCTGCCCGCCCGCAGCCGTACCGTAACTTTATTGCCCGGATGCTGCGCGTTCCGGCGGCGGAGCACGAAGCCCTGGTTCCGGGCGCAGCTGGCGGATGTCGACACCCCGACGGCTCCCTTCGGCATACTGAACACCCGGACGGACGGCGGGGACACGGGGAGGCGCGGCAGACGACGGATACGGCGCTCACCGCGGCGGTGGTGACGCAGGCGCGGCGTCTGGGCGTCAGCCCCGGCGTGCTATTCCATACGGCGCTGGCCCGCGTGCTGGCGCAGCTCTGCGGGCGTGACGATGTGGTCTTCGGCACGGTGCTGACGGAGCCGCCTGCATGCCGGTGGCGCGGACACCCCCGGCATGTTTATCAACACGCTGCCGCTGCGGCTTTCGCTGGCGGGGGAGAGCGTGCGCGACGCGGTACTGAACACGCGCAGTGCGCTGGCCGCGCTGCTGGAGCATGAGCAGGCACCGCTGTCGCTGGCGCTGCGGTGCAGCGGGGTGCCGCACCCGCTGCCGCTGTTCAGCACGCTGCTCAACTACCGCCACAGTTCCGGTGAAGGCGGCCCGGAAGGTCTGGCGGGGATGACGCTGCTGGAGGCGGAGGAGCGCACCAGCTACCCGGTCACCTTTTCGGTGGATGAGACCGGGTCGGGGTTCACCCTGACGGCGCAGACGGCGGCGGGGATGGAGCCGCAGCGGATGGCGGGTTATCTGCTGACGGCGGTGTCCGGTCTGGCGGCGGCGCTGGAGCGCGAACCGCAGCGTCCGCTGCGGGCTGTTCCCGTGCTGCCGGCAGGCGAGCGGCGGTTGCTGCTGGAGGCGTTTAACGCCACCTGCCGCGAATACCCGCAGGACAGCCTTATCCACAGTCTGTTTGAGGCACAGGTGCGGCGCACGCCGGAGGCGGTGGCGGTGGTGTGTGAGGGCGAATCGCTGAGCTACGACGCGCTGAACCGGCGGGCGAACCGTCTGGCGCACCGCCTGATGGCGCTGGGCGTGCGGCCGGATACGCGGGTGGCGGTGTGCATGGCACGGAGTGCGGACACGGTGGTGGCGCTGCTGGGTATCCTGAAGGCAGGCGGGGCGTACGTGCCGCTGGACCCAGCCAGCCCGGCGGGGCGGCTGGCGGTGATGCTGGCGGATGCGGAGCCGGTGGCGCTGGTGACGGTGAGCGGTCAGGCACTGCCGCCGGGGTGTGCGGTGCCGCAGGTGTGGCTGGATACGCTGCCCGCTGACGGGGAGACGGAGTGCAATCCGTCGCCACAGGGTCTGACGTCGCGCCATCTGGCGTATGTGATTTACACCTCCGGCTCCACCGGGCAGCCGAAGGGGGTGATGGTGGAGCACCGGAGTGTTATCAACCTGCATTCAGCCCTGCAGACCCGACTGGGTTTGCCACCATCGTGCCGCGTGACAATGAATGCCAGCATTGTCTTTGATGCGTCCGTGCAGTGTTGGGTTCAACTGCTGTCAGGACATACCTTAATGATCGTCCCGGAATCCGTGCGTAAAGATAGCGGGGCATTTTTGCAATTCTTATTACGCTATGACGTCGATGTTGTTGATTGCACCCCTGTGCAGTTGCAGGGGCTGCTTGACGCAGGTTTGGGCGACATGCGTAACCCACAACCGCGATGGGTGCTCGTTGGGGGAGAGGCGATTTCGTCTTCAATGTGGGCGACATTGCAAAAAACAAAGCAGATCCGTTTTTTAATGTCTATGGCCCCACTGAATGCACCGTTGATGCCACTATCTGTTTGATTGACAACACCCTTGCTCTCCCCCGGTATTGGGCAACCACTTGCCAACACCCGCATTTACATTCTGGACGGGCAGAGCCAGCCGGTGCCGGTCGGCGTGACGGGTGAGCTGTATATCGGCGGCGACGGGGTGGCGCGCGGCTACCTGAACCGCCCGGAGCTGACGGCGGAACGTTTCTGGCGGACCCGTTTGCGGGCGGGGAGGGGCAGCGGATGTACCGGAGCGGTGACCTGGCCGCTGGCGGGCGGACGGCAACATAGAGTATCTGGGTCGCAATGACTTTCAGGTCAAGCTGCGCGGGTTCCGCATTGAACCGGGAGAGACAGAGGCGGCCACCCGGTGGCGTGCGACGGGGGTGCGCGACGCGGTGGTGACGGTACGGGAGGACACGCCGGGCGAGAAGCGGCTGGTTGCCTATCTGGTGGCGGAGCCGGGGCACACGCTGTCGCCGGGCGCGCTGCGGCGGCAACTGTCACAGACGCTGGCGGAGTACATGCTGCCTGCCGCATGGGTGACGGTGGCATCTTTCCCGCTGACGGCGAACGGCAAGCTGGACCGTCGTGCGCTGCCGGTGCCGGACAGTGCCTCGGTGGTGACACAGGAGTATGAAGCGCCGGAAGGGGAGACCGAGCGGGAACTGGCGGCTGTCTGGTGTGCGCTGCTGGGACTGGAGCGGGTCGGGCGGCATGACAACTTCTTTGAGCTGGGCGGTCACTCGCTGATGGCGGTTCAGTTGCTGAATCGCCCCGGCTCAGGCCGGTATGAAAACCTCGCTGGCAACGCTCTTTGCTCACCCGATATTGCGCCAGCTTGCCTTAGCCGTTAAACGCACCGGGACATTAACGACCTCTCCTTTTGACGATAACCCGCTACTGCTGCGCGCGGAGGGTGCTCTGCCGCCACTTTTCTTTGTGCATGAACCTTCAGGCGATCCACTGGTTTATTCACCGCTGGCTTCCAATGCTTCCAGATCGATCGCCCCATATATGTGCTGCACGCATTAGGCGTGTATGCCCGGGAAAATCCGCCAACGTCACTGGAAGCGCTTGCTGCTTACCATGCAGAAGCTATCCGTCGCGTTCAGCCGCATGGACCTTATTACCTTTGCGGATGGTCGTTAGGGGGGCTGTTAAGTTATGAAATAGCCTGTCAGTTGCGTCAGCGCGGGGAGGATATTGCCTTTATCGGGATGATCGACAGCTATCACCCCGCTTTGTTGCAGAATAGCGCTTTCGACGCGGTTTCTGCGGCGGAACAAAGAGATGCAATGATACTGGCGTTTTTATCCAGCTATGTGCCGGAGAGCGACCGGGCAGTATTAGCGCAACTTCAACGACCGATTGATGAGAAAAAAGCCGTTGACCTTTGTTCTTATCACCGCTGGTTACCTGCTGATATTACCGGTGAAGCACTGTTGCTGCGCTTAAATACGGCGCTTTATATCAGGCCGCTCGGACTGAAATATACGCCATCGTCCTCAGACCTTACGGTCAATCTGTACACGGCAGAAATGCATGAAAACGATGACCGATGGCGCGGCTGGCGTGACATTGTGGGTGTGCGTTCATCACTACATCCAATAGGGGAACACATCAGTCGATCATGCAGCAACCTTGTGCTTGCACAGCTGGCCGCGCATCTTGCTGCACATCTGTTGCCCCGAGGCGCTTTATAACCCGGTGGTGATTATGCAAGAGGGGTAAAAACAGCGCCTCCGCTTTTTGCATACCCGGCGCGGGGGCGTCCGCGTTCAGTTTTCTCGATCTTGCGGAGCTTTTTCCTGTCAGCTCACCGGTTTATGTATTACAGGCCCGGGGATTAACCGACGTTGCCCGCATGCCTCACCTGACGGTTGAAGAGACGGCGCGCGATTATATTTGTGCGATGCAGCAGATACAGCCGCACGGACCTTACTTCGTTATCGGTCACTCTTTTGGCGGCTGGATAGCCACCGGAAATTGCACTGCAATTACAGGCACAGGGAGAGCGGGTTGCCGATCTGATTGTGATTGATAGCAGAGCGCCGGGGAGTAAACAATCGGCCACTCATCGCGAGGTGATAATAAAGTTGATTGATATTTATAACTTAATGTTGAACCGGACCCTTCCCGTGACGTGGGCGGAATTATCAACCCCCGGCGCCGAAACGGCAACTTGGCTATTTGCATCAGGTCCTCGGTGGATGCCGGTGTATATACAAATAAAACGCCGCTTGCCGCACTGGAGGGGGGTATTTCAGGTAATAAAAGCGAACTTAAACACGTCGTATTACCCGGCGGATCGCTACCGGGGCGAGCTGCACATGATTAATGCCCGGAGGGGAACAGCGCAGCAAGAGAACATCATAATGCTGTGTGGTCTGCACATGCGGAACGATTAAATACTCTGCTCACCCCTCGGTAATCATATGACCATGCTGGCCATGCCTTTTGTGGCAAAACTTGCGGATCACATCGCCACCGTGATGTGCAAGACCCGCGACTAAGACTCCTCTGTCGCCACAACCACCTCCTGTAGGAGGTGGTTTTTTTATAACCGAACGGCGTTCGATGGAGAGTCCGGGAGCAGAAAAGCAAAAAACCGCCTTTTGGGCGGGTTCTTTAAATAGTGGTGCCCGGACCCGGACTAACGCCACAGGCGTTGAACAGCGCGCTTGTCGCGCTGGCCCCGAAGGGGTGAGCCGCTTGCGGCGAATAATCGAACGGAGTTCGATGGAGAGTCCGGAAGCAGAAAAGCAAAAACCCAGCCATAGGCTGGGTTCTCTGAATAAGTGGTGCCCGGACTCGGAATCGAACCAAGGACACGGGGATTTTCAATCCCCTGCTCTACCGACTGAGCTATCCGGGCAACGGGGGCGCATTAAACCTGATTCACCGCGCTCCGTCAACGAAATTTCTTTAAATCGTTGCAGACTGCACAATCTATCACCACTTTGTTGAAAACGCACGTCAGGTCAGGCAAAAACGCCGTCCACAGGGCGGAAATCGGCATGGCGATCACCAGTGCAGGCAGCATATTCGCCACGGCAAACATCTTAATTCCGCAAATGCGCAGCCCGGTTGCCAGCAGCAAAATTCCGCCCACGGCGGTGAAATCCCCCATCATCGCGGGCGTTGTCAGCGGCAGGATCAGGGTCGCGCAGGTGGCGAGCGTAAGCTGAATAATCAGCATTGGTACGCAAATGATCGCCACAGCAAACCCGAGCGAGGTGGCGAAGATAACCGCGGTAAAGAAATCCAGAAACGCCTTGGCGATAAGAATGCTCGGATCGCCGGTCATCCCTTCGCGCATTGCACCAAAAATCCCGGTACCGCTGGCGCAGAACAGAATAATGATGGCCACCAGACTCTGGATAAACGATTCATGGGCGCTATTGGCTTCGCCGCTTTTGCGCTTTTGCACCAGTTACGCAGGGCGTTGACGCCGCCGCTGATCCCGCGCTCAACGTAGCACAGCTCGCCAATCAGCGTGCCGACCAGCGTGGCAAGCACCATCACCGGGAGGTTGACGCACTTGATCACCAGCAAAACACCGATCCCCAGCGATGCGAGGCCGAATATCGATGGCATGGAGGAGCGTACGCGCTCCGGCAGGCGGTGGCTGAGCAGCGCACCGAGGCTGCCGCCGATTAAAACGGCAGCAGCATTAATAAAGGGACCCGTTAACACACACTCTCTCCCTGATGTTCATAAAACTGAATAAGATAACGCACAGAATAGCATTTTTATGCGGTTGAGCCGCCCCGTTGGTTGCGCCACCGGGGAAAGATGCCATGATTGCGCGAATTTTCCTCTACCTTAACGGGGCCGCCTGATGACGTACATTAACACTGTTTGTCACACGCTTTACGCCAGCATGCGAATGGGCGCCCGTATCGTTTTGTCCCATACTTCTCTCACCATGCGGTGAGGGTATCGTACGCTCACTGTAGGACAACAGTAAGATCAGAAGCTGTCTGCTTTTACTGATGTCTGGCGGTCGGAGCTGGTTCCAGTCAGACACGTTCGTTGGGTGAAGCCACCGCTTTGCCCGGGGTCTTTTACTCCCCCTGAAACGGGTATTCGTGCTTATGAAATCAATGAAAATTGCCGTCAGCCGTGAGCTGGTGTCCCTGCTTTTCCACTCACCGCGAAGCCGTGACGCTGGACAGTACCGATTTTACGGATGTGGCGGCAGTCGTCATTACGGTCGCGGAGAGTCATAGCGGCATTCTGGCGTTGCTGAAACGGACTGGCTTTCATCTGCCGGTGTTCTTGTTTGCTAACGAACCTGTTGAGATGCCGGACGGTGTAACGGCAGTGATCGGCGGCAAAGCGCAGGACTGGCTGGAGCTGGAAACCGCCGCCTGCGATTACGAAGACAATCTGTTGCCACCCTTTTTCGATACGCTGCGCCAGTACGTTGAGATGGATAACAGCACCTTTGCTTGCCCCGGACATCAGCACGGCGCGTTTTTTAAAAAAGCACCCGGCCGGGCGACAGTTCTATGATTTTTTCGGTGAAAACGTCTTTCGCGCCGACATGTGCAACGCGGATGTCAAACTGGGCGACTTGTTGATCCATGAAGGATCCGCCAAGCATGCGCAAAAATTTGCCGCCAAGGTGTTTAACGCTGACAAAACCTATTTTGTGCTTAACGGCACTTCCGCCGCCAACAAAGTGGTAACGAACGCGCTGTTGACGCGTGGCGACTGGTGTTGTTCGACCGCAATAACCACAAATCCAACCATCATGGCGCGCTGATCCGGTGCGGGTGCGACGCCGATCTATCTTGAAGCCGCGCGTAATCCGTTTGGTTTTATCGGCGGTATCGACGATCGCTGCTTTGATGAAAAATACCTGCGCGATGCGATCCGCGAGGTCGCCCCGGAAAAAGCCAACCAGCCGCGCCCGTTCCGCACGGCGGTGATCCAGCCTCGGCACATACGATGGCACCATTTACAACGCCCGTCAGGTGATCGACAAAATCGGCAGCCTGTGTGATTACATCCTGTTTGACTCAGCATGGGTGGGCTACGAGCAGTTCATTCCGATGATGGCGGATTGCTCGCCGCTGCTGCTGGATCTCAACGAAAACGATCCGGGGATCTTTGTCACCCAGTCGGTGCACAAACAGCAGGCGGGGTTCTCGCAAACCTCGCAGATCCATAAAAAGATAACCACTTGCGCGGTCAGGCGCGTTTTTGCCCGCATAAGCGGCTCAACAATGCCTTTATGCTGCATGCCTCCACCAGCCCGTTTTATCCGCTGTTCGCCGCGCTGGACGTTAACGCCAAAATCCATCAGGGCGAGAGCGGTCGCCGCCTGTGGGCGGAGTGCGTGGCGCTGGGGATCGAAGCCCGCAAAGCGATCATCGCCAACTGCAAAATGATCAGGCCGTTTGTGCCGCCGGAAATTGCCGGGCGACCGTGGCAGGATCATCCTACGGAGAATATTGCCCGCGAGCGCCGTTTCTTCAGTTTTGAACCGGGCGATAAATGGCACGGGTTTGAGGGTTATGCGCGGGAGCAGTACTTTGTCGATCCCTGCAAGCTGCTGCTGACCACGCCGGGTATTGATGCTGAAACCGGTGAGTACACGGAGTTCGGTATTCCGGCGACCATTCTGGCGCACTTCCTGCGCGAGAACGGCATTGTGCCGGAGAAGTGCGATCTCAATTCGATCCTGTTCCTGCTGACGCCAGCGGAAAGCGAAGAGAAGATGGCGCAACTGGTGGCGATGCTCGGCCAGTTCGAACAGCACATTGAAGACGACACGCCGCTGGCGGATGTGCTGCCGACCATCTTCAACAAATACCCGGTGCGCTACCGCGATTACACGCTGCGTGAATTGTGCCGGGGAGATGCATAATTTATATGTCAGCTTCGGGGTGAAGGATCTGCAAAAAGCGATGTTCCGCAAAGAGAGCCTGCCCGCAGTGGTGATGAACCCGCAGGATGCCAACAGCGAGTTTATTCGCGGCAATGTGGAACTGGTGCGCATCAGCGAAGCGGAAGGGCGTATTGCCGCTGAAGGTGCGCTCCCGTATCCGCACCGGGGTGTTGTGTGTGGTGCCGGGGAAGTCTGGGGCGGTGCGGTGCAGCGTTATTTCCTTGCGCTGGAAGAGGGCGTAAACCTGCTGCCGGGCTTCTCACCGGAATTGCAGGGCGTCTATTCCGAAACGGATGCGGACGGGATCAAGCGTTTGTACGGGTATGTGCTGAGTAGTTTTTCCCTCACCCCAACCCTCTCCCCCAGAGGAGAGGGAGATGAGCATGGCGCCGTTTTTTCATTCTCTCCCCCAGAGGGGAGAGGGAGATGGCGCCGTTTTCATCCTCTCCCCAGAGGGGAGAGGGAGATGGCGCCGTTTTTCATCCTCTCCTCTGAGGGGAGAGGGAGATGAGTATGGCGTCGTTTTTCATCCTCTCCTCTGAGGGGAGAGGGAGATGAGTATGGCGCCGTTTTTCATCCTCTCCCCTGAGGGGCGAGGGGCAAACATCACGCGGCTACCCGCCGGTACATACGCCGCGGGTGCCCAATCTTGCCGTACTGCATCTCGACCACCAGAAAACCCGCCTCCACGCAGTGTTCCGAGGTAGCGGCGGGTGGTGGTTTTACTCAGCCCCGTTTCGCTGACCACTTCATCAACGGAAAAGCAGCGTTCAGCCTCGTCGGCAAACAGTTTTTGCACCAGCGCCAGCGTATTCTCCTCAATGCCTTTACTGCCGTTATCCTCCGGCGGTAATTCTTGGCCTGTAACTGATAGAGTGAGTCAACGTTTTGCTGGTCGACGATTTTCCATACCCGCTGCTGCTCGGCGAATTGCACAAAACGCTCCAGTGACTGGCTTAATCGCTTCCGGGACACCGGTTTGAGGATATAGTCAAAAGCGCCATTGCGGATGGCCGGGGCTACAGGTGTCCATGTCGCTGGCGGCAGTGATAAAAATCACCGAACAGTTAGCGCGCGGGTAATCAGTGGATCGCTGATAAGCGTAATGCCTTTACCGTCCGGCAGGTAATTGTCGAGTAAAACCAGTTGCGGCTGCGTACTGTTCAGCAACACCTTCGCTTCGGCAAGGGATGAGGCAATGCCCGGTGGCGTAAACGCGGATGTTTGCTGATCAGTTCAGCATGAAGCTGCGCAAGCGCGTTTTCATCTTCTACTATCAGCACGTCTATCAGTTCATGTCGCATAATTCTGATCTTCCGAGGTCGGTACGGGACGCTGTACGTTGCCCGTTTCAGGAATAAACAAAGAAAAAATCGCACCGCGAGGATCGTTATCAGAAATGTCGATCGATCCGCCTACCTGTGTCACATAACTGGCGATCAAATAGAGGCCAATACCATGATCGCCACTGCGCTTGGTGGTCATCCCGCGTTCAAAAATGTGCTCGCGGATAATCGGGTCGATGCCGATACCGCGATCCGCCACTTCAATAATCAGCTCCCGCTCATTCAGCAGGATCAACACTTCCACCGGTTCGTGAGGCAGCGTTGCACGTTGCGTTGCCTCAATGGCGTTATCCAGCAGATTGCCAATGATCGAGATCAGTTCTGCTTCCCCCAGTGCAAGACAGGCGCGATCCATCCGGCACAGCGGATCAAACGCCAGTTCGACGCCTTTTTCCCGGGCGCGCGCCGCTTTTGCCCAGCAGCAGCCCGCACAAGGTGGGCGAGCTAAAGCGCGACGAGATAAAGTCCAGCAGCTCCTGCGCGTGCTCAGACTGCGCCTGAATATAACGCACCGCTTCGTCGTAACGCTCCATATGCAGCAGGCCGGAGAGCGTGGTCATGCGGTTTAATTGCTCGTGGCGCATAATGCGCAGGTTATCAACGTAGCGTTTAACCCGGCTGAGTTGCGCGCTGAGGCTGTCTATCTCATTGCGATCGCGGAAGGTGATCACCCAGCCCTGTAATTTATCCTCCAGCATAATGCGCACCCGGCTGGCAATCACCGTTAAGGCGTTAAAACGGCAGATCTCATCGTGCGTGTCGTGTTCCAGCATCACCGCGCGGGTGAAAAGGGCACCGGTGCGATCACCTCGCCAATGGCTTGCCCGCGCAGGGCACGTGGGCTGACTCAGGCCCAGCAGTTTGCGCGCAGCCTGGTTTACCACCTCAATGCGCAATTCGCTGTCGACAGCGATCACCCCTTCGTAAATGGACTCCATCATTGCCTTTTGCTGGCGTACTAACAGGCCAATTTCTCGCGGCTCCAGCGAGAAGATCTATTTTTAATCCCGCGGGTGAAAAACCGGAAAAGATAAATAGCGCGGCGAGCAGCAACACCGCGGCAATAAAAATATTGATCACTTTGCCAAGCGTAATGGTATCCAGATAGCTGGTCAGATACCCCACGGAAACAATCCCCACGACCTGCCCGTTGTCGTCGAATATCGGCGCTTTACTGCGCAGAGAAATACCTAAGCCCCCTTTGCGGATCGTGGTGGTGCTTAATCCACGCAGCACTTCTTCGTTATCGCCGCCCACCAGCGTTTTACCCACAACATTGGCATGGACCGAGTGAAATAAATGCAGGCCCTTATTATCACCGATAACAATAAAGCTGGCGTCGCTGTGGGAAACAACCTGATGCATAAACTGGGTAATCGCCGGAATATCTTTTCCAGCAACGGCCTTGCGCAAATTCGGAATAATCGCTATTTCTTCAGCTTGTATTTTTGCTCTGGCGCTCATTTCCTCGGTATAGCTGACGACCGACATCCTTGTAATAATAAACGCCCAGCAGGGCAAAAGGCCGGAGAAGAAAAGCACCAGCGAAATAAAAAGTTTGATTTGAAAGGATACTTTCATGACGGTACGCACAGCAGCCAACAATGTGCCAATGTACCATCTTTTTTTGCTGCCGTGCGCAGTTTACTGGAAACTTGTGATCCCTTGCACAGCCAGCGCTGACGCTGAAAAACGGCCTGTTAAATATTCTTTTGGGAAATGTTATTAAGTTGTATTTCTATATATAAAAACCATAAAAACCACGCGCGCATTATTAAGGCGTAAATCACACAAAATAAAAGAAACCATAAAAACCATAGGCGCCATTAAAACTCCGATTTTATTATGCAGCTCCTCACATAAAGTGTGTGTTTAGCCCTTTAGTCTGTACGCACAAAATAACCAAGGGGCTTAATTATGAGCACAACTGACGATTCATTTTCTGTTACCTCTGAATCGCTGGCGATTCAAAAACATCACTTAAAGATAAGTGGTGGCACATTATGGATACCCTCGGAAGGTAGGGATTATTCCACTGCCGTTATTCTTGCTGGCGGGTGCGTTGATTGCGATTGACTGTCTGGGCGGCAAGCTTCCCAGCGATATCGTCGTGATGGTCGCCACACTGGCGTTCTTCGGCTTTGCCTGCGGTGAATTCGGTAAGCGTTTGCCGATCATCGGTAAGCTGGGCGCTGCGGCGATTTGCGCAACCTTTATCCCTTCGGCGATGGTCTATTACGGCCTGCTGCCGGACGTGGTCGTGGAATCCACCACCAAGTTCTATAAATCCACCAACATTCTCTATCTTTATATCTGCTGCATTATTGTCGGCAGCATCATGAGTATGAACCGCACTACCCTGATTCCAGGGTTTCCTGCGTATTTTCTTCCCGATGCTGTGCGGTGAAATCGTTGGCATGCTGGTGGGCATGGGCGTTGGCCTGATGCTCGGTATGGAACCGTTCCAGATCTTCTTCTTTATTATTCTGCCGATCATGGCCGGTGGTGTGGGTGAAGGGGCGATCCCGCTCTCTATTGGTTACGCCACGCTGCTGCATATGGATCAGGGCGTTGCACTGGGTCGCGTACTGCCGATGGTGATGCTGGGTGGCCTGACCGCCATCATTATCTCCGGTTGCCTGAACCAACTCGGTAAACGCTTCCCGCACCTGACCGGTGAAGGTCAACTGATGCCTAACCGCAGCAATGGCGACGAACAGGCTCCGGCGGCACCGGCATTCTCCGGCAAAACCGATGTGACCACTATTGCCGCTGGCGCACTGCTGGCAGTACTGCTGTACATGATCGGCATGCTGGGCCACAAACTGATTGGCCTGCCTGCACCGGTCGGCATGCTGTTTATTGCTGTCCTGATCAAGCTGGTGCACGGCGTTTCTCCGCGCCTGCTGGAAGGCTCTCAGGTGGTGTACAAATTCTTCCAGACCTCGGTCACCTATCCGATTCTCTTCGCGGTTGGCGTGGCGATCACGCCGTGGGAAGAACTGGTTCACGCTTTCACCATCAATAACCTGCTGGTGATCGTGAGTACCGTTTCCGCACTGGTTGCGACTGGCTTCTTCGTGGGTAAAAGATCGGCATGCATCCTATTGATGTGGCCATCGTTTCCTGCTGCCAGAGCGGTCAGGGCGGTACAGGGATGTTGCCATCCTGACGGCGGGCAACCGCATGAGCCTGATGCCGTTTGCACAGATTGCGACCCGTATTGGCGGCGCGATCAACGTGTCGGTATCACTGCTGGTCCTTGGCAATTTCCTCGTTTGATTAAGCATTACAGGAACTGATATGAAACTCGCAAGCTTTGTCCATCAGGATCCGTAGCTACGGCATCGTCAAGGCTGATGGCGTCATCAATCTGGGCAAGCGCCTCGGCGACCGTTACGGTGATTTGAAATCGCTGCTCGCCGCCAACGCGCTGAACGAGGCACAGCAGTTTGCCGGTGAAGCACCGGAACTCCGCTTCGATGATCTCGATTTTCTGCCCGTGATCGATAGCCCCGGCAAAATTCTCTGCGTTGGCATGAACTACGCCGAAAAACGCAAAGAATTTGATCAGCACAACCCGGCGCCGACGCTGTTTGTCCGGTTTGCCGACTCGCAGACCGGGCATAACGCCCCGGTGCTGAAACCGCGTCACTCCAGCGAATTCGACTACGAAGGTGAACTGGCGGTGATCATTGGTAAAGGCGGTGAAGATATTTCCCGCGAGACGGCGTTAAGTCATGTGGCGGGTTATAGCTGCTATATGGATGGTTCCGCACGTGACTGGCAGCACACACCGGGGTTTACCGCGGGCAAAAACTGGCGGCAGACGGGGCTTTCGGCCCGTGGATGACCACCGCCGATGAGATCCCGGATCCGCATGCGCTTGCTATCCGTACACCGGGCTGAATGGCCGCATGGTACAGGACGATAACACCGCCAGCATGATCCATAAGGTGGCCGAGCTTATCGAGTACATCAGTACCTTCACCAGCCTGACGCCGGGGCGACGTCATCATCACCGGTTCACCGGGCGGCGTCGGCAAAAGCGTAACCCGCCGCTGTTTATGAAAGCGGGCGATCGCATTGAAGTGGAGATCGAGAATATCGGTCACCTCAGCAATGTGATTATCGATGCGCCAGCGCATGCGCTGACGGCAGCGCACTAAGGACGAAGGCAACACCATGCAAGCACGACCCCCCATCGACTTCCGCGTAGCGGAAGTCAACGGCAATACTCAACGGCTGGCCTCTATCCGCACGTTGCTCGCTGACAGCGGTTTAGGTATGGACCACGATATCACCACTTTCGTTGAAGCACGGTCGGGAAACCGACTGGTGGGTTGTGCGGGCACGGCCGACAACGTCATCAAGTGCGTGGCAGTAGATGAAGAGATGCGCGGTGAGAACCTCAGCGCGCAACTCGGCAGAAGTTGAACACGGCGCTGGCGCGCGGCCACTTTCATCTGTTTTTGTGCACCCGCCCCTGTAACCGGGAGCGCTTTCAGCACAGCGGATTCTGGCCTGTTGCGCAGAGCGGCAATAACGCCATTCTGATGGAAAACACGCCGTCAGGTATTCAGCGCTACTGCCGTACGTTGCAGGCAGATCGCATGCCGGGAAAGCGTATTGGCGCGATTGTCATGAACGCCAATCCTTTACCCTTGGGCATCGTCATCTGGTCGAGCAGGCTGCGCAGGCGTGCGACTGGCTGCACCTGTTTGTGGTGCGTGAAGACGCCTCGTTCTTTCCCTTCGCCGCACGCTTAAAAATGGTGAAAGCAGGCGTGTCGCATCTGGCGAACGTCACCGTGCATGAAGGATCTCAGTACATCATTTCCCGCGCCACCTTCCCGGCCTACTTCCTGAAAGAGACCGGCAAAGTGCAGCAGGCGTGGAGCGAAATCGATCTGCTTATCTTCCGTAACTATATCGCCCCGGCGCTGGGTATTACCCACCGCTTTATCGGCAGCGAGCCGTTTTGCGATATCACCCGCCAGTACAACCAGACTATGCATCAGCTACTGGCAGGCGTCGTGGAGGTGGTGGAAATCCCGCGCATTAAAGCCACCGGCAATGCCATCTCCGCCTCGGAAGTGCGCCGTTTACTCAAAACACACCAGTTTTCCCGCATTCGGGAAATCGTACCGGATACCACTTTCGCGCATCTCGAATCCCATTACAGCGCGGAAGTCGCTTAAAAATCAGGAATGTCATTATGAAAATTGTGAGGGGAGGCGCTGGCCGGGACCATGGAGTCCAGCGACCTGATGGTGAAAATAGCCCCGACTGCGGGCGAGCTGGAAGTCGTTGTGCACAGCGAAGTGATCAAGCAGTTTGGCGATCAAATCCGCCAGTGGTCAATGCCACGCTGCGCGCGATGGACGTCCATCAAGGGCTGGTGATTATCGAAGATAAAGGCGCGCTGGATTGTGTTATTCGCGCCCGTCTGCAAAGCGCCATCCTGCGTGCCGCCGAAGGCACGGAAATCGACTGGGGGAAACTGCTGTGAAAAAACTTCGTCGTAGCATGCTGTTCCTGCCGTGCGCTAACGCCGCCATGCTCTCCACCGCGTTTATCTACCGCCCGGATTCGATCATGTTCGATCTGGAAGACGCCGTCGCCCTGCGTGAAAAGACACGGCGCGTCTGCTGGTATTTCATGCGCTGCAACACCCGATGTACCGTGACATTGGAAACCGTGGTGCGCATTAACCCACTGAACACGCCGTTCGGTTTGCCGGACTCGGGAAGCCGTCGTCCGCGCCGGGGTGGATGTGGTGCGTTTACCGAAAACCGACACCCCGGAAGATATCTACGAACTGGAGCGCCATCTCGAACGCATTGAGCTGGCGTGCGGTCGCGAAGTGGGTTCCACCCGCGTGATGGCGGCGATTGAGTCCGCTATCGGCGTTATCAATGCTGTGGCCATTGCCCGTAGCTCTCAACGTTTGATCGGCATTGCGTTGGCGGCGTTTGACTATGTGATGGATATGCAAACCGAACGTGGCGACGGCACCGAGCTGTTCTACGCCCGTTGCGCCGTACTGCATGCTGCCCGTGCAGCCGGTATTGATGCCTTTGACGTGGTGTGGTCAGACGTGAATGACGAAGCCGGTTTCCTGCGTGAAGTCGACCGGTCCGCAAAATGGGCTTTAACGGTAAGTCGTTGATTAACCCACGTCAGATCGATCTGCTGCATAACGCCTATGCGCCTACCCAGCAGGAAGTTGACCACGCGAAACGGGTTATCGAAGCGGCGGAAGAGGGTGAACGCAACGGCCTTGGCGTTGTCTCGCTGAACGGCAAAATGATCGACGCCCCCATTATTAATCACGCGCAGATGGTGCTGGAACGTGCGGCTGCGTCCGGCGTGCGTCATTAAGGACAGAACAATGAATCAAACAGAGCTTCTTCACGTTAATTTCCCCATCTGCGTGATTTAAAACCCTTTGAGAGCGCTCATGCCGCCACGCCCGGCTGGCGGACGTTAACAGCAAACATACGCGTAAACTTTGCGCCACGCTGGAAGATGCCATTGCTCGCAGCGGCCTGAAAGACGGTATGACGATCTCTTTCCATCATGCGTTTCGTGAAGGCGACCGTGTGATCAATAACGTGGTGGCGACGCTGGCGCGTCTGGGTTTTAAAAACCTGACGCTGGCCTCCAGTTCACTGATGACCTGCAACGATGCGCTGATCGAGCATATTCAGAGCGGTGTGATCACCCGGATTTATACCTCCGGTATGCGCGGCAAGCTGGCAGATGCCATCTCCCACGGTCTGATGGACGAGCCGGTGCAAATCCACTCCCACGGCGGTCGCGTGAAATTGTTGCAGGACGGTGAGCTGAACATCGATGTCGCTTTCCTTGGCGTACCGTGCAGCGACGAATTTGGTAATGCCAACGGTACGCAGGGTAAATCCTGCTGCGGTTCGCTGGGTTACGCGATGGTGGATGCGCAGTTCGCCAAAAAGTGGTGCTGCTGACCGAAGAGCTGGTGCCGTTCCCGAATATGCCGGCAAGCCTCAGCCAGAATCAGGTCGATCTGATCGTGCAAGTGGAGAGCGTTGGCGATCCGGCCAAAATCAGCGTGGGTGCAGCGCGTGTGACCAGTAATCCGCGTGAACTGATGATCGCCCGCTATGCTGCCGACGTGATTGAACACTCCGGCTATTTCAAAGACGGCTTCTCCATGCAGACGGGTTCCGGCGCGGCATCCACGGCAGCGACCCGCTTTATGGAAGAGAAAATGGAGCGCCACGGTGTGAAAGCCCGTTTTGCGCTTGGCGGTATCACCGGTAGCCCGCGGGTGGATCTGCATGAAAAAGGGTTGATCGAAAACTGCTGGATACCCAGTGCTTTGACAGCGAAGCGGCGGCATCGCTGCGTCGTAACCCGAACCATGTTGAAATTTCCACCAACGTGTATGCCAACCCCGGCGGTAAAGCGGCAAGCTGCGATCAACTGGATGTGGTGATCCTCAGCGCGCTGGAAATTGACGTCGATTTTAACGTCAACGTGATCACTGGTTCCGATGGTGTGATGCGCGGCGCGTCCGGTGGTCACTGCGATGTCGCGGCAGCGGCAAACCTGACCATTGTGGTTGCGCCTCTGCTGCGTAGCCGTATTCCGACCGTGGTAAAACGTGTGACCACACTGTTGACGCCGGGAAAGTATCGACGTGCTGGTGACCGACCACGGGATTGCCGTTAACCCGGCGCGCGCCCGGAAATTCCGCGCGAACGCCTGCTGGCGGCTGGACTGAAAATCGTGGATATCGACGCGCTGTACCAACGCGCCATCTCCTGACCGGTGAACCGAAACCGATCGCCTTTACCGACCGTATCGTCGGGGTGATCCCGCTACCGCGACGGCAGCGTGATTGACGTTGTCCGTCAGGTTAAAGAGGAAAATCAATGACCACACTGACGCCCGTGAGAGCGGGCGTCAGCCTTGAAGCGCTGCTGGCGGCGAAAGATAGCCGCGCGCGCGTCAGGCTGACTGGCTCGCTCACTATCAACAACCTGTTATTTCGCTGACGCTGGTGACGCCCGGCGCCGTGAAAGACAGCATTCGCTATCGCAATACCATGGGGGTGGCGCTGCAAGCCTGCGACCAGTTGCTGTGGCAAAACCACTGGACGGTGCTGGACAGGCAGGTGCTGTGGCTGCCTACCGGTGCAGAAGCTCTGTGGTGCGTGCAGCATCCGGCGGTGGAAATCAAAGCCAACTGCGTGGAGATGGAGCAAACGCATCCGCTCGGCAGACTGTGGGATTTTGATGTTTTTGCCCGGACAACGGACAAGTTGGCCGACATTCGCTGGATCTGAACACGCGCCGCTGCCTCGGTATGCGACGAGCCTGCACACGGTTGCGCACGCTCCCGCCGCCATCCGGTTGAGGAGGTGGTCGGGCGTGTAGAGAGATTGATTGATGGCTGGTTTGCTCGCGACTAACCCCCAACAAGACGATGTGCCCACGCTTGCGGCACGGGCGTTGCGTATTGAACTGGATTTAACCCCGAAACCGGGGCTGGTGGACAGAGCGAATACCGGCTCGCACCAGACATGGACCATGCTCTGTTTGTGAAGAGCATTGCAGCTATCACGCCCTGGTTTTCCGCTTTTATGCAGGCCGGGCAAGCGCATGCCCATAAACCCGCCAGTGAGCAGCTGCGTCTGTTGCGGCCTCAGGGTATCGCCTGTGAACAGGCCATGCTCAGCGCCACTCACGGGGTGAATACCCATAAAGGCGGCATCTTTTCGCTGGGGTTGTTATGTTTTGCCGCCGGGCGCTTTGGTAGCAAACCGGATGGTCAGCGCCGATGCGTTGTGCCGTCAGGTCAGTGAAATTTGCCGTGGCCCTCGGTGGCGCGTGAGCTGATGGCACGCCCGCAAGCGACCACCGCCGAGAGAAGCAGTTTCATGCCTATGGCCGGGGCGCGCGGAGAAGTTGAACAGGGCTTTATCACCGTACGACGCGCGGTATTGCCGTACTGGCATCAGGAACAAGGCGAGCGTCGCTTGCACAACGCGCTACTGCGCCTGATGGCCGCTAACGCCGACAGCAATCTGGTATCGCGTGGTGGCATGGCAGGGCTGCGTTATGTGCAGGATTATGCGGCTGGATTGCTGGCGACATCGTGGAATAGCGATTCCCTGCGGGAAATGGACAATGCGTTGATGGCGAGGCGGTTAAGCCCCGGCGGTAGCGCGGACTTGCTGGCCGTTGCCTATGTGCTGGCATCGCTCCCCTAAGCGGTTTTCGCCGGCCGAATAAGGCGAAACCGCCCTCCGGTAATAGCCAATAAAAAACCCGGCGCTCAGGCCGGGTTTTTGTCTTACGCTTTTGCGCGACGCCTGCCGGTTCGCGCACGTGTTTGTACTTAAACATCGTGATGAACGCGAACGCCAGTACCAGCGAATAACCGGCGAAAATCAACCAGACGGTTTTCCAGTCGGTCACGCCTGCGGTGGTGTAAATCTCCACCACTTTACCGCTCACCATACCGCCGAGGATGCAACCGAAACCGTTGGTCATCATCAGCAGCATACCTTGCGCACTTGCGCGGATTGCCGGGCTGACTTCTTTCTCCACAAATACGGAGCCAGAGATGTTGAAGAAGTCGAACGCACAACCGTAAACGATCATCGACAGCACCAGCAGTACGGTGCCGAACGGCGTCGGGTCGCCGAAGGCGAACAGGCCAAAACGCAGCACCCGGTGCGAAGATACTGATCATCATGACGTTCTTAATGCCGTAACGGCTCATAAAGAACGGAATAGCCAGGATGAAGGCGGTTTCGGAAATCTGCGAAATCGACATCATGACCGATGCATGGGTCACGATAAAGCTGTTAGCGAACAACGGGTTGGCATCGAAGCTATGCAGGAAGGTGTTGCCGAACATGTTGGTGATCTGCAACTCGGCGCCCAGCAGCATTGAGAAGATAAAGAAAATCGCCATGCGTTTGTTTTTAAACAGGGCAAACGCATTCAGGCCGAGCATTTCCACCCGAGTCTGTTTCTCTTTGCTTTTCGCCACCGGCATATGCGGCAACGTCAGGAGATCAGGCTCAGCAGCAGCGACAGCGCAGCGCCGATATAGAGCTGCATATGGCTCCAGTTCGAAACCTGAGAAGCTCACCGCCCACATTGCCGTGGATAAAGCCAATGGTGCCCCAGATACGAATTGGCGGGAAATCCGTCACGATGTCGTGACCAGCGGATTGCAAACGGAAGTATGAGATGGTGTTCACGAGGCCCAGCGTTGGCATATAGGCCAGCGAGTTGAGCAGGATAATGGCGAACATGGCCCCCGGCGTTGTCACACCTGCGGCAATAAACAGCGTGATTGCCCCGACCGGTGGCAAAGGGCGTAAACCCATTTTGCACTCAGCCACTTATCCGCAATGATGCCGAGCAGTGTTGGCATCAGCAGAGAGGCAATACCCAGCGAGCTGTAAACGGCGCCGATTTCCGCACCCTCAAATTTCAGGGTGACGAACATATAAGAGCCAAGTGTAGTCAGCCAGCTTCCCACAGGCAGAACTGCAGAAAGATAATGACTTTCAGCTGCAGCTTAAGATTCATGCTAATTTCCTCACAAAGGAGACGGTTAGGTGTTGGAATGGGCACAATTGCTTTTGTTATGTGTCAGGATTCTATCATCGACGGGGCGGTGAATTTGTTATGCCCGACATAAAAATGCAAACTTCCTCTGATTGCAATTCCATATGGTGACGTATGTCACAATTTAACGCAACCGTTTGCATCTCTACAGGCTTATGCCTCTTTCCGCGCGATGCGTAAAAGAGGCATAAGGTGAGGTTAATTGCGGCGGTACGTTTTTGCGCCGTATTCACTTTATACAGGTAACGGCGGGATTCCGCGGACGGATGGCGGCTGGTCAGGGTTTCGTAAACATCCCCCCGGCGTCAGGGTGTTAATGATATTCGCCGCCTGCACTTTATCACTGGAGAAGACGCGCAACACGCTACCTGCGCCGCCATTATAGGCGGTGATCACCGCATAACGGCGTGATGTCGGGTTAGTGATGCCGGAAAGATAAACATTGTTCAGCATTGCCGGTGCAGGCGGTACCGGTATCAATGTTGCTTTGCGGATCAAACAGATAGCTTCTGTCTGGCGTACCGGATTTCCCCTGCGCGCGGAACACATCTTTCCCGGCGCTGTGCTGCACCACCTGCATCAGTCCCAGCGCATCGGAGCGGCTGACCGCATACGGGTTAAATGAGGACTCGGTTTGCATAATCGCCGGGATCAGCGACTCTTCCACACCATATTTGCGTGCCGCTTTGGCGCACCATGCCCACGTATTTGTGCGCACGTTTATCGAGGTGGTTCGGCACCAGATTGATGGTGACGCTGTAGATCACGCGTAATCCGTTGCTGCGGCTTTTCATGCGGGTTTGCAGCAGATAATCGGCAAAGCGCACTGCGCGCCACTGCCAGCGAATGGCTTCACCGTTGTTATCCAGCACCGGCCATACAGGAACGGCTCTTTGGAGATGGGGATATCGTCAACGTCGGAGTAGAGGTCGATGGAGCCGGATCGTCGCCCATCAGCAGGGTTTTGATGATCGCCCTTTGGCGCAGATGCGCCGCCGGTTCGGTACCGGCAATGGTTTCGACGGTGATCGTCCCGGCGTCGAAGTTGATATGGCTTCGTGTCTGGTACTGGTCGGTGTATTTAACGTAGTCCTTCGGCCCTGCAATAAGGACTTCGTTAAACCCCCATAAATTCTCAATATTATGGGCAAACTGCCCCATCAAAATGTCAAAACCGTTGGTGTCTTTGATCCAGTGAGGCTTCGTTATAGTCTTCGCCTGCTTTTTTAGAGCTGGAACACGAAATCAGCAACGGCGCAATCCAGGGCGAGCGCTAAAAATTTTTCATCATTCCGGGATGCAGTTGTGTTGGTTTAACCGCGCCAGTGGCGCTCGCGTGCGGGCAATGTCTTCCCATGATTTAGCGACATTGCCAGCCGTGGTGAGCGTTCAGAAGCTTATTTTTTTCTGGCGGCGTATAGCCTTCAATGTGCACATCTTTGCCTTCAAAGAGGAAATTCACCATCTCCTCTTCCAGCAGTTTGCGATGCTCCACATTCATCATGTTGAGTTTTTCTCGTTGATCAGCATGGTTTGTTTCTGCTGCCACTGCTTCCGAGGCCTCTTTCGAAATCCTCGTTATAAATACGTTTACCCAGATCGCCCGGATAGAGCTGGAAGTCTTGTCCTTCTGCTTCGCGTTGCAGGAAGGTACAAAAATGGTTCTGCTCATAAGTCATCCTCTTTCATGCGCCAGCGCTATAAAGCGCCCGCGCGTAATTGCTGTATCAGGCGTTCCACTGGGGCCGCCAGACCGACCGACGGCGGTTGCGCTAAGTTATACCAAAGACCTGCGCCTTCATCCATGCAAGACGAGAACGAGGACACCTCAAATAGGCACAATATCCAGATGGAAATGGCTAAACGTATGGCGAAAAGCAATCCGCTGGCTGAGATTATCCGCGGGAATGCTTCTCTGCGCCAGCCAGTCACGCAGTGCCGCTTCGTCGCTGAACTGCGGAAAACAAAACAAACCGCCCCACAGACCGCTTGGCGGGCGCTGTTCAAGGTAGACCTCACCTTCGTTCTGCATCAACAGGAAGTAACCGGTGCGTTCAGGAAGCGTCTGTTTCGGCTTTTTCCCGGGTACTGCGCCCATGAATGGGCGGCATATGCCTCGCAACCGGTTTGCAGCGGGCAGAGCTCGCACTTCGGTTTTGAGCGTGTACAGACCATTGCGCCGAGATCCATCATCGCCCGGTTGAAACGTTCCACGCCGCTGGCAGGTGTTACACCGGGCACTCAAATCCCAAAGGCGTTTTTCCACGTCCTTTTGCCCGGCCAGCCCTCCACAGCATAGCAGCGCGCCAGCACGCGTTTTACGTTACCGTCAAGAATAGGAAAGTGCTTGCCCAGCGACAAAGAGAGGATCGCGCCCGCCGTTGAGCGGCCGACACCCGGCAGGGCGGCAACTTCATCAAACGTTTCAGGAAAATGCCCGCCATGCTGGTTTGCCACCTGCTGAGCGGCTTTGTGCAGATTGCGGGCGCGGGCGTAGTAACCCGTGCCGGTCCACAGATGCAGCACTTCATCGAGCGGCGCGTTCGCCAGATCGGTTACCGTGGGGGAAACGCGCCATAAAACGCTGGAAATAGGGGAATAACGGTTGCAACCTGTGTTTGTTGCAACATCACTTCCGATAGCCATACTTTGTAAGGCGTTTTTCCAATTCTGCCGGGGCAGGGTTTTTCGCCCGTATTTGTCGTACCAGTCCAGAACCCGGGCTGAAAATTGAGACGCTTGCATGGTCACCAGAATCACGTTATCAGGGGCCAAGATTGCAGCACAGCGGCAGCAGACTGTAAACCGGAACTTTCCGGTGCTTGCATCGTGCGATGAACTTTGGATAATGCCCGTTTCCTGAACACTCTCACAAGCAGAAAACTTTATGAATAACGACGTCATTTCACCGGAATTTGATGAAAACGGTCGCCCGCTGCGCCGAATTCGCAGCTTTGTCCGTCGCCGAGGGCCGCCTGACCAAAGGGCAGCAGCACGCGCTGGAAAACTACTGGCCGGTGATGGGCGTTGAGTTCACTGAGCAGCCGCTGGATTTTACCGCGCTGTTTGGCCGCACCGCACCGGTGACGCTGGAGATCGGTTTCGGCATGGGCGCTTCGCTGGTCGAAATGGCGAAAATCCGCCCGGAGCAGAATTTCCTCGGTATTGAAGTGCACTCGCCGTGCGTTGGCGCGTGTCTCTCCTCCGCTCACGAAGAGGGTGTGGAAAACCTGCGGGTGATGTGCCATGACGCGGTAGAAGTGCTGCACAAAATGATCCCTGACAATTCTTTAAATATGGTGCAGCTCTTTTCCCTGACCCATGGCATAAAGCGCGCCATAATAAACGCCGCATCGTTCAGGTACCGTTTGCTGAACTGGTGAAAAGTAAGCTGGGCGGCGTGTTTCATATGGCGACCGATTGGGAAGCCTATGCGCAACATATGCTCGAGGTCATGTCTTCTATTGATGGGTATAAAAATCTGTCGGAAACCAGTGATTACGTGCCGCGCCCCGGAGTCGCGCCCGGTGACGAAATTTGAACAGCGTGGCCATCGTCTTGGTCACGGCGTATGGGACTTAATGTTCGAGAGGGTGAAATAATGGCAACAAACCGCAGCCGTCGCTTGCGTAAAAAATGCATATCGACGAATTCCGAGAACTGGGTTTCTCCGTCGCGTGGCGTTTCCCGGAAGGCACCAGTGAAGAGCAAATCGATAAAACCGTCGATGATTTTATTCAGGAAGTGATTGAGCCGAACAAACTGGCGTTTGACGGCAGCGGTTACCCCGGCACCGGACGGGCTGATTTGCCTGCAAGAAGTGGGCAAGTGCACCGAAGAGCACCGAGGCCATTGTGCGTAAATGGCTTGAGGACCGCAAACTGGATGAGGTGCGCATCAGCGAACTTTTCGACGTTTGGTGGACTAAGCAAGCATAAGGGCCAGCACTAGCTGGCCCGTTTTGTCTCTACAGGAGTTTTTTATGATGCGCAAAACGCTGCTGGCGGCGACTCTGGTCTTTACCGCTTTTGCCGCTCAGGCGGATTATCAATGTAGCGTGACCCCCACGTGACGATGTGATCCTCAGCCCGCAATCCGTGCAGGTAAAAGGGGAAAACGGCAATCTGGTTATTACGCCGGATGGCAATGTCATGTTCAACGGTAAACAGCCCGCGCTGAGCGCTGCTCAGCGTGAACAGGCGAAAGATTATCAGGCCGATCTGCGTCATGCTCTGCCGTGGATTGACGAAGGAGCACGCAGCCGCGTGGAGAAAAGCCGTACGGCGCTGGATAAAATCATCGTTAAAGAAGTTGGCGAGAGCAGCAGCATGCGCAGCCGTCTGACCAAACTGGACGCGCAACTGAAAGAGCAGATGAATCGCATTATTGAGCACCGTAACGACGGGCTCACGTTTCACTATAAGGCGATTGACGAGGTGCGCGCCAACGGTCAGCAACTGGTGAACCGGTGCGATGGGCGGCATTTTGCAGGACAGTATTAATGAAATGGGTGCCAAAGCAGTGCTGAAAGGTGGCGGTAATCCGTTACAGGGGTGTGCTGGGTAGCCTTGGTGGTTTACAGACCGCAATCCAGAATGAGTGGAATAACCCGAGCGGATTTCCAGCAATTTGGTAAAGATGTGTGCCAGCGTGTGGTGTCACTGGAAGAGAGCCGCAAAGCGTTAACGGCGGGTCTGAGTAACCTTTCCCCTCACTCCTAACCCTCTCCCCTAAGGGGAGAGGGGACTATCCGGAGCAGGTTTTCTCCCCAAGGGGAGAGGGAACTGTCTGGGCGGGTTTTCTCCCCAAGGGAGAGGGGACTATCCGGAGTAGGTTTTCTTCCCCGAGGGGAGAGAGGGCTGTCAGGTGCGGGTTTTCTCCCCCGAGAGGAGAGGGGACTATCCGGAGCGGGTTTTCTGCCCGGGGAGAGGGGCAGCTAGCGCAGTTTTCCCCCTCTCCCTTTCAGGAGAGGGCCGGGGTGAGGGTAAAAGCATCTGTAATACTTCCAAAATTCTTATCAACACCCCATCCTCATTCCTCGCCAGCTCATTATTCCAGAAACGCAGCACCAGCCAGCCCTCAGCTTCCAGCCAGCGTGTTCTGCGGCTATCGTAACCACGTTGTTCGTCATGTTGTCCACCATCCAGTTCAATGACCAGACGCGAAATCCACGATCCATGGGCCAATCGGATGCTGGCGACGGAACTTATAACAGGCAAAACGGCGGCTACGTAACTGCCGCCATAGTTGGCGCTCATGTGGCGTTAATGCTTTGCGAAGGGCGCGGGCACGTGTGATCTTTTCCATCCCGCCATTCTGTCAGCGCTCTCCTTGCGCTAACAGAACGTGATCAGCGTTTTGCGAACCGCTTTCCAGAGAGATTATTCAGCAAGGAAAAGCTCAAGGAGCGAGTTTAAAAACAACTTACCGTGCTCGGTTATCTGCCAGTGGTCATCGCACTCGGTCAGATAATTGAGCGCCAGCGCGCGATCCAACTGGGGACGGATAGTATTTTCGCTTAAGCCCGTATAACGAGAGAACTCGGCGCGCGGTGCGGGCTCAAGCAGGCGAAAACGGTTCATAAAGAACTCGAACGGTTTGTCCTCTGTTTCCACGTCGTGCTGCTTATCCAGATAATTTCCTGCATATAACCGCGAGGATGACGTGTCTTCGCGGTTCGCAGAATGCGCCCGTCCGGGAAAGTCACTTTGCCATGCGCGCCGCAACCAATGCCCAGATAGTCGCCAAAACGCCAGTAATTGAGATTGTGCTGGCACTGATAACCCGGTTTGGCGTAGGCCGAGGTTTCATATTGCTGATACCCGGCAGCAGTGAGGATCTGATGGCCTTGCTCAAAAATATCCCACAGCGCATCGTCATCCGGCAGGACCGGGCGAGAGCCAAATAGCGTATTGGGCTCGATGGTGAGCTGATACCGGAGAGGTGCGGTGGGTTAAGTGCAATGGCGCGCAGATCGTCCAGTGCCTCTTCCAGCGACTGATCCGGTAAACCGTGCATTAAGTCGAGGTTAAAGCTGCGCAATCCCAGCCCGCTGGCCGCGCCGCCCGTTTCGCTTCTTCCGGGCCGTGGATACGCCCGAGGCGCTGGAGTTTGGTTTCGCTAAAGCTTTGTACACCAATGGAGATACGGTTGACCCCGGCGCGCTGGTAGTCGACAAAGCGATCCGCTTCGACGGTACCCGGGGGTTGGCTTCCATGGTGATTTCCGCATCGGCAGCCAGCGGAAGTCTGGCGCGTACGCCATCCAGCAGGGTTTGCATTGCCGGGCCGGACAGCAGGCTCGGCGTACCGCCGCCAATAAAAATGGTCTTTATTTCACGCCCCTGCGCCCGTGGGGAACATCGGCATCCAGATCGCGCAACAGATGCTGCACATAGTCATCGTGCGGGACTTCCCCTTTTAGCGCATGGGAATTGAAATCGCAGTACGGGCATTTCTGCACGCACCGAGGGAATGTGAATATAAAGGCTCAGAGGCGGCAAATCAGCCATTACGCAGTGCTTCCAGTAACAGTTTCAACGCCTGCCCGCGGTGGGAAATGGCGCTTTTTCTTCGCGGGTCAGTTCCGCAGCAGTTTTGCCCTCGGAAGGACAAAGAACACCGGATCGTAGCCAAAGCCGCCGTTACCCGCAGGCTGACGGGCAATGACGCCCGGCCAGCACCGTGGCACACCAGCGGGTCGGGTCGTCTGCATGGCGCATATAGACCAGTACACAGTGGAATTGCGCCTGACGTTGAGCATCCGGGACATCCTTCAGGGCTTCGAGCAGCTTTTCCGAGGTTTTGCTGATCGCTGGCGTCAACGCCGGAATAGCGCGCGGAATAGATGCCCGGCGCACCGCCAAGTGCGTCAACCGCCAACCCGGAGTCATCGGCAATCGCCGGTAAGCCGGTGAGTTGCGCCGCATGGCGGGCTTTCAGGATCGCGTTTTCAATAAACGTCAGCCCGGTTTCTTCTGCCGATTCGACGCCCAGCGTGGTTTGCGCCACCACATCAAGGCCGAAATCATTGAGCAGCGAGGCAAGCTCGCGCACTTTACCGGCATTACCGGTAGCGAGGACAACTTTCTGCATAGCGGATCCTAATTTATCAGCGCCGCGACTTCCGTCGGGATCTGTTGCGGATGAGTGATTTTAATGTGTTTGTGGCGGCCCAGTTCGCCTTTTTCAATCACGACTGGTTTTTGGCTACGCGGAACTGCTTTGCGAGATACTTAACCAGATGAGCATTGGCTGTCCACTGGCGGGGCGGTGATGGCGACTTTCAGTTCGTCGCCATGCAACCCGATAATACTGTCCCGGCTGGCTTTCGGCTGAATGTACAGCCGCAAAACCAGCCCGTCTTCGCAAACGAGCACGGCACTCATAGCGCCATCCACAGCCCCGGCAGCAGGATATTGCCAGTGGATTGCAGCACTTCGGCAACCCCCATATTGATGACATACAGTAGCAGCACCAGCACCATTGGCGAGAAATCGATCCCGCCCATTGCTGGCAGCAGGTTACGGATTGGGCGCAGCAACGGTTCGGTCAACTGCATTAACGCGTATTCCACCGGGCTACGTCCACTGGCTGATCCAGCTCATAATCGCCATCACTAGCAGTACCCAGAAAACCATCTGGCCGACTGTTTTCAGTAAAATCAGCAGGGCGGAGATCCAGATAATCGGCTGGAAAGTCACCACCATAAACAGCACGATCGCTTTGATAAAGCTAAGAATAAAGGCTATCAACAGCGATGCGCTGTCAATCGGCCCAAGCGACGGCAGAATGCGGCGCAGCGGCCCGACAATCGGCTGCGTGGCTTTCACCACGAACTGCGAAAACGGGTTGTAAAAATCGCAGCGTGCCCACTGCATCCAGACGCGCAACAGCAGAACCATCGTATAGAGTTCAATGACCGTCGAGAGCAGGAAAGTCAACGTCTTCATGGCGTTCCTCAGTTTTCCTTAATTTTTTGTGTAATCGCGCGCACCAAAAATGGCCGTTCCGATGCGCACCATGGTGCTGCCAGCCGCAATGGCGGCGGCCATATCGTCTGTCATGCCCAACGACAGTGTATCCACCGTTGGATAGCGGGTTTTCAACGCCTCAAATGCTACCGCCATTTGCTGCGCGACGGCAAACTGTCGCTGATACTCTGCTTCAGGCGCGGGAATCGCCATCAACCCGCGCAGGCGGATCCCCGGTAATTCCACGACCTGCGCCGCCAGCGCATCCAACTCGCTGAGTGCGATGCCGGATTTGCTCTGCTCGTCGCTGATGTTGATTTGAATCAGCACGTTCAGCGGTGCAAGCGTTGCCGGGCGCTGCTCGCTTAACCGACTGGCGATACGCAGCCTGTCTACGGTATGGCACCAGTCAAAATGCTCAGCAACCAGACGACTTTTTGTTGGACTGTAATGGACCGATAAAGTGCCATTGCAGACCTTCAACGCCGGCTTCCTGAAAATGGCGGATTTTATCCACCCCTTCCTGAACATAGTTTTCGCCAAAGGCGCGTTGCCCGGCGTCAATAGCCTCTGCGACGGCGCTCGCAGGTTTGGTTTTGCTTTCACGGCAAGTGAACAACTTCCTCTGGAGCACGGCCGCAACTCGTTGCCGCAGCGGAGATTTTGTCCCGGACCTGTGCCGGTTATGTGCGATATCGTTCATGATTCCGAGGGTGGCTATATGGATATAGAAAAATAGTGGAGCTTAGTGTAAAGCATAATGTCTCGGATCTACACCTGTGCAGTGGGCGTTCTCCACGCTGGCGGCAACAAGGGCGGCTGGAGCCCGCGCCTTTTCCCTGTCCTGAGATCGCGGCACTCATGAACAGGCATCTTAGCGAAACACTGCAAAGCCAGTGGCGGGAGCAGGGCAGGTGGATTTTGCGCTCACCACCGCCAGTGGTCTGCGTTTGCGCGCCGGGGCGTTTGCCCGTCATGACGGTATCTCACTGGCGCTGCGGTTATTACCGCAACGCTGCCCGCAGCTCAGCGAACTTGATGCGCCACAGGCGCTTGCCGGGTTGCTCGCGCAGGAACACGGTTTGATTCTGGTGACCGGCGCTACCGGTAGCGGTAAATCGACAACGCTTTCGGCAATGGTTAATCACCTTAATCAGCACCGGACGGACATATAGTGACGCTTGAAGATCCGATTGAGTTTGTGCACACCAGCGAACGTTGCTTAATCCAGCAGCGGGAGGTCGGTCTGCACTGCCCATCATTTGCCAGCGGACTGCGTGCGGCATTGCGTGAGGATCCGGATGTGATCCTGCTTGGTGAGTTGCGCGACAGTGAGACGATCCGGCTGGCGTTGACGGCGGCGGAGACCGGGCATCTGGTGCTGGCGACGCTGCATACGCGCGGTGCGGCTCAGGCGGTGGAACGGCTGGTGGATGCTTTCCCGGCGCAGGAAAAGACCCTGTGCGCAGCCAGCTTGCCGGAAGTTTACTGGCGGTGCTGGCGCAAAAACTGGAAGCCGATAAACAAGAAGGGCGGGTCGCGCTGTTTGAACTGCTGGTGAATACCCCGGCATCGGCGAACCTGATCCGCGAAGGCAAGACGCATCAACTGCCCGGTGTGATGCAAACCGGGCAGCAGGCGGGGATGCTGACATTTGCGCAAAGCCGCCAGCAACGCGAACAGGCGGGGCGGCTTTAGCTCACGTTCAGGGAGTAAACCGCCGGGAGCGCACCTGCTGTGGCGAGGATCTCTAACCGGATGCTTGTCACCGTGAGCGGTTCGGCCAGCGGTGTTGGCACACGGAGTGGTGATTCGCCTTAACCTCGGCCAGCAACCGATCATCTGCCCACAAGCGATAGTGCGTAATGCAGTGCGGCGTCACGGCATAGGGGTGACCCATTTGTACTGACTCCATGGCGTTGTCGAAGTCGTTATCCTGCACCAGCGTTAGTAGTTGCAGCGACTGCGGCGTACGCCAGCGCCAGATGATTTCAGGCACATTGTCGTCTGCAGCCGGGCTCCGGTGCATTGATTTGCTGTTCCGGACGCAGGCGACCATTCAGAACATTTTGCGCCCCCCAGTGTGCTAACGGCTGAAGGCTCGCAGGGCGGGCATGATCTGTTGCGGGTGACGGCGCGGTAACCAGAAGTCGAACTCATCGACGCCGTAATCGCCGTCTGCTACACCGGCGAGTATGCTTCGCTACGCGGGCATTCAGGCTGTTAAACACCGTCATCATTCCGGTGCCGGTGGGTGTCGGTCAACGCGATCTCCACGCTTTCCCGGGCGTCAAACGCGAGGAACAGGTACTGGTCGCGATCGCTTTGCCAGTTAAACATTAGCGTGTACTCACCTTCGCCGGGAAAGATGCAGTACACACTCGTCATACTGGTCGTCCGGTGTGAAATTCCCGGCGCGTTTGCTGCCCAGCAGCGACACCGCCAGTTGCTGCTGGGTAGCGGAACGCAGGCGTAGCGTAATCTCCGGCAACTGTGCGCCTGCCTGCACCGGTAGCAACAGCGCCATCCGTTCCGCCAACGGCTGCCACTGGCCATTCGGCGCAAGCTCCGTGAGTTGGTACTCACTGCTGGCGCTGACCGTTGCACCCTGCGCCGGGTCGCTCAGCCAGTGGCGCGGAATGTAACAGCCATTACGCTGCAACTGCTGCTGTAGCGCGCTGATATGCTCAGGCCGGCCAGTTCGCGCGGGGTAAGATTACTCGTCTTGCACAGTGCGGCGGCGCACCACTTCGCCCAGCAGACCGCAGGTGCACATTACGCGCGCGCTGCCGAAGGCCACATGAGAGGCGGAAATCAACCGCCCGGTCAGCAGCAAATTATCCAGTGTGCGGCTGTAGAGGCTACGAAAGGGAATAGTGTAAGTGCCTTTACTGTGGAACTGGCGGCAGCCGTCATGGGTGCTGTAAACGCCATCCGCCGGGTGCAAATCAATAGACCAGCCGCCATAGGCGACGGCGTCATAGTGATCGCGTTGCTCAATAATGTCCTGCTGGCAGAGCAGGTGGTCGCCCACAAAGCGGCGGCTTTCCCGCTTGCCGGGGATCGCGCCAACCCACTCAATGGTCATGTTCGCGGCCTCCGGAAACTGGCCCGAATTTTTAATATGATCCCAGACGCCCCAGACGATTTTCCACAGCTCCCATTTGATCTCTTCGCTTTCATGCACGGTATCGAGACGCCCGCCCCATTCCAGCCACCACAGATCGCAGCCGTTAAGCGTTGACGTAAGTCGTTTGTAACGCGGGATGTCGGTAATGTCTTTCAGCGCAAAAGAAGGGGGGATGAAATTGACCGGACCGGCAGTTTGCTTGGTATAGAAATAAATCGAGTGCCCCAGTTTATGACCGAAGTTATCGCCCGGCGCCATCTTTTCATTCAGCTCTTCCGCCTCTTCTGCGCCTTCCCGATATTCCGCCCCGGCGAGAAAAACCCAGCACACCATCGCCTGTGGCATCGCAAAACTGGTCTGCACTGACGATATAAAACGTTTCGTTAATCGGGTTAAAGGCGCAGACCTGCGTTATGCGCTGCTGCTCTTTCTCCACCTCATAGACGGCTGTGTTCAGCAAGAGCGTGAGACCCGGCTGCGTTTTTGCCGAGTCCAGCAGCACCAGATCGAACATCACCGGGTTACCCTCTTTGTTACGCCAGAGGTTCTCCTCCATGATCTCGCCCATAATGCCGCCTTCGCGCGCCCAGCGGTTATTATTCCCCATATGCGACGTCGCGCCATTGGCCCACAGGCGCACCTCGCTGGAGGCGTTGCCGCCCAGCACCGGTCGGTCTGGATCAGCACAACCTGCAAGCCGTCACGCGCGGCGGCGAGGGCCGCGCACAGCCCTGCCAGCCCGCCGCCTGCGACCAGCAGGTCGGCATGCAGGTATTGTGTCGGAAAGCTTCTGGCGGCGGATTGGGGAAAGATTTTCATAACCTTGTATCCTTCTTTACTGACGGTAAAATCGACTCTTTGAGCAACCTGAGAAGCGAACCCTGCTATGTCTTCACAACCGAACCAAAGCCTGATTGACGGTATTCGCTGCCTGCAGTACTCCGGTGTCCAGCGGCCGTGCTATTGGCTGTCGCGAGCTGGCGCGCCTGATGGGGGATCAACACCACCCGCGTAAACCGGTTATTGATGACCATGGCCTCTATCGGCCTGACCATGCAGGATGCTCAACGACGCTATTTACCCGGCCCCGGTATTCACGCACTGGCCGCCCGGTGCCATTCGCGGTCGGCACTGTTCTCCCATGCACTCCCCTTGCTGGAACGCTACGCCCCGAAAGATATCGTGGTCGCGATGGCCGTGCTGTGGGAGGACCAGTGATTTATATCTATCACTCCGAACCCGGCAGCCAGATTAGTCAGGCGTTGGCCGGTTTCCATATGCTCCCTGCACCGGCAATCCGTGATTGGCATGTCTCTGCTGGCGGCGGAAAGCGATGACGATCTGCGAAAACGCTTTACCGATGAGCAATGGCGGCAGCTTGGCCCGCACGTTGCCCAGCAGCGCGAGCAGGCATGTCGTCTGGCGCCATGACGACGGCGAAATTTCGATGGCGCAGCCTCTCGGCGCTCACTCTGCTGCACTGGCGTTCGCCGGAATGTGGCAGGTGAACGAAACGGTGGTGGAAACGCGCCTGCAGGAACTTCACACGCTGGTGAATCGTCTGACGGAAAAGCCCTGAACGCCACTCACATAGCCTGATATGTTTCTTTTATAGAAACACTGCGAGAAATGCAAAAGCACGGGCTGAATTTGTGAGCACGATCGGCAGAAAGCCGCGCATGATGCGCGGCTTGATGAGGCTGTAAAGACGTTATATACGGCGGAGTCCGTCCCTGACGGGATCAGAGGTTCTGTTCGAACCAGCTTTCGAGGATGATGACGGCGGAAGCCGAATCCACACTGCCTTTATTGAGGGCGCGGAATCCCCCGCGCTCAAACAGCCCGGAGCGGGCTTCGACGGTGCTGAGCCGTTCATCATGCAGCGTGATCTGCACGCCGAAACGGCCATGTATCTTATTGGCAAAGTTACGCGCTCTGGCCGTCAGCGGCTGTTCGGTGCCGTCCATATTCAGCGGTAAACCAACGATCACGGCTTCCGGTTGCCACTCTTTTAACAGCTTTTCGATGGCGCCCCCAGTTCGGCGTGCCATCCTGCGCTTTCAGTGCGGTCAGCGTCATACGGCGGTGCCTGTAATGCGCTGCCCAATGGCTACGCCAATGCTTTTAGTGCCAAAATCAAAGGCTAACAGCGTTCCACTCATCAGGCGTGCCCCGCAACACCCGGCATGGTGGAAATATCAATGCCGATAAGTTTTGCCGCTTCACGCCAGCGATCGGCGATAGGCGTTTTAAACAGGATGTTAAGATCCGCCGGGGCGGTCAGCCACGCATTATCGAGGATCTCCTGCTCCAGTTGCCCTTTTTCCCGAGAGGCATAGCCCAACGCGACCAGCACTTCGCTCGGCTGTTCCGCCGTACCCAGCGTTTCGAGGACATCACGCGAGGTTGTCACGACGGTGTTGTCAGAGACGCGGATGCTGGAGGAGAAACTGGCGGGCGGCGTGTGCAGTATAAAACCACGATCTTCCGCCAACGAGCTGAGCAGCACCGGTTTATCCAGACGGATCGACGGGTCGCGAGACTCTGGCTGGATTTTGAGTTTTTCCAGCACGCCATCTACTTTCAGGTTTTCCAACGGCTTGTTGATGACAAGCCCCATCGCGCCTTCGTCGTTGTACTCGCAAATATAAACCACGGAGCGCCGGAAGAGGGGATCCTGAAGAGCAGGCATGGCAATAAGAAAGTGATGCTGTAAATTCATTGTCAGAGGTTCTGTTTCCTGGTTCAAAAAAGCGACAGTCTAGTATGCGGTGAAAGCAGAATGCTGTCACTAACCAAACGGCAGGATACGGGTTCCTTCCGCATCCGGAGCGTTGAGGCTTATTTACCCAGACGTTTCTCGATGGCGTCCATCAGCATGCCGGTGATCGAGATCGGGAATTCAGCTTCAATTTCGCGTACGCAGGTCGGGCTGGTGACGTTAATTTCAGTCAGACGATCGCCGATAATATCCAGACCAACAAAAATCAGCCCTTTCGCTTTCAGCGTCGGGGCGACTTTACGGGCAATCGCCCAGTCGCTTTCGCTCAGTGGGCGAGGTTCGCCGCGACCGCCCGCAGCCAGTTGCCGCGGGTTTTCTCCCCCTTGCGGGATGCGCGCCGCAGCAAGGCACCGGCTCGCCATCCACAACCAGCACACGTTTGTCGCCATCTTTAATGGCCGGCAAATAGTTCTGCGCCATGCAGTAACGGTTGCCCAGTTCGGTCAGGGTTTCGGCAATCACCGACAGGTTTGGATCACCTTCTTTCACGCGGAAAATCGAGGTGCCGCCCATCCCATCCAGCGGTTTGAGAATAATGTCGCCGTGCTTCTGCCAGAACGCTTTCAACTGCGCTTTGTTGCGGGTAACCAGCGTTTCCGGGGTTAATTCCGCGAACCGGTGCGGTGAACAGTTTTCGTTACAATCGCGCAGGCTCTGTGGCTTGTTGACGATCAGCGTGCCTTTCTCTTCAGCACGTTCAAGGATATAGGTCGCGTAAATGTATTCGGTATCGAACGGCGGATCCTTGCGCATCAGAATGGTATCCAGATCGGCGAGCGGAATATCCTGCTCGCTGCCGAATTCGTACCATTTGTCGTAGTTTTGCTCGACGGATAGCTTACGGGTGCGCGCGCGGGCTTCGCCATTGATCAGGTAGAGATCGGCCATTTCCATATAGTGCAGCTCATAGCCGCGGCGCTGTGCTTCCAGCAGCATGGCGAAGCTGGTGTCTTTTGATGTTAATGTCCGCGATGGGATCCATCACGATGCCGAGCTTAATCATTTTGCTTCTCCTCTCAACCCGAGGTCGCCAAAGCGTACCTGAAGCGCGGTGATGGCGGTAAGCGCCGTGGTCTCTGTGCGTAGTACGCGTGGCCCTAACAAAATATCCGTGAACTGATAACGCGCGGTCATGGCAATCTCATCGGCGGTCAGGCCGCCTTCCGGGCCAATCAGCAGCCGCACACGTTCCACCGGCAACGGCAGGGTATTGATACTTTGGCTGGCGCGCGGATGCAGGTTCAGCTTCAGGCCGGTATCCTCTTCGGCGCACCAGGCCTCCAGATCCATCGCCGGGCGAATTTCCGGAACGCGGTTACGCCCGCATTGCTCGCAGGCGGCAATGGCAATTTTCTGCCACTGTTGCAGCTTTTTATTCAGGCGTTCGGCATCCAGTTTAACGCCGCAGCGTTCAGAAAAAAGTGGCGTAATGAGGCTTACCCCAAGCTCAATGGATTTCTGGATGGTGAATTCCATTTTTTCGCCGCGGGACATTACCTGCCCGAGGTGGATATGCACCGGCGATTCCCGGTCATCCACATCGGCGCGAAGCACATTCACCCGCACGCTTTTTTTATCCGCATGGACGATTTCCGCCTCGAAGACTGGTTCGAACCATCAAACAACTGAATCGCCCCGCCCGGTCCCATACGCAGTACGCGGCCGACATGGTTTGCCGCGTCCTCACTGAGTGCGATTTCGCCGCCGGGCTGGATGTGTTCCGGATGATGAATGCGGGAGTGCGCATAGTATGAAATTCCATGTGTGGGGCGGCGCGGTCTATTCCCTCCGCCATAGAAGGGGGAGGGCGCGCCTAAAATAAATAATTGCCGCTAGTGTAGGTTAGCTCTTTCGCGCCATGCAAGCGCGCTGCACGTACGGATTATGGTTGCCCTGTACGCTGGCGATGCGCGCATCGCGTTCGCACTCCCAGTCGGTCACCGGGTACTGTTTATCCCGGGCGGTAAACAACTGCGTTTGCTGGCGTGAAAGCGTAATTTGATACTGGTCGCGCATATAGAAATAGGTGCGGGCAATCGCGGGCGCGTACCGGCGGTTCGGCGAGTTTGGCTTTAAAATCGATTTTCATGGCGCACTGACCGTACTGACCCTCACCACCGTTCCACTGGCTGTACATAAAGTTGCCGCGATCGCCGTTCACCTCGCCTACCGCGGGTTGCAGGTTATGCATATCGCTTTCGATTTTGCGGTACACCGGATCTTTCGCGCAGTTCTGCCGTCCGCCATCCTGCCAGCACTGGCGCTGGTGGCCGAACTGCCGGTGGCAGGCATGACATGCTCCCACTCGATACGGCTGGCGCGGTTTTCGTTCTTCCGCACCTGATAGCCGCAGGAGGCGAGATCGACCACGCCTTTTTCCCCTGCCAGTTAATTTTACACCCGCAGTAGAAGTCTCCCGGCGCATCGGCGTTCACTTTGACGCCTGCCGCTTTGGCACACTGGGCAAAACTGTTGATCCCGTCTGCGGCCAGCGCAGGAACGGCAATAAGAGTCAATAAAAGTGAGAAAAGACGAAACATGGCGAACTCCCTGTCAAAACGGAGTCCGCAACGTAACGGAAGGCGTTGCCTGATGCAATCAGTAAGAGCAGAAAACTTCTTAATGGATTCCAGTTACTCGCGTCGGCAATCAGCGGCTCGCCGCAGCGAACACAACGGTAAACCGCTTCGCCGCGTACCACCCGGTTATGTCTGCGCACGGTTAACTGGTGCTGCTGACATTTGCAGCGGTAGGGAAAAGTATTGCGCCGTACGGATTCCAGCTCGAACTGGTGGGTGCGTCTGGCGGGGACACCCAGTACGCTCTCCATCATCCATTTCCACTCTTTGCCATGAGGCGCGACACGGCCAAAGTGTTTCCACACCAGCAGATGCGCCAGTTCGTGAGGAACCACCTCGTCAATAAATGCCTGTTCGTTTTCCAGTAATAACACCGGATTAAGCCGGATTTCGTAATCCGCCAGCCGAGGGCGGTACCAGCGGCCGTGCCGCGCTGTTGATAAATGAGTTTAGGCTCCGGGTAATTGCGCCCCCAGTTTTTGGTTTGCACTGGGCGAGTTTTTCTCGCAGGCTGCGCATGACGGCTTGTTGCGTGGCGATGGGAAGGCGGGGTGTTTTCATAGTTGCAGAGCATAGGATGGGCGAAGCGGGAGTGCAAAGGGGGAAGGCTTCCTCCGGGGAGGAAGCCTTCAGGGTCAGTTCTGTGGGAACCAATTTCGCGCAGCGGGGCGACCGCGCATCAGATTGCGTTCAATATGCTCCAGAGAAACGTGTTTGGTTTCCGGCACCAGCCACAGCGTCAGGACGATAAACAGCACATTCAGCGCGCCATACACCCAGAAGGTGTTGGCGTTGCCCAGCCGAATTGAGCATGGTCAGGAACGTCGCGCCGACGATCATATTGGCAATCCAGTTGGTTGCTGTTGAGCAGGTGATACCAAAATCGCGGCCTTTCAGCGGCTGGATTTCGGAACACAGTACCCAAATCAACGGACCGGCGCTCATGGCGAAACCAATGATGAACATCAACAGCATCGCAACCGCGAAGTACTGTGCCGACGGGGAGTGAATGCCCAGATGCAGCATGGTGCCAAGGATGCCCATCCCCGCCGCCATCACCGCGGAAGCCCAACACCAGCGTCGGTTTACGTCCCCAACGGTCCACAAGGCCGATCGCAATAAACGTCGCCAGTACGTTGGTCAGACCAACAATCACCGTGCCCCACATCTGCTCGGTGGTATTGGTGTAGCCCGCCAGTTCGAAGATTTTTGGCGCGTAGTACATGATGACGTTCATCCCGGTGAACTGCTGCATCACCTGTAGCAAGACACCAAGAAACACGGCGCGGCGGAAGTTGCTGTTCTCTTTGAACAGCGACCAGCCGGTCTGTTTCACTTGCAGGCTTTCGCGGATCTCTTCGAGCTCGTTTTTTGCTTCAGCGCTGGTGTCGCGCAGGCGCAACAGCACGCGCTCCGCATCGTGGAAACGGCGTTTTGCGGCAAACCAACGCGGGCTGTCTGGCAGGAAGAAAACGCCAATCAACAGCAGGATAGCCGGAATAATGATCACTCCCAGCATCCAGCGCCATTCACCGCTGTAGCTGAACGCCGTATCGGAAAGATAAGCACCGAGGATACCGATGGTGATCATCAACTGATACATGGAGATCATGCTGCCGCGGATTTTTTCCGGGGCAATTTCCGACAGATAGAGCGGTGCGGTGTAAGAGGCGACGCCCACGGCAAGGCCCAGCAGTACGCGGGAGATAATCAGCACGTCAACGTTCGGCGCAGCAGCGGAGCACAGCGAGCCGATCACAAAAAAGTACGGCGCCGATCATCAGGCTTTTTTTACGGCCGAGACGCCACGAGAGCCATCCGCTGCCGACAGCGCCCACGGCGGCGCCGAACATCATCGAACTGACCACCCACTCGGGTATGTGAGCTAATTTGAAAATCATCTGTGATAAAGGGCAGTGCGCCCGCGATCACGCCAATATCCGAGCCAAAAAGCAATCCCGCCAGTGCTGCGAGGAAACAGACAAAGAAGGTCATTGCCTTGTTTGAACGCCCCTGTTTTTTTCGTGTCAGGCATTATGCCCTCCATTGATGTCATTGGTTTTATCGGTGTCAAAGGTAGGTCAGGAATACGCAAAAATATGTGATTACTATCACACGAGTGTAATCGGTTACATTGCAAGCATGGATGCAATGTAAATAAAAGTCATAAATATTATAGAATTACTGAAGAGTGAATGTGAGGTGGTTGACGAGATTTCAGACTAAGCCGAAGCATTATGTAACAATCATCAGTTTTCTGCTTTTCAAAGAGAGAATTCTGATTTTTTACCGAAACGGTGTGATGTAATCGCTTTCATTCGGAGGGGGAATGAGCTAAGTGGGTATTGGCGTTGAGAAAAAACGTGTTGGGATGAAGGGCGGAGAATATAAAAAGGCCAGCACGAGGCTGGCCTTAAAACCGAAATTGCCAGAGGATTATTTCAGACCAGCAGCTTCACGCAGCGCATCTGCTTTGTCGGTTTTTTCCCATGGGAACGTTTCGCGACCAAAGTGACCGTATGCGGCGGTTTGTTTGTAGATCGGGTGCAGCAGATCCAGCATCTGGATCAGACCGTACGGACGCAGATCGAAGAATTCGCGCACCAGCAGGATCAACTGCTCGCTGGCGATTTTCTCGGTACCGAAGGTTTCCACCATGATGGAGGTCGGTTCCGCCACGCCGATAGCGTAGGAGACTGGATCTCACAGCGGTCAGCCGAGGCCTGCAGCAACGATGTTTTTCGCCACGTAACGGGCAGCATAAGCGGCGGAACGGTCAACTTTAGACGGATCCTTACCGGAGAATGCGCCGCCACCGTGACGCGCCATGCCGCCGTAGGTATCAACGATAATTTTACGCCCGGTCAGACCACAGTCGCCCATTGGGCCACCGATAACGAAACGGCCAGTCGGGTTGATAAAGAATTTGGTGGACTCATTCAGCCACTCAGACGGCAGGATCGGCTTGATGATCTCTTCCATCACTGCTTCTTGCAGGGATTTCTGGTCGATATTCTCTGCATGCTGTGTGGACAGCACGACCGCATCGATGCCGGCAATTTTGCCGTCTTCATACTGGAAAGTGACTGGCTTTTCGCGTCCGGGCGCAGCCACGGCAGGGTGCCGTTTTTACGCACTTCAGCCTGACGTTCAACCAGACGGTGCGCATAGGTGATCGGTGCAGGCATCAGCACGTCGGTTTCATTGGTCGCGTAACCAAACATCAACCCCTGGTCGCCTGCGCCTTGTTCCAGCGGATCGGCACGGTCAACGCCCTGATTGATATCCGGAGATTGTTTACCAATCGCGCTCAGTACGGCGCAAGAGTTGGCGTCAAAGCCCATGTCGGAATGCACATAGCCAATTTCACGGACGGTATTACGAGTGATCTCTTCGATATCAACCCATGCGCTGGTGGTAATCTCGCCACCCACCAGCACCATGCCGGTTTTGACGTAAGTTTCACACGCAACGCGCGCTTTCGGATCCTGCTCGAGGATCGCATCCAGCACGGCGTCGGAAATTTGGTCAGCGATTTTGTCAGGATGCCCTTCGGAGACGGACTCGGACGTAAAAAGGTGTTTTGCCATATGTTGTTTTCACCGGGAGTAATACGGTTAGCTCCGAATTCTGCGTCTGGATATGCCTTCGCGGTGGCGCCGCGGGACTGCAGGTTATGACGCAAAAGTCTGAGTGTTAATCAATATAGACGGATTAACATCTGGATGGCTATTCTAGGTTACTTCTTGACCCTATTGCCAGCGCTTTTGATGTTCGCCACTTCCTGTCACAAATAGTGACGGAAAATTTTCCCCGGCAATGCGTCAAACACAGCTTTTTTATTTTGCATTTTCACCCCGTTGTCGGTATAAAACGCCGCGCGCGCTCACTTAAAAAAAGCGCACGGCAAAAACGCTGTGTCGCCACTTCCAGCCGGGTTAAGCAGTGAATTTAATGGCTTTGGCTTGTCGCGGGTTGTAAAAGGCTTGCGTGGAGGTGATACGAGATAATGAACCGTTGTTTTCCGCAGAAACTGTTGCGTCGTTCTGACGCATGTTTATTCCCCGCTACCTGCATTTCTAATCTGCAAACCAGCCGATGTTATACCCATTTCGGCGCTTCTCAGGACTCCAGAGCCGGTAAGGCGTTGCGATAACTGAACAAGGGCTCTCCTGATAAATCAGGAGTTTTCTCGTGGTTTCGCCGGACTGTCATACTTAAGTTCGGAACGTGTTTTACAATGATATGAACAAGAAACCGGTCGCACAGCCGGCGCTTCAGCATGACATGCTGAGCATTCAGGCTGTTTATGGGTTGTTATCGCTATGTGTCACTGCGATAGTAGTCAACTGTTTTGTATCCGTTGCATTTTTACACCGGCAGCCCTCGGGCGTGGTGAAAGCAACAGGGTATACACTTTCTTACGTTGAGGTTCGCTATGTCTGACGACATGTCTTCGGTTTCGCCTTCGTCAGCAGGCGAACACGGTGTATTACGTTCCATGCAGGAGGTGGCGATGAGCTCCCCGAGGAAGCCAGCAAGATGCTACGTACTTATAACATTGCGTGGTGGGGTAATAATTACTACGACGTCAATGAGCTGGGGCATATCAGCGTTTGCCCGGACCCGGACGTACCGGAAGCCCGCGTTGACTGGCGCAACTGGTGAAAGCGCGCGAAGCGCAAGGGCAGCGCCTGCCTGCGCTGTTCTGTTTCCCGCAGATCCTGCAACACCGCCTGCGCTCGATTAACGCCGCTTTTAAACGTGCGCGTGAATCCTACGGCTACAACGGCGACTATTTCCTCGTCTATCCGATCAAGGTGAATCAGCACCGTCGCGTGATTGAGTCGCTGATCCATTCCGGCGAACCGCTGGGGCTGGAAGCCGGTTCCAAAGCGGAGCTGATGGCGGTGCTGGCGCATGCGGGGATGACCCGCTCGGTGATCGTGTGTAACGGCTATAAAGACCGCGAATACATTCGCACCGGCGCTGATTGGCGAGAAGATGGGCCACAAGGTCTATCTGGTGATTGAGAAAATGACCGAAATCGCCATCGTACTGGAAGAAGCAGAGCGTTTGAACGTGGTGCCGCGTCTTGGCGTGCGTGCGCGTCTGGCGTCGCAGGGTTCCGGTAAATGGCAATCTTCCGGCGGCGAGAAATCCAAATTTGGTCTGGCAGCCACCCGGAGTTCTGCAACTGGTGGAAATTCTGCGCGAGCGCGGGCGTCTGGACAGCATTCAACTGCTGCACTTCCACCTCGGTTCGCAGATGGCGAACATCCGCGATATCGCGACCGGCGTGCGTGAATCCGCGCGTTTCTACGTTGAACTGCATAAGCTGGGCGTGAATATCCAGTGCTTCGACGTTGGCGGCGGTTTAGGCGTGGACTATGAAGGTACGCGTTCGCAGTCAGACTGTTCGGTGAACTACGGCCTGAACGAATATGCCAATAACATCATTTGGGCGATTGGCGATGCGTGTGAAGAGCATGGCTTGCCGCATCCGACGGTGATCACGGAATCCGGTCGCGCCGTGACTGCGCACCACACGGTGCTGGTGTCCAACATTATCGGCGTGGAGCGCAACGAATACACGCAGGCGACGGCGCCTGCTGATGACGCACCGCGTGCCTTGCAAAGCATGTGGGAAACTGGCAGGAGATGCATGAGCCGGGCACGCGTCGTTCGCTGCGCGAATGGCTGCACGACAGCCAGATGGACTTGCACGATATTCATGTCGGTTACTCTTCTGGCGCTTATAGCCTGCAAGAGCGCGCACAGGCTGAGCAGCTCTATCTGAATATGTGCCATGAAGTGCAGAAACAGCTGGATCCGAGCAACCGTGCCCATCGTCCGATTATCGATGAGTTACAGGAGCGTATGGCGGACAAAATGTACGTCAACTTCTCGCTGTTCCAGTCGATGCCGGATGCACCGGGGGATCGATCAACTGTTCCCGGTATTGCCGCTGGAAGGGCTGAACCACGCGCCGGAACGCCGTGCGGTACTGCTGGATATTACCTGCGACTCCGACGGCGCTATCGATCACTATGTGGATGGCGACGGGATCGCCACCACCATGCCGATGCCGGAATACGATCCGGATAACCCGCCGATGCTGGGCTTCTTTATGGTTGGCGCGTACCCGGAGATCCTCGGGAACATGCATAATCTGTTCGGTGATACCGAGGCGGTTGATGTGTTTGTTTTCCCGGATGGCAGCGTGGAAGTGGAGCTTTCCGATGAAGGCGACACCGTCGCGGATATGTTGCAGTATGTGCAGCTCGATCCGAACACCCTGCTGACGCAGTTCCGCGATCAGGTTAAACAGACCGGGCTCGAAGATGCGTTGCAGCAGCAGTTCCTCGAAGAGTTTGAAGCCGGACTGTACGGCTACACCTATCTGGAAGACGAATAAGGTTTTCCGGTGACTGCTGGCTGTCAACGCACGGCGTAAAAACAGGGAGGCACTAGTGCCTCCCTGTTGCGTTATTTAATACCGTCTGCCGCCATACGGTCGCGAATATGCTGCGCGCGCTCCACGGACGCGGGGTGATCGTCAAACATTGAACTCTGACGGCCCTCTTCCATTTTCGCCAGTTTTTCCAAAACTGGTTGCCAGCCCTGATGGATTGATACCGCGTTTGCGCAACAAATCGTAAGAGTAGTCATCCGCTTCGGATTCCCGGCGCTGGGAGAATTGTGAATTCACCAGTTGTTCGCCCAGTGCGCCAAGCTGCGATTGCGACAAACTGCCGACAATACCGCCCGCGGACGCCGCTGCTGCACGTAACGCATTGGTTCCCAGCGCAACCTGCATACCTTTCTTCACATGCCCCAGCGCAACGTGGCCCATTTCGTGGCCAATCACCGCTTCGACTTCGTTGTCGGTCATCATGTCCATTAACGCGCTGTAGACACGGATGCAGCCGTTGGCCATTGCAAAGGCGTTCACATCCTTCGCCACATAGACTTTGTAGTTCACCGGTTGGCCGTTGATATTGTCGCCGAGGGCGGCGGCTATTTTGCTCAGGCGCTGGCTATACGGGCTGCTGGCCGGTGCAATACTGGCTTTACCGTCCATCTGTTTACAGGCATCGTCGCTCAGTGCTTTAACCTGAGCATCACTCAGGGTGTAAGCACCGGAAGGCTTCCGCCCCCGAGCTGAGAAAACCGCCGGAGTCCATATTCTGGCAACCGGCAAGCAGGGTTGTCATTCCCGAGGGCAAGTAATGCTGGGCGAATTTTCATGTGTCATCTTCCGCAATAAGTTGAGTCATTATTCTGATAATCCGCTGGGTTCCGTCGAACCAGCGGTTGGGCTAAGTATAAATAAGGCAAGGATTACCGGGCGAGAAGATTGCGCAACATGCGAGCAGCTTCCGGAGATTTCTGAACAGGCAAAAGGATGCTCCATGTACATGACCAGCCGCTTGGGTTACATTGTTGGCACTTTTTCCGGCGTAGCCCAAAACGCGCTGTCGTCAAGGGAACTGCCTTTAATCGTCCGATCTGGAGTCAAAATGTCCTCACGTAAAGAGCTTGCCAATGCTATTCGTGCGCTGAGCATGGACGCGGTACAGAAAGCCAAATCCGGTCACCCGGGAGCCCCGATGGGGATGGCTGACATTGCCGAAGTCCTGTGGCGTGATTTTCTGAACCATAACCCGACGAATCCGGCACGGGCTGACCGCGACCGCTTTGTGCTGTCCAACGGCCACGGCTCGATGCTGATTTACAGCCTGCTGCACCTCACCGGTTACGACCTGCCGATGTCCGAGCTGCAGAACTTCCGTCAGTTGCACTCCAGAACGCCGGGTCACCCGGAAGTGGGCTACACCGCCGGTGTGGAAACCACCACCGGTCCGCTGGGGCAGGGCATTGCCAACGCCGTGGGCATGGCGATTGCCGAGAAAACCCTTGCGGCGCAGTTCAACCGCCCGGGTCACGACATTGTTGACCACTTCACCTACGCCTTTATGGGCGACGGCTGCATGATGGAAGGCATCTCCCATGAAGCCTGCTCGCTGGCCGGTACCCTGAAACTGGGCAAACTGGTGGCGTTCTATGATGACAACGGCATCTCCATCGACGGTCACGTTGAGGGCTGGTTCACCGACGACACCGCAAAACGCTTTGAAGCCTACGGCTGGCACGTGGTGCGCGGGGTGGACGGTCACAATGCAGACGCCATCAAACGTGCAGTGGAAGAAGCGCGCAGCGTGACGGACAAACCGTCGCTGCTGATGTGCAAAACCATCATCGGCTTCGGTTCGCCGAACAAAGCCGGTACCCATGATTCCCACGGCGCGCCGCTGGGGGATGCGGAAATCGCCCTGACCCGCGAAGCTGGGCTGGAAACACCCGGCCTTTGAAATCCCGTCTGACATCTATGCGCAGTGGGATGCGAAAGAAGCCGGTCAGGCGAAAGAAGCCGCGTGGAACGACAAATTTGCGGCCTACGCCAGTGCCTTCCCGCAGGAAGCGGCTGAGTTCACCCGCCGTATGAAAGGCGAGCTGCCGTCTGACTTCGACGCCAGAGCGCAGGCTTTTGTGGAGAAACTGCAGGCTAATCCGGCGAAAATCGCCAGCCGTAAAGCGTCGCAGAATGCCATCGAAGCCTTTGGTCCATGGCTTCCTGAATTCCTCGGCGGCTCCGCTGACCCGGCGCCAAGCAACCTGACCCTGTGGTCCGGTTCGAAAGCCATCAACGAAGACACCGCCGGCAATTACATCCATTACGGTGTGCGCGAGTTCGGTATGACCGCGATTGCCAACGGCATCACCCTGCACGGCGGTTTCCTGCCATACACCTCCACCTTCCTGATGTTCGTCGAATATGCCCGTAACGCGGTGCGTATGGCGGCGCTGATGAAACAGCGTCAGGTGCTGGTCTACACCCACGACTCCATCGGTCTGGGCGAAGACGGCCCGACACACCAGCCGGTGGAGCAGGTGGCTTCCTGCGCCTGACCCCCGAACGTCAGTACCGGCGTCCGTGTGACCCGGGTGGAATCCGCGGTGGCGTGGAAATACGGCGTGGAACGTGCCGACGGCCCGACCGCACTGATTCTGTCCCGTCAGAACTGGCGCAGCAGGAGCGTACGGCGCAACAGCTGGCGGATATCGCCCGCGGTGCGTACGTGCTGAAGGATTGCGCCGGTCAGCCGCAGCTGATCCTGATTGCCACCGGCTCTGAAGTGGAGCTGGCGGTGTCGGCGTGGGAAAAAACTGACCGCTGAAGGCGTGAAGGCGCGCGTGGTCTCCATGCCGTCCACCGACGCGTTCGACAAACAGGATGCGGCGTACCGTGAATCCGTTCTGCCGAAAGCGGTCTCTGCACGTGTGGCGATTGAAGCCGGTATTGCGGACTTCTGGTACAAATACGTGGGCCTGAACGGCGCGGTAGTGGGCATGACCACCTTCGGTGAGTCGGCGCCGGCTGAGCTGCTGTTTGAAGAGTTTGGCTTCACCGTGGATAACGTGGTCGCCAAAGCTAAAGCGCTGCTGTAATTCCTGTCGCCGGATAGCGGCTTCACAGGTTAATGATCAACCGGGCATTGCGCCCGGTTTTTTTTCGCCAGTTATTCTTCCCTTCGTGCGCATTTGCGCCAATTATTCCTGCGAAAATGTGATGCAAGTCAGATTACTGGCGAAACCGTCTGGACAATGATTCCTTTTATTCCATGTTTCGCTTATTCTAGCTGGAAGCGTTTCAGTCGGCTAAATGTTCGACAAATGACCAAACAGACGCAGTTTGAGGCAGGCGAGGATTCCCCTCTTGTGGTTGCTGGATTACTCTGTCATCCACTTCCAGACCGGCTTGTCTTGCAGGAGAGTTATGACCGTACGCATAGCGATTAATGGTTTCGGTCGCATCGGGCGCAATGTGGTTCGTGCTTTATATGAATCCGGGCGTCGGGCGGAAATCACCGTGGTGGCAATCAATGAACTGGCGGATGCCGTGGGCATGGCGCATTTGTTGAAATATGACACCAGCCATGGACGTTTCGCACGGGATGTTCGCCGGAGCGTGAGCAACTGTTTGTTGGCGATGATGTCATTCGTATTCTGCACGAGCGTTCGATTACGGCGCTGCCCGGCGTGAGCTGGGGGTGGATGTGGTGCTCGACTGTACGGGCGTGTATGGCAACCGTGAAGATGGCGAAGCGCATCTGGCGGCGGGAGCGAAAAAAGTTCTGTTCTCCCACCCCGGTAGCCACGATCTCGACGCGACCATCGTGTTTGGCGTCAATCAGAGCACGCTGCGTGCTGAAGATCGCCTTGTCTCCAACGCATCCTGCACGACGAACTGTATTATTCCGGTCATAAAACTGCTCGACGATGCGTATGGTATCGAATCGGGAACCGTGACGACCATTCACTCCGCGATGCACGATCAGCAGGTGATTGACGCCTATCATTCCGATCTGCGCCGCACGCGTGCAGCCAGCCAGTCAATTATCCCGGTGGACACCAAACTGGCGGCGGGGATCACGCGTATTTTCCCGCAATTTAATGACAGATTCGAGGCGATAGCGGTCCGCGTACCGACCATTAACGTGACGGCTATCGATCTCAGCGTAACGGTAAAAAAACCGGTAAAAGCCATGGAAGTCAACGCGTTGCTGCAAAAAAGCAGCGCAGGGAACATTCATGGTATAGTTGACTATACGGAATTACCGTTGGTTTCAACCGATTTTAACCACGATCCGCACAGTGCCATTGTTGATGGCACACAGACACGGGTCAGTGGCGCGCACCTGATTAAAACCACCGGTATGGTGCGATAACGAATGGGGCTTTGCTAACCGGATGCTCGACACGACGTTAGCAATGGCGGCTATTAGTTTCAGGTAAGACACTCACGTGTCTGCAAAACTTTAAGAATCATTGAGAGGATTCACCATGTCTGTAATTAAGATGACCGATCTGGATTTGGCAGGTAAACGCGTTTTCATCCGTGCGGATCTGAACGTACCGGTTAAAGATGGCAAAGTGACCAGCGATGCGCGTATCCGTGCTTCTCTGCCGACCATCGAACTGGCCCTGGAAGCAGGGTGCGAAAGTGATGGTCACCTCCCACCCGGGTCGTCCGACCGAAGGCGAGTACAACGAAGAATTCTCTCTGTTGCCGGTTGTTAATTACCTGAAAGACAAACTGTCCAGCCCGGTACGTCTGGTTAAAGACTACCGGACGGCGTTGACGTTGCTGCAGGTGAGCTGGTTGTTCTGGAAAACGTTCGTTTCAACAAGGGCGAGAAGAAAGACGACGAAGCACTGTCCAAAAAATACGCTGCACTGTGCGACGTGTTCGTGATGGATGCTTTCGGCACCGCGCACCGTGCGCAGGCTTCGACTCACGGCATCGGCAAATTTGCTGACGTTGCTTGTGCAGGTCCGCTGCTGGCAGACGAACTGGACGCGCTGGGTAAAGCGCTGAAAGAACCGGCTCGCCCGATGGTCGCTATCGTAGGTGGTTCTAAAGTTTCCACTAAACTGACCGTTCTGGACTCTCTGTCCAAAATCGCTGACCAGCTGATCGTGGGTGGCGGTATCGCCAACACCTTCGTTGCCGCCCGGAGGGCCACAACGTTGGTAAATCCCTGTATGAAGCCGATCTGGTTGATGAAGCTAAACGCCTGCTGAGCACTTGCGATATCCCTGTTCCGACGGATGTTCGCGTTGCGACCGAGTTCTCTGAAACCGCAACGGCTACCCTGAAATCCGTTACTGACATCAAAGATGATGAGCAAATTCTGGATCTGGGCGACGCTTCTGCAGAAAAACTGGCTGAAATCCTGAAAAACGCCAAAACTATTCTGTGGAATGGTCCGGTTGGTGTGTTTGAATTCCCGAACTTCCGTAAAGGTACCGAAATCGTGGCTAACGCTATCGCAGACAGCGACGCGTTCTCCATCGCAGGGGGTGGCGACACCTACGGCGGCGATCGACCTGTTCGGCATCGCTGACAAGATTTCCTACATCTCCACTGGCGGCGGCGCATTCCTCGAATTCGTGGAAGGCAAAGTTCTGCCGGCAGTAGCTATGCTCGAAGAGCGCGCTAAGAAGTAAGTTTTTACTGGGCAGGGAAACCTGCCCAATTTTCAACGCGCGCTTAAGAGCTCGCGACTTTGTCTCTAACGGTCGAAGATACAGATACAGGACTCCGTAACATGTCTAAAATTTTTGATTTCGTAAAACCGGGCGTGATCACTGGTGATGACGTTCAGAAAGTGTTCCGAGGTAGCGAAAGAAAACAACTTCGCTCTGCCGGCAGTAAACTGCGTAGGCACCGACTCCATCAACGCTGTTCTGGAAGCCGCTGCAAAAGCTAAAGCTCCGGTTATCGTTCAGTTCTCTAACGGTGGCGCTGCATTTATCGCGGGTAAAGGCGTGAAAACCGACGTTCCTCAGGGCGCGGCAATTCTGGGCGCTATCTCTGGCGCGCATCACGTTCACCAGATGGCTGAACATTACGGTGTGCCGGTGATCCTGCACACTGACCACTGCGCGAAGAAACTGCTGCCGTGGATCGACGGTCTGCTGGACGCGGGTGAAAAACACTTTGCTGCTACCGGTAAACCGCTGTTCTCTTCTCACATGATCGACCTGTCTGAAGAATCTCTGGAAGAGAACATCGAAATCAGCTCCAAATATCTGGCGCGCATGGCCAAAATGGGCATGACTCTGGAAATCGAACTGGGTTGCACCGGTGGTGAAGAAGACGGTGTGGACAACAGCCACATGGACGCTTCTGCACTGTACACCCAGCCAGCAGACGTTGATTACGCGTACACCAAACTGAACGCGATCAGCCCGCGTTTCACCATCGCTGCTTCTTTCGGTAACGTACACGGCGTGTACAAACCGGGCAACGTGAAACTGACCCCGACTATCCTGCGCGACTCTCAGGAATATGTTTCCAAAAAACATAACCTGCCGCACAACAGCCTGAACTTCGTCTTCCACGGCGGTTCCGGTTCTTCCGCTCAGGAAATCAAAGACTCCGTAAGCTACGGCGTGATCAAAATGAACATCGATACCGACACCCAATGGGCAACTCCGGGAAGGTATCCTGAACTACTACAAAGAAAACGAAGGCTACCTGCAGGGCCAGTTGGGCAACCCGAAAGGCGCAGACCAGCCGAACAAGAAATACTACGATCCGCGTGTATGGCTGCGTGCTGCGCAGACCAGCATGGTCGCTCGCACGGAGCAGGCTTTCAAAGAACTGAACGCGGTAGACGTTCTGTAATTTGCGTCTGGTTCAGCCAAAAGCCCGCAAATATGCGGGCTTTTTTATTGAGAATTCAACAGGCTGTCCGCGACATAAAATGTGATCCATTTGGCGAAATCGCCGCTTATTGTTTACCCTTTAGGAAACCGTCTTGCCCGTAAGGGACGGTTTTCCCGTTTGGAACAACAGTAAGGAAGAAAGAATGGAAGATCTCAACGTCGTCGACAGCATCAACGACGCCGGCTCATGGCTGGTCAACAACCGGTGGCGTTGTTGCTGAGCTATCTCGTCAATATTGTGGCGGCGATCGCCATCATCATTGTCGGCATGATTGTCGCACGCATTGTCTCCAATGCTGTTAACCGGTTGATGGTGGCACGGCATATCGACACCACCGTCGCGGATTTTCTCTCTGCACTGGTGCGTTATGGCATCATCGCCTTTACCCTGATTGCCGCGCTGGGGCGCGTTGGCGTGCAGACAGCCTCGGTGATCGCCGTACTCGGTGCCGCCGGTCTGGCTATTGGTCTGGCATTGCAGGGCTCGCTCTCTAACCCGGCGGCTGGCGTGTTGCTGGTTACCTTCCGTCCGTTCCGCTCCGGCGAGTATGTTGATTTGGGCGGTGTGGCCGGGACGGTGTTGCAGGTGCAGATTTTCTCCACAACCATGCGCACCGTGGATGGCCGTATTGTAGTGATCCCGAATGGCAAAATTATCGCCGGGAATATCGTGAACTTCTCCCGCGAGCCAGTACGCCGTAACGAGTTCATTATCGGCGTGGCTTACAATTCCGACATCGACCGGTTAAAAACATACTGACGGAGATTATTCAGGCTGACGATCGCATTCTGAAAGATCGTGAGATGACCGTGCGCCTGAATGAGTTGGGACCCTCGTCGATCAACTTTGTGGTGCGTGTCTGGAGTAAGAGCGGCGACCTGCAAAACGTCTACTGGGATGTACTGGAACTGATTAAACGTCGTTTCGATGAGCAGGGCATCAGCTTCCCGTACCCACAAATGGACGTCAATTTTAAACGTGTCAAATCCGCAGCGGAGCAGTAATGGTCAAGGTCGGCACAGCCGGCCTTTTACTATCTGCAGTCATTAGTCGTTCTAATTAACGATTAAAATTATCAATTTCCACTAATAATTCTTCCACGCTATAGTCTGCATCCGAAACAACTCTGACGGAATGAAGACGTGCTATCTTATTATTTTCAAGGGCTTATGCTCGGTGCTGCGCTGATCCTGCCTCTCGGGCCGCAAAATGCGTTTGTCATGAACCGGGATCCGCAGGCAGTACCACATTATGACGGCTTTTCTCTGCACCCTCAGTGATTTGCTGTTGATTTGCACCGGTATTTTCGGCGGTAGCGCGCTGCTGATGCAGTCACCGCGGCTGCTGGCTCTGGTCACCGGGGCGGCGTGGCGTTTTTACTGTGGTACGGTTTTGGCGCGCTGAAAACAGCACTCAGCAGCCAACCGGATATGGCCAGTGCGGACGCGTTACGCCGGGGGGCGCTGGCGCATTGTTGCCACCATGCTGGCGGTGACTGGCTTAATCCTCATGTGTATCTGGATACCTTTGTCGTGCTCGGTAGCACACTGGGTGGGCAACTGGATGTTGAGCCGCGCCGCTGGTTTGCGTTAGGCACGGTCAGCGCATCATTTCTGTGGTTCTTTAGTCTGGCTTTACTCGCGGCCCCCCGCCTGCGAACAGCCAAAGCGCAGCGGATGATTAACCTGCTGGTTGGGCTGGTGATGTGGTTTATCGCGCTTCAACTGGCGAAAGAGGGCGTCCACCATTTGCAGGGATTATTCAGTTAAGGTAAGTCCGATGGACAATTTGCGCCGAGCCGCTTGCTGCCGAGGGCGTCCAGCATGTATGGACGTAACAAAAGCACCATGGAGGAGCAACTGTGAAATTTAAAGTGATGGCCCGGCGGCAATGGTGGGTTTCAGTGCAATGGCGGTGCAGGCGAGTGAATTGCCGGATGGTCCGCATATTGTCACCTCAGGGACGGCAAGCGTGGATGCGACCCCGGACATCGCCACCCGGCGATTGAGGTGAACGTCGCCGCGAAAGATGCAGCCTCAGCCAAAAAACAGGCCGATGACCGTGTTGCGCAATATCTTAGCTTCCTTGAGCAAAATGGCATTGCCCGCAAAGACATTAATGCCGCGAACTTACGCACTCAGCCCGATTATGACTACCAGAACGGCAAAAGCATCCTCAAAGGCTACCGCGCGGTACGCACCGTTGGAAGTGACGCTGCGCGAGCTGGATAAACTCAATTCACTGCTGGATGGCGCGCTGAAGGCGGGTCTGAACGAAATCCGTTCCGTCTCGTTGGGCGTTGCGCAACCGCAATCCTTTAAAGATAAAGCCCGTAAAGCCGCGATCGATGATGCCACCCGCCGGGCACAGCAACTGGCCGACGGTTTCCATGCCAAACTCGGTCCGGTCTACAGCGTTCGTTACCATGTTTCCAACTATCAGCCGAGCCCGATGGTTCGTATGATGAAAGCCGAGGCGGCAGCGCCGGTTTCTGCGCAGGAAACTTACGAACAGCCGACTATCCAGTTTGACGATCAGGTTGATGTGGTGTTCCAGTTGGAGCCCGTTCAGGGCCAGCAGCAGACCCCTGCTGCGAAGTGATCGTTTCCCTCACCCGCGAGGGTGAGGCAAATCAATCCTGCCTTAATACCTTATGTCCGTATTCCAGCAGCGCATCGGTTACGTTGCGCATCATCCGGCTTTCCGGCGCAAAGCGATGCCAGTAGAGCATGCGGCGTTGCAGCAGGCCCGGCGTCAGGTCAATTAAATCACCGCTGTTCAGCTCTCTTTCAATTTGCAGGTGCGGGATCATACAGCAGGTAGTGCCCGGCGCGCCAGTTGCACAAAGGCTTCGGAGGAGTTAACGATATGACAAGGTACGCTGCCCGGCGGCAGGTCGAAGTACTGCTGTAAAAACGCCTGATGCATGTCATCCAGATGGTCAAAGGCAACCGCAGGCGCCTTCAGTAACGCCGAGCGCGTGACCCCGTTAGGGGAAGTAGCGGGCGGCGAACTCTTCTCGAGCCGACGAACAGGTAATCCAGCGCGCCAAGTTGATCGACCTAACTGGGAAGTGCCTGCGGCTGAATACTCACCGCGCCCACCACTTCGCCGCGACGCAGGCGTTCCTGGGTGCGGGTTTCATCTTCAACCTGCAGATTCAAACGGATGGGGGAGTCCGCCAGTACCGGCGCCAGCGCTGGCAGCAGCCAGTCGCCAGACTGTCGGCATTCACTGCCAGCGACAGCAGCAGCGGCGTGGAGCCGGTTTGCTCATCGCCCAGCCACTCTTCTTCCAGCAGTTCCACCCGGCGCAGCAACGCCAGCAGTTTTTGCCCCTGTTCCGTTGGACGCGGTGGTACGGTGCGCACCAGCAGCGGTTGGCCGAACATATTTTCGAGTTGTTTAATGCGCTGCGATACGGCGGACTGGGTAATACACAGCTTTTGTGCGGCGCGCTCAAACCCGCGTTCACGAATGACCGCATCAAGCGCTTGTAGTGTTCTGTAGTCCGGACGTTTCATTGTTCGCACTGTCTCCTGAAAATGATTACCCAGCACTATGACATAAATTTTTAGGAGATACAGACGAAATTGGCAGTCGCGTAATGTGACACTGGTCACAGGGACATTTGGGGGAAGGCTGGTCTATAATGCGCCTGAAATTTCACACCACAGGTGAACGACCATGACGCAGGATGAACTCAAAAAAGCAGTGGGCTGGGCAGCGCTTAAGTATGTTGAACCCGGCACCATTGTGGGCGTAGGCACAGGCTCCACTGCCGCACACTTTATTGACGCGCTGGGTACGATGAAAGGCCAGATTGAAGGCGCAGTATCCAGTTCGGACGCTTCAACCGAGAAGCTGAAAGGCCTCGGGATTACCGTGTTCGATCTCAATGAGGTTGATCGGCTGGGCATCTACGTTGATGGCGCAGACGAAATTAACGGCCAGATGCAGATGATCAAAGGCGGCGCGGCGCTGACGCGTGAGAAAATCATTGCTTCGGTCGCCGATAAGTTTATCTGCATCGCTGATGCGTCTAAGCAGGTCGATATCCTCGGGAAATTCCCGCTGCCGGTGGAAGTGATCCCGATGGCGCGCAGCGTGGTTGCCCGTGAACTGGTGAAACTGGGCGGCCGCCCGGAATACCGTCAGAATGTGGTGACGGATAATGGCAACGTGATCCTCGATGTGTACGGGCTGGAGATTATTGATCCGATCGCGCTGGAAAACAGCATTAACGGTATCCCGGGCGTAGTAACTGTAGGGTTATTCGCTAACCGTGGCGCGGATGTGGCGTTGATCGGCACTGCCGACGGTGTGAAAACCATCGTAAAATGATCTGACAGGGAGGCGCAGGCCTCCCTTTAAAAAATCTTCGAACGGCAAATTTGGTGATATCTGTCACGTTTTTATGCCATTGCTGCGATCCCTGCCAGCGTTGTCCATTTTTCCAGCATTTTTATCTGCTAATTCCCGCTGTATGACATTTCTTCCAAATGGCCGACGCAAACGTTCATATTGCCGCAATAGTTTTTTTTGATATGTTGACTGAAGCGGATTGCAATCTGCACAACATCACAGTCATGACAAAAACAGGGTCGGGTAAATGGCAAAGGTATCACTGGAGAAAGACAAGATTAAATTCCTGCTGGTTGAAGGGGTTCATCAGAAGGCGCTGGATAGCCTTCGTGCGGCAGGTTATACCAACATCGAATTTCACAAGGGCGCGCTGGACAGCGAACAACTGAAAGAATCCATTCGTGATGCTCACTTTATTGGCCTGCGATCCCGTACTCCAACTGACTGAAGATGTCATTGCTGCCGCTGAAAAACTGGTGGCGATTGGGTGTTTCTGTATCGGCACCAACCAGGGTTAACCTCGACGCGGCCGCGAAACGCGGTATCCCGGTGTTTAACGCGCCGTTCTCCAACACGCGTTCCGTGGCGGAACTGGTGATCGGCGAACTGCTGTTGCTGATGCGCGGCATCCCGGAAGCGAACGCCAAAGCGCATCGCGGTATCTGGAACAAGCTGGCTGTGGGCTCCTATGAAGCGCGCGGTAAAAAACTGGGTATCATCGGCTATGGCCACATCGGCACGCAGCTTGGCATTCTCGCGGAATCGCTGGGTATGCATGTTTACTTCTATGACATTGAAAACAAACTGCCGCTGGGTAATGCCACACAGGTTCAGCATCTTTCCGATTTGCTGAACATGAGCGATGTGGTGAGCCTGCACGTGCCGGAAAACAACTCCACTAAAGATATGATCGGTGTGGAAGAACTGGCGCTGATGAAACCTCGGCGCGCTGCTGATTAACGCCGCGCGCGGTACGGTGGTGGATATTCCGGCGCTGTGCGATGCGCTGAAACGCAAACATCTGGCGGGTGCGGCTATCGACGTATTCCCGACAGAGCCGGCAACCAACAGCGATCCCTTCGACTCCCCCGCTGTGCGAATTCGATAACGTACTGCTGACCCCGCACATTGGTGGCTCCACGCAGGAAGCGCAGGAAAACATCGGGTTAGAAGTTGCCGGTAAACTGATCAAATACTCGGACAACGGCTCAACGCTGTCTGCGGTTAACTTCCCGGAAGTTTCTCTGCCGTTGCATGGTGGTCGTCGCCTGCTGCACATCCACGAAAACCGCCCGGGCGTGCTGACTGCGCTGAACCAGATTTTCGCCAGCCAGAACATCAACATTGCCGCACAGTATCTGCAAACAACGCCGTATATGGGCTATGTGGTGGTGGATATTGAAGCTGATGAAGATGTGGCGCAGAAAGCGCTGCAGAGCATGAAAGCCATTCCCCGGCACCATTCGTTCCCGTCTGCTGTTCTGATAAACCTCGCGTCTTCCTCTCCCTTGCGGGGAGGAAGGTCGTTACCATTCCCAGATTTTTGACGGCGTGATCACCGCAGGCAGCGGGATATCCCACTCTTCGACCGGCAGCGCGCTGACGCCCCCGGCAGTCGTGGGCGTAGCCGATGGGTTGCAGATCGTACTCGCGCCAGTTTTGTAGTGTTCTGTCGTAGAAACCGCCGCCCATTCCCGGTGCGTTGCCCGTGTTCATCAAAGGCCACCAGCGGAGTGATCAGAACATCAAGTTGATGAAGTGGCAGCACATCGCGGACATCCAGTTTCGGCCTCACGGATTTTCAGGCGGTTGACCACCAGTTCGCTATGGGGATGGTAGTGCAGAAAAAGCAGATTACCGGGGCTAAACGGATGCAACACCGGCAGGTAAACACGCTTGCCGCTGCGCCAGAGCTGCTCAATTAACGGTTGGGTATCGAGCTCGCCATCGAAAGAGAGAAACAGCGCGACGGTATGCGCCATCACGACTGGCGGATACGCCATCATACGAGCGGCAGCTTGCTGAGCAAAATGCGCTTGTTGGCCGCTGGTCAGTTCCCGGCGTCGCTGGCGAATCAGTTTGCGGATTTCTTGTCGTGATGAAGGAAAATCAGGAAGTTGCGTCATGGTAGTAAAAGAAGGGAATCTCCGAGATGCCGCCGCAGGCTGTAACCCTTGAACCCTTGGTTCAAGGTGAATGCGTCGTCATGATTTTAAGGCTTCTCGGACGGACCGAGCATGCTCACCAACCATGGATCGCCACATTCTTGTGGTATGAAATATCGGCTCAGGGGACTGGCCCGCTTGCGAACATCTCAGAGAAATTTTGTCTTCACGGTCACTCTACCACAACTGACCCTGGAAGTGTTATTCAAACTTCGGCCCCGGTCTTTCTGTTATGCGACCCTGATCAAGCAATGCCTGTTCGATGGTCTGCTGTAACATCCGAATACGTTGCTCCATGTTGGCGGCGTACTCGCGGGTTTTTGCCTTTTCCTGGAGTCAGCTCATAGCTGATATTCAGCGCGGCGATAAACACCAACTGCTCAGTATTGGTGACTCTAGTGCGAACTTTCAGATCTTGCAACCGCTGATTCAGATCTTCCGCAGCCTGATTTAGAGCATCCCTCTGCTCAGGCGGGCAGTTCACTCGCAGTGAACGGCCAAAAATTTGGATATCGACGGGTTGTGCAGACATGCCACCTTCCTGCTGTTTGACTGCGCTCTGCCTTCGCATCCGAGCCTGGGTTGCGAAGGGGCGACACTATAAGCTAGCACCGGCGCGTGCTTTCAAGTTTTGCGTCTATACCTTAATTATCCAGCGTGCATGCAAAGGCATGTAACGTGAAGCATCACGGGTATATCACCGGGGGCCAAAGTGGTAGCATATCATGAATATTCCCCCCAACGACGACGAATGCGCATGTCTATACAGAACGAAATACCGGGTTACAACGAAGTAGGCCAGCTACTCAACCAACAGGGCGTGGGATTACTTCCTGCTGAAATGCACGGTCTTATCGCGGGGATGCTCTGCGGTGGCAATAATGACAGCTCCTCGGCTGCCGCTGCTGCATGACTTGACGAATGACGGACTGGCGTTTGGTCACGAGCTGGCGCAGGCGCTGCGCGCCATGCACGCTGGCACCAGTGATTCACTGGAAGACGACGGTTTTCTTTTCCAGCTATATCTGCCTGAAGGCGACGATGTCAGCGTGTTCGATCGCGCGGATGCGCTGGCGGGCTGGGTGAACCATTTCCTGCTGGGGTTGGGCGTTACGCAACCCAAACTCGATAAAGTGACCGGCGAAACCGGCGAGGCGATTGACGACCTGCGTAATATCGCGCAGTTGGGCTATGACGAAGAAGAAGATCAGGAAGAGCTGGAGATGTCGCTCGAAGAGATCATCGAATATGTGCGTGTCGCGGCGCTGCTGTGCCACGACACCTTTACGCGCCCACAGCCGACCGCACCTGAAGTGCGTAAGCCGACATTACATTAATTCGTCTTGCAGGGGAGTAGGTGTCATGACACAGCTTGAGTTTCTCCGTCGTCGCCAGACATTGCTGGCGCAGATGGTGCCCGGAAGCGCGGCGCTGATTTTCGCCGCGCCGGAAGCAACCCGCAGTGCGGACAGCGAGTATCCTTATCGCCAGAACAGCGACTTCTGGTACTTCACCGGCTTTAACGAACCTGGAAGCGGTGCTGGTGCTGATTAAGAGCGATGACACCCACAACCACAGCGTCCTGTTTAACCGTATACGGGATAAAACCGCCGAGATCTGGTTTGGCCGACGTCTTGGGCAGGAAGCCGCGCCAGAAAAACTGAGCGTTGATCGTGCGCTGGCGTTCCCGGATATCAACGAGCACCTTTACCAACTGCTCAACGGCCTTGATGCGGTGTATCACGCGCAGGGCGAATTTGAGTATGCCGATAAGGTCCTGTTTACCGCGCTGGATAAGCTGCGCAAAGGTTCGCGGCAGAACCTGAAGGCTCCCGCCACGTTGACCGACTGGCGCCCGATCGTGCATGAAATGCGTCTGTTCAAGTCCGCCGAAGAGATTGAGGTGATGCGTCGCGCCGGGGAGATCTCCGCACTGGCGCACACGCGTGCGATGCAGGTTTGCCGTCCCCGGCATGTTTGAATACCAGCTTGAGGGCGAGATTCAGCATGAATTCAACCGCCATGGCGCGCGTTTCCCCTCTTACAACACCATTGTCGGCTCCGGCGTCAACGGCTGCATTCTGCACTACACCGAAAATGAAAGTCTGATGCGTGACGGGGATTTGGTGCTGATCGACGCAGGCTGCGAGTACATGGGCTATGCCGGAGATATCACCCGTACGTTCCCGGTGAATGGTAAATTCAGCCCGGCGCAGCGCGAAATTTATGACATTGTCCTTGCATCGCTGACGCGCTCCCTTGAGCTGTTCCGCCCGGACACCTCGATTCAGGAAGTGACCGGTGAAGTGGTGCGTATCATGATTAACGGGCTGGTCAAACTCGGTATTCTTAAAGGCGAAGTGGAAGAGCTGGTGGCGAATAACGCCCACCGTCAGTTCTTTATGCATGGGCTAAGCCACTGGCTGGGGCTTGATGTGCATGACGTTGGCATTTATGGCCCGGATCGTTCCCGCAAACTGGCGCCCTCGGCATGGTGCTGACCGTTGAGCCCGGGCTGTATATTGCACCGGATGCCGATGTGCCGGAGCAGTACCGCGGGATTGGCATTCGTATCGAAGATGACATTGTGATCACGGAAAGCGGCAACGAAAACCTGACCGCCAGCGTGGTGAAAACGGCGGATGAGATTGAGGCGCTGATGGCGGCGGCGCGCCGATCATGAGCGTGATTATTGTTGGCGGCGGCATGGCGGGGGCAACGCTGGCGCTGGCTATTTCGCATTTAACCTCAGGCCAATTGCCCGTTCATCTGGTAGAGGCTACTGCGCCGGGGGCGAGCGATCACCCCGGGTTCGATGCCCGCGCGATTGCGCTGGCGGCAGGAACCTGCCAGCAACTGGCTCGTGTTGGGATCTGGCAAGCGATAGCCTCCTGCGCGACGCCGATTTCGACGGTGCACGTCAGCGATCGTGGTCATGCCGGTTTCGTCACCTGGATGCGCAGGCGTATCGTCTTGATGCGCTCGGTCAGGTGGTTGAGCTGCATGATGTCGGGCAGCGGCTGTTTAGCCTGTTGCAAAAAGCCCCGGGCGTTACCGTGCATTGCCCGGCGAGCGTTCGCCAGTTTACCCGTGATGCCCGGCAGGTCTGCGTGACGCTGGATAATGGCGAGTCAATTATTGGCGAATTGCTGGTGGCGGCCGATGGTTCCGCTCCGCGCTGGGTGAGCAGTTGGGCATCAGCCAGCAGCAATCGCCTTATCATCAGGTGGCGGTGATCGCGAATGTGACGACCTCGGTGCCGCACCGGGGGCGCGCATTCGAACGTTTTACTGAACATGGCCCGCTGGCCATGTTACCGATGTCGCAGGGGCGCTGTTCATTGGTGTGGTGCCACCCGCTGGAGAAACAGCAAACTGTGGCTGCCTCGGTCTGATGAACGTTTCTGCAATGAATTGCAAAAGCGTTCGGCTGGCGGCTCGGGCGCATTACGCAGACCGGCAAACGCACCGTTTATCCCCCCGGCGTTGAGCTGTGCATCCTCGACCATTTCTCACCGTGCCGTGCTGGTTGGCAATGCGGCGCAAACCCTGCACCCGATTGCCGGGCAGGGGTTTAACCTTGGCATGCGCGATGTGATGACGCTGGCGGAAACGCTGGCGCAGGCCGCAGGTGCTCAGCAGGATGTGGGAGAATTCCCGGTGCTGACCCGCTATCGCGATCGTCGTTATGCGGATAAACAATCCACCATTGGGGTGACCGACGGGCTGGTGCATCTGTTTGCGAACCATTGGGCTCCGCTGGTGGTTGGGCGCAATGTCGGGCTTATGGCGATGGATCTATTCACCCCGGCGCGCGATGCGCTGGCGCAGCGAACCCTCGGTTGGGTTGCCCGTTAAGGATCAAAGGAGCGTTAGAGTGCAGAGTGTTGATGTTGCGATTGTTGGCGGCGGCATGGTGGGACTGGCGCTGGCGTGCGGGTTACAGGGCAGCGGATTGCGTGTGGCGGTGCTCGAGCAGCAGCGTCCTGTGCCGCTGGCTGATGATGCGCCTCCTGCGTTACGCGTATCGGCGATCAACGCCGCCAGCGAAAAAACTGCTGAGTCATCTGGGCGTGTGGTCAAACATTATTGCCCGTCGCGCGGGTTGCTATCACGGCATGGAAGTGTGGGATAAAGACAGCTTCGGGCGTATTGCTTTTGATGACCAGAGCATGGGCTACGACCACCTTGGCTACATTATTGAAAATGCGGTGATCCATCAGGCGTTGTGGGACAAAGCACAGCAATGCCCGGATGTGACCACGCTTGCCCCGGCGGAGCTGCAACAAGTCGCGTGGGGCGAAAATGAGGCCTTTCTTACGTTAAAAGATGGCACGATGCTGACTGCACGGTTGGTGATCGGCGCCGATGGCGCTAACCTCGGCTGCGTAACAAAGCCGATATACCGCTGACGTTCTGGGACTATCACCATCATGCGTTGGTGGCGACCGTCCGCACGGAAGAGCCCCATCAGGCGGTGGCGCGCCGGTGTTCCATCATGATGGTATTCTCGCCTTCCTGCCGCTTAGCGATCCGCATGTCTGCTCGATTGTCTGGTCGTTGCCGCCGGAGCAGGCAAAGGCCATGCAGCAGGCAAGCGAGGAGGCGTTTAACCAGTGCGCTGTGTATGGCGTTTGATAACCGCCTTGGGCTTTGCCGCGTGGAAAGTGAGCGCCGGGTTTACCCATTGACCGGGCGTTATGCGCGTCAGTTTGCCGGGCATCGACTGGCGCTGGTTGGCGATGCCGCGCATACCATCCATCCGCTGGCCGGGCAGGGCGTAAACCTTGGTTTTATGGACGTGGCGGAGTTAATCGCCGAACTGCGTCGTTTACGCGCCCGGGGCAAAGATATTGGACAGCACCTTTATCTGCGTCGCTATGAGCGCAGCCGCAAACACAGTGCGGCGCTGATGCTGGCCGGTATGCAGGGATTCCGCGAACTGTTTGCCGGTGCCAACCCGGCGAAAAAATTGCTGCGTGATATTGGTCTGAAACTGGCCGATACGCTCCCCGGTGTGAAAAGTCAGCTATTGCGTCAGGCGTTAGGCCTGAACGATCTCCCCGAGTGGTTACGTTAACCCCGTCACATTTTCCCTTCCCGGCAACGGGAGGGGGCGCTCACTTCTCATTTGGAAATAATCTAATTTCACCTCTTTTTCAGATTAGATTTTTCATGTTATGTTTTTTCTTATACGGCAAAATTCGCTTTTTTGCGGAGTGAAATGCTGTGAATGGTGCTGGTATTCCCCTTCACGCAATGGTTTATGCAGTCTTGATGTCATTAAGACAGTGTAATCATCTGAACCGTTTTTTGGCTAAACAGGTCATAAGCTAATGTGATGACCCATTTTACCTTATGGTTAAGCGCCGCTTTCGGTGATAAGTTCAGGCGAAAGAGAACGTTTGCGTCGCGGCCTGCAACAGGTCAGAACCCGGCTTTTGGCGGCGTGATTAAACGCCACCGGCGAGCGTGATGGCTCAGCTTATTCGACGAGGAAAAGATGGCTCAGCAGACCCCTTTGTATGAACAACACACGCTGTGCGGCGCCCGCATGGTGGACTTCCATGGCTGGATGATGCCGTTGCATTACGGCTCGCAGATTGATGAACATCATGCGGTGCGTACTGACGCAGGTATGTTTGATGTGTCGCACATGACCATCGTCGACCTCAAAGGTGTACGTACCCGCGAGTTTTTACGCTACTTGCTGGCTAACGATGTCGCGAAACTCACCAAGCCCGGTAAAGCACTTTACACCGGCATGCTAAATGCCTCGGGCGGCGTCATTGATGACCTGATCGTCTATTACTTCACTGAAGATTTTTTCCGCCTCGTTGTTAACTCCGCCACCCGCGAAAAAGACCTCTCCCTGGATTTCCCAACACGCAGAACCCTTCGCCATTGAACTCACCGTTCGGGATGATCTGTCGCTGATCGCCGTACAGGGGCCGAATGCGCAGGAGAAAGCCGCATCATTATTCAGCGATGCGCAGCGCAGCGCGGTCGACGGGATGAAACCTTTCTTTGGCGTTGATGTTGATGGCCTTTTTATCGCGACCACCGGTTATACCGGCGAAGCGGGCTATGAGATTGCGCTGCCGAACGAACGTGCGTCCGACTTCTGGCAGGCATTGCTGGGTGCGGGCGTGAAACCTTGCGGCCTCGGCGCGCGCGATACGCTGCGTCTGGAAGCCGGCATGAACCTGTATGGTCAGGAAATGGATGAAAGCGTTTCTCCGCTGGCGGCCAATATGGGCTGGACCATTGCACCGGGAGCCGCAGGATCGCCATTTTATCGGTCGTGAAGCGTTGGAATTACAGCGGGAAAAAGGCACTGAGCAACTGGTTGGGTTAGTGATGACCGAGAAAGGCGTGCTGCGCAACGAACTGCCGGTACGTTTCACGGATAACCAGGGCAATGTGCAGGAAGGCGTGATCACCAGCGGGACTTTCTCTCGCCAACGCTTGGCTACAGTATTGCACTGGCGCGCGTTCCTGCTGGCATCGGCGAAACGGCGGTGGTGCAAATCCGCAACCGTGAAATGCCGGTCAAAGTGACCAAACCGATTTTTGTGCGTGCTGGCAAAGCCGTCGCGTAACCTTTTTATCTGGAGAGATTGAGGATGAGCAATGTGCACCGGCGATCTGGAAATACAGTAAAGAACACGAGTGGCTGCGCAAAGAAGCGGACGGTACCTACACCGTTGGCATCACCGAGCACGCGCAGGAGCTGCTGGGCGATATGGTGTTTGTTGACCTGCCGGACGTGGGGACAACCGTTGCCGCTGGTGACGACTGCGCCGTGGCGGAGTCGGTAAAAGCCGCGTCGGACATTTACGCGCCTATCGGCGGTGAAGTTGTTGCGGTGAACGATGCGCTGAATGATGCGCCAGAGCTGGTTAACAGCGAGCCCTACGGTGAAGGCTGGATCTTCAAAATCAAAGCCAGCGACGAAGCGGAAGTAGCTGCGCTGCTGGATGCCACGGCTTACGCGGCACTGTTAGAAGACGAATAAATACGCGTCATCCTTCGCGTTGCAAACGCGTTGGCTTCCCTCGCTCACCCCAGTCACCTACTGATGTAAGCGTCTGGGGATTGGCTATATTGCCGCCCTCCAGCAACACGAAGGATTTAGCGTATTCAGATAATGTCCAAACACGATTCACTGCACGTTTCAGGAACCATCGCTCATGACACAGACTTTAAGCCAGCTTGAAAACCGTGGCGCTTTCATTGAACGTCACATTGGGCCGGATGCTCAGCAACAGCTGGAGATGCTGAATACCGTTGGCGCGGATTCGTTAAATGCACTGATCGGCCAGATCGTGCCAAAAGACATCCAGCTTGCCACACCGCCGCAGGTTGGGGAGCCAAGCACCGAGTTCGCGGCCCCGGCCGAACTGAAAGCGATTGCCGGACGTAACAAGCGCTTTAAGTCTTACATTGGCATGGGCTATACCGCGGTGCAGTTACCGTCGGTTATTCTGCGCAACATGCTGGAAAACCCGGGTTGGTACACCGCCTACACCCCCCTACCAGCCGGAAGTGTCGCAGGGGCGTCTGGAAGCGCTGCTCAATTTCCAGCAAGTGACGCTGGATTTGACCGGGCTGGATATGGCTTCTGCGTCATTGCTGGATGAAGCCACTGCGGCGGCTGAAGCGATGGCGATGGCGAAGCGCGTCAGCAAACTGAAAGGGGCGAATCGCTTCTTTGTGGCGGCCGACGTCCACCCGCAAACGCTGGATGTGGTTCGTACCCGTGCCGAAACCTTCGGGTTTGACGTGATTGTGGATGCTGCCGACAAAGTCTTGGATCACCGGATGTGTTTGGCGTGCTGCTCCAGCAGGTGGGGACGACCGGTGAAGTACACGATTACAGCGCGCTTATTGCTGAGCTGAAAAATCGCAAAATCATCGTCAGCGTCGCTGCCGATCTGCTGACGCTGGTACATTTGACTGCACCGGGCAAACAGGGTGCTGACATTGTATTTGGCTCCGCGCAACGCTTTGGCGTGCCGATGGGCTACGGCGGCCCGCATGCGGCTTTCTTTGCTGCAAAAGACGAATTCAAACGCTCCATGCACACCGGCCGTATTATCGGCGTATCAAAAGATGCCGCTGGTAACACCGCGCTGCGCATGGCAATGCAGACCCGCGAGCAGCATATCCGTCGTGAGAAAGCGAACTCGAACATTTGTACTTCGCAGGTCCTGCTGGCCAATATCGCCAGTCTGTACGCGGTTTTCCACGGTCCGGCCGGGCTGAAACGCATCGCCCGGCGCATTCATCGTCTGACCGACATCCCCGGCCGCTGGTTTGCAGCGTAACGGCCTGAAACTGCGTCATGCGCACTACTTTGACACGCTGTGTGTGGATGTGGCGGATAAAGCCGCAGTGCTGGCACGCGCAGAAGCGCAGGAAATTAACCTGCGTAGCGACATCCCTCAACGCCGTGGGCATTACGCTGGATGAAACCACCACCCAGAAGATGTGCTGGCGCTGTTTACGGTGCTGCTGGGGGATAATCACGGTCTGGATATCGACGCGCTGGACCCCGAGGACGTGGCGCTCGACAGCCGTTCTGTTCCGCAAAGCATGCTGCGTGACGATGCTTTCCTGACGCATCCGGTCTTTAATCGCTATCACAGCGAAACCGAAATGATGCGCTATATGCACTCGCTGGAGCGCAAAGATCTGGCGCTGAACCCGAGGGCGATGATCCCGCTGGGATCCTGCACCATGAAGCTGAACGCCGCAGCGGAAATGATCCCCATTGACCGGCCGGAATTTGCAGAACTGCACCCGTTCTGCCCGCCGGAACAGGCGGAAGGTTACCATCAGATGATCGCCCAGCTCTCTGACTGGCTGGTTAAACTGACCGGTTATGATGCGCTCTGCATGCAGCCGAACTCTGGTGCGCAGGGCGAATATGCAGGTCTGCTGGCTATCCGCCATTACCACGAAAGCCGCAACGAGGGGCATCGCGATATCTGCCTGATCCCCAGCTCTGCCCACGGAACCAACCCGGCATCGGCACAGATGGCCGGTATGCAGGTGGTGGTGGTCGCGTGTGACAAAAACGGCAATATCGACCTTGCTGATCTGCGCGCGAAAGCCGAACAGGCGGGCGATAATCTCTCCTGCATCATGGTGACTTACCCGTCCACCCACGGTGTTTACGAAGAGACGATTCGTGAAGTCTGCGAAGTGGTGCACCAGTTCGGCGGCCGAGGTTTACACTGGATGGCGCGAACATGAATGCTCAGGTTGGCATTACCTCGCCGGGCTTTATTGGCGCGGATGTATCGCATCTTAACCTGCACAAAACGTTCTGCATTCCGCACGGCGGCGGCGGTCCGGGCATGGGGCCGATTGGCGTGAAAGCGCATCTGGCGCCGTTCGTGCCGGGTCACAGCGTGGTGCAAATCGAAGGGATGCTGACCCGTCAGGGCGCTGTGTCCGCTGCGCCTTTCGGTAGCGCGTCGATTCTGCCTATCAGTTGGATGTACATCCGCATGATGGGGGCTGAAGGGCTGAAACAGGCCAGCCAGTCGCGATCCTCAATGCCAACTATATTGCCAGCCGTCTGAAAGGGGCATTTCCGGTGCTGTATACCGGTCGTGATGGCCGCGTGGCGCACGAATGTATTCTCGATATCCGCCCGCTGAAAGAAGAGACCGGCATCAGTGAGCTGGATATCGCCAAACGCCTGATTGACTACGGCTTCCATGCGCCGACCATGTCGTTCCCGGTTGCCGGAACGCTGATGGTCGAACCGACCGAATCGGAAAGCAAAGTTGAACTGGATCGCTTTATTGACGCGATGCTGGCGATCCGCGCTGAGATCGATCGTGTGAAACAGGGCGAATGGCCGCTGGAAGACAACCCGCTGGTGAATGCGCCGCACACGCAAAATGAACTGGTTGCTGAATGGAACCACGGTTACAGCCGCGAGTTAGCGGTATTCCCGGCGGGTGTGGTCAATAAATACTGGCCAACGGTAAAACGTCTGGATGATGTTTACGGTGACCGTAACCTGTTCTGCTCCTGCGTGCCGGTAAGCGAATATCAGTAGTGTGGTAATAAGGCTATCTTTTAAGGGCGCTTCGGCGCCCTTTTATTATGGGAGAGGATAATGGCGATAGCTTTAGTCACCGGCGCCAGCCGGGGATCAGTCGGGCGACAGCGCTACTGCTGGCGCAGGAAGGGTATAACGTGGCGGTGAATTATCAGCATAACGCGCAGGCGGCTGACGAGGTGGTGGCACAGATCATTAACCCGAGGGCGGTAACGCTTTTGCGGTGCAGGCGGATATCAGCGATGAAGCGCAGGTAGATGCTCTGTTTACTCGTATCGACAATGAAGCGGAACCGCTGGTGGCGCTGGTGAATAATGCCGGGATCTTGTTTCCCAGCAAAGCCGGCTGGAAAACCTGACCGCCGAACGTATTAACCAGTGCTAAGCACTAACGTGACCGGTTATTTTCTGTGTTGTCGCGAAGCCGTAAAACGCATGTCTCGCCAGTATGGTGGGCAAGGCGGCGCGATTGTGAATGTTTCATCGGCTGCGGCGCGAACCGGTTCCCCCGGTGAATATGTTGATTATGCGGCCTCGAAAGGCGCTGTTGATACGCTGACGACCGGGTTAGCGCTGGAGGTGGCGGCCAACGGGATCCGGGTCAACTGCGTTCGTCCTGGTTTTATCTATACCGACATGCATGCCAGCGGCGGTGAGCCGGGGCGCGTCGATCGCGTGAGCAGTGCGATACCGATGCAACGCGGCGGGCAACCCGAGGAGGTTGCACAGGGGATTGTCTGGTTACTGAGTGATAAAGCGTCGTATGTGACGGGGAGTTTTTTAGATTTGGCAGGGGGACGGTAAAGACCTCACCCCGGCCCTCTCCACTGGAAGGGAGAGGGGAAAACTGCTGTCATCCCTCACCGGTACATCCCCCCTTTCCCCGCCGGGGATATGAGGCCCGGTCATATGCCACCGATGCATTCCCTCTCCCTGGGGGGGAGAGGGTCAGGGAGAGGGGAAAATATTGTCATCTTCCGCGGACGAGTTCCTCTCCCGCCGGATATGGAGCCCGGAAAGGGAATATCATATGCCACTGGTGCATCCCTCTCCCCGGGGGGAGAGGGTCAGAATGAGGGAAAACTGACTCAGAATGTTTCGCCGTTGCTCGCAATCACCGCTTTGTACCAGTGAAAACTCTTCTTCCGCGAGCGCGACATATCGCCCGTGCCATCGTCATGCTTGTTCACGTAAATAAAGCCGTAACGTTTGCTGTACTGACCTGTTGTGAACGACACGCAGTCGATGCATCCCCATGGGGTATAACCCATCAGGTCAACACCGTCATAGGTCACCGCTTCCACCATCTCTTTAACGTGCGCGCGCAGATAGTCGATACGGTAATCGTCGTTAATGCTGCCATCGTCTTCGATTTTATCGTACGCGCCAAAACCGTTTTCCACGATAAACAGCGGCTTTTGGTAACGCTCGTACAATTCACACAGCGCATAACGCAGGCCTACCGGATCAATCTGCCAGCCCCAGTCAGATGCTTTCACATGCGGATTGGGTACGCTGCCCTCGGAAACCGGACAGTGCATCACCGGAACCGCCTTCCGCTTTTACGGCATTGGTCATGTAATAGCTGGAAACCGAGGTAATCGCAACAGCCTTCACGCAGGATGGCTTCATCACCCGCTTCCATTTTGATCGTGAAACCGCGGCGCTCCCACTCATTCAGCACATACGACGGGTAGTAACCGCGCAATTGAACGTCGGTAAAGACATAGCGTTCACGCATTGATTCCTGCGAATACATCACATCTTCTGGCTTACAGGAGAACGGATACAGCGGCACCATTGCCAGCATGCAGCCAATTTTCATGGATGGGTTGATGCGATGACCAATTTTAACCGCCATGGCGCTGGCCACGAACTGGTGATGCAGCACCTGATACATGGTCTCTTCGGGGTTTTCATGATCGGTGTAGACCACGCCAGAGCAGCAGTAGCCGAACAGTGGCGCGCGCCAGTTGCGCTGGTTGTTGATTTCGTTGAAGGTCATCCAGTATTTGACCTTATTTTTGTAGCGCTCAAAGACCACTTCTGCGAAGCGAACAAAGAAATCAACCACTTTACGGTTTGTCCAGCCACCGTATTCCTGAACCAGATGCAGCGGCATTTCGAAGTGCGAGAGGGTAATTACCGGCTCAATGTTATATTTCAGCAGTTCATCGAACATGTCGTCGTAGAACGCTAACCCTTCCCTCATTCGGCTGCTGTTCGTCGCCCTTCGGGAAAATACGCGTCCAGGGCGATGGAAGTGCGGAAACACTTGAAGCCCATTTCGGCAAACAACTTGATGTCTTCTTTGTAATGGCCGTGAAAATCGATGGCTTCATGGTTGGGGTAGTATTTCCCCGGCTCGACTTGCTGTGTGATTTCGCGTGGTACGCCGTGCGCGCCGCCGGTCAGCACGTCGCAGATGCTGGGGCCTTTGCCGCCCTTATTCCAGCCGCCTTCAACTCGGTGTGCGGCAACGGCGCCGCCCCATAAAAAAGTCTTTCGGTAAGGTTAATTTTTCATCTTTGCTCTTCTCGTCATATTCACTGGTAACGAGTCTAACAAAGGGGAATTAAATGTCACGATATAACAAATCACCTGTTCCGGTAATTTGTTACATCAAAAAACAGCCTGTTTTTTTATGCTATTTTCTTCGCCAGTTTTCTTCCCGAGGGTCTCCAGAATATAAATGACAGGAATTTGCGTAGTAATATCGTAGCCGCCGGTAATGCGGGTCTGCGGAACATGCCGGAGATATTAAAGTCCGCCAGTTTCGCCAGTCGTGAATGCTCATGACTGGTGACAGAGAGCACTTTGCAGTGATGCAGGCTGAACTGGCTGGCAAAACGCAGGATCTCTTCTGTCTCGCCGGAGACGGAGAGCACAATCGCCAGCGCGTTTTTCGCCATATCATTGGTCACCGGGAAATAAGGATCATCGATATGGTTACTGAATTTCCCGACATTAGAAAAGAAACGCGCGCCATATTTTGCTAACGCGCCTGATGTCCCTGCGCCGACAAATATAATGCGCTCGGAGGATAATATAACGTCAACAGCGTTATCGAGTAATTTATCAAACTCATCGTTATTCACCCCTTTAAAGCTGATAATTTCGCTGGCGCCGAAATTAGGTTGCTGGGGTTCATTTTGTTCCAGATATAATTTAAAACGCACCCGGAATTCAGAATAACCTTCACAGTTGAGTTTGCGGCAAAAGCGCAACACCGTCGTTGTGGAGACGTTCGCCGCGTCGGCCAGTTCACGAATCGTCATGTACATCACTTTGTCACGATTCTTGACGACAAAGTTATAGACCATCATCTCCAGATTATTGAGGCTGGCGATGGCCGAGTGAGTAAACATCGTCACGGCGGTATCCTTTGCTTTTGTTAACGCCACCCATTTTATGCGCGGTTGGCCTCGGGCGTGAGCACATGCTGCCATAACTCTGTCGGTGTTGCCCCGACTTTTGCGCTACGTGTTACCCTGCGGCTGGCAAATATTCCGATACGATATTTATTTTAGCGTACAGGTGTGCACTGGAATCATTCTCAGTTACTCTATGATCGCAACGTTTTGAGAGTTCTTCCCGGAGTCAGCTATGGTGCAGAAACCATTAATCGCACAGGGATACACACTGGCAGAGGAAATTGCCAACAGCATCAGCCACGGTATCGGGCTGGTGTTTGGTATTGTCGGTGCTGCTGCTGGTGCAGGCAGTGGACAGTAACGCCAGTACGATGGCCATCACCAGCTACAGTCTGTATGGCGGTAGCATGATTTTGCTGTTTCTCGCTTCGACGCTTTACCATGCGATCCCGCATCAGCGGGCAAAGATATGGTTGAAGAAATTTGACCACTGCGCGATCTATTTGTTGATTGCCGGTACCTATACGCCGTTTCTGCTGGTCGGTCTGGATTCGCCGCTGGCGCGCGGGCTGATGATTGTCATCTGGAGCCTCGCGTTATTGGGGGATCCTGTTTAAGCTCACTATTGCGCACCGGTTTAAGGTGTTGTCGCTGGTGACGTATCTGACAATGGGCTGGCTGTCACTGATTGTGATTTATCAGCTTGCCACCCGCTTGTCGGTTGGCGGCGTAACACTGCTGGCGGTGGGGGGACTGGTGTACTCGCTTGGCGTGATATTTTACGTCTGCAAGCGCATTCCTTATAACCACGCGATCTGGCACGGTTTTGTGCTTGGTGGCAGTGTCTGCCATTTCGGCGATCTATCTGTACGTCGGGCAGGTTTAGTCGACATTGCCGGGGGCAATTGTGCCAGCCCCGGCTTCATCAAATTACTCTTCTGATAATGAGTAGGGCAGCGGTTCGATACTTAAAGTATTCGCATCGTCGCGAACGCGGAATATGCTGCCCCGGCTCCATATCATTGTTCATCACGACCTGCACCAACAGGCGACCATCATCAAGCTGGACAGAAGCCAGCACGGTACCGGTGCGGCGCCAGTTTTCCCCATCTGCATTTCGAGGTCTTCACCCGCTTCCGGAGCGCGGCTGGCTTTGCCCGCCAGATACCACAGCGCGCGCGTTTGTTTGCGCCGCGGAATTTCGCGCGAGCCACCATTTCCTGCCCGGTATAGCAGCCTTTTTTAAAGCTGATGCCGCCGAGCGCCTGAAGATTGGTTGCCTGCGGAATAAACTGCGCGCTGTTTGGCGTATCGATAACCGGCAAACCGGCTTCGATATTCAGCGACAGCCATTGTTGGCTGTTATTCAGTTGCGCTTCGCCGCGCAGTTTCTCTGTGACGCGTTCGGCGGTTGCAACATCGGTCACCAGCAGAAAGCGCTCGGCAGGGTGGGCAAACCACAGGAGGGTGGTCGCACCATCCTGAACAACCTGTTTTTCCGCATCCGGCAGCGTAGCGAATAGGTCAGCGCAGCGCGCGCACACCGAAACCAGCCACACCCAGCAGCACGTGTTCGTCATCGGGGGCTATCGTGACTTTTGAGAAGACGGCGTATTTTTTTCAGTTCGGTCAACTGCGATTCACGCACGCTGCGGCGTAAAATCCAGCAAATCCATCCCCGGTAGTGGAACAACCGCATATTGCTCCACATTTTACCTTTAGAATCGCAGTGCGCCGCCAGCAGATGCTGTTCAGGGGCATTTTCGCAACATCGGCGGTCACCTCGGCCTTGCAGGTATTTTTCGCTGTCTGCACCGGATATGGTCGCCAGTGCCCAGTCATCGAGCGTCATAAGCGTCAGCGGCAGACGTGCGGATGCGGTCGGCTGGCGCGGAGGAAATGGAGTAAAAGCCATAATAATGTCCTGATTAGCTTAACGCTGTGTTGGTGCTTAATGGTAAAAGAGCCATTGTTCAATGCAAGCGATAAAGCACGCGTTTTGTGCCATTGTGAAAGCCTTGCGAGCGACTGCGCAGCGGAATGAAATTTTTGCAGGCCATGCGATTTATTCCGTAAGCGTCCTCGTAAGGATAAATAATCCGCAAAAGAAAGCATAAAAACACGTTACAATAGGCCCCATCATGCCTACGCAGGGGAGAAGAACATGGATATTAATAACAAAGCCCGTATCCACTGGGCGTGCCGCCGTGGAATGCGCGAACTCGATATCTCCATCATGCCTTTTTTGAACATGAGTACGACACGCTGAGCGATGACGACAAGCAACTGTTTGTGCGCCTGCTGGAAAGCGATGACCCGGACTTATTTAACTGGCTGATGAATCATGGCAAACCCCGTGATGCGGGGTTGCAGAGAATGGTGCAGTTAATTCAAACACGGAATCGGGAACGTGGTCCTGTGGCAATCTGATTTACGCGTCTCATGGCGCGCTCAATGGCTCTCTTTACTGCTCCATGGTCTGGTGGCGGCGCTGATATTGCTGATGCCATGGCCATTGAGCTATACGCCGTTGTGGCTGTTATTGTTATCGCTGGTGGTTTTCGACTGCGTGCGCAGCCAACGGCGCATCAATGCCTGCCATGGCGAAATCAAACTGCTGATGGAGTCCCGTCTGCGCTGGCAGGGCGTTGAGTGGCATATTGTCGGCGCGCCGTGGATGTTACGCAGCGGTATGATGCTGCGGTTGCGCCGCGAAGAAGACGGACGTCGCCAACATTTGTGGCTGGCGGCGGACAGCATGGATGCACAGGAGTGGCGCGATCTGCGCCGGATGCTCTCTCAAAAACCGGCGCAGGGGCTGCGTTAAGCGCGAGACGGTGCGTATTCAGGCGAACCGTTCCGCCATTTCCAGCAGGATCTGCTCGCACCAGTTGAGGCCTGAATGCGCGTTTCACTCCAGATCGTACTGGTTGGTTTCATCAAGCGCCGGGCCAACGAAAAGTTGGCCATCGGCGATGACCGGTTTCTTGCTGGTAAACTCGTAGCCTTCAGTTGGCCAATAGCCGATAAATGTCACGCCTTTGGGCGCCAGTTTGTCATGCAGCATGCCAAGCGCGTCGAGGAACCATTCGCCATAGCCGAGTTGGTCGCCCATCCCGTACAGCGCGATGATTTTTCCATCGAGATGAAGGTCGTCAAGCTGATCCCAGATGGCTTCCCAGTCTTCCTGCAATTCGCCAAAATCCCGGTGTGGGAATGCCGAGAATCAACGCATCGTACTGCTCCATCAGTGCAGGGGCGTCGTCTTTCAGGTTGTGCAACGTCACCAGTTCCGGCCCGATAACATCGCGAATTTTTTCCGCCGCCATTTCGGTGTAGCAGGTGCTGGAACCGTAAAACAGACCAATATTCATAACGTAAACTTCTCAATGCTTGATGTCTCTTTGCGAGCAGTGTACCAGAATCGTACGGCAATCAGGCATAATGCAGCGATTGAGAGAAGGAGGCGCAGATGGAACAGGATCTGGCACGCATTGAGCAGTTTCTGGATGCTCTCTGGCTTTGAGAACAACCTCGGCGGAAAATACCCTCAGCGCTTATCGCCGCGACCTGAAGAGCGTCGTCGAGTGGCTACACCACCGGGAAAGCAGCCTCGAACAGGCGCAGAGCGAGGATTTACAGGCGATATTGGCGGAGCGCGTCGACGGGGGATATAAAGCGACCAGTTCGGCACGCTTGTTGAGCGCCGTACGGCGTTTTTTCAGTACCTGTATCGTGAAAAAATTCGCAGCGACGACCCCAGCGCGTTACTGGCCTCGCCAAAATTGCCTCAGCGCCTGCCCAAAGATTTAAGCGAAGCGCAGGTCGAACGGTTATTGCAGTCGCCGGTGGTTGACCAACCGCTGGAGTTACGCGATAAAGCGATGCTTGAAGTGCTCTACGCCACCGGCCTTCGTGTTTCTGAACTGGTGGGGTTAACGATGAGCGACATCAGCCTGCGTCAGGGGGGTGTTGCGGGTAATCGGGAAAGGCAATAAAGAACGTCTGGTGCCGTTAGGCGAAGAAGCAGTTTACTGGGTGGAAAATTACCTTGAATATGGTCGTCCCTGGTTGCTTAACGGCGTATCGATAGATGTACTGTTTCCCGAGCCAGCGCGCGCAACAGATGACACGACAGACGTTCTGGCACCGAATCAAGCACTATGCTCAACTGGCGGGCATTGATAGCGAGAAGCTGTCGCCGCACGTGTTGCGCCATGCATTTGCCACGCATCTGCTCAACCACGGTGCGGATTTGCGCGTGGTGCAAATGTTACTGGGGGCACCGAGGATCTGTCGACAACGCAAATTTATACGCATGTGGCCACTGAGCGGCTGCGTAAGCTTCATCAACAGCATCACCCACGGGCGTGATACTGACAATCTAAGGATGTGTTATGAAAAACGGTTTAATCATGTTCACCCTCGGTGGCGGCGGCGTTTTCTGGTGCTGCTCATGCAGATGATGCAGCGATCAAACAGTCGCTGGCGAAACTGGGTGTGCAGAGCTCTGAAATCCTGCCCGCGCCGGTTGCCGGAATGAAAGCCGTGTTGACCAGTAGCGGTGTGTTGTATGTCACCGAAGACGGCAAACATATTATCCAGAGGGGCCGATGTACGACGTCAGCGGTGCGCAGCCGGTGAACGTCACCTCGCAAATGCTGATGCCGCACCTCAATGCGCTGGCAAAAGAGATGATCGTCTACAAAGCCCCGCAGGAAAAAACATGTGATCACCGTCTTTACCGACATCACTTGCGGCTATTGCCAGAAGCTGCACAGCGAAATGGCTGACTACAACGCCTTAGGTATCACCGTGCGCTACCTCGCGTTTCCGCGCCGGGTATCGGAAGCGAAGCCGAGAAAGATATGAAAGCAGTCTGGTGCGCAAAAGATCGTAACAAAGCCTTTGATGATGCAATGAGCGGCAAAGGTGTTAAACCGGCCAGTTGCGATATGGATATCGCCAATCACTACGCGCTGGGCGTGCAGTTTGGCGTGAACGGTACGCCGGCGGTTGTGCTGAACGATGGCTATGTTGTGCCGGGGTATCAGGCACCTGCCGAGATGAAAGCGTTTCTCGACCAACATCAAAAAGCCACTGGCGGTAATTCGCGTGAAAGCTCAGATACAACTTCGCCGCCGCGTAGTCGATGACGCGGTGGAACTGGCGGATTCACTTCCGCCTCTGCTGCGCCGGTTATACGCCAGCCGCGGCGTGCGGCATGACCGCGAACTGGAGCGTAGCGTCAAAGGCATGTTGCCGTGGCATCAGCTTAATGGCATTGACGATGCGGTAACGCATTTATACAACGCATTGCGCGAAGGGCTGCGGATTATTGTCGTCGGCGACTTTGACGCCGATGGCGCAACCAGCACGGCCTTAAGCGTGCTGGCGCTGCGTTCTCTGGGGTGCGAAAACGTTAGCTACACCGGTGCCAAACCGCTTTGACGATGGTTACGGTCTTAGCCCGGAAGTCGTCGATCAGGCTCATGCACGCGGCGCGCAGCTTATTTTGACCGTCGATAACGGTATTTCGTCCCATGCTGGCGTTGAGCGGGCGCATGCGCTGGGCATTCCGGTGATTGTGACCGATCACCACTTGCCGGGTGAAACCTTGCCCGAGGCAGAAGCCATTGTTAACCCTAACCTGCGTGACTGTGATTTCCCGTCGAAATCGCTGGCGGGGGTGGGCGTGGCGTTTTATTTGATGCTGGCGCTGCGCAGTTTCCTGCGTGATAACGGCTGGTTTGACGCGCGCGGCGATGCCAAACCTTGCCGAGTTGCTTGACCTCGGTGGCATTGGGTACGGTGGCGGACGTGGTGCCGCTGGATGCCAATAACCGCATCCTGACCGGCAAGGGTTGAGCCGCATTCGCGCCGGGCGCTGCCGTCCCGGTATCAAGGCGCTGCTGGAAGTGGCGAATCGCGACGCGCAAAAACTGGCGGCCAGCGATCTCGGTTTTGCGCTGGGACCGCGCCTGAATGCGGCCGGTCGGCTGGACGATATGTCTGTCGGCGTGGCGCTGCTGCTGTGCGATAACCTCGGCGAGGCGCGCCAGCTTGCCAACGATCTGGATGCGCTGAACCAGACGCGCAAAGAGATTGAACAGGGCATGCAGGCCGAAGCACTCACGCTGTGCGAGAAACTTGAACGCAGTCTCGAGACGCTACCCCGGCGGGCTGGCAATGTACCATCCTGAGTGGCACCCGGGCGTTGTGGGTATTCTTGCGTCGCGTATCAAAGAGCGTTTTCACCGCCCGGTTATCGCCTTTGCCCCCGCGGGCGACGGCGTGTTGAAAGGGTCGGGGCGTTCTATTCAGGGCTTGCACATGCGCGATGCGCTGGAGCGGCTGGATATGTTATTCCCCGGGATGATGCTGAAATTCGGCGGCCATGCGATGGCGGCGGGTTTAACCCTCTGGAAGAGGGGCGCTTTGACGAGTTCCGGCAGCGCTTTGGCGAACTGGTCACCGAGTGGCTGGATCCGGCGTTATTGCAGGGCGAAATTGTTTCTGATGGGCCGTTGGCGGCGCAAGAGATGACGCTGGAAATCGCCGAGATGCTGCGTGAAGCCGGTCCGTGGGGGCAGATGTTCCCGGAACCGCTGTTCGACGGTGAGTTTCGCCTGTTGCAGCAGCGGCTGGTGGGGGAACGCCATCTGAAGGTGATGCTGGAGCCCGTTGGCGGCGGCCCGTTACTGGACGGTATCGCGTTTAACGTGGATACCACCTGCTGGCCGGACAATGGCGTGCGGCAGGTGAATATTGCTTATAAACTTGATGTTAACGAGTTTCGCGGCAACCGTAGCGTACAGTTGATTATCGAAAACCTCTGGCCAATTTAGCGCCAGTATTCGCTACAAAAAGGGCGTGGATCCGGTAAACTCCCGCCCTTATCACCGCATTTTGACAAGTCCATTAAAAGAAATCAGACCATGTTTGAAATTAACCCGGTAAAAAATCGTATTCAGGACCTCACGGAGCGCTCCGACGTTCTTAGGGGGTATCTTTGACTATGACGCCAAGAAAGAGCGTCTGGAAGAAGTAAACGCCGAGCTGGAGCAGCCGGATGTATGGAATGAGCCTGAGCGCGCACAGGCGCTGGGCAAAGAGCGTTCTTCACTCGAAGCCATTGTTGATACGCTCGATCAGATGAGTCAGGGGCTGGAAGATGTTACCGGCTTGCTGGATCTCGCTGTTGAAGCTGACGATGAAGAGACCTTCAACGAAGCTGTCGCCGAACTGGATGGGCTGGAAGAGAAACTGGCGCAACTGGAGTTCCGCCGCATGTTCTCCGGCGAGTATGACAGCGCCGACTGCTACCTTGATATTCAGGCGGGTTCCGGCGGCACCGAAGCGCAGGACTGGGCAAGCATGCTGCTGCGCATGTATCTGCGCTGGGCCGAAGCGCGCGGCTTCAAAACGGAAGTGATTGAAGAGTCCGAAGGTGAGGTTGCCGGTATCAAATCTGTCACCATTAAGATCATGGGCGATTACGCCTACGGTTGGCTGCGTACGGAAACCGGCGTTCATCGTCTGGTGCGTAAAGTCCGTTTGACTCCGGCGGCCGCCGTCATACCTCGTTCAGCTCTGCGTTTGTCTATCCGGAAGTGGAAGACGATATTGATATCGAAATCAACCCGGCGGACCTGCGTATCGACGTGTACCGCGCATCCGGCGCGGGCGGTCAGCACGTTAACCGTACTGAATCAGCCGTACGTATTACCCATATTCCGACCGGGCTGGTAACACAGTGCCAGAACGACCGTTCCCAGCATAAGAACAAAGACCGGTGGCCATGAAGCAGATGAAAGCGAAGCTTTATGAGCTGGAGATGCAGAAGAAAAATGCTGAGAAGCAGGCGATGGAAGACACCAAGTCCGACATCGGCTGGGGTAGCCAGATTCGTTCTTATGTCTGGATGATTCCCGCATCAAAGATCTGCGCACCGGGGTTGAAACCCGCAACACGCAGGCGGTGCTGGACGGCAGCACTGGATCAATTTATTGGAAGCAAGTTTGAAAGCAGGGTTATGAGGAACCAACATGTCTGAACAACAAGCACAGGGCGCTGACGCGGCAGTTGAACTTAATAATGAACTGAAAAATCGCCGTGAGAAGCTGGCGCAACTGCGTGAGCAGGGCGTGCCGTTCCCGAATGATTTCCGTCGCGACCAGACCTCTGACAAGCTGCATGCTGAATTCGATGCCAAAGAGAACGAAGAGCTGGAAGAGCTGGGTATCGAAGTGGCGGTTGCCGGTCGTATGATGACCCGTCGCATTATGGGTAAAGCCTCTTTCGTGACGCTGCAGGACGTTGGCGGCCGTATCCAACTGTACGTTGCGCGCGACGATCTGGCGGAAGGCGTTTATAACGAACAGTTCAAGAAATGGGACCTCGGCGACATCCTCGGCGCACGCGGCAAGCTGTTCAAAACCAAGACTGGCGAACTCTCTATTCACTGCACCGAGCTGCGTCTGCTGACCAAAGCGCTGCGCCCGTTGCCGGATAAATTCCACGGTTTGCAGGATCAGGAAGCGCGTTACCGTCAGCGTTACCTCGATCTGATTGCGAACGACGAATCCCGTAACACTTTCAAGGTTCGTTCACAGATCCTCGGCCGGTATTCGTCAGTTCATGGTTGGCCGCGACTTTATGGAAGTGGAAACCCCAATGATGCAGGTGATCCTCGGCGGTGCGTCTGCGCGTCCGTTTATCACGCATCATAATGCGCTGGATCTGGATATGTACCTGCGCATCGCGCCGGAACTCTACCTCAAACGTCTGGTGGTGGGCGGTTTTGAGCGCGTGTTCGAAATCAACCGTAACTTCCGTAACGAAGGCATCTCCGTGCGCCATAACCCTGGAGTTCACCATGATGGAACTCTATATGGCGTATGCGGATTATAAAGATCTGATCGAGCTGACCGAGTCGCTGTTCCGCACCGGCGCAGAACATCCTTGGCAAGACCGAAGTGCCGTATGGCGAAGAAGTTTTCGATTTTGGCAAGCCGTTCGAAAAACTGACCATGCGCGAAGCGATCAAAAGTACCGTCCGGAAACCAATATGGCGGATCTGGATAACTTCGACAGCGCGAAAGCCATTGCTGACAACATCGGTATCAAGGTTGAGAAGAGCTGGGGTCTGGGCCGCATCGTGACCGAGATCTTCGAAGAAGTGGCCGAAGCGCACCTGATTCAGCCGACCTTCATTACCGAGTACCCGGCGGAAGTTTCCCCGCTGGCGCGCCGTAACGACGTGAACCCGGAAATCACCGACCGTTTTGAATTCTTCATTGGTGGTCGTGAAATCGGTAACGGCTTTAGCGAGCTGAATGACGCGGAAGATCAGGCGCAGCGTTTTGCTGACCGAGTTGCGGCGAAAGATGCTGGCGACGACGAAGCGATGTTCTATGACGAAGATTACGTGACGGCGTTGGAACATGGTTTGCCGCCGACGGCAGGTCTGGGGATTGGCATCGACCGCATGGTTATGCTGTTCACCAACAGCCATACCATTCGTGACGTGATTCTGTTCCCGGCAATGCGCCCGGTAAAATAATCGCTCAGTGGTAAAAAAGCCCCGGCGTTGATCGCGTCGGGGCTTTTTTATTGCTGCAATCTGGCGGCAAACCGGCGGAGATTATCCCGTCCTTCGCCGGGTGACGCTTCGCTTACCATCCACGGACTGAAGGCCCATGGCGTTGCGTCCAGCCCCTGTAATATGGCATCGAGGTCGACCCATTGATACGCCATGACTTCATCGGGGTTGGCGACGACTTCACCGTCAATCCGCGCGGCATAAACCGGGCATACTTCGTTTTCGACGATGCCGGATGGATCGGTTTCACGGTAACGAAAACCGGGATGGATGGCGGTAATGCTATCGACGCTGGCACCGATTTCGAAATGGCAGCGGCGAAGAATCGCCTGTTCATCGGATTCACCCAGTTGCGGATGACCACACACTGAGTTGGTCCAGACACCGGGCCGAGGCTTTTTTGCTCAGTGAGCGGCGGGTGATCAGAAGCTGGCCCTGCCGATTGAAAACCCAGCATGAAAAAGCCAGATGTAATGGGGTGTGGGAAGTATGTGCGGCGTATTTCTCCTGAGTGCCAGTCACCTCTCCCCCGGTGATTAACCAAAATGACGTGTTCTTGTAGACCCATAACGACTCCAGTACTGAGAACGCCGGATGGCGCTGCGCTTACTGCGGACTGCGGGAGGGCGATCCCACGGGTCCGGTAAGCGCAGCGCCACCGTGCGAACACTATTATACCTGACTATCAGGCAAACAGTTTTGCCCAGAGAGCGGAAAAGGGCATCACCAGTACCAGACCGGGAAGCATATTCGCCACCGGGAAGGGTTTGATATTACAAATGCGCAGCCCGGTTGCCACCATAATCAGGCCGCCAGCACAGGAGAAATCGCCCATCATATCTGGCGTTATCATATGCACGATGTAAACCGCCAGCGTTGCCAGCGCGACCTGTACGGCAATCAGCGGCAGACCGATGGTCATCACCGAAAAGCCCAGCATGGTGGCGAAAATGGCGGCGGTGAACAGATCCAGCACTGTTTTGATATACAAAATGGACGGATCGCCGGTCATCCCTTCATGCATGGCGCCGAAAATCCCTGTTCCGCTGGCACAGAAAAGCACCGAGGATCGCGACGAATTTTTCCGTAAATTCATCGTGGGTTAACCCCTGTACTGGCGGGAAAATCCGGTTGATCAAGCCACGGGTAGTGCCTGCCGCTCTGCCAATCTGTTTTTCAAAGAAGAAGGCTTCGCCAATCACTGCCCCCAGCACCATTGCCAGCACCACCGCCGGCATAAATTTCACTTTAATCACCGGTGTTGATGCCAAGCCCAACCGAGCACAAACCAAACGTCAGCGGCAACGCCACTTTGACCCGATCGGGGATGCGGGTGCCAACCAGTGAACTCCAGCAGACCGCCGACAATCACTGCGGCGCCGTTCACATAAGGACCGATTAACATAATGTTTCCTGAAAGATTACGCGTTATGGTGTGAGGTGTCCCTCGCCCCAGCGCGGGAGGTTTTTTACATCAATACCAAACAGATCCAGTGCGCGACTGACGCTGTGGGTAATGATCTCATCTGTGGTTTGCGGGCGCTGATACAGCGCCGGAACCGGCGGGAAAATAATCCCGCCCATTTCCGTAACAGCCTGCATATTGCGAATGTGCCCGAGATTCAGCGGTGTTTCGCGTGCCAGCAGCACCAAACGACGGCGCTCTTTCAACACCACATCGGCGGCGCGGGTTAGCAAGTTATCCGTCAGGCAGTTTGCAATGGAACCCAGCGAACGCATTGAGCAGGGGGGCGACAAGCATGCCCATGGTCTTAAACGATCCGCTGGAGATAGCTGCGCCGAGATTGCCGATAGGGTGGACCACATCCGCCATCGCCCTCACGTCGTCAAGCCGGTAATCCGTCTCCAGCTCGCAGGTTTTTTCCGCCCCTTTCGAGATAACTAAATGGACTTCGAGATCCTGCGCGTGTAAAAGCTCAAGTGCTTTCACGCCATACTGAAAACCGGAAGCGCCGCTAATACCGACAATGATGCGTTGCGTTGTGGTCACACCTTTCCCCTTACTCGAAATCCGGCAGGAAACGTTTCACATCCACCTCTTTGAACTTCGAACGTTCAAAGTGGCTTTTCAGATGGAACGGCACTGTGCAGTCAAAATGGTTTTGCAGGACATCCCCTGCTGCAGAATGCTTGGGCTGTAAGCCGGGATCTGAGACGGATCAAGCGGATGGCAACGCACGCCCGATCGTCACGGTATCCACATCGCCCTGATAGCGCGTCTGCATGGCCCACAGCACATCGTCGCTGTCAAAATATCCACGTCTTCGTCGACCAGAATCACGTGTTTCCAGCTCCGGGAACGCAGAGAATGCCAGCAACGCGGCCTGACGCTGACGGCCTTCATCCGCAGGGGGAGAATTTTTTGAATTGCATCACCGCCAGCAGCTTGCCGCCGCCTGCTGAGTGCGCAAACACGTTAAGCAGTTTGCCCGGCATTGCACGACCAACCATATCCAGAATGCTGGCTTCGGTCGGGATACCCGCCATGTTGACATGTTCTTCACCCGGACCCACGGTCGTGCGCCAGATAGGGTTGTAGCGATGGGTTACCGCTTTCACCTTGATGACCGGCAGCGCTTCTTTCGCTTCGCCGGTATAACCCGGGAATTCCGGCATCGCTTTACCGGTATCGGTGTTCTGATCTTCACGCAGACGCACATTAGGCAGCAGCTCGCCTTCGATAACGATCTCCGCGTGCGCAATCGCGCGTTCGTTGATGGTTTTACATTGCACCATTTCGACTGCGTGACCGCGCAGCGCACCGGCAACGCTCAACTCGTCGTAGCCCAGCGGTGTGGTTGGCGGTTCAAAGCAAGCGGCAATTTCGATTGCCGGATCGACGCCAATGCTGATGGAGATCGGCAGCGGTTTACCTGCCGCTTCGGCTTTCATGCGGAATGCATCAATATGACGGCCCGGCGTGAGCCACATCGACAATTCATCGCGGCTCTGGAACACACAGGCGGTGAATGGTGATATCGGATTCATGGGTTTCCCGGATCGGAAGCGTAGCACAGACCCATGGTGATGTACGGACCGGCATCTTCTTCGGTGTTGGTCGGTGCTGGCAGCAACTTGCGCAGATCGAAATTCGCGTCGCTGGCAAGGTGCACCACTTGCTGGCAAACAGCGTGGTCTTTGCTGAGAACCGGTGGGATCGGGTTCTGTACGGAATCTTTCAGCAGATGGCCGAGTTTTTCCGATTCGCAGTTAAGGAAATGGCTGACGCGTTTACGTGAACCATTCAGGCCAATCGCCACACTGATGTCCTGAAAACCTTTCACTTTGTTAAACACCATCACCGGGCCGTTCTTACGTGTCGGACGCTGGCAGGTACCGCCCGCGCCTACGTAGCGGTAAACGCCGGAGAGTTCTGCGTGCGGGTCAACTTCGGTGTCGGTTTCGACATATTCGCCGGGAAGTGTTTTTAATAATTCAAGAGCAGAGCGTAAATCGGAAACGCCGCTGGCATTATTATTTTTCTGGTTGACATGGTCTGTTCCATTTTTGATAGGAATTTACTTGCTGTGCTCACCTTATTTTTATGTTGCCGATTAAACAAATACCGTTTTCCTGATTCAGACCAGATCAAAAAGTACTCTTTATATAATTGTTAATTTAACGTTGGTGAATTGATTAAAATCGCGGACTTTTCCTTTGCCACGCTAAGTGGGATACTGAGCATTCGGGTAGGGCGGGGAGAAGTCGTATGGATTTGAAAAGATTGCGTTATTTTTGTCGTGTGGTGGAGCAGGGTTCGGTAAGCCGGTGGCGGCGAAAGTGCTGAATATGGCGCAGCCTCCGCTCAGTAAACGGATCCAGGAGGCTGGAAGAAGAGCTGCAAGTTTCGTTGTTTACCCGTCAGGGAAATCGTATTGAACCTACTGATGCCGGTTATTTTCTTTATCGTAAAGCCTGTGAAATATTACGCCGGGGTGGAAGATACTGCGCGCGAAACGGTGGCGATTGCCAATAAAGAGAAATTCCAGTTAAGACTTGGCTTAACGCATCTTTTTCAATCCTATTTTAAGCCATTGTTGCTGGAGCTTTATAAACGCCATCCCGACGCGGAAATTAATATCTCGGTAACCGATTCCAGCCATTTAGAAACCATGTTGAATGAAGGCACTATCGATCTGGCGATGATTCAGCGACCCTATCGCAGCGAAGGTTTTGATTATGTCTCGTTCGATCCCGTACGGTTAGTGGCGGTGATCAGTAAGCAGTGTTTGCCACAAGCCCCCGTCAGCCCGTTTGATTATCAGGCGTTGGCGGCGTTTCCACTGGTGCTGTTACACCGGGCGAAAGATGCCGGAACCTATGAAATGCTGATCGATTTATTTCGTAAAGCGGGCGGCAATCCGAAGGTGATTATGCATATTACCCAGCCGAGGGCGTGATTCTTGAGTGGCTGGAGTCCGGCCTTGCGGCGGCGACGCTGTTGCCTTCTTCAGAAGTCGACGCCAGTAAGCTGTCGCAATGTCACGTGGTGGATGTTTTCCCTTCGCCGCAGGTCTTTTATCCGGCGCTGGTGAAGATGCCAGCCATGCCCTATCTGCCGGAAATTATGGAAATCATTGCCCGAGGGATACCCGATTCCGCGTCATCCGGCGTGAAAAGGTTGGCATCACATTTGTGGCTGCTTATCATAGGTCGCCTTTTATTTTATTCGAGGAACTGTTTTGCGTGCAGGACGCCTGATGATAAACCCGTTGCGCAGGGTGATGTGCACGGCAATTATATTGCTGATGGCTGGCTGCGCCGGGAATAAATCCTCTGTTGGCGGTTATTCCGGCGGCGTTTATACGGTGAAACGGGGCGATACCCTGTACCGTATTTCCCGGATAACCGGCACCAGTATTAAAGATCTGGCTGGCATGAACGGCCTTTCACCGCCCTATACCATTGAAGTGGGGCAGCAGTTAAAAGTGAAAGGCGCTTCGAAAACGGCCTCTTCCTCGGGTAAAGGCAGCGGCAAAACGGCGAAAGTCGTGCCCTCTTCTGCGGTGCCGCAATCTTCCTGGCCGCCTGTAGGCGACCGTTGCTGGCGCTGGCCGACGACCGGCAAAGTGGTCATGACCTATTCCACCTCGGAAGGCGGTAATAAAGGGATCGATATTGCCGGTTCGCGCGGGCAACCGATTTATGCCGCCGGGGCCGGGAAAGTGGTGTATGTCGGCAACCAACTGCGTGGTTACGGCAATTTAATCATGATTAAGCACAGTGAAGATTACATCACGGCTTATGCCCATAACGACACGTTACTGGTGAATAACGGGCAAAGTGTGAAAGCGGGGCAGAAGATTGCCACCATGGGCAGCAGCGATACGGATTCGGTCAAGCTGCACTTCCAGTTGCGTTATCGCGCGACGGCTATCGATCCGCTGCGCTATTTACCCCCCGCAAGGTAGCCCACCGAAATGCTAATAAAGCGCGCTAACAGGCGCTGACTGGCCTGTTAGCGCGTTATTACGCCGCGAATTAATAATTTTGCGTATCCACGGCCGTTAAAGATATTTTCCCGGCTGGTCGATGATTTACCGTTGCTGTAGTGCGTGTCCGGCCGCCAAAAATATTGGCGCGGCTGGTTGAGCTCTCGCCATTACTGTATTGCGTGTCCGGCCGTCAAAAATGTTCGCGCGGCTGGTTGAACTGCTGCCATCGCTGTTTTTCACATCCTGACCGCCAAAGATATTGGCGCGGCTGGTTGACGTTCTGCCGTCGCTGTATTGGACATCCTGCCCGCCGAAGATATTGGCCCGACTGCTTGAGGTTGTACCGTTGTCGTAGCGGCAATCTTGCCCGCCAAAAATGTTTTCCCGGCAACTGTCCGCCAGTGCGTTGTTGATGGAACCCGACACCAAAACTACGCCTACAAAGATTGCCTTAACGTTCATCCTTTTCCCCAACCAATAAGTAGTTACTACGCAGGATATGCTATTCCTCGTAAAAGCGAAGCGGGAGGTGCTGTTGTCCTAATTCCTGTCAATTTAGCCGGGAAACGCAAAGAATAACGGGCGACGGTGCGGCGCAGAGAGGATGCCTTCGCGAACCCGGGCTTCAGCGGTGTCGATGTTTTGGTTGCCAAAATGGGGAGGTGTGTAAGCCGTGAAGATTAACTGCTTAAAACTCCAGCGGTTATCAGCAAACTCGCCTTGCTCTGTCGCCGTAACGGGTTATAATGCCACTCGCACCTCACCGCGGGCGTAGTTCAATGGTAGAACGAGAGCTTCCCAAGCTCTATACGAGGGTTCGATTCCCTTCGCCCGCTCCAATCTCCTGATAAACAAATTAAGATTTATCAGTTAGTTACGTTATCCTCGCTAAAGCAGTTACAACTTAAACTACCCATTGTTCTACGCCCGCACCTGTCGCATGATTGGTCTGTAGTACACGGGAGCGTATCATCATGCTGGCGTTGTTTCCCCGGTTCTTACTACGACAGCCCAACAACGAACAAAAAGCCACCTGCCCGGCATAATCCTGAAGACTTTTAGTGAAGCGCATTTTAGCCCGATGCTCTCACATGCCACACGTCGAGATGACAAGCAGGGGATAAACAGGTTTATGGTGGTCAACACGGTGTAAGCATCTCACCTATACTCGTAAGCCATTACACCGCACGAATAACTATGTAGATAGTGTTACGTTATCTCTTCATTTTTCTGATGATTATCTTTGCGGCTCCAAAAATAATAAGGGCATATAGTAAAACTGTAACCATCAACGAAATAAATGTTATTGGGTCTGTGCCCGCTTCATAGATATCTGCACGGTAACTGCCGAAAATTTGCTGGGCATACTCGATGATCTGCGTGGTCATTGGAGTGAAGCGGCATACCATAGCGCGAGAGCCAGAACGCGCAGATGAAGCACAGAACAAAAAGCCCTCCATTTTTAACGAATTTTGCAGTTTGCAAAGTTACTCTCTTCCTGAACGTCAACATAGCCGTAAGCCATCAACCCATTATCGTGAACCCGGCACACGCGTTTTTGCCCTGCCAAGCAAAGCCTGCCGCACCGTGTAAAAATCAGAACGCCTGACGAAGGTAATACACCCTTCACTTTCTCCCGTGCCATCTGGCCTGAGGGGGGTGCAAGCGAAAGCCGCCACGGGATACGCCGTTAATAAATATGCTGTCGCTCATGGTTTGCGCGTTAAACAATGCAAACCACTCTGAATGGTCGGATTTGTTCCATGCATCAATAACCCAGCCCCTGACCCTATTGGAGGCTACCTTCCGGGCGATCAACAATCCAGTAGCGACCAACCGGGATTGCGCTGTTTGGCCGATAGGTGCAGTTTGGATCGTTGGTATATGGCTTTTGACCCGAAAAGACAGGAAAGGAGCCTAGGCCGTAAACGTGCAACTTCCCCACCACCTTTGGATAGATCGCTGTAACTCATTCTCATAATTTGCATAAAACATTCCCTGTTAAAAAACATCAATTCAGTTTAGCGCCGGTAATCTTAACTCTTGCTCTGGGTGAAACCTACAAAAAATTAAAAAAACATAATGTGGCAAACGATAGCAACGCCACTGCACCACCTCAAATCACACAGCAGCACGTTTAGCTGTGTGGGGCAGTCTATCAAGGGCTCGGCAGCCTATGGATTGTCCGTGGCGATTCAACATTTCCCAGCCCTAAACACATATGATTTTTCGAATGTGTTCATTGCTTTTATTCATTTGCAGCGTATTCTGTCTCCCTATGATCAGGAGGCATGATGTCACTTACTTCTCTGCAACTTTTCAAAAATCTCTCCGATGAAACCCGTCTGGGGGATCGTTCTACTGCTCAGAGAGATGGGTGAGTTGTGCGTGTGCGATCTTTGTACCGCACTGGATCAATCACAACCCAAGATCTCCCGTCATTTGGCCATGCTCCGCGAAAGCGGGGTTATTGCTGGATCGCAAGCAGGGAAAATGGGTGCATTACCGCTTATCTCCGCATATTCCTTCGTGGGCCGCTCAGGTTATTGAGCACGCCCGGCTAAGCCAACAGGACGACGTACAGGCCATCGCCCGCAAGCTGGCATCGGCAAACTGCTCGGGTAGCGGCAAGGCTGCTTGCATCTAAAATTTGCCTTAACATATATGATTTTTCGAATGTGAATTGTTGAAGATGAAAACGTTAACGGTGTTTGAGCCTGCGATGTGCTGCAGTACTGGCGTCTGAGCCTGCTGGCATCGACAAACTCAGGGAATTAGTGGGTTAATTTTTGGATATACAGGGCGGCGGAGTCGCCCTGTCTGGAGGATGTATGTTGCTGGCAGGCGCTATTTTTGTCCTGACCATTGTTCTGGTTATCTGGCAGCCGAAGGGGTTAGGGATCGGCTGGAGCGCGACGCTGGGAGCGATACTGGCGCTGCTTTGCGGTGTGAGTGCACGTGGCCGATATTCCCGTTGTGTGGAATATCGTCTGGAATGCGACCGCCACGTTTATTGCGGTCATTATTATCAGCCTGCTGCTCGATGAGTCCGGCTTTTTTGAATGGGCCGCACTGCACGTTTCCCGTTGGGGGAAAGGGGGCGTGGTCGCCTGTTGTTTACGTACATTGTCCTGCTCGGCGCAGCGGTGGCGGCCCTGTTTGCTAACGATGGCGCAGCGTTAATTCCTGACACCGATCGTTATTGCCATGCTGCTGGCATTAGGGTTCAGCAAAGGCACGACGCTGGCATTCGTTATGGCCGCCGGGTTTATTGCCGATACGGCCAGCCTGCCGCTGATTGTGTCGAACCCTCGGTGAATATCGTTTCGGCCGACTTCTTTGGCACCGGGGTTCACTGAATATGCGTCGGTGATGGTGCCGGTTGATATCGCAGCGATTGTTGCCACGCTGGTAATGCTGCACCTGTTCTTTCGCAATGATATCCCGCCGGACTACGATCTGAGCCTTCTGAAAGCGCCGGCAAAAGCCATTAAAGATCCGGCTACGTTCAGAACCGGCTGGATAGTCTTACTCCTTCTGCTGATTGGCTTTTTTGTGCTGGAGCCGCTCGGTATTCCGGTGAGCGCGATTGCGGCGGTGGGGGCCGTGATTTTGTTTGCGGTTGCTAAGCGTGGTCATGCCATTAATACGGGCAAGGTATTACGGGGTGCGCCCGGCAGATTGTGATTTTCTCGCTCGGGATGTATTTGGTGGTTTATGGCTTGCGCAACGCCGGGCTAACGGAATATCTCTCCAGCGTGCTGAACCTATTGGCGGAGAAAGGTCTCTGGGCTGCAACGCTGGGGACAGGATTCCTGACCGCATTCCTCTCTTCCATCATGAACAATATGCCAACCGTGCTGGTGGGGGCGCTGTCTGTTGATGGCAGCACGGCATCAGGCGTGATCAAAGACGCGATGATTTATGCCAACGTCATTGGCTGTGACCGGGACCCAAGATTACACCGATTGGTAGCACCGGCCACGCTGCTCTGGCTGCACGTACTCACAGAAGAGTATGACGATCACTGGGGATACTATTTCCGTACCGGGATTATCATGACGTTGCCTGTGCTGGTTGTAACGCTGGCCGCGCTGGCGCTGCGTCTCTCTTTCACTTTGTAATGAGAAACTGATATGAGCAACATCACCATTTACCACAACCCGGCCTGCGGTACGTCGCGTAATACGCTGGAGATGATCCGCAACAGCGGCACTGAACCGACGGTTATTCATTATCTGGAGAATCCACCTTCGCGCGATGAGCTGGTCAAACTTATCGAAGATATGGGGATCTCAGTACGGGCACTGCTACGTAAAAACGTTGAGCCTTACGAAGAACTGAATCTCGCGGAAGACAAATTCACGGACGATCAGTTAATCGACTTTATGTTGCAGCATCCGATCCTGATTAACCGCCCGATCGTCGTGACGCCACGGGGAACACGCCTGTGTCGCCCGTCGGAGGTGGTGCTGGATATCCTTCCGGATGCGCAACAAGGCGCTTTCGCTAAGGAAGATGGTGAGCAGGTTGTTGATGGCGCAGGTAAGCGCCTGAAATAAATACCACGGGGGCAACCGCCCCCTGATTCGTCGATGATCCTGCACCCGGAATGGCGTTTTTCTGTGTATTTTCCGGGGCCTGAGCTCGTCGCCTTTCGCTCCTCGCAACCCTCTGCGCATTATTGTGATCGCGCTCGACTTTATACAAAGATATTCAACAGGTTAATTAATTTGCCGAAAAATAATACTTTAGTTATTAATTGGTTAAATTTTTAATAACCCAAAAGCGGTTAAGAAAAAAATATATATTACTTCTATCGATTAACCCGCTGTTATCTCTTTCCGATAAAGAGATAAGGCGCGGTCCGAAACCCTACGGCCGATGCTGTACCCGCCATATAAAACAACAATAGGTACTCCCGCCATGAAACTATCTCTTGCGCAAAACTTTGGCTCCCGCTCATCGTGGCGCTACTGTGCACACCGGCCGGAACGCTGCTCTACGGTTCCCTGACGGTCAAAGAAGACCAACTGACACTGCGGAAGAACGAGTTACTGCATGTTTCGCAACTGGCCCTCAGCATCGTGAAAACGCAGGCTGACATGGCCGATAAAGGATTGATTTCACAAGCGGAAGCGCAACAGCGCGCGACCCAGTTAATTAAGGACCTGCGCTATGGTGAAACCGGCTATTTCACGATCCTGAATAATCAGGCGCAGGTCATTATGCACCCAATCAACGCCAAGCTGATTGGCAAAGGGCCGGATATTGCAGATGCCAACGGCGTCTATATTTTTCGGGATATGGTGTCGGTAACGCAGGGTAACCATGCTGGCTATACCGCTTACGTTTTTCCTCGCCCGGGTGAGACGAAGGCGCAACCGAAAATTGCTTACAACATTCCGTGGACGCCATGGGGCTGGATAATTACCACCGGGCTGTATGTTGATGATATCGATGAAGCATTTCTGGTGTCGCTCTACCAAAACCTGATTGAGTTTGTGGCGATCAGTCTTCTGCTCTCGATCCTCGTCTACCTGATTAACCGGGGAACACTGCGCGCTCTGGGGGCGAACCGCGCTATGCGGTCGATGTTGCAGCACGAATTGCCGCCGGGGATCTCTCACTGCCAGTGAATAAAAGAGCGGGCGACAGTTCAAGCCTGATCCACGAAATGGGCGTGATGCGTGAGCAACTGACCGCAGTGATTGAAGATATCCGCGAGGGTGCGGATATCATCAACACCAGCACCCATGACATTGTCGCCGGAAACCGGTGAAATTGCTTCGCATTCTGAACAGCAAGCCATGTCGCTGGAAAGAACCTCCTCCAGCATGGAAGAGATCACCGCGGCCGTAAAACAAAATGCGGAAAACGCCGGGCAGGCGCGCCAGCTGGCGAGTGAAGCGGTGGATATTGCCTCGCGCGGCGGCGTGGTGATGCAAGGCATGAATGACACCATGAACGGTATTTCTGAAAGCGCCGGAAAAATTGCCAGCATTATTGAGGTGGTCAACGGCATCGCGTTTCAGACCAATATCCCCGGCGCTGAATGCGGCAGTTGAAGCGGCAAGAGCCGGGGAGCAGGGGCGAGGGTTCGCTGTTGTCGCCGGTGAAGTGCGCAGTCTGTCATTACGCAGCTCTCAGGCGGCGCAGGAGATAAAAGGCCCCGGTGGAAGAGTCCGTCGAGCGGGTCAATAACGGTTCATCACAGATCAAAATTGCCGGGAACAGTATCGACGAGATGATTGTCGCGGTGAAACGTGTGTCGGATATCATGTCGGAAATCTCTGTTGCCACCGATGAACAGAGCAAAGGGATCAGCCATGTTAACGAAGCGATTGTACAAATTGATGCGGTGACGCAGCAGAACACAGTGCTGGTGCAGCAGGCGGTATCGGCGGCAAGTGCGCTGGAAGAGCAAACCCGGCGTCTGACGGAGACCGTCGCCTTCTTTAATACCGGCAGGTAATTCTCCCCTAAGCATTATCGCGGGCCTGTGACTATCCGAGGGCCCGCTGATGTCATCTCCTGTTGCGAAGCGCCTTACTCATCCCGTTTGGCTGATTTTACCGGTTGGCGTTTACCGCGCACACGCAGTGCTTCCACGACCAGAGAAAACGCCGGAGAGGGTTGCTTGCGGCTGGGGTAATAAAGGTAATAGCCGGGAAACGGTTGGCACCCGGTTCCAGTATGCGTATCAGGCGGCCTTCCTCAATATGTGGGGAAAACTCCCCCCTCCGGCAGAAAGGCGATCCCTAATCCCGACAGCGCAGCGTCGACAATATGTTCAGACGTATTGAAGGTGAGCTGCCCGCTGACCCGAACGTTAAGATCGCCGCCATCCTGATCGAAATCCCAGACATATAACCCACCGGAACGCACCATTCGCTGGTTGATGCACTGATGCTGCGTGAGTTCATGCGGCGTTTGTGGGCGGGGATGACGCGAAAAATAGTCCGGGGAAGCCACCGCCGCCATACGTAACTTCGGGCCTATCGGTACGGCGATCATATCTTTATCAATGGTATCGCCCGGGCGCACGCCAGCGTCAAAACGATCGGCCACGATGTCGCGAAAACCGTGGTTAGCATCGAACTCAATATGAATATCCGGGTATGCATGCAGCAGCGGCGTCAGTTTGGGTAACAATGTGGTGCGCAAGACATCCGGACCACAGGTGATACGCACCGTACCGGCGGGCTTATCGCGCAGTTCCGTGAGCATATCCAGTTCGGCTTCTATTTCATCAAAGCGGTTACCGATGGCCTGTAATAACCGTTCTCCGGCCGTTGTCGGCGATACACTGCGGGTTGTGCGGGTCAGCAGGCGGATTTGCATGCGCTCTTCCAGCGCGGAAATGGCACGGCTGAGTGCCGGCTGCGTCACCCCAGATGCGCCGCGGCACGGGTAAAACTGCCTTCACGCGCGACGGTGACAAAATAGAGAAGATCATTCAGGTTACGTTTCATGCGCCAGTTACCTTTGATTAATAAGCATAGGTTATAAGCTCATTAAGTATTCATTAGCTATTCAACTTACACCCGTCGTGTAAAATTTTCAGCAACAGATAACCTCCGCGATGGTTCAACATCGCGTTCCATTTCTAAACCCGTTTTTGACGCTATTCCCGCGAATCGCGTACGGCCCCGGCTTGCCTGAATTTCGCCGGGTGAATATTCACAGGTGGATAACCATGTCGACACTGAGCCACGAAACATCGCCACGCCACGAACGCGCTAACTGGAGCGGCGTATTTGCCATGACGTTGTGCGTCTTTGTGCTCATCGCCTCGGAATTTATGCCGGTCAGTCTGCTAACGCCGATTGCGATGGATCTGGGCGTAACGGAAGGCGTAGCAGGTCAGGGCATTGCCGTTTCAGGTGCACTGGCGGTGTTGACCAGCCTGTCTATTTCAGCAGTGGCCGGAAATCTGCGGCGTAACGTCTTACTTCCCGCAATGACGGTGCTGATGGCCTTGTCGGGTGTGGTCATCGCAACCGCCCCCAGCTACCGGTATACATGGCGGGACGCGCCCTGATTGGCATCGCTATTGGCGGTTTCTGGTCGATGTCAGCCGCCACGGCGATTCGTCACAGTACCGCCGCCGCTGGTGCCTCGTGCGTTAGCCATTTTTAACGGCGGCAACGCGCTGGCTACCGTCGTGGCTGCTCCTCTGGGGAGTTACCTTGGCGACGCGATCGGCTGGCGAGGTGCTTTCTTCTGCACTGGTTCCGGTAGCGATGATTGCGTTTATCTGGCAATGCGCCAGCCTGCCAACGATGAAAGGGAACGACAATCCTCGCTCAGGCCGCACCGTTTTCCTCCTGCTTACCCGTCCCGTCGTTGCGGTTGGTCTGTCGGCGTGCGGCATGTTCTTTATGGGGCAGTTTGCGTTATTCACCTACGTCCGCCCGTTTCTGGAAACCGTAACGAAGGTCGATGCCACCACGCTATCTCTTATTCTGCTGATCATCGGCGTCGCGGGCTTGATCGGCTCGCTGGGCATTGGCGCATTTTTGAACGTCCGGTTTTATCGCACGCTGACCGTGATTCCTCTGCTGATGACCGTTATTGCCGGGGCATTGATGCTGTTTGGCCACCACGTCTGGCCAGTGGCGTCGCTCCCTCGGCGTGTTGGGGGATTAATGGCTACCGCCGCACCAACCGCATGGTGGGTTTGGCTTGCGCGCACGCTACCGGATGATGCTGAGGCGGGCGGGGGCTGATGGTGGCGGTGATCCAGTTTGCGATTGCGTTGGGCTCCACGCTGGGTGGTTTGGCATTCGATCACCGCGGTTGGCAAAGCACTTTTGTGCTGAGCGGCGGGCTGTTGATTACCGCCTCGGTGCTGACGGTTTGGGCCTCCCCACTACCACGCGCAACGAACGGTCTGAGCTAACCCCATGAAAATAAATTGTATTGATGCGTGCCTACGTACGCGACCGAAAGCGATCTGATGCGTATCGATCGGAGCAATCACACCTGTGAGCACATGCTCAGGGGCATTGTGCCGTACCGCTTTGTTATGGATTCCCCCTCTCTGACTGCTAAAGGAGCAAGATATGAGAAAAATGACCGGCGCTGGGGCTGCTGTTAAGCTCATTGACCGCCGCTGCTGCCGATTTATCAAAAGGCGCAGACAACTTCTACAAAAGCACGACTGTTACCCAGCAAAAGGTGACATTTAAAAACCAGTATCAAATGAATGTCGTCGGCAATCTGTTTGTTCCGAACGCGCTGAACCGGAATGCCAAACACCCGGCGATTATCGTCGGTCATCCTATGGGGGCGGTCAAAGAGCAGAGTTCAAACCTGTACGCGCAAAAACTGGCGGAACAGGGTTTTGTCACGCTGGCGATTGACCTCTCATTTTGGGGTGAAAGTGAAGGTAAACCCGGTCACATGGTTTCTCCGGAAATCTATGCGGATGACTTTAGCGCCGCGGTCGATTACCTGAGCACCCGGTGCGTATGTTGATGCGGAAAAGATTGGCGTGCTGGGTATTTGCGGTAGCGGCAGTTTTGTTATTAGTGCTGCGAAAATTGACCCGCGTATGAAAGCGATTGCGACGGTCAGCATGTACGATATGGGCGCGGCTTTCCGCAACGGTTTGAAGCATTCTCAGACACTGGCCCAGCGTGAAGCATTGATTAAATCGGCAGTCGAACAACGATTTGTCGAGTTCCGAGGGCGGCGAGAAAGCCTATATTCCTCGGCACCGTGAATAAGCTGGATGCATCTACGCCAGACATTCAACGTGAGTTTTTCGATTTCTATCGTACAACGCGTGGTGGTTATACCCCACAAGGCGAAAAAGAAGAACTGACGACAAAACCGTTGTTAAGCAGTGTCGGTAAATTTATGAACTTCTATCCGTTCAATGATATTGAAACGATTTCACCTCGTCCGATGCTGTTTATTACCGGTGACCGGTGCGCATTCAAAAGAGTTTAGTGAAGACGCTTATAAACGCGCCGGACAGCCAAAAACGTTATACGTTGTGCCTCGGAGCGGGTCATGTCGACTTGTATGACCGTACCGACCTGATTCCTTTTCCCGTCTGGCGTCATTCTTTAAAGATAGCCTGAAGTAATGCCGTTAAGCCGTGCGCGACTGCGTACGGCTTATTACATTCATTCGGGTATTCCATATCTCTCCCTCCCACATTTTCCTGCGTTTGCTATGACATCTCCATCTGGCACGGAACGGTGACTGAACCGTTTACTGTGCGAATTCAAATGATTGCAAATACTTCCGTAGCTTATATACACTCAGTTTATTGAATTTTAAAATAATATGTCTAATGGCATATATATACATGGCTGTAATTTTCCGGAAGTTGTTCTTCCTTCCTTTCCGGAAAGTCTGAAGTTTTATTTCCGAAAATGATGTAACTCTTCTTATCTTGTTGCTAATAACTTATCTGATCTCTTAGTTAATAAAAGATATGTTAAATGCAAGCGGTGATTTTACTTTGGGTTGTTAAAATTCAGAAAAAATTGAGCATATTAATGCGATCGATCTCGCAATTGCAGTTCTTAGATCCTATAAGGCTATTACTTGAGGTTTTTATCTATTGGAACGTACCAATTTATGGTGCAAGATAAAAACCAAGCCAAAGACAGTCATGCAATAAACAATGATTAAGTAAGGGATGCAGTAATGGAACGTATTCTTAGTGCATTAACTCAAATTCCGATGGATGCTTCAGAAGGTATTTTAAAACTGAGTCTGTCCTTTATTCTTGGGGGGTGATTGGCTTTGAAAGAAGTTCAAAGAGTAAACCGATAGGGTTTAAAACATGCGTGATCATAGCAATAACAAGCTGTCTTCTCACGATTATATCGGTTACCTCATCTGAATATTATGCGCATGTTGAAACCAGTATCAGAACAGACCCTATGCGGCTTGCCGCCCAGATTATCAGTGGCATTGGTTTTCTTGGCGCAGGTGTGATTCTACACCAGAAAGAACGGTTTATTACCGGCCTGACAACGGCGGCAATTTTGTGGGCTTCCGCCGCAGTAGGCATCGCCTGTGGCGCCGGGTTCTTCCTGCTCGCGGGTTTGATCGTGCTACTGATCATGCTAACGATAAAAAATCAGCCCGCAACTGGGCAGGTTAAGACATAAAAAATACCGAAGAGTCACAATACGAATTTTTAGCAACACACTGGCGGAATTAGATTCACTAAATCAATACATCAGGGAAAACACTTATCTTATTGATTATTACAAACTGAGTAATGGAGGGGGAAAGAAACGGTGCGAACTTTTAGTGAAAGCTATGCTGGATGCTAATAGTTCGCCCGAGAAATTTTATCAAAAGTTAGAAGATATTGCTGGAAGTGATAGCCAACAAAAATAGAAGTGACAGAGAGTTAAAAGGATTTCAGCGTACATACCCTCGGGAGATAGAAAATGAAAGTTAAATTACTTGCAACAACATGTCTTTTACTTGCCTCTGGATTCGCTAACGCCGTGAGCTTAGATTATCGTCATGAGTTTGCCGATGATGAAAAGGTAAATAAAGACCGATTCTTGATTACTCACCGATTTGCGAATGGTTTCGGTTTTGGGCTTGAAGCGATGTGGAGAAATGGTGGTGGCCACAAAGCGAAGATGTATAACGATATTGTTGGCAATGGTACTGAGGTCACCTTAAGTTATCAATATGCGCTTACCCCGGAGTGGAGTATTCAGCCAAACTTTGTGGTACAAAGCGGAACCACCCATACTGGTTATAAACCCTCGGGTTATATACCAGTTATAAAATCACCGATAATTTAACAGCTTCCGCCCGTTACCGTTGGGAATATATTCGTGATGCCAATCCTGCGGCCAAAGATGACAAGGTAAACCGTGCGGATCTCTGGCTTGCATATAAAATTGATAATATTGTGCTGGAATATAACTATTTTTATATTCACAGCTCCAGCAAAAATCGCTATGACTACAAAAAAAGGCGACTACGAGCATAGCATTAAAGCACAATATAATATCAATAAAGAGTGGGGGCCTTATATTGCGGTGCTGAATAAATCTGTCAGACCAACATCAGATGAGCGGCAGACCGGATTCAGATTCGGCGTGCAGTACCGTTTCTGAAATGCGTTTACGTAGCTGATGAACTTTCGAGAGAAATGGTTATGAAAAAATGAAGATTTCACTATTAACAGCACTGACTGCCACGGCTATTTTCAGCGGCACAGCAGCAGCGGAATCGTTCACCTTTTGGCATGGCGCAACGGGAAAATTGGGTGATGCGCTACAGCTGATGTGTGATGAATATAATAGTTCCCAGAAGGTGAATACCATCACTTGCGTTGGGCAGGGTGGCAATGAAATTCTGATGCAGAAAGCGATTGCTTCTTTCAGAACCAAAACCAACCCTGAATTGATCCTCGGATATGACGCCGGGACGCTGGATTTAATGCTTTCCGGTGCGATCATCCCCGTTGAAGATCTCAAGGGAGCGCCAGCCGCTGATACTGCGTATATCCGCAGTATTAAAACCTTTATGAGGGGCGAAATGGCAAACTGTTCGGTCAGCCTTTCAATGCTTCGACGCTGTTGCTGTTTGCGAATGCTGAACAACTGAAGGCTGCCGGCATTCAGACGCCTCCGCAGACGTGGGAGGAGTTCCAGCAGGCAACGCAAAATTGAAAGACGCGGGCCACCAATGTCCCTTTGTGACAGATGGGCATCCATGGCGCTTCCTTGAAGAGTTCTCCGCCGTGGCGGGAGAGCCGGTTGCCTCCGAGGGGAATGGATACGATTCGCTCAATACCCGCTATGTCTTCAACAAAACGTCGCACCCGCGAATGATGAAGGACACGGTTAACTGGCGGAAGAATGGTCTGGTCAAACTCAATGCTGACACTCGGGCAGGTAATTACACTGCCGCTTTCAGCTCCGGCGAATGCGCCATGATGTTGAACTCGTCTGCGGCGTATGGGCAGGTGAACCTTGCCCTGAAAGATAAGACGGCAGTGAACGTCAGTATGATGCCGATCTATAAAGACACTCAACGGCATAATACGACGGTTATGGCGGCGCCTTGTGGGTAATGAAAGGACATTCACAAGAAAAATATGCGGCTGTTGCCGATTTCCTCAACTATGTCATCAAACCGGAGATCCAATATAAATATGTAAAACGTACCGGCTATTTGCCTGTTACCCGAGGATGGATATGATTACATCATGAAATCCGGTGATGCAGACACGGCAGAATTTGCCACGGTGAAGGTGAGCATTGATTCTCTGAATCAGCCCTCAAATAAAGATACCCGCGGTATTCGTCTGGGCTTTTATACACAATTCCGCATGGACTGAAGAAATGCAGAAAGTCTATACCGGGTCGCAAACCGTAGAACAAGCATTGGAAAATGCGAAGAAAAAGGAGACAACTTACTGGCGCGGTTTGCTCAGACTTATAAAACGCAGGAATTACCATGAGTTAAGGGGTAGAAAATGGTAAATGTTTATCGGAATAAATGGCTCCCATATGCCTTTATTTTGCCGCAACTTATTTTAATTACTTTGTTTTTTACTGGCCGGTTGTCCGGTGGCCTTCTTTTGGTCTGTTTTCCTGGAGCCCCCTTTTGGGGGCGACGCGGAATTTGTTGGTGCGGCAAACTTTGCGCGAATCCCCGGCTGAAGATGAATTTTACAGTTCATTAAGAATTTCAGTCGTGTTTATGTTAACGGCATCTACTTTCGCCATTTTGGTGCCGTTAATACTGGCCGTACGTCGATCGAATTTGAGGTTGTCGCGTCCGGCAAAAAATATTCTGATCTGGCCGAAAGCGGTGGCGGGTGCATCCATTGGGATGTCTTTCAGTTTAATACTGAATCCACACGTGGGTTTATTATCACCCATTAATGCCATATTTCCTGGTTTCTGGAACCCCCGGCTTTGAATGGCGTAGATGCCAATATAATGCTGAATATTGCGTATGTCTGGAGGAGTATTCCATTCAACTTCATCATTTTACTGGCGGGATTACAGGCGATACCTCACCCTGTAATTCAGGCTGCCGCAATGGATGGTGCAAGTCCATGGAGGCGAATTTTTGATATACAGATTCCTTTATTAACGCCGCAATTATTTTTGTGCATGATCCTTGAACTTACGGCCAGTTTCTCTTCAGCATTTGCGCTGGTGGATTCTATGACCCGGGGGCGGACTGGCGGGGCAACAAACCTGTTTGTCTACAAAATTTATGTAGATGCGTTTAAATCTTATGATCTTTCGGGAGCATCAGCGCAAACGGTATTACTGATGGGTATCCTTATGGCTATTACCTGTTTGCAGTTCTTCGTTCTTGAAAGAAAAGTGAAATACAACAGGTGACTAAAATGATTGAAAAATCAAGATCGCTGAACTTTGCAATGAACCCTCGGTTTTAATGTGGTCTCCTGTTTATTCTGGTGCCGCTCTATTTTGTGATCACCACGGCTTCACACTCTTTCGAGTTTTTTGCAGAATGGTATTCCATTGCTACCGGGTATGCATTTTTTGACAATATCGGTTATGTATTGACAGAGACCCAGATACCCAAACAAATACTGAACAGCCTGATATTGGCGCTTTTAGTCGCACTGGGGAAATGCTTCTTTGCCTATATTACGGCATTTGGCCTCGTTTTCTTCAGAGTGAAATACAGCGGCGTGGTGTTTGGTTTTATCCCTGGTGACGGTCATGTTACCGATTGACGTGCGCGTGGTGACAACCTACCGAGTGTTGTCGGATATGAACCTTCTCAATACTTATATCGGTCTCGCGTTTCCGCTGATTGCACGGGACCGGAACATTTATGTTCCGACAGTTTTTTAAAACAATACCGTCATCCCTTCCTGAAGCAGCAAGAATGGATGGCGCTGGCCCGTTCCGTTTCGCAGTGGATATTCTTTTGCCATTATCGAAATCAACATTCGCCGCACTGTTTATTCTTATGTTCCTCGGCGGATGGAATGCGTACCTCTGGCCGCTGGTTGCCAGTTCCACACCTGCAATGCATACCGCGGTGGTTGGGATGGCAAGACTCCAGCCAGGGATCGGATGGGAAATTGCTAACTTCCCGGTCATCATGAGCGCGGTATTAATGATCTCTATCGTCCCGATGCTGATTATTGCGTTGCTGCAGAAACACGTATCTAAAGGCTTAAGTCTGTCCGAAAAATAGGAGTGGTTATGGACTTAATTAACATCGAAAATGTGACTAAGGTTTATAATAAAACTAAAACAGTCATTAATGATCTGAGCTTTTCTATTAATAAGGGCGAGTTTATTGTCGTCCCTCGGGACCTTCTGGTTGTGGTAAATCGACGCTGCTGCGGATGATTGCGGGTCTGGAAGAGACCACCGCCGGCGCAATAAAAATTGATGGTGTTGAGGTTCAGGAAAAGAACCGAAGGAGCGTGGTTGCGCTATGGTTTTCCAGAACTATGCGCTTTATCCACATATGACCGTTGAACAGAACATTGGCTATAGCCTTAAGCTGATGAAGCTGGATAAGCAAGACATCAAAGAAAAAGTCACCACCGTTGCTAAATCGATGGGATTAGGCGATCTCACTGACCGTTTGCCGCATCAATTGTCCGGTGGGCAACGCCAACGTGTAGCAATTGGTCGCGCAATTGTGCGCGAACCGAAAGTCCTGCTTTTGATGAGCCATTATCAAACTGGATGCGCGGTTACGTAATGATATGCGTATTGAACTGATGGAACTGCACAAGCGAATTGGATCGACATCTATTTTTGTTACCCACGATCAGGTTGAAGCCATGACGCTTGCTGACCGTATTCTCATTCTGAGTAATGGCAATATTGCGCAGTTTGGTACACCGGCTGAAATTTATTCGAAGCCAAATGATATCTTTGTGGCTACGTTTATTGGCTCGCCAGCAATGAATATTATCCCTCTGAAGCGTACCGGTAGAGGGTATTCCATCAATGGTCATGTCGTGACCTGTGGGAATGAAGATCGTTTGCCTGCGCAGGTATCATTGGGTATTCGTCCTGAAGATGTCATTATTTCTCATTCTGAAAAGGCATTTCATTTACTACTGACTACCGTGAAGAGCTGGGTTCACATACCGTTTTGCATGGCAAACTTGATGGCGGCGTGCCATTTAAAGTGATCACCCCATTCGGTATGAAAATTTGTGATGATGTTATTCATGTGCAAATCCCTGATGAAAAAATGCCACTTCTTCGATAGTGAAACAGGAAAAGAGTTTAATTTGGCCGGGGAATATTTTATGAGTAACGTTTTACCGAACGGTGTGAATGTTAAATTTGATTAAAACGGTAATGCATTACCTTTCGAAGGCAGTACCGTTATTGGTTATTTTAATTATGAGGCTTTTTTACCGGGCATTAGGTCAACTGACGACGGCGATCTCTGCTGACAAGAGTCTGATGTCAAAATTGATCCTTTACCGGCAAGCAGTTATCACGTCACTGTTTTTGATTGTGTCTGCCAGAAAGCCGGTGGTGGCTGGTATTGGCCTTCTGGCGTGCCCCGTGAGACCCCTCTTGATGAATGCATGGAGATATTAAAAGAGCGGTTTTCTAATATTGCGTTAAATGAATTACCGGATATAAACCTCAAGATTACCGGGCATAAGCCATTTATCAATACGCTGGCTGTAACGTTTAGCCCAAACAGTGGGGTTGATGTCGATAATTTGAAATGCCTGCGGGATTCGTTATCTATCCTTTCGGGCATTCGCCGCAGCAACCATGAAACCTATGAGTTTCATCTTACAATTGGTTATTTCATTGATCAGGTTGATTTTTCTGATATGAGTCATCTGGAAAAGTTACTCAGTGATTTCTTTCCAAAGGATTGATGGCTTAAATGACCATGTGACACTGAATAAAATTTCATTTGTTCCTTTAAAGATATGCTCAGTTACCCTGAACTATGCATAAAATAAAAATGTCATAAAATTGAGGTTACGCCGCAATGGCGTAACCTTTTAATCTGCTATCAATAGACAATGTCAGGTTATGGTGTAGACGGCTAAAATGTTGGTGTAACTCTTTATTGATATCGTCAATCACGGCTTGAGTCGTTTTGTTGCATGCACAGCGTGCATTAAATGAACCCGATAATGTATTCAGCCTCAAGGATATTATATGGAGCGTTGTTCATCGGTGGTTTCCCGAATAACATTAAAATTCATTTCGTTAAAATATTGCATCCGAGGGGGATATGTGTTTCTGAGCAGGTGATTTTTTAAACGCCTGCTTGCTCATACATCCACTGCCCAGTAAGACACGGTGTTCAACAATATAGTCCTCATTAAGCCAGTTAATAAATGTGCCGCTGGTTTCATCTTCGAATAGCGGGTAATTCCTAAAGAACCGCCACCCAGTTGTGAAACAGATTCAGGACCGGAGCACATCCAAGGACGGATCGCATTGGACCATGTGCCGTATTGTTAAGCAGGTTGGCATAGGTAATCAGCAACGCCGTTTTCCCGGCTTCAAAGTTTTTAACCGCAGCATCCCACCATAATCCTGTCGTTTTGCGCGTAGTGGCCGGTGGTAGCTAATATAATGAGTTAAAACATGGCTCCCAATATGGACATCTATAGATGGATAGTCCTTGCCTGTAATGAGTACCCCACCGTTTGAGTAATATCTTAAAAGAAACTCGCTGGCGAGAAGTTCCGGGGATATCTCGAATGAGGTTGCGCCGGATGGGTATCCTGTATCGGTCGCTGGTTCAGTTCATTGAAGAAGCGACAAATGCGGTCATATTCTTCAAATGTTACGGGGACGGTAAGTTCATCACCATATTTTCATAAAATAATCTTTTTATTTTACTGTCTTCAAACAGGTCTTTTCTGTAAAACAGCATCTGAGGACCCACATCGAAAGGGATAGCGTACAGCGTTCCGTTGACCTTAGCCGTTAACTCAATGATGTTTTCCTCATACCCGCAACGAGATGGTTTGCTTCGGGGATGATTTCATCAAGAGGCGTTAGTAGTCGCTGAGAAAACCGGGGGGAGCAGGGCTATGTCCGGACAATATCATAATGCGACACCTTATCCTCATCAGCCAGTATCTTATTGACCTCATCCGAAGTCGGGGGTATCTATTTCAATATCGATGCCCTTCGCCGACAGAAATTCGCCGCGATTTTTTTATCGCTTCCGAAGAAGGACTGCTGTTCATCAATATTTTCAACGGCATCGGGTGATGCTGGCTGATGATTAATTGTGGCTCTGTCGTAAAGCTGGGTTAGTGATATTACATGCCATTAATGCCGATGTATTGCAAATGCGTGAGCCAGCTTGCCTGCCTAACTCAAAGTATTCCATCTGGTAATAGTGTAATTCATTCTGGATTTCTGTTGTGTCTATGGTACCCAGCAAAATATTTTCTTGTTGGTGTGGCGACGCGTTAAATTTAATGGGCTAATAACTTGTTGGCTTTTCTTTGCGAAGTTGTGATAAATATTTCGCTGGTGGTGCTGTGCACTAAATTGATGGCATCATTGTGCAAAAGTACCCATCTGTGAATGTGTGTTATTTCATTTTATCAGTGGTATGTAATCCGGCTATTAATTCACTTACGTAACTATATTTGTCGCTTTCACAGAAAAGAGATACTTTTTCTCCCCGATGGCAATTTTGTGCAATATCTTTTCCTGCCTGTCGATAATCAAGCCCCAGTGTATTAATCGCGTTGCGAGGGCAGTGGTAGATGAAAATAATGTTTTCCTGCGGAATGTTTGTTTTATCATACCATTCCTGTGCATCTTCCAGTGCAGAAAAGACGATGATGTTTTGTATACCTTTGAGGATATTTTTAAGATGATCTCTTTTCGGTGTTAATGTCGGCCTGAGAAATAAACAAGTCAACATCATTAATCACTATGCCACAAGTATGAATCTCAGATAAGAATCCCTCATAAAAGAGAGTACACTGCTCGCTATGCATATTGGGTAATACAACGGCGATACTGCGTGCTTCATTCGAGCGCAGAGCACTGGCCCTGACATTGAGTTGATAACCGACTTCTCGTGCAGCCTTCATCACTGCATCGATTTTTCGGCGCTGACATTGCCGTTATTACAGGACATTTGGAAACTGTTCCGTGTGACACATTAGCTAATTTTGCAATATCTTTTATTGTTATTTTCTTCACTCTGACTCCGACGTCTACCATGACCTCCCAATTATATAGTAAATAACAGAAAAATCTCTATGAGCTGCTTTTTTTGCGATCCCGTTCAATTTGACGCTGATTTCCATCCTGTATAAATCGTGCGGCAGACAGGTGATTAAAAGGCCGCAACGTAGTATGTTGTGGCCCTGATCAAAAGCTTCCGATAATTGTCGGAGATCAAAACTACATTGGCGGTGCCACCAGGAATGTTGGGTCGGTTTCATAGAAAATGTAATTTGCGAAGCTTACGCCATATTTTGAAGTAAATTGCGTGCTATAACGCTGAATATCATCCGCAACGTGCGCTTCCTCGGCGTTGATTTTTTACGCATCGCAGAAATTAATCGATCAATATTACTGACCATCACAGGAAGTGACTCTTTAAGCAGTTTCAGCACCTCCGCATCCATAATGACACCCGAACGATCATTCGATGCCAACTGGAGAGGCGGAAGCAAGATTTAATTGCCTCAGTCGCTGAACGAGGGTGCGTAATCGATTGAAATCGCTATCGAACGATTGCGGATCAATGTTATATGCATCGCCAAAGAGCCGTTTTGTCCACTCTGGTGGCGAATAACCCGCAATATCAGAAGGTGTCGCACTTTCCTTAACGATACCGCTGGCACGATAAATCATGTCTGCAGGCAGACCGGATGAGCCGCAGGCCCATTGCCGTTGCACGCAGGTCGGTTGGCATGTCGGTGGTGGCATATTGCGGATTGAGCCCCAAATTCTTAAATTCGGCAATTTTCTCAGTGACCGCCGTTGAAGATCGCATTTTTTCGCTGCGTAATCGTTTTTCTGGTATACCGTGCCGTCCATTTTATACAGGAAGTCGTTGATGGTGTCGGTATCGACAGCGCCGGAATCCGTTCGTTTTGCAAAACTGAAATCCGGATATCTGTCAGAAAAGCCGAAAGCCGTTTTGCCGAGTTCCTCTGACGCATGCACTGATTTTCCTTGCCGGTTTTGAATATGGACATTTATTTCTTTCGCCATAATCATGCTGTAAATCGCATTGAAATTGTCCAGCACCGCGGCATTCAGGCGCTCGCCTTGCGGCATATTCTGAAATTCCGCGAGATTTTGTGGTGTTTGGTCCGCGGCAAGGCGCGGATGGCGTCAGGTTTTGCTGGAAAACGAGAACATTCGCAATACTATAGAACCCCAGACACCATTGCAGCGTTGCCCGGTGCGGGCCTCAATCCATGCCAGTTGTTGCGCATCAAAAATAGGCGTGCCTTCTATCTGGTTCAGATTGAGATTGGAGCCATTGGCATAGGGCAGATTGGGGCGAAGCGCCGCCATGTCGCCAAACTCGAGACCGGAAACCGCGTTGGACAGTTTCGTCGCCTCATTGGCTTGCCCGGGAACGCCCCCATTGCCAGCAGGACATTCATATTCACTGACGCCACTTCGCGTTGCGCCTGCTCATACGAGATATCGTAGCGTTGGGCGTACGTTTCGAGGAAATCATAGACGCCGCCGGGCATGGTGAACGGATAGATTTTCACTACCACGTTATTAACCATATTGGGGTTATTTTTCAGGATTGACACCATTGATACCGGCGAGTAGTTGCGTGCATCAATATAGGCGGTAATTTCCGGCATCAGTGCGGCGACACGTTGCAGGACAAACTCGGTGCGCATTAACCCACGCAGGCCGCTTTCGGTAACTTGCGGGGTTTCGGCAGTGGGATCAAGCACCCTATATTGACGGCGTTAAGATCCTGTATTGCTCTTGCTCAACATATTTGGCGGGTTTATCGAAGCTGCCATCAAGTCGATTGGTCACCAAATCGTGGATGACCACATTCACGGTCGTGTGTCTCAAGAACATCAAATTCACTTCTGATACCCGCGATATAAGCATTAACGATAGCGGCAAGGGAGTTTTGCGGAATAAGAAATGCGTTATTATAAAGACCACGGTGAGCGTTATACTGAAAATTACCGCTGATAAACTGACCGTTATCGATAATGTGTCAATTGGCATCAGTTCAGGATGTTCGCTCATTGCTGAGATAAATTTCGCATTTTGTTCATGGGATGTCAGTCCGGAACGATATTCATCAAAAGATAGTCGGGGTTTTATGTTGGCTGACAAGTTCTACGATACGGTTTCTCTCGGCAAGATCTATTTTGTCATGGTGTTAATAGTATTTAGATCCTCTTTGGAGTGTTTCCAGTGGGACGTCAGGATCCGCCACGTCCACAATAAAATTGCGAAACTCAGTGCCTAGAACATAACTGGATAAGAGTGTCGAGAATGCCCCGTATTTGAATTTACCTCCCCATGCATTGCTTCACATATATCTTGCGGCGGCGTGGGCTGCATTGCAGGTGTGCTTTGCGCGGGTTCTGTGGTGGGCAGGATCGCCTGCTCCGGTACGTTTGCGTAATCCTCAAAGATAGTGCTGACCTGCGCCAGTGGGTTGCCCGACTGTACTGTGGTGCAGGACCCGCCGAAGTTGGTAGCGCGGCTTTTGTGGTGCCAAAAGCGTAAAGCAGCACGGTGAGTCGCTCCAACAGACTGCGTCCCCTTAACTGCGGTGCTCGGGTGACGCCTCTTCCCCCTGCTTCAAACTCCTCCCAGTTGGCCCGGAGATCCGCACCGCTGATCTGCCAGTCTTCCTTCTCTGCTGGCGGCGTTGCTGGTTTTGAGGCTGGCACGGCGTTTTTGTTGTGCCGATTTTTTCCCCGCCTGCTGGGCGGTTTCATTTGATCGGGCTTTTCTCACCTGTTTGTACATGACGCTATCTCCTCAGATGAAATACTGATGTATAACATCTTTACGAATCGCCTGTGTATTTCGGACCCGTTAGATTACGGATGTTTTTTATATTTATGTCGTCGGCATTCCAGTTCGGGTAGCGTATTTTTGGTGTTGTTTTTACCATTGCTTTTAGTGTTTTTGAATTTGCTGATGCTGGTTTTATATTTCAAGGGTGTTGCTGCTTTGCCTTTGTTTGGCCAGTGCTCTGAAAATGCTGACAATAAAAAGGTAGGTGTGATTTCTTTATAACGCAAACCCTTTACAGGCATTTGGCATTTTTGAACTTTTTACTTAGCTATTTCAGAATTTTCATGTCCAGTATGCGCATGGTGCTGTACAAATAATATAGCGATATAGCAAAGTCCTCTTCGTGTTAACGAAATGGACGCGAGTATCATAGTAAGTGATGACTGCCGCTATCGGGGCGGCGCGTGATAATCAGGAGAGTGAGATGGTGTCAGACAACCCCAGCGTCGCCCTTATTGGTCCCCGGCGCAATCGGAACCACGATTGTGGCGGCGTTGCATGAAGTCGGGCGTACGCCCACGGTGTAATGTGGGCGAACGGCGCACCCGCAACTGATCTTGCGTGTCGATAAGGAGCAGATTGTGGTGCCCGGCCCGGTACTGACCGAACCGGGTGACATTCACCAGCCGTTCGAGCTGGTTTTTGTGGCGACCAAAACCACGCAACTGGCGTCAAGTGCGGCGTGGCTGAAAGTGCTGTGCAATGAAAATACTGTGGTGTGTGCACTGCAAAACGGTGTGGAGCAAAAAGCGCAAATCCGTACGTGGCAGGTGCCGAAGTGCTGCCATCCGTGGTGTGGTTTCCTGCGCAGCGTGAGCCGGACGCTTCCGTCTGGTTGCGTGCTGCGCCCCGGCTCACCTTGCCGGATACGCCAGCCGCGAAACGGGTGCAGAGCGTATTGCAGGGCACACGCTGTGCCGTTGATCTTTCCGCCGATTTCATCTCTGTTGCGTGGCGCAAGCTGTTGCAGAACGCGGCTGCCGGGTTAATGGTGTTATCAGGGCGTCGCGCCGGAATGTTCTCGCGCGATGACATCACCACTCTGGCGATGGCTTATTTGCAGGAGTGCCTCGCGGTTGCCCGCGCGGAAGGGGCCACGTTAGCGGATGCTGTGCCGCTGGAGATTGTGACTGGTTTTCAGCGTGCACCTGCCGACTGGGCACCTCGATTCTCGCAGACCGCCGGTGCGGGCCGCCCTCTGGAATGGGATATCCGTAATGGCGTGGTACAGCGGTACGGCAGAAAACACGGTATCCCCACACCGCTCAGTGATGTGATTGTGCCACTGCTGGCTGCCGGCAGCGACGGTCCGGGCTAAACGCTGCTGAGATAACACAATACTGGCAACTGGCGACATTGCTGTTACGTTGAAATCATGAACAAAAGATATTCAGTGTTGATGTTTACAATGGGCATTATTCGCACCACAAATTGTTTGGTGGGATAGCGTTCATCTCTTTTTCCCGCCAGTACGGCGGGAGCCTTACTGGTGACAACCTGTGAGGTGACTCCGTATGACAGATCCCTTTTCCGTTGCTCGACCGACATTGCACATCCTGTGCGGCAAGATTGCATCTGGCAAATCAACCCTTGCCGCTGAACTGATGACTGCTCCCGGTACCGTGATGTTGAGCGAAGATCGTTGGTTATCGCTCCTGTTTCAGGATGATTTGCACACTGTTCAGGATTATGTCCACTATTCTGCAAAGCTCAAACTGGCCATTACGCCGCATGTCATTGCTTTACTTCAGGCGGGCGTCAACGTGGTGCTGGATTTTCCGGCCAATACGTTAACCAGCCGACAGTGGCTCCAAAGGGATTGTTGAGCAGTCCGGTGCCCACCATTTGTTGCACTATTTGCACGTCAGCGATGACGTTTGCAAAGCGCGGCTACGCGCACGCAATGCCACAGGTGAGCATGATTTTGCCGCCACTGACGAGCAGTTCGAACAGATCACGCGCGCTACTTTGTGGAGCCCACCGAGGCGGAAGGGTTTCAGATTCGCCGATATTGCTGGAAAGGTTGTACAACCTTGTAGTCTGATGACCGGGCTATGCTTACTTTTGCAACACACATAATTGGAGGCAATGTCATGGATAAGGAACTACTGGATGCGGGTTACCGCGTATACACCGGCGAGAAGATTGATGTTTACTTCAACACCCACATTTGCCAGCACGCCGGTAATTGCGTACGTGGCAGTGCGAAGCTGTTCAACCTGAAACGCAAACCGTGGATCATCCCCGATGAAGTGGATGTGGCAACGGTAGTGAACGTCATTGATACCTGCCCGAGCGGTGCCTTGGAAGTACCGCCATAACTGGAGTGAGACAACGTATGGACATCCTGGAAGGTCATAACAAGTTTTACGTGAACGACGCCGCAGGCAATCAGGTCGCGGAAATCGTTTTTGTTCCCACCGGCGAGCATTTAAGCATTATCGAACATACCGATGTTGATGAAAGCCTGAAAGGGCAGGGTGTCGGTAAACAGCTGGTGGCGAAAGTGGTGGAAAAAATGCGCGCAGAGCAGCGCAAAATTATTCCGCTGTGTCCTTTCGCCAAACATGAGTTTGATAATACACGCGAATACGATGATATCCGTGCTTAATCACCTGCACCGGCGTGGGCCGGTGCGTTTTCTTCATGTGATAATGTGATTATTGCGGCAGGCGACGGAAAAATATTTTTAAATTAATGCTTGCATCCCTTCTTCCAGCCATGCGTTAATGCGCCGTCGGTTTGATAACCATTATCTCCAGCAGTTCACTAAAGTCTTTCTCATCTCTAAGTACCTCCTTGCTACTTCTTTTGGGTCTTCGCTTTACACTCTGAATAAAATAATGCTTCCAGACCATTACTGCCGAAAAGGCTAACAAAATCAGAAGGTAACAAGAATGTCTGCTAAAATGACTGGTATCGTAAAATGGTTCAACGCTGAGAAAGGCTTCGGTTTTATCACGCCGAAAGATGGCAGCAAAGATGTATTCGTACACTTCTCTGCAATCCAGAGCGATAACTACCGTACTCTTGAAGAAAATCAAGAAGTTGAATTCACCATTGAAAATGGTGCGAAAGGCCCGCCCGGCGGCTGCTAATGTCGTTGTGGTTCGCTAAGGATTTAGAAATTACGAACCGTATTCATTTTCGCTGCCCGTGCTGTAGCGGGTCGCAATACCGGATTTCCAGTTTTGATGTCACTGAAAAGAACCCGGCTGGCGCGAAATGTATTTTTTGTAAATCATCAATGATTGCATTTAATAATTTCACCGCGTGGGTTCAGTCCTCACAGGCGCCACTGGATTTCCGTAAATAATAAAAATCAGGTCAGTTTACTGGCCTGATTTTTTATTCTGCACGACTTATCCTGCCATTAACATAATCATTTTTATCGAGCGATTGCTGGTCAGTTGCCGGGTCATCTGGCGATAGTGCACTTCTCCCTGCTGCGGATGATGAAACACGCGCTCGCCCCCTTCGCGCACCACAACTTGCTGGCGCGACCAGAAGGCGCGGAATAACTCACTGTCATGACTGAGACTCTGCACGAAGCTATTGAGCTCCCGATCGTGCGGATAATGCATCGCGTCTGCACGCAGTTCCGCCACAATGCGGCTTGCGCGGCTCTCCCAGTCGGCAACCAGCAGGCGGGCCAGTGGGTCGCGGAACATAAAACTCATCATATTCGGCTGCGGATCTTCGCCCAGCCAGCCGCTAAACAGCGCTTCGGCAGGCGCATTCCATGCCAGCATATTCCGAGGGTTAAATCCAGCAGATAACAGGGACAAGCCATCTGAGTGACGGTCGCCAACACCTCTTTTCAACCGTGACGACCTGTTCTTCCTGCGGATCGTTTTGCATGGCCAGATGGAACAGGTAGCTGCGTTCGGTCGGTTTCATCTTCAGTACGTTGGCGATATTCGACAGGGTTTGCGGCGACACCACAATGTCACGCCCCTGTTCAATCCAGGTATACCGTGGTACTGATACCGCTGAGCTGCGCCACTTCCTCCCGGCGTAATCCACGGGTGCGGCGTCGCCCTTGGGCAGGCAAGCCAATATCCGCAGGGGCGATGTTTTCCCGCTGCGAGCGCAAAAAAGCACCCAGCGCTTTAGGACCAGCAAAGAGGGTATTTTCCATGGGGGTACTCGTTAATACCAGTATAAGTGCTCATATTGTACCACTATAAAGAGCGTCATATAGTCGCCAAAAAAGAGGCTTTGTCGTGCTAACAGAAGGAAAGAAGAATGGCGGTTAATCATCATCAGTTAACGGAACAGCAATTTGGCGATCAGGCGCAGGCCTATTTGCAGAGTCAGGTTCATGCCCGGGCGCTGATTTAGTCAGACTGGCTCAGTGGCTGGCAGACGATGCCAGTGCGGCCGTACTGGATCTGGGCTGTGGCGCAGGCCACGCCAGCTTTGCTGCAGGTATTGCGCGTGCGGTCACCGCCTATGACTTGTCGGAAAAGATGCTTGATGTGGTGCGCCAGGGCCGCCCACGAACGGCATCTTGACAATATCACCACCGCCAGGGGGGCAGAGACATTGCCCTTCGCCGACAACAGTTTTGAGGTGGTGATCAGCCGCTACTCTGCCCACCACTGGCATGATGTGGCGCAGGCTCTGCGCGAGGTGAAACGCGTGCTGGAAGCCGGGGGGAAAATTTATCCTGATGGATATTGCCTCGCCACCGGGTCAGCCAGTGCTGGACATCTGGCTGCAAACCATCGAAGTGCTGCGCGATCCTTCGCATGTCCGCAACTACTCTCCGGCAGAGTGGTTGCATATGACCCAGCAAAGCGGCATGACGGTGCAAAAATGGCGACGGACAGACTGGCGCTGGAGTACAACTCATGGGTCGAGCGCATGAAAACACCGGAGGTATTGCGCGCCGCTATCCGTTATCTGCAAAACCACACCTCCGAAGAGGTAAAACAGCACTTCCGGATCCGCGACGAGGGCTCGTTTACCTCCGACACGCTGATGTTTCAGACCCGGGCCTGATAGCGCCCGTCAATGCCCCCGGCTGCTCTGCCGCCGGGGTATCTCAAGGTAAATCTTTAATAAACCAGCGGTAAATAAGTGCTTTTGCACAATAGTTCTCGTGCATTTCCTGCCCTAAAGTAAATTTCGCCCGGTGGCTTTTGACAATTTACTCATGAACAGAGGACGTATGAATAAATCACTGCTGGCGCTGATTTGCTGTGGCGCATTTTCATCGTTTGTGGCGCAGGCTGCGCCTTCCCGCTGCACACCCGAAGACTTTGGCGGCAAAGCGGATGCAAAAACCCTTAATACGAACGCTATTCAACAGGCTATTCAACAGTGCAGCCAGCGCGGTGGTGGTACGGTGGTGTTATCGCCCTCGGTGTCTGGTTAAGCGGCCCCATACAGCTACAAAGCAATATCACCTGGAGGTCGCTAAGGGCGCGACATTAAAAGCCAGTAATGCGGAAGGAAAGTTTGTGGCGGCATTTATTGGTCAGCCGGCCCGCGCCAACGAAGCCTTTATTTTTGCCAGCCGGGGGCGCAGAATGTCGCCATCACCGGCGGCGGAACGCTTGATGGCGATGGCGAAAAGAGCTGGTGGCCCGAGGCGTTGCAGATTCGCGCGCAGTTGCGCAGCGGCAATACCAAAGCCTTTACCGACCGCTTTCCGGCGTTCCGCTGGCAAACGGTGCTCCGCGCCCGTGGTTTGTGGAGTTTAACCAGGTCACCAACGGGAAGATCGAACAGCTTCACCTGACCAACTCCCCGATGTGGAATATCGTTATCCGCAATAGTGACAAGATTGCTGTTCACCAGTCAGCATCAGCAACCCGACCACTTCACCGAATACAGACGGTCTGGATATTGTCTCTTCACGCAATGTTACCGTGTCGAAAATGGACATTCACACCGGCGATGACAACATTGCCATCAAGTCTGGTCTGGTGCCCGGTACGGCAGCGCCATCGCAGGATATCACCATTCGCGACTCCATCATGCGCGATGGGCACGGCATCTCTGTGGGCAGCGAAACCGCTAACGGCATCGGGCGGGTGACGGTCAGCCATGTCACGTTCCTCAATACGGAAAACGGTATTCGCATCAAATCGGCCCGCGATCGCGGGAATACGATAGGCCCGCTGGTGGCCGACCATCTGACCATGACCAACGTGGCGACGCCGATTCTGGTGACCAACAGCTATAGCGGCCAGTCGGGCGCGCAGGGCAACACCTTGATTTCGGCGATTGAAAACGCGGCCGTTACGCCATCGACGCCGAAAATTTCCGGGGTGGATATCACCGGGCTCACCGCAACTAATGCCAACCACGCCATGATTTTTAGCGGCTTGCCGGAATCGGTCGTGCAGAATGTATCGCTCAAACATATTGATATTGCTGCGCAATATGGCATTCAGGCGCGCTACGTGAATGGGCAGGGCGAAGACGTGCAGATTAAAACGCAGCACGGCGCGGTAGTGGAGCAAGGTCCGCAAACCACGCTCAAACTTAACTGATAACACTGCGGGTTGAGCGCCCGGTATACGAAACGTCCGGGCGCACTGACACACTGCAAACAACGCAGGCCCTCGGTCGTGCGAGCTCTTGACCAATGACAAGGCAGGCAGGGGACGACTCTCTTTATAATCCTCCGCGTTTCCCTTCTCACTGGTGTGAACCTATGGCTTACCAACTAAACCTTAACTGGCCGGAATTTCTTGAGAAATACTGGCAAAAGAAACCCGTTGTCCTGAAGCGCGCGTTCACGGACTTTATCGATCCGATTACGCCTGACGAACTGGCAGGCCTTGCTATGGAGCCGGAAGTGGACAGCCGCATCGTCAGCCACGTCAATGGTCAGTGGCAGGCATGGAACGGCCCGTTTGAGCAGTTTGATCATTTAGGGAAACCGACTGGTCATTGCTGGCGCAGGCGGTTAACCACTGGCATGCTCCCTCCGCCGAACTGGTGAAGCCGTTTCGCGTGTTGCCGGAGTGGCGTTTTGACGATCTGATGATTTCCTATTCCGTGCCGGGCGGCGGCGTGGGCCCGCATATCGATCAATACGACGTGTTTATCATTCAGGGGATGGGCAGCCGCCGCTGGCGCGTGGGCGACAAACTGCCGATGAAGCAGTTCTGCCCGCATCCGGCATTACTGCATGTCGATCCCTTCCCGCCGATCATTGATGAAGATCTGGAACCGGGCGATATCCTCTATATTCCGCCGGGATTCCCGCATGACGGCTTCACACATGAGACCGCGTTTAACTACTCCATCGGTTTCCCGTGGGCCGAACGGTCGCGATCTGATCAGCAGTTTTGCGGATTATGCGCTGGAAAACGATCTTGGCGGCGAACATTACAGCGATCCGGATCTCACCTGTCGTGAACACCGCGGTAGAGTGGAAGATTACGAGCTGGAACGCGTGCGCGGGATGATGATCGAGATGATCAGCCAGCCGGAGCATTTCAAACAGTGGTTCGGCAGCTTTATCACCACGCCGCGCCATGAACTGGATATCGCCCCGGAGCCGGATGACTATCCCGTGGAAGAGATTGTGGCTGCGCTGAAAGAGGGCAGGTGCTTACCCGCCTGAGCGGACTGCGCGTGCTGCACATCGGCGACAGCTTCTTTATCAACAGCGAGTGTCTGGAGACTGCCGACGCGCGCGCTGCCGATGCGCTGTGCCGCTATACCATTATTGGTCAGCAGGAACTGGGTGACGCACTGGATAACCCGGCATTTGCCGCAGAGCTGACCGCGCTGGTAAACCACGGGGATACTGGTACTTTGACGAGTAAGGCGTTCGCCGCGGGCCTGAGAAGGTGAAGCCGCCATCTGGCACTGTCGCCCGGTGGCGTTGACGTTTTCGCAACGTGCTATTAGCGGGCGACAATAAAACGTTTGTCGTCGTCGATAAAGGTTTTCTCATCGGCGGCGGCGACAATGTTGCCAAAATTCATCTCTGCGCGCAGTTTCCAGCTCTCCGGGATCGCCCATGTCTGGCGGAACTTCCTCGTCAATCAGTGGGTTATAGTGTTGCAGGTTCGCGCCAATGTTTTTTCCGCCAGCGCCAGCCACACCGCATACTGCGCCATTCCGCTACTTTGCTCCGACCAGACGGGAAAGTTATCGGCATACGCGATGTACTGTTTCTGTAAATGCGAGATCGCCTGCTGATCTTCAAAAAACAGCACCGATCCGGCCGCAGCGGCAAACCCGTCGAGCTTATCGGAGGTGGCATGGAAACTCTCCGCCGGGATCACGTTGCGCAACTGCCCGCGCACCAGTTCCCAAAAACGATCGTGCTCTTTACCCATCAAAATCAGCGCCCGTGAACTTTGTGAGTTAAACGCCGACGGCGCCTGACGAATCGCTTCTTTGATAATCTCCTCGACCTTATCTTCACTGAGCGGCAGCGCTTTACCCAGCAGGTAAATGGTTCTGCGCGCTTTGGCAAGGGCAAGAAAATCCTCCGGTGTGGCGCTGACCGGCAGGGCGTGCAACTCCAGATCCAGCGGGGTATGCGGCGTTGCCGGCTGGGGCTGGCCTTCCGTGCGAGCGAGCGTCGAATTCAATATTTGCTGAAACGGGTGCATGGTTCACTTTTCCTGTTGTGCGCGTTAAGCAGGTCTTGTTGTTTATCAGAGCATGGGCCAGCCCATGTCGATCATGCGAACAAACAAGATAAAAAGCGGTATTTGCGCCAAAACAACCGCCCTCACGGGGAGGGCGGCGGTTAAAGATGAAAGTTGCGGCGTTGATCACGCAGGCGGCTGTCCGTGCAGAATACGTGCGGCTTCATCGCGGTTGAGGGGATAATCGAAAAGCGACGGTAAAAGTCGCGGGTGATGCTCACCATATCGGTATCTGCAAATAACGCCGGATGCAGTTGATGCGCCGCCCACTGGATCTGCAACGCGCTTTCGGTGCCGTAGCGATCCCACGGGAAGACACCAGCCGGGTTTGCCCACACCTTCTTCTCTTGTACCGCCTTCAGCCCGCTGAACAGTTGCGCATAGCGGGATTGGGATATCTCGCCACAGCCCTGACCGAGAATGATGATGTCGGGTTGCCGGTGCCAGTACTTGTTCTGGTGAAACCTCTTTCATATTTCCGCTGATCGTCTGTGCCGCATTTTTTTCCCCCCTGCCAGCGTAATCCGGTGCATCAATCAGCGTATTGCTACCATCCACTTTGAGGGGATTCAGCGACTGGATGTGCAGTACCGACGGGCGTTGCTGTTCACTGAGCGACACCGTTTTTGTCAGCACCGCAGCGACGCTCTCTTCCAGATAGCGGTTATACGCCACCGCGCGCTGCTGTGCCTGTTCAGTGCCCAGCACGTTCGCCGTGGCGCTCACCGAATGTTCCAGCGACGGATAGTCGGTAAACACCATTTCCAGTACCGGCAGATTCGCCTGATGATACGCCTCCACATCCGGGTTGCCTTTGGCAACAAAAACCACATCCGTCTGGTGCGCCAGCAACGCCTCGCTGTTAAATGAGATACCTTTGATTTGCAATGCGTTGTTTAGCGCCGGATTGATTTTAAACATCCGAGGGCCTGTCGACAGGGTGATTGACCGTGGCAACAATATTGCTGCCCGCGCCGAGCGTCATCAGCACCGAATGGTGAGCAAACCCGAGGCATCGGCAATCCGTGTGACCCGGTCAGGCACGGTCACCTTGTTCCCGGCATCGTCCGCTACCAGACGGGACGCCAGCGCCGGAAAAGCCAGCAAGGCGCATAACAATACATAGCCTGTTTTCATGCAGGATCCTCAGATGTCCACTGACCGGGAGAATGGTGTTTCACGCGCCGGGTCGTGCGTTGACGCCTTGTCGTATCAGAAGGGGACCGTTATCATTTTAATTTGTATGACAATAAAGCATATGATCGCTATATAAATCAATACATATCGAATTAATGGTGTGTCGTTACCGCAGTTGCACAGGCAGTGAGCGAACGTGTCGTCTCATAGGTGATATATTTTCACGTTACTGGTGGGTTACTAACAAAATTATTCAACAACAGTAAGGCGATTCTTGGCTTTAATATATGGGATAAATGAAAATAACAGATTAGGATCGATAGCATCAATAACTGGACATGAATTAACCTTTTGCTTTATATGATCTTTTTATGATTTTAAGACATTCCGTATGGATCAATTTCATTTTATTCTCTATTTTAAACATTAACCCTAAAGAAAATTTCTAAGCGGTCGATGGATATGGATATAGCTCCGGATACGGAACAGCCCCCCACAGGGTCGCCGGTATTGAGGAAAAATGAAAGCAGAGTCGCACCATAGTCGTCTTCCTTTGCATTTGGATCCGCTATCGGAGCGTAATGTGCTGGTTCCACCGTTTGTGAAAACCATCGCCGTTCGCTTGTGCTGGGCTTCTTCTGTGGATGAAGCTGAGGCTTACCGTCTGCTTTCCTTGCCTTATTACCATGATGTTGTCACTGAAGATGACCGCGTTCAGCTGTGCGCGCGTTTCCCGTTTATGGCCGCTCTCCATGCACCGACTGCGATTGCCGATTATACGATTTCGCTGGTGACGGTCTGGTTGTTGATTGAAGAGATGTACCATCGCGGAACGGTGTTGCCGGACGATATCATGCGCGGCTTAATGAAAAAACGACAACCATACCGGCGCATGATTGTCGTAAAGATGAGAAAGAGTCTGCAGCCTGCACTGATGAGCAGCGCTGATGGATCACGCCAGTACGTTGTTGTCGATAATGTATCGTTCCATGTAGCGGGCAATGGCGTTGCGCAGGATCTCATATTTCTTACGCATCGGGTCGCTGCGGTGGAAAATCAGCACCACTTTGCGCTTTGGCTCCGGGCTCACGCAGCGCAAATAGCGAATGTTTTCATTGCCGCCCTGTTGCTGGGTCGAAAGCAGCGGGAAGAATGAGACGCCACGGTTAAACGCCACGCCACGACGCAGCGTTTCGAGGTGCATGGCGACAAAACGCGGATCGGGTTCCAGCTCGAACTGATAGCAATAACGCAGCACCTGACTGTGCAGGCAGTTGCCGTCATCAATCATCAGGATCTTACTGTTTTTCAGATGCCCCCATATCGATTTCACCCATTCGCGCCCACGGATGCTGTTGGCTTACGCCCAGCACGAGTGGTTCATCGAACAGCGGTAGCTCAACGTATTTGCTGGTGTCTTTGTTAGAGGTCATGATCGCGCATTTGATGGCGTCGGACTCCAGCATGTTCAGCAACTGGTTGGTTTGCGCTTCGTGAATTTCCAGTTCAATTTCCGGGAAGTTCTCGTGGCATACCGAATTCAGGTGAGAAAAAATATAGGGCGCAAGCGTTGGGATGATGCCCACATCAAGCGTCTGCATCAGGCTCTGATAGTGACTGCTGCTGGCCATGTTTTTCAGCGCTTCGATCTCCCGCAGCACCACCCGGGTTTGTTCGACCAGACGCAGGCCGGTCTGAGTGAAGCGAATCCTGCGTGTCGTACGCTCCAGTAGCTGCAAGCCAAGCTCATTTTCCAGTTTACGCAACTGTGCGCTTAGCGTTGGCTGGCTGACGTTGCAGGCCTCCGCGGCGCGTTGAAAATGTCGATGCTTGGCCAGCGCGACGAGATATTCAAGGTTACGGATGTTCATTGTGATCCCCGGGGGCGCAAGTGTGCGCTTGGCTGACGATCCGTGTGTAACAACGTGCTGTGTAAATGACGTGTTATTATTTTCAACTCTGTCATCAAGTCTCTCCCTCATGCTTGGACATGAGATGTGTGTGATTTTTATTATTCATTGTCGCCCGGTCCGCGCCGCAGCCTGTAGAGACGGAAACGGCATAATGAACCGGTGTTCCTGTATTGCCGGGCCGGTTATCGCTTAATTATCAAAGGCATCCTGCCGGTTTTCCGCGCACTCCTGCGTCAGATACTGCTTTGCTAAAACATCGCTAAGGCGCGCGAGCCAACGGGAGCCTGCGCAAAACTTAGTATTGCTGGCGACGACGCGCCGTTAATCTGTTTTTAACGTGACGGCAAATAACGACAGCATATGCAGTACGGACAAATAATATCCCTCTCCCGGACGCACGGACTTATCCATATGCTGGTAATCGCCCATCGTTAAATCACGCACCGCCGGATGCCGCCAGACATCGAGTAATTCGCATGTCCTTCCCGGAGACATCCACCCACGCGGGCGTTTCGTTTCGGGCATAATTTGCCCAAAAATGACGGAAATTATCCGTCGAATGTTGTTGCGTTTCGCTCAAGCTTAAGTACAGCGGGATGCGAATTGCGTCATAACTAAAACGTGCCGGCCAGTTATCGGCAGGTATGACTTCACCATTATTTTTGACAAAAATCCAGTCACTGGGCAGTTGCGTTTTACCAAAACGCGCTTTATTGAGTAAATCCGAGGCTCGATTTTTTCCAGCTTCAGCCAAATATCATTATGCTGATGTTGCCAGAAACTATCCCAGTTGGGAAGATAAAGTATGAAGGATTAATAATATAGCCTTCATCTTTAGTAAATCCACTTAAACTGGCAGCAGTAAAGTGTGTGTATCTTGTTCAATAATCAGACAATTGATTAGCGCTTCTTGAATATTCTCAGAGGCAGTCAGATAACTCTGGTCATGCCACTTATTCCCGGCCAGTAATAATGCCCGGTGGCAATAAGTGTATCGCCATCGCTGGCATTATTATCGTCAGTCACTTTTGTTGCTGCGGATCATAACGCCGGAAAATAACCAAAGTGAAGGACGTAATAATGTATTACGCGTCCAGCGCCATATTTTCTCAAAACTGGCGGGATCATCGTTCATCACCGCCAATAACATGCCATATCCCTGACCTTCCGAATGGCTGATATCGCCATTTTCATGGTCAACTATGCGGCCATCCCCGGCTCAGGTAGTTCTGTTTAAATAGCACCCAGTTGCCGTCCTGACTGCGGGCTGGAAAAAGAGGTCATGGCCAGCGAAAGCAATAAGCACGACATGAGCCGGTGGTCCTTAACATGAGATTTCCTGTTGTGAAGATATGGCAGTTAACCGGGTAAAACGCCGTCAGGCGTTAAACCACTCTGCAATACGGTCAACGACTTCAGCCACCGGCGATAACGTCAGTTCATGCTGCAACCAGTGGCGGAACGCCGGACCGGTAGCGCCATGACGCAGGCCGTACTCCACAAACGCTTTCATATAACCGATTTTGTCGCCGCAGTCGTGAGACTTGCCAGTCAGGGCATAAGCCTCAACAGGCGAGCGTTCAAGCAGCATGGCAATGGCATCGGTCAGTTGGATTTCGCCACCCGCGCCGATAGGTGTTTTGCGCAACAACGGCCAAATTTCTTTGGAGAGTACGTAACGCCCAACCACCGCCATATCGGACGGAGCCTCGTCGACGGCCGGTTTTTCCACCATGCCCTGCACCGGCCGAAGCGGCCTTCCGCCACGTTTGCGCCACCGCAGTCCACCACGCCGTAGCGGGAGACGTCTTCGTGATTAACGCGCTCGATCATCAACTGGCTGGCGCCGGTCGTGGTAAAGCGGTTGATCATCGCTGCCGGGTTATCTGAAGAGAGGTCGCACTGGCTATCGTCGATCAGCACATCCGGCAGCAACACGACAAAGTCGTTGTCGCCGATCAGCGGTTCTGCGCACAGTACCGCATGACCCGTGCCTTTTGAGTGACCTTGACGCACATGCATGATGTTCATGCCAGCCGGGCAAATCGTACGAACTTCTTCCAGAAGCTGGTTTTTCACGCGAGATTCCAGCAGTGACTCCAGTTCAAAAGAGGTATCGAAGTGGTTTTCGATCGCATTTTTGGACGAGTGAGTCACCGAGGACGATTCACGGATCCCGCAAGCGTAGCATTCCTGCACGATATACTGGATAAGCGGTTTATCCACAATCGGTAACATCTCTTTGGGAATAGCCTTGGTAGCCGGGAGCATACGCGTACCGAGGCCTGCCACTGGGATTACAGCCTTTAACATACTTATTTCCTCTGGGAAAAACTATTGCTGTTTGTAGTAGTTAAAATATCAACACACAACGGTGTTAATAATGCTACCGAGGCTCATTAATGCCACCGGAACCTGATAATTAATAAAATCATCACCGCCGCTCGCCTTAACCCGGTAAAGGGCAGTGTCGGCAGCTTTTAATATTGATGAAAAATTCGGTCCGTGTTCAGGATAACTGGCAACGCCAATGCTGACCGATAATTCCACAGTTTGTTGCAGGTACTGTAAATACATAGGCTGACGAGTCGCTTCAACAATTAATTGCAGCACCCCGCGGCCCATTGGTTCATCCACACCATCAATATAGGTCAGGGCAAACTCATCGCCGCCTAACCGTCCGAGTAACGTCGTGCGGGAAATACATTGCTTAACCCGGCTAATAAAGCAACGTAACACCTCGTCTCCCGCCGCGTGCCCCAGTTCATCGTTAATGGTTTTAAAATTGTCGAGATCGAGGATCGCCACGACAATCTGCGCGCCACGCGCATTCGCCGCACGAATTTTCTTACGGCTGCGAATATAATAACCCCCGGCGGTTCAGGGTTTTGGTTAATGCATCGTTGTGCGCGCGAAAATGCAGTTTTTCACGAATCGTCATATGTCGGGTAATATCAAAACCCAACAGAATAAATGCGAATATTTCACCGTTATCATCACGGCGCGGCATCAGTCTGGTGTCGAGCCATAGCCTCTCGCCGTTCTTTTTTCTTCTGCGATATTTCACCTTGCCAGTTATCACCGGTTTTGCTGCGCGAGCGTAATGGCCATCGCCAGAGAGATGGCGGTTGTCTCATCTTCTGACTGAAACAAAATCTGGCCAATCACCTCGTCATGACTAAAACCGGTGAGCTGGTAGAAAAACTGGCTGGCATAAATAATTCGCCCGGACGTATCGAGAACCAGTGAAACAAAGGCATTGTCCTCCATATGGTTAACTGTTTCGATTTCCAGTGTTCTTCCTGGAAACCACGATCTCATTAAACATTATGGTCACCTGATTGTTGATATATGGTGGAAATGCCCTTGCGAAATTATTCGCCAATGGCGTAACGGAAAATCAGCACATCTTCAGTGGCGTTATCTTTCCAGCGCACCGGCACCTGATTGCCTGCGCCCTGCGACACCAGCCACTGGGAATACGCGCCTTCCAGCACATAGGCACTGGCGCGACGCCAGCCCGCTTCATCACGGTATTCCGGCGCATGAGGCCGGGCGCAATGCAGCAGAATCAGTTCGCGCTGTGCGGGGGCCATCTTCACGAAGCCCCAGTTAAACAGCTCCAGCACCCGGTTGATGCTCGCTTCCAGTTCGTTGACGGTGGCCGCGCCATCAATGGGATACCACTGGGCCATCATCTGACCAATACGTCTCAGAGCGTCGGGATCTTTATCGCCGCGGCCTTCGGTGTATTCGTTGAAGAACAGATACACCAGATCGTGCCAGCCAGCCTGATAGTTGCGTTGTAAATAAGTGTCCTGATTGCTAAACATCATGTATCCCACGGTTTATTTGTTTTGATCGACGTAATATTTGAAATAAAACAACGCTTTACCTTCGTTGTAACTGCCGAAGGTGTCATACCCCGGTTTGCACCCAGAGCCGGGTTGTCGCTGAGGTGGTAGCGCGCATCCACGCCCAATGTGTAACCAATGCCGTTTTTCGAGGTGGCTTTGTAAACCGCATCCACGTCGTCATCGGAACTGGCGTAACTGTTTAACTGCGATTGCAACGTATTGTGACCCGGGAAGTAGTTACTCTTATCCTGTTTGTAGGATTGGTAACCCACGGAGCCGCTCAGCGTCATATCCCAGTCGTTGATATGGCGAGTCAGTGATACCGGCAACGATACCGCCATAAAATCCTGCGGGCTGGAAATAACCACCGGCCGAGCGTGTAATAGCTGAGGTTACGGTCAAAGTTCATATAGTTGACGTTGACCCCCGACCTTCATCTCGCTGTCGTTGGTGCGCCACGGGCGCAGGTAACTGCCCGCCAGCACGTTGACCGAGTGGTTCGTCGGCACGTTAGTACCAACCCGAGGTATCAAAACCAAGGCGGGTGTAGAGGCCGACCAGATCGTTATCCCACGCGAACTGCGCGGATACGCCGTTACGGGTGATACCCCCAACTTTCACCGGTGCTTTTATCTTTCACCCCCACGTAGGAGAGCAGGCTGTCGGTGACCGCACGGCGTTCCGCTTTCAGGTTCAGTGAGCTGTATTGCGTCAGTTTCGGGGTCCACTCCACGCCGCCGACTAAGCGGGTAAACTCGCCGCCAGTCGGCGTGCTGCCGACATCCAGCTTGTAGTTGTCGCCGCTCAGACTGAGGTTTGCCGCCACGCCGTTAGCCTGCTGGCTACCCCGGCTGGAGGCATTGGTCGAGGTGGTCGTCGTGCTGGTGCTGGCGGCAGCTTCAGCCAGTTTTGCCGCGTGCTCCAGCGCGCCGGAACCAAAGCGGTTAGCGGACTCGCCCGACATCTCGCCTGCGTTCAATGCCGTTGGCGTGACGTTCAGGTTGATGCGCGTGCTGTCGCCCACCGCGCCGGACAGGATCAGCGGCGCCTGAATCTCATCTAATGCGCTCAGGCCTGACTCACCATCACGACTGCGCAGGGAGATACCCGCACTGGTCCGGTGGCGCTCTTCTCTTGCAGGTCGCGCATCATCGTGTTGATGCCGCTCATGGCGGTTTGTTGCGCCCTCGGCGAGTGGGTGAAGGCAGCGACATGACTGAACTCAGCTCATCGCTGTCGTCATCACCGCCTTGTTGCAGACGCCACTGCGCGGTGCGCAGCAGTGACATGGCCCGCTGGTTCTCGCCGTTGGCTGCCGCCACGCGTGCGGCCAGCAGCATATAATCTGCATCCCCGGCTGGGTTCCAGCGACGCGAATGCTTTGCGGGCATCGTCGTTATTACCACGCGCCAGCGCCAGTTAACAATCCCGGTCAGCGCCTGCTTATCGCGCGGGGATTTACGCAGTACGTACTGGTAGATCTCCGTGGCTTTCTCATCCATGTGATCGGCCTGATAAACGCGCGCGACGGATAACAGCAGATCGGTATTGGTGGGATTGGCCTGCAATTCCGGCATCAGCAGGTTCCACGCTTTGCCAATCTGGCCTTTCTCACGCAGGCGATCGGCGCGAGCAATCAGGTTGCCGGTGCGAATCGCATTGATCTCTTGCTGGCTGGCGCCATTTTGCAGCGCCGGCGCATTGAGAATACTCTCCGCTTCGGCAAACTGACCGGCTGGTTCAGCACGCGGATCTGCCCGGCGTAGTCCACTACGGAGCCGTGCAGCCCTTGTGCCTGACTATCACGCACCAGTTGCAGCGCGCCTGCGTTGTCACCGCTTTGCATCAACATCTCTGCAAGGCGACCCACATCAACCGGCGTTTGCGGCGGGTTGCGCTTCAGCGCCTGTAAAGAGTTGCGTGCTGCCGTGGTGTTACCCAGACGCAGGTAGTTACGCGCCACATCCAGTTGCTGGTTGATCTGTACGCGGTTGCTCAGCTCGGTCATGTCGGCGCTATAGCTGCTGCGCGGCAGGCGGGCCAGCAGACTTTGTGCGCGTGACCAGTCGCTATCTTCGGCGGCATACACCGCTGCGGCGTACAACGCTTCTTTGTTGGTGCCGCCACGTTGCGCCACGCCAGTCATCAATGTGCTGGCCTGTTGCTTCTGCCCGGCTTTACGCAACGCCCGGGCATAATCCAGTTGCAGCCAGACGTTTTGCGGGTATTTAGCGGATGCCGCTTGCAGGATTTGCATGGCGCGCGAGCTATTCCCCGCCTGCAATGCTGCCTGCGCGGCTTTACGTTCGTTATCGCCGTTGTCGCCGACCGAAGCATAACGGGTACGCAAGTTGGCGGGCAGGGTGCGCAACATGGCGTCGGCTTCCGCCTGTTTGTTTTGCTGTTTCAGCACCCACCACAAGCCGGTACGGATATCCGTATTCTGCGGATGTTGCTCCAGTAACCGGCGGTAGACCTCCTCCGACTGCGGCAATTTGCCCTGACGACGCAGGATGTCTGCACGCAGCATATCGGCGGCTTGTTGCTGACTGGCGTCGTTCGTGGCGCTGCTGTCGAGACTGGCCAGTGCCTGATCGTAGCTGCCTTTCTGACTCCAGGTTTTTAGCCTGCGCCAGCACCGTAGTAACGGGCGTTGTCGGCATCTTTCGCCCACTGCAGGCTGTTTGCATTATTGGTGTCCTCTTGCGAGGCGCGGCGGAGATATTTTTCCGCATCGGCAAAGTTATTCTGCCGCAGCGCCACGTAACCCATCCCGGCCAGCGCATTCCCGTTGTTGGCACGGTTTTGCAGCGCTTCGGCAAACTTATCTTTCGCATTGCCTAAATCACCGCCGTTCAGCGCATCGAAGCCCGCTTTGGTAGCATCGCCTTCAACACTTTTACGGTAGTGATCCATCGGTGCGCTGTCTTCCGGGTGACGCTGCGCCCATGCGGTATACGCCGGGAGATCGGACGATTTCGCATCCAGCCACAACAGGGCCTGTTGCAGGGCCTTATCGGCGTTTTTATCATCCGCCGCCAGACTGCTGAGCTGATTGATCCCTTCCCGGCGCGTTTGCTCCACGGTAGGTCAGCGCCATCGCCAGCGCCGTTTTGGTTGGCACATCATCCGGCATAATGCTGGCACGCTGGCGCATAGCCGCCACCGCTTCTGACCGAGGTGGCACTGTCGCCCGCCATCGTCTGGTAATACTCCAGCGCCACATCATCCGGCGGCGGGTTGCCGTTAAAGAGCGCACGCCATGCGGCAATCGACTCTTTAATCTGCCCACGACGCGCCAACTGGCGCGCGCGGCGTTGAGTTTGTCCTGCGGAATATTGCGCAGGGTATTGGCGCTAGTCAGCGCGTTCAGGCGCGGATCCTGTGGTGAGATATCGGCGATTTTTTACGCCAAATCTCAGACTGTTGAACGTTGCCCTGTTGCAGGTGATAGAGCGCCATCAGGTACATGGCGTCGATATTTTTATCATCGGCGGCCAGCACTTTTGCAGCGCTTCCATCGCCATATCGTCATGGGCTTTGCTGTGCCAGTAACTGGCTTGCGCCAACAGTTTTTTACTGCTGCATCATTACCCGTTGCGTCGGCGCTATCGGCAGCCGCAGCCGGGTGGCTGGCGCCAATCAGGCACAGCAGGTAAAAAAGCGTGCGTCAGTTGTTTACGCGTATTCATTTCTTCGTTTTATCCTGCAGGCGTTGATGCGCATGGCGCTGGAAGCGAGTTAAACAACATCGGACCGGATACCGCAGCAATCAGGCAGGCAAGTACCACCAGCCAGATAACATGCTCGCTCGCGAACCACAGCACGCGCAGATAGCCAGCAGATTGCCGCTGACGAACTGTTCGCTGACACGCCAGCTGTGGACATCACCCGTATTGCTGACGGCGGTAAAATCCCCGCCTGCGACAGACTGGAATGCCGGCTTCGTCATATCCTCAGATAACTGCGCCAGTTGGTGGTTGTCCGTGGCGGTTGCCACCACCACCACACGCTGCGGGTTCCACGGAGAGCGCATGCTCAACAGACCGCGCCACTGGTTGTTGTCGCTGAGGTATTCCGCGGCTTCCATATCCGTCAGCGGCTGGTTGCCGCTCAACAACGACAGCACACGTCCCACCGCGCTGGTGGTGTTGACCTCAAGATTGTTGCCATTAAGCGTAAACGCGCTGCCTTGTAAGAGCGGGGTGAGCTGCTCGTTATTGCTCAGGTTGCCAATCGCCAGCACATCGCTCTCGGTCAGTTGCTGCTGGGCGTCATCGTGCCACTGGCATGCCGGTGTAGAGGTGCAGGAAATTGGCGGTGACGCCGGTATCGCGACCGGACTGCGCCATCAGATTAAGCAGCACCGTTGCTTCTTCCACCGTCGGATGCGCAGCCATCAACACCGTTGTGTGGGCCGGGGTCGGCGTTGCGCGTGAACGGGAACATTGCGCCGCTGAACCCGGTGCCAGATTGGGCAGCTTGCCGTAGTGCCGAGGAGCGACTCAAATCGAGAGTCGAGTCCCCGTCAATACGGCTCTGGATGTTCTCATCCGCCATGGCGTTACAGGGGGGCGTTCTTCTGCGCTTTCAGACCAAACCAGAAGCCCAATTGGTTGCTGCCGAGAATGGCGCGCGGATCGATATTCACCACCGCGCTTTGCTGACGCTGCGATAAACCCAGCATCGACATCACCGGCGCCAGCAGGCCTTCTTTGCTCACCGGCAGTCGTTTCAGGAACTCGCCATTCAGGCTGACGTTCAGGAAAGACTCTTCGTCGTCAATCCAGTTTTTCTGCGCAAAGCTGTAATTCAGGCGCAGCGGGATGGCGGAACCATCCCACATAAACAGATCCGGCGCGGTGCGGAACGGCAAACGGTTTTCTCCATGCCAGACGCCGTGAGCGACCAATGCGCCTTCATCATTGAGCAATGAGCGCACCGGTACCGGGCGATCGGTATTGATCCAGCGAGGAGCGTCATACGCGCGTCGCGTTGTGCGATTTTCAGCGCCGGAACATCCAGTGTGTCGCTATCCGGCAGGGCAGGCTGCGTCAGACGCCGGGGCACAGCGCAGTTGCATTTCGTTATGACCGCTGACCACCAGCAGTTTGTAAGCCGGGTTTTGTGGGTTGTCGATAACCTGCAACGCTGCGCCATTGCTTTGTGGGATCGTCACACCGCCAATCATCTGACCGGGTTTACCAATCAGGATGCCGTTGCCCGCAGGCAGCGCGTTGTACTGCACATCAAAGCGGCTTGGCCGACCGTTGCTCAGTGCGCCAAACTGTGAGGCGACAATGGCGGACGCCATCAGCACATCCGCATCCGGGCTTTCCGGGTACGCGATGCTGACCGCACAGTCTTTGGTTTGCTTCACGTCGAAGAACGGACGCGGGAACGTCCCCAGCGTTTTACGCACATTCAGCCAGAGCCCCTGCAATTAAGGGTCGACTCCGGTTGCAGTGTGACTTTGTAATCCGCAGGCAGCGGGCGCTGGCAGCTCCAGACGTTATTGATAATGTCGTCACCGGTTTTCAACTGGAAGCTCAGGTTGTTGCTGGAGGCGATCATTGACGCCGGCACATCCGAGGGTTCCAGAAGCCTTTATCCTGCTGTAACTGATCCAGTGGGATCGCGCCCAGCGGCTGACCGTTGAGCATCAGTTGCAGGTTTTCACCGTTCACGTCGCTACGGTTGACCTGCACATTGAGACTGATATGCGCATCGGTGATCACCAGATCCCCGGGCAGGTTAAAGGAGACACCGTTTTGCAGTTGCATACCGGAGAGCGTCAGCCCGGCGGTTGCGCCCATATCACCAAAACTGAGGGGTGCTGGCGATGTTCTGATTGCTGGCGTTAGCCGGCGCAGGCAGCTGGGTCTGCACAGAGGTTGAACCCTGCAACGTAACCGGCAACGGCAGCTCCGGCAGCGCATCGCTGTCCGTTGAGAGCGCAAAGGCCGTGCCGTTCACTGAGCACACCAACAGTGTGGCAAGTGCGATGGGGTTAAAGCGCATTTTAACCTCTTCCTGTTTCTTCGCGACCGTGGCCATCTGGCTGTTAAACCCATTGGTGCGTTTTTTCGGGCCAAAGAACAGTTCAAACACGCACTGCAAAATACCCATAAAGGAGACCAGTGGGCGGTCAGGCGCATGCGGTGGACGATACCGAGGCATCCGCGCGGGAGAGTACGACGCGCACCAGCTTACGGCGTTCGTTCAGCGGCAGGGGTGTCAAACTCAAGGCGAATATCACCCACGCCCATACCCCGCTGCGCGGATTGGCACATGGGCAATTTCACCACTGAGTCCCAGCTCGATTTGCACCGGGGTTTTGCGCGTTAAATCTTCCCCCTTTCACCAGCGCCACGCGTGCGCCGCCCATGGAGATGTCGAAGGTGCGGGTTTGCATCTGTGTACCGTCGGTAAAGTGGATCGTCACCGGCAGACGCGCGAAAATACGGATGGTTTTGCGGATTTGCTTGGTCTCTTTGCGACGGCAATGGAGGCCAGCAAAATAATGGTACTGAAGGTACCCCATGCGATGTTGAACAGGATCACGCGCGGGTCAATACCGGCGTAGTCATGCATAAAGTAGCGAACGCCAACCCAGATCATGCTGCCGACCATCAGAATGGTGGTGATGATCAGCGGGCGAACGGTATGGGCGTCAAAGTAGTTTTTGTCGGTCAGATCGCCTTTATCCGTCACGTTGAATTTACCCAATCGCGGTGAAATCAGGCTTAACAACGTGGGCAGGATCAGGTGGAACGCCATCACCGTTTCGTAGATTTCACCCCAGAACGCATAGCGGTAGCGCCCGGTGATCCGCGAGTTGACCATGGTGGAAAGCACCGGGTGCGGCAGCACATAGGCAAAAATCAACGTGGCCGACGAGGAGATAATGTTGAGGTTAAACAACATAAACACCAGCGGCGACGTCAGGAACACCACGCGCGGCAGACCATACTGGAAGTGCAGCATCGCATTGAGATAACAGAGGCGCTGCGTCAGTTTCAGGCCACGGCCCAGCAACGGGTTATCAATACGGAAGATCTGCGTCATACCACGCGCCCAGCGAATACGCTGGTTCACATGTAGCGCCAGACGTTCTGTTGCAAGGCCGGCAGCCAGTGGAATATCCAGGAAAGCAGTGTTCCAGCCACGACGCTGCAATTTGAGCGCGGTGTGCGCATCTTCGGTCACGGTTTCAACCGCAAAACCCCCACTTCGTTCAGCGCAGCACGGCGAATCACCGCACAGGAACCGCAGAAGAAGGTGGCGTTCCAGTTGTCGTTACCCTGTTGCACCGGGCCATAGAACAGCGCGCCTTCGTGCGGAACGCGTTTCGCCGCAGTCAGGTTGCGTTCAAACGGATCACGGGAATAGAAGTGGTGCGGCGTCTGGATCAGCGCCAGTTTGTCATCGCGGAAGAACTCGCCGATAGTGGCCTGCAGGAAGACTCGGGTTGCCACGTGGTCGCAGTCGAACACGCAAATCAGCTCGCCGTTAGTCACCGTCATTGCATGGTTCCAGGTTACCGGCTTTGGCGTGGCTGTTATCGGGACGCGTGATATAGCCTACTCCGGCTTCGGCAGCAAAATCACGGAACTCATCGCGTTTGCCGTCATCGAGAATATAAACTTTGACTTTATCTTGCGGATATTCGATGCACTGCGCCGCAAGAACGGTATCACGAACGACTTCGAGGCTTTCATTATAAGAAGGAACATAAATATCAACTGTCGGCCATGTCGATTTATCCTGTGGTAACGGCGCAATAGGGCGCTCTAATGGCCATGCCATTTGAATATAACCCAACAGCAAAATCGTCCACGAATAAATTTCAGCAGCAAACAATAAACTACCCAGCAGCATTTCCAGCGTGGAGTCAAAATGCAGCGTCGTGGTGGCACGCCACCAGATATAACGGGTTGACATTAGCAATGAAAGTGTGAGCATTGCCAATACGGCTTTCTTACCCTTTATTCGACCAAGAATGAGCACGGCTGCCATCACGCTAAGGCCGAAGAGGTATTGCTTATCGCTGCCCATGGGGGTGATGATCACCAGCAGGGATAATGCTAACAACATCAGCGTGAATATAATTCCGATGATTTTTTCATGTTTGTATCATCTTGCACAGAAAATAATAAAGGTACGCCGGCATAACAATGTTTCCGGTTACCTGTTAAAAATCATGACGCATTCCGCCGGTCATCAAATTAGCCATAGACCGATAGCATCACCTGCAGTGGGTCATGAGAAATTGTGCTGATTATTACCATGTGGATCCCCACATGGCTGAACGGTATTATTTGCCAATCACCGTAAATAACATATCCAGCCGCACCGGATTACGTTCGCGGACTTCAAATTCCGCCGGACGGCTGATGGCCGCAACGCTTTCCATAATGTTATTTACCGGTGTGCTGAACGCATTGGGTGCAGCGACCGGCGCCGGTTTGCTTTTCGGCCGGACAGGGTGTTAGCCGGTATGTCTGGCGCGCTGGCATGGCTGGCTTCCTTGCGGCTGGCCGCCGGAATTTCAGTGATTGCCGCTTCTTGTTTTTCGTCGCTGGCGTCGGAGGTGACTGCCGTTGTGGTTACTGCTTGCATAGTAGCACCATCTTCTTCATTCATTTCACCGGAAAGAGACACCGGACATTTTTAGTTTTCCGAGCCAAAGAACCTAAATCATCATACATAGTATTTGCCTGACCCCCGATGTGTTGAATACGAGCCTATAATAAGCAAGGTTGTCTTCTCTATTTTCCGGGTTATTCAGCGGAAACGTAATAAACAAGGTCTTTCGTTAAGGTAAATTTCAGACACTCGGTTTATTTGAGAATTTCCTCATATACTGTCGGTGGGGGCGGTTAAGGTCAAGTGACGATATCAATAAATTAGAATACACTTATTAAGGATATCTATGAATACCGGCTTTATTTATTACTGTGAGCCGAGTCAAAGCCGCAGGGAACGTGGCGTTGCGGGGGGTGAGAGGTAAAAATTATCACAAGGATTGTTAGTTAAACTTTTATTAATAATTACCAGACATCAATTCTTCACAATTTATTCATAATTTCTCGATTTTTGTGCGCACTGTCTTTATCGGAAATTATTCCAGGATTCTTTAGCGATTAATTAATGCTTATATATTGAGGTCATCTATAAATCATCATTCTCTATTAATATAGCTGCTGAGTGATATTGAACCCTTTAATACTTTCAATTAGGATGTACCCGAACACTTCTTTAAGAAAAACGATTATGCATTCTGAAAATGATATTTTCGGCTCTCAGAATATGCTTGCCGCACTCGAAAATGTTCACGATGCTGTCGTACTACTTGATAGTACGGAAACCGTGTTTTTTTTTAATCGCGCAGCTGAGCAATTATGGGGCTATCCGCGGATTTCGGTCCTCGGCTGTAAGGCGTCAACCATTCCCTTGTTTGGCGCTATCGATGTGCTGTCCTGCGAAGCAGAAAATGAGCAGGCGCTGACCGTCATTACTGCAACCGGCGAAGAGACGTCGCTGGCGGCAACCATCAGTTATGACGGACCGGAAATACAGGCGCACCTTGTCGTGTTGTGGTGCACATTGACCCCGAGGGAGCGTGTCACTAAACTTTCAACCTTTGACCGTCTGACCGGGCTGCCGAACCGCAGCGCGTTGCATCAGTATATCGATCAGATGATGACCAGTGGAGAGCATGCCCGCGCGGCGTTCTTCTTCCTCGATCTGGATCATTTTAAAGACGTTAACGATGCGCTCGGCTACGCCGCCGGGGATAACGTGCTGGTGGCCATCGCGCAGCGTCTGCGCACCGAGTTTTCCCGCCGGGGGTTTGTCAGCCACGCCGACAGCGACGCGTTTGTGCTGGTGATCCCGGATTGCGATAGCACCCGGGCAACCAGTATCGCGCAGAAAATCCGAGGCGCTGTTCCGCATGCCGTTTAAGATTGCCGATCTGGCGCTGAATGTGACCGTCAGTACCGGTATCAGTCTGTATCCGGATCATGGCGTTTCACGGGATGGTTTGCTCAAGCATGCCAACCACGCGTCGCATCTGGCGAAAGCGGCGGCCTCCGGTGGCTATCTGTTCTTCAGCACCGAGATGAACCGAGGTCGATCAGGAACGGTTAAAACTGGCGGCGGCATTAAAACTGGCTATCGCCAGTAATCTGCTGCATTTGCACTATCAGCCGCAGGTTTGGCTTAAAAATGGCGAGCTTTATGGAGTCCGAAGCGCTGGCGCGCTGGACGGATCCGGTTCTTGGCGATATTCCCCCCGGAAAATTTATCGCTCTGGCCGAGGAAACCGGCGAGATTGAGGCCATTGGTCGCTGGACGCTCCATGAAGCTTGCCGCCAGATGGCGGAATGGCGCAACAACGGTATTGAGGTGCCTGTGGTGTCGGTTAATCTGTCGCCGATCAACTTCTATAACAGCAGCCTGCCTAATTACATTTCGTATCTGCTCCGGCAGTACCGTATTCCGGCCAGTTGCCTGACCATTGAGATCACCGAAGGGGGTGATGATGGACAAGCGACCGGAAACGATGGAAGTGATTTGCGCCGTGCGCGAGTTAGGCGTTGGGTTGTCGATGGATGATTTTGGCACCGGTTTCTCATGCTTGTCCCGACTGGCGCATTTGCCGATGACCGAACTGAAAATCGATCAGAGCTTTATGCGTGATTTGAGCGAAGGCAGCAAAATGAAAGCCATCGCCACCACGGTGGTCAAAATTGGTCAGAGTCTGCATCAGACGGTGGTTGCCGAAGGTGTGGAAACGGAACAGCAGCGTAATCAGTTACGCGATCTGCAATGTGATATTGCGCAGGGGTATCTTTATTCCCGCGCGCTCACGGCGGCAGCGCTGGCCGGATGGCTGCAAAGCAGACCACAAAGTGAAATGATTTAAGAGTGAGTTTGCACGGTAGCAGTGGCCCGAGGGCTTGAAAGGATAATCAGGCCGGAATAAGCCCCCGGTGCGCGTCCAGTGCCGGGGGATTATTTTTGTTTCCCCTTCACCGACTGAGTCAGACACGTCCTCAACATTTACCGACTTGCCCCTGAGGCAAGCTGAATAATGTGTATAAATTATTCCCGTCTTATTTTTATAAGAAAGAATTTTCGCCGAATTAACTAAAACACTTCAAAATGATAAGTAATAAGCAAAACCCCAGCATTCCCCTGACATGTGACGGTGCGCCTGACGGGCCGGATTCGTGCTGGTTGTTTTATTTTCGCTATTATTCATGCTCATAAATTTACTGTGTCCGAAGTTAACGATGCCCCACGCCAGGGCCTTGCGGCACGGCGCTTCACAGGAACGAACATAGGTATAACAAGCCGCCGCAATAAATGCAGGAAGGCTATTTTTCTTTATAGATACTTTTTAATTAATTCGCTTTATATATATAGACAGGTCGCGATGATTACCTTTTTCTTATGCGTGCGCGACAATAATAAGCGAAGAAAAATTATATTACACCGGAAAAAATAAAAATCCATGCGGAAATTTGCGTTTGGGACAATAAATTTATTAAGATAGGCAGGCTCTATAATTGCCGGTTTTGTTGGGTTGGAGAACAAATAAATAACGGTGATTGAGTACTTATCCCGGGCAACATCGGGCTGATAAGTGGCAGCGGTATTGTGGTGGCGCGCACAGGGATAACGAAAAGCCTGATGCATTGCTTCCCGGCAGGACTATGATTACTTCTCGTAATGGATGTGGGGCGCGACAGGGCTAAAGCAGACTCTGGTAAGTAGAAAGCACTTAACAATAATTATGCAAAATGAGTGCAAATCTGATTCACTTTCACAGGGTTAGCCTGCAGCTTAGGCATGACGCGTAGTTATCTATTTGCGGTGAATCGTTTGCGGCTGAAGGTCATCCCCGGCAAGGAGTGCGACTTTAGCGGTTACTGGCGTGCCTTTCGCCTTCACCCAATCACTGTTGTTAAGCGCATAGCGGGTCATGCGGAACAAAAATCATGAGTGAAAAAGACGGACAGACCACAGGGATGAAGATGTTAAGCATCTCTTTGAGTTGCTAAATAATAATTCGGATTGGGTTTTGGGAAGTGGATGCTCAGGGGCGTTATACGGTCTTCCGATGTGGTGACGGAGCTGCTGGGTGTGCCGCCGGAAGAGGTGATTGGCAAAACGCCCTTTGATTTTATGCCGCCCCTGGCGAAGCGGAACGGGTCGCCGGTGCTTTTGGCGCTATCGTAATGGAAAAGCGAGCGTTTTCCGGGCTGGTAAACCGTAACCAGCGCGCTGACGGAACCATCGTGGTGCTGGGAAACCAGCGGTATTCCGCTGTTTGACGATAACGGCGAGCTGTGCGGGTACCGTGGGGATCGACCGCAACATTTCCACGCTCGGTGAGCGCGTACTGCAACTGGAGACGATCTGAAACCACCCCGGTGGCGCTCTGCATGATCGATCGCCGGGGCGGCTGGTGATGTCCAATAAAGCGATGGCAAAGCTGTTGGGAGAACGTGCGCCGCAGGGCGCGGAGATCCATTCCAGAGCCTGATGCCAGAGTACTGGCACTTCTTTCGTACGGATTTTGAACTGGCTGATGGCGGAGAAACGCTGCCTTCGCGAGAACTGGGCTGGTTTGATCGCTGCTACGACATTCAGTCGGTGCCGGTGCGCGATGCGATGGATAACGTCATCGGCCTGTCGGTAACTGGGTGGATATTACCGAGCGCCGTCACGCCGAGCAGAAACTGGCGAGCGCCAACAAAGTGCTGCAACAATATGCCCAGCACGATCATCTGACCGGGCTGTTTAATCGCCGCTATATGGATGAGTGCACGGTGGCGGAGATCACCCGCGCCATGCAGGACGATTTCCCGCTGTCGGTCTGTCTGGCGGATATTGATTACTTTAAAAACTACAACGATACCCACGGGCACCCCGGGCGGGGGACGACTGCTTGCGCATTGTCGCCAAAACCCTCACCTCGTCACGCCTGCGTAGCGGCGATAACGTCAGCCGTTATGGCGGCGAGGAGTTTCTGATTATCCTGCACGGCACCGATCTGGTGCAGGCGCTGGGCGTGGCGGAAGTGGTGCGCAGCAATATTAATGCGCTGGAGCTACCACACCATGCCAGTCCGACCGGTTATCTGACCATCAGCATAGGCGTGGCAACCCTGCATGGCAGGCAAATCTGTATTGAGGGCAAACCGCTGCATATGATTGCCAGTGGCTTGATCCACCGGGCGGATACGGCGCTCTATGCTGCAAAAAAGCAGGGGCGCAATCAGGTGGTTTCCGCGCGGGATGCCCACACCGTTCCTGAATTCGCCGCATCGTCCATGGCGGCAAATACCCACAGCGCCTGCGCCGATGTGCTGGCGCGGTGGGTCTCTCCGGTTTACGCCAACGCCTGCCGCCAGTCGGCAATCAGATCGTTTTCGTCTTCAATCCCTACCGACAGGCGGATCAGCTGCGGCGTAATGCCGTTGGCCAGCCGTTGTTCCAGCGGAATAGATGCATGCGTCATGCTAAAAGGCTGGCTTACCGAGGGCTCTCCACGCCGCCAAGACTTTCCGCCAGCGTAAATAACGTCAATTTGTTGATGATGGCCGCCGCCCGCGCATCATCACCTTTGATCACGACTGAGGATCATACCGCCCGGCAGCGCCATCTGCTGACGAGCAAGCGAGTACTGCGGGTGCGACTCCAGCCACGGGAACCACACTTTTCCACTTGCGGCTGTTGCTCCAGCCAGCGAGCGAGCGCCAACGCGTTGCTGCTGTGGCGCTCCACGCGCAGCGCCAGTGCGGATCCCACGCAGCGTCAGAAAGCTACTGAAGGGATCGAGCACGCCGCCGATGGCGTTTTGCAAATAGCCCAGTTTTTCGGCGAGCGCCGGGTTGTCGCCAACCACTGCCAGCCCGGCCACCACATCAGGAGTGTCCGTTCAGGTATTTCGTGGCGGAGTGCACCACAATATCGAACCCCAGCTCCAGCGGGCGGTGGATCACCGGCGAAGCAAAGGTGTTATCCGCCACGCTCAACACGTTATGCCGCTTGGCGATAGCGGCAATGGCCGCCAGATCCGCCAGTTTCAGCAGTGGGTTAGTGGGCGTTTCCACCCAGATCATGCGGGTGTCCGGTCGGATGGCGGCTTCCAGCCCGGCGAGATCGTCGGGCTTTACCCAACTGACCCGTAGCCCGGCACTGCGGCGGCGAACATTTTCAATCAGGCGGTAAGTGCCGCCGTAGACATCATCGACAGCCACCAGATGGCTGTCTTTATCCAGTAGCTCAAGCACTGTTGAAATACTGGCAAGACCGGATGCAAAGGCATAGCCGCGCGTACCGCCTTCCAGTTCGGCAATGGCGGTTTCCAGCGCGTGGCGCGTCGGGTTGCCGCTGCGTGAATATTCATACCCGGTGTGCTGCCCCGGCGCGGGTTGCGCGAAGGTTGACGTGGCGTAAATTGGCGGCATCACTGCGCCGTGTTGGTCGTTGAATGTGCCGCTGTGGACACTCTGCGTTGCCAGTGTTTTCACTCTCTTTCCTTTTGTTCTTTATTGTTCAAGACGGTTGCGCCAGTGGTGAGGACGTCACTGCGGGTGACAAGGCCGACAAAATGGCCATTGTCGGCGATCACCGCCACCGGTGCCGCGATCGAAAATGGCGTACAACGTGCTCTCCGGTGCATGCTTATCAAGAATTTCAACGTTGCGGGTCATCGCTTCTTTTACCGGCAGGGAAAAACGCGCGCTGTCGCCGCGTACGTGGCTTATCAGGTCCCACTCATCAACAATCCCGACCACGCGACCGTTTTCCAGTACCGGTAACTGCGAAATGTCGTACAAGCGCATGCGCGCCAGTACGGCGGCAAGGCTGTCTTGCGGGGCGGCGGTGACCGTCGCGCCTTCGTCATGACGCAGTGCGATAAAATCGGTCAGGTCGCCACTCGACGGGCGGGTGAGCAGGCCTTGCTGGCGCATCCAGTCGTCATTGAACATTTTCGACAGGTATTTGTTGCCGCTGTCGCAGGCGAAAGTGACCACGCGCTTCGGCGTGGTTTGTGCCCAGCAGTAACGCAGTGCGGCGTTGAGCAGCGTACCGGTTGACGACCCCGCCAGAATGCCCTCCTGTTGCAGGAGTTCCCGCGCGGTGGCGAAGGCTTCACTATCGGTCACGCGAAACGCCTGTTTCACGCCATCGATATGCGCCAGCGGCGGAATAAAATCCTCACCAATCCCTTCGACCAGCCATGAGCCGGGTTCACCGTAATGACCGCTTTCAACCGGTCGGCCAGAATGGAACCTGCCGGATCCGCCAGCACAAATTCGGTGTGCGGCGAGTGTTCGGCAAACCCGCCCAGCGTACCGCCGGAACCCACGCCCACGACAATGGCGTCGATATTGCCGTCAAGCTGGTGATAAATTTCCGGCGCGGTGGTGGTGGTGTGCGCCAGTGGGTTGGCCGGGTTATTGAACTGATCAATATAAAATGCGCCCGGTGTTTCGTGCGCCAGACGTTGGGCGTAATCCTGATAATAGGCCGGGTGCCCTTTATTGACGTCAGAGCGGGTGAGCACCACGTTTGCACCTAATGCGCGCAGATGAAAAATCTTCTCGCGGCTCATTTTGTCCGGCACGACCAGCACCAGTGAGTACCCTTTTGCGCCGCAATCAGCGCCAGCCCCGAGGCCCGTATTCCCCGCAGTGGCTTCAATAATGGTGCCGCCGTGCGAGAGCAGACCCAACCGTTCGGCTTCATTGATCATCGACAGGGCGACCCGGTCTTTAATGGATCCGCACTGGGTTTTGGTTTTCCAGTTTGAGAAATAATTCGCATGGCCCGCTGTTAAGTTTATGCAGTTGCAGCAGCGGCGTTTGGCCGATCAATTCCGGTTACTGAATGGAAAACAGACATCGTGTGTTCACCCGTAGAAAATCGTGATGGGCGGATGATAGGTCTGCCATTTTTCGCTTTTAAAGAATCTTTATTTGTCGTTTAGAACAAACGGAAATATAAAGCTCTATTTAGCCGTCGGGACGGAGAGCCATATAGTCGTCCGGATGTGTTGATAGCCAAAAAAGGCGTTTTAGCGCTGATTTCATGCGCTTTTCTCGTACTGTTCGCTGGAGTTATGCGTTTTTTGGCAATGTAATGCGAAATAAATTCTTTCGAAAAATCCCACGTTTTCGCCCGGTTAGCACTTTTAGTTATAAATAATGTCCATTTGGTTATTTGAAATATCACTACGGGTGATTATTATCGTCTGGACATCCATACCGCTAAACTGCCAAACGGAAACACCAACGCATGATCGTTCTCAGGAATATTTCCAAGATTTTCGACCGCGGAAAGGCATCGATTACTGCCGTCGACAGCGTCAATCTGACCGTTGAGCAGGGGCAAATTTACGGGATTATCGGCTACAGCGGCGCCGGGAAAAGTACGCTGATCCGTTTACTGAACGGGCTGGAAAAGCCCACCGCCGGCAGTGTGGTGATCAATGGGCAGGATATAGCCGCCGCGCGGCGAAGCGTTGCGCCAGTGCGCGTCTGAAGATCAGCATGGTGTTCCAGCATTTCAATTTATTGTGGTCGCGCACGGTCAGCGAAAACATCGCGTTTTCTATGCAGATTGCCGGTGCGCCGAAAGCGAAAATCACCGCCCGTGTGGCGGAACTGGATTGAGCTGGTGGGGCTGAAAGGCCGCGAAAACGCCTATCCGTCGCAGTTGAGCGGCGGGCAGAAACAGCGTGTCGGTATTGCCCGTGCGCTGGCGAATAATCCGGATGTGCTGTTGTGCGATGAAGCAACGTCGGCGCTGGATCCGCAGACGACCGATCAGATTCTCGATCTGCTGCTGGATATTAATCGCCGCTTCAAACTGACCATCGTACTGATCACCCATGAAATGCATGTGGTGCGCAAAATCTGTGACCGCGTGGCGGTGATGGAGAACGGTCAGGTGGTGGAAGAGGGCGATGTGTTAAACGTCTTTACTCACCCGCAAAAACCGATCACCCGGCAGTTTGTGCGCCGAGTCAGCCAGTATAAAGAAGACGAGGCGTTTAACCCGGAACTGAGCAGCGATCTGGGCGGCGCTGTCATTAAATTGACCTTTACCGGCCACAACACGCACCAGCCGATTGTGGGGGAACTGACCCTGCGCTATGGCCTGCCGTTCAATATTCTGCACGGCAAAATGTCGCAAACGGCGCACGGTGTCTTTGGACAATTATGGGTGCACGTGGTGGCGACCCCGGAACAACTGAACAATATCCTCGCCGACTTACGCAACAGCGAGATTGAAAGCGAGGTGGTAACGCATGGCTGAGTCATTTTTCCCCCATCTGAAATGGGAGCAACTCTGGGCCGCCACGCAAGAGACGTTATATATGACGGCGCTGTCAGGCGCGGCGACGTTTGTGCTGGGTATTTTGCTTGGGCTGGCGCTGTTTCTGACTGCGCGTGGCGGTCTGTTTCAGAACCGCGCGTTGTACAGCGTGATCTCGATTGTGGTGAACGTCTTCCGCTCGATCCCGTTCATCATTTTGATTGTGCTGTTGATCCCGTTTACCAAGGCGCTGGTCGGCACCATTCTCGGTGCTAATGCGGCATTGCCCGCATTGATTGTTGGCGCTGCGCCGTTTTATGCGCGTCTGGTCGAGATTGCGCTGCGCGAAGTGGATAAAGGGGTGATTGAGGCGACGCGTTCAATGGGCGCGCGTCTGAGCACACTGGTTTTTTCGGGTGTTACTGCCTGAATCATCACCTGCGCTGGTGTCCGGTATTACCGTGACGCTGATTGCGCTGGTGAGCTACAGCGCCATGGCCGGGGTTATTGGCGCAGGCGGGTTGGGCAACCTTGCTTATCTGGAAGGATTCCAGCGGAACCACAACGACGTCACGCTGGTGGCGACGGTGACTATCCTGATCATCGTCTTCATCATCCAGTTCTGCGGCGACGTGATTACTTCTCTGTTAGATAAACGATAATTATTGGGAAACCACCATCATGAAAAAAACACTGACACTGATTGCCGCAGCCACCCTGAGCGTTCTGAGCTTCTCATCCTCGGGCGGACACGCTGATTGTTGGCGCATCCAATGTGCCGCATGCTGAAATTCTGGAGCAGGCGAAACCGATTCTGGCGAAGCAGGGCATCGATCTGGAAATTAAACCGTTCCGAGGACTACATCCTGCCGAACACCGCGCTGGCCAGCCGTGAACTGGATGCCAACTACTTCCAGCACATCCCGTACCTGAACAGCGTGATCAAAGACCACGCGGGCGACAAGACCTATGATTTTGTTAGCGCGGGCGCGATTCATATTGAGCCGATCGGTATTTACTCTAAAAATACAAGTCGCTGAAAGATCTGCCGCAGGGCGGCAAAATCATCATGCGTGATGCGGTCTCCGAAGAGGGGCGTATCCTGTCCATCTTTGAAAAGAGGGCGTGATCAAGCTGAAACCGGGTGTTGATAAAGTCACAGCGCGTATTGACGACATCGTGGAGAACCCGAAAAAACTGGAAGTTCCTGCCGAACGTTGAAGCAGCGCTGCTGCCGCAGATGTACAACAACGATGAAGGCGACGCGGTGGTGATCAACGCCAACTACGCGATCGATGCTGGCACTGGATCCGGTGCACGATCCGATTGCGGTAGAGAGCGGTGAAAACAACCCGTATGCGAACATCATTACCGTTCATCGCGGCGATGAGAAGAAAAAAAGATATTGTTGCGCTGGTGAACGTGCTGCACTCCAAAGAGATTCAGGAGTGGATCCGTACCAAATATAAAGGCGCGGTGATCCCCGGTTAATAACTGATCCTTCTGGCGCGCGGCTGTTCTGGCCGCGCGCCTGTTGCTCTTTTTTCCTCCTCCTTCTTTATTTCCGTCGTTTCTGGTCCATTATTTCCTTGTGATTAATATCACCAAATTTAAACAACCTTGTTAACACCCATTAACAATGCACTACTATTGCCGGGTTCATTCCGGGCGGAGGTAGAGATGAAAGATGTCGTGATCGTGGGGCTGTCCGCACGCCAATCGGCTGTTTTCAGGGGGGCATTATCGCGCCACTCCGCCGTTGAGCTTGGTAGCCCGGTGGTGCAGGCGCTGGTGGAACGCAGCGGCGTGCAGCCACAAGATATTGATGAAGTGATCCCACGGGCCGGTGTTAACTGCCGGAGCCGGGCAGAATCCTGCGCGCCAGTCGGCCATTAAAGGTGGGCTGCCGAATACCGTTTCCGCCATCACCATTAACGATGTTTGCGGTTCAGGCCTGAAAGCCCTGCATCTGGCCTCACAGGCTATTCAGTGCGGTGAGGCGGATGTGGTGATCGCAGGCGGCCAGGAAAACATGAGCCGTGCACCGCATGTGCTCACCGACAGTCGAACCGGTGCGCCGCTGGGCAATAGCCAACTGATTGATAGTCTGGTGCATGACGGGCTGTGGGATGCATTCAACGATTACCATATGGGCATGACGGCGGAAAATCTGGCGCGGGAGTATGGCATCAGCCGCGAACATCAGGATGAATGGGCGCTCCGTTCCCAGCATAAAGCGCGCGCGGCCATTGATTCAGGTCGCTTTCGCGCGGAGATTGTCCCGGTGAATGCGATTGCCGCAGATGGTCGCGCGATGATTGTCGATACCGATGAGCAGCCGCGTACCGATCCCAGTGCCGAAGCGCTGGCAAGATTGTCTCCGGCTTTTGGCGTGAGTGGTTCGGTCACCGCCGGTAACGCCTCACCATTGAATGACGGCGCGGCGGCAGTATTGATGATGAGCGAGAATAAAGCGCAGGCGCTGAATCTGCCGGTGCTGGCGCGTATTCGGGCGTTTGCCAGCGTTGGCGTTGACCCGGCGTTGATGGGGGATCGCGCCCGTTTATGCAATGCGACGTTGCACCGGAGCGCAGGCTGGCAATTAAATGATGTTGACCTGATTGAAGCGAACGAAGCCTATGCTGCGCAAGCGTTGTCGGTGGGGAAAGTCCTCGAATGGGACGAGAAACGCGTCAATGTCAATGGCGGCGCGATCGCGTTGGGTCATCCGATTGGCGCATCCGGTTGCCGTATTCTGGTTTCACTGGTGCACGAGGATGCAAAAGCGCAACGCGCGAAAAGGACTGGCAACATTATGTATTGGCGGTGGCCGGGGGCGTAGCGCTGGCTATTGAACGCGACTGATCTTCTCTTTTAAGTCAAATAAAGCCTTCCATCCGGAAGGCTTTATTATTTGTGATGGCGATCTCAGGCGGTGTTTCAATTAAATTAAAACCTTCACGACTTCACCTAATAAGCATTCCACGTAATTGAAAGACGCTTCTTAAACTCCCTGAAATTGTATTGTTGCCACCGTTACCATTGTCATTGTGCAAGGTAAGTCTGCTTATTATTATATTTTTCATTTTGTAGGTGACTGTTTTTAATTGTGTTCTTGAGTTGTATTTCAACTTGTAACAGTGTGGTTAATAAAAATTTGGTGTGATCTTGCCCCTGTTTTTTATGGCTAAAGTGGAAAATATATTGATATTCATCACGCTGTTATAGATAGTTCAACCCTATACAATTATTTACGATCGAGATCACTAAAATAAAGTTACTAAAAAATAAAATAGAATTCCATAAAAATGGAACATAATTTTAATTATTGAGGTGACTCATGTTTAAGAAAACTCTGGCTCTTGCTTCACTCCTTGGCGCTTCCTTCGCATCACAAGCTGTTACCGTCGACTTACGTCATGAATACATCGACAGCGGCTCTAACGCCGATCGTGTGGCGGTCTCTCACCGTTTTGATAACGGCGTGGGCTTTGGTGTTGAAGCGAAATGGAAATCCGGCGGCGATGATGCCGATAAACCCTTAACTGAAATTGTCGGTAATGGTCATGAAGAGTCGATCAACTGGCGTTGGGCTGCGACCAAGAATTTTGCGCTGACCCCCGGCTTTAATATCGAAAGTAAAGATACGAACTCCATTTATAAACCGTATCTGCATGTGCAATACAGCTTTGATAACGGCATTTATATTGCAGGCCGCTATCGTTATGAATACACACGTAACCCGGATTCCAGCACCGTTGATAATAAAGTCAACAAATTCGATACCGGGTGGGTTGGGCGCTGGGCGATTTCCGTTTTGAGCTGAACTATGTTTATGCCAAGAGCACCGAAGACGTTATTCGCGAAAACAACAAAACCTATTCAAACGAATATAACGCCAAGGTGGCTTATAAACTCGATAAGAACTGGTCTCCGTATGTTGAATTGGGCAACGTGGGCGTGAAAAGCACCGACGAACGCCAGACCCGTTTCCGTCTCGGCGTAGCGTATTCTTTCTGATTGTCTGAATTACCTCAAAATTATCCCCCGGAGCCGTTGGCCGGGGATTTTTTTGCGCTATTTAGAACCGCCGTGGCGTTATTGCTCACTTCCCCATCTTCGACTCCACTTCAGCTCTGCCGTTTTGAACAGCGCTTGTGCTGATAATTGGCTAGCGGACGAATCACTCAGCAATATCCGAACCCCGTGGAGCCAACTGAAACGCACACTATTCCGGGGCAAACGCCGGTCTGTGAACGCGAAAATTTATCCTTGCATCGACGGGTAAAAAAAAAGCCCCCCGTGAGGAGGGCAAGGCCAGTTACAGAAACACGACTAAAAATTTATGCCTGCAGCATGACGCGCTGCGCGGGAAGTTTTGCGATATAGAGCGCCGGTTTGCCGTCTTTATCAGAGCTGTACAAAATGGCGCTGTCGTCCGGGGTAAACGAAGGATGCGGATGCGTCACCGGCGGCTGTTTGCCACGGTCGCCCATGAGGTGTCATGACGGGCAACGCGGAAATAGGCCTTTGCGCCACGTCAAACACATACAAATAGGGATCGTTATCAATGGTGTAGCCGCTGGTGTCTTTCACATCTACTGGCGTACCGGAACCATCACCGACCAGCAGCGTACCGTCAAAGTTACTCATCAAGTGAGAGCAGGCCGGCATCGGCATCACAGCTTCGTTTACGCCACTGTCCGGGTTGAAGCGGTAAATAGTGCGCCCTTGTTTGCCCTTCAGGTACGAGACATACACCAGCGCGGAGCCGTTTGGCACCCAGAATTCATGCGTGCAGCTTTCGCCTTCGGCGTGATCTTTCACTTTACGCACATGGCTGCCATCTTCATTGACCAGCCACATCCGCGCGTCCACCAGTCATGAGGACCTTCATGACAAAACGCCACGGTATTGTCATCGAACGGGCGGTAGATCGGGTGACCGAGCCAGTTTTTTCTCTTCATGGATGACGCTGCTTTGACCGTTTTGCAAATCCACGCGCAACAGACGGCAGTGCGGGCCTTTATGGAAGAAATCGTGGAACAATTGCCAGCTGTTCAGCGGCGTCCAGTCGCTGGCGGCAATCTCAATACCCACCAGTTTGGTGCAGTCGCTGTTTGCAACCCATGTACCGTAGCCTACCCACTCATCCGGTACGCGGTAGATTTCACGTTCGGCCAGCGTCTGCAAATTCACTTCGCGCAGCGTACGGTCATTCTTCACGTAATAGAGGGTGCTGTCGTCTGGCGAGAAAGCCGCCAAAGGTGTTATCGCCTGCGCCTTCCGTCAGTTGTACGGCTTCTGCATTAGCGATATCCAGCAGGTAGTAGTTCCAGTTGCCATCAAATTCACCGGCAAACAACAGATGACTGCCATCGTTAAAAAACACTTCTGATAAAAGTAGTTCCGGTGGCAGGTCACTTCCGGCGGGGTTAAGCGGGTGATTTCCGCGCCGGTGTCCGGATCGCGGCTGACTGCGTATTGCAGTTTTACCCGCATGCCTTTTGCCATATCTCACTCCTTTAAAGGGTCCGGTGGGCAAGCAAGCGCCCTAATGTGACCACAGATGCTTTCAAGTTTAAAAACTGGGTATTAATTTATCAAAACAATGTTTCCAATATGTGTGATTGCTGACGCACTTTATAAGAAAAGCGCAAAACAGGACGCAATAAGGCAACGGAAAATGCGCGACTTTGATTTTAAACAGGAAAAGTGCCCTTCGGCTGTCAAAACTCAAAGACGCTGTTAAATTATTGTTTGCTATGATTAATTTAACGGAAATTTTGCCGCCCTCTCAATATAACGGCGATGTCAACGCCGAACATTCGTGATCGGACTTACAGATCTTGAAAGAAGTAACAGAAAAAAGTGAAACGTCGTTTTATTTACGATTGAAAACACGTTTTAGCCGGGATAAGATGCACCAATACAAGAAACGGAACATTGTTTCTCTTCTGTTGAGTGACGTTTCGGTCAAAATTTACTTCGGAGGTTATTGTGGAAGTCAGACAAAGCATCCACAGTGCGCACGCAAAAACGCTGGACACCCGGAGGGCCTGCGCAATGAGTTTTTAGTCGAAAAAGTCTTCGTCGATGACGAATACACCATGGTCTATAGCCACATTGATCGCATCATTGTCGGCGGCATCAAACCGGTGAAGAAAACCGTGTCCGTGGGCGGCGAAGTGGGTAAACAACTCGGCGTCAGCTACTTCCTTGAGCGTCGTGAACTGGGCGTGATCAACATCGGCGGGCCGGGCACCATTACGGTTGACGGTCAGTGCTTTGAAATCGGTCACCGCGATGCGTTGTATGTCGGCAAAGGGGCGAAAGAGGTGGTTTTCGCCAGCATCGATAGCGCGAAACCGGCGAAGTTCTACTACAACTGCGCGCCTGCGCACATGACGTTCCCGACCAAAAAGTGACGCCAGCCGATGTTGCACCGGTCACTCTCGGCGATCCGCTAACCAGCAACCGTCGCACCATCAATAAATACTTCGTGCCGGATGTGCTGGAAACCTGCCAGTTGAGCATGGGGCTGACTGAGCTGGAGCCGGGCAACCTGTGGAACACCATGCCGTGCCACACGCATGAACGCCGGATGGAAGTCTACTTCTACTTCAATATGGAAGAGGACGCCTGCGTATTCCATATGATGGGTCAGCCGCAGGAAACGCGTCATCTCGTGATGCATAACGAACAAGCTGTAATTTCTCCAAGCTGGTCAATCCATTCGGGTGTGGGTACGCGCGCGTACACCTTCATCTGGGGGATGGTGGGGGAGAACCAGTCTTTGATGACATGGACCACGTCGCTGTAAAAGATCTGCGCTAGTCGCGGGCAGCATAAAACCATGCCTGTCCGGTACAGGCGCTGATAGATTAAGGAACAAACATGATTCTGGATGCATTTTCTCTTCAAGGTAAGGTTGCGGTAGTGAGCGGTTGCGATACCGGTCTCGGTCAGGGTATGGCGCTGGGTCTGGCGGAAGCAGGCTGCGACATCGTTGGCATCAACATTGTTGAACCGACGGAAACCATCGAGCGTGTCACTGCGCTGGGTCGTCGTTTCCTCAGCCTGACAGCCGATCTGCGTCAGATTGACGGTATTCCGGCACTGTTGGAGCGCGCGGTGGCGGAATTCGGCAAAATCGATATTCTGGTCAACAACGCCGGTTTGATCCGTCGCGAAGACGCGATCAACTTCAGCGAGAAAGACTGGGATGACGTCATGAACCTGAACATTAAAAGCGTGTTCTTCATGTCTCAGGCCGCGGCGAAACACTTTATCGCGCAGGGTCACGGCGGCAAGATCATCAACATCGCTTCCATGCTCTCCTTCCGAGGGCGGCATCCGCGTTCCGTCTTACACCGCGTCGAAAAGCGGCGTAATGGGTGTGACCCGTCTGCTGGCGAATGAATGGGCGAAGCACAATATCAACGTCAACGCTATTGCGCCGGGCTATATGGCCACCAACAACACCCAGCAACTGCGTGCCGACGAACAACGTAGCGCGGAGATCCTTGACCGTATTCCGGCTGGCCGTTGGGGGCTGCCAAGCGACCTGATGGGGCCAGTTGTGTTCCTCGCCTCTCAGGCGTCTGATTACATCAGCGGCTACACCATTGCCGTGGATGGCGGCTGGCTGGCGCGTTAAGTCCCCGCCTGCGTCCGATAAAAACCTGCCAGTGGGCAGGTTTTTTATATCCGCATATTATTTGTCCATATGTCACTGCTTAAAAAAATCCATATCCTTTTATCTTAATTAGCAGGCTTTGTTTAAAAATTTATTACAAATAAAGGAGTTAAAAATAGTTTATGGCTTAAACGTTATTTTCAAAATTGTAAACTCCATCACAAAACATCATGCCACAGCGAATTTATCCATATCTTCGCGTTTTATAGACTGACGCTCGTTCACGCCGCTGACTTACTTTCATAAGACATCTTATTCTGTGCAGGCGAAAAAATGGCATCTATCAGTAATGAGTCTGTAGTTTTACCGCGTGCGCTGCGTGATACCCGGCGTATGAACCTGTTTGTCTCTGTCTCTGCGGCAGTCGCCGGGCTGCTGTTTGGTTCGGATATCGGCGTGATCGCCGGTGCGTTGCCGTTTATTACCGATCATTTCACCTTAAGCAGCCGGTTGCAGGAGTGGGTCGTCAGCAGCATGATGCTCGGCGCAGCGCTCGGCGCACTGTTCAATGGCTGGCTCTCTTTCCGCCTCGGGCGTAAATACAGCCTGATGGCGGGCGCCGTGTTGTTTGTTGCCGGATCGCTGGGATCGGCTTTCGCCGGTAACGTGGAACTGTTGCTGGTGTCCCGCGTGGTGCTGGGCGTGGCGGTGGGGATTGCCTCCTACACCGCGCCACTCTATCTGTCGGAAATGGCCAGCGAAAATGTGCGCGGCAAGATGATCAGCATGTATCAACTGATGGTGACGCTGGGCATTGTGCTGGCGTTCCTCTCTGATACGGCGTTCAGCTACAGCAGCAACTGGCGGGCGATGCTCGGCGTGCTGGCGCTGCCGGCCGTGTTGTTGATTATTCTGGTGGTGTTCCTGCCCAATAGCCCACGTTGGCTGGCGCAAAAGGGCGACATATCGAAGCGGAAGAGGTGTTGCGCATGCTGCGTGATACCTCTGAAAAAGCCCGCGAAGAGCTGAATGAAATTCGCGAAAGCCTGAAGCTAAAACAGGGGGGATTCCAGCTGTTTAAAGCTAACCGCAATGTGCGTCGTGCGGTATTCCTCGGCATGTTGTTGCAGGCAATGCAGCAGTTCACCGGGATGAACATCATCATGTGATTACGCGCCGCGTATTTTTAAAATGAGCGGGATTCACCACCACCGAACAGCAGATGATTGCCACGCTGGTGGTCGGACTGACCTTTATGTTCGCCACGTTTATTGCGGTATTCACGGTGGATAAAGCCGGGCGTAAACCGGCGCTGAAAATCGGCTTTAGCGTGATGGCGCTGGGTACGCTGATCCTTGGTTACTGCCTGATGCAGTTTGATAACGGTACGGCATCGAACGGGCTTTCCTGGTTGTCGGTCGGCATGACCATGATCTGCATTGCCGGGTATGCAATGAGCGCGGCACCGGTGGTATGGATCCTCTGTTCAGAGATCCAGCCGCTGAAATGCCGTGATTTCGGCATTACCTGTTCGACCACCACCAACTGGGTGTCGAACATGATCATTGGCGCGACCTTCCTGACGTTACTGGATGCGATTGGCGCGGCGGGCACCTTCTGGTTATATACCGCGCTGAACCCTCGGTGTTTGTCGGGATTACCTTCTGGCTGATTCCGGAAACCAAAAACGTCACGCTTGAGCACATTGAACGTCGACTGATGGCGGGTGAGAAGCTGCGTAACATTGGGGTATAACCACAGCGCGTGGCGCTGACGGGCGTCACGCTCACATTGCTGGCGAAAAGCGCGTGCAACGTTGCTGCTTTTATGGTGATATTAATCAGTTACGGTTGATAAATCATAAGGAATGGGCGCGTTATGACCGCGAAATACTACTTCAAGAATATTTTTTGGGGGATGTTTTTTCTGTCCGGTTTTGCCTCGGGCATGGAGCCGGATATGCAGGATCGCGTCTCCCAATACTTCTTTGTGTTATCGCTTTTTTAGTTGCCCGCTCTACCCGTTAGCCAAAAAGGGGTTGAGACCCTTGCGCTGACGTTTACGACGCGAGCCTTCTGGCAGCGGGGATATTTCAAAGAGACGCCGGGGAAAAACGGGCTCTATGCCTTGTATTACGGCGCGTGCTTTTTGTTCGCCGTACCGCTCGGGTTGGCATATTTGCTCTATCTGTTGCTGGAAGAAAAAGGCCGGTTAATACCGGCCTTTGGTTTCATTACACGCCTAACAGGGCATTCGCTTTGGTGATAAAGGCCTCGTCGACCAGTGCGCCGACGATGGCCATCATCAATGCAAACCCGAGGATACCCGAGGGCGCTGCCGGTAATGGCGCTGAACACGAAAGCCGTCAATGCCGTTGCGGCGTTACCTGCCGCGATGGCTTCCACTTTCACAAAGAACGGGCGCCAGTTTTTGGTGCGGATAGCCTTCGGCAGTTCGACCAGGATCGCATCATACGCATCGATGGCTTTACCCACATAACCAAACCCTTTGCTGAACTTCGCCAGCTGCTGGCCATGTTGGCGCGGTTCACGGACTCCAGCGCTTTTGCAATCGCTTCGCGATCGGCCACGCTGTATTTTTTATCCAGCACGGCCTGATAGCGATCGAAAGCAGCCAGCGCCTGTTCAACGTTGCGGATCTTCTTGCCTTTGGCGGCTGCGGCCAGTTCCCTACTGGGCAACTTTCGCCGACTGTTCGCTGAATTTCGCCGTCACCTCTTTGTAGAAATCGGCGGTAAATTTCACCGCGTCTTTAATGTCCGCGCGTTGCGCTTCGCCCTGCTTATACGCCCTGGGTCAGCGCAGGCACTTCCTGTTCAACGGTCACAATGCGGGTATGCTCGTTACCGTTTTTCCCGCCGCCACTCGGAGGTGATCTCCCGGCGAACTTTGGTCATCACTTTACCGTTACTCAGCCAGTAGCCGGAAGGCAATACGCCCTGCAATACCGTCACAAACTGACCAACCGATGAAGAGGCGATCGTGTCGGCGTTGAGCCCGCCTTTGCCGTTATTCGGTTGCTTGCCTTGCAGCGGATGACCGGAGTTGAAGTCGCCAATCGCAACCGTCACGCCATTACCGCGAAGGCCCATCACCAGCCAGACAGGCCAATGTCCGTCGCTTGATCGGCCGTTAACCCTTCAGCCGAAATGCTGAGCATGCCATTGGGTTTCACTTGTTCAATTTTCAGTTTCGTTAACGGGTTAATGGTGCGGGCAGCCAGAATCAGGTTCGCCAGCTTCTGACGGAGCGCCTGATCATTCTGGATCGCGGCCAACTGTTTTTGCGCCGGTGTTGCGTTCGCTGAACCACCGTTATCACGATCGCCGCCATGTCCGTTCGAACCGCCGCCGGGTGACGGCTCTGAACCGCGTTCTGAACTCCAGTTGGTACCATCACCTACGCCACCGCCATAGTTAAATCCGCATATTGTTTTCCTCTTTTGTCATTTTTGAGTTGGATTAGGGAAATCCGGTGCGCATCTTTTGAAGACCAGAGACGTTCTGCTACACCGAATGCGCTGTATATAAAAACAGGTGTTTTGCTACAGCAAGGGCGATGCTACGCCTGAGATATTCACCCCGTCAATAGCCCTGATTAAATAAAAATTATAATAATAACAGTGAGTTGTGTTGTTTTTGGGTAAACATAAAAGGCTGGAAAAGCGCGTAAAAGGGGGGCGAAAAGCGTGCAAAAAAGCGTCAGAAAAGAGGCCCTCATCGTGGCGAAGAGGGCGGAGGAACACTCAAACTTTGGCTAAATAGAGCGCAGGCATGCCTTCGGCGTCTGAGGTGTAGAGCACCCACTGGTTATCCGGTGAGAATGACGGGTGCGGGTGGGTGACTGGCGGTCGCCGTCCAGCACTTTCCAGCTACTGTTATGCTGGCAGATGGCCGTTTGCTCGCCGCTTTGCACATCAAACACCCAAATAAAGGGATCGTTAAGATGAATATCTCCGGTGTGATGAGGCGCGCCGTCACCGACCACCAGACTGCCGTCATCGTTGCTCATCAAATGAGAACAAGGGGGGATCGCCATAAGCTGGCGGTTTTCCAGCGTCTGCGGGTCGGCGCTGAACAAATAGCGGCGGGCGTCGTTTTCCCGGTGCGCCACGTAATAGAGCGCGGAGCCGTCCGGCACCCAGAATTCATGGGTAAAACTTTCGCCAGCCTCATGCTGACGCACCTTGCGCAGGTTGCTGCCATCTTCGTTGATCAACCACATGCGTGCATCAATCGCATCGCGCGGGCCTTCATGGCAAAACGCCACGGTTTTATCGTCAAACGGGCGGTAGATCGGGTGCCCCAGCCAGCGTTTTTCTTGCAGCAACGTGCTGCGTTCACCGCTTTGCAGATCGATGCGGATCAGCCGACATTCCGGGTTAGTGAAGTAGAAATCGCGGAATTTTTGCCAGTCGGTTAACGGCTGCCAGTCGCTTTTTTTAATCTCGATGCCCACCAGCTTGGTGCAGTCGGAATTGGCGACCCAGTGCCGTAAGCTACCCAGTCATCGTCCACCTGATAAACGACATACTCTTCCAGCGTGGTCAGATCGACGCGGCGTAATTCACGGGTGTTTTTTACATACCATAGCGAGCGGTCGTCGGCGGACAAAAAACCGCCAAAGGTATTATCCCCGGCCCCTTCGGTTAACTGGGTGGCCTCGCCGCGGGCGATATCCAGCAGGTAATAGTTCCAGTGGCCTTCGAATGCGCCGCCAAAGATCAGTTTCCCGCCATCGCGGGTAAAGCATTTTGGTAGAAGTAGTTACGGTGACAAATAATGTGCGGAGGCGTCATCCGGATAACCTCGCGCCCGGTATGCGGATCCTTCCTGGCTACGGTAAGTCAGCGGGATGATTTTGCCTTTTGCCATGATCTTCTCTCCTGATCTTCTCTCCATAGATAAAATACCCTGCCGGATCCGGCAGGGTAGGGTGTGACGGTAAAACCTTAGCGCATGGCGCGTTTCAGAATGCGCTCAGCCTGACGTTGGAAGTCTGCGGCGGTTTCTTCCACCGTTTTCTGACCATAGTCGATGTACTGGAATCGCCGTGCCGAACTGGGCAACAATCTGCGGATCGTCAAAATACGGCGACACAGTGAGTTTGGCTGGCAGCGACTGCGCCAGACGCAGGCCCGCAACAGCCGGATCTTCCGCTTTGATTGCGCCATTGGCGGTCAGCGTCTGAACTGCGGCTTTGCTCAACGGTACACCACGCTCCAGACCGAGGGTTTCCGCGCCTTCTTTGCTGTTCAGCAGGAAGTTAATTACCTGCGCGGCTTCTTTCGGGTGTTTGGTGGATTTACCAATCGACAGCATTTGCGCCGGTTTGAAGAACAGACCTGCATCCGTTGCGCCCGCAGCATTGGGTATTCACCCAGCACCAGTTTGGCTGGCGGCTTCCAGGTTGTCGGAGTATTTGGTGATGGTGGAGTTCCACATGTAGGTACCGGCCCATTCACCTTCGATCCACGGCTTCATTTCATACATGTTGCTCTTACCGAACGATGCATAGTACTTCGCGTCCGGCATCACGTGGCTGTCGACCAGTTTTTTATACATCTGGAAGAATTCCACCCACTGCTCATTGGTGTAGCTGAATTTCTTCGCTTTCTCGTCAACGGCAGGAATATTGTATTTCTGCACCATGTACGAGTTCAGCAGCGCCAGCGTATCCGGTGCTCCAGCACTACCGGGTAGTACTGCTTGCCCAGTTTGCTTTCAAACGTTTTGCCCGCCGCTAACAGCTCATCCCGGTGTTTTCGGGAAGGCGACGCCCGCTTTTTCCACTGCTCATCGTTGAAGTAGAACACGCGTGCGGTGACGGAGATCGGAATACCGTTCAGCTTGCCGTCCACGGTGGTGGATTTCAGCTCTTTGGCGTCGAACTGGCTCAAATCAATAATGTCTTTCACACCGGGTTCAGGTCGTAAAAACCGTCACCGGATTTTGAGAAGATCGGCAGCCAGTTCCAGTTGGTCTGCATCACGTCCGGCTCGGTGCCGCCCGCGATTTGCGTGGTCAGACGGGAAAGATGTCCGTCCCAGCCGGTGTACTCAGACTTAACCGTAATATTCGGATGCTGTTGATGAAATTCTTCCAACGCTTTTAATGTCACCTGATGACGACCGTTGCCCCCCCACCGGAGGACATACGCAGGTCTACATTATCAGCGGCAATAGCGGGTACAGCGCACATGCCCAGAGTTGCGGAGATAACGGCGCCTGTTAGCACTTTTTTCATTTTTATACTCCAGTTTTAATTTACAGAGAGATGTTCTGTTCCGTTTTTTGCGTCAAAAACATGACACTTATTCATATCAAACTTAAAGTACACCTTCCGGTGAAGTCCCTTCTCAATCAGAGGCTTAGCTTCATCAGACGGAATTCGGGCGGTCAGCTCGTAGTCGCCGACTTTCAGATAAACAAAGAACTCGTGTCCCATGTTTTCTACGCGCACCAGTCGCCGGAACCGCAGTCGTCGGCAAAAGGCTGGTCGGCGACGGAGACAAACTCGGACGTACGCCAAAGAACACTTCTTTGCCTTCATAATCCGCGACTTTTTCCTGCTGGCGGGTATTCAGCGCCAGCGTGTCGTGACCGACCGTGATATGTAACTGGTCGTCTTTTTCACAATTTTCGCCGGTTTGATGTTCATTTCCGGCGCGCCGATAAAGCCCGCCACGAACATGTTTTTCGGGAAGTGATAGAGATTGTCCGGGGTATCCACCTGCATGATGTGACCGAGTTTCATCACGCAGATGCGGTCGCCCATGGTCATCGCTTCCGTCTGATCGTGGGTTACGTAGACGGTGGTGGCCGGTTTACCGGACTTCTTGAGCTGCTTGTGCAGGTCGGAAATACGGATGCGCATGGAGGCGCGCAGTTTGGCGTCGAGGTTAGACAGCGGTTCGTCAAACAGGAACACGTCCGGTTTTTTCACGATCGCGCGTCCTACCGCCACACGCTGTGCCTGACCACCGGAAAGCTGGCGCGGCAGCCTGTCCATCAACTCTTCCAGCTCAAGGATTTTTGCCGCTTCATCCACTTGTTTGGTGATTTCGTCTTTCGGCATCTTGCTGAGCTTGAGACCAAACGCGAGGTTTTCGCGCACGGTCATATGCGGGTAGAGCGCATAGTTCTGGAACACCATCGCAATACCGCGCGATTTTGGCGCGAGGTTGTTGACGATCTTCTCACCGATGCGCACTTCGCCGCCGCTGATGGTTTCCCAGACCGGCGAGCATACGCAAGGTCGTGGACTTGGCGCAGCCGGACGGGCCGACAATCACCATAAATTCACCGTCGGCGATTTTCAGGTCGATACCATGTACCGCTTTGGAAGCCGTTGGAGTAAACTTTTTCCAGTTTGTTGAAAATAACTTCAGCCATGATACTTCCCTCTTAACCTTTAATTCCGCTGCTGGTCACGCCCTGTACGAAGTAGCGCTGTGCCGGAAGAAGACAATGATGGACGGCAGAATGGAGATACTCGCCATTGCCAGAATTTCGTTCCACGGTGCGCCTTCGGTCACGTCAATGGACATTTTCAGCGCCAGTGCGATGGGGTACTTATCCACGCTGTAGACATAAATCAGCGGACCGATAAAGTCATTCATCGACCACATAAACTGGAACAGCGCCACCGAGATAATCGCCGGTTTCAGGATCGGCACCACCACGTACCACAACACCTGCCGGGGAGTTACAGCCGTCGATCTGCGCCGCTTCTTCCATGTCGCGCGGCACACCGCGCAGGAACTGGAATCAGCATAAAGACGAAGAACCCGTGGGTGGCGAACGCCGTTGGCAGATACAGCGGCATATAGCTGTTGAGCATGCCCATTTCACGGAACATCAGGTACTGCGGGATCAACAGCACGGTGCTCGGCAGCAGCATGGTGGCGATAAGCGTACCGAACCAGAAGTTCTTCCACGGGATCTCAAAGCGGGCAAAGCCGTAAGCCACAATGGTGGAGGAGATAATGGTCAGGATCACTTTCGGGGATCACATACTTAAAGGTATTCAGCATGTAATGACCGAAGGTGTATTCCGTGCCGGTTTTCCAGCCGTTGATAAACCCGTCCCGGTGGCGTGCTGCGGCCACAAACCCAGCGTGGTGAAGATCTCGTGGTTCGGTTTGAACGATGCCGAGAACATCCACGCCAGCGGGTAGAGCATCAGCAGGCCGACAAACAGCAGGATCACATAGCGGATCCACGCGCTCACTTTCTCGCGGCGCAGGGTACGCGCCACTTCACGCTCTGCTTCCTGCATGCCCGGCGTGACGTGTTGGATATCAGCCATTTTGCCTCCCTTATCGGCAGAGTAGAACACCCAGTATTTCGACGATTTAAAGGCGATAGAGGCAAAGACCGCCACCACCGGTGAACAGAACCCGTGCCAGCGCCGCGCCATAGCCCATATCGAAATACTTGAAGGCCGTGTCGTAGATATAGAGCGAGAACAGATAGGTGTAGTAGGTCGGGCCGCCGCCGGTAATGACATACGGGCCGGTGAATTCCCTGGAACGCCCCGGGTGGTCTGCATAATGAAGTTGAAGAAAATAACCGGCGTGATCAGCGGCACGGTGACTTTCATAAACATCTGCCATTTGCTGGCGCCGTCGATCATGGCCGCTTCGTATTGAGACTGCGGTACGTTTTGCAGCGCGGCAAGGAAGATAACCATCGCCGATCCAAACTGCCACACGCGCAGTAATGTCACCGACATCAGCGCCAGCGACGGTTCGCCCAGCCAGTTAACCGGATCAAGGCCAAACACGCCGATAAAGCTGTTCAGCAGACCATCAATGGCAAACAGCGCGCGCCACAGCACGGCGATAGCCACTGAGCTCCCGAGAATCGAGGGAATATAGTAAGCAGTACGGAAAAAGCCGATACCGCGTAATTTAAAGTTCAGTACAAAGGCAATACCCAGCGCGAAAGCAAGTTTCAGCGGGATGGTTAAAAATACGTACGCGAACGTTACGCCCATTGATTTCCAGAAGAGGGTGTCTTCAGTAAACATGTAGCGATAGTTTTCGATGCCGTTAAATACCGGCGGGCTCATCAGGTCATACTCAGTAAAACTGAGAAAGAACGATGAGATGAACGGGAATGCCGTAAAGACTATCAACCCAATAACGTAGGGTGATATCCGGTGCCAATCCCAGTAGTCTGTTTTCATTCATACATACCCACCGGCGAACAATGGTGTAATACGGATTCGGAGATTAACTTCTTTCCCCCTGACGCCCTCGGGCGTTTGGGGGTAAAAGCAGGTTCTGTGCGTGCGCCTGATCACAATATTTAGCGTAATCAATGCGATGTGAATCTTTAACTGCCCGAAATCATTAGCAATCTTCCGGGTTTTAAAATCCTATCAACTTGCGTTCTTGATTTGTAAAACATCGTTTTAAAATATTTTATTGCGTTTTGATTTGCCGTCATTCGATTAATTCGCGAAATGTGATCAAAGTCGAAACGATGTTTCCAATAAGGTGAGGTGGATGACATTTTTGCCGAAAAAACACAGGTTTCGCCGGAAATAAAAACGCTAACGCCATCTGTCAGAACAGTGGAAATATCGCTGAATGAAATCATTCAATATTTAAACAATTATCCGGCGAAGTGTTTTTCAAGGAAATTAATCAAAGAAATAAGAATGAAAACGCCCTCTGCGGAGAGGGCGTTAACTGGGGGCTCAATAACGTGCTCGGGATCACGCTTTCAAAAGTCTTCGCGCACCGGCGTGAAGGTATCCAGCAGCGTACCGGCTTTCAGACACACGCAGCCGTGCATAATGTGCGGTTGCTTATAAAGAGTATCGCCTGCCGTGACGATATGTTTCTCATCACCGATGGTAAATTCGGAATTCACCGGATAAGACATAAGTGAGTTGTTCATGAGGATGGTTATGCATCGGGCCGATGGCGCCTTGTTCAAACATGACCTCGACGGCCATCATTTTGCCGTCATGGGCCAGGAATACGGCGGGTAACACCATTGCCCAGATCGTCAAGCTGAGTGTCTTTATGAAAGATAAACATCTGGCTGTCCTGTGGTTGAGTAATAAGATGAAACGATGTTTCCAAAATAATTTATCCTCAGCGGCAGGCAAAAAATAAACGTGAGGCCAGAGAAGTTGAAAGTCGATCACAACTTTGATTGACTGAGTGCACTAACCCACGGAGACAAACGATGAAAACGATAGGATTGCTGGGCGGTATGAGCTGGGAATCGACCGTTCCCTACTACCGCCTGATTAATGAGGGGTGTCAAAGCCCGCACACCGGGTGGTTTGCACTCCGCGAGCTTACTTCTGCACAGCGTGGATTTTCATGAGATTGAAGCCTGTCAGGCCACGGCGCAGTGGCACAAAGCCGGGGAAATTCTCTCCCGAGGCGGCAGGTCTGGAGCAAGCGGGCGCGCAGGCGATTGTGCTGTGTACCAACACCATGCACAAAGTGGCGGGGCAAATCGAGGAGCGCTGCCATATTCCCTTTCTGCACATTGCCGATGCCACTGGCCGGGCAATTGAAAACGCCGGGTTGAGCAATATCGCGCTGCTCGGTACGCGCTACACCATGGAGCAGGATTTCTATCGTGGGCGTCTGGAAAAACAGTTCGGCATCAAAACCCGCGTGCCGGGTCCGGAAGATCGCGAACGCGTCAATGAAATCATCTTCGAACAACTGTGCCTCGGCATCTTCACCGACGAGTCGCGTTACTACTTTTGAATTTGATCAAACAGTTGGCAGCGGAAGGGGCAGAAGGGGTGATTTTTGGCTGTACCGAAATCGGTCTGCTGCTGCCGGAGACACACTGCCCGATCAGGGTCTTTGACACCGCGGCGCTCCATGCCGCCGACGCCGTGGAGTTTATGCTCTCTTAAACGGCCCCGAGCATCGCCGCCAGCGGTTGGGTGACCCGCGGCATGGCGGCCTGCAAGTGCTGTGCAAACGCGTTGACCAGCGCGGAAGCAGGGCGATGCAGAGGGCGGATCAGGCTGACAGTAAAAGGAACATCAATACTGAAGCGGCGTACGGCAACGCCGCTGGCGGCGTAATCGAGCGCCGTTAACGGGTTCACGACCGAAATGCCAACCCCGGCGCGCACCATCGCGCAAACCGACGCGGCGCTGTGGGTCTCCAGCACCATGCGGCGCTTCACCTGATGTTCGTTGAACAGCGTATCCAGCAGTTGTCGGTAGCTATCGGTGCGCGACAAACTGATGTAGTTCTCGGTGTGAAAATCCGCTGGCGTTAGCACGCTTTTACGCGCCAGCGGATGATCCTGCGGCATTACACATACTTCATTACAGGTTAGCAGCGGCGTACGTTCCGTACCGGCAGGTGTGGTCAGTGTTTCCGTTAACCCCAAATCATGGCGCTGCGCCGACAACCACTCTTCCAGCAATGGCGACTCCTGCGGCACGATATTCAGGCTGACATCCGGGTAACGGGCGAGAAAGGGCTGTAACAGCAGCGGTAAAAGGATTGCGAAAAGACCGGCAGGCAGGCGACCGACAGTTCGCCCCCGGCGGAATTCGCGCAGGCTTTCGGCGGCACTGACGATCCTGTCCAGCCCGTACCGTGAACGCTGTACCTCTTCAAATAAGCCGCAGCCCCTGCACCGTAGGGTGCAGGCGTCCACGCGTGCGCTCAAACAGGGTTAATCCCAGCACTTTTTTCAAACCGCGCCAGCTCGCGGCTCACCGTCGAGGTGTGCAGCAGTGCGGCGGCTTCGGTGAGGTTGCCGGTGGTCATCACCGCGTGAAAAATTTCGATATGGCGCAGGTTAACAGCGGGCATGGCGATATCCGGTTGTTAAAGGTATTCCATATCATTTTTGCATAGACTCGCGATAAAACGATATTTTTATTCTCTTCGCGGTGTGGCGTAATTATAAAAAATATTGACGGAGCCCATCATGCCACGCCCATTGCACCAGACTGAGACTGACCTTAACGCTGCCAACCTGCTGAGACTGCCTGCCGAATTCCGGTTGCCCGGTATGGGTCTACGATGCGCAAATCATTCGCGCGCAAATTGCCAAACTGCGCGACTTCGACGTGGTGCGCTTTGCACAGAAGGCCTGCTCGAACATCCATATTTTGCGGTTGATGCGTGAGCAGGGCGTCAAGGTGGATTCGGTATCGCTGGGCGAAATTGAGCGTGCGCTGGCGGCGGGCTACGATCCCAAAACGCATCCGGATGACATTGTTTTTACTGCGGACGTGATTGATGACGCGACACTGGCGCGTGTCAGCGAGCTGGGGATTGCGGTCAACGCCGGTTCGGTGGATATGCTGGAACAACTGGGCGCGGTATCGCCGGGCATCGTGTCTGGCTGCGCGTTAACCCGGGTTTTGGTCACGGGCACAGCCAGAAAACCAATACCGGCGGTGAAAACAGCAAACACGGCATCTGGTACAGCGATCTGGCTGCGGCGCTGGCGGTGATGCAGCGTTACCAGTTGCAGCTGGCGGGCATTCATATGCACATCGGTTCCGGTGTGGATTATGGTCATCTGGAGCAGGTATGCGGCGCGATGGTGCGCCAGTGGTGGATTTTGACCAGGATCTGCCGGCGATTTCCGCAGGCGGCGGCCTCTCTATTCCGTATCATGAGGGGGGAAGCACAGGTCGATACCGCGCACTATTTCGGTTTGTGGAATGCGGCGCGTGAGCAGATCGCCCGGCATCTTGGACATGCGGTGAAACTGGAGATCGAACCCGGGCGTTTCCGGTGGCGGAGTCCGGTGTACTGGTTTCACAGGTGCGCAGCGTGAAAACGATGGGTAGCCGCCACTTTGTGCTGATCGACGCCGGTTTTAACGACCTGATGCGCCCGGCAATGTATGGCAGCTATCACCACATTACTGCGCTGGCGGCGGATGGCCGGGACCTGCGAAATGCCGCTCTGATTGACACCGTGGTGGCGGGGCCGCTGTGCGAATCCGGTGATGTCTTTACCCAGCAAGAGGGCGGTAAAGTGGAAACCCGTGCGCTGCCTGAGGTCGCGCCGGGCGATTATCTGGTGTTGCATGATACCGGCGCGTACGGCGCATCGATGTCGTCGAACTACAACAGCCGCCCGTTACTGCCGGAAGTGCTGTTTGATAACGGTGTGGCGCGACTGATTCGTCGCCGTCAGACCATTGAAGAACTGCTCGCGCTGGAGCAGTGCTAAGCCACAATATACGGCCCCGTCGCTACTGACTCGCGCAACACCAGCGTGCCGGTAAACGGCGGGATCGCATCGACCGTCGCCTTGTTGGCCAGCCTGATCGCCTGATCAATCGCCGTGGTGATCATGGTGTCGATAGGCAGATAGACCGTTGACAGCCCCGGCTCCAGCCAGCGTGCGCTGGGGGCATCATCGAAGCCGAACAGGGAAATATCCTGCGGAATGCGCAAACCTGCCTGCCAGATAGCCTTGGAAGCACCCAGCGCCATATCGTCGTTACAGGCGAACAGGGCGCTGATCCGGACACCTTCCTGCAACATTTCCCGACACAGTTCATAGCCGCGCGTCATGGTGGAGTCACCGTATTTTACTTTTGCCGGATCCCCAGTCGATCCCATGGTGTTCCAGCGCCTTGCGATAGCCCATCAACCGGGCTTTGCCGGTGGGGGTATGCATCGGAACGGTAATACAGGCTATTTCGCGGTCACTCGGCGTATCAGGTAATCCACCGCCTGAAAAGCCGCATCCTGTTGTTCAAAGAACACGCATTTATCGTGCGCCTGCACCACCTCGCGGTTAATGACGACAAGCGGCATCGGCACGCTGTCGATCAGTTGCAGGATCGCGTTTTCACTCATAAAGCGGGTGTAGAGAATAATGGCGTCGCAGCGACGATCGGCCAGCATCTGCACCGCCAGCTCTTCCCGTTCCGGTGTGTCGTGCCCGTCGGTCACGATCAACTGTTTGCCATGCCGTTCCGCCCGGCGGGAGGCCTGTTGCAGCAGGCGGCCAAAATAGAAGCCGTCAAAGCTGGAGACCACCAGACCGATGCTATTGCTGGTGCGGTTCGCCAGCGAACGGGCAAGAAAATTCGGCCGGTAGCCCAGCTCTTCCATCGCCTTAAAGACTGGTTGCGGGTGCTCTCTTTGACTCGGCCTGTGTTGTTGAGAACGCGGGACACCGTCGCTTTCTCGACACACCCGCGCGCAGTGAGACTTCCAGCATTGTGACCATGACGGGCTCTCGTTTCGCGTAATGAAACGCAGTTTACCACACTCGTTAAAAAAGCCCTGATAAATGCAAGGTGGTATGCCAATGCGGGCTATCGTTTCGTTTTGGAATACCAGAAGCGGCGTTGCGAGGCGGGTCACAGAACTTTTCTCCATCCATGACTATTTTTGGTATGCCAAATGGGATTTAGCTGTATCCCGGTTTCGATAAAACCCCTTTACTGAGGTGTTAACACATGGCCCTACAAGACAAACTCATCGATTCTCTGGGTAGTTTTGCCACAAAATTCAACAGCTATCGCTATATCATGGCGATCAAATCGTCGTTTATTACCCTGATGCCAGTGATTATCGTCGGCGCGTTTTCCGTGCTGATCTCCAATATGGTGCTGGATCCGAAGAACGGTCTCGCCAGTTTTCAGGCGCTGTCATTTCTGGCGGCGCTGGAAACCCATTACCAGCGCCATCAACTACGCCACGCTGAACTTCCCTCAACATTGGCGCGGTGTTTTTAATCGGTATCGAGCTGGGGCGTATTAACGGCATCAAGTCGCTGTTTCCGGCCTGCTGGCGGTGATCTGCTTTATTTGCGTCACGCCAACCACCGTTGAGATGCTGGTGGACGGGCAGATGCACGTGGTGAAAGATGTGCTGCTGCGCCAGTTCTCCGACACCCGTAGCCTGTTCCTTGGCATGTTTATCGCCATTTTGTCGGTGGAGATCTACTGCTGGCTGGAAAACCGTGAAGGGCTGAAGATCAAAATGCCGGACACGGTGCCGCCAAATGTCTCCGCGTCCTTCTCAGCGCTGATCCCGGCGATCATCACCACCACGGTGATTGCCACTTTCGGTTTTGCCTTTCAGAAAGTAACCGGCATGTATCTGTACGATGCCGTTTACCGTGGTGCAACAGCCGCTGGAGCGCGTCGTGCAGAGTCTGCCGGGGGATCCCTGCTGCTGATGTTTGTCGCACAGTTGTTCTGGGTTATTGGTATTCACGGCAACCAGATGATCAAACCGATTCGCGAACCGCTGCTGCTGGGGGCGATCACCGTCAATATGAGTGCGTTTGAGCAGGGTAAAGAGGTGCCGAATATCATCACCATGCCGTTCTGGGATGTGTATATGAGCATCGGCGGCTCCGGGTTGACCATCGGTCTGCTGATTGCGGTGATGATTGCCACCAAACGCAAAGAGATGAAAGAGATCGCGAAGCTCTCCATCGGGCCGGGGATCTTCAATATTAACGAACCGGTGATATTCGGCATGCCGATCATGCTAAACCCGATCCTCGCCATCCCGTTTATTATCACGCCGCTGGTGACCGGCTCGATTGGCTATTTCGCCACCGTGACCGGCTTTGCCGGCAAAGCCGTGGTGATGGTGCTCCGGACGACGCCGCCGCTGATCAACGCCCCCGGCTCTCTACCGCCGGTTCGATGGGCGCGGTGGTGACGCAACTGATCTGCATTATTACCGCCGTTGTTATTTACTTGCCGTTTGTGAAAATTGCCTCCCGCCGCGCAGAGCAGGCGCAGTTGCAGGCAGAAACGCCGTCTAACGCCTGAGGAAGCCATGAGCACGAAAACCATCGCCATACCACCGTCGTTTATCCTTGGCGCCGCCGCGTCGGCCCTCGCAAACCGAAGGCTGGATCGACAAACGGGAGGGGCAGGATTCCCCGGCCCGATCTCTGGTACAAAAACGATCGTCATGTCTGGCATGAGGGCTATGGTCCGGCGGTGGCAACCCACTTTTACCAGCGTTTTCGCGAAGATGTGCAACTGATGAAGCTGGCAGGGTTGACCCACTACCGCACGTCGATCAACTGGTCGCGCTTTCTGACCGATTACGAACAGGGTGTGGTGGATGAAACCTACGCGGCTTATTACGACGCGCTGTTCGATGAGATGCAGCGCAACGGCATTGTGCCGATGATCTGCCTTGAGCATTACGAACAGCCCGGTTATCTGCTGGAAACGTATGGCGGCTGGGCGTCGAAAAAGGTGGTGGAGTTGTATCTGCTGTATGCAGAAAAGGTGTTCGAGCGTTTTCATCATAAAGTGACGCGCTGGTTTTACCTTTAATGAGCCGATCGTGGTGCAAACCCGCGTTTACCTTGATGCGCTGCGCTGGCCGTATGAACAAAAATACCGGAACTGGATGCAGTGGAATCACCACAAAAAATCTGGCGACGGCAAAGGTGGTTAAGCTGTTCCGCGGGCTACGCCGGTACGGTGGGCTGTATCCTCAACCCGGAAGTGACCTATCCGCGCTCCCGTGCGCCGCACGACGTGCTGGCCGCAGAGCGTTACGATCTGTTCTATAACCGCGTCTTCCTCGATCCGATGGTCAAAGGCCACTATCCGCCGGAGCTGTTTGCGCTGCTGGCGAAACACCAGTCGCCCCGGGATTACAGCGAAGAAGAGCTGGCGCTCATCCGTGATAACACCGTCGATGAGCTGGGGATTAATCTCTACTATCCGCACCGGGTCAAAGCGCCGTCCCGCGCCCCGGCATCCGGAAACTCCTTTCCACCCGGCATATTATTATGAGCCGTTTGAATTGCCGGGGCGGCGGATGAACAAATCCCGTGGCTGGGAGAGATCCTGCCCTCCATTATTTATGACATGGCGATGCGCATTAAAAACGAGTACGGCAATATTCCGTGGTTTGTCGCTGAAAGTGGTATGGGCGTGGAGAACGAAGGGCAGTTCCGCAATGCGCAAGGGGTGATCGAAGATGATTATCGCATTGCGTTTATCAGTGAGCATTTGTGGCAAACTCTGCGCGCGCGGGAAGATGGCGCGAACTGTCAGGGCTACATGTTGTGGGCGTTCACCGATAATGTCTCGCCAATGAACGCCTTCAAGAACCGTTACGGGTTAGTGGAGATTGATTTGCAAAACAACCGCGACCGCCGGGCGAAAAAGTCCTTGTCGTGGTATCGCCGGTTAAGCTATGAGCGTCAGTTGACCCTCACCCTTGATGATGACGTAAAATAGAACGCAATAACTGAAAAGCGCAGGTGATATTGTGGAGAAGGCCGTCGTCCCGCCGGAGAAAAAACAGTACCGGAGATTGGCGAAGATTTACGTGAGCAAATCATCAACGGGCATTACCCTGTTGGCTCGCGTTTGCCGCCGGAGCGCAATATCGCCGAAAAGTATGGCGTCAGCCGCACTATTGTTCGCGAAGCCTTACTGATGCTGGAACTGCAAGGCACGGTGGATATTCGCCGAGGGTTCGGGCGTGTATGTGATGCGCATTCCGCAGGAGCATGAAAATGAGGAAGAGCGTTTTTAAGTAGCGATGTTGGCCCGTTTGAGATTTTGCAGGCGCGCCAGTTGCTGGAAAGTAATATCGCCGCTTTCGCCGCGAAAATGGCCACCCGGGCGGATATCGATAATCTGCGGCGCATTCTCGAGCAAGAGCAGCGCGCCATCGCCATGAATGACACTTCGCAGGATAACAGCAAAATGTTCCATCTGGTGCTGGCGGGCGCATCGCAAAACCAGATGCTACTGGCGACGGTGGAAAGCATCTGGCACCACATGGACAGCAGCCCGCTGTGGCAACAATTTAATGTGCATATTGCCAGCCGTCCGTACCGCCTGAAATGGCTTGGCGATCGCCAGACGCTGCTGGCGGCGCTGCGCCGCCGCGATGTGATGGGGGCGTGGCAGGCAATGTGGCAACATCTGGAAAACGTAAAAAAGAGTCTGCTGGAGTTGTCCGACGAGGATGCGCCGGATTTTGACGGCTATCTTTTGAATCCGTGCCGATTTTTCAGGAAAATTACTGTGACGATCGTTCCGTTGTACGACGTCCCGCACCATGCGGAGCAGGTCACAGAATGGCTGTGGCGTGAGTTTGGCGATTCGCTGCCGCGTGATTTTTTCGCCAGCATTATTCAGCACAGCCAGACGCCGGGGCAGTTACCGCTGACCTTTGTGTTGCTCGACGGGGATGAGTTACTGGCGACGGTGGGGTTGTGGCGCTGCGATCTGATCAGCCGCCGGGGATCTGTTCCCGTGGCTGGCGGCGCTGTATGTGAAAGAGAGCGCGCGCGCGGGCAGGGACTGGCGGGGCAGCTACAGCGCCATGTCATGCAACAGGCTAAAGCGATGGGCTTCAGCCAGTTGCATCTTTACTCCGCCTGCCGCGACTTTTTACGAGCGTTACGGCTGGCACTACATTGGCGATGCGCTCGACTACCCCAACACCACCGTTCATCTTTACCGCATTGCGTTGTGATATTTACGGCTTGCAGGCCGGGTAGCGCACAATTAACACGAGAGTCAGCTTTCCAGTGGCGTAATCACCGAGTGGCGGCGCACCAGCGTCGGGTTAAACAGGTGGGTGACATCGGGTAATGGCTGATTAGACGCCAGCGCCAGCGCTAATTCAGCGGCTTGCGTCGCCATCGTGATAATCGGGTAGCGCACGGTCGTCAGGCGCGGGCGCACATAGCGCGACACCAGCACGTCATCAAAACCAATCAGCGAAATTTCACGCGGCACGTCGATGCCGTTATCGTTCAGCACGCCCATCGCCCCTGCCGCCATTGAATCGTTATAACAGGCTACGGCGGTAAAGTTTCTGCCGCGCCCCAACAGTTCGGTCATCGCCTGTTCACCGCCGCTCTCATCGGGTTCAGCAAAGGTTACCAGTCTGTCGTTGCACGGCAGGCCGTGCTCTTTCAGTGCGTCGTAGTAACCCTGCAACCGATCTTCGGCATCGGAAATGGCGTGGTTCGAACAGAGATAGCCAATCCGCGTATGGCCCTGCTGGATCAGATGGCGGGTCGCCAGCCGCGCCGTAGCGATCGTCCAGCGCCACACAACGCTGCTCAAAGCCCGGCAGGATACGGTTGATTAACACCATGCCCGGCATCTGCTTCATCAACGACGCCAGCTCGTCATCGGGAATGATTTTGGCGTGCACCACCAGCGCAGCGCAGCGATGGCGGATCAACTGCTCAATCGCTTTACGCTCTTTCTCTTCGTTATGGTAGCCATTGCCAATCAGCAGAAAATTGCCGGTGGCGGAAGCCACCTGTTCGACCGCTTTCACCATCGCGCCAAAAAGGGATCGGACACATCGCCCACCACCAGCCGACGGTTTCTGTCGACTGTTGCGCCAGCGCGCGGGCGTTGGCATTGGGATGGTAATTGAGGGAGTCCATCGCATTTTGCACCGCCAGACGCGAGGCTTCGCTTTTGGCGAGTCGTTAATGACGCGGGAAACCGTTGCTACGGAGACGCCCGCCAGCCGTGCGACATCTTTGATGGTCGCCATGATGCACCGTCCTTAGAGGTAAGCGTTTACACACCGGGTAGTGTTACGGAAAAGGGAGGGCTAATCAAGGATGTTGCCGGACGGGAACGTGCAAACGTGAAGTGACGCGTGGCAAGCCGGTGAAAACGTTACACATAAAAGTTTTACCGATTAATACAGCTAAAACCTTTAGTTACACTTTGCGAAAGGCTGTTTCGATTGTCTGCTGGTGGCGCTATACCCCACGTGACAAAGTAGGGATCCCAGAGGTATTGATAGGTGAAGGCAACCCTCGGGGTTGCACACTCGAATACACCAACCTGCGCAGATGCGCAGGTTTTTTTTGCTTTTTTCCGGGGTGTTACAGGAATCGATGATAGACATACCCCGGGTTTCCACTTCGGCTCACTCTCTTGCTTTTTCCCGCTGGTAACGCGCGGTACCCCACGCCACAATCAAGATCCCAGAGGTATTGATTGGTGAAGTATTCGGTACACTCTTCGTACTTATTTATTGCACCAACCTGCGCGGACGCGCAGGTTTTTTCGCCTGCGTTTTCCCTCCTTCGCTTCTCGTGTAATCTGCCACAATTTGAAGACATTGTGCTTAATTGACTGGCAAAAGGAGTTGAAATGCTACTGGGCTTTTTCCGCAGCCTGTTTCAGGTGTTGTTCCGGGTGCAACTGACCGGAAAAACAGAGGCGCTGCATGGCGAGCGTGTATTAATCACCCCTAACCATGTCTCTTTTATTGATGGCATCCTGCTGGCGTTGTTTCTGCCTGTGCGCCCGGTTTTCGCTGTTTACACCTCAATCAGCACCCAGTGGTATATGCGCTGGATAAGCTCAATCATTGACTTTGTGCCGCTCGACCCCACCAAACCGATGTCCATTAAACACCGGGTGCGGCTGGTGGAGCAGGGACGCCCGGTAGTGATTTTCCCTGAGGGGCGTATTTCCGTCTCCGGTTCACTAATGAAAATTTACGATGGCGCAGGGTTTGTGGCGGCAAAGTCCGGCGCGACGGTGGTTCCGCTGCGCATTGATGGCGCGGAGCTTACGTATTTCAGCCGCCTGAAAGGGCTGGTTAAACAGCGCCTGTTCCCGCGCATTACGCTGCATATTCTGCCGCCAACGCAATTACCGATGCCGGATGCTCCGCGTGCGCGCGATCGCCGTAAACTGGCGGGAGAGATGCTGCATCAAATCATGATGGAAGCCCGCATGGCGGTGCGTCCACGCGAAACGCTGTTTGAAGCGTTGCTCTCGGCGCAGCACCGCTATGGTGAAAAGAAGCTCTGCGTGGAAGATATCAACTTCACCCCCCGACAGTTACCGCAAGCTGTTGACCAAAACGCTGTTTGTGGCGCGTATTCTGGATAAATACACGACTCAGGGGGGAGAAAATTGGCCTGATGCTGCCGAATGCCGGGATCAGCGCGGCGGTCATTTTCGGTGCGATCGCCCGCGGGCGTATTCCGGCGATGATGAACTACACCGCCGGGGTGAAAAGGGCTGAGCAGCGCCATTACCGCGGCGCAAATCAAGACCATTTTTACCTCGCGCACCTTTATGGACAAAGGCAAGCTGTGGCATCTGCCGGAGCAACTGACCCGAGGTGCGCTGGGTTTACCTCGAAGATTTGAAAAGCGACGTCAAACTGGAAGATAAGCTGTGGATCTTCCGCCATTTGCTGACGCCGTTAAAAGCGCAGGTTGCGCAGAAGCCGGAAGATCCGGCGCTGATCCTCTTTACCTCCGGTTCTGAAGGCCATCCTAAAGGCGTGGTGCATAGCCACAAAAGCCTGCTTGCGAATGTCGAGCAGATCAAGACCATCGCCGACTTTACCGCCAATGACCGCTTTATGTCGGCACTGCCGCTGTTCCACTCCTTTGGCCTGACGGTTGGGTTGTTGACCCCACTGCTGACTGGCGCGCAGGTGTTTCTCTACCCGAGTCCGCTGCACTATCGCATTGTGCCGGAGCTGGTGTATGACCGGAACTGTACGGTGCTGTTCGGCACCTCGACGTTCCTCGGGAATTACGCCCGTTTTGCCAATCCGTATGATTTTTACCGCCTGCGCTATGTGGTGGCTGGTGCGGAGAAGTTGCAGGACAGCACTCGTCAGCTCTGGCAGGACAAGTTCGGTTTGCGCATTCTTGAAGGATACGGCGTAACGGAGTGCGCGCCGGTGGTGTCGATCAATGTGCCGATGGCCGCCAAACCGGGCACCGTCGGGCGGATCCTGCCGGGGATGGATGCCCGTTTGCTGGCGGTGCCGGGCATTGAAGAGGGCGGTCGTCTGCAACTTAAAGGACCTAATGTGATGACCGGCTACCTGCGGGTAGAAAACCCCGGCGTGCTGGAAACGCCCGCCGCAGAGAATATCCATGGTGAGCTGGAGCCAGGGCTGGTATGACACGGGCGATATCGTGTGTTTTGATGAGCAAGGCTTTGTTCAGATTCAGGGGCGCGCGAAACGCTTCGCCAAAAATCGCTGGTGAGATGGTGTCGCTGGAGACGGTGGAACAGCTGGCGCTAATGACCTCGCCTGACAAACTGCATGCTACGGTAATCAAAAGCGATGCCAGCAAAGGCGAGGCGCTGGTGATGTTTACCACCGATGATGCGCTGACGCGCGACAAACTGCTCCAGCAGGCGCGTGCGCATGGCATCCCGGAACTGGCCGTGCCGCGCGATATTCGTTTCCTGAAGCAACTTCCGCTGCTTGGTAGCGGCAAACCCGATTTCGTCACCCTGAAAGGTATGGTTGAAGAGGATGAATCCACGCATGCGTGAGTCAGTAAGCACTAACACTTCACTGTGGTCCCGGGGAATGATGGCGGTGATTGCCGCTCAGTTTCTCTCGGCGTTTGGCGATAACGCACTGTTATTCGCCACCCCCGGCGCTGCTGAAAGCGGAGTTTTACCCTGACTGGAGCCAGCCGGTATTGCAGATGGTGTTTGTGGGCGCTTACATTCTTTTCGCTCCCTTTGTCGGTCAGGTCGCCGACAGCTATGCCAAAGGGCGGGTGATGATGGTGGCCAACGGGTTAAAACTGTTGGGCGCGGCGAGTATCTGTATCGGTGTGAACCCGTTTGTGGGGTATCTGCTGGTGGGGATTGGCGCAGCGGCCTACTCCCCGGCGAAATACGGCATTCTGGGGTGAAATTACGACGGGCGATAAGCTGGTGAAAGCCAACGGCCTGATGGAGTCTTCCACCATTGCAGCGATCCTGCTGGGTTCGGTGGCAGGCGGCGTTCTGGCCGACTGGCATGTACTGGCGGCGCTGGGCGTATGCGCCCGGTGTATGGCGCGGCCGTGGTTGCCAACCTGATGATCCCGAAACTTCCCGCCGCGCGACCGGGGCAATCCTTCGGCGCTTTACGCCGATGACCCACAGCTTTTTCAGCGCCTGCAAAGCCTGTGGCGCAACGGCGAGACCCGTTTTTCACTGGTGGGTACCAGCCTGTTCTGGGGCGCGGGCGTGACGCTGCGTTTTCTACTGGTGCTGTGGGTGCCGGTGGCGCTGGGCATTACCGATAACGCCACGCCAACCTATCTTAATGCGATGGTGGCCGTGGGCATGGAGGGCCCGCGGCAAACTGGTGACGCTGGAAACCGTTGCCCGTTGTATGCCTGCCGGGATCCTGATTGGCGTGGCGGTGACGCTGTTTTCGTTACAACATGCATTACTCCCGGCGTATGGCGTTTTGCTGTTGATCGGTGCGCTGGGCGGCTTCTTCGTCGTGCCTTTAAATGCGTTGTTGCAGGCAATCGGTAAAGCGTCTGTGGGCGCGGGCAATGCCATCGCGGTGCAAAACCTCGGCGAAAATATGGCGATGTTGCTGATGCTGGGGCTCTATTCGCTGGCGGTAAAGTCGGTGCGCCGGTGGTCGGCGTGGGCGTTGGGTTTGGGTCGCTGTTTGCGTTGGCGATTGCGGCGCTGTGGATCTGGCAGCGCCGCCGGTAGCAGGTTACGGAGCGGGGTAGGTATACACCGGGTGCACCGCTTCGATTTCAGCCAGCACCTCTTCGCTGAGAACCGGTGCAGGCTCTCCACGTTTGTCTTCAGTTGTTCCATCGTCGTTGCACCCCAGCAGGGTGCTGGCGACGAAGGGCTGACGGCGCACGAAAGCCAGCGCCATTTGCGCCGGATCGAGGTTATGCCGTTTGGCAATATCCACATAGGCCGCAACGGCTTTTTGCGCCTGCCCCACTGTAACGCGTGAAGCGGCTGAACAGCGTATTGCGTGCGCCTGCGGGTTTCGCGCCGTTGAGATATTTGCCGGTCAACGTGCCAAAGGCCGCAGGAGTAGGCCAGCAGCTCGACGCCTTCATACTGGCTCACTTCCGCCAGCCCCACTTCATAGCTGCGGTTTAGCAGGCTATACGGGTTCTGAATGGTCACAATGCGCGGCAGTTCATGTTTCTCCGCCGGTGTGAAGATAGCGCATTACGCCAAATGCGGTTTCGTTAGAAACGCCGATATAACGGATTTTCCCGGCACGTTGAAACTCGGCCAGCGCTTCCAGCGTTTCCAGCATCGTGACGACCGGAGCACTCTCTACCCAGCTATAACCCAGTTTGCCGAAGCAGTTAGTGGCGCGCTGCGGCCAGTGCACCGGGTACAGGTCGAGATAATCGGTTTGCAGACGCTTTAAACTCGCATCCAGCGCGCTGCGGATGTTTTTGCGATCCAGCGCCTGATTGGGGCGGATGCCGCTGTCATTGTTGCGGCTCGGGCCGCTGACTTTAGAGGCGATCACCAGTTTTTCGCGGTTGCCGCGTTTCGCCAGCCAGTTGCCGACGTAAGTTTCAGTCAGCCCTTGTGTTTCCGGGCGTGGCGGTACAGGGTACATCTCTGCGACATCAATCAGGTTAATGCCCGGCTGACGGCATAGTCGAGCTGTGCGTGGGCGTCGGCTTCGCTGTTTTGTTCACCAAACGTCATTGTGCCCAGCCCCGGGTGCTGATTTCCAAGCGAACTGTGGGGGATACGGTGATAGTGCATAGCCGGCTTCCTCAATCAAACAACGTCAGAGCTCCTGACAAAGGAATATAACCATGGCAGAGGGGAAGAGAAAGGAAAGCGGAAATTCAAAAAAAGGTCAGCAGGTTACTGACCTTTATAGGGATTTCTTAGCGTTCGATAATCTGGGATATGTCATCACGGTTAATCTGCATTTTATTACCTTGCTGATCGTGATAGCTGACCAGCCCGGTTTCATCATCAATTTCCGGTTTACCTTGTGTCAGGATCATCCTGCCGTCTTTTGTCGCCATGACATAATCGCTGCTGCATCCGGAAACAGCAAAAGCCAGTCCCACTGCGGAAATCAGTACTGCCCATTTTTTCATCATCCTGCCCCTCTCACGGCCTGTCATACACAAGTCTAGTAATAACGCGCGATCTGGCGATGAAAAAGCGGGATTATCTGAAAATATATGTTTAGGAAAGAGGAACGAGGAAAACGCTTCCCCCGAAGAGGAAGCGTGATCGTTACAGCGGATTTTTCTTGTTGCGCATCAGGTTGAGCGTCTCAACGGCGATGGAGAAGAACATCGCAAAGTAGATATAGCCTTTCGGCACATGAATAGAGACGCTTTCCGGGATCAGCGTAAAGCCGACAAGGATCAGAAACGACAATGCCAGCATTTTGACCGACGGATGGCGATCAACAAATTCGCCAATCGGCCGCGCGGCAAACATCATCACACCAACGGCAATCACCACAGCGGCCATCATGATAAACAGATGATCCGACAGGCCCACGGCGGTGATCACGGAATCAAGGCTGAAAATGATATCCAGCAGCATGATTTGCACGATAGCGCCAAGGAAAGAGTGCACATTGGTCTTCAGCCCTTCTTCTTCCCCTTCGATCGATTCGTGGATCTCTTTGCTTGCTTTCCAGATCAGGAACAAGCCGCCGAGAAACAGAATCAAATCGCGGGCGGAAACGCTGTGATCAAACACGCTGAACAGTGGGTGCGCGCCGGTCACCCGAGGGCGATGGACGCCAGCAGTAACAGGCGCATGATCATTGCCGCAGCAAGCCCAAGACGACGTGCGTGATTACGTTGCGCAGTGGGAAGTTTGGCGACCACCAGAGAGAGGAAAATAATATTGTCGATCCCGAGAACGATCTCCAGCAGCGTCAGTGTTCCGAGCGCCAGCCGGTGCGCTGGGGTCGGTTATCCATGCAAATAACATTTAAGCAAAGTCCTGCCAAAAAAAGAAGCGCTAATTATAAGCGCGAGCGTTGCTGTGGCAAAAATTTAATATCCGGATAGTAAAAATGGCGAGCCAGCAGGGCGCTGGTGAAGTTCTTTTCAGATAAAAACCGCGGGGTAAGGTGAGGATCCGTTCGCCATGCTCGCCGATTGCTTCGGTGAGTGCTTTGCTGTTGGCCGCCTTCGGGCGTAACTGCATCACTTCGCCGTGACGTGCGGTAATGCGGGTAACTTTCCCCAACACGATCAGATCCATTAACTCTTCCCAGTCGAGACGTAACTGCTGCTCTTCCTCTTCGTTCGGGCTCCAGAGCAGCGGCGATCCAACCCGGCGTTCTGCCACCGGAATTTCCCGCGATCCTTCGATGGGGATCCATAAGACGCGCTTGAGTTTATGGCGCACGTGGCTGGTTTCCCACACCACGCCGCTGTTGCCGGTCAACGGCGCGACGCAAACAAACGTCGTTTCCAGCGGGCGTCCCTGACTGTCCACAGGGATCGTTTTCAACTCGACGCCCAACGCTGCAAAGTCCTGTTCTGGTTTGCTACCTGCGCTTGCGCCTAACCACAGCTCGAGCAACACTCCCGTCCACCCTTTATCACGCTTGAGATCGCGGGGAACCGGCAACCCTGCCTTTGCCGCCAGTTCTCCCAGCGAGTAGCCTGCCGAGGCGCTGCGCCTGAGCCAGCAGTTGAGCTTCTGTTTCCGGAGGAGTTGTCAGTGGAGATAACGCAGACATGCTAAAAACCTTTTGGTTAAAAAAACAGACGGCAGTTTTGCACCGCATCCGTGCAGTTTACCTTTTCCGTGTCGGCTGAGCAATGTGATGATTTATAAGGTAATTTATTTTTTATCAACTGAGCGTTGCGCAACAGTGCGATCGGTTTTCCAAATCTGGTCACTGACAATAAACAGGATCTTACACCATGTTATCCACAGAAAAGTGGGATAACTGGGGAAAAGCCCACTACTGTTTCGATTTACAGCCTTGACGTGCGACGAAAATCGAATTTCTGCACAAAATGTGCCTAACTTATTGGCATAATCTGTGGATAAAAACGGCTCTGTTCGATCTTTCATCAGCGACGGGATCCGAAGAGTGATGATCATCACACTATGCCCGAAAAAAAGGTTGATAAGCCATTTAACTCGATGAATTAATGAATTTTATTTTTATCGGTCAATCATGAGTTATTCAGACTGTTCCGGGTTTTCCTGGGTAATTCCACGCTTCTTCACAACTCTATCCACAGAAAAGGTGAATAAAACCCGTTGGCGGAGGCGGGCGCTGTTTATAACTCTGACGATAACTGTGAGTTATTCAATTGTTATCCGTCCGTATCCCTGTAATAGAGTGGTTTACCGTTATCCACGAGTGTGAAACAATCGCTTCATTCAGATTTATTTTGAGGTAGTCCGGTGATTGATGACGATGGCTACCGCCCAAATGTGGGAATCGTAATCTGTAACCGACAGGGCCGGTGATGTGGGCCGGCGCTTTGGACAGCATTCATGGCAGTTCCCCCCGGGGGAGGGATCAACTGGAGAATCCCCGGAACAGGCAATGTACCGGGAACTGTTCGAGGAAGTGGGCTTAAGTCGTAAAGATGTTCGTATCCTTGCTTCTACCCGTAACTGGTTGCGTTACAAGTTACCGAAACGTTTGGTGCGTTGGGACACAAAGCCGGTGTGTATCGGCCAGAAACAAAAGTGGTTTCTCCTGCAATTGGTCGGTAACGATACCGACATCAATATGCAAGCCAGTAGTACGCCTGAATTTGATGGCTGGCGGTGGGTAAGCTATTGGTATCCTGTTCGTCAGGTAGTGTCGTTTAAACGCGATGTCTACCGGCGGGTGATGAATTCGCAAGCGCGGTCATGCTGCTTCCAGGAAACGCCTCCTAAGCCGCAGAATGCGCCTGCCCGGCGACGTAAACGAGGTTAAGCCACCCACATCATGCTCACCCGACTGCGAGAAATAGTTGAGAAAGTCGCCAGCGCGCCGCGCCTTAACGAAGCGCTGGAAATACTGGTTACCGACGTTTGCCCGGCGATGGAAACCGAAGTGTGCTCGGTCTATCTCGCAGATCACGACAGACGTTGTTTTTACCTGATGGCGACGCGCGGTTTGGAAAAAACCGCGTGGTCACACCTCGCATTCGATCAAGGGATTGTTGGTCTGGTCGGCAGGCTGGCGGAACCTATCAACCTTGCCGATGCGCAAAAACACCCCAGCTTTAAATATATTCCCGCCGTGAAAGAGGAGCGTTTTCGCGCGTTTCTTGGCGATGCCTATTATTCAGCGTCGCCAGTTGCTTGGCGTGCTGGTGGTTCAGCAGCGTGAGCTGCGCCAGTACGATGAAAGTGAAGAGTCCTTTCTGGTGACGCTCGCCACGCAGATGGCGGCGATTCTCTCCCAGTCACAATTAAACGCGCTGTTTGGTCAATATCGCCAGACGCGTATTCGCGCGCTTCCTGCCTCCCCCGGTGTGGCAATCGCCGAAGGGTGGGTGGATGAAACGCTGCCGTTGATGGAGCAGGTCTATCAGGCCTCCACGCTGGACACCACCCTCGAAAGGGAAAGGCTGACCGCTGCGCTTGAAGAGGCCGCGAACGAATTCCGCCGCTATAGCAAACGTTTCTCCGCCGGTGCGCAAAAGAGACGGCGGCGATTTTCGATCTCTATTCGCACTTACTTTCCGATGCGCGTTTGCGCCGCGAACTGTTTGAGGAAGTCGACCGGGGTGTGGTGGCGGAGTGGGCCGTGAAAACGGTGATTGAACGTTTCGCTGAGCAGTTTGCCGCGCTTACCGACGGCTATCTGAAAGAGCGTTCGGGGATTTACGCACCCTGGGGCAGCGCCTGCTGTTCCATCTTGATGACTCCATTTCCGGGCCGAATAGCTGGCCGGAACGCTTTATTCTGGTGGCGGATGAACTGTCCGCCACGACGCTTGCCGAGCTGCCGCACGACCGACTGGTCGGGGTGGTGGTGCGCGATGGCGCAGCCAACTCGCATGCGGCGATCATGGTGCGCGCGCTGGGCATTCCGACGGTCATGGGGGCGGACATCCAGCCTTCGTTGCTGCAGCGTCGCACACTGGTGGTGGACGGGTACCGCGGTGAATTACTGGTGGATCCTGAACCGGTGCTGCTGCAGGAATACCAACGGCTTATCACGGAAGAGAACGAGTTAAGCCGTCTGGCCGAAGATGATGTGAACCTTGCCGCCCAGCTAAAAAAGCGGCGAGCGGGTCAAAGTGATGCTCAACGCGGGGTTAAGCCCGGAGCATGAAGAGAAGCTCGGTAGCCGCATCGACGGTATCGGGCTGTATCGCACCGAAATTCCGTTTATGCTGCAAAGCGGTTTTCCGTCGGAAGAGGAACAGGTGGCGCAATACGGGCATGTTGCAGATGTTCAACGATAAGCCCGTCACGTTGCGTACGCTGGATATCGGCGCCGACAAGCAACTGCCTTACATGCCAATCAGTGAAGAGAACCCGTGTCTCGGCTGGCGCGGCATCCGTATTACGCTCGACCAACCGGAAATTTTCCGGTGCAGGTGCGGGCGATGCTGCGCGCCAATGCGGCGACCGGCAACCTCAGTATTCTGCCGCCCATGATCACCAGCATTGATGAAGTGGATGAAGCGGTTGATTGAGCGCGCAGGGCGCGAAGTGGAAGAGATGATTGGCTACGCCATTCCCAAACCGCGCATGCTGGAAGTCCCGTCGATGGTATTTATGTTGTCTCACCCGGCGACCCGCGTCGATTTTATCCTCGGTGGGGACGAACGACCTGACACAGTACATTTTAGCGGTCGATCGCAACAATACCCGTGTGGCGAATATGTACGACAGTCTGCACCCGGCAGTGTTGCGTGCACTGGCGATGGTGGCGGACGAGGCTGAACGTTTAGGTATTGATATCCGCTTGTGCGGTGAAATGGCCGGCGATCCCATGTGCGTTGCGGTGCTGATTGGCCTCGGGATATCGCCATTTATCGATGAACGGTCGCTCCGTAGCGCGTATCAAATACCTGTTGCGCCGCATCGATTGCGAAGAGGCGCAGACGCTGGCAAGGCGCGCTCTGGAAGCGCAACTGGCGACAGAAGTCCGTCATCAGATCGCGGCCTTTATGGAGCGACGCGGTCTCGGCGGGTTGATTCGCGGCGGTATTTAATCACCGGGTCGTTAATTTGGCGTGGGCCGAATAAGCGTTAGCGCCATCCAGCGATGGAAGCGCTGCCGGGCAGCTCACTGTGTGGCGGGCTTTATACATATCTTTACACTTCACCGCCACCCGCGCCTTCGCCTTATGCTATGATTCGCAGCTTTGGAGCGGCCGCCGGTTGCGGTCTCGCGTGTGAACCGCTGGCTTTTTCTGGCGGAATAACAACAAGTTGTGGTGACACATGAACAGTGGCTATCTGCATTTCCCGGACTTTGATCCGGTGATTTTTTCTCTATTGGGCCGGTTTCTCTCCACTGGTACGGTTTGATGTATCTGGTGGGCTTCGTTTTTGCTATGTGGCTGGCGACGCGCCGGGCAAACCGTCCGGGCAGTGGCTGGACGAAAAACGAAGTTGAGAACCTGCTCTACGCGGGTTTCCTCGGCGTATTCCTCGGCGGCCGTCTCGGCTATGTTCTGTTCTACAATTTCCCGCTGTTCCTTAACGATCCGCTTTACCTGTTCCGCGTGTGGGATGGGGGCATGTCCTTCCACGGTGGTTTGATCGGCGTGATCGTGGTGATGATCATTTTGCCAAACGTTCCGGGCGCACGTTCTTCCGTGGTCTCTGATTTTATTGCGCCGCTGATCCCCATTCGGCCTCGGGCGCGGGTCGCTTAGGCAACTTTATTAATGGCGAGCTGTGGGGCCGTGTTGATCCGGGCTTCCCGTTCACCATGTTATTCCCCGGTTCGCGCGCGGAAGACATCGCGTTGCTGCCGTCACATCCGGAATGGCAATCCATCTTTGATACTTACGGCATGCTGCCGCGCCATATGTCGCAGTTGTATGAGCTGGCGCTGGAAGGCATCGTGCTGTTTATTATTCTCAACCTGTTTATTCGCAAACCTCGTCCGACCGGCTCAGTCTCCGGCCTGTTCCTGATTGGCTACGGTGCGTTCCGTATTATCGTTGAGTTCTTCCGCCAGCCGGATGCGCAATTTACCGGTGCATGGGTACAATACATCAGCATGGGGCAGATTCTGTCCATTCCGATGATCGTCGCGGGCCTCATTATGATGATTTGGGCTTACCGTCGTCCGCAGCAACAAGTTTCCTGAGGAACCATGAAACAGTATTTAGAATTGATGCAAAGGTGCTGAATGAAGGCACCCCCGAAAAACGACCGCACCGGGACAGGCACGCTGTCTATTTTTGGCCATCAGATGCGCTTTAACCTGCAGGACGGCTTCCCGCTGGTGACCACCAAGCGCTGCCATTTGCGTTCAATTATTCATGAGCTGCTGTGGTTTCTGCAGGGTGATACCAATATCGCTTATTTGCATGAAAACAATGTCTCCATCTGGGACGAATGGGCTGATGAGCAGGGCAACCTTGGCCCGGTGTATGGCAAACAGTGGCGCGCATGGCCAACGCCGGATGGCCGCCATATTGACCAGATCACCACCGTTATCAATCAACTGAAAAACGACCCGGATTCACGCCGTATTATCGTTTCGGCGTGGAACGTCGGCGAGCTGGATAAAATGGCGCTGGCCCCGTGCCACGCTTTCTTCCAGTTCTATGTGGCGGATGGCAAGCTCTCCTGCCAGCTCTATCAGCGCTCCTGCGACATCTTCCTCGGCCTGCCGTTTAATATCGCCAGCTACGCGTTGCTGGTGCATATGATGGCGCAGCAGTGCGACCGAGCCCGTGATTTTGTCTGGACCGGCGGTGATACCCACTTGTACAGCAACCACCGGATCAGACCCGCCTGCAACTGAGCCGCGAACCTCGCGCGTTGCCGAAACTGGTTATCAAACGTAAGCCCGCGTCGCTGTTTGATTACCGCTTCGACGATTTCGAGATTGAAGGCTACGATCCTCACCCGGGGATTAAAGCGCCGGTCGCTATCTGATCGCGTTCAACATGACACAACCGGTGCAGCGATGCGCCGGTTTTTTTCGCCTAAAAAATGCATTTTCGGCGTCGCTTCCGGCAAATCTGCAACGCTTTGCAACAACGAATCTTTCCTTCGTAGCTCCTCGTAAAAGCCGTTTTCCTCGCTCGCTATCGTGTCTCTTGCATCGCAGACTCTCGCCATGAAACGTGAACATGGCTTTACCCTGATGGAAACCCTCGTGGCGATAGCACTGATCGTTATCCTCTGCGGAACGGGACTCTCCGGCTGGCAGCGCTGGCAGGCACAGCAACGACTGTGGCAAACCGCATTGCAGGCGCGTCATTTTCTGGAACGCCTGCGCGATGATGCGAACGGACAAAACCGCTCGCAGCGTGTTTATGGTGTACATGAGGGGGGACGCTGGTGTCTGGCAAACACACCCGTACAGACCTGCGAGGCTGCTGGGCCTTTTGTGTTGACCCCGGACTGGCCAGAAGTGACGTTGGTGGAAGTCACGCCTTCATTGGGGTTCTATGGTCTGCGCAATAGCGCATGGCCGGGGCATATTCACCTGCGCAGTGACGCCGGGGAGTGGCGAATAGTGGTTTCCACCGGGAAGGATCAGAATGTGCCAACAAGCCGTGGAGTCGCTATGTTAAGCCGGACGCGAGGATTTTCACTGCTGGAGACATTGCTGGCGATGGCGATAAGCAGCGTGCTACTGCTCGCTTCGGCTCGTTTTACCGGCATTGCAATCGGGAGTGCTACACCACCGCACACAAACGGCGGAGGATGAATTGTGGCTGCGTGCGTGGACCGTGGCGAAACATCTGCAGCGTGCAGGATATTGCAATGGGCGATGTAGCGGTGAGCCGCTGGTGATTCGCGATGCCGGGGCGTGTGTGATTGTGCAATGGGATGCGAACAGTAATGGCCGCTGGGAGCCTTCAGGGCATAGCGAATCGGAGCAGACAGGGTTTCGTCTGCAAAAGGGGCGCTGGAAACGCTACGTGGCGCAACCACGTGCACGGGACGCGGTTGGGAAAAAACCACCGATCCGGCTCAGATGACGGTACAGCGTTTTAACGTTGCGCTACGCCGTACAGCGGGTTTTGCTCCCATCATCACAGTGACGCTGGCGGCGCGCGTGGCCGGGCAAAACGGGCGAGAGATGGTCGCAGCCCTCGACGTGACAGGGTACAACTTATGAACCGTCAACGCGGGATGTCATCGCTGGCGCTGGTCTTGTTGTTACTGTTGCTGGGTAGCCTGATGCTAAATGGCCTGAACCAGCAGTTAACCAGCCATATCTGGCGGGTCAACCATGAACGCAAAATGTTGCGCCGCCTTGCAGAGAGCCATTCGGCAATGGAGTGGGCGCGGGTTCAACTCTGGACGCCGCAGCCTGCGTTGCAGTGTCTCGGGCAGGTTGAACGGCAGTGGCAAGCTTGTTTGCGTATTTTTGCCGATGAGACCGCATTATTGATCGTGGCATATGAAGAGGCGCAACTGTGGCGACTTGGGCAGGTGAGTCAGCAACGCGTGATTTTTTCGCCACACGGCTGGAGTGATTTCTGCCCGTTAAAGGAGCCTGCGCAATGTCTGCTCCCGTAAATAATCAGGCAGGCTTTAGCCTGACGGAAGTGTTGCTGGCCATGGTATTAATGGTGATGGTGGTCACCGCCCTTGGCGGTTATCATCGGGCTTTGGCGTCGGGCTTTGCCAGCGCCAGTCAGTGGCGGCAGCTATGGCGTTGCGCATGGCAGCAGGCGCAACCGACACCTCCGCCGTTGCCTCCAGTTGGCGGGTCCAGCGGCTGCAGACAACTGCAGAGGGATGTGTCAGCATCCATGTTACCGTCATCTCGCCAGTGGGCAGGCAGGGGCAAATGACACGGTTATTTTGCCCACTTAGTCAGTAGTCAGGAGCACTTATGTTAAGGGTTTATCACTCCAATCGTCTGGATGTGCTGGAAGCATTGATGGAGTTTATTGTCGAGCGCGACCCGCTTGACGATCCCTTTGAGCCTGAAGTTGTCACGGTGCAGAGCACCGGTATGGCGCAATGGCTGCAAATGACGCTGGCGCAGAAATTTGGCATTGCCGCTAATATCACGTTTCCTCTTCCGGCGAGCTTTATCTGGGACATGTTCGTCAGCGTGCTGGACGATATTCCGAAAGAGAGTGCGTTTAACAAACAGAGCATGAGCTGGAAACTGATGTCGCTGCTGCACGGCATGTTGCAGCGCGAAGAGTTCACCATGCTGCATCATTATCTGAGCGACGATGATGATAAGCGCAAACTCTTTCAGCTCTCTTCCCGCGTGGCGGATCTCTATGACCAATATCTTGTTTACCGACCTGAGTGGCTGACTCGCTGGGAGGCGGGGCAGAGCGTGGAAGGGCTGGATGAGGCCCAACGCTGGCAGGCGCCGCTATGGCGGGCGCTGGTGGAGCATACCGCCGCTCTCGGTCAGCCACACTGGCATCGCGCTAATCTGTATCAACGTTTTATCGATAAGCTCGAATCTGCACAGTCGCGCCCCGCAGAATGCCTCACGGGTTTTTATTTGCGGGATTTCCGCTCTGCCGCCGGTTTACCTGCAAGCATTACAGGCGTTGGGTAAGCACATTGATGTTCACCTGCTGTTCACTAACCCTTGTCGCTACTACTGGGGGGATATCAAAGATCCTGCGTTTCTGGCGAAGCTTATCACCCGCCAGCGTCGACATCACCGGGAAGCCCGCCAGTTTCCACTGTTCCGGGATACGCAAACTGCCGGCAGTTTATTCAACGACGAGGGAGAACAGGATGTCAGTAACCCGCTGCTCGGCTCATGGGGGCAAACTGGGGCGCGACAATATTTATCTGTTGGCGGGAATGGAGCGCTACGAGGAGCTGGATGCGTTTGTCGATATAACGCCGGTACGCTGCTACAGAATATTAAATACGACATCCTTGAATTAAAAACGCCGCTATAGCCGGGGTGACCGCAGAAGAGTTCTCCCGTAGCGATAAGAAGCGCAGGCTTGAACCGGGCGATCGCAGCGTCACCGTACATGTCTGTCACAGCCCGCAGCGGGAAGTTGAGATCCTGCACGATCGTTTACTGGCGATGCTGGAAGCCGATCCCGAACTGACCCCACGCGATATTGTGGTGATGGTGGCGGATATTGATAGCTACAGTCCTTATATTCAGTCGGTGTTTGGCAGCGCCAGCGGCGAACGCTATGTGCCTTATGCCATTTCTGACCGCCGCGCCCGCCGCGCACCCGGCGTTGCAGGCGTTTATCAGCCTGCTGTCGTTGCCGGACAGCCGTTTCGTGTCAGAAGATGTGCTGGCGTTGCTGGATGTGCCGGTACTGGCTGCGCGTTTCAATATCAACGAAGAGGGGCTGCGCTATTTGCGCCTGTGGGTAAACGAGTCGGGCATTCGCTGGGGGATGGATGACGATAACGTGCGCGAACTGGCGTTGCCGCCCACCGGGCAGCACACCGGCAGTTTGGCCTTACGCGAATGCTTCTGGGGTACGCCATGGAGAGTCGTCAGGGTGAGTGGCAATCTATTTTGCCTTACGATGAATCCAGCGGGCTGATTGCGGAACTGGTGGGGCACTTGGCGTCACTGCTTATGCAGTTGAACATCTGGCGGCGTGGGCTTGCGCAGGTGCGCCCACTGGAGGAGTGGTTGCCGGTTTGCCGCGAAATGCTGAACGACTTTTTCTTGCCGGATCAGGACACCGAAGCGGCGCTGGCGCTGATTGAACAGCAGTGGCAGGAGATCATCGCCCGAGGGTGTGGGGGGCGAACTACGGTGAGGCGATCCCCTTTCTTTACTGCGTGATGAACTGGCGCAGCGCCTTGACCAGGAGCGTATCAGCCAGCGTTTTCTCGCAGGACCGGTTAATATCTGCACGCTGATGCCGATGCGTTCGATCCCCTTTAAAGTGGTCTGCTTGCTGGGGATGAACGATGGCGTTTATCCGCGTACGCTGCCGCCGCTGGGGTTTGATTTAATGAGTCAAAAACCCCAGCGTGGCGATCGTAGCCGTCGGGATGATGACCGCTATCTGTTCCTTGAGGCGCTGATTTCCGCACAACAGCAGCCTCTATATCAGCTATATCGGGCGTGCCATTCAGGATAATAAAGAACGTTTCCCTTCGGTGCTGGTGCAGGAACTGGTGGACTACATCGGCCAAAGCCACTATCTGCCACACCGGTGATGAAGCTGCAAACTGCGATGAGAGTGAACAGCGGGTGAAGGCGCATATCACTCATCTGCATACTCGTATGCCGTTCGACCCCGCTAATTATGTCGCTGATGAATGGCAGAGCTATGCGCGCGACTGGTTGCCGGCCGCAAGCCAGCAGGGCGAAACACATCCCGCTTTTATTCAGCCGCTGGAGCCATTGCCGCTGCAGACGCTGGCCTTTGACCAGCTTCAGCGTTTTTGGGCTCACCCGGTACGCGCTTTTTCCAAATGCGGCTGCAGGTTAACTTCCGCCCGGAAGAGAGTGAAATTCCGGATGCAGAACCGTTTGTGCTGGATGGGTTAAGTCGTTATCAACTGAATAATGAATTGCTTAACGCGCTGGTTGAACAACAGGATGCGGAGAAATTGTTCCGGCGTTACCGCGCGGCGGGCGCACTGCCTTATGGTGCTTTTGGGTGAGATCATCTGGGAGACGCAATGCCGGAGATGCAGGTGCTGGCCAGTCGTGTCAGCGAGCTGCGCCAGCCTGCTGATAGCCTCGAAATCGACCTGCATTGCGCAGGCGTGCATTTAACCGGCTGGTTACCGCGCGTACAGGCGGATGGCCTGCTGCGCTGGCGGCCCTCGCTATTGAGCGTTTCCCAAGGGGTGCAACTTTGGCTGGAGCATCTTGTCTACTGTGCCAGCGGGGAACCGGCGAGAGCCGACTGTTTGTGCGCAAAGACGGCGAATGGCGCTTCCCACCTCTGAATCCTGACCATGCGATGGATTATCTGGCTCTGATGATTGACGGGTACCGGGAAGGCATGGCAAAACCGTTATTACTGCTGCCGGAAAGCGGCGGTGCATGGATAAAAGTCTGTTATGACGCGGCAAATGATGCCATGGTAATGGATGACGAAACGTTACAAAAAAGCGCAGAGCAAATTTCTGCAGGCGTACGAAGGCAATATGGTGGTTCGCGGCGAAGGCGATGATCTCTGGTATCAGCGTTTGTGGCGTACTCTCGAGCCTGAATATTATGCAGAAATCACCGAACAGGCGCGGCGTTTCCTGTTACCGCTTTATCGACATAATCAGTCTGGTTGATTGTATAAAAATTGCGCAACATGAACGCTTCTATTATTATGCGCGACGATCACGGACTGATATAACAAGAGTGCTGGCACAGTCAGCACATGTTTTACCCCGGCGATATCCGCAGTTACGGGTATCTCCGGGATCGTTAATGATGAGGTTCGTGAATGCCCCGCAGCACCGCGGGGTTAAAAGCTTTCGTACTGTTTTTGCCCTCTGGGCGCCATTCAGTCAGGCAGATAACGGTTGGCAACCTGTTCAGGAAACTATCCGTAAGAGCGATAAAGATACCCGCCAGTATCAGGCCATTCGCCTTGATAACGGCATGATCGTGTTGTTGGTGTCCGATCCTCAGGCGGTGAAGTCGCTCTCTGCGCTGGTTGTGCCGGTGGGTTCGCTGGAAGATCCCGATACGCATCCCGGTCTTGCTCACTATCTTGAGCATATGACGCTGATGGGGTCGAAAAAATACCCGCAGCCGGACAGTCTCGCCGAATTCCTCAAATTGCATGGTGGCAGTCATAACGCCAGTACGGCGCCTTATCGCACGGCGTACTACCCGGAAGTGGAGAATAACGCGCTGGAAGGCGCCGTTGACCGACTGGCGGATGCCATTGCCGAACCGATGCTGGATAAAAATACGCGGAGCGCGAGCGTAATGCGGTGAATGCCGAACTGACGATGGCACGTACCCGCGACGGGATGCGGATGGCGCAGGTGAGTGCAGAAACCATCAACCCGGCCCACCCGGGCGCCCGCTTCTCCGGTGGCAACCTTGGAAACCCTCAGTGACAAACCCGGCAGCCCCGTACATGATGCGCTGCTGGCGTTTCGCGATAAATACTACTCCGCCAACCTGATGAAGGCGGTGGTCTACAGTAATCGTCCGCTGGCGGACTGGCGAAGATTGCCGTAGAAACCTACGGTCGCGTGCCGAATAAAAATATCAGCAAGCCGGAGATTACCACTCCGGTGGTGACCGATGCGCAGAAAGGCATCATCATTCATTATGTTCCGGCGGTGCCGCGCAAAGTTGTGCGCGTTGAGTTCCGTATTGATAACAACACGGCTGCGTTTCGCAGCAAAACGGATGAACTGATCACCTACCTGATTGGCAACCGCAGCCCGGGTACGCTCTCTGACTGGTTGCAGAGCCGGGCCTGGTGGAAGGCATTCGCGGTGATTCCGACCCGGTGGTCAACGGTAACAGCGGTGTGCTGGCGATTTCCGCCACGCTCACCGATAAAGGCCGAGGCAAACCGCGATCAGGTGGTCGCGGCGATCTTCAGTTATTTACAACTGCTGCGTGAAAAGGCGTGGATAAGCGCTATTTCGACGAGCTGTCCCATATTCTGGATCTCGATTTCCGCTATCCGTCTATTACCCGCGATATGGATTATGTCGAGTGGCTGGCGGACACCATGATCCGTGTCCCGGTCGCGCATACCCTTGATTCAGTGAATATCGCCGACCAGTTCGATGCGAAAGCGGTACAGGCCCGTCTTGATGAAATGACGCCGCAAAACGCCCGTATCTGGTACATCAGCCCGGACGAACCCCATGATAAAACCGCCTACTTCGTTGAAGCGCCGTATCAGGTGGATAAAATCACCCCGCAAACCTTCGCTGACTGGCAACAACGTGCAAGCGCGATTGCGTTGAAATTTCCGGAGCTGAACCCTTATATTCCCGATGACTTCTCGCTGATCAAACCTGAGAAGCAGTCTGCGCATCCGGAACTGATTGTTGATGAGCCCACGTTACGCGTGGTGTACATGCCAAGCCGTTATTTCGCCAGCGAGCCGAAGGCCGATGTCAGCGTCGTGCTGCGCAACCCACAAGCGATGGATAGTGCGAAAAATCAGGTGCTGTTTGCGCTCAATGACTACCCCGGCCGGGCTGGCTCTCGATCAGCTAAGTAATCAGGCGGCAGTCGGCGGTATCAGTTTTTCCACCAATGCTAACAACGGGTTGATGCTGAATGCCAATGGCTACACGCAACGTTTACCTCAGCTCTTCCGGTGCGCTGTTAGCGGGTTATTTCAGCTATACGCCGACTGAAGAACAACTGGCGCAGGCGAAATCACGGTACACGCAGATGATGGATTCGGCAGAGAAGGGCAAAGCATTCGATCTGGCGATTATGCCGGTGCAGATGCTATCGCAGGTGCCCTATTTTCAGCGTGAAACGCGTCGTGAACTGCTGCCTTCCATTACCCTGCAGGACATTCTGAACTACCGTGAAACGTTGAAAACCAACGCACGTCCGGAGTTCCTGGTCATCGGTAATCTCGGCGAGCAGCAGGCGAAAGATCTGGCGCATAACGTGCAGAAACAGCTCGGCGCAAAAGGCACGGAATGGTGTCGCAACAAAGATGTGCTGGTGGATAAACAGCAGAATGTGAGCTTTGAAAAGTGGGTAACAGCACAGACTCCGCACTCGCGGCTGTATTTGTTCCTCCGAGTTCGATGAATACAGCAGCTCTGCATACAGCACGATGTTAGGGCAGATTGTCCAGCCGTGGTTCTATAACCAACTGCGTACTGAAGAACAACTGGGTTATGCGGTTTTCGCCTTCCCGATGAGTGTTGGCCGCCAGTGGGGAATGGGGTTCCTGCTGCAAAGCAATGGCAAACAACCCGCGTATCTCTGGGATCGCTATAAGGCGTTCTTCCCGACGGCGGAAACGCGGCTGCGCGCCATGAAGCCGGAAGAGTTCGCTCAAATTCAGCAGGGTGTGATTGCGCAAATTGAGCAAGCGCCGCAGACGTTAGGTGAAGAAGCTTCCAAACTGAGCAAAGATTTCGACCGTGGCAATATGCGTTTCGATTCACGTGATAAAGTAGTGGCTCAGATAAAACAGCTGACGCCGCAAAAACTTGCCGACTTCTTCCATCAGGCGGTGGTTGAGCCGCAAGGTATGGCGATTTTGTCGCAGATCTCCGGTAGCCAGAGTGGAAAAGCCGAATATGCCCGACCACAGGGCTGGAAGGTCTGGGACAGCGTCAGCGCGTTGCAGCAATCCTTACCCATGATGGTTGAGAAAGATGAATGAAGCCACCGCGGAGCCCCCTTGATCCCCTGCGCTTGCCGCTTACCGGTGAGCGCCTGATTGAAGCCTCGGCAGGGACCGGTAAAACCTTCACCATCGCCGCGCTTTACCTGCGGCTGTTATTAGGACTCGGCGGCAATGCCGCCTTCCCGCGCCCGCTTAGCGTTGAAGAACTGCTGGTGGTGACGTTCACCGAGGCGGCCACAGAAGAGTTGCGTGGCCGCATTCGCAGCAATATTCACGAGCTGCGTATTGCCTGCCTGCGTGAATCCACCGATAACCCTCTGTACGCCCGCTTGCTGGATGAGATTGACGATAAACAGCAGGCGGCGCACTGGCTGCTTCTGGCTGAACGCCAGATGGATGAAGCGGCTGTCTTCACCATTCACGGTTTTTGCCAGCGGATGCTGAGCCTGAACGCCTTTGAATCCGGCATGTTATTTGAGCAGCAACTGGTGGAAGACGAGTCACTGCTGCGCTATCAGGCCTGCGCGGATTTCTGGCGACGTCATTGCTACCCGTTGCCGCGCGACATTGCCCGAGGCAATCCACGCTGTCTGGCAAGGCCCTCAGGATCTGCTGAAATCGATTGATCGCTATCTGCAAGGTGAAGCTCCGCAAATCAAAGTGCCGCCAGCAGCAGATGAAACGCTGGCCTCTCGCCATCAGAAAATCATTGCGCACATCGACGCCGTAAAGCGCCAGTGGAATGCCGCGTTGGATGAGCTGGAGCCGTTGCTCGAAAACTCTGGCATCGACAGGCGTAAGTTCAACCGTGGCAACCGGTGGCGAAGTGGATAGAGAAGATCACCGCCCCGGGCGCAGGAAGAGACAACCCGTTATCTGTTACCGGACGCACTGGAAAAGTTTGCCCAGTCGTTTTTGGTCCAGCGCACCAAAGCGGGCGGTGTGGTGCCGGAGCATGCCCTGTTTGTCGCCATCGACGATCTCCGGCGCAGCCTCTGACGCTTAACGATCTGGTGCTGACCTCCGCCATGCGTGAAATTCGTGAAACGGTAGCCAAGAGAAGCGTCGCCGCGGCGAACTGGGTTTTGACGATATGCTGAGTCGGCTGGATGGCGCGCTGCAAAGCCCGAACGGTGAGGCGCTGGCCGCCGCCATTCGCAACCGCTTCCCGGTGGCGATGATCGATGAATTCCGAGGATACCGACCCGCAACAGTATCGTATTTTCAGCCGTATCTGGCTGGGGCAACCGGCGTGCGGTTTGCTGCTAATTGGCGACCCGAAACAGGCAATTTATGCGTTTCGCGGGGCGGATATTTTTACCTATATGAAGGCGCGGGACGAAGTGAGGCTGCTATACGCTGGATACCAACTGGCGCTCGGCGCCGGGGATGGTAGCCAGCGTTAACCGGCTGTTCAGCCAGATGGATGACGCCTTTATGTTCCGGCAGATCCCCTTTTGCCGGTCAAATCCGCGGCTAAAATGATGCTCTGCGTTTTGCGTTTCGGGGCGAAACGCAGCCCGCCATGAAGCTGTGGCTGATGGAGGGCGACGGTGTCGGCGTGGGGGATTACCAGAGCTTTATGGCGCAACTGTGCGCAACGCAGATCCGTGACTGGCTCAGCGCCGGGCAGCAGGGCGAGGCGCTGTTGCTGCAGGGGAAAAAGCCCGTCCGGTCAAAGCATCGGATATTACAGTGCTGGTGCGCAGCCGCCACGAAGCGTCATTGATCCGCGATGCGCTAACGCTACTGAATATTCCTTCGGTGTATCTGTCCAACCGCGACAGCGTGTTTGGAAACGCCTGAAGCACAGGAATTGTTGTGGTTGTTGCAGGCGGTGCTGGCGCCGGAGCGTGAAAGTACGCTGCGCAGCGCGCTGGCGACCTCAATGCTGGGACTGACGGCGCAGGATATTGAAGCGCTGAATCTCGACGAGCTGGCGTGGGATGCGGTGGTGGAAGAGTTTTCCCGCTATCGTGAGCTGTGGCAAAAACGGGGTGTCATGCCGATGCTACGCACCCTGATGAGCGCACGCCATGTCGCGGAAAACTTACTGGCGACGCCCGGCGGCGAGCGCCGTTTGACCGACATTCTGCACATTAGCGAGCTATTACAGGAAGCGGGAACGCAACTGGAGAGTGAGCACGCGCTTACGCGCTGGTTAACGCAACGCATTGCCGAGCCAAACACCAACGCCGCCAGCGAGCAGCTCCGTCTGGAGAGCGATAAGCATCTGGTGCAAATCGTCACGATCCATAAATCGAAAGGTCTGGAGTATCCCCCCGGGTATGGCTGCCGTTTATTGCGAATTTCCGCGTGCAGGATCAAGGGTTCTATCACGATCGCGACGCTTTCCGTGCTTGACCTTAGCCATGCTGATGACAGCGTTGCGCTGGCGGAGGAGGAACGGCTGGCGGAAGATTTGCGTTTACTGTATGTCGCACTGACGCGTTCCGTATGGCATTGCAGCCTTGGCATTGCGCCGCTGTTCCGCCGCCGTGGCGAGAAAATCGGGGCGTCGGATTTCCACTTAAGCGCGCTTGGCCGGTTATTGCAAAAGGCGAGGCGCTGGATGCTACCGCGCTGCAAAGTGCGTTGCAGCAACTGAGCGATGACGACATTGCCGTCTGTGTGCCGCAAACGCCGGACGGTGAACCCTCGGCAGATGCCGCAGGCGCAATCACCCGCGTTGAGTGCGCGTGATGTGCAGCGGCGCATTGCCGATGACTGGCGCGTAACCAGCTACTCCGGGCTACAGCAGCGTGCTCACGGCATCGCGTTGGATTTACTGCCGCGTCTGGATATGGATGCCGCCGGAGAGCGGGAGTTGCAAGCAGAGCCGATGCTCACGCCGCACCAGTTTCCTCGTGGCGCATCGCCCGGGACGTTTTTACACAGCCTGTTTGAAGAGATGGATTTCACTCAACCGGTTTCTGCGCCGTGGGTAACGGAAAACTGCTTACGGGCGGCTATGAAGAGCACTGGCAACCGGTATTCAGCGACTGGCTGGAGACGGTATTGTGCGCACCGCTGGCGCAGTCCGGCGTGTGTCTGCGCCAGTTGAGCGGCAAAGATAAACAGGTTGAAATGGAATTTTATCTCCCCATCAGCGAGACATTGACCGCGCCTGCGCTTGATGCGTTGATACGCCGCTACGACCCGCTATCGGCAGGCTGCCCGCCGCTTGATTTTCGCGATGTCCGCGGCATGCTGAAAGGCTTTATCGACCCTCGGGTGTTTCGCCATAACGGGCGCTATTACCTGCTGGATTACAAATCTAACTGGCTGGGTGAGAGCGCGGAGGCCTACACGCAAGACGCGATGGCAGCGGCGATGCAGTCGCATCGCTACGATTTGCAATACCAGCTCTATACGCTCGCGCTGCACCGTTATTTGCGCCATCGCATTGCCGGGTATGACTATGAACGCCATTTCGGCGGCGTGATCTATCTCTTTTTACGCGGCGTGGAAGCGCAAAGCCCGCAGCAGGGTATTTTTGCTACCCGGCCGGATGGCGCGCTGATTGCGCAAATGGATGCGTTATTTGCCGGGCAGGCGCAGGAGATGACGCCATGAGCATGACGACCTTATTACGTGAAGCGGCACAGCAGAAGTTGCTGCGTCCGCTGGACGTCCAGTTGCCCTTACTGTGGCCACCGAAGATGAGCCCGCCGTGATGCTGGCGGCTGCGTTGCTCAGTCATGAAGCGGGGAAGGGCATGTCTGCCTGCCGCTGGCGCGTCTTACGCCTGAGTCGTTCACTCACCCTTCTACGCTACTGGCGCAATTGTTTGAATGTGCCGGGCAACCGGATGACTGGCAGGCAACGTTGTTGGCATCGCCTGCCGTTAGCGAGGGGGGATGCCGCCACGCCGTTGATCCTGACCGACGAGCGCCTTTACCTTAACCGGATGTGGTGCAACGAACGGCAGGTCGCCGCATTCTTTGCACAAGAGAACACGCCGCTGGCGGTTGATGAGACGCGCCTGACGCAGGCACTTGCGTCGCTATTTCCGGCAAGCGATGACGTCAACTGGCAGAAAGTGGCCGCCGCTGTGGCATTAACCCGGCGGATTTCGGTGATTTCCGGGGGGCCGAACCGGCAAAACCACCACCGTGGCTAAACTGCTGGCTGCGCTGGTGCAGATGGTTGAAGGCGACAAGTGCCGTATCCGCCTCGCAGCACCCACCGGTAAAGCCGCCGCGCGATTAACCGAGTCGCTGGGTAATGCCCTGCGCCAGCTGGCGTTGAATGAGCAACAAAAGCGATGCTGCCCGATGAGGCCAGCACGCTGCATCGATTATTGGGTGCGCAGCCGGGCAGCCAGCGCTTGCGCCATCATGCGGGTAACCCGCTGCATCTCGATGTGCTGGTCGTTGACGAAGCCTCAATGATCGATTTGCCGATGATGTCGCGGTTGATTGACGCGCTACCGCCGCATGCCCGGGTGATTTTCCTTGGCGATCGCGATCAACTGGCGTCGGTGGAAGCCGGTGCTGTGCTGGGGGATATCTGCGCGTGGGTTAACGCCGGTTACACGGCGGAACGCGCGGCCCAATTGACGCGCCTGACCGGCTGCGAGGTACCGGCGGGGAGACGGGCGTGCTGCCAGCGCACTGCGCGACAGCTTGTGTCTGCTGCAAAAAGCTATCGTTTCGGCAGCGATTCCGGCATCGGTCAGCTTGCTGCTGCGGTAAACCGGGGGGATAAATCCGCCACCCGTGCCGTATTCGGGCAGGGGTTTAGCGATATTGAGCATAAGCCGTTACACACCACGGAAGAGTATCAGCAGATGCTGGATGATGCCCTTTCTGGTTACGCCCGTTATCTCTCACTGGTACACAGCAATGCGGCGCCTGCAGAGGTGATCGCGGCGTTTGGCGAATACCAGTTGCTGTGCGCATTGCGGGAAGGACCGTTCGGCGTAAGCGGCTTGAATGAGCGACTTGAGCTGGCGCTGTCACGCCAGCGGCAGATTACGCGCTCGCCGCATTCCCGCTGGTATCACGGGCGACCGGTAATGATCGCGCGTAATGACTCATCGCTGGGGCTGTTTAACGGCGACATCGGCATTGCGCTCGATCAGGGGCAGGGGATCCGCGTCTGGTTTCCGCTGCCGGATGGCACCATCAAATCGGTGCAGCCGGGGCGTTTACCGGATCACGACACCGCACCGGGCGATGACCGTGCATAAGTCGCAGGGATCGGAATTCGATCACGCCGCGCTGATCCTGCCGCAGCAGATCGTACCGGTAGTGACGCGTGAGCTGGTCTATACCGCGATTACCCGTGCGCGCAAGCGCTTATCGCTGTATGCGGACGAGCGTGTGCTGATGCAGGCCATCACCACCCGTACGGAGCGGCGCAGCGGTCTGGAGGCGTTATTTCGTCGGCTTATGTAACCCCCCGCAGAACGCGGGGGGAGAGGATCAGGTGAGATCCGCCATCAGCACTTTGGAGCGGCGCTGATAGTTGTACATCTGCTTTTACTTTCCGGCAGGGAGTCGATGTCCACGGGCGTAAACCCGCGCTCCACCGGAACCAGTGAATGCTGCGGGTAGTCAGGACAAACAGTTTTGCCAGTCCCATTTGTTTCGCCTGTGCCGCCACGCGCTCCAGTAGCATCTCGCCGCGTGAAGAACTGCGGTAGTCCGGATGCACCGCCACACAGGCCATTTCGCCAATCTTCTCTTCCGGGAACGGATAAAGTGCCGCGCAGGCAATGGTCAGGTTATCGCGCTCAATAATGGTGAACTTGTCGATCTCCATTTCCAGCTGTTCGCGGGAGCGGCGCACCGAGGATGCCCTGTTGCTCCAGCGGACGGATCAGCTCGAGAATCCCGCCAATGTCGTTAATGGTCGCACGACGGATCTGCTCGGCGCTCTCCATCACAATCTGCGTACCAATCCCGTCGCGCGAGAAGAGTTCCTGCAACAGGGTGCCATCTTCCTGATAGCTGATTAAGTGGCTACGGCGCACGCCGCCGGCGAGCTTTCACCGCACCGCGCAGGAAACGCACGGTGCCGGAGTAGTAATCTCCACGCTCTTCCAGCACGTCCACGCGTGCCACCGGGCTTCGTTAGGGAACAGCTCAGAGACGATTTCGCCGTCGTCGTTCATTACACCCTGCGAGGAGCAAAAACCGATCATTTTTCCGCTTTCAGTTTGATCGCAAGCTGAGTGGCGATCTCTTCGGAAGTCAGGTTAAAGCTTTCGCCGGTAACGGACACGGCAACCGGGCCCATCAGAACAATCGCGCCGCTATCGAGCTGGCGATGGATCGCTTCTTCATCAATACGGCGAATACGTCCGCTGTGGCAGTAATCAACGCCATCATCCACGCCCAGCGGCTGCGCGATAATAAAGTTGCCGCTCACCACATTTATATGCGCGCCCTGCAACGGCGTGTTGTTGAGGCCTCATAGAAAGGCGTGCGGTGATATCCAGTTGCAACAGGCCTGCTGCCTGCTTCACCAGTTCCAGCGTTTTGGCGTCGGTAACACGGGTATTTTTATGGTAAATCGGTTCATGATGATGTTCGGCAAGATTCGCGTCGATTTGCGGACGCGCACCGTAGACCACCACCAGCCGGATACCCGAGGCTGTGCAGCAGACCGATGTCATTGACAATACTGGAAAAGTTTTCATGCTCAATGGCTTCACCGCCAAGCATAATGACAAACGTTTTTCCCCGATGAGCATTAATATAGGGAACTGAATGGCGAAATCCCTGTACCAGTTCGGTTCTGCGTTCCTTTACCACGGCCTACCCTCACTGCATGATTATTCGTAATTTGTGTATTTTTATTCTTTTCTGGCACCGTGCGCAAGTGCAAAATTTTTCAGCAAACAATAAACCTGCGCCGATAAAGCCATTAGCCAGACATATGTTTACCCTTTAATAGATGACAGTTTATGCGTCATTCGTTAAAGTTTTCGGTCAATTCTGACGTTCATTACTATTTCCAGTTTAATTGCTCGGGAGAAGCATGTCGGGAAGTCAATCAGCGCTGAGTCGCCGCAGATTATTAAAAGGGGCGGGGGCCATGTGGTTATTAAGCGTGAGCCAGTCGGTCTGGCCGCAGTCAGCCGTGGTGGCGGTTCGCGTGTGGCCCGCCTCAACCTACACACGCGTGACGGTGGAGTCTAACCCGGTCATTAAATATAAGCAGTTTGCGCTGAGTAATCCTGACCGGCTGGTGGTGGATCTCGAAGGCGTGCATCTTAATTCCGTGCTGAAAGGCATGGGCGCACAAATTCGCGGTGACGATCCCTATATTAAATCGGCTCGCGTGGGTCAGTTCGATCCGCAAACGGTGCGGATGGTGTTTGAACTGAAACAAAACATCACTCCACAGCTGTTTGCGCTGGCGCCGGTTGCCGGATTTAAAGAGCGCCCGGTGATGGACCTTTATCCGGCGAATGCGAAAGATGTGCAGGATCCGCTGCTGGCTTTGCTGGAAGAGTACAACAAAGGCGATCTCGATAACCGGTGCCGCCAGCCGAAAGCGGCCCGCAACCGGGCAAAGCCGGGCGCGATCGACCGATTGTGATCATGCTCGATCCTCGGGCACGGCGGTGAAGATCCGGGGGCGACGGGCAAATATCACACCCGCGAAAAGACGTGGTGCTGCAAATTGCTCGCCGTCTGCATGCGCTGATCGAAAAAGAAAGCAATATGAAGGCCTACATGACGCGCAACGAGGATGTGTTTATCCCGTTGAAGGTGCGTGTTGCTAAAGCGCAGAAACAGCGCGCGGACCTGTTTGTTTCGATTCATGCAGACGCATTCAGTAGCCGCCAGCCCAGCGGGTCGTCGGTGTTTGCGCTCTCCACCAAAGGGGCGACCAGTACCGCCGCGAAATACCTCGCCGATACGCAAAACGCGGCTGACCTGATAGGCGGCGTCAGTAAGAGCGGCGATCGCTATCTGGACCACACCATGTTTGATATGGTGCAGTCACTGACCATTAACGACAGCCTGAAGTTTGGCAAAGCGGTGCTTAACCGTCTTGGCACGGTCAATAACCTGCATAAGAACCGGGTGGAACAGGCAGGGTTTGCGGTGCTGAAAGCGCCGGACATTCCGTCGATTCTGGTCGAAACCGCGTTTATCAGTAACGTGGAAGAGGAGCGTAAGCTTAAGACCGCCAAGTTCCAGCAGGAAGTGGCAGAGTCGATTCTGGCGGGGATAAAGGCCTATTTCGCGGATGGCGCGACGCTGGCAAGAAGGCAATAAAAACAGGCGCCCTAAGGCGCCATTTTTATAACAACGTGTTTATAACAATAAGTGACCCGGCAACGAAAGGATTAAGCAGGAACCCGCCACTATGCGTAGCGATAATAAAAAAGGTAACCAGCAAGCCATTCAACGCACTTTCCGTAAACTTTCCGCCGAGGATGCGACGGATATCCATCGCCTCGCGGCATTGTTATCTCCTCGGCATGCCGGGTGTGATGACATGGCCAGTGCTTCTTCAGTCCCCGCGTATTCTTATCATTGCCGAAGCCGGAGCAGGAAAAACCTATGAGTGCCAACAGCAACAAGAGGCGCTAAAAAGCGACAGGAGAGTCGGCCTTTTTCTTGAGCTTGCTGTTCTTGCACAAACAGAACTGCTGGAGATGTTTGATCATGAAGGGCAGCAACAGTTTGAGACCGGCTGAGTTCAGAATCGGCTATCGCCACTTTCTTTCTGGATGCGATTGACGAGTTAAAACTTACCCTTGGTTCTTTCGAACAGGCACTACGTCGGCTAAACCGGGCGTTGAAAGGGCAACTTGCGCGGGCCAGAATAGTCATCACGACGCGTCCGATTCGTATTGAACAACAACTCATCGAAAAATATTTGCCGGTGCCAAAAGCGCGGCTGAATATAACGCCAGCACCTTTGCAGCCATTGCTATCGACCCGCATCAAATCAGGGAGGAGAAGGAAGAGGTACCCACCGGGTTGCATGTTGGTTTAATGCCATTGAATAACCTTCAAATACGCGAGATGGCCACCAGCCAGCGCGTTGTCGATGTTGAGCGCTTCATGGAGGATATTCACCGGAGAAACGCTGAGGAGTTTGCACGGCGCCCGCAGGACTTAATTGAGCTTTGCAGCAGCTGGGCTGGGTCCCGGCGTATCCGGACACATCGGGAACAGGTTGCACATGACATTGCGATAAAACTACGTCCGAATCCAGACCGTTCTGAACACGTTGCGTTATCAGACGACAAGGCACTGGAAGGCGCGCGCAAATTGGCACTGGCAGCCCTGCTTAGCCGGAAGTTGACCCTCCGTCACAGCGCTGAATCAAATTTGGGAGATGCGGGAGAACAAGCGCTGGATGTGAATACCCTTCTCTCCGACTGGACAAAGGATGAGCGGCAGGTATTGCTTGAGCGCCCATTATTTGGCTTCGCCAGTTATGGGCGGGTACGTTTTCATCATCGTTCCGTGATCGAATACCTTGCGGCAGAACAGATTCGCGTCCTGCTTGAAAAAGGGCTAGCGGTGAAAGCGGCAAAACGGTTGCTGTTCACGAGAACGATGCAGGGTAATGAAATTATACGCCCTACAATGCGTCCTGTTGCGGCATGGCTGGCCGGTTGTGATCCTCGCTTTTTTGATGAAGTGATTCGACGTGAGCCTGAAGTCTTACTGAATTCTGCCGATCCGCAACAGCTCGATCCTCATCAGCGACAAAAAAGCGCTACAAGCTTATGTTGATCGTTACGGCTGTGGCGGATGGCGTGGGCTTGAGGTTCCTGAAATCAACGCCCGCCGTTTTGTCTCTACCGATTTGAGTGAGCTGATTAATAAACTTTGGCAACGAGGCATTGAAAATAAAGAGATTCGGGTCTTTTACTGAAGCTGATTGAAACTGGGCCGCTCCCGGCGTGCGAACATATTCCCCGGGAAGTCGCACTGGCGGATGAAACGGCCATAGACGAGCGTTATGACGCAGTCGATGCGCTGGTTGCGCTTAATTCACCCGCCTTGCAGTCTGTCGTCTTACGCATGGAGACACGGCCTGATATCTGGAATGGCCATATGCTCCAGCATATGATTTGCCGTTTGTTCCCCAGTCATATGGATATGGACCAACTCCTTCCGTTATTGATGCGAACCGAGTCAAGCGCACATGTCGTTAGCGATCTCAGCTGGCGTCTGCCGGGCATTGTTTCGGCAAAAGATTTTCCGGAGTCATTACTGGAGCCTCTATGTGAACGTTTGACCGAATGTATCCTTGATGGCGCTATATGGGACAAAACAGCCCGGCGTAAGGTGGTACCGCGTGTGCACCCGGTTGCTGCACTGGCACAAGTCTGCTCCCGGCTGCTTGAGAACGGTGAACGTAAAGAACATGTTTTTCGTTCCGTCGCGGTGGCGTTCTACTTGCGGGACGAATATCGCTATCGCAATGACGCTTATCAAAACCTGCGAGCGGCTATTAATAAGCTTTCCGGTCGCGAGCGCGAATCCCTTTTCTGGGCCAGTGATGCCTTAAGTCAGATTTTCCACCCAGAAGAAAACGCTTTTCAACGGATGCTGGCTGCGACGAGTGAGGGGGCAATCACACCAGAGCCTGAACGGGATAGCGAGTGGATTATCGCCTGCCTGACAGACAAGCCACGCCCGTTAGAAGATCGGGAGATGCTGCTGGAAGTGGCTATTCGCTTTTATGCCCAACGGCACTCTCTTTTCATGAATATCTGGAACACCTCAAGTCCTGCGTCGCCGATACGCCAGCCCTTGTTGCTGATCTCAACAAGGTGTTACAACGAAGGCATGTGTTTGATCCTGTATTTGCCGAGTCTGAACGACAATCTGCCCTTGATGAGCAGCAACGCAATGATCGTAAAGCACAAGCGATGGCGAGCTGGATTGATCTGTGGAACGAGATCAGCGATAACCCGGACCGGGCATTTAGCCGGATTGCGTCGATACCACAATAAAAAAAACTGTGGCATGTTATGGAAAGCACTGAAAGTCATGGCCGGGCAACCGGGTGGAACCGTGCTTTTCTGGAAAATCATTTTGGTAAAGAGACAGCCGATCGGGTACGGGCTGCGCTGATACCGTTTTGGCGACGAGAACGGCCCGGTTTGGGTATGGAAGTTAAACCCGAAGACAGAAATGTGGTCTACAGACGGTGGCAATGGGGTTTCGCCGCCATTTTTGCTGAATCCGAAGACCCCGACTGGGCACGAAAGCTTTCGCCTGCTGAAGCCGAAAACGCCGCGCGTTATGTGCCGATTGGGTATGGCAGCTTTCCCTCATGGCTTGAGGCGCTGGTGATTGCCCATCCAACGGCGGTCAGCAGTACGTTAGGGGCTCAACTGACGTTCGAATTAACGCTACCTTCGCCTTCGCCCATTCTTCACGGACTCGAATATGCGACGCCAACAATCGCCGCGATTTTTGTGCCTTGTTTACGCCAGTGGCTTGAGCAGAATGCCAGCAGTACGGGTAATAAAGAAGACCCGACGCGGGCAAAACAACGCTTAAAGCGCGTTCTTGACGTATTGATCCAACATGGTGATCCAGAGGTGGTTGAGCAAATCCGTTTACTGGCGCGTAAACGGCTTCCGACGCACTGTCGGTAGATTTGAACGCGTCTGGGTGGCGGCGTTATTGCAGTTGGAACCGACTACCGGGGTGGAAAAGCTGGAACGTATTCTGGCAAAGATCCCTGTGAGTAAAGATTCTGCTGCGCTTGATTGGTTTGGCGAACTCTTCGACACGCATCATCTCAATGCTCCGGTCAATCTGTCGCAGCCGGGGTTCACACCGGAGTTATTACTGCACTGGTCCGGCTGGCTTACATACATATCCGCCGGGAAGATGATCCTTGGCACGAAGGAAGCTGGACACCCGATCGTCGTGATTACGCACAAAGTGGTCGGGACGTGATTCTGTCTGCCTTACTAAATACAACCGGGTCATCTGCATGGTCAGCCCGCATCGCGTTGAGTCAGGATCCTTTGTTTGCTGATTTTAGCGCAAGAGCATTAGCTATAACGCTGGAGAAGGCTGCGCAAGAAGCTGATAGTGACGCGTTAAGCGAAAGCAATATTGCCGGGCTTTATGGCGGCCACGACCTCCCTCCAGCCAGTAGTGAAAGTATATTTACACTGCTATGCGATCGTCTGGATGATCTGGATGAACTTTTGCTGTCAGATGTTTCTCCACGTGAAAGCTGGGCTGGCATCCGTGATGAGCGCGTTATGCGACGCGAAATTGCGCGTGAATTGCGTAATAGTGCAAGAAAGAGTTATACCGTCGATCAAGAATCGGCCACCGCTGATGAGAAGGAAACCGACATCCGCTTGCGATCGCTTGCTGGGCCGCAGGCTGTTATTGAACTCAAAATTGGCGAGAAACCCCCGTTCAGCGAATGACTTACGTGCAGCATTGTCGGAACAACTCGTCACTAAGTACATGGCTTCGGATGAGTGCCGGGCAGGGTGTTTGATGATTATGATTGCCAGCAACAAAAACTGGCAAAATCCGGATAACGCCAAGAAAATGAACTTCGGGCAGCTGATCGAATGGTTGAATGATGAGGCAATGCGTCTTGTTGAAACGCTGGGCTATGGTATGCAGCTCAAGGTTAAGGGATTCGATTTGCGTCCCAGATTAGCGACTGAAAAGGACGCAAAGATAGCGTCATCACGTAAAAAGAAGTAAAACGAAAGGGAAATAACATTTAATGGGTGGGATTTATTAGCAACGAGACAACAGAATGGCGCTGAAAAGCGCCATTTTCTTTACACGCTTCTGGTTTTTACACAGGTTTCTTTTTTACAAACCGCAGAAACAAAAAACACCCGTTAAGGTGTTTATTGTGTTGGTTGCGGGGGCCGGATTGAACCGACGACCTTCGGGTTATGAGCCCGACGAGCTACCGTGCTCCACCCCGCGTCCGTCTGTTTACACTTCCATCATGTAAACTTTTTTCTTCACATTTTAATTGGTTGCGGGGGCCGGATTTGAACCGACGACCTTCGGGTTATGAGCCCGACGAGCTACCAGGGCTGCTCCACCCCGCGTCCGTGGATGCGCACTATACGCTGCAAACTTTTGATGCAACCTTTTTTTGCCCCAATGCGTAATTAGCTGAGATTATGTGTAAAAAACAATACAATTAGTTTGTTTTTTGAACGAAATTTGTGTTGGGTTGCGCTGGCGCATTTCATTAGCGAGTGGGGTTTGTTATCTTCACCTCGCTCCAGGTTAATTCAGAAGATGAGAGAGAATGAAAGGACGTTGGGTTAAGTACGCACTCACGGGAGCGATGGTTGCTATCCTCGCAGCCTGTACTTCTAAACCGACCGATCGCGGTCAACAGTATAAAGACGGGAAATTTTCCCAGCCGTTTTCCCCGGTCAACCAGCCTGACGCCGTAGGCGCGCCAATCAATGCCGGTGATTTCTCCGAGCAGGTGAGCCAGATCCGCAGCGCCTCGCCGCGCCTCTATAGCAGCCAAAGCAACATTTATAACGCTATCCAGAGTGGCTACGAGCCGGGGCGATACGCGCGCGTTGCGTCAGTACGGCCTCGATGCCTCGGCAGATGGAAGGCACAGATAACTACGGCAACGTGCAGTTCACCGGTTATTACACCCCTGTGATACAGGCGCGCCACACCCGCCGAGGGCGAATTCCAGTACCCTATCTATCGTATGCCGTCCAAACGCGGCCGGTTACCGTCCCGTGCCGAAATCTATGCCGGTGCGCTGAGTGACAGCTATGTGCTGGCCTACAGCAACTCACTGATGGATAACTTCATTATGGATGTGCAGGGCAGCGGCTATATTGATTTTGGCGACGGCAGCCCGCTTAACTTCTTCAGCTATGGCGGGAAAACGGCCATGCTTACCGCAGTATCGGTAAGGTGCTGATCGATCGCGGTGAAGTGAAGAAAGAAGATATGTCGATGCAGGCCATCCGGGAATGGGGTGAGAAGCACAGTGAATCAGAAGTGCGTGCGTTACTGGAAGAGAACGCCTCATTCGTGTTCTTTAAGCCGCAATCCTCGGGCGCCGGTAAAGGTGCCAGTGCGGTACCGCTGGTTGGCCGCGCCTCTGTGGCCTCCGATCGTAGCGTGATCCCTCCGGGTACGACGCTGCTGGCGGAAGTGCCGCAGCTTGATAACAACGGCAAATTTAACGGCCAGTATGAGCTGCGACTGATGGTCGCGCTGGATGTTGGCGGCGCGATAAAAGGCCAGCACTTTGATATTTACCAGGATTGGCCCGGATGCTGGTCACCGCGCCGGATGGTATAACCATTATGGTCGTGTCTGGGTGCTGAAAAATGCACCGGGCGCTGGCGGCGTGTTCAGCGGCTGAGTGTGATAGAACTCCCCCCTCTCCCGATTCCGGGAGAGGGGAACCCTATCTTTATTCTTCATGTCTGAGGTTTTATGTCTGTTGTCATCAGCGACGACTTTGGCGCCAGCGCTTTGGCGGTACAGCGCGTTTATACGGTGAAAATGCACTGCAATGGTTTGCCGACGCGCATATTTGTGTGGTGGGCATTGGCGGTGTTGGCTCTCGGGCAGCGGAAGCGCTGGCCGAGGACCGGAATCGGTGCGATTACGCTGATTGATATGGACGATGTGTGCGTGACCAATACCAACCGTCAGATCCATGCCTTGCGTGACAACGTGGGCACTGGCGAAAGCGGAAGTGATGGCGGATCGCATCCGGCAGATCAATCCGGAGTGTGTGGTGACGGTCGTTGATGATTTCGTCACTGCCGACAACGTGGCGCAACTGATGGATCAAGGCTTCCAGCTACGTGATTGATGCTATCGACAGCGTGCGCCCGAAAGCGGCATTGATCGCCTACTGCCGTCAGAAACAAGATCCCGTTGGTCACCACCGGCGGTGCGGGTGGGCAGATCGATCCGACGCAGATCCAGTGTAAGCGATCTGGCGAAAACCATTCAGGATCCGCTGGCGGCGAAACTCCGTGAGCGGCTGAAAAGCGACTTTGGTGTGGTAAAAACAGCAAAGGCAAGCTTGGCGTGGACTGTGTTTTTCTACCGAAGCGCTGGTGTATCCGCAGGCGGATGGCTCCGTATGCGCGATGAAAAGCACGGCAGAAGGGCCAAAACGTATGGATTGCGCATCCGGTTTTGGCGCTGCGACAATGGTTACCGCAACCTTTGGTTTTGTTGCGGTGTCCCATGCGCTGAAAAAACTGATGGCAAAGCAGAACGTCAGGCCAGCGCCTGACGGGCAGCATCCTGTACGGCGGCAGCCAGTGCCGCCAGCCCCTGACTGCGTGAAGCGCTAAGCTGGGCACGCAAACCGAGTTCATCAAATAACGCCAGCGGATCGTGCTCCAGCAGCTCCGCCGGGCGTTTGCCTTCCACGGCGGTCAGTAATACCGCCAGCAGCCCGCGGACAATGCGGCCTTCGCTGTCGCCAAAGAAATGCAGAGCGCCATCCGCAGCGGGCGTTGCTCCCAGCCAGACGCGATTTTCACAACCGGGGATCTCCCGCGCCTGTGCTTTCAGCGCGTCTGTTGCCGCAGGCAACTGCTTCCCGAGCAGGATTAATTGCCGGTATTTGTCTTCCCACTGGGTCAGCGTGCCAAAGGTCTGGCGCAGTGTTGCTTCAGTTATCACCGTGCCGAACGGGTGTCCGGCAAAAGCGGGGTTTGTCATTAATCCACCAGTATGTCCGAGGGCGCGGTCAACGGCGTTCACCAGCGCATCCACATCGTGTTGCGTATTATAAGGGGCGAAAGATGCCCGCAATGTACCGTTGACGCCAAGCGCAGCCAGCAGCGGCTGAGCGCAGTGTTGACCGGCGCGCAGCGCAATGCCGTACCCGGCCAGCAACGTCACCATATCGCTGTGATGCACACCGGCAAAGTCGAAGGCCAGCAGACTGGAGTCCTGACAGCGGAAAGAGCGGAACCCGGGGCGCTGCGCCAGTTGCTCTTCTGCAAGGGTCGCCAGCCCGCGACTGTAGCTTTCCGCCTTGGCGATATCTTGCGTCTTCAGCCACTCCAGTGCTGCGCTCAGGCCAATTACCCCGGCGACATTGGGCGTGCCCGCTTCCAGTTTGTAAGGCGCGGGCTGGGTGGTGAAACCGTCAAAGGTCACTTCGGTGATCATCTTGCCGCCGCCGAGCCATGGCGACATGGCATCCAGCAGTTCGGCTTTTCCATACAGCACGCCAATGCCGTTGGGGCCATACAGTTTGTGGCCGGAAAAAGCATAAAAATCGATATCCGAGGGCTCTGAACATTGGCCGGGAAATGCACCACGCCTTGTGCGCCATCGACCATCACCACCATGCCCGCCGCATGGGCAAGCGTGATGGCTTTTGCGAGATCCGGGCAGCCGCCAGTGACGTTCGACATCTGTCCCAGCGCAAGGATACGGCTGCGTGAAGTGATGCAGTGCGGCAGTTGCGCGATATCCGGCAGATGATCGGCACCCAGCGGCAGTTTCACCACTCGTGCGCCGGTTTGCTGCGCCACCATCAGCCACGGCACCAGATTGGCGTGGTGCTCGGCTTCGCTGACGATGATCTCATCGCCCGGTTGCAGGCGTGGACGGGCGTAACACTGAGCGACCATGTTGATGGATTCGGTTGTGCCGCGCGTCCAGACAATGTTCTTACCGGATGGTGCATTCACCAGTGCGGCGACCTGATCGCGGGCGGCTTCATAGCGGGCGGTTAGCTGCTGCGCTTGCGCGAACTGGCTGCGGTGCACATTGCCGGCGCTCAGACTGTAGAACTGCTGCGTGGCATCGATCACCGCCTGCGGTTTTAAGGCGGTGGCGGCGCTGTCCAGATAGACGCCAGCGTCAGCCAGCGCTGGAAACTGGGCGCGAAATAGCGATGGGTTAAATGCGTTCATGGGGCTCCTCATACCAATAGCACGATCGTCGCGCAATTTTTCCGGCGTAGCAAGAACGTTGCGCTCCATCGGAATAGTCTGTTTGTCTGGCAGGGCCGGAGAAGCAGGTTATGCTGAATAGTGTTAGGTAAATGTTTTGGCCTCTTCCTGAAAGAGGTTTTCACAGCATTAATTGCCAGAAGGAGAAGAACATGAAAAAGACTGCCGCAATTATATCTGCATGTATGTTTGCTTTTACCCTGAGCGCCTGTTCTGGTCCGAATTATGCGTTACACACCAATGATGGACGCACCATCGTCCTCGGAAGGGAAACCGAAAACAGATGATCAGACGGGGATGATTTCCTATAAAGACGCGAATGGTAATGAGCAGCAGATTAACCGTTCAGACGTGAAAGAGATGGTCGCTCTGGAGAAAAAATAGGCCGGATTTTGGATATAAAAAAAGCACCGCAATTTTGCGGTGCTACATTAATCACTATGGACAGACAGGGTAAATGTACAGGAAGTGAAAAAGGGGTAGCGTTGCTACCGGGGTCTGAATCGCAGACCAATTGCAAACACAACAACACAACATCACAACCGTAAGCCAAAAGCCCTTCAGAACACGCATTCCAAAAAGCTTCTCGTTCCGGCTCAGGAAGTGCCGCCACTATAGGTATTTGCTGGTAGAAGCTCAACGGACAATTTATAATGGCTCAGATAAAAAAAACTAATAGGTTAACCCTTGTTTCCTGTTTGTTAAATTGAGTTTACATCTAAGCCTGATAACCATGTCAAAGCGATTACCACCACTAAATGCATTACGCGTTTTCGATGCCGCTGCGCGCCATTTGAGTTTCACTCGCGCTGCCGATGAGCTTTTGTGACGCAGGCCGCAGTAAGCCACCAAATCAAGTCTCTCGAGGATTTTCTCGGGCTGAAACTCTTCCGCCGACGTAACCGCTCGCTGCTGCTGACCGAAGAGGGACAGAGTTATTTCCGAGGACATCAAAGAGATATTTTCACAGCTCAATGAGGCGACGCGTAAGCTCCGGTGGCGCGCAGCGCCAAAGGTGCTCTGACGGTAAGTTTATTACCCAGTTTTGCCATTCAATGGCTGGTGCCAAGACTCTCAAGCTTTAACTCAGCTTATCCGGGAATCGATGTGCGTATCCGAGGGCTGTGGATCGTGAAGAAGATAAACTGGCGGATGATGTCGACGTGGCCATTTTTTACGGTCGCGGCAACTGGCCAGGGCTGCGCGTGGAAAAATTGTACGCCGAATATCTGCTGCCGGTCTGTTCTCCGCTGTTGCTTACCGGCGATAAGGCATTGAAAAAACCAGAGGATTTGGCGCAGCACACATTATTACACGACGCTTCCCGTCGCGACTGGCAAACTTATACGCGCCAGTTAGGTCTTAATCTTAACGTCCAGCAAGGGCCGATATTCAGCCACAGCTCGATGGTGCTGCAAGCGGCTATCCACGGACAGGGGATCGCGCTGGCGAATAATGTGATGGCGCAGTCCGAAATTGAGGCAGGCCGGTTGGTTTGTCCTTTTAATGATGTTTTGGTCAGTAAAAATGCGTTTTATCTGGTTTGTCATGACAGTCAGGCAGAACTGGGTAAAATAGCCGCCTTTCGACAGTGGATACTGGCAAAAGCGGCAAACGAACAGGAAAAATTTCGTTTCCGTTACGAACAATAATTCGCGCGCAGTGGCGCGTATGACTTTAGGGTAACCACATGACCAGCCGTTTTATGCTGATTTTCGCCGCGGTGAGCGGTTTTGTATGTCGCGCTGGGAGCATTCGGCGCACATGTTTTAAGTAAGTCTTTGGGTGTGGTGGAGATGAGCTGGATCCAGACCGGCCTCGACTACCGAGGGCATTTCATACGCTTGCGGTGCTGGGATTGGCGGTTGCCATGCAGCGCCGTATCAGCATCTGGTTCTACTGGAGTAGCGTTTTCCGGCATTGGGTACCGTGCTGTTTAGCGGCAGCCTTTATTGCACAGCGCTCTCCCATTTACGCCTGTGGGTGTTTGTTACGCCAGTCGGTGGTGTTTGCTTTTTTAATCGGCTGGGCATTGATGTTTACTGGCGCGATCCGTCTGAAACGTAAGGGCGTTGTTCATGAATAAAGTGGTGTTGCTGTGCCGCCCGGGTTTTGAGAAAGAGTGCGCAGCAGAAATTACCGATAAGGCCGGGCGTCTTGAGGTGTTCGGTTTTGCGCGCGTAAAAGAAAACGCGGGCTATGTTTGAATGTTATCAGGAAAGCGATGCCGATAAGCTGGCGCGCGAACTGCCGTTTAATAGCCTGATTTTCGCTCGTCAGATGTTTGTGGTGGGGGGAATTACTGGAAAGATTTGCCGCCGGAAGATCGCATTACACCGATTGTCGGTATGTTGCAGGGTGTGGTGGATAAAGGCGGCGATCTGCGGGTTGAAGTGGCGGACACCAACGAAAGCAAAGAGCTGATGAAGTTCTGCCGCAAATTCACCGTGCCGCTGCGTTCCGCGTTGCGTGAAGTGGGTGTGCTGGCGCGCAGTGATACGCCAAAACGCCCGGTGGTGCATGTCTTTTCATTGCCCCTGGCTGCTGCTATACCGGGTATTCCTACTCCTTTAATAACTCGCCGTTCTATATGGGTATCCCGCGCCTGAAGTTCCCGTCCGACGCGCCGAGCCGCTCAACGTTAAAGCTGGAAGAGGCGTTCCACGTCTTTATTCCGGAGGATGAGTGGGACGAGCGTCTGGCCAATGGGATGTATGCCGTCGATCTTGGCGCATGTCCGGCGGCTGGACCTATCAACTGGTGAAACGCAACATGTGGGTTTACTCAGTGGATAACGGCCCGATGGCGCAAAGTCTGATGGATACCGGCCGAGGTGACTCGGCTGCGGGAAGATGGCTTCCGCTAATCGCAACAACATCTCATGGATGGTGTGCGATATGGTGGAGAAAACCGGCGAAAGTCGCTGCGCTGATGGCGCAATGGCTGACAGAAGGCTGGTGCCGCGAAACCATTTTAACCTTAAACTGCCGATGAAAAACGCTACGAAGAGGTGTCCAATAACCGGCGTATATTCAGGCCCAACTGGATGAGCACGGCATCGCTGCGCAGATTCAGGCGCGACAGCTGTACCACGATCGTGAAGAAGTGACGGTGCATGTGCGCCGGATGTGGGCTGCGGTAGGCGGGCGGCGCGACGAGCGTTAATCGCACGCCACCGGTGGCTCTTATTGCCCGAACAGTCAGAAAAAACGCCTGCGCAAGCAGGCGTTTTGTCCGAATTATTTGCCCGCTTTCGCCAGCTCTTTGACTAACGGCAGCATGATGCGCATAACATCGCGACTGCGGCGTTCTATGCGCCCTGGCAGCGCGCGGTCAATGTATTGCTGGTTATCCAGTCGCGCATTGTGATGGCTGACGCCGTCAGGAAAGGTTTTCGATTTTGCGCGTTGCTGCTCACCATCTTTATTGCCCAGCGACCAGTTCGTGGCTTCCACCGACAGTACCGGGATCCCCGCTTTATCAAACACTTCTGCGTCGTTACAGCAACTGGTGCCTTTAGGATAACTGGCGTTAAGCCCCGGGTTGCTCATGGCGAGAATACCCTGCGTGCGGGCAAGGGCTAGCGCACGGTCCCTCGTCAGTTTACGCACTGAGGCCGGGGTGTTTTTACCGCTATTAAAGTAGAGTTTGTCGCCGACGATCAGGTTGTTCAGGTTGATCACCAGCAGGGTGTGTTTCTTCTCGGCTTCGCTCATGCGATCGAGCAGGTTTTGTGCGCCGAGCTTGCCTTCCTCTTCACCGCTGGTGGCGATAAAACGGATGCTGTACTGCGTTGGCACCTGTTTGAGCGCCTGCGCCAGCTCCAGCATGACGCCCAGACTGGCTGCGTTATCATCGATCCCTTGTAAGGTTAAGCCGCCCAGATTGTTATCCACATCGGCGTCGCTGCGCGGCGCGTAGGTGTCGAGATGCGCCATAATGATAATTTGCAGCGGCGATTTGCCTTCATGCGCGGCGATCACCGTACTGCCGGTAACGTTTTGCCAGCTCTGCTGTTTATCTTTCGCCGTGTAGCTGTAACGGGTTTTAAATTTACGGATGTTGCTCTCATAACCCATCTGCGCGAACTGCTGCTGCAAATAGTCGGCAGAGAGCATTTCCGCGGGTGTACCGGTCATTCGGCACCGGAAACAGAGTGGCAATATGGCGTGCCTGCTCATTAGCAAACTCACCGGGTTGGGAAGGGCGGGCATGCGCCGGAAGGATAAAGCATACGCCGAGCGCAGCGGTACGGTGGCGCAATGCGGAAAACATAGAGAGTCCTTTATGCAGCAAAAATTTTGACGCGCTTAGTATGAAACTGTGACCGGGTTTACACAATTTCATTTCTTCTTAACCGTGCGAAAAGACACGCGTTAAGCACTTTTGATATTTGCTTTGCACAGGCGTTATTCCTTTGCGGAACTACTCATTCCAATTCGTAATTTCATTCGTTCTAAACCGCCCCTATAGTCCCTGTATTGCTGGCTATGAGTGAGTTGTTGCGTTGTGGATTACCTTCCGCTGTTTGCTGCTGTAAAAGACCGCCCCGTTCTGGTGATTGGCGGCGGCGAAATCGCCGCGCGCAAAATCGCTTTTGCGTCGCGCGGGCGCACAGATCCAGGAGTTGTGGCGCAACAACTGGATGCGCCGCTGCAACAGCTTGCTGAACAGCAGGCTATTCACTGGCTGGCGACAACGTTTGACGAATCACAACTGGATAGCGTTTTTCTGGTGATTGCCGCCACCAATGATGCCGCGCTTAACCGCCGGGTATTCGATGCCGCCAACGCGCGCCACCGGCTGGTCAATGTGGTTGACGATCAGCCGCTGTGCTCCTTTATTTTCCCGTCGATTGTCGATCGTTCGCCGCTGCTGGTGGCGATCTCCTCCGGCGGTAACGCGCCGGTACTGGCGCGCTTGTTGCGTGAAAAGATTGGAAGCGTTGTTACCCGGAAATCTGGGGCGCATGGCGGAAGTGGCCGGGCGCTGGCGCACACGCATTAAAGCCTTTCGTCGGACCACCGATGAACGTCGCCGTTTTTGGGAAAGCGCCTTTCGCGGGCGTTTTGCCAGCCTGATGGCCGCAGGCGATGAACCCGCGGCGGAGAAAGCGCTGGAAGCGGAACTGACGCAGCCGGGCTCGGCGAGCGGGGAGATTATTCTGGTCGGCGCAGGGCCGGGCGACGCAGGGCTGCTGACATTGCGCGGTTTGCAGGTGATTCAGCAAGCCGATGTGGTGTTTTACGATCATCTGGTCAGCGATGCCGTGCTGGAGCTGACCCGTCGGGATGCGGAAAAAATTTGTGTAGGTAAACGCGCCGGAGCACATGCGGTTGCGCAGCATGAAACCAATCGCATGCTGGTGGATGCCGCTCGCGAAGGCAAAACAGTGGTGCGCCTGAAGGGCGGCGATCCGTTTATTTTTGGTCGCGGTGGCGAAGAGTTGCAGGCAGCGGCGCAAGCAGGTATCCCTTTTCAGGTGGTGCCGGGCGTGACTGCCGCATCTGGCGCGACCGCTTATGCGGGGATTCCGCTGACGCACCGGGACTTTGCGCAGAGCGTGACGTTTGTTACCGGGCATTACAAAGCCGACAGCACTCCTTTCGACTGGTCGCTGCTGGCGCAAAGCCGCCAGACGCTGGCTATCTATATGGGGACGATGAAGGCCGCGGAAATCAGCGCACAACTGATCGCCCACGGTCGCGATAACACCACGCCAGTGGCGGTGATTTCCCCGCGGTACGCGCGCGGATCAGCATGTGGCTACTGGCACATTAGAACAACTCGAGGAACTGGCGAAAGCTGCCCCGATGCCCGCTTTGTTAGTGGTGGGCGAGGTGGTTGGGCTTCATCGCGAACTCGCACGGGTTCCGGCATACGACAGGAACGGAAGCGTTCGACGCTTCTGTGATTAATCTGGCTTAAGGAATGGTTATGGACCAAAAACGACTCACCCACCTGCGACAACTGGAGGCGGAAAGCATCCATATCATCCGCGAAGTGGCCGCCGAATTTTCCAACCCGGTGATGATGTATTCCATCGGCAAAGATTCCAGCGTGATGCTGCATCTTGCGCGTAAAGCCTTCTATCCGGGCACGCTGCCGTTTCCGCTGCTGCATGTGGATACCGGTTGGAAATTCCGTGAGATGTATGAATTCCGTGACCGTACCGCGAAAGCCTACGGCTGTGAGCTGCTGGTGCATAAGAACCCGGAAGGGGTAGCGATGGGCATTAACCCGTTCGTGCACGGCAGTGCGAAACATACCGACATCATGAAAACCGAAGGGCTGAAGCAGGCGCTGAACAAATACGGTTTTGATGCCGCATTCGGCGGCGCGCGTCGCGACGAAGAAAAAATCCCGCGCCAAAGAGCGTATTTACTCGTTCCGTGACCGTTTCCACCGCTGGGACCCGAAAAACCAGCGCCCGGAGCTGTGGCATAATTACAACGGCCAGATTAACAAGGGCGAAAGCATTCGCGTGTTCCCGCTGTCAAACTGGACCGAACTGGATATCTGGCAGTACATCTACACCGGAAAATATCGAGATTGTTCCTCTGTATCTGGCGGCGGAACGCCCGGTGCTGGAGCGTGACGGCATGCTGATGATGATCGATGACGACCGTATCGATCTGCAACCGGGCGAAGTGATCGAGCAGCGAATGGTCCGTTTCCGTACGCTGGGCTGCTGGCCTCTCACTGGTGCAGTGGAGTCGGATGCGCAAACGCTGCCTGAGATCATCGAAGAGATGCTGGTTTCCTACCAGTGAACGTCAGGGCCGCGTGATTGACCGCGACCGGGCCGGCTCCATGGAGCTGGAAAAAACGTCAGGGATATTTCTAAGGAGCCGCCATGAACACCACAATCGCACAACAAATTGCTAATGAAGGCGGCGTCGAAGCGTATCTGCATGCTCAGCAGCACAAAAGCCTGCTGCGCTTTCTGACCTGCGGCAGCGTCGATGACGGGAAAAGCACCCTGATTGGCCGCTTGCTGCACGACACCCGCCAGATCTATGAAGATCAGCTCTCTACGCTGCACAACGACAGCAAACGTCACGGTACGCAGGGTGAGAAGCTCGATCTGGCCTTGCTGGTGGATGGCCTGCAAGCGGAGCGCGAACAGGGCATCACCATTGATGTGGCTTATCGCTATTTCTCCACCGAGAAACGCAAATTTATCATTGCCGATACCCCGGGGCACGAGCAGTACACCCGTAATATGGCGACCGGGGCCTCGACCTGCGATCTGGCGATCCTGCTGATCGACGCCCGTAAAGGCGTGCTGGATCAGACGCGCCGTCACAGCTTTATCTCCACGCTGCTGGGCATTAAGCACCCGTGGTGGCGGTGAATAAAATGGATCTGGTGGCGTTTAGCGAAGAGACCTTCGAGAACATCCGTCAGGATTATTTGACCTTGCAGAACAATTGCCGGGCAATCTGGATATCCGTTTTGTGCCGCTCTCGGCGCTGGAAGGCGACAACGTCGCAAGCCAGAGTCCGCAAATGCCATGGTACAGCGGCCCGACGCTGCTGGAAGTGCTGGAAACGGTTGAGATCCAGCGCGTGGTGGATACGCAGCCGATGCGCTTCCCGGTGCAGTATGTTAACCGCCCGAACCTCGATTTCCGTGGTTTTTCCGGTACGCTGGCGTCCGGTGTGGTGAAAGTGGGGCAACGCATCAAAGTCTTACCGTCTGGCGTTGAGTCGTCTGTCGCCCGTATCGTCACCTTTGATGGCGATTTACAAGAAGCGGCCGCCGGTGAAGCGATTACGCTGGTGCTGAAAGATGAAATTGATATCAGCCGCGGCGATCTGATCCTCGATGCGCAGGAAACGCTGCCAGCGGTGCAGAGTGCTTCGCTCGATGTGGTGTGGATGGCGGAAAAACCGTTGCAGCCGGGGCAAAGCTACGACATTAAAGTCGCCGGTAAAAGACCCGCGCGCGCGTGGACAACATTCAGTATCAGGTTGACATCAATAACCTCACTCAGCGCCGGGGTGGAAAGCCTGCCGTTGAACGGCATTGGTCTTATCGATTTAACCTTTGATGAGCCGCTAACGCTGGATGCCTACCAGCAGAACCCGGTCACCGGTGGGATTATCTTTATTGATCGTCTGAGCAATGTAACCGTTGGGGCAGGCATGGTGCGTGACGTTCATGCCGGGCAACAGACCAGTACTTCCGAATTCAGCGCTTTTGAGCTGGAACTGAACCACTTATTCGTAAGCACTTCCCGCACTGGGGCGCGCGTGATCTGCTGGGAGGTCAGTAATGGCGCAGCATGACGAAAACGTCGTCTGGCATGCGCACCCGGTTACGGCTGAGCAGCGCGAACAACTCCACGGTCACCGTGGGGTTGTGCTGTGGTTTACCGGGCTCTCCGGCTCAGGTAAATCTACCGTCGCCGGGGCGTTGGAAGAGGCGCTGCACCGTGTGGGCGTGAGCACCTATTTGCTGGATGGCGACAATGTTCGCCATGGGTTGTGCAGCGACTGGGCTTTAGCGATGCCGATCGTAAAGAGAATATCCGCCGGGTGGGTGAAGTTGCCAAACTGATGGTCGACTCAGGGCTGGTGGTGTTAACGGCGTTTATCTCTCCGCACCGCGCGGAGCGCCAGATGGTGCGCGAGCGGCTTGGGGAAGGGCGCTTTATCGAAGTGTTTGTCGATACGCCATTGGCTATTTGCGAGGCGCGCGATCCGAAGGGATTGTATAAAAAAAGCGCGTGCTGGCGAGCTGCGTAACTTCACCGGTATCGACTCGGTTTACGAAGCGCCGCTCTCTGCGGAGGTTCATCTGGATGGTGAACAATTGGTAACAAATTTGGTAAGCCAATTATTAGATCTCCTCCGACAGGGCGATATTATCAGATCCTGAGACGGTACTGGCGATACCCGTCATCTTCAGGTGGCCCGGCGTTAATTTCCACACTGCCTGATGATTGCGCGTATCTCCCCTTTGCCGGTCGTTCAGGTAACAGGATCAGATATGCGTAACAGTCAGAACATCACCCTCTCCCGGTCGGAGTCGCTTTCCACGACGACCACAGACGAAACCACATGGTCTCTCCCCGGGGCCGTTGTGGGGTTCGTTGCATGGCTAGTGGCGCTGGCGATCCCGTTTATGATCTACGGCCCCAACACGCTCTTCTTCTTTCTCTACACCGGCCCTTCTTCCTTGCGCTGATGCCCGTTTCGGTGGTGGTCGGCATTGCGTTGCATTCACTGCTGGGCGGCAAGCTGCTGTACAGTAGCGTGGCGACATTGCTGACGGTGATCGCCATGTTCGGCGTGCTGTTTATGTGGCTGCTCGGCTAAGGGCATGCATACTTCAAACCGTAACGCACATTAAGACAATGTGTCCGGGATGGGGTGTGGGCTACGGTTCGGCAGTCAAATGTGCTAAAGTCTGGCGCTTGTGCGGTATCACCCGGCCCCGGAGTGGAGTCTGACGAAAAGTTATGGGATGATGATGCCGTTTTTCAGGGGGCAGGATGGGTAAACTAACGCTGCTATTGCTGGCTTTGCTGGTCTGGCTACAGTACTCGCTGTGGTTTGGCAAGAATGGTCTGCACGATTACGGCCGCGTCAGCGAAGATGTGGCGGCACAACAGGCGACTAACGCCAAATTAAAAGCGCGCAACGATCAGCTTTTCGCCGAAATTGACGATCTCAACGGCGGTCAGGGAAGCGATTGAGGAACGCGCACGCAACGAATTGACCATGACCAAACCGGGCGAAACATTCTATCGTCTGGTGCCGGACGCATCGAAACGCGCCGGGGGTCAACGCAAAACACGCAGAATTCACAAAATACACAAAACAGACCTTAACAGTCCCGGGTTTACGACATGTCAGCAATGATACCGGACGTCTGTGCCGTGGTGCCGGCCGCCGGATTCGGCCGTCGCATGCAAACGGAATGTCCTAAGCAATATCTCTCCATTGGCGATAAAACGATCCTTGAGCATGCGGTTTCCGCGCTGCTCGTTAACCCGCGCGTTGGCCGGGTGATCATCGCCGTCAGCCCTGGTGACGAACGTTTCGCCAGCTTACCGCTCGCCCGGCATCCGCAGATCACCGTCGTGGACGGTGGCGCTGAACGTGCCGATTCCGTGCTCGCTGGCCTGAAAGCCGCCGCGGGCGCGCAGTGGGTGCTGGTGCATGACGCTGCGCGTCCTTGCCTGCATCAGGACGATTTAAACCGTCTGCTGCAACTGTGCGAAACCAGCCGCGTCGGCGGTATTCTCGCCGCACCCGTGCGCGACACCATGAAGCGCGCTGAGCACCGGGTAAAACCGCCATCGCCCATACGGTTGAACGTAATGATTTATGGCATGCGCTGACACCGCAGTTTTTTCCCGCTGGAACTCCTTCACGACTGCCTGATTCGGGCAGTGAATGAGGGGCTATCATCACCGATGAAGCCTCCGCGCTGGAACATTGTGGTTTTCACCCGGAACTGGTTGCCGGGCGTGCGGATAATATTAAAGTCACCCGACCTGAAGATTTACGACTCGCAGAATTCTATCTGACCCATTCAGACCTCCGGAGAAAGCATAATGCGCATTGGACACGGTTTTGACGTACACGCGTTTGGCGGCGAAGGCCCGATTATCATCGGCGGCGTGCGCATTCCTTACGAAAAAGGCCTGTTGGCGCATTCCGATGGCGACGTCGCGCTGCATGCGCTGACAGACGCCCTGCTTGGCGCCGCGGCGCTGGGCGACATTGGTAAACTGTTCCCGGATACCGATCAGGCGTTTAAAGGCGCTGATAGCCGCGGGCTGCTGCGCGAAGCGTGGCGCCGCATCCAGCCAAAGGCTATACCCTTGGCAACGTCGATGTGACGATCATCGCCCGAGGCACCAAAAATGTTGCCGCACATTCCTCAGATGCGCGTGTTTATTGCCGAAGATCTTGGCTGCCACATGGATGACGTCAACGTGAAAGCCACCACTACCGAGAAGCTTGGCTTTACCGGTCGTGGCGAAGGCATTGCCTGTGAAGCGGTGGCGCTGCTGGTTAAGGCGGCAAAATGATCGATTTTGAGAACCTGACTGGTTGCACGGCAAGCCGGCAGCGACAGGCGTCTTAAAGGCCAACCCGGAAGATTTCGTGGTGGTGGAAGATCTCGGCTTTGGAGCCAGACGGCGAGGGCGAGCATGTTCTTGTACGTATTCTGAAAAACGGTTGTAACACGCGTTTTGTTGCCGATGCGCTGGCAAAATTCCTTAAAATTCCCGCGCGGGAAGTGAGTTTTGCCGGGCAGAAAGATAAACATGCGGTCACGGAGCAGTGGTTGTGCGCCCGCGTGCCGGGTAATGTCATGCCGGATCTCAGCGCCTTTGAACTGGAAGGGTGCAAGGTGCTGGAGTATGCCCGCCATAAACGTAAGTTGCGCCTCGGCGCTTTGCAGGGCAATGCGTTCACGGTGGTATTGCGCGAGGTGAGCGATCGCGCGGATGTCGAATCGCGATTGCAGGCCATTACGGAACGCGGTGTGCCAAACTACTTTGGCGCTCAGCGCTTTGGTATTGGCGGCAGTAACGTTCAGGGCGCGCTGCGCTGGGCGCAGAGCAATGCGCCGGTACGCGATCGCAACAAACGCAGTTTTTGGTTGTCGGCGGCCCGCAGTGCGTTGTTTAATCAAATGGTTAGCGAGCGTCTGAAAAAACGGACTTTAATCAAGTTGTTGACGGTGATGCGCTACAATTAGCGGGGCGCGGAAGCTGGTTCGTCGCAACCGATGACGAACGCGCTGAATTGCAGGCTCGTGTGGATGCCAAAGCGTTAATGATCACCGCATCGCTGCCCGCAGCGGCGAATGGGATCGCAGCGCGAGGCGCTGGCTTTTGAGCAACACGCCATTGCCGACGCGCCGGAATTACAGGCGCTGCTGGTGCGGGAAAAAGTCGAGGCGGCGCGCCGCGCGATGCTGCTTTACCCGCAGTCGCTGCGCTGGAACTGGTGGGATGACGTTACCGTCGAGTTACGTTTCTGGCTCCCGGCGGGAAGTTTTGCCACCAGTGTGGTCAGGGAACTTATCAACACATCGGGTGATTATGCGAATATTGCTGAGTAACGATGACGGGGATCCATGCGCCGGGCATTCAGACGCTGGCAAAGGCTCTCCGGGAGTTTGCCGACGTACAGGTCGTCGCACCCGATCGTAACCGCAGCGGCGCGTCTAATTCGCTCACGCTTGAATCTTCGCTTCGCACCTTCACGTTTGATAACGGCGACATCGCCGTCCAGATGGGCACGCCGACAGACTGTGTCTACCTTGGCGTGAATGCGCTGATGCGCCCGCGCCCGGATGTGGTCGTCTCCGGTATTAATGCCGGGCCGAACCTTGGTGATGATGTTATCTACTCCGGCACCGTTGCCGCTGCAATGGAAGGCCGCCATTTGGGATTCCCTGCGCTGGCGGTGTCGCTCAACGGGCATACCCATTATGCCACGGCTGCGGCCGTCACCTGCTCGATTCTGCGGGCGTTGAACCGTGAACCGCTGCGTACCGGGCGTATCCTGAATATCAATGTGCCGGATCTTCCGCTTGAGGAGATCAAAGGCATTCGCGTGACCCGCTGCGGTAGCCGCCATCCGGCCGATCAGGTGATTCCACAGCAGGATCCGCGTGGCAACACGCTGTACTGGATTGGTCCGCCGGGGGAGAAATGCGACGCCGGGCCGGATACCGATTTTGCCGCCATCGACGAAGGTTATGTGTCGGTGACGCCGCTGCATGTGGATTTAACCGCTTACAGCGCGCATGATGTGGTCTCGGGCTGGTTGGAGCGAGCCGGGGTGAACAGGCGATGGTAAGCAAACGCGTTCAGGATCTTCTCACGCAATTACGTGCACAGGGCATTAAAAACGAGCAGGTGCTTGAGGGCCTTGTCGCGCGTGCCGCGCGAAATTTATCGATGAAGCGTTTGAACACAAAGCGTGGGATAACGTTGCGCTGCCGATTGGCCGGGGGCAAACCATTTCCCAGCCTTATATGGTGGCGCGTATGACGGAGCTGCTGGAGTTGACGCCCGCCTCCCGCGTGCTGGAGATTGGCACCGGTTCCGGCTACCAGACGGCGATTCTGGCGCAACTGGTGCACCACGTCTGTTCCGTTGAACGCATCAAAGGGCTACAGTGGCAGGCGCGTCGCCGCCTGAAGCAGCTCGATTTACACAATGTTTCTACGCGTCACGGCGATGGCTGGCAAGGGTGGCAAGCCCGGGCGCCGTTTGATGCCATTATCGTGACCGCCGCGCCGCCGGAGATCCCCGCTGCGCTGATGGCGCAACTGGATGAAGGCGGAATTCTCGTTTTGCCCGTGGGCGATGAACACCAACAACTGAAACGTGTTCGTCGGCGGGGCAGCGAATTTATTATCGATACCGTGGAAGCCGTACGCTTTGTCCCGCTGGTGCGGGGAACTGGCCTGAGAAACAGAGTTTTCCGGGATTTTCAGGCGATAACAGCGTATGGTGGGCAAATTTGCCGTTGACGTTCACGGTTATTATTAAGTCATTGGTATCATACATATTGTTGGGGAAAAATGAGCACGGGAAGCCCTAAATTCACCGTAAGTCGTATTGCGGCATTGTCGCTGGTTTCACTTTGGCTGGCAGGGTGTTCAAATTCCACTAACGCGCCTGCGCCGGTGAGCTCGGTTGGCGGTAACGCCGGCACAAGTTCCCATTCCGGTTCAGGAATGCTCATCACACCGCCGCCAAAAATTGGCACGGCATCGCAGCAGCAACCGACAATCCAGCCGGTTCAGCGCCAGAGCGTTCAGCCTGCGCAAATCCAACCGGTCGCGCAGCAGCCTGTGCAGACGGTGAACGGGCGCATTGTCTATAACCGCCAGTACGGCAACATTCCAAAAGGCAGCTATGCTGGCGGCAGCACTTACACCGTTAAACGTGGCGACACGCTGTTTTATATCGCGTGGATCACCGGGAACGATTTCCGTGATTTAGCGCAGCGCAACCATGTTGCTGCCCCGTATGGCACCGGAAGTCGGACAAACGCTACAGGTGGGCAATGCATCTGGTACGCCAATCACAGGCGGTAATGCAATAACTCAGGCTGATGCATCAGCGCAAGGAATCGTCTCAAAACCTGCACAAAATTCAACCGTAGTGGTTGCTTCGAAACCGACAATTACGTATTCTGAAGATTCAGGTGAACAAAGTGCTAATAAAATGTTGCCCAACAATAAGCCTGCGACCGTGGTCACAGCGCCTGTTACGGCACCTTCTGTCAGCACTACCGAACCGACTGTCAGCAGTACATCAACCAGTTCGCCAATCTCTGCATGGCGCTGGCCGACTGACGGCAAAGTTATCGACAACTTCTCTGCTACCGAAGGTGGCAATAAAGGGTCGATATCTCGGGTAGCAAAGGACAGGCTATTGTCGCGACCGCAGATGGGCGCGTCGTTTATGCCGGTAACGCGCTGCGCGGTTACGGGAATCTCATCATTATTAAACATAACGATGATTACCTGAGTGCCTACGCCCATAACGATACGATGCTGGTCCGGGAACAACAAGAAGTTAAGGCGGGGCAGAAAATAGCTACCATGGGTAGCACCGGCACCAGTTCTACACGCTTGCATTTTGAAATTCGTTACAAGGGGAAATCCGTAAACCCGCTGCGTTATTTGCCGCAGCGATGAATCGGTGCAAAGTGGTTGAAGCACTCCCCATTTGAGCCGTTGCAGCATGCGCAGATGCCGCTGCAATGGGCACAGTGATGAGTGTTCCGGTGCTTTGCCCAGGATCACGGGTAGGAGCCACCTTATGAGTCAGAATACGCTGAAAGTTCATGATTTAAAATGAAGATGCGGAATTTGATGAGAACGGAGCAGAGGTTTTTGACGAGAAAGCCTTAGTAGAAGAGGAACCCAGTGATAACGACTGGCTGAAGAGGAGCTGTTATCGCAGGGTGCTACCCAGCGTGTTTTAGACGCAACTCAGCTATACCTTGGGGAAATCGGGTATTCCCCGCTATTGACGGCCGAAGAAGAAGTCTATTTCGCACGCCGTGCATTACGAGGTGACGTAGCCTCCCGCCGTCGCATGATTGAAAGTAACCTGCGTCTGGTGGTGAAGATTGCCCGTCGTTACAGCAATCGTGGTCTGGCGCTGCTGGATCTGATTGAAGAGGGTAACCCTGGGGTTGATCCGCGCTGTTGAGAAATTTGACCCGGAACGTGGGTTCCGTTTCTCGACTTACGCCACTTGGTGGATCCGTCAGACCATTGAACGGGCGATCATGAATCAAACCCGTACCATTCGTCTGCCGATTCACATTGTAAAAGAGCTGAACGTTTATCTGCGCACCGCGCGTGAGTTGTCCCATAAGCTGGACCACGAACCGAGTGCGGAAGAGATTGCCGAACAGCTTGATAAACCTGTTGATGATGTCAGCCGTATGCTGCGTCTCAACGAGCGCATTACCTCAGTTGATACACCGCTGGGCGGTGATTCTGAAAAAGCGCTGCTGGATATCCCTCGGCCGATGAGAAAGATAACGGCCCGGAAGACACCACGCAGGACGATGATATGAAACAGAGCATCGTCAAATGGCTGTTCGAACTGAACGCCAAACAGCGTGAAGTGCTGGCGCGTCGTTTCGGTCTGCTGGGCTATGAAGCTGCGACACTCGAAGATGTGGGCCGCGAGATTGGCCTCACCCGTGAACGAGTTCGCCAGATTCAGGTTGAAGGTCTGCGTCGTTTGCGCGAAATCCTGCAAATGCAAGGGCTGAATATCGAAGCGCTGTTCCGCGAATAAGCACCCATTCAAGCCAAAAAGGCCGGTCGCAGATGACACGGCCTTTTCATTTCTGGCATTACGCTTTTGCCATCATTTTCCTGATGAGCAGCGAAAAAGCCTGTCGCTCCTCAGCGGTAAGTCGACCTAAAAACGCCTCGTCCACATCGTTGCCAACAGGAATGCTGGCCGCCAGCAGCGCTTCGCCTTCTTCCGTCAGGTAAACAAACCGTCGGCGCTTATCTGCCGGATCGCTTTCCCGACGCACCAGCCCACGGTTTTCCATGCGACTGAGCATCTCCGCCAGCGTCGCTTTTGTGCTGACCGCAGCTTCCGTCAATATCACCTGTTCAATCCCCGGATGTTCGGCAATGGAGCGTAACACCGAATACTGCGGCTTTGTCAGCGTCGGCAATGCTTGCTGCCATTGCGCTGTATGCTGCTGAAAAAGCTGGCGTAACAGGTGAAACGCTTCGTTTCTTAATTCCATGGGCACTCCACATCATGATCTTCTTTCTATCATAGCGGCTTCCGCGCCGCTTTATAACGCCTCTGTTTTTAACCTTTTATGCGGCTAACACTGTGACTCTCTTGTCAGTCTGTTAGGGCAGGCGTACGTTATTTGCATAATGTTCGTGTACGAACAAAATGGAGTGCCAGATGAAACTGATTGTAGGAGTGACCGGCGCAACGGGCGCGCCATTAGCCGTGGCGCTATTGCAGGCATTGCAGGCGATGCCGGACGTCGAAAGCCATCTGGTGATGTCGAAATGGGCGAAAACCACCCTTGAGCTGGAAACGCCTTATCGCGCACGCGATGTCGCCACGCTGGCGGACTACTGCCATAACCCGGCGGACCCCGAGGGCGGCCACGATCTCATCCGGATCTTTCCACACCGACGGCATGATCATTATCCCCTGCAGTTATGAAAACGCTGGCTGGCATTCGCGCGGGTTATGCCGAAGGGGCTGGTAGGGCGCGCCGCCGATGTGGTGCTGAAAGAGGGGCGCAAGCTGGTGCTGGTCCCGCGCGAAATGCCGCTGAGCACCATCCATCTGGAAAACATGCTTGCGCTGTCCCGACTCGGCGTCGCCATGGTTCCGCCGATGCCCGCGTATTACAACCACCCGCAGACGGTTGAAGACATCACGCTGCATATTGTTGCGCGCGTGCTGGATCAGTTTGGTCTGTCGCTGCCGCAAGCCAAACGTTGGGGCGGCTTGCAGGCGGCACAGAATTTTCACAGGAGAATGCATAATGGCTTTTGATGATTTGCGTGGTTTTTAAACGCGCTGGAAGACCGAGGGGCAACTGCTCAGGATCGGTGAAGAGGTCAATGCCGAGCCGGATCTGGCCGCCGCTGCGAACGCGACAGGCCGCATCGGCGAAGGCGCACCCGCACTGTGGTTCGATAATATTCGCGGTTTTGTGGATGCCCGCATAGCCATGAATACCATCGGTTCGTGGCAAAACCATGCGATTTCCATGGGGCTACCGCCGAATACGCCCGTGAAGCAGCAGATTGATGAATTTATTCGCCGTTGGGATACCTTCCCGGTTGCGCCGGAACGCCGCGACAATCCCCCCACGGGCGGAGAACAGCGTTGACGGTGACGACATCAACTTGTTCGATATTCTGCCGCTGTTTCGCCTCAACGATGGCGATGGCGGATTTTACCTCGATAAAGCCTGCGTGGTTTCTCGCGACCCGACCGATCCTGAACACTTTGGTAAACAGAACGTCGGCATTTACCGCATGGAAGTGAAAGGCAAACGCAAACTTGGTTTGCAACCGGTGCCGATGCATGACATTGCGCTGCACCTGCATAAAGCGGAAGAGCGCGGCGAAGATTTACCGATTGTGATTTCGCTGGGTAATGAACCGATTATCACGCTGATGGGCGCAACGCCGCTGAAATACGATCAATCGGAATATGAAATGGCGGGCGCGCTACGTGAAAAAGCGTATCCGATTGCCACCGCGCCGCTGACGGGCTTCGATGTGCCGTGGGGTTCAGAAGTGATCCTCGAAGGGGTAATTGAAGGGCGTAAGCGTGAAATCGAAGGGCCGTTTGGTGAGTTCACCGGGCACTATTCCGGCGGGCGCAATATGACCGTGGTGCGCATTGATAAAGTCTCTTACCGCAACCAGCCGATTTTTGAATCGCTCTATCTCGGCATGCCCTCGGACAGAGATTGATTATCTGATTGGGCCCGCCACCTGTGTTCCTCTGTATCAGCAACTGAAAGCCGAGTTTCCGGAAGTCCGGTGCGGTGAATGCCATGTACACCCACGGGCTGCTGGCCATCATCTCCACGAAAAAACGCTACGGCGGTTTTGCCCCGAGCCGTTGGGCTGCGCGCCATGACCACGCCGCACGGATTGGGCTATGTGAAGATGGTGATCATGGTGGATGAAGATGTCGATCCGTTTAACTTACCGCAGGTGATGTGGGCACTGTCATCGAAAGTGAACCCGGCAGGCGATCTGGTGCAGTTGCCGAATATGTCGGTACTGGAGCTGGATCCGGGATCCAGCCCGGCGGGGATCACCGACAAACTGATTATCGATGCCACGACGCCGGTCGCACCGGATAACCGCGGTCACTACAGCCAGCCGGTGCGCGACTTGCCGGAGACCAAAGCCCTGGACCGAAAAACTGACCGCCATGCTGGCGAATCGTCGATAAGGAGCGAATTATGATATGCCCACGTTGTGCCGATGAGCAGATTGAAGTGATGGCGACCTCGCCAGTGAAAGGGGTCTGGACGGTTTATCAGTGCCAGCACTGTTTATATACCTCGGCGCGACACTGAACCGCTGCGCCGCACCAGCCGTGAACACTACCCGGAAGCGTTTCGTATGACGCAGCAGGATATTGATAACGCGCCACAAGTCCCGACCATTCCACCGCTATTGGCGAAATGAGGGCACGAGTTTTCCCCCTCTCCCTATGGGAGAGGGCCGGGGAGAGGGCACGAGTTTCTCCCTCTCCTGTGGGAGGGCACGGTTTTTCCCCTCTCCCAGTGGGAGAGGGCCGGGGTAAGGCTCAGGTTTTCTCCCTCTCCCACTGGGAGAGGGCCGGGGTGAGGCAACTTACACCGTGCTTTTTTAAGCGATAAATCCACTCCAGCGCCTGACGCGGCGTTAACGCGTCCGGATCAAGATTTTCCAGCGCTTCAACTGCCGGGCTGGTCTCTTCCTGGGCTGCCAGCAACGACATCTGCGTACCATCGACCTGCGTTGCTGCTGCATTCGGCGACAGGCTTTCCAGTTCGCGCAGCTTACCGCGCGCCCGCTTGATCACCTCTTTCGGCACCCCTGCCAGTGCGGCGACCGCCAGTCCGTAACTCTTGCTGGCCGCGCCATCCTGCACGCTGTGCATAAAGGCAATCGTATCGCCATGCTCCAGTGCGTCCAGATGCACGTTCGCCACGCCTTCCATTTTCTCCGGCAGTTGCGTCAGCTCAAAGTAGTGGGTGGCAAACAGCGTCAGCGCCTTGATTTTATTCGCCAGATTCTCCGCGCAGGCCCACGCCAGCGACAGACCATCATAGGTAGACGTTCCGCGGCCAATCTCATCCATCAACACCGAGGGCTGTTTTCGGTGGCATTGTGCAGAATGTTGGCGGTCTCGGTCATCTCAACCATAAATGTGGATCGACCGCTGGCCAGATCATCCGCTGCGCCAACGCGGGTAAAGATACGGTCGATAGGACCAATCTCGACCTTCTGTGCCGGAACATAGCTACCGATATACGCCAGCAGCGCAATCAACGCCGTCTGGCGCATATAGGTACTTTTACCGCCCATATTCGGCCCGGTAATGATCAGCATCCGGCGCTGAGGGGATAAATTCAGCGGGTTAGCGATAAACGGCTCTTTCAGTACCTGCTCCACCACCGGATGGCGACCTTCGCTAATGCGAATGCCCGGTTTGTCGCTAAAGGTCGGGCAACTGTAATTGAGCGTCTCAGCGCGTTCCGCCAGTTGACCAGCACATCCAGTTCCGCCAACGCAGACGCGCTTTGTTGCAGATCCGCCGTGCGGCATCAGCAGATCGAACAATTCGTCATACAGCTGTTTTTCCAGCGCCAGCGCTTTGCCTTTGGAGGTCAGAACTTTGTCTTCGTACTCTTTCAGCTCCGGAATAATGTAGCGTTCGGCGTTTTTCAGCGTCTGGCGGCGTACATAGTGGATGGGGGCCCGTGGCTCTGACCGCGGCTGATCTGGATGTAATAACCGTGCACGGCGTTATAGCCGACTTTCAGGGTATCCAGCCCGAGGCGTTCGCGTTCGCGGATCTCGAGTCTGTCGAGATAATCGGTCGCACCATCCGCCAGTCCGCGCCACTCGTCCAGCTCGGCGTTATAACCGGGGGCAATAACGCCACCATCGCGCACCAGCACGGGCGGAGCGTCGATAATCGCCCGTTCAAGCAATTCGCGCAGTTCGGTGAATTCGCCCATGTTTCCGCGCAGCGCCTGAACCGGCGCACTGTCGACATCCGCCAACTGGCGGCGCAGTTCCGGCAACTGCTGGAAAGCGTAACGCATACGCGCCAGATCGCGCGGGCGAGCGGTGCGTAGCGCCAGACGCGCAAGTATACGTTCAAGGTCGCCGACCGGCGCAGTACCGGCTGTAATTCGCCAGTGCGTTCCTGTAACGCGCTGATGGTTTGCTGGCGTTCGACTAACACCCGGGTATCGCGCACGGGCATATGCAACCAGCGTTTCAGCATACGGCTGCCCATGGCAGTGACGGTGCAGTCCAGAACCGACGCCAGCGTGTTTTCTATCCCGCCTGCCGGTTCTGGGTGATCTCCAGATTACGACGCGTGGCGGCATCCATAATAATGGTGTCCTGCTGGCGCTCCATGGTGATGGAGCGAATATGCGGCAGGGCGGTGCGCTGTGTGTCTTTCACATATTGCAGCAGGCAACCGGCGGCGCACAGGCCGCGCGGCGCGTTCTCAACGCCGAAGCCAACCGAGTCGCGGGTACCAAATTGCAGATTGAGCTGCTGGCGGGCGGTGTCAATTTCAAACTCCCACAGCGGACGACGACGCAAACCGCGACGGCCTTCAATCAATGCGGTTTCCGCAAAGTCTTCGGCATACAGCAGCTCGGCCGGGTTAGTGCGTTGTAATTCGGCGGCCATGGTGTCGCGATCGGCCGGTTCGCTCACGCGAAAACGCCCGGAGCTGATATCCAGCGTGGCGTAACCAAAGCCTTTACTGTCCTGCCAGATGGCGGCCAGCAGGTTATCCTGACGCTCCTGCAACAGCGCTTCGTCGCTGATGGTGCCCCGGCGTCACGATGCGCACCACTTTGCGCTCAACCGGCCCTTTGCTGGTGGCGGGATCGCCTATCTGTTCGCAAATCGCCACGGATTCGCCAAGGCTGACCAGCTTCGCCAGATAGTTTTCGACAGCGTGATGCGGCACGCCCGCCATTGGGATCGGTTCACCCGCCGATGCGCCGCGTTTGGTCAGCGAGATATCCATCAACTGCGATGCGCGTTTGGCATCGTCATAAAACAGTTCGTAAAAATCCCCCATGCGATAGAACAGCAGAATGTCCGGATGCTGAGCTTTCAGCTTCAGATACTGCTGCATCATCGGGGTATGGGCGTCGAAATTCTCGAGTGTACTCATTAGTTTATGATGTCCATTTTCTTAAATTTTAATGAGTTAGTGATGTTTTTAATTCTCATTAGGTTTCACGTTGCTCATTGGATCTCATGAAATCCTGCACTTCCTTTCATAAGGACGTAGCGAGCATGATAACCAAGTCTTTATGGCAGGAAAACAACGGGGGAGATGTTGTTGTTTGAAGCGATAGAAATGAACAAGCGTGACAGTGATAAAGCGGATGTCGGCGCAACCGGGGTTAACTCTTTTCTTCTTGAATGAAACGTCAAACCGGACACGCTAGGCGGCATGCACGTAATGCCGCTATCAGGCCGACGATTTCATCCTGCTTGGGGGCGCGGCGAAAACCACGACGCATTATGTGGATTGCTGGCGTAATGTCTGCATGGCAGAGGAGCCGAGACTACGGCGCCATACTCCGGGAGCCACGCCATACTGCCGCTTGAAACTGCGATTGAAGGATTGCTGGGAGTCAAAGCCCAACGCGATCGCCACGTTCAAAATCGGTTCGGAGCTGTGCGTTAAACGCTCGACCGATTTTTTCAGTTTTTGCGCGCGAATATACTCACCGAGAGTATCACCAGTATGTTCTTTGAATATCCGCTGGAGGTGCCATTTCGAATAGCCAGCGCGCCGGGAAACGGTGCCAATGTCCAGACGGCTTTCAAGGTTGTTGTCGATCCAGTCGAGTAAATCGTGCATAAATGCGTCAGTGTTCATCGCGTTTCCCCATGCAGCTTAAAAGGTATCTTTATCTGTTGCATTTTAAAGGTGGCCCGATTTTGCATTAATTGCAAGTTTTATTGTTGCATTTAAGACCTTGCCGGAAACGCGCGTCTTTTGCGCTGACTAAAATAGCACATAAAGTGTATTAATTATTGTTGCACTAAATTTAGCGCCTCCCTACAATCGCCGCGATAGTGTATTCGTAACTGTTACAGTTTTGTGGCGATGAACGACACAATGGCCTTAAGCCAGCCCGGACAAAGGAAGTGGCGCGGCGTCTCCCACCGCGTCTTGCCCGGCGGCTACAATTAGCGGAATAAAAATAATGAGCCTGCAAAACCTTGGGTTAACTTTCATCTGCATGCGTTGGGAGCAATGTTACTCTCCGTACTGCTTGTTGGCTGCGATGACGGTGTCGCGCAGAATGCCGTGCCATAGCGCCGGCCGTCAGCGCCGCTGACGTGGTCGTGAAATCCATTAGTCAGTGGGATAGCTTTAACGGTCGGATTGAAGCGGTGGAAAGTGTTCAGCTACGCCCCCGTGTCTCCGGCTACATTGATAAAGTGAATTACACCGACGGCCGAAGTGAGAAAGGGCGAGGTGCTGTTCACTATCGACGACAGAACCTATCGCGCCGCGCTGGAACAGGCGCAAGCGACCGGCGGAGAGCCAAAACGCAGGCCAGCCCGGCGCAAAGTGAGGCTGAGCGCACCAATAAATTAATCCATACCAACTGGTCTCCCGCGAAGAGTGGGAGCAGCGCCGTTCGGCCGCCGTCCGCACAGGCCGACATTCGCGCAGCGCAGGCGGCGGTTGACGCCGCGCAACTTAACCTCGATTTCACCAAAGTCACCGCGCCTATCGATGGTCGCGCCAGCCGTGCGTTGATCACCAGCGGTAATCTGGTCACCGCCGGTGACAGTGCCAGTGTGCTCACCACGCTGGTCTCGCAGAAGACGGTTTACGTCTACTTTGACGTGGATGAGTCGACTTACCTCCACTATCAAAATCTCGCCCGCAGTGGGCAAGGGGCGTCCAGTAATCAGCAGGCGCTACCGGTTGAGATTGGTCTGGTTGGCGAGGATGGCTACCCCCATCAGGGGAAAGTGGATTTTCTGGATAATCAGCTAACGCCGAGTACCGGCACGATCCGCATGCGCGCGCTGTTGGATAACGCGCAGCGTCAGTTCACGCTGGGACTGTTTGCCCGCGTACGCCTGCCGGGCAGCGCTGAATTCAACGCCACGCTTATCGACGATAAAGCGGTGCTGACCGATCAGGATCGCAAATATGTTTATATCGTTGATAAAGAGGGGAAAGCGCAGCGTCGCGATATTACTCCGGGGCGTCTGGCCGCCGGTTTACGCATCGTGCAGCAGGGGCTGAAGCCCCGGCGATAAAGTCATCGTCGATGGTTTACAAAAGTGTTTATGCCGGGTATGCCGGTTAACGCGAAAACCGTTGCCATGACTACCAGCACTGTCCTCAACTGATCCCTTATCTGAGAATCCGACACATGGACTTTTCCCGCTTTTTTATCGACAGGCCGATTTTCGCCGCGGTGCTGTCGATTCTGATTTTTATCACAGGATTAATCGCTATCCCGCTACTGCCGGTCAGCGAATATCCTGACGTCGTGCCGCCAAGCGTGCAGGTGCGCGCGGAGTATCCGTGCGCCAACCCGAAAGTGATTGCAGAGACCGTGGCGACGCCGCTGGAAGAAGCGATCAACGGCGTTGAAAACATGATGTACATGAAATCCGTTGCAGGCTCCGACGGCGTACTGGTGACCACCGTCACTTTCCGTCCGGGTACGGATCCCGATCAGGCGCAGGTTCAGGTGCAAAACCGGGTATCACAGGCCGAGGCGCGTCTGCCGGAAGATGTGCGGCGTTTGGGCATCACCACCCAGAAACAATCGCCGACGCTGACGCTGGTGGTGCATCTGTTTTCGCCCGGCGGTAAATACGATTCACTGTATATGCGTAACTACGCCACGCTAAAAGTGAAGGATGAACTGGCGCGTCTGCCCGGCGTCGGCCAAATTCAGATTTTTGGCGCGGGCGAATACGCGATGCGCATCTGGCTGGATCCCCGATAAGGTGGCGGCGCGCGGTTGACGGCTTCGGATGTGGTGACGGCGATGCAGGAGCAGAACGTACAGGTTTCTGCCGGGCAGCTTGGCGCTGAGCCGCTGCCGAAAGAGAGCGATTTCCTGATCTCCATTAACGCCCGAGGTCGTCTGCACACGGAAGAAGAGTTTGGCAATATTATTCTGAAAACGGCGCAAGACGGCTCGCTGGTACGTCTGCGCGATGTGGCACGTATCGAAATGGGTTCCGGCAGCTATGCGCTGCGTTCCCAGCTTAACAACAAAGACGCGGTCGGGATTGGTATCTTCCAGTCCCCGGGGGCGAACGCCATCGATTTGTCTAACGCGGTGCGCGCCAAAATGAACGAGTTGTCCACGCGTTTCCCGGAAGATATGAAATGGGCGGCGCCTTACGATCCTACGGTTTTTGTTCGCGATTCCATTCGCGCGGTCGTGCAAACGCTGCTGGAAGCGGTGGTGCTGGTTGTGCTGGTGGTGATTCTGTTTTTGCAAACTGGCGCGCGTCGATTATTCCGCTGATCGCGGTGCCGGTATCGGTCGTGGGCACGTTCAGTATTCTCTACCTGCTTGGCTTTTCGCTTAACACCCTGAGTCTGTTCGGGCTGGTGTTGGCGATCGGTATTGTGGTGGATGACGCCATCGTGGTGGTGGAAAACGTTGAGCGAAATATCGAAGAGGGGCTGGCTCCGCTTCAGGCGGCGCACCAGGCGATGCGTGAAGTGTCCGGGCCGATCATCGCGATTGCGCTGGTGTTGTGTGCGGTGTTCGTACCGATGGCGTTTCTCTCCGGGGTCACCGGTCAGTTTTACAAACAGTTTGCGGTGACGATCGCGATTTCAACGGTGATCTCCGCCATCAACTCGCTGACGCTCTCTCCGGCGCTGGCGGCCATGCTGTTAAAGCCGCACGGCGCACCGAAAGACTTCCCGACCGGTGCTGATTGATCGTCTGTTCGGTTGGCTTTTCCGTCCGTTTAACCACTTTTCCACCGTAGCTCAAACCGTTATCAGGGGCTGGTTGGCAAAACGCTCGGACGACGTGGTGCGGTGTTTGTTGTGTATGTGCTGCTGCTTTGCGCTGCTGGCGTCATGTTTAAAGCGGTACCCGGCGGGTTTATTCCCACGCAGGCAAGTTGTATTTAATTGGCGGCGTGAAAATGCCGGAAGGCTCTTCGCTGGCACGCACTGATGCGGTGATCCGCAAAATGAGCGAAATCGGCATGAATACCGAAGGGGTGGATTATGCGGTCGCTTTCCCGAGGGCTTAATGCGTTGCAGTTCACCAATACGCCGAATACCGGGACGGTCTTTTTGGCCTGAAACCGTTTGACCAGCGTAAACATTCTGCGGCGGAAATTAACGCTGAGATCAACGCTAAAATCGCACAAATCCAGCAGGGCTTCGGCTTCTCCATTTTGCCGCCGCCGATTTTAGGGCTGGGTCAGGGGGTCTGGTTATTCGCTGTACATACAGGATCGCGCCGGTCTTGGTTATGGTGCGCTGCAAAACGCGGTGAACACGATGTCCGGTGCGATTATGCAGACGCCGGGGATGCATTTCCCTATCTCAACCTACCGGTGCTAACGTTCCGCAGCTGGATGTGCAGGTCGATCGAGATAAGGCGAAAGCGCAGGGGGTGTCGCTGACCGATCTTTTCGGTACGCTGCAAACCTATCTGGGATCGTCTTATGTAAACGATTTCAACCAGTTCGGGCGTACCTCGGCGTGTGATGGCGCAGGCCGACGGACCGTTCCGCGACAGCGTGGAAGATATTGCTAATTTGCGCACCCGCAATAATCAGGGCGAAATGGTGCCAATCGGCAGTATGGTGAAGATCAGTACCACCTACGGGCCGGATCCGGTGATTCGCTATAACGGTTATCCGGCAGCGGATCTCATTGGCGATGCGGATCCTCGCATACTCTCTTCTTCGCAGGCGATGACGCAACTGGACAAGATGTCGAAGCAGATACCGGGATGAATATTGAGTGGACGGATCTGAGCTTCCAGCAGGCCACTCCAGGGCAATACGGCACTGATTGTCTTCCCGGTTGCGGTTCTGCTGGCTTTCCGGTGCTGGCGGCGCTGTATGAAAGCTGGACCCTGCCGCTGGCGGTGATCCTTATCGTCCCGATGACGATGCTGTCCGCGCTGTTTGGCGTCTGGCTGACCGGTGGCGATAACAACGTGTTCGTGCAGGTCGGTCTGGTCGTCCTCATGGGGCTGGCCTGTAAAAACGCGATTCTTATCGTTGAGTTTGCCCGCGAGCTGGAAATCCAGTGGAAAGGCATCATGGAAGCGGCGCTGGAGGCGTGTCACCTGCGTTTACGCCCGATTGTGATGACTTCCATCGCGTTTATTGCCGGGACCATTCCGCTGATCCTCGGCCACGGCGCGGGTGCAGAAGTGCGCGGCGTCACCGGGATCACGGTGTTCTCCGGGATGCTGGGCGTGACGCTGTTTGGTCTGTTCCTGACACCGGTGTTTTACGTTACGCTGCGTAAACTGGTTACGCGCGGCAAGCCGGTTAGCGACGTTCTGCCTGCTTAAGTTGGTGCAGATAACAAAACCGCCTTCACTGTGAAGGCGGTTTTTTCGCAATCAGAAAAGAATCAAAGCGCTTTTTTATGCTGAGCAACCATGTCAGGTACCAGATCTAACCCGCTGGTATTGGCTTTTTTGACTTCAGCCAGCGCTACGGTATGGCGCGCTAACACCTCTAACGAAGCCAGCTCTGCTTCATCGGCAATAGATTTGAAGTACCAGCACGCGTTGGCGCTGACCACGCAGCGAGCCGGTATGTCAGGACGCGACGCCCACAGCTTTTTATCTTCTGTGACGGAAACGTAGATATCGCGCAGGGTGATCTTTTCCGCCGGGCGACCCAGATGAATAGAGCCGTTGCGGCCAAGCGTTGAGGCGATAATGCCGTCACGCGTGAGCGGAACCATTAATTTGCGGATAAAGCTCGGATTCGCTTCCAAACCGTAGGCCAGAATCGCACTCGTCGAACGTTCACCCAATTGCTCCGCCATCGCTACGCTGAGAACCATCTGCAAAGCTGTCGGGAAGCGGTAATCTAACATTTCTTTGTCCTCGGGTTGCGGTGAATCTTGTTCTTTTGGCACCGCAGAGGTGAATAAGCAATGAGCAATAATATAACAAATCCGGCAATTTTTTGAAGAAGTCTACAGGTGACCTGACTCGTAAAAATTAGTTTCCGGTGTGTACAAAGGGCAACGCGGGTCTCAAATTCGAGGTGGGCGGACGCCTGCCCGGTAGACGATCCCGGCCACTCAGCAGATGTTCGTAAGGTTTCAGGCGCGTTATTCGGAAAGCATTTTGGGAGTGCCTCAAAGGGGAACCTCCGCCGGGCTGGGATCAAAAACCGTGTTGTCGTTCAGGCGGTCGTAGGGTTTGGGAAGTCAACCGCAACCATGAGCCCACCTTCGGCAGACGTGCTCAGGCTTACGCTGCTGTTGTGTTGCTGCGCAACCGCCTTGACGATTGCCAGTCCTAATCCACTCCCGCTTTGCATCTGATTGGGATCGCGAAAAAATCTGTCGAACACGCGCTCCCGCAATTCAACCGGAATGCCCTCGGCCCTGCATCTGAGAGACATAGCTTTATGGATTCATCTGATGATCGTAGCTCTACCACAACGCGTCCGCCCTCAGGACTGTATTTCCGTTTTCATTGTCAGTAACACACGGCGAATAGGATAACTCTTATTTTCTGCTGTTTATCCTGATGTAGCATTGCAGCACTTTTATCATAATGATGTTCATTGTTGTCATAGGGATCTCCATGGGATGGAATAAAGGTGCTGCGGTCGATTACCTGATAAAACACGCTGGGCCGAATTCAAAGAATAAGTGTGCAGCTTATACGCGACTTGCTATCGCGGCTGGGGGCATAAATATTAAAAATACCGCCTACGCTAAAGATTATGGCGATTCATTACTTAAGGCCGGCTTTATTGCTTTACCCTTGACAGCCAGTCCTGAAAAGGGGGATGTGGTTGTGATTCAACCCTACCCCGGAAACCGTCTTCAGGCTGGTCATATGGCTATGTTTGATGGGAAAACGTGGTATTCCGATTTTAAACAAAAGGATTTATATCCCGGTGACGGCTATCGGCGGACACACCCACCCTACGTTATCTACAGGAAAGACTGATGCGCCTCATACTCTCCTTTATACTGGCTTTTTATTTACCTTTTGCCAGCGCCAGTGCCAGTGCCAGTGCCAGTGCGGCTGTCGATGCTCAGAAAAGCGTAACAGCATTCTACCAATTTTATCTGGCCGATTTTGGAGATATCTCTCCAGATAATTCTGTCTATAAACAAAAAATGGCGCAGTGGGTATCTCAAAAACTTCTTACCCGCCTTGACGCTATCTACAATATTCCTGAACAAGAGTTTCTTGACGCTGATTATTTTACTTATACGCAGGATTATGCAACTGAATGGATCCATCGCTTACGGACAACCCCCTCGGCGTTGCGGAAGGTAACAGCCAGAAAGTTGATGTCTGGCTAGGAATACAGGATAACAAGTCATTGCACTTACGAGTCTGGACATTAAAAGAAGACGGTCAATGGAAAATCTGGCGAGTCGTTGATGTGGGGGATAATGTTGAGCAGAAACTCTATTAAGCGCATGTGATATTCAGATAAAAAGTCTGTGGTGATGCGGTGAAATCACCATTTGTTATATCTTATTAATATCATTAATGCTGTAAAGGAAGAATGGCATGCTGAACAATCAAAACAGGGAAATTCTGATCATCCCCGGCATTGCTCTGTTGCCCACTCAGTGTCAGCGCTTCTGAAAAAACACTCTCGCCCTCTCCGGTCATCAGCGGACAGATTCAGCATGATGGCTTAACACCAGAACAAGCCAGAGCGCTTTTAATTATGGTTCTTAAACATGAAACTCTGTTCATTGATAAACCCGGATTTAATATCGAACATATTGAATTTGTCCCGGAATATATCAATTTTCATGTGGCATGGGATTCGCCTGACGCCGCTGCTACCGATGTGATTGGTGAGTTTGTTGTCAGCCCACGGACTGGCGATGTCTGGGAGAGCAATATGTGTAAGCAATATGCGTTTTCAGAACTCAAACGACTACAGACAGAGATAATGAAGCGCACGGGATGGACATTGGCTGGCGAGTTAAAAGAAAGAGAGGACTGGGCTGCAATCAATAAGAGGGATAGATGGGGACTTATTTTTAGTGGCTGGGGTGCTTGTTATTCAGTCTGGGCTGCTACTGATCTTCTCCCTTTTACCGTCTGTCTGCGTGAAACGAAATGCGGGATCGAATAAAAGCTGGGCTGATGCGTTTACACGGTAACCACATCAAGGATTACCACTATGACTCATATCGTGCCCGTCATCGCTCCTCGGATTTTTTAATCACGCCACTTTGGTTATATGCCAGCCCTGCCAGCTACAGCATCAACACGCAGAAAACGACAATTGCCCTCCTCGGCATGCATTTGGGGATACCTCTGAAGCCAGCCCCACGGGAAAGGTGACGGGGGATATTACGCTGGATACCGGCAATGAAAGTGGCGACCGGATAGACGTCACCATTCCGGTTGATACCCTTAAGGCGTCCAATGCCCTGTTAACGTATCAGATGAAAGGCCGCCTTTTTTTGATGCTGAACACTACCCGAACATTGCATTCACCAGTAGTCGCGTGGTGGCGCTGGGAAAGGGACATTTCCGGGTATTCGGGACCCTCGGCTGTGAAAAACGTCACCCGCCCGGTGACCCTTGATGCTTCACTGGAAGGTCAACATGGCGAACTCTCGGGGGGCGGAGAACATTTTTCTGCATGCCTCCACAGCGATTTCGCGCTCAGCATTCAATATGGATAGCTTCGCTGTCCCCGTGGATGACACCGTGACGATCAATATTGAGATTCAGGCCCGCCCACATCCGGCGGTATAAATAACCCCGGTAGCCAGTCAATCGGCTCCCTTTTGCTATGCCAGTGCAGCCTGCAACGTCAGTGCGTTTTGTTGCAATTGGGCGGCAGGGTTACGGCCAATCAACACAAACTGATACCCTCTGGAATGCCACCAGACGAGGTTCATCGCATGGCGCTGTTCATGACGAAGTTCTGTGCTGGCAGGATGGCTGTCCGGGTGAAATGCACAGCGCCATCGGGCCGTAATCGGCATGCATCCAGCAATTTGCGCAATCGAGGTGCTGTCATAGCGCAGCATACGCACCATTTTCAGCTCTGCGCCATGCAGGACAAGTTGCTGCGCATTCGCCTGCAAGCCTATGTCTTGTGCCGTACGCGCCAGTCCACGTTGCAACGCTGAAGGGGAACTGTCTGCATCAAGCAACGTTTCCGCACTGTACAGAGACATATACTGTGCCTCAAGGTCACGAATTTTTTCGCGTTCTCCCTGAGCCCTGATGGCGGTGCGTGCGAAATAGCCCAGCCCTGAACCGATAACCAGAAAACTGAGTGAGGCCGCGATCAATGCGCGTCGACTGACACCCGCTGCCCGGGGGGCGGTTTGCCGGTTGTTGGGCCAGCACGTTGGCCAGTTGTTCCTCCATGCGAGACTGCGGCGCATCCTTCAGGAGAGGTGCAAAGGCACGGGCAAAATCTGCCCGGTTGAGCCTTAACACGTTGGTTCGTTCGGCCAGTTGTTCATCCCCGGTTAAGCGCTATCTCAAAGCGCTCTGCATCACTGGCCTGCATTTCGCCATCCAGCCGCGACTATCGCCTCGTCGCTGTACGGTGCTGTAAATCTCATTGATTTCAATATCGTTTCTCCTGCACAGGGGGCGGCGTATGAATCACCGGGCGATTTTCGCTCCTCGCCGTAGCCAGCCGGCTCATGATCGTGCCAATCGGTACAGACAATGTTTCTGCCGCCTCCTGATAGGTAAAACCTTCAACATAGACTAAGAACACGGCATTGCGTTGGGCTTCTGGCAGGGCGCTCACGTAGTGCATGATTTTCGCATAGTGCAGGCGAGCTTCATCCTGTTCATGCGTCCGGCGCCAGTAATTCATCGCTTTCAACGAACCCCCTGTCCCGAGGCGCACCCGGCGGGCACGCACATCTGAAATCCAGATGGAATGCAGGATAGTGAATAACCAACTGTCAATGCGTGTGCCGGTGAACTGCGCGCTTTTTCAAGCGCGCGAACACAGGTAGACTGAACCAGTTCTTCCGCCACCTCGGTTACGCGACAGAACCAGCCCATAGCGCCACAGGCGAGTCAGATGTTCAGCAAGATGCTGACGGACGTCACTGGTCGTAATCTTTTATCCTCATACCATGACTCCAGGATTCAGGATGGCCGTCGATAGCCGCCTGCAGATCTCTGTATTCCTCACAACGATAGCCGCAAAGGGTGGCGATGGTCTTCAATTGCGCTTTTGCCGGTCAGGACGCCCTTTGACCAGCCAGGCTTCGCCCGAGGTATTCGCGTGCTTTGGCATAGGTTGGATCGAGTGCTAATGAACGCTGATAATATCCGATACCTTCATCAGTACGGCCCAGCTTACGCGTGGCATATCCCCGGTAATTCCAGGAGGCTTCAGCAGTATTGCCGTTTTTCAGTGTGTTGAGCAGATCCAGCGCCGCCTGATACTCCCCTTTTTTGCCAGATGATAAGCATAACGGGTTTTATCTTCATCGCTGAGCCGGCTTGTTTTCGCCGCTACGCACTGTTTTGCCGTGCTGTCATAAACCTGCCCGCGGGGGCAATCCGGTGTCTTGCTGTTGGTATTATCGTCACCCGCTGCGAAAACGGGCATGGCAGGCAGAACAAACACCACCGGAAACAGAAAACGTCGCAGGGCCATGGAATGGAAAAAATGAAATTATGCGCATTGTGAACTCCGGGTTAACGCAACGCGTGGCCGTGCCGCTGAGGCCGGGGCGCGATGCAGGAGGGCAGTGTTAACGCGTCGCCATGTTAACGGTGATGGTTTTTCAGTCATAAACGCGATCCTCTGTGTATTCATGATGGGTAAACGCGGCAATGGCGATTTCTATTCGATAAAAGTGCGACTGTTGCGGACATCCCGGCTTTCCTGCCGCGAAGGGGTCTCCAGCAGGTTGCCTTGCACACATTTACACGTTTTATTAACGGGTTTGGCTATTCTCATTCGATATAACCTGAATCTGTTATCTATTAAAAACTTCCTGATAAATTCTATTTTTGATGCGTATATATCCATCTTTATAATATTTGAATTTTTATTTTAAATAAATGAATTATCTTTAACTGTATTTATTTAATTAACCCGGGTTAGAATCATTTTCGCTCTTGGAATAGAGCGTCTTTAAATAAGCAAACCACTAACTTTGTATTCTAATTATATAAAACATGGATTGTACGCTATGAAAAATCATTGCTCGTGTTGTTGATCTCTGCCGCGTGTAGCAACGCCTCGGGGGGCAAACGTTATCCGTTGAAGAGCGGCCGCAGTTGGAGAAAAACTGGAAGAAAATGCGCGTGAACTCAGTCAAACCAAAGCTGAATTGAATAAATACAAACAAACAGCGACTCCCGTTTTTGTATTACCGGGGTGACTAATAATCAAGAAGCAAATAAATCTGAAATCAATCACGAAAATACAAATGGTTCGACAGCAGAAAATACGCCGCAGACGCTGAAAGCGTTAAGCGATTTTGTAAAAGAGGATATGGGGTTCTCGTTTACCGGATATTTGCGCTCCGGGTGGGGAACGGGAAACCACGGTTCGCCAAAAGAGTATGCCATTGGTTCGCTGGGTCGCTTCGGTAATGAATTCTCGTCGTGGTTCGATCTGCAATTTAAGCAGCGCGTCTATGCGCAAGATGGCAAATCTGCCCATGCGGTGGTCACGCTGGATGGTAACGTGGGTGAGCAGTACGGCACGGCATGGTTTGATAAAGATTCTGAAAACCTGCTGCAATTTTCCGACATCTATCTCACCACCACCGGGTTTTCTCCCCTTTGCGCCAGACGCCTCTCTGTGGGTCGGTAAACACAACCTCGCCAAATACGAAATTCAGATGCTGGACTGGAAAAGCCACCTGACCGACAGCGGCGCCGGGGTGGGGATTGAGAACTGGCAGGTGGGTACCGGGAAGCTCAGCATGGCGCTGGTTCGCCGTGATCTCAACGCCCACGCCGTTAACTACCCGGCGACCAAAGACGCGATGCAGGTGAATACCAACACCGTGGATATTCGCTATAAAGACATTCCCGTAGCGGGCAACACGACGGCGGAACTTCTCGGCCGCTATTCGCGGGCGAACAAGTCCGACAGTTACCAAAACAGTGAAAATAACGGCAGCCACTATAGCGTGAAAGATGCCTGGCTCGCGGGCGCGGTGCTGCGACACCGCTTTGATGCAGGCGGTTTTGAAGAGCTGACCGTCCAGTGCGGCGGATAACTCGTTGGCCAGTAATTTTGCGCTGATTTCCAATGCCAGTCCGGTGGTATGGCAATGGCGATAACTACTATGGTGAACACACTTATGGCAAGGCGCTGCGCGTGATCTCGCAGGGCGAGTTTTACCCCACCTCGTCTGTTGTACTGGCGCATGCTTTAGCCCACCGGTCGGCGGGCAATGATATCTACAGTTATGATACCGGGGCGCATACCGACTTCCGTAGCTATCGGGCGGTTGTGCGCCCGGCCTCGGATCTGGAACAGCGGCAACCAGACCGGCGTGGAGCTGGCGTGGTTTAAGCAGACTAACCAGCAGCAGGGCAACGAGTACGCAGAGAAAGGCTATAAAGCCACGCTGTTCCACGCACTGAAAGTCGACACCAGCCTGTTGCAGTCGCGGCCTGAACTGCGTTTCTACACCACCTATATTCGGGCGCAGGATAATGGGATCAGCCAGTTCAGGTTTGCCGATCGGAAAAGACCAACTGACCATTGGCGCGCAAGCGGGAAGTCTGGTGGTAAGGGAGAGAAAAAATTGCGGCGCGTGTTGCGCCGCAAAATGCCGGTACATTGCCAGATCCAGAAAGGTGCCGAGGCGGTAACCACGCTCTGCAATGGCATATTTCAGTGATGAAGAGGTGAGGATCTCCAGCTCTGTTACGCGCGGATAGCAGTAGCTGCTCTGGCGAATCGTATTATCGATGAACGCCGGGTGGCACATGATCTCCAGCGAAGATTCACCGCGGTCTGTGGAGGCATCCAGCGCTTGTAAAAAAAGCGCTTGTGAAACCCCATCGCCGTAAAAACCGCTGCTGAAACCCTGTGTGCTGCGCAGTGACGGCGGCACATCATCTGCCGGCAACATCGCCCTCGGTGGTCGATGCGCAACGGCAGGCCCCGTTCTGCGGCAAACTGCGCCACGAGAGGGAAGAGTTGCGGGATCATATGCACGTGATGATGGCTGTCGAGATGCGTCGGTTCGCGGCCAAACAGGCCGACAAAACGCCGGTACTGGCTTGCCAGCTCTTGTGCAATCTCATCGAGCGGTAACGTATCCTGTTCCGCCATGTGCCAGAGCCATTTCCCAGTTGCCCGTCGCGGGTCAGGCCCGGCATCGGCGTCAGCGGCTTACCCAGCGTCAGCACAAAGTGCATACCCACCGCCAGCGCGGGCAATTCACCGGACAGCTGTGCTGCATGTTCAACGGCCTCACCATTAACCAGCGCCGTTGTCGATGTGACGACACCGTGGAGAAAACTGTCGATAATGCCGTAGTTTTGCCCTTTGCTGAGGCCAAAATCATCGGCATTCACAATCAATAAGCGTTCCATAGCCACCTCTTAGCGTCGTTCATCCCTGAGCGTTTTAATGCAGTCGGCAAAGTTCGGCAGCCACTTCTCATGCGCCAGAATCAGTTCGCGCGCCAGCACTTCGGCATCGCTGTCGGAATGAATCAGCGGGCTGAGACTCAGCGCCAGCACCACATCGTTAAATTTGCCGCTCAGTGCCGCCCCGGCTGGCCGCCACTTCAAACCCTTTGATGGTATAGATAAGTCCCAGCACCTTTTCATCAAATGGGTGATGCGCGGATGGGGCGTTGCGCCATCGCGACCGAGCAGGCAGGTCATCTCTACCGCCCAGTCTACCGGGATGTTATCCACCTGTCCGTGATGGGGAATGTTGACGTAGTGTTCGCTCTGTTTGTCGTTATAAATGGCGTTAATCACTTCACAGGCTGCGTCGGAGTAGTATGCGCCGCCGCGCTGCTCCAGCTCTTTCGGCTTGGTATTCAGTTGCGGATCTTTATAGAGGTCAAACAACTGTTTTTCGACCTTTGCACCACCTGCGCGCGGGCACCGCCTTTTGTAATATTCGCCCATCTCGATGGCCAGCATCTCTTTTGTTTGACGTAGTAGAGCAGGTAAGAGCAAGGCAGCAGGTTCAGTGAGCGGATTAATCCTTCGCTAAACGGCATGTCGAAAATATTCTTCACCGTCGAGGCTCTTAATGCTCCGCTTGCCACGCCATCGAGTAATTCCGCAAAGCGCGAGACGCCATTCACCCGCACCTCTTTAATAAAGACCATATGATTCAGGCCAAACAGATCGATGGCGAGATCGTCGCTCTCCGTTAATTTCAGCACATCGCGGATAAACATCTTCATCCCGGTGGGAATATTGCAAACACCAATAAACTTTTTAAAGCCGGTATGACGGTAAACCGCTTCGGTCACCATGCCTGCCGGGTTGGTAAAGTTAATCACCCATGCATTCGGCAGATAGCCTCGACATCTTTAATAATGTCGAAGATCACCGGAATGGTGCGCAGCCCTTTAAACAGGCCGCCTGCGCCGTTGGTTTCCCCGGCCCAGATACCCATGACTTAGCGGGATGCGCTCGTCCAGTTCACGCGCTTTCAACTGGCCCACACGCAATTGCGTGGTGACAAAATCCGCCCTTGCAGCGCTTCGCGGCGGTTCAGCGTTTTGTACACTTTCAGCGGCACACCGCTTTTTCAACCATGCGCTGGCAAAGATTGAAAATAATATCCAGCTTCTCTTTTCCGTCTTCAACGTCGACCAGCCATAATTCACTCACCGGCAGCTCGTGATAGCGCTTAATAAAACCTTCGAGAAGCTCCGGGGTATAGCTGCTGCCGCCGCCAATGGTGACGATTTTTAATTTCTGGCTCATAACATCTCCCTTCAGTGTGCTTAGCCCGGTTGCAGAAAGAAACGCGTTGCCACCCGTCATGGCTGGGCCGGTTGAAAATGCAGGAAAATAAACGGATTACTGAACTAACTCCGTTAAACTTTTGCGATAACCATTGGGCGTAAAAGACGTCATCTTTTAAATGTCTTAATAAACAGACTGGGGCTGCTATAGCCTGATTCCCGGTGCGATATCGGTGACCGAATAGTTGGTCATCTCCAGCTGTTTTTTCGCAAAATCGATGCGGATCTCATTGATAATCTGCATCGGCGTTTTGCTGTAATAACGCCGTACTGCGCGGGTCAGATACTCCACGGGATTTTGCCGACAGGCGCACCATATTCTCCAGCGCATGATCGCCAAACTGCGTTTTATCGTGCATCGCTTCCACGGTGGATTTCAGCCATTGCGGGGTATCATCAATCACCTGCTCTTCACGGTAATGGCGTAAGCGGTTGATAATGTGGAAGGTAATGGCTTCAACAAATTCATCCAGCCCGCTTTCACGAAAATTGAGCGAGGAGATCACCGTCTCGACATAGGCACCGGAACGCGCTGGTGGTGCGGTAAGCCTGCGAGGCGACAAAGCAAAACGGCAGCAGCGCAAGATAATGCTGTTCGAAGAACCGCTTGCTGATACCCACGTTCAGAATCCGCGTCGCGCCGAATTCGTAGAAACTTTGATGGTGCGATCCCAACGGAATAAACACGAAATCGCCACGCTCCAGCAGCACGCGCTTACCGTTAATGACCGTAATAGCGACCGGTTAACACAAGGGTAAACTCGTAGTAGTCGTGCTGATGCAGCCCGCTGGCGCTCTCCGTTTTGTTGTAGATAAACACATGGAAATTTTTGCCGTTAAAACAACTGCTGCTCACGGACGGTGGTGATTTCACGGGTGTTGACCTGCGGCTGCATCATTTGCTCCTCACTTATTCAGCATTTCATGAACATCGATCAACTCGGTAACCAGTTCACGCGCCAGCATGGCGTTCATCAGATGATCCTGCGCATGCACCAGCACCAGGGCTTACGTTGATTCTTCCTTCGCCCTGATCGTCTTCAATCAGTTTAGTCTGCACCCGATGTGCCTCATTAAGCGCCATGCGCGACTGTTCCATCATGGTTCGCGCGGCGGCGAAATCGCCCAGTTTGGCCTGTTTCAGCGCCGCATAGGCCAGCTGCGCGCCTGACCGGCGTTGATGATAAGCCCCATAATCACTTCTTCCAGCGCATCGGTTGCCAGCGGCGTCTCCATGGCATTGTCGATATCGAACATGGTGTCTCCTTGTAAGCGGCCCGGCAGGCGTAGGTGCATGCCGGTGATGATCAGAATTTCAACGCGTTCGCGATATCTTCTTCGCTCTCTTCCTCTTCAATGGCGTGTTGCGCTTTGTTGGCGACCACCACGAAGGGGAGGTAGATCAGCGTGGCGATGCCGAGGTTGAACAGCGCCAGCAACAGGGCGGCGATGCTGCCATTGGTGTTAAAAGCGCCCAACCCGGTTGGCATGGTCCATGGCGCAATGTTGGTAATCGGCGGAATAATGCCCGCGTAGTAAGCCAGCAGGGTGATGGCTGCCAGCACCGGTTGCACCAGAATAAACGGGATAAACATGACCGGGTTCATGATGATCGGCAGACCAAACAGGATCGGTTCGTTAATCTGGAAGAGACCGGATGGCAGCGCCAGTTTGGCGACTGGCGGTGATCCGCGCGGCGTGATGCGATAAAGATGGCAATGATCAGGGTTGCGCCGCTGCCGCCAAGGAAAATATAGGAATCCAGCATCGGTTTCGCCCAGACGTGGAAGGTTTTTCCGGCTTCCAGCGCCGCGGCCACGGAGCCATATTGCTGGTATGTGGCAATGTTCTCCAGCGCCCACGGGGTCATGATGCCGCTATCCAGCGCGGTCAGCGCCAGCGAACCGTGAATACCGAAGAACCACAGCAGCGGTACAAACAGCACGTAAACCCAGCCGACAATGCTGCCGAGCGAAGCCAGCGGCGTGGAAATGGTATCCATAATGATTTGATGGAAGTTGGTGCCCGCGTTCGCCAGCGCCCGGGCGATAACCCCCATGATCGAGAGAATAATAAAGCCGGGAATTAACGCTGAGAAAGAGCGGGAAACCGATGCAGGTACGCTATCCGGTAAGGTGATCACCCAGTTGCGGCGCACAATAAACGTGAACATTTCCGCCACTGCGAGGCCAATAATAATCCCGGAGATAATATTGGCGCCGCCTAACCAGTTTGCCCCCCACAGCATAGGCTTCACCCACGCTGTAAGGCGTCACGGTCATAAATGCGGCGATGGATAACAGCCCGGCGGCCAGCGCATCCACTTTGCGCTCTTCCGCCAGCGCCATACCAATAAAGAAGGGCGCCATTAATGACATGATCCCCCAGCGTGCCGTTGTAGACATTGCCGCCAATGCCTTTCAGGCCGTTAAGCGTTTCAATGGTGGATGCATCAAGGCGCACGCCCAGCGAATAGAAAAAACGATCCGTCGCCAAAACTCAGAAAAACGTTGTTGATCAGAACGAACATCGCCCCGGCAAGGGTTAATGGCATCAGCCGGATAAAGCCATTTTAATGGCGTTAACGTGGGAGTTGCTTTCCTATTTTAACTGCAAAAGGAAGAAGTATCTTTTCAAGTGGAAGCAATGGCATTACTCATAGAAAAATACCCTTAATGACCGCGCGAATATCGCGCGGTGAACATGAGGAAATAACGATGGAATGGCAAAAAATCAGTGGGCAGCGGCTTTTTTTGATTGCCGCGACGGCCGCTTTTAACACCCCTAAGCCATCGACTTTGCCGTACAGCAGGGAGTCGATCACTTCAACGGGTTTATCGGGTAACAAGCGCTGGATTTCCAGGGGAGCAGATAGGCGATTTGCGGGCCTAATAAGACGACATCCGCACGGGGGCCTTTTTCCGCGGCCAGCGTCTCAGAAAATGCTTCAATAATGACCGGGACCTCATATTTTTCAGCCTGAGCCCGCATCTTAGAGACCAGCAGCGATGTCGACATGCCCGCAGAACAAAACAGATAAATATGTTTCTTTTCCATAAACTCGACCCTCAATGTGCGTTTCGGCGGCCAGATGTCGGTTCTGGCTACTGGTTACAGCGGAAAACTTTTTCCCGGACTGAAACAAGTATACGGTAGCGCTTCCGGAGTCGGTATTTCCTCAGTTAACAAAATTGTCTGTGGTTGACTCGGTGCTATGCACCTCTTCACACTTTGGGTAAATGGGCGGGGAAAACGCCATCGGGGGAGGGATGACGGAGGACCGTAGTCCTCCGTGGTCAGGCAGGTTTAGAAAGAGGCGCGTTTATAGGCGCTGTAGGTGGCGTTCCACCGAGGTTTTATCCAGAGGCTTTGCTGCAACGCGTCTTCGCTCATCGCGGGCGCAACGCCTTCTTGCTGCGCCACACGGGCGACTTCAAGCGCAATCGCACGAGACACGCTTTCGATCATTTCCACCGGCGGCAATAATCCACCTTTCTCGGTCGTTGCCAGCGGCGAATGCGCCGCAAGGGTTTTACTGGCCGTGACCAGCATTGCTTCTGTTACGCGGCTGGCTTTGCTTTGCCAGTACGCCGAGGCCAAGGCCGGGGAAGATATAGGCGTTATTACACTGGGCAATCTCGTAATGTTCGTCCTGCCAGAATACCGGCGCAAACGGGCTGCCGGTGGCAATCAGCGCAGCGCCCTGCGTCCATTCGATCAGATCTTTGGGCTGCGCTTCCGCACGTGACGTGGGGTTGGACAGCGGCATAATAATCGGGCGCGGGCAGTGGCGATGCATCTCTTTGACCACCTCTTCGCTGGAACAGCCCCGGCTGACCGGAGACGCCAATCAGCACGGTTGCGGGCATTGCGCACCACTTCCAGCAGCGAAATATTGGACGACTCAACCGTCCAGTGGGCGATGCTCGCTCGCGAGGTGACCAGATTTTGCTGGAAATCCAGCAAATTAGGCATGTCATCCGTCAGCAGACCAAAGCGATCAATCATGAAAATGTTGTTGCGCGCCTGCTCCGGCGTTGCGCCGTCAGCAACCATCAGCGCCATGATCTTGTCGGCGATACCGCACCCGGCCGAGCCGCTACCGAGGAACACCACGCGCTGATCGCGTAAACGTGTCCCCGCCACCTGCGATGCTGCCATCAGCGTGCCGGAGGTGACCGCAGCGGTTCCCTGAATATCGTCGTTAAAGCAGCACAGTTCATTACGGTAGCGGTTAAGCAGTTTCGTCGCGTTTTTCTGCGCAAAATCTTCAAATTGCAGCAGCACGTCCGGCCAGCGAGTCTTCACGGCCTCCAATGAACATATCCATAAACTCAAGATATTCATCGTCGCTGATGCGCGGATGCCGCCAGCCCATGTACAGCGGATCTTCCGGTGCTGGGTATTGTTAGTGCCGACATCCAGCATAATAGGCAGCGTTGACGCCGGGTGAATCCCCCCGCAGGCGGTATACAACGAGAGTTTGCCAATCGGAATGCCCATCCCGCCGACGCCCTGATCGCCCAGACCCGAGGATACGTTCGCCATCGGTCACGACGATCACGCGGATGTCGTTACGGGAGAAGCTTTGCAGCATCTCATCAATATGATGACGGTTCGGCCACGAGATAAATAACCCGCGTGCGCGGCGGTAAATTCCTGAGAAGTGTTCGCAGGCTTCACCCACTGTCGGGGTATAAATAATCGGCAGCGTTTCCTGCATATGCGTGCGCAGCAGGTTATAAAATAAGGTCTCGTTGGTATCCTGAATATTGCGCAGGTACACATGGCGAGAGATATCTTTTGAAATGGCAGAACTGTTTCCACGCGCGATCGGTTTGCTCTTCAATGCTTTCAACATTGTGAGGTAATAAACCGTGCAGGTTAAAGGCGAGGCGCTCTTCTTCAGTAAACGCCAGTCCTTTATTCAGTAACGGGTTTTCCAGTAACACTGCGCCATTATAAGGCGTATAAAGTGTTTCTTTGCGTGACATTATTGCTGCTCCTGACTAAATAATAACGACACCACGGTCGTTGTATCGGGGATATGAGGATCTCATGAAATCAGATAGATCATGATTCCCTCAGTTAATACGCCGATCGCGGTGCCAATAAGAATGGAAGAGGATGCGGACTCGATATACGTTTCGCTGCGCAGGGCAAACATGCCCGCAGCGATAGCGGATGGGGTAGCGCCAATAATCACCACCTGCTGCATTAAGGTATGGCTCAGGCCGAAAGCCAGTCCGGCGGCAGCCATCATGGCAGGCTGGATCAGGTTTTTAATGCTGATGTTGGTAAACGTTTGCAGGTTCAACGACGGGCGCTCACCGTAGAACAGCAGGCCGAGAGCGAACAGCGACAGACCACCGGCAATTTTACCGACCATCTCAATTGGCGCGCTGAGCAGGTGCGGCAATTGCACGCCAGACTGAGCAGCACCCCGGAGATAGGGATCCAGACGATAGGATTACGCACCGCACGCATCAGGTTCTGCAAAATCAATTTGCCGGGGATGCAGCGCTTCGCTGTCGGCATTTTTATCCCCCATGCGGATCAGAATAATGGTCAACGGGATCATAAATACGCTGGTGATTGTTGCCGATCAGCACGCCTAGAAAGCCTTCCGGCCCGATCAGCACCGCCAGTACCGGCGCGCCGAAATACGCCATATCAGGAAATGCGCAAACCGGACTGTATGGCGCTGGTTTTAATATCGTGGCGGAAAACATAGCGCGACAGGATCAGCGTCAGTAAATATGACCCCATCAGGCCAATAATCAGAACCGCCATAAACGAGAAGTTTTGATCTTTTCCGGGTTGGTGTTCAGTGCGCCGATAAACAGGTGGAAAGGGAGCGCAAATCGGATCACCACCGTGGCTAACACTGTGGCATCTTCACGACGCGTATAGCCTAATTTCCCGCTCAGCCAGCCCAATAGCATGATAAATACCAATGGGAATAAAGATTGTAAAAGTAGTGAAGGCATAAGATTTCACGGGTTTTGTTTTAACTTGTTTTCAGGCGGCACTCTATCGGGAGCCCTTATCCCCGGAGGTGACTGGAATCACACTTCTCCTGTTTTAATTAGTTTCATAATGGCTACTTTAATTAAACGGAAAATAAGAAAGGCTTAAGGTTTTATTTTTATTAGGAATATCTGAAATGAATGTTTTCCTGGTTACTTTATTTACAAATAACTGAGTTAAGTTATTTAAAATGGAATTACCACGACATTCACAATTTTAACATTAGAAAACAGGCATGCTCTTTACAGTCAGCAGTCGTTGGTATTTATTCAATAATAACTTCCCTGGTGGCAATATTTATTACTTTGGTTTTATTTTTTCAAGCATTTTATCCATTACGAATAACCCTGAGGTTATTCCACGGCCCACTGTTATTCATTAATAGCGAATCAGGTGAAAATAATGAAAGATAATCCTCTTAACCCCTCTGTAGAAACCTCCCCGGCAGGCGGGCAACTCGCCCGTTTGCAAGGGCTTGAAGTCGGCGCGGTACCGCTGCTGCTGTTTGTGGGTATTGCTTCGATCGTTGCGGTATCGGCATCCGCCGGTTTACTGCCCAAAAATATGATTGGCGGCTGGCGGTGATCATGACGCTGGGCTTCGCCTTCGCCAAAATCGGGCGCATGCTGCCCGTCCTGAAAGACATTGGCGGACCGGCAATTCTGTGCCTGATGGTGCCGTCGGTGCTGGTCTATTTTGGCATGTTCGAACCCCACACCATGGCGACGGTTCATCTGCTGATGAAAGAAGCCAACCTGCTCTATTTTGTCATTGCCTGTCTGGTGGTGGGCAGCATTCTGGGGATGAACCGGATTATCCTGATCCGGGGGATGATCCGTATGTTTGTGCCGCTGGTGGCCGGCACCGTGATGGCGGTGGTGTCGGGGCTGCTGGTGGGCATGCTGTTTGGTTACACGCCGTATCACACCTTTTTCTTTATCATCGTGCCGATCATTGGCGGTGGCATTGGCGAAGGGATATTACCGCTGTCGCTGGCCTATTCGGCTATCCTCGGGCAAACGCCGGATGTCTACGTCGCACAACTGGCGCCAGCGGCGGTGGTGGGTAATATTTTCGCCATTATTTGCGCCGGGGTGCTGGCGCGCATTGGCGTGCGCCGTCCTTCGCTTACCGGTAACGGTATGCTGATCCGCAGCGATGACGATAACCGTATTTTTACCCAGACCCAGAGCGCGCAGCAGACGGATTTCCAGTTAATGGGCGGCGGGTTGTTGATGATTTGCGCCTTTTTATCGTCGGCGGGTTATTTGGAAAAACTGGTGCATATTCCGGGACCGGTGCTGATGATCCTGATTGCCGTGCTGTGCAAATATGCGCAGGTGATCCCGGCGTCCATGGAGCAGGGCGCGCACAGTTGCTATAAATTCGTGTCGGCTGCGCTGGTCTGGCCGCTGATGATTGGCCTTGGCATGCTGTATGTGCCGCTGGAAAGCGTCGTGGCGGTCTTTTCCGTCGGTTATGTGGTGGTGTGCGGTTCGGTGGTGATAGCCATGGCGCTCAGCGGCTATTTCATTGCGTCGTGGCTGAATATGTACCCGGTGGAAGCGGCGATAGTCACCAGTTGCCACAGTGGCTGGGCGGTACCGGCGATGTGGCTATCCTCTCGGCGTCAAACCGTATGTCGCTGATGCCGTTTGCGCAGATCGCCACCCGTATTGGCGGTGCGTCGACGGTGATTGCGGCAACGTTGTTGCTGAGCTGGGTAGTGTAATGCCGACAACACTGCGCTGCTAAGCGGCGCAGTGTTTTGCTATCAAAAATTTGTCCGCAAGCAGGTGCCCTAAAAGATCCATTAACGGAACAGCAAAAATAGCCAGACTGAGGCGGTAATAAACGCGACCAGCGTCGAGCCCACCATGCGGCAAGAAAGAAACGGCCAATGCTGTTGCGGGCTTTCAGCGCGCGGTAGTAGGTCAGGCTGAACTCCACATACCAGATAAACATCACCACCGCGATCAGCATCTGCATCAGTAGATTGTTGCCGACAAACGCGCTGAATACCGTCTGCGTCAGATAATTTACCGGGTTAGCCAGCAGCCACCAGCCGAACGTTGTGGGGTTGAGCACCTTGTTGAACACATCACACTCCTTTGTCATTTCACTCTGGTCGCCACTATACGCGGCTCGTACCCGTTCGGGTATGCCTGCGCGATGGTTGTGCTGGCGGCAAAATGGTAAAGTCAGACTAAACCGTTCAGTTAATTATCGAGGCAGCATTGAGAACACTTAGCGAGGAACGTCGTCAGGCCATTATCACTGCCGCGGCGGCTGTTTTTCAGGAACAGGGCTATGAGCGCACGTCGATGAGCGAAGTGGCCCGCCGGGCCGGTGGTTCCAAGGCCACGCTGTATAACTACTTCACCTCGAAAGAGGCGTTATTTGAGTCGGTGGTCAGAACCTACAGTACGCAATTCCTGACCCGAGGCGGCAGCCGAGTTAACCAGCCCGCAAAGCCAGACGCTTACGCTGGAAGAGCGGCTGACGCGCTTTGGCGTCAGCATGTTGCAGGTGCTGACCGGGGATAACCGGGCGCTGCAACTTTACCGCATTGTGGTGGGGAAGCCGGGCATTCGGATATCGGCACACTCTTTCGGGAGTCGGGCATCCGCGAAAGCATGGAAACACTGGCGCAGGTCATGGGCGAGGCGGTGCAGAAAGGGGAATTGGCCGAGGCCAGTCCGGCGCTGCTTGCCAGCCAGTTTACCGCGCTGATCAAAGCCGAGACGGACGCGCTGCTGCTGAAACAGGCGATCCCGGTCTTCACTCCGGCGCAGATCGGCGAGATGGTCAAACGCGGCGTCCGTCTTTTTTCTGTATGGTGCGCGGGCGTAATTACCGGGGGCAAACCGCGTGCTGATAGCCAGATGCCGCCCACTGCGACAGGGTGCTGGCTATCTGCCCGGCAAGTTGCGCCACCTGCGTTTGCCGGGGCGGCGTACATATCATCCTGTCCCGTTAATGCTCGCGTTAAGCGGCTCTGGCACAGCAATACGCCGCGCTGCCCGTTCCTTTGACCGCCAGCCGCCAGTCAGCTTCCGAGGGCTAAGGGCGACCAGCTATCAAAACGCCGCAGTTGCAACTGGATGAGGATCACCGGACGGGACGGCTCGCGCCAGACCGTCGACATCCTGCGCCCCCAGTTGCGCCGACATACCTGCGGAGAGCGCGTTGCAACTCCTCCGAGTGGGTTCAGCCAGCGTTCGTTTTCCCGTATCGCCATGCCGCTTTGCCCCAGACGAACCACCACCTGCTGCCCGTCCAGTTGCGAGGGCACACCCGGCGCAAATACATCAATATCATACGGCGCGGCCTGTACCGCGTGCGGCGGTGAAACGGGCGATAACAGCGTGTGGTAGCGCACAGGCGCGGAGGTACAGCCGCACAGCAGTACGATGACCGTGGTGAAGAGGGTACGGATACTCATGGTTTTTCTGCCTGAGGCGTTGTGTCGGGGTGAGTGGGATCGGCGGGGTGCCGGTCAGCAGCGATTCCGGGTTGCGCGTCAGTTGCCCGGAAAGACCGCGCAGGGATTTCAGCGTGCGTGTTGTCTCTTGCAGCGCTTGCAGAATGTTAAGCACCAGCGGCGAATCGTCTTCCAGTAGCGTACGCGCATTATCCGCCGTGGCCTGTGTGTGCTGCATCAGCGTGGCCGCCGCGGGCAGGGTTTGGCTGTTCACGGTTTTCAGGGTTTTGTTCAGTTCTACCAGTGCGCCATTGAGGTTATTGCCGAGGGAGGCGAGGGCAGTTTATCCACCTTATTGACGATACTGGCCACCTGCTGTTGGATGTCATCCGAGGGCTACCGCCAATGGTCGGGATACGCAGCGGCACCGCATCGAGATCAAACGGCACGGCGGGGCGTTCGGGAAAAAGTCGATGGAGACGAAAAGCTGCCCGGTCAGCAGACTGCCGGTCGAGACTTGCGCCCGTAAACCGCGCGATACCAGTTCGCGGGTAAATAACGCCGTCGCCCGGTCGAGATCGTTGGCATGCGGCGGCAACTTTTGCAGCACATTGCCCATGCGTGACGGATAAACGTCGATATCGACCAGTGTCGGGAACGCATAATGCTGCGGGTCGTAATCCGGTGTTGATGGCTTTCACGCGGCCAATCACCACGCTGGAGAAGGCCACGGGTGCGCCAATGCTCAAACCGTGGAGCGCGCGATCGAAGCGTAAGCGAAAGGTGATCGGCGGGCCGTCGGCGGGGGCCATCGCGGATTCTTCATCCGGCGCAAGGCGATAGATGGCGGGTTCAGTCTCCGGTGCTGGCGGGGCGTCGTCTGGCGTAGAAAACGCAATACCGCCGCTGAGGATGGTGGCGACGGTGCCGGTTTTAAGACGAAAACCGCCGCTTCCTGCCGACAGGTCAATGCCGCTGGCATTCCAGAAACGCGTGGCGGCGGTCACCAGATGATCATAGGGCGCTTCAATAAATACGCTTAAGCGCACGCCTTTTCCCGTCGCTGCGCAGCGCAAAGGCGGTCACTTTCCCCACTTGCACTTTCCGGTAATAGACCGGGGAACCGCTCTCCAGCGATCCTAAATCATCTGCGTCAATCGTGAACAGGCGGCCCGGTACATCGCTGACCACCGGCGGCGGGTTTTCCAGCCCGGTAAACGCATAGGTGGGCAGGCGGCTTTTGCCTTTATCGAGGCCGATATACGCACCGGAAAGCAGCGTGTCGATGCCGCTGACGCCGCCGATGCTGACCCGCGGGCGTACTACCCAAAAGCGGGTATCCGCACGGGCAAGGTGGGCGGCGCTGCGGTTCAGCTTCACGTTAACGCGAACTGGTCATCTTCCTGACTGAGTGTGATCGCGGTAACGACGCCAACGGCGACATCTTTATATTTCACCTCGGTTTTGCCCGCTTCCAGTCCCGCCGCGCTACGAAAAGAGAGGGTAATGTCCGGGCCTTCCGCCAGCCGCGCCTGTAAAAGAATGTTGAGGGTGCAGGCCAGCGCAATCAATGGAATCACCCAGATCAGCGCGCTTTTCCAGTCCAGCCGCCCCCGTTTGCCCGCAGGAACACGGATCATGATCGCCTCCAGATCACACGCGGATCAAAACTCAGCACTGCCAGCATGGTCAGCACTACCACCAGCGCAAAAAACAGAATGCCTGCCCGCGGCTCGATGCTGGCAAGCCCGTGGAACTGCACCAGACCGCTCACCACGACCACCACCACCACGTCGAGCATCGACCAGTAGCCGGTCCATTCCATCAGATGGTAAAGCAAGGTGCGTTGGCGTCGTCCACGGCGCGTGCTGCGCCTGACGCTTAACAACAGGAACGTCATCAACATAAATTTCATCAGCGGGATGATGATACTGGCGATGAAGATCAACACCGCAATGCCGATCGAACCGCTCTGCCAGAAGGTGACGATCCCGGCGAAAATTGTGCTCTCTTCACTGCCGCCCGGAAAGCGAGCGGCGGTAACCGGCACCAGATTGGCCGGAATATAGAAAATCATTGCCGCCAGCAGTAAGGCCCAGCTCCGCAAGTGGGCGAGGCGTCGGTGGCGCAAAAGGCGACAGGCAGCGCGGGCAATGAACGGGGGCATCAATGTCTTTCTCTGCACGGCACACCAGTCCACACTGACGACAACCATAAACGCCGGTCTCAGCATACGGGATCATGTCAGGCTTCCTGTGTTAGCGGGGAAAGCCGCAGCCAGTAACGGTGGGGATGCTGATTCGCCAGCACAATAGAGAGCCCTACGGCAGTGACCAGCGCCCATCCTCCCGGACCGGCTTCCACGGCAAATTGCGAGGAGAGCTTCACGGCGGAGACCACAAAACCCGAGGATCGCGACATCTGCCATACACCATGGGCGAACCCAGCGCAGCGCCTTGATAGTGAAGGCCACATCCGCCACGTGGTGGTTGCCGTGCAACAGCAATAACACCCGCAGCAGCAGGAACAACTGCATGAATGGCGCGCTCACTAACAGCACGGTGACGCATAACGCCAGCAGCGGCATGTCGCCGTGGTCAACCACTGCGTTGACGGTTTGCCAGAGCGAAAGGGCGTTGTGCATGCCATAGGCCTGAATCATCATGACCGGGCTGTAGCAGGCCAGCGCCGGGGGCGATCAGCGCCGTCAGCGTCAGGGGCAAGAGCAGCGCATGCGGAATCAGGCTACTGCGCCAGATCAGCGAACGGCAATGTGTGCAAAACAGCGCCTGTCGCGCGCGTTGCGGATGGTAACGGGAAAGGTGTCCACAAACGGGGCAGGTCATCAGGTGTCGGTATATTTTCATCGCCGTCTGTACAGTGATTCAATGTGATCACTCCCCGAATGCACGGGGAGTGCGCTTCGGGCTACTTCAGCATCTCCGCCAGCTCTTCCGCCCCTTTATCAATGCCGACTTCAGCGGCGCTCAGCGAGCCAATCGTGGCAGAGACGTTCATGGCGTTGGGATACTGTTTGGCGACATACGCCAGCAGCAATTGATTACTGGTCGCGTCATACACTTCAACGGCGTAATTCACATAGCCGCTCATCATGCCTTGCCCACCGCGAATCGACTGCACAATGTTGTACGGGCCGCCCGCCAGATCAAACTTGGTGACGGTGCCCACCACCTGCGGCGTGGTGCCAGCGCCAGTCAGCGTTAATTTCAGGCGTAGGGTGTCGGCGGCCGGCGTGCTTTCTACGCGCAGTCGCGGTTGCAGCGTTTCGCGGAACTTTTGCTGCATATAGCTGGCAAGCGCCTGTTTGTCTGATGAGGACATGTCGTCAAACTGGCTATCGCTGCCGTTGTACAGGCTAACCGGTTCAATAATGACGCTGTGGTACTTCTGCCAGTCCACCGGTTTGCTGTAGCGGTAAGGAATACGCGACGCGTTATCGCCGGTATTGGGTTGCAGTTGGGCCGTAGACTGTAATCCTGCATAGCGTACCGGGTCGCTTCCTGAGCAGCCTGCCGGAAAACCGTCAGCAACAGCAGTGTCGGGGAATGCCCCTGGAGATTGTTTTCATGCGAAAAAACCCTTTTATCGCGCTTGATTATTGAACCGGATGGCGCAGCTACAAAACTAAACTGAACCGTACGGTTTAGTATTAAGTTCGACGATGATCAAAGTCAAGGGATAGTTTTTCTACGTGATTATTTCACTCCACCGAGGGAGAACGGCGGGATGCGTGGTGCATAAAGTGATAATGCGCCCCTTCAGCACTGGCGCAGCGCAATATGTGTGCGGTCATTATGGGAATGGTGCGTGCAGCGTGACGGGGCAAAAGCGCAATAACATAATGGCTGGCGCGTTGCTTGCATTAGTGAAGTATTGACTTTCCGGGAGTACGCGCATGATAGCCAATTCGTCGACCACCATCCGTTTCCTGTTAGCCTCGCGCCAGTGCGAGCTGAACAGCCTGCGTTATCTGCTGCAAAGCGGTGAACTGGTGGGCAAAATCAGCCAACTGGTGCATATGCTGCAACGCGAGCGGGGGACATCCAACATGTTCCTCTGCTCGGCGGACAGCCAGTTTGCCGATGAGTTACTCCTGCGCGAGCGCGACGTGGCGCAAGCGCAAGCGCCGCTGATGATGCAGCTCGACACACTGGAAAGCCAGATAGCTGCGCTACCGCAAGCCAGTCGTCTGTTCAGCCACGTGGCGAGCGTGGTCTATGCCCTCAGTTTACTGCCCTCCTGCGCCAGCAAATCCGCCAGCGCGCGCTGCGTTTACCGCAGGCGATGACCTTTTTAACGACATCGTCCGCAACCTGCTTTCGCTGGTGTTTGAGCTCTCCGATACCGCCGCTGAACCCGCCATTTCCCGTGCGCTGATTGCCATGTTCAGCTTTATGCAGGGCAAGGAGTACGCCGGGCAGGAGCGGGCAACGGGGGCGGCGGCCTTTGCGGTTGGCACCATCAGCGACGAGACACAGCAAAAATGGCTCGATCTTATTGAACGCCGAGGAGCGCTGTTTCGCCACCTTCGCCGATTTTGCCGATGACGAGCACCGCCTGCGCTGGCAGCAGATGACCACCGACAGCCAGTTTGAACGTTTACGACGCATTGCCTGTACCGGGCGCGAATTCATTGAAGCGGACAGTTGCCTGCGCTGGTTTGCGCTGGCCACGCAGCGCATTGATGAGATGAAAAGGCTGGAAGATGCGCTGGCGCAAACCCTGATGGCCCATTGTCGGGCGCGCATCGCCGCCACAGAACAGGCCAACAGTGAACAGCGGGCGGATCTGGAAAGCCTGATGCCGCCGCAGGAAGGGGAAGAGCGGTTATTCGGTGTTTATTGATTCCCACGGTTGGCTGGAAAGCGGCGGCGTACGCCCGCAGCTCGGGCGCTCCTTGTTAACGCTGGTGCAGCAGCAGTCGCGACGCCTGCAAGCGCTGGATACCGAACTGGCGGCGCTGCGTGAAACGCTCAATGAACGCAAACAGATCGAGCGCGCCAAAAGCATGCTGATGCAGCACCGACAGATTAGCGAAGAAGAGGCCTACAAAACCCTGCGCCGGATGGCGATGAATCAGAACAAAAGCTGATTGAGATCGCCAGCGCAATGCTGGCAGTGGCAGACGTTTTTCAGCCTAATAGCTTAAGGGGGTAGCTGCACGTGAAGGGTGCGAAATGTGCTCTGTGATAGTGCGAAAACGTGAGGAAAACCGCTTTCTGGCGGCCCTGAAGGGCGTAAATGCGCCATCCGTTGACCGGCACAGCCCTTGCTTTAGTTACGTAGCAACAACACAACATAACGCATGCGCGGCCAACGGCGGTCGGGCGTGTGTTAACCGGACAACGGCGTCCATAAGCGTGCAGCTTTGCACCGGCTTATGGACGCCGTTTTACATCCCCACAACGGTGAGCAGCGCGAGGGGTGGCAATGAGCGACAACAAAACAAAGGGGATGACGGTTTCCCGCCGTCAGTTTTTACTGGGTAGCGCAGCGCTGGGCGGCAGTCTGCTGCTGCCATCCGTCGTCAACCGCGCATGGGCCGCAGGCTCCGATGCGCCAGAGCTGAAAGAGATCCGCGTCGGGTTTATACCGCTGACGGACTGCGCATCGGTGGTGATGGCGTCGGTCAAAGGCTTCGACAAAAATACGGTTTTACCCTGCTCCCCAGCAAAGAGGCCAACTGGGCCGCCGTGCGTGACAAGGTGGTGTCGGGTGAGCTGAACGCCTCGCATATGCTTTACGGCCAGCTTTATGGCCTGCAAATGGGGCTCTCCGGCCCGCAAACCGCCATGGCATCGCTAATGACCCTCAACCAGAACGGGCAGGGGATCACGCTGGCGAATCAACTGCACGATGCGGGCGTCAGCGACCCCGGCCACTCTGCAAAAGCACATCGCTGCCAGCCCGGCGGGCACGTATACCTTCGCCCAGACCTTTCCGACCGGTACGCACGCCATGTGGCTCAACTACTGGCTGGCGAGCGCGGGCATCCATCCGCTGAATGACATTCGCAGCGTGGTAGTGCCGCCGCCGCAAATGGTGATGAACATGAAGATTGGCAATATGGTCGGCTACTGCGTGGGTGAGCCACCGGAACCAGCGTGCCATCAGCGACAATCTCGGTTTTACCGCCGCCACGACGCAGGATATCTGGCCGGATCATCCGGAAAGGTGCTCGGCACGCGCGCCGACTGGGTGGAGAAAAACCCCAACAGCGCCCGTGCGCTCACTGCCGCCATCCTTGAAGCCTCCCGCTGGATAGACGCCTCTGAAGCCAACCGCCGGGGAAACCGCCAGCGTGATTGCCGGGCGCGCGTATCTCAACACCAAAGAAGAGACCATTCTTGGGCGCATGTTAGGGCAGTACGAAAACGGCATCGGTAAACGCTGGACCGATCAGCACGCCATGCGTTTCTTCCATGATGGCGAGGTGAATTACCCGTGGCTGTCGGACGGGATGTGGTTCCTCACCCAGCATAAACGCTGGGGATTCCTCACCGAAGACCCGGATTACCTTGCCATCGCCCGCCGGGTTAACCGCATTGATATCTACAAACAGGCTGCTGCTGCGGTGGGCAATGTTTCGCTCCCGGGCAGCGACATGCGCAGCAGCGTATTGATGGATGGCGTTCGTTGGGATGGCAGCAATCCTGCCGCGTACGCCAATAGCTTTAGCGTGAAGAAGTGAGAGGTCGCAGATGAAAAAATCAGGCGCAGATTATCCCCATTCCGTTGGACAACACACCGCCCGCGCGGACGCAGGCAGAGATCGTCCCGTTACCCGCTAAACCGGTGGTACGCCGCCGCGTGCCGTTGCTTCGTCCGCTGATGCAACGCGGGGTTCCGGCACTGCTGGGTATTGGCCTGCTGCTTTGCCTGTGGCAGGTTGCCGCGCTCAACAGTAAAGGGTTTCCACCCGTGGCGGACTGGCAGGCGGCGCTGACCCTGTTCGCCGATCCGTTTTATATCGCCGGGCCAAACGATCAGGGCATTGGCTGGAACGTGCTGGCCTCGTTGCAGCGCGTGGCGACCGGTTTTGGTCTCGCTGCGCTTGTGGGCATTCCCGCCGGGTTCCTGATTGGCCGTTTTCGCTTTGTCGCCAACATGCTCAACCCGCTGATCTCTCTGCTGCGTCCGGTCAGTCCGCTGGCACCGGTTGCCGATTGGCCTGCTGCTGTTTCAGCGCGCCGAACCGGCGTCCAGCTGGACGATTTTCATCTGCTCCATCTGGCCGATGATCCTCAACACCGCCGAAGGCGTGCGGCAGATCCGCAGGACTACCTGAATGTGGCGCGGGTGCTGCGGCTTTCAGAGTTCGCCATTATGCGCAAAATCCTGCTGCCGGCGGCGTTGCCGGGCATCCTCACCGGCATGCGCCTGTCGATTGGCATTGCACTGGCTGGTGATTGTCGCCGCTGAAATGCTGACTGGCGGCATCGGCATCGGTTTTTGGATCTGGAACGAATGGAACAACCTGAACGTGGAAAACATCATTATCGCCATCGTGGTGATTGGGGTTGTCGGCCTGCTGTTGGAGCAGGGGCTGATGTGGATAGCCAGCCGTTTTAACTACAGCCACCGCTAAGGAGACGATGATGCGTACAACGCCGATTATTCAGGTACAGCAGGTCAGCCAGCGTTTTAACACCAGCAGCGGTGAGTTCACGGCGCTGGATAACGTGAGCTTTGACATTCACACCGGTGAAACCCTCAGCCTGATCGGTCACTCCGGCTGCGGCAAGTCCACGTTGTTGAATTTGATTGCCGGTCTGACGCTGCCCACCAGCGGCGGGCTGCTGTGCAATAACCGTGAAATCGACGGACCGGAGCGCGGCGTGGTGTTTCAGAACCACTCGCTGCTGCCGTGGCTGACCGCCTACGACAACGTCGCGCTGGCGGTTCGCCGGTGTTTCGCGGTGAAATGCCCAAACAGGAGATGCATGAATGGATCATGCATAACCTCGACTGGTGCATATGTCCCACGCGTGGAATAAGCGCCCGCACGAAATCTCCGGCGGCATGAAGCAGCGTGTCGGCATTGCCCGCGCGCTGGCCATGAAACCCAGCGTGCTGCTGATGGATGAACCCTTTGGCGCGCTGGACGCCTTAACCCGCGCTCACTTGCAGGATGCGGTGATGGAAATCCAGCAACGCCTGCACACCACCATTGTGTTGATCACCCATGACGTGGATGAAGCGGTGCTGCTGTCGGACCGCGTGTTGATGATGACCAACGGCCCGGCGGCAACCGTCGGCGAAATCATGGAGGTGGAACTGGAACGTCCGCGTTCCCGCGTGGCGCTGGCCGACGACGCCCGCTACCAGCGATACCGCCAGCAGGTGTTGCAGTTCCTCTACGAGAAACAGCCGAAAGCGGCCTGACCTCTCTTCCCCTCTTTCGATGTAAGGATCCGGTGCTATGAAAAGCCGGTATTAGTGGTGATCGGCCACGGCATGGTTGGGCACTATTTCCTTGAACAACTGGTGGCGCGTGAACTGCATCAGCAGTACGAGATTGTGGTGTTCGGCGAAGAGCGTTTACCCGCTTATGACCGCGTGCATCTGTCGGAGTATTTCGCCGGGCGCAGCGCCGCGTCACTGTCGCTGGTGAGCGAAGGTTTCTTTGCTGACCACGGCATAACCTTGTGCAGCGCCAGCAAAATTGTCGCTATCGACAGCCAGCAACGCTGCGTGCGTGACGAGCAAGGCGTTGAGACGCACTACGACAAACTGGTGCTCGCCACCGGCTCATATGCGTTTGTGCCGCCGATCAGCGGCAATACGCGCCCGGCTGTCTGGTCTATCGCACGCTGGACGATCTGGACGCCATTGCTGCCTGCGCGCAACAGGCCAAAAGCGGTGTGGTCATTGGCGGTGGGTTGCTGGGGCTGGAAGCGGCTAACGCGCTGCGTCAGTTGGGGCTGGAAACCCACGTCGTTGAGTTCGCCCCGCGCCTGATGGCGGTGCAACTGGATGAGTGCGGCGCGGCGATGCTGCAACGCAAAATTGAAGCGCTGGGCGTGAAGGTGCATACCCGCAAAGAGACACGGGAGATCGTCGACGGCGAACAGGCGCGACACACCGCCTCTGCTTTGCTGACGGCAGCGTACTGGAAACGGATCTGCTGCTGTTTTCCGCCGGGGATCCGCCCGCGCGATGAACTGGCGGAGAGCGCGCAACTGCAAAGACCGCGCGGCGGCATTGTCATTAACGATCATTGCCAGACTTCCGACGAAGCGATTTACGCCATTGGCGAGTGCGCACTGTGGAACGGGCAGATCTTTGGCCCTCGGTCGCGCCGGGCTACCAGATGGCGCGCAGCGTGGCGGATCGGCTGGCGCAGCAGGAAACGCCGTTTACCGGTGCGGACATGAGCACCAAACTGAAACTGCTCGGCGTGGAGGTGGCGTCGCTGGGGGATGCACACGGCAAAACTGAGGGCGCTCAGAGCTATCAGTGGACCGACGGCCCGAACGAAATCTACAAAAAATCGTTGTTTCCGCTGATGGCAAACGGCTGCTCGGCGCGGTGTTGATTGGCGACAGCGCCGATTACAGCATGTTGCTGCAAATGATGCTTAACGCCATGCCGCTACCCGCCCAGCCGGAAACGCTCATTCTGCCGGCCCGTTCCGGCGATGCGCCAAAAGGACTCGGCGTGGCGGCGCTGTCGGCCAGCGCGCAAATCTGCTCCTGTCATAACGTCAGTAAAGGAGACATTGCCGCCGCCGTTGCCCGGGGGTTGTACAGAACTGGGGGCGATCGAGTTGCACGAAAGCCGGTACCGGCTGCGGGGGTGCGTTCCGTTGCTGAAACAGGTGATGGAGCATGAACTGACGCAACGGGGCGTCGAAGTGAAAAAAGACGTTTGCGAGCATTTTGCCTCGGTCGCGCCGGGGAGTTATACCACCTGATCCGTCTGCATGACATTCGCAGCTTTGATGCGCTGATTGCGCGCTTCGGGCGCGGTAGCGGCATGTGAAGTGTGTAAGCCGCTGGTGGGGTCGATGCTGGCGTCCTGCTGGAATGAGTACCTGTTAAAACCGCAGCATTTGCCGCTGCAGGACACCAATGACCGCTTTTTGCCAATATCCAGGAAAGATGGCACCTACTCCGTGGTGCCGCGTATTCCGGCCGGGGAGATCACCCCGCAGGGGCTGATTGCTATTGGTCAGGTGGCGCAGCGCTACAACCTCTACACCAAAATCACCGGCGGGCAGCGGGTGGATCTGTTTGGCGCGCGCCTCGAACAGTTACCCGCCATCTGGGAGGAGCTGATCGCCGCCGGGTTTGAAACCGGGCACGCCTACGGTAAGTCTCTGCGCACGGTGAAATCCTGCGTCGGTTCCACCCGGTGCCGTTACGGCGTGCAGGACTCAACCGGCATGGCGATTGCGCTGGAAAACCGCTACAAGGGCCTGCGCGCGCCGCACAAAATCAAAATGGCGGTCTCCGGCTGTACCCGCGAGTGCGCCGAAGCGCAGGGCAAAGACATTGGCGTGATCGCCACGGACAAAGGCTGGAACCTGTATGTGTGCGGCAACGGCGGCATGAAACCGCGCCACGCCGATCTGTTCGCCAGCGATCTCGACAGTGAAACGCTGATCAGCATTATCGATCGTCTGTTGATGTTCTACATCCGCACCGGCGATCGGCTCCAGCGCACCAGCACCGGGCTGGACAACATGGAAGGCGGCCTTGATTACCTCAAACAGGTGATTTTGCAGGACAGTCTCGGCATTGGCGCAGAGCTGGAAAGCGAGATGCAGCAGGTAGTAGACAGCTACCAGTGCGAATGGAAAACCACGCTGGATAACCCGCAAAACCGCCTGCTGTTCCGCGGATTTATCAATAGCGATCGCCCTGACGAAGCGGTGGTCATGGTGCCGGAACGCGGGCAAATCCGCCCTGCCACGGCGGAAGAAAAAACCGGCGCAGCGCACAGCGAAGCCGGGTGAGGATGAGTGGCTCCACGTTGGCGCTGTGGCTGACGTTCCGGCCAACGCAGGCGTGGCGGCGCGCCTTGGTCAGCAGCAAATCGCGCTGTTTCATTTACCGGGCAGCGAGCCGCACATCTTCGCCACCGGAGAACCACGAACCCGGTAGTAACGCCAATGTGCTGTCGCGCGGGCTGGTGGGCGATGTTGCGGGCGAACCGGTGGTGATTTCGCCGCTCTACAAAAACGTTTTCGCTTATCCGATGGCGTCAGTCCGGATGATGGCACCCTGCGGGTGCGCGTGTGGCCGGTAAAAGTGGAGCACGGGCAAATCTGGGTGCACCGCATGCCTGTCGATCAGGCGCTCTTCCCGGCGATTGCCGAAGCGTCATAAACCGCATCAGGGGGCGAAAATGGAGCAGATAAAAGCGTATGCCCCTATTGTGGGGTAGGGTGCGGGCTGGTCATGAACGTGGAAAACCAGCGCATTATCAGCGTCACGGGGGATAAAACGCACCCGACAAACGCCGGTCGGCTGTGCACCAAAGGCCAGAGTTGCGCTGTCTCCCTGACTGCGCCGGGCAGACTGGCGCAGGCGTGGTTGCGTAGCGACCGCCAGCAGCAGCCGGTTCAGGTCCAGTGCGCTACGCCATCCGCGAAACGGCCCGGCGACTGCGGGAGATTGTGGATCATCACGGCCCGGATGCGGTGGCGTTATACGTCTCCGGGCAGATGTCCCTTGAAGCGCAATATCTGGCGAACAAACTGGCGAAAGGGTTTATCGGCACCAACAATATCGAGTCCAACTCCCGGCTGTGTATGGCCAGCGCCGCCACGGGATACAAGCTGTCGCTGGGGGCAGACGGGCCGCCAGTTCCTATGATGATTTCGATCGCGCGGATCTGTTTTTGGTGATCGGCGCCAACATGGCCGACTGCCACCCGATCCTCTTTTTGCGCATGATGGGGCGGGTAAACGCCGGGGCGAAACTGATTGTTGTCGATCCCCGGCGCACCGCAACGGCGGAGAAAGCCTCGCTGTTTTGCAAATCAACCCCGGTACGGACCCTCGGCATTCCTCAACGGGCTGCTGGCGCTGCTGGTACAAAACGGTCACACCGATCAGGCGTTTATCGAGCGTTTTACCGAAGGCTGGCAGGCGATGCCGGACTTTCTGCAGGATTACCCGCCGCAGTGGGTGGCGGAACGCACCGGACTGGCGGAAGCCGACATCCGCCGGCGGAGTGGATTGGCTGACCGGCGGGCGAGTGGATGAGCTGCTGGACGATGGGGCTGAACCAGAGCACGCACGGTACCGGAGCACCAACGCCATTTGCAATCTGCACCGGCGACCGGGGCGATTTGCCGCCCGGCAGCGGCCCTTTTCCCTCACCGGGCAACCGAACGCCATGGGTGGCCGCGAGATGGGGTATATGGGGGCGGGTTGCCGGGGCAACGCTCGGTACTGGTAGAAAAGATCGCGCCTTTGTTGAGCAGCTATGGCAGCGCCCGCCGGGCACGCTGCGTGCGGATTGCGGCGACGGCACGGTGGCGCTGTTTGATGAGATGTGCGCCGGGCGTATCAAAGCCTGCTGGATCATCTGCACCAACCCGGTGGCCAGTGTGCCGAACCGGCAAAAGGTGATTGCCGGGCTACAGCGGGCGGAACTGGTGATCGCCCAGGATGCCTTTCTTGATACCGAAACCAACCGTTACGCCGATATCCTGCTGCCCGGTGCGCTGTGGGCGGAAGCCGAAGGGGTGATGGTTAACTCCGAACGCACCATGACGCTGATGCAACAGGCGGTGACCCCGCCGGGTGAGGCGCTTGCCGACTGGCAAATCATCGCGCAGGTGGCGTGCGAAATGGGGTATGCCGACGGTTTTACCTATGCCCGCGCCAGCGATGTGTTTGATGAACTCCGCCGGGGCGTGGAACCCGGATACTGGCTATGACCTGCGTGGCGCCAGCTATCAGCGGCTGCGTGAAACACCGCTGCAATGGCCTTGTCCACCGGAGGACAACGATGCCCGTCATCCCATTCGTTACCGGCACTCAACGCTGCGCTTTGCCACTGCCAGCGGTAAAGCACACTTTTGCCCGCCCGGATCTGCCGCCTGCGGAAATGCCGGACGCGGATTTCCCGCTGGTACTGAATACCGGGCGCGTCCAGCACCAGTGGCACACGCTGACCAAGACCGGCAAGATCCCGCTGCTGAATAAGCTCAATCCGGGGCCGTTTATCGACATCCACCCGCAGGATGCCGACAGGCTGGGGGATCCACGCAGGATTCGGTGCTGGCGTTCGGGGATGCCAGCTACGATCGGTTTTGCGGTTTTGGCCGCCAGCTCGACGCACGCTGGCGGCATTAGGCGCGCAGCAGCTCACCGCGCGTCGACTGTGAAGCGGGCAGCGCGGCTGCGCACCAGTGGCTTAACGCCCTGCTGCAATTACTGTGCGATGCGTCCACTGTTGTGCTCAGCGCCCCTTGCGATGACCTCCCGCCCGGTTTTAGCCGCCATGCGCCGTTATCAGCACCGCTGGTGATCAACCAACGTCTGAGCGGTGCCGGGGCGGAAAAAGAGATCCGCCAGTTTGCCTTTGATTTGCAGGGCAGCGGCATGCACTACCGGAGATGCGTTAGGCGTCTGGCCGTGCAACAGCGCGCAGAGCGTGGCGCACCATCATTGATGCGCTGGGGCTGGCAGCGCATATGCCGGTGCTGGTGGCGGAACAGGGAGAAATGCCGCTGTCTGAGGCGCTGACCCGCCATGTTGATATCACGCGGATCACGCCGGAGGTGCTGGAATTTGTCGGCAAACGGGCAGCGAACGCCACGCTTAACGGGCTGCTCAGCAGCGAAGGTAAAGAGGACTTAGCGCAGTGGTTATGGGGGCGGCAGATTATCGACCTGTTGCGGATGTTCCCTGTTCACGCGACGGCTACGGAGTGGTTGTCGGTGTTGCGACGCTTGCAGCCCCGTTTCTACTCCATCTCTTCCAGCCCGACCGTCTCGCCGCAGCAGGTGCAACTGACCGTTTCCACGGTACGTTATGGTGAGGGGAAACAGCGCGGCGGGGTCTGCTCTACGTTCCTTGCGGATCGTGCCACGAGTGCAGAGATCTTCATTCATGCGTCACCGCATTTTCGCCTGCCCGCTGATCCCAACGCAGCGATCATTATGGTTGGAGCAGGCACCGGTATTGCGCCGTTTCGCGGTTTCTTACAGGAGCGGCAGGCCACCGCCGCCACGGGGCGTAACTGGTTGTTCTTTGGTGAACAGCATGCGGCGACGGATTTTACTACCGTGATGAGCTGGTCAGCAGCGCGAGGGGTATTGCACCGTTTTACCACCGCCTTTTCCCGCGATCAGGCGCAGAAAGTGTATGTGCAGCATCGCATGCTGGAGCAGGGCGAAACCCTGTGGCGCTGGCTATCTGAAGGGGCGTATTTCTACGTCTGCGGCGATGCAAACCACATGGCGAAAGATGTGGATGCCGCGCTCAGACAGGTGGCGCAGATCCATGGCGGGATGAACATGGATGACGCCAGCGCACTGGATCGCGACGCTGGCGCAGGAAAAACGCTATCTGCGGGATGTCTATTAACCGTCGCCACGTCAGAGGGTGAAAAATGCAGCCTCGCGGGCGCTGGGCTGCACCACCATCTGACGAATAAAGTCGATATCCACTGGCGCTGTTCAGCGTGCGCAAGCGATCGTAAAGCTTCTGCGCATTCGGCAACCGGGCGCAACAGTCGAGGAATTTCGCCTGACGCTCGCTGTCGCTGAACGGCTCTTCCAGCGCACCTTTCGCCCGCAAACGCGCATGCCTGAGCGTACGACCATCCTTCAGCGTCAGGGTTAACACATGCGGCAGAGCCGGATCTTCGGCTTCCTGCTCCGGCGTCCGAGGGCTTCCATGGCGATCCGTGCGAGTTTCTGCGCATCGGCCTGCGCTGCCACCGCGTGCGGCGTGAAATCCGCCACGCTGAGCGCCCCTTTTCCAGCATCACCGCCACACAATACTGCATGGAAAACGTGCCTGCATCTCGTCAGTCGGTTGCGGGTAAGCGAGGTTACGCCAGTTGGAGATCCCCACCAGACAGTGCACCTGCTCAACCTCATCGGCGGTGAAGGCCCGCTGCGCCTGTAAATCGGCGATGGCATCGAGAATACGGTGTGTCGATCCACAACAGGGATGTTTTTGGGCATTACGCCAATGCGTTCAATGACATGCTGGCGATCGTTAAGCCAGTCCGGCGTACGCAGGCTTCCGGCATAGAGTTCGGCAAAGCCCTGCGGGCATTCGATAATGTCCAGTCGCCCCTGCATACCGGTGCGCGCGAGGGTTGCCGCATCGACCGCATTGCGTGCCGCCATTCCGGCATGAAAAGGCTTTAAGGGGTGCCAAACTGCCCTTTAACGCCGCTTGCCATGCTTACCGCGATGCTCAATGTCCGGGCAATCGCCCCGGCATCCAGCCCCATTAAGGCTGCCACGCCCGCTGCGCTCCCCACGCAACCCACCGTGGACGTGCCATGCCAGCCCGCCGTGTAATGACCATACCCGATGGCCTCGCCAATAAATGCCTGCAACCCGACCAGATAGGCCTCAATCAGGGCGCTGCTACTGCCCTGCGCCAGCGCGATGGGCAGCAATGCGGGCAATAACACGGCTGACGCGTGGCTCATTCCCGGCGCGAAATTATCGTCATAGTCGATGGCATGCGCGGCGGTGGCGTTAATCAGCGCGCTCCAGGGCCGGGTTTGCGGGGATATCCCGCCATGCGTCACCGACCGCGCGGGTGGAGAAATCCTGCCGCCCGGCCACGGCAGGCAAGGGTGTCGGTGATCGCCTCGCCGGCAAGCTGCCGCGCCCGTTCGCTGAAGGGCTGGCGCGGCGCACCAGTTCGCCAGTGTTTCAATTAAGGTCGTCATATTGCCGTTCCTGCCTCTGTAGTGCGCTGAAAAGGGTGTGCAGTAGTTTCCCGGTTTGATAACGGTTCACTTCGTGGCCCACCTGTGTAGTGTCCACGCGATGCACCACCACCAGTTGGTGAGAAGGGGCAACCAGACAGTAATGTCCTCCCGCGCCTGGGCGGAGAAACTGCCCGGCGGTAAAATAGCCTGCGGCCAGCCAACGCCGTCACGGGTCACCCACCACATAAAACCGTAAGCGCCGCGCGTGCCAGCATGAGAGAGCGGCGCGGTGCTAAGTCGTACCCAGTGCGCCGGGATCACCGACTGGCCTTGCCAGCGCCCCTCCTGTAAAAGAGCTGTCCAAAGCGCAACAGGTCGCGGCTGGAGAGCATAAAGGGGTACGCCGGGTGTACGGAACTGTCGCCCGTGGGCTCCAGCCAGCTATCCTCCAGAGGGCGGTAATCCTGCATACCGATGGGTTGAGCGATGCGGCTGGCAAATGCCTGATTGATCGCCTCGCCGGTCAGTTGCCGCCATGCCGTACCGAGCGCATTAAAATCCCAGTTGCTGTAACACCAGTTCTCGCCCGGTGCATAGCGGTGGCGCGGCGGTTTAATACGGCGCATCCACGGGGTTTCGTAATTGGCCGGGTGGTAAATGCCGGAACGGGCCGTTAGCAGATCGTACAGCGTCGCCCCCTTTTTCCACGTCGCTTAAGCCTTCGCGATCGTCAATACCCAGCGCATCCAGCGTCAGCGAGAGGTCAAAACGCCCCTCGGCTTCGGCACAGCCGATCAGCGCGCTGAGAAAACTTTGCGCATCGAATGGCAGGGATAGCGCGTTGTTTCGTCGCCGTAGCGGAAGATAACCTCATTGCCGCGCGACACCAGCAGCACGGCGCTCTGCTGCTGCGCCAGTTGGCTTTCCAGTTGTGCAAACATTTATGCCTCGCTGGCGGCAAGAAATTGCCGCGTATAGTCTTCACGGGCTTCGCCGCGACGCAGGCGTTCAGCGCTGAGTTCTTCGAGCAGTGTCCCGCGATGCATAATCCCCACCCGCTGGCACAGGTGAGCGACCACCGCCAGATCGTGGTCACCAGCAAATAGGTCAGATTGCGTTGTTGACGCATGTGGCTCAGTAAATTGAGGATTTCCGCCTGTACCGACACATCCAGCGCGGAGGTGGGCTCATCCAGCAACAGAACGGTCGGTTCGAGGATCAGCGCCACGGCAATGGCCACGCGCTGGCGCTGACCGCCAGAGAGTTGGTGCGGATAACGATAGCGGAAGGCGTCGGACAGGCCGACCGCATGCAGGATGTCGCTGATCCGTGCTTCATGCCGATCCATGTTGTGCAGCTTCAGTGGTTCACGCAGGCTGGCCCACACCATCTTCCGTGGGTGCAGCGAAGCGTAAGGATCCTGAAACACCATCTGCACCGGCGGTAGAAGGGTTTATCGCGGTGCGGTTGCTGTTCGCGGTTGTTAAACAAAATATGCCCGCGATAGTCATTGTTCAGCCCGGCGAGTGCGCGCGCAGCACGGTGGACTTACCGCAGCCGGACTCGCCAATCAGGCCATAACTCTCCGCGCGCCAGCGTCAGGTTAACATCGTTGACCACGGCGGCGCTGGCTGCCGTGACCAAAGGCGATGCCAAGAGAGACCATTTCGATGGCGCGTTCGGCGGTGGGGGATCGGGTTCATAGGGCAACTCCATCACGGTAACAGGGGCCATTCAGCCGGGCCGGATCGCGCGTGGGCACGCACAGCGTTTCTACCGGATCGCGCAGGCGCGGTTGGCTGGCGAGCAGCGCCTGCGTATAGGGATGTCGCGCCTGATCGAGTTGGTTGGCGCGGATCTCTTCCACAATGCGTCCGGCGTACATCACCAGCACCCGATCGCAAAAGCGCGAGACCAGATTGAGATCGTGCGTGATAAACAGCAGACCGGTTTGCCGGCGTTGCAACTGTTCGTCGAGGATCGCCAGTACCTGACGACGCACGGTGACATCCAGCGCGGAGGTGGGTTCGTCGGCGATGATCAGGTCTGGTTCGGGGATCAGCATCATGGCGATCATCACCCGCTGCCCCATACCGCCGGAGATTTCGTGCGGGAAACAAGCGAGCGACGTTCTCCACATCACGAATATGCACCGACTCCAGCATTTCCAGCGCGCGGGCGCGGGCTTCTTCTCTTGCTGACCCGGCGATGCAGCCGCCGGGCCCTCCGCCACCTGATCGCCAATGCGCATCAGCGGGTTCAGTGAAAAACGCGGGTCTTGCAGGATCATTGAGATACGGTTGCCGCGAATGGTGCGCATCTGTCGCTCGCTGGCACCGGAGCAAATCGATATCGCCAAAGCGCATTTTGCTGGCGTGCACGCTGCCGGTTTTCGGCGTCAGTTTCAGGAGCGCGCGGCAGGTTTGGGATTTACCGGAACCTGATTCACCGACAATCGCCACTTTTCCCGGCCAACTGGAAGCTCACATCGCGTACCGCGAGGTTATCCTCATGCGCGCCCTTAAACAGGATGCGGAGGTTTTCAACGTCTAACAGTGGATTATTCATGGCGGAGATCCATCACATCGCGCAGGCCGTCGCCGAGCAGGTTAAAAACCAGACTGGTAAACAAAATCGCTAAACCGGGGATAGCGGCAATCCAGCCATTGTTCAGCATGAACTCGCGCCCGGAAGCCAGCATCGCGCCCCATTCCGGGCTGGGGGCCTGCGCGCCAAGACCGAGAAAGCCCAGCCCGGCGGCGGTGAGAATAATTGCCGCCATATTCAGCGTCACACGCACCACCACCGACGGCAGACACATTGGCATCACGTGGCGCAGGATGATGTGCCGGGCGGATGCCCTGTAAGCGCACGGCGGCGATATAATCCATTTGCGGATCGCCAGCGTTTCGGCGCGCGCCAGACGGGCAATCGGCGGCCGGGGCGGAGAGCGAAATGGCGATGATGGCATTCTCAATGCCCGGCCCGAGCGCCGCGACAAACGCCAGCGCAAGGATCAGGCTCGGAAAGGCGAGAAAAATATCCACCAGACGCATCAGTAGCGTATCCACGCGGCCGCCAAGGTAGCCCGCCGTTGCGCCAATCAGCAGACCCAGCGGGGTGATAATTAACGCTGTCAGCCCGGCGATGTAGAGCGTAATGCGTGCGCCGTACAGCAGGCGGCTGAAGATATCGCGCCCGAGTTCATCCGTGCCGAGCCAGTGTTCTGCGTCCGGCGGTTGCAGGCGCAACGCCGAGGTTTTGCGCGTAAATGTCATGATTCGCCAGCCACGGGGAGAAGATCGCCGCAGCGACAATGATCAGCAGTACCAGCAGACCAAACAGCGCCGAATGATTGGCGCAAAACCGCCGCCACTGGATCCAGCCCAGTTGTACTCTGGCTTGCAGTGGCGTTTGCGGCGCCAGGTCGCTGAGCCGGCGCGCAGCCCACTGGCGCGGGCGAATACGCAGGGATTTAATGGAATCGGTCATTGCTCCTCCTGTCGCGTGCGGGGGATCGAAGATGCGGTAGAGCAGGTCGCACAGCAGATTCAGCGCCACGAAAATGCCGCCGGTCAGCAGCGTACAGCCGACCACGGCGTTCATATCGCCCGCCAGCAGGGCGTTGGTTAAGTAGCGGCCAAAACCGGGCCGGGCGAATACCGTTTCCGTCAGTACTGCGCCTTCCAGCAGCCACGCCCGGAGAGCGCCACGACCGTCAGTACCGGCACGGCAATATTGCGAAACGCATGCACCCAGACGCAGCGCGCCGGGACAAGCCTTTGACGCGGGCGGTGATGATGTACTCCTGCGACAGTTGCTCAATCATAAAACTGCGGGTCATGCGACTGATGTAGGCCAGCGCGCTCAGGCCGAGGATGGAAGCGGGCAGGATGATATGGCTGAAGACATTTTTGAACACCGCCCAGTTACCGCTCAGCGCGCTGTCCAGCAACCAGAAGCCGGTTACCGGGCGTAACTCGAATTCGTAGATAAAGTCGATGCGCCCCGGCCCGCCGATCCAGCCCAGCGTGGCGTAAAACAGCAGCAACCCCATCAACCCGAGCCAGAAATGCGGCGTGGAATAACTCAGCAGACCGACGAAACGGATCAGATGGTCAAACCATGAATTCCGGTACATGGCGGCGTAAACCCCGGCGGGAATGCCGAGGCCGACGCCAATGATCGCCGCCACGGTCGCCAGCTCCAGCGTGGCGGGAAAGACGCGGGCAATGTCCTGCGCCACCGGCTGGCTGGTGGTCAACGCGGTGCCGAAGTCCGGTGCAGCAGTTGCCAGACATAATCGACAAACTGTTTCCACAGCGGCTGATTCAGCCCGAGTTGTTCATACATCTTCTCGTAGGCTTCATGGCTGGCATTATCGCCAATCACCGCCACTACCGGGTCAATGGGCAGCAGTCGACCGATAAAGAAGGTCAGCGCCGCCAGCCCAAGCAGCGTGCAGCAGATGGAAATCGCTCCCCGGCTGATGCGTCTTAACAGACGCCACAGCGCCGAGGGCGCGGTATCGGTTGTGGTGGGGGCAATCACCTGTGACATCAGCAACCTCCGTTACTTACTTGCGTCGCCATACCAGACGCGGAAGCCATTCCAGTCCAGTTCTTCACGCCCGGGCTGATGCCCGCGCTGTTGTACATCTGGAACATGATGGCCATCGGCCCTTTCTCCATGACTTCTTTTGCAGCGTGGCGTACATCTCGCTACGTTTGGCGTCATCCGGCTCCAGCAGAGCGGCTTCCACCTGCTGGTTCATCTGCGCGTCGTAGTAGGCTGCACGCCAGCTGGGGTATTGCGTGGCGCGTGCGTCTTTGCGGTTATCCGGGTTGAACACCAACCGTGAGGCATTGCCGTACGCATCCGGTACGGAGGTCTGCCACGCCATCATGGCGCTCTGGAACTCGCGTCCGCGCGCCCGGCTGAACAACTGGGCGTTAGCCATCCGCTCCAGCGTGAGCTTGACGCCGACTTTCGCCGCATTTTGTTGAATGCTCTGGGCAATCGGCGCGGAGTGGGGCAGGGTGCCGAAAATCACTGAGGCGCTGAACCCGTCCGGGTAGCCCGCCTCCGTCAGCAACTGTTTGGCTTTCGCCAGATCCGAGGTGAAAGGTTGGCCCGCTTTTTCGTCCAGCGCGCCGAATGCGCCAATTTGTACAAAGCTGGCGCGCGGCACGCCGAGGTAAGGCATGACGCTTTTCGCCAGCCCGTCGTAATCGATCAGGTAGCGCATGGCGAGACGGACTTTTTCATTTTTGAAAATCGGATCTTCGTTATTGAAGGTCCAGAAAAGAGTTGCGGCTTCAGTACCTTATCGACTTTGACTTTTGCCGCCTTCGTCGAGGGTTTTCAGGTCGTCTGCCGACAGGTCGCGGGCAATATCCACATCGCCCTGCGTCAACAGTAAACGCTGGGTGCCGGTTTCTGCGACGTGGCGGATCAGCACGCGTTTCAGTACCGGCGCTTTGCCCCAGTAGTGCTCAGTAGCCTGTAGCATGACCCCTTCACCGGCGTTCCAGCGCACCAGTTGATACGGGCCGACGCAGGCGGTGTGGGTGGTGAGGTATTTGTGGCCGAAATCGCCCTCTACCGCTTCTTTTCCACGACTTTGCGGTTGATCAGCGACGAGACCTTGTCGGCGGCAATGGCCTGTAAGATCAGGTTGGTGGGGTAGGGTTTATCCAGCGTCACCACCAGCGTTTTGTCATCCGGCGCGGTAATGCGGCTGTCGACATTCTCTTTGTTAAAGCCGTACTCGGTGATCTGCGCGGCATTGCCGTAGCCCAGTTTCACGACTCGTTGCATGGACCACGCGAGGTCGCCTGCGCTGGCGGGCGTGCCGTCGGGGAATTTGAGGTTATCCTGCAAATGGAAGGTGATAGTTTTACGATCCGCCGAGACATCCCAGCTTTTGGCCATTGAAGGCGTCAGCTTTTTTCTCATCTTTCACATCAAATTCCACCAGCGCATCGCACGTGTTGGCGTAAATCTCGCTGGTCACCACTTCGCCAATCTGCGCCGGGTCCCGGTGCTGATGGCGTCAATATTCCGAGGCCATCACCAGCGAGTCCGGCGGTGTGGCGGCCTGAGGCGCGGTGCTAAAGGCGCTGGTTAGCGCCAGCGCAAGGGAGCAATCGGTGTGTATTTCATCTCGTGGTTCCTTATACGCTATCCGGGCGTGGCTGGATGGGCGGTTTCACTTCCGCCGGGGATCGGGCAGTGGTACGGTTTTTCACTGACCTGCTCGAAATGCGCTTTTTCACCTGCGCCAGTAAAACCTTATCGGTCAGTACATCGACAGCCGTTGCCGCCATCACTTTTGCCACATGGGCAAGGCCCTTATGGGCGGCGGGCATCTTGCCTTGTGCGGTGAGTTGCCGAGTGGCCCGGCGTACCGATGGCCATGGTGGGGATATGCGCCTGTACGGTCGGCAGCACCCAACTGACATCGCCCACATCGGTGGAGCCAATCATCACTTCGCCGTGGGTATCCAGTGGGATGATGTAGTCACTGAGGGGTTTGGGTTTGGCGGGTTTGATCCCGGTTTTGCGGTAGCAACTGGCGATCTCTTCGTCCGACAGCGTGCCCTCGGATCTCGGCGGCAAACGCCAGATCGGCGGCGTCGAACGGCACCGGGCCCAGAGGCTCTCCAGATTGCGTTGCATCGCCTCTTCCAGCGGGCGGTTGCCCAGCAGGTTGGAGACGGCGCTCATAATGCTGATGTCCACTTTGGTATCGGTCATCAGCGCAGCGCCTGGGCAACGCGTTTCACGCGCTCGTTCAGTTCGAACATGGCGTGGACATCACGGGCGCGAATGGCGTAGCGCACAGCCGCTTTGGCCTGCACCACGTTAGGCGCGATACCGCCGGAGTCGAGCATGGCATAGTGAATACGCGAGTCTTGCGGCACATGCTCGCGCAAAACTGCACGCCAACGTTCATTAACTCTGCGGCATCCAGCGCGCTGCGCCCGAGATGCGGAGAGGCAGCGGCGTGGGACGATCGTCCGGTGAAGAAGAAGTCCATACGCGTGTTAGCCAGCGACAGGGGTTTGGCAACTTCGTGATGCGCGCTGGGGTGCCGGTGATCGCCACATCTACACCGTCGAACGCGCCAGCGCGCGCCATAAATGATTTTGCCGCGCCGCCTTCTTCCGCCGGGCAACCGTAGTAGCGCACGCGCCTGGTGTCCCGGTCTCCTCCAGCCAGAGGCTTTCAACGCGGTGGCGGCCAGCATTGCGCCGGAGCCAAGCAGGTTGTGCCCGCAGCCATGACCGTGGCCATCGCCCGGCAATGGCGAGTAGTGCGCCACGCCGGAAGGCGGCAGGGCGTCGTATTCGCCCAGAAAGGCGATGACGGGCCCGCCGCTTCCCGCTTCGCCCATCACCGCCGTGGGAATGCCCGCCACGTTTTCGGTCACGCGGAAGCCTTGCGTTTTTAGCATGGCGGTATGTTCAGCCACCGAACGATATTCGGTGTAGCAAATCTCCGGTGTACCCCACACGCGATCGCTGAGATCGCAGAAATCCTGCTGATATTTTTCCACCCACTTCCAGACTAACGCTTTGTTTTCCATGGTGCTCCCCAGTTTGGTTGCTCGGAATAATGCAAACGTCTTTCACGTTGCCGTACCACCAGAATGAGGGAAAAAGTTTCGCCAGCGCCAATGAGCAATTCACACCGGCTATTCCGTTTTTGCATAGTCTGCCGCTGTCAGGCGGCATGCGCGGCCTTCACTGTGCAGGATCAATTGCCAAAGTTGTTCCGCCTGCGGGTTGCGTAGCACGGGTTGGCGGTAGAGACGGATCGCCAGTTTGATCTCCCAGTCGCTGCTGCCTGCGCGAACCAGCGAACCGTTTGATAACTCCTCATGCACCAGACTTAATGGCAGCCGAGGCAACGCCGCCACCCGCCAGCGTCATGGCCTTCAGATTGGCTGACATGCCGTTTTCATACACCGCTTCCAGCGGCAATGGCCGTTCACTGAGCATTTGCGCCAGCGCGTGAGCAAAGAATGAATGGCTGCCGTAACTGAGCCACGGGATCGGTTGCCCGCGAGGATTGATGGGGTAAAGCGGTTGACCGTCACTGTCCGGACGACAGACCGGTATGGCCCATTCGCGGCCAAGATGGATCATCGGATACGGCGCAAGCTGGTGGATCAGCGACACGGCGTCGTGGGCATAGGTGAGCAGAAAATCGGTTTCACCGCTGTGCAGGGTGGCGATGTGCTCGACAAAACTCGGCTTCGAGTTGCACATGCGTATATAGCCCAGTTGCTGTTGCAGGTTAAGACGCTGGATCCAGTCCGGGAAAAACGTCAGTGAGAGCGTGTTCAGCATCGCAAAACGTAGCACCGCGGTGCGGGAACGGAAGCGTTGGTGAAGATCGTTACGTAAGTGGGTCATGGCGAACACCGTTTCGCTGGCGGTGGCGAGAAAGATTTGCCCTTCCGGCGTTAACGTGACCGGGTAAGTTTTGCGGTCAAACAGGGGAACGCCAAGCCACTCTTCCAGTTGGCGGATGCGGCGACTGAGCGCGGATTGGGTGATATGCCGTTCGTCGGCGGCGCGGGTAAAGCTGACATTGCGGGCGACACTGAGAAAATCTTCGAACCATTTCAATTCCATAGCGATACCTTGCGAAATGAATGGGAAAACGTCTCCAGAGTGAAACGAAATGTAGATTACGCAAAAACGCGCCACTCTTGCAGCCGGGGCCGGGGGCCTGCTATCGCGCGCCCACGGCTGAACATGGCCCCCCATCATTGCGCAGAAAGTGCACTAATGGGGTGCATGTTGCCTGTCTTAAGATGTATTATTGATGCAGCTTATTGATGAGGTCAGAATGATGTCGGGTCCACGCATCCTGCGGGAAAAACTGACCATCCGGAAGATGATTGCGCTTTATCAGCGCGCCTGCCCGGATGCGGTCAGCAGTGCGTCGCACTACGCGGAGCTGTATGCGTATGCGGAAAAACGGCTGGATAAATGTGTGTTCGGCGAAGAGAAACCGGCCTGTAAGCAGTGCCCGGTGCACTGTTACCAGCCCGCTAAACGTGAAGAGATGAAGCAGATTATGCGCTGGGCAGGGCCGCGCATGTTATGGCGTCATCCTCTGTTGACGGTGCGCCATTTAATGGATGATAAACGCCCGGTGCCGGAACTCCCCCGAAAAGTATCGCCGCAAAGGGTAGGCTGACGAAGACATTTCCCCTCACCGGCCCTCTCCCCCGGAGGGGAGAGGGAACAGTCGGGCAGGAGCTGGCATTTCCCCTCACCGGCCCTCTCCCCCGGAGGGGAGAGAGGACAGTCGGGCAGGAGCTGGCATTTTCCCCTCACCGTGGGACTCTTCCCGGAGGGGCGGGGGAACAGACGGGCAGGAGCTGGCATTTTCCCCTCACCGGCCCTCTCCCCCCGAGGGGAGAGGGGATAAGACGGGTACAGGTTTGCTCCCTCTCCCTTTCAGGGAGAGGGTTGGGGTGAGGGTTATCGCACTCAGGCGCGCGTCGCAATCAGGATCGCGGATGCCTTAATCAACGCAATCACGCGTTTACCCTGCGCCAGTTGCAGCTCTTGCAGGCTTTCATTGGTCACCACGGCTACCAACTCCGAAACCCGCATCGGTGTTGATATGCACCGTGGCGTTTACCGCCCCTTCGGTCACCGCCGTTACGCTACCGGCAAACTGGTTGCGCGCGGAGAATTTCAGGCCGCAATCTTCCGTTGCCAGCGTCACCCACGGCGCTTTGATCAACGCGATGGCCTCTTTACCCGGCGCCAGACCCAGCGCCGCTTTGCTGCTACTGGTGACAATTGCCACCAGTTTCGCGCCGCCGTCGAGCGTTAACTCAACTTCATCGTTGACCGCGCCGTGAGAGGTCGCACTGACCTTGCCCACTAACTGATTACGTGCTGAAACCGCCATAGTGCCTCCATCGAACATTAAGGGGGAAAGCCCAGTTATCTCAGCTTAAGGCATCTTTATCAATGCCCAGCTTTTTCATACGGGAAAGCAGCGTGGTGCGTTTTAGCCCCAGCCTCTGTGCCGCGCCTTTTGGCCCGGCGACCACGCCATTGGTTTCGCGCAGCACCCGGACAATTAATTGATGCTCATCTTCTCCGTCGCGCGCGACTTCCGCAGGCTGGGACACCTCCTGCGGTACGCTGATTCTCCGGCAGCGACAGTTGCAACACGTTGCCGCGCGTGAGCAGAACCGCACGCTCAATCACGTTTTCCAGCTCACGGACGTTACCCGGCCACTCCATATCGCTCAGCACCCGCAACGTCTCCGCCGGAATGCTGTCAATATTGCGCCCCATTTTGCGGGCGATCTTAAAGGTGAACGCCTTCACCAGCAGGGGGAATATCTTCCGGGCGTTCGCGCAGCGCGGCAGATGGATCGGAAACACATTCAAGCGGTAATAGAGATCGCTGCGGAACTCGCGATCGGCAACCATTTTTTCAGATCGCGGTTGGTGGCGGCGATCAGTCGCACGTCGGTACGGATCAGTTTATTGCTGCCGAGCCGTTCAAACTCCTGCTCCTGCAACACGCGCAGCAGCTTAGCAGGTTGCAACTCCAGCGGCATATCGCCCACTTCGTCAAGGAACAGCGAGCTTTTGTCTGCCAGTTCAAAGCGACCGATGCGCTGGGCGCTGGCGCCGGTGAACGCCCCGCGCTCATGGCCAAACAGGTCGCTTTCCAGCAACCCGGCGGGCATCGCCGCGCAGTTCATTTTCACCATCCGGCGACTGTTACGATCGCTGAGATTATGAATCGCGCGGGCGATCAACTCTTTGCCGGTGCCGGTTTCGCCGAGGATCAGCACGGTGCTGTTGCTCTTCGCCACCATCTCAACCTGCTTGAGCACGCTGAACATCGCCTCGCTGCGCCCGATGATTTCGCCAAACTCGCTGTCGACATTATTAAGCTGTTCGGTCAGCGCCAGTTTTCATCCACCAGCCGTTCTTTCAGCCGGTGGATCTCCGGTAGGCCAACGCGTTGTCGACGGCAATGGCGATACGTTCGGCAATCTGGCGCAGCAGCTTCAGGTTGGCACGGGTAAAGACCTCTTTCTGGCACTGCGCCAGTTTTAATACGCCCAGCAAATTCTTACCGGACATCAGCGGCAGCAGGCACAGCGTCTGGATTTGATTGCCCCGAGGTTTCCAAACAGCATTCGCTCGTAGGGGGCGAGTTTGTCGCGTTCATGCAGGTTCAGCAGCAGCATCTCTTTGCTGCGAAACACACGTTCGGTCAGCGTGCCTTCTTCGTCGGCTTCCTGCGTTTCGTGCGTGGGGTCTGCTTCATCCAGATAGTGGGTGGAGTAGATGGTCAGTTTGCCCTTGCGGCTACCGCGCAGCACCAGACTGATGGCATCGATACCGAAGTAGTAGTGGATCTCTTTAGCGACTTCGCTGACCAGCTCATCCATGTGCAGCCGGGAGAGCACCGCGTTGGTGATCGCCACCAGAATGCGGAAATCGTCGCGCTCGGCACAATAATTCGTAATCCGGGGTGGGATTGTCGCGGCTCTGCAACTGCTCCACCACCACCGCGACAATCTGCGTCAGCGTATGCAGGCGCTCTGCTTCTTTCTCGCTCCAGCCTGCTCGTCGCGGCGAAAAACTCACAGCCGCCGAAAATTTTCCCTTCTGCGGCTAAGGGCAGCAGGGCGTAGTGGGCAAAGGGGGATAGGTTCCGCTTTGCGTGAGCTGCGGCCGGTGTCGGCAAACATCTCCGCCGTGCAGTACAGCGCCTGTGGATGCGAGAGAATATGGCGCACCGGGCCACCCGCCAGCAACGCCCGGTCGTCATAGTCGGCGCTGTCGTCGTCGGCATTCACCACGTAGCGGCTGGCGCGGTGACTGTCGGCATGCCACAGCACAATGGCGGCGCTGTCCGCCAGCGCCGCCTGTCGCGTCAGACGGGTCAGTGCTTCGCTAAGCGCAGCCAGTCCGGCTGCTGTAATAAAATCCGCGTGATATCGAACAACCCTTGTTGCCCGAGATCGCTCATCGGTGTATACGACATTTTGCTAATCCGAGAACACACCCGCAGGTGTAAAAAAATTTCAAAATAATAAATTAGCAGATCCGCGGTAGCGGCTCGGCATGGGGTAAATCCAGCAGGCGTTTTACGCCGTAAAGTCCCGTCAGTCGCACACCTTTGCGTTCGACCACTTCACCAATCATCGCCGCGTCGCGCCCTAACGGATGGGCGCGCAATGCCGCTCAGCGCCTGCTCTGCGGCCTCGCGCTGTACGGCAATCACCAGTTTTCCTTCGTTGGCAAAGTTGAGTGCATCCAGCCCCAGCAGTTCGCACACGCCGCGCACCGCCGGTTTTACCGGTAAATCCCGTTCATTCAGTTCAATGCCATAACCGCACGAGGCGGCAAACTCATGCGCGACCGCGTTCACGCCGCCGCGTGTGGCATCGCGCAGGGCTTTAACGCCGGGAATATCGCGCAGGGTGGCAATCAAGGGTGTCAGCACCGCACAGTCGCTGATCAGTTCGCCATCCAGCCCCAACCCCTCACGCAGGTTGAGAATGGTGGCACCGTGATCCCCAGCGTGCCGCTGGCCAGTAACACGTCACCCGGTTGCAGTGACTGCGCTGCCCAGCGGATCGTGGTGGGAATAGCGCCAATGCCTGCCGTGTTGATAAACACTTTGTCTGCCGCGCCGCGCTGCACCACTTTGGTGTCGCCGGTGACAATCGCGATGTCTGCATTGCGGGCGGTAGCCGCCATGCTGTCAACCACGCTTCTCAGCGTCTCCATCGGCAGGCCTTCTTCGAGAATAAAACCGCAGGAGAGGTAGCGCGGGGTCGCGCCGCTGACGGCAATATCATTGGCCGTACCGCAGACCGCCAGTTTGCCAATATTGCCACCGGGGAAAAACAGCGGGTCAATCACATAGCTGTCGGTGGAGAAGGCCAGTCTGTCGCCGCCGGCTGCCAGCGTTGCCAGTCCAACCGCGCCTGATCTTCCTGCTCCGCCAGCCATGGGTTGGCGAAGGCTTCCAGAAACAGCTGGCTGATTAACTGCTGCATCGCCTGACCACCGCTACCGTGGGCCAGTTGAACTTCCTTCATGCTTCACTCCTGAGCACGGTATTGATACCTGAGGGCGGCGCACGCGCCTTCCGAAGAGACCATCAGCGCGCCAAAGGCGCTTTGTGGGTTGCAGGTGTTGCCAAACAACGGGCACTGGTGCGGTTTGCATCGGCCGGTCAGCACATCGCCGCAGCGCGCGCGCGGATCGTCGTACACCTGCTGTACCGCCGGGCGAAAATGCGCTTCGGCATCGAAACGTTGATACTCTGCCGTCAGGTGCACGCCCGACTCGCCAATGATCCCCCAGACCGCGCCATTCGCTGTCGCCATTGACGGCAAACACATCGGCAATGGCGGCCTGAGCCAGTGATTCCCCGGCATCCGGCACCACCCGGCGGTACTGGTTTTCCACCCGGCTGGCGGCGGCGATTTTCTGTTCAACCAGCATGATCACGCCTTGCAGCAGGTCAAGCGGTTCAAACCCTGCCACCACTAACGGGCGTTGGAAATCATCGGCAATAAATGTATAGGCGTCGGTACCGATCACCATACTGACGTGGCCGGGGGCAAGGAACGCGTCGATGCCGTTATCCGGCTGCTCCAGCAGGCTGCGTAGCGTGGGGATCAGCGTGATGTGCTGGCAGAAGAAGTAAAAATTGTCCACATTGCGGGCTTTCGCCTGCTGGAGCGTAATGGCGGTGGCAGGCATGGTGGTTTCGAACCCCAGCCCGAAAAACACCACTTTGCGTTGCGGATTGTTCTGCGCCAGCGCCAGTGCATCCATTGGCGAGTAGACAATGCGCACATCTGCGCCGCGGGCTTTCGCCTGTAACAGCGATCCGTTTTTCCCCGGCACGCGGATAGCGTCGCCAAAGGTACAGAAAATCACTTCCGGGTGGCTGGCTATCTCAACGCAGGTATCAATGCGCCCCATTGGCAGGACGCAAACCGGGCAGCCAGGCCATGGATGAATTCAATATTCTCCGGCAGTAACTGGTCGAGGCCAAACTTGAAAATCGCGTGGGTATGGCCGCCGCACACTTCCATAATGCGCAGCGGGCGCGCCGCCGTATAAGAGAGATGCGCCGCCCGTTCGCGCAGATGGGCGATAAGCTGCATCACCTGCTCCGGGGCGCGGTATTCATCGACAAATCGCATTACTTCTCCTCACCAAACAGCAGAGCGCCGACATCCGGTTCAACCTCGAACATATTTTGCAGCGCCGCCAGCGTATCCCGGGCTTCTTCTTCGTTAATCATGCTCATGGCGAAACCCACATGCACCAGCACCCACTGCCCGAGTCGCGGCTGCCCGTTTTCATCCTCGCTGCCCACCAGCGTAAGATCCACATCGCGCTGAATGCCGCAGACGTCCACTTTGGCTTGCAGGCCGTTAATGGCTGTAATTTGCCCCGGCACGCCTATGCACATCGTTGCGTCTCCAGCCAGTCAATCCAGCGGTCCATGCCTTCGCCGTGTGTGGCGGAAATAAGGATGATTTCAATATCCGGATTGACTTCGCGGGCGTAAGCGATGCATTTGTCGACATCAAAATTGAGGTACGGCAACAGGTCGACTTTGTTCAGTAGCATCAGCGATGCGGCGGCAAACATATGCGGGTATTTCAGCGGCTTGTCTTCCCCTTCGGTGACCGACAGCACCGCCACTTTATGGCGCTCACCCAGATCGAAGCTGGCCGGGCACACCCGAGTTGCCGACGTTTTCGATAAACAGAATGCCCTGCTGGGCGAGCGGCAGACGCGGCGCGGCATCGGCAATCATTTGCGCATCAAGATGGCAGCCTTTGCCGGTGTTCACCTGAATGGCGGGGGTGCCGGTCGCGCGGATGCGCGCGGCGTCGTTCACCGTTTGCTGATCCCCTTCGATCACCGCACACGGCACGCGGGTTTTCAGGCGTTCGAGGGTTTCCCGTCAGCAGGATGGTTTTGCCGGATCCGGGGCTGGAGACAAGGTTCAGCACCAGTTGCTGTTGCGCGGCGAAACGGGCGCGGTTGCGGGCGGCGATGCGGTTGTTTTTATCCAGTACATCGATTTCCACTTCCAGCATGCGTTTCTGGCTCATGCACACCGGCGCATGGGTGCCGGCTTCGCCATGACCGTAGTGCAGGTCACCGTTATCCAGCTCGGTTGGGTTAAATTCGCGGGTTTTGACGCCGGTAATTTTCAGCGCCGGACGATCGGCCGGGGCGAACGGCGCACCGCGAAATGCGGAATGCGGGTTATGTTCGTCACCCTCTATATAAAGGTTACCGTCCTGACAACCACATGTTGTACACATTATTTACTCCTCAATTTCCAGTCGCTGAATGTGCATTCCGTCGTCGGCGACGATGTGCAGTTGGTCGCTGTGGCATTGTGGACAGCGGCGCACGCGCTGGGTTAGCAACGTCACATACTGCTGGCATGACTCACACCAGCACTCCGCCTGTTGTTCTTCGATATGCAGTGTACAACCTTCCGCCGGGCTGCCACGGCACACCAGATCAAAACAAAACGTTAAAGCCTCGGTTTCGACGCAGGAAAATGCGCCGACTTTTAACCACACGCCGGTCACCCGACGCGCGCCGTTTGCCCGCGCCTGTTGTTCAATCACTTCCAGCGCTCGCTGACACAATGTGATTTCGTGCATAACGCCTCCTTAGGACTTTGCCGCGTTAATGCAATAAGAGTGCCAGCGTGGTTAAAGTCACGGTGACGATGTCGAACATGACGAAATGACACGTCGAAATGGCGAAGGTTTTGCTTTAATTTCATTAAAAATCATAAAGTTAAAATTTGGCATGGATGATGCTTTACCGCCGTTGTTTCCAATTAACCGGGTAAGCTGACATGACGATTTGGGAAATTAGCGAAAAGGCGGACTTCATTGCCGGGCGGCATCACCGCTTGCAGGAAGAGTGGCGCCATTACTGCAATACGCTGGTTCAGGGGATTACCCTGTCAAAAGCGCGATTGCACCATGCCATCGGCTGCGCGCCGGAACAGCAACTCTGCTTTGTGCTGTTCGAACACTTCACACTCTCTGTCACTCTTGTCGGGGGGATTTAACGGTCACACCATTGGAGTACGCCATTGCCGGTAAAGACGGCGGTGAGCCGCGCGTGATTGCTCAGGCGCAGCTCAGCAGCGATGGCCTGATTGATGGTGTTATCAACAACCGCGATCGCGAAAAAGTGCTGAACCACTACCTCGACGCTATCGCCGACGTTTACAACAACCTCTACGCCGCCATGGAGACGGACTCGCCGGTGACGCTCACGGCGATTGCCCGCAACGCGCACGCGCCTGCACTGGCCTGAGTTTGGGTGTCGACAAGTGTCGAAAGTGACACCTTGAGCGACACGTTTCGTCATAAATGACCGCCCGTAACGCGGGTGAATCACCTGAGGATGTGCTGGTGAACCGTTTTGTAATTGCCGACGCTTCGCTGTGTATTGGTTGCCATACCTGCGAAGCCGCCTGCGCCGAGACGCACCGCGCGCAGGGGTTGCAGGCGATGCCGCGACTGCGTGTGATGCGTAACGAAAATGAATCTGCGCCACAGCAGTGCCACCACTGCGAAGATGCGCCCTGTGCGGGTGTTTGCCCGGTCAATGCGATTAACCGGGTGGATGGCGCGGTGCAGCTTAATGAAAGCCTGTGTGTGAGCTGCAAGCTGTGCGCGATTGCCTGTCCGTTTGGCGCTATCGAGTTTTCCGGTAGCCGCCCGCTGGATATTCCCGCCAACGTCAACTCGCCAAAAGCGCCCGCGGCACCGCCTGCGCCAGCACGCGTCAGCACGCTGCTGGATTGGGTTCCGGGCGTGCGGGCTATCGCCGTGAAGTGCGATCTCTGCCATTTCGATGAGCAAGGTCCGGCCTGCGTACGCATGTGTCCGACCAAGGCGCTGCACCCGGTGAATAACCGCGATCTCGCCCGCGCCAGTCGACGCAAACGCGAACTTACCCTTAACACTGACTACGGTGATTTATCGCTGTTTCCAGGCGCAAAACCGGAGTGCGAAATGACGATCCTCTCTTTGTTAAGCGACGCCATCGCGGTGCTGGTGTGCGCTGCGGCGCTGGCGTATCTGTTTACACCTGCAAAAGCGCTCAGCGGCTTGCTTGCCGGGCTTGGCGGCACGGTGGGGTGCGTGATGGCGGCGGCGGCAGGTGGGATGGCGCTGCTGGGCGCGCAATCCGTTAGCGGAACGATCCCCCCTTATCCAGTATCAGGTGTTGGTCACGCCGTTAAGCGCGGTCTGGCTGATTACGCTGGGCGTGTGCGGCGGTTTCACCAGTCTCTATAACATCCAGTGGCATCGCCACGATGCGGTAAAAGCCAACGGTCTGCTGATCAATTTGCTGATGGCCGCCGCACTGTGCGCAGTGAGTGCGGCGAATTTCGGCGCGCTGGTGGTGATGGCGGAGATCATGGCGCTCAGCGCGGTGTTCCTCACCGGATGCAGTGAGTCCGGCAAGCTGTGGTTCGCCATGGGACGCGTGGGTACGGCGCTGCTGGCGATAGCCTGCTGGTTGTTATGGCAACGCTATCACACGCTGAGTTTGCTGCTACTGAGCGCGCAAACACCGGGCAGCGATATCTGGCTGTTGGGCGTGATCGGTTTTGGCCTGCTGGCGGGGATCATTCCGCTGCACGTCTGGTGCCGCAGGCGCACGCCAATGCGCCTGCCCCGGCCGCTGCGCTGTTTTCCACCGTGGTGATGAAAATTGGTCTGTTCGGCATCCTCAGCCTGTCGCTGCTTGGCGGCCAGCCACCGCTCTGGTGGGGCGTACTGCTGCTGGTGCTTGGCATGGTCACGGCTTTTGTTGGCGGGTTGTATGCGCTGATGGAGCACAACATCCAGCGCCTGCTGGCGTACCACACGCTGGAGAACATCGGCATTATCCTGCTCGGCCTTGGCGCAGGCGTCACCGGCCCCGGCGTTACGGCAACCGGCGCTGATTGCGCTGGGGCTGACGGGCGGTTTGTACCATCTATTCAATCACAGCCTGTTTAAAAGTACGTTGTTCTCGGGGCGCGGGCGCGCTGTGGTTTGGCACCGGCTATCGCGACATTGAAAAACTGGGCGGCATCGGTAAGCGCATGCCGGTTATCTCGCTGGCAATGCTGGTGGGGCTGATGGCGATGGCGGCACTGCCGCCGCTCAACGGTTTTGCCGGTGAGTGGGTGATTTATCAATCCTTCTTCCGTTTAAGCGCCAGCGGCGCGTTTTCCCTGCAACTGATAGGGCCGCTGCTGGCGGTCGGTCTGGCCATCACCGGCGCACTGGCGGTGATGTGTATGGCAAAAGTTTACGGCGTGACCTTCCTCGGCGCACCGCGTACGCCGCAGGCGGAAAACCCGCACCCTGTTCCGTGGCTGATGACCGCCTGTCGCCGCGCTGGCGCTGTGTTGCGTGGCGGGCGGTGTCGCTGCGCCCGGCTGCTGCCGCGCCTGTTCGCGGCGGTGCCGTTACCGCTGCAAACCGCGAATACGCTGGTGTCGCCGCCGATGATAGCGCTGCTGTTGATCGCCACGCCGTTATTGCCACTGCTGCTGATGATGCTGTTCAAAGGCGATCGCCTGCCAGCCCGCCGCCGGGGAACGGCATGGGTGTGTGGTTACGATCACGACGCGTCGATGGTGGTGACGGCGCACGGTTTTGCTATGCCGGTTAAAGCGGCGTTTGCCCCGGTGCTGAAGCTGCGTAAATGGCTGGAGCCGACGCTGCCCATTCCTCGGCTGGCGTGCCGATGCCGCGCCGCTGCTGTTCCGTCGTCTGGCGCTGATCGGAGCTGGCGGTGCTGGTGGTGGTGGTGATTTCGCGAGGAGCCTGATGATGAGTTTTCTGTTTGCTTTACTGCAGGCGCTGGTGCTGTTTGCGTTTGCGCCGCTGCTTTCCGGCATCAGTCGTGTGGCGCGCGCGCGGTTGCACAACCGCCGCGGACCGGGGGTACTGCAAGAGTACCGCGACCTGTTCAAATTACTCGGTCGGCAGAGCGTTGCCCCGGCCGCCTCCGGCTGGGTGTTTCGCCTGACGCCGTTTGTGATGACCGGTGTCATGCTGACCATCGCCACGGCGCTGCCGGTGGTGACGATTGCGTCTCCGCGCTGCCGGCGCTGGGAGATTTGATCACGTTGATTTACCTCTTCGCCATTGCCCGCTTCTTTTCGCTATCGCCGGGCTGGACACCGGTAGCCCGTTTACCGGGCTGGGCGCCAGCCGTGAAGCGATGCTTGGCGTGCTGGTGGAGCCGATCCTGCTGCTCGGGCTGTGGGTTGCGGCGCTGGTGGCCGGATCAACGCATATCAGCAATATCACCTTCACCGTTTACCACTGGCCGCTGCATCACACTCTTCCGCTGTTTCTGGCGCTGTGCGCCTGCGCTTTCGCCACCTTTATCGAGATGGGCAAGCTGCCTTTTGACCTCGCGGAAGCGGAGCAGGAGTTGCAGGAAGGGCCGTTGTCGGAATACAGCGGCAGCGGTTTTGCCGTGCTGAAGTGGGGCATCAGCCTGAAACAACTGGTGGTGCTGCAAATGTTTGTCGGCGTCTTTCTGCCCTCGGGGGGCAGATGAGCGATTCTCCAGCACCGCAGGTTTGTTGCTGGCGGTGGTGGTGGCGCTGGCGAAATTGATGGTGGGCGTGCTGGTGATTGCGCTGTTTGAAAACAGCATGGCGCGTTTGCGCTTCCTTGCCACGTCACGCGTGACTCGGGCCGGGTTTGGCGTCGCCTTTTAGCGTTCGTCTCCTTACTGGCGACGTATTAAGAGAGTTTATGCATGTCTGAAGAAAAAATCGGTCAACACTATCTCGCCGCGCTGCACGAGAAATTCCCCGGCGTGGTGCTGGATGAAGCCCGGCAGACCAAAGACCAGCTTACCGTCACGGTGAAAGTGAACTACCTGCCGGAGGTGGTGGAGTTTCTGTATTACCAGCAGGGCGGCTGGCTCTCCGTGCTGTTTGGCAACGATGAACGCAAGCTGAACGGCCATTTCGCCGTCTATTACGTGCTGTCGATGGAGCAGGGCGTGAAATGCTGGATCACCGTGCGTGTGGAAGTCGATGCCCTGAAGCCGGAGTACCCTTCCGTCACACCGCGTGTGCCTGCGGCGGTCTGGGGGCGAACGCGAAGTGCGCGATATGTACGGTTTGATGCCGGTCGGTTTACCGGATGAGCGCCGACTGGTGCTGCCGGATGACTGGCCGGATGAACTTTATCCGCTGCGTAAAGACAGTATGGATTACCGCCAGCGCCCGGCGCCGACCACCGATGCGGAAACCTATCAGTTTATTAACGAACTGGGTGATAAGAAAAACAACGTGGTGCCGATTGGCCCGTTGCATGTCACCTCTGACGAACTCCGGCCATTTCCGCCTGTTTGTCGACGGCGAAAACATTGTCGATGCGGATTACCGCCTGTTCTATGTCCACCGTGGTATGGAGAAACTGGCGGAAACCCGCATGGGTTACAACGAAGTCACCTTCCTGTCTGACAGGGTGTGCGGGATTTGCGGCTTTGCCCACAGCACCGCTTACACCACGTCGGTCGAGAACGCGATGGGCATTGTGGTGCCGGAGCGCGCGCAGATGATCCGCGCCATTTTGCTGGAGGTGGAACGTCTGCACTCGCACCTGTTGAACCTTGGGCTTGCCTGCCACTTTGTGGGCTTCGACTCCGGGTTTATGCAGTTCTTCGCGTGCGCGAAGCCTCAATGAAGATGGCGGAAATCCTGACCGGCGCGCGTAAAACCTATGGCCTTAACCTGATTGGCGGTATCCGCCGCGACATGCTGAAAGAGGACATGGTGCAGACGCGCCAGTTAGCCCAGCAGATGCGTCGCGATGTGACCGAACTGGTGGACGTGCTGATGAGCACGCCGAATATCGAGCAGCGCACCGTGGGTATTGGTCGCCTCGATCCGCAGATCGCCCGCGATTTCAGTAACGTGGGTCCGATGGTGCGCGCCAGTGGGCATGCCCGCGATACCCGCGCCGATCACCCGTTTGTTGGTTATGGCCTGCTGCCGATGACCGTGCACAGCGAGCAGGGCTGCGATGTGATTTCGCGCCTGAAAGTGCGGATTAACGAAGTGCTCAGCGCGCTGAATATGATTGATTTCGGTCTGGATAATCTGCCCGGCGGCCCGCTGATGGTGGAAGGCTTTACCTATATTCCGCACCGGTTTGCGCTGGGCTTTGCCGAAGCGCCGCGTGGCGACGACATTCACTGGAGTATGACCGGCGACAACCAGAAGCTTTACCGCTGGCGCTGCCGTGCGGCGACCTACGCCAACTGGCCGACGCTGCGCTATATGCTGCGTGGGAATACCGTGTCCGACGCGCCGCTGATTATTGGTAGCCTCGATCCTTGCTACTCCTGTACCGACCGGATGACGGTGGTGGATGTTCGCAAGAAGAAAAGCAAAGTGGTGGCGTACAAAGAGCTGGAACGTTACGGGGTTGAGCGTAAGAACTCGCCGTTGAAATAGGCTGTGTTTTTTTGACCTCACCCTAACCCTCTCCCTGAAAGGGAGAGGGGATCGCCTCTGCCGCCTGTTTAAAGGGGGCCGGGAATTGCCTTCCATAGGGAGAGGACTGGAGCGAGGCCATTGCCTTCCTCCCCTCGCGCCCCTCCGGGAAGAGGGCCGGGGTGAGGGGGAATTGTCTTCCCCCTCTCTCCTCCGGGGGAGAAGGCCGGGGTGAGGGGGAATTATCTTCCCCCTCGCTCCTCCGGGGAGAGGGCCGGGGTGAGGGGGAATTATCTTCCCCCTCTCCTCCGGGGGAGAGGGCCGGGGTGAGGGGGAATTGTCTTCCCCCTCTCCTCCGGGGGAGAGGGCCGGGGTGAGGGGGAATTGTCTTCCCTGCCCTCCGGGAGAGGCCGGGGTGAGGGGGAATTGTCTTCCCCCTCTCCTCCGGGGAGAAGGCCGGGGTGAGGGAATTATCTTCCCCCTCGCTCCTCCGGGGAGAGGGCCGGGGTGAGGGGGAATTATCTTCCCCCTCTCCTCCGGGGGAGAGGGCCGGGGTGAGGGGAATTATCTTCCCCCTCTCCTCCGGGGAGAAGGCCGGAGTGAGGCAATTGTCTTCTCCCTCGCCCCTCCGGGGAGAGGGCCGGGGTGAGGGATTCCACCCCTGCATGAAGGGAAATGAATACACCGCAGTGGAGCAACCATGTTTACCTTTATTAAAAAGTGATCAAAACCGGCACCGCGACCACCGCTTATCCGCTGTCGCCGATGCCGGTGGATAAGAACTTTCGCGGCAAACCGCAGCACAATCCGCAGCAGTGTATTGGCTGTGCGGCGTGCGTGAACGCCTGTCCGTCGAATGCGCTCACGGTAGAGACTGACCTTGCCACTGGCGAGCTGGCGTGGCAGTTCAACCTTGGGCGCTGCGATTTTCTGCGGCCGTTGTGAAGAGGTATGCCCAACGGCGGCGATTGCGCTGTCGCAGGAGTACGAACTGGCGGTCTGGAGCAAGGCCGATTTTTACAGCAGTCGCGTTTTGAACTGTGCCAGTGTCGCGAGTGCGCCCGGCCTTTCGCGGTGCAAAAGAGATCGATTACGCCATTGCGCTGCTGGCGCATAACGGTGACAGCCGCGCCGAGCAGCACCGCGCCACGTTTGAAACCTGCCCGGACTGTAAACGGCAGAAGTGCCCTCGGTGCCTTCCGATCGCATTGATTTGACCCGCCATATGAGAGGAGAGGCCAGCTAATGAGCCAGCTATTAGGACCGCGCGATGCGGAGGGGATCCCGGTGCCGATGACGGTGGACGAGTCCATCGCCAGCATGAAAGCGTCGTTGCTGAATAAAATCAAACGCTCTGCCTACGTTTACCGTGTGGACTGCGGCGGTTGTAACGGCTGCGAAATCGAGATTTTTGCGACGCTTTCGCCGCTGTTCGATGCGGAACGCTTTGGCATCAAAGTGGTGCCGTCACCGCGCCATGCCGACATTCTGCTGTTTACCGGGGCAGTGACCCGCGCCATGCGCTCACCTGCGCTGCGCGCCCGCAATCTGCGCCGGATCCCAAAATCTGTATCTCCTACGGCGCGTGCGGCAACAGCGGTGGTATCTTCCACGACCTGTACTGCGTATGGGGTGGAACCGATCAAATCGTCCCGGTGGATGTGTATATTCCCGGTTGTCCGCCGACGCCCGCCGCCACGCTGTATGGCTTTGCCATGGCGCTGGGGCTGCTGGAGCAGAAAATTCACGCCCGTACGCCCGGCGAGCAGGACGACCAACCGGCGGAAATCCTCCACCCGACGATGGTGCAGCCGCTGCGCGTGAAAGTGGATCGCACGGCGCGCCGCCCCGGCCGGTTACCGCTATGGTCGGCAGATTGCGGACGATTACCTGCGGTTGCGCAGTGTCGGCGAGCATGAAGTGGTGCGCTGGCTGGCGCAGGAGAACGATCCGCGCCTTACCGAGATTGTTAGCCATCTCAATCAGGTGGTGCTGGAGGCGAAAATCTGATGGGCGAATCGGTGGTCTTTAGCCAGTTGCGGCGTAAGTTTGTTGATGAGAACGACAACACCCCACAGCAGGCGCAACAGGTGGTCTACTACAGTCTGGCTATCGGCCACCATCTTGGGGTGATCGACTGCCACCGGAGACGGCGCTGACCTGCCCGTGGGAAGCCTATCTGGCGTGGATCGCCACGCTGGAGGCGGGGAGCGAAGCGCGGCGCAAAATGGAAGGCGTGCCGCGTTACGGTGAAATCGTGATTGAGAGTAGCCACGTTATGCTGCTGGCGAAGGCGTTTGATCTGGCGCAGGCGCGGCAAAATGCACAGCAACAGGCATGGAGCAAGGCGCTGCTGTCTATGCTGCATGATATTTATCTGGAGAGCGCCATCTATTTGATGGTAAGGAGACTACGTGACTGACGTGTTGTTGTGCGTGGGAAATAGCATGATGGGCGACGATGGCGCAGGCCCGCTGCTCGCGGAGATGTGTGCGGTAAACCCGCCAGCAAACTGGAAGGTGATTGACGGCGGCAGCGCGCCGGAAAACGATGTGGTGGCCATCCGTGAATTGCGCCCGTCGCGGTTGCTGATTGTGGATGCCACCGATATGGGGCTGAACCCCGGCGAAATCCGCGTGGTGGACCCGGACGACATCGCCGAAATGTTCCTGATGACCACCCACAATATGCCGTTGAACTACCTTATCGATCAGTTGAAAGAGGACGTTGATGAGGTGATTTTTCTGGGTATTCAGCCGGATATCGTCGGTTTTTATTACCCGATGACGCCGGCAGTGATGGCGGCGGTTGAAACCATTTACCAGCGGCTGGCGGGCTGGGAAGGCAAGGGCGGTTTCGAGCTGCTTTAAATGTGCGCCGGTGAACCCGGCGCAGCGTTGCAGATTAGCGACGGCGTTTTTCTGTGTGCATCACTTTGTCGCAGTCGTCCAGCATCTCGCGGAGCGACGCGTATTTATTATCCTCATTTTCAACCATGCCGTAGGAATAGTTGATGTGATAATTCTTGCCGGACATCTCGTCCTCGGGCATCCATTCGGGATTGCAGATCGAGCAAAAACGCATCCGCGCTATTGGTCGTGGTATCCCCCAGTAGCACCACGAATTCACCGCCGCCGAGTCGTGCGGCAAGATCATGATCTTTTAGGCATTTATTCAGGTTGGTGGCGAAGTTTTTCACCACGGCATCGCCCTCTTTATTCCCCAACAGCTCATTAATGGGTTTCCAGATTATCGATGCTGAAATAGAGCAGGCTGCACGCCCTGTTGTGCTCTTTTAACCCGGCAAACCGTTTCTCGCCGCTGCGGTAAAAACCCCGACTATTTTGCATGCCGGTGAGATTATCGGTCATCGCCATACTGAGAATGAAAAATTCATCTTCGACGAGGGCGGCAAAATCGAGCAGCGTATCAATTTCAGACGAGGAAAACGGGCGGGGATAGGTGTCGACAATACAGATGGTGCCAGCAATGGCCCCGTCCGGCAGCCGCACCGGGCAACCGGCATAAAAACGCACCCACGGGTCACCGGTGACATGTGGGTTTTTGGCAAAACGCGGATCAGCGAGCGTGTCTTTGACGATAAGCGCGCCCTGTTCAAGAATGGCGTGTGCGCAAAACGACACATCGCGCGGTGTTTCGTCGGCATCAATGCCAGTGTGGGACAGCAGCCATTGGCGTTCACGATCGAGCAGGCTGATTATCGCTATCGGCACATCGAAGGTATTTTTCGCCATTCTGGTGAGTCGGTCAAAACGCTCATCATCCTTTTATCCAATAAATCCATCATGTACAGCGAATTAAGCCGCTCATTTTCATTTTACTGGCATGGCCGGGAATATCATAGTTAGCCCTCGCTGAAGGTAGTCTTTTAAGTGTAGACATTTCTTATCACGCTTGCGTTGCCATAACGTTATATATCCGTGGCTTGCCCCGTTGTGCGGACGAAATCGATAAACGCACCGGAGCGGAGCGGGGATCAGCCGCCCCGGAATTATAGTAGAGATATGGGCCGTTGAAGGACAACCACCGAGGGTTCAAGAATGGGGATCAGCGCACCGTTTTCCAGTGCGGGACGTAGCCACTCCTCAAAAGATAAATAACGCCGCTGCCTGCGATGGCGCTTTGTACCGCCAGATCCACCGCGCTACCGATGCTGACCACCAGCGACCCCCTTCACCTGTACGCGAAACGGCTCAGCTTCGCCGCTAAACTCCCCAGTCGGTCATCACGCCGCTGGCGTAACGCCCGCGAATACAGTTGTGATGAATGAGATCCCGGGGGTGTTCCGGGCGACCATGCTGCTGCAGATAGGTCGGAGAGGCGGCTGCGGCAAAGCGCTGGCGACGCGGGCCGATGGGCAGCGCGACCATATCCTGCTCCGGTGGCATTCGTCGTAGCGGATCCCCCGCATCGCAACTGTCGCGAAAGACATCCTGCACATTGCTTTCTGCAATAATTTCCGGTGCGAATATCAGGGTAGCGCGCGAGGAAATCCGGCACGATGGCGGGCAGCACCAGGGCGTGCGGCGCTGACCGGTACATTCAGCCGTAAGGTGCCGCTGGGCGTGGTTCGATAGCGGTTGATGGCGTCCAGCGCCGCATCCACTTCGTTCATTGCCGGTTGCAGGCGTTCGATTAACATTTTGCCCGCTTCGGTCAGGGCGACGGTGCGGGTGGTGCGGTTAAACAGCCGTACGCCCAGTTGTTGCTCGGCGCGGCGGACGGCATCGCTCAGGCGGGAAGGGTTAGAGCCGGTGATACGAGCGGCTTCGCGAAAGCCTCCGGCATTGGCGACCGCCATAATGGCGTTCAGCAGGGCGAAATCCAGCTTCATTGTTCGACAATCCGTACACTGTGTGTGAATTTCAGCGGATTGTTGCACAGCCGCAACGCTCCTACAATCTGTTTACTTTATGCACAGGAGGTATTCCATGTCTCAACCCACACTTACTTATCGTCTTGGCGATCGTCAGGTTGGTCGCACCGGGTTACGGCGCAATGCAGCTTGCCGGTCCTGGCGTGTTTGGCCCGCCTGCCGATGAAGCGAAAGCGCTTCAGGTGCTGCGTGATGTGATTGCCGCCGGCGTTCGCCATATTGACACCAGCGATTTTTTATGGCCCTCACGTTACCAATAAATTGATTAAGCAGGCGCTGCATCCCTACCCGGATGATCTCTGTATCGTCACCAAAGTCGGCGCTCGTCGCGATGATAAAGCCAACTGGCTCCCCGCGTTCAGCGCGGAAGAGCTGACCCGCGCCGTCGAAGATAATCTGCGCAATCTCGGTCTGGAGGTGATGGAGGTCGTGAATCTGCGCGCAATGTTCGGTGTTCATGGTCCGGAAGAGGGGTCACTGGAAGCGCCGCTGGAAACGTTGATCTCGCTGAAAGAGCGTGGCCTGATCCGCCATATTGGCCTGAGCAATGTGACGGCGAAGCAGGTGGCGGATGCGCAGAAGATGACCCCCTGTCGCCTGCGTGCAAAACCTTTATAACGTGGCGAACCGGGCGGACGATGCGTTGATTGATTCTCTTAACGAGCAGGGCATTGCGTTTGTGCCATTCTTCCCGCTCGGCGGTTTTACGCCATTGCAGTCCGGTGAGCTGAATGACGTGGCGCAATCCCTTGGCGCAACGCCGATGCAGATCGCGCTGGCGTGGCTGTTGCAGCGTTCACCGAATATTCTGCTGATCCCCGGTACGTCCTCGCCGCAGCATTTACAGGAAAACTGGCGAGCGCGAAGATAACGCTGCCGCCCGAGGCGCTGGAAAAACTGAACGGTATCAGTGCGTAGCAGAAGAACGGCTGGTTTATCGCTGAGAAAATCCAGCTAATCTTCCAGAAAAGCGCGAATGGCTTACTTTTCGCTGCAGGATAGCGAGAGAAACGCCGAGGGCGTGTTGTTGGCAAAACGAACGGAGAATGCCTCAGTGCATTCTCCGTTCGTATGAAAATAAGGGGACTTTTTAGCCGGGCAGCGAATGATTATTATCGACTCGAGAAAGTAACGGGAAATTTTTACGGGAAGGGGATGATGGAGAAGAAGTGCATTCTGCTGGCAACGCTCTTTTACTCACTGGATGCCCGGGTTCCGGGGACAGGATGGTGCCGCGTACTGCGACCACGGTAGTCATTAAAAACAGCGCTGTTTGTGCTGTGTCAATAATGAAACCGGGAGAAAAAAATGACCGGGGCGGTTATCTACAGTAAGAACCATGATCCGATATTCAAGCGGTTTTATAATCATCCTCTCTATATAGAGCAGGGCGCATGTCTGCCGTTATTTGACGCCACCTTCAATGCCGGGACACGCTATTCCATCACGGGAAGTGAATGCCGTCGATAAAGGGCTACACCTTATCACTGCGGATTTCACTCTTGCCTCTGAGGCTCAAGGGAATATCTCTGTGGCTCCAATAAAAAACCAGACCTTACGGCTGAGGTATCCTGAGGATCTTTCACGATACCTCCAGCAGCTTGTCGCCTTTTTACCGCTTGCCACAGACTCCCGGCAAACCAGTTCGCCCTGATGGGAATTAAGGGTTTGCGCGTCCGGTTGCAGCAGCATCCCGACGGCATTGCGGATCATTTCATCCATTGGCACATGAATCGTGGTTAACGACGGGTTGTAGTACTGACCGATGACCGAATCGTCAAACCCTGCCAGAGAAACATCCTGCGGCAGCCGTAATCCGGCTTCACGGCAGGCTTTCGCCACGCCAATCGCCATATCATCATTCGCTGCCGGGGATGCGGGTAAACGGCACGTTGCGTGCCAGCAACTGCCGCGCCGCCTGATATCCACTGTCGGTACTCCAACTGCCGCGCACGTGCAGTTGCGGATCCAGTTCAATACCGGCATTGCGCAGGGCATGACAGTAACCGGCGAAACGGCTTTCGCCCGTTGGCGATCCTTCCGATCCGGCAACAAAGGCAATACGCGTGTGCCCTTGCGCCAGCAGATGCGCCATCATTATTTCGCTGTTTTGCTGATGATCGACAAACACGCACTGGCTACGGTGGCGGGGAAGTTCGCGGTTGATCACCACGATCGGCGTCGGGTTGTGATCGATAATCTCATCCAGTTCATCCACAGAAAGGTACTTTGGGGTAGATCATAATGCCTTCGCAACGTAGCGACAGCAGCAGGTTAATGGCGTCGCGCTCTTCCTGTGCACTGTGCTTGCCGTCCGCCAGCACCAGTTGACGGCTAAAGCTTTCGCTACTGGTTGCAGCGTGGTAAATCATGCTGGCGAAGAACGGGCCGTTATACAGCCCGTTGGTGATCACCAGTCCTATTGAGTTGGTCTTATTATTGGCAAGGTTACGGGCCAACTGATTCGGCCGATAGCCCGTGTCGGCAATCGCCTGAAAAATACGGGCTTTCACTTCCTCCCGCACAAAGACTTTGCCATTCAGCGCCCGTGATACTGTCGCTTTTGATACGCCAGCCAGTCTGGCGACATCCAGTATCGTTACCATAATTCAACCTCACTCTTATTATGATTAGCCCAGCGACATCAGCGGCTCCCCCACGGTTACCGTGCCCTGTGACTGGTGGCGGGTCAGGGTGAACTCATCGCTGTTCACCACCAGCACCGGGGTTGTCAGGTCGTAGCCTTCCTGCTCAATGCGCTGTTTGTCGAATTCCAGCAGCGTGTCGCCCGCGGCAACTCTGTCGCCTTCTTTTACCCGCGGGGTAAAATGCCGGCCTTGCAAATTGACGGTATTGGAGCCCGACATGGATCAGTAATTCCGCACCATTATCACATATCAGTCCCACCGCGTGATGAGAGTCGATCAATGTTGCGACCTGTGCATCACACGGGGCCACCACTTTACCTTCGTGCGGAATAATGGCAATGCCGTCGCCCAGCGCTTTTCCGGCAAAGGCTTCATCCGCCACGCTTTCCAGCGCAATCACTTCACCCTTGATCGGGCTAAGCATCTGCATGGCGCCGACTTTCAGCACCGGGGCTTTTTTCGTCTGGCGTCGCCTCTTCGATCGGATCTTCAAAGCCGATGAATTGCACCATCACAATGGTCAGCACAATGGTGGTTCCTGCGCCCGCCAGCTCGCCGATAAAAGACATTGGCGCGTCGGGGCTGATGGCATTCACCAGCGTAAACAGGCCCGGCAGCGCGGCATAGGCGTAATAGAGGCTACCAAACAAACTGGCGACCACCGCACCGATCGCACCGCCAATGCAGCCGCAGATAAACGGTTTTTTAAAGCGCAGGGTCACGCCGTAAATGGCCGGTTCGGTAATACCAAAAATGGCGGTGACGCCCGCAGACAGGGAGGTGGCTTTCAGTTGCTTATTGCGGCTTTTGATAAATACGCCAAAGACCGCTGCCATCTGGCCGATCACTGCAATGGTTTGATAGGCACCGGAAGGAGTCATAGCCACTGGTGTCGAAGTTGGCCATGATCACCGGGGTGATCCCCCAGTGAACGCCGAAAATAACGATCACCTGCCAGACACCGCCGATAATCGCGGCCGCCAGCGCCGGAGCCGCATGGAACAGGGTGTTATAGCCGTGCGCCACGCCCAGCGCCGCCCAACTGGTGATGGGGCCAATCACGATAAGCGTCAGCGGGACAATCACCACAAAACAGAGTAACGGCGTGAATAATGGACTGATGACCTCCGGCAACCACTTTTCAACGCGGCGTTCGAACCGGAGAGCGCCCAGACGAGGAATAATGGCGGCAGGACCGACGAGGTGTAGACCGTTTCCCGCCAGCGGGAAGAAGAGAAATTTCACTTCGTTTCCGGCGGCGATCTTCCCGGCCATTGCGGTCCATTCCGGGTTGATCAGCGCACAGCAGCAGAGCACGGCAATAAACGGGTTACATTTAAAATGGCGCGCAGCGGTGATGGCGATAAAGACCGGCAGGAAGGCAAACGGCGTCCACGACATGAAGTTGAGGATCGCAAAAGTGCCGGACGTTTTGATCTCTGCATCGGCAAGACCCAACAGGATCAGCAAACCCTGCAAGATCCCCGCCGCAGCCAGAATATAGACGATCGGCGCGAACACGGCGGACATGGTGGCGATCACCGCATCCAGCCAGCGCGTTTTAGGCTGCTGCGCACCGTGTTCATTCTCTTTCACCATGCCGGACAAGGCGTTAAAAACATCGGCGACATGCGTTCCAATCACGACCTGAAACTGGCCGCCGCTTTCCACGACCGCAATGACGCCGGGCAGACTCTGGATGTTGGTTTTCGCCGTGGCGGGGGTATGGTTGAGCACCGAGGGCGCAGACGTGTGGCGCAGCGGGAGAAGGTGCTGATGTTCTCTTCGCCACCCACCTCCCGGAGGATATCACTCGCTAACTTATTGTAATCCCTGATAACGGCCATTTTTATTTACCTTTTATTATCGGAAACTGAGTAGGTGTAACTGGGTGAAACCGGTTTCATGCTAACTGGTCAACTCTGGCTGCAACCGGTTTCATGGAATTCTGCGAGCTAAATCACTTGATGATGTTCGTCTGACCGTTCTTTTTATTGACCTCGAATAGTGAGTTCATAGCTTTAAGGCTATAATCTTCTTTCTGGCAAAGCATGCTCAGAGGGAACGATGATGTGGAATGTCATCACGACGGAACGTTTTGATAAGTGGTTTAATGAACAGAGTGAATTGTTACAGGATGAAGTGCTGGCTGCGTTAAAAATTCTCAGCGAGTTTGGCCGGATGGTTTTATAGAGATATGATCAAACTTGCCGATGCCGGGTGCAGTAACCACCTGCGCAATAAGGAGTTAGCATGGCAACCTTAGATGAACTGTTAGCGAAACGTAGTCCAGAGAGTCTGGCCCGCATCGAGGCCCTGACTGACGAACTGCGCCGGGATATTGTTTTAAGCCAGTTGCGTGAAGAACTGAATATTTCACAGACCGAACTTGCAGCAGCGATGGGGGTTAAACAGCCCACTCTGGCGAAAATTGAACAACCGGGCAACGATCCGCGTTTATCGACGCTTAAACGTTACGTTGCAGCACTCGGTGGTGAATTGAGCATTGACGTTACGCTACCGGGTGGTAAAAAGTTGCTTTCCATCTTTGAATACCCTCTCAGGGGGTATTCATAAAAAAATGGTCGTTTTCTTTTCGGTGGCTGAAGAGGTGCGGAAAACGCCACATTCAGCACAACCGAAGACGACCATTCTGTTCATAAATGTCTGCTAACCGGGCGCTTAGTCGAGATCTGCGCCGTTGCTGGCGATCACTTTTTATACCACCAGAAGGATTTTTTTGCGGCTGCGCGCCAGCGAGCCGTGACCGGCATCGTCGCGATCGACATAGACAAACCCATAGCGTTTGCTCATTTCGCCAGTAGAGGCGGCCACCAAATCAATACAGCCCCGGTGGTGTAACCCATCACCGGGATGCCGTCTTCAATGGCGTCGCCCATTGCACGGATATGTTCGCGCAGGTAACTGATGCGGTAATCATCTTCAATCTCACCGCGGTCATTAAACTCATCTTTCGCGCCGAGCCCGTTTTCCACCGAGAACAGCGGTTTCTGGTAGCGGTCATACATCATGTTCATGGTGATGCGCAGCCCCAGCGGATCGATGCCCCAGCCCCATTCGCTCACTTCAACATGCGGGTTGCGCAGTGACTTGACGATGTTCGCCGCGCTGGTGTTATTGGCGTTCATGTCTGCCGATGCACAACGCGAGGCGTAGTAGCTGAAAGAGACGAAATCGACGGTGTTCTTCAGGATCTCGTCGTCACCTTGCTCTTTATGAATGGTGACACCTTTTTCGCGGAACACGCGCGCCGCATAGGCCGGGTAAGCGCCACGGGCCTGCACGTCGATAAAGAACAGATTTTCGCGATCTTTTCCAGCGCCATCCACACGTCGGCCGGTTTGCAGGAGTAGGGGTAGAAGTTCCCCCCGCCAGCATGCAGCCCACCCTGGTTTTGCGGGTTCACCTCATGCGCAATTTTCGTTGCCAGCGCACTGGCAATCAGCTCATGGTGCGCGGCCTCGGTATTTCACCTGCTCCTGATTTTCACCCTCTTCAAACACCAGCCCCGCGCCGGAGAACGGGCTGTGCAGCATGATGTTGATCTCATTGAAGGTCAGCCAGTATTTCACCCAGTCCATCAAACGCTTCAAAACAGGTGCGGGCGTAACGGGTGAAGAACTCCACCATTTTACGGTTACGCCAGGAGCCATACTCCACCACCAGATGCATCGGCACATCAAAATGGCAGAGGGTGACCAGCGGTTCGATGTTGTACTTTTGCACTCCTCAAACACCGCGCGATAGAAGGCAATGCCCTCCGGGTTCGGCGTCAGTTCATCACCGTCCGGGTAGAGGCGGCTCCAGCTATCGAGGTGCGAAACACCGTAAAGCCCATTTCCGCCATCAGCGCGATATCTTCTTTGTAGCGATGATAAAAATCGATCGCCTCGTGGCTCGGGTAATATTCGTCATCACGCAGTGCAAAGCGTTTTTCCTGACCGAGTTTTACCGGCAGGCGATTAGCGCCGTGCGGGATCATATCGACGGTGGTTAACCCCTTACCGCCTTCCCGGAAGCCCCCTTCCGACTGGTTGGCGGCAAGTGCGCCGCCCCATAAAATCCTTGCGGAAATACTGACATGCCTTACCTCGTTTCGTTAATCAGGCTCGTGCTTCTTTAACCGTAACCGGCTGCGCCGTCTGCGGCGTATTCGTGGTTTCTACCGGAATATCTTCAAACCCGAGCAGCAAAGTCAGCACGAACGACAGCACCACTGCCAGCGCCATCACGCCAAACACCCAGACGATTGATATCGGGTTAGCCGGGTCGAAGAACTGTACGCTGGTAAACAACCCGGGTGCTGCCATGGAATGACTGGCCAGCCCGGCAATACCTGCGACTGCACCGCAAATAAAACCACTGATTAAGCTGGCGATCAGCGGGCGTTTCAGGCGCACCGCCACACCGTACAGCGCCGGCTCAGAGATCCCAGCCGGGGATAGCGGAAGCCGCTGCCGCCATGGCGGTCTGGCGCAGTTCCGGGTTTTTCGTTTTCCATGCCACCGCTAAAGATGAACCACCCAGCGACAGGTTAGCGCCGATTTCAGACGGCATTACCATGCCTTCTTTACCTGTTTCGGCGATGGTTTGAATAATGGTCGGTGTAAACACGCGGTGCATACCGGTCATCACCAGCAGCGGCCACAGTGCGCCCATAATGGCGACGGAGAGCCAGCCGAGATAGCCGTGAATGGTATAGACCAGCACGGAAATCGCGCTACCGATCCAGATGCCCAGCGGGCCAATTAACACAATCGCCAGCGGGGCGGCAATCAGCACAATCAGCATCGGTTTTAAGAAGTTTTTCGTCACTGCGGGCGTAATACGATCGACCCAGCGTTCGATATACGACAGGCACGAGGTCATCACCAGCGCCGGGGATCACCGTGTAGGTGTATTTCACTGCCGTCACCGGAATCAGCGCGAATTCGACATGCTCGCCCTGCGCGGCTTTTTGCCATCAGATCGATAAAGCTTGGATGCACCCAGCACACCGGCAATGGCAATCGCCAGCGACATATTGGTTTTAAATTTGACGGCGGCGGACGCGGCGACCATCAGCGGCAGGAAGAAGAACGCGCCATCACCGATGACCGTCAAAATGGTCAGGGTGGAGGAGCCTTTCGGCAGCGCGCCGGACATCTCCAGCACCATCGCCAGCAGTTTCACCATTGAACCACCGATGATCGCCGGGATCAGCGGTGACATGGTGCCGATCAACGCATCAAGAATGCCGGCGCCAATACGTTTAAGCGTCAGTTTCTGGGGAGATTGTGTCTCTACCGGTTGCATATCCTGCGGCAGCAAATTAACCACTTCGCGGAAAGCCTGAGAAACAGTGTTGCCAATAATCACCGGCACTGGTTATCGTTGCGCACCACGCCCATCACGCCGCTGGTGTTTTTCAGCGTTTCACCGTCGATGTGCGATGCGTCTTTGACCACAAAGCGCAGGCGCGTCATGCAGTGCGTTACGGCGGCGATATTCTCGACACCGCCCAGCGCGTTCACCACGGAGGCCAGCGCCGCATAGTTCTTTGCCATCGGATTTTTATCCTGTTTTATCAATGAGGTACATTTTCACGGTGCGCTCTGGCGGCCATGAAACGTGAAATAGGTAACCGGTTCCACAAAATCATGATGAGTTTATTTGAGTCAGACAAGATCTAAATTTAACCACTTTCAAAAATCGTGATATCGATCACCCTGAAGCCTTTCGCAGCACTCCCGCCTGTGGGTGTTAAGTGTTCCCATCATCCCGATGGCTGGAAGTACACTTCGGCTCACGAGGTTTGTTGGGGAAAAGATGGCGACAATGCTGGACGTGGCAAAGAGGGCCGGGGTATCAAAGGCCACCGTGTCTCGTGTGCTGACAGGCAAGGGCTATGTGGGTGAAGAGACGAAGGCGCGCGTATTTCAGGCCATCGCTGAAAGCGGATATCGCCCGAATTTACTGGCCCGCAGCCCCGGCAAGTAATAAAACCCAGACGCTGGGGCTGGTGGTCACCAACACCCTCTATCACGGGGTTTATTTTAGCGAGCTGTTGTCTCATGCGGCGCGCATGACCGAAGACAAAGGGCGTCAGTTGCTGCTGGCAGACGGTAAACACAGCGCGGAAGAAGAGCGGCAGGCGATTCAATATTTGCTCGACTTACGTTGCGACGCGATCATTATTTATCCGCGTTTTCTCAGCGTCGATGAGCTGGATGAGATAATTCAAAACCATTCGCAACCTATTATGGTGCTTAATCGCCGTTTGCGTAAAAACAGCAGTCATTGTGTGTATTCCGATCAAAAGCGTCAAGCCAGAGCGCGGTATTACAATTAATTGCACAGGGACACCGGGATATTGCGTTTATTACCGGCTCACTGGATTCTCCTACCGGTATTGAACGGTTATCCGGTTATAAAGATGCGCTGACTCAGCAGCATATTCCCGTACGTAATGAGTTGATTGTGGAAGGGAAATGGACGCCGCTCAGCGGGGCGATGGGCGTACGGGAATTATTATCCCGCGGGGTAAGTTTTAGTGCGCTGGTGGCGAGCAATGATGATATGGCGATTGGCGCGATTAAACAGTTGCACGACAGCAAAATAGCCGTGCCGCAGCAGGTTTCGATTATTGGTTTTGATGATATCGCAATGGCGCCTTTTACCGTGCCGGCATTATCCAGCGTTAAAATTCCGGTGACTGAAATGGTGAAAGAGACCATTGATCGCCTGATCTTTATGCTGGATGGCGGCGATTTTAACTGTCAACAAACGTTCCCGGGCGAATTAATGTTACGCGACTCACTGATTGCCGGTCCCCACGCCTGATCTCGTCATCTGTCATCGACACTTCTGTCGATGACAGTTTCCTGCCGCGTCTCACTTCTTAAAAACCTTATATTACAATTAATTAAATATTGGCACGGTTTATGAATACTTCGGCGGGATAAGGCATATTGCTGGAGGAAACAATGAACCGATTTATCATGGCGGACGCTGCGAAATGCATTGGCTGCCGCACCTGTGAAGTCGCCTGTGTGGTTTCTCATCAGGAAAACCGGGACTGCGCGGCGCTCACCCCTGAGACATTTTTACCGCGCATTCACGTTATTAAAGGCGTCAACGTGTCGACGGCGGCTATCTGTCGTCAGTGCGAAGATGCGCCCTGCGCCAACGTCTGTCCGAATGGCGCAATTAGCCGCGACGAAGGTTTTGTGCATGTGATGCAGGAACGCTGCATTGGCTGCAAAACGTGCGTGGTGGCGTGCCCGTACGGCGCAATGGAAGTGGTCGTGCGCCCGATTGTGCGCAACAGCGGCGCGGGTCTTAACGTGCATGCGGAAAAGGCCGAAGCCAACAAATGCGATTTGTGTCACCACAGCGAAACCGGTCCGGCCTGTATTCAGGCGTGCCCGACCAAGGCGCTGGTGTGTGTCGACCGCAACTTACTGGAACAGATGAGCGCGGAAAAACGCCGTCGCGCAGCGCTCGATGGCGCTGTGTCGCTGATGTTTTAATACCTCTCACTTTCACTTTTAACAGGTCTGTTACTGATGAAAAAATCACAAGCGTATGCCCATACTGCGGCGCGGGCTGCAAACTGAAACTGGTGGTGGACGACGGGAAAATTATCCGTGCGGAAGCGGCCGACGGCAAAACCAACCAAAATGAACTCTGCCTGAAAGGGTATTACGGCTGGGACTTCCTCAACGATACCAAACTACTGACGCCACGCCTGACGCAGCCGATGATCCGCTATGAGCGCGGCGGCAAATTTACCCCTGTTTCCCCGGGAAGAAGCGATTCGCTACACCGCGCGCCGTCTGAGTGAAATCAAAGCGAAATATGGCCCGCGTTCCATTATGACCACCGGGTCGTCTCGCGGTACCGGGAATGAAACCAACTACGTGATGCAGAAATTTGCCCGTGGCGTCATCAACACCAATAACGTTGACTGCTGCGCGCGCGTTTGCCACGGTCCTTCTGTCGCCGGGTTGCAAGAAACCCTCGGCAACGGCGCAATGAGTAACTCCATCGGCGATATTGAAAACTCCCGCTGCCTGCTGGTGTTTGGTTATAACTGCGCTGACTCACACCCGATCGTGGCGCGCCGGGTGATCAAAGCCCGCCAGAAAGGGGCGAAAATCATTGTTTGCGATCCGCGTCGTATTGAAACCGCGCGTATCGCCGATCAGCACCTGCAACTGAAAAACGGCTGCAATATGGCGCTGGTCAATGCCTTTGGCTATGTGCTGCTGGAAGAAGAACTCTACGATAAAGATTATGTCGCCAGCTTTACCTCCGGGCTGGATGAATACCGTGAAACGGTAAAGACTACGCGCCGGAAGCGGTGGAACACCTTACCGGCGTGCCAGCGAAACAGGTTCGCCGGTGCCATGCGCACCTACGCCGCTGCGCCATCAGCCACCATCATGTGGGGCATGGGCGTGACCCAGTTCGGCCGTGCAGTGGATGTGGTGAAAGGCCTTTCCAGCCCTGGCGCTGCTCACCGGTAACCTTGGTCGCGAACATGTGGGCGTGGGGCCGGTGCGTGGGCAGAATAATGTGCAGGGCGCGTGCGACATGGGCGTGATCCCGAATCAGTTCCCGGGTTACCAGAACGTGGTGGATGCCGACGTGCGGGCGAAATTCGCCAAAGCCCTGGGGCATCGATGCGGCTGCGATGGACGATAAAGTCGGCGTGCGTATTACCGAGGTGCCGCATCTGGCGCTGGAAGGGAAGGTAAAAGCCTATTACATCATGGGCGAAGATCCGCTACAGACCGAAGCCGATCTTGGGCTGGTGCGTAAAGGGTTCGAAGCGCTTGAGTTTGTTGTGGTGCAGGACATTTTCATGACCAAAACCGCCGAACAGGCGGATGTGCTGCTGCCCGCCACCTCCACGGGGTGAGCACGGTGGCGTCTTTACCTGCGCCGACCGTGGTTTCCAGCGTTTCGAAAAAGCCATTGAGCCGAAGTACAACGTCAAACGCGACTGGGAAATCATCAGCCTGATTGCCACGGAAATGGGCTACCCGATGCACTACGACAATAACCAGCAGATCTGGGATGAGCTGCGTGAACTCTGCCCGCTGTTCTACGGTGTCACCTACGAAAAATGGGTGACATGGGGCACGTGCAGTGGCCTTGTCCGACGCTCGATCATCCGGGTACGCCGTATCTGTATCAGAACAACAAGTTCGATACGCCTGACGGCAAAGGCCACCTGTTCGCTGCACAATGGCGCGCACCGGCGGAACGCCCGGATGCCGACTTCCCGCTGGTGTTGTGCACCGTGCGCGAAGTGGGCCACTACTCCTGCCGTTCCATGACCGGTAACTGCGCGGCGCTGCAAACTCTTGCCGATGAACCCGGCTTTGTGCAGATCAACCCGGCCGATGCCGAGGCGCTGGGTGTGAAAGACAGGCAACTGGTGTGGGTGGAATCCCGCCGCGGCAAAGTCATTACCCGCGCGGATGTGAGTGAGCGTATCAACCACGGCAGCGTCTATATGACTTACCAGTGGTGGATTGGCGCCTGTAACGAACTGACGCAGGATAATTTGGATCCGATTTCGAAAACGCCGGAAACCAAATATTGCGCAGTACGGGTGAGTGCGATCAACGATCAGCGCTGGGCGGAGGAGTACACTCAGAGCACTTACCAACAGATGAAGACTCGCTTGCTGAATGCGGCGATGCAATGATGACATGACCAACAGCAACGGTGTCTGCTTACGCGTTTACGGAAAAGTTCAGGGGTGGGGTTTCGCCCCCTTTGTCTGGCAACTGGCGCAGCAGCTCGGGCTGAAAGGCGATGTCTGTAATGATGCGCAGGGTGTGGAGGTTCGTCTGCTTGGTAATGCGGACGAATTTCTCACCCTGTTGCAGCAACAATGCCTGCTGGCGCGTATTGATCGTGTGATTAGCACGGCATTTCTCTGGCAACCTCTGCCGAATGATTTCACCATCCGCCATAGCGCGGGTGGTGCCATGAATACTCAAATAGTGCCGGATGCGGCAACCTGTCCCGCCTGTCTGGCGGAGATGAACGATCCCGCCGAGCGGCGCTACCGTTATCCGTTTATCAACTGCACCCACTGTGGCCCGCGTTTCACCATTATTCACGCCATGCCTTACGACCGTCCCTATACGGTGATGGCGGCGTTTCCCCCTGTGCCCGGCCTGTGAGGACGGAGTACCGCAACCCGCTGGACAGGCGCTTTCACGCCCAGCCGGTCGCCTGCCCGGATTGCGGTCCGCAGCTTGAGTGGCGCAGCGGCGCACAGCATGCTGAAGGCGAGGCGGCGTTGCAGGCAGCGGTAGCCCTCCTGCGCAGCGGCGGTATTGTGGCGGTGAAAGGCGTGGGTGGGTTTCACCCGGCGTGTGACGCCACTAACCTTGCGGCGGTGCAGTTACTGCGCGCGCGCAAGCATCGCCCGGCAAAACCGCTGGCGGTCATGTTGCCGGGGACGACCGGCTTAACGGCGCAAGCCGTGACGTTACTCTCGACCCCCGCCGCGCCGATTGTGCTTGTGGATAAAGCTGGCGTCAGCGGGGTATGCGATGCGATTGCGCCCGGACTTGATGAAGTGGGGGTAATGTTACCCGCGAACCCGCTGCAACATTTGCTGACGCAGGCGTTACAGCGCCCGCTGGTGATGACTTCCGGCAATCTCAGCGGCAGACCTCCGGCGATCACCAATGGGCAGGCGCTGGACGATCTGGCGGAGATCGCCGACGGCTTTTTACCGCATAACCGCGATATTGTGCAGCGGATGGATGACTCGGTGATGCGGGCGAATGGCGAAATGCTGCGCCGTTCCCGCGGCTATGTGCCGGACGCCATACCGCTCCCCGGACGGGTTTGACGCCATTCCGCCGCTGCTGTGTCTTGGCGCGGACATGAAAAACACTTTTTGCCTGCTGCGTGGCAACAGCGCTGTACCAGGCAACATTTTGGCGACCTGACGGATGAGAGGCGTGGAAGCGCAGTGGCGTAGCGCACTGCGCCTGATGCAGGCGATCTATGACTTTACCCCGCGGCAGGTGGTGGTGGATGCGCACCCCGGTTACCGCACCAGCCAGTGGGCTGAGAGTTACGATTTACCGGTGCAGACCGTTTTGCATCACCACGCGCATGCCGCCGCCTGCCCTGGCGGAACACGGCTGGCCGCTGGAAGGGGGGGATGTGATAGCCCTGACGCTGGACGGGATTGGCATGGGCGCGGGCGGTGCGCTGTGGGGCGGCGAATGCCTGCGGGTGAATTATCGCGAATGCGAGCATCTGGGCGGCTTACCCGCCGTGGCGCCGGGCGGCGATCTGGCGGCGCAGCAACCGTGGCGAAACCTGCTGGCGCAGATGCTGGCATTCGTCCCGGACTGGCAGCACTACCCGGAATGCGCCGTGCTGGAACGGCAGAACTGGCCGCTGCTGGCGCGGGCGATTGAGCGTGGCATTAATGCGCCGCTGGCGTCCTCCTGCGGGCGGTTGTTTGATGCGGTGGCTTGCGCGCTGGGCTGTGCGCCGCTGCATCTGAGTTATGAAGGGGAGGCGGCCTGCCAACTGGAAGCGCTGGCGGCAACCAGTGGTGCAGTCACGCATCCGGTGACGTTACCGTTGCGTGGGCGGCAGCTTGATCTGGCTGTGTTCTGGCGGCAATGGCTGAACTGGAAAGCCAGCCCGGCGGCACGGGCGTGGGCATTTCATGATGCGCTGGCGCACGGTATCGCCGCATTGGCGCGCCTGCATGCGGTGTCGCACGGTATAGAGACGCTGGTTTTCAGCGGCGGTGTACTGCATAACCGCCTGCTGAAAAACCGCTTACGGGTTTATTTGCCGCAATTCACCTTGCTGTTTCCGCATCAGTTGCCTGCGGGGGATGGGGCGATTGCCTTCGGCCGGGGGCTGGTGGCGGCGGCCCGCCTTACGCGGACAGCGCCTTCAGCAGCGCGAACGCTTCTTTCATCCGATCTTCGCTGACCACAAAGGCGCGCAGTTTATCACCGGCATCCAGCCCTTTTGCCACCATGCCGTCGGCTTCGGTGATGATATGCCAGCGCAGATCGCCCCGCGCCGTTTCCCCCGGCCAGATGCAGGGGCATCATCGGCGTTTTCACCTTCACCAGCATGGGCGGTAGCACCAGTTGTGTTTTGCTGCCGGTGAGGTTTTTCGCCAGCGTCATGGCGCTGAGCTGGATCGGTTGCAGGAACGGCAGTACCCGGCCATTGATCTCTGCGCAGTCCCCGAGGGCGTAAATATGCGGATCGCTGGTTTGCAGCGCGCCGTCCACCATGATGCCGCGGCCCGTTGCGATGCCTGCCGCGCTTGCCAGCGCGGTTTGCGGCGACAGACCGGTGGCGGCAACCACCACATCGACCTCCAGATAGCGATCGTCATCAAGCTGCGCACGCACACTGCTACCGCTTTGTTCAAGAGACAACAAGCGGGATTTCAACAGCAGACGTACCCCCATTGCGGTCAGGCAGTGTTGCAGACGCCCGCTGACTTCCGGCGGCATCAGCGACGGTAGAATGCTGGCGGCGTTATCCAGCACGGTGACACGTTTTCCCGCGCGTTGAAAATCCATCGCCAGTTCGCAGCCAATCAGACCTGCGCCAACAATTAACACGCGCTGTGCATCGCGCAATGATGTTTCACCGTCGCGGTACTCCTGCTGGCTGTTCAGGGTCAGCATCATGTCGCGACCCGGCAGCGGAGGCACGAACGCCGACGCCCCGGTCGCCAGCACCAGCTTGTCGTATTGCCACTGTTTATCCGCGCTTTTCACCACTCGCGCCTGTGCATCAATGGCGCTCACGCGGGTTTGCGGGAACAGACGTAAATTGTACTGTTCGGCGAAATCCCCCGCCGACTGGCGGGTGAGATCGTCGGCGCGCTGGGCGAGACTGATGACATGGCTAAGATCCGGTTTGTTGTACTCCTCCATCCCATCGGCGGCGATGAGCGTTAGCGGGACGGCGCTGTCCAGTTTACGGATGTTCTTCACCAGCGTCCGGGCAGCAAAAGCCCGAACCGATAATGACAATACCTGCGCTCATTTTGCCTCCGATGCCAGTTCGTCAAACACCTCTTTACCTAGTGAACATTCCGGGCAGAGGAATGTGTCCGGCACGTCGCGCCACGGCGTACCCGGCGCAACATCCTGTAGTGGTTCGCCTTGTTGCGGATCGTAGATCCACTGACAGACGCTGCACTGCATGCGCGGGCCGAGTTCGGCAGCCGCGGCGGCGGCGCAGGCACAGGCCTGTTGTGCACTGGCGGACGGCTGACTCACGACTTCCGGCAGCGGCGACAGCGCCCACTGGCGGGCAATATCGCGACCATGCTGGCGGCACACGTCCAGTGCATCGAGATCCGGTCGCCATTTCGCTTTCAGGCTGACGGACATTTCAAAACCGGCGTCCTGCAAACGGGTGGAGAGACGGTCAACCGCACCGCCGCTCCAGCCGTGGGAACCAAAGGCGCTGGCGCGTTTATTGCGAAAACGCAGGCCGGTTATCTCTTCCACCAGTCCGGCGATTTTCGGCATCATCACGTTGTTCATGGTCGAGGTGCCAACCAGCACGCCTTTGGAACGGAACACGTTGGTCAGAATCTCGTTTTTTATCGCTGCGGGCAACGTTGAAAATTTTCACGGCGACACGCGGATCGACTTCGTTTATCCCCCTGGGCAATGGCATCTGCCATCATGCGGGTGTTGTTGGACATGGTGTCGTAGAAAATCGTGATGCGATCTTCCTCGGGTAGTCCGCCGCCCATTTCAGATACAGCTCGACAATTTGCGTGGGGTTATCGCGCCACACCACGCCATGCGAGGTGGCGATCATGTCCACCGGCAGGTTGAAACCGAGGATTTCAGTTATTTTCGGCGTTACCGTGCGGCTGAACGGTGTGAGGATATTGGCGTAGTAACGCTGGCATTGTTCAAACAGTTCTGTCTGATCCACTTCGTCGTTGAACAGACGTTCGTCGCAGTAATGCTGACCAAAAGCGTCATTGCTGAACAGTACCGCGTCGCCGGTCATGTAGGTCATCATGCTGTCTGGCCAGTGCAGCATGGGCGTTTCAACGAAGATAAGCTGTTTGCCGTTACCGATATCCAGCGAGTCGCCCGTTTTCACCACATGGAAATTCCACTCCGGGTGGTGGTGGCCGTTAATGGAGTCGATGGCGTTGCCAGTGCAGTAAATTGGCGTATCCGGGATGTAAGACATCAGTTCGGTCAGTGCACCCGCATGATCTTCTTCCGCGTGGTTAATGACGATGTAATCGATCAGCTGCAGATCGATTTCACCGCGCAGATTCTGCACAAACTCCCGGCTGAATTTATGATCGACAGTATCAATCAGTACATTTTTACCTTCGCGGATCAGGTAACTGTTGTAGCTGCTGCCGCGCAGCGTTTTGTACTCCGTACCGTGAAAATCGCGCACTTCCCAGTCACGTTGCCCAACCCAGTGAATGTTGTTTTTTACATGAATAGCCATATCAAGTGTCCTGTACTGTTTTCTTTAATGCGATGAATGCGATACAGGACCTATATCAATTAGCGTGCCAGTTTTTATTTTATTGATTTTTATGGTTTTTGTTTTTATCGCCAAAAAATAATAGTCATTACGACTATGATAAAAATAGTCAATATGACACTATGCATTGTCAAAAAGACAGTGAGGTAAGCATGAGTTTTTCGCTGAATGTGCTGGCGGGGATCGCCATTGAGCTGCAAAGCGGTATTGGTCACGCGGATCGTTTCCAGCGGTTAATCACCACGCTGCGGCAGGTGCTGGAGTGTGACGCGTCGGCATTGTTGCGCTACCAGTGCGCGGCAGTTTATCCCGCTCGCCATTGACGGACTGGCGCAGGACGTCCTGGGGCGGCGTTTTACGCTGGAAGGGCACCCGCGGCTGGAGGCCATTGCCCGCGCCGGAGATGTGGTGCGATTCCCGGCGGACAGTGATTTGCCGGATCCTTACGATGGGCTGATCCCCCGGTCAGGGAGAGCCTGAAGGTGCATGCCTGCGTGGGCCTGCCGTTATTTGCCGGGCAGAACCTGATTGGTGCGCTGACGCTGGACGGTATGGCGCCGGATCAGTTCGACACCTTCAGCGATGAAGAGCTGCGGCTGATTGCGGCACTGGCGGCCGGGGCGTTGAACAATGCGCTGTTGATTGAGCAACTGGAGAGCCAGAACATGTTGCCGGGCGCGCCAGCCACTTTCGAGCAGGCGGCGCACAGCTGAGATGATTGGGCTGTCGGCGGGGATCATGCAGTTAAAAAAAGAGATCGATATCGTGGCGGCCTCCGATCTCAATGTGCTGATCAGCGGTGAAACCGGCACCGGTAAAGAGCTGGTGGCGAAAGCCATACACGAAGGCTCGCCGCGTGCCGCCAGCCCGTTGATCTATCTGAACTGCGCCGCCTTGCCGGAAAGCGTGGCGGAAAGCGAGCTGTTTGGTCATGTGAAAGGGGCGTTTACCGGGGCTATCAGCAACCGTAGCGGTAAATTTGAGATGGCGGACAACGGTACGCTGTTTCTTGATGAGATTGGCGAGCTGTCGTTGTCGTTGCAGGCCAAACTGCTTCGTGTGCTGCAGTATGGCGATATTCAGCGGGTTGGCGACGATCGCAGTTTGCGCGTGGATGTTCGGGTGCTGGCGGCGACCAACCGCGATCTGCGGGAAGAGGTGCTGGCCGGGCGTTTTCGCGCCGATCTGTTCCATCGACTGAGTGTTTTTCCGCTCTCTGTGCCGCTGCGCGAGCGCGGAGAGGATGTGGTCCTGCTGGCGGGGGTATTTTTGCGAGCAGTGTCGCCTGCGGCTGGGGCTCGGGCGCGTGGTGTTAAGCCCTGGCGCGCGGCATCATTTGTTGAGCTATCGCTGGCCGGTGGCAACGTGCGTGAACTGGAGCATGCGATTCACCGGGCGATTGTGCTGGCGCGCGGTATGCACAACCAGGGCGGAAGTGGTGCTGGAAGCCCGTCATTTCGCGCTCAGTGAGGAGCCTGCCCAGCCGGAGCCTGTGCCGGAGCCGTTGACCGTCGGGCATAACTTGCGTGAGGCGACAGATGATTTCCAGCGCGCGTTGATCGCCCGCGCGCTGGAGGAGCATGGCGGCAACTGGGCGGCCAGCGCGCGTGGGCTGGAGATAGACGTCGCCAACCTGCACCGGCTGGCGAAACGCCCTCGGGGCTGAAAAGTTAGAGAATACCGGCCCTGGTAGAAGTCTTGCAGGTTGATGGCGCCCACCAGCACACCGGCATCATCCACCACGGGCGCGGCGGCGATTTTACGCTGCATCAGGCGCTCTTTGGCGTCGACGGCACGGCTGTTTGCGGCAAGGGTAATGCCGCCGCGGGTCATTGCTTCGTTGACCCCGGTGCTCAGCGCGCCACCCGCCACCAGCCAGCGACGCAGGTCGCCGTCGGTAAAGACCCCCTGCACCGGCGTTGTTCATCGCATACCGCAACCAGACCCAAACCGGTGCGGCTCAGCTCCAGCATCGCATCCATCACGCTGGTGGTCATCTGCACGTGCGGCACCTGTTCATCTTTGCGCATTAAATGATGCACTTTGTTCAGCAGACGGGCACCCAGCGCGCCAGCGGGATGTGAACGGGCAAAGTCCTCTTCATCGAAACCTCGCGCCTGCATGACCGCCATCGCCAGTGCGTCGCCCATCATCAGGGTGGTGACGGTGCTGGAGGTGGGGGCCAGTGCATCGGGCAGGCTTCGCGCTCAACGGAAATATCCAGCACGGCATCGGCGGCCAGCGCCAGCGGCGAGCGGGGTTTGCCGGTCATCGCCAGCAGCGCGACGGATTTCTCTTCCAGACGCGGTAGGATCAGCTCCAGCTCTTTTGCCGAGCCGGAATAGGAGATAAACAGCATAATGTCGCGGCTTTCAACCATACCGAGATCGCCGTGCAGCGCTTCTGCCGGGTGCACGAAAAAGGCAGGCGTGCCAGTGCTGGCAAGCGTAGCAGCGATTTTTTACCAATGTGCCCGGACTTGCCGATGCCGGAAACGATCACTTTGCCGTTGCAGTTCAGCACGGTTTCTGCGGCGCGCACAAAATCCTCGCCCAGCCTTTCCGGCAGGCGGCTGGCTTCCTGCAACTCCAGCAGCAGGGTTTGGCGACCTGCGTTAATCAATGACTCACTCATGTTGTTCTCCGGCAATGATCACTTCGACCCCTTTCTCTTCCAGCGCGGCGCGGACGTCTGCCGGGGATCCCGGCGTCGGTGATCAGTTTATCGACGCTCTCGGTGCTACAGACGACGTTGGGGCTTTTGCGGCCAAATTTAGAGGAGTCCGCCATCAGGATCACCTCGCGGGCGGCGTTGCACATGGCTTTGCTGACGGTAAAGACCTCATTGAAGGTGGTGACGCCGGCATTCAGATCGATGCCGTCCGTGCCCATAAACAGTTTGTCGAAACTGAAATGGTCAAAGGCGTTTTCCGCCAGTTGGCCGTGGAATGAGGCGGATTTTTGCGGAAGGTGCCGCCGTGCATCAGGATGGTTTGTTCGTTATCCAGCCTCTGACAGCGCGTTCACAATGTGCAGGCTGTTGGTCATTACGGTGATGTTGTTGAAGTGGCTGAGCAGCGGCACCATTTGCAGCACGGTGCTGCCCGCGTCAAGAATAATGGAGTCGCCATCGTGGATATAGGCGACGGCCGTTTCGGCAATCAGACCCTTCTGCACGGTGTTGATCAGCGTTTTGTGATCGATAGGGGGATCGGCTTCGTCTTTATTAAGCACCACGCCGCCATAGGTGCGGATCACCGCGCCGGAATGCTCCAGCGCGACTAAATCCTTACGAATGGTCGTCCCTGTGGTGTCGAAGTGGTGTACCAGCTCTTCAACAGAACACTTTCCCTGCTTTTGCAGATGCTCAAGAATAGCCGCCTGACGCTGACGTGGTTTCATTGGCGCTGATTTCCTGCGTTACGTTGCGAAATGATAATTTCGCAAGCTAATAGCGTTCACAACGAAATTATCAATGTTTCATTTTAAGCGCCAATAATAGAGCATTCTGACAGCCGGATCATGGGGAAAAGATCACATCAGGCTCTAATTCCTCGCGTTTTAAAGCCAATTAAACGGTCGATTTTCGCCGGACGCGCGAATACGGTGATGCCGCGCATCAATAGCGTGTCGCTGACGCGGTCCTGTTTATCAAAGGCCACCGCCGGACAACGCGGGGTTTAAAGCGCCCGCCCGAACGGCCAACGCCGACCCGCCCGCGCTGGCACAGCGCATCGAACGCGTGATTGAACTGACGAATTTGCCAGCCGCCAAGGGCAAGCTGGCTTAACCCGGTGCAATAACGGCCGGGGGTGATCAGGGCTGAAACCATTATGTTCTCCTTTATATCTGCGCCAGATGGCGGCTAATGCCTTATCCGGCCTGTGATCAGGCCGGATAAGGGCAATCATCAGAACATCACCTGCCCGCCGGTAACGTTAATCGATTGGCCGGTGCAGTAAGAGGCTTTGGCGCTGGCGTAAAACATCAGTACATTCAGCACATCCTCGGTAGTCGCAACCACGTTTCAACGGCACTTTATCCACATAGAACTGCTCCACCTCTTCGGCAGGAATGCCGAGTTTGCTGGCGTATTGCGGAATAAGCGACTGGAACATCGGGGATTTCAACAGGTTGCCGAGCATCAACGCGTGCACGGTAATCCCGTACTCCGCCAGATCCAGCGCCAGCGATTGCGTTAGCCCTACGCCGCCGAATTTTGCCGCGCTATAGCCGGAGTTGTGTTTGCTGCCCACTTTGCCGGATTTCGAGTTGATCTGGATAATGCGCCCCTGAATGCCATCGCGGATCATCAGTCTGGCGAACTCGCGGGCGCACAGGAAGTAGCCCACCAGATTCACCTGCAATGAGCGGTCGAAATCGCCCAGCGAGAAGTCGCTGATAAACGCCGCTTTGGCGATACCGGCGCTGTAGACTAGCAGATCCACACGACCAAAGATCTCATCCACACCGCGTGACAGCGCCAGTACGCTCTGTTCGCTGGTGGCGTCGGCGCCAAAGCCGTAGGCCATGCCTTCGCCAAACTCGCTGTTGATCTCCTGTGCGACATTGGCCGCTTTATCACTCTGAATATCCACGACCGCAACGCGGTACCCTTCTGCAGCAAGCCCACGGCAGAGGAACGCCCCAAGGGTTTGTCCCCCGCCAATGACAACGGCAACCTGTTTCATATAGTTCTCCTTACGACTTAAGCGACAAATTTCAAAATGCAACCGGGGGCGATATCGTGCGGCGTCACGCCGTCGACATGCACCGTTCCGGGGTATTCGGCCTGCGTCTGTCCATCGAAACGCAGGGTGATATGGCCCAGCTCACGCAGATTCTGCTCCGCAACGTCGCCGACGGCCGTGACCGGATAATGCTGCTCGCCGAGCATGAATTCCGCTCCCGGACGCAGCGCGCCAGACAACTCGCCGTGGTTGTGAATAAAGCAGAACTCCGCCACATCCGCAGGCGCGCCTTCACGGAAGGTAATCAGCATGTTGTCGCTGAGCGCGTCGGCCGCGCAGTCGCCGATATGGGTAATGGTGGTCTGGTAAATCACCTTCATGGAACACCTCTTATTGATAAATGAAACCCGATACGAACCCGGGGCAATCAGCACCGTGGGCGCACCGGTTAAAAACGACTGACCAGCACGGAAGGGACGCCGACGCGGACGGTGTCTGGCGGGCTTCCGCCAGCGACAGGCCTACCGGGATAAAGTCACAAGCGGCCTGTGCGTTAATGGCGAACAGCGCGGGCAGGGCAAGATGCGGCGGAATGTGTCCCTCGGCCGATTTGCACACCGATAAGCACGCCAATCACCTGTGCGATAACCGCGCACACCGGGCCGAGGAACGGCGACAGCAGCGGGAAAGAGCAGATCAGCGCCAGCGTCACCAGACCGAGCGGATGGCTGGCGAGCGGCGCGCGAGACCGTGGGCGATCCAGTCACCCAGACCGGACGCCATAATGATGCCGATCAGCGCCGAGACGAAGGCCATAAACGGCAGGATGGTTTTCAGTACGGTATCAATGGTGTCGCGTCCGGCCTGAAACAGGACGGCGACCGCTGAACCCATGCCCATCCCCACTTTGGCCAGTAAACCGTCGCTCTGCTCGGTGATCTTTTGCTGGTGTCGTAGTCACGTTGCCGCGGCTGTTGCGGCTGCACCGACTGCCGCGGTGACGTTGTGCTGGCGGCTTCACCCTGCAGGAAGATATTTTCCTCTTTCACGCCAGAGACATAGATATCTTCCATGATGTACTGCGCCAGCGGCCCCGATTTACCGGTGGCGTGAATATTGACGGTTGGGATACGGCGCTTCGGATAGATGCCGCAACGCAGCGTTCCGCCGCAGTCAATTACCGCAACACCGATCTCGGATTCCGGCGGCTCGCCCTCTTTAAAACCGTCCACGGCTTGCCAGCCCGTCAGTTGCGCCAGTTTGTCGACAATGGCCGGACGAGTGCCTGCGGTGATATAGACGATTTTCTTGTCGGTGCTGGCATCGAGATGCAGCGGGCCGCCCCAGCCGCCAGCGCCTTTTTCAATAACGATACGACTCATGATGTTGCTCCAGCGAGTTGGACGTCTTGTTCAAGTTGAATGCCCATTTTTTCTCGAAAATGGCGGTCGTAAGATCCGTTATCCAGCCACGGAAGAAGTTGGTCACCAGACCCACCAGCAGGTAACTCACCGCCAGCGGCCCCAGCGGCAGGCCCAGCGTGGTCAGGCCGTTGGCGATGCCAAGGTAAACAAACAGTTCGCCGGGGTTGATATGCGGGAACAACCCGTTCATCGAGTGGCAGCTATACGATGCGGCGGCGTAATAGCTTGGTTTGTACTTCTCTGGCATAAAACGCCCGAGACTGAGCGTCATTGGGTTACAAAACACAAAGGTGCCGATACACGGTAAAAGCAGATAACGGGCAATCGGATTGCCCGCACAGCGTTGGGCAAATTTTTCGATACGGTGTTGGCCAATAAAATTGATGAGCGCGTTCATGATCACCAGCAGGCTTATCAGCAGCGGCAGGATACCGGTCACCATGCCGGTAAAGACCTCTCCGCCTTTCTGAAACAGCCCGATGAACCACTCGGCACCATGCGTAATGGTTTCCATTGTTCTCTCCTGTAGGGGTGTCGTTTTGTTGTTTAACCGTGCACTATCATAATCATGATGAAAGGTTGAAATGTGTTATTTAGATCTCGTTATGAAAGAAAAAATGATCATTGTGAAAGATATTGCGAGAAAGGACGGTTTTAAATGAATACGGAAGAGCAGGCGGAAAAGTGAAGTGCGATTGTGCGCGCAGGCGTTACGGCGCTTCCTTGTCGGTGGTCAGATGCTTTACCATACTTGCTCCCCGGCTGAATTCGTTTAAAATGGATGTCCCATGTTGAAGCGTTGTTACGCAGCGTTGCTGCCTGCGTTTGTCGTGCTCTGTGCCTGTAGCAGTAAACCCCCCTCTTGCCGAAACCCCGCAGACTGCATCGTCGCCCGCGCCGTCCGGCGGTTTTTTGCTGGCGCCGCAGCACAATGTTGTGATGACCGGAGGCGATTTCGCCAATAACCCGGCGGCGGAGCGGTTTATTGACCAGATGGTGAGCAAGCACGGTTTTGACCGCCAGCAACTGCATGAAATTATCTCGCAGGCAAAACGCACCGGATTACGTCTTACGCCTGATGGACAAGCAAGCGCCGACCACCGCCGGGCCGAGCGGGCCAAATGGTGCGGCTGCGTTACCGCAAGCAGTTTATTACTCCGGATAACGTGCAAAACGGCGTGGCGTTCTGGAATCAATATGAAGATGCGCTGAACCGCGCATGGATGGTGTACGGCGTTCCGCCGGAGGTCATTGTCGGCATTATTGGCGTGGAAACGCGCTGGGGCAGAGTGATGGGCAAAACCCGTATTCTCGATGGCTGGCTACGCTGGCTTTCGACTACCCGCGCCGTGCGGATTACTTTGCCGGCGAGCTGGAAACCTTCCTGCTGATGGCGCGCGACGAAAGCGATGACCCGCTTGAGTTGAAAGGCTCTTTCGCAGGCGCAATGGGTTACGGTCAGTTTATGCCATCCTCCTATAAGCAGTTTGCGGTGGATTTTAATGGCGACGGGCACATTAACCTGTGGGGATCCGGTGGATGCCATTGGCAGCGTGGCCAACTACTTCCAAACAGCATGGCTGGGTGAAAGGCGATCTGGTCGCTGTTCCGGCGAACGGCCGGTGCACCGGGGCTGGAGAACGGCTTTAAAACCAACTACAGCATCGGGCAACTGGCGTCTGCCGGGTTAACGCCGCAGCAGCCGCTGGGCACGCATCAGCAGGCCAGCTTGCTGCGCCCTCGGATGTGGGTACCGGTTATGAGTACTGGTATGGTTTGCCAAACTTCTACACCATCACCCGTTACAACCACAGCACCCACTACGCAATGGCAGTCTGGCAGCTCGGCCGGTTGCGCTGGCGCGGGTTCGCTAATTCAGCGCCCCTCCTGCGGGAGGGGACTGAAACATTTCGACGCACTCCCGTTTCGCCTACCCGTTTACTTCATTATCACTTCTGATTATTGTTACGTTATAACATATGAGGTGTATGAATGATTCCCGTAACGCTGTTTTCCCTTTCCGGCACGACGCGGCTGCTGCTGGCGGCGGTGTTATTGCTGGTGCTCTGGCTGCTGACCTGTTGGGCGGTGGCGCTACCATGATTGAACTTGACCACCCGGGTGGCTGGCTATGACAGGCAGGCGATTACCCCGGCGCTGTGCGGCCGGATAGCGCGCGGCAGCATGACCGCCATTGTTGGTGCAAATGGCTGCGGGAAATCGACGCTACTGAAAACCCACTGGCGGGATTTTTTACCGCCTGTCAGCGGTGTGCTGCGCTGGCCGGAGCGGCGTCCTGTCATTGGCTGGCTCGCGCAGCGCCATGCGCTGGAGTCACAGTTTCCGGTGACGGTGCAGGAGGTGGTGAGCATGGGCTGCTGGCCACGAGTTTCACTGTTTCGCGGGCTGAACCGCGCAGCGCGCAGTCGTGTGGCGCAAGGGCTTGAGCGTGTCGGGCTGACCGCAATGGCGCGGGAAACGATCGATACGCTCTCCGGCGGGCAGTTTCAGCGCATGCTGTTCGCCCGCGTTTGCAAAAACGCACCGTTGGTGATGCTTGATGAGCCTTTTACCGGCATTGATGAGGCGACGTCTCAGGTACTGATGGAGCAGATTGTTGATATGCACCGCAGCGGGCAAACCCTTCTGGCGGTGCTCCACGACAGCGAGCGTGTCGCGCGTTATTTCCCGCAAACCTTGCGGCTTGGCGAACCACAACCGCAGTGGGGAGCAACGCATGCTGCGCCGCTGCAAACAGAGGTGTACAGCGCATGATCTGGCATCTCTTTTCCAGCCTTTTATTGAATTTGGTTTTATGCGACGCGCGCTGGTGGTGTGCGCCCGGCGCTGTCTGTCAGTACGACGGCGTTGGGGGTTTTTCTGCTGTTGCGGCGCATGAGTCTGATGGGCGATGCATTATCACACGCGATTCTGCCCGGTGTTGCGGCGGGGTATCTGCTTAATGGCATGTCGCTGCTGGCGATGAGCGTCGGCGGGTTTATCGCCGGGATGGTCGTGGCGCTGGTGGCGGGATGGGTTAGCCGTCGTACACCGCTGAAAGAGGACGCCAGTTTTGCCGGTTTCTACCTTGGCTCACTGGCGCTCGGTGTGACGCTGGTGTCGCTGCGTGGCTCCAGCGTTGATCTGCTGCATCTGCTGTTTGGCTCGATTCTGGCGGTGGACAACGATGCCGCTCTCTTTGTGGCCGGGGTTGCCAGCCTGACGCTGGTGGTGCTGGCGTTGGGTTACCGGGGGCTGGTCAGTGAGGCCTTCGATAGCGCCTTTTACAGGTCAATGCACCCCGTGTGCCCGGCATGTTTCACGGGCTATTTCTGGCGTTGCTGGTGCTGAACCCGGTGGCCGGATTTCAGGTGCTGGGCACCTTAATGGCGGTCGGTGTAATGATGCTGCCCGCTGTGGCGGCCCGCTGCTGGGCGCGCACGTTACCGGGATTGTTATTGCTGGCGGCGGCTATCGGCGCGGTCTGCGCCCCGGCTGGGATTAAGTTTGTCCTGGAGCGCGGGCTTACCTGCCGGTCCGTCGATTGTGCTGACGGCCAGCATTATCTTCTTTTTTCCATTTTATTCGGCACGCGCAGCGGGCTGGCTCACAGCCTGCGCGCACTTTTTAACTTAGCAAGGGAAATGATGAAACGTACAGGGGTGATACTGGCGCTCGCGTTGAGCGTAGTCGCGCAGGGGCTATGGCAAAAACCCTCAATGTGGTGACCAGCTTTTCGATTCTTGGCGATATCACGCAGCAGGTGGGCGGCGATCATGTCAAGGTGACGACGTTGGTCGGGCCGGATGGTGACCCGCACACTTTTGAACCGTCGGCGAAAGACAGCGCATTGCTTAATAAAGCCGACGTGGTCGTGGTTAACGGCCTCGGACTGGAAGGCTGGCTGGACAGGCTGGTTAAAGCGTCTGGCTTTAAAGGCCAGCTTGTTGTGGCATCCACGGGGGTTACAACCCATACGCTGGAAGAAGATGGCGCAACGGTGACCGACCCACATGCGTGGAACAGCGCGGCCAATGGCGCACTGTATGCGCAAAATATTCTCGCTGCGCTGGTGAAAGCCGACCCGGCTGATGAAGCGGCATTGAACGCATCCGGTCAACGCTATATTGCTGAGTTAAAACAGCTGGATAGCTGGGCGAAAGGGCGTTTTAGCGCCATTCCGCAAGCGAAGCGTAAAGTACTGACCAGTCATGACGCTTTCGGCTACTTTGCCCGTGCTTATGGCGTTGAATTTATGGCGCCGCAGGGGCTCTCTTCTGAAAGCGAGGCCAGCGCAGCGCAGGTGGCGTCTCTGATCCAACAGATCAAAGCCGATGGTGTAAAAGTGTGGTTTATGGAAACCAGCTGGATCCGCGCCCTCGGGTGAAACAGATTGCTAGCGCCACGGGCGCGCAACCGGGCGGTGAACTCTACCCGGAAGCGTTGAGCGCCAAAGGTGGTGTGGCGGATACCTACCAGAAAGCATTCCGCCATAATGTTGATACCATTGCGAATAGCATGAAATAACCTCGCATGGCCGGATGGCGCGCCCGGACGCCGCCATCCGGTAACGCTAACGTTCGCCGGGCCTGTGGGTTCGCGCTGTCCTGCGCATGAAGCAAATATTTCTGAAGCGTCCTCGTAAATTCGTTAACCCATCCCCATCTTTGTGCTGAAAGTGGTATCTTTTCCGCCACGATTTTTGACGCACAGGAGCCATCATGACGGACAGTGAATTAATGCAACTGAGCGAACGTGTCGGACGGGCGCTACAGGCGCGCGGCGCTACGCTTACGACCGCCGAGTCCTGCACGGGCGGGTGGATAGCGAAAGCGATCACCGATATCGCCGGCAGCTCCGCACACCGGTTTGAGCGCGGTTTTGTCACCTACAGTAATGAAGCGAAATCGCAAATGATCGGCGTGCAGGCCGCGACGCTGGACGCGCATGGGGCAGTTAGCGAGCCGGTGGTGGTGGAAATGGCGATTGGCGCGCTGAAAGCCGCGCGCGCGCCGATTTCGCGGTGTCGGTCAGCGGGATTGCCGGGCCGGACGGCGGCAGCGAGGCGAAACCGGTTGGCACCGTCTGGTTTGGTTTCGCCAGCGCGCGCGGAGAAGGGATCACCCGACGCGAACGCTTCCAGTGGGGGACCGTGAAGCGGTGCGTCGACAGGCGACGGCTTATGCGTTGCAAACCCTGTGGCAACATTTTCTACAAAACACTTGATACTGTATGACTATACAGTATAATTGCGACAACAAAACAGTAATTCACGGCGGGGCGTAACGCGCTTCACTCTGCATGACAGGAGTAATCATGGCTATCGACGAAAACAAACAAAAGGCGCTTGCAGCCGCACTGGGTCAGATCGAAAAGCAATTCGGCAAAGGCTCCATCATGCGTCTGGGTGAAGACCGTTCCATGGATGTGGAAACCATCTCTACCGGCTCGCTCTCTCTGGATATCGCATTGGGTGCTGGTGGTTTGCCGATGGGGCGTATCGTCGAAATTTACGGGCCAGAATCTTCCGGTAAAACCACCCTGACGCTGCAGGTGATTGCCGCCGCGCAGCGCGAAGGCAAAACCTGTGCGTTTATCGACGCTGAACATGCGCTGGACCCGGTTTATGCCCGCAAACTGGGCGTTGATATCGACAACCTGCTGTGTTCTCAGCCGGATACTGGTGAACAGGCTCTGGAGATCTGTGACGCGCTGGCGCGTTCCGGTGCGGTTGACGTACTGGTGGTCGACTCCGTTGCGGCGCTGACGCCGAAAGCGGAAATCGAAGGCGAAATCGGCGACTCTCACATGGGCCTTGCGGCGCGTATGATGAGCCGAGGGCGATGCGTAAGCTGGCGGGTAACCTGAAACAGTCCAACACGCTGCTGATCTTTATCAACCAGATCCGTATGAAAATTGGTGTGATGTTCGGTAACCCGGAAACCACCACCGGTGGTAACGCGCTGAAATTCTACGCTTCCGTGCGCACGGATATCCGCCGTATCGGTGCGGTAAAAGAGGGTGACAACGTTATCGGTAGCGAAACCCGCGTAAAAGTGGTGAAAAACAAAATCGCCGCGCCGTTTAAACAGGCTGAGTTCCAGATCCTCTACGGTGAAGGCATTAACTTCTACGGCGAACTGGTTGATCTCGGCGTAAAGAGAAGCTGATTGAGAAAGCGGGTGCACAGTACAGCTATAACGGCGACAAAATCGGTCAGGGCAAAGCTAATGCAACGACTGGCTGAAAGATAACCCGGCTGCGGCGAAAGAAATCGAGAAAAAACTGCGTGAGATCCTGCTCAGTAATCAGAGCTCCTCTGCGGAATTCTCGGTGGATGACAGCGGCGAAGGCGTTGAAGAAACCAACGAAGATTTCTGATAATCTGAACCGCAATCAAGGGCTGCTGATGCAGCCCTTTTGCTCTTCTATGACCACAGGATTTCGTCATGTCAGAGAACAGTTCCCGACGCTCTTCGATTGCACGCCTGCGCGATCGCGCGATGCGTATTCTGGCGATGCGCGACCACAGTGAACAGGAGTTTCGCCGCAAGCTAACGGCACCGGTAATGAGCAAAAATGGTCCGGAGACACTGGATACCACGCCGGAAGAGGTCGATCAGGTGGTGGCATGGTGTCTGGAGCATCACTTTCTCGACGATATGCGCTTTGTACGCCAGTTCATTGCCAGCCGCGCCCGCAAAGGTTATGGCCCCGCCCGCATCCGCCGGAGTTAAATCAGAAAGGCATTGCCCGGCAGGTCAGTGAAAATGCGATGTACGAGTGCGACATTGACTGGGTAGCGCCCGCGAGCAGGCGTTACGTAAATATGGCGAACCGTTGCCGACCGAGTTTGTGGCGAAAGTGAAAGTGCAGCGTTTTTACTGTATCGCGGCTTTCTGCAAGAAGATATTCAGGAAATCTGGCGAAATTTTGCCGACTGAGCGCATACGGGATTTTACTTCGCAGTAAAGAAAACTTATCTTATTCCCACTTTTCCAGTAGCTGGTGCGTGAGCTATGCAAATAGCGGCGACCAGTTACCACATTTCGTTAGCTTGATTTCAGGATAATTATGAGCAAGAGCACCGCTGAGATCCGTCAGGCGTTTCTCGATTTTTCCATAGCAAGGGACATCAGGTAGTTGCCAGCAGCTCCCTGGTGCCGAATAACGACCCGACTTTTGCTGTTTACCAACGCCGGGATGAACCAGTTCAAGGACGTATTCCTTGGGCTCGACAAACGTAATTATTCCCGCGCTACCACTGCACAGCGTTGCGTTCGTGCAGGCGGTAAACACAATGATCTGGAAAACGTCGGTTACACCGCGCGTCATCACACCTTCTTCGAAATGCTGGGCAACTTCAGCTTCGGCGACTATTTCAAACATGATGCTATCCAGTACGCATGGGAACTGCTGACCGGTGAAAACTGGTTCAACCTGCCGAAAGAACGTCTGTGGGTGACGGTGTACGAAACAGACGATGAAGCCTACGAAATCTGGGAAAAGAAGTGGGTATCCCGCGCGAACGTATTATTCGCATCGGTGATAATAAAGGCGCACCGTATGCGTCTGACAACTTCTGGCAGATGGGCGATACCGGTCCGTGCGGTCCGTGCACCGAGATTTTCTACGATCACGGCGATCACATTTGGGGTGGCCCTCCGGGTAGCCCGGAAGAAGACGGCGATCGCTACATCGAAATCTGGAACATCGTCTTTATGCAGTTCAACCGCCGCAGGGCCGATGGCACCATGGAACCGCTGCCAAAACCGTCAGTGGATACCGGTATGGGTCTGGAACGTGTTGCCGCGGTATTGCAGCATGTGAACTCCAACTACGAAATCGACCTGTTCGTGAAGTTGATTCAGGCGGTGGCGAAGGTGACTGGCGCGACGGATTTGAGCAACAAGTCGCTGCGCGTTATCGCTGACCATATCCGTTCTTGCGCATTCCTGATTGCAGACGGCGTGATCCCCGTCGAACGAAAACCGTGGCTATGTGCTGCGTCGTATCATTCGTCGCGCAATCCGCCATGGCAATATGCTGGGCGCGAAGGACACCTTCTTCTATAAACTGGTTGGCCCGCTGGTTGCCGTGATGGGCTCTGCCGGTGAAGATTTGCAGCGCCAGCAGGCACAGGTCGAGCAGGTGCTGAAAACCGAAGAAGAGCAGTTTGCCCGCACGCTGGAACGCGGTCTGGCACTGCTCGATGAAGAGCTGGCGAAGCTGAAAGGCGATACGCTGGATGGCGAAACGGCCTTCCGCTTGTACGACACCTACGGCTTCCCGGTGGATCTGACGGCGGACGTGTGCCGTGAGCGCAATATCAAAGTCGATGAAGCTGGCTTTGGAAGCCGCAATGGAAGAGCAGCGCCGCCGTGCGCGCGAGTCCAGCGGTTTTGGCGCAGACTACAATGCGATGATCCGCGTTGATGGTAGCTCTGAATTTAAAGGTTACGACCATCTGGAACTGAACGGTAAAGTCACGGCGCTGTTTGTTGATGGTAAACCGGTTAACGCAATTTCTGCTGGTCAGGATGCTGTTGTTGTTCTCAACGAAACGCCATTCTATGCGGAATCTGGCGGCCGGGGTGGGGGATAAGGGCGAGCTGAAAGGCAACGCTTTTGCTTTCTCCGTCCGTGGGATACACAGAAATACGGTCAGGCAATTGGTCATATCGGTAAGCTGACTACCGGCTCACTGAAAGTCGGGGATGGTGTGAAAGCGGAAGTTGACGAAGCACGCCGTGCGCGCATCCGCCTGAACCACTCTGCCACACACCTGATGCACGCTGCGTTGCGTGAAGTCCTGGGTACGCATGTTGCGCAGAAAGGCTCGTTGGTGAATGACAAAGCGTTGCGTTTTGACTTCTCCCATTTCGAAGCCATGAAACCGGCGGAAATCCGCGCGGTGGAAGATCTGGTCAATGCGCAAATTCGCCGCAACCTGCCGATCGAAACTAACATCATGGATCTGGACGCGGCGAAAGCGAACGGTGCAATGGCGCTGTTTGGCGAGAAATATGATGAGCGCGTGCGCGTGTTGAGCATGGGCGATTTCTCCACCGAACTGTGTGGCGGTACGCATGCTTCCCGCACGGGTGATATTGGTCTGTTCCGCATTGTGTCTGAGTCCGGTACGGCGGCCGGTGTGCGTCGTATTGAAGCGGTGACCGGCGAAGGCGCTATCGCCAGCCTGCATTCGCAGAGCGATCAGTTGCACGACATTGCGCAGTTGCTGAAAGGCGATAGCCAGAACCTCGGCGATAAAGTACGCACCGTGATTGAGCGTACCCGCCAGCTGGAAAAGAATTGCAGCAGCTTAAGGAACAGGCGGCCGCGCAGGAAAGCGCAAGTCTGTCCGGTAAAGCTATCGATCTCAACGGCGTGAAACTGCTGGTCAGCGAGCTGGCAGACGTCGAGCCGAAGATGCTGCGTACCATGGTGGACGATCTGAAGAATCAGTTGGGTGCTTCAGTCATTGTTCTTGCCACCGTGGCCGAAGGAAAAGTTTCTCTGATAGCGGGTGTGTCGAAGGATGTGACCGATCGTGTGAAAGCAGGGGAATTGATTGGCATGGTTGCCCAGCAGGTCGGGGGTAAAGGCGGTGGACGTCCGGATATGGCGCAAGCCGGCGGTACTGACGCGGCCGCGCTTCCAGCAGCGCTCTCCAGCGTTAAAGAGTGGGTAAGCGCTAAACTGTCATAATTACAAAGCGAGAAGCAGACGCCATAACCTTGCCGTTATGGCGTTATTGCCACTACGCTAGTGATAACAAGAAAGTCAGGTTGAAGTCTTGTATATCGGCTAAACTTAGGTTTAACAGAATGTAATGCCGTGACTGCTTACACTTAGGTGTTTGTCATCGCTTACTTTTGGCGTTATATGATGGATAATGCCGGGATACAGAGAGACCCGACTCTTTTAATCTTTCAAGGAGCAAAGAATGCTGATTCTGACTCGTCGAGTTGGTGAAACCCTCATGATTGGGGATGAGGTCACTGTGACTGTATTAGGAGTTAAAGGAAACCAGGTGCGCATTGGCGTTAACGCTCCTAAAGAAGTTTCCGTTCACCGTGAAGAGATCTACCAGCGTATCCGGTGCTGAAAAATCACAGCAGTCAAATTACTGATGCAATTATCGCGTCTCGCTGTTCCCCGGCGAGACGCAACACCTCCCTTCTGATTCTCCCTCTGTTTCGTTGCCTTTTTATTTCCACTCGTCCCGATTTTGTCGTTACCTGCCGTTTTTATGTCTGCGTTCTTGTCGGTTTTTCTCAGCGGTACGGTGGAAATTCTGCTGATAAAACATCCTTTTGGGCTTTTTTACAGGCTAATTGTCTGCGAAGTGTGCAAACGATTCAGGGGCAGGAAAAAGTGTTTGACTTATAAGTCCCAGAAAGTAATATGTGCGCCACGCAGCGACGATGAGCTCTCAACAAGTTCTTCGAAGCACTCGAAAGAGGCGTGTGGTGAGGTGGCCGAGAGGCTGAAGGCGCTCCCCCTGCTAAGGGAGTATGCGGTCAAAAGCTGCATCCGGGGTTCGAATCCCCGCCTCACCGCCATTTTGCATCCGTAGCTCAGCTGGATAGAGTACTCGGCTACGAACCGAGCGGTCGGAGGTTCGAATCCTCCCGGATGCACCATCTTGCTCAGTGTGGCGAGGTAACGCGACACTGAATCAGCGTTGTAAAGCAAGTTTTCCCGATGCATCCGTAGCTCAGCTGGATAGAGTACTCGGCTACGAACCGAGCGGTCGGAGGTTCGAATCCTCCCGGATGCACCATCTTGCTTAGTATGATGAAGTCGTAAGCACCGAATCTGCGTTGTAAATAAAGTTTTCCCGATGCATCCGTAGCTCAGCTGGATAGAGTACTCGGCTACGAACCGAGCGGTCGGAGGTTCGAATCCTCCCGGATGCACCATCTTCTGCGAGATAACAGCAGGTTTGTTTTCTCAGGGTTCGCGGTCCTGACCGCAAGCACCGGGGAAGGATAACGTTGCTTTAGCAACGGCCCGAAGGGCGAGTCGAAAGACGAGTCATCCTCCCGGATGCACCATCCTGTTCAGTATGATGAAGTTGTAAGTACTGAATCTGCGTTGTAAATAAAGTTTTCCCGATGCATCCGTAGCTCAGCTGGATAGAGTACTCGGCTACGAACCGAGCGGTCGGAGGTTCGAATCCTCCCGGATGCACCATTTCCTCCTCAAAACTATCGCCCCCCTGATATCGCTACCCCACACCTGATTTCATTTTTGCTCAATTTGTCTGTTATGCACTGGCAGCGACAAAAATCCCTGTTTACGCTAAAGTAATCACCTGTTATCCAGTTTGTGAGAACACGATGTACGACCGTTATGCAGGGCTGATTTTTGATATGGATGGCACCATCCCGGATACCGAACCCACTCATCGTAAGGCTGGCGTGAAGTGCTGGCGCGTTACGGGATGCGCTTTGACGAGCAGGCAATGGTCGGGTTGAACGGTTCGCCGACTGGCGTATTGCGCAATCGATTATTGGAAGCCAATCAGGGCGATCTTGATCCTCATCTTCTCGCACAAGAAAAAACGGCAGCGGTAAAAAGCAATGCTGTTGGATTCTGTGCGCCCTTTACCGCTGATTGAGGTGGTAAAGGAATGGCACGGGCGTCGCCCACTGTCTGTCGGCACGGGCAGCGAAAGCGCTATCGCAGAAGCCTTACTCGCGCATCTTGGTCTGCGGCACTATTTTAATGCGGTCGTTGCCGCCGATCACGTTCAACATCATAAGCCAGCACCGGATACGTTTCTGCTCTGCGCTGGAGCGAATGGGCGTTGAAGCAACACAGTGCGTGGTGTTTGAAGATGCGGATTTTGGCATTCAGGCGGCGCGAGCGGCCGGAATGGACGTCGTGGATGTTCGCTTACTGTGAGTGACGCACTGTCGCTTTTTTTCGTTGTTTGCCAGCAGCTTTCTCAGCGCCACGCTTCTGCCGGGCAATTCCGAGGTAGTGTTGGTGACCATGCTGCTTTCTCACGTCAGTCAGCCCCGGCTTCTTGTTGTAATAGCAACAATGGGTAATAGCCTTGAGGGCTGACTAACGTTATTCTTGGGCGTTTCTTTCCGCAGCGTAAAACCTCACGCTGGCAGGAAAAAGCGACTGGCTGGCTCAAACGCTATGGCGCGGCTGCATTGCTGTTGAGCTGGGCGCCTGTTATAGGCGACTTACTGTGCCTGCTGGCGGGATGGATGCGCCTCTCGTGGGGGCCAGTACTGATTTTTCTGTGCCTTGGAAAAGCGTTGCGCTATGTGGCTATTGCCAGCGTAACGCTGCAGGGTATGACGTGGTGGCACTAATTGGATTGAGTGAGTGACCTTTAATCGTCAACCATTACAATTATGCTTAATAAAATGATTATTACAGGCGGGAGGTCAATTTGATCCCGGACGTATCTCAGGCGTTGTCCCGGCTGGAAAAACATCCTCAGGCGCTTAAAGGCATTCAACGTGGCCTTGAGCGTGAAACGTTACGCGTTAATGCGGATGGTTCTCTGGCGACGACCAGCCATGCGGCAATGCTTGGCTCTGCATTAACCCATAAATGGATCACCACCGATTTTGCCGAAGCGCTGCTGGAGTTTATTACGCCGGTAGAGGGCGACATCGATCATATGTTAACGATCATGCGCGATATTCATCGCTACACCGCCCGCCAGATTGGCGACGAGCGTATGTGGCCGCTGAGTATGCCGTGCTATATCAAAGACGGTCAGGATATTGAGCTGGCCCAGTACGGCACCTCAAATATCGGCCGCCTGAAAACCCTCTATCGCGAAGGGCTGAAAAACCGTTATGGCGCGCTGATGCAAACCATATCCGGCGTGCATTACAACTTCTCATTGCCGATGGCATTCTGGGAAGCAAAAGGCGGCAGCACTGATAAAGAAACGGTATCGGACGGTTATTTCCGCCTGATCCGTAACTATTACCGCTTTGGTTGGGTGATCCCGTATCTGTTTGGCGCTTCTCCGGCGATTTGCTCGTCGTTCCTGCAAGGGAAACCGACCACGCTGCCGTTCGAGAAAACACCGAATGGCATGTACTATTTGCCCTATGCGACATCTCTGCGTTTGAGCGACCTCGGTTACACCAACAAGTCGCAAAGCAACCTCGGCATCACCTTCAATAATCTGCACGATTATGTGGTGGCGCTGAAACGCGCGATTAAAACGCCTTCTGAAGAGTACGCCAAAATTGGTTTGCAGAAAGAGGGCAAGTACCTGCAAATCAATACCAATATTCTGCAGATTGAAAATGAGCTGTATGCGCCAATTCGTCCGAAACGCGTGACCCGCAGCGGTGAAACGCCGTCGGATGCGCTGCTGCGTGGCGGCATTGAGTATATCGAAGTGCGTTCGCTGGACATTAACCCGTTCACGGCGATCGGCGTCGATGAGCAACAGGTGCGCTTCCTCGATCTGTTTATGGTCTGGTGCGTGCTGGCCGATGCGCCGGAAATGAGCAGCGACGAACTGCTGTGTACGCGTAAAAACTGGAACCGCGTGATCCTCGGAAGGACGCAAACCGGGCCTTACGTTGGGAATGGGCTGTGAAACCGCGCAGTTCCCGCTTGCCCGAGTCGGCAAAAGACCTGTTCCTCGATCTGAAACGTGTGGCGCAGACGCTGGATGGCGTGTACGGTGGCAAAGAGTACGAAAACGTATGTGACCAGTTGGTCGCCAGCTTTGACGATCCGGAGTTAACGTTCTCAGCGCGCATTTTGCGCTCTATGATCGATAATGGGATCGGTGGAACAGGTAAGGCACTGGGCGATCAGTATCGTTCTCAGTTGCGTGAAGAGCCGCTGGAAGTGCTGCATGAGGAAGATTTTATCGCCGAATGCAAAGCGTCGCTGGCGCGTCAGCAGGAAGTGGAAGCCGGTGATACCGAGTCTTTCGACGCGCTTTTAGCGCGGCACGCCTGACAGAGAAGAAAAAAGGCCACATTGCTGTGGCCAAAATTTCATCTCTGAAAATCAGGGATGATGATAACAAATGCGCGTCTTTCATATACTCCAGACTCGCATGGGAAAAAAGAGTTCATTTTATTTTTTAAAAAATCACTATCGGAGGTGACTAAATGCCATTGTTGGATAGCTTCACTGTCGATCATACCCGTATGGGAAGCCCCTGCTGTCCGTGTTGCTAAGACCATGGACACGCCGCATGGCGACACCATTACCGTATTCGACCTGCGTTTCTGCGTGCCCAATAAAAGAAGTTATGCCGGAAAAGGCATTCATACTCTGGAGCATCTGTTTGCGGGTTTTATGCGTAACCATCTCAACGGCAATGGCGTTGAGGATCATTGATATCTCCCCGATGGGCTGCCGTACGGGCTTCTACATGAGTCTGATCGGCACACCGGAAGAGCAGCGCGTTGCCGATGCATGGAAAGCGGCAATGGCTGATGTACTCCAAGGTTAAAGAACAGAGTCAGATCCCGGAACTGAACGTTTACCAGTGCGGCACCTACCTGATGCACTCGCTGGAAGAAGCACAGGACATTGCGCGTCATATCCTCGATCGCGATGTTCGCGTCAACAGCAACGAAGAGCTGGCCCTGCCGAAAGAGAAACTGCAGGAGTTGCACATCTAGTCTGTGCCGCCGTGCCTGTCGTAAAGCGAACCGCCTCCACTGGAGGCGGTTTTACTCTTCTGCGGGAAACATTCAGAACCGGCTAAAGGTGAAGGGAAGATTTCGAAACGGCGTAAAAACACATGCGCAATGGTGGCAAAACTACCGCCAGAAATTGTGATAATAAAAAAGGGACCCGCAGATCCCTTTTTATAAGTATGCTTACAACTTAGTGCGCGCCACCGCCGCCACCGCCCGCGCCAAACGGTGGTTTCGCAAACCAGACCAGACCGAGCAGGATCAGGAACACCCCGGCGGAGAACCAGAAAATCTCGTTAGCGGAGATAATCAGCCCCCTGGTTCGTGATCTGCTGTGCAATCCAGCCGGACGCCTGCTGTTGCGACATGCCCATACCTTGCAGTTGATTATAAATCGCCTGTGAATTCCGGGTTATACGGATTCACCGACTCCGTAAGCTGCGCATGGTGCATCGACTCACGGTTGGTCCACAAGGTTGTGGTGATTGACGTCCCGATGGAGCCCGCCAGCGTACGCGCAAAGTTCGACAGACTCGATGCCGCCGCCAGACGCTCCGGTGGCAAACCAGACAGCGTAATCGTGGTCAGTGGCATAAAGAAGCACGCCACCGCAAAGCCTGGATAAACTGCGGCCACGCGGACGCGCCAAAATCCATCCCCGGCTCGAACGTATACGCACGCCAGTAGAAGCACACCGCGTACATAATAAAACTGAACGTGACCAGACGGCGCATATCCAGCTTATGGGCAAAACGCCCGATGATCGGCGACAGCAGCACCGGGATCACCCCGACCGGCGCGGACGCCGGGCCCGCCCATGTGGCGGTATAGCCATAGACCTCCTGCAACAACTGCGGCAGCAGGACAATCGCGCCGAAATAGAGCATGTAGGCAAGGCTGATGCACAAACAGCCGATGGTAAAGTTGCGCGACGGAATAGCGACAAATCGACTATCGGGTTTTCGTCGGTCAGCTCCCAGACCACAAGGAAGCTTATCGAAACCACGGCGACAATCGTCAGGACGATGATCTCCGTGGAGTTGAACCAGTCCAGCTCTTTCCCTGATCGAGCATCACCTGCAAGCTACCGATACCAACCACCAGCAATGCCAGACCGACGCCATCGATCCGGCGCTGTTCCGTACGGGTTTCCCGGCCGCGCAGGCTTTGCAGGGTCATCAACACCACCACAATGCCGATCGGCACGTTGATGAAGAAGATCCAACCCCAGTGGTAATTATCACTGATATACCCGCCGAGGATCGGCCCGCAGATTGGCGCGACAATCACCGTCATTGACCACAGCGCCAGCGCAATCGACCGCTTTGCTGGCGGGTAGTTGCTTAAAAGCAGGCTCTGCGACAGCGGGGATCAGCGGCCCGGCGACAATCCCCTGAATCACGCGGAAGAAGATCAGCATACTCAGGCTGTTCGACATGCCGCACGCCCGAGGAAGCGATGGCAAAGGCTACGGTAGACCAGAGGAACAGTTTCACTTCCCCCGACGCGTTTTGCCAGCCAGCCGGTGATCGGGATCGAGATGGCGTTCGCCACCCCAAACGAGGTGATAACCCGAGGTCCCCTGACTCAGTGATGAGCCAAGGTTCCCGGCGATAGTCGGAATAGCAACGTTAGCGATGGTGGAGTCCAGCACCTGCATGAAGGTCGCGAGCGACAGCGCAATGGTCATAATGACCAGTTGCGCGCCTTCCAGCGGTTTCTGTTGCATTGCACTCACCTCAGATTAACCGGCGTTGGCTTTCACGATGTTATCGATCAACGTATTGACCGGTTCGAGGCTGATTTCCCGGGCGTTACTTTCATACGCCGGGCTGGTGCGAACCCTGGCTTGCCAGCACCTGACCTTCACGTTCTGAGGTGTCCACTTTCACCAGCGTGGAGAGACCAATACGCAGCGGATGATCGGCAAGTTGCTTCGCATCCAGCTCAATACGTACCGGCAAACGCTGAACCACTTTGATCCAGTTACCGGTAGCGTTCTGCGCAGGCAACAGCGAGAAGGCGCTGCCGGTGCCCATATCCAGCCCGACAACTTTACCGCTGTATTTCACCTCGTCGCCGTAAATATCGCTGACCACGGTCGCCGTCTGACCAATGCGCATATGCGCAAGCTGGAGTCTCTTTAAAGTTGGCGTCCACCCACAGGTTGCTGGCCGGAACCACCGCCATTAAGGACGTTGTCGGGCTGATCTGCGCGCCGAGTTGTACCGCGCGGCGGGAGACATAACCGGTGATTGGGCTCACGATTTTGGTACGTTGCAGCGCCAGCCAGCTATTACGCACTTCGGTCGCGGCCTGTTTAACCGCCGGCTGATCTTCCAGAGGAGTGTCGAGGATGATCGCCCTGGTTGGCGTTAAACTGCTGCACCGCCACATCCAGTTCGGCTTGCGCGCTGGCAACCGCATCACGGGCATGTTGCAGTTCCTCGCGGCCAATCAGGTTGGCGCTGCCCAGCGGTACGCGACGGTTAAAGTCGCTCTGCGCCCTCGGGCGAGCAGTTTTCAGCTCAATGCTCGCCTGCAACTGCTTGCTGTTGATAATGGACTGGCGGGTTTGACGGACGCTGCTGGCCGGTGCCAGTCTGCGCTTTTTCAAACGCTTGCTGCGCATCGGTCGCATCGAGCGTGACCAGTACATCGCCCTGTTTGACGAAGTCGGTATTGTCGGCCCAGACTTTCGTCACACTGCCGGATACCTGCGCCATGATTTGTACCGGGTTCCCTGCCACGTAGGCGTCATCTGTCTCTTCAAAATGACGCAGTACCAAAAACCAATAAATCCCGTATGCCACGGCAATAACAATAAAGAGCAAGGTCAGAAGCAGAAGGGCACCTTTACGTTTACCTTTCTTTTGACCGGTTGCTGCGGGGTTTGACTCTCCGCATTTGCGCTCATGCTTTTCTCCACGATCTTCTTATTTCATATCGGCAATGCCGACCTGTTTTCGCCAAAAGGCCAGCAGCAAAATCAGCCAGCCAGTTTGGCTGTATTCTTATATCCACCGGATAGTCGAGCGTCTTATCGCGTTAGCGCAACGCCTCGAGAATGACGTCGTCTTCGTCCATCTGGTCGAGACGTGTCAGGAGTTTACGGGTGATGTGCTCAAGCTGATCTTTTCAGCGACGCTGAGAGAAGACCAGAGTTGATGCAGGCAATTATGCTGCGGAGGCAGCACCTGACGCAGAAAATCATGACCTTTATCGGTCAGTTGCAGGTGCAGACAACGGCGATCATTGTCGCTTTCGCGGCGCTCAATCCAGCCGCGCTTTTCCAGCTCATCGGCGATGCGCGTGGCGTTGGTGCGCGATGAACCCAGCGCACTGCTCAGTTCAGACGGCTGAATGCTATGGTTTTCCGGGATTCCAGCGTAATTAATGCCATAAACAGCGTTTCGTTGATGCCCTGCGCTTTCAACATTTTGTTGCGGTTTTCCAGCAACTTGCCCTGCATATGCATACACAGACGCGTTAACAGAATCTCCTGAAACGGAAAATCCTCATAACGGCTGGCGCGAAACTTAAGCATTTGTTCAATGGGCGTAAAAGAACTATCCATTTTGGGCATAACCTCATTAATTGCAGTCGATATAGTAACGACAGTGACAAATAAAGTAAATGTATTATTTGTGCTAATAAATTTGCCTTATCTATACATCTGTCAGCAGTTTCCGGTGCGATTCCGTACGCAAGCGCGCTCAGTAACGTGGGGGTAATAGCTGCGCGTTTTCCAGAAGCTCACGCCGAGCACCGCGAAACCCACCAGCGTCGGCAGCAGGCGGCGGCTATCGGTCATGATTTCCGGCACGCAGGAGACCACCAGTAAAGCGCAGATAGACGCAATACCGATGGTGTCGAGCAGCACGGCAGTCACGCCGCGTCTCGCCGGGCGAGACTGTGCGGCGCGGATGCGCAGGGGCAGGTAGCGGAATAAAAAATTTACCCCGCCAACCAGTAATCCGAGGAACAGCACGTCAGGACTCATCGGGCGTTCCCTGGTAAAACGCTTGCACCAGCGCGGTCAGACAACCGGCGACGATCCCGGCCAGAATGGCCGCCGGGATCGAAAACAGCGTGACACCAGCCAACGCGCCAAGCAGTGCTGCTGTGACGGCGGGGCTTGTTTCCGCTGGAACGACGCCAGCAGAAAGCTCATAAATAATGCGGGTAACATAAAACTCAGCGCCGACTCCACCGCCGGGTAGTCTTCCAGTAAGCCGCTACCGGAAAACGCGCCCAGCACGGTGCCCAATACCCACGAAAACCACGAGCAGAAGGCGATGCCGATCATCCACTCTTCGCTCCAGCGGCGATTATCGCGCACCAGTTTGGCGGTGGCGGCAGCAAAACTTCGTCCGTCAGACCAAAGGCCCAGATAGCGGTTTTGGGGTTTTTGAGAGGGGACAAAATACGGCTGCGCAGCGACGGGCCATACAGCACGTGGCGGACGTCCATCGCCATGACGGTCAGGGCGGCGACCCATAAGGCGCTACCGGCCGCAAGCATCGTGGTGATCACAAACTGGCTGGCGCCTGCATAAATAATGCAGGAGAAAAAGAGGCTTTCGAGGGGAGTAAAACCGAGTTTGGTGGCATTCATGCCGAAAGCAAACGCAACTGGAACGTAACTTAATACGATGGGAAGACTGTCTTTGATACCTTCCTGTAACGTGGCCGTACTCACGGCACTGACGTCTGTTGGTGTTGCTGAGCTATCCATAGTGTTTGTTATATATCACCCACGTTAATATAACCGGGATAAACAAGTCCCTTAACAGACTAAGGCGCTCCTTAACACCCCGGTTTTTCTCCGAAACCGCGAAACGTGGGCGGTTGCTTACATCGCAGCCTCCTGACGGTGAAATCCTCGCCACCACACCAGCAGATTTACCACTGCAAGCAGACTGCCTGCTGCGCAAACGCCGCGCCATCCGGCATGCTGCCGGGCAGACGCGGAGATCAGTGAACCCGCCGCACCGCCAATAAAGTAGCTGGTCATATACCCGGCGGTCAGGCGATTACGCGCATCGGGCTTGACGCGGTAAATCACCGTCTGGTTGGTGATATGCACGCCCTGTACCGTGAGATCCAGCACAATAATGCCTATTATCAGCGCGATAACTGAGCTGTGACCGAGCCAGATGGCCACCCACGACAGCAGCAACAGGATCAGACCGCCGGTCGTGGTGAGATGCGATTTTCCTCTGTCCGCCAGCCCGCCTGCCTGCCGTGCGCCTAATGCACCAGCCGCGCCGACCCGGTGCCAAACAAGCCAATCACCGCTTCAGAGAAGTGAAACGGCGGCGAGGCAAGTAAAAAGGCCATCGACGTCCACAAGATACTGAAGTTCGCAAAGCTCAGACAACCCAGCATGGCGCGGGTGCGCAGCAATTTATCGCCAGCAAACAGGGTAAACACCGACCCGAGCAGTTGCAGGTAATTGAGGTGCGTGTCCTGTTTGACCTTTGGCAGACCGCGCCACAGCGCCAGTGCCATCAACACCATTAATACGCTGGCGACCCAGTAGACGGTGCGCCAGCCGCCGAGACTGGCAAGCAACCCGGCAACCGTTCGCGCCAGCAGAATACCCAGCAACAGGCCGCTCATGATGGTGCCCACCACTTTGCCGCGTTTATCCGGCGTGGCGAGCGTCGCCGCCAGCGGCACGAGGATCTGAGCCACTACTGAGAACAGGCCCGTCAGCGCGGTCCCCGGGATCATCAGCGCCAGTGAGGAACTGCTGGCGGTGATAAGCATTCCCCGCCTGCGGCAAGCAACGTCATCACCACAATCAGTTTGCGGCGTTCAAACATGTCGCCAAGCGGCACCAGAAACAGTAACCCGGCGGCATAACCGAGCTGGGCGGCGGTAACAATAAAGCCGGCTTGATTCGGCGAGAGCGAAAAGGCGTGCGCGATGGTATCGAGCAAGGGCTGCGCGTAATAGTTGCTGGCGACGGCAAGGCCGGTTGCAACGGACATCAGCGCAATAAGCGGTGGGCTAAGGCCTGGTTTGGTTTGGTCATGAGAATGATGAGTCTGCTCAGGATGTTGTCAGAAATTCATCATAACCAATGGATAGGAATTTGTGAGGAGATCGCGTGTCGGAAAGTGCGGTGAAACGCATTCCCCTCACTGGCCCTCTCCCAAAGGGGAGAGGAGAATAAAAATATGTGCCGTCTGCTCGCTCTGCACAAAGGGAGAGCAAGAAGTTATAGTGGCACGATCTGTCCCCTCTCCCTTGGGGAGAGGGGGGAGGGAAAACACCTTACTTCTGCATCCGCACAAAGGGAGAGCAAGAAGTTATAGTGGCACGATCTGTCCCCTCTCCCTTGGGGAGAGGGTTAGGGTGAGGGAAAAATACCTTACTTCTGCGCGGCCAGCGCCTCTTTCACCCAGCCATCAAACTGCTGCTGGTGGGCTTTGATCCACCCATCAACATGACCCTGAATATCCGCTTCCGACGCTTTACCCGCGTGCATCATCGCATTCTGTGCGTTGATGTCGGCAATCGGCAGTTTCATTACCGAGAACAGTTTCGCCGCCGCCGGGTTTTTTCTCAGCCCGTGCTTTGTTCGCCACGATATGCATGGTGTTGACCGGGAAGCCATAGTTCATGCCGTTCGGCAGTTTGGTATCGATATCTTTCTGCTCGCCCGGCAGAGACGAGAACGGCACCTGCAACCAGACCACATCTTTACCCGGTTTCAACACATCGCTCACCCAGTACGGTGTCCGGTGTAGTACAGGATCGGTTTGCCTTCTTTATAGCGGGTAATGGTGTCAGCCATCATTGCCGCGTAGTTACCCTCGGTTATGCACCACATTGTTGCTCAGACCATAGGCATCAATCTGGTGATTAATCACCGCTTCGCAGCCCCAGCCCCGGCGTGCAGCCGGTCAGGTCCGCTTTACCGTCGCCATTGGTATCGAACAGTTTGGCGATTTTCGGATCTTTCAACTGATCGATACTTTTAATGTGGTACTGCTCAGCCGTTTTCTTATCGATCAGGTAACCTTGCGCCGCGCCGGTAACGAAAGTGCCTTCACGGTAGAACTTCTTGTCGCCTCCGGCGGCGGCGTACATGTCGTCATGCAGCGGCTGCCAGTTTACGGCGGTGAAGGTCACATCGCCTGCGGCAAGCGAGGTGTAACCGACGTTGTAGTCCACTTCGCTCGGTTTATTGACGGTGTAGCCGAGTTTTTCCAGCCCGCGGCTCACCAGCAGGGTCTGGAAGGCTTCTTCCGAAATGGTGCTTTGAAAAGGTTGCACGGTGATGCCTTTGCCGGGCAGTTCAGCCTCTGCGGCGAACGTGCTGGTGGAGACAAGGGTGGCGAACGCTGTGGCAAAAGTACGCTATGTCGCATCGTTGTTCCTTATTTTCAGGTGGGACACTGGACGCCCGGCGCGTGTTGCACCGGGCAGCAGGATTAGCGGGTGAATGGACGGGTCAGCAGACCCAGCGGGCCGGTCTGATACCAGCGGCGATTACCCCTACTGCGGGCATCGCGGCCGACAGCCTGCGTCAGGCGGTCGAGAATAATGGCGAGGATCACAATCCCTGTGCCGCCAACGGTAGCCAGCCCCATATCAAGACGACCAATACCGCGAAGTACCATCTGGCCAAGCCCGCCGACGGCGATCATCGAGGCGATCACTACCATGGAGAGGGCAAGCATCAACGTCTGGTTAATTCCCGCCATAATGGTGGGCATGGCCAGTGGTAATTGCACTTTAAACAGCATTTGTCGCGGGCTGGCGCCAAATGAGCGTGACGCTTCAATCAAATCGGCCGGTACACCGGTTAATGCCGAGGATCGTCAGTCGCACCACCGGCGGCAGGGCGAAGATAATCGTTACCACCACCCCCCGGCACGTTGCCGATGCCGAACAACATCACAATCGGCACCGGTAAACAAACGCCGGGGTGGTTTGCATGGCATCCAGCAGTGGACGGATAATTTTCGCCGCCCGCTGGCTGCGTGCCAGCCAGATCCCCAGCGGCAGGCCGATGACCACACAAAACAGCAGTGCGGTCAGCACCAGCGCCAGCGTGACCATTGCCTGTGACCAGTGCACCAATCGCGCCGATGGCGATCAACGACACCAGCGTGGCAATGCCCATTCCCGCGCTGCTCATCTGCCGGTGGCGATCAACGAGAAAACAATGATCGCCACTGGCGCAGGCATACCCAGCAGCAACTGCTGGAACGTGCTGAGAATGTAATCTACCGGAATGCGGATCCCACTGGAACAGCGGACGGAAATGCACCACCACCCAGTCGATCCCCTGCGTTACCCAACTGTCCAGCGGGATCAGCGTCTTATGGAACGGATCCATAATATTGAAATGTTCCGGCGCAGGCGCCGGAGCGCTGTTTAGCCAGTTTGCACCACCGCCACTGGCGGGCTGAAGACGCCGCCGCCCCGTGCGTCGGCGGATTGTGCTGCGCTGTCTGCCGCTGGCGCGCTATCCCACGGGTTATTTGCATCAGCCATTGTTTGCCCCCTCGCGATCTAAAGCCTGTAGCAGCATCCGTTTTGAGATGATGCCCACGTACTGTTGTTCTTCACCGATGACCGGGACAGCGCAGGGCGCTTGCCCGACATGGGAGAGAGCAACTCGCTGAGCGGCGTTTCGGCCTCTACCGCGAGCGGAGAGTCAATTAACGCCGCATCGATACCCAGATTCTGCCCTAAGGCCGCTTTCAGGGAGTCGATGGACACAATGCCGACAAATTTATTGCCACGTTCGACGACATAACCGTATTCACGATCGTCATCCTGCAGCATTTTCAGCGCGGAACGCGGGCCGAAGCCCGGCGTTTTACGGATTAAGCCCACCGGCGTACGGCGCGCAATATCCTTTGCGCTAAACACCGGGCTAATATCCACGCCGCGGAAGAAGGTACGCACATAATCATTGGCCGGATTATTTAAGATCTCGTCCGGCGTACCGACCTGCACCACTTCACCGTTTTGCATAATGGCGATGCGATCGCCAATACGCATGGCCTCATCCAGATCGTGGGAAATAAACACCACGGTGCGTTGATGTTTCGCTTGCAGTTTTACCCAGTTCATCCTGCATTTCCGTGCGAATTAATGGGTCGAGCGCCGAGAAGGCTTCGTCCATTAATAAAATATCGGGATTGATCGCTAATGCGCGCGCCAGACCCACACGTTGACGCATACCGCCAGAGAGTTCATCCGGCCGAGGGCATGCGCGTAATTTTCCAGCCCTACCTGACGCAACGCATCCAGCGCTTTTTCCGGCGCACCTGCGCTGTCGCACCGGCTAATTCCATACCAAACGCGGTATTCTCCAACACCGTCATATGGGGCATTAGCGCAAATGACTGGAAGACCATTGCGATCTTTTTTCCTGCGCACCTCGCGTAACTCAGCGTCCGATATTTTGGCGATATCCACGCCATCAATCAGCACCTGCCCGCGGGTGGGTTCAATCAGGCGATTGAGAAGGCGTACCATAGTGGATTTACCCGATCCGGATAACCCCATGATGACAAATATCTCGCCTTCTTCAATGGCCAGACTGGCGTCTTTCACGCCAAGCGACAGACCCGTTTTTCCAGAATTTGCTCTTTCGATAGTCCTTTTCAATATATTTGAAAGCCCGCTGTGGGTGCTCGCCAAATATCTTGTAGAGGTTCTTCACTTCTAATTTAATTGCCATGCAATAAGAGGATTCCTGTTATTTATTGTGTCGATATAATACCCAGTGAGAATAATTAACTGGTCATACCCTAACATACTCAGAATCTGAGACAACCCTGAATTTCCTCAGTCGGCGAATTTGCGCTGTGTAGGAATTGTCTCTATTTCCCATGAAATAAGGGCTGGCGGCAGATGATCATTTTTCATATTCATCGGGAAATCGAACCTGAATTGTGAGAATTCAGGCGAAAATGACAGTTGAATTACAGTGTAGCGGCTGTGGGAATATTGCGCCGGATATTTCCGTAATATGTGGGAATTAACGATACCCTTTTTATGTGGCGGTTATTATCATTTTTCTGAAAACCAGCAATATTCCCTCTCCGAAAAGAGGGAAGGAGTGGGGTCAGAAGTTCCAGTCTTCGTCTTCGGTTTCGACCGCTTTACCCATCACATAAGAGGAGCCCGATCCGGAGAAGAAGTCGTGGTTTTCATCGGCATTGGGCGAGAGCGCGGCGAGGATCGCCGGGTTTACTTCCGCCATTTCCGCCGGGAAAAGGGCTTCGTAACCGAGGTTCATTAACGCTTTATTGGCGTTGTAGCACAGGAAGGCTTTCACATCTTCAGCCCAGCCGCTGTCCGCGTACAGATCGTCGGTATAACTTACTTCGTTATCATAGAGATCCATCAGCAGTTCCAACGCGAAGTTCTTCAGCTCTTCACGTTTTTCGCCACTCACTTTTTCCAGCCCTTTCTGATACTTATAGCCGATATAGTAACCGTGCACTGCCTCGTCGCGAATGATCAGACGAATCAGGTCGGCAGTGTTGGTCAGCTTGCCGCGGCTCGACCAGTACATCGGTAACCAGAAACCGGAATAGAACAGAAAAGATTCAAGAAACACGCTGGCGATTTTCTTCTTCAGCGGCTCATCGGCGCGGTAGTACGCCAGAATCAGCTGCGCTTTACGCTGCAGTGCCGCGTTCTCTTCGTCTGCATAAGCGGCATCCACATCTTTGCTCTGGCAAAGTGTGGAGAAAAATCGAGCTGTAGGAGCGGGCATGCACCGCTTCCATAAAGCTGACATTCGATAACACCGCTTCTTCGTGCGGCGTCAGCGCATCGGTCATCAGCGCCGGTGCGCCCACGGTGTTTTGAATGGTGTCAAGCAGCGTCAGGCCAGTGAACACACGGATCGTCAGTTGCTGTTCCGCCGGGCTTAAGCTTTGCCGGGGCGGGGATATCGTTCGACAGCGGCACTTTTCCGGCAACCAGAAGTTGCTGGTCAGGCGGTTCCACACTTCGAGGTCTTTATCATCCTCGGATTTTGTTCCAGTTCACCGCGCTGACGCGTGACAGTTGGCTCATCCTTTTCTCCTTACAACGCGCAGGACACGCAGCCCTCGATCTCGGTGCCTTCCAGCGCGAGCTGGCGCAGGCGAATGTAATACAGTGTCTTGATACCTTTCTTCCACGCGTAGATCTGCGCTTTGTTGATGTCGCGGGTAGTGGCGGTGTCTTTAAAGAACAGCGTCAGAGACAGCCCCTGATCCACATGGCGCGTGGCTTCGGCGTAGGTATCGATGATCTTCTCTGGCCCAATCTCATACGCGTCTTCGTACAGCGCCGAGGTTCTCATTAGTCATAAACGGTGCGGGATAATAAACACGCCCGGTTTTGCCTTCCTTGCGGATCTCAATTTTCGAGACAATCGGGGTGAATGCTCGATGTCGCATGGTTGATATACGAGATGGACCCGGTAGGCGGAACCGCCTGCAGGTTCTGGTTATAGATACCGTAACGCATCACATCGTCACGCAGTTGTTGCCACATCTCACGCGTAGGAAGCGTGATGCCGGAACGGGCAAACAGCGCACGGACTTTCTCCGTTTTCGGCTGCCAGTCACCTTGCAGGTATTGATTAAAATAGTCGCCGCTGGCATAGCGCGAGGCCGGGAACCCGGTGAAATATTGCCCACGCTCACGGGCGATCATCATCGAGGTATGCAGTGCCGTGATGGTGTAGAAATAGAAGTTGGTAAAATCCAGCCCCTCTTCGCTACCGTAAGCAATACCTTCCCGCGCCAGATAACCGTGCAGGTTCATCTGCCCAAGCCCAATGGCGTGCGAGGCGGCGTTCCCGGTTTCCCACCGAGGGCACCGAACGGATGTGGCTCATATCCGAGACCGCCGTCAGGCCGCGAATGGCGGTTTCCACCGTACGGCCAAAATCCGGCGAATCCATGGTATGGGCAATATTCAGCGAACCGAGGTTGCAGGAGATATCGTGGCCGGTATCGGCGTAATCGAGGTTTTCATCAAACGTCGAGGCGCTGTTAACCTGCAAAATCTCCGAACAGAGGTTGCTCATATTGATGCGCCCGGCAATCGGGTTCGCGCGGTTCACCGTGTCTTCAAACATGATGTACGGATAGCCGGACTCAAACTGGATCTCCGCCGGTCTGGAAGAAATCGCGGGCGTTAATGTAGCTTTTGCGCACACGCTCATCGGCCAGCAACTGATCGTACATGTCGCTGATGGCAACATCGCCAAACGGCTTGCCGTACAAACGTTCAACGTCATACGGCGAGAACAGCGCCATTTGCGCGTTCTCTTTCGCCAGCTGGAATGTGACATCCGGAATGACGACGCCCAGTGAAAGGGTCTTGATGCGAATTTTTTTCGTCGGCATTTTCGCGCTTGGTATCGAGGAAACGCAAAATGTCCGGATGATGGGCGTGCAGATAGACGGCTCCCGCGCCCGGCGAGCCCCCCAGTTGATTGGCGTAAGAGAAGGCATCTTCCAGCATTTTCATTACCGGGATCACCCCGGAAGACTGGTTTTCGATGCGCTTAATTGGCGCGCCTGCTTCCCGCAGATTGGAGAGCAGAAACGCCACGCCGCCGCCGCGTTTCGACAGCTGTAACGCTGAGTTCACCGCACGGCCAATGGATTCCATATTGTCTTCAATACGCAGCAGGAAGCAGGAGACCAGCTCGCCGCGCTGCTGTTTGCCACAGTTAAGGAAGGTTGGCGTGGCGGGCTGGAAGCGTCCGGAGAGGATCTCCTCCGTTAGCTGCTGAGCCAGCGCTTTATCACCCTGCGCCAGCGTCAGCGCCACCATGCAGGCGCGGTCTTCAAAATGTTCCAGATAGCGTTTGCCGTCGAAGGTCTTCAGCGTATAGCTGGTGTAAAACTTCCACGCGCCGAGGAACGTCTGAAAACGAAAACCGCTGGCGTGCGCGTTGGCAATCAGGTCGACCACAAAGGCGCGGTCATAGCGCGCCAGCACGTTTTCATCGTAATAACCTTCCGCCACCGTGGTAGCTCAGGCGTTCATCCTGACTGGCGAAAGTCACGGTATTGGGGCGGACGTGCGCTGCCATAAAGGCATCGACGGCCTGATGGTCTTTATCAAACTGAATGCGGCCATCTTTATCATAAAGATTCAGCATCGCATTCAGTGCATGGTAATCGGGTGCGCTTTGCATCACGCGCTCTGCGGTTGTCGTCGCCAAAATTCGCTTACTCCTTTACGCACGTTGTCGATGTCCTGCTGTGTTCCCATCAGCTCGAAGCGATACAGATACGGTACGCCGCATTTCTGCGACACCACATCACCTGCGCGGCCATACGCCTCGCCGAAGTTACGGTTGCCGGAAGCAATCACGCCGCGGATCAATGCACGGTTGTGCGGATCGTTTAAAAGCGGATCACCTGACGGGGCACAGCGCCTGCCGTACCCCCGCCGCCGTAACTGGGAACCACCAGGATATAGGGTTCGTCTATCTGGATACGCTCGCGCTCGTTCAGCGGGATGCGCACCGCCGGCAGTCCGAGACGCGTGATAAAACGCTGCGTGTTTTCGGAACTGCTGGAGAAGTAGACGAGGGTGCTCATGCGCTGGCCACGTGGGGGGCGGCATGCAGGCGGTTGATCATATCCGGGCGGAAACCGGACCATGATGTCTCCCCGGCTACCACCACCGGTAACTGACGAAAACTCCATCGCGCGCAGCTCATCCGCTGCTTCCGGTACGTGGTCAACGTTCACCATTTCGGAATGCAAAACCACGGCTTTCCATTGCCCGTTTGGTGGCGTGGCACTGGAACACAATCATTTCGAGTGTAAATGGTAATGCGCATAATTCGTATTTCCGTTTAAAATGAAGAGGCGGCGCGATGGGTCGCGTCAGGTCGTGTGTTTGTCACTGAAAGGAATACTAGATGTAGTTATTAAAAGATGCAACCACACAATATATAGGAAAATGACATAGGCTTTGCCCGAAGGATAAGCATAATGGGTAAGGGAATTTGTACCGGTTTTCTCGCGGGTTATGGCGGGCACAGGGTAAATAAAAACCCCCTGCGGGCGATGAAACCAGTGCAGGGGTCAGCGGTGAGAACGAGCGTTTAACGGCGCAAACTGAGTAGCGCGCCGACAAATATGCCCACCGCAGCAGCGCCAACGCTGCACCAGTGGTTTCTCTTTACAAAGGTATCTGCACACCCCACGGCATCACGCGCTGCTTGCTGCACGCGGTTGCGACCATGCAGACGCGCGCGGGTCTCTTTCAACAACGCCTGCGCCTTGCGACGCGCCGCATCGGCTTCGTCTTTCGCATCGCTGCCCCAGGATTTCAGCACCTCTTCCGTGCTGTCTGCCAACTGGCTGACGTCGTTGTTGATCTCCTCAACACCTTCATCTACATCACGGCGATTCGGTCTGTTAAACATAGGATCCTCCCTCGTTTTTGATGTGAATTTTAGTTTAGACCATAAATTTTAAGGCCAGACGGCAATCACGCCTTTCGCGCGTCCGTTTGTGGATTTTTCTGAAAGCGTTGCCAATGCTCAGTCATGGGTGGCGAGGCTGTAGAAAGATGACGAGGAAAATCTATGTATTTAAGACCCGATGAAGTGGCGCGCGTGCTGGAAAATGTGGGATTTACGATGGATGTGGCAACGACGAAAACCTATGGTTACCGGCGTGGCGACAATTATGTATATATGTGAACCGCGAAGCGCGCATGGGACGAACGGCGCTGGTTATCCATCCCACACTCAAAGAACGTAGTTTGTCGCTTGCGGAACCCGCCTCGGACATCAAAATGTGCGAACACTACCAGAATTTCCCGCTCTATCTGGGCGGCGATGCGCAGGAACATTACGGCATTCCACACGGTTTTAGCCTCACGTATGGCGCTGGAACGTTTTCTGAAGGGATTATTTGGCGAGCAATAGCATTAAGCGGTAGCAGGTTTTTGCCTGTTACCCGCCATCAGGCTTTGGCCTGATGGTAGTTACTGACGCGGAACAGACGGCGGCAGTAATCCGAGGAAGTAGCCGTATACGGCGCCCATCATCATCGACAGCACGATATTGGAGCTCACCGCAGCCACAATCTGGTGCCAGTCTGCCCCGACCGACCACAGAATCGCCACACATACACCGGCGACTGGAACGTGACATAGGCCAGCACATCCGCCAGATTTTTCATCCAACCCGCGGGGCTGATGCGGCGGGCATAACGCATAAACAGATCGCGGTACAAGCCATAAGGCCGAGGCAATAATAATGTTGACCGGGATGGCGACCAGACGAGAGGAAAGTGACTGTTCAAAGCTCATTCCGGAGAGAAAATTTCAATCAACATGTTCACTACCGAGCAATAGACAACCATCGCAAAGGTGTCTGCTGCGGCGTGACGCAGGCGGGACTGCGAAGAGAACATGATCGAGCTCCTTGATACTCAACAAAAAAAGCGAACAGTGAGTGTTTAGCGTTTTGAAGTGCCTGATTTGATGCGGATAGAGTATATGTCTGGATATAAACTAACAACTAGCGATTAATTTTTTATTATTTTCTGTTTATTGGATAAAGTGCTCTGCTATTGTTTGTTTTTGCGCATTTCATTATTTTAGTTGGATGGGTTTTTAAAAACTAATATATATCAAATGCTTATATTTTGAATTGAAGAATAATGCAGCGTTCAGGTCGGGAAGCAATACGGGGGTTTTCAGCGCAGTGTGCTTTTGCAGAGTATGTAAAATAATCAACAGCATTTTTATGCTGATAAAGACAAGTTTGCAGCGTTTAATTCCTAATAAGTTAAATGATTTTTATGCTAAATTTTGCATATGTAACGGCTTGGCGGTGAGCTAACCTCACCGCCAACGATCAGCAAACGCCGAAATCGCCGTCTTCTTTGTACAGAGAAACATCCTCGGCTTTCAGCGTAATTTTGTCCGCTTGTTCATCGTGGGCTGGCACCGCAACGATTTGATCCTGATGGACTTCCAGCACTTTCAGTTTGGGACCGCCAATGCGCGGTTGCACAATATCGCCGACAGAAAACATACTTCGCTCCTTTATCATTGGTTTGTGTCAGTAACCATAGCCTGTCACCTGCTTGCGGTACAGCGGAACGCGTCAGCCACGGGCGTGGGAAAAGTAAAACAGGGTAAAAAGCGCAGGGGGGAAGTGGCAACCACAGGCACAGTGGCTACTCTTGAAGAGAAAGTGTCTTTTTTCCAATAAGCTGTCATTTATTTGTAGGGGCTATATGGGTTTCTGGCGCATTGTCTTTACGATTATTCTCCCGCCGCTTGGCGTACTGCTCGGTAAAGGGTTGGGCTGGGCCTTTATCCTCAATATCCTGTTAACGCTGTTGGGTTACATCCCGGGCCTGATCCACGCGTTTTGGGTACAAACCCGCGATTAAACGCTCTATGGGCGAAGCTTCGCCCTTAACAAAAATCAGCATGATGAAATGGTTAACTCCTGCTGTTCTTCGCCGAATCTGCGCAAAACGTAAAGGTATTTATCATTCAGACGATAAATGAAACATTTGGCAATGATTCTAAGGAGAAGAGATGAGCATTAAGGATGTGGGTGCCTCCGCCAGTCAGCAGACAACGCCCGTTACGCATCAGTCAAAGACCCGCATGTTTGCAGGAAAAGAGATTGTCACGGACAGTTCTGTTGCGGTGAACATTTCTGAAGAAGCGCTCGCACGCGGGATGGAAGGGCATCCACCGTTGACCAAAGAAGAGATTGAAAAGAACACCCGTGCCATGGCGGAAGTCCGCAATGCCAATATGGCGGCGGTCACTCGCGAGTGGCCCAAGCCTCGCCAGCGAATTTTATGGCGACCCGGCAACCGCCAACGACGCTGTGCGTTTTATCGACTTTTTTCCAGCACTCCACCGTGGCGGCGGACGACATGGCCAGCGCGCTGCATCAGGCGATGACCTCGCCTGAAGTCAATGGCGACTACACCACCAATGCCATGGATCTGGCGCTGATGCAGGCTAAGCTCAATAAAGTGGTGGCGCAGTTTGTCTCTGCGGATTATCAGCAGCAGGCCAGCGACTTTGTTGCCAGCTATATCAGTGAAAAGGCCGATCAGGCGGATCAGATGACCCGTGTTGTACTCTCGCAGGCAAGTAAGCTGGCGCAAAGTCTGGGAGATGAGGAGCAGGCGAAGCATCATCAGGATGCTATTGCCCAACTGAGTGACGGTACGCACTCTTCGCAGACGGTGCGTAACGAGATGCTGCAACTGACCGCCAGTAACAAAGAGAGCGATGTCTGGTTTTCCCATCTGAATAACCGGGTGAGCGAAAGCCGCTCGTTACCCTACATCAGCGAGATCGAAAAGCAGCATATCAGCGCGCTACAGCTGCAGTGGCAGCACTTTGTCGATAATCTTAATTCCGTAGCGTGAATCCTCTTCCCGCCAGCAGCGGGGAGGACCATCATGTTACCGGCGCGAAAAACAGCATCACGCCGGTGAGCGGACAGGATCAGAAGGTTTCCCAGTTGCTGTCGCTGGCTGTTGGCGCAGAGGCAGATGCCGGGCGCAACGGTGTGGATTGTGGTTTACCGGGCTTCGCACCTGACAGCGCCGTGTGACCGTTGACGCGGAACACTGCCACCGCCTGACGCAACTGCTCTGCTTGTTCTTCCAGCGCAGCGGAAGCTGCAGCGGATTCCTGCACCAGCGAGGCGTTCTGCTGGGTAACGCTATCCATCTGCGAAACCGCGAGGCTCACCTGCTCAATGCCTTTGCTCTGTTCTTCAGAGGCGGACGCGATTTCCCCCATAATATCCGTCACCCGTGTTACGGCGGTGACGATCTCTTTCATCGTATCACCGGCTTCTGCCACCTGAGTGGTACCGGAATTGACCCGGTTTACCGAGTTTTCAATCAGCGTTTTGATCTCTTTCGCTGCCTGAGCACTGCGGCTGGCAAGGGTACGGACTTCCCCGGCCACCACGGCGAAACCGCGACCCTGCTCGCCAGCGCGGGCGGCTTCAACCGCGGCGTTGAGCGCCGGATGTTGGTCTGGAAAGCGATGCCGTCAATCACGCTGGTAATGTGGGCGATTTGCTGCGAGCTGTCTGAGATTTCGCTCATCGTGCGCACCACGTTGCTCACGACCTGACCACCGCGCGCCGCAGTATCCGAGGCGTTCTTCGCCAGTTGCGAAGCCTGACGGGCGTTGTCGGTGTTCTGTTTCACCGTCGCAGTCAGTTGCTCCATACTGGCGGCGGTCTCTTCCAGTGAGGCGGCCTGCTGTTCGGTACGTGAAGAGAGATCGTTGTTACCGGTGGAGATTTCGCTCGCGCCGGTGTAAATCGAGTCAGAGCTGTTACGCACGGCGCTCACGGTTTGCACCAGCGAAGACTGCATTTCGTGCAAACCTGCCGCCAGTTGACTCATTTCGTTGCGACCTTCAGCAGAGATGGACTGCGTCAGATCGCCGCTGGCGATCGCGCGGATATGCGCCATCACGCTATGCAACGGTTTAAGCAACAGATGTTGCAGACCCAGCCAGATAACAATCATCACCCCAATCACCACCAGCAAAATCACGCCCAGCGTCCATTGCATACTGGTGAAACTGCTCTGATTCTCCTGCGCGGCGGCTTGCAGGAAGGTGTTGTTCTCCGTGCGCCATTTGGCGTAGCTGGCGTCCATATCGTCCACTGGGCTTGTTGTGCATCCAGTTGCCGTAAGCTTCGTAATTATTCGCCCGCAGGAAGGTGATCGATTGTTGCAGCACATCGTGCATTTTGGTGATGTTCTGCGCCACGTCGTCGGCTAATGCCGTATCCCCGGCCTGCAACACGCGGGGTGCTTTTGTAATTGTTGAAGTATCCTTCCGCCTTGCCGAGCGACTCGGTTGCGGTGGTCAGGAGTTTTTCGATACTGGCAAGCGAGGCGGGATCGCGCTGGTTTTTCAAAAGCGGATTGCTACGCGGGTAACGGTGACGCGTGTTTTGATCAGCGTATTTACGCTGTCGCCAAGGTTTTCCTGCTGTGCGTTCAGCACGCCGGTGTTCTGGAAGTTCACTCTGTCGTTATTGACTGCCGAGTAGAACAATCCCCCGGTGACGAACTGAAGAAGACAAAATACCGAAAGAGCGATAATGATGCCGGTAATAACCCGTATATTTTTGAGCATGGCCATAGTCCGTGAGAGAGTCGGGATTGCTCACTAGTTATCGACCGGCATAAATTAACTTTATGATCGCTTTTAAACACTTAATTAAGACTTAGTAACTGCCCGGTGCGTCACACACCGGGAAGCAGTTCACTTTTTGTTGCGCAGTTTCACCGCCATGGCAATGCGCGGCTCCAGCAGTTTTGCCACGGCGGCAAATACCGGCACCACCACCGAGTTGCCGAACTGGCGGTAGGCTTGTGTCGGAAACCGGAATACGAAACGGTTTGTCACCGGGTTTCTCAAAGCCCATTAAACGGGCGCATTCGTGGGGCGTCAGGCGGCGCGGTCGCCGGGCCTGATTTTCTGCATGGTTGAAATCCGTTTCGCCCAGCGCTTTATCCCAGCCGCGATCTACCAGAATTTCAGAACCATCTTTGTGATAGCGCGCCGACAGGGTGCGGGCGACGCTGTTCTCGCGAGTGGGATCGACCAGCCCAAAGCCAAAACCATTGCCCTTCGCGGCATGCTTTTCGCATAGCGATAGAGGTAATCCCAAAGCTTGTGCGACAACACATATTTGCTGTCGACCGTTGGCTCCAGTAACTGACCAAACGTTGGGCGCTGTGACGGGTAGAAGCGATCGATGTCGCGCAGGCTAAAACCTTCGCTGAGCTGTAAATCGCGGCGGAAACCGACCAGCACAATGCGCTCGCGATGCTGCGGCAGGAAATGCTTACCGTCGATAATTTTCGGATCATCTTTGCCATTGATACTGGCATCGGCAACGTCATAACCCAATTCGTCCAGCGTGTTCATGATCACGCTGAAAGTTTCTACCTTTGTCATGACTCTTCAGGTTCTTGACGTTTTCCAGCACGAAAATCGCCGGGCGACGGGCTTTAATAATACGTGCAACATCAAAAACAGCGTACCCTGCGCTTCACACTCAAATCCATGGGCGCGACCCATGGCATTCTTTGCTGACGCCGGCCGGGGGCTAAATGGCTGGCAGGGGAAACCCGCCAGCAATACATCATGCTCGGGGATCTGCTGGCAGATATGCGCGTAGGCGTCGGTTTCTGAAATGGCCGGGTTGCCGCTGAGCGTCACTTCGCGGATATCCCTGGTTAAAGGTGTGTGCCGCGCTGTCGTTGTACCAGTTGGCCTTGTAAGTGCGTACGGCGTTTTTATTCCATTCGCTGGTAAACACGCACTGCCCGCCAATGGCTTCAAAACCGCTGCGAATGCCGCCGATACCGGCGAAGAGATCGATAAAACGGAAGCGATAATGGGGATGATGTGCGGGGGGGGAGGGGAGTAGCCCGCGCAGCAGCGCTTCTTCGGCAGCGGTCAGGGTTTTTGGCGCACCTTTGCCGTTTACCCAGCGATTAAGTGACTCCCGGCTCCATTCCCGTTTGCCCGCTTTTTTAAGCTGTTCTGCCACAAACTTTTGGCCGTAAATGTCCAGTACACTGGTCCAGTAATGCCCGATCGCGTACCTGCTGTCGCTGTTGGTCACTCTCTGCCTGCACCAACTGATGCAGCGCAAGTGAATCAAATTCCGCCATGGCGTCTCCTTGGATGATGGTCTGAAATATATCACTCATTTGACCCAGAGGAGAATCGCCAGAACAGGGGGTTATTCCTGAAATGTGCAGCCCGCTGTTTAAAAAATGCCGGGTTCACCTTGATGATGGTCAGGCCTTTCGCCGCTCGCCCCGCCGGGTTCACCTGCTTTTGCCATGTGGGGCTGAGATTGCCATGAGGGGACAACCTGATGCGTTATGAATGCGTCCGGTTCCGGGGGCATTTTGCCAGCAGCAGCGCCATACCACACCAGCCGCTTAGCCCGGCAAACAACAGACCGGCGCCGACAAAGCCCGATAACAGAAAAAATCCCGGATTCACCGCATAGCCCAGTACGACACCGCTAAGGATCAGCGTACCGGCAACGATTTGCACCTGTTGCATTAACGGGCGCGGCTGACTTTTATCCTGCACTGTCGGCAGCTTTGATTGCTTCCAGTTATTCCAGCCCGCCCTCCGGGATCGCGACCTGCGCGGAGCCTGCCACTGGATCAGCGCATCGATGTTTTGCTGCGTACGCATGCCGGACTGGCAATGAAAGATCACGGTTTGCTGGGGCGAAGCGAGTGCCCCGTTTTACCGGCGATCAGGGTATCCAGCGGCAGCGATACGGCATCAGGGAGGTGCTCGCGGCGAAATTCATCAGACTGGCGAATATCAACCAGCAGCGCGCCGCTTTGCCGCAATGTGATCGCCTGTTCGGGGGTGACTGGGTGTAACGCATGTTTATACCTCCGGGCAGTAGATGCCCTTGAGTGTGTTAATGATTGTACTGACCGTCGGATCCTGAATGAAGTAGTTGACCCGTTGCGCTTTGGCGCTGGCTGGTGATTAACCCCTCTTCTTTCATCCGCGCCAGATGCTGGGATGTTGCCGAAGGGCTAAGGCCGGTTGCCATACTTAACTCGCCCGCTGACGTTCCGGGGGCATCGATCAGCATGCACAGAATCAGCAACCGGTGAGGGTTGCTCATCGATTTCAACAGCCCGGATGCCTGTTCGGCCTGCGCCTGCAGTTGAAGAATATCCATGTGAGTCACTTTATTTAGCATTTTCTAAATTTAGATTAATCTAAAATAAAAGGCAGCAGGATGCAAGAGAGAAACCGCGCAGGAATAGCCTCATGTCGGCAATCCTTATGGATAACCGGGATGAGACTAATCGATAGGAATGAGACAAACGCAGCGGTTGGCGGCGGAGATTATTGCAGCTTGCCGGTGATTCTTCGTGAAAACGCGGCGGAGAGAGATCGCCCCGTATCTGCTCAAACCGTCTTCTGAAGGGATCGCCCCGGCGACAAATCAGCACGACACGCCTGCGAAGCTCCTCAGGATGTGTTCGCAGATAGCGGATGTTTTTCACTTTTTCATCAATGGATGACAACAGCGGGAAAAACGAAACATTTTGTGAGTGCGTCACGATATAGCGCGCAGTTTCCAGCGTGTTGGGCATGATTTTAGTGGCACTCCAGGACCGTCTGGGCAAAAGTATCATCCAGTGCTTCGGCAAACAGCGACTCAGTAATCATGATCTTTTCATTCTGGGGCAACGGAAGTTTGAATTTATCGTGACTCACCGAGGGGTGTTTGGTGCTCAGGCCAATAACATAAGGTTCTTCGAACACGGGAAATTCAACCACGTCGTCATTATTAATCGGCGAAGTAATTATCGCGACCTGAATAATATCGTGGTCGAGCAGGGCAACCAGTTTCTCTTTGCTGGCTTCATGAAATTTGAACTCTGTTTTTGGAAAACGCTCCCGACAAATCATTTCAATGTCGCCAAAAATGTAGGGGGCGAGTGGGTACTGAACCGATATTTAACACCCCCGACGGATGTTTTTTGGATTCTTCCGCCATGTGTTTAAGGCTTTTCACTTCTGACAAAATGACCTCTATCTGCGACAAGGCTTCTATCCCCTGTGCTGTAAACTTAACGCCGCGCACCTGACGATTAATTAATGTTATTCCCAGATCGCTTTCAAGTTTGCGTACACTGGGCGCTCAGCGTCGGTTGCGAAACATTGCAAGCATCGGCCGCTTTTGAAAATGTTTGTATCGCGCAAGCGCGTACAGATACTCAAGATCTCTAACCCTCATTTTCTTTCCCACGGAATCAGACAAAAAATTAGCGGTGTAGTATTCATCTATTAATATCGAATGAGTACCTTTTTTACGGGATCTTTATTCAATTTGTGATCGTCATTTAATAATTTGTGGTGGTTTTTTGTTATTTTTTTCCAATGTGTTAGTTGTTTTTGTAATGTGTTCTGTGAATAAGGGTTATATGGATTTTATTGATTGTTTTAATTTATTGATTTTGCTCAATCATTTCAATAGGAAATGCATATATATCGGCTGTTATTTATATGCTTTTTTTTGTTGAGGGGCATGTTTTGGCTATGATAGGGTTGCAGCCCCGTAAAGGTAAGCATTTTACTGTTTAGTGCATCAGGTGAATCTTAGCAAGGTAATAAAAACGGCCTAATATAAATGTCATGGTGAAGTGAGGATTGATGATGGAAGTTTTCGAAAAATTGCGATTGATATTAAAGAGAAAATATCAAACATGGTTCCGGAAGGTGAGGTGGATGTCGACTTTATGGTGGTTGATGATGACACCATTCGTTTTATTGTCGCATTCAGTCAGGGACTTTATGAACAAAAGATCAATAAACTAGATATTCATATTAAAACGCTCTCCTGAGCGACAATCATCGTCAGATGAGATTATGCAGAATATCTTTTTTATGCATGCGAAAAATAAAATAATACCCGCTATGCAAATGGTTTCGCGGTAATGCGATAAATGAGGCCCCTACCCGTGTAAGGGGGGTCAGTTGAGCAGACAAGGAGTGTTGATTATAAAAATATAATAATAAGCCCTTGCACTACGTTGTTTTCAACTCTGGGTTGAGAGGGAAATTCAACGTAGTGCCTTTTGCTGGTCAACGGGAGCCTATGGGCGCACCAACGTCGGGCGTTTGGCGTTAAAAAGTCCAGTTATCGATTAAGAACTGCATACCGATCGCGTCGTTGCGGTTCTTATCAGGCAATGAACGATAGCGCTGATGCGCTGTTTCCACCCGCGCCATATCCAGCGTAATGCCCAGCCCGAGGCCCCGCAGGCAGTTCAAGATAGCCATTACGGATCACCGGCGCTTCCCGCGTCAGCTGTTGACCATCCTGCCAAATCCAGTGGGTATCGAAGGGGTGATGCGTTCGCCCGGCGCTGCGGCTCCAAGATGCGCCACCATCGCCAGCGAAATATCAAAATGGTTGTTGGAGTGGCAACCGGTGGTTAATCCCCATTCACTGCATAACTGCCCCACCGTATGCGCATTACGCATCGTCCAGAAGTGCGGGTCCGCCGGGGGGATATCAATGGCGTTCAACCGTAAGGCATGCTCCAGTTGTCGCCAGTCGTTGGCAATCATATTGGTCGCGACCGGCACGCCGGTGGCACGTTTGAATTCGGCCAGCGTTTCGCGCCCGGAAAACCCCCTGTTCTGCACCGCAGGGATCTTCCAGATAGGGCACTCGCCCGGCTAATTGCTTCCCGAAACGGATGGCTTCTTCCAGCGACCAGCTGGCATTCGGATCGACCGTCACCCGTGCGCCGGGGAAGTGTGCAAGAAGCCTTTCTACGGTTTCGACCTCGTACTCGCCGGCATGCACTCCGCCTTTCAGTTTGAAATCGCGAAAACCGTACTGCTCCATGGCGGCTTCAGCCAGTCGCACCACGGCACTGGTGATCCATCGCGGGCTGGTGGCGGAGCCAGAACCAGTCGTGGTGATGTTCGTCGCCGGGTTGGTAATTCATGGTGGTTTTACGCCGATCGGCGATATAAAACAGATAGCCCAGCACCGGGGATCCGTTCCCGCTGTTTGCCCGACGCCAGCAGGTCAGCCACCGGTAGATCAAGAAATTTGCCCTGTAAATCCAGCAATGCAGCCTCAATGGCCGCCACCGCGTTATAGAATTTTTCCGGGTTCATCTGCGGAATGTGGATCGTATCGGCCAATTGACTGTGCTGATTACGGGCATCGCTGCGCCATAGCTGGCTGATAGTGTGGTTAAGACGCATCAGTTCGCTGCCAACAATCTGCGGCTCAAAACGCGCCAGCAGATCCAGCACCGCGCTGTGGCACGGGCATTCCCCGACGCCCGTGTTACCACTGGAATCGGTCAGCACGACCAGAATGCGCGTGAAATAGCAATTATGCGCACCGCCAATATTCAGCAGCATGCTGTCGTACCCGGCCACCGGAATGACCTGCATACGGGTTATTTTCGGGCTAGCGGACATGTTTATTCTCCACGGTCACAAAAGCGCCGGGCGCAGGTTTGTGCCGCAACAGCAGCAGCCACAGCCCGGTAATGACAGAAACGCTGGTTAACGCATACAGCCCGCCGGTGGTGGAGCCGGTGGTCAGCTCCAGATAACCAAACACCGTGGGCGCAAAGAAACCGCCAAGATTGCCAATGGAGTTAATCAGCGCAATTCCGGGAGCGACAATACTGGCGGGTAACTCGCCTTGCGGCATGGGCCAGAATAGCGTGGCGCTCACTTTCGAGCCGATACAGGCGACGATCATTGCCACAAAACCGAACCACGGGTTACCCATTGTCGCCATAAAAGTGCCGCAGGCGGCGACCAGCACACGCCCAGCCCCTGATTAAGTTTGTCACGGTAGCGGTCGCTGTAACGGCCCACGATATTGAGCGCGATAATGGCGCACAGCCGAGGAATAGCGGTCAGTAAGCCGATACCAAAACTGCTGAAACCCTGAATACGCTGGATGATTTGCGGCAGCCAGAACACCAGCGTGTAGCCGGTCATGGTCATGGTAAAGAAGATCAGGCAGTAAGTGAGTAACCGGCGATCGGTGAGTAGCGCCATTTTGCCGGGCGCGGCATCGTGCTGTTCCCGGGCGCGATCTTCTCGCGCCAACTGGTTAATGAGTGCTTGTTTCTCTTGCGCCGTGAGCCAGCGTGCATCCTGCGGTCGCGACACCAATACCGCCAGTGCGATCAATCCGACCAGCACCGAGCCGCCGCCTTCTAAAAACATCACCCATTTCCAGCCGGCAATGCCCATCATGTCATGCATCATCAGGATCGAGCCGGTGATCGGCCCGGAAAAAGAAAGGCGCCTGCCGACGCGCTTAAGATCATCGCTGTCGCCCGCCCGCGATGAGAGTTTGGCACCCACAGGCGAAAGTAGAACAGCACACCCGGGAAGAAACCGGCTTCCGCCACGCCAAGTAAGAAGCGCAGCACATAGAATTGCACTGGCGAGGTGACAAAGCCGGTCAGTACCACCAAACCCCGGTGACCATGATGCGCGTGAGCCAGAGACGCGCACCGTATTTTTTCATCATGATATTGCTGGGCACTTCCAAACAGCGCATAGCCAATAAAAAACAGCCCGGCTCCCAGTCCAAATGCGGCGGCGCTGATCCCCGGCGTCGGTTTGCAGCTCCGCTTTAATAAAGCCAATATTGGAACGATCAATCTGATTAATGATCAGCATGATGGCGAGCATTGGAATGATGCGGCGGAAAAACTTCCCCACCGCGGTGGAAATATGCTTTTGGTCTTCGTGAGGTATATGCAGATGCCCTGTCTCTGTCATGGGGATTCTCCCGTTATAATAGTTTTTAAATAGTAGGGAGCGTATTTCGCGAAAAATATATGCATTCGCACAAGGGTTGTTGTGATTTTATTCAATGACCCTAAAAATATCATGTGGTTACAATGGATGGTGGCGGAAGTTTTCCTTAAGGATATGTGTGTGAGTATTCACAAAAAACGCATTTCTATAGAATAAAGCAGTATTGCCATTTGAGTTTTTATTATATTGGTCTAGCGATATATCCTCTCGGTGTTATTATTTTGAATTTTATGGCGATATTTTTCTCCATGGCTTGCGGATTTGCTGAATAAAACACTCACACTTTCTGCTTGAATTATTACAATCATCTGCGTTAACTGCTCATAACATTGTGTTATTCACTGAATAATAGTGTGAAGGTTTACCTGACGATGAAAAATACCCTCTGTACGCTGGCTGTTGCCATGACCCTCTGGACGAGTGCTGCAAACGCACGGAGTAATGCGCTCCCCGTTGGTCCGGCGGTCGGCGATCAGTCGCTGTCGCCATTTTACATCTGGGACAGCGCGCTTCCGCAGCGCCCGGGAGTGATGCTGCGCGAAGAGTCTATACCGCGCCAGCCGGACATCACCGATGCCAGCAAGATCCAGCGCATTCTCTATACCTCGCAGGACAAACGCTGGAATGCGGGAAGCGTACCGGTGAGCGGCACGCTCTGGTTTCCGCAAGGCGAGACGCCGAAAGGGGGCTGGCCGGTCATCGCCCCCGGGCGCACGGTACGCTCGGCGTCGCCGATGCCTGCGCCCCCTCATGGACAAACCCGACCCCTCGCGATGCGCACTATATCAATCAGTGGCTGAAACAGGGGTTTTGTGGTGGTCGCCACGGATTACCGAGGGGCTGGGCGGGCCTATCTTAACTGGGAAGCGGAAGGGCGCTCGGTACTCGACAGCGTGCGTGCGGTGTTGCAGGCGTATCCGCAACAGATTGCCAATAACTGTGATCACCGGGCAGTCGCAAGGTTCAGGGGCGTCTCTTGGCGCCAGCCTGATTGCGCCAGACTATGCGCCAGAGTTGAAACTGCGCGCCACCATTGCCACCGGGCTGGTGGCGACGTTTCCGGACGGCCCGATAAAACCGGGTCATGCGCGGCCGAGTCACCGCGATCCGGCGCGTTTTACCCTGCTACGATTGATTGGCGGTTCGCTACCGGACGGTGCGCCAGCGGCAGATAAATGGGTCACGGCGCAAGGGGCGAAGATGCTGACGCTTGCCAGAACCGCCTGTATGAAAGAACTGGGTCGCTATGAGCGCAAGGAGAAGCTTGACGGCGCTAACGCGTTTGTCGGGGGTTCCGGGCCGGTTAATGCCGCGTTAACCCCGGTAACCAATATGCCGCTGAAGATATTCCCGGCACCGCTATTTACAGCAACAGGTCTGGCCGATCACACGCTGTCGCCGCACCATCAGTACGCTGCCGTTGCTGCGCTGTGCGCCGCCGGAAATCCGGTTGAGTGGAAGACCTACCCCGGCATTACCCATAACGGCACGGTAAATGTGGCCTTTGAGGATGAGCTGGCGTTTGTTCGCGGCGTGATGGAGCACGCGCCGCAGCAAAACAGTTGCGGATCGTTGCAGGCGCCGGGCGAGCCGCAACACCCGGTTAAGGGCGTACCGTTTAACACCTGATGGGTTACGGGTGACGCCAGCGCAGCGTTGCCGGCAGGATACGTTGCGGCGTCGCCGGCTCGTTGCCTTCAATCATCTGCGTGATGATATCGAAGCAGTCCTGCGCCGCGCGGAACATTCTGTTCGACCGTATCAATCGGCAGCGACAGCGAATCATACAGATAGTGATCGTCAAAACTGGCGATATGAATATCACTCTCCAGCAGGTGGTACTGGCTCATATAGCGCAGCACCCCTTCCAGCAGGCCACACGCGGCGGTAAACAGCGCTTTCGGCGGGCGACCCAGCCTCGGCGCAGAGGGCGGCGAACATCTCATAGCCGCTGCTCGGGTGATAATTGCCGTGAATGATCCACTCGGCGCGGCGTGACGCCTGCGCGCTCCAGACCCTGCATAAACCCGGCAAGACGGTCTTTGGTCGGTGACAGACGCGGCTGGCCGCCGAGGAAATAGACTTCATCGGGATTGGCGCGCGCCAGATGTTCAACCAGTTCGGCGGTCGGCGTCAGGGAATCGGTGATCACCAGCGGCAGACGGGTGTCGTTGATATGGCGGTCAAACAGCACCACCGGGAGCTGTTCGCTCAGCTTCAGGTAGTCGCTGTCGCTTTGCATGCTGGAGGCGACAATCAGGCCATCAACCTGTCGCGCCACCAGGGTTGTTCACGACGACCGTTTCGGCTGGCGTTTTCGTCCGTGCAGGAGATCAGCAGTTGCAGGCCCGCTTCGCGGCACAGGTTTTCCAGCTCGTGAGAAAAAACGGCGAAACCGTAGTTGGTGATTTCCGGCACCACCAGACCCAGCGTATGGCTGCGGTTTTCGCGCAACAGGCGGGCGTGAATACTGGGCTGATAATGGTGCTGCTGGGCGATAGTCAGAACGCGCTCGCGCGTCTCCTGCGCCACACGCAACTCTTTACCGCGGCCGTTAAGAGCACCGGGCTGGCGGTGGCTTTAGAAACCCCGCCAGCGCGGCGATATCACTGATGGTGACGCGTTTTGTTTTTCTCACGGTTTTGCATCGGTTAATGAAACAAGCACTTATTCTACCATGCAAGAACGTAACGACCAGTAGTGCGCCCGCACTTCTGCGCGACCGGCCAGCGTTAACTGCGCCGGATGCTGCGGGAAGTAGCGGCTACTCATCACCCCTTCGCCATCATTGATAAAAAATCTCTACGCTGGAGTGATCGCAGAGGATCTGCAATTTCCGCGCCTGACCGCACCAGTAGCGGTAGAGCCATTCACCTGTTTCGAGGCTGCGACGGGCAAGACGCAGTTCGTCGTTTTGCCATTCCGGGATCAGCGTATCGGCAAAATTCAGCGTGACCTCAGCGTCGCACTCCAGCACCAGTTCAAGACGTTGCGCGTCCAGCGCTGGCATGCGTTCGGCTTCGCCGTGGTAAGTCTGCTCTTCACCGCGCAGCGCCTGCAACTCAACAATCGGTTGTTGATACAGTTTGCCATCACGGGAGGTCAGTTCGCGCAAGCAGGTCATCTGGTGGATCCAGCCGTTGGCGACGGTTGGCTGGCGCATCTCTTCGCCATCCGGCACCCCCATCCAGCCAACCAGCAGACGACGCCCGTCGGCGGTTTGCGTGGTTTGCGGGGCGTAAAATTCAAACCCGGCATCCAGTTCGCAGAAATCGCCGTGTTGATAACGGGCATTCGTGTAGTCCAGTTGACCATTCAGATACGCGCTTGGGTAGGTGTTGAGATAGCGCTTCTCTTCCCGCGCGATACCCTGCGGGCAGCAAATCAGGTACGTACTGCCGCCGAGAGTAAACATGTCCGGGCATTCCCACATATAGCCCGCCGCACCGAGACCTCCGAGGCCGCTGCCGGCTATTTCGCCCAGTTTTGCCAGTTCCACAGGTTTTCGGAACGCAACAACAACACTTTGCCCTGCAATTGCAGATCTTGCGCGCCCAACACCATGTACCAGTACTCGCCATGCCGCCAGACTTTCGGGTCGCGCACATGGCCGGTGTAGCCGTGCGGTAACGGGATCGCCGGGCCGAGTTTGTCGAAACCGCCTTCGCTGTTTTGCACCGCCAGACACTGCCGGGGGCGGTACGCGTGCCGTCATCGAACTTCACGTTGCCGGTGTAGCAGAGCGTCAGCACGCCGTCGTTATCAACGGCGCTGCCGGAGTAGCAACCGCTGCGGTCATACTCCTGATCGGGCAACAGCGCGACAGGCTCATGTTGCCAGTGCAGCAAATCGTCGGAGCTCCAGTGCGCCCAGCCCTTATGCAGATGCTGGCAGCCCAGTCCGTTCCACTGATAGAACAGGTGGTAGCGCCCGGCAAAATGGATAAAACCGTTTGGATCGTTGAGCAGCCCGGTGGTCGGCGCGAGGTGCCAGCCGAGGGTAGTGGCTGTCTTTTTAGCGCTTTGGGCTGGTTTTTCATGACTGCCTGCAATAATGCAGGCAGCAGGTTTGTTAACGCCATTATTCAGAGTCCGTTTTGTATTTCCCAGCAGGTACGAGATAACAAAGGCGGCGCCGAACGCGATAACCATGCCAATGGCGTAATTGAGCAGCGAGCTTGCCTGCACAATCGCCATTCCCGGGATGCCGGTCAGACCCACTGCGGTCATATAGACATGCACCGACACCACCCATGCGCCACCGATAGCCCCGCCGATAAGCGCGGCGATAAACGGTTTTACAAAGCGCAGGTTGATACCGAAAATCGCCGCTTCCGTAATCCCCAGCAACGCCGAGAACGCCGACGGCAGCGTGATCGCTTTAATCTTCGCGTCTTTGGTTTTAAACCAGACCGCCAGACACGCGCCGCCCTGCGCGACGTTCGCCATTGCCCAGATCGGCAGCAGGAAGTTTACACCGATTGACGGATTACCCAGCAGCCCCGCCTCAATGGCATGGAAACTGTGGTGCACGCCGGTGATGACAATCACGGAATACAACCCACCAAACAGCAATCCGGCCAGCCATCCTGCATGGGTAATAAGCGTGCTGAGCACAAAGGAGATGCCGTCGCCCAGCGCGCGCCCTGCCGGGCCGATGATCAGCATAGCGATAAAACCGGAGATGATCACCGTCAGGAACGGCGTCAGGATCAGATCCAGCGCATCCGGGATCACGCGGCGCAGTTGTTTCTCCAGCGCACTCATAAACCACACCGCCAGCAGTACCGGGAAGACCGTGCCCTCGGTAGCCGATCATCGCCACTTCAATGCCGAAGAAGTTCATGGTGTGGAAACCTGCGGCCACGCCCCGGTGCATTGGTCAGCGCCGGGTGAGTCAGAATGCCGCCGAGGGTTGCGCCGAGATAGGGGTTACCGCCAAACTCGCGGGCGGCGGTAAAACCAATCAGGATCGGCAGAATGATAAACGCCGCCGAACTGAACATGTCGAGCATGATATAGAGCGCGTTGTCGGCATTGACCCAACCGTAGGTTTTCACCATACCCAGCAGGCCCATTAACAGACCCGAGGCGACAATCGCCGGAATAATCGGCACGAAAATATTCGACAGCAAACGGGCGATACGCTGGAACGGGTTCAGCTTACGCGCGGCAATATCAGCGGCTTCGGACTTACTGGTTTCGCTGATCCCCGCTTCGGCGATAAACGCCGCGTAGACTTTGTTCACCACTCCGGTGCCAAAGATAATCTGTAGCTGTCCGGCGTTGCGAAAACAGCCTTTCACCCCGTCGACCTTACCGATGGCGGCGGTATCGGCTTTGGCGTCTTCCACCAGTGACGCAGGCGAGTGGCGCAGTGCGCGGCGCTGGCAATGTTGTCCTTGCCTCCCAGTAACGGCAGTAGCGACCGGGAAATTTCTGCAAAATCCATAAAACCTCTGTCTTATCGTTTTGTGGGATCAACTGGCAAGATGTGGCAGACCGATCAGAACCGGTTTCCATTTGTACGCCGAAGTTCCATTCGCCGCCGGCTTTGGAAGCCGTTGCCAAAGGCATCATCGCTGGCGTATTTATCCAGACGATGATCCCAGTCCATCCGGTGGCGAAGAGGCGAATTTCCGGGCGTTTCAGGAACTCGCCGACATCGCTGGCTTTCAGCGTTGGGGCGACGGTGAGTTTGTAGAAACTGCCGCTCACCGCGTTGCGGCTGTTATACCCTTCCGGGCGTAAATCCATGTATTGATAGCTGTCATACTGCATCTCGAAGTTTTCCGTGATGCCCTGAATCAGGCGCAGGTTCGCAGTGGCCCACTGGTAGCTGTCGCCTTTGACATAACGATCTTTACTGCTCTGCGCAAGCACTGCCGGCGCGATATGCCAGCCGCCGCCCAGCGGGGTGATGCCGTAGCTCGCCAGACGCCGTATTGGCTTCCGGCAACAGTGCGCCGTCGGAGCCAGTGGATTTGACCTCCGCGCCCAGACCATGACCGTACAGCAAGGCGGTTTTCGCTGAACCTTCACGCAGACCGTAGAAGCTGTCGTTATGCAGACCAAGCAGGGCGTGTACGCCGGTGTTGGCCGCATCGCCTTTCACTTTGTTGCCTTCCAGATCCAGACGGTCGTCGTTATCTTTGGCTCGCATACCGCTGACCATCAACTGTACCGGGCCATAAAAGTTGTTCAGCGACAGAATGTAGTTCTGCGCGGTGTTTTCACTGTTTTCGATATCGCCGAAGGTGCGGCCGTAGATCGACAGGTTGCTGCGCGCCGCGTCGCTCCACTTCATGTCGTAGATCCGGCGCCGGTACCGGCGAGGAATACCACATCGGAGTCGATCCAGTGAATATCGAAGTTATCGCGGTCAAAACGCTTACCGGCCCAGACGGTGGAGTCTTTAAACGCGCCGGTAAACGTGGGCAGATGACCGATTTCAGTGAACGCCCCGGCGCAGGTTGAGATCGCTGGAGGAGGCGGTCCAGTCGTTATAGGTTTTTTGCCCGTCGGCAAGCATCACTTTAAAGCGGGTGGTCGCCCCGTTCGCCAGCGTCTGTTTATGTTCGAGGTTCATTTCGACATAGGTGTCCGGTTCGTTCCCCAGACGCCCGACGTGACCCCCGGTTTCGCCTGCTGGCGTTACCGTCGGGCCGCCCTGAGTTTTGGCCGCGGAGTTGTTCATCAGCAAGCCGGAACGGGCATAGCCGTGGAACTCGAAGCCACCTTCGTCGCTGGATTTCTGCTCCAGTTTTGCGGTGCGTTGTTCCACTTGTGGTGGTGGTTTGCGTTTTTTGCTGGGCGGTCGCCAGTTGCTGCGCCTGTTTTTCCGCCGCCTGAGCGCGGGTTTCGGCAGCGCTGGCGCGTTGTTCCGCCGCCTGTAAACGCTGTTCCAGCGCCGCGAGGCGCGCCTTCAATACTGCTTGTACCGGTATCGAGCCCAGACGGATCCGGAACTTAATATCACACCAAGGGTTACAGCGAGCGTGCTTTTTTCATCGTTTTGCATCCCTAAGGAAGAGCCATCATCACAAAAGTTATTTTTGCTAAACCGGTTTAGTTGTTGAATCATAATCACGCCCAATTTATCAGCGCAATGAAATTTGCTAAACCGGTTTAGTGAATGTGAGACGGCTCGCAAAACGAAGCGGTAATCCCACTCAAAATCAGGCGATATGATCCTCGCTGGTGGCGATAGGGCAGAGCGGTCATTGCCCCTTTGCGGTGGTCGCCAGCGCGCCGCAGATTTGCGCGCTCGCCGGGGCGTGCTGCCAGCGCCGGTTCGTTGTCCGGCAGGCCATGCTCCGCCAGACCCCACAGTAAACCGGCGACAAATGCGTCCCCTGCGCCGGTGGTGTCGACACTCACTACTGGCAGTGTGGGGTAGTGGTAAAGCGTGCCGCTGTGCCAGGGCTTGCACCCCGCTTTGCCTGGGTGACCAGTAATAAGCTGATGGCATAGCGCTCCGCCAGCGCCTGCATGCTGGCACCGATGTGCGGCGAGCCGCTGATAAACGCCAGCTCCTCTTCCGAGAGTTTCACCACATCCGCCAGCGTTAGCGCCCGGCGTAAACACTGACGCAGTTGTTCGTCGTCAGCCCACGGTCAGGACGAATGTTGGGATCAACGCTGACAAACCCGCCCGCCGCGCGGATGTTCTGCATGGCGGTAAACGCAGCGCTACGCGACGGTTCGGCCGCCAGCGCGATAGAACAGCAGTGCAGCCACTCTCCGCATTGAAATTCAGGTAAATCTTCACTGGTCAGAAACAGATCGGCGCTGGGTCGCACCATAAAGGTAAAGGAGCGCTCACCGTCATCGTCCAGCGCCACCACCACCGTTGAGGTGCGCTGCGCCGGGTCGGCAGCCATAAACGCGGTGTCGACCTGTTCATGCGCCAGCGTTTGCTGCATAAAACGGCCAAACGGATCGTCCCCCACGCGGCCAATAAAGCCGCTATTCCCTGTAACCGGGCAATTCCCACTGCCACATTCGCTGGCGCACCGCCGGGACATTGCATCAGGCGTCCCGGCCCGTCCGGCAGCAGATCTACGACGGCGTCGCCCAGACACCAGACTCGAGCTGACATGCTATTCTCCCGCTAAAAATATCGCTAAAATTTAACTAAACCGTTTTAGCAAATCAATGTCGTTCTCGGATTTCTGCGTAACATCTTTAAGCTGTCATCTTTTTCTGCATGCTGGAGCGTCTATTTATCAACCAGATGGATGCATATGTCGCAACCGCTTTTGTTTTCGATCTCGATAACACCTTGATCCACGGCGACAGCAGCACGCTCTGGAGCCGCTACCGGTGCGTGAAGGCTTTGCCAGCAACCCGGACTATCTGCTGCATGAAGAGCGCATGATGCTGGATTACGCGCGCGGTGAAATGGATCTACATGCATATGTGGCGCTGACTCTGTCGCCATTGACGGATATTCCGATAGCGCTGGTGGACCGCATGGTTGCGCTGTGCGTTGAAAAGAGATCGTGCCGCGCATCTACCCGCAGGCGCTGGCATTGATTAACCGCTTACGGGCGCAGCAACAGCCGATGCTGATTATCTCGGCATCGGTGGGGTTACTGGTGAAGGCTATCGCCCCGGTGCTAGGCATTGAGCACGCCATTGGCGTTGAGGTGAAAACCGATAACGGGCGCTATACCGGCGTTATTGACGGGACGCCAAGTTACCAGCAGGGAAAAATCACCTGCCTCGGAGAACTTCCTCGCCCGTCACCCGCAGTATGACGGGCCGCTGACGTTTTACACCGATTCGATTAACGATCTGCCGCTGTGTGAGCGTGCTGACCACGTTTACCTCTGGTGAACCCGTGCCAGAAGCTGGCAGCGCACGGCGCGCCTGCGCCGCTGGCCGGTGCTCAACTGGCAACTTACTCAGGCGTAAACAGCGGCACCGGTTTGCCGGTGATATAGCGTCGGCGCAGCCGTGCCGACGCGGTATCCATCAGCATCACCACCGCCACTGTGATCAGGGTGATAAACATCACCACATCCCAGTTCCACAACCGCATGTTCTCAGCATAAATCAGACCAATGCCGCCCGCGCCAACAAACCCCAGCACGGCGGCCGAACGGGTGTTGGATTCGATCTGATAAAGGCTAAGGGCAAGAAATGTCGGGAAGGACTGAGTAAAGGTGCTGAAGCGGTGTTTTGCAAACCGCCTGCACCTACCGCTGTTAAGCCGCGACCGGGTGAGCGATCCACGGCTTCATGGCTTTCTGCATACAGACGCCCGAGCAACCCGGTGTCCTGCATAATGATCGCCAGTACCCCGGCAAGCGGTCCCAGCCCGACGGCGCGCACGAAAATCAGCCCCAGATCGCCATATCAATACCGCGCAGGATGTCGAACACGCGGCGCATAAAAAAGGCGATTGCCCCGGTAATCCCGCCTTTCATGATGTTGCGCGCCGCAAGGAACGACAGCAGCAGAGCAAACACTGTTGCGGTGAGGGTTCCGGCGAAGACAATCGCCAGCGTGATGCCGATCTGCGTAAAGTAGTAGCCAAATGGCCAGTTAAGGAAGTCGTGCCAGACGAACATCCGCAGAATATAGCGTCCTATCTGCTGGAGGCCGCTGAGCGCCTGATCGACAGGAATGCCAAACTGCATAAAAACCAGCCGTAATAGAGCAGAACGGCCGCGATAAGCCCAAGACGGCGCAGATAGCGACCCTGCGCCCTCGGAACAGATTTTTGTTCAGCTTGCGGCTTAATGCGACATTCGGAACGGTTTGCACTCGGGTCATTTTTTCCCCTCCAGCACCCACTGGCGCAAGCGCCCGGAGAGCGTATCGAGCAGCGACACCACAATGATAATGAGCAGCAGCGTAATGCTGACCTGATCGTAACGGTCAAGTTTGATGTTGGTCATCAGCTCCTCGGCCGATGCCGCCTGCGCCGACCAGACCGAGAATGGTGGAGGAGCGGAAGTTGATCTCCGGTGCGCATAAAGCCATAAGAGAGAAAAAATCGGTTTCACCTGCGGCCACAGGGCAAAGCGGATGCGCTGCAAATGCGTTGCGCCGCAGGCCGCCAGCCCGCGCACGGGTCGGTCTTGCGCGCTTTCCACCGCTTCATAAAACAGCTTGGTCAGGCTGCCGATGGTGTGCAGCGTCAGCGCCAGAAAACCGGGAATGGCGCCGATGCCGAAGGCCATTACAAAGATCACCGCCCACGCCAGTTCCGGCATCGTGCGCAGAAATGCCACCAGCGTGCGCACCGCAAAGCGGACTGCCGGAGGCGACCAGTGTTGCCTGCCGCCAGAAAGGCGAATACACCGGCGATGGCAAAGGAGAGGATCGTGGCGGCCAGCGCCAGTTGCAGGGTCTCCCAGATCAGCGGTAGCTGGATGGGCAGCCGATATCCCCAGTAGGCCAGCGAACCCTTGGTATGGCTGTCGGCAAACAGCACTGGCCAGTGCAGCGTGGGCACGGTTTCCAGCATGTAATCGAGAAAGTTGGGCAGCGAGTGCCAGATGGTGGCGGGATTAAACTCCGCCGCACTGCCCGCCGCAAAATAGAGGGCCAGCAACAGTAATGACCAGTCACAGTATCGCGCTTTTGGCGCATTCTGACCTGCTGATAGTAGTGTTCAAACTGCGTATTCGACGTGCTCATGCGTTGCAATTGCGTCCTGTATGACAATCGAATAAAAGCCCCCGGTTTTTACGCAGGGGCTTGCGACATCGTGAGACGACAACTTAACGGGCGGTAACCAGCTCGCGTTTCATCTCAATGATCTGTTTAAAGTCGTCCACGCTACCCGGGCCGATATGCTGCGTGCCGCCCATCGCTTTCACGAAACAGGCGTGGTTGTCGGTATCCAGTTTTTGATTGCCGTAATGACTTTGGCTTTGAAATCCGCCGGCAGGCTGTTGCTGACGAGGATCGGGCCGTTCGGGATCAGCGGCGATTCCCAGATAATGCGGATTTGTTTCATCAGGTCCGGGTGATCCATGCGGATCAGGCGGTTAAATGCGCCCACGCTGTAACCGGAATTGTAATCGCCGACCATAGACGTCCGGTGACGGCGCCAGCGAACTGACCGTTCAGCACGCCGAGGATGTCCTGCTCATGACCGCCAGAGAAGGTGACGCTGGAGAAGTAGTTGTTGTATTTGTTATCCGCGTTGCCGCCGAACTTCTGTTTGAATTCATAGTTCGGGATCAGGTAACCGGAGGTGGAGTCCGGATCGGCGAAGCCAAAGGCTTTACCTTTCAGATCTTCCAGTTTTTTGTACGGGCTGTCGGCTTTAACGATCACCACCGAGTGGTAACCGCGGGACTTGTCTTTATCATCCACGGCGATGCCGACGATATCGACCGCTTTCGGGTTGTTGATATACACCGAGGCGTAAGACGAAGGCGACATGCTCAGCACCACATCGACTTTGCCGCCCAGCAGACCCTCGGATCACGCCGGAGTAGTCAGATGAGTTGCGCAGTTTGGTGTCCACGCTGAGCTCTTTATCAAGAAACTCTTTGACGCACTGGTTGTCGCCAATTTGTTGGGTGGCGTTTTGCCCGCCAAGGATCCCCAGATTCAACTCTTTCGGCTGCTCCGCCGCCGAAGCCTGCCATGCCAGCAGCAGACCTGTCATCAATGCAGATAAACGTAATGCGCCCGAAATATGCTTTTTCATTGTCATTGCCTGTGTTGTCTCATTGGAAGGGGGAAGAATTAATGCAACTGGCTTATTTCATCGCCATAAAGGATCTGCAAAACGTCCTGCGTCAGCCGTGAAGGGTGGTCGTCAAAAACAATTCGTCCCTGAGAAACGCCAATCACGCGCGTGCAGTACTCTTTACCAGCTCGACGGAGTGCAGGTTTACCATCACGCTAATGCCTTGTTCGCTCACCTCGCGCAGTACACCCATGATGCGCTGCGTGTTTTTCGGATCCAGCGACGCGACCGGCTCGTCGGCCAGCAAAATGGAAGGGTTCTGAATCAGCGCCCGACAAATCGCCACGCGTTGCATCTGGCCACCGGAGAGGGTTTCCGCACGCTGGAGGGCATGCGGCAACATATTCAGCCACTCCAGCAGCGCAATGGCTCTGGCGCGATCTTCATCGGTGAACACTTTAAACAGGGATTTCAGCGTTGATGTCTGGCTCAGACGGCCCAGCAGCACATTGGTGAGCACATCAAGGCGCGGCACCCGGCAGAAGTCCTCGGAAAATCATCCCGCATTCGCTGCGCCACTGATTAAGCGCGCGGCCTTTGAGGCGTGAAACATCGCGCGGCGTCCCCACTTCCGGGAAGCTGTTGATCTCACTCGGACGTCGCACTGTGCGTGCCGTTCAGAACGTGCAACAGGGTTGATTTCCCCGCGCCCGAGCGACCAATCACGCCGACCATCCTCGCCGCGATGCAGATCGAAGCTGATGTCGTGCAACACGGTCTGGTGCGCGTTATAGGACTTGCGTAAGTGGTTTACGCTTAGCACTTTTTGTTTCGGCACCGTGTTGAGTTGATGCAGAGACGAATAGTGGCCTTCAGAAATTTCCGCCAATGCGCTGTTCATAAGTCATCCGGTTTTTTCATTAAACTGGCGACCATTAAGAGGACGGGTGATGATCGTTTTATGACGGAAAGACGAACAAATAGTGAACGTGTGGCTTCGTCGGGAAGGGAATAAGATGAGCAGGCTATTTCATGTAAGTGATAGTGATATATTTTTTGCCATCCGGGTGCACGTTGTACGCCCGCAGGATCGGAAAAGAAGGGCAGTCTCAGACGCGGCGCTGAAGATATTTCGACAACCCACTCCGCCTTCACCCCAGAAAATGAAAATGGACCTGCTCCGCGCTAATTGATACATTCTCAAAATGCCCGTTGCCCACATCTGGCCAATTCGCACAACCTCCTTTACGCCATGCCGGATATCAATCAGCACGATGGTCAGGGATTCTTCAAAGATAACATCATCAGTAAGAAACAGTAGATAGCGCGTGTTATCCACCTGTACCGCGGCTTCAAGCAACAGGCCGGGAACGGTGATATTCGTTACTTCATCTGCGATCAATACGACCGATTGGGCCTCGGCGGAAGTCGGTGGCATCACGCACCGTTATTATTGATACATTATTGGTTGCTCTCATGACTTATTTGAATTTCGCTGACATTTGAACTTCGGATTATTCTTATCCGGGGCGGCAACAAAGAGAGTATGCTAGATAAGCCTTTACGCATGAAAATATGAAATATAAGCGTCAGGTTTCAGGCCATTTCCGCTTTATATATAAATTATGTGCAAGCTTATGGATAGCATTAAATCTCCGCACCTGTATTTGATGCCCGGTCAGAAACCCATGCGACTAATGCGGTTGGGGCACTTTGCGACATTCACGATCACTCTTGGGGTCAAACCGGTCCCAAATCGGTTTACGGTGCTGATGCTCGCGCCATACAAAGGATGAATAAAGAATGAACGAGCGTATTTCCGTTAAATTGCCTTCCGCAGACAGCCTGCTTTTTTGGCAACTGTCGGGCCGCGAGGCGCTTTCAGAACCTTTTGTTTTTTAATCTCACGCTGCTTGGTGAGGATGCACGTCGATCGCAGCAAACTGCTCGGTCAGTCGGTCACCGTGACGGTGCCGACACAATCGCCTCACCACGCCACGCTATCCTCAACGGCAAAGTGACACGTGCAGGCGTGCGCCCGGTGGAGCTTTCGGGTACGCGCTATGCCGCTTATACCCTGACCGTCGAGTCCGACCTCTGGCCCATGAAGCGTGACCGTAATATGCGTATTTTCCGAGGGGCAGACGGTACCGGAAATCGTTAAAACGCTGTTCAGCGAATACCGTGAGTCAAAGTCGATGATCAACTGACCAGCAGTTACCGTGTCTGGGATTACTGCGTACAGTACCGGGGAAAGCAGTCTGGATTTTGTTAGCCGTTTGCTGGAGCTGGAAGGGATCGCCTATCACTTCACGCCATGCGGCGGACAGCCATCAGTTGGTGTTGACAGATACCGGCTCGAAAAGCGAAGCGTTTCCGGGGTACGAAAGCATTCCTTACCATTCGACCACGTCGGGCGGCGTTACCGGGGAAGAGGGAATCAGCCAGTGGGCGATGGAAGACAGCGTGACGCCGGGCAAGCTGAGCCTTGAGGATTATGATTTCCGCCAGCCCAACGCATGGCTGTTCCGGTGCGCGGCAAAACCCCGCGTCACCCATGCCCGGCGATATTGACGTCTATGAATGGCCAGCCGTTTTAGCGAACACAGCCACGGTGAAAAGTATGCCCGCATCCGTCAGGAGCGCTGGCAAGTGGATCATCAACAAATTGTCGGTTCTGCAACCGCAACGGGTATCGTACCGAGGCGCCGTTTTTCAGTTAAGCAACGCGCCTTTGCTGGTGATAACGGCGAATACCTCGGTGACCGCTGCTGAATATGACTTCCGCGAGAATCAATACGCTTCCGGTGATGCGGGCGATACCATGCATCGCATTGAATTTTCTGTTATTCCCTCTTCAACACCGTATCGGCCGGAAAACGCCCGGCCGCGCACCTACGGGCCGCAGACCGCGAATGTGGTGGGGCCACAAGGTGAAAGCATCTGGACCGACCGCTATGGTCGTGTGAAGGTGAAATTCCATTGGGACCGCCGGGAGCCAAAGGCGACGATACCAGCTCCTGCTGGGTGCGCGTATCCAGCGCGTGGGCCGGACAGGGTTTTGGCGGCGTGCAAATTCCGCGTATCGGCGATGAAGTAGTGGTCGACTTTATCAATGGCGACCCGGATCGACCGATCATTACCGGGCGCGTATATAACGAATCCAGCATGCCACCGTGGGAACTGCCTGCGGCGGCCACGGTGATGGGCTTTATGACGCGCAGTAAAGACGGCAATAAAGATAATGCCAGCTACCTGTTTTTTGAGGATAAGCCGGGCAGTGAAGCCGTCGATTTGCACGCTGAAAAGATATGAGCGTGACGGTAGAGAACGACCAGACGGTAGCGATTGATGGTCATCGTAACACCACCATCAAAAGACGCAGACCGATACGGTTACGGAAGATGCCACCTTCAATTATCAGGCGAAGCGCACCACCACGGTGACGAAAGCGAAACCAAAACCTTTAACGATAGCGAAACCACTACCATTCAGAATGGGCGCAAACTGGAAATCACTCAGCGGTGGCGACAAGGTGATCATTAAAGATGGCCGCACCACCGATGTGACCGGCAATGAGTCGCACCATGTGACCGGCAATGTGACGCAAAACTTTGATAGCGCGTTAACCACCACCATTAAAACCGGGCAAACCGAGACGATTGATGGCGGGGTTACCATCAATGTCAACAGCGGCAACTGGACGCAGAACGTTAATGCCGGGACCATTACTATTACCAGCCCGCAAACCATTACCTTACGCAGTGGCGTGGCTATTGACCTCTGGATGCGCCGAAGTCGTCCTATACAGTTGGGGGCATAAAGAAACGATTACTGGGAATAGTGCAAGTTTGACGGGAACGTCGCAGAGTATTACAGGAGCCGCGCTTGATATTAAAGGAGCCTCCATAGGTATTACTACTGTAGCTTTCAGCGCGAATCTTCTTTCTTTTAGTTATAAAAAATCGAAGATAAAAATAATGCGCTTGAGTATAGTCGTGTAAAAGCGCTATTTAATACCGGTGCTGTTCGTTTGAGTACGATTGCTCTTGTTATATTTGCCTAAGTGATGAGGTTATAAATGGAATTCCGATGGATGCATCTTTACTATCTTTTGCATTTTGGTTGTGCTTGGCGTCTTTGTCTATATTGGTAGAACTTGGGTTCCCTATGTTAGACAAATGTTTGTTGAGATCAAAGTGTTGAGGAACGGCGTTGGCGTTAACGCTGATATTATAGCAAGGACGCGGACCAATCGATTTGACGCTAATATTCCTGTGTACAGATTGACATTTAAGTTTAAAACACGTGAAGGCCTTGAAGTTCAGTCATGCACCGGATAGGCCGCTTGATGCTGAAGGCGTAATGCGTTATGCACCGGTGGTCGTGTAGTGAAGCTAAAATATGACCCTAAAAACCCTAAACGTATCGGCATGGATGATATCAATAAGCCACTGATTCTTGGCGATTAAAGGTTAGATAACAACCATCATGGAGGAGAGGCATGGCGTTCGGGTGGATCTATCTTATCTATCTCTTTTTTAGCCCTGATGATGATTTTTGCGCTTCGTACCGCCATTTCCATGCTGATGCCCGATTTTCGGCAATTCAGGATGGAATCCGCGGTGCGGAAAACCGGTATCGGCGTGAATGCGGATATCATTTACCGTAGCAAGACTGGCATGATTGATGGCGAAAACCCGGTGTATCGCCTGACATTCAAATTTGTCACCCGTGAGGGTATCGAGGTGCAGTCGAGTCTGGAAAGAGCGCTGGATATGGACGGTTTTATCCGTTACGCGCCCGGTAACATTGTGGCGCTAAAATACGATCCCAACCATCCAGAACGTATTGCTTTATATCGCCACGACCGCCCGTTGATTTTGGGCGATTAATTTTTTACCGTAGAACAGTAGAATACGAGCACAGAGAGATGGAAATTATTTACGTCATTTTTATTATTGTGATTGCCGCGTTGCTACTGTTTGGTCTCTACAAATTGGCGCGTTGGACCCGCCAGATGTTTATTGAGGTGCATGTGAGCAAATATGGTATTGGCGCGAATGCCGATATTATCGCGCTCAAGCGTACTAACTGGATGGGCAGGCGCACAGTCTATTGTGAAATGGTCTTACGCTTCAGAACCCGCCAAGGGCAGGTGGTGCAGGCGAGCGTGTTTGAGCACCTGAACCGCCGTGAAATTGTGCGTTTTGCTGAAGGTAACGGCACCACTGTAAAATACGATCCGCAAAATCCTCAGCACATTATCTTATATGACCGCCCGCTAATTTTAGGCGATTAATCCCGGCGAATTCCTGTTGCCCCAACAGTGCTGATCATTGAAGGTTAACTGCGAAATCAGCGCTGTTTCTCCTCATGTCATCCGGCTCGTTAACCGCCTTCCCGCCTTCGCACTGCAACTCCCGTTATGTTAATCACGCCAGCGTCACAAAAGTCGCAAAAACAAGCCACTGCGTTGCATCGGCCAGATCCTCACGCTATATGTTAAATTTGTGTTTAAAAAAATGATACCGAGGGATTGTTCATGGATAAGAAAACAGATCTACTGGTCGCTGCGCTGGCTCTGCTTTTTTCTGGCTCCGCACTGGCGGCGGTACCACAGGGCTACCCGGCGGACTATCAGAAAATAGTCGACGCTGGCACCAAAGAAGGCAAAGTTGTTATCTACTCCACTACCGACACCAAAGCCGCAGGGCCGTTAATCAAAGGCTTTGAGGCGCAATATCCGGGCATCAAAGTCGAATATAACGACATGAACAGCACCGAACTGTACAACCGCTATCTGAGCGAGCAGGCTTCCGGCGGCGGTAGCGGGGATGTGGTCTGGAGTTCATCAATGGATACCGCGCTGAAACTGGCGACTGATTACGCCGACGAATATGCCTCCCTGAAGTGAGTAAATTACCGAAATGGGCGGTGTGGCAGAATAAAGCCTATGGCACCACCTATGAACCGGTCGTCTTTATTTATAACAAGCGCTTGATCCCCACAGGGCGATGTGCCGGACTCGCATACCGCACTGGCCAAATTGATCGCCAGCCAGACCGATAAATTCAAAAATAAAGTCACCACCTATGACATCGAAAAATCCGGGCTGGGCTTTATGCTGGCGGTGGAAGATCTCAAATTCGATAAAGACTATTTCGCGCATCTGGCGGACGTGGCAAAGGTGGGCTGACGGTGCAGTCCTCCACCGGCACGATGATGGAACGTGTCTCCTCCGGGGAAAACCTGATTGGCTATAACATCCTCGGATCGTACGCCGAAGCCCGCGCCAAAGGGGACAATGCACTGGGTATTTCTTGCCCGAAAGACTATATCCGGTGTTGTCACGCGTCTCGTTTATCAGCGCGCAAGCGGAACACAGCAACGCCGCCAAATTGTGGTTCGACTATGTGTTGTCGGAAAAGGGCAGAGCATTCTGGCCAATCAGGCGGACATTCCCTCCCTGCGTAATGATATTGAAGGCAAAAACGACATTGATGGCATGACCAAAATGCTTGGCGATGCGCTCAAACCGATCCATGTGGATGCGTCGCTGCTGGAATATCTGGAACCGAAAAAAGCGTCTGGAATTTATTAAACAATGGCGTGCGGCTGCCGCCAAATAATGGCAGTACGGGCGGCGCGTCGTGATAGCGCGCCCCCCTTTTCATCGCCGGGATGGTTTGCCTGAAATACCTGACCAAAGGGATGACCAATGAATACATTGCGCAGAAAGTGGCAGGGGATGCCGCGCGGTGTGATCGTGCTGATCACCGCGTTGGTTATTTATGTTCCGCTGTTATTTATTGTGGTGCAGAGTTTTCTCTCCGCGCCCTTTTTGTTCGTTCCAAAGAGCTGAGTCTCGAATCTTTCGCCTTTATTTTTTACCGATCCGGATTTTTATCTGGCGCTGAAATCTGGCTTTATTCTGGCGTTTGGCCTCGGTGTTTATCGCTATTCCGCTGGGCGGTATTCTCGCGTTTCTCATGGTGCGCACCGACTTGCCCGGTCGCCGCTTTATTGAGCCGTTGATCCCGGTGCCGATCTTTGTTTCGCCGATGGTGTTGGGCTTTGGCTATGTGGTCGCCGCCGGGCCGGTGGGCTTCTTTTCGCGCTGGGCCGAGGAGGTGATCGGCTTTGTGCCGTGGAATATCTACTCCATGTTCAGCATTGTGGTGATTGCCGGACTGACGCACGTGCCGCATGCCTATTTGTATATCCTCGTCGGCACTGCGCAGCGTGGGCTCTGATGTGGAAGAGGCTGCCCGTACCGTGGGCGCGTCGCCATTGCAGGTGATGACATCCGTCAGCTTGCCGATGGTGCGCCCATCGATTCTGTACGCCTGCGTGTTGCTGTTCTTTCTCGGGCTGGAGGTGTTCGGCCTGATGCTGGTGCTGGGCGATCCCGAAGGCAACATGGTGCTGGCCACCTATCTCTATAAGCTCACCAACAAGCTGGGCACGCCTTCTTATCATCTGATGGCTGCCGTTGCCGTGGTGCTTATCTGCATCACCATTCCGTTAGTGATGCTGCAACGCCGCCTGATGCGCACCGCCAACCGCTTTGTCACCATGAAAGGCAAGGCGTCGCAGGCGCGAGCGCTGCCACTGGGCAAATGGCGCTGGGTCGCTGGCGCGGTGGTGGTGGCCTGGTTAACCGTCACCATCGGCGTACCGCTGATTGGCGTTGTGCTGCGGGCATTTATCTCGAACTGGGGGTTGGCGTTTCACTGTGGGATGAGGTTTCGCTGGATACCTTCCGTAATATCTGGCAGCAGCCCAATCTGTTGCGCGCGATCGTGAACTCAATGGCAATTGGCGTGTTCGGCGGGGCGCTGGCGGTGATCTGCTATCTGTTTGTCGGCATTGCCATGCACCGCAAGCAGGATAACGTCACGCGGTTCCTCGATTACAGCGTGCTGGTGCCCCGTGCCGTGCCGGGGCTGCTGGCGGGAGCTGGCGTTTTTGTGGGTGTTCCTGTTTTTGCCGATGTGGCTCGATCAGTCGCTGAAAAACGGCTGGCTCTCCGGGTTGCCGGTGGCGGAGTGGCTGCGTGAGAACCTGATTGTCTGGCTACGATCGTTGCGAAACACCATTTTCAGCGTCTGGCTGGCCTATACCGTGGTGTGGATGGCCTACGGCCTGCGGCTGATCTCTTCCACCCTATTGCAGGTGGGGCCTGAGCTGGAAGAAGCGGCGCGCAGCACCGGGGCGACCAGCGGTCAGGTCACACGCCATGTGACGGTGCCGCTATCGCGTTATGGCCTGATTGGCTCATGGCTGCTGATGTTCCTCATTTTTGAGCGCGAGTACTCAACCGGTGTCTATTTGCTCTCTCCGGGGACGGAGACGATTGGCTCGATGCTGGTGTCGCTGTGGGCCGCGGGAGCGATTGATATCGTTGCAGCGCTGTCGTTTATCAACATTCTGCTGGTGGTCATTGGTCTGGGTGTGGCCCTGCGTTTTGGAGTGAAATTACATGATTGAGCTATCGGTAGAGAACTTACATCTGACTTACGGCGACAACCCGGTGCTGAAAGGCGTATCGATGGAGCTGAAACGCGGCGAAGTGGTGTCGCTGCTTGGCCCGTCTGGCAGTGGCAAAACCACCTTGCTGCGCGCGGTGGCCGGGCTGGAGAAACCCACTCAGGGGCGCATCACCATTGGCAGCAACATTGTTTATGACGGCACCCCGCGCAGCGAAATCCCGGCGGAAGAGCGCAATCTGGGGCTGGTGTTCCAGTCCTATGCCCTGTGGCCGCATAAAACGGTATTCGAGAACGTCGCTTATCCGCTGAAGCTGCGCAAGGTCCCTCTGCAGAAATCACCCAACGTACGCAAACGGTGCTCGATCAACTGGGGCTGGGGCACTGGGCAAGCGCCATCCGCACCAGCTTTCCGGGGGGCAGCAGCAGCGTGTCGCCATTGGCCGTGCGCTGGTCTATAACCCGCCGGTGATCCTGCTCGATGAACCGTTGTCGAACCCTCGGATGCCAAGCTGCGCGAAGAAGCGCGCGTCTTTTACGTGAGCTGATTGTGAAGCTGGGGCTGTCGGCGCTGATGGTTACCCACGATCAGAATGAAGCGATGGCGATTTCCGATCGTATTTTGCTGCTCAACAACGGTGTCATCGAACAACAGGGCACACCGCAGGAGATGTACAGCACCCCGTCGACGCTGTTTACCGCTGAATTTATGGGCAGCAATAACCGCCTGCACGGTACGGTAACCGATATCAGCAACGGCAGAGCGCGCATCGAAGGCGCGAAGTGGTCATTGTGGGGCGTGGCCGGGCCGGGGCTGAGCGTCGGTCAGCAAGCGACGGCGGTGATCCGGGTGGAGAGCCTGCGGCTGGTCGATGCGCCGCAGGATAATTCCATGGAGTTGCCGATGCTTACCAGCATGTACCTTGGCGATCGCTGGGAGTATCTGTTCCGCACGGCAGGGGATGACTTTGTGATCCGCGTGTACGGCACTCAGCAGCGCGACATGCAAAATTACCGCGTGGTATTGCCTGACGATCAACTCTGGATCTTCCCCCAAAAGTTGATTACGGCAACGACACCCACCGGTAACCCACCACAATGGTCACTGTCACAATCGTGGCGGTGGCCGCAATATCGCATCAGCAGATCCAGCGTGCTGATATGCGTCGGGTGGCACAGCGACAGCAGCGTGAGCGCCATACAGGCAACCCCTGCGCCCGCCGCGGCCAGGGCTGCGCAGCGGATACAGCGTGCGTGTACGGCGCAGATAACCAATCACCATTGCCACCATCGGCGTACTGACCACCACCATAAACAGGTAGCAATTCGGTCCTTCTATGGCACCGACGGCAGGCGCGCCATGGTGGCTATGCAGGTTGGCGAGTGTACTGACTAACCAGAGACCTGCCAGTGGCGCAAACCAGCGCCAGTTCAGCGGGCGCTGCCCGGCAATGCTCAGTATAAAAGCGTTACGCACCGCAAGCAGACCGGCGACAAATGTCAGCAGGAGCTGTACCGCTGCCCAGTTCGCTCCCGTTTGTGACCAGTCGGTCAGCGTGCGGTTAAGCAACAAGCTGGCGACGATCCCGCAGGGCAATGCCATGGCAACCCATGCTAGGGTCCGCCAGCCCGGTTGCCACGGGCGTTTTACCGGCTCCATCGAGCGGCTTAATTTTTCTATCAATACGTCATGATCGGCCATGTTGTGCTCCTAACCGACGAAGATTACTCAATGCGCGATGCAGCAGGGACTTAACGGCGGAGACCGTCAGATGGGTGTGCGTCGCGGTTTCCGACAGACTCATCTCCCGCAGATGAACATGCTCCACAATTTGCCGCTGGCGTGCCGGTAGCTGATCCAACAGTGCCGACAGTTCTTCCTGCGAATGCTGCGGCTCGCTGGCGGTGAACAGCGGCTCCGGCGCGAGGTCGCTGTCCGTTTCCCGCAGCGAGTGGCGACCGCGTTTACGCAGTGCGTCAATGCCGCGCGCGTGGACTATCGCCATCAGCCGGGCAAAACGGCGATGCAGGATCGTAGGTATGACGCACCCGGTGCACGGCGAGCAGCACATCCTGAACAACATCTTCCAGCAGAATGTCGTCGGCGATTTGCCGTCGCGCCAGCGAGCGGATCACCGGCACCAGCGCTTTCAGCAGCCGCGTATACGCCTGTTGATCGCCCGACTGCGCAAGCGCCATCAGGTGCGGCCATTCGTCACGCGCTGCCTCACTTTTATCCATATTCCGCCTTTATGTTTTTTCCCGCTGGCCCCCGGTCAGCGCGTTAACCAGCAATCGAGGGGGTTAATACCTGCGGCAATATCTTCGGCGCGCTGCCGTCCGCCGGGTAGACCACATACAGCGGCAGGCTGCCCTGACCCAGCTCGTTCAGCGCATCATCGATATCGGCGTTGAATGTTGTCGAGTCAGCAATCATATACAGCGTGCCAGTCTTCGCCAGCGCCTCTTTTACCGCGGGTGGAGAGCGATGTCTTCTCATTCACACCGGCAGGTGATGCACCACGACGCGGTAAAATTGACGAAAATGGCTTTGCCGTGGCCACGATTGTCAGCCACGGTTTGCGGCGACCATTTTACTTCTTCCACCTGCTGCGTTGCCTGCGCTGAAGGCAGTGCCGCGCTGTTGGTTATCACCGACGGGAGCGGAACCAGCGCGGCGAGCAGCAGGGCCGTCGCAGTGAACAGCGCTTTATGCCTGCGCCCGGCAAAACGCTGCTGTTGCGCCATACCGTACAGCCAGGGCGGCAAAGCTCACTACCACCGCCGCCGCAAGGATCGCCGCCAGCGCCGTGTTACCTGCCTGTTGCGCCAGTACCCACACCAGCCAGCCAAATGCGCCAAACATCGGGAACGCCAGCCCGCGTTTCAGGATGCTCATCCATGCTCCGGGGAGCGGCAGCCATTTGCCGAGCGCCGGGAACAGGAGATCAGGCTGAAGGGAGCGGCAAACCCCAACGCCAGCGTGAAGAAGATCGCCAGCGCCACTGCGGGCGGTTGCACCAGCGCATAGCCAATCGCGCCCGCCATAAACGGCGCAGCGCAGGGCGTCGCGACGATAATCGACAGTGCGCCGGTCAGCGCTGCGCGGGTAAACGCGCCGCGTTGCAGGTTTATCTCCCCGGCACGTTGCAGGGAAAGCCCGCCCTGAACACCCCAAGCAGGTTTAACGCGGCGCCAAGGATCACCAGCGCAAGGAAGGCAATCACCAGCGGCGACTGGAGCTGGAAGCCCCAACCGACGGCAGTGCCCCGGCGCGCAGGGCCAGTAAGATCCCGGCGAGGATCAACATGGTTACGACCGTGCCCAGCAAAAGCCGAAGCCCTCTTTGCGCACGTGCGCGCGGATCCTGCGTATGGCGCAGAAGGCCCAGCGCTTTGAGGGGAGATTATCGGGAATACGCAGGGCATAAAGTTGAGGATAATGCCGCCAGCGAAGGCGGCGAGCATGGCGGTCAGCATAGCGATTCTCTGGAGTCAGGTTGTTCACAGCGCATCAGGAATGCGCGTTAGCGTATTGTTTCACTGCTTCCATCGTTTTCTGAATATGCGTTTCCGGGTTTCTGTCAGTGTAGCTCAGCAGGATCTTACCGTCCGGCGCGATGACGAAAGAGGTACGGTCTGAAAGGGTTTTGCCGTTCATTTGCATCAGCGTGTCGTACTGCGCGGCGACTTTCGCGCACTGGGTCGGCGGTGACGGTAAACTTGTCGCGGCACTCCAGCTTCGAGAACTCATCCACCTGATCGGTATTCCCGGCGGTGACACCAATTACCGTGGCGCCCAGCTTTTTTAAAATCATCTGTCCTTCGGCAAACGCGTGGGCTTCAATGGTGCTTGCAGATGCCGCCGGGAAGAAGTAGAGCACCACCGGGCCTTTTGCAGTGCCTGCTGCAATGAGAAGGTCAGCGGTTTGCCTGCCAGTGCGCCTTGTAGTTTGAAGTCCGGCGCTTGCTGCAGGGTTGCGCGCTGCCGATGCTAAAAAGGGCGGCGGTCAGGCTCAGAACGAGTTTTTTATCGGGGTCTGTTGCGCTCCATTTGGGTGAAGCGATGACGCTCATAGTTCTGGTGGAGAACGGAAAGTTTCGGTCCCGGAAAAAAATTGCGCGTTGCGCTATGCTGATAAAATATTAACCGAGTCACAACAACGGAGCAGAACAGATGGAACCTACCCTGGAGTCAGGTGATTGACTTTATCCGCGAATTTACCGGTCATCGACGTATTCCCATTCATGAGCATAGCTGGCTTGGAAGCCGATCTTGGCGTAACAGGCGATGAGGGTGGGGATGTTAATTGGTTGCGCTGCGACGGTGGTCCGATCGTCTGTCAGACGTGCATCGCGCATTGGTGGCGGCGACCCGGGTTGGCGGAGTCTGAATGGATCTGGTAATTAATTGAATTTATGTGAATTTATCCAGTTCGGCCGTAAGCTCGTTCTGAATGTGTTTCCGACGCTGTTTTAACAACATACAGGCCGGAACAACGCGCTCAATAATGGTCAGCTTGCTGAAGGCAAATTCCATTACGAGCCGCTTAACATCTTCTTCTGTCCAGCCATCCATCACCGGCGTTGGGTTATAAAGAAGATTAGCACGGAGGGCAGGGGCAACTTCCTTATCCAGAATAACGAATCGCTTCCCGGCTAGTTTCAACCCTGAGTCCTCCATCGATAGTCATCACGGAATTCCCGCCCGGTGAAAAGCTCAGATAAGGTGTGCCGGTCAGGACTGCGCATAGCTGTCCGTATCATGAAACAGGCCATTGTCGGGAATGCAGTGGCACTGAGTTCACCGGGACGATAAAGAAGGTGTGAGCACCAAGCGCACAGATCGTCATCGGAGATGGAGCGGCTGCAGGGATTGTTCTCAAGGGCGGTCGGATGAATGGTGGCCTGATGGGCGTTATCAGGCAGCGGTGGCATCAGCTCAGCGCCTGCTGCAGTTCTTCTGCCATCACCCAGAGTGCCCGGTTGAGCTTAACGTCGCCGTCTATGCCTTTAACCGCGCGGGTGTGGCTGCGCTTGCCTTTGGCAGTACGTCCTTGCAGACCACCTTTCAGCAGGTTTTTCTGGCAACGATTAAAAACTGACCACAGATCGTCCTGACGGTCTTCATAGCGGCGAAGGGGCAGTATTTGGAATGCCGTCACCGGCTGGAACCCTTCGCGCTGCAGGTTCTCCAGCAAGGTGATGGTGGGAATAAACGTGTACTTTTCACTCCTGAAAGCATGTTTGTCCTCCGAAGACGCTGGGGACATACTGCATGAGCTCTTCACGGGTTAAAGGGCGGTCGCGGCGAATCTGGTTAATACAGCCAAAGCGGCTTGCTAATCGCATAATAAAAACTCCTGTGGGGTTAACGACATAAAAGCAGACAGGCCACGCTCCCCGACAGGAAGCAAGACTGGTTTGATGAACGTTGTATTGATGATGGGTTGAGGAATAAACGGGTATTGCTGAAAGTGCTGCCGGGAAGATGGAAGCCCCTTTCAAAGTGATTGTGGCAGGTTTTTCAGAAACGTAGCAACGGTGATTTTGCTAGTGTTCCGGGTGTAAACGACATCCATCTCTAAATTTAACAATATAAAAATACATTTGTCTGGTTAACTGGAATTAAATCACATTATTCAGCTATGTGGTTGGGATAATGCGATAAATTCACGTAACTGGAGAAATAACATGGAGTTTTTCAGGAAAACGGCACTGGCAGCACTGGTAATGGGTTTCAGCGGTGTAGCGCTCGCCTTACCGAACGTTACCATTTTAGCGACCGGCGGGACGATTGCCGGTGGCGGTGACTCCGCAACTAAATCTAACTATACGGCGGGCAAAGTTGGCGTAGAGAATCTGGTCAAAGCCGTTCCTCAACTTAAGGATATCGCTAACGTGAAGGGTGAGCAGGTCGTCAATATCGGTTCGCAGGATATGAACGACGACGTCTGGTTAACCGGCGAAAAGATCAATAACGAGTGTGACAGCACTGACGGCTTCGTGATTACCCACGGTACCGACACCATGGAAGAGACCGCTTACTTCAACCGTGAAGTGCAACAAGCCAGTGGTGCTGGTTGGCGCAATGCGTCCGTCTACCGGGATGAGCGCAGACGGTCCGTTCAACCTCTATAACGCGGTGGTGACCGCGGCGGATAAAGCCTCTGCCAGCCGTGGCGTGCTGGTGGTGATGAATGACACCGTGCTTGACGGGCGCGACGTGACCAAAACCAACACCACCGATGTGGCGACCTTCAAATCCGTAAACTACGGACCGCTGGGCTACATAACGGCAATATCGACTACCAGCGTACGCCTGCGCGTAAGCACACCACCTCCACGCCGTTCGACGTTTCTAAGCTGAATGAACTGCCGAAGGTCGGTATCGTCTACGCGAATGCTTCAGATCTGCCGGCAAAAGCGCTGGTGGATGCGGGTTATGATGGGATTGTGAGCGCGGGTGTGGGTAACGGCAACTGTACAAAACGGTCTTCGATACGCTGGCAACCGCAGCGCATAAAGGGACTGTTGTGGTGCGTTCTTCCCGCGTACCGACTGGTTCAACCACGCAGGATGCTGAAATCGATGATGCGAAGTACGGCTCTGGTTCCTGAACCCACAGAAGGCACGCGTACTGCTGCAACTGGCGCTGACGCAGACTAAAGATCCGAAACAGATCCAGACGATGTTTAATCAGTTTTAATCGCTGAAGGCGGCTGCGCTTATCACTCTGATTTTCAGGCCTGATAAGCACAGCGCCATCAGGCAGTTTGCTGGATGGCTTTATCCGGCAAATGCATTTACGATCTTATTCGGTGAGAAACAGTTCAGGCAGCGAGTTTAAAAACAGTTTTCCGTACTGGGTGATCTGCCAGTGCGTCTCACTCGCGGTCAGATCCCCCCTGAGCAATGGCCTCATCAAGCGGCCGACGAATCACCGTCTCCGACAACCCCGTAAATTGCGTAAATTCAGCCCACGGAGCCGCTTCCGGCAGACGGAATTTCAAACGGTTTATCGACCTGTTCCACATCGCGCTGGCTTTCCAGATAACGCCCCCTGCATATAGCCACGCGGATAGCGCGTTTTGGTGGTGCGCAGAATGCGGCCATCAGGGAACGTGACTTTACCATACGCGCCGCAGTTGATGCCGGGATAATCGCCAAAGCGCCAGTAGTTGAGGTTGTGCTGACACATCGCCATCATAGAGAACGTAGTCCGCTTCTTTGGGTTTGGCTGATTCGATTTCCTTAACGGGTAGCGGTTTGGTTTGTCTTGCCATTGCCGGGTTCCGTTTTAGGCACCTCAAAAACAATAAAGCTTTATAAGGTGCCTAACAAAGTGCCTAAAAGGTTCGGATTTAATTAGTTGGCATCAGACTTCGCGGGACAAATTGCAGACACAAAAAAAAGCCCGCAGGGCTTGTGCCATACGGGCTTTCAGGACTTCATCGGATGACTCTGGTAATCACCGATGGAGAATTTTGGTGGAGCTGGCGGGAGTTGAACCCGCGTCCGAAATTCCTACATACCATTTCGTTTTTTGTGGAATCAATAATTTATCTTTTTTTTCATGATGATAGGTTGTTTCTCTTCGTCTTTCTTTGCACTCTTTTGTAGGGGTTTGGCAAATACATCGCCATTTTGTCGCCATTCTTCCTGTCGGAGCATTACATCTGCAAAGTTACGATAGCGAGCATCTCTTCTGTGTCCCAGTTGGTGGAAAGACAGGGAAAATCGTCTTTCAATTCTGGTGTCATTTATAAGATCACTTCTAAAGGGCATAGTGACGTCAAAATATTTAGAACAAATCTCTCCTAGTTCTCTAAGTGTTTTGTTTAATAGTATAGGTGTATCGCATAACCCTCTATAATAATAAGGTTCGCATTCAAATGATGGTCTATAGTTGAATGAGAGATTAGTTAGGGATAGTGTTTTGATTATTATCTCGATTGAATGCTCAATTAGATAAATGTATCGCTTCAATGTGTTGTGGAATTTGTGGTTTATACCTTTATCTCTTTGTTTGCCTGATAGTTTAAGTCTTTAAGCTCCTATTGACTTTCCAGTTGATTGTTGTTTTGTTCATGTCAGAGTGTAAGAAATATTCTCGCTTGGTGTTGTTTGAAATGTTTTTGGTACAAACTAACTGGAGTTAGTAGTTTAATTTATTTTTTCCGTTCCCATCTCCAAAATCATAAGCTTCTGATTCGATACTTTTAAATAGTTCTAGAGTATGTTTGGAAATGAGTATAGTATCCATCAGAAAAGTTCTTTTTTCTGCTTCGCTAATCTCTGTTTGAATGGTTCTATGTGTTATTGATTGAGGCAAGGGGAACTGGTAAAAAAAGTAACGGAAGCTTTGATATGACTAAAAATGCTCAAAACCTTTTGCATTCAAGGTGGGGGTTTTCCCCACCATGTCCATAACCCAAATGCAATAAATGTTACGAACGGGATAAGAATGGAAAGCCAAAAAGCTTTTGTTTAAATAAATTTGAGATCTGAAAATATTCCATTTGCGATGTGCAGCAAAAGAGGAATACCAGGATTGCTATGGGTAACCTATTGTGAAAATTACATGCCATGCTTTCTATTCCATATCAGCTATTGGGTTTTAAATGGCATCTTCTAAATGTTCAGGTGCAAATGAGCATAAATCATTGTCATCTTTATATCTGTGTCTAGTATTTCTTTAAGAACTAAAATGTTACCCCATTCATCATAAAGTGGTACGAAGGTATGACGTAATACGTGAGTACACTGTCCATCAATTCCACTTCGTTTTATTGCTTCAAATTGGCAACAATTTGCAGCAATCGGAATTTCGTTGTAAAAGCTTTTCGCTGATCGGAACGGTACGGTTTTTCTTCCCCGGTTTTCGTGTGCAACGGTACTTTTGAACCTGATGGCCGCACAAACCTTCCGCCTCGCTCCAGCGAGCACCCGTGATAGCCAGACAGATTTTGCGATAATAGGTAAGCGAGGTTGCTGATTCAGCGCACGCAACCAAACAGTCTTTATTTCATCTTTACTTAGAAGGTTCACCGCTGGGTAAACCTGCTACTGGGTTTGGTGCTGACCAGTGGCCCAGCTTTTTTACCCAGCGTTCCAAAGACGGAGGAAAGATTACGTTGTTCAAGATTTACGGTTCGGGGTTTTACTGGTGACATAAAACCGCCTTTTGGGTTTGGCAGCGTCCCCGCGCTTTTCACGGTAGCTAGTAAAGTCGGCTGCTGTAATGTCTGCCGCAACAGGATTACCTAAACCATCAGATGATCTGTAGTTTACCCATCAATCTCTTTGGATCAGCGAGTGTCTGCCCATAGAGAGAATGCCAAAGTTCAATAATTTCCCACAGACGACGATTATCCGCTTTTTTCACCAGCCACGGCTTACTGTCCACTTCGTCCATGATGTAATTTTCGAAAGCCTTTTCGTGGCGAACTGTTTACGAACGCGTTTACCATCGCGTCCATTCGGGTAGCATTCGCAAAGCCATTTCCACCAGTAAGTTTGCATGCCATGATTAAACCGACTTAGTGATTGTTATAACACGTGAAATAGTTTTAATTTCATCGACCATGCAATCAAAGGAATGCTTCCGCTTAGGACTGCTTTTTCACCGGCACAAATGCCACTTACTTTCCCTTCGATTTCGACGAGCCAATGTCCATCTGTATGTTCTGTAATACCCCGATCCAAGAGATAGGTTTCGTTGCTTGTTCTAAGTACGAATGGTTCTTTAAGGTCACCGAGGAAGACATAACTTATCGTACATAACAGAGCCTGATGATTTTAGCTCGCCATTAATTATGGTTGCACTGGGCAAGCGGATTACATCCGATTCAAAATGCTCGCATGCGTCCTTCCCCGGTGGTAAGCCATTGCAATGAAACACCAGTGTCTATACGCATTTTATCGCTAGATCAGAAGGGAAAAAATTCCTCTTTTGCCATGTGGAAAGCGTGCTGGAAGATATGCCGACATGTCATAAATCATTACGAAAGCGGAAACCATAGGCTTCCATCATCCTGTCAATTGATTTTGAACCATCGTTTTTAAACATAGTTGCTCGCATTTGAACGCCAAGATGTTGACTATCCTCGATTGCGGTATAAATCACCTCGCAATTGAACTAATTTTCTGCTTTGCTACCAAATCAGAAATTGCACTGACAGATACGAATCAACAGAGGATTTTTGCATCATGAATGCGACTATTTCAATCAACATCCCTCGCATTTGGGTATACCCGGATGAGTTCGCCTATCTCGAAAAAATGTCCCTTCACACCGTCTATAAATGGAAGGAACACGGGAAAGTAGAGATCCTGCCCAAAAAATCCGCAAAGGTGCAAACGCGCTGGCGGTAAGATTCAAATTAAATATCTGAAATATAAAGAAGAACAAACGCGCCTTGCCCTTGGTCATTCGAACTTTGTAATCAACATCACGGGCGAGGATATCCATGTTCCTGATGAATACCGCCTTACTAAACGTAACTCGCTTCAATAATGCATAAGTTCGGGGATGCGAACATGTACGATTACAAAGTATCCATACGATCACGGATAGCGCTTATCGCGCCTTTTCTCAGGCGCATAATGTTGAGCAACTGGCCAGAAATTTGGGGATGCGCCCTGCGACGTTGCGTCAAGCTGAATCCAGATCAGGCTCATCAGCTTACCCTGATTGAGCTTATGGCCATCACTGAAGCCACCAGACGCATTCTTGACGGTCTTCTGCGCCAGATGAACTAGCCGTCCGTTCCGGTGAACAACGCCACGCCTGAAAATACAGTATTGCGCACTGACCGCCACGGCCAGTATCGGCTGGTGCCGGTGACGGTTTCTACAGAAGATGACCGCAGCCCGCCGGAATCAAATCCTTGACCGCGCCAGCGAAATGCTATCCGCAGCCTTTCGTTGATCGTCTACTCCGTGAAAACCCGATTCCAGTCCGCGCCTGTGCTGGCTGCCCGTCGATATCGACGACGAAGCGCCACCGGGCTGATGTGAGGTGCTCCATGAAAGACATTGCATCCATGCTTAAACGCCAGTCGCCGACACAGCAGTTACCAAGCGATGGGAATGGCTGGATTGAATTACTGAACGGTCGCCGCTGGAATCCATCACACGTCTACAAATTCAACACTCACCCGCTGCCGCTGGCGTCGGTTAGTAAATTCAGGGGTGTCCATGCTAATCTCGAACGTATCCAGCAACTTCGCGATCAGCTTTTTCCTGATCACTCTGACGCGGCTAAATATTGGGACTCACTGACGCCCCGGAATGGCGGGGTGTGGTGCTTCATGCTGTTTCGGTCTACGGACGTGACAGTGAACGCAAGCCACGGCTAATTGCAACTGGCGAGCTTTATGCTCGTCTCGATCATCGCCGTATGATGCAAATCCGCACAGGTATTCAGCACGCGCGCAATCTTTTTGCGGGATTCGGCTCGCTCAGAGAAAGAGATTTTGCGCCGCGAACTGCCCGTAATCCTGACAAGACATCACCACAACAAAACTTTGCTACTGCGCCGTCGCTCCCGGAAAGCACCGCAGCTACTCGTAACAAGCTGCGTCAGCACAAGCAGGGACACCGGGCATGACCATTATTTGCGTAGATAAAGTTACCTTTGCCAGCGAATTGAACGCTTGGCGAGTACCTGAATTACGCCCGGCCTTTATCAGCAAAAACACTGACAAAGCTGGGCGTCGCGCTTCACCCGTTTTCTTTAATGACACTGAACATCTGACAAATACCCGCCACTGGCTGGCAATTAACGCCGCTATGGTGTACCGCATACCGCGAGGCGGAAGGGAAGGATAACCAGATTGAGGCGCTGGCCAGTCTCCGGGCGCTTTTCTACGGCTGGATCGACGGTCAGGGAGAAATCAAAGCCTTAATCCGAGTGGTGGCGCAGACTTATCCGCTTCATAAAGTGCCAGCGCCCAACCATTCAGCCGTAAAAACCCCTACGTTCCACTAATCACCTGATTTTTCGGCCATTCCAGCAATGGCCGGGGATTCTTTGCCACGGAGATGAACATGGCGACACGTATCACCACAAAACCAGAAATAGATAGCAATCCAGCCGCAGGGCTGGCACTGGCGAATTAATGCTCCAGAAAGCCACACGGGAGGGCAAAGCCGCCGCCGGTTGTTCTGTCCGCCTCGATAAGCTGGCCGCTCATGCTGTTAACGAAGGGCTATCCGCTGCTGAAATCGTGGAATTGATCCGCGAAGAGGCCCAAGCCATTACCAGCAAAGGCGGTGCAGCATGGCAATAAAGGTCACTTGGTGAGAGCCATGAAATGGTTGAAACCAATGCTGTAGAGCTTAATGGCCAACACCACGCCGTCAACGAATGGCGGCGTGATATCTTCGCGCCTTGGAGTCCCCCGCGACGCCACGATAACAGAGCGTAAACTCTGGTTCGTCAACGCAGAGGATTACGCACACGGCGCTCTCAGTATCTCCATGAAATACCCGACTGGCTGGCCGGGTATTTTGGCCATCGATACGAAAAACTCTATAACGGTGCTGATGGTCGCCGCCGTGCCAATACATTCCTGCAAAACCATCGGCGGGAATGTATTGCCACGTCTGCGAAAAGTGATGTCCCGCTGAATTACATGGTGATGTTGCTGATCTCCCTTTCGGTAAGGCGCTGGAACGTCACCCATCCCTCGACCGCACAGAGGCTTAAAAAGCTTGGCGGGCGGGTTGCCGCCCAGCTGGTTACAGGCATTCTGTGATTTTACCGATACCCTTGAAGATGCCACACAGGACGATCAGGGCTGGCGCGCGCCGCTTGCCATATGGGCGAGCTGGCTGAGACGATTAATTTTACCGCTCCGTACTGGGGGCGCTGATGGCCGACTGACGGAACGGCAGGCGCATTCCGGCATTCTGCGGATGATGGCCCCTGACTGGTGGTATCTGCGCCTCAAACGCGCCCGCGATTTACAGCGTGAGCATCTGGCCATTGCGGTAGGGCAGGTTCAGAAAGCCGCAAACGCTTATGTATCCCGTAAAACCACGGGCGAATGGATAGACCAGAAAAGACGCAACACGGAGTTTTTCAAAAGTTTGACCTGATTAATGAAGACGGTGATCGCATCGGTCTTGATGAACAGGTTTACAGGAGTGGCCAACCCGATCCGTCGCTGAACTGATGGTTCATGCGCGGGTTTGAAGATATCGCCAACGAACAAGGGTTAGCCGGTGAGTTCTACACCATCACCGCGCCGTCACGCTTCCATGCCGTGCACAGCAAAGGCGGCTTTGTCAGCCAGTGGAATGGCAGTAACCCGCAGGATACACAACGCTATCTTTGCGGCGTGTGGGCTAAATGTCGTGCCGCTATCCCGCGCCGGTATCAAAGTTTTCGGTTTCCGCGTGGTGGAACCGCATCACGATGGAACGCCACACTGGCACATGCTATTCATGCACCCGCAGGATGTGGACGTGGTGCGCGATATTCTTTGCTACTACGCCCGTCTTGCAGATTCTGAAGAACTCCAGTCACCCCACGCGCTTAAGGCGCGTTTTCACGATGAGCCTATCGATCCGGAAAAGGTTCAGCCACCGGCTACATCGCAAAATACATCTCCAAAAATATCGACGGTTTCGCGCTGGATGGCGAGACGGACGAAGAAACCGGGGAAAACCTGCGGGATATGTCCAAAGCCGTTACCGCGTGGGCTTCCCGCTGGCGTATCCGCCAGTTTCAGCAAATCGGCGGTGCGCCGGTGACGGTCTGGCGTGAGCTTCGCCGCCTGCGCGATCGGCAACTGGCAGATAGTCGCATGGATGCAGTGTTAGCCGCCGCTGATGTAGGCGACTGGGCCGCGTATACAGTATTGCAGGGCGGTGCACTGGTTAAGCGCCGTGATCTGGTCGTTCGTCTCGCTTACGAAATCACGGAAAAGGGCAACGAGTACGCGGAAGACGTGCAACGCGTCCGAGGGTATCTACTCGCCTCTTATTCCTGATTCAGAAGTGTACACGTCTCATCAAATGGCAGAAGGTCGCGAAACTGGCCGAAGCGCCAGGCAGGGTTTTCTATCGCCACCGGCGCGGCTTGGAGTTCTGTCAATAACTGTACGGAGGGTGGAACCCGCAGACGATTAAAACTGGATCTGCAACGCCGTGGTTATAGCGGAAGTGATGAAGAAATAGCCATTCTGACCCGGGGAAGTGGGCTGGCATACGAAATGCCCTCCTACAGGAACGGTCAGCTACATGAACAGCGCAGTAAGCCAGAAAATGAAATCTGGCCGGGCTGGTCGTGATCTGATGTGGTAAGTTCAAGTCTTGTAACAAGGGCTCACAACAAATGCCTCTTTAACTGATGAATATGTATGCTGTTCGTTTATACAGTTGTTCCTTGGAGGATTTGAGCTGGATTTATTTTATGAAACGATTGAGATTCAGCCAATTGCATTGTTCACCAAATTGATTGCGCAAGGGAATTGCTCGTGCGAAGAAAAAGATTTAGCGATTGCGTGGTTGGAGTGAATTGACCGAAGGTCTAAGCTCAAAGATGTAGCTATAAATACATGAATCGCTTGTGACTGTAATAGCTTAGTAACATTGAAGCAATGCAGGTAATCAAGTTGTTCAGCGAAAGTAATGGTAGAAAGTATCTCTTTTTCCAGTAGATTCGTGCATGTCTAATCTGGGAGAGGAGATGTGGTGATGGCATTTTTGGACTGAAGTTGATTCTTTTTTAAAATAGCTGGTGCTATTGGTGCTGGATATATTGCATGGCGTCGCTGGGTCGATTTTGAATCTAACCGCCTTTTGATAAATATGTTAAAGCCAGTGATTTTGCATATAAATTAGCGGAGAAACCAATAGGATCAGCTAGAGGAACTGGGGCGTAAATAGTACTGCCTTTACCGGCGATGTATCACTAAAGCAACGTGAGAGGATTTTGTCTGCATCTGATCCTATCAAGGATATAAAAAATTATAAAAAATGTGCGCATTTGGTTAACGTTACAGAACAAGGGCGAGTTGTTTCAATGGAAAGCGAAAAGGCATAATAAAAAAACATGGAGATTTTTACTAAAGTTTTTCTATTTTTTATCTATTCGCTAACTGTTTTTGCATATTCGAAATTACCAGACATAGCACCTTTTATTTTGATGTGATAATAAAAAAACTTGGAAGTGGAGTACTTTGCTAGGGAAGGTTCCGTTTCATATTGCATACGGGGCGATTTTTTTGTTTTGCTTTTTTTATCTTAAATCAGGGGGTGAAAATTGGGAGTGCTGAGTCATTGATAGAAAATAATAGGGTAAGGTCAGATAGCGAATGCACCTAACTGACTCAGACACTGTATTGCGTTTTAGTCGCTGTGATCTTTCATTCAGCCGAAGACTTCCAATAAATCCAGCGCCATTTGTTTCTGATCGGGTGACAACGCGTTAAGCAATTTCTGCATTAACACGTCGCCCGTTTTTTACTGGGCTTAGTGTATGGGAGAACGTCAGATTCATGACGAATGTGGCCACACTCCACATCTGAACATGCGCAGTAAATGTCCGCGATTTTGCGGTGTTTCCTGTTCGTTTTCTTGATTACAGCTTTTGAACCGCATTCCGGGCATTCAATTTTCAACACTCGCATATTCCATGCTCCTGACCTGAAAGAGTGCACCGGATTTTTAACCTGTTTTGCCTCATGCCGCACCGTCTGTTTTGTTGTGGGAGAGTGAACTTATGCAGATTTAACGGGATTTCCGGGTCGCCGTTGATCGCGTCCATAAAACGCTGCTGAATGGGCAGCACTTCGTTTTGTAAATTCGCTCGGCCTTCTCGGGTCACCCCAGTCCGGCGGCGTTCTGTGCAATCTGCCCGGCCAGCCCTGCGGAAACGGTGCGCATTCAGCACGTCCTGGGCGCTGATGTTTTCACGCTGGCAAACTCATCTTTCGCCGATATGTCACCCATCTGGATAAACTGCACCCCGTCTTTGCCCGTTCGGGATATTCACCGGATAGTGGAGAAATTGATCCCTTTGCTGTCACGTAGCTGGCGCTCTATCTCTTCCTCAAGGTCATCGGTCATGCTGGGGATCAGAGGTATAAAGAATGCCGCCGGTGTGCGCACCGTTGTGGTAGTACCGGCGGAAAATCACCGCTTCGCTGTTAAGCAGGGCAGAGTGAATGCCGCCGATGTAATCCGGCAGACCGTAGATGTGTTGCTGCGGGTCGTACATACGCAGAAAAATCACGTCTTCGGGCGGGTAAACAAGTGGCTCGCCCTGTTGCAGGACGACGAACTCACCTGTTTTGCGGCGGCGGGTATACAGCCCCGGCAGTGGCTCCAGATCCACCACGTCACCCCAGCCATTGCGGATTTTCACAAACCCCACATCCCCGAAGGTGATGAAGTCAAACGTTGCCGCCTCCAGCTGATCACGCGTCAGCCCGCCGCCAGCGTAATCGGCCATGACCATGTTTTTACGGGCGTGGATAATCCCGCCGTGCTGGCCGTTCAGGTTGGGGAGCTGGGCGAGCGCCAGCCGGTCAATCGGCAGCGTGTAGTGATTGGCCTCGTTGTCGTACCACGTCGCTATAGTCCGCGCCGCGGTGGTCAGTACCGGCTCGGGCTTGCCGAAGCGCAGGATACTCATTTTTTTAGCGGGCGCGGCTTTGCGGTTATCGCGCGCGCGGTTGTATTTTTCTTACTCATGCTGCTTTCGCCAGCCTCCAGCGTGATCGGGGTTTGTTTTCGTAGTTCGTTATGCAGGGCATGGGCGATAGCCCAGAAAGCCTCTGCATGTCCGGTGTCTTTGGTACGGTCTGCGACAAATGTCATTGCGCCGCCGCTCTGTGTCGTGGTGCGCCGGATGGCCATGAAACTGGCCGGGATTTCCTTCATGTCTTTGTCCCACTCGATGCGCTGGCTCTCCACCACATCGGCGGCTTTTAACACCAGTTGATCTTTCGTGTTGCGGTCGTAGCGGATAGCCTCCGCCACGCGCAGCGCAAAGTGCTGGATGTTCTCAAAAACGCCCGGCCGATGCCGGTAACGTCCACGCCCAGATAGGTAAAGTTGTATTGTTTAAACAGTTCTTCTATCTGCTTTGCCTGCCAGCGAAAATTCATCCCCTGCCAGTTGATGACGCGTAACACCCGGTACTTTTCCGCCGCGAACTGGGGCGGCGCGACGATAACAAAACAGCTAAAATCGCCGCTGCGGGCCGGGTCGAAACCTCCCCACACCGGACGCTCACCGAATGGCCGCGCGGCATTGGGGTTATGATCCTGCCAGTTTCGGTCTCAACACCGCACGCCTCCAGTCGGAGAATTTAAAAACGCTGTCTTTGCTGTCCACAAACACGCACATGTAAAGCATGCGAAATGTGGCGTCGTTATAGCGGTTGCGTAGTTTTCGATGCTGGCGTTGAACCGCCCGCGATCGCGTCTTCCATCGTGATGATGTAGCGCCACTGGCCATCGGGGCAGAGTCGGCCACCGTCGCGCATATCGTTGAAGGACGGGAAAACAACCGCTTCGCGTTTTTATTCCCCTGTTTCCATTCCTCGCCCGTCCAGAACGGGTGGGCACAGTGCGTTTTGGCCGATGGCGTTGAAAAGTAGGTGGTGCGCCATTTGTCGTGCGTGGCCATCGCGGAAGCCACTTCGTTAAGCTTCGCGAAGTTCGGCACCCAAAAATATTCGTCGCAGTACAGATGCCCGCTGTAGGACTGCGCGGTGTTTTGTGGTAGACAGGAAGCGCAGCTCTGCGCCGTTACTCAGGCGGATGGGGTTGCCGGTCAGCGTGATGCCGAAATACTGCTCGGCGATGTTCACGATGTAGGAGCGGAACACCTCGGCCTGTGCTTTCGACGCAGAAAGGAATATCTGCGGGTCGCCGGTCATGACCGCATTTTCAAACGCTTCATACGCAAATACCGTCGCACCGATGGCGGCTTTCAGGATGTTCCTGACCTGCTGGCCGATATTCTGGCGCAGGTGCTTCTGGTACGCGAAAAGGTGCTCATCTGCCCAGCGTCGAAGTCCTCCTGTGTCAGCCCGGAGATATCATTCTTTTTGTACTTACGCTTTTGCGCGGTTCATCCCCGCCATTGTCCGGCCCTGCGTCGCGTGTCGTTCCCCGGCTTTCTGCCAGCTTCTCTTTATGCTTGTTGCTCTGCGCCCGCAATTTGGTGGCGTGAGCGATCAGCATGTCCATTTCCTTTAATTCCGTGAGGTCGGTTTTCGTATCCCGCCCGGCAAGGAGCTGATAGCGGCGCTCTATCGCCTCTTCTGTGCTTTCATGACTGGAGTAAGTCAGCCCATGAATATTTTTCCGCCCAGTAGTAAACGATCCGCGCATTCGGCAGATTTAATTCTGATGCAATTTTTTCGGTGTTGCCCGGCGCAGATAAAGCGAGCGTGCAACGCCTCTTAATTCGTCTGAGTATTTAGCCATAGGTTTAATTATGCCGTGCCTGACATTAAAAAACGGCGGGTATTATTCGCACCTGTTCAGATAACAGCGGTTATCCGAACTGTTAAGAATTTATAAGGTGAAGGGTAGCGTTTATTCCGTAATAATCGTTTTGCACTATCAGCGAGGCGAAAATATGTCTCATTTAACGACTGACTGGCTGTGCGTTGCCGAAGGAGATACGGTTGATGGCCGAAAGCTTGAGCGGCAGTGGTTAATTGATGCGGCGGAGTTATACGACGCTCAATTATACGCGGCGTTAATCTGGCCGGAACATTGTAAAGACTACGGCAATTTCGGCGAAGTACTGGAGGTCATGTATCACGAAGGTGATGACGGTCTGGTAAGGCTGTTTGTCAAACTTTGCCCGAACCAGTATTTACTGGATGCCAACCGCTACGGCCAGTTGATTTTCTTTTCGGTGGAACTGACGCCGGACGGGAACTGGCGCAACACAGGCCGCACGTATCGGAAGGGCTGGCGGTGACTGACACACCGGCCAGTGTGGGAACCACACGCTTACGTTTCAGTAAACGCAATAAATCACAACCGGATATTACGGATGTACAATCACCGGGCGAATTGAACAGGTAAACAAAATGAAAAAAAGACTGGCAGAGCTGGTTTGGTATTAAACCGAAAAACTTTGAAGAACAGCCACCGGAAGAAACACCGGGCGAAGACGATAAACTCCGGCGAATGCGCTTAATGATCTGGAATCGCGCGTTGCCGCTATTGGAAGAAAAAACTGAATTCGACGGCGGAAGATGTTGGAAGCGATTGCTGGAAGTGGTGGATACGCAGGAATTTGCCACGCTGCGCGACAGTCTGCCGCAGATTATTAAAAACTTCGGCAAGCTGGATAAAAAAGTGACTCCTGCACCTGAGCGTGTATTCGGCAAAAAGAGAAAGAAAAAACGCTTTAATTTTCTCTGATCGTCATTCTTAAAAAATAAGTTGTTCCGAATCTGATTATTTAATCGCGTCAACGCGAGGGGAATTTATGCAATTAAATCACCGTGCGCTGGATTTTATTGATGCTTACGCTGCCGGACTGGCAGAGCACTACAGCGTCACTAATCCTTCCCGTGCATTCAAATTAACCGACCCGCAGGAAACCACCCTGCGCGCAGCGCTGCTGGAATCCGTTGAATTCCTCAGTCTGATCACCGTCGCCGATGTTGACCAGCTTAGCGGCCGTGGTGTCTGTGGGCGCGTCGCGCTTCCACCGGGCGCAACGCTGACGGGCGTTTTACCAAACGTGTCGGTGTGGACGGCAACGATTACAAACTGGTCGAAACGGACTCCTGCGCCGCGCTGCGCTGGGATTTGCTGTCTATGTGGGCAAACGCGGGCAGTGAAGAAGAGTTTTTCCAGTTGGTGCAAACCTTCTCTAACCGTGCGTTTGCGCTGGATATGCTGCGCATCGGTTTTAACGGTAAGTCTGTTGCCCCCACCACCGATCCGGTGAAAAACCCGAACGGTGAGGACGTGAATATCGGCTGGCATGCCCGCATGAAAACGTTCAAAGACGGCTACCAGATTATGTCCGATCCCATCATCCCTCCGGATGACAAGGGGGGATTACCGTTCACTCGATGCGATGGCGTCCGACCTGATTAACGCCAAACTGCCGCAGCAGTTCCGTAATGATCCGCGTCTGGTCGTGATGGTTGGCGCTGACCACGGTGGCCGCAGAGCAATACCGGCTTTACCGAGGGCAGCAGACAAGCCCACGGAGAAAAATCGCTGCGCAGATGCTGGGCAGCACCATTGCCGGGCGTCCGGCCATTGTCCCGCCATTTATGCCGGGTAAACGCATGGTCGTTACGCCACTGAGCAACCTGCACATCTATACGCAGCGCGGCACACGCCAGCGTAAAGCGGAATTCGTTGAAGACCGTAAGCAGTACGAAAACAAATACCTGCGCAATGAAGGCTACGCCGTCGAAGTGCCGGAGCTGTATGCCGCTATCGACGAAGACGCTGTGACCATCGGCAAAGTGACTGAACCGGCAGAGGGCTGATAAATGACTCTTTCACCCGCACAGCGTCACAGCCAGCGCCTGATTGCCGCGCAACATCTCAAAGCACGCCGGTGCGATTGAGACGATGGAAAGCCTGCATATGCAGATCCGCCTGCTGGATCAGGATGTGGCGTATCTGCAAGCTCTCCCGACCATTGCCGACCGCGTTGCTTACAAGCGTGATGAACTGCTGCCGCGATGGAAGCCGACCATTGACGTCTATCTGGAGGGCGGCAACGTCTATGAAAACCCGGTGTTTGCGTGGTTCGTGGTGTGGACGTTCGACGCCGGTGATATCGAAGAAGGCCTGCGCCCACCGGCGGATATCGCGATTGAACAGCAACAGCCGACGCCGGAGAACATCAAAAGCCGTTTCCCGGTATTTGTTGCCGACACGGTAATGGCACCGGGCGGAAAACACGGCGGCAGCGGGTGAAAGCATTGAGCCTTACTTCAGGTGTTTGAAAAGGTCACGCAGCACTGGCGCTTACACGAAGAGATTACCGCCAAGTGGTTCAAGTTCGCCGGACAAATGCTGTTGCGTGACGATGACGGCCAGCCTCGCGCCACGGCGGTGGAAGATATGGAAACGCTGCAAAAGGCCGATGAACTGCTGGCTAATGCAGAAAACCTTTATAAGCGCGTCGGGGTTACGACACTGCGCGCACAGATTGCCGCGCGAATTCGACGCATCGAAAACGGAGCATAAAAAATGCCAACACAAAACGTATTCAGACACGTCCTTGGGCAGGGCGTGAAAGTGACTATCAGCGGTGAGGAGGGGCATGTTAAAGCCCGTGCCGAATACGCCAATTGCAGCAATCAATACCTGATCCATTATCTGGCCGCTGATGGCCGTGCTGTGGATGCATGGTTTGATGAGGGCGAACTGACCGCAGTTCAGCCTTAACGACTACCGCAAGCCGGGCGGGCGCGGCGGAGGGCAGAACACATCTGTGTAATGTGCCGTGGATGCCGGTCAGCCCGCCTTTTTCGGGGGAGCCATGTTTAGCGGAAAGGCGATTGATTATCAGGATTCACCGTTAACGAACGATGGATTCTGGCCGGATCTCAATCTGGCGGATTTCCAGCAACAACGGGCGTTGCCGCCGGATATGGATGCCAATACCGGCCAGTGCGTTGCTGGCGGCGGTGATGGAGGTCAATGCCGACCTGATAAAGGTTGCGCAGAAACACCGTGATGCCGGGCATCAATGCGCCGCAGCGGTGCCGGGGCCGGTGATGGAGGGTGTTAACGGGCTTTGCGCACAGTACACCAAAGCGGTGTTTGCCCGTGCAAAGGCCGATCTGCTGGGCGAGTTCGCCACCACCGGGCGGCGCGAAAGTCATCCGGGGCAGGAAAGTGAGGACACCCGCGCCGGACTGCTGGCGGAGTCCTCAATCACCATTCGGCATATGAAAGGGTTGAAACGGGTCACGGTGAGCAAGGTATGAAGACACAGCTTGATTCCCTGACTGACATTTTCACGCAGAACCTGCCGAAACGGGCGCTGCTGGGCTTTGACAGCCTGATCGATGAAATGCAGGTGCTGTCCGCTGCCAGAGAGCTGGGCCGGGGAGCAATACCGCATGTCGATCATTCGTTACAACGCGCTGCTGTCCTGGGAGCGTTTCCCGTACCGGATGTGTCCGCCGCAGTTGCTGATTGCCCTGCTTGAAGCCCTGGCTGGATGAACTGGCCAGCCCGGTGCTGGAGGAAACCGGCATTGCAAACACCGACGCCACCGGGATGTGACGGTGGAGGACGAAGAAACGGCCACGGTGGTGCTGACCATGCCACTGGCAGATGAACTGGTGATACGGCCAGACCCGAAAGGGGTTATTCCGTATCGTGGCGGGCGCTGGTCGCTGGTTGAGCCGGAGATCCTGACCGCGTTAAGCGCCACGGTCTACGGCGCTGATGAGGCGGGTGCGCCGGTCGGAGAGTCCTGATGTTTGCGGGCGGTGAGCTGAATAAAAGCAACTGGCGGCGCTGCGCAACGCGCTGGCAGAGGTGGAGTTACCCCCAAAAAACGCCAGCGGCTTTTATGGCGCCCTGGCGAAATACGGACTGATTGCCGCCGCAAAACGCAATGTGCGTAACCAGCAGTCACCGGAGGGGGGAAGCGTGGCCGGGACGGGCGACAAAGCGTAAAGGAAAGATGCTGCGCAATATGCCGAAACTGCTGCATATCCGCGAAATGCCGGAGATTCAGGCAGTCAGGATCTATTTGCAGGGCGGGGGGCTACCGGAACGGGGAAACGCCGGTTCCCGCCGGGGTGATTGGTTATTCGCAGCAACACGGGATGTCGGTTCGTGTGAACCGGGGCAGTTACAAAGGGCGAACGGAGGCCGGGAAAATGGCCACCATCGCCCGAGCCAAAAATTGCGTGTGCTGGGGTATGCGGTGAAACGCGGGAAACGGTGGAAGAAGCCGACTTACCGCGAAATCACGGAAACCATGCCGTACGCCCAGTGCCGGTCTGCTCATCCGCAAGCTGAGCGGCAGGGCGGCTAAATCCGTTGGGTAATTGATGTTCCTGCCCGTGAATTCCTCGGGCATGAGCAATGACGACTTAACAAGGCGCTGGCGCGCCAGCTACAGGCCATCGGCTTTGGCTGGGATGTGAAAGCGCAGGATATCAGGGGGAAAATATGACTCGGCCTGTTGTTGATGTGAACCGTGCAAACCAGTTGCAGGGCGAAGTGACGGAGGTCGAGCGCTGCGTACTGTTTATCGGAAAGGGTAAGGCTGGCGTCGGAAAAACGCAGGCTGTTAATGCGCAGACAGATTTTGATGCGCTGCTGGGCAGTGCGGACACGGTGCTGAAACGCTTTCTCAAAGCGGCGCAGGCCAATGCTGGCCAGAACTGGTGGGCCTTTGTGCGTGTCGTGGCGGAAGGCGACGGCGCGGAAAGTCTGACCGATGCCGTACTGGCCGCGCAGCCGGTCTGTTCTGTGGAAGGGGTGGTGCTGTGTGATGCCGTCAGCGACAAAGCCAGCATCAACGAAGCGGCGACGCTTCGTGCCACGCTGATTTCAAAGTATGGCCGCTGGGTGTGGTTCATCCCCGGCCGTGGGCGGTTTTGAAAAGGAGGAAAGCCAGTCGAAGTATCTGGCGCGGCTTTCCACGCTACAGCAGGGGATTGCAGAAAAAGCCATTCAGCTTGTGCCGTGCCTGTGGGGCAATGAGCCGGGGGTGCTGGCCGGGCGTCTGTGCAGCCGTGCCGTGACCGTCGCCGACAGCCCGGCGCGGGTAAAAACCGGCGCGCTGCTGAATACCGGCAGTGACGAAATGCCGGTGGATGGCGCGGGGCAGTCCGTCACCGTGGCCACGCTCCAGTGCGCTGGAAGCGCAGCGTTTCAGTGTGCCGATGTGGTATCCCGATTACGACGGTCTGTACTGGTCTGATGGCCGCACGCTGGACGTGGAGGGCGGTGATTATCAGTCGATTGAGACGCTGCGCATTGCCGACAAAGTGGCGCGCCGCGTCCGTCTGCTGGCTATCAGCAAAATCGGTGATCGCGCGCTGAACAGCACGCCGGGCAGCATTGCCGCGCATGAGTCGATTTTTGCCCGTCCGCTGCGTGAAATGTCAAAAGCCTCGCAAATCAACGGCGTGACGTTTCCGGGGGAGGTGAAACCGCCGAAAGAGGGCGACGTGAAAATCGTCTGGAAAACCAAAAAACACGTCGAGATTTACATTGTGCTGCGCCCGTACGAAGTGCCGCTGCAAATCTCGATCAGTCTGTTACTTGATCAGTCACTGGAGGCCACCGCATGAGCAAGCGTATCAGCGGCATGTCCTTTGATTTCTTCATGGGTGGCGAGCTTGTCCACGCGGAAAAATCAGCCTGTCCATTACGGACAATACCGCCGCGACGCAGACAGCCGGTGTGCCAGATGGCTGGGTGGCGGGGGATGTGTCGGCGGAGGGGGAATTAGAACTGAGCCTCAAAGCCTTTGCCATTCTGAAGCGTAAAGCGCAGGAGGCGGGGTCGTGGCGGGGTATTGAGCCGCAGGACTTTATGTTTTACGCCAAAGCGGGCGATGAGGAAGCCAGGGGTGGAGGCGTTCGGCTGCAAGATGAACATGTCCGACATTCTTGATATCGATCCGAAGGGTGGCGCGCTGGCGACACGGAAAATCCCGTTTAAGGTGACTGACCCGCGTTTTATCAACATTGACGGCATTCCGTATCTGGAATCGGAAGCCACGGAAAACCTGATCGGCTAGGGAATTACCATGCAGGAACATGAAAAAAGTCTGTATTCACTGTTAGTTATCGGCGCACTGATTGCGATTGCCAAAGTGCTGGCCAGCAATGACCCCATTACACCGCGCCTGTTTATCAGCCGCGTTATCCCTCGGGGAGTCTGGTTTCCGTGGTGGCCGGGGCGGTACTGCTGCAACTGCCGGACGCCAGCCCGCTGGCGATTCAGGGGCTGGGAGCCGGGCTGGGGATTGCCGGTTATCAGGCGGTCGAAATGTATCTCCGCCGCCGCGCGGCGGGTAAGCAGGAAGGGGAAGGGAAATGACACTGAGCGAGAAACAACAGCTGTTTGCGGTACTGATTGCCAACCTGATCCACTGGGCAGACAGCAAGGGCTATCGTCTGACGTTTGGCGAGGCGTACCGCACGCCGGAACAGGCGGCGCTGAACGCGAAAAAGGGCAGCGGCATTTCCAACAGCCTGCATACCCAGCGGCTGGCCTTGGATTTCAACCTGTTCATTAACGGGGTGTACCAGACGCAGACCGAAGCATACCGCCCGCTGGGCGAGTACTGGGAAAGCCCTCGGGCGGTAGCTGGGGCGGGCGATTTAAAAAGCAACCCGGACGGCAATCATTTCAGTCTTGAGCATAACGGGGTGCGCTGATGAGCCGCGCGGCGATTGTGGCCCTGATAGGGCTGGCGCTCGCTTTCGTTGCCGGATGGAAGGTCTGTGACTGGCAGCGTGACAGTGTTGATCTGGCTGTCAGGAAAGCGGCCACGGCGACGGGGAAAGAGTTGCAGACCATTGCCGGCACTTCCGCGCGCAGACTTGAAGATGTGATGGCCGCGCTCAAAGCTGGCCAGCCAAAAGAGATCCGCTATGAAATCGTTAAACCGGTTTTTACTAACGTCTGCGTGTCTGATGAGTTTGTCCGGCTGTACAACGACGCCGCCGGTAACGCCGAACGTGCCTTATCAGGAAAACCTCAAAACAACGTGTCCGGTAAAACTGCCGCGCCTTGAGGGGACAACCGGCGCAGTTATCGCCGGGGCTTTGCTGGATTATCAACATTTATATACCGACTGCGCAGCGCGCCATAACGCGCTGGTAGACGAAATTAATCAACGTGAGAGTGTTTTAAATGGAAAAGATTGAATTAACCGTTGCCGGTGTTGCACTGGTATTTACGCCAAATACCACTGCGTACAATAAATTCATTAACGAAATATCGATGGATAATAAAGTTTCTCCGGCAGTCAGCTATCTGAATCGTATTGTGGCGGCGGAAAGTAAAAGACGCGCTGGCGGAAATTATTAAACGTCCGGGGGCCGCTTTGCAGATTGTCAGTAAGATTAATGATATCTACGCGCCAGAGCTGGAAATCGAAGTAAAAAACTGACACGGCGGGTTCATGCAATTGAATCCAACGGACTCACTCAGTATTTAATTTTACGTCGCCATTATCTCCCGGACGGTGAAGATAATACGGATGATATTGCCGCTGCTATCTGGCTGGATAACCGCTACTGGGAAAATATGGCGGTGTCGGTGGCCAATGGTATCGGCCGGGGCGTTTAAAGGTTCCTGATGAAACAACTGGATTTTACATTAAGCCTTATCGACAAATTAACGCGCCCGTTAAAACAGGCGCAGCAATCTGTGACGGGCTTTGCCAATAAATCAAAGGATGCCTTTAAACAGATCGGCGTCGGGGCAATGGCCATGTGGGGCGTGGCTGAGACGATTAAAGGGGCGCTGAGTCCGGCCATCGACATGTACGATTCACTGAGTGAGGCATCGGCGAGGGTATTGACAGTACCGCGCTCAAAACGGTGCGCAAGGATGCATTGCTGTTCAGCATGACCTACGGAGCCAGCGCTGTGGATTTCGTCAACTCCACAGCGGAGATTAACGGCGCTATCGCCGGGCTGACGTCAACGGAGCTGCCGAAGGTGACGAAAGTCGCCAATACGCTGGCGTTTGCAATGAAAGCGACCTCTGCCGAAACCGCTGAATTTATGGGCCAGATGTTCGGCAACTTCCGCAGCGAGGCGGAACGGCTGGGCAAGGTGCAGTTCGCGGAGCAACTGGCCGGGAAAATGGCGTTCATGCGTAAAACGTTCGGCGCTGAAATGGGCACCATCAAAGACCTGATGGAGGGGCGCGCGGCGTCGGGACGAACTTCAATATCGGGCTTGATGAGCAACTGGCGGTACTCGGACAGCTAAGCCGCACGCTGGGAACGGAAGCCAGCAGCGCGTACGAAGGCTTTATGACCGGCGCAATAGAGGGCGCCAAAAGCTGGGGCTGTCCTTCCAGTGGACGCCAGCGGCACGATGCTGAGCATGCCCGCCATGCTGGAGAAACCTGGTAAATACGGTAAGAGCCGGAAGGCAACCTGAAGGCGCAAAAGAGCTGGATGACGCCTTTGGCGACAGCGCGGCGGTGGTGAAACAGCTTTACGGCAATGTCGATTTACTCCGGCGCAATATCACGGAGCTGGGCGGTTCGGACGGGCTTAAGCGCACCCAGTGAAATGGCCGCGAAAATGGTCAAACCGTGGGATCGCTTTATCGCCATCCTCAAAGCCATTCAGACCGTTATCGGCTTAACGCTGATCCCCGTTCTGTACCCGTTGCTGAACCGGCTGGCCGAAATGGGCGCGACGTTCGCGAAGTGGATGGAAATGTTTCCGAACATCGCCCGCGTGGTGGGTTACGTCACGCTGGCCGTGCTGGGCTTTGCCGCGATGGGGGCCGCGCTCAATATCATTATCGGTGTGTCCTCATTTGTGATGACCGGCTGGGGCGTGGTGCTGGGCGGGTTGCGTGGTGTCCTGATGGCGGTGCGTATTGCCTCCATGCTGACCGGTGCGGCCATCAACTTTATGAGCTGGCCGGTACTGCTGATCATTGCGGCTATCGCCCTGCTGGCGGTGGGCTGCTACATGCTGATCAAGCACTGGGATGCGGTCAAAAATGCGGTCATGAATACCACGGCCTTTAAACTGGCTGAGCAATATATTACATGGCTTGCCGGGGTGTATTCGGCAGCATGGGAATTTATCAGCGAGGGCTGGAATAAATTCACCGCACTGCTTTCCGGCTTTCGCCGCTGGCAACACTGGGGAATATGGCTTCCGGGATTGTGACCCTGTTCGATAATGTCTGGGACACGATTAAAGGCGCGTTTCTTAAATCATGGAACTGGATTGTCGGGAAATTAAATAAGATCCCCGGCGTGAATATTTCGCTGGCCGGAGATAACAAGGATATTCCCGTTACGCAAAATACCCTGTCCACCGGCGGGCAGTTAACCGGCATTGATAAAGGCGGTATCAGTAAAACGATTGCCAGCAGTGCAAATAATGTCACGGACAGGAGCCAGAAAATTGGCACGCTAAATATCACCACCCAGCAACCCCTCACACCGGGACAGCTTGCTGAATGGCAGGAATTACATTCATGAGTGAACTTTTATATGTCGATTTACTGATTGAGAACCGGAACTTTGTTCTTAATACAGGCCGTGAGCCGGTGTTGTGCAATAACAGCCAGAGTATCGGGCAGGATATTGTTCACGCCATTTTAGAAAGCGGGCTGGCAACGGAGCTGATTGCTGAACGCAGCCCGACTTTACGCGGCGATATTCTCACCCGGCTTGAGCTGCTTATCGAAAGCGATGAACGCATTGAGCCGGGAACGGTGGTTATCAGCGAAGAAAACCTTAAGCGCCTGTGGATAACGGCGGCAACGTGGGATTTCGGCAGTATTTCAACGAGGATTGAACTGTGACGGAAAAGCCGCAGGTGAATTTTGAAGACGTGGTGAAGCAATCCGGGATGCCGGTCACCGCTGATGAGCTGCGTACCCGGTTTAACGGCATCGTCGCGGATGAGGGGATTATCACGAACACCTCCCGCATGTCACCGTTCTGGCGGCTGGTCACGGCGATTATCACCACGCCGGTGCTGTGGCTGAAAGACGTCATGGTGAACACGGTGCTGGCCAATATGTTTGTGGCCACGGCGTCGGGGAACTGCTGCGGCTGCTTGCACCGGGCGGTGAACGTGACGGCCAAACCGGCGAGCGTGGCCACCGGGGTGATCCGCTTTTATAAAACGGATGCCGCTGCCGTGGTGACGGTCAGAGCGGGTGCACAGATCCAGACCGAACGCATTAACGGCGTGGTGTACGCGCTGGTGACCACGGCGGATTTCACTATCCCCGCTGACCGGGCCAGTGCGCTTGTCCCGGTTCAGGCCGTGGCCACCGGCGCGGCGTACAACCTGCGCCGGGCTACTACAGCATACTGCCGGTGGCGGTGGCGGGTATCAGCCATGCGGTGAACGAAGAAGACTGGCTGACCGCGCCGGGGGCGGATGAGGAAAGCGACGACGAGTTACGCGAGCGCTGCCGCAATCAGTTTAACTGGTCGGCAACTACCACACCGACGCGGTGTACCGGTCGATGATTGCCGGTGTGGCCGGGCTGAGCATTGACCGTATCTTTTTCTCGAACACGACGCGCCGCGCGGTCCCGGTACGGCGAATGCCTACCTGCTGCTTGACACCGGCGTCACCTCCGATCCGTTTATCGCGGCGGTTAACGACTACATCACCACGCAGGGCCATCACGGCCACGGTGATGATATGCAGTGTTTCGCCATGCCGGAAACCCGTCACGATCTGGCGGTCACGGTGTGGGTAAAAAATCTGGCCAACGTCACCGGTGACGAAGCCGCCGCCCTGAAAGCAGGTGTGGAAAACATGGTTCGCTGCGCCTTTCGTGAAAACGCGGATTATACGGTCGCCAGAACATGGCCGTGGCAGCGTTTCAGCTTTTCCCGGCTGGGGCAGGAAATCCACCGAGGGCTTTCCCGCTGGCGGAATCACTGACGTTTTCCGGCCGATATCGTCAGCGGGCTGAACGTCCCGCGCCTGAACGCCTTAACCGTGAGCCTCGAAAATGCCTGATTTTATAAAAAAACTGGCGGCACTGGCGCTGCCGTTCTGGATGGGTGAGGGCGAGCCGCTGACGTTGTTACGCGCGGCCCGGACGTTCTGGCAACAGGTTTACGGCTGGTCACCCCGGCCGGTGCGCCAGTTTGATCCGCTGACCTGTGCAGAGCCGCTGCTGCAACTGATTGCCTATGACCGGGATATCACCCGCTTTGACGGTGAGCCGCTCACGCTCTTTCGTAAACGCGTGGCGTATGCCTTCGTCAATGCGGCGGATGCCGGTTCGGTGGCCGGGTTTATTGCCATCTTTTCCCCGGCTGGGGATTGGCCGAGTCGAACTGCGGGAACGGCAGGCGGGCATTGACTGGGATGTGATTCTGGTTCGCGTCACGGACAGCCAGATTGCAGACAACGCGCAACTGATGCTCCAGATAGTCCGGCAGTACGGGCGAACCTGTCGCCGTTATCAGTTTGAGGTGATTACCTCCGGCAGGCTGGCCATCCGGGCGGGCTGGGGATCAGGGGGAGTATGTGTGTTATCCGGCCAGTCTGGCCGGTACGGAAAGCGGCGGCGCGACATTCAGCGCCAGCCTGTAAGGAGTCAGAATAATGTCACAGACAGCCATCACAACGGCGTTTGAACAGTGGAAAGCCCGTCAGAGCATAAGCAACGAAGCCATTGCGCTGGACGAGTTTGTTTTTGCCCGCGTGCCGGGGCTGGATGTTTCCGCCCCGGTTGACCGCGCGGAAACCCTGCCGCCTGCGGCGCAGATTGTTCACCGCCAGGGCGGTTTCCCGCACCGGCGTTGTTAACGAAAATGCAGTGGTGTTTTCGGTGGTGCTGGGCGCGGACACGGGCGATTTTGCGTTTAACTGGATTGGGCTTGTTAACCGGGCCAGTAACACGCTGGCGATGGTGGTGCACGCCCCGGAACAGCAGAAGTTAAAGACCACCGCCGGGCAACAGGGGAACGTGCTCACCCGCTCTTTCCTGATGGAGTTTAACGGCGCGCAGAAAGAGACGGGTATCCATACCCCCGCCGAAACCTCGGCAGATTGATTTTACCGCCCGCATGGCCGGGATGGATGAGCGCCAGCGTCTGGAAAACATGGACATTTACGGCGCAGCCGCGTTTTTCGGTGATGGCTGGCTGGTCGGCAAAAATGGTGCGCAATACTTTGTCACCCGAGGGCGCGGGCTATGTCGGCGGGCTGCGGGCGCAACTGGCGGCAGATATGAATATCATCGTTACCGCGATGCCGGTCAAAGTCTGGCTGGATGTGTGCTGGACAGGAAGCCTTACCAGCGTCTGGCAGGTTGAAAGCACTGTCACCGTAGCAACTGAGCTGGCTGATTACGTTAAAGACGGTGTGCAGCATTATGTTTTGCGCTGGCCAGTATCGACGCCAGTGGCACCGTCACAGATTTACGCCCCAAAGGCACACTGGATGGCCAGCAGGCGGGCAGTGATTTTTTACGCATTGCTGAAAACCTGAATGACGTCCCGGACAAGGCCACCGCACGTAACGCGCTGGGGCTGAAAGGGGCGGCGTTACTGGATGTGGGGCAGGGCGCGGGAACGGTCGCGGCGGGGGATGACCCGCGCATCACCGGTGCGGTTCAGCGCGGCGGTGATGTGATGACCGGCAGACTGGATATCACCACGGCCGATGCACTGCGGATTAAAGTTGGCGGGCGCGGCGCAATACTGCGGTTTGACGGTTCAGATGCCTATCTGCTTTTCACTGACGCCGGTAATGCCGACGGGGGATACAACACCCTGCGCCCGATCAGGATTAATGCCGCCACGGGGGGCGGTATCGCTTGCGGGGAATTCCGGTTGTGAGGGTAATTTCACGGTGGGCAGCGCTCAGGTGTCCACTGACGGCAATATTCACGGCGGGGTGTGGGGCGGCTGGCTGTCCAACTGGGCAATGCCCCGTTTTCAGAATGAGGGGACGGTGGGGACGTTTGTGCTGGCCTATTACAACGGGGAGATATCAACCTGAATACGCTGGTTGCGGGCGGTAACCTGTTTCCCTCCACCGCTGACGGCGCTCACCTCGATCATCATTGCCCGGAACGTGGCGCTGCTGCGGCCTGTCCCGCACCACTAACGAAGCACACCGCACATCACTCTGGCAGAGGGTTGCATAATGGAAATCACTGACGTTAAAAATCCGCGCAAAAATGCGCAACGGTCTGTTGATCTGGATATCAGTACTGACGGCGTGACGTTTATTCCGTTCACCGCCATGCCGGGCGATACGGCAGGGAATGACCTTTTTGAAAAGCCTGCGGCGGTGAGTTCGGTTCCATCCTTATCGCGCCGGGCGATTACTGGGAATGGACGGGCAGCGGCTGGGCTGAATACAGCGCGGAGGTGGTGCGCGGCATGGCAGAAGCCACCAAAGCGACGCTGATGCAGACCGCTAACGCTGCCCTCATACCGTTGCAGGATGCCGCCGATCTTGGCATGGCCACCGGCGCGGAAACGCTGGCGCTGACGGCACCGGAAGAAATACCGCGTCTTACTCAGTCGTGTGGATGTCAATGCCGGGGCGGCGATCATCTGGCCGGAGGTTCCCGCAGATGTGGCGTGAAGCAACCCCCGGCATTACTCGACTCCCTGCCAGCGCTGAACTGTTCCATTGTGGCCGCGCACCCGTGGGTGTACGGGCTGGGCCAGCAGACGGATAACGGCGCATACCTCAGTCCGGCCAACGCCGTGGTCTGGCTGGGCGACAAACTGGCCAGCGTTACCGGGGAAACAGACGTGGTGATCCTGATGGCCACCGGGCAGACGCATGATGACTTTATGGCAACACTCGACCCGCTGACGGCGGTTTTCCCCGCCCCGGCCTTTACGCAGGTCAGCCACTGGCGCGTTCGGCGGCAGAGCTGGCCACAGTGAAAATGCAGAAACCCGCCAGAGCAGTAAACAGCATGCCTGCGGCGCAGCCGCTGTCCGTGCCTACGGCCAGAGGCGGTAAGCAGTGCCGCTGCGATAGCGCAAGCCGGTAACGCCAGCGGGCTGAATATGGCTGGCCTGAAAGCGGCGCTGGGCGACTTCACCACCCGCCGGGCCGGTATGCTGGCGGATATTGCCGCCGGTGCGGGTGGTGTCCGGGAAACGTGCGCGGGCGTGGGTGTTCACCGGCAGCGGTAACGCGGCAGATATCCTGCGCCATATGCTCAGCCATGTCCCGGCGCAGGCCTCCGTTTACAGCGCCGCGCTGATGCTGGCCGGTGCGGATTTGGGCAGTATCAGGAGCATGATCCATGACGACCACGACACTGGCGCTTAACGGCGAAGCCATCACGCTGAAAAACATGCGTGTTACGGTCAGCCAGCACCGTTCCCCGACAAAGACCAGTCCGGGCAGACCAGTTCGACGAGCAAAGCAGAGCAGGGCGCGAAGGGTAAAGAGCTGCGCGTAAACGGCGAAATCGCGTTTAAGGATGTGGCAACACTTTCCCGCCTTTTTCAGCTTGCCAACGCCACGGACTCCGGCGGCAAACGCACTGTACCGTGTAACAACGTGGCGCGGGCCGTTAACCTGCGCGAGGCGACGTTTTCCGGCACGCTGGATGCACCGCCGCAGGACGGGCGCATGTCGTGGGCGGTGACCTTCACCCTGACGGAATTTCTCAGTGTGCCGGAGAAGAAAGAGGCGGCGGCGAACGCGCGCAAAAGCAGCACGGTACAGACTGCCGGAGGCTGAGCTGACGCCGGGAAGATGAAGAAAAAAATGACGTGGTTCGAAAAAAGGTTCTGAAACCCGTTAATGATGCACTGGGATAAGCATGAAACTGATTACGTCTGTATCTTTCCGCTGATGAAGTCCATGCAGCCGATGTGAATATGGTGCTGGAGCTGAACGCCTGCGGGCGCGGCTTTATCACAGCCGGAACAGAGCAGGATTACACCGGCAAAGTGGTGCGCCTCGATATCGGCTATGGCGATCACCTTTGCGCTGGTTTACCGGCTTCGTTGAGCGCTCCCAGCCCGCAGAAAAAGGGTTTGTGCGTCTGTTTGTGCGTGAACTGGCGGGCGTCCTGGAAAAGCCGCTGCCCTGCGCGTTTCCAGCACCCCACATTGCGCGAAATCGCCGCGTGGATGACTGAAAGCAGCGGGGATCAGCATCACCGTGCCGGATGCCGGTTACAGTGACACACCCATTCCGCATTTCACCCACTCCGGGACCGGTTTCCAGTTGCTTAATAACCTCGGCAAAGCTTTCGGGATTGTCGATTATGTCTGGTATCCGCTGCCGGATGGTTCGTTGTTTGCAGGTGGCGCGGATAAATCGCTGTTTGCCGGGCACCCGGTAGAAATCCCGCATGAATTCAGCCAGAGGACGTCCGGCGGTAACAGTATGACACTGCCGGTCATCCAGACCATGCGCCCCGGTGTGGAGATGAACGGTGAGCGGGTGACTAAGGTCAGTCTGAACAATGACACGATGGCCATCTGGACGCCGCGCAACAAAGCCACCGGCACGCCCTTGCAGAAAACCCCGGCGCAGCGACAGATGGAGAGCCATTTCCCGGAGCTGGCCAGCGGCATGCACCTGCCCAAGTTTGCGCGAGTGATGGCCGCCAGTGAGCCGGTCAGCAGCGGTAACTTTGCCGATCCGTTCCGCCCGCGTTACGCCGTGGATGTGCAGCTTCTTGACGCGGACGGCAGCGGACGGCAGCACGCCGGTCTATTCCGCCGTACCGCTGCCGGTGCCGATGGCCGGTAATGACTCCGGCCTGTTTCAGTTTCCACCCGAAGGCACACTGGTTGAAGTGGGGTTTACGGGCGGCAGGCCGGACAAGCCGTTTGTGCGCCAGACCGTGGCGGACGGCACAAGCCTGCCGGATGTGAAACCGGGCGAGCAACTGCAACAGCAGCGCGCCGAAGTGTCGCAGCGGGTGACCGGGGCGGTGACTGGGAACGCCAGACCGATCAGGCTATCCGTGAAACCTCCATGACCCGCAGTGTGACCGCAGATACCGAAACCCGCGAAATGGTGACGCGTGATACCACGATAAAAGCCACGGATAAAACAACGGTGCTGGGAACGGCCACGCTGATGGCCGGGCATATTCAGCAGGTGACCACCGGCGATTATGCGATGGCCACCGGGGGGAAACTACCGAGGCCCATGAAAGGGGATGCCGTAACCGATATCAGCGGCCAGCAGTCCACGACCGTGGCCGGTAATATCTCCGTGGAAACCGCCGGGGCGCTGACCGAGAAAATCGCCGCACTGCGTAAATCGGTGGCCGCTGGCCAGCAGGTCAGCCAGACGGTGCATATTGGCAGCGAGCGTTAACACGCTGGCCATGATGCTGGACACCATTGATTTACTGGCCGAACTGGCGCAGCAGTGCCAGCCATGCGCACCGGACACCGGCACACCCACCAATGCCAGCGCCTTTACGCAGACTGCCACGAAGGCGGGGCAGACCCGCAGCAAGTACCAGCAGATTATTGCCTGATCCCTTCCACCCGGCCCGCATAACGCGGGCTTTTTGTGCTCCTTCACCAGACGCGCTGTAACGCATTGTGAGCGCATCAACCCTGACACCATCACACCGCAACCCTTAAAACAGATCGCACCCGCTCCGCGTCGGCTGGCGACACAGACAAAATAAACACATCGCAGACAAAACGGCACTACACCGCACCCGCCTGCGGGTTTTGGATCGGGGAAATTTTTCAGTTTTATTTTTCTGCAAACCAGACCGCCAGCGCGCCACGGCTGGAGGCTTGCAGGAAAACCCGAACTGAAAAGATTGAAAAGAATTTCAGTGTTTTTCAGTTTTCAGGATCCGCAATGGATTGCGAAAATAATTAACATTATGTTTTAAAATTACTTTTAAATTTTACGTCACCAGAAAGGATCGGGGGCACACGATTTTGCGAAAGCGGGAAAAACAAGAGATCTAGGCGTGGCGCGGTCTGTGAGACAGCGGGATGATTTTTACGAACTGAAAAACATGCGCACCATTATGCTGTTATTATATACAGCGCTTAGCGATTAGTGACAGTGACAAAATGTGGCGATTTTCAATTTTCGGTGCGGTTATTTTTGTTTATGTTGAGAGGAGAAGCTCAACAAATACAACGTCATACCGTCGAATTAATGGCCAGCTCAGTGCTATGTGCTCTGGCCGCGCGGCGACGGCTGGGACGTGCGTTATCTGGATATCAACGGGGAATGCTGGAATAGCTTCCTATAACGGAGACTCTTTTGTCGATGAAGAAAGTTCATGGCTGGCTACATATGAACATCGGCAAATAATGGAGCTTTGGGCATATGCAATGTGTATTATAGACAAAAGCTACGCTTTCACGTAGCTCTTAGTTCGTCGGTGTAGCCGCTAGGATTTGAATCCATATTTGCGTTAACTTATTGGAAAAATTGGCATGTGTCATTAGCCATTGCAGTATTTATTGTCAGTCTTGGGATTCGCTCGCAGCCTTCACTTCTTGTAACGACTCAACTGCTATTGGTGGTAAGCCTTGAACCATTTTTCTACAAATTCATTGCTTGGATAAGGTACACCGAGTTCGACTGTATTGGGGTTGGCGCGATGAGTTTCTACAAATGAAGAACCGTTCCATTTTTGGAAAGGTAGATGATACCTTCAAATGCAGCTGGGTCCTGCTTCTGAGATTCCAAAATCATATGAAATCCTCTGCGTTCAATGCCTCTAAGAAAACTGGAAAAGCACTCTTTCAACAATTCATCGTCCAAATCCTTAAACTTAATGCCCTGTGCCAGAAATTCAAAGTAATTAAGAATATAAAGTAGTCCATTTATTGCATCACGGTATTCATCTGGGACTTTCATATTCTTATATTCTTCTTTATCTGGATTACATCTCCATTCCGACAGTTCTTGCGGGACGTATCTCATGCCTCGATAGAATTGCGTACTGTTCCGCAATTGCTTTTGATACTCCGGACTTGTCCGTGAGTTAATGATCATATGTGCGAGCGCCTTGCATTGGCAGCAGAGGTGATACACTGGATCCACCATCCCATGCCAACAAGCATGCCCGTTACCATAATAGATAATGAGGTTTGATAGGCGGGTGTGTATCTTGTATTGCATATCCAATTAAAATAATGACATAGCAAATGATGCTGAACATCGGAAGAAATTCTGCAGTGTCAGGGTATCTTTTCTTTATGAAGCAGAAGATTGATGCTATCGCTGCGCCTGAGCCTGAAGCTACAACTAGCCAATCAATTATCTCTATGTCAAAAGGTAGACTGTTTGGGTAGATGTATGTGAACAAGGCTCTGGCAGCGAGCATAAGAGTGAAGACAGTAGTGCAGATATTGACAATGGTTTTTGCCATCGTTTTGTTTCTATAACAAAAAGACCTCCGTATGGAGGCCTTTTTATGCTAATGGAGGTTTTATTATGCAAAGCGAAGATCAGTAGTTAACCTTCACCGAATCCTACAGTCAGTGTCTTTTCATGATGTCACTCCAGTCATTATGCTCCGCAAATTACTGCTATTAAGTCTTTGAAAAGCAAAAGAATAAAAGAAATGTTGTATTTATGATGCACAGGATAACAGTTTGTCCTGTAACACATCAAGTCCTATCGTTGTATCTTCTCTATCTGCACGTAAATGAAAAGTCAAAAAACATACGGTTACTTAAAGTCAAGAAATATATTTATCGTTCCTTTCTTGCTAACGCATAACTGTTTGTTTTTAAAGAAATATTTAGCGATTGTAAATATCACCATATCTATCATTACTATAGATATTAGCCTAAAAACGAAAAAATCAAAGGCTGGAACACTCTTAATTTTGTGTATGTCTTTGGTGGTCCTTACAGGCCTTGGGAAGCAACGACTAAGCGATTATGAGTAATGCTCCTCAGCTTTGTTGGTAATCCCCTATCGCCACTTTGTCGCCATCAACAATGAAAAAGGGGCTACGCTTTCACGTAACCCCCTTGTTTTATTTGGTGGAGCTGGCGGGAGTTGAACCCGCGTCCGAAATTCCTACATCCTCGGTACTACATGCTTAGTCCAGTCTTTTACATTCGCTTGCCAGCTGCGGACGGACACGCCACTAACAAACTAGCCTGATTAGTTTTAACGCTTCCAACCCCGGTGCAGGGCATCCGCGCGATCTCTTTTGGGTTTGACCTCTCTTGATCCCCCGTCCTAAGAGCGGAGGCTAGGGAGAGAGGGCTTCAAAGCAGGTTATTAAGCTGCTAAAGCGTAGTTTTCGTCGTTTGCGACTATTTTTTGCGGCTTTTACGAGGCCAACCGCCCCTCGGCATGCACCTTGGGTTTCGCAAATCCCGTCGAATCCAGAATCAGCCCCAAAAGTGTGAAGCGAGTATAACACTTTTATGAAGCAGCATACCAGTCCATATCGCAGCAGTATTCTTTTCGGGGGGACTGTGTACACGGAGTACGAAGAGGAATAACCAGAACGAGGCGATAAGGGAGCGTCAAACGGGGAAATCATGCCCTCTCCCGGCGTGAGAGGGCGGAGCAGGGCGCAATCAGCGTCCCGCGTTTTTCATGATACGTGCTTTATCAAGCTGCCATTCGCGCTCTTTCAGATCGGAGCGTTTATCGTGCTGCTTCTTACCTTTCGCCACGCCGATTTTCACTTTGCACCCGAGGCATTTTTCCAGTACAGCGACAGCGCCACCACGGTGTAACCTTCGCGGTTGATGCGTCCGTAGAGTGAATCGAGCTCGCGTTGGTTAAGCAACAGTTTGCGCGTGCGGGTTGGATCGCAAACATAGTGGCTTGATGCCACGGTCAGCGGTGTAAAGTTGGCGCCAAACAGAAAGGCTTCGCCGTCTTTCAGAATAACGTAGCTATCGCCAATGTTTGCTTTACCGGCGCGTAGGGATTTTACTTCCCAGCCCTGCAATGCCAGCCCGGCTTCAAATTCCTCTTCGATGAAGTATTCATGGCGGGCGCGTTTGTTGAGCGCGATGGTTGCTGAACCAGTTTATATGCTTTTTTCTTCGTCATATGTCGTGAAGCCATCCGGTAATCTGATATCTGAAACTGACCTCATTGCGTCCTGTGAGGTTTAACGCGTTATCTTAGCATGAGTTCCGGCGTAGCGTTTTCCTTTCATCTTGGGGAGATGTTATTATTTGTCGATTGTGTGAACGTGGAAGAACCGAATGCCTCAGATTAGCCGGACTGCGCTGGTTCCTTATAGTGCAGAACAAATGTATCAGTTAGTGAATGATGTAAAGTCCTACCCGCAGTTTTTGCCGGGCTGTACAGGCAGCCGGGTGCTGGAGTCCGGGCCGACGCTGATGACTGCCGCCGTGGATGTTTCCAAAGCCGGGATCAGCAAGACTTTTACCACACGCAATACGCTGGAAACCAACCAGAGCATTTTGATGCACCCGGTAGATGGCCCGTTCAAATCGTTGATCGGTGGCTGGACGTTTACGCCGCTCAGTACCGACGCCTGCCGCATTGAATTCCAGCTCGATTTCGAGTTTACCAACAAGCTTATCGAACTGGCGTTTGGTCGCATCTTTAAAGAGCTGGCGTCAAATATGGTGCAGGCCTTCACCCTCCGGGCGAAAGAGGTTTACCGTGTCGGGTAAAATTGCCGTTGAAGTCGCCTATGCTTTACCAGAAAAACAGTATCTGCAACGGGTGACGTTGGACGATGGTGCAACCGTTGAACAGGCGATTCTGGCTTCGGGTTTGCTGGATCTTCGTGACGATATCGATCTGAACGTTAATAAAGTCGGTATTTACAGCAGACCGGCGAAACTACAGGATGTGGTGCGCGATGGCGATCGCGTGGAGATTTACCGCCCGCTGATTGCTGATCCGAAAGAGCTGCGTCGCCAGCGCGCGGAAAAAATCCGCCAGTGTGAAAAAGTAATTCTGTTTAATTCGCCGCTGTGCTGGTTTTTAACAATGCGTTAAGGCGTGAGGCTGCGTTGTTCCATGGTGAGGCAGTATTAAACTGGATCATCCGGCCTCGCGTCCATTTCCCGTACCACTGCTGCTGATAGAGTGCTTCATCGCTATAGCTTTCAACCAGCATTACCGGGCGTGATAGCACTGCTCCAGCTTTGCACGCAGCGTTACCCAGTCAGTGATATCCGCGTAATCGCTGTAGTACTTTTGCGCCAGTTTGCCGAGCTCATTCCATTTGAATCCCGTTGCCGGAAAATCGATTTGCTTTCCTGCCGCTTCCTGTTGATGCCAGTAAAGCACCTGTTCTCCCCACCCCAACAAATAGCTGACAAGATTTGCGGCACTCATTGTGGTGCCGGAAGCATGCCCTTCCAGCAGAGGCGTAAATGCGATATCTACAGGAGTGCGATCGAGTTTTTTCTGCAAAGTGAGCCGGGATTTCTCCATTGGAAGCCAGTAGCTCATCTTTGCTTTGCGGTACAGCCATCATTTCCTCCTGAAACAAAAAAGGCGCCTTTCGGCACCTTTTGCGGTCATGGTATTACTGTTTGGTCAGCGCGGGTTTGTTATCCAGATTGGTTAATACACCATTGCTGTTAAACGTCAGTGTTAGTGTCTGCTGAGTCACATCTTCATGGCCCGGTTGTTGACGGAACACGTAGAACCGGTGTTGCTGCCAAACGGGTCTGTCATCATCGGCGTACCCAATGCATAAGCAACCTGCTGTTGCGTCATACCCACGTGGATTTTTGCAACGTCATTAGGTGTCAGGTAGTTCCCCTGATTGATATCAGGGCGGTAAACCACGCGTTCTACAGTAGAGCAACCAGCGGTCAACATCAGGAGAACCGCTGCGGCAGCAGTCAGCATTTTACAGCGCATAGTGATTTGATTCCTTTTCGGGCCCGAACAATACGTGGCTCATATGTAATATGCCGATGATAATAGACCTTTAGCCAGTTTAAAACCTTTGTGGCGGGGTCTGTTGTCGATTTTGTCGGGAACTCTGACCCTGAGAATTCAAAAAGTTTACGCTGCCAGTAGCTCTTTCGCATTCGCCAGTGCATTCCTCGGTCACTTCGCTGCCACCCAGCAAGCGCGCCAGTTCTTGTAAACGGGCACGTTTATCCAGCGGCTGCATATGCGTTTCGGTCATTGCGCCGTCGGTTTCTTTACTGACATAGAAGTGATGATGTCCGCAGCCTGCTACCTGCGGCAGGTGAGTCACGCACATTACACTGGGTAGATTCTCCTAACTGACGCAACAGCTTGCCGACCACGGCGGCGGTAGGACCGCTAATACCCACATCCACTTCATCGAAAATGAGCGCCGGGGTTTCCATCTTCCGTGCGGTGATCACTGGATTGCCAGTGCAATGCGCGACAGTTCACCGCCGGAGGCCACTCTTGGCGATGGATTGCAGCGGTTGCCCGGGTTGGTGGTGACACGAAATTCAATGCGGTCGGCACCGTCAGCAGTCAGTGAACGGTCATCAAAGGCGACATCAATATCGAACACACCGTGCGGCATAGAGAGAGCGTGCATGCTGTCGGTGATTAACTGACTTAGCTCCTGCGCATATTTCACGCGTTGGTCATGCAGAAGCCGGGCACTTTCCAGCGCCAGTTGATGGTGCTGGCTGACAGCCAGCGTCAATGTTTCTTGTGAATCCGCCTGATCGTCCAGCAACTGCTGTTCATTAAGCAGTGACTGGTGGAGCTGTGGCAACTCTTCCGGGCTGATATGGTGTTTGCGGGCAAGTGTGATCTGCCGGGCGATGCGCTGTTCCAGTTCGTAGAGGCGATTCGGATCGAGATCCGAGGCGGTCGCAGTAGTGGCGTAGCTCATCGCTGGCTTCGCTAATCTGGATTGCGGCTTCTTCCAGCATATCCAGCACGCCGGAAAGACGTGTATCCATGCCCGCCAGATCCGTCAGTAACTGGCGAGCGGTGTAGAGCTGACTTTGCAGGTTAACGTCTTCGCCATCCGCCGAGGACATTCAGCGCGTGCTGACTGGTAGAGAGCAGTTGCCCACAGTTCGCCAGACGTTTGTATTCTTCGTCGATTTGCTCAAACTCGCCCGGTTGCGGGTTAAATTCATTCAGTTCTTTTAGTTGATAGTGCAACAGCTCTGCGCAGGCTGTACGTTCGGCTCTGCTGCTGGTGCTGCGCCAGTTCACGGCAGCTCTGATGCCGGGCGCGGTAGTTCTCCGCCATTTGCAAAGTGAGCGCATACTCACCGGCATAGCCGTCGAGCAGGGTTTTCTGGTGTTCGGGCTTGATCAGCAACTGGTGTGCGTGCTGCCCGTGGATTTGGATGAGGAGCTGGCCCAGTTCGCGTAACTGAGAGAGGGGCACCGCCGTACCGTTGATAAAACCGCGGGAGCGCCCGTCGCTGCTGATGACGCGGCGAAGTAAACACTCACGCCCATCTTCGAGTTGGTTCTCTTCCAGCCAGCGCGTTGAGCCGCGGGTGTGTCTTTCAGCGCAAAGCGGGCGCACAGATCGGCGCGGGGCGAGCCTGCACGCACCATGTCGGCGTCGGCCGCCCGAGGCACAGCCCGAGCGCGTCAATGGCAATGGATTTACCCGCCCCGGTTTCGCCGGTAATAGCCGTCATCCCGCTGTGAAAATCGATCTCAAGCTCACGAACGATAGCAAAATTACTGATGGTCAGTTGTGCCAACATGGTTGCTTTCCTGTATGAAAAACCATAACTGTGTTTTCGTACAGTATAAACTGGTTTTATATACAGTAAAGCGTTGTGTGGTGATTTTCAGAACAATTTTTCGACCAGCCGAGCTTCGAGCTTAATGTATTGAAATAACTGTAATCTTTAGGTGGATTAAGTTCAAATGATAGTCGCAGCGGCGGATTAGCACATCTTCGCCTTCCTGAATTGGCAGGGCGATTTGGCTGTCGCAACTGACTTCCAGATCGCTGCGTCGATGCGAGAAACGCAGGCGGATGGTGCTGCTGCTGTTGATGACCAGCGGGCGTGCCGACAGCGTATGCGGGAACATCGGCACCAGTGTGATGGCGTCCAGCGACGGCGTCAGAATCGGTCCGCCTGCAGAAAGCGAATAGGCGGTGGAGCCGGTTGGCGTCGAGATAATCAGCCCGTCGGAACGCTGAGAAAACGCAAAAACTTCGTCAATATAGACTTCGAATTCGATCATATGGGCCACTTTGCCCGGGTGCAGCACCACTTCATTAATGGCGGTACTGATGCGCTTCTGGCACTCCTGCTGGCAGACCTGCACTTCCAGCAGAAAGCGTTTTTCGGCGATATAATGGCCTTCCAGCACATCCGCCAGCTGCTGCTGGGCGTTATCCGGGTCGAGGTCGGTGAGAAAACCGAGATTGCCGCGGTTAATGCCGATAACATTGATATCATAACGGGCGAGGGTGCGCGCCGCGCCTAGCATCGCCGCCGACCACCACTGCCAGATCGCCATACTGACCAATTTCCGCCAGCGTGCCGGTTCGCACATTTTTGAGCTGCAGTTCCTCGGGCAATCTGTTGTTCAACAATGACGTCGTAGCCTTTTGCGCTGAGCCAGCGATAAAGCATTTCATGTGTGGTCAGTGCGGTAGGGTGCCGTGGGTGCCCGACAATACCAATACACTTGAAATGGTGGGTCATGTTCTGCGGTCCTTGTGGCGAATGAATGATGACAATCTGTCACGTTCCCTTGAATCCCGGAAACTGATCCCCCATAATAAGCCGGGTTAGCGAGATGAATGCAAAAAACGCGGAGAAATTCATGAGTAGTAAAGAACAGAAAACGCCTGACGGGCAAGCCCCGGAAGAAATTATCATGGAACAGCACGATGATGTTGAGGCCGTTGTTGAGTCTGACGATTCTGCTGAGCAGGTGGATCCGCGCGATGAGAAAATTGCGAATCTTGAAACGCAATTAGCTGAAGCGCAAAACCGTGAGCGCGAAGCCGTTTTACGCATCAAAGCGGAAATGGAAAACCTGCGCCGCCGTACCGAACAGGACGTTGAGAAAGCGCATAAGTTTGCGCTGGAAAAATTCATCAACGAATTGCTGCCGGTTGTCGACAGCACTGGATCGCGCGCTGGAAGTGGCGGACAAAAACAACGCGGACATGGCGCCGATGGTTGAAGGTATCGAATTGACGCTGAAGTCCATGCTGGACGTGGTGAAAAAATTCGGTGTGGAAGTGATTGCTGACACCAATGTTCCGCTGGATCCGAACGTGCATCAGGCCATTGCGATGGTCGAGTCTGATGAAGTGGACGCCGGGAAAGTGCTGGGCGTAATGCAAAAGGCTATACCCTGAATGGTCGTACCATTCGTGCAGCGATGGTCACTGTGGCGAAAGCGAAGGCATAATCTTCGCCAGCCAATGAACCCTCTCCCCGGAGAGGGTTTTTTTCATCTGCGTTACTCGGTTACGCTTTCCGCAGGGCTTTCACCGGGATCACTTTCACCTGTTTGATCATATTGTCCTGTACGTCGAGAATATCGATATCGTACTGCTCAATACGCACGCGCGTACCGATGGCGGGGATCTCTTCCAGTGCTTCCAGCAGCATGCCATTTATGGTTCGGGCTTCCTCTTCCGGTAGCCGCCAGTTAAAGGCTTTGTTCAGTTCGCGCACGCTGGCGCCGCCTTCGATAATCACCGAGCCGTCATTCTGCGGCGTGGCTTCGTCTGCGAGCGCTGGCGACATGGAGGTGGTGAAGTCTCCGACAATCTCTTCGAGAATATCTTCTACCGTGATTAGCCCCTCGGATATCGCCATATTCGTCGACCACCAGACCGACTTTCTTTTTTATTACGCTGGAATTTCACCAGTTGCACGCTGAGCGGCGTGCCTTCCGGTACGTAGTAGATTTCGTCGGCGGCGCGCAGCATCACCTCTTTGGTGAACTCTTTTTTCTCGGTCATCAGGCGATAGGCTTCGCGCACGCGCAGCATACTGATTGCATCGTCCAGCGAGTCGCGATACAGCACAATACGACCGTGTGGCGAGTGCGTGAGCTGGCGGACAATGGATTTCCAGTCATCATTAATGTCGATACCGACAATGTCGTTGCGCGGCACCATAATGTCGTTAACGCTGACCTTTTCCAGATCGAGCACCGACAGCAGCATGTCCTGATTGCGACGGGAGATTTGCGAACGCGATTCGTTGACGATGGTGCGCAGTTCGTCTTTGCTGAGCGCGCCGCTGACCACCACATCGGCTTTGATCCCCACCATGCGCATTAAAATGCGGGTGACACCGTTGAGCAGCCAGACCAGCGGCAGCATGATCACTTGCAACGGGGCCAGTAGAAAGCTGCTCGGAAAGGCGACCTTCTCCGGGTAGAGGGCGGCGATGGTTTTGGGCAGCACCTCGGCAAACACCAGCACCACGAAGGTCAGTACGCCGGTGGCGATAGCGACGCCAGCGTTGCCGTACAGACGCATACCGACAATGGTGCCGATAGCTGAAGCGAGAATATTGACCAAAGTTGTTACCAATCAGCACCGGAGGCTTATCAGGCGGTCAGGTTTGCGCAGCAGCTTTTCAACGCGGCGGGCCGCGCGATTACCCTGCTTTGCCAGATGGCGCAGGCGATAGCGGTTGAGCGTCATCATCCCGGTTTCAGAACCGGAAAAATACGCCGAAACCACGACCATAATGACCAACGTGATGATCAGTGTCGTGGTGGAGATGTGTTCCAGGGGGAACTCCTTTGTTTTAGCTCAGAAACTCTTGCAGGACGCGGCTGCCGAAATAGGCCAGCGTTAAGATCCCCCGCGCCCGCGACATTGAACCAGACGACGCGGCGACCGCGCCAGCCTTCATGGTAGTGGCCCCACAGCAAAACGATATAGACAAACCCGGTGGCGATGATAGAGAGCACCGCTTTGTCGATATTGTCCATGCTGAACAGGTTTTTCATAAAGAATAGCCCGGTGCACAGTGTCAGAGTCAGTAACACCACACCGACCTGAGTGATATGAAACATCTTGCGTTCAATTACCATCAGTGGCGGCATTTCGCTGCTAAACGCCAGCCGTTTGTTCTTAAGCTGATAGTCAATCCACGCCAGTTGCAGAGCGTACATTGCGGCAATGATTAAGGTGGCGTAGGCGAAAAGGGATAAACCAATATGCACCATCATGCCGGGCGTCGCTTCCAGATGGGTGATGTATTCATTAGGGACAAAAATAGCGAAAGCGAGGTTGATCAATGCAAAGGTGTAAACGATGGGCAACAGTAACCAGCCGCGGTTTTTAGACGCCACAATGGTCATAACGGTGCAGATCATCAGACTGACCAGCGAGCCCACGTTTAATAAGCTGAGGTTTTGCCCACCGTCATCGGGAAAATGCGTTCTTTCCAGCCCAAAACCGTGGAAAATCAGGGCAATCACTGCTGAAAGAATGGCCATTCTGCGCCAGCCGCTGTTTTTTTGCAGCAGGCCGAGGAACGATCAGCGCAATGCTGATGGAATAGGCAACAAGAGCGATCAGAGCGAAAACGGGCATATGGGTGTCGGCAGTTGACTGAAGAAGAAAGGAAAACAGTATAGCGTCACGGGACGTTGGCTCCAACAGTTGCATCACATACAGGAGCGGGACGTTCATGTTATACTGCGGAATATTTTTGTAATGCGTCGCCCGGCGGCCAATCGTATCACCTCAGGCGAGAGACCATGTTTGATAATTTAACCGATCGTTTGTCGCGCACCCTGCGCAATATCAGTGGCCGTGGGCGCCTCACTGAAGACAACATCAAAGATACCCTGCGCGAAGTGCGTATGGCGCTGCTGGAAGCGGACGTTGCGCTGCCGGTCGTGCGTGACTTTATCAACCGCGTGAAAGAAAAAAGCGGTTGGTCATGAAGTGAATAAGAGTCTGACCCCGGGTCAGGAGTTCGTCAAAATCGTGCGCAACGAGTTGGTTGCGGCGATGGGCGAAGAGAATCAAAGCCTGAACCTTGCCGCGCAACCGCCAGCCGTCGTGCTGATGGCGGGTTTGCAGGGGGCAGGTAAAACCACCAGCGTGGGTAAACTCGGTAAGTTCCTGCGTGAAAAGCACAAGAAAAAGGTGATGGTGGTTTCCGCGGACGTTTATCGCCCGGCGGCAATCAAACAGCTGGAAACGCTGGCTGAGCAGGTAGGGGTGGAGTTCTTTCCGTCTGACGTTGCGCAAAAGCCAGTGGATATCGTTAATGCGGCGCTGAAAGAAGCGAAGCTGAAGTTCTTCGACGTACTGCTGGTGGATACCGCCGGTCGTTTGCACGTTGACGAAGCGATGATGGATGAGATCAAACAGGTTCACGCGGCGATTAAACCGGTGGAAACTCTGTTTGTGGTCGATGCCATGACCGGTCAGGATGCGGCAAATACGGCGAAAGCCTTTAATGAAGCGCTGCCGCTGACGGGGGTTGTGCTGACTAAAGTCGATGGTGATGCCCGCGGTGGTGCGGCGCTGTCGATTCGTCATATCACCGGCAAACCGATCAAGTTCCTCGGTGTTGGCGAGAAGACCGAAGCGCTGGAGCCGTTCCATCCGGATCGTATTGCTTCCCGTATTCTCGGCATGGGCGATGTGCTGTCGCTGATCGAAGATATCGAGAGCAAAGTTGACCGCGCGCAGGCGGAGAAGCTGGCAAATAAACTGAAGAAAGGCGACGGTTTTGATTTGACCGATTTCCTTGAGCAGTTGCGCCAGATGAAAAACATGGGCGGTATGGCGAGCCTGATGGGCAAGCTGCCGGGCATGGGGGCAAATCCCGGATAACGTTAAAGCGCAGATGGATGACAAAGTGCTGGTGCGCATGGAGGCGATTATTAACTCCATGACGCTGGAAAGAGCGCGCCAACCCGGACATTATCAAAGGCTCCCGTAAACGCCGCATCGCCGCAGGTTGTGGTATGCAGGTGCAGGATGTAAACCGTCTGCTCAAACAATTCGACGACATGCAGCGCATGATGAAGAAGATGAAGAAGGGCGGGATGGCGAAGATGATGCGTGGGATGAAGGGATGATGCCACGAGGCTTCCCCGGTAGATAATATCGGGCTACCTTATTTGCCATTTTGATGCCGGGGTGTGCTCAAAATGCTCACGTACTGCGTGTACGCTCCGGTAACTGCGCATACGCCGATGTCAAATTGGCTGCAACGCCGACGGCCTCAGACCCCACAGTTTCGTAACTGTCGATTGCTTTTTAGCAAAAAATGAGTAAAATTTTCGGGCTTTTAATATGACACCGGGCTCCGTTCCTCGATGGGGCCTGGTGTTTTATTCACACAAGAGGATGTTATGGTAACTATTCGTTTAGCACGTCACGGCGCTAAAAAGCGTCCGTTCTACCGGTTGTTGTCACCGACAGCCGTAATGCACGCAACGGTCGCTTCATTGAGCGCGTTGGTTTCTTCAACCCGATCGCTTCCGAGAAAGAAGAAGGCACCCGCACCGGATCTGGATCGTATTCAGCACTGGGTTGGCCGGGCGCTACCGTTTCCGATCGCGTTTCCGCGCTGATCAAAGAAGCACAGAAAGCAGCTTAATCTGTCACGGTGGTCATGATGAGCAAGCAACAAACCGCATCAGTCCCTGTTGAGCCAATTATCGTTGGCAAACTGGGTTCTTCTTACGGAATTCGTGGTTGGCTCAGAGTGTTTTCCTCCACCGAAGACGCCGAAAGCATTTTTGACTATCAGCCTGGTTTATCCAGAAAGCGGGTCAGTGGCAGTGCATTGAGCTGGAAAGCTGGCGCTACCACAATCAGGATATCGTCATCAAACTGAAAGGTGTTGATGACAGAGATGCGGCGAATCTGCTGACTAATTGTGAAATTGTCGTTGATTCCACGCAGTTGCCGGAACTGGAAGAGGGTGACTATTACTGGAAAGACCTTATGGGTTGCCGGTGGTGACTACTGAAGGTTACAGCCTCGGTAAAGTCGTCGATATGATGGAAACCGGGTCGAATGACGTTCTCGTCATCAAAGCAAACCTGAAAGATGCATTTGGTATCAAGGAGCGGTTGGTTCCGTTCCTCGATGGGCAGGTTATCAAGAAAGTCGATCTCACTACTCAAACCATTGGAAGTAGATTGGGATCCTGGTTTTTAAACCTCCGGATATACGGTAAAAGACGGCGCTATGTGGATTGGCATAATTAGCCTGTTTCCTGAAATGTTCCGCGCGATTACCGACTACGGGGTAACTGGCCGGGCAGTAAAAAATGGCCTGCTGAGCATCCAGAGCTGGAGTCCGCGTGACTTTGCTCATGATCGGCACCGTACCGTGGACGATCGTCCTTACGGCGGCGGACCGGGGATGCTAATGATGGTGAACCCTTTGCGGGACGCTATTCATGCAGCAAAAACCGCGGCGGGTGAAGGCGCCAAAGTGATTTATCTGTCGCCTCAGGGACGCAAGCTTGATCAAGCGGGCGTGAGCGAACTGGCTACCAATCAGAAACTGATTCTGGTGTGCGGTCGCTACGAAGGGATAGATGAGCGCGTAATTCAAACCGAGATTGACGAAGAATGGTCTATCGGCGATTACGTTCTCAGCGGTGGTGAGTTACCAGCGATGACGCTGATTGACTCGGTTTCCCGGTTTATTCCGGGGGTACTGGGACATGAGGCTTCCAGCAACGGAAGATTCCTTTGCTGATGGGTTGCTGGACTGTCCACACTATACCCGACCTGAAGTGTTAGAAGGGATGGACGTACCGGCGGTGTTACTGTCGGGGAACCATGCTGAGATACGTCGCTGGCGTTTGAAACAGTCGCTGGGCCGCACCGGCTTAGAAGACCTGAACTTCTGGAAAACTGGCTCTGACTGAAGAGCAAGCAAGGTTGCTGGCGGAGTTCCAAAGCGAACACGCAAAACAGCAACTGCAACAGAAACATGATGGGACGGCGTAAGCCCCCAATATCAGTTTACCCAGGGATAAGAGATTAAATTATGAGCAACATTATTAAGCAACTTGAACAAGAGCAGATGAAGCAGGACGTACCTTCCTTCCGTCCGGGCGATACCGTGGAAGTGAAAGTATGGGTTGTTGAAGGTTCCAAAAAACGTCTGCAGGCATTCGAGGGCGTGGTTATCGCTATTCGTAACCGCGGTCTGCACTCTGCATTCACTGTTCGTAAAATTTCCAACGGCGAAGGCGTTGAGCGTGTCTTCCAGACTCACTCTCCGGTAGTTGACAGCATTGCTGTTAAACGTCGTGGTGCTGTTCGTAAAGCTAAACTGTACTACCTGCGTGAGCGTACCGGTAAGTCTGCTCGTATTAAAGAGCGTCTTAACTAAGGATCGCTTTCGCGACATCCGAAAAGTTAGTGTAAAACAAGGGGTTGGCGTAATGCCAGCCCCTTTTTTAATATTGGCGATGGCGGCAGAATGGCGGCAGAGGATCGCCAGTGGCGGCACTGAATGGCAGCCAAAAAAAAGCCTGCTTGCGCAGGCTTTGGGAGGGATATTGCCGGTATTATCGCACGCCGTGGGGCGGCTTCGTCGCGCCAGACGGACAATGTAGCGCGCCAGCGATTCGTGGGTGACGAAGGTGCAGCCGCAGTTGATGTTCTGGCACTGGTGGTAGCGTTCTTTGGTTTCGGTACTGAGATAGCGGCTCGAACGCGCATGAGCCGCTTCCGGCATAACGGGCAATGCATCATTTTGTGATTTCTCCAGCGTGTTTATGCCAGTAATAATAAACTTTAAACTTGCAAATGCAAGTCAATAGTTGCATTTGACTCTTCGTTATTCCTCGGGTTTTGAATTCATACGCCACTTTACTGACGTCGATTTCCAGCTCCAGTTTGGTGATAAACCCTTTATTATCAAGTGCGTGAGTGACTTTTGATGACCCATGGCGTGTTGTTGATGACATCTTTAAAGCCAGACAGACGGATGGGGGTTTCCGGGGCGATATCGCCGCGCCCTTGCGCAAGCACCAGCGTAAATTTCGCCGCCGTGCGCTGAAGCTCCTTCCACGCCGCGTCGGCCGCGGGTCGCTTCGTCTTTCGAGGCGTACAGCGTCGGCAGAATATAGACATTCTCTGCCGAGCCGGCGGTGTAGTTCGTCACCTCTTGCTTGCTCTCTTCTTTGCGCTTCATCGCCACTTGTTTCGTTTGCTTCTGCGGCGTTTTGGTATCCTGCCAGTGCGCAACCACGCCGCCGTACGCCGCGCGGTCTGCAAGGTCAAAGGTGTGCGTATCGCCATCGCCACGGCTGATGGTTACCGGCGTAACCGCTTTGCCGTTGCGCACGCATTTGCCCGGCACCAGAAAAATCAGCGTCCCCTTTTTCACGGCGATTTCAGCACCGTTGCGGATCGCCAGCCGGGTCAGAAACCCAATGTCGCTCTCCTTCGACTGGTCGATATGCGCAATCTTAATCCCCGCCAGCTCCGCCGCAACGCTGGCTTTTTAGCTTATTACGCGTGGCGATGTTTTCAACAATCGCGCCAAGCGTCGTGTCATGCCACGAGCCCTCTTTGGCGGTGTTCATCCCTTCACGAAAATCCACGCTACGCCCGGAAATCACCAACTGGTCCGGCGTGCCACGGTGCGTCACACCGGTCGATGGTGAAACTGCCCATATCGGTCGGATTCTCGCCCGGCGACCCAGACTGACGCCCACCACCGCGCTGCGCGCCGGCATGGCAATATTCCCGTCAGCATCATCCAGCGTCAGCGTCAGCGTATCGGCTTCGAAACCGCGATTGTCCGTCACGGTCAGTGAAATCAGGCGCCCGGCGATATTTTGGGTGATGTCTTTGTCGACCTCCGTTGCGGCCTCGGGTCGTCACTTGCGGGTTTGGCGAGCAGCTTCAGCGCATAGAGGGGCGTATCCGCCTGCGTCAGATCATTTGCCAGTGCATCAATCATACGAGGGTACCCAGTTTTTACTGGCAGCCTCAAGCAACTCGCTGCCCTTGGTTTGCAGATTTTTCGCCAGCGTAATCAACGACTCATCAACCCACTGGTGAGTTGCAGCGTGAAGTTGATTTTGCGCGGCGAGCCGTCGCTGTAAAACTCGGAGCCGTTCTCTTTGACGTTGCTTATCACATACCAGCCGTAAATCATTCCCGTGCCATCGATAAGCGGCCACTGTTTGCCCTGCTCGGCCATCAGGCGCACGGCTGCCAGCGACAACACGCCGCCGGTCAGTTCCGGGAAGAGATCGCCGGTGATTTCCACCGTATCTTCTCCCGGGCCGATGAACTGATAGGCCGCGCGTTTGCCAACGCGCGGGTTGCTGCCTCCGGGTAAACGCGGAGGTGCGGTTCATGTTCTGGAACGGCAGCGTTTGCCGCATAAAAACGAAAAAATCCCAGCGCCAGCATCATAATGAATAGCCTCCTGACAGGAGTGAAGTGGGAATAGGCGTTGTTGCGGCGGTTGTCGGCTTCCTGACGGAGCAGGTTCTGCAACTGGCGCTCGTTGTCGCTGCCGGGGGAAATATCGCCCGTCAACGTGACGTTATATTCTGTTTTGCTCTGGTCGACGTACGAATTACCGCCAGCGGGTTTGGCTGCACAGTAGTTGTTGAATCCCGGCATTGTGCTGGTTGGCTGGATGTATCCAATCGCGCCGCCCGCCGCCGTTGCGTCCACCTGCGGTTTGGGGATCTCAATCGCCGGTTGCTTGTTTACGATACCGAGTTTCTCCAGCAGCCAGCCGACGCCTTCCATCAACAATTTCAGCGGCTTAAAGGGTAAGGTCAGCGCCTCAAACAGCACCTGACCAAACAGCTTCCCGGCGTTACCGCAGCTTTCAAGTGTTTGCTGGCTGAAAGCGATAGGGGCAATCAGATCGCTGAACAGGTTCTTAACGGCCGAAAGCGCGCTGCCAATGGCGTCGAAAACAGGCTGAAAAGGCACGAACAGTTCGGCAAGTGGGGCAAAGCCGGCTTTGATGCCTTCGACCACGCCGCCAAAGAAGGCGCTAATCGGTTCCCAGTAGGCGTAGATGGCCACCGCGGCGGCGGCAACGGCGGCGATAATGCCGATGATGGGCAGGGTGAGCGAGCCAAGTACCGTCAGAATGCCGCCGCACACGGTGGTAAAGACGCTACCAAAGGTGGTGGCGATGGTGATAAGCGTACTGATGCCCGTAAAGACGGGCGCAATCACGCTGGCCACGGTGCCAATTGCGCCGGCGACGCCAACCACCACGGTGGCGATCATCCCGAAGGTCTGCACCAGCCCCTGATTGTTCTGTACCCACAGTTGCAGCTGGCCCAGATACTGGGTCGCGGTTTGCACCAGCTGGCGTAAAGAGGATTCACGGGTGCTGAAAATATCCACGCTCAGCGACTGATACGCCGCTTGCAGTGCCTGTAAATCGGTGCCGAGATTGCCGCCGTTCTGCGCGGTCGCCACGCTCGCACCGGGGCTGGCAGGGCTGGCGGCCGGGGACGCTTTCAGCGACGCTTCGTAGCCCGGTTGCATCAGTTTTTTACCGAGGTTAACCCCGGTGGTGGCCACCGACATGCCGGTTTTGCCGACGGCGGAGAGGTTTCCGGCAATGCCCAGAATGGATTGCTGTCCCGCCTTGATTTTCGCTATGCGGTTTTGCCGGTTCTCCTGCGCCAGCGCGTCGCGCTGCGTCGTCAGTGCTGCCCGGTATTGTCATTGATGCTGTTTTGCAGACGCTGCCGCGCGCGCTTGCGGGTGCGCGGGTGCTGATGCCTGTCTCGGCTCAGTACCTGACGCTGGTTTTTCACCGACTGGCGCAGGTCATCATGCTGTTGTTGCAGGAGCGCTGACGCGGCTGCGGGCTTTCTCCAGCGCGCTAATTTGCGTGCGGGTCGGCGCGTCCACTTTTTTCAGTTCAGACGCCAGCGCACGCGTGCTCTCTTGGCGACGTTCAGCTCCTCGGCTGACGGCTGTCAACGCGCTTTGCGTTCGGGTAAAACCGTCGATTTGCGCCACCCGGCTGTACAGGCCGCGTAAGGTGGTCTGCGTCTCTTTAACGGTCAGACAGACACATTCGCTGTCTGTAAGGTTTTAAACGGGCGCGTCGCCTGATCAACAGCCGTGAGCAAGTCTTCTATTTTTACGCTGTTACTCATGTGTGTTTCCCGCTTCGCTGCAGCGCTTTTTCGCGCCATGTGATGAGTTCGCTCAGGCTCAGGGGATAGAGCTCTGACGGCGGCCAGTGGAAAATCACCGCGATATCCGCCATCAGATCGTCAACCGACAGGTTCGCCGGAAAGCTTACCGTGCCGAAGCCGGTGACAAAAACCAACCACCTTGCCGGCCAGCGCCACCATATCCACCGGGTCCAGTGCGCTCACTTCCTGCTCGGTAAGCGAAGGCGAGGTAATGCGCGGCAACACTTTGATCAGCGCATCCACTTCCGCATTCGCCACTGCCGCCGAGGCTTACGCCACGCAGCGTACCGGCGTTCGGCTTCATCAGGGTAATAACAGTAATGCTCTGTTCGCCGCGTTTGATCGGGTTTTCCGGTGATGACGTGGTCAGTTTCGTTGCTCATGAGTTCCTCGTGATTCCATTAGCAGGGAAGAACCGGTCAGCGAGGCTGACCGGGTTGCGCATTACAGGCCGATATTGCGGCGGTGCTGCTCGAGGCGGTCTACGCCGTTGACTTTTTTCGATCATGTTAACGGTGTCGATTTCCACCAGTTCCGCGCCATCCATCGTCAGTTTGGAAATAGGTGCAAACGACGGAGATTTTGGATTCGGTGTCTTCGCCCACTTTGTTTTCGCCCGTGTCGATCTCTTTCTGGCGACCACGCATGACCACTTCGACTGCCACCGTTTCACCGGTGTCGTCGCGCTGGTAGGAGCCGGCGAAACGCACAGGGACGGCGTCTGCGCTGGTTGCGCCATACAGTTCCCAGATAGCCGCATCCGGGAAGCCGCCCAGCGTCCACTCCATCGACATGGCGTCGTCATCCAGACCCATATCGACAGGCGCGACACCGCTCATACCTGCGCCGCGGTAGTTTTCCAGCTTGCGAGTCAGTTTCGGCAGCGTGATGGATTTTGCGATCCCCTGATAGCTGTAGCCATTGAGGAACACGTTCATATATTTCCAGTTTTCGCGGCATTGCCATTTATCAGGTTCCTTAATTGCTGTTGACCGAGGAGACCAGATTCACCCGGTGCACTTATCGGTGATGCGCTGGCGTAAGGTCAGGTTTTCCAGTGGCGGCACCGGCGTATAGTCGTAATCGATATACAGTTTCCCGGCTTTCAGGGTGACGGCGTCGTTGGCGGTTTCGTCGAACCAGCAGGTGGCATCCACGATGTAACCGTTGCTTTTCAGCTCGCGGAACTTCGCATTAATGCCTTCGATGATGTCGCGGATAAGCGTCGCGGTGATCGGTTTGTCCACCGCCCACATATGCGCATCGGCCATGGTGTCGGCGATAACCTGCGCGGTACGGGTGTAGTTTTCAAACAGGAACAGCGGGTCGTCAGAGCAGGTGCGGTTGCCCCAGAAGCGGAAACCGTCTTTGCGGATAAGCGTGGTCACGCCAGCCGCGTTGAGCAGATCCGCGTCGGTACCGGACTCCTGCAAATCCCAGAATACCGGGGTGCTGATGCCGGTCACGCCGTTAACGCCGACGTTGGACAGGGTTTTGTGCCAGCCAACGGATTGGTCGATGTAAGCACGCAGACCCAGTGCGCGGGCAGTGGCGTAGGCGGTGGAAGTCGCGTTCGCGACGGTATCCCGTGCGAGGAAATCTGGCCAGATCACCATCAGCTCACGCTGGCTGAAGTTTTCGCGGTACTTCATTGCATCGGACAGGGTTTTGCAGCCCCGGTGCGCTGACATAGCCGAAGGCGCGCAGTTTCTGGCAGACAGAGGCCAGTGCCGTGGCGACTTCCTCGGGTGTCATAACCCGGTACGCCAAGAATACGCGGTTTCACGCCGGTTACCGCTTCAGCGGTCAGCAGCGCTTTCAGGCCAGTGTATTTACCGTTTGCATCGGTAGTGCCGATGATATTGGAAATGGTCTGTGCCTGCGCGGTGTCGCCCGTGCCTTCCGCAACGCGCACCACAACGATGACCGGTTTCACTTTGGTCAGCAATGGCTTGCAGGGAAGAGGCCAGCGTACCTTTGACGCCCGCTTTCGCAATGGCGCTCTGTACGCTGGTGATCAGCACTGGTTCATTATGGGGAACATCTCAGCGTCTGCATCGCTGGCGGTACATACCATGCCAACAATGGCCGTTGAGACAGTGGAAATGACGCGTGTGCCGTCGTTGATTTCGACGACTGGACGCCATGATGATAGTCACTCATCCGTTTAACTCCGTGGTTTTGGGGTGAGTGCTATTCTCCGAGGGCGGCGAGGCGGGGCGCTATTTATCGGCGTTGGGGCGGTGCTGGAAACAACAGTGACGGGCAAAAAAACGGGCCGCAGCCCGTTCGGTTTTATTCCGGCAGCGCGGGCCAACTGATATCCGGCGCGGTGGCGGTGTCGATCGCTGTTACGCTATCGATGTAATCTATCCAGTTATTGAGTTGCGCAGTTTCGTTGTCTGCGAGTTTCCGTCCCATTAATAACTTCGTCTGCCAGATAACAATTTTGCTGTGGCGGCATTGAGCAGAAGCGCCTTTTGCTGATCCGCCAGCGCCTTTTCCTGTTCTGAAGAAAGCGGTGGCATATCAACCCACGCCGGACGTCCATCAACCACCCCGAGTTGTTTACCATTTGGTGGGGTCTGACGCCAATAGACACTCACTTCGGCATCGGTTGCTTCGATGGCATCAACTGGCCATGTCTCGTCGTTATAGGTCCCGTCATTTTCCATGCTGCCGGAATAAATGTGTTCCAGAGCGGGAGAAAAAAAAGGCTGTTGTCATATTAATACCCCAATGCAAAAGCAAATGCGCCATACGCGCCTCGGCGTGCCATTTATCCGCAGATGAAAGTTGGTCATCACTCTCAGGTCAGGATCTGAAACATTGTTGAACGAGATTGTTGGGTAATCCGTCCCCGCAACGCCCAGACGTTTAAAGGTTCCCCAAACCCCGAGCCGCTGGTTTGGAAACGGTGTGGGATGTGTCCAGTGGCATCTCCGCTGGCGTTGGACATGACACTCCCCCACTGGATAATCAATCCGCCGGGTTTATCCGGAATACGAATGTAATCAGATTGGGTAAAACTGGTTTTAGGCAACAATGCAGAAATCAATGCTTCCAATACCCGGGTTCTTAACCGCCGCAGCGACGGCGGTGGGACCCGAGTCGGCAATCTCTTTCAGTGCACCGGGATATTTGCAAATACTGGCTGTGTGCGGGTTGGTCGCTTTAACGTGATTATCCCACTGGTCGTCCACGTACTTACGGCTGGCGAGCGCCACCGTGGCATCCACTTTTAGGGTGATGGCCGAGGTATTGGAAATCGTCAGCACCATGCGGATGGTTTGCGTGCGGCCGCTACCCTCATCCAGCAACGGTTTATAGGTTTCCGGGCAGTTCGCCACGGCCACCAGTACCCCCTGCGTCGTCGTACAGGCCCATTTCACGGATCCAGAAACCCCCCTTCATTTTCCGGAATAATTTGCTCGGCGATAATCTGGTTATTGTTGATGCTATCGACAACAAGCACATTCAGTGCGCCGATGCGTTTCTGGTTCACCAGACTGGTTTGCGTGGCGTTCGGCGAGGGTAGTGCGCCGTTGCCGTCGCCCACTGCCATCCGGGTGATGTTAAGCCGGGTGCCTTGCGCCGTGGCGGCCGCCAGCTTCGCCGCTCCCTGATTGGTCAGAATGGCATAATATTTCGCAGTCATGCGTTCACTCTCGGTTATCGGATAAGTAAACGACATTGTCCGGTGCGGATGCGGGAAGGGGCTATCGGTCGGGGTTGGCTGCGGCTGGTACAACCCAGGGCGAAAAAAAACGGGCCGAAGCCCGTTTTAGATTACAACGCATTACTGTTCAGAAACCGATTCCCGGGATATCCACTCCGTTTGCTGCACCGGTGTAAGAACGAACAGTAATGGATTGTGTTGAACGAGCGGTGACATAAACGGGCGTCGTAATATCGCTAAATGGCCCAGCGCCTTCGTTAAATGTTACTCGGGCGCTGAGGCAAGCCGTCGGGAAGGGGATCGGCCAGTTGATTACCGAATCTGCGCCGTTAGTGACATTTGTTCCACCGTACATCCACTGAATAATCAGATCTTTTTAGCGCCACCAATAATGCCCGGGATTTTAAAGTAGCCGTTTCTTTCCAGTTGCCCCGTTGCGGTACTTGCCAGCACAAGGTTGCTCAGACCAAGGTTCTTGTGCACCGGCCACCAGACCTGCATTGGTCATTTCCAGCAAGGCGTTATCAACGCGCGGATATTGCGTATGTGGGTTGCTGGCAGCAACGTGCATGTTCACCGGGTTGTCTGCATAGGCCTTAACCTCAATCACCTTGTCATCCACATACTGGCGCGTGGCCAGCACCACCGACGGGTCGATTTTGAGGGTGACTGCCGCCGTTGACGATACCACCACCACCATGCGAATCGTCTGCGTACGCCCACTGCCTTCCTGCATTTGCGGTTTATAGGTTTCCGGGCAGTTGGCGATAGCAATCAGCACGTCGTCGTCGTCATACAGGCCGATTTCACGGATCCAGTAACCGCCTTCGGTTTCTGGAATCACCTGCTCGGCAATAATCTGGTTGGCGTTGTTGGGGGTCAACAGAAAGCCGGTTCAGTGGCGCAATACGTTTTGGTTAATCAGTTTCGTTTGCGAGGCATCGGGGGTGGGTAACACGCCGTTGGCATCGCCGATCGCCATCTGCGTAAGATTGAGTTTTGTGCCGAGCGCGGTTGCGTTCGCCAGCTTCGCTGCACCCTGACTGGTCAGAATGGCAAAATATTTTGCGGACATGCGTTAACTCTCTGGTTGTTTGTGGATGAATGAAACATCACCGTTAGGACTGGCGTTATTTTCCGTTCAGCCACAGACAAACGCTATTTGACGGGGTTTATTGCGGGCTGGCACAACGACGGGGAATAAAAAAACGGGCCGAAGCCCGTTTGGTTTTATTCCGGCTGTGTTGGCCGAATATCCGGTGCTGTCGAAGTATCGACCGCTTGCAATGCTTTGATATATTGCAGCCACAAAATCAGGCTGGCTTTATCTTCATCGCTGATGATGCCGAGCATCAGTTCATTCTGCCAGATACTGATGGTGTCTTTCGCCATCGCCAGCAACTGTTTTTTTGGGCTTCTGCAATAGCGACATGCGCGGCTTTATCGGTCACCCACTTACTGCCATCCCACTGATCGTAAGGCGTGGATGGTGCAAGCGTGGTAACGTCTGCGGGATAATCCCCCAGTTCGCTAATCTGGCTTTGCCCTTTGGTGTGAATGTTATACACCGTCTCGCCGCGGTGATCGGCGACATATTCCCGGTGCTTTCAGATTGGCGGTGCGACAAATTGCGAAACCTGCTTTTGCTTCACACTGGTGCTTCGATGGTGGAGTGCGCCGGAATACTGACCCCCACAATAAGATATTCCTCAGAGGGCGCCAGATATTCCAGAGTGATTTCGTTATAGTGATAGACAGTGATATAGCCGGCTTTAATGGCAAACATATTTTCGTTCAGAATCGCTTTTTCCATTACGCAGTCCTTATTTATATGGTTAAAGGTAATCATGTGGAGAGAGGACGCCGTTATTCTCTGTTTCGCGACTGGCGAACGCTATGTAACGGGGAGCGTTGCGGGCTGACACAACGTCGGGGGTAAAAAGCGCCAGATGGCGCTGTGTTTAACCGAACGGCAATACGGGCGTTATGCCGCCCGCACGATGTAGTTAAGGGCAATGTTGCGCGGGCGGTTTTCCGCCGCGGTAGGCACTGAAAGCGAGGCGTTGAACCCGATGCCATAGCCGTTGCTTTGTTGCGGCGAAGACCCCCGCCATGCACAAAACCATTCATTCCACTCAAAGCCCCTTTGGCATCCTGCTCGTACCCGTAGGGAGCAACAGCGGGAATACTACCCGTGATATTGCGAATAGCATCTCCCTGTACGCTTAACAGCACCCGGTCGGTATCCACCTTGCGCCCGTTATCCCAGCCGCGAATAAACTCGCCGCGCAAGTCCGGCAACACGCCAGACGGGTACACCGCTGCCAGCCCAGCCGGCTTTATCAAACGTCGCGCCATTGCACAGCATCCAGCCGCCAGGGCGGTATCGCCGCAGGGTAAGGCACCGGCACGCCAATCGGCGTGTAGTAGGCGATATCCGCCACTTTCACGTATTGCGGATGCGGGTTAGCGGCAGCCGGGTGATTCGCCAGCAGGCCGTCTGCATAGGCTTTCACCTCAATGACTTTATCATCCACATATTTCCGCGTGGCCAGCACCACCGCCGGGTCAATGGTCAGCGTCACCGACGATGGCGACGAAACCGCCAACAGCATGCGCACGATTTGTGTGCGCCCGCTGCCTTCCTGCATCTGCGGTTTATAAGTCTCCGGGCAGTTCGCCACGGCAACCAGCGTACCCTCATCGTCATACAAACCGATTTCGCGGATCCAGAAGCCGCCTTCGGTTTCCGGGGATCACCTGTTCGGCAATAATCTGGCTGGCATTGCCGGGATCGAGGTCAACGTATTCAGCGGCGCAATGCGTTTCTGGTTAATCAATGCGGTTTGCGCGGCATCCGGCGTGGGTAATGCGCCATTGGCATCGCCGACCGCCATTTGCGTCAGTTTGAGCTGGCGGCCAAGGGCGGTTGCGTTCGCCAGCTTCGCCGCCCCCGAGGGTTGGTCAGAATGGCAAAATATTTGGTGGTCATGGGTTAACTCTCAGGTCATCAATCAAATGAACAGCGGAAGCCGGGAAGCTCTCACCGCCAACAACAATCTCTTCCGGCGCGTAGGGGTAAACCGTCAGCTCTTCACCGAGATAGCAGCCGGCGCCAACATAAAACTCACCCCTGCGTACTCCAGGCTGATATTCAGGCTGGTGAGATGGCGGCTCGCCGGTTTCGCGTCATCAATCAACCGCTCCAGCTCCTCGTACATCGCCTCGGTGATGCCGTTATCCTGCACGCCAATCACCAGCTTAAAGGTGCCGGGCTCGGCGTTATCCTGCCACCACTCGCGCAGCTCAATCAGAAAACCGAGCGGTTCAACAACGCGGTGCAGGGCGCTGAGCGTGCCCTTGTGCTGATGAACATAAAAAGAGGCGGCGATCACGTTGCGTTTGGTGGCTTCCCGGCCGGGTGTAATCCCAGCGATCGACGGAGAGCGCCCACGCCGTAAGGCAGCAGCTCCGCCGGGCATTTTGCGGATCCACAAGGTGCGCAGCGGCACCGGCACACGTTCGATTTGCGCCGCCGCCGTGGTTGCCGCTACCTCAAGCCCTGAGGAGCCAACCGGTAACAGGCGGTCATCATTCATCGGTACCTCCGGCCTGAATGCTCCACGCGGTGCAATACGACGCCCCGGTGTTTGTCCAGCACCAGATCGCTTTGCGGGGCGCTCAGCTCGACACGCTGCACGCCTTCAACATGCAGGGCGGCATAAATCGCCGACTGGCGAATGTCTCGGCCAAGTCGGCGCTGCGCGTTGATATAGGCTTTCAGTTGCGCTTCAGCGGCCCCGCGAATCGGTTCGGATTCCGGCCCCGGGTAGAAATAGAGCGTGGCGTTAATCTGGTACGGCACAATCTGTGCGCTTTGTACCGTCACGCGGTCACCCACCGGGCGCACATCTTCCGCGTTAAGAGCCTTATTGACGATGGCGACCAGTTCATCGCTGGCGCTGCCATCGCCTTCACGGGAGAGCACCGACACGGTGATATACGCCGGGTTCGGGCTGATCACGGAGATATCCGCCACCCGCCCGTCGGCGCTGCGCCCGTGGTATTCGTACGCGCCCACCGGCCCGGCGACGCTCAATCCTTCAAACGCCTGCTGCGCGCGCAGACGCAGATCCTTATCGGACTCCATCACTGCGGCGGTTGGCGGAAGGGTGCTGTTATCCGCCGGGGTGATGGTCAGACGCGCGGTGTTGCTGTTGGCGGCAACCACATCGAGGTCATTCCCGGCGGCGTAGGCCAGCATCACCGCCCGTGCGGCTTCGTTGACGCGCTGGCGCCACATCACCTCGCGGTAGGCATTCTCTTCAAGAAACTTGGTCAGCGGCTCAGATTCCAGCGCCAGCGTACGGGCGATTGCCTCTTGCCCATCCGCCGGAAACAGGGAAATCAGCGTCGCTTTACGGTCGTCGAGGATAGTTTCGTAATTCAGCTCCTCGACCACGTCCGGCGCAGGAAGCTGGCTCAGATCGATAATCGGCATGGTTTTAACTCACAGGAAGGGTTAACGAAAGGGATTCACCGGTGCTGGCAAGCTGGCCGGTCAGGTTGACGATCATTTTGCCGTCGAACTGGCGCTCAACGGTCACCGCGCTGACGTTGATGCGCGGCTCCCATTCTCAGCAGCGCCATATAGCACGCCGCCTGAATTTGCAGCGCCAGCGCCGGGGTTTGCGGCTGGTCGATCATCTCAAACAATTGCGAGCCGTAATCGCGGCGCATCACCCGCGAGCCAATCGGCGTACGCAGGATGTCGCTGATGCTCTGGCGGATATGCGCGGTGTCGGTCAGGCTTGCGCCGGTGGTGCGGTTTAACCCGCTGTAACGAACTGTCATAAAGGCGCTCCTGTTGTGCCGCCGCTGTCGCCGGGGTGTTGATGGGTGTGCAGCACTTTGCCGTTGGACGACAGCGAACCGCCGCTGTGCTCGATATTGCCGCGCATCGTGCCGCCGCTTTTGACCTCCAGCGTGCCGGTGATGAGCTTGTTGGTGCAGACCACTTCCGGGGTATCCAGCGTGACGCGGGTGGAAGCCTTCACTAACACTTCCGGCACGCTGGCGGTAATGGATTGTGAGGCGCTGATATCGGCGGTTTTGATGCCGCTGACTTTCAGGGCGCTGGTTTGGGGTTCGTACTCAACTACCGCGCCATCCGGGAAGGCAACGTGCCGGTGCATCCGCCGATGCTGACGGTGCCGGGCGATCGTCGGAATAGATCCCGGGCAGAACAAATGCGGTGTCGAGTTCGCCTCCGACCGCCAGCACTAACACCTGCTCGCCGACGGAAGGCGCCCACCACGTACGTGATTGACCGGCGCGGTGGGTTAACCACTGCAGCCACTGAGTAACAAGGCCGCCTGTCTGCACACGACAACGCCCGGTGTTAAGGTCGGTTTCGACGATAATCCCGGTGCGGATCATATTGCGCAGCGCGCGAGCCATTTCCCCGGAGCGAGAGTTGTGTATTCATACGCGAAATGATGCTATGCGCCCCCGGCTTTGGAAAACGGACAACGCTGTCCGGGTTTTGGCACAACGCCGGGGAACAATGGGTTATCAGGAGGACCAGCTGCTGAGCAGCTCGCCGTGAACATACAGCTCCTTCGGCCGGGTCACCGCCGCAGGCGGCAACGGCTCTGGCAGCGTTTCGGCATACAGCGCGCCATCCACTTCCTTCACCTGCGTGCGTTCCGTCAGTTGCAGCGTAATGGTCAGAGCCTGCGTGCTGTCGCTATTGGCAACCAGCGTCCAGCTAAAACTGGCTTGCTGCCCGGCCTCCACGGTGAGGATGTCGGGCTGGTTGTCGCGCAGCCACAGCATTACCGGCACGAAGATCGTGTCGATATCGCCGGAAAAACCGCTGACGGCGACATTCAGGCTGAACTGTTTTCAAACGAGAGTGAGTGGGAGAGGGTGGCGATATTTCTGCCTTTATCCACCCACAGGCGCAGCATGGCAGGGTTATCGCGCAGGGCCGGGACGGCGTCCGTCAGGGCTTTGCGCAGCGTATTGGGTTTTAGCATTTATCTCATCCCCGGCAGTGTTTTACAGTTTCGACCTGCAACGCACACTGTTCCAGCGCGCTCTGCCGTCGGATATCGGCGCTTAAATCGCCGTTAGTTTGGGGATTACTTGCCGGCATCGGGCACAGACTGACCTGCGGGCAACGGTTGTAAACAGTGACCGGCAGAGGCGCAGGCGGGGCGCTGGTGCACCCGGCGCACAGCATCAGGCAGCTCAGTGCTGTACCAGCGGCGAAACGCGTCATTTCATTGATTAACCTCGTAATAGCCTGTTCACGCTGCACCGCCTGCGCACTGGCGGACTCCAGTTGCTGGCGCAGCGCCACTTGCGCCTGCTCGTTGCTGTCGGCCAGTTCGCGTGAGGCGGTAAGCTGCGCGTTCAGTTGCGCGATAGCGCTGTTTTGCTCCTCTGGGGTTAACTGGCGGGACTGCGCCAGCGAGGCACGCAGCGTGTGGTTTTGCTGCATCAGCCACAGCAGGCCGCAGACGCCCAGCAGCAGGGCCATCAGCCAGGGCTTTCACAGCGCCCCCTGCAGACATAAGGCGCGTTCACGCTGGCGTCGGTTTTCCAGCCCGGTATTGCGCACCCCGTCGATAAACACCCAGCGCGGCAGCTGATCGCAGGCCTGTTGCCACTGTTTTTATTGAGATAAAACGCCAGCGTGGAGCGGCAGGCGGCGACGGTACCGACGTTAAACGCAAAGCTGACGACCGCGTCGTAGACCTGCGGCGGCATTGCCACCGTTACGCAGTCCGCCAGCCGGCTCAACATGCAGTACGTCGGCGACCAGTTGACCGCCGCCTCTTTTCGGTGATATCGCGTTTCGGCGTCACACCGGCGGTATGGCCAATACCGGACGTCCAGACGCCAGCGCTGCACTGGTAAGGACGCAGCCGACAACCTTCGAGATCGGCAATCAGCGCCAGCCCTTGCTGCGAGGTATGCAGTAAGCGGAAGTCCGGCGTCAGCGCCGCCAGCGCCAGCACGACCGCCGCGCTACAGCGTTTAACGGGTAAGCCCATTGATCACCTCGGCTCGTGGCACAGGATTTGAGAAACAGATAGCTCTTTCGGCGGTAATACCAGTTCACCGCCACGGTAACGGCAACGCCAAGCGCGCCAAACCAGGGCGAAGTCTTGCGGCGTCATGGCGCCAAAAAACGTCAGCGCGACGCTGATCCAGTACGCCAGCGACGAGGTGACTTTTCGATAGTCACGCCCATAGGTTCACCGTTTCGTTTACCGTGGCGACCGCCACTTCCGGCAGTTCAACGTGGGTGCCATGGGGCAGGATCACCCCGAGTTCCGCCAGTCCCGGGTTGGCCAGAAGTACGGTTTCGACCACGCCTTCCGTGCGGCCGTAATAGCGCAGACAAAGGATGTCGAGGGTGTCGCCCTGTTGTGTAATTGCATTCATCGTGTTCGGATCTCTTGCGGTCTGGAGGGAGTGTTTCCAGCTTCAAGTGTCGGGGGCGGGGCAGACAGACGCCATCTGTCGAGGCTGGTTAAGCACTGGCACAACGTGAGAAGGGCGTAATGATGCGCAAAGGTAGGAACAGCGCGCCAGACCGACGGCGGTTGGCGCGCAATGCTGCAAATGCATCTGCCTGAGGAAGGTGGCAGAGCGTTATTCGGCGGGGTAAAAAAGCTCCTTATCTGATACCCCCTGGGGTTTCGCTGTGAGCGATGTTCGACACCATTGTCATGGCGAGTTCCATCTCTTCCCTCGGTACAGGGATGAAGTAGCCAGATCAGTAATCAGTTTGACGCACGCCCAATTAAACTGCGATTTTTCGAAACGTTCAGACACCATGAATCCCCTCATGTGCTTTTACTGTATGGATGTACAGTATCATAAGCCTAATATTAATGGGAAGCGAAAAATATTTCATCTTGATACCTATGTTGATGATTAGAAAAGTATTGTCGTTTTCTGATAACGGTTTCTCTCCGCTGTTTTTTTGTGAATTGCGCCGCAATTTTGTCAGGAGGCTGGCAGCAGCCCGCCTGCCATTCCCGCCGGGGCGTACAGTTATTGACAGAACTCCAAGAGGGCGCAGACGCGCCCTGAAGGTCAAGGTCCGTACGCTTCGGCACAATCTTCCATTTCTTCAGTCGCGTGAGTACCGGCGACCCCGCGCCGACGACGGTGTCGTACACGCCCCGGATGGCAACCATCGTTTCGCCATACTGATTAAACATGTTCTCCTCCTCGTACAGTGTGCGCACTTGCAGGTCGTCGCGGCGTACAAATGGCCCGCCCTGCGCATTCACATAGCCAGCCCAGTCACCGGCGTCGGCGGCGTCATGCACCTGCGCGAACTCCACGCTTAACCCGCGTGCGGTTTCGCTGTCGGCCATGCGCCGCAGTTCGCGGTACACCGTAACCGGTGCGCCGCCGATAAACTGGAACTGGCGGATACGCCAGCGCGCGGCCCATGCCGCCACTGCACCGGCGGACTCCTGCAACGGCGAACCGCTCTCGTGATCGGTTTCACCCTCCAGCGCATAACCGTCGATATTCTTGGCGATGTACTTCGCCACATAGCCGGTTGCGCTGCCCTTCTGCGAATCTATCGCCTGCGCATCAAAGCGCGCCTTCCTCGCTTTGTCACTATTAAGCTCATGATTGTCTTCAAGTTTTGCGTACTCGCTCGTAATGTCGCGTACGCGAGCGACATCCTGAGGCTGCATAAACAGCAACAGATGCCAGTGCGGGGTGCCATCGTGATGCGGCTCCGCCACGCGAATGCCGAACACGCGCAGATTGTGGCGGTGCAGCTTGGCGCGAATGCGCGCCCACAGCGCGGTGAAGTAGCGTTGGGTCTGTGCCGGACTGGCGCCGTTCCACTTCCGATTGCGGTAGCCGGCGCGGGTGGTGGCGTGCCGAGGGCGGAAGGGCGGTCAGGGTGTAAAACTCGCCCACATAGCCCGAGGGTTCTGGCAGATGGTCTCGAACCCGCGAATGCGCGTCATCAGCTCGCTGCGGCGAATAGCCGGGTTGGCCACCGAGCCATCGTGTTTATCGATCAGACTGATGCGGTTGCCTTCTTCGTCCTCGAGTTCCATGCCGTTGAGAAACTCGCGGTTGCGGCGTTTTTGTTCGCGCCCGGTGCTCACGCAATCTACGGCTGGCGTAGGGCTGTTTTTTCTTGCTGACGTTGCCGAGTGCTATCTGGAGATGTTCCCGCCACTGTTCGGCGACGCGGCGTAAACGCCCGCGCCACCACTGTTCGCTGAACAGGCGGATCACCGCCAGGGCGAGGTCGCTGGCGCTGGCCAGTTTACGGGAGACCCGCTGCCAGTGCGGCGGTGTGACGTTGAATTGCAGGGCGATGATCCCCGCGCGCATATACCAGCGATGCAGGGTTTTCAGCTCGGCGTCGTCGGCGTTGTCGATATCCGCCAGTTCGCCGCGAATAAAGTTGGCGATGTCCGCCGACAGCCGGTCGATCTCTTTTTCGTCATGTCCGGCAGGCGGTTGTAGCGGGCGAGTAAATTCACCAGCCGGCTGGCGAGGTAGCGCTGAACCGGCGTATCGAAGTGGCCATTAAACACTGCTTTCGATACGCGCTGGTGAATGCAGGTCAGTTGGTAGCGCTGCGCGACCGCGTTGAGGCAGGGCAGTGTGCGCGCCACAAGGTGGCGCAGCCGGTGGCGTTGGCGCGCGCCTCGCCGTGGTGTTTTTCCAGCGTATCCGCCGTGCGCATGATCGGCAGGCGCACGCACTCCGGTTGCAGCGCCAGCGCATGACGGGCCTGTAGCAGCGCCGCAATCAGCTGGTTGCGGCGGTGGAGTTCGGCATGCGTGAGGTAGGGGCTGGCAATCGCCGGGCGCGGCGCATTCCACGGAAAAGCCCACGAGATCGCCAATTAGCGCCTCCTGTAGTGCTTATCGTGCAGTTCGGCGCGGTGCTGGCAGGTGACGCAGCAGGTCACGCCGGGCAGCGCCATACGGCGGGCTTCGGGGATGGGCGCATCGCAGTTTTCGCAGGTCAGCCGCGACGGTAACAGCAGGCGGCTGCGCGCCCTCGGCGGATGTAGCGTTCGCGCTCTTCCAGCTCGCGCTGTTGTACCAGATCCATTTCATCGGCCATCAGTGCAGCTCCTGTGCACCGGTTATCAATGTGGGTGGCTTCCTGGCGCAGCAGCTCGGCGGCGTCGCTCCAGTCCAGATGTTCGCTGGCGATAAGCCGTGCCGGGCGTCGAGGCGCGCGGAAATCACGCCAGCGCAGCGCAGTCGCTCACGGTTGCGTGCTTCGGTCAGCATCAGAGCGACGTCTTCGCGGCTGCGTGCCGGGTGTGTTGTGGGGGTCTTTCTCATGGTGTTCTCCAGATTTTGGCGACAGGAATGCCCGGCGGGTGGACGCCATGGCTTACGGGTTGGGGGTTAGCGCGGCAGGGTCAGGCGTTTGGGAAACAGGCTGACGACCGCGCGGAAATGGTTCATTGCTGTGATCACCGCTTTCTTCTCTTCAAGCGTCAGCGCGTGCGGGCTGAGGGTCTGGCGGGCAGCGGGGACGCGGGCAAGAAAGAAGATCGCCGCCAGCGCGCGACTGTTTTCGTCGTACTGCTCGTCGCGTTTATCGCGTAAATCCTCGATAAAACGCGCCACCTCAGGCCAGCTATCGTCCCAGTGGCTGGCGCGGAGTTCGGCGATATGGTTCAGCCCGTTAAGCCGTTCTCCGGCGCTGAGCGGTACGCTGATGCGGTCTGCTGTGATAGCCATACTCTCTCCTGTTTTCTTGTGAGCTTGCAAAAGCAAATTCAGCTTAAGGATGTACCGGCGCGGTGATCGATATAGCGGCAGTCGATGGCCTGCTGCGTTAATTTGTCGCGCCAGGGCTTTCGATTGATCAGCGTACGGCTGCGTTTTCCGGCATTTTGCGCCGCAGAATAGTCGCGCGTCGGGGCTTTGAGCAGTATGCCTTCGTCAAGCCATTGCCAGACCAGACGTTCGCTGACACCGCGCATGGCGGCGAAATCTTTCACCGTCATCGCGTCGGACATCGCCGAGCGGATCAGCGTTTGCAGCGCGGGCAGCAGGGCAGACATCAGCTCATCCATTTGGCTATGGGTGAAATTCCTCGGATTGCATTTGAGAGTCGGATAACGGATGCGACGGCGTTGATTTTGCATCTGACATATCGCATTATCTCCTGTGGTTTGAAATGTACTGCACTGGCGTGCATTCTGGTCGATGCACAGTAATATAAATCGCAAATGCGATTGTGTAAATCACTTTTCGAAGTTGGTATGCATGAGTGAAAATAAGATGAGTGTTCAGGATGTGATTGAGCGCATTGCCGCGTCCTATTCCGTCTCCAGCCAGAAAGCGCTCGCCGAAGCGCTGGATGTGCCGGCGAACAATATCAGTAGCTGGATCCAGCGCGAGAGCGTGCCCTATAAAGCGGTGGTCAAATGCGCACTGGATACCGGGGCCGATCTGCACTGGCTGGTGGAAGGTGAGTTCGCAAATGCAAAATTAACCGATAAACCCGCGCCGAAGGGCAAGGCGTTGCTCAACGAGATTTTGTCGACCGGCGGTCGCCCGGTGCTGCGCCGAATCCTCGATGCGTACGGGTTTCAGATGCAAAAGATCTCGGTGATTTGCTGGATATCTCGTCCGGGACCATCAGCACCCCACTGGGTGCGGCGTGAGTTTTTCCCCGGCGATGTGGTGGTGACCTGTGCGCTGGATACCGGCGTGTCGCTGAACTGGCTGGCGACCGGCAAAGGCGAGATGTATCCCGCTGCGGCAACGTCGGCTGTGCAAAGCGAGGCGGCGCTGAGTATCCCGAAATATCGCCATGAGTCCGGCGAGCTGAAAGAGGCGGGTGAGTGGTTGCTGGATCGCAGTCTGGCGCCGTCGTCCGTCGACAGCCTGAATTTTATTGAAGGGCTGAATGCGGGCTGGCTGGTGGACACTTCCGCGCAAAAAATCGGTAACGGGCGCTGGTTTATCCGCATTGATGATGTGCTGGATGTGTTTGATGTGGTGCGCTTGCCGGGCGGCAAGGTGCGTCTTACCAATCATTCGGCGGATTTTGAGTGCAGCGTGACTGAGATTGAGCCGTTTGGTGTGGTGATTTTCACGCTGGAAAAACACGTTTAGGGCAACCATGACGGTCAGCAAACAGAAAAACGGCAAGTGGCTGTGCGAGCTCTATCCGCAGGGGCGGGAGGGGCGGCGTATTCGTCGGCAGTTTCCTACTAAAGGCGAGGCCGAGGCCTTTGAGCGCTGGACGAAGCAGGAGGCGCAGGAGAAGCCTTGGCTTGGCGAAAAGAGGACCGCCGGCGGTTGGAGCGACCTTATTGCGCTGTGGTTTAAGCTGCATGGGCAGTCGCTGGCGGCCGGGAAATCGCGGATGGCGAAGCTGGAGATTGTCTGCCGGGGGCTCGGCGACCCGCTGGCGACGGAGCTGACCGCGAAGGTGTGGGCGCACTATCGCGATCGGCGTTTGAGCGGCGAAATCGATAATGGTTACACGCGCGACCCGGCGAACTGGAAGGTGAAGCCGGTGACGGTGAACCGTGAGCAGCAGTATCTCAGTGCGGTGTTTAACGAGCTGAGCCGGTTGGGGGAGTGGCAGCTGCCGAATCCGATCGAGGGGGGTACGGACGTTTCGCGAGAAAGAGCGCGAGATGACGTGGCTGACGCCGCCGCAAATCGCCACGTTGCTGGCGGCCTGTGACGCGTTCGGGAATCGCGATTTAACGCGGGTGGTGAAGGTGTGTCTTGCCACCGGCGCGCGCTGGCGCGAAGCGGAAAATCTTCAGCGCACGCAGCTTTCGGCCAATAAAATCACCTTTGTGAAAACCAAGGGCGGTAAGAACCGCACCGTGCCCATTCCGCAGTGGCTGTACGATGAGCTTGCGCCGTTGCAGGGGCAGATGTTCCAGCCGTGCTATCCGGCGTTCAGCAAAATGCTGGCGGCCACCGATATCGCGCTGGCCGAGGGGCAGAAAACCCATGTGCTGCGCCATACTTTTGCCGCGCATTTTATGACCAATGGCGGCAACATTCTGGTGCTGCAGCGCATTCTGGGTCACGCCAATATCCGCGAAACCCTGCGTTACGCCCACTTCGCGCCCGATCATCTGGAAGAGGCGGTAACCCTGAACCCGCTGGCCCATTTTAATGGCGGCGGAAGTTGCATAACCCTGCAATTTATTGCAGTGAAAGGGGGTGTAATGCATTGGTGGGTAACGATTGTTGGTGCAGTGTGGGGAGGGGGAGGGAAAAGCGTCTTAACTAGTTTTTTTCGTTCTCTCTTCGAGGGTCGCCAACGGTCTTTCTGTCGTTTTGGTAAAAAATTAACCTTCTGGTGATGATTAATTTACAATGCCGCTTCGACCGGGAGGAGACGTGGTGAAGCGTATTTTTCATCCATATGCAGCAAAACGCGCGGCCCCGCGGCTGGCGTTGTTTTCGATCCTGCTGATCCTTGTCGCCCCGCTGATTTCCGTCTCGTTGCAACACGATTCGATGAACGCGATGGCGGGCATGCATCATGAGATGAACATGCCAATGCCTGACCATCATCAAATGTCGCATGCGCAAATGCGTCATCACGAAATACCCTCGCAGAGCATGCCGCTCGATCACGCACAAGCGTGTGGTTATTGCGTTCTGCTGGCGCACGTTCCCCGGTCTGATTTTCCTTGTCGCCATGCTGCTACTGGGACGCGTATTGCGTATGCGTCTGACGCCCGAACGGCAAAAGTCTCGCACTGGCACTTCTTTCCCCGGCTCTGGCCGGACACCCGCGCACCGCCGCGCATCTGCTTTTTCTGACACGATAATAGTGCCCGTACGCCCGGCGTAACGGCATCTTTGCTATTTCTGAGGAAAAGTATGACTTCCTGCACCCCGCGTGCGGCGTGGCTGAACCTGCTACGACGCCTGCATTTTTACATCGGTCTGTTTGTGGGGCCGTTTATCTTTATCGCCGCCCTGACGGGCACCTTATACGTGGCGACGCCGCAGCTCGAAAACGCGCTCTATCAGGATGCGCTTTACGGCGTGGAAAAGGGCGAACGCCAGCCGCTGGCGGAACAGATTGCCGTTGCTGAGCTGGTGACTGGCGGGCATTTGCGTCTCCATGCGGTGCGCCCGAGGCCTGAGCGGTAACGATACGACGCGCGTGATGTTTGCCGATCCGCAACTGGGTGAGTCGGAAACTCGCGCCATTTTTATTGACCCCATCACCTTGCAAGTGAAGGGCGATATGACGGTTTATGGCACCAGCGGGATTTTGCCGCTGCGCCAGTGGATAGATTACGCCCACCGTTCATTGTTGCTCGGCGATGTCGGGCGTATTTACAGTGAACTGGCGGCATCCACTGGATGTGGGCGGCGGCGCTGGGCGGCATTGTGTTGTGGTTTTTCACCCGACCAAAACGGCGGCTCAACAACCCGGTGCAACATCATCGCCGCTGGCATGTTTCGCTCGGCGGGATCTTTGCTGGCGGGGATGTTGCTATTCTCAGCAACCGGGTTGACTGGTCACAATGGGCGGGCGGCAATGTCGACCGCCTGCGCGCCGCGTTTGGCTGGATGACTCCGCAAGTCAATACACAACTGCATGGCATGGCAATGATTGGCGATCCCCATGCGGAACACCATTCGCACCATGACGGCATGGAAATGCCTGATATGCAGCTCGATTGGGTGCAGTTTGATGAAGTGCTGCAGAGTGCGCAGCAGGCCGGCATTTCCGCCACTAAGCTGGAGATCCGCCCGCCGCGTAGCGCCGATAAAGCCCTGGACGGTAAGCGAAATCGATCGTCGCTGGCCCACGCAGGTTGATGCGGTCGCCATTGACGGCAGCAACATGGCGGTCATCGATCGCACCCGGTTTGCTGATTTCCCGTTGATGGCGAAACTCACGCGCTGGGGTGTCGATTTCCATATGGGCGTGCTGTTTGGTCTGCCGAATCAATTACTGCTGATCGTCTTTGGCAGCGCACTGTGTGATGATCGTGCTGGGCTACCGGCTTTGGTGGATACGCCGCCCGGCTCGCGCAGTCGCGAACCCGGCCGGAACATTGCTGTTCTGCTGGCTGAGTCTGAGTATGGCGGGGCGTGCGGTGACTGCGGTGCTGGCATTACTGCTGGGGCTGGCTTTACCGGTAATGGGAGTCAGTCTGTTGGTGTTTATACTGATGGATATCTTACGCTGGCGGCGTCATCGCCGGGGGACGCAGATCGCGGTGGGCTAACGAGCAAATGGCGCGGCTAACCCCGCGCTATTTGTTTGTGTAATTTTATCGTTACAGTTATCTGGTGTTGAAATGGCATTTAATTTGGCTGTGTAAAGAAATCGGTACGAAATGTGGATTGAAATCTTTACCGCTTGTGGTATGGTTACGTCATCCTCGCAAGAGGGACAACTATCGCAAACGAGTCACACAGGATCGCAATCATGCAAAAGACGCGCTGAACAACGTACACATCACCGACGAACAGGTTCTGATCACACCGGATCAATTAAAAGCGACATTCCCGCTGACCACGGAGCCAAGAAGCGCAAATCGCGCAATCCCGCCAGACCATCTCCGATATCATTGCCGGGCGCGATCCGCGCTTGCTGGTGGTTTGCGGTCCTTGCTCTATTCACGATCCGGAAGCGGCGATTGAGTACGCCCGTCGATTTAAAGCCCTTGCCGCAGAGGTCAGCGATAGCCTCTACCCGGTGATGCGCGTCTATTTTGAAAAACCCCGTACGACCGTTGGCTGGAAGGGGCTGATTAACGATCCGCACATGGATGGCTCGTTTGATGTGGAAGGCGGACTGAAGATTGCGCGTCGTCTGCTGGTTGAGCTGGTCAGCATGGGGCTGCCGCTGGCGACGGAAGCGCTGGATCCGAATAGCCCGCAGTTCCCCGGGCGACCTGTTTAGCTGGTCGGCAATTGGCGCACGCACCACGGAATCCCAAACACACCGCGAAATGGCCTCCGGTCTGTCGATGCCGGTGGGGTTCAAAAACGGTACCGACGGCAGCCCGGCCACGGCGATCAACGCCATGCGCGCTGCTGCAATGCCGCACCGCTTTGTCGGTATCAACCCGAGGGCTGGTCAGGTCTGCCTGTTGCAAACGCAGGGCAACCCGGACGGGCATGTGATTCTGCGCGGCGGTAAAGCGCCAAACTACAGCCCGGCGGACGTTGCACAGTGCGAAAAAAGAGATGGCTCAGGCGGGACTCAGGCCGTCGCTGATGGTAGATTGCAGCCATGGTAACTCCAATAAAGATTACCGTCGCCAGCCTGCCGTTGCGGAATCCGTGGTTGCTCAGATCAAAGATGGCAACCGGTCGATTACCGGTTTGATGATTGAAAGCAACATCCACGAAGGCAATCAATCTTCTGAACAACCGCGCAGTGCCATGAAGTACGGCGTTTCCGTGACGGATGCCTGCATCAGTTGGGAAACCACGGAAGCGCTGCTGCGTGAGATTGATAAAGACCTGCGCAATAGTCTGGCGACGCGTCTTGCTTAAGAGGTTGTTATGGTTGCTGAATTGACCGCGCTGCGCGATCAGATTGATGAAGTTGACAAGGCGCTGCTGGGATTACTGGCGCGCCGCACCGGAACTGGTGGCGCAAGTCGGCGAAGTGAAAAGCCACTATGGCTTGCCTATTTATGTCCCCGAGCGTGAGGCGACCATGCTGGCGTCGCGCCGGAAAGAAGCCGAGTCGCTGGGGGTCCCGCCGGATCTGATTGAAGATGTACTGCGCCGTGTGATGCGTGAGTCCTACTCAAGCGAAAACGATAAAGGTTTTAAAACGCTCTTTCCTGCATTGCGTCCGGTGGTCATTGTCGGCGGCGGTGGGCAGATGGGACAACTGTTTGCCAAAATGCTGACGCTGTCCGGCTATCAGGTACGCATTCTGGAAAAAGAGGATTGGGCACAGGCTGAGGCGCTGGTGGCGGATGCCGGTATGGTGATTGTCAGCGTGCCGATCCACGTTACCGAGCAGGTGATCGCGAAGTTGCCCGCGCTGCCGGATGATTGCATTCTTGTTGATCTTGCGTCGGTAAAAGTGGCCCGCTCCAGAGGCCATGCTGGCGGCGCACCCGAGGGCCTGTATTGGGATTACACCCGATGTTTGGTCCGGACAGCGGCAGTCTTGCCAAACAAGTGGTGGTCTGGTGCGATGGAAGGCAGCCGGAAGCGTACCAGTGGTTTCTGGAGCAGATTCAGGTGTGGGGTGCGCGTTTGCACCGTATCAGCGCTGTTGAACACGATCAGAACATGGCCTTTATCCGAGGCGCTGCGGCACTTTGCCACCTTCGCTTATGGGCTGCACCGGCGGAAGAGAATGTTCAGCTTGAGCAATTGCTGGCGCTTTCTTCGCCAATCTACCGCCTTGAACTGGCGATGGTTGGCCGACTGTTTGCTCAGGATCCGCAGCTTTATGCCGACATTATTATGTCGTCGTCCAGCAATCTGGCGTTGATCAAGCGCTACTATAAACGTTTCGGCGAGGCGATTGGTTTGCTGGAGCAGGGAGACAAACAGGCGTTCATCGACAGCTTCCGTAAAGTGGAGCACTGGTTTGGCGATTATGCCCAGCGTTTCCAGAGTGAAAGCCGCGTGCTATTGCGCCGGGCGAACGACAGCCGCCAGTAATCTGAAAGCCGTTTATACTGAAAAGCCAGTGGTTACCCGCTGGCTTTTTTTCATTTAAGGGACGCGCAATGGCTGAGTTGAAAACGCTGTTTGATTACACCGGGCATTTACCGGAATGTCCGACTGGAGCGAACCGGAGCAGGCGCTCTACTGGGCTGATATCCGGAAGGGGAGATCCATCGCTATCATCTGGCAACTGGCGAGCATACGGTGCTGTCGTTTCCGGAGGAAGTCGGCTGTTTTGCGCTGCGGGAAAAGGGCGGTTTTATCGTGGCGATGCGTTACGCCATCTGGTTAACGGATCCGCGTGGCCTGTTGCGGCAAAAGTGTGCGATAACCCGTCGAATCCGCAACTGGCGCGCTTTAACGATGGCGGTACCGATCCCCGGGGGCGTTTTTATGCCGGCACGTTTTGGGGGCCGGGCGATTACAACGGCGCGCTGTTGTTGCGTATTGATAATGATTTAACGCCGAAAGTGGTGCAGTGCGACATTCATGGCGCCAACGGGCTGGCATTTAGCCCGGGGATGGACAGTGGATGTTTACCTCTGATACGCCCAACGGTGTGATCTATCGTACGCCGTTGGACCAACAGGGGAGCCGGGTAAACGTGAACTCTTCCACCGGTTTAAGGCGGGTGAAGGTATCCCGGATGGCGCTGCCGTTGATGTTGAAGGGTGTTACTGGAGCGCTATTTTTGACGGCTGGCGTATTGTGCGTTTTTCGCCGCAGGGAGAACGGCTGGAGGAATATCCTCTGCCTGTTCGTTGCCCGACGATGGTCTGTTTTGGCGGTGAGGATATGAAAACGCTTTTATCACCACCACGCGGGAAAATATGGACGCTGAGGAAGTGGCGCAATATCCGCTTTCGGGGGCGATCTTCACCCTGCCAGTTAGTGTGGCAGGAATGAAGAAATCGCTGTTCAAAGAGCGTTAAACGGGCTCAACCGGCACCACATTTTCGCTCGGGTAGCAACCCAGCACTTTCAGTGAGCGGGTAATCTCATTCAGCTCGCGCAACGCTTTTGCATCCCATCGGATTGCAGGTTAGCCTGAACATCCAGATAAAACATCTCTTCCCACGGGTTGCCATTAATCGGGCGCGATTCCAGTTTCGTCATGATGACGTTGTGCTTGCGCAGCATTCAGCAGTGCTTCAACCAGTGCGCCAGCCTGCTGGCCGGTGGCCATCAGCAGTGTGGTTTTCGCCGGTACCTGATCGGAAACGTCAATTGCTTTACGCGCCAGCACCACAAACCGCGTAATGTTTTGCGTCTGGTTCGCCGGGTTGCGTTCCAGTACCTGAAGTCCATACAGGGCGCCGCCCGCTTCGCTGCCCAGCGCCGCGACATCGGCGGAATTGGCCTGTGCGACTTTTCCATCGCCGCAGAGGTGCTTTCGCAATATTCAATCTTCCACTGCGGGTAGCGGTTCAGGAACTGGCTGCACTGCTGGAACGGCTGCGGGTGGCTGTAAACGGTTTTAATCTGCTCCAGATCGGTCGAGCCGGAAACCAGCACGCAGTGATCGATAGGCACCGTCAGCTCGCCCACAATCGACAACGTGGTGTGCTGCAGTAAATCGTATACGTCGTTAATTGCGCCTGAGCTGGTATTTTCCAGCGGCACGACGGCGTAATCCGCACAGCCGGTTTCCACCTGATTGAAGATATCGTGGAACTTCAGGCAGCCGCTTTCAATAAACTCCTCAAAATGGCGCGCAGCATACTGGCGGGCTGCCAGATGGGAATAAGAACCTTTGGGACCGAGAAACGCGATGCGGGCGGAATGGGGATTGATCTTATTCAGATGCTGCTGGAGCAGCGCTTGCTGAGTCAGAACGGAGTCTTCGATGATCAACTGGAAACAGGCGGGTAATGGGCATCCAGATGATGCGCTTTACCCAGTTGAATCAGACGTTCCAGCAAGTCGCGCTCGCGATCGATGTCGCGGACCGGGCGGTGCGAATGCAGTTTGGCTTTGCCGACTTCGACAGAGAGCTGGCGTCGTTCGGCGAGCAGCGTCAGTAACTGTTCATCCAGCGCACTGATTTTTTACGCGTAAATCCAGTAAGGGGTTTTCAGCCGTCATGTTGTTGCCTTTAATTGTTATCAAAAAAAAAGCCTCCCGGTGTGGGGAGGCCTTATTGTTCGTCTTCGCATTCTTTATCACAAAACGAATCGCCTCCCGGTTCAGGGGAAGGTAAAAAAGAATGCGAAGAAGAACGGTACACGTTCATGCGGTTTTCCTTTGAGTGACCGAAGTACAGTACCCGTACTGTTTTCTTTCTGTCAATAAAAACGCGCCCGAAGGCGCGTTGGATAGGGAGACTCAATGTAGAGACTACTCTTCTTCTTCAACGAAGCTTGGGTCTTTCACCGACGATGCGGCGCGACGTGCTTCACCTTTGTGTTGCACTTTATTGAGCTGCCGTTCCAGCTTGTTAATCAAATCATTGATAGCGGTATACATATCTTCGTGTTTTGCGCTGGCGACCAGATGCCCGTTTGGCGTGTTGATCGTCGCATCCGCAATAAAGCCCTGTGGCTCTTTAGACAGAATGATATGTGGGTTAATCAGATGGGTTTGCCATTTATCCAGTTTGGCGAGACGGTCTGCGACATGCTGGCGGATTGCCGGAGTAATTTCCATTTGTTTACTGGTAATGTTCATTGTCATAAATTTTACCTCTTGTCTTTTCCGTCTTGGTGATTTCAGCATACCGTGGTGAATGTCAAAATGTGTGATTTAAATCACATTATTTTGTCACTTTTGTCAAAGGAAAGGTTTTGTGAGGCAGGACAGGAAGAGCGCAAATATACCTTGTCGAACGCGTAAATAGCGGTCATAGTTGATAGGATGGATTGAGGCTAAACCGCTTCAGCAATAAGTGAAACCGAATAAAACGGCAGCCTGTGGGCTGCCGTTTTGTCTCTCAGGCGATCGGTTTTAGCTAGCGCTACTGTTCGCCGCGATGATTTTTGCGACTTTGTCGGCCTGCGCGTTCATTTGCATTTCGCGGTAGGCTTTTTCCATCAGCGGCAGCGCATCGCGCGTGGCTTTTGCATCCGGGAAGTCACGAAGCATCCCTTCCACGCGGTTGACAACGGCAACCCGAGGCGCCGCAGTCGGTGTAATATTCCGCGACGGAGTAGTCATACTTCGCCGGAGCGATCTTTCAGGAAGATCAGGCGTTTGGTGGCATCGGTGACGTACTGGCTTTGCGGATAGCCGCGCACCAGTTTGGAGAAGTCCGTAAATGCGTCACGCGCATGTTGCGGGTCGCGATCGCTACGATCCACACCAAAGAACCCTTGCAGCGCACTGTCATCCAGCGCCATGTTGGTCAGCCCGCGCATGTACATCACATAATCGATGTTGGGATGCGTCGGATTCAGGCGAATAAAGCGGTCAATTGCGGCCTGAGCCAGCGGCAGATCGGCATTTTGTAGTAAGCGTAGATCAGATCCAGTTGCACTTGCTGAGAGTAAGGGCCAAACGGATAACGATTATCCGGGGGCTTCCAGTTGCGTTATTGCCGCCTTCCAGTTACCGTCTTGCAGTTTTGCTGGGCAGTCGCGTAGATTTCATTTGGTGGATTATCAGGCACCACTTCCTTTGAACCGGAGCAACCCGCCAAAGCCAGACTCAACGTGGCGGCTGCCACCAGATATTTCATGCGCGTCATGACGTTTAGACTTTCCTCAGAATGTTAATGCGGGAGATTCTTTATTCCTGCTCCCGACTAAGACCAGCTACAATAGCACACTATATTAAACGGCAAAGCCGTAAAACCCAACGTTAACGAAGAAGCTGTATATGGCACAACGAGTACAACTCACCGCAACGGTATCCGAGAACCAACTCGGTCAACGCTTAGATCAGGCTTTGGCCGAATTGTTCCCTGATTATTCACGTTCGCGCATAAAAGAGAATGGATTCTCGACCAGCGCGTGCTGGTCAACGGCAGCGTCAGCGACAAGCCGAAAGAGAAAGTGTTGGGTGGCGAAAGCATTGCCATCAATGCTGAAATTGAAGAAGAAGCTCGTTTTGAACCGCAAGATATTCCGTTAAATATCGTTTATGAAGATGACGACATTATCGTTATCAACAAGCCGCGTGATTTGGTGGTGCACCCCGGGAGCCGGTAACCCTGACGGTACGGTGCTGAACGCGTTGCTGCATTACTATCCGCCTATTGTCGATGTTCCGCGTGCGGATTGTGCACCACGGACAAAGACACTACCGGTTTGATGGTGGTCGCAAAAACGGTGCCGGCGCAAACGCGACTGGTGGAGTCCTTGCAACTGCGTGAAATCACACGTGAATATGAAGCGGTCGCTATTGGGCACATGACCTCGGGCGGCACTGTTGAAGAGCCGATTAGTCGTCACCCGACGAAGCGTACACATATGTCCGTGCATCCGATGGGGAAACCGGCGGTCACGCATTACCGCATCATGGAGCATTTCCGTATTCATACGCGCTTGCGCCTGCGTCTGGAAACCGGCCGTACGCACCAGATCCGTGTGCATATGTCGCATATCACGCATCCGCTGGTGGGCGATCAGCTGTACGGTGGTCGTCCGCGTCCGCCAAAAGGGGCATCGGAAGCGTTTATTGAGGCGCTGCGTAAGTTTGACCGCCGGGCTTTGCACGCAACCATGCTGCGTCTCTATCACCCGATCAGCGGTATTGAGATGGAATGGCATGCGCCGATCCCCACAGGATATGGTCGATCTTATCGACGCGATGCGCGCTGATTTTGAATTGCATAAGGACGATGTGGCCTCGGTTATGACCAAACTGATCCGCCCGGACTGGCCGCAACCCAAACAGGTTGCAGCCTGTAGCTCGACACGTATTGGCGGCGTTAGCCTGCCGCCTTATGACTCCCTGAATCTCGGTGCACACTGCGGTGACGACCTCATTCTGGTGGAAGAAAACCGTAAGCGCATGTTCGCGGAAGGTGGTTTACCGTCTAAACCTGTGTGGCTTGAACAGGTGCACGGCACCGAGGTGCTGAAACTCAGCGGTGAACCTTATGCGTCGAAGCGGGCGGATGCTTCCTACAGTAATACCCCCGGGTGCCGTTTGTGCGGTGATGACCGCCGACTGCCTGCCGGTTCTGTTTTGTAATCGCGATGGCACCGAAGTTGCTGCTGCACATGCCGGTTGGCGTGGGTTGTGCGCGGGTGTGTTGGAAGCGACGGTCGCGTGTTTTGCTGATAAGCCGGAAAATCTGCTGGCGTGGTTTGGCCCGGCGATTGGCCCGCAAGCCTTCGAAGTCGGCCCGGAAGTGCGGGAGGCGTTTATGGCCCATGATCCCCGGGCTGATAGCGCGTTTCGCCCGGCTGGGGAAAAGTTTTTTGCGGATATCTATCAGCTCGCGCGCCAGCGGTTGGCGAGCGTCGAGCATGTGTTTGGCGGCGATCGCTGTACTTTCAGCCAGCCGGAGGATTTTTTCTCCTATCGCCGGGACAAGGTCACCGGGCGTATGGCAAGTTTCATTTGGCTGATATAACCTAACGAATCAAGACGATCCGGCACGCGTAAGTTTTCTTTCGCATAATTCAGGTCATTCACCTTGAATAATTGAGGGATGACCTCATTTAATCTCCAGTAGCAATTTTGACCTGTTATGGGAGGAGTTATGCGTCTGGATCGTCTTACTAATAAATTCCAGCTTGCTCTTGCCGATGCCCAGTCGCTCGCACTGGGGCAAGACAACCAATTCATCGAACCTCTTCATTTAATGAGCGCCTTGCTGAATCAGGAAGGGGGTTCGATTCATCCTTTATTAACCTCTGCTGGCGTGAATGCTGGCCAGTTACGTACCGCTATTGAACAGGCGTTAAGCCGTTTACCGCAGGTGGAAGGCACCGGCGGCGATGTGCAGCCTTCTCAGGATCTGGTCCGTGTGCTTAATCTTTGCGACAAGCTGGCGCAAAAGCGGGAGTGACAATTTTATTTCGTCAGAACTTTTCGTTCTGGCTGTGCTGGATTCACGTGGCACGCTGACCGATTTGCTTAAATCCGCTGGTGCAACAACGGCCAATGTGACTCAGGCGATAGATCAAATGCGTGGGGGGAGAAAACGTGAACGATCAAGGGGCCGAAGACCAACGTCAGGCCTTGAAAAAATTCACCGTCGATCTGACCGAGCGCGCCGAACAAGGCAAGCTCGATCCAGTCATCGGCCGTGATGAAGATCCGCCGTACTATTCAGGTACTGCAACGCCGGACGAAAAACAACCCGGTATTAATTGGTGAGCCCGGTGTCGGTAAGACTGCCATTGTTGAAGGTTTGGCGCAGCGTATTGTCAATGGCGAAGTACCGGAAGGGCTGAAAGGTCGTCGCGTGCTTTCGCTGGACATGGGCGCGCTTGTTGCCGGGGCGAAATACCGCGGTGAGTTTGAAGAGCGTCTCAAAGGTGTGCTTAACGATCTGGCGAAACAAGAAGGCAACGTCATCCTGTTTATTGACGAACTGCACACCATGGTGGGGGCAGGGAAAGCCGACGGGGCGATGGATGCCGGTAACATGTTAAAACCTGCGCTGGCGCGTGGCGAACTTCATTGCGTCGGGGCAACCACTGGATGAATATCGCCAGTTTATTGAAAGGATGCTGCGCTGGAACGTCGTTTCCAGAAAGTACTGGTCGCAGAGCCAACGGTGGAAGATACCATTGCCATTCTGCGTGGTCTGGAAAGAGCGTTATGAATTGCATCACCACGTGCAGATCACCGACCCGGCGATTGTTGCGGCGGCAACGCTGTCACACCGTTATATTGCCGATCGCCAGTTGCCGGACAAAGCCATTGACCTGATTGATGAAGCTGCATCAAGTATTCGTATGCAGATTGACTCGAAACCGGAAGAGCTGGACCGTCTTGATCGCCGTATTATTCAGCTCAAGCTGGAACAGCGGGCGCTGATGAAAGAGTCAGATGAAGCCAGTAAAAGCGTCTCGAAATGCTGAATGAAGAGCTGGAAGATAAAGAACGCCAGTATTCGACATTAGAAGAAGAGTGGAAAGCCGAAAAGGCGTCGCTCTCCGGAACGCAGACCATCAAATCGGAGTTGGAACAGGCGAAAATTGCGATGGAGCAGGCACGCCGTAATGGTGACCCTGGGACGCATGTCGGAATTGCAGTACGGTAAAATTCCCGAACTGGAAAAACAGCTGGCGGCAGCCACGCAGACGGAAGGCAAAACGATGCGTCTGTTACGTAACCGTGTAACCGATGTGGAAATTGCCGACGTGCTGGCGCGTTGGACCGGTATTCCGGTGGCGCGGATGATGGAAGGCGAACGTGAAAAACTGCTGCGCATGGAGCACGATCTTCATCATCGTGTGATTGGCCGAGGATGAAGCCGTGGAAGCCGTTTCGAATGCCATCCGCCGTAGCCGTGCCGGGTTGTCGGATCCTAATCGTCCGATTGGCTCGTTCCTGTTCCTTGGGCCAACCGGGGTGGGTAAAACCGAGCTGTGCAAATCGCTGGCGAACTTTATGTTCGACAGTGACGATGCGATGGTGCGTATCGATATGTCCGAGTTTATGGAGAAACACTCTGTCTCACACGTCTGGGGGCGCCTCCGGGGTATGTCGGCTACGAAGAGGGCGGCTATCTGACTGAAGCGGTGCGTCGTCGTCCTTACTCCGTCATCCTGCTGGATGAAGTGGAAAAAAGCGCACCCGGATGTGTTCAACATCTTATTGCAGGTGTTAGACGACGGGCGCTTGACGGATGGGCAAGGCAGAACCGTGGACTTCCGTAATACGGTGGTCATTATGACATCTAACCCACGGGTTCTGACCTGATTCAGGAGCGTTTTGGCGATCTTGATTATGGGCATATGAAAGAGCTGGTGTTGGGTGTCGTTAGCCAGAGTTTCCGTCCGGAATTCATCAACCGTATTGATGAAGTGGTGGTGTTTCATCCTCTGGGTGAAAAACATATTGCTTCTATTGCGCAGATCCAACTGCAACGTCTGTACAAACGTCTGGAAGAGCGTGGTTATACGGTGACGATTTCTGACGAAGCGCTGAAACTTCTGAGTGAGAATGGTTACGATCCGGTGTATGGGGCGCGTCCACTGAAACGTGCCATCCAGCAGCAAATCGAGAACCCGCTTGCACAGCAAATTCTCTCCGGTGAGCTGATTCCGGGAAAAGCGGTTCAACTGGTAGTGAAAAACGATCATATTGTGGCAGTGCAGTAAGTCACAAATATAAGAAAACGGGCCCTGCGGGGCTCGTTTTTGTTTATAAACCAGTAAAAATTCACTTTCGGCAGTGGTTTTGCCTCGGAAAGTGAGCGAACGATAACTTTTTTTAAATTAGGGGTTGTCAGCCGGAATTAACTCCCTATAATGCGCCTCCACTGACACGGCACAACGGCAAACACACCGGCCTGTCAGACGAAGAAATCTGAAAATATTCAGTTGACTTCGGGAAAGCGTAATATGCACACCCCGCGCCGCAGTGAAAACGCAGCGGCACTGCTCTTTAACAATTTATCAGACAATCTGTGTGGGCACTCAAAGTGACATGGATTCTTAAACGTCTCAGGACGCTAAATGAATACCAAGTCTCACGAGTGAACACGTAATTCAATACGAAGTTTAATTCGGTGAGCATCAAACTTTTAAATTGAAGAGTTTGATCATGGCTCAGATTGAACGCTGGCGGCAGGCCTAACACATGCAAGTCGGACGGTAGCACAGAGGAGCTTGCTCCTTGGGTGACGAGTGGCGGACGGGTGAGTAATGTCTGGGAAACTGCCTGATGGAGGGGATAACTACTGGAAACGGTAGCTAATACCGCATAACGTCGCAAGACCAAAGAGGGGGACCTTCGGGCCTCTTGCCATCAGATGTGCCCAGATGGGATTAGCTAGTAGGTGGGGTAACGGCTCACCTAGGCGACGATCCCTAGCTGGTCTGAGAGGATGACCAGCCACACTGGAACTGAGACACGGTCCAGACTCCTACGGGAGGCAGCAGTGGGGAATATTGCACAATGGGCGCAAGCCTGATGCAGCCATGCCGCGTGTATGAAGAAGGCCTTCGGGTTGTAAAAGTACTTTCAGCGGGGGAGGGAAGGTGTTGTGGTTAATAACCACAGCAATTGACGTTACCCGCAGAAGAAGCACCGGCTAACTCCGTGCCAGCAGCCGCGGTAATACGGAGGGTGCAAGCGTTAATCGGAATTACTGGGCGTAAAGCGCACGCAGGCGGTCTGTCAAGTCGGATGTGAAATCCCCCGGGCTCAACCCTCGGGAACTGCATTCGAAACTGGCAGGCTGGAGTCTCGTAGAGGGAGGTAGAATTCGAGGTGTAGCGGTGAAATGCGTAGAGATCTGGAGGAATACCGGTGGCGAAGGCGGCCTCCACTGGACGAAGACTGACGCTCAGGTGCGAAAGCGTGGGGAGCAAACAGGATTAGATACCCGGTAGTCCACGCTGTAAACGATGTCGATTTGGAGGTTGTGCCCTTGAGGCGTGGCTTCCGGAGCTAACGCGTTAAATCGACCGCACCGGGGAGTACGGCCGCAAGGTTAAAACTCAAATGAATTGACGGGGGGCCCGCACAAGCGGTGGAGCATGTGGTTTAATTCGATGCAACGCGAAGAACCTTACACTGGTCTTGACATCCACAGAAGTTTCCAGAGATGGGAATGTGCCTTCGGGAACTGTGAGACAGGTGCTGCATGGCTGTCGTCAGCTCGTGTTGTGAAATGTTGGGTTAAGTCCCGCAACGAGCGCAACCCTTATCCTTTGTTGCCAGCGGTCCGGCCGGGAACTCAAAGGAGACTGCCAGTGATAAACTGGAGGAAGGTGGGGATGACGTCAAGTCATCATGGCCCTTACGACCGGGGGCTACACGTGCTACAATGGCGCATACAAAGAGAAGCGACCTCGCGAGCAAGCGGACCTCATAAAGTGCGTCGTAGTCCGGATTGGAGTCTGCAACTCGACTCCATGAAGTCGGAATCGCTAGTAATCGTGGATCAGAATGCCACGGTGAATACGTTCCCGGGCCTTGTACACACCGCCCGTCACACCATGGGAGTGGGTTGCAAAGAAGTAGGTAGCTTAACCTTCGGGAGGGCGCTTACCACTTTGTGATTCATGACTGGGGTGAAGTCGTAACAAGGTAACCGTAGGGGAACCTGCGGTTGGATCACCTCCTTACCTTAAAGAACCTGCCTTTGCAGTGCTCACAGATTGTCTGATGAAAAGAAAAGCAAGGCGTCTTGCGATTGAGACTTCAGTGTCCCCTTCGTCTAGAGGCCCGGGACACCGCCCTTTCACGGCGGTAACAGGGGTTCGAATCCCCTAGGGGACGCCACTTGCTGGTAACGTAAGTGAAAGGTGCGTGCCGATGTATCTCAAAACTGACTCACGAGTCATGTTTGAGATATTTGCTCTTTAAAAATCTGGATCAAGCTGAAAATTGAAACACAGAGCAGTGCGAACTGTTCTGCGAGTCTCTCAAATTTTCGACTGACGATGAATCGCAAGAAACATCTTCGGGTTGTGAGGTTAAGCGACCAAGCGTACACGGTGGATGCCACGGCAGTCAGAGGCGATGAAGGACGTGCTAATCTGCGAAAAGCGCCGGTAAGGTGATATGAACCGTTATAACCGGCGATGTCCGAATGGGGAAACCCAGTGTGATTCGTCACACTATCATTAACTGAATCCATAGGTTAATGAGGCGAACCGGGGAACTGAAACATCTAAGTACCCCGAGGAAAAGAAATCAACCGAGATTCCCCCAGTAGCGGCGAGCGAACGGGGAGGAGCCCAGAGCCAGAATCAGCTTGTGTTAGTGGAAGCGTCTGGAAAGTCGCGCGATACAGGGTGACAGCCCCGTACACAAAAATGCACAGGTTGTGAGCTCGATGAGTAGGGCGGGACACGTGGTATCCTGTCTGAATATGGGGGGACCATCCTCCAAGGCTAAATACTCCTGACTGACCGATAGTGAACCAGTACCGTGAGGGAAAGGCGAAAAGAACCCCGGCGAGGGGAGTGAAAAAAGAACCTGGAAACCGTGTACGTACAAGCAGTGGGAGCACCCTGTGGGGGTGTGACTGCGTACCTTTGTATAATGGGTCAGCGACTTATATTCTGTAGCAAGGTTAACCGAATAGGGGAGCCGAAGGGAAACCGAGTCTTAACTGGGCGTTAAGTTGCAGGGTATAGACCCGAAACCCGGTGATCTAGCCATGGGCAGGTTGAAGGTTGGGTAACACTAACTGGAGGACCGAACCGACTAATGTTGAAAAATTAGCGGATGACTTGTGGCTGGGGGTGAAAGGCCAATCAAACCGGGAGATAGCTGGTTCTCCCCGAAAGCTATTTAGGTAGCGCCTCGTGAATTCATCTCCGGGGTAGAGCACTGTTTCGGCTAGGGGGCCATCCCGGCTTACCAACCCGATGCAAACTGCGAATACCGGAGAATGTTATCACGGGAGACACACGGCGGGTGCTAACGTCCGTCGTGAAGAGGGAAACAACCCAGACCGCCAGCTAAGGTCCCAAAGTCATGGTTAAGTGGGAAACGATGTGGGAAGGCCCAGACAGCCGGGGATGTTGGCTTAGAAGCAGCCATCATTTAAAAGCGTAATAGCTCACTGGTCGAGTCGGCCTGCGCGGAAGATGTAACGGGGCTAAACCATGCACCGAAGCTGCGGCAGCGACACTATGTGTTGTTGGGTAGGGAGCGTTCTGTAAGCCTGCGAAGGTGTGCTGTGAGGCATGCTGGAGGTATCAGAAGTGCGAATGCTGACATAAGTAACGATAAAGCGGGTGAAAAGCCCGCTCGCCGGAAGACCAAGGGTTCCTGTCCAACGTTAATCGGGGCAGGGTGGAGTCGACCCTAAGGCGAGGCCGAAAGGCGTAGTCGATGGGAAACAGGTTAATATTCCTGTACTTGGTGTTACTGCGAAGGGGGGGACGGAGAAGGCTATGTCATCCGGGCGACGGTTGTCCCGGTTTAAGCGTGCAGGTGTGTGCTCCGGGCAAATCCGGAACACTTTAACACTGAGGCGTGATGACGAGGCACTACGGTGCTGGAAGTGACAAATGCCCTGCTTCCGAGGAAAAGCCTCTAAGCATCAGGTAACACGAAATCGTACCCCAAACCGACACAGGTGGTCAGGTAGAGAATACCAAGGCGCTTGAGAGAACTCGGGTGAAGGAACTAGGCAAAATGGTGCCGTAACTTCGGGAGAAGGCACGCTGATGCGTAGGTGAAGTGACTTGCTCACGGAGCTGAAATCAGTCGAAGATACCAGCTGGCTGCAACTGTTTATTAAAAACACAGCACTGTGCAAACACGAAAGTGGACGTATACGGTGTGACGCCTGCCGGAAGGTTAATTGATGGGGTTATCCGTAAGGAGAAGCTCTTGATCGAAGCCCCGGTAAACGGCGGCCGTAACTATAACGGTCCTAAGGTAGCGAAATTCCTTGTCGGGTAAGTTCCGACCTGCACGAATGGCGTAATGATGGCCGGGCTGTCTCCACCCGAGACTCAGTGAAATTGAACTCGCTGTGAAGATGCAGTGTACCCGCGGCAAGACGGAAAGACCCCGTGAACCTTTACTATAGCTTGACACTGAACATTGAGCCTTGATGTGTAGGATAGGTGGGAGGCTTTGAAGCGTGGACGCCAGTCTGCGTGGAGCCAACCTTGAAATACCACCCTTTAATGTTTGATGTTCTAACGTGGACCCGTAACCCGGGTTGCGGACAGTGTCTGGTGGGTAGTTTGACTGGGGCGGTCTCCTCCTAAAGCGTAACGGAGGAGCACGAAGGTCAGCTAATCACAGTCGGACATCAGGAGGTTAGTGCAATGGCATAAGCTGGCTTGACTGCGAGCGTGACGGCGCGAGCAGGTGCGAAAGCAGGTCATAGTGATCCGGTGGTTCTGGAATGGAAGGGCCATCGCTCAACGGATAAAAGGTACTCCGGGGATAACAGGCTGATACCGCCCAAGAGTTCATATCGACGGCGGTGTTTGGCACCTCGATGTCGGCTCATCACATCACGGGGCTGAAGTAGGTCCCAAGGGTATGGCTGTTCGCCATTTAAAGTGGTACGCGAGCTGGGTTTAGAACGTCGTGAGACAGTTCGGTCCCTATCTGCCGTGGGCGCTGGAGGAATTGAGGGGGGCTGCTCCTAGTACGAGAGGACCGGAGTGGACGCATCACTGGTGTTCGGGTTGTCATGCCAATGGCACTGCCCGGTAGCTAAATGCGGAAGAGATAAGTGCTGAAAGCATCTAAGCACGAAACTTGCCCCCGAGATGAGTTCTCCTGAGACCTTGAGTCTCCTGGAAGGAACGTTGAAGACGACGACGTTGATAGGCCGGGTGTGTAAGCGCAGCGATGCGTTGAGCTAACCGGTACTAATGAACCGTGAGGCTTAACCTTACAACGCCGAAGATGTTTTGGCGGCAGAGATGATTTTCAGCCTGATACAGATTATATCAGGGCGCGGAAGCGGTCTGATAAACCGTGCGGCACCAGCGCGGTGGTCCCACCTGACCCCATGCCGAACTCAGAAGTGAAACGCCGTAGCGCCGATGGTAGTGTGGGGTCTCCCCATGCGAGAGTAGGAACTGCCGGGCATCAAATAAAGCAGAAGGCCCAGTCGAAAGACTGGGCCTTTTTGCTATTCACCTCACCGAGGCTATATTCTGAATTCCTTACCCAGCTAAGCGAAAATGTGACTTGTCTCACTAATTGACTATAACAAATATGCAACATTTTGGTTTTGCATATCAGTGAGTTAAGGATGCTTACTCCGTACACCTCCACCACGTGCACATCTCATCAATAGCTCGGGCAGGAGTATCATCACAATGGCTGAAAGCAGTATGACAACACGTGAGTCGCTCACCAGCAGCGATACCCGGCGTCGGGTATGGGCGATCATTGGTGCCTCATCAGGTAACTGGTGGAATGGTTTGACTTTTATGTTTATTCCTTTTGCTCTCTCTACTTCGCACATATTTTTTCCCCGCCGGAAACACCACCACTCAATTACTGCAAACAGCAGGTGTATTCGCCGCAGGTTTTCTGATGCGACCCATTGGAGGCTGGTTGTTTGGTCGCATCGCTGACCGGCACGGTCGTAAAAAAATCCATGCTGATTTCAGTGTGTATGATGTGTCTGGGATCGCTGGTGATCGCCTGCCTGCCGGGCTATGAAACCATTGGTACCTCGGGCTCCGGCATTACTGTTGCTGGCACGCCTGTTTCCAGGGATTGTCAGTGGGGGGAGAATACGGAACCAGTGCAACTTACATGAGCGAAGTGGCAGTTGAAGGACGGAAAGGCTTTTACGCCTCGTTTCAGTACGTCACTCTGATTGGTGGGCAGTTACTGGCATTGTTGGTTGTTGTGATACTGCAGCAGGTCCACTGGAAGACGAAGCGCTTCGCGCACAGGGGTTGGCGTATTCCCTTTGCTCTCGGGGCTGCTCTGGCTATCGTCGCTCTGTGGTTGCGTCGCCAGTTGGATGAAACTTCGCAACAGGAAGTGCGCGCTAAAAGAAGCGGGTTCGCTAAAAGGGCTATGGCGCAATCGTAAAGCCTTCATTATGGTGCTCGGTTTTACGGCTGGGGGCTCACTAACGTTCTATACCTTCACAACTTATATGCAGAAGTGCACCGGTGAACACTGCCGGAATGCATGCCAATGTCGCCAGCGTGATTATGACGGTCGCGCTGTTTGTCTTTATGCTGATCCAGCCGCTTATTGGTGCCCTGTCTGATCGGATTGGTCGCCGCACCTCGATGCTGCTTTTTGGTGGTCTTGCCACGTTGTGCACGGTACCAATCCTCAGTGCACTGCACAGCGTAACGTCCCCGTATGCTGCATTCGCCCTGGTTATGCTGGCTCTGGTGATCGCCAGTTTCTATACCTCGATCAGCGGGATCCTGAAAGCCGAAATGTTCCCTGCACAGGTTCGCGCGCTGGGCGTCGGTTTATCCTATGCGGTGGCGAATGCGCTCTTTGGCGGTTCGGCAGAATATGTTGCGCTGTCACTGGGAAATCGATCGGTTTTGAAACGGCTTTCTTCTGGTATGTTACCGTCATGGGGGCGTTAGCATTTCTGGTCTCTTTGATGCTACACCGTAAAGGGAAAGGCATTCGTCTTTAATGGCTGGCCAGTTGCCACACGGTGTAACCCGCTGTGGCGCCGGCGACATCCCGAGGCAAAATCTTTTCCAGCTCCAGCCGCTTCCCGCCGGGCGGCTGTCCCACAACTCTTTTGATGCCCCCCGAGGGCTAACAGAAAACATCAGCCCAAACATTGCGCTTCGATCGCGGCTGATCCCCTGATGTTGTGCGACTTCATTACCCGCAGCAGAGAGCATAGCGGAGCCGAGGAAATGCTGTGCTTTATCCTGCCCGCTCCAGTTGTCGTTCGCCATATGGCTACATCCCGTCAACAGCAGTGCACCGATCAGCACAGTATATTTCATTCGCGAAGCCTGAAAAAAAAGCCCCGTGCGATGACGGGGCCTCGGTTTAAAGAATACGACTGATTAACTTGTCGATACGGATACGGCGTAACCGGCGAATCAGCTTACGCACTTTTACCGGATAGTCGGCAATGCTTTGCAGATCGCGATAGTGGTTAACGACTGTGGTATGCGTGCGAATAAGCTCCAGCTCTTTATCACGCTGCGCTGCCAGCTCGTGTTTTGGATCGTGGATCAGCACCGCGTTTTCGAGATCGAGTCGCCATGCGCGCGGGTTCAGGTTATTACCCGTCAGCAGGATCCACTCATCATCAACCCACATGCCTTTCAGGTGGTAACTATTATCGTCATCTTTCCACAGACGTACCACCAACTGCTCGGTATTCACATAGTACTGCAGTCGGCTCAGGAAACGGCGCAGGTTAATCTCATAAAGGTAAGGCAGCGCACCGATGATTTTAAATGGCTGATCTTCAGGGATAAAAAAAGTCATTGGCAGTTTTGTCGCCAACAATAATCTCGACTTTTGCCTTCACGCAGCAGTTGAATGATATTGCGCACCAGTACCGCAGGCAGATTGAAGTACGGCGTACAAATGGTCAGTTTGTGTTCCGCACACGGCATCAGGTGAAAGATCGTTTTATTCAGCAGGCTGGATTTTCCCAGTCCGACCAACGGTGTTACCGAGAGCTGCTCGTTATCGGCATCGCCCTGAAAATGAAACGTGGCATCCCGCAGTTCCTGACGAAACTGGCGAATATCGTTTTTGATTTCCGGGCTTTTCGGGCGTTGAGGATTGTCCAGGGCGATTCACGCCGCGCCCCTGCACCGGGTTCTGAACGACCCAGTTTTGCATGACATCGGCCATCTGCGGATTGCGGATAAGCTGATAGCGATCGTAACGGTATTTATCGTGCTGATGCAGGTAAACATCATTGAGGCTGGCGCCACTGTAGAGCACGCAGTCATCAATAATAAACCCTTTAAAGTGGAGCACGCCTAGCGCTTCACGGGTATTTACCGGTACACCGTAAACGGGAATCGACACGCCGGCGTTTTCTTGCGCCATGCGACAATACCAGTCGGCATTCGTGTTTGACGCTGCGGCGCCGATGCGACCGCGTTGGGCGCGATGCCAGTCGACGAGCACGCACACATCCAGTTCCGGACGTTGGCGTTTTGCTTCATACAGTGCGTTCAGAATTCCTTTCCCACCATCATCCTGTTCAAGATACAGGGCAATGATATAGATTCGGTGCGTTGCGCTGGCTATCCCGGCAAGCAGCGTTTCTCTGAAATCTGCGGGTGAGTAGAAAAAGGCTACATCATCCGCTGACTGAGAAATCTTGGGTAGTTGGGCAAGGTGTTGTTGATGTTTATTGCGCTTAAATTTTGACAACATCACAGTGCGTTTCTTCTCTGTTTATTGAAGGGTCTTCTGTACCATGCAGACGACATAAGCGGACAATAATAACACCGAGCCCGCTAAAGTGGTCAACATTTCCAGTACCTTACTCAGGATTCTTCCGTCTGCGTCAGAGGAGCGACAAGCCCACAATCCCATCTTCCAGCTGAACATCGACATCAAATCCCAGTTTTCGCGCCAGCGTTACCATGCCGCGATTATTCGGCATAGTAATACCATTCAAGCGCTTAAGTCCGTGATCTCGCGTATAACTGATCAGCTTTTCCAGCAGACGCCGCCCAAGACCCAGCCCCTTCAAATCAGAGCGTACCAGCACGGCGAATTCCGCATCGATGTTATCCGGATCGGAGATTGCACGCGTAACGCCAAGGATCTCTTCGCCTTCATTCGTACGACGCACTGCAACAAATGCCATTTCCCGATCGTAGTCGATTTGCGTCATATTCGCTAAATCATCATGGGTAAATTCGTTGATCTCGCTGGAAATAGCGGTAATAGAGATCCTCTTTGGTGACCTGCGCGATAAATTGCTGTAAGTGCGGCTCATCTTCAGGAAGAATCGGGCGGAACAGGCACTGTTCGCCGTTTTTCATTTCCACCTGCTCTTCCAGATGTTGCGGATAAGGGCGAATGGCAAGACGTGTTTCTCCGTTGCCCTCAAAAGGGGCGACGGTCATGGTGACATCCAGCGCGATAAACTCGCTGCCGGACGCCAGCAACGGGTGGATATCAAGGCGCTCAATCTCCGGGCAATCAACAATCAGGTTCGAAACTTGCACTAAAAACTGGCTCCAGACCCGCGATGTCGAGTGTGCGTAATGCGCTTCGCCCGCGGATCTTCTTGATTCTTGATTGCCTGGAATCACCAGATACCGTGCCAGATTCATATTCAACGGAGGCAGTGCGACAGCCGCCTGATCTTCCGCTCGCCATTCCACACCGCCTTCGCCCAACATGATTAACGGACCAAACACCGGATCCTGTTCAACAACCACGCGGAGCTCCTGCGCTCCCGCACGGTTTGCCATGCTCTGCACCTGCAAACCGTGAATGCGAGCCTGTGGCCAGCTCATTTTCACACGATCGATAATGGCATCGGCAGCCTGTTGCACCTCTTTGGCGGTACGCAAATAGAGCATCACCCCCTGAACTTCCGATTTATGCGGAATATCCGGAGAACGGAGTTTTAAGGCCACCGGGTAACCGATTTTCTCGGCAATATGCACCGCTTCCGCGCTGTCACCTGCAATCCGAGGGTCGGTAAAGTCTGTAAACCCCGGGCGCGCAAAATAGGTTGTACTTCATGGGTGTCGAGCGTCGTGGCCCCATCGGCGATAGCCTGACGCAGCAGCTGATAGGCCTCGGCGGTATCGGCCGTCTGGCTGAGTGAGAGGGCGGGCGTTTCACGTAACTGCTTCTGGTTCCGGCGATACTCCACCATATGCATAAACGCCGTGATAGCGCCTTCTGGCGTGCGGTAGGTCGGCAGCCCGGCTTCGCTGAACAGACGCCGCGCATCCTGCGATGAGAACTCACCGCACCAGTTGGTCAGGACGGTGACATACTTTCCGCGTGGGTGCTTTTTTCAGGGCGTCGATCAGCGCCTGCGCGCTTTCGCTGCCGGGCGCTGTCGCACTGGGTGAGTGGATCACCATCAGGGCATCGTAATCCCCGGCTCTCCAGCAAAACCGTCAGCGCGGAGACATAGCGTTCGTTACTGGCGTCGTCACGCAAATCCAGCGGGTTGCCCACATTGACATATTCCGGCAATACCGCGCGAAGCTGCGCCAGTGTTTCCTCACTCAGTGTTGCCAGCTTGCCGTTACGTGACCATAGCTCATCGAGCGCCAGCGCAGCCGGGGCCGCGCCATTACTGATAATCATCAAACGCTCACCACGCAGCGGGCGCATATGGCTGAGCGTCTCGACAGCGGAAAACAACTCATGCGTATCTTGTACCCGCAACAACCCCGCACGCTGGATAGCCGCATCCCGAGGGCTGGATCAAGCCCTGCATGTGCATGCAGTAAGCGTTGTGGGCTGCGCCCGCTTTTAATCACCAGAATAGGCTTATTACGGGATGCGCTACGCGCAGCGGGAGGACAAAACGCCGGGCATCGCTAAGATGCTCCAGATAGAGCAGGATCGCACTGGTTTTACTGTCCCGTGCGAGGAAATCCAGCAGCTCATCGACATCGATATCCGAGGGCTATCGCCGAGGGCAATAAAGTAGGAGAACCCCATTTCCCGCTGCTGCGCCCAGTCCAGAATGGTATTAGAAACCGCGGCGGACTGGGAAATAAATGCCAGTTTGCCGCGCGTAATCGGCACCGGAGAAAAACTGGCGTTCAGCCCTTGCCATGGGGGCCAGCAGACCCGGTGCTATTTGGACCCAGTAGCCGCATCTGATAGCGGCTGGCGCAGGCGAGTAAGTCGGCATGCTGCTCAGGTGGAGCAGAAAGAATAATGCAGGTTTTACACCCTTTTGCCCGAGCGCGTCGAGCAGATCGAGGTTGCGCCGGGCGTGAGTACACAGCACCGCGAGGTCAGGCGTAAAAGGCAGGCTGGCAATATCCGGCCGGGCCAGAACACCGAGCACCGCTTTATATGCAGGGGTAACCGGCAACACCGGCCCGGCAAAACCGCCGGCCAACAGATTGCGCATCATCAGAAAACCGGCGCGATCCGGTTTCATGGATGCGCCCACCACGGCGATCGATTTGGGACGCAATAACGCTTCCAGCCCTCGTTGGCTCATACCGGCCTCCTGAAAAGAGTGACCTGATGATATTAAACGCTTTCTGCTTCGTTTGCTGTGATGGCGGATGGATGATGCGGTTTACCCGCGAGGTAACGTTCGCGGAACAGGCTGAAATGGTCCCCCAGCGCTTGCGCGGCGACATTGTCATTCGCCGAGTCCAATAAAGCGATCGCCACTTCTGCGGTGCAATATTGATCGTCAGCATGTGCTTCCACGCAAGCGATAGGCCGAAACCCGCGACAGATCCACAGAAATGACCGGTAGTGCATCCAGATAAGGGCTTTTGCGGAACATTTTACGCGCTTCTGTCCGGTGCCGTCCAGCATAATAAACAGCGGAGGTTTACCTGCAGGCGGCGCGCTCAGCACCGGCGTTCACTGCCTGCATAAGAGGAAGGAAAAGACCACCATGGGCTGATATTCGTCGCTGGCGCAGAGATCGATCAGCGCCTGTGGCGGCTCGGTGCGCGACCACTGAAACGCCGGGGGTTTCCAGGCAGAATATCGGCAATCAGACGCCCGGTATTACTGGGTTTCATCGGTTCGGTATCAAACATTACCGCAAAAACGGCTACGGGCAGCAGCAGGTTTGAGGGTATCGCACAGGCATTGTCGCAGTGGCAACAGGCAGCGCTGACAGCGTCGGATACGGTTACCACGCGCCAGAAACGGGCGAGTGGCGCGGGCAAGGCGCTCAGCGCGAAGTTGAAGAACGGCGTTATCAGTCATCAGGATTGCACAGGAAAAACGCCATTGTCGCAGAGGTCAAAACGGGGCACAAGATGCGCCCCGACAGGATCAGAGTGATTCGTTGAGCCAGTTATCAAACGGTGCTTTTGGCATTGCGCCGCTCAGCATGTCGACCACTTCACCTTTTGAACAACATGATGGTAGGAATACTACGAATGCGGAAACGTGCGCTCAGTTCACGTTCGGCTTCGGTATTCACTTTGACAAAACGCACTTTACCGCTGCGCTCTTCCGCGACATCTTCAAAAATAGGCGCAAAGTTACGGCACGGGCCGCACCAGGGTGCCCAGAAATCCACCACCACGGGCAGATCGTCTTTCAGCAGTTTATCCAGCGTTTCGCCAGTGGCATTAATGACATCGCCATCGAACAGCTCATGTCCACAGCGCCCGCATTTCGCGCCGTCGTTCATTCCTGTCCTCAGGAATGCGGTTCAATGCCCCGGCAGCTTGCACATACGGTATTCATAACTAACCTCAGGGAAGCGGTGGTACAAAGCGGCTTTTCGCCGGTATGTTTCTTCCAATGTTACATATTATTAATAAGAAGGTTTCAAACGACAATGCGATTTATTCAATGAGTACAATAGTCGATAGCTTTTGTACGAAGTAATGGCTAAGCGCAAGGACATCAGGTAATCTGCGCGCTTCGCGCAGCGCTGGTGGAGAAAAGCATGAACGACGAAAGTAACAACAAAAGCGGCAAGGTCAAAGTGATGTATGTCCGCAGTGATGATGATTCCGATAAACGTGGCTATAACCCGCGCACCGGGAAAGGGCCAGCGCGTTCGGGATCGTCTCGTGCAGACGGAGGCCGTCGCCCCGCCCGTGATGACAGAAGCCGTTCTCAACGTGATGACCGTGGTGGTCGCCCACCGCGTGACGATAGAAGCCGTCCACCACGCGAAGATTTTAGCCGTCAGAGTGATTCACCGGCGCACCGTTTCCCGCGCACCGGGTGATGAAACGCCGGAAAAACCGGATCACGGCGGGATCAGCGGTAAAAGCTTTATCGATCCGGAAGTACTTCGTCGCCAGCGTGCAGAAGAGACACGCGTATATGGCGAAAATGCCTGCCGTGCGCTGTTCAGCAGTCGTCCGGATTCCATCGTTCGCGCCCGGTTTGTGCAGAGAGCGTAACGCCGCGCTTTAAAGAAGCGCTGCGCTGGATGGCGGCAAACCGCAAAGCTTATCACGTGGTTGATGATGCAGAGCTGGCGAAAGCCTCCGGTACTGAACACCATGGTGGCGTGTGCTTCCTGATCAAAAACGCAATGGTTTGAGCGTAGAGAATGGGTCGCCAGCGCAGGTGCAGAAGATTGCGTACTGGCGCTGGAAGATGTGGGTAACCCGCATAACCTAGGCGCGATTATGCGTAGCTGCGCGCACTTTGGTGTGAAAGGCGTGGTGCTGCAGGATGCGGCAGTGATCGAGTCCGGCGCGGCTGTGCGTACGGCGGAAGGCGGTGCGGAGCACGTTCAGGCGATCACGGGCGACAGCTTTGCTGATGCGCTGGAAGCGTTCCGCCAGCCGGTTATGCGCTGGTGACCACCTCCAGCCATAACGGTACGCCGCTGTTTAAGGCTGAACTGCCGAAGAAAATGGTGCTGGTGTTAGGGCAGGAGCGTGACGGGTTGTCTGATGCGACATTGTCCCGTGCCGATCTCAGCGTATCCATTGACGGTACTGGCAACGTTGAAAGCCTCAACGTTTCTGTGGCAACCGGTGTGTTGCTGGCCGAATGGTGGCGTCAGAACAAAGCGTAATCACGCAAACAGCAGTCCGGGTAAGCGTACCCGGCAAAAGGCCCGGTGGCGTCTGCGCTTACCGGGCCTGCTACATTCTCTGGTTTACTCACTTTCTGCCGGTAGTTTAGGCATCCAGTCTATCTGCGCTTCCCCATGTTGTTCCAGCCACTGATTCGCCAGTACAAAATGATTGCAGCCAAAAAAGCCGCGATGCGCGGAGAGCGGTGAGGGATGCGGCGCTTTCAACACATGGTGACGCTTTGTGTCGATAATCGCGCCTTTCTTCTGCGCGTGTGAACCCCAGAGTAAAAGACGACGCCCTCACGATGTTCGTTGATCAGGCTGATGACTTTATCGGTAAAGGTTTCCCAGCCGGCTGGCGTGAGTGCCGGCCCGCACGCACGGTTAGCACCGTGTTGAGTAGCAACACGCCCGCGCCCAGCTTTCAAGGTAGCCGTGTTCCGGGCGGACAAAACCCGGCAGCGTTTTTTCCAACTCTTTATACATATTCAGCAGAGAGGGCGGGATCGCGATGCCGGGCAGTACCGAGAAGGCAAGTCCGTGTGCTTGCCCCGGGCCATGGTATGGGTCCCCGCCAAGGATCACCACTTTGACATCGCCAAGCTCGGTAAAGCGAAAAGCATTGAACACATCTTTTGCGGTGGGTAGATGGTCATCCCGGAATGACGCTCAGTTGCGACGGTGCTCAGGGTATTAATAAAGTACGGCTGCTGTTTTTCATCGGCCAGCACGTCATGCCATGTTAAAGAAGTGGTCATCCCGCTCTCCTGCGAAGTTCGTTCCTTTAGCTTAACTGCTTCTTTCCCGGAACAAAATTCCCCGCCGCTTTCTGTGCCCTGTCTGTAAAATTTTTTTTAAAATTTACAAAAATTTTAAGATGATGCAAATGGCGTAACTTGATATAAAACAAGAATATCCAGCTATCACCATTTTTACAGTGTGGTTTTTATTGATTTTAATCAAAGAATGCAGGTTTCCGGACTGGTATATAAACAATCAGACAACAATGGTTTTACCAATTGGCCGGAAAATGTTCCGGTGAAATCAAATATTGCGCCCATGGGAGGCTATTCATGATTACTGGTATCCAGATTACTAAAGCTGCAAATGACAACCTGCTGAACTCGTTCTGGCTGCTCGATAACGAAAAGGTGAAGCTCGCTGCGTATGTGCAAAAGCTGGCTATGCTGAAGATGAAGTGGTTGCCGTTAGCAAGCTCGGCACTATCGAATACCGTGAAATTCCGATGGAAGTGAAACCTGAAGTTCGTGTGGAAGGTGGTCAGCATCTGAACGTGAACGTACTGCGTCGTGAAACGCTGCTCGATGCCGTTGAAAACCCGGATAAATACCCGCAGCTCACCATTCGTGTATCAGGTTACGCAGTGCGTTTTAACTCTTTGACTCCAGAACAGCAGCGCGACGTTATTGCTCGTACTTTTACTGAAAGCCTGTAATTTCAGGCGGTGATAAAACGCCGGAAACCCCGGCGTTTTTTTATTCTTCTGTATTCTTCTGTTCAGTCGCTGTGGCGCTTGGCTTTGCGGCGCTTACCGATGTTTTGGTATCGCGATGGCGTTGCTTCACGCGCGGCTTCTCTTTTCTTTCTCTTTTTTCTTCTCTTCACGCTTCGCCAGCGCTTTTTCGACGGCTTGCCTTTCAGCTTCTCGCTCGGCGTGCGGGTTTTCGCCCGCAGCTCATCAATCACACGCGCTTTCAGCGGCTCTTCAATGTAGCGGCCAATTTTACCCCAGTAACAGGTGATCGTGCGCTTCTACCAGTGAAATTGCGGTACCCTTACGACCGGTACGACCGATGCGGTGCAGATAGGTGTCGCCGCTGCGCATATCGAAGTTAAAGACGTGGCTGACATCCGGAATATCAATCCCGCGTGCTGCAACATCGGTGGCAACCAGCACATTGACGCGACCATCGGTCAAGCGTTTGATGGCTTCGTTACGCTTAACCTGAACCATCTCGCCTTCGAGATAACAGTTATTGATGCCTGCTTCACGCAGCCAGTTTGCCAGCTCATGCACTCGTTCACGTTTGCGAACAAACACAATAGAGCGACTTACTTCAGGTTGGTTTAACAGGTGTACCAGCAGTGCGGTTTTATGCGCCACATCGTCGGCGCGATAGTACCACTGGTGAATTTTCTTACGCTCGCGGGTGGACGGCGTAGCGGAGACTTCCACCGGGTCTTCCAGCAAGCGTTCGGCGAAATCTTTGATCGCGTCGCCTTCCAGCGTGGCGGAGAACAGCATGGTTTGTTTACGCCAGCGCGTTTCGCCAGCGATATGTTCGATATCCTGCGCGAAACCCATGTCCAGCATGCGGTCTGCTTCATCAAGGATCAGCGTTTCGACTGCCCGGCAGTCAAAGTTCTCTTCTTTAATGTATTGCAGCAGGCGACCGGTGGTGGCGACCACGATATCTGGTTTTCGCTGAAGACTTCAGCGTGGTTCATATACGCCACGCCACCGGTGATGGTGGCGATATCCAGTGCGTATTTGCTGCCAGCTCGCGGGCGTGATCGGCAACCTGCATTGCCAGCTCACGGGTTGGCGTCAGGATCAGAATACGCGGCGGGCCAGATTTCTTACGTGGAAAGTCCAGAAGGTGCTGCAACGCAGGCAGCAGATATGCCGCCGTTTTACCGGTGCCGGTAGGCGCGGAACCGAGGACATCACGCCCTTCAAGCGCAGGCGGAATAGCGGCAGCACCGGATGGCGGTCGGGCGTGTAAAGCCTTTGCTCTGGAGTGCGTCCAGCAGGCTGTCGTCAAGTTCGAGTTCGGAAAAGTCGTTACAGTCATGATCTACCTCTGTGTGGGGCGCTGATTATAGACGTTACGGCTGCAATCTTCATCTGTTGTCTGCTTATCGCTTTTCCGGGGCTTCGCTTTCACCTATGCTACACCTGTTTTCCGTATTGAGGTTGTAGAGATGTCCCAGCCAAAGGCTCAGTTTCGCCGTGATGGCTTCACGTTCAAAGAATTCTTTGTTGCACATGACCGTTGCGCCATGAAAGTCGGTACAGATGGCGTGATGTTAGGTGCATGGTCTCCGGTATCGAATGCCCGGCATATGCTGGATATCGGCACAGGCAGCGGCTTATTGGCGCTGATGCTGGCTCAGCGTACGCCACCGACTGTGATGATCGATGCGGTTGAGCTGGACGAGGCAGGCGGCTGCGCAGGCGCAGGAAAACGTGCAGGCCTCACCGTGGTCCAGACGTATAATTGTGCACACTGCCGACATTCGCCAGTGGAGCAACGAGAATACCGTTCGCTACGATCTGATCGTCAGCAATCCCCCCTATTTTGAGGAAGGCGTAAAATGCGCAACGCCTGAGCGCGATCGTGCACGCTACACCACTACGCTTGATCACCGAGGGCTCTGCTGGAGATTGCCGCGACGCTGATTACCGAAGAGGGCTATTTCTGCGTAGTGTTGCCGGTGGACGCAGGCGATGCGTTCACCGGCAAAGCGCAGAGCATTGGCTGGCATCTGCGTTTGCGTACGGATGTCGCCGAGACGGAAGGGCGTCTGCCGCATCGCGTGTTACTGGCATTCTCTCCGCGTCCGGGGAGTTTTTTGCCGACCGTCTGGTGATCCGCGGGCCGGATCAGCGCTACTCCGAGAGCTATACCGCGCTGACGCAGGCTTTCTACATGTTTATGTAACCGCGTGGCGAGAGCACCGTTGGGCCGGAATCAGGCAGTAAATCCGGGTAGTCCAGCGTGTAATGCAGTCCACGGCTCTCTTTGCGTTCCATTGCGCAGCGCACAATCAGCTCTGCCACCTGCACCAGTTGCGCAGTTCCAGCAGATTATTGGAAACGCGGAAGTGAGCGTAGTACTCGTCAATTTCCTGCTGTAACAATGTGATACGACGCAGTGCGCGTTCCAGTCGCTTGGTAGTACGGACGATGCCCACATAATCCCACATAAACAGGCGTAGCTCGTGCCAGTTATGTTGCAGGATCACGCGCTCGTCGGCATCGTCGACGCGGCTCTCATCCCATGCCGGTAATTCAGGCGCAGCGTGAATATCCGGCATCCTGTGGGAAATATCTTCCGCCGCTGACCAGCCATAGACCAGACATTCAAGCAGTGAGTTTGATGCCATGCGGTTTGCACCGTGCAGCCCGGAATAACTCACTTCCCCGACGGCGTATAACCCGTCCACATCGGTACGCCCGCGATCGTCGATCATCACCCCGCCGCAGGTATAGTGCGCGGCAGGGACGATCGGTATCGGTTCTTTTGTCAGGTCGAGCCCCAGACCGAGCAGTTTTTCATAAATCATCGGGAAATGCTGACGGACAAACGCTTCCGGCTTATGGCTGATATCGAGATACATGCAGTCCACACCAAGGCGCTTCATTTCATGATCGATGGCGCGCGCCACGATATCACGCGGTGCCAGCTCGCCTCGCGCATCAAAATCTGGCATAAAGCGAGATCCATCCGGGCGTTTCAGATACGCGCCTTCACCGCGCAGCGCTTCCGTTAGCAGGAAATTGCGCGCCTGTGGGTGGAACAGTGCCGTGGGGTGAAACTGGTTAAACTCCAGGGTTTGCGACCCGGCAACCGGCGCGCTGTGCCATGGCGATGCCATCGCCGGAAGCAATATCCGGATTGGTGGTGTACTGGTACACCTTGGATGCGCCGCCGGTCGCCAGTACGACGGCTTTAGCCTGACAGGTTTCGACTTGTTCTTTATTCCGGTTCCACACCCCAGAGGCCCCGACGACGCGGCGGGCGCCAGCAGACCGATTTTGTCCGAAATAATCAGGTCTACGGCGTTACAGCGTTCCAGTATGCGAATATTGGGGTGATTGATGGCCTGACTGACCAGTGTGTTTTTCGACTTCTTTTCCGGTGGCGTCGGCGGCGTGAAGGATCCTGCGGTGACTATGCCCGCCTTCGCGGGTCAGGTGATAACCCGGCTCGCCGTTGGCCGTCATCTCGGTATCAAATAACACACCCTGATCGATAAGCCACTGTACACACTGGCGCGCATTCCCGGCGACAAACTCTGCCGCATGGCGATCGACAATGCCGGCACCGGCAATCAACGTGTCTTCAACATGGGATTCAATGCTGTCCGTTTCATCGAAGACCGCGGCAATGCCCCCTTGCGCATAGAAGGTGGAGCCTTCGCTGATCGGTCCTTTGCTGAGGACGATAACGCGATGCTGCGCGGCAAGACGCAATGCCACAGAGAGACCTGCCGCACCGCTGCCAATGACCAGTACATCACAAGAGAATTCAGGCGTCGTTTTCATAGCTTGTGTTTAATTTACTAAACAATGTCCGGTCAGCATAGCACTATGAGAGGTGAGCAGGCACTGTTTTTTTTGGTTTTTGTATTAAGCACTAAACAATGTATAACAAGGCACGATGAGAGGCTGGGAAGGGCAAACCCGAGGATCTGATTGTTAGTAAGCGCTTATTAGTGATGAAAAAAAGCGATTTTGCGATACTCTCTGGCGATCTTAAGGTCTTTTCTTTGAGAAAATACAGTGTGCAGGGTTTGTAGACTTATAATGAGTGATAATGAAAAGTCTGTAGAACGATGCACAAAAACAAAGGCGTAACGGAACTTTATCACGAACCTGCTCTCTAATTGGCTGCTTGCTCATAGATTGCAGTATTGGAGTGGCGTTTCTGGATACGCGTGGAAATTGGTTTTGGGGGAGATTTTACCTCGGATGAGCGAGCAGTTAACGGATCAGGTCCTTGTCGAAAGGGTACAGAAAGGAGATCAGAAAGCGTTCAACTTACTGGTGGTGCGCTACCAGCATAAAGTGGCGAGTCTGGTTTCCCGTTATGTTCCTTCCGGAGATGTGCCTGATGTCGTACAAGAGTCATTTATAAAGGCCTATCGCGCGCTTGATTCGTTCAGGGAGATAGTGCTTTTATACTGTACCGTATTGCCGTTAACACGGCCAAAACTACTGGTTGCCCAAGGGCGCAGGCCGCCATCCAGCGATGTGGATGCCATTGATGCAGAAAACTTCGAAAGTGGCGGTGCACTGAAAGAAATTTCGAACCCTGAGAACTTAATGTTGTCAGAAGAACTGAGACAAATAGTTTTCCGTACTATTGAGTCGCTCCCGGAAGATTTACGCATGGCGTTACGGGAGCTGGATGGCATGAGCTATGAAGAAATTGCGGCCATCATGGATTGCCCGGTAGGTACCGTTCGTTCACGTATCTTCCGTGCGCGGGAAGCTATTGATAATAAAGTTCAACCGCTTATCAGGCGTTGACGATAGCGGGATACTGAAAAGGTATTAGGCATGCAGAAAGAAAAACTTTCCGCTTTAATGGATGGTGAAACGCTGGATAATGAGCTGCTCGCGGAGCTGTCTCAGGATCCGCAAATGCAGCAAACATGGGCAAGCTATCACCTTATCCGCGATGCAATGCGCGGTGATACCGCCGATGTCATCCATTTCGATATCTCAGCCCGAGTCATGGCCGCGATTGAGAATGACGCCGTTCAACCGACCGCGCCATTGATTCCCGAAGCGCAACCCGCCCCGCACCAGTGGCAGAAAATGCCGTTCTGGCATAAGGTTCGCCCGTGGGCAAGCCAGCTTACCCAAATGGGCGTGGCTGCATGCGTATCGCTTGCTGTAATTGTTGGCGTTCAGCACTATAATGGTTCGGCTGAATCAACCCAGCAGCCCGAAGGTCCGGTGTTTAACACACTGCCGATGATGGGCAAAGCCAGTCCGGTCAGTCTGGGTGTTCCGTCTGATGCGACCGCAACCGCCGGTCAGCAACAGCAAGCGCAGGAGCAGCGCCGTCGTATCAATGCAATGCTGCAGGACTACGAACTGCAACGCCGCCTGCATGCAGAACAACTTCAGTTTGAGCAGGCGCAAACGCAGCAGGCTGCTGTGCAGGTGCCGGAAATCAAACTTTAGGAACGCAATCGCAGTAATGAAGCAACTTTGGTGTGCCATGTCTTTTGTGGCTGCTGGTCTGTTCTTCTCTGCTAACGCCTCGGCTGATGTATCGTCCGGGGCGTTGTTGCAGCAAATGAACGTGGCGAGTCAGTCGCTCAACTACGAACTGTCTTTTTATCAGCATCAATAAGCAGGGCGTGGAGTCGTTACGCTACCGCCATGCGCGTCTGAACGACCAGCCTCTGGCCCAAATGCTGCAAATGGACGGCCCACGCCGCGAAGTGGTGCAGCGCGGTAATGAGATCAGCTACTTTGAGCCGGGTCTTGAGCCATTTACGCTGAACGGCAACTACATCGTCGATTCGCTTCCTACGCTGGTTTATACCGATTTTAAACGTCTCTCTTCCTACTATGATTTCATTTCCGTAGGACGTACACGCATTGCCGACAGACTGTGTGAGGTCATCCGCGTCGTGGCGCGTGACGGCACCCGCTACAGTTACATCGTCTGGATGGATTCGGAAACGCGCCTGCCAATGCGCGTCGACTTGCTCGATCGTGATGGCGAAACCCTCGAACAGTTCCGTGTGATCGCGTTTTCCGTGAATGCTCAGGTTGCAAACAACATGCAAACGCTGGCGAAAGCCAGTTTACCGCCTCTGCTTTCGGTTCCTGCGGGAGATAAAGTCGACTTTAATTGGGCACCGTCCTGGTTACCAGAAGGGTTTAACGAGGTGGCCAGCAGCCGTCGCCAGTTACCAACGGTGGATGTTCCCGTTGAGTCGCGCCTTTATTCCGACGGTTTATTTAGCTTCTCGATTAACGTGAACCGCGCAAACCAGAACAGTACCGATCAGGTTCTGCGCACCGGTCGCCGCACGGTTAGCACCACGGTTCGCGACAATGCCGAAATTACCATCGTAGGCGAACTCCCTCCGCAAACCGCAAAACGTATTGCGGATAGCCTCAAATTCAAGGCTGCACAATGATCAAAGAGTGGGCCACCGTCGTTTCATGGCGTAACGGTGAAGCATTAGTCGAATGCGACGTCAAAGCCTCCTGCAGCAGCTGCGCCTCCCGCGCGGGCTGCGGTAGCCGCGTGTTGAATAAGTTAGGCCCGCAGACCAGCCATACCATCGCCGTTCCCAGCGCAGAGCCGCTGGTGGCCGAGCAAAAAGTTGAACTCGGCATTGCTGAAGCCAGTTTGCTGGGATCGGCGGTGTTGGTGTATATGTCGCCGCTGGTTGGGTTGTTTGTCATGGGCGCCATTTTCCGGTGCGCTGTTTGGTCACGATCTTGCGGCGCTGTGCGGCGCGGTGCTCGGCGGGGTGGGCGGCTTTTACTGGCGCGAGGACTCTCGCCCAAACTGGCTTCCCGCAGCGAATGGCAACCCATCATCATTAGCGTAGGTTTACCTCCGAACCTCGTTCGCGTCGACGATGCTTCCACGGAAAGCCGCCCGTAATTTCACTGTTGCAATGGGTGAAAAAAGCGGCTTTTTTCTTGCTGGTATGAGCATTTCCCCGCATTGCGGTTGTAGTGTAGAATGCGGCGTTTAAGTACATTTGACGTCAGGCGCGAACAGGCCTCTTAGTTACTCGTAAGGCATAAAATCTCACTATATGAAGAATATTCGTAACTTTTCGATCATCGCTCACATCGACCACGGTAAGTCGACGCTGTCTGACCGTATTATCCAGATTTGCGGTGGTCTTTCCGATCGCGAAATGGAAGCCCGGTGCTGGACTCCATGGACCTTGAGCGCGAACGCGGTATTACCATCAAAGCCCAGAGTGTAACGCTGGACTACAAAGCCCTTAACGGCGAAACCTACCAACTGAACTTTATCGACACCCCACTGGGCATGTTGACTTCTCCTATGAGGTCTCCCGCTCGCTGGCCGCGTGTGAAGGCGCGCGCTGCTGGTGGTGGATGCGGGTCAGGGCGTGGAAGCGCAGACGCTGGCGAACTGCTATACCGCCATCGAAATGGATCTGGAAGTGGTGCCGGTACTGAACAAAATCGACCTGCCGGCCGCCGATCCTGAGCGCGTCGCAGAAGAGATTGAAGATATCGTCGGCATCGACGCGACAGACGCAGTGCGCTGTTCGGCGAAAACCGGTGTTGGCGTGCCGGATGTGCTGGAGCGTCTGGTGCGGGACATTCCGCCGCCGGAAGGCGATCCGGACGCGCGCCGCTGCAGGCGCTGATCATCGACTCTGGTTCGATAACTACACGGGCGTGGTATCACTGGTGCGTATCAAAACGGCACCATGCGCAAAGGCGACAAAATTAAGGTTATGAGCACCGGCCGGTGTATACAACGCTGACCGTCTCGGCATCTTTACGCCGAAACAGGTTGATCGTACTGAGCTTAAGTGTGGCGAAGTGGGCTGGCTGGTCTGTGCGATTAAAGACATTCTCGGCGCACCCGTCGGGGATACGCTGACCTCTGCACGTAACCCGGCGGACAAAGCTCTGCCGAGGGTTCAAAAAGGTGAAACCGCAGGTGTATGCGGGTCTGTTCCCGGTCAGCTCTGACGACTACGAAAACTTCCGTGATGCGCTCGGCAAACTGAGCCTGAACGATGCATCCCTGTTCTACGAACCGGAAAGCTCTACTGCGCTGGGCTTCGGCTTCCGCTGCGGCTTCCTCGGTCTGCTGCATATGGAGATCATTCCAGGAACGTCTGGAGCGTGAATACGATCTGGATCTGATCACCACTGCGCCGACCGTCGTGTATGAAGTGCAAACCACGAACAAAGAAGTGGTGTACGTCGACAGTCCATCCAAGCTGCCGCCGCTGAACAATATTGAAGAGCTGCGCGAACCGATTGCCGAATGCCATATGCTGCTGCCGCAGGAGTATCTGGGTAACGTTATTACGCTGTGCGTGGAAAAACGTGGTGTGCAAACCAACATGGTTTATCACGGCAACCAGGGTGGCGCTGACTTATGAAATCCCGATGGCGGAAGTGGTGCTGGACTTCTTCGATCGTCTGAAATCAACCTCGCGTGGCTATGCATCGCTGGATTACAACTTCAAACGTTTCCGGTGCGTCTAACATGGTGCGTGTGGATGTGCTGATCAACGGCGAGCGTGTCGATGCGCTGGCGCTGATCACCCATAACGAAAATGCACCGTACCGTGGCCGTGAGCTGGTGGAGAAGATGAAAGATCTGATCCCTCGCCAGCAGTTTGATATCGCGATTCAGGCGGCTATCGGCAACCACATTATTGCCCGCTCGACGGTAAAACAGCTGCGTAAAAACGTACTGGCGAAATGCTATGGCGGTGACGTCAGCCGTAAGAAAAAGCTGCTGCAGAAACAGAAAGAAGGTAAGAAACGCATGAAGCAGGTCGGCAACGTCGAACTGCCGCAGGAAGCGTTCCTCGCCATTCTGCACGTAGGCAAAGAGAGCAAATAACCTTAAGGAGTTGGCATGGCGAACATGTTTGCCCTGATCCCGCAGTGATCGCGACGCTGGTGACGGGACTTTTATGGTGCCTGGATAAGTTTATTTTTGCACCAAAACGCCGGGAACGTCAGGCCACCGCGCAAATTGCGACAGGTGATGCCCTTGATAAAAAAACGCTGAAGAAAATCGGTCCGAAGCCCGGCTGGCTGGAGACCGGTGCTTCTATTTTCCCGGTGCTGGCGATTGTACTGATCGTGCGTTCGTTTATTTTTGAGCCGTTCCAGATCCCCTCCGGTTCAATGATGCCGACGCTGCTGATTGGCGATTTTATCCTTGTGGAGAAATTCGCTTACGGTATTAAAGATCCGATCTACCAGAAAACGCTGATCGCGACCGGTCATCCGAAACGCGGTGATATTGCGGTGTTTAAATACCCGGACGATCCGCGCACCGGATTACATCAAGCGTGTGGTTGGTGTACTGGCGACAAAGTCAGTTACGATCCGGTCAGCAAGCAGGTTACCGTGCAGCCAAACTGCAGCTCCGGCCGGTGCGACAACGCGCTGCCGATCACCTACAGCAATGTGGAAGCCAGTGACTTTGTGCAGACCTTTGGTCGCCGCTCCGGCGGTGAAGCAAGCAGCGGGTTCTTCCAGTTGCCTAAAAGCGAAACCATGGCGGACGGCATTCGTCTGACGGAGCGCAAAGAGACCACTGGGGGGAGGTGACGCACCGTATTCTGACTGTGCCGATCGCCCGGGATCAGCTTGGCATTTATTACCGTCAGCCGGGGCAGCAACTGGCAACGTGGATTGTGCCGCCGGTCACTATTTCATGATGGGCGATAACCGCGATAACAGTGCTGACAGCCGTTATTGGGGCTTCGTACCGGAAGCGAATCTTGTTGGCCGTGCAACGGCAATCTGGATGAGTTTCGAAAAACAAGAAGGTGAATGGCCGACAGGCGTACGACTGAATCGTATCGGCGGAATTCATTAATTAACGGGCGCAATTATTCCCGTTGCGCCCTGGAATTATTTCCGCGATTATTCCCCTCAGACTAACGACAACCCCCTCGTTGCGTATAGAATATTCCCCCCGAAGTTTAAGGCTGGCTCCTCCGGGCGCCACAGCACACGAAACCGCGTTGGTTGTTCTCAGGTCGGTTTCGTGTGCTGCATTGTTGACGCATTTATTTATTGGTATCGCATGAATCCCATCGTAATTAATCGGCTTCCAACGGAAGCTGGGCTACACTTTTCATCATCAGGATCTGTTGCAGCAGGCATTAACCCACCGCAGTGCCAGTAGCAAACACAATGAGCGTCTGGAGTTTCTTGGCGACTCGATTTTAAGTTTTGTGATTGCTAATGCGCTCTATCACCGTTTTCCCCGCGTGGATGAAGGTGATATGAGCCGTATGCGCGCCACGCTGGTTCGCGGTAATACGCTGGCGGAAATTGCCCGCGAATTCGAATTAGGCGAATGTCTGCGCTTAGGGCCGGGTGAATTGAAGAGCGGCGGTTTTCGCCGTGAATCCATTCTCGCGGACACCGTTGAAGCATTAATTGGCGGGGTATTTCTCGATAGCGATATCCAGACCGTCGAACAATTAATCCTGAGCTGGTATCAAACGCGCACGGACGAAATCAGCCCGGGCGATAAGCAAAAGATCCGAAAACGCGCCTGCAGGAGTTTTTGCAGGGTCGCCATTTGCCGCTGCCGTCTTATCTGGTGGTGCAGGTGCGCGGCGAGGCGCACGATCAGGAATTTACTATCCACTGCCGGTCAGCGGCCTGAGCGAACCGGTGGTCGGCACAGGTTCCAGCCGCCGTAAGGCGGAGCAGGCTGCCGCCGAACAGGCGCTGAAAAACTGGAGCTGGAATGAGCACTGAAACTGAAAAAAAGCTATTGTGGGTTTATCGCCATCGTTGGACGTCCTAACGTCGGCAAATCCACGCTGTTAAACAAACTGCTTGGGCAGAAGATTTCGATTACTTCCCGTAAAGCACAGACCACGCGCCACCGTATTGTCGGCATCCATACCGAAGGGGAGTATCAGGCGATTTACGTCGACACCCCGGGCCTGCATATGGAAGAGAAACGCGCCATCAACCGTCTGATGAACAAAGCGGCCAGCAGTTCAATCGGCGACGTCGAGCTGGTGATTTTCGTGGTGGAAGGCACGCGCTGGACGCCAGACGACGAAATGGTGCTTAACAAACTGCGTGACGGCAAAACGCCGGTGATCCTCGCGGTCAATAAAGTGGACAACGTGCAGGAAAAAGCCGATCTGCTGCCGCACTTGCAGTTCGGCCAGCCAGATGAATTTCCTCGACATCGTACCGCTCTCTGCGGAAACCGGCACCAATGTCGATACCATCGCCAGCATCGTGCGCAAACACCTGCCGGAAGCCATTCATCACTTCCCGGAAGATTACGTGACCGACCGTTCTCAGCGCTTTATGGCTTCTGAGATCATTCGTGAGAAGCTGATGCGTTTCCTCGGCGCAGAGCTGCCGTATTCGGTGACGGTGGAAATCGAACGTTTCATCACTAACGATCGTGGCGGCTACGACATCAACGGGTTAATCCTCGTTGAGCGCGAAGGGCAGAAGAAGATGGTGATTGGCAACAAAGGCGCCAAAATCAAAACCATCGGCATTGGAAGCCCGTAAAGATATGGAAGAGATGTTCGAAGCCAAAGTTCACCTTGAACTGTGGGTGAAAGTGAAATCCGGCTGGGCCGATGACGAACGCGCGCTGCGTAGTCTCGGTTATGTCGACGATCTTTAAGCGCTAATGGCCTGACAGACGACGAGAACACTATGGAAGGATGGCAGCGCGCATTCGTCCTCCATTCCCGTCCGTGGAGCGAAACCAGCCTGATGCTGGACGTCTTCACGGAAGAGTCGGGCCGCGTGCGCCTTGTTGCGAAAGGCGCACGTTCCAAACGCTCAAACCTTAAAGGCGCATTACAGCCTTTTACCCCTCTGCTGGTGCGCTTTGGCGGGCGTGGCGAAGTCAAAACGCTGCGCAGCGCTGAAGCAGTTTCGCTGGCGCTGCCGCTCAGCGGCATCACGCTCTACAGCGGCCTCTATGTTAATGAACTTATTGCCCGCGTGCTGGAGCATGAAACCCGCTTCTCCGAACTCTTCTTCGACTATTTACACTGTATTCAGGCACTGGCGGGCGTAACCGGCACGCCGGAACCTGTGCTGCGTCGCTTTGAGCTGGCGCTGCTCGGGCATCTGGGTTATGGCGTTGATTTCCTGCACTGTGCGGGCAGCGGCGAACCGGTGGATGACCTGATGACCTATCGCTACCGGGAAGAGAAAGGGTTTATTGCCAGCGTAGTGATGGATAACAGCACCTTCACCGGCCGGCACCTGCGTGCGCTGGCGGAGCGTGAATTCCCGGATGCTGATACGCTGCGCGCTGCAAAGCGCTTTACCCGTATCGCGTTAAAGCCGTATCTTGGAGGCAAGCCGTTAAAAAGCCGGGAACTGTTCCGGCAGTTTATGCCGAAGCGATAACGGAAAAGATCAGGCCGTGCGAGGCGAAGACCGCGCCGGAACCAATGAAAACACTGAGGATTGTCATGGCTGGAATTACTGTTGGGCGTCAATATCGATCATATCGCAACACTGCGTAATGCACGCGGCACGGCTTATCCGGATCCGGTGCAGGCGGCATTTATTGCTGAACAGGCGGGAGCCGACGGCATTACCGTGCATTTGCGTGAAGATCGCCGTCATATCACCGACAGAGACGTGCGTATTTTGCGCCAGACGCTGGATACGCGCATGAACCCTCGGAAATGGCAGTCACCGAAGAGATGCTGGCCATCGCCTGTGAAACCAAACCGCATTTCTGCTGCCCGGTGCCGGAAAAACGCCGGAAGTCACCACCGAAGGCGGCCTCGATGTGGCCGGTCAGCGCGAGAAAATGCGTGACGCCTGCCAGCGCACGGCGGCTGCCGGTATTCTGGTCTCGCTGTTTATCGACGCTGATGTGGAGCAAATTAAAGCCGCTGCGGACGTTGGCGCGCCATACATCGAAATCCACACCGGTTGCTACGCTGATGCAGAAAACGATGCCGCGCAGGCGAAAGAGCTGGAGCGCATTGCTAAAGCCGCGACCTACGCCGCCAGCCTCGGCCTGAAAGTGAATGCGGGTCACGGGTTGACCTATCACAATGTGAAGGCGATTGCCGCACTGCCGGAAATGCACGAGCTGAACATTGGTCACGCCATTATTGGTCGTGCGGTGATGAGCGGTCTGAAAGAGGCCGTCGCCGAGATGAAACGCCTGATGCAGGAAGCGCGCGCGTAATGGCAATCCTCGGACTGGGTACGGATATCGTTGAGATAGACCGCATCGCAGCGGTGATCGCCCGTAGCGGCGATCGCCCCGGCGAAGCGGGTGCTGAGCGCTAACGAATGGGTGCTATACCGGTGCGCATCAGCAACCGGTGCGCTTCCCCGGCAAAACGTTTTGCGGTAAAAAGAAGCGGCGGCGAAGGCGTTTGGCACCGGTATTCGTAACGGTCTGGCATTTAATCAGTTCGAAGTGTTCAACGACGAACTGGGTAAGCCATGCTTGCGTTTGTGGGATGAGGCGCTGCGGCTGGCGGAGCAGATGGGTGTGAAATCCACTCACGTGACGCTGGCGGATGAGCGGCACTACGCCTGCGCGACGGTGATTATTGAGAGTTAAATCTTGTCGGCGTGGTGCATCTGGACGAATTTGTCCCAGAGCTGCTCTTCTGTTTCTACGTGCGCCGGATCTTTCAGGATGGTATTGGGGATCGGGCACACTTTCTGGCAGGTCGGCGTTTCGTAGTGCCCGATGCACTCGGTGCAACGATCGCTGTTAATCTCATAGATGCTGTCACCCATCGAAATCGCCTCGTTCGGGCATTCCGGTTCGCACATATCGCAATTGATGCATTTTTGGTGATTAACAGCGCCATCAGGAAAATCTCAGAAACATCACTAACAGGGCGGGCATTATACGATGATTCCCTGCTCAAACCAGTTTTTTACCAGCTCCTCACTGTGGCGAATGCGTTCCGGCGCATGCTCCAGATCCTGCTGCACCAGCGCCATAAACAGTAAGTCTGTCAGCATCATTTGCGCGCTGGTGGAGGAGATGGCCGCGCTGCGTGTCGCCTGCTCTTCGGCGATGGTGTAAAGGCAATGCGTCGCCCGTTGTTGCAGGGCGTTGGGGGTAAAGCCGGTAATGGCGAGGATTTTACCGCCCACGCGCAGGGTTTCATCGGCTGCCATATTGATTTCACGCCGTTCACCGGAATAAGAAACCGGTAACAGCAGATCGCCGGGGATCCATTGCCTGCACGGTCGCCAGCAGGGCGTGCATATCCTGTTCCACCACGGCGTTAAGACCAATTTTCATCAACTTCCAGCCGAAATTACGGGCAACCAACCCGGAAGCGCCAATACCGGTCAGAATAATGCGCCGCGCCTCGCGCAGCAGCCGCACGCTTTCCAGCAGCTTCTCTTCACTGTTGACATCCAGTGAGGCGTGCATGGCGCTCTGGTACTCTTTGATCAGTTTTTCACCCACCACACGCAGCGGATCGTCGCCACGTATCTGGTTATGCACGGGCACAGACCGAGTTGGTGTTGCTGGCCAGCGCTTCGCTGATGGCCAGTTTCATCGCCGGAAATCCTTTGAAATCCATTTTCTGGGCGAATTTCACGACGCTCGACTGGCTAACGCCCGCCTCGGCGGCCAACTGTTGCGAACTTAAATGGCGCGCGCGATCGGGGTTTTCCAGCAGAAATTCCGCCAGCTTTTATCGCTCTGCGCCGGGGCCAGAATAGCGCTGACGGATGCGAATTAAACAGTTCATAGGATCTCCGGAGGCAATCACAACTCATACAAAAGACAGAATTTAATATTCCATTCATTGATTGTTATTATGAATTAAAAATTCTTTCACGACAAAGTATCACAACCCGGCATTTGATAGCGATCAAGTGGATCCTTCGGCGCTATGTCTTTTCACCTTGGCCGAGTTATCGAGCTGACGAATGGCCGGGATCAGGCTGGCTGCAAACGTCGCGATGGCCACCGCCCCCGCTGACGCCATTAATACATTGCTGCTGCCGTAATGCATGGCCAGCGGCCCGGCTGCCAGTTCGCCAACCGGAATCGCAATAAACGATCCCATTGCGTCGTACGCATAGACGCGCGCCAGTTTTTCTGGCGGTATATGGGTTTGCAGCGACTGCGCCCGGGCCACGCCGAACAGACCGAAAGTGACGCCCGCGATAAAAATGCTGCGATAAGCCACGGTGTGGGCGCTATCTGCCCCAGCAGGAAAATGGGCAGCGCGCACAACGACACCAGCATCACGCCAATAAACAGGTCGCGGCGCGGACGCCAGCGCAATGCCGAGGGAATGAACCCGCAATTAACCCGACGCTTTGTGCCGCCACCATGATCCCCCACTGTTCGACCAAATGAGGCATCGGCAATAATCGGGCCGAGAACCATCACCACGCCACTAAATGCGGCATTGATAATGGTGAACTGAACGACAATGGACCAGACCCACGTGCGGCTGGCGAACTCTTTCCAGCCGTCGCGCAGATCCTGCAAAATGTTAGTTTGCGCGGCGGCGATTTGCGTGACGCCGGTACGGATCCAGTAATAGAGCGGCGCCGAAGCGGCGAAGCCCAGCGCATCAATCGCCAGCCCCAGCCAGTCCGACGGCGCTGGTCAGGATCCCGCCCAGCGAAGCGCCAACCACTGTCCCACTGTAAATACCTAATTGGATTAACGCATTCGCTTCGCGCAGGTTATGGGCCGGCACCGTCTGGGGCACTAACGCGGAGGAAGCCGGTAGCGCAATACCTGCGGCAGCGCCATTCAGGGTACCTAACAAGGCCGAGGGCTGATGACCGATGCGCTGCCGTCCAGCACGGACCGGGGGCGACAACCGCTTGCGATATTGCCGCAACAACCGAGGACGAAACCAGCACCGAGGGCTGCGGGAATAGCGATCCGCCAGCACACCGCCGACCAACAAGAAGGCGACATTAAAAACAGAGCGCGCCGCCACGACGATGCCCAAATCGGCGGCGGAACCGCCGATGTCCAGTACCGCAAAGGCCAGTGCAATCGGTGCGATACCGTTACCCAGTACGGTGAACAGGCGGGCAAAGAACAGATGTCGAAAAGGGGCAGAGCTAAAGGCGCGCATCGTTTTGGTATGCGAATTCATGGTCACAACGGTTCCTCGGAAAGATAAAGCAGTGTAGAGCATCTGTGGCGTAACGAAATAGCTGCTTTTATTGCAGGTGCCTTGTTAACGGAAAAGTCAGGTTCTATCTGTTAGGCTATCTCTAATAGCGATCGCCAGAAGAGGACAAATGGCGGTTGGCGTTTAACCCGGGGCAGAGGGACAACATTTGGCTACCAGCGAGCGCCGCGTCGTATTTTGATCTTGACGGAACACTGCACCAGCAGGATATGTTCGGTACGTTTTACGTTATCTGTTGCGCCACCAGCCGTTGAATGCCTTGCTGGTGCTGCCACTGTTGCCGGTGATTGCTGGCGCGTTATTGATTAAAGGGCGCGCCGCCCGCTGGCCAATGAGCCTGCTGTTGTGGGGCTGCACCTTTGGTCACAGCGAGCGCCAACTGGAAACAGCGTGAGCAGCAGTTTGTCCGCTGGTTTCGCGAGCACGTGACGGCGTTTCCGGTGGTGCAGTCGCGGCTGACCCAGTACCTTACCGCTTCTGATGCGGATATCTGGCTGATCACGGGCTCGCCGCAACCGCTGGTGGAGCAAGTCTATTTCGATACACCGGTTGCCGCAGGTGAATGTGATTGCCAGTCAAATCAACCGTCGTTATGGCGGCTGGGTGTTAACGATGCGCTGTCTGGGGCACGAGAAAGTGGCGCAACTGGAGCGAAAAATCGGTACGCCGCTGCGTCTGTATAGCGGTTACAGCGACAGCAAGCAGGACAACCCGTTGCTCTATTTTGCCAGCACCGCTGGCGCGTGACGCCGCGCGGTGAGTTACAGCAACTGGAATAAACAGCGAAGGGCTGTATAATGCGCCCGCCTGAATCACTGGAGTTTTCCCCTTTGTCCAATCCTGAACTGAACCATGACTACTGGATGCGCTATGCGCTGACGCTGGCGAAACGTGCATGGGAAGAAGGCGAAGTGCCCGTTGGCGCGGTACTGGTGCATAACGATCGGGTGATTGGCGAAGGCTGGAACCGGCCGATTGGCCGTCACGATCCCACGGCGCATGCGGAGATCATGGCATTACGTCAGGGGGGCTGGTGCTGCAAAACTACCGCCTGATCGACACCACGCTTTATGTCACGCTGGAGCCCTGCGTGATGTGCGCCGGGGCAATGGTGCATAGCCGCATTGGTCATCTGGTATTTGGTGCGCGGGATGCGAAAACCGGTGCGGCAGGTTCGCTGATGGATGTGCTGCATCACCCGGGAATGAACCACCGGGTAGAGATCACCGAAGGGGTGCTGCGCGATGAGTGTGCGGCAATGCTGAGCGACTTTTCCGCCAGCGTCGCCGGAGAAAAAAAGCACTGAAAAAAACGCCCTCTGATTCACCCGAACAGTAGGGCAAGTAAAGTGCTTTACCGGTTCACTTTTAGCGGGTTTTTACCAGCGTATCCGGCGTCAGCAGTGGGTTGCGCGGGAAAGGATCGCTGGTGGTAAAGGCGCTAAAGGGCAATATGCCGTAGGAAGGGCGGTTCAGTTCATCCGTTGAAACCGCCGGGTAACTCTGCGCCAGCTTTAGCGCTTTGGCCGCTTCTTTCTCTTTCTCAAGCAGGTAGCCCACCGAGGCTGATTTCATACTTACGGATGTTTTCCACATAAGCATACGCTTCATGCCCGCGGGCGTAGCCGTAGGTCAACTTACTGTACCGCGGTTTCTGGCTCAGTAGCGGCAGGCGCTGTTTTACATCGGCCCAGCTATCGGGGTTGCCTTTGGTTTTTGCCGTCAGCGCGCGTGCATCCAGCATATGCGCATAGCCCATATTGTAGGCCGCCAGCGCAAACCAGATTTTCTCATCCTGCGGAACGCTGTCCGGCACTTTGCTCATCATATCCTGCAAGTAGCGCGCGCCGCCGCTAATGCTCTGTTCCGCATCGGTACGATCGCTTAGGCCTAAACTTTGCGCCGTATTTTTGTCAGCATCATCAGGCCGCGCACCCCCGGTTGGCGAGGTGGCCTCGGGAGTCCCAGTGTGACTCCTGGTAGGAGATGGCCGCCAGCAGACGCCAGTCTATCTGCTGGGCATATTTCTCAAACATCGGTTGCAGGTCGGGCAGTACGCTATCGACGGCGCGCAGGAAAGTGCGCGTATCCACGTAGTCAAAGTCTTCGCCGTGCCCGAGATACTTCTCTTCCAGCCGTGCGAGGGTGCCGTCTTCATTCATATTATTGAAGAAATCCAGTATGGCGGCTGACAGGGTGTTGTCGTCATCGCGCTTGCTGAACCGGTGACCGGCTGTTCATCGGTCACATCCAGTGCGACAGCCAGCTCAGGGTGCACCCGCTGGAACAGGCTTATCGCCACCGAGTCGGCAATGGTGTAACTCACTTTGCCTTCCAGCACCTGTTCCATCAACGCATTGGTGCCGAGCTTCTCATCCACCGTCCAGCTTAAATCCGGGTATTTTTTTCTCTTTTAAGGCGCGGAGATCGTCGATCACCACATGCCCGTGCGACGGTCAATTGGCTGGCGTTAACGGATTGCAGCGTGCGCGGGCGAGGGCTGCCAACCCGGTAAACCAGCTGCTGAGAAACGGAGTAGTAAACCGGGCCGGTCTGGTAGTTTTTGATGCGTTCGCTGTTGTACACCAGTCCCGCTGCGAGCATATCCGCATCATCATGGTCGAGATCGTCAAATAGCTGGCTGATATTCTGGCGGACGGTGACTTTGAGCTTCACGCCCAGATAGTCGGCGAAATGCTGCGCCGGTCGTAATCCGAGGCCGTAGGATTTACCGTCCACACGGGAATAGGTGAGGGGTGAGGCAATGGTACTGACGCGCAACTCCCCGCGGGCTTTGATCGCCGCGATGCGGTTATCGGCTTTGCCGAACCAGTGGAATGGAGGGCCACAGGGCCGCTGCCAGCAGCAGGGTGACAATGCCGATGAGCAGATAATTAATCTTAAATTTTTTCAATCAGTTAATTCTCTGCGCCGTACTTTGCCTCAGCAGATGGCCGTCATGATAACAACAAGGTTTGTCTGTGATTGAGCGGCATTTTGCGCAACAAAACGCCAGTTGGCAACTAATTAGAGTGGTCGGCGGCAGCTATTGTCAAAAATCCGGGCTGATTTTATTTCGACGCAAACGGTTTCGTAGGCGCTCAGGATTCTCTATAATGACGCCCGTTTTCCCCGGTGCACACTTAAAGCGTCCCCGACGCTTCGTAATCGAAGACGAGAGACTTATGATGGAAATTCTGCGTGGTTCGCCTGCATTGTCCGCTTTTCGTATCAACAAACTGCTGGCGCGTTTTCAGGCGGCCAACCTCCCGGTCAGTAATATTTACGCCGAGTACGCTCACTTCGCCGATCTGAACGACACACTGACCGAAGAAGAGTACGCCCGGCTCCAGCGCCTGTTGAAATATGGCCCGAGCCTGAGCAGCCATACCCCAACCGGAACCTTACTGCTCGTCACTCCTCGTCCTCGGCACCATCTCTCCCTCGGTCTTCCAAAGCCACCGATATCGCGCACAACTGTGGTCTTAATAAGATCAACCGCCTTGAACGTGGCGTTGCGTACTATGTTGATGCAGCCGGTCTGACGGACGCCCAGTGGGCTGAGGTTGCGGCAGAACTGCACGACCGCATGATGGAGAGCGTATTCACGTCGCAGGCGGACGCTGAACGCCTGTTTGAACACCATCAGCCGACGCCGGTACAAAGCGTCGACTTACTGGGCGAAGGCCGCCGGGCGCTGATCGACGCCAACCTGCGTCTTGGCACGGCATTGGCAGACGATGAAATCGACTATCTGCAAGACGCCTTTACCCGTCTGGGTCGCAACCCGAACGATATAGAACTCTATATGTTCGCCCGGGCGAACTCCGAGCACTGCCGCCACAAAATCTTCAACGCCGACTGGGTGATTGATGGCAAGCAGCAGCCGAAGTCGCTGTTTAAAATGATTAAAAATACCTTCGAGAAAACGCCGGATTTCGTTTTGTCTGCTTATAAAGACAACGCCGCCGTGATGGAAGGTTCCGCTGTTGGCCGTTTCTTCGCCGATCGCGGTGAAGGCCGTTACGATTACCACCGAGGAACCGGCACATATTCTGATGAAGGTGGAAACCCATAACCACCCGACGGCGATCTCTCCGTGGCCGGGTGCCGCGACCGGATCTGGCGGTGAAATTCGTGACGAAGGGGCAACCGGTCGCGGCGCGAAACCGAAAGCGGGCCTGGTGGGTTTCTCTGTTTCCAACCTGCGTATTCCGGGTTTTGAACAGCCCTGGGAAGAAGATTTTGGTAAGCCGGAGCGTATCGTTACCGCGCTGGATATCATGACCGATGGTCCATTGGGCGGCGCGGCGTTTAACAACGAATTTGGTCGTCCGGCGCTGAACGGTTATTTCCGTACCTATGAAGAGAAAGTGAACAGCCACAACGGCGAAGAGCTGCGCGGCTATCACAAACCGATCATGCTGGCGGGCGGGATCGGTAACATTCGTGCCGATCACGTACAAAAGGCGAGATCACCGTTGGTGCGAAACTGATCGTCCTCGGTGGCCCGGCGATGAATATCGGTCTGGGCGGCGGCGCGGCGTCTTCTATGGCGTCTGGCCAGTCTGATGCGGATCTGGATTTTGCCTCTGTTCAGCGCGACAACCCGGAAATGGAGCGTCGTTGCCGAAGTGATTGACCGTTGCTGGCAACTGGGCGATGCCAACCCGATCCTCTTTATTCATGACGTGGGCGCGGGCGGTCTGTCCAATGCCATGCCAGAGCTGGTCAGCGACGGTGGTCGCGGCGGTCGTTTTGAACTGCGTGACATTCTCAGCGATGAGCCGGGGATGAGCCCGCTGGAGATCTGGTGTAACGAATCGCAGGAACGCTATGTGCTGGCCGTTGCCGCCGATCAACTGGCGCTGTTTGATGAGCTGTGTCGCCGCGAACGTGCGCCGTATGCGGTGATCGGCGAAGCGACCGAAGCGCAGCACCTGACGCTGAACGACAACCACTTTAACGATCAACCGATCGACATGCCGCTGGATGTGCTGTTAGGCAAAACGCCGAAGATGACCCGCAACGTGGAGACCCGTCAGGCGACCGGCGATGCGTTTACGACACAGGGCATTTCGGTTGCAGACGCAGTGAACCGCGTGCTGCATTTGCCGACCGTGGCGGAAAAAACCTTCCTCGTGACCATTGGTGACCGCACGGTAACCGGTATGGTCGCCCGCGATCAGATGGTCGGGCCGTGGCAGATCCCGGTAGCGAACTGCGCAGTGACCACTGCCAGCCTCGATAGCTACTATGGCGAAGCGATGGCGCTGGGCGAACGTGCGCCGGTTGCGCTGCTGGACTTCGCCGCTTCCGCGCGTCTGGCCGTGGGGAAGCGTTGACCAATATCGCGGCAACGCAGATTGGCAACATCAAACGCATTAAGCTGTCTGCAAACTGGATGGCGGCGGCAGGGCACCGGCGAAGATGCGGGCCTGTACGCCGCAGTGAAAGCAGTAGGCGAAGAGCTTTGCCCGGCGCTGGGGCTGACCATTCCGGTGGGCAAAGACTCCATGTCGATGAAAACCCGCTGGCAGGAAGGAAATGAACAGCGTGAGATGACTTCGCCGCTGTCGCTGGTGATCACTGCCTTTGCCCGCGTGGAAGATGTACGTCATACGGTAACGCCGCAGCTCTCCACCGAAGATAACGCCCTGTTGCTTATCGATCTGGGCAACGGCAACAATGCGTTGGGCGCAACGGCGCTGGCGCAGGTTTATCGTCAACTGGGCGACAAGCCAGCCGATGTGCGTAACGTTGAGCAACTGAAAGGCTTCTATGATGCCATTCAGGCACTGGTTGCGGCGGGCAAACTGCTGGCTTACCACGATCGTTCCGACGGCGGTCTGCTGGTGACGCTGGCGGAAATGGCCTTACGGGCCATTGCGGTGTGAATGTGAACATCGCTTCCACGGGCGGCGATCGTCTGGCTGCGCTGTTTAATGAAGAACTGGGCGCGGTGATCCGAGGTGCGCGCGGGCGACCGCGAAGCGGTGGAAAGCGTGCTGGCGACATACGGTCTGGGCGATTGCGTTCATTACCGGGCAATGCCGTATCCGGCGATCGCTTTGTCATCGAAGCCGATGGTCAGGCGGTGTTCAGCGAAAGCCGCACTACGCTTCGTATGTGGTGGGCGGAAACCACCGGCAGATGCAGCGCCTGCGTGATAACCCGGAGTGTGCGGATCAGGAGCATGACGCGAAAGCCAATGACAACGATCCGGGCCTGAATGTAAAACTGTCGTTCGATATTAACGAAGATATCGCTGCGCCGTTTATTGCCACTGGCGCGCGCCCGAAAGTGGCGGTGCTGCGTGAGCAGGGCGTGAACTCGCATGTTGAGATGGCGGCAGCGTTCCACCGCGCGGGTTTTGATGCTATCGATGTGCATATGAGCGACCTGCTGGCCGGGCGCACCGGGCTGGAAAACGTTCATGCGCTGGTCGCGTGTGGCGGCTTCTCTTACGGTGACGTTCTGGGCGCGGGCGAAGGCTGGGCGAAATCAATCCTGTTTAACGACCGCGTACGCGATGAGTTCGAAACCTTCTTCCACCGTCCGCAGACGCTGGCACTGGGTGTATGTAACGGTTGCCAGATGATGTCCAACCTGCGCGAGTTAATCCCGGGCAGCGAACTGTGGCCACGCTTTGTGCGTAACCACTCCGATCGTTTCGAAGCGCGTTTCAGCCACCGGTGGAAGTGACGCAGAGCCCGTCATTGTTGCTCGGCGGCATGGTGGGATCGCACATGCCCATCGCCGTGTCTCACGGTGAAGGTCGTGTGGAAGTGCGCGACGACGCGCATCTTGCGGCGCTTGAAAGCAAAGGGCTGGTGGCACTGCGCTACGTCGATAACTTCGGCAAGGTAACGCAGACTTACCCGGCGAACCCGAACGGCTCCCCGAACGGCATTACGGCGGTCACGAATGAAAGCGGTCGCGTGACGATTATGATGCCACACCCGGAGCGCGTATTCCGTACGGTGTCTAACTCCGGCATCCGGAAAACTGGGGTGAAGATAGCCCGTGGATGCGTATTTTCCGTAACGCCCGTAAACAGTTAGGCTAAGTTCGCGCGAAGCGTAAAGCCTCCGGCCTTTGTGGCGGAGGCTTTTTTATTGCCTGTTGAAAAGTGTCGGCATTTCCCGACAATGGCTTTTCCTGAGCGTCTCTAAATGGAGACATTTAATTATATGAATAATAAGGAATTATTTTTAATGCTATTCGGGTGTTGTTAAACAGCGACAGTGCGCTGAAAAGATAAACACCCTACCGTTGCGTGTGATAAATATAAAATGATTAAAAAATCAACTAGTTAAATTATATGTTTGTGCATTGGCATAATACGTGCATAATATTAAGCAGTGGCTCATTCAGCTTCCTTATGTCAGCCCCTTCGGGACGTGCTACATAAACTTCGAATGACGCACTCAAAGGTGCCTGCCGTCCACCTGCTGATAATTGCTTTGCTTTATCAGGCTTCGGGCGAAACGTCGAGTTAGGCACCGCCTAATTTCATAACAGAGCCGGGCTTATGCCCGGCTTTGTTGTTTCTGGCTTTCCCCGACGCGTTACTCAGCTAGCATCCCTGTATCTTTTCTTGCGAGAGCATTGCGTTGAAACGTTGGCTTATTTTCCCCGCTCGCTGCGCCAGTTGGTGATGATGGCGTTTCTGTTGATTTTATTGCCGCTGCTGGTGCTGGCACGGCAGGCGTGGCAAAGCCTGAACGCCCTCAGCGCCCGGTGGCATTGCAAACCAACCGTACAACACTTATTGATGCGCGTCGCAGCGAAGCCATGACCAACGCGGCGTTGGAAATGGAGCGCAGTTACCGCCAGTATTGCGTGCTCGACGATGCCACGCTGGCGCGGGTGTATCAAAATCAGCGTAAACGTTACAGCGAAATGCTGGATGCCCATGCGGGCGTGCTGCCGGATGATAAGCTCTACCGGGCGCTACGTCAGGATCTGAACGATCTCGCTCAATTGCAGTGTAAAAACAGCGGTCCTTCCGCTTCAGCCTCCGAGCGGCTGGGAAGCCTTTGCTGCCGCAAACACTGAAATGGTGCAATCCACCCGCGCGGTGGTGTTCTCCCGGGGTCAACAATTACAGCTGGAAATCGCCGAACGCGGCCAGTTTTTTGGCTGGCAGGCGCTGGTGTTGTTTATGGTCAGTCTCGGGCTGGTGCTGCTGTTTACCCGTATGATCATCGGCCCGGTGAAGGGGATTGAACGGATGATCAACCGGCTGGGGGAAGGGCGATCGCTTGGTCATACCGTGGTGTTTAAAGGCCCGCGCGAGCTGCGCTATGTGGGTGAACGCATTATCTGGCTCAGTGAAAGGCTGGCGTGGCTGGAGTCTCAGCGTCATCAGTTTTTACGCCATCTGTCGCATGAGCTTAAAACCCCGCTCGCCAGTATGCGCGAAGGCACGGAGCTGCTTGCCGATGAAGTGGTGGGGCCGCTAACGGTGGAACAGAAAGAGGTGGTTGAGATCCTCGATGCCAGCAGCCGCAATCTGCAAAAACTCATTGAGCAATTACTGGACTATAACCGCAAGCTTGCCGACGGTGCGGTTGAGCTGGAAGAGGTGGAGATCGCGCCGCTGGTGGACATGGTTCTCTCTGCTCACAGTTTGCCGGCGCGAGCTAAAATGATGCATACCGGGGTCACGCTCGATGTCGCGACCTGCCGGGCTGAACCGATGCTACTGATGAGCGTGCTGGATAATCTCTACTCTAACGCGGTGCACTATGGCGCTGAATCCGGTAACATTTATCTGCACAGCTATACTGCCGGCGCGCGGCTCTTTATTGACGTGGCAAATACCGGTACGCCTATCCCTGAAGCAGAACGCAGCATGATCTTCGAGCCCTTTTTTCCAGGGCAGCCATCAACGAAAAGGGGCGGTAAAAGGCAGCGGGTTAGGGCTTAGCATTGCCAGAGATTGTATTCGTCGTATGCAGGGCGAATTGTATCTGGCAACCGATAGCGAAGCCGATGTCTGTTTCCGTATTGAGTTACCGCTCCATGTGCCGGTAAAAATAGATTAAATGAACTCGGACCGTAAGTATGTCGCATGTTTTTTCCCGCGTAATGAACGCGGTGTCACCGCATAATAAATGGCTTCGTGCGTTTCCTTGCCTGTTGCTGGCCGGATGCGTGGCGCAAAAGCCACAAAGCGCTATCCGGGGATGGCCGGGGAAGAACGACTCCCTGAGCACCAACTGGCGGATTTTCTCTCAACAGACTGTGATGACATCTGGCTGTTGTCGGGCCCGCACGTCGACACCAACCCGCTTTACTGGCTGCGCGCGATGGACTGCGCACAGCGTCTGGCCCCGGCAGCGGCCCGTGCTGAAGCGCGTTCTCGGACGGACGATAACTGGTCCGCCACGTTCCGCCGCGGCATTTTGCTCTCCAGCGCTAAAATCACACCGCTTGAACGGCGTGATTACACCACCCGGCTGGACGCTGTAAGCCCGACTATCCCGGCGCAGGTTCGCCCGTTGTTCCAGCTCTGGCGCGATAGTGAAATGTTGCAGTTACAACTGTCAGAAGAGCGCAGTCGCTACAGCAAACTGCAACAATCCACCGATAGCGAGCTGGATACGTTGCGCCAGCAGCAGCAATTTTTACGTGAGCAACTGGAAACCACCACGCGCAAGCTGGAGACGCTGACTGATATTGAACGGCGTCTTTCCACGCGTAAGCCCGCGCCAGCCGATATGCCGGATAGCACGCGCCCGTCGAAAAATGACGGGAATCAGGAGGATGTAAAACCATGACAAGCCGCAAACCTGCCCATTTACTGCTGGTGGATGACGACCCGGGCCTGTTGGAAGCTGCTGGGGTTGCGCCTGACCAGCGAGGGGTACAGCATTGTCACCGCCGAGAGCGGGCAGGAAGGATTGCGCATTCTGGCGCGGGAAAAGGTCGATCTGGTGATAAGCGATCTGCGCATGGATGAGATGGATGGCATGCAACTGTTTGCTGAGATCCAGCGCCTTCAGCCCTGGCATGCCGGTGATTATCCTGACGGCGCATGGCTCAATACCGGATGCGGTAGCGGCTACGCAGCAGGGCGTCTTTAGCTTTCTCACCAAACCAGTGGATAAAGACGCGTTGTATAAAGCCATTGATGAGGCGCTGGAGCACAGCGGTTCGGCTACAGACGATCAGTGGCGTGAAAGCATTGTTACCCGCAGTCCGGTGATGCTGCGCTTGCTGGAGCAGGCGCGAATGGTGGCGCAGTCCGATGTCAGCGTGCTGATCAACGGGCAAAGCGGGACCGGTAAGGAGATCCTCGCGCAGGCGATCCACAACGCCAGTCCTCGCAGTAAACGCGCGTTTATCGCCATCAACTGCGGCGCGTTACCGGAGCAATTGCTGGAGTCGGAACTGTTTGGTCATGCGCGCGGGGCGTTTACCGGCGCGGTCAGTAGCCGCGAAGGGCTGTTTCAGGCGGCGGAAGGCGGCACGCTGTTTCTTGATGAAATTGGCGATATGCCGATTCCGTTGCAGGTGAAATTGCTGCGCGTGTTGCAGGAGCGCAAAGTCCGCCCACTGGGCAGCAATCGCGATATTGATATTAATGTGCGTATTATTTCCGCCACCCACCGCGACCTGCCGAAAGCGATGGAGCGCGGTGAGTTTCGCGAAGACTTGTTCTACCGTCTGAATGTTGTGAACCTCAAAATCCCGGCACTGGCGGAGCGCGCGGAAGATATTCCGCTACTGGCGAACCATCTGCTGCGCCAGTCAGCGGATCGCCATAAACCCTTTGTTCGCGCTTTTTCCACCGATGCCATGAAACGGCTGATGACCGCGAGCTGGCCGGGCAATGTGCGTCAACTGGTGAACGTGATTGAGCAGTGCGTGGCGCTGACATCCTCACCGGTGATCAGCGATGCGCTGGTTGAACAGGCGCTGGAAGGGGAAAACACGGCGTTGCCCACCTTTGTTGAAGCGCGTAACCAGTTTGAACTTAACTACCTGCGTAAACTGTTGCAAATCACCAAAGGTAATGTCACTCACGCCGCGCGGATGGCGGGGAGCGCAACCGTACTGAATTTTACAAATTACTCTCGCGACATGAGCTGGACGCCAACGACTTTAAGGAGTAATGGCGCGGTGAGTATGATACTGTGAGCAACCGATTACGATGCAGCAGACTGGCAAGAGCGTTTAAGGACCGACCATGAAAAGATTGATGCGATTATTAAACCTTTCAAACTGGATGATGTGCGTGAAGCACTGGCGGAAGTCGGCATCACCGGGATGACGGTGACCGAAGTGAAGAGTTTTGGTCGCCAGAAAGGCCACACAGAACTTTACCGCGGCGCGGGAATACATGGTGGACTTTCTGCCGAAAGTGAAAATTGAAATTGTGGTCACCGATGACATCGTTGATACCTGCGTGGATACCATTATCCGCACGGCGCAGACTGGCAAGATCGGCGACGGCAAAATCTTCGTCTTTGACGTTGCGCGCGTGGTGCGTATCCGTACCGGCGAAGAAGACGACGCGGCAATCTGTTACCTCACCCTGCCGGGTGAGGGAATGCTACAGCACCTTATGCGGCCCAAAGCATTCGTAGTGGATATTCGTTTTGTCTACGCCGAGCGTCACCAGTTGCTGAGCGGCAAACCGCATAAATCCAACCGGTCCGCAGAGGTAAAACTGCATCATCGGGTCGCTGAACTTCCCTTCCAGTTGCGTTAAATCCATTAAACCTTCGCTGTTAAAACGACCCGCACTCCGATCTGCCGCTTCCGGTTGGCGATACCAGATATGTTGGCAGAAGCGATCCAGTGATGAACCCAGTTTGCTGACTTCATCGGCGAAAGCGTGAACCCGGCCATTGTCGGCGGCATGAAACCAGTTTACCTGTGCGCTGTGTTGAGAGGCGGCAAGACTGTTCAGCATTGCCAGCATCGGGGTTTGCCCTACACCTGCGGAGATCAACGTGACCGGGGTCTCAGCAGACACATCCATAAAGAAATCCCCGCTGGCGCGGCCGGGTGCACCACATCACCCGGTTGGGCTTTATCATGCAGCCACTCTGAAACCTGCCCGCCGCTTTCGCGTTTCACGGCAATACGGTAGCTCTTCCCGTTCGGCTGGCGGGTCAGTGAGTACTGACGGATCTCCTGATGAGCAAAACCTTCCGGCTTCAGCCAGATGCCAAGATATTGCCCCGGCTGGTAAGCCGCGACCGGCTGATCGTCTACCGGTGCGAATTCAAAGCTGGTGATCAATGCGCTCTGCGGGGTTTTCTCCAGCAAGCGGAACGCGCGTGTTCCTTGCCAGCCGCCCTGTTTCTCCGCGTGCTCACGGTAAATCTGCGCTTCACGATTGATAAACACCCCAGCCAGCACGCCATAGGCTTTACCCCGGGCATCCAGTACCTCTTGTCCCGGGCTGAACATTTCATCCAGCGTTGCCAGCAGGTGCGCGCCGACAATGTTGTACTGCTCCGGCTGGATCTGAAAACTGGTGTGTTTCTGCGCGATCTTTTCGACAGCGGGCAGCAATGCCGCGAGGTTATCGATATTGCTGGCATAAGCGGCAATCGCGTTGAACAGCGCTTCACGCTGGTCGCCATTGCGCTGATTACTCATATTAAAGATCTCTTTTAGTTCCGGGTTGTGGCTGAACATTCGGTCGTAAAAATGTGCGGTGAGCTTAGGTCCGGTGGCGGCCAGCAGGGGAAGGGTGGCTTTGACCGTAGCGATGGTTTGAGCGTCTAGCATTATGACTTCCTTTAGCGATGACTATTTAAAGTTGTATTTTAAATGCATCTTATAGCGCAGCGCACAGCCTTGTAAAGAGCGGGCCATGTAAAGGGATTTGCATCGTGAATAAGTTGCATCACAAACCTGAAAAGAAATCCGCTTAAATGGGGAAGTCCGTTATCGCTCAAACCCTTGCCTGGCGCGGAGCCAATCGTTTGCGTAAAAACCTTTGTCAAGACCTGTTATCAGGATATTAATCAGTTATACTGTGAGCCGTTCCCCAAATTGGGCCCTCATTTAGAGTTGTTTTTGTTAGCTGGAGTCAGGAGATGCGGATGTTAAAGCGTGAAATGAACATTGCCGATTATGATGCCGAACTGTGGCAGGCTATGGAGCAGGAAAAAGTACGTCAGGAAGAACACATTGAACTGATCGCCTCCGAAAACTACACCAGCCCGCGTGTAATGCAGGCTCAGGGTTCTCAGCTGACGAACAAATACGCCGAAGGTTACCCGGGTAAACGCTACTACGGCGGTTGTGAATATGTCGACATCGTTGAGCAACTGGCGATCGACCGTGCAAAAGAGCTGTTCGGCGCTGATTATGCCAACGTCCAGCCGCATTCAGGTTCACAGGCGAACTTCGCGGTGTACACCTCTCTGCTGGAGCCGGGCGATACCGTACTGGGTATGAACTCCGGCGCACGGTGGTCACCTGACTCACGGTTCCCCGGTTAACTTCTCCGGTAAACTGTATAACATCGTGCCTTACGGCATCGATGAAACCGGTCATATTGATTACAACGACCTGAACGCGCAGGCGCAGAAACACAAACCGAAAATGATCATCGGTGGTTTCTCGGCTTATTCCGGCGTGGTTGACTGGGCAAAATGCGTGAAATCGCTGACAGCATCGGTGCATACCTGTTTGTGGATATGGCGCACGTTGCCGGTCTGGTGGCCGCAGGCGTTTACCCGAACCCGGTTCCGCATGCGCACGTGGTGACCACCACGACCCATAAAACGCTGGCTGGCCCGCGCGGTGGTTTGATCCGGCGAAAGGCGGCAGCGAAGAGCTGTACAAAAAACTGAACTCCGCTGTGTTCCCTCGGCGGCCGGGCGGCCCGCTGATGCACGTGATTGCCGGTAAAGCGGTGGCGTTGAAAGAAGCGATGGAGCCGGAGTTCAAAACCTACCAGCAGCAGGTCGCGAAAAACGCCAAAGCGATGGTGGAAGTGTTCCTGAGCCGGGGTTACAAAGTGGTGTCCGGCGGTACGGATAATCACCTGTTCCTGCTGGATCTGGTGGATAAAAACCTGACCGGTAAAGAAGCGGATGCCGCGCTGGGCCGCGCTAACATCACCGTTAACAAAAACAGCGTACCGAACGATCCGAAAAGTCCGTTTGTCACCTCCGGTATCCGTATCGGTAGCCCGGCGGTAACCCGTCGCGGCTTCAAAGAAGCGGAAGTGAAAGAGCTGGCTGGCTGGATGTGCGACGTGCTGGATAGCATCAATGACGAAGCGGTGATTGAACGCACCAAACAGAAAGTGCTGGATATCTGCGCTCGCTTCCCGGTTTACGCATAAGTTTCAGTTGAGTCAAACGAAAGCCCCGAAAGGGGCTTTTTTGCGTCTTATTGCAGCCCGGCGTAACCGTGGATGGCCATATAAATCCCTACGGCTGCGATCAATACACTGGAAAAGTAGGGGGCTTTACGCGCCAGCGTATTAAAGCCGGACCAGCGTTTTGCCGCCTGCTGTACGCTGACTGCCGCGCCCACGCCGACGGCGACCAGCGTCAATGCCGGTGCCAATACTGAAACAGACCACCATCGTGGCGCCTAACGTCAGCGCTTTAAGCTGAATACAGATAAGCAGAATGGTGATGGCCGCCGGGCACGGGATCAAACCTCCGGTCAGGCCGAACAGCAGAATCTGTCCGTTGGTGACTTCTCCACCGTTGAAACGACGCTCAATATCCCGGGCGTGCGCCCGTTCATGCGCATCCTGATACTCCTCTTCCTGTTTTGCTACGCTTCGCATGGCGAGGATCGTTGGCTGTGCACGCACCGCAGACAGTTGTGGCTGGAAGATTAACCCACGCGGCTGAGGAGCGTGGTCGTGGTGGTCATGATGATGGTGATCGTCATGATGATCGTGGTGGTGGTGCCCCGCGCGTCGGGTGTTTTCCCCTTGCCATGTCCGCCAGAACATCCACGTTGCAGTACCGAGGATCACCACGGCGGAGATCATTTGCAGCCGGGCTCCACCGATTGCGCGGTAAATTTCTGGCTGATAAACATTCCGCCCAATGCAATCAGCCAGACTACCGCGGTATGAGAGACCGTGGCCGCCAGCCCTAACATGATGGCCTGTTTAACCGTGCCTTTGATAGCGATAATAAACGCCGCCATCATGGTCTTTGAATGCCCCGCTCCGGTGCCATGCAGGGCGCCGAGCAGAATAGCGCTGGGAATAAAAAACCGAGGGCGTTCCCTTGCTGAAAAAGGGTGGTGAAGTCATTCATGAGAATAATTCTCGGTAACATTTTGTGCGTTTAAATCTACTCCCCCCAGTAAAAAAATACTACCCCCCAGTAGAAATAAACTCCCCCCCAGTTGATGCATGATATGCTATCGTCAGTTAAGCACGATGAAACTGAGGTCGGTATGTCGCACACCATTCGGGATAAACGAAAGCTAAAAGCGCGGGCGAGCAAAATAGAAGGGCAGGTGGTTGCGCTGAAAAAATGCTCGACGAACCGCATGAATGCGCGCAGGTTTTGCAGCAAATCGCGGCTATCCGTGGTGCGGTCAATGGCTTAATGCGCGAAGTGATCAAAGGGCACCTGACCGATCATATCGTCCATGAAAGTGATGAAATTAAGCGCGAAGCAGACCTCGGATGTCGTGTTAAGCGTGCTGGATTCTTACATCCGCTAGTCCGCCACGCCTTGTTATCTGATTGTTACTTGCCAGCCCGGCTATTTGCCGCCAGACTATCGCCTCCATTCAGGAGGAAATCATGGTTCTGCAGTCCACGCGCTGGCTGGCGCTCGCTTATTTCACCTACTTTTTCAGCTACGGCATTTTCTTACCTTTCTGGAGCGTCTGGCTCAAAGGCGTGGGGTTAACCCCGGAAATCATCGGTATGTTGCTGGGCGCAGGTCTGGTGGCGCGTTTTCTGGGTAGTCTGCTTATTGCGCCACGCGTTAGCGATCCGTCCCGTCTGATTACTGCGTTGCGTGTGCTGGCGCTGGTGACATGTCTGTTTGCGCTCGCTTTTTATGCGGGCAGCCACGTGGCCCCGGCTGACGGTGGTGATTGTGGGCTTTAACCTCTTCTTCTCGCCGCTGGTGCCGCTGACCGATGCGTTGGCCGGTACCCCGGCAAAAACAATTCCCCATGGACTATGGCCGCGTCAGGGTCTGGGGGATCCATTGCCTTTGTGATTGGCTCTGCACTGACCGGTAAGCTGGTGAGCCTGTATGACTATCGGGCGATTCTGGCGATGCTGACGCTTGGCGTGGCATCCATGCTACTGGGCATGCTGCTGCGGCCCTCTGTCTTACCGCAGGGTGAACAGCGCCATCAGGAAGGCGCTGGCTGGCAGGCATGGCGTCAATTGATTGTCCAGAACTGGCGTTTTCTCGCCTGCGTCTCCCTGCTGCAGGGCGCTCATGCTGCCTATTACGGCTTTAGCGCGATCTACTGGCAATCCGCCGGGTATTCCGCTTCGACGGTGGGTTATCTCTGGTCGTTGGGCGTGGTCGCGGAAGTGATCATCTTCACGCTCAGCAATCGTCTGTTCCGTCGCTTCCAGCGCGCGTGACTTGTTGCTGCTTTCCGCGTTTTCCGGGCTGGTGCGTTGGAGCCTGATGGGCTGGACCACCGACTTACCCTCGGGTTGATTGTCGCGCAAATCCTGCACTGTGGAACATTCACCGTTTGCCACCCCGGCGGGCATGCGTTATATCCTCGGCGCGCAAGGGCAGCGAAGTGATCCGTTTGCAGGCGGTCTACTCCGCCGTTGCGATGGGGGGCAGCATTGCATTGATGACCATGATTGCCGGGTTCTTGTTTGAGCATCTGCATCAGGGGCTGTTCTGGGTGATGGCGCTGCTGGCGATCCCGGCCATCTTCTTGCGACCGAGAGTCTCCGCGCAGCAGTCCGTCGCCAGTTAGGTTAGCACTCCAGCATGGCGCGAATATGCTGCTGTTGCTGAGCGCTTAATGGGCCATCGGTGTGGATCAACGGTGGCGAAAAGAGCGGCAGCGGCGTGGTGTACGGCGTGATAATCAATGTGACATCGCGCGGTGCGCCTTGCTGGCGAAACTCAGCCAGTGGCAGATAGTTAATCGTGAGCGGCAGCAGCGTTAATTCACGTAGCTGTTGCTCTATTTCCTGTTCCCGCGCACTGTCTTCGCCGGTAATTAACACCACCTGCTTTTCATGTAAATCGCTCTCCTGCATCAGCCGTGCACCGAAAATCACCGCCACCAGACCGGCTTCTTCATCACTGAAGCGCAGACTGTACTCCTCTTCCAACTCTTGCAACGCGCTGCGGGTCGTGCGCATCAAGCGCGGGTAGAGTTGATGGATCTCCTCCGGCAGACTGTTATCAATGCCGATGCCAAACAGGCTGCGATCCAGCGCCTGCGCCAGATGGATATAGAGCTGTGCGGTGAGTCCTTGCTCATCACTAAAGTGCAGGCCCGCCAGATCGCGAAAACGGACAATCATCCGGTTGATAGACTGTTGTAGCCGCCGATCCTCGTGGTGGCTGTCGCGCAGAGGGTCGGGGATCCGCACCATCATAAATAACAGCGACAGGAACAGATGCTCACTCTCCTGCGGATGCGCGATCACACGCCGCCGCCAGTGGCGCACAATATCTTGCGCTACCTGATACTCTTCGCGCATCTGCGTCCAGCTTTGTTGCACCGGGTTGAACTCCGGCGTGTGTCCATGGTGGTTTTGCAATAAGCAATATTGCAGGTAGAGACGCAAAAATTGTATATCCCGGCACTCAAAGGAGCGTTGCAGGCGGCGGGCGCATTAATTAACGCGCGCAAATTGGTATCGTCATACAGGGTTCTGGCGATCCCTTGCTGCCGGAGCGCGGTTTTTAACGCCGGGGTAAAATACTGTGTGATAAATTGCGGGCAGAGCCGGAGTGCGCGCCGCAGCCAGTGCAGCAGGCATAAACGCTGATCCAGCGTTGCACCTTCAATCCGGTAGCCGCCGTTATGCTGCGACACGATGGAAAGCCGATGGTAGCGGTGGATCTCGTTTTCGGTCTCGGCAAGATCCTCGGCGTGCCACATGGTCATCCACGCCATTCATGGCACTGATATGTTCCATGGTGACATGCTGCCCCGGCAGCGCCAGCATCAGCAGTACCGGCAGCGTCGCTGCGGACTGGAGAGCGCAGATGGGGGTGTCATTACAATTGTCATCTGTCAGATTCCAGTTAGGGGTGTTTGATAAGCGTAGTTAAAGCTATGCTGTGCGATAGCGCAGCCGCTGCTCTTTCCTTCAGGATTGCCGGAGAGCATCACAGAATTTTTCACGTGAGGAATACATGCAAGCAGTTAAACAGTGCGCCTCGGGGCGTTTTTCTCGCGCTTTTATCATTCTCAGTGGCGGCGCACCCCCATAGCTTTATCCGCCTGAAAACAGAAGTGTTAGCCGACAACGGGCAGTTTACCGGCCTGAAAATGCGCTGGACGATGGATGAGATCACCTCGGCGGATTTGTTGTACGACGCGGGGAATGCGAAACCCGGTGAGGAAATCTGGAAAAACTGGCGGCGGAAGTCATGGCTAACGTATTGGGTCAGCACTATTTTACCCGAAGTGTGGCACGGTGGGCAGAAGGTGAAGTTTCTCAACCGACCCACGGAATACGGTATGGAGCGGGAGGGGCATCAGGCGGTGTTGACATTTATTCTGCCTCTCGCACAACCGCAGCCTCTTCACGGCCAGACATACACGTTTGCCACCTTCGATCCCACCTATTATGTGGACATGAGTTACGAGCACGATAGCGATGCTTCGCTGCCCGGCGCGCTGCAAACATCATGTAATGTGGCGGTTCATACCCCCGAAACCCTCGGCGACGAGGTGTTGAATTATGCCCAGTCGCTGGACAAAGAAGATGCCCCGGAGGAAGACATGCAACTGGGTAAACAATTCGCGCAGACGGTGACGCTGGCATGTCAGTAATCCCGGCAAGCACGCTGCGTAAACGGCGTTTGCTGCACTGGTAGGCCGCTGGCGCTCTTTGTATTGTGCGCCGTGGCTGGCACGTTCTGGCTGTGGCAAGCCCGGCCGCAGGTGATGGTAAAAAGCGTGGTCTGGCAGCGCGATGTGAATATGCAGATGAGCGGCCTGCTAAAAGCGTGGCAGAAAACCCCGGCAAAACGGGCGGCTCGCTGCTGTTCAGTTTTGTCTATGGCGTGCTGCATGCGCTGGGGGCCGGGCATGGCAAAGTGGTGATCACCACTGGCTGGCGACGCATCCGTCAAAACTTCGTCTGCATTGCGCTGACGCTGGCGTCTTCTTTATTACAGGGACTGGTGGCGATTGTGCTGGTGGTCGTCGTGTTAAGCATACTGGCGCTGCCTGCACGACAGTTGCATTTGAGCGGCTACTGGCTGGAAAAGGGCAGTTATCTGCTGGTTGGCGCATTGGGTGTGCTGCTGTGCTGGCGGGCCGTAAAGCAACTGCGTGCGCTACTGAAAAAGCCGGTGTTCCGGTCTTTTACCCCGCATCATGTGCATCATGTGCATCATGTGCATCATGAAAGCTGTGGCTGCGGGCATCACCATCTCCCCTTCGCCGTCGCAACTGCAAAGTGGCGAGGACTGGCGTGCACGACTGGTCATCGTCTTGTCGATGGGCATGCGGCCCTGTTCCGGGGCAATTATGGTGCTGCTGTTCAGTAAGGTGATTGGCGTATTTGCACCGGGGGTGGCTTCTGCGCTGGCAATGGCGGCGGGTACGTCGCTGACCATCAGTTCGCTGGCGTTGTTGGTGCATGGCTTTCGCCAGTTGGCGGTAAAACTCAGTGGCAATCAGGCTCCATCGCTGTGGCGGCAGGTTGGCTGGACGACACTGGCGCTGGCCGGGGGCATGCTATTGGTTTGTGCGGCGGGAGTTATGTGGGTCAGTGCATTACCACCGGGCGGCGGTTTACGACCCTTTTTGAGTTTGATAGCCCGATACGCGTAGCGCCGTCGGGCTATCAATCAATGCGTTAGCGTTTCAGCGCGTCGCTCAGTTCTTCGCGCATATTCGCCAGCATGGATTTCACCACACGCGGGTTACCGGCGACGATGTTGCCGGTCATCATATAGTTATGACCGCCAGTGAAATCACACACCAGACCGCCCGCTTCGCGTACCAGCAGTTCGCCGGCAGCAAAATCCCACGGCTTCCAGCGCGATCTCAAAGAAACCATCAACGCGACCTGCGGCAACGTAGGCCAGATCCAGCGCAGCGGAACCGGTGCGGCGGAAATCGGCGCATTCGGTGAACAGTTTGCCAACGATATTCATATAGGTAGTGGCGTGCTGTTTGGCTTTGAACGGGAAACCGGTCGCCGGATGGTGCCATCCAGATCGCGGGCAGTGCTGCCGCGCAGACGGTAACCATTGAGCTGTGCGCCCTGACCGCGAGTGGCGGTGAACAGTTCGTTACGCATCGGATCGTAAACCACCGCGACTTCAGTGCGGCCTTTAATACGAACGGCGATAGATACCGCGAAGTGCGGCAGACGTTTGATGAAGTTGGTGGTGCCATCCAGTGGATCGATAACCCATTGTACATCCGGTCAGCGCCTTCGTGCTCACCACTCTCTTCGGTGATGATGGTGTGTTGCGGGTAAGATTTGCGGATGGTGTCAATAATCACCGCTTCGGCGGCTTTATCAACGTTAGTCACGAAATCATTGCTGCCTTTCTGGCTGGTTTCTACGGTGTCAGGGGTTTCGTAGTTTTTGGCAATTAAATTACCCGCCTTGCGCGCAGCACGCACGGCGATGTTCAGCATCGGATGCATCGGTTTCTCTCACTGGATGTTAAAGAACGGAAAACGGCGCGTATGATAGCAGCGAATTCGGATTATGTCTTCGCTTTATGGTAATATGCGCAAATATTCTTTAGCCGTTGAAAATCTATGCTGCAAAATATTCGAATTGTGCTGGTGGAGACCTCTCACACTGGCAATATGGGCTCCGTTGCCCGCGCGATGAAAACAATGGGATTAACCAATCTGTGGCTGGTTAATCCGCTGGTTAAACCGGACTCTCAGGCTATTGCGCTCGCCGCAGGCGCCAGCGATGTGATTGGCAACGCACAGATTGTCGATACGCTGGATGAAGCACTGGCCGGTTGCAGTCTGGTGGTGGGTACCAGCGCGCGCTCGCGTACGTTGCCGTGGCCGATGCTGGATCCGCGTGAATGTGGTCTGAAAAGCGTTGCCGAGGCGGAACATGCGCCGGTTGCGCTGGTCTTTGGCCGTGAACGCGTAGGTCTGACCAACGATGAACTGCAAAATGCCACTACCACGTCGCCATTGCCGCTAACCCGGAATACAGTTCGCTGAACTGGCGATGGCGGTGCAGGTGATTGCTTATGAAGTGCGCATGGCACGGCTGGCAACGCAGGAAAGCGATGCCCCGGCCGCTGATCATGAAGAGACGCCGTACCCGCTGGTGGACGATCTTGAGCGCTTTTATGGGCACTGGAACAAACGCTGCTGGCAACCGGCTTTATCCGTGAAAGCCATCCGGTGCCGGTGATGAATAAGCTGCGCCGTCTGTTCACGCGCGCGCGCGTCCGGAAAGCCGAGGAACTGAATATCCTGCGCGGCATTCTGGCGTCCATTGAGCAGAACCAAAAGCAATAGCGCCGGACGGCGGCTGTGCTTTATCTGACTCATAGCCCAGAAAAGCAGGCGCGCCATCGGGTCATAAACACCACAGCACGAAAGGATAAATACCTGACTAAAACAGTCAACTAAATAGTTGACCAATTTAGTCAGGAATGTCAGACTTGCGACTGCTATGCAACATTAACATTTTAATAATAATCCCCCGGGCAGGGGGCGAGTCTGAGGCTAGTAAGACATGAGACTGACATCTAAAGGGCGTTATGCCGTGACCGCAATGCTGGACGTTGCACTCAACTCCGAATCAGGCCCGGTTCCGTTGGCCGATATTTCAGAGCGTCAGGGAATTTCACTCTCCTATCTGGAGCAGTTGTTCTCCCGTCTGCGTAAAAATGGCACCGGTGGCCAGTGTGCGTGGCCCGGGCGGCGGTTACCTGCTGGGTAAAGAAGCGGGCAGCATTGCCGTCGGCGAAGTGATTAGCGCCGTTGACGAATCCGTGGATGCGACCCGTTGCCGAGGGTAAAAGCGGCTGCCGGGCGGCGATAAGTGCTCTGACCCACGCGCTGTGGCGCGATCTGAGTGACCGTCTGACCGACTTTTTTAAATAACATCACGCTGGGCGAACTGGTGAATAACCGAAATCCTCGACGTCTCCGGCAGACAGCACTCCCACGAATCTCATCGCACGACCCGCGCACAAGACGCTATCGACGTTAAACTGCGCGCATAATAAAAACAGTATTCAGAATCGGGCCGGGGGCACAGTTATGTGCCCTGTTAACACGGTCGTACATCCAGCCGGTTGCCTGATTCCTTGCATTTGAGCGATGTACGGAGTTTAAAGAGCAATGAAATTACCGATTTATCTCGACTACTCCGCAACCACGCCGGTGGATCCGCGTGTTGCCGAGAAAATGATGCAGTTTCTGACCCTCGGACGGGACCTTTGGTAACCCTGCTTCCCGTTCACACCGTTTTGGCTGGCAAGCTGAAGAGGCAGTCGACATTGCCCGTAATCAGATTGCTGAGCTGGTTGGCGCCGATCCGCGTGAGATCGTCTTCACTTCCGGTGCAACCGAATCCGACAACTGGCGATTAAAGGTGCGGCCAACTTTTATCAAAAAAAAGGCAAGCACATCATCACCAGCAAAACCGAACATAAAGCCGTGCTGGATACCTGTCGCCAGTTAGAGCGCGAAGGTTTTGAAGTGACTTACACCGGCGCCGCAGAGCAACGGCATTATCGACCTGAAAGAGCTGGAAGCGGCGATGCGTGAAGACACCATCCTCGTATCCATCATGCATGTGAACAACGAAATCGGCGTCGTGCAGGACATCGCAACCATCGGTGAAATGTGCCGTGCGCGCGGTATTATCTACCACGTCGATGCGACGCAGAGCGTCGGTAAACTGCCTATCGACCTGAGCCAGTTGAAAGTGGATTTGATGTCCTTCTCCGGCCATAAAATCTACGGACCAAAAGGTATTGGCGCGCTGTACGTACAACGTAAACCGCGTGTACGCATTGAAGCGCAAATGCACGGCGGCGGTCATGAGCGCGGTATGCGTTCCGGTACGCTGCCTGTTCACCAGATCGTCGGCATGGGTGAAGCCTACCGCATCGCCAAAGAAGAGATGGCGACGGAAATGGAACGTCTGCGCGGCCTGCGTAGCCGTCTGTGGAACGGCATCAACGATATCGAAGAAGTTTACCTGAACGGTGACTCGGAGCACGGCGCGCCGAACATTCTCAACGTCAGCTTTAACTACGTTGAAGGCGAGTCGCTGATCATGGCGCTGAAAGACTGGCTGTTTCTTCCTGGTTCTGCCTGTACGTCTGCAAGCCCTCGGAACCGTCCTACGTGCTGCGCGCGCTGGGCATGAATGATGAGCTGGCGCACAGCTCCATCCGTTTCTCTTTAGGGCGTTTTACCACCGAAGAAGAGATCGACTACACCATCGCTCTGGTGCGTAAATCCATTGGTCGTCTGCGCGAACTCTCCCCGCTGTGGGAAATGTTCAAACAGGGCGTGGATTTAACCACTATCGAATGGGCTCATCATTAATAACGGTTGCGCAAACAGGAGAATTTAGAATGGCTTATAGCGAAAAAGTAATCGATCACTACGAAAATCCGCGCAACGTGGGCTCTTTTGACAACGGCGACGACAGCGTCGGCAGCGGTATGGTTGGCGCACCGGCGTGCGGCGACGTGATGAAGCTGCAGATCAAAGTGAACGATAAAGGCATTATTGAAGACGCACGTTTCAAAACCTATGGTTGCGGTTCCGCCATCGCCTCCAGCCTCGCTGGGTGACCGAGTGGGTGAAGGGCAAATCTCTGGACGAAGCGCAGGCGATCAAAAACACCGATATCGCCGAAGAGCTGGAACTGCCGCCAGTGAAAATTCACTGCTCCATCCCCGGCGGAAGATGCGATTAAAGCGCTATCGCGGATTACAAAAGCAAACAAGAAGCGAAATAAGGCAGGAGGTTGTTGTCATGTCCATTAGCCTGAGCGACAGTGCTGCCGCGCGAGTCAATACCTTCCCCGGCCAACCGTGGTAAAGGGTTTGGTCTGCGTCTGGGGGTCAGAACCTCCGGTTGTTCTGGTATGGCCTATGTACTGGAATTTGTCGATGCGCCGAATGAAGAAGATACGGTGTTTGAAGACAAAGGCGTGAAGGTCGTGGTCGACGGCAAAAGCCTGCAATTCCTCGACGGTACTCAACTGGACTTCGTCAAAGAAGGCCTGAACGAAGGGTTCAAATTCAACCCGAACGTAAAAGATGAGTGCGGTTGCGGCGAAAGCTTCAACGTTTAATCGCCATCACTGATGACCCCACCGCAGGCCTCTGTGCGTGGGGTTTGTTTCGATTGCACACCCGGAACTGTTATGGATTACTTCACCCTCTTTGGGTTGCCAGCCCATTACCCACTCGACACGCAGGCGCTGGCGACACGTTTCCGGTGGATCTACAGCGTCAGTTTCATCCTGACCGCTTTGCCAGTCAGCCGCAGGCTGAGCAACTTGCCGCCGTGCAGCAATCTGCCACCATTAATCAGGCGTGGCAAACATTACGCAACCGCGCTGACGCGCGCCGGAATACCTGTTGTCCTTACATGGGTTTGATTTAGCCTCTGAGCAGCACACGGTGCGGGATACCGCCTTTTGATGGAACAGCTGGAGCTGCGCGAAGAACTGGATGAGATTGAGCGTGCGGAAGATGCAATGCGACTGGAAGCCTTCCAGACGCGCGCGTGAAAGGATGTACGACGCGCGCCACCGGTAATGGTAGAACAGTTAGATACTCAAACGTGGGACGCGGCGGCGGATACCGTGCGTAAACTGCGTTTTCTCGATAAACTGCGCAGCGCAACAGAACAACTCCGAAGAAAAACTGCTCGGTTTTTAATTTTTGGAAGCAAACAATGGCCTTATTACAAATCAGTGAGCCCGGCCTGAGCGCCGCACCGCATCAGCGTCGCCCGGGGGCGGGCATCGACCTTGGCACCAATTCGCTGGTTGCCACCGTGCGCAGCGGTCAGGCGGAAACGCTGGCCGACAGCGAAGGTCGCCATTTACTCCCCTTCCGTGGTGAACTATCAGGCGGACAGCCATAGTGTGGGTTATGACGCCCGCCGCAACGCCGCGCTGGATCCGCTCAACACCATCAGTTCGGTAAAACGCCTGATGGGCCGCAGCCTCGCGGACATCCAGTGCGCGCTACCCGCATTTGCCGTGGCAGTTCCAGCCCAGCGAAAACGGCCTGCCGATGATTGTCACCGAGGCCGGTCTGGTTAACCCGATTCGTGTCTCTGCCGATATCCTCAAAACCCTTGCTGAACGCGCGCGCAACAGACGCTGTCTGGCGATCTCGACGGTGTGGTGATCACGGTCCCTGCTTATTTTGATGACGCACAACGTCAGGGCACAAAAGACGCCGCGCGTCTGGCGGGTCTGCATGTGCTGCGCCTGCTGAACGAACCGACCGCGGCAGCCATTGCTTACGGTCTGGATTCGGGGCAAAGAGGGTGTGATCGCCGTGTACGATCTCGGTGGCGGCACCTTTGATATCTCCATCCTGCGCCTTAGCCGTGGGGTGTTTGAAGTACCACACCGGCGGTGATTCTGCTCTGGGTGGCGATGATTTTGACCACCTGTTGGCGGACTTTATTCGCGAGCAGGCGGGGCTTGACGATCGCAGCGATGCACGCCTGCAGCGTGAACTGCTGGATGCGGCCATTGCCGCGAAAATTACGCTGAGCGATGCCGACAACGCCGCTGTCGATGTGGCGGGCTGGCAGGGCGTGATCACGCGCGCACAGTTCGACGATCTGATCGCAACGCTGGTGAAACGTACGCTGCTCTCTTGCCGCCGAGCGCTGAAAGATGCGGGCGTGGAAGCGCATGAGGTGCTGGAAGTGGTGATGGTCGGCGGCTCAACCCGTGTGCCGCTGGTGCGCGAACGTGTGGGCGAGTTTTTTGGCCGCACGCCGTTGACGTCGATCGATCCGGATAAAGTTGTCGCCATTGGCGCAGCGATTCAGGCGGACATTCTGGTCGGCAACAAGCCGGACAGCGAAATGCTGCTGCTGGATGTAATCCCTCTGTCGCTCGGGCTTGGAAACCATGGGCGGCCCTGGTGGAGAAAGTGATCCCGCGTAATACCACTATTCCGGTCGCGCGCAGGAGTTCACCACCTTTAAAGATGGTCAAACTGCGATGTCCATCCATGTGATGCAGGGGGAGCGTGAACTGGTGCAGGACTGCCGCTCTCTGGCGCGTTTCGCGCTGCGGGCATTCCGGCGCTGCCTGCGGGCGGCGCGCATATTCGCGTCACCTTCCGGTGGATGCCGACGGTCTGCTGAGCGTGACCGCTATGGAGAAATCCACCGGGGTGGAAGCCTCTATTCAGGTGAAACCGTCATACGGTCTGACCGATGGCGAAATCGCCGATATGATCAAAGACTCCATGAGTTTTGCCGGGCAGGACGTTAAAGCACGTATGCTGGCGGAACAGAAAGTGGAAGCCGCGCGTGTACTGGAAAGTTTGTCCGGTGCGCTCGCCGCTGACGCCGCGCTGTTAAGCGCCGCAGAGCGTGCGGTTATCGACGAGGCGGTGGCGCAATTGCGCGCCGTTGCCGAGGGCGATGATACCGGCGCGATAGAACAAGCCATTAAAAATGTAGATAAACAAACCCGAGAATTCGCCGCTCGCCGCATGGACCAATCCGTGCGTACCGCGCTGAAAGGCCATTCCGTCGACGAGGTTTAATATGCCTAAAATTGTTTTTCTGCCTCATCAGGACCTCTGTCCGGATGGCGCAGTTCTGGAAGCGAAGAGCGGTGAAACCATTCTTGATGTCGCCCTGCGCGGCGGCATTGAGATTGAGCACGCCTGCGAAAAATCCTGCGCCTGCACCACCTGCCACTGTGTTGTGCGCGAGGGCTTCGACTCTCTGCCGGAAAGCAGTGAAGACGAAGACGACATGCTGGATAAAGCCCTCGGGGTCTGGAGCCGGAAAGCCGTTTAGGCTGCCGTGCGCGCGTCACCGATGAAGATCTGGTGGTTGAGATCCCGCGTTACACCATCAACCACGCGCGGGAGCACTGATATGGGGCTGAAGTGGACCGACAGCCGTGAAATCGGCGAGGCGCTGTATGACAGTCGCCCGGATCTGGATCCGAAGACCGTTCGTTTCACCGATATGCATCAGTGGATCTGCGAACTGGAAGAGTTTGATGATGATCCGAATGCATCGAATGAAAAAATTCTCGAAGCGATTCTGCTAGTCTGGTTAGACGAAGCATCGTAATCATCTAACGGGCTGCCTTCGGGCGGCCCGTTTTCACGAATGCGCTAATAAGGATAAATACAATGACAGAAGCCATGAAAATTACGTTAACCACGCAACCTGCTGATGCGCGCTGGGGTGAAAAAGCGACGTACAGCATCAATAATGACGGCATCGCTCTGCACCTGAACGGGAAAGACGATTTGGGGCTTATCCAGCGTGCGGCGCGTAAAAGTCGACGGCCTCGGGCATTAAGCATGTTGCACTGAGCGGTGAGGGCTGGGACGCCGATCGTAGCTGGGCGTTCTGGGCGGGTTATAAAGGGCCGAAAGGCACGCGCAAAGTGGAGTGGGCGGCGCTTGATGAGGCTGAGCAGAAAGAGCTGGATAGCCGCCTGAAAGTCATTGACTGGGTACGCGACACCATCAATGCCCCGGCGGAAGAGCTGGGTCCGGAACAACTGGCGCAGCGCGCGGTGGATCTGCTGCACAGTGTCGGCGGCGACCACGTTTCTTACCGCATCACCAAAGGTGAAGATCTGCGTGAGCAGAACTACCTTGGCTTGCATACCGTCGGTCGGGGGTTCCGAACGTCCGCCAGTGTTGCTGGCGCTGGACTATAACCCAACCGGTAACCCGGACGCGCCGGTGTTTGCCGCGCTGGTCGGTAAAGGCATTACCTTTGATTCCGGCGGTTACAGCATTAAACAGAGCGCGTTTATGGACTCGATGAAGTCCGATATGGGCGGTGCGGCGCTGGTAACCGGTGCGCTGGCTTTCGCCATTAATCGCGGCCTGAACAAACGCGTCAAACTGTGGCTCTGCTGCGCCGACAACCTGATCAGCGGTAACGCCTTCAAACTGGGCGATATCATTCATTACCGCAACGGCAAAACCGTTGAGATCATGAATACCGATGCGGAAGGGCGTCTGGTACTGGCCGATGGCCTGATCGACGCTTCCGCGCAGAAACCGGAACTGATCATCGACGCGGCAACGCTGACAGGCGCGGCGAAAACCGCACTGGGCAACGATTACCACGCGCTGTTCAGCTTTGACGATGCGCTGGCTGGCCGCTTGCTGAACAGTGCAGCCGCCGAGAATGAACCGTTCTGGCGTTTGCCGCTGGCGGAGTTCCACCGTAGCCAGCTGCCGTCGAACTTTGCCGAGCTGAACAATACCGCCAGTGCAGCCTTCCCGGCTGGCGCGAGCACCGCTGCAGGTTTCCTGTCGCACTTTGTGGAAAACTATCAGCAGGGTTGGTTGCATATCGACTGTTCCGCCACCTACCGTAAAGCAGCGGTAGAACAGTGGGCGGCAGGGGCAACGGGCACTGGGTGTGCGCACGCTCGCGAATCTGTTAACGGCTGAGTAATATTTTACCTTTACCTCGCCTGACTCTCTCCCTTCCCGGAGAGGGCCGGGGAGTGAGGGTTAATTCTTCGGAACTTGTATGTCGGAAACCAAAAACGAATTAGAAACCCTGCTGGAGCAGGCGGCGACCGAGCCGGCGTATCGTCCGGCGTTTTTCCGCACGCTGTTGGATTCCACCGTGTGGGTGCCGGGAACCGCGGCGGAAGGTGAAGCGATTGTTGAAGATAGCGCGCTGGATTTGCAGCACTGGGAAAAGATGACGGAACATCGGTGATCCCGTTCTTTACCTCACTGGAAGCCCTGCAACAGGCCGTTGAAGATGAACAAGCGTTTGTGGTGATGCCCGCCCGCACGCTGTTTGAGATGACGCTGGGGAAACGTTGTTCCTCAACGCCAAACTGCCGACCGGTAAAGAGTTTACCCCACGCGAAATCAGTCACTTGGTCGGTGAAGAGGGTAGTCCGCTAAGCCAGCAGGAAGTGCTGGAGGGCGGTAGTGCGTTGCTGCTGTCTGAAGTGGCGGAACCGCCAGCGCAGATGGTGGACTCCTGACCACGCTGTTTAAAAGCATCAAAACCGTAAAACGCGCTTTTCTCTGTTCAATAAAAGAGAAAGCTGATGAGCAGGCGAACCTGTTGATCGGTATTGAAGCGGAAGAGGATATCGAAGAGATTATTCACGCGGCGGGCAGCGTCGCGACGGATACCGGGCGATGAACCTATTGATATCTGCCGGTGGTCGAAGGCGAGAAAGGTATCAGCCATTTTATGCTGGCGCACATTACGCCTTTCTATGAGCGCCGCTGGGGGCAGCTTCCTGCGCGATTTTAAAAAATAACCGCATTATTTAATGATCAGGTGGCGCCGCGTGCGCCGCTTATTCCTCTTGTTGGCTAAGGGTTATTGTTACTCTTCATTATGCACCCTGACTTCTTTTACTGATAAACACATTTATGGCCGGAAAGCGGGTGCTATCGTTTACGCTACGTTGATTTGTGGTTCATTTTTATGGATAAAAAAAGCCTGCTGTATTGTTTCGGCATTCCGCTGCTGTTATTCATCTGGTCCTGTTGGCAATATTCCAGAATCAGCGACAGCGATGCACGGGTTGTTATTGAGTGGGGCACCGCTTCGCACAACATTCTGATGCCACTTTCCCGCCGCTATGTTGCTGGCGTATCCGTCGCTCTCTCCGTCATTGCACTGTTTGCAAGCACCTGCGCTGTGGTATTAAGCCTTTATAGCGTACGCAAAGCCCGAATATCGACCGGGCAGTTAATTCGCGCCTTCACTCTCTGCCGGAAAATGTTGCCGCTGATTATGGCTGTGCTGATGACGGCAATGGGTTTCGCGCTGGTGTCTGTTTTGCTGTATGAATTATTGTGGTTGTTAACGATTAAACAAACCACCCCGCTGAATATTAAGCTGTTCGGCGTGCTGTTACTGGTTACCGGCTGGTTGATTTTTATGGTGCTCAGTAGTCTGTTTCTGCTGAAAAGATGCTATGCGAAAATTCAACCGCAAGACCGGAACGTTTTTGGCATTGCCATGACGGAGCAGGATGCACCCGCACTCTGGCGGTGGGTCAGAGAGCTGGCGCAGCGTGGTCAGGCAATCATGCCGGATAATATTGTCGTGGGATTGTTTCAGGGATTTTATGTCACGACGTTGCCAGTACAACTGGAAAAGGCGAACGCCTGACAGGTAACACACTCTATTTTCCCGTGACGCTTGCCGCCTTTCTGGATAAAGACGAAATTGCGGCTGTTATTGGTCACGAGTTGGGGCATTTTTCCGGCCGGAGACACCGCATACACACTGCATTTTGCCGGGCTTTATTCCGGCATGAAAAGCAGTCTCGACCATTTTTATCAAAACCTGAAATTCTGTGGCTGGTTCGAGCGGATTGCGCTGTCTCCCCCGGTGCATATTGGCGTCTGGTTTTATCGCCGGTTTGATGTAACGGTCAGTGGCTGGAGCCGGATGCGAGAGCTGGCGGCGGATGCCGCTGGCGCACGCACCAGCACGCCTCAGGCGCTGGCCTCATCGCTGCTACGCTGCACTACGCTGGATATTGAGTTGGCGGCGCCCATGCAGCGTTTTTTAGATCGCAAACTGAGCACCACCAATCTGGTTAACACGCTTTACTCGGGGCTTTATAAGCTTGGGGCGTTGAACGTCGATGTGGCGTTGGGACGGAAGTTATCGCACCCAACCGATCATCATCCGACGGTGCGCGAACGCCTTAAGCAGTTGAATGTGCCGCCAGATAATGTGTTACTGACGCGGGCTTCACGTCAGGTCAATGAAGCCGATTATCTCTGGCTGCATCACCTGTTGCCTGACTTCCCGGCACTTTGCCGGGCGCTCACCGCACAAGTCAGCGATGAACTGAATGCCAACCATCATGCTTACGGAGCAGTTGCAAGATATGGCTGCACAGGCCAGTGATGCCGTCGTGGTGTCGCTGAAAAAAGGCAATGTGTGGGGCTACATTGCGCTGGCGATGATAGTGGGTTTCCCGGCATGCGTATTGTTTATCCTGAACAGGCTGTGGGGTTTGACTTTTCTGCAGTTTGATATTGTGGTGGGCGGCACGGCAGCGATGTCGCTAATTTTGGCGCTGGGTGCACGGGCGATGTATCAACGCGTACGGCAACCCCTGTTGACTCTGCACCCGCAAGCGATTGAGAGTTATCAGCTCAGTGCGCCGTTGGCGCTGTCGAAGATTGAAGCGACCCATGTCAGCAAGTTTCGCGGGCAGAACTGCATCGAGCTGTACTGGACTGAGGGATATCAGCCGCCGGAATGTATTGTCGGGCGGTTTGTGCATAATTTTATTTTTGATACGCAAAAGCGCAAAGTCATCATCACGATCCCACGGCGGGATGACACAGGGTGAGGCGCGAGAAAACATCACCCTCGGCGAGTTGCATACGCGTATCCGCGAATACATTGGCGCAGCACCGGGCGCGGCAGACGCTCAACGATCTCTAACCGGACCCCGGTGTTTTGCACCCTATGTTGCCTCCAGCAGCAATAAATCCATCAACAGCACCCGGGTTGGATTCAAACGAGGTGATCCCCGCCGCTTCTGCCGCGAAATGCACTGCTTCGTCGTAGAGTGCGAAATGGATATCGGCCAGCGCGGCCAGCGAGTTCGCGGACGCGCGGGTAAACGCAACGACCGTCATGCCGACGGTGTGCGCGATCCGCGCTTTATCCAGCACCTGTTCGGTTTCACCACTGCGCGATACGGCGATAAACACCTGATAGCGCGACGCATTACTGAGAAAGATATTGCGGCTGTCACCCGGGCCGGAGATAAACGCCGTCTTGCCCAACACCTGTAGCTTCTTGGTTAAATACTCCGCGAACAAATATGAGAAACCTGCGCCATAGAGAAAGAAACTCTCTTTGTCGCGCAGCAGCGCGAACTGGCTGCGCTTTTCTGCCGTCACCCATTGAAAAGTTTGCTGGTAATTCGCCAGAAACTGCTGAAACAGCGCCGGTAGTTCAACAGTGCCTTCACTGCGTTGATCCGCAATGTGCGGCGTATCGGATAAAAGCTGTTTGCAGTGCCAGATAAATTCGCTAAAACCGCTGGAAGCCCAGTTTCTGGCACAGACGGATAATGGTGGCGGTGGAGACATACGTGGCCTGCGCCAGTTGCCGCACGGTGATGTTGCCTACCAGCAGCGGATGCTCCGTCAGGTGCGCCAGTACGCGGTACTCGGCGCGGGTCAGTGACTCCCCGCGCGTCAGCAATGGCGCAAGTCGGTTATCCATTTACGCCGGTTCTACGGGTAAATCGTCGCGTGCGCCCCATTCACTCCAGGGAGCCGTCATACAGCGTGACGTTATCCGCGCCCGAGGGTTGTCAGCGCGAGAATAACCACCGACGCAGTGACGCCTGAACCGCAACTGGCGATAATCGGCTTATGCAAATCCACACCCGGCGGCGGAAAATGGCGGCCAGTTCATCGGTGGTTTTCAGCTCGCCTTCCGTCACCAGATCGCCCCACGGCACATTCTTCGCACCGGGAATATGACCGCGCTTCAGCCCCGGACGGGGCTCGTCCATTCGCCATTAAAACGCGGTGCCGGGCGTGCATCGACAATCTGTGCTGTCCCTTCGTGACTGACTAACAGGACATCCGTCAGCTTTTTCACCACGGAAGGGTCAAAGTTGGCGTTAAAATCAGACTCCGGCAACGCCACATCGCCTTTGCAGCGGCAGAGCATCGCGCTGCCAGCCCGCCAGACCGCCGGCAAGAATCGACACCTTTTCCACGCCGTAATTGCGCAGCATCCACCCGGGCGCGCGGGGCAGAGAAGAGGTTGCCTTCATCGTAGACCACAAGGTGTTTATCTCGGCTAATGCCCAGTTCGCGCATTGCGACAGCAAACGCTTCCGGGCGGATGAGCATGTGCGGTAAGGAAGAGGTGTGATCGGAGAGGGCTTCAATATCAAAAAATACCGCACCAGGGAGATGCCCGGCGCGGTATTCCGCTAAGGTCACGATGCTCCTGTCCCGGCGGCGCCATACGGGCGTCAATCAGCTGGATTTCAGGATCATCGCTGTGTTCTATCAGCCAGTCGGCCGCGACAAAAACGAGGTAGACATGGTTGCCTCCCGTGTCATCAACAGTAACCTGAATTGTTCACGTTTTTCCTGACCCGACAAGCCACCTTCGCTCATGTCGCGAGCAACCTCGTTATTTTTGTATGGCTTTGCCGTTTTCCCGAGGCTTTTTGCAGCGCAGGCCAATAATCCCGGTTGGCTTCAATCATCTCATCAAGGATCGCTTTCGCATGCTGCATGGTGGGCACGGTTTTGTTCAGCGTAAAGGCCTGCAACGCTTTTTCGTAACTGCCTTCAATGGTGGCTTCGACCAGCAGTTGTTCCGAGGCCAGTTGCTGCATCAGCAGGGTCTGGTGGAATAAAGGCACCGCCCCCATACGCACCGGCTCCGGGCCTTCGCTGGTAATATAGGCAGGCACTTCGACCATCGCATCGTACGGCAAATTGGCAATCGCGCCTTTGTTTTCCACAATCACCAGATGGCGCTGACGCAGGTCAAACGCCAGTGAACAGGCAACATCAACAATAAACGCGCCATGCACGCCTACGTGGAAGGCATCCGGCAGGATCCCCGCTGCGCTTATACTCCACTCGGGCGGCGGCAAACAGTTTTTTCTCGCGCCCGTCCATCACTTCATTGGCGCGGGTGTAGTCGGGATCCTGATGGGCGACGATCTCGTTTGGCATCAGGTAGTACTGCAAATAGGGGTTTGGCAGATACTCCGGAAAGTGATCCATGATCGGTTTGATATTGCGCCGGGTTTTCACCCATGACGGATCGGCATGCTGCGGGTCCGTTTGGGCGGCATCTTCCGTCAGCAGACCAAAACGGGCAATATGCTCGCGCAACGCCGGCAGACAATCCTCGCCATCAACGCGTACACCGGGTAAACCAGCCAAAGTGGTTCAGGCCAAAGTAATCGACCTCCAGTTTATGGCGATCCACGCCGAGGATTGCGCCCATATTGCGCATCGCCGCGACGGGCATATCGCAGATATTGAGTACCCGCGCTTTTGGGCGCAGACGGCGTACACCTTCGGCCACGATGGCTGCCGGGTTGGAGTAATTGACGATCCGAGGGCTTTTTTTATCGGCGTAACGCTCCACCAGATCGATCAGTTCTACCATTGGCAGAATAGTGCGTAACCCGTAGGCCAGCCCGCCCGGGCCGCAGGTCTCCTGACCCACCACACCATGGCGCAAGGGAATTTTCTCATCCTGCTCGCGCATTTTGTACTGACCGACGCGCATCTGAGCAAAAAACAAAATGTGCACCGCTGAGCGCCGTTTCGGCATTGCTGGTCACGGTAAATTTGATGCTCTGGCTGTGGTCGCGGATCACTTTCTCCACCACTGGCGCAATGGTGTTCTGCCGCGCTTCATCAATGTCATACAGGCGAATTTCCGCCAGCGGGAACGCCTCCAGTCTGACCATCAGGCTTTTCACGATGCCGGGGGTATAGGTGCTGCCGCCACCGGCGATGGATAAAATAAACGGGGGTTTAACCATTTCTGGACTCCTTCAGAGAAACATCTCAACGGCTTCTCGCATTTTTTGACATGCAGCCCGTAGACCACCTGAACGTTATTACCTTGTTTGATCACGCCTTTTGCGCCGGTTGCTTTCAGTTGCGGTTCATCAATCGCCGCCACATCGATCACCGTCACGCGCAGGCGGGTGTAGCAGTTGTCCACCACGTCAATATTGGCGCGCCCGCCCAGACCTTCGATAATCGCTGCGCCTACGCCAGCATTGCTGCCTTTGCCTGATACTCCTGCTTGCTGTACAGACGCGTCTCCTGCTCATCATCTTCACGGCCGGGTGTTTTCATGCGGAAGTGCAAAATCAGGAAGCGGAAGATAAAGAAGTAGAGGGCGAACATAATGAGCCCAACGAGGATGTACATCGGCCAGTTGGACTTTTCGGTGCCGAGGGGCAGGTTGTAGAGCACAAAATCGATAATGCCGTTCGCGCCAATGGCATGAACGCCAAGCAGTGAGAACAACATCATGCCGATACCGGTGAGCACGGCATGCACCACAAACAGCAGCGGGGCGACAAACAGGAAAGCAAACTCGATAGGCTCGGTGACGCCGACCAAAAATGAGGTGAGCGCAGCAGGGATCAGGGATCGCTTTGGCCGCGGCTTTGCGCTCGGGTTTCGCTGTCACATACATCGCCAGCGCGGCGGCGGGCAGACCGAACATTTTGCTGATGCCGCGCGCATCCCAGACGACGGTGCTGCTGAGTTGCGTCACGCTCGGGCAGGCTATTTCGGCAAAGTAGATGTTACGTGCACCCTGATAAGTCGTACCGCAAATATCCGCCGTACCGCCGAGTTCGGTGTACAAAAGGGCGTATAGACCAGATGGTGCAGCCCGGTCGGCACCAGAATGCGCTCAAGGAAACCGTAGACCGCAACGCCGAACGGCCCCGCGCCTTTGATCGCCATCGCCGGGCGCTGATGCCATGCTGGGCGAAAGGCCACAGTTCGCTCATGATCACACCTAATATCATCGCCACCGGCAGCATGATAATGGCGACGAAGCAGTGACCCGAGTAGATAGCCATCGCCCCGGAAAACTGTACACCGGAATATTTATCGTACAGATAACCTGATAGCGCACCGGTGAGGATCCCCGGCGAAGACGCCCATCTCCAGCACCTGCACGCCTAACACCATGCCCGGCCTGCGGCTTTCATCTGCGCTGCAGGTGCCAGCGCCCCCTGAAATTGCAGCATGACATTCATGGCGTTAATAAAAACGATAAAGGTCACCAGACCAATCAGCGCCGCATAGCCTTTATCCCGCGAGGCAAGACCCACCGGAATGCCGACCGCGAAGACAAGGTTAGCCAATACCGATACGGCGGATTTGGCAATCAACTGACCGATTTGTTGAATAATGGTGTGGCCAAGAAAGGGCAGATACTCGGCCGGGTTGCCGTTGCCGAAGATATTTCCGCAGGCAATAAATAAGCCGACAATCGGCAAAATGAGCACCGGACCAAAGAGGGACTTACCAAAATTTTGTAGGGCATTCACGGCTCTGGACATAATGTTCTCTCTGATTAGAACCGCGCACAAAGGTGCACAGACAGCTTAACGGTAGCAGCAGTCTGCGTTGTTTTTCCATCTATCTCATTGTTTTAAAAACAAATGACATGAAACGTAACATGTTACGTTTCGCACTGTGATCCGCGTAACAGGGTGAGCGGAAAAGCGTGACGAGACTTTGCGAAGCGCTTTCCAGAACCAAAGACACATTTTGTAATTCCTGTCGTTGCGAATAATAATGTCTGGCAATGTTCAACAGGCTGTATAGGCCGGGGGATAAAGAATGAAACCGCTACGCATTGCGGCGCTGACCGTCGCGCTGTTCACTACGTTTACGTTAGCCGGCTGTGATAACAACGATAAACCGCAGGCAGCCAGCTCGCCTGCTGCGGCATCCGCGCCGCAGCAAAGCCGAGCAACCCCGCGCAAAGTAAAGAGAAACTGGCGCAGCTTGCCGCGCGTAGCGAAGGTAAGCCGCTCACGCTGCTGGATGCCTCTGAAGTACAACTGGACGGCGCCGCCACGCTGGTGCTGACCTTCTCCGTTCCGCTTAACCCCGATCAGGATTTTGCCTCGACCGTCCATCTGGTGGACAAGAAGAGCGGCAAAGTCGATGGTGCACAGGAACTGGCGCCGAATCTGAAAGAACTGCGCTTGCGCCACCTAGAGCCGAACCGCGAACTGCTGGTGTCGGTGGATCGCGGGCTAACGGCGCTGAACAAAGCCACGTTCGGCATTGATTACGAAAAAGTCATTACCACCCGCGACGTGCAGCCCAGCGTCGGCTTTGCCAGCCGCGGTTCGCTGCTGCCGGGCAAAGTGGTGGAAGGACTGCCGGTGATGGCGCTGAACGTCGATAACGTCGACGTGAATTTCTACCGCGTGAAACCGGAGTCGCTGGCGGCGTTTATCAGCCAGTGGGAATACCGCAACGCCCTGTCAAACTGGGAGTCGGACACGTTACTGAAAATGGCCGACCTCGGGTGTATACCGGCCGTTTTGACCTCAACCCGGCGCGCAACACCCGTGAGAAGTTACTGTTGCCGCTCAGCAGCATTCAGCCATTGCAACAAACCGGGGTCTACGTCGCCGTAATGAATCAGGCCGGGCATTACAACTACAGCAATGCCGCTACCCTGTTCACACTCAGCAATATTGGTCTGTCTGCGCACCGTTACCATAATCGTCTGGATATCTTTACCCGAGGGCTGGAAAACGGCGCGGCGCTCTCCGGCATCGAGGTGATGCTGCTCAATGAGAACGGGCAAACGCTGGCGCAGGCCACCAGTGACAAAGACGGTCACGCAACGTTAACTACCGACAAAGAAGCGGCGCTGATCCGGCGCGTAAAGACGGTGAAACCACGCTGCTGGATCTGAAATTACCGGCGCTGGATCTGGCGGAATTCGCCATTACCGGCGATCCGGGCTACAGCAAACAGTTCTTTATGTTTGGCCCGCGCGATCTCTATCGTCCGGGGAAACCGTGATCCTCAACGGTCTGTTACGCGACAGCGACGGAAAGCCGTTGACCGCGCAACCGGTGAAACTGGAAGTCGTGAAACCGGACGGGCAGGTGATCCGCACGGTGGTCAGCCAGCCGCAGAACGGGCTGTATCATTTTACCTATCCGCTGGAAGCCAGCGCGCAAACCGGGATGTGGCATATCCGCGCCAATACCGGCGACAACCAGCCGCGCGAGTGGGGCTTCCATGTTGAAGACTTTATGCCGGAGCGCATGGCGCTGAATATCACCCCGCAGACATCGCCGGTTGCACCAGCGGATGACGTGGTGTTTAACGTGAACGGTCACTATCTCTATGGTGCGCCCGCCAGCGGCAACACGTTGCAAGGGCAGCTCTATTTACGCCCGCTGCGCGAAGCTGTCGAGGCGTTGCCGGTTCCTGTTTGGCGACATCGCGGAAGAAAACCTCAGCCGCAGTCTGGATGAGGTGCACCTGACGCTGGATGACAACGGTCAGGGCGAAGTCACCACCGCCAGCCAGTGGCAAGAGAGTCACTCGCCGTTAGAAGTCATTTTGCAGGCCAGCCTGCTGGAGTCAGGTGGTCGCCCGGTTACCCGCCGCGCGCAGCAAGCCATCTGGCCTGCGCAGGCGCTGCCGGGTATCCGCCCGCAGTTTGCCTCAAAAGCGGTGTATGACTATCGCACCGACACCACCGTCAACCAGCCGATTGTGGATGAAGACAGCAACGCGGCGTTCGACATCGTCTATGCCGATGCCGAAGGCAAGAAAATAGCAGTCAGTGATTTGCAGGTGCGATTGATCCGCGAACGTCGCGATTACTTCTGGAACTGGTCAGAAAGCGAAGGCTGGCAGTCGCAGTTCAATCAGAAAGATTTGGTTGAAGGCGAGCAGAGCCTCAACCCGGCGGCGAATGAAACCGGTAAAGTGACCTTCCCGGTGGAGGTGGGGTGCCTATCGTCTGGAGGTGAAAGGGCCGGACGATACCCTCAGCAGCGTGCGTTTCTGGGCCGGTTACAGCTGGCAGGATAACAGTGACGGTGCGGGTGCTGTTCGTCCTGATCGCGTCACCATGAAACTGGATAAACCGGCTTACAAACCGGGCGATACCGTTAAGCTGCACGTGACTGCGCCTGCTGCGGGCAAAGGCTATGCGATGATCGAGTCGGCAGAAGGCCCGCTGTGGTGGCAGGAAATTGATGTGCCGACAGACGGCCTCGATCTCTCCATTCCTGTCGATCAGAAATGGCAGCGCCACGATCTGTACATCAGCACGCTGGTGGTTCGCCCCCGGCGACAAGTCGAAGTCCGCGACGCCGAAACGCGCCGTCGGTCTGCTGCATCTGCCGATGGGGGATGAAAACCGCCGTCTTGATGTCACGCTGAATACCCCGCAAAAATGCGCCCGAACCAGCCGTTAACGGTGAAAGTGAAGGCGGCAGTGAAAAATGGCGAAACGCCTAAACAGATCAATGTGTTGCTTTCCGCAGTAGACAGCGGTGTGCTTAACATTACGGATTATGTGACGCCAGATCCGTGGCAGGGCTTCTTCGGCCAAAAACGCTACGGTGCGGATATTTACGATATCTACGGCCGTGAAGGACAGGGGCGTCTTGCTGCGCTGCGTTTCGGTGGTGACGGTGATGGAATGAATGGCGGTAAACCGCCGGTCAACCATGTCACCATTATTGCCCAGCAGGCGCAGCCGGTCACGCTGGATGAGCACGGTGAAGGCACGGTGACGCTGCCAATTGGTGATTTCAACGGTGAACTGCGCGTGATGGCGCAAGCCCGACGGCGGAAGATTTTGGCAGCAGCGAAGGTGAAGTGATTGTTGCGGCCCCGGTGATTGCCGACATGAATATGCCGCGCTTCCTTGGTAGCGGCGACACTTCCCGCCTGACGCTGGACGTCACTAACCTTACCGATCAGCCGCAAACCCTGAATGTGACTCTGGCGGCAAGTGGCTTACTGGCACTGGAAAACGGCCAGCCCTGGTGCCGTAAAACTGGCCGCCGGGCAGCGCACCACCCTGTTTATTCCGGTGCGTGCACTGGACGGTTTTGGCGAGGGTGAAATCAGCGCGCAAATCAGCGGGCTGACGCTGCCGGGCGAAACGTTTGCGCCACAGCAGAAACAGTGGAAACTTGGCGTACGTCCGGCATTTGCTGCTCAGACCGTTAACAGCGGCGCGATGCTGAACCCCGGTGAGAGCTGGCATGCCCCCTGCGCAGCACCTTGCCGGAATGTCCCCGACAACGCTGCAAGGTCGTGTACTGTTCAGCGGCAAACCCCCGTTGAACCTTGCGCGCTATATTCAGGAACTGAAAGCCTACCCGTACGGGTGCCTCGGAACAAACCGCCAGCGGCCTGTTCCCGTCGCTGTACACCAACACCGCACAGCTTAAAGCGCTGGGCATCAAAGGCGAGCGACGAGCAGCGCCGTGCTGCGGTGGATCTGGGTATCTCCCGGCTGTTGCAAATGCAGCGTGACGACGGTGGTTTCTCGCTGTGGGATAAGAGCGGTTCAGAAGAGTACTGGTTAACTGCCTACGTCACTGACTTCCTCGGTCAGCGCCTCCGCTCAGGGTTACAGCGTACCGACAAATGCGCTGAATAACGCCAACAACCGCTTGCTGCGCTACCTGCAGGATCCGGCGACGATGACTATCCGTTATAGCGACGATCTTCCCGCCACCAAATTTGCCGTACAAAGCTATGCAGCGCTGGTGCTGGCACGTCAGCAAAAGCCCCCGCTAGGCGCGCTGCGTGATGTCTGGCAGCGCCATGAGCAGGCCAAAGCGGCGCTGCCGTTGATGCAACTGGGTGTGGCGTTAAAACTGATGGGCGATGCGCAACGCAGCGAACAGGCGATAAATCTGGCGCTGAAAACGTCACGGGTGCAGAACAACCGCTGGCTGGCGGATTACGGCAGCGATCTGCGTGATAACGCGCTGATGCTGGCGCTGTTGCAGGACAACAACCTGCTGCCGCAAGTGCAAACGCGCCTGCTGACCACCTTGTCTGAACAAGCGTACGGTCAGCGCTGGTTGTCGACCCGGAGAGTAACGCGCTGTTTTTGGCCGGGCGTAACCTGCAAAATGCGTCCGGTAGCTGGCAGGCGCAAACCTCGCTCGATGCCGCTGCATTGGGTGGCGATAATGCGCAGAGCCGTAACTGGATGCCGATCAACTGGCTTCATTGCAGGTCACCAACAGCGGTTCAACCCCGTTATGGTTACGCCTGGACAGCACCGGTTACCCGGATCATGCGCCGACGCCTTCCGCCAATGTGCTGCGTATTGAGCGCAACATTCTGGGTACTGATGGCCGTAGCAAGTCCCTCTCATCGCTGAAAAGCGGCGATTTGGTGCTGGTATGGCTGGAAGTGAGCGCCAGCCAGAACGTACCGGATGCGCTGGTGGTGGATTTACTGCCTGCCGGGCTGGAGCTGGAAAACCAGAATCTGGCCAGCAGCAGCGCCAGCTTGCAGGACAGCGGCAGTGAAGTGCAGGAGCTGCTAAACCGTATGCAGCAGGCGGATATCCAGCATATGGAGTTCCGCGACGATCGCTTTGTGGCGGCGGTTCCGGTAAGCGAAGGTCAACCCGTTACGCTGGTCTATCTGGCGCGGGCGGTGACGCCGGGTCATTACCAGATTCCTGCGCCGCAGGTGGAATCCATGTACGTACCGCAGTGGCGGGCGACAGGCGCGACCAGCGGCTCGCTGACTATCGTGCCGTAACGTGAAGATTGTGCGTCTGATGCGCACCCGCTGGCGCTGGCTGGTGGGTGCGCCCCTGTTATTGGTGCTGGCGGTGATCGCTGCGGATAACATCTGGCCATTACCGCTCAGCGAGGTGGATCCCCGCGCGGGTGGTGGTGGCGGAAGATGGCACACCGCTATGGCGTTTTGCCGATGCTGACGGCATCTGGCGCTATCCGGTGACCATCGAAGAGGTTTCGCCGCGTTACTTGCAGGCGCTGATCCAGTATGAAGATCGCTGGTTCTGGGATCATCCCGGCGTTAACCCGTTTTCCATTCTCCGTGCCGCCCGGCAGGATCTCAGTTCCGGGCGCGTGGTGTCGGGCGGCAGTACACTCACTATGCAGGTCGCCCGCCTGCTTGATCCTCACCCACGAACTTTCGGTGGCAAAATGCGCCAGCTCTGGCGTGCGCTGCAACTGGAGTGGCACCTTTCCAAACGCGACATTCTCACGCTCTACCTGAACCGCGCGCCCTTTGGCGGCACCTTGCAGGGCGTGGGGGCGGCAAGCTGGGCTTACACCGGGCAAACCACCTGCAAAACTCAGTTATGCCGAAGCCGCATTGTTGGCCGTCCTGCCGCAAGCGCCAAGTCGTCTGCGCCCTGACCGCTGGCCGGAACGGGCGCAGGCGGCGCGCGACAAAGTGCTTGAGCGCATGGCATCGCAGCAAGTATGGCCTGTGGCAGGTGAAAGAGTGGCGGCAGGAACCGGTCTGGCTGGCACCCCGGCAAATGCCGCAACTGGCGCCGCTGTTTTCCAGACGTATGCTTGGCGAAAGCCGGGCGTTAAAAATCACCACCACGCTGGACGCCACTTTGCAACGGCAGCTTGAAGAGCTGGCGCTGAGCGTCAAAACGCGTCTGCCGCTGCGCAGTTCGCTGGCGATGATCGTGGTTGATCATACCGATATGAAGGTGCGCGGCTGGGTTGGCTCGGTAGACATCAATGATGACAGTCGTTTCAGCCATGTGGATATGGTCAGCGCGGTGCGCTCGCCGGATCGGTGCTGAAGCCGTTTATCTACGGTATGGCGCTGGATGAAGGATTAATTCACCCGGCGTCGTTACTGCAGGATGTGCCGCGGCGAGTCGGGGATTATCGTCCCGGCAACTTTGACAGTGGTTTTCACGGCCCTGTCAGCATGAGCGAAGCGCTGGTGCGTTCGCTGAATTTACCGGCGGTGCAGGTGCTGGAAGCCTACGGGCCGAAAAAGTTTGCCGGTAATCTGCGTAATGCCGGATTGCCGCTGAGCTTACCGGCCGGGGCTGAACCCAATTTGTCGTTAATCCTCGGCGGCGCTGGGGCGCGGCTGGAAGATATTGCCGCCGCTTACAGTACCTTTGCCCGCGGTGGTAAAGCCGGGCAACTGCGCCTGACGCCGGATGCGCCGCTGGTGGAACGACGGTTAATGTCGCCGGGCGCGGCGTGGATCATCCGCCGTATTCTGGCCGGGGAAGCGCAACCGATGCCGGACGCCGTATTGCCGCAGGTCGCGCCGCTGGCCCTCGGAAGACGGGCACCAGTTATGGCTACCGTGATGCCACCGGGCTATCGGTGTCAATGCCCGCTACGTGATCAGGATCTGGACCGGCAGGCCGGATGGCACGCCGGTCGCCGGGCAGTTCGGTTTTGCCAGCGCCGTACCGCTGCTTAACCAGTGAACAACCTGCTGCAGGCGCGTTCGGCGCTTGAGCAGGGGAAATTGCCGCGCGATCCTCGCCCGCCATCGGTCAGTCAGGGCGTGATTTGCTGGCCCCGGCGGGCAAAGTTTGCCGGAGGGAGACAGCAATTGCCGTCGCCGTCTGGCGACTGGTTGTTGGAGGACAGTCAGCCCCCCACCTTGCTGATGCCAGAGCAGGAAGGGATGCACGGCATCAATTTCCCGCTGTGGTTAAACCGTGAAGGCCGACGCGTTGCGGCAGACTGCGCGGATGCGCAGCAGAAAACCTCGGATTGTCTGGCCGTTGCCGCTGGAGCCCCCGCTACCGGAGAACGGCGGGCGGCGCGTTTACCCCGGCGGATAAACACTGCCCGCCGCGTAATGATAATGCGCCGCCGCCACTACTGCTCAGTGGCGTGCGTGAGGGTGCGGTGATTAAGCGTATTCCGGGGCAAGCTTTTGTGCTGCTGCCGGTGCAAAGCAGCGGCGGGGAAGGAGGGCGCTGGTGGTTTCTGAATGGTGAACCCCTGTCGCCGCACGAGAATTTATTGAGCCTGAAACTTGATAAGACCGGTGAGTATCAGTTATTGGTTATGGATGACGCGGGGCAGGTCGCTGCGGTGCAGTTTACTGTGCAATAACCTGTTAAATAGTGAGTTTAGTGAAAGGTGTTGCTGAAACTCGTCTTATTTTAAAAAAATGTTACCTTAATCCATAGGCAACGCCCCCGTTGCTCTTTATAATCCGCGCCGTGGTCATACTCATATGTATGTACGACAACAGAACAACTTACAGAGGTAATCATGGCTATTGAACGTACTTTTCCATCATCAAACCAAACGCGGTGGCAAAAACGTTATTGGCGGCATCTTCTCTCGCTTTGAAGCGGCAGGATTCAAAATTGTCGGCACCAAAATGCTGCATCTGACCGTTGAACAGGCTCGCGGTTTTTACGCTGAGCACGAAGGTCGCCCGTTCTTTGACGGTCTGGTTGAGTTCATGACTTCCGGCCCGATTGTGGTCTCTGTTCTGGAAGGCGAAAACGCGGTACAGCGTCACCGTGACCTGCTGGGCGCAACCAATCCGGCGAACGCACTGGCGGGCACTCTGCGTGCTGACTACGCTGACAGCTTCACTGAAAACGGTACCCACGGCTCTGATTCCCTTGAATCTGCTGCCCGCGAAATCGCTTACTTCTTCGCTGAAGGCGAAGTGTGCCCGCGCACCCGCTAATCACCCGTTAAGCTGTGTAACGAGTTTTACACTTTAATTTGTGAAATGCCGCGTGCAAACGTGGTATCTGTGCGTCAGAATTTGTACAATGCTGCGCCCCGGGGATGAGCAGACGCTTACCTCGGGGCGCTTCTTTTAACCCTCCGAGGGGCCATAACGTGTAATAACGAGGCCGGAATAAATTATGTCTGAACAAATTGTCATACCTGAGAACGACGCTCTCACGATCCCCCAATAAAGATGCAAAAATTAACCTGCTGGATTTAAACCGTCAGCAGATGCGCGAGTTTTTCAAAAATTTAGGTGAGAAACCCTTCCGGGCCGATCAGGTCATGAAGTGGATGTATCACTATTGCAGCGATGACTTTGATGAAATGACCGACATCAACAAAGTCCTGCGCGGCAAGTTAAAAGAAGTCGCCGAGATCCGCGCGCCGGAAGTTGTTGAAGAGCAACGCTCTTCCGACGGCACCATCAAATGGGCGATCGCGGTAGGCGATCAGCGCGTTGAAACCGTTTATATCCCGGAAGAGGATCGCGCCACCTTATGCGTCTCTTCACAGGTCGGTTGTGCGCTGGAGTGTAAATTCTGCTCAACCGCACAGCAGGGCTTTAACCGCAACCTGCGCGTTTCCGAAATCATCGGCCGTGTGGCGTGCGGCGAAAATCATTGGTGCAGCAAGAGTCACCGGTAACCGTCCTATCACCAACGTGGTGATGATGGGCATGGGCGAGCCGCTGCTGAACCTGACTAACGTCGTTCCGGCGATGGAAATCATGCTGGATGACTTCGGCTTTGGTCTGTCCAAACGCCGCGTGACGCTCTCTACTTCTGGCGTGGTTCCGGCGCTGGATAAACTGGGCGACATGATCGACGTCGCACTGGCGATTTCCCTGCATGCGCCGAACGATGAAATTCGTGACGAAATTGTACCGATCAATAAAAGTACAATATCGAAACCTTCCTTGCGGCGGTGCGCCGCTACACCGGAAAAAATCCAACGCCAACCCGAGGGCGCGTGACTATTGAGTACGTCATGCTCGATCATGTGAATGATGGCACTGAGCATGCGCACCAACTGGCGGAGTTGCTGAAAGATACACCGTGCAAGATCAACCTGATCCCCTCGGAACCCGTTCCCGGGCGCACCCTATGGCCGCAGTTCTAACAGCCGTATCGATCGCTTCTGTAAGGTGCTGATGAGCTATGGTTTTACTACAATTGTACGTAAAACTCGCGGCGACGATATCGATGCCGCTTGCGGTCAGCTGGCGGGTGATGTGATCGACCGGACCAAACGTACCCTGCGTAAGCGTATGCAAGGCGAACCGATTGCAGTGAAGTCACTGTAATGTGAAAACGCAGCACGAAGAATGTGCTGCATTTTCTAAAAACGACGAATATTTGGCCTGTACGTATGCAGGTCATCAATAATTACGGTGCGTTTCTCCTGACTTTGAGGCAGTATGTAGTGATGGAACAACGGCTTAGCAAAAGTGCTGAAAGCTGTTCTGTTATGCAAAGCCTGACAGTCTTATACTATGGGTCCAGCTTAATTGACCCGGTTTTTTCGCGGCGCGTGTGGGCATTGCGGTCACGCGCGCCTGAATGTTTAATTTCACGTACCAGTAGTTGTAGCGAATGAATACTGAAGCCACTCACGACCAAAATGAAGCACAAACCACTGGCGTACGTCTGCGCAGCGCCCGTGAACAACTTGGACTCAGCCAACAAGCGGTTGCAGAGCGCTTGTGCCTGAAGGTTTCCACGGTACGCGATATCGAAGAAGACAGATCCCCTGCCGATCTGGCCTCTACCTTTGTGCGTGGTTATATCCGCTCTTATGCCCGCTTAGTGCACATCCCGGAAGAAGAATTACTGCCGATGATTGAAAAGCAAGCGCCGGTCAGAGCTGCGAAAGTAGCCCCGATGCAGACGTTCGCTTTGGGCAAACCGCGTAAGAAACGCGACGGCTGGCTGATGAGCTTTACCTCGGCTGGTGCTGTTTGTGGTTATTGGCCTGACGGGGGGCCCGTGGTGGCAAAACCATAAAGCGCAACAGGAAGAGATCAGCACCATGGCCGATCAATCTTCTGCTGAACTCCAATGCCAACAACAGCAATGAGCAGAGTGTTCCACTGAATACCGACTCCTCTTCCGCGCCGGTAGATAACTCCACTACGCCAGTTGAACAGCCCGCGCCGACCACAACGGCTCAGGCCCCGGCTGTTGCACAGCAAGCCCGGCAAACACGGCTAACCAGAATGCCGTGGTGCCGCCGTCTCAGGCAAACGTTGATTCTGCTCCTGCGACAATGGCGAACAATGGGCAATTGCCGACCGATCAGGCGGGCGTTGCTGGCGCGGTTGCCAACAGTAATGGTCTGGCGATGACCTTTAACGCTGATTGCTGGCTGGAAGTGAGCGACGCGACGGGCAAAAACTGTTCAGCGGCATGCAGCGTAAAGACGCGACGTTGAATCTGGCGGGCCGAGGCGCCGTATAAACTGAAAATCGGCGCGCCGTCAGCTGTTCAGATCCAGTATCAGGGTAAACCTGTCGATCTGAGCCGTTTTATCAGAACTAACCAGGGTTGCGCGCCTGACCCTCAATGCCGAACAATCAGCAGTACAGTAACAGACGGGCAACGCGGGAGATTTTTCATGCATAACCGAGGGCTCCGATTCAGCGTCGGAAATCGAAACGGATTTACGTTGGTAATGTGCCAATCGGCGATGGGGCTCCTATCGCCGTGCAGTCAATGACAAACACCCGCACCACGGATGTTGAAGCCACAGTTAACCAAATCAAAGCTCTTGAGCGCGTCGGCGCGGATATCGTCCGCGTTTCCGTCCCGACCATGGACGCGGCGGAAGCGTTTAAACTGATCAAACAGCAGGTGAGCGTTCCGCTGGTAGCGGATATTCATTTTGACTACCGCATTGCGCTGAAAGTGGCGGAATACGGAGTGGATTGCCTGCGTATCAACCCCGGCAACATCGGCAACGAAGAGCGTATCCGCACCGTTGTTGATTGTGCTCGTGATAAAAACATCCCTATCCGCATCGGTGTTAACGCCGGATCGCTGGAAAAGATCTGCAGGAAAAATACGGCGAACCGACGCCACAGGCGCTGCTCGAATCTGCCATGCGCCATGTGGATCATCTCGATCGCCTGAACTTTGATCAGTTCAAAGTCAGCGTCAAAGCCTCTGATGTGTTCCTCGCTGTTGAGTCTTATCGCCTGCTGGCGAAGCAGATCGAACAGCCGCTGCATCTGGGCATCACCGAAGCCGGTGGCGCACGCGCGGGCGCGGTGAAGTCGGCGATAGGCCTCGGTCTGCTGCTCTCCGAAGGGATTGGCGACACGCTGCGTATTTCGCTGGCGGCCGATCCGGTAGAAGAGATCAAAGTCGGTTTCGATATCCTGAAATCGCTGCGCATCCGCTCCCGCGGTATTAACTTTATCGCTTGTCCGACCTGTTCCCGTCAGGAGTTCGATGTTATCGGTACGGTTAACGCGCTGGAGCAACGCACACCGGAAGATATCATCACGCCAATGGATGTTTCCATTGGCTGTGGTGAACGGTCCGGGCGAAGCGCTGGTCTCTACGCTGGGCGTGACAGGCGGCAACAAGAAGAGCGGCCTGTATGAAGACGGTGTGCGCAAAGATCGCCTTGATAACAGCGACATGATCAGCCAGCTTGAAGCCCGCATTCGCGCGAAAGCGTCGATTCTGGACGAAGCGCGCCGTATCGACGTGCAACAGGTAGAAAAATAACGTGACTGGGAAGCGGCTGGCTTCCCGTGTATGATGAACCCGCCGGGCGCTCCGGCCCTGAGGGTTCATTTTTTGTATTCATAAAGAGAATAAACGTGGCAAAGAATATTCCAAGCCATTCGCGGCATGAACGATTATCTGCTGGCGAGACCGCCATCTGGCAGCGCATTGAAGGCACCTTAAAAAACGTGCTCGGCAGCTACGGTTACAGTGAAATCCGTTTGCCGATTGTAGAGCAGACCCCGTTATTCAAACGCGCGATCGGCGAAGTGACCGACGTGGTTGAAAAGAGATGTACACCTTTGACGATCGCAACGGCGATAGCCTGACACTGCGTCCCGAAGGTACGGCGGGCTGTGTACGCGCCGGCATCGAGCATGGTCTTCTGTACAATCAGGAACAGCGCTTGTGGTACGTCGGGCCGATGTTCCGCTACGAACGTCCGCAGAAAGGGCGCTACCGCCAGTTCCACCAGTTGGGTGTCGAAGTGTTTGGTCTGCAAGGGCCGGATATCGACGCCGAACTGATTATGCTGACTGCCCGCTGGTGGCGTGAGCTGGGTATTGCTTCCCACGTTGCGCTTGAACTTAACTCCATCGGTTCACTTGACGCGCGTGCGACCTACCGCGATGCGCTGGTGGCATTCCTCGGAACAGCATAAAGATAAACTCGACGAAGATTGCCTGCGTCGCATGTACACCAACCCGCTGCGCGTGCTGGACACCAAAAATCAGGACATCCAGACGCTGCTGAACGATGCGCCGAAGCTGGGTGATTACGGATGACGACTCCCGCGAACACTTCGCGGGTCTTTGCGCGTTCCTGGATGCGGCTGGCATTGCCTACACCGTTAACCAGCGCACCGGGTGCGCGGTCTGGACTACTACAACCGCACCGTGTTTGGAGTGGGTCACCACCAGTCTGGGCGCGCAGGGTACCGTGTGTGCCGGTGGTCGTTATGACGGTCTGGTCGAGCAACTGGGGGGCGCGCGACCCCCGGCGGTGGGCTTCGCAATGGGCCTCGAACGACTTGTTTTGTTAGTTCAGGCAGTTAATCCGGAATTTAAAGCAGAATCCGTTGTCGATATATACCGGTGGCGTCTGGCGCCAATACGCAATCCGCTGCAATGCAGTTGGGTGAACAGGTGCGCGATGCGTTACCTCGGCGTACGGCTGATGATGAACCACGGCGGCGGCAATTTCAAAAAGCAATTCGCACGTGCAGATAAGTGGGGCGCTCGCGTCGCACTGGTGCTCGGTGAATCTGAAATCGCCGACGGTAATGTTGTGGTGAAGGATTTACGCTCTGGTGAGCAGAGTACGGTAACGCAGGACAGCGTTGCGGCGCATTTGCGCACACTACTGGGCTAATCTCCCCGGTGAATTATCGTTAAGGAGAAGGACTGCGTGGAAATTTACGAAAACGAAAACGACCGTAGACGCGATTAAGCGCTTCTTTGCTGAAAACGGCAAAGCGCTGGCTGTTGGCGTTGTTTTAGGTATCGGTGCGCTGGTTGGCTGGCGCTACTGGACCAGTCATCAGGCGGATACAGCAAAAGCCTCATCGCAAGCTTATGAAACCGCGGTCTCCGCGCTTCAGGCTGGCAAACCGGAATCGTTCGTAGCGGCGGAGAAGTTCGCTGCTGACAACAAAAACACCTACGGTGCGTTGGCTTCGCTGGAACTTGCACAGCAGTATGTTGAGAAAAAACGAGCTGGATAAAGCCGCCGCCCAGTTGCAACAAGGGCTTGCGGCAAACCAGCGATGAGAATCTGAAATCGATGATCAACGTGCGTCTGGCCCGTGTTCAGGTACAACTGAAGCAGCAAGATGTGGCGCTGAAAACGCTGGATGCCGTCAAAGGCGACAGCTGGTCGGCTATCGTGGCTGATTTGCGTGGCGAAGCATTGCTGAGCAAAGGCGACAAACAAGGCGCGCGCACCGCATGGGAAAACGGCATTAAAAACAATGCTTCCCCTGCGTTGGAGTGAAATGATGCAAATGAAAATTAATAATTTGTCCATCTAAGAGGGACCCGATGCAATTGCGTAAATTACTTCCTGCCACCGGACTGCTTTCCGTTACGTTATTGAGCGGCTGTTCCCTGTTCAACGGCGAAGAAGATGTTGTCAAAATGTCCCCGCTGCCGGTTGTTGAAAACCAGTTTACGCCGTCAACGGCGTGGAGCACCTCCGTTGGCAACGGTATCGGCGACTTCTATTCCAACCTGCATCCGGCCTTTGCGGATGGCGTGGTGTATGCCGCCGATCGCCATGGTGTGGTGAAAGCCCTGCATGCCGAAGATGGTCGTGAAGTCTGGTCCGTGAATCTGGCCGAAAAAGATGGCTGGTTCTCTACCCGCGCGGCACAGCTTTCCGGCGGCGTGACCGTTTCCGGTGGTCATGTGTACGTCGGCAGCGAAAAAGCCCGCGTTTATGCCCTGAACACCAGCGATGGTTCCGCAGCACCGGCAAACGAAAGTGGCCGGTGAGGCGCTGTCTCGCCCGGTAGTCAGCGACGGTCTGGTACTGATCCATACCAGCAACGGCCAGTTGCAAGCGCTGAATGAAACCGACGGTGCAGTGAAATGGACCGTTAACCTTGATATGCCTGCGCTCTCCCTGCGCGGTGAGTCTGCGCCGACTGCCGCTTTTGGCGCTGCCATTGTTGGCGGTGACAACGGTCGCGTGAGTGCGGTGTTGATGCAGCAAGGCCAGTTGATTTGGCAGCAGCGCATCTCCCGAGGCAAACGGACCGACGGAAATCGATCGTCTGAGCGATGTGGATACTACGCCGGTGGTGGTCAATGGCGTGGTGTACGCGCTGGCCTACAATGGCAACATGACGGCGCTGGATCTGCGTAGCGGTCAGATCATGTGGAAGCGTGAGCTGGGTTCCGTCAGCGACTTTATCGTTGATGGCAACCGTATCTATCTTATCGATCAGAATGACCGCATTCTGGCGCTCACCACTGACGGTGGTGTGACCCTGTGGACACAAAGCGACCTGTTGCACCGTAACCTTACCGCTCCGGCGTTGTATAATGGTTATATCGTGACAGGCGATAGCGAAGGCTATGTGCACTGGATTAATGTCGAGGACGGCCGTTTCGTGGCGCAGCAGAAAGTCGACAGCTCTGGTTTCCTGACCGAGCCGGTCGTTGCCGATGGCAAACTGCTGATCCGAGGGCAAAAGACGGTACGCTGTACGCCATCACGCGTTAATCGCGCTGAGGTTGTCGTTCCCGAAGACGGCTCCTGTTGCAGGGGCCGTTTTCCTGTTTTTAAAACGCTGCGTAAAGTGCACCGTTTTGCTAATGAATTTTCTGTAATGAGGCTTCCAAACATGGTACCTGTGGTCGCGCTTGTCGGGCGCCCTAACGTTGGAAAATCCACGCTATTTAACCGTTTAACACGCACCCGTGATGCGCTGGTAGCGGATTTCCCGGGTCTGACTCGTGACCGTAAGTACGGTCGTGCTGAAGTGGAAGGCCGTGAGTTTATCTGCATTGATACCGGCGGTATCGACGGCACGGAAGACGGTGTCGAAACCCGCATGGCGGAACAGTCGCTGCTGGCGATTGGAAGAAGCCGATGTGGTGTTGTTTATGGTGGATGCGCGCGCAGGCCTGATGCCTGCGGATTCTGCCATTGCGAAGCATTTGCGTGCGCGTGAAAAACCGACCTTCCGGTGGCGAACAAAACCGATGGTCTGGATCCGGATCAGGCTACGGCAGACTTCTACTCGCTGGGGCTCGGCGAAATCTACGCCATTGCCGCTTCTCACGGGCGCGGCGTGACCAGCCTGCTGGAACACGTGCTGATGCCGTGGATGGACGAGCTGAACCCGCCGGAAGAGGTGGACGAAGACGCGGAGTACTGGGCGCAGTTCGGAAGCCAACGAAAACGGCGAAGAAGAAGAGCCGGAAGACGATTTTAACCCGCAGGATCTGCCGATCAAGCTGGCTATTGTCGGTCGTCCGAACGTCGGTAAGTCCACACTCACTAACCGTATTCTTGGCGAAGATCGCGTGGTGGTGTACGACATGCCGGGCACCACACGTGACAGTATCTACATTCCGATGCAGCGCGATGAACGTGAGTACGTACTTATCGATACGGCGGGCGTGCGTAAGCGCGGCAAAATCACCGATGTGGTGGAGAAGTTCTCCGTTATCAAAACCCTGCAAGCGATTGAAGATGCCAACGTGGTGCTGCTGGTGATTGATGCCCGCGAAGGCATCTCCGATCAGGATCTGTCGCTGCTGGGCTTTATCCTCAACAGTGGTCGCTCGCTGGTGATTGTGGTCAACAAGTGGGATGGTCTGACCCGAGGAAGTGAAAGAGCAGGTTAAAGAGACGCTGGATTACCGTCTCGGCTTTATCGATTTTGCCCGCGTGCACTTTATCTCTGCGTTGCACGGCAGTGGCGTCGGTAACCTGTTTGAGTCGGTTCGCGAAGCCTACGACAGCTCTACCCGCCGCGTTAGCACCGCGATGCTGACCCGCATTATGACCATGGCGTCGGAAGATCATCAGCCGCCGCTGGTGCGCGGTCGCCGCGTGAAGCTGAAATACGCGCACGCTGGTGGTTATAACCCGCCGATTGTGGTGATCCACGGTAACCCGGTGTGAAAGATCTGCCTGATTCCTACAAACGCTATCTGATGAACTACTTCCGTAAATCGCTGGATGTGATGGGTACGCCGATCCGTATTCAGTTCAAGGAAGGGGAAAACCCGTTTGCAGAGAAGCGCAACACCCTGACGCCAAACCAGATGCGTAAACGTAAGCGCCTGATTAAGCACATTAAGAAAGGTAAGTAACCATTCGCTCAAAACCCGCCGGCTGGCGGGTTTTTTGTCTGCGGCGGTGTATGATAGTCGCAGTGAAACATTAAGGAGCTCGTTATGGATTTGAAATGCCCGACCTGTCACAACCCGCTGGAACTGGTGGGAACGCATGCCCACTGCCACGGCTGCGATACCGACATTGACGTACAGGCCAACTGCCCGGAGTGCCATCAGCCTCTGGAAGTGTTAAAAGCCTGTGGCGCGGTGGACTTCTTCTGCCAGCACGGCCACGGGCTGATTTCCAAAAAACGCGTTGAATTTACCCTGCGTTAAGACTTGCAGATACACTTTTCACCTTCGCGCCACAGCTCGACAAACGAGGGTGGCGCTTTGCTTTCCGGGATCAGCAACAGCACATCTGTCGGAGTTATCTGCACACGGTAAAAGCGCTGATCGCCGCGTCCTCGTGAGTCTGGCTGCCCGGGGTTGCCCGAGCGGCAAAGCCTGATGCAGGATCTCAACAAGGCGCTGGCGCTGCTCGGCGCTGAGCTGCGCAATGACTATCTGCCGTTTGCCGCTCAGCGCCGGCATAAAAGCCAGCCCGCCTTCACGGGCTAACTCCACCACCGCATCGTCGGTTAATTCCGGTTCGTTCATCATAATACTCCGACATCTTTCCACGCCTGCTCAATGGCCGCCGACACTTTTTTGCCGGAGCGTTTTTCGCCGTGTTTGATGGTGAGTTTCGCGAAGGCGGCGAAATCCGCGTCTTGCGCCAGTGACTTATCGCAGACGGTATCGTACCAGTGCGTACCCTGTTTGCTCCCCGTGCATGTCCGCCAACGGCGGTCGCCGCCAGTCGCAAAACGCGCGGTTAGGAATACCTGAGTTCAGATGTACGCCGCCATTATCTTCCCGGGTTTTGACATAGTCCTTCATATGCGCGGGCTGCGGATCTTTACCCAATAACGGGTCATCATAGGCGGTGCCGGTGGCTCAGACATCGAACGTAGCCCGCGGCCGTGAATGCCTTTGCCAGCAAACCTTCGCCAATAATCCAGTCTGCTTCGGCGGCGGTTTGTTGTTTGTGATACTGCTTCACCAGCGATCCAAAAACATCCGATAGCGACTCATTCCAGTGCACCCGCTTGTTCAAAGTAGATTAAGTTCGCTTCTGTTTCTGTGACACCGTGGCTGAGTTCGTGCGCCACCACATCAATGGCTATCGTAAAGCGATTAAAAATCTCACCGTCGCCATCGCCAAAGACCATCTGCTGACCGTTCCAGAAGGCGTTTTGATACTCTTTGCCGTAATGCACGGTGCCGTTAAGGATCAATCCCTCGGGTTATCGAGCGAGTTACGCTGATAAATCTGCCAGAAGAAATCGTGCGTGACGCCAAGGTAATCGTAGGCTTCATCCACGGCGACATCGCCATTCGACGGCTGACCTTCGTAGCGCACCTGCTCACCGGGCAGGGTCTCTTTTGTTTGGCGTCGTAAATATCGCGCACCAGTTCACCGGGCGAGGTCACCAGCGGCGCATTAACTTTGCCATGGCTGTGGGCCATCAGCGTTTGCACGTGCGTTAAGGTCTGGCGGGCGCAACGCTGTTGCAGCTCGGAACCATTATCAATAATGCGGCGAAGGATATAGGGCGGGATAACGCTGTACTGGCGATATGAATGCATGTTGATCTCCTTGATAAAACAAAAAAGAACAACAAAAGTATAGGACCGCAGGATCCGGGGCGGACAAATTAGGAGGATTTACGCTGGCGCGGTTTTTTACGGGCTTGACGGCGCTGACTTCACTTTCTACCCAGCCATCGTTCAGCCGCGTGGTCAGCTTATCGCCTGCTTTCACCTGTTTAGTCTGTTTCAGCACTTTACCATCCGTCGCGGTGGTCACGCTGTAGCCACGCGCCAGTGTCGCCAGCGGGCTGACCGCTTCCGGTGGGTAATGGCCGTACCAAAGCGTTCACGCGTGACTTAAGCGGTCACGAATGGTCTGGCTGAGGCGATACTCCAGTTGCTGCACGCGGGTTTGTGCCCGGTGAATTCGCGGCTGCGGGTTTTGCTGGTTCAGGCGCTGCAACACGCGTTGCTGGCGTAACGATGCGCGCTTTAACTGGGTATCCAGCGCGTTGTGCATGCGCTGTTGCAAACGTTCCAGCACGGTTTGCTGACGAGCCAGCCTCAATTGCGGGTGCTGCTGTTGCAGGCGATGATTCAGTTGAGCAAAGCGGCGGTTGCGGCCTGCCGAGTAATAATCCATCGCCATTTCGAGACGCTGCTGCACCGCCTGCACCGGCGCAATAACTCCAGTTGATTACGGCTGACGATTTCCGCCGCTGCAGACGGCGTTGGCGCTCGCAGGTCTGCGACAAAATCGGCAATCGTCACATCGGTCTCATGTCCGACGGCGCTAACCACCGGAATGGTGCTTGCAAAATCGCCCGCGCCACGCGCTCGTCGTTAAAGCTCCACAAATCTTCCAGCGAACCGCCGCCGCGCCCGACAATCAGCACATCGCACTCGGCGCGCATTCGCCAGTTCGATGGCACGCACAATCTGTGCCGGGGCGTCTTCACCTGGACTGCCGTCGGGTAAATCACCACCGGCAGCGACGGATCGCGGCGTTTCAGCACATGCAGAATATCGTGCAGCGCAGCGCCAGTTTTTGAGGTGATCACGCCAACGCAGTGCGCAGGCGAGGGGAGCGGGTGTTTAAACTGCTGGTCAAACAGCCCTTCGGCCGCGAGCTTCGCTTTAAGCTGCTCGTACTTCTGTTGCAGTAAACCTTCGCCCGCCGGTTGCATGCTTTCGACCACGACCCGGTATTCACCGCGTGGTTCATACAGCGTGATATTGGCGCGCACCAGCACTTGCTGACCGTGCTGCGGGCGGAAGGTGACCCGGCGATTGCTGTTGCGGAACATCGCGCAGCGCACCTGGGCGGTGTCGTCTTTTAAGGTGAAGTACCAGTGACCGGAAGAAGGCTGGGTAAAGTTGGAGATTTCGCCGCTGATCCACACCGGCCAAGTTCGCGTTCCAGCAGTAAGCGCACTGACTGATTGAGGCGGCTGACGGTATAAATGGAAGGGGATTGGAACGATGACATGTGAGCCAGATCAAATTCTAAATCAGCAGGTTATTCAGTCGATAGTAACCCGATACGGGGGATAGCAAGTATTTTTCTTAAAAAAGTGTGGATGCAATCGGTTACGCTCTGTATAATGCCACGGCAATATTTAACCCCAGGTCAGAGATATTGCCCATGCTACGTATTGCTAAAGAAGCACTGACGTTTGACGACGTCCTCCTCGTTCCCGCTCATTCCACCGTTCTGCCGAATACTGCTGACTTGAGCACGCAGCTCACCAAAACCATTCGCCTGAACATTCCTATGCTCTCTGCGGCGATGGATACCGTGACTGAAGCGCGGCAATCGCCACCCGGCACAGGAAGGCGGCATTGGCTTTATTCACAAAAACATGTCAATTGAGCGCCGGGGCGGAAGAAGTTCGCCGCGTGAAAAACATGAATCCGGCGTGGTTAAAGATCCACAGACCGTGCTGCCGACCACCACCCTGCGCGAAGTCAAAGAGCTGACCGAACGTAACGGCTTTGCCGGTTACCCGGTTGTCAACGGCGACAACGAACTGGTCGGTATCATCACCGGTCGTGATGTGCGTTTCGTGACCGACCTGACCCAGCCAGTCAGCGTTTATATGACGCCGAAAGAGCGCCCGGTGACCGTTCGCGAAGGGGAATCCCGCGAAGTGGTGTTCGCTAAAATGCACGAAAAACGCGTTGAGAAAGCGCTGGTTGTGGACGACAGCTTCCACCTGCGCGGCATGATCACCGTGAAAGACTTCCAGAAAGCAGAACGTAAACCGAACGCCTGTAAAGATGAGCAGGGTCGCCTGCGCGTTGGCGCGGCAGTTGGTGCAGGCGCAGGCAACGAAGAGCGCGTGGATGCGCTGGTTGCTGCAGGCGTTGACGTACTGCTAATCGACTCCTCACGGCCACTCCGAAGGCGTGTTGCAGCGCATTCGCGAAACCCGTGCTAAATACCCGGACCTGCAAATCATTGGCGGTAACGTCGCAACTGGCGCAGGCGCACGTGCGCTGGCGGACGCTGGCGTGAGCGCGGTCAAAGTCGGTATCGGCCCGGCTCCATCTGTACCACCCGTATCGTGACTGGCGTGGGCGTTCCGCAGATCACCGCGGTGTCCGACGCGGTTGAAGCGCTGGAAGGCACCGGCATTCCGGTTGCGGACGGCGGTATCCGCTTCTCTGGCGACATCGCTAAAGCTATCGCTGCTGGCGCAGCCGCCGTAATGGTTGGCTCCATGCTGGCAGGTAAGAATCCCCGGGCGAAATCGAACTCTACCGGGGCCGCTCTTACAAATCTTACCGTGGTATGGGCTCTCTGGGCGCGATGTCCAAAGGCTCTTCCGACCGCTACTTCCAGAGCGATAACGCCGCCGACAAACTGGTACCGGAAGGCATCGAAGGCCGCGTGGCTTATAAAGGCCGCCTGAAAGAGATCATTCACCAGCAGATGGGCGGCCTGCGTTCCTGTATGGGTCTGACCGGCTGTGGTACTATCGACGCCCTGCGTACCAAAGCGGAATTTGTGCGCATCAGCGGTGCGGGCATCCAGGAAAGTCACGTTCACGACGTGACCATCACCAAGGAATCCCCGAACTACCGTATGGGTTCTTAATGATTTTCGCGCCCGGTTTTACCGGGCGCTTTCTCTGCCTCGGAAGTGGCGTCAATGACGGACAACATTCATAAACATCGTATTCTGATCCTCGACTTCGGTTCCCAGTACACCCAGCTGGTTGCGCGCCGCGTGCGTGAACTGGGCGTTTACTGCGAACTGTGGGCGTGGGATGTCACCGAAGCGCAGATCCGCGACTTCAATCCCAGCGGCATCATCCTTTCCGGCGGCCCGGAAAGCTACCGAAGACAACAGCCCGCGCTCCGCAGTATGTGTTCGAAGCCGGCGTACCGGTGCTTGGTGTGCTACGGCATGCATGGCAATGCAACTGGGCGGCCACGTTGAAGGCTCCAGCGAACGTGAATTCGGTTATGCGCAGGTAGAAGTTCAGACCGACAGCGCGCTGGTTCGCGGCATTGAAGACTCCTGACCGCAGACGGCAAAGTGCTGCTGGACGTGTGGATGAGCCACGGCGACAAAGTAACGAGCGATCCCGTCTGACTTTGTGACCGTTGCCAGCACCGAAAGCTGCCCGTTCGCGATTATGGCGAACGAAGAAAAACGCTTCTACGGCGTGCAGTTCCACCCAGTGACCCACACCCGCCGAGGGCCTGCGTCTGCTGGAGCGCTTTGTGCGCGACATCTGCGAATGTGAAGCGCTGTGGACGCCGGCAAAATCATCGATGACGCCGTTGAGCGCATCCGCCAGCAGGTGGGCGAAGACAAAGTGATCCTCGGCCTTTCTGGCGGCGTGGACTCTTCCGTTACCGCGATGCTGTTGCACCGCGCCATCGGTAAAAACCTGACCTGCGTATTTGTGGACAACGGTCTGCTGCGTCTGAACGAAGCCCAGCAGGTGATGGACATGTTCGGTGACCACTTCGGTCTGAACATTGTTCACGTGGAAGGGGAATCCCGTTTCCTGTCTGCGCTGGCTGGCGAGAACGATCCGGAAGCGAAACGTAAGATCATTGGTCGCGTGTTCGTGGAAGTGTTCGACGAAGAAGCACTGAAGCTGGAAGACGTGAAATGGCTGCAGGGCACCATCTACCCGGACGTGAATCTGCCGCTTCAGCTACCGGTAAAGCGCACGTTATCAAATCCTCACCACAACGTGGCGGCCTGCCGAAAGAGATGAAGATGGGCCTCGTTGAACCGCTGCGTGAGCTGTTCAAAGACGAAGTGCGTAAAATTGGTCTGGAACTGGGCCTGCCGTACGACATGCTGTACCGCCACCCGTTCCCGGGGCCGGGCCTTGGCGTTCGCGTACTGGGCGAAGTGAAGAAAGAGTACTGCGACCTGCCGTCGCGCCGATCTTTATTGAAGAGCTGCATAAAGCAGACCTCTACAACAAAGTAAGCCGAGGCCTTCACTGTGTTCCTGCCGGTACGTTCCGTTGGCGTAATGGGCGACGGTCAGCTCGACTGGTTGTCTCTGCGTGCAGAACCATCGACTTTATGACCGCGCACTGGGCGCACCTGCCGTACGATTTCCTCGGCCGCGTCTCCAACCGTATCATCAATGAAGTCAACGGCATCTCCCGCGTGGTGTATGACATCAGCGGCAAACCGCCAGCCACCATTGAGTGGGAATAAGATTTAGCTCCTTCTGATATATTAAATATTAAATATTAAAGCCCGCGAAAGCGGTTTTATTTTTGTATATAATGTTTTGAGAGATTTATTGGCTACTAATTAAATTTTTTTATCGATTAATCGAGGATATGATTAAATATGTATGAACGGTATTTAATGTAATACTCTTTATATTTTTAAATATAAGATATATTTTACATAACATTATAATAATCATGGTCTTTAAGTTAAATTAATTTAGATGGCAGTGTTGTGGTTTGGTTTTTAACGAATGAAATTTGTCTGAGATGTTTTTTTTGATATAAAAATTAAATTGTTAATGTCCGTTTGGATGGCTTAGTCTCATTACTTGTACTTAATTCGACAAACACTCGAAGCTATAGATCTTTGACAGTCAGTTTAGTGCTGCGGAGCGGACATTTACATGTAACTTGTTTGTACCACAAAAGCTTAGAGCCTTGTTGAAGAGATAGCATGTTGACCAAATTTTAGAAATGCTGCAAAGTGATTTCTGCAACGGTGTTGATTCAGTACCAGTTCCAATATTTCCCTAGAAATATAATCAAGTTACAGAGGACGTATGCACATTACAAAAGCTCTCCCTAGTAAATTACAGAAACTTCAAAACGTAAAGTTACTTTTTAACAATGAAATAAACACAATTATTGGTGAGAATGGTTCTGGTAAAACTAACTTATTCCGAGCGATGAGATTACTACTTGATAATTCAATGCTTCGCTCTGCCACTAAGCTCGCTGAAGGGGGATTTTTGTAGGGCATTAGGTAATTGGCGGGGTCATTGGATCATTAGTATTGAGTTTAGTGATATTGCTAGTGATGAAGCTAGTCAGTCGCTATTCCTTCATGGTTTAGGAAATGCTGAGGATGAGGTTGTTACTAGAGCAACATACAATTTGATATTCAGACCTAAGGCAAACATCCGTCAAGCATTGGCACAACTCCCACAAGGGAATGTGGATGCTTTACAAAACTATTTGGACATTATAAATATTGATGACTATGAAACCATCCTGACTGGCAAAAGTATTGCTGATTTCAATGATCCGGTTGTATATAAAAGTATAGTTGGTGACTTCGAAAGAGTTATATTTCCGGCAAGGTTGAATAATCCTGACATCGGAATAAAATTACCAAATATTCTTAATATGCCAAATGAAGTTTCATTTACTTTTATTAAAGCTTTAAGAGATGTGGTATCTGACTTTCATAGCAATAGAACCAACCCCCTTACGTTATTAAAACGTAAGTCGGGAGGGATTAGTGACTTCCAACCTATTGCTAATTGGGACATTAAACAGTAACATTGAAGGTCTATCAGAGATATGATGTTCGTGATGATAGGTAAATACTATTGGTGACACAGTAGGCGATACATACTCTCCTGATTCCATTTCAATTCGTTCTGGTTTAACAGACGATGCAGACCCTTTTTCAGTCATTAAAGCTTTTTTGTTGGTGAGTCAAATGATGGTTGAGGAACCATCAATGAAATGAGTTTAGGTGGTGCCAACCTGTTATTTCTCACGTTAAAATTACTCAATTCAAATATCAACATGCTAATCAATCAATTGCAAACTGTATTGATTGAAGAACCAGAAGCCCACATACATACTCATATTCAGAAATCTCTTTTCGACAACATCAGTTATCAAAATACACAGATTATATACTCACTCATCAAATATATCTGGAAGTAAAGTAATAGCAATATGAATATTATTGGGTTTGTTGATGGTGTCTGTGAGGTTTTCAACCGGCAGCAGGGCTTACTGAAGAGAAAGTTGGATTCAGTTCAACGTTACCTTGATGCTATACGGAGTAACTTACTTTTCTCCCGAAGTGTTATTTTAGTCGAAGGAGATGAGGAACTACTTATTCCAATACTTCTTAAAAAAGTTTTAGGATTAAGTTTAGATGAGATTGGAGTTTAGTCAACATCAGAAGCACTGGCTTCGAGAATATTGCAATGTTATTTGATAATGAGGATTAAAAAACGTTGCAGCATTATAACAGATCTTGATAAAGCTTTTTTTGATACTACTATTTCTCCAACAGATAGTGAGCAAGATAGAAAAAAGAAAGTAAAAGCCATCGGTTCTCAAGATACAGGACTTGCTCGGAAAGTAAGGCTTGATACCTTTGTCAAAACAACCCTTGGATTTCTACTATGCAGAACATACGTTTGAGGTTGATTTCATAAAATCATCGAACAGTAATTATCTCAAGAGAATCGTCGCAGATGTGTATACAACGCTACGATAAATACAGCTGAAAGTGAACTATCTTCAATTGATATCGCGATCCTCAGGTTCAAGAGCTTTAACTATGGCAAACTATCAAGGTAAAGGCTGGTTTGCCCTTATTTTAGGAAAGACTATTGATTTTAAAGTAGTCATTCCTAATTATATTTTGATGCTATCAAATTTGCACGGTGAGTTCAGTAAAGGACTTATTTTTAAAATACTGAAGCACCGTTACTACTCAGTCATTGAACATGTCAAATTTGGCAAGGAAATCATCGAACAGCTAAATATTGAAGGTAATGTGGCTCTAAAGCAGAATTGGGAAACGTACTTGGCTCCTTATGAGAGTGGTTTAGCAAGATTCACTCCAAAATGGGAGGTATTTAATCTAGTTGATGGTGATATAGATGCACTCAAGGTCGATCTGATGAACGATTTACCTTATGAGAAAACGGTATTTTGACAAGGATATAATTATGTTTCTGTGGGATGACGATGATCTAAATGATGAGCAGGTAGCAGCGATTCATGAGCCGAATAATGTGTTCTTAATTGCATGTCCTGCGGAAGTGGTAAAACCAGGACACTCACTAAAAATTGCTTTTGAGCTTTCCAAGTTTAAAGGATCCTAAAAATGGGTCGTTGCCGTACCTACACATAGAGCAGCCGATGAGGATTCGAGCGAATTGAAATTCTTGGAATTGACGCAACTCAGCTGTGGATCGGAACTATTCATTCGTTTTGTTTAGAATGGATGCTGGAAGCCTTATGGTCTCTATCATGACAAGCTGAAGATGGATTTTAAAGATAATTGAACTCTTATGATTCTGGAAGGGAAATAATATCCCAAATATGCTCTGGTATTTGCACCGAACGTATTAGGTATGGGAATGCAGTCATTACTATACTCCCCGAGTTGACATTAACTGGTGCTGGAGGTAAAACATCACTCGTAAAAAAAAAGTATTAGATGACTATCACTACCATCTTGCAGAAAATGGTCAAATAGACTTTGAGCAAATTCTATATTTTGCTTATGAAATCCTATCAAGTAATTCAGTTGTTGCTAAGATATTGGCAAACTTATTCTCTTATATTCTTATTGATGAATATCAAGACACACGAAAGAAATACAGTATTCAATTGTTTCAAATATTATAAAAGCTAGCCAAAACCGAGTTAAAATATTTATTGTTGGAGATCCAAATCAAGCTATTTACGGTTCTCTTGGTGGCTACGCAATTACATTTGGAACTTGAGCAGTTAGCCAAGTGTCATTTACTCCAATGTCCTTAGATAAAAACTATGAAGCTCTAGAAAATTATAAACTATTATCGTAATTTTAATGTTACCCCCTAGTGCAACTGTCGCTGAAGGTGAGCATCGTGATCATCCTAGCATTACTTATGACAAGATCACTCAAAAGGATAACTTAGTTGGAGGCAAGTGAGCAGGCATATTGAGCATAGCGTTAAAAATCTGGGCATCCTTGAGAAGGAAATTTGTGTCATAGCACCTTGGTGGATGCATTTGGCATCACTAACTCGCAATTTGGTAAACAGATTGCCTGATTATAATTTCGATGGCCCCGTGGTCTTGTGCCTTTTCAAGAGACATTGATAACTTTTGGTTCAAGTTGACTCCAAATTATCTTAACAGAGCCATCGCCTAATATGTCAAGCGTCTTCGGTGGGCATCTGATATCTTAAATGACATGGAACTTGCATTGGTCGATGGTTATTCTATAATCCCCCAAAAATTTCCTAAAAGACAGTTAACTCTATTTCGATAGATGAATTCGACGGCCTAGCTTATCTTCGGACGTTCTTTGACACTATTTAGTGAGTTGGGGATAGATTTTACACTATATCCAATGCTAAAAGAACATCACGAATCATTTTTCAATAGTACACAGAATAGAATTGATAGGCTAAGAAAGAGAATGCATTTTTTGCAACTGACATTGATACTTTTCGTAAAGCGTTTAAACCCAGAACAGGTATCAAAGTGTCAACAATACATGGAGTAAAGGGAGGGGAATATGATGTTGTTATTTCCTTCGGTCTTCTTCAAGACCTGGTTCCGAATTTCAATGACTGTTCTGTTGAAAGTGCTAAAAAAATTGCTTTATGTAATTGGTTCTAGGGCCAGAAAGAACCTACATCTTATTTCCGAGACAGGAAGATTTAATGGTGTCGGTCGATATAGAAGAGAGTATCAACCAACAGAAATTTTACACCAGTTGAATTTTTCATACGATCAAAATTTGATATGACATATGAGTTTTGAATATTTTGATTTTTTTGGTTAATAATTTTGTATATAACCTATAAAAGTAATCGGATGCAACAATTCTGTGCCGGTATTTGAGGCGTTAACCATTAGAAATTTTAATCCGGAACATACGAATTAAAGTTAGAATCTAGCTCACTTTTGTCCCTAATCGAAATAGTTCGGCTGTTCGCTCTTAGCAGACATCTGGGGCTTGCTCCACCTAATTAGCATTTAAAGAAAATATATCTCCTCTTTAGCATCTCTAAAGAATGCCCTTTTAATCAGTGTTAGCTTTAGTTTTGTCCTAACAGCTGATTGAAAAGGAGAATCACCATGGAACATCAGGACTGGCATCCGGCAGATATTATTGCGGGTTTACGGAAAAAGGGACATCGTTGGCGGCGCTTTCCCGTGAATCGGGGCTGGCTTCATCCGCTCGCCAATGCCTTAACCCGGCACTGGCCGAAAGGGGAGCGGTTAATTGCTGAAGCGTTAGATACCCGACCAGAAGTAATCTGGCCGTCGCGGTATCCGGGTTGTAAATCCGATCAGGGGAGCGTATGAAGAGCAGAACGTATAAAGGCTGAAACATAAAACGGTAATGCTCCCGTGCCTTGGGCATTACCGCCTTCTCAATACATCCATTTCTCCACAATCTCATCGCCGAGGTGTTCGCGCAGATCCTCATTGTCCTCCTCGTCGTGGGCGGCCAGCAGGCATTTGAACATCAGCACGTCGAGGTACTGGCCCGCGTCGCTGAATATCTGCGTCAGCATCGGCGAACTGTCGTGATCGAAGTACCACACTTCGCCCGTTTCCCGGTGGAAGCACCACAAATTGCCGTTGCCGAGGTAGTCGCCAAAAGCAACCAACTGATCAACCAGCGTCGACAGCTGTTCTGCGTCCGGCGCATCTTCCGAGGATGTCGCTAATGCCGGGGTAAGCATTCAGCAGCGGTTCGATGCTGGCGTATTTCTCGGGCACTACGCTGCACAGCCTTTCGGCCAGTTCCAGTGCGCCAATCTGTTCATGATAACGGCGCAGCAGCGGTGGGGCGCAGCCCAGCCGCTGTTCCAGTGCGTCTACATCCGGAGCTTTAACCGGAGTGATGGGCGGCGGGTTATTCCACAAGTCGAGGTAAGCCTGCACAGGCGCGCCACCACGCCAGCCGCTCTGCTTCGTCGGTAAATGCTGGCCACGCAAGTGGCGGCAGTGCAGTCATCTGAAGTCATTATCGTGTCCCGATTAGTAAGTCTGGCTGTCGACAGTGAAGCGGTAATTCATATCCATATCGGCGGTTGCGTGCTCGCGTTCTGTTTTCTTCAGCACGAACTCAATAGCAGGTTCGCAATAGTCGCCGCGCAGCACTTCCCCGGCAAGGATCTCAACCTCACATACCGTTGTCGATGTCAATTTGCGGTCGCCTGGCTGGCGATAACGCTCCTCAAGCGCGCGGATTTGCGCATCGGTGAAGTTTTGCAGAACTCGCGGGTGAACAGCCGAAGCTGGCGGTTTTCGATGCGCAGCACATAGCCGCCACGTTGGTGCTGTAAGCGGCTCTCTGGCTTGAGCAGTTCCGGTGTCTCACCAGAAAGGGTGAAAATAATGGTGTACGGGTAATTTTCGATGCCCGCGAGCGGGATGACGATGCCCTCCTGCACAGCCCGGTCGCTGCTCATTGCTGACAAACTCGGATGCCAGATCGTCATCAAGTGCATGCTCTTCTTTCCGGTGCCTGCAACAGGCGGATATCACCCAGCAAAAGTAATCAACCAGATCGTTGAGTACCTCAACGAATTCATAACGCATCATCGGCTCCTTTGTCAGCCTTGCCGCCATTCGGGGATAAGGTAACGCACTGTAGAGGTCGTGAGAACAGGTTATTGATCTTGCTGGTAGTTACCCATCGGTTGCGAAATTTTATTCAGCACCTCACTCCTTATGGGTATTAATATTGGCATTTTTAAGCGGCGATTTTGCGTTTATTTCCGCCATTGAGAATTTACCCAATGTATTGCAAACCTGTTTAACCGGTGGCATATCTATTAAAAATACGAAAATAAAGCTACCTGCGAAATGTATTTTCGCGGGTTATGTTAGCGTCAGGGAAAAGGTTTTTATGCGTAAAGGTAAAATTATTGTTGCATCGATGATGTTATTTTGTGTTCTGTGTTTTGCGGCGGTGGCGTTATATTTTCTGGTGCTGAAAGTGATGATGGGCAATCGGCAGATCAGCCACATGCCGCCGCCATACTTCAGGTCGCTGGGTTAGTGAGTGCTAATAAACCTGACCCGGAAACGATAAAAACGCTTTTCGCGCGCCGGGTTATTGTTCGCCGGAGTCAACTCTGGACAGCGGCGAATTACTGCCGGTGGCAGCGCATCCGGACGCGCAAAAACCTGTGACGCTGGCGGCCGATCAGGACCCGGCGCAGATACGCCAGCGTTGCAGCATTGCCGATATCTATTTCATTCAAAACAATGAGCATGAAATTCAGCAGGTTATCCTGCCCGTTTCGGGCAAGGGCGCGAAGTCGATGATGCATGCGTTTCTGGCACTGGAGAGCGACGGGCGCACGGTGAAAAACCTGCTGTATTACGATCAGGATGAAACACCGGGCACCGGGCGCGAAGGTGGACGATGCAGACTGGCTGCGCCAGTGGCCGGGCAAAAAGTGCTGGATGATCGGGCGCAACCGGCGTTGAAAGTGGTTCAGCAGAATAGCGGAAATAACGATAACTACACGGTGGATGGTATTACCGGCGCAACAATGACCTCCGTTGGTGTGGAGAAAAGCATTAATTTCTGGACGGGCGCTCGCGGTTATGGCCATTTCCTGCAACGCCTGATGAAAGATAAGAAAATATTATCGAATCAGTAATCCGTACCGCAGTTATTTACGTTAGAGTATAAATACGCCAGCAATGTTATTGCTGGCTTTTTTATTAACGTTTAGCGAATGTTAATTTCCCCCGATCGCTGTGCGGGAAAATGCACAGCCGTTCTGCACCTTGCCAAAAAATAGACTGCGCTTACTTTCATGGAAAATAAGGTTATTTCTGCCCGTTCTTCATCATTTATTTACATAACTTGTCACTGTTTGACAGTTTCATGATCCTGGTCATGTACAAAACCAAAAAGAATCATGATAATCATTATCATTTGTATTTAACGGGTATGCGCAGTGGTGACTTTCCGTTCTTTTTGGTGGCTCTGTTTGGCCTGTTCTTCAGCGCATGCGTATGGGCGGAGACCAACTACGCACCGTTCATCCGGGGACATTGAGCAACGCCTTGATAAAACGGCGGAACTCTATCAGCAGCAAAAAACCAATGACGCCCGCCGCGAAGTGCAAATGGCCTATTTTGAGGTGTTCGAAAACCTCGAAGGGCCAATCCGCATTAACTTCTCTGCCAGTAAAAGCTACGAGGATGGAAAGCACCTTCGGCGAGATCCGCAAAATGATTGGCGATGGCAAGCCACTCAGCGAGGTGCAGGGCAAAATCGACGGGCTGAAAAAAGCGCTGCGTGAGGTGGAACCGGTGCTCGATGGCGGGCATAAACTGGTTGCCGAAGAGCAGCATTCGGCGCTCTCCGCGATGACATTGCCGTGTACTGGCAAAACAGCTTCCGCAGCATCGACGATCTCCGGCCCGGGGCGGTCACCGAATATCAGGCCGGTAACTTCACCGCTGCCAGCCAGCGCGTACAGCAGGCGCATTATCAGGGCTTTAAAAACTCCGAAATGGAGATGTCGGTGCGCCAGAACCGTTCTGCGAAAGACGCCGCCGCTATCAACCAGCAGTTCACCGCGCTGATTGCGCTGACCGCACAGCCCGATCATCTCAATGATGTCTCTTATCAGGTGACTTCGCTGTTGCAGGACATCGAAGATCTGTTACTGGCCTGCCGACCACGCGTGACGATCAACCCGTGAGCGCGCCGGAAAAAAGCGGCCACTGCGCCTGTCGCCAGCGACGCGCCGGAGAATGCCGACTGGGCCAGCATCGCATCTGCGATTAATCACAGCATCAGTAGCGCTATCACGCTCTACCAGAACGGCAGCGCACAAGAGGCGATCCTCGCGGTGCAAGACACCTACTTCGATCGCTTTGAAGCCACCGGCATGGAGAACAAAATCGGTTCCCGTGACTCGGCGTTCAAAACCACGCTGGAAAACCACTTTACCCGCACCTGGTGAGGCCTGATGAAGGCCGGGCAGCCGGTTGGCGCTCTGCTTACCGAGGCCAGCGCTCTGCAAAACGATCTGCAAAATGCCGTCACCATGCTGGGCGAGGGAAGAGACCCAGTGGAGCCTGCTGCTCTACAGCCTGATGATCATTGTTCGTGAAGGGCTGGAAGCCTTGCTGATTGTGGCGGCGATTGTCGCCTACATGGTGAAAAACAATCACCGAGGACAAAATGCCGCTGATCCGCCAGTCGGTGATTGTGGCGCTGGTCGCAAGTATAGTCACGGCGGTTCTTTTCCAGATGCTGTTCACCAACTCCGGTGCCAGCCGTGAGTTGCTCGAAGGCTCTCACCATGCTGATTGCGGTGGTGATGTTGTTCTCCATGAGCTATTGGCTGCTCTCAAAAGTGGAGGCCCGGCACTGGAAAGCCCTGGCTGGAGGGCAAGCTGTCCCACTCGTTAACCCGCGGCTCGCTGGTCGGCTTGTGGCTGACCTGCTTCCTTGCTGTCTATCGCGAAGGTGCCGAGACGGTACTGTTCTACTTTGCGCTGATTGGTGATGCGAAAGACGTTGCCGGTCATCTCTCCATTGGTGCGGGGTTTGCCATTGGTTGTGGTGTTGCTGGTGGCTGGCTGGTGATGCGCTACTCGGTCGTCCGCTTGCCGCTCAAACCGTTCTTTATGTTTACCGGCAGTTTTATGTACCTGATGGCATTCGTCTTTGCCGGTAAAGGGGTGCTCGAACTGGTGGAAGGCAAGTTGTTCCAGCCAACATTGATTAATGGCATGCCAGAAGTCAGTTGGCTGGGCATTTATCCCTATGTGGAAACGTTGATGCCGCAGGCGGTATTGCTACTTGCCGCATTGGTGGCGCTGTGGGTGATGCGCCGCCGCAACCACCTCCGGGGGAGATGATTAAAAATAATTGATCGCCAATTTTACGACGAGGATAAGTCCAATGACCATGAAGAAAGCGCTTATTGCTGGTGCGGTAATGACCGGCATTTTCACTGCACCAGTAGCCCCACAGCATTCCGAGGAACACCCGGCGGGCGAGCCGGTAAAAATGAACGAAATGGAGCTGGCTGCCGTTTACTTGCAGCCGATCGATATGGAACCGCGTGGCATGGGGCTGCCTGCCGCTAAATCCGACATCCACCGGAAGCCGATATTCACGCCACCGAAGGCAACAAAAACGGTTTTGGCGCGGGTGAATGGGTGCCGTATCTGACCATCAGCTACAGCACGGTCAACACCGACACCGGCGAAAAACAGGACGGCACCTTCATGCCGATGGTCGCCAGCGATGGCCCGCACTACGGCGCAAACATCAAAATGATGGGCGTGGGCAACTACAAAGTGACCTACCACATTGGAGCCGCCTGCCAAAGCGGGGATGCACCGCCATACGGACACCGAAACCGGTGTGGGCCGCTGGTGGAAGCCGTTCGACGTGAGCTATGAATTCAAATATGTCGGCCTGGAACTGGATTAAAGCGCAGGTGTTGATGTCGGTATCGCGGCGTGATTCCGCGATACCGTTACCCGCGCAGAGCCACTCTTTGTTTGCCCTACCCGGAGTCGATGTCATGAGTTACTTTTTGTCACCACACTTCAGGTTTTTTTCTGCGTAGCTCTGCTTTGCGGTCTGCTCTGGAGCCGTGGCCCGTGCCCGGCGGTGCGGCCACTGGTGTGGTCATCGCTTGGCGGGTTGGCTGCCGGTCTGCTGTGCGGGCTGTTTTCCATGGCTCGCAGCCGGCTCAGTTGCTGCTGGTCTGCGCCGAAGTGCTGGTGTCGCTGCTGTTCTTGCTGAGCTTTTTGGTGGGTGCCGCACCGCGTGCGCCTACCTGTTACAGGGCGTGCTGGTGCTGGGTGCCGCGCGTCACTGGGGGCTGGACCCCAACCTTGGCGGTCTCACCAGCACTCACGTTCTGAATACCGACCTGCTGCTTAATCTCACTTCCCACGGGTGCTGGCCTTCGCGGTGCTGAGTCTGGCGGCGGTGCTGTGCGGGATGCTGGTCAGCCGTCTGCGCTGGCTTTACTGGCCGCTTACGCTGATGGTGATGGTGCTGATCTGGTTGCCACTGAGCGGCAACGTGTTGTTACTGCTGATGAAACTGCAGGTCGTGCCGTTGCTCCAAGCCGCTGCTGAGTTTTGTCGCGCGGGTAACGAATAACGCCGAGCTGTACAACTGGGCGGGCGCAGGTGTGTTGCTGCTCCTTGCGGTGTGCTGGCTGCCTGCGTTGAGCCGTCGTTTTCGCGCTGTGCGCCTTCAGCAGGAGCCGATTGCACACCGTCTTGCCCGCGCGCAACGCCGTAATGCCACACGCCTGTTACTGACCACCATCGCGTGTGTGCTGCCGTGGTGATTGCCGGTCAGCTCTGGTGGAACTGGTCGCGTCACAGCCGCCGCAGTTATCGCAGGCGCAGCCGGTCACCGGCAAGCGATGGCATGGTTCATCTGCCGGTGGCGCAACTGCGCGATGGCAAACTGCACCGCTTCGTCTGGGTGGCGGATGACGGTAAAGCGGTGCGCTTTTTCATCATCAACCGCTATCCGGACAAGCTGCGCTTTGGCGTGGTGTTCGACGCCTGCCTGCTGTGCGGCGATCAGGGCTATGTGATGGAAGGCAACCGCGGGTTATCTGCGTGGCCTGCGGGGTACATATTTTTATTCCGTCTATTGGTAAGGCGGGGGCTGTAACCCGGTGCCGATCGACAACTGGCGCAACGACGAGAAAGAGCTGACCATCCCGCGCGATGCGCTGGCTGCCGGGGTGAACTACTTCTCCACGGTAATGACCATCAGCGTGACCGACCCGGTGGATAAAACCACACTGACCAATACCTCTGCCGAATACAAATACAGCTGGGGCGGTAAAACTGGTTCTTTGCATCCGAAGCGAACTATAACCGCTTCCGCAGTGCGCCTGAGCAGTTTGCCGGCGAAGGAGGAGTAGCCATGTTATGGCGAATGCTACGGCAATCCCCGGGGGCGTAATATCCGGCGCAAGGCGCTGGCGATACTGACCGTTTTCTGGCCTCCAGCCTGATTTCGGCGCTGCTGGCGGTGTCGATCGACATCGGCGACAAGATGTCGCGTGAGATGAAATCCTACGGCGCGAACATCCTGATTGAACCCGCCGGGCAGGCTGCGCTCCCGGCGATGTTCAGTGAGAAAAGCAACCCGCTCTCTGGCCGATTTCCTGGATGAGTCGGAATTACCCAACATTAAAGACATCTTCTGGCGCAATAACATTGTTGGCTTCGCCCCGATGCTTGGCGAAGTGACGGCCAATGGCCGTGAGACGCCGGTGTTAGGCACCTTCTTCAGCCAGCCGGTCGACATCCCGGATGAAGAGGGGTATCAGACCGGGCAGCGCACGGTCAGCCCTTTCTGGCAAGTGGATGGCGCGTGGCCGCAGGAGCCGGTTGGTGAGGTTCCGCAAGTGCTGGTGGGGCATGCGCTGGCACGTAACAGTGGCTGGAAAGTGGGCGATAAGATTGCGCTTCACGCCGGGGATCACGCTCAGAATGTGGTGGTCAGCGGCATCCTTTCCAGCGGTGGCGAAGAAGATAATCAACTGGTGATGCCGCTCGCTACCGTTCAGCAACTGCTGGGTTTGCAGGGCAAGGTGCAGGCGATCCGCGTTTCGGCGCTCACCGTGCCGGAAAACGAACTTTCACGCCGCGCGCGGAAAACCCTCGAAGCGCTGAATGCCGAAGAGTACGACCTCTGGTACTGCACGGCGTATGTCTCCTCGATTGCTCACCAGCTTGAAGAAGCGATTTCCGGGGCGGAAGTGCGCCCGGTCTGGCAGGTTGCCGCGTCAGAAGGCGTGGTGATCGACAAGATCCAGTTGCTGATGGGCGTGGTGACGCTCGCCGCACTGGTGGCTGCCGCGATGGGGATTGCCTCGCTGATGACCAGCACCATTATGGAGCGCGCCAAAGAGATCGGCCTGATGAAAGCGCTGGGCGCGCGGCAGTGGCAAATTCTGCTGCTGTTTTACACTGGAAGCCGCCTCCAGCGGCGGGTGGCGCGCTGGGGTGCGTTGCCGGTTGGGGGTTGGCAAAAGCCATCGGGTTAATGCTGTTTGCTGCCCCGCTCAATTTTGCACCGGATTGTGGTGCCTTGCGTGCTGGTGATTGCGGTACTGATTGCGTTGATTGGCACCGGTTCCCGGCGCGGCGCATTGCCCGTCTTTACCCTGTGGAGGTGCTGTATGGCCGCTAAGCGCGACATGCTCTGGTTGCTGGTGTGGCGTGCGTTGCGCCTGCGTTTACAGCGCGTCAGCGTGGTGTTCGCCGCGCTGACCGTTGGGGCGATGATCGTCACCGCGCTCTCTGCCGTGTGGTTTGATATCAACAGCAAGATGAGTGAAGAACTGCGCACCTTCGGGGCGAATTTCTACATCGGGCCTGCACACGGTTCGGGCATGCCGCAGCCGGAATTACAGGCCATTCTGGATAATGCCCTGCCGGACTTATTCATGGCGCCAGTCCGTGGCTGTATGGGATGGCGCGCACCGAACTGGAAAAAGTGGTGATCGTCGGGGTGTGGTTTGAATCAATGCAAAACTGGCGCCGTACTGGCAGGTCACCGGCAACTGGATTGGCGTGAGCTTTGACGATCGCAACGCGATGATCGGCGTCAAGCTGGCTGAGCGTCTCAACGTCCGGCCGGGGCGACAGCATCACGCTTGTTGATCATCAGGCGCGTAAAAAGTTGCTGATTAAAGGCGTTGTCGAGGGCAGGCGATGCGACCGACAACATGCTGATTGTCAGCACCGGATGTGGCGCAAAGCTGGCTGCATCAGCCGGGCAAAATAAGCCATGCTTTGCTGAGCGTGAGCAACGATGTCGGGCAGGTGGAACGCTATGCGCAGAGTTTACAGCAGCAATACCCGGATCTTGAGATCCGCCCGGTGCGCAAAGTTTCAGCTTCTGAAGGCCGGTGCTGGATAAGATCAAAGGGGCTGATGGGGGCTGGTTTCAATCGTTATCCCCGGCGCTCTCATCGCTGTGCGTGAACACTACGTTGATGGCGATTGTGGGTGAGCGTTCGCGTGAATTTGCGCTGCAAAAGCGCTCGGCTCCAGCAATGGCGACATCATGCGCCAGATACTTCTGGAGACCGGCATTATCGCGCTGGCGGCGGTGGTCTGCGGTTGGGTGTTGGGCTATTTGCTGGCGCAACTGCTGGGAATGACGGTGTTTAACGCCACCATTTCCCTGCGCCTGCCGGTACTGCCCATTACCCTGGTTCTGTCGTTACTGGTCGCGGTGCTCGCGGCCATTGTTCCGGTGCGGCGCGCGGTTAGCGTTGAACCGGCAAAAGTGCTTAAAGGAGAGTAACGCGATGTCTGTAACGCACATGCCGCAGATGGCTATCGAAACCCGCCATTTGTACAAGCGCTTCGGCGACGTCACCGCGCTGGACGATATCAATCTGCGCATCGAACGCGGTGAGTTCGTGGCGATCATGGGCGCATCCGGATCCGGTAAAACAACGCTGATGAACATTCTGACCTGCTACCGGACACGGCCACCGAAGGGCAGGTGATCCTCGACGGTACCGATGCCGCAGCACTGGATGAAGAGGGGCGGCGGCGTTTTCGTGCAGAGAAAATTGGCTGGTGTTCCAGCAGTTCCACCTGATCCCGTTTCTCACCGCGCTGGAAAACATCATGCTGGCGCAGCACTACCACAGCGTGGTGGATGAAGCCGCCGCGCGTGCCGTACTGGCGCAGGTGGGGCTGGAGCATCGCATCACCCACCTGCCAAACCAGCTTTCGGGCGGTGAACAGCAGCGAGTGTGTATTGCCCGTGCGCTGGTGAATGAGCCGCCGGTGATTTTGCCGATGAACCAACCGGTAATCTGGATGAAGAGAATGAGCAGCGGGTACTGGATTTGTTAACCGATTTACACCGCCGGGGGCGCACGATTGTGATGGTGACGCACAACCCGGCACTCGGTCAGTTTGCCGATCGGATCGTGCGCTTACAGCACGGGAAATATCTTGGCGAGGAGAGAACACACCATGCGCTGGCTTAACGGGATGGTACTGCTGCTGGTGGTGTTATTAGGCGGCTGTAAAGAAGAGAAACTGGCGCAGGGCGCGCCCGCACCTGCGCTGGCGGCATTTGATTTGCACGGTAAAGATGCCAGCCTCGAGAGCTGGAAGGGTAAGCGGGTGTATCTCAATTTCTGGTCGGCAAGCTGCGGCGGCTGCGGCTGAGATGGACTCATTGCAGGCACTGAGCCAGCAGTGGGGCGATAAAATCGTGGTGGTGGCGGTTAACACCGATCCGGATTCCGTGAACATTAATGCGCTGTTGGCGAAGCACCAGATAACCTATCCGGTATTGCGCGATCAACTGAAGATCACCCGGGGAGCGTTACCTCGGTGATTGGCACGCCAACTTCGGTGTTGATTGATGAGCGGGGAAGGGTGCTCAGCCTGCATCAGGGGCACGTAATCTGCCGGAGTTACAGGAAACATTTACCCAACTTGCCCGTCAGTAAAACAGACGATGAGGGAGTGCGTGTATGGCATTTATCTGGACAGATAAGAAGGTGAGTTTTCTGCGTAAAAAGCGCGGGGATACTGACAACACGCCAAATCGCCGACAAGCTAAAGACCAATATCACGGTGGTGCGCATGGCCTACCGTCTCGATTTACATCTCCGGGTGCCGAAATATAACGAGAAGCACCTTGAGCGGGTGCTGGCGCTGTATGACTCGGCGGAGAATTTCAGCCTGAAAGAGATTGCGCAAAAACCGGGCTGACGCTCAGTACGCTGCATTACATTCTCTATGTTAAAAGCAACCTTCCCCTGTGCAGTAAAACGGAATATCTGGTGTTTGATACCGACGATGCCGTGCAATACCGTGTCCCGAAAGAGGTGCTGGATCTTGAAAGCTCAAGCACTGGATGGCCCCAGTAACGACGACAGCGTACGCGATATTTACCTTATTGATGGCACCCGCTATGCTGCCCGCAATATCCGGCAGGAAGTGGTGATCAGTCGCAATCGCGCCTGAACGGCTTGCAGGGAAAAGGGAGGGTGCCATGCAGTACGGCGAATGGGGGACGGGTATGAACCGCAGGTCTGGCAGGAAGGCGACCGGCTGACTTACTCGCTGCCTGTGGAGTCCGGCTTTGTCAGCTTCGATTTCACCTTCGATATTCAGCAACGCGATCTGGATGTCCTGCTCGCCGACGACTACCGCCGCGCGGTGCTTGAAATTGGCTCACACTGCTCCAGCGCGCAAGCGTGCGCGCCAGCTTTACGCAGAGCGACTTCGATAAACTGATCGCAGAGACGCTCCACGCTTCGCCCGAGGTTCTCGGCGTTAATTTCCGCATCGCTCAGGAGCATAACATTGCGATTGAGCAGTACGTGCAGCAGATTATGAGCCAGCGTACGTCCGGGAAATAAGCATTTAGCGGGAAACTGGGGTGTAATCAACCTGCACCCAAACACGCTTCATTTCTGGTATTGCACTGACGACAACATCCTCGGTTGGATCACGGCCTTTCCAGCATATGCCTTGCACCATACAGCTCTCTTGTTTGACATAGCCCCGGGACGTTAGCCGCGTCAATCTGGCTGGTATCCGTCGTGCCGTTGAATATCAGGCTATTACCAACCGAACCAGCCCGGATACGGTGTGGTAATCAAACTCGTAATCACCCGTTATGCGTGGCATTTGTTTTAGAATGTCTGAAAGCGTCATACACCTGCCGATCGCGTTCGGTGTATTTGCCTCCATCGTCGAAGCCAAATTTTATAACGGGCCATTTATAGACCAGCATAGCGGTAATGATGGCGACAATTGCAACGGCCATTATCCCAACTATCCTCCTGATTCTCATACGATTAAGTCCTTTCTTCCTGCATCCCTTGCATGAACCCGCCATTGACTTCTACTGTGCCTACGTTGCCTGAAGCCCAGTCATTATACGGGGTTATGGTCTGCATGAAGTTGGGTAAAAAACCTTTGTGGGGTCTGGCATTGGGGAATCTTTCAGGATCAGGGAAATAAAAGGGGTTGGAACGAATCGTTTTTCCGAGGAACCGATTTTCCCATAATAATCCCAACGTTTAAGGGCCTCTTCTTTGCTGACAGGCCTCAACAGTTCGAAGGGATGCTGGATTGATATCACACGATAGAATCCCAGCAAATCTGATACTAAATCCTCACCGCTAAAACCACTGTCGGTAACCCTATTGTTGGGAAAGGTGGACTGGAAATCCCTCAAACTTTGTCGCCATTGTCATCATCATTGCAAGGGCAATGCTTTTACGCTCGGCATATGAGCGGCCTTTACGGATGCGCCACCTTATAAATTTCCCCACGCGTATAAATTTCCATGGATCACACATAGATTGTGCATAGGTTACGTCGTAGTGTTCTTGCGCACTTGATTCACCGGTATTGATTTTATCCATTAATGTTTTGATGTCATCACCGTGCGTGCCTGAGGTCGATCCATCCCAGTACTTCGGTATACACACCACTTCTGGCGGTTGCCGCCGGGCGACCGTCGATAATCTCGCTACGTTTGCTCATCCTTGAATCTCCTTTCCCAGATACAAATGCTAATTTACCCCGAAACGTAGATATGCATTATTCCGTGCAACATTAAAAGTGTGACGCGCCTCGGTTTTAATTCTATATCTACATGCTGCTCCATCGGTCGCTTATTCGCGTCAGCGCTATTGAGGAGGCGCACCACGCCTCGCCCGAAGTGCTCCGTGCGTTAATTGCCCGGAACTCGCGGGAACATAACATTGCGATTGCGCAGTATGTTCAGGTGATCGTGAACCGGCGTGCCGGGGCGAATTGAGCGTACTGTAACGATAAAGCCATACTCTCTTCTTTGTTCTTCGCATGCATGAAATAAGCTCGAATGCGGATCGCATATCTGTTCTTGCGTTGATACGCGATTACACACTCAGGCAACAGTCACGTGATTAGATGGCTCACTTTCGCCGGTTACTGGAAAACATCGCGGAAATGCCTTTAACGGGGCAAACGCGGGAAGAAGAGTTGGGGACTGGCGTTTACAGCTTTCCCGGTGACCGCCATTGGATTTATTACATTGCCGCCCGGAAAGGGATTGTCGCTGGCTGTGCTGTATCAGCGTTGTGTTCCCGGCCATCATCTCGCTGAACGGCTTTAGAAAACATAACCCGCTTTTGTCGACTTCAATTTTGCCGTATTTCTCCCCTGTTATCCCACCAAATCCGGTAGCCCGGCGCTGTCATCCCGGCGTGAAGACGCTATAGTGCACTTTCGCCAGAGGCCGGTCGTTGGAATGGAAGGAATCTCGCATGTCAGGCAGTCAAAAATTCGTCTTAATTCTCCTTGCGTTAGCGCTACTGTTCGTGGCGGGATTGGGTATTACTCCACGTGGCTTAACGCACTGTTCTTTGCCATTTTTATCTGTGATGCTGCTCATCGCCCGCCCGCTGTTGATGCCCGCCGGGTATGGCGCAAACAAAATACGCGCTGACCGTGGTGCTGGGGATGGGCATTATTGGCAGCGGCTCCAGCGTGCTGAATACGCTGCTGCCCACCATCTGGTCTTTGCCGGTGCTGCAAAATGCCCCGGCACTGGCTGAAGAACATTCAGTTTATCAGTCAGCCCTCGCCGTGGGTTATCACCTTTGCGGGGCTGGTGGTGATCGGCGTTTTCTACTGCATGCGGGATAAAACGGTCAGCGGCGGTCACCCGAAACCGCTGAAAGACGATTTTCCTGAAGAGAGCTTCCCAAAATTGCAGGCGTTTTGCAACGCGCTGGAGCGGGATTTGATCACCGTCGACGGGACAGCAACTGGAGCCCGGAATACTATACCGAGCTACAGGCCGAAGTGGAGATCCGCAAAACGAACGGCGTTGCATCGCGCAAAAAAATCATGCGGCTGCAAGACGCCATCCGCAAAGACCGAAAGTCACAATCGTTTCTGATTCTGGGTGCTCCGGTGCCGGGAAAAGCGTGGCGCTACGCAAACTGGCTAAAGACATGCTGGCGGAAGTCAAAAAACCAACCGCGTACCTATCTATGTCAACCTGCGCGAATGGGTGCCGACCAGCGCCGCGGCAGGCAACCGCTCCGGGTTCACCGTTCGCGAACTGGAAGAGTTTGTCATCAACAATGTCTCCCAACGCGGCGACGTGTTCACCAAAGATTTTATGGATAAGTACTTCCGGGATCTCTGGCGTACGGGGCGCTTTATTTTTTTATTTTCGACTCGTTTGATGAAATCGCCGAACTTCTGGACGCCAATGAAGATTCCGATGTCATTAACTCGCTTTCCAGCGTTATCTCTAAGTTTATGGCCACGCACCCTGCGTCGCGCGGTGTTTTATCGTCGCGGATTTTCAGGCAGCCGACGCGGGCGTTTCTGGCAGATAAAGTGCTGGAGATCCGCCCGCTGTCCGAGTCCGGTATTTCGGAAGCATTAAGCCGATACCCGCAGTTTACTGAGCAGGTCAGAAACGAACTGTTCAGCCATCGTCAGGATTTGATGCCGCTGGCGCGTAACCCCTTCATTTATGCTGGGGGAGTGGATTGCAAAGAGCAACTCCCGGCAAACCAAGGTGTGCGGAGATTTACAAAACTATATCGATCGCCGCTTGCAGCTTTGCCATCACCGCCTGAGCAACGCGGGATCACGGCACAGGAAGTGATTGCTGTCTCGACCGATATCGCCCCGGGTTTGTCTTTCGCTCATCGAAATTCGGTCTTGAAGCACCGGTTAAGGTGATCAGTCAACACTTCCAACTCCGGCAAAGTGGACGCGGTGTTAGAGGTGCTGCGCTATGCCAGAATTGCCAGAGTCACTTCCGGCGATGAAGTCATTCGCGTTTGTGCATCGCCGCTTCCCCGGAGTACTTCGTCACCGCCGATGCTGCTGCAAACGCCGGAAGAGGTGCCGACTTCGCACATTCCAACGGATTCGCGCGGGCGTGATGCGCTGGTGCTGTATGCGCAGTTGTGCGAACCGGCGGAAGCACAACGGTTAGCGGATCTCTGCTGGAGCGAGATCCAGCAGCATTTTGCCGATCCGCGCCAACGGTTAAGGGCGATCCACTGCCTGCGATTTTTAATTGATGCGTTTGGCTCGCGGCGGGAGGTGATCCTGCCGTTTGAAGACGCGCTGAGCGACTTTGTTATGGAGCACGTCAAAACCGGCGATAGCATCATCCCTCGGGCGAAAATTTGCCTTGAAGCGACCGGCATACTCTCTGAATCGCGCGCTGCGCCGATCCTTGCTGTCGCCATTGTCGGCACGGATGGCTGGCTGCGGGAAACCGCCTTCCGGGCCTGCCGTCACTTGCCGAAAATGGAATCCGGGCTGGAAGAGGGGATTAAGAAATATGTAATGAGTATCTCCGATGTTCATTTCTGGGCGAGCCGTAAAATATCCTGCTGAGTTTATCCCTGTCGGATGCGCTAAGCGGCGTCTACCGGGTCGCGCAATTGCGTCTGTGGAACATGAAAGTCTCGATGGTCTGTTGCGCACTGCTTTGCGTGGTCATGCCGTTTATCGTAGCTTTCGGCGCGTCTTACGCGGCGGCGGCCAGCGCGTCTCTTTTTTTCGTGACAAAAACAGGAAAGAAAGAGAAACCTGATAACAGCCGGGGAATAAGCCCGCCGGTGCGATCTTTATCGTCGTTAACCGAATCCGGCTTTTTGCCTGTACCGTGGTGTTATTCAGAGTGCTGGGCTGCCTCATTCTGGCGTTGATGAGCATTATTGGACTGTTTTCCGGAAAAATGGCTCAGACGATCGCACCTTTTGCCGCCTATGGTGGATTCAGCGAGGTGTATGGCGGGTGGATGGCCGCGCTGATTGTTTCCGGCCTGCTTTTGCTGGACTGGGTGAATATCTGCCAGTTTGTTCGCCGCAACATCATAATCTGCGAAAATGGCTCTCGAACCTGTCTATTCTGGCCGTGTCGGCATTGATGGTATGGTGCATGTTTGCGTTGATTGACTATGTCACCAAACGTCCGCTGGCGACGAAGGTGTTTGTCGGCATTATCCTCCTGACTTGCGCCGGGTTTGCCGTTGCCGCGGCGGTGAGGGTGTTTGTGGTGTTAAGGGAGTGCTTGCGGGATCGGCGCATGCTCCGGTCGTTAACGTTGTCCCCAACGCTTACCCGCACGGAGATCGCCCGCGTCTTTTCAGCCTGTTTATCCCACTATGGTCGTTTACAGTATGTGCAGAAACTGGAAGCCGCCGGGGGTTTCTCCGTCCGGGGAGTGGCCTGCGGAATTCCGTCTGGCTGTCGGCCTTGGCGACGCTGGCGCGGCTGGAGGAGCGCTGGTTAAAACTGGACAGATAAAAACAGAACAGACGCCCGACCGGTTCAGATAACGGTCGGTTTACTTTTATTCAGATGTGCGCAAACCCACGCGGTGAAGCGTGTCGTAAAGGGGCGTTAAATTTTAGCGTTGTGCGGTGGGATCGATAGTCTGGCTAACTTGTTGCGACTGGACTTTATCCTGATGATGATACGGGGCGCCAATAGTGGAATAGACGAAACGGCCGAAGAAAAGAGAAAGCTGATAAGAAGTACGATACGGGTCATGCGACTGTCAAATCGATGTCGTTTTCGCATACTGGGTGCCTGACTCACAATGGTTCCTTTAGGAAAGCCCGATAAACGGGCGACAATGACATTAAGGCACAGTCTCCGTGGAAGGTCAATTCAGCCCGGCGCAAAAATGCCATGAATAAAAAATAAACAACAATTATATAAGATAAATTAAATATTTATGAGCGGAATATAATTTACGCACAAAAGTAAAAAAAGCTGTGAAATAAAATGGCTTGCCGAGATTTTCTTGATATATATCAATTATAAGTTATTGTTCAGCACTAAACTTTCGGTTTCTTCGGGCATTTTACCCTTGCCCGGCATGGCCGGGTTGGATGCCTGCCTGAAATGCCCACCGGATCAGGTTTTTCGTTGAGCATCTATGACATTGATAAAAAATATAATCATCTGAAAGATCAGTGGTGGGCACTGCCTCTCATCGTCCCCTCGATACTGTTTCCATTATTTAGTCTGGCTAATACATTTGCTGTAGTCTCCGGGCAGCATGTCATTCTTTACTATCTGCCGATGGCGCTGCTGATAAGCCTGATGATGTTTTACGGCTGGGCGGCGTTGCCCGGTATTGTGGTGGCGCTCGTTTTACGTTACGGCGATCTCGAGCCGTTAGTCCTGTTTCTGCAAAGCATGCGTTTACTGGTTCCGGTGATACTGAGCTGGGGCGGTTATCGCGTTTTCGTTACCCAGCGGCATCGCGTGTCGTACGGCACATCGTTGCTGGTTTCCCAGCGCATCTTCTGGCAGGCGCTGTGCCCGGCCACCCTTTATCTGATCATTCTTGAAGTGGGCGTCTGGCTGAACCTGTACGATAAACCGCTCAGTGAGACGAATGCTCTGGCGCTCAATGTGCCCATGCTGATTAATTATCAGGGATTGCTGGTCGGGTTGCTCACCGGCGTCCCCTTCAGCTATCTGGTGATCCGCATTATTCGCCATCCGCGTTATGTCATCACTGGTTCTCGCAGTTGCGCCATGAGTTCGACCCAAAAAGTCACGCGCGCGTGGAGGTGCTGGTATGGTCCCTTATCGTTGCCGGGATCGTCTTTTTACTGCTGATGCCGCTCAACATCCACAGCTCTATTTTTAGCACCAACTACACATTATCGTTGCTGTTACCGGTCATGCTGTGGGGGCAATGCGTTACGGCTACCGTTTTATCTCGTTTGTCTGGACGCCATTACTGATCGTCTCCATTCACTATTTTGATCGCTATCTGCCACGGTTTCCCTCATACGATCTGCAACTGGCTATTGTCTCTTCCAAGCTACCCCGTGTTCTCGTTCATCATTATCGCCATGGCGGTGATGGCGACCCGGCAGCGTACTGTGAATGACCGCGCCTGCTGCCCCGGCGTTTATCGATCCGGTAACGAATATGCCCAACCTGCGGGCGCTCAACCGCGCGCTGGCGGAAACGCCACCGGTCGGTGCTCTGTTTTTTACGCATACCGGAGCTTGAACTGTTAGGGCGCAACTATGGCGTGATGTTACGCATTCAGTACAAACAGCGGATGGCAAACTGGCTACAGCCTCTATTGATGGCGGAGGAGTGCGTCTACCAGCTCTCCGGCCACGATCTGGTGATCCGCCTGAACACCCAGTCGCATCAGACGCGCATTGAGGAGCTGGATGCGCGTATCAAAGCGTTCCGCTTTGTCTGGGATGAGATGCCGCTGCAACCGCAGGTCGGGCTGAGCTACTGCTATGTGCGCTCACCGGTGAAGCACTTGTCTTTTGTTGCTGGGAGAAATGAGCACCATTGCGGATTTGTCGCTGGCGACCAACCATCCGGAAAATCTGCAAAACCGTGGGTGCAACGAACTCTGCAACGCAGCCTCCGGCTGAAAGTGGACATGATGAATCGCCTGCAACTGGCGCTGGAGCAGAACCAGTTTGTGCTCATGGCGCAGCGGATCCATGGCGTGCGCGGTGACGATTACTACGAGATCCTGCTGCGGCTCGGCGAGGAGGGGGGCGAGAGTATCAGTCCGGATGTGTTTTTGCCGGTGGCGTATGAGTTTGGTTTGTCGTCGCGCATTGATCTGTGGGTTATTGAGCATGTATTGCACTTTATGGCGCAAAACCGCGAGCGCCTGCCTGCGCAGCGTTTCGCCATCAATCTTTCCCCGGCGTCAGTGTGCCGCAAACCGTTCAGTCAGGAAGTCCGCCGTTTACTGCGCAAATACAGCATTGAAGCCCGCAACTGATTTTTGAAGTCACCGAAAGCAATACGTTGAGCAGCATCATGCAGGCGAACCAGACGCTGATGCACTTACAACTGATGGGGCTGCCGGGTGGCGATTGATGATTTTGGTACCGGTTATGGCAGTTATGCGCGGCTGAAAACGGTGAATGCCGATATCCTGAAAATCGACGGCAGTTTTATCCGCAATATTGTCTCTAACAGCCCTCGGACTACCAGATTGTGTCATCCATTTGCACGCTGGCGCGGATGAAGAAAATGCGCGTCGTGGCGGAATATGTCGAAAGCGAAGAGATACGCAGCGCGGCCATTGCGCTGGGGGATCGATTACTTGCAAGGGTATGTGATTGGTAAACCTGCGCCGCTCGAACAGCTTATTGCGCCGCCAGCGCAGGTTTAATCATGCTGCGTGGCGGGATCAGGCCGCCACGTCAGACTGCTCTTCTTCGATTTTCAACCGCCAGCCGGTTACAGCTTCCCAGTATTCCTGCTCTTTTCCAGATCGAGCAGCACCAGTGCATTCTGGCTGAACCAGTCATACGGGAAACTGAGCGTCCAGTGATTGTCATCGGTTTTCAGGTGCAGCGTCGGCGGTGTGGTGGTCGCCCCGGCGCTGGTTATTCAGCAACACGCCCAGACGTAAAATCTGCACCAGCGGCAAATACTGCTTCTTCTTGAACAGCGTAAACCGCGGCAACTCGTCGAGCTTGATCCCTTTACGATGACAGCGAACCAGCGTCGCCATCATCAGTTGCTGCTCCTCGGGTTAAAGCCGGTGCAAGTCACTGTTTTGCAGAATGTACGCGGAATGGCGGTGCATGCCGCTGTGGTTAATGTTCAGCCCCACCTCGTGCAGCATCGCCGCCCACTTCAGCAGCGCCGCCAGTTGCGGGTTGGCGAGCTTCGGGTTTTGCGCCTGCCACTGATCGTACATCAGGGTAGTGGTTTCCAGCACGCGACGCGCCTGTTCGCGGTCAATATTGTACTGGCTGGCAAGGCTCTGTGCCGTACGGCTGCGAATGTCCTCGGTGGCGGAAACGGCCTTCCATCTCATACAGAACGCCTTCACGCAGCGCACCATCGGACAGGCGCAGCTCGCGGATAGCCAGCGCATCGAATACGCCACACAGAATCGCCGGTGCCCGGCACAAACACCGCTTTGCGCTCTTCGGAAAGCCCTCGGCAGGCTGAGTTCGGCGAAGTTTTTATATTTCCAGCACTTCCAGCGACCAGTTTTTCCAGACGTTCCGGGGTGATAATGCCATCTTTCTCGCCGGAGGAATGACAGCACTTCATGGGCGGCTTTAATGCTGCCGGATGCGCCAAGCGCCACATTCCAGCCCTGAATACGGAACTGCCACGCCAGCGATTCCAGCTTTTGCGTGGCCGCCATGCGTGCGCGGCGGAAGTTTTCGCCGTTAATGCCGCCGCCGGGGAAATACATTTGCGCGAAACTGACACAGCCCATCCGGCGGCTTTCAACCAGTTTGGGTTCGAAATCTTCACCGATCACCAGCTCCGTCGAGCCGCCGCCGATATCGATCACCAGCTTGCGGCCTTTTTCCGGCTGCGTGTGCTCTACGCCCATAAAAAATCAAACGGGCTTCTTCATTGCCCCGAAATGATCCTCAATCGGGTAGGGGATCACTTTCTCGGCGCGTTTGAGAAAATCGGTGGCGTTCAACGCCCCGGCGCAGAGTGTGCGTGCCGACGATGCAAACGCTCGAGGATCGAAACCCTGCAAGCGTTCGGCAAAAGCGACAGGCAGGCCAGCCCGCGCTCGATGGCCTCTTCACTCAGCATGTTATTGCTGTCCAGTCCATCCGCCAGATGAACGCGTTGTTTAAGGCGACCAATGATCTGCATGGCGCCGTCCACCACACGCGCTATCACCATGTGGAAACTGTTGGAACCCAAATCGACCGCAGCAAACTCTTCCGGTCGTGGTGTCTTTTCTTGTATCGGCATAGATTAGTCGGGCTGTTCGAGTGATTTGATGTAGTCGTAAATCGCCAGTTGTGCGCGTACTTTACGGCGGTTGCCGCGCGGCACATAGCGATTACTCAGTTCTTTATCGATATACACCGGCTTTCACGGTATCACCTAAAAGCAAATCGATGATATCCAGAACGCGCTGTTTAAGGCGCGGATCGAGCAGCGGCGCCGCCACTTCAATACGATAATCGATGTTACGCGTCATCCAGTCAGCGGAAGAAAGATAGACTTGCTTATCGCCGCCGTTCTCAAAAATATAGATGCGATCGTGCTCAAGATAACGGTCAACGATGCTGGTTACGCGAATATTTTCGCTGATGCCTTCGAGATCCGGGATCAGCGAACACATTCCTCGCACCAGCAGGTTCACCGGCACACCGGAACTGGAGGCGGCGTACAGTCTGTCTACCAGTCCTTTGTCCACCGTGTTATTCAGTTTCAGTGTGATCCCGGACGGTTTGCCCTCTTGTGCGTTGGCAATCTCGGTATCGATCATGTCATACAACAGGCGACGAGAGTTCTGCGGCGAGACCAGCAGATACTCGAAGTTAACCGGGCGATACGGGTTTTCAATAAAGTTAAACACCCGGCGTACTTCATTGGTAATGCGTGCATCGGCGGTGATCAGCGAATAGTCGGTATAAAGACGCGCGGTTTTTTTCGTTAAAGTTCCCGGTGCCGATGTGGGCATAACGCACCACCTCTTCCCCTTCCATACGGGAGATCAGGAACAGTTTGGCGTGAATTTTTAAGCCCGGCGCTGAGAAGATAACCTGCACACCCGCTTCGGTCAGGCGTTTGGCCCAGTGGATGTTCGCCTCTTCATCAAAACGCGCTTGCAGCTCTACCACCACCGTCACTTTCTTGCCGTTATGGGCGGCGTGGATCATGGAGTCAATAATGCGCGAGTCTTTCGCCACGCGGTAAATATTGATTTTTATCGCCAGCACGCTCGGGTCGAACGACGCCTGACGCAGCAGCTCCAGCACGTGCTCAAACGTGTGATACGGGTAGTAGAGCAGCACATCGCGTTCGCGAATGGCATCAAAACCGTTACGGAATTTATCGAACCAGAGATGACGCAGGCGCGGCAGCGGTTTATTGACCAGGTTGGATTTGCCGACGTTCGGGAAGCCAATAAAGTCTTTAAAGTTGTGGTAACGCCCGCCGGGGATAATCGAGTCATAGCGGGAGATGGTCAGTTTCTCACGCAGCATTTCCACCATCGCATCCGGCATGTCGCGCTGATAAACAAAGCGCACCGGCTCCGCAGTCAGTCGCTGCTTCCAGGCTGGAGGACATCAGCTCCATCAGGCTCGATTCCATCCTCGTGCACCAGATCGTATTCGGCGTCACGGGTCATCTTCATCGAGTAGGCGTTGAGTGTGTCGTAATCGAAGAAACCTTTGAAAATATCATCCGGTGCAGTAGCGCAGGATGTTATCCAGCAGGATCATCGGTTTACGACGGCGCGGCGTTTCCGGCGGCAGGTTAACAAAGCGCGGAACCTTGTCCGACGGGATCTCCAGCAACGCATAACGAATATTGTCGCCACGAATGATCTCCACCGCCAGATAGGTGTAATCATCCTTCAGGAAGCGCACCAGATTGGTTTCGCGGTTGATAAGCGTCGGGGTGATGTGCTGGCGCAGGTACTGTTTAAAGTAGTTACGCAGCCAGCTCTGCTGGTTTTGCGAAAGCTGGCGTTCGTTGATCAGGAAGATCTGATTACGCGCCATTTCCAGCAGCAGATCGTTGTACAGGCTGTCGAACTCCGGTCGGCTTTCAGTACGCGGGACTGAATTTTCCCCAGCAGATGACGCGAATTAGTCGGAAGGCCTTGCTCTTCACTGATGATCAGCCGGCGTTTCCAGCTCTGCAAAACGCACTTTATAGAATTCATCGAGGTTATTGGAATAGATCCCCCAAAAAACGCATGCGCTCGATCAGCGGGTTACTTTTGTCTGCGGCTTCCACCGGAGAACGCGTTCATTGGAAGCACAACCAGCTTAGTTCTTTTCGAGATATAACTTTTCCTGACCCATTCCTGTTTACACTCCGGTTCAATCTCGGGACACAGCAAGTCCATCTCGCTCTCGCGGCGTCCCGACTTACAGGTGAACGTTGCTGGCGTTCCTTCCGTATGACACAACTTATTATGGCGAGCTTTGCCACCAGATGTCCAACTGTGCCAAAAAGTATGACAGTATTCTTTTTCTGACTTAAGGTGATGAAAATACAGCGGGGAAGGGATAAACAAGCCGGATAAGACGGAGATGCCATCCGGCATAAGTGATGTAGCAGAGAAATTATTCGTCAGCCGCATAGCCCTGCGGCGGTAAGCAGACGCCATCCAGCCAAAGTGGCGTTGTTTTCCATCTTCAGGCGACCGTCGACAAACCAGCTCACCACCAGCGGGTAAATGGCATGTTCCTGCGCCTGAACGCGATCGGTAATCTCCTCTTCTGTATCACCATCGAACACCGGCACTTTTGCCTGCAAAATCACCGGGCCGCCGTCAAGTTCGTCGGTGACAAAATGTACGGTGGTGCCATGCTCTTCATCGCCGTTTTCCAGTACCTGACGGTGCGTGTGCAGACCGGGATATTTCGGCAGCAGGGAAGGGTGGATATTCAACAGACGCCCGGCGTAGTGGGAGACAAATGCCGGACTGAGGATGCGCATATAACCCGCCAGCACCACCAGATCCGGCGCATAGGCGTCGATTTCCAGCATCAGTTCGCGATCGAACGCATCGCGACTGGCGAACTGGTCAGCAGTGAGGGCATGTGCGGGAATCGCTGCTTCCCGCGCACGTTCAAGGCCGAACGCATCGGCCTTATTACTGAATACCGCCCGCAGGGTGCCGTTGATTTTTCTTCTGTTTGCAGGCATCAATAATTGCCTGCAAATTGCTTCCGTACCGGAAATCAGCACCACGATATTTTTCATTCAATGACCACGCGCTCACTGGAATCGGATGCGTTGATGATACCGATTTTCCACGCGTTTTCACCTTTAGCGTTCAGTAATGCGATGGCTTTATCTGCTTCCAGCCGCTGGCAGCGCAATCACCATCCCGACGCCGCAGTTAAAGGTGCGATACATTTCATGACGGCTAACGTTGCCCGCGCTCTGCAACCAGTTAAATACCGCCGGCCACTGCCGGGATGACTCGTCGATGACCGCCCTCGGGTGTTGTCTGGCAGTACGCGCGGGATGTTCTCCCAGAAGCCGCCGCCGGTCAGGTGCGCAATGGCGTGTACATCCACGTTTGCAATCAGCTCCAGCACCGATTTCACATAAATGCGTGTCGGTTCCAGCAGGTGATCGGCCAGCGGTTTGCCTTCAAGCTGCGTCGTTTGCGGATCGCAACCGCTCACTTCGATCACTTTGCGCACCAGTGAGTAACCGTTGGAATGCGGACCGCTGGAGGCCAGCGCGACCAGCACATCACCGTCGGTCACTTTTGAACCGTCGATGATTTCTGACTTTTCCACCACGCCGACGCAGAAACCGGCCACGTCGTAATCTTCACCGTGATACATGCCCGGCATTTCCGCCGTTTCGCCGCCGACCAGCGCACAACCGGATTGCAGGCAACCTTCAGCGATGCCGTTGATCACGCTGGCCGCCGTATCGACATCCAGCTTGCCGGTCGCGTAATAATCCAAGAAGAACAACGGCTCTGCGCCCGTACCACTGTGTCGTTCACGCACATCGCCACCGGTCGATGCCAATGGTGTCGTGACGTTTCAGATCCATCGCCAGACGCAGCTTGGTGCCCACGCCGTCAGTGCCGGAAACCAGTACTGGCTCACGATATTTTTGCGGCAGAGCGCACAGCGCGCCGAAGCCGCCCAGACCGCCCATTACTTCCGGACGGCGGGTTTTCTTCACCACGCCTTTGATTCGGTCAACCAGAGCATTGCCCGCGTCGATATCAACACCGGCATCTTTGTAGCTGAGAGAGGTTTTATCGGTCACTGCTTCCAGTCCCCACGCGTTTACTTGCGGTAGAAATAAAATTCGGCGCAATTCTAGCAGCCAAGGCAAACGTTTGCGAGTCCATTATTTCCAGGGCGCTGAGGATTCTTACGATATACTCTTTTCCAGTCTGATTGATCGTGATCAAGCGCCTGCCTGTAGCGCAACGGAAAAAAGCGGTATAATCCGGCGATTTTTTTGTGGCTGCCACCTGTCTGGGGAAAGGAGAAGAGTATGAAGATCGTGGAAGTAAAACACCCACTCGTCAAACACAAGCTGGGTCTGATGCGAGAGAACGACATCAGCACCAAACGCTTTCGTGAACTCGCCTCGGAAGTGGGCAGCCTGCTGACCTATGAAGCGACTGCGGACCTCGAAACGGAAAAAGTGACCATCGAAGGCTGGAACGGCCCGGTCCAGTTGAGCAAATTAAAGGGAAGAAAATCACCGTTGTGCCAATCCTGCGCGCAGGTCTGGGCATGATGGAAGGCGTGCTGGAGCACGTACCGAGCGCGCGCGCATCAGCGTGGTCGGCATCTACCGTAACGAAGAGACGCTGGAGCCGGTGCCGTACTTCCAGAAACTGGTGTCCAATATCGACGAGCGTATGGCGCTGGTGGTTGACCCGATGCTGGCAACCGGCGGTTCGATGATCGCCACGATTGACCTGCTGAAAAAGCGGGCTGCCACAGCATCAAAGTGCTGGTGCTGGTTGCCGCGCCGGAAGGTCTGGCGGCGCTGGAAAAAGCGCACCCGGACGTGGAACTGTACACCGCATCGATCGATAAGGGCCTCAATGAGCACGGATACATTATTCCGGGCCTCGGCGATGCCGGCGATAAAATCTTTGGTACGAAGTAATTGCTTAGAAATCGAAAGCCGACTTTGATAGTCGGCTTTTTTTTGGGATTCAAAACACTGCCCGCCGTTAAGGACGGGGAGATAAACAACAACACTCAGAGGAAAACACTATGACGCGCCGTGCTATCGGGGTAAGTGAAAGACCACCGCTTTTGCAGACCATCCCTGCTTAGTCTACAGCACTTGTTCGCCATGTTTGGCGCAACCGTGCTGGTGCCAATCCTGTTTCACATCAACCCGGCCACCGTGCTGCTGTTTAACGGTATCGGGACACTGCTGTACATCTTTATTTGCAAGGGAAAATTCCGGCGTACTTAGGCTCCAGTTTCGCCTTTATCTCGCCGGTGCTGCTGCTGTTGCCGCTGGGTTACGAAGTGGCGCTTGGTGGTTTTATCATGTGCGGCGTGCTGTTTTGCCCGGTCTCCTTTATTGTGAAAAAAGCCGGCACCGGCTGGCTGGACGTGATGTTCCTCCTGCGGCGATGGGCGCAATCGTTGCGGTCATCGGTCTGGAACTGGCGGGCGTGGCGGCGAACATGGCCGGTCTGCTGCCAGCAGAAGGGCAGTCTGCGGATTCCAAAACTGTGATCATCTCGCTGGTGACACTGGGTGTGACGGTGTTTGGCTCCGTGCTGTTCCGCGGCTTTATGGCCATTATCCCGATTTTGATCGGCGTGCTGGCGGGCTACGCGCTCTCCTTCGCGATGGGCGTTGTTGATACCACGCCGATTGCGCAGGCGCACTGGTTCGCGCTGCCGACCTTCTACACCCCGCGTTTTGAGTGGTTTGCGATTTTCACCATTCTGCCTGCGGCACTGGTGGTGATTGCCGAGCACGTGGGTCACCCGTGGTCACGGCGAATATCATCAAAAAAGATCTGATTCGCGACCCGGGCCTGCACCGCTCGATGTTTGCTAACGGTCTGTCTACCATGATCTCCGGATTCTTCGGCTCCACGCCGAACACCACCTATGGTGAGAATATCGGCGTGATGGCCATCACCCGTGTGTACAACGGGTGATTGGCGGTGCGGCGATTATCGCTATTCTGCTCTCTTGCGTGGGCAAACTGGCGGCGGCTATCCAGATCATCCCGGTACCGGTAATGGGTGGCGTTTCGCTGCTGCTGTACGGGGTTATCGGCGCATCCGGTATCCGCGTGCTGATCGAATCCAAAGTGGATTACAGCAAAGCGCAAAACCTGATCCTGACGTCCGTGATCCTGATTATCGGTGTGAGCGGGGCGAAAGTGCACATTGGCGCGGCGGAGCTGAAAGGCATGGCGCTGGCGACCATTGTGGGTATCTGCCTGAGCCTGATCTTCAAACTGATTAGCGTGCTGCGCCCGGAAGAAGTGGTGCTGGATGCGCCTGACAGTGACGTAACGAAGTAATTTTTACGTGGGTTTGAGCCGGGTTTCGCGCCCGGTTCAAACCGAACGGGATTTTATGATAAACTCACTGCGTTTTTTGTAAGCCCTGTTGAGGTCCCTCTGAACACACCGGCACAGCTCTCCTGCCATTATATTTACCCGATGACGAAACCTTCGCGAGTTTCTGGCCGGGTGATAACCCCTCTTTACTGGCGGCGTTGCAAAACGTTCTGCGCCAGGGCGCATAGCGGATACATCTATATCTGGTCGCGTGAAGGCGCGGGGGCGCAGCCATTTGCTGCATGCCGCCTGTGCCGAACTCTCCCAGCGCGGCGATGCCGTGGGCTACGTGCCGCTGGATAAGCGCACCGGGTTTGTGCCGGACGTGCTGGAAGGGATGGAACAGCTTTCGCTGGTCTGCATCGACAATATCGAATGCGTCGCTGGCGATGAGCTGTGGGAGATGGCGATCTTCAACCTCTATAACCGCATTCTGGAGTCGGGGAAAACCCGGTTGTTGATCACCGGCGATCGTCCTCCGCGCCAGCTTAATCTCGGGCTGCCGGATCTGGCTTCACGGCTGGACTGGGGGCAAATTTACAAGCTGCAACCGCTCTCTGATGAAGATAAATTGCAGGCATTGCAGTTGCGCGCGCGCTTACGCGGTTTTGAACTGCCGGAAGACGTGGGGCGTTTTCTGCTCAAGCGGTTGGATCGGGAAATGCGTACCCTGTTTGATACGCTGAACGAACTGGATCGCGCGTCCATTACCGCGCAGCGCAAGCTGACCATTCCGTTCGTGAAAGAGATCCTCAAGCTGTAATACCGAGGCCGGATAAAGACAACGCCCTCCGGCCTGTGCCTGTTATAAAATCGCCAGTACCTGCTCCGGCGGACGACCAATGCGCGCTTTGCCGTTGGCAATCACAATCGGGCGTTCAATCAGCTTCGGATTGTCCACCAGCGCCTGCACCCGAGGTCTTCCTCTGCAAGCGTGCTGTCGCCAAGCTTCAATTCTTTATAAAGATCTTCTTTTGTCCGCATCAGTTCCCGCGCGCTGGACATCCCCAGCATCTGCAATAACGTGCGCACGGTTGCCGCATCCGGCGGCGTTTCCGAGGTAGAGCACCACATCCGGCTCCACGCCGTTTTCTTTCAGCAGGTTCAGCGTCTCACGGCTCTTTGAGCAACGCGGGTTATGGTAAATTTGTACGCCGTCTGACATCTTTTCTCCTTATTACATCTTCTGATACGGTTTGAAACGCTGCTGCATCTGCCGTAGCTGATCAATTCGCGCATCGTAACGCGCCTGTTGCAGGCTGCCGAGTTTCACCTGCGCGCTGGCGTTGCTCAGTAATCTTATCGCCTGATCCAGTTTACCCACCAGCGCCAGACCTTCTGCCCGTGCAGCAAGCTCTTGATCGCGATGATTCAGCGCGGCTTCGGTCTGCGCCAGCAAATCCCAGCCGTTCACATCCTCTTGATTACTGAAGGTATAACGGTTCAGGATGCGCTCTGCTTCTGCGGGTTGACCGCCTTCGAGCCGGAGCATTCGCCGGAGTTGAGCTGCAATACCGGGTTGGTTTTCAGCTCGCGGGCAGCGTTCAGACGCTTGATGGCATCGGCGCTTTTGTGCTGGCCTAAATCGATGTCGGTCGCCGGGTCGAGGAACCGAGGCATTGTCAGGATCGGCGCTGAGCAGCGGTTGCAGTTTTTGGCGGCATCAGCGTAGTTTTTCGCATCCATCGCCTGCAACGCCCGGCCATATTGTGCGGCGCGTTGCTCGCGTACGTTGCCTTTCGCCCGGGCGTCAAGCTGGTCGCTGGTCAACTGATTGCGCCCGGAATTGTACATCCCCAGCGCCCTGGCTTTCGCCATATAAAACGCCTCGGAGGATTGCACCACCACCGGACGCATCTGGTTGGCGCGGTTGCGGGCATCCGAGAGACGGCTTTCCGGTAAGGGGTGGGTCAGCAGAATTTCCGGCGGACGGGTGGAGTAACGCGACTGGTCGAGGAGTTTCTCCAGAAAGGTGGGCATTGCCTGCGGATCGAAACCGGCGCGTTGCAGCACCTGAATCCCGATACGGTCCGCTTCCTGTTCGTTCTGCTGAGTAAAGCTGATCATCCCTTGCTGCGTACCCGCCAGCGTACCGGTTAATGCCGCCATCCCGGCTTGCGGGTTGGCCATTGCCAGCAGAATCGAGCCGAGCGCCCCGGCCCACGTCAACGGCGCGCGCTGCGTTTTTGATCTTCCATCGCGCGCGCCGGTGGCGTTGCGTAACGTGAGAAATTTCGTGCGCCATCACCGACGCGAGCTGGCTCTCGTTGTCCGCGTAGCGGAACAGGGCGGAGTGCAGCACCACGTTGCCGCCAAAAAAGGCGAAGGCGTTGATTTCGTCGTTATTGACGAGATAAAAATGGAAGGGCGTTTTTACCCGAATCCGCATGGGCTACCAGCCGCATTCCCAGTCCGTTGATGTACTGGACCAGCAGCGGGTCATTAATCAGCGGTGCGCTGCCTCGCAACTGGCGAACATAATAGTCGCCCATTTGCATCTCCTGACCAATGGAGAGCGTGCTTCCGGCGGACGTTCCCATATCCGGCAGGCTGTCTGCCGAATCCGCAAACGCCATTGTCATCGGGCCTGAGGCGAGCGCAGCAATAAGGGTGGCGACCAGCGTGCGTTTCAACTGCCTGAACATAACCTCTTCCTGTATTTGGGGGGTAGTATTATGACCGGTGTTCGGGGTCTTCGTTCCGGGTTTCCCGCTTTGCGAGTGTAGCCGCGTTGGCGGGTGAAGAAAATCCCATTCAGCAGAATGTTATGTTTCCCCGAAAGGATACGAAAAGCGAAGTCTTTTTTGTGACATTTCGATACAATTCCACTCCTTAACTCCCGCCAACGAGGCTCAAGAAAAAACGTTATGCTCGAGAATGTTGATGCAGTGGTATCGCCGCCGTTTTAGCGATCCGGAGGCGATTGCACTGCTGGTCATTCTCCTTGCGGGTTTCTGTATCCTCTTCTTTTTTAGCGGCCTGCTTGCGCCCCTGCTGATGGCGCTGGTGATAGCGTATCTGCTGGAGTGGCCCACCGCACGTCTGCAACGCATCGGCTGTTCGCGCAGCTTTGCCGCCACCGGGTGTTGATGATGTTTGTCGGTATTCTGCTGGTGATGGCGTTTGTGGTCATGCCCGTAGCCCCGGCAGCAGGGTATCAATCTGATCCGTGATATGCCCGGCATGTTGAACAAACTCTCTGATTTTGCCGCGACCCTGCCGCGTCGTTACCCGGCGTTGATGGATGCCGGCATTATTGATGCGATGGCGGAGAACATGCGTTCGCGCATGCTGACCATGGGCGACTCGGTGGTCAAATACTCCCTTGCCTCACTGGTCGGGCTGCTAACGCTGGCGGTATACACCGGTACTGGTGCCGTTAATGGTCTTCTTCCTCGTCAAAGACAAAGAGCAGTTACTGAATGCCGTACGCCGCGTTTTACCGCGTAATCGCGGGCTGGCGGGGCAGGTATGGAAGGAGATGAACCAGCAGATCACCAACTATATCCGCGGTAAAGTGCTGGAGATGGTGGTGGTCGGTGTCGCCACCCTGGATTGGCTTTATCCTGTTTGGCCTCAACTACTCATTGTTGCTGGCGGTGCTGGTGGGGTTCTCGGTACTGATCCCTTACATTGGCGCGTTTGTGGTGACCATTCCGGTCGTTGGCGTGGCGCTGTTCCAGTTTGGCACTGGGCACCGAGTTCTGGAGCTGTTTCGCGGTCTATTTAATTATTCAGGGACTGGACGGCAACCTGCTGGTGCCGGTGCTGTTCTCTGAAGCGGTCAACTTGCACCCGTTGGTGATCATCCTGTCGGTGATCATTTTCGGCGGGCTGTGGGGATTCTGGGGCGTATTCTTCGCCATTCCTCTTGCCACGCTGATCAAGGCGGTGATCCACGCACGGCCGGACTCACCGGCTATCGAAGAGTGAAGATGCCGGGTGGTGCACGCAGCGCCGCCCGGTCATCAACTTAATGTGCAGCGTTCTGATTGCGCAGATAGATAATCCAGTAGGTGATGCCCACCAACAGCCCCCCACCGATAATATTCCCGATCGTCACCGGGGATCAGATTGGCGGTTATAAAGTTGCCGACGGTCAGCGCCGGGAAGTTATCCGGCGAGGTGTGCACGGCGCTCCAGAAGCCCTCCGGCGCAAAATAGCGAATGATGATCGCCAGCGGGATTAGAAACATGTTGGCGATACTGTGTTCAAAACCGCTGGCGACAAACATGCCGATCGGCAACAGCATCGCCATCACTTTATCCGTGAGCGTATGGCCGGAGTAACTCATCCACACCGCCGGGCAGACCATCAAATTACACAGCGTCCCCGGTGCAGACTGCCTCAATAAAGGTGTGGTGCATTTTATGATCGGCGGTTTGCAGCACATTCAGTCCCCATAGCCCGTTGCCGCTCATGGTCTGACCAGCAAACCAAATCAGCGCGACAAAAACAGTGCGCCTGTCAGGTTGCCAAAATAGACGATGATCCAGTTGGTGATCAGTTGCCGCCAGCTCACCAGTCCACTGGCTTTTGCCATTACCGTCAGCACGGTGGAGGTAAACAGGTCCGCGCCGCAGACCACCACCAGAATCAATCCGAGAGAAAAACAGAGTCCGCCCGCCAGTTTTGCCAGCGCACTGGCCGGGGCTGGCCCGCTAGTGACGGTGATATAAAACACAAACGCAATCGAGATAAATACCCCCTGCCGTGACCGCGAGAAAAAACGACAGCTCTTTCTTTTTAGTGACTTTATACAGACCAGATTGTTCGGCGACTTTTGCCATTTCCGCAGGAAGTCGCAGGTCAAACGCGTTGCCGGTATCCATTTGATTCTCCTGATTCAATGCACATAAGTGAGATACCCGCGGTCATATGCATAGCGCATACCAGCGGCAATCGGGAGATTGTTAACGGCTTCACATAAAGAAAGAAGGGTTACAGCACTTCGCGCACGGCAATACCGAGGCGCTGCATGCGGGATAACAGGGTGGTGCGTTTCATACCGAGTTTCGAGGCGGCGCCGCGGCCCGGCGACAATACCGTTGGTTTCGCGCAGCACCGGATGATCCGCTGGCGTTCCTCTTCGTCATTTTCCGGTGGCTCCGGGTGCATCATCTCCGCCACTTTCGGCAGGGTAAACGGGAACGGATCGTGCGCTACGGGCTGCACCATGCTGACCGGTTGGGCATGCAGATGCAGGCTCAGGGTATTGTCGCGCGCCAGCAGTACGGCGCGTTCAATCACATTTTCCAGCTCGCGCACGTTGCCCGGCCACTCATAGCGCATCAGCTGGCGCATCGTGTCCGGAGGAATGGTGTCGATGGTGCGGTTTAAGCGGCGCGCCAGTTTTTGTGTGAAGTAGCGCGCCAGCAGGGGAATGTCGTCCGGGCGCTCACGTAAAGGCGGCAGTACCAGCGGGAACACGTTCAGGCGGTAGAACAGATCGTTGCGAAACTCCCGGTCAATCACCATCTGGCGCAGGTCGCGGTTGGTGGCGGCAATCACCCGTACGTTGACCGGAATGGTGCGGGTGCCGCCAATGCGCTCGATCTCCCGCTCCTGTAAGACACGCAGCAGCTTCGGTTGCAGTTCGAGGGGCATATCGCCAATTTCATCCAGAAACAGCGTCCCCTCATCGGCCATTTCAAAACGCCCGCGGTGGGCATTTATCGCGCCGGTAAACGCCCCTTTGTCGTGACCGAACAGCTCGCTTTCCAGCAGGCTGGCGGGAATGGCGGCGCAGTTTATTTTCACCAGCGGTTTGTCTTTACGTGGGCTCATCTGATGCAGGGCGCGGGCGATGATCTCTTTACCCGTCCCCGTTTCGCCGAGGATCAATACGGTGCTGTCGCTCAGTGCCACAATGTTGACCTGCTGGAGCACGTCGCGCATCGCATCACTCTGGTAAATGATGTCGCCGAAGCTCTGGCTGGAGAAGATCTGCTCGTTCAGCTTACGGTTTTCACTGTTCAGATTCTCTTTCAGATGCGTGACTCCGGCGATACGCGTCGGCATTATCGACGGCGATGCCAATTCTGTCGGCGATCTGTTGCAGCAATCGACAGTTTTGCTCATTAAAAACGCTGCTATCCCGATGCGACAACAGCAGGACGCCGGTGGATTTATGACTGAACGCCAGCGGTAAAATCAGCGCAGCGTCCAGTTCCTGAACCGCCAGTTGCTGTAATGCCGGATCGTTTTGCCAGAGTACTTCATCCTGCTCCCGGCGCAGTAATGCGCTGCGATGATCGTTTAATGCCGCCAGCAGCAACGGACTTTCATTGCGCAGCGGGAACTGTTCGGTACCCGGCGGACAGGTGGGAAAGTGGGTGGCATGGCAGATCAACTGTCGTGCGTGTAGGGTGTCGCGCAGGACGATACGGACGTTATCAATACCGAAAAAGCGGTGGATCTCCCGGGAGACATCAGCAACCAGTTCATCGAGATCGAGATGCGACAACACCGAGTTGGTGATATCCACCAGCACCCGGTCGTGATCGCGCTCCTGCTGGAGTTGTGCAACCGACTGGCTCAGTTGCTCGCGGGCGCACTGCTCTTCCAGCGCTCCGGGTCGCCAGCCGCGCCAGCCATGCGAACATGGCGTTGTCGGCGTCATTAAACACGCCGTTGTCGGTGCGCACAAAACGCAACTCCACCACTTCGCGCTCATTGAGCAGGGCGATATGCACTGAACTGTCGCTGATTTTTCCGTTGTAGGCGTGGTCGCTGCACTCGACGCTGCCATCATCGAAGCAGCGCCAGAAGTGTGTGTTATTGAGACATAATTCGATGTACTGGATGGGGCTGAAGGGGGCGGCAGCGGGATAAATGCCCGAAGTAGTGAAGCCTGCAAATTATCTTGTAAGATCATGGATACGTCGCCCTTCCAGATTTACCTGCCATCCCTCAAAGTGAGTATGGATAGTACAATATCCCCTGTTTTTGTAGTGTTACAAGCTTCACGTATAAGTCATTGTCCGGCATTAATTGCCTGAATACCTCTAATTGAGCACCCGCACCATCAGATAGAGCGCGGGCTCATGGGCCATATCCTGCAAATGTTGCAGTATTTGCAGGCTCCATCCCCGCCACGGCTCGGCGGCGGTTTTCGACAGTGCGGCAAACGCGGGCGCCAGCGTGTCAATGTGGCTGGCGTCTATGATGATTTCGCCAAAGGTCAGCAGCCCCTGCATTTTGCGCCGTGCGGTCCTTCTTCCAGCAGCGTCAGCCACTGCTGGTAGTCGGTGAGCGGGCACTCCAGCACAACATTCAGGCAATCAATCACCCCGACGTGATGGCCAATCGCCAGCGAGTAATACATCACTGGCGACTCTTCTCTTCCAGCTCCACGCTGTCATCGACAAACTTTTGCCGCAGCGCCCAGAACATCACTTTCGCCGGATTGTCAGACATGGCTGCGCTCCAGTACCTGCATCAGTTGCTGCACAATCGCCGTCAGTCGCGGATCGTCTGCCTGCTGGAAGCCGGGGCGTTAACGCGTGCTGTGTTCTGGTTCGGATCGCCATTGCTCAACAGTGTAAACAGGCGATCGGCGATTTCACGCCCCTGACGGTATCCCGCCAGTTGCCGCGCCTCTCTCTCCATAGTCACGCGTAGCGCCAGCGGTAGGGGAGGGCCAGCGTACGCTGGCGACTTCGTTGACTGCTTGCTGGTGGTCAACCGCGTGCAGTTTTTGGCTCCAGTAAACCCAATGCAACCGCAAAACCATGAATGGTCGCCGCCGGGGTGGGCGGGCAGCCGAGGATCCACACGTCAATCGGCACGATGGTGTCGCTGCCGCCCCACACGCAGTAAAGATCGTGAAAAATCCCGCCGCCCACGCCGCACGCGCCGTAAGAGATGGCGATTTTGTGATCCGGTGCGGCCTCCCAGTGTGCGCGCAGAGCTGGCATACGCATGGCGCGCGTGACTGCGCCGGTAAACAGCAAAATGTCGGCGTGGCGCGGTGACGCCACCACTTTGATACCAAAGCGCTCCGCATCAAACAGCGGGGTGATGGCGGCGAAAATCTCGATTTCACAGCCGTTACAGCCGCCGCAGTCAACGCGGTAAACATAGGCGGAACGCTGGATGTCGCGCAGCAGCAGTTGTTTGATTTTCTGCGCCGACTCATCAAGCTGAACCGGCTGGCTGACATGCTGGGTCAGCACCTTGAGATCGGAACTCATGCTTGCTCCTCAAGATAATAATGAACGTTGACGCTGCCGCGATGCTCCAGCGCGTCGCGGCGTCGGCACGCCGGGCAGATGCAGGCCTGAGCGCGTAACGTGTCGGCCAGTTCAGGGGCATTCTGATTGAGGGTCAGCAGCTCCACCGCCAGCGCAACGGATTTCTCCGGCGCGAAAGGCACGCCGCACCGGCTACAGTGCTGCAAGCGGAAGGTGGCACGCACGTACAAATCCGCTTTGTTGGTGACCGCCAGTTCAAACTCTTCAGACAGGTGGATAGCCCGCGTCGGGCACACTTCTTCGCAGCGCCCGCAATAAATACAGCGGCCAATAAACAGTTGCCAGACGCGGCTGTTCTCGTCGGCGTGGGTTTCCATGGTCAGCGCATTCGCCGGGCAGGCGGTCGTGCAGGCACCACAGGCGATGCACTGCTGGGGATCCAGCTCCGGTTTACCGCGAAATCCCGGGCAAACCTCCAGCGGCGCGAACGGGTATTTCACCGTGACTTCGCCCGCCCTGAGGATGGTTTTCAACAATTTCAGCATCGTTTCTTTCCTTACTTCCAGCGGCGAATGGCGACGTTCAATGCCGTAACGTTCGATCTCTTTATAGGGCACCGTGGTCGATTTACGTTTGCGCACGTCGACCAGCGTGACCCGGTCGGTACAGGAGTAACAGGGATCGAGACTGCCGATAATCAACGGCGCATCGGAAACGGTATTGCCGCGCAGCATATAGCGCAGCACCGGCCAGTTGGCGTAGGTCGCCGCACGGCAACGCCAGCGATACAGCTTCTGGTTATCGCCCAGCATGCTCCAGTGCACATCTTCGCCACGCGGCGCTTCCAACATAACCGAGGGCGAACTTATGCGGCTGATAGCTGAAGCCTTCCGTTAGCAGCGGGGTGTCCGGCAGGTTATCGAGGGCAAACTCAATCATCGAAAGCGAGTCGAACACCTCTTTGACCCGCACCATCACGCGGGAGAAGACATCGCCATCCGGCCGGGGTGAACAGGGTTTTGGGCAGGCTGCCATAGTCGGCATACGGGTGGTCGAAGCGTAAATCGCGGGCAAAACCGCTACCGCGGATCAGCGGGCCGACCGGGCTGTAATCCCGCGCGACTGGCGATCAAGCACGCCAACGCCTGGGTGCGCTGCGCCATGTTGGGCGTGGAGAGCAGCATATCCACCAGTTGTGCGACTTCCGCGCGCATCTCTTTCACCAATTGAATGGTCTTCACGCGCTGCTCTTTCAGGATGTCGCGACGGATGCCGCCAATCAGGTTAAGGCCGTACGTTTTACGCGAGCCGGTCAGCAACTCCGCCATGGTCATCGATTTTTCACGGATGCGGAAAAACTGCATAAACCCGGTATCGAAGCCGACAAAGTGGCTGGAAAGGCCGATATTCAGCAGATGGCTGTGCAGGCGCTCCACTTCCAGCAGCACTGAGCGGATGGTGTGCGCACGTTGCGGCACGACGATGCCGAGGGCATTTTCCACCGAGGTGGTATAGGCCACGCTGTGGGCAAACCCGCAAATCCCGCACACCCTGTCCGAGAGGAACGTGACCTCGTTATAGCCCATCCGGGTTTCCGCCAGTTTTTCCATGCCACGGTGCACATAGAACAGGCGGTAGTCGGCATCGACAATCCGTTCCCCGTCAACGAACAGACGAAAGTGACCGGGTTCATCAGAGGTAATGTGCAGCGGACCAATGGGGACAATGCGCGCCGAGCTGCCGCCATCGTTAACAAACGAATAGTTTTCTGTCTCGCTGGTGGGTTCCGGACGCAGGCGGTAATCCATGGTGTCTTTGCGCAGCGGATGCAAATCATCCGGCCAGTCATCTGGCAGCACCAGCCTGCGCTGATCCGGCAGACCCACCGGGATCAGGCCGTACATATCGCGGATTTCGCGCTCGCCCCATACCGCCGCCGGTACGCGTGGTGTAACCGACGGGAACTCACGGGTTTGCGCATCCACCAAGGCTTTGACGACGATCCAGCACTTTTCCGCCCCTTCCATCGACAGGGCGTAATAGACCGCGTAGTGGCCGTTCAGGGTCCGTTCATCATTACCAAACAGCACCGGAAGCCAGCCGTCATGCTGGTAGTAAAGGTAGTGCACGATATCCGGCAACAGATTGAGTTTCACCGTAATGGTGACCTGTTCAAAGGTCTGACGCTCTTCATCCAGCACCGCGCCGGGGAACTGTTGTTTTAACGCAGCAAGACAGGCTGTGCCGCGGGGTTGTTGCAGACTCACACTGGCTAAATAACTCACTTTCACTCCTCCCTGAACACGCGGTGACGTTACGGGCGCGGCGGTGGTCTCAAACGAGGCCCACAGCCAGCTAAATTGGGTGGATGGTTGATCGTTGCCGGACAGAACAATGGTGGACGCATTGGCCAGTAAGCGGCTGACCGGCTGCGGAATATGCGTTCCCATCACCAGCATCATCACCAGTAAAATCACCATTGGCAGGGTGGTCAGCCAGCCGAGCTCACCGGTGACGACCTGCTGCGGCGGCGTCGCGAACAGCGCTTTGGCGACCATGCGCACCAGCCCGCCGAGCACCAGCGTAAGCAGCAGCAACAGCAGGATGGTGACGAACAGATGCTCTGCCGCCTGCGGTGACGGTCATAAACTCGCTAAGAAAGATGTTAAAGGGGGGCATGCCCAGCGCCAGCGCGCCGCCGCCAAGCAGTACCGCCGTAAACGGCATCACTTTCAGCATGCCGCACACCACATCCAGTTGCGGGTGCCGTATTTCAACAGCACGTTGCCTGAACCGCAGAACAGCAACGTTTTGGCCAGCTGTGGTTCAGCGTATGCAGCAGCGCCGCCAGAATACCGAGCGGTCCGCCAATACCCAACGCCACCGCCACCAGTCCCATGTTCTCGACGCTGGAGTAGGCCAGCAGGCGTTTCATATCCTGTTGCACGAGGATAAAGAAGGCCGCCACCGCCACCGACAGCATGCCAAATATCAGCAGCAGCCTGTTCGGGAAGGTGTCGCCAATGGCATGGCAGATGATGATGTAATAACGGATCAGCACCAGCAGCGCGCAGTTCAGCAACACCGCCGACAGCAGGGCGCTGACCGGGCTGGGCGCTTCACTGTGCGCATCTGGCAGCCAGGGCGTGCATCGGGAACAGGCCGGTTTTGGTGCCGAAGCCAATCAGCACAAAGACGAAAGCCAGCACCATTAACGTGGGGTCCAGTTTGCTGCTCTCTTTCAGCACTTCGGTCCAGAAAATCGCATGATCCGGTTGCGCCATAAAACTGGCGGCGTTGGCATAAACCAGCACCGTACCGAACAGGCCAAACGCAACGCCAACGGTACAGATAATGATGTATTTCCATGCGGCTTCCAGCGACGAACGCTGGCCGTAAATCCCCACCAGAAACGCAGAACTGAGGGTGGTGGCTTCCAATGGCTGCCCACATCACAATCAGGTTATTGCTGGTGACCACCAGCAACATGGTGAACAGAAACAGGTGAAAGAAGCCGTAATAGTTGCACAGCGTGGGAACGGTGATTTCGCCGTGGTCCACCTCATGGCGCATATAACCAATCGAGTAGAGACCGGTAAGAAAACCGATAATGCCCAGCAACGACAGGAATAACCCGCTGAGGCTGTCAATGTGCAGCCAGCGATGCGCCGCGAAAATTTCACCTTCGCTCACCGCTTCCGCCACCGTCCACAGGGCGATAAACAGCAGGAGGGTGATCCCGAACGTGTGCGCCGTGGTCACCAGATTACGGGCTGCTGCGCCGCTCAGGCGACAGGCGAAACAGAGCACGGAGACCACCAGCGGCGTCAGCAGCAACAGCGTGAACATCAAGGCATGACTCATGGCGTTACCCCCTTCAGCGCGGTGAGATTGTTAACATCCAGCGTGCCGTGGGTACGCCAGATTTTGCGCGCCAGCAACGCCATCACGATCACGGCAAAATGGCATCCGTGGCGATGCCAATCTCCACCAGTTCCGGTGCGCGCTGTGCCAGCAACGCCAGCACCAGATGCGAGCCGTTTTCCATCAGGCAGTAGCCAAACACCTGACGCAGGATGTTGCGCTGGCTGATGATGCACAGCAGCCCCAGCAGAAAATGACCAAGGGCGACCGCCAGCGCCGGTTTCAGTTGCGCGACCATCGGTAACTGCACCGGGCGCACCACAAACCAGCACAGCAGTACGATGGCAGCGGCCATCAACACCAGCGCGGCCGGGCCGAACAGCCTGCCGCCTTCGCCATCGGGCGCCATTTTGCGAAACGCATACCCCATGATCAGCGGCACCAGCAGCACCTTGGTGAAAAAGGCGCTAAACGACCACATCAGCAACTGCTCTGCATGGAGTAGCTGCGAGAGGGTAAAAAAGAGGACACCAGCACCAGCGATTGCAGGGCATACAACCAGCAGGAGACGGAATAGCGTCTGGCGCAGGTGACCAGCAGCGAGGTAAACATCATCAGCCCCGCCAGATTGTTGACTATCAATGTTCCGGTCATCATCGACTCCCTTATCCAAGCCACGCCGAAGCAATCACGCTTGAGCACAGCGACATCACAATCAGAACCACCAGCACCAGCTGCATGGCGTACGGCAGCGGCGCGGCCTGCGCCACCTCTTCACTGGGTTCACCCGGCACCACGCGCCCGAACCAGTAAATAAACCAGCCGAAGCTGGCGACCGATTCCACCAGCGCCAGTATCATCACCGGCAGCAGGATCGGGTACTGGCTGGAAAGAGAGAACCCGGCAGCAAAGAGCGGGAACTTACTGAAGAAACCGTTGAAGGGCGGAACGCCGGTGATCGCCAGCGCGGCCACGCAAAAGCCGATGCCCGCCAGCGGCAGCGTGCGCATCACGCCGCGTAAACGTGGTAACAGACGGGTGCCGCAGCTGTAGCTGAGCGCACCGGCAACGAGGAAGAACAGGCTTTTGGCGAACGCGTGGTTGAAGATGTAAACAATCCCCGCGTTGAAGGCCATCTTCGAACCGAAAGTAGAAAGCGACAAGGCAAGGAACATCCACGCCAGTTGCGAGATGGTCGACCATGCCAGTAAGCGCTTCATGTCTTTTTGCGGCAGGTACATTAAAAAGCCATACACCAGCGTCAGGGTCGCCATGCCCACGCCAACCCAGCTTATAACGTGTGGAATTTCACCGCCCTCCGCGATGGCGCGGGCAAAAATATAGACCCCGACTTTCACCATTGACGCGGCATGTAAGTACGCACTGACCGGGGTTGGCGCTTCCATGGCGTCCGGCAGCCGTGCCTGCAACGGCAACTGGGCTGATTTACCCCACGCGGCAAAGAGGATGCCGCCATACACCAGATACGCAGCTGGGCCCTGTAACTGGCTGATGGCGCTCAGTGCAAAGGTGCCGGTATTGAGAAACAGCGTGGCGGCTGCCAGATACAAACCCAGTGAGCCGACGTGGGTGATAAGCAGCGCTTTCATTGCCGAACGCTGGGCTTTTTTCACTCTGGTAATAGCTGATCAGCGCCCGAGGAACATCCGCCGGTGATTTCGAAAACAGCAATTGCCCCAGCGTGGAGGAGAGCACCAGACCGGACATCGCACCGATAAAAATCAGTAAAAACGCGTAGTAGCGATTGCTGCCGTCGTGCGGATGTTCGCGGTTGCCGCGGGTCAGGTAACCGGTGGAGTAGAGCGTCACCAGCAGGCCGAGAAACACCACCACAAACAGGATCAACGTGCTGATGCGGTCAACCAGCAAACCGAACAGCGCCACCCGTCCTGCCGCCAGCAGCGGGATATCGACGGTTTCGCTGCCCGCAGTGTAAAAATTCAGCGCCAGCGAAAGCGTTGCAACGGTCGCCAGCAGCGCAAACAGGGTCGCCAGCCGCGGGGCGGTTTGCCGGGGAGCCAGAGAGACGACCAGCGCGCCCACAAAGGGCAGCGTCGTCAGAGCGAGAGTTTCCATAATGTTCCAGTGCTCCTTACAAACCGGTTAGCCAGAGAACGTACGACAGCGCAGCCAGACTGGAAGCCGAGCCAGTCAGGTGGTGCGTCAGCAAAAAGCGCCCGCGCGCCAGCGTTTTCCACCAGCGACGCCAGCGTGAACACCACCAGCAGTTTGAGCAGCGTGGTGACCAGCGACAGCGCCATCGCCCCGATGCTCAGGGTGGCGGCATTACCAAAGGGAAAAACAGCGCGAGGAACAGCGAGGCCATCACCACTTGTTTCAGGCCAACGCCCCATTTCACCAGCGCCAGACCCGCACCGGAGTATTCGGTGAGCGGCCCCTCCTGCAACTCTTGTTCGGCTTCCGCCACATCGAAGGGGATTTTGCCCATCTCGATAAAACAGGCGAATCCACAGGCCAGCAGCGCCAGCAACGTCGCCACCGGGGAGATCCAGCCCGCCGCCAGCGTCGTGCTGATGGCGCTGATGTTGGTGGAGCCAGCCAGCAGGGCCAGCACCAGTAGCGAGAGGATCAGCATCGGTTCAACCAGAATGCCCAACGTCAGCTCGCGGCTGGCGCCAAGCCCGGAGAAGGGGCTGCCGGTATCCAGCCCGGAGAGGGCAAAGAAGAAACGGAACAGGGCGAAGAGATAAATTAAGGTGATCAAATCGCCCGCTCCGGCGAAAGGCGAGGTGCGAATAAACAGCGGCAGGGTCATCGCCACCAGCAACATGCTGCTGAGCAGCACCCACGGCATGGCGCGGAACATCAGCCCGGATGACGCTGGCGCGACCGCCTCGGCGCTTCAGCAGTTTTTGTAAGTCGCGGTAATCCTGCAAGATGCCGGTGCCCACGGCGGGAGTGCATGCGAGCACGGATCTGGCGGGAAATCCCGGTAAACAGCGGGGTCAGCGCCAGCAGCAGAATTGCCTGACAAAGGGCGAAGACCCCCATCGACCATGCAGACGTCTGTTCTAACATTGTCTTTTCTCCTTACAGCGCAATCGTCAGCAACAGGACCACCAGCGCGGCGATCATATACAGGCAGTAGAGCCGGAAATCGCCGCTTTGCAGATGCTGTACGATCTGCGCAATACGCCGGGTGGTACGCACCAGCGGGCGGATAATTTTCTCGTCCCAGAACGGTTCCGTGCGGGTTGCCGTCACGGGTAATGCCGCCAAGGCTTCGCTGGAGCGGTTGCGCTGGATCGAGCTGTTGGCGCAGGCGATAGAGCGGGCCGAACATCACCCGTAACGGTTGAGTAAAACTGCCTGCCGACGGGGCCATGCCTTTTTCCCACGCGTAGCCGCAAGTTGCATCGCCGCTGCGACGGTATGCCCCGCGGGTCTGGCGATTGACATACCACAACACGGCGGGCAGCAGCGGCAGCACTAACAACAGCAGGAACACCGTCGATGGCGTGAGCATGGCTTGCTGCACATCGCCGGGGGATCAGCGTTGCGCTCTCGGGCCACCGCCAGCGTGGCGGGAGGGGTTAAGGTAAGGACAATCTGCATCAGATGCGGTGCAACAACGCTTGCGCCGACACCGGTCAGTACGCACAGTAGCGCCAGCGCGCACATGGCGACGACCATCGGCCGGTGCACTTCCCGCGCCTGATCGGCTTTTTTCGCTGCGGGGATTGCCGCAAAAACTGACGCCGTACACTTTGACAAAGCACATTGCCGCCAGCGCCCCGGTGATCGCCAGCATCACGATGGCAATGGGGCCGGCAAGGCGTGGAATGATGGCGTCAATGCGGGTCAGTGAAAACAGCGACTGATAGGTGTACCACTCGCTGATAAACCCGTTGAGCGGCGGCATGGCGGAAATGGCGAGACATCCCACCAGAAATGCGCCTGCTGTCCACGGCATGCGTTTGGCCAGCGCGCCCATTTTCTCCATGTCACGCGTATGCAGGCGATAGATAATGGCCCCGGAGCCGAGAAACAGCAGCCCTTTGAACAGCGCGTGGTTAAGCAGGTGAAACAGCGCGCCCAGCAAGCCGACGGCGGCGATCACCGGCTGGTGCAGCGCAATGCCCGCCATACCGACGCCCACGCCCATCAGGATAATGCCGATGTTCTCAACGGTGTGCCACGCCAGCAGGCGTTTGATATCGTGTTCCGCCAGTGCGTACAGCACGCCCAGCACCGAAGAGACTGCGCCAAACGCCAGCACCAGTACGCCCCACCACAGCGGAATGCCGCTATGACCGAGCAGATCGATGCCGACTTTGATAATGCCGAAAATACCGATTTTAACCATCACGCCGGACATCAGCGCCGAGGCATGCGAAGGTGCAGCCGGGTGCGCGCGCGGTAACCAACTGTGTAACGGCAGCATCCCCGCTTTTGCGCCGAAACCAAAGAAGGCCAGCAGGAAGACCGCCGATGCCGTACCGGGCGTCAGTGATAAGGTGCGGAAGCTGGCGAAATCCGGCGCTCTGCCGCCACATCAGGAAGAAGGCGATCATGATCAGCACGGAGCCGGCATGAGCAATAAAGAAGTAGAGCAGCCCGGCGTGGATCGACTCTTCATCCCCGGTCGGTGATCACCGAGGAACCACGACGCGAGGGACATCATTTCGAACAGCACGATGAACCAGAAGGCGTTATCCATCACCACCAGCCCGACCATCGAAGCGATAAACAGGTTCATAAAGAACCCCATCGCGCCCGGCCCTTTGCCGAGATACTCACGCACATAAGAGAGGGAGTAGAGCCCGCAGAACGTTACCAGCAGGGAGATCACCAACACCATAAAGGCGCTGAGACTGTCCATGCGCACAACGAAATGCGCAAAGCTGAACGGACCTGCGGCCTGCCAGCTTAGCGGCTCGCCAACGCTGAGCGCCGCCAGCGCGCTGAGTACGCCAAACGCGCCGCCGATCATCGCGGAAATCCCCGCGACCTTGATCGCCAGCGCCTGTTGGCGGGCAAGCAACAGTGAGGCGACCCCGCCGGCAACGTACAGCACAATTGACCACATCAGTAATTGCAGGGCATCCATTAGCGTTGCTCCGACGATGAGGGAAGGGAAGCGAAAGTCAGATCTGTCGAACTGAGGGCGGCCAGCTCTCTGCGTGTTTTGAGCTGTTTATGCAGGGAGACGTCGGTCACCAGATGCAGCGCGTTCGTTGGGCAGGCCCGCACGCAGGAAGGTCCTTCAGGCAGGAAGTGGCACAGATCGCATTTCACCGCGATGGTTTGTACACCTGCGTTCCAGCGTAAAAAGGGGTGATCCGTTTGCGCGCTGAGCGGGGACATCCCGCAGTTGCTCCTCAGGAATGTGGTGCTCGTAGCGGGCGGGAATATTCAGCGGGCGGCTGCCGGACGGGGTGATAGCACCGAAAGGGCACACCAGCCCACACAGTTTGCAGCCAATGCACAGCGTTTCATTGAGATAAACGGCGTCATCCTGAAACGAAATAGCGTTGACCGGGCACACCTGTTTGCAGGGGGCATCGTCGCAGTGGCGGCAGAGCACCGGCGCGGTTTTGGTTTCCGTTCGCACCAGCGTCAACCGGGGATGCTGCTGCAACCCCTGAATTTTATGCACATCCGAACACGCAGCAAGGCAGGTATTGCATCCTATACACCACTCGGGATTGGCAATCACAAAGCGGTTCATGTCGGCTCCTTGGAAATAAAAGCTAAAACGTTGAGCCTGCTTAAGCATAAGCTGTGCCATCATTGAAATGGCTTAAATTTCATTGTGTTGTGGTTTATTGCGGCGTGGAGGCGAACAAAAGTGATGGTCAGGTCAGAACGAAAAATAACCTGTCGACACGAGTGACGAGCGGGGAAAATAAAGTGTGATGGAGTTCAAATATTGCAGCGGAAGTGGAGGGCGACCCGGTCGGGCAGCCCTCAGAGAAAGGTGTTGCGATCAGGCGTTTTCTTTCAGCCGGGCGACCACGATGTCGTGGTGATTGCTGGTTTTGAAATCATCAAACACATGCTCGACTTGACCGTCAGCATCAATAAGGAAGCTGATACGGTGGATGCCGTCATAGGTTTTGCCCATAAACGACTTTTCGCCCCAGACGCCAAATGCCTCGCAGACCTGATGGTCTTCATCAGAAAGCAGCGTAAAGTTGAGCAGCTCTTTTCGGCGAAACGGGAGAGTTTTTCTGGCTTGTCGGTGCTGATACCCAGCACTTCCACACCTGCTTTCTTTAACTCATCCATGTTATCGCGCAGGCCGCAAGACTGGACAGTACAGCCCTCGGGTGTCATGGCTTTCGGGTAGAAATAGACCAGAACACGCTGTCCCTCGGAAGTCGGCCAAATTTACTTGTTCTCCGTCTTGATCCGGCAAGCTAAATTTCGGGTGCAATATCACCGGCTTTCAGTGGATTCATTACTTAACTCCATCCTGTTCATCATGCTGTGAATAGTTGACGATGTTTATACTGCCTTGTGCGTTCAGTTCTGTACATAGTGCTTTGAACGCCCCGGTCAATATTTGATGCGTCTTGCGACGCCGGACTATGCGCTGTTATCTGAATAAACAGCTGTGGTGCGCCCGCGTCATTGCCGTGGGCTGTGTGCGGGAGAACCAGCTCCGCGATATTCATCGCGTGTGCATCAAAAAAGCGCGGTAAAACGCTCAATCAGATGCGGCGAATCAGGGACTTCAACCTGCACCCAAACGGTGGCTGGCATATCAGGACGCGGGCGGGCCTCGGTGCGTTTCATGACGATCAGCAAATCCAGTTCGGCGCCTTTCAGCGGCAACGTCGATTCAATGAGCGTAATGGCGTTCCACGACCCGGAAAGCAGCATAATGAACGTGAACTCTTCCCCCAGCATGGCCAGACGGCTGTCTTCAATATTACAGCCGCAGCTACTGACGTGGCGTGTGATTGTGTTCACAATGCCAGCCTGTCGGCCCCCAGCGCAGTGATAACCAAAAATGTTGTGATGAGGCTGTCAAACCTGTGCTTCCTGTCAAACATGAGGTAATCATAAGGAAAGCATAAAAAAAACCGGCATACAACCGCCACAGAGCCTCAGGTCTCTTGCTTTTCTTACAGCACCGCACGTACCATTGAGAATCTTGTTTGCACAGAGGATGGCCCATGTTCACGGGAAGTATTGTCGCGCTTGTCACGCCGATGGATTCGCAAGGTAAAGTCTGCCGGTCAAGCCTGAAAAAACTGATTGATTATCATGTCGCCAATGGAACCTCGGCGATCGTTTCGGTAGGGACTACCGGTGAATCCGCCACGCTGAGCCACGACGAACACGGCGATGTGGTTATGCTGACGCTGGAGCTGGCTGACGGGCGCATCCCGATTATTGCCGGAACAGGTGCAAATGCAACCGCAGAGGCCATCAGCCTGACGCAACGTTTTAACGACAGCGGCGTAGTGGGCTGCCTGACCGTTACCCCTTATTACAATCGCCCGACTCAGGAAGGCCTGTTCCAGCATTTTAAAGCCATCGCTGAACATACTGACCTGCCGCAAATTCTGTATAATGTGCCGTCGCGCACCGGCTGCGATATGCTGCCGGAAACCGTGGGCCGTCTGGCGAAAATTAAAAATATTATCGGTATTAAAGAAGCGACAGGGAACTTAAGTCGCGTTCACCAGATCAAAGAGCTGGTTTCAGATGACTTTATCCTGCTGAGCGGCGACGATGCCACTGCGATGGACTTTATGCAGCTCGGCGGTCACGGTGTGATTTCCGTTACCAGCAACGTAGCGGCGCGCGATATGGCCGATATGTGCAAACTGGCGGCTCAAGGGCACTATGCCGAAGCGCGCGTGATCAACCAGCGTCTGATGCCGTTACACAACAAACTATTTGTCGAACCCAATCCGATCCCGGTCAAATGGGCATGTATGGAGTTCAGGGCTTGTAGCAACCGATACGCTGCGTCTGCCGATGACGCCTATCACCGACCACGGTCGTGAGGTTGTCCGCGCAGCGCTTAAGCATGCCGGTTTGCTGTAAAGTTTAGGGAGATTTGATGGCTTACTCAGTACAGAAGTCGCGCCCGGCGAAGGTAGCGGGTGTTTCACTTGTGATGTTGCTCGCCGCCTGTAGTTCCGATTCACGTTACAAGCGTCAGGTTAGCGGTGACGAATCCTATCTGGATGCTGCTCCGCTCGCTGAACTTCATGCGCCGGCCGGGATGATCCTTCCGGTGCAAAACGGGGATTACAACGTCCCTGTGACCAATGGCAGCGGCGCCGTTGGCAAACAGTTGGATATTCGCCCACCGGCTCAGCCGCTGGCGCTGGTGAGCGGTGCGCGCACCCAGTTTACCGGCGACACTGCAACGCTGATGGTCGAAAAGGGCCGTAACAGCACGCTGTGGCCGCAGGTGGTGAGCGTTCTTCAGGCGAAAAACTACGCCATCGCCAAACGTGACGATGCGTCGCAGACCCTGACAACCGACTGGGTTGACTGGAACCGTCTGGATGAAGATCAGCAGTACCGTGGTCGTTATCAAATCTCGGTAAAACCGCAGGGTTATCAGCAGGCGGTGGTGGTGAAACTGGTGAACTGGAACAAGCAGGCAAACCGGTAGCAGATGCCGCATCGCTGCAGCGCTACAGCACCGAAATGCTGAACGTGATCTCCTCCGGGCTGGATAAAACCGCGACCGATGCGCAGAACGCCGCAGAAAAACGCAGCGTAACGTCGCTGGATGTTCAGAGCGCGGCGGATGATACCGGTCTGCCGATGCTGGTGGTGCGTGGTCCGTTTAACGTCGTGTGGCAGCGTCTGCCCTCGGCGTGCTGGAAAAGTGGGCATGAAAGTGACCGACAGCACGCGCTCTACCGGCAGCATGGCAGTGACGTACAAGCCACTGTCTGACAGCGGCTGGCGCGATCTTGGCGCGCGCGATCCGGGCCTCGTTTCCGGCGACTATAAACTGCAGGTCGGCGATTTAGACAACCGCAGCAGCCTCCAGTTTATTGATCCGAAAGGTCATACCCTGACGCAATCGCAGAATGATGCGCTGGTAGCCGCATTCCAGTCTGCTTTTAACCACTAATCCCGAAGGCCGGATCGCATCCGGCCTTTTTTTATTATGGTGACGCAAACGTGTGCGTCGGCGTAAAATAGCCAAATTCGATTTATATCATCACACCGGAGTAACAAAGATGCAAAAGCAAGCTGAGTTGTATCGTGGCAAAGCGAAGACCGTTTACAGTACGGAAAACCCGGATCTGTTGGTGCTCGAATTCCGCAATGATACGTCAGCAGGGGATGGCGCGCGCATCGAACAGTTCGATCGTAAGGGCATGGTGAACAACAAGTTCAACCATTTCATTATGAGTAAACTGCAAGAAGCGGGTATCCCGACCCAGATGGAAGCGCTGCTCTCCGATACCGAATGCCGGGTGAAAAAACTGGAGATGGTGCCGGTCGAGTGTGTCGTCCGCAACCGCGCCGCCGGTTCGCTGGGTGAAACGTCTGGGTATTGAGGAAGGCATCGAGCTGGAATCCGCCGTTGTTCGATATGTTCCTGAAAAATGACGCCATGCACGATCCCATGGTTAACGAGTCATACTGCGAAACCTTCGGCTGGGTGAACAAAGAAAACTGGCGCGCATGAAAGAGTTGACTTACAAAGCCAACGACGTACTGAAAAAACTGTTTGATGACGCGGGTCTGATCCTTGTCGACTTCAAACTGGAATTCCGGTCTGTTTAAAGGCGAAGTGGTGCTGGGCGACGAGTTCTCTCCGGACGGTAGCCGCCTGTGGGACAAAGAGACGCTGGATAAAATGGACAAAGACCGCTTCCGCCAGAGCCTCGGTGGCCTGATCGAAGCATATGAAGCCGTTGCGCACCGCCACCGGGTGTGAAACTCGACTGATTGCCTGTCTGCGTAATAACCAGAGGGTCACGGCATCCTCTGGTTTTCTGCACCGTTTTTCCTGTGCTAATCCTTCCCTAAGCGCCTACGATCATATATACACTGGAGTCCATTATTGGGAGAGTGAGGTTGTTATGCGTTGGCAAGGGCGTCGAGAAAGTAACAATGTAGAAGACCGACGCGATGAGTCGGGCGGTCCGTTCATCCGGGGGCCGGGTTTTCGCCCTGCGGCGGTAAAGGCGGGATTATTCTGCTGTTTCTGGTGATGGTGGCCAGTTACTACGGTGTCGATTTAACCGGCCTGTTAACCGGTCAACCTGTCAGTTCCCCCCTCACAGCAACAGCACATCAGCCCGCAGGAGGATGAGTCCGCGCGTTTTACCAGCGTGATATTCGCCACCACCGAAGAGACCACGGGGGCAACTGTTTGAAAAAATGGGGCGTCACTACCAGCAGCCGAAACTGGTGCTGTACCGTAACCGTTTCCAATACGGGGTGCGGTACCGGGCAAGCCATTATGGGGCCGTTCTACTGCCCGGCGGACAGCAAGATCTATATCGATCTCTCTTTTACGACGAAATGAAAACCGGTGCTGGGTGCGAATGGCGATTTTGCGCAGGGCTATGTCATTGCCCATGAAGTCGGCCACCACGTACAAAAATTGCTTGGCACCGAAGAGAAAGTTCGCCGCCTGCAACAAAATGCCTCGCCGACGCAGGTTAATGCGCTTTCCGTGCGGTTGGAGCTACAGGCGGATTGCTATGCCGGTGTCTGGGGCCACAGCATGCAGCAACAGGGGCGTGCTGGGCGATTTGGAAGAGGCGCTGAATGCCGCGCGGGCCATTGGTGACGACCGTTTGCAACAGCGCAGCCAGGGGGCAGGTGTTCCCGGACAGCTTCACTCATGGTACGTCAGACAGCGCTATAACTGGTTCAAACGCGGCATGGACAGCGGCGATCCGGCGCAGTGCGACACCTTTAGCGGGCAGTTATAATCCCTTGTGATGCAGGCATTTATTCAACACAGCGCGCGGATGGCGCAGGAAGGCATTCGTCGGTTACTGGTGGTGAGCGGCCGATGCGTGGTGCGAACAGCAGGCTGAGACGTTACGCGCAACCGTGCCGGGAGACTGGCTGTGGGTTGGTGAGCCTGCTGGCTGGTCGCCGCACTGTTCGCCGCGCGCGCTGGCAACCCTGCTCGGGCGCGAATTCCACCATGCGGTTTTTGATGCGCGTCAGGGCTTTGATGTCGCGGCTTTTGCCGCATTGGGCGGAACGTTAAAAGCCGGTAGCTGGCTGGTGCTGTTAACGCCGCCGCAGGCGAAGTGGCCGCACTTGCCGGACGCAGACAGTTGCCGCTGGAGCGACACGGTCGATCCCATCCCCGTCCCCACGTTTGTTCGACATTTCTGCCAGACCGCCGCCGCAGACGGTGAGACGGTGCAGTGGCATGAAAACCAGCCTTTAATTCTCCCCCGTTTTGCTGCCCGCCCGGCACACCGGCATCCGGCGACGGGAGAGCCTGAACAAGAGCAAGCGCAGATCCTTACCGCGCTGCATACCATGCCACCGGGCGTGATGGTGGTGACGGCCCCGCGCGGTCGCGGCAAATCGGCGCTGGCGGGGATGCATATCGCGCAGTTATCCGATCCGGTGGTGATCACCGCTCCGGCGCGTGCGGCAACCGATGTGCTGGCGCGCTACGCCGGAGAACGCTTTACCTTTATCGCCCCGGATGCGCTATTGCAGCAGATTGAGCGCACCGGCACGCAGCCCGGCTGGCTGGTGGTGGATGAAGCCGCGGCGATCCCCCGGCCCGTTGCTGCATGCCCTGACGGCAGCCTTCAGCCATGTGTTACTGACCACCACGGTTCAGGGGTATGAAGGTACCGGTCAGGGATTCCTGCTCAAATTCTGCGCGGGTTTCCCGCACTTGCGTCATTCCACGCTGAGCACGCCGCTGCGCTGGGCGAAAGGCTGCCCGCTGGAGCGCTTTATCAGTACGCTGCTGCTGTTTGACGACGTGCCCCCCGCGGATGTTCCGGAAGGCGAATGCATAATGCAGCCGCTGGCGCAGAGTGCATGGCAGCACAATCCCGCGCAACCTGCCGCGCTCTATCGCCTATTGGCGAGTGCGCATTACCGGACTTCTCCGCTTGATTTGCGGCGCATGATGGATGCCCCCGGGCAGCATTTCTGGCTGGCAGAAAAAGCGCAGACCATCGTGGCGGCGTTGTGGCTGGTGGAGGAGGGGGGACTCCAGTAAGGCGTTAAGCCAGGGCGGTGTGGGCTGGTTTTCGTCGACCACGCGGCAACTGGTGGCGCAATCGCTGGCGGCGCATGGTGGCAGTCCACTGGCGGCAACCCTGCGCGGGTTGCGGGTTAGCCGTATTGCGGTCCATCCCTACAGCCAGCGTGAAGGTATTGGTTCGGCGTTAATCATCCGGGCGCAGGCGAGCAGTTGTGGTGTCGATTATCTCTCTGTCAGTTTTGGTTACACGCCCACGCTGTGGCGTTTCTGGCAGCGCTGCGGTTTTTGCTGGTGCGCCCGGGCAGTCACCGGGAAGCCAGCAGTGGCTGTTACACCGCCATGGCACTGTTGCCATTAACGACGGCCGGGCACGAATTAGCGGCACGTGAGCAAGTGCGGCTGGCCCGCGACCTGCCCCCGGCTTTCCCACTGGCAACAGGAAACGTTGCCCCTCCCGTCGGGACAAACGACTACGACAATGATGATGACTGGCTTGAGCTGGCGGGGTTTGCTTTCGCCCATCGCCCGCTATCCACGTCGATGGGCGCATTACACCGTTTGTTGTACCGTAGCGCGTTACCGCTGGCGGCGTTGCGCGGCCAGCTTACCGCTGGTGAGTGCGAGCAAACGCTGTGCGAGCGGTTATCCCTTTCCGGGCGTAAAGCCTTGCTGGCGCAGCAACGTGCGGATGCCGGACAGGCGCTGTATGCACTTGATGCGCAACGCACAGTGACGCTGAAAGAACAGGTGCAGAAACTGCAATTTTTTTAACTAACTCATTCAGTTAAATGGCATGGTCATTCTTGCTCCCCGGCGTAAACTGCACCCAACACGTTAAGGAGACCACCATGAAACATGACCATTTTGTCGTGCAAAGCCCCCAATCCCCGGCGAAACAATTGCTGCTGCTGTTTCATGGCGTCGGCGATAACCCTGTTGCGATGGGCGACATCGGTAGCCGGTTCGCCGTGCAATTTCCGGACGCGCTGGTGGTCAGTATCGGCGGCGCCGAGGCCAGCGGCCCTGCGCCGGGCGTCAATGGTTTTCCGTCGATGGCGTGACGGAAGAGAACCGGCAACAGCGTGTGGATACCATTATGCCGGTGTTTATCGACACCGTGCGCTACTGGCAGAAACAGAGCGGGCTTGGTGCCCGGGCGACGGCACTGATCGGTTTTTCTCAGGGTGCGATCATGGCGCTGGAAGGGGTAAAAGCGCAGCCGGATCTGGCCTCGCGGGTGATCGCCTTTAATGGTCGCTATGCCACGCTGCCGCAGGCGGTTTCTGCTGCACAGACCATTCATCTGATCCACGGTGGGGAAGACCGGGTTATCGATCTGGCCCTCGGGCCGTTGCTGCACAGGAAGCCTTGCAGAACCCTCGGGAGGGGATGTGACGCTGGATATCGTGGAGGATTTGGGGCATGCCATTGACGACCGCAGCATGGCGCTGGCGCTGAACCATCTGTGTTACACCGTGCCGAAGCACTATTTTGATGAGGCGTTAAGCGGTGGCAAACCTGATGACGACGATATCATTGAACTGATATAAAACAGCCACTCCCGGGCGGGAGTGGCGTGTAGTGCGTTACTGTTTCGGCCGATCTTTTTCGGCCAGTCGTCTTCATCATCCCACTTGTCGTTAAAATCACGATGGGGGGGAAGCTCCGGTTTGTTGGCGAGGAATTTTTTATGATCGACGCGATTGAGATCCTTAATCACATTCAGGATCACGCCGAGTAAAAACACCAGCACCGGATCCACCAGTATTTAGCAAGCCAGTCCATGCAATCCTCCGGTGCCCGTCAGGCGATGAGTTGTTCCATAATGCGTTGATACATACGGGCAAGCATCTGCAAATCTGCCGCGTTCACGCATTCGTTAATCTTGTGAATGGTGGCGTTGACCGGCCCAAGTTCAACCACTTGCGCGCCCATCCGCGCGATGAAACGACCATCCGAGGTGCCGCCAGTGGTTAACAACTGCGGTTTAATCTCATTATAGTGCTCAATGGCGTTCACGACCGCATCCACCAGTTTGCCGCGCCCGGTCAAAACGGTTGCCCGGAGATCCACCACTCCACGGTATAACGCAGCTGATGTTTTTCCAGCAGGGCAATGACTTTCGCTTTGATCATCTCATCCGTCAGTTCGGTACTGAAGCGGAAGTTAAACTGCACAAACAGATCGCCGTGAATCACGTTGTTGCTGCCCGTACCGGCTTTGATATTGGCAATCTGCATGCTGGTCGGCGGGAAGTAGTCGTTGCCTTTATCCCATTCAATGCCCACCAGTTCGCTGATCATGGGGGCGGCGCGGTGCACCGGGTTGTCGGCGAGGTGCGGGTACGCCACGTGGCCCTGTACGCCGTGGATGGTCAGGTTGCAGGTCATCGAACCGCGGCGGCCATTTTTTACCACGTCGCCCACTACTTCGGTGCTGGACGGTTCGCCCACCGTGCAGTAATCCAGACGTTCGTTGCGCGCCATCAGCGCTTCCACCACTTTGACCGTGCCGTTCCGTGGCGCTGGCTTCTTCATCGGAGGTGATCAGAAATGCGAGGCGGCCTTTATGCTGCGGGTGCTGAGCGACGAAACGCTCGGCGGCGACAACCATGGCCGCCAGTGACCCTTTCATGTCCGCTGCGCCGCGGCCAAACAGCATGCCATCGCGGATGGTGGGTTCAAACGGGGGGTTGATCCAGCGATCCGCATCCCCGGCCGGGACCACGTCGGTATGACCGGCGAAGGCCAGCGTTTCCCCTTGGCCACGCCATGCCCAGAAGTTTTGCGTGTCGCCAAAATCCATCGGCTCAACGGTGAAACTGATAGCACGCAGGCGCGCAATCATTAACGCCTGACATCCCGCGTCATCGGGACTGAGAGAAGGGCGACGAATAAGCTGCTGTGTCAGCTCAATAACCGGGCACGACATAAACTACACCTCGTTGATAAACTTCTCATAACTGGATTCATTGAAACCCAGCAGCATAGGCTTACCGGGCGCGCAGAGCAATGGGCGTTTGATAATTGCCGGCATTTCCAACATCAGTGCCACGGCGGCATCGGCGTGGGTGATGGTGTCGCGCAAAGAGGCATCAAGCTTGCGCTGGTGGTGCCCCGGGTGTTCAGCAGCGCTTCCCAACCCAGTTCGGCGATAAAGGTATGCAGCAGTTGTGCATCAATACCGTCTGCCCGGTAATCATGAAAGCGATACTCCATCTGGTTTTCCTCCAGCCAGCGACGGGCTTTTTTTGATGGTGTCGCAGTTTTTGATACCGTACATTGTGAACATGGTGAATCCTTTTGTCTCATTTTTGGTTATTTGCACAAGAAATTAGAATAACGGAATTTAAAAAAGAATATCATTCGCCTGTTAATGATAATTCAGCGAATATAGCCACTCTGCTCCAGCTTGAATAAACTCTCAGATGTTGCGCATACCATTCCTGTTGTTAAAAAAGCGAAAACCATATTGTTGATAAAATCCCGTTTTTTCCGGCACCGAATAAATAAAGGTTTTACCGTAAGGTAATAATGTTTTAACGATGTCCATCATTAATTGTTTACCATAACCGCGCCCCTGCATTTGCGGTGCGACAACAATATCAGCCACATAGCTTGCCCACGTCAAATCGCTGATGGCGCGGGCAGTGGCGACCAGCTTGCCGTCATGGTAACCGAACCAGCAAATGTGCTGTTACGCCACGCCTGCTCTACGAGTGCAGGCGGGCGCTGGTTGAGTCCGCCCGCCTCGAGCAAGACGCTTAATTCCACCCAGTCAACCTCATTAATGGAATGTTTATCACACAATGTGAATGTCATTTCATTTGGCCCTAAAGTTTTTACGGAATATTGCCGTTACTCACATTAAATGACAGGTGAACGGCGCATAGTTAAACCAGTTATTAAACATACCCTGCAAACAACGATTAAAGCAATTGGTTGAAGTATCTTCACAGTGGTCACTGTTTTTAGTAGAATGACCGCAATAATAAGAGAGGTAGTTATGATTGAACATGAACTGGGGGAACTGGAAAGATTTTATCGAAGGCATGCTTCGTAAATAACATCCAGAAGAATGAGTAAGCAGTGAGAGCTTATAGCTAAACATGTGAAAGTAACCACATGAAAAAAGGCGACCCGCAGGTCGCCTTTTTGTTCATCATAACTCTCCCTTTCGGGGAGAGGGGACTATCTTACTGCGCACGTTCTTTCAGCGGGAAGCGGCGACGCACCAGCACAAAGAACAGCGGCACAAAGAAGATGGCGAGTAATGTTGCGGAAATCATGCCGCCCATTACGCCGGTGCCTACTGCGTGCTGGCTACCGGAGCCCGCGCCGGTGCTGGTGGCCATCGGCAGCACCCCGAAGACAAACGCCAGCGAGGTCATCAGGATCGGACGTAAACGCTGGCGGCAGGCATGCAGGGTCGATACCAGCAGATCTTCACCTTTCGCGTTCATATCATTGGCAAACTCGACGATCAAAATGGCGTTCTTCGCCGACAACCCGATCACTGTCAACAGGCCGACCTCGGAAATAGACATCGTTTTCCAGCCCGCGCATCCGAGGGTCGCTAACAGTGCGCCAATCACCCCAAGCGGTACGACCAGCATCACCGAGAAGGGCACAGACCAGCTCTCATACAGCGCGGCCAGACACAGGAACACCACCAGCAGGGAAACCGCATACAACGCAGGTGCCTGTGCACCGGAGAGGCGTTCCTGATAGGACATGGCGGTCCATTCCAGACCAAACCCGCACGGTAACTGGCTGACCAGTTTTTCCATCACATCCATGGCTGTACCGGTACTGACGCGGTGGACTCGCCCACAATCTCGACCGCAGCATAGCCGTTGTAGCGCTCCAGACGGGGCGATCCGGTTTCCCAGTGCGACGTGGCGAAAGCTGAGAACGGCACCATGCCGCCGCTGCTGTTACGCACATACCACAGATTAATATCATCCGGCAGCATGCGGTATTTTGCCGCTGCCTGTACGTAGACCTTCTTCACGCGACCGCGATCCATAAAGTCGTTTACGTAGCTGGAACCCCGAGGGCGGTTTGCAGTGTGTCGTTAATATCATCAATGGAGACCCCCAGCGCTTGCGCTTTGCGCTGATCGATATCGATCTGCAACTGCGCGCGCTGTCATCGAGGCCATTATGGCGGACGCGGGTTAACGTGGGTTCTTTGGCCGCAAGCTCAAGCAGGCGATCGCGCGCATCCATCAGCGCATCGTGACCTGCTCCGGCGTGATCCTGTAGCTCCATGTCGAAACCGGCGGAGCTCCCCATTCCGCTGATAGCCGGAGGGCTACTGGCGAAAACACGGGCTTCTTTAATACGGTTAAAGGCTTTGGTGGCGCGTTCAATAATAGCGAAGGCACTGCCGCTATTCGGATCGCGCTCCTCCCAATCTTTCAGACGAATAAATAAACGCGCGACGTTTTGCCCGTTACCGCCGGGCCGGAGCCGACGGTGGCAAATACCGACGCGACATTCTCTTTTCATGGGTGAAGAAATAGTCTTCGACCTTCTGGACCACTTTCAGTGTCTGCTGCTGCGTTGCGCCGCTGGGCAGTTGCACGGAGGTGGTGAACATCCCGCCGATCTTCCTGCGGCAAAAATGATGTAGGCAGACGCAGGAATAGCAACACCATGGCGCCAATCAGCAACACATAGAGCAAAATCCAGCGCAGGCTGCGGTGCAACACCCGGCCTACTGCCGTTTCATAACGGTCGGCGTTACGGTTGAAGATGCGGTTAAAGGCTCCGAAGAACCCTTTCTGCCCGTGCAACTCACCTTTGTGCAGCGGCTTCAGCAGCGTGGCGCACAGGGCGGGCGTGAGGATCATTGCCACCAGCACCGACAGCACCATCGCTGACACAATGGTGATGGAGAACTGGCGGTAAATTGCACCGGTGGTGCCGCCGAAAAAGGCCATCGGGACAAAGACTGCCGACAGTACCATGGCGATCCCCACCAACGCCCCCCTGGATCTGCCCCATTGATTTTACGCGTTGCTTCCCGTGGCGACAGACCCTCTTCGGTCATTATGCGCTCGACGTTTTCCACAACAACGATGGCATCATCCACCAGCAAACCAATCGCCAGCACTACTGCGAACATGGTCGGCGTGTTAATGCTGTAGCCAAAGGCGTACAGCACAGCGAATGTCCCGAGTAGCACCACCGGCACGGCAATGGTGGGGATAAGCGTGGCGCGGAAATTTTGCAGAAACAGATACATCACGAGGAAAACCAGCGCGATGGCTTCAAGCAGGGTTTTCACCACGTCGATGATGGAGGCTTTAACGAAGGACGTGGTTTCGTAAGCGACTTTATACTCCAGACCATGCGGGAAAAAGGGCGCCAGCTCATCGAGGCGTTTTAGCACCAGTTCCGCCGTCGCCATTTCGTTAGCCCCGGAAGCCAGTTTGACCCCAAGGCCCGATGCGGCCTTACCGTTAAAACGGCTGAGGTTGTCGTATTTTCCGCGCCCAGTTCCACCATTGCGACATCGCCAAGCTTGACTTCCGAGCCGTCCTGGTTGACGCGCAACGTAATATTGCGGAACTGCTCCGGGGTTTGTAATAACGATTGGGCATTGATGGTGGCGTTCAGCGCTTGGCGATCGACCGATGGTGTTCCGCCGAGTTGACCCACGGCAATCTGCGCATTCTGCGAAGAGATAGCGCTTGTCACGTCGGAAGCGGTCATCTGATAGCTGTTGAGCTTCGCCGGATCGAGCCAGATACGCATCGAGTATTGCGTACCGTAGGCATCAATATCCCCTACGCCATTCACACGGCTAATAGGATCCTGAATATTACTGGCGACATAATCGGCGATATCCTGTTTATCCATCGAGCCGTCGGTTGAGACAAAGGCGAGAGTCAGGATGTTGGTGTCACCGGTTTTACGCACGGTGACGCCCTGATTTTGCACTTTTGCGGCAACTTACGCAGTGCCGATTGTAACTGGTTCTGTACTTGCTGGACGGCTTCGTCAGGGTCAGTACCGGCTTTAAAGTTAAGCGTGATCGTGGCCTGACCCGTTGCGCTGCTTTGTGATGACATGTACATCAGGTTATCGAGCCCGGTCATGTTTTGCTCGATAACCTGCGTCACGGTGTTTTCTAGCGTTTGTGCAGATGCACCGGGATAATTAGCGGTGATACGGACGTTCGGTGGGGCTAAATCAGGATATTGTTCGACCGGTAAAGAAATAATGGCAAGTGTTCCCGTGAGACAGATCAGGATCGCCAGCACCCACGCAAAAATGGGGGCGATCAATAAAAAAATTCGCCATCAGAAGCCAGACCTCTATTGCTGCGTATCGTTATAGTGACATTGCTTGCATCAATGTAGCGGCAATGCAGAAATCAATCGTGGAGAAAATAAGGATAAAATGTAAATTATCATGCCGGGTTAAGGCATAACTATGCAAAACGCGACTTAAGCAAAACTCCTTCCGCCAGATTATGTAATTCCATGCTTTTCTTTACATTGATTGACGTTTTGGTTGGGCGGCATGCGGAAACCGAAGCTGTACTTCCGTTCCGCCGCCTGACGGTGAAACAATGTCCAGCGTGCCATTCAGTCGTTCTGCCCGCTCGTGCATAATGCTCAACCCATAATGCCCGTCCGGTTCCGCCGTGGTGCTCATACCTATGCCATTATCGCGAATATAGATGGAGTGCGCCCCATCGGGATCGGTGACGCAAGTGACGTTAATGTCGCTGGCACCGGAATGCTTGATGGCGTTGATAACTGCTTCGCGGATAATCTGTAGCACATTGATTTGCTGTTGAGCGTCCAGCGCACACCGGGTTGGCAGGCGGCAATCCGGTGCTTAGCTTCGCCTGAGTCTGGCTTTGCAGCAGATCCAGTGCTTCGCGCAACGCTGCGGTCAAATCACTCTGTTGTAGTGACAGACGGAAGGTGGTCAACAGCTCGCGCAACTGACGGTAAGCGTTATTCAGCCCGCGAGAAAAATCATCAATGATGACGTGTGCCGGTGCGTTTTCGTCCGGCACGGCGCATTTCCCAGTAACGTTAACTGGATGCGTAAATACGAGAGCATCTGCGCCAGCGAATCGTGTAGCTCGCGGGCAATCGTGGCGCGCTCCTCCATCAGGATCAGTTGCTGATACTGTTTTTGCGCCTGATTGATAAACAACCCACGCCCGAGAATGGTGGCGATATTGCGCATTAACGGGATGGATGCCTGCTGCTGCGTACTCTGCCAGCGCAGCTCACCCGGACGTTATCCTGCATATTCACCGGCAAACTGCCCAGAGGACGTTGCGGATCCTGCTTTCCCTGTTGCAGACACCAGTTATCATCCGCCGTCAGTTCCAGATAACTGGCCGCCTCATGTTCATAAACAATACGCAGTACATGGCGCAATGAGTGCACATCAAGCTGGCTGGTGTTAAGCGCCTGCGAACACTGGTACATCACCTCCGAGGGCGGCGATGAGCGTCATGCAGGTCGCGGGTTTTTTCCTCAACGGAGGCTTCCAGCGAGCGATACAGCTTTAACAGCTCGCCGGACATCCGGTCGAATGTCGAGGCCAGCAGGCCCAGTTCGTTATCGAGTTGAATGTTGAGTAGCGGGTAAGAAAAGTGCCCTTGCTGGATTTGCTGGCTGGCGGTCATCAGCTGGCGGAGCGGTTTCACCACTTGCTGGCGGATGCGGTGCAGGGTGAAAAACACGAGGATGAAAATCCCTGCGGCTCCCAGCAGTGAAATGATCACCACCGAGGATCATTTTGCGTTCGGCATAGTGCTGAAGCGCCAGCACAAACAGATCGATATTGCCGACGTAACCCTGAATATTCTGCTGATACCACTGTGCATCATGCTGCGCCAGTCGCGCGTCCATCTGCTGCCAGCTCTCGTGCACTGCCCATAACGCTGTTGGACGTCCTGCGGAATATACCAGCGATGAAGATGTTGCAGCACCGGCGAGTTCAGCGTCTGTTGATAGCGCTGGCGGTGCTCGACCAGTTTGTCGGGGATCGGTGCGCAGATCGTAGCCGAGACGATAGCTTTGCATACGCAATGATCCGGCAATGTTAATGGCTTCCGCATCACGCAGGCTGCTGGCAAGGGTAATCAATGCAATACCTGTTGAGAGTAACGACAACAGGACAATATAGAAAAAGGCTTTGGCGAGACTGGATGACACAGGTCTTTTTACTGACACAGTCGCGGTTCCCGATTCCTGATGTTACGTGCGGCAGACGGCAGCGCGAACGCCCATCGAATGAAATTAGTGTTCAGAAATCCTGAAATAAATTGATCTGCTACAAGTTCGTGACAAATAGATAACCTATCTGGGCAATTGTACATTGCCAGCGTGAAATTGCCCCGGTAAATACAATGCTCATATAAAAAATAGGGTTTATTAAACCAGAAAAGAAGGGTGCCATGAATCGTTTTATTATGGCGAATAGCCAGCAATGTATAGGATGTCGTGCCTGTGAAGTGGCGTGCGTAATGGCTCACAATGAGGAGCAGCATGTCTTAAGTCCGGCGCATTTTCATCCGCGCATTACGGTGATTAAACATCAGCAGCAACGCAGCGCGGTGACCTGCCGCCACTGTGAAGCTGCACCCTGTGCCCGCAGTTGCCCGAACGGTGCGATCAGTCGTGTCGATGATGCCGTGCAGGTCAACCAGCAGAAGTGTATCGGCTGTAAGTCCTGCGTTGTCGCGTGCCCGTTCGGCACCATGCAGGTGCTGGTAACGCCCATAGGCGAGGGGATGGTGAAAGCCACCGCACACAAATGCGATCTGTGCCGCGATCGGCGGAAGGCCCGGCCTGTGCGCAAAACTGCCCGGCCGATGCATTGCAGCTGGTAAACGGCGATGCGTTGTCGGGGATGTCGAAAGCGCGTCGTCTGCGTGCGGCCAGCCATGAAGCACAGCCGTGGCACAGCGTTGCGGCGCTGACGCCAGCATTTGACGATCGCAAAGTGCGACAAATGCGTAAAACACCGCGCGGCGAGCCGGACAAACTGCCGCTGGCGGCGCGTAAAACCGGTTTCGACGAAATCTATCTGCTCTGTGCCGACCAGTGCGCACCGCGAAGCGGAACGTTGCCTGACGTGCGGCGAACACAGCGTATGTGAATGGACCTGCCCGCTGCACAACCATATTCCGCAGTGGATTGAGCGGGTAAAGCGGGCGATATCGCCGCAGCGGTCGAGCTTTCCCATCAGACCAACTGCCTGCCGGAAATCACCGGCCGCGTCTGCCCGCAGGATCGTCTGTGCGAAGGGGCCTGCACGGTGCGCGACGAATACGGTGCGGTCACCATTGGCAACATCGAACGCTATATTTCCGATCAGGCATTGGCGCAGGGCTGGCGACCGGATTTACAGCAGGTGCAGGCGGTGAACAAGCGTGTGGCGATCATCGGGGCCGGACCGGCGGGGCTGGCCTGCGCCGATGTGCTGGCGCGTCATGGCGTGAGCGCGACGGTTTTTGATCGCCACCCGGAAATCGGTGGGTTGCTGACCTTCGGCATTCCCTCCTTTAAGCTGGATAAATCGCTGCTGGCACGCCGTCGGGAGATCTTCAGCGCCATGGGCATCCGCTTTGAACTGAACTGCGAAATTGGCAAAGACATCTCCCTCGATACGTTGCTGGGTGAGTATGACGCCGTGTTTGTGGGCGTGGGAACCTACCGTTCCATGAAAGCCGGTTTGCCGAATGAAGATGCGCCGGGGTTTACGATGCGCTGCCCTTCCTGATTGCTAACACCAAACACGTAATGGGGCTACCGGACAGCGCCGAAGAGCCGTATATCAACACTGAAGGGCTGAATGTGGTGGTGCTGGGTGGCGGCGATACGGCGATGGATTGCGTGCGTACCTCGCTGCGTCATGGCGCCAGCAAAGTCACTTGCGCCTATCGCCGCGACGAAGCCAACATGCCGGGCTCGAAGAAAGAGGTGAAAAACGCCCGCGATGAAGGCGCGGAGTTTGAATTCAACGTGCAGCCGGTGGACTGGAACTGGATAGCGAAGGTAAGGTGCGCGGCATCCGTTTATTGCGTACGCAACTCGGCGAACCGGACGCCAAAGGCCGTCGCCGCCCGGTGCCGATTGCCGGCAGTGAGTTTGTGATGCCTGCTGATGCGGTGATCATGGCGTTTGGTTTTAACCCGCACGCTATGCCGTGGCTGGAGCATCAGGGCGTTCGTGTGGACGACTGGGGGCGGATTTCCGCCGGTGTCGACAGCGTTTATCGTTATCAGACCAGTAACCCGAAAATTTTCGCCGGTGGCGATGCGGTGCGCGGCGCTGATCTGGTAGTGACAGCGATGGCGGAAGGTCGCCACGCGGCGCAGGGTATGATGGACTGGCTGGGCGTAAAAGCACCGGGTAAACATTAACGCTCTTCGCGACAAAACAGGCTCCACGGCGTAGTATGACGCCAGATTGTTAGCGCTTTGGAGCCTGTATGTCGCTGAAAATTGAAGTTATCAAAGATAAACTCCTCTCTGAAAATTACTTTATCCTGCGCAATATCACCTACGATCTGACCCGCCAGAACGGTGAAGTCGTACGTCATAAGCGCGAAGTCTACGATCGGGGCAATGGCGCCACGATCCTGCTGTATAACCGCGAAAAACAGAGCGTGGTGCTGATTCGTCAGTTCCGTATTGCCACATGGGTTAACGGCAATGAAGATGGGCGCTTAATTGAGTCCTGCGCGGGTTTACTGGATGACGATGAGCCGGAAGTCTGCATTCGCAAAGAGGCCATCGAAGAGACCGGTTACCGGGTTGGTGAGGTGCGTAAAGTCTTCGAACTCTATATGTCGCCGGGCGGCGTAACGGAAATTGTGCACTTTTTATTGCGGAATACAGCGATGCGCAACGCGCCAATAACGGCGGTGGTGTGGAAGATGAAGACATTGAAGTGCTGGAACTGCCCTTCCATCAGGCGTTATCCATGATGGCAAACGGTGAGATACGCGATGGCAAGGCGGTGATTTTACTGCAATACTTACAATCGTCAGGGATAATGAACTGAATTTTAAGGTTTTTTGTTCCCTCTTTCGGATGAAGCTATCCGACAAATCCGATTGAGGCCAGCGCCCCCGGAAACCGAAGATACGCACGTCGCGCTTCTCTTCTTCCGGGGTTTGTACCATTCATGCGTTATCGCAGCTTATTCACGTTGCTCTGCGGTCTGTTTACCGCGCCATTACTGCAGGCTGCGCCAGCACAGCAGACGTTCTCCGACTGGCAGGTCACCTGCAATAACCAAAACTTTTGTGTTGCCCGCAACACCGGAATGCATGGCGGCACACGGTGATGACGCTCGGGCGCAGCGCCGGGGCGCGCACCGATGCCACATTGCGTATCGATCTTGGCGGTAAAGACGCACCGCCGGTAAAAGAGCCGCCGATTGCCGATCGCTTGTTACTGGATGAACAGCCCCTGAAACTGACGGCGACACACTGGCAGCTCTCACCCCGGCATTTGATGACCGATAACGCCGTTGGCATTACTGACTTCCTGAAAACGATTCAGGAAGGGCAGGCCATCACGCTTGCGGGCAGTAAAGGCAATATTTCACTGTTGGGTCTTAAAGCCGCGCTGCTGTTTATCGACACGCAGCAAAAGCGTGTGGGTAGCGAAACCGCATGGATCAAAAAAGGCGATGAGCCGCCGTTGAGTGTACCGCCCGCGCCTGCGCTAAAAGAGGTGGCGCTGGTGACGGCGATGCCCGTACCGCTCACCCACCGAGGAACTGAACGATCTGCTGGATTATGCCAACTGGCGTATGAACAACACCCAGTGTTCGCTGGATCCCCATGCGCCGTGAGGTGCGTGTCACCGCGCTGACGGACGATAAAGCCTTGCTGATGATTGATTGTGAAGCGGGCGCGTACAACACCGTTGAGCTGGCATGGCTGGTTTCGCGAGAAAAAGCCCTTTGCCTCGCGCCCTGTGCGTTTGCATCTCACGCCGGATAACGGTAATGACGAAATGGAGCTGATGAACGCCGTGTTTGATGAGAAAACCCGTGAACTGACCACCTTGTCAAAAGGGCGCGGCCTCGGTGGACTGTGGCGTAGCGAGCCGCTGGCGTTTTGATGGGCAGCGTTTTCGCTTGGTGCGTTACGCCCGAGGAACCCACCTGCGATAACTGGCACGGCCCTGATGCCACCGGCCGACGCTGTGGGTGACGCGATAAGCGTAAGTTATTTATAATCCTCCCGAATATTTTATCCGGGAAAGAGAGAATGAAGCACATATACGCCCAATGGATTTGCCGCCTGTCTGCTGTTCATCGCTGCCCTGCCTGCGCAGGCGGAACTCAGTGCTGCCGACCGGCAGGAGATCACCCGGCAGGTTGAACGGTGGAATCACTATCTTAATGGCGAACAGAATGCCACCGGCAGCGATCTCTACGCCGCGCAGGTGCAGTGGTTTGGTCAGCCACTTGCCAGCGACGCGGTACTGAACAAACAGCACGATTTTCAAACCCGTACGCCGCAATTTTCCCAGCGCATTATTAGTACTCTCGATATCGCCGAAGATGAGGCGGGGCAGGTGTGGGTAGAGTTTGTCAAACAGGCGGGCACTGATGGCAAACAGGTCAAAAACTATCCCGCACAGTTGATGTTCAAAAAGAGGCGGGCGGCTGGCGCATCAGCGGTGAAACGGATTTACTCACCCGGCTGAATCAAAAGACACCGCCGTGGAAGGCCGCGTCGCCAAGGGCAAGTTTGACGGCGTCAATAAAGATATCGTCTGGCTTAGCGCCCGCGATCCGCAAAACGGCGGCAGTTGCGATATGGATGGCGACTGCCAGTGTTCTGTCTGGAGCAGCAACCCGGCCATTCAACCGGCTATTCTGCCGCAGTGTATTGGCGGCGGGGTGCAGGTGCTTTCGCAACTGGATGACAGCGGGCGCGACAGGGTGGTTATCTTCCCGGAGTGGTGGACCAGCGCGGGTGGTGTATGTCTACGACATTCAGCAAGGGCAGTGGATTAAAGCCATTCCGTCGTTTCCGATGAACACCAATATGCAGGAAGAGGATGATGCCGCTACGCTGGTGAAGCGCGACCCGCAGCACAGCGGCAATGTGCTGGTGAAAAAAGCGCTCTGGGATGAGAAGCAGGAAGATATCATCACCCCGCAAAACAGCGAGGCATTGCAGGTGCTGGGAAATAGCGATGACGCGCCAGCGAACAGTAAACGCTGGCGCGCCTTTGCGCTTATTTTTCAGAACCGATTTGGCTTTCGCCACCACGTTTTCCACGGTAAAGCCGAAGTACGGGAACAGCTTATCCGCCGGGGCGGACTCTCCGTAACCTGTCATGCCGACAATCGCGCCTTTCAGGCCAACATATTTGTACCAGTAATCGGCGATCCCCGCTTCTACTGCCACGCGTGCGCGCTGACGTTCGATGGCAATACCGATTCGCGCCGGGGCCTCATCCTGCGCATCGAAAATATCGGTTGAAGGCAGGGACACCACCTGCACCTGATGGCCTTCCGCGCTAAGTTGTTCGGCCGCTTTCATGGTGATCTCCACCTCGGACCCGGTGGCGATCAGGATAAGATCCGGTGTGCCCGGCACGCTTTCAGGATATAACCGCCACGGCTGATCGCCTCCACCTGCTCCGGCGTTCTCTCCATTTGCGCCGGGTTCTGGCGTGACAGGATCAACGCAGTCGGGCCGCTATGCCGTTCTATTGCCAGCTTCCAGCCGACGGCGGCTTCAACTGGTCGCAGGGACGCCAGTGCTGAAGTTGGGCGTCAGGCGCAGGCTGGCCAGTTGCTCGACACCGAGTCGGGCCATCTTCCCAAAGCCCAATCGAGTCATGGGTATAGACCATAATTTGCCGCGCTTTCATCAGTGCTGCCATACGCGCTGCGTTACGGGCATATTCCACAAACATCAGGAATGTGGCGGTGTAGGGTACAAAACCTCCGTGATGGGCAATGCCGTTGGCAATCGCCGTCATACCAAACTCACGCACGCCGTAATGGATATAGTTACCGGCGGGATCCTCTTTCAGCGAGGTGGAACCCGACCAGATGGTAAGGTTGCTGGGCGCGAGATCCGCCGAACCGCCGAGCAGTTCCGGCAACAACGGGCCATAGGTGTTGAGGGCATTTTGCGAGGCTTTACGGGTGGCGATTTTCGCCGGATTGGCCTGCAGCTCGTTAATCCACTGCCGGGTGGTTTTTTCCCACGTTTCCGGCAGTTCGCCGCGCATCCGGCGCGTAAACTCAGCGGCCAGCTCCGGGTAGGCTTTCGCCCAGCCTCGCGTTTTTCATTCCAGACCTGCTGGGTTTTCGCGCCACGCTCGCGGGCATCCCACGCCTGATAAATCTCTTTTGGGATCTCAAACGGCGGGTAGTGCCAGCCCAGTTTCTGCCGGGTCAGCGCCACTTCCTCTTCCCCGAGCGCCGCGCCGTGCGACTCCTCTTTCCCGGCTTTATTCGGAGAACCAAAGCCGATAACCGTACGGCAGATAATCAGCGACGGTTTATCTTTCACGCTTTGCGCTTCCAGAATGGCTTTTTTCACTGCTTCCGGCGAATGGCCGTCGATATCGCCAATCACATGCCAGTTATAGGCTTCCAAAGCGTTTGGCGGTGTCGTCGGTAAACCAGCCTTCGGTTTCGCCATCAATGGAGATGCCATTGTGATCGTAAAAGCCGATCAGCTTCCCGAGGCCCAGGGTGCCCGCCAGCGAGCTGACTTCATGGGAGATCCCTTCCATCAGGCAGCCATCGCCCATAAACACATAGGTGTAGTGGTCGACAATGTCGTAGCCGGGGCGGTTAAACTGCGCCGCCAGCGTGCGTTCGGCAATCGCCAGCCCGACCGCATTCGCCAGCCCCTGACCCAGTGGGCCAGTGGTGGTTTCCACCGGCGTATAGCCGATTTCCGGGTGTCCCGGCGTTTTAGAGTGTAACTGGCGGAAGTTTTTCAACTCATCAAGCGATAAATCGTAACCACTCAGATGCAGCAGGCTATACAGTAGCATTGAGGCGTGGCCGTTGGAGAGAATAAAACGGTCGCGATCGTACCAGTGGGGTCCGCCGGGTTATGGTGCAGAAAGTCGTTCCACAGCACTTCAGCGATATCCGCCATCCCCATTGGCGCACCGGGTGGCCGGAATTGGCTTTTGCACTGCATCCATACTCAGGGCGCGAATGGCGTTAGCTAGCTCTCTACGGGACATAGTTCACTCCGTGGCAAAGGGTTAAAGTTTGGCGGCGATCAGATCTTCCAGTTTGCGTTGGTCCACGGCGAACTGGCGGATGCCATCCGCCAGTTTTTCCACTGCCATCGGATCCGGTTGTGCTCCCAGCGGAACTCCGCTTCCGTAAGCGGTTCCGGGCGATGGAAGGTTTGCCGCGACGGCACCAGCTTGCGTTCAACCGTGCCTTCCTGCGCCTGCAACTCTTTCAGCAGCCCCGGGGAGATGGTCAGGCGGTCGCAGCCTGCCAGCGCAAGGATCTGCTCGGTGCGGCGGAAACTGGCGCCCATCACAATGGTGGTATAGCGGTGTTGTTTGAAGTAGTCGTAGATGTTGCGCACCGACTTCACGCCGGGATCTTCATCCACCACATACGGGTCAAGCGGTTTGCGGTCGTTATACCAGTCATAAATACGCCCCACGAAGGGGGGAGATAAGAAACACGCCCGCTTCTGCACAGGCGCGCGCCTGAGCAAACGAAAAACAGCGTCAGGTTGCAGTGGATACCCTCTTTTTCCAGCTCTTCTGCCGCGCGGATCCCTTCCCACGTGGATGCCAGTTTGATCAGAATGCGTGACTTATCGATACCCTGATCGTGATAGAGCTCCACCCGAGGCGGCGCGCTTTGGCGATGCTTTTTTTCTTTATCGTAGGAGAGACGGGCATCGACTTCCGTGGATACGCGTCCCGGTATGCTTTTCAGAATTTCCGCACCGAAATTAACCGCCAGTTTGTCGCTGGCTTCCGCCACTTGCTGCTCACGGTTTTACCGCGCGCTTTGCAGGCAATGGCGTCGTCAATCAGGTGGGAGAAGTGCGCCAGCCCGGCTGCCTTCAGGAGCAGGGAGGGGTTGGTGGTGGCGTCTTCCGGCTGGTAGTGGCGAATGGATTCGATGTCGCCGCTGTCTGCCACCACGGTGGTGAATTGTTTCCAGGCCGTCTAAGTGATTCATGAAAATAACTCCTTTAAAAGCAATGTGTTACTGGAGTGCTTTCGCTCGCACTTTTGTGAGGATGAGAGGTGCATAACAAAAAAGCATAGCAGACGGGCACTTGACCTGCCGTTAGTGACCGGTAACAAAAATGTGATGAATTGATAGCAACTTTGTTTATGGAATGACGAGATTTTGGCTATGTTCAAAGTTTGCCGCTGCTTCAGGGGCCATACTAGGCGGCGCATCGGGATCGTAATCACGCTTTATCACACTGAAAGCAACGTGAAAGGAACCTCAAATGGATGACCAGTTAAAACAAAGTGCCCTCGATTTCCACGAATTTCCTCGTCCGGGGAAAATTCAGGTTTCCCCCGACCAAACCTCTGGCCACCCAGCGCGATCTGGCGCTGGCGTATTCGCCGGGCGTTGCGGCGCCGTGCCTTGAGATCGAAAAGATCCGCTGGCAGCCTACAAATACACCGCGCGCGGTAACCCGTGGCAGTCGTGTCCAACGGTACCGCCGTGCTTGGGCTTGGCAACATTGGCGCGCTGGCCGGTAAACCGGTGATGGAAGGAAAAGGGGTGCTGTTCAAGAAATTCGCCGGTATCGACGTGTTTGATATCGAAGTCGACGAGCAGGATCCGGACAAACTTATCGATGTGGTCGCCGCGCTGGAACCGACGTTCGGCGGCATTAACTGGAAGATATTAAAGCGCCGGAGTGCTTCTATATTGAAGCCAAATTACGCGAGCGCATGAACATCCCCGTGTTTCATGACGATCAGCACGGTACGGCGATTATCAGCACCGCCGCCATTCTGAATGGCCTGCGCGTGGTCGAGAAAAACCTCTCTGATGTCCGCATGGTCGTTTCCGGCGCGGGAGCGGCTGCGATTGCTTGTATGAACCTGCTGGTGGCGCTCGGTATGCAGAAGCACAACATTGTGGTCTGCGACTCGAAAGGGGTGATTTATAAAGGGCGTGAGCCGAATATGGTGGAAACCAAAGCCGCCTACGCGGTGGAGGATGACGGCAAACGCACGCTGGCGGATGTGGTGGCCGGTGCGGACATTTTCCTTGGCTGTTCCGGGCCGAAAGTGCTGACGCCGGAAATGGTGAAAGAGATGGCGCGCCAACCCCTGATCCTCGCACTGGCTAACCCGGAGCCGGAAATTCTGCCGGACTGGCGAAAGCGGTGCGTCCGGACGCCATTATCTGCACCGGGCGTTCTGACTATCCCAACCCGGGTGAATAACGTGCTGTGCTTCCCGTTTATCTTCCGCGGCGCGCGCTGGATGTGGGCGCGACGGCGATTAACGAGGAGATGAAACTGGCCGCAGTCAAGGCTATCGCGGAGCTGGCCCATGCCGAGCAAAGCGAAGTGGTAGCGTCTGCCTATGGCGATCAGGATCTGAGCTTTGGCCCGGATTACCTGATCCCGAAACCGTTCGATCCGCGCCTGATTGTGAAAATCGCGCCGGCAGTGGCGAAAGCTGCGATGGCGTCCGGCGTGGCGACAAGACCGATTGCTGATTTCGATGCCTATGTCGATAAACTCACCGAGTTTGTCTACAAAACCAATCTGTTTATGAAACCGATCTTCTCACAAGCCCGCAATGCGCCTAAACGTGTGGTGCTGGCGGAAGGGGAAGAGCCGCGTGTACTGCATGCCACTCAGGAACTGGTGACGCTGGGGCTGGCAAAACCGATCCTTGTCGGGCGACCGGGGTGATCGAGATGCGGATCCAGAAGCTGGGTTTGCAAATCCGCCCGGGTGTTGATTTTGAAATTGTGAACAACGAATCCGATCCGCGTTTTAAAGAGTACTGGATGGAGTACTTCGCGATCATGAAACGCCGGGGGGATCACCCGAGGAGCAGGCGCAACGTGCGGTGATTAGCAATACCACCGTGATTGGCGCCATCATGGTCCATCGTGGGGAAGCGGATGCGCTGATTTGTGGCACCATTGGTGATTACCTCGAGCACTTTAGCGTCGTGCAGGAGATCTTCGGCTATCGCGATAGCGTGCATACTGCGGGTGCGATGAACGCGTTGCTGCTGCCGAGCGGCAACACCTTTATTACGGATACCTACGTCAATGAAGATCCGAGCGCGGAACAACTGGCGGAGATCACCTTGTTGGCGGCAGAAACAGTGCGCCGATTCGGGATTGAACCGCGTGTGGCGCTGCTGTCTCACTCGCAGTTTGGTTCTTCTAATGCCCCGGCGGCAGTGAGAATGCGCGACACGCTCACCCCTGGTGCGTGAACGTGCGCCGGAGCTGATGATCGACGGGGAAATGCACGGCGATGCCGCGCTGGATGAGGCTATCCGCCATGAACGTATGCCGGACAGCCCGCTGAAAGGGGCGGCGAATATCCTGATTATGCCGAACGTTGAGGCGGCGCGTATCAGCTATAACCTGTTGCGCGTCTCCAGTTCGGAAGGGGTCACCGTCGGGCCGGTGCTGATGGGGGTGGCGAAACCGGTGCATGTGCTGACGCCCATTGCTTCCGTACGCCGTATCGTCAATATGGTCGCGCTGGCGGTGGTCGAAGCACAAACGCAGCCGCTGTGATGCGTTACGCCATCAGGTCAACCGTGCCTGATGGCGGTTTGGTCTTATCAGGCCTGTAAAATTAAACCCACTCTCTGACTTTAATAAACTCACTGAGGGCGGCCTCCGGGCTGCCTTCTGCGGGGTGATAGTTGTATTCCCAGCGCACCAGCGGCGGCATTGACATCAGGATCGACTCGGTACGCCCGCCGGTTTGCAAACCGAACAACGTTCCGCGATCCCACACCAGATTAAACTCCACATAGCGCCCGCGGCGATAGAGCTGGAAATCCCGCTCGCGATCGCCATAAGGGATGGCTTTGCGACGTTCAACAATCGGCAAATAGGCGTCGTAGCCGTTGCCAACGGCCTGCATAAACGCGAAGCAGCGATCAAAATCCGGCGTGTTCAGATCATCAAAAACAGCCCGCCAATACCGCGCTGTTCATTGCGGTGTTTGAGGTGGAAATAGTCGTCACACCATTTTTTGTAACGCGGGTAGACCTCGTCGCCAAACGGCAGGCAGAGATCCCGCGCGGTGCGATGCCAGTGCTGCGCATCTTCCTCAAAACCGTAATAGGGGGTGAGATCGAAACCGCCGCCAAACCACCATACCGGTTCCGCGCCGGGTTTCTCGGCAATAAAAAGCGCACATTGGCATGGCTGGTGGGAACGTACGGGTTACGCGGGTGCACGACCAGCGAGACGCCCATCGCTTCGAAACTGCGCCCGGCCAGTTCAGGGCGGTGTGCGGTGGCGGAAGCGGGCATGGCATCGCCGTGCACATGGGAGAAGTTAACCCCGGCTTGTTCAAATACGCCGCCGTCGCGCAATATGCGCCCGCCGCCCCTTCCGCGCGCGCTGCCGGGCGTCTTCGACAAATGCTGCGCCATCCATCGCCGAGAGCTGGCGGCAGATCTCATCCTGCAAGTTGAGCAGGGCGGTTTTTACCGGGTGTACGTCGGGTGTGGTCATCAGCGTTTCTTCGTATGGGTTTTATGGTTATCAAACCAGTTAAAGTAACTGAGTACCCCCGTCGGCGATCGCGTTGGCGATCTTCTGACGAAACGCGGCGGTACCCAGCAGTTTCTCTTCCGCCGGGTTGGTGATAAACGACGTTTCCACCAGCACGGAGGGGATCGACGGTGATTTTAGCACCACAAATGCCGCCTGCTCTGTATTGCGGCTGTGCAAGCGGTGCACGGGTTTAATCTGTTTAAGAATGTGCGAACCCAGCGTCAGGCTGTTTTTAATAGTGTCGGTCTGCACCAAATCGAACAGCACCTGTTGCAGCAGATGATCTTTATCCGTCGCTTTTTTCCCGGCGACTTCGTCGGCGGCGTTCTCTTTGTCCGACAGGTATTTCGCCATCGCGCTACTGGCGCCGCGATTAGAGAGGGCAAAAACGGATGCGCCCGCCGCGCTGGGGTTGGTAAAGCCGTCGGCGTGGATCGACATAAACAGATCCGCGCCATGCTGGTGGGCGATCTCGACACGATCGTACAACGGGATAAAGGTATCGCCGGTGCGCGTCAGCCTTGCGTCAATGCCCGGGCGCGAAGCTGGGCGCGGACATTTTGGCGATCGCCAGCACAACATGTTTCTCTTTTGAGCCATTATGACCAATGGCGCCGGTATCAATCCCACCGTGACTGCGGGTCAAGCATCACAATGCGCACTGGCGCCTGCTTTCTTTGCTTTTGGCTGTGGCCGGTGGTGGTTTTTAGCGGCGTCTCGTCCTTTGCGATGGCGCGGGACATGCCCGACAATGTCAGGGCGGCCAGACCTGCTTTCAGCAGTTGGCGACGCGAGGTGAGTGTTTTTAAAGGTTTAAAAGTGCTCATACAGCCTGGAGTTGTATTATCCGTGGTCCCTCGGTGTTATATCGTATCGTGTTTACCGTTACGACAGTCCGTAAGAACTATTGTTTTACTTTTCATTTCAATACGTGACAGAGTGACATTATGCCATTTTTCAACAGCGAACTCGCTGGATATTGGCTACGGCGGCGCTTAGGGCCATAATCGCTATTTTCACAGTTGAAAAGATGGGGAATACCATGGAGATACGCGTTTTCGCCGGAAGATTTCGAAGAAGTGATCACCTTGTGGGAGCGCTGTGGTCTGCTGCGGCCTGGAACGATCCGGAAATGGATATTGAGCGCAAAGTGAATCACGACGTCAGCCTGTTTCTGGTGGCTGAAGTGGGCGGCGAAGTCGTCGGGACGGTAATGGGCGGCTATGACGGTCATCGCGGTTCTGCGTATTATCTGGGCGTGCATCCTGAGTTTCGCGGGCGTGGGATTGCCAACGCGCTGCTCAACCGGCTGGAGAAAAAATTGATTGCCCGTGGCTGCCCGAAAATTAACCTGATGGTGCGTGAAGAGAACGAGATGGTGATCGGCATGTATGAACGGTTGGGCTATGAACATATGGACTCTGTGAGCCTCGGGTAAGCGTTTGATTGAAGATGAAGAGTACTAAGATCAATCCCGCCGATTACGACAGTCACGGTCGTCTTAAGCTGCCTTTTCTGTTCTGGTTTGTGCTGTTATTACAGGCCCGCACCGGGTGCTGTTTCTCATGGCCGGCGCGTCACGCGGGCAGGGAGATGCACTGCTGGCATTGTTCTACCCCGACCACGATGATTTCTGGCTGGGATTGCTCCCCGGCGCGCCTGCGGCGTTGGCCTTTGTCCTGAGCGGTCGCCGCGAGCTGTTTCCCCGTCTCTGGCGCACGATCTATCCCTTATTATTGCTGGCGCAACTGGCGTTGTTGTTATGGCAACCCCCGGCGCTGGTTAACCGGCGAGGCGTTATCCGGCCCGGCGATAGCGCTGGTGATTGCCGACGTTGTCTCGCTGTTATGGTTGGTGACGAACCGTCGCCTGCGCGCCTGTTTTTATGCCGATCCACATTGAACGGCACTTTTGCCCTTCCCGGACTCCAACAGGCGTTAAATGAACAAGAAAGGAATGTGTATGAAATCCCTGCGTATGGTTGTTTGCGTCCTGCCGCTGGCGTTGGCGGGCTGTTCGACCCTCTCCTCCGTAAACTGGTCAGCGGCGTATCCGTGGAACTGGTTTGGTTCCTCCGTTGACGTTAGCGATAACGGCGTGGGTAAGATCACGGCGGCAACACCGCTGACTGAACAGGCGATCAGCGATGCATTAAGCGGCGATTACCGTCTGCGCAGCGGTATGAAAACGGAGAATGGCGCGGTCGTGCGTTATTTCGAGGCGCTGAAAGATAACCAGTTGGCGCTGGTGGTCAACGGTGAAAATGGCGCAGTCAGTCGTATTGACGTGCTGGACCACGATATTGCCAGCGACAAAGGGGTGAAAATCGGGACGCCTTTCACTGAGCTGTATGACAAAGCCTTCGGCAACTGCGTGAAAGCAACCGGCGATGACAGCAATGGCGTGGAGTGTAAAGCGCCGGGTAGCCAGCATATTAGCTATGTTTTCACCGGTGGGTGGAGCGGCCCGGAAGGGTTGATGCCAGCGGATGACGTCCTGAAAAAACTGGAAAGTCAGCAAGCTTATCTGGCGCCGTTAATTTGATCGAATCGCGCCGGTCAGCGCTAAAAACAGGTACAATGCTGCAATCAATGCCACGGATGCGTGGCATTATTTTTCAGGAGGAGTGATGTCTCAGGTTCAGAGTGGCATTTTGCCAGAGCATTGCCGTGCGGCAATTTGGATTGAAGCCAGCGTGAAAGGGGACACAGATGCCCTGCGCGCGGGCAGTAAAGCGTTCGCCGATAAGCTGGCGACATTTCAGACGACATTCCCGGACGCCAACCTCGGTGCGGTGGTTGCCTTTGGCAACACGGTGTGGCGCGCGCTGAGTGGCGGGGAAGGGGCGGCAGAGCTGAAAGATTACCCCTCGTACGGTAAAGGTCTCGCACCGGCAACGCAGCACGATGTGTTGATCCATATTCTTTCCCTGCGTCATGACGTGAACTTTTCGGTGGCACAGGCTGCGCTGGACGCGTTTGGCGATGCGCTGGAAGTGAAAGAAGAGACGCACGGTTTCCGTTGGGTGGAAGATCGCGACTTGAGCGGTTTTGTCGACGGCACGGAAAACCCGTCAGGGGCGGAGAAACGCCGTGACGTGGCGATTATTCAGGATGGCGTCGACGCTGGCGGCAGCTATGTGATGGTGCAACGCTGGGAGCATAATCTTAAGCAGCTCAACCGCATGAGCGTAGGCGATCAGGAAATGATGATCGGCCGCACCAAAGAAGCCAATGAGGAGATCGACGGCGATGCGCGTCCGGTGACCTCTCATCTGACCCGTGTCGATCTGAAAGAAGACGGTAAAGGGTTGAAAATTGTTCGTCAGAGCCTGCCTTACGGTACCGCCAGCGGCACGCAGTCTTTATTTTGCTACTGCGCCCGTCTCTATAACATCGAACAGCAACTGCTGAGCATGTTCGGCGATGTCGATGGCAAACGCGATGCGATGCTGCGCTTTACCCGCCCGGTAACCGGGGGGTATTACTTCGCACCGTCTCTCGACAGATTGCTGGCGCTGTAAGCGCAACACGCGCGATAGCAAGGCCGGGCGGGGATATTTGCGCCCGGCATACTCCCTTCTGCTTATACTCTTTTCTGATTCCAAATCACCAATTGGTATATAAAACCGTTACTGCTTTCACACTCGTTATAAATAAACTGAAGGCCGGAGAGTCATCAGCTTATAAGGGTGCGCAATGGTCGTTAACTTACTCAAAAAGGATATCTGACGCTGACAGCGTTGACGCTGTTTGCTGCACAGGCGCAGGCGACGGAATTGCTTAACAGCTCATACGACGTGTCGCGTGAGCTCTTTGCGGCCCTTATAATACGCCGTTTGAACAGCAATGGGCGAAAGAGAATGCCGGCGATAAGCTGACGATCAAGCAGTCGCACGCCGGGTCGTCCAAACAGGCGCTGGCTATTTTGCAAGGCCTGAAAGCCGATGTCGTGACCTACAATCAGGTCACCGATGTGCAAATCCTGCATGACAAAGGCAATCTGATCCCCGGCGAACTGGCAGAGCCGTTTGCCGAATAATAGCTCACCGTTCTACTCCACCATGGCGTTCGGTGCGTAAAGGTAACCCGAAGAATATCCACGACTGGAACGATCTGGTGCGTGATGATGTGAAACTGATTTTCCCGAATCCGAAAACCTCCGGCAATGCGCGTTATACCTATCTGGCGGCTGGGGCGCAGCGGATCAGGCTGACGGCGGCGATAACGCCAAAACGCAGCAGTTTATGACCCGTTTTTGAAAAACGTCGAAGTGTTTGATACCGGCGGTCGCGGCGCGACCACCACCTTTGTTGAGCGCGGTCTGGGCGATGTGTTGATCTCATTTGAGTCGGAAGTGAATAACATCAGCAAACAGTACGCGGCGCAGGGTTTTGAAGTGGTGGTGCCGAAAGTGAATATCCTCGCCGAATTCCCGGTGGCACGGGTGGACAAAAACGTGCAGGCCAACGGCACCGAAAAAAGCGGCGAAAGCCTATCTGAACTGGCTCTACAGCCCGCAGGCGCAAACCATCATCACGGACTACTACTACCGCGTGAACAACCCGGAAGTGATGGCAAAACTGAGTGATAAATTCCCGCAGACGGCGCTGTTCCGCGTCGAAGACAAGTTCGGTAACTGGCCGGAAGTCATGAAAACCCATTTGCCAGCGGCGGCGAGCTGGATAAGTTACTGGCGGCGGGGCGTAAGTGATGTTCGCAGGATCGGCTAAGCGTGTGTTGCCGGGCTTTGGTTTGAGCCTTGGCAGCAGCCTGTTTTTGTTTGTCTGGTATTGCTGTTGCCGTTGAGCGCGCTGGTCATGCAACTGGCGCAAATGAGCTGGGCGCAATACTGGGAGGTGGTCACTAACCCGCAAGTCGTGGCGGCGTACAAAGTGACGTTGCTGGCGGCGTTTGTCGCCTCGGCGTTTAACGGTGTGTTTGGACTGCTGATGGCATGGATCCTTACCCGCTACCGTTTTCCGGGCGCACGCTGCTGGATGCGCTCATCGACCTGCCTTTTGCATTGCCGACCGCGGTAGCCGGCCTGACGCTGGCATCGCTGTTTTCGGTAAACGGTTTTTACGGCGAATGGCTGGCGACATTTGATATCAAAGTGACCTACACTGGCTGGGTATTGCGGTGGCAATGGCGTTCACCAGCATTCCGTTTGTGGTGCGCACCATCCAGCCGGTGCTGGAAGAGCTTGGTCCGGAGTATGAAGAAGCGGCGGAAACCCTCGGCGCAACGCCCGGCAGAGCTTTCGCAAAGTGGTGTTGCCGGAGCTGTCTCCGGCGCTGATGGCCGGTGTGGCGCTCTCTTTACCCGTAGCCGGGCGAGTTCGGCGCGGTGATTTTTATCGCCGGGAATATCGCACTGGAAGACGGAAGTGACCTCGCTGATGATTTTTGTCCGTTTGCAGGAGTTTGATTACCCGGCTGCCAGCGCGATTGCTTCCGTGATCCTCGCGGCTTCACTGCTGTTGCTGTTTTCCATCAATACCCTGCAAAGTCGCTTTGGCCAGCGTGTGGTAGGTCACTAATGGCGGAAATAACCGAATTGAAACGCTATGACAAACCTCAGGTGAACTGGGGGGAAATGGTTGTTGATTGGCGCGGGCGTTCTGCTCTCGGCGTTCATTCTCGTCGTGCCGATGCTCTACATCTTTGTGAAGGCGTTCAGCCAAGGTCTGGTTCCGGTGCTCGAAAACCCCGGCCAACGCTGACATGCTGCACGCGATCTGGCTGACCGTGCTGATTGCCTTAATCACCGTGCCGGTGAATCTGGTGTTCGGCACGCTGCTGGCTGGCTGGTCACCCGTTTTAACTTCCACGGCCGTCAGTTGTTACTGACGTTGCTGGATATTCCGTTTGCGGTTTCGCCGGTGGTAGCGGGGCTGATGTATCTGCTGTTTTATGGCTCCAACGGCCCGCTTGGTGGCTGGCTGGATGCGCATAATCTGCAAATTATGTTCGCCCCCGGCCGGGCATGGTGCTGGTCTCCGTGTTTGTCACCTGTCCGTTTGTGGTGCGTGAACTGGTGCCGGTGATGCTCAGTCAGGGCAGCCGGAAGATGAGGCGGCCATTCTGCTTGGCGCCTCCGGCTGGCAAATGTTTAAGCGCGTGACGTTGCCGAATATTCGCTGGGCGCTGCTGTACGGTGTCGTGCTGACCAATGCTCGTGCGATTGGCGAGTTTGGCGCGGTGTCGGTGGTGTCCGGCTCCATTCGTGGGGAAACGCTGTCACTGCCGCTGCAAATTGAATTACTGGAGCAGGATTACAACACAGTGGGGTCTTTTACCGCTGCCGCCCTGCTGACACTGATGGCTATTTTGACGTTGTTTTGAAGAGTGCGTTGCAGTGGCGTTTGAACAACCGAGGAAAAACGCCAGCAACAGGAGGGAAATCATGAGCATTGAGATTGCCAATATTAAGAATCTTTTGGTCGCACCCGGTGCTGAATGATATCTCTCTGGATATCCCTTCCGGACAAATGGTTGCGCTGCTGGGGCCATCCGGTTCAGGCAAAACCACCTTGCTGCGCATTATCGCCGGGCTGGAGCACCAGACCAGCGGCCGCATTCGCTTCCACGGGACAGACGTTAGCCGTCTGCACGCCCGCGAGCGTCGCGTCGGGTTTGTGTTTCAGCACTATGCGCTGTTCCGCCATATGACGGTGTTCGACAATATCGCGTTTGGCCTGACGGTGTTGCCTAAACGCGAGCGTCCAAATGCAGCGGCGATCAAAGTCAAAGTGACGCAATTGCTGGAAATGGTGCAACTGGCGCATCTGGCGGATCGTTACCCGGCGCAGCTCTCCGGCGGGCAGAAACAGCGCGTCGCGCTGGCCCGCGCACTGGCGGTCGAGCCGCAAATTCTGCTGCTGGATGAACCCTTCGGCGCGCTGGATGCCCGGTGCGTAAAGAGTTGCGCCGCTGGCTGCGTCAGTTGCATGAAGAGCTGAAATTCACCAGCGTGTTTGTTACCCATGACCGGTGAAGAGGCGACGGAAGTGGCCGATCGCGTGGTGGTGATGAGCCGGGGGAACATTGAGCAGGCGGATGCGCCGGATCAGGTGTGGCGTGAACCGGCGACCCGCTTTGTACTGGAATTTATGGGGAAGTGAACCGCCTGCGAGGAACCGTCCGCGGTGGGCAGTTCCATGTCGGCGCGCATCGCTGGCCGCTGGGTTATACGCCCGCTTATCAGGGGGGATGTCGACCTGTTCCTGCGCCCGTGGGAAGTGGATGTCAGCCGTCGCACCAGTCTGGATTCCCCGTTGCCGGTACAGGTGCTGGAAGCCAGCCCGAAAGGTCACTATACGCAACTGGTTGTGCAGCCATTAGGCTGGAATCCGGAGCCGCTGACCGTGGTGATGCGTGATGAGCAGCCGCCGCACCGGGGTGAACGCCTGTTCGTGGGGTTACAACATGCCCGCCTGTATAATGGTAATGAACGGATTGGAAGCCCCGCAGGCGCTTGCTCTGGCGGAGTCCGCCTGATAGGTTAAACAGACGTGGTTTCTGCCGGATGGCGCTATGCTTATCCGGCCTACAAACCCGGTATGCATAATGCGACCGGGTTTTTTATTGGACAGCGCTCGTGAACACATTAGAACATACCATCGGCAATACGCCGCTGGTCAAATTGCAACGTCTGACGGCGGACAACGGCAGTGAAATCTGGGTCAAACTCGAAGGTAATAACCCCGCAGGTTCGGTCAAAGATCGCGCCGCATTGTCGATGATTGTGCAGGCGGAAAAGCGCGGGAAATTAAGCCCGGCGATGTGCTGATTGAAGCGACCAGCGGAAATACCGGGATTGCGCTGGCGATGATTGCGGCGTTAAAGGGTTACCGCATGAAATTGCTGATGCCGGACAATATGAGCCGAGGAGCGCCGTGCCGCGATGCGCGCTTACGGTGCTGAGCTGATTCTGGTCAGCAAAGAGCAGGGATGGAAGGCGCACGCGACTCGGCCCTTGAAATGGCGGCGCGCGGTGAAGGCAAGCTGCTCGATCAGTTCAATAATCCTGATAACCCGTACGCACATTACACCTCGACCGGCCCGGAAATCTGGCAGCAGACGGCCGGGCGTCTTACCCATTTTGTCTCCAGTATGGGCACCACCGGCACCATCACCGGCGTTTCGCGCTTTTACGTGAACAACAGAAAAAGGTCACCATTGTTGGTCTGCAACCGGAAGAGGGCAGCAGTATTCCCGGTATTCGCCGCTGGCCTGCTGAGTATATGCCGGGCATTTTCAACGCCGATCTGGTCGATGAGGTGCTGGATATCCACCAGCGCGAGGCGGAAAATACCATGCGGGCGCTGGCCGTGCAGGAGGGGATCTTCTGCGGTGTCAGTTCCGGCGGTGCGGTAGCCGGGGCATTACGCGTTGCAAAAGCAAACCCCGGCGCGATCGTGGTGGCCATTATTTGCGATCGCGGCGATCGCTACCTGTCCACCGGCGTGTTTGGTGAAGAGAGTTATTCGCAGGGTGCGGGGGATTTAACCCCTTAAGGAGACAGAATGGAGATGATCCTGTTCAGGGATAAAACCCGGGCGCAGCAGGCCGATATTGTCGCAGTTCAGTCACAGGTGGTGTACGGCAGCGTGGGTAACAGTATTGCCGTGCCCAATATCCGCCAGCACCAGTTGAACGTGCTGGCGGTGCCTACGGTGCTGTTCAGTAATACGCCGCACTATGACACCTTTACGGTGGCGTGATCCCTGATGAGTGGTTTAGCGGCTATTTGCAGGCGCTGGAAGAGCGCGATGTCCTGCGCGAAGTGAAAGCGGTAACCACCGGGTATATGGGCAGCGCCAGCCAGATAAAGCTACTGGCGCAGTGGCTTACGACACTACGGGAAAAACATCCTCAGCTGGTGATCCTCGTCGATCCGGTGATTGGCGATACCGACAGCGGTATCTATGTAAAACCGGAAATTCCTCAGGCGTACTGTGAGCATCTGCTACCGCTGGCACAGGGGATCACGCCGAATGTGTTTGAGCTGGAAGTGTTAAGCGGTAAACCGTGCCGGGATCTGCAAAGCGCCATTGAGGCGGCGCAGGGGCTGCTCTCTGACTCGCTGCACTGGATTGCCATCACCAGCGCGCCCGTGGAGGTGGATGACGGGCAAATCCATGTGGTGCTGGTCACGGCTGATGAGGTGACAGTGAGCGGTTATCCGCGTGTCGCGACGGATCTGAAAGGGACCGGTGATCTGTTCTGTTCCGAGCTGGTGAGCGGCATTATTCAGGGAAAACGCTGGATACTGCGGTGCGCGCTGCGGGCGACAGGGTGGTGGACGTGATGGGCTATACCACCGGACAAGGGGTATGACGAGCTGATTTTACCGCCGCGTTAAAATAAAATGAGCGCCTTGCGGCGCCATTTTTATATGCGGTGAGCTTACTTCTTGATACGGATAACCGGGGTTTCGCCCACGGTCACGCTACCAGACAGTTTGATCAGCTCTTTGATTTCGTCCATGTTGGAGATAACCACCGGCGTCAGGGTTGACTTGGCTTTTTTCTTCCAGCAGCGGCAGATCAAATTCGATTACCGGGTCGCCAACTTTCACGCGCTGTCCTTCTTCCGCGATGCGTTTGAAACCTTCGCCTTTCAGTTCAACGGTGTCGATACCGAAGTGAACGAACAGCTCAATGCCGCTATCGGATTCGATAGAGAAGGCATGGTTGGTTTCAAAGATTTTGCCGATAGTACCGTCAACCGGAGCTACCATTTTGTTGCCGGTTGGTTTGATTGCAATGCCATCACCAACGATTTTCTCACAGCGAAAACGACATCAGGTACATCTTCAATGTTGACGATTTCGCCAGAAAGCGGGGCAACAATCCTCAATGGTTCCGGTGTCTTTTTATCATCAGAAACCAGAGATTTCAGTTTATCGAACAAACCCATGATCTTCTCCTAAGCAGTAATTTGGGCCGCATCTCGTGGATTAGCAGATTGTTTTTTCTTCCAATGAACTTGTTAACCAGCGTCATTAACTCGTCCGTTGTCGGTTGAGCAAGAGCCTGCTCTGCTAACACCTTCGCATCTTCGAAGTTCGTGTTACGAATAATCTTCTTAATGCGCGGGATAGAAATGGCACTCATACTGAATTCATCCAGACCCATCCCCAGCAACAGAAGTGTAGCACGTTCGTCGCCAGCAAGCTCACCACACATGCCAGTCCATTTGCCTTCAGCATGAGAAGCATCAATAACTTGCTTGATCAAAGTGAGTACGGACGGTGACATCGGCTGGTAAAGATGTGAAATCATATCATTACCACGGTCAACTGCCGGTGTACTGCGTTAAATCATTGGTACCGATACTAAAGAAATCAACTTCTTTGGCCGGTGTGACGAGCGATAGTCGCCGCGGCAGGGGTTTCCCACCATGACGCCAATTTCAATGCTCTCGTCGAAGGCTTTACCTTCACTACGCAGTTCCTGTTTGTAGATTTCGATCTCTTTTTTCCAGCGCACGCACTTCTTCAACAGAGATGATCATCGGGAACATAATGCGCAGTTTGCCGAAAGCAGAAGCGCGCAGGATAGCGCGAACCTGATCGCGAAGGATCTCTTTGCGATCCATGGCGATACGCACAGCGCGCCAGCCAAGGAACGGGTTCTCTTCTTTCGGGAAATTCATGTACGGCAGTTCTTTGTCGCCGCCAATGTCCATGGTACGAACGATAACGGCCTGAGAGCCACAGGCTTCAGCAACCGCTTTGTACGCTTCGAACTGCTCTTCTTCGGTCGGCAGCGCGTCGCGATCCATAAACAGGAATTCGGTACGGTACAGGCCTACACCTTCAGCGCCATTGCGCTCTGCGCCCGCGATGTCGCGAACGGTGCCGATGTTGGCGCAGACTTCTACCCCGGTGACCATCAAGGGTGATCGCCGGCAGGTCTTTCAGTTTCGCCAGTTCCGCTTTCTCTTCAGCAACCTGAGCCTGCGCAGCACGCAGGGTTTCGATCTCGTCGTCGCTTGGGTTAACGTAAACTTTGTTGTTCACCGCGTCGAGGATCAGGTAGTCGCCGTTTTTCACTTGCGTCGTGACGCTGCCGGTACCCACAATCGCTGGCAGTTCCAGAGAACGGGCCATGATGGACGTGTGAGATGTGCGGCCACCGATATCAGTGATAAAACCGAGCACCTTTTTCAGGTTCAACTGTGCGGTTTCTGACGGGGTCAGATCCGCTGCAACGAGGATAACTTCTTCCTGGATTGCGCTCAGGTCGATAATTGGCATACCCAGAATGTTGCGCAGCAGACGTTTACCGATGTCACGCACGTCAGCCGCGCGCTCTTTCAGGTATTCGTCGTCCAGCTCTTCCGGTGGCCGTAGCCTTCGATAACTTCATGCGCCGCAGCATCGGCAGTCATGCTCTTATCTTTAATCAGGGCTATGATTTCCTGCTCCAGCTCCTCATCTTCAAGCAGCATTATGTGCCCTTCGAAGATGGCTTCTTTTCTTCACCGAAAGTTTCACCCGCTTTCGTTTTGATCGCTTCCAGCTGTGCCGATGCTTTGGCACGACCGCTCAGGAAACGCTCAACTTCCGGGTCAACCTTGTCGGCAGAAATTTTCTTCCGGTCGATGACGATCTCGTCTTCTTTCAGCAGCAGTGCTTTGCCGAAAGCGATACCCGGGGATGCTAAAATGCCTGAAATCATAACCCTACCTTTACTTGTGACTGATCTTTGAAAAGAACCCGAAAAAACTTACTCGAGTTCAGCCATCAGTTTAACCAGATGTTCAACTGCTTTTGCTCGTCTTCGCCTTCTGCGGTCAGAGTCACAACAGTACCTTGGAGTCAGGCCCAGAGTTTGCAGTTTGAACAGGCTTTTCGCGCTGGCGCTTTGCCGTTGGAAGTCACAGTGATCTCAGAAGAGAAGCCTTTCGCTTCTTTAACAAACTGAGCAGCAGGGCGGGTGTGCAGACCGTTCGGAGCGGTAATGGTAACTTCTTGCTGGAACATTGTATTTCCCCAACTTATAGGTTTAGTGTTGTGGAACTAAAGTCTAGCCCCGGCGGTTAGACTTTAGCCTGTATAGTTAGCGCCGGCGTAACGGAACAAGAGACAGAGGTCGTGCCGATAAAATCCGCTACAGACGCATCCGATCGCTGACGTTTCGTCCGTCATTAAACATTATGCCGCGAAAGCCAGAATTGAACCAAATCATAAAATCGATTCAGCAAGATGAAATCTGACTTCGATTAATTTCGCGCTTCAAAATAAATGTGATGGTTAAATACCAGACCCGGAGGATCCGAGGCAATGCCGAGGGGTAAAATTTGATGTACGCCACAAAAAAGCACCTCGATGGGTGCTTTTTTGCGCTAATTAACAATCTGGCATCACTGTTGCAGTTCTTTCTCAGTGAACAGATCCGCAAACAAAGCGGTGCTCAAATAACGCTCGCCGGAAGACGGAAGGATAACCACAATGTTCTTATTGGTAAAGGTTTCATCTTCCTGCAGCTTCAATGCAGCGGCCACAGCCGCACCGGAAGAAATACCCGCCAGGGATACCTTCTTCTTCCATCAGACGACGTGCAGTGCTGATGGCTTCTTCGTTGGTGATTTTGACAACTTTGTCGATCAGTTTCAAATCCAGGGTTGCCCGGAATAAACCCTGCGCCGATGCCCTGTATTTTATGCGGACCAGTTTCCAGTTCTTCACCCGCCAGCGCCTGAGAAATGACCGGCGAATCGGTCGGCTCTACTGCCACAGTGATCAGATCGGTTTTGCCCTTGGTGTTCTTGATATAGCGCGTCACGCCGGTCAGCGTACCGCCGGTACCCACGCCAGAGATAAACACGTCCACCTGACCATCGGTATCTTCCCAGATCTCCGGACCGGTAGTTTTTTCGTGGATTTCCGGGTTCGCCGGGTTGCTGAACTGCTGCAGCAGCAGATACTTAGCCGGATCGCTGGCCACAATCTCTTCTGCTTTTGAATCGCGCCTTTCATGCCTTTCGCGCCTTCGGTCAACACCGGGTTGGCACCCGGTGGCTTTCAGCAGTTTACGGCGTTCGATGCTCATGGTTTCCGGCATCGTCAGCGTCAGTTTGTAACCGCGCGCTGCCGCCACATAGGCCAGAGCAATACCGGTGTTGCCGCTGGTTGGCTCGACCAACTCGACGCCCGGCTTCAGTACACCGCGTTTTTCGGCATCCCAAATCATATTGGCACCGATACGGCATTTCACGCTGAAGCTTGGGTTGCGGGACTCGACCTTCGCCGAGGATACGTCCGTTACCGATGCGGTTCAGTCGAACCAGCGGCGTATGACCAATAGTCAACGAGTTGTCTTCAAAAATCTTACTCATAGCCCGTCCTTAACTGTATGAAATTTGGGAACCCCATCAGCATACGCACTTACTGTTGATGCGGAAGTAAGGAATTCGCATATCTATATGCTGCGCCGAAATAATGCTAAGCAGTATGGAATAAGAAACGGAATAATTCCTTAACGCCGGGGCTGCATGTTTATCACGGTAGCAATCGACCCACATCGCCGTCGCGCCGCACACCGCCACCGGCATGACCACCCGAGGTTCAGCACCGGAATCAGCGTAAACAAGCTGGTCAGCGCGCCAAACTGCATATTCATGGACTTACGCGAACGCAGCGCGAGGCGCATCTCTTTGAACGGGACTTTATGGTTGTCGAACGGATAATCACAATACTGAATTGCCAGCATCCACGCGCTGAACAGAAACCACAGCACTGGCGCGACGGTTTGCCCAATCCCCGGAATAAAATAGAGGATCAGCAAAAGCGCGGCGCGTGGGAGATACCAGCCAGTTTCTGCCATTCACGCTTCATAATGCGCGGCACATCTTTCATCACGCCCATGATACCGGCATCGGGTGGCGTGGCGCCGGTCAGTCGCGCTTCCAGTTGCTCAGCCAGCAGGCCGTTAAACGGCGCAGCGATCCAGTTGGCGATAGTTGAAAAGAAATAACCAAACACCAGCAAAACCGAGATAACCACAATTGGCCATAACAGATAGCTCAGCCACTGTAACCAGTCCGGCACGTGGCTCATCAACGACGGGATCCAGCTATCAAGGCGGGTAAACAGCCACCAGAATGCGCCGCCCATCAGGATAATGTTCACCAGCAAAGGCAAAATCACGAAACGACGAATGCCCGGCAGCGTGACCAGTTTCCAGCCCTCGGGAAAAGTAAAAGACGCCACTGCGTACCGTACACCGGGGACGATGAAATCATAATCTGCCTGTACTCCTTTTATGACAGCAGGAAAAATTGAAGCTTATAATATTCACCTGACGGGGAAACCCGTTCAGAAATGTTCGAAAAAACAGCAAAAAGCACAATTTAGCGTATCTTTCTGCGGCGAAAGCCCCCCGCACACTTGCACTTGAGGTAAGGGGCAAATACTCTTAGTGAGTAAAGGTTTGCCGTGGTGGCAAGGTGTTAGAACAACAGAGAATATAATGATGCAGGATTTGCGTCTGATATTAATCATTGTTGGCGCGATCGCCATAATTGCTTTACTGGTTCACGGGTTCTGGACCAGCCGCAAAGAACGTTCTTCAATGTTCCGCGATCGCCCATTAAAACGCATGAAGTCGCGACGTGACGACGAAGAGTTGTATGACGAGGATGTCGAAGACGACGACGAAGGCGTGGGTGAAGTTCGTGTTCATAAAGTGAACACTGCGCCAAAAAGCTACAAATGAGCAGGACGCACCGCGTCAGCATCCGCAGCATCAATATCAGCCGCCTTACGCGTCGGCCCAACCGCGCCCGTCTGCACCTGTGCAGCAACCGCCGGAAGAACCCGCGCACCACGCACCGCAGCCTTCTGTTCAGCCGTCGCAACCGGAACGCCGTCCTGTTCAGGCACCCGTGTTTGAACCCCAACCGGTTCAGCACCAGCACGCACCGCAGCCTGCCGCTCCGCAATATCAACAACCTGTTGCACCGCAACATCAGCCGCAGCAACAGGTTCACACACACCTGCGCCGCAGCCTGAGCCCGAACCGGTTGTGGAAGCACCGGTGGAAAAAACCGCAGCGCAAAGAAACGGTCATTATTATGAACGTTGCCGCGCATCACGGCAGCACCCTGAACGGCGATGTGCTGTTGAACAGCATCCTGCAGGCGGGCTTTAAATTTGGCGATATGAGCATTTTCCATCGTCATCTTAGCCCGGACGGCAGCGGCCCGGCGCTTTTCAGTCTGGCGAATATGGTCAATCCGGGGACGTTTGACGTCGAGATGATGGGTGAAATGACCACACCGGGTGTGACTATCTTTATGCAGGTGCCTTCTTACGGCGATGAGCTGCAAAACTTTAAACTGATGCTGCAATCTGCACAGCATATCGCCGATGAAGTGGGCGGTGTGGTGCTGGACGATCAGCGTCGGATGATGACGCCGCAAAACTGCGTGAATATCAGGACCGTATTCGCGAGGTCAAAGACGCCAACGCGTAACGGGTCCGCTCAGATACTTTCCTTCCAGAACCCCCGCCAGTCGGGGGGTTTTTTATCATTGATGGTGCGATATGGAATCAATAGAACAACAACTGACAGAACTGCGAACCACTCTTCGCCATCATGAATACCTGTACCATGTTATGGATGCGCCGGAGATCCCGGATGCGGAATACGATCGCCTGATGCGTGAGCTGCGTGAGCTGGAAGCGCAACATCCTGATCTGATCACGCCAGACTCGCCCACACAGCGTGTTGGCGCCGCGCCGTTGACCGCGTTCAGCCAGTGCGTCACGAAGTCCCGATGTTGTCGCTCGACAACGTTTTTGACGAAGAGAGCTTTCTGGCGTTTAACAAGCGCGTGCAGGACCGGTTGAAAAGCACCGACGCGTTGACTTACTGCTGCGAGCTGAAACTCGATGGCCCGGCGGTCAGCATTCTGTACGAAAATGGCGTGCTGGTCCGTGCCGCAACGCGTGGCGATGGTACGACCGGGGGAAGACATAACGACGAACGTCCGCACCATCCGCGCGATCCCATTAAAATTACATGGCGACAACATTCCTGCGCGCCTTGAAGTGCGCGGTGAAGTGTTCCTGCCGCAGACCGGTTTTGAAAAAATCAATGACGATGCGCGCCGCACCGGGGCAAAAGTGTTTGCCAACCCGCGTAACGCGGCGGCAGGGTCGTTGCGCCAGCTCGATCCGCGTATTACCGCGAAACGCCCGCTCACCTTCTTCTGCTATGGTGTCGGCATTCTTGAAGGTGGAGAACTGCCGCGCAGCCATCTGGCACGTCTGCAACAGTTTAAAGCCCCGGGGTCTGCCGGTGAGTGAGCGCATACGTCTGTGCGACAGCCCGGACGCGGTGCTGGCTTTCTACCATAAAGTTGAAGAAGATCGCCCGACGCTGGGCTTTGATATCGATGGCGTGGTGATCAAGGTTGATTCTCTCGATTTGCAGGAGCAACTTGGCTTTGTTGCCCGTGCGCCGCGCTGGGCGGTGGCATTTAAATTCCCGGCGCAGGAGCAAATGACCTTTGTGCGCGACGTGGAGTTCCGTGGTTGGGCGTACGGGGCCATTACACCTGTTGCGCGCCTTGAGCCAGTGCATGTTGCCGGTGTGCTGGTGAGTAACGCCACACTGCACAATGCCGATGAGATTGATCGGCTGGGGTTACGGATTGGCGATAAGGTGGTGATTCGCCGTGCTGGCGATGTTATCCCGCAGGTGGTGAATGTGGTGCTCTCCGGAACGCCCGGCAGAGACGCAAGAAGTGGTGTTCCCGGAACACTGCCCGGTGTGTGGCTCTGATGTGGAGCGTGTGGAAGGCGAAGCGGTTGCCCGCTGTACGGGCGGGCTCATTTGCGGTGCACAACGTAAAGAAGCCCTGAAGCATTTTGTCTCCCGCCGCGCAATGGACGTGGACGGCATGGGCGATAAGATAATCGACCAGTTGGTGGAAAAGAGTATGTGCTCACTCCCGCTGACTTATTCCGACTGACGGCTGGAAAATTGACCGGTCTCGATCGCATGGGGCCAAAATCGGCGCAAAACGTGGTCAACGCGCTGGAAAAAGCCAAAGAGACGACGTTTGCCCGTTTCCTCTATGCGCTGGGAATTCGTGAAGTCGGCGAAGCCACGGCAGCTGGTCTGGCGGCCTATTTCGGTACGCTGGAGGCGCTTATGGCCGCCTCCGTCGATGAACTGCAAAAGTCCCGGATGTGGGCGTGGTGGTGGCGAAGCACGTCGATAACTTCTTCAACGAAGAGAGCAACCGTGAGGTTATCCGCCAGCTTGTCGGCGAGGTGGGGATCCACTGGCCTGCACCTGTGGTGGTCAATGCCGAAGAGATCGACAGCCCGTTCGCCGGGAAAACGGTTGTGCTGACCGGCAGTCTGAGCCAGCTCTCCCGCGATGATGCCAAAGCACGTTTAACGGCGCTTGGCGCGAAAGTGGCGGGGAGCGTATCGAAGAAAACCGATCTGGTGATTGCAGGCGAAGCGGCGGGTTCAAAATTAGCGAAGGCGCAGGAACTGGGCATTGCGGTGATTGATGAGGCGGAAATGATCCGGCTACTGGGAGAGTAAATGGAAAAGAGCAGCTCGTTGAGATCGCCAATACCGTGATGCCTTTCGGGAAATATCAGGGGCGACGGTTAATTGATCTGCCGGAAGAGTATCTGCTGTGGTTCGCCCGCAAAGAGGCGTTTCCCGCCGGGCGACTGGGTGAGTTACTGCAGATTACGTTGCTGATTAAAACGGAAGGGCTGAGCCATCTGGTTCAGCCCCTGAAACGCCGCTAAGCTTTCGCCGTTTCCTGCGCCCGGTTTTTTCTCCGCCTGACGTTTGTAGCGGCGCGCCAGCACGGCGCAGACCATCAACTGGATCTGGTGGAAAATCATCAACGGCAGCACCATCATGCCAATGGCCGATGTCGGGAACAGGATGTTGGCCATCGGGATACCATTGGCAAGGCTCTTCTTCGAGCCGCAGAAGACAATGGTAATCTCATCCGCTTTGTTAAAGCCGCATTTACGCGCGACCACCACATTCACCACGATCACGATAGCCAGTAATACCGGTGCTCGCTACCACGATAAACAGCAGTGAACCGACGCCGACTTTATGCCAGATGCCGTTAACCACCGCTTCACTGGAATGCGGAGTACACCACCAGCAAAATCGACGTCTGGTCGGTTTTGGAAATCCACTTTTATGTTTCGCCACCCATGCGCCGGTCCACGGGCGGGAGAGGTGCCCCAACACAAAAGGCAGCAGCAGTTGCAGCATGATTTTGCCAACCTGTTCGAGACTGCCTTCCGCGCCGTGCAGGTTCATCAGCAGGCCGACCAGCAGCGGCGAGAGGAAAATCCCAAGCAGGCTGGATGCCGATGCCGAACAGACGGCAGCCGCAACGTTGCCGCCCGCCAGTGACGTAAAGGCGATCGCCGACTGTACGGTGGCAGGCAGAATGCACAGGTAGAGGAACCCGGTATACAACTCCCCGGCTGACATTGACCGGTGACCACCAGACAAACAGCACGCCGAGCACCGGGAAGAGGATAAAGGTGCTGCACATAACCCACAGGTGTAAGCGCCAGTGGCTGCCGCCAGCAATGATGGCCTCGCGGGAGAGTTTTGCGCCGTGCATAAAAACAGCAGCGCAATGGCGGCGGTTGTCAACCATTCAAAAAGGGCACAAAGCTGCCGCGGGCAGGGAAGAACGAGGCCAGCAGAACCGTACAGACCAGAGTGAGGGTGAAGGGATCAAGAACACGAAACAGTTTCATAGGCACTCCTGAAAAACGATGTCGCTATTGTGCTTTTTCTGCTTTGAGAAATAAAATTGATTTATTGCATCCATTCATGAATTTATCAGATGAATTATTCACTCCGTCAGTTGCGCGTCTTCGTCACCGTTGCTCAGGCCAGAAGTTTTAGCCGGGCAGGGGACATCATTGGACTCAGTCAGTCCGCCGTCAGTCACAGTGTTAAAGAGCTGGAGCGCCAGACCGGTGTTCGCTTGCTGGATCGCACTACCCGTGAAGTGGTGTTAACGGAAGCCGGGCAACAACTGGCGATACGTCTCGAACGATTGTTAGATGAGCTTAGCAGCACGCTGCGCGAGGCCGGGCGGGTAGGGCAGCAATTAACCGGTACGGTACGTGTTGCCGCCAGCCAGACCATTTCTGCCCATCTGATCCCGCATAGCCAGCAGTAATCATCGCTATCCGGAAATCGATTTTGTGCTGCACGATCGACCACAACAGTGGGTGCTGGAGAGTATTCGCCAGGGAGAGGTGGATTTTGGCATTGTTATCGATCCGGGGCCGGTCAGCGATCTGCAAAGTGAGGAGATCCTGAGGAACCCTTTTTCTGCTGTGCCGTCCGATCATCCGTGGCGCAACGCCGCTGTGCCGTGGTCAGCGTTAGAGGGGGCGCGGCTGGTGGTGCAGGATTATGCATCGGGGAGCCGTCCGCTGATTGATTCCGCACTGCTTCACTTTGGGATACACGATTGTGCAGGAGATTGGTCACCCGGCGACGCTTTTCCATGGTAGAAGCGGGGATTGTATCAGTGTGCTGCCTGCGTTGGCGCTGCCATTGCCACAGGGGAACCAACTGGTGGGTAAAACGTCTGGTGCCGGATGTGCAACGGAAAATTATGCTGGTTCGCCGTAAAAACCGTTCATTGTCGGGGGCTGCGCAGGCGTTAGGAGTGGTAAAGAACAGGCCCGGTGTTTAACCAGCCCGTGAGGACGATCCGTTATTTACTCAGACGTAGATATCAATCTGATGATCGTCGGAAGGGTTGTTGACTCCTTCCACTTTTGCTTGCGGTTGTTGCTGAACTTGTTTCTGCTCAGCTTCTTCCGCTTGCTTGCGTTGCAACTGCGCCAGTTGTGCCCGCAGTTGCTGGATTTGAGCCTGAATCAGCTCTTGTTGTTTCTTTTTTCTCTTCGGCGCTACCGCTGCCGTTGGACACATCTTTCAGCTGCTGGAGTCAGCTTGGTGATCTGAGTGATGCGGCTGATCTGCGCACGGTATCGCTGCTGGCAGACGATGAACTACCGGTGCTGCTGCTACTGCCTTGTACTGACGGAGTTGTTGCTGAGATAGTTGTCATTGAGCTCCTTCTTTGCCATAAAACATCATTATCGGCGTAATCAAATAGTTCTTGAGTCGCGGTCACGGAAAGGCCGCAATGTGAGCATCATATCCGGACATTAAGGATAAATTATGGATAAAGGTTACCGTGTTTACCTGTTGAAAAACATATGGTTTTATTGTTTTTATCATTGCTGATAAGGTGTTTTAAAGCTGCTTTAAGTAAATGAAAATTTATATCTGGCTAAAAACGCCATTCTACGCTGCAAAAATGCCGGTAATTATTTTGAAAATGGAACGTTAATCGCAGGAAAGGAAGACGTCAGTTGATCATACAGCAGGACCGGGTGGTGGCGTTGCGATGAGCAGGCCTGCACCACGATGCTTCGGGAAGTTGGCAAATGCCGGAAAGCAAAAAAAGCGCCTTTAGGGCGCTTTTTTTACATTGGTGGGTCGTGCAGGATTCGAACCTGCGACCAATTGATTAAAGTCAACTGCTCTACCAACTGGAGCTAACGACCCGAAGTGGTGGGTGATGACGGATCGAACCGCCGACCCCCTCCTTGTAAGGAGGTGCTCTCCCAGCTGAGCTAATCACCCACTTCGGTACTTCACTGATAAGAATTCGCTGGCGAGAAGTGGTGTGGACGGATCGAACCGGCCCCCCTCCTTGTAAGGGAGGTGCTCTCCCAGCTGAGCTAATCACCCACTTCTCATTCTTATCTACACTGCGGGAACCACAAAATTGTGGTGGTGATGACGGATCGAACCGCCGACCCCTCCTTAAGGGAGGTGCCTCCCATGAGCTAATCACCCCCGCTGTGTGGAGTCGCATTATAGGGAGAGTTGAAAATGAGTCAACGCATTTTCAAAAGAAATTGTTCGTTCGTCGTAAAATTAGACAAACCGCTGCGTAATCCGTCGCGAGAGCATGATTTCTAAACAAAATAGCCCGATACACTGCCGTCAACAACATTGAGGAATCAGCCCACAGTGATAGAATATTGCCCTTGGGCACGGTCGGCATCTTTATCAACGTAAGGCCAATTCATGAAAATCAAAACTCGCTGCGCCAAGCCCCACTGGCTATCACGTTGGCGGCGCGCGTACAGCTCTCTATTCTCGGCTATTTGCTCGTCATCACGGCGGTGAGTTTGTACTGCGTATCGAAGACACCGATCTTGAACGCTCCACCCGGTGAAGCAGAGCCATTATGGATGGCATGAACTGGCTGAACCACCGGAGTGGGACGAAGGCCCGTACTTCCAGACCAAACGTTTTGATCGCTATAACGCCGTGATTGACGAGATGCTGGAAGCCGGCACCGCATATAAATGCTACTGCTCCAAAGAGCGCCTTGAGCAGTTCGTGAAACGCAGATGGCAAACAATGAAAAACGCGTTACGACGGCCGCTGCCGCCACGACCACTCCCATCACGCGGATGATGAGCCTTGCGTGGTGCGTTTTGCTAACCCGCAAGATGGCTCGGTGATCTTTGACGATCAAATCCGTGGCCCGATCGAATTCAGCAGCACCGGAACTCGACGATCTGATCATCCGCCGTACCGATGGCTCTCCAACCTACAACTTCTGCGTTGTGGTGGATGACTGGGACATGGAGATCACTCACGTGATCCGTGGCGAAGACCATATCAACAACACGCCGCGCCAGATCAACATCCTGAAGGCGCTGAACGCACCGGTTCCGGTGTACGCGCACGTGTCGATGATCACGGCGACGACGGTAAAAAACTCTCAAACGCCATGGCGCGGTCAGCGTGATGCAGTACCGTGATGACGGCTATCTGCCTGAAGCGCTGCTGAACTACTGGTGCGCACAGGCTGGGCCAGCGGCGATCAGGAAATCTTCACCCGTGAAGAGATGATCAAACTGTTCTCGCTGGGCGCGGTCAGCAAATCGGCGAGTGCGTTTAACACCGACAAATTACTGTGGCTGAACCATCACTACATCAATACGCTGGATCCGGAATATGTCGCGACCCATCTGCAATGGCATATTGAGCAGGAAAACATCGACACGCATACCGGTCCGCAACTGTTTGAGCTGGTGAAACTGCTGGGCGAACGTTGCAAAACCCTGAAAGAGATGGCGGCAAGCTGCCGTTACTTCTATGAAGAGTTTGACGCGTTCGATGCTGATGCGGCGAAAAAACACCTGCGTCCGGTTGCCCGTCAGCCGCTGGAAGTGGTGCGTGACAAACTCGCGGCCATTACCGAATGGACCGCAGAAAATGTGCACCACGCCATTCAGGCCACGGCCGACGAACTGGAAGTGGGCATGGGCAAAGTGGGTATGCCGCTGCGTGTTGCGGTGACCGGCGCGGGCCAGTCTCCGGCGCTGGACGTGACCGTTCACGCGGTTGGTCAGTCCCGCAGCGTGGCGCGTATCAACAACGCGCTGGCGTTTATTGCTGAGCGCGAAAACCAGCAGTAATAAATAGCGCCGTATGAACAAAAGCCGCCCTCCCTGAAGGCGGCTTTTTTACTACCAGCTGTAGCTGATGGTTGCCGTCATCGTCCGGCCGATGCCATAGAAACAGGCACTGCTGCCGCTACAGGCTGCCACATACTTGGTGTTGGCAATGTTGTTGACGTTAAATTGCACGTTCGCCCCTTTCATGCTGCTGCTCAGTTCACCGAGGATCGTAACCGAGCATTGCGTCATACAGATCCACAGCCGGGACTTTAAACGTATTCTGCGCATCGCCATAGCTGGTACCGATGTAACGGACTCCCACGCCTGCGGTCAGGCTTTTCAACGGGCCACCCGGCAGGGTGTAGCTGGTGAAAGCCGACGCCATATGCGTTGGAATACGCGCTGGCGTTTTGCCTTTGGTGCTGGCGACGGTAGTTTCGGCGTTTTCCGCATCGGTGTAGGTATAAGAGGCGATCAGGTTCAGGCTATTAAACAATGTGGCGTGCAGTTCCGCTTCCAGCCCTTTCGAACGGATCTCGCCCGCGTTTTCATACCAGCCTTCACTACTGTTGTAGGTTGGTACATTGTCTGGCGCAGATCGTATACCGCCAGCGACATCAGCGTGTTTTCAACTGGCTGATATTTCACACCCACTTCCGTCTGCTTGCCGGTGGTCGGTTTAAACGGCGCCACGCCCGGCGCGCGGTTCGTTTGCAGGTTTGGCTCAAACGAGGTGCTGTAGCTGATATACGGCGACAGACCAACATCGAACGCATACAGCAGACCGGTGCGCCGGTGTGAACTTGCTGTCGTTTTGCTGCGTGCTGGCATCGGAGGCGGTGAAATCAGTCGTGCGAATTTCCGACCAGTCATAACGACCGGAAAGCAGCAGCTCCCAGTTATTCCAGCTCAGCTGATCCTGCAGATAAAGCCCCATCTGGTCGAGATTTTGCTGCTCGTTAGTGCGGGTACTGAAGGTGCTTTCATCGACATTCACGCCGTACACCGGGTGAGTCCAGTCAAAATCGTATTGTGAACCTGTCCCGCGTTGCAGTAACTGGTGGTCCCGGCTCGATTTATAATCCAGCCCGCCCAACAGCGTGTGGTTAACTTCCGCCGTGGCAAACTGCGCTTCAATCTGGTTATCGAGGCCGAACTCATCGGTCTGGCGCGCTTCTCGCTGGGCATTACGCGTTAATACTGTGCTGTTTGCCGCATTGTTGGCATACACCAGTGTAGCGGTATTTCTGTTTGATCGTGGCGTAGCGGGCGTTCTGGCGCAGCGTGATCGTATCGTTAAGCTGGTGCTCAAACTCATACCCGATCATCGTCTGCTCGCGCCGGGGATTGATCGTAATTGGGATCGCTGACGTTCATATCGCGCGGCAGATAACGCCCGTTGGCGCTGACCACCGTGCCGTAATAGGGCAGGAAATTGCGATAACCGGCGTCCGGATCTTTCTGGTAGCTGGTCAGCAGGGTAAAACGGGTCTGATCGTTAGGGTACCAGTGATCGATGGCGCAATCGCCATGCGCGTCTCTTTGTAATCATCCACCTGATTATTCTGCGTGCGAGCAATACCGTTCACGCGATACAACACGCGCCCGTCATCGCTGAGTTTACCGCCAAAATCAAACGCACCTTCCGCCAGATTATTGTTGCCAGTGCGGAACTGCACGCTATGAATCGCCTCACTGGTCGGGCGCTTACTGGTCATGCTGATAAGCCCGCCCCGGTTGACTGGCCAAACAGCACCGATGCCGGGCCGCGCACCAGTTCGACCCGCTCCAGCAGCCACGGATCGAGTGTACCGGTTTGAGAGGAGGCGGTTGCGCCGTAACTCAGGCCATCAAGGAATTTCGGCACATAGCTGAAACCGCGCACAAACACTTCATCATTCCGGTTGGAGGAGCCGCGGTACTCGGTGAACACGCCCGCGCTGTAACGCAGTGCCACCGGGCTACCGAGCTGACATCCAGCGCTTTCATTTGATCGCGGGTGATCACCGACACCGATTGCGGTGTTTTGACTAAATCCGCTGCCGTTTTTGTGGCCGCCAGCGTTTTGGTCGCCACCATACCTTTCACCGGTGCAGTGGGATCTTCCGCAGCACCCGGTGTGACCAGCAGCGTTTCTTCGCCCGCGTTTTTTGCCAGCGCCGGAGAGCTGGCGGCGCCAACTCGTCAGGCTCAGCAGCCAGAGTTGCATGATTTTGTTATTTTTAAACATGAGTTAAAACGTCCCGTTTTAGAAACAGCCATTCAAATAACCTCCTTATTTGCCGTAAATAAGGGGGCCAGACACCATTAACGGCATGGATGATATTGCAAATAATTACCATTTGCATTAGCGTTGTTCGGAATTTCATAAACGGAAACATTGCCGATGAAAATGGCGTTGAGTGGTTTACTGATTGGGCTAAGCGCACTGCCGGCAATGGCGATACAGTGTGAAGCGCCCTCAGTCCAGGCGAACGAACAACACGGAAATTTGATGCCAGCGGGGAGGTCTGTTTTCAGCTTCCGCTGCTGGGGAAAATTATGTTTCCGCCACGCTGTCTGGTGTGACCGACGCTCATTTGCTGGACAGGCAAAACCACCCTTTACGTGCGTTACTGGAAGGCGGACCGAGTGATGGCGAGCAGTCATTGCTGTTTTCGTTACCGATACAACAACCTTCATCACTGGTGCTGCATGGTCAGGAAGGCACGCGCTGGCGCTTCTCGTGGCGAATGAAAGAGACCACGCCGCTTCCGCGCCCGCAGACGCTTGCGCCAGTGAGCCCGCGTTTGCAGCAACTGGCCAGCGAGCTCGCTGCTGGCGGTACAACAGAGGCCTTCTGGCAGGAGCGAAAACAAGCAGGGACGCCATTAGTTGAACCGGTTGACGCCAGCCACAAGCGGGTCACGTTTTTATGGCGTGGCGCACGCGCAAATGTCTTTATTCTCGGATCGCCGGCAGGCGATCACGATCCCCCTGTTTCGTCTTGCACATTCGGATGTCTGGTTCCGCAGTTATGTCGTCCCGGCGGATACCCGCATGCAGTATCAGCTCGCGCCGGATGTACCGCAGGTCGACGGTAGCGCACGGGATCAACGTCGGGCGATCCTCGTTAGCGCGCAGGCTGACCCGCTTAATCCACACACCCTGAACACCGGGCAGACCGATCGCTGGAACCGCGCGTCACTGCTTGATTTAGCGCCTGCGCGCTACTTCTCCAGCGAAGCCATGGCGCAACCGGTGCGCCACGGTGTTCTGTCGCGCCAGTCATTTTACAGTGAACGCCCCGGGCAACCGCCGTGAGATCGTGATTTACCGGCCGCGTGCATCGCAGCCCGCGCGCTGGACGGTGATCCTCTTCGATGGACAAACCCTCGGCAAGGGGAGTACCGCACCGCCAATGTGCTGGATGGTCTGATTGCCCGCCACGCGCTGCCGCCGGTCAATATTGTCTTTATCAACAGCCTTGACCACGCGCGGCGCGCCAAAGAACTGCCGCCGAATACGGATTTTGCCGACTTTATGGCCCCACCGGGAACTGATGCCATGGCTACGTCGGCAGGGGATCCCGGTAACGCGTAATAAAACCGTGCTGGCCGGAGCAAGCTATGGTGGCCCGCTGCGTCGTGGGTGGCGTTACGTTACCCGCGCCTGTTCGGCAATGTGCTGAGCCTTTCCGGCTCGTACTGGTGGGCGCCAGAGGGGAAACACCGGGCTGGTTGACGCGTCAGTACCAACATGCGCCGCGCTATCCGGTGCGATTCTGGGGTACAGGCGGGGCGGTTTGAGTCACAAGGGGCTGACGGCGGCATCTACGCGAACAGCCGTGAGTTTGCGCAGGTGCTGCGCGAAAAGGTTACACCGCGAGTTTTCACCCCCGGGTCAAGTGGTCATGATTACGCGGCGTGGGTCGAAGCGCTGGTGGCAGGTATGCGGGATTTTACCGGGCTGGAAGTAACGGGCCGTCAGGGTGAACAAAACGCCCGGCAGCGCTAACGCGTACCGGGCTTGTGCAGGTTGCGAAGGCTTAACGCGCAACCACAAAACGTTTGTCGTCGTCCATAAAGGCTTTTTCGCCTGCCGGTGCGACAATCGAACCGAAGTTCATATGGCCGCGCAGCTTCCAGTTTTCCGGGATGTTCCAGCTACGCTGTACATCGGCATCCACCAGCGGATTGTAGTGCTGTAAGTTCGCGCCAATCCCTTTTCAGTCAGCGCCAGCCAGACGGCATACTGGGCAATACCGGTGCTGTGTTCAGACCAGACCGGGAAGTTATCGGCATAGGCGGCAAACTGCTCCTGCAACCCTTTCACCACGTTCTGATCTTTCGAAAAACAGCACCGAACCGGCCGCTGCGGCAAAGCCGTCGATTTTTTCCGAGGTGGCGTGGAAGTTCTCTGCCGGCACGATCTTTCTCAGCTGTTCGCGCGTCAGTTCCCAGAACTGTACGTGTTCTTTACCCAGCAGGATCAGCGCGCGAGAACTTTGCGAGTTAAATGCAGACGGCGCCCGGCGAATCGCTTCTTTGATGGTTTCCAATCACAACATCTTCTGCCACCGGCAAGTTTTTTACCGAGGGCGTAAATGGTTCTGCGTTGTTTCGCCAACGCGATAAAGTTGTCTGACATGACGGCTCCTGAAGTTGACTGTTCAACCGCGGCCGGGGTGGCCTGCGGAAACAACGCGCTAAAAATTTTCTGCAACGGGTTCATGTTCGCCTGATCCGGTTGTGATATCGCCCCCTTTACGGGGCGATGTTTTTATTTGCTCAGTACTGCGGTCATATACACGCCGTTGTCGCTACGGGCGCTGGTGATTTTGTAAGAGGCATTCGCCTGTTCTGCCTGAGCGGCAATTTTTGCTTCAGCCGCGCTGAGGTGGAAGCGCTGGCGCTGATGCTTTGTGCAAAAGAGCCGAAAGAGGAGAGTAGAAAGTGCAGCAACAGCAACGAAAGTTTTGATGAATTTCATGGTCGTAATCCTGTTCAGTTTTGTTTGAGAAGGGCTGTGTTGCCCTGATGTGATAAATCATAAGCCTGCAAATCGCTGATAAAAAGCGGAACAATTTGCGGATAACATTCAAAAAATAGAACAAGAGTGGCGAGAGATGCAATTAAAGCTGAGTTAACCCTGCCGCCAAACGGAGAGGGCAGGGTAAATGTTCTCAGACAGCGAGCCAGCGCCGCCAGATAAAGCGCAACACAAAGAACTCAACGCAACCGAGCAGCAAAACCACAGGCAGTAGAGCAGGGTATAAAGCTGATTTAAATCCAGCAGGTGGAAGCGCTGCACCAGTTTTGCGCCAGTTGCAGCCCCGGTGTGGGCGCGGGAAGCAGCAACACAGAGATAAACGCCATCAGCAGGATGCCGGCAAGGGTAACCAGAGATTCTAAGGGGTGTTTCATAAGCGTCTGTCGGTGATGAAAAGCCGCATTGTCGGGGAAAGCTGGCCTGAGCGCAACGTTCCCCGAGGCACCAGGCCACCACGAAGCGGTCAACCAGTGTTGCCATGGTTTCGGACTGATGATCCAGCATCTGGCTGGCGCTGGCGGCACTCGCCACCAGACCGGCGTTTTGCTGCGTGACCTGCTCCAGCTGGTTCAGCGCCTGATGTACCTGCGAAACGCCCAGCGACTGCTCACTGGCCGCGCGGGCAATATCGCTGATAAATGCCAGCATCTGGCCGGTATTGGCCTTCGCCGCTTGCAATGCGCGATCGGAGGACTGCACCAGCGTGACTCCTTGCTGGATCTGCTCCATATTTTCGTGACCAGTTCGCGGATCTGGTGCGCGTCGTTGGCGCAACGCTGGGACAGATTGCGCACTTCGCTTGCCACCACCGCAAAGCCTTTGCCCATCTCTCCGGCACGCGCGGCTTCAACTGCAGCGTTCAACGCCAGCAGGTTGGTCTGGAAGGAGATTTCGTCAATCGAGCTGACAATGCTGGAGATCTGTTCGCTGGAGGCACGGATAGCGCTCATGCTCAGGTTCGCTTCGCCCGCCGCGGCTCGCTTCTGCACCTGTTCTCCATCTCTTCGGTCAGTTTTTTTCGCTTCGTTGGCGTTATCCGCCGTCTGGTTCACTGCCGTGGCGATTTGCTCCATGCTGGCTGCGGTTTCCACCAGCGACGCGGCCTGTTCATCCGTGCGGGACGTTAAATCCTGATTGCCGCCGGCAATCTCAGAACTGGCACCGCGCAGCACATTCGCCCCGTGTTTAATTTCACTCACAATATGCTGAATGTTTTCAATCGCCCCGGGTTGTAAGCGCGGTTAAGCAGAGAGAGCTCATCGGTGCCGGGAACCTCCAGCCGCTGGGTCAGATCGCCGTTCATCCCTTCAATGGTGGAGAGCGAGGTATGTAACTGGCGGTGAATGCTGCTGGCGACCAGCAAGGCGAAAAACAGCGCCACAACCAGTGCCGCAACGCTGATAACAGCAAAGATCGTCACGTCGCGCCGGGCTTTATCCGCCAGCGTTTGCGCCGTGTGCAGCAGTGTATTAGCCTGCGGCGTTTGCAGTTGCGCCGCCAGCTTCGCGTTGACGTCCGCCGTACTGAAAACACGCGTTGCCGCCAGCCATGCCTGCTGTTTACCCACCACTTCATTAAGCAAGCGGAACTGCCCGTCGTTAAAACGATCGGCAGAGAAAACGTTCGACATCAGGGCACGTTCAACGCCAGTCTGTTCTTTGGCGTTGAGCAGGCTGTAGTAAGCCGCCAGTTGATTGACGATATCGCCATTGTCAGTGAGTTGGCTAATGCCTCCCACCACATTGAGTAAATCGTTGATGATCGTGCTGTACCACACCAGCTCAGCGACTCGCTGCCGCTTACGCTCTGGCTTCGCACCTGCTGGCGGAATGCCTCCAGTCCTTGCTGGTGTTGCCGGAATTGGTCCAGTGCGCGTTGGATATCGCTATTGGCATCTTGTACCTGCGACTGTTTAGCGCCTCCACCGACTGGCTAAGCGTCTGTGCCGACAAGGGATATTGTGCTGATAATTCAGTGGAAAATTGCTGACCTTTACTGCCTAAATAACCGGCATGCCGCTCTTTTGCAACTCCTGAATCACGTTACCGGCGTTTTTTGAAGCTCAAAGAGATAATGGTGCGCATTTGCTGACCCGTTTCCACGCGGGACAGGATGCCGCTGGTTGCCAGCCGATCAACGCAAACAATAGCGGCAGCAGCGCCAGTAATAATTTTGCTTTCATCGAGTAAATCCAACTCATAAATATGCCTCATGTTTGCGGGTGCTCATATTTGTTATCGGAATAGAGGCTGACGCCTTTATTTTAACGTAAGGCTTGTTGATATTTATCAATTCTTCTAATGTGTTCTTACTCTTTGTATTATTGTGGAAAGAAAGCTTGTTAAAAATGCTTTTTTATCTCTGATTAATCACAGGGAATAATCAGGCGGTGAAAAATTAACGCGTTATTATCCCGCCCAGATTTCCGCATGTTTTTGCAAACCCATCAACGATCCCCCGCCTGCGACAAACTCACGCATCTGCTGCGCTTCGCTCTTGCCACGCTTTACCACATTAGCCAGTTCATCCAGTGCGCTACCGGCATTGAGCTTATCGGCCCGGTACAAACATCCAGCAACGGCGTCAGTGAGTCAGCAATGGTGCACTGTTCGCCGGTATGTACATCGGTCAGGATGCCGTCCAGACCAAAGCGGCAGGCCTGAAAACGGTTGAATTTATACAATAAGTAATCCCGCTCCTGATGTTTAAACGGGCGCTCGGCCAGCCAGTGCGCCAGCGCCTGAATAAACCCGGCGATAGCATGAGAGCGTGGGCGATCCATCACCCGCACTTCGACCGTGCCAAAGTGCGGGCTGGGGCGGATGTCCCAATGCAGGTCTTTAATGCTCTCAATCATTGAAGTGTAGCTTAAGCGTCGAAACAGCCCCGCAAACTCCTGCCAGTTGCTGACCCACGGTGCATGGCCGTTATCCGGGAAGGCGGAAAAGATATTCAGCCGTGATGACGCAAAGCGGGTATCCGTGCCCTGCATATACGGCGAGGCGCCAAGCGCAATAAAGTGCGGCACGAAGCGGGAAAGGCCATGCAATAAATAGATGGCGTCATCGCCGCTCGGGCAACCAATATGCATGCTGACCAAAGACCGTGGCCTGCTGTACCAGATAACCGAACATCTCCAGCGTATGGTGATAACGCTCGTTGCACACCTCCCTCGGCGCTGCCATTTCTGGAAAGGGTGCGTCCCGCCGCCGCAAATACGCAGATGGTGCTCCGCCGCCTGCAAAATCACCGACTGCATGGCGGAGGAATTGATGTGCCGCTGGTTGATATCCCGGCGCCAGTGGCGATTTCCAGCATGCTTTCGGTGATATCACTTCGCCGGCGGTGATCTGGTCTTTACCGCTGCGATAAGCCGGGAAGAGTCCCCGGCAAATCGTAGCCGGCTGTAATTCCAGTTCAATACCCAGCGTAAATGCGTCAGAACATGAAAATCAATGGCATAACACTCCCTTACGCAATGTTTTCTTTATTATGGAAGTGAATATCCATTCCTTCCTCCTGCCATTGCCGGTGATTTTACCTGTTCGGGCCAGAGCAACAGAATTCTTTTGTATGCCCACGAAAAGCCGTAATAAAAACACGCTGCTAAAATATATCGGCGGAAATAAGTCTCCGGTAATATAACGGCGTTACATCGCCACGAAAGATAAGCAACAATAAAGAGGGCGATGAAACTTCTGCGGTGGTTAGCCGGCTCCCTTCAAAATTGCTCCAGTTGCCCGCGAAGGACTTCCACGCCGGGGGCGATGGCATCCGGGTTGATGGCATGAAATCCCACGGAAGAAGTTATCCGGCGCATCTTGCAGGAAATGGCGCGCCGAAGGGTTCAATACACCCGCATGAGCCGCGCGCCGGTTAACTGCTGGGTGCTTATCTGGCGTGCGGAGCCAGAAGGCATTGGCATGTTCACTGCCGGGCATCATCTCACAGTCAGGCAGGAAGGTGCGCAACGCATTATGGCAGTCCCAGCGCCGGGCGGAGTCTTCATGGTAGCGCCGCAGATGGGTTTCAATGGCCCTGCGCCAGAAAATGTCCATCTGATACTGAATATTGGTTGGCGGGTGGCGATAGACCAACCGGCGCAGCGCGCGCCTCATCAATTAGGGGCGGCAACCATATACCCCAGCCGCAAACCCGGCGACAGCGCTTTGACAGGCTGAATCACCCGCCCGCTGCGATCGCTGGCTTTTAACGCGGGCAGCGGGTTTTGCATAAAGTTACTCTCTGAGTCGTAATCATCCTCAATCACCACCGCATCGTGGCGGGTGGCGTAATCGAGCAATTCAGTGCGACGCGCTTTACTCATGGTCACGCCGGTCGGCACTGGTGCCACTGGCGTAGTAGTAGTCACACGGTGTTTCATTGAGCACCAGCCCTTCGCTGTCTACCGGGTGCGGCACGATCTGCGTATCGCTTAATAAGAAGGTGTTAATCGCTTCGCGAAAGCTGGGGTTCTCCACCGCAACGCGGGTGGTGCGCGACATTAACAGGCGCGTCAGCAGATAGAGCGCATTTTGCGAGCCCAGCGTAATCAGGATCTCATCTGGTGCAGCGACAATGCCGCGTTTGGGCAGCACGCGGGTACGGATCTGCTCAATCAACATCGGCACATCCGGTCAATATGATCAATCACCCATGCCGGGTCGCGCACACCACCGTGCAGCCAGTTTGCCGCTGCGCCGTATGAGCGGGAACTGTTGGGTATAGGGCTGACCGTAGATAAACGGGTAACGGTAGTGCATCCAGCCAGCGGGTTTGAGGATCGATTCCTGACTGGGGGGTAATTTTCAGGCGACTGCCCCAATGTGGTGCACTGCTTTCGCATTCAGGTGCAGGTTGGCGTATTTGCCCACAGCTGTAGTAATCCGGGTGCAGGTAGTACCCGCTGCGGGGGCGGCTGACGAGGTAACCTTCGTTCACCGGGCTTTCGAACACCAGCGCAGTGGTATTACGCGATACATTGAGCTGGCTGGCGAGCTGGCGGCACGAAGGCAGCGGGGTATCCGCCGGGAAAATACCGCTCAGAATCGCATTAATCAGCGATTCGCGAACCTGCTCTTGCAACCCTCGTTGGCCGTCAAAATTTACGTTCAGTAGATGACGAATCATGCTGTACTCCTCCGGATATATCGCTATACAGGGTTGAGCAAATTCCATACCAGCTTCGGTGCATCTGACACAACCATTCACAAAAACTGGCTCTATTCAGAAAAGCGCAAGCCTCCCTATTGTAAAAACGCAGTCACAAAAACCGGACGGCTCACTGTTTCGGCATATATCTTAACGCTTCCAGCACACCCGGGATATACCGTCTGGCACATTTAATAAGGGTGGAAAGATGAAAAAGTATTCGGCAAATCTTGCAGCATGACACGGCATTTTCTTTACACGCAGTGGCAGCAGATTTACCCGAAATCGAAAAGTCCGGCACCATGAAAGTCGCGACTGAAGATGATTATGCTCCGTTTAACTTTATGAATAACGGCCAGACGGATGGTTTTAACAAGGACATGCTTGAAGAGTTACGCAAATACGCGAAATTCAATATCAACCAAAGTATTTTACCGTGGACCGGCTTACTCGCCGCGGTTTCTACTGGCCAGTATGATATGGCATTAACCGGTGCGGTAATTACCGATGAACGCCTCAATGTGTTTAATTTCACACCACCGTGGGCCTCTGCTCAGCATTATTTCGTGAAACGCGCTGACGATAAAACATTAAATACCATTGCCGATTTGAGCGGTAAAAAAGTGGGCGTACAGGCGGGCAGCGCATTGCTGGCGCGTTTACCGGAACTGAAAGCGATGCTGGAAAAAGTCGGCGGCAAATTGGGGCCGGTGGTGGAGTATCAATCCTACCCGGAAGCCTACGCCGATCTGGCGAATAAACGCGTCGACTACGTGATCAACGTGGTTATCTCGGTTAACGACTGGTGAAAGCCAAGCCGAAGGTCTTTGCCAAAGGACTGGCGGTATCCGGCCACTGGTTATATGGCATGGCCTATCCTGAAACTCCGGAATTGCGAAGTTTATGACCGGGTTTATGAACCATATGACCGAAACCGGCAAGCTGACCGAGTTGCAGAAAAAATGGTTCGGCGAGACCTATGAACTGCCGAAAGGCCGATCACAGCGCCGATCAGTTCCACAAGTTAGCCGGTCTGTAAGTGTCACGCGGCGGGCGACCGCCGCTCGTTTTAAACAGGAGGGAACATGGACTTAATTTCATGGCAACTGTTGATTGAAGGCGCATGGACGACCCTCTGGATCTCTGGCGTGGCGATTGCGTTTGGGGTGGTTATCGGTCTGGTTATTGCGTTTATCCGCATGATGAAGATCCCGTTCGTTGACCAGTTGCTGGTGGTTTACATCAGTCTGGCGCGCGCCACGCCGCTGGTTACGCTGGTGCTGTTTCTGTTTTTATCCCTGCCGACGCTCGGCATCAAACGCTGGCGGCGATTGTCGCCCTGACGCTGAACACCTCCGCGTTTAACGCCGAAATCTGGCGTAACGCCTTCCGCAATTTCCCCCCGCGAGCGAAGCGGCGGAGTCGGTGGGCATGCGGCGCTGGACCTACTTCCGGCAAATTATGCTGCCGCAGATGTGGATTGAGAGCCTGCCTGCGCTGGTCAGCGAGATGTCATTTTTGATCAAAGGCAGCCCGGCGATTGCCGTTATCGGCGTGGTGGATCTGACGCGTGTCACCAACCGCATCTCATCGGTGACGTACGAACCGTTGTCGCCGATCCTCGCCGCCGGTCTGTTGTACGTCATTATTATCGGCCTGCTGCTGAAGTTGCAGGGGATGGCGGAACGTAAAGCGAAGCACTGGCGCGATAAGAGACGGAGGAGTTATGAATCAGTGGGGAATTATCTGGGCAGCGCGGAAAGCTTTTTAATGGCCTGCTATCAACACTTGAACTGTTTATTATTGCCGCCGTTGTGGGGTTATTGATTGGCGTATTACTGTGTTACGTCATGGAATATCAAAACCGCTTTATTAATCGCCTGATTATCGCTTTTGTCAGCCTGATGCGCGCCGTGCCTTTTTGATTCTGGCCTATTTGCTTTTATTACGGTTTGCCGCAACTGGGATCAGTATGGAGGCTGGACGGCGGGTCTGTTGTCACTGGTGATTTATCATGGCGCTTATTTCTTCGAAATATTGCGTAGCCAGCGGCGGATCTTCTCCGCAGGCTATATTGAGGCGGCCGTATCACAGGGGTTCTCGCGTTATAAAATATTCCGCCGCATTGTATTGCCGAATATTTTTTCCTCTGCGCTGCCGCTGATGGGAAACCAGCTGATTATTTGCCTGAAAGACACTGCATTTCTGTGCATTATTACCGTGCAGGAGATCACCGCCGCCGCGAATAGTGTGCAGTCGACTTACTTTATTCCGTTTAACGCCTTTATTGTCGCCATTGCGCTGTACTGGGGGATCAGCATTTTGCTGGAGTTGCTGATTAAGCGGTTAAGCCATTACGGAGCGAAAAGAGGAATGACCCATGCCTGAAGCAAGCGCGGTTAGCATTAAAAACCTGTCCAAACAGTTTGATAACGTCGAAGTGCTGCGGGATATCAACCTGACGGTGGAAAAGGGCACGGTGGTCAGCATCCTCGGGTCGTCCGGTTCCGGTAAATCGACGCTGTTGCGCTGCATGAACTGGCTGGAACAACCGGATCGCGGGGAAGTGCGCATCAGCGGCCTGCGCATCGGGGTGGATGAAAAAACCGGCAAAGCGATGTCGCACAAAGCTCTCTCTCACATTCGTGAACGGGTGGGGATGGTGTTCCAGAGCTTTAACCTGTGGCCGCATTTAACGGTGTTGCAAAACGTCACCGAAGCGCTGGTGCACGTCAAGGGAATGAAGCGCGAGATGGCGAACGAAATTGCTCACCGGCAACTGGAAAAAAGTCGGCATGAGCCATAAAGAAGCGGTCTACCCGATTACGCTTTCCGGCGGGCAGAAGCAGCGCGTGGCGATTGCCCGCTCGCTGTCGCCGGAGGTGATCCTGTTTGATGAACCCACGTCAGCGCTCGATCCGGAACTGGTGAACGAGGTGCTGGGGGTGATGAAAGATCTTGCCGCGGAAGGTTACACCATGGTGGTGGTCACCCATGAGATGGATTTTGCCCGCCGGTGTCGGATGAAGTGGTGTTTCTGGAGAAAGGTCTGTTGATTGGAAAAAGCCCCGCCGGAGAAATTCTTTACCAATCCGGATTCGGACCGCGTACGCAAGTTTTTGCAGTCCAGCCGCTGAATATCACCCTCCCCATCGGGGAGGGCTCTCCGATAGTCTTTCCCTATGACGCGATAGCAATCTCGTAACGGCCCGGCCGTGGCGCGTGCAGTACCCTGAACGCAGTATTCATTCTGAAGAGGTGGAGGTGTGTGGTGTCTGAGTTGTCTTATGTGTCGGGTGAGCGTCACTCGGCATGGTCAACGTATCTGGCGCAGGTTGAGCGCGTGTTGCCGCTGCTTGGCGAACTGAGCCACTGGGCGGATACGCTGCGTCATCCCCGCAGGGCGTTGATTGTGGATATTCCACTGGAAATGGATGACGGCAGCGTGCGTCATTTTGAAGGTTACCGGGTACAGCACAACTTATCGCGCGGACCGGGCAAAGGCGGGGTGCGTTTTCACCCGGATGTGACGCTGGAAGAGGTGATGGCGCTGTCGGCGTGGATGACCATTAAATGCGCGGCGCTGAATTTACCGTTTGGCGGCGCAAAAGGGGGCGTGCGTGTCGATCCGGCGACGTTGTCGCGCAAAGAGCTGGAGCGGCTGACCCGGCGTTATACCAGCGAGATTGGCGTGTTTATTGGCCCGCAGCAGGATATTCCGGCGCCGGATGTCGGCACCAATGCGCAAATTATGGCGTGGATGATGGATACCGGTCCATGAACGTAGGCGCGCCGTCGACGGGCGTGGTGACAGGCAAGGCACCTGGCGGCTCGCTCGGCAGGGTAAAAAGCCACCGGGCGCGGCGTGTATGTGACGGGCTGTCGCACCGCGCAGGCGTTGGGGATCGACGTGGCGCAAAGTCGCGTGGCGGTGCAGGGGTTTGGTAATGTCGGCAGCGTCAGCGCCGAATTGTTCCATCAGCATGGCGCGCGCGTCGTGGCGGTTCAGGATCAGTTCTCGACGCTTTATCATCCCGATGGGATTGATATTCCGGCGTTGCTCAACTGGCAACAGCAGCACGGGCGGATCAGCGGTTTTCCGGCGCAGATAATGTGGCCGATGAGGTTTCTGGTCGCTGGAGTATAGATCTTAATCCCCGCGGCGCTGGAAGGGCAGATCACCGCCGAACGCGCGGCCGGGCTGGAGTTGCAAACTGGTGCTGGAAGGGGCGAATGGTCCAACGTTGCCGGAAGCGGATGATGTGTTGCAGCAGCGCGGCATTGTGGTGGTGCCGGATGTGATTGCCAACGCGGGTGGCGTGACGGTGAGTTACTTCAGTGGGTGCAGGACTTTTCCAGCTTCTTCTGGAGTGAAGAAGATCAACAACCAGCTGGACACCATTATGCAAAGTGCGCTGGATACGGTGTGGAATAAGTCGCAGGCGCTGGGTGTGACGCTGCGCACCGCCGCCTATGCGCTGGCCTGCGAGCGTATTTTGCTGGCGCGTAAAGACAGAGGGTTATATCCGTAGGTTGGATAAGCGTTAGCGCTATCCAGGTATTTTTGTATGGCGATACTGATTTTATTATTGCCAAAGACACTGAAGCGGCGGGGTTGAGTCCCCGCTGAAATCGGCGAACCGGAGAGCTGAAGACAAGGACTGGGCGCCATGGATGGCGACCAGAGGCGACTCTCGACAGGACGTCGAGTGGAGCCGGCCGCAGGCTGATGCTCGGGAGGTGAGCGCAGTGCGGAGCACCGATTTCTCGCGGGGCCGCGGGGATTGATAAGGGGTGTGGTGACCCCCCTTATCCCATCGCATGAAGGGTTGAAATACTCACTGCCATTAGTGAACGGAATCATTCCTCAATGCCTGAATTTACGCCCATGCCCGGTGGCGCTAGCGCTTATCCGGCCAGACTCAGGATGACCGCATCATCTGCCCTTTGCGCTGACGCTGGTCGCACCAAATGGTGAAAATCCCCGCCAGCGCCACAATCGATGCCCCCCACCAGCGTGGCATGCCCGCAAACTGTCCAGACAGATAGCCAATCCATCGACCACACCAGCGTGGTGTAATCAAACGGCGCCAGCAATGACGCATCGGCATACCGCAGGCTGAGCGTCACCAGAATCTGCGCCACGCCGCCAAAAAAACCGCAGCCTATCAGCAACCACCACTCGCGCCCTTTCGGCATTGTCCAGCCAAATGCCAGCGTCGCCCGGTGCCAATACAGGTGGTCATCAGTGAGAAATAAAAGACAATCGCGCCCGGTGATTCCACACCGTTTAAAAAAGCGGATCTGCACATTGGAGGTGGCGGAGCACATTGCCGCCAGCAGCGCAAAAACTGAGCCCAGCGCCGCGCCATCGAGGGCAAACCCTGACGATAAAAACGTGCTGCCAGCCGATAAATTAGCGGAAAGCATCAGCAAAATACCGCTAAAACCGATGACCACAGCCAGCCAGCGGGAAAAACGCACCGTCTCTTTTTAATAACATGGCGGCCATCACCAGCGTAAATAACGGCGCGGCATAACTGATGGCTGTCGCGTCGGCCAGTGAGATATAGACCAGCGCCGGGGTAGTTAAAATACATCCCACCGGTACCGGAAAACCCGCGCACCGGTGACCGGCAATATTTTTGGTTTTAATACTTTGCCGCACGCTGCCCTGGATTTTAGCCAGACCAGTAAGGGAAACAGGGCGACAAACGAACGGAAGAAGATCACCTCCCCGGTGGGGATGTTGCCCTGAAGCCCTTTCACGCAGGCCAGCATCAGCGTGGCGCACAGCGCCGACATGATTTTCAGCAACACCCCAAATTTGGCATTCATTATTGTACCTTTCGACATCCGCGCAGAAGTCATCACCTTAGAACGCGAAAAAGCCGCGCCGATAAGAATAATTTCCCTCTGCCTGAATAACCTTTTCTTATTCGTAAAACGCCTGCCGCGTGCGGCGCAGAGTCATATAAATTGCGTATCCCGCAACAGGGTTTCCCTCTTATACCGCTCAGTATTAAGTCGATATATTGCCAAAACAGGCCTCGCCGGATGCCCGGCGACGCGAATAAGCGTGTGGTCAACGAATTCACTTTTTGGGGGAAAACATCATGACAGTTAAAAAAGCGCACTGGCACTGCTGGCTTTACCTCTCTATTTTGCCTGTTCGGCGGCGAATGCCGATTTACTTGCCGATATGACCACCCGGGGCGAGTTGAAATGCGCGGTCTATTCCGATGTGCCGCCGTTTTCCTCGCCGGATGCTAAAAACCCGCCAGCTGGCAGGGATGGATGTTGACCTGTGCCGGGGGCGCTGGCGCAGCAGATGGGGCTGAAACTGACGCTGGTGCCCACCTCCGTCGAGGCGCGTATTGCGGTGATTGCCACCGGCCGCGCCGATGTGTTGATTGCCAACCGGCGTACACCAAAACCCGCGGTAACCAGATCCAGTTCAGCGACCCGTACTACGTGGCAAAAGAGATGCTGCTGGTGAAAAAGAGAACGTGGATAAAACCCTCGCCGACTTTAAAGGTAAGCGCATCAGCGCCACCAAAGGCACCACCTCGGAACAATCGATTGTGCTGAAAGGCGGGAAACCCGTGACCTTCCGGGGATGCCGCCTCGGCATTCCCTTGCCACTGGAGCAGAACAAAGCGGTCGGCTTTGTTACCAACACCATGACCGGCATCAAAATGATTTCGCAGGCGAAAAAGACGGTATTGAACTGGCGATGATTAAAGAGCCGATGGCGCTGGAGCCGATCGGTGGGCATGAAGCGCGATGAACCGGCATTGCTGGCAAAAGTGAACGGCAGCCTGAAAGCGATGGATGATAACGGCACTATCGACAAAATCTGGGACACCGGATTGGGCCAAATACCGAATACAAAATGGTGCGTGAAGAGCGCGTACAGCCACTGTCTAACCTGAAATTTGAACCGCTGGAATAAGTTATGGCCGATAGCGCAGGCGTTTATCGCCCCGGCGGAAAACGCCGCGGAGATCACGCTCTCTACCATGGGAAGTCGCGCCGGCTTCTGGAAGCGCTGACCTTGCGGCGCAGCGCCGCATCTGGTCGCTGGCGCAGCGGCTCGCCACCACAGGATGACGTGGAGTCGTTGATCCCCGGCGTTACCAACCTGCTGGTGTTGTTGCGCCCAGACGCCGGAGGATGCGGACGCGGTCGTACAACGCTTGCGTGCGTTAGCAGGCGCGGGAACCACCCGCAGGCAAACGCATTGATATTCCGGTGCATTATGGCGGGGGAGCTGGCCTGCGATCTGGAGGCGGTTTGCCGCCATACCGGGTTGCCTGCCAGTGACGTTATTCGCCGCCACTATCAAGGAAATTACACGGTGGTGGCGCTGGGTAGCGCCGGGCTTTGGTTACTTACACGGGTTGATCCGGCGCTTGCTACGCCGCGTAAAAAAAGTACCGTCACTGAATATGCTCAAAGGCACGGTCACTATCGAGTGGGCCGCAGACCGGTGTGTCGGTGCTCACCGGGCCCAATGGCTGAACGCCATCGGCTTTGCCGAGATCGAGGTCTTCGACCCACTGGCATCGCCTCCGGCGTTGATGGCTCCGGGCGATACCATACGCTTTTACCCGAAAGGATCGAACTGTGATTGAGATTGAGCGCACTGGCGCGCGCTGAACACGGTGCAGGATCTCGGGCGCACCGCCTTTCGCCACCGGGGGTGTCGGTCAGCGGCGTAATGGATCCGCTGGCGTTGCGTGCCGGGAACCTGTTGCTGGGTAACGACGAGAACGCCGCCGCCATTGGAAGCGCAGGTCTTTCCGTTGCGTGTGCGTTTTTTACAGGATACGGCGATTGCCGTGACCGGGGCGGATTGCCGGGCGTTGCTGGACGACGTTGAACTGCCGCCGTGGTGGGGCTGCCGGGTCAAAAAAGGCCAATGGCTGGAGTTGCGTTATCCCCGGTCCGGTACGCGGGGCTATCTCTGCGTGCCGGGGATTGATGTGCCCGTGGTGCTTGGTTCGCGCGAACCGCGCTGCGCGGCGGCTTTAGCGGTTTTCACGGGCGTACGCTTGCCGCGGGCGACCGGCTGCCGCTGGGAATGCCGGGTAACGTGACGCTGAGGGCGTGGGGATTGTGCCGCCCTCCGTTGCATTGCAGGACGTTTTTCCGCCTGCGGAGCATGGCGTGACGCCGGTACGGGCTATCCCGTCGGGGGGAATACGCGTTGTTCGCCGCCGATCATCAACGCTTCTGGCAGCAGCCGTGGGCGATTTCACTGCAAAGCAACCGCACGGGCTACCGGCTATCTGGCGCGCCGATTTTCCCGTCGCAGACAATTGAAATGCGCTCCTATGGCCTGATCCCCGGCATTGTGCAGGTGCCGCCCGGGGAGCCCATCATCCAGTTAAGCGATGCCAACACCGCGGGCGGTTACCCGAAAATCGCCTGCGTGATTGAAGAGGATCTCTGGCGGCTCGGGCAGTTACAGGCCGGACAGTCGATTCAGTTAATCAAAAGCGATGCGAAACAGGCGATTGCCGCCCGCCGGGCGATTGACGGCTGGTTGCAACGGCTGCGCGATGTCGCCGCTTCATTAAACAGCGTGAGCGCATAATGATGAAAATCGATGTAAATTCCGATATGGGTGAAGGGTTTGGCGTCTACACACTCGTGTGATGACGCAGCGCTGATGCAGCGGGTGTCATCCGCCAACATTGCCTGTGGCTTTCATGCGGGCGACCCGATGATTATGACGCAGATGGTGCGGCTGGCAAAAAGCCAGTGGCGTCGGTATCGGCGCGCATCCGGGCTTGCCGGACCGACTGGGATTTGGCCGTAAAGAGATGGCGTTTACCGCCGATGAGCTGTGCCAGCAGGTGGTGTATCAGATTGGTGCACTACAGGCGATTGCCAAAGGGGAGGGCGTCGCGGTTTCCCATGTCAGTTTTCATGCGGCGATGGGCAATATGATTAACCGCGATGAGGCGCTGGCGTTGCAGGTGATGCAGGCGATTTACCGACTCGATCCTGCGCTGATTATTTTTCGCAGCCGGAGACGATTATTGAACGGGCGGCGAAACGCGCCGGGTTGCAAAAGCCTGACGCTGTTTCTTGCCGATCGTGCCTACGATGCGGAAGGACGTCTGGTGCCGCGCGGTAAGCCGGGGGCGGTGATCAAGAGGAAGAGCGCGGGCGTGTGCGGCAGTTTTTGCAGGACGGGACGGTGACCACGATTGAGCGGTTGGTGATCCCGGTGCGGGCGCATTCGATTCTGGTGCATAGCGATACGCCGGGTTCGGTGGAGCTGGCGGGGATTGTGCGTAGTGAGATTATTGCCTGTGGCGGGACGGTGCGCCGGCGGCGGGAGGTGGTGAGGGATTGGGGTTAGTTGGTGGTGGAATAGTGGAATTGTTCTGTCAGATGACTCTTGTGGGATAGTTCTCTGGTTAACAGAGGTGGAATTGTTCCGTTCACTAAAGGTACGGCAGACACTTCACTCTGTGATGCGGTGAACGGGAGAAGGGGCTACCGCGCCCCTTCTCAATCCCCGCGGCCCCGCAAGGAATCGGTGCTTCGCACTACGCTCACCTCCCGCCCCTCTTCCTGCGGCCGGCTCCACTCGACGTCCTGTCGAGAGTCGCCTCTGGTCGCCATCCCTGGCACCCAGTCCTGGTCTTCGGTGCTCCGGTTCGCCGATTTCAGCGGGGACTCAACCCCGCCGCTTTAACGATCCCGGGTCATAGAAAAGTCAGAGTGGCGGTAAGTTAAAGAGTGATGATTGTGTCACCCTGTTTTAACCAGCGAGGCGCTTTTAGCGTGCCAGCAAAGAAATCGACCAGCATGTACAGCAAATCCCGCAAAACACGTTCAGATTGTGGTGCGAGAGTGCCACTCATCAGCAGTTGCGTTAACACCTGACAATAGCGACATAACTGGTCGGTTTCGGGTTCCGAATATGGGAAAGTGGGCAGGAAAGTGATCAACGGTCAGACGGGCTTTTAGCGCCTCAGGAACGGGTTCAAGCAGTGTAGGTTGTAACAGGGCAAGACAGGCAGAAAGCCTGCCGCAAAGCGCCATTTTCTGTAACGGATCGTCGCATTCCGCCAGCACCTCAGCAAAACGCTCGCAGTTATCCGCCAGCTCTGTGAAATCTGTAGTGTGGTTAAACGGTGAGGTAAATAGCGCACCGGTTCAGGATTGATGTTGTAGCCATAGACATAGCCTCGAGTGAGTCATGATGCTAACTGCCACCAGAGGTTCCAATCTCATTTGGTGGCAGAACCGAACAGGGTTGGAACTACTGACTCACTGACCGGCGCGTCTTACGACGCCCCCATTCGGCCCGCCATTGAGATGCGGCCAAATGAACAACATAAAAGTATGTCGCCAGTGAGTGAACAGGGTTCCAATCCCGACGCCTGATTTTGCAGGCGCGGAGAAAACATAGGACTAACACTTACAGGCGGCAAGGGATTATAGCTAACCTGATGAAGGAAAAGCCATTCCGGGAATCAGCTTCGCAAAAATCATGTAATACATGACTGAGATTGCAGGCGCGATACTTACAGCAATACCCATTTTTCAATTATCAAAAGCGACTGAAGCGGTGGGGTTGAGTCCCCGCTGAAATCGGCGAACCGGAGCACCGAAGACCGGAGGACTGGGTGCCGGGGATGGCGACCAGAGGCGACTCTCGACAGGACGTCGAGTGGAGCCGGCCGCAGGAAGAGGTGCGGGAGGTGAGCGTAGTGCGAAGCACCGATTTCGCTGCAGGGCCGGGGATTGAGAAGCGGGTTCTCCCGTTCACCGCATCACAGAGTGAAGTGTCTGCCGTACCTTTAGTGAACGGAACAATTCCACTTCCGTTAACCAGAGAAAAATTCCACAGCAGCTAACGAACGGAACAACGCCTCAAGCCCTCGGATCAGGGAAAACATCTCACCTACACCCCTCACAAAACGCCGCCAACCGCTCACACCCCGTCTGCAACCGCTCCATACTGGTCGCATACGACAACCGAATATACGGACTCATACCGTAAGCCGCGCCCGGCACACTCACCACATGCTGCTCCTCAATCAACGCCATCACAAAATCAGCATCCGTATTCATCACCCGCCCACCGGCACTGGTTTTGCCAATAAACGCCGCAATATTCACAAACAGATAAAACGCCCCCTGCGGCTTATGGCAGCGCAGCCCCGCAATCGCCGCCAGCTTCTCCAGCACAAAATCGCGCCGCTTACGGTAAATCGCCGCCCGCTCTTGCAGCAGATCCTGCGGGCCATCCAGCACCGCAATGGCCGCCGCCTGCGCCACGGTCGCAATCCCGCCTGCGTTCTGCGTATTGACGTTGCTCATCGCTTTAATCAGCGGTGCCGGTCCGCCGCAAAAACCGAGACGCCAGCCGGTCATCGAGTAGGCTTTCGATACGCCATTCACCGTCAGCACACGGTCATACAGTTTCGGTTCGACCTGCGCGAGGGTAAGAAACGTGCAGCCGTCGTAAATCAGGTGCTCGTAAATATCATCGGTCAGGATCCAGATGTGCGGATGTTTGAGCATCACATCTGCAATAGCTTGCAACTCGTCGCGGCTGGCCACTCTGAGCCGGTTGGATTGCTGGGGTAGTTCAGCAGCAACCATTTGGTCTTATCGGTGATCGCGGCGTCAATATCCTGCGGCAGTGGTTTAAAACCGTTCTCTTCATAGCAGGGAATCGCAACCGGAATACCACCTGCAAAACGCACAATATCGGCATAGCTGATCCACGACGGCGTCGGGATCACCACCTCGTCACCGGGGTTAATGGTCGCCATCATCGCGTTAAAGATGATTTGCCTTGCGCCACCGGCGGTAATGTGATTTGGCTGACATCGTAGGTGAGATCGTTGTCGCGTTTAAATTTGCGGGCAATCGCCGCACGCAGCGCGGGGGTGCCGTCCGTGGGCGGGTAGCGGGTATCGCCCGCCAGCGCGGCCTCGGTGTGCTGCTTCAATGGCATGGGCAGGCGTGGGGAAATCCGGTTCGCCCGTTGAAAGTCCCACCACGTCGATACCTTGCGGCGAGGTCGCGCGCTTTTGCGTCATAGCGACAGAGGCGGAAATGGCAATGTTGTTAAGTCTATCGGCAATATCAGGCATAGCACAGGTGTTCCATCAGGTTCGGCTGGACGCCGCGCATGCACACGGCGGATGCATGTCATCACGAGGATGACCCCCTGAGCATAGGGAACAGCCAAAGCGGGCGGCTAATACTGCTTTGTTGTGGCGACATAACACAAAATGATGACTGGCGCGGCGGGAAAACACCGCAACGATGCACCAGACGCTCGCGTTGCACCGTGACGGTGCGTAAAAACCCCGGTGCAATGCGGTTTTGCAACGCGCGCATTTTTCATCGGGCGCGCAAGCCATAAGCTGCCTGTGTGACCGCTTTGCGCAACAACGAACCAGAACTGGCACAGCATTGCTTTAGTGATGAGAAAGCCCTCACTGGAGAGACCGCCATGAATCTGCGTCGCCTGAAATATTTCATTAAAATCGTCGATGTGGGCAGCCTGACCTGTGCTGCGGATATTCTGCATATTGCTCAGCCTGCATTAAGCCAGCAGCTTGCCACCCTCGAAGGGGGAGGTGAACCAGCAGTTGCTCATCCGCACCAAACGCGGCGTAACGCCCACCACGGCGGGCAACATTCTCTACACCCACGCGCAGGCTATTTTGCGCCAGTGTGCAGGCGCAAAGCGCTATTGACCGTGCGGGCATGGAGCTGTGCGGCAATGTCTCCGTCGGACTGGCACCCGGTACGGCGGCGCAGCAACTGGCGATCCCCTTAATGAAAGAGGTTCGTCGGCAGCATCCGGGCATTACCCTCTATTTTAATGAAAACTTCGGCACCACTCTCAGCGAGCTGATCATGAACGGGCGCATGGACATGGCGGTGATTTACGACAACCGCAATATCCACGGTCTGCGTTTTATTCCGCTGATGAAAGAGCATCTCTGTTTTGTCTGCCCGCATGCCGTGGACAAACCGGTGAAAGAGATTGCGCTGGCGGCGGTGGCCCGTTATGACCTGTTCCTGCCACGCATTTACAACATCATGCGCAAAGTGGTGGACGATGCGTTTGTGAGGGCATTGATTACCGCGTGAGCAGCGAGATCGAATCGCAAACCACGCTCAATGCCGCGCTTGCTGCCGGGTTAGGCTGCACCATTATGCCGGAGTCCGCCGCCCGCGCGATGCTGAAAGCCGCCGACGCCCTCGGATGGCGAAGATCGTCGAACCGGATGTGTACGCCTCTGTCATTCTGCATGTCGGATCATCTGCCGCTTTCTGAACCTGCCGAAGCGGTGAAGACCATTTTGTTGTCGCTGATGGCGAACCGTACGCCTGATAACCGTCCGTTAACCTGGTGAGCTAATAAGCCCCGCTTATTGCCGCAAAGCGAAACCCTCTTACAGGCCCGGCGGCGGCGGGATAGAGTAAATCCCGACGATTGCTGCCAATAACGGGCCGGATATGGATGAAAACAAAATAACGCTGCGCCAACTACGCGCTGGCGCGGGCTTTGCGCGCTACCACAATTAACCGCCTTGACAGGCGAAAACTGGTCGCTACGTATGACCAGCGCACCACCGTCGCCAACCTTAATGGCCCCCGTCATACCGTTGAATCGCCCGTGCTTCGAACCCCGCTTTGCGCGCCTGCGCCGGGCGCGTGTTGCTGCGTCATCCGCTTGGCGGACGATTTCGCCGGGAGTGGTGCGCACGTTATCCGCCACCAGTTACTGGCGCTGCTTCCAGGTTGGCGCGCTGTATCTGCCGCTGCGCAGCCCGGCGGCGGGCACCGTGTCATTTGCGCTGTCGCATAACGACACGGTGGAGTTTGACGAGGAAATTCTGTGTATTCATGAAGATAGCCCGTGCTTAAGCAGGATTATAAGTCACCCTTATTGCCTCAAACCATTTATGTCTTATACCGCCGCGGCATAACTGAATAGAGTCAAAATACGCAATAAAACGACGGTGCGTTAACCCGCCGCCGTCCTGACAGGAGAGGCAACATGCCATTTTCAGATTATAAAGTCGCCTGGTTACCGGCGCGTCCGCCGGAATGGGCGAAGCTGATTGTTGAACGTTTGTGCAAGGAAGGCATCACGGTACACGCGGTTGCCCGCCGCCGGGAACAACTGGCGGCGCTGGCGGACCGGACCGGCTGCATTCCTCACGCGTTGGATGTGGCGGATCTCGATGCGCTCACCCGCCTGTGCAGCGATTTGCAGGTCGACATACTGGTTAACAACGCCGGGGTTTCCCGCCCGGGTTCCATTCTCAGCGCCGATGAAGAAGCCATTGATACGCAGGTGGATGTTAACCTGCGTGCGGTGCTGCACCTGTGCCGCCTGCTGGTGCCGGGGATGGTAGCGCGCGACTGCGGCCATATCATCAATATCACCTCGATAGCCGCCATTTATAACTTCAACGGCAACTCGATTTACCACGCCACCAAAGCGGGCGTGCATGCCTTATCCTCGCCAGTTACGTGTTGACTGTTACGGCAAACGCGTGCGTGTGACCGAAATCTGCCCCTGCCGCGTGGCGACAGACATTTTCGGCAATGTCTCTGGCGACCATGAAGATGCGCGCAAACGCTTTATTGAGGGTTTTGAACTGCCGCAGGCCAGCGACATTGCGGACTGCGTGGCCTTTGCCGCACCGGTGGCGGTGAACATTGGCAACATTGAAATCATGCCAACGTTACAGGTGCCTCGGCGGCTTGTCCACTATGCGCCCTCGGCGAACACACGCTCTGAAGGAGACCCTCATGGCGCTCGATTTTCCGCTGTGCTGACCGGCCAACATGGCGACATGATCGTCCGGGGGCGACGGTTACGCTGGAACTGGCGTTGGGCGCCCGGCTACTGGCCATGTTCATCGCGCTGTTGTTGGTGATTATCCGCCTGAGTGCAAACCGCTACGCCACGCGGCTGGTGGCGGCCTATGTTTCGTATCACCGCAATGTGCCGACGCTTATCCAGTTAATGATGTGGTATTTCGCCATTCCCACGCTGCTGCCGGAGTCGGTGCAGATGTGGGTCAACGACCTCAATGCCGAGTTTCTGTTTTCGATGTTTGCCCTTATTCGTGCCGGTGCGGCTTACTTTTCCGAGGATATCCGCAGCGGGTTGCGGGCCATTCCGGATGGGCAGAACGAGGCGGCCCGCGCGCTGGGCATGGGTTATATGCGGGCGATGGGTTCCGTCATTTTGCCGCAGGGGATCCGTAATGCATTGCCGTCGTTGATTAACCACAGCGTACTGCTGTTTAAAAACACCAGCCCCCGGCAATGGTGATCGGCGTAACGGAACTCACTTACGTGACGCGCGATCTCGAAAACCAGACCTTCCGTACCTTTGGAAGCCTATGCGATCGGCACGGTGGGGTATCTGGCGTTTTCGCTGTTGTTGATGGGGCTGGGCGCGTCGTCGTTTTCAACGTGCCTACGCGAGGTAAGCGCCGTGTTTGATTTTTTCACCATATTACATGACCACGGCATGCTGTTCCTGATGGGCGCAGTACCGAATGGTCCGCTGGGCGGCGTGCTGTGCACGCTGGTTATCCTCGCTACTGGCCGTTGTCCTTTCGTTCCCGCTTGGCGTGCTGGTGGGGCTGGCACGGTTATCGCCGTGGCGCTGGTTAAACTGGCCTGCCGCCTGCTGGGTTTACACCCCTGCGCGGCATCCCGCTGATGATGGTGGTGTTCTGGACCTATTTCTGCGTGCCGTTGCTGATTGGTCAGAACATCAGCGGCTTCTCCACCATGCTCTGTACGCTGGTGATTTATGAGAGCGCCTATATTGCCGAGGATCGTACGCGGCGGCATCCGAGGCGCTGCCGCACGGGCAGTATGAAGCGTCACGCGCGCTGGGGATGAGCCATCTGAAGACCCTGCGGTTGGTGATTTTGCCGCAGGCGCTGTTTAATTCGCTGCCAAGCCTCGTGAGCCAACTGGTGTCGATCATTAAAGACAGCACGCTGGGCTATGTCATTAACGTGCCGGAGCTGACATACGCCGCCAATCAGGTGAGCAATCAGCTACTGACCAAACCGTTCGAGGTCTTCGCCATTGTCGCGCTGAGCTACTACATCATCTGTTTTAGTCTGACCGGCTGGCAAACCGGCTTGAGAGGTGGGTGGAGGAAAAGCGCCTGAGCGCTAAAGCACAACCCGGCAGGCGTGAGACTGACGCGGAGTTACTCTTGCCGACAGCAATCTGAATAAGGAAACACCATGATCCCGATGATTTTATTTAATCAGGTTAACAAATGGTACGGCGAGTACCGGTGCCGACGACCTGAGTGCGGAAGTGAAGGCGGGCGAAGTGGTGGTGGTCTGCGGGCCATCCGGCTCGGGAAAATCGACGCTGATTCGCACGGTTAACCGCACCGGAGCCAATAGAAAAGGGCAGATCCTGTTTGATGGTATCGATATCCACGGCAGCAGCACGCGCCTTAATCAGTTGCGTACGCGCATCGGCTTTGTGTTCCAGAACTTCCAACTTGTTCCCACACGTTTCGGTGCTGGACAATATCATGATGTCGCCGGTCAAAGTGCTGGGTGTGAAACGGTCGGAAGCACGTAAGCACGCCGGGGAATTACTGGAAAGGGTCGGGCTGTCGCACAAAGCGAATGCTTATCCGGCGCAGCTTTCTGGCGGGCAACAGCAGCGGGTGGCGATTGCCCGTGCGCTGGCGATGAAACCGCCGGTGATGCTGTTTGATGAGCCGACTTCAGCGCTGGATCCGGAAATGGTCGGTGAAGTGTTGAGCGTGATGCGCTCGCTGGCGCAGGAGGGGATGACCATGTGTGTTACTCACGAGATGCACTTTGCCCGTGATGTGGCGGACACCATCTGGTTTATGGATCAGGGGCGGATTCTGGAAAAATCCACGCCGGAAGCGTTCTTTCAGGCACCGAAGCACCCACGCGCGCAGCGCTTTTTAAGCGATTTGATCAACTGATGCCTGCATAACCGCAGCACGGGGGTTAGCAGGCTTTCGCTGGCGGAAAAAATCCTCATGCAACGCCACCTGATTGCGCCCGCGTTTTTTGGCCGTGTACAGCGCCGTGTCCGCTGCGCTGTACAGCGTTTCGAAGTCGCTCTCTTTCGCGCCGAGACTGACGCCAAAACTGGCCGTGACCCACTGCCCGGGCAGCACCTCCAGCGGTGAGGCATTGAGCGAGGCATGAATATAGCTGGCGATAATCATCGCCTCTTCAATGCGCGCTTCAGGCAGCACAATGGTGAACTCCTCGCCGCCCACGCGACCAATCGCTGCGCTTTGCGGCACAGCGCGGCGCACGCGCGACACCAGCGAGCAGATCACCCGGTCGCCCATCGGGTGACCGTACTCGTCGTTAATGCGTTTGAAATGGTCAATATCCAGCAGGATCAGCGCAACGCTGCCGGTGGTCAGCCCCTGATTGATCTGGTTGATGATCGCGCTGCGGTTGAACACCGCCGTCAGTGGATCGTGCGTCGCTTCATACTCCAGACGCGCCGCCAGTTGCTGGAGTTGCTCGTTCATGCGGTTTAGCTCACGCTCCGCGCGGTCGCTGCGTGAAATCAGACGATACGATTCGCGGATCAGACGCTGATAGTGTTTGGCGACCCCCACAGCTTCTCACGGCACGCATCGGCAGTGAGCTGACGATCGGCGGCGGCCAGCCGGGCATCTTCGAGAACGGAATACTCCTCCCGGAACAGCTCATTGATATCTAGCATGCGTTGATGTCCGGAATAAGAAACACCGCCAGCGAAGGGAAGTCGATACGCAACTCCTGACCAAACTCTTCGGAGATATCGTCTTCGGCGTCGTAGTACCAGTGCAGTTCGCAGGGGACGTCCTGCCCGGCGTGATCGTTCAGGCTTTCAAACAGGGTGAACAGCAGCTTGGTGCTGGAACTGTTGAAATAGCTCAACGCAACGTGCAACTGCACCGGCGTTGGCGTTTGCGGTCGGGTTTGCAGCCAGCTTTCCGTTGCGTCCAGTAACGGGCGGAAGAACGCGGCGGCGTTTTCCGGGTAGGCTTCACCTTTGAGCAGCAGTCGCTGCGCGGCAAAATCGAACTTCACCTCCGGCGTGGCGGCGGTGGCGGTCAGCTCAATCGGGGGGCGTCAGTGTCGTATCAGTCATGGCAAAGGTTGCCTTTAAGTGAAAGGCGGAGAGGTTGCCTGCCGCCAGTGGATGAATGCGATATTCCAGCGGTGCGCTGGTATCCCGCGCCATGGTCAGCAAACCGATGTTCGCGCGCCTTTGCTGGTCGTCGGCGCTTCTGCGCGCAGTCCCTGCTTCCGAGGCATCGCGAATTTCCGCCTGCGTCATCGTACGCAGGACTTCGAGGTTGGTTTGCAACAGGGAAGAGGCTTCCGGCCCCACGAGGTTTGCGGTTTCGAGGTAATAGTGGGCGGTGTCCATATGGAAGCAGACAGAGCCAAAACGCAGCTCATCCTGACCGGTGCATAAAAGCGCTCGTCGGAGGAGTAGCGCACAATGTTTGCCCCATCTCGATAAACACCGAGAACAGTTTACGGCGCGTGACGGCGGAAGATTCGTGCTTATCGAGCCATGCGAATGACGTCGCCCAGCGAAACGATATGCTGCTGAGAAAAATAACCCGTATAAAACAGCTCAACGGCGTTTTGCCGTTGCAGGGTAAAAAGGGGTAACAGGACGGCTTCTTTGCCCTGCAGGTCGTTTATTTGCATGCTTTTATCTACCAGCGAAAACCAAACCATGTCATGTCGTCACGGGACGCCTGTTGCCCCTGCCAGCCTTTCAACGCCTTTAGCAGCGCGTCGGAAAGACCGGACATCGGCAACGCGCGGTGTTGCGCCAACAATGACTGAATACGTTTCTTACCAAACATGATGTCGCGGGCCGCCGGGCTGGTCGGTCGCGCCATCGGACACCAGCAAAAAAGTATCGCCACGTTGCAGGGGTGCCGAATAACGCTGCCACTGATAGTCTTCCGGCGTATCGGTATAGCCGATGCCTTTGCGGCAACTCTCCAGCGCGACAACGTGATCGGCCTCTGCGCTGAGCATAAAGGCGTGCATACGGGCGCTGGCCCAACTGACCTGTGCGGTGTCGACATACAGAGCAATAGCGTCGCAACCGTCGTTCGACTGGCTGCGATCGGCGGAAGGGTGCACCCTGGCTTAGCGTCTGTTTAATGTGTTGATTGATATGGCTAAGCAGTTGCTCTGGTGCCTCCGCCGGGGGCTAGAGTGAGCGCTTTTCCAGCGCCGAAGAGAAAATAAATGTCATAAATGCGCCGGGAACACCGTGGCCGGTACAGTCCGCCAGCACCATCAGCCAGCCACTTTCACTGCGCTGAAAGGCATAAATATCCCCCAACGCAGTCGCGCGGATGCCAGTACAAACACCAGTCCTCCAGTGTTTGTTCAATGGTATTGCGCGAACGGCTCAGCATCGATTCCTCGGATAATGCGTGCGTACTCAAGGCTTTGCATAATTTGCAAATGCTGTTTGGCCTGCAAATCCGACACGGTGCGAATCAGGTCGATGCCCAGACCAATCCCGATGTACTGCCCCTGCTGGGTGAGAATAAAACCTTCCGTCACCGCTTTATCACCGGTTTCGATGACCCGTTCCGACAGGTACTCCAGACCGGCATCGGCATCGACGATCAGCGGGCTTTTTATCCATAAAGGCGATGCAGCTTTTCCTGATCGTAAAAGTTCATGGAAAAAGGGGCGGCTCATCTGCGACAAAAAAATGTGGCGGTTAATCATGCCAATAGGACGATGGTTCTCCAGCACCGGCAGGCCAATCAACGCATTATGTTCGTTAAACAGCGACATCACCTGTGCATTGTTGCTGTCTGGCGTTACGGCGAGGCGCAAAATACCGGCGTTAAGCTGTCGGGATGAAAGCGGGATATCCATGTTCGGGCAGAACCTGATAATGAGAATATTCTTAGGTTAGGGCGGGTTTGTGACGGTTTGATTTCAGGTCAGTAAGCCGATGAATAACGGAGATTATGGCTCTTTAAGCCAAATCTCAGCCAGATGCTCGGCCATTAAGGCGTGGGCAGAAAGATGCGTGAACGATCGCAGGCAATGAACGCCACACAGCTTTCGGATTGTGTTTTTCTGAACTGGCAAGCAGATTTATTGCTGGCGTTGTAGACGGAAATTGCCTTTTGAGGCAATTTCCTGTCAGTGTTACTATCGAGTCATGGAGGATCTCACGTGTTCAACGTGATTTTGCACGAGGACGTGCCTGCTGAGATTGCTTGCTTGCGTTCGCAAGATTAGAGGAGATGTTAGCCTGTGAAAAAATCTAAAGGTGTCGCATGGAAACGGTGCGGGCAGAGTTGATGTCTGATCCCGATGTTCAGGCGGCGTATGAGGCGGAGGAGCGGAAAATGCGTTTACAGGCGATGCTCGCGTCGCCATGCCGGGCTTACTCGGGCGCAGGTGGCTGAGCGTATGGGGGGTGACGCCGCCGACTGTCTCGCGTATGGAAGCCAATGTGATTAAAGCGAGCCTTGAGACGTTGGCCCGGTACGCCAGAGCCTGTGGCATTAAACATCCTCAAATTACGCTTTAAACGCAGCCAGCCGAATATATAGTAAAAAAAAAGCCCGCACTTGTCAGGCGGGCAAAAAATACTGGAAGCAATGTCGTACCGAATACCTGAGTGTTTGACTCAACTATTCGGTAATGAGAAAGATAATCTTTATCATCTTAACAATCAACCCCGCATTGAGTGTGGGATCATGCACTTAATGCATCCAGCGCCACAAACTCGCTCCAGCTCACCTCATCAATGTGAATGCCTTCCTGCTGACGACGGGCATAAGCGCGCCGTTCCGGCTCTCCCGGGATCTGCACATCGCGGCCTTGCTGGTCGTTGCGCACCCAGTCCACCTGCGCCAGAAGTTCCTGCTGATAGTGCTCGCCTGCGCCCAAACGCTGCGGGTCAAACAGAATCGACAACATGTTGTTGATAATGCCCGCGCGGGAGGAATTTGATGGCTTTCCGTTTCGCCGCCGGTCAACGAGCAGGCTGCAAATCAGCGACAGCCCTGCACCTTTATGACCGCCAAAGGGCAGCAGTGCGCCACGGGGTTCGGTCATTAATACACCGGGATCGGTGGTCGGCTGGCCGTTGGCATCCACCGCGCAACCTTCAGGAATTTGCCGACCTTCATTCCGGTGCTACGCGGGCTTTATTCCCGGCGATGGCGCTGGTGGCGAAATCCAGCACCACCGGCGGGCGGTTCTGTAACGGGATGCCGACGCAAAACGGATTGGTGCCAAGCCGGGGGCGCAGACCCTCGAACGGCAACACCGCCGATGGGGCGGCGACGTTGGCAAAATGGATCGATACCAGCCCGGCGTCGGCGACCTGTTCCGCCCACGCCCCAATACGCCCCAGATGATGTGAATTCGCCAGACCGACAATCGCCACGCCAAATTGCCGGACGCGCTCGATACCGGCGGTCATCGCTTGTTCGCCCAGCAACTGACCAAACCCGTGTTCGCCCTCAAAGGAGAGGATTGGCCCGGCGTCACGCACGGTTTTCAGTTCAGCATTGGCGTTAAGATCGCCTGCCAGAATCGCACGGATATAGCGGGGCAGCAACGTCACACCATGGGAATCGTGGCCTTTTAACGAGGCTTCCACCAGGGTTATCCGCAACTTTTTTCGCGATCTCCGGTGCGGTATTCACCCGCACCAGATGCTGTTGCAGCAATACGCGCAAATGTTGATGTGAAAATAGAGGCATAATCCCTGTACTCATAGAGGATAATAAAGAGGTGTTTTCGACTATAACGACGATATATTTGTTACATAACCATTAAAAATAACTATCCTTTGCCATTTATTGAATAATGCCGCGAAGCAAAAACTATTTTTAATTTTCAACTAAGCATTGCTGATTAAATCATTTCCTTTTGCTTTCCCGCCAGCCAATCATTTTCTGCTGATAACAACGATACTCTGGGGACAGGCATGAACACATTAAACAGGACGCTTGCCGGGGCGCTGGCAATTTTTACATTAAGCGGCGTGAGCCATTCTGTATTCGCCGAAGGGAAAATCAGCATTGCGCAGCAGTTTGGCATTGGCTATTTAATTCTCGATGTGGTGCGCGACCAGCAACTGATCGAAAAAGAGGGGAAAAAAGCGGGGCTGGATATCACCGTCGACTGGCGCACCATATCCGGTGCCACCGGCATGAATGAAGCCTTGCTCTCTGGTGCGTTAGATGTTGCGTCAGCCGGTGTGCCGCCGCTGCTGACGCTGTGGGATCGCACCAAAGGGAAGCAAAATGTCAAAGCCATTGCTTCGCTGGGATCGATGCCTAACTACCTGCTCAGTAATAATCCGGCGGTAAAAAGTATTAAAGATTTGACCGATAAGGACCGAATTGCGGTACCGGCTGCTGGTGTCGGTTTCCAGTCACGGACATTACAGATTGAAACCGCTAAATTATATGGCGACGACGATTTTAAACGTTTTGATAAAATTAGCGTCAGCCTTCCGCACCCGGATGCCAGCGCGGCATTAATAGCCGGAGGGTCGGAAATTACTACCCATTCTCCAGCCCGCCGTTTCAGTATCAGGCGCTGGAACATGATAATGTGCATAAAATTCTCAGCTCCTATGATGTCTTAGGCGGGCAGGCAACATTTAATGTGCTTTATACCACCGAGAAATTCCACGATGAGAATCCAAAAACCTATCAGGCATTTTATCGCGCGCTGAACGAAGCGGCGAAAATCATTAATGCCGACAAAAATGCAGCAGCGGAAACCTATATTCGCGTCGAAAAATCCCGCCTGCCATTACCGCTGGTGCAGAAAATTGTTAACGATCCTGAGATAAGCTTCACCGTCTCCCCCGGAACGTACCGGCGTGTATGCCGAAAAACTCCATGAACTGGGGGTACTGGAAAAACAGAGCCAGCTCGTGGAAAGACTATTTCTTCGACGAGGCGTGGGAAAACCCAGTGCAGTTAAGCGGCAACGCAGGAGACACCGATGACAATGCATCCGAGTGACGGCCCCTTGTTGCAGGTCAGCAACGTGAATATTGAATACCGCACGCGCGAGCGCCGTGCGCGCCACCCACGATGTCAGTTTTGATGTCTGGCCGGGCGATCGCTTTATCCTGCTTGGGCCTTCCGGTTGCGGGAAGTCGAGCCTGCTGAAGGCCGCTGGCGGTTTCCTCCACACCACGCAGTGGGCAACTCTCGCTGGCAGGTTCGGTCATTACCTCCCGGCCCGGAACGGATGATGGTGTTTCAGGAGTTCGATCAGTTGCCGCCGTGGAAGACGGTACTGGAAAATGTGATGTTTCCGCTGCTGGCAAGTCGCAAAGCCAGCCGGGCGGAAGCCAAAGAGACCGCGTTGCATTTTCTGCATAAAGTGGGGCTGGCTGAGTTTGCTGATGTGATGCCGCATATGCTCTCCGGCGGCATGAAACAGCGTGTCGCCATTGCCCGCGCGCTGGCGATGAAACCGCGTATTTTGCTGATGGATGAACCCTTTGCGGCGCTGGATGCGCTCACCCGTCGTACCATGCAGGAAGAGTTGCTGGCGCTGTGGGAAGAGGAGCGTTTTACGCTGCTGTTTGTCACCCACTCAATTGAAGAGGCGCTGGTGGTCGGAAGCCGCATTCTGGTGCTTTCCCGCACCGGCCGAGTCAGAGCGGAGCTCAATTGCCATCAGTTTGGCCTGAATGATTTCGGCAGCGAGGCGTTCCAGCACGCTGCGCGCCATATCCACGATCTGTTGTTCCCGACAAACGGGGCCAGCCCATCCCCTTCATCTGGTGAGGAACCCGCGTATGTCGCAGCCACCGTACATCCGTCCTGAATTTGAACGTGAATTACCGCCGCTGCGTAATGTGCCGGTCGAGACGCCGTTACCGCTGAATCAGCGCGCGTGTGGAACCGTGCGTGGTTACGTAAATCACTGATCGTGTTGCTGGTGCTGGCGCTGTGGGAAGTGGCGGCGCGGGTGCAGCAAAATGACCTGATGCTGCCCGGCGTGCTGCAAACCCGGCATGCGTTCAGTGACGATATGCGCAACGGTGAACTGCCCGCCAAAATCATCAATTCTTTGAGCACGTTATTAAAGGGGTATCTGATTGGCAGCCTGCTGGCGCTGGTTGCCAGCGCGCTGGCGGTCACCACCCAGTTTGGCCGGGATTTGCTCAGTACGCTGACAGCGATGCTCAACCCGCTGCCGGCCATTGCTCTGCTGCCGCTGGCGCTGTTGTGGTTCGGGTTAGGTAATGTGAGCCTGATTTTTGTGCTGGTGCATTCGGTGATGTGGCCGATTGCGCTGAATACCGGTCCGGTTTTAGCGGCGTGCCGGGAAACGTTGCGCATGGCCGGGCGCAATTATGGACTGAGCGGGCCGCGTTATGTGGTCACTATTCTTATCCCGGCGTCGTTGCCCGCCATTCTCTCCGGGCTGAAAATTGGCTGGGCATTTGCACACCGGCGTACGTTGATTGCAGCAGAACTGGTGTTCGGCGCATCCAGCGGGGAAGGCGGTCTGGGCTGGTATATTTTCCAGAATCGCAATGAGCTGTTTACCGACCGCGTGTTCGCCGGGCTGGTCACGGTGATTGCCATCGGTTTACTGGTGGAGGGCGTGGTGTTTGCCAGCCACCGGAAAAAGTGACCATCAAACGCTGGGGAATGCAGCGCTAGTACCCGCCTTATACCCGCATCTGTTGCTGATTGCCCGGTGGCGTTAGGCTATCCGGGCCAGCAACAGAGAGACAGACTGTCTAACGCGTTAGCCGCCATCCGGCAAAAAACAGACTTTTGCGCTGATGCTTTTGCCCACTTTAGTCAGTACTATCCTGAGTGCGGTGAAAACAGACAACGAGCGCATAATGACGATTTTCTGGTGTGTGGTTCCGATATTACTGCTGTTTTTTGGCAAGGCGTGGAGCTCATCGAAGATCCGCGAATATTACAGCCGTTCCCAACGGGCGTTGCAGGCCACCGTCGCCGAGGAAATGGATGAGCAGCAACCTTCATGGATCACGGACGTTTCCCGTCGCGCTGAATTTACCGCCGGGCTGTGCGAGCTCAGCCTTAAAAAGGAGTGCCGGACTGGTTTCTGGAAAGCATTGCCGGTAATGAAGAGGGATGCACTTTCTGACCCGCCATGCAGCGCTGATGGAGAGCTTTGGCGCGCCGTTTCGCGATCAGATACAGGCCGCCGCCGAACTGGTCGACGGTGCCCGGCAACGTTCGCAATCCCGGGGTTATTGACCGGCAGGCCGCCGGGCGAAACTGGCGGATAAACGATCCAACAGAATCGCCATCAACACCACCACCAACCCACTCTGTAGTCCCAGCCCCATCTCCAGTTGCTGAATACTGCTGAGAATGTCGTTACCCAGTCCTCCCGCACCGACCATGGAGGCGATAATCACCATCGACATGGCCATCATAATGGTCTGGTTCACCCCCGCCATAATGGCGGGCTGCGCCGCAGGAAGCTGCACCTTCCACAGCAATTGCCACGGTGTACAACCAAACGCGAGACCGGCTTCGATACGCGCCGGATTGACCTGACGGATCCCCAAATCCGTTAAGCGCACCACCGGCGGCATGGAAAACAGAATGGTGGCGAAGATCCCCGGTGGCCGCCCGAGGCCAAACAGGACCGTCGCCGGGATCAGGTATACAAACGCGGGCATGGTCTGCATAAAATCGAGCAACGTTCGCACCACGCTACCCACGGTGGCGGCGCGCTCCAGATCCCCAGCGGAATACCCAACAACAGGCTGAAGAAGGTTGAGGAGAGGGTGAGCGCCAGCGTGATGGCGGCATGTTCACTGTAACCGCTGTAAATAATGTACAGCGTGGCGAGCAGGGCAAACAGCGCGAACCCCTTGCCGATGCGCCAGCCGCCAATCACCACTGCCAGCACCACTAATCCCCGAGGGCGACAGGCTGTTAATCAGTTGCTCAAGGCTGCCGGCAAACAGATCGATACCGGCGGCAACGCCGTCAAAAAACCGCCTGCATTTGCCAGCAAGGCGTGAATAGCATTGTCGATCTGCCGACTGAAATCTAATGGATAAGCCATGGTATTCCTTAACGCGCTGTCCAGATATCGGCGTAGTTTTCCGCCATTTGCCAGCGGGAGACATCCACGCCGGAGAAGAAACGGCGCACATACGGTGTGGCCGGGGCGTTGATCAACATTTCCGGTTTGCCCACCTGCACCAGCACTTTTCCATAATCGCGATGCGCGAACCCAGACGCAGCGCCTCTTCCATGTCATGGGTCACAAACACGATGGTGCGCTGCGATTCGGCCTGCAACATCAGCAGCAGCGACTGCATCTCGCGGCGGATAATCGGATCCAGCGCGGAAAAGGCCTCATCCATCAGCAAAACCGAAGGGTTCACCACCAACGCACGCGCCAGCCCCACGCGTTGTTGCATACCGCCGGAAAGCTGGTGCGGGTAGTGGTTCGCCACGTTGCCGAGCCCGACTTTTTCCAGCATCGCCTGCGCCCGGCTTTCCCGTGCTTCGCGGGGCACACCGGCCACTTCCAGACCGAAGGCAACGTTATCCAGCACCGTGCGTTCGTCGAACAAAGCGAAAGACTGGAACACCATCCCCATGTGCTCGCGACGCAGGGCAATTAACGCCTTCTCTGACAAACTGGCGAGTGTGCGACCTTGAAAGATCACGTCGCCGGAACTGGCCGGAATAAGATGATTTAACGTGCGCAGCAGCGTGGATTTTCCGGAACCGGATAATCCCACAATGACAAAGATCTCACCGGCAAATATATGCAGATTAATATCCTGCAATGCGGTTACGGTGGCGCGTTTTTCCCGGCGGGAAAAATACTCTTCCGCCTGATGAATAATACTGTTTAGTGATTGAGCGTAGCTCAAATAGCGGCTGTGGCATAATGTTTACTTTATTTCAGGAGTGCTAATACACACTAGCGTAAAGAATCGGGTGGAAAATTTATTTTTAACTTTTCCGATATGCTTTTACGCATTAGCTTATTTATATTACGCTAATGGTTGTTGCCTGATCATGAAATCCCCATGCCTCATCTAATAACCACGCTTTTATTTTTTCCTGCTGAACCGATGCCGGTTTATTGCTGGCGGAAATAAGATAATAACCGCGCTCGGTACGCACCTGCGGGCCGCACTGGACCAGTTGCCGGTTCCGGATAAAGGGCGTAATCAGCGGTTGCCAGCCCAGCGCGATGCCCTCGGCCTTCGAGTGCCGCCCGGATCACCAGTGAATAGGCGTTAAAGGTGCGCGACGCGCTGTGGCTCTGGCCATAAATCTGCTGCTGGTGAAACCAGTCCTCAGTCATCCAGCGTTGTGGATGGGTCTCCGGCAGTTTTAACAGCGGGTGCGACAGCAAGGCTTCCGCCCGGTTGTGCTGGCCTGCTTAATCTCCGGGTTACACCGGAAAAACCACCTCCGGGAACAGGCGCTGCGTCTGGGTTGCAGGCCAGTTTCCCAGACCAAAATAGATGGCCAGATCCGCATTGCTGTCGCGAAAGTTGTAGTCATTCGGCGAGGTGGTGACCTGCACGCCGGGGATCAGCGCCTGCAGGCGCTCCATTCGCGGCAGCAACCAGTAGCTGGCAAAACCCATATCGGTGTCGATACGCAGCACATTGCGCTTGCGGCGGGTGCGCTCCAGTTGCTCGCTGATATCATTCAAACTGCTGCGGACAATCAGGTACAGACTGTGGCCTGCTTCGGTTAACTGTACGCCGCGGTGGCGGCGCTCAAATAATGGCGCATTGAGCCGGCTTTCCAGCGTCTGAATACGCTGACTGACCGCCGGTTGGGAAAGTCCAAGCTCATTTCCGGCAGCGGTAAAATTGCCTAAGCGCGCCGCCGCTTCAAATACCACTAATGCCTGTAAAGGCGGAAGTTGTAATTTGTCTGCCATAAATCCACCTTATTTCATGATAAATAAATAACCCCTTCACAGGGCTAAATATGCGTGAGATAAACGTACCACGTTTTTCGTGAATATCTTATTGTTGGACGTTGCATGCTTATAAATAAACCGAATATCGTTATTCTGATGGCCGATCAGTTAACTGCCAGTGCCTTAAAAACGTATGGTAATAAGGTCAGTCTGACACCGAATATCAATAAATTAGCGGATGAAGGCGTGGTATTTGAATCTGCCTATTGCAATAGCCCGCTTTGCGCACCGTCGCGCGCGGCACTGATGACCGGTCAATTTATTTCCCGCAACGCCGTCTATGATAATGCCGCCGAATTTCATGCTGATTCGCCCACGCTGTGTCACTACCTGCGTGAACAGGGCTATCGCACCGGCTTTCCGGCAAGATGCACTTCTGCGGCCCGGATCAACTGCATGGTTTTGACGAGCGCCTGACCACCGATATCTACCCGGCGGATTTTGGCTGGACGCCGGACTGGCAGCGTCCGGAGCGCCGCCTTGACTGGTATCACAACATGAGTTCGGTGCTGGAAGCCGGGGAGTGCGTGCGCACCAATCAGCTCGATTTTGATGATGAAGCGCTGTTTCTGGCGCGCCAGCGGCTGTATGACGCGGCCCGTCGCCCTGAGGAGCAGCCCTTTATGTTGCTGCTGTCACTGACCCATCCGCACGATCCGTTTGCCATTCCTCGTCGCTACCTTGAACGCTTTAACGATGCCGATATCGATCTGCCGCAGACGCGCCGGGAAGATGTCGAAGACGATGCGCATTCCGCGCGCTTGCGGGCCATGTATCAACTGGAAGAGGGGCTGCTCAGCGATGAGCATATCCGCCGTGCGCGGCACGCGTACTACGGGGCGCTGGCCTATGTGGATGATTGCTTTGGCGAGATGATAGCGACGTTGCAGGAGACCGGCACGGCGGAAAACACCGTGGTGCTGGTGGTGGCCGATCATGGCGAAATGCTGGGCGAGCGCGATCTCTGGTACAAGATGACCTTTTGAAAACGCCGTACATATCCCTTTTATTGTGCATAACCCGGCGCGCTTTGCCCCCGGCGTATTGCGCAGAGCGTTTCGCTGGTGGACTTACTGCCGACGCTTATCGAACTGGCGAGTGGCGAAGAGGGCAATGCGCGGGCGATTGCCCCGCTGGACGGTCACAGCTGTGCCGCATTTGCGGGGTGAAACGGGGCCGGACGGCGTTTACAGCGAGTACCTTGCCGAAGGCGCGCTGGGGCCGATGCTGATGATCCGTCGCGGGCCGTGGAAATACATTTATTCCTTTAGCGACGCGCCGCAGCTTTTCCATCTGCATAACGATCCCCCATGAGCGCGTCAATCTGGCGGCGGAGAAGGCTTACCAGCAGGTTGCTGCGGCGTTTGCCGCCGAAGCCGATGCTCATTGGGATGTCGCCGGGTTGCGTGAACAGGTGCTGGCGAGCCAGCAGCGGCGGCTCTTTAACGCGTATAGCCGGGCAGCATGCGATTCCGGAATGGGACTTTCAACCCGAATCAGGCCGCATCGCAACGCTACATTCGCAATCATCAAACGCTGGATGAACAGGAAGCTTTTGCCCGTTATCCGCGTCCTTTAAAACAACCGGCAGGAAAATAACAATGAACAACACCGTGAGCAAACTCGTACTGCTGGCTTTGGCTGGCGGATTTTCACTGAGCAGCATCGCCGCAGATGACGCCCGCTGCGCGACCATCACTCAGTCCGATCCCGGCTGGACCGATATCGCTGCCACCAACGCGCTTTCCGGCGTGGTGCTGAACGCGCTGGGTTACCAGCAAAAGTCCAGAACCTCTCTGTGGCGCTGGCCTTTCAGGGGCTGAAAACCGGCCGGGGTGGATGTTCCTCGGCAACTGGATGCCGGCGCAGGAGCCGGTTATCAGCAAATTTACGGCCGACGGCGCGATTAAGGTGGTGGGGGCGAACCTGCCGGCTGCGCGTTTTACGCTGGCGGTACCGGATTATGTTGCTGCTGCGGGGGTGGAAGGATTTCGCCGACCTGCAAAAGTACGCAGCGAAATTTAACCACACGATCTACGGCATCGCCCCGGCGCACCCGCCAACCAGAACCTGAAGAAAATGATCGAGAAACAGGATTTTGGCCTGAAAGGCTGGCAACTGGTGGAGTCCAGCGAGAGCGGCATGCTGGCGCAGGTAACGCGTGCGGTCGAGCGTAAAGCGTGGATCGTCTTTTTTGGGCTGGGAGCCGCATGCGATGAATACGCATTTCAAACTGGCTTATCTTAGCGGCGGCGATGCGTACTTTGGCGCGAACTACGGCAGTGCGACAGTGAATACCGTCACGCGCAGCGATTTTGCCCGTGATTGCCCGAACGCACCGGCGCTTCTTCCAGTCAGCTGAAATTTGATGTTGGTATTGAGAATGCGGTGATTGGCCGCGTGCTGGACAAGCAGGAAACGGCACAGGCCGCCGCGAAAGCTGAGTTGGCTAAGCGTCCTGAACTGTTAAAAAGCTGGCTTGAAGGCGTGACCACCCGCGACGGGCAGCCGGGACAACCTGCTGAAAAGCGCTGGGTCTGTAATTCCTCATTATTCAGCGCCGGAGACGTTTGCCCGGCGCTTTCGCTTCGTGCTCCTCCCCGCGACACCCGAAGAAGACAATAGTTCTTGCCTGACATAAAAGAATGCGTATAGTTCTCATTCTCTTTAGTGTTTGTGGGCGCAGCAAGGAATTTTCCCGCAAAAACAGTAGGCGTAACCGCTTACAGGGACACTGAAAAGCAGTGGCGAGCTGCGCCGGGCTAAAACCTGCCTTCATCAAAAACGATCACACTTCTTTATGTGTGACGCCGCGACTCGCCTGCCTTAACGACATTAACGGTAAAGGATCCTCCCGATGAAGATGAAAACGTCTGCGCTGGCACTGCTGGCGGCCATGGCGCTTGCCGGTTGCAGCGCGCATAACACCACGCCTGCCCAACCCGGCGTCGATGCGCCAAAACCCCCCTGTTGCCACGTCCGCGGTCAACGTGCAAAACGCGATCTGGCGAGTGGTCTGTACGAAATGGCGCTCAGCCCGCAAGGTGATGCGCTGTATGTTTCCAGCGCAGAAGGGTTTAAAGATGTGCAGGGCGGTGTGGTCTACAAACTGGATCCGGCCACGCTGAAAACCCTCGGCGCGACCCATACCGATCTGAAAAACTTTGGTATGGCTATCTCTCCGGACGGCAAAACTGTCTATGTCACCAATTCGCTGGACGGCGGTGTGAGCGCCATTGATACCAGCAATGGCAAGGTGCTGTCCCGTACGCTGTTCCCGGAACGCAACGAAAAGGTTTGCCGTACGGCGCGCGTGAAATTTTGCTGCATAACGGCAAGTTGTATATTGGCGCTGTCGCCGATCCGGCGCTGGTGTGGGTCGTTGACGCGAAAACCCTGAAGGTCAAAGCGCGTATTAAAAACGCGGGTAAATGGGTAACCGGTCTGCACTTCTCTGAGCAAACGCAGCGTCTGTATGTGGCGAACGGCGGTGGCGAAATCCTTGTGGTGAACCCGCGCAACAACCGTATCGAACAGCGCTGGAAACCGCTTGGTGAGAAACCGGCTCTGCTGCTGAATATTACCGAAGATAGCGAAACGGGTCGTCTGTTTGTGACCGACAATTCCAAAGCGAAAACCACGCTGGTGCTGGATATCCACAGCGGTAAGGTGCTGAAACAGATTGATGGTGATGCGCTGGCGGTGAAATTCAACCCGAAACGCCATGAGATTTACATCAGCCAGCGCGAGTCCGGCAAAGTGCTGAGCCTTGACGCGGCCAGCTACGCGGTAAAACAGAGCTGGGATCTGCCGCCGCACCCGAACAGCCTGCTGCTCTCTGCCGACGGACAGACGCTGTATGTCACCGTCAAACAGGCATTCAATAAAGATCACTCTACTAACGGGCCGGATAGCGTTGCCCGTATCTCCCTGAATCAGTAATTAACCCGGCCCGGTAACGGGCCGTTTTTCACACGTTCTGATGAGTCGATGATGAATAACAGCAACAAGACATACACCCTTTGCGCAAGACATTGCTTGCGCTGGCCATTGGTACTGCCGCGCACACCGTGCAGGCAGCAACCACAGAGGCCAACACCACCCAAACGAAAGAAGACACCATTGTTGTTCAGTCGGCGAACAGCGATTTTAAACTGGCGGCAGCGAACTGGTTCCGGCCTATCTGGACGGCCGGGGTTGCACACGGCGGGCGTCTTGGCGTGCTGGGTGAACAAAAGGCGATGGATGTGCCGTTTAACGTCATCGGCTATACCTCGAAGCTGGTACAGGATCAGCAGGCGAAAACCGTTGCCGATGTGGTGAGCAACGATGCGGGTGTTCAGGTCGGACAGGGATACGGTAACTTTGCCGAAACCTATCGCATTCGTGGGTTCGAACTGGATGGCGACGACATGATGATGGGCGGCACGGCAGGGATTGTGCCGCGCCAGGGTCGTGGACACGCAGATGCTGGAGCGTGTCGAAATCTTTAAAGGTTCGAATGCGCTGATGAACGGTTCAGCGTCATCCGGGGTCGGCGGGATGATCAACCTTGAGCCAAAACACGCGGAAGAGACGCCGACAACCCGTGTCGGCGTAGATTATTCCACGCGTTCACAACTGGGTGGTTCAGTGGATCTCGGCCGTCGCTATGGTGATAACAACCAGTTTGGCGTGCGCATGAATCTGTTGCACCGCGAAGGCGATGCAACGGTAAAAGATGATCACCGTCGTACCACCGCCGCCTCGCTCGGTCTCGATTACCGTGCGTACATCGCTGGATCTCGGCTACCAGAAGAAGACCTTCCACGGTGGCGAAATGGGCGTCAATATCAGCGCGGTGGACTTTATTCCCTCTGTTCCGGACACGCGTAAAAATTACAGTCAGCAGTGGGCCTACAGCGATATCGAAAACGAATATGGCCCGCGCGGAATACGACCTGACCAATGACTGGACAGCTTATGCCGCGTTCGGTGGTCAACATGCCCATGAAATGGGCACCTACGGCGCGCCGAAATTATATAACGATCAAGGTGATGCGACCTTCAGCCGTCTCGATACCAATCGTATCAGCGACTCGGAGCGGCATGGGCGGCGTACGCGGCAACTTTGACACCGGCTTCATCTCCCATAAAGTGAACTCCGGGCTACTCTGCCAATATCAAACGGGAAAACATCGCCCCGGCGGATGTCCGATTCGGCGACCAACCCGACGGTCAACCTTTACAACAGCTCAGCGGTGACAAAGCCGGATAACGCCTCGTTTGGCGGTAACTATTTTGATCCGCTCACCACCGCACGCTATCGTTCGCAGGGCTATACCCTGAGCGATACGCTGGGCGTACTGGATGACCCCCTGCTGTTTACGGCAGGTACGCGTTACCAGAAATTGTGGGTGCGTAACTACAGCAACGCCACCGGGGCGGAAACCACCACCGCGCGTTACACCCAGCAACGCTGGATGCCGACTCTACGGGATCGTCTATAAACCGTGGGAAACGGTATCGTTCTACGCCAACCATACCGAAGCGCTGCAACCGGGCGGCGTGGCGCCGAAAACCGCCGCCAACAAGTATGAAAGTGTTGGCATCGCGCACTCGAAACAGAATGAAGTGGGGGTCAAAACGGACTTTGGTCGCATCGGCGGCACGCTGGCGCTGTTTGACATCAAAAGCCGGTGGGTATCCAGTGGACAGCACCACCAATATTTATGCGCTGGATGGCGAACAGCGTAACCGTGGCGTCGAGCTGAATGTGTTCGGCGAGCCGGTGCTCGGGCTGCGTCTGAACGGCAGCGCGACTGGCTGGATGCGGAACTGACCAAAACCAAAGATGGCACCAACCCGAGGGTAACCGGCCCATTGGCGTGGCGAAATTTTATGGCGTGCTCGGTGCGGAGTATGACATCAAACCGATTGATGGCCTGACCGCAACGGCGAAGGTGAACTATACCGGTTCGCAGTACGCCAACAATGCCAACACCAAAAAACTCGACAGCTATACCACGCTCGATCTGGGTATGCGTTACCGCATGCACCTGAATGAAGAGAAGAACGAAATGGTATGGCGCGTTGGCGTGGATAACGTCACCAACGAGAAATACTGGGCCAGCGTTGAAGACAACGGCACCTATATTTATCAGGGTGAGGCGCGGGCGCTGAAAGTGTCGATGAGCTACGACTTCTAAGCCTGCAGGGTATTGCGCCGGATGGCGCTGCGCGTATCCGGTCTCGACGGTCGCTGCATCAGGGGCGGGTGTTATACCCGCCTTTTTTAAACTGTTGAGCACTTCCGTCATTCCTCTCGTCACCACTTTGTCCCTGGCGCATCACCAGCGCCAGTGTGCGCTGCAAAGGTGGCTGTAACGGCGTGACGCGTAAACCCAGACTGTCTTCCTCCGTTTGTACCGCGACGTCCGGCACGATGCTGTAACCCAGCCCGGCGCGCACCATGCGTTTGATGGCCTCAATACTGCCAAGCTCCATCACCGGGGCGGCATGTTCGCCATTGTCCACCAACCATTCATCAATCCGCTGGCGGGTGCTGCTGCCGGATTCAAACACAATCAGCGGTAATACCTGCCGGGCTGCCCCTCTGCGGTGATGGCGACAAAGGATTCGTTAAACAGCGGCGAAATGGCCGGGGGTTGCGACCGCTGGCTGGCATGGTCACCAGCCCGATATCCACCCGGTTCTCCTCAACCGCGCGGAGAATATCGCTGGTGTTGCCGGTGCGAACGCCCACAGTCAGCAACGGAAATTCCTCGCGCAACTGCTGCAGTACCGGAGGTAACAAGTGAATGCAGGTTGTTGCGCCTGTGCCAATCGTCACCTGACCGCTGATGGCCTGCTGGTAGACGGCAACGGACTGAACCGCCGTATTCACGGCATTCTCAATGTGCGCGCAGTGCGCAAGAAAGGTTTCGCCCGCCGCCGTCGGGCGGATACCGCGCCCGGAGCGCTCAATAAGGCGGGTTTGCAGCGCCTGTTCCAGTTGCCGTATTTGCAGGCTGACCGCCGGTTGCGAAATCCCCAGCACTTCCGCCGCACCGGTAAAACTTCCCGGGCGATCACCAGCTTGTACGTGGCGAGTTGATCGAGGCTGAAATGGGACATCGCAAACTTTTCCTTATAGCGGTGATAAGTACGACCCGGTGCCTGTTTTGCCGCATTACAGGTAGCGTAGTGAACACGCCTGACGGGAGCTGGATTATGGACATTATTGAAGCACAAGAACAACACCTAAGCGCGATCACGCAAATTTACGCGCATCATGTGACCTTAGGCGTCGCCTCGTTTGAAACCGAGCCGCCGGCCGGCAGAAATGCGCCAACGGCTGGAGAAAATCCGTCATGCCGGGCTGCCGTGGTTTGTCGCCGTGCATGAAGGGCGCGTGCGGGGCTACTGTTATCTTTCGCGCTATCGCGAACGCCATGCCTACCAGTACACGCTGGAAGATTCGGTCTATGTGGATGACACGTTTCGCCAGCAGGGTGCCGGGATTGCCTTGTCACAGGTGGCGTGGGCGGAACAGCACGGTTACCGACAACTGATCGCCAACATTGGCAATAGCGAAAACGAAGGATCATTGCGGCTGCATGCGCGCGCCGGGTTTACCGTTATCGGCACGCTGAAAAGCGTGGGCATGAAGCACGGGCGCTGGCTGGATACGGTGTTGATGCAGCGCCCGTTAGGGGAGGGCGATAATACGTTGCCACAGGCAAGCTAAGGCGAAACGGGCATTTTCAGTAACGCCGAGGGGCGCGCTCGGCAAAATTTTCGCGTACCCAGTTAAGCGTTTTGCGCTGACCGGGAAACGCCAGCATCTGTTGCGCTTCGGCAAATGCCCAGTGGTATTCGCTGTGCTCATGGTTGAGGGTGATTTCACACCGATCATCCACATAAGCGACAAAGACCGGGGCAAGGGTGATGGCATCCCGGTGGGCTTCATAAAATTGCTCGCAGCAGTCGGCGGAATAGAGCTCGGTGAGCTGCAAGCCGGTTTCTTCCTGTGCTTCGCGCAATGCGGTTTGCTGCGGTTTCACGGTGCTCAATACCGCCGGCAATTTGACACCACTGGCCGTTGAGCATCTTGCCGCTGCGTTTTAGCAGCAGGACGCGCCATTCATCCGCGGATTTGCGCAGCACAAAAGTGAAACGGAAAAGAACGTATCGGGATTTCCTTACTCATTGTTTTCTCCTCATTGATGCCATAAAGCAGCAGTATATGCGGTGGCTAACCTGATGTCGTTCTCCGGAATTTGCGCGCTTTATTTGAATGATTCACAACAATTAAACAGCAGATCGGTTACACTCTCGGCACAGAAATGCCACATAAAAAGGAGTTTTCTATGCTGGAAAACTGCGTACCCGCGAGGGGAAAAAATTCATCGTCGCGGTCGTTATCGTCTTTCTGATTGCGGTGAGCGTCATTTCGAAAGTGACCTTCCAGGGGGTGGAAGATCAGTACAATCTGCCGATGGAGCAGTGGACGACCTCGATGTTTATTATGCAGGGCGCACCGGGTCGCCATTTACAGTCTGATGTTCACCATTATCGGTTCGCTGCCGTTTTTACTTCCTTAGTCCAAAAAGACGATCGCGGTTAAGTTTTCTTCAGCCCCCGGCGATATGTCAGGGCTGTTTGCCCAATCACATCCGCTAAAAATAGTTATCCTCAGACAGAGCAGGATAAAATTCTGTTTTAACTCTCAGAGTCCGATAAGTTAACTCTCGCTACATTCTCCGCCGATATAGGGTACATGCGGAACGCTGCCAGTACGCTTTTTTACACCTTCATAACACTTAATTTAACAATTAAAGATCAAAAAATAAGCGCCGATAGAGCTTTTATCAGGGAGCTCGTGCTGAAAGGACCATGATGATGTAGAAGGCTGACTCCGGAGAGCCGTAATGGCCAGAGAATTCGTGACGAAAAAATGAGCACCCGCGCGCAAATGCTGCTGACGGGCGCCATCACCATCACACTTGGTTTTGTGGTGACCATCGGGGTTCTGAGCTGGCAGTCCAGCAGTGAACAAAAAGTCTCGCCGAACACTATCTGCAACAGATTGCGCAGAGTGAAGCACTGAAAATCCAACAACAACTGAGCTATGCCCGCGATGTGGCGCATAACCTCGGTCACAGCATGATTGCCCTTCCGGAAGCCGGCATTACCGACCGTAAAGTGGCGGACAAACTGCTGGAATCCGCACTGCATGACAATCCTGACTACCTTTCTGTTTCGGTCATTTTCGAAGAAAACGCCTACGACGGACGGGATGCGGAATTCGCCGATAAACCGGATCAGGCGCCAAAAGGGCGCTATGCCTTCTTTGTCGATCATGGCCAGTCCGGCAATTACAACTTACATCCGCTGACCTCGATCTTTACGCCGGTGCCGTGGAGATTACTACCTGCTGCCGCAGAAGAGCCAAAAGATACGCTGATTGAACCCTATAGCTATGCCTATAACGGTGCCGACCCTGTTAACCTCCGTCGCCGCGCCGATCATCAGAGATGGCAAGCTGCATGCGGTGGTAACCTCCGATATTTCGCTGGCCTCTTTGCAGCAGAAAGTGAACCAGATTAAACCGTGGGAAGGGGGCGGCTATGCGGTGTTGCTCTCGACGGCCGGTAAAGTCATTTCCTATCCGGATAAGAACCTGACCAGTAAGCCATACCCCGGTAAGACCAATAACTACAGCAACGAAGTGGTGGAACAGGACGATCCTGTCCTCGGGGAAAAAGCGTTAATCACCGGCAGCCCGTTTCGCTGGGCGAGGGACAGATAGCTGGTATCTGGGGGTGGTGGCGCCGGTCAGTCAGGTCATGGCGGCGGCGAACCGTCAACTGATGAATGCCATTATTCTCGGCGTGATCAGCATCCTGTTGGTCAGTGCGTTGCTGGGACTGGTCTTTAGCCGCAAAGTGCTTAAACCGATCGGCGGTGAGCCGGTGGAAGGGCCAACATTGCGCTGGCGGTCGCGGACGGTAAGCTTGATAACATCATCGATGTTAAACCGGGCGACCGCAGCAGCCTGTTCTATGCGCTGCATACCATGCAGGATCAACTGCGGAGTATTGTCGGGAAAATTAAAGACGCCAGCGATTCAGTACGCCAGTGGGCGGGCGAGATTGTCAGCGGTAATATCAACCTCTCTTCACGCACCGAGCAGCAAAGCCGCGGCGCTGGAGCAGACGGCAGCCAGCATGGAGCAGTTCAGCGCCACGGTGAAACATAACGCCGAAAACGCGCACAATGCGACGGCGCTCACCGCGAATGCCACGAAAATCGCCAGTCGCGGTGAAGCGCTGGTCGGTCAGGTGGTGGATACCATGGCGCAAATCGACGACAGTGCGAAGAAAATCGGCGACATCACGGCGATCATTAACAGCATTGCCTTCCAGACCAATATCCGGCGCTTAACGCCGCCGTTGAAGCGGCGCGCGCCGGTGAGCAGGGGCGTGGGTTTGCGGTGGTGGCGTCCGAAGTGCGTAACCCCGGCGCAGCGCAGCGCCGATGCGGTAAAAGATATCGGCGCACTGATTGAGGAGTCCAGCAAGCGGGTGGAAACCGGGGTGCAACTGGTGAACGATGCCGGTAAAACCATGCAGGAGATGACACAGGCGGTGAACTCCGTGCAGTCGATCATCAGCGAGATCGTGAGCGCCTCGGATGAGCAAGCGAAAGGCATCGGTCAGGTCACTATCGCGGTGAACGAGATGGATGGCGTAACGCAGCAGAACGCCTCGCTGGTTCAGCAGATGACCGCCGCAGCGACGTCGCTGGAAGAACAGGCCGAACAACTGGCGCAGAGCGTGCAGCAGTTCCGCTTGCAAGAGAAGTAACGCCGTGCAGGGAGTCCGGATTGCCGGGCTCCCTGTTGTTCATTATTCGGCGACCAGCTCGATCCTGTTGCCATCCGGGTCGGTGATCACCGCTTCATAGAACCCGTCGCCTGTCCAACGGGCCGGGCTTGCCAGTCGTCCCTGCTGATGGGCTTTTGCGCCATCTTATCCACCTGTTCAACATTGCCCACGGCGATAGCGATATGCGCCCAGCCGACGCATTCCGGGTTGGCCGGGGCGTCCGCCAGTTCAGGCAGCGCCATCAGTTCGATGGTGGGTCCGTGCGCCAGCGAGATAAAGTAGGATTCGAAACCTGCCCGGTTTTTACTGACGTATTTCTCGTTGCTGGCGGCGGAAAAAAGTCGCGCCAGAATGTGCGTTGCGCTTCGATATGGCGCGTCCAGAGCGCCACGTGTGCAATGTTCAAGGTCTGCCTCCCAAACGTGGGTAACAACGGTGACAAAGGTTGCGGGATGATCGCACTTTTCGTGCGCGGTTTTGCTCATTAATGTTAACTTGTGGCTATTTATAGTAGATTTTTATTGCTCGGTTGTGCAAGTTTTTCTCGGCTGACACCGGCCTGAATCCCGCAGCGGTTCGCCAGCACGTTAACGTCAGGGGCGGATTTTCTCTGCCGCGTGAAGGGGCGGCTGCGCCATTTCTTGCCAGCCCTGACCTGAGATGTTAAAAAGGTGCCCCCTTCAATAAAAAACAAAGGGAAGGACGTGAAAAACGCGTCTCAGGCAGCGGGGAATATCACCGATGCCGCGTCGGAAGCAGGGCCGACACTACAACGGGGTTTGAAGAATCGTCATATTCAGTTAATTGCGCTGGGCGGCGCGATTGGCACCGGGTTATTTCTTGGCATTGGCCCGGCTATTCAGATGGCCGGACCGGCAGTGTTGTTGGGCTATGGCATTGCCGGAATTATCGCTTTTCTGATTATGCGCCAGCTTGGCGAAATGGTGGTGGAAGAGCCGGTATCCGGTTCGTTTTCCCATTTGCGTTCAAATATTGGGGGCCGTTCGCCGGTTTCCTTTCCGGCTGGAACTACTGGGCGATGTTTGTGCTGGTGGGCATGGCGGAGCTGACCGCCGCCGGGATCTATATGCAGTACTGGTTCCCGGATGTGCCGACCGGATCTGGGCTGCGGCTTTCTTTGTCATCATCAATGCGGTTAACTGGTTAACGTGCGCCTGTATGGCGAAACGGAGTTCTGGTTTGCGCTGATCAAAGTGCTGGCGATCATCGGCATGATCGGCTTTGGCCTGTGGATGCTGTTCTCCGGCCACGGCGAGCGCGCCAGCGTTGATAACCTCTGGCGCTATAACGGCTTCTTTGCCACCGGCTGGCACGGTTTGATCCTGTCGCTGGCGGTGATTATGTTCTCCTTCGGCGGGCTTGAGCTGATCGGTATTACTGCCGCCGAAGCCAGCGAGCCGCATACCACCATTCCGAAAGCGGTCAACCAGTGGTGTACCGTATTCTGCTGTTTTACATCGGTTCGCTGGTGGTGCTGCTGGCGCTCTATCCGTGGATTGACGTCAAAGCGAATAGCAGTCCATTTGTGATGATTTTTCACGATCTGGACAGCAACCCTGGTAGCATCTGCGCTGAACTTCGTCATTCTTGTGGCATCGCTGTCGGTGTATAACAGCGGTGTTTACTCCAACAGCCGCATGCTGTTTGGCCTCTCGGTGCAGGGGGGAATGCTCCTGCGTTTCTGACGCGCGTGAGCCGTCGCGGTGTGCCGGTGAATTCCCTGTTTCTCTCTGGCGCTATCACCTCATTAGTGGTGCTGGTGAACTACCTGCTGCCGCAAAAGCGTTTGGTATGCTGATGGCGCTGGTGGCGACGCTGCTGCTGAACTGGATCATGATCTCGCTGGCGCACCTGAAGTTCCGTGCCGCTATGCGGCGCAAGGGCGCGACCCGCAGTTTAAAGCGCTGCTCTTCCCGGCGGGTAACTATCTGTGCATCGGTTTTATGCTGCTGATCCCGGGTGCTGATGTACACCATAGACGATATGCGCTTGTCGGCGGTGCTGTTGCCGCTGTGGATCCTGTTTCTGTTCGCGGCCTTTAAACTGCTGCGTCGTTCAGGGCCTCGCGCGTAATCCTCTTCCATTCCCGCCTCACCGGCGGGAATTTTCACGTCAGCGCCTGACTTTTCAGGCATGATGCAGGCAGAATGATGTCGCCAGCCGTTCGCGCTGGCGTTTTTATGGCTCCGTGGAGGGTTTTGCCATGACCCGGCAACGACAAGCCGACCTGTTACTGGTTCTCACTACCCTTATCGCCGCCTGTGGCTGGATTTTTTCGCGTGAGGCGATTTCCGGCATGCCGGTGTTTGCTTTTCTCGGCCTGCGTTTTTTGGCGCAGCGCTGGTACTGCTGCCTTTCTGCCTCAGACAACGCATTCCGCTGGCGAAACTGCGCCGGTGCTGATCAGCGGTTTCTGGATGGCGCTTAACCTCTGCTTGTGGATTTGGTCGGTGTCGACCACGCCATCGCTGGGCGAGGGGCATTTATCATGAGCCTGTCGATGCTGTTTGTGCCGCTGGTGGCGTGGGCGATGATGAATACCCGTCCCGCGCGAGCGTACTGGGAGTGTTTGCCGGTGGCGATTATCGGCCCTTGCGCTGCTTAGCTTGCATACACCGATTACGTTTCATCCCAGTCAGGGCTGGTTCCTGCTCACCGCGTTCGTGCAGTCAATTAACTTCTGTTACACCAGTCGCTGCGCCAGAGAAGTGCCGCTGCTGCCGCTGACGGCTGTGCAACTGGCGGTAACCGGCATTGCCGGGTTACTGATTTCCGCGCTGTTTGAGGCGTGGACACAACCGTTTACTGCCACGACCGGGATGTGGCTGGTGGAGAGTATTTTTATTGCCACCAGTCTGCGTTTTGCCCTGCAATTGCAGGGGCAAAATACGCCGCCGTCGCCAGCGCCGCCATCATTATGGTGCTGGAGCCGCTGCTGACGGTCATTGCCGCGTCCTTGTGGTACGGCGAGCGCTTGCCGCTGCAAAAAATCATCGGCGGGGTGTTGATCCTGTTGGCGCAAATTTGGTTCCGCTGGCGCATGGTCGCGCGGCTGCCGTCAACGTCAAAGTCGTAGTGTGCCCGTCAGGACGTATGCGCCGCGCCGGTCATCAGCACGCGGCCATTCGCTGTCTGCTCCAGCGCCAGAACACTGCCGCCGGGTTACCGGAAAAGGACGCGCACTGAACGCGTCCACCCCGGTAGATATCGAGTTTCACCGTGTGCTCCCTTTAATAACAATGAGATAACATTATCCTGTTTTCAGGGGAGCGGGTAGTTATGAGTTTGCCGGGCAGCGGGATGCTAACTGCTGACGCGCGCTAAATGCCGCCGCAGCAAGGAGTAGCATCATGACCACTTCCGTTGCCAAAAAACCGCTCAGCGCGGTGTTGTAATTGCCGTGCGACTGTCCGACAAGGTGCAAAACAACCCACCGAGCAGCGCAGGCCCAAGCCCTAACGTTGCCTGCTGCAATGTGCTGAGCAGCGCGCTGCCTGCGCCGGCGTCACTGGCGGTGATATCGCGCATACCAATGCGATAAAAACTGTTCACAATCAGCGCCCCGGCCGTAACCAATCAACGCCGTGGAGGGGGCCAGTGCCAGTGCGCCCACCCGTTGGCCGGAAAGCTGCAAGGTTGCGATCAGCGCCAGTAGCCCGGCGACCTCGGATGGTTAACCCGGTGAGCAGAATCGTCCGCGTGCTGTAACGCGCAATCAGTTTGGGGGCATACCAGCCGAGACAAAATAGGCGATGCCAAGGGCAACAAAACTGATTGCGATGGCGTCATCCCCATGCCTGCCTGCAAGGTGAGCGCCATGCAGAACATAAACCCGGACCGCACTAAAGAAGAGCAGGGCAATCAATAAACCAAAGCGGATGCTGTGCAGCTTTAGCAGTCGCGGCGGCAGCAGCGGCGTCAGGCCTGCGCGTTGTTGCAGCGCGCTGGCGCGCATCCACACAGCCAGCGGGAAAAGCGCCAGCAACGCCGCCTGCGTTGGCCACGGCCAGTGCAGCTCCGGACCGAGCGCCAGCGGGAACAGCAGACAGCAGAGGATCAGCGCCAGGGCGATCGTGCCATGCCAGTCGATACGCGTGCGCGTTTCACTGTGGGTTTCCGGAATATAACGACGGCTGAGCGCCAGCACCAACAGGCAAATCGGCACATTGATAAAAAAGGCGTTGCGCCAGCCCAGCCCGGCGATATCCGCCGAAACCAGCCAGCCGCCGCCCATCTGACCGATAATAAAAGCGACGCCGCCAATGCCACCGTACAGGCTGATGGCGCGGGCATGCGCGGTGCCTTTTAGCGTGACATGGAGGGTGGCGAGGATCTGCGGCACAATCAGCGCCGCGCCCATGCCTTGCAGCGTGCGGGCCGCCAGCAGCGCAGAGACGGAATTTGCCAGCCCGCATAACAGAGACGCAATGCCGAACAGCGTCACGCCCCACAAGAACACGCGCCTGCGCCCGAGGTTGTCGCCCAGTTTGCTCCCCATTGCCAGACAAACGGCAAAGGCTACGCCATACAGCGCCACAATCAGTGCTAACTGGGTGGCGGAGGTATGCAGCGACAGCGTAATGGAGTCGAGCGCCACGTTGGTGATGGAGGTGTCAATAAGCGGCAGCATCTGCCCTGTTAACAACAGGATCAGGCCTGCCCGGCCGTGAAACAGCAGACGTATTCATGGTAACTCCATTGCGTCATTCATCAGATGGACGTAGCATCGCTGATTGAATAAACGGGTACCAGTTCTTGCCCATACTGGTACTGGCACTACCATGCTGGAGGTGTTTATGACGTTAATGGCGGAACGGCAACCCGTACTGACGGTTCAGGAAGAGAACCGTAAACAACTTGGTGCTTTTCTGCGTGCGCGCCGGGAAAGCCCCTGGATCCGCAGCGGCTGGGGTTACCGCGTAGCGGGCGTCGCCGCACGCCGGGCCTGCGCCGTGAAGAGGTGGCGTTACTGGCGGATGTGGGCGTGACTGTACACTGGCTGGAGCAGGGCAGAGAGATGAACCCTTCCGCCGGTGTCTTGCAGGCGGTCGCCAGCGCCTTGCAGTGCTCGCCGACTGAAACGCGACATCTGTTTTTACTGGCAGGACTGACGCCGGCAGAGACGCTCAACGCACCACAGTGTGAAGGGATCAGCGAAGGGACGCGTCGTTTGCTGGACAGCCTGTTGCCACAGCCTGCCAGTATTCAGAAAACCAATTTTGATATTGTGGCGTGGAACGTCGCTTTTGAGCGCCTGATGGGCGTGAATTTTGGCGAGATGGCGGAAGAAGACCGCAACTGCATTTACCTCTATCTGACCCATCCGCAGTGGCGCAGCCGTCTGGGTCAGCATGAAAGCGTGTTGCAAACCTTTGTCGCCTATTTTCGCGCGGCAATGGCGGAACACCGGGGCGACCCGTTGTGGGAAGCCAAACTGGCGCGCTATTGCGCCGCCTCCGCCGAGTTTGGAAGCCATGTGGCGCAACTATCTGGATGTGCGCGGAGTGGAAAATAAAGTGAAGCAGTTTATTCATCCGCAACTGGGTGAATTTACGCTACAGCAGATGTACTGGTTCTCTGCGCCGCGTAATGGCTCGCGCCTGCTGGTCTACCTGCCGGTGGATGAACAGGGCGAACACGCGCTGAAATGGCTGGCGGCAAACGCTTAAGGGCGCAGACGTTTTTGATCTTTACGCGGTAAGCCGTCCACCACGCGATCCCATGAGGCCTGAATCAGCGAGGCGAGCAGCGACTCGTCGATCTCCTCGCCGGCAAACACCGAAATCCAGTGTTTCTGCTCATGTGGTATCCCGGCTCGATGCTGGGGTAGATTTGCTGATTGAGCAGCGACATTTGCGGCTCCGCCTTCATGGTCACCATGGGTCTGCCGTGGGCGGTGGTGGTCATCATAAAAATCTTACCGCACACTTTGAATACATCGTGCTCCGGGCCGAAAGGCCAGCAGTGCTCGGTAAAGGGCAACGCCAGCGCAAGACGATGGGCGCTGACTTGCAGGGTTTTACTGTCCATCTTTTCCTCTGACGCCAGTGCGCGCCACATGGCATCAAAACCGAGGCGTTTGATCTCTTTCATGCGGGAAGGATCGCGGCCGGCAAAGGTAATGGTGGTATCCGCCATCGACAGGAAGATGGCGTCGCCAAAGGGGGCAAATTCCCCGTCTAAAAAGATGGGCAGCACCGAGCGATGGCAAAGTTCATGGAGTTCCGGGAAGATGTCCGTCACCTGTTGTTTGGTTTCCGGGGTGAGTTTTTCGCTCACCGAGATCTGGCGTACCGCCCGGTGCCCGCAAGGGTGGCGAATGCCCCAGTCGATGTAACTGCTCCAGATAGAGTAGGTATGCTCTTTCGGATCGCTAATGGTGCGATCGAGGTTGTCGAGCATGGTGCCGCAGAGATCGGTTTTCAGGTGCAGGTAAAGCGCATTCAGCAAATCGTCCTTGGTGGCGAAGTAGCGAAACAGCGTGTTTTCAGCGACGCCCGCATTACGGGCTATTAACGCGGTTGAAGCCGCGATCCCTGACTCTGCAATCGCTTTGGTTGCCGCTTCCAGTAACGCCAGTTTTTTGTCTTCACTCTTTGGACGAGCCACTCCACTTTTCCTCACACGCTATAAAAACCACGATTGAAACACGCCCTCTGTAACGCTGCAACGTCGAATGTCAAATAAAAAAAATCATCTTGACGGTTTATTGCTCCTCCCTATAATGAGTGCTTACTCACTCATAATCAAGTTTAACCAGCGTCGTATCCAGTGGAAAGGATCGATTTTGTCGGGTCAGGATATGAAGCGTCTTATTCTCAGCGTGGTTCTTGTTATGCTCGTTGCGTCCGCCGCAAGTTTACCGTTTGTTCTGAATGCCGGTTTTGGTCAGTTGCCGCAGGGTGAGCAACTGACGGAAGTCGAAAAAATCACCGAACTACCACGATGGCAAATTCCAGAATACGTTGCCTACGCCGGGGTTTACCGGAAAGAAAAATATGCTGGCCGCGTGGTGGGACTTTTTAGTGACCAAACGCGAAAACGCGCGCCCGCAACAACCGTTGCCGATGGTGCACACCGATCTTGCCAGTCTGCCGTTGGCAGAAGATACCCCCGTGTGGATGGGGCACTCGGGTACCTGCAACTGGCGGGTAAACGCATTCTTATCGATCCGATTCTGAGCGACTATGCCGCACCGTTTTCATTCCTCAATAAAGCGTTTGCAGGCAATGAGGCGTGGACGGCGCAAAGCATGCCGGAAATCGATCTGCTGATTATTTCTCATGACCATTACGACCATCTGGATTACGCCACCATCAAAGCGCTGATGCCCAAAATTAAGCGTGTGGTGACGCCGCTTGGCGTGGGTTCGCACCTGCGTTACTGGGGGGATGGACCCGGCGATTATTGAGGAAGCGGACTGGCAGCAGAAAGTGACTATCAGCGATGAACTCGCCGTGCATGTGCTGCCCGCGCGGCATTTTTCCGGACGCGGTCTGAAGCGTAACCAGACGCTGTGGGCGAGTTTTATGTTCGTGACGCCAGAACGCAAGGTCTATTACAGCGGTGATACCGGCTATGGCCCGCATTTTAAAGCCATAGGCGAACAATTTGGCGCAGTGGACGTCGCCATTATGGAAAACGGCCAGTATGACGAGGACTGGAAGTACATACATATGATGCCGGAAGAGGCCGCGCAGGCGGCGCAGGAGCTGAATGCACGTGCGGTTCTGCCACGCGGGGCGTTTTGTGTTGGCAAAACATACCCGGGATGATCCTTACAAACGGCTGGCGGCAGCGAGCCTTGGCAAAAGTTATCGCTTACTGACACCGAGACTGGGCGAGCCTGTGTTTGCGGCTGACAGCGCGCAACGCTTCCGCGCCCGGGTGGGAATAAACCCGTTTACTAATCGAAGAGCAGAGGGGGAGCGCAGTATGACTATTTCCGCTCAGGTTATCGACACTATCGTCGAGTGGATCGACGACAATCTCCATCAACCATTGCGTATTGATGATATTGCAGCGCATGCGGGCTATTCCAAATGGCATCTGCAGCGGCTTTTCTTGCAGTACAAAGGGGAAAGTTTGGGGCGCTATATCCGCGAGCGTAAACTTTCGCTCGCAGCGCGGGATCTACGCGATACCGATCAGAGGGTTTACGACATTTGCCTGAAATATGGCTTTGATTCGCAGCAAACCTTCACGCGTATTTTTACCCGCACGTTCAATCAGCCGCCGGGAGCTTACCGGCGGGAGAATCATCAGCACACGCACTGATGGTTCAGGATATAAAAAACCGGCATTGTGAGCCGGTTTTTTACCCTGCACGGTTTGTGCAATACCCAGCCGGTTTAAGAAACCGCAAATGCCTTCACGCGCCAGTAATAGCGCGAGCTGGTGCTGCTCGTCGGGGGTCATATTGTGCAAGACCTTCACAATTTCCTGCAGAGGAGTGCTCTCTGCTGCGCCATACGGCACGGAAGGCTCGGCGATGGAATAGGATGTGGTTCGCTGGCGCATGGTGGGCGTTTTCATAATAAAGCTGCGCACATCTTTGTTGATATGAATAAGTCTGGCGCGCCCACCTTTAACACCGGGTAAATTTTCGGTTTGCCAACCCTGTTCACGGATCCAGCGATTCACAGTCTGCTTTGCGACGCCGATAAAATCCGCTAACTCTTCGGTGGTCATTTTGCTGGCTAGTTTCATCATCTTATTTCTGATCGCGGATACCCGTGCGTTGTAATAACCCGGTAATACCGTCACGTATTAACAGAGAGGAGAATTGCTTTTGCTCGGTGTCGGTCATCTCTTTCACCAGCGTGGTCAGCAACATTTCGAGGGATGTGTCGTGCGACATGGCGCTGGAAAGGGTGTGTTCTTCCGGGCGCTGGGCACTGAGAATAAAAAGCACGAACCTGTTCGTTCACATGGACCGTGCGGGCTTTTCCGCCTTGTACGCCGGGTTTGGGCGACGTTACCCATCCCTCTTTGCGCACCCATTTATTAATTGTCTGGCGGCTGTAACCGGTGAGGCTTGCCAACTCGTCTGGGGTCATTCGTTCCTTGAGCATGTAATTCCCGAGTGGTTGTAAGGGTAATTAATGACTTATGTTATAGCACCATTTAACGTGAAAATGTGACAGGTTTAACTACTGGTTGCGACCATGCGCGCAATGTCTTTCATTTGCATGCTTTTTCCAGCGATTGAATAAGGCGAAGAGATTTTGCCGTTGACACCGGCAAGGGAATTCATATTATGCCGCCCGTCAACACGACACGCTTTACGCAATGGGGCTATAGCTCAGCTGGGGAGAGCGCTTGCATGGCATGCAAGAGGTCAGCGGTTCGATCCCGCTTAGCTCCACTCAAACTCCGCACCCAACGGATTTGGCGCGTAAAGAAACATTGTGGGGCTATAGCTCAGCTGGGGAGAGCGCTTGCATGGCATGCAAGAGGTCAGCGGTTCGATCCCCGCTTAGCTCCACAAAATCTTAAACCCTCGCGTTTACGCGGGGTTTTTCGTTCTGACCGTCTGAAAATCGCATGCATACTGTGGTAACAAATCTTAGGTTGTTAACCTCAGAAAACACTAAGAGTGTTTATTAGCCAGTAACTTGATTCATAAAAGAATGAATCTATTATCCGGCTACTTACTATTTCCCCGGTCAGGAGTTTGCACATCATTTTAATGAAGAATAGAAATTACAGTTGTGTGCGAAAATTCCTACTGGCATTAATCCTTTGTCTTATCGCCGTCCCTGTTTCCCGTATTATTTCGCCGCGAACGGTGGTGAATGCCAGTGATATTTATCTCGCCCCGGGTTGCCATTAAGCGTTATGCTGGCCATTATTTTACTCTTTGGGCGGCATGGTATCGCGCCTGTTATTCTCGGTTTCGCATTGATAAACGAGAGCTTTCTGCATTTACCCGGTGTAGAGGCAGCGGTGCTGCTATTTTGCCAGATATTCTCTGTGCTGCTGGCCTGCGCGGTCGTCCGCTGGCGGCTCGGTTCGCGCTGGCGTCATGGCATTCCCAATAAGGATATGGGGATTCGTATTTTATGGCTGGGATTTATTGCCCCACTCGGCATAAAGTGCTCCATGTATATTGCGGGTATCTGGTTTGACTATCCAATTCATTTATCGGGATTTTTTAATTCCGGCTCCGTTATTTATTCTATCATTGATATTCAGAGCCTGATTGTTGCGTCGCTAATATTCACCATGATTATATATTTTCCACTAAGGATGATGATTAATCCCCGGTTTTTTCGCACATTCTGGCGACGTAGTATTAAACCGGCTCTGTGCAGAGAAGCGTCTGTTTACCCTTTTCTGGATTGCAGCGCTGATCGCAATGGTCATTACCCTCTGTCTTCCTTATAAATCAGATTATATTGCCGGCTACCCGGGTGCCGGTTCTTTTATTCTCTTTACGTTTGGCATCAGCAGGTTAAGCCATCCACTTCTGATGTTGAGCTGGGGGATGCGCCGCGTTCGCGTTGATGGTCTATAACGACAGCTTTCTGCACGGCGTACGTTCCGATTATTCGCTGGCGTTCGTGATGTCGGTACTGATTTGTTTCACCATTTCTCTGCTGTATATGATGCGCATTTATATCCGTAGCGAATGGCTGAAAGGGCGCTGGCAGGCGCAGGCGATGACCGATCCCTTAACCGGTTTGCCCAACCTGCGCGCGCTGGAAAAAATGCTCGACGCGCAGCCCTCCTGCATTGTGTGCTGCTTGCATATGCAGAATGTGGAGTTCCTGAGCCGCCATTTCGGCATGATGATGCGCGTTCATGTAAAACGCTGCGTAACGCGTGAGCTGCAACCCTTACTGCAGGAGGGGGGAAACCCTCTTTCAGCTTCCCGGGAATGAACTGCTGTTAAAACTGAACGGGCCAGAAATTGCCGGGCGTTTGCAACATATGGTGCATTACCTCAACAGCCGCCGTATCTACTGGAACGCCACCGCGCTGGATATTGAGTTTGGTATTTCGTGGGGAGAATTACATGCCCCGGGCAAAGCGCTGCATCACACGCTGGGGCAGCTAAGCTGGCTTTCGGAACAGGCCGCCTCAGGGCGGCAGGTGCTGGCGCTCACCCATCGTCTGCAAGAAGTGACCGACCAGACCACGGATCGGGTCCTGCTGCTTAACAAAGTCAAGCGAGCGTTGGATAACAACGGCATCACGCTTTATGGTCAGCCTGTCGTCAATGCACAAGGCGTGGGGGTATCAGGAAATCCTCAGTCGGCTGGTCTGTGATGGTGAGCTGATCACGCCGGATCAGTTTATCCCGGTGATTGCGCAGTTCAATTTGAGCGCCCGTTTCGATATGCAGGTGGTGGAGCGCTTACTGCAATGGATGCAGCAGCACCGGCCCACGCGGCTGCGTGCGCTTTTCGGTCAACCCTGATGCCGTTAACGTTGATGCAGAACGATTTTGTTGCACAACTGCTCTCTCTCTTTGCCCGTTATGCCGTGGCGCCGCAGGAGGTGATCATTGAGATCACGAAGAGCAGGCGCTGTCGCACTCTGAAGTGAGTATTCACAACATTCAACGATTGCGCGAAGCCGGGTTTAAAATTGCTATCGACGATTTTGGTACCGGTTATGCGAACTTTGAACGTCTGAAACGGTTGCAGGCGGATATCATCAAGATAGACGGCTGTTTCGTGCGGGATATCCTGAACGACCCTCAGGATGTGATGATCGTGAAAGCCATTTGTGAACTGGCGAAAGGGAAGTCGCTGACGGTGGTGGCGGAGTATGTGGAAAACGAAGCCCAGTGCGCACTGTTGCTGCAAGCCGGGGTCGATTATTTGCAAGGCTACTTATTAGGAAACCGCAACCGCTGGCGGAGGCATAAAAAAACCGGGGTTATCCCCGGTTTTCAATATTGTTGGCCGTCCGGCAATCAGATAACCAGCGCCGCAATTGCAGCAGAGCACGCTCACCAGCGTAGAGCCATAAACCAGCTTCAGACCAAAGCGGGAAACCACGTTGCCTTGCTCTTCGTTCAGGCCTTTAATCGCACCGGCGATGATACCGATAGAAGAGAAGTTCGCGAAGGAGACCAGAATACAGAGAGGATGCCTTCTGCACGCGGAGAGAGGTTGGCCGCGATTTTCTGCAGATCCATCATCGCCACGAATTCGTTGGAAACCAGTTTGGTGGCCATGATGCTCGCCACCTGCAGCGCTTCGTGAGCTGGTACGCCCAGAACCCGGTGCAATCGGGTAGAAGATATAACCGAGAATGCCCTCGGAAGGAGATACCAAAAATCGCCGCGAACAGCGCATTCAGACCAGAAATCAGCGCGATAAAGCCAATCAGCATCGCCGCAACGATAATCGCCACTTTGAAGCCCGCCAGAATGTATTCGCCCAGCATTTCAAAGAAGCTCTGACCTTCGTGCAACTTCGCCATTTGCAGATTTTCTTCGCTCTCTTCCACGCGGTACGGGTTGATCAGCGACAGTACGATAAAGGTACTGAACATGTTCAGCACCAGCGCCGCCACAACATATTTCGGCTGCAGCATGGTCATGTACGCGCCAACGATGGACATCGAAACGGTGGACATTGCTGTCGCCGCCATGGTGTACATACGGTTGCGCGACATTTTGCCGAGGATATCTTTATAGGCAATAAAGTTCTCGGACTGACCCAGAATCAGGAGCTGACGGCGTTAAATGACTCCAGTTTGCCCATGCCGTTCACTTTAGACAGCACCGTCCCGATGGCGCGAATAATGATTGGCAACACGCGGATATGTTGCAAAATACCGATCAGTGCAGAAATAAAGACAATCGGGCACAGCACTTTCAGGAAGAAGAACGCCGTGCCTTCGTCATTCATTTTACCGAATACGAAGTTGGTGCCTTCGTTGGCGAAACCGAGCAGTTTTTCAAACATTTCGGAGAAGCCTTTAACGGAAGCCCAGCCGATATCAGAGTTCAGGAAGAACCAGTGCCAGTAAAACTTCAATCACCAGCAATTGAATAACAAAGCGGATGCGGATTTTTCTTGCGATCGCTGCTTACGAGCAAGGCAAGCAGCGCCACGACAGCAAGCGCCGCAGGACAAAGTGCAGAACACGGGACATATTTGGCTCCAAATATGAGACGGGTAGAAATTTCGTGCACATTCTATGTAACAAGCCAAAAGAAAACGAGATCAAACACACACTATATTAATGGCCTGTGACCAGACTCAAAATTAGTGATCCACCATACATTTCTGTTATGTTAAGTAAAGGAGTGAAAAGTTGCGTCGTGATGCTAAACTCTTAACATAACGCTGCGGCAGTTCCTGTTGCCGCCGTCACCATACTGGACATTCAGCCCTTCTATTGTTTCTGGCTATCAGAGAAATCAGGTAAACCCATCTAAATGAACTTGATAATCATTCTCATTTTGGTAGCATGAAACATAGCAAAGGCTATATTTAAGGGCATAAAATGAACAGTAGTCGCGTTGAGAATAGCAGTGGGCGTGCAGCGCGCAAGCTGAGGTTCGCGTTAATGGGACCGGCGTTCATTGCGGCGATTGGCTATATCGATCCCGGTAACTTTGCCACCAACATTCAGGCGGGGGCAAGTTTCGGGCTACCAGCTATTGTGGGTAGTGGTGTGGGCTAATTTAATGGCGATGCTGATTCAGTTGCTCTCCGCCAAACTCGGTATCGCCACCGGCAAAAACCCCGGCTGAGCAGATCCGCGATCACTATCCACGCCCGGTGGTCTGGTTCTACTGGGTACAGGCGGAAATTATCGCCATGGCCACTGATCTCGCGGAATTTATTGGCGCGGCTATCGGTTTTAAAATGATCCTCGGCGTTTCGCTGCTGCAAGGCGCGGTGCTGACCGGCGTTGCCACCTTTTGATTTTGATGTTGCAACGACGTGGGCAAAAACCGTTAGAGAAGGTGATCGGCGGGTTATTGCTGTTTGTTGCAGCGGCATACATTGTTGAGCTGGTGTTTTCTCAGCCGCGGCTGGCAGCGCTGACGAAAGGGATTGTGATTCCCAGTTTGCCGGGAACCGACGCTGTTTTTCTCTCGCCGCCGGGGTGTTGGGGGCGACCATTATGCCGCATGTGATTTACCTGCACTCTTCCCTGACGCAGCATTTGCACCCGGGGAACCCAGCGTCAGCGCTATTCAGCCACCAAATGGGATGTAGGAATTGCCATGACCATTGCCGGTTTTGTGAATCTGGCAATGATGGCCACTGCTGCCGCGGCTTTCCATTTTAACGGTCATACCGGGATTGCCGATTTGGATCAGGCTTACCTCACGCTGGAGCCGTTATTGAGCCACGCGGCAGCTACCATTTTTGGTCTGAGCCCCGGTGGCAGCAGGCCTCTCTTCAACGGTAGTGGGCACGCTGGCGGGACAGGTGGTGATGCAAGGGTTTGTGCGTTTCCATATTCCGCTGTGGGTTCGTCGCACTATCACCATGATGCCCTCGTTTATCGTCATCTGGCTGGGGCTGGATCCCACGCAAATTCTGGTGATGAGCCAGTGTTGCTGAGCTTCGGTATTGCGCTGGCGTTGGTGCCGCTGCTGGTGTTTACCAGCAATCGTGCGCTGATGGGTGAACTAGTGAATTCATCGCTGATTAAGCGTACCGGCTGGGTGATTGTGGTACTGGTGGTCAGTTTAAATGGCTGGTTGTTAGTGGGGACCGCGGCAGGGTTATAGCGTTCTGCTCACCAATCACCATTACAAGAAAAAAAGGAGCGCATGCGCTCCTTTTTCGTATCAATGATGACGCCAGCGACCGCCTCCCGGCCCGCGGTGGTCATCGCGATCGTTCCAGCCTTCGCGGTAGCCGCGCTCATAGGCGTCGCGTTTATCCCAACCGCGATGCCATCCGCGGTCGTGTTTATACCAGTGGTTGCCGCGCCATTCATAGTTGCGACCCCAGTAGTCGCGGTCGCGCCAGCGTCCGCCGTCCCAGTAGTTACCGTAATTATCACGATCGCCAATTTGTAATTTTATAGACGGCAACAGGGTGATTTCGCCAGCATTAGCGACCGGGGGGCTGGAAGCCATTAACACTGCTGCCAGAATCAGTGACCTGAACATACTCTTCTCCTTCACGATCGGGGCCGAAACGGCCTGTTACAACAATCTTACGGGGCGGTAAAACCCCGCATTATTGGCGGAACTCCTAAATCATGACTGGCAGCACTTTTTGCTAAAAATGGCGTTATTTTGCACCGCTGAGAATGGCGTCGATCTCTCCTCGCATTCTGCTGCGCTGAAATCCCGATTGGCCAGCATGCCAACGGCATCGTCCAGTTGCCCGATCTTACTGGCACCAATCAGTACCGAGGTCACTTTGCCGCCGCGTAGCACCCGTGCCAGCGCCATCTGCGACAGTTTCTGTCCTCGCCGTTGAGCTACCGCATTCAGCGCGCGCGTACTGTCGCCAGTTTTTCATCGGTAAGCTGGTCCGGATTCAGAAAACGGCTGCTGCTGGCAGCGCGGGAATCCGCCGGGATGCCGTGCAGATAGCGGTCCGTTAATTGCCCCCCCGCCAGCGGAGAGAAGGCAATGCTGCCGACGCCTTTTGCTGCAAGACCTCCAGCAGCTCGGTTTCCCACCCAGCGTTCAAACATCGAGTATTTAGGCTGGTGGATCAGGCACGGCGTGCCCGTGTCGTTAAGGATGTCGATAGCTTCACGCGCCAGTGCAGCCGGGTAGTTAGACAACCCGACGTACAGCGCTTTACCCTCGGGCGCACAATATGATCCAGTGCGCGCATGGTCTCTTTCAGCGGCGTTTCCGGGTCCGGGCGATGATGGTAGAAGATATCCACGTATTCCAGCTCCATCCGGCGCAGGCTTTGATCGAGGCTGGCAATCAGGTATTTGCGCGATCCCCAGTCGCCATAGGGGCCATCCCACATGGTGTATCCGGCTTTACTGGAGATAATCAGCTCGTCGCGCCGAGGAAATCTTCCCGCAGGATGCGGCCGAAATTGCTCTCCGCTGAGCCGGGAGGCGGCCCGTAGTTGTTGGCCAGATCGAAATGGGTAATGCCAAGATCGAATGCGTGCCGCAGTAATTGCCGACTGTTTTCCAGCAGGGTGGTGTCGCCAAAGTTATGCCACAGCCCGAGTGAAATCGCCGGGAGTTTTAACCCGCTGTCACCGCAGCGCTGGTAGACCATTTTTTCGTAACGTGCGGAATCCGCCTGATAAACCATGCCGTTGCCCCTTTTAAGTCATCTTCTCTTCAGTGTATGCGTTTACATCGCTGGACCAATGAGAGTACACCGGGCCTTATCGTAAAGCTTGCTTTCCACCTCCGATATGGCGCGTATCCCCGGACTCTCATCACAGTTCTTCAATACTCAGTGGAGAACCAAAGTCTGGAAGGATCAATGTCATGCAAACCGATTACTCTGTTGCCGACTATCTGCTGGACAGGCTCGCTGGCTGTGGCATTCACCATCTGTTCGGCGTGCCGGGCGACTATAACCTGCAATTTCTCGATCACGTGATTCAACATCCAACGGTCCACTGGGTTGGCTGCGCCAACGAGCTTAACGCCGCCTATGCTGCCGATGGCTACGGGCGTTGCCGGGGGGCTGGCGCATTGCTTACCACCTTTGGCGTGGGCGAACTAAGCGCCATTAACGGCATTGCCGGCAGTTTTGCTGAGTATGTGCCAGTGCTGCATATTGTTGGCGCGCCGTGTAGCACGGTGCAGCAGCGCGGAGAGCTACTGCACCATACGCTCGGCGACGGGGATTTTCGCCACTTCTGGCGGATGAGCGAACCGGTTACCGCCGCGCGCCATTTTAACGGCGCAAAACGCCTGCTATGAAATCGACCGGGTTATCAGCACCATGCTGGCGGAGTCCCGCCCCGGTTATCTGATGTTACCGGCTGATGTCGCCAAAATGGCGGCGATACCGCCTGTAAACGCTTTCACTTTTCCCTCGGTTCAGTCCGACGAAATGCGCCTTGATGCGTTTCGCCGTCATGCGCAGGCGCTGATGTCGGGTAGCCCACGGGTTGCGCTACTGGCGGATTTTCTTGCCCGTCGCTTCGGCGTACAGAAAATGTTGCAATGCTGGATGCGCGATTTCCCTGTACCTCATGCCACGATGCTGATGGGGGAAAGGGTTGTTTGATGAAACGCAACCCGGGTTTGTGGGCACTTACAGCGGTGCGGCAAGCCCGCTGGCCGTGCGAAGCCATAGAAGGTGCGGACAGAGTGGTTTGCGTGGGCACACGCTTTACCGATACGCTGACCGCCGGGTTTAGTCAGCAATTGCCGCGGGAACGCACTATCGACATTCAGCCGTTCGCCGCGCGGGTAGGGGAAACCTCGGGTTTAGCGGCGTGTCGATGCGTGATGCGGTGAATACACTGATTTCGGTGTGTCGCCATCATCCGCGCAACCCGCTTAAACCGGTTAATCACACTGACGCGCCGCACCGTGTGCATCAGGGGACGCTGGACCAGTCTGCACTCTGGCAAACGCTGCAAGATTTTATCCGCCCCGGCGATATAATCCCTGGCCGATCAGGGAACCGCTGCGTTTGGCGCGGCGGGTTTGCGCTTGCCGGCGGAGGTCGATTTTCTGGGTGCAGCCATTATGGGGATCGATCGGTTTTTGTCTGCCCGCCGCGTTTGGCGCGCAAACAGCCTGCCCGGAACGGCGGGTGATTTTGCTCAGTGGCGATGGTGCGGCTCAGTTAACCATTCAGGAACTGGGGTCAATGCTGCGTGACGGCCTGCGGCCCATCATTGTCTTGCTTAATAATGATGGCTATACGGTGGAACGCGCCATTCACGGCGCGCAGCAGCGTTATAACGACATTGCGCGCTGGAACTGGACGCACATTCCACATGCACTCAGCCATGATGGCCGAGTGCTGGCGGGTCAGCGAAACCGTGCAACTGGCTGAGGCGCTGGAAGCCGCCGCCCATCATCACCGCCTCGCGCTGATAGAAGTGATGCTGCCGAAGACCGACCTCCCTGATTTGCTGCGCGACGTCACCCGATCGCTTGAGGCGCGCAACAATCAGTGATCACTTGTCCCGCCGGGGAGCAATCATCATTGGCTTCCCGGCCAGTAGCAGTCTGCAGGAAGCATCACGATGCATAACAACGGCAGCAACGTGGTGTCCGGCACCACGACCGCGGCAAGAAACAGGCTTAACCAGCCATCCCGCGTGACCACCAGTACCGAGGCCGAGCACCGCACAGGAGACGGTCACCGCTGCCGGTACCGCGTCTACATGCTGGTGCAGCATCAAACCCAGCGCCACCCCCGACGAACACCGCCGGGAAAATACGCCCACCGCGGAACCCACAAGCCGTTGCCACCACCAGCGCCGCCAGTTTTACCACCGCAAACAGCAAATAATCGCTGACGGTGAATGTCTGCGCAAAGGCCAGTTGCTGCATCTCATCCAGCCCTTTAAACAGCGTGATATTACCGCCAATGATGCCCAGAATACCGAGCAGAAACCCGCCAATGCCCAGCACAAGCACCGGGTTTTTTAGCCGCTGCATAAGCTGGTGCAGGCGAGGTAAACACCAGACTGCAACCATCCCCAGCGCGATGGCGAATGCGGTGACGACCGCACCGCTGATGATATCGACGATGTGCAACTGCGGATAATGGGGAATCGGTAAGGTGAAATGGGGATGCGACAGCACCGTGGTGGTCAGCGCGCCCGCTGCGGCGGCCATCAGCGGGGCGAACAGACGATCCCACAACGGCACATCGTTACTGGCGGTCAGCGTTTGTGAAAAGATCAGCGCCGCGGCGACCGGAGTGCCAAACAGCGCGCCGAGTGTTCCGGCAGAGGCTAAAATCGTCCAGTCCAGCGGGGCGACTCGCGGAAATGCGCGCGCGCCCATCGCCACTGCCAGCGCAATATTCAGCACCATCACCGGGTGTTCAGGCCCGAGGCTGACGCCGCCCGCCAGCCCAAAGGATCAACGCCAGTACCAGACCCGGCAGCGCATTGACGGCAACGGGCGCACTGATCAATGGTTCGGTCGCCGGATCCGGGCCACCATGACCGGCGCGCTAAAGCGGATCACCAGCCCCACGGCAACGCCCGTTAGCGTCAACATCAGCAGGATCCAGCCGGGAGAGTCCGGATCGACCCCCAGCCGCCGAGGGAATACCGAACCATAAAATGGATTGCAGCAGGTTGGCGATTTTCATCACCAGCAGTAATACCGAGGCTTGAGGCTATGCCGATCGTCAGTGCGGGCAGCGCCAGCAATAACAGGGTTCTGGCTCGCGGATGGAGCATGCTTATGTCCTTTTACCGGAAGAGGGTCGCAGTGGCTGCTAACAGAGCCGAAACCACGGAGTTAATCTGTGACGAAGATCGATAATCCCTGGGGCGCTCGTGTTATGGTCATTGTCGTTAAAGCGCCTTGAATTTACAGTGTGCCAAAGATTTATTCTGACTTTAGCGGAGCCGTAAAAGAATGACAAAATATGCTTTAGTGGGAGACGTAGGCGGCACCAACGCGCGCTTAGCGTTGTGCGATGTCGATAGCGGCGTCATCTCCCGGGCCAAGACTTACTCCGGCCTCGATTACCCAAGCACACCGGGAAGCCGTGGTGCGTGTGTACCTTGATGAGCACGGCGTGAGTGTGGAAGATGGCTGTATCGCCATTGCCTGCCCGATCACCGGTGACTGGGTGGCGATGACCAACCACACTGGGCTTTTTCCATTGCAGAAATGAAGAAAAACCTTGGTTTCGCGCATCTGGAAATCATTAACGATTTTACGGCTGTGTCGATGGCGATCCCAATGCTGAAACAAGAGCATCTGATCCAGTTTGGCGGCAGCCGGTGGAAGGCAAGCCGATCGCTGTTTACGGTGCGGGAACTGGTCTTGGCGTCGCGCATCTGGTGCATGTGGATAAACGCTGGGTGAGCCTGCCGGGTGAGGGCGGTCATGTGGATTTCGCCCCCAACAGCGAAGAAGAGGGGATTATCCTCGAAGAGCTGCGCGGTGAGATTGGTCATGTCTCCGCAGAGCGCGTGCTGTCCGGTCCCGGGCTTGTGAATCTCTACCGCGCGATTGTGAAATCCGACGGGCGTCTGCCGGAAAATCTGCAACCGAAAGACGTAACCGAGCGCGCGCGCTGGCGGATAGCTGCATCGATTGTCGCCGTGCGCTGTCGCTGTTCTGCGTCATTATGGGGCGCTTTGGCGGCAACTGGCGCTGAATCTTGGCACCTTTGGCGGCGTCTACATCGCTGGTGGCATTGTGCCGCGCTTCCTCGATTTCTTTACCGCTTCCGGTTTTCGCGGCGGTTTTGAAGATAAAGGCCGCTTTAAATCCTACGTCGAGGATATTCCGGTTTACCTTATCGTCCACGATAATCCGGGGCTGTTAGGCGCGGGCGCGCACCTGCGCCAGACGCTGGGCTACTATCTCTAGAGCGCCATTAACTGCCGGAACTCTTTTACCTGCGGCTGACGGGCACCTGAAACTCCGGTCGCGCAGCCGCAAAATATAGGTATTGTTAAACCATGGCTCTATTTCGCGGATCTTATCCAGATTGACGCAGTGGAGCGGTGGCAACGGAAGAAATGCGTCGTCGGCAGTTTGCTGCAAAACTCGGTGATGTTCATCGGCATCACGTAAGACTCCCGCTTCGTGTAGACGAAGGTCATCTTTCATGCGCTTCCGCATAATAAATATCGTGAATGCTGGTGACGATAATGCGTTCGTCTTTCACCAGATTGATGGTCGCGTTTTCCCGCGGTTGCGGGTTAGCGGCTGTGCCGGTTTGTTGTTGCCACGCGTTTTCCAGCTTTTGCAGCATGCTGATAATACGTGATTCCTGATAAGGTTTGAGGATGTAGTCAAACGCTTCCAGCTCGAACGCTTCGACCGCATGCTCTTTCCGAGGGCGGTGATAAACACGATAAACGGTTTGTGGGCGAACTGGCTGATGTTCTGCGCCAGCAATACACCGTCCAGCGACGGGATGTTGATATCCAGAAAATGGCGTCGACTTTATTGTGTTGCAGGTACTTCAGGACATCGAGACCGTCGTCAAACGTGCCGACAATCTCCATCTGACTGTGTGCTTTAATCAGCCAGCTTAGCTCCTGTTGCGCCCGAGTTTCATCTTCAACAATGATGACTTTCATTCACATCTCCCGTTAAGGCAACAGCGCGGCAATCGAGGGCGTGGGCGTTGACTGGCGCGGCACGTAGAACGCGATTTCCGTTCCCGGCGTCAGGCGGCGGATATGTAACCCTTCGCCGTAAAGCAGTTTCACGCGCTGGTGAACATTCAGCAGACCAATTTTATTGCCGGGCATTTCATCGGCTTCAACGCGAGCGATCATCTCCGGCGAGATGCCATTTCCGGTATCACGCACGGCAATTCGCACTCGGTTGCCGCACTCTTCTACGCTAATGGTCACCACCCCTTTGCCTTTACAGGGCTGAATGCCATGCACGATGGCGTTTTCCACCAGCGGCTGGATCAACAGGCTGGGGATCACGCAACCGATCTCTTCGTCAATGTCGTAAATGACCGTCAGTTTGTCGCCAAAGCGCGCCTGTTCAATCGCAATGTAATCTTTAATCTGGTACAGCTCTTTTTGATATCTATCTGCTCATCGTCTTTTAATTCCAATGTTATAGCGCAAATAACGCGACAAATTGAAAATCAATTGCCGGGCGGTGTCCGGATTAAGACGAATGGATGACGAGATGGCATTCAGCGCATTAAAGAGGAAGTGCGGGTTAATTTTGCTCTGCAATGCGCGCAGTTCTGCCTTATTTGCCATCTCACGCAACTGTTCGGCGCGGGACACTTCCAGTTGGGTGGAGATAATTTGTGATAACCCGACGGCCATCTCCTGTAGCGATGAGGTGATCTGGTGAGCGTGGCAGTAGTAGATTTTCAGCGTCCCGGTGACGATGCCCTGCTCACGCAGGGGGATCACCAGCATGGAGTGAATTTCCGGCGTGCGGTGCGCTTCATCATTGTTTTTAATGATGATTTCTCCGGTATTGATCGCCTGATGCGTGGTAGGGCTGATGATGTCGTCACTGTCGCGGTAATTATTTTCCCCAACGCCGACATAGGCCAGAACATGGTCAACATTGGTAATCGCGACCGCGTCGGCGTCGATATCACGGCGAATGATATCGCACACCGGCGCAGAGATTCGCTGTTAACGTTACGGAACAGCGGCAGCGTTTTATTGGCGATATCCAGCGCCAGTTTCGCCTGACGCCCGGCAATGGCCTCTTTTTCCCCTTCAACGCTCTGCACCAGCAGTACAATAAACCCGATACAGACGCTGCCCGGGATCATCGGCACGCCGATTTTGGAGACGATATCGAGGCCAAGCGCGGTGGACGGCGCCCATACCACCACCAGCATCATGGTGAGGCTTTCGCAGATCATGCCGCCGATAATCCCCACGCGCCAGTGTTGCGCTTTCGGGGATCTTACGGTTAATTACGCCAGACATGATCCCGGCAATAATGCTGGTGATAAAGCAGGGAATCGCTGTAACCCCACCAATATCAATCAAGTAGCGATGCACCCCGGCAATCACGCCGGTAATGATGCCGACCCACGGGCCAAACAGAATGCCGCCGGACATCACCGCAATGATACGCACGTTGACCAGCGAACCTTCCACGGGAACGCCGGACCCGGTGTACTGAACAGTGCGAACATTGAGAAGATGGCGGTTACGCCCAGTAACTCTTTGGAAGGAGTGGGCGGTTTTATGCAGCAGCTCGCGAAACAGGCGGATACGGATCAGGAAAAACAGGCAGATCAGCATCAACGCCGCGCGATCGAAAACCGCCAGCAACATGTCGAATATTTCGTGCACGGGAAGCTCATGAAAGGCGTCAAAAGCTATGATAAAAAACTGCGGCCCGGATGACCAGCCGGGACATTCATTGAGTGAATGAGGAAAAACCACTATTTCAAAAGGGGATTAATAAGCGTCGAAAGCGTGTAAGCGACGACGGAGCGTTGATGAAAATACAGAGTAATTTTATTGATATCATATTGTTAAAATATTTATCTGATTTAGTAATAAGAGGATAGTGTTGCATTCAGGTCAGGTTTTTTGTGTTCCCCTTTTTCGCCAGCGGATTATTTTTTTCTTTCCCTCCTCGACAGCAGGAAATTTTTTCGGGCTATGTTCTTAGCACGCCGCAATCGCGGCGACGTCGCTCGACGGTCCGGGCGCTCACGTTATCCCGAGGAATCTATGGCTGACTTCAGTCCTGAACGCCGTTTTACGCGTATCGATCGTCTTCCCCCCTTATGTTTTTAATATCACTGCTGAACTGAAAATGGCTGCGTCGGCGCGGCGAAGACATTATTGATTTCAGCATGGGGAATCCGGATGGCCCGACGCCACCGCATATTGTCGAGAAGCTCTGTACTGTGGCGCAGCGCCCGGATACGCATGGTTACTCCACTTCGCGCGGTATTCCGCGTCTGCGTCGGGCGATTTCCCGCTGGTATCAGGATCGCTATCAGGTGGATATCGATCCGGAAACCGAAGCCATTGTGACAATTGGCTCGAAAGAGGACTGGCGCATTTAATGCTGGCCACACTGGATCATGGCGATACGGTGCTGGTGCCAAACCCAAGCTACCCCATTCATATCTATGGCGCGGTGATTGCGGGCGCGCAGGTGCGTTCTGTGCCGCTGGTGGAAGGCGTTGATTTCTTCAACGAACTGGAACGTGCCATTCGCGAAAGTTACCCGAAGCCTAAGATGATGATCCTCGGCTTCCCGTCCAACCCGACGGCGCAGTGTGTGGAGCTGGAGTTCTTCGAGAAAGTGGTGGCGCTGGCAAAACGCTACGATGTGCTGGTGGTGCACGATCTGGCTTATGCCGACATTGTTTATGATGGCTGGAAAGCGCCGTCGATCATGCAGGTGCCCGGCGCGCGCGACGTCGCGGTCGAATTCTTTACCTTGTCGAAAAGCTACAATATGGCGGGCTGGCGTATTGGCTTTATGGTCGGCAATCCGGTGCTGGTTAACGCGCTGGCGCGTATCAAAAGTTACCATGACTACGGTACGTTTACGCCGTTGCAGGTCGCGGCAATCGCGGCGCTGGAAGGATCAGCAGTGCGTGCGCGACATTGCCGCGCAGTACAAGCGCCGCCGCGACGTGCTGGTGAAAGGCTTGCATGGAAGCCGGTTGGATGGTCGAAATGCCGAAAGCGTCCATGTACGTATGGGCAAAAATTCCGGAGCCGTATGCCGCAATGGGGTCGCTCGAATTTGCCAAGAAGTTGCTGAAAGACGCCAAGGTATGCGTGTCGCCGGGGATTGGTTTTGGTGATTACGGCGATACCCATGTGCGTTTCGCGCTGATTGAGAACCGCGATCGTATTCGCCGAGGGCGGTACGGGGTATTAAGAGTATGTTCCGCGCTGATGGTCTGCTTGCGGCCGTGCCTAAAAGCACTGCGGAAGACATTGAACCTTAAAACCGAATCAATAAAAAAAAGGAGCCGAAAGGCTCCTTTTTTCTCTCGCATCAATACGCTCAGGTCAGATCATCAGGGCGAATGTGCCGGCCCAAACAATGACCATCATCGAAATGCCCATAAAGAAATATTTCACGTTCATCGCTCCGCATACGTTATGTATGCATTCATGACCTATCAGGACTGAGTATAGAGAGGTGAAACTACGCCAAAACGAAAATGAAAATTTTCTCCTTTCGGCCACAGCTCCATCTCAGAATCTTGGGTGATTCCTCACCAAACGGGGCTAATGTACGCTTAATTTTTGCCCTTACAAGAGGGTTTTTTTTATTTAATTTTAGTGAGTTACGTTGTGTCGGGCTTTGGCGACACATTAATTTCACTGCTAAATAAATTGCGCTTGAGCGACGGATAAAATCCTTGCTGAAACGCTTCATTTCCGCCTGATTTATAAGGCTAATTTTTTGAGCTATCTCACACTCTCCGGCAAACAGGATTTTCGGGTCTTAAAAGTGCAATAAAAACGACATGCAAAAAATGCACAAAACACCCGCCTGCACCGGGCACGTGTCCACTGCGTTTATGCGGACGGTTTTTATGCCGGTATGCGAGCAACTGAAATCGTGATTACTGGCGCACTATAAAAAATTGTATCTTTTATGTTAAATCATGACTTGCGTGTATTTGTATAGACAAGTATGTGTTTATATACTCACCGTGTTTTTCAGGTGCGCCGCACGCAGCCTGAAAACGCAGCAACTCAGGGACTTTACCGGGGCATGAAGAATCTCACCCTTATTCCCGGCCAACTGACACTGGCGCAACTGCGTGATATTTATAGCCACCCGCTGCATCTTACGCTGGATGAAAGCGCGTTTGCCGCCATTGATGACAGCGTGGCTTGCGTGAATGCCATTATGGCGCAAGGGCGTACAGCCTATGGCATTAACACCGGTTTTGGTTTGCTGGCGCAGACGCGTATTGCCAGTGAAGATCTGGAAAACCTCCAGCGTTCACTTGTGCTTTCCCATGCAGCGGGCGTGGGTGAACCGTTGGACGACGCCATGGTGCGCCTGATCATGGTGTTAAAAATTAACAGCCCTGGCGCGCGGTTTTTCCGGTATCCGGTTGCCAGTGATCCAGATGCTGGTGGCAATGGTCAATGCGGGGGGTTTATCCGTGGATCCCGGCGAAAGGTTCGGTAGGTGCATCCGGGGGATCTGTCGCCGCTTGCCCATATGTCGTTGACGCTGCTCGGCGAAGGTAAAGCGCGCTGGCAGGGCGAATGGTTACCGTCTGCTGAGGCGTTGAAACACGCCGGACTCCACTCCGCTAACGCTGGCGGCGAAAGAGGGGCTGGCGTTGCTCAATGGCACGCAGACCTCTACGGCATTCGCGTTGCGCGGGCTGTTTGAAGCGGAAGATCTGTTTGCTGCTGCAATAGTGTGGGTCATTGACCACAGAAGCGGCACTGGGCTCGCGTCGCCCGTTTGACGCCCGTATTCACGAGGTGCGCGGCCAACGCGGGCAGATTGACGCTGCGGCGCTTTATCGCCACGTGCTGACCGACGATAGCGCCATTTCGCAGTCGCATCACAACTGCAATAAAGTGCAGGATCCCTATTCGTTGCGCTGCCAGCCGCAGGTGATGGGCGCGTGTCTGACAATTGCGTAACGCTGCCGATGTTCTGCTGACGGAAGCTAACGCAGTGTCGGATAACCCGCTGGTGTTTGCGGCGGAAAACGAGGTGATCTCCGGCGGCAACTTCCATGCGGAGCCGGTGGCGATGGCGGCGGATAATATTGCGCTGGCGATTGCGGAAATCGGTGCGCTGGCGGAGCGGCGCATAGCGTTACTGATGGACAGCCATATGTCGCAGTTACCGCCATTCCTTGTGAAAATGGCGGTGTAAACTCCGGTTTTATGATTGCACAGGTAACCGCTGCGGCGCTGGCGAGCGAAAATAAAGCGCTAGCACATCCGCACAGTGTGGACAGTTTGCCGACATCAGCGAATCAGGAAGATCACGTGTCGATGGCGCCGGCTGCCGGTCGCCGCTTATGGGAGATGGCAGCCAACACCCGTGGTGTGATTGCGGTGGAGTGGCTGGCTGCCTGCCGGGGGACTGGATATGCGCGAAGGGCTGACCAGCAGCCCACTGCTGGAACAGGCGCGCCACCTGCTGCGCGAACAGGTTTCGCACTACGAAAAGACCGTTATTTCGCGCCCGATATCGAAAACGCCACGGCGCTTCTGGCAGAGCGCCATCTGACGCAACTCCTGCCTGCCATCGTATCCGGTCAGAGATAACTCTTCTTCAGCCGGGGGAGGTGTTCCCTCCGGCTCCCCCCCATCCTATTTATATTGATGAAACCTCTGAATTCCCGGGCTGCGCCATAAGCGGCGTTATCCCCATTGCTACCCTTGATCACATGATTTCATCATCGGCAGGGATTCTCTATACCAGTGATCTGAGGAAAGTGTGATGCCCAAATCCGGAACTTTTACTGACGAGGAACAGACTGCGACAGGGGCGCGTAAAAAAACCAGACCAGACGGGGCCGCAGGCATGGCGAAAAAACCGGCGGGAAGTGCAGCCGACGATGAGTGGCAGCGCAGCGGCGCAGAACTTCGCGCGGCTGTTATGGCAATGGAAGCCGAACGCGCCGGGCTTCCGCCACTCCCTGAATTGCATACGCGAAACCTGCGTGAGCGTATGACCGCCATGCTATATCTGCTGGGGGCGAGTGGCGCCAATCTACAAACGCTGCAAGATACTCTGCCACCCGAACCGGCGCAGGAGGGCGAAGCGCTTTCCGTGCCCCCTCATAACGAGACACCCGAACCTCCGGCACACAGTGGTGCTGAATTTCAGGGCGCTCCGCCTGCCACTTCCGCTGCCGGTAATAGTCAGGAGTATATCGAGTTGCCGATGTGGGGGGGCGGCAGCCTCACTGAGTTATCAGGCTGCCCGGTGGCGGGAGGAGGGGATGTTGAACTGGTTTGCCAGAGCCGGCAGAGGTGTTGGCACGCAGGCCAGCAACCCCGGCCCGCTCTGGCGGTATTCTGCTGGCTGCGGCGTCGCAGGTATCCCCCCGAGGGGCGGCGCAAACCGTCGGCGCTACCGCACTGCTGGCAGGGCTGTCATATGCTGGTATTCGATGTTTGGTCGCAGCGGTGATGAAAATGCCGCCGCTTATGAGCGTCTGGCTGAGCTGACCGGCATGTTAACAGAGGATGAACGGGCGCTAATAGACTCGCTGTTTCCGGAACGACATGCTGCGCCGGTGGCTGAACCCGCATCGCCATTCAGCGCCAATGAAATCGCAGAGCTGGAAGCGATAGTCGCCGAATTGGCTGACGATGACATTTCATCCGAATTCAGCAGTGATGATATTGCCAGCCAGCCGTCAGAAGGCGCGACAGCGATGGCAGAAGAATCCCCCCGGCTGTGAAATCTCGCGCAGAAAGGTCGCTTCCGATGACGGAGTCACTGGTTGCGGGTGGCACTGGCGTGAAAAAGGCGCTGGTAGAACCGTCTGTGACGACGGAGGCAGCATCATCAACAAACGCGGTCGTATCAGCAAACGTGACAGTGCCAGCCAACGCGACTTCTGAACCCGAATCCCGAAGTGCCTATTGGGCTGAAGAATATAAAGCAGCCAAAAATGGCACCTTAGAACAATCGATATTTTTGCTGCTGAGCGAAGGCCCCAAACCGGGTGATCGGGGCAGTTTGTATGTGCCCAGAGAGAGCTTCCCGCTGGCGGATGCGTGGTTCACAAGAATGGATGAACTGCAGGTCGGGACCTTCAGGCAAGAATTTCAACTGGAGATTGAAGAGGAGTCCATTGCGAGCATCTTCGACCCGCATTCTGGCGCGAAGTCTGCAGAATTACCCGATGAACGCTGGCTACATCTGGGACGTTATTACCTTCAGCTTTACCGCAGAGCGCTTTATGACTGGGGCATGGGACTGCTTCATATGAATGTGGATGAGGCCAGAGATGAGGGAAGTTCTTGTCCAGCGCCTTGAAGCACTGACCAACAGGCTGAACGATGACTGGGAAGGTAATGCGATGGATGCGGGCGAACTGGAAGGAATATGCTGCCAAAAGTAAAAAACTGGCGGAGCGTACCACACGGTTGGTCACATACAGCGCAGACAGACCGTCGGCGGATATAATGAAAAATACGTCATGGTCATTCAGCACTGATATACCGGCATCCGAAGTGTTCTTTGGGCAATACAGCCTGTCCTATATCAATCTTATTGATCGCTCCCGATTTTCCGGGACGTTTCCGCAGTATCTCAAAACCATGCTGATAAGCCCCACGGGTGGATCTTATTCGGGACGATACAGGTCATGTGAACTGGTCACGCTCTATACCGCATGGAGTCTCCTGACGGTCAAACGCCTGTTACACGCACTTAAAAATGACGACAAGCTTGCCGCGTATGATTTTGCCGTGCTGGACGAGGGAGTGAACAAGATCATTAAAGAGCACATTTTTTCTTCTTTGGGATGAGCAAACGCAGACGAAATACTTTGAATTATATAACGAGTCGATAGTGGAGGCGTTGCCGCTGTTGCGGGTATTGGAGGCGCGGCATATCAGTGAAACGGCAACGGCGCAGCCTGCGACAGTGGGGGATACCACCGCATTGCCGGAACACGCGTTGCTCTCTGGTGTGGGGAAACCATCCGCCAACAAGCCGGGCAGGCCGAATCGATGCCAGAGCGTTTTAGCGCCGAAATATTTGCTGGATAAGCTGAAAACGAAACTGGATCGGCGGATAGCGGATTTGACTGGCTTTATGGGGAGAACATCCTCCACGGACCGCTACATGGCGGCCTTTGTCCGGGAGTCGTTGGAGATGTATGGGCTGGAAGATAAATGGTCCGATCAGTCAATAATCACATCCCGTCCGGTTGTACTCCAAAGCTGGGGTCGGCATGGATGTAGGGGGGAAGTTGTCAACCACTATTCCTTCCCACAGCTACACGCTGGTCGACATTGCCGGGGAAGTGCCGCAGAGATTACGGAACATCCTATACCGACGATGTGATTGAATGGCCCTCCTCGTTTCCCAGTGCGCTGAAGGAGAATCTGGATGAGATGGGGGAATACGCTTACAGGCGGGTTCGACCCAAACAAACCCGAGGGGTGGACTAAGGGCAGTAAGAGTCTATCAATTTATGGCGACTCGCGCGGCACTGGCCTATCTCAGCAGAAAAACGCCGTACCACAGGCTTCCAGAGGAAAAAATCATCAACGCTATGCGGATGCGGTAGAGAGTTATCTTGAGGGAAAGACAAAAGCGGAAACTGTGGAGTGGCACGGGAGTACACTGGCGGACGTATTTATTCCTATTCCTTTGTCAGATATGAAAGGGGGCGAAAACAGGGGGTATTCCTGTCGCTCTGGGACAATGATTACTATGAGGTGCCAGCGCTGGGGCTTGCGGTTAAACAGCGTAAAACGGGGTTGCACAGGAATGTCATGCCATCGCTGATTATTGAAAATATCAATGACTTTCAGGTATTTATGGAAAAGCATCAAACCGTTCGCGTCGGTAAAGCGCTGGCGAGTATCAGTAACCGCTTCGGTTACCGGCAGGATGAACATGACATAGCGAGCCAGTATGCAACTTTTCAAAAGCAGGAAACGTTCACCGACTATCATCCGCCTGTGACGACGACAAGTCTCAGCGTAGATGACCTTTTGACCGGTTGATCAGTATGCAGCGTGATGATCTGATTGCCCGATGAACTTATTTACTCGTCTGCGGAACATAAACGGGCCGTTGCATTCGAATTGATTAATACGCTCGCCATTATCTCCGGGGTGCTGCTTGGTCGGGGGGCGTAATGCTGGGCGGCCCTGTTCTGCCATGGGTGGCGGCATCTCTGGCGGTCACCCTGCTGGGAGAAGTTGTGCCGACTGCCATACTCGCGTCACTGGCGGATGATAAGGAAGAGCAAGAGCTGTATATCCGTTCTATGGTAATGGCTGCGGCGTTCGAACTGGGCGGTAATCTGGTTGGCCCTGCAATCGGTGGCGTGGTGAAAGGCGCGGTTAGCGCTTAGGGAACACGGCGGTGAAAGAGACGCTGCCCGACCCACCGGGTAGTGAAGGAAAAACTGATGCAGGTGATGATCAGCACCGGTATCAGGCGTCTGTACCGGAAACGGTAGCGGCGATCAGCAAGGAAGCCCGCAGCGATCTTGATAAGGTGGTTGAAGCGCTTAAAAGCCGGACTCGCGCCTTCCGGGGCGAAACCGCCTGCCAAAACGGAACCTGTTGCCGGATCATCAAAACAGCAGATGGATACCGGGGCTGGAGCTGCAGCACAGCCGAAAAGGGTTGTTGAAACAATCGAAAACAGCCCAAAAGTCGTCAGTAAAATGCGCAATTTGGGATTCAAATCTATTCGCATCCCTCACCCGCTGGAAAAAGGAAGCACGGATGAGATACCAACCAATATTTTGTACAGGGCCGCAGAGGAAATGATCGGGTAGTGGTGCAGATGTTTTCCGAGAATAACGAATTTTCATATATTTATTTTGATGAAGATGAGTGGTTGCAACAGTAATTAAGAAAACGAGAGTGCTGATGCGGTGACCGGCTATTATGATGTCAAAAGTGATGCAGATTTTCAGAGTTATTTGAAGTTTGACCTATGAAGCGGGAGATCTCACTAAAGATTATCCGATGGATGGGTACTGATTATACCTCAACAATACAAAAATAGCGTGAAAAACGCGGGGCTGGATTTCGATGATGTGCAGGCATTTTTGAAAAAACACTCGCGCGGAAAAGGTGGAGACAGAAACATCGCTTTCCACTGCCATTCGGCGCGTTAAAAGAAAACCCATGCGTCGCTTAAAAATCTCCCATTCTTTGCAGACATACCGTTCAATTTATCGCAAGGCGATCTCATCATGAGATATGCCGCTTTACTACAAGATATTGGTCCGGATATTGCAGTTCAGACCCATTCTGCAGGATCTGGCGCTAAATGTCAGAGACCCCCACGGGGATCAAAACTTTGACGAATTTCTACAAATTTGAATTACAAAATAGTGAGTTCCAGATTGTAGCGCCTGATATTTTGACCTATAAAGCAAACGTCGGTCAGCAATGGTGGAAAAATTTATACCCTCGAAAAATATTGAAAAAATTGAAACGGCATTTAATACATACACCCGGGCGGACCAACTTGCTACGCTTAATCAGGCAAAACGTCACCGGCATTGCGCGATGGGATCCTCCGGTGGTACTGGCCGGTGTATTTAAACACGCCTGATGCAGCTATTCTGGGGGGAAGCCTATCAACGGCTTGATGAACTCTCGAGTCGGCTTTTCCAACAAGCACATTATCACGTGAAGGAGACAAAGCTAAGCCGCGTTATTCCCGTTACAGCAAGAGAGGGTGACTCATTCTATAAGGTAGTCGCCTTTGTTTACGAACGAGATCCTACTGCGCGTATTATGTTAGTTTTTCCCACTGTATTAGAAGAAAAAGGGATCAAAAACACGCTCCTTCATGAAATGACCCATCACGCTATCGGGTCAGAGGATTTTGCTTACATTGGTGAGCTAGGCAAAAAATTTCCTAATTTAAAACAGCATCATTTCAGCTTCGGTAGATCCCAATGGGAATCATTTAGTCCGCATGCGACATTAGGTCGGACAGCGCAAACATCTGCAGAGTACCTGCCCGATGTACTTCCTCCATTAAATGTTTTAGACCGGGCGATAGCGCAGGCAGGAGCTATATTCGGCCATGGAGCGAGCCTATACCAAAATGAATAATGCAGACTCGTTGGTCGTACTGATTAATGAACTGCTCAGTAGTTTCAAATTTAAGTGGGTCGGTGATGAGAAAACCGGACACTGGGTGATTACAGTGGCAACTGGCAGCAGAACACGGCGTTCAACAGAGGAAGAGGATATCTATATGCAAGAACTCGAGGACGATTTGATGGCCCTGAATCTTGAGCAGGCGTTGAATTTTAGCGTTAGCGATATCTTCACCGATGAAGAGATTAAAAAATTCGGTCTTGAACTGACCGATTCCGCCGGGACGAACACGACACAGGCAATCACACCGGATGCCTGACGCGCTTGTGATAATCAGCCGGGAGGGCAAATAAAGCAATAAAAGGATGCTCTGGTGTCCCCTGCAGGAATCGAACCTGCAACTAGCCCTTAGGAGGGGCTCGTTATATCCATTTAACTAAGGGGACAGGGCGGCTGGAGTATAACGTCATTTGCGCGCCACGTTAAGCGCGCAGGCCGCCAAGTGATTAAACTGTCACCGTTTATGCTTATTTTTTCGCACCCTTGTTCAGGCGCTTTTCCTCTTCGGCCCCCGGCTTTCGCCTCAGCCTTACGAGCGTTGATCATATCGTTGCGGATTTGCGCATGGCTGAGCAGGGCGAAAATAAAGGTCCCGCCGCAAATATTTCCGGCGAGCGTCGGTAGCGCGAAAGGCCAGATAAACTCGCGCCAGTGCAGTGTGCCGTTAAAAACCAGATAAAAATTTCCACCACAATATGCGTGGTATCCGCCAGTGCAATAAGCCAGTCATCAGAATGATTACCACAATCTTCGCCGCGCCAGCTGAAGGAAACATCCACACCATGGTGGCGATGATCCAGCCGGAAATAATCGCGTTGGAGAACATTTCGCCCGGCGTGTTTTTCATCACATCCATGCCGATTTTGACGAAAGCGTCGCGCGTCTGTTCATCAAAAATCGGCATATATTCAAACGCCCATGCTGCAATAGCTGTACCGACGAGATTCCCCAACAGCACCACGCCCCACAGGCGCGTCATCAAACCAAAATTCACCCAACCGGGTTTTGCATCACCGGCAATACGGCTGTCACTGTGTTCTCGGTAAACAACTGCTGGCGCGCCATGATGACGATGATAAAACCAAAGGTATAACCGAGGTTTTCCAGCAAGAAACCGCCGGGTACGCCATCAAGCTGAACGTGAAAATGCCTTTTGCCAGTAGCGATGCACCCATTGATAGCCCGGCAGCAATCGCCGACCAGAACAGCGCCATCGCATCGCGTTCCAGCTCTTTCTCGCCATCCTGACGAATATGTTCATGAATGGCCATGGCGCGCGAGGGGAGTCTGTCCTCATCCAGTTCGATTTTTTCGCCGCGCTTTTTTCGTCGCTCTCGACAGCGATCTCCTTGCTCTGCGTGTTGATTTTTCTCTTCTTTTATTGCGTCCACAACAACCTCGCTCTTTCTCTGCCTCTGCGGATGACATAAAGCGTAGCGAGTTTCTGGTGCGATTCGTGGCGGTATCGTCCGAAAGTGCGGGGAAAAGCAACAATGGTGATACGTCGCCGGGGGAAGTATGTATAAAATTGTTAACGCAGCGCTCCGCTGAATGCAGGCTATGCTGGAAACAAAGGCTGTTCGCTGCGTAGACATCATAAGACGCGCTGATACAATGCGTGGCATGTTGCGGGCGCAAATCCGGGCATTTTGCGTTTGCGCCGTTATGGATGGCATTCACCGATGGCCATATTCTTCAGGAGACACCTATGAAATACCGCCTGTCGGCGCTTGCGCTGGCTACCACTGTGCTGGTCGGCTGCGCCAGCTCCGGTACCCGAGAGTCGCAGGGGCGTTCAGACCCGTTCGAAGGGTTCAACCGCACCATGTACAACTTCAACTTCAATGTGCTGGATCCTTACGTTGTCAGACCTGTCGCCGTTGCCCGGCGAGATTATGTGCCGCAACCGGCGCGCAACGGTCTGAGCAACTTTACCAGCAACCTTGAAGAACCGGCGATCATGGCGAACTTCTTCTTACAGGGCGATCCCTACCAGGGATGGTTCACTTTACCCGTTTCTTCCTGAACACCCTGCTGGGCATGGGCGGCTTTATGGATGTCGCCGGGATGTCGAACCCGAAATTGCAGCGCGTAGAACCGCATCGCTTCGGCAGCACGCTGGGCCATTATGGCATCGGTTACGGCCCGTATATGCAGTTGCCGTTCTACGGCAGCTTCACGTTGCGTGAAGATGGCGGCGATGCCGCGGATACGCTCTATCCGGTGCTTTCTCCGGCTGACGTGGCCGTTGTCCGTCGGTAAATGGACGCTGGAAGGCGTTGAAACCCGCGCGCAGCTGCTGGATTCCGATGGCTTACTGCGTCAGTCTTCCGACCCGTATATTATGGTGCGCGAAGCCTACTTCCAGCGTCATGATTTTATCGCCAACGGCGGTAAACTGGAAGCCGCAAGAGAACCCGAACGCGAAGGCGATAGAGGGAGACCTGAAAGATATCGATTCCGAGTAAAGACGGAACAAACAAAAAGGTGAGCCGGGGCTCACCTTTTTTATTGCGGCTTGTTTATCAGAAGGCGTAGTTAAAGTTCATGCCATACAGCCATGCGCGGCCATCAGAGCGGAAGGTATACTGGCCTTCGGTGAATTTCACTTTCTGACCATGCATATAGGAAACGCCGACATCGACAGAGGCGTCTTTGTTAAATGCATAAGTGGCGCCGGTGCTCAGCCACAGACGATCCCCCGGTCCGGAATGGAGATAGAGCGCTTGTCGGCTGGAACCGGACTGTCGTCATAGGCGATACCGGCGCGGAAGGTCCAGTTATCATCCATATAATAGGTGGTACCCAGAGCGATGCGGTACGCGTCTTTAAAGCTTTCATCTTTATAGAACAGCGTTTGACCGTTGCTGCCGGTGGCTTTCAGCCCTCGGAACTGGCTCCAACTGGTGTAGGTCAGGCTGTAGTGGATAGCCCACTGCGGATCGACTCGGTTATAACCTGACAGTTCCCACATCTCAGGCAGGTTCAGGGTCAGCGCGCCGTTAGTCGTTGTGCCGCCTGTGCCATAAGGGAGGCCCAGACCCAATGCGGCGTTGATCGGATTCAGCGTCGCCGGAAGATTGCTCTTGTAATCGCCATCAAAGTCGATTTTAACTTCTGAACGATAGGTTAAACCGTAACGGTTATTTTTATCCAGCTCGTACAGAATACCGGCGTTCCAGCCAAAACCCCACTCATCACCTTTTAAATATGCAATTTGCGTATCACTGCTAATGCCGCCAGCTTGGGAACCAATTGCCGCGGCCTGAGCGGCGGACAATCGACCTGCTCGTACCAGCGAAGGTAAGCTTGCGCCTAGGATTTGTGGCAGGTCGCCAGCATAGCGCTCAATTTTTGCTTTTGCATAGACGGCGTCAAAACCAAGACCAAAGCTCCAGTGGTTGTTCAGACGATAGGCGCCGCTGAGGTTCAGGTTCAGCGTTTCAAGGTCGGTTTTCCCGCCCATCGAACCAGCTGAATAACCATTATTAAATTCTGTCGCCGCAGGGCCGAAGTTCGAGGTTACGGATGCGCCCCAGCCGGGTCTGGTCATTAATTGGTGCAACAAAGTGCAGGTTCGGCACCCATGCGGTCGGCGCAATGTTGTCCCCGGCTAGCGTCATTACCGATCGAAGAACGGCCAGAAACGTTGACATCCGGATCGATAAACACCGCACCGCCGGAAAACATCGGGCGGTCATACATCATAATCAATGCAGGGTTGCGGCTGGCGTTGCCCGCATCATCTGCGATAGCGCCTTCACCTGAATAGGCCCGACCAAGGCCAGAGGAAGAAAACTCATTGAGTTGAAAGCCTGCGGACCAGCCTGGGTAGAGACGATTGCCACTGCGACTGCCAGAGCAGACTTGGTAAAACGGGTTTTCTGGCTCATGACCATAACCTCATTCGAAATCGGAGTTATTTTTATTCAAACTATGTTACATGTCGTAACGGAGCGCGAAGTGTAGGGTCTGAGGTACTTCAGACAAATCAGACCAGTGGCGGAAGTATAGGTCTGACCAGAGGGAATGTTGCAAGTTTGTATATAAGTTTTTTCCAATTGTGATCTTCGAAACGGGATCTGCGTGGCAAAAATGCGGTAAGTCTTAATCAGTCGATTGGATGATTTTTGTTTTAGATCATTTTTAAGTGTGATTTCGGTCACTTATGACCACGTGTGGAATTAACAACTGGAGAGGCTATTCGCCGGAGCGTAAAATAATCACATCGTTTACCCGGCACCTTGGGTGCGAATTCAGAGGAAATCAACAATGAGTAAATGCAGTGCTGATGAAACCCCGGTTTGCTGCTGTATGGATGTTGGCACCATTATGGACAACTCCGATTGCACCGCCTCTTACAGCCGTGTGTTCAGCAATCGTACCGACGCTGAAGAAACGCTGGCTGCGCTGAGCGCAAGAGCCCGCAGCGTAGAGTCCGATCCTTGCCAGATCACCTCTTCCTTTACGGAAGTGGCGGGCGGTGTCCAACTGGATATCGACTTTGTTTTCGCGTGCGAAGCGGAAACCCTGATTTTCCAGCCTCGGTCTGCGTTAATTTTCCTGCCTGCGCTCCCGTTCTTCGGGAGCGTTTTGATAAGTTTCTCTGTGCCTTAGCTCTCACTTTTTTCTCCTCCCATTGGCTAAATGTAAAAAATTGGTTAAGACTGTTATCAGGTCAGACCACTTTGCGCATTACGCTGTTAACAGGGGAGTGTTATGAGTCAGGCATTACCGCTTGTTACCCGTCAGGGTGACCGCATTGCCATTGTCAGTGGGTTACGAACACCTTTCGCCCGTCAGGCGACCGTGTTTCACGGTGTACCGGCTATTGATCTGGGAAAATGGTAGTGGGAGATGCTGGCGCGCAGCGAAATTCCCCCCGATGTGATTGGAGCAACTGGTTTTTGGCCGGGTCGTTCAGATGCCGGAAGCGCCCAATATCGCCCGCGAGATCGTGCTCGGCACTGGCATGAACGTCCACACTGATGCCTACAGCGTCAGCCGCGCCTGCGCCACCAGTTTTCAGGCCGTGGCGAATGTCACCGAGTTTGCTGGCGGGCACTATTCGCGCCGGGATCGCCGGTGGTGCAGATTCTTCTTCCGTCCTGCCTATTGGCGTCAGCAAAACCGGCGCGCACGCTGGTGGATGCCAATAAAGCCCGTACGCTTGGGCAAAACTGAAACTTTTTCTCGTCTTCGCCTGCGCGATTTATTGCCGGTGCCACCGGCTGTTGCGGAGTATTCCACCGGTCTGCGCATGGGGGGATACTGCCGAGCAGATGGCTAAAACCTACGCGATTACCCGTGAACAGCAGGATGCGCTGGCGCATCGCTCGCACCAGCTTGCCGCTCAGGCTTGGTCAGAAGGCAAACTGGCCGATGAGGTAATGACGGCATACGCGCCGCCGTTTCGCGAACCCGTCGGGCAGGACAATAACGTGCGTACCCAGTCCAGCCTTGCCGATTATGCAAAGCTGCGTCCGGCGTTTGATCGGCGGCATGGCACGGTGACGGCGGCAAACAGCACCGTTAACCGATGGCGCAGCTGCGGTGATCCTGATGACCGAATCCCGCGCAAAGAGCTGGGCTTAACCCCGTTGGGTTATCTGCGTAGCTATGCATTTACCGCCATTGCCGTGCAGCAGGACATGTTACTGGGCCCGGCATGGGCGACGCCGCTGGCGCTGGAGAGCCGGGCTGACAATGGCGGATTTAACGTTGCTTGATATGCACGAAGCCTTTGCCGCTCAAACCCTGAGCAATCTGAAGCTGATGGCCAGCGATCGGTTTGCCCGCGAAGTGCTTGGGCGCTCGCAGGCGACAGGTGAAGTGGACGACAGCAAATTTAACGTGCTGGGCGGCTCTATTGCGTACGGGCATCCGTTCGCCGCCACCGGTGCGAGGATGATCACCCAAACACTGCATGAACTGCGCCGACGCGGCGGCGGTTTTGGTCTGGTGACCGCCTGCGCAGCAGGTGGGCTGGGTGCGGCCATGGTTCTGGAGGCTGAATAATGACATTCACATCCGCATTCACGCTCAGCGTGCGCCCGGACAATGTGGCGGTTGTCACCATTGATGTTCCGGACGAAAAGATGAACACGCTGAAAGCGGAGTTTGGTGCTGAAGTGCGCGCCATCTTAAAGCAGATCCGCGATAACAAATCGTTGCGGGGCGTCGTTTTTATCTCCGCCAAGCCGGATAACTTTATCGCCGGGGCGGACATCAACATGATTGCCCGCTGTAAGAGCGCAAAAGAAGCGGAAGATCTTGCCCGTCAGGGGCAGCAGGTGATGGCGGAAATCCACGCGCTACCCATTCCGGTGATTGCCGCTATTCATGGTGCTTGTCTGGGGGCGGCCTTGAACTGGCGCTGGCGTGCCATCGTCGTATCTGTAGCGATGACGATAAAACGGTGCTGGGTCTGCCGGAAGTCCAGCTTGGCCTGTTACTCCGGCTCCGGTGGCACACAACGTTTGCCGCGGCTGGTGGGGGTGAGTACTGCGCTGGAGATGATCCTGACCGGTAAGCAGCTTCGTCCGCGCCAGAGGGCGTTAAAGACCGGACTGGTGGACGATGTTGTTCCCCGCTCGATTTTGCTGGATGCCGCAGCGGAACTGGCAACGCAGGGGCGTCCTGCCAGTCACCGCTTACCGGTTCGCGAGCGTATTCTCGCCGGGCCGCTCGGCCGCACCTTGTTATTTCGCATAGTGGCGAAGAAAACGGCACAAAAACGCAGGGGAACTATCCTGCTGCACCGCGTATTTTATCGGTGATTGAGAACGGGCTGACGCACGGGCGCAGTAGCGGTTATGACGCCGAAGCGCGCGCTTTTGGCCAACTGGCGATGACGCCGCAATCTCAGGCGCTGCGGCATCTGTTCTTTGCCAGCACCGAGGTGAAAAAAGATCCCGGCAGTGCGGTTGAACCGGGGCCGTTAAGTACCATCGGCGTGTTAGGCGGCGGGTTGATGGGCGGCGGCATCGCTTATGTGACTGCCAGCAAAGGGAGATTGCCGGTACGCATTAAGGATATCAACGCGAACGGCATTAACCACGCGCTGAAATACAGCTGGCAAGAGCTGGATAAAAAAGTCCGGCGTCGCTATCTCAAACCCGCGGAACGTGACAGCCAGATGGCGAAGATTTCTGGTTCGCTGGATTACCGCGGTTTTGCCCATCGCGATCTGGTGATTGGAAGCCGTGTTTGGAAGACCCGGCGCTGGAAACAACAAATGGTGCGGGAGGTTGAGGACAATTGTGCTCTACACACTATTTTTGCATCCAATACCTCTTCTATACCGATTGGCGATATTGCAGCGCAGGCGCAGCGCCCGCAGAAGGTTATCGGATTACATTTTTTCCAGCCCGGTGGAAAAATGCCGTTGGTGGAAGTAATTCCCCATGCCGGAACCGATGAACAGACCATTGCCACTACCGTTAAGCTGGCGAAGAAACAAGGGAAAACGCCGATTGTGGTGGCAGATAAAGCCGGGTTCTACGTTAACCGCATTCTTGCCCCCTATATTAGCGAAGCTATGCGTCTGCTCAGCGAAGGGGAGCGCATTGAGACGATAGATCAGGCGCTGGTGAAGTTTGGTTTTCCGGTCGGGCCGATTCAACTGTTGGACGAGGTTGGTATTGATACCGGAACGAAAATTATCCCGGTGCTGGAAGCGGCCTATGGAGAACGATTTAGCGCCCCTGCAAGTGTTGTCAGCGCAATTTTGAACGACGATCGCAAAGGCAGAAAAAAATGCCCGCGGTTTCTATCTTTACCCGGTGAAAGGGCGTAAAAGCAAAAAACAACCTGATCCGGCGATCTACCGCTTAATCGGCGCCTCTGGCAACGGCACATTGCCCGCAGAACAGATAGCGGAACGCTGCGTCATGTTGATGCTTAATGAAGCAGCGCGCTGCTTTGATGAGCAGGTGATCCGCAGCCCGCGCGATGGCGATATCGGCGCCGTGTTTGGCATCGGTTTCCCTCCGTTTTTGGGCGGGCCATTCCATTATATGGACCGGCTCGGCGCACGGGATGTGGTGGTGGCGTTACAGCGGCTGGAGATGCAATACGGGCCACGTTTTCGCCCCTGTGAAAGATTGTTACGGATGACGGAGCAGGGCGAGACTTTTTGGTCCGGCAAAAGAAACTGATTCTGTAAAGTAAGGTCTAAATATTTAAATCTGTTATTGCTCATGGCGTTTGCGGTTATTTTGTAAACAATGATTGACTACACTTACGCCATTGAGGGTAAAAAACAGCGTTTCATTCAGAGAATGAATCAGGCACAATGCCCGGCCATTGATATTTCCCGTCGTTGCGAAAGGGTTTCGCAGTGGAACTATTAATGATTCTGGTTAACAAAAGCGGTGCAATATGCAAGTTTTTATCATGCGTCACGGCGACGCTGCCCTCGATGCAGCCAGTGACTCGGTTCGTCCCTTAACCCCTTGTGGCTGCGACGAATCCCGTCTGATGGCAACATGGTTGAAAGGTCAAAAGTGGATGTTGAACGTGTTCTGGTCAGCCCTTTTTTACGTGCTGAACAGACGCTGAAAATGGTGGGGAGTGTGTAAACCTGCCTGACAACGTGGATGTCCTGCCGGAACTGACGCCTTGTGGCGACATTGGTCTTGTTAGCGCTTATCTCCGGTGCGCTGGCGAACGAAGGTCTCTCCTCTGTGCTGGTGATCTCTCACCTGCCGCTGGTGGGCTACCTCGGGTGTCCGAGCTCTGCCCGGGTGAAGCACCGCCGATGTTTACCACGTCCGCTATCGCCTGCGTTACGCTTGACGAGAACGGTAAAGGTACCTTTGACTGGCAAATGAGTCCCTGCAACCTGAAGATGCGTAAAGCTATCTGATTCGCCGGACCATGAGTATTCAAGAGCCGCATTGTGCGGCTCTTGTCGTTTCTGGCCTCAGGGAAGTTCAGGCGGCTGCCACTCTTCCACTTCAATCAGCACCGGAGGATGGCGGCATCGCCACCATACTCTTTCGGCGCCTGGTGAAACGCCATCACATGCGGATGCTGCGCCAGCCACAGCGGCGTTTGTTGCTTGAGAATATGTTTGCCGTGACCGTGCATCACACACGCGCAAAATACATGTTCGCGGCGGCAGGCGGCAATCAGCGCCCCCAGTTCCTGCTTCGCCTGCTGCTGGGTTAAGCCGTGCAGATCGAGAAACAGCTCCGGTGAATAATCGCCCCGGCGGATCTTCTTCAGCTCAAAATGGCTGACATCTTCGCGCACATATTTCACCGGGCCTTCGGTGTTCAGCAGCGGCTGAAACTCATCGGAAAAGTAATGGCTATTATCAGCCTGCTCCTGAAGCAGCCTTTTCACCGGCACTTCGCTTACCTTCTTGCGCGCCGGGCGGTGTATCACGGTGTCCTGCTTGAGCTGACGTGTCCCGGTCATCAGCTGTCGGAACAGCGTCTGTTCCTCCTCGCTAAGCGATGGTTTCTTTTCATCTGTACATCTCATCTCTTCTTTCCCTCAGTGTACCCGACTCACTGCGGCTGCGGTGTAGCAAAATGCATTTTTACCCCCGCACAGCGCGAGACGATGCTGATTTATCGCCGTCTTCATGGCAAACTAGCCGCCGAATTTAATGCGAGCATGGGCCTCGGGGGATACTATGGATAAAATTTTCGTTGAAGAAGCAGTGAATGAGCTGCACACCATTCAGGACATGCTGCGCTGGTCGGTCAGCCGGTTTAGCGCCGCCAATATCTGGTACGGTCACGGCACGGATAACCCGTGGGATGAAGCGGTGCAACTGGTGCTGCCGACCCTCTATTTACCGCTGGATATTCCGGAAGATATGCGCAATGCGCGCCTGACCTCCAGCGAGCGTCACCGCATTGTTGAGCGCGTTATCCGCCGCGTTAACGAGCGCATTCCGGTGGCCTATCTGACCAATAAGGCCCCGGTTCTGCGGCCACGAATTCTATGTCGATGAGCGCGTACTGGTGCCGCGTTCGCCCATCGGCGAGCTGATCAACAACCATTTTGCCGGGCTGGTTCATGCGCAACCGCAGCATATTCTTGATATGTGCACCGGCAGCGGCTGTATTGCTATCGCCTGTGCTTACGCCTTCCCGGAAGCGGGGAAGTGGACGCCGTGGACATCTCCACGGATGCGCTGGCGGTCACCGAGCACAATATTGAAGAGCATGGCCTGATTCATCACGTTACGCCGATCCGCTCTGACGTGTTCCGCGAGCTGCCGAAAGTCCAGTACGATCTGATTGTGACTAACCCGCCTTACGTGGATGAAGAGGATATGTCTGACCTGCCGTCAGAATATCGCCACGAGCCAGAACTGGGCCTCGGGCGTCCGGTAGCGATGGTCTGAAACTGACGCGCCGCATCCGGCGGGTGCGCCGGATTATCTCTCCGATAATGGCATCCTGATTTGTGAAGTGGGTAACAGCATGGTACATCTGATTGAACAATATCCGGATGTGCCGTTTACCCGGCTGGAGTTTGATAACGGCGGGGACGGCGTCTTTATGCTGACCAAAGCGCAACTCATCGCCGCGCAGGAACATTTCAGCATTTATAAAGATTAAACGACGCTCAACAACACAAACAACGACAACGGAGCCGTGATGGCAGGAAACACAATTGGACAACTCTTTCGCGTAACCACCTTCGGCGAATCGCACGGCCCCGGCGCTGGGCTGTATCGTTGATGGGGTGCCACCGGGCATTCCGCTGACCGAAGCGGATTTGCAGCACGATCTGGACAGACGCCGTCCGGGGACATCGCGCTACACCACGCAACGCCGTGAGCCGGACCCGGTGAAAATTCTCTCCGGTGTGTTTGAAGGCGTGACCACCGGCACCAGCATTGGTTTGTTGATTGAAAACACTGACCAGCGTTCGCAGGATTACGGCGCGATTAAAGATCTGTTCCGTCCGGGGCATGCCGATTACACCTACGAACAAAAATATGGCGTGCGTGATTACCGCGGCGGCGGCCGTTCCTCGGCCCGTGAAACCGCCATGCGCGTTGCCGCTGGTGCGATTGCTAAGAAATATCTGGCGCAGAAGTTCGGCATTGTTATCCGCGGGTGTCTGACCCAGATGGGTGACATTCCGCTGGCGATCGAAGACTGGGATCAGGTTGAGCAGAACCCCTTCTTCTGCCCGGAACCGGGCAAGATCGACGCACTGGATGAACTGATGCGCGGCCTGAAGAAAGAGGGCGACTCTATCGGCGCGAAAGTGACGGTGGTGGCGGACGGCGTTCCGGCAGGCCCGGGCGAACCGGTGTTCGATCGTCTGGATGCGGATATCGCCCACGCGCTGATGAGCATTAACGCGGTCAAAGGCGTTGAAATCGGCGACGGTTTTGAGGTGGTGAAGCTGCGCGGCAGCGAAAACCGTGACGAAATCACCAAACAGGGCTTCCAGAGCAACCATGCAGGCGGCATCCCACGGGCGGCATCAGCAGCGGCCAGCAAATTATCGCCAATATCGCGCTGAAACCGACATCCAGCATTACTGTACCGGGGCGTACCATCAACCGTTTTGGCGACGAAGTGGAGATGATCACCAAAGGTCGCCACGATCCCCTGCGTTGGCATTCGCGCAGTGCCGATCGCGGAAGCGATGCTGGCCATTGTGCTGATGGATCACTTCCTGCGCCAGCGCGCGCAGAACGCCGATGTCACGACCGATATTCCACGCTGGTAAACAATGAACAACACGGCAATTGCGCTGTTTGCGCTGCTGATAAGCGCCGCCGCGACGCAGGCAACCCCCCGGCAAAAGCTGACTCACCCCGTTGCCGGTAGCCCACAGTCTATTGGCGCATTCGCCAATGGCTGCATTGTCGGCGCGCAGGAATTGCCGCTGCAGGCGGATAATTATCAGGTGATGCGTACCGATCAGCGCCGCTATTTCGGCCACCCTGATCTGGTGTTGTTTATTCAGCGCCTGAGTAACCAGTGCACAATCTGGGAATGGGGACGGTGCTGGTCGGCGACATGGGGATGCCTGCCGGTGGGCGTTTTAACGGCGGCCACGCCAGCCATCAATCTGGCACCGGATGTAGATATCTTCCTGCAACTGCCGAAAGCGCGCTGGAGTACCGCGCAACTGCTGAAACCGCAGGCGCTGGATCTGGTCTCCCGCGATGGTAAGCAGGTGGTGCCTGAGCTCTGGAAGCCGGAAATCAGCAGCATGATCAAACTGGCGGCGCAGGATAACGACGTGACGCGTATCTTCGTGAACCCGGCTATCAAGCAGCAACTCTACTGGACGCGGGCACGGACCGCGACTGGCTGCGGAAAGTGCGCCCGTGGTTCCAGCACCGTGCGCATATGCATGTGCGCCTGCGCTGCCCGGCAGACAGCCTCGAGTGTGAAGATCAGCCGCTGCCGCCGCCCGGCGATGGATGTGGCGCAGAATTGCAAAGTTGGTTCGAACCGGCGAAACCCAGCAGCACCACGCCTGAGAAAAGACGCCGCCGCCTTTGCCGCCGTCTTGCCGGGCTCTACTGGATGAGCACGCATTGTAATGGAAACTTTTCAACAACTGTTTATGGTGTCACCGCTGGTCATGGTGGCGCTTTTTTTGTCGCCTTGCTGGCCGGGTTTATTGATGCGCTGGCGGGGGCGGTGGGCTGTTAACGGTGCCCGCGCTGCTGGCGGCGGGGATGTCTCCGGCACAGGCGCTGGCGACGAATAAATTGCAGGCCTGCGGCGGTTCGATCTCCGCCACGCTCTATTTTATTCGCCGCAAAGTGGTGAACATTGCCGATCAGAAACTCAATATTCTGATGACCTTTATCGGTTCCACGACCGGGGCGTTGTTGGTACAACACGTGCAGTCCGATGTGCTGCGCCAGATCCTGCCGGTGCTGGTTATCTGTATTGGTCTTTACTTTCTGCTGATGCCAAAACTGGGCGAAGACGATCGTCAGCGTCGTCTGTACGGCCTGCCTTTTGCGCTGGTGGCTGGCGGTTGTGTTGGGTTCTATGATGGCTTTTTTCGGCCCGGGCGCCGGTTCTTTTATGCGCTGGCCTTTGTCACCTGGCGGGGTACAACCCTGGCGAAGTCCACCGCGCATGCCAAAGTGCTGAACGCGACCTCCAATATCGGCGGGCTGCTGCTGTTTATTATTGGCGGCAAAGTGGTGTGGGTTACCGGTTTTGTGATGCTGGCCGGGCAATTTCTCGGCGCGCGCATGGGCTCGCGTCTGGTGCTCAGTAAAGGGCAAACGCTCATTCGCCCGATGATTGTGATTGTCTCGGCGGTGATGAGCGCAAAACTTCTCTATGACAGTCACGGCCGGAGATCCTCCAGTTTCTGGGGGTGAACGTATGACCCATCACTACCAACAGTTGATTGATATTTTTTGATAGCTGCTTTGCAGACGATTTTAATACCCGTCTGATTAAAGGCGACGACGAACCGATCTATCTTCCTGCAGACGCGGATGCGCCTTACAACCGCATCGTCTTTGCCCACGGTTTTACGCCAGCGCGCTGCATGAGATTTCGCACTGGTGCATTGCCGGTGCAGAGCGCCGCAAGTTGGTGGATTTCGGTTACTGGTACTGCCCGGATGGCCGCGATGCGGCGACTCAGGGAGCAGTTCGAAGATGTTGAAGTGAAACCCCGGTGCGTTTGACTGGTTGTTTTGCGTGGCGGCGGGCTTTCCGTTTAACGTCAGTTGCGACAACCTCGAAGGGGATTTTGAACCGGATCGTATTGTTTTTTCAGCGCCGCGTCCACGCGCAGGTGATGACCTATCTGGAACAGGGCATTCCTGCCCGCCCGGCGCGGTTTATCAACGCATTGCAGGACTATTATCAGACGCCGCCTTTTGCGGCAGAACAGTTCCCGTGGCCTGAAGACCTGTAAGGCCATGTTTTCCAAAAGAGGAAGAGAGATGATCGCGGAGTTAGAATCACGCATTCTGGCGTTAATTGACAATATGGTGGAAAGCGCCAGTGATGATGAGCTGTTTGCTGGCGGTTATCTGCGCGGGCATTTGACGCTGGCGGTGGCCGATCTCGAAAGCGGTGAGGACCACTCGCACGAAGCGGTGTACGCCAAAGTGACCCACAGTGTGGGAAACCGCCATTCAGGCGGGCGAACTTTCGCCACGCGATCAGGCGCTGGTGCTTGGCATGTGGGAAAACCTCTATCAGCAGGCGAAAGCGCACTAAGTCTGTCTGACCCGGTGGCGGCGTTGCCTGATGGCGGCTCCGCCTCATCCGGCAACCTCTTATTTTACTGCTTTACCCTTCAATAACTTTCTCACCCATAACCGGTTCGGATTCATTGCCGCCAGCGTGTCGCCATCCAGCGGGATCGGCTCATCGCTCATCTGCGATGCCGGGGATTTCCGCCGCCAGCGGGGCGCTGCATAAACCGCGCGATCCGAGAGCACCTAACATAAACAACCCGTCATACACGGGCGCGCTGACGGCGTTTTCCGGCGCTTCGGCAAGTTGTGCATAGACGGCCAGCGTGGCGTCGTAATCAGCAACGTTGCCGACCATCGGCAAGTGATCACGCGTGGCGCAACGCACGCCGCAACGGGCTTCTCCGCCGTTGACGTCCACCTCTTGTGCCCACGGAGCCTGCGGGAAGCAGTCCAGCAAGCGCTGGCGATTTTGCTGTTGATCCGCTTCGCTATACGCAGCCTGCGCCTGCCCGCGATGGTAACTGGCACCGATGCAGTGATGATGATTAAGCGGGTTTTGCGGCGTCAGATAACCGTCGTAACAGAGCACTGGCGCAATTGCCCAAGTGCAGGCGTGGTCGGAATATGGCTGACCTGCCCGGCAACCGGATAGACCGGCAGGTGTTCCGTCTGCGCAAACTGGTTGATGCGGTGCCCGTTAGCTAGCACCACCACCGCATGTTGCTGTACCTCGCCGTGGCGAAAATGCAGTTGCCAGTCATTACCCGCAGGCGTGAGCTGCTGTACGTCATGTTCGTAGCGCACCTGCAAACCCTGTTCACAGGCCAGCGCGATCGCTGCCGCCGTCAATTGAGCCGGGCAGAGCCAGCCGCCAGCCGGATAGGTGATGCCGCCACAGCCGGTGTCAACGCCGGTCAGTGTTTGAACGGTTAACGCATCAACACTGTGAGCCAGCGTACCCGGTAGATCCAGCGTCAGCATCTGATCTATTTTCTGCTGGCTTTTCTCATCCCAGCCCAGTTGCGTTACACCGCACCACTGGTGGTCAAACGTGACCGGCAGAGCATCGTAAAGTCGGCGAGCAAAGGTAAAGGCGGCAGGGAAGAAGTGCGCCAGCGCCGGATCATGCGCGCTAAGCAGCGGGTAAAGCTGCCCCCCGGCGGTTGCCGGATGCACTTTCTGCCGGAACACTGTCGACGCAGTAGAGCGTCACCTGCCAGCCACGGCGCAACAACGCCAGCGAGAGCAGGGCGCTGGCTACACCGCCGCCAATCAGTGCCACTTCGCGCGCACGGGCGGCGCTTCGGGCAAACCACGGCGCTCGGGGCGTGGAGGTAAGCGTCTGTTCCATCACCCCGGTCAGCATTTCGCGCTTACGGCCAAATCCCTTGCGCTTGTGCATGGTAAACCCGGCATCTTGCAATCCGCGGCGCACAAAACCCGCAGACGTGAATGTCGCCAGCGTGCCGCCACCGGTCTGGCGAGGCGTGCCATGGCCTGAAACAGTTCCGGGGGTCCACATATCCGGGTTTTTCGCCGGAGCGAAACCGTCCAGAACCGTGCATCCACGCGCTGGTTTAACGAATCGTCCAGCTTATCCGTCAGCGCGTTGATATCGCCGAACCAGAGATCCAGCGTAACGCGCCCCTCATCAAGCAATAAACGGTGGCAGCCCGCAAATGGCAGCGGCCACTGCGCCTGCAACTGCTCCGCCCAGGGGTCAAGCTCCGGCCAGTGGGCATGGGCTTTTACACAGATCGTTTGCGGTCAGCGGAAATTTTTCAAAACTGATGAAATGTAATCTTTCCGGTGGTAGCGTCGGGGTGTGCTGCGCGAAAGGCCGCGAACGCCTGCCACAAGGTCAGGAAATTCAGCCCGGTGCCAAATCCGCTCTCCGCCACGATAAACAGCGGGCGGGAATGCTCCGGAAAACGCTGTTCAAGCTGGTTGCCGCTGAGAAAAACATAACGCGTCTCTTCCAGCCCGTTATCATTAGAGAAGTAGACATCGTCGAAATCTCGGGAAACAGGTGTACCCTCAGCGTTGAATTCCGAGGTTGGCGGATTGTATAGCGGTTTGTTTCACGTAAGTTACTCGTCCATCAGGCAGTGGCACGATCTTAACGGTCGTCAAGGAAAGGCGCAAATTTCCTCACAAATTGTCTGATCGGACTTGTTCGGCGTACAAGTGTACGCTATCTTGCGACACGAAACTTAATTAGTGCGACTTAGGGGTATTGAATGAAACGTGCAGTGATTACTGGCCTCGGGCATCGTTTCCAGCATTGGTAACAACCAGCAGGAAGTCCCGGCATCTCTGCGTGAAGGGCGCTCAGGGATCACATTCTCTCAGGAATTCAAAGATTCCGGCATGCGCAGCCACGTATGGGGGCAACATTAAGCTGGACACGACCGGTTTGATTGACCGTAAAGTGGTTCGTTTCATGAACGATGCCTCTATCTATTCCTATCTTTCCATGCAGCAGGCGATTGAAGATGCTGGCCTGAAAGACGAGGTTTATCAGAACAATCCGCGCGTGGGCCTGATTGCCGGTTCTGGCGGTTCTTCTAAATCTCAGGTCTTCGGCGCTGACGCAATGCGTAGCCCGCGTGGCCTGAAAGCGGTCGGCCCGTATGTGGTGACCAAAGCGATGGCGTCTGCGGTATCCGCTTGCCTCGCAACACCGTTTAAAATTCACGGTGTGAACTACTCGATCAGCTCTGCATGCGCCACGTCTGCGCACTGCATCGGTAACGCAGTAGAACAGATCCAACTGGGCAAACAGGACATCGTTTTTGCCGGCGGCGGCGAAGAGCTGTGCTGGGAAATGGCCTGTGAGTTCGACGCAATGGGTGCACTCTCCACCAAATACAACGAGACTCCGGACAAAGCTTCCCGTACTTATGACGCGCACCGTGATGGTTTCGTTATCGCAGGCGGCGGCGGTATGGTCGTGGTTGAAGAGCTGGAACACGCACTGGCGCGCGGCGCGCATATCTATGCAGAAATCGTTGGTTACGGCGCAACGTCCGATGGGGCTGACATGGTGGCTCCGTCAGGCGAAGGCGCGGTACGTTGCATGAAGATGGCAATGCACGGCGTGGATACGCCGATCGACTACCTGAACTCCCACGGTACTTCCACGCCGGTTGGCGACGTGAAAGAACTGGGCGCTATCCGCGAAGTGTTCGGCAACAACAGCCCGGCAATCTCTGCGACCAAAGCGATGACCGGTCACTCTCTGGGCGCTGCTGGCGTACAGGAAGCCATCTACTCGCTGCTGATGCTGGAACACGGCTTTATCGCGCCGAGCATCAACGTGGAAGAGCTGGATGAGCAGGCTGCTGGCCTGAACATCGTGACCAAACCGACTGAGGCAGCGCTGACGACGGTCATGTCCAACAGCTTCGGTTTCGGCGGCACAAACGCCACGCTCGTTATGCGTAAACTGAAATAACCCTAAGCAAATGGATACAGGGAGCCTGAGGCTCCTTTTTTATGCGTTGACAATCTGTCGCTGCGGCAGGCAAACTCCACCCCGCAACATTATCACCGCGATAATGCGTAAGCGTTTAACGTTATCCAACGCACCTTAATCCTGACACTCAGGTAGAGGGGGGCGTGGGCACTTCCAAATCCCGCCTTACTCTGCGTTATGGAGTAATGCATGTCTGTAGAAACACAATCCGTTAGTTCCCCTTCAGCGAATGTCTCGCTGTTTCGCATCGCTTTTGCGGTATTTCTGACCTATATGACCGTCGGGCTGCCGTTACCGGTGATCCCGTTGTTTGTGCACAATGAGCTGGGCTATGGCAACACCTACCGGTCGGCATCGCCGTTGGCATTCAGTTTCTTGCTACCGTGCTGACGCGCGGCTATGCCGGTCGTCTGGCGGACCAGTTTGGCGCTAAGCGTTCAGCGTTGCAGGGGATGTTTGCCTGTGCGCTGGCAGGTGTTCGCGGTTGCTGGCCGCGCTATTGCCGGTGGAGCCGATGGTGAAATTCGCGTTGTTGGTTGTCGGGCGTCTGATCCTCGGGGTTTGGCGAAAGCCAGTTGCTGACCGGCACGCTGACTCGGGGCATGGGGCTGGTGGGGCCTGCGCGTTCCGGCAAAGTGATGTCGTGGAATGGCATGGCGATTTACGGTTCGCTGGCCGCCAGGGCTGTTGATCCACAGCCATTTCGGTTTTGCGGCGCTGGCGGCAACCACCATACTGTTACCGTTTGTTGCCCTCGGGCGTTTAATGGCAGCGTACGCAGCGTGCCAGCGCATCCCGGCAAACGCCCGTCGTTATGGAGCGTCGTGGGGCTTATCTGGCAACCGGGCCTCGGGGCTGGCCTTACAGGGCGTGGGTTTTGCGGTAATTGGTACGTTTGTCTCGCTCTATTTCTCCAGCCGGGGGCTGGTCAATGGCCGGTTTTACCCTGACGGCTTTTGGCTGCGCGTTTGTGCTGATGCGCATTCTGTTCGGCTGGATGCCGGACCGTTTCGGCGGGGTGCGGGTCGCCATTGTCTCTTTGGTGATTGAAACCATTGGGCTGGTGCTGCTCTGGCAAGCGCACGGCGCGTGGATGGCGCTGTTGGGTGCAGCATTAACCGGTAGCGGTTGTTCGTTGATCTTCCCGGCGCTGGGCGTCGAAGTGGTAAACGCGTGCCGCCGCAGGTGCGTGGTACGGCGCTTGGCGGGTATGCTGCTTTTCAGGACATCTCGTATGCCTTTACCGGCCCGTTGACCGGTCTGCTTGCGACGTCTCTGGGCTATTCCTCGGTGTTCCTCGGCCGGGGCGATCTCTGCGTTGACTGGCATCGTGGTGACGTTAATCGCTTTCCGTTCACATAAATAATCGCGTACTGACCACGCGGATTACTCTCTTTGCAACCGGTTTCACAAAACGCGACAGCGGTGATGTTATGTCACCGCTGGCTTGTTTATTCTTTCAACACCATTAGCGAAAGGAGAGTGATATGCCCGGGTTTAAAGCGGATTTTTTATGGGGTGGTAGCGGCACATCAGCTTGAAGGCGGCTGGAAAGAGGGCGGTAAAGGCGTCAGCGTTGCCGATGTTATGACCGCCGGCGCGCACGGCGTACCGCGTGAAATTACCGATGGCGTGCTGCCCGGTAAAAACTACCCCAACCATGATGCCATCGATTTTTACCATCGCTATAAAGACGACATTAAGCTGTTCGCAGATATGGGGTTTAAATGCTTTCGTACCTCGATCGCTTTTGGACGCGTATTTTCCCGAAAGGGGACGAACAGGAGCCAAATGAAGCGGGGCTGCAATTTTATGATGACCTCTTTGATGAGTGCCTGAAATACAATATCGAACCGGTCATCACCCTTTCTCACTTCGAAATGCCTTATCACCTCGTCACCGAATATGGCGGCTGGCGTAACCGTAAAGTGATCGATTTCTTTGTGCGCTTCGCCAGCACCGTTTTCACCCGCTATCGCAGCAAGGTGAAGTACTGGATGACGTTTAACGAAATCAATAATCAGGCCAACTACCACGAAGATTTTGCACCGTTCACCAACTCCGGGGGTGAAATATCAACCCGGTGAAGATCGTGAAGTCATCATGTACCGGGCTGCACATTATGAGCTGGTTGCCAGTGCGCTGGCAGTGGAAGCCGGGCATAAAATCAATCCGGATTTTAAAATTGGCTGCATGATCGCCATGTGCCCGATTTACCCGTTAACCTGCGATCCCAACGATATGATGATGTCGGTGGTGGCCATGCACCGCCGTTACTGGTTTACCGATGTGCACGTGCGTGGTTATTACCCTCAACACCTGCTCAATTATTTCGCTCGTCGGGCATTTTAAACTCGATATTACTGACGATGACCTGCAGATCCTGACGCGCGGTTGCGTCGACTATATCGGCTTTAGTTATTACATGTCCTTTGTCACCCAAAGCGATGGAAGATAATCCACAGCTGGACTATGACGAAACCAAAAGCACGGTGAAAAAACCCGTATGTCAAAGCGTCGGACTGGGGCTGGCAAATTGATCCGGTTGGCTTGCGTTATTCGCTCAATTATTTCTACGACCTTTACCAGCTCCCGCTGTTTATTGTGGAAAACGGATTTGGCGCCATTGATCAGCCGGAAAGCGACGGTATCGTCAATGACCAGTACCGTATTGACTATATGCGCAACCATATCAGTGAAATGAAAAAAGCGGTGGTGGAGGATGGCGTCGATTTAATGGGGTATACGCCGTGGGGCTGTATCGATCTGGTTTCGGCGGGTACCGGTGAGATGAAAAAAGCGGTACGGCATGATCTATGTCGATAAAGACAATGACGGTAACGGTACGCTGGCGCGCAGCCGGAAAAAATCGTTCTGGTGGTATCAGGATGTGATCAAACAAAACGGCGAGAATATTTAAGCTAAGCCGGATAAGTCTACAGGCCCGATCGCGTGAGCGCCATCGGAGCCTTTTTATCACCAGCCAGAACAGGAACGCGACGACCAGCAGCGCAATGAAGAACAATCCCGGTCGGGTGGAAATGGATTTAACCGTCTCGATAATTGGCGCGACAAAGGGGCTGTAGATCGGCTGAATATTGCGTATCTCCAGCGCTTCCGGAGAGCGCTCGGTGCGGCGTAAAAACACCTGATTGAGAATATCCTGCACTTGCGCGGTGGTCAGAACCGTTTGCGGCGTCGCCTGCCAGTTTTGCTGCGCATATTCCGTAATCGTGCGCATCTCGACGGGGATCCAGCGGCTGTTTCAGCGCCGTTTGCACCGTGTGCAGTGTCGGCGCGGGGTGGGTGCTCAGTGTCTGGCGCGCCTGTAGCCACGTCATCAGCGGTGCGAAGTGTTTTGCCGGGATCAGTTCACCCGTTTTCACCCCGGACAGTTCCAGCATCGACTGCCAGATAAGCTTCCCGGATTCGCCTGTCGCTGCCGCCAGTTTGGTCACCGCACGAGTTAAGCGGAATTGTGCTCCGCAGGCAGTAACGGGCGCTCGGTGGCCGGGCGCTGCTGCGGTTGCGGAATGGCGATCTGGTTGTTTTGCAGCATCGTCAGCACGGTTTTCAGTTGCTGCGGCGTCAGTTGACTGAGCGCCGTCTGACCAAACTGCTGGCGAATAAAATCAACTCACCGCACGGCGGTTATTCCCCTGGCCCAGCAGTTCGGTCAACTGCGAGATTATCTGCCGGGTGGTATGGTTTTGCGTGGCGGTTTCCACCCGCTGATTCAGATTTTGCTCCGCAGCCGGAAAGTGGCGGGAAAGCAGCGGCGCATCATTCTTCAGCCCTAAATCGTGTTTCACGCCAGCCCAGACTTCTGCGCTCTGTTGCTGCGTCAACGCGATCAGGCGAATAACCGAGGCGTTCCAGCACCGTGCGTTGCACGCTGGACAAGGGTAGTTCACCGGGAACGCTGCCGGTTTGTAGCGGCTCCTGCCCGGGAGGGCGCGCAGGGGGAGCACCCTGAATGGGTTGCATCATGAAAATCCTCTTACTCTCGCGTGGCGTTGTCGGCATTGCGGGTATGCTGACCGCCAGATTATGGCACACTTGCGCGCTCAACTCCCGTTCTCAAACAGGTACTCTAGTGAAAATCCTCGTTGATGAAAATATGCCTTACGCCCGCGAACTTTTCAGTCGTCTGGGTGAGGTCAAAGCTGTTCCGGGGCGCCCGATCCCCGGTGGCGGAGCTGGCGGATGCCGACGCATTAATGGTGCGTTCCGTTACTAAGGTCAATGACGCCTTATTGCAGGGAACGGGGATCAAATTTGTCGGTACGGCAACCGCAGGTACCGATCATGTCGATGAAGCCTCGCTTCAACAAGCGGGCGTCGCATTTTCCGCCGCGCCCGGCTGTAACGCAATTGCGGTGGTGGAATATGTGTTCTCCTCGCTGCTGATGCTGGCGGAACGCGATGGCTTTGCGCTGAAAGATCGCACGGTGGGTATTGTCGGTGTGGGCAATGTCGGCGGTCGTTTGCAAGCCGAGGGCTGGAAGCGCTGGGCATCCGCACGTTGCTGTGCGATCCGCCGCGTGCCGATCGCGGTGATGCGGGCGATTTCCGTAGCCTTGATGAGTTGGTGCGTGAAGCGGATGTGCTGACTTTCCATACGCCGCTGTTTAAAGAGGGCCCGTATAAAACGCTGCACGGCGGATGAGGCGCTGATTTCTCGCCTCAAGCGGCGCTATTCTGATTAATGCCTGTCGCGGACCGGTGGTGGATAATGCCGCGCTGTTGCAGCGACTACAGGCCGGACAGGCGCTGAGCGCGGTGCTTGACGTGTGGGAGCCGGAGCCCGATCTGAACGTGGCGTTGCTGGACCGCGTGGACATCGGCACGGCACACATCGCCGGTTATACGCTTGAAGGCAAAGCACGCGGTACAACGCAGGTCTTTGGAAGCATATAGTGAATTTATTGGTAAACGCCAGCAGGTGGCGCTGGATACGCTGCTGCCCGCGCCGGAATTTGGCCGCATTACGCTGCATGGCGGGCTCGATCAGTCAACGCTAAAAAGGCTGGTTCATTTGGTGTATGATGTGCGCCGCGACGATGCATTGCTGCGAAAAGTGGCAGGCACACCGGGTGAGTTCGATAAATTGCGTAAAAATTACCTTGAGCGCCGCGAGTGGTCATCACTGTTGGTTCAGTGTGATGACGCCAGCGCCGCTGCGTTGCTGCACCAACTGGGCTTCCAACGCCGTTCATACCCCGGTACGTTAATGTCTTCTTAATGCTCCTTGTCGGAAAATCCGGCAAGGACGCTTTTGTCCTGGAGTAATTCACCATGTCTGAAGGCTGGAATATTGCCGTTCTCGGCGCGACTGGCGCTGTCGGAGAAGCCTTGCTCGAAACGCTGGCAGAGCGCCAGTTCCCGGATTGGCGAACTGTATGCGCTGGCAACAAGCGAAAGTGCCGGTGAGAACCTGCGTTTGCCGGTAAAACCGTGCGTGTGGAAGACGCGGCTGAGTTTGACTGGACGCAGGCGCAACTGGCGTTCTTCGTGGCTGGCGCGCAGGCGTCCGCCACCCTGGATTGACGACGCGACGAATGCCGGTTGTCTGGTTATCGACTCCAGCGGCTTGTTCGCTCCTAGAGCCGGATGTGCCGCTGGTGATGCCGGATATCAACCCGTTTGTGCTGGCGGATTACCGCAACCGTAACATTATTGCCGTGCCGGACAGTCTGACCAGTCAGTTGCTGGCAGCGCTGAAACCGCTGATTGACGAAGGCGGGCTGTCACGTATTGCGGTGACCAGCATGCTGTCCGTTTCGCGTAACGGCAAAAGGCCGTCGATGCACTGGCAGGGCAGAGCGCCAAGCTGTTGAACGGTATCCCGATTGATGAGGATGACTATTTCGGTCGTCAACTGGCATTCAATATGTTGCCGTTGCTGGCTGACCGTGAAGGCAGCGTGCGCGAAGAGCGCGTGATTATCGATCAGACACGTAAAATTTTGCAGGACGATGGGTTAATGATCTCCGCCAGTTGCGTACAGTCGCCGGTGTTTTACGGTCATGCGCAGATGGTGAACTTTGAAGCCCTGCGTCCGTTGGCGGCAGAAGAAGCCCGCGATGCGTTCGGTCATTTTGAAGATATTGCATTGTCGGAAGAGAACGACTTCCCGACGCAGGTGGGCGATGCTTCCGGCCGAGGCGCATCTTTCCGTGGGCTGCGTGCGTAATGATTACGGCATGCCGGAGCAGATCCAGTTCTGGTCCGTGGCGGATAATGTTCGCTTCGGCGGAGCGCTGATGGCGGTGAAAGTCGCCGAAAAACTGGTGCAGGAGTATCTGTACTGATGCAGGACGAGCTGAAAGCGCCGGTCTACAAAATCGCGCTTGGCATTGAGTACGACGGTAGCAAGTATTACGGCTGGCAGCGTCAGCAGGAAGTGCGCAGCGTGCAGGAGAAGCTGGAAAAGGCGCTCTCACAAGTTGCGGATGAACCGATCACCGTATTTTGCGCCGGGCGTACGGATGCAGGCGTGCACGCAACCGGTCAGGTGGTGCATTTTGAAACCACCGCGCTGCGCAAACCGGCGGCACTGGACGCTGGGCGTAAATGCGAATTTACACTGGTGACATCGCGGTGCGTTGGGTGAAAGATGTCCCCGATGATTTTCATGCCCGTTTCAGCGCAACGGCTCGCCGTTACCGCTACGTCATTTATAATCATCGCTTGCGCCCGGCGGTGTTAGGCCGGCGTAACGCACTACTACCACCCGCTGGACGCAGAGCGGATGCATCGCGCCGCACAGTGTCTTATCGGTGAAAATGACTTTACCTCGTTTCGCGCGGTGCAGTGCCAGTCGCGCACGCCGTGGCGCAATCTGATGCACATTAATGTCAGTCGTCATGGTCCTTATGTGGTGGTCGATATCAAAGCCAATGCCTTTGTACATCATATGGTCAGGAATATTGTCGGCAGCCTGATGGAAGTAGGCGCCCACAACCAGCCGGAGAGCTGGATAGCAGAGTTGCTGGCGGTAAAGGACAGAACGCTGGCAGCAGCAACGGCGAAAGCGGAAGGGCTGTATCTGGTGTCGGTAGATTACCCGCAGCGTTTTGACCTTCCCTCTATGCCAATGGGCCCGCTGTTCACGGCGGACTAGTCGCAATTGAAAAGGCATAAGCACATATGGACTTAATACGCTTTCTGATTGATTTCATCCTGCACATTGACGTTCATCTGGCGGAACTGGTGGCGCAATACGGCGTGTGGGTGTATGCGATTCTTTTTTTGATCCTGTTTTGCGAAACCGGGCTGGTGGTCACGCCGTTTCTGCCGGGGGATTCCCTGCTGTTCGTTGCTGGTGCGCTGGCGTCGCTGGAAACCAATGATCTGAATGTTCACACCATGGTGTTGTTAATGCTGATTGCGGCGATTGCTGGTGATGCGGTGAACTACACCATCGGGCGGCTATTTGGTGAGCGATTATTCCAGCAACCCGAATTCGAAGATTTTCCGTCGTAGCTATCTTGATAAAACCCATCAGTTTTATGAGAAACACGGCGGTAAAACGATTATTCTGGCGCGTTTTGTGCCGATAGTGCGTACTTTCGCGCCTTTTGTCGCAGGTATGGGGCATATGTCTTATCGCCATTTCGCCATGTTCAACGTGGTGGGCGCGCTGCTGTGGGTACTCCTGTTTACCTACGCCGGGTATTTCTTTGGCACCATCCCGGCGATCCGAGGAGAATCTTAAGCTGCTGATTGTGGGAATCATCGTGGTGTCTATACTTCCCGGTGTATTTGAGATTATTCGCCACCGTCGCGCCGCAGCGCGACAGGCAAAATAAGAAGTCAACGGCGGTTCGACCACTTTTTATCCCAAGTTGTGAACCGTTATGTTTTAATGTGCACCATTTATGGGCTACCCGAGGGTTCATGTATAAAGGTTATCAATGAGCTGGATTGAAAGAATTAAGAGCAACATTACCCCCACCCGTAAGGCAAGCATCCCTGAAGGTGTGTGGACAAAATGCGATAGCTGCGGCCAGTGCTGTACCGTGCCGAGCTGGAGCGTAACCTTGAGTCTGCCCGAGAATGTGACCACCACATGCGTATGACAGCGCGTAATCGCCTGCATAGCCTGTTGGATGAAGGTTCACTGGTGGAACTGGGTAGCGAGCTTGAGCCGAAAGACGTGCTGAAGTTCCGCGACTCCAAAAAATACAAAGACCGTCTGGCATCAGCCCAGAAAGAGACCGGCGAGAAAGATGCGCTGGTGGTCATGAAAGGCACACTGCACGGCATGCCGGTTGTTGCTGCGGCGTTTGAGTTCGCCTTTATGGGCGGTTCAATGGGCTCTGTCGTTGGCGCGCGTTTTGTGCGCGCAGTTGAGCAGGCGCTGGAAGATAACTGCCCGCTGATCTGCTTCTCCGCTTCCGGCGGTGCGCGTATGCAGGAAGCGTTGATGTCGCTGATGCAGATGGCGAAAACCTCCGCTGCGCTGGCGAAAATGCAGGAACGTGGTCTGCCGTATATTTCTGTACTGACCGATCCGACCATGGGTGGTGTTTCCGCGAGCTTCGCCATGCTGGGCGATCTGAACATCGCTGAGCCGAAAGCGCTGATCGGTTTTGCCGGCCCGCGCGTCATTGAACAGACCGTGCGTGAAAAACTGCCGCCGGGATTCCAGCGCAGTGAGTTCCTGATCGAAAAAGGCGCTATCGATATGATTATCCGCCGCCCGGAATTGCGCCTGAAACTGGCACGTATTCTGGCGAAGCTGATGAATCTGCCCGCGCCGGATCCGGACGATACACATGTTGGCACGGTGATCCCATCGGCGCCAGTTCAGGAAGGCGACGCCTGATAACACCGAAGGGCAGGGCCACCGAGGCACTGCCCTTTTGTTTTGTCAAACCGTACATATCAACGGGCATCATGGAAACTAAACGCATTCCGCAAGCCACGTCGCCCCCGGCCGCGTGGCTTTCTTATCTGGAAAATCTGCACAGTAAAACCATCGATCTGGGCCTTGACCGCGTAAGCCGTGTCGGGGCGCGTCTGGATGTGCTGCGCCCCGCGCCGTTTGTCTTTACGGTTGCCGGCACCAATGGCAAAGGCACCACCTGCCGTACGCTGGAGTCTATTCCTGCTGGCGGCGGGCTATCGGGTGGGCGTTTACAGCTCCCCGCATCTGGTGCGTTACACCGAGCGCGTGCGCGTGCAGGGGGAAGAGCTTGCCGAATCCGCACACACGGAGTCCTTCGCGGAAATCGAAGCCGTACGCGGCGACATCTCATTAAGCTATTTTGAGTTCGGTACACTCTCCGCGCTGTGGCTGTTTAAGCAGGCTGCGCTGGATGTAGTGATCCTTGAGGTCGGTCTTGGTGGCCGTCTTGATGCCACCAATATGGTGGATGCCGATGTTGCCGTGGTCACCAGTATTGCACTCGATCACACCGACTGGCTGGGGCCGGATCGCGAAAGCATCGGTCGGGAAAAGGCCGGTGTTTTCCGCGGCGGTAAACCCGCCGTGGTTGGCGAACCGGATATGCCGCACACCATTGCCGACGTGGCGCAAGAAAAGGGCGCGTTATTAATGCGTCGCGGTGTGGACTGGCGCTATACCGTTAATGCTGACGGCTGGCATTTTAGCGATGCGCAGGGCGACCTGAGTAATCTGCCGCTGCCGCAGGTGCCGCAACCCAATGCGGCGACCGCACTGGCAGCACTGCGGGCCAGCCGATTACCGGTCAGCGAGCAGGCGATACGCGACGGGATTGCGAAGGCCATTCTGCCGGGACGTTTCCAGATTGTGAGCGAGTCGCCGCGTCTTATTCTCGATGTCGCGCATAATCCTCATGCGGCGGGTTACCTCGCCGGGCGACTGGCTGCGCTGCCGAAGAAAGGGCGCGTGCTGGCGGTTATTGGCATGCTCCATGATAAAGACATCGCCGGGACGCTCGCCTGTCTGGAGCCGGTGGTCGATAGCTGGTATTGTGCCCCTCTGGAAGGCCCGCGCGGCGCAACGGCAGAGCAGCTGCTGGCGCATTTGACTTCTGGCCGCGCATGGCCGGATGTGGCGCAGGCGGCAGGCGGCAATGGCGGAAGCCGACGCCTGTGATACTGTGCTGGTGTGTGGATCGTTCCACACCGTAGCGCATGTGATGGAAGCGATGGACGCGGGGAGAACCGGTGGCAAGTAAGTTTCAGAACCGTTTAATGGGCACTATTGTGCTTGTCGCGCTCGGGGTGATCATTCTTCACCCCGGGTTGCTCGACGGGCAGAAAAAGCATTACCGGGGATGAGTTCGCGGCGATCCCATTGGTGCCGAAACCCGGCGATCGCGACGAACCCGATATGATGCCGGCTGTAACGCAGGCGCTGCCTGCCAGCCGCCGGAAGGGGCTGCGGAAGAGGTGCAGGCAGGCGATGCGGCTGCGCCTTCACTGGATGCCTCCCGGCTTGCCGCCAGCGGCAACGCCAACCCGGAAGTGACCACACCGCCGGTGACAAAACCTAAACCGGTTGAGAAACCGCAGCCAAAACCGCAGGCGCAGCAACAAAACCCAACCGCAGACCACGCGTGATAAAACCAGCGAACAACTGGCGATGGCGAACGAAGAGCCTGCCGCGCCGCCAAAAGCGCAGGATGAGAAGTCAACGCCTACCGGCAAAGCGTATGTGGTGCAGCTCGGTGCGCTGAAAAATGCCGATAAGGTCAATGAAATTGTTGGCAAATTGCGTGGCGCAGGGTACCGGGTTTACACATCGCCGACCACGCCGGTTCAGGGTAAAATCACCCGCATTCTGGTCGGGCCGGACGCGTCGCGCGATAGAGCTGAAAGGTTCGCTTAGCGAACTCAATCAGTTGTCAGGGTTAAGCGGTGTGGTGATGGGGTATACGCCGAACTAAGTGTTACGCCCTCTTAACCCGGCCCTCAGCTAGCGTGGAGGGAGCGCCGTACGACCCGTTCCTCTCTCCTCCGGGGAGAGGGTCTGGGTGAGGGGAAATAGCCTGAATAACGACCAAAGACAGGCGATCGGAACCGTGGCGTTGAATATTTTTTCAGCGCCATTTTTATTCTACGCGCGGGAAGGAAATCCCTACGCAAACGTTTTTCTTTTTCTGTTAGAATTCGCCCCCGAACTGGACGACAGGGCGTAAAATCGTGGGACACATATGGTCTGGATTGATTACGCCATCATTGCGGTGATTGGTTTTTCTTGTCTGGTAAGCCTGATCCGCGGCTTTGTTCGTGAAGCGTTATCGCTGGTGACATGGGGCTGTGCTTTCTTTGTCGCCAGTCATTACTACACTTACCTGTCTGTCTGGTTCACGGGCTTTGAAGATGAACTGGTGCGCAATGGGATTGCCATCGCCGTGCTGTTTATCGCAACGCTGATTGTTGGCGCCATCGTTAACTACGTGTTAGGGGCGCTGGTGGAGAAAAACCGGCCTGTCGGGTACAGACAGGGTGTTGGGGATCTGTTTTGGCGCGCTGCGTGGCGTGCTGATCGTCGCCGCCATTCTGTTCTTTCTTGATACGTTTACAGGCCTGTCGAAAAGCGAAGACTGGCAAAGTCGCAGCTTATCCCGCAATTCAGCTTCATCATCAGATGGTTCTTTGACTATCTGCAAGGCTCGTCGAGTTTCTTGCCCGGGCATAACCCCCTGAGATGTGGCTTAACGAGGAAAAGACGTATGTGCGGTATTGTCGGTATCGCCGGTGTTATGCCGGTCAACCAGTCGATTTATGACGCGTTAACGGTGTTACAGCACCGTGGGCAGGATGCAGCGGGTATCATCACCATTGATGCGAACAACTGTTTCCGTCTGCGCAAAGCGAACGGTCTGGTAAATGATGTTTTTGGAAGCCCGCCATATGCAGCGTCTTCAGGGCAACATGGGCATTGGCCACGTGCGCTATCCCACCGCTGGCAGCTCCAGCGCCTCGGAAGCTCAACCTTTTTACGTCAACTCCCCCGTATGGCATTACGCTTGCGCATAACGGCAACCTGACCAACGCCCATGAGTTGCGTAAAAAGCTGTTTGAAGAAAAACGCCGCCACATTAACACCACATCTGATTCTGAAATTCTGCTCAATATTTTTGCCAGCGAACTGGATAACTTCCGCCACTATCCGCTGGAAGCAGACAATATTTTGCCGCCGTTGCCGCCACTAACCGCCAAATCCGCGGTGCCTACGCCTGCGTGGCGATGATTATCGGCCACGGTATGGTTGCCTTCCGCGACCCGAACGGTATCCGTCCGCTGGTGCTGGGCAAACGTGATGTCGGTGACGGGCGCACGGAATTTATGGTGGCCTCTGAAAGCGTGGCGCTGGATACGCTGGGCTTTGAGTTCCTGCGCGATATCGCGCCGGGCGAAGCGGTGTACATCACCGAAAAAGGCCAGCTGTTTACCCGCCAGTGTGCGGATAACCCGGTCAGCAATCCGTGCTTGTTTGAATACGTCTACTTTGCGCGCCCGGACTCCTTTATCGACAAAATCTCTGTCTACAGCGCCCGCGTCAACATGGGCACCAAGCTGGGTGAGAAGATTGCCCGAGAATGGGAAGATCTGGATATCGACGTGGTCATCCCGATTCCGGAAACCTCCTGCGATATCGCGCTGGAAATTGCGCGTATCCTCGGTAAACCGTACCGCCGAGGGTTTTGTGAAAAACCGTTACGTTGGTCGTACCTTTATCATGCCGGGTCAGCAACTGCGTCGTAAATCCGTGCGCCGCAAGCTGAACGCTAACCGCGCGGAGTTCCGTGATAAAAACGTCCTGCTGGTGGATGACTCCATCGTACGCGGCACCACTTCTGAGCAGATCATCGAGATGGCGCGCGAAGCCGGAGCGAAGAAAGTTTATCTGGCTTCCGCCGCACCGGAAATTCGCTTCCCGAACGTGTACGGCATTGATATGCCGACCGCGAACGAGCTTATCGCGCACGGTCGCGAAGTTGATGAGATCCGCCAGATTATCGGCGCTGATGGCCTGATCTTCCGAGGATCTCAACGACCTGATTGATGCAGTACGTGCGGAAAATCCGGATATCCAGCAGTTCGAGTGCTCGGTATTTAACGGTGTCTACGTGACCAAAGACGTTAATCAGCAGTATCTCGACTATCTCGATTCCCTGCGTAATGACGATGCCAAAGCCGTGCAGCGCCAGAACGAAGTGGAAAGCTTAGAGATGCATAACGAAGGTTGATCCTGTCGCGCCCCTCCGCCAGCGAGGGGCGCAATCTGCAACGCCCTCTATAATCAGGCAAAGTTCTCGCACAAAAGAGGGGCGACAATCATGAAACGACTTATTGTGGGGATCTCCGGCGCCAGCGGCGCTGTTTACGGCGTGCGTCTGTTACAGGTGCTGCGCGATGTGGCGGAGGTTGAAACCCACCGGTCATGAGTCAGGCTGCCCGTCAGACCCTCTCCACCGAGAACGGACTTTTCGCTGCGCGATGTGCAGTCACTGGCGAATGTGGTGCACGACGCCCGCGATATCGCCGCCAGTATCTCGTCCGGCTCATTTAAAACCGCAGGCATGGTTATTCTGCCGTGTTCGATTAAAACCCTCTCCGGCATTGTGCACAGTTACACCGACAGTCTGCTCACGCGCGCGGCGGATGTGGTGCTGAAAGAACGCAGGCCGCTGGTGCTTTGCGTACGGGAAACCCCGCTGCACCTTGGCCACTTGCGTTTAATGACCCGAGGCCGCTGAGCTGGGTGCGGTGATTATGCCGCCGGTTCCGGCGTTTTATCACCGTCCGCACTCCCTTGACGAGGTGATCGATCAGACGGTCAACCGCGTGCTGGATCAGTTTGCTATCGACCTGCCGCAGGATCTTTTTACCCGCTGGCAAGGGGGCGGTGCTGCAAAATAGTGCGTTGCGGCTGGGCATGCGCTTTTTTGGGGGCAATTCTGCAAGCGCGATCATATCCTCAACATTTAATCCCTCTTTTCCCCGCTTAACGCTCCGGTTCGTTCGGCAGACCTGCTATCTTTCATCACTAAGGTGAACCTGCAACGTTTTATTAACAAATTTAACGCGGTAATTTATGCACTGCGGGAAACTGGCATAAGACATGCAAGGTAACTGGCAGCAACACACAACACAACGCAATACAAAATAAAAACAGAACACTTGAGGGTAATGTATGAAGAAGACGGTTCTCGCTCTGTCTTTAATGCTGGGTCTGTCCGCGACCGCCAGCGTTTATGCAGCGCTTCCCCAGACGGTGCACATCGGCACCGATGCGACTTACGCGCCGTTCTCATCCAAGGATGTGAAAGGGGAGTTTGTGGGTTTCGATATCGATTTGGGTAACGAGATGTGCAAACGCATTCATGTGAAATGCACGTGGGTCGGGAGCGACTTTGACGCGCTGATCCCGTCGCTGAAAGCGAAGAAAATCGATGCGATTATCTCTTCCCTCTCCATTACGGAAAAACGTCAGCAGGAGATCGCCTTCTCTGACAAACTCTACGCGGCCGATTCCCGCCTGATTGCGGCAAAGGTTCGCCGATCCAACCGACGCTGGATTCGCTGAAAGGCAAGCACGTTGGCGTGCTGCAAGGGTCAACGCAGGAAGGTTATGCCAACGACAACTGGCGGACCAAAGGCATCGATGTGGTAGCGTATCAGAACCGGGATCTGATCTACTCTGACCTCGCTGCGGGTCGTCTTGATGCTGCGTTCCACAGGGATGAAGTCGCTGCCAGCGAAGGCTTCCTGAAACAGCCCGCCGGTAAAGGGTTCGCCTTTGCTGGTCCGTCAGTGAAAGACAAAAAATACTTTGGCGACGGCACCGGTATTGGTCTGCGTAAAGATGATACCGAGCTGAAAGCCGCGTTCGATAAAGCGTTTGCCGAACTGCGTAAAGACGGCACCTACGACAAACTTGCCAAAAAATACTTCGACTTTAACGTCTACGGCGAGTAAGGCTGCATGGCCCGGGCTACCGGGTCTGAGGGAAAATGCACCACGTCAATTCAAACGGCGTGGTGCAGAGATACGGTTGATGTTCTGTTGTGGTGCATTGCGTGCGCCATAATAGTGCACGGATGCATAATTACGCATTCAGGATGCAAAAAAAGCCACCGTGCGGGCAGAATCTTTGCCATGCCGGGGCATATGATGGCACGATAACGGCACCGTATTGTTCAGCTAATTCCCTTAGGAAAGACAGTCTGTTGAGGATAATGATGAAAAACTGGTGTTATCTCTTTCTCTGGTGCTCGCTGTTTCCAGCGTTTCTACTGTGTTCGCCGCTATCCCACAAAAATTACGTATCGGTACCGATCCGACTTATGCGCCGTTTGAATCAAAAATGCGCAGGGCGAATTAGTGGGTTTTGATATCGATCTGGCGAAAGAACTGTGTAAACGCATTAAAACGCAGTGTACGTTTATCGAAAACCCGCTGGATGCGCTGATCCCGTCGCTGAAAGCGAAAAAATCGACGTCATCATGTCGTCGCTCTCCATTACGGAAAAGCGCCAACAGGAAATCGCCTTTACCGACAAGCTTTACGCGGCGGATTCACGTGCCCCCGGTGGTCGCCAAAGATTCTGACGTTCAGCCGGAGCTGGATAAGCTGAAAGGCAAACGCATTGGCGTATTGCAGGGCACCACGCAGGAAACCTACGGCAACGTGAACTGGGCGCCGAAAGGTGTCGAAATTGTCTCCTATCAGGGGCAGGACAATATCTACTCTGACCTGACCGCTGGTCGTATCGATGCGGCGTTCCGGGGATGAAGTGGCCGCCAGTGAAGGTTTTCTGAAAACGCCGCAGGGCAAGGCGTATAAATTCGGCGGCCCGTCCATTAAAGACGAGAAGCTGTTTGGCGTCGGTACCGGCATGGGGCTGCGCAAAGATGAAAACGAACTGCGTGAAGCGCTGAACAAAGCGTTCGCAGAAATGCGCGCCGACGGTACTTACGAAAAACTCGCGAAAAAGTATTTTGATTTTGATGTTTACGGTGGCTAATCCCACCCGTGCTTAACGTGCGGCCCCTCCCGCTGCGGGAGGGGAAGAGACACGGCAAACACCACATACGACAGGACTGGCTGCATGCTGTACGGGTTTTCACAAGTGATATTACACGGTGCGCTGGTCACACTGGAACTGGCGCTCAGTTCCGTGGTGCTGGCGGTACTGATTGGTCCGGCCGGGGCGGGGCGAAGCTTTCGAAAAAACCGGGCGCTGGCATTAATCTTTGAAGGCTACACGACGCTTATCCGCGGCGTGCCTGATCTGGTGCTGATGCTGCTGATCTTTTATGGTCTGCAGATCGCCCTTAACGGCATCACCGATGCCATGGGGCTGGAGCAACTGGATATCGACCCGATGGTGGCAGGGATTATCACCCTCGGTTTTATCTATGGCGCTTATTTCACTGAAACCTTTCGCGGTGCCTATATGGCGGTGCCGAAAGGGCACATTGAAGCGGCGACTGCCTTTGGTTTTACCGGGCGACAGACGTTTCGCCGTATTCTGTTTCCGGCGATGATGCGTTATGCGTTGCCGGGCATTGGCAACAACTGGCAGGTGATCCTTAAAGCTACGGCGCTGGTTTCCCTGCTGGGACTGGAAGATGTGGTGAAAGCCACCCAGCTCGCCGGGAAAAGCACCGGGAGCCGTTCTATTTCGCCATTGTCTGCGGGGTGATTTACCTCGTTTTTACAACGGTTTCCAATGGTGTGCTGCTTCTTCTCGAACGTCGCTACTCCGTGGGTGTGAAGAGGGCTGACCTGTGATCGAGATTATTCAGGAGTACTGGCAATCCCTGTTGTGGAGCGATGGCTACCGCCTGACCGGTGTGGCTATCACCCTGTGGTTGCTGATTTCATCGGTGGCGATGGGCGGCGTAATGGCGGTGTTTCTCGCTATCGGGCGCGTCTCCAGCAATAAATTCATCCGTTTCCCTATCTGGTTATTTACCTACGTTTTTCGCGGGACACCGCTCTATGTCCAGTTGTTGGTGTTCTATTCCGGGATGTACACGCTGGAAGTGGTGAAAGGCACCGAACTGCTGAACGCGTTTTCCGTAGCGGTCTCAACTGTACGGTACTGGCGCTGACGCTGAATACTTGTGCCTATACCACCGAGATTTTCGCCGGGGCGATCCGTTCGGTGCCGCACGGTGAAATTGAAGCGGCGCGGGCCTATGGTTTCTCGTCGTTCAAAATGTACCGCAGCATTATTCTGCCGTCGGCGCTGCGTATTGCGCTGCCCGCCTACAGTAATGAGGTGATTTTGATGCTGCACTCCACGGCGCTGGCGTTTACCGCCACCGTGCCGGATCTGCTGAAAATCGCCCGGGATATTAACTCCGCCACTTACCAGCCGTTCACGGCCTTTGGCGTGCGGCGGTGCTGTATCTGATTATCTCTTATGTGCTGATTAGCTTATTCCGCAAAGCGGAAAAGCGCTGGTTGCAGCATATGAAACCTTCTTCGACGCACTGAGAACACGATGTCTGAGAATAAATTAAACGTTATCGATTTACACAAGCGCTACGGTGAGCATGAAGTGCTGAAAGGCGTGTCATTGCAGGCCAATGCGGGTGATGTGATCAGCATTATTGGCTCTTCCGGCTCCGGCAAGAGTACGTTTTACGCTGCATTAACTTCCTCGAAAAAACCGAGCGAAGGCTCGATCGTCGTCAACGGGCAGAATATCAACTGCGGTGCGTGACAAAGACGGCCAGCTGAAAGTGGCCGATAAGCACCAGCTGCGCCTGTTGCGTACCCGCCTGACCATGGTATTCCAGCACTTTAACTTGTGGAGCCATATGACGGTGCTGGAGAACGTGATGGAAGCGCCGATCCGGTGCTGGGCTTAGCAAGCAGGAAGCCCGCGAACGTGCGGTGAAATACTGGCGAAGGTCGGTATCGACGAGATGCAGCAGCAAAAATACCCGGTGCATCTGTCCGGCGGCCAGCAGCAGCGTGTCTCCATTGCCCGCGCACTGGCGATGGAGCCGGAAGTCCTGCTGTTTGACGAACCGACTTCAGCGCTGGATCCGGAGCTGGTGGGCGAAGTGTTGCGCATTATGCAACAGCTGGCGGAAGAGGGAAAACGATGGTGGTGGTGACCCACGAAATGGGGTTTGCACGCCATGTTTCCACCCACGTTATCTTCCTGCATCAGGGCAAAATCGAAGAGGAAGGCGCGCCGGATGAGGTGTTTACCAACCCGAAAAGCCCGCGTTTGCAGCAGTTTCTCAAAGGCTCATTGAAATAACATGTCAGACCGCCGCCAGCGGTCTTTTTTTACGTGCCGTCACCTCTCTTCCTCGACCAGCAATGCGCTGGACGAGGAGCTATCTGGCCCGTGATGGTGGTGTGACGGGCCACCATCCCTGTGGGATGCCGGAAGCAGAAATAAAGCGATAGTGGGTAAATACTGCCCCCCGGCGGTGACGCGCTTTTCCAGTTGTACCGTGTGTGCGCCGGGTGGCACGATATCGTCACGGGTGCAGAGTTCTACCGGGCGTTGTAACCATGCATCATAAAAACGCAGACCGGCTTCGCAGTGTTGACTGCGCGTCACCGGTGGGCCGGGATGCCCGATGCTGAACGTCACTTCGCTTTGCACAAGCTCGCTGGCGGTGGCACGCACCCGGGCTTCCGGCGCATGCCACAGGGTTAATGCGACAAACAGGAATACCCCTGAGAACGTCAGCAACAGCGATTTGAACCGCCACCCTTTTTTAGCGAGACGCCGGGTAACGAGCAGGCCAGCCAGCGCGGCGATCGCCATCATGACGCCGGTGTCTGGCGCATTGGCTTGCAGGTAGGCTTTATGGCTGAGTCGACTGGCGAAAATCAGCCAGAACAACCACAGCAGTGAGCCCTCCAGCCGAGGAACAGTCGCGTTTTGGTCGAGATAAACAATGTCATTTCCAGTGATGAAAGGGGGAGGGTAAAACGTTGCCGGGCAGTTAACGCGCCTGCGCGCCTTTTTCCCGCCGGTACACCCAGTCGTCGTAATATTCGCCCTTCAGCAGATAGGCTTTTTCCAGCACCTGTACACGCTGAAAACCACTCTTTTCCAGTACCCGCACGGACCCTGATTCTCTGCCAGCACCCGGGCATTCCAGCGCCTGCACATTGCGTTTATTGAAGGCGAACGTACACAGTGCTTGCAGCGCTTCTGACGCTACACCACGGCCCTGCGCTGTGGGCATGATGGAATAACCCACATCTGCTTCCTGTGGATTATGCACGCTGGGGCGCAGGCCGATATCGCCGACAGCGGTATGCTGCACATCGCGGATCACAAAGGCGTTGTCATCCAGCAGGCGGTTATCAAATAACGTGCGGATCTGCCCTTCGGAGGCGACTTCGGCCATATAGCGCATAATGCGGTCATCCCGGCGTAAACGCAGAAAGAACAGCCAGTCGGATTCCTGGAAACGGGGTAAGCGTAAAGCGGGGGGTCTGCAACGTCATTAAATCGCCCTTCCGGTGACAAAGCGCTTAAGCTTAGCACCGGAAGAGCACGAGGATGCCACGAAAATTAGGGGGTCACCACATCCCCCAGCGCTTCTTCCAGATCGTACCAGCGGAAGGCAAAGCCTGCGGCTTCGAGGCGTTTGGGCAGAGCGCGCTGCCCGCCAAGTACCAGCACGGAGGACTCGCCCATCATCAGACGCACCGCAAACGCGGGGGGCGCGCATGATCGCCGGGCGTTGCAATACGTGACCGAGCGTATGAGCAAACTGCTCGTTGCGCACCGGGTAGGGGGAAACCATATTGAACGGTCCGCGCAGATCGTTATCCAGCAACCAGAGAATGCCGTTCAACATATCGTCAATGTGGATCCACGCCATATATTGACGACCATTGCCGATAGGACCGCCCAGACCGAGGCGAAACAGCGGTAACAGTTTCCCAAGAATGCCGCCTTTTGGTGCTAATACTACCCCAGTTCGCAGCAGGCACACGCGGGTGCGGTCGCTCTGTGCGCTACTGGCGATGTGCTCCCAGCGCGCGCACAACTTATGGGTGAATTCGTTATGCGGCGGTTCTTCTTCAGTGACCACCACTTCACCGAGATCGCCGTAATAACCCGTAGCTGAACCCGAAATCAGCACCTGCGGCGGGTTATCGCTGGCGTGAATCAGGTCAACCAGTCGCTGGGTGATCTCCCAGCGGCTGTTGCAGAGCCGTTGTTTCTGCTGTTCATTCCAGCGCTTGTCGGCAATGGGTTCACCCGCCAGATTGATCACCGCGTCGATGTCATTAAGGTGTGTCTGTTCGCTCAACCCCTTCCACAAACTGACGCGAGCATCCAGCAGTTGCTGTGCTTTGGCGGGATTACGGGTGACCACCGTGACGCTGTGCCCCAACTCGAGCAGGCGAGGGATTAAATGACGACCAATCAGGCCCGTACCGCCGGTAATCAGTATCTTCATGTTCCCTCCCGGGTGTATCCTTCGTCCCGTTCAGCATAAGTGACTCAGTAATATTCGCATGCGACGCTGAGCACATCCTGAATGATTTTTTCAGTCATGAGAACAGGTTACTTCACACCGGCTGCGCATTCTGCATCGCCCGCTCGGTGGCCGGACGCGTGCGGATCCGCTCAAACCAGTTGAACACCGCCGGAAAGTTCTCCGAGGTCGATGCGCTGGCGCTGATGCGATCTGACCCACGGCCATGCGGCGATATCGGCAATGCTGTACTCATCGCCCGCCAGCCACGGGACGCGTTCTAATCGCTTATTCAACACCTGATATAACCGCTGAGTTTCCACCCCGGTAGCGCTCAATGGCATAGGGGACAGGCTGCGGCGCAAAGTGATTAAAGTGGTGGTTCTGCCCGAGCATGGGGCCAAACCCGCCAACCTGCCAGAACAGCCACTGTATCGCAAGGGTGCGTTCGCGCAGATGGCGACTGAGCAGTTGCCCTGTTTTTCCGCCAGATAGAGCAAAATGGCACCGGACTCCGAACACGCTAACGGGCGAGCCGCCATCAGCAGGGTGATGATCGACAATCGCCGGGATTTTATTGTTAGGGGAGATAATCAGAAAGTCGGGGCGAAATTGTTCGCCTTTGCTGATATCCACGCGGATCAGTCGGTATTCAACGCCTGTCTCTTCAAGAAACAGTGTGATTTTATGACCGTTCGGCGTGGGAGCAAAATAGAGGTCTATCATCAAGACTCCTGTTATGGGAATGTGCGTCACCTCCTGAGTATAGGTGTTACCTCTGGTGTGCGAGTTTTCATTAAGTGACAGCTCACACAGGACGTTATATTTTGATGAAAAATTTCACCGTTAAACGAGGATGTTATGAGCGAACCGGCAATGATTCTGTGGTCTGATGCAAATTTCTTCTCCCCCGTATGTGATGTCAGCACGGGTTGCACTGCATGAAAAGGGTTGCCCTTCACCATTAAATCCATTGATATCAATGCTGGCGTGCAACATACGCCGGACTGGCCGGGTTATCCGTTGACTCCAGCGTGTACCATTACTGGAGATGGCGGGGTTTACGCTTAGCGAATCCTCCGCGATTGCGGAATATCTGGAAGAGCGTTTCGCGCCGCCTGAATGGGAGCGTATTTACCCTCACGCTCTGCAAAACCGCGCCCGCGCGCGACAAATCCAGCCCCGGCTCCGCAGCGATCTGCTACCGATACGTGAAGAACGTCCTACCACCATTATGTTCGCCGGGGAGAAAAAGGGGGCGCTAAGCGCCGCCGGGCAGCGGAGTGCGGCAAAACTGTATGCCATCGCCGGGGGAGTTGCTGTCGCACGGTAAACCGAACCTGTTTGGTGAATGGTGTATTGCTGATGCCGACCTGTCGGCGATGCTCAACCGACTGGTGATGAACGGCGATGATGTTCCCCGTTACTGGCGGAATATGCCGCGTTTCAGTGGCAGCGCTCATCTATCCAGCGCTATGCTGCACTTTCCGCTAAGCGAGCGGGCTGATATAGGACGCCGCTTCCGCTATCATAAGGCGGTTTTTTTCAGAGAGGTGCAGTGATGAAGCTGATGTTTGCATCGGATATTCCTGGGTCGTTGCCCGCGACGGAGCGCGTACTGGCGTTGTTTGCACAAAGTGGGGCCCGCTGGCTGGTTCTCCGGGTGATGTGCTCAATCACGGTCCGCGCAATGCGTTACCGGAAGGCTACGCCCCAGCACAGGTAGCGGAGCGGCTAAACGAGCAAGCGAGTCGGATTATCGCCGTGCGCGGCAACTGCGACAGTGAAGTGGATCAGATGCTGTTGCACTTCCCGATAACGGCCCCGTGGCAGCAACTGCTGTTGCCGGAGCGGCGCGTATTTCTGACCCACGGTCATCTGTTTGGTCCGGACGATGTGCCGCCGCTGGAGGAGGGAGATGTGCTGGCGTACGGTCACACGCACATTCCGCTGGCGGAAAAGCGCGGGGCGATCGTCCATTTCAACCCCCGGTTCGGTGAGTATCCCGAAGGGGGGATTTGCCCCCAGCTACGGCATGCTGGATGAGAATGTGCTAAGCGTTATCGCACTTAATGATCAGCGGGTTATTGCACAGGTGTCGATTAATCCGTAAGTTACCTTTCAACCGAAACGCGCCAACAGAGCGCCACAAAGAGAAGATTTCCCGATGGTGGAACAGAGTCATTTTGCAGGCATGGAGTGGGTGGATATTGTCAACGAAGACAATGAGGTGATTGCGCAGGCCAGTCGGCAGCAAATGCGTGCACAGTGTCTGCGTCACCGCGCAACCTACATTGTGGTGCATGATGGGATGGGCAAGGTTCTGGTGCAGCGCCGTACCGAAATCAAAGATTTTATGCCCGGTATGCTGGATGCCACCGCCGGAGGCGTGGTGCAGGCAGGGGAAAACCTGCTGGACTCCGCGCGCCGTGAAGCGGAAGAAGAGTTAGGCATTGCCGGTGTGCCGTTTGCCGAACACGGTCAGTTCTATTTTGAAGATCAACATTGCCGGGTGTGGGGCGGGCTGTTCAGTTGCGTTTCCCACGGGCCGTTTGCCCTGCAGGAAGAAGAGGTGAGTGAAGTCTGGTGGATGACGCCGGAAGAGATCACCGCCCGCTGCGATGAGTTCACCGATGACTCGCTAAAAGCCCGGCGCTGTGGATGAGCCGCAATGCCAGCAACGACGTGGAAAACGTGCAGGAAGCGGAGTAGCTAGCAGCTATCCCGCAGGCAAAACGTCGGTGCGATGGGCGTTTTGTTCTCCCACTTTTCGTCATTCAGGCGCGCCAGCAGTGCGCGCCCGGCTTCGATACCAATTTTGCGATGCGGCACTGAGGATGGTAGTCAGCGGCGGCTGACATACCCGGCTGACATCGCTGTCGCCAAAACCGACAATCGCTAAATCATCCGGCACCTTAATCCGCCTGCGCTGACATTCGTACAACGCGCCGCAGGCCAGTTCATCCGACACGCAGACCAGCGCATCCAGCTCCGGCCAGCCAGTAAAAATTCCGGTAATTGCGCAGCACCGGTAGAAAATACCGGCGCGGCGGCGGCGTTAATGACCCGGTTCGGCGACATATGGTGGCGCAGCATTGCTTTGTACCAGCCCTGCAAATGCTGCTGGAAGATCCACTGTTCCTGATTGGCGCACAGCAGGCCGATATTCTGGTAGCCGCGCTGGATCAGCATCTGTGTGAGCTCATACATGGCCGCCACGTTATCGATGCCGATATTCATATCTATCGGATCGGCGCGCACTGCGCCAATTTCCATCACCGGAATCGAGGCGTTTTTCAGCCAGTGGCGCACCATATCGCTGTGCTCGACGCTAAGCAGGATCGCTGCCGCAAGGTTGGAGGCCAGCAGTGTTTCCAGCAGTTTCTCTTCCTGCTCCAGCCGGTGCTGCGACTCTGCCAGCATGATTTGGTAGCCTGCGGGCTGCAATACCTGCTGTAGCCCGGCGAACATTTCCGAGCAGCCGGATTCCGCGAGGCTTGGCACCACCATGGCGATGGTCCGAGGACGACGCCGACGCCAGCGCACTGGCCGCCAGATTGGGCATATAACCCAGCTCCTGCACGGCGGCTTCTATCTTCTCGCGAAGCTTATCTGATACCTGTTCGGGGGTGCGTATTGCCCGCGAGACGGTCATGGTACCGACGCCGGCAAGTTGCGCGACATCGGCTAGGGTCACTTTTCCGGTACTCCGCCGTTTTCGGGTAATTGACATGCTATTTCCTGCTGATCCCAACCTATTCAGGCACTTTTTTATCGTTCGTCTGTAACGCAGTATACGCCGGAAATCCTGAGTTTTGCTGAGAAATAGTCAGCGTTTTCAGATCTGATAGCGCTATCACATTTTTCGCAACTGCGCCTTGGTAGCGCTATCTTTGCGACTATCATCACAGCTAAGAGGCGATGACTTGCATAAAGTTTGCTCATCTTTTCTCTGAGAAGGAGCGTGACGTGTTAAACCAATGGCTGAACGATAAGACGGTTCAACTGCACGACAGTGTGGAAAACTGGCCGCAGGCGTTGGAGGTCTGCGCCAGACCGTTGCTGGCGGCGGGCATTATCACGCCAGACTACGTGACCGCCATTGTGGCGCAGCATCATAAACTCGGGCCGTACTATGTGCTGGCACCCCGGGCTGGCGATGCCCCATGTGCGGCCGGAAGAGGGGGCGAAGGGGTTAGGTTTATCGTTATTAAAACTGCGTCAGGGTGTGGTGTTTGGCGCAGAGGATTTTTGATCCGGTGGATACCATTATCATGTTGGCGGCGCCGGATAAACACAGCCATATCGAAATGATCGCCGCGCTGGCGGAGTTATTTGCCAGCGATGACGATATGGAGAAATTACATCGCGCAACCTGTCTTGAGGAGATTAAAAATATAATTCAACGCTACTGATTTTTTTCTTACCGAGTTTTACTCATTACCCGGCAACGTGTGATGCGGTCGTACTCTACCCAAAAAACAGGTAACCACAATGAAAATAATGGCAATTTGCGGATCCGGACTTGGCAGTAGTTTCATGGTCGAAATGAACATTAAAAAAAGTCCTTAAGAAGCTGAATATTGAGGCCGAAGTTGAACATTCCGATTTGTCGTCCGCCACACCCGGCGCTGCCGATGTGTTCGTGATGGCGAAAGATATCGCCGCCAGCGCCAGCGTACCGGAAAATCAACTTATCGTTATCAATAACATCATTGATATCAACGAACTGGAAGCGAAAGTGAGTGCTTTCTTCGCCAACCGTTAACATCAACTGTACACAGTGCGGATGCGGTGTGTATTAAGCGAGGTGGATATGTTTATCCTTGAAACGCTGAATTTTGTTGTTGATATATTAAAAGTACCCTCGGTACTGGTCGGGTTAATAGCTCTGATTGGTCTGATGGCGCAGAAAAAATCCTTCTCTGACGTTGTTAAAGGTACGGTAAAAACCATTCTGGGCTTTATTGTACTGGGCGGTGGTGCAACTGTATTAGTTGGTTCCCTTAATCCGCTGGGTGGCATGTTTGAACATGCGTTTAATATTCAGGGCATTATTCCTAATAACGAGGCCATCGTCTCTATTGCGCTGGAGAAATACGGTGCTTCAACTGCATTAATTATGGCGTTTGGTATGGTGGCGAATATTGTCGTCGCCCGCTTTACACGCCTGAAATACATTTTCCTCACCGGGCACCATACCTTTTACATGGCTTGTATGATTGGTGTGATCCTGACCGTGGCCGGGTTCGAGGGTATCGGTCTGGTGTTTACCGGTTCGCTGATCCTTGGGCTGGTGATGGCCTTTTTCCCGGCCATTGCCCAGCGCTATATGAAGCGCATCACCGGCAATGACGATATCGCTTTTGGTCACTTTGGCACATTGGGCTATGTGCTCTCTGGCTGGATCGGCAGTAAATGCGGCAAAGGCTCGCGTTCAACCGAAGAGATGAACCTGCCGAAAAACCTCAGCTTCCTGCGTGACAGCTCCATCTCAATCTCGCTGACGATGATCATCATCTACATGATCCTCGCAGTCTGCGCGGGCCGCGAATATGTTGAAAGCCAACTGAGTGCCGGGCAGAACTTCCTGGTCTACGCCATTATCCGGTGCCATCACCTTCGCCGCAGGCGTGTTCATTATCCTGCAAGGTGTGCGCTTGATCCTTGCTGAAATTGTCCCGGCATTTACTGGCTTTTCCGAGAAACTGGTGCCGAATGCCCGTCCGGCACTGGATTGCCCGGTTGTTTACCCGTATGCGCCAAACGCCGTGCTGGTGGGCTTCCTGTTCAGTTTCCTTGGTGGGCTGGTTGGGTTGTTCCTGCTCGGGCAGATGAAGCTGGTGCTGATCCTGCGGCGTGGTGCCGCATTTCTTTACGGGGGCGACCGCAGGCGTGTTTGGTAACGCTACCGGAGGCCGTCGCGGGGCGATGCTCGGCGCGTTTGCTAACGGTTTATTGATCACCTTCCTGCCGGTGCTGTTGCTACCCGTTCTTGGCGCACTGGGCTTTGCCAATACCACCTTCTCGGATGCGGACTTCGGTTTTGTTGGCATTGTGCTGGGCAACTGGCGCGTTATCTGTCGCCAATGGCGATTACCGGCGTTGTGGTGGCGCTGTTTGTCGCGCTGGTCATCTGGAACGTCATGTCGAAGGGCAAAGCGCGCGGCAATGGCGCAGAAGAAAACTCCGGAGCGAAATCATGAGTACGTTTAACGAAGTGAAGCAGTTTGCACGGGATATCCGTGTGGCAACCCTGAAATCGCTGACGCATTTAGGTTTTGGTCACTACGGCGGCAGTATGTCAGTGGTGGAGACGCTGGCGGTGCTGTATGGCGAGGTGATGCGTATTGATCCTGCCGATCCGGACTGGCCGCAGCGTGACTACTTTGTATTGTCGAAAGGGCATGCCGGCCCGGCGCTGTACGCTGGCGCTGAAGGGCTACTCCGCAGGAAGAGTTAATGACGCTGAATATCAACGGGACGCGTTTGCCAAGCCATCCGGATCGCCTGAAGACGCGGGGTGTTGACGCTACGACCGGTTCGCTGGGGCAGGGATTTCCATCGCAGGGGGGGATGGCGCTGGGGCATAAACTGGCGGGCAGGCCGAACCGGGTGTTTTGTATCGTTGGCGACGGGGAACTGAACGAGGGCAGTGCTGGGAGGCGTTTCAGTTTATTGCCCATCACAAGCTCAATAACCTGACGGTCTTTGTCGACTGGAACAAGCAGCAACTGGATGGTGAGCTGGATGAGATCATCTGTGCCTTCGATCTGGAAGGGAAATTCCGTGCCTTTGGTTTTGATGTCTGCACCGTCAAAGGCGATGACATTGCCGGGTTGCTGGAGGTGGTAAAACCGGTGCCGCCGGCCGATGCCCGTCCGCGTCTGGTCATTCTGGACAGCATTAAAGGACAGGGCGTGCCATACCTCGAAAACCTTAGCAACTCACACCATTTGCGTCTGACCGATGAGATGAAACAGGCGCTGAATGAAACCATTGAACAACTGGAGGCCGCGCATGATTAAGGTTGCCCCTGTAGGCGGAAAAGACAGCATTGAAATGCGCAAGGTCTATGCCGGCTTTATCAGCGCACAGATTGAGTCAGGCAGTGAGGTGATCGCGCTGGAAGCGGATTTGATGAGCTCGATGGCCATGGATGGTGTGCACAAAAAATACCCACAGCAGGTGATTAACTGCGGGATCATGGAAGCGAACGTGATTGGTACGGCGGCTGGACTGGCGCTGACCGGGCGTAAACCGTTTGTGCATACCTTTACCGCGTTCGCCAGTCGTCGCTGTTTTGATCAGCTCTTTATGTCCCTCGATTACCAGCGTAATAACGTGAAAGTGATAGCTTCTGATGCCGGGGTCACCGCCTGCCATAACGGCGGTACGCACATGTCATTTGAAGATATGGGGATTGTGCGCGGACTGGCGCATTCGGTGGTACTGGAAGTGACCGATGCGGTGATGTTTGAGGACATTCTCCGCCAGCTTGCGGATCTTGACGGTTTTTACTGGGTGCGTACCATCCGCAAACAGGCGCCGACGGTGTACCAGCCCGGTTCGCAGTTTACCATCGGTAAAGGAACGTACTGCGTGAAGGCCAGACATCACGCTGATTGCCAACGGCATCATGGTGGCGGAAGCGCTGGCTGCGGCGCAACAACTGGAGCAGGAAGGTGTGAGTGCGGCGGTGATCGACATGTTTACCCTGAAACCCATCGATCGCATGTTAGTGAAGAATTACGCTGAGAAAACCGGGCGCATCGTTACCTGTGAAAACCACAGCATCCATAACGGGCTGGGATCGGCGGTGGCGGAAGTGCTGGTGGAAACCTGCCCGGTGCCGATGCGGCGTGTCGGCGTGAAGGAGCGCTACGGTCAGGTGGGAACGCAGGATTTCCTGCAAAAGAGTATGGCCTGACGGCGCACGACATTGTGTCGGCCGCGCGGGAGCTGTTGTAGAATAAAAAAGGCGACCCGCGGGTCGCCTTTTGTCGCAGAGCAGAAAGATTACTGCTGCGATGCCTGAATCGCGGTCAGTGCGATGGTGTAGACGATATCGTCAACCAGCGCGCCACGGGACAGGTCGTTAACCGGTTTGCGCATACCCTGCAGCATCGGCCCGATGGAGATCAGGTCGGCAGAACGCTGTACCGCTTTATAGGTGGTGTTACCGGTGTTCAGATCCGGGAAGATGAACACGGTAGCGCGGCCGGCAACCGGAGAGTTCGGCGCTTTGGATTTTGCCACGTCAGCCATGACGGCGGCGTCGTACTGCAGCGGACCGTCGATAACCGAGGTCAGGACGTTTTTCCTGCGCCGGGCGAGTCGCTTCACGCACTTTCTCTACATCGCTACCTGCACCGGAGTTACCGGTGGAGTAGGAGAGCATAGCCACGCGCGGTTCGATGCCAAACGCGATAGCGGAATCCGCAGACTGAATAGCGATTTCCGCCAGCTGTTCAGCGGTCGGATCCGGGTTGATTGCGCAGTCACCGTAAACATAAACCTGTTCCGGCAGCAGCATAAAGAACACGGAGGAAACCAGTGAACTGCCCGGTGCGGTTTTGATCAACTGCAACGGCGGACGAATGGTGTTCGCGGTGGTGTGAACCGCACCGGAAACCAGACCGTCAACTTCATCCTGCTCCCAGCATCAGCGTACCGAGCACCACGTTGTCTTCCAGCTGCTCGCGGGCAACGGCTTCGGTCATGCCCTTGCTCTTACGCAGCTCAACCAGACGGGCAACATAGCTTTCACGCACCACATCCGGATCGACGATTTCGATGCCCGTACCCAGTTCAACACCTTGCGCGGCGGCAACGCGGTTAATTTCGTCCGGGTTACCCAGCAGGATACAGGTCGCGATACCGCGTTCCGCACAGATAGCAGCGGCTTTAACGGTACGCGGCTCGTCGCCTTCAGGCAGAACAACGCGTTTGCCGGCTTTTGCGCGCCAGCTCGGTGAGCTGGTAACGGAAGGCTGGCGGAGAGAGACGACGGCTGCGCTCGGAAGTGGCGGTCAGGGAGTCGATCCACTGTGCGTTGATGTAGCTGGCCACGTATTCCTGAACGTTTTCGATACGCTCGTTGTCATCAACCGGGACTTCCGAGGTTGAAGCTCTGCAGGCTCAGGGAGGTCTGCCGGTGTTGGTGTTCACCATAAAGACCGGCAGGCCGGTGGCGAAAGCACGTTCACACAGTTTGCGGACGCTGGCGTCCATTTCGTAGCCGCCGGTCAGCAGCAGGGCGCCGATTTCCACGCCGTTCATTGCCGCCGAGGCAGGCAGCAACCAGCACGTCCGGACGATCAGCGGAGGTTACCAGCAGGAACCCGGACGGAAATGTTCCAGCATGTGCGGAATGCTGCGCGCACAGAAGGTGACGGATTTCACGCGGCGGGTTTTGATGTCGCCTTCGTTAACGATGGTGGCGTTCAGGTGACGCGCCATGTCGATCGCACGGGTGGCGATCAGATCGAAGCTCCACGGTACCGCGCCCAGTACTGGCAGCGGGCTGGATTCCTGCAGTTTAGCCGGATCGATGCGCACAACTTTCGCTTTGGACGAGTCGTCGAAAATTTCAGACAGGTCCGGGCGGGTACGACCCTGTTCATCAACCGGGGCGTTCAGTTTGTTAACGATAACGCCCGTGATGTTGGTGTTTTTCACGCCGCCGAAGCTGTTGCGAGTCAGTTCGATACGCTCTTTCAGCTGTTCCTGCGTGTCGGTGCCCTGAGACATGACGAACACGATTTCAGCGTTCAGCGTTTTTGCGATTTCAAAGTTCAGCGACTGAGCGAACTGGTGTTTACGGGTCGGCACCGGGGCCTTCTTCAAGCACCACTTCCGCATCTTTGCTGCTTTCGTGGTAGCGCGCGATGATCTCTTCCATCAGCACGTCTTTCTGGTTGCTGGAGAGCAGCGATTCAACGTGGCTCATTTTCAGTGGTTCAGCCGCAGGCAGGCCAGAGTTTGCACGCACGATAGTGGTGGTCTGGTCCGGAGCGTCACCGCCAGCGCGCGGCTGTGCGATCGGTTTAAAGACGCTCAGACGAACGCCTTTGCGTTCCATAGCACGGATCACGCCAAGGCTGACGCTGGTCAGACCGACGCTGGTTCCGGTAGGGATCAGCATAATAATACGGGACACGGTTAATCCTCTTTCGTTACCGTCATGGTTGACGGGTTACAAGAACAGCACCGCCAGCATTGGCTGGCGGTGTGTGTAATCAGGCAGTCAGGCGGCTCGCGTCTTGCGCGATAACCAGCTCTTCGTTTGTCGGGATAACGACAGCCGGGCGGGTGCCTTCTTTGTTGATAAAGCCAGACTTACCGAAACGGGCAGCCGGGTTGCGCTCGTGGTCAACGTCGAAGCCCAGAACGCCCAGTTTGCCGAGGGACAGTTCGCGCACCATTGCTGCGTTTTCACCGATGCCGCCGGTGAAGACAACCGCGTCCAGACGACCTTCCATCAGCGCAGTGTAAGAGCCGATGTATTTCGCCAGACGGTGGCAGTACACGTCCATGGCGCGTTTCGCGTCTTCTTTATCTTTGTAGTTGTCTTCTACATAACGGCAGTCGCTGGTGACTTCGGTCAGGCCCAGCAGGCCGGACTCTTTGGTCAGCATTTTGTTGATAGCTTCAACGCTCATGCCCAGCGGTGTCATGCAGGTGGAAAATGATAGCCGGGTCGATGTCGCCAGAACGGGTGCCCATCACCAGACCTTCCAGCGGGGTCAGACCCATGGAGGTATCCACGCATTTGCCGTTGCGGATAGCAGAAACAGAACCACCGTTGCCCAGATGGCAGGTGATGATGTTCAGCTCTTCTACCGGTTTGTTCAGGACTTTTGCCGCTTCCTGAGTCACATAGAAGTGGCTGGTGCCGTGTGCGCCGTAACGACGAACGCCGTGCTCTTTGTACAGTTTGTACGGCAGGGCATAGAGGTAAGACTCTTCCGGCATGGTGGTGTGGAACGCGGTGTCAAACACAGCAACGTTTTTGTCTTTCAGATTCGGGAAAGATTTCAGCGCTTCTGCGATACCGATCAAATGCGCCGGGTTGTGCAGCGGTGCAAAAGAGGCTGCATCTTTGATACCCCCGGATAACAGATTCATCGATAACGACGGAGCTGGTGTATTTTTCGCCACCGTGCACGATGCGGTGACCAATTGCGGTCAGCTGTGCAGACAGTTCTGGTTTTGTGCCAGAATAGTGTTAACGATAAAGTTCAGCGCTTCGCTGTGAGCGGCACCTGCACCTAAAGCCGCTTCTTGTTTACCGCCGTCAATTTTCCATTTGATGCGTGCTTCCAGGAAGATGGAAACATTCGGCTAAACCAGAAAGGTACTCGTCACCATTTGCTGCATCGATGATTGCGAATTTCAGTGAGGAGCTACCGCAGTTCAGAACCAGTACTAACTTACTCGACATGGAAGTACCTATTTATGATACGTGGCTAAAAAACGTCAGTGAGTCGCACAGCGTAGCGCAGGTTGACGCTGACATTTATGATTAACATCATGCCGCGAATACTTTCTGGCATGATGGAAGAATACATAAAATTTTAAGCTATTTTGCGCAAATTTCAGGCAGTGGCATAATGAGGCTTAAATTTGACGAATTTTAGTTATTCGTCTAATGACCCTCGGTAAGGCAGGCACAGGATACCTGATACCTGATGCGATTGACAAAAAATTTTAACGTTGTCATTTGTAGTTGTTGTTTTGCACAAAATTTTTAATTTTTATATGTGAAGTTGAGGTAACGCCATGTCCACTTCAGAGAATCGCCCCGCCAGTTTTTTTAGTTTGTTCCGTCGGGGCCAGCATTATGCGAAGACCGGCCAATGGAAAAGCGCCTCGCTCCGGTATTTGTTGAGAATCGCGTCATTCGTGCGACGCGTTACGCCATCCGTTTTATGCCGCCGCTGGCGGTGTTTACCCTCTGCTGGCAACTTGCGTTGGGCGGTCAGCTTGGCCCGGCTGTCGCTACTGCGGTATTTGCGCTGAGCCTGCCGATGCAGGGGCTGTGGTGGCTGGGTAAACGCTCTGTCACGCCGCTGCCGCCCTCCATACTGCACTGGTTTTATGAAGTGCGCGGAAAACTTCAGGAAGCAGGGCAGGCGCTGGCGCCTGTAGAAGGTAAACCCGATTATCAGGCGTTAGCTGACACGCTTAAGCGCGCGTTTAAACAACTGGATAAAACCTTTCTGGATGATTTGTAATTTCGTCGCCAGCCAATATATAAAAGAAGACATTATCGGTATGTCTTCTTTTTTTATTTTCATTTTGTTCCATGTAACACCCCCGGCAAATCAAGAAAGCCATCGTTTTCAGCATGTAAACTCAATACATCTTTTTTAATACGCCGATGTGCCACAGGAGTCGAAAGATGGAAATGACCAATGCCCAACGTCTGATCTTATCCAATCAGTATAAAATGATGACCATGATGGATCCGGCCAATGCGGAACGTTATCGTCGTTTGCAAACCATCATTGAGCGCGGATATGGCCTGCAAATGCGTGAGCTGGATCGTGAATTCGGCGAGCTGAAAGAAGAAACCTGTCGCATCGTTATCGATATTATGGAGATGTACCACGCGCTGCATGTCTCCACTGGGCCAACCTCAAAGACACCGCCGCCATTGATGAGCGCCGCGTCACTTTCCTCGGTTTTGACGCCGCCACGGAAGCGCGTTACCTCGGTTATGTACGCTTTATGGTCAATATTGAAGGCCGTTATACCCATTTCGACGCCGGCACTCACGGCTTCAACGCGCAAACCCCGATGTGGGATAAATATCAACGCATGCTGAGCGTCTGGCACTCATGCCCGCGCCAGTACCATCTGAGCAGCAACGAAATTAATCAGATCATTAACGCCTGAGGAGGTGTGTGTGCAGTGCAAAGGATTTCTGTTTGATTTGGACGGCACGCTGGTGAACTCTTTGCCCGCCGTAGAGCGGGCATGGTGCAGCTGGGCTGACAGATTTGGCATCGCACACGATGATGTGCTGAATTTCATCCACGGCAAACAGGCCATTACCTCGCTGCGGCACTTTATGGCAGGCAGATCGGAAGCGGAGATCGCGGCCGAGTTTACCCGCACTGGAGGAGATTGAAGCGGGGGACACCGACGGTATTACCCCTTTGCGGCGCAATTGAACTGTTAAACCATCTCGATGCCGCCGGTATTCCGTGGGCCATTGTGACGTCTGGCTCTGTACCGGTTGCCCATGCGCGCCACGGCGCCACCGGGCTGCCCACGCCGAAAGTGTTCGTTACTGCCGAACAGGTGAAGCGCGGTAAACCCGAGCCGGACGCCTATCTGCTGGGGGCGAAGCTGTTAGGGTTGCCTGCGGAAGAGTGCGTCGTGGTTGAGGATGCAGCGGCAGGCGTGCTTTCCGGCCTTGCGGCAGGTTGCCACGTCATTGCGGTGAATGTGCCGCCGGATGCGCCCCGGCTCGATGAAGTGGACTTCGCACTGACACGCCTTGATGCGCTGGTGGTGGCAAAACAGCCCGATGGAACGGTGAATGTAACGCTGAAGGCCTGATCTCATGATTTAACCCCACATTTGTGGGGTTTTTTTATGGCACTATTTTCTCACTATCAACTGACAAGGATACGTTGTGAACGGTGAACTGATCTGGGTTTTGTGTCTGTTGGGTATCGCCGTTGTGCTTTTCGCAACGGGCAAAGTACGCATGGACGCGGTAGCACTGTTTGTGATTGTTGCTTTTATTCTGAGCGGCACGCTGACGCTATCGGAAGCCTTTTCCGGTTTTAGCGATCCTAACGTCATTCTGATCGCCGCACTGTTTATTATCGGCGATGGCCCACTGGTTCGCACCGGCGTGGCAACCAATATGGGCACTGGCTGGTGAAAATGGCCGGCAGCAGTGAAAGTAAAATGCTGGTGCTGCTGATGCTAACCGCGGCCGGTCTTGGCGCCTTTATGAGCTCCACCGGCGTAGTAGCGATTTTTATCCCCGTTGTGCTCAGCGTGTCGATGCGCATGCAAACCTCTCCTTCGCGTTTGATGATGCCGCTCAGTTTTGCCGGGTTAATCAGCGGCATGATGACGCTGGTTGCCACACCGCCAAACCCGTGGTTAACAGTGAGTTACTGCGGGAAGGGTTGCAGGGATTCGGTTTTTTCAGCGTCACGCCGTTAGGTCTGGTGATCCTGCTGCTCGGCATCATTTATATGCTGCTGATGCGTTTTATGCTGAAAGGCGAAGAGGAAGGTGTACTTCGCGAGGGCTGGAGACACCGTACTTTCCGCGATCTGATCAAAGAGTATCACCTCACCGGCCGGGCGCGTCGCCCCGGCTATCCGTCCCAGTTCGCCGATGATTGGCCAGCGTCTTGATGATTTGCGGCTACGTGAGCGCTATGGTGCAAACATTATTGGTGTTGAACGCTGGCGGCGTTTTCGGCGTGTGATCGTCAATGTGAATGGGGTTTCTGAATTCCGCGCCCGCGATGTGTTGTTGATCGATATGTCCGCCGCAGAGGTCGATCTGCGCGAGTTCTGTGCTGAGCAACTTTTAGAGCCGATGATCCTGCGCGGTGAATATTTCTCCGATCAGGCGCTGGATGTTGGCATGGCGGAAGTGACGCTTATTCCTGATTCGGAATTAACCGGTAAAACGGTGCGCGAAATCGGCTTTCGTACTCGCTATGGCCTGAATGTTGTGGGCCTGAAACGCGATGGCGAAGCCCGGGAAGGGGCCGTTACGGATGAACCCTTGCAGTTGGGCGATGTCATTCTGGTGGTGGGCAACTGGAAACTCATTAGCCAACTGGGTTCGCACGGTCGCGATTTTGTGGTGCTGAATCTGCCTGTCGAAGAGAGCGCAGCATCCCCGGCGCACAGCCGGGCGCCGCATGCGATCTTCTGCCACCGGTGCTGATGGTGGCGCTGATGCTGACAGACGAAATTCCCAATCCGGTTGCGGCGATTGTTGCCTGTTTGCTGATGGGTAAATTCCGCTGTATTGATGCTGAAAGCGCGTATAAAGCGATCCACTGGCCAAGCATTATTTTGATTGTCGGGATGATGCCGTTTGCGCTGGCGCTGCAAAAAACCGGCGGTGTGGATTTGGTGGTAAAAGGGCTGATGGATGTGGGGGCGGTTACGGGCCGCACCTGATGCTGATCTGTCTGTTTATGATGTGTGCGTTGATCGGCCTGTTTATTTCTAACACCGCGACGGCGGTACTGATGGCGCCTATTGCGCTGGCGGCGGCAAAATCAATGGGGGTTTCACCCTATCCGTTTGCCATGATGGTGGCGATGGCCGCGTCGGCTGCGTTTATGACGCCGGTCTCCTCACCGGTGAATACGCTGGTGTTGGGGCCGTGCAACTATCAGTTCAGCGATTTTGTTAAAATCGGCGTGCCGTTCACCCTGTTGGTAATGGTGGTCTGCGCGCTGCTGATCCCGGTGCTGTTTCCATTTTGAACAGTCAGCCGGGATCGCCCGGCTTGACGGCTTATTACAGTGGCGAGTCCTCGCTGATTTCATCCAGCGAGAGATGAAAACTTGGCACGAACACCTGCATGAAGTAATCCATCTCCGGGCTACGGCGGGCGTCCAGCGTCTTCTCCAGACGCGTTTTTGCCAGCCCGAACTCATTATTGCCAGCGGAAAGTTCCTCCAGACATTTCAGATACGCACACAGGGCATCTGCCTGTTTCACCAGCGTTTTTTCTTCTTCGCTGTAGTGACGTTCATCGATCAGCGGGGTAAATACATCCCGCAGCTCTTCCGGAATCATTTCAACCAGTTTTTGCTGGGCAATTTTCTCAATGGCTTTGTATTCCTGCGCAATCTGCGAGTTGAAATACTTCACGGGCGTGGGGAGATCCCCGGTCAGGACTTCCGAGGCATCGTGATACATCGCCAACAGTGCAATACGCTCGGCATTCACCTGTCCGTTGAATTTGCGGTTTTTGATCACCGCCAGTGCATGGGCGACCATTGCCACCTGCAGGCTATGCTCTGACACATTTTCCGTGCGCACGTTGCGCATCAGCGGCCAGCGATTGATGAGTTTAAGGCGGGAAAGATGCGCGAAGAAATGACTCTGACTCATAGTTAACCTTGTCTGTGACTGCGACCTGAGTCATTGTGCGCAGAGAGTGGGGAAGATGCAAATCTGCCCCCACAACCCTTATACTGATGGTAACCGGAAAGGAAACGACCAAAACGGGTGATCGCCATTTCCAGATCGTCTTCACGCGGCAGGGTTACGATACGCACGTGATCCGGCCATGGCCAGTTAAATGCTGACCCTTGTACCAGCAGCACTTTTTCTTGCAGCAGGAAGTCGAGCACCATTTTCTGATCGTCATGAATATTAAAACGTTTCGCGTCGATTTTCGGGAACATATACAACGCACCGTTTGGCTTCACGCAAGAAACGCCGAGGAATGTCGTTGATCAACTCCCGAGGGCGCGGTTGCGCTGTTCGTACAGACGACCGCCCGGCACAATAAACTCGCTAATGCTCTGGTAACCACCAAGCGCTGTCTGAATGGCGTGCTGTGCAGGTACGTTGGCGCACAGGCGCATTGAGGCCAGCATCTCCAGCCCTTCAATATAGCCTTTGGCGTGTTTTTTCGGCCCGCTCAATACCATCCAGCCCGGCGAAATCCGGCCACGCGGTAAGTTTTGGACAGACCATTAAACGTGATGGTAAACAGATCCGGTGCCATCGCCGCGATTGAGTGGTGTTCAGCGTCGTCGTAGAGGATTTTGTCGTAGATTTCGTCAGCAAAATGATCAGATTATGCTGACGCGCAATCTCCACAATCTCCATCAGCAGCGCTTTTGGAGTAAACCGCGCCTGTAGGGTTATTCGGGTTGATGATCACAATACCGCGAGTGCGAGGGGTGATTTTCGCGCGAATGTCATCGAGGTCAGGGAACCAGTCCGACGACTCATCACATAAGTAGTGCACGGCTTTCCCGCTGGAGAGCGATACTGCAGCGGTCCACAGGGGGGTAGTCCGGCGCGGGAACCAGCATTTCGTCGCCGCTGTTCAGCAGCGCCTGCATCGACTGCACAATCAGTTCAGAAACACCATTGCCTATATAAATGTCTTCGACAGTGACTTCGCGCATCCCGCGCGCCTGATAGTGCTGCATGATTGCTTTGCGGGCCGAGTACAGCCCTTTGGAATCGCAGTAACCTTGCGCGCCGGTGCAGATTACGGAATCACATCGACCAGTATTTCATCCGGCGCCTCGAAGCCAAAGGGGGCAGGGTTACCGATGTTAAGTTTAAGAACCTTATTGCCTTCTTCTTCCAGTCGCTTTGCTTCTTTCCAGAACCGGACCACGGATGTCGTAACAGACGTTATCTAATTTGCTGGATTTTTCGATGGAGGACATGAACCTTTGACCTTTTAGGCTAGAGTTTGTCACTGCCTGCCGTGGAAGTGAGCACGGAACAATGTACTCCCACGTCCGTCGGTTTTGGAAGGGTCAGCAGGAGAAGATTTTGTCTTAACTCTTTTGGAGTTAACGACTTTTTAACTGTTGTGTTGGCTATTTGTCTGTTGATTAGACTGTTTTTCACTTACGGCTGGTTGTTGGTATTGGTATCATGTCTTTGTCTATTATTTTGTGTTGTTAAAATCCATTTGTTCAGTATGTGTTTGGCATGATGATGCTCTGGCCGGGCGTTTTCTGCGAAAAATCTGAATGATGGCGTGGGGGAATCATCATTCTGGTAGGGAGAAAGAGGAGGGCCGTGAGCGCAATGTTAAGCATTATTAATAGTTGGACTGATCCTCAAATAATAGCTATTTAATATTGAGAATGGGAACTATGACTATCATTAATATTAATATAACTAAGTTGGGTATCATGTCATTTTTGGCTTAAGATTATCCGCAATAATGCTTATAAATATAAGGGTTTTAGGTTAAACTTAGAGGTGCTGGAAATGGTTCATAAGCAAAAGGCCTTGTCTTTTCTGTGGGATATTTCTTAATTTTAGTTATTTGTTATTAATGGTTTTTACTCCCAATCACTCATATGAACTGGTTGTATATGACGCCTGTGCTATGTATGGCCGCGAATGTTGCGTAAAAATGTTTTTCCTTAAAAGGATTAACACGTTTTGGCATGGTTTATATATCTAAAAGGAATGGGAGTATGCAAAATAAAGTCATTGAGTTCAGCCTGCCTCAGACAGCGAACTATAAACACAGAACTTAAAGTCAGGGTGATACTGGTCTTGACTTTGCAGGATGCACTTTTTAAAATGGAATTACTTAATCTTACGAGCACAGCATAAACCCGGGTAACTCCGCGCGAGCAACCCGTAAGTGAAAAATTATGATAAATGCAAATCGTCCGATACTGAATCTCGACCTCGATCTGCTGAGAACATTCGTTGCGGTCGCTGATCTTAACACCTTTGCTGCGGCGGCTGCCGCAGTCTGTCGCACCAGTCTGCTGTAAGTCAGCAAATGCAGCGCACTGGAGCAGTTAGTGGGAAAAGAACTTTTCGCCCGTCATGGTCGTAATAAACTCTTGACCGAGCATGGTATTCAGTTACTGGGCTATGCAAGAAAGATTTTACGTTTCAATGATGAAGCCTGTACATCGTTGATGTTCAGCAATCTTCAGGGGTACTCACTATTGGCGCTTCTGATGAGTCCGCCGATACTATTCTGCCGTTCCTGCTTAATCGTATAAGCTCGGTATATCCGAAACTGGCGCTTGATGTTCGCGTCAAACGCAATCCTCTCTCCGGCGATCGTCTGCAGGATCACGACGTTGATCTTGTGGTGACAACCCATCGCTCCGGGCAATTTGATGTAATGACGCTACGCACCTCGCCAACCCACTGGTACTGTTCTGCAGAATATGTGCTGCAAAAGGCGAAGCAGTGCCGCTGGTATTGCTGGATGAGCCCAGCGCGTTTCGCGATATGGTGATCAACGCATTGAATGATGCCGACATCCCCCCGGCGGATGGCCTACGTTGCCTCCACGCTTTCTGCCGTTAAAGCGGCGGTAAAAGCGGGGCTGGGCGTGACCGCGCGGCCGGTGGAAATGATGAGCCCGGAATTGCGCGTGTTGGGGCGGGCTGATGGTTTGCCGATGCTGCCCGATACGGAATACCTTCTTTGCTATAACCCGCATAGTCAGAATGAACTGGCGCAGGTTATTTTCCGTGGGGCGATGGAGCATTATCAGAACTCGGCATTATGGAAGCAGTACCACTGAAGGGGGAGGTGACTCCCTCATTATTGAAGGGGACTTTGGATAACATTCGGCTCCAAAATCTGGTAACAAAATGTAAGTGCAAAAATGAACCACTGACAGGAAAATTAATGCCATTGGTTCATTTTTTGAACAAATAATGATCAAGTGAATTATTGTTCAAATAAATGATTATTTTTTCAATACGTTAATCCCCTTCACAGCAAAATATCCCTTTATCAACTATAGTTTTTCATGCCTTCTGTTCATGTTAAAAATCACACCGGATTGTTGCCGTTTTTAGTGATGAATTAACAAAAGCGTGTCACAGATCAAGAAAATACTCCCGCAGAGGGGGAGGAATCCGGACAAAATCCTGTCAAAATGGGAGGGTAATATTGATGAAAACTCACAACGGACACGATTCAACACCGGTTTTTTTCGGTAAAGCTCGAGGCTGAACACGAAAACGGCATTAAATGTTAATGGATTGCTGCCGATGTAAACTAATGTGAGTAAACTTTTGTTAAAGTTGACAAAGGTTATAGAAAGGAGTAAAAACCCACATCGTTTAGCTGTACTTGCTTTTTTACACAGTAAATGTGTGGTTTTTTATTCCTCCCCGTGAATCGATGTGGCGTCATCTGCCAGCAAGAGCAGAGGTTTTAACGCTACCTTTTGAGTTAAGCAATGCGTATGTCAACATCCACTGAAATCATCGCTCATCATTGGGCATTCGCTATCTTTCTTATTGTCGCCATTGGCCTGTGCTGTTTCATGCTGATTGGCGGTCGGTTTTAGGCGGTCGCGCGCGAGGCACAAAAACGTTCCTTTCGAATCGGGTATCGATTCTGTCGGTTCCGCTCGTTTACGCCTGTCCGCCAAGTTCTACACCGGTGGCCATGTTCTTCGTCATCTTCGACGTGGAAGCGCTCTATTTATTCGCATGGTCAACCTCCATTCGCGAGAGTGGTTGGGTCGGTTTTGTCGAAGCCGCAATTTTCATTTTAGTGCTGCTGGCTGGTCTTGTTTATCTGGTGCGTATTGGCGCGCTGGACTGGACGCCCGTGCGTTTCGCGCCGCGAGCAAATGAATCCAGAGACCAACAGCTACACTGACAGTCAACGCTAACCGCGAGGCAATAAGATGGATTATACGCTCACCCGCATAGATCCTAACGGTGAGAACGACCGTTACCCCCTGCAAAAACAGGAGATCGTAACCGACCCCCCTGGAACAAGAGATCAACCGTAGTGTGTATATGGGCAAGCTCGAAAATGCCCTGCACGATATGGTGAACTGGGGCCGTAAAAACTCAATTTGGCCTTATAACTTTGGCCTGTCATGTTGCTATGTAGAGATGGTGACGTCGTTTACTGCGGTGCATGACGTTGCGCGTTTTGGTGCAGAAGTGCTGCGCGCCTCTCCTCGTCAGGCCGACCTGATGGTGGTGGCGGGTACCTGCTTTACCAAGATGGCGCCGGTTATCCAGCGTCTTTACGACCAGATGCTTGAACCGAAGTGGGTTATCTCCATGGGAGCCTGCGCGAACTCCGGTGGCATGTATGACATCTATTCTGTTGTGCAGGGCGTCGACAAATTTATCCCGGTGGATGTGTACATCCCGAGGCTGCCCGCCGCGTCCAGAAGCCTATATGCAGGCGCTGATGCTGTTGCAGGAATCGATCGGCAAAGAACGTCGTCCGCTCTCATGGGTGGTCGGCGATCAGGGCGTTTACCGCGCCAATATGCAGTCTGAACGCGACCGTAAGCGTGGCGAACGCATCGCTGTGACCAATCTGCGTACGCCGGACGAGATTTAATTTGCGCCTGTGGGTAATGGAAAAACTTCGCATTTCAATAATCCAATAACGCGAAGCCATACCTGACAGTCACCACGGACCCTTTGCAATGGTGAACAATATGACCGATTTAACTGCGCAAGAAGCCGCATGGCAGACCCAGGATCATCTGGATGATCCGGTCATTGGCGAATTGCGCAACCGTTTTGGGCCGGATGCCTTTACCGTTCAGGCGACCCGCACCGGGGTACCCGTAGTCTGGGTTAAGCGTGAGCAATTACTGGAAGTTTTCGATTTTTTAAAGAAACTGCCGAAGCCTTACGTCATGCTGTTCGACCTGCACGGCATGGACGAACGTCTGCACTCACCGCGCCGGTTTGCCCGCCGCGGATTTTTCCGTTTTCTATCACCTGATTTCTATCGATCGCAACCGCGACATCATGCTGAAAGTGGCGCTGTCGGAAAACGATCTGAATCTACCAAAATCTTCCCGAACGCCAACTGGTATGAGCGTGAAACTCGGGAGATGTTTGGCGTAACCTTTAACGGTCACCCGCACTTGACGCGCATTATGATGCCGCAGACTGGACGGGTCATCCATTGCGTAAAGATTACCCGGCGCGCGCCACCGAATTCGATCCGTTTGAGCTGACCAAAGCCAAGCAGGATCTGGAGATGGAGTCGCTGACCTTTAAACCGGAAGACTGGGGCATGAAGCGCGGTACTGACAATGAGGACTTTATGTTCCTCAACCTCGGCCCGAACCACCCCTCCGCGCACGGTGCGTTCCGCATTATTCTGCAACTGGATGGCGAAGAGATCGTCGACTGTGTACCGGATATCGGCTACCACCATCGCGGTGCAGAAAAATGGGCGAGCGCCAGTCCCGGCACAGCTACATTCCTTATACCGACCGTATCGAGTACCTCGGTGGCTGCGTCAACGAAATGCCTTACGTGCTGGCGGTGGAAAACTGGCGGGCATCACGGTGCCGGATCGCGTTAACGTCATTCGCGTGATGCTCTCTGAGTTGTTCCGCATCAACAGCCACCTGCTGTATATCTCAACCTTTATTCAGGACGTAGGCGCGATGACGCCGGTGTTCTTCGCCTTTACCGATCGTCAAAAAATCTACGATCTGGTGGAAGCGATTACCGGTTTCCGTATGCACCCGGCCTCGGTTCCGCATCGGCGGCGTCGCGCACGATCTGCCGCGAGGCTGGGATCGACTGCTGCGCGAGTTCCTCGACTGGATGCCAAAACGCCCGGCTTCTTACGAGAAAGCGGCGCTGCGTAACACCATTCTGAAAGGTCGCTCCCGAGTGGCGTTGCCGCTTACGGCGCAAAAGAGGCGCTGGAGTGGGGCACCACCGGCGCTGGCCTGCGTGCGACCGGCATTAACTTCGACGTGCGTAAAGCACGCCCGTACTCCGGTTACGAGAACTTTGACTTTGAAGTGCCGGTGGGCGGTGGCGTCAGCGACTGTTACACCCGCGTGATGCTGAAAGTTGAAGAGCTGCGCCAGAGCCTGCGCATCCTTGAGCAGTGCCTGAACAACATGCCGGAAGGCCCGTTCAAAGCGGATCACCCGCTGACCACGCCGCCGCCGAAAGAGCGCACGCTGCAACATATCGAAACCCTGATTACTCACTTCCTGCAGGTCTCGTGGGGCCCGGTGATGCCGGCAAACGAATCCTTCCAGATGATCGAGGCAACCAAGGGTATTAACAGTTACTACCTGACCAGCGATGGCAGCACCATGAGCTACCGCACTCGCGTTCGTACCCCCGAGCTTTGCGCACCTGCAGCAAATCCCGTCGGCGATCCGCGGCAGCCCTCGGTCTCTGACCTTATTGTTTATCTGGGTAGTATCGATTTTGTTATGTCAGATGTGGACCGCTAATTATGCACGAGAATCAACAACCACAAACCGAGGCTTTTGAGCTGAGTGCGGCAGAGCGTGAGGCAATTGAGCACGAAAAGCACCACTACGAAGACCCGCGTGCGGCGTCCATTGAAGCGCTGAAAATCGTTCAGAAGCAGCGTGGCTGGGTGCCGGATGGCGCGATTTACGCCATTGCTGATGTTCTGGGGGATCCCGGCGAGCGACGTTGAAGGCGTGGCGACATTCTATAGCCAGATTTTCCGCCAGCCGGTAGGGCGCCACGTTATTCGCTATTGCGACAGCGTGGTGTGTCATATCACCGGGTATCAGGGCATTCAGTCGGCGATTGAAAGTCACCTGAAAATCAAGCCAGGCCAGACCACGTTCGATGGTCGTTTTACGCTGCTGCCGACCTGCTGTCTGGGCAACTGCGACAAAGGCCCGAACATGATGATTGATGAAGACACCCACAGTCATCTTACACCGGAAGGGGATCCCTGATTTACTGGAGCGGTATAAATGAAAACAGTTATCCGTACTCCCGAAACCCATCCGCTGACCGGCGTCTGCGTGATGACAAACAGCCGGTGTGGCTGGACGAGTATCAGAGCAAAATGGCTATGCCGGTGCGCGTAAAGCGTTAACGGGCATGGCGCCGGACGAGATCGTCAATGCGGTTAAGGACTCCGGTCTGAAAGGCCGCGGCGCGGGCTTCTCCACGGGGCTGAAGTGGAGTCTGATGCCGAAAGATGAATCCATGAATATCCGCTACCTGCTGTGTAACGCGGATGAAATGGAGCCGGGCACTTATAAAGACCGCCTGCTGATGGAGCAACTGCCGCACCTGCTGGTGGAAGGCATGCTGATCTCGGCATTCGCGCTGAAAGCATATCGTGGCTATATCTTCCTGCGCGGTGAATACATTGAAGCGGCGGTTCACCTGCGTCGCGCCATTGCAGAAGCGACTGAAGCCGGCCTGCTGGGTAAAAATATCCTCGGCACCGGTTTTGATTTTGAGCTGTTCGTGCATACCGGCGCCGGGCGTTATATCTGTGGTGAAGAGACCGCACTGATTAACTCGCTGGAAGGCCGCCGTGCTAACCCGCGTTCCAAACCGCCCTTCCCGGCAAGCTCCGGCGCGTGGGGAAACCGACCTGCGTTAACAACGTCGAAACCCTGTGTAACGTCCCGGCAATCCCTGGCGAACGGCGTTGAGTGGTATCAGAACATTTCGACCAGCAAAGATGCTGGCACCAAGCTGATGGGCTTCTCCGGCCGCGTGAAAAATCCCGGTCTGTGGGAACTGCCGTTCGGCACCACAGCACGAGAAATTCTTGAAGATTACGCAGGCGGCATGCGCGATGGCCTGAAGTTTAAAGCCCTGGCAGCCGGGCGGCGCGGGCACCGACTTCCTGACCGAAGCACACCTTGACCTGCCGATGGAGTTCGAAAGCATCGGTAAAGCGGGGAAGCCGTCTGGGCACATCGCTGGCGATGGCCGTTGACCACGAAATCAATATGGTTTCGCTGGTGCGTAACTGGAAGAGTTCTTCGCCCGCGAATCGTGCGGTTGGTGTACGCCATGCCGCGACGGCCTGCCGTGGAGCGTAAAAATCCTGCGAGCGCTGGAGCGTGGTGAAGGCCAGCCCGGAGATATCGAGACACTTGAGCAACTGTGTCGACAACTCGGGCCGGGTAAAACCTTCTGCGCGCATGCGCGGTGCGGTGGAACCGTTACAGAGCGCGATTAAATATTTCCGCGAAGAGTTTGAAGCGGGCATCAAACAGCAATTCAGCAATACCCATGCGATTGGCGGTATCCAGCCAAACCTGCTGAAAGCGCGCTGGTAATGGTTCTCCCCCCATCCTGGAAGCGGTGAGGGGACGCGAACAGAATTTTGATTAACTCTCAGTCGCTGACTGAGACAACTGGAAGCATGCTAATGGCTACTATTCATGTAGACGGCAAAGAATACGAGGTAAATGGGGCGGACAACCTGCTTGAGGCATGTCTCTCCCTGGGCCTTGATATTCCTTATTTTTGCTGGCATCCGGCGCTGGGGAGCGTGGGTGCGTGCCGCCAGTGTGCGGTGAAGCAATATCAAAACGCGGAAGACACGCGTGGCCGCCCTGGTGATGTCCTGTATGACACCGGCATCCGACGGTACTTTCATTTCGATCGACGATGATGAAGCGAAGCAATTCCGCGAAAGCGTCGTGGAGTGGTTGATGACCAACCACCCGCATGACTGCCCGGTTTGCGAAGAGGGGGGCAACTGCCACCTGCAGGATATGACCGTGATGACCGGTCACAGCTTCCGTCGCTATCGTTTTACCAAACGTACTCACCGCAATCAGGATCTGGGGCCGTTCATCTCTCATGAAATGAACCGCTGCATCGCCTGCTATCGCTGCGTGCGTTACTACAAAGACTATGCAGACGGCACGGATCTTGGCGTGTATGGCGCGCACGATAACGTCTACTTTGGGCGCCCGGAAGACGGCGTGCTGGAAAGCGAATTCTCCGGCAACTGGTGGAAATCTGCCCGACCGGCGTATTCACGGACAAAACCCACTCCGAGCGTTACAACCGTAAGTGGGACATGCAGTTTGCACCGAGCATCTGCCAGCAGTGCTCGCTGGGTTGCAACACCAGCCCGGGCGAACGTTATGGCGAGCTGCGTCGCATCGAAAACCGTTACAACGGTACGGTTAACCACTACTTCCTGTGCGACCGCGGTCGTTTCGGCTACGGCTACGTCAACCTGAAAGACCGTCCGCGTCAGCCGGTTCAACGTCGTGGTGACGATCTGATCACCCTGAACGCCGAGCAGGCGATGCAGGGCGCGGCAGATATTTTACGTCAGTCGAAGAAAGTGATTGGTATTGGTTCCCCGCGCGCCAGCGTGGAGAGCAACTTTGCGCTGCGTGAACTGGTCGGTGCGGAAAACTTCTATACCGGCATTGCGAAAGGCGAGCAACAACGCCCACTGGAGCTGGCGCTGAAAGTGCTGCGCGAAGGCGGTATCCGTACGCCGGCGCTGCGCGAAATCGAATCCTATGACGCGGTGCTGATCCTGGGCGAAGACATCACCCAGACGGGCGCGCGCGTCTCTGGCTGTCCGTCAGGCGGTGAAAGGCAAAGCCCGTGAAATGGCGGCGGCGCAAAAAGTCGCTGACTGGCAGATTGCCGCGATCATGAACATTGGTCAGCGCGCCAAACATCCGCTGTTCGTCACCAACGTCGACAGCACCCGCCCACTGGACGATATCGCCGCGTGGACCTACTGCGCTCCGGTGGAAGATCAGGCGCGGTTAGGCTTCGCTATCGCGCACGCGCTGGATGATTCCGCTCCGGCGGTTGACGGCCTGAGCAACGACCTGAAGAGCAAAGTGGATGTTATCGTTCAGGCACTGGCCGGGGCGAAAAAACCGCTGATTATTTCCGGTACCAACGCCGGGAGTGCCGACGTGATCCACGCGGCGGCAAACGTCGCCAAAGCGCTGAAAAGCCGTGGTTCCGATGTCGGCGTGACGATGATTGCCCGTTCGGTGAACAGTATGGGTCTTGGCCTGATCGGCGGCGGTAGCCTCGATGAAGCCCCCGGCTGAGCTGGAAAGCGGCAGCGCAGACGCGGTAGTGGTGCTGGAAAACGACCTGCACCGTCACGCCAGCGCAGCCCGCGTTGACGCCGCACTGGCGAAAGCACCACTGGTACTGGTGATTGACCACCAGCGCACGGCGATCATGGACAAGGCGCACTGGTGCTCTCCGCCGCAAGTTTTGCGGAAAGCGACGGTACGGTCATCAACAACGAAGGCCGCGCGCAGCGCTTCTTCCGGTATATGACCCGAGCTATTACGACAGCAAAACCCTGATGCTGGAGAGCTGGCGCTGGCTGCACTCCCTGCACAGCACCGTGCAAAACCGCGAAGTGGACTGGACGCAGCTTGATCACGTGATCGACGCAGCGGTAGAAGCCTTGCCGCAACTGGCCGGTATTAAAGACGCCGCGCCGGATGCCAGCTTCCGCATTCGTGGGCAGAAACTGGCGCGTGAACCGCATCGCTACAGCGGACGCACCGCGATGCGCGCCAATATCAGCGTGCATGAACCGCGTCAGCCGCAGGACAAAGACACCATGTTCGCCTTCTCCATGGAAGGGAACAACCAGCCGTCCGCACCGCGTTCGCAGATCCCATTTGCGTGGGCGCCGGGCTGGAACTCACCGCAAGCCCTCGGAACAAATTCCGGAGGATGAAGTGGGTGGTCACTTGCGTCATGGCGATCCGGGCGTACGCCTGATTGAAGCCTCTGAAACAGGGCTGGATTACTTCACTTCCGTACCGGGCGCGTTTGAAGCGCAGGACGGTAAATGGCGTATCGCCCCGTACTACCATCTGTTCGGCAGTGACGAAATGTCGCAGCGTTCGCCGGTGTTCCAGAGTCGTATGCCGCAACCGTACATCAAGCTTAACCCGGTCGACGCGGCGAAGCTTGGCGTTAACGCGGGTGCGCATATCTCCTTCACCTACGAAGGGCAGACTATCAGCCTGCCGCTGCAGGTTTCCGAAGGTCTGGCGGCAGGGCAGGTCGGTTTGCCGATGGGCATGCCGGGCATTGCGCCGGTGCTGGCCGGAGCACGTCTTGAAAATCTGCAGGAGGCGCAAGCATGAGCTGGTTAACACCGGATGTTATCGACATTCTGTTAAGCATCCTGAAGGCGGTGGTGATCCTGCTGGTGGTGGTCACCTGCGGCGCATTTATGAGCTTTGGCGAACGTCGTCTGCTGGGTCTGTTCCAGAACCGTTACGGACCGAACCGCGTCGGCTGGGGTGGCTCACTCCAACTGGTGGCGGACATGATCAAGATGTTCTTTAAAGAGGACTGGATCCCGCAATTCTCGGATCGCGTGATCTTCACCCTTGCGCCAATGATTGCGTTTACCTCGCTGCTGTTAGCGTTTGCCATTGTGCCGGTCAGCCCCACCGGGTGGTGGCCGACCTGAACATCGATCCTCTTCTTCCTGATGATGGCAGGCCTCGGCCGTCTACGCGGTGCTGTTTGCCGGTTGGTCGAGCAACAACAAATACTCCTTGCTGGGGGCGATGCGTGCATCTGCGCAAACGCTGAGCTACGAAGTGTTCCTCGGGCTTTCCCTGATGGGCGTTGTCGCACAGGCCGGTTCATTCAATATGACCGACATCGTCAACAGCCAGTGCAGGGTTGTGGAACGTTATCCCGCAGTTCTTCGGTTTTGTGACGTTTGCTATCGCGGGCGTGGCGGTGTGTCACCGCCATCCGTTTGACCAGCCGGAAGCGGAGCAGGAACTGGCGGATGGGTACCACATCGAATATTCCGGTATGAAGTTCGGTCTGTTCTTCGTTGGTGAATATATCGGTATCGTCACCATTTCCGCCTTGATGGTCACGCTGTTCTTCGGTGGCTGGCACGGGCCGTTCTTACCGCCATTCATCTGGTTCGCGCTGAAAACCGCGTTCTTTATGATGATGTTTATTTTGATCCGCGCTGCGTTACCGCGTCCGCGTTATGACCCGAGTGATGTCGTTCGGCTGGAAAGTCTGCCTGCCGCTGACGCTGATTAACTTGCTGGGAACGGCGGCCGTCATTCTCTGGCAAGCGCAATAAGGGGTGAAAAGACCATGACGTTAAAAGAATTAATCGTGGGCTTCGGCACCCGAGTCCGTAGTATCTGGATGATTGGCCTGCACGCATTTGCGAAACGCGAAACCCGGATGTATCCGGAAGAGCCGGTTTACCTGCCGCCGCGCTACCGTGGCCGTATTGTGCTGACGCGCGATCCGGACGGTTCCGAGCGCTGCGTTGCCTGTAACCTGTGCGCGGTAGCCTGTCCGGTAGGCTGTATTTCGTTGCAAAAAGCGGAGATGCAGGATGGGCGCTGGTATCCGGAGTTTTTCCGTATCAACTTCTCGCGCTGCATCTTCTGCGGCCTGTGTGAAGAAGCATGCCCGACAACGGCTATTCAGCTCACGCCGGATTTCGAAATGGGCGAGTTTAAGCGTCAGGATCTGGTGTACGAAAAGAGGATCTGCTGATCTCCGGTCCGGGCAAATACCCGGAATATAACTTCTACCGGATGGCAGGTATGGCAATCGACGGCAAAGATAAAGGCGAAGCGGAAAACGAAGCCAAACCTATCGACGTCAAGAGCCTGTTACCGTAAGGAGAGGGCAATGGAGTTCGCTTTTTTATATCTGTGGCCCGGTCGCCATCCTGACGACGGTTCGCGTGATTACGCATACCAACCCGGTGCATGCGTTGCTGTACCTGATTGTGTCCCTGTTGGCGATTGCCGGGGTCTTCTTCTCACTCGGCGCGTACTTCGCCGGTGCGCTGGAGATCATCGTTTACGCCGGGGCCATCATGGTGCTGTTTGTGTTCGTGGTGATGATGCTTAACTCCGGGCAATACCGTTGTCGAGCAGGAGCGCAACTGGCTCTCTCCGCAAATCTGGGTTGGTCCGGCACTGCTCTCCGCCGTTCTGCTGGTGGTGATGATTTATGCCATTCTCGGCGTGAACGATCAGGGCATCGACGGTACACCGATCAATGCGAAAGAGGTCGGCATCACGCTGTTTGGTCCTTACGTACTGGCGGTCGAGCTGGCGTCGATGCTGCTGCTGGCCGGTCTGGTTGTCGCCTTCCACGTAGGGCGTGAAGATCGTATGGGCGAAGTGCTGAGCAATCGCGCTGACGACCGCGCAAAAAGAAAAAACGGAGGAGCGCGCATGATCCCCTTGCAACATGGACTGATCCTCGCTGCGATTTTGTTTGTTTTGGGGTTAACCGGTCTGGTTATCCGCCGCAACCTGCTGTTTATGCTGATTGGGCTGGAAATCATGATTAACGCCGCCGCGCTGGCCTTTGTGGTCGCGGGCAGCTACTGGGGCCAGACCGACGGTCAGGTAATGTATATCCTCGCGATCAGCCTCGCGGCTGCGGAAGCGAGCATTGGCACTGGCGTTGCTGCTGCAACTCCATCGTCGCCGCCAGAATCTGAATATCGATTCAGTAAGTGAGATGCGTGGATGAACATGCTCGCCTTAACCATTATTTTTCCTTTAATTGGCTTTGTATTACTGGCCTTTTCCCGTGGGCGCTGGTCGGAAAACCTCTCCGCTACCGTGGGTGTAGGGTCGATTGGCCTTGCGGCGCTGGTCACGGCGATTGCCGGCGTTGATTTCTTCAACAACGGTCAGCAGCCTTTCGCTAAACCGCTGTGGACTCGGATGGCGGTTGGCGATTTCAATATCGGTTTCAACCCTCGGTGCTGGACGGGCTGTCGTTAACCATGCTGTCGGTGGTGACCGGCGTTGGTTTCCTGATCCACATGTTCGCCTCCTCGGGTATATGCGCGGTGAAGAGGGCTACTCCCGTTTCTTCGCCTACACCAACCTGTTCATTGCGAGCATGGTGGTGCTGGTGCTGGGCGATAACCTGTTGCTGATGTACCTCGGCTGGGAAGGCGTGGGGCTGTGCTCTTACCTGCTGATCGGTTTCTATTACACCGATCCGAAGAATGGCGCTGCGGCAATGAAAGCGTTTGTCGTGACCCGTGTTGGTGATGTGTTCCTCGCGTTTGCGCTGTTCATTCCTCTACAACGAACTGGGCACGCTGAACTTCCGCGAAATGGTGGAACTGGCGCCGCAGCACTTTGCGAATGGCAACACCATGCTGACGTGGGCAACGCTGATGTTGCTGGGCGGTGCGGTAGGTAAATCAGCACAGTTGCCGTTGCAAACTGGCTTGCGGATGCGATGGCCGGTCCGACCCCGGTTTCAGCGCTGATCCACGCCGCCACCATGGTGACCGCGGGCGTCTACCTGATTGCCCGTACCCATGGTTTGTTCCTGCTGACGCCGGATGTGCTGCATCTGGTGGGTATTGTTGGTGCGGTGACGTTGCTGATGGCCGGTTTCGCCGCGCTGGTGCAAACGGATATCAAACGCGTACTCGCCTACTCGACGATGAGCCAGATTGGTTACATGTTCACGGCGCTGGGCGTGCAGGCATGGGATGCGGCGATTTTCCACCTGATGACGCACGCGTTCTTTAAAGCGCTGCTGTTCCTGTCGTCCGGTTCGGTGATCCTCGCCTGCCATCACGAACAGAACATCTTCAAAATGGGCGGTCTGCGTAAGTCGATTCCGCTGGTGTATGTTTGCTTCACGGTGGGGGGGCGCAGCGTTGTCTGCGCTGCCGATGCTGACCGCCGGTTTCTTCCAGTAAAGATGAGATCCTCGGCAGGCGCAGTGGCTAACGGTCATATCAATCTGATGATCGCGGGCCTCGGTCGGTGCGTTTATGACATCGCTGTATACCTTCCGCCTGATTTTCATCGTTTTCCACGGGAAAGAACAAATTCACGCGCACGCAGGAAGGGGGATTACCCATCATCTGCCGCTGATCGTGTTGCTGGTGCTCTCCACCTTTATTGGCGCAATGATTGTGCCGCCGCTGAAAGGCGTACTGCCGGATACCACCGAGCTTGCGCACAGCAGCGTGGTGATGCTGGAAGTGGCGTCTGGCGCGGTAGCGATCATCGGCATCCTGCTGGCTGCCCGGCTGTGGCTGGGTAAACGCACGCTGGTGACCTCGGTTGCCAACAGTACGGCAGGGCGCTTCTTTGGTACCCCGGTGGTTCAATGCCCTCGGGGCTTCGACTGGCTGTACGATCGCGTATTCGTCAAACCGTACCTCGGTGTTGCATGGCTGCTGAAGAGCGACCCGCTGAATGCACTGATGAACATCCCGGCGATTCTGTCCCGCTTTGCAGGCAAAGGTCTGCTGTTCAGCGAGAACGGATACCTGCGCTGGTATGTTGCCTCAATGAGCATTGGCGCTGTTGTGGTACTGGCATTGTTGATGGTATTGCGTTGAGTTTGTGCGATTTGTGAGGCGGGATCTCCGCCTCCGATGAAAACATATATTTTAGGTAAGTATTCCTGCTAATCAGGCTGGCGAGCACGATAGCCTGAACAGGAATTAATATAAGGGACATACACCGCCATGTTATTACCCCCGGCTAATACTCATCCCCTTTATCGGCGGCTTCCTCTGCTGGCAGACCGAACGCTTTGGCGTGAAGGTGCCGCGCTGGATCGCGCTGATTACCATGGGACTGACGCTGGCGCTCTCTCTGCATCTTTGGTTGCAGGGCGGCTACTCTCTGACGCAGGCCACCCAGTTCCCGCAATGGCAGGAATCGTTCAAACTGGACTGGATCCCGCGCTTTGGCATCAGTATCCATCTCGGTCTGGATGGCCTGTCGTTGCTGATGGTAACCCTGACGGGTTTCCTCGGTGTGCTGGCGGTACTTTGCTCCCCGGCGTGAAATCGAAAAATACCGTAGAGGGCTTCTTCCATCTTAACCTGATGTGGATCCTGGGCGGCGTTATCGGCGTGTTCCTTGCCATCGACATGTTCCTGTTCTTCTTCTGGGAAATGATGCTGGTGCCGATGTACTTCCTGATTGCACTGTGGGGCCACAAAGCCTCCGACGGGAAGACGCGTATTACCGCCGCGACCAAATTCTTCATCTATACCCGGTGCCAGTGGTCTGGTGATGTTGATTGCCATCCGGCGCTGGTGCTGGTGCACTACAACGCAACGGGCGTGTGGACCTTCGACTACCGAGGATCTGCTGAAAACGCCGATGTCTGACAATGTCGAATACCTGTTAATGCTCGGCTTCTTCATTGCCTTTGCGGTGAAAATGCCGGTGGTTCCGCTGCATGGCTGGTTGCCGGATGCGCACTCGCAAGCACCGACAGCTGGTTCCGTGGACCTCGCAGGGATCCTGCTGAAAACCGCGGCCTACGGTCTGCTGCGCTTCTCGCTGCCGCTGTTCCCGAACGCGTCGGCAGAGTTTGCGCCAATCGCCATGTGGCTGGGTGTTATCGGTATTTTCTACGGCGCGTGGATGGCGTTCACCCAGACCGATATCAAACGTCTGATTGCCTACACGTCGGTGTCGCACATGGGCTTCGTGCTGATTGCGATTTACACCGGTAGCCAGCTGGCATACCAGGCGCGGTTATCCAGATGATTGCGCATGGCCTCTCTGCGGCGGGTCTGTTTATTCTCTGCGGCCAGTTGTATGAACGTCTGCATACCCGCGATATGCGTATGATGGGCGGCCTGTGGGGCAAGATTAAGTGGCTGCCAGCGCTGTCGATGTTCTTTGCCGTGGCAACGCTTGGGATGCCGGGAACAGGGAACTTCGTCGGTGAGTTTATGATCCTCTTCGGCAGCTATCAGGTTGTGCCGGTGATCACCGTGATTTCCACCTTCGGTCTGGTCTTTGCGTCAGTTTATTCGCTGGCGATGCTGCACCGCGCCTACTTCGGTAAAGCGAAGAGCGAACTGGCCAGCGCTGATCTGCCGGGGTTGTCACTGCGCGAACTGTTTATGATCCTGATTCTGGTCGTGCTTCTGGTACTGCTCGGCTTCTATCCGCAGCCGATTCTGGATACCTCGCATTCCGCGATGGGCAATATCCAGCAGTGGTTTGTTAATTCCGTTACTACTACAAGGCCGTAAATCGCCATGACAATAACTCCACAACACCTGATTGCGCTGCTGCCGCTGCTGATCGTCGGATTGACGGTGGTGGTTGTGATGCTCTCCATTGCGTGGCGACGCAACCATTTCCTTAATGCCACGCTGTCGGTCATTGGTCTCAACGTCGCGCTGCTTTCCCTGTGGTTTGTCGGTCAGGCGGGGGCGATGGATGTTACCCCGCTGATGCGCGTTGACGGCTATGCCATGCTGTATACCGGGCTGGTGCTGCTGGCGAGCCTCGCCACCTGTACTTTCGCCTATCCGTGGCTGGAAGGTTACACCGACAACAAAGAAGAGTTCTATCTGCTGGTGCTGATTGCCGCGCTGGGCGGCATTTTGCTGGCGAACGCCAACCATATGGCGTCGCTGTTCCTCGGTATTGAACTGATTTCGCTGCCGTTGTTTGGCCTCGTAGGCTATGCCTTCCGTCAGAAACGCTCGCTGGAAGCCAGTATCAAATACACCATTCTTTCCGCAGCGGCCTCTTCATTCCTGCTGTTTGGTATTGCACTGGTGTATGCGCAAACCGGCAACTGGCGTTTGTCGCCATCGGTAAAGCACTGGGTCAGAACATGCTGCATGAACCGCTGCTGCTGACCGGTCTGGGGCTGATGATTGTTGGTCTTGGCTTTAAACTGTCGCTGGTGCCGTTCCACCTGTGGACGCCTGATGTTTACCGGTGCGCCTGCTCCGGTTTCCACCTTCCCCGGCCACCGCCAGTAAGATCGCCATTTTGGCGTGGTGATGCGTCTGTTCCTCTACGCGCCGGTTGGCAACAGTGAAGCCGTTCGCGTGGTGCTGGGCATTATCGCCTTTGCCTCCATCATCTTCGGTAACCTGATGGCGCTGAGCCAGACCAACATCAAACGTCTGCTCGGTTACTCTTCCATCTCCCACCCGGGTTATTTGCTGGTGGCGCTGATTGCGCTGCAAAGCGGTCAGATGTCGATGGAAACCGTCGGTGTTTACCCGGCGGGGTATCTGTTCAGCAGCCTTGGCGCGTTCGGTGTGGTGAGCCTGATGTCCAGCCCTTATCGCGGCCCGGATGCGGAATCGCTCTATTCCTATCGCGGTCTGTTCTGGCACCGTCCGATCCTCTCTGCGGTCATGACTGTGATGATGCTGTCGCTGGCCGGTATTCCGATGACCTTAGGCTTTATCGGTAAGTTCTACATCCCCGGCGATGGGCGTTCAGGCGCATCTGTGGTGGCTGACTGGTGCGGTCGTTCTGGGTTCTGCCATTGGTTTGTACTACTACCTGCGTGTGGCGGTGAGCCTCTATCTGAGTGCGCCGCAACAGCTGAACCGCGATGCGCCGTCTGACTGGGCATACAGCGCGGGCGGTATTGTGGTGCTGATCTCTGCTCTGTTGGTGCTGTTGCTGGGGGATCTATCCGCAGCCGCTGATCAGCATCGTACAACTGGCGATGCCAATGATGTAATAAGCCGGAAGATGAAAAGAAAAACCGCCAATATCGGCGGTTTTTTTATGGGGGAGTCAATAACGATGTCGGGAATATTACTTCGCCAGCAACGGCGTTGAGGCAATCTGATGGTGGCTAATCAACGGGCCACGAATATTGTTCGCCGCGCGGTCGAGGACTTCCTGAATCACAGCGGAAAGTTCGTTAATCTCGAACTTCGCGACGTAGCCATCCGCTTGCACTTTGCGAACGTGATCTTCGTTGGCGCTACCGGAGAGCGATGAGTGGATCACCACCGGAATGTTCTTCAGACGCGGGTCGGTTTTAATCAGACGCGTTAAGGTGAAGCCATCCATCTCCGGCATTTCGAGGTCGGTTAATACCATCGAAATCTTGTCGCTTACCGGCACGCCTTCCGATTCAGCTTGCTGCGCCATGATCTGGATTTTCTCCCGAGGCATCTTTACCGGTGATATGCATAGCGCTCGGAATTTGCATCGCGTTGAGGCCTTTTTTCCAGCATGGCGCGCGCGCCACTTTGGAGTCTTCCGCCACGATAGCCACAGAACCCGGTTTAAGATTGAATTTTTTATCCGGCACGTGATCGCCGTGTACGTCATGATCCGCAGGCACGATGTCATACAGGATCTGCTCAACATCCAGCACCATCGCAAGGTTGTTGGTATCCTTATCTTCATCCGGTGCAGGCAATACTGGTGATATAGCGACCGTTGATCGCTTTCTCTGCGGTGTGAACCTGTTTCCAGTCCGGTGCGAATGATGTTCTCTACGGATTCAACCGCAAATGCCTGCACGCTACGGGCATATTCGGTGATCAGCAGAATATTAAGACCTGTTGCTGGCTTACACCCGGCCACAGCGGCGAGGTCGATCACCGGGATCACCTGATCGCGGATATTGACCATGCCAAGCAATGGCGGTTTCATTCCCGCAGGACGGGTAAAGGTGGGCATCGGAACGATTTCGCGCAATTTAAAAACGTTAATGCCAAACAGCTCGGATTTAGCGGCATCTAACGATGTGCCAAGGCGAAACAGCAACAGTTCAAACCGGTTCGACAGAGTAAGATTCGCCCTGTCATCGATGTCTTTCTGGAAGTTATCCATCATGCCCTCAATAAGTGATGCCTGCGTGTAAACTGTTATCGGCACCTTAAGGGAAAAATAGAGTGCTCCATATCACATCATAGACGAACAACCAGAAAATCTTCTGCAAGTGCCGTTTGCGCAAATATTGTTCGGCATTCTGCCAGTAATGCCAGACTGCCGCGCTCATCATAGCGTGAACTGAGATGGGTAATCACCAGACGACCCGCGCCTGCATCGACAGCAAGCTGCGCAGCCTCGGCGCGTTGAGCTGTGACCCCGGCTATTGGCTTTCTCCTCCATGGCGCTCTCAAGCGTAGCTTCATGCACGATAAGATCCACCCCTTGCGCCAGCGCCAGTGACGCCTCGCAGGGCGACGTATCCCCGAATATCGCCAGTTTTTTGCCTGTGGTTGCCGGCGCCAGATAATCTGCGCCATTAATAATGCGCCCATCCTCCAGCGTGACCGTTTCGCCTGCTTTCAGTCGCTGGAATAGCGGGCCGGGCATAATGCCTTGTGCTGCAAGCGCCTGCGCATTCAATGCGCCGGGCTTATCGTGCTCTTCAACGCGGTAGCCATAACACTCCACCGGGTGCGCAAGCGGGTAAGCCGTCACGCGGCGAAGCCCGTCATCCACCACCAGACCCGGCGTGACCTCTTCGATGGTTAACGGGTAGTCAGTCCACGAACCGCTCAGACGCAGCACAGTTTCGACAAACTCGCGGATCCCTTTTGGCCCATAGATCTGTAACGGTTGGACATTGCCCGCCATCGAGCGGCTGCACAACAGCCCCGGCAGGCCGAACAGATGGTCGCCATGCAAGTGGCTGATAAAAATCTTATCCAGTTTGCCCGGGTGAAAAGCGGTGCGCAGCATCTGGTGCTGCGTGCCTTCACCTGAGTCGAACATCCACAGGCCCGCGCGCGTAGGGTGCTGCAAGTTCAGCAGCAGCGAGGGTGACATTACGCCCCCGCGTGGGGACGCCCGCCGAGGTGCCTAAAAAATCAATTCCACAATACACCGTGTCCTTTGCCGGAATGTAAAAAAATTTAGTATAACGAGGTGATGATAAATAAGGAGCAGAATATGATCCGCTGGCAGGACCTTCACCATTCGGCATTAACCGTTACCGAACTTTTATGCGCTGCTGAAACTGCGCTGCGAAGTGTTTGTTGTTGAGCAGACGTGTCCCTACCGGATATCGACGGGGACGATCTGGTGGGGAGAACCGCCATATCCTCGGCTGGAAAGATGACCAACTGGTGGCGTATGCGAGGATTCTGAAAAGTGATGATGATCTGTCACCGGTGGTTATCGGGCGGGTGATTATCAGTGCGCAGGTTCGTGGGGAAAAACTGGGCTACCAGTTAATGGAAAGGGCGATACTTTCCTGCACGCAAAACTGGCCGCAGCACGCGTTATACACCAGGCGCACAGGCGCATCTGCAATCTTTCTATGGCCATTTTGGTTTTCAGCCGGTGACCGACGTGTATGACGAAGATGGCATTTTGCACATCGGCATGGCGCGGGAGGTGGGTCAGGCGTAACCGGCGGCTATTGTCTATAGTTAGCGGGCAAACAGGTGCATAACATGGAGAAAAGAGATGTCATATCATTCTTATGATTCACGTATCGATGACGACCTGACCCTGCTGAGCGAAACGCTGGAAGAAGTCCTCCGCTCCTCGGGTGACCCTGCTGACCAGAAGTATATCGAGCTTAAAGCCCGTGCCGAACAGGCGCTGAATGAGGTGAAAAACCGCGTCAGCAGCGCGTCGGACACCTACTACTATCGCGCCAAAAGCGGTCTATCGCGCCGACGACTACGTGCACGAAAAACCGTGGCAGGGCGTTGGCGTAGGTGCGGCTGTTGGTCTGGTGCTGGGTCTGCTGTTAGCCCGCCGCTAACACCTCACGTCCCCTCACGGAAAGAGGTACTGCTATTACCCTAAATTGTATACTATGTGGTTTTTAACAGGGAGGGGTTCGCGTGTATTCCATTTCCTCTGCGCTGGAGCATCTGCACGGCTGACGATTTTCCCCATTCGCCCGGTTTTTGCTTTTTTGATGCCCCTTTCCCGTTAAATGACGCGTTCGACCCCCTTGCACGGCTTGCCAGCCCGTCTATCCACAGTTTTACTGGCAGCAGCGTAGCGGCGAAGATGAAGCCGCCGCGCTCGGCGCGCTGCGCAACTTCGCGTCATTACCCCTCGCACAACAGTTTTTACAGCAATGCCCTGACGATGTTCGCGTATGGGGGCTGAACGCGTTTAATCTGCAGCAGGGGGCACTGTTTTTGCCGCGCACCGGAATGGCGACGGGAAGGCGGGCAGGCGATATTACGCCTCTATCTGTTGAGCGAGCACTCCCTGCATGATGATGCTGCGCAGGCGGCGGATTTTCTGCAAACGCTGACGGCGTTTAAACCGCTGGCGAGTGTGCAGCAGGTATGCGTAGAACAGCAGCACGTTCCGGATCGCGAAGGCTGGGAGACGCTGATGGCGCAGGCGCTTCGTGCGCTCGACAATGCAGAGCTGGATAAAGTGGTCCTTGCCAGAGCAACGGATTACGCGTTCTCCAACGCTGTGCATGCCGCCTCGCTGATGGCCGCCAGTCGCCGTCTCAATCATCACTGCTTTCACTTTTTGTTTGCCTTCGATGCGCAACAGGCTTTTTTTAGGCTCCTCGCCTGAGCGGTTGTGGCGGCGGGACGGCGCTGCGCACCGAAGCGCTGGCGGGCACCGTCGCCAGTCATGAAGATGACCAGCAGGCGCAGCGTCTTGCCGACTGGCTGATGAGTGATGATAAAAACCAGCGGGAAAACATGCTGGTGGTGGAAGATATCTGCCAGCGCTTGCAACGGGAAACCGGCGCGCTGGAGGTTCTGCCGCCGCAGATTATCCGGCTGCGTAAGGTGCAGCATTTACGCCGCTGTATCTGGACCGATCTGCAAACGCCGGATGATGCGCTGTGCTTACAGCTGCTACAACCCACTGCGGCTGTCGCCGGGCTGCCGCGTCGCGAAGCCCTGGGCGTTTATTCAAACGCATGAGCCGTTCGAACGCGAATGGTATGCCGGTTCCGCAGGCTATTTATCCCGTGCGCAGAGTGAGTTTTGCGTGGCGCTGCGTTCGGCGAAAATCAACGGTAACACGGTTCGTCTTTATGCCGGAGCCGGCATTGTGCCGGGTTCGGATGCGGAGCAAGAGTGGCAGGAAATCGAAAATAAAGCGGCAGGGTTGCGCTCGTTATTATGACTTACGCACACATAACCGACGCATATCAAAAACCCGCAGTTTTCGATTATTTATACTAAGTCGCAATATTGATACCGGACAAACTCATGTCTATAAGCTCCTTTAACCGACGCTGGGCGACGGTGATCCTCGAAGCCCTCACTCGCCACGGCGTCAGGCATGTGTGCATCGCCCCTGGATCCCGTTCCACACCTTTAACGCTGGCTGCTGCGGAAAACCGCGCCTTTATCCATCACACCCATTTTGATGAGCGTGGATTGGGTCACTGGCGTTAGGGCTGGCGAAAGCCAGTAAGCAGCCGGTGGCCGTGATTGTGACCTCCGGCACGGCAGTGGCGAATCTCTATCCGGCGTTGATTGGAAGCCGGGCTGACCGGGGAAAAACTGGTTCTGCTCACGGCTGACCGTCCCCCGGAGCTGATTGATTGCGGCGCGAATCAGGCTATCCGCCAGCCGGGCATGTTTGCCTCGCATCCCACGGAATCGCTGGCATTGCCGCGCCCGTCTCAGGATATTCCGGCGCGCTGGTTGGTCTCTGCTATTGATAACCTGCTGGGGTCATTGCACGGTGGTGCCGTGCATATCAACTGCCCTTTGCTGGAGCCGCTGTATGGCGACATGGATGAGCGCGATCTGCCGTGGCTGCAGGCCCTCGGGGAGTGGTGGCAGGATGACAAACCCGGCTGCAAGCCCCTGCGCGACTGCAGTGCGAAAAGCAGCGCGACTGGTTTTTCTGGCGGCAAAAGCGCGGCGTGATCATCGCCGGGCGTATGAGCGCCGCTGAAGGTCAGCAACTTGCACAATGGGCGAAAACACTTGGCTGGCCGCTGATTGGCGATGCACTGTCGCAGACCGGGCAGCCATTGCCGTGCGCAGATTTATGGCTCGGCAACGCCCGGGCTGTCACCGAGTTGAACCAGGGCGCAGATTGTCCTGCAATTTGGCAGCAGCCTGACCGGTAAGCGTCTTCTGCAATGGCAGGCGGCGTGCGAGCCGCAAGAGTACTGGCTGATTGACTCTCTGCCGGGGCGGCTTGATCCTGCCCATCATCGCGGCCGTCGGTTGGTCTCGGACGTGGCCGGATGGCTGGAACAGCACCCAGCGGAGCCGCGCGCCACTGGTACAGCACCGTTGCGCAGCTTTCCGCGCAAGCGTGGGAACGGGTGGGCGCGCAGCGCGACACTTTCGGCGAAGCCCAGTTTGCGCATCGTATTACGCGGTATTTGCCGGAACAGGGGCAGGTTTTCCTCGGTAACAGCACGGTGGTGCGACTGGTGGATGCGCTGGGGCAGCTTCCGGCAGGTTATCCGGTCTACAGCAACCGTGGCGCGAGCGGCATTGATGGTTTGCTCTCCACAGCGGCCGGTGTGCAGCGTGCCAGCGCCCGACCGACGCTGGCTATCGTTGGCGATCTCTCCGCGCTGTACGATCTTAATGCGCTGGCGTTGCTGCGGCAGGTTTCCGCCCCCTTTGTGCTGGTGGTGGTGAACAATAACGGCGGGCAAATTTTTCGTTGCTGCCTACGCCTCCCGCGGAGCGCGAGCAGTTTTATCTGATGCCGCAACATGTTGATTTTGCCCATGCGGCTGCCATGTTCGGCCTTAATTATCATCGCCCGGAAACTGGGATGCGCTGGATCAGGCCTTTGCTGGCGCGTGGAACAAGGCCGGGGCGACACTGATTGAGCTGGTGGTGAAAGAGACCGACGGTGCGCAAACCTTGCAAAACCTGCTGGCGCAGGTGAGCCACCTGTGATTTTACACGGGCAGACGGTGACCGGTCGGCCGCAACAGCCGTGGCTGGTGTTTCTGCACGGTTTTTCCGGCGACAACCGCGAATGGCAGACCGTCGGCGCGACGCTGGCGGACTTTCCCCGTCTGTATCTTGATTTACCCGGTCATGGCGGCTCGGCGGAGATGGCCGTGACCTCATTTGCGCAGATGGACACCTGCTTGCGGGCTACGCTCGCGCATTACAATATACGCAACTACTGGCTGGTGGGTTATTCGCTGGGCGCGCGCGTGGCGATGTATCACGCGTGCCAGCAGCCGGGCGGGCTGCGTGGTTTGGTGGTGGAAGGCGGTCATCCCTGGTCTGACCGATGATGCCGCCCGCACAGAACGCCAGCGCTCCGACACGCGTTGGGCCGCGCGTTTTCGCCAGCAGCCGCTGGATGCGGTGTTTGACGCCCCGTACCGCCAGGCCGGTTTTTGCGTCGCTGGATGCGTCGCAGCGCGCGGCGTTAGTCGCGTTACGTAGTCAGAACAACGGTGCAACGCTTGCCGCCATGCTGGAGGCGACATCACTGGCTTGCCAGCCCGATTTGCGGGCTGCGCTGCACGCGTTACCTTTTCAGTTCATTATTTATACGGTGAATTCGACAGTAAATTTTGCGCGCTGGCGACGCAAGTCACCCGCCACTGTCACGCCATTCCTGCCGCCGGGCACAACGCACACCGGGAGAATCCCGCGGGTGTTGCCGCTGTCCCCGGCGCGAATTCTGCGTCTTGAGATAAAGGACACACTATGATCTACCCAGAAGAAAGCATGCTCTACGCGCCGGTTGAATGGCGTGACTGTTCCGAAGGCTACACGGATATTCGTTACCACAAGTCTGCTGACGGCATCGCCAAAATCACCATTAATCGCCCGCAGGTGCGTAACGCATTCCGTCCGGTGACGGTGAAAGAGATGATCCAGGGCGCTGTCCGATGCCCGTTACGACGACAACATCGGGGTGATCATTCCTGACCGGGGAAGGGGAAAAAAGCCTTCTGTGCGGGCGGCGATCAAAAGTGCGCGGTGATTACGGCGGCTATCAGGATGACTCCGGCGTGCACCATCTCAACGTGCTCGACTTCCAGCGCCAGATCCGCACCTGTCCGAAACCGGTTGTCGCCATGGTTGCGGGTTACTCCATTGGCGGTGGCCATGTACTGCATATGATGTGCGATCTGACCATTGCCGCGGAAAACGCGATCTTCGGCCAGACTGGCCCCGAAAGTGGGGTCTTTCGATGGCGGCTGGGGCGCTTCCTATATGGCGCGCATCGTCGGGCAGAAAAAAGCCCGCGAAATCTGGTTCCTGTGCCGTCAGTACGATGCGCAGCAGGCGCTGGATATGGGGCTCGTTAACACCGTTGTGCCGGTCGCTGAACTGGAAAAGAGACCGTACGCTGGTGTCGTGAAATGTTGCAAAACAGCCCGATGGCGCTGCGCTGCCTGAAAGCGGCACTGAATGCGGACTGCGACGGCCGGGCCGGGTTGCAGGAGCTGGCGGGTAACGCCACCATGCTGTTCTATATGACCGAAGAAGGGCAGGAAGGTCGCAACGCGTTTAACCAGAAACGCCAGCCTGACTTCAGCAAATTCAAACGGAATCCATAATGCGCCGGGCGCAGGTTTACCGCTGGCAACTCCCCCCTCGACGCGGGCGTGGTGTTGCGGGATCGGCGGCTAAAAACCCGCGACGGCCTGTTTGTCCATTTGCAGGACGCAGGATGTGAAGGCTGGGGGGAGATCTCCCCCTCTGCACGGCTTTAGTCAGGAAACGCTGGACGAGGCGCAGCAGGCCGTTGTCGCGGGCCCGCGCCCCGGTCGGAGGGCAGTTATTGCCGCTGCCGGAACAGCCTTCGGCGGCCTTTGGCCTCCAGTTGCGCGCTGGCGGAACTGCAAAACACACTGCCGCAAGCAGCGGATTACCGCGCGGCGATGCTGTGCGCCGGCGATCCGGACGAACTGTTTGCGACGCTCGCTGCGTTGCCCGGCGAGAAAGTGGCGAAGGTGAAGGTCGGGTTATATGAGGCCGTACGCGACGGTATGGTCGTTAACCTGCTGCTGGAGTCGATTGCAGATTTGCATCTGCGGCTGGATGCCAACCGTGCCCTCGGACGCCAGTGAAAGCGCAGCAGTTCGCGAAATATGTTAATCCGGACTACCGCTCGCGTATCGCATTCCTTGAAGAGCCGTGTAAAACCCGTGAGGATTCACTGGCCTTTGCCCGCGAGACGGGGATCACCATTGCCCCACGGGATGAAAGCCTGCGCGATGAGGATTTTCGTTTTGAGGCGCAGGAAGGCGTTGGGGCGGTGGTGATCAAGCCGACGCTCACCGGCAGTTTACAGAAAGTACAACAGCAGGTGGCTGCGGCGAAAGCGCTCAGGTTGACGGTGGTGATCAGTTCGTCGATCGAGTCGAGCCTTGGTCTCACGCAACTGGCGCGTATTGCCGCTGGCTCACGCCGGGAACCCTTCCGGGTCTGGATACGCTGCATTTGATGAAAGCGCAGTTGCTGCGCCGCTGGCCGGACAGTGATTTGCCCTGCCTGCAGATGGATGTACTGGAACCGTTATTATGATGTTTATTGATTGGCCCCGGCACTGGCGCAGCGTGCGCGGTGAGCAGGCGGCAATCCGGCTTGACCAGCAAACCCTGAGCTGGCGCGAGTTGTGCGCCCGTGTGGATGCGCTGGCCAGCGGTTTTGCCCGTCAGGGTGTGAAGGAGGGCGACGGCGTGATGCTACGCGCCCGCAATCATCCGCATACCTTACTGGCACCGGCTGGCGTTATTGCAGTGCGGCGCACGGGTGTTGCCGGTCAACCCTCAACTTCCCGCTCCCTTGCTGACCGCGCTGTTACCGCAATTAACACTGCGGTTTATGCTGGACATTGATGGGCAGGAAGCGGTGAGCGAGCTGACGGCGCTGGTTCAGCATACGGCGGAGGGAGAGTACGCCGTGGCGTGGCAGCCGCAGCGGCTGGCGTCGATGACGCTGACGTCCGGCTCGACAGGTTTACCGAAAGCGGCGGTGCACACCTGCGCCGCACATCTTGCCAGCGCTGAAGGCGTACTTTCGCTGATCCCCTTTGCACCCAGAAGATGACTGGCTGCTCTCATTGCCGCTGTTTCACGTGTCCGGGCAGGGCATTTTGTGGCGCTGGCTGCTGGCCGGGGCGCGTATTACCGTGCGCTACAAGCTGCCGCTGGAGCAGGCGCTGGTCGGCTGCACGCATGCGTCGCTGGTCCCGACACAGCTGTGGCGTTTACTGAATGACAACGCGCCAGTGGCGCTGAAAGCCGTTTTGCTCGGTGGTGCAGCCATTCCGGTTGCGCTGACGCAGCAGGCGCGCGCGAGCGGGGGATCCGTAGCTGGTGCGGTTATGGCCTGACTGAATTTGCCTCTACCGTCTGCGCCAAAGAGGCCGACGGCGCACCGGATGTGGGCGCCTTGCCGGGGCGGCAAGTGAAAATTGTCGATGACGAAGTGTGGCTGCGGGCGGAGAGTATGGCGGCAGGCTACTGGCGCAACGGGGAGCTGTTGCCGCTTGCCGAGGCACGATGGCTGGTTTGCGACCCGCGATCGCGGCATGCTGAAAGAGGGTCGCCTGACCATTCTCGGTCGGCTCGATAATCTCTTTTCAGCGGCGGTGAGGGCATTCAACCTGAAGAGGTGGAGCGGGTGATCGCCACCCACCCCGGGGTGCGACAGGTGCTGGTGGTGCCAGTGGATGATGCCGAGTTCGGTCAGCGCCCGGTTGCGGTCGTGGAGTGTGACGATGGCACCGATATCAGCCAGCTTGCTGGCTGGGTAGCGGATAAGCTGGCCCGCTTCCAGCAACCCGTTCACTGGCTGGCGTTGCCGGAAGCGCTTAAAAATGGCGGGATTAAAATCTCCCGACGGGCATTACAGCAGTGGGTCAATGCCCCGGCTGAAGGGCTAACGAGGCGGGCGGATAACCGAGCAGGCTCGCTGTTTGCGGCCTGCTATTTAGCGGGGGTTAAAGTAACCCTTTCATCTTCAGCGTCATGCGGGTTGCCTCATTCAGGTCATACTGATGCAGGTCCGCAGGCGCAACCTGTGCGTACGCCTGAAACTCTTCATTAATATCAATGTCGCGGTTAGCGCTCACGCAATCAAAGATCAGGTAAATCATATAGATTTGCTCTGTGCTGCCATCGGCGTAGGTTTTCATCCGCACATCGTCACGAAACGTCCACGGCGTTATCTGGCTCAGTTGCAGTTTATCGCCCAGCTCTTCGCGGATCTCGCGGCGTAGCGCCTCTTCTATCCGCTCTCCCGGCTCAACACCGCCGCCGGATAAGGCCCATTGACCCGGTGAAATACGCCGCGGTCATTGGCCATTTTGCATAACAGGTAAGCACCGTCGTTCTGAATCAGGGGGCAGACAATTGTCCGTTGTCGCATTGCTTTTCCTTGAGAGTCAGTGATTGCGTGTCGATTGTTATAGCATCTGATGGCGAAGAAAAATTGACGCTGGCTATAGTTCAGGCTTTTTTATTCATTCTTCTGGCATAAAAATAGGCGTACAATCAGGAGCTTTTGGGCATTGGCCCGTTATGTGCGGAAAAAATCAGAAATGAAAAACGTTGCTTTATTGGGTTTAGCCAGCCTGTTGCTGGTATCTGCCGGCGCGCAGGCTGTTAGCCTGAGCGGTCAGATTGGTAAGGATTACACCAACTTTGGGCTTTGGTTTTGGTACTGAAACAAGTGGTATTGCAGTCAGCGGTAACTGGGCGCACAGCGAAGACGATGGCGATATCGCCGGTCTGGGGCTGGGTTACAACATTCCGCTGGGTCCGTTCCTCGGCACCGTGGGTGGCAAAGGCGTTTACCTGAACCCGAACGCGGGTAGTGAAGGTTACGCTATCGCGGTGGGCGGTGGTCTGCAGTGGCAAATCGCCAGTAGCTTCAGCATCTTTGGCGAGTATTACTACTCACCGGACTCTCTCTCCAGCGGTGTTAAAGAGTACCGAAGCCAATGCAGGCGCGCGCTACACCATTATGCGTCCGCTGACCGTGGAAGCGGGTTATCGTTACATCGACATGACCGGCAAAGAAGGGCGTCGTGATAACGCCGTTGCCGATGGTCCTTATGTGGGTGTGAGCGCGAGCTTCTAATCTCCCGGCGCGGCGTTCGTCCGCGCCCGTTTCTTTCCTCTTTCGCTCTACGCATGCGCTATAGTGTTTCAACCTCTATTACAGGAGTTAATGATGTTAAACGTAGAGATGCTGTCTACCGGCGATGAAGTGCTACACGGGCAGATTGTGGACACCAATGCCGCGTGGCTGGCGGATTTTTTCTTTAATCAGGGATTGCCGTTAACGCGCCGTAACACGGTAGGCGATAACCTCGAAGATTTGGTCGCCATTCTGCGCGAACGTAGTGAGCATGCGGATGTGCTGATCGTCAATGGCGGGTTGGGGCCAACCAGTGATGATCTTAGCGCACTGGCGGCGGCGACCGCAAAGGGCGAATCATTAGTGCTGCATGAAGCGTGGCTGACGCACATGGAGCGCTTTTTTAACGAGCGCGGCCGCGTTATGGCGCCGAGCAACCGTAAACAGGCGGAAATTCCGGCCAGCGCAGAGCTGGTGGATAACCCTGTTGGTACCGCCTGCGGCTTTGCCATCCAACTGAACCGCTGCCTGATGTTCTTTACCCCGAGGCGTGCCGTCTGAATTTAAAGTCATGGTTGAACGCGAGATCCTGCCGCGCCTGCGCGCACGGTTTACACTGCCGGAGCCGCCGGTATGCCTGCGTTTAACCACCTTCGGTCGTTCGGAAAGCGATCTGGCACAAAGCCCCGGCGCACCTCGAACTGCCACCGGGCGTTGTAATGGGGTATCGCTCATCCATGCCGATCATCGAGCTGAAACTGACCGGCCCGGCGGAGCACCGTGCGGCAATGGAAGCGGTGTGGCCGGACGTTAAACGCGTGGCGGGCGAGAGCCTTATTTTTGAAGGGACAGTCGGCTTACCGGCCGTGCTGGCTGCGCGCCTGCGCGAACGCCAGTTGAGCCTGACCCTGAGCGAACAGTTCACTGGCGGGCTGGTGGCGTTGCAGCTTTCCCGTGCGGGTGCGCCGCTGCTGGTCAGCGAAGTGCTGCCTTCGCAGGCGGAAGAGCTGGCGCAAAGCGCACGCTGGACCACGGAGTTGCGTAACCGCCACCTTGCCGGACTGGCGTTGACGGTGACCGGGCTTGAAGACGATCACCTGAATTTTGCGCTGGCGACGCCGGACGGCACGCGCGCGCTGCGCGTGAAGTTCAACACCAACCGCCACGGGCTGGAGGTTCGCCAGGAAGTGTGCGCCATGATGGCGCTGAACATCCTGCGCCGCTGGCTTGAGGGCAAAGACATCGCCAGCGATCACGGCTGGATCAATGTCGTCGAGTCGCTTTCCGTCGAATAAACAGGATGCCGGGCACAGGCCCGGCTTCATCTTGTCCAGCCTGTTGTACTCCCCTCGAAATATTCTGTGCTGTTGATCTCACTTTATCCCCCCTGAAAAGTCCAGCCCGCTGGAACACGTCCGTGTTTTGACGGCGTTCACAAATTATCCCTCTGACAATCGCAACACTGATTCCAGTATTCAGGATTGGAGTCCAGCATGTTGGAATCAAGCAAAGTCCCGGCGCTAACCCGCTCTATCGATATTCTCAATATGATTGCGGCCGTCGGCCCTTGCAGCGCCGCGACCCTTATCGACCAGTTAGCGATCCCTAAGAGCACCGCCTATTTGCTGCTGGCTGAGTTACGTCAGCAGGGTTTTATCCGCATCGACAATGAGGGCAACTACTGCCTGTGGCTGAAACTGGTGGCGCTGGCGAATGCGGCGCTTAGCCGCATCGATCTGCGTGATATCGCGCGTCCTGTGCTGACGCGCCTGATGGCGGAAACCGGGCTGCTGTGCCATCTCGGCGTGATCGAAGGGGAAAGCGCACGGTACATACTGAAGATTGAATCGTCCTCTACCATTAGCGTGCGTTCGCACGAGGGCAAAAGTTTGTCGCTGTACCGTTCCGGGATCGGTAAATGCTTACTGGCACACCGGCAACCAGAGAAAATACGCAACACCGTGATTGCCGGGCTGACCTTCGAACAATCCACACCCACCACCATCATGCATGCGCAGCAACTACATGAGGAACTGGCCCGAATTCGCGCCAGAGGCTGGAGCTTTGATAATGGTGAAGATTATGCCGATGTCCGCTGTGTCGCCGCCCCGGTGTTTAACGCCGCAAATGAGCTGACGGCTGCCATCTCGGTGGTGGGAACACGCCTGCAAATCAATGAAGACAATCGCGATTACCACCGGCCGGTAAGGCGATTGCCTGCGCCAAAGACATTTCCCGCTTACTGGGATGGAAAAGCCCCTTTGAGCAACAAGCTTCATAACCGCAACCACTCAAAATAAGGAGAACATCATGACCCTACCAAAAATCAAACAGGTTCGCGCACACCGGTTTACCGGCGGCGCAACGGCGGAAAAAGGCGCTGGCGGCGGTGACTACCACGATCAGGGGGGCGAATCACTGGATTGACGATCATATCGCCACCCCGATGAGCAAATACGCGCAGTATGCGCAGTCACGCCAGTCGTTTGGTATCAATGTACTGGGCACGTTGATTGTGGAAGTGGAGGCGGAAAACGGCCAGACCGGGTTCGCGGTGTCCACTGCCGGGGAGATGGGCTGTTTTATCGTCGAAAAACACCTTAGCCGTTTTATTGAAGGCAAATGCGTCAGCGATATCAAACTGATCCACGACCAGATGCTGGGCGCCACGATGTATTACGCCGGTTCCGGCGGTCTGGTCATGAATACCCTCTCTTGTGTCGATTTGGCGCTATGGGATCTGTTCGGCAAAGTGGTCGGGCTGCCGGTGTTCAAACTGCTGGGCGGCGCGGTGCGCGATGAGATTCAGTTCTACGCCACTGGCGCGCGACCGGATCTGGCGAAAGAGATGGGCTTTATTGGTGGGAAAATGCCCACTCCACTGGGGGCCGCATGATGGTGATGCTGGCATCCGTAAAGATGCCGCCATGGTGGCGGAGTACCGTGAAAAATGTGGCGACGATTTCTGGCTGATGCTGGATTGCTGGATGAGTCAGGACGTGAACTACGCCACCAAACTGGCGCACGCCTGCGCACCGTACAATCTGAAATGGATTGAAGAGTGCCTGCCGCCGCAGCAGTTTGAAGGATACCGGGAGCTCAAACGCCGAGGGCACCCGCCGGGATGATGGTGACCAGCGGCGAGCACCACGGTACGCTGCAATCTTTCCGCACGCTGTCAGAAACCGGTATCGACATTATGCAGCCGGATGTGGGCTGGTGCGGCGGACTCACCACGCTGGTGGAAATAGCCGCTATCGCCAAAGCGCGTGGGCAACTGGTCGTGCCGCACGGCTCGTCAGTCTATTCACACCATGCGGTGATCACCTTTACCAATACGCCATTCAGCGAATTCCTGATGACCAGCCCGGACTGCGCCACGCTGCGTCCGCAGTTTGACCCGATTTTGCTTGATGAACCCGTCCCCACAGGCGGACGAATTCATAAGTCCGTGCTGGATAAACCGGGTTTTGGCGTGGAGCTGAACCGCGATTGTCACCTTACACGTCCTTATAGCCATTAACATCCTGCGCCGTGTCGCCTTGCGGCGCGCCATCCGTTGAGGATATTGCTATGAGTAACACCTTGCTTGAGAGCGTGGTGAAGAAAAAACCGCGCCCGTTTGATCCCCTTTATGCTGGCGCTGTATGTGCTGGCCTTTCTTGATCGTTCAAACATTGGTTTTGCCAAACAGGCTTACCAACTGGATACCGGCTTAAGCAATGAGGCTTATGCCCTCGGCGCCGGGATATTTTTTTGTGGTGTATGCCGTTCTGGGCGTACCGGCAAACTTGCTGATGCGCAAATTTGGCGCCCGTAGCTGGATTGGCTGCACCACGCTGTTGTGGGGATTTTTGTCTGCTGCAATGGCATGGGCCGACACGGAAATGAAATTCCTTGTGATCCGTACGTTGCTGGGTGCGGCAGAAGCCGGATTCTTTCCGGGCATGATTTACCTCACGTCGCAGTGGTTCCCACAGCGTAACCGCGCCAGCATTATGGGGCTGTTTTATATGGGCGCGCCGCTGGCGCTCGGCTCACCGCTTTCCGGCGCGTTGCTGGAGATGCACGGCTTTCTGGGCCATTCTGGCTGGTTCTGGATGTTTGTCATTGAAGGTTTGCTGGCGGTAGGTGCGGGCGTGTTCACCTTTTCTGGCTGGATGATACCCCTGCGCAGGCGCGTTTCTTAAACAGCGAAGAGAAACAAACGTTACTGACGCAACTGGCCAGTGAAGAGGAGAAAAAAAGCGACCTCCCGTCTTGGTGATGCCGCCCGCAATGGGCGTGTCTGGCAGCTTGCGCTGATCTACCTGACGATCCGGTGGCTGTTTACGGCCTGATCTTTTTCCTGCCAACCCGAGGTGGCTGCGCTGCTGGGGACGAAAGTCGGGTTTGTCGCCTCGGTGGTGACGGCCATTCCACTGGGTGGTGGCGCTGGTCGGCACTGGTTGATCCCCCGTTATTCCGATCGTACCGGAGAACGCCGCAATATTGCCGCCCTGACGTTACTGGCGGCAGGCATTGGCATTGGCGTATCCGGCCTTGTTTCTCCGGTCCCGGCTATTATGGCGTTGTGCGTGGCGGCGGTCGGGTTTATCGCCGTACAGCCGGTGTTCTGGACGATGCCGACGCAGTTGCTGTCCGGCACGGCGCTGGCGGCGGGTATTGGTTTTGTCAATCTGTTCGGAGCGGTGGGCGGCTTTCTCGCGCCGCTGATCCGCGTTAAAGCGGAAACGGTGTTCGCCAGTCCTGCTGCCGGGCTGCTGACGCTGGCCTGCGTCGCCATTATCGGCGCGCTAATGATCTTCTCGCTGCGGGTGAATCGCAGCGTATCAACCAGCTCACCGCGCACAACATCAGTAATGCGCTAAGGATGACCATGAACACCATTTTATCGAACCCGTTTAAAGAGGGGTTACGCCGCGGCGAGACACAAATTGGCCTATGGCTCAGCTCAACAACCTCCTATATGGCGGAGATCGCTGCGACATCGGGGTATGACTGGTTACTGATCGACGGCGAACATGCGCCGAACACGATTCAGGATCTCTACCATCAATTACAGGCGATAGCGCCGTATGCCAGCGAGCCGGTGATCCGCCCTGTGGAAGGCAGCCGTAGCCTGATCAAACAAGTACTGGATATTGGCGCAAGAACCTTGCTGATTCCGATGGTGGACAGCGCTGAGCAGGCGCGGGAGATTGTTTCCGCAACCCGCTATCCGCCGGAAGGTGTACGAGGCGTGGGCGCGAGCGTTGCGCGCGCAGCGTTGGGGGAGGGTGGAGAATTATATGGCGCAGGTGAATGAGGGGTTATGTCTGTTGATTCCAGGTAGAGAGTAAAGCTGCGCTCGACAATCTCGATCAGATTCTCGATGTCGATGGCATTGATGGGGTGTTTATTGGCCCGGCGGATCTCTCCGCGTCTTTGGGCTACCCGGACAATGCCGGGCATCCGGAAGTCCAGCGGATCATTGAGCAGAGCATCCGGCGTATTCGCGCGGCGGGCAAGGCCGCCGGGTTTCTTGCAGTCGATCCGCAAATGGCGCAGAAGTGCCTGACATGGGGAGCGAATTTTGTTGCCGTTGGGGTAGATACCCTGCTTTACAGCGCGGCGCTCGATAACCGGCTATCCATGTTTAAACCGGGTACGCAACCCGCCGTTGCAAAAGAGAGCTATTAGAAACAGGCCGCCAGCATAGTACTGGCGGCGCGCATCGTCAGATTAAGGCCTGCGCCAGCAGGTAATGGGGTGTTCGCTGCGTTTGCTGGTGGACATCTCAATCTGCCATTTGCAGGTTTCACAATCCGTCACCACGGGGTCTGCGCCGCTGGCTTCGATTTGCGCAAACAGCGGCGCGCCAATGGCCTGCGACGTAGGGTAGTTTTCGCTTTTTAAAACCGTACGTTCCGGCAATACCGCAGCAGCGGGAATCCAGCACTGTCAGCTCCAGCCCCGGAATGCGGCGCAACAGCTCCAATGTGTAGTGCGTCCAGCCCATTTTTTCCATATGGCACGGCGTGTGATACACCACTTTCAGCGGCGTGGTTTTCAGGCTCAGGGAACGACCTTCATCCAGCATGCGCCAGATCCAGCGGGTCGCTAAATCGATATGCGCCCGCAGATGGCTGTTGTCGACATCCAGCAGATGCGGATACTCGTCACGCAGAGTGAACGCACAGGTGGAAGAGGTGGCAATCACCGGCAAACCTTGCGTGCCGATTGCCTGCTCCAGCGACGTCACGTTAAATTGCGCCTGTTTTTTGGCCTTGTCGAAAAAGCCGTTCGCGATCAGCGGGACGCCGCAGCATTTTCCCGCTCCAGCAGTTGTACGCCGATGCCCATATTGTTCAGCACCCGCAGCAAATCTTTGCCCAGTTGCGGGTGGTTGTAGTTGACGTAGCAACCGTGGAAAAACGCCACCTGTTCCGGAAAGGCGCGCTGCTTGTCGGCAACGCTGCGATACCAGCGGCGGAAAGTGCCGTGTGAGTACTTCGGCAGTGTCCGGTGGTGATCAATTTTCAGCGCCTTATCCAGCAACTGGCGCACCGGTTTGAGCGACGTTGCCGTGTTGACCAACGGCGCCATGGGTGTGGAAAGTGTGCCCATCAGGTCGGTGTGGCTCAGGATCGCGTTACGGATTGAGAGCTGTTTCGGCGCATGTTGCGCACGGGCGCGCTGAATAATATCGCCAATTTTTACGCCGGACGGGCAGGCTGTCTCACAGCGTTTGCAGTTGGTGCAATACTTCAGCGCCTCGTCATACAGCGCGGCATCTTTCAGGCGCAGCCGTTCGCCATCCGGGCCTGCCTGTTTCGGCCCGGGGATAGGCAGGATTCACCCGGCTGACCGGGCAGACGGTGGTGCAGACCGTGCACTTGATACAGCTTTCAAACTGGGTGGTGCTCATTGTTCGCCTCCTGTGCGGCTATCTGCTGTGCGGCATGCAGTGCAGTGACGGCGCAAACGCCGCCGCCGCACCGGGCGATGGCGTCAAATCCGCCTAACACCGAACCGACAACATACAGATTGTGGATGGCTTTCCCCTGACGCAGGGCGTGGAGCTGAGCGTCGGTTTGTACGCCAAATTGCTGCCATGGCTGAGTCTCGAAAATATCGTCCCGATACCAGTCGCTGCGTTTGTCGCATTGCAGGACATCCAGGGTCAAACACCGCTTCCCGCACGCGGTCACGATCGGCGATCAGGCCATTACTGAAAAAGCTGCCGCTGGCGAGCACCACATGGCGGGCGCGTAACGGGATATCTTCATGTTTGCGGGTCCACAACTGTGTAACGCGATCATCGTGGATATCGGCGTGGAGCACTTCATCGCCGGGCATCCAGCTTCCACCGCTGTGGATAAACCGTTGTTGCAGCAAAAATTGCATGCGCATACCCGGTACTGATGGCGGCAGCGTCGGCAGTAAGCGCAGCGGGCACGCCAGTTGTTGGTTAAGCTGCGTAAATACGCTGCTGTCCGTCAGGCCAACACAGGCGGGAAGGTATAACATGTCGTACTGTTGACTCAGCGGGCGCAGCGCCTCATACAGGGCGGCATAGTGTTCCGGCGCATCCAGGGTGGCGGGCAATGTTCACCGCACGAAATTCACTGGGGTTATCACGCAGTTTGTCGAGCACCGGCAACTCTATCTCTTCGGCATGGGCGTCGATACCGCGTTTACGCAAGGAGGCGGCGGCAAGCTGCGGTTGAAAGTCGGGAAAACCGCTGATGCCGATCACCCCGGTGCGCTGGCTGACGTCGGGTTTTAGCGGCACTTCCTCCGGACTCAGCCGGGCCGGCGAAACGTACCTAATGGGGTAACCCGCAGGTGCGGCGTATCGACGTCACCCTGCAATGCCAGCCCGCAGTCGGCCAGCAGCGTCTGGGTTTGTTGCGCATAGTGGCGCACGCGTTCTGCACCCAGCAGGGCGTAAGGATGGGCGGGGTGGTGTTGCGCCAGCAGGGCGACGGCGCTGTTCAGGTCACGAACAGGCTGACCGTCCGGCAAGTGAGAGAGAAGATCCAGCGAGCCGGAGGAGAAACCCAGCGCGCTCTGCCCCCGGCTGACAATGGCGCAGCGCTGCCCGTTTTCACTCAGGCGAATACCGCATAACAGACCGGCAAGCCCGCCGCCGATAATAACCGTATCAAATCTCATCATCCGTCTCCTTTTCCAGCCCGCACAACTCGTAAACCCAACGTGTAAATTCGCTTTCCCGCAGTGCATCGCCCCAGGGCCACCGGTTTCACGCCTTTCCAGCGCTCATTGAGAAAATCCGCCAGTTGGTTCCAGAGACTCGCTCTCAGTGGTGACATGCAGACGGTTCAGCAACCCGGCGGCGCGACAGGCGCACAGCTCGCCACCGGCAGGTACCCATTCCCACACGGGTACGGCGGCGCAAATCGAGGAGCGAATGGACATTCAGATTTTCTACCGCATATTGCACTTCGCCGGCGGTCACGGCTTCGCATTCGCAGACCGAGGGCTGCGGTTATGCCTGTCGCTGCCCAGCCAGGGCTGGCGTGCGGTCGCCATGGCGATACACCGCCGAACCGCGCGTAACGGTGTGGGCAGTGAGATAATTTTTCGCAGCGCGCCTGCTCGGTGGGTTCTTTTGAGCCACGGCAACGGTGCACTGGCGGTGGTGCAAACTGCGCTGTGATTGAGCTTGCGGCATACCGCATCGGTCGCCCATTCCGCCATCAGGCGGTAGGTCATCAGTTTGCCGCCGGTAATGGTGATAAACCCTTCCAGCCCGTCACGCTGTGCGTGATCGAGCAGCACAATGCCCCCGGCTGACGTTACGCCCGCTGGGGTCATCATCACTGGCCACCAGCGGACGCACACCGGCATAGGCGCGTAAAATGCGGGTTTGCGCCATCACCGGCGCGAGTTTTTCCCCTTCGCGCAGCAGGATATCCACCTCTTGCGGCGTGACGCGGGTATTGTCGATATCGTTGTAGTCAATATGCGTTGAGGTGGTGCCTATCAGCGAGATGGTATCGCCCGGCACCAGAATATCGGCATCGGCGGGTTTCCGGCAGCGGTTGATAACGTGCTGATTAATGCGGTGGTCGAGGATTAACAGCGCGCCTTTGGCTGGAAACATGCGAATGCGCAGATCGGCATATTCCGCAATGCGTTGCCCCCAGATCCCGGCAGCGTTGACCACGACCGGCGCATGCAGCTCCTGGGTTTCGCCGCTGGCGGCATGACGGATGCGCACGCCGCTGACGGTTTCACCGTTGCGGATAAGCCCGCACACTTCATGTCCGGTCAGGATCTTCGCGCCGTGTTCGCGCGCATCCAGCATATTGCTCGCTGTCAGGCGGAACGGATCGACCGTACCGTCAGGTACGCGCACCGCGCCGGTCAGCGTGGGGTTGACGCTGGGCTCCATACGCCGGGCTTCCTGCGGAGAGATAGCCTGCGCCGGAATACCGGCCTGCAGGCAGGCGTCGATAAACTGACGCTGATACACCAAATCATCTTCCGGCAGGGTAATAAACAGGCCATCGGTGGGTTCCAATGCAGTGGCGGGCAATGCGTTTCAGGGTCTGGTTTTCGGCGATACACTCCCGCGCCGATTCATTGTCGGTCACCGCATAGCGTGCGCCGCTGTGCAGCAAACCATGGTTACGCCCGGTTGCGCCGGTGGCGATATCGTGGCGCTCAAGCAGCACCGCGCGCAGGCCGCGCAGGGCGCAATCGCAGGCGATGCCGGCGCCCGTCGCGCCGCCGCCAATAATGATCACATCGTAGTCACTAGAGTTGCGCATGTTCGCGTCCTTCTGTTCGACGTTCTTTAACGACCATTTAGCCACACTCTTGCTGTGGTTTGTTTGATATCGCGCATATTCGAGCAAAAACGAAAGCGTGGTGCGCTTTTATGCGTGAATGGAGACTTTTGTCATATTTCTGTAACATTCTGTGCGACAACTCACCCTCTCTGATTAAAACTTTCAATACAATTCGCCGCGACTAACTGAGGTTATGTTCGTTTTCACTCATTGATGACAGGCATCATGAGTTCACCGCGCCACGGAGGCCGTTATGTTGAGCATTTTTAAACCTGCCACCCATCAGTCGCGTTTGCCCGCAGAGCAGATCGACCCGACCTACCGTCGTTTACGCTGGCAGATATTTCTGGGGATTTTCTTTGGTTACGCCGCCTATTACACCGGTGCGTAAAAACTTTGCGCTGGCGATGCCGTATCTGGTTGAGCAGGGGGTTTTCGCGGGGTGATTTAGGCTTTGCGTTGTCGGGCATTTCAATCGCCTATGGTTTTTCAAAATTCATTATGGGTTCGGTGTCTGACCGTTCCGAACCCGCGCGTGTTTCTGCCTGCCGGGTTGATTCTGGCGGCAGCGGTGATGCTGTTTATGGGCTTTGTGCCTGCGGGCAACCTCCAGCATCGCCATTATGTTTGTGCTGCTGTTCCTGTGCGGTTGGTTCCGGGCATGGGGTGGCCGCCGTGCGGCGCACCATGGTGCACTGGTGGTCGCAGAAAGAGCGTGGCGGTATCGTGTCGGTATGGAACTGCGCGCATAACGTTGGCGGTGGTATTCCGCCGTTGCTGTTCCTGCTCGGTATGGCGTGGTTTAACGACTGGCATGCGGCGCTCTATATGCCTGCGTTTGGCGCGATCCTGGTGGCAATTTTGCGTTCGCACTGATGCGTGATACCCCGCAATCCTGCGGTTTGCCGCCGATTGAAGAGTACAAAAACGATTACCCGGATGATTACAGCGATAAGCATGAAGAAGAGCTGTCGGCAAAACAGATCTTTATGCAGTACATCCTGCCCAATAAGCTGCTGTGGTACATCGCGGTGGCGAACGTCTTCGTTTATCTGCTGCGTTACGGCATTCTCGACTGGTCGCCGACCTATCTGAAAGAGGTGAAGCACTTCGCGCTGGATAAATCCTCGTGGGCGTACTTCTTTTATGAATATGCGGGGATTCCCGGTACGCTGATTTGCGGCTGGATGTCGGACAAAGTCTTCCGCGGCAATCGCGGCGCGACCGGGTGTTCTTTATGACGCTGGTGACCATCGCGACGATTGTTTACTGGCTAAACCCGGCGGGTAATCCGACCGTGGATATGGCCTGCATGATCGTGATTGGTTTCCTGATTTACGGCCCGGTGATGTTGATTGGTCTGCATGCACTGGAGCTGGCACCGAAAAAAGCCGCAGGCACGGCGGCGGGCTTTACCGGTCTGTTTGGTTATCTTGGCGGGTCGGTGGCCGCCAGCGCGATTGTCGGTTACACCGTGGACTTCTTCGGCTGGGATGGCGGCTTTATGGTGATGATTGGCGGTAGCATTCTGGCGGTATTGTTGCTGATTATTGTGATGATTGGCGAGAAGCGCCACCATGCAGATGTGCTTGCGCGTCGCCAGTAAGTAAGGAGCCATGATGAAAAGCACCTTCACCCGTATGACCACCGGTTTGCTGTTGGCGGGACTTGCCTCCTGCCGGTGCGCTGGCGGCAGAGCAAATCGTTATTGCCCATCGCGGCGCCAGCGGCTATTTACCGGAGCATACCCTGCCGGCGAAAGCGATGGCCTATGCACAGGGTGCAGATTATCTCGAGCAGGATCTGGTGATGACCAAAGACGACCAGCTGGTCGTGCTGCACGATCATTACCTCGATCGCGTTACGGATGTGGCGGAGCGCTTCCCGGATCGCGCCCGTAAAGATGGCCGTTTTTACGCCATCGACTTTACGCTGGATGAGATCCGTTCGCTGAAATTCACCGAAGGCTTTGAGCTGGAGAAGGGAAAAAAAGTGCAGGTTTTCCCGGGGCGCTTCCCGATGGGCAAATCCGATTTCCGTATTCATACCTTTGAAGAGGAGATCGAGTTTGTGCAGGGGCTGAATCACTCCACCGGTAAAAACATTGGTATCTATCCGGAAATCAAAGCACCGTGGTTCCACCATCAGGAAGGGAAAGACATTGCCGCGAAGACGCTGGACGTGCTGAAAAAGTACGGCTACACCAGCAAGCAGGACAAGGTGTATCTGCAATGCTTTGACGCCAATGAACTGAAGCGTATTAAGCATGAACTGGAGCCGCAGAGAGGGATGGATCTCAATCTGGTGCAGCTGATTGCCTATACCGACTGGAACGAAACGCAGGAGAAGCAGGCGGACGGTAAATGGGTGAACTACAGCTACGACTGGATGTTTACACCCGGTGCGATGAAACAGATTGCGCAGTACGCCGACGGGATTGGCCCGGATTATCATATGCTGGTGGCGAAAGGCTCAACGCCGGGCACGTTACGCTGACGGCGATGGTGAAAGAGGCGCATGCCAGCCATTTGCAGGTGCATCCGTTTACCGTGCGCGCGGATAAACTGCCGGGTTATGCCAGCAATGTGGACCAGCTGTATGAGGTGTTGTATCGCCGGGCGGGCGTCGACGGTGTATTTACCGATTTCCCGGACAAAGCCGTGCAGTTTCTTCACCGGCACCGTAAATGAAAAGGCCTGAAAAGGCCTTTTTTATGACGCTGACCCGGCTTACATCTCGATTTCAATGTCGCCTTTTGCCCGGCAGCAGCAGGGCAAAATTTCCCCGTCGTTGATAAAAGCCAGCGGTTCGGCAATCCAGTCCACCCGGCCTGCCACCAACCGGCAGCGGCAGGAGCCGCAGTAGCCTTCACGGCACTGGTACTCCACTTCAACCTGTTGTGATTCCAGCGCCACCAGCAAAGAGGGTGTTCATCCCGGCACAGGACTGGGTGCCGGAAAGGCGCAGCGTGATGCGGCTCATCATCAGAGCTGGAAGTTGCTCAAATCGTCAGTATCCACTTCCGCGTCGATCTGACCAACGAGGTAGGAGCTGACTTCTACTTCCTGCGGTGCCACCTGCACGTTATCGGATACCAGCCGGTGTTGATCCACGGAATCGGGTTGGAGCGGGTCTGGAACGGTAAATCGAGGCCCACCGCCTGCATACGGATGTTGGTGATGTACTCGACGTACTGGCAGAGAATGTCTTTGTTCAGGCCGATCATTGAGCCGCCACCGGAACAGGTATTCCGCCCACTCTTTTTCCTGCAATGCCGCCTGCACGAACAGGTCATAGCACTCTTGTTTGCACTCTTGCGCAATCTCCGCCATTTCCGGATCGTCCACGCCGGAACGCAACAGGTTCAGCATATGCTGGGTGCCGGTCAGGTGCAGCGCTTCATCACGGGCGATCAGACGGATGATTTTTGCATTGCCTTCCATCAGTTCGCGCTCGGCAAAGGCGAAGGAGCAGGCAAAGCTGACGTAGAAGCGAATCGCCTCCAGCGCATTGACGCTCATCAGGCACAGGTAGAGTTTCTTTTCAACTCGCGCAGGTTCACGGTGACGGTTTTGCCGTTTACCGTGTGCGTGCCTTCACCCAGCAGATGCCAGTAGCTGGTCATCTCGATCAGGTCATCATAGAAGTGCGAAATACCTTCTGCGCGCTTGAGGATCTGCTCGTTGGTGACGATATCGTCAAACACCACCGCCGGATCGTTAACGATATTGCGGATGATGTGGGTGTAAGAGCGCGAGTGTATCGTCTCCTGAGAACGCCCAGTTTCGACCCGAGTTTCCAGTTCCGGAATGGAAATCAGCGGCAGCAGTGCGACGTTCGGACTGCGGCCCTGAATGGAGTCCAGCAATGTCTGGTACTTCCAGGTTACTGAGGAAGATATGTTTTTCATGTTCCGGCAATGCACGGAAGTCGATGCGATCGCGGGAAACGTCCACTTCTTCCGGACGCCAGAAGAAGGAAAGTTGCTTTTCAATCAGCTTTTCGAAGATGTCATATTTTTGCTGATCGTAGCGCGCCACGTTAACCGGCTGGCCGAAGAACATCGGCTCCTGCAGCTGATCGTTTTTCGTCTGTGAAAAAGTGGTGTATGCCATTGAATGTGGGTCCTGTCTTGCGAGAAGAAAAGGGCGGGTTTCCCCGCCCCTTTGTTAGATCTTACATGCGCCGCTTTCGCAGCCGTCATCCACTGGATGGAAGGCACCCGAGTCATCCCTGGGCATCTTCTGCGCCATCGCGGGTGTTCTGATAATACAGCGTCTTCACACCAAATTTGTAGGCGGTGAGCAGGTCTTTCAGCAATTGTTGCATCGGCACTTTACCCGACGGGAAACGTGACGGATCGTAGTTGGTGTTCGCTGAAATCGACTGGTCGATAAACTTCTGCATGATGCCAACCAGTTGCAGGTAGCCGTCATTGTTCGGCATTTCCCACAGCAGTTCATAGGCCGTGCTCAGTTTTTCGTAGTCCGGCACGACCGGCGCAGGATCCCGTCTTTCGATGCTTTGATGCTTACATGACCGCGCGGCGGCTCAATGCCGTTCTGGTGGCGTTGGAGATCTGCGACGATGTCTCTGACGGCATCAGCGCGGAGAGCGTGGAGTTACGCAGACCGTGCGTTTTGATGGATTCGCGAAGTGCTTCCCAGTCGTAATGCAGCGGCTCGTTGGTAATGCCGTCGAGATCTTTCTTATAGGTATCGATCGGCAGAATACCCTGCGAGTAGGTGGTTTCGTTAAACCACGGGCACGCGCCTTGCTCTTTCGCCAGCTCGTTCGAGGCTTTCAGCAACCAGTACTGAATGGCTTCCAAACGTCTGATGCGTCAGGTTATTGGCGCTGCCGTCGGAGTAACGTTTACCGTTTTTCGCCAGCCAGTAAGCAAAGTTAATGACGCCAATGCCCAGCGTACGACGGCCCATCGCACCGCGTTTTGCGGCGGGGATCGGGTAATCCTGATAGTCGAGCAGGGCATCCAGCGCACGTACCGCCAGCGTCGCCAGCTCTTCCAGCTCATCGAGGTTTTTAATCGCCCCGAGGTTAAACGCGGAAAGCGTACAGAGCGCGATTTCGCCGCTCTCGTCGTTGACGTCGTCCAGCGGTTTGGTCGGCAGCGCGATTTCCGAGGCACAGGTTGGACTGACGAACCGGCGCAACCACCGGATCGAACGGGCTGTGCGTATTGCAGTGGTCCACGTTCTGAATGTAGATACGGCCGGTAGAGGCGCGTTCCTGCATCATCAGCGAGAAGAGTTCGACGGCTTTCACACGCTGTTTGCGGATGCTGTCGTCTTTTTCGTATTTCGTGTACAGGCGTTCAAATTCGTCCTGATCGGCGAAGAACGCGTCGTACAGCCCCGGAACGTCGGACGGGCTGAACAGGGTGATCTCTTCCCCTTTCAGCAGGCGGGTGTACATCAGTTTGTTGATCTGCACGCCGTAGTCCATATGACGCACGCGGTTGCCTTCGACGCCGCGGTTATTTTTCAGTACCAGCAGGCTTTCCACTTCCGGTGCCACATCGGGTAGAACAGTGTGGCCGCACCGCCACGCACGCCGCCCTGAGAGCAGGATTTCACCGCTGTCTGGAAGTGTTTGTAGAACGGAATACAGCCGGTGTGGAAGGCTTCGCCGCCACGGATCGGGCTACCCAGCGCACGGATGCGACCGGCGTTGATGCCGATGCCGGCACGCTGGGAAACGTATTTCACAATCGCGCTGGAGGTGGCGTTAATGGAATCCAGAGGCTGTCGCCGCACTCGATCAGTACGCAAGAGCTGAACTGACGGGTAGGGGTACGCACGCCGGACATGATCGGCGTTGGCAGCGAAATTTTGAACGTGGATACCGCATCGTAGAAACGCTTTACATAATCCAGACGGGTTTCACGCGGGTAGTTCGAGAACAGGCACGCTGCAACCGGATATAGAGGAACTGCGCGCTCTCGTAGATCTCGCCGGTCACGCGGTTCTGAACCAGATACTTGCCTTCAAGCTGTTTTACTGCAGCGTAGGAGAAGTTCATATCACGCCAGTGATCGATAAACCCATCCATCTGCTTGAACTCTTCTTCCGTGTAGTCTTCCAGCAGATGATGATCGTATTTGCCCAGTTCGATCATTTTGGTGACGTGATCAAACAGAGCCGGCGGTTCGAACTGACCGTAAGCTTTTTACGCAGGTGGAAAATCGCCGGTGCGAGCTGCCAGATATTGGTAATCCGGCGCGTCGCGGGAGATCAGGTCCGCGGCAGCTTTAATAATGGTTTCGTGAATGTCAGACGTTTTGATCCCATCATAGAACTGAATGTGCGAACGCAGCTCGACCTGAGAGATGGAGACGTTATTCAGCCCTTCTGCCGCCCAATCCAGCACCCGATGAATTTTGTCGAGATTGATGCGCTCTGTGCCACCGTCACGCTTTGTCACCAGCAGACTCTGATTCATGTGATTACCTGTCCGTGAAATAAAAGTATCCCCCCTTTATCCACAGTCAGACGCTGTGACTAACTCTGTGGATAAATACTAGATATAGGGGTTTGCGATAAGAAAAAACGCTATATGGTGAGTATTCTAGTAAGGATTCTTTTCAGTACAAGAGTTGATTTTGAGGTTAAATTGAGGTTGCGAAAGCGTAATAATCGCTAAGTCCTCGTACCGTAAGGCCCCGGCGGGGATGTCAATATTTCGCAAAAAAAAAATGAATTTTTGATCAAGTGCTGATTTCTTCATCGGGAATGACAACTGCGCAGTTTGACACTGCGCAATCTTTATAACTTTAACTGATGACCTTAGTCGTTTTTTGCCGTTGCATGTAACATGTAATTAACATCAACGCCTCGGCCCTAAGGTAAATTTATCCAGTAACGGATTATAGTGTAATCCGGTGATGTGATGCTCTTTTAACACGGTGCCATCGACCCGGTGTGAGTAGCTCGGCAGGTTTGATGAATTTTTTCACGTCGTGTGTGCCTTTCGGCACCATCCGCAGCACATATTCCGCACCGACCACCGCCATCAGCCGGGGCTTTGCCGTTGCGGTTAATGGTGGAAAAGAACACGTGGCCGCCGGGTTTGACCAGCTGCGCACAGGCTTTCACGACGGATTGCGGGTCCGGTACGTGCTCCAGCATCTCCATGCAGGTGACGACGTCGTATTGCCCGGCGTGTTTCGCCGCATGCTCTTCGACGGTTTCCTGCACGTAATTCACCTGAATGCCCGATTCCAGCGCATGTAAGCGCGCGACCTGCAAAGGTTCAAACCCCATATCCAGTGCCGGTGACGTTAGCGCCTTCGCGCGCCATGCTCTCCGCCAGAATACCGCCGCCGCAGCCCACATCCAGCACGTTTTTCCCAAACAGGCCATCCGCATGCCCGGCAATATAGTTCAGGCGCAGGGGATTAATGCGGTGCAGGGGTTTAAATTCTCCCTCTTTATCCCACCAGCGCGAGGCGACCGCTTCCAAATTTGGCGATTTCAGCATGATCAACGTTCTGAGCAACCGACGATTTTTCGGCATTCATGGGGGCAATTACTCCTCTCAAAAGTAGACTGCCGAGTATATCAGGCCGACGGGATGAATAAACCTTTGCGCGGGTGTTATAGATTTACCTGTCTCAAAGCGGTTGTGTTATAATTTGCGACCTTTGAATCCGGGATACAGTAGAGGGATAGCGGTTAGATGAGCGACCTTGCGAGAGAAATTACACCGGTTAACATTGAGGAAGAGCTGAAAAGCTCCTATCTGGATTATGCGATGTCGGTCATTGTCGGCCGTGCGCTTCCGGACGTCCGAGATGGCTTAAAACCGGTTCACCGTCGCGTACTTTACGCCATGAACGTATTGGGCAATGACTGGAATAAAGCCTACAAAAATCTGCCCGTGTCGTTGGTGACGTAATCGGTAAATACCATCCTCATGGTGATTCCGCGGTGTATGACACCATTGTCCGTATGGCGCAGCCGTTCTCGCTGCGTTACATGCTGGTTGATGGTCAGGGGTAACTTCGGTTCCATCGATGGCGACTCCGCGGCGGCGATGCGTTATACGGAAATCCGCACGGCGAAGATCGCCCATGAATTGATGGCCGATCTGGAAAAGAGACGGTGGATTACGTCGATAACTACGACGGCACCGAAAAAATTCCTGATGTAATGCCTACCAAGATCCCGAACCTGCTGGTTAACGGTTCTTCGGGTATCGCGGTCGGTATGGCGACTAACATTCCGCCGCACAACCTGACGGAAGTGATCAACGGCTGTCTGGCCTATATCGACAATGAAGACATCAGCGTTGAAGGGCTGATGGAGCACATTCCGGGGCCGGACTTCCCAACCGCCGCCATTATTAATGGCCGTCGCGGCATTGAAGAGGCTTACCGCACCGGTCGCGGCAAAATCTATATTCGCGCCCGCGCAGAAGTGGGAAACCGATGCGAAAAGCGGTCGTGAAACGATCATCGTTCACGAAATTCCGTATCAGGTGAACAAAGCACGTCTGATCGAGAAGATCGCCGAGCTGGTAAAAGACAAACGCGTGGAAGGCATCAGCGCGCTGCGTGACGAGTCTGATAAAGACGGCATGCGCATCGTGATTGAAGTGAAGCGCGATGCGGTGGGCGAAGTGGTGCTGAACAACCTCTACTCCCAGACGCAACTGCAGGTCTCCTTCGGCATCAACATGGTTGCTCTGCACCATGGTCAGCCAAAGATCATGACGCTGAAAGAGATCCCGGCGGCGTTTGTGCGCCACCGCCGTGAAGTGGTGACGCGCCGTACGATTTTCGAACTGCGTAAAGCGCGCGATCGTGCGCATATCCTTGAAGCGCTGGCGGTTGCGCTGGCGAATATCGACCCGATCATTGAACTGATCCGTCGTGCGCCGACACCGGCGGAAGCGAAAGCGGGCCTGATCGCACAGCCGTGGGATCTGGGTAATGTCGCCTCTATGTTGGAGCGCGCCGGTGATGACGCTGCGCGTCCGGAGTGGCTGGAGCCGGAGTTCGGGATTCGCGATGGTAAATACTATCTGACCGAACAGCAGGCACAGGCGATTCTGGATCTGCGCTTGCAGAAACTGACCGGCCTTGAGCATGAAAAACTGCTCGAAGAGTACAAAGAGCTGCTGGAGCAGATCGCTGAACTGCTGCACATTCTTGGTAGCGCAGAGCGCCTGATGGAAGTGATCCGCGAAGAGCTTGAGCTGGTTCGTGAACAGTTTGGCGATGCGCGTCGCACGGGAAATTACCGCCAATACCGCGGATATCAATATCGAAGACCTGATCAACCAGGAAGACGTTGTTGTCACGCTGTCGCATCAGGGCTATGTGAAGTATCAGCCGCTGACCGATTACGAAGCTCAGCGTCGTGGTGGGAAAGGGAAATCCGCTGCGCGTATTAAAGAAGAAGACTTTATTGACCGCCTGCTGGTGGCCAACACTCATGACACGATCCTCTGCTTCTCCAGCCGTGGTCGTCTGTACTGGATGAAGGTTTACCAGTTGCCGGAAGCGAGCCGTGGGGCGCGTGGTCGTCCGATCGTTAACCTGCTGCCGCTGGAGCCGAATGAACGTATTACGGCGATCCTGCCGGTGCGTGAGTACGAAGAGGGCGTTAACGTCTTTATGGCGACCGCCAGCGGTACCGTGAAGAAAACGGCGCTGACCGAATTCAGCCGTCCGCGTTCCGCCGGGATTATCGCTGTCAATCTGAATGAAGGTGATGAGCTGATTGGCGTGGATCTGACCTCGGGCAATGACGAAGTGATGTTGTTCTCCGCCGCCGGTAAAGTGGTGCGCTTTAAAGAGGGCGCGGTGCGTGCGATGGGTCGTACGGCGACCGGCGTACGCGGCATTAAGCCGGAAACGACAGCGTCGTTTCGCTGATTGTTCCGCGTGGCGAAGGCGCCATCCTGACGGTGACGCAGAACGGTTACGGTAAACGTACCGCGGAAACCGAGTACCCGACTAAATCTCGTGGTACGCAGGGTGTTATCTCCATCAAGGTCACCGAGCGTAATGGCGCTGTGGTGGGCGCGGTGCAGGTTGATGATTGCGACCAGATCATGATGATTACCGATGCCGGTACGCTGGTGCGTACGCGCGTGTCTGAAATCAGCGTGGTGGGCCGTAATACCCGAGGGCGTTATTCTGATCCGCACCGCGGAAGACGAAAACGTGGTGGGGCTGCAACGTGTGGCTGAGCCGGTGGACGATGAAGAGCTGGATTCCATCGACGGTAGCGTAGCGGAAGGGGACGATGATATCGCGCCGGAAGCTGACACCGATGATGATGTCGCAGACGACGACGCCGAATAATGCGTTTCAAAGGGCCGGTTTCCGGCCCTTTTTCATGGCCGTTGCGGGCTTCGCGTTTTACCGCTACCTTAACCACACCCTTTTTATCTTCCTTGTGGCGGAGTTTTTCCAGGGTTGAAATACCTTGTCTCTTTTCGCAGTACCCTGAAAGTCTCCCGCTATCTGTTCAGGGCGCTGGCGCTACTGCTTTGGCTATTGATTGCCTTTTTCTCCGTCTTCTACATCGTTAACGCCCTGCATGATAAAGAGTCCGAAATCCGCCGGAGTTTAACTTAAGCTCCGACCGGGCGCAGCGCTATATCCAGCGCACCTCGGATGTGATGAAAGAGCTGAAGTACATTGCTGAGAATCGCCTGACGGCGGAAAACGGCATTCTCACTTCGCGCAACCGCGACGATAAAACCGATGTGCCGACGTTCTCGCCGCTGTTCCCGGATTCCGACTGTTCAGCGATGGGCAATTCCTGGCGCGGCTCGCTGGAGTCGCTGGCTGGTTTATGCGCTACTGGCGCGACAATTTCTCGGCGGCTTACGATCTCAACCGCGTATTTTTAATCGGCAGCGATAATCTCTGTATGGCGGATTTCGGCCTGCGGGATCTGCCCGTTGAGCGGGATGACACCCTGAAAAGCCTGCATGAACGCATTGTGAAATACCGCAATGCGCCACAGGATGAACGCAGTAACAATGTCTACTGGATGAGCCGGGGGCCGCGTCCGGGCATTGGCTACTTTTATGCGCTGACGCCCGTCTATCTGGGGAATCGTCTGCAGGCGCTGCTGGGTACTGAGCAATCTATCCGCATGGAGAATTTCTTTACCCCGTGCAGTTTGCCGATGGGGGTCACGATTCTGGATGAAAGCGGACACACGCTGATTTCGCTCGCCGGGCAGGATAACGGGATTTCTGCCGATCCGCGCTGGATGCAGGAGCGCTCCTGGTTTGGTTATACCTCTGGTTTTCGCGAGCTGATCCTGAAAAGAGCCTGCCGCCGTCGTCGCTGAGCGTGGTCTACTCCGTACCGGTTGATATGGTGCTGGAGCGCATTCGTATGCTGATCCTCAACGCCGTGTTGCTCAACGTGCTGGTGGGCGTGGCGCTGTTTACCCTCGCGCGAATGTATGAACGACGTATTTTCATTCCGGCGGAAAACGATGCACAGCGGCTGGAAGAACATGAGCAGTTCAACCGCAAGATTGTTGCCTCGGCGCCGGTTGGCATCTGTATTCTGCGTACTCAGGATGGGACCAATATTCTGAGTAACGAACTGGCGCATAACTACCTGAATATGCTGACGCATGAAGATCGGCAGCGGCTGACGCAGATCATTTGCGGCCAGCAGGTCAATTTCGTCGATGTGCTGACCAGCAATAACACCAACTTGCAAATTAGCTTCGTCCACTCGCGTTATCGTAATGAAAACGTAGCGATTTGCGTGCTGGTGGACGTCTCTGCGCGCGTAAAAATGGAAGAGTCGTTGCAGGAGATGGCGCAAGCGGCAGAACAGGCAAGTCAGTCGAAATCGATGTTCCTTGCGACCGTCAGCCATGAGTTGCGCACGCCGCTGTATGGCATTATTGGCAACCTCGACCTGCTGCAAACGAAAGAGCTGCCGAAAGGGGTCGACAGGCTGGTGACGGCGATGAATAACTCCTCCAGTCTGTTGCTGAAAATCATCAGCGATATTCTCGATTTCTCGAAAATTGGAGTCCGAGCAGTTGAAGATTGAACCGCGTGAGTTTTCTCCGCGTGAAGTGATGAGTCATATCACCGCGAACTATTTGCCGCTGGTAGTACGTAAACAGCTCGGGCTGTACTGCTTTATCGAACCCGATGTTCCCGCAACGCTCAATGGCGACCCGATGCGTTTGCAACAGGTGATCTCTAACCTGTTGAGCAATGCCATCAAATTTACCGATATCGGCTGCATTATTTTGCACGTCCAGCGCGATGAGGATTACCTCAGCATCCGTGTACGGGACACTGGCGTCGGCATTCACGGTAAAGAAGTGGTGCGGTTGTTTGATCCTTTCTTCCGAGTCGGGACCGGCGTGCAGCGTAACTTCCGAGGGGAACCGGGCTGGGGCTGGCGATTTGCGAAAAGCTGATCAGCATGATGGATGGCGATATTTCGGTAGATACCGAACCGGGCATGGGTAGCCAGTTTACTATTCGTATCCCGCTGTATGGCAGCGTGCCTCCTGCGCGCCGGTGGAAGTGGCTGGACTGGCTGATACCTGCTGCTGGTTGGCGGTGCGTAATGCGTCACTGTCCGGGTATCTGGAAACTTTGCTTAAGTGGCAGGGGGATCACGGTGAAACAGTATGACGGGCGGACGCCGGTGCAACCGGACACGCTGATCACCGACGATGAACTCTCCTCGCCATGGACTGGTCGCGCAGTGGTGACTTTCTGCCGTCGCCACATTGGCATTCCGCTGGAGCGTGCGCCGGGAGAATGGTTGCACAGCGTGGCATCTCCGCACGATCTGCTGGCGCTGTTAGGGCGTATTTATCGCGTGCAGGTTGTTGAAGATCAGGTTGACGCCCTGCCAGAAACGGTTATCGAGGCCGCGCGCAATGACGATATGATGATTCTGGTGGTGGACGATCATCCTATCAACCGGCGTTTGCTGGCCGATCAACTGGGTTCGCTGGGGTATCAATGTAAAACCGCGAACGATGGCGTGGATGCGCTGAATGTCCTGAGCAAGAACCATATCGACATCGTTCTGAGCGATGTCAACATGCCGAATATGGATGGTTACCGTCTGACGCAACGTATTCGACAGCTTGGCCTGACGCTGCCAGTGATTGGCGTAACGGCCAATGCGCTGGCGGAAGAGACACAGCGTTGTCTGGAGTCGGGGATGGATAGCTGTCTGTCGAAACCGGTCACGCTGGATGTGATCAGGCAAACACTGGCGGCTTATGCCACGCGAGTCAGAAACAACCGGCGGTAATGTGGATAAAAGAACCCCCGGCAGAGGCCGGGGTTGCGGGGAGTTATTCTTTTCCGTTTGTGTCAGCGTAACGGAGGAGAGGTAGTTCAGCAGCGCGATATCGTTGTCCACGCCCAGTTTCATCATTGCGGATTTTTTCTGGCTACTGATGGTCTTGATACTGCGGTTCAGTTTCTTGGCGATTTCCGTTACCGTGAAACCTTCTGCAAACAGACGCAGTACTTCGCTCTCTTTCGGTGACAGACGTTTGTCGCCATAACCCCGGCACTGATTTTCTCCAGCAGGCGGGAAACGCTTTCCGGAGTGAACTTCTTCCCTTTTGCAGCGCTGCCAGCGCTTTCGGCAGATCGGTCGGCGCGCCCTGTTTCCAGCACGATGCCTTCAATGTCCAGATCCAGTACAGCACTCAGGATTGCCGGGTTGTTATTCATGGTCAGCACAATAATCGACAGTGTCGGGAAATGACGCTTAATGTACTTGATCAACGTGATGCCATCGCCGTACTTGTCGGCATTGACAGATCGGTGATCAATACATTTGCCTCAAGTTTCGGCAGGTTGTTGATGAGCGCTGTAGAGTCTTCAAATTCACCGACTACATTGACCCATTCGATTTGTTCGAGTGACTTACGAATACCGAACAGTACAATCGGATGGTCATCGGCAATAATTACGTTCATATTGTTCATGTATTAGGCTACCTTGCTACAGCAAGCTCTTGACGTAAGCGTCAATGTCGCTGATGTAATTTTCTATACCCGGAGCGTCTGATTCACGAATTAATTGCTCCAGCGTTTCGCATAACTGCTTACCGGTGTACCAGATTAAGCATGGCAAACACGCCTTTCAAGCGGTGTGCCGTCTGCGCCAGCGCAGCGAAATCGCTCAACGCCGACTCAGTATACAACCTCTTAACATCATCGGGTACTGTGTCAACAAACAGCGCGTAATAGCCGCTGGCGTGGAGTTCGGCGTTTTCGTCACCCCCAAAGGCGACTCCGGTACATCCTCCTGCGCCAGTTGCTCCTCAATAAGCTGCAATATTGCTCCTTGCATTGCATTGCTCATATTAAAGTTGACGCGCAACTGACTCGGGCCAATTTTCCGCACGCCTGCCTCATCATCGCTTAAAAGCAAGCCCGAGGCAGTAAGATTAGACGGATTATCTGTCAAAAGAGATCATATTCTTGACTCGAAAGCCGTTCATCCGGGGGAAATACAGCTTGCGCCCCAGTTTTCCAACTGGCGAACGACAATATTGCGGATTTCAACCGAGGTAATATCAATCATCGCCACGACGTCATCGAGCAATTTTTCTTCGCTTTCTTCCTGCTGCGAGCGGGCGGTCATTTTCACATGCAGTGAATAGCGGGTGCCAAGATCTTCCCGTGCCTTGATGTTCAAATGCCCACCCAGTTTTCTGGCCAGTTGATCGCATAACCAGAAGGTGAGGGCATCAGCTTTACCGTACTGGTCGCCTTGTGGGATTCAGGAACGGGAAGTGCAGATTATCGATTTCACTGTTGTTCACCCCAACGCCGGTGTCGAGGATACGGAACGTCAGACGATCGCCCGCTGACTCGTCCATATTCACCTCAAGGGTGATTTTGCCCATCTGCGTGGTTGTTACCGCATATTGGATCAGCAGCAGCAATATCCGGCGCAGCGCGTCACGGTCACCGTGGCGTTCTTCGTTCGCCGGAAGATGGTTGTTAATCAGCAACTGCAGGCCTTTGCGTTTGATGACCGGCAGAACGTCCGGCACCACTTCATCGATCAAATCACGGATGGAGAACAGAGTTGACGAGCCTTTCCAGCTATCGCTTTCCAGCATGTTCGCCAGTTGGATCTCATCAACCAGTTGCACCAGCCTGTCGGCATGATCCGCCAACTGGTTGCCTTCCTCGGTTTGTAACGCGGCGGCTTCGCTGGCCAGCGTTTTCACCGGCAGTTTCAGCGCATCCGCGAGATTGTTCATAAAGATGGCGCGGCCCTGTTGGTTTTTTTTCATACAGACGCTGCGCCTGTTTCAACTTTTATTCACCAGCACTTCTCTGTCCTCGGTCGCGAATAATAAAGATCTGCGTGCGCGAGGCAACTGGCTGCGGAACTGACGGATCTCGTACAGCTCATTATTTACCGTCGCCTGAATCACCCCCCTGATGCTGGTCCGCCATGGCGGTGATGTTTTGCAGATTCAGGTGCGGTAAGAGATGGTCGGCAATCTTATTACTCAACACTGTGCGGTTCGCTTCCGAGGTCATGCACCAGCAGACCGAGCGGCAGCAATGAAACAATCTCTTCATTAAAGGCGCGCATCACGCGCAGCTCATTACTCGTACCGGCAGGCGCCGTATCGTTTTTACGTCCCGTTTGATGGCGGAAGGTGGTGTAGCCGAACAGCGCCAGCGCAAGCAGGCCGATATTCAGCAGTAAGGGCAGTAAGATATTTTGCAGGGTATCCAGCAGGAGTGTGCCAAACGGCACCTGCCAGATCAGCCGCAGCCCGGTGCCGTTAAGCGAAGAGGAGATCTCGATTTTAGCGCTGTTAAAATTGACCGAGGCGCTGTCGGCTGCGTCTTTATCCTGCGTACGCGCGTTTGTTTGCGCGGTATCGGGGTCAAGACGAAAGCTGTCCAGCGTCATCCCCGGAGGAATCAGATCGTTAATCGGCAGATCAAATGCGACGACGGTCGCCAGATGCCCGAGCTGGTTAAACGTTGTGCGCAGCGTAAAGTAGTGCCCATTTTGCGGGCCAGACGGCGCAGAGGAGAGAAACTTTCGCGCTCATCCAGCGCATTGGCCTGCTGCAACATTTCCCGCCCGGCGGGAATCGACAATATTGCTGATAGTGGTGTCTTTAAAGCCGGAGGAGAGATCTTTCAGCGGCAGCGTGGAGACCATGCTGTTGTCCCGGCCATTGAGGTAGTACATCGACCATGGCACCGTTTCTGCACCCCAGAGCGTATCCAGATAGGTGGAGATACGCTGGGTCATTTCCAGAGTGGAGCTGTCGCGAGCCGAAGATCAGCGCTTCGGTTTTTCGCCGGGTTTTTTTCCGGGGTAGTAGACATCCTGTTTTAACCGGGTTTCCTGCAGACCATCACTGGGACTGGAAGCGGGTGCCGCGGCGATATTGTCGTAGATCTGCCGGTTGCGTAGCGCCCGGTGTATCTATACGTTTATGAATCGCATGCGTCACATCGACGATTTGATAGCTTTTATCCTTTAGCCAGCGTTGACCGCACTTTGGATCATCACGCCTAACGTCACCAGCAGGACAATTATCAGCAAAAGAAAGAAACGGGTAATGTTGCCCGGTATCAGGGAAAATTGCCGATCATTGTGTCAGATCGACTCATTCGTGTGTAACCCGTTATGACAACACTGCCGGGACATTCAGCGGGGTGTTCGCTGGAGACAATGTTGCTGCCATGCCGTAAGAACCGCCTGTTGTCTGCGCGGCGTACTAATAGATGTCGTGTTGCAGAGCAGTGCACAGCAGGCAGTATATCGGTTAATCAATGAATTTCCAGACTCTCTTTCAGTGAATGCCTGACGCCTTATTGCAGCAGGCGCTTCGGTAAGCGCAGCGGTAAAAATGTACAACGGCGTAAAAACCGTACAAATATTTACCGTTACGCTTCCAGAAAGATCGCACGAAATAACAAGAAATTAATTATGCCGACATGGCAATAGGAAAAATCTGGCATGGATATTGATTAATTAATAGTCGTTACAAATAGTGATTATATGTATATTGATATTCAAGATGAGTAAAGAAAGGTAAAAAAAAACCGAATGCGAAGCATCCGGTCATAAGAGGGGTAAACAGACATTCAGATTCGAATGACGGTAATAAATAAAGTTAATGATGATAGCGTTGATATTAGTTGCGATCGAAGATCAGGGTTTTGCATTCAGTGCTATAACATTATTTTTATGTAACTTACTGTATTTTAAATTATTTTTAATATTTTTGATTATTTGTGCGCTATTTTTTGTAGCTATTTGTGCTAAAAAAAGTTCCCCTCATATTTACATTTTGAAACACCTCTTGCTGAATATGAAACATCTTCAAAGTTTTCGTATCATATTCTAGTTGGATTATTCTTCTTTTTAGAGAGAATGAATTTGCCAACTGATTAGAGGGTTAATCAGTAAGCAGTGGCAATAAAAATGCATATAACAGAGGGTTAATAAAATGAAAGTTAAAGTACTATCCCTCCTCGGTACCGGCTCTGCTGGTAGCAGGCGCAGCAAATGCGGCTGAAGTTTATAACAAAGATGGCAACAAATTAGATCTGTACGGTAAAGTCGACGGCCTGCACTATTTCTCCGACGACAAAGGTTCTGATGGCGATCAGACTTACGTGCGTTTCGGCTTTAAAGGCGAAACGCAGGTTAACGACCGGAGTTACTGGCTATGGTCAGTGGGAATACAACGTTCAGGCGAACGATACTGAATCCGCCAGCGATCAGGCGTGGACCCGTCTGGCATTCGCCGGTATCCGCGTGGCTGACGCGGGTTCTATCGACTATGGTCGTAACTACGGCGTGATCTACGACGTAACCTCCCTCGACCGACGTATTGCCGGAATTCGGCGGTGACACCTACGGTTCTGATAACTTCTTGCAAAACCGTGCTAACGGCGTTGCAACTTACCGTAACACCGACTTCTTCGGTCTGGTTAACGGCCTGAACTTTGCACTGCAGTATCAGGGCAAAACGGCAGCGTAAGCGGTGAAAACAGCAGTGGTCGTAGTACTCTGAAACAGAACGGCGACGGTTACGGCGCATCCCTGACCTACGATCTGGGCGCAGGCTTCCAGCGTGGGGGGCAATGTCTTCTTCCCGCCGCACTGCTGACCAGAACGCAACCAGCCTCTGCATTGTACGGTGAAGGCGACCGTGCTGAAGTGTACAGCGGCGGTCTGAAATACGACGCCAACAATATCTACACCGGGCGGCGCAGTACACTCAGACCTACAACGCAACCCGTTTTGGTACCTCTAACGGCTCCAGCCCGTCCGACGCTTACGGTTTTGCTAACAAAGCGCAAAACTTCGAAGTGGTTGCACAGTACCAGTTCGACTTCGGTCTGCGTCCGTCCATCGCTTTACCTGCAGTCCAAAGGTAAAGACATCACCAACAACACCGGTACGGTTAACTACGGTGATCAGGATATCCTGAAATACATCGATGTTGGCGCGACCTACTACTTCAACAAAACATGTCCACCTATGTTGATTACAAAATCAACCTGCTGGATGAAAACGAGTTCACTCGTGCTGCCGGTATCGGTACCGACAACATCGTTGCACTGGGTCTGGTTTACCAGTTCTAAGTCAGCAACCAAAAATTATCCAGGCCGAAAGGCCTTTTATTATCGGTATCTTTTAAATAGAACGATTTGGTGTACGCTTGCCGCCAGCAAGGAGGTCACAAAACATGGCGATAACTTTTCTTCGTGCCGGCATGATGGCGGCGCTTTTGTTACTGGCGGGTTGCGACAACGGCGAACAGGCAAAGCCGACGGTGCTCGAAGGCAAAACGATGGGTACTCCGGTGGCGTGTCAGCGTGGTGGATATCAACACGCAACAGGCGCAGGCGTTGCAGCAAAAATTCAGGCTCAACTGGATGGTGACGACCACTTACTGTCCACATGGAAGAACGACTCAGCGCTGATGCGTTTTAACCACGCCACCAGCACCGCGCCCTCGGCCCGTCAGCGCTGCCATGGCGGATATCGTCACCACGTCGTTGCGTGTTGGCGAGAAAACCGACGGCGCGATGGATATTACCGTTGGGCCACTGGTGAATTTGTGGGGATTCGGGCCGGACAAACAGCCAGTCAAAACACCTGAACAGGCGCAGATTGACGCGGCGAAAGCGCGTACAGGCCCCGCGCATTTAATGGTAATTAACCGCGCAGGTGAGCAGTTCCTGCAAAAGATCTGCCCGATCTGTTTGTTGACTTATCGACAGTGGGCGAGGGTTATGCAGCGGATCATCTGGCGCGACTGATGGAGCAGGAAGGGATCGCCCGCTATCTGGTGTCCGTGGGCGGTGCGCTCGCCAGTCGTGGCATGAATGCCCGAGGGCAACCCTCGCGCGTGGCGATTCAGAAACCTACCGATCGCGAAAATGCCGCCCGGTGCGGTTGTGGACATAAACGGTCACGGCATCAGCACTTCCGGCAGCTACCGTAATTACTACGAGCTTGATGGTAAACGCATCTCGCACATTATTGATCCACGCAGCGGGCGACCGATCCAGCATGCGCTGGTCTCCGTTACGGTGATCGCGCCAACGGCGCTGGAAGCGGATGCACGGGACACCGGTCTGATGGTGCTCGGTACTGAGCAGGCAAAAGAGGTCGTGAAGCGCGAAGGGTTGGCGGTATTTATGATAATCAAACAGGGAGAGGGGTTCACCACACCGGATGTCGCCGCAGTTCTCCGCCTTTTGATCAGCGAAAAAATTAGACCGCAAGATTGCAGGTGTCTGATGGCGAGCTAACGGGCACAGTGAGGCTAAGCTTATGAGGAGCCTGACATGAATAACGCCATTTTATCTGATGAACAGCGCTGGCAGGCGGTGCTGGCGCGCAGCCCACAGGCCGATGGTCAGTTCGTTTTGCCGTACTGACCACCGGTATTTTCTGCCGCCCCTCCTGTACGGCGCGCCATGCGCTGCGCCAGAATGTGCGTTTTTATCCGGACGCGCAAAGCGCCGTGGTTGCCGGGTTTCGCCCGTGCAAACGCTGCCAGCCGGATACCATCCACCCGCAGCAACAGCGGCTGGATAAAATCGCTAATGCCTGCCGTCTGTTAGAGCAGGATGCGCCTGTCACACTGGCGCGGCTTGCTGAGCAGGCGGCGATGAGCCCCTACCATTTTCATCGCTTATTTAAGTCCGCCACCGGGATGACGCCAAAAGCCCCGGCAACAGGCATTTCGCGCCCGGCGCTTACGCGCGACGCTTGTGGACAGTGACACCGTTACCGACGCGGTGCTGGCAGCGGGTTTCCCGGACAGCAGCACGTATTACCGCCATGCAGACGCCTCTTTAGGGCATGACCGCGCGTCAGTTCCGCGCGGGGGGCGATGATACGGAGGTCTGGTTTACTCTGAGCGACTGTTCGCTGGGACGTTGCCACCGGTGGCAGAGAGTGCGCGGGGTATTTGCGCCATTTTGCTGGCAGACAGTGATGAGCCACTGATTGCTGAACTGAGTGCTATCTTTCCGCATGCGCATCGGGCGCAGGAAATGAAGCCTTCACTCGCCGTGTGACGCAGGTGATCCAGCGCATCGACAATGCGGATTCTCCCTTCATGCTGCCGCTGGATCTGCGCGGAACGGCTTTTCAACTGCAGGTGTGGCAGGCGTTGCGGGAGATCCCGGTGGGGAGACCGTGAGTTACCGTGCTCTGGCGCAAAGATAGGCAAACCTCGTGCAGTACGGGCCGTTGCCAGCGCCTGCGCGGCGAACAAACTGGCGATTATTATTCCCTGTCACCGCGTGGTGCGGGGCGATGGCGCACTCTCCGGTTATCGCTGGGGGACGGCGCGCAAAGCGCAATTGCTGCGACGGGAAGAAAATAAAGAGGAGACCTGATGCTCGATCTGTTTGCGGATGAAGAACCCTGGCTGGAGCCACTGGCACTGGCGCCGTGGTGCTGAGGCGTTTTGCCCTGCCGCACGTCGAGGCGTTGATGCAAGGGATCGCACAGGTTACCAGCCAGTCGCCGCTGCGCCATATGGTTACCCCCGGCGGGTACACCATGTCTGTGGCAATGACCAATTGTGGCGCGCTTGGCTGGACGACCGATCAGCACGGTTACCTCTATGCCCCCGTCGATCCGCAAACCCGTCGTCCGTGGCCGGAGATTCCTGCGGCATTCCGGTGCGTTGTGCCAGCAGGCCAGCGTTGCTGCGGGATACCCGGACTTCCGACCGGATGCCTGTTTGATCAACCGTTATGCACCGGCGCGAAGCTTTCGCTGCATCAGGATAAGGATGAACCGGACCTACGCGCGCCTATCGTTTCGGTGTCGCTGGGGTTACCGGCAATATTTCAGTTCGGCGGGCTTAAACGCAATGATCCGCTGCAACGGCTGATACTGGAGCACGGGGACATTGTGGTCTGGGGCGGTGAGTCGCGGCTCTATTATCATGGCATTGCGCCGCTGAAAACGGGTTACCACCCGATCACCGGCGAATGCCGTTACAATCTGACTTTTCGTCATGCCAGTAATAGCGAATAAAAATAAGAATTATTCTTGATGTAAATTGCCAGCCGTTTAAACTGCGGGCTGTTTTTGTTGACCGGGTCGTGTTATGCAACTCCTTCTTCTTGTCTGGCGACAGTATCGCTGGCCGTTTGTGGCTGTACTGGCGCTCACCGGCCAGCGCCGCGTTGGGTATCGGACTGATTGCCTTTATCAACCAGCGGTTAATTGAGACCGTGGATATTTCATTGACGGTGCTCCCGGAATTTCTCGGTTTACTGCTGTTGCTGATGGCGGTCACGCTGGGCTCACAACTTGCGCTGACCACGCTTGGTCATCACTTCGTTTATCGCCTGCGCAGCGAATTTATCAAACGCATCCTCGACACGCCGGTAGAGCGGATCGAACAGTTAGGCAGCGCATCGCTACTGGCGGGGCTGACCAGCGATGTCCGTAATATCACCATTGCATTCGTGCGCCTGCCTGAATTGGTGCAGGGGATCATCCTGACCATTGGTTCGTGCATTTATCTCGCCATGCTCTCCGGTAAGATGCTGGTGATTACCGCGCTGTGGATGGCGCTGACCATCTGGGGCGGTTTTGTGCTGGTTTCCCGCGTTTACAAACATATGGCGACGCTGCGCGAGACGGAAGATAAGCTGTATAACGATTTCCAGACCGTACTGGAAGGACGTAAAGAGCTGAATCTGAACCGCGAGCGTGCTGAACATATCTTTGAACAGATGTACCTGCCGGACGCGCGCGAGTACCGCCATCATATTATTCGCGCCGACACCTTCCACCTGAGCGCAGTGAACTGGTCGAATATCATGATGCTCGGCGCCATTGGCCTTGTCTTCTGGATGGCAAACAGTCTTGGCTGGGCCGACACTAACGTGGCGGCGACCTATTCGCTCACTCTGCTGTTTCTGCGCACGCCGTTGCTCTCCGCCGTGGGCGCGTTGCCGACGCTGTTAAGCGCTCAGGTCGCCTTTAATAAGCTGAAAAAGTTTGCGCTGGCACCGTACCAACCCGCGTTCCCCGTCCGCAGTCGTTTGCTGGCTGGCAAACGCTGGAGCTGCGCAATGTCACCTTTAAATACCGGGTGGATAATGACTTTGCGATTGGTCCGGTCAATATGACCCTCAATCGCGGCGAGCTGGTGTTTTGATCGGCGGTAACGGGAGCGGCAAATCGACGCTGGCAATGCTGCTGACCGGGCTGTATCAACCGGCATCCGGTGAGATCCTGCTGGATGGCAAACCCATGGCGCACGATAAACCGGAAGATTACCGCAAGCTCTTCTCGGCGGTGTTTACCGACGTCTGGCTGTTTGACGATTTACTGGGACCGGAAGGGAAGCAAGCGGATCCGGCACTGGTGGACACATGGCTCGAACAGCTAAAAATGGCGCATAAGCTGGAGCTGAACAACGGCAAGATCCTGAATCTTAAACTGTCGAAAGGGCAGAAAAGCGCGTCGCGCTGCTGCTGGCACTGGCGGAAGAGCGCGACATTTTGCTGCTTGATGAGTGGGCGGCGGATCAGGATCCCCATTTCCGTCGCGACTTTTATCAGGTGCTGCTGCCGCTGATGCAGCAAATGGGGAAAACCATTTTGCGATCAGCCATGATGACCACTACTTTATTCACGCCGACCGCCTGCTGGAGATGCGCGACGGTCAGTTGAGTGAACTGGTCGGTGAAGAACGCGAAAAGGCCTCTCGCGACGCAGTTGCCCGTACAGCCTGATGATCCACGCCCCTGTGTTGCAGGGGCTTTGCTGTTTTTGCCCGAACACCCCCGCCGTTTATTATTTTTTACAAACTCACCCGCTATGCTTAACGCTGTTCAGCTTCGGTTTGCCGGAGCCTTTGCCATTCAGGGACTGTCCAATGTCGGTGATGAAAAAAACAGCGTCAAATTGCGTGATGAGGAGCGTGCGCGCCTGATTTGGCTGCTGACGACGCATAAAACGCTTACCGCTACGCTACTGGGAGAGATAACCCTCGTCGAGCCGCTGGAGGGTGAAACGCTCGATCAGGATCTGGCGGAAGTCCGTGCACTGGTATCCCATCTGCCGCCGCCGGATTTGGCTGACACACTTGAAGCGTTACCGGTGGCTGAACGTCATGCGCTTGTGGCGGCTGGTGGAGGATGACAAACGCGGGAAAGTGCTGCTTGAAGCTTCGGAAAATGTCTGGGATGACCTGATTGATGAGATGAGCGATCGCGCACTGATCGATGTCCTCTGGATACCGTGGATACCGACGATCGGATTTGGCTGGTGCAGCATCTGCCGCGTAATCTCATCGGGCGATTAATGGCGACGCTGCCGCCGGCAGAACGCGCCCGTGTCCGTCAGGTGATGCGTTACGCAAAAAAATTGTGTTGGCGCGATCATGGAGTTCGAAGTCATCACCGTACGTTCAGAGGTGACGCTGGCGGCGGTACAGCGCTATTTGCGCAGGCTTGGCAGGATGCCGGAAAACACCGATAAGCTGTTTGTCATCGGGCGTGATAACCGCCCTCGGTGGGGGCGCTCGGGCTGCAAACCATTCTGCTTAATGCCGCAGGCAAGCGGGTGAGTGACGTGATGGATGCCGATCCGGTGATGTTTTCGCCCGAGGACGACGCGGAGAAGGTCGCGCGTACCTTTGAACGTGACAACCCCGGGTCAGTGCGGCAGTAGTAGACAGTAACGGCATGCTGATGGGGCGTCTGACCATTGATGAGATCGTGGTATACGAAGAAACCGACAATGATATGCGGCAGATGGGCGGCCTGAGCACGGAAGAAGATGTGTTTGCGCCGGTGACGAAAGCCGTCAGAACGCGCTGGGTGGCTGGCGACCAATCTTTGCACCGCATTTATCGCCTCCCGGGTGATCGACGGTTTTGAACATACGATTTCGCAACTGGTGGCGCTGGCGTCGCTGATGCCAATCGTCGCCGGGATCGGCGGTAATACCGGTAATCAGACCATTACCATGATTGTCCGGGCGCTGGCACTACAGAACATTCAGCCGGGTAACTTTACCTTTTGATCCTGCGCGAGATGGGCGGCGCTGATTAACGGCCCGTGTGGGGCGGGATCATGGGCGGTGTGACCCTCGGTGGTTGTATAACGATGCTGCGCTGGGCGGCGTCATGACGCTGGCGATGGTGCTGAACTTGCTGATGGCCGCGCTGATGGGGGTATTAATCCCGATGATCATGACCCGGCTGGGGCGCGACCCGGCGGTCGGCTCCAGCGTGATGATCACCGCGATTACGGATACCGGTGGTTTCTTTATTTTTTCTCGGGCTGGCGACGCTGTTTCTGCTGTAGTTTGCGGTTTCTTCCGCCACTTCGCAGGCGTGATCGCCAGTGTAACCAGCCCGGCGACAACGCCGAGCGCCAGTTAGCGGTGCCGACGGTTACCGCGACGGTTATCAGCATCACACCGCTCTCCACCACGGGCACGCGTTTCAGCGCTGCGGGTTGCAGGCTGCCCCAGTTAAACGTTTTACAGGCCACAATGGCCATAATCCCTGCCAGCACCACCATCGGGATTTTCGCCATCATGCTGCTTAAGGCGGTCACCAGCAGTAATAGCACCACGCCGGCGGCGAGCGTGGAGAGGCGGGTCCGCCCTTTGCCCATCTCCACGTTCACGATGGTTTGCCCAATCATCGCGCAACCGGCAATGCCGCCATAGAACCCCGCGAGGATATTCGCCACGCCCAGCCCGACACTCTCGTCCCTTGTCAGACGGCGTATGCGTCAGATCGTCCACCAGTTTGGCGGTCAGCAAAGATTCCATTAAGCCGACAAAGGCGATACTCAGCGCGCAAGGCCAGATAATGCCTAAGGTGTGCAGATTAAAAGGCACAAGCCATTGCGTCAGGCCCGGCAGGCCGCTGCTCATCGGGCCTTCGTCTCCCACGGTGGGCAACTGCTGCCCGGAGAGAACGGTAAACGCGGTAAGCACCACAATCGCCACCAGCGGGGCGGGAATACTTTTCAGCCAGCGCGGCAACCACAGCACGATCAGCAAGGTCAGGACAAACAGCGCCACAATCAGCGGATCTCTGCTCCAGAAATGCGGCACCTGCGCAAAGAAAATCAGGATGCCCAGCGCGTTAACAAAACCGGTCATCACCGCGTGAGGAATAAAGCGCATCAGGCGCGCCATGCCAGTCAGACCAAAAATGATTTGTATGACTCCCGCCAGTAACACGGCGGGAAAAATGTATTCCACACCGTTTTGATGAACCAACGGTCCAATAACTAATGCGACTGACCCCGCCGCCGCCGTTACCATTGCCGGTCGTCCACCGAATAGCGACATGGAAAGGCACAGCACAACAGAGGCAATCAGACTCCACTTTGGGGATCAACACCGGCAATCACCGAAAAGGAGATCACTTCAGGGATCAGCGCCAGCGCGGTAATCACTCCTGCCAGTACTTCGCGGGTGAACAACTGCGGCGAACGCAGGACATGGCTTCTCTGCTGTACAGAATGGCGTGTTTTTCGGTCATAAGATTTTGCAGGTGAGGGCGCCTCGTCGCGTTGGAAAAGGCATCCGTTCAGGCGGAAAAACGCAGGACTATAGCAGACTTTGGCCGTTTATGACCAGCGAAAAGCGTTAAATCTAATGCAAAAATAAACTTATTAGTAACATTTATACAATGGAAATTTAATGATTAAACATTATTTAAATCTCAGATTGTAAGTGCTACGTTAGAAGCGCTAACGACTTTACCCTCAATAAATGCGAATAAAACAGCACTAAAAGTAAGGCAATGACAACATGAAAAAATGACTGCCGCTGTTTTCGATGGCTGTCGGGCTAAATGCTGTCTCGAAAGCAGCAAAAGGTTCCGCATCGAAAGAGCAGGAAACAGATGCTTTTAATTGGTGGCGGGATCATGAGCGCCACGCTGGGAACCCCGGCTGCAAGAGCTGGAACCCGACTGGTCGATCACCATGGTAGAGCGGCTGGATGCCCTTGCGGAAGAGAGTTCGAATGGCTGGAACAATGCCGGAACCGGGCACGCCGCATTAATGGAACTGAACTACACGCCGCAAAGCGCGGATGGCGCCATCAGTATCAAAAAAGCGATTGAAATCAACGAAGCGTTCCGTATTTCTCGCCAGTTTTGGGCGCATCAGGTGAAGACCGGTGTGCTGAGCGAACCCCGCTCCTTTATTAATACCGTGCCGCACATGAGCCTTGTGTGGGGCGATGATAACGTCAACTTCCTGCGCGCCCGCTACAAAGCGCTGCAGCAGAGTTCTCTGTTCCGCGGCATGCGCTACTCCGAAGATGCTGAGCAGATCAAACAGTGGGCGCCGCTGGTGATGGAAGGGCGCGACGCGAAGCAGAAAATTGCCGCCACCCGGACGGAAATTGGCACCGACGTGAACTTCGGTGAACTGACCCGTCAGATGATTGGCGCGTTGCAGAAAAAAGAGAACTTCTCACTGCAACTGGGTACGGAAGTGCGCGGTCTCAAGCGCAATGCGGATAATAGCTGGAGCGTGACGCTCCATTCGCTGAAAGGCGGCGGTGAGCAGGTTATCCGGGCGAAGTTTATCTTTATCGGCGCGGGCGGTGCAGCACTTAAGCTGCTGCAAGAGTCGGGTATTCCGGAAGCGGCGGATTATGCCGGTTTCCCGGTGGGCGGCCAGTTTCTTGTTTCCGAAAACCCGGATGTGGTGAATCATCATCTGGCAAAAGTCTACGGCCGGGGGCCACCGTGGGCGCGCCGCCGATGTCTGTGCCGCATATTGATACCCGTATTATTGACGGTAAGCGCGTGCTGCTGTTTGGGCCGTTCGCCACCTTCTCGACGCGTTTCCTGAAAAACGGATCATTGTGGGATCTGTTACGCTCCACCAATACCTCCAACGTATTGCCAATGCTGACTGTCGGCATGACCAACTTTAGCACTGGTAAAATATCTGGTCGGTCAGGTGCTGCAAAATGAAGACGATCGCTTTGATGCACTGCGTGAATACTACCCGTTGGCGATGAAAGAAGACTGGCGTTTATGGCAGGCCGGTCAGCGTGTGCAGATCATCAAGCGTGAACCCCGGCAAGGGCGGGGTGTTGAGACTGGGTACGGAAGTGGTCAGTGATAAAGAAGGCACCATCGCCGCGCTGTTAGGGGCATCGCCGGGGCATCGACCGCTGCGCCGATTATGCTGGAACTGATGGAGAAAGTGTTCACGGAACGTTTTGCTTCCGCCGGCTGGCAGGCAAAACTGAAAGAGATCATCCCTTCGTTTGGCACAGAGCTGAACGGTGACATTGAAGCTGCTGACGCTGAGCTGCGTTACACCAGTCAGATTCTGGGGCTGAAATGTGACGAATCGCTGATTGCCGACATTACACCGCCGGTGCAAAAACCGGCTCTGCATCCGCAGAGCGAAACCGTGGCGGATATCGCGCTGTAACCGCACCTGGAAGCAAAAAGCCGTAACGAACCCGTTACGGCTTTTTTTATTGAACAACACGACAAAGTCGGCAATCAAATCAGAAAGCGAATGAATACCATCAGCAATAAGCCCCTGAGAGCCTGAAAATAAGCCGGTAATAACCTGAATGCAAGAGAGTATAAAATTAACCACCACGCTGACGATGGTACTTCTTTGCGCCATTCTTGATCGGTTATGATACCCATTATCATTTCGCATATTAATATTCCATTTATGAGGAAAATCTCAAGGCGGGATTATATTTGTATAATCTTAATGTAGCGTTAAGCATAAAAAATAAATTGCTTAATATTGGGTCTGGTAATTTTCATATATCAATACCGAATGAAATGAGTATATTGATAAACAGGAAAACACAACTATGCACCGTGAACGCCACAGTATTGGAAGGGTAGGATGGCTCCAGAGCCGCCGTGCTCGGGAGCAAACGACGGCATTGTCTCAACCGCCAGCCTTGTGCTGGGTGTTGCTTCGGCGCAGACATCCTCCTCTGGCGTGCTACTGGCTGGCGTTGCCGGGTTGGTGGCGGGGGCCATGTCGATGGCAACCGGCGAATATGTCTCTGTCTCTTCGCAGGCGGATACGGAAAAAGCCGCGCTGGCGCAGGAAAAGAAGAGCTCGCTGTGAATTATGAAGGCGAAGTGCAGGAGCTTATGTCGCTGTACGTGAAACGGGGTCTGGAGCCTGCGCTTGCTCATCAGGTTGCAGAGCAGTTAATGGCCCACGATGCGCTGGACGCCCATGCCAGAGAAGAGCTGGGGCTAACGGACACGAATAGTGCGCGCCCGCTTCAGGCGGCGCTCTTTTCCGCCGTCAGCTTTTCTGCCGGGGCCGTATTGCCTGTCATGGTGGCACCGGTTAACACCTGCTGGGTTTGTTCTGCCGTTGGTTATCCTCTCCACGCTGTTGTCCCCGGCGGTACTCGGATACATTTCATCCGTTGCAGGGAAGGCGCCAGCGGCGATGGCAATTATCAGAATTACGTTCTGGAGCGCGCTGGCGATGGCGCTTTCGATGGGAGCAGGTTCGCTTGTCGGCCACGCGCTGGCATAGCGTCCTGGTTATTTCACAGGAATGATTAAAAATGAAAAATACTCAGGTAGTCAGATGATTATGCACTGGCTGGTTTTACTGCTTATTATCGTGACCTATGCGGCTATGGAATTTAAGGGGATTTTCCCCCAAAGATTCTGTCGGTCGCTATTGGATGGGAATAACACATTACACGTGTGGTGTTACAGTGTTTATTCTGATGATAATCAGACTGGTATTGCGAGTCATAAATACTGAACCACCGGTGGTCCCGCCACTGCCGTTATGGCAGAAGCGGAGCGCCTCTTTGTGCATATAATATTATATGTGCTTTTTATTTCTCTGCCGGTGCTTGGCGTAGCGTCACTCTTTTGGCCAGAAAGAATGGGCTTTCTTTTTTATAACGATGCCGGTGTCTGTTGTTAAAAATAGTTTATTACAGCACAGCCTGAAGGACGTACACGAGGCTCTGGCCAATGCGGGATACTTTATTATTGGTTTGCATGCTGCGGCATTATTGCACCACTATGTGTTACGGGATAACACGCTGCTCAGAATGCTTCCCGGAAAGCGTGCCGATTAATCGGTTTGATGGCGGGCATTTCCGCAGGTGTGTTTTTCGCATGATGTCTGTGGGTGAGTGCGATACAGGAGCACCGCGTGGCAGGTGTTTCGCAAAGCAGGCCGCCATCTGACAGCGTTCCTTCATTTTACCTTTGTTTTACCTTTTCCAAATCGCAGGCATAAAAAAACCAGCCTTAGAAGGCTGGTTTTCTTGAAATTTTGGTCGGCACGAGGATTTGAACCTCCGACCCCCTGACACTTGACAACGGCTTATACCACATCAATCCATTGATGCGTCTGGCCTTGTGGGTTGTTTGTATGTGCATGCATACAGTGCAATTTATTCAAAATTCGTCACTTTATTCTTCAATGGTTTAACCCCTGGTTTTACCTTTTAAAAATCTTAAAAAGCACTAACTGATTTGTCACTTGTGCCAACATGGTGTAACTTGATTTCATACAAAATTTTGTATGAAAGGTGAATGCATGAGTGTTTCTGCGATTTTAAGCTACAAATTTAAAAACATAGGGTCTTTCGGCGAAGAAGGTGCAGAGGTCTCTTTGACCACTACTAGTCGCGACCCAAAAAAAGAGCTGTTTAGAGATTGATGGTAAAAATGTCAACTTAGTTACGGCTATCATGGGGCAAACGCATCCGGGAAAACCACGGTGCTCAAACCGATCCCTTTCCTTTCATGGTTTTTTCTGAAATTCCATCATCAATAAATGAGGACATTTTAATTCAGGCAAACAGAGCTACAATGGCAGCCATAGAAATTGAAGTGGTATTTATTTTAGATGGTATAACCTATAAATACGAATTGAGAAATTATGAGGATTTAATACTTAACGAAAATCTTTACTATAAAAAATGAAAATAATATATTTTCTTATGTTTTTAGACGATCTATTGACCAAGATTCATTTGTTGAGCATGTTGAACTTTTAGATGATATGTCTTTGAGTCGTGAGGAACAACTTAAAGTAATAAAATATAATTACCAAGAAAAACACGCCATCTTTAAACTGGGTAAAAGAAGGTATTAGAACTCCTTGTAATACTAGCATAATAGCATCAGCAAGAAGACTTAGTGATGAATTGGCTACAAAATAGCTGTATTTTTTGCAAGAGGAAACTACAATATCACTGCATGGGGACGTTTACCTGCTGCATATGATAACCTTGAAACAAAGCTTGGGATTCTTTATAAAAACAAAGAGCTTTTCGAACAGGTTAGAAAAACATTATGTCAGTGGGATTTGGGTCTGTCAGATATAGAAATTGAAGAGCATAAGACCAAGAATGATAAGGGTATGGAAGATGTCGATTATCTTTTTATGGTGTTCATAAGCATAAGGAAAATAAATTCCATTTGCCGCTATATATGGAATCAGCAGGAACACAAGGAGCCTTGTCGCGTTTAGTAGATATATTCCTTTCTTTAAAAATGGAACCTATGCTTTTATTGATGAATTAGGAGATGATCTTCATCCTAATATGATTAAACCTTTATTAGATCTTTTTACTAATAAGAGTACTAATCCTCATGGCGCACAACTTGTATTCTCATGTCATAAGCCAGAGTTAATAAATTATCTTGGTAAGCAAAGAGTCTATTTATGTAGCAAAGTAGATAATGAAAGTGAGTGCTATCGGATAGATGAATTTCCAGCGAGTGATGCCAGAACTGATGATAATTTAGCAGCGAAATATCTCGCTGGTGCATTTGGAGGCGTGCCAGAATTATGAGTGGTAAAAAAAATCGCCAAAGGAAAAATACTAGGATAATTGTTGGGGGAGGGTATTTCTGAACAGATTTTTTCTTCTCCGGCTAAAACATCTCTTTTATAAAAGGGGAGAGGAATTATATTGTTACGGTAGATCAAGCTGGGGGAGGCGATCCGAAATCAGTTCTAAGATTTTTGGAACATTACCAAGGCTCATTCGATAATAAATATATTCTCATTGATTCTGATCGGCCAGTTTCTGTCACAGTAAGCAAGTCAGCTACTGCTCAGGGTGTAAAAATAATTCAAAGCAATCCCCATTGTCTGGAAGGCATGTTACTTCGAACCTTGAATCTTAAAGCAAATGTTACTGATACATCTCAAGCTAAAGCTTTTTTTTACCCTAAAATTTGTCCTCGGTGAGGTATTAACTGATACCCGGTGTGAAAAACATATCACCATGGAAATGGTGCAAGCTCGCTTGAATAACAATAAAGATGAATACCATCTATTTTTCAAAGACTTAATTGATGTAATGACTAAATAGCAATAATTTCACCCATGCGGCACGCAAACCCAGTAGATATGATTCTCTGTATATATCCTTGTCGACTTTGCGTCACTGTGTGCCATCCTACTTTGTGGATCTGACCTGCCCCCGAGTTAGATACAACCTCCAGTTAGTAATGTCGGTTGGTTTTTCTTCATATTTCCCGTTTCGCCAGTCCGCTGCAAATTCAGCTGGCGTCAGGTAATCCAGCGATGAATGTGGACGGTACTCGTTATAATCCTGCCGCCAGTCATTAATCGTTTTCCCCGGCATAAGCAATATCGCTGAACCAGTGCTCGTTCAGGCATTCATCTCTGAATCGTCCGTTAAAACTCTCAATAAATCCGTTCTGAGTCGGCTTGCCCGGCTGGATAAGCCGTAGTTCCACACCATGCTCAAAGGCCCATTGATCGAGCGCGCGGCAGGTAAATTCCGGGCCCTGATCGGTTCTTATTGTCGCCGGATAGCCCCGAAACAGCGCGATGCTGTCCAGAATACGCGTGACCTGAACGCCTGAAATACCGAAAGCAGCGGTGATCGTCAGACACTCCTTCGTGAAATCATCCACACAGGTCAGGCACTTGATCCTGCGACCGTTGGCCAGTGCGTCCATAACGAAATCCATCGACCATGTCAGGTTCGGCGCATCCGGGCGCAGAAGCGGCAACCGTTCGGTCGCCAGCCCTTTACGGCGTCGTCTGCGTTTTATGCTCAGTCCATTAAGGTGGTAAATACGGTATACCCGCTTGTGATTGACGTGAAGGCCCTCCCGACGCAGCAGCTGCCAGATGCGCCGATAACCAAAACGTCTGCGTTCAAGCGCCAGCTCAGTAATACGCCCTGATAAATGTGCATCAGCAGATGGACGCCGAGAATCATAACGGCAGGTCGACGGGGACAAACCTGTAAGCCTACAGGCACGACGTTGCGACAGATCAACACCACGGCTTCCCGCTTCTGGCCTGTCGTCAGTACTTTCGCCCCAGAGTCACCTGAAGCGCCTCCTTATCCAGCATGGCTTCGGCAAGCAGCTTCTTGAGGCGGGTGTTCTCCTCTTCAAGAGATTTGGCCGCTTCACCTCAGGAACTTCCATGCCACCAAACTTCTTGCGCTAGGTGTAGAAAGTGGCATTTACGGCAGAGCTCACGGGCAGAAACTCCGGCTTCCGCTTCGGGGGAGAATACTGATGATCTGTTCGTCGGAAAACGCTTCTTCATGGGGATGTCCTCATGTGGCTTATGAAGACATCACTAACATCGGGGTGTGTTAATCAACGGGGAGCAGGTCACAGGGGTTTTACCTTCATTTTACCTTGTTTTTACCTTTGCCAAATCGCAGGCATAAAAAACCAGCCTTAAGAGGCTGGTTTTTCAGGGGAATTTTGGTCGGCACGAGAGGATTTGAACCTCCGACCCCTGACACCCCATGACAGTGCGCTACCAGCTGCGCTACGTGCCGACATGTGGCGCTAATAGTGTTCTTTCATCGCTGAATGCAAGTGAAGGGCAAGCTGAGTGATTCATAATTAATCAATCAGTTAGCGATAAAACGTTTTTCATCCGTCAGAACCTGCAGCAGCAAACTGAGCTGTGGTTTCTGTTCACGAAACTTCTCGCCCTGCGCATTCCGGTGCGGTAATTCCCGTTCTGATCGAGCACCAGCGTTATCTCAGGGGTGGTGATGGCCAGCGTATCGCCATTCGCCGCTGTGACCCAGTTATTGCGCCGCGTGGCGTTAAACAGATCCTGCCCCTGTGAGTACTCATTAGCCGGCGTGCTGACATGCAGCAGGCGCTGCATCAGCGTGGTCATAATATCTTTATGATCCGTCAGCTTGTTGATGCGTTGAGCCGGTGTTCCCGGCCAGTGCACGACCAGCGGAACGTGCAGTCTGCTGCGCGACCAGTCGAAATTAGCGTCATCTTTGCCTTCTGGCATACCGCGACCGGCGGTGATAATCACCACGGTATCATCCAGCTTGCCGGACTCGCGCAGCGCATCCAGCACGCGGGCGATTTGCGCATCGACATCAGATGCGGCGCGACTGTATTTGCGGGCAAAGCCTTGCTGATTGCTGTCCAGTGCGGCGGTGCCATTCAGCGATACCCGGAGAACCAGCGGTTATCATCCTGCGCGTAGTGCCCCAGCCAGTTAATCCACTGATCGGCGGTTTGCTCATCACTTTGTGGTTTTGCCACCGGCAGCGAGAAATCAGACAGTAGCGCCTGACGATAGAGCGGGCTGCTAAAGCCATCGGATGAGAACAGACCCAACTGATAACCTTGCTGGTTGAAGGCGGTGATCAGCGCGGCCGGAATGCGCGCCGACAGCACGCCATCCATATAACTTGCCGAGATGCCGTAGAACAGGCCGAAATAGCCGCTATCTGCGGTATTGCCTGAACTCATATGCTGCGTAAACGCCACGTTTTGCTGCGCGAAACTGGCCAGTTGCGGCATCTGTTTTTCATACCGCGAATAGTTGAGGCCATCGACGGTAATCAGCAAGACGTTATGACCCGCGCCCATATCCTGATAGCGCAGGTCGCTTAATGGGTATTGAACCGAAACCGCTTCCGGATTCCCTTGTTCCACCCGAGGGCGACGTTGATAATCCTGCGCATCCAGCAGCCCGTGTTTTTCCAGAAAACGACGCGCGGTCATAGGATAAGAGAGCGGCAGGTTGGCGCGCTGCATGGTAATAGGGCGATAAAAATTAGCGTCCGCCCAGATGTACATCACATGGGTGGCGACAAAGGCGACGAAAAGAAAGCGGCGACGGGTTTGGCATAATGGCGACGCCGGGTGAGGCTGCGCAGCTTTTGCCAGCTCCAGGGTCGCAAACAGCATCTCAATGAGCAGGATCACCGGCACGCTAATAAACATCAGTTGCCAGTCCCGCGCCATCTCATTTTGATCCGGGTTAATCACCAGTTCCCAGACGACAGGGTTAAGGTGCAGATGGAAACGGGTAAAGACTTCGCTATCGATAAGCAACAGCGTCATGCCGGCTGTCGCGAGGATCGCAGACAGCACCCGCATAAGCCGCTGCGACATCACAATAAAGGTCAGCGGAAAGAGGATCAGCAAATAGGCGGCGAACACCAGAAAGCTGAAATGCCCGGCAATGCTCAGGTACGAATAGAGGCGACCGGAGAGCGTGGTGGGCCAGTCGGCGACGAACAGATAGCGGCTACCCAGTACAATGGACAACAGAATGTTGAACAAAGCAAACCAGTGTCCCCAGCTAACCATCTGGGAGACTTTTTTCAAAGTAGCGCTGACGATTCGTCACCATAAACTGTCGATATTTCCCTTAATGCGCTTTGTCGTCGCCAATTGACGATTGTAACGCCTGAGCAAACGACTTTGCGATAGCCTGACGCTGCGCAGGGGCGACGCTGGTATTAATCAGGTTCGTCACCATATTGCCCAAGACCATCAGGGACAGATCGGTCGGCGTTTTGTGTTTTCCAGCACGCTGGCAAGCTCACTGAGCAGTTGTTCAACGTGTTCATCGCTGTAACGGGAGATTTGTGGCATAAATCGACATCAGTTTGTGTGTTCATGAAAGGGCAACATATTACCGTAGCAACAGCTTTTTTCTGCTTTTTTATCTGCTGTTGCACAGTCGCGTTGGTGGTGGTTGGAATACCGCGGTCTAAAAGGAGAGTTTATCATGAGTCTGGATATCAACCAGATTGCCCTGCATCAGCTTATCAAACGCGATGAGCAAACCCTCGAGCTGGTGCTGCGCGATTCTTTGCTGGAACCTACCGCGCCTGTTGGAAGAGATGGTCGAAGAGCTGCACCGGGTGTATAGCGCAAAAAATAAAGCTTACGGCCTGTTTAACGAAGAGAGTGAGCTGGCGCAGGCCCTGCGTTTGCAACGCCGAGGGTGAAGAGGAGTTTCTCGCCTTCAGCCGTGCGGCGACCGGGCGTTTACGTGATGAACTGGCGAAATATCCGTTTGCTGATGGCGGTATTGTCCTGTTTTGCCACTACCGTTACCCCGGCGGTGGAATATCTGCTGGTGGCGGTGCTGAACAACTTAAGCAGTATGCGCGTTAACGAGAATCTGGATATCAGCTCCACGCACTATCTTGATATTAATCATGCGGATATTGTGGCCCGTATCGATTTAACCGAGTGGGAAACGAACCCGGAGTCAACCCGTTACTTAACCTTCCTGAAAGGGCGGGTAGGGCGCAAGGTTGCCGATTTCTTTATGGATTTCCTTGGTGCCAGCGAAGGGCTGAACGCCAAAGCGCAAAACCGCGGTTTGTTGCAGGCGGTGGATGACTTTACCGCGCAGGCGGAACTGGATAAATCAGAGCGTCAGACCGTGCGCCAGCAGGTCTATACCTATTGCAACGAACAGCTGCAGGCGGGTGAGGAGATTGAATTAGCCTCGCTTTCAAAAGAACTGGCGGGCGTGAGCGAAGTGAGTTTCGAAGAGTTTACCGCCGGTCAGGGCTATGAGCTGGAAGAGAGCTTCCCGGCGGATCGCAGCACCTTGCGACAGCTTACCAAGTACGCGGGCAGCGGCGGCGGTCTCACCATCAATTTCGATGCATTACTGCTCGGCGAGCGTATTTTCTGGGGATCCGGCGACCGACACGCTGACCATTAAAGGTACGCCGCCAAACCTGCGCGACCAGTTGCAGCGCCGTTTTAACGGCGGAAAATAGCCTGTGAATCCTGCCCGCAAGGGCGGGTTTCAGTGAAGTGCAGAGTATAAAAAAAACCCCGCCGTGGCGGGGTTTCTTCAACTTTGTCGGCGATTAAGCGCGAACGAAGTCGATGTGAGACAGTTTCGGTTTGTAAGCGTGACGCTGTACAGCCTGAACTTTCACTTTTACTTCTTTGCCATCAACAACGATGGTCACAACTTCGCTATAGAACTCAGCTTTCGCCTGCAGGTTCCACAGTTTGTCATGATCCAGTTCGATAGCGATCGGAGCTTCCAGTTCCACCGTAAACGATAGCCGGGAACTTGTTAGCTGCGCGCAGGCGGCGGCTCGCACCCTTACCCTGCTCTTTACGTACGTCTGCGTTAATAGTAAACATTTAAATCTCTCTTAAATAGATCCTGTTACAGGCGACCCAGCAACAGGCAGATGATCGGCTTTCGCGGATGCAAAAGCGGGCGGTATTCTATCCCCGAATACCCGATACATCAATCAAAAGCGCGTTTATCCGCGTAATTCATATGCCCGACGAAAGCGACCTTCATAATCGAAGACTTTTCCCGCACTTGCCAGAACTGCCCCTTGAGGCGCGCTACCACAAAAATCCGGGTGTCGTAGCAGTGCCTGTTGCGCGACGATATCCGTGGCAACAATCCAGCGCAGCGGTACGCCAGTGCGTGCGGGTATGTGGGCGAATGAACAGTTGTTCGAAAGCGGTGCGCTGAGCGGCGGTTTGCAGACGGAAGCGCTCACTGACATCCGCGCCGTCTTCGTCGTAGTAGGTGATTTTCAGCCATTCACCTTTCGCATCCGCCCCTTGTTGTAATGTCATCCCACTACAGCGCAGTACCAGCGCATCCTTGAGCTTCAGCGCCGCTTTCAGCATATCGTCGGGATCAACCAGCACGCAGTCGCAGCTGCGGCAGCGGCGGCAATGTCATTTTCCGCATTACATTGCGGGCAGTTTTTAAAGCGAAAGCGATAATCACACTGCTCCCGATGGCCTTCATCATCTTCCAGCCAGCCCTCGCAACGGCGGCCAAAATGCTCGATCAGCGTGCCATCGGCAGTGGTTTTCCCCCAGAATGTGTTGGCAAAACCGCAACCGGGGCAGAACACCTGTACCGGAACATTGTCGCTTTTGCCTTTGGGTGCACCCAATTTCCGGCGCGTAGAGATCGTGCGGGTTGCCTGCGTAATCCGTGATCAGGCAGTCGGTTTTCCGGCGCCAGCCGCAGACCGCGCCCGACGATTTGCTGATACAGGCTGACAGACTCCGCTGGACGTAAAATGGCAATCAGATCAACATGCGGCGCATCGAAGCCGGTGGTCAGCACCGACACATTAACCAGAAAACGAAACTGTTGTTGTTTAAACGCCGCGATCAACGCATCGCGTTCCGGGCCGGCAGTATCACCGGTGATAAGCGCGGCGTCATTAGCGGGCAGCAGGCCGGTAATCTCTTTGGCATGTTCAACGGTGGCGGCAAAGATCATTACCCCTTTGCGCGTCTGCGCAAATTCAACGATCTGGCTGACAATATGCGGGGTAATGCGTTGCTGTTTTTCAGCTCGCGGTTCAGATCCGCTTCACTGAACAGACCGTTGCTCTGCGCCTGCAGACGGCTGAAATCGTACTGCACCACGGGCATATCCAGCCGCTCCGGCGGAGTAAGATAGCCGTGTTTAATCATATAGCGCAGCGGAAGCTCATAAATGCAGTCGCGGAACAGTGCCTTTTCGTCGCCGCGCACCATCCCATGATAATGAAAACGGTAAATCCAGCCTTTACCCAGACGGAAGGGGGTTGCCGTTAAACCGAGCAGACGTAAGTGGGGATTTACTTCGCGCAGATGCGCCAGGGATTTGTTGGTACTGGCTGTCGTCATCGTCACTGATACGGTGGCACTCATCTACCACCAACAGTGAAAACTCGCCCTGAAACTGCGCCAGTTGCGCGCCACGGATTGCACGCTGCCGAACACCACTTTACCGTGACTCTGTTTACGCTTTAACCCGGCGGCGAAGATATCCGCTTCCAGCCCAAGCGCAACATACTTGGCGTGGTTTTGCGCCACCAGTTCTTTGACATGCGCCAGCACCAGCACGCGACCGCGCGCCAGACGAGCCAGTTCGGCGATCACCAGTGCTTTTCCCGGCGCCGGTTGGCAGTACGATGACCGCAGGTTCAGCATGTTGACGAAAATGGGCGAGGGTGGCGTCCACCGCTTCGCGTTGGTAAGGGCGCAGCGTAAAAGTCATTGTCTCCAATAAGGTTGCAGATAGACGGCGCATAGTATGCCACGAATCTTTCCCTTGAGCGGTGTGTGATGACCGCTATACTACTCCACGTTTATAACGTCTTTTTGGGCATCATGCCCGCATCCAGCACCATACAGGCTAAAAAACTTCATGCGACTTGATAAGTTTATCGCTCAGCAACTTGGCGTCAGCCGCGCCATTGCCGCGCGTGAAATCCGTGGACAGCGCGTTACCGTCGATGGCGAGATTGTGAGAGATACCGCGTTTAAACTGCAACCCGAGCACGATGTTGAATACGATGGCAACGCCCTCGTTCAGCAAACTGGCCCGCGTTACTTTATGCTGCACAAACCGGAAGGTTACGTCTGCTCAACGGACGACCCGGATCATCCGACAATCCTCTATTTCCTCGATGAACCCGTCGCGCATAAGCTCCATGCCGCAGGTCGTCTGGATATCGACACCACCGGTTTGGTGCTGATGACCGATGACGGTCAATGGTCGCACCGCATCACGTCGCCGCGCCATCATTGTGAAAAAACCTATCTGGTTACCCTGGAATCGCCGGTGAGCGACGACACGGCGGAACAATTTGCCCGTGGCGTACAGTTGCATAATGAAAAGATCTCACCAAACCCGCTGTGCTGGAGGTGGTGACGCCGAACCAGGGTTCGTCTGACCATCAGCGAAGGCCGCTACCATCAGGTTAAACGCATGTTTGCCGCCGTTGGCAATCATGTTGTGGGGCTGCATCGCGAACGTATTGGTGCGATTGCGCTGGATGCGGATCTGGAGCCCGGCGAGTATCGTCCACTGACGGAAGATGAAATTGCCAGTGTGGGCATGCCCTCACGCTAATATCAGGAGACTGACGTGACCTCAAGGCCACACTCTTCGTTGAGCATTGTGTTTATTCTCGGCCTGCTGGCGATGTTGATGCCACTGTCCATCGATATGTACCTGCCTGCGCTGCCCGTGATTGCTGAGCAGTTCGGCGTACCGGCCGGCAGTGCGCAAATGACGTTGAGCACCTATATTCTGGGGTTTGCGGTCGGTCAGTTGCTCTATGGACCGATGGCTGACAGCATCGGTCGTAAGCCGGTTATTCTCGGCGGAACACTGATTTTTGCGGCAGCGGTAGTGGCCTGCGCGCTGGCGCAAAGTATTGATCAGTTAATCACCATGCGTTTTTTCCACGGTCTTGCCGCCGCTGCGGCAAGCGTGGTGATTAATGCCCTGATGCGCGATATCTACCCGCGGGAAGAGTTCTCGCGCATGATGTCGTTTGTCATGCTGGTCACCACCATCGCTCCGTTACTGGCGCCAATGGTGGGTGGCGCGGTGCTGATTTGGTTCAGCTGGCATGCGATTTTCTGGATCCTCGCCATTGCTGCGTTGCTGGCCTCAGCGATGATTGCCTTTTATTCGCGAAACGCTGCCGGTGGAAAAACGGCATAAGTTCCATTTGCGTACGACGATAGGCAACTTTGCTTCGCTGTTTCGTCATAAACGCGTGCTGAGCTACATGCTGGCGAGCGGTTTCAGCTTTGCCGGGATGTTCTCGTTTCTGAGCGCCGGGCCGTTCGTCTATATCCAGATCAACCACGTTTCGCCGCAGAATTTCGGCTACTACTTTGCGCTGAATATTGTCTTTCTGTTTGTCACGACCATTATTAATGGCCGTATTGTTCGCCGCGTGGGGGCATTAAACATGTTCCGCAGTGGGCTGTGGGTACAGTTTGTCATGGCGCTGTGGATGGTCGTGACGGCGCTGCTTGATGTTGGTTTCTGGTCGCTGGTGCTTGGTGTGGCGGCATTTGTGGGTTGTGTCTCGCTGGTCGCCTCTAACGCTATGGCCGTCATTCTTGATGAGTTTCCACATATGGCGGGGACGGCGTCTTCCCCGGCCGGAACCTTCCGTTTTGGCATTGGCGCGATCGTCGGCGCACTGCTGTCGATGGCGACCTTTAACTCTGCCCCGGCCGATGATTTGGTCCATCACGTTTTGCGCAACCAGCTCCATTCTCTTCTATCTCTATGCCAGTCGCGGTAAAAAACCGGCGTAACCCCTCACCACAGGGAGCGAAAACGCTCCCTTGTTTGATGCATATCAACTTAGACTGACATACCTTCAGACATGTTTGTTTATTTTATGTAAAATCCATTTATGTAAAAAAGTCACACTATTGTAGTGAAAAGGTTGAGTTAGATCGCAGAAACGGGTACATATACCCCGAAAGTCGGCCCGCCGCTTAGCCATTAAAACCCTGATAAATGAGCGGCCAGCCCTCACGCTACGCAGGATTTGACCTTTTCTGCGAGGTTGACAGGACGATTTGTCAATAGTGTGTTAATATAAATGTAAAATATTTGTGAAGTAAAAGTGCTTCGGGGAAAGAAAGTGAATACATTCCAGCTCTCCATCATCCACCGCCTGCCCCAGTGCTATCGCTGGCTGGAGGGTTTTGCAGGCGCAAAGTTGAACCGATTCCGCAAAACGGTCAGTCTGCGGATGACAGCCTTGTGGCATTGAAACTGCTGAGTCCGGACGGCGACAACGCCACCGGCCGGTAATGCACAAACTCAGCCGGGCATTGAGCGATATCGAAGTGGATTGCTCGGTACTGGAATGCGAAGGCGAACCGTGCCTGTTCGTTAACTGCCGGGGATGAGTTTGCCGCGACCTGTCGCCTGAAAAACTTCGGCGTTGCCATCGCGGAACCGTTCTCTGGTCAGAACCCTTTCTGAACGTCAGCTTAATGCGAGAAGCTGGCGTGTATAAGCCTGCTGAGGCTCGCTAAAGACACGCCGACACTCTCCCTGTTCAACGACTTCCCCTTGTTTCCAGCACAATCACGGTGACATAATGCGCGCACCACGTGCAGATCGTGGCTGATAAAGATATACGCCAGCCGGTGCGTCTCCTGTAGCGATTTCAGCAGCGTGAGGATTTGCGCCTGCACGGTGCGATCCAGCGATGACGTGGGTTCATCCAGAATGATCAGTTCCGGTTTGAGGATCAGGGCGCGGGCAATGGCAATGCGCTGGCGCTGACCTCCCGAGAACTCGCCGGGGGAAACGACGCCGGGTTTCCCGGATCCAGCCCTACTTCCTGCATCACCTCAATCACCCGTTGCTCACGGGCGCTACGCGTCAGCTCTGGCTGATGAACGCGCAAACCCTCTTCAATAATTTGCTGCACATTCAACCGCGGGTTGAGCGCGGAGTTGGGATCCTGGAAACACCACCTGAATCCGGTGCCGTACCGGCAGCATCTGCTTGCGGTTCCACTGGTGCAGTGGTTTGCCGTCGAAGAGGATGGCACCGCGTGAGGCGACCAGACGCAGCAGGGCAAGGCCGGTGGTGCTTTGCCCGAGCCTGACTCGCCAACCAGCCCCAGTGTCTCGCCGGGGCGCAAGGTAAAGCTGATATTCTTCACCACCGGGTTGTGGTCAACCACGCGACGCAGGATCCCTTTACGCACCGGGAAGCTCACGGCAAGATTTTCCACCTGCAGCAGCGGCTGCGCAGGGCAACAGGCTCCCCACTGGGTTCGCTATTGATCAGTTTTTGCGTATACGCATGCGCCGGGGCAGTGAACAACGCCCGGGCACTATTTTGTTCGACACATTTCCCGTTTTGCATTACCGCAACGTTATCCGCCAGCTTGCGTACGATACTCAGGTCGTGGGTAATAAACAGCAAACCCATATTCAGTTCATCGCGCAGTTCACGCAGCAGCGCCGGGATCTGCGCCTGTACGCTCACATCGAGTGCCGTGGTGGGTTCATCGGCAATCAGCAGTTCCGGGCGTGTTAACACGGCCATGGCGATCATCACGCGCTGGCGTTCACCGCCGGAAAGCTGGTGTGGAAAATCGCCCAGTCGTGCACGGGCATTGCGGATCCCGACGCGTTCCGGGCAATCGAGAATTTCCGCCCGCGCCGCTTCCCGCCGCATACCGCGATGCAGCGACAGCACTTCATAAAGCTGTTTTTCCAGCGTATGCAGAGGGTTAAGGGAAACCATCGGCTCGGAAAATCATGGCGATTTTATTGCCGCGCACGCCGCGTAGCGTTCTTTCGCTGGCGTGCAGCAACGATTCGCCATGAAACAGAATATCGCCGGAAGGATATTCCACGGGAGGAGAAGGCAGCAAACGCAGGATCGATAACGCACTGACGCTTTTACCGGAGCCGGATTCGCCGACCAGCGCCAGCGTTTCGCCCGCATCAATGCGCAGCGATAAATCGCTGACCACCGTTCGCAGCGTATTCTGCTGGCGAAAAGCAACGGTCAGGGAATCAATAGTCAGCAGGGGAGACGTCATCTTACACCGCCTTATTAGGATCAAACGCGTCGCGCACCGCTTCGCCAATAAAAAATCAGCAGCGAAAGCAGCAGGGCGGTGGAAATAAAAGCGGCGATACCGAGCCGTGGCGGGCGCCTGTAAATTGTTTTTCCCCTGAGCAGCAGTTCGCCCAGCGACGGAGAACCCAACGGCAGGCCGAAGCCGAGAAAATCGAGCGACGTCAGGGTGGCGACCGAGCTGCACAAAATAAACGGCAGTAGAGTTAAGGTGGCGACCATGGCGTTGGGGGAGCATATGGCGCAGCATAATGCCGCGATCGCTCACGCCCAGCGCCTGTGCGGCACGGATGTAATCAAAGTTACGTGTGCGCAGGAATTCGGCGCGCACCACGCTGACCAGCGCCATCCAGCCAAACAATACCGTGATGCCTAACAACCACCAGAAACCGGGTTGGATTACGCTGGAGAGCAGAATTATCAGGAATAGTGTCGGCATTCCTGACCACACCTCAATAAAACGCTGCCCCCAGAGATCAATTTTGCCGCCGTAATACCCCCTGTATTGCACCGGCCAGCACGCCGATCACGCTGGAACAGAAGGTCAGCATCAAGCCGAACAGCAAGGAGATCCGGGTACCATAGAGAATGCGCGCCAGTACGTCGCCGCCGTTAGCGTCGGTGCCGAGCCAGTTTTTGCTGGAAGGGGCAGAGGGAAAGGGTTCCGTGGTGGCATAGTTAATGCTGCGCGCGCCAAAACGCACGGGCGCCCACAGTGTCCAGCCGTGTTCATCGAGCTGTTTACGTAGCCACGGATCCTGATAATCCGCCGGTGTGGCAAAAGGACCGCCAAAATCGCTCTCGCTGTAATTGATGAGCGCTGGCGCAAACCATTTCGTAGCGCACCAGCAGTGGCTTGTCGTTGGCCACCAGCTCTGCGCAGAGGCTGAGGATAAAAATCACCAGAAAGATCCACAATGACCAGTATCCGCGACGGTTGTGACGAAAACGCAGCCAGCGGGCCCGTTGACGTAGCTTAATTGAATCATCAGCGCCCCTCAAAATCGATACGCGGATCCACCAGCGTATAACTGATATCACTGAGAATATTCAGCAGCAGGCCAATCAGAGTGAAAATATAGAGCGTGCCGAACATCACCGGGTAATCCCGGGAGACCGTCGCTTCGTAGCCCAGCAGGCCAAGACCGTTAAGGGAGAAAATCACCTCGATCAACAGCGAACCGGTAAAAAACATGCTGATAAAGGTCGCCGGGAAACCCGCAATCACCAACAACATGGCGTTGCGAAACACGTGTTTACGCATGATATTGCGTTCGCTCACGCCTTTGGCGCGGGCGGTGACCACATACTGTTTACGGATCTCATCAAGAAACGAGTTTTTGGTCAGCATGGTCAATGCGGCGAAACCGCCAATCACCGTCGCCAGTACCGGCAGGGTGATATGCCAGAGATAATCCAGCGCCTGTTTGTACCACGGCAGGGCGTCGAAATTGCTTGAGGTGGAGCCCGCGTAAGGGAAAAGATCGTAGTAGCTGCCGCCGGCAAAAAAAACAATCAGCAGGATAGCAAACAGAAACGCCGGGATAGCGTAACCGACAATGATCAGCGCGCTGCTCCAGATATCAAAGCGGCTCCCGTTGTACACCGCTTTGCGAATGCCAAGGGAATCGACACCAGATAAATAATCAGCGTTCCCCACAGCCCCAGCGTTATCGACACCGGCATGCTGTCTTTGATCAGTTGCAGCACCGATGCGCTGCGGAACAGACTATTACCAAAGTCGAAGCGCAGATAATCCCACAACATTTTGAAATAGCGCTCATGCAACGGTTTATCGAAACCGTAGCGCTGTTTTATCTCTTCAATAACCTGCGGATCCAGACCGCGCCCGCCGCGATAGTGGCTGTCATTGCTTAGCGCGTCGCCCACACCGGTGCGGGCGTGCGTGGCGCCCATTCCACCGCCGCTGCTGCCCGGCATCGCGCCCTTATCGCCAAACTCAATGGCGGCAATTGCACTGGTCGACTGGGCCGCCCGGCGCGATTTGCACAATAAAAAAGTTAATGGTGATGATCGCCCAAAGGGTGGGGATTATCAGTAATAAACGCCGAATGAAATACGCGCCCATCCCTTCTCCTTAACGTCTGGCGGCGGGCAATTTCGCCGCTTTGTTTACGTCATACCACCGGTGTCAAACCCCAGCGAATAGACCGGGCGAATGCCGGGCATGGAAAACTTATCCCAATAGGCGACGCGATCCGCCGCCATGTACCACATGGGCAGCATGTAATAATTCCAGGTTAGCACCCTGTCCAGCGCGCGGCCAAGCGGCAGCAGCTTCTCTTTATTGCCCTTGCCAGCGGTTAATTTGCGCAATCAGGTTGTCTACTGCCGGGTTTTTCACGCCGGGAGCGTTATAAGAAGAGTCGATACTCCGAACTCCACGCAATTTGCAGATCGCCGCTTACGGTTGCGTACGCCACAGGCGTGGCATCATGTCATAGTCACGGCTGCGCATGCGGTTGGTGGCCTGCGAGTTATCGACCCCGGCGGATCTCCATCGTGATCCCCAGCCGGGACAGATTATGCTGGAATGGCAACACCCATTGGGTATTCCCGCCCGAGGGCAGCAGCAATTCGAACGTAAACGGTTTGCCGGTTTTCTCATCCACGCGTTGCTGATTTTTCCAGCACCCAACCCGCCTGTTTTAACAGCGCATCCGCTTTCAGCAGATTTTCCCGATCATAGCCATCGCCGTTAGATTTTGCCGGTGAGTAGATGGAAGTGAAGACCTCGGGCGGAACCTGTGCTTTGAGCGGAGCCAGCAGCGTGAGTTCATCGGCATCCGGATAGGTGTGCGGCGTATTCCGTGTTCTGGAAATAGCTGTTCGCCCGACTGTATGCCCCATAAAACAGCGCTTTGTTCATCCATTCAAAATCAAACGCCAGCGAGATGGCTTCCCGCACGCGGCGATCGTTAAATACCGGGCGGGTAATGTTAAACGCCAGCCAGCGCGTGTCCTGCGCGGACGTATTGGGCTGCTCATCTTTGACAATGTAGCCACGGCTGAAGTTAGTGCCGATATAACGTGGCCCAGTTTTTGGCATCCCCTTCGCTACGCAGGTCAAACGCGCCCGCTTTGAAGGCTTCGAAGGCGACATTGTCGTCCAGATAGTAGTCATAGCGGATATTATCGAAATTCCAGCGGCCCCGGTTAACGGGCAGATCCGCCCAGTAATCCCGCACGCGGGTATAGGCGATGTATTGCCCCATGCGCCAGCTACTGATGCGATACGGCCCACTGCCCAGCGGCGGGCGGTTCAGCGGCTCGCTCAGTTTATGATCTTTCCAGAATTTTTCTGGCATGACCGGCAGCGTCAGCAGGCTGAGCATATCTTCTTTGCCGGGCTTCGCCAGTTCAATACGCACCGTTAACGGTGAAATGGCTTTAACGGTGGTGCCTTTATAGATCAGACGGAATTGCGGCACCTTCGGTCATAAATTTGTTGAAGGTGAAGGCGACATCGCTGGCACGGATGGGCGAACCGTCGTGAAAGGTCGCGCGCGGGTTAATGCTAATCTCCATCCATGCGTAGTCATCGGCATAGCGCGCCATCTCCGCGATAAGCGGATAGTAACTGCCCGGTTCGTCGTCAGACGTGGTAAACAGCGTCATAAAGTGATTCGGTACGCACAGCGGATTGCCGCGTAAGGCAAAGCGGTTAAAGTTGTCAAACGTACCCAGCACTGACAGCGTGACATTGCCGCCTTTCGGTGCGGCAGGATTAACATAGTCAAAATGGGAAAAGTTGATGGCATATTTCGGTTCGCCAATCACGGCGAAAGAATCACGTTCCTTGATGGTTTGCGCCTGACAGGCCAGACCGACAAACGCCAACAATAACGCTGAAATGCGGACAAACTTCATTGTGTGTTCCTTTGACCCCCGCCTGCGCGGCAGGCGCTAAGCCTCTTATTGTTGAATAATAAGGGAGCCCGGCCTGATGTGAAATAATTCGCGCCTACAACAGAGCATCAAAGAAGGAACCTGCCAGTTAACAAACTGCTCCAGCGTCATCGGGCGGCTGAAATAGTAACCCTGCATAAAATGCACGCCATGTTCGCGCAGCCATCGCGCCTGCTCGGGCGTTTCAACGCCTTCGGCAACGGTGAGCATATTCAGGCGTTTCGCCAACGTTAGCACGGCATCCAGTACCGGCGAGGTCACGGTTTCGGTGCCAATCGCATTCACAAAGCCCCGATCGATTTTCAGATAATCCGAGGGTAAAGCGCTCCAGATAGATCAGGGCGCTGTGGCCGGTGCCGAAATCATCAATCGCGATTTCATACCCTTCGGCGCGCAGCCACTCAAACAGTTTTGTCACTTCGGTGTAGCGCAGCATATCCCGCTCGGTGATCTCCAGCACGATGCTGAAATGGTGCTGCGGGAGTGAACGCGCGAACGCATGGATATCATCGGCAAAGCTCTCTGCATGCAGATGCCCCGGCGCGATATTAATTCCCAGCTTTGATCCTTCCGGCAGCAGCGTTTTCAGCACCGGCGCATCGCGGGCTATCAGGCGGAACAAATGTAATGTCAGTGGGATAATCAGTTGCTGCGCTTCAGCAAAATGAATAAAGGCGTCCGGCGGGATTTCACCTGCGGTGTTTCCAGCGCATCAGCACTTCGACGCCGCTGACTTTCAGGCTCTTTGCATTCACGACGGGTTGGTAGACCATAAAACTGTTCCCGCTTGATGGCGGTGAGGATCTCCTTGCCCGGTCGCAGGCGCGTGTACAACACGTAAGCGGTGAGCAAAGCCATCAGCATACCCACCGTTGCGCCGAGCAGGGCGGCAAACTGGACGTCTTCCGGCGCCATTCTTCCGCGTAGAGATACAGCGTCAGCGGAGTGCCTCCCCACATGTGCGATGCGAAAAGGGCGTTGGTTAAAATTCGCTAAATCAATCAACCCGATGGTAAAGGTTGAGATGGCACGATCATTGATACCTATCGCAATCCCCGCCAGATCCGGCTGTTCTGAACTGTACATCATGTAGGGCGTCAGGTTGATGTTCAGCGAGGCAAATACGCCGCGGTCATCGAGTAGCGGGCTGCGGAACCACAAGGCAATTGCCGGTTTGTCCGGCATCATTGGGGTTCCCAAAACCACCATATCGGTCGCTTTATTCAGATCAATATCGGGCACCAGATCTTTCATGGGGACATTCATGACACCTGTTGCCGAGGAGCAGATGGCGTTTTGCCCTTTAACCAACAGAAAGGCGCGCACGTTCATCGAAAAGGCGGCGCGGGATGTGAGCTCACTGACAACATCGTGGCAGTCGCTCAGCGTGAGGGGTTGTAATGCTTCCGCTGTGGCGCGAATTTCACCGAGATACGCTGAAAACCAGCTCGAAACGCCGTTCAGTAAGGCATCGTAGCGGGTGAGACGTTTATCTTGCTCAAGCCAGAACTGGAACCCGCCGACCGCAAACGCTGTAAGCAGACCGGTAAGAATACTGATCAGCACAATTTTCGGTTCAGGTGGAAAAAATAGCGGGTGAACATAATGTTGGACCCATTTATATGCATTCAATGATGGGGCGGTTGGCGGCTTACTTTTCAGGACTATAGCCCGAAAAACGTTACGAGGATAGCAGACATAAAAAACACTGCCGGAGCAGTGCTTTTTTATGCTTAACGCCTCAACCAAGGGAAAACCGGCGTTAAGTGATTAGCTGCGGGTCAGGATCCGTCGCGCTTCATTGTAGCGCTTCTTCCAGTAAGGCTCGTCCATGCTGGAAATCATCACACCGTTGCTGGTGGAAGCATGAACAAATTGGTTATTACCAATATAAATGCCGACATGTCGACCGGTAGAACCTGCTCTGAACAGAACCAGATCGCCCGTACGCAAACTGGTGCGCGAAATGGACTTACCTGTTTCCTGCTGTTCCCGGGTGGAACGCGGCAGTTCTAAACCAAACTGTTCGCGGAACGTGCGCTGCACGAAACCAGAACAATCGATGCCTTTTTTGGTGTCGCCGCCCAGACGGTAGCGTACGCCTTTCCAGTCAGCATATTGATCCATAATTCGGGATTTGACATCCAGATTACGAACCATATTTTCAAATTCATCCTGAGAGGTTTTGCGGTGAAGAAGCATCTTCACCCACAGCAAGCGTCTCAGAATGCACATTCTTTGCGGTATTGGTTGGAGCAAGCTGACAGCAGTACCGCTACCGCTATCGCGGGGATCGCCCGCAAGATATATCTCACAATCGGCTGAGATTTGACCATATTGCTTATTTTCCTTGAAGTCCTTAACGATAAATATCGTTATAAAAATGCCAACGCAGCGAGATTAATTATCTGTAAGCAACGAGACAATTACTCATGGTCAGATCTGTGGAAGAACGCACAAATTTACGCACAATGAGAATAAAAGCACTCTTTGCGACAAGACGAACCCGAGATTACCCTAACCCTCCCGGCATTGCGAGCGCTTTTCCGCGTTTTTTTATAAGAAATTATGATACAGAAAGTGAATATTCAGGATTGGTCACAAAACCGGCAATTTAGTTTAAATAGCGTACAAATTGCTCTTTATAGGCAGATTGTTATGACGTGAAAATGACAAAATTAGGAAAGAGCTTGGGAATTTGCATCAGGGATCGAAAACGATCCCTGATGAATGTAAAACAATGTTGTTTACTTGTTTAAATATTGTTATTTCCGGGCAAATAACGATCAAAGCATAGAATAATTTTATCGCTAAGCGGTGTCATCAAACACCATGGCAACCCAATCAGCACTGACGACAGCGAACCCACCGCAATATCAGTAAACCAGTGAGCGCCGATCATTACGCGCGGGAAGGCGAAAACCACAACAATAATCAGGGCAATGCCAAAGGCCTTCTTACCAAAATAACGCAGCATAACGGCGGAAAAAATAAGCAACATCATGCCGTGATCGCCGGGAAAACTGTCTTTGAGGCATCTTTGGTCGGGAAGTCGAGCAGATCGCTGACCCGATAAATATCCGTAAAGAAGAGCGACGGGCTTTCACGTTGCACGGGCATCAGCAACTGCGCCAGCTGGTTTAATACCACCGCAATCAGCAACATGGTCAGGCCAATCATCACAACCCGACGACGGCCGCTGCGATCTTTCCGCAGCCAGAACGTCAGCATCAGGCAGCCCATTGCGAGCAGTGAGCAGGCATCAAAAGCGCGGTTATTGGTCAGCGCAACGAACCATAAATAGGCACGGTTTTCAGTCAGGCCGCGGTTGAAAAATGGAAAATGGTTGAGTCCAGCGGGAACCAGAAACCATGATTTACGGGCAGATACCGGGGAAAAAAGAGCGCCAGACCGGCGACGTTAAGCAGCAAAATCAAAGAATAACGAGTTTTCATCTTCACAGCATTTTCAATTAACACAGACGCAACGTTAGTGTTGTTAACTTAAACGAAGCTTCAACAGAGTGGACTGAAGCGCGTTCCAGTCGGCTTCAGAGGCGGTAATCAGCTCGATTCGACTATCCGGCGGTGCGGCCTGTTGGGTTTCGATATGCAAATCCTGCCCTCGGCGGTTAACCCGCAACAGGCCTTCAGGAATGCGCAGTACGCCTTTAACGCGTTCGACAGGCGCAAGCCGCGCCCATTCCAGCAAACCAACGGTATCAAACACGGTATCGGCATCGAAAATCCAGCCGCAGGCATGGTGGCCCCCGGCCGCTGTTCAGGTTGCGACGCCAGCGCTGATGAGCCGGTAAGCTCAATGCAGCCAGCCCTTTATTTACCACATGGGAATGGTCATGCGCGGCACTGGTTGGCAGTTCACGCAGGTTACGGCGTGGCAGATCGAGCAACGCCCCGTCGATGGCACCCTGCGTGGCGGTAACCTGTAAACGGTCGCCGCCGAACGTTTGCCACCAGCTTTCCAGCGCGTGCTGGCTCTGCGACGTGGCGCGATCCTGCTTATTCGCGACAATAATGTCGGCCGCAGCCAGCTGATCGCGGAAGTTTTCATTATTGACCGCTTTCTCATCCAGCAACTGGCGTGGGTCGAGCAGGCACAACGTTGCACGAAGGTCGATCCACGGCTCGTAAACCGGGGCATTAAGCATGTCGAGGATCTGTTTGGGGTGACCGAGTCCGGTAGGTTCAATCAGCAAACGATCGGGTTTGCCCTGGCGCAGCAGCATATTCAGCCCGACCTGCATAGGCAGGCCGTTGACGCAGCACATGCAGCCGCCGGGGGATCTCTTTGAGCAGCGCACCACTGTCTGCCAGCAAAGCGCCATCAATACCGACTTCGCCAAATTCATTCACCAGCACTGCCCATTTTTCCTGCGGATCTTTGTTGGCCAGTAAATGCAGTATTGACGTGGTTTTGCCACTGCCAAGGAAGCCGGTAATGAGGTTGGTTTTTGTCACGGAAACTCCACTGGATCAACAAAATTGCATGTTGAAGGGATCCCGGCGAAAAAAAAGAAAAAAGAAAGAAGGGCGCGGGCGATGTAAAGCACATATCGCCCGCAGTAATAGCAGTAAATGTTAAGTATTGAGTAAGGATTTCACTGCGCATGCGCGCCGTTGGCGGCGATGTTGCGCCATGCGTCGGTAATGGCATCGACAAATACCGGGTTTTGCGGCAGGTCAGCGCCAAAGATTTCTTGCAGCGTGAGCAATGCGGTGACGCGTTCCGCTTCACTGCTGGTGTCGACGATGGCGCGAATTTTATCCACCAGCGGGTCGCGAACATCAATCATGTTACCAGCATCATCAACGCCGCTAACATAATGCATCCAGCCTGCTATCCCCAACGCCAACAGCGGCCAGTGACTTTCCGTTGTAAATGCATGCGAATGCCGTCCAGCATACGTTGCGGCAGCTTCTGGCTTCCATCCATGGCGATTTGCCGAGGGTACGGTGTTGTAACGCCGGGTTAGCGAAACGCGCGATCAGGCTGTCGGCGTAGACGGTGAGATCAACCCCGGTTATCCGCAGTGTTGGCGCCTGTTCCTCAAGCATCAACCGGCGCGCAGCGCTGCGAAACGCGCTGTCCTGCATACACTCGTTAATATGGGCAAACCCGGCAAGATAGCCAAGATATGCCGAGGAACGAATGACTGCCGTTAAGCATACGTAATTTCATCTGTTCCGGTTGTACATCCTGGACTAGCTGCGCGCCCGCCGCTTCCCACTCCGGCCGCCCGGCCACGAAATTATCTTCAATGACCCACTGAATAAAGGGTTCGCAACTGATTGCGCAGGGATCCTCAACGCCCAGTATTGCACTGATTTCTGCCAGCGATGCTTCCGTCGCCGCCGGTACAATTCGGTCTACCATGGTGGCCGGGAAGCTCACGTGTTCCGCGATCCACTGCGCCAGTTCCGGCGAGCGGGCCTGCGCCATACCCAGCACGGCATTTTTCACCACGTGACCATTATCAGGAATATTGTCACAAGAGAGGACGGTAAACGGCCCCAGCCCACGCTGGCGACGGCGATGCAGGGCTTCAACCAGAATGCCCGGTGCAGAGTGCGGTTCGTCGGGATATTGCAGGTCATGTTCAATGCGCGGCTGGCGTAAATCCAGCTTGCCGCTGGCAGGGTCGATACAATAGCCTTTTTCGGTAATCGTCAGTGAAACAATGGCGACCTGCGGTTCACAAAACTTTTCAATAATTGCCGCCAGCGAATCGAGTTTTGCATTCAGGCATTCGCTCACCGCGCCAACAATAATCGGCTGGTTACCGTCCGCGCCTTTTCCAGCACCGTATACAGATGATCCTGCGCGCGCAGCTGCGTCATCAACACATCACCGCTAAACAAGCTGATTTCACAGATGCCCCAGTCACCGCCCCGGGCATTCCAGCACACGGTTGGTTAACAGCGCCTGATGCGCGCGGTGAAACGCGCCAAAACCGAAGTGCACAATACGCGAACGCAGCTTCGTACGATCATACTGAGGTTGCTGGACGGCTGCGGGAAGCGTTATCGAGGCAATTGTCTTCATCTATATACACCTGATTAACCAATAATTAACAATGAGCAGTGTAAAGTTATATGACAGCAAAAAGAATTGGTATGCCGTAATTATCCGGGGGAATGTGAGCTGGATCAATCATTGCTGCGGGAGAGTTTGACCCTCCTGATTAAACATGTATGGTAGTCGTCATGCAGTTATGTGTATTGGTATAACAACTTTAGAGGGTAAGGCGATGGAACAAACTGGCGTTGGTATGGACCGAACGATCCGGTATCTCTTGATGACGTGCGTCAGGCGGGCGCGACAGGCGTAGTCACTGCGCTGCACCATATCCCTAACGGCCGGGGTCTGGCCGGTGGAGGAGATCAAAGCGCGTCAGGCGCTGCTGGCGGAGAAAGGGCTGGTCTGGTCAGTCGTGGAAAGTATCCCGGTACATGAGGATATTAAAACCCATACCGGGCAGTACGACACTGGATTGCTAACTACCAGCAGAGCATTCGCAACTGGCGGCCTGCGGTATTGATACCGTGTGCTACAACTTTATGCCGATCCTCGACTGGACGCGTACCGACCTCGGAATATCAACTGCCGGACGGCTCCAAAGCGCTGCGTTTTGATCAGATTGCGTTTGCCGCGTTTGAAATGCATATCCTGAAGCGTAAAGGCGCAGAAGCGGATTACAGCGATGAAGAGCAGCGTCAGGCGCAGGCCTACTTTAACGCGATGAGCGAAGCGGAAGTGGAAAAACTGACGCGTAACATTATCGCGGGTTTGCCGGGGGCGGAAGAGGGCTACACGCTGGCGCAGTTCCACGCGCGTCTGGCGGAATACGACGGTATTGATAAAGCGCAGTTGCGTGAAAATATGGCTTATTTTCTGCGCGCTATCGTACCGGTAGCCCGAAGTGGGCGTCCGCATGGCGGTGCACCCGGATGATCCGCCGCGCCCGATCCTCGGCCTGCCGCGCATTGTTTCCACGATTGAAGATATGCAGTGGCTGAAAGACGCGGTCAACAGCATCAACAACGGCTTTACCATGTGCACAGGCTCATACGGTGTGCGTGCGGATAACGACTGGTGCGGATGATCGAGACGTTTGGCGATCGCATTCACTTTACGCATCTGCGTTCAACCTGCCGTGAAGACAACCCGAAAACTTTCCATGAAGCGGCGCATTTGCAGGGCGATGTGGATATGGTGTCGGTCGTTGCTGCGATCCTGAGTGAAGAGCAGCGTCGTAAGAAAGCGGGCGATCTGCGTCCTATTCCGTTCCGTCCGGATCATGGGCACCAAATGCTTGACGATCTGCGTAAGAAAACGAATCCGGGTTACTCGGCGATTGGCCGTCTGAAAGGGATGGCGGAAGTGCGCGGTGTTGAACTGGCACTGAAGAAAACCCTGTTCCGCGATTTGCTGTAAGCATCCCTCGGCGGGTAAACGCCGTCAGCAGGTAAAGAAAAAGCCACTTCATTGAAGTGGCTTTTTTACTGCGTTGCTTATCAGTCGGCGCGGCCCATATAGCGGCGCTCTTCGATATGGATACGGATTTTCTCACCCGTGGTCAGGTATTCCGGAACCTGTACCACCGGTGCCTGTGTTCAGCGTGGCGGGTTTGGTGCGGGAGCTGGCAGATGCGCCTTTAATACCCGGAGCGGTTTCAACGATTTCCAGATCGACAGTTTGCGGCAGTTCCAGCGCCAGCAACTGGCCATCCCACAGCAGAACCTGCATATCCGGCATGCCGCCTTCCGGAATAAACTGCAACTCTTCTTCAATCTGATCTTTGTTGAAGGTATACGGGGTATAGTCTTCTTTATCCATAAACACGTATTCGTTGCCGTCAACATACGAGAAGTCGACAAAACGACGGTTCCAGGGTCACGGTATCAAGGATATCGTCGCCTTTAAAACGCTCTTCTACTTTCAGCCCGGTACGGACATCGGAGAAGCGCATTTTGTACAGCGTTGCTGCGCCGCGGGCGCTGGGTGACTGAATATCAATATCTTTTACAATCAGCAGCTTGCCATTGTAATTCAGCACCATACCTTTTTTAATTTCGTTCGCTCTTGGCATTGCAAGGGTCCTGTAAAATGAAAATCACGAAAATATCGCGACAAAGTACTCGCGAGGGCCTTTTCAGGCAAGTGGAATTGGCGAGTTTTGCATTCCATCAGTAAAAGATGGTAGCGTGCGCCTGTTCGCGCCACTCCGACGCGTAATAAATGAAAGAGAACCATTATGGAATGCCGCCCGGACTGCGGAGCTTGCTGTACCCCGTCCATCAGTAGCCCGATCCCCCGGCATGCCCAACGGCAAACCGGCCAACACCCCGTGCGTGCAACTCGACGCGCAACAACGCTGTAAAATCTTTGGCTCGCCGCTGCGCCTGAAAGTGTGCTCAGGCCTGCAACCCGGCCGTGAGATGTGCGGGCAGAGTCGTGCTGACGCCATGATTTATCTGCTCGATCTGGAACGCCAGACCGCGCCTTAAACGTCTTTGATTCGCGCCGAGGCACACCTGTGTCAACAGGGCCATCGCCAGCGCAATCCAGAACACCGCATGATAACTCCAGATTTCGGCCACCACGCCCGCCAGTGAACCGGCGATGATCCAGCCTACGCGCGTAGTATTAGTATAAAGGGTCGTCGCAGAACCGGCCTGACCCGGCATTAAATCCTCGGAAATAGAGCATGCCAATCCCGGCGAGAATGCCAATATAGATGGCGTTCAGCAACTGTAAAGCTAACAGGATGGCCGGGGTATGCACTGTCAGCATCCCGAGGTAGAAACAGGTACCCGCCACGGCGCTGACGCGCATCAAAAGCGCTTGCCATAGCGTTTAGCGTAATAACCGGCAATCAGCATGGTGGGGATTTCCAGCCCGGCGGCGGTTCCCATCATCACCCCCTGCCAGTTTCTCCGGGAGATGCAGCTCATCAATGATAAACAGCGGCATATTGATGATGTAAAGGCTAGTGCCCCACATCAGGGTACAGATCACAAACAGCAGCAGCGCGTCACGACGATGCGTCCGCGGCGCTTCCAGCACTGCTGACGTTGGCTGCGGAACTTTACGCATACTGGGCAGGAACAGCCACACCATCGCCGCACAGGCAATGAACGCGACAGCAGCGCATAAATACATCACCGTAAAACCAAATCCCATCGCCAGCGCGTACGCCAGCGGCGGGCCACCCACGCCAGCGATACCTGCGCACGCAAAATGGAGCTGAACATCACCGCTTCCCGCCCGGTGTTATCCGCATGTTCCCGCGCCGGGCGAACATCTGTGGGTTAGCCGTGGAACCAAAGCTGCTCAGAAAGACGCCCACAAACAGCAGGATAAAGTAATTGCGATTCCGGACGAACAGCCCACAGGCCAGCACGCCGAGCAGGCAGAAAACGATCAGCGTCTTGCGATCGCCTTTGCGGTCGGAGCGCCCGGCCGAACTGGCTGACCAGAATGCCAATCACTGCGCTGCCGGTGAAGAAGAACCCCACCATAGCCGGACGGACATGCACTTCATTGGTTAAAAACAGGCTGAGCGTCGGCGTTTGCAAGGCGCCGGCAATACCGGTCAGGAACGCGACAATCAAAAACGCCGTCGATGTGAAATCAAACGCGCCGGGCCGGGCGGCGGCGGGGAGTTTTGCATTTTACTCTGAGATCCAATTGGCAGACGCGGAGTGTACGCCGCTACGGGATAAAAACACAGATCCTAAGGTGCGATTACCGTGAAAAAGCAAACCGTTATTTCAACCGACGTTATTAAAGCTGACCGGTGCTGACGTTTACGTGCTGAAGGCAAAAACGGCTTCAGCAAATTTGCATCAGCCAACGGTGAAATGTGCTGTACCTCTAAATTTTGCAACGAAAATTCAGAGATTTCTTGATTGCTGAAGTAAAAGGTGAAGACTCATTGAAACGTTTCAGCGTCATCGCGTAATGTCTGAACCCGGGGGCGGTGACGCATCATTTCTCAAATTAGCTGAAACGATTCAATTTCAGCAGGAGAGGTCACATGTTCCAGTTATCCGTTCAGGACATCCATCCCGGTCAGCAGGCCGGCAATAGAAGAGGCCATCCGCCAGATCGCGGCTGCGCTGGCAGAAGCAGGCAACGTTGCTGACGGCTACGTCAACGGCATGCTGGCGCGCGAGCAGCAAACCTCCACCTATTTAGGCAACGGCATCGCGATTCCACACGGCACCACGGATACCCGTGATCAGGTGCTGAAAAACCGGCGTAAAAGTGTTCCAGTTCCCGCAGGAGCATCCTGTGGAGCGAAGGACAGGTTGCGTATGTTGCTATCGGTATTGCCGCCAGTTCTGATGAACACGGGCCTGCTGCGTCAGCTGACACATGTGCTGAGCGATGATTCCGTGGCCGAACAGCTGCAATCTGCAACCACTGCTGAAGAGCTGCGTGCGCTGCTGATGGGTGAAAAACAGAGCGCTTCGCTGAAGCTGGATATTGAAACGCTGACCCTCGATGTCGTTGCCAGCGATCTGGTGACTCTGCAGGCGCTGAACGCCGCACGTCTGAAAGAAGCCGGTGCGGTAGACGCCGCGTATGTTACCCGCGCTATTAATGAACAACCGCTGAACCTTGGTCAGGGCATCTGGCTGAACGACAGTGCTGAAGGCAACCTGCTGAGCGCTGTTGCTGTAAGCCGCCGCCGCGCCGTTTGACGTGAATGGTGAGCAGGCTGCGGTGCTGGTCAGCGTTGCGATGGCAGACGAACAGCCGGTCGCGGTGCTGAAGCGCCTGAGCGATCTGCTGCTGAGCAAAAAGCTGAACATCTGTTGAATGCTGACGCCGCGACGCTGCTGGCGCTGCTGACCAGTGATGATGCGATTGCCGACGATCTGCTGAGCGCAGAGTTTGTTGTCCGCAATGAGCACGGTCTGCATGCCCGTCCGGGCACCATGCTGGTGAACACCATCAAACAATTTAACAGTGAAATCACCGTTGCCAACTGGACGGTACCGGGAAACCAGCCAATGGTCGCAGCCTGATGAAAGTGGTTGCGCTGGGCGTGAAGAAAGGTCACCGCCTGCGTTTCACTGCACAAGGGGATGATGCTGAACAAGCGCTGAAAGCGATTGGCGAAGCAATTGCCGCAGGTTTGGGAGAGGGCGCATAAATGAGCAGACGTGTTGCTACCATTACGCTTAATCCGGCCTATGATCTGGTGGGGTATACCCCTGAAATTGAACGCGGTGAAGTGAACTCGGTCCGTACGACGGGCCTGCACGCCGCCGGTAAAGGCATCAACGTTGCGAAAGTGCTGAAAGATCTCGGCATCGACGTGACCGTTGGCGGTTTCCTTGGCAAAGATAACCGGGGACGGATTCCAGCAGTTGTTCAGCGAGCTGGGCATTGCCAACCGTTTCCCGGTGTGGTGCAGGGGCGTACCCGCATCAACGTCAAGCTGACGGAAAAAGATGGCGAAGTCACCGACCTGAATTTCTCCGGTTTTGGAAGTGACGCCGACCGACTGGGAACGTTTTGTTGCCGACTCGCTGACTGGCTGGGTCAGTTCGATATGGTCTGCGTGAGCGGCAGTCTGCCGTCTGGCGTCAGCCCGGAAGCCTTACCGACTGGATGACGCGCCTGCGTAGCCAGTGCCCATGCATTATTTTGACAGCAGCCGCGAAGCGCTGGTAGCCAGTTTGAAAGCCGCGCCGTGGCTGGTGAAACCGAACCGCCGTGAACTGGAAATCTGGGCGGGTCGTAAGTTGCCGGAATTGAAGGATGTCATTGGAAGCCGCTCATGGGCTTCGCGAACAGGGTATCGCCCATGTGGTGATCTCTCTGGGGAGCAGAAGGGGCGTTGTGGGTTAACGCTTCGGGCGAATGGATCGCCAAACCGCCGTCAATGGAAGTGGTAAGCACCGTTGGCGCAGGGGATTCGATGGTCGGTGGTCTGATTTATGGTCTGCTGATGCGTGAATCCAGTGAACATACGTTACGCACGGCCACTGCTGTTGCTGCACTGGCGGTCAGTCAGAGTAACGTAGGTATTACCGATCGTACCCAGTTAGCCGCGATGATGGCGCGAGTTGACTTAAAACCCTTCAACTAACAGCAGGAGAGGCATAATGAAAACGCTGCTGATAATAGATTCCGAACTTGGGCAGGCTCGCGCTTATATGGCGAAGACCTTGCTGGGCGCGGCTGCGCAGAGCGCAAATCTGCAATTCATCGATAACCGGCGAAGCGGAACTGGCTATCGTTTTGGGCAGCCGGTGCCGAATGACAGTGCACTGAGTGGGAAAAAGTCTGGCTGGGCGATATTAATCGCGCAGTGGCGCACCCTGAGCTGTTCCTGAGCGAAGCGAAAAATCACGCGAAGCCCTACACAGCACCGGTGGCCGCTACTGCGGCGGCGACCAATGGTCCAAAACGCATTGTTGCTATTACTGCCTGTCCGACAGGGGTAGCGCACACCTTTATGGCGGCGGAAGCGATCGAAACCGAAGCGAAAAAACGCGGCTGGTGGGTGAAAGTGGAAACCCGCGGTTCCGTAGGTGCGGGCAACGCCATCACGCCGGAAGAAGTGGCGCAAGCCGATCTGGTGATTGTGGCGGCGGATATCGAAGTGGACTGGCGAAATTCGCGGGTAAACCGATGTACCGCACCACTACCGGCTTTGGCGCTGAAGAAAACCCGAGAACTGGACAAAGCCGTAGCGGAAGCCAAAACGTACCAACCGACCGGCAAAGCGCAGGCTGGAAGCAACAGAAACTAAACAAGAGAGCGCTGGCGCATACCGCCATCTGCTGACGGGCGTCTCCTACATGCTGCCGATGGTGGTGGCGGGTGGTTTGTTGATTGCCCTCTCGTTCGCCTTTGGTATCACGGCGTTTAAAGAAGAAGGTACGCTGGCGGCTGCGCTGATGAAAATCGGTGGGGGTTCTGCATTCGCCCTGATGGTGCCGGTGCTGGCGGGTTACATCGCGTTCTCCATTGCTGACCGTCCGGGTCTGACGCCGGGTCTTATCGGCGGCATGCTGGCAGTGAGCACCGGTTCCGGCTTTATTGGCGGTATTATTGCTGGCTTCCTCGCAGGTTACATTGCGAAAGCCATCAGCAAAAACGTCAAGCTGCCGCCGAGTATGGAAGCGCTGAAACCGATTCTGATCATTCCGTTGTTCTCCAGCCTGATTGTCGGTCTGGCGATGATCTACCTGATCGGTACGCCGGTTGCGAAAATCCTCGCAGGTTTGACCTCCGGCTGCAAACCATGGGCACGGCTAACGCAGTCCTGCTGGGCGCAATCCTCGGCGGTATGATGTGTACCGACATGGGCGGCCCGGTGAACAAAGCGGCGTACGCGTTTGGTGTCGGCCTGCTGAGTACCCAGACTTACGCACCGATGGCGGCGATTATGGCTGCCGGTATGGTACCGCCGCTGGCAATGGGTCTGGCGACTCTGGTTGCACGCAACAAGTTCGACAAAGGTCAGCGTGAAGGTGGTAAAGCCGCACTGGTTCTCGGTCTGTGCTTTATCTCTGAAGGCGCGATTCCGTTTGCCGCCCGTGACCCGATGCGCGTTATCCCGTGCTGTATCGCCGGTGGTGCGCTGACAGGCGCTATCTCGATGGCGATTGGCGCGAAACTGATGGCGCCGCACGGTGGTCTGTTCGTCCTGCTGATCCCGGGTGCGATTACCCCCGGTGGTGGGCTACCTGCTCTCTATCGTTGCAGGTACGCTGCTGGCGGGTCTGGTGTATGCCTTCCTGGGAAACGTCCGGAAACAGAAGCAGTGGTCGCAAAAGCTGCGTAATACAGTGTCAGTACCGGGGGATATCAGAAGGGCCGCATTTGCGGCCCTTTTTTTATGCTGCGGCGTCGGCGGTTTGTTGCGCTTTCAGCCGCGATCTCTTCTGCCCAGATATCCGGGTTAATGGTTTCCCAGAATCAGGGGAATACCGTCAAAACGGCTGTCCTGCATAATCCAGCGAAACGCATCGTGGCCGATATTGCCCTCGCCGAGCGAGTGATGGCGGTCAACACGACTGCCGAAGGTGCTTTTCGCATCATTCAGATGCATTCCACGGAGATAGTTGAAACCCACCACGCGGTCGAATTCAGCAAACGTCTCAGCGGTGGCTTTCGCAGTACGTAAATCATACCCGGCGGCAAAAGCGTGGCAGGTATCAATGCAGACGCCAACGCGGGATTTGTCTTCCACGCCATCAATGATGGCCGCCAGATGTTCAAAGCGGAAGCCCAGATTGCTGCCCCCGGCCTGCGGTGTTTTCGATCACGGCGGTGACGCCTTCGGTTTGCGCCAGCGCGATGTTGATCGACTCGGCAATCCGCGCCAGACACTCCTCTTCCGGGGATCTGCATCAGGTGGCTGCCGGGGGTGGAAGTTCAGCAACGTCAGCCCCAGTTGCTGGCAGCGCGTCAGCTCATCAACAAACGCGTCACGGGATTTTTCCAGCGCATCGGCGACCGGGTGCCCAAGGTTTATCAGGTAGCTGTCGTGCGGCAGGATCTGGCCCGGTTTGAAATGGTATTTTCGCAGGCGGCTTTGAACTCATCAATGGTTTCTGTACTCAGCGGTGCAGCGCGCCACTGACGCTGATTCTTGGTAAAGAGCGCAAACGCGGTCGCGTCGATTTCGGCGGCGCGGATGGCGGCATTCGCCACTCCACCTGAGGCGCTCACATGCGCACCAATGTATTTCATAAAAACTCCTTAAAACCCGCCGGGGAAAGAAGCCATCATAGCGGGTCTGCAGGAAAGGGATGTAGTGGTTTATGCCATCAGATGGTGAACAGCCAGGGTTTATCGCGCCGCCGCCAACGATCAACCAGATAAACAGCACCAGCCCCAATGCCAGCGGTTTCGCCCCCGGCGTTTTTCAGTGCGCTGATGTGGGTGGTCAGCCCCAGCGCCGCCATCGCCATCGCCAACAGTAAGGTGTCCAGTGTGTTAAGCGCACCGGATTAGCGCGGAGGGTAGCAGGTGAAATGAGTTAAAACAGGCGACAGCAACAAAGCCCAGCGCAAACCACGGGATCGTGAGTTTACTTTTCGCTTCGCCGGTGTGCGGGCTGAGTTGTTTAACGCGGGCCGCCAGCAGCAATAAAAGGGGCCAGCATCATAACCCGCAGCATTTTGGCGATCACCGCCGCATTTTCAGCTTCCGGGCTGATAGCATGCCCGGCGGCGACGACCTGAGCGACTTCGTGCACCGTGGAACCTATCCAGATCCCGTAAGTTTCCGGGCTGAACCAATGCGCCAGCAGGGGATAAAGCGCCGGGTAGATAAAGATCGCCAGCGTCCCGAATATCACCACCGTGGCGACGGCAACCGTCACTTTGCTGGACTCGGCCTTCACCACCGGTTCCGTTGCCAGCACGGCCGCTGCGCCGCAGATACTGCTGCCCGCGCCAATAAGCCAACTGGTTTTTTATCCAGCCTGAAGAGACGTTGCCCCAGTACGCAGGCCAGCAAGAAGGTGCCGGACAGCGTCAGCACATCGATGACGATCCCGCTGACGCCCACTTCTGCGATTTGCGAAAAGGTCAAACGGAAGCCATAAAGAATAATACCCAGCCGCAGTAGATGCTGTTTGGCGAACAACACGCCGCTATCGCATGAACGATGCAGGTGCGGGTAAAGCGTATTGCCCACGACCATGCCGAGCAGGATCGCCAGCGTCAGTGCACTGAAACCGATGCCGGCAATCGCCGGAAAGTGGCCGAGCCAGAGAGCCGCGCCGGTGATAAGCATGCTGAGCAGCAGTCCAGGGGCGGTGCGCCATGCAGGATGGCGCGCAGTATGTAGTGTGATTTCTGTCATAACCTTCTCCTTTCAATGGAGAAAAGGGTACGGCGGACTGGCTTAAAGGTAAAATTGATTATATATTTATAATCAATCTTTATAAGTGGTAAGTGACCTCTCTATGCATATTACTTTGCGTCAGCTTGAAGTCTTTGCTGAAGTGCTGAAAAGCGGCTCCACCACCCAGTGCCTCACAGCGGCTGGCGCTCTCCCAGTCGGCGGTAAGCGCAGCGCTCACCGACCCTGGAAGGCCAGTTGGGCGTGCAGTTATTCGATCGCGTCGGTAAACGACTGGTGGTCAATGAGCACGGTCGGCTGCTCTATCCCAAAGCGCTGGCGGCGCTGGAGCAGGCAACGGAAATAGAGCAACTCTTTCGTGAAGACAATGGCGCGCTGCGCGTGTTTGCCAGTAGCACCATTGGCAATTACATTCTGCCTGAAGTGATTGCCCGCTACCGTCGGGATTTTCCTGAATTACCGCTGGAGCTGAGCGTGGGTAACAGTCAGGATGTGATCAATGCCGTGGCGGATTTTCGCGTGGACATCGGCCTGATTGAAGGGCCGTGCCACACCGCGGAAATCATTGCTGAACTCGGCTTGAGGATGAGCTGGTGGTATTCGCTCCCCTTCCGCACCGCTGTTGCAGAGCGAGGTCACGCTGGAGCGACTGGCTGCGGCACCGTGGATCCTGCGTGAACGTGGCTCCGGCACCCGCGAAATTGTCGACTATTTACTGTTGTCGCATTTGCCGCAGTTTCATCTTGGCATGGAGCTGGGCAACTCCGAAGCCATTAAGCACGCGGTTCGCCACGGTCTGGGCATCAGTTGTCTCTCCCGTCGGGTTATTGCTGAGCAACTGGATACTGGCACGCTGGTGGAAGTCCCGATCCCGCTACCCCGCCCCCGGTGCGCACCTTGTGGCGCATTCATCACCGGCAAAACACCTTTCCAGTGCGCTGAACCGCTTTATTCGCTACTGCGCCATCTGATTGCACCATCATCATGCGTCTGCACCGTTTCAGGAGCAGACGCAGCGATGAAACTATCGATTCATCCTGAAACTCCACGAATAACGCGCGCTGAGCGCGATATATCGCATTGGCACATTAGTTGCAAAAAGTGATTCAAAGAATCTTTTGTTTCATTAGCGATGAGGTGTTGACGATGAAAAAGTGGATGATGGCGGCAGCCGGTGCGGCATAATGATGACATGCGCCGGGCAGGCGCTGGCGGATCAGTTGCAGGATATTCAGAAACGCGGCGTATTGCGCGTCGCCGTACCCCGTGGATTTTCCGCCGTTTGGCTCGGTGGGCACGGATCTGAAACCCCGAGGGTTACGACATTGATATGGCGGAATACTCCGGCGAAGGGCATGAAAGTAAAACTGCAACTGGTGCCGGTCACCAGCGCTAACCGCGTTCCTTACCTGCAAACGAACAAAGTCGATCTGGTCATCTCAAGTCTTGGGAAAAACGCCGAACGTGAAAAAGTGATCGACTTCAGCCGGGCGTACGCGCCGTTCTTCCTCGGGGTATTTGGTCCGAAGGAGGCCACATTACCTGATGCGAAAGCATTGAGCGGCAAATCCATCGGCGTGACCCGCGGCGCGGTTGAAGATATGGTATTGACCGATATCGCCCCGAAAGACGCGGACGTGAAACGCTACGAAGACAACAACACCACGCTGTCGGCGTACATGTCCGGGCAGGTGCAGTACCTTGCCACCGGGAACGTGGTCGTTGCCGCTATCGCGCGTCAGAACCCACAAAAAGCCCCGGTCAGCCAGTTTATGCTGAAAGACTCGCCGTGCTACATCGGGCTGATGAAAAACGAACCGGCGCTGAAAGCTGAAGTCGATAAGCTGGTGGATCAGGCGCTGAAAGATGGCTCACTGAACACCCTGTCGCAGAAATGGATGCAGGCACCGTTACCGGCCAACTTCGGCGCATAAACGCATGACGACCTCGCTTGATTTCGCTGCGCTCTGGCCTTTCTGGCCGGAGCTGCTGGCCGGATTGTGGACCACCCTGACGCTCACCGCGCTGGCGACGGTAGGCGGTGTGTCGCTGGGGATTGTCGGCGCAGCCCTGCGCAGTGGAAAACCCGGCCTGCTGAGCACGCTATGGGGCGCGTATGTGGAGTTGATCCGCAATACGCCGTTTGTGGTGCAACTGTTCTTTATTGTGTTTGGCTTGCCCAGCCTTGGGGTGAAACTGACCGCCGGGGAAGCGGCGCTGATCGCCATGCTGGTTAACCTCGGCGCGTATAGCACGGAGATTATTCGCGCCGGGATCCGAGTCACGCCGAAAGGGCAGTGGGAAGCAGCGCGTGTGCTGGGGCTGAACAAATCCCAGACCTTTTGCGGGTGATCCTGCCGCCCTCCCTGAAGCGCATTTACCCGGCGCTGGTCAGCCAGTGCATTATCGTGATGCTCGGTTCTGTCGGTGGTCTCGCAAGTCTCTTATGAAGAGCTGACTTTTATGGCCAACCCTGATCCAGTCGCGCACGTTTTTAAGTTTTGAAGTCTATTTCGTCACCACATTGCTGTATCTGGCGCTTTCGCTGCTGATGCGCCGGTGTTGCTGGCGATTGGCCGTAAATGGTTAGGGAGCGAGGGCTGATGAGTACCTTTACCGACTGGGATATTCTGCGCAATCTGCTGCTGGCGGCGCGCTGGACGGTGCTGCTGTCGCTGATTGCTTTTCTGTGCGGCACGCTGGTCACGCTGCCGCTGCTGGTACTACGCATTAGCCGCTGGGGTTGGCCAAAACGCCTGATCAGCGGTTATGCCGCGCTGTTTCAGGGCACGCCGTTGCTGATGCAGTTGTTCCTCGCTTTTTCGGTCTGGCGCTGTTCGGTATCGACGTAAGCGCATGGACCGCCGCTACGCTGGCGCTCACGTTGTTTACCAGCGCGTTTCTGCTTGATATCTGGTACGGCAGTATCAAAGCCCTGCCGAAAGGGCAGTGGGAAGCTTGCCGCTGCACGGGTTTAAGCTTCGGGCAGACGTTATTTCGCGTGGTTGCACCGCAGGCCATACGCATTGCCATTGCGCCTACGGTGGGCTTTTCCGTACAGGTGATCAAGGGCACGGCGCTGGCCTCTATCATCGGCTTTGTTGAGTTAACCAAAGCCGGGACGATGCTGAATAACGTGACCTTCGCCCCGTTTAAAGTCTTTGGCTGGTTGCGCTAGGCTACTTCCTGCTGTGTTATCCGCTGTCGCGCTACAGCCGTTATCTGGAGAAAAAATTCCATGCCGCTCATCACCATTAATGATGTTCAGAAATATTATGGCGACAACCACGTATTAAAAGGCGTAAGCACCGGATATCGAAATGGGCGAAGTGGTGTCGATTATTGGCCGCAGCGGCTCTGGCAAAAGCACATTATTACGTTGTATGAATGGGCTGGAAGGTTACCGAGGATGGCAGCATTAAGCTCGGCGGTATGACGGTCACCGACAGAGAATCTCAGGCGCGGGAAATCAGCCGTTCTGTGGGCATGGTGTTTCAAAGCTTCAACCTGTTTCCGCATATGACCGCGCTGGAGAATGTAATGCTGGCGCCGCGCCGGGTATTGAAAATGCCTGCCGATGAGTGCCGTAAGCTGGCCACTGAAATGCTGGAAAAAGTAGGGCTGGGCGAGCGTATTGATTACTACCCGGCGAACCTCTCGGGCGGGCAACAGCAGCGTGTGGCGATTGCCCGTGCGTTGGCGATGAAACCGAAGGTTTTGCTGTGCGATGAAATTACCTCTGCGCTGGATCCGGAACTGGTCGGCGAGGTACTGCGCGTGCTCGAGCAGCTTGCCGCCGAAGGGATGACGCTGATCCTCGTCACGCATGAAATGAATTTCGCCCGTGAAGTGGGCGACCGCGTGGTGTTTATGCATCAGGGCAAAGTCTGGGGAGCAGGGGGAGAGTAAGTCCTTCTTTACGCAACCCCGTACGCCGGAACTGCAACAGTTTATCGCCTCGGTTCGTGGTCTGGATTGATCCCCCCGCTCCCGCAGGCCTGCGGGAGCGTGTTTATATCCTCGCAGCATCACCCAGTCACTGCTTTACTTATAATTCGCTGCCTATCATGAAGGTCTCTAATAACAGACGTTTTATGCCAGAAGGGCTGCGTTTCGTTTGCTACAATCGCGCCTCATTTTTGGATGGATAGCTTTTTCTTATGGTTTCCGAAACAAAAACCACACAAGCGCCCACGCTGCGTCGTGAACTGAAGGCGCGTCACCTGACGATGATCGCGATTGGCGGTTCAATCGGTACAGGGTTGTTTGTCGCATCCGGGGCGACCATTTCTTCAGCGGGCCCGGGCGGCGCGCTGTTCTCCTATATTCTTATTGGTTTGATGGTTTACTTCCTGATGACCAGCCTTGGCGAACTCGCCGCGTTTATGCCGGTCTCCGGCTCATTCTCGACCTACGGTCAGAAGTATGTGGAAGAAGGCTTTGGCTTCGCGCTGGGCTGGAACTACTGGTACAACTGGGCGGTGACCATCGCCGTTGACCCGCAGTGGCATCGCAACTGGTGATGACCGGTGGTTCCCCGGACACGCCCTGGCTGGATCTGGAGTGCGCTGTTCCTCCGGCGGTGATTTTCCTGCTGAACTACATCTCCGTAAAAGGGTTTGGCGAAGCGGAATACTGGTTCTCGCTGATTAAAGTGGCGACGGTGATTATCTTTATCATCGTTGGCGTGATGATGATTGTCGGTATTTTCCGTGGGGAAAAACCGGCGGGCTGGAGTAACTGGGCCATTGGTGATGCGCCGTTTGCTGGCGGTTTATCTGCAATGATTGGCGTAGCGATGATTGTCGGCTTCTCCTTCCGAGGGACGGAACTGATTGGTATCGCAGCAGGTGAATCGGAAGATCCGGAAAAGAATATTCCGCGCGCGGTGCGTCAGGTGTTCTGGCGTATCCTGTTGTTTTATGTGTTTGCGATCCTGATCATCAGCCTGATTATTCCTTACACCGACCCGAGCCTGCTGCGCAATGATGTGAAAGACATCAGCGTGAGCCCGTTCACCCCCGGTGTTCGAGCATGCGGGCCTGCTCTCAGCGGCGGCGGTGATGAATGCGGTGATCCTGACGGCGGTGCTGTCGGCGGGTAACTCCGGCATGTATGCTTCCACGCGTATGCTTTACACGCTGGCCTGTGACGGCAAAGCGCCGCGCATCTTCGCCAAACTGTCGAAAGGCGGTGTGCCGCGTAATGCGCTGTATGCCACCACGGTGATTGCTGCGTTGTGCTTCCTGACCTCGATGTTCCGGTAATCAGACGGTGTACCTGTGGTTGCTCAATACCTCCGGTATGACCGGCTTTATCGCCCTGGCTGGTATTGCCATCAGCCACTACCGTTTCCGCCGTGGCTACGTTGCGCAGGGCCATTCACTGGATAATCTGCCGTACCGCTCCGGTTTCTTCCCGATTGGGCCGATCTTCGCCTTCGTGTTGTGCCTGATCATCACCCCTGGGGCAGAACTATCAGGCGTTCCTCGCCGATACCATTGACTGGGGAGCGGTCACTGCGACCTATATCGGTATTCCGCTGTTCCTCGGGTTATCTGGCTCGGTTACAAATTCTCTAAAGGTACCCGTTTCGTGCGTTACAGCGAAATGGAGTTCCCGGAACGCTTTACCAAGTAAATTCACTCTTTAGCCCTCCGTCCGGAGGGCTTTTTTTGCCTGCCTGTCTCGCCTGACGTTGTAACAATTTACATAACTTTGAATTTCTAAAATTGATAATAATTATCGTTTACATTAATGTAACTTACTGAATAACAAGGTATCAGCCTGTTTTTTCCAGCGCCAGAATACCCCTGACACACCGCCGCCCCGTCAATGTAATGGGGCGCGGTTTATTGCATGTGAGCAGTATTTTTTAGCAATTTTTTGTAGTTACCTCATGGAGTTACGGAATGTTTACCTTGAATCCCATCGTCCGGGGGAGGCCTCTGCGCGTCCGCACTCTCCCCCGGCGCTGATGGCGGCCGTAGAGAGTGGTGAAACGCTGGTGGTGACCGCGTCAGCCAGCGAACAGAACCTGAAAGATGCCCCCGCCAGTATCAGCGTCATTACGCAACAAGACCTCCAGCGTAAGCCGGTGCAAAACCTGAAAGATGTGCTGAAAGAGGTGCCCGGCGTACAGCTCACCAATGAAGGGGATAACCGTAAAGGTGTCAGTTTGCGCGGTCTCGACAGCAGCTACACCTTGATCCTGATTGATGGCAAACGTGTCAACTCCCGCAATGCGGTATTCCGCCACAACGATTTCGACCTCAACTGGATCCCGGTGGAAGCCATCGAGCGTATTGAAGTGGTGCGTGGGCCGATGTCTTCTCTGTATGGTTCTGATGTCTTGGCGGCGTGGTGAATATCATCACCAAAAAATCGGCCAGCACTGGACCGGCAGCGTGACCGCTGACAGTACTGTCCGAGGAGCACCGGGGATCGGGGCGATAGCTGGAATGGTCAGTTCTACACCAGCGGCCCGCTGATTGATGGCGTGCTGGGGCTGAAAGCATACGGCAGCGTGGCGAAGCGCGAGAAAAGATCAGCAGCAACCTTCGCAGACCGATGCCAGCGGCCTTACGCCGCGCATGGAGGGCTTCACCAGCCGTGACGGCAACGTTGAGTTCACTGGACGCCGACGGCGGATCACGATTTTACCGCCGGTTATGGCTACGATCGCCGGGACCGGAATTCCGACTCGCTGAATAAAAACCGCCTCGACAGGCAGAACTACTCACTGGCGCATAACGGGCGCTGGGGCGTCGGCAACAGTGAACTGAAATTCTACGGTGAGACGATCGACAATAAAAACCCGGCAACAGCAGCCCGATCCGTTCGCAAAACACCACCGTCGATGGCAAGTATGTGCTTCCGCTTGGCGCTATCAATCAGTTGGTCACCGTTGGCGGTGAGTGGCGGCACGACAAATTACAGGATCCGGTCAACCTGACAGGGGGGAAGCAGCAGCGAAACCTCAACCAACCAGTACGCGCTGTTTGTGGAAGATGAGTGGCGCATTGTCGAGCCGCTGGCGCTCACCACCGGCGTGCGCATGGACGATCATGATACCTATGGCGATCACTGGAGCCCGCGTGCTTACCCTGGTCTACAGCGCTACCGATACCGTCACGGTCAAAGGCGGCTGGGCGACGGCATTTAAGGCTCCGTCACTGTTGCAGCTCAGCCCGGACTGGGCGACCAACTCTTGTCGTGGCAGTTGCCGCGTGGTGGGCAGCCCGGAACTGGGAAACCGGAAACCAGCGAAAGTTTTGAACTGGGCCTTTACTACAACGGCGAAGAGGGGTGGCTGGAAGGGGTTCAGGGCAGCGTGACCGCCTTCCAGAATAACATCGAGGATATGATCAATATCAGTCGCACCGCCAGCCTGACTGAGGCGCCGGGTTACGCCAACTTCGTTGGCTTTGAACGTAATGCTAACGGCAGACTGGTGCCGGTATTCCGTTACTACAACGTCAATAAAGCGCGGATCCAGGGGCTGGAAACCGAACTGAAAGTGCCGTTGGGCGACGCATGGAAAGTGACGCTGAACTACACCTATAACGATGGTCGCGACCTCAGCGGCGGCGGCAATAAACCGTTGCAGGATCTGCCGTATCACACCGCCAATGGTACGCTGGACTGGCAAGCGACGCAGGACTGGTCGTTCTATCTTTCCGCAAACTATAGCGGTAAAAAACGTACCGTATCGCAGGGCATGACGCCCGGCGGTTATGTTATCTGGAACGTGGGCGGTGCCCTCGGCAGGCGAGCAAGAACGTGAAACTGCGCGCCGGTGTGCTCAACCCGGGTGATAAAGATCTGAACCGCGACGACTACAGCTTCAATGAAGAAGGCCGCCGCTACTTTATGGCCATCGATTACCGCTTCTGACGGGCAAACCCGGCGGTGGGAAGCCGCCGGGGCTGGGGATCACTTCAGCAGATACTGCGCATGGAAGCGCAGATGATCTTCAATAAACGACGCAATAAAGTAATAGCTGTGATCGTAACCGGACTGAATACGTAACGTCAGCGGCCGGGGATTTTTGCCGCGCGGCTTCCGCCAGCCGTGCCGGTTGCAATTGATCGGCGAGGAACTGATCGTTATCGCCCTGATCAATCAGCGTTGGGATGGCATCCGCCTCGCCACTTTCCAGCATCAGTACGCAACTGTCCCAGCCACTGTTCGCTGTCTTCCCCAAGGTAGGCCGCAAACGCTTTTGCCCCGAGGGGACCTGCAACGGGTTAACGATAGGCGCAAACGCAGAGACGCTGGTGTAACGACCGGGGTTTTTCAACGCCATGATCAGTGCGCCGTGGCCACCCATAGAGTGACCGCTGATCGCACAACGTGAACTGACCTTAAATTCCGCAGCGATCAGCGCCGGCAGCTCATCCTCGCAGATAGTCATACATCCGGTAATGTGCAGCCCACGGCTGCTGCGTGGCGTTGAGGTAGAACCCGGCGCCTTTGCCTAAATCGTAGCTGTCGGCATCGGCCACCTCGTCGCCGCGCGGGCTGGTGTCCGGCATCACCAGCACAATGCCCAGCTCTGCCGCTATGCGTTGCGCACCCGCTTTGGTGGTGAAATTCTCATCATTACAGGTCAGGCCGGAGAGCCAGTACAGAACGGGGAGGCGCTGTCGCCGTACGCTGCGGCGGTAAAAAAGATGCTAAAGGTCATCGTACAGTTGAGTACGGCGGAGTCGTGGCGCCAGCGCTGTTGCCAGCCTTCAAAACAGCGGTGCTCTTCGAGCAATTCCATGCAGGGCTCCTCAGTTAATTCGGGGGGTTAGGATGGGGGACATCCATAATAATACAGATTATTCATTGCCCTGAGTAACTTTCACTTCCGCATAAATGCCACATATTGCATCATAAACATAACTTTACTTTAACAAACGAGGTGCTCATGGCACGCAAAGTTGCGCTTTGCGGGTTTATTGTGCTGGTGGTGGCGATGGGAATCGGGCGGTTTGCCTTTACGCCGCAGGTGCCGTTAATGATCCGCGATGGCCAGCTCACGTTGACCAGCGCCGGGCTGGTCGCCGCCATCAACTATCTCGGTTATCTGCTGGGCGCGTGGGATGCGATGCGCGCCCGGCATCATATTGAACTGCGCCTGTACGCTGGCATTAGCGGCGCGGTGGCGCTGACGTTCTTGTCATCGATTGCCGATAACGCGCTGCTGCACGGTGCGTTACGGCTGGTGATCGGCGCAATGAGCGGCTGGGCGATGGTACTGATCGCCGCGCCCGGACCAACGATCGTCTGGCGCAGGCCGGGCGGCCGAGGGTTTGAGCGCCGCAGTGTTTGCCGGGCCGGGCGCGGGTATCGCATTGAGCGGTCTGCTGGCGGTGGCGATCCGAGGCCAAAGGGCTGACGGCGGCATCCGCATGGCAGGTCTATGGCGTGCTGGCGCTGTTACTGGTGACGTTTATCGCGCGTTATCTGCCGCGACCGGGTGAGTGGCACCGGCACGGCGTGAAAGCGCAACCGCTACATCTGACGCCGGATCTCAAGCGTCTGGTATGGAGCTATAGCCTTGCCGGATTTGGTTATATTCTGCCAGCGACATTTCTGTCGCAAATGGCGGCGCTGCGTTTTCCGGCAGTATATTCGCCCAGTTTGTCTGGCCGGTATTTGGCGCGGCATCGGTGGTGGGAATTACGTTAAGCATCTTGCTGCGCCATGTGGGCCACAGCCATCAACGTCTGGCGATCGTCCTGTGGTTACAGGGTGCTGGCGTGCTGGCGGCATGGCTGCTGCCCGGTATGAGCGGTCTGGTCACTGGCGCGCTGCTGGTGGGCGGTGGTTTTCTCTGTGCGGTACAGTTGTCGCTGTTGTACGGACGGGAACTCGCCCCCGATCACACCCGCTATATGGCCGGGTTGCTGACCACCGGTTATGCGTTGGGGCAACTGGTGGGGCCGATGACGTCTGCGCTCTCGACTGGCTGACGCAACGCCTTGAACCGGCGCTTGGGGTGGCGGCGTTAGCCCTGCTGATTGGCGGTGTTCTGGTGTGGAAACCGACACCCAGAAAGTCGGCGGAATTTCAATAATTATCGGCGTCAGGACTGGATTATGTGCGCGACCTCACGCACAATGATCGTTCACTTCGCCTGCGCTAAAGGCGAAGCACGCCACACCTGCAGGAGAATAAAAAATGTCATCACTCAGTAAAGAAGCGGCTCTCGTCCATGAGGCTTTAGTCGCCCGCGGCACCGAAACACCGCTGCGTCCGCCGGTCCGTGAAACGGACAACGAAACCCGCAAGCGTCTGATTGCCGGCCATATGACCGAGATTATGCAACTGCTTAACCTCGATCTGAATGATGACAGCCTGATGGAGACGCCGCATCGCATTGCCAAAATGTATGTCGATGAGATCTTCTCCGGCCTCGATTACGCCAACTTCCCGAAGATCACCGTGATTGAAAACAAAATGAAAGTGGATGAGATGGTCACGGTACGCGATATTACGCTGACCAGCACCTGCGAGCACCACTTCGTGACCATCGACGGAAAAGCGACCGTTGCGTATATCCCGAAAGAGTCGGTGATCGGTTTATCAAAAATTAACCGCATTGTGCAGTTCTTTGCCCAGCGTCCGCAGGTGCAGGAACGCTTAACGCAGCAGATCCTCACGGCGCTGCAAACCCTGCTTGGCACCAATAATGTGGCGGTATCCATTGATGCAGTGCATTATTGTGTGAAAGCGCGCGGCATTCGCGATGCCACCAGCGCCACCACCACCACCTCTGGGCGGTTTGTTCAAATCGAGCCAGAATACCCGCCGAGGTTCCTGCGCGCTGTACGCCACCATAACTGATTATCGGGGAGCCGGAGACATGGAACGGAATGTCACGCTGGATTTTGTTCGTGGCATCGCCATTCTTGGGATCCTGCTTCTGAATATCACCGCCTTTGGGTTACCAAAGGCGGCCTATACTAACCCCTGCACCGGTATGGCGAGATCACGCAACGTGATGCCCGGACTGGCGTTGCTCGATCTCTTCGCGCAGGTAAAATTCCTTTCGCTGTTTGCCCTCTTATTTGGCGCGGGTTTGCAAATGCTGCTGCCGCGCGGTAAACGCTGGATCCAGTCGCGGCTGACCTTGCTGGTCTTGCTGGGCTTTATTCACGCTCTCTTTTTCTGGGATGGCGATATTCTTCTGGCTTACGGGCTGGTGGGGTTGATTGCCCGCGCATGGTGCGTGATGCGCAAAGCGTGAAGACGATGTTCAATACCGGCGTTGTGCTCTATCTGATGGGCATTGTGGTGCTGCTGTTGCTGGGCGGTATTTCCGGCAGTGAACCAAACCGCTCGCCGGATGCGGCGAACCTGCAATATGAAGTCTGGTGGAAAACCAGCGGCAGCATGATAGAAGCGATCAGCAACCGGGCGGACATGTTATCCAATGCGTTGCTGGCGCTCGGTGCGCAGTATGGCTGGCAACTGGCGGGGTTGATGCTGCTGGGGGCAGCGCTGATGCGTAGCGGTTGGCTGAAAGGGCAATTCAGCCTGCGGCATTACCGGCGTGTTGGCGCGTTACTGATTACGCTGGGTATGCTGATTAACCTGCCTGCGATTGTCGCACAGTGGCAGCTTGGCTGGTCATATCGCTGGTGCGCCTTTATTTTGCAGGCACCGCGCGAACTGAGTGCACCGTTTCAGGCCATAGGTTATGCCGCGCTGGCGTATGGTTTCTGGCCGCAGATTGGTGCCAGCAAATGGGCCAATGCAATCGCCTGCGTTGGCCGCATGGCATTAAGCAACTACCTGCTGCAAACGGTGATTTGCATTACCTTGTTTAATCACTTCGGCTTATTTATGAAGTTCGACCGTCTCCAGTTGCTGGCTTTTGTTCCGCCGGTATGGGCTGCCAACATCCTGTTTTCTCTCTTCTGGCTTAAGCATTTTCGTCAGGGACCGATGGAGTGGTTGTGGCGGCAATTCACCGCGCGTGCTGCGGGGACAGCATTAGCGCGAACATCCAGATAACGATCTGGATCACAATCGTTAACAAAACGGATGTAACCGTTTCCATTCATGTGATGTCACCACGCAGCAATCTCCCGTCGACTGACAGAATAGCCTCCTTACTTAACCCGGGGGGTGACTGTGAACTGCCGCAATCCAGTAAAGGTGAGTAAAAATGATCACCATTCGTGACGTTGCCCGTCAGGCGGGCGTCTCTGTCGCGACGGTTTCCCGCGTGCTGAATAACAGCGCGCTGGTAAGCCGTGATACGCGTGAAATGGTGATGAAGGCGGTCGCTCAGCTTGGCTATCGCCCGAATGCCAACGCGCAGGCGCTGGCCACGCAGGTCAGCGATACCATCGGCGTGGTGGTGATGGATGTGTCCGACGCCTTCTTCGGCGCACTGGTGAAGGCGGTGGACACCGTGGCCCAGCAACATCAAAAGTATGTGCTGATTGGCAACAGTTACCACGAGGCGGAAAAGAGCGTCACTCCATTGAGGTTCTGATTCGCCAGCGTTGTAACGCGTTGATTGTTCACTCGAAAGCGTTAAGCGATGAAGAGCTGATTGGCTTTATGGATCAGGTGCCGGGCATGGTGTTGATCAACCGTCTGGTGCCGGGTTACGCCCATCGCTGCGTCTGTCTGGATAACATCAGCGGCGCGATGATGGCGACGCGTATGTTGCTCAACCATGGCCATCAGCGCATCGGCTATCTGGCTTCCAGTCACCATATTGAAGATAACGATTTGCGCCGCGAAGGCTGGTTCCGCGCTCTGGAAGAGCAGGGGATAGCTGCGCCGGATAGCTGGGTCGGCACTGGCTCGCCGGATATGCAGGGCGGAGAAGCGGCGATGGTTGAACTGCTGGGGCGCAATTTGCAGCTCACGGCGGTGTTTGCCAAACGACAGCATGGCCGCCGGGCGCTGACTGCGCTGAAAGATAACGGCATTGCGGTGCCACAGCATTTGTCATTGATTGGTTTCGATGATATCCCGATTGCGCGCTACACCGACCCACAGCTCACCACCGTGCGTTATCCGGTGGCGTCGATGGCGCGCCTCGCGACCGAGCTGGCGCTGCTGGGGGCCGCAGGAAAGCTGGATCCGCAGGAATCTCACTGTTTTATGCCCACGCTGGTGCGCCGCCATTCGGTGACCGGCCGACAAACTGTGGCTTCGATCACTAACTTATAATGTTCGTGGATGTAACCGTTTTCAATCTGTGAGTAAATTCACAGTATCTTAACAAGGCGCTGACTATGATGTCAGCGTCTTAGAAGCTGTGAAACACGATGTAACGGTGATTATTCACTTTAACAGCGCATAGCCGCGCAGATACATCGAAGAAAGCGAATTTCTGGAGCGTTACCGTACACGGACGAATGGATTTTTTAGAGTGAACTTCGGTCGAAAGTAACGTTTCAATAACATACTTCCACCGAGCTTTTTCACAAGAACACCCTGCTATAAAAAACCGGAGATACCATGAATAAGAAGGTGTTGACTCTGTCTGCTGTAATGGCAGCTTTTTCGGCGCAGCTGCACACGCGGATACCCGCATTGGTGTGACCATCTATAAGTATGACGACAACTTTATGTCACGCGTAAGGCGATTGAGAAAGATGCCAAAGAAGCGCCGAATGTTCAGCTGCTGATGAACGACTCCCAGAATCATCCAAACAGAATGACCAGATTGACGTTCTGCTGGCGAAAGGCGTGAAAGCGCTGGCCATCAACCGTTGACCGGCTGCGCAGGCACCGTTATTGAAAGCCCGTGTCAGAACGTGCCAGTGGTGTTCTTCAACAAAGAACCTTCCCGTAAAGCGTTGGATAGCTATGACAAAGCGTACTACGTCGTACCGACTCTAAAGATCCGGTGTTATCGGGCCATCCGGATGCTGAAGCACGTACCACTTACGTTATCAAAGAGCTGAACGATACAAGGCATCAAAACGCAGCAACTGGCGTTAGATACCGCAATGTGGGATACCGCTCAGGCGAAAGACAAAATGGACGCCCGGCTCTCCGGCCCGAACGCCAACAAAATTGAAGTGGTTATCGCCAACAACGACGCCATGGCAATGGGTGCTGTTGAAGCGCTGAAAGCGCACAACAAGAGCTCAATTCCGGTATTTGGCGTAGATGCGCTGCCTGAAGCCCCGGCTCTGGTTAAATCCGGCGCAATGGCGGGGTACCGTACTGAACGATGCCAACAACCAGTGGCGAAAGCCAGCTTCGACCTGGCGAAAACCTCGCCGAAGGTAAAGGCGTAGTGGATGGCACCAACTGGAAAATCGAAAACAAAGTTGTTCGTATTCCTTACGTTGGTGTAGATAAAGACAACCTCAGCTCAGATTGCTGGTAAATAATATTTAGCTAGTCTGTTTTCACAGGGCGTATTAAAAAATACGCCCTTTTATAACAACATGATATGCCAGCCAACAAGGTACAATTATGGTCAGCAATAATACTCAGTCGTCAGTGAATTCTTGTTGGAAATGAGCAATATCAACAAGTCTTTTCCGAGGGCGTAAAGGCACTCGATAATGTCAATTTAAAAGTTCGTCCTCTCATTCATGCATTAATGGGTGAGAACGGCGCGGGTAAATCAACGTTATTAAAATGTCTTTTTGGGATCTATCAAAAGATTCCGGCAGCATCCTTTTTCAGGGGAAAGAGATCGATTTCCATTCGGCCAAAGAAGCACTGGAAAATGGTATCTCAATGGTTCACCGAGAACTTAACTGGTGCTGCAACGTTCCAGGATGGATAACATGTGGTTGGGGCGTTATCCCACTAAAGGCGTGTTTGTCGATCAGGATAAAATGTACCGCGATACGAAAGCTATCTTTGATGAGCTGGATATCGATATCGACCCGCGAGCACGCGTGGGCACATTATCGTTCGCAAATGCAGATGATTGAAATTGCGAAAGCGTTCTCCTATGACGCCAAGATCGTTATTATGGATGAACCGACGTCGTCATTGACGGAAAGAGTCAATCATCTGTTTAAAATTATCCGTAAGCTGGAAAGATCGCGGCTGCGGTATTGTTTATATCTCTCATAAAATGGAAGAGATCTTCCAGCTTTGCGATGAAATAACCATCCTGCGCGACGGCCAGTGGATTGCCACCCAGCCGCTGGAAGGACTGGATATGGATAAGATCATCGCTATGGTGGGGCGTTCGCTGAACCAGCGCTTCCCGGACAAGCATAACGAGCCGGGCGAAACGATCCTTGAAGTGCGTAACCTGACTTCGCTGCGTCAGCCGTCTATTCGTGATGTCTCCTTTGATTTGCGCAAGGGCGAAATCCTCGGTATCGCCGGTCTGGTTGGCGCAAAACGTACTGATATCGTCGAGACGCTGTTTGGTATCCGCGAGAAATCCGCCGGTACCATTAAACTGCATGGTAAGCCGATTAATAATCATAATGCGAATGAAGCGATTAATAATGGCTTTGCTCTGGTAACCGAAGAACGCCGTTCTACCGGTATTTACGCTTACCTCGATATTGGTTTTAACTCACTGATTTCCAATATTCAGAATTACAAAAACAAAGTCGGTCTGCTGGATAATAGCCGTATGAAGAGTGATACCCAATGGGTTATCGACTCGATGCGTGTGAAAACGCCAGGACACCGTACGCAAATTGGTTCACTGTCTGGTGGTAACCAACAGTGATTATTGGTCGCTGGTTATTAACCCAGCCAGAAATCTTAATGCTCGATGAACCAACGCGTGGTATTGACGTTGGCGCGAAATTTGAAATTTATCAGTTGATTGCCGAACTGGCGAAAAGAATAAGGATCATTATTATTTCCTCTGAAATGCCTGAGCTGTTAGGCATCACTGACCGTATTCTGGTAATGAGCAATGGCCTCGTTTCCGGGATTGTTGACACTAAAACCACAACGCAAAACGAAATTCTCCGTCTTGCGTCTTTGCACCTTTAAGATCAGGGGCTCCTCATGAGTGCGTTAAAATAAAACTTTTCTCACTTATCTGAAAGACGGCGGCATTTATGTTGTTCTTTTAGTGTTACTGGCCATTATTTTCGGATCCATTCTTAAGTCTGCTTGTAACATTCTGACCCAATCTTCCGTGCGTATTATTATCGCGCTGGGCGTGGCGGGACTGATTGTTACACAGGGTACTGACCTTTCCGCCGGGCGCCAGGGTGGGCCTTGCTGCGGTGGTTGCCGCAACGCTGCTGCAATCAATGGAAAACGCCAATAAAGTCTTCCCCGATATGGCCACCATGCCGATTCCGGTGGTGATCCTGATTGTTTGCGCCATTGGTGCGATTATCGGGCTGGTGAACGGTATCGTTATTGCTTACCTGAACGTAACGCCGTTTATCACCACGCTGGGTACGATGATTATCGTTTACGGTATCAACTCCCTGTACTACGACTTTGTCGGTGCGTCGCCGATTTCCGGCTTCGACAGCGGTTTCTCCACCTTTACGCAGGGCTTTATTACGCTGGGCAGTTTCCGCCTGTCGTATATCACCTTCTATGCGTTAATCGCCGTCGCCTTTGTCTGGATCCTGTGGAATAAAACCCGCTTTGGCAAAAATATTTTCGCTATCGGTGGTAACCCGGAAGCGGCGAAAGTGTCCGGCGTGAACGTGGCGCTGAACCTGCTGATGATTTATGCGCTGTCCGGTGTGTTCTATGCCTTCGGCGGTATGCTGGAAGCGGGTCGTATCGGTTCTGCAACCAACAACCTCGGCTTTATGTATGAGCTGGATGCCATCGCGGCTTGTGTGGGTGGCGTTTCCTTCCAGCGGCGGCGTGGTACCGTATGTGGTGACCGGTGTGATTATCTTCACCGTTATCAACTACGGTCTGACCTATATCGGTATTAACCCGTACTGGCAGTACATCATCAAGGGCGGCATCATCATCTTGCCGTGGCGCTGGATTCCCTGAAATACGCGCGTAAGAAATAAGCGTGTCATAACAAGCCCGCTGTTTCAGGCTTTTCTACATTCATCGGATGGGCGGTGCGAAAAACTTTGTCTAAACAAATTTGTTAAATTTTCCGCTGCTGCGCTCAAAGGCACAGCATTAATGAGGTAATTCCTGATGGACAAAGAATTCGTGTTTCCTGCATTTCCTGTTATCGGCTGGCAAGTTGGGCCGGTGGAAGATTTGAATGGTGTGGTAGTCATTACAGTACGTCGCCCTATGGACTCGGCGCGACAACCTTTGATTCGCAATTTTTTCGCCTGACGCCGGAAATGGTCAAAGCCTGATCTACGACCCTCGGAGCGCAGTTTGCACCGGTGTGAAGACAAAGTCGCCTGACACGCTATCAGAGACTACGCGCCGCTGTTGAGACTTTTGTGCCCTGCGCGGCGTTTTCCTTGTTGCAAATATTCGTCCCGACGCGTGAGCAACTGACCGCCGCATTAACAATTAAGTCTATTCTGAATGCCTTCGCTCCGCAGGTACTTACGCTTGAAAGATAAATCTCTGAAATTAGTATCTGCAGCCTCAGAGGGGCGCCTATGAATGTTGTGTTTTAAAGGATCACCTTCCGCACGAAAAAAAACCGAACATGTGAATTTCTACCTTAAGGGCGTTGAATTACTGCGTGATGGCGAAGTGGTTGCCACCCCCAGTGATATCAAGGTCACATTCCTGCCGTTTTACTATTTTTGCACGGTGCCTACCGGCTTTCGCAAAATCGAATTCAAAATGAAGAACGCAGCGCCAGTACGTATTCACTGTTCGGCGGGGTATTTAAAAACCGGGGGAGTATCTTGTCGAAACGCCGGAGGGGGAGACGATATTCTCGTTTAATGCGCTGAGCGGCTTATGGACGCTCGACAGGAATGAGGAAGTTATCGATCACCGCGCGTTTAAGGCACGGGATTTTACCCTTATCAGACCCGTGAAGAGCGCGCAAATCGCAATGTCGGCGTACTGACGCCGGATCAGTTTCCCTTTGCATCTCAAACAGTTGCCCGGCGGTGACGGCCGGGTAACCTTGCGCATTATCCGGAACTTCCTGCAATGACGGAATGGGCACCAGCGGGCCTAAAAACGTGGCTCACGCTTGAACATGTACAGATCCGCGATGGTGCCGGAGCCGCACCAATTCCCGCCCGAACGCCCATATCTTTTGGCGATGGCACGGCGTAACACTGCGCCCACCGGATCCCCCATATGCTGGGCGATAAATAGCGCGCTCACAGTGGAAACGCTGGGTGATAATGATGAAATCGTTGGTATCAAAGACTTTACGCGTGCGGACAATCGAATCGAGGGTGCGAAAACCGGCATATCGAGCACGATGTCGGAGGGATCGACACCAGCGGCAATCAGATCTTTACGCATGGTCATCGGCTCATTATAGCTTTGCAACGCGTTATCGCCGCTGAGCAACAGATAGTTGACCTTGCCGCTGTTATAGGCGTTCAGCGCGCCCTGAATACGGTAACGGTAATATTGATTGATAACGCCAGTGCGGTAGTACTTCGCGGTGCCGAGCACAACGCCCACCTGCCGGGGCGGATCCTGTAAGTCGTCGCAGATATAGGGCGGGTTTTCCAGCTCATCCAGCTCAAGCGCTGTTAAGCATGCAGCCGATCAGGACTAACAGGCTGTATAGCAAACGCTTTAACATGCAGGAGACTCGGTACAGGATTGAAATTTAACTCAGGCTACTTTACCCGTCCGGCAAGCGCAAGAAACGGAGGTTCAATTGGTTTTCATCACTGCGGGCGTGAACCCGCAGTGACGGAGATTATGCCAGCAGTATGCGATCGGTATGCTGGCAGCCCAATGCGCGCAGCGGCGACGGTCGCATCCGCACTGCGTGAGCGGCGCATCGGCGCGTTCTGCGAGCAGCGCGCGCGTTGAATGTCAGCGTAATCAAAACCACTCCAGGTTGAGCAGGTTTAGCGCCCCCCTGCAACGGTGGCAGTGTCGGGTTGAAAGCGGCGTTTTCCGCATAGCTGCCGCTAAAAATACGCCCATCACGACACTCGAGCGACGGGAGTGTGTAAGGAGTGGCTGCGGTTCGCTGCGCTGATGGCCGCTTGCGCTAATGGTTCTCCGCTCACGGCAAAACCATGGTTCTGCTCATCCATCAATAAGGTTTTGATCTCCAGATCTTTTGGGCCAAAAGCGTCCGGCAGATAATCGCCCAGCGTATGGGGCGCGCGTCCCAGCAGATTAATGCGCAGACTCAGCCCGCTGTTCAGCCATTCATAAATTGGCGGCAATGCCCGCAAGGGGTGTAGTTCACGGTGACGGAAGAGAGGGCTTGTTCGCCACGTAGCCGAGGCATGGCTGATGGCGCTCTGCTCGGCGTGCACGGTTTGTTGCATCGTTGCACCGCGGAACTCCATATTGGCACCAAAGTACCAGATGCCGCTGACGCCACGGGCAATCGCGCCAACATTGAAATGCGATAAATCGGTGCGGGCACAGGCCGCAGCAAGCGGTAGCAGCGCAAAGGCCAGCGCATCGTCATCCATGCCGGTGGCGCTACGCAAAGTCGCCACCTGCTCCGCGCTCAGCATAGCGGGGAAGTGCTCATCCGCCAGCAGAGGCGCCAGCGCGGTTTGCAACAAATCCCGCCAGCCCGGAAAACGCAGTGTGAAAACGTGAATGCATGGCGTTGCCTCATAATCGTGTATTGGAACCGTAGTTTACGGGGCAATATCGTGATTATGTGTGATTTACTCACATAATGTGTGCAACTTATGAAACTGAAATTAAAATGCGCGACCAATCGCAAAGTTTAACGCAGTACCGCGACGATCAACGGAAACAGAAATGGTGCCACCAGTGAGGTAATAATTCCGCAGATCACCAATGCCAGCGAACTGAATGCCCCTTCCTGATAATCCACCTCGGCGCAGCGCGCGCGGTGCCCAGCGCATGCGAAGCCGTGCCCATCGCCAGCCCACGGGCGGATTTGGTATGTATGCGCATAAGATTGAGAAAGGTATGACCGAAGACGGCTCCCAGCACGCCAACGAAAATCACGCAGACGGCGCTGATGGCGGGGGTACCGCCGATGCTGCCGCCTACGGCCATCGCAATCGGTGTGGTGACCGATTTCGGCAACACCGACGCGGCGATTTCCGGCGTTGCGCCCATCAGCAGGGCGATGGCGGTACCGGAAATCATCGCCACCAGGGCTGCCGCAAAAGCAGATGGTAATAATGGATTTCCAGCGCGCGCGGATCTGGTGCAACTGCTCGTAAAGAGGAAACGCCAGCGCGACCACTGCAGGTTGTAGCAAGTCGTTGAGGATTTTGCTGCCCTGAAAGTAGTGATCGTAAGGGATACCGGTTAGCAGCAGGATGGGGATTATCACCACCATGGCGACAAGCAACGGGTTCAGCAGCGGCATTTTGAAACGCGCGGCAAGTTTACGGGCGGCGAAAAAGACCGCCAGCGTCAGTGGCAGCGACCACCAAATGGCACGTCATCATTCTTTATTACCTTCTTGCCCGGCGATTTTACGTTCGCCGTGCGCCAGATAAGTGCTCCAGCTCACCACCAGAAATACAATCACCGTACTGACCGCACAGGAAACAATAATGGGACCGAATTGCGCGCGCAGCAGGTCGTAATACTGCATCACGCCAACCCCGATAGGCACAAACAGCAGCGCCATATAACGGATCAATAGATAGCAGCCCGGATTGACCCATTTCGCGGGCAGGATTTGTAGCGCCAGCAGTACGAACATGATCAGCATACCGATAATGCTGCCGGGAATGGTGATGGGCGAAGGGATGATATAGATCCTGCGTACAGGCAGGCGTAGATAAGTACAAAAGCACGCAGATATTGCCAGATAATATTCAATGATTTGCTCATGGTGAAAGCCCTTGCTGAAACGCATTCATCATACAATTAAAGCTAAAAACGTGCTACTGATCATCTGTGAGCATACCATTCCATTCTGGAACGTTATGCATTCCCACAAGATTTTCCCCGCGGGCTACCGGCAAGTGTAGTTTTCCGCCCGATAAAGGCACTTTCCACACCGTGACAGAGACGCTACTATGGCGCCTTATTTTTTTGGGGTGATTTATGCGTGTATTACTGCCAATGGAAGGTGCTCGATTCTGGTGCGCGAGCTGCTGACCGGGGTTAACGACGATTGCATCACCGAGTTTTTGCGGGTGGTGGATCAACTGCTGCCGGTAAAATCCTTCTATAAAATCTGCCCTGAACTGCACCGACACACCTTCCGGCACGCTGGTGCGCAGCCCTCGGGGCAATACCGCAGTGGCTGGCGGAAAACGCGGCCCGTGCTGTTGAACTCGGGTCATGGGGCGTGGATCTGAACTGGTGTGTCAAAACACGGCAGTGACGCTGTTGAAAGATCCTGAGCTGATTCGCGGCGCGAAAGCGATGCGTGAAGCCGTTCCTGTTCACCTGCCGGTCACGGTAAAAGTGCGCACAGGATGGGACAGTCCCGCGCGGCAGTTTGAGATTGCTGATGCGGTGCAACAGGCCGGTGCGACGGAACTGGTGGTGGCCGTACTAAAGAAGATGGCTATAAAGCAGAGCGTATTAACTGGCAGGCCATCCGTGAAATCCGCCAGCGATTGTCTATTCCCGTGGTGGCCAATGGTGAAATCTGGGACTGGCAAAGCGCGGGATTGCATGGCGGTCACCGGGCGACGCGATGATTGGGCGCGGCATTGAATGTACCGAACCGGGTGATTACAACGAGCCTCGTATGCCGTGGCCGCAAGTTGTTGCTTTATTAGCGCAATATGCCCAGTTGGAAAAACAGGGCGATACGGGCTTATATCATGTTGCGCGTATTAAACAACGGAATATTTTCGAACCTGTAAAACGTCTGTTGCCATTGCAGCAGAAATTTCTCGCGAGCTAAATCACGTTTCTGCTGATTTATAAAATAAGCCTCTGGTAGGTTGGTGTGTAGCGTGTTATTTATATCCGCGCAGCACATCAGGATTGTTACTGTTATACAGGCAAAACCTAAACATCATAATTTATCGTTTATCGAATTATGGGTTTGGGTTTTGTTTCTTAATGGTCTGATTAATAGAAATGTTTACGCGAACCATTTAAATAAATACTGATTAGTCACAGGTGTCGAAAGTAATTCGACGGTGTTCCTGTGGTTTAAATATAAAATGGAATAAACAGTATGGATCTATTTAAATTAACGTTACCTTTAGTTTTTATTTCCGGCTGGAGTTGCGCACTTCCGCTAATGTTCCTGTCGCCACCCGTGATTTCTTAAAGATAGTCAGTTTACGGTCACGCTGAAAAATGTCTGGATGTTGAGCACCAACGATCAGCAAGAGCAGGCCGGTATCGGTGAACAAAATGCCGGGCGCAGGCGTGTTACTGGATTACCAGCGGCTGGTTCCGAGGAGGCCGTCGGTGTTGATGCATCCCGTACAGCGTGGCCAAACTGTACGCCAATGATGACTTCGCCGGTAGAGATCTGCGCGATAAAAACGGTCATGCGGAAGGGTTCACCAAGATCGGTCAGCTCTATGGAAAGCTGAAATGGGAAGAGGATACGCCAGCGGCTTTGCCGGTTGGCAACAGTTGGCGTGCTCAACGTCACGCAGTCGCGCAGCCCCCAGTACCGGCAGGGCATTCGCGCGAAACGGGGAATGGTCGGCTCGCGGCTGTCACGCGTTTTTCCGAACGCGATGAACCGGAAAAGCGCGGTTTTTATACGCTGAAGAGTAATAAACCCATCGATTATATTGTCACCGGAGAAATGAGCTGGAGCCCAACGAAATATGCCCGCATGACACGGGTTGCCGGTGAGACATCGTTATCTGTTGCGCAGGGCTGAACGTTCTTACCGTACCGCTCGGCGAAAAAGAAAACCTCTTATTGCGCAGTACGGTAATCGCGGCACACTGGATGAATGGGAGGGCGCTCGCGGTTTTACGCATGACATTTTTTCGCACTACTGGGTTATCAGTATCAGCAGATTGAATCCGGAATAGCACAAAAACAAAAGCCCGTCTTGAAAATGGTCTGGGGAAATTTTTGTATGGGGAAAAATACCCGTGGCGCATTTAATAGTCCGGCGGATGGTGAAGGGAATGATTATGTCAACGATTGTATTTATATGGGAAATATCGTCTGTCGCCAGAATTTACCGTCGGGGTCTATGAATTATGGCTGGAGCACAATATCAAACGACGGCATTAACGGTGGGAATACGGCGGATATGTTTGGACGCCGAAAAGTATTGCGGGTTTCTCTCTGTTAGCCGGATTTGGCCCGAGTTATAGCTGGAAGCTGGTGAACGGCAAACCGTGGCTGACGGACGATATGGACATTTCACCGTTCGAAAGGGATCGGTGGCGGCGTGACAATGGAATACAAATTTGGTCTGCATTAATAAAAGGAAAATAAGGATGAATAAAACATTGGCATTGCTACTCACTTCGCTCACCGCGGCGTACGCAGGCTGCCGAACAGGCGATGCGCATTCTGTTGGTTAACGACGACGGATGTGAATCGGTGGGTACCACCTCTTTGCAGGAGCTCCGCCAAAGGTACGACGTATGGATGGTGGCGCCCGCAACCAATCAGAGCGGTATTGGGCAATCACCTTTAAGCCCAGTTTTTTGATGTGAAGAAGGTTGCGGAAAAACGCTATTGCTTCCCCGGCACCCGCAGATTCACTGGATTTTGGTCTGCTTGGCGTGCTGAGACACCGCTGACCTGGTGATTTCCGGCGTTAACGACGGTCCGAACACCGGGGTGGCGCAACTCAATTCCGGTACCGTCGGCGCAGCGGCCCGTGCGGTGCGTTATGGCTATCCGGCCATTGCCGCCAGCATTGGCTATCTGTTTACCGCCGAAGAGATGAAAGCCGGCTGGCCCAGCACACACCATTGGCCGGACTCCGCTGACACCGTTTCACTGGTGGACGCTGCACAGCAAGTGGCAACCAGGGCCTATTGCCTGTGGGATCCGGGCTCAGTATTAACTACCCGCCACTGGCGAAAAACGCCATCAAGGGGGGAGAAGTACATCGGCAACGAACGTTTCCCCGCGCCGCAGCACTACTACAAATTACTCGATGATGGTCGCGCACAGCAGATGATGAGCGAGAAAGTGCTGGAGCCAACAGAAGCAGACACCGATACCGGCTGGTTGAATAAGGGCCATCACTCGGACGCTGTTGGACGGCGAGTGGAATGCGCCGCAGTATGAATCACAATAAAGCGCTTTTTCGTTAAGCGCGGCTGAGACGACGATCGTTTTCTGTCTCGTTGTTCGCCGTAGGGAAGCTGGTAGAGTGCTCAGGTGGATTGTTACTGCAGGCTAAACCTGATTATCTGGCTTCTGTCGGAGATCAGGTTTTTTGTTTCTGGGGTCGATGAAGATCGACAAAGTATTAAATAACAACGTTGTGGTGGTGCTGGACGCGCACCAACGCGAGCAGGTGGTGATGGGCAGAGGAATCGCCTTTCAGAAACGTCCCGGCGATCAACTGGATGAACGCTGTATCGAAAAGGTGTTTGCGCTGCAAAGCGATGAGCTGGTGCGTCGTCTTGGTGAACTGCTGAGTCAGATCCCGCTGGAGGTGATGACTGCCTGCGATCGCATTATCGAACTGGCGCGCGAGCGGCTGCAAGTTGCAGGAGAGTCTTTACATCCTGACCGATCACTGCTTTTTTGCCATTGAGCGGCAGGGGCGGTGATCCGCAATGCTGCTGTGGGAGATTAAACGTCTCCCCAAAGAGCTGGGTCAGAAGCGGGCGATCTCGCTAAACGCCCAGGGTGCAGTTAGAAGAAGATGAGGCCGGTTTTATTGCCCTGCATCTGGTGACCGCGCAACTGAACAGCAAATGCCGGAGGTGATCACCAAAGTGATGCAGGAGATTCTGCATATCGTGAAGTACCAGTTAAAGCAGGAATACGATGAGGAATCCCTTAGCTATCACCGCTTTGTGACGCATCTGAAGTTTTTCTCTCAGCGTATGCTGAGCCGCACGGTAGTGGAAGACGACGATCTCTCCCTGCACCCGGGCGGTCAAAGAGAACTACAGCTGGCATGGCAGTGTGCGGAAAAGGTGGCTCGTCATCTGGTCAGCACCTATCAGCGTGAGTTGACCACCGAGGAAATTATGTTTCTCGCCATCCATATTGAGCGAGTGAGAAAAGATCGGCGCTAAGGCTACGCCTCGCGTTCTGGCATTACACTGGATTGTTACTGCGTGATACAGGCAAAACCTGAGTTCGGCACCGCGAGGCGCCGGTCTCAGGTTTTTTTTACTCAGTCACCGCCCTCGGGCATGAAGCAAGGAACACAGCATGGAATATCAAGCGCTGGCGAAAGAGATTCTGAGCCACGTTGGTGGAAAGGAAAACATCAACAGTCTGGTGCACTGCGCTACGCGGTTGCGCTTTAAATTAAAAGAGATGAAAAAAGCCGATGCCGAAGGGTTGAAAGCCAATCCCGGCGTGATCATGGTCGTCGAAAGCGGTGGGCAGTTTCAGGTGGTGATCGGCAACCATGTCCACGATGTCTGGCAGGCGGTACGTGACGAAGCCGGGCTGACTGGATGACACGCCCACGGCGACCTCCGAAGAGAAGGGCAACCTGTTCGGCCGATTGATCGACATTGTCTCCGGCATTTTTACGCCGTTTATTGGCATTCTGGCCGCGTCGGGGGATCCTCAAAGGGCTGCTGTCGCTGGCGTTGGTATGCGGCTGGCTCACCGCTGAAAACGGAACGTACAAAATCTGGTTCGCCGCCAGTGACGCGCTCTTTTTTCTTCCTGCCATTGGTGCTGGGCTATACCGCCGGAAAGAAATTTGGCGGCAATCCTTTTGTCACTATGGTGATTGGTGGCGCATTAACGCATCCGCTGATGCTCAGTGCCTTTAACGCCAGTCAGGGGGCTGATGCAGTCAGTGAAAGCTTTCTCGGTATTCCCGTGACGTTTCTGAACTACAGCGGCTCGGTAATCCCGATTATTCTTGCCGCCACCGGGTAAGCTGCTGGCTGGAGAAACAGGGGAATCGCTTTTTACACTCCGCCGTCAAAACTTTATTGCGCCGCTGCTGTGCATCGCCATCACCGTACCGCTGACATTTTTAATCATCGGCCCGGTGGCGGCTGAGTCAGATGCTGGCCTTTGGTTATCAGACTATCTACATGCTGGCGCCGTGGGCGGCAGGCGCAGCGCTGGGCGCGCTGTGGCAGGTTTGCGTGATTTTCGGTCTGCACTGGGGGCTGGTGCCGTTGATGATCAATAACATTGCGGTATTTGGTCAGGATACGATGTTGCCGATCCTGCTGCCGGCAGTCTTCGGTCAGGTGGGGGCAACGATGGGCATCTTCTTGCGCACCCGCGACGGGCGGCAAAAGCGCTGGCGGGTTCTTCTATTGCGGCGGGCATCTTCGGTATCACTGAACCGGCCGTTTACGGTCTGACATTACCGCTGCGTCGTCCCTTTATTTTCGGTTGTGCGGCCGGGGCGTTGGGCGGCGCGATCGTCGGCTTTAGCGGCACCCATGTCTACTCTTTCGGTTTCGGGAATATCTTCACGTTTGCGCAGATGATTCACTGGCGGCGTAGATGCGACTTTGTGGGGCGGGGATCCTCGGCAGCGTCATCGCACTGGTGTTGTCCTGCGTACTGACGTTTATTGCCGGGTTGCCGCAGGCGTCCGCCGAAAGCGATAAGCCGCTGATGGTCGCCGCCACGGATGACAACGCACTGCTTGCACCGATGAGCGGCACCGTGCTGGCGCTGGACCAGTGCCGGACAGCACCTTCGCCAGCGGTCTGTTAGGCCGGGCGTGGCCATCATTCCGCAGGAAGGGCGAGTGATTGCACCGTTCGCCGGGGAAGTCGCCTCATTGTTTGAAACCAAACATGCGATTGGTCTGCTCAGCGACAGCGGCATTGAAATGCTGATTCATGTCGGCATCGACACGGTCAAGCTGGACGGAAAACCCTTCACCGCTCATGTCCGGGTAGGGGACAAAATACAGCCGGGCGACCTGCTGCTGGAGTTCGACCGCGCTGCGATAATCGCCGCCGGGTTCGATCTTGCCACGCCGATTATTATCAGTAACAGCGACAGCTTCGGTGGTATCAGCACCGTCGCGTCAACCTCAGTTCAAGCCGGGATGCCGCTGCTGGCGGTTGCCCGCTAATCAAAGGAGCCAGTAATGAAATCGTTTCCGAAAACATTCTTATGGGGCGGCGCGATTGCCGCAAATCAGGTCGAAGGCTCGTATCTGGAAGACGGGAAGGGACTTTCCACCTCCGACGTGCAGCCGAAAGGGGTATTCGGCGATGTGGTTGAACGTGTACCGGGCGACAGCGCCCTGAAAGATGTCGCCATCGATTTTTATCATCGCTATCCGGAAGATATTGCGCTGTTTGCCGAGATGGGGTTTAGCTGCCTGCGCGTGTCGATTGCTGGACGCGTATCTTTCCCAATGGCGATGAAAGCACGCCGAATGAAGCCGGGCTGGCCTTTTATGACAAGCTGTTTGATGAATTAGCGAAACATAGCATTACGCCGCTGGTCACACTCTCTCACTACGAAATGCCGTGGGGGCTGGTGAAACAGTATGGCGGCTGGGGCAATCGTAAAACCATCGCCTTTTTTGAACGCTATGCGCGTACGGTGTTCAGCCGTTATCAACATAAGGTCAAGCTGTGGCTGACCTTTAACGAAATCAACATGTCATTGCATGCGCCGCTGACCGGTGTGGGTTTGCCGGAAAACAGCAGCAAAGCAGAAGTTTTCCGAGCCATTCATCATCAGCTGGTCGCCAGTGCGCTGGCAGTAAAAGCCTGCCACGACATTATCCCGGACGCGAAAATCGGCAACATGCTGTTGGGCGGCCTGATGTATCCGCTGACCTGCAAGCCGGAGGATATTTTCGAAACGCTGCAGCAGAACCGTAGCTGGGAGTTCTTTGGCGACGTTCAGTGCCGTGGCGCGTATCCGGGTTATATGCTGCGCTACTTCCGCGACAACGGCATCAGCATTGAGATCACGGATGCCGACCGCGACGCGCTAAAATCGACCATCGATTTTATCTCCTTCAGCTACTACATGACCGGTTGTGTCACTACGGACGAAGAGCTGAACCAGAAAGCGCGCGGCAACATTCTCAGCATGGTGCAGAACCCGCACCGGCAAGTTCCGAATGGGGCTGGCAGATCGATCCCATCGGTTTGCGCACGCTGCTGAATATGCTGTGGGATCGCTGGCAGAAGCCGCTGTTTATCGTGGAAAACGGGCTTGGCGCGAAAGACAACGTTGACGCGGATGGCAGCATTAACGACGACTACCGTATCGACTACCTGAACGATCATCTGGTGCAGGTGCGCGAGGCGATTGAAGACGGCGTTGAGGTGATGGGCTACACCAGTTGGGGGCCGATCGACTGGTGAGCGCGTCGAAAGCCGAAATCTCCAAACGCTATGGTTTTATCTATGTCGATCGTGATGACAGCGGCAACGGTACGCTGGCGCGCAGCCGCAAGAAAAGCTTTTACTGGTACCGCGATGTGATCACCAGCAATGGGGAAAGCCTGAAGTAAGCGGAATATGCCCGGTGTCTGATGCGCCGGGCACAGTTATTACATCAACAAGCCGGCGATAAAGTTTTTCAGCCACATCACTGCCGGATCGCTACTGTGACGCTGGTGCCACAGTAGCGCCACCTCTACCGGTTCCGCCTCCAGCGGCACCGGGCTTGCTATCAGACCACGCGTACGCTGCCATTCTGCGGCCGGCCTGAGGGTACCGTAGCCAGCGCAGGCATCGTCTCCAGCAAACCCGGCAGCGCAGCGAAGTGCGGCGTCGTGTAATGGATACGACGCTGGTGACCGGTTTTAGCCAGCAGCGCATCAAAATGGCTGCCGGTGGCTTCCCGGTAGCTGACCATCAGATGGGGCTGTGCAGCAAAGCTGTCGATATCCAGCGGCGTGGTTAACGTTAACTGCTGCGGATGCCAGAGCGTGACAAACGACATGGTCGTCAGGACTTCCCGTTCCAGCCAGCGTGGTCCGGCCGTGGCGACGCTTATTGCCATATCCATTTCCCCGCCTTCCAGTCGCGTGGCATCGCTAAACGGATCGCTGGCGACCACATTCAGGCGCATACCCGGTGCGGCCTGCTGTAACGCCGGGATTAGCGTCGGCATCAGCCACATCTCAACCCAGTCAGCCATGCCGAGCGTCAGCGTCACAGTGACAGTGCGCGGATCGAACGCCGCTTGCTGGAAACAGTGTGCTCTGCAATTGTTCCAGCAGGGGTAACAACCCGGTATGCAGTTCTTCCGCGCGGGCGGTGGGTTGCATGCGATGGCCGCTACGGATAAACAAGGGATCGTCGAACAGGGTGCGCAGGCGCGACAGCACACCGCTTACCGCGGGCTGACCCAGTGCAGTTTATCTGCCGCCGCTGAGACGCTCTGTTCGCGAAACAGCACTGCAAAGGCGATCAACAGATTAAGGTCGATCTTACGGAAATCATTCTCTTTGATAGTCATTATTGCTCCCAATCAATTGGAGTGATAGTAGCGGCGGCGGGATACTGGCGCAACTGGAAACTATCGGAGCAGGCAATGAAACATTATCCATTATTACTGGCGCTGCTGGTCTCTGGGGCAAGCCTCAGCGCGCTCGCGACGCCGCTGTCGACACAACAGGCGCAGGCACCGGGTTACTATCGTATGGCGTTGGGCGACTGGCAAATCACCGCCGTTTCCGACGGCACCGTGGCCGTGCCGTTTGATAAATTGCTCACCCCGATTACGCCGGAAAAACTGAAAGCGCGGATGGCGCAGGCAAACCTGCCGGTAAATGCAGAAACGTCCATCAACGCATTTGTGATCAACACCGGTAAGCAACTGATCCGCGGTGGATGCTGGCGCCGGGCCATTATTTGGCGACGCGGGCGGTCACCTGCCGGAGAACCTGCGGGCGGCGGGTATCGATCCGAATGCCATTGATACTGTGTTATTGACCCATATCCATGCCGATCACTCCGGCGGTGTACAGCGTGAGGGCAAACCCGTCTTCCCGAATGCCACCGTGCGCGTGGATCAGCGCGATGTGGATTTCTGGCTCAACCCCGCGCATCAACGCGAGGTGGAAGAGGGCAACGCCACACTTTCGCCGAGTCTGAGCGTTCGCTGCGTCCGGTGATAGATGCCGGTAAGCTCAACCCTTTCCGTGCGCCGGTGCAGATTATGCCCGGCATTGATGCTATTCCCGCCGCCGGTCATACGCCCGGCAGCGTGATCTACCGTGTCAGCCACGCGGGTAAAACGCTGCTGCTGTGGGGCGATATCATTCACGCGCACCCGGTGCAGTTGCCTCAGCCTGAGGTGGCTATCCATTTTGACGTCAATCGCCAGCAGGCGGTGGCGACGCGGGAGAAAGTGCTGGCCCGAGGCCGCGCGTGAAGGTGACTGGATAGCGGCGGCGCACATTGCCTTCCCCGGCATTGGTAAGGTGATGAAAGCTGAAGAGGGATACCGCTGGGTGCCGATCAATTACAGTGCGCAGGGCAAATAGCCTGCATGACCGGGTGTGCATGAGCGCACCCGGTTCACCCTCAAAAAATCATCTTAAAACACGCCCGTCACCACCAACAGACCAATCAAGAAGATAATCAGGATCACCCAAAGTAAAATCTTTAACATTTTCCTCGTCCTTCCGGCTGTTCAGGTAGTGCAAAGCTTAGGCAATCTCTCAGCATCCTGCCTTTTTCTATACTTATCTGTTCATAAGTTAACCGGAGGGTGAAACATGTCTGCAACGAAAGTCGCGATTGTTACTGCAGCAGATTCCGGTATCGGCAAGCAATGTGCGCTGATGCTGGCGGAGCAGGGGTTTGATATCGGTATCACCGGCATTCCGATGAACAAGGCGCCAAAGAGACGGCCCGGCACGTTGAAAAACGGGGGCGGCGTGCGGAAACCATCCAGCTCGATCTCAGTCAGTTACCGCAGGGAGCACAGGCGATTGATTCGCTGATTGCCCGCTTCGGGCGTATCGACGCGTTAGTGAATAACGCCGGAGCCATGAGCAAAGCGCCGTTTCTTGACGTGAAATTTGAAGAGTGGCGCAATATTTTTTACCGTGGATGTCGATGGCGCGTTTCTTTGCTCACAAATTGCCGCCCGGCAGATGGTTAATCAAGGGCAGGGAGGACGTATTGTGAACATTACCTCGGTACATGAGCACACGCCGCTGCCGGAAGCCAGCGCTTATACTGCGGCCAAACATGCGCTGGGCGGGTTAACCAAATCCATGGCGCTGGAGCTGATTGAGCACAACATCCTCGGGTCAATGCCGTCGCACTCGGCGCGATAGCCACGCCGATGAACAACATGCGTGATGAAGATGCCACACCGGGTTCAATGCCCGACATTCCGCTGGCGCGACCGGGCAGAACCCGGAGATTGCCAGTATGGTTGCTCCGGCTCTGCTCTGACGACGCCAGCTACACCACCGGTCAATCGATGATTATCGATGGCGGCTTTATGCTGGCGAACCCGCAATTTAAACCGAAAACCGGTTAGTCCTCGGTGGAGCGGCTCTGGCGTTTTTTCCGACGATGCCGGAGCCAGCCACGCAGGCACAACACCAGCACCACCGCGAGGAGCAGCCAAATCCAGCGTTTCACATGCTGGTCGAACTGGTGCAGCCACGGACCAATCACCTCGCCGCCAACATACCCCCAGCGTAGTGAAGAGGAGCGCCCAAACGATAGCGCCAATGATGTTCAGCGGCAGGAAAATTTTCGGTCGCAGGTGGCTGGTGCCAATTAATAGCGGGCCGATAATGCGAAAGCCGTACATAAATCGCGAGCCAATCACAAACAGGTAAGGATGGCGGCGAATGAGTGTTTGCGCCTGATGGATCTTCGCGCGGTGGCGGGAAAAACGCCGCAGGATCTTCATGCCATAACGCCTGCCCAGCAAATAGAGCAACTGGTCGCCAATCATCCCCCCCAGCGCAACAGACAGCACCACCAGCGGGAAACGCAGTAACCCTTGATGCGCTGCTACCCCGCCCAGCAGGGTAATGGTTTCTCCTTCGGCAACGCTGCCAATAACCAGTGCGGCGTAGCCATACTGGCTAATCAGATGATTGATATCCATTGTGTTTACGTCCTCCCGGTAAAACGCCTGTAAGCATACACCTGATATCGCGCTCTTGCCGGAAGAAGCGAGTACTTTGCCTGCGGCGGCATTTTTTGAGTTGTACATAAAATAAGCGAAATAGTGAATTATACTGAAAGTGTCGATGTCCGGGCATTCAGCAAGGGGGCGTTATGAACCATGTCTGGGGACTTCTTTCCCATCCCGATCGTGAAATGCAGGTTATCAGAGGTGAAAACGAAACCATTTCGCATCACTACACTCACCATGTATTAATCATGGCGGCAATTCCGGTGATTTGCGCCTTTATTGGCACCACGCAAATCGGCTGGAATTTCGGTGAGAACAGTGTCGTGACGTTGTCATTGGTGACCGGTTTCTCTCTGGCGGTGCTGTTCTATGCCCTGATGCTGGCGGGCGTAGCGGTGATGGGGCGCGTGATCTGGTGGATGGCGCGCAGCTACCCGCAACGGCCGTCACTGGGGGCGCTGTATGGTGTTTGCCGGCTATGTGGCGACGCCGCTGTTTCTGAGCGGTATTGTGGCGCTTTACCCGCTGGTATGGCTGTGCGTGCTGGTGGGGACGGTGGCGCTGTTCTACACCGGTTATCTGCTCTATGTCGGTATCCCGACATTCCTGAGTATCAACAAGGAAGAGGGGCTGAGCTTTTCCAGTTCAACGCTGGCGATCGGCGTACTGGTGCTGGAAGTTTTGCTGGCGCTGACGGTGATCCTGTGGGGCTATGGCTACCGGTTGTTCTGATACCTGTTCTCTGAATCTTGCGTTGCTGGTGTAAAAGCCGGCAACGCAATCTCGCAATGATTATCCTCTGGCGACAACCCTGCATGGCGGCTATTATGCCAAAGCCAGCTCTGCTATTGCTCCGGCTAACAGACGCGGTGTGCGTAATAACGTGCGTGAATAATCTTCAGAAGTCTCATCATGCAGAAATTTCGAGTCTCCTTATTAAGCCCTGGCCTTATTATTGGCTGCGCCTGTGGCGCCGTTTGCTGTTGCGAAAACGACTACCCCGACTGTTGCCGCACAACCTGAGATTGCTTCAGGCAGCGCGATGATTGTCGATCTGCAAAACCAATCAAGTTATCTATTCCAGCCATCCCGATCTGGTGCGTCCTATAGCCTCCATCACCAAACTGATGACGGCGATGGTGGTGCTGGATGCGCGACTGCCGCTTGATGAGAAACTCACGGTGGACATCAGCCAGACGCCGGAAATGAAAGGGATTTACTCCCGTGTGCGTCTGAACAGCGAAATCAGTCGTAAAAATATGCTGCTGCTGGCGCTGATGTCATCGGAAAACCGTGCGGCGGCAAGCCCTCGGCGCACCACTATCCGGGCGGCTATAACGCCTTTATTGCGGCGATGAACGCCAAAGCGAAAGCGCTCGGCATGAGCAATACCCATTTTGTTGAGCCGACCGGGTTGTCGATCCACAACGTTTCTACCGCGCGGGATTTGACCAAACTGCTGATCGCGACCAAACAATATCCGCTGCTGGGTCAACTGAGCACCACGCGTGAAGAGATGGCGACCTTTGCAAATCCGGCGTATACGCTGCCGTTCCGCAATACCAACCATCTGGTCTATCGCGATAACTGGAATATTCAGCTGACGAAAACCGGCTTTACCAATGCGGCAGGACACTGCCTGGTGATGCGTACCGTCATCAATAACAAATCGGTGGCGCTGGTGGTGATGGATGCGTTTGGGAAGTTCACACTTTGCTGACGCCAGCCGTCTGCGGACCTGGATTGAAACCGGGAAAGCGCAGCCGGTACCGGCTTCCGCTTTAAGCTATAAGCGCCAGAAAGCGGCGCAAATGGCGCAAAACCCGGCCGATGACGACGCGCAGACCGCGCAAAACGATTAATTATTCCGGCAGCGTCCAGTCACCGTCGTTGAGTGGGCGCTGCATAATCAACGTATCCCGCCAGTCCCCTTTTTATAGCCGACGCTGCGCAGTTGCCCGGCCAGCTCAAACCCGTACTTTTATGCAGGCGCAACGAGCCGGTATTGTTGTTGCCATCGCCGATCACCGCAATCATCTGCCGCCACGGCCCGGCTTCGCAACGGGCGATGAGCGCGCCCATCAGCGTACTCCCAATACCGCGCCCAATCATACTGGCATCGACATAAATAGACTCTTCAAGCGTATAGCGATAGGCCTCGCGAGGGCGGTAGAAACTGGCATAACTGTAGCCGACCACAATGCCATGGTAGAGGGCGACCAGCCACGGCAGGCCGTCTTTGGCAACCTTGTTCATGCGGCTACGCATGTCATCAATAGGCGGGACTTCTTCGAAGGAGGCGCGGCCATGCAGCACGTGCCGAGGCATAGAGGGAAGCAATAGCGTGAACGTCTTCAGGGCGTCGCGCACTTCTATTGCAGGACCAGATAAGACATCAACAGCAGACATGGCAGGTGTGCTCTTCAAAGCAGAGCCATAGAAACGTTTCTATGGCTTTCGCTACTCTAGTACGAACGGAGACACAATACAGTGCGCGGTGCGGTTATTTGGTCAGAGCTTCTGCGCCATGTCAGCCGCTTCGCCTTCCTGCCAGAATTTACGCTTGCTGGTTTTCCCGATGCCGGGGTTCATGCTGTTTGTCGGGTCGTTATCCTGATAGAAACGTTTTAGCGTTTCTGTGGCTTCATACAGATGACCGACGTTATGTTCAGCAGGGTATTGCGCGCCGCGTTCTCGCAGCAGCGCCAGCATCTGCTCTTTGAGCGCATGCGCATCCACCCCCGCACGATGTAATCACGGTGGAAAACGTGGCACAAAAGTGTCCGTAGTAGAGCTTATGCACCAGCTGGCTGTCGATTTCCGGCGGAAGATGCTCAAACCACTCGGTATCGTTACGTCGGAGGGCAATGTCCAGCGGCAGAATATCCTCCACCTCATCGGCATGCACCGCCCGGTAACGGATAGCGGCGCCCGCTGCGCGCAAAACGGTGTAAAAACGCTTTGCTGCCTTCCTCCGGCGTACACACAAAATGCCCCTTCAGCGGTCGCGAAGTAGTCGTTTAACCAGCTTTGCGCTTCGGCAATGCCGTCACCGGACATCTTCAACAGCAGATGGTGTTCGTATTTATTGCGCCACTCTTTCATGCGCGGTGGCAGGTGCGACGGGAATAAGCGGGTGATCTTTTGCAGTGAACGGTCGACAAAATGTGGCTTAAAGAGTGGAGATTTTTCCAGTAACGCATCCGTACGCCCCTTCAGGGTGAAGAAGAACGGCATTTTATCGGTGCCGAGCTTGTCGATCATCAGGAAGGTGTCTTTGCTGTACTGTTCGGCAATATCGTAGATATCCCGGTGCATATACTCCCCGGCGATCGGCAGATGCGTAAAGTTCGCCGAGGATGTGACGGCGGATCTCCGTAAGCACTTCGGTTTGGTTGGTGCCGATATAGAACACCTGCTGGTTGGATTCCGCCGGGAAGGTATCCGAGGGCGAACGGCGAACACTGCCAGTTTTCCTGCACAACCGGAGGATTCAAACAGCCGATCGGGGTCGGCGTTATAGCGCGCCGGGGAATCCGCTTCGATGTCGCGCACGCGGGTGACGTAATCATGATCGTACCCGTGGCGCTGGTCGTGGTGCACATCGGCATCAGTAATACGATCATCATCGAGTTTGCTGAGGATCGCTTCCGGCGACTGACCTAACTCAATCCCCAGATGATTCACCAGTTGCAATTTGCCCTGCTCATCAATGCGCGCGAACAGCGACATTTCGGTATAGGCCGGTCCGCGTTGTACCCGAGGGAACCGCCGGAGTTATTGCAGATCCCGCCGATCACCGATGCGCCGATACAGGATGAACCAATCACCGAGTGCGGTTCGCGGCCCAGCGGTTTCAGCGCTTTTCCAGCGAATAAAGAGTCGTGCCGGGGTACGCCAGCACCTGTTGACCGCCGTCCAGCAGATGCAACTTATCCAGACGCAGGGTGCTGATAATGACGATATCGCGGTCGTAGTCGTTGCCGTTGGGGGTGGACCCTTCGGTAAGGCCGGTGTTTGCCGCCTGCATCAGGATGATTTTATCGGCGCGAACGCAGGCCTGTAGCACTCGCCACAGTTCTACCAGCGTGCCGGGAAAGACCACCGCCAGCGCGTCGCCTTGACCTGAGCGGAACCCTTTGCGGTAACGGGCGGTTTTTGCCGGTTCGGTGAGCAGGTGAGATGCGCCAACCAGCCGTTTAAGTTCGTGTATAAAGGCATTATTTTCGTGTGACATGTTCCCCTCCTTGTGGCTAAACATGACTTTTCAGGCTTATTGATAGTAGTCTTGGAAAGCAAACGGGGAATGAATTTGCATAAAAATCAGCGTCCAACTCTGCAAGATGCGCCGGGGATTATGTCACACTGCGTGCTTTTCGCGGCCCGCTCCGCGGTTTTGGGGTGAAAATACAAGAGAGTAAAACGACATGAAATGGCTATGTTCTGTAGGTGTCGCCGTGAGCCTTGCGCTGCAACCCGCACTGGCGGATGAGATGTTTGGCAACCATCCGCTGACGCCGGAAGCAAGGGATGCGTTTGTCACCGACTTGCTCCAAAAAAATGACTGTTGATGAAAAATTGGTCAGCTACGCCTGATTAGCGTCGGTCCGGATAACCCAAAAGAGGCGATTCGCGACATGATCAAAGTGAGCCAGTTGGCGCCATTTTTAACACCGTCACCCGCCGGGATATCCGCGCCATGCAGGATCAGGCGCTGCAGCTTAGCCGTCTGAAAATTCCACTCTTTTCGCCTACGATGTGGTTCACGGTCAGCGCACCGTATTCCCGATTAGCCTCGGTCTGGCCTCCAGTTTTAATCTTGAAGCGGTGAGAACCGTTGGCCGGGTATCGGCCTATGAAGCCGCTGATGACGGCCTGAACATGACCTCGGGCGCCGATGGTGGACGTTTCCCGCGATCCGCGCTGGGGGGCGCGTCTCCGAAGGGTTCGGTGAAGATACTTATCTGACGGAAACCATGGGTCGCACGATGGTCGAAGCGATGCAGGGCAAAAGCCCGGCGGACCGCTACTCGGTGATGACCAGCGTCAAGCACTTCGCGGCGTATGGCGCAGTGGAAGGCGGCAAAGAGTACAACACCGTGGACATGAGCCCGCAGCGTCTGTTCAACGACTATATGCCCCCCTATAAAGCGGCGCTGGATGCCGGCAGCGGCGGGGTGATGGTGGCGCTTAACTCGCTCAACGGCACGCCAGCCTCTTCGGACGCGCCCGGGCTGCTGGAAAGATCTGCTGCGCGATGAGTGGGGCTTTAAGGGCATCACCATTTCCGACCACGGCGCAATCAAAGAGCTGATTAAACACGGCACCGCTGCCGATCCGGAAGACGCCGTGCGCGTGGCGCTGAAGTCCGGCATCAATATGAGCATGAGCGATGAGTACTACAGCAAGTATCTGCCCGGGCTGGTGAAATCCGGCAAAGTGACCATGGCGGAGCTGGATGATGCGACCCGTCATGTTCTGAACGTGAAATACGATATGGGGTTGTTTAACGATCCCTACAGCCACCTTGGCCCGAAAGAGAGCGATCCGCAAGACACCAATGCTGAGAGCCGTTTACATCGCAAAGAAGCGCGTGAAGTGACGCGGGAAAGTCTGGTGCTGTTGAAAAACCGCCTCGACACTCTGCCGCTGAAAAAGTCCGGTACCGTGGCGGTGATTGGGCCGCTGGCGGACAGCAAGCGTGATTCAATGGGCAGTTGGTCTGCGGCAGGCGTGGCCGATCAATCCGTTACCGTGCTCACCGGCATCCGTAATGCGCTGGCGGGCAAAGGCAACGTGGTTTACGCCAAAGGCGCGAACATTACCAACGACAAAGACATTGTTAACTTCCTTAATCTGTATGAACCGGCGGTGGCGGTCGACCCCCGTTCGCCGAAAGCAATGATCGATGAAGCCGTGGCGGCGGCGCAGAAATCGGATGTCGTGGTGGCTGTTGTGGGTGAAGCGCAGGGGATGGCGCATGAAGCCTCCAGCCGCACCGATATCACCATTCCGCAGAGTCAGAAAGATTTGATCGCCGCGCTGAAAGCCACCGGTAAACCGCTGGTGCTGGTGCTGATGAATGGTCGCCCGCTGGCGCTGGTCAAAGAAGATCAGCAAGCGGATGCGATTCTCGAAACTGGTTTGCCGGTACGGAAGGTGGTAACGCGATTGCCGATGTGCTGTTTGGTGATTACAACCCGTCCGGTAAGTTGCCCATGTCCTTCCCGCGCTCGGTCGGGCAAATTCCGGTCTATTACAGCCACCTCAATACCGGTCGTCCGTACGATGCCGATAAGCCGAACAAATACACCTCCCGTTACTTCCCTGACGAAGCCAACGGCCCGCTGTATCCGTTTGGTTATGGGCTGAGTTACACCACCTTTAGCGTTTCCGATGTGAAAATGTCTGCGCCGACTCTGACGCGCAGCGGCAAAGTAACGGCCAGCGTGCAGGTGACGAACACCGGTAAACGTGAAGGTCAAACCGTGCTGCAAATGTATGTGCAGGATGTGACAGCCTCCATGAGCCGCCCGGTGAAACAACTGCGTGGTTTTGACAAGGTGAACCTGAAACCGGGTGAAACCAAAACCGTCAGCTTCCCGATTGATGTTGACGCGCTGAAGTTCTGGAACCAGCGCATGAAATACGACGCGGAACTCGGCAAATTTAACGTCTTTATCGGCGTTGACTCCGCCCGTGTTAAACAGGGTGAGTTCGAACTCCGCTAATCCCTTTCGGGCCGGGGAAACCGGCCCGATTATCTTCGCTATACCTTATTCCTTTATCGTTTAAATTGTTAACGCGACAAAGCCGCTATTTTTCAGCTACGCTTTTTCTCAAACTGCTGAAAAGGCAGTAAAACTGAGGAAAAGACAATGACAATCACGAAGAAGATTGCCTGTTCACTGGCGCTGATAGCCAGCGTGAGCTTACCTTTGCAGGCGGCGGAGCCCATTAAAGTCGGTTCTAAAATCGATACCGAAGGCGCGCTGTTGGGCAATATCATTTTGCAGGTACTGGAAAGTCATGGCGTAAAAACAGTCAATAAAGTCCAGCTTGGCACCACGCCGGTGGTGCGCGGGGCGATCACCTCAGGTGCGCTGGATATCTACCCGGAGTACACCGGTAACGGTGCGTTTTTCTTCAAAGATGAGAACGACACCGCGTGGAAAAACGCGCAGCAGGGCTACGAGAAAGTGAAAAAGCTCGATGCTGAGCAGAACAAGCTGGTATGGCTGACGCCTGCGCCTGCCAACAACACTGGACCATTGCGGTGCGCCGAGGGATATGGCGCAGAAAAATAACCTCACTTCCCTTGAGGATCTCAGCCGCTACCTGAAAGCGGGCGGGGTATTCAAACTGGCGGCGTCGGCGGAATTTATTGAGCGTACCGATGCGCTGCCGGCGTTTGAAAAAGCCTACAACTTCACCCTCAAACAGGATCAACTGTTGTCGCTGGCCGGTGGCGATACGGCGGTGACGATTAAAGCGGCAGCGCAGCAAACGTCCGGGGTGAATGCGGCAATGGCTTACGGCACCGACGGCCCGGTTGCGGCGCTGGGGCTGCAAACGCTGAGCGATCCGAAAGGCGTGCAGCCCATCTATGCCCCGACCCCGGTCGTGCGCGAAGCTGTACTGAAAGCGTATCCGCAACTGGATGCGTGGCTGAAGCCTGTTTTGCCAGCACCGGATGAGAAAACACTGCAAAACTGAACGCCAGCATTGCTGTTGAAGGGCTGGATGCGAAGAAAGTGGCAGCGGATTATCTGAAAGAAAAAGGCCCCGTGAAATAAGCCGCGTGATGGAGGGGTCATTACGCTGCCATAACCGCGTGCTGTTGCTGTTGGGGATACTGGCGCTGGCAGCGACCGGGTTGCCGTTTATTAACTATGCGCCCAACCGCCCCGGTCTCCGGCGAAAGTCGGGCATTGTGGCAGCTTTTTTCGGCGCTGTGGTTGCTGCTGCCGTGTCTGCTGCTGGTATTCAGTTTTGTGCCGGGGCGGGGCGCGCAGATAGCGACGTTGCTGTTGGCGGAAGTGCTGGTCTGGCTGCTGGTCTGGAGCGCAGGCCGCGCGGCGACGGATCTTGCGCAAAACGGCAGTGCGCTGGCCCGTACCTCGCCCGGTAGCGGGTTGTGGCTGTGGCTGGCGCTGGCGTTGCTGGTCTGTAGCGACGCCATTCGACGTTTTGCCGCGCATCCGGTCTGGCGCTGGCTGCTGCATGCCCAGATTTGGACGCTACCGCTTTTTCTGCTGCTCAGCGGCGAGCTGGATAATCTCTCACTGCTGCGTGAATACGCGAACCGCCGGGATGTGTTCAACGATGCACTGGCGCAACACCTGACGCTGCTGCTGGGCACGCTGTTGCCTGCGCTGGCGATCGGCTTTGCCATTGGTTTGTGGTGCTACCGCCACCCGCTGCGTCAGGGGCCGGTGTTCGCCATCCTCAATGTTATCCAGACTGTTCCCTCAGTCGCGCTGTTTGGTCTGCTGATTGCGCCGCTCGCCGGGCTGGTGCTGCATTTCCCGTGGTTGTCGCGTTTCGGTATTGCCGGAACGGGCATGACCGGCCCCTGATTGCACTGATTCTCTATGCGCTGTTGCCGATGGTGCGCGGTGTGGTGGCGGGGCTGAACCAGTGCCGCAAGAGGTGCTGGAAAGCGCCAGTGCGATGGGCATGAGCGCCCGCCAGCGCTTCTGGCATGTGCGCGTGCCGCTGGCGTTGCCGCTGTTGCTGCGTAGCATGAGGGTGGTCTCTGTGCAGACCGTGGGAATGGCGGTGATCGCTGCGTTGATTGGTGCTGGCGGGTTTGGCGCGCTGGTTTTCCGAGGGGCTACTGAGCAGTGCGCTGGATCTGGTGCTACTGGGGGTTATCCCGGTAATTGCGCTGGCGGTTGTTGTGGATGCGTTGTTCGGATTAGGGTTAGCGCTGCTGAAGGTGAAACAGCCATGATTGAGTTTAACAACGTCAGTAAAATTTTCGCCGGGCAGCGGGCGGTGAACAACCTTAATTTACACTTTAAAACCGGTGCGTTTTCCGTGCTGATTGGCACTTCAGGTTCAGGAAAGTCCACCACGCTGAAGATGATTAACCGGCTGGTGGAGCACGACGAAGGAACCATTCTGTTTGCCGGAGAGGATATTCGCCAACAGCCGGTTCTTGCGCTTCGCCGCCGTATGGGGTACGCCATTCAGTCGATTGGCCTGTTTCCGCACTGGACGGTGGCGCAAAACATCGCCACCGTGCTGCATTTGCAAAAATGGTCGCGGAGCAAAAGTAATGCCCGCGTGGATGAGCTGATGGCGCTGCTGGGGCTGGAGCCGTCGCTGCGCGAACGTTTCCCGCATCAGCTTTCCGGCGGGCAACAGCAGCGGGTCGGTGTGGCCAGAGCGCTGGCGGCGGATCCGGAAGTGTTATTAATGGACGAGCCGTTTGGCGCGTTGGATCCGGTGACGCGCGCGGCCTTGCAACAGGAGATGGTGCGGATTCACCGTCTGCTTGGGCGCACCATCGTGTTGGTGACCCATGACATTGATGAGGCGCTGCAACTGGCCGATCATCTGGTGTTAATGGATAACGGCGAAGTGGTGCAGCAGGGGACGCCGCTGGACATGCTGACCGCGCCGCGTAACGATTTTGTGCGGGAATTTTTTGGTCGCAGCGAGCTGGGCGTTCGTCTGTTGTCGCTACGCCGGTGCGCGACTATCTGCGACACGAGCCGCCGGTGGACGGTGAACCGTTGCGTGACGATATGTCACTGCGCGAGGCGTTGTCGGCCTTTGTTGCCCGGCAGTGCGATGTGTTACCCGTCTGCGATGCGCAGGGGCAACATTGCGGTACGCTGCATTTTCGCGATCTGCTGCGTGTGGAGGCCTCCGGTGACGTACCTGCGTGATCCGTTGTTATGGCTGGTAGCATTGTTTATCGCGCTACTGCTCTGGCTGCCGCACAGCGCCGGGATATTTGGCGCGCTGTTCCCGCAGTTGCCGCGCCCGGTCTATTTGCAGGAGAGTTTTCTGGCGCTTACCGCCGCACATTTCTCGCTGGTGGCGGTCTCGAGCGTGATCGCCATTGTGATAGGCGTTGGGGTGGCTGTCGCGGTGACGCGCCCGGCCGGGCGTGAGTTTCGCCCACTGGCGGAGACCATCGCGGCGGTGGGGCAAACCTTCCCGCCCGTGGCGGTGCTGGCCATTGCGGTGCCGGTAATGGGCTTTGGCAAAGAACCGGCGATCATTGCGTTGGTGCTGTATGGCGTGCTGCCGATTTTGCAGGGCACGCTGGCAGGCATTGCCGCCGTTCCCGACGGTGTGCAAAGCGTGGCGCAGGGTATGGGAATGAGCGGCGCGCAGCGTTTGTGGAAGGTGGAGTTGCGCTGGCGGCGCCGGTGATCATCGCCGGGGTGAGAACGTCGGTGATCATTAATATCGGCACCGCGACCATTGCCTCAACGGTGGGAGCCAGCACGCTTGGTACGCCGATCATTATCGGGCTGAGCGGGTTTAACACCGCGTATGTCGTGCAAGGGGCCGTGCTGGTCGCGCTGGCGGCGGTGATTGTCGACAGAGGGTTCGAGCGGCTGGCGAGCCTGCTTAACCGGCACCGCCACGTACAATAAACGAATAACCCGCCAGCATCACGCCGCTGATCCCGCCGATCGCCATCAGCAGAAAAAGGGTGATGACGAGAATTTTACCAGAGGCTTCATTTTTTGCTCCTTTTGTTAAGACACGTAGTATAAAGGGAGCCGGGTTGTTGATAAAACATTAAATACCGAGAAGGTAGACCGTATGACCGGCGTCGCGCCATGCCAGTAGCTGTTGCTGCTGCGTGGCGGATGGCGTCTCGCCGCACCAGACTAGCAATGTCTGGCCCTCGAACATCTCCGGGCGTACATGCGACAGTGAATGGGGCAGCACATCCACCCGCCAGCCCTGTTGGCTTGCCATCCAGCCCTCCAGCCACAGCTGTGTGGTGTCCTGAATATTCCAGCCGATCACCAGCGCGTGTTTATCGTTTTTTCCGCGCCGATGCCAGACAAACAGAGATATGGTTGATCAGCGCGCCATCCAGCAGACCCAGCAATGCGGGTTGTGCGCTTTGCAAACGGCGGCGTAACGGAGCGAACAGCCGGTGTTTAGCGTCCGGGCGGGGTAGTCGCGGGCGCGCTCTTTGATCCACACACATGCAACCGGTTGAGGTTGCCCTCCTGCAAATAGTGCAGCCCGGTTTCCTGCTGGGCGCGCCAGCCGTTATGTGCCTCTTCCGTTTCGTTATACAGCAGTGAGCGTACTTTACTGACCCTGGACGCCGGTGTCTATCCAGCGTTGGATTTCCCGGATACGGTCAATATCCGCGTCAGTAAACAGACGGTGCCCGCCATCCGTGCGTTGGGGTTTTAATAATCCGTATCGCCGCTGCCAGGGCGCGCAGCGTAACGGGGTTAATATCACACAACACTGCCACTTCGCCGATCGTGTAAAGCGCCATGGTTTCACCTTTGCCTGCACTCTCCCCACACTAACTGTAGCTGGTGTTTATCGTGGCCGGGCTTGGGGTTGAAAATTTGCGTTATGGGTTTATTCCGTTGGATGACTTTGTGATATTGAGCACGATTTGGCATTTTTTTGGAAAGCTTCAAAGAAACGCGCAGCGACTCCTGTATGTTACGCGCTTTCGGTTGATGTGGTTTGGCGGGTATGTACGAGTTCAATCTGGTGTTGTTACTGCTCCAGCAAATGTGCGTGTTTTTGGTCATCGCACCGGCTGATGAGCAAAACGCGTCTGTTTATTCCGCTGATGCAGGTCACGGTACGTCTGCCGCACAAGCTGTTGTGCTATGTCACCTTCTCCATTTTTGCATTCTCGGCACCTATTTTGGTCTGCACATTGAAGACTCTATCGCCAATACCCGTGCGATTGGCGCGGTGATGGGCGGTCTGCTCGGCGGCCCGCTGGTTGGCGACGGTGGGGTTAACTGGCGGTCTGCATCGCTACTCGATGGGCGGCATGACGGCGCTCAGTTGCATGATCTCTACCTTTGTTGAAGGGCTGCTCGGCGGCCTGATGCACAGCATTCTGATCAAGCGCGGGCGCACCGATCTGGTGTTTAGCCCGTTTACCGCAGGCGCGGTGACCTGCGTGGCGGAGCTGATACAGATGCTGATTATTCTGTTGATAGCCCGGCCGTTCGACAGCGCGCGCTGCACTGGTGCAGAGCATCGCCGCACCGATGATGGTGACCAATACCGTGGGCGCCGCGCTGTTTATGCGCATCCTGTTGGATAAGCGCGCCATGTTTGAAAAATACACCTCGGCATTTTCCGCCACTGCGTTGAAAGTCGCCGCCTCAACAGAAGGTTTTTTGCGCCGGGCTTTAATGAAGTGAACAGCATGAAAGTGGCGCAGGTGCTGTATAAAGAGCTGGAAATCGGTGCAGTGGCGATCACCGATCGCGAAAAATTGCTGGCGTTTACCGGCATCGGTGACGATCACCATCTGCCCGGGCGGCCAATCTCCTCGGTGTGGACGCAACGCGCTATTGAGACCGGGGAGGTGGTTTATGCTGACGGCAACGAAGTGCCGTACCGCTGCTCGCTGCACCCCCACTGCAAATTAGGCTCGACGCTGGTGATCCCCTTACGCGGTGAGAACCAGCGCGTGGTGGGTACCATTAAATTGTATGAGGCGAAGAATCGCCTCTTCAGCTCTATCAACCGCACCTACGGGGGGAAGGGATTGCCCAGTTGTTGTCGGCGCAGATCCCGGCCGGGCAGTATGAACGTCAGAAAGCGCTGCTTACCCAGTCAGAAATCAAACTGTTGCACGCGCAGGTTAACCCGCATTTCTTGTTTAACGCGCTGAATACGCTGAAGGCGGTGATCCGCCGCGATAGCGATCAGGCCGGGTTGTTGGTGCAGTATCTGTCGACTTTCTTTCGTAAAAACCTGAAACGGCCATCGGAGATTGTCACGCTGGCGGACGAAATCGAGCACGTGAATGCGTATCTGCAAATTGAAAAGCGCGTTTTCAGTCGCGTTTACAGGTGCAGTTACATGTGCCCGAAACGCTTGCACATCTGCATCTGCCCGCCTTTACCCTACAGCCGATCGTGGAAAACGCCATTAAACACGGCACCTCACAACTGCTTGGCGTCGGCGAAATTTCCATCAACGCCAGTCTTGACGGGCAACATCTGCTGCTGGCGATTGAAGATAACGCGGGTCTGTACCAGCCGAAGGGCGATGCCAGCGGGTTGGGCATGAGCACTGGTGGATAAGCGCTTGCGCGCCCGTTACGGTAACGAGTGCGGGATAACCATCGCCTGTGAGCCGGACACCTTTACCCGTATTACCTTACGACTCCCGCTGGAGGAACACGCATGTTAAAAGTGCTGATTGTTGATGATGAACCGCTGGCCCGGGAAAACCTGCGTATTTTGCTCCGGGGAAGAGAGTGATATAGAGATTGTTGGCGAGTGCAGCAATGCGGTTGAAGCGATTGGCGCGGTGCATAAGCTGCGCCCGGACGTCCTGTTTCTGGATATTCAGATGCCGCGCATCAGCGGGCTGGAAATGGTCGGTATGCTGGATCCGGAAAACCGGCCTTATGTGGTGTTTCTGACTGCCTTTGATGAATACGCAGTGCAGGCCTTTGAAGAGCACGCGTTTGATTATCTGCTCAAACCCATCGAAGCGCGTCGGCTGGAGAAAACGCTCACCCGTCTGCGCCGGAGCGTAATGAACAGGATGTTTCCGTATTGCCGGAAAATCAGGACGCGCTGAAGTTTATTCCCTGCACCGGGCATAGCCGCATCTGGCTGTTGCAGATGGAGGAGGTGGCGTTTGTCAGCAGCCGGATGAGCGGGGTGTATGTGACCAGTCATGAAGGCAAAGAAGGGTTTACCGAGCTGACTTTGCGCACGCTGGAGAGCCGTACGCCGCTGATCCGTTGTCATCGTCAGTATCTGGTGAATCTGGCGCACCTGAAAGAAATTCGTCTTGAAGATAACGGGCAGGCGGAATTATTGCTGCGCGATGGTCTGACGGTGCCGGTAAGTCGCCGCTATCTGAAAAATTTAAAAGAGGCGCTGGGGTTGTAAATTCCTGCGCGATGCCTAAACTGCGCGCTGGTTCATCATTTCCGGGAAACAACATGCTTAATAACGATATCCTGCGCAGCCTGCGTTACACCCTGCAAGTGGACAATGCTGCACTGGTGCGGATCCCGGCGCTGGCGGACACGCCCGTCACCGTCGAACAGTTAGCCCCCCGGCTGCGCAAAGAGGACGAAGCGGGTTATCAACCGTGTCCGGATATTGTGTTGTCCGCTTTTCTGAACGGCCTGATCTACGAAAAACGCGGGAAGGATGAGAGTGCGCCACCGCTGGTTGCCGAGCGTAAGCTGAATAACAATATTGTGCTGGAAGAAGCTGCGCATCGCCTTTTCATTAAAGACGGACGATATTCTGGCGATCCTCACCGCACAGCAATTCCGCGTCTCAATGCCGGAAATCACCGCCATGATGCGCGCGCCGGAGCATAAGAATTTCCGCGAATGTGGCGACCAGTTTTTGCGCTACTTCCTGCGCGGCCCCGGCGGCGAAAGGGCAAAAACCACAGAATTAACGTAAACAGGCCGGATAGCGGCAGTGCCTTATCCGGCCTGTGCAGGCGTCTATTGCAGGCCCGATAAGCGTGAGCGCCATCGGGCAATACCGTTTATTTCACTTCTTTAAAGCCGCGCTTTCAACAACGCTTCTGACTTTTTTCATGCTGATGCCGTCTTTCACCTCGCCGGTGAATTCCGCACCCTGCAGGGCGTTCAAATCGGCAAAATTCACCGTGCTGTAATCCACATTCCAGCGTTTCCAGCGCGTAAGTGTCCCCGTAATCCACCTTTTCCGTGATGCCTTTTATGTTCTGGTATTTCTGGCTGATAGGGCCGAGGATGCTTTTGCCTCTTCTTTGCTTTTCACACCGACGGCGGCGTAGTCAAACTTATTGTTTGCCGTCTGGCGCAGGACTTTGTCATCTTTATAGTAATAGGTCAGCGTCATTTCTGTACCCTGCCCGGACCACTGAAAGGATTTACTCTGCTCTTTTCCTCACAGCCACTCAGGCCGAGCAGCAACGCGACAGAAAAGAGTGCAGCAATAAGTTGACTGAATTTCACGATGTTCCCCTGTGTCTCATTGAGTCTGTTCAGAGGTATAGAAAAAAGGCGCTGATATCAGCGCCTTTTTGACTTATTTGACCTGCTGGCCCGCTTTTGCGCCGCTGTCCGGGCTTAACAGGAAGATATCTTTCCCGCCGAGGACCTGCTGCCATCACCATTCCTTCGGAGATGCCAAAGCGCATTTTACGCGGAGCGAGGTTGGCGACCATCACCGTCAGGCGACCAATCAGCGCAGCCGGGTCCGGGTACGCAGAGCGAATACCGGAGAAGACGTTGCGTTTTTCACCGTCCAGATCCAGCGTCAGGCGCAACAGCTTATCGGAGCCTTCAACGAATTCGGCGTTCTCAATCAGCGCTACGCGCAGATCGACTTTGGCGAAATCATCAAAACTGATGGTCTCCTGAATCGGGTTATCCGCCAGTTCGCCGGTCGCCGGAGCGGCAGCCGCTTTCACTTCCTCTTTAGAGGCTTCCACCGAGGGCTTCCACCTGTTTCATCTCAATGCGGTTATACAGCGCTTTGAAGGCGTTGACTTTGTGGCTCAGCAGCGGCTGGGCAATAGCATCCCACTCCAGCGTGGTGTTCAGGAACGCTTCCGCACGCTCCGCCAGCGACGGCAGTACGGGCTTCAGATAAGTCAGCAACACGCGGAACAGGTTGATGCCCATTGAGCAGATGGCCTGCAGGTCGGCATCGCGGCCTTCCTGTTTTGCCACCACCCACGGAGCCTGCTCATCGACATAACGGTTCGCCACATCCGCCAGCGCCATAATTTCGCGCACCGCTTTACCAAACTCGCGGCTTTCCCACGCTTCGCCAATGGTGGCTGCGGCATCGGTAAAGGTTTTGTACAGCTGCGGATCCGCCAGTTCAGCTGCCAGCACGCCGTCAAAACGCTTGGCGATAAAGCCAGCGTTACGGGAGGCGAGGTTCACCACTTTGTTGACGATATCGGCGTTCACGCGCTGGATAAAATCTTCCGAGGGTTCAGGTCAATATCATCAATGCGCGAAGAGAGTTTCGCGGCGTAGTAGTAGCGAAGGCTGTCGGCATCGAAGTGGTTCAGCCAGTGCTGGCTTTGATAAAGGTGCCGCGGGATTTGGACATCTTCGCGCCATTCACCGTCACATAACCGTGGACGAACAGGTTGGTCGGTTTACGGAAACCGCTGCCTTCCAGCATCGCAGGCCAGAACAGGCTGTGGAAATAAACGATGTCTTTACCGATAAAGTGATACAGCTCGGCGTCGGACTCTTTCTTCCAGTACTCGTCAAAGCTGGTGGTGTCACCGCGTTTGTCGCACAGGTTTTGAACGACCCCATGTAGCCGATTGGCGCGTCCAGCCAGACGTAGAAATATTTGCCCGGCGCATTCGGGATTTCGAACCCGAAGTAGGGCGCATCGCGGGAGATATCCCACTGTTGCAGGCCGGATTCGAACCACTCCTGCATTTTGTTCGCCACTTGCTCCTGCAGTGCGCCGCTGCGGGTCCACGCTTGCAGCATTTCGCTGAACGAGGGCAGATCAAAGAAGAAGTGTTCAGAGTCACGCATCACCGGGGTAGCGCCGGAAACCACGGATTTCGGTTCGATAAGCTCGGTCGGGCTGTAGGTCGCGCCACACACTTCGCAGTTATCGCCGTACTGATCCGGAGATTTACATTTCGGGCAGGTACCTTTCACAAAACGGTCCGGCAGGAACATGCCTTTTCCGGATCGTAAAGCTGAGAGATGATGCGGTTTTTAATAAAACCGTTCTCTTTCAGGCGCGTGTAAATCAGCTCCGACAGCTCGCGGTTCTCGTCGCTGTGCGTGGAGTGATAGTTGTCGTAGCTGATATTGAAGCCAGCGAAATCGGTCTGATGCTCCTGACTCATTTCGGCAATCATCTGCTCCGGCGTGATGCCAAGCTGCTGTGCTTTCAGCATGATCGGCGTACCGTGCGCATCGTCCGCGCAGATGAAATTGACCTGATGGCCGCGCATTCGCTGGTAACGGACCCAGACATCAGCCCTGGATGTGCTCCAGCATATGGCCGAGGTGGATGGAGCCGTTGGCGTACGGCAATGCGCACGTTACCAGAATTTTCTTCGCGACTTGGAGTCATAGTAGGCATTACATCTTCTTGGAGAAAAAGGGGTATCGATAGTACCAAAAGGGGAATTACTGCGCCAAGCGATAAGGGCATTTATCCGTAAATGAATAATTATTACCCCGAGGGTAAACTGGGTAGCTACAATGTCGTTTTCAGAACAACTACAAAGGAGTCGGGATGAGTTCGCAATCCCGTGCCAAATCCCCGGAGGCCTTACGTGCGATGGTTGCCGGGACGCTGGCTAATTTTCAGCACCCAACCCTGAAGCACAATCTCACCACGCTAAAAGCGTTGCACCATGTCGCCCCGGCTGGATGAGACCCTGCATATCGAGCTGGTTATGCCGTTTGTCTGGCGCAGCGCGTTTGGCGAATTGCAGGCGCAATGTAGCGCGGAGCTGCTGCGCATTACCGGTGCGCACGCCATCGACTGGAAACTCTCTTACAACATCGCCACCTTAAAACGCGTGAAAAATCAGCCGGGCGTTAACGGTGTGAAGAACATCATTGCCGTGAGCTCTGGCAAAGGTGGGGTAGGGAAGTCGTCGACGGCGGTTAACCCGGCGCTGGCGCTGGCGGCGGAAGGGGCGAAAGTCGGTATTCTCGACGCCGATATTTACGGGCCGTCCATTCCGGTGATGCTGGGTGCGGAAGATCAGCGCCCCACTTCGCCAGACGGTACGCATATGGCACCGATCATGGCGCACGGGCTGGCGACCAACTCGATCGGTTATCTGGTGACCGACGATAACGCCATGGTCTGGCGTGGCCCGATGGCCAGCAAGGCGCTACTGCAACTGTTGCAGGAGTCGATGTGGCCGGATCTGGACTATCTGGTGCTGGATATGCCGCCGCACCGGCGACATCCAGTTGACGCTGGCGCAGAACATTCCGGTGACGGGCGCGCTGGTGGTGACCACGCCGCAGGATATCGCGCTGATTGACGCCAAAAAGGCATCGTCATGTTTGAGAAGGTCGAGGTGCCGGTACTGGGCATCGTGGAAAACATGAGCGTGCATATTTGCAGTCACTGTGGTCACCATGAGCCAATTTTCGGCACTGGCGGCGCAGAGAAGCTGGCGCAGCAATACCATACGCAGCTGTTAGGCCAGTTGCCGCTGCACATCACGTTGCGTGAAGATCTCGATAAAGGCACGCCAACGGTGGTCAGCCGCCCGGACAGCGAGTTCACCGCGCTGTACCGCCAGCTTGCCGGGCGCGTTGCCGCGCAGCTGTACTGGCAGGGTGAAGTGATCCTCTGGCGATATCGCTTTCCGCGCCGTGTAAAAAATAGAGGCCTGATGGCGTTTAGCGAATCAGGCCCCGAGATACTCATCGGGTGCAGGCAGGGTAAATCTGGCCGACGACGATCACCGCGTCAGCACATAGTGCATCAGCAAATAGTCCCCTTGCGGTGAGACGCCCTGTGCTTCGACATGCCAGCCGTGGCGCTGATAGAATTTCAGCGCCCCTTCGTTAAGCGACAAACACTTCAGCGCCCCGGTGTGGGTAAACGTTGACTGCGCATGCGTGAGTAACGCGCTACCCACGCCTTTCCCCTGAAAGTCCGGATCCACAAAAGGTTATGCAGGAAATTATCGTTCTCGTAGACCGAGGCGAATCCCATCCGGTGACCTTCCTCTTCCGCCACCCAAATCGCTTCACCAAGGGTGACGGCATCGAAATCTTCCAGCCGCCACGCACTGGCATCGAGCCACGTCCAGCTGCTTTTTCGGGCGCGCAGATAGAGGGTGCGTAAAAACGGCCGATCGCTTTCCTGCCAGCGGCGGATAATCACAGGCGTTCCTTATTTAGCGGTGGTAGAAGATGTCGCCGTTATAGGCTTTGAGAATTTTACCGTCAGCGTCGGTAATCAGCACATAGTTACCGCCCATATAGGTCCAGTGGCTGCCAGCATCGGGTGCGGGCAGGTTACGTAACTGTTTGTTTGATGTTGCGGTACATTTCCGGCACCACATCGCCAATGTGGAATTTCGTGAAGTCAGCGACGAATTCGTTAATCTCGTACGATTGCGGCCCTGTAGCAGTGGCTGTTTGCGGTGCGGCAAACGCGGAACTGGCGGTTGCCAACAGCGCGCCCAGAAGCATCATTTTTGTTTTACGCATACTCTCTCCAGTTGTTCTTATCCATTTCACGTAGTTGCATAAATTAGCAGGTCATCATTGCTGTTAACTGACGACTGAGCAACCACGAAAAAATAACCCTTTGGTAAAAGTGTAAGCAAACCCGGAGAAAGCAGGAAAAGCGGACACCGGTTTTCGCTATCCGCTTGTAACGTTTGAGAATAATCCCCGGCAAAGGATCAGTTGTCAAAGCCTTCCAGCACGATTTTACCCACCGCCCGCTGGCTTTCGAGCAGCGCATGGGCTTTACGCAGGTTTGCGGCGTTAATCGTGCCAAAGTGTTCGCCAAGGGTGGTTTTTAACACGCCCTCATCAATCAGCGTTGCCACGCGGGTTAGCAACTGATGCTGGGCAATGATATCCGCCGTGGTGAACATGGAGCGGGTAAACATAAACTCCCAGTGCAGTGAAATGCTTTTAACTTTCAGCGGCAGCGCGTCAAGGCTTTGCGGATCGTCAATCAGCGCCAGCTTGCCCCTGGGGTTGCAGCGCGTTGATCAATTGCTGGTAGTGATCCTCGGTGTTTGTCAGGCTGGCGACATGGCTAACCTGTTTGACGCCAATACGTGCCAGCTCTTCCGTCAGCGGTTTGCTGTGATCAATCACATAATGCGCGCCGCGCTCCTTCACCCACTGCTGGCTGGCAGGTCGCGACGCGGTGCCAATCACCGTCAGGCGTGTCAGCTTACGCGCCAGTTGCGTAAGGATCGATCCGACCCCGCCCGCCGCGCCAACAATCAATAACACGTCGCCTTCGTTACCCTTTTCCTGCACGCCAAGACGATCGAACAGCAACTCCCGTAATGGCGGTTAAGGGCAGGGCGGCGGCTGAGGCGTTATCCAGCGTTTTCGGTTTCAGCGCTGCAATTCGTTCATCCACCAGTTGGTATTCACTATTACTGCCCGGACGGGTCAGCGCCCCGGCGTACCAGACTTCATCTCCGGCTGAAAAGGGTCACGGCCTCGCCCACTGCTTTCACGACGCCCACGGCGTCCCAGCCCAGTACGCGCGGCGTATCGGCGTTGAAACTGGCGCGAACTTTGGTATCGACCGGGTTTACGGACACGGCCCGTACTTCAATCAGCAGGTCGTGACCGTGGGCCTCAGGTTGCGGAAGGTCGATGTCGGTGAGGAAATCCAGGGTTGCTGCCGTGCCGGGCAGCGTGGGTAATGGCGATAGCTTTCATACATGCTCCGTTAACACAGGGTTTCTGTTGATACCTATAAGGGTAGACAACCCCTTACTGATGAAAAACCCGCAAAACGGAGCAGCACTTATCCGCCAAAAGAGAAAATCAGAGGGTCGGCTTTACCGTGTTCGACCGGCTAATCATGATGGGGCACCGGGATATCGGCGCTGACGCGCTGATCCTGATCGTCAAAAAATCATGCAGTGCTGGCTGTCGAAGGCGAGGCGTAATTTGCTGCCATGGGCGGAAATGGACATCGCCCGGCAGCAGGATCTTGATATTGTCGTGGCCATAGCACTGACCGAACAGATACGTGTTGTTGCCCAGACGCTCAACCACCTCACACTGAAACGCCAGTGGCGTGCCGCGCGTGACGTCCGTCGAGAGATGTTCCGGGCGGATGCCCAGCGTAACCGCTGCGCCCGCCTGCAGCGGCGTGGTGGTGATCCCGAGGGTTAACTGATGCCCCTGCGCCAGCGTCACGCTCACTTCTCCCGGCTGCCAGTGATTGACGGTTGCAGGCAGGAAGTTCATTTTTGGCGAACCGATGAATCCGGCGACAAATTTGTTTTTCGGGTTGTAGTACAGCGACATCGGCGAACCCATCTGCTCGACATTGCCGTAGTTCATCACCACGATTTTGTCTGCCAGCGTCATCGCTTCCACCGGTCATGGGTCACATACACCATGGTGGTTTTCAGCTCCTCGGTGCAGGCGGGCGATATGCAAACGCATCTCTACGCGCAGTTCAGCATCGAGGTTCGACAGGGGTTCATCGAACATAAATACCCGTGGGTTGCGCACGATGGCGCGGCCAATGGCGACGCGCTGGCGCTGGCCGCCAGAAAGCTGCTTCGGTTTTCTGTCCAGCAGATGTCCCAGTTGCAGGGTTTTCGCCACCATCTCCACCCCGGCGACGGATCTCCTCTTTCGGCACCTTATTCACTTTCAGACCGTAGCCCATATTTTCCGCCACCGTCATGTGCGGGTAGAGAGCATAAGACTGGAACACCATCGATACCCCACGGTGAGCCGGTGCGATGTCGTTCATCACTTCGTCGCCAATCAGCACCTCGCCTTCGCTGACCTCTTCCAGACCGGCAATCATGCGCAGCATGGTGGACTTACCACAGCCGGAGGGCCGACAAACACGGCGAACTCGCCATCTTCAATCGACAGATTCACATTGTTCAGCGTCACTGTGTCGCCAAACCGTTTGGTGACATTCCTCAGTTGTATATTGGACATCAACGTTCCCCAAAATTAGTAGCCGTGATGGGCGGTCTTCAGGCCTGTTTTTCGAACATTTTGTTTTTACGTATAACAATTTTTCGATAACGCCGGTAAACCGCTAAAACTCATGCTCTGACTATAACTTCCAGCATTTTTGCGCCCTATATCGAATTTTCATTTCTGGAATGACGGTCACACAACTCGCAGTTAATTCTCGTTTTATTTCGCCGTGAAGCGTAGCGTATAACAAATTCAATAAGGCGCATGAATGCGTTTAAAGCCCAGCAATATCAGGTGCTCTCTGTGATGAATTGCCTGATATTGCGGAATAAAAACCACAAAATTGTTATACCTTGACATGAGGTTGATAATGAAAAGAACACCCTTACTGCACTGATCCTCTCCGCGCTCGCTGTGGCGCAGTCAATCAGCCTGCCGGCACAGGCGGCGACCCGGCAGCTTAACGTCTGGGAAGACATCAAAGTCGGTCGGCATCCGGATGCCGTGCGCGATTTTGAACAAAAGTATGACGTTAAAGTGAACGTGCAGGAGATGCCTTATGCACAGCAACTGGAAAAATTGCGCCTCGATGGCCCGGCCGGTATCGGTCCGGATGTGCTGGTGATCCCGAATGACCAGTTGGGCGGCGCGGTGGTGCAAGGACTGCTGACGCCCCTGACTCTTGATAAAGAAAAAGCCGACGCGTTTACGCCCGCGTCCATTAACGCCTTCCGTCTGGACAACACCTTATACGGCGTTCCCAAGGCCGTGGAAACGCTGGTGCTGATTTACAACAAAGAGCTTATCGACAAACCGCTCGATAACCTCACGCAATGGCTCGACTACTCCGGAAAAAACAGCGTGAACAGAATAAATACGGCCTGTTGGCTAAATTTGACCAGATCTATTACAGCTGGGGCGCGGTCGGCCCAATGGGCGGTTACCTGTTCGGTAAAAACGACAAAGGCGGCTACAACCCGCAGGATATCGGCCTGAACAAACCGGGCGCGGTGGAAGCGGTGACCTTCCTGAAAAAATTCTACAGTGAGGGCGTGTTCCCATCGGGCATTCTCGGTGATAACGGCCTGAACGCCATTGATTCCCTGTTTACCGAGAAAAAAGCCGCCGCGGTTATTAACGGCCCGTGGGCTTTCCAGCCGTATGAGGCTGCGGGCATTAACTATGGCGTTGCGCCGCTGCCGAACCTGCCGGACGGCAAACCGATGAGCTCTTTCCTTGGCGTGAAAGGTTATGTCGTCTCCACCGGAGCAAAAGACAAAGCGTTGGCCCAACAATTTCTCGAATTTATTAACCAGCCGCAGTACGTGAAAACCCGCTATATCGCCACCCGTGAGATCCCGGCGCAAAAAGCGATGATTGACGATCCGGTTATCAAAAACGATGAGAAAGCCAGCGCGGTTGCCGTTCAGGCGGCGCGGGCAGCAGCAATGCCGGGCATCCCGGAGATGGGCGAAGTGTGGGGACCGGCGAACGCCGCGCTGGAGCTGAGTCTTACCGGCAAACAAGCGCCGCAGGCCGCTCGATGCCGCGACCAAACAGATCCATATGCAAGTCGAAGCCATGCAGGCCAGTAACCAGTAACCGCTTGTGGTAACAGAACGGGAGGGCCGCCTCCCGTTTGTGAAAAGGGAGTCGTACGTGATTATCAGTCCCAGCGAAAATTTTGCCAAAGCGCGCGGCGCAGGGCGTCATGCGTGGTGCGGGCTGCTGTTGGCTATCGCGCCGGGTTTTGGCCAGTTCTATCATCGTCAGTGGCTGAAGGGAGCGATCTTCCTCGGTGCTGCTGGCCAGTTTTATGGGCACATTTTACGATTTTCTGCGGGAAGGATTGTGGGGGTTATACACCTTGGGCGAAGAAGTCCCGCGCGATAACTCTATCTTTCTGCTGGCGGAAGGCATTATCAGCGTGCTGGTGATCGCGTTTGGCCTGACGGTCTGGTACCTCTCGCTGCGCGACGCCCCGCTGAATGGCAAGAAGCGCGATGAAGGCAAGCCGCTGAACAGCGTACGCAAACAGTATCAACTGCTGCTGAGTGAGGGGTTCCCCTATTTGATGATCACCCCCGGCTTTATCCTGCTGGTTTTTGTGGTGATTTTCCCGATCCTGTTTGGTTTTGCCATCGCCTTCACCAACTACAACCTCTACCACACGCCACCGGCAAAGCTGGTGGATTGGGTGGCGTTTAAGAACTTCATCAACATTTTCACGCTCTCTATCTGGCGCTCCACCTTCCGGATGTGCTGCAATGGACGGTGGTGTGGACATTGCTGGCCACCACCTTGCAGTGCACCGTTGGCGTTCTGCTGGCGATCCTCGTTAACCAGAAAGATCTGCGCTTTAAGCCGCTGGTGCGCACCATTTTTATTCTGCCGTGGGCGGTGCCGGGGTTTGTCACCATTCTGGTGTTTGCCGGGATGTTTAACGACACCTTCGGGGTGATTAACAACGCCATTCTCGCGTTCTTTGGCATTGCGCCAAAGGCACCGGGTTAACGGACCCGTTCTGGACGAAAACGGCGCTGATTATGATGCAGACTGGCTGGGCTTTCCGTTTGTATTTGCCATGACCACGGGCGTTTTGCAGGCCATCCCGGACGATTTGTATGAAGCGGCGAAAATGGACGGGGCCGGAACTCCGGACGCGGCTGCGCACCATTACGTTGCCGCTGGTGCTGTACTCCATCGCGCCGATCATCATTACGCAGTACACCTTCAACTTTAATAACTTCAACATCATTTATCTGTTCAACAACGGCGGCCCGGCGGTGGCAGGCGCGAACGCGGGCGGGACAGACATTCTGGTGTCGTGGATCTACAAACTGACGATGTCCTCTTCGCAGTATGCCATTGCGGCGACCATCACCATTCTGCTGTCGATTTTTGTCGTCGGCGTGGCGTTGTGGCAGTTCCGCGCCACCAAATCCTTCAAAAATGATGACATGGCATAAGGGAAGAAAAATGGCTAAATCACAAAGCATCCGCCGTGAGAAGTGGATCCGCCTGACGCTCTCCGGCTGGTGATCGCGCTGGTGTCGCTGCTGATTATCTACCCGCTGGTCTGGACGGTGGGGGCGTCGCTTAACGCGGGTAACAGCCTGCTCAGTACGTCGATCATTCCGGAAAACCTGTCGTTCCAGCACTATGCCGACCTGTTTAACGGCCGGGTGAACTACATGACCCGGTACTGGAATTCGATGAAGATCAGCCTGCTGACCATGGTGCTGACATTAATCAGCGTCAGCTTCACCGCTTATGCGTTTTCCCGTTTCCGCTTTAAGGGGCGGCAAAACGGGCTGATGCTGTTTCTGTTATTGCAGATGATCCCGCAATTCTCCGCGCTGATTGCCATTTTTGTGCTGTCGCAGTTACTGGGATTGATCAACAGCCATATGGCGCTGGTGCTGATCTACGTCGCCGGCATGATCCCGATGAATACGTATCTGATGAAGGGCTACCTTGATGCCATCCCGCGCGATTTGGATGAATCCGCGCGCATGGATGGCGCGAGTAATTTCCGCATCTTTATCGAGATAATCATGCCGCTGTCGAAGCCGATTGTGGCGGTGGTGGCGCTGTTCTCTTTCACCGGACCGCTGGGGGATTTCATCCTCTCCAGCACCATTTTTACGCACCCCGGACAAATTCACGCTGCCGATCGGGCTTTTATAACCCGGTGGCGCAAAAATGGGCGCCAGCTACACCACCTATGCGGCAGGAGCGGTGCTGATCGCCGTGCCGGTGGCGATCCTCTATCTGGCATTACAAAAATACTTCGTCTCCGGCCTGACCTCCGGCAGTACCAAAGGATAAGCACATGAAACGATTTACACCCGCTCTGCTTGCGGCATGTCTTTGCAGTTTTTCCGCAAGCCTCGTTGCCGCCGATACCCTGACAACGCGTACGTTTACCAACATGCCTGCGGATTTTATTAAAGGGGCGGATATTTCCACGCTGCTGGATGCGGAAAAGCACGGGGCGAAATTTTACAACGCTAACAACCAGCAGCAAGACGCGATCGCCATCCTGAAAGCCAATGGCGTGAACTATGTCCGCCTGCGTCTGTGGCTCGATCCCAACGATGCGCAAGGGCAGGCTTACGGCGGCGGTGATAACGATCTCGCCACCACGCTTGCGCTGGCAAAACGGGCGAAAAGCGCAGGGAATGAAGCTGCTGCTCGACTTTCACTACAGCGATTTCTGGACTGACCCGGGCAAACAGTTCAAGCCAAAAGCCCACCGGGAAAAATGGATTACCCGCAGCTGAAAACAGCGATTCATGACTATACCCGCGACACCATCGCCCGCTTTAAGCAGGAGGGCGTGCTGCCGGATATGGTGCAAATTGGCAATGAGATCAACAGCGGCATGCTGTGGCCGGAAGGCAAAAGCTGGGGGCAGGGCGGCGGCGAGTTTGATCGGCTGGCGGGCCTGCTGAACGCGGCGATCGGCGGGCTCAGAGAGAACCTGAAAAACGGTGAGCAGGTGAAAATCATGCTGCACCCGGCGGAAGGCACCAAAAACGACACCTTCCGCTGGTGGTTTGATGAAATCACCAAACGCAACGTGCCGTTCGATGTGATTGGTCTGTCGATGTACACCTACTGGAACGGCCCCATCAGCGCGCTGCAAGCCAACATGGACGACATCAGCAAACGCTACAACAAAGATGTGATTGTGGTGGAAGCGGCCTATGGCTACACGCTGGCCAATTGCGATAACGCAGAAAACAGCTTCCGTGCAAAGGGAAGAGAAAGACGGTGGTTATCCGGGCACGGTGCAGGGGCAATATGACTTTATCCACGATTTAATGCAGTCGGTCATTAATGTTCAGGGCCAGCGCGGTAAAGGTATTTTTTATTGGGAGCCAACGTGGATTGCGGTTCCCGGAAATAGCTGGGCCACGCAGGCAGGAATGAAATATATCAACGACAAGTGGAAAGAAGGCAATGCGCGCGAAAATCAGGCGCTTTTTGATTGCCGGGAAAAGTACTGCCGTCGGTACACGTCTTTAATTAATGTGGTGTGGTCATTTCCGGGTGGATATTTAATATGAATAAATTTGCGCCTTTAAGCCCGAAGGTCGTCTCGCTATTGCACGGCGCGGACTATAATCCGGAGCAGTGGGAAAACTATCCCAATATTATTGATAAAGACATTGCCATGATGCAGCAGGCAAAATGCAATGTGATGTCTGTGGGTATATTTAGCTGGTCAAAACTCGAACCGCAGGAAGGGGTATTTAATTTCGCCCGGCTGGATACCCATTATGGAGAAATTATATGCGGCGGGGATCCACGTATTTCTGGCGACGCCAAGCGGCGCGCGCCCGGCGTGGATGTCGCAACAGTACCCGGAAGTCCTGCGCGTTGGGCGCGATCGCGTGTCTGCGCTGCATGGCGGGCGACATAATCACTGTATGAGTTCCCCGGTTTACCGGGATAAAACTTTCAAAATCAACACGCTGTTGGCAGAACGCTATGCGCAACACCCGGCGGTGCTCGGCTGGCATATTTCCAACGAATACGGCGGTGAATGCCACTGTTCATTATGCCAGCAGCGATTCCGCGACTGGCTGAAAGCCCGCTACCAGACGCTGGAGAACCTCAATCACGCCCGGTGGAGCGATTTCTGGAGCCATACCTATAGCGACTGGTCGCAGATCCAGTCGCCGTCACCACAGGGCGAGGTGTCAATTCACGGCCTGAACCTTGACTGGCGGCGTTTTAATACCGCACAGGTTACCGACTTCTGTCGCCATGAAATTGCACCACTGAAAGCCGCGAACGCCGCGTTGCCGGTGACCACCAACTTTATGGAGTACTTCTACGATTACGATTACTGGCAGCTTGCCGAACCGCTCGATTTTATCTCCTCGGGACAGCTACCCGATGTGGCACCGGGATAAAGATGAGACTCAGCTTGCCTGCTATACCGCCATGTATCACGACATGATGCGCACCCTGAAAGGGGTAAACCGTTTGTGTTGATGGAGTCAACGCCAAGCGTCACTAACTGGCAACCCACCAGTAAGCTCAAAAACCGGGCATGCATATTTTGTCATCATTGCAGGCGGTGGCGCACGGCGCCGATTCGGTGCAGTACTTCCAGTGGCGGAAAAGCCGTGGTTCGGTGGAGAAATTCCACGGCGCGGTCGTTGATCATGTCGGGCATCTCGATACCCGTGTGGGGCGTGAAGTCTGCGCGCTCGGCGAGATACTTAGCACACTGACGCCGGTGATGGGCTGCCGCACGGAGGCGCGGGTGGCGATCATCTTTGACCAGCAGAACCGCTGGGCGCTGGATGATGCTGAAGGCCCGCGCAATTGCGGTATGGAGTATGAGAAGACGGTCAATGAGCATTACCGCCCCTTCTGGGAACAGGGCATCGCGGTGGATGTGATTAACGCCGATGCGGATCTGAGCCGTTATCAACTGGTGATTGCACCGATGCTGTACATGGTGCGTGAGGGGTTTGCACAGCGCGCCGAGGCGTTTGTCGCCAGCGGCGGGCATTTGGTGACCTCGTACTGGACCGGGATCGTGAATGAATCTGACCTCTGTTATCTCGGGGGCTTTCCGGGGCCACTGCGTAAGCTGCTGGGGATTTGGGCGGAAGAGATTGACTGTCTGGCCGAGGGGGAACGCAACTGGTGCAAGGACTGGCGGGCAATCAGGCCGGACTCCTCGGGGCCCTATCAGGTTCGTCATCTCTGTGAGCTTATCCACACTGAAAGCGCCCGAGGGCGCTGGCAACCTACCGGGATGATTTCTATGCCGGACGCCCGGCCGTGACGGTGAATCATGTCGGGAAAGGCAAGGCACGGCACGTGGCGTCGCGCAACGATCTCGCGTTTCAGCGCGACTTCTTCTCTGCGCTCATCGAGGAACTGGCGTTGCCGCGCGCCCTCGGCAGTGGATCTACCGCCGGGGGTAGTGGCGACGGCGCGTACCGACGGTGACACCACGTTTGTGTTTATCCAGAACTTTAGCGCCCAGCCGCAAAGTATCACCCTGCCGCCGGGTTATCAGGATTGTCTGTCGGCCTCCCCGGCCAGCGGTGCCATGACGCTGACGCCATGGGACTGCCGTGTTGTTAGCCGTAACGCGTAAGTGTTGTCTGTGCGCCTGCCCATTCGGGCAGGCGTTTTTTTATCTGCTGATTATCAGGAGACGATGATGGTGAGCCTTAAATCCTTTCTGCACTACTTCTCTCATCCGCAACCGGCAACGCCGGTCAGTGCCGATGAGCTGCTAAAAATTCAGCGCCCCGGCGCAGGCGTTTGGCGGGGCGGAGAATATTGAACAGGTGGATGCCTGTATTACCCGTCTGCGGGTAACGGTAAAGAATCTGGCAAGTGTTGATTCACAGGCGCTGCAAAATGAGGGCGCGTTGGGAGTGATTATTCTCGGTCAACAGGTGCATGCGATATTTGGTAAACAATCCGATGCGCTACGTAAATTACTGGATGACCATTTCTCTGCGCGTTAAGAGAGAGAAAAAAAGGATACCCGTAATGGGTATCCCGAAATAAAAAGAAAGCAATGGCAATATCACTCAGTTTTAGAGATAACGTAAATAATGATGTTCAGCGCGACTATATAAAATCCTTCGCGTTATAGTGTGGCGGCACAGCTATCACTCTCCAGACGATTACTGGAAGTAAATAATCAAAGTAACAGTGGCAGCGAACAAAAGATAACGCGACGGATGATGTCTGGTTACCACCGAGGGCTTCAACTTGTACGCCAAAATTCCACGTATTATTTTTTGTTCCGTCTTCAAATGATTTCCCATCTTCGGAATCGTTTAAATGAGGCAAAACACGCAGTTCCGGACGTGACATAAATTCCGGGCCATCAGCCAGACCCACGGCAAAGGTGTATTTCTCACCACTTTGTTTATAGTGCGTACCGTTTTTGTAGTCATCTTTTGGTAGAAGCTACCGACTTCGCCAATCAAACGCACATAGTTAGTCAGTTGATACTGCGCACGCCCGACCAGCGACACCAGACGGGTTTTGTCGGTGTATTCGGTAATGTCATTCGCCGCGCCGTAGGTCAGCACGTGGTTCAACGAGAATTTGTCTGTAATCGGAATCAGACCGGTGTTGATCACGCGGTAACCGCTGGCGTCGTTCACATAGTGCCACATGTCATACCAGCCGCCGCCCTGGGAGACCATATTCTGCGCCAGCCCTTTGTTGGCGTATTGCAACACCAGCTTGTTATAACCGCCGAACATGTCCTGACTGATTTCGCCGGTGACCATGACGCCGTTGTCAGCATCGTACAGTCCACCGTACGTTTTTTGTTTGTTGGTGGGGTTGGGCATAGCGTAATCGACGCCAAATTCGGTCCATGCGCCTGACCACGGTTTCCAGCCTGCGTAGCGCAGATCGAGATAGTTGATGTTGACGTTGTTGTCATCATCGACGCGGTAGTCCACATCGTTGGCATCCCCACGGATCCGGGCGAAAGAGACCGCGCACTGGGCCGACACTGTAGTTCTCGATACCGGCGCCGGAACCGGAGATGTTCCAGTATTTGGTATCAATGATGTGCAGATCGTGGCGCTGATAGTAGCGTTTACCGCCCCAAATCACCGCGTTGGGATCGCCGGGGATCAGCCCCTTAATTTGCAAATTTAACTGGCGCAGACCAAATTGGGCATCATCGCCAAAGGTGGTTTCGCTGTCGTTAGAGCCGTCGGAGACCATGCTGACCATGGTATCGAGATAAAAGCTCACCTCGTCTTTTTTATACACTTCCGAGCCCAGTTCGACTTCGCCGTAAGTATCGGCTTCGTTACCGAGGCGACCGAGCTTGTTTTTTGCCACTCCACCATGCCGCCATCGCCCGACACGCCTACGCCGCCGCGCAGGTAACCATGAAAGTCGATCGGCACAGAAGAGGCTGCCAGCAGTGAAGGTGAAGTCAGCGCAGCGGCTAACGCAAGGGTCAGAGTGCGTAGCGTAGTGTTCATATCATTCCTCTTATTGTTTTGTATTACGTTCACATAAACGATGTCATAAAATGCCTAAATGTAAAAACAGGCAAACTAACAATCACGAATGTGTGATTAACTGCAAATAAATCAGTCTTTTTGTTACCAATAGCGAATTTATTAAGGAGGTTGTGTATTGTGAGCGTGATACTTTTATGGTGGTTTCTATGAGGGTGAAAGTGTGGTGAGCGTTTTTTAGATGGCCCCTGTTACAATTGGCGCATAACAACATAAGGAACCGGACCATGAAGTCTAAAAGTGCCACATTAGAGGATGTTGCCCGCCATGCGGGGGTCTCCTACCAGACGGTGTCCAGGTACTCAACAAATCTGCCAATGTATCCGAAGCCACGCGTCTCAAGGTGGAGAAATCCATTGAGCTGCTGCGTTACGTACCCAATCGTCTTGCTCAGCAACTGGTGGGCAAGCAGAGTCAGACCATCGGACTGGTGACCACTTCCCGGCGTTACACGCCCCTTCGCAGGTGGCGGCAGCGGTAAAACGCTACGCCAATATGGATGGTTATCAGGTGCTGATCTCAATGATTGATGAGAACGTCAATCATGACATCCAATCTGCGATCAATGAGCTGGAAATCGCAGCTGGTGGATAAAGTCATTATTAACGTGCCGTTAGAAACCGAGCAGGCGCAGCATATTGCGGCTGAGAACGATGACATTGTTTGTCTGTTCCTTGATGTCGATCCCTACAGTTCGGTGTTTAACGTTTCGTTTAACCCGGCAGACGGCACCCGCGCCAGCGTCAAACATCTGTACGATTTAGGGCACCGGGAGATTGCGCTGCTGGCAGGGCCTGCGTCATCAGTCTCAGCAAAATTGCGTCTGAAAAGCTGGGTCGAAACAGCTATGGCCTGGAAGCCGGTGACGGTGTTTCACGGCAACTGGGATGCGCAAAGCGGCTACGCCGGTGCGTTGCAAATGTTGCGGGAGACACCCAATTTTACCGCAGTGCTGGTGGGCAACGATCAGATGGCATTGGGTGTGCTCAGCGCGTTTCATCAGCATCAGGTGGCGATCCCCGGTGAGAAATCGGTGGTGGGGTATGACGATACCTATGAAAGTTCCTTTTTCTACCCGGCGCTGACCACCGTTTCGCTGGATCTTGATTTACAGGGTAAAGAAGCGGTGCGCCGCCTGCTCGACAGCGGGCATAGCGATACCACGCGCAGTTCGTCCGTTTTGCCCGCCCGATTGATCGTGCGCCACTCCACCGGTACGCCGCAGGGACAGGGAACTAATTTGCAGGCAATTGCCCAGCAGTTGCAGGCGATTGCGCATCAGTTGTTGGAAGTAAAAGGAAAGCGTAATCTCATTGTTTTTACTTGTTTTTTAGGAATGTATTGTGTGTACATGCCTTGCCTCTGGTGCTATTCAGGAGCGTAACGTTAGCGCCAGAGAGGCAAAGGCCAGAACATGTCCGCCAAGAAAAACAAACGAGGGAAAAACGGCACGCCGACCCCGCATGATGCTGTGTTTAAGCAGTTTCTGACAAACCCGGAGACGGCCCGGGATTTTATGATGTTGCATTTACCGGAACATTTGCGGGTTCTCTGCGATCTTCGAACCTTGAAGCTGGAGTCAGGAAGTTTTGTTGAGGAGAGCTTACGCCCCTACTACAGTGATGTGCTCTACAGTTTGAAGACCGTCGCGGGAGAGGGGTATGTGCATGTCCTGATTGAGCATCAATCAACGCCGGATCAATGCATGGCATTCCGACTGCTTCGTTATGCTGTTGCAGCCATGCAACGGCACTGGATACCGGGCATAAAAACTGCCTCTGGTTATCCCGGTATTATTCTATACCGGTAAACGTAGCCCGTATCCCTACTCAACCAACTGGTTGCAACTGTTTGATTTACCTTCGGTGGCGGAAATACTCTATAGTCGTGATTTCCCGCTGGTGGATGTGACGGTGATCCCCGGATGACGAGATCATGAATCACCGCAGTATTGCGGCACTGACATTATTGCAAAAACACATCCATCAGCGTGACCTCAGTGAATTGCTGGACAAGCTTGCCACGCTCTTACTGACCGGAATACATGACAGGACAGCAATTGGTTTCACTGATAAACTACCTCGTACAGGCTGGCGAAACATCTGACGCAGAAGCCTTTGTCCGTGAACTGGCGCAGCGGGTGCCACAGCATGAGGATCAACTGATGACTATCGCGCAACAGCTGGAACAAAAAGGTATTGAAAAGGGTATCGAAAAGGTATTCAGCTTGGTGAACAGCGCGGTATCGAGAAGGGGCGCAAGGAAGAAGCGCTACGGATTGCCCGCACCATGCTCCAGAACGGCCTCGATCGCAACGTGGTGATGGAAATGACCGGCCTCGGTGAAGAGCAACTCGCGCAGATCCGTCACTGATTTCGCTACTGCAACCTGCCGCGGGCGATGAGCGTATCGCTATCGCCGGATGCTCATCTTAGCTGCCGCTTTATCTGTGGCAGGACGTTTAACCCGCTTGTGTTCACCTGTTCATTCCCTTAATCTGCTGACCGGGACGCACTGTCCCTTTGACTCGGGGGTGCCCTTCCTTGTGAAGGCTGAGAAATACCCGTACCACCTGATCTGGATAATGCCAGCGTAGGGGAAGTCAGATGCCTGCCCGGCATCCCTTCTTCACGCCGGGCAGGAGCGAATTTATGCAACCTGACCTGCTTGATCGTGCGCAAACCGCGCATGCGTTACAGCAATTCCGCCGCCGTTCTCCTCTTGTACACTGCATGACCAATGACGTTGTGCAAACCTTTACTGCCAACGTGTTGTTAGCGCTGGGCGCGTCGCCCGCGATGGTGATTGAACCCGAAGAAGCGCAGCAATTTAGCGCGATTACCGATGCGTTATTGATTAACGTCGGGACGTTAACCCGTGAACGCGCCGATGCGATGCGAGCGGCGATTGACAGCGCGCGAGCGGCTGGCACGCCACTGGACACTGGATCCCGTTGCTGTCGGCGCGCTGACGTTCCGTACGCAGTTCTGCCAACAGCTTCTTACTCTGCAACCCGCCGCCATTCGCGGTAACGCCTCGGAGATCCCGGCGCTGGCCGGGATGAGCGCAGGCGGGCGCGGCGTGGACACGACCGATACCGCCAGCACGGCGCTGCCCGCTGCACAAACGCTTGCACGGCAAACCGGTGCGATAGTGGCCGTGACCGGGGAAGTGGATTACATCACGGATGGCGAGCGCACCCTGATGGTCACCGGTGGCGATGTGCTGATGACGCGTGTGGTTGGCACCGGTTGTGCCTTGTCGGCGGTGGTGGCGGCCAGTTGTGCGCTGGAAGGCGACCGGCTGGTCAATGTGGCTGCCGCCTGTGCCTTTATGGCGCAGGCGGGCGGTCTGGCGGTGACGAAGAGCACAGGACCGGGCAGTTTTGTTGCTGAATTTCTCGATGCGCTGTATGCGCTGAACGGGGAGGGGCTGCAATGAAACGGATCAACGCCTTAACCATTGCCGGTACCGACCCCAGCGGCGGGGCCGGGATCCGTGCTGACCTGAAGACCTTTTCCGCTTTAGGCGCTTATGGCTGTTCGGTGATCACCGCGCTGGTGGCGCAGAACACCCGCGGGGTACAGTCGGTCTATCGCATTGAACCCGATTTTGTCGCCGCGCAGCTCGATTCCGTACTGAGTGATGTACGCATTGATACCACTAAAATTGGCATGCTTGCGGAGACCGACATCGTTGAAGCGGTGGCGGAACGACTGCAACGCTACCGGGTGCGCAATGTGGTGCTGGACACCGTCATGCTCGCCAAGAGCGGCGACCCGTTGTTATCGCCATCGGCGGTGTCGGCGTTGCGTCAGCATTTACTGCCGCAGGTTTCACTTATTACACCCAATTTACCGGAAGCCGCCGCGCTGCTGGATGCCCCTCCTGCCCGTACAGAAAAGAGATGCATGCGCAGGGGAAGCGTTGCTGGCATTAGGTTGCGAAGCAGTATTGATAAAGGGCGGGCATCTGGATGATGCAGAGAGCCCGGACTGGCTCTTCACCCGCGATGGCGCACAGCGCTTTACGACGCCACGCGTGGCGACGAAAAACACCCACGGTACGGGATGTACGCTCTCTGCCGCACTGGCGGCGCTGCGCCCACGTCATAACGACTGGGCAGCGACCGTGGCAGATGCGAAAAACTAGCTAACCGCGGCGCTGGCGCTGGCGGACTCGCTGGAGGTGGGACACGGCATCGGGCCGGTGCACCATTTCCATCAGTGGTGGTAAACCCACATACGAAACGTGCCAGCAGATTATGCTGAAAAAAGCGTTGGCGGTGGAAAATTGCGCGCATGAAGACCGGGATTATCTCTGCCCGGCGAAAGTCGGGTAGGGACAATCCATTTCGCCTTGCGCGAAGCTTACGGGAGCATAGCTATGACTGATATCGTGCAGCTACTTGGCAAAGACGCCGACAGCCTTCTGCAACACCGTTGTATGACCATCCCCGCCGACCAGCTCTATCTGCCGAAACGATTATGTTGATCGCGTGATGGTGGACAACAACCGCCCGCCTGCGGTGCTGCGTAATATGCAGACGCTTTACAACCACGGGCGTCTGGCCGGTACCGGGTATCTGTCAATTTTGCCGGTAGACCCGAGTTGAACACTCAGCAGGCGCCTCGTTCGCGGCGAACCCGCTCTATTTCGATCCGAAAAACATCGTTGAGCTGGCGATCGAAGCGGGGTGTAACTGCGTCGCGTCCACCTATGGCGTGCTGGCTTCGGTCTCCCGTCGTTATGCGCACCGCATTCCTTTCCTGGTGAAACTTAACCACAACGAAACCCTCAGCTATCCCACGGAATACGACCAGACGCTGTACGCCAGTGTGGAACAGGCGTTCAACATGGGAGCGGTGGCGGTTGGGGCGACCATCTATTTTGGTTCGCTGGAATCGCGCCGACAGATTGAAGAGATCTCGGCGGCGTTTGAGCGCGCGCACGAGTTGGGAATGGTCACCGTATTGTGGGCTTACCTGCGCAACTCCGCCTTCAAAAAGAGGGCGTGGATTACCATGTGTCCGCTGACTTAACCGGCCGAGTGAACCATATCGCTGCGACCATCGGCGCGGATATCGTGAAGCAGAAAATGGCGGAAAACAACGGCGGCTATAAGGCGGTGAACTTCGGTTACACCGATGAGCGCGTCTACAGCAAGTTGACCAGCGACAACCCCATTGACTGGTGCGTTACCAACTGGCGAACTGCTATATGGGCCGCGCCGGGCTGATTAACTCCGGTGGCGCAGCGGGAGGCGACACCGATCTCAGCGACGCCGTGCGCACTGCGGTTATCAATAAACGCGCCGGCGGCATGGGCCTGATCCTCGGTCGCAAAGCCTTCAAGAAAAGCATGACGGACGGCGTGAAGTTGATTAACGCCGTGCAGGATGTCTACACCGGATGACAAAGTGACGATTGCCTGATGACCATTATCCCCTCTCAATGAGAGGGGATATAAATATAAAACATAGTTTCACTTCACTAAAAACCCTCTTCCCGATCTCCATCACACTTCCGAAACCTTTTGTGAAAACTGTCACCGCATTGTCGTGCGCATGCCCAAAAAATGGCCAATGCTTAGCGGAAATTGTCCGAGGATGCGACGCATTTTTGTGCATATATTCTGTTATGAAACGGCTTTTCCAAAAACACCAAGGACATGCAATGAAAATTGAATCTGTAAACGTCACCGTCTTTCAGCATCCCACGCGACGGGTTTCCGACAGCGCCGGGCACTCGCATCCGGGGCCGGAAAGCCGTGGGCGAAAAATGGCGATGCTGAAGATTACCGCAGACGATGGCAGCAAAGGGTATGCGTTTGCACCGCCGGAAGTTGTGCGTCCCTTTGTGCTTAATGCCTTTTTCCGCAAAGTGATGGTGGGTCAGGATCCGTTTAACCGCGAACGCATCTGGCAGGATTTGGTGCACTGGCAGCGCGGTAGCGCCATCAATTGACCGAACGCGCGCTGTCGTTCGTCGAACAGGCGCTGTGGGATCTGATTGGTCGCAAACTCAATATGCCAGTGTATAAACTGCTCGGCGGCTACCGCGATAAAGTCCCGGCCTATGGCAGCACCATGTGCGGCGACGAGCTTGAAGGCGGTCTCTCCACCCCGGAAGAGTACGCAGCGTTTGCCGAAACGCTGGTGGCGCGCGGCTATAAAGCCATCAAACTGCACACCGGATGCCGCCCGTTAAATTCGCGCCTAATCCGAAAATGGACGTGAAAGCCTGCGCCGCGGTGCGCGAAGCGGTCGGGCCGGATATCGATTTAATGATTGATGGTTATCACTGGTACAGCCGTACCGACGCGCTGTACATCGGCAAAGAGCTGGAAAAACTCAACTTCGCACCGGGTTCGAAGAGCCGATGGAAGAAGAGAGCATGTCGTCGTATGTCTGGCTGGCGGAAAATCTGTCGATTCCGATTATCGGACCGGAAAGCACGGGCGGTAAGCATCACAGCCGCGCTGATTGGGTTAAAGCAGGCGCATGTGACATCCTGCGCGCTGGGGCCAATGGCGTCGGCGGGATTTCGCCCACGCTGAAAGTGGCGAATCTGGCGGAATCGTTCGGGATGGACTGCGAAGTTCACGGCAATGGTGCGGCAAGCCTCGCGGTGATAGGCGCGATCCGTAATTGCCGCTGGTATGAACGCGGTTTGCTGCACCCGTTCCTCGGATTACGATCAACCGGCGGCGTATCTCAACACGATTGTCGACCCGATGGATGAAGAGGGTTTCGTCCATTTGCCGCAGCGTCCGGGGCTCGGCGAAGACATTAATTTTGCGTATATCGAAGCCAATACCCTCAGTCACGACTGATAAAAATAATAAATGCCCGGGAGCACTGACTTTCGGGCCGCGTAGGCCGGAGGAGGCGCAAGCTGCTATCCGGCAAAACGTACCCTACAAACGGTATACACAGATGAAAAAAATCCTCCTCGCCGGAGCGTGTTTACTCGCGCTCTCTCGCTGATGATGAAGGTGGGGCGGCACGCGCTGCGACGCCGCCCGACCAGCTCATCATCGGCATGAACATGAACAACCTGCTCACCCTCGATCCGGCAGCCATGACCGGTAACGAAGTGGTAGGAATTGTGGTCAATCTGTATGACTCGCTGGTCGAACTGGATGCCAACGAGCTGACCAACGTCAAACCCGCGCTGGCGGAGTCCCCACGGGATATCAGCCCGGATGGCAAAACCCTGACCTTCCATTTGCGCAACAACGTCCGCTTTCATTCCGGCAATCCGCTGACCGCAGAGGATGTGGTGTGGTCGATGCGCCGCCTGCTGCATCTCAATCTTGCGCAGGCATCGGTGTGGAAATCTTACGGCTTCAGCAAAAGAATATTGATGAGCAGGTCTCCGCGCCGGATGCGTACACCGTGCAAATCCGCCTGCCGAAAGCCAACGATCCGCAACTGGTGATTTACTCGCTGGGGGCGCTGGGCAACTGGGTGTGCTGGACAGCAAAACGGTACAGGCGCACGAGGTGAATAATGATTGGGGCAACCGCTGGCTGACCACCAACGAAGCCGGTTCCGGCCCTTTTATGCTGGAAACCCCGGCAGGCGAAAGATGTGCTGCGCATGAAGCGCAATCCGCATTACTGGCGCGAAGAGCCGAAACTTAACCGCGTGGTGCTGCGCCACTTCCGTGAGTCGCAAAACCCTGCGCCTGATGCTGGCTAAAGGCGATCTGGATGTCGCCAACAATATGGCGGTGTCCGACATCAATGCGCTGCGTAAAGATCCCAACGTAACCGTCGAGGCGGTGCAAAAGGGCACGGTCTACTACGTGGCGATGAGCATGAAAGAGCCGCACTTTGCCAACCCGAAAGTGCGCGAAGCGGTGCGTTATCTGATTGACTATCAGGGCATCAATAAAGCACTGATGCCGGGCTATGGCGTCCTGCACCAGCGCCCGATCAAAGCCGGGATGCCATCAACACTGCCGGATCCCGGCTACCGGCTGGATATTCCGCGGGCGAAAAAACTGCTGGCGGAAGCCGGTTATCCGAACGGTTTCGACACCACGTTACGCGTGCTCGCCGATCAACCGTTTCTCAATATCGCCATTGCGGTGCAGTCGACGCTGATGCAGGCCGGTATTAACGCCAAAATCGTGACCGGTACCGGCAACCAGATTTACGGTGCGATGCGTGAACGTAAATTCGACATGCTGGTCGGTCGCGGTGGCAGCGGGTCGAGCCCCATCCGCACTCCAGCCTGCGTGCGCTGGTCTATAACCCGGACAACAGCGACGAAGCCCGCCTGACCAACTTCCGAGGGCTGGCGCACCAGTTTTTACGATAAGCCGCTCAATGAGGATGATCGATAACGCCTTGCTGGAGCGCGATCCGCAGAAGCAGAAAGCCGATTACCAGCAAATTCAGGTGCGTTATGACAAGTTGATCCCCGGCGCTGATCCCCGCTATCGCAGATGGTGGATTCCGTAGTGGTGCGTAACGAAGTGAAAAACTTCCAGTCGCACCCTTCCGCCACCACCTTCCTGCGTGAAGTGTACAAAACCACCGTCAGCGGAGGAGATAAAGGATGAGTACGCTGCTGCTTGCGCCCGGTTCACGGGCCAGACGTCTGTCGAAACGGTTGACCCAGTGATCGTCACCCCTGTTCGGGTTGCTGTTACTGACCTTTTTTATCGGCCGTGTGATGCCTATCGATCCGGTGCTGGCCATTGTCGGCCCGGATGCCGATCACAGCACCTACCAGCAGGTTTACCAGCAACTGGGTTTTGATAAATCGCTGATGACCCAGTTTGGTATCTACCTGAACAACCTGCTGCATGGGGATTTGGGTAATGCGCTGCTGACCGGCAAACCGGTGATGGACGATATCGTGCGCGTTTTTCCGGCTACGCTGGAGCTGGCGACGATGGCGATTATTGTCGGCGCCGGGTTAGGTATTCCGCTGGGGTACTGGCTGCCGCCCGTCGGAACTCGCTTTCTGACTATGTGGTGCGCATTATCAGCCCCGGCCGGTTACTCCACACCTATCTTCTGGGTCGGCATGATGGGGTTGTTGCTGTTCTATGCCCGCTCGGTTGGGTGGGCGGTGCAGGGCGGTTGGATCTGGGGCTGGATGGCGTTGTACCGCACCGCACCGGGTTGATTACCGTCGATGCGCTGCTGGCAGGCAACGGGCAGGTGTTCTGGAATGCGTTAAATCATCTGGTGCTTCCGGCATCGCTGCTTGGCTTCCACTCACTGGCTTACATCAGCCGCATGACCCGCAGCTTTATGCTGGCGCAACTGTCGCAGGAATTCATTATCACCGCGCGGGTGAAGGGGCTGACCGAGCGGCAGGTGATCTGGAATCACGCCTTTCGCAACATTCTCGTGCAGTTGTTAACGGTGGTGGCGCTGGCGTACGGCTCGCTGCTGGAGGGGCGGTACTGATCGAAACGGTCTTCTCGTGGCCGGGGTTCGGCTCCTACCTTACCGGCAGTTTACTGCTTGGCGATATGAATGCGGTGATGGGCTGCGTGCTGCTGGTAGGGGTGATTTTTGTGCTGCTCAATTTGCTCTCCGACATGCTGTATCAACTCTTTGATCCGAGGACGAAATCATGACGGTCTCTTTTGATACGCCGGTTCCCTCAGCCCGCCACGAACGCACCCTGCGGCTCAAACGGGGAGTGGGGCGCGCGGCGGGCTTCCTCGGCAAGATGGCGCGTAACCCGCTCACGGCGATTGGCGGCAGCATCATCTTGCTGTTGTTGATGGTGGCGATTTTTGCGCCGTGGATTGCGCCCTATAACCCGCTGGTACAGGACCTCGGATAGCGCTCTCTCCGCCGAATGCGGCGCACTGGTTCGGCACCGACGAGTTTGGCCGCGATATCTTCAGCCGCTTGGTCTATGGCTCGCGCATCACGCTCTATATCGTGCTGCTGGTCTCGGTCACCGTCGGGCCGCTGGGCCTGCTGCTGGGCGTGACCGCCGGGTACTTTGGCGGCAAGGTCGATATGGTATTGATGCGCGTGACCGACATTTTTATCTCTTTCCCGAGCCACCGGTGCTGGCGCTGGCGTTTGTCGCCGCACTTGGCCCTCGGGTCTTGAGCATGTGGTGATTGCCATTACGTTAACCGCCCCGGCCGCCGATTGCGCGTCTGGCGCGGGCGGAGACGCTCTCTTTGCGCCAGTTGACTTTATTTCCGCGGTACGCTTACAGGGGCTTCCCCACTGCGGGTGCTGTGGCGTCACATTGTGCCGCTGTGTCTGCCGTCGGTGATTATCCGCATCACCATGAACATGGCCGGGATCATTTTGACCGCCGCGGGTCTCGGTTTTTTAGGCCTTGGCGCGCAACCACCGGAACCGGAGGTGCGATGATCTCCAGCGGACGGACGTACATGATGGAGTGCTGGTGGGTAGTGACCATTCCGGGGCTGGCGATTTTGATCAACAGCCCTCGGCGTTTAACTTCTTGGGAGACGGCTTACGTGACATCCTCGATCCTCGCAGCGAATAATGCACCGCTTCTCGATGTGCGCAATCTGCACGTTGATTTTGTCAACGGAGGCGCGATCACCCATGCGGTGCGCGGCGTCTCTTTACCCTCGGTCAGGAGAAACTGGCGATTGTCGGCGAGTCGGGTTCCGGCAAGTCCACCGTCGGGCGCGCGTTGTTGCGTCTGCATCCAGCCAAAGCGCGCATTCGCGCGGATGCCATGCAGTTTGGCGATGTGGATTTGCTGAAGGTGGACGAAGCGCACATGCGCAGCGTGCGCGGCAAACGCATCTCGATGATTATGCAGGATCCGAAATATTCGCTGAACCCGGTGGTCTGCGTGGGCGATCAGATTGCGGAAGCCCTCGGGGTTGACGCATCACCCGGGGAAAAAAAGCCGAGGCGAAAGCCAAAGTGCTGGAAATGCTGGATGTGGTGCGTATTCGTCAGCCGGAGCGGGTGTATCACCTCTATCCTCACGAGATCTCCGGCGGCCGGGGGCAACGTATCATGATTGCGATGATGCTGATCACCGACCCGGAACTGGTGATTGCCGATGAACCCACCTCGGCGCTGGATGTGTCCGTGCGTTTGCAGGTACTGGGGTTGCTTGACGATCTGGGTGAAATCACGCGGGCTGGGGGCTGATTTTTTATCAGCCATGATATCAATCTGGTGCGCAGCTTTTGCGACCGCGTGCTGGTGATGTACGCCGGGCGCGTTGTGGAGTCCATTGCGGCGAACGATCTGGATAACGCCCAACACCCGTACACGCAGGGGCTGATTCACTCTCTGCCGGAAATTCACAACCGACGTCCGGTGCTGCCCGTGTTGCAGCGCCGAGGCCAGCTGGCTGGGCGAGTAAGGAGGGTAAGATGATTACTGTGCAAAATCTCAACCGGCGTTCGGGGAAGGGGAAAAGCGTAACCAGTGCACTCAGCGATGTCAGCTTCTCGGTGCAACCGGGGAGATTTACGGCACCGGTGGGCGAGTCCGGTTCGGGTAAGACCACGGTGCTGGAAGTGTCTGGCCGGGCTGTTCACGCATTGGGAAGGGGCGCTGGCGATTAATCAGCAGCCGCTGGAAAAGCGTCTCAGCCCGCCGCGTTGCCGACTGGTGCAGATGGTCTTCCGAGGATCCCTATGGCTCGCTGCACCCGCGGCATACCATTGGCGATATTCTTGAAGAGCCGCTGCAAATCCACGGCATTCATGACAGAGACCGGCGGATCAATACGCTGCTGGATAAGGTGGGGTTAAGTCGTGCTTTTCGCGATCGTTACCCGCATCAACTGTCCGGCGGGCAGCGCCAGCGTGTGGCAATCGCCCGGGCGTTGATCCTTGAACCGCGAGTACTGCTGCTGGATGAACCGACGTCGGCATTAGACGTGTCCGTGCAGGCGGAGATCCTCAATCTGTTGGCGGCGCTGCATCAGGAGTCGCAACTGACCTACCTGATGGTGACGCACGATCTGGGGGTCATTGCTCATTTGTGCCAGAAAGTGGCGGTGATGCAGTATGGCAAAATCCTCGAAACGCTCACGGTAGATGCACTGGTCAGCGGCGCGGCGCAAACGGTGTATACACAGATGCTGGTGAACGCCAGTCAGCAGTACAGCCGCGAAATGGCGCGGGAAGTGGCGGCGTATTGATGACCCGTCAGGCCGGACTGGCGCTGCCATCCTCCGGCCTGAAAACGCCCGCTAGCGCAATAACGGGCAATCCGGCGGTAACCGGCACTGCAAGGCGCCGGGGAGCACTTCAATGCGGAAATGTTCCCCGCGCAGCGGGTTCACCGTCGAGATTAAAGGTCAGCTCGTGGGGGGCATTCCACCTCAAACCCGTGCCGATTTTCCGTCAACAATATGCGGATTATCATCCGGTTGCGTTAACGTGGTGAACAGTGCAGGCAGGAGCTCATCGCCGGTAAAAAATACGCAGTTGCAATAACCCATCGTTAATCAGCGCCTGTGGGCAAAGCTGCTGCCCGCCACCTGCTCCCGGCGACCATTGCCGATGCCAATCACCAGCGCATCGCCCTGCCAGTGAAAATTGTCGCCACGAATTTCGCAACGATCCGCTTTCAGCATGTCTATGCGCATCAGACCGTGGATCAGATAGGAGACACCCCCGAGGGCGGCTTTGAGTTTTTCCGGCGTTTCGCTGGTAATGCGGGTGCCAAAGCCACCGGTCGCCATATTGATAAAGCAGGTTTTATCGTTAACCCTCGGCGATATCCACCGGCACCGCTTTGCCGACAATCGCCAGCTGCAACGCTTTGTCCAGCGCGTCCGGAATGGCGGCGCTGGTGGCAAAATCATTGGCGGTGCCGAGCGGTAAAATGCCCAATGCCGGAACATGCTCCCCGCGCATTCCACCAGTGCGGTGGCCACTTCGTTAATGGTCCCGTCGCCGCCACCCGCGATCACCGTTGCGACGCCGAGCTGCTGCGCCTCTTTCACGTAACGTCCGGCATCACCTTTCTCCCGTGGGTTACCCGCACCTGAATAGCCATACCTTCATTGCGCAGCAGCGTTATCGCTTCGCGCAGCGTTTCGTCACCGGCGCTTTTACCGTTGAGGATCAATAAGCTTGTGGGAAATTCATGCATCCTTTTTCACCCTCGGGCTGAACAACATCAGCAAAGTGTATGTCAGGAAACGGGGATGCGGAGGAAAAGCGGAATAATGGAGAAAAAATCAGCCTGCGTAAGGGAGATTACACAGGCTAAGGAGGTGGTTCCTGGTACAGCTAGCATTTATGGGTTATGTTTTTCAGCGAGGTGGATAATACCCATATTAACCGCAACGGTATGTGATCCGATTCTAAGAATCTTATCCTGCAATAAATAACCGTGCTTAACTATCCGGTGACGTTGCTCAGGCGTGCGGATTTCGCGTCGACTGACCATCGAAATTGCGCATTAACAGAGCGTATTCCAGCGCCATATCTTCCGGTACCGGCAGCCAGACGGTATAACCGTCGCCCGGTGCAACCGGCATCGCTTCGCCTTTGGCGTTTTCCATCTGTTCCAGCGTGAAGTTAACGTTACCTTGCGGGGTCATCAGCTCCGGGCTATCGCCGACAGAGAACTTGTTTTTCACCGCAACTGCGGCGAGATGGCCTTTGCGCTCGCCGGTGAACTCACCGACAAACTGCTGGCGCTCGGAGACGGAGTAGCCGTATTCGTAGTTCTGGTAGTCATCGTGGGTGTGGCGACGCAGAAAACCTTCGGTATAGCCACGATGCGCCAGACCTTCCAGCGTTTCCAGCAGCGAGGTGTCGAACGGTTTCGGCGGCGGCGTCGTCAATGGCTTTACGGTAGACCTGCGCAGTACGGGCGCAGTAATAGAACGACTTGGTGCGGCCTTCGATTTTCAGCGAGTGCACGCCCATTTTGGTCAGGCGCTCAACGTGGGCAATGGCGCGCAGATCTTTGGAGTTCATGATGTAGGTGCCATGCTCGTCTTCAAAGGCGGTCATATACTCGCCCGGACGCTGTGCTTCTTCAATCATAAACACTTTGTCAGTGGGCGCGCCGACACCCAGCGTCGGTTCAATGTTTTGCACCGGGGATCGGTTCGTGAACATGCACGATATTACCGATAGCGTCTTCTTTGCCTTCCTGCACGTTGTATTCCCAACGGCAGGCGTTGGTGCAGGTACCCTCCGGGTTTGGATCGCGCTTGTTGATATAACCTGAGAGCAGGCAGCGGCAGTGCACCGTGAACAAAAATCTCGATTTCCATTTCCGGCGCGGATCTCTTCAATTTCTTCCAGCGACAGTTCGCGGGAGAGGATCACACGCGTCAGGCCCATCTGTTGCCAGAATTTTACCGTCGCCCAGTTCACGGCGTTCGCCTGAACGGAGAGGTGGATCGGCATCTGCGGGAAATGTTCTCGTACCAGCATGATAAGCCCCGGATCGGACATAATCAGCGCATCCGGCCCCATATCCACCACCGGTTTTAAGTCGCGGATGAACGTTTTCAGCTTGGCGTTGTGCGGGGCGATATTCACCACCACGTAAAACTGCTTGCCCAGCGCATGGGCTTCGTTAATGCCGATTTGCAGGTTTTCGTGGTTGAATTCGTTATTGCGCACCCGCAGCGAGTAACGCGGCTGGCCAGCATAAACGGCGTCTGCGCCGTAAGCGAAAGCGTAACGCATATTTTTCAGCGTTCCCGCCGGGGAAAGGAGTTCCGGTTTAAACATGATGGTCTCATTCTGATGACAGGTCAGATAGCCTCACCGGGGTGAGGCTGCAGGGGAGTTCCCCCTGATTTCAGGGCGGGAATTGTAGCGCCGGGGGCAGGGGGAGTAAACCTGCGCGTCAATCCACGCGTAAGTATTTACCGTCGGCGCTGACGTTATGACCAAAACCGCAGTTCATCGGGTCATCGGTTTTCGCGTTCAGTGTGTGCTTGTCTGCCGACAGCGTCAGCGAAATGGTGCAGTGCGCAATATCTTCATCGTCGTGCAGGTTGATGTCGCCTTTATTCTGTTTGAAGGTCACTTTCTCCGAGAATTCACCGATATTTGGCCCGTAATAGAGTCCCATGAGACCGAACGAGTAACCCGCCCAGTCGGCCTGATAGCGGTCATTACCTTCTGCTTTCAGGGTCAGTACTTCCCACTCGCCACGCCCGGCATATTGCCAATATTCGCCAGCGGCGGACGTCGGTTTTGGCAGCGCGATTAGCTTGTCCTGAATACGCGAAAGGTTATATTGCGACTTCTGATCGTCCGGCATGATTTGCAGCCGGGCTTGCGCTTTGCGGTATTCGCCCGGCGGATAAACGTCAGCGCCACGTTATTGTAAGCGGTGGCTATCAGTACCTCATTGGGTTGATTTCCGCCGTATTCACACTGTTCAAGCCACGCGGTTTGCTGAATGAACGCCTCCCTCGCTTTGGCGTAGTTTTGGCCTGATAGAATTGATTGCCCTGTTTGGCGTAATCGTTGATTTTGGCGCAGTCGGCGGCGATTTGCGCCTCGGTGATCTCCGCCCGGCAACCAAACGCGGCAAACAGCAGCGCCAGTGCGCCGTAACCATATTTCCTCATCATCCTTTACCTTTTATTGACGACGCTATTAGCAGCCTGACCCGTTGTTATCAAACAGTCATTTTCGCGGGAGTCATCATACAGAGGATGCGGGGGTTTGTTCGCGGGCAAATACCCTACCAGTAAAGATGGGGCAGACGGGGAAGCGACACGGCCAGCCGGTTTGCTGTGGAGAGAGAGCCGATGGGCCGCAATCAGATGAAAGGGGTAAAAAAGCGTTTACAGCACTGGCGCGTAATAAGCGAGTGCCGGGCGGTTAACCCCGCCCGACACACGCGGTTACGCCAGTTTGCAGGCATCTGCTTCCCAGCGATAGCCCACGCCATAGACCGCGCGGATAAAGGACTGTTCTTCATCCAGCGCTTCCAGTTTGCGCCGCAGGTTTTGATATGGCTATCGATAGTACGGTCGGTCACTACGCGGTAGTCATCGTACAGATGATTAAGCAACTGTTCGCGGGAGAAGACCTTACCCGGTTCGCTGGAGAGGGTTTTCAGCAGGCGGAACTCGGCAGGCGTCAGATCCAGCAGTTTGTTGTGCCAGCTTGCGAAACGCCCCTCATCGACAATCAGCGGGCTTTCATCGTCCATTGCTTGCAGTTCACGCTGCGGTTTGCAGCGACGCAGAATGGTTTTCACCCGGGCCACCACTTCGCGTGGGCTGTACGGTTTGCAGATATAGTCATCCGCGCCAATTTCCAGCCCCAGCAGGCGGTCAATCTCTTCGATTTTCGCTGTCACCATAATGATGGGGACATTGGAGAAACGGCGAATTTCACGGCACAACGTCAGACCATCTGTACCGGGTAGCATCAAGTCGAGCAGGATCAAATCCGGCGGCGTCTGTCGAACATAAGGAAGCACCGGTCGCCGTGATTGATCAGCGCTGGCGCGTAGCTTGCCGCCCGCAGGTAATCGATCAACAACTGCCCAAGCTTGGGTTCATCTTCCACGATCAGAATGCGCGGCGTGTTTTCGTCAATGGGTAACTCAGTCATACGTCTCTCGATTTTTCGCGTTCAAGCGGTAGTTCAACTGTAATGCTAACCCCGCCAAAAGGCGAGTGCGCTGCATGGATAGCGCCACCGTGCGCTTCCACAATATTCAAACAGATAGCCAGCCCCAGACCTGAACCGCCGCTGGCGCGGGTTGCGTGAACCCTCAGTGCGATAAAAGCGCTCAAACAGACGCTTAAGTTGCTCATCGTTCACACCGGGGGGCGCTGTCGGCAAAACGCATTACCAGCTTGCCATCCTCGGTGGTGGCCTGAATATGCGTACGGCCGCCGCTGTCGGTATAGCGCAGGCTGTTTTCCAGCAGGTTATTGAAGAGCTGCATCAGGCGATCGGGATCGCCAAAGACCGTGGCGCGCGCCGGTGCTTCAAGCGACAGGGTCAGGTTGCGGCTGGCGAAACGCTCGCGGAATGCGCCTGCTGCAATCTCCAGCAGCGTAATCACATCCACCGGCGTGCGCTGATACGCCAGCGCGCCTTCATCGGACATCGAAAGCTGGTGCAGGTCGTCCACCAGTTTGGTGAGCGTGCCGACCTCCGCCTGCAAGGATGCCACCGACTCCGGGGTGAATTGCCGTACGCCGTCCCCGGATCGCTTCCAGCTCGCCGCGCAATACCGCCAGCGGTGTCCGCAGTTCATGGGAGATGTCCGCCATAAAATCGCGGCGCATCTGCTGGTTTTTTTTCCAGCGTGCTGGCGAGCTGGTTAAAGTCCCGCGCCAGCCGGCCTAATTCATCATGGCTACCGGGGGTGACACGGGTGGTGAAATCCCCGGAAGCCAGCTTATGCGTCCCTTCGACCAGCCGTTTGACCGGTGCCAGCAAGCCCCCGCCAGCGGGAAGGTCGCGATAGCGGCCAGCAAGGTGGCAAGCCCGACAATCAGCCAGCTGGTGCGCCGTTGTTGGCGGTCAAAATTAATATCGGTATTGCGCGTCAGGCGCTCAATTGGTGACGCGATCACCCAGCCGACCTGTTGGTTATTCACCACAATCGCCCGGCGTGTGCCATCCTCCGGCACCGGTGAGCGTGGCCCTACCCCGGGATTGTTGATCAACCACCCAGAACAGGGTGCGCCAGCCGTGCGGCGGCATGCCCTGGCGGCCCTCCCGGTGGACTGGTGGGCCCGGTTCGCGCTCCGGTTCACCGTCGGGGCGGGGGGCATTTCGTGATCCATACCGGCCCGCCATTATTACGACCCGGCCGCCAGCGCGGTCGTCTTCGTGCTCATTATCTCTTTCGAACGAGCGCAGGATCTGAAAAATGACCCGATCGTTATTGCGCAAAACTGCCAGCTACCATTCTGGGCATATTGTTCGGCCAGCGAGTCGCTCAGCATCTGCAAACGCTGCTCGTTACCGCGCTTGATATAGTCGATAAAGCCGCGTTCGAAGCTGATGCGCACCGCCCAGTGCATGGTGATGAGCAACACAATGCAGGTGGTTAAAATAGCCAGAAAGAGCTTGGCCGTGATGCCCGGCCGCCAGAATGTCATGATTCTCTCCTTTTGCGACGGGCAATAACGACGTTTTTGCTGGCGTCATCCGGGACGCGGGCAAAGAGTAACGCCGGAAGTGCAATCACCACCGCCATACTGAGGTAAGCGTAAAGAAAAACGTGGTGCGCCACGCCGCTGTCCGCCGACAAATGCTGCGAACCAAATAAACCCAACAGCAACCCGGCAACGGTCACGCCGATACTCATCGACAGTTGCATCACCATCGACAGCAGGCTGTTGCCGCTGCTGGCCAGCTCATCCGGCAGATCTTTCCAGCGTCAGGGTATTCATTGAGGAGAAACGCATGGAGTTAATCATCCCCCGGCAGAACAGCACCAGCGGTAGCACGTAGTACCAGCCCAGCAGGGCGGTGGTCATAAACAGCAGGCTTATCAATGCCAGACCCAGCGTGGAGCAGACCAGCACCCGGCGGTAACCGAACCGGTTCACCACCTGCACGACAATGCGTTTCATGCCCATGCTGCCCAGCACCATTGGGATCATCATTAACCCGGCGTGAAAAGGCGAAAACCCGAGGCCGATTTGCAAAAATACCGGTGTCATAAACGGCAGCATGCCGCTACCTACACGCCCGGCGAAACTGCCCGATAGCCCGAGCGAGAACGAAGGCGTGCGGAACAGGCGCAGGTTAAACAATGCGCCATCGTTGCCTTTTGCATGCAGCAGATAGGTAATAAGCGCTACCGCGCCAACGCCCACCAGCAGGCCCAACATCCACGGCGACAGCCCCAGACCTTTATGCCCGTCGAGCGCCAGCGTCAGCGTCGCCATGCCGCAGGCCAACAGCACAAATCCCACCATATCAAAGCGGCGGGTTTGCAGGGTGTAGTTCGGCATCAGGCTCCAGGGGTGGCGATAGCCCCGATGATCCCCACCGGCAGATTAATCAGGAAGATCCAGTGCCGGAGGCATACTCCACCAGAATCCCACCCAGCGCCGGGCCGACCAGTGGGCCAATCTGCCCCGGCAGCGTGACAAAGGTCATCGCCGCCATATAGTGATCGCGCGGGACGATTTTCATCACCGTCAGCCTGCCGACCGGCACCATCATCGCGCCGCCAACCCCTTGCAGTACGCGGGCCATAACCAGTTGGTCCAGCGTGGAAGCCTGCGCGCAAAACAGTGAGCCGGTCGTGAACAGCACAATGGCGATAAAAAGATGTTGCGCACGCCTACCCGATCCGCCAGCCAGCCGCTGGCCGGCAGCATGACGGCTACCGTCAGCACATAGGACACCACCACCATATGCATATGCAGCGGACTCTCCCCCAGACTTTTCGCCATCGAGGGGGAGGGCGGTGTTCACAATAGTGGTATCCAGCGACTGCATAAAAAAAGCCAAAGGCGACGATCCATAGTTGCCAGCGGATGTTTTTGGGTAGTTCATTCATTCACTAACTGGCTCTCTCTCTTTACGGCTAAAACGCATGCGCAGACGGTCGAAGAACAGATAGACCACCGGCGTTGTGTACAGGGTCAGCAACTGGCTCATCACCAGACCGCCTACGATAGTGATACCGAGAGGCTGACGCAATTCGGAACCGTCGCCGCCGGAGATAACCAGCGGCAGCGCGCCAAACAGCGCCGCCAGCGTCGTCATCATGATGGGGGCGAAAACGCAACAAACAGGCCCACGGAAGATAGCGTCTTCTGCGCTAAGGTTACCCTGACGCTGCGCTTCAAGGGCGAAGTCGACCATCATAATGGCATTTTTCTTCACAATCCCGATCAACAACATAATGCCGATAAGCGCAATTAAGCTAAAGGGTGCGTTAAACAGCTCCAGCGCCAGCTTAACGCGCCCACCGCCGAGGGCAGGGTGGAGAGAATGGTCAGCGGATGCACATAGCTTTCGTAGAGGATCCCCAGCACGATATAGACCGTCGCAATCGCCGCCAGAATTAGGATCACCTGCGAGTTCATGGTTTGCTGGAAGATCTGCGCGGTACCGGCAAAACTCCCGCGCACGGTTGAAGGCACGCCCAGTTGGGTCATTGCGCGGTTGATCGCATCGCTGGCTTCCGATAACGACGACCCGGTCGGCAGGTTAAAGGCGATGGTCGACGCGGCGGATAAACCCTGATGATTCACTGACAGCGGCGCATTGGCTGGAAGCCAGTGGGCGAAGTAGGAGAGCGGGATCGATTTGCCCTCGCTGTTAATCACATACATTTTATCCAGTGCGCTAACGTCCGGGTATAACGCGGATCGACTTCCATCACCACTTTGTACTGGTTTAACGGCTGGTAGATAGTCGAAATCTGCCGCTGGCCGAAGGCGTTATTCAGCAGGCTGTTGGTCTCTTCGACGCTGATCCCGAGACGCGACATGGTGGCGCGATCGTAAACCGAGTTCATCTCTGCCCCGTTATCCTGCTGATCGGAGTTGACGTCTGCCAGTTGCGGCAGGGCGGCGAGGGCTTTACGGATCTTCGGCTCCCACTCACGCAGGGCGCTGAGATCATCCGACAGCAGCGAGTACTGGTAACTGGCGTTCGCCTGCCGACCGCCAACGCGAATGTCCTGCACGGCCACTAAAAACAGGCTGGCGCCCGGCTCTTTCGCCAGTTTGCCGCGCAGGCGATCAATCACCTGCTGGGCGGTTTCATGGCGCACTCCACGGGATTTCAGCGTAATAAACATCATGCCGCTGTTTACCCGCGAGCCGCCGGTAAAGCCGGTGACATTATCCACTGCCGGATCGTCGCGGATGATTTTCATAAAATCCTGCAACTTCACGCGCATCGCACACCGGAAGGAGATGCTCTGATCCGCCCTGGATGCCGCCCATCAGCACGCCAGTGTCCTGCTCCGGGAAGAAGGTTTTGGGTATGGTGATGTACATCCAGATATTCAGCGCGATGGTGGCAAGCAGCACCAGCCGACGAGGCGGGCATGGTTAAGCACCCATTTCAGCGAGCGCGCATACTGCTGTTGCAGCGCAATCAACAGGCGGCCCACGCCGCGTTCACGGGTGCGTTCGCGAGGTTTATGGCTCTTCAGCAACCAGCCGCACATCATCGGCGTTAATGTCAGGGAGATGGCCAGCGAAATGCCAATCGCCACGGATAGCGTGACAGCGAACTCCCGCAGCAGGCGACCGGGTAAACCGGCCATCAACAGTAACGGCAAAACACCGCCACCAGCGAGACGCTCATGGAGAGAACGGTAAAGCCCACTTCCCGTGTCCCCTGAAGCGCGGCCTGAAGCGGTTTTGTTCCCGCTTCAAGGTGCCGCGAGATATTTTCCAGCACCACAATCGCGTCATCCACCACAAAACCGGTGGCAATGGTCAGTGCCATCAGTGACAGGTTATTGAGGCTGAATCCGCACAGGTACATAGCGGCAAACGTGCCGATCAGCGAAACCGGCACGGCCACCGCCGGGATCAGCGTCGCTCTGCCGGAGCGCAGGAACAGGAACACCACAAGGATCACCAGTGCCACAGAGATCACTAAGGTCTGCTCCACTTCCGCCAGCGAGGCGCGGATAGTGGGGGAGCGATCCCTGGGCGATTTGTAAATCGATGGCCGCCGGAATGGTCTTTTGCAAACCGGGTAAGCGCGCGCGAATGCTGTCCACGGTTTCGATGATATTGGCTTCCGGTAATTTGCGGATCATCAGCAAAATCGCCGGTTTGGCGTTGGTCATCCCGGCGTTGCGAACATCCTGCACCGAATCGTTGACTGTTGCGACATCGCTTAAACGCACCGCCGAGCCGTTTTGTAATGAATGATCAACGGTCGGTATTCGGCGGCGGTTTTCAACGCATCGTTGGTTTGTACCTGCCAGCGGTGCGCGGTATCTTCCACCGCACCTTGCGGTCGCCGCACGTTGGCGTTGCTGATAGCGGTGCGAACGGAATCCAGCGATACGCCACTGGTTAAACAGTGCCTGCGGGTTCAACCCAACGCGCACGGCAGGCAGGGAACTCCCGCCAACGTCCACATCCCCCACCCCCTGAATCTGCGCGATGGTTTGCGCCAACTGCGTGGAGGCAAAATCGTACAGCTCGCCCTGCGAATAGGTGTCTGACGTTAGCGTCAGGATCATAATCGGCGCATCGGACGGGTTAGCCTTGCGATAGGTCGGTCGGCTTGACATACCGCTTGGCAGCAAACTTTGCGCTGCGTTTATCGCCGCTTGCACATCGCGCGCGCGGCACCGTTGATATCGCGGTCGAAGTTAAACTCCAGAATAATACGCGTACTGCCCAGCGAGCTGGTGGAGGTCATTTCGCTGACCCCGGCAATGCGCCCGAGCGAGCGTTCCAGCGGGGTGGCGACCGATGACGCCATGGTTTCGGCGATGCCCCGGAGAGCGATGCGCTGACCATGATCACCGGAAAATCTACCTGCGGCAGCGGGGCGACCGGCAACAACCGGAAGCCGAGTATGCCGCACAGGGTGATGGCCAGCGAGATCAGGATCGTCGCCACCGGGCGGTAAATGAAGAGGGCGAAAAACTTCACTTACGCCTCCTCCTCATGCCGGGGAAACGCTGTTTTGTCCACAATGCCAGTCGGTCAAACAGCAGGTAGATAACCGGCGTGGTGAACAGCGTCAGCACTGGCTGACCAGCAGCCCGCCGACCATGCCAATCCCCAGCGGGCGGCGTAACTCCGCGCCAACACCGGCGCTCAGCATCAAAGGTAGCGCACCCAGCAGGGCGGCCAGCGTGGTCATCAGAATCGGGCGAAAACGCAGCAGGCAGGCCTCGGAAAATGGCATCGCGCGGCGACATCCCCTCTTCACGCTCGGCGGCGAGGGCAAAGTCGATCATCATGATGGCGTTTTTCTTCACAATCCCGATCAACAGAATAATGCCGATGATGGCAATCACATCCAGCTCGCTCCCGGAAATCAGCAACGCCAGCAGTGCGCCCACGCCCGCTGTGGGCAGTGTCGACAGAATCGTAATGGGGTGAATAAAGCTCTCATACAGTACGCCGAGCACGATGTACATCGCCGCCACGGCGGCCACAATCAGCCAGACGGTGCCGCGCGGCTGGAACGCCAGCGTACTTCCTGGAACTGTGTGGTGATCGAGGTCGGGAAGTTGAGGGTTTTTTCACTCTCCATCACCGCCTGCACCGCATCTCCCAGCGAATAACCGTCCGCGACGTTAAAAGAGATGGTCGTGGAGGGGAATTGATCCGGTGGTTGATGCTCAGCGGGGCATAGCGCTGCTCGACTTTCGCAATCGACGAGAGGGGCACCACACCGCCATCGGTACTGGTGAGGCGTACGTTATCCAGCGCCGACAGGCCCGGCGTTTGCGCGGTATCGTGTTCCAGCACCACGCGATACTGATTCGCCCTCGGGTGTAAATGGTTGAAATCAATCGCTGACCAAAGGCGTTGTACAGTGCATTGTCCACATCCGACATGGTGATGCCCAGACGGCTGGCGCTGTCGCGGTCAACGTTGACATACGCCACCAGCCCTTTGTCCTGCCAGTCGCTGCTGACATCGGATAGCTGCGGCAACGCACACCGGAGTTTGCTGACCAGTTGCGGCACCCAGTGCACTGAGGGCATCCAGCGAGTTTGCCTCGGAGTGTGAACTGATATTGCGTGCGGCTAACCTGCGTGTCGATGGTCAAATCCTCGGATCGGTTGCAGGTAAAGCGACACGCCCGGTACGTTCGCCACGGCCTGTTGCAACCGTTCGATCACCGGCTGAACGCGGTCGTCACGTTCATCCAGCGGCTTGAGGTTGATTTGCAGACGTGCGCTGTTCAGCGAGGGGTTTGTGCCATCGACGCCAACAAACGAGGTCAGGCTTTCCACCGCCGGATCGTGCAGAATCACATCCGCCACACCGGCGCTGGCGCTCCGCCATGCTGGCAAAGGAGGCCGACTGCGGCGCCTGTAAGGTCCCCCTGGATGATGCCGTTATCCTGCACCGGGAAGAAGCCTTTCGGGATCACAATCCACAGCATCACGGACAGCAGCAACGTACCGATCGCCACACTCAACGTCAGCCACGGGTGGTTCAACACTTTGCTCAGCAAACGCCCGTAACCGGCAATCACGCGCTCCAAGAAACGTTCGGATGCACGAGAAAAGCGGTTCTGCTTACGCAGAGACTCGGCGCTCAGCATGCGTGCGCACATCATGGGCGTCAGCGTCAGGGAGACGATGGCGGAGATCAGGATCGCTATCGCCAGCGTAACGGCGAACTCGCGGAACAGGCGGCCGACGATATCGCCCATAAACAGCAGCGGGATCAGCACTGCAATCAGTGAAAAGGTGAGGGAGATAATGGTAAAGCCAATCTCACCCGCCCCTTTCAACGCGGCGGCCAGCGGTTTTTCGCCTTTCTCGATATAGCGCGAGATGTTCTCAATCACCACGATGGCATCATCCACCACAAACCCCGTGGCGATGGTTAGCGCCATCAGCGTCAGGTTATTGATGGAGAAATCAAGAAACACCATTGCGGCAAATGTGCCCACTAGCGACAGCGGAACGGCGACACCCGGAATAATGGTGGCGGGAATATTTCGCAGGAACAGATAGATGATCATTACCACCAGCGCAATCGCCAGCATCAGTTCAAATTGCGTATCGCTCACCGACGCGCGAATGTTGGTGGTGCGGTCAGAGAGCACCTTAACGGTCACCGACTTCGGCAGGCTTTCGGTCAGTTGCGGCAACAGTGTGCGGATGCTATCTGCGGTGTTAATGATGTTGGCGCCCGGCTGACGCTGGACGTTCATCACAATCGCCTGCTGCTTATTGGCCCACGCGCCCAGCCAGCTATTTTCCGCGCCCTGTTCAACGGTGGCGATATCGCCCGGTGGCGGATTGGCGCGCCGTTCTGGTAGGCAATGATCAACTGGCGATACTCTTGCGCCGACTGCATTTGATCGTTGGCGGAAAGCGTGACCGCCCGCGCCGGACCGTCCAGACTGCCTTTCGCCGAGTTGACGTTCGCATTGCTAATAGCGGTACGGATGGTTTCGCTGGTCAACCCGAGCGCCGCAACCGCCTGTGCATTCAGCTTAACGCGTACCGCCGGGCGCTGACCGCCGGACAGTGTCACCAGACCGACGCCAGACACCTCGGGAAATTTTTTGGGCGACCCGGGTTTCCCACCATATCTTCCACCCGGGTCATTGGCATTGCGGAAGAGGTGACCGCCAGCGTCATAATTGGCGGATCCGCCGGATTCACCTTGCTGTACACCGGTGGGTTAGGTAAGTCCGTCGGCAGCAGGCTGTTGGCGGCATTGATCGCCGCCTGCACTTCCTGCTCGGCCACGTCCAGCGGCAGGGTTAACTGGAATTGCAGTGTAACCACTGACGCGCCGCCCGAGCTCTGCGAGGCCATCTGTTCTCCAGACCAGACATCTGGCCGAACTGGCGCTCAAGCGGGGCGGTGACCGCCGATGTCATCACATCCGGGCTGGCGCCGGGTAGAGGGTGACGACCTGAATGGTGGGGTAGTCCACTTCCGGTAAGGCGGAAACCGGCAGAAAGCGATAGCCGATGATACCGGCAAGCAGGATCGCCACCATCAGAAGCGTGGTGGCGACCGGACGCATAATAAACAGGCGGGAAGGGCCGCCCGTTCTGCCCTGGCGGGAGCAGTTGCATCAGGACTGCGCTCCTTTGGCCGGATGTTCACGTTTCGCCGGCATCTCCTGTGCGCTTTTGCCTCCACCACTTCTACTTTTGCGCCTTCGGTCAGGCGGTCGATACCGTCAGTGATCACGCGATCCCCGGCGGATAACCCGGCGGCAATGACCACCTTCTGGCTGTCCTGAATACCCGGTGTGACAATGTGTTTGCTGACCTGACTTTTGTCGTTCAGCACCCAGACGAAGTTGCCTTCATTACCCATTTGCAGGGCGGCGGCCGGGATCACCACGGCATTCTGCTCGGTGGCGACCAGCATCCGGGCGTTGACGAACTGGTTCCGGGAACAGCGCGTCATCCTGATTGTTAAAGCGTGCTTTAAGCTTGATGGTGCCGGTGGTGGTATCAATCTGGTTATCCAGACTGAGCAGCGCGCCGGTGCTTAGCTTCTGTTTGTTGGTGCGATCGGGGCTTCGACGGCCAGCGATTGTCCGGCTTTTTGCGCCTGCACCACGGTGGCGATATCGCTTTCCGGCAGCGTGAAGACGAGATCTATCGGGTGTGTTTGCGTCAACACCACAATACCGGTGGTGTCACTGCTGGTGATCTGGTTGCCGATATCCACCTGTTTTAAACCGACACGACCGGAGATGGGCGCGGTGATGCGGCTCCAGTCGAGCTGAAGCTGCGCACTGGCGACAGACGCTTCATCGGCTTTTACCGTCCCTTCGGACTCGCTGACCAGCGCTTGCTGAGCATCAAGATCCCGGCGGGAGACGAGGCTGGTTTTCTCAGTTGTTGGTAACGGGCGAGATCGCGACGGGCATTGGCCAGCGTGGCTTTATCTTTCGCCAGTTGACCCTGTGCCTGTGCCAGCGCGACCTTGAATTCACTCGGATCGATTTCCGCCAGCAGGTCGCCCGCCTTCACCTGCTGACCTTCCTGAAAGTGAAGGGCCAGCAACTGACCGCTGACGCGGCTGCGCACCGTTACGGTGTTCACGGCGGTAATGGTGCCAAGGCCGGAGAGATAACGCGGCACAGACTCTGTCGTGGCGACAGCCGCCTGCACGGGCGGCAATGCTCCGCCACGCATACCGTGACGTCCACCGCCGCCGGGTCCGCCACCCGGTCCGCCGGGACCCGGTTCTACGGAAGCGGCTTGCCCGGTCGCGGTGGAAGAGGCGTCTTTATGACTGAAGTGATACCGAGGCGGCGCCGATTGCCGCGATGACCACGGCCGCGACAATTGCGCGGCGAAACGTAACACTGCCTTTCATCGTAATGCGTATCTCATCCTGAAAACCGTTGCCGGAATAATACTAGTTTAGTAACGGTATGCCGTAGAAAAATGGAGGAAAAATGAAACACTGTCTGGAAACGTTTGTCAGGAATGGTAATTTGCGATAAGGCGATTATGGCGGAGAAAATAATGCCGGGTGAGGGACACCCGGCAGAAGATTAACGGAACAATACCTGCGCCCAACGTGCGAGACCGGCGGTAACGGAACCGAAGTCGTCGCCCCCGGCGATCGGGATACCCGGCAGGGTTTCCGCCAGCGCTTTTGATAATGGGCGAACGGGCGCTACCGCCGGTGAGATAAATCACCTCCGGTGTCTCCTGACCGCTCTCCAGCGCCAGTTGCACCTGCTCCAGAATACGCTGTAACGGCTGGCTGAGCGCCGCTTCCAGCCCCTGCTGGCTGATTGCCGCTGCCGGTTGTCGCTGATAAACGGCAATTGCGCGAGGGTTTGCGGCTGTTCGGAGAGGGCGATTTTGCTCTCCTCCGCGCTGCGCACCGGTGGCGATAGCTCAGACGCTGACGCCAGACTTTCAGCAGTAAGGCGACTTTGTCGGCATCGAGGGCATCACGCAGCAGATCGTTGAGCAAACGGCCATTGGCTGCGCTGTAGAACTCGGTTTGCGCCGGGACATCGTTGATGGCAACGGCGTTCCACCAGGAGGATCGGCAGCGCGATGCCTTTCTCTGTTTGCCCGCCCATGCCGAGTAATGGCATCAGGTTTTTAAACGCCAGCGCAATGTCGAGATCGTTACCGCCGACGCGGCAACCGCTGTGACCGAGCAGGCTGGCGGCGCGCTCTTGCTTCTCGCGCCATTGCGGTCCCATCAACAGCAGCGAGCAGTCGGTGGTGCCGCCGCCGATATCCACCACCAGCACGCGTTTTTCCGTGCTCAGTGTGGCTTCAAAATCCAGCCCTGCGGCAACCGGCTCGTACTGAAACACCACATCCCGGAAACCGGCGCGTTTTGCCGCACGTTCGAGGATCCTGCGCTTTTGGCTTCATCTCCCCAGCCCGGAAGTTAATCGGGCGACCGATCACCGCCCTGGTCAATCGCCTGCGGTAGCTGTGACTCCGCCTGCTGGCGAATATGCAGCATCATGGCGCAGACCAGATCTTCGAACAGGGCAATCTGCTGCGGTTTCAGACCGCTGGCGCCGAGGAACGATTTCGGTGATTTAACAAAGTACACCTCTTGCGGATCGCTCACGTACTGGCGTAGTGACGCCAGACCGAACTGCACGCTGTTGGCGGCGACCTCGATATCTTCCTCGCGGTTAAAGCTTACCGCCCGGCGCAGCAGCGCCTGGGTTTCGCTTTCCCGTTGCCGGAACCTGATGATGGCGGTACAGCCATTCGCTGACGGCTTCGCGCGTAGGTGCGCACAACATGGACGGCAACAGCGAGCTGTTATTTTCCATGGTCAATAATTGCGGTGCGCCATCGCGCATCACGGCTACCGAGCAGTTCGCGGTACCGTAGTCAAAACCTACAAACACGTTTTTATCCCCATGCCAGTGAAGAAGGGGGGCGACTTTAGCCGAATGCGCGGCGGGCGACAACCGGAATATGAAAGCAAGGCGGAGATTGCCTGAGTTGTTTATGCTGTTAGCGTCAATCGTCAGGAGTCACTATGTATAAATTGCGCTGGCAGCCGCCTTATGACTGGGCGTGGATGTTGGGATTTTTAGGGGCGCGTGCGGTGGCGGGCGTCGAGGAGATTCGTGATGGGCGCTATGTCCGGTCCTATACCTGCGCCGGGCATCGTGGTGTGATCACCGCCAAACCGGATGATGCGACGGCGACCTTAACGGTCACGCTAAGCGACGGATTGCAGCCGGTGGCGGAACACTGTTTGCAACGGCTGGCCTGTTTGTTCGATTTGCAGTGCGATCCGCAGGCAATCGGCGCGGCGCTGGGGGAACTGGGCGAGGCGCGCCTGGTTTGCGCTTGCCGGGATGTATGGATCCCTTTGAACAAGGCGTACGGGCGATTCTGGGGCAACTGGTTAGCGTAGCGATGGCGGCGAAGCTGACGGCAAAAGTCGCGCAACGTTACGGCGAACCGCTGGCGGACGCGCCGGGCTTCATCTGTTTCCCGACGGCGCAGCAACTGGCAAACGCCGATCCGCAGGACCTGAAAGCGCTGGGTATGCCGCTGAAGCGTGCGCAGGCGTTAATTTTTCTCGCTCAGTCCGCCTGCAATGGTCTGTTGCCGCTGACCCCGCCAGAAGATGTGGAGCAGGGGGTGAAGATGCTGCAAACGTTTCCCGGCATCGGGCGCTGGACCGCCAGCTATTTTGCCCTGCGCGGCTGGCAGGCGACGGACATTTTTCTGCCGGACGATTACCTGATCAAGCAACGGTTTGCCGGGATGACGCCTGCACAAACCCGCCGTTATGCCGAGCGCTGGCAGCCGTGGCGGTCGTATGCGTTGCTGCATATCTGGTATACAGAGGGCTGGGAGCCGTTGAAAAGTAAGGCTGTTTTCTTGCCGTTTTGCCTCGGGCAGTGCGCTGACTGCCTGCGGCAATGGCGCCTTGTTTTCTCCGGCGCGACGATAAGATTGCGTCGTTCTGCGTATTAATTTATCGCGAAATAACTGGTATTCAGCAGCAAATCCAACGGCTGCGCCTGCGAGATAATATCGCCATAAATCATATCAATACCGATGCCGGACAAGGTGTCCATCATCAGCGGCTGGCTGGTCGGGCCGGCAATGCTCTTCAGGCCAAGACGTTGGGCATGTCCCTGAATAATGGTCACCATCATTTCATCCATCAGATTACCGTGGACATTGGTCACCAGTTCTGGTTCCAGCAGCAGGTAGTCGGCCATGTGCGGCGTGAGGTGGTTAAAGACTTCCGAGTCATGGCCAACATGGCTGAGGATAATCCGGCAGCCTGCATGGCGCAGACGCTTCAGGTTATCAATAATGGTTGCACCTTCACGCATTAACGCATCGGCATGGATCACCAGATGCAACAGGCGTCCTCGGCATCGGCCCGCGCGTCAGCAGATCGAGTAATTCGTCCACCAGCGGGGTACTGCCCAATCCGGCGACGGAAAGGGGGCAGGGCGATGCCGAGGCCTTTACCGGCAACGGCGGTCGCATGATTGCGGAAAAATTCGTGAAAGACCCGGCGATCGAGGGCGCGGATCAACTCAGGCTCATTTAAGCCGGAGCGGAAGGCGTGTTCTTCCATGACGTCGCCCTCGCTGGTCCACAACCGCAGGGAGAGCAGCCAGAAGTTACAGGCTTCCGGCACGCGCGGAGACGCCACACCGCGGGCAATCAGCAGCAGATGGTTGTCTTTGATCATCCGCCACTGCTCATCCAGCGACATCATGCTGCGTTCGTGGGGCTGCATGCCTTGCTGCGGCTCGTACACCGTCACCATGCCGCGACCGTTATTCTTCGACGCATACAGGGCGATATCCGCCTGTGACATCACATCGGTCAGTTGATGATTGGTGTCATCAATGAGGGTGATGCCGGAACTGGCGCCAATACGGTGCTCGCGCCCTTCCCATACAAAGCGATACTCGTTGATGGATTCAACAATGCGCCCGGCAATATACCGTGCGCTCTCAATGTTGCGTCAGGAAGCAGCAGACCAAACTCATCACCGCCAAGGCGGGCAAGAATATCGGTGGAACGCAACATGCTGAGCATCAGCGATGAAATCTCGCGCAGCAGCGCATCACCGGCCGCGTGCCCGGCACTGTCGTTGACCGCTTTAAAACGGTCGAGATCGATAAAGACCAGCGCGTGACGCTGGCGGAACTCCTGCACGGTCACCAGCAGGCGTTTCCCAGGTGGTTTTCGAAACTGACCCGGTTCGCCAGATGGGTGAGGGCGTCGTGTGATGCGCTGTAGCTGAGCTGACGCAGCATCTTACGTGATTCAGTCACGTCCTGAATAACCAGCACCGAGCCGATATTTTGCCCGTCCAGCGTGCTCAGTGGCGTAATGCTGTAATGAATATCGAAGTTACCACCTGTTCGACAATGCAGTACCACATCCTGCTCGATATCTGAGCGTGACATATCGCCGCTATGAATATTCTCCATCACCGGGCCGTTGCTGCCAAAGGTGATGCGCAGAACGGTCAGCAGCGGCTGCCCCATCGCCTGTTCCTGCGACCAGCCGCTCATTTTCTCTGCCACCGGGTTCATAAAGGTGACGTTCATTTCCACATCGGTACAGAGCACCGCTTCGCCGATGGAGTCGAGCGTGATATGCAGGCGCTCTTTCTCCTGAAACAGCGCGTCGTTAAGCTGCTTGACCTCGGTCATATCCATATTGACGCCAAGCAGGCGTTCAACGTCGCCGCTTTTACCGAGAACGCGGTTCGCCGGTGCGAATATGGCGTATGCCGCCTTTACGCTGATACGAAACTCCAGCTTAAAGGCGATACGTGCGACCAGCGAATCACGGATGACACGCTCGGTTTCCGCCCGGTCTTCCGGCAGGATGCGCTCGTACCAGAGCTGCCGTGGGTTTGATATGCGAAGGGACTTCATACATCTCGAACATCCGCTTATCCCAACTGATGATATCCGGCTCCAGTTCCCACTCCCAGATGCCGATTCCCCCGCCTCATTCGCCGGGGTAATACGTTCCATCAGGCGTTTGTTGACCCATTCGGTCTGTTTGAGATCGTTAATGTCTTCAATCTGGACGATATAGTAGAGCGGCGTACCGTCAGCGTGCCGTACCACAGAAACGGCAAGCAGCGCCCAGACTAAATCGCCATTGCGGGTGTAATAGCGCTTCTCCATGGAGTAGCTGGAGATTTCACCGCGCGCTAGTTGTCCAAGCTGTTCAAGGTCGGCATTGAGATCTTCCGGCCGGTGAGCTGCTGAAAGTTCATTAAGCGCAGCTCGTCCCCGGCTGTAGCCGAGGAATTGGCACAGCGCTTTGTTCGCCTGTAGCCATTGCCCATCGGTCCCCACCAGCGCCATACCGATGGTGGCGTACTCCATGGCGTTGCGAAAACGCTCTTCGCTCTCGGTGATATGCTTGCGTTCAGCGCGGAAGGCATACATCACCATGGTCATGACGTTCACGGGCAGTAAGATCATCAGGAACGGTAACCCCGAGGCGCGTTGATCATTACCCCATTGCCTGCACCCTTAATGAGAACGGGGTTCAGGGCGATGATCAGCGAAACCATCATCACGGTGCAGAGGAAGACCAAAAACGCTTCTACGCGCGGCAGGCGCACTGCGCTCCACATCAACAGGACGATCACTGCGGTGAAGGGCCGGGGCAGGTAATGCAGCGCCAGCCAGCTTAGCGCCAGCGTCACCACCAGGTGGCGAGGGTCTCCAGCAGTAGTTGCGGTTTACGGTGACGCAATAAATAGTGCGCTTTAAACAGCAGGCCCAGCGGCACCAGCGCCAGCGCGCCAATCGACTCCGACAGTACCCATACCAGAAAGGTGCGCAGGAGATTGTCGCCCGGCACCACGATGCAGGCCAGCAGACCGCCGATCAGTGGGGGAATGAGCGCGCTGCCAATCGCCAGACGCACCCAGTCGTTGAGATTCTGTAATGGGTTATACGAGGGCAGCAGTTTACGCAGCAGTATCGCACCGATCACCGCTTCCACAATGTTGATGGCGGTATAGCGGAGATCGACAAAGTCGGGGGAAAAAAGAAAAAATCGTCGCAGCGACATTGCCCAGCGTACAGGCGAGCGCGATACCGGGCCACATCCGCCCGGCGTGACGATAAAACGCCACGGTCATAATAGCGGTGGGTAACCACAGTGGCGCGATGGCGGTGCCAAAACGAATCAGCTCCAGCGAGAACAGGGTAAAGATAAAAGAAAGCAGCCCTAAACTGATGAGTCGCAGTCCGGATATGGAGTGGTAACCAAAACGCGCTGGTAGTGTTTCTTCATTTACCGCTTAGTCCGCAAACCCTGTGCCGTCGGGAACGGAGTCCGGACGTATAAATTTGAATTTCGGATTATGCTAGTACAAACAATTTACAATTCCTATGGCGGGCGCTCATAATTTGACATCATAGTGTTATTAATTACTTAGTCCGTAGAAAAAAGGCGCGTCACGCTTCATTTGTGAGCGTTTTAATTTGCGAATAGTCAGCGGGAAAAGCAAAAATAAACCACTTTGCGAGCGCCATCCCTCCTGCGCGTATTCGACTGGTATCGCGACCACGAAATCCCTATAATTGCCGCGTTTGACGCTTTGGCGTCGTCCTTCCTTTACATCCGGAGTTAATCAGGTCGCTAAATTTATGACTGATAAGTCCCATCAGTGCGTCATTATCGGCATCGCCGGCGCATCCGCTTCAGGTAAAAGTCTCATTGCCAGTACGCTTTATCGCGAACTGCGCGAACAGGTTGGTGATGAACATATTGGCGTTATTCCGGAAGACAGTTACTACAAAGATCAAAGCCATTTGTCGATGGAAGAGCGCGTAAAAACCAACTATGACCATCCCAGCGCGATGGATCACAGTCTGTTATTTCAGCATTTACAATCCATTAAACGCGGCGAAGCCATTGAGTTGCCCGTTTACAGCTACGTAGAACATACCCGCACCGCTGAAACGATCCTCATCGAACCGAAAAAAGTCATCATCCTGGAAGGGATCCTGCTGCTGACCGATTCGCGCCTGCGCGGTGAAATGAACTTCTCTATTTTTGTTGATACCCCACTGGATATCTGCCTGATGCGCCGTATTAAGCGCGACGTGAATGAGCGTGGGCGTTCGATGGACTCGGTGATGGCGCAGTATCAAAAAACCGTACGTCCGATGTTCCTGCAGTTTATTGAACCTTCCAAGCAGTACGCCGATATCATCGTGCCGCGCGGGGGCAAAAACCGCATCGCCATTGATATCCTGAAAGCCAAAATCAGCCAATTTTTTGGAATAATACATGTTAGGCTGTAACACTCAGTATTAACCGCTGCCCCTGAGGAATCTTCAGGGGATATCGCACCAAAAGGAGAATGTGCCATGCGTCTTTGTGACCGCGATATTGGAAGCCCTGGTTGGATCAAGGCCGCCTTATTACCCCCGCGTCCCCCGGTAGAGCGTATTAATGGCGCTACGGTGGATGTCCGCCTTGGCAACAAATTCCGCACATTCAGTGGCCATACGGCGGCATTTATTGATTTAAGCGGCCCAAAACACGAAGTCAGCGCTGCGCTTGATCGCGTGATGAGCGACGAGATCGTGCTCGCCGACGGCGAGGCGTTTTACCTGCATCCCGGCGAGCTGGCGCTGGCGGTAACCTATGAGTCCGTTACCTTGCCTGCGGATTTGGTCGGCTGGCTGGATGGCCGTTCGTCGCTGGCCCGTTTAGGGGCTGATGGTGCACGTTACCGCGCACCGCATCGATCCCGGCTGGTCGGGTTGTATTGTGCTGGAGTTTTACAACTCCGGTAAATTGCCGCTGGCGCTGCGTCCGGCATGCTGATCGGCGCATTGAGCTTTGAGCCGCTGTCGGGCCCGGCCGATCGCCCCTATAACCGCCGCGAAGACGCGAAGTATCGCGATCAGCAAGGCGCGGTCGCCAGCCGCATTGACAAAGACTGAGTGACGTAAGCCCACTGAGGATGCCATGAGAAGAGTGTTAACCACGCTGATGATTTTACTGGTCGTGCTGGTTGCCGGCCTGTCGGCGTTGGTATTACTGGTAAATCCCAACGATTTTCGTGCGTATATGGTGCGCCGAGGTCGAGGCGCGTAGCGGCTATCAGTTACAGCTTGATGGCCCGCTGCGCTGGCACATCTGGCCGCAGCTTAGCATTCTGTCCGGGCGGATGACCCTGACCGCCCCGGGAGCGCAAACGGCGGTGGTTAAAGCCGACAATATGCGTCTTGATGTGGCGTTATGGCCATTGCTGTCGCATCAGTTGCAAGTCAAACAGGTGATGCTGAAAGGGGCCATCATTCAGTTGACCCCCGCAAAGCAAAGCGGCGGTGCAAAAAGATGCCCCGGTGGCGCCGAGAAGAGAACGCGCTGCCTGATGTGGCAGACGATCGCGGCTGGTCATGGGATATTGCCGGTTTGCAGGTGGCGGATAGCGTGCTGGTGTTCCAGCATGATGATGATGATCCGATAACGGTGCGCGATATTCGCTTGCAAATGGAGCAGGATGCGCAGCATCAGGCGGCTCTTGATTTCTCCGGGCGCGTTAACCGCAACCAGCGCGATTTGACGCTTTCCCTGAGTGCGAAAGTCGATGCGCAGGACTATCCGCACAACCTGAATGCCGTGGTAGATAGCCTGGAAATGGCAACTGCAAGGCGGCGATGTGCCGTCGCAGGGCATTACCGGGGAAGGGCGCTTACAGGCGCAGTGGCAGGGCGCACAGCGTCGTCTCACACTGAGCAACCTGAGCCTGAGTGCTAACGACAGCGCTTTTACCGGTAATGGTAGCGTGACCTTTGCCGCTCAGCCCGTCTGGGCGCTTGATTTGAATTTTGACACCCCTGAACCTCGATAATTTACTGGCCCCGGAAACCAGCGAAGCCGCCAGCAGCGATGTTCAGCAACAGGGGCAGCAGGCGCAGAACCGGTTGCCAAGACCGGTGATTGCCAACAGTCAGGATATGCCAGAGTACAACGGCTTACGCGGCTTTGTGGCGCAGGTCGGCGTGACGGCGAAGACGCTGCGCTGGCGCGGGATGACGTTTAATGACGTCACCGGGCAATTTGCTAACCAGCTTGGCTTGCTCGATCCCGACACTGGAAGGGAAAATGGGCAACGGGCGCATTGCCTTGCCGGGGACGCTGGATGTGCGCGGTGAGCAGTCCCGGGCCGTTTTCCAGCCGCGACTGGATGACGTGGAAATCGGCAATATCCTTAAAGCCTTTAATTATCCTATCGCGCTAACGGGCAGCCTGACGCTGGCGGGGGATTTCTCGGGTCCGCGCATTGATGCGGATAATTTCCGCCGCCACTGGCAGGGCGAAGCGCATGTTGATCTGAAAAACAGCCGCATGGAAGGGCTGAACTTCCAGCAGTTAATCCAACAGGCGGTGGCGCGCAGCAGCGATGTGCAGACGCAGGAAAACGATGATACCGCCACGCGGCTGGATAATTCTCACGACTGACATTGCGCTGGATGAAGGGCAAATGACCTTCAGCAATATGCAGGGCAGTTCTGCGGTATTGTCGCTGACCGGCGAAGGGCAAATGGATCTGGTGAAAGAGCAGACGGATACGCGCTTTAACGTGCGCGTTCTGCAAGGCCTGGCAGGGCGACGGGGAGTTGGTTGATTTCCTGAAAATACGCCAATCCCGCTTACTGTCTACGGTCAGTGGCAGTCGCTTCACTACAGTTTGCAGGTCGATCAGTTGCTGCGTAAGCATTTGCAGGATGAAGCGAAACATCGGCTGAATGACTGGGCTGACCGTAATAAAGATCGCCAGAGCGGCAAAGATGTGAAAAAACTGCTCGACAAAATGGGGGTGCATCTCCGGCCGGGGGAACTGGCCGGATAAACGCAACGCCAACCGGCAGCTATAGCATCTGTCTTACAGGATCCCTTCCAGCGCCGGTGTTGTAACAGCATAATGGTTTTGCCATCGGCAATGTCGCCGCTGCGGATCCCCGCCAGCGCCGTGGCAAAATCCATCTCCACCACTTCAATATCTTCCCCTTCGTCAATCAGCCCGCCGCCTTCGTTGATACGTCGACTGTCGTCATACTCTGCGATGAAGAAATGCAGTCTCTCCGTTACCGAGCCCGGGCTCATCCAGCTTCAAACACTTTTTGCACCGGGTCAATGCGGTAGCCGGTTTCCTCTTCAGCCTCGTGCTTAATACGCTCTTCAGGATCGAGTGCATCCAGCAGTCCGGCGGCCGCTTCCAGCAAAAGCCGTGATGCTGGCTGACAAACAGCGGTAAACGAAATTGCCGTGTCAGAACCACGCTGCGTTTGGCGCGGTTATACAGCAGGATCACAGCACCGTTACCGCGGTCGTAGACTTCGCGGGACTGACGTTGCCATTCACCGTCGCGTCGGCGGAAATCGAAGGTGTATTTGGTGAGTTTTCCCCAGTTTTCGGAAAGCGGTGTTGACGAGATAATGCGTATTTGTGCATGTTCAGATTGCATGGTCGCTCCTCAGGTCGTAGAATCGCCAGCATAACGTGCATGTTCGTGCATCATCAAGTAATTTCGTGCAATGGAGTTCACCATGCTCACCTCGCAACGTAAGCAATTGATTCTGACCCGTCTCGCCGAAGAGGGGCAGGTGTTGTCCCGAAACCTTAGCGAAGCGTTTGGCGTGTCGGAGGATACGATCCGGCGTGATTTGCGCGAACTGGCGGCGGAGGGGCTGCTTCCAGCGAGTACACGGTGGGGCTTTGCCCGCTTCAGCCGCGGTTGTCACCTTTGCGGAGCGGCAGAGTCTGCAATCTGATGCCAAACGGCGGATTGCGCAAAAGGCGCGCAGCTGGTCTCTCCAGCCGGGGCAGGTGGTGATGATTGATGGCGGCACGACAACCGCTGAGCTGATCACCTTCTTCCCGCCGGACCTGAAACTGACGGTCGTCACGCACAGTCCGGGTATCGCGGTGGGACTGGCGCAACACCCGTTGATTACGGTGATCATGATTGGCGGTCAGTTGTACAAGCACTCTATCGTGAATGTGGGGGCGGCGGCGTTTGAAGGGATTGCCAGAGTGCGCGCCGATCTCTTTTTTATGGGCGTCACAGGCGTGCATGTGGACGCCGGGTTGAGTACCGGCGATTTTGAAGAGTCGCGCATCAAGCGGGCCATGGCGGATCGTGCGGCGGAAACGATTGTACTGGCATCGCCGGAAAAACTGCACACCGCATCACCGTGGGTGATTGGCGATATTTCGCTGGTCAATACACTGGTCGTTGACGCGCAGACTGACGAACGCAGTCTGGCGCCATTTGCTCAGCGGGGCATTGCCATTGTGAAAGCCTGACGTTTGCCGGGAAACCCCGGCGCATCAGACCTCGTAGTCGAGATCGTCTTCGTTTTGCAGTGGAATAAGCTGCACTTTCTGCACGCGGTGGCTTTCAACTTCCAGTGTTTTAAGCAGGAAGTCGCCGACCTGAACCTCTTCACCGGGTTTCGGCACACGTTGCAGATACTCCATCAGCAGGCCGGCAATGGTGTGGTATTCACGCTTCTCGTCGAGGGGGCAGGGGAACATACTGCACCAGATCTTCCAGCGGCATATGGCCGTTGGCGGTCCAGCTTCCGTCGCTGTTTTTCTGAATATCATGCCGGGCATCGATCTCTTCCACTTCGTTGGGCAGATTACCGGCGATGGTTTCCATCACGTCGCTCAGGGTGACAATGCCTTCGACTGAGCCAAACTCATCCACCACGAACGCAAAGTGCGTACGCGCATTGCGGAACTGCTCCAGCGCCTGCAATAGCGGCAGCGCTTCCGGGAACACCCGAGGGGCTGGCGTATTAGTGCTTTCAGATCCAGCGGTTCGCCGCGCAAGGATTGCTGCAACAGGTCAATCACGTGCACCACACCCAGCAAGTCATCCTGATCTTCACCGCCGGTCACCACCACGCGGGTGTGCTGATTTTTATCCAGCAGGGCGCGGATCTCTGCCTCCGGCGCGCGCAGATCGATATGCTCAATATCGTGACGTGAGGTCATGATACTGCTGACGGTACGCTGGTTAAGATTCAGCACCCTCTCAATCATGCGCCGCTCTTGCGGGTTAAAAATTTGACTGTCATCGTTGTCGCGCAGCATCGAGGCTGTGTCAGCGTCCAGCTCCGCATCCTCTTTGCGGCCACTTAACAGGCGCATCACGGTTTCGGTGGTGCGTTGACGCAATGTCTGATTAGCAAACAAGAAACGACGACGGTTAAAGATGGCCAACTGGTTAAGCGCTTCAATCATCACCGAGAAGCCAATTGCCGCGTACAGGTAACCTTTGGGAATATGGAAACCGAAGCCGTCCGCCACGCTAAAACCAATCATCAGCAGGAAGCTTAAACAGAGAATGACAATGGTCGGGTGACTGTTGACAAAGCGGGTGAGGGATTTACTGGCAAGCAGCATCAACGAAATGGCAATAACCACCGCAGCCATCATCACCGCCAGATGATCAACCATACCTACGGCGGTGATCACGGAGTCAAGTGAGAAGACGGCGTCCAGCACCACTATCTGTGTCACGACAGCCCAGAATTTCGCCCCGCGACGCTGCGTAGGGTTGTCGCTGTCTTTCCCTTCCAGCCGTTCATTCCAGTTCTACCGTGGCTTTAAACAGCAGGAATAAGCCGCCGACCAGCATAATCAGGTCGCGGGCGCTGAAGCTGAAATCCCGAACGGTAAACAGCGGATTGGTTAGCGTGACCAGCCACGAAATAGAGGCCAGCAACAGCAGGCGCATCAGCATGGCGAGTATCAGGCCGGTGAAGCGGGCGCGATCGCGCTGCGCCGGAGGTAATTTTTCCGCAAGAATTGCAATAAAAACCAGTTATCAATACCCAGAACCAGTTCGATTACGACCAGCGTAACCAGTCCGGCCCATATTGACGGATCGGCAATCCATTCCATCGTTAACGTAACACCTTCAGTGATATGACAATTGTCACAGCGCGATCATGGATAAAGCTGGCGCAAAATGCAATGCCAGCCTGCGATTTATCTTATTTTAACGGCGAGCTGGAATATATTTTAATTCTATTTCCTTATTGTTACTGTGATTAATCATTAGAGAAAAATAAAGGAATTAGGATATTTCGCACAAGTAGTTCGGGATTCTTTGCTTGTCAATATACGTAAAATCCTAAAAGCTGAAAACTTTGCCCTTAATATTATTCTTAAAAGATGTTTATCACAGGATGCTACCTTGCCTGCTATTCGCTTAGCTGCAACAATTCTTCGTGCATCATTAAATATACCAGCGCTGTTATTTTCAGCATTGTTTATCAGTGCTGAAAACACCACCCACAGTATTTTATCTGACCTGTCTCATGTCGTCGTCAGAAGAGGATAAAAAGGATGTCTGGCAATAACTTAGCGTTGAATCAGTGGTTTGGTTACTGAAAACCAAGGGCGGTAGCGTGCCTGACAGTCATCAACCTGTGCAGATTATTCTGTAATCGCATGTGGTTGAATAAGCTCTTTTAGGACTGATGCCAGTTATATTTCTTCGCGATTAACTGCATTCTGAATCTGTGTACAGCTTGAGCGCTTATATAAATCGCACAGGATAATTACTCTGCCAAAGTGATAATTAATCAATGATGAAATCTAAAACGAAATTGATGCCATTATTGGTGTCCATAAGCTTGATGAGTGGCTGCACAATTTTTCCTCGGTAGCAATATGTCTACGATGGGAAAGGATGTGATTAAACAGCAGGATGCAGACTTTGATTTAGACCGTATGGTGAACGTTTATCCATTGACGCCGCGTCTGATTGAACAATTGCGCCCGCGTCCGAATGTCGCTCAGCCGAATATGTCGCTGGACTAGAAATTGCCGCCTACCAGTATCGTGTAGGGCCGGAGATGTACTGAATGTCACCGTTTGGGATCACCCGGAATTGACGACCCCGGCCGGTCAGTACCGCAGCTCCAGCGATGCCGGTAACTGGGTTCAGCCCGATGGCACCATGTTTTACCCCTATGTGGGTCGCGTGCAGGTGGTTGGCAAAACGCTTAGCGAGATCCGTAGTGATATTACCAGCCGTTTAGCGCAGTACATTGCTGACCCGCAGGTGGACGTTAATATCGCCGCATTCCGCTCGCAAAAAGCCTATATCTCGGGCCAGTTGGCAAATCCGGCCAACAGGCAATCACCAACGTACCGCTTACCGTGCTTGATGCTGTCAACGCGGCAGGCGGTCTGACCGATAACGCCGACTGGCGCAACGTCATCCCTGACCCACCGGGGGAAAGAGCAGCGCATTTCGCTGCAGGCGCTGATGCAAAACGGCGATTTGAGCCCAGAACCGGTTGCTCTACCCGGGCGACATTCTCTTCGTTCCGCGTAATGACGACCTGAAAGTGTTCGTGATGGGTGAAGTGAAAAACAGAGCACCCTCAAAATGGACTTCAGCGGCATGACGCTGACCGAAGCGCTGGGCCAGGAGCCGAAGGTATCGATCTGACGACCTCCAACGCCAGTGGTGTGTTCGTGATCCGTCCGCTGACCAGCGAGAACGGTCGCGGTGGCAAGATTGCCAACATTTACCAGCTGGATATGTCGGATGCCACTTCACTGGTGATGGCGACGAATTTCAGACTCCAGCCATATGACGTGGTGTACGTCACAACAGCTCCGGTGGCGCGCTGGAATCGTCCATCTCCCAGTTGCTGCCGACAATCAGTGGCCTTCGCTACATGACCGATTCGGCCAGCACCATCCATAAATGGTGATGCGCAATGTTTAATAAAATTCTGGTGGTATGCGTGGGGAACATTTGCCGTTCCCCCAACGGCAGAGCGGCTGCTGAAAAAATACCAACCCGCATTAACCGTGGAGTCGGCGGGTCTGGGGGCGCTGGTAGGACGCAGCGCCGATGCCAACGCCGTCAGTGTGGCGGCGGACAATCAACTTTCTCTGGAGGGGCATAGCGCGCGGCAGGTTTCCAGGAAGAATGTGCCGTCAATACGACCTGATTCTGGTCATGGAAAAACGCCACATTGCCTCGCTGTGCGAGATTGCCCCGGAAATGCGTGGAAAAGTCGTGCTGTTTGGCCACTGGGATAACGAACGGGAGATTCCCGATCCGTTTCGCAAAAGCCGTGAGGCCTTTGGAAGCCGTTTACACCTTACTTGATCAGTCTGCCCGCCATTGGGCGCAGGCATTGCAAGCTCAGCAGGGATAACAATGACAGAGAAAACACACCATTCGCACCATGCCGCCCCGGTGGTGGGCAATGACGAAATCGATATTGGCCGTTTGTTCCGGCACCATCGTTGAAGCTCGCTGGTGGGTACTGGGCATCACGGCCGTGTTTGCGCTTATCGCCGTCGTGTATTGCCTGTTTGCGACGCCTATTTACAGCGCCGATTCGCTGGTGCAAATCGAGCAGAATACCGGCAGTTCGCTGGTTCAGGACCTGAACAGCGCGCTGTCGAACAAACCGCCTGCGTCGGAAGCAGAAATTCAGTTGATCCAGTCACGCATGGTGCTGGGCAAAACCGTCGACGATCTCGATCTCGACATTTCAGTGGTCAAAAATACCTTTCCACTGTTTGGCGCCGGTTGGGACCGTCTGATGGGGCGTCAGAATGAAACGGTAAAAGTCACCACCTTTACCTTACCGAAAGGGAAGAATGACGATACCGGACGGTGAAGGTGCTCGGCCCGAAACAGTACCTGTTAACCAGCGACAGCGGTTTTGAGGCACGCGGTGAAGTGGGGCAGTTGTTGAGTAAAGCGGGCGTTACCATGATGGTGGGCGCAATCCGGGCCTCCACCGATAGCGAATTTACCGTGACCAAATTCTCCACGCTGGGGATGATCAACAATCTGCAAAACAACCTGACGGTAACAGAAACCGGCAAGGACACGGGCGTATTGAGTCTGAGTTTTACCGGGGAAGATCGCGATCAAATCCGCGCCATTCTCGACAGCATCACCCGTAATTACCGGCGCAGAATGTGGAGCGCAAATCGGAAGAAGCCGCTAAAAGCCCTGGTTTTCCTCGACAAGCAGTTACCTGAAGTGCGCCAGAACCCTCGACATTGCGGAAAACAAACTCAACGCCTATCGCCAGCAACAGGACTCCGTTGACCTGCCGCTGGAAGCAAAATCCGTTCTCGACTCGATGGTTAACATTGACGCCCAGTTGAACGAGTTGACCTTTAAAGAAGCGGAAATCTCCAAACTCTATACGAGGGCTCACCCGGCGTACCGCACGCTGCTGGAAAAACGTCAGGTGCTGGAAACCGAGAAAGCGAAACTGAATACCCGCGTGACGGCGATGCCGAAAACGCAGCAGGAAATTGTCCGTTTGACCCGTGATGTGGAATCCGGGCAGCAAGTGTATATGCAACTGCTGAACAAGCAGCAGGAGCTGAAGATCACGGAAGCAAGCACCGTAGGTGATGTGCGCATCGTGGACCCGGCGATTACACAGCCCGGCGTACTGAAACCGAAGAAAGTGCTGATCATTCTTGGCAGCATCATCCTCGGCCTGATTGTGTCGATTGTCGCTGTGCTGCTGCGCTCACTGTTCAACCGTGGTATCGAAAGTCCGCAGATTCTGGAAGAGCACGGCATGAATGTGTATGCCAGCATTCCGCTGTCGGAGTGGCAAAAAGCGCGGGATAGCGCCAAAACCGCCAAAGGCAGTAAGCGTTACAAACAAAGCCAGTTGCTGGCGGTGGGTAACCCGACGGATCTGGCCATCGAAGCGATACGCAGCCTGCGCACCAGTCTTCACTTCGCCATGATGCAGGCGAAAAACAATGTGCTAATGATGACCGGGGTCAGCCCGTCAATCGGTAAAACGTTCGTCTGCGCCAACCTTGCCGCGGTGATAAGCCAAACCAATAAACGCGTACTGCTGATCGACTGCGATATGCGTAAGGGGTATACGCACGAGCTGCTAGGGACCGACAACATTAATGGCCTGTCTGATGTGCTGGCCGGGAAAGGGCCGCTGGAGAACTGTGCGAAACCGACCTCCATCAGCAACTTTGACCTCGTGCCGCGCGGGCAGATCCCGCCGAACCCGTCAGAACCGCTGCTGATGAGCGAACGTTTTTCACAACTGCTGCAATGGGCCAGCAGCCAGTATGACCTCGGTGCTGATCGATACACCGCCCATCCTCGCGGTAACGGACGCCGCCGTGGTAGGCCGCCATGCCGGCACCACGTTGATGGTTGCCCGCTATGCAGTGAACACGCTGAAAGAGATCCAGACCAGTTTGAGCCGTTTCGAACAGAACGGTATTGAAGTGAAAGGCGTGATCCTGAACTCGATTTTCCGCCGTGCAACCGGCTACCGGGGATTACGGTTACTACGAGTACGAATACAAATCCGATTCGAAATAACAAGACCCTCACCTCTACCACTGCACTCCGCCCTCCTCCTGAACTAAGAAGGGGAGGGCGGGAGTGAGGCACAAGCGGCATGTTGAACGTATTAGGGGATCGCATCATGAGCACAACAGCAAACCCGTTAATTTCCATTTATATGCCAACCGAACCGGCAACAGCTGGCGATCCGCGCCATTAAATCGGTGCTGCGTCAGGATTATCCGCACTGGGAAATGATCATTGTTGATGATTGCTCCGCGACCTTCGAGCAACTGCAACAATTTGTTGATGAACTGGGCGACCCGCGTGTGAGCTACACGCGCAACGCATTTAATTCCGGCGCGTGCGCGGTGCGTAACCAGGGCGATTTTGCAGGCGAAAGGGCAGTACATCACCGGCATTGACGATGACGACGAGTGGACGCCAAATCGTCTGTCCGTGTTTCTGGCGCATAAAGATCTGCTCAACACGCGCGCTTTTTTTATACGCCAATGATTATGTCTGCCGAGTGGCGAAGTGTACGCGCAGCCTACCAGCCTGCCGCTGTACCCGAAATCGCCGTTTTCCCGCAAGCTGTTTTTACAAGCGCAATATTGTCGGGAATCAGGTGTTTACACTGGGCATGGCGCTTTAAAGAGAGCCTGTTTGATACGCAACTGAAGGCCGCTCAGGATTACGACATCTTTTTGCGCATGGTGGAAGAGTACGGCGAACCGGCGAAAATCGAAGAGGCCACGCAGATCCTGCACATTAACCACGGTGAAATGCAGATCACCTCATCGCCAAAGAAATTTTCCGGTTATTTCCATTTTTATCGCAAGCATAAGGCCAAGTTCGACCGCGCCAGTAAAAGTACCAGTTGTTTACCCTGTACCAGATCCGCAATAAGCGCATGAACTGGCGTACGTTGTTAACGCTGTTTTCCTTGCGTAATGGCAAACGTCTGGCTGACGGGCTGCGGGGAAATAATGCGACTGGAAGACTTTCGCGCTAATCACTGGAGCTTACGTCCATGCTGCATGGTTGCGGCGTACCGCATCGCCCACTTTGCTCCGTCTGGCGCAAAAAGCATGTCATTAACAACCTGTGGGCCGCCCCGGTGTTGCTGCTGTACCGCTTTGTCACCGAATGCCTGTTCGGCTACGAGATACAGGCCGCAGCCACCATCGGCCGCCGTTTCACCATCCATCACGGCTACGCGGTGGTGATCAATAAAAACACCATCGCTGGTGACGATTTCACGATTCGCCACGGTGTCACCATCGGTAATCGTGGCGCAGAGAGTCTGGCCTGCCCGGTGATTGGCAACGGCGTTGAGCTGGGCGCAAACGTGGTGATCATCGGCGACATTACCATTGGCAACAATGTCACCATCGGCGCGGGTAGCGTGGTGCTCGACAGCGTGCCGGACAATGCGTTGGTGGTGGGTGAGAAGGCGCGTGTGAAGGTAATTAAATGAATATTTTACAGTTTAACGTGCGCCTCGCTGAAGGCGGCGCTGCCGGTGTGCGCTGGATCTGCACCAGCGCACGCACTGCAAAACGCAGTCACGCTTTATTTATGGCTATGGCAAAGGCGGCAAAAAAAGCGTCAGCCACGACGACTATCAGCAGGTGTATAAACAGACCCGCGTCTGACATCGATCGTCTCGGCGCTATTTCGCCTGTTTAACCGCGATGTTTTTGGCAACCTGAATAATCTCTACCGCACGGTGACCCGCAGCGAAGGGCCGGTGGTGCTCCATTTTCATGTGATGCACAGCTACTGGCTGAATCTGGAAGAGGTCGTGACCTTTTGCCAGAAGGTGAAAGCCCACAAGCCGGACGTCACCTTTGTCTGGACGTTGCACGATCACTGGAGCGTTACCGGGCGCTGCGCCTTTACCGATGGCTGCGAAGGCTGGAAAGATCAGTGCAAAAGTGCCCAACGCTGGCCAATTATCCGCCAGTCAAAGTGGACCGTGCGCATCAGCTGGTGTCGGGTAAGCGTCAGCTTTTCAACGACATGCTGGCGCTGGGCTGCCAGTTTATTTCCCCCCAGCCAGCATGTGGCGGATGCCTTTAATAGCCTCTACGGCGCGGGACGTTGCCGCATTATCAATAACGGATTGATGTCGCGACCGAGGCGATTTTGTCGGAGCTGTCGCCGGTTACCGTCACACAGGGGAAACCGAAAATCGCCGTTGTGGCCCATGATTTGCGGTATGACGGCAAAACCAACCAGCAACTGGTGCGCGACATCATGGCGCTGGACTCCCGCGTGGAGCTGCACACGTTCGGTAAGTTTTCGCCGTTTGAGGCGTCAAATGTGGTTAACCACGGTTTTCTGACGGATAAACGCAAACTGATGAGTGAACTCAACCAGATGGATGCGTTGCTGTTCACATCACGGGTGGATAACTATCCGCTGATTCTGTGCGAAGCACTCTCTATCGGCGTACCGGTGATTGCCACCCACAGCGATGCCGCTCGCGAAGTGTTGCAGAAATCGGGCGGCCAGACGTTCAGTGAAGACGCGGTGCTGCCGCTGGTGCAGTGCCATAAAGCTGAGATTGCGCAGGCCGTGTTTGGCGAAAGCCTCGGAGACGTTCCGCGCACGTAGCCGTCAGGCATACAGTGGACAACAGATGCTGGAGGAGTATGTCTCATTCTATCAAGGTCTGTAGTTACCTCCTGCTACCGCTGATTTACCTGCTGGTCAACGTCAAGATCGTCTCCTGGGGGAGAGCTTTCCGGTGACCATCGTGACGTTTCTGCCGGTACTGCTGTTGCTCTACGTTGAGCGCATCAACCTGAAAAAAGTTGATGATTGCGTTAAGCATCGGTGCGGCGTTAACGCTCTTTAACTACGTCTTCGGCAAGTCGCTGGATGCCAGCAAATACGTGACCTCAACGATGCTGTTTGTCTACATCGTGATCATTATCGGCATGGTGGAGCATCCGCTTCAAAACCGTTTCACCGCATAACTACCGCAAGATTTTGCGCTTTTTCTATGCGGTGGTGGCGATGGTGGTGATGCTGGCGGCGCTGGAAATGGCGCAGATTATCCTGACCGGCGGCAGCAGTCTGATGGAGGTGATTTCGAAATACCTCATCTACAGCAACAGTTACGTGCTGAATTTTATCAAATTTGGCGGTAAGCGAACCACGGCGCTATATTTCGAGCCTGCGTTCTTCGCTCTGGCATTAATCTCAATTTGGCTCAGCATCAAACAGTTCGGTATCAAAACTCCGAAGACCGATGCTATGATTTTGGCAGGGATAGTACTTTCGGGATCGTTCTCAGGGGTAATGACATTTATCATGTTTTACCTGCTGGAATGGGCTTTCCAGTATTTGAACAAAGAAGCGATCCGAAAAAGTTACCGTTGCAATACTATTTCATTGGCAGTCTTTATAGTCGGGATTGTGTTTGCTTTTCCATATATCGCGACGCGTGTCGGTGATTTAGGAACGGAAGGCTCTTCATCTACCGCATTATCGGTCCGCTTGTGATGGTAGGATATTCGCTGACCAATATCGACGGGGTAGTAAGATTCGGCTCACTTTATGAATATGTCGCATCATTCGGAATCTTTAACGGTGCAGACGTCGGGAAAACAATAGACAATGGGTTGTATCTGCTGATCATTTATTTTTCATGGTTCGCAGTAATACTAACCGGGTGGTACCTGTTTAAAGTTGGGAAAATGATGATCAGCGCCTTCGGCAATAATCAGAATTTTCGCGTACAGCTTTACCTGTTTACACCGATATCGTTGTTTTTACGGGGTCAATTTTAGCCCGGAATATGCGTTTTAATTGTTTGTCCGTTTATTCTGCGTAAAGCGCTGAATATAGTGAAAACATAAAGAGGTGGGTCAAATGCTGCTAACTGTTATTACTGTTGCATTTCGCAATCATGAAGGTGTGGTGAAGACCGGCAGTCTCTGGCCCATCTGGCGAAAGCGCAGGATATCGAGTTCGAATGGATTGTCGTTGATGGCGGCTCGCAGGATGGCACTGCGGAATTTCTGAAAAATCTCAACGGTCAGTACAACTTACGTTACATTAGCGAGCGCGACAAAGGCATTTACGATGCGATGAACAAAGGCATCGATATGGCCACGGGCCGCTTTGCGTTATTCCTTAATTCCGGCGATATTTTCCATGAGGAAATTGTGGATGTTGTTCGCCAGTTGGATGAGGAAACAGACCGTGCGATGTATATTGGCGATGCGATGCTGGATTTCGGCGATGGCACCCAAAATACGTCGTAGCGCAAAACATGGCTGGTATATTTACCACAGTTTGCCGGCCAGCCATCAGGCGATATTTTTCCCGGTAAATGGTCTGAAAACATACCCCTACGATCTGCAATTTAAAGTCTCTTCCGATTACGCGTTAGCAGCCAGAATGTTTAAAGCGGGTTTTCCGTTTAAGCGTTTGAAAGGTCTGGTGTCTGAATTTTCAATGGGCGGCGTATCCACATCGAATAACCTTGAATTATGTCAGGATGCTCGCAAGGTTCAGCGCACAATATTGCGAGTGCCGGGTTTTTGGGCGCAATTGTCATATGTTGCGCTTGCGAACAACCGGCAAAGCAAAGGCCTTATATAACAAAGCATAGCGCTCAAATATAAGGAAAACAGATGCAGGATTTACAAGGATTCTCCGTGCCAAAAGGCTTTCGGGGGCGGCAATGCTATTAAGGTTCAACTGTGGTGGGCTGTTCAGGCGACATTATTCGCGTGGTCCCCGCAGGTGCTGTATCGCTGGCGTGCCTTCTTATTGCGTCTGTTTGGCGCAAAGGTAGGAAAAGGGGTAGTTATTCGCCCTTCGGTCAGGATCACCTACCCATGGAAATTAACGTTAGGCGATTACAGCTGGTAGGAGATGACGCAGTGTTATACACGCTGGGTGATATTTCTATCGGCGCAAATTCCGTTGTTTCACAGAAATGTTATTTGTGCACCGGCAGTCACGATTATACGAGCGCGCATTTTGACATTAACGCGACGCCTATCGTGATTGGCGAAAAGTGCTGGCTGGCGACGGATGTGTTTGTCGCGCCCGGCGTCACCATCGGCGACGGAACGGTGGTCGGTGCGCGCAGCAGTGTTTTTAAATCGCTACCGGCAAATGTGATTTGCCGTGGCAATCCCGCAGTGGTGACGCGCGAACGCGTTGAAAAGGTAACTCCCTAACAGGGAACATTGAGGAAAATAAATTATGTCTAAAGTCGCTCTCATCACCGGCGTAACCGGGCAAGATGGTTCTTATCTGGCGGAACTGCTTCTGGAAAAGGGCTATGAAGTCCACGGCATTAAGCGTCGCGCCTCCTCATTCAATACCGAACGTGTGGATCACATCTACCGAGGATCCGCATACCTGCAATCCGAAGTTCCACCTGCATTACGGTGATCTGACTGATACGTCAAACCTGACCCGTATCCTGCAAGAGGTTCAGCCGGATGAAGTGTACAACCTCGGGGCGATGAGCCACGTCGCGGTATCCTTTGAATCTCCGGAATACACCGCCGATGTGGATGCAATGGGTACGCTGCGTCTGCTGGAAGCCATTCGCTTCCCCGGGCCTTGAGAAGAAAACCCGTTTCTACCGTGCCTCCACCTCTGAGCTGTACGGTCTGGTGCAGGAAATCCCGCAGAAAGAAACCACGCCGTTCTACCCGCGTTCTCCGTACGCGGTGGCCAAACTGTACGCCTACTGGATCACCGTTAACTACCGTGAATCTTATGGCATGTACGCCTGTAACGGCATTCTGTTTAACCACGAGTCTCCGCGCCGTGGCGAAACCTTCGTGACCCGCAAAATCACCCGCGCTATCGCTAACATCGCACAGGGCCTCGAATCCTGCCTGTATCTCGGCAACATGGACTCCCTGCGTGACTGGGGCCATGCGAAAGACTACGTGAAAATGCAGTGGATGATGCTGCAACAGGACAAACCGGAAGATTTCGTGATTGCCACCGGCGTGCAGTATTCCGTACGTCAGTTCGTGGAAATGGCGGCTGCGCAACTGGGTATCAAACTGCGCTTTGAAGGCACCGGCGTGGAAGAGAAAGGCATTGTGGTGTCGGTGACGGGTCATGATGCACCGGGTGTGAAACCGGGCGATGTGATCATTGCCGTTGACCCTCGCTACTTCCGTCCTGCTGAAGTGGAAACCCTGCTGGGTGATCCGACCAAAGCGCATGAACGTCTGGGCTGGAAACCGGAAACGACTCTGCAAGAAATGGTCTCCGAGATGGTCGCAAAAGATCTGGAAGCAGCGAAAAACACTCACTGCTTAAGGCCCACGGTTACGAGGTTGCCATCGCGCTGGAGTCCTGAGCATGACGAAACAACGTATTTTTGTGGCTGGCCATCGCGGGATGGTGGGGTCAGCCATCGTTCGGCAGCTTGAACAGCGTGCGGATGTTGAACTGGTCCTGCGTTCCCGTGAGGAGCTGAACCTGTTGGATTCCGCCGCCGTGCATGCGTTTTTCGCAAATGAACGCATTGATCAGGTGTACCCGGCGGCAGCGAAGGTGGGCGGTATTGTGGCGAACAATACCTACCCGGCGGACTTCATCTACGAAAATATGATGATTGAGGAGCAACATCATTCATGCTGCACACCTGCATGACGTGAACAAACTGTTGTTCCTCGGTTCGTCCTGTATCTGCCCGAAACTGGCGCATCAACCGATGGCGGAGAGCGAGCTGCTGCAAGGCACGCTGGAGCCGACCAACGAACCGTATGCGATTGCCAAGATTGCTGGCATCAAGCTGTGCGAATCCTACAACCGCCAATATGGCCGTGATTATCGCTCAGTGATGCCGACCAACCTGTACGGGCCGCACGATAACTTCCACCCGAGCAACTCGCACGTGATCCCTGCGTTGCTGCGCCGCTTCCATGAAGCAACGCAAGAGAACGCGCCGGATGTGGTGGTGTGGGGCAGCGGTACGCCAATGCGCGAATTCCTGCATGTGGACGACATGGCCGCGGCCAGCATTCACGTTCAGGAACTGGCGAGAGAAGTGTGGCTGGAAAATACCGAACCGATGCTGTCGCACATTAACGTCGGCACCGGGGTGGATTGCACGATCCGCGAACTGGCGCAAACCATGGCCAACGTGGTGGGCTACAAAGGTCGCGTGGTGTTTGACGCCACGAAACCGGATGGTACGCCGCGTAAGTTGCTGGATGTGACACGCCTGCACCAGCTTGGCTGGTATCACGAGATCTCACTGGAAGCCGGCCTTGCCAGCACCTACCAGTGGTTCCTTGAAAACCAGCACCGGTTCCGGGGGGTAGGCATGTTTTTGAGTCATGAAGATTTTGCCACGGTGGTGCGTTCCACCCCGCTGATTTCCATCGATTTGATCGTGGAGAATTCACGCGGCGAGTTTTTACTCGGTAAACGCACTAACCGTCCGGCCCAGTGGATACTGGTTTGTGCCGGGCGGACGCGTGCAAAAGGATGAACCGCTGGCGGTGGCTTTCGAGCGCCTGACCCAGTGCGGAACTGGGGCTGCGCCTGCCGATGTCGGCAGGTGAGTTCTACGGCGTCTGGCAGCACTTCTATGACGATAACTTCTCCGGTAGCACGTTTTCCACCCACTACATTGTGCTCGGTTTCCGCTTGCGTGTGGACGAGGAGACGCTCGTGCTGCCGTCGGACCAGCACAATGATTATCGCTGGGGAACGCCGGAGTCGCTGATTGCCGATCCGCTGGTGCACGACAACAGCCGCGCCTATTTCCTCGATGCGCAGGGAGTTCCGGGCTTATGAAAATCCTCGGTCTATGGCATCAACTATTCGCCGGAGCTGACCGGGATCGGTAAGTACACCGGCGAAATGGTGGAATGGATGGCCCGTCAGGGCCATGACGTGCGCGTGATCACCGCACCTCCGTACTATCCGGAGTGGAAAGTCGGCGAGCACTACAGCGCCTCGGCGCTGGCGAAAAGAGCAGGGGCCGCCACGGTGTGGCGTTGCCCGTTGTATGTCCCCCGTCAGCCTTCGACGTTAAAGCGGTTGCTGCACCCGGGCAGTTTTGCCCTGAGCAGTTTCTTCCCGCTGATGGCGCAACGTAGCTGGAAACCGGATCGCATTATTGGCGTGGTGCCCACGCTGTTTTGCACACCGGGCATGCGCCTGCTGGCGAAGCTGTCGGGCGCACGTACGCTGTTGCACATTCAGGATTATGAAGTTGACGCGATGCTCGGCTTAGGCATGGCGGGCAAAGGCAAGAGCGGGCGCGTCGCGCGTCTGGCAACGGCTTTTGAACGTAGCGGCCTGCATAACGTCGATAACGTCTCCACCATCTCCCGCTCAATGATGAACAAAGCGCGGGAGAAAGGGGTGGCGGCGGACAAGATCATTTTCTTCCCGAACTGGTCCGAAGTGGCGCGTTTTCGCGATGTCGACGCAGAAAGCATCGCGCAGTTACGCCGCCACCTCGGTCTGCCGGATGACAAAAAATCATTCTTTATTCCGGCAACATCGGTGAGAAGCAGGGGCTGGAAAACGTGATTGAAGCGCTGCGCGCCTGCAAAGTCATCCGTGGTTGTTTGTCATTGTCGGGCAGGGCGGCGGTAAAGCACGACTGGAAAAATGGTCAGCGAACGCGGTCTGGACAACGTGAAATTTTTCCCGTTGCAGCCGTACGACGCGCTGCCCGCGCTGTTAAGCCTCGGGTGATTGCCATCTGGTTATCCAGAAACGCGGCGCAGCGGATGCGGTACTGCCGTCGAAGTTAACCAACATTCTGGCCGTGGGCGGCAATGCGGTGATCACCGCAGAAGAGAGTACCGAACTTGGCCAGTTATGCCCGGCGCAGCTGGTATTGCGGTCTGCGTGGAGCCGGAATCGGTGGATGCGCTGGCCTGGGGCATCGAACGCGCGTTAGCGCTGCCCAAAAACAACACGGTGGCACGTGAATATGCCGAACGCACGCTCGAGAAAGAGAACGTGTTACGCCAATTTATTGCTGATATCAGCCCGGAAAATTCCGCTCAGCCTGAGCATGCGCACACGCAGCACGGCAGCCTGAATTTCGACGGCAATGGGGATAAATCATGAGTCAAACGCAACTGTATCCGGTAGTGATGGCCGGAGGCTCCGGTAGCCGTCTGTGGCCATTGTCCCGCGTGCTTTACCCTAAACAATTCCTGTGCCTGAAGGGCGATCTCACGATGCTGCAAACCACCGTCAGTCGTCTGAACGGGGTGGATTGCGAAAGCCCGGTGGTGATTTGTAATGAGCAGCACCGTTTTATCGTTGCCGAGCAACTGCGCCAGCTGCATAAGCTGACCGAAAACATCATCCCCGGAACCGGCGGGGCGCAACACCGCACCGGCTATCGCTCTCGCAGCGCTGGCGGTTAAGCGCCATAACCCGGATGCCGATCCGTTAATGCTGGTGCTGGCCGCTGACCACGTTATTCAGAACGAAGAGGCTTTCCGGACATCCGTTCGCAACGCGATTCCCTATGCAGAAAGCGGCAAACTGGTGACCTTCGGGATTGTGCCTGACATGCCGGAAACCGGTTATGGCTATATCCGCCGTGGCGAGGTCTGCGAAGGCAAAGTGGATGCGGTTGCCTTCAACGTGGCGCAATTCGTGGAAAAACCGAACTCCGAAACCGCGCAGGGCTATGTGGCCACTGGCGAATATTACTGGAATAGCGGCATGTTCCTGTTCCGCGCCGGTCGGTTCCCCGGAAGAGTTGAAAAAATACCGTCCGGACATTCTTTCCGCATGCGAAAGGGCAATAGGAGGCCGCCGACCCGGATATGGACTTTATCCGTGTCGATGAAGAGGCGTTTCTTGCCTGCCCGGAAGAGTCGATTGACTACGCGGTAATGGAGAGAACCGCCGATGCGGTTGTGGTGCCGATGGACGCAGGCTGGAGTGACGTGGGCTCCTCGGTCTTCGCTGTGGGAAATCAGCCAGCATACACCGGAGGGAAACGTCCATCACGGCGACGTTATCAGCCATGACACCGAGAATAGCTATGTCTATGCGGAGTCCGGACTGGTGACGACCGTCGGCGTAAAAGATTTGGTGGTGGTGCAGACCAAAGACGCGGTGCTAATTGCTGACCGCAATCATGTGCAGGATGTGAAAAAGTGGTGGAAAAAATCAAAGCAGATGGACGCCACGAACACCATATCCACCGTGAAGTCTATCGCCCGTGGGGGGAAATACGACTCTATCGATTCCGGCGATCGCTACCGAGGGTTAAACGCATTACCGTCAAACCCTCGGCGAAGGCCTGTCCGTACAGATGCACCATCACCGCGCAGAGCACTGGGTGGTTGTGGCAGGTACGGCGAAAGTCACCATTGATGATGATGTCAAATTATTAGGCGAGAACGAGTCGATTTACATCCCGCTCGGCGCGCCATTGCCCTCGAAAACCCGGGAAAAATTCCGCTCGATCTGATTGAGGTGCGCTCCGGTTCGTACCTTGAAGAGGATGACATTGTGCGATTCAAGGATCGCTACGGGCGCATTTAATGTCCGTTGCCGGATAACGAAGCCGTTATCCGGCCTGAAACTTTTATTAATCAATTATATATGGCCATTTTGCGGTCAAGGCTGACTGTTGCCTGGAAGAAGAGGTAATGATGGAAAAATTAACCTGTTTTAAAGCTTACGATATCCGTGGAAAGCTGGGCGAAGAACTGAATGAAGAGATTGCATGGCGTATTGGCCGCGCCTACGGTGAATACCTGGAAGCCACAGACCATTGTGCTGGGCGGAGATGTCCGCCAGACCAGCGAGGCGCTGAAAATGGCGCTGGCGAAAGGTCTGCAGGACGCCGGAGTAAATGTACTGGATATCGGACTTTCCGGTACCGAAGAGATCTATTTCGCGACCTTCCATCTTGGCGTAGATGGCGGCATTGAAGTGACGGCCAGCCATAATCCGATGGATTACAACGGCATGAAGCTGGTGCGTAAGGGCGCGCGTCCGATCAGCGGCGACACCGGCCTGCGCGATGTGCAGCGCACCGGCGGAAGCCAATGATTTTCCTCCGGTCAACCCGGACAAACGCGGCAGCTATAAACATATCAACCTGCGTGATGCCTACATCGACCATCTGCTGGGGGTATATCGATACCAACAACCTGGAAACCGCTGAAACTGGTGATTAACTCCGGTAATGGCGCAGCAGGCCCGGTGATCGACGCCATTGAGGCACGTTTTAAGGCCCTCAACGTGCCGGTAACCTTTGTCAAAGTGCATAACGAACCGGATGGCACCTTCCCGCACGGTATCCCTAACCCGCTGCTGCCGGAGTGCCGCGCCGATACCCGCAATGCGGTGATTGAGCACCACGCGGATATGGGCATCGCGTTTGATGGTGATTTCGACCGTTGCTTCCTGTTCGACGGTGAAGGGCAGTTTATTGAGGGCTACTACATTGTTGGCCTGCTGGCGGAAGCGTTCCTCGAAAAACATCCGGGGGCGAAGATCATTCATGACCCGCGCCTCTCCTCGGAATACCGTCGACGTTGTCAGCCGCGCGGGCGGCACGCCGGTGATGTCGAAAACCGGCCACGCGTTTATTAAAGAGCGCATGCGCGAAGAAGACGCCATTTACGGCGGCGAGATGAGCGCGCACCACTATTTCCGCGACTTTGCCTATTGCGACAGCGGCATGATCCCATGGCTGCTGGTGACAGAACTGCTGTGTCTGAAAGGCAAAACGCTGGCCGAACTGGTCAGCGACCGCATGGTGGCGTTCCCGGCAAGCGGTGAAATCAACAGCAAACTGGCCGATCCGGCAACGGCGATCGCCCGTGTCGAGCAACACTTCACGGCCGGGGCGCAGGAAATTGATCGCACGGACGGCATCAGCATCGCGTTTCCGGACTGGCGCTTTAACCTGCGTTCATCCAATACGGAACCGGTTGTGCGCCTCAACGTGGAGTCCCGCCGAGGATGTGCCGCTGATGGAAGCGCGAACGCAGGAAATTCTGGCGCTGTTGAATCAGTAAATATCAGGCGTTCCTCTCCCCTTGGTCGGGGAGAGTGAACATACAGGCAGGTACAACGATGACGAATCTAAAAAAGCGCGACCGGGCCAAAACGAATGCATCGTTAATCTCTATCGTGCAGCGCTTCTCCGACATCACCATTATGTTCGGCGGACTTTGGGTAGTGTGCAAAGTGAATGCGCTGCCGTTTTTCTATGGCTCATCGATGGCTCTGATTACCCTCGGGTCGTCTTCCAGATGATTGGCGGAATGACGGATTTTTATCGCTCGGCGGGGCGTCAAAATCATGACCGAACTGACGTTGTTACTGCAGAACTGGACGCTGAGCCTGATTTTCAGCGCGGGGCTGCTGGCGTTCAGCAATGATTTTGATAATACCTTCAAAATTTACCTCTCCGGGTACCTGTTAACCAGCATGGGGTTAATGATGAGCCGTGCGGTGATCCGCTTTGGCGCGGGCTGGCTGCGTAACCTGGGTTATAACACCCGCCGCGTCGCGGTGGCGGGGATATGCCGATGGGGCAGGAACTGCTGGAGGGCTTTCGTAACGAGCCGTGGCTGGGTTTCGATGTGGTCGGTGTTTACCACGATCCGCAACTGGCTGCATTACCACCGGCTGGGCAGGTAACCTCGATCAACTGGTTGATGATGCCAAGTCCGGCAAAATCCATAACGTCTACATTGCGATGTCGATGAACGATGCCGCCTGTATTAAGAATCTGGTGCGCCAGCTGGCGGATACCACCTGTTCCGTCATCCTGATCCCCGGATGTCTTTACCTTCAATATCCTGCATTCCCGGGTTGAAGAGGTCAACGGTGTTCCGGTGGTGCCGCTGTATGACACACCGCTGTCCGGCGTTAACCGCATCCTGAAACGCATTGAAGATATTGTGCTCTCTTCTTTGATTCTGCTGCTGATTTCCCCCGGTGCTGTTGGGCATATCTGTTGCCGTCAAACTCAGCTCTCCGGGACCGATTATCTTTCGCCAGACGCGCTACGGCATGGATGGTAAACCCATCAAGGTGTGGAAATTCCGCTCCATGAAGGTGATGGAGAACGACAAAGTCGTGACCCGGTGGCTACGCAGAACGATCCGCGCGTGACCCGCGTCGGCAGTTTCCTGCGCCGGACTTCGCTGGATGAATTGCCGCAGTTTATCAATGTGCTGACGGGCGGCATGTCCATTGTCGGGCCTCGCCCGCACGCGGTTGCGCATAACGAGCAATACCGTTCGTTAATTGAAGGCTACATGCTGCGTCATAAAGTGAAACCGGGGATCACCGGCTGGGCGCAGATTAATGGCTGGCGCGGTGAAACGGACACGCTGGAAAAAATGGAAAAACGTATTGAATTCGACCTCGGAGTACATTCGCGAATGGAGCTTATGGTTCGATATCAAAATCGTTTTTCTGACCATCTTTAAAGGCTTTGTGAACAAAGCGGCGTATTAAGGAAAGGTCATGAGCCTGAGAGAAAAAACCATCAGCGGCGCAAAGTGGTCCGCCATGGCCACGCTGACCATCATTGGTCTGGGGCTGGTGCAGATGACGGTGCTGGCGCGCATCATCGATAACCACCAGTTTGGTCTGCTGACGATCTCGCTGGTGATTATCGCGCTGGCGGATACGCTGTCCGATTTTGGTATTGCGAACTCCATTATTCAGCGCAAAGAGATAAGTCATCTTGAGCTGACCACGCTTTACTGGCTGAACGTCGGGCTGGGGATTGTGGTGTGTGTGGCGGTCTTCTCCCTGAGCGGCGTGATTGCGGATGTGCTGAATAACCCGGATCTGGCGCCGCTTATCCGGACGCTGTCGCTGGCTTTTGTGGTGATCCCGCATGGCCAGCAGTTCCGTGCATTGATGCAAAAGGAGCTGGAGTTCAACAAAATCGGCGCGATCGAAACGCTGTCCGTGCTGGCGGGTTTTAGCTTTACGGTGATCAGCGCCTTTTTTCTGGCCGCTCGCCATGACGGCGATCCTCGGTTATCTGGTTAACAGCGCCGTGCGTACGCTGCTGTTTGGCTATTTTGGCCGTAAGATCTACCGCCCGGGGCTGCATTTTCACTGGCGTCGGTGAGTTCCAACCTGCGCTTTGGCGCCCTGGTTGACCGCAGACAGCATCATCAATTACGTCAACACTAACCTCTCAACGCTGGTTCTGGCGCGTATCCTTGGCGCCAGCGTCGCCGGGGGATACAACCCGGCGTACAACGTGGCCGTGGTCCCGCCGATGAAGCTCAACCCGATCATTACCCGCGTGCTGTTCCCGGCATTTGCCAAAATTCAGGACGATACCGAAAAGTTGCGCCTGAACTTCTACAAGCTGCTGTCGGTGGTGGGGATCATCAACTTTCCTGTCCTGCTCGGACTGATGGTGGTGTCAAACAACTTCGTGCCGCTGGTCTTCGGTGACAAATGGAGCAGCATTATTCCCATCCTGCAACTGTTGTGCATCGTCGGCTTGCTACGCGCGGTAGGAAACCCGATCGGTTCGCTGTTGATGGCGAAAGCGCGGGTGGATATCAGCTTTAAATTCAACGTTTTTAAAACGTTTCTTTTTATTCCCGCCATTATTATCGGCGGGCACACGGGTGGCGCGCTGGGCGTCACCCTCGGCTTCTCCTGCTGGTACAAATCATTAATACCGTGCTGAGCTATTTCGTGATGATCAAACCGGTGCTCGGCTCCAGCTACCGCCAGTACATTTTGAGCCTGTGGCTGCCGTTCTACCTCTCATTGCCGACGCTGGTGGTGAGCTACGGTCTGGGGCTGGCGCTGAACGGCCATCTGCCGCTTGCCGCCATGCTGGCCATTCAGGTGGCGGCGGGCGTGGTGGCGTTCATGCTGATGCTGGTGGTGTCGCGCAATGCGCTGGTGGTGGAGATGAAGCGCCAGTTTTGCCGTAACGAGAAATTAAAAACGCTGCTCCGCGCAGGCTAAGAAACGTTATTGAACCCCTTTAAGAGGTCGCTATGAAATTATTGATCCTTGGCAATCATACCTGCGGTAACCGTGGTGACAGCGCAATATTACGCGGATTGCTGGATGCTATTGCCCTGATTGAGCCTGATGCAGACGTGGATGTGATGAGCCGCTATCCGGTGAGTTCATCCTCGGTTGTTAAATCGCCCGGTGATGGGCGACCCGCTGTACAGCCAAATGAAAGAACACAACAATGCCGCCGGATTGATGGGGCGGGTCAAGAAAGTCCTGCGTCGCCGTTATCAGCACCAGTGCTGCTTTCCCGGGTGACCGATACCGGCAAACTGCGCAATATTGCCATTGCGCAGGGGTTTACTGATTTTGTGCGCCTGCTTTCCGGCTATGACGCCATTATTCAGGTCGGCGGTTCCTTCTTTGTTGATCTGTATGGCGTACCGCAGTTTGAACATGCGCTCTGCACGTTTATGGCGAAAAAGCCGCTGTATATGATCGGCCACAGCGTTGGGCCGTTCCAGAACGAGCCGTTCAACCAACTGGCCAATTATGTCTTCGGCCATTGCCGCTGATCCTGCGCGAAACCGTTAGCCTTAATTTGATGAAGCAAAGCAACATCACCACCGACAAAGTGGAGCAGGGCGTGGATACCGCCCCGGCTGGTGGAGCATCACCAGTGCCGATTTTGTGGCCAGCTATGCGGTGCAGCACTGGCTGGATCTGGCGGCGAAAGAGAAGACGGTGGCGATCACGCTGCGTGAACTGGCGCCATTCGACAAGCGTCTGAACACCACTCAACAGGCCTATGAGCAGGCTTTTGCCGGCGTCGTCAACCGCATTATTGATGCGGGTTATCAGGTGATCGCGCTGTCGACCTGCACCGGTATTGATAGTTACAACAAAGATGACCGCATGGTGGCGCTCAATTTACGTCAGTATGTCAGCGACCCGTCGCGCTACCACGTGGTGATGGACGAACTGAACGATCTGGAAATGGGCAAAATCCTCGGCGCCTGCGATTTAACCGTCGGGACGCGTCTGCACTCCGCCATTATTTCGATGAACTTCGGCACACCGGCGATCGCCATCAACTACGAACACAAATCCGCCGGGATTATGCAGCAGTTGGGAATGCCGGAGATGGCGGTGGATATCCGTCATCTGCTTGATGGTTCTCTGGCGGCAATGGCGGCGGATACCCTCGGGCAACTGCCTGCCATTAACGCGCGACTGTCGGTCGCCGTAGCAGCGGAACGGGAGCAGGGAATGAAGATGGTGAAATCGGTGCTGGATCGCGTGCAGGGGGGAGAAATGAAAGTCAGCTTCTTTTGCTGAAGTTTCCTTTAGCGTCTGAAACGTTTGTTCTTAACCAGATTGTCGCCTTTATTAACATGGGTTTTGAGGGTGGAGATTGTCGCCCTGCATAAGGGCGATATGAATAACACCCACGCAGCGTATACGGAGTATAAGCTGGCCGAAAAAACGCACTGGTTGCTGGCGGAGCCGGAAGGGAAACTGGCGAAACTGAGTTACCGCGTGCAGGCAATCACACGGGGTTGCTTGAAGCCCTCGACGTGGAAAGCGCTGAATATGTCGCGCTATGGCGACGAAGCGCGCAACCTGATCCTCTCGGCTATCTGTGCGCTTGCACCTCGCGCCTTTACTGCCGATGTGTTTATCGCCCATTTTGGCCCGGCTGGCGTGACAGCGGCGAAACTGCGTGAGCTTGGGGTGCTGAAGGGCAAAATTGCCACGGTTTTCCATGGTATTGATGTCTCACACCGCGAAGTTCTGAACCACTACACGCCAGAGTATCAGCGGTTATTCCAGCGCGGCGACCTGATGTTGCCGATCAGTGATTTATGGGCGGGCCGGTTGAAAATATGGGCTGCCCGGAGCAGAAAAATCGCCGTCTCGCGTATGGGCGTCGACATGACGCGCTTTAGCCTGCGACCGGTTAAAACGCCGGGAAGCCCGTTGCAAATTATCTCTGTCGCCCGCCTGACCGAGAAGAAAGGGCTGCATGTAGCGATTGAAGCCTGTCGTCTGCTGAAAGCGCGCGGCGTGGCGTTCAAATATCGCATTCTCGGTATTGGCCCATGGGAACGGCGCTTGCGCACCCTGATTGAACAGTTCCAGTTGGAAGACGTGATCGAGATGCCGGGCTTTAAACCGAGCCATGAAGTCAAAGCGCTACTGGATGAAGCAGATGTGTTTCTGCTGCCGTCCATTACCGGCGCGGATGGTGATATGGAAGGGATCCCCGTCGCGCTAATGGAGGCGATGGCGGTGGGGATTCCGGTGGTCTCGACGGTGCACAGCGGCATTCCGGAGCTGATTGACGCTGGCGCGTCCGGCTGGCTGGTGCCGGAAAAGGATGCTGAGGCGCTGGCGCAGCGTTTAGCCGCTTTCGGTACCATGCAGGATAGCGATCTCACCCCGGTGGTGACCCGGGCACGCGCAAAAGTCGAAGCTGACTTCAACCAAAAAATCATCAACCAGCAACTGGCAAGTCTGTTGCAAACGCTTTAAACAGAGGTTTTATGACCGCCAGCAAATCATCTACATCCTTCACCCGACGCTCCTTTCTCGCCGCCAGTTCAGCACTGGCGGCATTACCCTCCTGCATACCTTGAGCCGCGCGCGTGCCATTGGCGGCAATGGCACTGTCGATATTCGTCAATATAACCATAACGATTGGCCTGCGGCGCTTAACGATGCCTTTGCCGCCGGGCAAACGGTCGAGATCCCGGCAGGGCTGGTGTGTGACAATATCAATACCGGGATTTTCATTCCGCCGAGGCAAAACGTTGCTGGTGCGTGGTGCGCTGAAAGGCAATGGTCGTGGGCGTTTGGTGCTGCAGGATGGCAGCCGTGTTATCGGCGAGGACGGCGGAAGTTTTTACAATATCACGCTGGATGTGCGCGGCTCCGATTGCGAGATCAAAGGGTTGTCGATGAGCGGCTATGGGCCGGTGATGCAGATCTATATTGGCGGCAAAGAGAAGCGGGTGATGCGCAATTTGCTGATTGATCACATCACGGTGACAAAAGCCAATTACGGCATTCTGCGCCGAGGGCTACCATAACCAGTTTGACGGGGTGCGCATCACCAATGGTCGCTTCCAGTGAGTTGCAGGGTGACGCCATTGAGTGGAATGTCGCCATCAACGATCGCAACATTCTGATTTCCGACCATGTGATTGAGAATATCGACTGTACCAACGGCAAGATCAACTGGGGCATTGGCATTGGTCTGGCGGGCAGCACTTACGACAACGCCTATCCGGAGGATCAGGCGGTGAAAAACTTTGTCGTCGCCAATATCACCGGCAGCAACTGCCGCCAACTGGTGCATGTGGAGAACGGCAAGCACTTCATTATTCGTAACGTGAAAGCGCGTAACATCACGCCGGATTTCAGTAAAAAGGCGGGGCTTGATAACGCCACGGTGGCGATTTATGGCTGCGACAACTTTGTGATTGATAACGTCAGTATGGACAATAGCGCCGGTATGTTGATTGGCTATGGCGTGATCAAGGGGAACTACCTCTCCATTCCGCAGAATTTTAAGCTAAACGATATTCGCCGGAGGATAACACCAGCAGTAAATACAAGCTGCGCGGTATCCAGATCTCTTCTGGCAATGCTACCTCGTTTGTGGCGATTACTAACGTGAAAATGCAGCAAGCCACGCTGGAACTGCATAACCAGCCTCAGCATCTTTTCTTACGCAATATCAACGTTATGCAGCAGGCATCGGTGGGCCCGGCGTTGAAACTAAACTTTGATTTACGCAAAGATGTGCGGGGGGCGTTTTATGGCAAAACAGGATACGTTGCTGTCCCTCGGCGAACGTGCATGCGGTTAATGAGCACGGGCAAAGTTCAGTGGACATCGACCGCGTCGATCAGCACGTGGTGAATACCGATAATCTGAATTTCCGCTTGCCTGCGAAAAAGTCGTAATGGCCGCAAGCCGGGGCTTTTACGATAAATCCCCGGTGCTTTGCCCCGTGGGGGTTAGGATTACATCTACTGCTTGCTCGTGACATTCGGCGTAACATCTTTCACTGTCGCACGCTGCGAACCCACTGGCTAAAGCAGGGTAAAGGTTTATAATTCATCCCATTATTTATAGGTGGAAGAAATCAATGGTTAATTTGAAAGCAGTTATTCCGGTAGCAGGTCTGGGAATGCATATGCTCCCCGCGACAAAAGCGATTCCTAAAGAGATGCTGCCGATCGTCGACAAGCCGATGATTCAATACATCGTCGACGAAGTTGTTGCTGCAGGGATCAAAGAAATCGTTCTGGTGACTCATTCGTCAAAAATGCCGTTGAGAACCACTTCGACACCTCTTATGAGCTTGAAGCGCTGCTCGAACAGCGTGTTAAGCGTCAATTGCTGGCAGAAGTTCAGTCCATCTGCCCGCCAGTGCGTGACCATTATGAACGTGCGTCAGGCGCAGCCGCTGGGCCCGACACTCTATTTTGTGCGCGCGTCCGATCGTGGGTGATAATCCGTTCATTGTTGTGCTGCCGGATATTGTGCTGGATACCGCGACTGCCGACCCGCTGCGCTATAACCTTGCCGCCATGGTGGCGCGTTTTGCTGAGACCGGCCGTAGCCGGTGCTGGCGAAGCGTATGAAAGGCGATCTTTCTGAGTATTCCGTCATTCAGACCAAAGAGCCGCTGGACAGCGAAGGTAAAGTGAGCCGCATCGTGCAGTTTATTGAAAAACCGGATCAGCCGCAGACGCTGGATTCTGACCTGATGGCAGTGGGCCGCTATGTGCTTTCTGCGGACATCTGGCATGAGCTGGAAAAAACCGAGCCGGGCGCCTCGGGGACGTATTCAGCTAACGGATGCTATCGCTGAACTGGCGAACAAACAGTCGGTTGATGCGATGCTGATGACTGGCGACAGCTATGATTGCGGTAAAAAAATGGGTTACATGCAGGCGTTTGTAAACTACGGGTTGCGTAATCTGAAAGAAGGGCAGAAATTCCGCGACAGCATCAAGAAATTGCTGGTACAGTAATCAATAACTGATTACTTATTAAAGACATAACTGAAGGCGAGTAACCATTGCAGCATTCTTTGCCTGTGATTTGCTCGTCTTTACTTTTCTGCAATTTCTCATTTCTTCCTGACTCATCAGCTGTGCATTTCTGCAGACTTCATTTGTGTTAACACTTGCTGTCACTATACGTTTCAGCATGTGTTTTCGTATAGCTTTGGCATCCGCTATTAAGTAACATACGGTTCACTTACGCCCCGCTGGTTCCATTGACGGCTGGGTAACCACACCTGACAGGAGTATGTAATGTCCAAGCAACAAATCGGCGTTGTTGGTATGGCCGTGATGGGGCGCAACCCGGCGCTTAACATTGAAAGCCGTGGCTATACCGTTTCCGTTTTCAACCGCTCCCGCGAAAAAACCGAAGAAGTAGTTGCCGAAAACCCGGTGCAAAAAGCTGGTTCCTTACTACACCGTTAAAGAATTTGTTGAATCTCTGGAAACCCCGCGTCGCATCCTGCTGATGGTGAAAGCGGGCGAGGGTACCGATAAAGCTATCGAGTCCCTGGAAACCTTATCTGGCAAAAGGCGACATCATTATCGATGGCGGCAACACGTTCTTCCAGGACACTATTCGTCGTAACCGCGAACTCTCTGCGGAAGGCTTCAACTTTATCGGCACCGGGGTATCCGGTGGTGAAGAAGGCGCGCTGAAAGGCCCGTCTATCATGCCCTCGGCGGCCAGAAAGATGCTTACGAACTGGTTGCCCCAATTCTGACTAAAATCGCAGCCGTTGCTGAAGATGGTGAACCGTGCGTGACCTATATCGGTCCGGACGGCGCGGGTCACTATGTAAAAATGGTGCACAACGGCATTGAATACGGTGACATGCAGCTGATTGCCGAAGCCTATGCACTGCTGAAAGGCGGCCTGAATCTCTCCAATGAAGAGCTGGCGAAAACTTTCAGCGAGTGGAACGCTGGCGAGCTGAGCAGCTATCTGATCGACATCACCAAAGATATTTTCACCAAGAAAGATGACGAAGGTAAATACCCTCGGTTGATGTGATTCTGGATGAAGCAGCAAACAAAGGTACCGGCAAATGGACCAGCCAGAGCTCGCTGGATCTGGGCGAACCGCTGTCGCTGATCACCGAGTCCGTATTTGCACGCTACATCTCCTCGCTGGAAAGAGCAGCGTGTTGCTGCATCTAAAGTGCTGTCTGGTCCGCAGGCGACACCGGCTGGCGACAAAGCTGAATTTATCGAGAAAGTCCGCCGTGCACTGTACCTCGGTAAAATCGTCTCTTATGCGCAGGGCTTCTCCCAACTGCGTGCTGCTTCCGACGAGCACAACTGGGATCTGAACTATGGTGAGATCGCGAAGATTTTCCGTGCTGGCTGCATTATCCGTGCGCAGTTCCTGCAGAAAATCACCGACGCCTATGCGGAGACACCGGCCATTGCTAACTTGTTGTTGGCGCCGTACTTCAAGCAAATCGCTGATGACTACCAGCAAGCGCTGCGTGACGTTGTTGCCTATGCGGTACAGAACGGTATCCCGGTTCCGACTTTCTCTGCTGCCGTCGCTTACTACGACAGCTACCGCTCTGCGGTGCTGCCTGCCAACCTGATTCAGGCGCAGCGTGATTACTTTGGTGCGCATACCTACAAACGCACTGACAAAGATGGCGTGTTCCATACCGAATGGCTGGATTAATCTGATAATCAGTCGCCTGTAAAAGTAAGCCCGGTTACTGCAACCGGGCTTTTTATTCCGCTGAATCGCCGCTGTTACGGGACGTCCTCTTCATTTTGCTCTCTGCTGCCTGCTAAACCGCGCATAAACGCCGCTGTTGCCCGCTGTTTGACGCCTTGACAGTCCCTCAACAGAAGAGGTAAAAACCCCAACAGTTATTGATATTAAGCGGTGGCGGCGGTATCGCCACCTCCGGTTCATACACTCACAAAAGTTGCTTATCGAATGAAAATAACAATCTCCGGAACAGGTTATGTTGGTCTATCGAACGGGATCCTGATCGCGCAGCACCATGAGGTCGTGGCGCTGGATATCGTGAAGGACAAAGTCGATATGCTTAACAAGAAGATTTCTCCCATCGTTGATAAGGAAATCCGAGGAGTATTTGCAGAATAAGCCGCTGAACTTCCGTGCAACAACGGACAAGCACGATGCCTATCGCGGCGCGGATTTCGTGATTATCGCTACACCGACGGATTACGATCCGAAAACCAACTACTTCAACACCAGTTCAGTGGAAGCGGTGATCCGCGATGTGCATGAAATCAACCCGCAAGCGGTCATGATCATCAAGTCCACCATTCCGGTCGGCTTTACCGAATCCATCAAAGAAAAGTTGGGTATTGATAACGTTATCTTCTCGCCAGAGTTCCTGCGTGAAGGCAAAGCGCTTTACGACAACCTCTACCCGTCGCGTATCGTGATTGGCGAACGTTCTGAGCGTGCGGAGCGTTTTGCTTCCCTGCTGCAGGAAGGCGCCATCAAGAAAGATATTCAGGTGTTGTTTACCGACTCCACCGAAGCAGAAGCCATTAAATTGTTCGCGAATACCTATCTGGCGATGCGTGTGGCCTACTTTAATGAGCTGGACAGCTATGCAGAAAGCCTCGGGGCTGAACAGCCGCCAGATTATCGAAGGCGTTTGCCTCGACCCGCGTATTGGCAACCACTACAACAACCCGTCCTTTGGTTACGGTGGCTACTGCCTGCCGAAAGACACCAAACAGCTGCTGGCGAACTATCAGTCGGTGCCGAACAACATTATCTCGGCCATTGTGGATGCGAATCGTACGCGCAAAGATTTTATTGCTGACTCAATTCTTGCCCGCAAACCGAAAGTGGTGGGCGTGTATCGTCTGATTATGAAGAGCGGTTCTGATAACTTCCGCGCCTCTTCTATTCAGGGGATCATGAAGCGCATCAAAGCAAAAGGTGTGCAGGTCATCATTTATGAACCGGTGATGAAAGAAGATGAGTTCTTCCACTCTCGCGTGGTACGCGCGACCCTGGAGGCATTCAAGCAAGAATCCGACGTGATTATCTCAAACCGCATGGCAAAGAGCTGGCGGATGTTGAAGAGAAAGTCTACACCCGCGATTTGTTTGGTAATGACTGATACGAAAACGGCCCGTCAGGGCTGTTTCTCTTAAGCGTTGTAGTACGCTTTATACCACTCGACGAATTTCTTCACGCCTTCTTTGACGGATGTCTGCGGCTTAAAGCCAATAGTTTCATACAGCGGCTGTGTATCGGCGCTGGTTTCCAGCACATCGCCGGGCTGAATCGGCATCATATTTTTCTGTGCTTCAATACCCAACGCGTCTTCCAGCGCAGTAATGTAATCCATCAATTCCACCGGCGAGCTGTTGCCGATGTTATAGACATGATAAGGCGCAGAACTGGTTGCCGGGGAGCCGCTTTCTACGGTCCACTCCGGGTTTGCCTGCGGAATCACATCCTGCATACGGATAATGGCCTCGACAATGTCATCCACGTAGGTGAAGTCACGCTTCATCTTCCCGTAGTTGTAAACGTCAATGCTTTTGCCTTCCAGCATCGCTTTGGTGAACTTGAATAACGCCATATCGGGGCGGCCCCATGGACCATACACGGTAAAGAAGCGCAGGCCGGTAGTGGGCAAGTCATAGAGATGAGAATAGGTATGCGACATCAGCTCGTTGGCTTTTTTTGGTGGCCGCATACAGCGACACCGGATGATCCACGGAATCATCAGTGGAGAACGGCATCTTGCGGTTCAGACCGTAAACAGAACTGGAAGAGGCATACAGCAAATGCTGCACCTTATTGTGGCGGCAACCCTCCAGCACGTTGAGATGACCAATCAGGTTGGAATCGGCGTAAACATGCGGGTTTTGCAGGGAATAACGTACGCCCGCTTGCGCGGCTAAATGGATAACGCGATCGAATTTCTCGCTGGCGAACAGGTGGCTCATGGCTTCGCGATCGGCGAGATCGATTTTGTGAAAGCTGAATGCAGAAGAGCGGAGCAAATCCAGTGCGCGCCTGCTTCCAGGCTGACCTCATAGTAATCATTAAGGTTATCAATCCCTACGACCTGATGACCCGCTTGCAGAAGACGCCCGCAGACGTGAAAGCCGATAAAGCCGGCTGCGCCGGTAACCAGAAATTTCATAACCTTCCTCATTTTTCATTAACAATCAATGCAAGCTTCAATGGCATAAAATCATACAGGTAAACGATTAAAAGGTAACTACTCGCATTTAAGTAACCGCAATTGAACGATTTAAAATTTATACCAAAGGCATTGTGGGTGAGCTTTATACAGTTAGCCGGTAGATATATTTCGTATCAGTGTTATCACGGAGCAATTTGTATGCACTATATGCTGTTTCCGATTTTTGCATAAGTCTGGGCGTTTAAATTTTACCCATATTTCTGCGGTAGTGTATAAGACAATACTCAAACCAAGCGCGGAATGATTAACATTACGCAGAATATAGCGCTTTAATTGAACATCGGAATTATAAGATTTCCACGCTTCGTTGTGATAACAAGATCCTCGGTGGTATTCAACTTTGCGTTGAAGCAAAAATATTTTCGATTATTCCTTTACATTTTAATAACTTCGAACGCGCCAGACTCCTTTCCTTCGAGCAAATTTGTGTGGCAGTTTATTGGAAAATGATGAGAATCGGTGCTCAGTAAAGCGTATGTTGCACCGGCAAACTTGCTTAAAACTTAAGCCCTGTCGAAATCAGAAAAATCTTGATTTTATAAGGGATTACTGCTAAGTCGGGCTGCGCTGATTTGAACAATTAGTGCTGGAATGATGTTAGAAAAGATTATAATCTCTAGCTTACTGAGTTGAGATGACACGAATGACATCATTGAGTGTCTTTCTGTTTTCTTATCAAAAAATGACCACTTACTGTCGCCTCACTAGCTAAAAATGAAGTGGTCATCCGGAATTTGCTGTTTGAGAATGCTGGTATCTCGAAGCCAAGGGCGGTAGCGTTGTTTTAACGCTTTTCTTTTCGCGTTTGGTTTGAGAGGGGTGAATCAGGTCATTGATTGCAGTGCATAATTTTTTAAAATACTGCACGCAGAGGGATATGTTATGAAGATTATCGACACTAAAATTGAAGGCGTAAAAATCATTGAGCCGCAAGTTTTTGGCGACAGTCGTGGTTTTTTCCTTGAATCGTTTTCGCAAAAACGCTATCGGGAGATGCTCGATATTAACATTGATTTTGTTCAGGATAATCACTCCCGCTCTTCAAAAGGTGTATTGAGAGGCCTTCATTTTCAACTGAATAATCCCCAAGGGAAACTTGTCCGCGTTGTTCGTGGTGAAGTTTTTGATGTTGCAGTGGATATCAGACCGGCTCTCCTACTTTTGGTAAATGGGAAGCTGTTCTTTTAAGTGAAGAAAATAAAAACAGTTCTGGATTCCACCCGGACTTGCTCACGGTTTCGTTGTTTTATCCGATATTGCGGACTTTGAGTATAAATGTACCTCATATTACGATCCTACTTCAGAACATAGCCTGCGGTGGAATGATCCAGCAGTTGGTATCCAATGGCCTGAACTGGACATTGAATTTAAATTGTCTGATAAAGACAAAGCGGGAAAATTACTTCGAATTTGACTTCTAATCTCAAGAGGTAATTTTGGAGGTAATTAATTTCTCCTGTTATAATAGTTATGATATTTTATAATGAACTATTCTGATAATGTTTTTAACGGTCAAGTTGCCATTTTAATGGCAACTTATAATGCCGAAAAATTTATTCGAGAGCAGTTAGTCTCGTTTGCCAACCAAACATATCCTTTCTGGAAATTGTATGTTTCGGATGATGGCTCTACTGATAGCAGTGTCAAAGTTATTTCTGATTTTATCAGCAATGAAACAGATCATGATTGTCTTATTAAAGATGGTCCAAAATGCGGATTCGCAGCGAATTTTATGTCTCTGGTGTGCAATTCTGACATTAAAGCTGCGTACTATGCTTATTCCGATCAGGATGACATCTGGGATGAAGACAAGCTTAACAACGCGATAAGTCGTTTAGCGGAAGTAGATAGTGCAATCCCGGCGCTATACTGTTCCAGCACTCTCTTGATTGATGACGAAAATAACCTCATTGGTGCCTCACCCGTATTTCCAAAAAAACCAGTTTCTGTAACGCGATGGTACAAAGCATCGCTGGCGGGAATACAATGGTTTTCAAATCATGCGGCTAAAAAAATCCGGAAAAAGCGGGTGAAGTGAAAGTTGTTTCACATGACTGGTGGACATATATAGCGATTAGCGCTTGCGATGGAGTTATTATTTACGATCCTGCCCCGACAGTAAAATATCGGCAGCACAATAATATCGTCGGGACTAATAATGGAGTAAAGCAAAAGCTTAAAAGAATTTTCAGTTTGTTCAGAGGTGATTATACCGGACATTTCAGAATATTTTGGCGCTCAACAATTTAGACCCGTTGATTCCTGAAAAAATAAAAAATAATCAATAGAGTTCTAAAATTAAGCGCGGCAACTTAATTACTCGCTTATTAAGCATCATTAATTTTCCGCTTTATCGGCAAACGTTCTTTGGCAACCCGGCTCTTGTTACTGCCATGATTTTCAGGAAAATATAAGTACTATGTGCACCGTTGATAGACTGGAAGAGGGTGTTTGCGCGGTAATTGTTTCGTATAATCCGGATATTTCGTCATTAACTAAAACGGTAGAGCAATTAAAAGTCAGGTCGGCAAAGTTATTGTCGATAACCATTCGAGCAGTGATATTGTTGAACGCCTTACCTCGCTTTGTGCCGAGGGAATTCAGACAATTGCAGTGTACTCTTACTGTCTGAAAATGTGGGCATTGCTGCCGCTCAAAATATGGGCATTGCTGAAGCGGCTAAGCATTCCTGCAGCCATGTATTGTTTATGGATCACGACAGTATACCTGCACATGACATGGTGAGTGTTCTTCTCCATGTTGAAAACACAATCCTCCGGCGCGAGGCTCCAACGTTGGTGCGGTTGGTCCGACATTAATTGATCGCCGGACACAGTCAAAGTCCGGATTTGTCCGGAAGAAGATGATTTTTATTTCGCGTGTTTTTCCAGATGATTGCGCAGAAAAATTTGTCGAAGCAGACTTCATCATTTCTTCAGGTACGCTGGTCAGAATGTCAGTATTGAACGATGTTGGCATGAACAGTGATTATTTTATTGATCATGTTGATACTGAATGGTGTTTTCGCGTCATTAATTCTGGATATAAAATATACGGCGCCAAAGATGCATTTCTCAACCATAATCTTGGGGAGAAAGTTGTAAAAATATGGCTTGGGCGCTGGCGGGAAATTCCGCGACACAATGATTTTCGCTACTATTACATATTCAGAAATACATTGGTAATGATTAAGAATGTTCCAATGCCATTTAGCTGGAAAATAGCGCATTTATATCGATTGTCTATTTTTTTATTTTTCTTCGGTTTTATTTGCAAGGCCAGTAGCAATCGATGGGGATTTATCATTCGTGGGCTCGCTGATGGCATAAAGACCAGAATGGGACAATTTAAAAAGATAATAATAATGGTCTGAATACATATTTGCTGATGTTATGATTTTTAACTATTTCTAAGGTTTTCAGTAATGTCCAAAATTTTTTAAAGACTTAGGTAGTACGCTCAATCAGTTGCCGTTGATTTTCATATGGCCTATAGTGATACGAAAGCAAGATATAAGCGGGAGTATGCTTGGCCCCCTGTGGCTGACGCTTGGTGCAGCTATCGGCGTTGTTGGGTTGGGGGTTGTTTGGAGCGGATTGCTTAATCAAGATAAAAGCACTTTGATCCCGTCTTTGACTATCGGGTTGCTGCTTTGGCAATTTATGTCTGGTTGCGTTACCGAGCTCTTCTGTTTTTGTGCGTCAGTCGCAAGTTATCAGAAACTTGAGACTCCCTTATTTCATTTATCCATTCCAGTTGATCGTTAAGCAACTTATCACGTTGGCGCATAACCTGATTATTATTGTCATTGTGTTTATGGTTTATCCACCGGACTTAAGTTTTGTTAGCCTTTTTTCTATCGTAGGCTTTGTCCTGTTGATTATTAATCTGACGTGGATCTCTGTTCTGTTTGGCATGCTTGGTGCGCGGTTCCGTGACGTTGAGCAGATTATTCAAGCATTAATGCCAATTATCTTCTTTTAACACCTGTACTTTACAAAGCAGGGCATGCAGGTATTAATCAATTTATTATTTGGCTGAACCCTTTTACTTATTTTATTACACTCGTCCGCGACCCATTGTTTGGGATAATGCCTGAGACATTCGTTTTGGCATTACTGCTGGTATTGCTTTTTTGGCTGGCTTATTACAGTGCTAGTATTTGAGAAGTACTCAACTCGAATTGCTTTTTGGATTTAAAAATGTCGATACTGAATTTTGAAAATGTGACCGTAAAATATCCAATTTATAATGCCAGTTCTCAGTCCTTGAGAAAACAGATCGTCAGGATTGGCACCGGTGGTCGAATTGGTGGTCAGGACGAAAGATTAGTGACTGTAACGGCCCTCGAGAATGTCAGTTTTGACTTGAAAGATGGTGATGCAGTTGGGTTGATTGGTCATAACGGCGCAGGGAAAAGTACACTGCTCAGGACCATGGCCGGAATTTATTCTCCGACATCTGGCAATATCCGCAGAGAAGGGCGAGTCGCAACTGTTTTTGAGTTGGGCGCAGGAATGGATCCCCGAGCTATCCGGGTATGAAAATATCATGCATGTTGATGCTGATGGGTTTTCCTCGTAATTCCGTTAAAAGCAAAATTGCAGACATTGAGGATTTCTGTGAATTAGGTAACTTTCTTCAGCTACCTGTCAGAACGTATTCCTCAGGTATGACAATGCGTCTCATGTTCGCAGTGGCAACTTCAGTGAAGCCAGAGATATTACTGATTGATGAGATGTTTGGAACTGGTGATAGCGAATTTCAGAATAAAGCAGAGAAGAGAATGCATGACTGGATCTCTGCTTCTGATATTTTTGTTTTTGCCTCTCACGACATGGGGTTAATCAAGAGACTCTGTAATAGATTCTTTAGACTGGCATGGCACGATTGAAGAAGTATCAATCGATTCGTTTTAATGAAATGTATTGATGTCATTTTATGTCAAGTGCAATCTATGTTAATAAGGTATAACTAATGAGTAAAATACTGATCACCGGCGGCACTGGAATGTTAGGTGCATATGTTACAACTGCTCTGAAAAATATTAATGCAGATGTAATTGTCACTACTCGAAAATCTTGATTTATCCGAACCACGGGAAAATCCATGATTATGTAAGGCAAGTGAACCCAGATGTGATCTTACACATCGCGGCAGAAACCAACGTGGATCTTTGCGAGCGCGAACCAAATCGTGCGGTGCATATAACCATTTAGCCACTAAAGAAATGGCGAAAGCAGCTCGCGATTGTAATGCCACCGGATCTTATATATCTCTTCCTCGAATGTTTTTGGCGCTGAAGGGAAATATTTTTACAATGAATTAGATATGCCGCTGCCGTTGAACTATTATGGCCGTTCAAAATTATACGGCGAGCATGAAGTGCGTTCATTCTGTCCGACCAACCATTTGATTATTCGTTCCGGATGGATGATTGGCGGGCCATCTCGCGACCATAAATTTGTTGGGAAAATTGTTCAGCAAATTAAAGATGGTGCGACAGAACTGAAAGCAGTTAACGATCGTTTAGGTTCGATTACATCTGCTCAGCAATTATGTAAGTTCATTCTTTGGGCAATTGAGCATCGTCCTACGGGTACGGTGCATTTTGCGAGTGGTGGTGTCGTTAGTCGTTATGATATCGCGATGGCCATCGGTGAAATGTTGAACTTCAGCGGACAATTGAACCAGTACAATCATCAATGTTCCCATTGTCAGCACCGCGCCCATTTTCTGAAGGTATTGAATCCATTTATTTGAATTCATATGAGGGGGTGCCCACGACCGGGGGTACTGGAAAGAAGATCTTGCCGCTTACGTTTCAACTTTCTTTAAGTGATGGTTATTAAGTATGAACAGAAAAATTAAGTATTTTATGATTTATGCGAAAGAGTTTGGATATGGCAATGCTCTTGTTTTTGCTATGTTTAAACTTTTCCCTCGCCTTTTGTCCTGATGCATCAAAAGTTAATGCAGGCAACAATACTATCTGGCCTGAGATGTCAACGGTCGATCCAGTACTGTCACTTAATGGTGTTATGGATTACAAACCATGGACAGAATACGGCGGCGCGAAAACACCGGTTAAATCTACTGATTCAAGACGCACCTTCATTTGGTTTGTTCCAGACTGGTCGAATGTCTGGGGTGGCGGCCATTATACTCTGTTCCGCTTTGCAAACCATTTTGGGAAAAGCGACACCCGAAATATTATCTACATATATAACAACGAGCGTCACTCTTCCCTAATCAACTTCAGGGCGAGTTGGATCATGCAGTCCCGGATTGTCGTCTGGAAGTTATTATTGATCCGAAATTACTGCCAGAATGTACTGCGGCCATCGCGACCACCCGGCAATCAGCTTATGATGTACGGTCTTTCCCATTTGCGCATAAAAATTCTATTTTATGCAAGATTACGAAAGCCAGTTTTATGCATACGGCACGGCATCAATGCAGGCTAACGCAACCTATACCTTTGGTTTTACGGGGATTACCGGGGGCGGATGGCTGAAAAATGCTATGAATCTCATGGCGGTAAAGCTAAAAATTATCTTTTGCCACCGATAAAGACATTTTCTATCCTGCTACGCCGGATGGCAAAGTACGAGACAAAGTAACACGTCTGTTCTTCTATGGCCGCCCTTCAACTGAACGTCGTTGTTTTGATTTGGGTATGGCATCGTTGAAGAAAATTTCTGAGAAATTCCCGGACGTTGAGATCATCATTGCTGGTCTTGATTTAAAAGCAAAACCGCCTTTCCCGGCGACCATGCTTGGAAATATGACGTTGAAAGCGACCGGTGATCTGTACAGAACCTGTGATATCGGTATCGCTTTCTCTGGTACTAACCTTTCTTACCTGCCGGTAGAGCTGATGTCTTCTGGCTTACCTGTTATTTCTAATAACGGTCCACAGGTTGAGTGGCATTGTAAGCATAACGAAAATGCTTATCTCTGCGATCCGACACCTCAAGCGGTGCTGGAAGCCTTTACCGAGCTGTACCATGATCAACAGCTTCGCCAGCGTCTCGTTGATGGTGGTCTGAAAACCATGGCGCCGTTAACCCACGGGAATCACAGATGACTCAAATCTATGAGTATGTATGCGAAAATCTCGAGTAAATAAATAATATTTTGTAACCGGTCACAATAATTTTGTGGCCGGTTATTATGATTAGGTTGTGTAATTTCATTAAAGTAATCTGCATAACATTATTATTTAAGCAGTGCTGATTCCTTTGATGATGTTGATGCCGCATTCTGTAATTCATAATTTATGCATTCACGAATATTTAAATGTGGCTTTCAATCTATCAATGATCGGAACATGTGGGAAATGACCATTTTAGAGGTTTTATGAAAATTATTGTTACGGGTGGCGCAGGGTTTATTGGTTCCGCAGTTGTTCGTCACATTATCAATGCGACCGCCGATGAAGTGCTGGTATTAGATAAATTAACTTATGCTGGTAATTTGGAGTCGCTCAGTGAAGTTTCTTCCAGCGATCGGTATCACTTTTCCCGGTGGCGGACATTTGCGATGGCCGGGCTCTGGATGAGATTCTGCAGCAGTTCCAACCTGACGCCATTATGCACCTTGCTGCAGAAAGTCACGTTGACCGTTCTATTGATGGTCCGGCTGAATTTATTCAAACTAATATCGTCGGCACTTACGTGTTACTTGAAGCGACACGCAAGTACTGGTCTGCACTGACTGAACAACGGAAACAGAACTTCCGGTTCCACCATATTTCTACTGATGAAGTGTACGGTGATTTGCACAGTACCGATGACCTCTTTACTGAGACCACCCCGTATGCACCGAGCAGCCCTTATTCTGCCTCCAAAGCATCAAGCGATCATTTAGTTCGTGCATGGTTGCGGACGTTCGGTCTGCCTACCATTGTTACAAATTGCTCTAATAACTATGGGCCATATCATTTCCCGGAAAAACTAATCCCATTAATTATTTTGAATGCATTAGAGGGTAAACCATTACCAGTCTATGGTGATGGTGGACAAATCCGGGATTGGTTATACGTAGAAGACCATGCCCGTGCGCTGTATAAAGTTGTGACGGAAGGCATTGTAGGGGAGACCTACAATATCGGTGGGCACAACGAACGCAAAAACATTGAAGTTGTCCGTACCATCTGTGCGTTGCTGGATGAATTGGTTCCTTGCGATCTGCCATCGATCACTAAATACGAAGAGTTGATTACTTTCGTTATCGATCGTCCCGGACACGATTTGCGTTATGCAATTGATGCATCCAAAATTGATAAAGAATTAGGCTGGAAACCTCAGGAAACATTTGAAAGTGGAATTCGCAAGACCGTTGAATGGTACCTTGCAAATGAAAACTGGTGGCGTCGTGTCAAAAATGGTTCTTATGCAGGTGAACGACTGGGCTTAAACACTAACTCCGAAGAGCGTGAAATGATGAAAGGGATTGTTCTTGCTGGTGGTTCAGGAACCCGGCTTTACCCCCATTACCCGGGGGGTTTCTAAACAATTACTGCCCATTTATGATAAGCCAATGATCTATTATCCGATTTCTGTTCTGATGCTTGCAGGGATCCGGGATATTTTAATTATTTCTACTCCTGATGATATGCCAAGTTTCCAGCGCTTACTCGGCGATGGCAGCCGTTTTGGTATTAATTTGAGCTATGAAATTCAACCCTCTCCGGATGGACTTGCACAAGCTTTCCTCATCGGCGAGGAGTTCATCGGTAACGATCGTTGCGCTCTGGTATTGGGTGACAATATCTATTTTGGTCAGGATTTCGCTAAGAAACTCGGCGCGATCGCCAAAAAAGAACGTGGTGCGACGGTATTTGGCTATCAGGTCGCCGATCCCGAACGTTTTGGTGTTGTTGAGTTTGATGAAAATTTCCGCGCGCTCTCAATTGAAGAGAAACCCAAGCAGCCGAAATCTTCCGGGCCGTTACCGGGCTCTATTTTTACGACAATCGTGTGGTCGAAATGGCTAAGCAGGTACGCCCCTCATCGCGTGGCGAACTTGAGATAACGACCATCAACCAAATGTATCTTGATCTTGGCGAGCTGGACGTTGAATTGTTAGGGCGCGGCTTTGCATGGCTGGATTCCGGCACGCATGAAAGCCTGATTGAAGCCTCGCAGTTTGTGCACACTATTGAAAGCCGTCAGGCTTTTAAAATTGCCTGCCTTGAGGAAATCGCCTATCGCAACGGTTGGTTAACCAGTGGGGAGCAGCTGCTTGTTGAAGCGAAAGTGATGGCCAAAACACACTATGGCCAATATCTCTTACAACTCGTTGGCGCTAATTAAGAACCCGTCAAATAAAGCCAGCCACTGATGTGGCTGGCTTTTCGCTTATTTATGACGCTTGCGTAAATTCTCAATCACCGTGGTTAAATCAAGCTGCTGGTCTTGCAGCAATACCAACAGGTGATACATCAGATCTGAAGCCTCGTTAACCAGCTCTTCGCGGTCATTCACCGTGGCGGCCAGCGCGGTTTCCACGCCTTCTTCCCCCACTTTCTGCGCGATACGCTTGGTGCCGCTGGCATACAGTTTTGCCGTATAAGAGCTTGCCGGATCGGCGGTCTTCCGCGCGGCTAACAGCTCTTCCAGTTGATACAGGAACAACCACTGATGGCTGTTATCGCCAAAACAGCTCGACGTACCGGTATGGCAGGTGGGGCCGATGGGGTTAACCAGCACCAGCAGGGTATCGTTGTCGCAGTCCGGCGCGATACTGATCACATTGAGGAAGTGCCCGGAGGTTTCGCCCTTGGTCCACAGGCGGCCTTTGGTGCGGGAGAAAAAGGTGACTTTGCCGCTCTCCAGCGTTTTTGCCAGCGCGTCCTGATTCATGTATCCCAGCATCAGGACTTCACCAGAAACCGCATGCTGCACCACGGCGGGCAGCAGTCCGTCGGTTTTTTCCCAGTCCAGTTGGGCCAGTTGTTGCTCTGTTAACATACCCTTATCTCCACGCCCGGTCCGCCGTGCACGTTTTCAATTCGCCAATATTGATAATTTGTTTGTGGAATACCGACGCGGCCAGCGCGCCGTCGACATCCGCATCCCGGAAGGCTTGCAGAAAGTGCTCCATCGTACCGGCGCCGCCGGAAGCGATCAGCGGAACATGGCACACCGCACGCACTTTCTTCAGTTGCTCAAGATCGTAACCGTTACGCACGCCGTCCTGATTCATCATGTTTAACACGATTTCCCCCGGCGCCGCGTTTTTGCACTTCCTGCACCCAGTCCAGCGTTTCCCACTGCGTTACCCGGGTGCGGCTCTCATCGCCGGTATACTGGTTAACGTGGTATTTACCGGTTGCGGCGTCAAACCGGTGTCGATACCCACCACAATACACTGCACGCCAAAGCGATCCGCCAGCCGGGTAATCAACGTCGGGTCCGCCAGCGCCGGAGAGTTAATCGAGATCTTATCTGCGCCAAAGGAGAGAATTTTCGCGGCATCATCCGCAGATTTAATGCCTCCGGCCACGCAGAAGGGGATATCAATCACTTCAGCGACCCGCGACACCCAGCTTTTATCCACTACGCGACCGTCGCTGGAGGCGGTGATATCGTAAAACACCAGTTCATCCGCGCCTTCTTCAGCGTAACGCTTCGCCAGTGGGACGATATCGCCAATGATTTCGTGATTGCGGAACTGCACGCCTTTCACTACACCGGCCATCGCGCACGTCAAGACAAGGGATTATCCGTTTTGCCAGCATTGAATGGCCTCCTTCACAGTGAATTTACCTTCCAGCAGCGCCCGCCCGACAATCACGCCGCGCACGCCTGTACCACGCAGAGCGGCAATATCATCAATACCGCCGATACCGCCGGAAGACTGAAACGCCACCTGCGGCCAGCGTGCGCAAATTTCCTCATACAGCGAGACATTGGAGCCGGCTAACGTACCGTCGCGGGAGATATCGGTGCACAGCACATGTTTCAGACCGACCGCAAGATAGGTTTCCACCAGTGCTTCGAGCGTGACGCCGGAGTTCTCCTGCCAGCCGCTCACAGCCACCTGTTTGGTTCCCTGTTCGTCAATGCGTACATCCAGCGCCAGCACCAGCTTGTCCGCGCCAAAGCGTGCAAACCAGCCTTTGACCGTCTCCGGTGATTTTACTGCCGTTGAACCGATCACCACGCGGGCAACACCGGCATCCAGCAGGGCCGCTACGTCTTCTTCGGTGCGCACGCCGCCGCCAACCTGCACCGGAACATTCACGCCCGCCACCAGCGTTTTCAGCAAAGGGATCTGTCGGCGCGCCGGATCTTTGGCACCGGTTAAGTCCACCAGATGCAGCACTTCTGCGCCCTCGGGCTGCATAATCCTGCAAGCGCGGCAGCGGGTCATTACCATAATCCCGTTGCTGCGCATAATCCCCCTGATGGAGACGCACCACGGTGCCATCAATTAAATCTAATGCGGGAATAATCATCACATCTCCGTGAAATTTTTCAGCAGTTGCGCGCCTGCACGGCCCGAGCGTTCCGGGTGGAATTGCACGCCGTAGAAATTGTCTTTCTGTATTGCTGCGGTAAAGGGTTCACCATAATCACAACGGGCAATGGTGTTCTCGTTTACCGGCATGGCGTAGCTGTGCACAAAATAGAAATATGCGCCATCCTCAATGCTCCTGAAACAGGCGGTTACCCGCCTTCGGGTAGACCTGATTCCAGCCCATATGAGGAAGCGGCAGGCCGACATCCTTCATTTTGGGCACATCCTGATCGATGATGCCCAACAGCGGGACGCCGTTGTTCTCTTCGCTAAAACGCCCGAGTAACTGCATGCCAAGACAGATGCCGAGTACCGGCTGGGTGCAGGCCTTAACCAGTTCAATCAGCTCACGTTCGCGCAACTGATCCATCGCCGCCTGCGCGGTACCCACGCCCCCGGCAGAAAGAGTTTATCGGCACGCAAAACCACGTCCGGATCACGACTCACTTGCGGTTCATAGCCGTGACGGGCAATGGCGGATTTGACGGAGTTGAGGTTGGCGCAGCCGGTATCGAGGATCACCACATTCATCACAGCACTCCTTTTGAGGAGGGAAGGGTGTCGCCTTCCACACGAATGGCCTGACGCAGCGTGCGACCGAACGCTTTGAACAGACTTTCCACCCGGTGGTGGTCGTTTTTGCCTTTGGTTTTCAGGTGCAACGTCACGGCCATGGTGTAAGAGAGTGAGCGGAAAAGTGCTCAACCATTTCGGTGCTCAGATCGCCCACCCGTTGATAGGTAAACTCGGCTTTATACTCCGGTGCGGACGGCCGGAGATATCCAGCGCACAACGGGCCGAGGCACTCATCCATCGGCAGCACGAAGCCGAAGCGGTTAATGCCGCGCTTATCGCCGAGCGCCAGTTTCAGCGCTTCACCCAGCGCCAGACCGGTATCTTCCACGGTGTGGTGATCGTCAATGTAGAGATCGCCTTTGACGGTAATCTCCATACGGAAGCCGCCATGCGTGGCGATCTGGTCCAGCATATGATCGAAGAAGCCGACGCCAGTGTGAATTTTGCTGCCGCCTTCGCGATCCAGCCACACTTTGACATCAATTTGCGTCTCTTTGGTGTGACGTTCCACGTGCGCATAGCGGTCGCGACGGGTAAGTTGTTCGCCAATCATCGCCCAGTTCAGCGTCTCGCGGTGATAACGCAGGCCAGCAATGGCCATATTGTTCGCCAGCTCGATATCCGTTGCACGATCGCCAATCACGTAACTGTTGGCTGCATCGAGCACGCCTTCCGCCAGCCAGCGTTCCACCAGCTTCACTTTCGGTTTCCGGCAATCGCACGCGTCGCCGGGGAAGTGCGGGCAAATCAGTACCTCTTCAAAGTCGACGCCCTGAGAGGTGAAGACCTGCATCATCAGATTGTGCGGGCCATCGAAGTCTGCCTGCGGGAAACTGCGGGTGCCCAGACCGTCCCCGGGTTGGTGATCATCACCAGTTTGTAACCCGCTTTTGCAGCTTCAGCAGCACCGGGATCACCCCGGGCTCAAACGCCAGCTTGTCGAATTTATCCACCCCGGTAATCGGTTGGCGGCTCGGAAATCAGTGTTCCGTCACGGTCAATAAACAGGTACTTCTGGCTCATACTTGCTCCGCACGTAAAGCGTCAATGACGCGCTGGCTCTCTGCGCGGGTGCCGATGGTGATGCGCAGGCAGCCGCTTAAAGAAGGTTGCTTGTTCTGGTCTCTCAGGATAATGCCTTGATCCCACAGAGATTTAAATACCGCGCTCGATGCCGTAAAGCGCACGAGAATATAGTTGGTTTCGGAGTCGAAGACCTGTTCAACACACGGGATCTCTTTTAACGCCGTGACAAGGTACTGACGCTCGGCGAGGATCTGCGCCACGCGTTCACGCATCGCCACAATACCCTGCGGGCTGAGCGCTTGCGCCGCGATGTCCGCGACCGGCGTTGACAGCGGATACGGTGCGATCACTTTCAGCAGCAGGTTGATCACCTCTTCGTTCGCCAGCGTAAAACCGCAGCGCAGGCCCGCCAGCGCAAAGGCTTTCGACAGTGTACGTAAAACAACAAGGTGCGGATATTCGCTCAGCCAGCCTGCCAGCGTTGCCTGCGGGCAGAACTCAATATAGGCTTCGTCCGCCACCACAATCGCTTTACCGCGGGTCATTTCCAGCAGTACGCGCAGGTCTTGCGGGTTGATAATCTGCCCGGTGGGGTTGTTCGGGCTGCAAACATAGACCACTTTCACGTTGTCCAGCTTGTCGGCAATCCCCTGCAGATCCAGTTGCCAGTTCTCCAGCGCCTGCACGGTGCGATACTCAACGCCAAGGTTTCGGCGCTGACGCTGTACATACCGTAGGTCGGCGGGCAAAACAGCACCGCATCTTTACCCGGCTCGCAGAACGCGCGGATCAGCAGTTCAATACCTTCATCCGCGCCACGGCTGACCAGTACTTGCTCCGGCTTTACGCCCGCGTACTGCGCATAGTTTTCAATCACCGCTTTCGGCTGGCACTCCGGGTAACGGTTCAGGGATTGCTGCGTGAGATCGAACGCGACAGCCGTCGGGAATTCGTTCGCATTCAGCCAGACGTCACCTTTACCGCCAAGACGGCGGGCCGACTGGTACGGCGTCAGTTCACGCACATTTTGCGCGCCAGTTCTTCGATGCTCATGCTTGCTCCTTCCAGCGCATTGACGCGCAGGGTGACGGCGTTTTTGTGAGCGGTCAGGCGTTCGGCCGCCGCCAGCGTTTCAATGGTGCTTGCCAGTGCGGCAAAACCCTCGCGGGAAAGCTCCTGAACCGTCATGCGTTTCTGGAAATCCGCCAGACCCGTGAGGCTGGAGCAGGTGGCGGTGTAACCGTAGGTCGGCAACACATGGTTGGTGCCGGACGCGTAATCTCCGGCGGATTCCGGTGACCAGTCCCCCGCGGAAAACGGAACCGGCGCTGGTGATGTTCTCCACCAGTGAACGGGCGTCGCGGGTTTGAATAATCAGGTGCTCCGGACCGTACTGATTCGAGATAGCGACGCACTGGGCTAAATCCCGCGCGACAATCAGACGGCTGGCGGACAGCGCCCGGCGCGCCGTCTCTGCGCGCGGCAGATTGGCCAGCTGACGCTCAACGGCTTGCGCCACGCGGGTCGCCATTGTGCTGTCCGGCGTCAACAGGATCACCTGTGAGTCCGGGCCGTGTTCGGCTTGCGACAGTAAATCGGAGGCGACAAAATCCGGCGTTGCGCCGCTATCGGCGATCACCGTGGACTTCCGAAGGACCGGCAGGCATATCAATGGCCGCGCCATCCAGACGCTGGTTGACCCGGCGCTTCGCCTCGGTAACATAGGCGTTGCCCGGCCCGAAGATTTTATCAACTTTGGGTACGGAATCGGTGCCAAAGGCCAGCGCCGCAATTGCCTGCGCGCCGCCCACTTTAAATATCTCCTGCACACACTGAGCTGCGCAGCATAGAGAATTTCGTCGGCAATCGGCGGTGGCGAGCAGAGCACCACGTTCTGGCAACCGGCAATACGCGCCGGGGTCGCCAGCATCAATACCGTCGAAAACAGCGGGGCGGAACCGCCGAGAATATAAAGACCAACCGACGCAATCGGGCGGGTGACCTGCTGGCAGCGTACGCCGGGCAGGGTTTCCACATCCACCGTTTGCAGTTTTTGTGCGTTGTGGAAGGTGTCGATATTTTTCACCGCCACGGCCATGGCCTGTTTGATGTTATCTCCCAGACGGGCGCTGGCAGCGCGGATCTCGTCATCGGTGACTTTCAGCGCATCAACCTGCGTTTTGTCGAATTTCGCGCTGTATTCACGCAGCGCATCATCGCCGCGGGCTTTCACGGTGTCGAGGATCTCCACCACCGTGCGGGTAATGCTGTCAGACGCGGAGATCGCCGGGCGCATTAATAAGGCGCGCTGCTGCTCTTCGCTACTGCTGTTCCAGTCGATTACGGTATTGAAGCTCATGGCCTTACTCCATCATCTTCTCAATCGGCAGCACCAGATGGAGCTTGCGCCCAGCGCTTTCAGTTTTCCATGGTTTCCCAGAACAGGGTTTCGCTGCTCACCATATGCATCGCCACACGCTGCTGATCGCCCGCCAGCGGCAGAATCGTCGGGCGTTCAGCGCCCGGCAGCAGGGCGATCACCTCTTCCAGACGTTCACTCGGCGCATGCATCATGATGTATTTGGATTCGCGCGCCTGAATCACGCCCTCGGATGCGGGTCAGCAGTTTGTCGATCAGCTGTTGTTTGGCATCCATCATTTCACCATCACGCTGGATCAGACAGGCTTTGGAGCGGTAAATCACTTCCACTTCACGCAGGCCGTTAGCCTCAAGTGTCGCGCCGGTGGAGACCAGTCGCAAATCGCGTCGGCCAGACCCCGCGCGCGGTGCCACTTCAACGGAGCCATTCAGCAGACAGGATTTAAAGGAGACGCCTTTCTGGTCCAGATAGCGTTTCAGCAGGTGCGGGTAAGAGGTGGCGATGCGTTTGCCGTCCAGCGCCGCCGGGCCGTTCCAGCTTTCATCGGCGGGGGTCGCCAGCGACAGGCGGCAGCCGCCGAAATCCAGCGACGCAACGTGAAGTAGCGCGGGTCTTCGCCTTGCGCACGGCGGTTCAGCAGTTCCTCTTCCAGTACGTTTTCGCCAATGATCCCCCAGATCAACAACGCCGTCCATCACCGGTGCCCGGGATGTCGTCATCGCGTACGCGCAGAATATCAATCGGCATGTTTTCGGCCGGGCGATCAGTCGCTGTGTATGCAGGTTGATCTTGATGCCGCAGCGTGCCAGCAATTCGCGTGAGTCTTCGCTCAGGCGACCGGATTTCTGAATAGCTATGCGTAAACGCGAGTTATCTAACATTCTGTTGTCCTCTTTATCCTGCTGAATTTGGTTCAAAAAGCCCCCGGAAGAAGATCTTCCGGGGGCTTTCTCTGCGTTCATGCACCACTGGAAGATCTGAATGTCTTCCAGCACACATCGCCTGAAAGACTAGTCAGGATGATGGTGATGATGGTGGTGTTTAAATTGAACGCGTGTCATAAAATTCTCGATGAATGCTTATTCATATGTTGTCGTTTAACCTAAACCACTTTGGTCGCCAAAGGCAAGGGCTTTTTTTATCTTTAAATCATTTCATATACGCTCTATGAATTGTCAGTTATCCCTCGGCTGGCGTAGCCTTGAAAGGTCGGAAGCAAGAGAACAGGGGATCGCATGAAAAAGGTCGCAATTATTGGTCTGGGGTGGCTGGGTATGCCGTTAGCGTTGTCATTAACGGCGCGCGGCTGGCAAGTCACCGGCAGTAAAACCCGCCGGACGGTGTGGAAGCGGCGCGCATGTGCGGGATCGAAAGCTATGTGCTGAATCTCAATCCCGAACTGGTCTGCGAACCAGATGACCTCGATGCGCTGATGAATGTGGATGCGCTGGTTATTACGCTGCCCGCGCGTCGTAGCGGACCCGGCGAGGATTTCTACCTGCAGGCGATGCAGGAGATTGTCGACAGCGCGCTGGCGTACCGCATTCCGCGTATTATTTTTTACCAGCTCCACCTCGGTGTATGGCGATGTGTCCGGCGTGGTGAAAGAGAACTCGCCGCGCAATCCGGTCACCGCCAGCGGACGCACGCTGAAAGAGCTGGAAGACTGGTTGCACAATCTGCCGGGCACGTCGGTGGACATTCTGCGGCTGGCGGGCTGGTTGGCCCGGCCCGGCATCCTCGGCCGCTTTTGCCGGCAAAACCGCGCCGGACGGCGACCACGGTGTTAACTGTGCATCTGGAAGATGTGATTGCAGCGATTACGCTCTGCTGCAATCGCCAAAAGGCGGCCATATTTATAATCTCTGCGCCCCGGAACACCCGACGCGCGCAACGTTCTACCCGGCGATGGCGCGCCAGCTTGGGGTGGAGCCGCCGAAATTCACCGCCTCCCACAGTCAGGACAAAGGTAAACAGGTGGATGGCAGCCGTATCTGTAATGAACTGGGGTTTGAATATCTCTATCCGGACCCGTTGCAGATGCCGCTGGAATCCATTTTTTAACAAATAATGCTATTGCTGCGGTGAATAATTCAGCGATAGCCTAAAAATCATGCGCTTAGCGATGATAAATAAGTGAGTTACGTCTCATCGTATTGTCATCGCGCTCCAAACTGGTGCAGAATATGTCGCTGCAAAAATGAAGAGATTAACCGACGCCAAACACGTCGGTTATTTTTTTGCAGGCAAAACGTCATTCAATAAAAGAGGCCGGGCTTCGTACCGGATAGATACACATTTAAAAACCGACAGTCGTTGTCGCTGAGGAAAGAACTAAAATGGGGCAATTATTTGCTTTTTGCGCCGGCTCTCGCCGTACAGGGGGAAAGCCATGACGCATAACGTTACTCCAAAAACCTCTCGCGTGGAATTACGTAAGACCCTTACGCTGATTCCGGTTGTAATGATGGGCCGGCCTATATGCAGCCGATGACGCTGTTCGATACGTTCGGTATCGTCTCTGGCCTGACCGATGGTCACGTGGCGACCGCGTATGCGTTTGCGCTTATCGCTATCCTCTTTACTGCGCTGAGCTACGGTAAGCTGGTGCGCCGCTTCCCGTCAGCGGGCTCCGCTTATACCTATGCGCAGAAATCCATCTCCCCGGCCGTGGGCTTTATGGTGGGCTGGTCATCGCTGCTGGACTATCTGTTCATGCCGATGATTAACATCCTGCTGGCAAAATTTATTTCGAAGCGCTGGTGCCTTCCGTTCCGTCGTGGATCTTTGTGGTCGCGCTGGTGGCCTTTATGACCATCTCCAACCTGCGCAGCATCAAGACTGTGGCAAACTTCCAACACCCCTGATCGTGATTTTGCAGATGGGGATTGTTGCGGTGATCGTTGGCCTGATTATCTACGGTGTGTCACACGGTGAAGGCGCAGGTACGCTGGTAAGCTCGCGTCCATTCTGGTCTGAAGGCGCACATGTCGTGCCGATGATCACCGGGGCGACAATTCTGTGCTTCTCGTTCCTCGGCTTCGATGGTATCTCTTCCCTTTCTGGAAGAGACGAAAGATGCAGAACGCGTGATCCCGCGCGCCATCTTCCTGACCGCGCTGCTCGGCGGGGTGGTGTTTATCGCCGCGTCTTACTTCCTGCAACTCTACTTCCCGGACATCTCACGCTTTAAAGATCCGGACGCATCCCAGCCGGAAATCATGCTGTACGTGGCCGGTAAAACCTTCCAGTGGGGCGTGCTGATTTTCTCCAGCGTGACCGTACTGGCATCCGGTATGGCGGCGCATGCGGGCGTTTCCCGTTTAATGTATGTGATGGGCCGCGACGGCGTTTTCCCGACCCGTTTCTTCGGTTACGTGCATCCGAAATGGCGCACACCGGCGTGGAACGTGCTGCTGGTTGGCGCGATTGCGCTGCTGGCGATCCGTTTCGACCCTCGGGTTACCGCAACGGCGCTGATTAACTTCGGTGCGCTGGTGGCGTTCACCTTCGTGAACCTGTCGGTGATTTCCCAGTTCTGGATCCGCGAAAAACGTAACAAAACGCTGAAAGATCACTTCAACACCGGTGTTGCCGGTATGCGGTGCGCTGACCGTGGGTGCGTTGTGGGTGAACCTGAGCAGAGTTCGATGATCCTCGGCCTTATCTGGGGCGCGATTGGTCTGGTTTACTCCGGCTTGCGTAACCCGCAGCTTCCGTAACCCGGTGCCGCAGTACGAAGATATCGCGCAGTAAGTTTCACTCTGTTGCGACATAAAAACCGGAGGTCATGCCTCCGGTTTTTTTTATGCCTGTCTGTCTGGGGAATAGCCTCACACGATCTCTTCGGCGTACTGCCACAGCGCTTTCAGCAGCGCCTGTTTTTCGCTGTCACCATCGTGCTGCTGGAACAGCGCCTGTAGCTGGTCGGCGTACTGTTGCAGGTACTCAGGGGTAAAGACATTGCGCCGGTGCTGGAAGCCAGCGCTGCTGCTCGTTTTCATCCAGCGTGCCGAGGAAATTACGCGCACGGTAGTTAAACAGCAGCTTCTCAATGCGGTTATCGGCGAAGGTGATATCCAGTGCGGGCAGATTGCGCGGATCGGTTTCCAGCAGAATTTTCATTGCCGCGCGATCGGCGTCGCTGAAAGCCGTTGTAGATCTGCGCATCAACGTTTTCTGAAGGCGTAAAAGGTTCGGCCTCGGCGAAAATCGCCACCACTTTTTCCCGCACCTGCGGGTTATCACGCAAGAGTTGTAGATTATCGAGGCACTGCTGGCGGTTGATGCCCAGCCGTTCCGCATCCTGTGGGCGCAACGTATTGGCCTGCGCCAGAACAGGGCACTTGTTCAGATGCACCAGTTTTACCGGCACGGCGGCGTTATCGCCCAGCTCGGCTTTCGGCGTGTAGAGCCGTTCGCGCAGCGCGTCGGCATCCAGCTCCAGCAGTGGCGACATATCTCCTGCCGAGGTCGACCATGATCACCGCATTACGGTTTTCCGGGTGCCAGCCAGCGGCGCAACCCAACTGGTATTGCCGCGCCACGCGCCAAACATGCCAGAGACGTGCACCAGCGGCTTCCATTTGTGGCACATCAACCAGCGCCGCCAGCTTCTGCTTGTTGCGGTGGCTGAACAGATAATCGAATAACTTGGGCTGTTTCGCTTTGACCAATTGCGCCATGGCAATGGTGGCATAGACGTCGGCCATCGCATCATGCGCATTGCTGTGTTCAATACCGTTGGCTTTGGTCAGGTGTTCAAGGCGAAAGCTTGGCAGGCCATCCTCATTTTCCGGCCAGACAATGCCGTCCGGACGCAGCGCGTAGCAGGCGCGCATCACATCCAGCAAAGTCCCAGCGCGAGTTGTTGTTCTGCCAGCTCCACGCATAGGGATCGTAGAAGTTGCGATAGAAAATGTTGCGCGTGACCTCATCGTCAAAGCGCACATTGTTGTAACCGAGCACGCAGGTTTTTGGCACGGTAAACAGGTCATGAATACGTTTGGCAAAAGCGGCTTCATTGTCGCCTCTGGCGCGGGCTGTCTGCGGAGTGATACCGGTTATCAACACCGCTTCCGGCTGCGGCAGATAGTCGTCGGCGGGTTTACAGTAGAACACCTCCGGCTCGCCGATAATGTTGAAATCCGCATCGGTGCGGATGGCGGCGAACTGCGCCGGGCGATCCAGCGCCGGGCTGGTGCCGAACGTTTCGTAATCGTGAAAGAGAAAAGTGGGTGTTGCGGTGGAATCAGACACCAGAAGCTCATCCTGTCAGTAAATATGCCGTCTATGGTAAACCATCCCGCGCAGTGTGCCGAAGAAAAACCCGCGTAGATCCCGTGCTGCTTCGCAAAAACAGGGGCTTAAATCTGATGCGTGTCACATTTTTTGCAATTTAAACAGGTAACGACACACGAAGTTCCGTAAAAAAGAACGGCGATTTTAGATGCTTATGAGGATATTTCATTGAAACGCCGTTTGTTTGCTGCTTCTTTGCTGGCGGTCTGTGTTAACAGCGCCCGGCCGACGACTTACCTTTTGCCCCGCAGCCTCCGGCGATTCAGGCCGGTTCACGGGTATTGATGGACTACACCACCGGGCAAATCTTAACGGCGGGCAATGAACATCAGCAGCGTAACCCGGCGAGTCTGACCAAACTGATGACCGGCTACGTGGTGGACCGGGCGATTGATAGCCACCGCATCAGCGCTGACGATGTTGTCACCGTGGGCCATGATGCCCGGGCGAAAGGCAACCCGGTGTTTGACGGATCTTCTTTGATGTTCCTGGAAACCTCGGTGACCGCCTGACGGTGCGCGACCTGAGTCGTGGTCTGATTGTGGATTCCGGCAACGATGCCTGTGTGGCGCTGGCGGATCGGCGTCGCGGGCGGGCAGCCGCAGTTCGTGAACATGATGAATGAGTACGTGCAGAAGCTGAACCTGCACGACACCCACTTTGAAACCGTACACGGGCTGGATGCCCCGGTGCCAGCACAGTTCGGCCTACGATCTGGCGGTGCTTTCTCGCGCCATCATTCACGGTGAGCCGGATTTTTATCATATGTACAGTGAAAAAAGCCTGACCTCGAACGGCATCACGCAGCAAAACCGTAATGGTCTGCTGTGGGATAAGACGCTGAATGTTGACGGTCTGAAGACCGGGCATACCTCCGCGGGTTTTAACCTGATTGCCTCCAGCACCGATGGTGAACGCCGTTTGATTGCGGTGATCATGGGCGCCGATAGCCCGAAAGGCCGCGAAGATCAGGCGCGCAAGCTGTTGCACTGGGGCCAGCAAAATTTCGACACTGTCGAAGTGCTGCGTAATGGCAAGAAAGTGGGCAGCGAACGGGTCTGGTACGGCGATAAAGAGCAGGTGGATGTTGGTACCGATCAGGATTTCTGGATGGTGTTGCCGAAAGCGGAACTGGCGAACATCAAAGCCAAATACGTACTGGACAAGAAAGAGCTGGACGCTCCGTTGGCGGCGCATCAACGGGTGGGGAGATCCAGCTTTACGACCGTGATCAGGTGGTGGCTCACTGGCCGCTGGTGACGCTGGATAGCGTCGGCAAAGGCGGCTGGTTCTCCCGTTTAAGCGATTACCTGCACCATAAATCCTGACGACGCGCGGGCAGAGTGGCGAGGGTGCGAGTCTGCTCGCATAATTGAACTGGCCTGCGTGGCACTCCTCTGCGGAGTAGCTATACTGTATGTCTAAACAGTGATCGTAGGGGGAGGCAGCATGGGCTACAACGTTAAGCAGCTTGAAAAACGCCGTATCGCCGGTTTCCATCTGGTGGGGCCGTGGGATGAAAAGGTTAAGCAGGGTTTTCAACAGTTGTTGATGTGGGTGGAAAACAATCAGATCCAGCCGCTGGAGTGGGTGTGCGTCTATTACGATAACCCGGACGAGGTGCCGCCGGAAAAACTGCGCTGCGACGTGGCCATTACTGTCGACAGTGCGTTCCGAGGTTCCGGCTAACAGCGAAGGGGTGATCACCACTGAAATACCTGCCGGGCAGTATGCGGTCGCCCATGCCCGCGTTTACAACGAAGAGTTTGAACAGTGCTGGGATCTGTTTTTCGATGAGTTGCTGAGCGACCAGTCGTTGCAGATTGCCGCCGGGCCCTGTTTTGAGGTCTATCAGAACGACGGGCAAAGCGACGGTTACTGGGACATCGATATGCATATCCCGGTGGAGCCGAAAGCACTTTAAGCGGTTATGCGGTGAAAAGAGGCGGTCGCGCGCGTTTGCCCGCCTCTTTTTGTTTTAAAGAGTGACTTTCGCCACAGAAATATCGCTACAATTGCGCCTTCGTCGTTTGAATGTGGAGAGCGGCTGTGCGTCGCGACAAATCACTGAGCCCGTTTGAAATTCGTCTCTATCGCCACTATCGCATCGTGCACGGTGCGCGCGCGTGACGCTGGCGTTTATCCTGACGTTTCTGATAATCCGGCTATTGAGCGTACCGGAAGGGACTCGGCCGCTCATTACGCTGGTGGTGCTGATGGGGCCGATCTCCTTTTGGGGCAACGTGGTTCCGCGTGCCTTTGAGCGCATCGGCGGGACTATCTTTGGCGCGGCATTGGGGCTGATTGCACTCAAGCTGGAACTGATTTCTTTGCCGTTGATGCTGCTGTGGTGCGCGGCGGCGATGTTTCTCTGCGGCTGGCTGGCGCTGGGTAAAACCGTATCAGGCCTTGTTGATTGGCATTACGCTGTCGGTGGTGGTGGGTGCGCCAGCCGGGGATATGCACACGGCACTCTGGCGCAGCGGCGATGTGATCATCGGGTCACTGCTGGCCATGCTGTTTACCGGTATCTGGCCGCAGCGCGTTTTTGCACTGGCGCATCCAGATGGCGGGGTTTGTCACCGCGTTTAACCGCGTCTACCGGTGCCGGGTTTTCCCGCAACTGGTGGAGCGCCCGCGGCTGGAAAAACATCTGCAAAAAATTCTCAGCGACGTCGTGAAAATGCGTGGTCTGATAACCCCGGCCTGCAAAGAGACGCACATTCAGAAAGCGATTTTCGAAGCTATCCAGACCGTCAGCCGCAATATGGTGTGCATGCTGGAACTGCAAATTAATGCGCACTGGAGTTCCCGCGCCAGCCATTTCGTGATGATTAACGCCAACACATTACGGGAAACGCAACAGATGACGCAGCGGACGCTGCTGACCATCGCCCATGCGTTGTATGAAGGCAACCCGCAACCGGTGCTGGCGAATACGGAAAAACTGAATGAGATCGTCGCCGAGCTGCGGCAATTAAGTGGTGAGCACCCGGGGGGGATGCTGTTGCGGAAACATCTATCCACGGCTATGTCTGGTTGAGCATGGAGCTGGCGCGCCAACTGGAATTATTGTCGCATTTGATCTGTCGGGCGTTGCGTAAATAAGCGGCAGATAACCACTTGCCACTGTCAGGTTGTTTCGATTCAGCTACATTTGAGGTTATGATAGGGAAAAGGAAAAATCATTGTCAGATGCAATGGCTTTGGGTTAGGTTTGCCTCCATGCCGTTGCTTTAACGAATCCGAATCTCACATAATCAGGGGGTGTAAAAATGGAAACGAGTAAGCCTTCATTCCGGATGTTCTGGAGTTTGTGCGTCTGTTCCGCCGCAAGAATAAACTGCAACGCGAAATTCAGGACGTTGAGAAGAAGATCCGTGATAACCAGAAGCGCGTACTGCTGCTGGACAACCTCAGCGACTACATCAAGCCGGGCATGAGCGTTGAAGCCATCCAGGCATCATTGCCAGCATGAAAACCGACTACGAAGATCGCGTTGATGACTACATCATCAAAAACGCCGAGCTGTCGAAAGAACGTCGCGACATCTCCAAAAGCTCAAATCCATGGGTGAACTGGAAGCCGGTTGACGCCAAAGTGGAATAATCCCTTCAGCGGTGAGAGGTTCGCCTCTCACCGTCCTGCCTGATCCCCCCGGCAACCATTTTCAGTAAATGATTTTGCGGCCAGTGCGCCAGCAATTTCAGGGTTTTTAACCCCTCCCGAACCGCATCCACATCGTGCTTTGCACTGTCGAGTAACAGTCCGACCACGCTGCCGCTGTGGGCGACATTCAGACCAACCCGTAGCGCTCCACCACCTCCAGCAGTGTGTTGAACGCCGGTTTCGGCAATAATGCCACCGGCTGGCAATGGCACTGAGCGTGGTGGCTTCGCCGAGCAGCGAAGGGTCGTCGCGATCGCACGCCTGCTGTAATTTTGCCACGCCAGATCCAGCGCCCGGCGTTATCCTGCAAAATCTGCTGGCGTGGGAGACGGTGATAATCCGCCGTGGTCAGCGTCAACGGGCTTTCCAGCACCAGCACTTCCGTCTGCGGCAGGCCATTGCAGGCAATGTGCGTTTCTGCGTCATTATGGTCGAACAACGTTAGCGCGGAAAAGAGGGTGCTGTCGGTAGGCTCCAGCGCCACGCACAGTTTCGCCAGTGTCGGCTCATCCAGCGGCTGCTCAAGATGGCGGGCGGCGGCAACGGCGGTGGCGGCAATGTCGGCGGTACTGCTGGCCATGCCGCCTTTGGCGACAGGAATGGTGGAGCGGCAGTCAATGCGCAGCGTGTGTGTCAGGCTTGCCGGTAACTGCCAGTGATCAAGCAGCAGCCGAATCATGGCGCGGGTCAGCGGGCGCTCATCCGCCAGCGGTGCGCCGGAGGTGACCTCCACGCTGCTGTACCAGTCCACCGGGCAGGACACCAGTTTTTCGCTGCCCGAGGATCCAGCCCTGGATAAGTTCACCGCAGGATGCGGGACATTGTGCCTGCGCCACGGCGCTGCTCCTTCAAATCGAAAGCCCGGATAGTGTCACTTTGGCCCGGCGAACGCCAGAATTTCCCGCAGCGACACCACTTCCCCTACCACAATCAACGCCGGCGCGTGACATCCGGCTGCTTCACTGGCATCTGCCAGCTGCCCCAGCGGCGCACTGACCACCTGTTGTAACGGCGTGCTGGCATGCATCACCACGGCGGCAGGTGTGTCGGCCGGTTTTCCGCCGGCGATCAACGCGCTGGCAATCTCCCGCAATTGCGCCATGCCCATCAGCACCACCAGTGTTCCCGGTACCTGCGACAGTGTATGCCACTGTTGCGGCGCTTTACCGTCGCGCAGATGCCCGGTCACCACGTGAAAGCTGGAAGCATAATCACGGTGCGTCACCGGAATGCCCGCGGCGGCAAGCCCGCCGATAGCCGAGGTCACGCCAGGAACCACTTCGCAATCGAAACCGGCTTCCCGCAGCGCCTGCGCTTCGCTGCCGCGGCCGAAAACAAAAGGATCGCCGCCTTTCAGGCGCACCACCTTCAGGCCCCGGCGTGCGCAATCAATCAGGATCTGGTTAATTTGTGGCTGTGGAATCGGGTGGCAGTTGGCCTCTTTTCCCACATCGTGGAACTCGCAGTGCGGTGGCGCTTCTTCCAGCAACACCGGGTTGACCAGCCGGTCATAAACCACGGCTTGCGCCTCGCGCAGGCAAGCCAGCCCCTTCACCGTCATCAGTCCCGGATCGCCGTGCCCGGCGCCCACCAGCCAGACTTTGCCGCTCATACCGATACCTCCGCCGCCTGAGAAAGCCCAATCCGCATCACATCGCGGGCAATCATCAGCTCTTCATTGGTGTTGATCACCGCCACTTTGACCAGCGCATTATCCGCCTGAATAAAGGTCGCGTTACGCTGGTTTTTCCCGTCATCCAGCTCCAGACCAAGGAAGTGCAGGTCACGGCAAATTGCCTCTCTGGCGCGGGCGGAGTTTTCACCGATGCCGCCGGTAAACAGCAGCGCGTCAATCCCGCCAAGTTGCATGATGTAGCTGCCGATGGTGGCGCGAATGCGCCCGGCAAACAGGGTTAACGCCAGTTCTGCACGCGGGTTGCCTTCTTTTGCTGCCTGCTCCACATCGCGATAATCATGAGATATGCCGGAGACGCCAAGCAGGCCGGATTCGTTATTCAGCAGCGTGTTGAGTTGCTGCGGCGTTTTGCCTTCCACGCTGCGCGACCCACGGTAAAATTGACGGATCGATATCGCCGCTGCGGGTGCCCATCATCACCCCGGATTGCGGCGTAAAACCCATCGACGTATTGACCGAGCGCCCGCCTTTAATGGCGCACAGACTGCTGCTGCCCAGATGGCAGGAGATCACCCGCAGGGCGCTGAGCGGTACGCCGAGCTTCTCCGCCAGCAACTGGCTGACATATTTATGGCTGGTGCCATGAAAACCGTAACGGCGGATCCCCCAACCTCCGGTAGTAGCGCCACGGCAACGGGTAGATAAATGCGCCTTGATCCAGCGTCTGATGAAACGCGGTATCGAACACGGCGACCGCCGGGGTGTGGGGCAGCACCGCGCGGAAAATACGGATACCGGCGGCATTGACCGGGTTGTGCAGCGGGGCAAGTTCCGCCAGTCGTTCGATTTCGGCCAGCGCCGCATCGGTGATCAGCACCGAGTCTTTAAAGGTTTCGCCCCCCGTGCGCCACGCGGTGGCCCACGCCGTCGATGGCCTCCAGCGACGGGATAATACGGTGCGCGAGCAGCGCCTCCAGCAACAGGGTCGCTGCCTGCTGGTGATCGGCAATGGCGCGGGTTTCCTGCCACTTCTGTTCACCTTGTTTGAGGGTAAACACCGAGTCGTTCAGGCCAATACGTTCAATTAACCCCCGGCACAGCATGGTACCAGCAGGCAGGGTAAGGAGCTGAAACTTAAGCGAAGAGCTACCGGCGTTAATCGCCATTATGGTGCGTGACATGAGGACTCCTCGGTGTTGAAGAAAAGTGACCACCTCGTCAATACCGCTTCCGGTTAGTGCGCTGGTGATAAAAGCTGCTGAGCGCCGGATTGCCGCAACCACTCACGGGCGCGAGCGATTTGCGCGTCGCTCGCCACGTCGGCTTTGGTGACAATACCGACCGTTGGCCGGTTCATCGGCAGCGTGAAACCCGGTGAAAAGGGGCACCCGAGGGGGCGTTGGCATTCAGCACCAGCGCAATCACCTCCGCCTCGCAGGCGCTGGTCAGCAGCGCGCTGTACAGGCAGCGGTTTTCAAGATATTCGCCGGGGTATCAATGGCCTCCGGCAACCAGACGATCGCCCGGGTTTTTGATAATCTATCGCTTCACCGCGCAGGCGCTGGGTCAGCGAGGTTTTCCCGCACTGGCTGGGGCCAATCAGCATCATCCGTTTCATGGCGTCAGGTCCGGGTCACCGGGCAGGCGGTAAAATGGAGCATTTCACCGAGGGTGCGGGTGACTCGGCGTAACGCATATTCCACGGCGGAGACATCGCCGGTCAGCACCACGGCTCCGGTAAAGCGATCGATAAAACCGATCTCGACCGCCCCGGATTTGGTGGCGATATCGCAGGCAATGATCGACGCTTCGCTGGGCGTAATGGTCAGAATGCCAATGGCGGAAGCGGCTTCGCTCAGCCCCAGTTTCTGATACAGCGCCTTTCCGAGGGTTGGCGATAAGATGCGCCAGCGTTACCTGCTTGCCGGGCACATACTCGGATCATGCGTTCAGTGGTGTGTTGTGTCTCCATTAGCCCTCCACAATCTGTCGCCACATCGCTTCATGCGGGCGCGGGATCACGGCACGGTAGACCAGTAATCCTTTCTTACCGGCGCTGTCGCTGGCCACGGTGACCGCATTCTCCACATCAGAAATATCCCCGCTGACCACCATGTAACATTTACCGCCAATACCGAACGCCATATGCACGCGCACCAGCGTCACGTTCGCAGCCTTCACCGCGCGATCGGCGGCACTGATGCAGGCGGCAACGCTCCATGTCTCGACAACGCCCACCGCCTGACGCTGTTCCACCGGGTTAAGGCCGCTGATAGCGGGCAGGATGCTGGCGTGAATATTGGGCAGTACGATGCTGTCCACCAACATCTCTCCGGCTTTGCTGTCGCCTGCGGCGATAGCCTGCTGAACAGCGCCAACATCACCGCCGATCATCAGCAGAAACTTGCCCGGGCATAACGTCTTGCTGACCAGCAAGCTCACATTGGCGCTTTTGAGCATCACATCCCCCAGCTCCATCCCTTTTGCGATGCTGGTCAGTTCTAAAAATTCCAATTGCCTGCGACATGCTTATCCCCGAACTAAGGTTATGGCCTGTTCCGTCACAGACGCGACAGTGCCGTCGATACTGGCGTGGATAGGGGCGCCGAGTGCGTCCTCAGGGAGGTCGGCAATACACTGTCCACGGGTTACGGTTTCGCCTTTTCTTACGCAGGGCGTTGCGGGTGCGCCGATATGCTGGCGCAGCGGCAGAACCACTGGGCTGGTTGGGCGTCGTAAGTTTTTAACGGTGCGTCCTGATACCACGCGTTCAACGCCAGCTTGCCGATCAGCCGTTTCACCGGGATCAGGCGATGGCGCGCCATCTCATCGGCTTCGCGCAGCGGCCTTCATAGCGCGCACCATGCTGGCGCAACTCTGCTTTCAGCAGACGGTTAACGCGCATGGGTGAAATGCCCACCGGGCAGGCAACGCTTTCACAGACGTTGCACTCCGAACAGGTGAGGGCGCTGAGTACGGTTTGCGGGGTGGCGACGCTCTGGTAATTCACCGTGCGTACCAGCAGGTGGGGCGACAGTTCATGACCAATCAGATGCCGCGGGCACAAATCCGTGCACAATCGGCACTGCTCGCACACCGTGCGGGCCGGGGCGAGCACCGTGCGGTCATCCTGCATGCGCCGCTGAATGAGCGGGTGCGATTGCGGCAGCACCAGCAGGCCGCCGGTGGTTTTGGTCACCGGTTGGTCCAGTCCGGCAACAGCGCTCCCATCATCGGCCCCCCATTGATAAAACCCGGCTCGTCGACGGTTGCACCGCCCGCCAGCGCCAGCACTTCGCGCAGCGACATGCCAAGCGGCACGGTGACGGTGAGCGGCTGATGCACCGCACCATTCACGGTGAGTGTCCGGCGGGTCACCGGGTATTGCTGTTCTACCGCACGGGCGATGTTCAGTACCGTCTGCACATTGTTCACCACCACGCCAACGCTGACCGGTAGCGCAGCGGGCGGGACCCGACGCCCGGTCGCCAGCCAGATAGTGATCACCTCGTCACCCGCCGGGTAGACATCCGGCAGGATATGCAGCCGTACCTGCGGCGGCAGCAACGGTGTCAGGGCGTGCAGGGCGGCCTGGTACTTCTCTTTCAGCGCGATAATGCCTTCGCGCGCGCCCGTTGCCTGCATCGCGTAGAGCACGCCGCGTACCGGGCGGGCAGCCTGTTGCGGCATCAGTTGCTGGTCGACTTTTAACATCGGTTCGCATTCAGCAGCATTGACCGGTGAATATTTCCACCTGCGCCTGCAGTTTTACCCGAGGTGGGGAACCCGCGCCGCCCGCGCCTACGACGCCCGCATCGCGCACGCGCTGGCGGATCATCTCAGGTGTCGCGGGTGTCATTTCTCCCCACGGGTGGGCAAGGATCGCGGCGTCGCTCACAGTAATTCCTCCAGTAACTCCCGCACATCGTCAGCGGTTGCCGGGCGTGGCGTGGTCTTCATGGTGGCATCCGCCAGCGCGGCCTGCACCATCGCCGGGATCCGCGCACGCCAGTTGGCTGCGTCAGCGCCCAGCGCGGTGCTCAACGTTGGCAGCCCGCACTGTTGTTTAAGCTGTTCTGTCTGGCGGATCAGAGCGTTCACCGCGACCATTTCATTGGCGCCGGGCGGGCAGAAGTGGCAGGCTTTGGCGAGACGGGCATAGCGTTTGGCGGCGCGGGCGTCCGCGGCGTTGAAGCGGATCACCGCGCTCAGCAACAGGGCGTTTGCCAGCCCGTGCGGCAGATGAAACTGACCGCCAAGCTGGTGGGCAATTGCGTGGTTAATCCCCAGTCCCGCCCGGCTGAATGCCATACCGGCAAGGGTGGCGGCATTGTGCATTTTGCCGCGTGTGGCCAGCAGTCGCCTTTTCGCACTGCAACCGGCAGATACTGAAACACCAGCTGCGCGGCCTTTTCCGCCAGCGCGTCGGTGAAATCACTGGCCTGCGGCGATACACAGGCTTCCAGCGCGTGGGTTAATACATCCATCCCTGTATTGGCGGTAATCGCGGGCGGCACGCTGACCACCAGCGCCGGGTCGAGAATGGCGATGTCCGGGTAGAGCGCGTTGTCGAAGAGCGGATACTTGATGCCCTTGTCCGGATCGCTGATCACGCAGGCGCTGGTGACTTCCGAACCGGTGCCGCTGGTGGTGGGGATCGCCACGCAGGTTTCAATGTTGATATCCGACTTTTGCTGAACCAGACAATCGCTTTGGCGGCATCCAGCGCGGAGCCGCCGCCAAAGCCAATTACCACCTGAGGCTTTAAGTCCTGCATATGTGCGATACCGGCCACCACGGTGGCAATGGTCGGATCCGGGGTGATATCGCTGAATACGCTAATCTGATTATCCTGCGGAATGGCGTCGCGCAGCATCGCGATCAGCGGCGAGTGCGCGAGGAAACCATCGCAAATCACCCAGATGTGCTTGTGGCGAAAACGCTGTAACACCTGCAAGCTTCCCGCGCCGCTGTAGAGGCGTGTCTGTAGCGAAAATCTGTTCATCATGACTCCGCTTAGCGAATCGAAAAGCCGTTGGTCAGCACGCAACGGCGCGAGCGGGCAAAACTCTTCGCTGAGGTCGTGCCTTCCCCGGTTGGGGTGGCGATGGTAAAGGTGGTAAAGCCTTCACCGCCTACGCCTATTCCGGCGTAAGACGGGCCGTTTTTCACAAAAATGGAGGTTTGCAGGCGGCGGGCGGCAAGATTAAGCCGCGACACGTTTTGTGAATGCATCACCGCCGTATGGTGCAGGCCTTCCTCCACCTCCAGCGCCAGTGCCAGCGCGGCGTCGAAATCCGCGACCCGCACTACCGGCAGAAGCGGCATCAGTTGTTCGGCGGTGACCAGCGGATCGTTTCCGTTTACTTCGGCTATCAGCAGCCGTGGCGCTTTAGGCGGCACGCTCAACCCGGCTGCCTGCAAGAGGGCGGACGGGCTTTTGCCGACCAGTTTTTGTTCGCTGCACCGTCAATCACGCACACCGCGCGCAGCGTGTCGATATCGCTGCCGGTGATGCGCAGCGCGCCAAACGCCTGCATCTGTTGCAGCAGTTTGTCGGCCACGCTATCAACCACGATCAGGCTTTTTCGGCAATGCAGGGCAGGTTGTAGTCAAACGCAGCGCCGTTAATGATGTCTTCTGCGGCTTTAACCAGATCGGCGGTTTCATCGACGATGCAGGGTGGGTTCCCGGCCCCCGCGCCAATCACTTTTGCCGCTTTTCAGCCCCATCATCACAATGCCCGGCCCGCCGGTAATCGCCAGCAGGGCAATTTTCGGGTGCGCCATCATTTGCTGCGTGGCTTCGAACGTTGGTTCGGCGACCGTCACCACCAGTTACGAATACCGGTGCTGCGAAAGGCAATCTCTTCAATCATGCGGATAAGCTTCAGTGAGACATTCTTCGCGCCGGTGTGGGCTAAAGTAGACGGTGTTGCCCGCAGCCAGCATGCTGATGCTGTTATTGATAATGGTCTCCGTGGGGTTGGTACTTGGCGCAACCGAGCCAATAACGCCAAACGGGGAGTATTCGAACAGCACCATGCCGCCGTCGCCGGTCAGGGCGGTAGTGGTGAGATCCTCAATGCGGGGTGTTTTCCAGTGCGGCTCTGTTTTTCAGAAACTTGTCTTCTTTATTGCCCATGCCGGTTTCGCTCGCGCTCTCTTCAGCAAGCTGCGCCAGATACGGTGCCAGTTCCTCGCGAAGGCTGCTGATAATGGCGCTGCGGGTTTTTAACGGGCACTGCTGATACCGCAGGTAGTGCGCCGCCTCAATGGCTGGTCCGGTGTGGCGAAAATGCCCTTATCACCGCTGTTTTTGGCACGGGTGGGTTCAAGCTGTTCGCTCCAGAATGGTGCGAATAAGGGTTTCCAGTTCTGACGTATTCATTGATCGTTTCCCATGTGAATCGCCGCCAGTGCGGCCTGAGCAATATCCATGTCCTGTTCAACGGAACCGCCGCTGATACCAAGACCACCAATAATGTTGCCGTCGCGCCACAGCGGGAACCCGCCGCCAAAGGTCACGACGTTGCCCGCCATCTGGGCGTCGAGGCCATACAGCGCGCTGCCCGGTTGCACCGCGTCTGAAAGCTGATGGGTGGCGGTTTTCATGGCCACTGCGGTCCACGCTTTTTCGGTGCCAGAGTGCTGCTCACCAACAGCGCTTCCGGCATGCGCCAGTCAGCATGCCGATGCCGTGGGCATCAACAACGCTTATCACCACCGGCACGCTAAGGGCACTGGCGCGCGTCATCGCCGCCCGGACAAGCTGGTGCAGTTCATGAAAAGAGAGACATGTGCGTCGGCTCCGTCGTCGTGCGGGTGGCGGCGCGGTAACGGGTCGCCACCTCGGTAATAATCTGTTGCTGGTGGGCGAGGTGATCCTCCAGCCGCGCCAGCGCGTATAAACAGTCGGAAAGACGGTTGATGTAACGCAACAGCACCTGACGGACGTTGACCTGTCCGGCCAGTTCCACCAGTGAGCGGCGCTCGGCGCGGCGGGCAAGCGTACGGGCCAGATGCAGCCGCGCGGCGGGTTCGCAGCGACCGGGAAGAATAAAACCGTGCACTGCATCCACCTGCGCCATCGCCCCGGTCGATGGCCTGTTCCAGCGCGTCGATCTCCGCCGTGCTGATGTAACGCTGCGACGGCGTGGGTGTTTCGTTTTCGCTCGCCAGCTCCGCACTGAACCAGAACAGTTGCTGTTGCACGCCTTCGAGAAAGGGCTTCCAGTGCGCCGGACTGCACGGCGCAGACGCACAGACTGAGCGCCGCGTTCAGTTCATCCAGCGTGCCGTAAGCTTCCACGCGCGGGTGGGTCTTGCTGACCCGTTGCCCGCTGAACAGCGAGGTTGTTCCGGCATCGCCTGTTCGGGTGTAAATCGCCATCTCCGCTCCTTAACGCGCCAGCGTGTCGACAATGCCACCACCGCTGAAAACGTGCCGCTGGAGCCGCTGCTCAGCAACACCAGTTCACCCACGCCCGCGCCAACGGAATCCACCGCCACCTCATCACCTTGCAGTGGGTTGACCGGCAATTCGCCATCAAGCGTGACCCGGCGCACCAGCAGCAGTTTTTCCCCACCAGCGACGGGGATTTTTGTGTTGACACCACCGAACCTGTTACGCGTGCGAGATGCATGATTTACTCCTGTTTAACCAGTTGTAGGTGTTGCGATAGCGCCGCCTCGCGGGCCAGTGCCGTGATCACGGTCTTACGCGCGGTGATCAGCCACCCGTTGTGTAGCCCCGGATATCCCGGTAACTGAGCACGTTGTTCAGATGCAACATCACGGCGTTTCCCTGCTCATCGCGCCACTGGCAGGGCAGGCGTGCCAGCGCCCGCAGTGGCAGATGCGCCAGCGAACGACACGGCAGAGACGCAAACCGGCATGCCGAGCGACAGGGCTTCAAACAGGTTCGCCACGGCGGTATTGTCCCGGTCACCTTCCGCTAACTGGCGGAGAAAGGGCAAATCCGTGCATTCGACCTGTAGCCTGTCATGGTGCAAAACAGCCGGAGTGCGGATGCGTGGCGCAACTGCTCCCTGGCTGAGCACGGCGGTATGACCGCTGCGCGCCTGTAATCGCGCCACAATCAGCTCGACTATCTGTTGCATCTGCGCGTCGGTCATGGGCGTGGCGCCGGTGTGCAACAGCGTGCGGATCGTCTGCGCCCGCGGCATTGGCTTCATCGGTGTCGATATGCATTTCGAGGCGCATATCCGGTGCAACACGCACCGCCACGTCGTCAAAAGGGTGCGCCGCCCGCTACCCTCAATCACCACGCTGACCGTATCGCCGTGGGCAACGCGCAATACCAGCGCATCCAGCGGCGACATATGAATATGGCGCAGGGCGACAATCAGCCCGCTGTCCAGATCGATTTCCGCCCACGGGCTAATCAGCTTCACGCCGAGGCGTTCCGCTGAGATTGCCGGACATGCGCAGCGGCGCGGTGATGCCGAGCGTGCGCGCATCGGTACGTGAGATTTCCACTGGCTGACGCTGCGCAGCGGCCCGAGCAACCGGACGTTGTGCAACTGGCCTTTCGGGCCTGCCAGCGTCACCGTCTGTTCTGCGGCAAACTGCCCCCGGCTGCAGCAGGGCTTTTTCTCTGTTACCGGCATACCGGGAAACAGGCGGTCATAGTCCTGCTGCGAGAGATGGATGTGCCGGTTCGAGATACCCAACGGAATGGGGCGCATACGCATCTCATCCAGCACCGGGTAACCACCTGTTCGACTAACTGCTTATCCATCGTTATTCACCTCGCTGGCCGCTGTGAATGCAGAGTGTGCGCGGCTCCCCTTTTGTCGCGGACAGGCCGGGTCAAGGCAGAGATTGCAGGTCACCCGTGCTTGCGTAGCCTCAGTCGCAGTAAGAGGCTCTGCGGTAACGGGCATCTCCTGCACCGTCTGTGCAGAGGCCGTATTGGTCACTTCTGACGGGGGGCCGGGTCGGGAAAATGCCGTTTGCCGGGCGCGCAATCACTTTTGCGCCACCAGGCCGCCCTGCGTTTCGGGCCAGCTGGCACCGGTGGCAATGGCCGATTGAACCGAGGCCACGTCACCGGCAATGTTGATAACCGTCCAGCCTGAGCCGTTGGTTTTTTCCGAGGGCCCAACAGCGTGATGGATGCGGCTTTCGCCATGGCATCCGCGCAATTGATGGCCAGCGCCGGGGCCGCTAACTTCAAGTAAACCCAGTGATTGCTTCACGCTGTACTCCTTCCGTCCGTCAGGCGGATTTCGGCAAAATGGCTTCGACGTCGCTGTGCGGGCGCGGGATCACATGACAGGACTTCACTTCCCCTACGGCGCTGGCGGCGGCTGCGCCCGCGTCAACGGCGGCTTTCACCGCACCGACATCCCCGCGCACCATCACCGTAACCAGCCCGGAGCCGATTTTTTCGTAACCCACGAGCTGCACATTCGCCGACTTCACCATGGCATCGGCGGCTTCGATTGCGCCCACCGAGGGCCTTTTGTTTCCAACCAGTCCCAATGCATTGTTCATACTGCGATTCTCCTGTAGATGGATAAGGTGGTTACCGGAACGGTATCCCTTTCACCAGCCGGGCGGCATTGCTGCCTGCGCGCCGCTGCGCCGGGTTTTTCTTCATGTTGCATCAGCGTAAAAAGCGCGCTGGATGCGGGTAAATTGCGGTAATGGATCACCAGCGTTTGGCTGTCGCAGGCGATGCCCACCAGCAGTGCCGACTGGTTTGCCGCCTGCCATGCGCTGTTCACCACGTCGCCATCCGTTGCGGGTTGCCAGCGCCACGGGATCCCCTCTTCTTCAATGCCCCACAACACCTCCTGCCACAGCGTCTGGCAGTCGCCATGGGCGTGAATCACAATGGCCGGGCTGTGTTGATCAGCGTGCATTGCGGGACTCCTTATGCCGAGAGGATCAGGCCTGTGGCGACCGCATTGCGTGGGCCTTCCACGCCGCGAATGTTTCCCCGTCCCGCCACCAGTCGGTAGTGGGCGAGCGCATCGGTCACCAGTTGCGGGACTTCAAAATCCAGCGCGGAGCCACCCACCAACACCACAAACGGGATGTCGCGGATATTGCCGGTCGGGCTGACCTGACGCAGGGCGCGCAGGGCGTTGGTGACGAACACGCGCTCCTTGGCGCTGCGGCGGGTCAGCCTGACTTTTCCAGCGACAGATCGCCGGGCAGCGGTACCAGCTCGTTGGGTTTCACGACGCAAACCCGGGCAAACACCTCCGGCGGCAGTGGGGTGGGGAAGAACTGCACGTTGCCGTCTTCATGGCGCAGGTGGAACAAGCTTTCGACCTTGGCGAGGGGATACTTTTGATCTCTTCCGCCAGATAGCGATCCTCCAGTCCCAGCTCACGGGCAATGATCATAGTGACCATATCCCCAGCGCCTGCCAGATGCGTGGCGACAATGTCGCCCTGTGCGTTAATGATCGAGGCATCGGTGGAACCCGCGCCGAGGTCAAGGATCGCCAGCGGTTTGGTGGTACCCGGCGTGGTCAGCGCGCCCAGAATGGCGGCTTCAGCTTCAGCACCGCCCACCTGCACGTCGATATGCAGTTTTGCTCGATATCCTGCGCAATCATCGCCATCTGTAAACGATCTGATTTCACCATCGAGGCAATGCCCACCGCCTGCTCCAGCGAGAATTCACCCGCCAGCCCGCCCGTGACGCTGACCGGCACGGCGGTGTCCACCGCCAGCAGATCCCCGGATGTAGACATCACTGCTCGGTTTGTTGGTCAGTTCCGCCATGGTCTGGCGCACATGCTCCAGCATGCCGCCGATATTGGTGCCGGCTTCCCCGGTGACGTTGTCCAGCCGGGGGCAGGCATCGACCGCTTTCATGATCGCGTCAGCCCCGGCGGCGACATCCACCCGCACGGTGCGGCCGTGGGTCACCAGTTCGATGTTCCTGCAGGAATCGAACGCGCTTTCACGTCCCCGGAGGGGGTTTTCACCACCACAGCGGAGCGGTTGCCAATCAATGCGCGGGCCACTGGCACAATGTTTTTGGTCTCTTCCGCGCTGAGCGAAAATACGGTGGCAATACCGTAAGGGTTGGAGAGACTTTCAATCACTTTGCCCGGCATCGCCACTTCGATGGCCGCCAGCATGCCGAGCGGAATGCGGTCGATATAGCGGACTTCATCGACAATCGGCACCGGCTTGTCGAGGCGGTTATTCACCAGTACGCCGTCGTCACGCTGCAATATCACGCCGTTGATGCGGTATCCCGCATGGGAAGCCGCATTGACCATACGCGCCACGTCGGCAAAATCGAAGGCGGCGGAAACCACCAGATGTAGGGCTGCTCCGCCGGACGGGAGAGCAGCTCTTCCGGTGTGATGGTCAGCCCGACGCCGAGACCGATGCCGCCCGGCGTTTTAGGGTTATGACCAATCATCGTGGATTCGGTGATGATGGTTTCGGTAATGGTCTCCATCGCCACATCACCGATGACCGGCGTGGCTTCATTGATGCGAATAAGCGAAATATCGCTGACCGTGAGACCGGCCGCCGCCACTGCGCGTTGCACCGCTTCCTGAATGCCGAATACGTTGCGCAGCGTACCTTTGATGCCGGTGGTTTCCGCCAGTGCGCTACTCACCACGGTCAGCGCGCCGTGGTCGTCCAGCCGGGCGAGTGCGACTTCGGTGGAGGCGTTGCCAATATCAATGCCAGCTATATAACGCATACATCACCCTTGCGGTTAGTCATCGCCTTTGAGTTTTTTACGCTCGACATATAACGCGGCGGCTTCGCGGACAAACGCTGCGCAGATCGTCGCGTTGTAGTGGCTTTCGAGGTCTTCTGCGATGTCCAGCAACTCCTGCTTGCTGGAGCGGTAAGGGCGCAGCGCGTTGTAAATCCTCAAGAATGCGATCGTCCGGTACGGCGGTCAGTTCAGCGGCGCGTTCAAAGTTCATCGCCAGCCTGTCGCGTCCGGCATCGCGGGCGATAGCCGCCCCCGGATACGCAGGGTTTCCGGGGTGATGCGCATATCCTGGCGGTGATTTTGCCGCTCAGCACGTTTTCCAGCGTCAGTTCATCCAGCGTTTTGCGGGTGGCGGTTTTCACCCATTCCGGGTGTTTATTCGCCAGCGGATAATCGGTCACTTTTGCCTGATGCTGGCTCCCCACCGGAGACGGGCGCAGCCACGTTCGGCGCTGCGCCTTGCAGGCTGTTCATCCGGCTAAGCACATCACGAACCATCGATTCAATGGCCTCTGTATTCATGGTGTTGTCCTTTTTAAAGCGCAACGCGCAGCTCTTGCGGGTTTTTGCCCGTTACGACGTATTTGGTTTCTTTGATGTGCAAAATGGCCGACTTCGCCTGATATTTCGGGCGCGCCATCTGGTCATTGAGCGTTGGCACCGGCTGCGGCGATTCGCGCTTGGCGTAACGCGCGGCGTTTTTGCCTATCTGCCGGTAGGTTTCCAGCGTCAGCAGCGGGGCCTGCGGGAACAGCTCCAGTTTGAGAGGGGCGGTAATCCTTGCTGGTGGATAACCGTTGTGCCTTTCGACTGGATGCCGACTGAAATTCCGGAACCGCTCAGACGGTTACCTTCAACGGCGACAAACGCCACGTCCGACGATTTAAAGCAGCGGATCACCCGGGCTTTCACGCCTTCCTCTTCGATGCCGGCAATCACTTCGCGCAGAATGCTTTTGTGCGGTAAGCCGACGATATTTACCGTCTGCGACAGGCCAAAAGCCGGACCGACTGCGATGATCACTTCATCCTGCTGCGTACCGGGTTTGGCCTCGCCGATTTCGGTCAGAAAGCCGCCGTCCGCAGAGGCAGTCGCCGCCGGTGCGCTTGAAGTGGGGGCGCAGAACGACACGGTTTTGTCGCCGATTTTCATCTCTGCCAGCACGTCTTCAATAATCTGACGCAGCAGCTTTTCATTGATTTCCATGCTTCACCCCTTAACCCAGTTCATTCGGATCGATGGCGGCCGGGATGTTTTTAATCTCTTCCCAGCGTTCGCCCTGCAGGCGATAGCCTGTTGCCGGACCGGCATAATCATTGACGTCATTGACGGCCGACAGCACCGGCCGTCGCCAACGATGATGGCGGAGGTGTGCAGGTAATCCCCGGTCAGCTTGGCTTTCTGAATGTTGAGCATGTCCTGCGCCACATCGTTAAAGCTGCCCTGCGCCAGCGCTTTCACCCACTTCCAGCCCGTTACGGTTTTTGTTGATGATCTCCTGCGCAAACTTGATGTCTTCGACGATGTTGCGCTCCGGCATATCTTTGAACCGTGGGCATAGGTCGCGGCTTCCACCTCTTCATCGGTGATGGGAGGCAAGCCCATTCCGGCAAAGACGGCCTGTAACGCGCGGGCCGCTTTATTACGAATGGCGATCACGTCCTCTTCGCGCACCGGGCGCAGGCCACCGTCAACTTTCAGATCGCGTTGTAAGACGTTGTAATCATCAAAGTCTTCCGCATCTTCGTTGGAGCCGGCGAACATGTTGTCGTAGTTCGGCACGGCGGAATAACCGGATGAAATAAAGTCGGTGCCGGGCAGAAATTGCATCAGCAAACGTGCGGTACGCCGCATATCGGAGTGGGTAAAGGTCTGGTCGTTACTGGAGGCACATTCGGATCCAGCGCGGAGCAGATCAGGTTTTCCGCCAGCACGGCGCGGATACCGGACGGCACCGCCGACGGCACGCCGATACAGCTGACCGAGCCATTTTGCAGCCCCTGAACGCCAGCCGCTTTGGTGATGTAAATACAGCGTGCTTCGAGGTAGAGCATCGATTTGCCTTCGGCGTAGCCCATCTGCACTTCGGAGCCGGAACCGGAGGTAAAGCGCATTTTCAACCCGCGCGAGGCGTATGAAGAGGCGAGGAAACCTTTGGACCACGGGGTATCGTCACCGTCGGTGAAGACCGGTTCGGTGCCATACACCGAGATGGTCTCTGCGTAACAGGTGTGTCCGAGCATGCCAAGCTTCAGCTCGGTGGCTTCCTCCAGCGAACACTGGGTTAACACGCCGGGCGACCCACCCTCGGGAACCCACCAGTAAAGCGATGGCGTTAAACGGTGCATAACGCGCAACGGCAACGGTGGTCTCCTGTTCGTCAAACCCACGCCACGCCCCTTCGGCGGCATCGGCGGCAATCTGCACCGGGTTGTCTTTCACGTTGGTGACGTGTGCCTGCTGCGACGGTGTGCGACGGGCGCGCATTTTCTGCATCGCCATCATCATCTCCACCACGTTCATGTGCGACATCACCTCGACAATTTTCGCCGGGGTCATTGCCGTGGTCATGGCACAATCGCGCTGCGCTTGATGTTGGGATCGCACAGCATATTGGCGAGTTTGACTGAATCCATCGCCATCACTTCTTCGGCGCGATCCAGATTGATGCCATAGCGGGCGATGAAGTGATCAATCAGGTCGAACTGGCTGGCGGACTTGCCATCAAGCTCGGTGACCACACCGTTGACGATGCGGATGGAAGGTTTGGGATCGTTCGGGCTTTCCATAGCGATAAAGCCTTCTTCAATCCACTCCTTCACAAAGCCGTCCTCGGGTTAACAGGGCGTTTCGCCAGCGCTTCAAATCGTTTCGATCTCATGAAACAGCCTCTCTGTTATCAGATGTAGGACGGGCGGTCGTTTTTCGGCTCTGCGCCGAGCGTGCCGAGCACGGTTTTGCCGATTTCGCGGGCGGAAATCACCGCTCCCGGCGCACTGCGCCGGAGTCGCCGGAGATGATCAGGATCGCCTCGTTACTGAAGCTGGTGCCTTTTGCCGGCGAGCTGTACGCCACCACTTCCACATTGGCGGACTTCAACGCGGTATCCGCCATCAGTACGCCAACCGATGCGGGCGCGCCGACAATCACCCCGCAGGAGCGGCCCACCGGGGCGCCGAAGGCTTTTCCAGCGCGTAACTGGCGCGGGCGGTGTATTGCAACTCGATATGCCCGGCCTCGTTGGCGTAGACGTCGCCAAAGGTGCGGTCCAGCTCTTTCAGCGCCACTTCAATCGCGCGTTTTACGTCGGAGACATCGTTGCCGCCGAACAGGATCAGCGAACCGTGGCCCGCGCCGCCTTTGGTATCGCGCGGGAGTTCAATGCTGACCACTTCGGTATTGGTGGCTTTGACTGCTTCATCCGCCGCCATAATGTGCGGGCCTGCGCCGGTACGTGCCCCTAAAATGCCGATGGAGCGAAAGCGTTTTTCCAGCTTCATTGCGTCGAGCAGGGCGCTGTCTACGTTGGCGATCACGGGCCAACGGTGTCGCCAATCGCCGTGCCGACAAACTCCGTTAAACTGCAGCTTTTTTCTGCCATAGCCGTCTCTCGTTTGGTGTGGGTTGCAGTGGGGGAAGCCCTGGGGGAGCCGATACGCGCGCTACCACCTGAGCCATGATCTGTTCCACCAGTTCATTGCTGCTCATTGGCTCATTCCTTTCGGTAAGATTTTTTCAACGTCAGTGTGCGGGCGCGGGATAACGTGTACGGCTTTCACTTCACCCACCTGTGCGGCGGCTGCGGCACCAGCATCGGTTGCGGCTTTTACGGTGCCAACATCGCCGCGAACAATAACGGTCACCGAGGCCGGAGCCTATTTTTCGTAGCCTACTAACACGACATTGGCCGATTTCACCATGGCGTCCGCCGCTTCAATTGCCGCGGTTAAGCCTTTGGTTTCCACCATTCCTAATGCTTCTTGTTGCATAAAAACCTCGGTAAGGTTGCCCTGATGGTCGGACTATACAAATAAGCGAGGAAAAGAATGGCTCTCTTGAAAATACGTTAAAAACTTCCCCGGCGATATCAGGTGAATAAATTGTCTGGATAAAATTCATATCATTGAAATTGTTGGTTATTTTATATTTTGTTGAATAGTAAAATATTGTTATTGCTCCGTCAGGTTTACACTTTTCAGCGTGACAAAAAATAAACGGGGTGTGTTATTTGCGCGTGCGGAAAGATTCTGTGAGCAAGGCTGTAAATCAGCGCAGGAAAATAACAATAATTTGTTATTTATTTTCCCTGAATAGCGGTATTGGCACGCGCGGGAATAGTGATAATAAAGAAATGGCGAGAGCAAAATAGTGTTATCGCGACACGACTTTTTAGGGGTTTTGCGCCTGAGGTTGCCAACACTTTTCATGCGCGGATTTCTATAGTGAGCGGCGTTGTACTCTGCCGCCAGCTTCAGGGGTGCTGGTGAGGTCTGACTCTACACCGGAAGGTGACATAATGAATGATTCGCTAAAGGCGCAATGCATCGCCGAGTTTTTAGGCACCGGGCTGTTTTTGTTTTTCGGGGATCGGCTGCCTCTGCGCCATGAAGGTCGCCGGCGCGACGCTGGGATTGTGGGAGATCTGCATTATCTGGGGCACGGGCATTTCGCTGGCGGTATACCTGACCGCCGGGATTTCGGGGGCGCATCTCAACCCGGCGATCACCATCGCGCTGTGGTTGTTTGCCTGTTTTCCGGGGCGCAAAGTGCTGCCTTACTGCGTGGCGCAAATCGCCGGGGCGTTTGGTGGCGCGGCGGTGGCTTATCTGTTGTACCGCAATCTGTTTCTCGAGTATGAAGCTGCGCACCAGCTGGTGCGGGGCAGCATTGAAAGCCTGCAACTGGCGGCGTTGTTTACCACCTATCCCGCCGCGGCGCTGGAATGTCTGGCAGGCGGGGCTGGTGGAAGTCATCATCACCTCGATTCTGATGTGCGTGATCATGGCGTTGACCGATGACGGCAACGGCGTACCGCGTGGGCCGTTAGCGCCGTTGCTCATTGGTGTGCTGGTGGTGATCGGCGCGTCCATGGGGCCGCTCACCGGCTTTGCCATGAACCCGGCGCGTGACTTCGGGCCAAAACTGTTTGTCTTTTTCGCCGGTTGGGGAGAGGTGGCATTCACCGGCGGGCGTGAGGATCCCGTACTTTATCGTTCCGATTGTTGCGCCAATTATTGGCGCCTGCGGCGGTGCGGCTTGCTACCGATATCTGATTGGCAAAAATCTGCCCTGTAATAGCTGCAAGCTGGAAGGTTAAAACGTATTTCGTGATCTGCTTTCCCGAAAGCAATAAATGGCCTCCCAGGGATGGGAGACTTTTGTTATGTTGATTTCAGTTTAGCGACATATCTTATGAAATATATGTTATTGACGTTATCAGTCGCGTAAACAAATAGCCTGTTTATAACAATAAATTAAAATTCACTGAGAGGTTTTATCATGATTTCTGCGAGTGCGCTCAACTCGGAACTCATTAATAAAATCGCCCGAGTTTTGCTCAAGCCACCGGGTTGGCCGTTGTTGTGGTGAATATCCACGGCGAAGAGATCTCCGGGCTGTTTAATTTCACCCCGTTTTGCCAGCGCATGCGCCAGCATCCGCAGCACAGCGATCGCTGCCGCATGAGCGATCGCTGTGGCGGGTTCGAAGCGTCGAAATCCAACCAGCCCTGCATCTATCGCTGCCATGCCGGATTAACCGACTTCTCTATTCCGTTGGTGATTGCCGGGCATCTGGTGGGATTTGTGCTCTGTGGACAGGTGCGTTTGCGCGAGAACAGCGGCGTGGAACTGGTGGACATTCTCAATATTGATGACCGCTGGCAGGCCGATCCGGTACTGATGGACGCGTTCCACAGTGTGCCGGAAATGGATTACTCGCGGGTTATTGCTTCCAGCGGATCTGTTGCAGCTTATTGTCGATAACTGTCTGGAAAAAACAGATTAATTTTGTGGTTATCAAAGATCAGCAATCCCCTGACGCGAGCCATACGCCGCGCAACCCGAGGGCCGCATGACAGCAAAATGAAAAAAGCGCTGCGCTATATTGACGCGCATCTTTCCGATGAGCTGCGGCTGGAGGACGTAGCGGCGCACGTTTATCTCAGCCCTTACTACTTCCAGTAAATTATTCAAAAAATACCGAGGGCATTGGCTTTAACGCGTGGGTGAACCTCCAGCGTATGGCCAGCGCCCGTGAAATGCTGTGCCACAGCGACTGGAGCATCGCCAGTATTGCGCGCAATTTAGGATTTTCGCAAACCAGCTATTTTTGCAAAGTATTTCGCCAGACTTACCGGGTGACGCCGCAGGCCTTCCGTTTGCAGAATAATGCAAACTATGACGGGGATTAAATTTCCGATAGCAATATTTTGTTATTCGAATATGGCGTAATAATCATCTGAATCAAGACTGCATAAGGCTTTAATCTACGGGGTGAGCAATAAATTGTTATAGCGCAACAAATTATTGTTTACGTCCCGATAAACTGAACCAGTTTTTATTTCCCTGCTGCGATATAGTGCATTCAGGGACAACATTACGGTGATAATTGCACACCGTGATGAATAATCCATCCGGTTACGCCGCACGCTGTTGCGGCAGGGAAGGGGTGAAAATCCCCCGCAGCCCCCGCTGCTGTGATGCTGACAACCCCGTAATCACCACTGATCGCAGGATCGGGAAGGACGGGCGAGGATGACGCTAAGCCAGAAGACCGACCTGATGGGCAGTTATCAACAACTTCGGTGGGAAGTGGGTTGCTCAGAAGCGTACAGTCGACAGACTGGGCAGATGCGCGTCCTGACTTCACCTTTTCCACCCGCTACGGGGCTTCAGGAATGTCAGACAGGCGCAGCGCCTTTATCCTTGCCGGCACGGGCAGCGGCTGTGGGAAAACCACCGTCACGCTCGGGTTGCTCACCGTTTTGCAGCGCCTCGGCCTGCGCGTGCAGCCTTTAAAGTCGGCCCGGACTATATCGACACCGCACAGCGCCGTTACCGGCGTTCCTTCCCGCAATCTCGACAGTTTTATGCTGCCGGAACCCACGCTTAATGCCCTGTTTACACAGCATCTGCCCGCCGCTGACGTTGCCGTTATCGAAGGCGTGATGGGGCTGTTCGACGGTTACGGCACCGATCCCCACTATTGCAGCAGCGCCGGGCTGGCAAAACAGCTTGGCGTGCCGGTGATCCTGCTGGTGGACGGCAAAGCGGTCTCCACGTCGATTGCCGCCACGGTGATGGGCTTTTGCCATTTCGACCCGCAGTTGCCGATTGCCGGGGTGATTGTTAATCGCGTCAACAGCGACAGCCACTATCAACTGCTGAAACAGGCCATCGAACATTACTGTGCGGTGCCGGTGCTGGGGTATGTGCCGACCGTGCCGGGCGTGGCGCTGCCCGAACGCCACCTTGGGCTGGTCACTGCCCGCGAATCCATCGTGGATGCGCAACCTTGGCGTGACTTTGCCGACCGCCCCGGCGCAGACCGTGGATATCCACCGTTTGCTCGCCCTGAGCGCCATTACCCGTCTGCCGGAAGGCGATATCCCTTCCTGTGAGCAACAACAGGAAGGGGGCGCCGTTGACGCTCGCGCTGGCGGACGACGAAGCCTTCAACTTTTACTACCCGGATAACCTGCTGCTGCTGGAACGCGCTGGCGTCCGTATTGTGCGTTTCAGTCCATTGCATGACCGCGCATTGCCGGCGTGCCAGATGGTGTGGCTGGGCGGGGGCTACCCGGAACTGCATGCGCGTGCTCTGTCGGCCAATCAGCCGATGCGTGACGCCATCCGCGCCGCCCACCAGCGCGGCGTGGCGATCTACGCCGAGTGCGGCGGTCTGATGTACCTCGGCACCACGCTGTGTGATGCCGACGGCCACCGCTGGCCGATGGCGGATGTTATCCCCGGTCACAGTGTGATGGGCAAACGGCTGACCCGCTTTGGTTACTGTGAAGCCCGCGCCACGCAACAGACGCTACTCGCGGCACTGGGCGAGACCCTGCGGGGGCATGATTCCATTACTCCGACTTTACCCCGCAGCATGCTGCCGTGCTGGATTGCTACAAAACCCGCGATGGCGAGGTGTTGAAACGCTGGCAGGGCGGCTGGCAAGTGGGGAATACCTTCGCCAGCTATCTGCATCTGCATTTCGGGCAACGCCCGCAGATGCTCAACCACTGGTTTCGCGCCGCCGAGGCGCCTTATGACGTTACTGGCATGGTGTGCGGCGTTTCTGCTCGATCGTCTGCTTGGCGACCCGCCGCACTGGCCGCACCCGGTGCGCTGGATTGGCGCGCTGATTACGCACATCCAGCGCGGGGTGCGCCAGTGTTGTCACAGTGATGTTGCGCTGCGCATTGGCGGCGGTGTGATGTGGTTGCTGGTGGTGGGTATTACACCGGGCGGTGAGCTGGGGCGTGCTGACGTTTGCGACGACGGTCCATCCGTGGTTGGGCTGGTGTGTGCAGGTGTGGGTAATCTACACCACGCTGGCGACGCGCTGCCCTGGCGGATATGGCGCGGGATGTGGAAAACGCGCTGCGCCGTGGTTCGCTCAGCGACAGCCGCGAAAAATTGTCGTGGATTGTCGGGCGCGACACGGCGCAACTGCAACCACCGCAGATCACCCGCGCGGTGGTGGAAACCGTGGCGGAAAACACCGTCGACGGCGTGATTGCGCCGCTGTTCTTTTACTGATCGGCGGCGCGCCGCTGGCCATGGCCTATAAAGCGGTCAACACGCTGGACTCGATGGTTGGTTACAAACATGAAAAATACCGCGCCATTGGCATGGTCAGCGCCCGGCTGGACGATGTGGCGAACTTCATTCCGGCGCGGCTGAGCTGGTTACTGCTGAGCGCCGCGACCCTATTGTGCGGCTATAACGCCCGCAACGCATTTCATATCGGTTTTCGCGATCGGCGCAATCACAGTAGCCCCAACTGCGGCCGGAAGGCACCGTTGCCGGGGCGCTGGGCGTACGCCCAGCGGCGGCCCGAATGACTACTTCGGCGAACGCGTCGAAAAAACCGGATTGGCGATGAACGCCGCGCCATTGAAGTGGATGACATCCCACGAACCATTGGCCTGATGTGGGTAGCTTCCACGCTGGCGCTGGCGTTGTTTGCACTGACGCATTACCTACTGGCGGGAGCCTGAGGATGGAAAAAATGGATTACTTGCAGCAACCGCAGGCTGTGAGGCCAAAGTTTTGTCATTATCGGCGAGATCATTCGCGACACCCGTCCTGATTACCGTTTTGCCAGCCCGCTGCATGAAGCGGTGATCAAACGGGTCATTCACACCACCGCCGATTTTGACTGGCTGGATATTCTGCACTTCTCCCCCGGATGCGCTGGAAAGCTTGTGTACGGCGATTACGCAGTTGCTCCCTCTACCGACACCACCATGGCGCTCTCCGGCATTAATAAAACGCTGCTGGCGCAGTTTGGCGGCGAGGTGCGGTGTTATATCTCCGACCCGCGTGTGGTGCGCAGAGCCAAGGCGGACGGCATCACCCGCTCTATGGCGGCGGTGGATCTGGCGCTGGGTGAAGAGGAAAAAATCTTTGTCTTTGGCAATGCCCCCACCGCACTGTTCCGCTTGCTCGAACATAAGGCGCAGGTCAGCGGCGTGGTGGGCGTGCCGGTCGTTTTGTGGGCGCGGAAGAGTCGAAGAAGCTGGTGGCAAGTGGTTTACCGGCGATTGCCGCCCGTGGTCGCAAAGGGGGCAGCAACGTCGCCGCCGCCATTATCATGCCTTGCTCTACAGCCTGCGGGAGGCGCAATGGCAGGCCGCCTTCGACGACCCGGTGGCACAACGGTAAAGCGCTACGCAAAGGCTACACCACCGGCTCCTGCGCCACGGCGGCGGCAAAGTCGCCGCGCTGATGGTCTGCGCCAGCACATCATTCCGGTGTCGATGTCACGCCTTCCGGCGTCACGCTGCGTCTCAACGTGGAATCTCCGCATATTGAAGGCCAGCAGGCGATGGCCGCTATCCGCAAAAGACGGGGGCGACGATGTGGACGCGACGCATGGCATGCTGATTTTGCCCGCGTGACGGTAAACGACAGCGGTGATATTACGCTGCGCGGCGGCGAAGGGGGTGGGGCGGGTAACCCGTAAAGGCATTGGCCTCGCGGTGGGCGAAGCGGCGATCAATCGCACGCCACGGCAGACTATTGAGGCCGCCGTGCGTGAAGTGATTGGCCCGACACGCGGCGCGGAGGTGGAAATTTTCGCCCGGAAGGGGAAGCGCGGGCGAAGAAAACCTATAACGGGCGGCTTGGCATCCTTGGGGGTATTTCGATCATTGGCACTACCGGCATCGTGACGCCGATGTCGGAAGAGAGCTGGAAACGTTCGCTGTCGCTGGAGCTGGAGCAAAAACGCGCGGGCGGGATGGAGCGGGTGATCCTCGTCCCCGGCAACCACGGCGAGCGTTTCGTTCGCGAACAACTGGGCGTCTCCGGCGAGCTTTGTGATGAGTAACCGTGGGCTACATGATCGAAGAAGCGGTGCGCATGGGCTACCGGCAGATTGTGCTGGTGGGCCACCGCAAGCTGGTGAAAATCGCCGCAGGTATCTTTCATACCCACAGCCACATTGCCGATGCGCGTATGGAAACCCCCGGTCGCGCACCGGCGCGCCGCACGCGTTGCTGCTGGCGGTCAGCGACTGCGATACCACCGAAGCAGCGATGGAGCATATCGACGCCGCCGGGTTTAACCATCTCTATGACCATCTGGCTCGGCGGACGCGCATTGAGCAGATGCTGCGCTTCACGCAAACCCCGCCACAGTGCGACGCCATTATGTTCTCTTTTGATAACAAAGTTCTGGGCGCTAACCGCTCGCCAGAGGCGATTGCCCGGGAGCTGCAATGCTGACGATAGCGGGTATGGGACCGGGTCATCTTGCCCTGATGACGCCGCGGGCATTAGAGGCCGTGGCGCAGGCGGATGTGCTGGTCGGCGGTAAGCGCCATCTGGGCGCAATTCCGGCATTTAGCGGTGAAGTGCGTGCGCTGGATAGCGACATCCCCGCGCTGCTTGCCCCGGCTGGAGCAACAGACGGCGCGACGGGTGGTGGTGCTGGCCTCCGGCGATCCGTTGTTTTACGGCATCGGCACCCGGCTGGTCGCGCACTTTGGCATTGAACAGTTGCAGATTATCCCGGTATCAGCGCGCGCAGTATCTGTGCCGCGCACCGGGATCGACATGACGACATCTGGCTGACCAGCAGCCACGGGCGTGAGGTGGATTTTGACCGGCTTGTCCGCGAGCCCAAAGTGGCGATGGTTACCGATGCGCGCTGTGGCCCGAAAGCCATTGCCGATGCGCTTATCGCCCGCGGCGCCGCCAATCGCTGGCTGGTGATTGGTGAGAATCTTGGCATGGACAACGAGCGTATCCAGCGGTTGCGACCCGCGGATGTTCAGGCGCAATACGAGGATGAATGTGGTGGTGATCCTCAATGAAAGATGAGCTGTTTATTCGTGGCGAAAAGGTACCGATGACCAAAGAAGCGGTGCGTGCGCTGGCGCTGTCAAAGCTGGAGCTGCATCAGGCGCGCCACCTGATCGATATTGGCGCGGGAACCGGCAGCGTCAGCATTGAAGCGGCGCTCGCCCACCCACAGCTGCGGGTGACCGCCATTGAGCGTAACCCGGCAGCGCTCGGGCTGCTGGAAGAGAACTGCCTGCATTTTGACTGCCACAACATTGCCATTGTTGCCGGGGTCGCACCGCTGTTCGTTGAACAACCGGCGGACGCGGTGTTTATGGGCGGCAGCGGCGGCAACCTGACGCAACTGATTGACTGGTCACTGGCGCAACTGCACCCCGGCGGCCGACTGGTGATGACCTTTATCCTGCAGGAAAACCTCAACGCTGCGCTGGCGCACCTTGCCGCCCGCCATGTTGCCGCGCTGGATTGCCAGCAGATCCAGTCTCCTGCTCACCGGGCTTGGCAGTGGTCACTACTTCCAAACCGAATAATCCCGTTTTTTGATTTCCTGCGAAAGGAGAAACACCATGGCTGACACCGTGGAGGCGCACACCGTCTGGTTTGTTGGCGCGGGGCCGGGCGACAAAGAACTGATCACGCTCAAAGGCTACCGACTGTTGCAACAGGCGCAGGTAGTGATTTACGCCGGATCGTTGATCAACACCGAACTGCTGGAGTATTGCCCGGCGGATGCCGAGTGCCACGACAGCGCTGAACTGCACCTTGAGCAGATTATCGATCTGATGGAAGCCGGGGTAAACGCCGGGAAAGTGGTGGTGCGGCTGCAAACCGGCGATGTCTCGCTGTATGGCTCGGTGCGCGAGCAGGGGTGAAGTGTTAACCCGTCGCGGTATCCGTTGGCAGGTGGTCCCCGGTGTCAGCGCGTTCCTCGGGGGGCGGCGGCGGAACTGGGGGTGGAGTACACCGTGCCCGAGGTATCGCAGAGCCTGATCATCACCCGCACACCGGAAGGGCGTACGCCGGTGCCGCCGCGCGAGCAACTGGAGTCGTTCGCCAGTCATCAGACCTCCATGGCGATTTACCTCTCCGTACAACGTATTCACCGCGTGGCGGAACGTTTGATCGAAGGCGGCTATCCGCACACCACGCCTGTCGCCGTTATTTACAAAGCGACATGGCCGGAGAGCCAGACCGTGCGCGGCACGCTGGCTGATATCGGCGACAAGGTGCGCGAGGCCGGGATCCGCAAAACTGCGCTGATCCTCGTGGGCGCGTTTCTGGGGGAGGAGTACCACTACTCCCGACTCTATGCGGCGGACTTTAGCCATGAATACCGTAAAGCCTGAATCCATTGCGCTGTTTTGCCTGACACCCGGCGGCATGGCGCTGGCTGAGCGCCTGGAAACCAGCGCTGCCGATGACCTGCTTTACCAGCGAAAAGCTGCAAAGGGACGGGTTTGCGCCCTTTGAAGGCGGTTTTGCGCAGACCCTGCGTGAGGCGTTCAGCCACTATTCGGCGGTGATTTTTATTGGCGCGACGGGCATCGCCGTGCGCGTTATCGCGCCGCTGGTCAATGACAAGTTTATTGATCCAGCGGTGATCGTGATTGATGAGCGCGGGCAACATGTGATCAGCCTGCTCTCCGGGCACTACGGCGGCGCCAATGCGCTGGCGCGCTATCTGGCCGGGGTGCTGGACGCCGATCCGGTGATCACCACCGCGACCGATGTTAACGAACTGGCGGCGCTGGATACGCTGGCAAGCCAGCTTGACGCGCGGATGGACGGGTTCCGCCCGGCGGTAAAGACCATCAACCACATGCTGGTGAGCGGTAAACGCATCGGCCTGTGGTGCGACGCGGCAATGCGCGAAGAAGTCGCGGGCTGCGACACGCGCGGGTTTATTGCGGTGACGGATCTGGAGGTGCTGCCGGCGCTGGATGCACTGGTCTGCGTGACGACCCGAGGGCTGAGTTGCCTGCGCTTTCACTGCCGGTCTACAAGCTGGTGCCCGGTGCGTGTAGTGGCGGGCATTGGCTGCCGACGGGATACGCCGTTTGCGCTGTTGTCGATGCTGTTGCAGCGCCAACTGCATGCACACGCTTTTGACCGCTGGCGCTGCGGGCTGTGGGGAGCATCACGCTCAAACAAGACGAGCGAGGGCTGGTGCAGCTGGCGCAAAGCCTGCGCGTGCCGTTTGAAGTGTTCAGTGCGGATGTGCTGCGTCAGCACACACCACCGCCTCCGAATTTGTGCGGCAAACCGCCGCCGTCGCCGGCTGAACGGGGGCACGGCAGACCGCGAGCGCGTGCACGGAGTTTCACACTGATGTTAACGGTAATCGGGATTGGCCCAGGGCTCACAAGCCATGATGACCATGGAAGCCATCGACGCGCTGCAAGCGGCGGACATTGTCGTTGGTTATAAAACCTACACCCATCTGGTGAAAGCCTTTACCGGCGATAAACAGGTGATCAAAACCGGCATGCAAAGAGATCGAACGCCGCCGTGCGGCGATTGAACTGGCGCAGGCCGGGCATAACGTGGCGCTGATCAGCAGCGGCGACGCCGGGATTTACGGCATGGCCGGGCTGGTGCTGGAACTGGTCGGCAAGCAGCAACTGGATGTGGAGGTCCGTCTGGTGCCGGGCATGACAGCCAGTATCGCCGCCGCCGCATTGCTTGGCGCGCCGTTAATGCATGACTTCTGCCACATCAGCCTCAGCGATTTGATGACGCCGTGGCCGGTGATTGAAAAACGCATCGTTGCTGCTGGTGAAGCGGACTTTGTTATCTGTTTCTACAACCCGCGCAGTCAGGGCCGTGAAGGCCACCCCGGCAAGAGCGTTTGAACTGCTGGCGGCCAGTAAACACGCGGATACCCCGGTTGGCGTGGTGAAATCCGCCGGGCGGAAAAAAGAGGAGAAGTGGCTGACCACGCTGGGTGCGATGGACTTTGAACCTGTCGATATGACCAGCCCCGGTGATCGTCGGGAACCGCGCCACCTATGTGCAAAACGGACTGATGATCACCCCGCGAGGCTACAGCCTGTGACGGCGGGCGACGTGCTGGTGATTGGCGGAACCAGCGATGCGCGGCAGATTTGCCAGCAACTGGACGCGGCGGGCGTGGGTTACACGCTGTCGGTGGCGACACCGACCGGGCAACAACTGGCGGGAAATATTCGCGGTCAGGTGCGTTGCGGCCGTCTGGAGTTGGGCGAAATGGTGGCCCTGGTTACAGCAAAATCGCACCCGCTGGGTGATTGATGCCTCTCATCCTTACGCCGATGTGGTAAGTCGCAATATCGCATGCCTGCAGGCGCGTGTTGCCGCCCATGCCTTTAACGCGCTGCTTTTATGTCGCCTCGCTGGAAGCGGCCTGTGAGCAAGCCCGTGAACTGGGCGAACGCATTTTGCTCACCACCGGCAGTAAGATCTGGCGCGCTGGCGCTACTGGGGCGGGCAAAACGCTGCTGGCGCGGGTGTTGCGGAATTTAACGCAGCCTTTACCGCCAGTACCGGGTCGAGGTGATCACCAAAGCCTCCGGTGCGGAAGGGGGCCACCGGAAAAATAGAGCCTGCGCTTGCGGCCGGTATTCCGTGCATTGTTATTACCCGTCCGCAGACAGTGGTGGTGGGCGAAGAGAGACTGGACAGTGGACATTTTCACGGCGGTTGCGACGCTGGCTGGCGACACAGTGAGGAGAACAGAATGAAAAAAGCACTTTTAGTGGTGAGCTTCGGCACCAGTTATCACGACACCTGTGAGAAAAATATTGTTGCCTGCGAGCGCGAGCTGGCGGCCAGTTGCCCGGATCGCACGCTGTTTCGCGCCTTCACCTCCGGCATGATCATCCGCAAACTGGAAACAGCGCGACAACCTGCATATCGATACCCCGTTGCAGGCGCTGCAAAAACTCGCCGACGCGGGCTACCGTGATGTGGCGATCCAGTCATTGCACATCATTAACGGCGATGAGTACGAAAAAATCGTCCGCGAAGTGCAGACCCTGCGCCCGCTGTTTCCAACGGCTGAGTGATTGGCGCGCCGCTGCTCAGCAGTCATGACGATTATCTGCATCTGATGCAGGCGCTTTCCCGTCAGATGCCGCAGGTCGGCCCGCATGAACGGGTGGTGTTTATGGGCCACGGCGCCAGTCATCATGCGTTTTCTGCTTATGCCTGTCTCGACCATATGATGGCCGCTCATCGTTTTCCTGCGCGGGTTGGCGCGGTGGAGAGTTACCCGGAAATCGATTTGCTGATCGATGGGTTGCGCCATGAAGGGGTCAACGCCGTCCACCTGATGCCGCTGATGCTGGTGGCGGGCGATCACGCGATTAACGATATGGCGTCTGACGATGACGACTCACGGAAAACGCAGTTTGAACGGGTCGGTATTGCCGCCACACCGTGGCTACAAGGCTGGGCGAAAACGCTGATGTGCGAGCGATGTTTGTCCGCCATCTGCAACAGGCGCTGACGCAGACGCTGGAGGCCGCAGCATGAGTGGCAAACTTTACGCCCTGAGCACCGGTCCTGGCGCGGCGGATCTGATCACCGTGCGTGGCGCGCGTATCCTCGGTAACTGGATGTGCTCTATGCCCCGGCCGGGCGCAAGGGGGCGACAGCCCGGCGCTCTCCATCGTGCGGGAATACCTTGGCGAACAGACCGACGTGCGCTGTTGCCATTTCCGATGAGCGCCGACAGCGCGGAAAAAGAAGCCGTGTGGGATGAAGTTGCCGCCGCGCTGGACGCGCAGGCCGGTAAGCAGGTTGGTTTTATCACCCTTGGCGATGCGATGTTATTCAGCACCTGGTGTTTTGTTGCAACGTCTGCAACACCCGGAACACGTAGAGATCGTCCCCCGGCGTGACGTCGTTTGCCGCCATCGCCGCGCGCACGCAGACACCGCTGGCCATGGAGCAGCAGTCGCTGGCCGTGATCTCCTGCACCGCGCCGGAGAAGTGACATCCGCCCCGCGTTGCAGCAGCACGACAGCCCGGTGTTGATGAAAGTGTATGGCCGTTTTGCCCGCATCAAAGCGTTGTTACATGAAGCGGGTCTGCTCGGTTGCGCCCTGATGATGGCGGAAGCCACGTTACCGGGAGAGCAGTTCTGGCGGCAACTGGGTGATGTCAGCGACGATCAGCCGCTGCCCTATTTTTCGACCATCCCCGGTCAATAAACAGTGGGAGAGGGTATGAAAGTGCAACAACTGAAACAGCTGTCTTTCAGCGGACTCGCCGCCGCTATGCTGCTGATGGTGGTGCCGCAGGAGGCGTTCGCCATGCACATCATGGAAGGTTTCCTGCCGCCGATGTGGGCGCTGGCCCCGGTGGCTGCTATTCCTGCCGTGGTACGGACTGGTGCGTTTGCGCCGCATCGTGGCGGACGACACCAACCAGAAAGTGCTGCTGGCGCTGTGTGGCGCGTTTATTTTTGTCTTGTCGGCGCTGAAAATTCCCTCGGTGACCGGCAGTTGTTCCCATCCAACTGGCGTGGGGCTGGCAGTGATTCTGTTTGGTCCGGGCGTGGTGGCGGTCCTTGGTGCGATTGTGCTGCTGTTCCGGTGCGCTATTGCTGGCGCACGGCGGATTGACCACGCTTGGCGCTAATGGCATGTCGATGGCGGTGATTGGCCCGGTGGTCGGCCTCGGGTGGAAACTGGCCTGCCGTGCGGGGGTTCCGCCGTGATGTCGCGGTGTTTCTCTGCGCCATGCTCGCCGACCGCGGTGACCTATTTCGTGACGTCGGTGCAACTGGGCGTCGCCTTTCCGGACCCGCAGCACGGGGCGACCGGGTCGGTGGTGAAATTTATGGGCATCTTCTGCCTGACGCAAATCCCGATTGCCATCGCTGAAGGGTTGCTGACCGTGATGATCTACGACCAGCTTACCCGGCGCCAGCTTATTACCGTACAGGAGCGTTAAGATGAAAAAAGACCCTGATTCTGCTGGCGATGGTGATTGCCCGTGATCATGCCTTTCTTTATCAACCATGGCGGCGAATATGGCGGTTCCGATGGAGAAGCGGAAAGCCAGATCCAAAAGTCGTTGCGCCGCATTACCAGCCGTGGTTCCAGCCGCTGTATGAACCGGCAAGCGGCGAGATCGAAAGCCTGCTGTTTACGCTGCAAGGCTCGATGGGTGCGGCGGTGATTTTCTACATTCTCGGTTATATGAAAGGCAGACAGCGTGATAGCGAACGGTCTTGATCGGCTCAGCTACCAGAGCCGTTGGGCTACGGTCGCGCCGGAGCGCAAGTTCTTCTGCTGGCTGCTGATGATGGCGCTGGCCTTTTCCCTGCCGCCCATCGGGCAGGGGATCTTGCTGGTTTTTGTCGCGGCGTTCACCTGTTGGCTGCTGCGCATTTCGCTGTGGCGGTGGCTGCGCTGGATGGCAATCCCGCTGGGATTTTTACTGGTGGGCGTCGTGACGATCCTGTTCAGCGTTACCCGTGAACCGGTGCATTTGCTGTTCGGCGTGCCACTGGGTCACGTCTGGATCGGTGTGCTGCCGGAAGGGCTGAGTGGCGGCAAACGCCACGCTGTGGCGTAGTCTGGCGGCGTTGTCGGCGACCTTCTGGCTGGTGCTGAACCTGCCGTTTCCCGCAGTTGATTTTGCTGCTGAAGCGCGTGCGCCGCGCCTGTTAACGGAACAGATCCTGCCTCATCTGGCGCTTTATCTTTTATCCTGCTGGAGGAAGCGGCGGCGATTCACCGGGCGCAGACGCTGCGTTTTGGTTACCGCACCGTGCCGCAGGGCTACCGCTCGCTGGCGATGCTGGTCAGCCTGTTATTTACCCGCGTGCTGCTGCGCTACAAAGCGCTGGCGACCACGCTGGATATCAAACTTTATCAGGGCGATTTTCACCTGTGAGGATGTGGCATGCTGGTCACCGATAACCTGTGGTTCCGTTACCGAGGATGAACCGATACTGAAAGGGCTCAGCCTCGACTTTTCCCGCCAGCCGGTAACCGGGCTGGTGGGGGCGAACGGCTGCGGCAAATCCACGCTGTTTATGAACCTGAGCGGCATTTTACGCCCGCAACAGGGGACGGTGCAGTGGCAGGGGAAACCGCTGGATTACAGTAAACGCGCACTGCTGGCGCTGCGCCAGCAGGTCACTACCGTGTTTCAGGATCCCGATCAGCAAATTTTCTATACCGATATTGATAGCGATATCGCCTTCAGTTTGCGCAATATCGGCGTGCCGGAAGCGGAGATTGCCCGCCGTGTGGAGGAGGCGTTGACACTGGTGGATGCGCAGTCGTTTCGTCATCAGCCTATTCAGTGCCTGAGCCACGGGCAGAAAAAACGCGTGGCCATCGCAGGTGCGTTGGTGTTGCAGGCAAAATACCTGCTGCTGGATGAACCTACTGCCGGACTCGATCCTGCCGGGCGTGCGCAGATGCTGACCCTTATCCGGCGCATTGTTGCGCAGGGAAATCATGTGGTGATTTCCAGCCATGACATTGATTTAATCTATGAAATCTGTGATGCCGTGTACGTGCTGCGGCGTGGCGAGTTGTTAACGCACGGTGCGCCGAGGTGTTTGCCCGCCGGGCACTGATTGAAGAAGCCGGGCTGACGCAGCCCGGCTGGTTAAACTGCACAGCGAGTTGGGGTCGCTGTGCAAAAACGAAGATGAATTTTATGCCCGTATGCGGGCGATGCCGGTGAAGGAGGCGTTATGACGCAGGCCATTATGCTGCAAGGAACCGCTTCGGATGTGGGCAAAAGCGTGCTGGTCGCCGGGCTGTGCCGTATTTTCACCGACGGCCCAAGACCGCGCCGTTTAAGTCGCAAAATATGGCGCTCAACTCGGGTATTACGCCGGACGGCCGTGGAGATGGGGCGGGCGCAGATATTTCAGGCAGAGGCCGCAGGTATCCTCCCCCGATGTGCGGATGAACCCGGTGCTGCTTAAACCCACCAGTGACCGCAAGGCACAGGTGGTGCTGATGGGCAAAGTCGCGACCGATATGGACGCGGTGAGCTACCACCACTATAAACCGCGTCTGCGCCAGCAGATTATCGATGTTTATCACAGCCCCGGCGCAGGAGTATGACGCGCTGGTGCTGGAGGGAGCGGGTAGCCCGGCGGAGATCAACCTGCGCGACCGGGATATCGTCAATATGGGGATGGCGGAGATGGCCGGTTGCCCGGTTATCCCCGGGTGGCGGATATCGACCGGGGCGGCGTGTTTGCCGCGATTTACGGCACGCTGGCGTTGCTGTGCAGGCGCACGAGCGCTGGCGGGTTAAAGGGGTGATTATCAATAAATTTCGCGGTGATGTGGCGCTGCTCACCCCCGGCATTAAACAGATTGAAGAACTGACCGGTGTGCCGGTAATCGGCGTGATGCCGTGGCTGGACGTCGACCTCGGAAGATGAGGACGGCGTGGCGTTGCAGCGCGGTAAATACCTGCGCACCGGTGAGCGGGCGGTGGATATTGCCGTGGTGCAGTTGCCGCACATTTCTAACTTTACCGATTTTAACGCGCTGGCGGCCCAGCCGGATGTGCGCGTGCATTATGTGCGCACCCCGGAAGCGCTGCACAGCGCCGATGCAGTGATTCTGCCGGGCAGTAAAAACACCCTTAGCGATTTAACCCGGCTTCGTGAGTGCGGGCTGGCAAAAGCGGTGCTGGATGCGCATCATACGGGCGTACCGGTGATCGGCGTTTGCGGCGGTTATCAGATGCTTGGTGAGATGATCATTGACGAGGTGGAGTCCGGGCTGGGGACATTGCCAGTCTGGGGCTGCTGGATACCGTCACCCATTTTGCCCGTGATAAAACCACAACGCTTGTCGACGCGAGCTTGCAGGAGACGTTACCCGGCTGGCTGGCGGGCTGCGCCGGGCTTGCGCGGTTACGAAATCCATATGGGAGAAACCACATTGCACAGCGGGTGCCGCCCGGCATTGTGGCTGCACAAAGCGGGGCAGCGCGTGGCGGATGGCGCGGTCAGCGACAATGGGCGGGTGTTCGGCACGTATCTGCACGGTTTGTTTGACAGCGATGCCTTTACCCGCGCGTTCATCAACGACCTGCGTCAGCGTAAAGGCTTGCCGCCACTGGATGCCGCCGTCAGTTATGCGCATTATAAAGCGCAGCAGTTCGATCTGCTGGCCAGCGCCATGCGTGAGCATGTGGATATCAAACGTATTTATCAGATTATGCAGCAACATCAGGAGCCAGCATGTTAACACTTGTTACCGGCGGCGCGCAGCGGCAAAAGCCGTCATGCCGAGTCGCTGGTCGCCAGCGCCGACGGTGTTGTATATCGCCACCTCGCACATTTTCGATGAGGAGATGGCGGCGCGTATTCAGCATCACCGGGACAGTCGCCCGGCGCACTGGCGCACCGAAGAGCGCTGGCAACAGCTCGCTGAAATTATTACCCCTGACAATGCCCCCAATGAAGCGGTGTTACTGGAGTGCATCACGACGCTGGTGACCAATTTACTGTTTGCTTATGGCGCAGACGACGATGCCGATAGCTGGGGATTACACGGCGCTGGAAGCGCAGGTGCAGCAAGAGATCGAGACGCTGATTGCCGCCTGCGCGGCCTGCCCGTCGCCGGTGGTGCTGGTGACCAATGAAGTGGGGATGGGCATTGTACCGGAAAACCGTCTGGCACGGCACTTTCGCGATATCGCCGGGCGCGTGAATCAGCGACTGGCGCAGGCGGCGGATCATGTCTGGCTGGTGGTGTCCGGTATTGGAGTCAAAATCAAATGATTAAGCTGTTTTTCGCCACGCTGTCGTTTATCAGTCGTTTGCCTGTGCCGGGCCGCTGCGTACAGGGGCTGGATGTGGCGGATTATGTGCGCGGCATTGTGACTTTTCCGCTGGTCGGGCTGTTGTTGGGTGCGCTCAGCGGCATCGCTGGTGGTGCTGCAACCCTGGTGCGGAGCACCGCTGGCGCTGTTTAGTGTGCTGGCGCTGGCGTTGTTAACCGGCGGTTTTCATCTCGATGGTCTGGCGGATACCTGCGATGGTGTGTTTTCCGCCCGCCGACGTGAGCGGATGCTGGAGATCATGCGCGACAGCCGCCTTGGTACCCACGGTGGTCTGGCGCTGGTGTTTGTGCTGGTGGCGAAGATCCTGACCCTCAGCGAGTTGCAACTGCGCGACACCAGCATGATTGCCGCGCTGGCCGCCGCCTGTGCAGTGGGGCGCGGTTTTGCGGTATTGCTGATGTTCGGCCATCGCTATGCCCGCGAAGAGGGACTGGGAAATCTGTTTATTGGCAAGGTTTCTGCCCGGGATACGCTGGTCACGCTGGTGATAACGGGGCTGGCGGTCGTCGGCCTGTTGGGGACGAAAGGGGTTATCGCGCTGGCGGTGACCACCGGTGGCTATTTTTGTGCTCGGCCAGATGCTGAAACGCACGCTGGGTGGGCAGACCGGTGACACGCTGGGCGCGGCTATCGAGCTTGGCGAACTGGTATTTCTTCTGGCGCTGTTATAAACAGCCCGCAACATAATGAGAAACACTATGCAGACATTGACGGCATTACTGGCAGCCATTCCCACGCCCGATGACGTGGCGATGGCACGGGCGCAGCAGCATCTTGATGGCTTACTGAAACCCGTTGGCAGCCCGGCTGGAAGCGCTGGCGGTTCAACTGGCGGGCATGCCGAGGACTGAACGGCACGCCGCAGATCGGGGAAAAAGCGATTGTGGTGATGTGCGCGGATCATGGCGTATGGCACGAAGGTGTGGCGGTCTCCCCGCGCGTGGTCACGGCTATCCGAGGGCGGCGAATATGACCAGGCAACCACCGGCGTGTGTGTGCTGGCGGCGCAGGCCGGGGCAAAAGTGCATGTGCTGGATGTCGGTATCGACGCCGATCTCATCCCCGGTGTGGTGAATATGAAGGTGGCGCGCGGCAGCGCAATATCGCCACTGGCCCGGCGATGAGCGCGCAGCAGGCGGAAGAACTGCTGTTGGAAACCGTCCGTTATACCCGTGAACTGGCGCAGCAGGGGGTAAAACTGTTCGGCGTGGGCGAACTGGGGATGGCGAATACCACGCCAGCGGCGGCGATTGTTAGCGTGCTGACCGGCGAAGCGCCGGAAGCAGTGGTGGGTATCGGCGCAAATCTGCCGGAATCACAGCTGGGTCATAAAGCGGCGGTCGTACGTAAGGCGATTGCCGTTAACCAACCGGATCCTGCCGATGGTCTTGCGGTGCTGGCTAAAGTCGGCGGTTACGATCTGTTGGGGATGAGCGGGGTGATCCTTGGCGCGCGGCATCCTGCGGGTTGCCGGTGGTGCTGGACGGTTTTCTCTCCTATGCTTCGGCGCTGGCAGCCTGCCGCATTGCGCCGCAGATCAAGCCTTATCTTATCCCGTCGCATCTTTCTGCTGAGAAAGGGGCGCGCATTGCGCTTGAGCACTTAGGGCTGGAACCGTATCTCAATATGGGAATGCGTTTAGGTGAGGGCAGCGGCGCGGCGCTGGCGATGCAACTGGTGGATGCCGCCTGTGCCATTTACAACAACATGGGCACACTGGCAGGCAGCAATATTGTGCTGCCGGAGACGAAATAACGCTTACCTTTCGCGTTGCATCACCTGCAACAGCGTATCCAGCAAGCCGGGAAAACAGATATCCGAGTCTTCCCGGCGCAGCGAAATCATATTTTCCCGACCTTGCGGGCGTTGCCAGACCACGCCGCTATCGCGCAGTACACGCCAGTGATGGGTCATGGTGGACTTCGCCACGTCCTGCGGGCGCAGCGCATTGCAACTGAGTTCGCTACCGTCGGCAAGCCGCCTGATAATGGCCAGCCGCAGAGGGTTGCCAAGGGCAAAGAGCACATTTTCGAGGCGAAATTGCTCACGTTCGGGGTGGTTAGCGATCATAATCTTCCTGTGTCGGCGGTTGCGCTGCGGGTTTTTGCAGCAGCCCGTATCGGCGGCTGGCCGGTACTATACGCAAACTGTATTGTTTAAGCCACGTCGTCAATTGCAGCTCAACCAATCGTTAGAATAGCAAAAATAGTTCGAATATACTCGTACAGTTGTACTATGATAAGTGCCGTGAATGAATAGCGGCCAATTCCGGCCGCGAACGAACAGTCAAAAGACTAAGGACGCATCATGCCCCGACCCATCCCTCTCGAACGTTATCGCAACATCGGTATCTCCGCGCATATCGATGCCGGTAAAACAACCACCACTGAGCGCATCCTGTTTTACACCGGGATGAGCCACAAACTGGGTGAAGTACACGATGGCGCGGCAACAACCGACTGGATGGCGCAGGAGCAAGAGCGCGGGATAACCATTACCTCCGCGGCGGTAAGCTGCTTCTGGCCGGGTATGGATCGCGGCTTTGAGCCGCATCGCATCAATATTATCGACACCCCGGGGGCACGTGGATTTCACCATTGAAGTGGAACGCTCCATGCGTGTGCTCGACGGTGCGGTGATGGTGTATGACTCTGTTGGCGGCGTGCAGCCGCAGTCGGAAACCGTGTGGCGTCAGGCCAACAAATACCACGTACCGCGACTGGCATTCGTTAACAAGATGGACCGCCCCGGCGCGGATTTCTTCCGCGTGGTGCAGATGATGATCGATCGCCTGAAAGCCAACCCGGTGCCGATTGTGATCCCGATTGGCGCAGAAGAGCATTTCACCGGCGTGGTGGATTTGATCAAAATGCGCGAAATCATCTGGGACGATGCCACCCGGGGGCATGACGTTTAGCTATGGCCCGGTGCCGGAGGCATTACTGGCGACCGCGCAGGAGTGGCGGGGAAAAAATGGTCTCAGCGGCAGCGGAAGCCAATGAAGCGTTGATGGATAAATACACGGGAAACCGGTTCGCTGGACGAAGCAGACATTATTGCCGGGCTGCGTGCACGCACCGTTGCCGGGGAGATCCAGCCGATGCTGTGCGGCAGCGCCTTTAAAAACAAAGGGGTGCAGCGCATGCTCGATGCGGTGGTGGAACTGATGCCGTCGCCGCTGGATATTCCGGCCATTCAGGGCGTGGATGAAAAAGGCCAGCCTGCTGAGCGTCATCCCAGCGATGAAGAGCCATTTTCTGCGCTGGCGTTCAAACTGATGACCGACCCGTATGTTGGCCAGTTGACCTTTATTCGCGTCTATTCCGGCGTGCTGAAAAAAGGCGACGCGGTTTACAACCCGGTCAAAGGCAAAAAGAGCGCATCGGGCGTATCGTGCAGATGCACGCGAACGATCGCCACGAAGTGGATGAACTGCGCGCGGGAGACATTGCCGCCTGCGTAGGGCTCAAAGATGTCACTACTGGCGATACGTTGAGCGATCCGGATGCGGTGATCACCTGGAGCGCATGGAGTTTCCGGAGCCGGTGATTTCGCTGGCGATTGAGCCGAAAACCAAAGCGGATCAGGAAAAAATGGGGATCGCGCTGCAACGACTGGCGTCTGAAGATCCTTCATTCCGCCTGTACACGGATGAGGAGTCCGGGCAGACGATCATTTCCGGGATGGGAGAGCTGCACCGGAAATCATTGTCGATCGCATGAAACGCGAGTTCGGCGTGGAAGCGAACATCGGTCGTCCGCAGGTCACTTACCGTGAAACCCTGCGTAAAACGGTGAAAGACATTGAAGGTAAGTTTGTGCGCCAGTCCGGCGGTAAAGGGCAGTACGGCCATGTCGTGTTGACCCTCGAACCGCTGGAGCCGGGTAGCGGCTTTGTGTTTGAAGACGCCACCAAAGGCGGCGTGGTGCCGCGCGAGTATATTCCTTCAGTGGAAAAGGCTTGCGCGAAGCCATGGGCACCGGCGTGCTGGCGGGGTATCCGGTGGATGTGAAAGCGACCCTGACGTTTGGTTCGTATCACGATGTTGATTCCTCGAAATGGCCTTCCGCATGGCGGCGATCTTTGGTTTCAAAGAGGGCGCGCGCAAAGCGGACCCGGCGATCCTCGAACCGGTGATGCATGTTGAGGTGGAAACGCCGGAAGAGTACGCCGGTAACATTATGGGCGACCTCTCTTCCCGTCGCGGTATGGTGCAGGGGGATGGAAGAGCGCTTCGGCAGCCAGATTATCCGCGCCGATGTGCCGCTGGCCGAAATGTTTGGCTACTCCACCACGCTGCGGTCCATGTCACAAGGGCGTGCAACCTACAGCATGGAGTTCCACCACTACGCGGAAGCGCCGCGCAACGTGGCGGACGACATCATCGCCAGCCGCGCCAAAGCCTGACGCTAAGTTGTAAAACGTAAACCCCGTTCCGGCGGGGTTTTTTACTGCTCTCTTTCTGGCCGAACGTCGTATGTCGTGCATGACTTTTTGGCGCTCCGGGAGGATAACGCACTGTAAAAAAGGAGAAAAAAGCATAAAGCGGGCTATGATATAAAAAAATATCTGCTGGCCCTGAGGGAAGGAAATGATGCCCCGATTCACATTGCTGTGCAGTCTGATTGCGCTGTTTTCTGCGCCGAACGCGCTGGCGGTGAGCTACCCATTGCCGCCGGAGGGCAGCCGGCTGGTGGGCAGTCCGCAAATTATCACCGTTCCCCACGATAACACGTTGCCGCTCGAAGCTTTCGCGGCGAAATACGGTCAGGGGTTGAGTAATATGCTTGAAGCCAACCCCGATGCCGATCCTTTCTGCCGAAAGCGGGATCGCAACTGACCATTCCGCAGCAGGTTATTTTGCCCGCCACGGTGCGCGAAGGCATTGTGGTGAACGTCGCGGAAATGCGCCTCTACTATTATCCGAAAGAGACGAACACGGTGGAGATTTTACCGATTGGCATCGGGCAGGCCGGGCGCGAAACGCCGCGCAACTGGGTCACCGCGGTGGAGCGCAAACAGGAAGGACCGACTGGAGCCCGACGCCCAATACCCGACGTGAATACGCCAAACAGGGAAAACCCTACCAGCGTTTGTTCCGGCCGGACCGGATAACCCGATGGGTCTGTACGCCATTTATATTGGCAAGCTGTACGCCATTCACGGCACTAATTCTAACTTTGGGATCGGGTTGCGTGTCAGCCGGGGCTGCATTCGGTTACGCAATGCCGACATCAAATACCTGTTCGACAATGTACCCGTTGGCACCCGCGTGCAGATTATCGATCAACCGGTGAAAGCGACCACCGAGCCGGACGGCAGCCGCTGGATTGAGGTTCACGAGCCATTGTCACGCAACCGCACTGAATTTGAATCGACGAACAAAGTGCCGCTGTCTATCACACCAGCGCTGCGTGCAGTGATGCAGGGGAGCGATGTGAATGTGAATCGGGCAACGGACGAGCTGGAACGGCGATCGGGAATGCCGGTGAATATTAACTCATCGCTGAATGGCGATGTGGCAGCAAAGAGCGCTTGTAACACAATGAAAGCCTGCCGGGATACACCGGCAGGCTATGAGTATGTATGGCTGTGTATTATAAAAGTAACGTTGGTGCATTCTTTAATATGACATCAATGGCATCATTAATTGCCTTGATGACAATAGTCTCGGCAATAATCATTTCCGCCAGTATAACGTTTTTACGGCTTCGGCCTGATTATCAAGAAGCTGTTTTCTGGCACCGGGCATCCATTTCATCCTTATTCGCATCGATATCCTGCGCGATAGCCGCCAGCTCACTGATTTGCTCTTTGGCATTGTATCTTAATGTATTCCAGCCAGAAGCTAACGCTTTTTGAAAATATCAAGGATGGCATTTCTGGTCGTTACCCAATCGGAGCTCATTTATCCTCCTGCACGGTTATATAGTGAAATGAGTGGCTCAGGACTTAAACTGCTGCTGCGTTGCCAGTAATGATTTCATTTGCACATTAAATAGCTTGCGTTGATTTTCTATCTGTGGCCTGGAAGAGATAACCTCTTTGCTTATGGTCGTTCTGGAAGGTGGTTAACTGCTTACTCAGTGACTGGCTGAATGTAATGAGTTGCTGCCTGATTTGTGGATTCTTGTTTAACGAAAGTCTTATTTCCAGACTCCGTAAATCAGCCTGAACTTTATTATAGAAATCAATATTGTTGGCGTATTGTATTTCTTTTATTTCAGACAGTGGCTTCTGCTCCCGATCGATGACTTCCGGTCCGAGGAGCTTAACTTAAGATCGATCTCATTTTGGATTGACGAGATCTGTTGTTCACTAACAGCATCATAATTGGGGGCGACGCACCCTACCAGCAAGAAGAATAAAAACAGAAGAGGGGCATTAATTTTTATCCGAACATAACTCCGAGGAAGAGAGATGTTATTTAACTTAAGCAGGGGTTCAGCAGAGGATCAAGCATCGACTGAAAACATGCTGTTTTTACTGATAAGTTTACATTAGGTAGTTGGTCATCACATTACCCTGCATTTTTCTTGCTTTTGTAAGGTTCTATTGATTACTTATAGTGTTTAACCGTGATGCAAGTAGAGCTGATTTAAATAACAGTGAATATATAAAACAGGATATAGAATTAACAGCAGAAATACTCTGAAAAATAAACTCCACAAAATGTGCAGAATGAGGTTTCTTTGTGTTTTATTTTGTTGGGCTACTTGTTTTTAATATGATTTTTATCTTTTAAGCACTAAAGATAATCCCTGCGCGTGTAAGCAAACGGTAGGATGTTAATAACGATTGTCGATAAAACACATGACGTTTGCAGAGCGCAGGAGCAATGGCATAATGAAAATCCATCACCACGGAAAAAAAGTAACCCTTTCTATTCTTGCTACGCTGATATTAAGCAGTTGTGCAACATCCGAAGGCTTAAATACAGGCAATAAAATACTGAACGCGGATACGCTTCAGGCTAAAGAGACGTTGTCGACGGCGCAACTGGAGTCCGGCCCGATGGCCCCAGCGCAACTGGTGGGAGAGTTTTAACGATCCGCAATTGAATACGCTGATTCGCGATGGACTGGCGGCCAGCCCGAGCCTGCAGGAAGCCAACGCCGGGGCCAATAAAGCCAATGCCGCCGTGGTGAGCGCCAGAGCGGCGCAATTGCCGGATATCAATATGGATGCCAGCATTACCCGTTCCCGTGTGGCAAAAGTCGATGACCCGCTGCTCGAAGGTAAAAATTACAGTACGCTGCGGACAACTTCGTTGGGCACCAGCTATGCGCTCGATTTATGGGGCGGGAAAAAAGCCGCACGGGAAGCGGCATTAGGCAATGCGAAAGCCAGCGAACTGGATAAACAAGCTGCCGGGCTGAGTTTATCGGCAAATATCGCCCGCGCACGGAATAACCTGAATACCGCGTGGAAATTGGAAAAAATTGCTGCTGCCAACGCCGATCGCCTGAAAAAATCAGCGATATTCAGCGCCAGTTTTATCAGGGCGGTATTTCGCCGGAGTATCAATATAAACAGGCGCTGGCAAACGACAACGATGCTCAAACGGCGTTATTACAGGCGCAGGAAAATGTCACTACGGCAGGCATAAAACTGTCGACGCTGGTGGGGAAAGGCCCGGATTATTGGCGCCATCTGAAACCCCGGCGAAAATACGCTTGTCGTGCAGGATACGCTGCCTTCGACAATCCCGGCGGAATTAGTCGGACGCAGGCCGGATGTGGTTGCCGCCCGCTGGCGCGTTGAGGCGGCGGAAAAGCAAATCAAGGTCGCGAAAACGGCGTTCTATCCGAACATCAACCTGATGGCCGAAGCCGGTACGCGTAACTTACTGGGCGACGCGTTTGTTGGCGCGCCCAGTCAGTTCTTCAATATTGGCCCTACGCTGTCATTGCCGATTTTTGACGGCGGGAAACGGCGGGCGGATCTGGCAAGCAGCAACGCGGACTGGGATCTGGCGGTGGCCCATTACAACAGCCTGCTGATCTCTTCCATTGGCGATATCAGCACGTCTATTGTCAGGATGAAGTCCCTTGAGCAGCAAATCACGCAGACGGAAGAGGCCGATAAACTGGCGCATAGCGCATGGGATGATGTGTCGGCGCAGTTTAAAGCGGGCATCCGCCCGTGGCTGGATGTGTTGTCATTACAGGAGCAGTTACTGGCCTCCGATCGCAGTGTGGTGCAAATGAAGGCCGACAGACTGGATCAACATATCTTGCTGATCGAACAGCTGGGCGGCGGGCTGATAACCCAATAACGCTCGCTTTAGGCGCATCAATTGAAAACAGCCTTTGCTTTGGTGTTTATCATGATGAAGCCAGATAGGTTTCGCTCGTCTGATAACAGATTATGCTACGTTCGCTTACCTTTGCGATGTCTATGTTCTTGAAGAATATCAGGGAGAGGGGCTTTGGAAGATGGATAATGGAACACATGATCATCCCGTGTTTGAGCAATTTCGCAGGATCATGTTGTTCACATATGGCACAAAGCCGCTTTACGCATATTTATGACTATAAGTTGATGTAAATGAACTTGCGGCCCGTGGCTGAGAAACAGAGAGAGGGAGGTCCTCTCTCTTTCCTTATTAGTCACATCTTCGCCCGGAACAATCAGTATGAGAAGGGGGAGTGTTGCTGCGCTTCTGTAAGAAAATCCAGCGCATCTTCACCAGCAGCGGTGTACAGCGGGGCGTGTTGATCGTTAGCGACGGCAAAATGGCGTCCGCCACATCGTCGGCGTGCGTGACTGGCGCGTGGGAATTGCCAACCATCTGGATAAATTCATTCACCATTTTTCCATACGCAGGATCGTCCCGTCCGCCAAAATAAGCCTGCGCATTTTCGCCAAACTTCGTTTCGGGCGAGCGTCCCGGTAACACAACATGAACGCGAATGCCAAAAGGCCTGACTTCGATGGCTAATGACTCGCTCCATGCATTCAACGCCGCTTTACTGGCACGATAAAGCCCAATTAGCGGCATCGCTTTGGTCGTCACTGATGAAGAAACATTGATGATCACCCCTGATTTTTTCGCTCTCATCAGCGGGAGAAACGCCTGAGTTAATGACAATGTGCCCGAGGACATTGGTGTTCATTAGTTGCTGCGCGGTTGTCAGGGGGGTGAGTTCAACGGGGCACCAAAGCCGGCATTATTGACCAGCAGGTCAATCGCGCCAGCCTTTTCACCACGTGAGTAATGCTCTCCTCAGACGTGATATCCAGCGGCAATATCGTCAGCTTGTCGTTTGCAGGAAAAAGCGTCGCATCAGGCGTTCTCATTGTGGCAATCACGTCCCAACCGGCTAAAAAAAGTGTTGCTGTTGCCAGCCCAAAACCTGAAGAGCATCCGGTAATCAGTGCAGTTGCCATGGTTAATCCTCTCTGTTGACTGGAGCAGTAATCATAGCCGCCGCAGAATGGACAATATATATTCAGAAGTCCACTTTCATTGAGAGAAAGTCCAGTGTCAGACCCGTTAACCGATATTGTTGCGTTACTCAACCTCGAGCCAACTCATACAAAACTCGTTGAGGGGGGCGGGTCAGTGGCGTATTATCCGCGAGTCGTCCGGAGAGGCGTTTTACTGTGCCGTATTGCAAGGCGAATGCCTGATAAGTATTAACGGTAAAGCCCCCAAGTTACTGGTTTCCGGGGATTTCGTTCTGATACCCGCAACGTACACCTTTGAGAACACCAATGCGGGCACCCCGCCTCCCGCTGGCATTACGATGCCAACCTTTCTTGGCGGCGGACACGTAAGAATTGGCTCAACAACCGGGTCGGCTGAACTGCTCATGAATGTGGGGCACTGTCAATTCGACACACCGGACAAACAGCTTATCGTCGCGTTACTGCCCAACGAGGATCCTGATTAAAGGCGAGCGTCGTTTCGTCACGCTGTTTGAACTCCTGCTGGATGAAAGCCGGACCCGTCGACCGGGCGTGACGCGGTATTGACGCAGCTTTGCAACTGTTACTGGTTGAAGCGTTGCGCAGCGATCAAGAACTGTCGAAAACGGCCGGTATCCTGAAAGGGTTACAACATGAAAAGATCGCCACAGCGCTACATCTTATCCATGAAAAACCCGGCGCTGACTGGCAAATAGCGCACCTTGCCCGTGACTGTGCTATGTCCCGATCCTCTTTTTTTGCCGTCTTCAGCGAGACAGTCGGCATGTCACCCATGCAATACCTGCTCTTCTGGCGAATGTCGTTAGCCGGAAAGCGTTGATGAGTGGCAAGGATAAAATCGAACAGATTGCCTTCCAGACCGGATACCAGTCCGCGAGTGCGTTCAACGTCGCTTTCACCAAGTACGCAGGCATGCCGCCGGGCGAATTCCGACGCCGGAATGCGGCTGCCCCGACTGTTCCGCTTGACTGGCCATCCGTTTTCAGTAATATCCCATAAAAGAGAAATTTATCTCATTTTAGGGATGTGAGTGTGAATAACACCGATTACAGGCAGCGGCTGGCTGCGCGTCTTGCTGCATTGCGTTTGCAGCATAACCAGTCATTGGATGAACTTTCCTCTGCGTCGGGGGATAAGCCGGGCATCGTTATCGAGAATTGAACGCGGTGAAGTCAGTCCAACAGCCGAAGTTCTCAATCAACTCTGTAGTGTGTACGGAATGACGATGTCCCGGCTTATCAACGAGATAGAGCAAGTTGCCGAGAATCTGTTTACAGCAGATCAGCAAACGTTGTGGCGGGATGAGGTGAATGGATTTGAACGCCGTTTGTTAATACCGCCCTCAAACCAATATAAATGCGAAATGATTGATGGGAAGCTAAGTCCCGGTGCTTTCATTGAATATCAGAAGCCACCGGTACAGGGGCTGGAACACTATCTCTGGTTATATGAAGGTGAATTAACAATTACACAGAATGCAGAGAGCTGGTCTTTGAAAAAGGTGACAGCTTGCGGTTTCATTTATCAGGATCTTCCTCATTCAGGGCTCATGACACTCTGGGCGCACATTATTTATTGGTGGTATGTAAATCATGATCGAATATCAAAAGCTTAATGCTGAAGATGCTCACCTGATGTTATCCGAATTAGGCGATGTATTGCAGGCGTGTGTAAAGGACGGGGCAAGTGTAGGCTTTACCGATCCGGCAGATCGCTTATCCATCGATAATTTCTGGAAAGATAAGATCTACAGTCTGGCAAGCCATGATTGTGAGTTACTGGTCGCCCGTGATAATGGGGTGTTAGCCGGAACAGTCATCATTAACTATTGTGGTATGCCTAATGGCCGCCACCGTGCGGAAATTGCAAAATTACTCGTGCATCCCCAATCGCGTCGTCAGGGTATTGCGCGGCAATTAATGAATCAGGCAGAAGAAATGGTCTGGGGAAAGGGCATTTATTTACTTGTACTGGATACGCGAACGGGTGATGTGGCCAGTGAATTATATCGATCTCTTGGCTGGCAAACAGCCGGTACGATACCTCTTTATGCCAAATCTATTGAGAATACTTTAGACAGCACAACGTTTATGTATAAAGTGAACAGGTAGTCGATCCCGCCATTCGTATCTGAAAACTTGTGAAATTTCCTGAGGCTGTGTACCCTCACTCCAGGGCCCGTGCTGCCCGCCGCTCGCTTCCTGAAAGGAAAAGGTGAAAGCATGTTTGTACTCAACCTCATTAAATTTACAACTCTTGATAGTCGGGTTGTGGTAATGCGAGCACCCTCATTTCCTGACGACAGGAGAAGATATGATTTCTATCGAACAAGCAAAACAAATGGCTGCCAAATTAAAAGCCTCTCTTGAATTGTGTGATCAAAAGATCTCTTATTCTATTGCACTCGAAACCGTTGCCCACCAGTTAGGCTTCAGAGACTGGAACACGGCAGCAACCTTGCCCCACAGATTTCCCCATCTCAAATTCATTTCAGTAAGCCGATACCCATTCTGCGCATATTTGATGTCCGGAAAGCACAGGAGTTCTATCTGGAATTTCTGTCATTCCGTTGAGTTTGAACACCGGTTCGAACCCCTTACCCCCTGTATGGGTATTGCCCGGGAGGGTTTGCAGTTACATCTTTCTGAACATCACGGTGACGCCAGCCCGGGCGCAACGATATTTATTCCGATGAAGAATATTGCGTTGTTCAGAGATGAACTCCACGGCAAACAATATGGATACGGTCGCCCGGAAATCGTTAAACAAGATTGGGGTGATGTCATGGAAGTCCATGACCCGTTTGGCTCCGCTTCTGTCAAAGCTAATTCATCATGCTTAAAAACGGGGATCGCCGATGTGGCTGTCCCCTTTTAAAATGTAGAAAACTCAGCTCCAGCCGCCGGGAAAACCACTATTGCTTTCAGCGAAGCGCGGAAGGTGTCCTCCCACGAATAATCAATTTTTCGGCAGTACTCTGAAACTGAATAGTTTGAATTGCTGAATCACTCAGCGTTCCAGTGCAGCAAGGATTGCGGCTTCCATTTTTCCGGCGTGGTGAACGGTGCAAAGCGCTTGAGCGGTTTACCGTCGCGTCCGATCAGAAACTTCGTGAAGTTCCACATGATCCGCCCACCCAGTACGCCGGGCAATTCCGTTTTTCAGATAACGAAACACCGGATGTGCTGCGGTTCCGTTGACGTCTACTTTCCCGAACATCGGGAAGCTCACACCGTAGTTAATGTGACAGGTCTGCGCGATGTCGTCGGCACCGCCGGGGTTCCTGTTTACCGAACTGGTTGCAGGGGGAAGCCAAGCACCACAAAACCCCGGGCGGCGTATTTCTTGTAGAGTGCTTCAAGGCCGCCGTATTGTGGCGTAAAGCCACAATGGCTGGCGGTATTCACGACCAGAACCACTTTACCCGCGTAGTCGACCATAGAAACAGGCTGGCCGCCCAGACTGGTGGCGGTAAGTTGATGAAAGGGGTCATATCGTCATCCTCAAAGCAGAACCCGTTCGACATTTCACAGGTTTCGGGGCGTTGCGCCTGTTCCTGCTTCCGTTTACTTTCTGCTCTGCTCACACTGTTAGTCAATTAATTTGAACCATTATGTTAAACAGACGGTATTTATTCGTAGCACGCAATGCGTAGAGTAGGGGAGACATAAAGCAGAAGCGCGCAGGCACAGTCGCCCGTGCTCTTCTGCTGATTATTTCCTGAAGAGAAGGACAACTACGTCATGAAGAAGATCGGATTTTTGTCATTTGGTCACTGGACGCCGTCGCCGCAATCCGGAACGCGTTCGGCTGCTGACGCGTTGCTGCAATCCATCGATCTGGCCGTTGCCGCCGAGGAATTAGGTGCGGACGGCGCCTATTTCAGGGTGCATCATTTTGCCCGTCAGCTCAGTTCGCCGTTTCCTTTATTAGCCGCCATTGGTGCGAAAACCCGTCATATCGAGATGGGTACGGGCGTTATCGATATGCGCTATGAAAACCCGTTGTATATGGCGGAAGATGCCGGCGCGGCGGATCTTATTTCCGGCGGTCGCTTGCAACTCGGCATCAGCCGGGGTTCCCCGGAGCAGGTGATCGATGGCTGGCGCTACTTCGGTTACCAGCCTGCGGAAGGGGAAACGGAGTCTGATATGGCGCGCCGCCACACCGAAGCGCTGCTGGATGTGCTGCGAGGCGAAGGCTTTGCCAAACCGAACCCACAACCGATGTTCCCCAACCCTCCGGGATTGCTGCGCCCGGAGCCGTATTCTGAAGGCCTGCGCGAACGCATCTGGTGGGGGGCGGGCTCAAACGCGACAGCAGTATGGGCGGCAAAACTGGGGATGAACCTGCAAAGCTCGACGCTGAAAGATGACGAAACCGGCGAACCTTTCCATATTCAACAGGCAAAACAGATCCGTGCTTACCGTGATGCCTGGGCCGAAGCCGGGCATACCCGTACGCCGCGCGTCTCTGTCAGCCGGAGTATTTTTGCGCTGATGGACAGCCGCGACCGCGCCTATTTTGGCGGCAGCCGTGATGATAGCGATAAAGTCGGTTTTCTGGATGAGAAAACCCGCGCCATTTTGGTCGCAGCTATGCGGCAGAGCCGGACAAATTGATTGAGCAGTTGCAGCAGGATGAAGCGATTGCCGAAGCGGATACGCTGCTGCTGACGGTGCCGAATCAACTGGGTGTTGATTATAATGCACATGTTATTGAGTCGATTCTTAAACATGTTGCTCCGGCAATGGGCTGGCGGGAATAGCGTGGAAATTCTGCGCGAGTTCACAAAATAACGAGGCGGGGAGAGGCAGAACTTGTCAGTAAAATAAAAGACAGTATTCTGTCGCAAGACAAGCTGGATTGTAACCGTATTTGACAGTATCCGATGCGGGCAAAACCTGAATGATTTTTCTGTGTGCAGTAGCGCCGGAAAAATGATTCAGGTTTTTTTGCCTCCGCCACAGCCAGGCAGGTCATTACCGGGGGTAAAACGTCACTCACTAGCGGATATCTTATGTAAAACATATAACCGATCTCATTATTACAAAAATAACCAGTGCGGGCGTCGTACTGGTCAGGCAATGGGTAACCGGATGCGGATTTAACGCATCAGGCGGCCAGCTATTGCCGAATTAATACTACTCAGTCACGCTACTCTACAGGGTTATTGTTATGAATAAAAGACGATAAATAAAAAAGCATCAGTTAAAATGGATTGTAGTATTAATCTCCTCAGCGCTTGTATCGAATAGTGCTATCGCCGCGAAGTTGACCGTTGAACAGCGACTGGAATTACTGGAAAAAGAGCTGGCGGCAAATAAACAGGAATTACAGGAGACGAAACAAGAGCTGCGACAATATAAACGCTATTTCGCGCAGCCAGCGGAAAATACCGGCAGTGGGGCCGTTGCGGCCACCAGCGCTCGTCATCACTCTGCGGATAAGACCCCGGCCGTTGCGACCGACAGCACAGCATCCACCAGCACCGCGAAAGTCAGCGGCGCAACGCCTGCGCAGGATGTGACGCTGGCGGATATCAGCAAGTACGTGAAAAACGACATTGGCTTTGAATATTCCGGCTATTTCCGTTCCGGCTGGTCCACGGGAACGCGCGGCGCGCCGAAATCTTATGCGATCGGTTCGTTGGGGCGTTTCGGCCGAGGAAAACAGCGCACTGGTTTGATTTGCAGCTGTCGCAAAAGTCTACGATTCCGGCGGCAAGGTAGCGAAAGCGGTGGTGATGCTGGACGGTAACGTTGGCCAGCAATACAACGCGGGCTGGTTCGACAGTACCTCGGAAAACGTGTTGCAGTTCTCCGATATCTACCTGACCACCAAAGGGTTCCTGCCGTTTGCGCCCGAAGCGGATTTTTGGGTCGGCAAACACAATATGCCGGTGTATGAAATCCAGATGCTGGACTGGAAAAGCCACCGCACCAATGCCGGTTCCGGCCTCGGTCTGGAGAACTGGCAGCTTGGCCCTGCAAGCTGAACGTGGCGCTAACCCGCGAAGACGTGAAAGCGCACGCCGTGGATTACGCGACTTCCGGCAACACCCAGCAGGTAAATGCCAACAGCGCCGAAGTGCGTTACAAGGACATTCCGCTGTGGGATAAGGCGACGCTGGAGATCTTTGGCCGCTACGCGATGCCGAATGAAACCGATGACAATCGCAAAAACGAGAACAACGGCAGCTACTACAGCGTAAAAGATGCATGGCACGCCGGGCTGATCCTGCGCCACAACTTCACCGGCGGCGGGTTTAATGAGCTGACCGTACAAGGGGCGGATAACTCCATCGCCAGCGGTTTCGCGCTGATTTCCGACGCCAACCCGACCTTCGGTTATAACGACCAGTATTACGGCGAGCATGCTTACGGCAAAGCCTTCCGCGTGATTTCCCGGTGGAGAGAACTATTTACGCCCGGATGTGGTGATGGCGCACGCGCTGGTGTATGCCCACGGGAACGACATTTACGACTACAACACAGGCGCGCACACGGATTTCGATTCTGTTCGTGCAGTGGTGCGCCCGGCCTATATCTGGGATAGCAATAACCAGACCGGCGTGGAACTTGCACACCGGTTCGATCAGAAAAATAAAACCGCCGGTGAGACGTATCACGAGTCGGGGTATAAAACCACGCTCTACCATGCGCTTAAAGTGGACACCAGCATCCTGACCTCGCGCCCGGAAATCCGCTTCTACGGCACCTGGCTGAAGGTACAGGATAACGGCATCAGCCAGTTTGAATTCGCCGACGCGAAAAGTGACCAGTTCACCGTGGGCGTGCAGGCGGAAGTGTGGTGGAAGTAAGCCCGTGCATGACTGACAAGCCCGCAGAAACGCGGGCTTTTTATCTACTTTCCGTCACTGAAGGCAGGCAGTTGGCAAGAAATGAAGCAACACCGGATGCGCTCTAAGCGGCGGGCAATTGACGAATAGCGTTGAACGATCAAACCGGTGACCCGCGTTAGCGCGCCACGCGCAGTCCACCGGTTACGCCCCGGCTAAAGACAATTTGCCAGAGCTGGATATTTCTGGCGCGAAACGCGCCCGCGCAGGCCGTCAGATAATAGTTGAACATGCGGCGAAATTCAGGAGAGTAATTCTCGGCTAACTGCGGCCACGCCTCATTAAAACGGCTATGCCAGCCATTAGCGTTTTATCGTAATCCGGACCAAAGTTGTGCCAGTCTTCCATCACAAACCCGAGGGTTCGCTGGCCGTCGCAATGTGTTTTACCGAAGGCAGGCAGCCGTTAGGAAAAATGTATTTATTGATCCAGCATCGACGTTATGCCCGGTCTGATTTGACCCGATGGAGTGCAGCAGGAAAAGACCATCCGGTTTCAGGCAACGGTCCACGGTTGCAAAATAGGTGGCATAGTTTTTAGGCCCCACATGTTCGAACATGCCGACGGAGACGATGCGGTCATATTGCTTGTTCAGGTCGCGGTAATCCTGGAGCAGGATGTTGATATCCAGCCCGAGGCCACGCATTTCCACATAGGCTTTTTGCTCCCGCCGAAATGGTAATACCGTCGACTTTGACACCATAATGCCGGGCTGCGTACAGCGCTAATCCGCCCCAGCCGCAGCCAATATCCAGCAGTGTCATTCCCGGTTTAAGCTGGAGTTTTTCACAGATCAGCGCCAGCTTGTGCTCCTGCGCCTCGCATAATTCTTCCGCCTCTTTCCAGTAACCGCATGAGTATTGCATGTTGGGATCGAGCATGCGGCTGAACAGGTCATTGCCGAGATCGTAATGCACCTCGCCAACCTGCCGGTGCACGCTTGCGGGACTGCGGGTTAGTCAGCCGCGCAAAGGCGATACGGGCAAGATCATAAAGGCGGGCAGGGCGCTGCTCATCCACGCCTGCGTTCAGTATCCGCTCAAAAGATATCGAGGCGTTTGCAATCCCACCACCCCTCCATATAGCTCTCGCCGAGCCCCAGAGAGCCCTGCTGTAACACGCGTTTGAAAAAGCGTTTGTCATGCACCCGGATATCCCACGGGTTAAACCCATTAATAACAATACCGGCCTGTGATAACAGCTCCTGCACGATCCGCAGCCATTGGTCTGGTTTACTCATATCAACGGCGGTACATTCGTTAGCCATCATTTTTCCTTCAACGGTTTCGTCGGTCAGCCGGAACATCTACCGCCATCGGTGGCACGGCGCGAAGAGCGAACCTGCTGCGAAAAGAGGTTATCGCCCGGGTACGCGGGTGGTAAATTATTCATAACTGGAGTGAAATATGCTTAATGCCCGCTCATTATTCAGTAAACCCGCCCGGCCTGCGCTGTGGTATCAAGACAAACTTCATCGAATAGAGGTCAGCTTTTAATGTGCCCTAAGCTTGTGTCTCCACCTTGTCAGCCTGTTTTCGGGCAGCCAGCGCCGGTGTTGATGTCTCTGCCTCGTCCGGTCTACTTTCGCAGCTATCCGCTGCCGGACGATACGGGCGTGGAGCAACATCAGCACCCGTTTGCGGAGTTTCTCTATGCGCGCGAGGGGAGTATGCGCGTGGAAATTGAAGGCAAAACCGGTCGTACCTGTTCTTTACGGCGTGTGGATCCCCGGCGCATGTGCCGCACAGCATTTTGTCCAGTCATCATGTGCTGCTGGAAAGCCTGTATGTGGATGCGGACTTCGCCGCAATCGAACACAGCGGCAGCAAAGTGGTGATCGTCAGCGATTTCGTGCGCGAGTTTATTCATTACGCGACGGCGCATGTGCCGGAAATGTACGACGAAGAGGGGGACGATGCGCAACTGGTGCGCGTGTTAGTCACGCTGCTCAGGCAGTTGCCTGATGCAGGGTTTTCGGTGCCGTGGCCCGGCTCACCGTTGCTGATGAACGTGTGCCGTCAGATTCAGGAGACGCCCTTTGGCGAAGCGCACAGCATTGAGCAGTGGGCATCCTGTAGCGGCATGTCGGTGCGCACGTTCTCGCGCCATTTTAAAAAGGGAGACCGGCGTGGCGTTCAGCGAGTGGAAAAAACGCGTGCGACTGCTTGAGTCGGTGGTGATGCTCAAAAATAACCGGAGCGTCACCCAGGGTTGCGCTGGATCTTGGCTACTCCAGCCCGGCCTCTTTCACGTTTGCTTTTCGCCAGATGTTCGGCGTTCCGCCGACACGTTATTGATTCCTTGCCTGCCACGCTCGCTGCGTCTGCTGTTAGAATTTCTTGTACAGCGCTTCAGCGGTGTTCCTGCGCCGTGGGATCGCTGCATGCCGGACATGTAGCGTGAAATAAACATATCAGGGAAATTTATCGTCCGGACTGACAGTAAAGGCGTGGTCTGCGCAGGCATTGTGCATTACACTGCGCGCTGCAAAAATTGAGTAGATAAACGATTAATCAGGCGGTAATGGCGATGAACGGTACAATCACAACGTGGTTTAAAGATAAAGGCTTTGGATTTATCAAAGATGAAAACGGCGATAATCGCTATTTTCATGTGATTAAGGTCGCCAACCCAGATCTGATTAAAAGATGCGGCGGTGACCTTTGAACCCACCACCAACAACAAGGGACTCTCCGCCTATGCGGTGAAAGTCATCCCGGAAAGTAAACACATCTATATCGCGGGCGAGCGTATTAAGCTCACGTCGATCAAATCTTACCTCGTTTACAGCGAAGACGTGCCTGCCGATGCCCGTATCGACAAAGAAAATGCGGTGCTTTCCGTCGGTTTGTTGATGGGGAACATCAGGCCGAAATCAGCCGCTCAGTCGGGCGAAATGCGCACGCTGAAAAAACTGGCGATCACCACGTTTCAGGGAACGACGTTAATCTTCTCGGAAGATGAGATAGACATCGATGCCACGGTAAAAATGCTCAAGGTCTGACATCATCCACATTCTTTAACGGGTAACGACAACGATGACAAAACTCACCTTACAAGAGCAGATGCTCAAAGCGGGCACAGTCACCAGTAAAAAATGGCCAAAGTCCAGCGAACCGCTAAAAAATCACGCGTTCAGGCACGTGAGGCAAGAGAAGCGGTGGAAGAAAATAAAAAGCGCAGCTTGAGCGTGATAAGCAGCTAAGCGAGCAACAAAAACAGGCTGCGTTATCGAAAGAGTATAAAGCGCAGGTGAAGCAGCTCATTGAAATGAACCGCATCACCCTTGCAAAAGGCGATATTGGTTTTAATTTCACCGATAATAATGTCATCAAAAAAATCATGGTGGATAAGCAGACGCAGACCCAGCTGATTAATGGCCGTCTCGCCATTGCGCGTTTGGCGACGGATAACAACGGTGAGAGTGAATACGCAATTATCCCGGCAAGTGTGGCGGATAAAATTGCCCAACGGGATGCCAGCAGTATCGTATTAAACAGTGCACTGGAGTCAGGAAGCACAGGATGAAGACGATCCGTATGCCGATTTTAAAGTGCCTGATGATTTGATGTGGTAATACCCGGATACGACGCCCGGGTTTCAGAACGGGCTGGCATGACGAGCGTGGATCCGCGCTTTACTGACCGGATGAATAAACTGCAACTCACTGGCATGTAGCATCAACCGTGGTGTCTGCTCCGTGCCCGGTAGCAGGCGACCACCATACAGATCGCAGCCCAAAATAGGGTGGCCCAATCGCTGGCAGTGAATGCGCAGTTGATGGGTTCGCCCGGTCTCCGGGGTAAGGTGTACCCGCGTCAACGGCAGTAACGTTCCGTTTTCTGACTCACGATAAATCCGTTCAATGACCCGATAGCGGGAACGCGCGGGTTTGCCGTGGATGGCGCAAATTGTCATCAGCGGGAAGCTCGCCGGATCTTTGGCAATCGCCGCGTCTATCATCCCTTCATCCTCCTCCAGATGCCCGCAAAGCAGAGCGCTATACACCTTGCTTACGCTGCGTTGGCTGAACTGCTGGCACAGGGCGGCGTTGATGGCTTTATTGCGGGCAATCACCATCAGCCCGGATGTCCCGAAATCAAGGCGGTGAACCAGCGTGCAGCCGGGGAATATCTGTACCGTGCGATGATGCACTGAATCGAGATTTTGCGGGTTTTTCCCCGACAGGCTGAGTAGCCCGGTGGGTTTATTGATAAGCACCCGAGGTGATCGTCCTGATAGAGCGTTTCTATCTCGTCCGGGCACGGCGGGGCAATAAAGGTATCGAAAAGGGTAGACATCAGGCTGCCCGCAAAAGAGAGTGGGAGCGGATAATACCCAATTTTCAGCCGACTGGCGAATCCACCGGTGTTTAAGCATTTATCCCCCGAAATGGATGGCAGAAAAAATAAAATAACAGTGCTATTATCCCTCGGCCAGACGATGCAAGCTGCAACGGACACCACTTTAACCCCGGGGACGACTTATGAACAACGACACACCGCTTAAGTTTTATGACATCGTGGATGAGTACTCGACAGAGTCAGCCACGCCGGTGAACGAGTCCGAACGTGACGCGCTGGCGCGCTATTTCCAGCTGCTGATTACCCGTTTGATGAATAACGAAGAGATCAGCGAGAATGCGCAGCAGGAGATGGCCACTGAAGCCGGTATCGACGAGCGTCGTATCGATGATGTGGCGAACTTCCTCAATCAATGGGGCAATGAGTAACGTTTGCGGACACATCGTGTGTCCGCTTTCGCTTTAAAGCACGTCGTGCTGGTTTTCGTGCCAAACAGGAACGTAGGGAATATAAATATATGTTAACCATAGGCTCCGGTATTTCTTAATTATTCTTAAGGTTCGCGCTCTCTTATTTTGAAAATATAATATATTTTCATTTTTCCATTGATATATCTCCACTTTTACAAGCGGTTATACCGGCAAAGAAAGTAATTCGCAATGATAAACGTAACGCGATAACTGTCCTCATTGTATTAACGAAATGATAATTAATTATTTTTAACGTCCTGAAATAAATTTACATTATTTTTATAGCTAATTTGCACTATATATATTATTGCGGCCGACGGATGATCCAGCCGGGAGGGGCGTTAATTGTTTGATATAATCTCTGGTGCAAAAAATGATTAAACACGACAACCTTCTGCATGATATTCATCAGTTAAATTTAGCATACCTCTTGCTCGTTCAGCGCCGCAAGCGAACCGGTGACGTCAGCCAGCTCAGCAACGGCCTTAGCAATGACATGATTGAGAAAGTCGCGGGATTAACACTTCCTCAACTCGTTTCTTTAGCAGAAACAAATCAGATTATTGTCAAACCCTCTTTTCAGTACTCACCATCAGAAAACAGTGGCGCTTACGAACTCTTAAAATCGAACCAGCGTTTTATATAAATAGCGCCGACATTAACGTTTTTTCATTCTGAGTAATGCGTATCATTTGCCGGGTGGACACTGCCAGTTTCATCAGAAATATATGCTGATATTTGCATTTTAAACAAATTTATCCAAGGGATTAAACATGTCTGTAAGGCGTTTTTCGTTTCTCGTTTTCGGCCTTTTACTCTGTATTTTCTGTCAGTTCTGCGTCCAACCTCTGGTCACTGACCCGCAGCAACGAGTCGCTGGACAATGTGAATAAAGAAATTCGTGTGGTGTTGTCGGTTATTGACCCGATAAACCACAGTCGCACCCTGCGCGTGCGGCTTATGGAAGCCATGATTAATGCTTCTTTGGGCGATAAACAGAAAACGCAGGCGTCGCTTGAGAGTGCAAAAGCGGTGATGCAAAAAGCCACGGATGCATTCAATAACTATCAGGCTGCGCCCCCCGGTTGCCGGTGAAGCGGCGCTTTCCGCTCCCCTATCGTCGTGCACCGGCAAACGTATGTCGATGAAGGGCTGCGTCCGTTGATGGATGCGGCGAGCGCCAACGACACTGTGCGGTTCAACCAACTGGTTAGTACGACCATCCCGCAACTTGATCGCCAGTTTGAAATCACACTCGACAACCTGCTCGCTTTCCGCGAAAAATACGCCCAGCGTCTTAACAACGACGCGCAGAGTCGCTTTGTGAACAGCATGGTGACGATCGGCGTTTTGTATTGCTGTTTACCCTGATTATTGCCGCCATCTTTATCCTGCTCAGACGTCGGGTGCTTTCACCGCTGGATACCGCACGTCGCCATTGCCAGCAGATGGCGGCGGGTGAGTTGCATCTTCCCGTTATCAGCGGCTCGAAAGATGAGATTGGCGAGATGCTTGGCTCGCTGGAGCAGATGCGACTTTCTCTCGTCGAGATCATTACCCGGTGCACGTGCTTCCAGTCAGAGCGTGGCGCACGCCGCAGAAGAGATTTCTGCCGGTAATACCGATCTCTCCGCCCGTACGGAAGAGCAGGCGGCTTCGCTTGGGCAGACCGCAGCCAGCATGGAACAACTGACTTCCACCGTGAAGCACACCTCTGAAAACACCCAGCAGGCGAACACTCTTGCTGCAACGATGCGCGACTCCGCGCAGGAAGGGAATACGATTGTTGCAAATGCAGTGATGTCAATGCAGGAGATCGAATCCAGCTCCGGCAAAATAGACACCATCATCTCCTTAATCGAGGACATTGCTTTCCAGACTAATATCCGGCGCTGAACGCCGCAGTCGAAGCCGCAAGAGCCGGAGAACAAGGGCGCGGGTTTGCTGTGGTGGCAAGCGAAGTGCGTAATCTGGCGCAACGCTCGTCTTTGGCGGCGAAGGAGATCAAGGATCTTATTGAGGCCTCCAGCAGACAAGTGCTTTTGGGGGAGCGAAAGGGTGTCGCAGGCCGGCGAAAGCATGCAACGAATTATCACCACTGTTCAGCATGTTTCCGGCTTAATGGCGGAAATAGCACTCTCGACCGGCGAACAGAGCCGGGGCATTGAGCAGATAAACCAGGGCTGTTGCACAAATGGATACCGTAACGCAACAAAACGCCGCGCTGGTTGAAGAAGCCTCTGCGGCGGCGCATTCGCTGAAAGAGCAGTCGCAGGTGCTGGAAGAGACGGTGGCCGTTTTAAACTGAGCTAACGTTATCGCGAAGAATGTACAAGGCCGGCGTTAGCCTGCCTTGTCGTTTGTTGTTGTGAAATTCCTGTCTGTAATAGTGACCTGCTATTATTCTCGGCGGGCCAATACTCTACTCTGTGGTGGTTATTGCGGGCAGCTTTGTGCCGAGGGAGCGGATGTTTTGTAGTTTCTTTACCCCCTCAATTGTAAGTGACCCTCCGCCTTGGAAAAGAGGATTACTATGGGCGTAATGACATGATTAGTAAGCTAATATATAGATATTAAACAAGACTTTCTTCCTGCAAGGATTTTTGTACTGCCGAACGCGGTCGCAAGCTGGGCATTTCCGATGCAACGTTCTATACATGGCGTAAGAAATAAGGCGGCATTTCGCCCTCAGAACTGAAGCACATGTATCAGTTTTTCCTGATTGACGGAAAAGGTCACAAAATTAGTGCATTAATTAGAAAGTACAACCCCAATCTCCGCTCAGAGACTGGGGTTGTCGTTAAATTAATTATCAGATAGTTTGTTATGATTTTTTACCCACTGTTGCATTTTTCTTTTATTTGGAAAGAGGAGATAATTTCCTGAATTGAACTTTAAAAAATAAAAACCAGCCCCCTTCGACATACCATTATCAGAATGCATGAAATATCCAGCACGTGTGAGTTTGTAAATTAACTCGTCAATTTTATCTGAAATGGATTTCAAACGAAAAATATCATCCTGCGTAATAATAGAAGATGACTCTATCTCTTTTAGCAATAGCATTTCATCTTCATCTATAGGCACTGGTTCCCGGTGCAAGATATGGCTCTCTGTTTTTTAGAAAAGAGCTATTGGCTTCCAATCTCGTATGCATCCCATTTACCATCTTTTTCGTGATAGAGAGTAGTGGACACGTATTTTCATCAAATACCTCTTCATCCAAATGAAGGTTAACCCCATATTTTTGTTGTATCTTATCAAAAATCAATTCAAGGGCGAAGATCAGCGGATTACAATTACTCGATGCCGAAATAATCCATTTATCACCTTCAGGTATAGACAAATAATAGGGAACCCATTCGATTTTATAATGGAAAAATTATCACTGATAATCAATGAAGGTATTTTGAAGGCTCTGAATGTTGTAGAATCTGAAACATATTTGATAAAACCTTTTCTAAGACCAGATTCTGTTTGGTACCCTCATAACCAATAGCTATCCGAACAGGTGCTAGTTGGTCTGATGCTAGAGCTTGGTATACCGCGTAATCATGCTCACTAAGCTTATCTAAATCATCAATATGCGGAGCTTCTTTGTGAGTAATTGTTTCCAAAGGAGCGATTTATCACAGGAAAATTCAGAGATGACATGCTTTTACTCAAACTAAAGAATGAATCGGTTTTCTCCAATAGCCTAAGAGAATCCTTTAACTCTGATAAAAAACAGGTTCTTTTCACTTCAAAATAGCAATGACATTGTTTATGTCATATTTATACTCATCGGTATGAGGCAATTTTTTCCCCTTCCCCTTGAACTAACATGCAATCAATTTGATTAGACTCCACTCCATTTTCATCGTAAAAGAAACCACTGCGAACCTTTAAGTCTAATTCTGGTGGGAATGATTTAATTAACATATCATCTAACAATAAATCTTTTGTTAACCCTTCATACATCACCCCAATAGTAGGGGCATGATTAATTTTTGTTTTGGCTATTTTTTCTTTCTCTTGTGAAGAAAAAGCCTTTAACAAATCCGCAATGTTTTAATATCTATACTCATTTTTTTCCTCGTGTGATTTCCATGTTAAACAATAAACAATAAACAATAAACAATGTTGACTGTCTATTAATTTCTTTGTTAGAAAATCAGTTATATAGTGGAGTAAGAGTTACAAGTATTTATTCTACATAAATTGATCAATAATTACCCTTATCAGCATCTACTGTATTGTTTTCATCCAATTTATGAAATTCAGTCTATGGTATCGCAAGTTCTGCCAAACCTGATAAAAGTATAGAGCCTAATGCTTGGGGTGTTTAAATAATTTTCAACAAAAATATCACTAAGCCCAACCTCACTATCAAGAAGTTGCGTCTTAAGATCTTATATTAGGGTTATTTCGGCTCTCAGTCAATGGGGAATGTTCATCATAATGCAAAAATGAGAAAATTGATTCGCTGAGTTCTTTGATATCCAAACAATCCTAATTATTTGATTTGCATCAATGTTCTTGAGTGTTCATTAACGATGGTATGCAAAATGCAAAACTATTGAAGAGGAAACATACGCGTATCGAAGGTTAATTACAGATATTTATTTCTGAGGGTCTCTATACCTTAGAATATATTGGTAATCGATATCAGGCACGGATATTTACAAAGCCATTTGACTTAGAGATATCATTTATCTGCTCTATTGAATTGTTTTATCTTGTTCTGACCAACACTACCGCGCGTGGCTTTGACGAATCATCTGTCCAAGAGGAGTCTTCGCTAGTCAATTCCAATCCCTCCAGCAACTCATTTGGTAACTCGGAGTCAGGATGCATTTCTGGAGTGATGAGAGCACACTGCCTAACCAATTTCGCATTTCAACAGATTCAGATGAACCATATATTAATTGTTGGAGAGGTGACCCAGACTAATCCTAATTCAAGTGCTTCCCCCAAAGGTATACATGCAACAAGTAGCTGTCATCTCATGATAGTGACCTATCTTTCGAACTTGGCTAATGGAGTCCCCACTGAGAGTTCCCGAACGCGTGGCATTGTTTTTCAAAGCGCTGGAGTCCATTTGCTACAAAGTAGGCAAAATCAAAAACCGAGCCTTTCCGATAAAAGACACCAAATGTACCTATAGAGGGTAATAGGGCATGAAGAGTATATTACAAGGGAGTTGGATTTTGGCTGTAGCGGCTTTTATTGAGGGGCGGTTTGAAAGCAAATCCCATTGTTCTAAATTTGCGCGAAAATTATATGGGACAGATGCTATAGGATCACATATCAGTGGATTATTAGTGACCTTTGCCTGATTAAACGTAATGCGTGCAGCTTTGGGGTTTCCCGCCGGGTAATGGATGATCATTACGTCACATAATTCACATCTAGGGACTGCTCGTCCAGCACCTCGACCTTCGCTGAATGTTACTTGATAACGATTACCATGAAATTCCTGCGCCAACGCGTTAGACCCAAGAGCATTGAATGCTTGGATAAATGCACGAAAAGAGCTATTTCGCCATGAGCAGTTGATGAAGTCATGTGAAAGGCGCTCTGAAGAGCTGTTCCGATCATTATATATAGTTTCCTCGATTTCCAAACCATCTTGAAGATAATTATAATCTGCCAAATTAGCAACGAATTATCCCATAGCGTCTGTAAGAGTTTCGCTCATTTTACATACCAGCATTAGATTGACCTACTCCCCGTTGATTATCACACGCCAATGTTAGTCCTGCATCACGGTGGTCATGACAAATACGAACTTCCGCTCCTCGGTCATTTCGGCCCTTAAGGGCCGTTAGCAACCTGCCCGTACTAGAAGCGGACCTATAGTGGTTTGATAAGACCCCTCATGAAGTGGCCAACTTTTATCGACCATTTCATATACCTCTACAGAACCACATCACACGAGGGATTTAGTACTAATCTTAAGCCACGGCCTGATCGAGCGCCTCAATTGCACCTATCATGGCTTCTACAGTTGCCCTGTCAAATTCTGCCCTGTCGTTTTCATCATGTGTACCTTTATTGAGGTATCGCCATTCACGTGATTCTCCGCTAAAGCCGGTTAAAACATCGATGGGAGAAAACACGGCATTTTTATTTGGGTCATTAAAATCGGCCCGACCAATTTGTTTTTTCAATTGATCTGAGAGATTACGCAACTCAATAGGTGCAGTTGCTGACCTCAGTTTAAGACTGAGGTTACCGTCACCGTGCTTGTTTACATAACGCCAGACCTTCCCCTTCATCAGAGATTCAAGTGACTGCCTGCATTTAGTCAGCGCTTCCCTGATTTCATTACGTCCATAATGGCTTCGCGCAGAAAGAATATAGTTCGGGGGCACAGTTAAAATCCACGCGGATATGCAATTCGTCCAGACGCGGTAAGAAGCTGAAAGTTCTGGACTGTGCAGCCACTGGCGCTGGCAATAAATTCTGTATGTCTTTGAAGAACTCTTCTCCGTGGCAGGCCGATGATTTGCTTATCTGTAAAGAAGGCGTCTTCAAACAGCGTTCTTCGAATAGATTCTCTGTGATCGTCATCGATAGCATTGACCGGATCATCAAATATCAAAAGTGGGCATTGCTCACTGATGTTTTTGCCAACAAAATAGCCAACCCTAGGCAGCGTACATGCCCCTCACTGAGCACATGCAGGGCATCAAAATATTGCGCTGGATTGTTCTGGAATGCCACCTCCAGTCGCTGATTCTGCATCAGGGGAGTTTGATACCAGCGAGCTTTTCTCCGGGGGGTCATTACGGTTGAATGCATTGTACAGAGTAACAATGCCGTCTCCGAGATTCGCAACCAACTGCTGAGGCAAACCCTCTTTGTAGGCGTTCAACTGCAATACGAACCGGGCATAGGCTCCTGAGATTTCTCTGTTTTTTCTTACAACGGATTCCTCAAGTGCAACTTCTTCCAATAAGCTGCCTGTTTTCCGTATCAAAGTTACCAATCAACAACTGAGCTGCCGCGATGGTCCTTTCTGTCGCACTTCTTGTCTGTAATATTGTTATCTGGCGTTCTGACTCACGCAGCCCCACAAGATCGCGCTGCCGGGATTCCCGCAATTTAGTAGCTGCTTCTGCTTTTTTTATCTTCTTCTTCCAACTGCAACACCTGTTTCTCCAGAAGATGCGGGAGTAATACCATTGCCTGCTGGTTGATGCAGATCACGCCACAAAGCGATGCCATTGTCTTCCCGGAATCTTTCGAGAACATTTTCATGAGGAAGAAACTGGCAACAGGTACCGACAACTTGCAGACGCGGTACATCTGCTGGCTGATTGATTGTTCCAACTGAGCTATTTCACCCTGTAAAGCTGACAAAAACTCAAGCTTCAGCAATTCCTCACTAGCATGACTGTAGGGGTTTTTTGTGACTTGCTGGAGTGGGGTATGGCATGCAGGGCATTGTTCTGGGCTGGTGTTCTGTAACTGGACGACTGCTTCGAATAAACTTTTAAATGAAACCTGCAGACTCGCTTCTGCCAGTTGCTTCTGTTTGCCATACAGATCCGCCAATACAGTTTCAACAGAGCCACTTAAGTCCTTCAAAATCGCACAGGTCAGGTGACTCTTGTTCGGAAGAGGTGTCTGTAACTCTGTCTCAAGCTGCCGTATGGCCCCCTGATATTTTGCTCATCCCCTTTTAATTCAATCATCATCTGTTGAAAAGAAAAGGCCCTCGCGGTAGCCAGAAGCCAGCGTCTGTTCCTCAGAAGCCAGTCCTTCAAGATCCGCCTTACCCGCTTCCAGTTGCTGGATAGCCCCTCGAGTGTGCGGCGTTTTTCTGCCAGTTGAGCGGCTTTTACGCCTGTAAGATCGATGTATCTGGCATCAATCTCCGCAGTAAAATTTCGGACAAAATCATTGAATGCATCCAGCCCGAATAACGTTGAGATTAGTTCGGTCTGCCTTGCCGGGGCCAGCGCCGCAATTCTTGAAAAAATTGTCGATGCGGTTTTTTTCAACAAAGCAAAAGCGGTACTGTGCTTCGTTATCCTCAATCGCCACATCCTGCCCTTGAGCTCCAACACCAGTAATCACAGGCGCAGAAAACTGATTGACGTATGCGTTTCTAAAATAGTCGGTTTGATTACGAAAGCGTTTACTTTCAGCCTCAGCAACGCTGCCCAGTAATGTATATTCAAGTGCTTCGCAGAAACTGGACTTCCCCCGGTACCATTGGGCCCATAAATCAGCACCAGACGTGAATCTAGATCAAATTCCTCCTGTCTGGCAAATCCTCTGAACGGTCCAACGGACAGCCTTCTTAGCCGACTGAACGTGGAGACGCGTTCGGAGTTCTGCTCAGGCAGTGGCTGGACTTCCAGACTGAGGGTATCCCAAGCGGGCTGTGCCAGCTCAACGATGCGCCTAATCCGCTGACCCTGCGCGGTACCTAACGGGATAATACTATCCATATTATCCCACACTAGGTTCGCCATTTTTCTGACATCGGCGGGTACATCTGCTGTGTCTAAAGTTTGGAAAAAGCGCAAAAACTCGTTGCTGAGCATCATGAATCCTTTTGACTTGTCGTTTTCTCTCGTTGCAAGGCAATGATAGAAGATACACTTTCAGCTTATGTATTCACGTGATCTGCAAATCAAATATCTGCAGTTCTGCTCTCGTGTTGAACTGACCCCGGATGAAGACGGTATGAATCGCCACGATTTCGATAGTCATGCCAACATCCGCTCTTCGCTCAAAGCGCGCATGACTTTCCTCCCCGGCGGGTCGTTTCCAGCCAGAAGCGCGTGCATCAAAAGCACGGCCTCTTTGCCAACAATACCTTTGCACGCCGCGTTACTGGTTTTACCCACACCAGTTGATCGACCCTGAAACCCAGATTTCGCGCGGTGTTCAGGTAATCACGTTTTACCGCTTCCGGAAGGGTTGGCGTGCGCGACAGGATCCACAGATAGTCGCGGTTCGGGCCGCTGACCAGCGCGTACTGGTAATCATCATCCAGTTTGATCACGTTATAACCGCCGTAAAACGGGCCAAAAACGAGACCTTCAGCGCGGCCGTGGTAGGCGTGCCGGTGAAGTAGGCTTTTCCTTCGCTCTCACGCCATTGGTTCTTCAGCGGATCGTACCCGCGATTGAGCACGCTAATGCCGCCGTCGCTACGCTTGCCATACGTGGCGGTCACGTGTTCAAGGCCGCGTTCGAAACGGTTTTCCAGACGGGCGATTTCGTACCATTTACCCAGATAGCGACGGGCATCAAACCCGGTGATGGGCTGAACGCCTTGCGGCGGCGTTGGGGATTTACAGGCAACCAGCGTCAGGGCGATAGCAACGCCGGTCACAACGGGCCATAGCTTCATGAGAACTCCTTTCATTTACACGCCACCGGGCGTAAAGTGTAGCGCAAGCATGGCGTACTTCATTCAGGCCGGAAATATTCGTAGTATATTGAGACCATTCTTTATCATCAGGTCTGCCCCATGTCCTACTCCATTGGTGAATTCGCCCGGCTTTGCGGGATCAACGCAACCACGCTACGCGCCCGGCAGCGTCGTTACGGCCTGCTCAAACCGCTGCGCACAGAGGGTGGCCATCGGCTGTATAGCGATGATGATGTTCAGCAGGCGCTCAATATCCTCGACTGGGTGAAAAAGGGGTGCCTGTCAGCCGGGTGAAACCCCTGCTGGCACGGCCCGGTGCGCGCAGAACAAACAACTGGCTCACCCTGCAAGAGAGCATGTTACAGCGGCTGAAAGAGGGCAAAATCGAGTCTCTGCGCCAACTGATTTACGACTCAGGCCGCGAATATCCTCGCCCGGAACTGGTCACGGAAGTCTTGCGCCCGTTGCGCAGTAACGTCTCGGCCGACATTCCGGCCATGATGACCCTGCGTGAAGTGCTCGACGGTATCATCATCTCCTACACCTCGTTTTGCCTCGAAGGGGATAAAAAAGCGCCGGGGGATAATTATCTTATCACCGGCTGGCACCTTACCGACCCCTGTGAAATCTGGCTTGAAGCGCTCAAGCGTACCGGGCAGGGCCACCGCATCGACGTGCTTCCTGTTCCGCCCGCCACGCTTGCGCCTGAAATCTTCCCGGAACGAAAATGGCTGCTGGTCACCACCGGCAAACTCACCGCGGCACGCAAAAGCAGATTGAACTCTGGCAGCAGCAGGTTGTATCCCTCGACGTCATTCCTCTCTGATTCCGTTTCCCCACGTCCCAATAAGCCATCGCGCGAGAGAGAGCGGATCTGGCGCACGTTAAAGGCCCCTAAACACACAAAATAAGTTTCAATAACCAATTGGAAATAAATGAATTATATAAAATAGTTATATTTAAAACTTGGACAAATAAAAAATGATTGTGTAAGTTTTAATTATGCGACGTGTAACATGTTGTTTAAAGACCCGGTGAGACTCATGAAAACACTGCCATCATGCGTTTCTTCACCCGACAAGCGCAGTAAGAGGAGCGCGCCATGAACACGCAACCTGTTATTGGGATCAGCGGCTGTTTAACCGGCTCAGCCGTCCGGTTTGACGGTGGTCATAAGCGTATGGGCTTTGTAATGGACGGGCAGTGGGTGGCTTTCCAGCCTGTCTGCCCGGAAATGGCCATCGGTCTGCCTGTGCCTCGCCCGGCGTTGCGCCCTCGGGTTCAGACCAGCGACGGCGATTTCCGGATGCGCTTCAGCCATGCGCCACACGATGATGTGACGGAAAAAATGGCCGCATTTACCGATGCGTATCTTCCCCGATTGGGCGCGCTGTCGGGTTTTATCGTCTGCGCCAAATCGCCGAGCTGCGGCATGGAACGCGTGCGGCTGTATGATGAAAAGGGCAATCGCGGGCGTAAAGAGGGGGTAGGGTTGTTTACCCGCGCGTTACTCGAAGCGTACCCGTGGTTACCGGTCGAAGAAGATGGCCGCCTGCACGATCCGGTGCTGCGGGAAAACTTTGTGGAGCGCGTTTTTGCGCTCCATGAGCTTAACACTCTGCGGGCTAACGGCCTGACCCGCCGCGCGCTGCTGGACTTCCACAGCCGCTACAAACTTCAGCTGCTGGCTCACCATCAGGCGGGCTACCGAGAGATTGGGCCGTTTGTCGCGTCGCTGCACGAGTGGGAAGACTGGACGCCTTCTTTGTGGCGTACCGTGAAAAGCTGATGGCGATCCTGAAAAAACCGCCTCGCGGGAAAACCACACCAATGTGCTGATGCACATTCAGGGGTACTTCCGTGAACATCTGAACAGCCGCCAGCGGGGCGAACTGCGCGACGTGATCCTTCATTATCGCAATGGGTTGCTGCCGATCCCGGCACCGTTAACGTTACTGAAGCACTACCGGGCGAGTACCCGGATCGCTATCTGTTGCAACAGAACTACTTTGCCCCGTATCCGGAGGATCTAGGCTTACGGCTGGCGGTGAACTGAATTCGCATCATAAGAAGGCCCGCATGACCCTGACAGGGGCTCACGACGTTCCACTTTTAGACGACACCTCACTGTCGTCTTTTTTTTGCGTGGTGCTCCAGATCCTGAGGGTTAAATTGTCCCTTGTTTTACGCTGGCGTTCTTTTTTATACCACGGTACAAACACCCTCAGCGTTCCTCCCCAGAAAATACCGTCGACAAGCCCCGTCAGTAATCCGAAGAGAAGACTAAACGACGGCGCTTCACGTAATTCAGGATGAAGATAAACGGTTGCCGTCAATATATATTTGAGGCCAAAGGCAATGATGATTAACCCGAGGGTTAACGGTGTTCCGGCGCGAATAATGAATCCCGGTGTGTCAGAATGTCTGAGCGGCGGTTGTGAGCGCCATAATAAATACCCGACAGCAATACCTGCCAGCACGCCAATTATCATCGTAAACAAACTGATATCGGGATGAAATGTTTCACGCGTGATACCGTATATTCCCCAGAGCAGGAAAAATATCGGAAGAAAGAACAGTCTGCCCGGTCGCATTTCTCTGTCGAAAAGGGCATTAATACCGCGATGAAGCAAGTAAATAAACAGAACCCACACCCAGACAGGCGTATTTTGGATATACGGTAAAAAAGACATGTTTTCACCTTTTGATGAGACGTTACGATTGCCGGGCTATAAAAACCACCCGGCTATGCAAATAACAATGAGTTAATCAGCCATCGTTCACTGATGACTATTTTTCCCGGCCTGAAAGGTCATTCTTCTCTCGCAGCAGGCGCTGCACCCTTTTGCTGCCACGTGGCAATGCGATCTTTTAATACAAAAGATCCGCAGGGCGCGAAAGGCAATAAGCGAACCCCATATGAATGCCACCACCACAGACCAGTAGCTCCCCGGCGAGGAGAGATAATTGACCACCATCAGCACGCTACAGACAAACAGGGCAATAATGAGCGCACGATAAAAACGCGTTTCCTGTTCCACGCGAAGCCCCCGGCTTCGCTGATACGCGTATCCAGCGTTTCTTCCGCCTGTGTCATATTTCCGGACAGTTCAGCAACGTTTACGTTAAATACTGAGGCCAGCGCACTGAGCGTTTCCAGCCCGGGTTTATGCCCATTTTCTATACGCTGCACCGTGCGTACAGAAAGAGAAGCCAGTTCTGCCAGTTGCTCTTGTGACCGTGCATTCCTGAGCCGGTACTCTTTCACCTTTTCACCCATGTCCATTGATGCTTCCCGCTGATTGTTGACAGGGACATATTCGCACATCCGTGCCTCAACGAACACGACAGACAGGCGACACGATCCTGACAAGGGGGCGACAGCACGGGAGAAGTACACATTATCCGAATAACGCCGGGGAAGAATCAGAATGTTCGACAGGTTGGAGGGCATAAATCATGCAATGTCCGCTTCTCGCAGCCTCTTCGAGACTTGCGTTCCGGCAGCTTCGTGCAGCAGACATTGCAACGCGGAGTATGTGTTGCAAATTTGAGTTTATGGGTCGAGATGGACGTCAGACTGCCTAGGGTAAGAGGATGTGAATACCGGTCAGTTATGCCGGGGAACACACCCCCAATCCATAAGCGGCTGGGGGCTAGTAGTCATGCCCGGCTGATCTGCCCGCGAATAACGTAGCAGATCAAACCCGTTATTTTTTGGGGGTGATTTTTGTCACTGAGCCTGTTTGAGCTTTATCCCCGGTCGTACCATACATAGACACCAGATAAACGGCGCCATCAGGCCCGGCGGTCAGGTGGTTTGGCGTATCATCCATTGGGATATTAGCGACCAGTTTACCGTCCTTGTCCAGAACAGCAACGGTTCCGCCTGCACGCGTAGCGGCGAAAACCTGCGACGTCACGGGATCCCCAGACGACAGATACAGCCCCGGCACCAATGTAAGTATCCGCGAGAACCTTGCCGTCCGCATCAAGCACCACGACATTGTTCGTCTCCTGGGAAGCGACGTAAAGACGGCCGGTCTTCGGATCGCGAGCGATGTCGGTTGCGCCTTGCGCCTGAGGTACTTTCACCGTCGTGCTCTTGCCGGTTTTGAGATCAATCCAACCCACCCAGGGGTATCGCGGCTGACGCCATAGAGTTTTCCTCCGGCACTGTCGAGGGCAAGATCGGTACTGTTAAACAGCTCGCGCCCACGCTCTGCAACGAACTCCATCTGGCCAATATGTTCCAGCGTTTTGGTGTCATAGACCTCGATAAAACCGGTCAACGCTGCGCTGACATAAGCCCGATTGTGGGTTTCATCAATAACCACATCGCGTGGATGGGTGACCGACCCTTCCGGAAAGACTTTCACAGCGGAAAGCGTTTTGGCGTCATAGACGGTCACCGTCTCGGCAAGGGTATTTGTCGTCCAGATGCGATGATGGACATTATCAACACCGACGCCGAAGACACCAATTTGCTCACCCTTTTGTCTTTAGGCAGCGTAGCCTCCGCTTCGACAGCCAGTGGTTTCGGCGTTTAGTCTCATCAGGCGGCTACCATCCTTCGGGCCGCGAGCAGACGTGACGAACAGCTTCCCGTCGGCCGAAATTGCCGACTGGTAAGCCCGCTCACCCACCGGAACTGTTTGCAGCCTGAAAGCCTCTGTATTTTTTCGGGGGGAATCACCTGGGACAATTTCAGTATGACCTGCGAAACGCTCGCGGGATTTTGCGTAATAACCGTGAGTGGATGAAGGCCTGTAGCCGCATCGGCCGGAACGGTCAGCGGAATGGTGAGGTTTCCCTTCTCGTCGGCGGTCAGTGGCTTAGGTGTCAGGACTTCCGCACCATTCAGCATGGTGACGGTCGTGCCCGCATGTAGGCTCTTAATCGTTATAACCGTTTTATCTCCGGGCTGAACAGGAACGTCCCGTGACCCGGCACGTATGCTGCCGGGGAAAGGTAGTGGTAGCCGCTGCCCATTGGCTATCGGCGTATGCCGTTGTGGCGGTTGACATCGCAATAGTGGAGGCCAACAGCACTGAACGGACTGAAATTCTTCTCATCTTATCTCCATAAATTGTATTGATGCTGCATCTTAACGCAGCCACAGGTTATTCCCCACGCGATGAGTCTTACCTTCCGCCATGAGAAGCAGGTCTGGTTATTTGCGCATTCAACATACCACATTGATGCAAATAATTATCATTACTGTTTTGAGTGGTATCTTAAATACGGGGGGGGTTGATGTGCAGCAGGTGAACGAGCTGAAGATTTTCCGATAAGGGGCTGATGAGTGCACCGGAGCGGACGTTGCTAACATCTGAATGTACTCATCTGCGGGGACCGGTCAGCGCAATATGTCAACGTAGGGCGCTGTCGTGACATTAGCTTGTAAAGTAGTATGTGTTCTTATGTTGCTCACACTTTGGATACTCAATGACATTACAAGCGACTGGCTTGAACAGCCTACGCCCGGCGATGAAACGGAAGGTATTTCGATCATCGACGTCAATCCTTTTGGCGCTAATGGAGAAAAGGATCGGCGATTGCTAATCAGTAAGGACGTTGAGCCCATTCTGATTTTACAGTTATACGTACGTGCCGATGAGGATGGATGGCTGATTTCCAGTGCCTTTCATGATTTCCTCCTGAATGAATCCCACGGGTGACAATCATTTGTGGCGACCACTTTCATGTTTTTGAGATGGCCACACACTCATTCAGAAGCCATCCACTAGGTGATTGCGTTGGCCATATTTATTCTGTTCCTGACATCCATTCTGACAGGCTACATAATCGGGTTCTGGTTACCACTTACGGCCACGTTTTTCTGATGGATATTGTCGTGGGCATTCTCTGGAAATCCGAGGCAGTGCGCCATTGATGGAGTGATCATTACATCAATAGAGAATGATACAGTGCTGGGTTTGGGAGAGTGGGACCCGCCGGAGGTTGGGAACCTTTTAAGCTCGATCTTAAAACGGGTATCTCGATTTAAGGAAGAGGTTACCCTCACAATTATTGCCCGGATTGGGCGTTGTATTCCAACGATTATTGCCTTAAGAGTTAATGTTCGATTGTGATGAGGACAAACACTATGCTCCTCGGAGAAGCTAAAAGACTCGAATGCTCTCTTCATAGCGACAGGCGGAAAGATCGGGTATGGCTTGAGCAGATACTCCATGAACGATTTAGCGAAATAACACGCTCAGGTGTAGTAGTTGACCGTGCTCAGACTATTGAAGCGCTTTTGAGTGAAGATAATATTCCGGCTATTCTTAGTAGTGATTTCCGGCTTATCAACGTTGGAATTAATTTCGCAATATTGCACTACAGAACTGTTAATCCAGATGGCAGTCGTGCAACTCTACGTTCTTCATGCTGGGAAATTTCTGAGAACGGGCAATGCAAATTGGTATTCCATCAGGGAACACCAGAGGCAGAGAGCGTATAGATGCCAAAACAATGTCCGCTTTTCGGCTAAAGCCGCCGGTAACCTACTGTGAACTAATGAAGATGTATAGGCAGCCATTCTGCATGCACCGGACAGAATTACTGTTCTATCCAGCATGGAGATAAAAGCATACGAAGTATCAGGGGCTGTAGGCTCAAGCCGGTTACGTCACCAGCACCGTTGATGAAGTCGAAAAGAATGATCAACTGCTCCACCGCGTAACAGGCATGGTCTAACTCACGCTCAAATGTGCGAATAAGTGCAGCTCCGTCTAAAAGCTGCTGTGTGACCGCAAAATTAGCCGAGAACTCGTGAGTCATCGTATTGCGCTGATCCTTGAATGACTTCCAGGTAAGCATTATAGTCCGTGCGCAGCCCCAGCTTTTAAGCTCAACGCGGGTCTGGCCTAATGTCAGCCTCTCTAATTTTTCTTCATCAAGGTTGTATCCCGGAAGAGAAACAAGGATTTTTTTTCAGGCCAAACTCTAGCAACTGTGTCTTGCCCATAAACAGGCCGAACCGTTCGATGAAGGGTTTACCCTCGTATATTTTGAGCCCAGTAAAAATCTTATCCCGAAGTTCACGGCCACCCAGCGTATCAATATCCATGCGAGTTTTCCTTTTTCTACATTATTAGTAATGAAGTAACTCATTGGTGTTAGATGCACACATTATGTAAAGCTATTGGTAGTTGTGGACAGAAAACTTTTCTGTCTGGACTGACACCGTAACCCTGGACATATACTGTCCTCACGACGAGACCTTTTAGAAGTCCTCCGGACTGACGCCACCGAGCTACGCTTGCTGGCCATTCAGCTATTGATGGACTTCAAGGTTGAACGAGATATCTTTCTGTTAGTCAATTATCAAATTTTTAGATGCTTAATACTTATATCATTAGTATCCATCTGCATTTTTTACATAAATCAAGAGCAGTTTCATACTCTTCTGACGTAATCGGTACATCATATTCGCTTAAATGATCACAAATCGTCTCAAAAGCCAGCCTTCTCTCATCATAATCGACATAGTTAATGGCATCTTGTAATAACTCATTATCTAATCGATTCATGAACAAATTACCAAACGACTTTATTTCTTTATCGAGCTTATTCATCTTAATCACTTTATTTAATTGATTTATAGCTATTGGGAACCGGCGCTATCTGGGAAAGCTGTAACTACCTTTTCTGTGGCTGGTTAAAACACCTCGCTGATCCTGAGGCCATCCCTCGGTTTCATAAGATACCGCAATTTGCGGGCCTCTCTTTACTTGTATAAATACCACCAGTACCCGTTTGAGCAAACCATTTCGTATCATACGATTTTCTGAATGAATTCGGCTAAACAGCCTTCACTTGTTAATGATATCGTAAGGTCCGCCTCGCTCGCAGCGGGCGTTATGAATCGATGATCCAGACCAAAAGAGAGGCGGGTGTTTTGATAAAACCGCTATGACGTCATTGGTTTTATCATCAACGCCTTTGTTCGCCCCTCGGTAAGTTTCTGAGCGCGTTGTTTCCCTATACAGGGGGCCTGTGGCGCATCCGTACATCATGAACAGTGGAAACAAGGGCACTAAAGGGATCAGAGCGATGGTTCCAAGCGTGCTCAGGGTTTCGGTCTTGTCATTGATTGATACTACTACGGGGCGTTCCAACTGGTAAGGCGCTGCCAGCTCCGGAGTGTGCGAGGAGGACCAAAATCCTGCGGCCTTAAACAGAACGCCGAGGCGATCGTTATCGATCTGAGCCGCCTTATACTCATTGACCAGCACTGAAAGCTGCCCGGCATCCAGTTTGCGCTGATCAATCACCACCGGTGTATTCTGCCGTCACTTCATGTTCTTTTACTATAAAGTTAACCCGCACCCCCGGAGGCCTGTTGATGAAAGCGTTCATAAAATGTCTTATAACGTTGGTACTCCTGCGGCATGCCCTCACGGAAAAAACGGTAACTGTATTTAGCTGAGCTGGCGATAATGCCTGAATCAATAGGCTTAACCGCCACAATGGTATCGGTAGGCGGCAAATTTGGTGCACTTGTACACGCTACTAGCATGATCGCTGCCAGCAGCGATAAATATTCTTCATTTCAACCATTCCTGTTCGCTATTTCCTCTGTGACATCCGGACATTTTCGTTAAGACGTGACTTACAAATGTCCCACAGCACGGCGAGTGATCGTGCGTACAGCATTCTGGGAACAAAAGCGGTATGTTGGTCAAAAGCAATGACTTCAGGTACCCGTATCAGGCGAACCGAGCCAGAACCGAGCGGGAAGAAAGCCTCTGACATTCGGCCTGCTTCAGCATGCCTTTGAAATACCTCAGGACATTTTCCCGATACTTCCGGAGCCGACATCGTCACTCCTGTTTGTGATTGAAATCGCAAAAGATTGCCGTGCTTGCAATGTTGTGCATAAAACAATGTGATTCTTGTTGCATTAGAGCAGAAAACTTCACCACAAAGCGAAGGGGTCAGGCATATATCCTGAATCTGATATAAACCTGATTTTATAAAAGACATGTCAGAGGAGATATTGGGCTGAAATTTATTCCCACGGAAGACTGCACACCATCTACCACGAAAGCATCGGTAAATGATTATCTGCTTGCCAGAATTCCTGCGCGACTCTGCAATATGACTCGTGCCGAAAATACGTGTACCGAAATCGCGCTTTGCAAATTCGTCTGCTTTTAAATGTCGTGAATATATTCATTTGTTATCCTTAATCTGTTGAGATATGAGGGGCGTATGAAAACGAAAAATCTATTTACATTGTTAGCGGTTGTTATAGCACTTAGCAGTTGTAGTTCATCGCAAACAGGAGAAAAAACAAGTAGTGCAAAGGTAAACGCGCAAAATACGCAAACAACCAGTGAGGTGAAATCAGTACCACCTACTGACATGCAAGTGAAGTCGACCTTTAATAGTATAACCACCGGAATAAAGGACAACAATTCTTAAATGTCATTGGGTCAACCGACGATCCCAAAATTGATAATAAATCCACGGATAGCGATATACCGAGAAAAATGTGGTTTCGATCCCCGGCAAAAATAGTGCTACGGGTGCCGTCTGCCCTCAAAATGCGCTTGTGACATGTGGTGAAGAATGGACAATCGCAATATCCGGCCAAAAACTCGCTGGTTTATATTGTTCCGATTTGCACCAGTGAAAACAACCAGCCTAATGACAATTGCTGCAAACGGGACGTGCGCAGTGGTGCTGAATTATTGGATGAAATAAAGAAGATGGTTATCCGCAAGGATATCTGAGGCCCGCAAGAGTAATTAATGCCTGTCCGCGACGAGGCCTTGGCAAAGGCCTCGTGATTAAAACTGCCCGATGTACCATTTATTAAAATTGAGGGCTGCACTTTCAGGCGGCGACAACTCCGCGGTGGCCAGTGCGACCGGAGAAATCAGCAAAAGTGAAATAATCAAACTTTTCATATCAAGCATGCCTGTAAATCACATAAGTCGGATATCGCTACACCGCGGCTGTAACTGATAAATCCACGCGGTGACGTGTCGGTTATCCACCGTGGTTACGGTCACTTCTACCCGATCATAGCCGTCTTCAAATTCATCCAGCATTGACCAGTGTGCCTCCCGGTTGTCGGATAAAAACAGATAACCCTGCACCTGCGCGCCATCGTTATTCAGCACAATTCCCGGGAAATCCCGCCGCAGCGCCCCATCCACGCTCGTAAAACGTACCCGTCACATAACCGGCAACCACTCGCCACCGATATTTTCCAGAATGTGAGCATTAGAATGACCCGGGCGAAGCGTACCGTAGACAAATAAAGCGTCCATTTTTCCTCAACATACAAAACAATGACCACCCAACGGGCAGGGGACTTTCACCATACGGTTTCGTGGCGGGGTTCGCAACGGCCAGCGGATACGGAAAACGATGACGCAGAAGCAAAAGCCTGCTCGAAAGCAGGCTTTTCAAATTAGCTCCTCTGACTGGACTCCGAACCAGTGACATACGGATTAACAGTCCGCCGTTCTACCGACTGAACTACAGAGGAATCGTTGTGGAGGCTTATCTTAGCGGCGAAAAACATTTGTCAAACCTCATTTTAGCTCAGTGCGTTCGTCTGCTGCTTCCCTCGACAGTTTGCCGCAATTAGCAACGATTTCTCAGGAAATGCTTTGCAGGATCACGGTTTCTCCCCCATTATTTGAAATGTAGTTTCACCCTTCGTGCTAAGGAAAATTTTGAACGTCGTCACCACCCTGCGCCAGCTGTCATGCGCACCCCCCGGTACAAAAAACGTAAGAGTTACCGTGTCCTGCTCTGGCGAGAAATCACCCCCCTTGCCGTACCTATCTTTCTGGAAAACACCTGCGTTCTGATGATGGGCGTGCTCAGCACCTTCCTTGTGAGCTGGCTGGGTAAAGAAGCGATGGCGGGTGTCGGCACCGGCAGACAGCTTCAACATGGTGGTGATGTCCTTTTTGCTGCTATCGATCTCGGCACCACGGTGGTAGTGGCCTTTAGCCTTGGCAAACTCGACGCGGAACGGGCGAGGGCGGCCACGCGGCAATCGCTGGTGATCATGACCTTATTTGCCATTGTGCTGGCGGCGGTAATCCACGCCTTCGGCACGCAAATTGTCGATTTCATCGCCGGGGCGGCCACGCCGGAGGTGAAAGCGCTGGCGCTGACCTACCCGGAGCTTACCGTCATTAGCTACCCGGCGGCGGCTATTGCGCTTATCGGCAGCGGTGCGCTGCGTGGCGCGGGCAATACCAAGATCCCGCTGTTGATTAATGGCGGGATGAACATTCTCAATATCCTGATCAGCAGCGTGTTGATTTACGGCCTGTTCGGCTGGAAAGGGATGGGCTTCGCCGGGGCGGGGCTGGGGCTGACTGTCTCCCGCTACATTGGCGCGGTAGCGATTATCTGGGTGCTGATGATTGGGTTTAACCCGGCGTTACGCATCTCGCTGAAGAGTTATTTCGAGAAACTGAACTTCGCCATTATCTGGGAAGTGATGGGCATCGGTATTCCCGCCAGCATCGAGTCGGTGCTGTTTAACGGCGGCAAATTGCTGACGCAAATGTTCGTCGCCGGGATCGGCACCAACGTCATTGCCGGTAACTTTATCGCCTTCTCGGTGGCGGCGCTGATCAACCTGCCGGGCAACGCCCTCGGTTCTGCCTCGACCATTATCACCGGCAAGCGGTTGGGCAAAGGGCAGATCGCGCAGGCGGAACGGCAATTGCGGCATGTGTTCTGGCTTTCAACGCTTGTTCTGACGGCGATTGCACCGGGGGACCGCGCCGTTTGCCGGGCTGTTCGCCGCGTTTTACACCCGGGAAGAGGATGTAAAAGAGGTGGTTAAAGTGCTTCTGTGGCTTAACGCTGCGTTTATGCCAATCTGGGCGGCCTCCTGGGTGCTGCCTGCCGGGCTGAAAGGTGCACGCGACGCCCGTTTCGCTATGTGGGTGTCGATGCTTGGCTGCCGCGTAGTGGCGGGGGTACGTTGGGATCATGCTCGGTATGGGCGTCATCGGTGTCTGGCTGGGGATGTTCCTCGACTGGGCGGTGCGCGGCGTGTTGTTTTACTGGCGTATGGTCAGCGGGCGCTGGCTGTAGTACCCGAAGCCGCAGAAAACGCCAGCGCAACGCCCTCTTCTGCACAGAGTGGAGAATAATTCGGCAAACGCGCTGGAAATGTGAATTCAGGCTTTGACAAGGGCAGGGGCGCTAATATTCGCCCCGTTCACACGATTCCTCTGTAGTTCAGTCGGTAGAACGGCGGACTGTTAATCCGTATGTCACTGGTTCGAGTCCAGTCAGGAGCCAAATTTAGAAAAGCCCGCTTTTTTAGCGGGCTTTTTGGTTGCTGTACCGCCATTTATCGATCAGCGGCGAACACTTGCCGGGCGTCGGGGGTTTGGGCAGTTTATTGATACTCACCCGCGCCCACTGGCTAAAGAGCGTGTACAAACCGCAGGCGGAGACAAACGTGGCCACTGCCGAAAACGCGGCGAATGAGGCGGGTCCCTGCATCAATACAATCCCCAGTGCTACGCTGATAAACCATGCGCCCACCCCCACCGGATTAATGGCGACTTGCTCGTGATCGGACGGCACGTTATGGGCAATCCCGGCCAACGCCACGCCCACCCAGCCACCACGAAAACGCCCTGATAGGCCAGCGCCTGCAACAACCAAAGCGAACACATCCGCCAGCATCAGGATATACACCACCACGCCCACCACGCACGCCCAGACCAGTTTGGGCAACTTCAGGTTAAACAAACTGTGGAAAAGACCTGCATATTGACGGTGGCGAGATAATAGTTGGCGGTATTAATCCGCGTCTGCGTCACCCACACAAACCCCAACCCGGCAATCCCCAGCAGGTTTAAAATCGCCACCACTACCGCGGTTTCACTGAGCGCTCCGGCATCGTGAAGGCTACTGGCGAGGTAAATCCCCGCCACGCCATTGAGGAAAAACGTGACCAGATAAAACGGCATGCCGAAGTTAAAACGCGCGTGGTACTTGCTGTCTTCTTCACGGCCAAACCGGGCGTAATCGAAGGTGTACATCATTAATACCCAGACGCCCATGTAGGTGAAGCAGTTCCACCAGCCCCACGGAGAAGGATTGGCCGGGCCATACTGGAAGCCAGTTTGCACTGGTAGCCGTAGTGCATCACCGAAACGACGATCGTCGCCAGTAAGCCCAGCAGATAGAACGGCAGCAGTACGCCGTTAAATTTATCCAGCCAGTGCTGAACGCTGCCGAAAATCAGTGGCACGCTGTAAAGCACCACCAGCGCCGCCGCCGCCCAATAGACCACGCCCGGAAAGAGGTGGTTGATGGCAAAGGCGATAACGGAGCCTTCAAACACGGCGTAATAAATGGCGGTGGAGAAGAAAATCAGCGTCGCCAGCGATGCGCCCATCCGCCCGAACAGGCGGCGTGAGAACTGGGCGACAGACAAGCCGCTACGAATGGCGAAGCGGCTGATAACACCGTTAATCAAACCGTAAGAAACCACGGATAACGCCATCCCAATAATGGCGTTAACCGCGCCGTAGGTCAGCGCCAGAGACGCGCCAACCACAATGTAAAAACACGGCGCTGCACACCGCCCACCGTGCCATCGTGAGGGAGAGTTTTTCCCATGCGCGCCGGTTCCGGCAGCGCTGACCGATCAACATTATCCGCAGCGCGGGATTGTGGAGCTGAAGCCAGCAACCTCCTGAAACACGCAATAACCAAAGAGTGACGCCACGGGGCGATCCCCGGGCAGGGTTAACGCAACACGTTCGCTAACTGCGCCAGCCGCTGCTGAGACTGACGGCGGGCAACCAGCGCCTCATCCAGCGTGACGGGCATAAAGCGAACGTGTTGATTCGGCTGTAACTGACCAAGAATGGCAAGATCGGGGCTGATAACCGTCCCCAGCGTCATATAACCGCCGCCCGACACCGCATCGCGCAGCAAAACAATCGGTTCCAGTCCTCCCGGCACCTGAACGGAGCCAATCGGGTAACAGGCATCGACAATATTGGAAGGATCGGAGCCCGCGCCAAACGGCGGCGTCCGCGGCGTGAACGCCAGTGGCTGTCCGCCCTTCAGGCGGTAGCCAGTCCGGTCGGCTTCGGTGCTCACATGCCAGCTGTCAGCAAAGAAGGTGTCTACCGCCGCTGTGGTCAGGCGATGAATATAGAGACCCGGCACCAGTCGCAGGGGTGACGGATTTCTCCAGCACCGGCAGTAACGCGTCGGGAACGGTGTTCCCTTCCCGGTGGGAACGCACGTCGTTGACCGGGTGAACATTGAGCGCGTCACCCGCTGCCAGCCGACGCCCCTGAAAACCTCCCAGCGCACCCAGCGTATAGGTTGAGCGGCTACCCAGTACGCGCGGCACATCAATCCCGCCTGAAATTGCCAGATATGCTCGGCATCCACTGGCGTGCAGGCGCAAAGCGCAGATGTTGCCCGGCGCGGATATACAGCGCGCTGCGCAGCGGCTGGCTGATTGTCGATAATCGGCGTCATTGACGCGCCGCACACGGCCACCAGCGCGTCGGCGGAAAAATGCAGCTCCGGCCCCAGCAGCGTCATCTCCAGCACCGCATCATTCGCCGCATTTCCCACCAGCAGATTCGCCATCTGCATCGAGTAAGGATCCAGCGCACCGGAGGGCGGTATCCCCAGTGGTAATACCCTTCACGCCCTGTATCCTGCACCGTGGTGGCAAGGCCGGGCTTAATCACATTGATGGTCATACAGCCCCCTTTTCAACTGCTGCGGATAGCCCTGCGGATCGGCAAGAAAGTCGGCAAGCACAAACGTCACATCGCGAATGCGCGGAGAAAATACACCGTTTTTCACCTGCTCACGGATGTCGTCATAGGTCTGGCGGTCGATCGCCCGAAACTGAACAATGTCTCCCGCTTTGAAAAACACCATTTCGCTTTGCAGATACGGCAGACGCTGCGACGGGTCGTAAATGGGCATCGGCGTGATGCCAAACAACTGGTATCCCCCCGCGCCACGCACGGAGTAGATACAGCCGAAACAGCCGCCATGGCCGAGAGACAAACCCGGCGTATCGGTACGCGGGCGCAGGTATTTCGGTACCTGCAACTGTTTTTCCCGCCCGACCATCTGGTACATAAACGGTAAACCGGCAACAAAACCCACCATTGACACGAACCATGGCGTCCCGCTGTGGGCGGCAATAAACGCGTCTTTATCCGTATAACCGTTGATGTGTGCGGCATAATCGAGGTCGCTGCCTTCCGGCGCCCGGTGACGATCGCGAAAACGCATTAACGTCTCGTGTGTCCATGGGTCGTTGTACAGTACCGGGACTTCAATAATGCGCGTCGCCAGCGTGCTGTCGCCGTCACTGTCGGCCTCCAGCGTCTGTAGTCTGGCAAGCAGAGTGTCGGGCGGGAGTTCATCCGGGTTGAAACGCACCTCGGAAAGAGGCGTTAGCAAGGCAGATATCCAGTACGCCGGGAAGCTGGCATGCTTCCAGCGCCCGTGTCAGCGTCAGACCGCGGAAAAACGCGCTTAACGACATGGACTCTTCAATTTCGGCAAAGAGGTGCTCATCTCCGCCAAACGAGTAGCGAATCGGGTTACTGACCATAGCGACGGATCTCCTGTATCTGAGCCGATGAGTCGCGTTCCGCAAGCCACTGCTCGAGGGTGGTGGTTGTGAATTCACCCGCCTGCAATTTCGGATGTTGCAGCAGCCACTGGTGAAGCGGCGCGGTGGTTTTGATGCCACGGAGTTCAAGGCTATCGAGCGCCCCGGCGTGCGCGAGCCAGCGCCTCGGGACGATCCGCGCCCCAAAAGGGCGATCACTTTGGCCAGTAAGGAGTCATACCAGGGGGGAACGCGGTAGCCGCTGAAAACATGGCTGTCGATGCGGATCCCTTCGCCTCCCGGCCACACCACGCCATCTATTAGCCCCGGGCAGGGAAAGAAATTCTTCTCAGGATCTTCAGCGTTAATGCGCATTTCGCAGGCACTACCGCTCAGGCGTACATCTGACTGCGTCAGCGTCAGCGGCTCACCGTTGGCAATACGCAACATCCATTGCACCAGATCGACGCCCGTCACCATCTCGGTCACCGGATGCTCCACACCGGATACGGGTGTTCATCTCGATGAACCAGAACTCGCCGCGCGTTTCATCAAACAGATATTCCAGCGTGCCCGCACCGCGGTAGCGTAAGTGCCGCGCCAGTTGTACCGCGCTGTCGCAGAGCGCGGCTCGCTGGATCGGACTCCAGGGCGGGCGAGGGCGCTTCCTCAAAGATTTTCTGCCGACGTCGCTGCAACGAACACTCGCGATCAAACAGGTGGATCACCTGCTCACCATCACCCGTGATCTGCACTTCAATATGCCGCGCGCGGGCGATAAACCGTTCGAGGTAGACGGCACTGGAGCCAAAGGCGGCTTTTGATTCACTCTGGGCGACAGGGAATTCACGCGCCAGCGCCTCATCATCCTCCACCACGCGGATCCCCGCGACCGCTGCCGCCAGCGGCCGCTTTAATCAGACAGGGATAACCGATTTCCCCGGCGCGAATTTGCGCCGCCTGCACCGTTTCCAGCACCCGTGAACCCGGCACAACAGGTACGCCTGCATCTGCTGCAGTACGGCGCGCGGCGGCTTTATCGCCCATCACCCGGATGGTTTGCGCATCCGGTCCGACGAAAATATACCCGGCCTGTTCCACCCGTTCGGCAAACTGGGCGTTTTCCGACAAGAAACCATAACCGGGGATGAATAGCATTCGCGCCGCTTTGCGCTGCGGCCTCCAGTAGCGCGTTGATATTGAGATAACTGCGCGCGGCTGGTGCCGGGCCAATGATGCACACCTCATCGGTTAGATTGGCAGCGAGGCTTTCACTGTCAGCCTCGCTGCAAGCCGCTACCGTCGGGATCCCCCAGTGTTTGCGCAGCACGAATAATACGCACCGCTATTTCCCCACGGTTAGCAACCAGTAGTTTTTTTATTTTCCCCGCCATATCTCCTCCGCTGCGCTTATTCGTTATCGGTTTTTATTATGGCCGGGACCTGTCCGGGTTCGACAGCATCACCATTTTGTATGGTGATAGCGGTGATTGTTCCACTGGTCTCGGCGAATATTTCGCTGAACTGTTTCATGACTTCAATTAAACCAATTACCGTATCCGCTGCGACTTTATCTCCGGCCTCAACAAAAGGGGGCGCTTCCGGTGATGGCTGCCGATAAAAACACCCGGTAGCGGTGAAATAACTTCAATATCAGACATTCTATTTTCTCCAGATAAGCGGGTCTTATTTCTCAGAGCCCTGGTGAACAGACGATAATGCCATTATTCACCAGCGCCATTTTTACCGAGCTGATAATTTCCAGCGCGCCCGAGGGTGTATCACTGTGGATACAAATTGAATCGAAATGCACAGGGATTATATTGCCGGTCACGGTTTTCACTTTCCCCTCAAGGCAGGCCATTAACACTTTCTCCGTGATCGCCTGCACGCTGAGGCGACCCGTGCTGCGGGTGAAGACGATAAACCCTTGATCGTCATACTCTCTGTCGGCATAAAACTCGGTAATCACCGGGTGTTCCAGCCGCTGCGCTGCCCGCCAGACCGCCGAGTTCGCCATACAGTAGAGATAAAGACCGGCGTCGAGTTGATGCAGGGTGGAGACAAAATGTTGTGCTGCCGCGTCATCCCGCGCCGGTGCATATATAAGGCGCCGTGGGGTTTTATATGCTGCAATGGCAACGCATATAAGCGCGCAAATTCCCGTAATGCCCCCAACTGGTAAATAATGTCGTTAACCAGTTCTTCTGTTGGGATGGATAAATGGCGGCGGCCAAAACCCTGTAAATCATGAAAGCCGGGATGAGCGCCAATCGCTACATTATTTTTCTCGCTGCCTCCAACGGTTCTGTGCATAATATTGGGATCGCCAGCGTGAAACCCGGTGGCAATATTGGCGGAACTTATTATCGTCATTAACGCATTGTCAACGCCGTCGCCGATTACCCATGATCCAAAACTTTCTCCTATATCGGAGTTGATATCTACGGTTCGCATCATAATAATTACTTATTTCCGGTGGGGAGCATTAATTCACTATATGAATATTTATTTGTATCCGGAAAGTAGTATTTTTAGATAGGCTGATATCAGAAAAACAGAACGCTTATTTGCGAACATTTACGATGAAATGATCAAAGGGCAAATCGATGCTGACGCTACGCCAAATCCGTTATTTTGTCGCCACGGCTGAAATGGGGCAGATCTCGCTGGCCGCCGTCCATCTCAATATTTCACAGTCGGCGGTCACCGGCGCTATTCAGGAACTGGAGCAGCTCTTAGGTAAGAAACTGTTTACCCGCTCGGTGCACGGCATGATGTTGACGGACTACGGAAATCACTTTCTCAATCATGCCTATACCGTTTTGCAAACGGTGGATAACGCCGTGCGCAGTATGCCGGTCAGCGATACCGGCGTGCGTGGCACGCTGCGTCTGGCGGCAAGTTACACGGTGATTGGCTATTTTTGCCGTTTCACCTTCAGCGGCTGATGCAGGACTATCCGCACATTGATATCCAGCTGTTTGAGTATGAGCGTCAGGATATTGAGCAGGGGCTGATAGACCAGACGCTGGATATGGCACTGGTGTTGACCGGGAATTTGCGCCATCAGTCGATTTATGCCGAAACCCTGTTTAACTCAACGCGCCGGTTGTGGCTGCCATCGCGCCATCCGCTATGCGAGAAATCGCAGGTGACGCTGGAAGATGTGGCCGACGAGCCCTTTATTATGCTCACCGTGGATGAAGCTGCAGACAGCGCCATGCGCTACTGGGAAGAGGCCGGGGCGAGTCCGGACGTCATCCTGCGCACCAGTTCCGTTGAGGCCGTGCGCAGTATGGTTGCCAATGGTTCGGGCGTCACCATCTTATCGGACTGGTCTACCGGCCGTGGTCGCTGGAAGGAAGGCGCATTGAGACCCGTTCGCTGGTCAATAATGTACATCCGATGAGCGTCGGTCTGGCGTGGCGCTATGATGCCCGTTTTACCCCGGCGATGGCGGCGCTGCGTGAATATTTCCGCAGTGCGTTCGTCACGCAGCAGATCACTATGGTGCGGCGTTAACACCTCTCTGCGCCTGTTCTCAGGCTTCACCGGATAATCGTCTGTGCATCCGCTTTCCTGAGTTAAATTCCCCTTTCGTGCACGCGACCCCGTAAAGGGTTTTCTCCTGCGGGTTGTCGCTGTAGTCTCAGGTGCGGCTTTTATTTTGCTGCGCACGATGTGAGTAATCTTTTCCCGCAACACATAACTATAAAAATTCGGATACTTTAGGAACGGACAGGACAACTATGGACTCCACGCTCATTACAACCCGCCCCAACGAGGAGACACCTTCACTTCACCGCGCCGCCGTGCTGCCGGGCAGCTTTGCCGGAGCGGTAGTCGACTGGTACGATTTTCTGCTCTATGGCATTACCGCGGCGCTGGTGTTTAACCGCGAGTTTTTCCCACAGATCGATCCGGCGATGGGCACGCTTGCTGCCTTCGCCACCTTTGGCGTCGGTTTCTTGTTCCGCCCGCTGGGCGGCATTATCTTCGGCCATTTTGGCGACCGTCTGGGACGCAAACGGATGTTGATGATGACCGTCTGGATGATGGGCATCGCTACCGCCTGTATTGGTATTTTGCCGTCGTTCACCACCATCGGCTGGTGGGCGCCCACGCTGTTGGTTATTCTGCGCGCCCTTCAGGGCTTTGCCGTTGGGGGGGAATGGGGCGGTGCAGCGCTGCTGGCGGTGGAAAGTGCGCCCAGAGGCAAAAAGCCTTCTACAGTAGCGGCGTGCAGGTGGGGTATGGCGTTGGCCTGCTGCTTTCCACCGGGCTGGTGTCGTTAATCAGCAGCCTGACCACCGACGAGCAGTTCCTGAGCTGGGGCTGGCGTCTGCCGTTCCTGTTCAGCATTGTGCTGGTGCTGGGGGCGCTGTGGGTGCGCAACGGCATGGAAGAGTCCGCCGAGTTTGAGCATACTCAGGCACAGCAATCAACGGGTGAGAAAAACGTCTGCCGGTGTTCAGCGCTGCGCGTCACCCGGCTGCCTTTTTAAAAATTATCGCTCTGCGCCTGTGCGAACTGCTGACGATGTATATCGTCACGGCGTTTGCGCTTAACTACTCAACGCAGAACCTCGGGTTGCCGCGCGAGCTGTTTCTCAATATTGGCCTGGTTGGTTGGCGGCATCAGTTGCCTGACTATTCCGCTGTTCGCATGGATGGCGGACCGCTACGGGCGGCGACGCGTCTATATTACCGGTGCGTTGCTGGGCGCGTTGAGCGCGTTTCCGTTCTTTATGGCGCTGGAAGCGCGATCGATCCCCGGCGTGGTGATTTTCTCGTTGATGCTGGCCAATATCGCCCACGATATGGTGGTCTGCGTGCAACAGCCGATGTTCACGGAAATGTTCGGCGCGGGTTATCGCTACAGCGGCGCGGGCGTGGGGTATCAGGTTGCCAGCGTGGTGGGCGGCGGGTTTACGCGCCGTTTATTGCCGCCGCATTGTTGACCTTCTCCGGCGGCGAGTGGCATTCGGTGGCGATTTATCTGATGGCGGGGTGTCTGCTTTCTGCCCTGACAGCGATGTTAATGAAAACGCAGCAGCCCCAATAATGCCGGGTGGTTTGCCGATCTGACGGTGGTTGCACCCAGCAGATCGGCCGATCCAACAGCAGGGGCGATCACGAATGTGAGTAGCGCCGCGCCGGGCTGTTGCATTCGTTTTCGTTGCTCAGTCTCTGGATAATGTCCCGGCGCAGCAGGAATTTTTGATCTTGCCGGAGGATGTTCTGGGCAGTTTATCCACGATGACGATGCGTTCCGGGTATTTATACTTCGCCATCCGCTTACGGCTGAAAAACGCCACCACATCCGCCAGCGGCAGCGGTTGCCCCCGTGTTTTCAGCACCACATAAGCGCATGAGCGTTCACCCAGTCGTTCATCCGGCATGGCCACCACGCAGGCATCCTCAATGGCCGGATGCTGCAACAGCATCTTCCACTTCACGGCTGCTGATGTTCTCGCCGCCGCGCACGATGATGTCTTTTTACGCCCGGTAATGCTGATATATCCCGCGTCGTCCATGCGACAGAGATCGCCGCTGTAATACCAGCCTTCCTTATCCAGCGCACGGGCGGTCAGCTCCGGCTCACCGAGATACCCCATAAACACATTCGGTCCGCGGGATGCTTCTTCTCCTTCCATTCCGCGCGGCAGCGTTTTACGCGACTCATCCACCACTTTGATTTCCACCCCGGCGGCGGCATAGCCATCGGTGTTCATCATTCGCGAAGGGGCATCGTCAAGATTGACCAGCGCATGGGGCGAGCTTTCCGTCGAACCATAAATACTTAACAGCTTTATCCCTAACTGCTGGCAACCCTGCGCCACTTTTTTTCGGGATGGTGGTACCGCCGCAGAGAAAGAAACGCAGTGATGAGAGATCGGCTGGCTGCTTTTCTACCGCGCACAGAATGTCATAAACGAACGGTGTCGCGCCGAGCATGCAGGTGCAACGCTGTTGCTCCAGCATCGTAATGCAGGCGGTCGGGGTAAAAATGTCCAGCAACACGCTGCGTGCGCCAATCAGAAACGGCGCGGTCACGCCGTGCAGAAACCCCGTGGCGTGCCCCCAGCGGCGCTGGCATCATAAACACATCCTGCCAGGGTCAGATTCAGCCGCGCGCAGTACGCCCGCTCGCTGGCCAGAATATTGTTGTGGGTCAGCATCACGCCCTTCGGCATTCCCTCGGTGCCGGAGGTAAACAGCACGGCGGCAAGTTCATCGCCGTGTACCGCGCGGCGCGGTGAGCGGGGCGTTATCTTGCAGTAGCTGGTGGAAGCTGGGCGAGGTTGTCGCCGGAGCCAGTTTATCCACGCCGACAATGCGCTGTAAGCCGGGTAACTGGTTTTGCAGCGGCAGGATCAGATCCACCGGACGGGTCTGTTTTAAACAGGGTGGGGGCAAAGAAAATTTTTGCACACCGGCATTTGTTTAACACCCACACCAGCTCCGCTTCCCGCCACGCAGGCAGCAGCGGCACGGGAAACCGCGCCGGTTTTCAGGCAGGCCAGATAAATCACGGTAAATTCACACCAGCCCGGAAGCTGAAACGCAACGCGATCGCCGGGGCTGAATGCCGTTGTTCAGCAACCATGTTGCCAGCAACTTGCGGCGTGATCAAGGGCCGCGTAGAGTGTAAGACGCGCCGTGGTTATCCACCACCGCGACTTTGTCTGGCATGGCGCGCAGGGTCTGGTGCCAGTAATCTCCCAGCGATGCATCCCCCCAAAAACCTTGCCGTCGGTACGCTTCCCGACGTTCAGCATTAAACGTTATCGTGACGCTCATGAACTCTTCTCAGTCAATAAACCGTTAAACGTGCGAACAGGAAGGACATCGTGAGCGGATGTCCTTTCGCGAATTTCAGGCGGTATTGCGGGATCAGCCGTAGCGGAAGTCGACGCCGAACGTGCCTGCCGGGTAGGTCCATTTGTCGAGGATGGTCTCCCCGCACAGCACGCGGCAGGTGCCGCATTCAAGGCAACCGGCGCAGTCGAAATGGATATTGCCGTCGGCATCCTGCTTGTAGAGATTGGCCGGGCAGGCGTTAGCAATTTGCGAAACTCAGCAATGTTGGGGTTATCCGCCAGAATAATGTGCGGATGGCCCTCATCGACATGGAATTTATTGACGCCCAGTTTGACGTCAACGTTAACGCTGTTTTCCTGACTCATAGTGCAGTCGCCCCTTTGATGCCATCTTTCAGTAAATTCATCAGCCCGATTTTCTTCATATGGGACATCATCATTTTGCGCACCGGCTGGTTCTGGCGGCCATCAACGGTAAACATATCGTTCATGATGCCTGCCACCATTTGCGGATACTGGGTAAACAGACGCGGGTTTTCCATCAGCGCCGGGAGCTTACGGAAGTGCTGCATGTCACGCATCACAAAACTCTGCTCCAGCGCGCGTTTATAGTCCGACAACGCGTGCGCAGAGAAATCCTGCTGACGTTTTGCTGCGATTGCGGTATTGGCCGCCGCCTCGGCTGACGCGATGGCTAAGTCCATGCCGCGCACGGTAAAGCCCAGATTGAGACAGAAACCGGCAGCGTCGCCGACAATCATCACGCCGTCGCTCACCAGTTGCGGTACCATCGCCAGACCGCCTTCCGGCACCATATGTGCGGAGTACTCCAGCAATTTACCGCCCTGGAATCAGCGGGCGAATGGACGGATGCTGTTTAAAATCTTCCAGCATCTGCGGCACGCTTTTCCCGGCCTGACCGATATCGCCGAGCCCGCACACCAGACCAATAGAGACCGAATCGCGGTTGGTATACAGGAACCCGCCGCCCATCAGGCCGTTCGAGGGCGAACCGGCAAACAGCCACGCTGCGCCCTCATTCCCCCTCGAGGTTAAACCGATCGTTAATTTGCGCGGTGGGCAAGCCAATCAACTCCTTCACGCCCACGGCATAGTGGTGCGGTGAAGGGGCGGGCACCATGCCCAGCGAGCGACCCAACAGGGAGTTCACGCCGTCCGCAAGGATCACCACATTGGCCTCAAGAATGTCATCGCCCGCCTGCACGCCAGTGACCCGGTTGCCCTCGCGGATCAACGCATCGACCCGCACGCCCGGAATAAACTGCGCGCCTGCCTGTTCCGCCTGCTCCATCAGCCACGGATCGAGCCGGTTACGCAGCACGGTGTATGAGGCCTGCGCGGGAGGGCGGGTTTTTCCCGTTGAAAGTCGAGGGTGACGGCGTTTTCTTCAGTCAAAAGGAGATCTTCTCGTGGGTCACCGTGCGCTCAATCGGCGCGTTCTGCGCGAAGCCCGGCATGATGCGCTCAATACTGTGCGCGTAAAGCCTGCCTCCGGTCATATTCTTACTGCCTGCGCTGTTGCCGCGTTCGATGACCAGCACATCCAGCCCGGCTTTAGCCATCACATAGGCGGCCACCGTTCCCGCCACGCCCGCGCCAACCACGATGGCGTCAAATCTTTCATCCGACATGCGTTATGCTCCCTTCCCGCTGCCCGCGCAGCGGGATATCTGCGTAAGAACGAGGGTCAGTGGCTCAGCTCGTCGATCAGGGCCGGGACAACTTTGTAGATATCGCCCACCAGCCGTAATCGGCGTAATTGAAGATCGGCGCATTTTTGTCTTTATTGATGGCGACGATCACCTTCGCGCCATTGCCGCCGACCATATGCTGAATCTGACCGGAAATGCCCAGCGTCAGGTAGAGATCGGACTTCAGCAACACGCCGGAGACACCGACATAGCGCTCACGCTCCATCCAGTTTTCGCCTTCGGCAATCGGCCGGGAACATCCCACTTCTGCGCCCAGCACGCTGGCCAGTTCACGCACCATGGCGAGATCGTCTTGCGCCGCCAGACCACGGCCCACGCCGACCACACGTTTTGCTTTGCTCCAAATCCACACTGCTCAGTGTTTTCGCCCGGCGCTGCTGGCAACGGATCTCATGGCGCGGCGCAATATACTCCCGCCGTGGCGACGGGGCAGGTATGGGAGGGATCGGTGGCGGCGGGCTCCATCACCGGCGCAAGGGTAATAATGGCCAGCGCACTGTTCAGTTTTTCTTTACCAAAGGCCGGTGCCACCATACATGCGGTGCTGCGCGCAGACGCCGCTGGCGTCAATGCTGACTGCCGTTGCATCGTTTACCATAGTGGCATTGAGCAGTACGCTGAGCCGTGCACCCGGGCTTTGCAGCGTTTGGTCGTGGTCATCAGCAGCAACGCGGGTTGACCGGCGCTCTGTTGCTCAATCAGCGCGGCAAGCGTTTCGGCGAAGTTTTCAATGCGTTGCAGGTCGGAATGCGGCTCAAGCACCGTCACGCTATCAGCGCCCAGCGCCTGCAGGCGGTTTACCTGTTCAGCGCCATACACAATGGCATGCACCTGCTGGCCCCATTGACGTGCGCCGGTCATTAATTCTGCGTAGCGTTCAGCATTGTCGCTCAGTACCCAGACGCGGGTTAATTGACTCATGATCTTCTTCTCCGTTGGGCTCAATTCAGGGCTTTTTTTCACGTGTTCGGCCGGGCAGCGATCGCTTCCGGCGAATCATTGTCGAGGATGATGTGTTTGCGCGTGGTGGCCGGCGGTACGATGATCTCCATCAGTTCCGCCTGCGGCGAGGTCGGGTTCCAGCCAATATCGCTGGGTTGCCACTGATTGACCGGTTTTTTGCCTGCGCCAAGAATGGCTTTCATCGAAGGAATGCGAGGGGTGTTAATGTCCGACGTCACGCAGAGCACGGCAGGCGGCGTCAGTTCGATCACTTCCACATCCTCTTCGAGTGTGCGCTCAACGGTGAGCTTTGCGCCATCGCGCTGGATGCTGCTGACCGCGTTAATCACCGGCAGTTGCAGGATCTCGCCAACCAGTAAGCCCACTTGCTGGGCGTAGAGGTCACCGGAACCTTCGCCAAACAGCATCACATCGAAGCCCACTTTCTCTGCCGCAGCGGCCAGTGCCTGTGCGGTTTCTTTCGGCAGGGCGTGTTCCAGTTGTGCATCCTGCACCATAAACAGGCTGTTTGGGCCACGGGAAAGGACGTCTTTACGCACTTTCGAATTTTGCAGCAGCGAGCCGCCGACGGTCAGTGGCAACGTCATCGCCTTCACTGGCGAGTTGTGTGGCCGCTTCGATGGCATTGAGATCGAACTGGCTGATCTTCGCCTCTGCATTGTCAAAGCTGAGCGTATGGTCGGGCATGACCATAATGTCCTGTTCCTCAGGCACCAGTTTAAAGCAGGTTATTATTTTCATGGCATCTCCTGTAAGTCGCGGGCGAATATTGGCAGTGACGCCAACATCGACGGAAGGTCAAATTTGACTGGAAATAGTGTGCGATAGCGGGATCGGGTTTTTCGACGGGGCAAGCTGTTTTCGTTGCTAACAATCTTGCAAAAAAAGTGAGATCGGCTGAGCAAAATAAAAGTCAGTGAAAATAAATTGTGCGCGTAAACATATTATCTTGCATGCCCGGTAAATAATCTTGTTCTGCACCTGTAAAGTACAGTTGAATAACCGCGGCGCTCGCTCTATTTTATCCTTATTATTTTGTTTAGGCTTATTCTCAAAATGTGAGGTTGTCATGTATCAGCGATGCTTTGATAATGCCATGGAACCCCCTTTTCGCACAGGGGGAAACACCCCCGATTTTCACGCTTTGTCATCAGCGATGATCCGGCACGGGAATCCGGGCATCATGTTCACGATAATGAAACCGAGCTTATTTATGTCAAAAGGCGTGGCGCGATTAATCATCGACTCCTCGCTGTATGTCGCGCATGCGGATGATATTGTGGTGATTGAACGGGGGCGGTTGCATGCGGTGGCATCGGATGCAAACGCGCCCGCCACCACCTACACATGCGCTCTGCATGGCTTCCGCTTTCGCGATCGGGAAGAGCACCAGTTGTTGCAACCGCACTCGTGTCCGGTCATTTCCGCCGGGCAGGGGGAAAGAGGTGATTAAAAGCATATTTAATGAATTGAGCGTAATGTTGCCGCAAAGTAAAAATACCTTAACGTCTGTCTATGATGCCTTTGCCTATGCATTGACGGTGTTGTACTACGAGAATTTTAAAAATGCCTACCGTTCGGAGCAGGGGCTATATTAAAAAGATGCATTAATTAAAGATATTCTGGTCTATTTGAATAACAACTACCGCAAAAAAATAACGCTCGAACAGTTGTCAAAACAATTTCGCGCCAGTGTCAGTTATATCTGTCACGAATTTACCAAAGAGTACCGTATTTCCCCATCAACTATGTGATCCAGCGGCGGATGACCGAAGCCAAATTTGCGCTGACCAATACCGACAATTCGCTGGCGGAAATCTCCGGCGAGTGGGGTATGAAAATGTGGACCACTTCGCCAAGCTTTTTTCTGCGTCATGGCGGTTGCTCGCCAAGCGATTACCGCCGGCAATTTAAAAACAATGTCAGTGAGCAAGAGCATCGGTCCGGTTTTTATCCGCAGGAAAAGGTGCTGTTTTAGGTTGTCACCTCAGTTCCCGGTAAACCGGGAACTGAGGGCTGCACTAGTCCGGTAGTCTTTCAGGATCTGCCGACCCGCCATAAATCATGATCTCATCCGTACCGCCGCCGATACGTTCACAACGCACATCGCGCCAGAATCGGGAAACGCGCGCTTCGTCGGTATAACCCAGCCCGCCCATGATCTGAATAGCATCATCGATCACTTCCATCGCCGTACGCGCACAGTAGAGTTTCGCCAGTGCGGCGCTGGTGCGCAGGGACTGTTGCTGATCCGCCTGCCGAGGCCACTTTCAGCACCATATTGCGCATGTTGTCGACTTTGATGGCCATCAGCGCCAGCTTCTCCTGGATCATCTGGTTATGACCAATCGGTTTGCCAAAGGCAATGCGTTGATTGGCATAGCGAGCGGCATCTTCAAACGCACATTCGGCAAAGCCGGTGCTGCGTGCGGCGTTGATCAGGCGTTCCATCTCAAAGTTATACATCACATTGAGAAAGCCCATCCCTCTTCGCCAACCATGTCGCTCTCCTCAACTTCCACATTGTCGAGGTAGACTTCGCAGGTACTCAGCATATGCCAGCCGATTTTATGCAGCGGGTTGACTTTGATGCCCGGTTTTTGGCATCCACCCACCACAGCGTAAAGGCTCTTTTCGGATCTTTCGGTTGTGGATCGCGCCAGCACCAGCATGTACGGGTACTCTTTCGCACCGGTGATAAAGGTTTTTGCCCGTTCAGGTACACTTTGCCGTTTTGCGCGTGTAGCTGGTGGTGGCGCTGTTGTTATCGGAACCCGCACCGGGTTCTGTCAACGCCAGCGCATACGCCGGATCGCCGGTTTCCATGGTGCTTTCGGCGGTTTTACGCAGTTGCTCGGCAGAGCCGAAACGGCGCATGCTGTGAATACACTGCCCGTTGGTGATAAGAAACGCGGGCGCGCCACATTTCGACACTTCCATCAGCGCCAGCATCTGCGTGACATAATCCGCCGGGATGCCGCCGAACTCTTCCGGGACGCCGAGCATCGAAATGCCGTTATCGGCCAGCGCGCATAAATTCACGCGGGTAGGTTGCTGTCTGATCGCAGGTGCGGAAATACTCTTCCGGGAAGTTACTGGTGATCAGTTCGCGGATGCTGGCAAGCAGCAGCTCCTGCTCTTCGGTTAAAGAAAAAATCCATTATCGTACTCCTGTTAATTGGCCGCTTCGGGTAAGACGAATCCCATGGTGGCGTCGATAAATAAGCGTTCGTCCATCTGTTTCAGATGAGGGGGAAATAACCGGGGCGAATTCCATGTTGTCCAGAATGTCTTTTGCAGGTCGACGCACGGCGCAATCTCGATTAAATGGAGACCGTCTTCTTTCAGCGTAAATACCGCGCGTTCGGTGATATAGCGGACATCCAGCCCGCGTTCGAGGGCAATTTTCCGCTAAAGGTAATTTCCGGCAGCGTAGAAATGAATTTTTCACCCGGCCTTCCTGCACAATGCGCAATTGACCGTCGGTAATATCCGTTTTCAGACCGGCAGCGGTCAGCGTGCCGCAGAACACAATTTTCCTTGAGGTGGCGCTAATATCAATAAAGCCGCCGGTGCCCATAATCTTGCCATTGAATTTATGCACGCCGACGTTACCGTGCTGATCCACTTCGGCAAAACTGAGGTAACAGACATCCAGACCACCGCCGTGGTAGAAATCAAATTGCGAGGTCATATCCAGAATGGCGCGGGTGTTCACGTTGGCGCCAAATGCCACCCCTTGCGAGGTGATGCCGCCAACCGGCCCGGTTTCCACCGTCAGGACAAAGTCGTCTGCGCAGCCTTCTTCCCGCGCCACCAGCCCGATGCCGTCGGCAATGCCGACACCGACGTTACCCACGGCGCCTTTGCGCATCTCAAACAGCGCACGACGCGCCACCAGCTTGCGCTGATTGAGGGGCAGGGTGAGCTGCGTGCTGTCATCGAGAGTAAAATCGCCAGAGATAAAGCGGTTCACCGGCGCACCGCCGTACAGCTGTGTCTGGTTTGGGTCAACGACCACGATATCCACCAGGGTAGCCGGGGATACGTACTGATTTAGGATGCAGGGTGGCTTTTTCACCATTTTCTGCACCTGCATCATCACGATGCCGCCGTTGTTATGCACCGCCCTCGGGCCAGCACCAGCGCATCCAGATACATCACTTCGTCTTCAAACGAGGCGTAACCTTCGCTATCGCAGGTGGTGGCGCGGATAAAGGCGATATCCGGCGCAATCGCTTTGTAGTAGAGGTACTCTTTGTTATCGATCTCCACCAGCTTGATCAGTTCCTCTTTGGTGACCTCATTCAGCTTGCCGCCCTGCTGGCGGGGGTCAACGAACGTCCCGATACCTATATCACTGAGAATGCCGGGCTGATGGGCGGCGGCGGCGCGCAGCGTCTGTGTCAATACGCCCTGCGGGTAGTTGTAGGCGGCGATTTTTCCTTGCTCCGCCAGATCGGAGATGCGCGGTGATTGCCCCCCAATGTCCGCATAACGCCCATTTCACCAGACCTTCCTGCGCCAGCGGGCTGATACCACGATCGGCGCGGTCGCCCAGCCCGGTCGGACTGATGAGGGAAAGATTACGCGGAGTTTGCGTCTGTTTATATTTCTCCGCTAAAGCGGTAATTAATGTGGTGGCTTCAAGAATGCCGCCACCGGCACCTAAAACACAAAGCGTGGCTTCGTCCGGAATATAATTCACCGCTTCCTGCGCAGACAGCACAGTGACACGCCCATTAATGCGTGTGGGTCTTTCAGGTTTCATAATTGCTCCTCGAAATAACCGGGCGGGTCGCCGCATTATTCGCCGTGCAGCGAAATAAAGGCGTACGAATCCGCGGAATATTTATTGAAAATATTCACGTCCGGTCATTTTCTTTTTAATCAAAGGCGGGAGTGTGTCTTCCCGCCTGAATGTCGTTTATTAAGCCTGATGCAATACCGCTAATACCGTCCGCAGATCGCTAACGGATATTTGACCCGGCGCGGAGGCTTTTTTACCGCGCCAAATGTGGCCGCAGAACCGAACACCTCACCCGCCAGACGTGAAATCACCCCTGTTTTAGACATCGACATGGTGATGATAGGGCGGTCAGCATAGTGCTCGTGCATCTCCAGCGTTGCGGTAAGCAGCGTCAGGACATCGGTTTTGTTTTGCGGCATCAGCGCGATTTTGGGAATATCCGCGCCAAGCTGCTGCATTTTCCGCAGGCGCTGAACGATCTCCTCCACCGGCGGTGTTTTATGGAAGTCATGATTGGACATAATGACTTTCACGTTTTTTCGCATGCGCATGCTCCACGGTGGCTTTGACCAGTTCGTCACCGGTAAACAGCTCCAGATCGATCATATCCACCAGCCCGCTGTCCACGGCGGCACGGTTTAACGCAATATACTGCTCTGTCGACAGCGTCTGTTCACCGCCTTCTTTGGCGCTGCGGAAGGTAAACAGCAGGGGTTTATCGGCCATGATGTTGCGGATCACGGATGCGGCTTCTAGCACGGCCTCAACCGAGGCTACATTGGCGAAATGGTCGACGCGCCACTCGAGGATATCGAAATCCGCGTCGCGATAGGCCTGCGCTTCAGATTTCACACTGGCGATATCTTTTCCCATTAACGACACGATAATCCCCGGGGAGCCCCTTCGCCAATCACGAGTTTTTTACGGTTACGGTTTTCATTGAGTACCTTTTTTCACCAGCCTGTCAGGCTTCGAAGCCCATGGCCTGTTTCACGTATTCCAGAGGGAACTCTTTACCGGTCCACAGCTTGAACTGTTCAGCCCCTTGCCATAACAACATGCCGTAACCATCAATTGTTTTGCAACCGGCTTGTTGCGCTTGCTGCAATAACTTCGTGATATGCGGGTTATAAACGCATTCGGTGACCAGCAATCCCGGGCGCAGCAGGCTGATATCGCTGATGAGTGATTCATTTTCCATCGGTTTCATGCCGACTTTGGTGCCGTTGGTGAGAATATCTGCCGTGGCGAGGGCGGCCGCAAAGGCTTTCTGGTCCTCAAGATCCGTGACGGTGACCACGCAATCGGTGTTTTCGTTAACCCGTTTGGCGAAGGCGACGGCTTTTTTCGAAGAAGTCGTCCCGGCGGTTAAACAGTTTGATCTCTTTAATGCCTTCAATCGCCGCCTGCGCGCCAATGGCGGTGGATGCGCCCCCAGCAGCACCATGGTTTTGCCTTTGATGTCGAAACCGCTCTCTTTGATGGCGCGAATATGCCCTGTGCCGTCGGTATTGTAGCCGCGCAGGTAGCCATCATCGTTAACAATGGTATTAATGGCGCCGACCAGTTTTGCCGCCGGGGTTAATTCATCCACATAGTCGCATGCCAGTTGTTTATTGGGCATGGAAACCCCGGTGCCGCGCATTTTTAAGGCTTTCAACCCGGCAATGGCGTTTGCAAAGGTAGAGTTGTCGACTTCAAATGCCATATAGGTAAAAGGCAGCCCGGCTTTTTCCAGCGCTTTGTTTTGCATTTCCGGAGACAGACTGTGCCGGATAGGGTAGGCCATCAGGCCAATCAGTTCATATTTAGCAGTAACATCCATCATAAACTCCTTGAACTTTTATCGTGAATCGAAGCTGTTTATTGAAAATACCGTTCGCCGAACCGCACATCGTTTTTTGGAATATTGAATACGCGGTAGTAACGGACGAAGACAATGAGCGCGGTGATGAAGGCCAGCAGCGCAAAAACGAAATCCAGCGCGATGATGTATTGCAGGCCAATCGTTGAGAGGTAACCGGTGATCAGCGGAATAACAAAGTTTGCCAGTCCGCCCATCATCATATAAACGCTGGTGACTTTGGCTTTGCTTTTCGGGAAGAACTCCGACATCACGGGAGACACCGAGTTGCAGGATGCCGCCCGCGGCAGAAAAACCGATAACAAAAGCGCCGGCATTACACACCAGCGGTGACGGGTACAAATAGATGACCGCCGCGGTCAGCGTCGCCAGCCCGGCGTTAAAGACGTTGGCCCAGATAGGGCGCACGGTTTTTTTCAGCAGCGCGGCGAAGATAAACACGCACAGCAGCGATCCCATGCTGTAGTAAGAGATGGTTTTCAGGGCGTCGGATTCCGCCATACCGGCAAACGCCATGGCGTATTTCGGCATCCACACCACGATGACGTAAAACGTCGAGAAGGCGGCAACGCCAAACAATACCGACGCCACGCCTTCCAGCCATGGCAGCGGTTTGCTGTTCATTTGCGGTAGGGCTTTGGCGACACTGGCATCCACCTGCTGACCGGGGGAAGCGGCTTTTCAACAGCAGCAGGGTGATAAGCACAAACAGTACGCCCGGAATGATCACGCCATAGCCGTACCAGATGTTATTGAGCAGCATATAGCTGACGATCATGGGGTAGAGCATCTGCCCGAAGGAGACCATCGCTTTCACCAGGATCACCGCCGAGCCGGACGCCGTCGGGAAACACTCCATCAGCGCCGGGTAGCCGCCGGTATCCAGCGCCGAGTTAGCAACGCCGACACACACGGCCAGAACAAAGGCCACCATCAGGTTCGGGCTGGCAGGAATACCAAAGAAAAAAGCACATATATAAGACAACGCCTAACAGAATCACCGCCCGGCGACCGAACTTGTCGGAAATCACGCCAAAGAAGAGAATACTGACCAGCCGGCCAAGACCGATACCGGAAATTAAATAGGCAATGCCCGCATTGTCGGTGGAGAATTTCGCCGCCAGCGACGTCATATTTTGCGCCAGCGTGATAACGCTTATCCCGTGTAAGAAATAACTGAGATAGATACAGATAACTGCGAGGGATAAAAGGGGTGCTGAAAGCCTTATTCTGAGACATTTTTCACAGCTCCATGCTAATTTTAAATTTGTTCTCCCGCGCCTGTTACTGTGATATCCGGCAGCGAGTTTAGTGATTACTGTACGTGGTTGCTGTGGCCGGACATACATAGCATGGCGTTTAATTTGCCGGGGTTTATTGCAGGGTAAAATGTGACGTGAAATGTCTTTGACGCTGTTTCTGGCGTGAATGATTAAGGCGGTAAATAACGTCCGTATTATGTTGCAAAAGCGCATCAACAATATTGCATGGACAACCCGGCAGGTTATTCCGCGAGCGGCGATATATTGACTAAACGCCGGGATTCCATCCGGCTGCGCAGACTAATAAACAGCGCCAGCAGAAAACCGACAGCGGCAATGGCGGTATCAAACCACATAATATCGGCAATGCTGTGCTCCGAGAGGCGTGCGGTGATCAACGGGATGGTAAAGGTGGCGATGCTTCCTGCGCTGTAATAAATGCCGGTGGCTTTGCCTTTCGCATGCGGAAAGCGGGCGGCCATCAGTGTCAGGCCAATCTGCACTACGCCACCCGCCGAGGAGAAACCAATGACAAACGAAAAAACCACTACCACAGACACGCTGGGATGCAGGCACAGTCAATAACGCCACAAACGAAATAAAGGTGTACAGCATCAACAGGGTCATGGTTCTGGCGGTTTTCCGTACCAGCGGGGCGGTAATAAATACGCAGAGCAACGATCCACAGGTGTAGACGCTGAGCAGTTTGATGGAAGCGGTATAAGACATGCCCACCACAAACTGACCATATTGCGACCACTGACTGATAAGATAAAACGTGGTCATTGCAACATAGCCATACAGCGTATAGCTGGCGAGATCGATAACCGAACAGCGGTGTTTAACCGGCGTTGCCGCTGTCTGGCGCAGGTTTGGCGGCAAGGGCCTGCCCCCTCGGTGCGGTGGAAACGTGCAGCGCAGCAAAAAACACGCCGTTGAGGATCATAATGGCGGCGGCAATCAAAACGACCAGCCAAACCACAGTTCCGCCCACACCAGCAGGCTGATGATCATCGGTAACAGAAACTGCCCTGCGGAAATAAACGCTGATCAGCACATTCGCGGTGCCGGGCGCGCGTGGAAATGCCTCCATCAGGCTGGGGTAGGTTCCGGCATCGAGAAAACTGTTGGCAATTCCGGCGATAAAGCCAAAGGCGTAGGCCACGAGAATGTTGTGCGTATTAATAATGCCGAAAAAAAACGCGAGATAGCAGATCATGCCGAAGATAATAAAGGGTCGTCGACCGAACTTATCGGATAACACCGGAGAAAAACAGGACGCTTAACCGGCCAATACCAAGCGACGAGATCACCGAGACACCGGCCGCGTTGGTCTGCCACTGGAGTTCGAGGTGCGGACTATTGAGGCTCATCAGGATGACCCCCATGCCATGCAATTCAGATAGAGCCCCAGTGCCGTAGAGATATGCATTTTTCATCTTTATGTGTACTGCGTGACGGTAAAATGAATCATCAGTGGCGTGAGCCGCTCAACCGCGTTAACACAGATGTTCCAGATCGTGTGCATAGAGTTCGGCGGCCACCGACTGATAAACTTTCCAGTCCAGATAATCGCCATCACGATATACCGCCTTAAACGCGGCTAAATCTGCGAAAAAAACGCATCGTATTATTGCCGATACGATTATTTATTCGGTTGATGAGGGCGTTGATGTGAGTTTGTCTTTTTCTCAGTTCCAGTAATTTTGCAACAATATCCGCCGGGGATCGCTTTCTCGCCATTTTCCCATGACACTCCGCTGCGGTGTTTTCCGGTGCAATCCAGATAGCGCACTCTTCAACGGTCATGGCGAAAATATGGCGTAATGCCTGCAATTCATATGCGTTCATCATTTAATTGCTTCATGTAAAAACGATTACGCATAAATAACACGAATACACAGAACGCATATTGAACAGAGTCACAGGATTTTGTGCAATATTATTTGTTATCAGTCTGTAAAGTGAGATGGCGAGTTCTGGAAGCGAGGCCGAAGAAATTGTTTTATTACGCTGTGCAATGCAAAGATATTTGCCTCAGCACGGTGACATCAATAGGGTTATTTTGTATCTCCAATATTTTTTTTATCTGATGACCAAAGGAAGGTAATCACCATGAAGAATAGTGAATTTGTGACGGAAAAAATGCGCGAGTTTATGCAGCAGGGTGACATGGGGGCAGAAAGTTTCCGTGAACTGTTGGCTGAAACAAGCGCCACCCGTGGTATCAGTCTCAGCTTCAGCGCTTTGAACAACTGCGGCAACCGGAAAGTCGTGCAAACCCTTTTGTCGGTTATGCGCCGACAGTAACGCGGAGGCGATTGTAGAATCTCGACGCTATCTGGCGGTGGATGAAGAGCCGAAGCAGGTGGAGAGCGAAGCCTATTATGAGCGACTGGTGCAGCATCACGGCGCTTGACATTCGCGTGGTTAAACCGGGTCCGGAGGGAATACCTCCGCGTCCGGGTGAAGATCCAAGGGGTGGTGATAGCGTTCGCCACTGCGCCCTGTATTGTTGTTCATCCTGATGCTGCGCCGGAGGTGCGCGCGCATTGCAGTGTTGCACATGCTGTGTCTGATAGGGTTGGGGCTTTCCGGCATTTACTACGATGACGATACCGGGATCGGGCAGGAAGCGGCGTTGTGTCATGCTGTCGCCACCGGGTTTCTCGCGCAGGAAAAAGCAGGATGGGGCACCACTGAAGAGCAGGAACGGACGTGATAAAAAAGGGCGCATCCGCGCCCCCTTTATCTGTTGATGGCGGCGTTACCCGGCCTGAACGCGCAGTGGCGCGGTGGCGGTAAACAGCCACGGGCGGGCCTTGCTGTCGACCAGCGGCGACAGGGTGTCGCGTACCTGCTGATGATAATCATCCAGCCACTGCTGCTCTTGTTCACTGAGCAAACTCCACTCGACCGAGCGCTTAAATCGATAGGGATCAGCGTCAGCGACGCAAAGCGGCAGAAACCCGGCTGGCTTTCCACCACTTCTACACCGGTTTTCGATGCGAATACCGTAGCGATCGGCCGGTAATAACCCGGTTCGATGGTCATGATATTGCCCGCAGACAGCGGCCATGGGTTGACCTTTTTGGCAATACGCTGTGGCTGCTCGTGGATCAGCAACTGGTGGCCCACGCCATGGCCGGTGCCGTGATCGAAATCCAGCCCTAAATCCCAGAGTGCGCGGCGGGCAAAGGCATCCAGTTGATGCCCGTGCGTACCGCTGGGGAATTGCAGGGTGAACATCGACAAAAAGCCTTTCAGCACGGCGGTATAGTGCAGGCGTTGCGGCGCATCCACCGGGCCAAATGACAAGGTACGCGTGGCGTCGGTCGTGCCGTTCTGGTACTGACCGCCGGAGTCATTGAGATAGAGATGGGCACGGGTAATCGGCAGGTTGGTTTTTTCGCTGCTGTGATAGTGGCACATGGCGGCATTGCTGGCGGAGGCGGAAATGGTGCTGAAGCTTTGCTCGATAAAACCGGGCTGTTGCTGGCGGAATTCGAGCTGTTTTTGCTGGGCTTCCAGTTCCGTAACCGGGTTGCCGGCCGCCTCACGGGCCGGGACTTCATGTGTCAGCCGCCGGAAGTTGACCCATGCTGCGCCGTCCTGTCGATGACTTTCGCGATAACCCGCCAGTTCAACGGCGTTTTTATGCGCTTTGATAAAGGTAATCGGATCGGCACCCCACAGTACCTCGCCACCGTGCTGCTCAATGGCAAAACGCAGCGCGACAGGGTGCGAAATCGCCGTCGAGCAGGATTTTTGTTGCCCGCCGCCACCTGCTGGCAACGCGGGGCAGAAAGGCATCAACATCGCTGAGCGTTAGTGTGGAGGTGAGCGCGGCGGACAGCGAGGCTGTCTTGGGTGGCGCGACAAACCACTCCACCTCGCCGTTGCGGCTCAGCAGGGCAAAAGAGTGCGCCACCGGGTTCATTGCGATGTCCGAACCGCGAATGTTCAACAGCCGGTGCAATATTGTCCGGCAGGGTGATAGCGAAAAATCCGCCCCTTTTTCTGCCAGCACACGGGCAACTCGCGCACGTTTGTCGGCGCTGCTTTCGCCGCTGATCGCAACCGGCATTTCGCGGATAGCCCCACACGGCGCCGCCGGGCGATCGCGCCAGATAGCATCAAACGGATCGGTGGTGAGCGCACTTAACCGGCAGTGCGTCGCGCTCAGCGCCTGATACTGGCTGTTAACCATCAGCAACGGCTCAAAACCGATGCGGCTCCCGGCGGGCAGTGAAGCATTGAGCCACTGATCCAGCGGCTCGTTGTGCAAATGATGGATTTCAAACGCACTGAGATCCACCTCGTTGCGCACCTGCACTGGTAGCGGCCATCGACGAACAGCAGCGCTTTATCGCGCAATACCAGCGCCATGCCCGCCGACCCGGTGAAACCGGTCAGCCACTGCAATTTATTGTCATGCGGTGCGCAGTCTTCACTCTGATGAGCGTCAGCGCGTGGAACGATAATGCCGTCCAGCTCCAGCGCAACTAACTGGTCACGTAATGCCTGTAGTGGTGAGGGGGGATTGCATGTGGGATCCTTTTGTCATTATCGGAACGGCGGTTCGTTAAAGGTGCGGAGTTTGCGGGAATGCAGACGGTCGCCTTCCGCGCGCAGCAAATCAATGGCCCGAATGCCAATTTGCAAATGCTCGGAAATCGCCCCTTCATAAAACCGGTTGGCACGGCCGGGAAGTTTGATCTCACCGTGCAGGGGCTTATCGGACACGCACAACAAGGTGCCATAAGGGACGCGGAAGCGGTAACCCTGCGCGGCGATGGTGGCGCTCTCCATATCGATTGCTACGGCGCGACTCAGGTTAAAGCGCAGCGCAGAAGCGGAGTAGCGCAGTTCCCAGTTACGATCGTCGGTGGTCACCACGGTGCCGGTACGCAGGCGTTGCTTCACTTCCTCACTGGCATATCGCTCACCTCTTTGGTGGCGTCATACAGGGCGCGTTGCACTTCGGCGATGCTCGGAATAGGAATATCCGGCGGCAGCACCGCATCCAGAACATGGTCGTCGCGCAGGTAGGCGTGCGCCAGCACATAATCGCCAATCGCACCGGCTTTCACGCAGCCCGCCGCAGTGACCAATCATCAGCCAGACATCCGGGCGCAGCACCGCGAGATGGTCGCAGATGGTTTTCGCATTCGAAGGCCCAACACCAATGTTAATCAGCGTGATGCCCTGACCATCGGCGGTGATCAAGTGCCACGCTGGCATCTGGTGTTTCTTCCAGTGGCAAGGTCGGAAACGGCGGTTTCCGGGGCTTCAGTATCGGCTGTGATCCAGTTGCCCCCGGCGCAGGAGAGCGCAACGTAAGGGCTTTCCGGATCGAGGATCTGGCTACAGCCCCAGCGCACAAACTCATCGACATAACGCGTGTAGTTGGTGAATAGCACGAAGGGCTGGAAATGCTCGACCGGCGTGCCGGTGTAGTAGCGCAGTCGCGCCAGCGAAAAGTCGACGCGGCGCGCATCGAAATGCGACAACGGGTAGAGTTCCGTGGGGTGGAACAGCCCATCGGCGGTCTCATCGCCAATTTGCGCCAGTTCAGTGGTCGGGAAGAAGCGCGTCAGTCCGGCGCTCATTGAGCGGTCCAGCGCGAGGGCGGAGCCATCAATCACGTACGGATAGGGGATTTCATGCGCTGACAGGCCCACCTCGATCTGTGCGCCATAGTCCCACGGCACAACAGGGTGAGTTGTTCGCGTAAATAGGGACGAAACAGCGACGGGCGGGTCACAGTAGTGGTAGTAGCAACCCGAATGGGTAAAACGGGCATAGGCGCGGGTTTTGGGCGGATTCGTCGCGCTGCCGTTCCAGCTTACCGACAGCGATGGATAGACGAACAACCCATTCGCACGGGCTTCGGCGTCGGGAAGCTGACCGGTTTCTATATATACAAAGCGATGGCGTCGCGCAGGGCGGCGACCGAGCGGTCATACAGCGCTTCAAGCTGATCCAGCGCCTCTTCCGGGGTCAGGTGTGCACCCATATTGTTCATCTTTATCTCCTTATCTGCTCTACGGCTGTACCCGATAGTATGTCACAGGGTCGGGAAACGAAAGCCGGGCGCGAAGGGATTCAGAAGAAACGGGGTAGGCGGGATAACCCGGCGCGACGGCGCGCCGGGACAGGGTTCAACCGTGGATGTTAACCAGCGTACGCCCCTGGATTTTGTTTTGCAGGAAATCGGCGGCGGTGGCAGGCGCTTGCGCCAGCGTAATCTCTGTGGCGGCCTGCTGGTAATAGCTGGCGGGCAGCGTATCCGCCAGACGTTGCCACACCGCATCGCGCTGTGCCGTCGGCACCATGACGGAGTCCACGCCCTGCAAACGGACATTGCGCAGAATAAACGGCATCACCGTGGTCGGCAGCGTAAAGCTACCCGCCGGGCCGCAGGCCGCGACACAGCCGCCATAGTTGGTTTGCGCCAGTACTTTCGCCAGCACCGCGCCACCGACGGTATCCACCGCGCCTGCCCACAGCTGTTTTTCCAGCGGACGGGTCTCGGCGAAGTCACTGCGCGGCAGGATCTCATCTGCCCCTAACTGACGCAGGAAATCATGGGTGGATTCACGCCCGGTAACCGCCGCCACGCGGTAGCCCAGCGCTTTTAGCAACACTACCGCCGTACTGCCGACACCGCCGCTCGCGCCAGTCACCAGTATCGTGCCGTCCTGCGGTTTCAGCCCTGCATCTTGCAGCGCCATGACGCACAGCATCGCCGTAAAGCCTGCCGTGCCAATGATCATCGCCCCGGCGCGCGCTCAAGTGCTCGGGCAGTGCAACCAGCCAGTCGCCTTTCACACAGGCCTGCGCCGCCAGACCGCCCCAGTGGTTTTCACCCACGCCCCAGCCGGTGAGGATCACTGGCCCGGTGCAAAACGCGGGTCGCGGCTTTCGTTAACGCGGCCAGAAAAGTCGATGCCCGGCACCATCGGGAACTGGCGAATAATTTTGCCCTTGCCGGTGATGGCCAGCGCGTCTTTGTAGTTAAGGCTGGACCAGTCAATATCGACCCGGACATCGCCCTCGGCCAGTGCGGGGAGGGCAATGTCTTTGACTTCCGCCGGTTTGATTCTCTTTCTGTTCCAGAACTAATGCTTTCATGACTGCGTTTTCCTCGTCGGATGAGGTTGATTTTCGGCGGATTATGCCGTCCTGTGCAGGTGTTTATCTTGTTGTAATGCTGTGCCGGAAGAAGGCCCAGTACTGATTTAGCGGCTCTACGGAGCGGAACAGTTTGGCGCGCATCACCGCTCCTTCCCAACCGGACCAGAAAATCCGCGCCAGTTCGCCCGTGTCGGCAGCCTGAGGTAACTCTCTCCGCACTGTTGTGCGGCCATCAGATAGTGGCTGACGCGGGTTTCCCACGCGTCAAGGATTGTTTTCAACTGGTCGGGAAAGGTTTCCGGTAAAAGCGGCGTTTTCCTGTAGCAGGTTGCCCACCAGCAACCGCGGCGGAACGCATATTTCGCCATGCCCGGCCCGCATGGTGCACAAAGGCTTCCATACGCTGTAAGGGGGGCGAGCTGGTCATTTAGCAAAAGGTGTCCAGTTTATGGGCGAAAAATTCGCCGTAAGCGGTCAGCACCGCGGTGCCGAATTCCTGCTTGCTCTTAAAACAGTGGTAGAAAGACCCTTTGGGGACCGCGATATTTTTGATCACTGCATCAATACCGGCAGACAGATAGCCGGTTTCGGTGATCACTTCGAGACCCGAGCGAATCAGCGCTTTGCGGATATCGGTGAATTCGCGTTCGACTTTCGGCAGCCGCCCGCGGCGGGGCTTTTGCGGTGCCACTGTTTCGCCATTCATAATTTAGACCGATTGGTTTTAATTGCCGGAAGGCTACGCCGATTTGACATGCTAAGCAAGCGAAGAGAAGAAACAAAAGCCCGCACAAGGCGGGCTGGATTCATTTTGCCCACCGGCGCGGTAAGACTGAGCGCCGGTGGGCAAACCGGATCAGGCGGTCGTGTTGATGTTACGACCGATTGCCGGGTTGGATGGCAATTGCAGGATCTGTTTAATGAGATCCGTTGCAATCGACTGCTGGCTGTCCAGCGCCTTTTTCCAGCACCAGCGTGTTGACTGGTTACTGAGCTGATAGGAATCAAGACTGCTGGCTAATGATGGGATTTGTATTGGATCCATGCATTCATCCTTAGTTATGGAACAAAACAACCTGATAGCAGCTTAAATTATAGCTGCACATTATTATCGGCAGAAATTGCTCAAACTTTAAGCGTGGCGCAGGGTGCAGGCATCCAGCGCTGGTTTTTGTTGCCGAGGGTGAATAAGACTTTTCGCATAAAGACTTTCTTTAAAGGTTTTGGGGAAAACAGGAAAGGTTGTCTCTAAAGTGGGTAATTCTTTATGTGAAAATAGTGCACCTCCAATAGAGTATTGACAACGCTGGTGGAAAGTATCGAAAGAAATAATGAAAATATTGCAAGATACTCCCTTTTTTAATTTTAAAAATCGCAGGTGGTATTTATTTGCAAAGCAAAAATAACATCAGCTGAACGTTCTTTTATCTTTTTTTATGCTGTTCAAAAATATTGTTTACACTGGAAGCGATCCAGCCACTCTTTTCTAATTGACGGTAAGTTATAAAACATTTCCCATTTGTCATATGAATACGATTGCGATATTTAATCAGGGACACAAAATGCACGAGTACTTATTGTTTATAGTAGGGCTTATCCCCCTGTTATTGATGGTTTTTTTAATTCTAAAAATTAAAAATGCCCGTCCACTATTCTGTTCTGATTACCCCCGGCATTGACGTACTTACTGGCGTTACTTTTCTGGCATACGCCGATGCCGACGCTTGAATCGGCCATCATCTATGGCGCGTTAAAAGGTTTATGGCCTATCGTCATCGTTATTCTGGGCGCAATTTACAGCTATAACCTGATGCAGGCGACCCGTGCGATGGATATTTTGCGCGAAGTGCTGGCCAGTATTAGCGATGATAAGCGCATTCAGGTTCTGCTTATCTCCGGTGTTTCGGCGGTTTTCTGGAGGCTGCGGCGGGTTACGGCACGGCGGTGGCGATCCCCATCGGCATTCTGGTGGCGCTTGGATTCCCGCCGCTGAAATCCGCCATTGCTTCACTTGTCGCGAATACCGTGCCTACCGCATTCGGTGCGGTGGGGGATCCCCGTGTCTATTCTTGCGCAGCAGGTGAATCTGCCGGTGAATACCCTCAGTGGTACGATCATTTTGCAACTGGCGCTGTTTAACATTCTTTTGCCGTTCGTCATTATTTGTATTATCGGCGGCGGCCTGAAAGCCATTCGCGGCGTTTTTGGCATTACGCTTCTCTGCGGTGTATCGACCTTGATCCCGCAATATTTTGTGGCGGTGCATTTAGGGGCCGAGTTACCCGCTTTTGCCGGTAGCCTTGTGAGCCTGATTGCGGTGGCGATTGCCGGACGCATCCGCAACGGAAAGACAGATCCTCCGGCTTATCGAAACCCGCCCTGAGTGAAAGACCTGTGCGTTCAGCGGCGGTGCTACTGAAAACATGTTCCATCTATATTCTGATTTTTATTTTTATCCTGCTCTGTTCACCGCTGTTTCCGGGAATTAAATCGGCTGTTTCTGCGATTGCGTCGGTGCTGCATTTCCCGCTGGAAAACGGCACCACGCTTACACTCAAAATTGAGTGGATAGCGACGCGGCGTACTCATCATTCTGGCCACGGTTATCGGGGGGATTTATTCAGGGCGCTCCGGTGAGCAGCATGCACGTATTTGTAAAAACAGTGCTGCAGCTGAGGAATTCCATTATCGCCATTATGGCCATCGTTGCGCTGGCCACGGCGATGGATGTTAGCGGGCTTATCTCCACGCTTGCGCACGTGCTGGTGAATATAACGGGCAGCAGCTACGTCTTTATTTCACCGATTATTGGCGCACTGGGAACGTTTGTGACCGGTATACCAATTCAAACGTTCTGTTCGGTAAGTTGCAAACCATGGCGGCGGCAAAACTGAATATCGATCCCACGGCTGGCGGCCGCCAATACTGCTGGTGCCACGGGCGGGAAAATGATTTCGCCGCAAAGTATCGCCATTGCAGTGTCCGCCGCACGAATGGGAGGTCAGGACAGCCATATTATGGCGGGCACCATGAAATATTGCGCTGCCTATATTGTTATTCTGGGAATCGGACTTTATTATTACTGGGTCATGGCATGAATCGTGCGCAATACAGCGCGAAACCAACAACAAATAGAGCAATGGAGTTTTTACCGTGAATGTTAACTTTTGTCACCTGTATTGGTGATGCCATTAAATCTCGTATGGCGCGTGATACGGTTTTGCTGTTAGAGCAGTTGGGATGCCGGGTGAGTTTCCCTGAAAAACAAGGGTGCTGCGGTCAGCCTGCCATTAACAGCGGTTATATCAACGAAGCCATTCCCGGCATGAAAAACCTCATTAGCGCGCTGGAGGAAAATGATTACCCCATCGTTTCCCCGCCGGTTCCTGTACGTATGCGATTAAAAGTTATCCCGGTTATCTGGTGGACGAACGAATGGGCCGCCCGCGCCGAAAGGGTTGCCGCACGAATGTTCGATCTGACGTCGTTCATTGTGAATACGCTGTGGTGGATGGGGGCGCGTCTGCAAGGGAAGGCGGTTTACCACCCGTCGTGCAGCTTGTTTCGCAAGATGGGCGTGAAGGAGGAGCCGTTAGCGCTTTTACATCACGTTCAGGGCTGGAGCTGCTTCCGTTCAGCCACCCGGAAACCTGCTGCGGCTTCGGCGGGACGTTTTCCGTCAAAATGGCGGAAATTTCCGGCGAAATGGTGAAAGAGAAGAGTACGCATCTGATGGAGAAGCAACCGGATTACCTGATTGGCGCGGATGTCAGTTGCCTGCTGAATATTGGTGGGCGTCTGCAACGTGAAGGCCGACCGGTAAAAGTGATGCACATTGCTGAAGTCCTGATGAGTCGCTGAGGGAAATGTCATGTTTTTAAAAACCAGTCAGGTCGAGTTTAAAACGCGTATCCGCCAGCAGATTGATGATCCCATCATGCGCAACGCGGTGGCGAATGCGCAGGAGCGAATTGGCGGCAACCGTCAGAAAATGGTGGATGAGTTGGGGAACTGGGAAGCCCTGGCGCGATCATGCCAGCCAGATCCGCAACCATGTGCTGCAAAATCTGGATGCTTATCTGTACCAATTGTCGGAGAAAGTGACCGAGAACGGCGGCCATGTTTATTTCGCCAAAACCAAAGAAGAGGCCACCGACTACATCCTGAAGGTAGTGCAGGCAAAAATGCCAAAAAAGTGGTCAAGTCCAAATCCATGGTAACGGAAGAGATTGGCATGAACCCGGTTTTACAGCAGGCCGGGATTGAGGTCATCGAAACCGATTTGGGTGAATATATCCTGCAACTGGATCAGGACCCGCCTTCGCATGTTGTGGTTCCGGCCATTCATAAAGATCGCCACCAGATCCGCCGGGTACTTGCTGAGCATCTGGGCTATGGCGGCCCGGAAACACCCGAAGCGATGACGCGCTTTATCCGGCAAAAAAATCCGCCGAGGATTTCCTCAGCGCGGAAGTGGGCGTGACCGGCTGCAACTTCGCCGTGGCCGAAACCGGTTCTGTCTGCCTCGGTGACCAATGAAGGGAATGCGCGAATGTGCACCACGCTGCCCAAAACGCATATTGCCGTAATGGGGATGGAGCGTATTGCGCCGACATTTGAAGAGGTCGATGTGCTGATCACCATGCTGGCGAAGCGCCGTTGGTGCACGACTGACCGGCTACAACACACCGGCTGACGGGGCCCCCGGGAGGCGGACAATGTTGACGGTCCGGAGGAGTTCCACCCCGGTGATAGTCGATAACGGTCGTTCAGCGGTGCTCGGCTCGCCATTTCGTAACGTGCTGCGCTGCATCCGTTGCGGTGCCTGTATTAACACCTGCCCGGCGTATCGGCACATTGGCGGGCACGGTTACGGCTCTATTTATCCCGGCCCCATCGGCGCGGTGATTTCCCCATTGCTGGGAGGCTATAAGGATTTTAAAGATCTGCCTTACGCCTGCTCGCTCTGCTCGGCCTGCGACACGGTCTGCCCGGTGAAAATCCCGCTGTCCAAACTGATTTTGCGCCACCGCAGAGTGATGGCAGAAGAGGATCACGCCAAAAGCAGAGCAACGGGTGATTAAAATGTTTGCCTACGCCAACAGCCATCCGGGGCTATGGAAAGTTGGCATGATCGCCGGTGCCCGTGCGGCCGGTTGGTTGATTAAAGAGGGCAAAGCGCCGGTGAATATCGGCGCCATCAGTAGCTGGACGCAGGCGCGGGATCTCCCCGGATGCCGACGGCGAAAGCTTCCGTAGCTGGTTTAAAAACATCAGGCGCAGGGGAATAAATAATGGATAACCGAACCGCGTTTCTGGCGACAATTGCGCAGGCTCTGGGGCGCGAACCCCGTAACATTCCCGACGCCCGGCCAACGCCTGCCCATAATTATGCGCAGAGCCGACTGACAGAACTCAGCCAGCAGCAGCGTTGTGATGCGTTTATCGACGTGGCGTCGACGGTCATGTTGGTGCAGTGCGAGCTGACCCGCGAAGAAGACGCGCCAGCTGCCGTACTGCGGTTATGTGAACAATATGGTCAACAGCCGGTGGTGGTGAGCGGCGATGTCCGTTTGGCCGCGGCGGGCATCACCGCCCGTCTGCAGGAGGCTTGCCGCAACCGTGGGATCCGCAGGCGGGCGAGCAAAATATCCGCACCGGCGGAGCAGGCAAAAGTGGTGGTGTTTGCCGATTACGGGTTGACGGAATCGGGCGGGGTGGTGCTCTTTTCTGCGGCGGAGCGGGGGCGCGCCATCAGCCTGCTTCCGGAATCCTCCATTTTTGTGTTGCGTAAAAGTACGATCCTGCCGCGTGTTGCACTGCTGGCGACGCAGTTACATGCCCTGTCGCAACAGGGTAAGCGAATGCCTTCCTGCATTAATATTATTGGCGGCCCCAGCTCCACTGCCGATATTGAGCTGATAAAGGTGGTGGGTGTTCACGGCCCGGTCAACGCGGCCTATGTGATCATTGAAGATTGTTGATGCCATAAGCAGAGAGGCCAGCCGTCAGACTGGTCTTTTGTTAACATTAGAAATATCCTGAAAAGATAATAGTAACATTAGGTTAATTATAACAAAGTAAGGTAATCATGATGCTTTCCAACCGAGGTGAGGGTTAGTCATGATTCATTATGTGGCCGTTTTCTTGTCGTCACTCTTTATGTGCAGCGCCGTTTACGCCGGTTCAGTGACCACCGTTTCACTCAGCACGCTTTCCTCTACGCTGAATCAGCGCATGGTGCTCATGCGGGATGTGGCCGAATTTAAAGCCGTTCATCATCTGCCGGTTGAAGATCTGGCGCGGGAAGAAAATGTGATTTCCGCTGCCAAAAACGAGGCCGCAGAGGCCGGGCTCGATCCGCAAACCGTTGAGCCTTTTGTCCACGCGTTAATGAATGCGAGCAAAGCCATCCAGTATCGTTATCTGGCTGATTGGCTGGCGACCCCGCAACAGGAGGCATCTGCGCAGACGCTGGCCTCCTCACGAGAGCAAATCCAGCAACTGGATCAGCAATTAATGACGACATTAAGCCAGTATTTACTTACCGGTTCATTCAGCAGCGATGATCTCGCGGCTGGAAAGCCAGTTCAATGCCCCAATCTCAGCAAGGCGGATATCGACAATATGCTTCATGCGTTAACGCAGATCCGGCGCGCCGTCTGATGTACGCTTACCGACAGGCTGGCGTAAACAGCAATGAAGATGGCATGCTGCGAGTGAACCGTGCCGCCGTCTCCTTATAATGATGCGTTACTGTGGCAGGGAGGTCTTGCCTGTGAGCCGTAGGGGATTTTATGACGCGTAATCAGACCTTTTTCTGAATATCGGATGGCGAACGCTGCTGAAAGACATGGGGATCCGGCCGGAACATGTACTGCGCCGCGCCGGGCTCCCCCGAGGACACGCTGTCGCGCGTGGGCGACGGGTTGTCTAGAGGCCTATTTTCGCTTCTGGCGAAGCCTCGAAGCTGAAGCCGGGCACCCGTTGTTCCCGTTAAAAATCGTAGAGTCGGTCTCAACCGAGTTGTTTGACCCGCCGCTTTTGCTGCGTTATGCAGTGCCAATTTGTTGCAGGCCGTGCAACGGCTGGCGAAGTACAAGCAGTTAATGGCGCCGATGAGCCTTGAGGTGGCTGTTGGTTCTCATGGCGAAATGACCATTTCTCCGCGCTGGCTTTTGCCCAACACGATGTCCCTCACTCTTTGCTGGTGGCTGAGCTCGCTTTTTTTATCCACTGGCCCGGTTAGCGACGCGGGAGCCCGTCAATGCGCTTGCGCTTACGTTGCCTGAACTGCCGCCGACGCCTCATTTGCGTCATGTTGAAGCGTTTTCGGCGGGACGATAACACAAGGACATCCGGGGATTACGTTTTCCTCAACGGATGCTCTGAGACCTTTTGACGGTTAACGAAGGGATGTGGCGCGTCTTCGAACCCGAACTTCGCCGTCGTCTTAGTGAGCTGGATGCTACAGCAACCACCGGTGAGCGGGTACAGGCGGTGTTGCTTGAGTTGATACCCGGTAATGCTGCCAGCATTGACGCGGTTGCGGTACGGTTAGGCATGAGCCGCCGGACACTGCAACGGCGGCCCGAGGAGGAAGGCGAGAGTTTTCGGGCGCTAATCAATCGTACCCGAGAGAAGCTGGCGCGCCACTATTTGCAGAATTCAGCCTTATCCGGCAGTGAAATCGCTTTTTACTCGGTTTTGAAGATCCGAACTCCTTCTATCGTGCGTTTCATGAGTGGACTGGGCAGACGCCGGACAGCGCACGCCGCGCATCTGTTCCCCGGTGGCTGAACCGCAACGGAGCGTGGCGCATTTCGCTGGCGGATTGGCGCGTGTCGCCATAGTGGCGGCGTGGATCCCTGTATAGAGTGGCGGTTATGCAGTGCTGACTGTGCAGGTCAGCCGTCACGAACCTCATTCACGCTATAAGGATCCGTTGTATGAATTCCAAAGTTGCCCGTGACCGGCGCCTCGTCCGGTATTGGTGAAGCCACCGCCATCAAGTTACAGTCGCTCGGCTATACCGTCTATGCGGCTGCCCGTCGGGTTGAACGTATGCAGCCTCTGGCGGCGGCCGGTATGCATATATTGCCGCTGGACGTAACCGATGATGCCTCATTACAACAGGCGGTGACGACAATCATGACGCAGTCCGGGCGCATTGACGTGCTGGTCAACAACGCCGGTTATGGCTCGTATGGCGCGGTAGAGGATGTCCCAACTGATGAAGCGCGGGCACAGTTTGAGGTGAACGTCTTTGGGGCTGTGCGATTAACGCAGTTATTGCTCCCGCACATGCGTGCACAGCGTTCCGGGACCATCATCAATATCACCTCCATGGGGGGCAAAATGCACACCCCCGCTGGGCGCCCCCGGTATCACGGCACCAAGTTTGCGCTGGAAGCGATTAGCGATTGTTTGCGGATGGAGGTGCAACCCTTTGGTATTGATGTGGTGGTCATTGAACCCCCGGCGGCATTAAAACCGAGTGGCCCGACATCGCCGCAGAGAAACTCCTTGCTGTTTCCGGGAACGGGGCATATGCCCCTCAGGCGCATGCCATGGCGAATTCGATGATCGGTGATGCCAGCAAGAAACGGCAGTCGCCGCCAGAGGTCATTGCGGACACCATCGCCGGGCGCTTAGCGTACGTCGGCCTAAAACGCGCTATGTGGTTGGTTTCGCAGCAAAACCAATGCTGTTTTTGCGCCGACTGTTGTCCGATCGCGCGTTTGATGGCTTTATGCGGATGGCAACAGGGATAGCGCGACAGAAGACGTAAGGTGAGCCCACACGCATGCGGCAGGAAAACCAGCCGTCGGCGATCGCAGAAAAGCAAAAGCCCGCTAAAAGCGGGCTTCTTAAATTGGCTCCTCTGACTGGGATCGCCTTTGCCAATAACTGGCTAATAAGTAAGCTAATCCTGAAAGCTCTCCCTGTCAAGACCACCAGAATGACCACCAAAATTAACGAGGGGATATAAGTAGTTAGACTGGCCCCATAAATCACCAGACACTTCGTCTCTCTTAAAATAAGAGGTAATCTTGGAACTATGTTTAATACTGTTCAGAATAATAAGATAGTTGAAGTGTTATCAGGACCTGAACGGCGTCGGGGGTCGTACACCGAAGGAAATAATTGCTATTATTCAATAGAGTATGGAACCCAGTATCACCATGTCTCACGTTGAAGTCTCATGCCGAAGGTTTGGTGGAGGCAATGATGTCAAAGTTTGAGTTTTGGAGAAAAAATAAATTGCCTTATTAAGCACAGCCAGAGCTTTATTATTGAAAGTGTAGTCAAGCGACTAATCGAAGATGTCAATGAGTACTCTTATTTACTGACAACGGAAGATTGGCGGTTGCTGATGAGTTTGGATAAGTCAGTTGGTGAACGGAAGATTTGTCAGAAGCAGTGTCTGGGCTGCTTGGAATTCGCTAGGACGGTGACTATGCTATCCAATTTCATTAATGGGATCTTGAGTGCAAACAAGGAAAGTGAAGCGCTCGTAACTGAGTTATGCCGTATCCCATAAAGCGCGTCGTTTCGGCCTTTATTCTGGCTTCTTCCGCCACATTACCTTTTGTACCCAGACGCCAACCCAGAATTGTCAATAGACGATCGAAGAACAGGATGCGCGTATGATGTTCAAGCAGCGTTTTCTTGCTCTCTTTCGAATAGGGATCAAGATCCTCATTTTCAAGAGACTGTGTCATATCCTCAATTAATGTAGATAGATCTCCACGAAACTGATTACGCAATTGATGTTCGTTCACTGAATCAATTCCGGCAGCCGGTAAAGCAGGCGTCTGGCTGCGGGCCAACCGGCTGCCAGAAAAATATCCAGACTCTCTATCAAACGAGCTCGTCTGTTCTCATCTTCAAAGATGGTTTTATGATCGGCAAGAAACACGCCCATCATTTTTTACCAATTGTTCCATTCCCAGCGTTTCGTTCTGGAAACCGGATTTTTTTGCATGACTTAACGCATGAGCCATCAGATCGAAACATTTGGCAGGATCGACAGGAACAAGCGTTTCAAGCAACTCCAGAAGATAATAAACAGTATGTGGCGAGCTGCAATCACCAATACGGCGCATGTGTAATTCAGTTTCGTTCAGAAATTGCTTAAGTTCTTCATATTCTAATGATGTCTTGTCAGAATTATGCTTCCCTTCACAAGCGAAACGAAGTTGTAGACATGCCCTGTCTATAATCGCAAAGCAGTGTGTTAAGTTTTCCCTTTCGGCCTCTGTCAGGTCAGTATGGGGGGAGTATTGTTCCAGTTTTTTACCAGCAGCATCAATAATGCTATAGGCCATATCCAGCGCCCGATGCCTGACTTCTGTATCCTTCAGTTTACTTTGTCCGGCAAGGCCAAAAACAAATCCTTCTCTTAATGTAAACAGGACTTGATTAAGCTCATCATGATAAAAGGTGGGTTCGCTAATCCAGCCCTCGGAGAATATGGTGCGATTCTCTGACTTCATGGACTCCCCAGAGAATTGCCAAATCGCCGCTGACCAGAGTACGAATACGTTTCTGGCGTTCGGGATGGCCATTAAAACGCCCCAATAGCTTCTGAATTAGGTAGAAAGAACGGGTTGGCTCGGTATGTAACAGATTTCTTATTCCATCCCCAACCGTATGCTCTATTACACCGGTATTGGTTTCCTGCTCCAGCCGTTCACTCAGGTAACGCCATACGCTATCCCGATCGACATCCCACAGCCGTAGCAGCCGTACTGATGCCTGTAATCGAACGGCCGGATGAGGATCAATCAACATTCTTTCAATATCTGGTTTCCAGTCGCTCATACAGATCGGGGCGTAATGGAATAACATCGAGAATAATCTGTGCAGCATCAATCCTCGGTGCAGGTGAGCCCCCAGCTAACACTATCTTCAAAGTTTTCTTCTGTATCTTCATTCAGGATTGGATCAGTTGCACAGGAAGCGAGATGTACTAAATCTAAAAAATGAGATGTCAGTTTATCAGCCCGATCGTCGTCTAGCGGAGGCAGCAATTTATGTTCAACAGCAGCAGCGCAGGCCCGGACAATGACATCCTCAGCGGTTGTACGCACATAGGTATGGGCGTGTTCCAGATTGAGCTGCTCATGAAGCGGTTCGAGAATGCTAAAAACATCCTCCAGCGATAATTCGGATGAAAGCGTGTTATTCGTTGTTAAACCCAACGCAGTTTTAGCGGTTTTGACCGCGTTGATAAGAGTGATGTTGTCCGGTTCGTTCCGATCCAGACCATCGATAAAATCGTAAGGTATATCGGTGCTGACTGTAACGGGGAAATGTTGAAAAGCCTCTTATTACCAGCTGTTTCACCATCCCTTGGGGTGTTCTTCAGGAAATTTCTGGCTTGTACAGTCTGAAGATTCTCTGAACCAATTGTATTGAAAAGGCGGTACAACAAACTGGTTTTTGCTTTCTCAGGGTAAACATAATCAGAGAGGTCATACTGAAAGGCGGAATTTTCCAGTTCTCGCCGCTCATGCTCTGAACGATGCGTAATTCCCATAGCGACCAGATCGATAGCGTCTTTACGGGTATCTTCATTTTGGATAAATGCTTCTTGTGCAGCAATAGGCCAGAGAAAATCAATCAGGTCATCATTGCGTCTATTTGCAGCCAGAAAGATTCTGGCCCAGAAAATTGCCAGCGAAGCTTTTTCACAGATAAGCCTTGCCAGAACGAGCGCGTCGGGTTCGGGCGCGCTTTGCAAGCGCTGAAATAATTTTTTAACCAGTACTTCTCCGTCATGAGCATGTTTACCATCAGGATCGTGCGCCCAGATGTAGCTGCGATCGGCCTTAAGGTAAATATCATGCCCGAGGAACGGGCACATGCATCACAGGTGTATCTAAGGGATGACGTCGAGCAACATACCCGCTTATTGCGCGCACTGCGGCATCCACAGCCAGACTAGGATATTGTTCGAGAAAACGGGAGAAATATTCTCCAAGTGAATAACGAGCCGATTCATAATCTTGTCGGGCATTTGACCTCAGAGGCAGGATTCGGCTGTTTCCCAGCGTTGTTTCCCGTTCTTCTGTGACATCATGGGTATAGACAAACTCGAATACGTTAACTACAAACTCAGGCGCACAATCTCCGATTTTCTTAATGTTGTAACAGAGCACGGGGATCTCTTCTGAACCAAAGCGTTGGAGACGTTCGGAAGAAATAAGCTGCTCCAGTAAATGACAGGATGCCTGCACATCGGTATTGATAGTATCTGTAACGAGAAGAATAGCGCTTCTGACAAAATAATCTGGTTCACTCAGCGCAAGGGCGTAGGAAAACACAGCGCGACTGGCTGTCCCCAGCATATTGCATAAGGGTTTATCGGTAACTCGCTTGATAAGCGGGTACAACAGAAAGCGTAATGTTTCTGCGACTTTATGTACCTGGGGCGTCAGCGCTGCTACCAGATATACCCATGGAAGAGCTACAACCTCTTTTCATCTTCAAAACGTATTGCCAGCGCTCCGCAGATATGACTGAGCGTGGTTATCATCTTCTCATCATCGGCAGCCACGCGTTCAGCAAGCCAGAGCAGGTCATATTGAGCAGTGGGATAATCTGCCGCAATCCGACCCGCCGAACTACGAATGATAGGATCGCCATCTTTGTCGTTGACCAGATAACTCACTGCCTGCCAGAAACGGCAATGGTTATTGTCATAACTCCAGATTTCCTGGAAGTACAAAACCGAGCGCCGGGGATAGCATTAGCCCCAGTGCCTGTTGTTTGTGGAAACGTAATGTCCCCGCAATTAGCGTTTCTGGATCAAATGATGTCTGGGCCGCAGCGTAGTCAAATAAAAGGTGATGGCGAAGCTGTATCCGACGGTCATTTTGTTCCCGAATCAACACCCCTTCGCGGCAGAGTGTATCGATCATGTCGGCATCCGTGTCTGCAAGCAGGGATGAAACACTGAGTGAACGCGCATTAATCATAGCATCCACTAATGTTTTTATATTTCGTGTGGCCTTAAGCCCATGAGCCTCAACGCGACGTTGCCAGTACAGTTTTAAGAGTTCTGACTGAGACGAAATATCCGCCAACCTGACACCCGTCTCTTGGGAAACCAGTTCTGCCAGTAGTCTGGTATTAAACGGGACTTTCGCTAGGTCTCGCAGTTTTTTAGAAGCGCCCTCAAGGGCCGTAGCCAGAGATGGAGATTTTTCCAGTAGTTGGCGAAATTCATCATCTGACCAACGTGGGATAACGATGTGGCGAACTGAAGAGAACAGAGTATCAGCACGTTTAGCAACAGGAGGGGTACCTTTAAACAAATCACGAAGTTTTACCCCCATGCGCAGGTCAAAGCTGCGTATTGAAGCAACCACTCGCCATCTGCCACCCCAAGCTAACACTTGCTCCAATGAGGGGGGCGAAAAACGGCTCTCTCCCTTGCCCCCTCTGGTGGCATCCAGCGCATCTATAATCAGCCAGCCCTGAGATGAACCATCCCACGCCTGGAAGCACGTCGGTCAAACTATGTTCAAGCCTGAGTTCATGGGTTAGGTGCCCGAGTGAGTCAACAGAATAGCGATCAACGGCCAGTTCCAGTACATCATCTCCCCGTTCGCGCAGGCTGCGGGCCAGTGCATTCAGCACTCCGCTTTTACCCGCTCCGGGTTCACCAATAATTAATAGCGAACCTGACTGTACGGCTTGCTCAACTTCATTCTGACACTCCCTGCGGAGGGTAACGGGCTGGCCTGACTGACTTTCAATGGCCTCATATTGATTAAGGGAAGCAGCAATCTCCTGAGAATGCTGTTGAAGTCGGGCAATATCATCCTTGTAGCGAGGAGGTGCTGCGAGTTCGATCCCTTTCCCTGCTAACTCGTTGCGAAAAGTTGACAGATCGCCGCCATCACGGCTGGACATCATTTTCCGCAAATTTCGGTAAGAACACTCAATGCTGCCGTTGCCTGTGTGTCTTTAGCAAGGATCTGAGTAAGCCGTGAACAGGCGAGTAAAGCCATGTTTTCAACATCAACCACCAAAACAACAACCGGTGCGGCAAAGTTCAGATACAAGGTGAGGCGGTAGGGGCGCGGAGGTTATGCTATTCCAGACTGTGGAAATACAGCGTTCAAAAATGTTATACGCCTGTACCTGCTTTTGATTCATCGCTCCGCTGCCGTGCTGAGAAAAAAGAGACAAGGCAGCAGGAAGAACGTCGCGAATTGAAGCCGAAGCTTTGGTACTGACAGCTAAAACCAGACGGTCTTTATCTGAATCGAGAGGTCGATTCCACTCCAGAGAACTATTGCCATCACGGCATGTAAGCCAGTGTCGGACAAACTGTTCTATGATCCGGTAAAGGGGGTTCTTTCATCATCTGAAAGCGAAACGGTTGTTTTCGCCTGGATGGCGATGAAGCCACCGACGGATGTTGCAACCAATATATCGTCAACGGGGGCTTCTGTTTCCAAAGCGCAACCAAACAGGAGATGCGTTGCCCAGCCTTAAACGTGTATCCAGTCTGCTATCGGAAAGGATCTGAGCAGCAAAGTGAGCCCCCAACTGCTGCTGAAATAAAATACCACTACTGGTTGCTGCTCCACCGCCATTTGCGGGACCGTTCAGATTGATGTCAGACAAGTTTCACCTTCATATAATGAATGCTGTGCTTTAGCACTATTCTACCTGTTCTTACGGCTTATTTTACGGATGGTTTATTAGTAAAACAAAGCGATAAAAACTCTGAGAAGGATAGTTAGCATCGTTTGCTACCCTAATCCAGAAACCAGCCGTTGCGGAAAGCCTAATCGAGCAACACGACACCATGGCAGAGTGGCTATGGATAAAGCGTATTGGCAGGATAGTTTATAACCGCCTCTGACAGCGCCGCAAAAACGTCCTTCTGACACTTTATCCACAAAGGGGCGCAGCAACATTGCAGCCTTCATCGCTTCCACTTCGTTAATATGGCAGTCGCCATCGCGAAAGAGCGCCACCATGCCACGAAGTAGATAATCATACAGGGACGAATTTTTTCATGAAGCGAACTTTCCATCCGATACTTTTGCAATGCTGTTACCACGGACTCATGGTCTTCCTGCGAAGCGCCGACGCTACTACGGATATAACCCCAGTAATTGACAGTAGTCTTGTTTAACAAATAGAGAAAAGCGTCGCAAAGTTGCTCAAACTCATTTGCCTTAAAGTACACCCGGCGAGTGTAGATATTAAAAAATCTTGTAGTTCAGTCAGCAACGCCAGCAGACTCTGTTTGCTGTCTACTTGTTCAACAGAGATATTACTTTCCGGTTGGTAGTTAGAATAAATATCCTCGGATGTACAGGAAATATGGCGAGGTGCGCAAAATGGCAGTCGTCGCCAGCCCCTGCGTTCTGGAAAGTAATTGGCACAGTACCAGCTATCTGCATGAGGGATTAATTTCTCTATAAGCCAGCGATATGTCGTCAACGCATCCCAGTAATTACGAGGCCCGATGGCGCCATCTTCCATATTATAGATATCATACCGACTGGGAGGTTGCCAGATTAGCACCACGCGATGATTAGTAAGGCTATTAAAATTAGGGTCGCGGTTGGCTAGTAGTGTGACATGATGCCCTTCGTTCATTACTTCATCTTTATGACGGGTAAAGACCATAATGCGCTCACGGGCAGGATTAAATATCGACCACTCGCCTTCGGTATTCAGATAATCATGATGTTGACAAAAGATGCTGATGCGACCCCACAGCCAGTAAGGAATGGAAATGAGATGAATATTATCACCGAGGGGTGTACTGTTCGAGAAATCAACGGTGCGACAAATCCGGTCAATTTCTTCCATGCGCAGTTTATAGCACATCCAGAACTTATCAAAAGCTTCACAGAGAGATTGAGTTTCATTTAGGGTAAGTACAAGGCGGCAATTACCGATATCACAATAATAATTTTCGCCATGAAGTTCTTTTAAAACCCACGATCTGACTCCCGCCACCGGTGGGCTACCGACTCCTTCGAAGGCAGAATTTAGCAGGTTAGTCTGACTCATCGTCAGCAAAACATGGCTATAGCGGCCATTACGAAAATCAATGAAACAGGAGAGGGGATTCCCCTTCAGGTTAGGTAAAAACGCCTGAATAAACACGTGATCATTCTGTAGTGTATAGGTATCACCAGTAATGTGTTCATATGGATGCGTGTAATTTCGCCGGTGCAGAAGATTCGTTATAGTCCCACAAGCCATAGTTTTTAATATTTAACAGTGCTCGCTCACCATAAAAAAGAGATACCCAGCTCTCGTGACAAAAACGATACAACAGATCTGGGCAATGCAGATTTTTCAGCCAGTCGTGGATCAGTTCCGAATCAAGAAGACGATGTACTATATCCAGTTCCTTAAAAAGAACCTCTTGTTTTTTGTATTCCGTGATTAATTTTGCTGACGCTTTCTCACTGAGGAAAATTTGAAACTCATTGATTTTAACATGCCATTTCTCCCTGTGTTCATTAAAACGATTGATAGTGGATAGATATTGGTTCGTTGTGAATTTTTCACAACGTTTCACTTCGTATAACGAATAAATGTCCTGATTGCCGTGCTGACGATGTGTAAAAATATCCGCCCCAAATTGTGATTGGCCGGAAATGCCAATCGTCATGGCATCAACTATTTCTCCGTTTTTTAGCCGTTTTTTATGAGTTCACAACAAAATAGTTCAAACGTTTTCGGCTCCATAAGCTCCAGAGGTATATAAGCATCTGCTTTTCCTACTGGTGGCCCCAGCTTAACAATCTGTTGTTCAATAGTATTCAACTGACTCCCTCCGTAATATTGGTGAAGATGACAGATTAGCGACCAATGCTTATATTTATAACAATCTGCGAACTGTATTACACCACTTCCTGTTGCTGTTTTTGCCCGAAAGTGAAATCTTAAGCCCGTGCCTGCAAATTCAGGGGCCGGTATTGGAACCACGAGAAATGTTGGTTACTGCGGAAAGAAAAACCCCGCGCTGGCTAATACGCTTACCCACCGCTGGCCCAAAAGCGGAAGATTGTTTGCTTAAGCGTACGGCTTCGAGCCACCGGATAAATCTGACCTTCACGCTACCGCTGATGCTCCTCCGACACATCTCCGATCCAGAAGCCGCCTCGCATTTCGTTTATCCTACCCGCCATAATCCTTTGAACCGCAAAAACAGTTTTCTATTATCTGCCTTCTTAGTGACGCACTTCGTTCCCATCTGCACTGCCCTTCGATGGATAACGGCTTTCTGCCCACATCATTACGAAAAGGAAATCATCATGAATCTGATGAATAATTGCGCACCTCCCGCCATGAATGTTATATTAAAATATAATATTTGGAGGTGCGCTATGTATACAACTCGTCTTAAAAGGTCGGCGGATCCATCATGCTGGCGGTTCCTCCCGCCGTGCTGAAAATGTTGGAACTCTCGACGGACAGCGAAGTCGGCATGACCATTAATAATGGCTGCCTGATTATCGAACCTAAGAAACGGCCTCATTATTCACTTGAGGAGCTGCTGGCGCAGTGCGATCCGCACGCTGAAATGAGCGAAGAGGATCGGGAATGGATTGATGCGCCTGCGGTGGGTAAGGGAGATCCTGTAAGTGGAAAGAGGGGGAGATCTGGCTTGTTTCACTGGATCCGATTGCTGGCCACGAGCAAAGTGGTAAACGTCCGGTACTCATCGTATCGAAGGCATCGTTTAACAAGCTGACGCGGCTACCGGTGGTGGTTCCCGTCACCAGCGGCGGAAACTTTGCTCGCACAGCAGGTTTCACCGTTTCCTGAAGGGGCGGGGACAAAAACAATGGGCGTTATTCGCTGCGACCAGCTCAGAACTATTGATATGGCTGCTAGGAACGGCATGCGGCTGGAACGTATACCTGACGCTGTGGTAAATGAGGTGCTTGCCGGGGCTGGATGCGATTCTGAGTTAACTTCAGAGACGCAGAAAAGCAAAAAAGCCCGCTTAAAAACGGGCTTTTCTAAATCTGGCTCCTCTGACTGGACTCGAACCAGTGACATACGGATTAACAGTCCGCCGTTCTACCGACTGAACTACAGAGGAATCGTGTGAACGGGGCGCATATTAACGGCGACCATCGGGCTTGTCAAAGGCTGGATTACCTTAAGTTGATCGTTTGCTGACAATTTCGGCAATCTGATGGTGGGATAAGCACTTACCGCCGCGTGTGCACTGATTTGGTGCAAAATACCCCTTATGGGGGCAGATATCAAACCACTGTTTTAGTAATAATTCCCCGGGGTGTAATTAGAAACACTTATTATCCAGCCTGTTAGGCTGCAATCTTCTCCCTGACTAAAACTGGCAAGCATATTGCAACTCCTCCGACGACATAACATCCGGTGTTGGCCCGGTAATCCGTAACAGGAGGCAAAATGAACTTAAGACGACTGAAATACTTCGTAAAAATCGTCGATATTGGAAGCCTGACTCCAGGCCGCCGAAGTATTGCATATTGCACAGCCGGCGCTGAGCCAGCAGGTTGCCACTCTGGAAGGTGAGCTGGATCAGCAGTTATTGATCCGCACCAAACGGGGAGTGACACCGACGGAAGCAGGGAAAATTCTCTATACCCATGCGCGAACGATTCTGCGCCAGTGCGAACAGGCGCAACTGGCAGTGAACAGTGTGGGGCAAAGCTTGCGCGGTCAGGTTTCTATCGGTCTTGCGCCGGGGACGGCGGCATCATCCATCACCATGCCGTTATTGCAGGCGGTGCGCACAGAGCTGCCGGAAGTCACTGTTTATTTGCATGAAAACAGTGGTGCGGTGCTGAACGATAAATTGCTGAGCGGGCAACTGGATATGGCGGTGCTGTATGAGCGCGCGCCGGGCGCAGGCATTAACAGTCTGCCGTTGTTGAAAGAAGATCTTTATCTGGTCGGTACACGTGATTGCCCGGGGGCAAAGCGTGGATTTGACCGCCGTGGCTGAGATGAACCTGTTCCTGCCGCGTGACTATAGCGCGGTGCGTCTGCGTGTGGATGAAGCTTTTTCGTTGCGCCGCCTGACGGCAAAAATTATCGGCGAAATCGAATCCATTGCCACGTTGACAGCCGCGATTGCCAGCGGGATGGGCGTGACGGTGTTGCCAGAGTCGGCGGCGCGTTCGCTGTGCAGTGCGACAAACGGCTGGATGGCGCGCATCACCACGCCGTCCATGAATTTACCGCTGTCGCTGAATGTGTCGGCGCGGGGTTCATTGTCGCCGCAGGCACAAGCGGTAAAAGATATTTTGATGTCGTTGGTTAGCCGCCCGGCAATGGAAAGCCATGAGCTGCAGTTGGTGAGCTAATTATTATTCCTTAATGGAATAAGATGCTGGTTTTTATTATTTGTTCTGCCACAGACTTTAACAATAGCGTCATGTCTGATGGGCCCACTGGAGGAAAGGGTAATTTCCAGCAATTAAAAATTATCCGCGAGGCGGCGCGGCGGGATTACAACCTGACTGAAGTCGCCAACATGCTTTACACCTCGCAATCCGGTGTGAGTCGTCATATCCGTGAGCTTGAGGAAGAGCTGGGGATAGAAATTTTCATCCGTCGTGGCAGAAGCGACTGCTCGGCATGACTGAGCCGTAAAGCCCTGCTGGTCATCGCCGAGCGTATCCTAATGAAGCAAGCAACGTGCGCAGGCTTGCCGATCTCTTTACCAACGATACCTCCGGTGTATTAACCATTGCGACCACCCATACGCAGGCGCGATACAGCCTGCCGTCGGTGATTAAAGCTTTCCGCGCGCTGTTTCCGGAAGTGCGTCTCGAATTGATCCGAGGTACGCCGCAGGAGATCGAATCGCTGTTGCATAATGGCGGGGCAGATATCGGTATCGCCAGTGAACGCCTGAGCAATGACAACACGCTGGCGGCGTTTCCGTGGTTCCGCTGGCATCACAGCTTACTGGTACCCAGCGATCACCCACTGGCGCAGAGTTCTCCGCTGACGCTGGAGGAGATCAGCCGCTGGCCGCTGATCACGTATCGTCAGGGGATCACCGGGCGCTCGCGCATCGATGAAGCGTTTGGTCGTAAAGGATTAATTCCTGATGTGGTACTGAGCGCGCAGGATTCCGATGTGATTAAAACCTATGTTGAGCTGGGGCTGGGCGTCGGACTGGTAGCGGAGCAGTCAAGCGGCGAGAATGAAGAAGGGAAGCTGGTACGTCTGGATACGCAACATCTGTTCGATGCCAATACCGTCTGGCTGGGGCTAAAACGCGGTCAGTTACAGCGCAATTATGTCTGGCGCTTTATTGAGCTGTGTAATGCCGGGCTGTCGGTGGAAGATATCAAGCGGCAGGTGATGGAGCCGGACGAAGCGGTGATTGATTACCAGATCTGAAAAGCAAAAAGCCTGCTTAGTTTCCTGAGCAGGCTTCTTAAATTTGGCTCCTCTGACTGGACTCGAACCAGTGACATACGGATTAACAGTCCGCCGTTCTACCGACTGAACTACAGAGGAATCGTGTGAACGGGGCGCATACTACTGGCCCCTATCTGCTGTGTCAATACTAAATTTAACCTACTGATTCAACTGGCTAATTAAAGCACAGGCTGCCGTTTTAATGCACTCTGTTCACGCTCTCGCCGTAGCCAGCTTGGCCGCGCAGGCGACCAAGCGGTCGGCCATAAACTGACAAAACGCTGCCACAGCGCCGGGAAACGCGGGGCGAACAGCTCTGGCGCGCTGAAGAAATACTCGGACAGTACCGCAAAACACTCCGCCGGATCGGTTGCTGCATAGGCATCAATGCTGGCCGCTCTTTCCCCACCAGATCGATCTCATCCGGATATTGTCCATTGCAGCGTGCAGATCATGTTCCCAGCCTGCCACTTCACGCAGCGGGATCAGCGGAATACCGCTGGCGCGATCGCCATTGCGCGTATCGAGCTTATGCGCGACCTCGTGAATGATCAGGTTAAAACCGGAAGCGTCAAACGAGTCCTGAATATCCAGCCAGTTGAGAATGATCGGGCCTTGCTGCCAGCTCTGCCCGGACTGCACCACACGCTGGTTATGCACCAGCCCGATATCGTCTTCCCACTCGTCGTCTACCACAAATGGCGCAGGGTAGATCAGCACTTCATGGAAACCGTCCAGCCATTCCGAGGCCTAATTCGAGGACCGGAAGACAAAACAGCAGGCTGATGCGCGCACTTTTCAGCCCATCCAGTTCAAATCCCTGCAAGGGAACCAGCCTTTTGTTGCAAAAACGGTCCGCCAGTTGAACCAGTTTGATCTGTTCATCCGGTAATAAATTCGCCAGCACAGGGGCGTTTAACGCTTCTTCCCACGGGAATTCCACCTCGTCGGCGGATCCTTTCGTTTTCCACAGGCCACTTTATCATCGCTTTGCTCGCAAACTCGCCACTTGAACCAATTTAACGGGACAGGGTCTGTTAAAATGCCAAATTACCTCGGCATCATGGCAACTGTCTGTACGGAGAGATGCCAGAGCGGCTGAATGGACCGGTCTCGAAAACCGGAGTAGGGGCAACTCTACCGGGGGTTCAAATCCCCCTCTCTCCGCCACTTCCTTACCCATCGCATTATCACCCTTTTTCTTCCGCACCTGAACGTATGAGCTGACCGTAACCACCTGACTTTTTTTGTGGTGTTTCAGGCTCAGACAGCGCAACGCGGATACGTTATCACCCCGTCCGCCTTTCCGGGTAGCGCTTTGCAACGATGTCATTCATTTTGTGAACCGGTCGTAACCCTCGGATGCATCGTGGCTGGCTTCGTTTCATTCGCCTCCGGGCTGTTGCTGCACAGTTACAGCGAAGGCATCACTTTTCATCGGTGTCTGAGAAACACGTTCTCTTATTCATAACAACACAACGAAATAACGCAACGTATTTCTGAATAAGAATTTTCACGTGGTTTTTTGCAGGCATTTGAATCGATTGTAATATCCGATTGCGCGCGCCGATGTTAATTGTTTTTGCACTGCCTGATATTTGTGAAATTAGCGTTTAATGATTATTGCTGTGTATTAATCGATAATAAAAACAGCGAGATAATCATTTATTGCTCAATCCAGTGGTTAACGCGCTTTAGCGCAGGGCGGGAACAGCTACAGGCTATCGGGATAATTTGCATTTCGCAGAGTGACTGCCTAGTTTTTTATTGTCAATAGAGCGATATACCGATACTCGCCACATTCTCTGTTAATAGCGTTGAATCAGGGAAGGGCGGTAGCCTGTGTTGCGTAATAACAACCTTATAATTAATTGATTTAATTAAAGGCGGGAAGCGTTGGCATAATAAATACATAACTCAGGAGCGGCAAACAATATGACGCAAGAAATATCCTGTGAGGGTGTCGATGAGAATGTGACCCAGTGCGTGGAATTACGCCGTACTGCGCGAACAGTTTGAGCGTATCGAAAATGCGCTCCAGCGTTATCTACGCGCTGTGCACCAGCGTGTGGAGGAGTATTCACATAAAGCGCAAGAGACGATGCCCTCTACGCTGCAAATGGATATGTTTGTGCGGTTTCAGACAAAGGTGCCCGCTTGTGATATCCCGGTATGCCAGCAAAATTTTCGCGAAGCGGAACGTGCGGTGATCCCCCCTGAGAGCCGGCTGGCATTATTGATGACGCGTTTTGGACTCCAATTCATTTGAACGGGATGCATTGTTACTGGCGCTGATGCCGCTGGCGAATGGCAATGCAGGTTTTCTCTTTGCCTGTTTACAGAATGACACGCACGAAAGCTGGCCCGGTCCGGAACTGATTCTTAATCTTCTCTGTCGGGACGCCACAGAGCGTCTGGATATGCAGGTCTGTTTATCCCCGCTTTCCCCCCCGGTTCGGCATGCGTTGGTCTTCAGCGGTGATTCGGAACGTAATAACGATCTGGCGCCATTCCTGCAGGGAAGCATGCATATTTACCGCTATCTATCCGGCAGAGACTCGCCGCTCGGGCAGGCATGTTGCCGGTGGCTGGAACCGCCGACGGACATCGATTTGTTCCCCGGTGTGACGAAACAATTGCTCCACTATGTCTATCATCCGGTTCCCGCATTGCTGATTTCTCTGGCAAAAGGAAGCGTCGGTTCGCGGCTGATGGCGTTGTCGCGTGCAGCGCATGTCGCAGGACGGAAGCTGCTGCTGTTTGATATGGAGCAGGCCCCTGCCGACGAGACGCAATTTTGCCGCTGTTTTGTGGATGTGCTGCGGGAGTCCACGCTGTACGCCGCAGGCCTTGTCCTTCATAGGTTGCACCGGTGCCCTCGGCAAAACCATACCGATTTACGCAACTGGATGAGTGACCGCATTCGTGAACATCGTTTCCCGCTGTTTGGTTTGAGTGAAACAGGTGTTCCGCTGGTGCCATTAACGGACATTACCCGGTGTGCTCATTGAAATGCCGCAAAGCTCGACCCGTGGGATGAAGCACGGCTGTTAGACCGTTTCCTGCAACGTTATCGGGTGGAGGCGGATGTGGACCCGCAAATGCTGGTTCGCCGATTCAGGCCCTCCGGATACGCTACTCCAGTCGCTCAGCGATGCGGACGCCTATCGGGAATTGCGGGGTGCGCATGCGCTTTCCGTCGATGATCTCTGCCGCGCTTTTCGGCAGCGTTCTCAGCAGGCTTTCGGTGGGCTTGCCACACGAGTTGAGCCCCGGCGGACATTCGATGATCTGATCGTCGCCGATGGCCTCAACAAGCAACTGGAGGAGGTGCTGGCTGCCGTTCGATTTCGTGAGGAGATGCTCGCCCGTGGATTTGCCCGCAAGATTGCCTACGGAACCGGGGTTAGCGCGTTATTTCATGGCGATTCCGGAACGGGGAAAACGTTGGTGGCGGAAGTGTTAGCCGGGGCGCTGGGTGTGGATATGATCAAGATCGACCTCGCCACCGTCGTCAATAAATACATTGGTGAAACCGAGAAACATCTGGCGCGCATCTTTGATATTGCGGAAGCGGATTCCGGATTACTGTTCTTTGATGAAGCCGATGCGTTGTTCGGCAAACGGAGTGAAACCCGGGATTCTCACGACCGCTACGCGAATATTGAAATCTCCTATTTATTACAACGCCTTGAAAGTTATACCGGACTGGTCATTCTTGCCACCAACAATCGCTCACATCTGGATGAGGCATTCACCCGTCGGTTGAGTTTTATTATTCGTTTTCCGTTTCCCGATCTCACGCTGCGCGAACGAATGTGGCGTGGCATCTGGCCTGCTGAAATCCGCGTGGCGGAGGATGTGGACTTTGCGCCGCGCTGGCGCGCCGGGCTGAAATCACCGGCGCTAACATTCGTAACATTGCATTGCTGGCATGCTGGCTGGCTGCCGACAATCAATCGACATGTGTGGAACTCAAGCATATCGAACGTGCGCTGCAACGTGAACTTGCCAAGATGGGGCGTGTCGTCTGACCCCGCACTCTCTACCGGAGAACTTCTATGTCAGATACTACTGATACTGATGCAACTGTGCCTGCAATTGCTTCTGATACCACGCTGATTGAACTCAATGTCGCCATTGAGGCGGCATTACGTGATATTTGCCAACGGATGTCGCCATCCGTTTCGATCTGCCACCCAAAGATTCAACACCCGATGTTCCTACCGTGTGCGTCTTTCTCTACGACATTCAGGAAGATTTACAGTTGCGGGTCGGCGAGCGCAGGCAGTACGTCTCTGCAACCGGGCAGTTTGTGCCGGGGTATGTCAACATCCGTTGTTGTTATCTGGTGACGTACTTTGAGGTGGCGCAAAGCAGCAGCAGTGATTCGCCGTCAAGCCGTGCTAATAGCCAGTCGCTGATCATCATTAATAATGTCTTGAACGCGTTGGTTAACCACCGTTCGTTCTCCTCCTTACCACCGGGCGCATATTTACGCGTCATTCCGCCGTCTGAACAACTCAATAGTCTGGGGAACTTTTGGCAGGCGGTCGGCAATACGCCGCGGCTGTGCCTCAGTTACATGGTGACCGTGCCGTTGAAACTGACCGATCTGCAAACCACTTACGTTGCCGTGAGCACGACGGATGTCCAGTCTGCGCTACTGCCGGATGATGATGCGCAAGAAGAGACTGAGACAACAGGGAGCTGAGTCGCGCCGCTTTATTCTGTAAGGGAGAGTGCCACGATGCCCGACTATGAAAAAAAATCAGACGAAGGCCAGCGTGTGACGGGGGCGCGTAAGAAACGTCGTACGGGGCGGGGGTGGGAGGAGAACAGGAGCGGTATTCCAGCCTGTGGAACCGGATCCTGTTGCGGATGAGGAGTGGCAGAGTGGAGGGCCGATCTTCGTGCTGTCTGGGAGGCATGGCAGGCACAAGTGGCGCCGCAGATTGAACCCTTTCAGCCAGTGTAATCTTCGCCAGCGGTTGACCGCGTTACTCTATCTACTTGATGTGACAGGGGCTGGCCCCGGATGCCGCAGCGTTTTCTTGCACCGACGCCCGACCCCTTTGCCAATGAAGAGCGTGACGTGGACCCGTGTCCGAGGATGCCTCCCCGTTGTCTGAGCCCGCGGCCACGTCCGCCGGTGAACGTCCGCAGTATGATTATATTGCTTTGACCATGCTGGGCGGGGGGCGGCGGCCGCACAAGCAGGAGCGCCGGGCATAACCGACCGTCTTGCCAGAATCGCCCGCATGAGCGGCATTCTGATGGCCGGAACCTCCGCCATGATGACGCGAAAAGGCGCAGGGATTGCGGCGGGCGCTTCGGCATTGCCTTGCGTATGCCGGGTACTTACTCTTTGGCGAAAAAACGATGAGCAGAGCGGTAGCCCGTTAAGTCTTGAGGAACTGGCTGAGCTGACCGGTGCGCTGACTGAAAAAGAGCGTGCGCGGGTTGACGAGCTATCCCGCCTGTATAAAGCGCCAGTGAGCGAACCTGAAGAGGCTATCTATCCCTTTGACGCCAGCGAGATAGCCGAACTGGAGCAAATCGCGGCGGAACTGGAGGCCGGGTTCACTGCCTCTGCTGCCACATCTGCACCTCACGTCAGGGTGAAACGGTGGGGCATTGGTGGGATGAGTGTGTATAACCCGACGAAAAAACGACCACCACCACAAAAGCGCCAGTCAGAGCAAAGCCTGCGACGACAACCACTACCACGACAACCTCCACCACTCCGCCCCCCGCAACGACACCACCTGCGCCTGACTGCCGGACAGGAAATCCGACAGGCATACTGGGTCCGCCGCTATGAAGAAGCGGCGGATGATTCTCCGGAAAAATTCTATCTCGATTTACTCCGCAAGGGCCCGGGTAAAGACAGCTGGAATTATTTGGTGGCGCCGAGAGAGAGTTTTCCGTTGAATGACACGTGGGTCACACGGATGAATGCGTTGAAATTAGAGAGCCTGCCGCATGAATTCAGTGGCAAAATTGAGGTGGCATCTCGCGATGCAGCTAAAGCGCCGGGGGGTCAAAGCGGACATCGCTCAACTACCCGATAACTCATGGCTGCACCGGGGAAATACTACCTGCTGTTTTACCCAGAAAGTGATGTCTCTGTGTTAACTTCATTCTTAACTGGAGGTGGCTGACGCCAGCAGGTGTAACGTCCGGTGGGGCGGCTGCAGAATCTGACAAGAGACCTTAATCGTGATTTTGATGGCACAGCTATAGATGCGGCTGCTTTGGAAAAAATTGTCCAACCAGGTAAGCAACTGAAAAAGAAATGAGCAATTACGCACATTCAGTACTCACAAGTCCATGTCTGGTTCGTTGAAAAATGAAACGCTTATATTCAGCCCGCTAATCCCCAAGGCAGAAGTATTTTGGAAAGAATACAGTCTGGCCTATATCGACAAGATTGATCCGTCAAAATTTACCGCCAGTTTCCGTCCAACGCTGTTCACCTTTGTGAGTGACCTTGCTGAGCAAATAAAGGCGAGTCGAGGTGATCAGATTGTATTAGGCGATTTTTACTCCAATCTGAGCCTCCTGACCGTGGATCGTCTGAAAATGCCTTGAAGGAAAAGCGTTGGGAAGATGCCTACAACTATGCCGTGCTTGATGAGCAAGTCGTGCGCAATATCCGCGAAAATGTTGTTAAATTTTGGCAGACCTATGAGATGAAGTTCTGGCTGGGCAGATATAACGCCGTCAGAAAGAGATTAAGCCGTTACTGGATGCCCCGGCTTGGAAAACTGGCGCCGGACAAACCCGGTATGCCGTCGAAAACTAAAGTAGCCGCAGGCGCCACGCTCCCTGTACCGGTGGGCAAAGGCACATCCGCGATGGGGTCTGCGACGGTCGCGCCTCGGAATGCAACCGCGCAATCCAGCCCACCGGAGCCAGATGACAGTGTTGACTGGGCGGAAATCGGCAGAAAAAATGGAAGCCATGCCGCCGTTACCGGAGCATTTTAGCTCCAGCCAGCAAAAGCTGGAGGAGCTCAAAGGAAACTGGATGCATTTTGGCGGATATGACCGGTTTTCTTGGCGAGGATATTTTAAGTCCCGACAGTTATATTGATGCGTTTATCCGTGAATCGCTCCGTATTCATCAGCAGGACCGGGGCGTGGTCGCCCGAGAGTAACATCACCGTCAAGGAAATTATCTATCATCTGTCCAGCGGTCGGGCCGCCGAAATACACGAGACGGTTCTCCATACTTATTCTCTTCGCGATATTGTGCGCGGGGTACCACGCAAAGAACTTGGCACGGCCTATTCCGACAGCAATGTTCTCTGGCCTGACGCTTTCAGCCAGCAGCTGCGCGACAGGCTGCTGAAAATAGATCTCTGTCGAGCTGGAAACTGAATGCGGTGTTTGGTGCGGGGGAAATCGCGGGTCGAAAACGTCTATAAGGTGATGACGACCCGGGCCGCGCTGGCCTATCTCGACAAGAAAAAACGACGCCCGGAGGAACAGGAGGAGAATATCATCAGCACTATATTGATGCGGTAAAACAGTTTCTGGAGGGGAAAACGCAGGCTGAAACCGTGGAGTGGCAGCACACTCGCCAGCCTGATGTTCATTCCGGTTCCTTCCTCCGGCGTGCTGGGGAATAAGAAAATCGGGGTGCTGCTCGCTCTGGGATAACGACTACTATGAGGTACCGTGGCCGGGGCTGGCCGAACTGATTAAAAAGAAGGAGAGGAGAGAAAAGTTCCGCCGTCACTTACCGTTGAAACCGATTCCGGGTTCAGGGCATTTATCGAAAAATACCGGACTGTCGGCACCGGTAAGGCGCTGAAAGATATTCCTGACAGATTCGATTTTTGCCTTATCACCATGATGCGCCGGAACAGCACACGGATATTAACTTTCAGACCAGCTATAGCCTTTATAATCCGCCGTTTACCACCACGTCCAGAAGCCGTGAGGCGCTGATCGACACGCTGATTGCGCGGCAGAAGAACGACCTTGCCGATCTGTATGATGAGCTGATTAATACGTCCGCTGAGCATCTGCGGGCGGTTGTCCATGAGCTGGTGAACACGTTAGCGGTGATGTCCGGGTTGCTGCTGATGGTGGGAGGGATCGTGGTTGGCGGGCCTGCCTTACCGTGGATTGCGGCCTCAATGGCGACCACACTGTTGCTGGAGGTGGTGCCGACCATCGTGCTCTATTCGCAGGCGGATGATGACGAAGAGCGCAAAGTGTATATGCGCTCCCTGTTAATGGCCGTGGCGTTTGAGATGGGGAAATCTGGCGGGCGTAATGCTGGAACAGATGCTCCGGGGTGTTTCACGGCTTACACGTCTTGCCGTTACTGCGCTGCCGGATACGCTGCCCGGCATGTATAAGCTGCTGAAAAACAAAATGCTGCAGGTGATCGAAAAACCGGCGTGCGGCGTTTACGGTTACGCAAAGGCGTTACCACGTCGATAAGCCGGAAGGGCTCGAGGATCTGGACAAGATGGTGAGGACGCTCAAAAGCCCGCGCCGCCACCCGTACCAAAAGATATTCCTGTTGAATCTGCACCAGATGTGGTACCGCCTGTCGGGTCTGGACCTGTTGCGGGTCCCTCCGGCCGACTCACTCCTCCCGCCGAGGGTTCAGGAGGAACTGGCTCTACAGGGAAGAATGATGGCGATGTCCGATGTCATCAGTGAAATGGATAAAATGCGTTTCGAATCCAATGTGCGTATTGTTACCGCCCCCGGAAAAAGGCAGCATAACCCATGAAATTACGAACAGCTATTATATCCGCGGGCTGCGCAGGCAGGACCGGGTGGTGGTTCAGCTATTCTCCGACAAAGGTGATTTATCTTATATCTATTTTGATGAGGATGAGTGGTTACAAATCATGGCGAATAAGGCTCAGCAGTCAGATGACTGGTTGCTGGCGTATTACGATCTGGACAGTACAGCGGACATATCCCCACGGGGGGAGTAAAGGGCAGTTAAAACCGTTGACGCAATTAAACAGTGAACTCCCTCGGAGGATTACCCGCAGGAAGGGGTCCTGATCTACGCGTCACAGGCCTATAAAGACAGTGTGGCCAAACAGGGGTGAGTTTCGAAGCGATACAGAAATTCCTCGATCAGTTACATCTTCGTGAGCAAAGCCCGGCCGGAGAAAACAGCCTGTCGGCTATTATCAAAATGCAATTGATGAAAGTGGGGACTTACAGACTACATTACGGTGGGTCCCACAGTTAGACGACATACCGAAAGCATGGAAAACGTCCAACGCCGAAGATGCGCAACTGATGAAACGGATCCGAGGAAATAAAAAGATCTTGGCCCTGATATCACCCACTTCCGGCCTTTAATTAAGGATTTGCCTTTCAGGCAAAATAACCCACAACTGAGTGAGGCGCTTAAGTCATTTTATACAAAATCACTGCATACCGATCCGAACTTTAAAGTGATTTCGTCGGATTTCCCGCGATTGAAGGCGAATAATGGAGGCGGCAAAGTATCGATGGCGCAGTTAAACATTATTGAGCAGGCATTTAACCGGGTACATGACATCGCGGATAAAGTGCAGGCACTCCTTCTTGAAGCTAAAAATAATAATGCCTTGCATGAAAGGATTCTGGTAATACTGGCGAAATTCCTCAATACCGCCGACAGCAAAATTCTCGGCGAGGCTTATGAGCGGCTGAGTATTCTGGGAGAACGGCTCCGGACGTTTGCCCTTCATGTCGAGGAGACGAAACTCGGACGTTGTCCTTGTGAAGAAGGTCGATGCTTCAGAGCCGGTTGTTTTGCGTATGTTTATCAAAAGATCCCACCGCCCGTATCATGGTCGTGTTACCCGATATCTTCGAGGATAAAGCGGTTATCGATTATTCACGAGATCTCCCATCAGGCGACCGGCAGTTTTGTCTATATCAGTGATATTCCCAAAAATATACGCCGTTCCTTGCATCACGTCTCATTCGGTACCTACCCGTTTGAACCGGACAGCGCACATGTGCCGCTGGGGCGGGCCGGGCAGTCTTATGGCACCACCGGGGTTGAACGCCTTAAGCCGGTATCGGGTACGATCGCGCCCGCACAGGCGCGGGTGAGATTTCTGCCGATGGAGAGGGCAAATGCGAAAATGGGTAACGCTGATTCGCAGGTGATCCTGTTTCTCGCGCTGTTTAATAATTTTGAGTTTGAGAAAGTACCTGTTGCCGGAACAGATACGTACCTCTGGCGTATTAAACCCGTTGAGGACGCGCTCGCGCAGGCAAAACGCGATGTGTTGGCGCAAAGCGACCTCCAGGACGGTGACTACTGCCGAGCCGGAAACCCCGACCTTATCGCCGCAGGAAGAGCTGGTCGTACGGGAGTACAGTGAGCATCTCCTTAACGTGGCACTTTTCCGGTGCCAGTGAGTTTACGGTCGACGATATCCTGACCGGGGACGAGATTAAGGCGCTTGGCCTTGTCATCAGTGAACTCGCCAGTACCACACAGGCGACCCCCTACCGCTAAGACAACGCAATAACTGGCGAAACCTGTCTCGTAAAACGTCAGTATTTCACTATAACGTTCAGAAAATGCCAGCGGGTATCGGAGCAAACGTGAAGCGGAATAATAGGGATAGTATTTTTTAGTGAATGCGTGAATGCGCTTTCAATGATGCCAGAACCTCTACCGAGGAAAAAACGTCATCATCCGCGGTGATCCTGTAAAAGGATTTTTCGTAAAAGAGGAACGACTAACGAATCTTGAATTTGATGAACAGGATATTGAGCGGGATATATCCTAAGTATTACGTGGATAAATTAATTCAGGAGCAATGATGATGGTAGGGAATATAAATGTGGTGATAATTTATTCGTTAACGATTTTGATAAAAGAAGATATCCTCCGGCGGGTAATGCCAGGGATACGATTTGCCAAATATTGACAAAAAAAACAAAAGCTAGAGAGGTCACTAATAATGCACGGGCATCATCGCATAAGTATTACAGTAAATAAATAGTTATTAAATCAGATGGCGCATTATTTATTTTATTAATTTGGTGTCGGGTATATTTCCCGTGAAAATATAAATCTATATTATGTCTGCCTGCCATTTGTCTGTGACAATGACGACCTGTAACACATGAGATGCTATTGTTATGGTTTTTCGCGCAGGAGCAACAATGACTATCAATGACTGGCAGCACCGTTTTGACGTATGGATTCGCCACCATTTTAACCATGCAGATGCCGCGCACGACGTCTCGCATTTTCGCCGGGTGTGGAAGACGGCGCAGACCCTGATGCAGGAGCAACAGGTGGATGCTCTGGTGATCCTGACTGCCTGCTATTTCCACGACATTGTCAGCCTGCCGAAGAACCACCCGCAGCGGCACTTATCTTCAGTGATGGCAGCGCAGAAAACCGCCGTGATCCCGGCTGAAGAGTTTCCTGACTATCCGCAACAGGCGATACCCGCAGTGCGCCATGCTATTGAAGCACACAGTTTCAGCGCTGGCATTGCAGCGCAGACACTGGAGGCGAAAATCGTGCAAGACGCGGACAGACTGGAGTCACTAGGCGCGATTGGGCTGGCGCGGGTATTTGCCGTTTCCGGCTCGCTGGGCGTTGCGCTGTTCGATGGCGACGATCCTTTCGCGGCGCAGCGGGAACTGGATGACCGGGCGTATGCCCTCGATCACTTTCGTTGCAAACTGCTGAAGCTTCCCGCCACCATGCAAACGGAAAAGGGGCGTGAACTGGCGCGCAGTAATGCCGATTTTCTGGTGCACTACATGGCCAAGCTGAGCGCCGAATTACAGGGCGATTTTCAGCACATCGACGACGATGTGTTGCGCCGCTTTGGTTCCCACGCCCTGTAGCGGAGTAAGAGAATGGCGGATGTGCACGACAAAGCAACCCGTAGCAAGAACATGCGCGCGATCGCCACACGGGATACAGCCATCGAGAAGCGGCTGGCAGGCTGCCTGCAATCACTCGGACTGGATTTTCGTGTACAGGACGCCGCTTTACCGGGGCGTCCTGATTTTGTGCTGGATAACTACCGTTGCGTGATATTTACCCACGGCTGCTTCTGGCATCGCCACCGGTGTCATCTGTTTAAAGTCCCGGCGACGCGCACCGATTTCTGGCTGGAGAAGATCGGCAAAAACGTAGCGCGGGATAAGCGCGACTGCGGTTTGCTGCGCGAACAGGGATGGCGGGTGTTAATTGTCTGGGAATGCGCGTTGCGCGGAAAACTGAAGTTGAGCGACCGTGCGCTGAGCGAGCGCCCTCGGAAGAGTGGGTTTGCGAAGGCGGTGCTCTCGCGCGATCGATCGCAAGGGATCCATGCGTCGTGGATATTGCTGAATAGCCTCCCTCTTTAGGCGGCTATTCAGCCTGTATTACTTTTCCGCTTCACACGGGGTGACGACGGGGCGCTGCGGCAGCAGGTACTTGCCCAGCGTGACCAGTACCACCGCCATAATAATAATCCCCAGCGCCAGCCACTCGACGGGCGAGAGGTGTTCGCCAGCAAACCCTGTGCCCAGCAGCACGGCGACCACCGGATTGACGTAAGCGTAGCTGGTCGCCACGGCAGGAGAGACATTGCGAATCAGGTACATATAGGCGTTAATCGCGATGATAGAGCCGAACAGCGCCAGTGCACCCCCACCGCCATAAAGCCCTGCAGCGAAGGTAGCCGGGTCAGCCGCTCACCGGTTAATACCGAGGCCGCCAGCAGCACGATGCCTGCCGCCAGCATTTCGATAGCACCCGCCATCATCCCGACGGGCAGCGCAATACGCGAACCATACACCGAGCCAAAGGCCCAGCTCATCGACCCCACCAGAATCATCAATGCCCCCACGGGTTGCCGCTTAAGTTTCCGCCGCTGTTGAGCAAAATAATTCCCGCCAGACCAATGGCGATACCAAACCACTCAAGTTTTCGCGTAGCAATGCCGAAAAAGTGACTGAAGCACAAGGTGAATAGTGGCACGGTGGCGACCACGACCGCCGCGATACCGGATGGCACATTTTGATGTTCGGCGACGGTGACGAACCCGTTGCCGACCGCCAGCAGCAATACGCCAAGTAATGCGGCATTCAGCATTGGGCGCAGAGGCGGCAGTTTATGCCCACTCAATAACAAACAGGTTGTCAGGACGACACCCGCAGAGAGGAAACGGACGCCAGCCATCATCAATGGCGGCCAGCTTTCAACGCCAACGCGGATAACAAAGTACGTGGAGCCCCCAAATAATGTAGAGCGCAAAAAGCGCGCCAATAAGCGGTAAAACATGCCTGAAACGCATAACCCACCGGGAAAGATAAGAGGCTTATAGTTAACGTCAAAACTACCGGGCTGGCGAGTGGTTAATTGCGAAGAAAGTGTTAAATTTTTGTTGACACCAGCGGGGCGTTTCCGCGTATCGTTTTTACCGCATACTGAGGGAACGCAGGCAGTACCTGCGCGCTTTTGTGCAACATAATCAATAAGGAAAGATATTTTGGCAGGAAGTAGTTTATTGACCTTACTGGACGACATTGCCACGTTGCTGGATGACATTTCGGTGATGGGCAAACTGGCGGCGAAAAAGACTGCTGGTGTGCTGGGCGACGATCTGTCGCTCAATGCACAACAAGTCGCCGGGGTGCGTGCGAACCGCGAGTTGCCCGTGGTGTGGAGCGTGGCGAGAGGGTCGCTGCTGAACAAGGTTATCCTCGTGCCGCTGGCGCTGTTGATCAGCGCAGTGATCCCGTGGGCCATCACGCCGCTGCTGATGCTGGGCGGGGCGTTTCTCTGTTTTGAAGGTGTGGAGAAAGTGCTGCATACCTTTGGAAGCGAGAAAAACATAAAGAGAGCCCTGAAGCGCGCCAACAGCGTCTGGAAGCCACTGGCGGCGCAGGATCCACAGCAGTTCGAGAAAGACAAAATCAAAGGTGCTGTGCGCACGGACTTTATTCTGTCGGCGGAAATCGTCGCGATTACGTTGGGCATTGTTGCAGATGCGCCATTGCTCAACCAGTGCTGATCCTGTCGGGCATTGCCGTGCTGGTGACGGTGGGCGTTTACGGCACGGTGGGCATTATCGTTAAGCTCGACGACATGGGCTACTGGCTGGTGGAGAAAAACGGCGTACTGGCGCAGGGCGTAGGGGAAAGGATTGCTGTTCGCTGCCCCTGGTTGATGAAAATATTGTCGGTGGTCGGTACGCTGGCCATGTTCTCGGTCGGCGGCGGCATCGTGGTGCACGGTATTGCGCCGTTGCACCACGCAGTAGAGCAATTTGCCGCCGGGCAGAATGCTGTGTTGCAGACGCTTACGCCAGTGCTGGCGAACCCTCGGTGCTGGGCTTTGTGATTGGTGCGGTGGTCGTTGCGGTAATGAAAGGGATAACGCGTTTGCGGGGTGCGGCTGAATAAAATCTTACGGCCGGCATTATGCAAAATAAACAAACTTCGTCTAAGGTGAAAAAGTTTCGCCCTGATACAGGAGGCAGTGATGGTCTTTTTGGTCAGTGATGAAGTGATACCCAAAAATGGTGGTCCGCGCATGATCGTCACCGGCTATGCCAGCGGTATGGTGGAGTGTCGGTGGTATGACGGCTACGGCGTCAAACGGGAAGCCTTTCGTGAAGATGAACTGATGCGGCGACAGGCAAAGGATCCACGAGGAGGTTTAATCCCTTAAAACGCCCGGCAATGCCGGGCGTTTTTATTGCCCGCAGGCCGGGTGAGGCCGTGAATTGCAGGACTAAAGCACAGCGAAACAGCGCATATCAGGGCTCCTGTATGCGGCAGGAAAATGTCGTGAAAGAAAAAAAGGCGGCTTGGAAACCTAAAGTATTTCTACCCGGCGCGGGTGGTTAACCTGTGCTTTGTCATCGTGGTGGTGTGTTCCACCATTCTTACACCGGCGTGAAGTTATCGTCCGGAAGGCGCGTATGTCGCCAGCCAGCGAAGTATGCTGGAAAACGTCAGCAATGCGCTGGACAGGCATATGCAGGTCGGTGTGGATCGCTTACTCTTTTTTCGCAACGGCATGCAGTCCGCGTTACAGACGCCGCTGGCATTTGACGTCATGCGCAATGTGCAAAATGGGTTTGAGCAGCAACGACACTTGCCACAGTGGAATATCGAACTGGATAACCGCCGGACGTTGCCGCTGTATGGCGTCTCCGATTATTTTGTCGATCAGAGCGAACTGCTCAACCGTGACCATCCACTGCTGCACAATGAGCTGACGGCGGCCATGGAGCTCGGTTATCTGTTTCGCCTCTCCGCCAATGCAGGGATGCTGCCGCGCCGTGCTTATTACGTCTCCCGCGCCGGCTTTTTTGTCGCCACCCATCCGCTGGAAAATAGCCAGCAGATTATCCCGACCTATTATCACTTACTGATGCGACCGTGGTTTACCGATCAGAGTGAGCGTGAAAATCGCGCCCGTGCAGTGCGCTGGTTCACCGATCAGGCTGATGGCGGGCAGAGTGATAAGGGATTTGTTATCGCCAGCGCTCCCACTGGACTACAGAGATTACTGGTTTGGTGTGCTGGCGATGAGTTTTCCTGTGGAGGCGATTGCGCAACTGTTGAACGATGCGCGGGAAGGGCAGAATAAGGGCGAATATCAGCTCTATAACAGCCAGTTTCAGCTATTAACCCACGCGCCGGACATCAGCCATACAGAACCGACGTTCACTGCGGACCAACAGGCCCGGTTGATGGACGGGATGGCGCGCGATACCCGTGGCGGGCTGCGTTTCGGGACGCGTTATGTGAGCTGGCAGAAACTGCGGCACTTTGACGGCTTCATACTGCGTATTCAAACATTGCGCGAGGGTCTGCAAGGAGATTTTGGCAGCATCAGCATTGCTCTGGCGCTGTTGTGGGTGCTGTTTACCGCCATGCTGCTGTTTGCTGGGCGGTGATCCGCCGGATGGTCAACAACATGTACAGCATGCAAAATACCCTGCAATGGCAGGCGTGGTATGACCCGCTTACCCGCTTGTGCAATCGCGGCGCACTGTTTGAACGGGCGAAAATCTTAACGGAAGAGGGGCGGGAGCAGCAGCAACCTTTGCCATCATCCAGATCGATCTCGACCATTTCCAAAAACGTTAACGACCGCTATGGCCATCAGGCGGGAGATTTGGTGTCACATGCAGCGGGCCTGATCAGCAGCACGATTGGCAGCGAGGATGTGGCCGGGCGCGTAGGGGGAGAAGAGTTCTGCGTTTTACTGCCGGGCAGTACGCTTGAACAAGCCGCTCGTGTTGCTGAGCGGATTCGTGCGCGCATTCGCGGTAAGGAGATACTGATCCATAAGCATACGACCATTCGCATTAGCGCTTCGCTCGGCGTCAGCGGCGCACTGGAGAGCGGCAGTTATGATTTTGAAACGCTGCAATCCATTGCCGACAGTCGGTTATACCGGGCGAAAAACAGTGGGCGTAATCAGGTTTGCTCGGAAGATGCTGCACCAAAGCCAAAGAAGTGATCCGAGGCCTTCACGCCAGCCAGCGGCGCCTTCGCATTGCGAATGGTACACCCGCTCTGGCGTATCTTTACGCAGTCGTACGCCCCGGCGATTCAGGCCTTTCACGATGATCGCGTGATCGACGCTGTCCAGCAATGGGGCATCGTTAGGGCCATCGCCCAGCCCAATGGTAAAGGCGCGTTTTCCGGTGTAATGGCGGTACTGACGGGTTAACCAGTTTACCGCCTGATCTTTACCACCGCGTTCGTCGAGCACATGCCAGAAACGCGCGCCTGAACAAAACATAGCCCCAGCCCTGCGAGCGGTATCGAAAGCCGCCATGCGTTCATCACTGTCCCGCCAGATTAACGTTTCCGATGCCTCCTGCAGGCGCGCCAGTGCTGGCTTGCGCCGGGGGCAATCCAATCTCCGCCAGTATGCGCTCGTCGAGCTCGTCAAAGGTGGTAAACTTCCAGCCCTGTTTTTGCCGTAGCTGGTTCAACACCGGCGATTTCGTCATGGGGCGAGCCGGTGATAATCCGCGGGTAGCTGTCATGTTCCTGCCAGCGTTCGTCAAGCTGGATCACCGCGCCATTTTCGGCGATAAACGGCAATCCCTGAAGTCCGAGTGTTTTTGCAGGTCAATCATTTCGGCGGCGGTTTTACTGCTGCATAAAATGACCGGGATATGATGCTGGCGAAGCCGTTCAAGCCATCCGGCGGCAGCGTGCCAGTTGCCGGTATGGCTGTCGCACAGGGTGCCGTCGACATCGGTAAAAACCAGCAGTGGTGAGTCCAGACCGGCATATTTCGCTCCTTTCGTTTTCTCCAAGACGGGGGAGTTAAGCATCATCTTACGGCGCATGCCATTCGCACGCAGGCGATTTTTTCGTTATTTTCCTCTGTACTGAGTGTCCTCGGCGGTAGCGCTTTGTATCCAATGGAATACACTTGTTTACCTAATTATTTGTTTTATCAATAATTCTTGTCTTAATTCGCGTTTGTCGTTAGAGTTTCCCCTACATCAGATTCCACTGGTGTACGAATTTTTAAGTGCTTCTTGCGCAGAAGCAGTTTCCTCCCAGTTGCTGCTGCAACCGGGAGTTTTCTTTAGCGGTTTACCTCAGTGATGCTGAAGTCGTGCACGTCCAGTTCGAACGCTTCCGCCAGTTCCCGCCGGTGTATGATATTCCCTGCCATCCACGCTCACGCGTTGACCATCCTCGTCGTTAACCCGATGGATTTCACTTTCGCTAATTTCGTTAATCGCCGCCAGCAGGGCGTCCACGTCAACGTTGACGTCGCGTTTGGCGGTTTCGCTGTACTCTTTCACCGTTTTCATGCCGTCACCTCTTTCGCAGTCCCACGGCTAAGTATAGACGGTAGAAAAAATCGCCAGCTAAGCGCCGGGGGCGCTGCCAATGAGGCTTTTGTTCTACACTGGCGTAAAATGCAACAGGAGGGTAAATATGAAGGTTAACGATCGGGTTACGGTCAAAACGGACGGGGGTCCACGCCGTCCGGGGTGGTATTGGCTGTTGAAGCGTTCAATGAAGGTACAATGTACCGGTGTCACTGGAAGACTACCCGCTCGGAATCTGGTTCTTTAATGAAAAGATCACGCAGACGGGGTTTTCGTCGAAAAGCAGATTAATTTCTTCGCCCTCCTGAGGAGGGAGGGTGAATAAATAACAATTCCTTCAACGCATATTAACAAATATACCCGACGTGACGTTGTCTGTCAGACGCACAACATGGTAAATCACTTGTTTATTATGCGTTTTTAATCTTTCTTTTAATATTCCCCTTATGTGATGATACCGTCTTGGCTTTAATATTCATCTGATCGGAGATTTGGATCGTATCCTGTCCTGACATCCACATTTTTAACATACTGGACTCCGGTACGGCTCCAATGACAGCGTGGGTAAATTAATGGTGCCAACGCTTTTTTCTCTTTGTTGAGATAGTCCCCCAGAATATTATCCAGTGACTCCAGGCTTGATTGATTTAGAACTAATCAATAAATTTTTACGTACCAATAGGTATTCATCAAAGTGGATGTTGGCAATTGCCATAAACACGATAAACAGTGTACGGGGATGCTGATTAATGACTTGCTTAATGTGTTGACTGCTGCTTGGGTCATGGATAAAGCAGTCCTCATTAATAAACACCACGGATGGCTGGAATGTGGCGCAAGCTGATTCGAGTTCATCAACGGTTTTTATATCGTTGATATCTCGTTTTTAACCCCCGACTTGTCAGATACCCTGTTAATCCCAACCGGGTATAACTGCATAAATCCATAATAATCGTTGACATGGCATACCCTCACTCAATGCGTAACGATAATTCACCACCGCCGGAAGCTTCAGAAGCCATACAGGAAAAAACTGATATTACTGAAGTGCGACACGAAACTTCAGGCGAACCCACTATCCCGTAAAGTTACGTATAATTTGCCGGGGAATCTTCTTAAAGTAAAGTAAATGTTGCGTTCTGTGAGACCGTTAAAAACAAATAAGCCGCGCCAGTTATATCCTCGGAAGATGTTTTGCAAATTTAACTTTAGGATTATCCTCAAAAGACAATAACAACGCTAGGGGTTTGTATTCTGAGGCAGTTCACTAACGATATCAGCTAACAGATTGAAAATCTCGCTGAATAATCGTTCGCAGAAAGGCGCGACCAGCGGCATCATCGCTGCCATCAGTAAAATCCCAACGCTAAGCGTAATGGGAAAACCGATGACAAACACCGATAACTGCGGCGCCATGCGATTCAACAGGCCAAGGGAGAGGTTAATGGTCAGCAGTAAGGTAATGATCGGTAATGCCAGCATCAGCCCATTGACGAAAATCAGTCCTGCCGAGCGCGTCAAGGCCAGAAACGCATTACCGCTTACCGGGTCGCCGCCAATCGGCAGCGTGTGGAAGGTATCGACCAGCATGGAAATAAGCCACAAATGACCATTGAAGGTCAGGAACAGCAACAGCGCCAGCATGTCCAGAATACGCGCCAAAACCGGCATGTTCAGGTGGCTGGTGGGATCGACAAAGGTGGCGAAAGAGAGGCCCATTTGCAGGCCGATAAGTTCACCCGCGGTGCGGATAGCGGCAAAGGCGAATTGCATGGTAAAACCGAGCGCAATGCCAATCAGCATTTGCTGCATCGCCACCCACAACGCGGCGACAGAGAAGATAGGCACATTCGGCACTACCGGGAGCGTCGGGGCAATCACGATGGTAATGACTATCCCCAGACCGAGTTTCACGCGGCGAGGGATGCGTGATTCACTGAGGATCGGTGCGCTCATAATCAGCGCCAGCACGCACCAACGGCCAGAAATACATGTTAAGCCATTGCAGCCACTGATCGCTGGTGATGTTCAGCATAAGCGGGATTACCCGATGATATAGGGAATGTTATTGAACAGACCGCGCATATAATCGAGCAGCAAATTCAGCATCCACGGCCCGGCAACCACAATCGCCACAAACACAGCGATGATTTTCGGGATAAAGGAGAGCGTCATTTCGTTGATTTGCGTCGCCGCCTGCAAAATACTGATCATAAGCCCGGTCACGGGCCAGCAGCAGGGGAGCAGCGAGCGAGTGCAACTTTCATCGCCTCGGTACCCATCATCATGACCGATTCAGGTGTCATGCTTTACTCCTAACTGTAAAAACTCTGCGCCAGCGAACCGACCAGCAGCTGCCAGCCATCCACCAGTACAAACAACATCAGTTTTAAATGGCAGGGCAATGGTTGCCGGCGGCACCATCATCATCCCCAGCGCCATTAGCACACTGGCGATCACGAGGTCGATAATCAGGAACGGAATGAAAATAGTAAAACCGATCTGGAAGGCGGTTTTCAGCTCGCTGGTCACATACGCGGGCAGCAAAATGCGCATCGGTACGGCTTCCGGACCTTCAATTGGCGGCGTATTAGCCAGCCGGGCGAACAGGGCCAGATCGGCTTTGGCGCGTCTGGCGCAGCATAAATTCACGCAGGGGCTGCGCGCCACGTTCCAGCGCCACATCCACGGAAATTTTGTTCTCACTGAACGGCTGATAGGCGTCGGTGTAAATCTTATCGATCACCGGCGACATAATGAAAAGGTCAAAAACAATGCCAGTCCGAGCAGCACCACGGGTTTGGCGGCGCAGAGGGCGTGCCCAGTGCATTTCGCAGCAGGCCAAAGACGATGATGATGCGGGTAAAGCTGGTCATCATCAGCAAAACGGCAGGCAGGAAGGTGGAGGGAGGTAATAAATACCAGCGTCTGCACCGGCAGCGACCAGCTCTGGCCGCCGTTTGCCAGCGGTTGGCTTACCAGACCGGGGGAGTTGAGCAAATGCGGCTGGCGCAAACAGAAACAGCCCGGCCAGCGCAAAGGATAACAAACGGCGCATCAGGATCTCCCGGAACGCTTAAGCAAATTCTTCATCACGGACTGAAAGTCCGCATTTTTCTCGTTCACGACTTCACTTTCGGCAGGCGCGGGAGGAAGCTTGTGCAACAGATTGATTTGGGTCGGGGTGACGCCCAGCACCGGGCGCGCGTCTTCAACATCGACGATCACCACGCGTTCACGCGGACCGACCGTTGTGCTGGCGCTGACTTTCAAACCCCGGGTGCCGGCGGTTCTCCCACCAAAACCCAGTCGTTTCGCCAGCCACGCGGCAATCAGGATCACGGCAATAATGCCAAACAGCGCGCCACTGACTTGCAGCAGTGGCGAACCGGCGGAAGGTTGGCTAACCGTGGCCTGTGTTCTCATACGTGACTCAACGGCTCAGACGGCGCATACGCTCGGAAGGCGTGATGATATCCGTGATACGTACACCGTATTTATCGGCAACGACCACTACCTCACCCTGCGCAATCAGATAACCGTTAATCAGGATATCCAGCGGTTCACCCGCCAGTCCGTCCAGTGCAACCACGGAACCCTGCGTCAGACGCAGCAGCTCTTTAATGGTCATCCGGGTACGGCCCAGTTCAACGGTCAGTTTGACCGGGATATCCATAATCAGGTCGATATCCTCGGAGATTGCCGCCAACATCACCACCCCCGAGCTGCTGGAACACAGCATCAGCCGCGCTCTTACCGCCCGTCGGCGTGGTTTTTGTTCGTTCAACGCGTCAGCCCACAGATCGTCCAGTGCTCCGCTGTTCTCATCGGACGGATTGTTCATATCACTCATTTGGGCTGTTCCTCATTCAGCGAATTCAAAATCGGGTTTATCAAATGCTCTACGCGTAACGCATATTGTCCGTTGACTGTGCCGTACTGGCTGGTAAGCACCGGTACACCGTCCACATGAGCGATAATGCGATCGGGTTTATCAATCGGCAGTACATCACCGGGTTTGAGCTTAAGTATCTGCGACAGACGCAGGGGAATATCCGCAAAATTAGCGATCAAATTCAGCTCTGAGTGCTGAACCCGGCGGACCGGCAGTTATCACGCCAGTTCTGGTCTTCGCTGCGGGAGTTTTCCAGCGGCGGGTTAACCAGCATTTCGCGCAGCGGTTCAATCATGCTGAACGGCAGACAGATATTGAATTCACCCGTCAGGTTACCGATTTCCACATGGAACGGTGTGTTAACAACGATGTCGTTTGGCGATGTGGTAATGTTCGTAAACTTAACCTGCATCTCAGAACGCACGTATTCAACGTCCAGCGGGTTAATCGCCTTCCACGCGTCGCTGTAGGCCTCAAGCGCCAGTTTCAGCATACGGTTAATCACGCGTTGTTCAGTGTGCGTGAATTCACGACCTTCCACTTTGGTTGGAAAACGCCCGTCGCCACCGAACAGGTTATCCACAGCGATAAATACCAGACTTGGCGAGAACACAAACAAGCCGGTACCGCGCAGCGGTTTCAGGTGGATCAGGTTAAGGTTGGTCGGAACCGGCAAGTTACGCGCAAATTCATGGTATGGCTGAATGCGGATCGCGCCGACGGTAATATCCGGGCTACGACGCAGCAGGTTGAACAGGCCCATACGGAACTGGCGCGCAAAACGTTCGTTGATGATCTCGAGCGCCTGCAGACGTTCCACCACGCGGCGCTGTGTATTCAGGTCATAGGGGCGAATTTCACTGTCGCCGCCCATACCCGGTTGCGGATCATCGCTCTTATCGCTGTCTCCGTTGAGCAGCGCATCGATTCTCGGCCTGAGAAAGAATACTATCGCCCATGTTATTACCGCAAAATGAAAGCTGTATAAAGGACGTCAGTGACTTCCTGCTTCGGTTGTCCTTGCACTAACGGCGTTGCGAGTGTTTCTTTAATCGCAGTGGCGAGTTTCTGTTTACCGTCGTCGGTTGCGAGCTGTGTCGCATCCTGACGTGAGAACAGCAGCAGCAAACGGCTGCGCACTTCCGGCAAGTATTCGCTCAGTCGGGCGCGCGTCGCGTCATCTTTCAGACGCAGCGTAATACCGACATACAGCACGCGATCGGCATCGCCCGGTGGTTCACAGTAAAGGTGTCCAGCGCGAAGAAGACCGGTGCCGGCGGCGGCGGAGGTGGCTCCCGCTTTCGCGCTGGCCGCAGGTTTCTGTTGCATATGCCAATAACTATAGCCAGCGATGGCGCATGCTGCGAGGGTGATTAACACCAGCAGCGGGATCCAGATATTGCGCTTGCGTTTTTTGGTAATAGCGGAGTCAGTCATCTGATGACTTCCTGTTAATACTGCCTGAGCTGATTATCCCGTGTCTTGCTTCCGCCAAAGCGCGGAAAAGACGGGGATAATCATGCTACCTCGGGCGTTTAGGCAAAGATGTCGACAGCGCCGTTACCGCGAGCGGCGGACTGCAGGCTCGCAGGGGTGACTAATGCTTCATCATCGTCGCTACCAAACAGATCGCCGGAACCGGAACGTGATGCCTGCTGTTGCTGAGAAGACTGTTGTTGCTGGCCTGCAAAGCTCTCGCTACTGATATTGCTCTGACCCAACTGGATGCCGCTTTCAGCAAGAGAGGTGCGCAGCACCGGCAATGCCGCTTCCAGTGCCTGACGAACATGGCTATGGGCAGAAACCATTTGCAGTTGCGCCCTCGGGTTGTCTTCCAGCTTGATAGAGATCTGCACCTGCCCCAGATCTTCCGGGTGTAAACGCAGTTCCGCACTCTGCTGTCCCTGACGGGTGAACAGGGTGACGATGCTGGCTAAGATTCTGCCACTCATGGCTACCAACGGCGCTGAGCACCGGCGCGGCGACCGGGCGCTGGCCTGCGCTGCTGGTGGTGTTGTAACCGGCGCAATGCTTGCGGTGGTATTGGTGGTTTGCTGCACGGCGTTATCCGTTTCTTTGCGTGATGCCAGTGCGGCCGCAAAGGCGGTGGATTGCTGCATCGTCGGCAACTGGCGATGCGTACCTTTCGCGGTGGCACGCGGCAGATCGGTACCCGTGTCGGCCGTCAGCGCATTCGTGTTCAGGGCGCGGTTTGCTGCTGCACCCACATCAATGGCGCTGGTGGCGGTGGTGGTAACCGGTTGCGCAGCCGTCAGTTGCTGTGTCTGCTGGTGCGGTAGCATGGCCATCAGTGCGCTGAGATTAGCGAGATCTTCATCGCTTAAGTCCGTTTTCTCATCGGCCGCTTTCGCGGTTTTCGTCACGCAGCCAGCATCCGTTTGGCTGAAGGGTCAGGCCGGAGAGCAGGTTCTGCACATTGGCATTGCTTTCAGCGGTCGCCGTGGCGTCGGTTTTCATGCTTTGGCGCGCCAGCATGTCGGCCAGTTTTTGCGCCGGGGTTTGCGCCTCTTCACCGGACGCGGCGGCCAGCTTACCTTTCGCCAGCTTGCCGCTTAACGCGGCGGCCTGCAGGTCAGCGAGGGTCAGGGGGCATCGCCCTCTTGCCCTTGTGCGCCAGTGCCGGACATCGCACCGGTGAGCAGGGCGAGGAAGTCCTGAGCGGAATCACCGCCAGCCTTGCCTGTTTGCGTGCCGGTGGTTGCATCTGATTCTGTAACTAGCAGTTTTGCAAGGTGATCATTCTGTTTTCCTCAGGGACGCTCGCTGTGCAAACTCATCCATTTTCTTCTGATCGAGACGGTTTTCCGCCAGTAACGCTGCGGCGCTTTGCCTGTCCTGCAATGTTGCAGCCGCAGACGTTTTCCCGCCAGCACAGCGCGACATCGACTTTCTGGGTCCTGCGCCAGTTGATGGCGGTGTTGCTCGATAGCTTTTCCAGCGTCTGAATAAACTGCTGATAGTTTTGCCAGCGCTGATTATCAATGCCCCGCTCATATCGTTATTCAGATCATACGGTACTCATGCTGATAGTCGATCAGCATTTTAATTGTTCTTCTGCTTGCTGGCAGCCCTACGCATCTCGCCAAGCCTCAGCTGCGTCTTCAACTTCTTTTCTCCAAATCTTTAAGCGTCGTCAATATTTGCGTCATGATCAGCCTCCACTACATTATGCTGTCGGGAAGATCAGCTCTAATGCCTGCATCGAATCTTCCCACCCGGCACGCTCGAAAATGCCTTGTTGCAAGAAAGCTTCAAGTTGCGGCCACAATGCGATGGCTTTGTGTGGGTCGCTTGCGCATAACGCTAACGATCGCGGTTACGCTGGAAACTCGAGCAACTGTTTGAAATTACGAACTCTTGCGTAATGTTTTTCAGTAATCAACGCTGTCATCGCACGACTGATAGACGCTTCAATATCGATTGCCGGGTAGTGGCCTGCTTCCGCCAGACGGCGTGACAAAACGATATGTCCATCAAGGATCGCGCGCGCTGGAGTCAGCAATAGGATCCTGTTGGTCATCCCCTTCTGTAAGAACAGTATAGAACGCGGTGATGGAACCCCCACCGTGAATACTGTGCTGCGTTCCACCAACGCCGTATTTGGCGAAGACAGACGGTGGGTAACCTTTGGTTGCTGGCGGTTCGCCGATAGCCAGTGCGATTTCACGCTGCGCCATGGCATAACGCGTCAGGGAATCCATAATCAGCACATGCTGACCGCGATCGCGGAAATCTTCAGCAATGCGCGTAGCGTACGCAGCGCCCTGCATACGCAACAGAGGAGAGACATCCGCTGGCGCGGCGATAACCGACCGGGCGCGACCTTCTGCGCCCGGGGATGTTCTCAATAAAATCTTTTACTTCACGGCCACGCTCGCCAATCAACCCGACGACAATCACATCCGCACAGGTATAACGGGCCATCATGCCTAACAATACGTTTCTTACCGACGCCGGAACCGGCGAACAGGCCCATACGCTGACCGCGCCCTACGGTTAACAGCGCATTGATGGCACGTACCCCGGTATCCAGCACGTGTTCAATGGCGGTACGTTGCAGCGGGTTAAACGGCTGCGTGATCAGCGCTCGGTTTCGCCGGTATCCGGCGATGGCAGTCCGTCCAGCGGTTTTCCGCCGCCATCCAGAACGCGACCGAGCAGGGCAGGCCGAGCGGCAGCTGTTTGCCACTGTGTAAATTGTCGCCCATCACGCTACGTGCATAGACGCGCGGCAAAATACCTTCCACTTCTTCGAGCGGCATCAGGAACAGGCGTTGACCATTGGAAGCCAACCACTTCGCTTTCGACTTCGCGCATCTCCTGACCATCCTGACGCTCGATGATACAGGTCGCCCCCAGCGGCAATTTGGCCGGTGCGAGCACCAGACGGTTGCACGGGTCAGGCGACCATAACGGCGCACAGACGGCAGTTGCGCCATCTTCACTTCAAAGTTGTCCAGCGTGGTCAGCCAGCGGGTCAAACGCGCGGTCATCAAACAACTCGGCGCCGCCAGACGGCACAGTTCCTGCCAGCGTGTCGCCACGCTGGCGTCAGATCGCCTTCATCGGCGGAGACTTTGCAACCGCCCGGATGCAGGGTCGGATCGCCGCGCAGACGCCAGCCGTGCAGGCTAAGCGTCGCGCCGAGCATCTCTTCAACGCGCTGCAAATCATCCGGATGAACACGCAGTTGCGGCTTGCCGCTAAACAGCGGTTCTTGCTGCAATAACAGTTGGATCTGTTTAATCAGCGCGCTGTTATCCACAATCGGCACTGGCCAAGCACTGGCGTGCGGCTTCCAGCGCCATCTGCATCAGGCGGGAAGCGATAACGCTGTCCAGCGCATCCAGCGTGTACTGAAACTCGCTGACCAGTTGCTGCATACGCGCATGCAACGGGGCTTGTTGCTGGCGGGCTTGATTCAGACCCTGCTCCTGCCCTTGTGCCAGACCTTCCTGATAACCACCCAGCGTCATAACCCGCCTTGCGGCCTTCCGCCAGACCGGCGTTATAGCCGGCCTCGTGCGCTTGCATCTGGATCTGTGCCAGTTGCTGCTGCTGTTTCTGTTCTGCAGATAACGCGTCTTCTTCCTCATCGATCATCGGCTCGTCCTGCGTCGAGGCGAACTCGGCGGCGAGAGGAAGCGCCCGAGTCATCCGGCTTCCAGATCTTCCACGGCATTTCATTAGACATAGGTATCCTCGCCGCTGCCAATCACCATCTCGCCGGTTTCCGCCAGACGACGAACAATAAGCAGGATGGCCTTCTGCTCGTTTTCCACCTGAGACAGACGAACCGGGCCGCGGTTGGCAAGGTCGTCGCGCAGGATATCTGCCGCACGCTGCGACATGTTGCGCAGGAACTTGTCGCGCAATGGTGGCTCGGCGCCTTTGAGGGCGACCAGCAAGTTCGGAGTCCACTTGCAGAAGACGCTGGATGCTGCGGTCGTCCACGTCCACCGTTTTCGAACAGGAACATCTCGTCGATAATTTTCTGTGCCAGTTCGCCGTCGAACTCGCGAACCGCAGTAATAACAGCTTCTTCCTGCTGCGTTTTCATCAGGTTGATGATTTCCGCCGCCGTTCTCACGCCGCCCATTTTGCTGCGTTTGAGGTTGGTGCCGTCGAGCAGGTTGTTCAGTACTTCGGTCAGTTCCGCCAGTGCGGCAGGCTGTACGCCGCCGAAGGTGGCGATACGCAGCATAACGTCGTGACGCATACGCTCATCGAACAGCGCCGGGGATATCCGCCGCCTGCGCACGTTTGAGGTGCACGAGGATGGTGGCGATAATCTGCGGATGCTCGTCGCGAATAAGATCTGCGGCGCTCTGCGGCTCCATAAAGTTGAGTGTTTCGATACCGCTGGTGGTATCGCGGGTTTCGAGAATGTCTTCCAGCAGGCTGGAAGCACGCTCTTCGCCAAGGGCTTTCACCAGTACGGTACGCAGGTAGTCGTTGGCGTTGATGTTCAGCGCCGCGAATTGTTCCGCTTCCGATTCAAACTCCTGCAATACATCCATCAGCTGTTTGTTGGAAATCTGACGCACGCTGGCCATCGCGGTACTCAGGTGCTGAACCTCCCGCGCTGAGAGGTGCTTGAACACCTCCGCTGCACGGTCTTCACCAATGGTCATCAGCAAGATGACACTTTTGTCCGTTCCGGTAAGATTATTGCTCATGTTCGTTATTCATCCACTGGCGAATGACCAGCGCCACGACGCGCGGATCGTTGTCTGACATTTCGCGGATACGCTGGCTCATCACCTCGGCGTTCAGGCGTTGGTTAGTACGACGCTGTTGCTGCTGCTCGTCCTTGCTGAGACGAACTTCCACCGACTCTTCGAGCTCTGCGCGAGCCTGAGCGGCTTCCTGAATCGCTTTCGCTTCTTCCTGACGGCGTACCAGTTGCGGACGCACCGCTTTACGCCACAGGATAAACGCGACAATCAGAACCAGCAGCCAGCGACCTGCGGACATCAGCTGATCGATAAACGCTTGCTGTTGCCAGAAGGGGAGTTGACCACCCACATCGTCTTTCGCGTTAAACGGTGAGTTGACCACGTTCAGGGTATCACCGCGTTTTTCGCTGTAACCCATCGCTTCGCGGGTCAAATCTTCAATCTGTTTCAACTGGTCGGCTGTCAGCGCGGCGGTTTTGCCATCGGCCAGCGTACGGTAGTTCACCACCACGGCCACGGACAGACGTTGCACATCGCCCACGTTCATTTTGGTGTGGCGAATCGTGCGGTCTACTTCATAGTTCGACGTTTCGTTGTGCGTCGAATTACGCGGACCGGTCGCGGTGCTGGCGGTGGATGTCGTCTGACCTTGCTGGCCTTGTTGATTCTGCTGATTGGCGGGCGGCGTAGAGATCGGCGCGGTATTGGCCGGCGCAGGCTGGTTAGACAGTGCGCCGGACGCCGTGATTCTGGCCGCCAATCTGTTCGCTGCTGTTGACCTGACGTGAGCGCAGAACCGCTTGTGAAGGGTCGCCATTCGGGCTGTATTGCTCTTCGGTTTGCTCTTTGTTGGCAAAATCAAGCTGCGCGGTAACCTGCGCATGCACATTGCTGTTGCCCACGATCGGACCCAGAATCGCTTCGATGCGGCGTTGAATACGACCTTCTACGTCAGCGGTGTATTTCAGTTGAGCATCGTTCAGATCGCGACCGGCAGTACCGGCTTGCGTCAGCAAACGACCGCTCTGGTCAACCACGGTGACGTTGCCCGGCGGCAAGCCCGCGACGGCGCTGGAAACCAGTGCACCATGGCGCTGATCTGACCGTCGTCCAGGCACGGCCCGGTTCGAGGTTAACGGTGACGGAGGCAGACGGTGATTTCTGTTCACGCACGAACAGCGACGGTTTTGGCATGGCCAGATGTACGCGGGCGCCTTTGACCGGACCCAGCGTTTCGATAGTACGGGCCAGTTCACCTTCCAGTGCGCGCTGGTAGTTAACCTGCTCGCTAAACTGGCTGATGCCGAATTTTTCCTGATCCAGCAGTTCGAAACCGACTGCGCCGCCTTTCGGCAGACCTTGCTGGGCGAGACGCAGACGCAACTCGTGGACTTTATCCGCCGGAACTTCAATCGCGCCACCGGCATCAGCAAACCGGTAAGGAACGTTCATTTGTGTTAACTGGGTAACAATAGCGCCGCCGTCCTGATCGGACAGGTTGCTATAAAGCGTGCGATAGTCCGGGCTTTTCGCCCACAGAACCATTGCAACGATGATGGCAACGGCTGCAGCGCCGGCCACCATTAATGGAACTTTGGGGTTCGCGCGCAAGCGGTTGATCCACTCAAGAGATTTATTCTGCGGTGCAGTTGTAGCAGTTGCACTCATTGCACACCTCGTAACTCTGGGCGGATATTGTTATTTGAGGTTGAGAAACAAAACAGGCTCCCAGGTCGGCAAACTCGACAATTGTCCATTTACATGGCAATGCCATTATTTGATGAATCCGAATTTTCTATGCCCCCAAATAACTCCGGTTTTTTATCGCTATTTACCGCAATTATCCCATTGACAAGCTGTTAACCTTGTCGGGTATCAAACCATCCGGGGAAAAACCATGGCTATACAGGGCATTGAAAGCGTCGTCAGTCAGTTGCAGGCCACTGCGGGGATTGCGCGCAATCAGAGCGTGGAAAGCGAACCGACCATCAGTTTCGCCGGGCAGCTGCATGCCGCGCTGGATCGCATCAGCGACACGCAAAATGCAGCCCGCACGCAGGCGGAAAAGTTCACCCTCGGCGAGCCGGGCGTGGCGCTGAATGATGTGATGACCGATTTGCAAAAATCCTCTATCTCATTGCAAATGGGGATTCAGGTGCGTAATAAACTGGTTTCGGCTTACCGAGGACGTGATGAACATGCAGATCTAGTCGATCAGCGTTTCACAGAGGGAGGATAATCCGCTGATTATCCTCCTTTCCTGCGCTTTCTCTCTTTACGGTGCTTATCGCCATGCGCCGCTCCTCTCTTTGTGCATGAGCACGGATGATCACATCGGTTTTTCGCCGGGCGGATAAAGTCCGTCATCACCACTCTTGTGAAACGACGAGGAATGCCTGATGACCTTTACGCATATGCGCATCGCCAAAGCAGTGACTGACCTTGAACTGACTTGCCGCATGTATTGCGACGGCATGGGGTTACAGAAAATCGCCGCCTTCAGTGAACATGACGTTTTTGCGACCTGAGGGTGAGGGCAGCCGGTGTTGCGCCCCGGGTGTGGAGAGGGCGAGGCAGGTTATTTCTGGATCAGATAACGAATGGTTGGCCCATCCTGCTGAATGTCCAGCACGGTATAGCCGTGGTTGCGTGCATCAAGGGGAATATTATTAATCGACTGCGGACAGTCGCTCACCACTTCCAGAATTTCACCTTTTTTAACTGCGGCATGGCTTCCAGCGTGGCCACGGCCGGGTAGGGACAGGGCTCACCGGTCATATCCAGACGGTAATCAGGCACGATGTTCATGCAACCTCCTTCGCAGGGGTAACCGCTTTAGTGCGGAAAAGTGTTTTTCCCAGCCAATCACCAGCAGCAACGCCGCCAGCAGCAGCAGGTAAGTCACCAGCAGTCCGCCGAGCGGGCCGAAGGTGTTGAGTAAATTGATTTTATCCCAGTGGGTTGCCAGCGCCGGGGGAGATGTCATCCCAGAACCGGGGCGAGAATGGTCGAGCCTATTACGTTCTGCCAGACCTACCCACCAGTAGTGCACCTGACCTTCAACGGCGCGATACATCCAGCCGGTTTCGCAGCCGCCTGCCAGCACAATGCCGAAGCCGAACAGTAACCCGCCGATCACGGCGTTTGGACCACATGATTTTGGCTTCCACGCCAAGCTGCACGTAACTGAAGATGCCGATGGCGCTGGCCGCCATGCCGAAGATAATCGCTTTGGTCATCATGGTGCGCCCGGTGATCCACATATCGCGAAACGCCGATGTAAAGCAGATTTGCGCCCGCTCATCAGTAAACCAAACCGACGCCGAACATCGCCAGCCCCAGTTTGGGCTGGTTCATGCGGTGAACGTGCCAGCCGAGCATTCCCACGAACACCAGCATGCCGAGGCGGAAGCGGCGCTGCGCCTGAGCCGGTTTTTGCGTTAACGGCGATGCGGCGGAGACTTTTTGTATTTTTACCGGAATGCGGAACAGCGGCAACAGGGTAACGCGTGCGCCAAGCGTGGCCGTCGCCACCGCGAAAACCGGGCGTGCAGTGAAAACTGCGGGATACCGGTGAAAAACGCGGCGAGGTTACAACCCATCGCCAGACGCGCTCCGAAACCGGCAATCATCCCGCCGACGATTGCCTGCGCAATGCGGATCCGGCTGTGCGGGAAGCGCAGCTTAACGTTATTGGCCCATAACGCAGCGGCAAAACAGCCGCCAAACATACCGATGATCATCATGCCGTCGATACGCGTCAACGGCGTGCCGTCCAGATGGATCAATTTGAAGTAGCCCCACGTTTCCCGTGTGCACGCCCACCAGTTGCAGCAGTTGCCCCGGCAGCGGGTAAATTCGCCGGTAACGGCCCAGAATGTGCCGGTGAGACCGAAATAGTAGGTGGAGAGAATGCCGGCGGCGATAACGGCCGGGACAGGAGACCAGAATTTAATTAAAAACCGATCCTTAAACTGTTGCCGGGGACATAGTAAAAACCTCTGAACTCAGAAGGAGTGTGGATAGTCTTGCGAAAAGAGTCGGATGATACACGGCTGCGGCAAAATCTGATGCGAAATAGCGCAAAAACTGGAGCAGATCAAACTTGCCGACCGTGGGGAAAGGGTGGCGACGATAACGCTTTAATGCCACAATATTTTTTTCTTCGCGAGCAGGGCAAAAGATGAAAAAGCGAGTGATCCTCGGTGCGGTAATGCTGCTAAGCGGCTGCATGCAGGTGGAAAATTATCAGGCGGTGGTTAAACAACCCGCGCCTGCAGGATTGGCGGGATACTGGCAGTCGGCGGGGCCGCAGAGCAAACTGGTCAGCCCGGAGGCGATCGCCAGTCTGATTATTACGCCCGGCGGCGATACACTGGATTGTCGCCAGTGGCAGCGAGTGATTGTCGTTCCGGGTAAATTGATGCGTAACGACGGCAAACTGTACAACGTCACGCAGAATCGAGACATTTACCGTCTTGAACACGATGGCGCGTTGCTGGAAGTCGATGGCATGACGCTGAAAAAGTGGATAAACTCACGGTGGAGTGTGAGAAGGCGCGTGCAGATGCCGGGCTAAGTCTCACCCGCTAAGCTTACTGGCCGGGTGATGCGCTCACCCGGCACAGGCTCAGAGCACATCCTCTAGTACCCATACGCTGACGCTGCCGCCATTACAGGTAAACACCCCGGAACCGCTCTCGTCGGTCGTTACCGACTCTTCGCGGTTGCCCAGAAAGTCCCGCCAGTTTTATTGCCATAATTCTCGCCGAGCGTAATGCTTTTTTCGCCATCATCACCGTTGGACATCACCACCACGCAGCCGGGATCGTCGTCGGTGCCGCTGCGGCTGAAGGCAATACAGTTGGGGTGATCAAACCACAATGTTTGTACCCCATGTGCAAAGCGCTGGCGGGCGAGGATCAACTGATCGAGTTGTTCGATAACCGGCATGTCGATAGCGTAATTTTCCCCATCTCCTCCGGTATCCTCGTAATGTGCGCCATACAGGTCAGGGTAGAAGACCGACGGCACGCCATTTTCCCGTAGCAGGATCAGGGCATAGGCCAGTGGTTTAAACCAGGGCTTCTACCGGTGCTTCCAGCGCCTGCAACGGCTGCGTATCGTGGTTGGCGACCAGCGTCACCGCATGAAAGGGGTCCGCTTCAACCAGCGTGCCGGTAAAAATCTGGCTCATGTCATAATCGCGCCCCTGTTTCTGATGCTTCATGAAATTTCATATGCAGCGGGGCATCAAACAGCATGGTTTTACCCGTCGACCTGATCGATATACTGCTGTAGCTTTTCCACCCTCATGTGACCAGTATTCCGCAACGATAAACAACGGCTTTGGCGCGACCTCCTGTACATGTTCGATCCACTCTTTGTAGAACCAGGGCGGGAATATGTTTTACCGCGTCCGGTGCGAAAACCATCGCACCCGGTTTGCGCCATGACCCAGCGTGCCCAGTATTTGATCTCCTCGGTCACGGCATGATTGCGAAAATCAATATTTTCACCCATCAGGTAGTCGAAGTTGCCCATTTCATCGTCCACTTGATCGTTCCAGCCATCGCCGGTGTAATCGTTGACGATCTTGAACACCCCGTCTTCGTCCGGATTTTCAATATGGTCGATACCGCTAAAGCATTTGGAAATCCCAGATAAATTGCGAGTATTGCCCGGCGCGAGCCTGAAAGGTATAACGTGTCCGAGGCCTCACACTCGATGATCTCATCATCAATCTGTGTGCGATCCTGCGCATTTACCCGATTAACGCGGATAGCCTCTTTTTCATCCGCCCCCATTTTGTGGTTGACCACCACATCCAGCAGGACGGCAATATCGTTTTCTTTCAATGCATTGATGGCGGCCAGTAGCTGCGTTTTATCGCCGTATTTGGTGGGCACAGAGCCTTTTGGTCAAACTCGCCTAAGTCAAACAGATCATAGCTGTCGTAACCCACGGAATAGCCACCGGATGCGCCTTTATACGCCGGGGAAGCCAGACCATGTTAATGCCAATATCGTTGAAACCCGCAGCGCGTTCGCTCCAGTTCAGGCCAGAGCTTACCGCCATCGGGGTAATACCAATGAAAGGTCTGTAACAGGGTGGGGTTCTTCATATTCCGTGCTCCAGAGTGCGACTCTGGAAGTATGGATGAGATTTTAAAAACAGAACGAGAAAGCGCATTTTTGCTAAACCGAGAAATGGGGGGATCAGGCAAAAGCAATGGGGCGTGTCGAAAGGGGAGGGTAAACGAACAAAAAAAGCAAACCGGGCGGGTGAGGGATGACAAACAGATCACCCGCCGGGGATGAGAATTAAATCTCGTTAGGGAAGAGTATGTTTCCAGAGAGACGTCCATATGTCGAATGCAGGTTATGTTGTCGGGATGTCTGTCCAACCAATGTCCGTAATTCGTCCATCCGCTGGTTCAACAGGAGTTTCAGCACGACTTCATTATCCAGAATTTGCTGGAGCAGTGGTCGAATTTGCGCCTGCATCTGAGGCGCAATTTCACTGGCATCCCTCGGAATTGGAGTCAATTGTTCTACAGCTTTGATATAGCCTATCTCGTGCTCAATGAGTTCGTCCCAACGCCCTTCCTTCGCGAGGCTAAGCATGGTACGGCTGACGACCAACAGCTGCTGATAGTGGTGGAGCAACCCGAAATTTGCTTCCATTAGTAAGTGTCCCGCGCGGATTGATTATTGGGGCCAATCTCTTTCCGGTGCATCAGCGATGTTGTTCAGCAACGTTGAAACTTCATCAATGGCTGAGAGGTCATTGTGGAGGTTTGCCTGTAAAAGACGTCTTGTCATATAGTCATAAAGACTATCCAGGGTTTGCGGAAAGCTCGCCACCAACTTCGTGGTCAAGCCCGGCCCGCAAGCCGTTGGTAATGATATTAATAGCCTTTGAAAGCGCCTGTCCTTTACCGGGAATATCTCCCTGCTCAATCAGGATCGCGGCCTTTTTCATGGCGCTTAACGCACCATCAAAAGTAATACCACGAGTTGATGTGGGCTGGCACTCAGGACGGCGCTTTCCACGCCGACCTGTGCATAAGCCTGAGTTCCCGATTTCGTATACATGTCAAACCTCAACTAACTGGTTTATGCGTTCATTGCGTTAAATTGCTGAGTCAAATAGTTCCCGGTGGATGTCAGGGAAGAGACCAAAGTACTTAAGCTGGTGAACTGCGTTTTATAACGCGCCATCGTCGCCGTAATCTGCTCATTTGTGCGATCGTACTGATCGGACAGACGCTTCCAGCGTCTTGTTGATGCCATCAGTTGCGTTCTGCACAGAGCCGGAAGTACCTAAAAAGTCTGCCAACAGGTTACTGGCACGGGTTGCAAAACCAGTGGTTTTACCGTCCCCGGACAGGAAACTGATCACATCCGCCGATTTTTCGTTCAGCGCCTTGTCAAGCTTGGTGCTATCTACGGTCAGTTTACCGGAAGTATCCTGCGTAATTCCCAGTTGCGACAGTATGGAAACACTGCTGCCGGTTGCGCTCTGACTTGCGGACAATACTGAACGCAGGCGCGTCTGAATATTACGCAGTGTACCATCGCCTAATAAGTCGCCATTTGACGTGCTCTGCGCGTCGCTACCTTTATCTACCGCTGTATATTTCGTCTGGTTAGCGATAGTCGTTTGCAGCGAGTTATAGGCATCAACATAAGCCTGAATGGCAGCGGTCATCGGCGCATTGTCTTTTGTTACCGACAGCGTTTCCGGAGAGCCGGAGGTTGTCAGTTTGTTCAACGTCAGCGTTACGCCTTCTGGCGCATCGGTGATCGTGTTGCTGCTACGGGTGATTTCAATCCCGTTAATCTTCAATTTCGCATCCGCAGCGGCAACTTGTTGCGTCATCTTGTTGCTGGTGCTGCTGGGATTCGTGGAATCGTAACTAATGTATTGCGCCAGTTGAGCATCATCGGTGGTGATGGTCATCTGGTTTGTGGTGCCGCTATCACGTGATGTCAGCGCCGGGGTAGTAACTGCTGTCATCCGCTTTAATGACGCTTGCAGTGACGCTGCCTTGCTGTTTGTTAATCGCATCGCGAATGTCAGCAAGACTGGTTTTATCACTCGACAGCGTCACCGACAGCGGGTTGGTTTGTCCCGGCTGTGTAATGGTGATGGTGCGCGAGCTCATGCTGCTGTCACCTAAATCGGTATCTTTGCTGGCGACTTTCGGGCTCAGCAGAGACTGCGATGCCGCCAGTGAAGTCACATCGATAGAATACGTACCGGCCGCGGCGGTATTCGCCAGCGTGGCGGTAAAAGCCGTGTTGGTGCTTGATACTTTAGTCGCTGCAATACTCGACGTGTTTTTCAACGCGTTAGCAGCAGTCTGCAGCTTCGTCAGCGACGTTTGCACCACGCCCCACGCTGTCAGTTTTGCTTTATACGAAGTCTGTTGAGTAGTAATCGGTGTAAGCTTGGTCTCTTCCGCTGTTTGCAAGTTAGCGTACAGCGTATTGAGATCGGTGCTGGTGCCTGCGCCGAGCGAACTAATACTTGACATATCTTCATCCTTCCAGTTTTGGACAATCACTGAGGGGATTATCGGCAGCGACTGCGAAAAGATTAGAGGGTTTTTTTAAAAACAATGGCGGAATAAAGCCAGATAATAGCGGGCTCTTTTCCGCTTTAAAAAAGTGATGTTTTTTCCTAAAGGTTACCAGCAAGCGGTCGATAATCTGGGTGACGGTGAGAAAACCGTAGGCAGATGCCTGAATCTGATAACTTTTTTTGAAGGAATTACATCATGGCTGTTATTAATACTAACACCCCTGTCGCTGATGACTCCAGAACAACCTGACCAAATCTCAGTCTTCTCTGGGAACGGCGATTGAGCGCCTGTCTTCTGGTCTGCGTATCAACAGCGCGAAAGATGACGCAGCGGGTCAGGCAATTGCTAACCGCTTTACTTCTAACATCAACGGTCTGACCGTTGCTGCGCGTAACGCGAACGACGGTATCTCTCTGGCGCAGACTGCTGAAGGCGCGCTGAGCGAAGTCAACAACAACCTGCAGCGTATCCGTGACCTGACCGTTCAGGCGCAGAACAGCTCCAACTCTGCTTCCGACATCGACTCCATCCGTGCTGAAGTTAACCAGCGTATGGAAGAGATCAACCGTGTGACCACCCAGACCGACTTCAACGGCATCAAAGTGCTGAACACCGGTACCGGCTCCAGCAGCTACAGCTTCCGAGGTTGGCGCGAAAGACAGCGAAACCATCTCCATCAGCCTGAGCTCTTCTGACTCTTACAACCTGTACAGCGCAACGGGCAACACCTTCCAGACCACCGGTCAGTCCATCAACGGTACTGCACGTAGCACTGCTGCTGAAGGCTTTGACGTACTGAGCGGTACTGTGAGCACCGGTGGTACGGTCGACGGCAGCCCGCTGGCAGACATCGATGCGGCGATCAAAGCGGTTGATGACCAGCGCAGCCTGCTGGGTGCGTCCCAGAACCGTTTCGGAGTCCACCATCACCAACCTGAACAACACCGTGAACAACCTGTCGGCAGCCCGCAGCCGTATTCAGGACTCCGACTACGCGACGGAAGTGTCGAACATGTCGCGCGCGCAGATCCTGCAACAGGCCGGTTCCTCGGTACTGGCACAGGCCAACTGAGTTCCGCAGACCATGCTGTCCCTGCTGCGTTAATTATAGATTACGTAGCGTTATCTGCGAAAAAGCGCCGCTTGTCGGCGCTTTTTTATTTCGCAGGAAAATAAATAACTGGAAATAATAAAAAAACCGCTAAAGAGTTTTTTACCTGCGTCGATAACAATTATGACGGTGATGAAGCGCCGCTGGCGCTTACCGGAAATTACATTTATTAATAAAGGATAAATATCATGGCTGTTATTAATACTAACACCCTGTCGCTGATGACTCAGAATAACCTGACTAAATCTCAGTCTTCCCTCGGGCACTGCGATCGAGCGTCTTTCTTCCGGTCTGCGTATCAACAGCGCTAAAGACGACGCAGCGGGTCAGGCAATTGCCAACCGCTTTACGTCCAACATCAACGGCCTGACCGTTGCTGCGCGTAACGCGAACGACGGTATCTCTCTGGCGCAGACCGCTGAAGGCGCGCTGAGCGAAGTCAACAACAACCTGCAGCGTATCCGTGACCTGACCGTTCCAGGCGCAGAACAGCTCCAACTCTGCTTCCGACATCGACTCCATCCGGTGCTGAAGTTAACCAGCGTATGGAAGAGATCAACCGCGTGACCACCCAGACCGACTTCAACGGCATCAAAGTGCTGAACACCGGTACCGGCTCCAGCAGCTACAGCTTCCGGTGTTGGCGCGAAAGACGGCGAAAGCATCTCCATCAGCCTGAGCAAATCTGATTCTTACAACCTGTACAACGCGACAGGCGCCACGGCGTCCACGACTGGCCAGACCATCAACGGTACGGCACGCTCTACTTCCGCTGAAGGCTTCGACGTTCTGAAAGGGACCGTTGACTCCACCGGTGGTACTGACGGCAGCCCGCTGGCAGACATCGATGCGGCGATCAAATCTGTTGACGACCAGCGCAGCCTGCTGGGTGCGTCCCAAAACCGTTTCGAGTCCACCATCACCAACCTGAACAACACCGTGAACAACCTGTCGGCAGCCCGCAGCCGTATCCAGTGGACTCCGACTACGCGACGGAAGTGTCGAACATGTCGCGCGCGCAGATCCTGCAACAGGCTGGTTCCTCGGTACTGGCCTGTGCCAGACAGTTCCGCAGACCATGCTGTCCCTGCTGCGTTAATCACCGCAGAGTTTCTGATGCAAAAGCGCCGCTTGTCGGCGCTTTTTTATTTTCTGCTGCGTATTTGTATTGCTTATATTTTCGACAGAATTTGTTCAAAAAATATAAAAACAACTAAAGAGTTTCCTGCCCACGTCGATAATTATTATGACGGTGATGAAACCGCTGGCGCATACCGGAACCTACATTTATTACTGAAGGATAACTATTATGGCTGTTATTAATACTAACACCCTGTCGCTGATGACCCAGAATAACCTGACTAAATCTCAGACTTCTCTGGGCACCGCGATTGAGCGCCTGTCTTCCGGTCTGCGTATCAACAGCGCGAAAGATGACGCAGCAGGTCAGGCAATTGCCAACCGCTTTACGTCCAACATCAACGGTCTGACCGTTGCTGCGCGTAACGCGAACGACGGTATCTCTCTGGCGCAGACCGCTGAAGGCGCGCTGAGCGAAGTCAACAACAACCTGCAGCGTATCCGTGACCTGACCGTCCGGTGCGCAGAACAGCTCCAACTCTGCTTCCGACATCGACTCCATCCGGTGCTGAAGTTAACCAGCGTATGGAAGAGATCAACCGTGTGACCACCCAGACCGACTTCAACGGCATCAAAGTGCTGAACACCGGTACCGGCTCCAGCAGCTACAGCTTCCCGGGTTGGCGCGAAAGACGGCGAAAGCATCTCCATCAGCCTGAGCAAATCTGACTCTTACAACCTGTACAACGCGACAGGCGCCACGGCGTCCACGACTGGCCAGACCATCAACGGTACGGCACGCTCTACTTCCGCTGAAGGCTTCGACGTTCTGCAGGGCACCGTTGACTCCACCGGTGGTACTGACGGCACTCCGCTGGCAGACATCGATGCGGCGATCAAAGCGGTAGACGATCAGCGCAGCCTGCTGGGTGCGTCCCAGAACCGTTTCGGAGTCCACCATCACCAACCTGAACAACACCGTGAACAACCTGTCGGCAGCCCGCAGCCGTATTCAGGACTCCGACTACGCGACGGAAGTGTCGAACATGTCGCGCGCGCAGATCCTGCAACAGGCCGGTTCGTCGGTACTGGCACAGGCCAACCAGTTCCGCAGACCATGCTGTCCCTGCTGCGTTAATCACCGCAGAGTATCTGATGCAAAAGCGCCGCGTGTCGGCGCTTTTTTTATATTTGCATTAGGGTGATTTTTCGACAATTTTGCTCAAAAAATATAAAAATGCCTAAAGGGTTTGGTCGTCACGTCGATAACTATTATGACGGTGATGGAAGCCGCTGGCGCATACCGGAACCTACATTTATTAATAAAGGATAACTATTATGGCTGTTATTAATACTAACACCCTGTCGCTGATGACCCAGAATAACCTGACTAAATCTCAGTCTTCTCTGGGCACCGCGATCGAGCGTCTGTCTTCCGGTCTGCGTATCAACAGTGCGAAAGATGACGCAGCAGGTCAGGCAATTGCCAACCGCTTTACGTCCAACATCAACGGTCTGACCGTTGCTGCGCGTAACGCGAACGACGGTATCTCTCTGGCGCAGACCGCTGAAGGCGCGCTGAGCGAAGTCAACAACAACCTGCAGCGTATCCGTGACCTGACCGTTCCAGGCGCAGAACAGCTCCAACTCTGCTTCCGACATCGACTCCATCCGGTGCTGAAGTTAACCAGCGTATGGAAGAGATCAACCGCGTGACCACCCAGACCGACTTCAACGGCATCAAAGTGCTGAACACCGGTACCGGCACCAGCAGCTACAGCTTCCGGTGGGCGCGAAAGACGGCGAAAGCATCTCCATCAGCCTGAGCTCTTCTGACTCTTACAACCTGTACAGCGCAACGGGCAACACCTTCCAGACCACCGGCCAGACCATCAATGGTACTGCACGTAGCACCGCCGCTGAAGGCTTTGACGTACTGAGCGGTACGGTGACCACCGGTGGTACGGTCGACGGCAGCCCGCTGGCAGACATCGATGCGGCGATCAAAGCAGTTGACGACCAGCGCAGCCTGCTGGGCGCGTCCCAGAACCGTTTCGGAGTCCACCATCACCAACCTGAACAACACCGTGAACAACCTGTCGGCAGCCCGCAGCCGTATTCAGGACTCCGACTACGCGACGGAAGTGTCGAACATGTCGCGCGCGCAGATCCTGCAACAGGCTGGTTCCTCGGTACTGGCACAGGCCAACCAGTTCCGCAGACCATGCTGTCCCTGCTGCGTTAATTCGCCACTCTTTAAAAGGCATCTTCGGATGCCTTTTTATTTTCAGCGAGCGTTATCGGGTTACGCTGTCATTGTCTTCATAAATACGCTGGCGTTGTCATGGTATCCCTCTACTTCATTACGCTGGTCTCTTGTTTATTCCCGCCTGCTTAGTGGTCTCTGTTCTCCGTCTTTCTCATCTCTTTTTTAATTCTCAGAAACCGCCTTTTGGTGTCCATTTTTGTGTAGCCAGCGACGATCTGTCGCATCATATTCAGTGATTTACCGTCAGGTAAATTATTCCATCCGCAGGACAATCCTCCATTGCTGATACGAATAATATTCTTAGGTAGTCAGCCGATTTTTTTCTTTTTTTATTGGTTTTTCTTTTAGATAAATGAGGTGCGGAAAGGGCGTGCAAATAAGATGGCTAAGAATTTATATATGCCAGCAAGCCGAACAAACCTGCTGATTTTTATGATGAAACACAACCTGTTTGTTATCTTTCTATGCCGTAAGAAATTATACATAAGGGAATGATATAAGGACGTTATAAAAAAGTTAACGGGAATAGTGGTATCTGGCTCTGCTGTTGTGAAACAGGCTAAGGAGATTTGAGATTTATTCGCCAGTCTAATCTGGTAGTGTGCACTCATCAATATTTACTACGTGTTATGTAATATTTGCTTATCTACCTCATTGGATTGATTGATGAGGTCGGCCAATATGTGTGGTGAATCATTTACATCACCCGGCGTTAATTTCTGGTTATTAAATCGTACTTCAGTAGTTAATTCTGAAGAGGTCAATGCTTTCTATTTTTCAGTAAAGGAAGCCTGTTTCTCTGTTTTTATTACCCAACAAAAATGCGCAAACAGACCAGATGGATTTAAAAAGATATCGAGTGTGCAATATGAACAAGATATACCGTGTTATCTGGAACAGCACCCTGATGCGGTGGGTTGTTACCTCTGAATTAGGCCGTGGAAAATTAAACGTGCTGCTGCCAAAGTTGGAGCCGCAGTGGTTCTTGGCGCATTGTTGTCTCCTGCCGTTGTAGCAAGCACGTGCGACCCGGTCACGTTTAACTGCCAGTTAGACAATCAATGGGAGTCCGGCAAATAATAACCAGAGTTCCGGAGCGGTGACTATCTCTGATGGTAATGACTGGAATCTCACCGGGCCTGCAGGTTTTACTTTCGGCGGCACAACCTATGTTATTTATTCGAGCATAAATCAACTTATCGCTGATGGATATATTAATAATTCCGTGATTGACCAAAGTTTGAGTGTCGCGGATTTTGGTTCTTTAAGTAAAACAATCATAGTCTATGACCCCATTACCCAAAGTAACAAAACCGTTAACGTTTACAATAGTAGCGATATTACGTCGCACAGTATTGATAAGGTTGATGTAGGTGTCATCAAAATGGGCCTGCGAATATCTATATATCATCCCGATTCGCTTCGTTAGTGATGGTTCAACCGCTGATGTTGATTTAGGTAACATCTCAATTGGCGGAGCGATGCGTGATTCTAAGTTAATTTATGTCGATGGTAACTCGGCATCCACAACGGCAACGGTGAAAGGTAATATCAATCTGGAGGTTTTTTCGAGCAAAACCCTCTGGATGCACCATTGATACCATTAAACGTTGTAACGACAACTTATACCGGCACCTTTACTACCTTTAATGGCGGTAGTTTCACCGTAAACTCCATTTCCGATCTGCAAAATTATAACAACTGGCTGATTGAAAAACTGAGCAGCGGGGAGCTTGATTACAACGCGTATCTGACGGAGTTTGCTAAAGCAACTGCCAATACGGCTGTTGTCGGTGATAATGGCGCCTATATTGCCAATAAAGTGGGGCCAGCAGCCGATCCGTCGCTGTTGACCACGCCAACCGGAAACTCCGCTTTGCTGTATGCCGATGGTGCCAATGCTGTCGCGATCCTTGACAGCATGGCCGGTCAGCGGTAGTGCAGGGATGGATGTCAACGTCTGTTTTTAGCCCATAACAAATCCACGGGGATTAATAATGGTAATGTCGCGGTCTCTTATCGTACTGCAAATATAGATACGGGTGCGACTTTTATTAATAATGGGTCTATTTCTAATGGGGAGTTAAATGGCCGTGGACTTGACTCTCCGATTATGGTTCATGACGCCGGGAGTACGTTTATAAATAATGGTACAGTGAACTCTGTTCCCTCTTCCCCGGTCATATACATCCGCCGAAAATATGATTAACTACAATATTTTTGCGCATACCTCAGCAAAAGTTATTAATCATGGTGTTATTAATGCCAGTGCCAGTGAGGCTTATTTGGGGCGCGGTCTTGCAGGCGCTGTGTTTGGGCTTACATTTAATGGCGCTACAGGTTATAACAGCCCGGATGGTAATATTAATGTCGGTCATTCACCTGACGGCTACGACGTGTATGCCGCACAAGGTTCTGCAGGTGTTTATGCTACCGGGAATACACAATTTGAAAACGCCGGGACCATTACGCTTGGTACCAAAACAAATGGCTCTTACGGCATCTATGCAGCTTACAGCCGGCCGGAAGCGATATTGTTAATAGCGGTAAAATTGTTATTAACAGCAATGGTGAGGAGGGGGTTTTTATTCCTCAGGCGAATATCGGTATTTTCGGTGAGAATTATTCCCGTGGGGCTGCGAAACACCGGCGCTATTGAGATTAACGGAATTAACTCCATTGGTATTAAAGCACTTTCCGGTGCAGCTATTGCATCGTCCGGGGTTATCAATGTAAACAGTGCCACCGATCTGGCAACCGGTCTTCGCAACTATGGGGTATGGTCCGAAGGTGCAGGCTCGGTAGTGGATATTTCAGGTACTGTTAATCTTATCGGCGATGGCGCTATTGGTGCCCATGCGCGAGATCAGGGCAATATTACCGTGTCGTCAGAAGGGCAAATTGTTTTCGGTGGCGCTAACCAGCTTGGCTATTACGTTTACGGGCCGACCGCCTCCATTACCAATAACGGCACCGGCGCTCAGGATGTCAGCACGCAGGATTCGGTGTTGTTCCGCGTTGACGGCGGGGCGGGTTTCACCGGTGGTGCCGGGGCAGCCTCGGTGCTGACGGCCTCCGGTCAGGATCGACCTCGGTTGTGGCTAACGGGACAGACAGCGCCAGCGGGAAGGTCTCGGCCTTTAACTCCGGCGGCATGACCCTCAATCTCTCGGGAGAAGAGGCCACTGGCGTGCTCATTCAGGGCGGCGCGCAGGGCAAAATTTCGTCAGATGCCACGATCAATAGCCACCGGTGCAGTCGCAGGGATTGCCGACGGCCGGTGGCTATGATATCAACGGAAAAGCGGTGGGCAGCGCTATTGCCGGCGTACTGACCGATGCTGCGCTGAGCGCCGGGGCGGCAGGTTTTGGCTCCGGTACGGTTCTGGTGACGGAAGCAGCGCTGAACTCCGCGCTGGATGCGGTGACCGGGTACATTGCGCGTAACGGTGCGGAAGTCAGCAACGCCGGTAATATTGTGTTCACCGGGAATGACACGACAGGTCTGCTGGTTGAAGCGGGCGCTCGCGGGGATAACACTGGCAGCATCACTGTCGGTGCGGGCGGTACTGGCATCGTGGCGCAGGATGCGTCCGGCGCGAACACTACCGTGGTCAATACTTCCGGCAACTTGGTGCTCAACGGCGGTGACGTTTCACAGCGCACGACAGGCATCATTGCCAGCGGGGCACACTACCGTCAACATGACCGGCGGCACCGTGACAATGAACGGTAACGGTGCCACTGGCGTGCGGGCTTCTGAGGGGCAACGGTGAACCTCTCCGGTACCGCTACCCCGAACTTCTCTTCCACGGCCACTGACCAGATCCTGTTTGCTATCTCTGAGGGCTGGCTCCACCATCAACACCAGCGTCCCGGTGGGTACCGTGCTGGATGCATCCGGTGAGCGTTCCACCCTGTTCCGTCTCGAAGACGGTGCTGTGATGAGCGGTGATATTCAGGTCGCCGCCAGCGGCAAGATGCCACGGCGGTGTACGCCACCGGTGCAGGTACCGCCGCCGAGATCGGCAGTGGCAGTCAGATGGACATCAGCGGCAACGGGGCGACCGGTGTGTACGCCTCCGGCGGTGCCACGGCCACCATTGCAAACGGTGCAACACTGGCACTGACGGGCAGTGGCGCGATAGCCGGTGTGGTCGATGGCAACACATACGCTGATGACGGTACGCTGATCGAAACCGGTACAGGGGCGCAACTGAATAACGCCGCCACCATTAGCTCCACGGTTGAGGGCGCGACGGCCTTTATTGCAAAAAACAGCGGTACGCTGGATAACAGCGGCGACATCCTGCTGACGGGGCCAACTCCACGGCCATTCAGGTATTGGGGGAACGTTAACAATACCGGTAATATCACGGCCAATGGCACGGCACTCTATGTCGGCGAGGGTGAGCAGGGCAGCCTCCACCATCACCAACAGCGGAATCGGTGCTGGCGACCGACGGTCGTGCCGCCATTGAACTGGCGGCAGGCAGTCTGAACCTCGTGGGCAGCGGCGTGGGTACCATTGAAGCCCGCGGCAGTGCCGATGGCGTGCGGGTCAGCAGCGGCGCAACCGGGCTGGATGTGACGGATGCGCACATTATTGTCAACGCAGCCGGGGCGACAGGGAACGGTATCGAAAACGCCGGCAACTGGCGAACCTGCAACTGTCCGGTACCACCATTGATGGGCAGACGGTGCCGGGGTACGTACTGCCGTCTCAATTGACAAAACCAACAGTGGCACCATTAACGTGAGCGGGGCAGGCGTCGGTATCGCTTTTGAAAACGCCGACGGTAGCGCCACAATCGTGATCTTGACCTGTCCGGCTCAGGGGCGCTGAACATTAACGTGACCGGTGCGGGCGGTTCCGGGATCCGCGCCAACACCAATGGCACCATTGACACGGCAGTAAATATCCATGTGAGCAATGAATTAGGTGGTGCAGCCCCCGGGTTCTCGGCAGTGGTGTCATATCGGCCACTAACCGCGGTTCGCTCAGTTCGGACAGTATGGTGGCGGCAGTGGTGGATACCGCCGATGCCGCGCACTTTACCACCGTGACCGGGGTGATCACCGCCTCTGCATCCGGCACTGCCGCGCTGGCGATGAATACTGACCACGCGACGGTCGATAACGCGGGCATCATTAACGGTGACGTCGTGATGCACGGTGCCAACGGTATGGTGAACAACACCGGATCCATCAACAAGAACATTGTGACTACCAGTGGCGATAATGCCATCACGGTGGATGGCGGTTTTGTTGCCGGGGATATTATCCTGAACGGCAGCGGTAACAACACCGTGCTGCTGACGAATGGTGCAGAGGTGAACACGGTGAGCGGTTCCGCAGGAAACGATACGGTGACGATCCAGGGGAACGGTAACACCTTCACCGCGCTCAACGGCGATACCGGCACGTCCACGGCGGTGTTTGATGCGGTGACGGACGGCTTCCACATGGATGGTGTCAGCGCACAAATCAACGACTACGACCAGCTCAACCTGCGTAACGGCTCGCTGCTCTTCCTCGATAGCGATTATGTCCTCGGGGCAAACCGGCCGGGGGCGCAGGAGTCGATATCGATGCCACCTCCGTGCTGGCGGTGAATGGCACGGACAGCAGGGTACTGGCCAACGCACTGACCGGCAACGGGACGGTGGCGGTGGATAACAGCGAGCATCGTTTGACTTTTGCCACCACCACCGGCAGCGACTTTGCCGGTATCGTGGACCTGAGCAATGCGACCCTGACGCTGGGCGATGTGAACACCTCCGCGCTGACCCATGCCACGCTGAAAGCCAATGCAGGCAGTGTTACCACGGTAGCGGACGGTGAACAGGCCATCGGCCTCACTTTCGCCGGTGGTGAGATGGTGTTTAACGGCACCGCGCCTGATCAGAAAGTGGCAACCAGCCATGTGACCACGGGTACGCTGGATGCATCCGGTAGCGGTAGCGTACAGATTAACGTACCGGCACCGTATGTGCCTCGGCCATGAGACGGCGACCACCAGCTCCCTGATGACGCAGGATGACGCCAACATCGGGCTGGAGCTTATCAGTGCAGGCATGGTCACCGGTAGCGGCGGCAACCCGGTGCTGACGGATCAGAATGGCAACACGGTGACGTCGGCAACGCAGGTGGATATTGCCCAGAGCGGCAACACCGTGGCGAAAGGCACCTACGATTATCGCCTGACCACGACAGGCGAGTCCGGCAACCGGATGGTCTGTATGTTAACTACGGCCTGAAAGAGTTGGAGCTGCTGCAGGACCAGACGTTGATCCTCGACGCGGATCCTCGGCGCAACCGGCGCAGCGGCGGACCAGTCAGCCCGAATAACTGGCAATGGTAACCGCGATCCGGGCGGAAAACGAGGGACTGCTGTCTCTGTCGAACAGTGGCAACGACTATACCGGTGAAACTACCGTTCTGAGTGGCACCCTGCGTACCGATGCGGACGGCGTGTTGGGGAATACGGCCCTGCTTGCTGTTAATGATGGCGCGAAAGTTGACCTGAACGGCGTTGCAAACGGCCGGTGCACTGGTCGGTTACAATGACTCGGCGCTTGATTTTAATGGCGGCTCCCTGACCTTGCGCCATGGCGGCATCAGCAGCGGCAGGCTGTATGGCGGCGAGCTGAATGTCGATGGCGGTGTGCTGAGAATCGACGGCGCAAACGGCGATCTGAATGTGACGACTTACATCAATAATGGTGCAGAAGTGGACATCACGGATGCTCTGGCTGCGGGGACCGGCAAGATCCTCCGGATGAGGGCGTGCTGACGCTGACCAGCGTTGTGGGACAGCTTGCCAACAACATTAGCGGTGTCGGTAACGTGAATGCTACCGACGGCACGAACGCGGCAGTTTCCGGTGACAATAGCGGCTTCAGTGGCGTGTTCAGCATTGACAGCGGCAGCAACCTGACCGTTGGTGAACAGCGCAACCCGGGCACTGCCGCGGTCAACGATAACGGTATGCTGACTGTGGACACCGCCAGCCAGTGGACGCTCAATAACACCATCAGCGGCAGTGGTAACCTCACGAAAACGGGGGCGGGCACTCTGACCCTGACCCGTGATTCAGCCGCGTATACCGGGACAACAGATATCACCACAGGTGAACTGGCATTGGGCAGCGACGATGCGACGGCGGTGAATATGGCCAGCCAGCTTGTTAACGTCCACGACAGCGCATCCTTTACCGGTTATGGCAGTACCCGTGGCGACGTGAATGTCATGCAGGGCGGTGTGATGCAGATGACCGGGTTCACGACAGGCGGCAACCTGACCAACAGTGGCTCTGTTCTGCTGACCCGCAATGATGGTCGGCCCCGGCAACACTCTGACTGTTAACGGCAACTGCTAACGGCAACAACGGTTTGCTGGCCTTCAACACCAAACTGGGCGGCGATGATTCGCCAACAGACAAACTGACGGTGCATGGCGACACGGCAGGTAATACCCGGGTTAGCGTGACTAACATCGGCGGTACCGGTGCACAAACAGTGAACGGTATCGAAATGGTTCAGGTGGACGGCAGTTCCGCAGGCAACTTCGCCCCTGACATCCGGTACGGTTGGAAGCCGGCGCGTATGTCTACACGCTGGCAAAAGGCAGCGGTGCGGCGAATAAAAACTGGTATCTGACCAGCAAATGGAGTGGTTCAACGCCGCCTCCACTGCAAGTCGTTGACCCGAGCGATCCGTCAACACCGCCCGTTGTTGATCCTCATGGACCCCTCAGTCCTGAGGCCCGAAGCAGGTAGCTACATCAGTAACCGGCCGCTGCAAATTCGCTCTTCAATCAGCGTTTGCATGATCTGGGCGAACCGCAGTACACCGATGCACTGCGTAACGGCAAGGAGAAGGTCAGCAGCATGTGGATGCGTCACGTCGGCGGCCATGAGCGTTCTTCTGCGGGTGACGGCCAGTTGAAAACACAGAGCAATCGCTATGTTCTGCAACTGGGCGGTGATATTTGTGGAGCGCTGACGGTGCTGACCGCTGGCATCTGGGCGTGATGGGCGGCTATGCGAACGAGCACAGCAATACCCGCAGCAACCGCGTCGGGTACAGTTCGGACGGTCGCATCAGCGGTTACAGCGCAGGCCTGTACGGCACCGGTACCAGAATGACGCAGATAAAACCGGCGTCTATGTGGACAGCTGGATGCAGTACAACTGGTTTAACAGTTCGGTGGAATCCGACAATCGTGAGAGCGACAGCTACCAGTCGAAAGGGCTGACCGCCTCTCTGGAAGCCGGTTACACCCTGAAAGCCGGGGAGTTCTATGGCAGTGAAGGCACGCTGAACACCGGTATGTCCAGCCGCAGGCGCAGGTCACACCGGATGGGCGTGAAAGATAACGCGCACACCAGACGCGACGGCACCCGCATTGAAACTGAAGGCAGCGGCAATATCCAGACCCGCCTTGGGGTGAGAACATACCTGAACAGCCACCACAAAATGGACGAGGGTAAAGGGCGTGAGTTCCAGCCGTTCGTGGAAGTGAACTGGATCCACAACACCGACAGCTTCAGCGTGAAAATGGACGGTCAGCGCGTGAGCCGCGATGGTGCTGCGAATCTGGCGGAAATCCGCACCGGGGTGGAAGGGAAACTGTCAGATAACCTGAGCGTGTGGGGCAATATTGGCGTGCAGGTTGGCGACAAAGGGTATAACGACACGCAGGGAATGTTGGGTGTGAAATACGGCTTCTGATGCCGTACATAAAAGGGACGGAAACAGGACCATGGAAGGTCTCTCTGCTAAGCCCATCCCGCACTGCCACCTATAAAAGCGTATCAACAAAGGCCGTAAGGCCTTTTCGTTGGTCAATCGTCAGATATAACCCCTTTTCTGCAAGCTGTTTTTCCTCTCGATCTTTCCTCCGTCGCCCACAATATTGCATAACGACAGGAACGCCTTTTTGAAATCGCCCCCGGCTGTGCGCCCGGTGATGTGAGGATGACAGATGCGAAGCATATTAATCAGCGTTGATAAATTTGACGCCTACACCCCCATAGCGCCGAACTTCTTGATATCGCCGAAGCCTTGCTGGCGGCAGGCTGGCGCGTGGACGTTATTAGCTGTGCGGCAGGGCAGACGCTGACGGGTGAAATTGAACGCCTGATGGCGACAGGCCGCTTTGCGGTGATTACCGATAAACAGGGTGAGCCGGACGCCCGCTACGACATTATCTGGATCTACCGGGGATTCTTCCAGCGAAAAACTGCTTAATGCGGTGAGCGAAAACCGTCTGGCAGGCGCAATGGTGTTCCGCCATTACAGCGATTACAACGATCTCTATATCCCGTGGGGCGTGGCGCTGGAAAACCAGTTTGCCGCACTGACGCTCGATCTCTCGCCACGTACCTCCGCGCTGTTGCTGCAAACCGGTGTTGATAGCGCCCAGTTGAAAACTGCCCGGTCCGTACCGTTTCGGTCAGTTTGTTCGCACGCGCGCGCAGACGTTGTCCCGCGTGCTCTATATCGCGCCGAAAATGTCTGCCGAAATGTATGAAGTGCAGCAGAAAGCGCGAGAGGCCGGGATTCAGATTGACTGGTTTGATCTCAGTCAGCAGGTGCAGCATTGAACCGGCGTGGCCGAGCAGTATGACGTGATTGGTAATGAAGAGAGCGTGCCGAAAGCATTGACGCTGGGGATCCCGCTGTTCCTTGCCAACGAAGGGTATGTCGAAGGATATCTGACCGACGAGAATATGGCGCGCCACGAAGCGGAACACTTCTGCGCATTAACGCTGCGTAACTGCCCGGATGCGGACGAATGGGTGGATCTGCTGAAAATGGCTATGCCAATGCACGCGCACGGTCGCAGGCGCAACGCGCCTATTTTGCTACTAAATGGAATCTGGACAGCGCACTGGCGGCGCTTTTCGCCCAACCTCTGGTGGAAAAACACGCACGCTGGATGCACGATCCCGCTACACCCTCAACTTCCACAGCAAAGCGGTACTGGCGCAGCAAACGACGTACTCCTTTAACCGTTGGCTCGACGATCGTCAGATAAGCGACGCGGCGCGAAGCATTACGCACGTTGCCGCCTACCCGGAAAGCCAGCATTGGCGTTATCATTCTCGGTGAAGATGATGCCAGCGCGCAGACCCGGGCTTCGGTAGAGAGCCAGTCGCTGGCGGCTGTGTCGATTGATGTGATTGCCAGCGATGCCACGTGGCCTACGGCGGTTAACGCGCTGCTGAGCACGCGCAGCTGACGCCCTGTTGCTGATCCCAGCCGGTTACACGTTGCGTGACGATGCATTGTTGCGCTTTGTTGAACAGCGGCTGCAACAACAAAATGCGGCTGTTTTACGCAGATGAAATGACGCGGGCGGAGAACGGCGAACCGGTGCTGACTTTGCGCCCGGACGTGAATATTGATCTGCTGCGGCGTGCCTTACGTCGGGCGCGTGCTGCTCTTCTCCCGTGACATTGCTCTGCAACTGGGCGGACTGAACAGCCATTTTCCGCAGGCGGCAATGATCGATTTGGTATGGCGTTTTGTCGAAGGGCAGGGCGCGGCGGCCCTCGGGCATGTGGCGGAAGTGCTGGTAGAGAGCACCCGGCTGCAGTGGAGCGATACGCCGGACGTTATCAGCGAATGCCAACAGATCCTGCTGGCGCATTTGCAACGCCTTGGCATCAACGCCACGTTGGAAGCGGGGCTGACGGCAAACATTAAGCGGGTGCGTTATCAGTGGGATGCCACACCGCGGGTGTCGATCATTATTCCTACCCGCGATCGTTTTGCGCTACTGGAAGCGTTGTATCGAAAGCCTGATGGAAGACCCGCTATCAGCACTATGAGTTGCTGATTGTGGATAACCAGTCCGTAGAAGAAGACGCGTGCCGCTTCCTGAACGATCTGGCGGCGCTGGGGCTTCCCGAGCAGGTGCGTATCCTGCGTTATGACGCGCCGTTTAATTTTGCGGAAATCAACAACGCGGCGGCGCAGCAAGCGCGCGGTGATGCTGGTATTCCTCAACAATGACTGCGAAATCATTGATGGTGAGTGGCTTGATGCCCTCATGGAACAGGCGCTGCGCCCTGAAGTGGGGCTGGTGGGCGCGTCTGGAATACGATGGCCGTATCCAGCACGGCGGTTACCTGCTGGGTGTTCAGCATGGTGTGGAGGTGGCGTTTGAAGGGGCAGATGGCCAGAGCAATGGCTTCCAGCACTATCTGAAAACGCCGCAACCCGGCGGCGGTGAGCGCCTCCTGCATGATGGTGCGTAAAGAGGTCTTTTTCTCCTGAATGGTTTCACGCAGGAGCGGTACCCGCTCTATTTTGCCGATGTGGATCTCGGTCTGCGCGCGCAGAAACTGGGTTACCTTAACGTCTGGACCCCATACTCGTGTCAGACATATGGGGGCGCAACGTCTGTTGGGCGACAAGTTCCGAGGTTCAGGAGCGCCCGCATGACTATGCCGCCCTGCGCCGAGTGGAAACAGGAGTTACTGGCTGAGTCTTACCATCCTTTAATGCAGAAAATGGGCAAAGCTTTCACCCTGAGTGACAGCAGTGCACGGTTGTTTCAGCCATTGCCGGGCCGTCCTTTGCCGGTGGTGCTGGCGCATCATATTAACTGGGTTGGCGGCGGTCATCACCGGGTGATGCAGCCGTTTAAAGCCATGGAGCGTCACCTGATGCTTGAAGGCGGTCTGATCAACACCATCCCGGGCGTGATGGAAGTGGCGCAACTGCAACCGGATGTCATCCTGCTGTTGATCACCGGCAGTCGTTTCCCGGATATCTTTAAACAGCTCCGCGAAGTCAGCGAGGCGAAAATCGTGCTGGAGTACGATGACTATTTGCTGAACGTGCCGATTAAAATGGCAACCGTCAGCACTTCCCGCAGCATATGATCAAAAGCCTCGGAAAGTGATGGAGAGTGCGGATTGGGTCGGTCTCCGCACCGCGCCGCTGGCGGAGGCGTATAACCGTTTCCATTCGGATATCCGTATTGCGCAAAACCGTCTTGCGCCGCATCAGTGGGGAGCATTTGCGTAGCGCAACACCGGGAAAAAGGTGCGCGTCGGCTGGGCGGGTGGCAGTTCGCACTCTGGCGACCTCGGAGATCCTGTTGCCGTTGATCAAAGAGCTGGAAGGGCAGGTTGAGTGGGTGTTTATGGGCATGAAACCGCGCAATGTGCAGTGTGAGTTTCACCCCGGCGTGCCGTTTGAGATGTACCCGGGAGAAACTGGCGAGCCTGAATCTCGATCTGGCGCTGGTGCCGTTGCAAATTAACCAGTTCAACGAGTGTAAGAGCAACCTGCGTCTGCTGGAGATTGGCACGTGCGGTGTGCCGATTATCGCCACCGACATTGAGCCCTATCGTTGCGGTCTGCCGGTGATGCTGGTGGAGAACCGCTTCAAGGACTGGATGAACGCCGTTCAGGCTTACATCAACGATCCGCTGCTGCGCCAGCGCGACGGGGATGCCTTGCGGGACGCGGTGCTGAACCACTGGTATCTGCGCGATGCCGGGCTGGATGACTGGCGTCAGAGCTGGCTTCCGAGCGAGCATAAAGAAAAAAGGCGCTGCAAAGCGCCTTTTTTCCGCCAGGTTAGCGTGTTTTCCAGTAATCAACGAAACCGTCTTTACCAAACAACCATGCGGTTTGCAGTTCCGCGTTGATTTTCTCTACCTGCGCCTGTACTGTAGGGCTTGCAGCACCCAGCGAGCTTTACTGATCGGGCTGTAAATCGAAGACTTGTATCCCCACTGCGCCATTAACAGCTCCATGCTCTGGTTGGTGTGCACGGCGGTATGCACCGGCGTGTCAATGTAGAACCAGTTCGGATCCGGTACGCGCTCCACGACCACGGTGTGAATCATCAGTGCTCCGGTATCGGAGACCAGATCGTTAACCGCATCAAGATCTGCCCGCGTCAGCACATGTTCAAACATGGCGGAGTTGATCACTAGCGACCACGCCTTTTTCGGCAGGTTGTCGATGTAGTGCTGGATCGGGTTTTTGACGTACTTATCGTAGCAGGTGATCCTGCGGTCAAAGTATTTACGCTGGATATGACTCAGCGAACCACGCAACCGGCGGCGTAGTCGAGAATCGCGCTGTCATCAATAATATGATTGCGCCAACAGTTCAATCATCATGGCTGGGCGGCGTAAGGCGGTTGGTTAAAATCGTGCGTCTCACGGCCTTCGGTTTCAGCATAATGATGAAAGTCGTGATTCAGTTTTTCCCACGCCTTTGCGGGTAACGACTGGTGTGTTCGTGAACTCAGAAAATGGCACTCCGGGCATTCATCAAATTGCACCGGGACCAATTGCTGTGAAGTTGCGTGTTGAAGGAGCCAAATATTCCTCCTTCTCAAAATATAACGTCATTTCCGTGCCACAAATGAGGCATGCATGCTTTTGCATAAATATCCTGTTTACGTTGTCGTTCTTCCTGATGAAGTGCGGCCGAAGTTGCCAGCAGCCAGCTGCGCGCGTGATGAAGCAAATTTTCTCCCCGTAGCATGCCGTGTTCGCGGACCCAGTGCTTGCAGCGCATCGCCCTGTTTCCACGTTGCCGCTAAATCGGTAGATGCATCTCGATGGCATCACGCCATTTCTTCGGCGAGTTAGCCACGCGGGTCACCGGCAGCGTATTGCGATAGCAGATATTGTCGCTGCAAATTACCGGGGAAACCGCAGGCGCCATACTCCAGCAGGCGAACGGCGCTGAGGTTGCGGTTAAACAGGCTATCCGCCAGTGGTGCCAGCGCCGGTCGAGATTCAGTGAAGCCAGCTTGCGCATACACTTCGCTGGCCCGGTGGCGGCGATACTCCTTCACGTGTGGGCGCAGCGCTGGCGGGCAATAGCCAAAAGATCCAGTCAACGCGATCGGCGAGCTGGCTTATCAACGGGTAAATAACATCCAGATCGGCGCTGCGTTCCGCACTACCGATCCAACCGACGCGCGGCTTTTGCCCCCACGCCGCGCAGGCTGGTCAACCCGGCCCACAGCGCAGGATCAAGACGGGTTTCTGCCACACGAATATCGGCATTCCAGCCCGCGCAGGTTTCAGCAAGGACTTCACTGGCGACGACGAGGGCGATCTACGCTGGCTGCGGTCTCGCGCAGCGTGCTGAAGATCGGCCGGGAACTTCTCACGAAGCGGTGACTGGGTCGGCAACGCCGGAAGGTACTCATCAATATCAAAGACGGTAAACACCGGAGCAATTTTGCGCAGGCGTTGTAGCCACTCTTGCAGGAACGGCGAGCACTGACGTGACAATATCAGCGCATCCGGTGCGTAACGCACAATCTCGGCATAGGGGGTGGCGCGATACGTGCTTTGCCCGTCCGCCAGCGCAGCGTCTTTCAGCCGGTCCAGTACCAGACGCGATTGGGTGGCGGGCTGTTCGCTCAGCGGGTAAGTGATAAAACGCGGCAACGGTTTCCAGTGCAGTGGTTGCCGGTATCGTGCTCCCCGAGGGTGAACTGCGCTTCGCCATCCAGCGTCAAATTGGGGTTATACGCCGGGTCATTGGCAATCAGCGGCATCCATTTTTCGTACATGACGTCCTGCTCGCTCATAAAGCGGATGCGCTTTTTCTCCTGCGCGGTTTTATCCACTTTATTCTGACTGACGCTGCCTTCGTGCATCACCATCGCATGCGGTGTCCAGACCGTCAGATACCCGGCTTCGCGGACTTTCAGGCACAAATCGACATCGTTGTAGGAGACGGTAAATTTTATCGAGCCCGCCAACCTGTTCGTAAACCGATTTGCGGATCAGTAAACAGGCGGCCGTCACCACGTTATAGTTTTGGTCGACCTGTAAGCGGTTCATATAGCCTGAACGTTCCAGATCGCTGCCGATAAATGCATGATCGGCCGCGCAGACCCAGCACCACCCCGGCATGTTGCACTTTTCCGGTAGGGTAGAGCAGTTTTGCACCGGTGATGCCCACTTCCGGACGCAGACCGTGGTTCAGCAAATTGTCCAACCAACTGCCGCTGATCATTGCCGTATCGTTGTTCAGTAAGACCGGTACTCTCCGCGTGCTTCCCGCGCTGCAACGTTGTTGATGGCGGAGAAGTTAAAGGGATGAGGATAACGCAGTACGCGAATGCGTTCCGGGTCGATAGTGGCGATGCCTTCCAGCCACTGCAAGGCTTCCGGTGTTTCGCTGTTGTTATCAACAATCAGCAGCTCATAATTGCGGTAGGTGGTTTTTCCAGCAGGCTGGTTACGCAGGGGATCAGCATGGAGAGCTGATCTTTGGTCGGGATAATAATCGACACCAACGGCTGCTGAGTGTGGTGGTAGCGCAGGGCATACAACCCCGGTTTTGGGGCTTCGACGCGGCCCTGCGGGTAACCCCGGTGATGCAAATGCTGGGTCAGGATCGCCAGTTCTTCCGGCTGCGTTACCTGAATGGGATCATGACCGATAACAAAATCTCCGGCAGATGACCGGCGAACTGAATGCCTTTTGTTCAATCAACCGCACGATGTAATCAAACTGCCACGCCTGCTGATAACCGGTATTGAAACCGCCCAACTCCAGTACGGTGGCGCTGCGGAATATCCAGTGACGCGCCATCTCTGACGGGTAGCTGAGCAGCAGATCGAGATTAAAATCGGGGCGAAAAGCGGAGCCAATCAGCTCGCCATCAACAGACTGATAAAACTCATCGCCGTATACCGCATCGCAACCTGCTGCACCGTCCAGCGCCGGGTCGAACATCAACATCCCGCCGCTCTGTAAGGTTTCGCCAGCCTCCAGACACAGCATCCAGTCTCCGGGGCGGGCAGTGAGATACTGATTGACCGCCGTGGCCCGCATAGCCTGTGGGCAGACTAGCGCAGGCGCGCCTGCAGGCGCTGACTGCTGATCATCGCAAATCACCACCGGGTTGAGGCTCCGGCCGAATCAGTATGCCGCGATGCTGTGAAGGTTTTTCGCAGGCGGCAGTGTTGCCTCCCCTGCTGGAAAACGAACACCGTGAGCGTCTGTGCCGTGGCGCGGGCCTGTTGAAATGCATCGATCAGTGGACGGTATTGCGAGGGCAGGGTGCGTGCCGCCAGCCATTCGCGGATCTTTCCACTGCGAGAAGTGCGTGAGCGAATGCTGAGCGGAGGTCAGCATCGCATGGTGGATATTGACCTGTTGATACTGGTCTGGCGCGTCCATGGGCGCCACGCGTACCCACTGGTTCTGCTCCGGTGTGCCTTTGTACCAGCCCAGTTCACGGATGACGATAGGCATTCGTAGGTGTGGGTGACCTGCGCGGCGCGACTGGCTTAATTGACTTTGCTGGCTACCGGAAATGCGGAACGCAGAAAGCGTTTCAGCGACAAACGCCAGTTGCCCGAGGCCAGCAGCTTCAAGGAAATGGTCATATCGGCAAGGAACGGCATCGCCTCGCCTTTCAGGAAAAAACAACCCCTCGTCAAAGGCGACCAAATCCTCACGGTAGCACAGTATCACGCTGGGTTCGCCGATAAAATTGACCAGGTGTCGGCAAAGTAGGCAATGACATCGCGGCCATCAACGATCATATCGTCGGCGAACGGGGCTGCGGTGGCGACAATATCCGCCAGCGGCTGGTCGTATTCATCCACACGCAGACGGCGCGAGGTGGCGAGTCGGTTATTGGGGGCCGACGTCAGCGCGGCGACAAGACGGGTGATGCAGTGTTCAAACAGAATATCGTCGTCGTAGAGAAATTTAACGTATTTGCCCTGCGCCTCGCGCACACAGCGTAAGCAGTTGTTCTCTTCACCCAGTTGTTTTTCATTTTTGGAAGTATTTCACGGGTGTGTGGGCGTTGCGGGCGTAACGTTCACTGATCAGGCGAATGGTATCATCCCGGCTGTCGTCGCAGATGATCACCTCGCAATTCGGCCAGCTTTGATTGAGCGCACTGCTCAGGGCGGTTTCAAAGAAATCGGGCTTATAAGCCGGGATGATGATACTCACCAGATCATGTTGGTTCATTGTTTTTCCAATTGAATTTCCCTTTCCGGGAAGCCATCACCGAATCGTGGTTAGAATTTGACATAATTTCAGTGCGTTCCAGCCGTCAAATATCCAGCGTTTTCACCCTCTTTTAGGGGATAGCGCCGTCGTGGGCGCAATTGGCACCTGAAATGCCGTCTGGTTTTACCCGATAAGCGAATCCGTCCCCTCGCTATCATGCAATGACTCATTGATTAACGTGCAGGTCTGCATATGGGCGATAACATCTTTGTCACGAGTCCGCTTTTGCCTCCTCTTGAGGAGTTCATGCCTTACATGGAGAAGATTTGGCAAAATCGCATCCTGACTAACGGTGGCGCTTTTCACCAGCAACTGGAAGAGGAGCTGGCGAACTACACCGGGCGTAAAACATGTGTGCCTGTTTTCCAACGGTACGCTGGCGTTATTGACCGCGCTGCAAGCGCTGCGCGTTACCGGCGAGGTGATCACCACGCCTTATTCGTTTGTCGCCACCTCCCATACCCTGCTGTGGAATGGCCTGACACCCGTCTTCGCCGATATCGACCCGCAGACATTTAATATTAGTCCGGAACGTATTGAAGAGCTGATCACCCCACAGACCACCGCCATCATGCCGGTGCATTGCTATGGTATTCCCTGCGATGTTGACCGCATTCAGCAGATTGCCGATGTTTACGGGCTGAAAGTGATTTACGACGCGGCGCATGCATTTGGCGTGCGTAAAGATGGCGTCAGCATTCTTAACCATGGCGATCTGTCGGTACTCAGTTTCCATGCCACGAAAGTGTTTAACACCTTCGAAGGGGGGCGCGATCATTTGCCATGATGCCCGCACCAAGCAGCGCATTGATTATCTGAAAAACTTTGGTTTTGCCGGGGAGACGCGTGTTGTTGCGCCGGGCATTAACGCCAAAATGAACGAGATGGAAGCCGCATTTGGCCTGCTACAACTGAAATATATCGATGGCGCGCTGGCGGCCCGCTCGGCGATTTATCAACGTTACTGTGAAGGGTTGCAGGGCATTCCCGGTATTAGCTGGTTTGACGCCGCCGGGCGTTTTGACTGGAACCACGCCTATTACCCGGTGCTGGTGGGCAGTGACTATTCGCTTACGCGTGATGGGTTGTACGATGCGCTCAAGGCGGAGGATCTACTCGCGCCGCTATTTTTACCCGCTCATCAGCTCCTTTGCCATGTATCGCAATTTAGCGACCGCTTCGGTGGACCATTTACCGGCCGCCAACGCGATTGCTGAGCAGATCCTTTGCCTGCCCATCTACCCGGATTTGACAGAAGCCGATCAGCTGCGGGTGATTGATATCATCCGTCGGCATGCGCAGAAAACAAAAGTCCGGTAAAACCGTTCGCCACGTTGCCTGATAAAAAACGCCGGTCATCCGGCGTTTTTTTGCCCGCCGATTAACCGATGGCGACGGTTCGCGTCAGCATGGCGACCAAATCATAACCATCCCATTGCAGGGTGAAATCCAGCGTGCGGCCAAACGGCACCACGCGGTCAATGCCCTGTGGTCGGCGTGCCGCCAGCCATGCAGTTACCGTCGCATTCTCAATGCCAAACGTCGCCAGCGTCTGGCAGCGCTCGCCGCATACCGGCATGATGTCATCCAGTGATTCGGCGACATACTCGAGGAAAAATCCGCAGTTACCGCGTAAATCCATCACTGCGCTATTCACTTCCAGGCAGTTCGATGCGTACCAGCAGGTTGTCGTCTGCAGAAACCTTTTAACGCCGGGCCACGTTGCGCCCAGCAAACAAAGCCGCGTCAGTTTATTGACGGCCGCAACCGGCTCCGGTGGTAAAAGCGCGGCGAAGGCATGAAAGTGTTGCCAGAAAAGTTCCCGTGCGGCCTGCGTCTCTTTTCCCAGCCAGACCACCAGCGAGGGTGAAGAACAGGCGTTCTGGTCATTGAGCAGGGTGTCATTAAAGAACGCCCGCGCTAGCTTCTCTTTATCCGCATGCGCCAGATAGCGATCCGCATCAATGGCGGCAATGGAATAGCGGTCGGCAAAGGCTATCTCCCGTGCACGCGGTTTTAGTGGCGAGCGTCGGATCTGCGCGATGGTTTCATCGCCCCCAGATAATGCGGGTATCGCACAGCGCGGAAAGGGCGTCATTGATCGACTGCTGGCGTTCATAACGCAGCAGACAGATATACGGCGCCAGTGCCGGATGCTGCGCTAAGGCGGCAGCCAGCAGGCGCACAATGATCGCCACCTGTGGGTGGTCGCGCCCCGGTAAACGAACAATATTGGCATTTCCGGTCAGCAGGCCAGTCAATAGCGAGTAGGCGAAGTTAGCCGCAACATTCCCCGGTGCGATATGAAAAACGACACCGCGGCCATAGCGGTTGGGCAGATCGCCGTATGCTGCTTGCATTTGCGCCAGCGAGGCTTCCCGGCACCAGAAACCGAGGCTCACCACATCCGGCCGAGGCTTTTGCCTCCGCATCTTGTAATGTCAGCCGGGAAAAGGTGTGCAACAGCGCCAGAATTTCCGGGGCAAAGGCCGGATACGTTGCCTGTTCCGGCATCGCCCGTAACTGTGTTTCGTCACCCAGAATGAAGGTCAGATCGTTAAAACTCGCTGCATATGTGTCGCTACACCCGCGTAATTCGGCATTTTCAGCCGACCAAGGATCCGGAAATATTTGCCTTTGCGCCCGCATGGGCAGTCATCTTCGCCCAGTAATACACCCTCATCTTCCGTCAGCAACGCGTGGCCTCGGGTAAGATTCGGGCAACAACGACAGCACCTGAATAATCCCCGGCTGGCCGACGGGCGCACAGGCGAAATTCTGTGGGTCGCGAATAATCACATCCGAGAAGATCGACGCGTGCAGGTGGCCCTGCTCGCACTGCATATAGATACAGCCGGTTTGTTCAACCATGCCGTAATAATCATGCACCGCAGGTAAGCCGCAGACATCCTGCAACCGGCGGGCGAAGTCCGCTGGCGAAACCGCTTCATGCTGCAACTTTTCCAGCCGCCGCCGTGGATCAGCAGCGCATTGTCCGAGGGCCAGCTTTTTTACCGCTGGCCGCCAGCGCTTTATAAAATGCTGCCAGACCATAAAGGTGAAACCGAACAGCAGAATGCGTTTACCCTCGTGTTTTCCGAGGAAGGCTTCAATCACCGGAATATTCAGCGCCATGTTTTCATCCAGCGCCCGAGGGCGCGATCGGCGCCAAACAGCGAGAAGCCAAGAATGCCGCGCCGCGAGCGCGGAAAATTGCAGCCGGTCTTTCAGCACATCCGGAGAGTCGATAATCAGCATCGGTAACCGGCTGGCGCCCGTGAACTGGCTGACAATCTTCACCAGCACTTTTGCTGGTAAGAGGCGGTGGTTTTATCGAGAAAAATTCGCGATACCTGCTGGCCGGTGGTGCCGGACGAGGTCATGGTTTTGACAACTTCATCGTCCGGGATGCTTTTCAGCGCCAGCGATTTAAACAGCGACACGGGCAGAAAAGGCACATCCTCCAGCGTAACAATCGACGCCGGATTCACGGACTGTGCATCGAGCATGCCGCGGTAGGCGTCACAGCGGTCGTAGTGGTGCGCGGTTAATGCTTGCAGGCGCGCCAGCAACATCGCGCGCTTTTCCTCACGGGCCAGCGAGTAGGGTGCAATGTCGAGGATCTCGTTAAACGGCAGGGACATGATCTTTCAGCTTATGGTAGAGCGTTTTGCCTGCCGGGTTTTTGGGGGATCTCGGCGAGGGGATCACGCGAAATGCCGACGCGTGTAGTTTGCTGATGTCTGCCGCGTATTGTTTGGCTGCTGTCGCGAGCGATGCATCGGTAATAAAGATGCAGCAAGTCGTCGCGGCCATCGCAGGCGATTGTCGTATCCGGAAACGCCGTTTTCAGTAGCGCTTCCATTTCGTCCAGCCCCACGCGGTTGCCGAAAATTTTCAGGAAACGTTTTTGCGCCCGACAATACGATAGAACCCGTCGCTGTCGACCGTGGCGATATCGCCGGTATGCAACCGACCGGCAAAGTCATCGCCAAGAGCCAGATCTTCACCGCGTTCGGCATAGCCCAGGCCACGTTTTCGCCGTGGTAGATCAGCTCGCCGTGCGTTCCCGGTGTGGTCACCGGTTGGTTGTCATCTCCCAGCAGCAGGAATTCGCCACCGGGGATCGGCTTGCCGATAAAACCATACCGCGCGGCGGCATCTTCCGGCGGCAGCCGAGACCATGCGCGAAGTGGCTTCTGCTGCGCCATACATCACGATAAAGCGTTTACCCTGTTGGGCGGCGAATTCGGTGTATTCCTGCTGCAATGCCGGCGCAAGTTTTCCGCCCGCACGGGTGAGGGTGCGTAAATCCGGCAGATCCATACGCATAAACCGCAGCTTACGCAGCATCTCCCGGTATAAGGCACCCCGGCGAAGGAGCTGGCGCGTTCCGTACGGACAAAATCCCACAGTTCACGCTGCATCACGCTATGCCCGGTCAACAGCAGGCTGCCTCCGGCATAAAGGTGGCTGTTGATGATAGAGAGCCCGTAAACGTAGTTCACCGGCAGACTCACCAGACCGCGCTCATGGCGATCAATTTGCAAATATTGCGCAATGCTGGCGGCGTTGCTGATTGCGTTTGCTCAGGCGCACCAGTTTCGGGCTACCGGTTGAGCCGGATGTTGTCATCAGTAACGCCAGAGAATCATGGAGTGCCCATGGGGTTAGCCCGGTGGCGTGCAACTGATAACAGCCGTCTTGCGGCTGCCAGAGAAATGACGGGCGATAGGTATCGATCAGCTGCTGCGCGAGGGACGTATCCAGCGCGTTGTCCAGCAATAGTGCGACGGCGTCCTGTTTCAGGCAGGCAAGATACCCAATGACGGTCTCCACCGGTTATGGCAAAAAATAAAACCAGCGCGCGTGGAGGAATACGCTGCGCCAGTTCGTCAACGCGCGCAGTGAGCTCGCCGTAGCTGAGGCTTATGCCGCGATCGTCTTTCAGCGCCAGCTGTGAAGCCGGATGCTGGTGTATGCCAGAAAGCATTCATTGCAGTGCGTCCATGACCTGTGCTGTGAGGTTTTCCACCGTCAGACCGCTTTGTTCCAGCATCCAGCCGTAGTCACCGGCGTGCGGATAACCTTGCGGAATACCAAGGGTTAATTGTCTGGGGCGTTGTGTTTGCGCGCTAACGTTTTCCGCAACGGCGCTGCCGAGACCGCCAATCATGCTGTGCTCTTCAATGGTCACCAGCAGCTTTTTCCCCAGATGCGCTGCGATAGCGGCTTCATCCAGGGGTTTAAGGGTATGCATATCAATAACGGCGGCATCAATTCCCCTGTCGGCCAGTTGCCCGGCGCTGGTCAGGGCAACATGCACCATACTGCCGGTGGCAATAATGGCGATATCTTTGCCTTCGCGTAAGGTGATGGCTTTGCCGGGGGATCAGCTCAAAATCTTCTTTGTAAACAATGGGCGCACGCATACCGCCAGTGAGACGCAGATAGACCGGGCCATCATACTCGAGTGCAGCACTGGGTCATTTTGACGGTTGCTGTGCAGTCCGCCGGGGAAAAAAATGGCAATATTGGAGACGGCGCGAAGCATTGCCAGCTCTTCAATACCGTGATGCGTGGCACCAAACATCCCGGTCGCCAGACCGGACGCCGCCAACCAGTTTGACGTTTTCCTGCATATAGCCAAGATTCAGGCGTACCTGCTCTGCGGCACGCAGCGTCAGAAAGTTAGGAAACGAGGTGGCGAGAAGGCACATAGCCGCTGGCCGCCAGCCCGGCCGCGACGCCGATCATGTTCTGTTCAGCAATCCCCGTGTTGAAAAAACGTTCCGGGTACGTGGTGCTAAAGCGATCGAGACCGGAAGATTTGCACAGGTCGCCGGACAGGGCGACGATACGATCGTTATCGTGTGCGAGTTCCAGCAGCGTCATCCCAAAGGTGCCGCGTGAACCGAGCATTGCCCGAGGAGCGAATGGCGGCGGGTTTGGAACTCAATCATGCTGGCCCCCATTCAGTTCACCCAGCGCATCGGTTAACTGCTGAGCAGAGACGCGATTGCGGTGGAACTCTTTATTGTTTTCCATAAACGACACGCCTTTGCCTTTCACCGTATTAGCGATGATCACCTTCGGTTTCCCATGATGCGGCGCGTTGAAAGCAGCCTGCAACGCGGCAATATCGTGGCCATCGCAAACCAGCGTTTCCCAACGACAGGCGCCACAGTGCTTCGAGATCCATCGACATCACGTCACGGGTAAAACCATCGGATTGCAGGCCGTTGCGATCGACAACCAGCGTCAGGTTATCAATGTTGTGGTGCGCGGCCATAAAGGCGCACTCCCAGATTGCCCTTCGTTGCACTCCCCATCGCCGACCAGCACGTAGGTCTGCCACGTTTCGCCTTTCAGGCGACGCCCCAGCGCCAGCCCGGTAGCGAAGGAGAGCCCCTGCGCCAGACTGCCGCCAGAAAAGTCGATGCCGTACTCCGGGTGTTTGGTGGGATGAACCTGCAACACGGACCCGTTGATCTCAAACTCGTTGAGCTGCTCTTCGCTGATAATGCCGTACTCACAATGTGGCGTACAGCCCCAGCGCGGCATGGCCTTTGCTCAGAATAAACTGGTCGCGTTCGCGGCGGGTGATGTTCTGTGGGTCATAACGCATGACGCTGCCATACAGCGTACTCAGAATGTCGGTCATCGACAGAGCAGGGGAGACGTGCACTCCATCGCTCGGCGCGTGGTGCGCCACATTGACGATACGGGTACGAATGCGTCGGGCCGCATCCTGAATTTTTGCGTCATTTGAGACCACCATCCACGCGAATTGTCTGGCCTGTGATATAGCTGGAGAGATCGCTGGCGAGGAACAACGCCGCCTGCGCAATTTCCGCCGGTTCGCCAGCACGGCGTAAGTCCGCGCCGTTTTGGCATCTTCAACCACTTGCGCCGGCATGGTGAGCAGCATCTCGGTATCGGTGATCCCCGGCGCGATGCAGTTGGCGCGAATGCCTTTCTCACCCAGTTCAGCGGCAATGGATTTGGTCATGGCAATCAGCGCGGCCTTTGATGCGCCGTAAGCAGATTTGCCCGGATTACCGTCTTCACCGGCCGTTGAGGCAATATTGATGATGCTGCCATGTTGATGGCGGGTCATCAGTTTGGCGATGTACTGGGTAAAGAGGTAGACAGAGAAGAAGTTCACTTCAAACTGGGCGCGTAGCTGCGCTTCGCTGGTCATCTGGAACAGACTGTTCAGCGTGATGCCGGCGTTATTCACCACGGCATCCAGCGGGCGCTTGTCGGACATAATGCGCTTGACCGCCAGTTTCATGGCCTCGTAGTCGGTCATATCAAAACCGAGCGGCCAGATTTGCACATCATGCTGTGCGGCGACCTGCGCCATTTCCTGCGTAAATGCTTCATCGGCTTCACGCGCGTGGGCGTAAATGTTCGCCCCACTGGCCGCGAACACATCCACCATGGCGCGCCCCATACCGCGACGACATCCGGTGATCAGTACTGTTTTCCTTGCATCAACATGTTTGTTTCTCAACCCATGCCGCCATCAACGCGGATGACCTCGGCCTGTGGTGTAGCTGGATGCGTCAGATGCCAGCCACAACAGGGTGTTGGCGACTTCTTCAGCGAGTCCAGACGCTTCCAGCTCGCAGCGTGACATTTGTCGCGCCATCACCTCTTCAGACAGCGATGCCGTCATCGCCGTGCTGATGACGCCGCGCTACGGCATTGACGCGAACGCCTTGTGGCCCTAACTCAGCAGACAGGGTTTTGGTCGCCGCAATCCATGCCGCTTTAGCGCTGGCGTAGGCCAGTTGGTCTGGATTACCGTCCAGCGCCGAAATGCTGGAGATATTAATGATGCTGCCTTTTTCTGGCGCAGCATCAGACGGGCGATGTATTGGGTAAAGGCGATTTGCGAGAAGAAGTTGATGGTGAAGGTCTTTGCAACTGCTCCAGCGTCACCATCTGGAAGTTGGCATCAAAATTTGCACCGGCGATATTCACCAGAATATCCACCGGTTTTTTTCGCTTCTGGATCGTCATCGCCGCCTGTTTTATCGCGTCGTTGTCGCTCAGATCGAAGTAAACCGGGATGATCTCGACCTGATAGTCGGCGCTAAGCTGCGCGATAAACTGGGTGAATTCCGGTGTTTCCGCCTGACAACAGGCGAAAACATTCGCGCCCGCTCTGGCGAAAGTCTCCAGCGTTGCCTTGCCGATACCCTGCAGGCAACCGGTGATAACGGCGGTTTTCGCTTTCAGCAACATGGCTTAGTCCTGAAGTTCAACGTCGTATTTCTTCAGGATCTCTTTGCCTTTTCCCGGAAGAAAATTCGATGATGTCATCGGTATCCATCATGATGTCGAAAGCGTCTTCCAGAGAGGCAATCATCGTCATATGGCCTACGGAGTCCCGGTGAAGGGGTATCCCCGTATTTGTATCCGGCAAGGATCGCTTCATCCACTTCAAAGGTTTCGACAAAGATACGGTTATAGGTTGCTAAATTTGACATCGTGTTTCTCCAGAATAGCGTGGAAATTTCATTAATATCTGTGCCGCGCTATCGCTGACGACCGCGCGGTGGAATAGGTTGCTCAACGAAAGACTTTTTTGTCGTCGTTTGCGCGAATTGCTCTTGCCGGGTTCCCCATGGCAATGACGCCAGCGGCGATATTATGTAAACACGGCGGCCCCCCATGCTGATGATGGCGTCTTCGCCGATGACGGTGCATTCGCGGATTACCGCGTTCATGCCAATAAACGTGCGCGGCCCCACCCCGGCACTGACCCGCCAGATTGGCATAAGAAGAGATGACGCAGTCGTCGCCTATCTGGCAGTCATGGCCGAGGCTGGCGTTGGGTTGCAGGTGCACGTTACGTCCAATCACCGTATCGCAAGAGATGAACGTGCCATAACAGACCACGCAGCCTTCATTAAAGGTGACCTCTGCGCTCACTTGCGCCCCGGAGGATGCACCAACACCGGCAAGGTAAAACCGGCGGCGCGTGCTTTATCGGCCAGCTTCCGGCGCAGAGCAGGTTCGCCCACGGCGATCACCACTTCATGATCATTCGCCGTCAGACTCTCCAGCGTGACAACCGGGTGGCCTTTGAGCTCCCTGTCTGCGTGCAAGTCGTCGACAAAGCAGAATGCGTCCCAGCGCGAGTGGGTGGCGTTGATCTGCTTTGCCAGTTCGAGAACTTCTCTACCCAGCCCGCCTGCACCATAGATTGCCAGTTTCATCGTATCCTCGAAGTGCGATATTTCAGGGCATGACCGCCCATCTGCCTGACCATCCTGCTTGCGTCGGCGAGTCTCGCGCGGGCGTATAAGTGACAGTCGGGATCAATGCCTTAATGTAAATGACCGGGGGTTCCTGTCAGGGTGCGAATAACCATCATTTTCTCTCGCTTATTAGCGGATAGAAACGTGCAGAAACGTTGGTCAGCAGCTAAAATTTCAATTAGGGTAAAGAGGTTTGGGGCGGTTCGTTAATAACAGCGACAATGCCGGAGCGACATTTTCAATGTAAATGTGAAAAATGAAGCGTTTTAGCATTGTTCTTTTACCGCATTGATTATTCGATGTTTCTTCATTTTTGGATCCATTGGAGTTCACTGCGATTCTTTTATTAATGCAAATAACCCCCATTTCACCCATTATTCATCCGATTAAAACCACTCCAGAATCGGATAATCATGCCGATAACTCAATTAACGCAGGGCTGTTTATCGTGAATTCACTCTATACCGCTGAAGGTGTAATGGATAAACACTCGCTATGGCAGCGTTATGTTCCGCTGGTGCGTCACGAAGCATTGCGCCTGCAGGTGCGTTTGCCGGCGAGCGTGGAACTGGACGACCTGCTACAGGCGGGCGGAATCGGGCTACTGAATGCAGTAGACCGCTATGACGCCCTGCAAGGAACGGCATTTACCACTTACGCAGTGCAGCGTATTCGTGGGGCGATGCTGGACGAATTGCGCAGCCGTGATTGGGTGCCGCGAAGCGTCCGGCGTAATGCCCGCGAAGTGGCGCAGGCGATGGGGCAACTTGAGCAAGAACTGGGACGTAACGCGTCGGAAACAGAAGTGTCGCAGCGTCTTGGCATTCCTGTAGAGGAATACCGTCAGATGTTGCTCGATACGAACAATAGTCAGCTTTTTCCTACGATGAGTGGCGGGAAGAGCACGGCGACAGTATCGAGCTGGTGACGGATGATCATCAACAGGAAAACCCGTTATTCCAGTTAATGGAAAGTAATTTGCGTCACCGGGTGATGGAAGCAATCGAATCGCTCCCGGAACGTGAACAACTGGTATTAACGCTTTACTATCAGGAAGAACTCAATCTCAAAGAGATTGGCGCCGTCCCCGGAAGTAGGGGAATCGCGGGTCAGTCAGCTCCATAGTCAGGCCATTAAGCGCTTACGTACCAAGCTGGGTAAGTTATAGGTTGGTGATCCTGCATCGCCTCCTCGGGAAATGCCGTACAACGCATTGACAACCGGAGTTATCATGACGGTGCAGCAACCTAAAAGACGGCCTTTAAGCCGCTACCTTAAAGACTTTAAACACAGCCAGACGCATTGCGCTCATTGTCACAAGTTGCTTGACCGCATCACACTGGTACGTCGGGGCGAAATCGTCAATAAAATCGCGATTTCGCGCCTCGATACGCTGTTGGATGAAGCGGCACCGGCAACAGGAGCAGAAAGAGTGGGTTGCGTTGTGTCGTTTCTGCGGCGATTTGCATTGCAAAGAGCAGAGCGATTTCTTTGATATCATCGGTTTTAAACAATATCTCTTCGAACAAACGGAAATGAGCCACGGTACCGTGCGCGAGTACGTTGTTCGTTTGCGCCAGCTGGGGAATCACCTCAGCGAGCTTAATATTTCCCGTCAATTACTTGAAGAAGGCTTCCTCGACGAAAATCTGGAGCCCGCTGGTTACCCGCGACCAGCACCAACAATTATCGGATTGCGTTGCGCAAATACGCGCAGTTTAAAGCGCAGATGCGCTTCACGGCAGTGCAAAAGTCGCTGTCGGCGCAATATCTGATATATATTGAAAAGAATAACATGTAGCCGGGCCGTGCTTGAACTTACCGTCAGGCACCGCGCACTACGGTCAAATTCTTAATCGGGGTGACTATGAAACTAGCACTGTTGGGACGCCAGGGCGCTGATGGGCGTGATGGCTGTCGCGCTGGTGGCGGGGATGAGCGCGAAAACCTTCGCGGCGGAAAACCTGCTCAGCAAGGTTAAAGAGCGTGGCACACTGTTAGTCGGTCTGGAAGGCACCTACCCGCCGTTCAGTTTCCGAGGGCGATGATGGCAAACTGACGGGGTTTGAAGTGGAGTTCGCCGATGCGCTGGCGCAACACCGGGCGTGAAAGCCGCGCTGAAACCCACCAAATGGGACGGTATGCTGGCGTCGCTGGATTCTAAACGCATCGACGTGGTCATTAACCGGTGACCATTACTGATGAGCGTAAGAAAAATATGACTTCTCCACGCCGTATACGGTCTCCGGTATTCAGGCGCTGGTAAAAAAAGGTCACGAAGCGGATATTCACTCAGCCGCCGACCTGAAAGGTAAGAAAGTGGGCGTTGGTCTGGGCACCAACTATGAAGAGTGGCTGCGTCAGAATGTTCAGGGTGTTGATATTCGCACCTATGATGATGACCCGACAAAATATCAGGATCTGCGCGTTGGTCGCATTGACGCCATTCTGGTCGATCGTCTGGCGGCACTCGATCTGGTGAAAAAACGAAAGACACGCTTGCCGTGGCAGGGGATGCGTTCTCCCGTCAGGAAGCAGGCGTTGCGGTACGCAAAGGCAATGATGACCTGCTGAAGGCGATTGATACGGCTATCGCAGAGATGCAAAAGACGGCTCCTTAAAAGCGCTGTCGGAAAAATGGTTCGGCGCGGATGTGACGAAGTAATCGTTGCCCGCAAAAAAGGCGCTTAATCAAGCGCCTTTTTTATTCTCATCAGTTTTAGCGTGCATAATAAAAATTAACATTCATCGTTTTCCGGTATCCGGAGGTTTTATGCCACTGCACAATTTGACCCGCTTTCCGCGCACGGAATTGATTGGCGCACCCACGCCGCTGGAGTACCTGCCGCGTCTCCTCCGACTACCTTGGGCGCGAGATTTTTATCAAGCGTGATGATGTGACGCCTGTCGCCATGGGCGGTAATAAGCTGCGCAAACTGGAGTTTCTTGCCGCCGATGCATTGCGCGAAGGTGCGGATACGCTGGTGACGGCCGGGGCGATCCAGTCCAACCACGTGCGCCAGACAGCGGCGGTGGCGGCAAAATTGGGGCTGCACTGTGTGGCGCTGCTGGAAAACCCGATTGGTACGACAGCAGAGAATTACCTGAGCAACGGTAACCGCTTACTGTTGGATCTGTTTTCTGCGCAAATCGAAATGTGTGAAGCGCTGAACGATCCCGTCACGCAACTGGATGAGCTGGCGACACGCCTCGAAGCCCGAGGGTTTCCGCCCCTATGTGATCCCCGTTGGCGGCTCCAATGCACTCGGTGCGATGGGCTATGTGGAAAGTGCACTGGAGATTGCCCAGCAGTGCGAAGGGGCGGTGGGTCTTTCCTCGGTGGTGGTGGCGTCTGGCAGTGCGGGGACGCATGCCGGACTGGCTGTCGGGCTGGAACAACTGATGCCAGAGGTCGAACTGATTGGCGTGACGGTTTCCCGTAGCGTTGCCGATCAAAAACCCGGGGGTGGTGACATTGCAGCAGGCGATTGCGCGTGAGCTGGAGATCCAGCCGCTGCCGATATTTTGCTGTGGGATGACTACTTTGCGCCGGGATACGGCAGGCCAAATGATGAAGGCATGGAGGCAGTAAAACTGCTGGCGCGTCTGGAAGGCATTTTGCTCGATCCAGTGTACACCGGGAAGGCGATGGCCGGGTTGCTGGATGGTATTGAACAGAAGCGGTTTAAAGATAACGGCCCGATCCTGTTTGTGCATACCGGTGGGGCGCCAGCGCTATTTGCTTACCATCCCCATGTTTAACTCACTGGCAGAGCGCGCACAATGCAAGAGAGAGTCTGCAACTGGTTATCGATTCCGCTCCCTATCTGCTAAAGGGGGCGGTATTTACACCGCAACTGAGCATCGGCGGAATGTTCTTTGGCTTGTTGCTGGGATTTGTGCTCGCGTTAATGCGTATGTCGCCACTGTTAACCGTACGCTGGCTCGCCCGTTTCTATATCTCCGTTTTTCGTGGCACGCCGCTGATTGCGCAGTTGTTTATGATTTACTACGGTCTGCCGCAGTTTGGTATTGAACTGGATCCGGTTCCCTCGGCAATGATTGGGCTTTCGCTGAACACCGCGGCTTATGCCGCCGAGACTCTGCGCGCGGCGATCTCTGCTATTGATAAAGGGCAGTGGGAGGCGGCGGCCAGCATTGGTATGACGCGGTGGCAGACATTACGCCGGGCAATTCTTCCTCAAGCCGCTCGTGTTGCGCTACCGCCCCTGAGCAACAGTTTTATTAGCACGGTGAAGGACACCTCTCTGGCGGCGACCATTCCAGGTGCCGGGAACTGTTTCGTCAGGCGCAACTGATCACCTCCCGTACGCTGGAAGTGTTTACGATGTATCTTGCTGCCTCACTGATCTACTGGGTGATGGCGACGCTCCTTTCCACGCTGCAAAACTATTTCCGAACATCAGCTTAATCGGCCGGAGCGCGAGGTGAAATGAGTACGATCGAAATCAGAAACCGGGTGAAAACGTTTCATGGTCAAACGGTGCTGCACGGCATCAACCTTGAGGTGCAGGAGGGAGAGGTGGTAGTGATTATCGGGCCGAGCGGCTCCGGTAAAACGACCTTACTGCGCAGTATCAATTTGCTGGAACAACCCGATAACGGCACGATCCGGGTGGGGGACATTACCATCGATACTGCGCGCGCCATCAGCCAGCAAAAGGCGGCGATACGCCAGTTACGCCAGCATGTGGGTTTTGTGTTTCAGAACTTCAACCTGTTTCCACACCGTACGGTGCTGGAGAACATCATTGAAGGGCCGGTGATTGTCAAAGGCGAGCCAAAAGAGGAGGCAAGCGCGCGCGCCCGTGAGCTATTAGCAAAGGTGGGCTTAAGCGGTAAAGAGATGAGCTATCCCCGGCGGTTATCCGGTGGGCAACAGCAGCGCGTGGCGATTGCCCGTGCGCTGGCGATGCGTCCGGATGTACTGCTGTTTGATGAGCCTACGTCGGCGCTGGATCCTGAACTGGTCGGGGAGGTCCTGACCGCCATTCGCCAACTGGCGCAGGAGAAACGCACCATGGTGATCGTCACCCATGAGATGAGTTTTGCCCGCGACGTGGCCGACCGCGCCATATTTATGGACCGGGGGCGCATTGTTGAAGAGGGCGCGGCAAAAGCGCTATTTAGCGAACCGCAGCAGCCGCGTACGCGCCAGTTTCTGGAAAAATTTTTGTTACGGTAATAAGGGGGCGATTCCGCCAGTGCCTTTCACTGAATTGCATTAATTTAACTTAAGTTAAATTTGCGCGCGTTGGATTAATCGCATACAGATTATAAGGGCATATTTATGCCACCCCGCGTTGCGCCTGAAAAAAACAGGCAGTTTTTTCCTTCCTGATGTTGTTGTAAAACCCGTCAATAAATCCAATTTATTTCCAGATATCCCGATATTTTATATTCATAATTAAGTTTTATGTGTTAGTTTGTTGTATACAAAATAATGATTATTAAAACTCAGGGGTATTACCGGTCGGTATGCAGGAGAAAGCTTTTTTACCGGAGACGTGAAATCTTGTCACGTTTTCAGGAGATGACAACGGCGGAAGAGATTTATTCGGAGCTGCAGCGCCAGACGCAGCAGCTGGAATTTGATTATTTTGCGCTTTGCGTACGTCATCCGGTGCCGTTTACCCGGCCAAAGATTAGCGTTGAAAGTACGTATCCTCAGGCGTGGATGTCGCACTATCAGGCGGAGAATTACTTCGCCATTGACCCGGTGCTGAAGGCGGAAAATTTCATCCGAGGGGGCATTTGCCTGGTGATAAACTCTTTCAGGATGCGATGACGTTATGGGATGCCGCGCGCGACTCATGGTTTGCGCAAAGGGATATCTCAATGCCTGATGTTGCCGAATCACGCCATGGGCTTTCTGTCTGTTTCGCGTAATAATGTGTTTGGCAAAATGATGGACGAGGACGAAATTGAGATGCGCCTGCAAACGCTGGTGCAGATGAGTTTGTTAATGCTCTCCCGTCTGGAAAACGAGATGGTGATGGCGCCCGAGATGAAATTCAGTAAACGTGAAAGAGAAATACTGAAGTGGACGGCGGAAGGGAAAACATCAGCGGAAATCGCGATGATCTTGTCTATTTCCGAAAATACGGTCAATTTCCATCAGAAAAACATGCAGAAAAATTCAATGCGCCGAATAAAACGCAGATTGCCTGCTATGCGGCGGCGACCGGGATGATTTGAATTCTGCGCGGTTAGACATCAACGGCTGCCCGCAACCCGGGCAGCCGTTTTTATTACTGGCGATAAGCCTGTTTAATCTGCTTAACAGTGCTGGAAAACACGGCAGCCTGCGTTTCATCTTCCAACTGGTCGATTTGTTTTTCCATTTTAAGAATGACGCGGCCTGCGTCAGCCTGACCCATTGCCTGCAGCATCAGTGTCATCAATGATTTCCAGGCAGGAAACCTCCAGTGCCAGTTCCTTTGCATTATCAGCAGTGGAAAAATCCGGTGTGCTCAATTTATTTTCCTCATTACGTTGTCGCGCAACTGCGCGACGATCACTGTCAAAGCGGCGGAGTATACCATAAGGTCAGCAAAAAGATAGCAGTGGTTGTTTTTGATCGCCGCAGGCTGGTTTATTAAATTAAACTGCTGATGCATTAAAAACACACAGTTTTTGGGTTGCCCGAAAATATATGTTTACTTCCAGGTTTAGTCAGAGTTAATTGTTGTTACAAATCCTGCGGGATAATTATCGATAGCAGAAAAACGATTTTTTGGTAACTTTATGAAAATTGGTGTTTAAATTTTTTCCCGCTGCGCTTGAGACCGGAAGAAAAGTTTCCGCTTTTGTCGCTCTAATTTCCAGAAACGAGAGCGAAATCCGGTCGCCACTGTTTTTAGTCGTTCACTGTTAGGTAAAAAAAGCTAATATACGGTCAATTAGTTTTCAGCAGCGTTATCCCTATTCCGGAGATACTCCTTTGATCAACGTACTACTTGTTGATGACCATGAACTGGTGCGCGCAGGGATACGACGCATTCTCGAAGATATTAAGGGCATAAGAGTCACTGGCGAGGTCTGTTGCGGTGAGGACGCCATCAAATGGTGTCGCGCCAACTCCGTCGATGTTGTATTGATGGATATGAACATGCCCGGCATTGGCGGCCTTGAAGCCACGCGCAAAATTGCGCGCGGCAATGTCGACACCAAAGTCATTATGCTCACGGTCCACACCGAAAACCCTCTGCCTGCGAAAGTGATGCAAGCTGGCGCAGCGGGCTACCTCAGTAAAGGCGCGGCACCACAGGAAGTGGTTAATGCTATCCGCTCTGTACATTCCGGTCAGCGTTATATCGCCTCCGATATCGCGCAGCAAATGGCGCTGAGCCAAATCGAACCCGAAAAAACGGACTCGCCGTTCTCCATGTTGTCTGAGCGCGAATTGCAGATTATGCTGATGATCACAAGGGGCCAGAAGGTCAACGAGATATCGGAACAGTTGCATCTGAGCCCGAAAACGGTGAACAGCTATCGCTACCGGATGTTCAGTAAATTGAACATTCATGGTGACGTCGAATTGACGCACCTCGCCATTCGCCATGGTTTGTGCAATGCGGAGACGTTAACAAGTCAGTGACTGAAGTTTTTGATTCGAAAACATTTCTTAAAACGGTTACCAGCAAACCCGGTGTCTATCGCATGTATGATACCGGCGGTACCGTTATCTATGTAGGTAAAGCGAAAGACCTGGAAAAAACGACTTTCCAGCTATTTTCGCAGCAACCTTGCGTCGCGCAAAACCGAAGCGCTGGTGGCGCAGATCCAGCAAATTGATGTGACCGTTACGCACACTGAAACGGAAGCGCTGTTGCTGGAACATAACTACATCAAGTTGTACCAGCCTCGCTATAACGTGCTGCTGCGTGATGACAAATCCTATCCCTTTATTTTTTCTCAGCGCGGATACGCACCCACGCCCTCGGCGATGCATCGCGGGGCGAAACACGCTAAAGGGGAGTATTTCGGCCCTTTCCCGAATGGTTATGCGGTGCGCGAAACCGGCGCTATTACAGAAAATTTTCCCGGTGCGTCAGTGTGAAAATGGCGTTTATCGCAACCGTTCACGCCCGTGCCTGCAATATCAAATTGGCCGCTGCCTTGGGCCCTGCGTTGCCGGGTTAGTGAGTGAAGAGGAGTATGCGCAACAAGTGGATTACGTGCGCATGTTCCTCGGCCGGCAAAGACGACCGGTGCTGACGCAGCTTATCGCGCGTATGGAAAAAGCCAGTCAGGCGCTGGCGTTTGAAGAAGCCGCACGTATTCGCGATCAGATCCGGTGCGGTGCGCCGCGTGACAGAAAAAACAGTTTGTATCCAATACGGGCGACGACCCTCTGGATGTGATTGGCGTCGCGTTTGATGCCGGTATGGCCTGTGTTCACGTGTTGTTTATCCGGCAGGGTAAAGTACTGGGTAGCCGCAGTTACTTCCCGAAAGTACACCGGTGGTACGGAGCTGGGTGAAGTGGTTGAGACCTTTGTCGGCCAGTTCTATTTGCAGGGAAGCCAGATGCGTACATTACTGGCGAGATCCTGCTGGATTTTAACCTGAGCGATAAAACGCTGCTCAGCGACTCGTTGTCGGAACTGGCTGGACGGCGCGTCAACGTGCAGACAAAACCACGTGGCGACCGCGCTCGCTATCTCAAGCTGGCACGCACCAACGCAGCCACAGCGCTCAGCACCAAACTTTCGCAACAATCCACGGTTCATCAACGTCTTGCTGCGCTGGCCAGTGTGCTGGAGCTGCCAGCGGTTAAACGTATGGAGTGCTTTGATATCAGTCATACCATGGGGGAGCAGACGATTGCGTCCTGTGTGGTGTTTGATGCCAATGGTCCGCTGCGTGCAGAGTATCGTCGCTATAATATTACCGGGATCACGCCGGGGGATGATTATGCAGCGATGAACCAGTGCACTGCGCCGCCGCTATGGTAAGGCCATTGAGGAGAGTAAAATCCCGGATGTGATTTTAATCGATGGTGGCAAAGGGCAGTTGGGGCAGGCGAAAACGGTTTTTGCCGAGCTGGACGTTCCACCGGGACAAGCATAAACCCTTGCTGTTAGGGGGTAGCGAAGGGTGCTGATCGTAAAGCCGGGCTGGAGACGCTGTTTTTCGAACCGGAAGGCGAGGGCTTCAGTCTGCCGCCGGATTCTCCTGCGTTGCATGTTATCCAGCATATACGCGATGAATCACACGATCATGCGATTAGCGGTCACCGTAAAAAACGTGCGAAAGTGAAAAATACCAGTACGCTGGAAACCATCGAAGGTGTGTGGGGCCAAAACGCCGCCAGATGTTGTTGAAGTATATGGGCGGCTTGCAAGGATTACTTAACGCCAGTATTGAAGAAATCTCAAAGTGCCGGGCATCTCCCGAGGACTGGCAGAAAAGATCTTCTACTCGTTGAAACATTGAGGGCTCTGTAGCAACATAGAGCGAATATCCACGGACAACAGACAGTTAACGCCGCTATGCGATTCAATATTCCTACGTTGCTCACCCTTTTCGCGTCATCCTGATCCCGTTTTTCGTGCTGGCGTTTTACCTGCCTTTTCAGTGGGCTCCGTTTGTGTGTGCGCTGATTTTCTGTTGCGCCGCGGTGACTGACTGGTTTGATGGCTTTCTGGCGCGCCGCTGGAACCAGAGCACGCGTTTTGGCGCATTTCTCGATCCGGTTGCCGATAAAGTCCTCGGGTGGCGATCGCCATGGTGCTGGTGGCCGAACACTATCATAGCTGAGGTGGGTGACATTGCCGGCCGCCACGATGATCGCCCGCGAAATCATTATTTCCGCGCTGCGCGAATGGATGGCTGAGATGGGGAAACGCAGCCGCGTGGCGGTTTCTGGATCGGGAAAGTCAAAACGACATCACAGATGGTGGCACTGGTGTGGTTGCTGTGGCGCCCCAATGTATGGGTGGAATATGCCGGTGTTGCGTTGTTCTTTGTTGCGGCGGTACTGACGCTGTGGTCAATGCTGCAATACCTGGAATGCAGCGCGCGGCGATTTGCTTGAACAGTGATCGTTTCGTCGTAATTTTCAGCAAACGATCTGCCTTTTGAAAAATATCGTTGACTCAGTGCGTCAGGTAAGTAGAATGCAACGCATCGGAAGGCAGCGTAGCTCGTCAGAAGATAATAAAATCAAGTGATTAGACAATGCATTGATAATGCGGGAATAGCTCAGTTGGTAGAGCACGACCTTGCCAAGGTCGGGGGCGCGAGTTCGAGTCTCGTTTCCCGCTCCAATTTAAAACATCGGCTTTATTAGCGGATGCAGGCTGAAAAGCCTGAAGAATCTGGCGCGTTAGCAAAGCGGTTATGTAGCGGATTGCAAATCCGTCTAGTCCGGTTCGACTCCGGAACGCGCCTCCAATTTCTTCCCGAAGCCCGGATGGTGGAATCGGTAGACACAAGGGATTTAAAATCCCTCGGCGTTCGCGCTGTGCGGGTTCAAGTCCCGCTCCGGGTACCATTGGGAAACATCAGAATAATCAAAGCAATAAGCAGTGTCGTTAAACCACCGAAAGGTGGTTTTTTTGTGCCTGTAATTTGCCTTTCGCCATCCAGCTTCGCCATTTGTAGAGGGCATTACTGCCCTCCGACCACCGGAACTATTGTAACCTTGCGGTTATATCGCGCGTCTGCGATGCCATTGTTGCCGTTGTTAAGCGCGCCCGGGGTAATCTCATTAAGTGCTGCTGCTATTTTGGCTTCGAACACGCCGCCGTCGAGTTTTCCGAAGAAGTCGGGGATATTGGTCAAACGTTCGTTATCCATTGGTCTTATCCTCATGATGGTGACATTTCGGAAGGTATTTCAGCATCTGTTGCGCGGCTTTTGGCAGAACATTGGAATACCTTGCCTGATTTAGGGATTCAGATCAGTAAAAATCCCGCACTGAAGAAATATGTTCTTCGACACATTGACTCAACGCTTGATACCAACGATCTCGATAAAATCCAGAATTACGCGTCGCATCTTTGTCCTGCAAAACAGGAAGAGCTTTGTGGCGAAATCAAAGTAGAAGCAGAAAAAGCAGTACAAGAATAAGTTGCTATAAGTTTGCTCGAACGGGGGCCATGGATTGGCACCGTTATTAGTTTTGGGTGATTTGTACAACTTTCAAACAATGCGGCAATTTCCATCGATGAGAATGTGTTTAAAAGCCGGATTAAGCGGCCTCAAATAAGAGAACGGATTATACCAAATTAGTTTTTTAACGGTTGCGTCCAATGTTCCGTCCACTTGTTTTCGAAAGTGTTTGGGTTATCCGTGGCGATTCACTTCTCTGAAGAAGCGGATAAGCACTTACTGGATTGTTTATGCAAGGGAATGATTGCCAATCAGGAACTCCAATGATAGTGAAATTGGCTATCTTAACTGATTCCTCTCAAAAAATGCGGCATTGAAAAACACCTACCCAGATAAAGAACTTTTACGCAGTAGTTAAGCAGATTCTTGATCGTTAAGGCCTGATGGGACAGAGCTTAGCGAAGGATGCATAACATTCTATCGGCGGGCTGATTTTTACGCCGTTCGCGCGGCATTACTTCATGCGCATAAAATGCCTGTCTCTGGCGGTAACGGGCTGATGGCGTATGGTGAGATTATAGTAACCGGTAACACAGGAAGGAATTGTAATGTCAGTCATCGCTAAATGGGTCACACGGCTTATTGCTTTCCTTGTGCTCAGTTATCTGGTTGCAATCAGTGGAGCCTTGCGGCCGCTGGTCAATAGTATCTATATTCCGTTCACAGACTTTATAACCCGGTGTGCTGGGACTTGGCGAGATGCGCGATTACCTGATCGGCTGGATAACAATTTAATTGTGTTGTATTTCTTATTCTCAGCTATTACAGCAGTTCTGCTTATTGCATTTGTTGAGTGGTCGATAAGGCAGGTTAGCAAAAATAAAACCATTGCTAATAACGGATGCTGCTACAGTTGGCATCCGTTGCCGATCTCCTAATTTGTATCAGAAAAGATCACATTTAGTATGATGCTTTTCTAGGACAACATAATATCAACATCGTGTAGTAGGCCATGGAGCGAGAAGCGGGCAGTCAATCCGGTGAACGCGTTTATGGTTACAGGTGTTACCCTTCCTGCTAAGCAACTGGAACAGCTTCTTAACACCTTATCGCGGCTAGCGTTCTGCCATTCAGTCGGCACCTCAGTAATGATCGGGTGTTCGATTAATCGGGCTTTACGCATGGTGATCTCGTCAGAAGACATCATTAATATGTCGGAAGATCTTTAAAAGTGAATGGTTCGTTTTACCGGGATACTTAGCGTTTTTTGTACCTGCGATTTACTGTCCCCATAAAAAAACGCGCGGGTCATAATATGCTCGCGCGTTTTATTATTCATCCCGTCAGCCTACTTCCGGTAGCAGCCCGGCAACGATGGAAAACTGGATGGCAACAATGGCGATACCCGCGGCAAAAATCAGGCACAGCGAGTCTACCGCCCAACACGCGATATTCTCCCTGCGGATGATGTTTACGGCTTTGCCACGCCAGCATTGATGGCAGCAACAGCGCAAGCACAGAGAGCGCTACGCCAGCATAGCCCAGCGCCATTACAAACCCGCGGGGATAAAACAGAGCAAATGCCAGCGGGGGAGGAAGGTGATCAGGCCGGTTTGCAGGCGACCGACAGCATTATTGCGACGCTGGAAAAGATCGGCGAGGTAGTCGAACAATCCCAGTGAGACCCCAAGGAACGATGTTGCCAGCGCCAGATCAGCAAACAGATGCACCGCCAGCTCCACATGGGGAGAGGCGACAACCTCGCGTAACGCCTGCAACAGACCGTTCAGAACCTGCCCCGGCTGGCCAGCAGCCTGAGAAAGGTAGACGAATCAATGCTGCCGAGCGTGGCAAGTTGCCAGAAGATGTAAGCAACCAGTGGAATGGCGCTGCCTGTAATGAAGATCCCGCGCAGTTTTCGAATATTGCCGCCCATATAACTGACGATACTGGGCACGCTGCCGTGAAAACCAAACGACGTGAAAATCACCGGCATAGCGGACAATGCCAGACCTTTTCCAGCGGCAGGGTTAACAAATTGGCCTGATGTACATGCGGCATCAACAACGCCAGCATGACCACCGGTGAAAATGATCTTCGCGCTGAACAGAAAACGGTTAAACAGATCGACCAGTGAGGTGCCAATGCAAACGACGCCTCCGGCAATAACGGTGAACATCAATACGCCAGCGACAGGAGAGAGCTGCAAATCGAGCCACTGATTAAGGCTGGAGGCCAGTAATTCACCCGCGCCGCTAATATACGCCGCCGTAAGAGCATACATTAAAAACATCATGCTAAAGCCTGTCACCCACTGCCCATAGCGACCCAGATAGCGCCGCGCCAGTGATCCAAGCCCGGTATCCGCCGGAACGTGCTGGTAAACTTCCAGCAACAACAGCGCGGTGTAACACATCACTCCCCCACAGCGTAAACAGCAAAACCAACGTAGTGGCAAACCCCACTCCCGCTGCCGCCAGCGGCATTGCTAACATTCCTGCGCCAATGGTGGTGCCGGCAACGATAAAAACACTACCAAGTGTCCGATTTTTCACGCTTTCCTCTGCAATAAAACGCACTGCCAATTCAATCTGCCGCGCAGAGTAAGGGAATTCAGTGATTTCGTCAAACGACCGTTACAATGGGTGTAATTATTTGTTTACAAATGCGGTTTTCGGTCATCTGCACCGGGTGGAATCAGGGTGTTTGACTACTTCATCAGGGGAATAGGTTTGCGCGACAATTCGCAGTACTTTAAAAAAATAATGATAAATTATCAAAAAAGAGGAAGCGGATGCAGAGCGTCAATCCCTTCACGGCAAAATGGTCGCGCAACGGAAATTTACTTTGCCACGGGCACTGGATCATTCGCTGGATGGACAAGCCGGTCGAATTGCCGGAATCGCGGCGAGAGAAAGATATGGGCACGTGGGCCATCTATTCCATTATCGATCCCGATGATGAGACATTTGCGCAGGGACTGGAAGAAGACGCGTGGATTATTGAAAATGTCGACTGGCTAACCGATCTGTTTTATGACCATGGCATCGCGCTGGAAACGGAAAATTACCGTTATTTTTATCAGGCGGTCAATAAGCAGGACTGGCGATGCACCAGCTGCGCCGGATGCATGTAAACCTGTTTTAGCGCAACATTCGCCCCTAATGTTGTGTTTATGATGCATCTTTGCGAGGAGGATTTATGGCATCGGTTCACGGTCACGAAGTACTTAATATGATGATTGCATCGGGCGAGCACTATTCAAATGAGAGCCTGACGGCGGCAATTATCACTCGCTTTGGCGCGGATGCGCGTTTTCACACGTGCTCAGCCGAGGGAATGACAGCGGTGGAACTGGTTGCGTTTCTTGCATCCAAAGGAAAATTTGTTCCCGTTGACGATGGGTTTTCCACTCACAAAAGTAAAATCTGCAACCATTAATAAAGCGGGCGGTAAAGGGAGACCCTACCGCCCATTTTATTAGTTCTGCGCGTCGAGAGTTGCCAGCTCTTTATCGACGAAATAAAGACCTTCACCGCTTTTACCAACCAGCGATAATTTATCGATCACCGATTTAAACAGTTTCTCTTCTTCGTGCTGCTCCGCCACGTACCATTGCAGGAAATTAAAGGTTGGGTAATCCTGCGAAGTCATCGCGACGTGGGCCAGTTCGTTAATTTTTTGCGTGATCAGTTGCTCGTGTTGATATGTTGCGTGGAACAGGACATCCAGCGAAGCATAGTCTGCAACCGGTGATTCAATAGTGTTAATACGCGGGAGACTTCCGGTATCCGTCAGGTAGTCGAACAGGCGCTGCATGTGGGTCATTTCTTCTTGTGCATGACGGCGCAGAAATGCGGCCGCGCCTTCGAAACTGTGGAAGCTGCACCATGCGCTCATTTGTTGATAGAGCAGGGAAGAAAACAGTTCCAGATTCATTTGTTCATTTAATTTTTCAATCATCTCTGCTTTTAGCATGGTGCGCTCCAGAAATAAATCATTGATATAAGAGCGGCCACTATAATTTGTTATTTAATTATTTGCAAAAGGTAAAATAAAAAACACATCTATTAAAATAGAGAATGAGAATAACACGCATTGCGCGGCAGTAATAAATAAATGAGAATTGTTTTGATTATTAATAAAGAAAAAAGCCAGCGTATTGTCGCTGGCTCCAGGAAATTCACTGTGGGCGTTGTGTGATTAAAGCCATGCCGCGACACTGGTATTGCAGCGTCACTGTTTTGTTCATGCAGGCAGAACCGCTGATCAGGCTACAGGTTTCTACTGGTTTGCCATAAAAGAAGGCGGTGGCGTACCCCATCTGCTGGCACTGTTTATTCGCCGTCCTTTGCGCGCTGTCTTGATCATAGGTCGCATTCTGCATCATCTGCTGGTCAAAGCTCAGACGCACCAGCCCACTGGTGGTATCCACGTCACTGATTTTCGCCTCTTTGGTGATGGTACAGCCACTGAGCAGTACCAGTGAGGCAACTAAAGCAATTGTTTTCATGAAATCGCCCTGATTCATTTTGGCATGATCTCATCTTATCGTGTTGATTTGGAGGCAATCGGTGGAATAGCCAGCGTAACTGCCGCTATTCATGGAAACGGATATGCAATCTGTTAGCGGGGGACCTCTACGGGACGGTAAAACTGTGAGCGGCATTTTGATTTTTAAAACCATTTTTCATTAAATTTGAAAGTATGTTTGTCAGGTAGTAAGGTTTACTCAACCTTTGCTATCTGAAGCATGCTTACAGGAGATCAAAAATGAAAATTGCACTGATGATGGAAAACAGCCGCGGCGAAGAACGCCATCATTCTCAAAGAGCTGAAAACCGTTGCTGATGAGAAGGACTTCCCGGTATTCAACGTGGGCATGAGTGACGAGAATGACCATCATCTGACCTACATCCATCTGGGGATTATGGCCAGCATTCTGCTTAATTCTAAAGCGGTTGATTTTGTTGTGACCGGCTGCGGTACCGGGCAGGGCGCGCTGATGTCGCTGAATATTCATCCCCGGCGTGGTGTGCGGCTACTGTATCGACCCGGCGGATGCTTTCCTGTTCGCGCAGATCAACAACGGTAACGCGCTGGCGCTGCCATTCGCCAAAGGCTTTGGCTGGGGAGCAGAACTCAATGTGCGCTTTATCTTTGAGAAAGCGTTCACTGGCCGTAAAGGTGAAGGCTATCCGCCTGAGCGTAAAGAGCCGCAGGTGCGTAACGCCGGTATTCTGAATCAGGTTAAAGCCGCTGTGGTCAAAGAGAATTATCTTGATACCCTGCGCGCGATTGACCGTGAACTGGTGAAAACCGCCGTTTCGGGTGAACGCTTCCAGCAGTGCTTCTTTGAAAACTGCCAGAGCAAAGAGATCGAAGCGTTCGTTCGCGAAGTTCTCGCCTGATAATCAGCAGGCCGCAATGCACCATTGCGGCCTGTTTTACGCTGCTTTTTCTGCGATACCGCGCTGCCTGCATTTTTTGTCAGCCGTAGCGTGTCCACCATCCCGACCGGGCAAATCAGTGCGATAAAGACGAACGCCAGTCGAAAACTGATCCCTTCAACCGCCGTAATATGCAACCACTGGCTGACGTACTCTCCAATGCGAATGCCAATCGCGCCAAGTGTAATGCCTAACCCTACGGCCAGTTGTGTGGCGGTGCTGAACAGCGTGTTGGCATAGCTCATCTGTGATGAGGGCACATCCGAAAAGGCCAGCGTGCTGACGCCGGTAAACTGTACGGAACGGAAAACGCCGCCGAGGTAGAGGATTACAAAGGTCAGCCATACAGGCGTATGCGACGTTAGTAATGCACAAGCCAGTAGCCCCAGCACATTCAACCCACCATTGATCAGCAGCAGCTTCTTAAAGCCCAGCCAGCGGATAAGCGGCGTTGTGGCGGGTTTGATACTGAGATTCCCGGCAAAGACCGCCAGCACCAGCAACCCGGCGTGAAAAGGATCCATTCCAAACCCCACCGGAACAGCAGCGGTAACAAGAACGGTACCGCACTGATGGAGGCGCGGAACAGCGAACCGCCATACATCGTTACCCGAAACGTGGCCACCGCCATCGCATCCAGACGAATCATTGGCCATTGGGCGCGCCGGAAATGACGCAATGTGAAGGTAAGCGTCACCGCACCCAGTGCCAGCAGACCCAGCGTTAACATGCCCTGAGGATGCTCGGAGCCTAAGGCTTCCATGGCATAGACCAGGGCTCACCATTGCGATCGCTGTGGCGATAAAACTGGCAGATCGAACGGACGACGCTCCTCTTCGCGAATATTGGGGATAATACGCAGCGCCAGCGCAATGGCCAGTACGCCCAGCGGCACATTAATAAAGAAGATCCAGCGCCAGTCTGCATAGTGAGTAATAAACCCCCCCTAACGGCGGGCCGAATGATCGGCGCGACCAGTGCGGGCCGAGTCAGCGTGGCGATGGCAGTAATTAATTGATGTTTTGGCGTAGTGCGCAGTACGGCAAGCCGGCCAACGGGTACCATCAGCGCGCCGCCAATGCCCTGTAAGATACGCATTGACACAAACATATCGACGCTGGTGGACAACCCGCACAGCACCGATGCAACGGTGAAAATCAGTAGCGCCAGCGAGAACACATTGCGCGCCAAAGCGGTCTGCAATCCAACCGCTGGCCGGGATCAGCACGGCAAGGGTTATCAGATACGCGCTAATACCAATATTCAGCGCCACCGCTTCCACGCCGAAGGTTTTTGCCATATCCGGCAGCGCGGTGGCAATCACCGTGCCGTCGATAAACTCCATAAAGAAAGCGCCGGCTACCGAGGGAGCGCAGCGGGAGAAAGACCTCCTGTCTTCCGCGAAAGGGTGCTTTCAGTCATTTATGTGTCTGCCATTTGCAAAAAATATTTGATAATGCCAAAGAAGTTTTTAACATCCTAACTGACGGATTTCTAATTGAATTTTTAACAAAGCTACTGCATATGCATTTTTTGAAACGTGATTTCTATCACATATAGCTTGATTTCTGTGATGAAGGTCATATTATGTACGCATAGAGACGTAACACCTGCATAACAAATCGCCGGAGTAACAAATGAAACTGCGTAAAATTCTGAAGCACATGTTCGAAACCTATTGCAAAACCTTCAAAGACGTACCGCCGAGGGCGCTATGTTCTGATGATAAAAAAACCTGCTGAAGCAGGTTTTTTATGCCCGCAATCCGCTACGCCTGACCAGCAAAACTACTTTTACCCGGCAATTCCCGGTACTATGACGCCCTTTATAAAAGGAGCTTCCTATGTCGCAAAATCTCCTCGGTTGACCCGAGGAGCTGGTATCGGACGTTGTAGCCTGCCAGTTAGTGATCAAGCAAATTCTTGATGTCATTGACGTTATCGCGCCGGTTGAAGTGCGTGAAAAATGTCTAACCAGCTAAAAATATTGATTTTTCCAATAATGCCGCCGCTGCCGACCCGGTTACGCGCCGCGCAATCCAGAAAGCCATTGCATTGATTGAGCTGAAGTTCACCCCGCAAGGCGAAGCCCACTGATTCATCACCCAACAATATCGCCATCATACGTGCTGACTGCCCGGGTTGTGACGAAACGAGGATTTTGGAAACATCGTTTTGATCAACAATACCCTCCGTTTGGTTAACTAACCTTCAACGTGAGGAGTCAGAGATGAAAAAAGTGGCGGTGTTGTTGGCGCCCGGTTTTGAAGAAGCGGAAGCGATTATTACCATTGATATTTTACGCCGCCTGAATATTGAGGTGGAAACACTGGCCTGTGCAGACTCCCGGGCAGTTGTCAGTTATCACGCGATTCCCATGGTCGCAGACAGCACACTTACTGAACGTATGGACGCGCTTTACGACGCCGTGGTATTGCCCTGGCGGCCCGCAAGGCAGTGTGAACCTTGCCGCCAGTAAAGAGGTGGTGCTTTTGTTGAGCGCCATGATGCGGCAGGCAAACTGATTTGCCCGATCTGCTCTGCTGCCGCCCGCGTGCTTGGCGGCAATGGTTTACTGAAAGGTCGTCGCTATGTGTGCTCTGGCGATCTGTATGAAACCGTGGCGGATGGGGTGTACGTCGATGCACCGGTTGTGGAAGATGGCAACCTGATCAGCGGAAAAGGGTTAGGGCTGGCTTTCGATTTTGCTTTCACCGTCGCTGCCCGTTTACGGGGACGAAACGCCGGCGCGAGATCACGCCGATCATATCTACTATAGCTGGTAATTTTCCCGCCCGGATGAGACCTGCATTCGGGCACAAGGATAAGCTGGCTGACCTTATGGATAATTCTGCTTTTACTCTTTCGATTTGTCCGACAAAAACCTCCGTTTTTATGTGCAATATCGCTGAATTTATGTACGGAATTACTGTAATTCAGCGGTGTGATGGCGCTCTCCTATGGAGAATCAATTTCCCGCTAAAACTATTTCCAGCACAGAGGTCCAGGATACATGGACTCTAATGCCTTGTTTTATGAACTTTTAAATATGCCGATTTTTAATTTTCCCTACATAAAAGAAAGCTGAAGCTGGAGTTTACCATGCACAAATTCACTAAAGCGTTGGCGGCCATCGGTCTGGCTGCCGTTATGTCACAATCCGCTATCGCTGAAACAATGAAGCTGGGTTTTCTGGGTGAAACAACCGGAAGAACCCCCGGTTCCAGACAGAATGGAAATTCGCTGATAAGGCAGGTAAAGATTTAGGCTTTGAAGTGATTAAAATTGCGGTGCCGGACGGCGAAAAACGCTAAACGCTATCGATAGCCTCGCAGCCAGCGGTGCGAAAGGGTTTGTTATCTGTACTCCGGATCCGAAACTGGGCTCGGCGATTGTCGCGAAAGCGCGCGGATACGATATGAAAGTCATCGCTGTGGATGACCAGTTCGTGAACGCCAAAGGCGAACCGATGACCAGCGTTCCGTTGGTGATGATGGCGGCGAGTGAAATTGGCGCCCGCCGGTCAGGAACTCTATAAAGAGATGCAAAACGCGGCTGGAATGTGAAAGATACCGCAGTCGCGGCTATTACCGCCAATGAGGCTGGATACCGCTCGCCGCCGCACGACCGGTTCCATGGATGCGCTGAAAAAGCCGGTTTCCCGGAAAAACAGATCTACAGTCCCCACCAAATCTAACGATATCCCGGGCGCATTCGATGCCGGTAACTCCCTGTTAGTTCAACACCCGGAAGTCAAACACTGGCTGGTGCTGGGGATGAACGATAACACCGTTCTTGGCGGTGTCCGTGCAACGGAAGGGCAGGGCTTTAAAGCAGCCGATGTGATTGGTATCGGTATTAACGGTGTTGATGCGGTAAGCGAACTGTCGAAAGCGCAGGCCACTGGCTTCTTTGGTTCTCTGCCACAAGCCCGGACGTACACGGTTATAAAACCAGTGAGCTGCTGTACAACTGGGTAACCAAAGGCGTTGAACCTGCGAAATTTACAGCGGTGACGGATGTTGTACTGATCACTCGCGACAACTTCAAAGAAGAGCTGGCGAAAAAGGACTGTAATTCTCTGTTGGTTGTGCTCCCCGCGCTGGCGGGAGCCAGACGTACAATGAACTGCTTTACGGAGACGGTATGCAACAGTCTACTCCTTATCTCTCTTTCGCGGCATCGGCAAGACATTTCCCGGTGTGAAAGCGCTCAGTGAGATCAGTTTTGATTGCCACGCCGGGCAAGTCCACGCCTTGATGGGTGAAAACGGCGCAGGTAAATCGACACTCTTAAAAAATTCTTAGCGGCAACTATGCGCCGACCACCGGAACGTTGGCGATCAAAGGTGAAGAGGTCTCTTTGCCGATACCACGGCGGCGCTTAACGCCGGGGTGGCGATTATTTACCGAGGAATTGCACCCGGTGCCGGAAATGACCGTTGCCGAGAATATTTATCTCGGGCAACTCCCCCCATAAAAGCGGCATCGTAAATCGTTCGCTGCTGAATTACGAAGCGGGCTTGCAGCTTCAGCATCTGGGTCTGGATATCGATCCGCAAACACCGCTGAAATATCTCTCCATTGGGCAGTGGCAAATGGTGGAGATTGCCAAAGCGCTGGCGCGCAATGCCAAAATCATCGCTTTTGACGAACCGACCAGCTCACTTTCGGCGCGCGAAATCGACAACCTGTTCCGCGTGATCCGCGAACTGCGCAAAGAGGGGCGGGTGATCCTGTATGTTTCGCACCGCATGGAAGAAATTTTCGCCCTGAGCGACGCGATCACCGTCTTTAAAGATGGTCGATATGTGCGCACCTTCACTGATATGCAGCAGGTCAACCATGACCAACTGGTGCAGGCGATGGTCGGGCGCGAGTTGGTGATATTTACGGCTGGCAGCCGCGGGAATATGGTGAGGAACGCCTGCGTCTCGAACAGGTAAAAGCACCGGGTGTGCGAACGCCGATTAGTCTGAGCGTTCGCAGCGGTGAAATCGTCGGCCTGTTCGGGCTGGTGGGCGCCGGGCGCAGCGAATTGATGAAAGGCTTGTTTGGCGGCACGCGCATCACCGAAGGGCGCGTGTTCATTGATGGTGAGGCGGTGGATATCCAGAAACCGGCGCATGCCATCCATGCCGGCATGATGCTGTGCCCGGAAGATCGCAAAGCGGAGGGCATCATCCCGGTTCATTCAGTGCAGGAGAACATTAATATCAGCGCCCGACGCAAATATATCCGCGCCGGTTGCCTGATCGACAATGGCTGGGAAAGCCAGAATGCCGAGCACCATATTCGTTCTCTCAATATCAAAACGCCGGGCGCGGATCAGCTGATTATGAATCTCCGGGGAAACCAGCAGAAAGCCATTTTGGGCCGCTGGCTTTCCGAAGAGATGAAAGTCATTTTGCTGGATGAGCCAACCCGCGGCATTGATGTCGGGGCGAAACATGAAATCTATAACGTGATTTATGCGCTGGCGTCCCGGGGAGTTGCGGTGTTGTTTGCCTCAAGCGATCTGCCTGAGGTGCTGGGCGTTGCCGACCGCATTGTTGTGATGCGGGAAGGCGAAATCGCCAGTGAGCTGTTACACGGTCAGGGCGATGAACAGCAGGCGCTGAGCCTCGCGATGCCTAAAGTTAGCCAGAGGCTGTCGCCTGAGTGAGGAGAAAATGATGTCATCTTTAACTACGTCCCGCGCATCAAAGTCGACTTTCAGTTTCGGTCGCATCTGGGGATCAGTTTGGCATGCTGGTGGTCTTCGCCGTGCTGTTTATTGGCTGCGCCGTTTTTGTGCCGAACTTTGCCTCTTTCGTCAATATGAAAGGGCTGGGGCTGGCCATTTCCATGTCGGGCATGGTCGCCTGCGGTATGTTATTTTGCCCGGCTTCCGGGGATTTTGACCTGTCTGTTGCCTCCGTTATTGCCTGTGCCGGGGTGACCACGGCAGTGGTCATTAACGTGACAGAAAGCCTGTGGATTGGCGTCTTTGCCGGTTTGCTGCTTGGCATTGTCAGCGGGTTAATCAACGGCTTTGTGATTGCACGCTTAAAAATCAACGCCCTGATCACGACGCTTGCCACCATGCAGATTGTGCGCGGGCTGGCGTATATTATCTCCGATGGTAAAGCCGTGGGCATCGAAGACGAACGCTTCTTTGCGCTGGGCTATGCCAACTGGCTGGGGCTGCCTGCGCCGATTTGGTTGACCGTCGGATGCCTGATTATTTTGGTTTCCTGCTCAACAAAACCACCTTTGGCCGTAACACTCTGGCGATAGGCGGTAATGAAGAGGCGGCCCGTCTGGCGGGGTTCCGGTGGTCAGAACCAAGATCATCATCTTTGTGCTGTCTGGTCTGGTATCGGCAGCAGCGGGCATTATCCTTGCCTCGCGCATGACCAGCGGACAGCCGATGACCTCGATTGGTTATGAGCTGATCGTGATTTCAGCCTGTGTGCTGGGGGCGTGTCTCTGAAAGGGGGGATTGGTAAAATTTCTTATGTGGTGGCGGGGATTTTGATTCTCGGCACGGTGGAAAATGCCATGAACCTGCTGAATATTTCGCCTTTCTCGCAATATGTGGTGCGCGGTTTGATTCTGCTGGCGGCCGTTATTTTCGACCGCTACAAACAAAAAAGCCAAACGTACCGTCTGATACATCCCGCATAAATTCCCGACACAATCTTCTAGTTTACGTCCACTCCTTACCAGCCGCTAATCCGGCTGGTAAGTCATGCTTAAAATGGCGAGCAGCGTCACACTGTCTATACTTACATGGCTAATGAAAATGAGATGTTTTTGGAATAAAGACTCTCATCATGACTGTAAGGAGGAAACCAGGTGGAAAACGCATTATCTGTACCGCCTCTCTTTTCCGGTAATTTTGCCTTTTTTTCGATTTGGATGGCACCCTCGCGGACATTAAACCGCATCCGGACGATGTCTGTGTCCCGGATGATGTGCTGGCGAGACTTGCATTGCTTGCAGAGATGAACGACGGTGCGCTGGCGTTGATTTCAGGGCGTTCAATTGCCGAGCTGGAAAGGCTCGCCGCCGTATAGCTTCCCCCCTCGCCGGGGTGCATGGGGCGGAACGCCGCGATATCAACGGTCAAACCGAACGGGTGACGTTACCGGAAAATGTATTGTTGCCGCTGGAACGTGAGCTCCGGCAAAGTGTATCAACGCTAAGCGACGTTGAATTGGAAGCCAAAGGGATGGCCTTTGCGTTGCATTACCGCCGAGGCACCGCAGCATGAGGATGCGGTGTTTGCACTGGCGAAAAAATGGTCGCACGCTTCCCGCAACTGGCTATGCAACCGGGAAAATGCGTGGTGGAGCTGAAACCGTCCGGTATTCATAAAGGCGCGGCGATTGAGGCTTTTTTACAAACTCCTCCGTTTTGCGGCAGAAAACCAGTGTTTATCGGGGACGACCTTACCGATGAGCATGGTTTTATCGTCGTTAATCGACTGGGAGGCGTGTCGATTAAAGTCGGCTCTGGGGCAACCCGAGGCAAAATGGCGGCTGGGAAGCGTCAGCGATGTGCACCAGTGGCTTGAACGTCTTGACGACTATCAACAACAAGAACAACGGGCGCTAACAAACAGGAGAGATGACTATGAGTCGCTTAGTCGTAGTATCTAATCGTATTGCACCGCCTGATAATAAAAAAGCCAGCGCTGGCGGGCTGGCTGTAGGGATTCTGGGCGCATTAAAAGCCACCGGTGGATTGTGGTTTGGCTGGAGCGGTGACATTGGCGACGAGGACAAACCGCTAAAAAAGGTCACTAAGGGCAATATCACACCGGGCCTCATTTAACCTAAGTGAAGCACATTACGAGCAATATTATTCGCAATTTTCCAACGCCGTATTATGGCCCGCATTTCATTACCACTGGACTGGTGAATTACCAGCGCGAAGCCCTGGGAAGGGTACCGGGAGGTGAATACCCTGTTAGCGGACAAGCTGCTGCCATTGCTCAAGTCTGATGACATTCTGTGGATCCACGACTACCATCTGCTGCCTTTCGCCAGTGAGCTGCGCCAGCGTGGGGGTCAATAACCAGATTGGCTTTTTCCTGCATATTCCATTCCCGACGCCGGAGATCTTCAACGCCTTGCCGCCACATGCGGAATTGCTGGAGCAGTTGTGCGATTACGATCTTATTGGCTTCCAGACGGAAAGCGACAGACTGGCGTTTCTTGATAGTTTGTCGGTCCAGACTCGCCTGACTACGCGCAGCGGTAAAAACCATGTGGCGTGGGGCAAAAACTTCCGTACCGAAGTCTACCCTATCGGGATCGAGCCAAAGAGATCGCGCAGCAGGCCGCCGGACCGCTGCCGCCAAAACTGGCGCAACTGAAGAACGAACTTAAAAATGTGAAGAATATCTTTTCGGTAGAACGTCTGGATTACTCCAAAGGGCTGCCGGAGCGTTTTCTTGCCTATGAAACGCTGCTGGAGAAATATCCTCAGCACCACGGCAAAATCCGTTATACGCAGATTGCGCCCACCTCAAGGGGGGAAGTTCAGGCGTATCAGGATATTCGTCATCAACTGGAAACCGAAGCCGGGCGGATTAACGGCAAATACGGTCACGGCTGGACACCGCTCTACTATCTGAATCAGCATTTTGACCGTAAGGTGCTGATGAAAGTGTTCCGCTATGCGGAAGTTGGGCTGGTAACGCCCCTGCGTGATGGCATGAATCTGGTGGCGAAGGAGTATGTTGCGGCTCAGGATCCTGCCAATCCGGGGGGTGCTTATTCTGTCGCAATTCGCTGGCGCGGCAAATGAGCTCACCTCGGCGTTGATTGTGAACCCGTATGACAGGGATGATGTGGCCGCAGCGATGGACAGAGCGCTCAGAATGCCGCTTGCTGAGCGCATTTCACGTCATGCGGAGATGCTGGAGATCATCAAGGACAATGATATAGACCACTGGCAACAGAGGTTTATTAGCGATTTAAAGCGCATCACGCCACGTAGCGCGCAAAAGCCAGCTACAAAATAAAGTGGCAACCTTTCCTAAGCTGGCGTAGGACACAGGCTCCCGTGTTGACGGGAGCCTGTTAGCTGGCTAATGCCACCAATAACACATCGACCTCACTGGCGCTGACAATACTCTTCGCGGAACAGGCAGCACGCGAGAAAAACGTCTGGTTATGGTTGCCGCACAGTACCAAATCGACAGCCTGTTTGCGGCAGGTATGCAGGATATGTTCGCTTAGCTCTCCTGAGGCAATGATCACGCGTTCAATCGGATAACCCGCACTACTGACAAGTTCATTCATAAACTGTTTGCGTCTCTTCCTGTAAAACTTCACGCACGTTCTCCATCATCGGTGCGGCGAGTTGATTATACAGTTCCGGGTCGGCTGCGAGGGTAATGAGGGTGATGCGGGCGTTGAATGGACGGGCGATATCGATAGCTTTCGCCAGCAGTTGCCGGCTTTCTGGCGTGACCGCCACTGCGACCAGAAGATGAGCATAAGACATGTCTCTCCCCGATTTGAATCCAAATTTTTTCTCACCATTACTCCCTTTCTGCAGGCAGTGCAACCCGGAAATATTGCTGCGATGTGAAGGTTATCATAAATATTCATTAATTATTCTTACGTAATGGCATGGTCGCGGTTTGAGGCGGGTTAAAATCTTATCTAAAATTAAGAGAATTTAAGATCAAATTGTTAAATTATTGATAGCACTGACTAAGTGTATCTGAATGATAACGCACCTTTATTATGTAGCCATGCTTAAAACGTAATTTATTGTTTTGTATTGGTTTTTGTTTTTGTGTCTTTTGTAGATACATTTGTCTGAATGTAAATGACGCAGCAGGGTAAACCTCCGACCAGTTAACAATGTTTAGGCGCAGGGTTGCATGAGTATTCGTCAGAAAGGAATAGAAAAGGTGGTCAATCGGACAAAAAAACATCAAATATGAAGCGTGACTGATAGATTTATTGTCCGGAATCACTTAAATTATGTGACGTGGATCACAAAATTTCAAAATTTCGCACGAGTCAGATTGTATGTGGCAGCACCTACGAGTACAGTTGCGTCGAATTAGGAAAAATCTTAGTTCTTTGTAAAGAAATGATTAAGAACTTAGCAGGGCAATAACATTTGAGCGAAGCGCCCTTGCACATGCGATCCTAAGTCAGTTATGCATTTAGCCTTTCTTTTTTTATACCGGGTTTTTCCCGGCGACATCACGGGTGCGGCTTAGCCGCATAAGATACAAGTTGGTTATTCGGGATGGGAAAAATGCATACATCCGAGTTGCTACGTTTACGACATCAACCTGTCGTATTTACTCCTTGCTCAGCGTTTGATCAGCCGAGGACAAAGCGTCCGCAATGTTCCGTCTTGGCATTAACGAAGAAATGGCTACCACACTGGGTGAGTTAACCCTTCCGCAAATGGTAAAACTGGCTGAAACTAACCAGCTGATCTGCCAGTTCCGTTTTGACAATCACCAGACCATTACTCGTCTGACCCGAGGAATCACGCGTGGATGACTTACAGCAAGTCCACACCGGGATTTTACTTTCCACACGCCTGCTTAATGAGTCTCGTACAGACCGGCGATGCGGCCAGAAAGAAAAGGGCTTAAAGATGGGCGAAAAAAGCATTGTTCAGGCCCGCGACATCCAGTTAGCAATGGAACTGATCCGCTGGGCGCACGTTTGCAAATGCTGGAAAGTGAGACGCAACTGAGCCGTGGTCGTCTCATTAAACTCTACAAAGAGTTGCGTGGTAGCCCGCCGCCGAAAGGCATGCTGCCATTTTCCACCGACTGGTTCATGACCACGGGAGCAAAATATCCATGCATCCATGTTCTGCAACGCCCGGCAATTTTTACTGAAAACAGGTCTGTGCAGCGGTGTTGATGCATCAAAGCATACCGACTCTACCTCGAACAATGCCCTCAAGCTGAGGAAGGACCACTGCTGGCGCTGACTCGCGCACCGGACGCTGGTTCGTTTCGTGGAAAGCGGAATGCTGGAGTTGTCTCGCTGTAATTGCTGCGGTGGTAATTTTATTACTCATGCACACCAGCCTGTTGGTAGTTTCGCCTGCAGTTTATGCCAGCCGCCGTCTCGCGCGGTAAAAGACGTAAACTTTCCCGCGATGCTGCCGATATTATTCCACAACTGCTGGATGAACAGATCGATCAGGCTGTTTGACCGAATCAGGTGGAAAACACTCCAGCAGCGGTGCAGTAATGCCGCTGCTTTTTTTGCCTCCGATTCGTTAACCCTCTGAAATGTTTATCCCTAGCCTTAGTCATTAGCAGAAGGATGATGTCGTGCTTATCGTATTAGGTTACCTCGGGTTGTTCTTGGCGCAGTCTTTGGCGGTTATATGATGACCGGCGGAGAACTCGGCGCACTTTATCAACCGTCTGAACTGATCATCATCGAGTGGCGCGGGTGTTGGTGCATTCATTGTAGGCAACAACGGTAAAGCCATCAAAGGAACGCTGAAAGCGATGCCTTTGCTGTTTCGCCGTTCGAAATACACCAAAAGCATGTATATGGACTTGCTGGCGTTGCTTTATCGCCTGATGGCGAAATCACGTCAACAGGGTATGTTCTCTCCTGGAACGCGATATTGAAAACCCCAAAGAGAGCGAGATTTTTGCCAGTTATCCACGGATTCTCGCGGACGCAACCATGCTTGAATTTATCGTGGATTACCTGCGACTCATCATCAGTGGCAACATGAATACCTTCGAAATCGAAGCGCTGATGGATGAGGAGATCGAAACGCACGAAAGCGAGGCCGAAGTTCCGGCGAATGCGCTGGCGGCGGTAGGGGATTCTCTCCCGGCATTCGGTATCGTGGCGGCGGTTATGGGCGTGGTGCACGCACTGGCGTCGGCGGACCGTCCGGCGGCTGAGCTGGGTGCGTTGATTGCTCACGCGATGGTGGGGACGTTCCTCGGTATTCTGTTGGCGTACGGTTTTATCTCTCCGCTGGCCAGCGTACTGCGCCAGAAGAGTGCTGAAACTGCCAAAATGATGCAGTGCGTGAAGATCACATTACTGTCGAACCTTAACGGTTACGCACCGCCAATCGCGGTCGAGTTTGGTCGTAAAACGCTGTACTCCAGTGAGCGTCCGTCGTTTGTCGAACTGGATGAACACGTGCGTGCGGTGAGAAACCCTAACCAACAGACGACGACTGAGGACGCATGAAAAATCAGTCCCATCCAATCGTTGTTGTAAAACGAAAAAACATAAAGGCCACGGCGGCGGCGGTCACGGCCTCTCGGAAGATAGCCTATGCCGACTTTATGACGGCGATGATGGCGTTTTTCCGGTGATGTGGTTGATCTCCATCTCCAGCCCGAAAGAACTTATCCAGATTGCGGAATATTTCCGCACGCCGCTGGCAACTGCGGTCACGGGTGGGCCGAGAATTTCAAACAGCGACAGCCCGATTCCGGGCGGTGGCGATGACTACACACAGCAAAAGGGCGAAATACAAAAACAGCCCAACATTGATGATTTGGAAAAAACGCATGGAGCAATCGCGCCTGAGTAAATTGCGCGGTGATCTGGACCAGTTAATTGAAGCCGATCCCAAGCTGCGCGCATTACGTCCGCATCTGAAAATCGACTGTGCAGGAAGGGCTACGCATTCAGATTATCGACAGCCAGAATCGGCCGATGTTTAAGACCGGCAGTGCGGAGGTTGAGCCCTATATGCGAGATATTTTACGGGCGATTGCGCCAATACTAAATGGGATCCCCCAACAGGATCAGCTTGTCAGGCCATACCGATGATTTCCCTTACGCCAACGGCGAGAAAGGGTACAGCAACTGGGAGCTCTCCGCCGATCGCGCCAACGCGTCGCGCCGTGAGCTGGTTGCCGGAGGGCTGGACAACGGCAAGATCCAGGGTGGTCGGCATGGCGGCAACAATGCGCATGGCTGACGCAGGTCCGGATGAAGCAATCAACCGCCGAATTAGTCTTTTGGTTCTTAATAAGCAGGCAGAACAGGCCATTCTGCATGAAAACGCCGAAAGTCAGAATGCGCCAGTAAGCGCGATTACACAGCCAGAGGCAGCGGGTGCAACCGCGCCAGCGTCTCCGGCAGCAGTTTCCACATCGCCACAAGCCGAACCGAGGTGATAGCGTGAGCATGGATATTAGCGATTTTTATCAGACATTTTTTGATGAAGCTGACGAGTTGTTGGCCGATATGGAACAACACTTGTTGGATTTGGTGCCCGAAGCACCGGATTCAGAACAGCTCAACGCCATCTTTCGTGCTGCGCACTCAATAAAAGGTGGTGCTGGCACATTTGGCTTCACCATCTTGCAGGAAACCACCCATTTAATGGAAAACCTGCTCGATGAGGCGCGGCGTGGAGAGATGCAGCTCAACACCGATATTATCAACCTGTTTTGGAAACCAAAGATATTATGCAGGAACAGCTCGACGCCTATAAAAGCTCGCAAGAGCCAGATGCCGCCAGCTTTGAATACATCTGCAATGCTCTGCGCCAGCTGGCGTTGGAAGCAAAGGAGAGGTTGTTCCGCCGCTGCGAGCGCTGCGAAACTCTCCGTTGTTGATGCTGCTGCGTCGGAATCTGAAACCGCTGCCGCGCCGGCCGCTGAAAGCGACGGTAAACTGCGTATTGTTCTGTCTCGCCTGAAAGAGAGCGAAATTGGATTGCTGGAAGAAGAACTCAGCAATCTGGGTACGCTCAGCGATGTCGTGAAGGGTACTGATACCCTGAGCGTGACGCTGGATGGCGGTGTTGGCGAAGACGATATCATTGCGGTGCTGTGCTTTGTGATTGAAGCCGACCAAATCGCGTTTGAAAAATCTGCGGCGGCATCTGCGCCTGCTGCGGCCGAAACGGCGGAGGCTGCTACTGCGGCTGTCGACGATGCGACAGAAGCCGCGCCGCAAGCGGTTGTGCCGGTAGTTAAACCTGCTGCGGCGCCTGCGCTGAAAGCGGTGGCGAAAGAGCAACCGGCAGGCCGTGAAAAACCTGCCGCTCGCGCCAGCGAATCCACCAGTATTCGTGTTGCCGTTGAGAAAGTGGACCAGTTGATTAACCTCGGTGGGCGAGCTGGTTATCACCCAGTCAATGTTGGCGCAGCGTTCCAACGAACTGGATCCGGTCACCCATGGCGATCTGATCACCAGCATGAGTCAGCTTCAGCGCAACGCCCGCGACCTGCAGGAATCGGTGATGTCCATCCGTATGATGCCGATGGAATATGTCTTCAGCCGTTTCCCTCGCCCGGTTCGCGACCCGGCCAGCAAGCTGGATAAACAGGTTGAGCTGACCTTGCAGGGAAGTTCAACTGAACTGGATAAGAGCCTGATCGAGCGCATTATTGACCCGTTAACGCACCCGGTGCGTAACAGCCTCGACCATGGGATTGAGTCTCCGGAGAAACGTGTTGAAGCCGGCAAATCTCCGGTGGGCAACCTGATCCTCTCGGCGGAGCACCCGGGGGGGAACATCTGCATCGAAGTGACAGACGATGGTGCAGGCCTGAACCGTGAACGTATCCGGCGAAGGCGATTTCTCAGGGTATGGCCGTCCATGAAAATATGACCGATGAAGAAGTGGGGATGCTGATTTTGCGCCAGGGCTTCTCTACCGCAGAACAGGTGACTGACGTTTCCGGTCGTGGTGTCGGTATGGACGTGGTGAAACGTAACATCCGAGAAATGGGTGGTCACGTTGAGATCAAGTCTAAACAAGGTTCTGGCACAACAATTCGTATTCTGCTGCCGCTGACGCTGGCTATCCTCGACGGGATGTCAGTGAAAGTGAACGACGAAGTCTTCATTCTGCCGCTGAACGCAGTAATGGAATCTTTGCAGCCGCGTGAAGAAGATCTGCACCCGCTCGCGGGTGGGGAACGTACTGAAGTGCGCGGTGAGTATCTGCCGCTGGTGGAACTGTGGAAAGTGTTTGACGTCATGGGCGCGAAAACCGAAGCCACGCAAGGTATCGTCGTGATTCTGCAGAGTGCTGGTCGTCGTTATGCACTGCTGGTTGATCAACTGATTGGTCAGCACCGTGGTGGTTAAAAACCGGAAAGTAACTATCGCAAAGTGCCGGGGATTTCTGCGGCCACCATCCTTGGTGATGGTAGTGTCGCGCTGATCGTCGACGTATCGGCGCTGCAGGGATTAAATCGTGAACATCGTATGGCGCACACAGCTGCCTGATTTAGTTAAAAGGTATAAAACATGACCGGTATGAGTAATGTAGCAAAACTGGCGGGCGAGCCATCAGGTCAGGAATTCCCCGGTATTCACTCTGGGCGATGAAGAATACGGTATCGATATTCTCAAAGTGCAGGAAATTCGTGGCTATGATCAGGTGACGCGTATCGCCAATACCCCCGACTTTATCAAAGGCGTCACTAACCTGCGTGGTGTGATTGTGCCGATTGTCGATCTGCGTGTGAAGTTCAGCCAGGGCGACGTTGAGTATGATGACAACACCGTGGTTATCGTGCTGAATTTCGGCCAGCGTGTGGTGGGGATTGTGGTGGATGGCGTATCTGATGTGCTCTCTCTGGCATCCGATCAGATTCGCCCGGCGCCGGAATTCGCCGTTACCCTGTCTACCGAATACCTGACGGGCCTCGGGCGCGCTCGGCGACCGTATGCTGATTCTGGTGAACATCGAAAAACTGCTCAACAGCGATGAAATGGCGCTGCTGGACATCGCTGCGACCCACGTAGCGTATTATTCGGGCGAGTGACAGTCGTCACTCGCCCTTATTTTCTCTTCTCTCCACTCCCTTCCCAAAATATATTCTGTAGCCAAAATGGAATGCGGATAAATGCTTTCGCAGGCTGCGTTTTGCTTTTTGGAAATATAGCGTGACATTTATCACATTTTAATTCATATATCTTTTGCATAAAGCCATCCAGACAGTGTTTTTCATGGTTAATCAATTGATTTAATTAGTTTAATTAAAGAAAAACCTCGTTACATTCTGCAACCTTTCGCTAAGTGGTTGAAGCGTCCGGGGGTAAACTAAATTTCAGTTATTCCAGCTTTGTTTTTGGCGTGTTTTCCCGGTGGCTTATTCATTCGTGGTTAACGGCACGCTTTATTTCCGGAGGCGATAGCGATGAACAGAAAACTTCTCATTGTCCTTGCAGGTGGGACGCTGGCGTTGATCGGGCATCATGCCCGGTGCGGTAAACAGCAGCGGCACTATTGGTGCGACATTGACGCTGACGAATGGCTGCCTTATTAACGGCTCTCCCAGCCAGAATGGCATCAACTTCGGTACGCTGGATTTTGGTACACCCGGCCACATTTTCGCAATTAACCACACTAACGGCGCCAGCGGCGGCAACAGCTTTGGCATCCAATGCACGACCACGGATTACACCGTACAGATCACGGGCAATACAAACTCCACAGCGCCAGTGGACCGTCGTCGGAACACCGGTACGCCCGCACGTTATTTAGTGAATACTGCCAACACCACCCAGTGCGTTGCCTACAGCCTCTATAGCGATAGCGGCTTCAGTAACGTCATCACCAATAACACCAATATCCCGAGAGCATCGACCAGCGGCGGTGTGGACAACTACACCCTGTATGGCCGGATCTCCGGCGGTGGAAACAGCGTGAGCGTCGTGCCGGGTACGTACACCGATACGATCAACGTGAGCGTGACGTACTAATTCTCTGCACATGATGTCAGCCGGCACTGGCGCTTCCTTCACGGGAAGCGGGGGGATCCTGCGCGCAATTTCAGGCGTGATATTGCTGGTAATACTGGCGTGGCAGGGTGCGCTTGCGGTGACGACGCAGACGTTCACCGTGGGGGCGACAATAGCGCCGGGCTGTTCGGTCGCGAGCGGCAGCGGCGGTGTGTTTGGCTCGCTCAATTTCGGTACCCGTACCGGAGTTCAAACCGGGCAAGTCTCTACCAGTTTTGTGCGGCGCGTCGCTGTCTTTTGGGGTGTACTCGGCGTGGCGCTAAGCATGAGCATTAACGGCGGGCAGAATTACTCCACGGTGCGCAACCTGCAACGCACTGGCGGCACCGACCGAGTGCCCTATCGGCTCTACAGCAGCAGTACGCTGGCGGCGAACACGGAAATCGGCGTTAACCAGTCCGTTTCTGTTGCCTATACCGATAGCAATAACATCGCGTTATCCATTTTTGGCGCGGCAACATTGACCGGGTTCAGCCCGGCGGGAACCTATACCGATCAACTGACCAGACCTTGTCATGGTAATAAGGGAGACGTGCATGAAAGCGACCTTATCCGCCCGGGTGGCAGGATTCATGCTGGCAGCCGCGCTGATGACAGCAGGCTATGTGCAGGCTGCGGCGACGATTTTATTGTGGCCCATCGATCCGTGGATGGGGGCAAACACGAATGCGACCGAATTGTGGATCCAGAATCAGGGTGAAACACCGGCCATGCAGGTGCGCATTGTGCGCTGGCGTCAGGAGGGAGGGCTTGAACGCTACCAGCAACAACATGACGGTCGCCAGCCCACCAATCATACAAATCGAAAAGGGCAGTAAGCAGTTGATCCGCCTGATTAAACAGACGCAAATCCCGGCAGGCGTCGAACCGTTTATCGCATCATTGTTGACGAAATCCCGCAGAAGGATGATCCGGAGACGCCGAAGATTGGCCTGAAACTACAAATGCGCTCCATTCCGCTGTTTGTCTACGGTCAGGGTATCGCCACGTATGCCGGGCGTGCTCACCCTGCGTTGGTTGATACCAGTGACTTACACTGGCGTATTGTGCGTGACAAAGGTCAACCTGCGCTTGAAATTCGCAATAACGGGGATGTGCATGTCCGGTTAAGTGACGGCGCGCTGTGGCGGGGCAAACACGCCAGATTGCCGAGGGACTACTCATGTTTTGCCGCACAGTGCGCGTAGCTGGCCGGTACCAGCAGGCGTGACCAGCCCCACAGAGCTGAATGCGACAATCAATGCCCGGGAAAGCCAATGGCAGTCACCCGCAGGCAACTGATCGTGGCGTTGACCGCGATGCTGCTGGTGAGTGCCGTTCGGGCTGAGCCGGGTGACGATATGCTACCGCCGCCCTCTGCAAACGCGATGAATGAGCAGGCGGTGTTTCACGGTCTGGTGATTAACCACTTTGACACGCAACAGGTGGTGCCGGTTACCGGCGTCAGCAGGATTTTTATATTGCCAGCGCCGACCTGCTTCGGGCAGGTATTCCGGCAGAACATGTGCCGGGCGAGGTCAATCTCTCAAACATGCCGGACGTGCATGCTGACTACGATAGCGAAGGCCAGCGATTAATGCTGTCCGTGCCCAAAGAGTGGGTTCCTGAGCGATTCACCGACTTTAATAATGAGGGGCCGCGCAGCCTGCTCCATTACGGCCGGGGAGCGTTAATGAATTACGACGTCTATACCAGCACCACCGAACACGTGGGGGCAGGTAGCTCTGGCATGAATTCCGCTATTTCAATGGTAATGGCGTGCTCTCCTCGACGGGGACCGTACGCAAGACGCTTACCGGCGATCTGCGGCAAAAGAGGGATACGTGCGTTACGACTCTACGCTGACCTTCAGCGATGAAGACGACGCCATTGAATGGAACATCGGAGATGTGATCTCGGATGCATTGCTGGAGCAGCAGCGTTCGTGTTGGCGGTATCAGCTATGGCCGCGACTTCTTTTGCGCCCGGATCTCATCACCCCGGCCACTGCCTGCTTTCTCCGGGGGAAGCGGCGGTGCCGACCTCGGTTGATGTTTTTATTAACGGTTATCGCGCGGGTAACACAACTTCAACCCTGGTCCGTTCACCCTCACCAATATGCCATACATCAACGGTGCGGGGGGACGGTGCTGGTAACGAGAGATGCATAGGGCGGCAGGTGAGCACCACGCTTCCTTTTATGTTGCCAGCGATTTGCTGAAACCGTTGAGCGATGGCGCAATCACGGTGGGTTCCTGCGGCGTCGCTACGGCGTTGAAAATTTTGATTACGGGCCCCTCGTGGCAGTGGATCGTATCGCTGGCATGACCGATTATCTGACGCTGGAGGGGCATGCGGAAGCGGCAGAATCGCTGGTGCTTGGCGGTGCCGGTGCCGTGCTGAAACTCGGACGTCTGGGTGTCGTGAACGGGGCATGGACAGAGCCGGATGTTCAGCCAGTGGTAACCAGCTCAACTGGGGGTATCAATAACACCCGTCGGTTCAGCGTCACCACGCAGCACAGTCGACGTAATCGCGGCTTCGGTAACTGGCGTTGTACGACCAGCGCGGCCTATAACAATGTGCGCGATCCCGGGCAGTACGCATTTGCCAGTTTGAGCCGCAATACCGATCAATATTCGCTGACGTTTACGATGGGGGGATTATGGCAATGTTGGCGCAGCCTCGGATTGGCGCAGCTTTGACGATAAAAAAACGGAACTGCTGAACCTGTCATGGAGCCGGAATCTGTGGGGCGACAGCAGTATTCGGCGGCAAGCCGTGATAACCAACAAGGTGACTGGACATTCGCGATGTCACTGCAAATCCCGCTTGGTGACAGCGATAGCACGGCTATCAGCATGGAAAGTACGCCGAACGCAGGTTCAACGCAGCGTATCAACTACAACCATGCTATGCCTACTGATGGCGGCTTTAGCTGGAATATGGCGTTGGCCAATCAGTCGCAGTCACGTTTTTATCAACAAGGCACGGTGGGCTGGCGCAACAATAATGTCGAGTTCCGGTGGCGGGGGCTACGGTGAAAATACTATGATGACTCGGGTGGGGGGGAAGCGCTGGGGGCGGTGGTATTCATGGATGGCGAACTGTTTGCCGCCAACCGCATTAACGACGCGTTTGCGGTGATCAGTACCGAAGGCCATGCCGGGGGTTCCGGTAAACTATGAGAACCAGCCGGTCGGTAAGACCAATCGCAATGGTTACCTGTTGGTGAGCGGCGTTTCTGCTTATTACCCGGCCAGTTACCGTATCGATACGCTGGATTTACCCGCTGACACGCAGATAAAAGATACCGAGCGCAAGATTGCCCTGCGTCGTCGCAGTGGCTATCTGGTGGAATTCCCCGATGGTGCAGGAGCGTGTTGCCAGCGTGATCCTTCACGATGAACAGGGCGAAGACATTCCGGTTGCCAGCCGAGGTGATACGTCAGGGGGAAGGCCAACGCCACGGTGGGGTACGACGGGATAGCGTGGCTGGAAAATCTGGATGAAGTCAATACGCTGCACGTCATGCTGCCGGATGGCGCCAGCTGCGATGCCCGCTTTACGCTTCTCGCCAATCCCGATCATAAATTGCAAACCTACGGACCGCTTATTTGTCAGAGGAGCCCATAATGCGACGGCTGATAGTGATTCTGGTTCTGCTGTACAGCTCATTTCCGGCATGGTCGGCGTGTACCGTCAGCACCACCAACGGCGCGTTTGGCTCCGTGACCTCATTTGTCCTGAACAGTAATGTACAGACAACGGCTAACCTGATCGTCAGGTGTGATGCGGCCCTCAACCTGCTGACGAATGACTCCGTCACGCTCACCCTGACGGGCGCATCGGCAACCGCATCGAACCGTGGAACCCTGAAACGAACCGATGATGCGACCATAACGGATGCGATTCCGGTGCGTGTTTGCGGGCAAAGCGGTTGTGCAAATAGCAGCGAAGCGACGATCAGCGGCAACAGCTATACACCGGAGCGGCGCAGTATTACTGGCGCTGCTGGGAACGCGCACCTACACCTTACCGCTCTACTTTCAGACGGTTGCCGGGCAGAATGTAACGGCCGGGCCCTATCAGGTTACGCTCAACTTCAGCGTGGCCTATAGCGTCTGCTCGGTGGGCGTCCTGAACCTGTGCTCAACGGCGCAAACCGGAACGGCGACAACCAGTTTGCAATTGAACATGACGGTCACCAACGACTGCACCACCATCAGTGCACCGAACGTCAACTTCGGTAGCGCCCCGCTGGTACGCAATTTCCCGACAGTTTCGCAATCCATTGCAGTGACCTGCACCAAAGGCAGTACCTATACGGTCGGGATTAATGATGGAGGTTATGCCAGCGGCGGAGTACGCAATATGGCCAGTGGCAGTAATCGTCTGAGTTATGAGATCTATAAAGCGGCGACCACGAACCGCTGGGGGAGCAGCGGGGCAGAACGCTGGTCCAGCGGCACATCAACACAAGTGAGCACGGATGGTTTACTGCGCACTTACAATTACACCGCCAAAGTCCTTACCACCCAGACCACACCTGCCGGGGGGAACTTATAGTGATACATTAACTGTGGATATTGCGTTTTTAAGTCACAATTTAATTCCCTTTCGCAAATGTAAAGTTCCCCACGGCTGCATGCCGATAACACCGTTAAGAACTTATCAAGAAGGTGTTGCATGTTGAACCGTATCCGCGTCGTTACAATGCTTATGAGCGTGCTGGTGGTGTTTGCACTGTTGCAGCTCGTCTCTGGCGGTCTTTTTTTCTCGTCACTTAAGCAAAACCAGCAAAGCTTCGCAGTCTCAATGACCTGCGTATGCAACAAACTGAGCTGGGCAAGCACGGGAGTTAATGCTGCAAACCCGCATTAACCTGAGTCGTTCTTCCGCACGTATGCTGCTCGATCCGGGTAACCAGCAGAGCAGTGCGAAAACCGATCTGCTGAACAGTGCAAAACTCACTGGCAGACGCCGCAAAACATTACGACGCCTTCCGTGCACTGCCTTCGCTGCCGGAAATGGATGACGCGCGCCAGAACCCTGGATGAAAAATATCGCACCTATAATGCCGCCCTCAGCGAGCTGGTGCAGTTCCTTGAAAACGGCAATATCAACGGTTTTATGGCGCAACCGACTCAGGGGGATGCAAAACGCCCTCGGCGATGCGATGACCAAATACGCAGGATTGAGTGAAAACTTGTATCGCAACGCCTCGGGATCAGAGCGTCAGTGACTATACTTTTGCCAAATGGCAGATGGCGATCCTCGCGCTGGCGCTGGTGATCGTGCTGGCGGCAGTCTGGTATGGCATTCGTCGAATTCTCCTTTCGCCATTATCGTCTGTTATTCGTCATATTCGTGAGATTGCCGGCGGCAACCTGACGCATACGCTGACCATTGCCGGGCGTAGTGAGATGACCGAACTGGCGCAAAGCGTTGATCATATGCAACACGCGTTAATCGAAACGGTCACCAATGTTCGCCGAGGGGTCCGATGCGATTTATGCCGGCACCAGCGAAATTGCCGCCGGTAACAACGATCTTTTCTTCCCGTACTGAAGAGCAGGCATCCGCCCTCGGAACAAACCGCCGCCAGTATGGAAGAGTTAACCGCCACGGTGAAACAGAACGCTGACAACGCTCGTCAGGCCTCTCAACTGGCGCAAAGCGCCTCAGAAACGGCTGAGCGCGGCGGAAAAGTGGTGGATAGCGTAGTGAAAACAATGCACGACATCGCAGCCAGTTCGCAGAAAATCGCCGATATTATTAGCGTCATCGACGGTATCGCATTCCAGACCAACATCCTTGCATTAAACGCAGCGGTAGAAGCCGCGCGTGCAGGCGAGCAGGGGCGCGGTTTTGCGGTGGTTGCGGGAGAAGTGCGCAATCTTGCCAGCCGTAGTGCAGCCAAAGAAATTAAAGCTTTGATTGAAGATTCTGTCTCCCGTGTCGATACCGGATCTGTACTGGTTGGTAGCGCCGGGGAAACCATGTCGGACATTGTTAACGCGGTTACGCGGGTGAACGACATCATGGGTGAAATTGCATCGGCGTCTGATGAGCAGAGTCGTGGCATCGACCCGAGTTGCGCTGGCGGTATCCGAAATGGATCGCGTCACGCAGCAGAACGCGTCGCTGGTGCAGCAATCGGCAGCCGCGGCGGCTGCCCTTGAAGAACAAGCCAGTTTACTGACGATGGCGGTATCGGCCTTCCGCCTCTCTGCAGTATCCGGCGCTCCGGCGCGACGCGCTTCTACACCGGCGGCACAGACCCCGGCGAGAAACCGCCCGCAAACAGCCGGGCAAGAAGAAAATTGGGAAACGTTTTAACCCTTTTTTTTGCGGATAGTTTGCCGCTTGAAGACTTAACATACAGCGAAGTACGCAAGCCGGTTATCAGGCCTGCGTAACGACAAGGAGCATCAGTTGATCTGTCGTGATAATAACCTGTCGTCATATTTTATGACTGTACTGACGGCGGTGTTAAAGATTAAAGAGTGGGTCGAAGAGACCTCAAGCGGCACCGCCCAACGCTGTGCCTGTTGAATACTGAACCTAGTTGAGAAGGCGCTATGACATCATCTATGCCCAGCGGGCAGACGTCATCAATATTACAGCAGATGACACAACGCCACTGGCGCTGTCCGACGCGCACTTTCGTCGGATATGTCAATTGATTTACCAGCGTGTGGGGATTGTCCTCGCAGATCACAAACGCGACATGGTTTACAACCGCCTTGTCCGCCGTTTGCGTTCGCTAGGATTAGATGATTTTGGTCGTTATCTGAGCATGCTGGAAGCGAACCAGAACAGCGCAGAGTGGCAGGCGTTTATTAATTCGCTCACCACCAACCTCACCGCGTTCTTCCGGGAAGGGCATCACTTTCCTGTGCTGGCTGAACATGCGCGTAAGCGTACGGGTGAATACCGGGTCTGGAGCGCGGCGGCATCAACGGGAGAAGAGCCGTATTCTCTTGCCATCACGCTTGCCGATGCTCTGGGCATGGCACCCGGACGCTGGAAAGTGTTTGCCAGCGATATCGATACCGAAGTGCTGCAAAAAGCGCGCGCCGGTGTGTATCGCCGATGAACTGAAGACGCTCTCGCCCCAGCAAATGCAACGCTATTTTATGCGTGGCACTGGCCCTCATGCTGGGTTGGTGCGCGTCCGGCAGGAACTGGCGAACTACGTTGATTTCACCACGGTGAACTTGCTGGACAAGCAATACAACGTACCGGGGCCGTTTGACGCAATTTTTTGCCGTAACGTAATGATTTATTTTGATAAAACGACGCAACAGGACATTCTGCATCGTTTCGCTCCGCTGCTTAAGCCGGACGGATTACTGTTTGCCGGGCATTCGGAGAACTTCAGCAACCTCGTGCGTGAGTTTACCCTGCGTGGGCAAACCGTTTATGCGCTGAGTAAGGATAAAGCATGAGTAAAATCAGGGTATTGTCCGTCGATGATTCCGCATTGATGCGCCAGATCATGACAGAAATAATCAATAGCCACAGTGATATATGGAAATGGTTGCGACGGCGCAGACCCGTTAGTCGCCCGGGATTTAATCAAAAATTTAACCCGGATGTCTTAACGCTGGATGTGGAAATGCCGCGTATGGACGGACTGGATTTCCTTGAAAAATTAATGCGCCTGCGCCCGATGCCCGTTGTGATGGTCTCTTCCCTGACGGGAAAAGGATCGGAAGTGACACTGCGTGCGCTGGAACTGGGGGCGATTGACTTCGTCACCAAACCCCAGATCGGTATTCGTGAAGGGATGCTGGCCTATAGCGAGATGATCGCCGAGAAGGTACGTACGGCTTCGCGCGCGCGCGTCTGTCGGCGCATAAACCGATGGCAGTACCGGCCACATTAAAAGCCGGGCCGCTACTCAGCTCGGAAAAATTGCTGGCAATTGGCGCGTCAACCGGAGGAACAGAGGCAATTAGGCATGTACTCCAGCCATTGCCTCTCCCTCGGTATTCTTATCACTCAGCACATGCCGCCGGGTTTTACCCGCTCATTTGCTGAGCGTTTGAATGCTGTGTCAGATAAGCGTAAAAGAAGCCGAAGATGGTGAGCGCGTATTGCCGTGATTATGCCTACATTGCGCCCGGCGATCGGCATATGGAACTGGCGCGTAGTGGGGCAAACTATCAAATTAAGATCCATGACGGGCCGCCGGTAAATCGGCACCGTCCGGCTGTGGATGTGCTGTTTCATTCGGTGGCGAAATATGCGGGGCGCAACGCCGTGGGGGTTATTCTCACGGGGATGGGCAACGACGCAGCCTGAATGGCGCGCAGCTGGCGCCCGACCATCGCACAAAACGAAGCAAGTTGTGTGGTGTTCGGCATGCCGCGCGAAGCTATCAATATGGGTGGCGTCAGCGAAGTGGTCGATCTTAGCGGGTAAGCCAGCAGATGCTGGCGAAAATCAGTGCCGGACAGGCAATACGTATTTGAACTAGGAGTAAAATTTTATGGCGGATAAAGAGCTCAGATTTCTGGTTGTGGATGATTTCTCCACGATGCGTCGAATCGTACGCAACCTGTTAAAAGAGCTGGGGTTCAACAACGTCGAAGAAGCCGAAGACGGCGTTGACGCGCTGAATAAACTCCGAGGCCGGCGGCTTTGGATTTGTCATCTCTGACTGGAACATGCCGAACATGGACGGTCTGGAATTGCTGAAAACCATCCGTGCGGACAGCAACATGGCCTCCATGCCGGTATTGATGGTAACGGCCGAAGCGAAAAAAGAGAACATTATCGCTGCAGCGCAGGCGGGTGCCAGCGGCTACGTAGTGAAACCGTTTACGGCAGCAACCTGGAAGAGAAACTCGGTAAGATCTTCGAGAAACTTGGCATGTGAGGACTGGATAAATGATTCAACCTTCGATTAAACCAGTGGAAGAACATTCACCCAGCGATATTATTGCCCGGATCGGCAGTCTGACTCGCATGCTGCGCGACAGCTTGCGCAGGTGGGTCTGGACCGTGCGATTGCTGAAGCAGCGGAAGCGATTCCCGATGCCCGTGATCGTTTGGACTATGTAGTACAAATGACCGCGCAAGCGGCAGAACGTGCGCTGAACAGCGTGGAAGCCTCTCAGCCACATCAGGATGAGATGGAACGTGGTGCGAAAGACCTGAGCAAGCGTTGGGACGAGTGGTTTGAAAACCCCATCGAGCTGGCGGACGCCCGTGAACTGGTGACCGATACCCGTAAATATCTGGGTGACGTCCCGGGGCATACCAGCTTCACCAACGCACAGTTGATGGACATCATGATGGCGCAGGATTTCCCGTGACCTTACCGGTCAGGTTATCAAGCGCATGATGGATGTGGTTCAGGAGATCGAACGTCAGTTGCTGATGGTCCTGCTGGAAAACATCCCGGATCAGAGCGCGCGTCCGAAACGCGAAAACGACAGCCTGCTCAACGGACCTCAGCTCGATGCCACCAAAGCGGGCGTTGTGGCGAGCCGTGACCAGTGGACGATTTGCTGGACAGTCTGGGCTTCTAATCTTTAGAATCAGTATATTACCAAAAGCGGGCAGGGGAGAGACTACCCGCTTTTGGCTTTTCCGCCGTTTTAACTCCACATTTATCGCTGTAACAGCGCAACGATTGCTCTGCTCAAATGGCGAAAACCCCCCGTTTTTATGCCTTACTCTGCCCATTAGACCGTGTTGACTCTGGCATTATGTCATCAAACCTGTAACCCGTGGATGTACGCCGTGGCCTCTGAAGACAGCGACGACAAAACAGAAGCTCCCCACAGCGCACCGACTAGAAAAGGCGCGCGAAGAAGGGCAGATCCCCCCGATCCAAAGAGCTGACATCCGTGCTTATCATGTTGGCGGGCATCTGCATCCTGTGGTTTGGCGGGGAAGCATTCGGTCGCCGGTTGTCAATCATGCTCTCCACCGGGTTACGTTTTGATCACCATATCGTCAATGACCAGAACCTGATCCTCGGGCAAATTATCATCATGCTGAAAAACGCATTGATAGCCATGTTGCCGCTGTTGACCGGCGTCGTGATCATTGCGTTAGTTGCGCCGGTGATGCTCGGGGGACTGGTATTCAGCACCAAATCACTGGCGTTTCAGTTCTCCAAACTGAACCCGTTAAGCGGTATTAAGCGTTTGTTCTCCGCGCAGGTCGGGGCCGAGCTTGTTAAAGCGCTGATGAAGGCGCTGTTTATGGGCGGTGTGGCGGGCGTGTTTCTCTGGCACCACTGGCCGGACATGATGCGCCTGATGAGCGAGTCGCCGTTTAAAGCGATGGCCAGCGCCCTTAATCTGACCGGACTGTGCGCATTACTGGTGGCGTTGAGCATTATCCCGATGGTGGGATTTGACGTGTTCTGGCAGATCTACAGCCACCTGGATAAAACTGCGCATGTCCCGTCAGGACATCCGCGATGAATTTAAACAGAGCGAAGGCGACCCGCATGTGAAGGGCCGTATTCGCCAGATGCAGCGCGGCAGCGCGCCGCCGGATGATGGCCGATGTGCCAAAAGCCGATGTGATTGTCACCAACCCGACGCACTACGCCGTGGCGTTGCAGTATGACGAGAACAAAATGAGCGCGCCCAAAGTGGTGGCTAAAGGGCAGGGGCTGGTGGCACTGCGTATTCGCGAACTGGGCACTGAAAATCGCGTACCGATTCTGGAAGCACCGCCATTGGCGCGTGCACTCTATCGCCATGCTGAGATCGGTCAGCAAATCCCGGTGTCAGCTCTATGCGGCGGTTGCCGAAGTGCTGGCGTGGGTATGGCAGTTGAAACGCTGGCGTTTGTCAGGCGGACAACGACCCGTTAAACCTGAGAATCTTCCGGTGCCAGAGGCGCTGGACTTTTTGAACGAGAAGGACACTGATGGCTAATCTGGTAGCAATGCTGCGTCTGCCCAGCAATCTGAAATCGACCCAATGGCAGATCCTTGCCGGGCCGGTGCTCATCATGCTTATTCTGTCGATGATGGTGCTGCCGCTGCCAGCGTTTGTCCTCGACCTGCTGTTTACCTTTAACATCGCGCTGTCGATCATGGTGCTGTTGGTGGCCATGTTCACCCAGCGTACCGGAATTCGCCGCGTTCCCGACCATCCTGCTGTTCACGACCTTGCTACGCCCGGCGCTGAACGTTGCCTCGACCCGTATCATCCTGATGGAAGGGCATACCGGTTCCGCCGCGGCTGGGCGGGTGGTAGCATTCGGCCACTTCCTCGTTGGCGGTAACTTCGCCATCGGTATTGTAGTGTTCGTGATCCTCGTCATCATCAACTTTATGGTTATCACCAAGGGTGCCGGACGTATCGCTGAAGTTGGCGCGCGTTTCGTGCTCGATGGGATGCCGGGTAAACAGATGGCGATCGATGCGGACCTCAACGCCGGGATCATTGGCGAAGACGAAGCAAAACGCCGCCGTTCAGAAGTGACGCAAGAAGCGGACTTCTACGGTTCAATGGACGGTGCGAGTAAATTTGTTCGCGGGGGATGCCGTCGCCGGTATCCTGATTATGGTGATCAACATCATCGGCGGTCTGCTGGTAGGGGTTTTGCAGCATGGCCTGTCAATGGGCGACGCGGCTGAAAGCTATACGCTTCTGACCATCGGTGATGGCCTGGTTGCGCAGATCCCGGCGCTGGTTATCTCCACCGCGGCGGGCGTTATCGTTACGCGAGTCAGCACCGACGAAGACGTCGGCCAGCAAATGGTGGGGCAACTCTTCTCCAACCCGCGCGTGATGATGCTGAGCGCAGGCGTTCTGGGGCTGTTGGGTCTGGTGCCTCGGCATGCCGAACCTTGTGTTTCTGCTGTTTACCGGTGCGTTACTTGGCCTTGCCCGGTGGTTACGTGGTAAAGAACAGAAAGCGCCAGTGGAAGCCGCGCCGGTAAAATTACCGGAAAACACGCAGGCGGTGGAAGCCACCGGAGCGATGTGCAGCTCGAAGACTCGCTGGGCATGGAGGTCGGCTATCGTCTGATCCCGATGGTGGACTTCCAGCAGGATGGCGAACTGCTGGGGGCGTATTCGCAGTATTCGTAAGAAATTCGCGCAGGATATGGGCTTTCTGCCGCCAGTGGTGCATATCCGTGACAACATGGATTTACCACCGGCTCGTTATCGCATCCTGATGAAGGGTGTTGAAATTGGTAGCGGCGAGGCGTATCCGGGCCGTTGGCTGGCGATAAACCCGAGGCACCGCAGCCGGTACGTTACCTCGGGTGAGCAGACTGTTGACCCGGCCTTTGGTCTGACGGCTATCTGGATCGAGAGCGCGCTGAAAGAGCAGGCGCAGATCCAGTGGCTTTACGGTGGTGGAAGCCAGTACCGTGGTGGCGACGCACCTCAACCATTTAATTGGTCAGTTTGCATCGGAACTGTTTGGCCGTGCCGGAAGCACAGCAGTTGCTTGACCGGGTAAGCCGAAATGCCGAAGCTGACTGAAGATCTGGTACCGGTGTGGTCACGCTGACCACCCTGCATAAAGTGCTGCAAAATCTGCTGGCCGAGAAAGTGGCGATTCGCGATATGCGCACGATTCTGGAAACGCTGGCGGAGCATGCGCCGATGCAGAACGATCCGCACGAGCTCACTTCCGTCGTGCGTGTGGCGCTGGGGCGTGCTATTACCCAACAGTGGTTCCCCGGCAATGACGAAGTTCAGGTGATTGGCCTTGATACCCCGCTGGAGCGTTTGCTGCTGCAGGCTCTTCAGGGCGGTGGCGGTCTGGAGCCGGGGCTGGCCGATCGTCTGCTCCGAACAGACTCAGGAAGCGCTGGTACGCCGAGAGATGCTGGGTGCGCCGCCGGTGCTGTTGGTCAACCATGCGTTGCGTCCGTTGCTGGCCCGCTTCTTACGTCGCAGTCTGCCGCAACTGGTGGTGTTGTCGAATATGGAAATGTCGGATAACCGTAATATCCGTATGACGGCCACTATCGGAGGGAAGTAATGCGTTATTTTGCCACCGGTTACTAGCGTTACCGCTGTTTGCTCACGCCGCCGGAGAGGGCGCGTGGCAGGCCAGCAGTATTGGCATTACGCTGAATAATCGTGGTGTGTCCGCCTCGTCAGCGCCACTGGCTTCATCTCAGCCGGTGAACGGCTTAATGACGCTGGTTGCCCCGGCGTTATGAACTGAACGGGCCGACCCCGGCGGGCTTATTAGTTCGCCTCTGTTCGCAAACGCGCTGTGTTGAGCTTGATGGTCAGAATGGCACAACCACCGGCTTTACCGGTGTCCCGGCCATTGAACCATTGCGTTTTGTCTGGGAAGTCCACTGGTGGTGGGCGCCTGATACCGGCGTTGAAAGTGCAGAGTAATCAGGTGATCGTCAATTACCGCCAGCCCGCTAACAACGGGTAGCCGTTTCGTTGTTAACCCTCTCAATCAGTTAGTCTTCTTCGTCGCGTAAATCCTGCCGTTTGGCAGGATTTTGCTGTCATATCTCATTTTGACCCCGTCTTTGAAGCAAAAGAAACGCTGTTTTATAAATCAGTGAAGCGCGTGATGGCTCTCTTTGCATTTTGCCAGTGCCGCCCTTTTACTGGCAGAAACAGAAAGGTTTCCCATGGCGCATCCTCTTACTTTAGCCGTGTAAGAATTTCCTTTGGCGCAGCCGTAATGCCAGTGGGTCCCCAATAATGAATAGGGTTGACGGCAATGAAAACACGAAAAATTGGATTACATAATTACCTCGCCTACGGCTCAGGCGATTTTCTGGGGGCGGGCACGACCGCGTTGACCGCAGCATGGTTACTTTATTTCTACACAACCTTCTGTGGCCTGACGCCTATCGAAGCGACATTTATCTTTGCAGCCGCGAGGGTGCTGGATGCTGTCGTCAGTCCGCTGATGGGCTTTTTTAACCGATAACTTCGGTACAACCTCGGCTGGGTAAACGCTTCGGTCGTCGTAAGTTCTTTATCCTGCTCGGTATTCCCTGCGTCTTCAGCTACTCGATTATGTGGGTAGGGGAGATGAGCTTCTGGTATTACCTGCTGACCTATCTGCTGTTCGATGTGGTCTACACCATGATTCTGGTACCGTACGAAACTCTGGTACCGGAAATGACGGATGACTTTAAACAGAAAACCAAATTCTCCGGGGCGCGCATTTCTATGGCGCAAATGTCAGCCATCCCCGGCTTCTTTCCTGCCCGGTATTCTGCTGACGCACTTCGGTAAAGAAAACCCGATCTCCTTCTTCTACGCAAGCCCTCGGGTGTTCTCGGTACTGTGTGCAATGATGCTGACGTTTGTCTGGTGTTTCACCCGGGAACGCCCGCGAGAAGAGTGGATAGAAGCGGCTCTGCGCGCAGAGGCAGAGAAAAGAGCCTCACCCTTGGTCAGAGTCTGCGCCGCTTGTTTGTTGAGCTTAGCTCGACGCTGCGTATCAAAATTTTCCGTCAGCACCTTGGTATGTACCTCGGCGGTTACATCGCACAAGACGTATTTAACGCGGTATTCACCTATTACGTGGTGTTTGTTCTCATGCAGGAAGCCTCCCTCGCGTCTAACCTGCTCGGCACGATGGCGATTTTCCAGTTTATCGCCGTTATCGCCATGATCCCCGTTGTGCATCCGCTTCGGACCTGCGCCGTCATACCGTATGGTCGTGGTGTTGTTTGGTTTGAGTGCTGCTTCTTACGGCGTCCTTTATTGGGCGGGATTAAGCGACATTTATGCGTTGCTGCTGCTGGTTTCCGCCATTGCGGGCCCTCGGGCCGCGGCGGCATCAACTATGTTCCGTGGAATACCTACACCTACATTGCCGATATTGACGAAGTGGTGACCGGTCAGCGTCGCGAAGGTATCTTCGCTGGCATCATGACCCTGACACGCAAAGCCTCGCAGGCGGGTGCGGTGATGCTGGTGGGGATTGTGATGCAGGCGTCGGGCTTTTTCCGGGCAAAAAACGCAGGTGCCGGAAGTGAGTCATACCATCCTGATGATCATGTGCTTCGGCACCATTGCGGTGCTGTGCTGCGGCTTCCTTGTCTCGCTGCGTTTTAAACTGAACCTGAAAACGCACAGCGTGTTGCGCGAAGAGACGGCCAAAATGCGCCAAAGCGGTCGCGCCATGCCGGAAAACATCACACCACAAGCGCGTGAAACCGTGGAGATGCTGGCGGGGATGCCATACGAATCGCTGTGGGGCAATAACAACATCGGCTACCTGAATCGTAATAAACCTGCCGCGCCTTCCCTGGAAGAAAGGTGCGTCACTGAAATCGACTTATAACTGAGGTGAGAAATATGAAGGTTTGGCCTGTCAAACACAGTCCGTTATTGCGTCAGCCAGAGCGTTTTATCGCCCGTGATGAACTGAAGGCGTTGATCCGCAAGATCACGCATAACCTCGGGTGAATATTCACGATAACACCGGCGAGTTTTTATTGCGGCTCGACGATGGGCGTGTGATTGATACCAAAGGCTGGGCCGGCTGGGAGTGGACACACGGTGTCGGTTTGTACGGCATGTATCAGTATTATCGCCAGACAGGGGATGAAACCGTCCGCGAGGTGATTGATAACTGGTTCGCTGACCGCTTTGCCGAAGGCGCCACCACGAAGAACGTCAACACCATGGCGCCCTTTCTGACGCTGGCGTATCGCTATGAGGAAACCGGCAACCCGAGCTATCTGCCGTGGCTGGAAAGCTGGGCTGAGTGGGCAATGTACGAGATGCCGCGCACTGAGCATGGCGGTATGCAGCACATCACGCTGGCGGAGGAAAACCACCAGCAGATGTGGGACGACACCCTGATGATGACCGTTCTGCCGCTGGCAAAAATTGGTAAGCTGCTTAACCGGCCGGAGTATGTCGAAGAGGCGGTCTATCAGTTCCTGCTCCATGTGCAGAACCTGATGGACAGAGAGACCGGCTTGTGGTTCCACGGCTGGAATTACGACGGGCAGCATTAACTTCGCCCGTGCCCGTTGGGCGCGCGGCAATAGCTGGTTGACTATCGTGATCCCGGACTTCCTCGAACTGGTGGATCTGCCGGAAAATAACGCGGTGCGCCGCTATCTGGTGCAGGTGTTGAATGCGCAGATCGCCGCGCTGGCCAATTGTCAGCATGAGAGTGGGTTGTGGCATACGCTGCTGGATGATGCCGACTCTTATCTCGAGGCCTCCGCCACCGCCGGGTTTGCGTACGGCATCCTGAAAGCGCTGCGTAAGCGCTATATCAGCGCCGATTACGCAGAAGTGGCGGAGAGAGCGGTGAAGGCGATTGTCGGCCACATTTCGCCGGAAGGGGAGTTGTTGCAGGTGTCGTTTGGTACCGGGATGGGCAGTAATCTGGCGTTTTATCGTGAGATCCCCACTGACCTCCATGCCGTATGGCCGGGGCGATGGCGATGCTCTGTCTGACGGAGTATTTACGCAAATATTTCTGACGATACGGCAAAGAAAAACCCCGGAATTCCGGGGTTTTTTATGCCTGACGATAAGGGCAAGTGCGATTGGGCAGGACGGGTAACACGCGTGTCAGCCACCCGGCATAAACGCTTACATACGCTCGACGGTCTCGATCCCCAGCGTATCCAGACCCAGTTTCAGCGTTTTCGCGGTCAGCAGCGCCAGTTTCAGGCGGCTAAGGCGGATTTCGTCACTCTCCGCGCTGAGGATCGGGCAATGCTCATAGAAACCAGAGAACAGACCGGCCAGATCGTACAGATAAGCGCACATCACATGCGGCGTGCCTTCGCGGGCAACCACGCTCAGGGTTTCTTCAAACTGCAGCAGACGCACAGCCAGCTGAGATTCGCGCTCTTCGCTCACTACCACCGGGGCGCTTTCCAGCGCGCTTTCTTCAATGCCCGCTTTGCGGAACACCGACAGTACACGGGTGTATGCATATTGCATATACGGCGCGGTGTTGCCTTCGAAGGCCAGCATATTGTCCCAGTCGAACACGTAGTCAGTGGTGCGGTTTTTCGACAGATCCGCATATTTCACGGCGCCAATACCGACAGCGTTCGCCAGTTTTTCCAGCTCATCGGCAGGCATATCCGGATTTTTCTCCGCCACCGCAGGGCGACGGGCGCGTTCCAGTGCTTCATCCAGCAGATCGGCGAGTTTAACCGTGCCACCCGCGCGGGTTTTGAACGGTTTGCCATCTTTGCCCAGCATCATGCCGAACATATGGTGCTCCAGCGGCACGGAATCCGGCACAGCCCGCTTTGCGCACAATCGTCCACGCCTGCATCAGGTGTTGGTGCTGACGGGAGTCGATGTAGTAGAGCACGCGATCGGCATGCAGCGTTTCATAACGGTATTTGGCGCAGGCGATATCCGTGGTGGTGTAGAGGTAGCCGCCATCCTTTTCTGGATAATGACGCCCATCGGTTCACCTTCTTTATTCTGATATTCGTCGAGGAATACCACCGTCGCGCCTTCACTCTCGACCGCCGGTGCCTTTCGCCCGCAGATCGGCAACAATACCCGGCAGCATCGGGTTATACAGGCTTTCACCCATCACATCTTTACGGGTCAGGGGTGACGTTTAAGCGTTCGTAGGTTTTCTGGTTCTGACTCATGGTGATGTCAACCAGCTTGCGCCACATTTCACGGCAGTACTCGTCGCCGCCTTGCAGTTTCACCACATAACCGCGTGCGCGTTCGGCAAAGGCGGCATCTTCGTCATAATGCTTTTGGCTTCACGGTAGAAACCTTCCGAGGTCGGCCAGAGCCATTTCGCCCGCGTTTTCCTGCTGTTGCAGTTCCAGATAAGCGATCAGCATACCGAACTGGGTACCCCAGTCGCCGACGTGGTTCGCGCGAATCACGTTATGACCGAGAAATTCGAGTGTCCGTACGGAGGCATCACCAATGATGGTGGAACGCAGGTGACCAACGTGCATCTCTTTGCCACGTTCGGCGCAGAGTAATCGATAACGATGGTTTGCGGCTGCGGACGGGTGACGCCCAGTCGATCCGACGCCAGCGCGAGTGACTTGCTGCGCAAGAAATTCCGGCGCAAGAAAAATATTGATAAAGCCCGGACCGGCGATTTCAACCTTACTGGCAATCCCGTCAAGAGAGAGGTGCGTCAGAACCTGCTCGGCCAGTTGTCGCGGCGCCATGCCCAGTTTTTTGCAACTGCCATCACGCCATTAGCCTGATAGTCGCCAAACTGAACTTTTGCGGACTGACGTACCTGCGCTTCGCAATCTGCGGGAGCGCCTGCAGCAATCATGGCCTGACTGACTTTTTCTGAGAGAAGAGCCTGAATATTCACCGGGATTTAGGACGCCGCGCAACAGGGCGTCCGGGTGTTAATAAAGGCGGGAGTATACTGCAAATGCCCGGTGGCGTCAGCACTGCATAACACGGTAGATTATGCGCTTTGTTATGACTTACGAGCACTGTTATGAGTAATTGGCAAACTATCGAAGAGTTGCAGGATATCGTGGAAGATTTGCCGCGTTTCACTGACGACTTGCAGAAATTCACTACCCGTCTTGGACTGAATATCGCACCATTAAACGCCGACCATATTTCACTGCGTTGTCATCAAAATACTACCGCAGAGCGCTGGCGGCGCGGTTTTGAACAGTGCGGCGAACTGCTCTCAGAGAACATGATCAATGGTCGACCGATTTGCCTGTTTAAACTGCATGAACCACTGTGCGTTGCGCACTGGCAATTCACCGTCGTTGAGCTGCCGTGGCCGGGGTGAAAAACGCTATCCCCATGAAGGCTGGGAACATATCGAGATCGTGCTGCCGAGGTGCGCCGGAGACATTGAATGCGCGCGCGCTGGCGCTTCTGGCGGACGAAGGTCTGAGCCAGCCGGGGGTAGCAGTCAAAACCAGCTCCCCCCAAAGGCGAACGCGAGCGGCTGCCAAACCCGACGCTGGCGGTGACAGATGGCAGGGTGACGGTGAAGTTCCACCCCTGGACGATTGGAAGAAATTGTCGCCAGCGAGGATTGAAACACCAGCCTGTGAAGGCGCGCAGAACCCGGCTGAACGAAGCATGCCATGATAAAGAAAAGGGAGGAGAGATGAGCATACTGGAAATTTGTTGTTATGGCGTCGAAGACGCGGTAATCGCCCAGCAGTCCGGCGCAGATCGCATTGAATTTTGTGCCGCGCCGAAGGGAAGGGGGCTTAACCCCGTCATATGGCGCGCTGAAAAGCATTCGCCGGGGCGGTGACGATTCCGGTGCATCCGATAGTGCGGCCGCGCGGCGGGTAGTGATTTTGCTATCGCCGGGGATGAGTTTGCCGCCATACTCGACGATATTCACTTTCTCCATCAACTCGGTTTTCCTGGTCACCGGCGTTCTTAATGAGGACGGTGATGTTGATATGGCGCGAATGCGTGAGGTGATGAGCGCGGCACAAGGGATGGCGGTCACTTTTCATCGGGCTTTCGATATGTGCGCCGATCCTGTGCAAGCAATTGATTCATTGGCAGAATTAGGCGTTTCGCGCATTCTGACCTCCGGGCAACAGGCATCGGCGGAAAAGGACTTTCATTAATCACGGAACTTAATGCCCGGTCCGGTGCTCCAATCATTATGGCAGGCGCGGGGGTGCGCCCGGATAACCTCTCACTGTTTCTCACCGCGGGTGTGAAAGAGGTGCATAGCTCGGCAGGTTGCTGGACAGCGTCGCCGATGCGTTATCGCAATAAGGGATTGTCGATGTCTTCCGATGTCAGTGCGGATGAATATGCCCGCTATGGCGTTGACGGAAATGTCGTGGCGTTGATGAAGCAAATGATGGTTGATTATCGCCACTGAAACCCGTTTTTACCGCGCATCATGTCGCCCAATGTGATGCTTGCTCGTACCAGCCCCTGCCATTAACAGGGGCCTTTTTTTGTCTTACGGCTTACGGGCGATCAGTACAGCGCGCAGCGGAGCAGGATAACCTTCAATGGTTTTTGTGTTGTCTGCCGGGTCGAGGAAATCCGCCAGCGATTCGCTGGTCATCCATGACGTGCGCCGTTGCTCGTCGGTACTGGTAACACTCATATCGGCGATACGCACGTCGACAAAACCGCATTTCTCCAGCCAGTTTTTCCAGCGCCAGCGCGGAAGGAATAAAGTAGACGTTGCGCATCTGCGCATAGCGATCGCGGCACCAAAACGGCATGCTCATCACCTTCGATCACCAGCGTTTCCAGTACCAGTTCACCCTCTTTCACCCAGTTGATCTTTTTAACTGCCACAGATGTTCCAGCGGTGAGCGGCGATGATAGAGCACGCCCATCGAAAAGACGGTGTCAAAGGCGTTGAGCGCCGGCAGTTGTTCGATTCCCAGCGGTAACAAATGGGCGCGGCGATCGTCGCCCAGCAATTTACGCACCGCTTCAAACTGACATAAAAACAGCTGCGTTGGGTCTATCCCCACCGCCAGCGATGCGCCCGCGCCAATCATGCGCCACAGGTGATAGCCGCTACCGCATCCAACATCGAGGATAGTCCGCCCGGTTAAATCGGAGAGATGCGGCAGAACGCGTTCCCATTTCCAGTCGGAACGCCATTCGGTATCGATATCAATACCATAGAGTGAAAACGGTCCTTTGCGCCATGGCATCAGATTGCGCAGCAGGGTTTCCCATCCCTTTCAGTTGCCCCGCGCTCAGTGGTTCAGCGCTGGTCGCACTCACGCCATGAACCAAATCCCGTTCCGCCGGTGTGATAAGAGGCAAAAACTCAACGGCGTTATTCCACTGTTTAAACTGCCCGTGCAGTGCTTCACGCTGCCAGCGGAGAGTTGGGGGGCAGGGTATCCAGCCAGTGCGCTAAGGGACCCACGGCTATTTGCTGATAAAAACGACCAAACTCAATCATGCCGCATCCGCCTTCAGGGCCACCAGAGAACCAAAGTTAAAGCACTGGAACCACAACTCGCTGTGTTCCGAAACCGGCGGCGCGCAGGCGCGCTTTATGCGTTTCAACGGAGTCCGTTAACATGACGTTTTCCAGCATGCTGCGCTTCTGGCTGATTTCCAGCTCGCTGTAACCGTTTGCACGTTTGAAGTCATGGTGCATGTTGAACAGCAGTTCGCCGACGACGTCGTCTTCAAAGCTGAATTTCTCCGACAGCACCAGTGCGCCACCGGGGTTCAGCCCTGGTGGATCTTCTTCAACAGCACCAGACGATCGTCGGGTTCGAGAAATTGCAGGGTAAAATTGAGCACGACCATCGAGGCGTTTTCGATTGGAATATCGCGGATATCGCCTTCAATAACGCTGACCGGTGTCGGGGCTTTATAGGCATCAATATGGCGACGGCAACGTTCGACCATCGCCGGGGAGTTATCCACCGCGATAATTTTGCATGCGGGCTGTGCAATATTACGGCGTACTGAGAGCGTAGCGGCGCCCAGTGAACAACCCAGATCGTAGACCTGCGTAGCGGGCTGCACGAAGCGCCTCCGCCAGCATGCCGATCATCGAGATAATATTGGAGTAACCCGGTACGGAACGCTGGATCATATCCGGGAAGACTTCCAGCTACCCGTTCATCAAAAGTCCAGTCGCCCAGTCTGGCGATAGGCGCGGAAAAAAGCGTGTCGCGGTGAGACATAGTGTAAATATCCGGGAAAACAAAGGGGCGTATTGTGCGCTAATGCAGGGAGAAAACCAACTCCCGAGGGCATATACCACAGGTTTACCAGCACCATCAGCACCAGTGAACACCAGGGTGGCGCTCATGCCGGAACGACGCCAGCGGAACAGCCGATGATAGTAGCCATAATAATGCATCAGGCGACCCGCGATCAGCAGCAGCCCGCAAACATGCACTATCCGAGTTTGCGCGCCGTCCATCTCCATAAAGAGCAGCAGGATGAGCGCGATGGGTATGTACTCCACCGCGTTGCCATGGATACGAATCGCACTTTGTAGTTCGCTAAATCCGCCATCCCCATAGCTCACGCGATACTGCATACGCAGGCGGACAACATCAATGAAAACTTCAGCAGTAACAACGCACCCAACACGGCATAAAGCGCGCTAACCATACAAACTCCCTTTGGGCTCTGGTGACCGCTTTACAATGATAGGTGGTTCATTCAAAAAGAGAAGATTGCCGGGGAATGGCGGGCGCGTCGCCAATGGAGGGCAGTACTGTATATAAATCCTGCCACAGTGTTTCCACCAGTTCCGGCGCACCGGGCAATATCCGGCGTGTAAAAAAAGATAGGGCGTGGTGGTTTGTTCCCAGAGCGGCAATTTGCTTAGCCATACGGCAAACAATTCACGGTTTTGTTGCATATTATCGCTGCCGATAAAACGCACCAGCGGGTTGTTAGCGGTGACCAGCGCATGTACCGGAACTTTGGGTTTTTCCGCTGAGCTTCTTTAACGGCTTCACTGTGCGCAACGGCGCTGTGCACCGGGCGGCTATCCGGGATCACCCGATTGACGCCGCGGGCATGGGAGCCCCCTGGTTCAGCGTTTTTTCTTCCTCGCCTTTGGCAAAAAAAAGCCGGATGGCGGACTTCAACCCCATAGGTGAACGTGGCCGGCAGGGGTGTCAATAAAAGCCCACAGCGCAGGTAAATCCTGCGGTCCGAACGTGGCAGGCAACTGGATCCAGTACTGACCAATACGGTTTGCCAGCGGCGACAGGCGGGTAAAGAATTCCGTGGTCAGGTCGGCGCAGTTGCGCAGCGCAGCCCTGGTGGGAAATGGTTGCAGGAAATTTAAAGCAGAAGCGAAAATCGTCGGTGGTTTGATCGCGCCAGCGCTCACCACCTACTGGGCAGTGCGTAGAGCGTGGTATTGCCTTCGACGCAATTAAAATGCCGGGCATACTCTTCGAGACTGGTGATGCCAAGGCGCACCCATTTCAGGTGCGACCATTGCGGCAGGCCGATATAAATCATAATGCGTTGACGATCTCATCCGTGCTGCGAACACGGCCAATACGCGGGAAAATGTGGGTGATGCTGCCGTGATGCTGTTCGCTGCTGCCCGCGCTGCAGGCATCTTCTGCGATCACCAGCGAGAAGCCGAGTTCCCGGGCATTACGGGCGGTGGACTCGACGCCAATATTGGTCGAAATACCGCACAGCACAATGGTGTCAATGCCGCGACGGCGTAATTGCAACTCCAGATCGGTGCCGTAGAACGCGCCCCACTGACGTTTCGTCACTTCGATGTCACTCGCTTTTTTTACCCAGCGCGAGCGTAATCCCACCAGTTAGCGGGCAGGGCGTGACCACCGGCTGGCGCATCTACCGGTTGTTTCAGCGCTTCGGCGAAATCGGCTGACCAACGCGCACCAGCACGACCGGCGCGCCTTTGGCGCGAAAGGTTTCCGCCAGCGGCGCGCTGCACCACATCCTGCGCGGTGTGCGGGCCACCGGCGAAAGGCAGAATGCCTTCCTGCAAATCGATCACCACCAGCGCGGTTTTCTCGGCGTTGAGTTCCAGCATAATAACTCCTGAAAAATGAATGACGTCGGTAGCTACCTTACGCGTTCTGGCGTCGCGCGCGGTTTACAAATTTTGTTAAATTTTGTGAGAATGCGCAATAAGCGCGCAGCAAACGCGCGTACAGTCAGTCGCGGGCTTATCGTCAGGCAGAATTTCCAGTATAATAGCCCCCTTTTTTCATCCAGTTGTGACATACGAAATAGCTGCTACCTAAGCGCCTGCACCGCAGGTGACGGGTCGCACGCAGCTAATTAAGGGATATCTCATGCGTACAGTATATTGCGGGCAGCTCAATCAGTCCCATGTGGGACAGCAAGTAACGCTTTGTGGGTGGGTCAATCGTCGTCGTGACCTCGGTAGCCTTATCTTTATTGATATGCGCGATCGTGAAGGCATCGTGCAGGTGTTTTCGACCCGGACCATCAGGATGCGTTCCAGCTCGCTTCCGAACTGCGTAATGAGTTCTGCATTCAGATTACCGGCACCGTACGCGCCCGCGATGCGAAAAACGTCAACAAAGATATGGCTACCGGCGAAGTGGAAGTGTTCGCAACTGCGCTGAACATTATCAACCGCGCCGAAGCCTTGCCGCTCGACTCCAACCACATCAACACCGAAGAAGCGCGTCTGAAATACCGCTATCTCGATTTGCGTCGTCCGGAAATGGCTCAGCGCCTGAAAACGCGTGCGAAAATCACCAGCTTTGTCCGTCGCTTTATGGATGACCATGGCTTCCTCGACATCAGAAACCCCGATGCTGACCAAAGCCACGCCGGAAGGTGCGCGCGACTACACCGGTGCCAAGCCGTGTGCATAAAGGCAAATTCTACGCGCTGCCGCAGTCCCCTCAGTTGTTCAAACAGCTGCTGATGATGTCCGGTTTTGACCGCTACTATCAGATCGTAAAATGTTTCCGTGACGAAGACCTGCGTGCTGACCGCCAGCCGGAATTCACCCAGATCGATGTGGAAACCTCCTTTATGACCGCGCCGCAGGTGCGTGAAGTGATGGAAGCGCTGGTTCGCCAGTTGTGGCTGGAAATCAAAGGCGTGGATCTGGGTGACTTCCGATCATGACCTTTGCTGAAGCTGAACGTCGTTACGGTTCCGATAAACCGGATCTGCGTAACCCGATGGAGCTGGTGGACGTTGCTGACCTGCTCAAAGAGGTTGAGTTTAAAGTCTTCTCCGGTCCGGCGAACGACGCAAAGGTCGCGTTGCCGCGCTGCGTGTGCCGAGGTGGCGCACAGATCAGCCGTAAACAGATTGACGACTACGGCAAATTTATCGAAATCTACGGCGCGAAAGGGCTGGCCTATATTAAGGTCAATGAAGCGGCAAAAGGCCTCGGAAGGCATCACCAGCCCGGTGGCGAAGTTCCTCAATGCCGATATCGTCAACGCAATCACGGGTGCGCACTGGCGCACAAGATGGCGATATGATTTTCTTCGGCGCAGACCACAAAAGTGGTTGCCGATGCGCTGGGCGCGCTGCGTCTGAAGGTGGGCAAAGATCTGAACCTGACAGACGAAGCCAAATGGGCGCCGCTGTGGGTGATTGATTTCCCAATGTTTGAAGATGACGGTGAAGGCGGTCTGACGGCAATGCACCACCCGTTCACCTCGCCGAAAGACATGTCTGCCGCAGAGCTGAAAGCAGCGCCGGAAGATGCCGTTGCCAACGCCTACGATATGGTCATTAACGGTTATGAAGTGGGCGGCGGTTCCGTGCGTATCCACAACGGCGAAATGCAGCAGACCGTGTTCGGTATTCTGGGCATTAACGATCAGGAACAGCGTGAGAAGTTTGGCTTCCTGCTGGACGCGCTGAAATACGGTACGCCACCGCATGCCGGCGGCGTTTGGCTGGACCGCCTGACCATGTTGCTGACCGGCACGGACAATATCCGTGACGTTATCGCCTTCCGAAAACGACGGCGGCTGCGTGTCTGATGACCGAAGCGCCGAGCTTCTTGCCAATCCGGCGGCACTGGCCGAGTTGGGTATTGCGGTACTGAAAAAGAGTCTGCGGAGAATAAGTAACATGCCATTTAAGCATCCCGTTTCCGTGCTGGTCGTGATTTACGCGCAGGATTCGAAACGGGTGCTGATGCTACAACGACGCGACGATCGATTTCTGGCAGTCGGTAACCGGCAGCACGGGAAGCAGGGGAAACCGCGTTGCAGGCCGCTGTGCGTGAAGTAAAGGAAGAGGTCGACATCGATATTGCTCTTGAGCAACTGACCTTAGTCGACTGTCAGCGCACGGTGGAGTATGAAATTTTTAGTCATTTACGTCATCGCTACGCACCGGGCATTACGCATAACAGCGAGTCCTGGTTTTGTCTCGCGTTGCCACGAGCGGCCGATTGTTTTTAGCGAACATCTGGCCTACCGCTGGGTTGATGCGCCGCAAGCAGCTGCATTAACCAAGTCGTGGAGCAACCGGGAGGCGATTGAAGAGTTTGTAATTCATACCGCCTGATCGGGCGGTTTCTTGGAGAGTTTTTATGGCAGGTCATAGTAAATGGGCCAACACCAAACACCGCAAAGCAGCACAGGATGCCAAGCGCGGTAAGATCTTCACCAAAATCATTCGTGAGCTGGTCACGGCGGCGCGTCTGGGTGGCGGCGATATCGGCTCCAACCCGCGTTTGCGTGCGGCAGTGGACAAAGCACTGGGCAACAACATGACCCGTGACACCCTGAACCGCGCCATTGCACGCGGTGTCGGTGGTGATGACGACGCGAACATGGAAACCATCATTTATGAAGGTTACGGCCCCGGCGGCACCGCGGTGATGGTGGAATGCCTGAGTGACAACCGTAACCGTACCGTTGCCGAAGTGCGTCATGCGTTCAGCAAATGCGGTGGTAACTGGGCACCGACGGTTCTGTGGCTTACCTGTTCAGCAAAAAGGGGTGATCTCCTTTGAAGCGGGCGATGAAGACACCATCATGGAAGCGGCGCTGGAAGCAGGTGCAGAAGATGTGGTGACCTTTGATGACGGCGCAATTGACGTTTACACCGCGTGGGAAGAGATGGGCGCCGTGCGCGACGCTGGAAGCGGCCGGTCTGAAAGCCGACAACGCGGAAGTGTCGATGATCCCGTCTACCAAAGCGGACATGGACGCAGAAACGGCGCCGAAACTGCTGCGTCTGATCGACATGCTGGAAGATTGCGACGACGTGCAGGAAGTTTACCATAACGGTGAGATCTCTGATGAGGTCGCAGCGACGCTCTGATGTCGCTTAATCCGCATAAAACCGGAGACGCATGATGGCGATTATTCTCGGTATCGACCCGGGGTCACGCGTCACCGGTTATGGTGTGATCCGCCAGACCGGGCGGCAGTTAACCTATCTTGGTAGCGGCTGTATCCGGACAAAAGTGGACGATTTACCGTCGCGTCTGAAGCTGATTTATGCAGGCGTGACGGAAATCATCACCCAGTTTCAGCCCGATTTTTTTGCCATCGAACAGGTGTTTATGGCGAAAAACGCCGACTCGGCGCTCAAGCTGGGACAGGCGCGCGGCGTGGCGATTGTTGCTGCCGTGAATCAGGCGTTACCGGTATTCGAATATGCCGCCCGTCAGGTGAAACAGACGGTTGTTGGCATCGGTAGCGCGGAAAAGAGCGAGGTGCAGCATATGGTGCGTACCTTGCTGAAACTTCCCGCTAACCCGCAGGCGGATGCCGCAGATGCGCTGGCTATCGCCATTACCCACTGCCATGTTAGCCAGAATGCCTTACAGGTAAGCAGTTCCCGGCCAATCTGGCGCGCGGAAGATTACGTTGAAAAGCGCCTCATGCTGGCGCTTTTTTTATAACAACGAACTGATTTTTTGCGCATCTTCTCCGGTCGAAGGGTTATAGACCACCATCGTCAGATCAGGTTGCCCCTCAACGGAAAAACTCGAGTATTCAAGCGACAGCCTGCCAACATGACCGTGCAGCAGGATCTTCGTCCCTTCCGCCATCTCCTCGATATCATTACTCTGCCATAGCCGGGCAAACTCCGGTGAAGCGGTGCTCAGTTCCTCGATCAACGGACGGATCTCAGCGGAAGCGCCGGCACGGGGTTGCATCGGCGCGAAAGGCCGCCACCAGAAAACGCGTCAGGCCGTGCCAGTCCGTTTGCATGGCCCGCACATGAGGATCCAGAAACATGCGCCGCAAGATATTGCGCTGCTGCGGGGGGAGGGAGGGGTAATCCGCCAGTACCACCGTGGCCGCTTTATTCCATGCCACTACATCCCGGTGGCGTTACGGATCATCGCCGGGCTGAGCGGCATATGATCCAGCACCTTTGCAGGCGTTCGCTCACGGTTCCCGTCGGGTTGTAATGCACGCCCCGGCGCTCGCCCCAGCCCAAGGTGAAACACATGTTCGCGCTCACGCTCAGAGAGGCGCGCACAGCAAATCCGCTCCAGTACTTCTGCGGAAGGCGTACCGCCACGTCCCTGCTCAAGCCATGTGTACCATGTCGCGCTGATACAGGCCAGATGCGCCACTTCCTCCCGACGCAGCCCGGGCGTGCGCCTGCGCGCGGTATGGAAACCCAGCGCGAGAGGATCAAGCTGCGCGCGGCGGGATTTCAGGTACTGACCGAGATCTTTCGGCTGAGTCACGCTTTGCATCCTGTTAGTCCTTATACCACGATAATGTCACTACTTTTCTCCGTTATGGATATTCATCAGGATAACGGCGCGAGTCAACATAAGGAGACACGCATGCATGTTTTTTCTGACAGGCGCTACCGGTTGGGTAGGCGCAACAGTGGCGGAATTACTGGCTGCCGGGCACCCCGGTGTGAGCGGACTGGCGCGGAACCCGGGCAAAGCGCTGGCATTACTGAACGCCGGGGGAAGGCGGTATACGGGACGCTGGATGACCATCAACTGCTGTTTGATGCCGCAGCAAAGGCGGATGCGGTGATCCACGGCTTTCAATCATGACTTCTCCCGTTTTGCGAATAACTGTGCGCAGGACCAGCGTGCCATTGAGGTCCTGGTGAGGCTTTATTGGGGAGCGAACGCCCGTTGCTGGTAACTTCCGGCCTCGCGAGGCTGGTGCAAGGGCGTCTGGCGACGGAAGATGATAAACCGGGACCCGAATACCTGCGCCGTTCGGAACAGGCCGCACAGGCGCTGGCGGAAAAGGCGTGCACACCGCCAGCATTCGTCTCGCTCCAACGGTTCATGGCATTGGCGATCATGGTTTTGTGCCGAACCTGATTGCACTGGCGAAAAAACCGGCGTTGCCGCCCTGGCCGGGGAAACGGGGAAAACCGCTGGGCAGCGGTTCATCGGCTGGATGCGGCAAAGGTGTACCGGCTGGCGTTGGAAACGGGTGTCACACAGTCGGTTTACCATGCCGTGGCGGAAGAGGGGATCGATGCGCGACATCGCTTTCGCCATAGGCAATATGTTCGGGATACCAGCGGAATCACGCGGCGCGAACATTTTGGCTGGTTCGCCGCCTTTGCCGCCACGGAAATGGCGGCGTCCAGCGAGCGCACCCGCAACGTACTGGGCTGGCAACCTGAGCAGCGTGATTTACTTACGGACCTTGCAGACGCCGCGTATTACGCGAATTCCTGAATCGCGCTCGCGCTTTTCCTGTATATTCGGCTGGATATCTATCCAGCCTTTTTTATGACAGCATTACAACTTCAGCCCTTAGCGCAGGAGCGTCACGTGATAGGCAGACTCCAGAGGCATTATTGTCGAAAAACAACCCCCGTTAGTGGTGCTGGAAGCAGGAGGGGTGGGGTATGAAGTCCATATGCCAATGACCTGTTTTTACGAGCTACCGGATGCCGGTAAAGAGGCCATTGTCTTTACCCATTTCGTGGTGCGTGAAGATGCGCAACTGCTGTTCGGTTTTAACAATAAACAGGAACGGACGCTGTTTCGCGAGCTGATAAAACCAACGGCGTCGGGCCGAAACTGGCGCTGGCGATCCTCTCTGGCATGTCGGCGCAGCAGTTTGTCAACGCGGTCGAGCGTGAAGATCCCGCCGCACTCATCAAATTGCCGGTATTGGCAAGAAAACCGCTGAGCGCCTGATCGTGGAAATGAAAGACCGCTTTAAAGGTCTGCATGGCGATCTGTTCACGCCTGCTGCTGACTCACGGTGCTGGCGTCGCCGGCAAGCCCGGCGACGGACGATGCGGAGCAAGAAGCGGTTGCCGCGCTGGTGGCGCTGGGCTATAAACCACAGGAAGCCAGCCGGATGATCAGCAAAATCGCCCGTCCGGACGCTAACAGTGAAACCCTGATCCGTGAAGCGCTGCGCGCGGCGTTGTGGAGTAGAGGATGATTGAAGCAGACCGTCTGGTGGCGCCTGCCAGTAGCAACATAGAAGAGGTCGCGGATCGCGCTATTCGTCCGAAAATGCTCGACGAGTATATTGGTCAACCGCAGGTGCGTTCGCAAATGGAGATTTTTATCCGGTGGCGGCTAAACTGCGCGGCGATGCGCTGGACCATCTGCTGATCTTCGGCCCGCCGGTGCTTAGGGAAAACCACGCTGGCCAATATTGTGGCGAACGAAATGGGCGTGAACCTGCGCACAACGTCCGGTCCGGTACTGGAAAAAGCGGGCGATCTGGCGGCGATGCTGACGAATCTTGAACCACACGACGTGTTGTTTATTGATGAAATCCACCGTCTTTCACCCGTTGTGGAAGAGGTGCTCTATCCGGCGATGGAGGATTATCAGCTGGATATTATGATTGGTGAAGGCCCGGCGGCGCGCTCAATCAAAATTGATTTACCGCCGTTTACCCTGATTGGCGCGACAACCTGCGGGCTCGCTGACCTCTCCGTTGCGCGATCGTTTCGGTATTGTGCAGCGGCTGGGTTTTACCGGTGGCGGTTTGCAGCACATTGTGGGGGCGCAGCGCGCGGTTTATGGGGCTGGAAATGAGCGACGAAGGTGCACTGGAAGTGGCGCGTCGCTCGCGTGGTACGCCACGTATCGCGAACCGCCTTTTGCGTCGGGTGCGTGATTTCGCCGAGGTGAAGCATAACGGCGATATTTCGGCTGACATTGCCGCCCGAGGCGCTCGATATGTTGAATGTGGATGCCGAAGGGTTTGATTATATGGATCGCAAACTGCTGCTGGCGGTGATTGATAAGTTCTTCGGCGGGCCGGTTGGTCTGGATAACCCTCGGCGGCGGCGATTGGTGAAGAGCGGGAAACCATCGAAGATGTGCTGGAACCGTATCTTATCCAGCAGGGTTTTTACAACGTACTCCGCGCGGAAGAATGGCAACGGTCAGAGCGTGGAATCACTTCGGTATTACGCCGCCGGAAATGCCGTAAAACTGAATACCGGGAGCAGAACGCATCGGCACACCATTTAACTGGCGGTTTTCTTCATCATACTGCAGATAAACAGCAGCGCAGCGCACAGCACCACGGATGGACCTGCCGGGGTATCGTACAGCGCGGAGAAAGCCAGTCCCCCGTCACCGCAATCATTCCAATCCCAACAGCCACGCCCGCCATTTGTTCCGGCGTGCGGGCGAAACGGCGTGCGGTGGCGGCGGGGATAATCAGCAGCGATGTAATAATCAGCGCGCCGACAAATTTCATTGCCACACCGATGGTCAGGGCGGTAACCAGCATCAGCAACAGTTTTACGCGCTGCAGTTTTACGCCATCGACAAAGGCCAGTTCGGGGCTGATGGTCATCGACAGCAAATTGCGCCACTGCCAGAGTAAAATCCCCAGAACGATCGCCACGCCGAGCGCGATAGCAAGCAAATCGTCCGGTGTGACTGCCAGCAGGTCACCGAACAGATACGCCATCAGATCGACGCGAATATTCGACATCAGACTGACCACGACCAGACCCAGCGACAGCGCGCTATGCGCCATGATACCGAGCAGCGTGTCGATCGCCAGATGCGGGCGTTTCTCCAGCCAAACCAGACCGGCCGCCAGTAACAGCGTCACGGCGATAACGGCATAAAAAGGATTCACATCCAGCAGAAAACCAAATGCCACACCCAGCAGAGAGGCATGCGCCAGCGTATCGCCGAAATAGGACATCCGACGCCAGACCACACAAATGAGCCCAGCGGCCCGGCGGCGCAGGCATAATCCCGGCAAACCAGCCGGGCAGTAATAATTCAATCATGAGCGTCCATTACCCCGGCGCAATACAATGCGTCCCTGTAAATCGTGGCGGTGGTTATGGTTATGGCGATAGATGCCGAGTTGTTCGGCACCACGTTGGCCAAACATGGAGATAAACTCCGGGTGCATTGAGACAACTTCCGGCGTACCGGAACAGCAGATATGATGATTCAGACACAGTACTTCATCGGTTTTCGCCATCACCAGATGCAGGTCGTGCGACACCATCAGTACGGCACAATCCAGCTCTTTACGAAGCTGGTCGATCAGATCGTACAGCGCGACTTGCCCGTTGACGTCCACACCCTGAGTGGGCTCATCAAGCACCAGTAATTGCGGGCGGTTAAGCAATGCACGGGCAAGCAATACACGTTGAGTTTCCCCGCCGGAAAGTTTTTGCATCGGCGCATCAACCAGATGGGCAGCCTGTACCCGTTTCAGTGCCGGAATGATCTCGTCTTTGCGTGTGCCCGGACGCAGGCGCAGAAAACGCCCCACGGTCAGCGGCAGGGTCGTGTCCAGTTGCAATTTTTGCGGCACATAGCCGATACGCAGGTTTTGTCGCGCTTGATCACCCCTGCATCGGGTGCTACCAGCCCAAGCACCACACGCACCAGCGTGGATTTGCCCGCGCCATTAGGACCGAGCAGGGTCAAAATTTTTCCGGGGCATAATTTAAGCGAAATGTCAGATAAAACGCGCCGTTGGCCAAACGCGACGGTGACTTTTTCGAGCGTTACAAGATTCGTCATAGCATTTAAGGGGTTGCACAAGTTGTCGAATGTTATAATATCACATCCCACACACTCATTACGATCACTAGTCGCATTATGTTGCATAAAAATACGCTTCTTTGCGCAGCGTTATCCGCTGCTATCCTCGGCGGGGCAGCACAAACTGCTAACGCTGCCGTCGTAACCTCGTTAAAGCCGCTGGGTTTTATTGCTTCGGCCATTGCAGATGGCGTCACCACGACAGAAGTTTTGCTACCCGATGGCGCCTCAGAGCATGATTATTCATTGCGCCCGTCTGATGTAAAACGCTTACAGAACGCGGACTTAGTCTTTTGGGTCGGACCGGATATGGAAGCGTTTATGGCGAAGTCCGCGCAGCAAATTCCGGCGAATAAAAGAGTGACAATGGCGGAACTTGACGGCGTGAAAACGCTACTCATGAAAGGGGCTGACGACGACGAGCATGATCACGAAGGTGATTCCCATGAAGGCGAAAAAAGTGACGAACATCACCATCATGGCGATTACAACATGCACCTGTGGCTCTCGCCAGAGATAGCGCGGCTGTCAGCGGTTGCAATCCACGATAAATTAGTGGAAGTTATGCCGCAAAGTCGAGCAAAGCTGGACGCCAACCTGCAGGCATTTGAGGCATCATTAGCCCGGGCCGATAAACAGGTCGGAGACGAGCTGGCACCGCTGAAAGGGAAAGGGTATTTCGTTTTTCATGACGCCTACGGCTACTTTGAAAAACACTACGGGCTGACACCACTCGGCCATTTTACCGTCAACCCCGAAATTCAACCCGGTGCGCAGCGTTTACATGAAATCAGAACACAGTTGGTTGAGCAAAAAGCAACCTGCGTTTTTGCTGAGCCACAGTTCAGGCCAGCGGTCGTTGAAGCTGTTGCCAGAGGACATCCGTTCGAATGGGGACGTTGGATCCACTCGGGATCAGTATCAAGTTAGGCAAAGAGAGCTATCCGCAGTTCCTTGCCCAACTGTCTAACCAGTATGCGAGCTGCCTGAAAGGAGAATAACGAGGAAGTGAATACGTGCAACAGATAGCCCGCTCTGTCGCCCCCGGCATTTAACAGTTTACCGCGGCCCCATCGCGTCATGCTGGGGTCGCTTACCGTTCTCACTCTTACGGTCGCCGTCTGGCGGCCTTATGTTTATCACCCGGAAGCGACTTCCGCGCCGATCGTCAAAACCATTGAACTCAAAAGAACGAAATCCGTTCTCTGCTGCCCCGAAGCCAGCGAACCTATCGATCAGACCATGCCTGACGAAGTGGAAGATATCCCGCAGGATGACCGTGGATGACAAGACCGCCAGCGAAGCTGGTGTGCATGAATATGTGGTTTCTACAGGCGATACCCTGAGCAGTATCCTCAATCAATACGGCATCGATATGGGCGATATCAGCCAGCTCGCCGATGCGGACAAAGAGTTGCGCAACCTGAAAATTGGGCAGCAACTTTCACCGGACATTAACCGCGGATGGCGATCTGCAACGCCTGACTGCAGGAGATGTCCCGTCGTGAAACCCGCACATACGATCGTACCGAAAGCGGTGCGTTCAAAATGAGCAGTGAGCTGCAACAGGGCGACTGGGTGAATACGGCGATGAAAGGCACCGTTGGCGGGAGTTTTGTCGCCAGTGCGCGCGACGCCGGGCTGACCAATAGCGAAATTAGCTCAGTGATCAAAGCCATGCAGTGGCAGATGGATTTCCGTAAACTGAAAAAAGGGGATGAGTTCTCTGTGCTGATGTCCCGCGAGATGCTGGAGGGTAAGCAGGAGCAGAGTCAGCTTGTGGGCGTGCGTCTGCGCTCAGACGGCAAAGATTATTACGCTATCCGTGCTGAAGACGGTAAGTTCTATGACCGCAACGGCACCGGGCTGGCGAAAGGTTTCATGCGCTTCCCGACCTCGAAACAGTTCCGCGTTTCGTCGAATTTCAACCCGCGCCGTCTGAACCCGGTAACCGGCCGTGTTGCGCCACATAAAGGCGTCGATTTCGCCATGCCACAGGGTACGCCTGTGCTGTCTGTGGGCGACGGTGAAGTGGTTGTGGCGAAGCGTAGCGGCGCGGCAGGCTATTATGTCGCTATCCGCCACGGTCGTACCTACACCACACGCTATATGCACCTGCGTAAACTGCTGGTGAAAGACGGGCAGAAAGTGAAACGTGGCGATCGTATTGCGCTCTCAGGTAATACCGGGCGGTCTACGGGTCCGCATCTGCATTATGAAGTGTGGATCAACCAACAGGCGGTAAACCCGTTAACGGCGAAGTTACCAAGGACGGAAGGGCTGACAGGGTCGGATCGTAAAGATTACACCGGCACAGGTGAAAGAGGTTGTACCGCAGCTCAGTCTCGACTGATTCGCCTAAGAAATGTGCGTATAAAGCCGATGCCTTAACCGCGTCGGCTTTTTCTTTTGTGAAAGATAACGGCTCGCTACACTATCTGATTATCTTTTCTGACTTGATGTCTGGCCTGCGGAAGATGCATGGAAACGAAAAAAATAACGGTGAATACATTCCGGAATTCGAACCTGAATTCCGGCATCCGCGCAACTGGGGCGCGTGGCTGGGCGTGCTGGCATTTGCTGGCGTGGCGATGATCCCCCTTCACTGCGCGATCCGCTGCTGGGTAAGCTGGGACGCGGCGGGGAAATTCGGTAAAAGCGCGTCGTCGGGCGCAAATCAATTTATTACTGCTTTCCGGAAAAAAGCGAAGCGGAAAGGGAAGCGATCATCGACGAGATGTTCGCCACCGCGCCGCAGGCCATGGTATTGATGGCCGAACTGGCGATTCGCGGCCCGGAAAAAATCTTACCGCGTGTGGAGTGGCAGGAAAAGAGATCATTGATGCGTTGCGCCGCAACGATGAGAAAGTGATTTTCTGGTTCCGCATGGCTGGGGCGTGGATATTCCGGCAATGTTGCTGGCATCGCAGGGGCAGAAAATGGCGGCGATGTTCCATAACCGCGGGGGCAATAAAGTGTGACTACGTGTGGAACACGGTGCGCCGCCGTTTTGGCGGGCGTCTGCACGCACGTAATGACGGTATCAAACCTTTTATCCAGTCTGTACGTCAGGGGGTACTGGGGCTATTATCTTCCGGACCGGGATCACGGCCCGGAACAGAGTGAGTTTGTCGATTTCTTTGCCACCTATAAAGCGACGTTGCCGGCCATTGGTCGTCTGATGAAAGTCTGCCGCGCACGCGTGGTGCCGCTTTTCCCGGTGTATGATGCCAGCACGCATCGTCTGATTGTTCAGGTGCGCCCGCCGATGGACGATCTGCTGACCGCAGACGATAACACCATTGCCCGCCGGATGAATGAAGAGGTGGAGGTGTTTGTTGGCCCGCATCCGGAACAATACACCGGATCCTGAAATTGCTGAAAACGCGCAAACTGGCGAGACCGAGCCGTACAGGCGCAAAGAGCTGTATCCCAAAAATAACGGCATAAAAAAAGGCCTCCTGAAACGGGAGGCCTTTTGCATTCTACACGGTCATTATTCGACGGTCAGAATACGCGTGGTATTGGTGGTACCGATGGTGCTCATCACATCGCCCTGGAGTCACAATGACCAGATCGCCGGAGAGCAGGTAGCCTTTATCACGCAGCAGGATAACTGCATCGTTGGCTGCGGCAACGCCATCGGTATAGCTATCGAAATAAACCGGCGTAACACCACGGTACAACGCGGTCAGGTTCAGCGTACGCTCGTGGCGGGAGAGGGCGAAAATCGGCAGACCAGAACTGATGCGTGACGTCATCAGCGCCGTACGCCCTGATTCGGTCATGGTGATGATAGCGGTTACACCCTTCAGGTGGTTCGCGGCATACATCGCCGACATCGCGATGGCTTCTTCCACGTTGTCAAACTGAATATCGAGGCGGTGTTTGGAGACGTTGATGCTGGGGATCTTCTCTGCGCCCGGGCAAACGCGCGCCATCGCAGCAACGGTTTCAGAAGGGTACTGACCGGCGGCAGTTTCCGCAGACAACATGACTGCATCGGTGCCGTCCAGGGACGGCGTTGGCGACGTCCATCACTTCCGCACGGGTTGGCATCGGGTTGGTGATCATTGATTCCATCATCTGGGTTGCGGTGATCACCGAGCGGTTTAGCTGACGGGCGCGACGGATAAGCGCTTTCTGGATACCCACCAGCTCCGGGTCGCCAATCTCAACACCGAGGTCGCCGCGGGCAACCATCACCACATCGGATGCGAGGATCACATCATCCATCGCTTCCCTCGGCTGCAAACGGCTTCCGCACGCTCAACTTTTGCCACGATTTTTGCGTCACAACCTGCGTCGCGCGCAAGGCGACGTGCATAGTTCAGATCTTCGCCGCAGCGCGGGAAGGAGACGGCGGGTAATCAACACCGATCATCGCAGCGGTCACGATATCCGCTTTGTCTTTATCCGTCAGCGCTTCTGCGGACAGACCGCCACCGAGTTTGTTGATGCCCTTATTGTTAGACAACGGGCCACTCAACAGTGACTTCGGTGAACACTTTCATGCCCTGAACTTCCAGCACTTTGAGCTGCACGCGACCATCATCCAGCAGCAGGATATCGCCGGGCACGACATCAGCCGGCAGACCTTTATAGTCGATGCCGACTTTTTTCTTTGTCGCCTTCACCTTTACCCGAGGTTGGCGTCGAGCAGGAATTTATCACCGATATTCAGGAAGACTTTGCCTTCCTTAAAGGTGGAAACGCGAATTTTGGTCCTTGTAAGTCGCCGAGGATAGCAACATGACGTCCCAGTTTTGCCGCAATCTCACGCACCTTGTCGGCACGTAATTTATGATCTTCCGGTGTTCCGTGTGAAGTTCATACGCACCACGTTAGCGCCGGCGGCAATAACTTTCTCAAGGTTGTTATCGCGATCGGTTGCCGGGCCTAAGGTGGTAACGATTTTGGTTCTGCGAAGCCTTCTGGACATGTAATACTCCGTTGACTGGAAACAACTTGGTGTTGCGTGAACATGAATTCGGTCATCTATCGCCCTGCTGTGAAGAGCAATTCGTCTGGCCGAACAGCGTAAGAGGTTACCGCTTTATTATTAACTATTAATGGTTATCGCTTTTGACAAGCAGCTCCTTATCAAAGCGCGATTCTTTCAGTGCTTCTTTGACTCGCTTCAAGTTATCCCTGAATTTTGCTCCCCTGCGCAACGTGAAGCCGGTTGCCAGCACGTCGATGACCGTCAGTTGCGCAAGACGGGAAACCATGGGCATGTAAATGTCGGTATCTTCCGGAACATCCAGCGTGATCGCAAGCGTCGCTTCACGTGCAAGCGGGGGTTCCGGCGGAGGTCAGCGCAATGACCATGGCGTCGTTTTCACGCGCCAGTTGCGCAAGTTCGACCCCGAGGTTTTTGGTTCGTCCGGTATGTGAAATCAGCACGACCACGTCATCGTCGCTACAATTCATACAACTCATGCGTTGCAGGACAATGTCGTCGGAATAGACCACCGGAACATTGAAGCGGAAAAATTTGTTCATGGCATCGTGCGCCACGGCGGCGGACGAGCCAAGACCGAAGAACGCAATTTTTTCGCACGGGTCAGTAAATCTACGGCACGGTTTACCGACGCCATATCCAGCGACTGACGCACATGATCGAGGCTGGCCATCGCCGATTCGAAGATTTTGCCGGTGTAGGCTTCTACACTGTCATCTTCATCGACATTGCGATTAACATAAGGCGTGCCGTTGGCAAGACTTTGCGCCAGATGCAGTTTAAAATCAGGAAACCGCGCGTATCGAGGCTGCGGCAGAAACGGTTCACCGTCGGTTCGCTGACCCCCGCTTCTTGCGCAAGCGCGGCAATACTGGAGTGAATGGACTGCTCCGGCGTTGCGAGGATCACTTCCGCCACTTTACGTTCGGATTTGCTAAGGTTTTCCAGTCGCGACTGGATCTTTTCCAGCATATTCATGGGTGATAAAGCGCTCATGGTAAAACGATTCCACAAGGGGAAATCGTGATGCGATTGAATCTGATATTACCCCTGCGCGTCGCAGAAAAGTAAGCGGTTGTGAAAAACGATGTTGTTTTTTCATTACTTGATCAACGTCGGATTTTATCGGCTGCGTCCACGGGCAAACATCCAGCATTTTCAGGGCGAAAAAACGTATTTTTCGTCACAACAAAATAACGCACTTCTGACAAGGCTTAACAGTTTCGGGAATGACGTAAAAGCAGTACATTGTACTGTAATAAAATTACAACTAAGACCGGCTAAAGTACCGGGATAGCCAACTGAGGAGAATGACATGGCGGTAATACAAACAGCCCAGTGTGACTCGGTCATTTTCGGCGCGAAAGGCGACCTCGCACGCCGGAAATTGCTGCCTTCCTGTATCAACTGGAAAAAGGGTCAGATCCACCCGGATACGCGTATCCGGGTGTCGGGCGTGCCGACTGGGATAAAGAAGCTTATACACAGGTGATCCGTGAAGCGCTCGAAACCTTCATGAAGGAGAAGATCGACGAGAGCCTGTGGGACAAGCTCAGCGGCCGTCTTGATTTCTGCAATCTCGACGTTAACGACACCGCTGCGTTTAAACGCCTCGGCGACATGCTGGATCAAAAAATCGCACCACCATCAACTATTTTGCGATGCCGCCAAGCACCTTCGGCGCCATCTGTAAAGGGCTGGGTGAAGCCAAACTGAACGCCAAACCGGCGCGTGGTGATGGAAAAACCGCTGGGAACCTCACTGGCGACCTCGCGGGAAATCAACGACCGGTGGGTGAATATTTCGAAGAGTGCCAGTTTACCGTATCGACCACTACCTCGGGTAAAGAGACGGTGCTTAACCTGCTGGCACTGCGTTTTGCCAACTCCCTGTTTGTGAACAACTGGGATAATCGCACCATCGACCACGTGGAAATCACCGTGGCGGAAGAGGTGGGTATTGAAGGTCGCTGGGGCTATTTTGACCGGGCAGGTCAAATGCGCGATATGATCCAGAACCACCTGCTGCAAATCCTGTGCATGATTGCGATGTCGCCGCCGTCAGACCTGAGTGCTGACAGCATCCGCGATGAGAAAGTGAAAGTGCTGAAATCATTGCGTCGCATCGACCGCACCAACGTGCGTGAAAAAAACCGTACGCGGTCAGTACACCGCCGGTTTTGCGCAAGGCAAAAAAGTGCCGGGCTACCCCGGAAGAAGAGGGTGCTAACAAGTCCAGTAATACCGAAACGTTTGTTGCTATCCGCGTGGATATCGACAACTGGCGCTGGGCTGGCGTGCCGTTCTACCTGCGCACCGGCAAACGTCTGCCGGCGAAATGTTCTGAAGTTGTCGTGTACTTCCAAAACGCCGGAACTGAATCTGTTCAAAGAGTCGTGGCAGGATCTGCCGCAGAACAAGCTGACTATCCGTTTGCAACCGGATGAGGGCGTGGATATTCAGGTGCTTAACAAAGTGCCGGGCCTCGGATCACAAGCATAATCTGCAGATCACCAAACTTGACCTCAGCTACTCTGAAACCTTCAACCAGACGCACCTTGCAGATGCTTATGAGCGTTTGCTGCTGGAGACCATGCGTGGGATCCGGTGCGCTGTTTGTACGTCGTGATGAAGTGGAAGAGGCGTGGAAATGGGTGGACTCCATTACTGAAGCCACCGGGCTGCGGATAATGACTCGCCGAAGCCTTATCAGGCACCACGGGGACCCGTTGCTTCCGTAGCAATGATCACCCGCGATGGCCGTTCCTCGGAACGAGTTTGAGTAACCTTGCTCCCGTTCAGACTCTGTTATTTTACCGGTAACATGATCTAACACAGAAATCAGGACAATTTTTCATCTTTCCAGGCCCCCGACTGGATTCACCGGCGGGGCTTTTTTTTATATTACACTGGCTGGAAGCGATTTTGCCTTTGGGGCACAGTACTCCGGTGTTTTCGGGCTGGCAGGATAAACCGTTCATACCGTGCGCATTGTTTCCCCCGGACAGATAAATTTCAGGAGCCTCTATGAACCCGAATATGTTACGCGTAACAAATCGTATTGTTGAACGTTCGCGCGAAACCCGCTCAGCCTACCTTGCGCGCATTGAGCAGGCGAAAAGCAACACAGTACGCCGCTCATCGCATGCGGCAATTTGGCGCACGGATTCGCCGCCTGTCAGCCCGACGATAAAGCCTCGCTCAAAAGCATGTTGCGTAACAACATCGCTATCATCACCTCCTACAACGATATGCTTTCTGCACACCAGCCCTATGAGACCTACCCGGATATCCTTCGTAAAGCGCTGCATTCTGTTAATGCGGTGGGGCAGGTTGCCGGCGGTGTACCGGCGATGTGTGATGGCGTTACTCAGGGGGCAGGACGGTATGGAGCTTTCACTGCTCAGCCGTGAAATTATCGCCATGTCAGCTGCGGTAGGCCTCTCGCACAATATGTTTGATGGCGCGTTGTATCTCGGCGTGTGCGACAAAATTGTTCCCGGCCTTGCGATGGCAGCGCTCTCATTTGGTCATTTACCCGCGCTGTTCGTGCCGTCAGGCCCGATGGCCAGCGGTCTGGCGAACAAAGAGAAAGTACGTATCCGCCAGCTGTATGCCGAAGGCAAAGTCGATCGCATGGCACTGCTGGAATCTGAAGCCGCTTCATATCATGCGCCGGGTACCTGTACTTTCTATGGCACGGCCAACACCAACCAAATGGTGATTGAATTTATGGGCATGCAGTTACCGGGTTCCTCTTTTGTGCATCCGGATGCGCCACTGCGACAGGCGCTGACAGAAGCGGCTGCCCGGCAGGTAACGCGTCTCACTGGCAATGGCAATGAATGGATGCCGCTTGGCAAGATGATCGACGAGAAAGTGGTGGTCAACGGTATCGTTTCGTTGCTGGCAACGGGCGGCTCAACCAACCACACCATGCACGGTGGCGATGGCGCGGCGGGCATCATTATCAACTGGGATGATTTCTCTGACCTTTCTGATGTGGTGCCGTTGCTGGCGCGTCTCTATCCGAATGGTCCGGCCGACATTAACCACTTCAGGGCGGCGGGCGGGGTTCCGTACTGATGCGCGAACTGCTCAAAGGCGGTTTATTGCATGAAGACGTGAATACGGTGGCGGGTTTTGGTCTGACTCGCTACACCAACGAACCGTGGCTGAATAATGGCGAGCTTGACTGGCGTCCGGGTGCTGACGCCTCGCTCGACGCCGATGTCATTGCCACCTTTGATAAACCATTCTCCAGACACGGCGGCACCAAAGTACTGAGCGGTAATCTTGGGCGCGCGGTCATGAAGACCTCCGCCGTACCGGTGGAAAATCAGGTTATCGAAGCACCGGCGATTGTTTTGAAAGCCAGCATGACGTGTTGCCGGCCTTCGATGCGGGGTTGCTGCATCGCGATTGCGTGGTTGTTGTGCGTCATCAGGGACCGAAAGCGAACGGAATGCCAGAATTACATAAACTCATGCCGCCACTTGGTGTATTGGACCGCCGTTTCAAAATAGCTTTAGTAACCGATGGACGGCTCTCAGGTGCATCGGGTAAAGTGCCGTCGGCAATCCACGTTACACCAGAGGCTTTTGATGGTGGATTGCTGGCGAAAGTGCGTGATGGCGATATCATCCGGGTCAACGGGCAGACGGGAGAATTAACGCTGCTGGTGGATGAAAACGAACTTGCCGCACGCCAGCCACATATTCCTGACCTGAGCGCGATGCGCGTGGGCACGGGGCGCGAAATGTTCGGCGCACTGCGGGAGAAAACTTTCCGGTGCGGAGCAGGGCGCAACCTGTATCACTTTTAAGACGACAAGATTTTAGTTCTGGCGAGAGAAAAACCTGATGAAAAACTGGAAAACGAGTGCAGAAACAATCCTGAAAACTGGCCCGGTTGTGCCGGTTATCGTAGTGAACAAACTGGAACACGCGGTGCCGATGGCGAAAGCGCTGGTTGCCGGTGGCGTTCGCGTTCTGGAAGTGACTCTGCGCACCGCTTGTGCCATTGACGCTATCCGCGCGATTGCCAAAGAAGTGCCGGACGCGATCGTCGGTGCGGGTACTGTGTTGAACCCGCAGCAACTGGCGGAAGTGACCGCCGCTGGCGCGCAGTTCGCCATCAGCCCGGGTCTGACCGAGCCGCTGCTGGCGACTGAAGGAACCATCCCGCTGATCCCGGGCATCAGCACCGTTTCTGAACTGATGCTGGGCATGGACTACGGTCTGAAAGAGTTTAAATTCTTCCCGGCTGGAAGCGAATGGCGGCACCAAAGCGCTGCAGGCCATTGCTGGTCCGTTTGCGCATGTGCGTTTCTGCCCGACGGGTGGGATTTCTCCGGCAAACTACCGTGACTACCGGCGTTGAAAAGCGTGCTGTGCATCGGCGGTTCGGCTGGTGCCGGCGGATGCGTTGGAAGCGGGTGATTATGACCGTATCACCAAACTGGCGCGTGAAGCGGTAGACGGCGCGAAACAGTAACCGTGCGGCGGGTATAACTCCGCCAGACATGAAGCCCGCTCAGTATTAACACTGAGCGGGCTTTTTTATCCCTGAACGTCAACGGCCTTCGCCGCAGCAATTGCGCGTTGCACGGCGGTTTCGACATTGTCGGCCACCGCCAGCGCTACACCCAAACGACGGGATCCGTCGATTTCCGGCTTGCCGAACAGGCGCAACTGTACGCCTGCGCCCACCGCATTATGCACATTATCGAAGGTCACATTCTTACTGCTCAGGCGAGGCAGAATGACCGCAGAAGCAGACGGGCCATACTGGCGGATGTCGCCAACAGGCAAGCCGAGGAAGGCGCGCACGTGCAGTGCAAATTCGGAGAGATCCTGCGAAATCAGTGTGACCATGCCGGTATCATGCGGGCGCGGAGACTTCACTGAAGATGACATCATCGCCACACGAACAACTCCACGCCAAACAGACCGTGACCACCGAGCGCCAGTACGACCTTGCGGGCAATCTCTTCCGCGCGTTGCAGTGCGACAGTGGACATCTGCTGCGGCTGCCGGGGATTCACGATAATCCCCGTCTTCCTGACGGTGGCCGACCGGGGCGCAAAATGCACCATCCACCGCACTGATTGTCAGGAAGCGTGATTTCAAAATCAAAGTGGACCACGCCTTCGACAATCACCCGACCGGCACCGGCGCCCGCCTTGTTGCGCATATTCCCGAGGGCTTTGGCTAACTGGTCAGCGCGTTTAATAAAGCTCTGGCCTTTGCCCGACGAACTCATTACCGGTTTAACAATACACGGCAGACCAATCTCTTCAACGGCCTGATGGAACGCGGCTTCGCTGTCGGCAAAACGGTAACTGGATGTCGGGAGCTGGAGTTCTTCTGCCGCAAGACGACGAATGCCCTCACGGTTCATTGTCAGCTTTGCAGCACGGGCGCAGGGGACAACGTGCTGGCCCTGTGCTTCCAGTTCAATCAGCGTATCGGTGGCGATAGCTTCGATTTCCGGCACAATGAAATGGGGTTTTTCTTGCGCCACCAGCGCCTTCAGCGCTTCACCATCCAACATGTTAATGACATGCGAGCGGTGGGCGACATGCATTGCCGGAGCGTCGGCGTAGCGGTCAACAGCAATCACTTCGATGCCGAGACGTTGGCACTCAATGGCCACTTCTTTGCCCAGTTCGCCGGAACCGAGTAACATCACGCGAGTTGCTGCAGGGCGCAGCGCAGTACCTAAAAGAGTCATAGCAGCTTACCGTTGGGAAAAAACTGCGCGCAGTATAAACGAAAACGTTTGCGTCTGTCTTTTTATCACTTGCGATGGTTTTTCATCGCGCTACTATACTGTATAAATACACAGTTAAATGAGGCTGCATCATGGCGGTAGAAGTTAAATACGTAGTCATTAGAGAAGGTGAGGAAAAAATGTCTTTTGCCAGCAAAAAGGAAGCGGATGCTTACGATAAGATGCTCGATCTGGCGGAAGTGCTGGGTGACTGGTTAGGCGCAGGTCCGGTCACGCTGGAAGATGAAACACGTGACCAAATGGCGCTGTGGCTTGCCGAACAAAAGAGGCGCTTAGCAGCATTCTTAAGTCCGGCAAATTGCACGGCGCTGAGGCGCAAGAACCTGCAGCGTCTCCGGCAACGGATGATGAGAGTGAGCCGACAGACGCCGTCGATATTAAAAGCGCAGCCAAACGCGCAAAAGTTGCCTGATCTTGCACTGCCTGTAATTTGTACCATGCTTTGAAGGGGGTAAAAACCGGGGAGATAAGCATGAAAATCGCAGGGGTTTTCGCCAGTTTTCTTTTTGCTGGCGGGCAGTGTGGCGGCGCATGCCGCAAACGATAAGTCGGTGAAATTTCCCTCGTGCGAGGGGCTTAACGCTGAAGGCATTGCCGCCAGCGTTAAGCGTGACTATTCTGCAAAATCGCATCGTTCGTTGGGCAGACGATCAAAAAAACTTGGCAGGGCCGATCCGGTGGCACGGATCAGCACCAAGGACATTGTCGGCAAGGATGATAAGTGGACTGTACCGTTAACCGTGCGCGGGAAAAGCACCGACATCCACTACAACGTGGCTATCGACTGCAAAGCCGGTACGGCGGACTATCAACCGCAACCCAACTGACACAATTTTCCCATCTTTTGCAGAGTCAGACATTTCCTGACATCCCCTCGCTTACTCTGAGCGCACCATTATCAGTAGGCGAGGGACATCATGAGTTGGTTAAATCAATTACAATCGCTGCTTGGTCAGGAAAGACGGAGCAGCATCTTCATCCTCTGGCGAGCAGGGGTTAAGCAAACTGCTGGTGCCCGGAGCGCTGGGTGGTCTTGCCGGGCTGCTGGTTGCCAGTAAATCATCGCGTAAACTTCTGACCAAATATGGTACCAGCGCGTTGTTGGTAGGTGGCGGTGCGGTGGCTGGCAGCGTGCTGTGGAATAAATACAAAGATCGTATCCGCGATGCTCACCAGAATGACCCCCAGTTTGGTCAACACCCTTCACCGTTAGATGTGCGCACAGAGCGCCTGATCCTGGCGCTGGTATTCGCAGCCAAAAGTGATGGTCATATTGATGACAAAGAACGCGCGGCTATCGAACAACAGCTTCGCGAAGCGGGCGTGGAAGAGCAGGGACGGGCGCTGGTCGCGCAGGCCATTGAGCAACCTCTTGATCCAGAGCGTCTGGCACGAGGAGTCACCAACGAAGAAGAAGCGCTGGAAATCTATTTCCTCAGTTGCGCCGCTATCGATATCGATCACTTTATGGAGCGGAGTTACCTTAACGCATTGGGCGATGCGCTAAAAATTCCTGCCGATGTACGTGAAGGGATTGAAGAGGATCTTAAGCAGCAAAAACATGCTCTCCCGCAATAACAACTGTGACGTTTCGCTTGCATCGCGCGTGGGTTTTGCCACCCTTATAGGTATGTAAAACTAAAAGAACAGTGCTATGCCGCCGAAAGCGAAAAAAATCCCCCATGCCATGACTGTGCATGGTGATACTCGTATCGATAATTATTACTGGCTGCGGGACGACTCGCGTTCGCAGCCAGACGTTCTGGACTATCTTCAACAAGAAAACCGCTACGGGCACGAGGTGATGGCGTCGCAACAGGCGCTTCAGGACCGTGCTTGGGGAGATTATCTCGCGCATTCCGCAGCGTGAGGTTTCTGCGCCTTATATCAAAAATGGCTACCGTTACCGGCATATCTACGAACCCGGCAACGAATATGCTATCTATCAGCGTCAGTCCGTGCTCAGTGCGGAGTGGGATGAGTGGCAGGTGCTCCTTGATGCGAACCAGCGCGCGGCGCACAGTGAGTTTTATACCCTCGGCGGCATGTCCGTTTCGCCGGATAACACCATTATGGCGATTGCGGAAGATTATCTGTCCCGTCGCCAATATGGCCTGCGGTTTCGCAATCTTGAAACCGGGAACTGGTATCCGGAGATGCTCGATAACGTCTCGCCAGAGTTCGTCTGGGTCAATGATTCTGAAACGCTCTATTATGTACGCAAACATGCGACCACGCTGCTGCCGTATCAGGTGTGGCGACATACTATTGGTACCCCGCGCAACATGATGAACTGGTCTACGAAGAGCAGGATGAAGCGTTCTATGTCGGGTTAAGCAAAACCACCTCGCAGCACTACATCACCATCCATCTGGCCAGCGCCACGACCAGCGAAGTTCTGCTTCTTGATGCGGAATTACCCGATGCCCAACCGCTGCGTTTTTTACCGCGGCGTAAAGACCACGAATACAGCCTCGATCACTACCAGCACACTTTCTATCTGCGATCGAATCGGGACGGCAAAAACTTTGGTCTCTATCGCACCAAAGTCCGTGATGAAAAGCGCTGGGAAGTGCTGATCCCGGCGCGGGACCGAGGTGATGCTGGAAGGGTTTACCTTGTTTACCGACTGGCTGGTGGTTGAAGAGCGGCAGCGCGGGTTGACCAGTCTGCGGCAAATTAACCGCAAAACGCGCGAAGTTGTTGGCATTGCGTTTGATGATCCGGCGTATGTCACGTGGCTTGCTTATAACCCCGAGCCGGAAACGTCGCGGCTACGCTACGGTTACTCATCAATGACCACACCGGACACACTGTTTGAGCTGGATATGGACAGCGGTGAACGGCGTGTCATCAAGCAGATTGATGTGGCGGGTTTTGACGCCAGCCAGTACCAAAGCGAGCATTTATGGATCCATGCGCGGGATGGTGTCGAAGTGCCGGTATCGCTGGTGTACAACAAAAATCATTTCCGCTCCGGGCAAAATCCGTTGTTGGTTTATGGTTACGGATCTTACGGTGCCAGTATGGATGCCGATTTCAGCAGCAGCCGGTTGAGCTTGCTTGAGCGCGGTTTTGTGTGCGCGATTGCGCATGTACGTGGTGGGGGGAGAATTGGGGCATGCATGGTACGAAGAGGGCAAATTTCTTAGCAAGAAAAACACCTTCAACGATTTCATTGACGTTACCGACAGCTTGCTGGCGCAGGGTTACGGTTCGCCGCTGTTCTGTTATGGCATGGGCGGGAGTGCGGGCGGACTGTTAATTGGCGCGGTAATTAACGAACGGCCATCGTTGTTTCACGGTGTGATTGCCCGGTGCCCTTTGTCGATGTGGTCACCACCATGCTGGATGAGTCGATCCCCTGACCACCGGTGAATTTGAGGAGTGGGGGGATCCCCGGATGAAGCCTACTATCGGTACATGAAAAGCTACAGTCCCTATGACAACATCGGCGCGCACGGTTATCCGCACATGCTGGTCACTACCGGCCTGCATGACTCGCAGGTGCAATACTGGGAACCGGCAAAATGGGTTGCCAAACTGCGGGAGTATAAAACCGATGACAACGTACTGTTACTCTGCACGGACATGGATTCCGGGCATGGCGGGAAATCAGGGCGGTTTAAATCCTATGAAGGCGTAGCGCTGGAATATGCCTTCCTGATAGCCCTCTGGCGCAGGGAACCCTGCCGGGGCAAAGCGCGGATTACTCTTCACCTAAATAGTGTTTCAGCGTCAGGCGCAGTTCCGGGCTCATGCGCTCAAGGTTATTGAATAACCACCGCAGGTAGCCGGATCGCGATCGGCGATTTCGGATACCGGTTTGCCCCGGTATTTACCGAACGTAAACGTCGTCAGTAGCGCGGGGCGACCGGTAATCGTCGCCATTTCATCTGCGGACCAGCCTGAGACCTGCATAATATCAATCAGCAACGCTGCGGTAATATAGCAGTCGTAAAGCGCCCGGTGATGATGCAGACCCGGCGGCGCTGAGTTTGCGGGATTTATACAGCGCCATATTACTGTATTTAATGCCCGGCCACAGGCGACGCGCCAGTTTCATCGTGCAAATCCACTCGTCAGCATTTCCGGCAGGACGCGGCGATCAAAGCTGGCATTGTGGGCGACATACCAGTTGCTGCCGTAATAATTCGGCACAATCTCTTCTATCCATGGCTGGTTGGCTACCATCGATTCGGTGATCCGGTGTATCGCCATGGCTTGTGAACTGATGGGACGGTCAGGGCGAACCAGATGGCTCATCGGATTGACGATTTGCCCGTCCACGACGTCAACGGAGGCAATTTCGACAATGCCCCCTTGCAGATCGCAGGTTTCGGTATCGATAACACGCAACATACCCGACTCCGTTATTTCGCTTTAGGCTCATAAGGTAAGCGGGAAAGCGACACTGAGGCCAGCCGATGCGCAATCAAGCGCTCGCGAAACCAGTGCGCAGGTGCTCTGGCTGTTCTCGCTCGATGGCTTCCAGCAATCACAGGCATGTTATAGCGCTCTTTAAATGCGACGCCTGCCGCGGCAAGATCGACATTGATCTTATCCATTTCGTCCTGCTCAAGTTGCGCAAGGTTCGTTGTCATGATTTTCTCCCACGGGTTCACGCGGCAAAAGTTACTAAGCCTGCCGCATAAAGACAAGCACGCCGACGATGATACTCGACGCGATTATTATACAGGGTTATTCTCTGCCCCATATGTATAACAAAAGGAATGAACAATATGCTCACATCTGCTGTTCGCCGCTGGCGCACGATCGCGCTGATCACCACGCTTTTTGCCGCTCCCGCCGCGCTGGCGCATGCACATTTGAAAAACCAGTATCCGGCAGCGGGGGGCGGAGGTTACGGCAGCACCGCAGGCGCTAACGCTCACCTTTTCTGAAGGTATCGAACCGCAGTTCAGCGGCATCAGCGTCACCGGGAGTCAGCAACAAATTATCACGACCGGCACAATCAAACGCAATGAGAATGACAAAACGCAAATGATCGTGCCGCTGGAGCAGCCGCTTATGCCGGGCCATTATACTGTTAACTGGCGCGGTTTCCGTCGACGGGCACAAAACGCACGGCCAGTATCAATTTTCTGTGAAGTAACCATGCTGGCGACGGGGTATGTTGCGCTGCGATTCGTTCATTTTGCAGCCCTGATGATGATTTTCGGCTGCGCACTGTTCAGCGCGTGGCTGGCTCCGCATAACCTGCGCCGTTTGCTGACGCATCGTTTTCGCACGCTGCAACACGTCTGTTTGTGGTTGAGTGCGGTGAGTACCGTGCTGATATTCGGCGTGCAGGGCGGAATGATGGGTGACGGCTGGCAGGATGTTTTGCGCCCGGAAATCTGGCTGGCGTTGACCGGCACACAGTTCGGTTCGGTCTGGACGCTGCAAATCCTGATGGCCTTGTTAACCCTGACTGTTGCCCTGTTGCAACCGCAGAACCAGCAACGACTGCTGTTGCTGGTGGCTATCCAGTTTTTGCTGGCGGCAGGCGTCGGACATGCTGCGATGCGAGGAGGGAATGGCGGGTGTTTTGCAACGAGGTAATCATCTTTTGCATTTGCTCTGTGCAGCGGTCTGGCTTGGCGGATTGCTTCCGGTGCTGTTTTGCATGCAACTGGCGCGTGGGCGCTGGCATGCTGCGGCGATAGCGACAATGATGCGCTTTTCCCGCTACGGGCATTTTGCCGTCGCCGGGGTTATTCTGACCGGTATTATTAATACTCTACGATGGTTCGTTTTGCCGTGGAACAGTGCCTCGGGGGCGAATGCTGTTGCTGAAATGTGCGCTTGTGGCGCTGATGGTGGTAATTGCCCTTGTGAATCGGTATGTTCTGGGTGCACGACTGAGCCTGGAAAATGACGTTCCGGCTGCAGTTTATACGCATGACATGGGCCGAAGTGGGGCTCGGCGCGCTGGTGCTGGCGGCGGTAAGCGTATTTGCAACTGGGAACCTTTTGACTGAACCGGCGGAAAGAATGAAAAAAAGTGTATTGGTATTGTTACTGTTAGCCTGTTCGGGCGCTGCGCTGGCGGCACCGCAGGTGATCACCGTTAGCCGTTTTGGGAAATCGGTAAAGACAAGTGGGCGTTTAATCGTGAAGAAGTGATGCTCACCTGTCGGCCGGGTAAGGCATTGTACGCGATTAACCCGAGCACGCTGGTGCAATATCCGCTGAACGATGTTGCACAACAGCAGTTGCCAGCGGCAAAAGCAGTGGTCAGCCGATTAGCATTATCCAGATAGACGATCCCAACCGGCCCTCGGTGAAAAGATGAGTCTTGCTCCGTTTATTTCCCGGGCCGAGACGCTTTGTTAAAATCAGTTATTAACGCACTGATTTAAAATAAAAACCGCAAGCCTGTATTAACAAGTCTTGCGGTTTTAACATTTTGAAGCGTGACGATAACCTGATTTTTTGACCACTTTGTCGCGGACTGGAAAACCCCGGCGTCGTCATCTATTCTTAAAGTGCCGGGGCGACTTAGCCTGCATTAATGCCAACTTTAGCGCACGGCTCTCTCCCAAGAGTTTACTTCCTCGGACCGAATACAGGAATCGTGTTCGGTCTTTTTTTTGGGCACTCCAGTAATACCAGCCCGGCAGCGCGAATTCAAGCGGTTATCATGCGACTGTTGCACTGGCGTTTGAAAGGCAATTAAAACGAAACGCGCAGAAATGACCGGGCGTTCAGTCTCCTCCGCAAATACGGTGCGCAGGCATTATTCCCTTACCAACCTCCCGGTCCACCGCCACCCGGTCCTGCATTGGGGCTCCGCCGTCCACCGTGTCCGCGCCGGGCTGGTCCCCAGAAGGGCCAATACAACCAGAAAGAGAAAGTGCTGCGCTAAGCGCGATAACCAGAAAAATGACTTTTTTCATATAAACTCCTCGACAGGGAGCGACAATTTATCATTAATCCATGGGGTTAACTTAAGGTAAATCTTAAAAAATGTGATTAAATTGTGAAGAGACGCCCACATGGAGTGGGAGTTTCTGGAAGAGGGGAGAAATATAGCTATGGTTGAGTATTAAAGGCAGAGTGTAATACTGCCTTTTAATATTTATCAGAGAAACAGTTAAGTTTTGCCGTCACCTCATCCAGTAATTCAAAACGACGGCGATATTCAGCACGTTTTACTGGCAATCGCTTCCAAGGGGTTTACGGGTAAATTGGTAGAACGCCAGCGCTGCATTCTCTTTTCGCCTTCAATAGGAAGCCCAAAATTCATCGTAGCTGGCGTGGAAATGACGACCTTTGCTTAAACGATAACGCAGTGCGCGAAAGACGTGACCGTTATCACTGACCCATAGTGCCGCTACGCCAGTTGCCAACTGGCTCAATACTTCCAGCAACATCTTTTTCGGGAATACGCCGTGACAGGCGCGTGGCGACTTTAATGACGTCATGATTAACGTTTTTACGCGGCCCTTGTAACCCGCCAATGACCAGCGCGCGCTGACCGTTTCTCGCTCACTACGCGAATGTCGCACTGGCCAGCAAGATATTATCAGCATCACGTAGCCACAATGTACTTTCGCCCTCACGTTCTGCTTTACTGGCACAGGAAGCGTACAGACAAAACCGGCTATCATCTTTGCCTGTAAATTCAATGACCTGGCACGACTCTGCCGCACTCAGCGCATCTGCCAGCACAGGAGGAACTCGTCTGTCGGGTCGTGTAATGCGCAATGATGGCATCAGCACGCTGTGCTGCATTCAAACCGCGGGTCAGGTACTGGCGATGTGATTTGCTCGGCAGCGTTACCTGTGCGCTAAGCAGACGGTCAAATTCCGGGCGACGCGATAGGTTGTTCAGCATGCGGGTCGTTGGCGACCAGAAAAGCAATGAACGTAGTAGAAACTTAATACGATAATTGGTCTTTTCCAGATGGGGCCGGGGAATAATGCGACCGGTGACTAAATCGGAAATAATATGCCGATTGTAATTTGCATTAAGTTCTGTGCGCAGGCTGATATTTGACACGATGAGGACCTCTTATTGTTTCACCGCTATTTTAGAGATCCGCAAAATACAAATTAACGCTGTCAGGTACTTTATTTACGCTTCGTTTAGGGAGGATTTAGATTATTAACATGGCCCGAATATTATTCCCTTCGTCAAGGCTTTTCTATACTTCGTAAGGGGGAAATATGTAAATGAACGTATTGACGGCACACGCTGGCGGCATATCTGGATTGTGGGTGACCTGCACGGTTGTCACCCGCAATTAATGGGGGCATTACGCGACCGCCAGTTTGACCCTTATCAGGATCTGCTCATTTGCGTCGATTTGATCGATCGCGGGCCGCAAAGTCTTCAGTGCCTCAGGTTACTGAATAAAAAATGGTTTAAAACCGTGCGCGGAAATCATGAGCAGATGGCGATTGATGCAGTGCGTTACGGTGATACGGCGATGTGGCAACTCAACGGGGGGCGATGGTTCGCAGAGCTCTCTCATGCAGAGCAACAGCAGGCGCTGGAGGCATTGCACACCTGTGCAGCACTACCCTATCCTCGAATTGCGCTGCGACACCGGCATCAATGTCATTGCCCACGCCGATTATCCGTCTGAGGAGTACCAGTGGGATAAAGCAGTAGACCGCGAGTCAGCGTTGTGGCGACGCGACAGGTTAAATCAGCTCTTGTCCGGCAAAGACGGAAAAATAGCCGGGGCGGACCATTTCTGGTTCGGACATACGCCGCTGAAGCAGCGCTATGATGCGTATAATCTGCACTATATCGATACGGGGGCGGTGTTTGGCGGTGCGCTAACGCTGGTTCAGGTGCAGTAATCAAAAATCGCTGAATTCATTGGCCGGACGCCAGAAACCGTCAATAAACTCTTCAACGGGGTAGCAGCCTCCGCGGCGCAAACGCTGATCGTCCATGGCGCGCAGGCACTGTTGCTCGGTATTGAACACATCAATGACGATATCGTCACATCCACCCCAGCAAACGAATAAGACCAGAGCGAACATTCCATCCTCGGTACAGTACAACGTAACGATAAGTGGGGGATGAATGGCAGGGAAATCAGGCGGGTAAATAACCCGTCTTACGGACGGGTTCCCTTTGGATCAGGCAAGACGCATAACCCATCAGACTTCTGATCGTAATGCTCCCCGGTACAGGACCGAATGTTCGCCGTTGAGAATTGCCGGTATGCTGGTATCCGCATCCCGGTGGCATCAAGTTGCTACATAAATCCGGGTCAGAATCGCAGGGGATCCGTAACGTTCGTTCCCCCTGATTATCCCCCTTGCAGCTCGGCATCATCGATTTCGAATGCGCCTATGCGCACGCTGGTCTTCGTCATAATGTTTCTCCATTGATCGCTGATATTGTGGTACGACCAGTAAGGTCGCCCAAAATTCAGCTTGGTACAACACAGAGCAAGTTGCCAGTCAGAACGTGCTATTTTTTGCGCGTCACGCATTCCCGGCAAACAAGCGCCCATCACGCACCAGTTCGCGGGGTAGCTGTTCTTCAGTCGTGAACCGACTTTTTTGGCCAACCCCAGTGGTTGCCCCTCGGAACGTGACAATCACATCATCGCGTGTGGCGTGGCTTGCGGATAGATGTCCCGTCCGCGATACCACTCTTCGGCTTCCGCTTGCGTCAGTGGAAGGCGAGGGGATTGTCATGTCCTGCCAGCACAATGGCTTCATGTTGCCAGCGATAGCCTTTGTTGTGTGTTTCCGCGAGGCGGATACCGATGCGGGAGAAACGGACTCTTCCCGATCAACGGTTCGATATCGGCCGGGAAAAGCCAGATCTCTTTATCCCGCTGCCACAGATGCAGTTCATCACCCCTAGCGGAGCCCCACGGCCTTCGCAGCGGTTTCCCACCAATGCGGTTTCACGTGGTTTCGGAGTGAAGGGAAATTCCCCACTTGTAGGTGGGGGCGGCAGGGCGACATCGGCAGTTTTACGCAATCGGGCGACGAAGAAACCTTCGCAGTCGTAAATTTGTGGAAAAACGTGCAGGAAACCGTCGGCGGTGAGTGCGCCCGGCATCGGGGAAGAGGTCGCCCAGTGGCAGAAACTCAACGGCATTTGGTATTGATCTCTCAGCCAATGACAGATGGCTTCGTTTTCATCACGGTTGAGCGTGCAGGTGGAATAAACCAGTACCCCACCGGAGCGCAATGCGTGAAACGCGCTCATAATCAGTTCGCGTTGGGTGGCGGCTATCTCCAGATTGCTGGCGACGGACCAGTTTTCAGCGCGTCGGCATCTTTACGCACCACACCTTCCCCGGAGCAGGGGGCATCAAGCAAAATCGCATCAAACATCCCCGGTAGCGCGGGCCAAATACGCGCCCATCGAAATGGGTCAACGCAACGTTACGGATGCCGCTACGACTGATATTGGCATGCAGCACTTTCACCCGGCTGGCGGAGAACTCGTTGGCGAGAATAGCGCCGTTGTTCTCCATCTTTGCGGCGATTTGCGTGGTTTTCGACCCCGGAGCTGCCATCCATCACCCGTTGCGGCATCTCACCGTCGGCAAACAGCGCTGCGACTGGCAACATGGAACTGGCTTCCTGAATGTAAAATAAGCCGCCGGTGTTCCGCAGTACTGCCCAGTGGCAGCGTCTCCTCATCATCCCGCTCGATCCAGAAGCCTTCTGCACACCACGGGACCGGCGTCAGTTGCCAGCCATAGGGTGACACCAGTGTCAGAAAATCCGACGGTGATTTTTAGCGTATTCACGCGGATGCTGCGGCGCAGCGGACGCTGACAGGCAGCAATGAATTCGTCGAAAGAGATGTTCCGGCATTGCGAGGCGCATTTGCGCCGAGGAATTCTTCAGGAAGGTAGACAGCGTTTTGAGCCACGGAGCGCACCACAAGGAGTAAAACAGGCGCGCAGTAAAGGCTCGGCGCAGGCACGCCGGAGCCAGCAGGTTTAACGCGGAAGGGCCGTACCCCCATTGACGCCACTCTTTGGGTTCGCTTTCCAGTAACAGGAAGTGTTTACCCGGTTGAGCTTTCGCTCAACGGTATCTGGAGGTTGCGAAGGCAATGCCACCGCGAATGAACTGATTAAAGGTACCGGTTTTCACCACCCCACCGGTCAAACCAAAGTCCAGCGTAGCCCGATGCCAGCCAGAATACCGAGTTGTTGCGCACCGGTGTTGATAACGCTTGCTGATACGCATGGCCACCATCACACGATCCGACAAGGTACCGAGCGTTAATCCTGTCACGGTGCCAACTTCAATACCGCGGAACAGCACGGGTGTGCCGATGTTCATCGAGCCCACTTCCGGCGCTTCAACCACAATATTTAGCCCATCAAGGTAACGGGAGTCGGTGATAGTGGCTTCGGATATTTCAAAATCACGTCGCAGCTCGCCGCGACCCGGTTCGACACTGATATAGGTTGCAACAGCGTATCAAGGTGCTCAACGCCTGCGGCAGAAATCTGCGGCGTGATCACCGAGAAACGCGTACCCACACGGGCGAAGGTTTGCACATATTCCGGATAGAGCACGGCGCTTGCCTGCACTTCGTTCTTATCCGTGATCAGCTGATCCGCCCGATATCAATGCCCGTGTAGCGGATCGGCATTCCCGCCGCCAGTTTACCGGCGTCGAATGTATGCAGGGTGATTTGACCGCCAACCGCGCGCGCTGCGGTTTCGGAGGCATAAAGCACGCGTTTATCGCCTTTGCGAACGCGACCGCTGGCACCGCTGAGGTTATCGAAACTGATCGCACCTTTAATTGCCCGGGAAAGCGGCGACGCCTGAACTGTCAGACCGCTGCCATTGAGTTGCACTTTCGCGCCACCCTCTGCCCAGAACACACTGTTGGTGGTCAGCAAGTCGCGGTATTCCGGTTTGATATGCAAATCAATGTCGAACGCATTCGCGCGCGGGCGAACGGTGATCACCTGACCCACTTCGAACTTACGGTAGAGCACCACGGAACCGGTTTGAACGTCTGGCAGGGTTTCTGCCGTCAGCGTCAGGGTGGTGGTCGGTAGGTCGCTCAGACTGTTTTCCAGCGCTTTATCAAGGTTGGCGAACAGCGGGTAACTTTTTTTCATCTCCCCTTTATCGCCGGGCAGAATACGGATCCCGCCGCTGACCCACTCGCTGGCGCTGGCGGCAAGGAACTCAACGCCGTCCAGACCCACTTTCACGTCAATGCGGCTGTTGACCACAAATTTGCTGTCACCGTGCACCAGCGATCGGTATTGCGGATCGATAGCCACCGCAAAAGAGACGCCGTCATTCGTGAGGGTGCGTTCCAGCACCGGCCTATTTGTACGCCATGCAGTACCAGCGGTTGTCCCGCGTCGATACCATAGCTTTCCGGCGCGGTCAGCGTCAGCGTCAATTCCCGGTGCCTGCAACAGGTTTTTATCTGCCGGCAGCACCGGGAACTGGTTGCGCGGTTGACCTTCGCCCGGTACCAGCTCAAGCGTATTGCCGGTTAACAGCGAACTGATATTGGGGTTATCGAGGGAGATTTTTGGGCTACGCATCTCAATGCGGGTGGTATCGCGCAGCAGGTTGACGACGCCCGGATCAACGGTCAACTCGCCAGTGACGTTACCGCCGAGTGGTTGAGATCGATTTTTGTCAGCTCGCCCACTTCCAGCCCCCGGTACATCAGTGGCGTCGAACCGGCTTTCAGCCCTTGTCCGCTGGGTAAGTCCAGTTTCACCAGCACGCCGCGCTGGCTATGCGCTAAATCTTCATATAACCCATACTCATCATCTCTTGTGCGGCCGCTTGCGAATCATCCGGGGGAATCAAAGGCAATAGCGCCATTCACCAGCGCCGCTTTCAAGTTCCACCTTCGCGCCGCTAAGGCCCACGTCCGCTTTCACGCCGGACACATTCCAGAAACGGCTGCCTTTCTTGACCAGGGTTAGTGAAACGGCGCTCGATCAGCACATCGATGGTCACGCCTTGTTTGTTGGCATTGATGGCGTAATCGTAGACGCGTCCTACGGGAATTTTGCGAAAATAGACCAGCGACCCACTGTTCAGCGCGCCTAAATCCGGGGCATGCAAATGGATCATCAATTCACCATTATTCAGGCGATATTTCGGCTGAGTATCCAGCGCGGTGAAGTGCTCTTGCGGGTCGCCTTTTCCGGCATCATGCCGATATAGTTGCCGCCAACCAGCGCATCCAGCCCGGAAACCCCAGCCAGCGACGCTTTCGGCGTGACCAACCAGAACTGGGTTCGCTGCGCAGGGCATCTTTCATATTGGCTTTGATGCTGGCGCGAACTTCAATTTTTTCAGGTCGTCGCTCAGGCGAATATCCTGCACGGTACCGACTTCCACGCCCTGATATCGTACGGGGGTGCGCCCGGCAACGATGCCATCGGCGGACATAAAATCGATAGTGATGGTATTACCCCGGTCTTCATAACTGCTCCAGATAAGCCAGCCTGCGATCAACAAGGCAATCACCGGTAACAGCCAGAACGGCGAAATGCGCCGTTTAGATTTTATACGCGCTTCAGTCGGCGAAGCGGGGGTTTCCCTGACTCATGTGCATCCCAAAGTAAGCGACTGTCCAGCCATTCCACAGCAAGAATAGTCAAAATTACCGCCGCGCCGAAATAAAACGCAGCCGGTCCCATTGTAAAAGCGAGTAGCTGGTCGCGATTAATCAGTGACATCATCAGTGAAATGACAAACAGATCGAGCATCGACCAACGCCCAATCCAGTCACAAAGCGCAAAAGCAGCAGACGAGTGCGTAACCCCTGTTCAAATTTGAAATGGATGCTGAGAAGCAGTGTAAACAGCACAACCACTTTGGTAAATGGCACCGTGGATACTGGCGATAAATACCACTCCCGCCACGGCGATATTGCTGTGTGCCAGTGAAACAATACCGGAGAGAATGGTGTCTTCCTGACGCGTGCCGTTGACGTAGATAATTGAAATCGGCATCAGGTTGGCCGGAAAAAGCAGAATTAATGATGCAATCAGCGATGCCCAGCACTTTTGCAGGCTTTGCTTACGCCGCAAAGGCAGGGGAATATGGCAGCGCGGGCAGCGACCACGGGGATCGGGAATACCCGTAAAGGGCACCAAATGCGCATTGTGGATCGGGGCGTTTTGCCGGACGTTGTGGATAAAAACGCTCCCATAATTGCTCAACATTTAAGTGGACAAGCGTCATTACGCTCAGGATCACCAACGCGGCAAGGCAAACAAGCCGATACCCGGCTGCAAGAAGGCGTAATCCTGAACTTTAATCGATGCAACGCCGATGCCCACCAGATAGATGTCCAGCATCACCCACTCTTTCAGTTTCTCCAGCATCAGCAATACCGGGCGAAGATTCATGCCGATAATATTGCCACAAATAGGCAATCGCGGTAACCAGCACCAGCGGTGCGCCTACCGTGCAAAACAGTACCATGGCGCCGGTGAGCGGCGAGCCCTCGGGCGGTCATTTGCCAGATCCCTTGCAACAGATTGGCGTCAATACGCACGCCTAACAGGTACAGGTGCAGCAACGGTTCACCCCGTGCGAAGGGCATCAGCAAAATCATGGTGACCGCCATGGCCCCAAGCCGGGTGAGCGACCAGTCGCGACCATCGCGTATTTTGGCGTCGCAGCAGGGGCAAAATGCACTTTGGTGCGATTTCATAACCGGTAACGCAAAAGCGTATCGCATTGCGGGCAGCGCTGATAATGTGCGCGGGGTAACGCTTCACCCACCCGGTGAACGGCGATTTTTTGCGTGGTCGCGAGTTGTCGAATCTTCAGTGCCATTGCGTACGCGGAAAGGTTTGAATAAATCATCAACCATGTCGGGAACATCTGACATCAACGCATTTAATGCTTATTTTAACAGGCTAAGCAGTTTTCAAAGTAAGACACCAAAGTGGTTGGATAATGAACAAAACAGAATTTTACGCGGACCTTAACCGCGATTTTCAGGCGTTAATGGCAGGCGAAACCAGTTTTTTAGCGACGCTGGCGAACACCAGCGCATTACTGTTTGAACGTCTTGATGGGGTGAACTGGGCCGGTTTTTACCTGCTCGAAGGCGACACGCTGGTGTTAGGCCCGTTCCAGGGGAAAATTGCCTGCGTGCGTATTCCCGTTGGTCGTGGCGTGTGCGGCACGGCAGTGGCGCAGAATCGCGTGCAGCGCGTGGAAGATGTGCATCAGTTTGATGGGCACATTGCCTGTGATGCCGCCAGTAATTCTGAAATCGTATTACCGCTGTCGGTGAATAATCAGATAATTGGTGTGCTGGATATCGACAGCGTTGTCTTCTCGCGTTTCACCGCTGAGGATGAACAAGGGCTGCGCGAGTTAGTGTCGCATCTGGAAAATGTCCTCGCGGGGACTGATTTTAAAAAAATCTTTGCGCCCGTCGCAGGATAATCAACGGATAACGTAGCATTTACGGATAGCGTCATTATAATGACGCCTGTTCATGCCTGCGCTTGTTGGCAACGTCCGTTGTAATCAGGAAATTTCATGGAAAATCAACCTAAGTTGAATAGCAGTAAAGAAGTTATCGCTTTTTTGGCCGAACGTTTCCCTCACTGTTTCCAGTGCTGAAGGCGAAGCACGCCCCTGAAAATCGGCATTTTTCAGGACTTAGTTGAGCGTGTTGAGGGTGAGATGAGTCTCAGTAAAACCCAACTTCGCTCCGCTTTACGTCTTTATACTTCAAGCTGGCGTTACCTGTACGGCATCAAAGCGGGCGCAGCTCGTGTGGATCTCGACGGCAACCCGTGCGGCGTGCTGGATGAGCAGCATGTAGAGCATGCGCGTAAACAGCTTGAAGAAGCCAAAGCTCGCGTTCAGGCACAGCGTGCTGAGCAGCAAGCGAAAAAACGAGAAGCCGCTGCTGCTGCTGGTCAGGAAGAGGCGCCGCGTCGTGAACGTAAACCTCGCCCGGCGTCGTAAAGAAGGCGGCGAGCGCAAACCTCGTGCTGACAAACCTGTCGCGAAAACCCAACGCGCACCACAGCAGGAAGAGCGTCATACGCCAGTTTCAGATTTATCTGCGCTGAGCGTAGGACAGAACCTGAAAGTGAAGGCGGGGAACAATGCGATGGACGCCACCGTACTGGAAATCACCAAAGATGGCGTTCGCGTACAGCTTAGTTCGGGTATGTCGATGATTGTACGCGCAGAACATCTCTTGTTCTGAAACGGAGGCTGGCTGGCATGAACACTTTGTTTAAGCGCACAGCGTTGGTTGGCCTGTTACTTGTAACAGGTCATGCCCTCGCTGTGGAAGATATCACCCGTGCCGATCAAATTCCGGTGTTAAAGGAAGAGACGCAGCACGCGACAGTGAGCGAACGCGTAACCTCGCGTTTCACCCGCTCTCACTACCGCCAGTTCGACTCGGATCAGGCGTTTTCGGCGAAGATTTTCGACCGTTATCTGAATCTGCTGGATTACAGCCACAACGTGTTGCTGGCTGGCGATGTCGATCAGTTTTCGCAGAAGAAAGGCCAAATTGGCGACGAACTACGCAGTGGTAAGCTCGACGTCTTTTTATGACCTGTATAACTGGCGCAAAGCGCCGCTTTGAACGTTATCAATACGCTCTGAAAGTGCTGGAGCGCCCGATGAACTTCACGGGCAATGACACGTTCAATCTGGATCGCGGCCCCGGCCGAAAGATGAAGCCGAGCTGAATGCGCTGTGGGACAGCAAAGTGAAGTATGACGAGCTGAGTCTTAAGCTCACAGGAAAGACGAAAAGAAGTGCGTGAAACCCTGGCCCGTCGTTATAAGTTTGCTATTCGCCGCCGGGCGCAGACCAACAGCAAGACGTATTCTCACTGGCCATGACGGCGTTTGCCCGTGAAATCGATCCGCATACCAATTACCTTTCTCCACGTAATACTGAGCAATTCAATACTGAAATGAGCCTCTCGCTTGAAGGTATTGGCGCGGTATTGCAGATGGACGACGACTACACCGTGATCAATTCAATGGTTGCAGGCGGTCCGGCGGCGAAAAGTAAAGCCATCAGCGTGGGCGATCGCATCGTCGGCGTTGGGCAGACCGGTCAGAATATGGTCGACGTTATCGGCTGGCGTCTTGACGATGTCGTGGCGCTGATCAAAGGGCCGAAAGGCAGCAAAGTGCGTCTCGAAGTCCTGCCTGCGGGCAAGGGCACGAAAACACGCATTGTGACGCTGACACGTGAACGTATTCGCCTTGAAGACCGGGCCGTGAAAATGTCCGTGAAGACCGTCGGCAAAGAAAAAGTCGGCGTGCTGGATATTCCGGGTTTTTATGTCGGTCTGACTGACGATGTTAAAGTCCAGTTGCAAAAACTGGAAAAACAAAACGTTAGCAGTGTGGTTATCGATTTACGTACTAACGGCGGCGGCGCGCTGGTGAAGCTGTTTCGCTTTCCGGTCTGTTTATTCCATCCGGTCCGGTTGTGCAGGTTCGTGATAATAACGGCAAGGTTCGTGAAGACAGCGATACCGACGGTGTTGTCTATTACAAAGGCCCGCTGGTGGTGCTGGTTGACCGCTTTAGCGCCTCGGCATCGGAAATCTTCGCTGCGGCGATGCAGGATTATGGACGTGCGCTGATTGTTGGTGAACCGACTTTCGGTAAAGGCACCGTTCAACAGTATCGCTCACTTAACCGTATCTACGATCAGATGCTGCGTCCTGAGTGGCCAGCGCTGGGTTCGGTGCAGTACACCATCCAGAAATTCTATCGTGTGAACGGCGGCAGTACGCAGCGCAAAGGCGTAACGCCGGACATTATTATGCCGACCGGGACACAGGTGACGGAAACCGGTGAAAAATTTGAAGATAACGCACTGCCGTGGGACAGCATTAATGCTGCCACCTTTGTGAAGTCTGGCGATTTGAAACCGTTTGGCGCGGAACTCCTCAAAGATCATGACAGGCGCGTATCGCGAAAGATCCTGAGTTCCAGTACATCGCGAAGGACATTGCCCGTTTCAATGCCCTGAAAGATAAACGCAATCTCGTCTCGCTGAACTGGCACAGCGTGAAAAAGAGAATGCGGAAGATGATGCTATTCGTCTTTCCCGTCTCAACGATCGCTTTAAACGTGAAGGCAAGCCGTTGTTGGAAAAAAGCTGGATGATTTGCCGAAAGATTACCGAGGAGCCGGATCACCTTGCACGAGACGTTTCGCGACCTCGCGCATCTGGATAAAGACAAACCGGCGGAACAACCCCGCTCCCGCGAAGTAAAATCAAGCAGGCACAAGAAATTGTGCCTGTTTTTTAACAATCCTCCATTGGCGTAAGCATTGTGCTACAAAATGTAAAGTTGTGTCTTTCTGGTGACTTACGCTGTCCCGATGCTTGAAAATACCGTGTATACCCATACGATGTGGGTAATCGCATAGTGCGTTTTGTTAAATCGAGGTTAAAAGAAAATTATGATGCGAATCGCGCTCTTCCTGTTGACTAACCCGGCCGTTATGTTGGTGTTCGCTGGTGCTTAGCCTGACGGGCATTCAGTCGAGCAGCGTTCAGGGCTTGTTAATCATGGCGCTGCTGTTTGGTTTTGGCGGCTCATTCATTTCATTACTGATGTCGAAATGGATGGCGTTGAAATCCGTGGGTGGGGAAGTGATTGAGCAACCGCGCAACGATATGGAGCGCTGCACAGCAGTCCCGCCGGGCAGGCATCGCTATGCCGCAGGTGGCAATTTACCACGCGCCGGATATCAATGCGTTTGCAACCGGCGCGCGCCGCGATGCGTCTCTGGTTGCCGTGAGCACCGGACTGTTGCAAAACATGAGCCGCGATGAAGCCGGCGTTATCGCGCACGAAATAAGCCATGGCGAACGGCGATATGGTGACCATGACGCTGATTCAGGGCATTGTGAACACCTTCGTTATTTTTATCTCCCGCATCATTGCGCAGATTGCTGCAGGTTTCCTGAGCGGAAACCGTGATGATGGTGAAGAGAGTAATGGTAACCCGTTGATCTCTACTTCGCTGTGCCACCGTGCTGGAGCTGGTATTCGGTATTCTGGCGAGCATTATTACCATGTGGTTTTCACGCCATCGCGAATTCCATGCGGACGCCGGTTCAGCGAAACTGGTGGGGCGTGAGAAGATGATTGCTGCCTTGCAACGTCTGAAAACCAGCTATGAGCCGCAGGAAGCCAGCAGCATGATGGCGTTTTGCATCAACGGTAAGTCTAAATCGCTGAGCGAGCTGTTTATGACGCACCCGCCGCTGGACAAACGTATTGAGGCTTTACGCACCGGCGAATATCTGAAGTAAGCCGCTTGCAGAAAGTAAAAAAGCGCGTCAACTGACGCGCTTTTTTATGCCACCGCGCGGTTGTGTAATGCGTAATCCGCTGATCACCGCAGCCAGCAGGGCCAATATTCCCGCCAACAGCAGTGAAGAGTGTGTTCCGCTGGTATCAAACAGGTTAAACATCAGCGCCACCAGCGCGGCACCGGAACTCTGTCCCAGTAAACGGGCGGTGCCCAGCATACCACTGGCTCCGCCACTGCGCTGCCGGGGTGCGGCAGTAATGATGGTATGGTTATTAGGCGACTGGAACAGACCAAAGCCAGCGCCGCACAGCGCCATGCGCCAGACAATATCGATATCGGCAGGTGTGGCCGGGAGCATTGCCAGTGCGAACAGTCCCGCGGCCATCATTGCGGCCCAGTGCGCCGAGCATTCCTGCATGTACCCGCTCAATCAGATAACCGGCCAGCGGTGCCATCACCATGGTGGCCAGCGGCCGAGGAGCGTTAACAGTATGCCGCTTTCCACTTCACTGCGCCCGAGCGTGGTTTGCAGGAAAAGGGCAGAGAAACCAGCGCCAGCATCTGGGCACAGAACGAACAAATCGAGGTGCAGATAGAGAGCGAAAACAACGGAATGCGCAGCAGATCAACCGGCAGAAGCGGTACAGGCAGCCTTAGCTGTCTGCGGACAAACATCCAACCCGTTATCAACAGTGCAATGATCTCCAGCGAGACCACGGTGATAGATTGCCCCTGTGCAAAACCGCTGAGTGCGGTAATCAGAAGCCCAAAAGTGAGGGCATTCATCACGGCACTGGGTAAATCGAATTTCGGCATGGTGCTGCGTGCACCGTTCGGCGGCAGAAATTTGATGGCCAGTAATAGGGCAATGAGGCCCAACGGTACGGTTAACCAAAAAATAACCATTGCCGGAAGCCACAGAGAGTATTGCTGAGGCCAGCGTTGGCCCGGCGGCAGAAGAGACCGCGACGACAAACGAGTTAATGCCCATCCCGCGCCCCAGAGGCTGCGCTGGGGATAGATCAGGCGTATCAGCGCCGTGTTGACGCTCATGAGTGCAGCGCCGCCAAAACCTTGCGCCACGCGCGCGCCAGCGTGAGCGTAAGAAGCGAGTCTGACAGCGCACAAAGCAGGGAGGTTAAGGTGAATAATATCAGCCCACATTGGTACACACGGCGATAACCGAACATATCACCAAGGAAAGAGAGCGTCAGCAACGAGACGACAATGGCAATCTGATAAGCGTTAACGATCCAGATGGAGCTGGCAGGGGAGGCATGCAGATCGCGGGCGATAGTTGGCAGGGCGACGTTGGCGATGGCACCGTCCAGCACCGCCATGGCGATACCGATGACGATCGTCAGAATCGCGCCATAGCGCAGCGGCACGGGCAGGCCGTCTGTGGAACTTTTATCCATATAAATTTCAGGGCTATAATCACAGAGTTATTTGTATAATGATTCTATCATTGGTATTCCGGCTTTATGTCGCAGATTTGTAACGAAGTTGGCAAACGCGCATTGCGGCGGTTGGTCGACGAATTTATAATAAAAACCGATTCTGATTTTTATAAAACACAGGCGATGAGGTGATTAATGGCAATCGCAGATTTGGATAAGCAGCCAGATTCTGTCTCTTCAGTATTGAAGGTATTTGGCATTCTGCAGGCGCTCGGCGAAGAGCGTGAGATCGGTATCACCGAGCTTTCGCAGCGTGTCATGATGTCAAAAGCACCGTTTATCGCTTTTGCAAACAATGAAGTCTCTGGGCTATGTCGCGCAGGAAGGGGAATCTGAAAAATATTCTCTGACCCTGAAACTGTTCGAACTGGGTGCCCGTGCGTTGCAAAACGTTGATTTGATCCGCAGTGCGGATATCCAGATGCGTGAACTCTCACGTTTGACGAAAGAGACTATCCACACCGGGTGCGCTGGATGAAGACAGCATTGTTTACATCCACAAGATTGACTCAATGTATAACCTGCGCATGTATTCACGTATTGGCCGTCGTAACCCGCTGTACAGCACCGCGATTGGTAAAGTACTGCTGGCGTGGCGTGACAAGGAAGAAGTACTGCAAATTCTGGACGGTGTTGAATACAAACGCAGCACCGATCGCACAATCACCAGTACGGAAGATCTGTTGCCGATGCTGGATATCGTACGTCAGCAGGGCTATGGCGAAGATAATGAAGAGCAGGAAGAGGGCTTACGCTGCATCGGTGTGCCGGTATTTGACCGTTTCGGCGTGGTGATTGCGGGCTTGAGTATCTCTTTCCCGACGTTGCGTTTCTCTGAAGAGCGTCTGCACGAATACGTGGAAATGCTGCATCAGGCAGCGCGGAAAATCTCCGAACAGATGGGGGTATAACGACTACCCGTTCTGATAAAAAAAGCCGCCTGAGGGCGGCTTTTTTCGCATTAACCGTTATCGATCACGGTATCGCTTTTGCGAATCAATGGGCAGTTTGCCAGCCCGAAGAAACCGTTATCGGAATGAACATATTGTGCGGTACTGGTGCCGCGCGCGGTTAAATATTTACACTGCAGACCTAACCCTGCTGCATTCTCATGACTTCCGATCAGCACCCCGTAGCCGCTCAGCAAAAGCCCAATCCACACGAGTGCGATAAGGATCACGCCCCGGATAAGTGTACGCATATTAGCTCCTTGCATTGTGGAAAACGTTACGCTTAGGCTACTAAGTTTACCTTGTGAAACAAGTCGAGCATTCCTAAAAAAACCGAAAGGGGATACAGTTAGTCGCGGTTTAGGGAAGCCATGATAACCGCGGTTACACCTTGCAACGTTGCGGAGAGTGGAGTGAGAAAATTTAGATGGCTGATCCCGGCTGCCGTTTTGGTGGTCTGCCTGCTGCTCTGGACTCAAATGATTAACGTGATGTGCGATCAGGATGTACAATTCTTCAGCGGCATCTGCGTCATCAACAAATTCATCCCCCGGTAATGGCATTTTTTCCAGTGAGAGATTTCCTTCCTTGACGCCAGTGGTAAAATGCCGCGTCTACATTGAGGTGGTGAAATGAACGAAGTAATGAATTCGGGTGCGCTTAATTTTGCGTCCCTCGTGGTTTCTTTGGTGGTTTTGGTTGTTGGTCTGGTGTTGTGGTTTTTATCAATCGCGCCAGTTCGCGTTCAAACGAGCAGATTGAACTGCTTGGAAGCGCTGTTAGATCAGCAAAAACGGCAAAATGCGCTGCTGCGCCGCCTGTGTGAATCTAACGAGCCGGAGAAAGAAGAGACGCCTGAACCGGTAAAAGCGCAGGCAAAAGAGGATGATGAGGATTTCATTCGCCCTGGTGGCAGAACGCTAACCGCGCAGGAGGGCGAGATGGCCCTCGGAAAAATCCCCGGTATAATCCTGCTCTCCCGCATCACACGCCTGAAGGCTTCACCAACACGACGCCTGTCGTCAATCAGCCCGGAGATCTAAAACGCTGGCGCAATGAGCGCAAAGCCGCCGGGCTTCCCAAACCTCCCGCGAATGGTTACGACTGCTTTACTGAACAGTGGTGGCAAAAGGCGGTGTTGGATCATGAACAAACTGATGGTCTGTGGTGGCTGGGGCATGCCAGCATTCTTTTGCGGTTGCAGGGCCACTATCTGCTGACTGACCCGGTCTTCTCTCACCGCGCATCACCCGTACGTTTTGCAGGTCCTCAACGGCGTACGCCCCCAACGCTTGACGTTGCCGATATTGTGCAACTCGACGCTATCCTGATTTCTCATAACCATTACGACCACCGGATAAATGGACGCTGCGCCAGTTGCTGCGCCGTTTTCCCGAGGTGCACTTTTGTGCCGCTGGGTTTAGGTCATTGGGTTCGTCAGCTTGGCGCACACCATGTTTTTGAGCTGGACTGGTGGCAATCTGTTGTTTTTAAGGGACTGTCACTGACGGCTGTGCCTGCACGGCACTGGAGTATGCGAACGTTCTGGGGATCGAAATCGTTCACTCTGGTGTGGATGGGTTGTTGCTTCCGACTGCCTTCGATTCTGGTTTGCAGGCGATACGGCCTATACGCCAGAGCTGTTACAGATTCCTGAAAAATTAGGTGCCCTGACTGTTGTGGCACTGCCAGTGGGCGCGTTTGCGCCACGCTGGTTCATGTCAAAACATCATATGGATCCGCAAGATGCCGTTGCGCTGTGGCAACAACTTGGGATGCCGCTGACGTTTCCCGTGCATTGGGGGTGTTTGAACTTGCGGATGAATCACTGGATGAGCCGGTAAATGAATTGCAAAGCGCATTAAACGAAACGGCAACAGATAATGATAACTTTAGGATCCTGAAAATCGGTCAGTATTTATCCCTTACAAATTATGCAGCTTCACTTAAAAAAATGTGAGCTGTTATAAAATTGCACTGTTTTATTTTTATCGAAACGTTTTTATTGCCTTTTGTGAGGCATTGTCATCATAATTTCATTATTTTGGTGCAAGCATTAACTTATTTGCACAACAAATATTCGATAGTAAACCCGGGGGATAGTTTCTTCCCCGGGCATAATTGTTTTAAGAATCGTCCTCGGACAAGTCAGAAAGCATAACTATGCTAAAAAAGTACTGACGATATACAGTATATGCATAGCTTTTTCTTAGCGGACGTGGACGCATGGAACTTATTGAGCTATGGTAAAAAACACCCAATACGGGGCGTGGTTCTGACGCATTGAATCGTCTGCTATAACGTTCAAAGTAATGCATAAAAGTGCGCTTGATACTTTGATAACCTTAGAATTTGTGCGACGGATCCAGACATGTTTAAAAAATGGCTTGCCTTAAATTACGTATTGTGTGATAACACGTTTTGGGTCAAACGAGGTACAGTTCTGTTTATGTGTGGCATTTTCAGTAAAGAAGTCCTGAGTAAACACGTTTCGTTGAATACAGCTTCTCTGCCGAACCTTATATTAGTGCCTCAAGCAGTAATGTCTCAGTTTTCTCAGTCAATGCCTGCGGGCGAAGTATATACATTAAGGAATTTAGCAAATGGCAAAGATTAAAGGTCAAGTTAAGTGGTTCAACGAGTCCAAAGGTTTTGGTTTCATTACTCCTGCTGACGGCAGCAAAGACGTGTTCGTACACTTCTCTGCAATCCAGGGTAATGGTTTTCCAAAACTCTGGCCGAAGGCCAGAACGTTGAGTTTGAAATTCAGGACGGTCAGAAAGGCCCGGCTGCAGTTAACGTAACTGCTATCTGATTTCGACACCTCTGAGGCTTGAAGCGCCTCGTGCGCATCAATGTCAGCGATAAAGCCTCGCCATTGTGCGGGGCTTTTTAATTTCCCCCGGTACGGCAAATGGCGGTACACTTTCGCCTTTTAAGAAATCCCCTCCGGAGTCTTTATGCCTTTCAGTTGCCCACTGTGTCACGCGCCGTTAAACCGTCGTGAGAATGCCTTTGTTTGTCCGCAACGACACCAGTTTGATATTGCGAAAGAAGGCTATGTGAACTTGCTGCCAGTGCAGCACAAACGTTCACGCGATCGGTCAGCGCAGAGATGATGCAGGCGCGGCGTGCATTTCTTGATGCCGGGCACTACCAACCATTACGTGATGCTATTAGCGCCCTTTGCACGCGAGACTGCCAGAGCAGGCGGATGCAGTGCTGGATATTGGCTGTGGGGAGGGGTATTACGCAGTCTTTTGCCGCAATTGCAGAGCAGCACGGGGCACGCGCATTTGGCTGGATGTCTCGAAAGCGGCGGCTGCCGCGAAGCGTTATTCGCAGGTGATGTTCTGTGGCGTCCAGCCATCGTTTACCGTTCAAAGATAACAGTATCGATGCGCTGGTGCGTATTTACGCACCCTGTAAAGCCGAGGAGCTGGCGCGTGTCGTAAAAACCCGGCGGGGTGGTGATCACTGCCGCACCCGGTCCACGCCATCTGATGGAGCTTAAAGGCCTTATCTATGATGATGTGCAGCTGCACGCAGAAAATGCAGGCGAGATCGCGGGTTTTACCGTTATCGGTCAGCAATCACTGGCTTATGAGATGACGTTAACTGGTCAACAGGCCGTAGCGTTATTGCAGATGACGCCGTTTGCGTGGCGTGCGAAAGCGCACGTGTGGAAACATTAGCGGCAACGGAACATTTCCGCTGCCAGACGGATTTCAGCATTCACTGCTTACAGCGGGACAACTAACCTGCGAAGTGGCTCCACAGGATCTGCGCGCCAATACCAATCAGTACGATCCCGCCGAGGATCTCGGCGCGTTTGCCAAGCCACGGGCCAATAAAACGACCAATCATCATCCCCAGCGTGGACATGATGAGTGTGGCACAGCCAATTGCCAGCGCAGTGGCGATAATATTGACCTGCAGGAAAGCCAGCCCGACACCGACGGCCATGGCATCCGGAGGGCTGGTCGCGATAGCTGTAGTGACCAGCAACCAGAAACCGTGGCGTTGTGGGGTCTCCGTTGTTTCGCCATCATCACCGCTGAAGCCTTCCAGTATCATACGTCCACCGAGAAAGACCAGCAGTACAAAGGCTATCCAGTGATTCCATTCCAGCACAAACTGGGTTGCCAGCATGCCCAGCCCCCAGCCGATTAATGGTGTCAGGGTTTCGATCACGCCAAAGATAAGGCCAGTGCGCAGGGCTTCTGAGAATCTGGGTTTGTGAAGTGTGGCGCCCTTGCCGATAGAAGCGGCAAATGCGTCCATGGACATGCCAAAAGCGAGAAGGATAGTTGCAGATAAGTTCATAGGAGCGTCCAGACCGGGGTTCCATATAACACACCACTGCCCCCAGTAAATAGCAGTTGGTGTGCCAATGGTCTCGCCTGACTGATAATGTTCAATCCGTACGTGCCACGTTTTGCAACGAGTATGTTGACACGTACATTTCCGGGTGGTGGAAATCGGCTACTCCCCAACGACGGACGCACCTTAACATATTTTGAGAATATAAAACAATAACAGGAAAATATAATTCTGTTTACCAGTTGATAACGATTGTCATTTAGATTTAAGCGTAAAAATAACGTTAAATAATATAAGTATATTTGCTCTGGAAATATAGCAAAGGCTATGATTGTGCGTGTTTTTTGTACGCCTGAATATAGTCTTTGCTATATCTTAATCTATTGAGTTTTAACGAGAACTTTATATATATTCTTTCCGAGGGTCGTCGATATTTCGCACACGTATAAGCAAACGACGCTGTTCTAATTGCATTACCAGTACACCGTCTTCCGATAAATTCATCTCTTTAATGCGGTTATATTCAATCCAGACATTGGCGAAGAATAAACCCTGCGCTTTAAAGATGATCTTCGGCGTGCGGATCCAAAAGAGATAAACGCCAAGTAATGTCAGTGCAAATAATAACCACATACTTAATGTTGCACCGCCATTTATCGAGTTGTTATAGATAAGAATGACGAGCAGGCCGACAAAGATAGCGCCGTCGGTACGGCTTCTACGCAGTAGCGGAATGGTAAGCAGAGAAGGGCCTTTGCGTCCCGGCATAATGAATTCATCATACAGGGCGAAAGCCAGTAGAGCGGCAACAAACAGTATCAGCACGATATCCGTAATCGTCATTCTTCCTCCGGTACATAAAAAAACGGGGGCATAAGCCCCCGGTTACAGCATTGCGAATTACAGACCCAGCAAGCCAATGGCGTAGCCGACAATCCCGATGACAAAGAACCCAACAATGATCCACAGTGGGTTGACTTTCTTACGCAGCAACCACATACAGGCGAAGGTCAGCAGCAGTGGCACCCGGTGCCCGGCATCAACTGATCAAGAATGGTCTGCACAGTGGTGACATTCGTTTTACCCGTCTGGTCGGTGATTTGCGACACCACCAGCGGAATGTTCACATGCGTCCATTTGTTGACCAGCGCTCCCATCACAAACAGCCCGAGGATAGATGCACCTTCAGTCAGTTTCTGCAGAAAACCGCCGCCCATATCTTTAACGATATCGATACCTTTACGGTAACCATACGCCACGCCGTAGTAGCGCGTCGCCAGACGGACAATATTAAACAGGAAAAAAGAACAGTAATGGGCCAAGCAGGCTGCCGCTCATTGCGATCCCGGCGCCAAGCGCGGCGAAAACAGGACGGACAGTCCCCCAGAAAATCGGGTCGCCAACACCGGCTAACGGCCCCATCAGACCTACTTTGATACCGTTAATGGCACCGTCGTCGATCTCTGCGCCGTTTGCACGCTGCTCTTCCATCGCCAGCGTCACGCCCAGTACCGGAGCGGCAACGTAAGGATGGGTGTTAAAGAACTCCAGATGACGTTTGATAGCGGCGGCGCGCTTCATTATTTTCCGGATACAGGCGTTTAATCGCCGGCACCATGGAGAAGCAGAACCCCAGCGCCTGCATACGTTCGAAGTTCCATGAACCACCGGAACAGGTTAGAACGGATGAACACGCCGCGAATATCACCGGGGAGTGAGTTTTTTCTCAGTCGTTGCTTTAGTCATATCAACCATGTCGCTCACCTGTTAATCCAGTTCGTTGTCGAGATCGTTAGATGCAGCCGCCTGAGCAGGACCGCCTGCAGCGCGGTTATATTTCGGGCTAACCTGAATGTAGAGAATCGCCATCACCGCGCCAATTACCCCCAGTGACACAAGGTTAAAGTTGGTGAAGGCCGCTGTTACGAAGCCGAGATAGAAGAACGGCATCAGGTAGCCTGCGCGCATCATGTTAATGACCATCGCATAACCTACTACCACAATCATGCCGCCGGCGATGTTCAGGCCGCTGGTCACCACTTCCGGAATGGCGTTCAGCATGCTTTGTACTTCGCTGGTTCCGACAGAGATAGCCACGATCACCGCAGGAATGGCGATACGCATGGCTTGCAGGAACAGAGATGAAACGTGGATCCGAGGAGAAAGCGCCGTCAGGTTGCCGGTTTCCGCTGCTTTATCCGCCGCATGCTGGAAGCCAACGGTGATGGTACGAACGATAATAGTCAGCACCTGACCTGCTGCTGCCAGCGGAATCGCCAGCGCGATACCCGCGCCGATGCTCTGATGCCCGCCAATAACCAGAATGGTCGAGATAATGGACGCCAGCGCCGCATCCGGCGCAACCGCCGCACCGATATTCATCCAGCCCAGTGCGATCATTTCCAGCGTACCGCCGATGATGATACCGGTTTTCATATCACCGAGGACGATACCCACCAGCGTACATGCCACCAACGGACGGTGGAACTGGAATTCGTCGAGTATCGACTCATACCGGCAATACATGCGACAACGAACACCAGCACAATCTGAAGAGTGGTAATCTCCATTGTACTTCTCCTATAGCTAAATCAGACGTAAGTGTGAAAACTGAGTCAATCAGGCCGCCGCGGTTATTTCGCCACTTTGCTGATCAAATCCATCATTTTCAGTTTCGGGTCGTTTGAAACTTTACGGACTTCCAGCTCAATACCGCGTTCATTCAGTTTCTTAAACGCAGCGATATCTTTTTCGTCCACCGAAACGGCGTTGTTCACCCCGGGTTTTTCCCTGACGATACGCCATGCCACCGATGTTGACGGAGGTAATTTTGACTCCATCTTCAACGACGCGCAGCACATCGGTCGGGTTGGTGAACAACAGCATCACGCGCTCACCCGCATATTTTGGGTTGTTGTAGACGCGGCCCATTTTCACCACATCCACCACATGCGCCGTCACGCCCGGAGGCGCTACCTGTGTCAGGAGTGTTTTACGCACGTTGTCCGCCGCCACTTCGTCGCTCACGACGATAATGCGTGTCACGTTTGTCTCTTTGGTCCAGCGTGTCGCCACCTGACCATGGATAAGACGGTCATCGATACGCGCGAGGCCAATCATCATGTAGTCATTTGGCCCCATCGGCCTTGCGGGAGCGGCTTTCGCTGCCGGGGCAGGGGCTGGAGCGGGTTTTTTCCACCGGTTGCGCCTTCAGCGCTTTCACGCCTTCGCGTCCGGTTTCAACCGCCAGCGCCACCAGCTCGTCGAAGGTGGGGGTTATCATCCCCCGCCATCAGTGTCTCTACCAGCATGGGAATATTGACGCCGGCAATCACTTCGTAATGCTCTTTATCGACGACAATGCGGCTGGCAGCATTAAACGGGCTGCCGCCCCATGTATCAACGAGAAATAGCACGCCCTTGCTGGTTTCCAGTTTCTCCAGTTGCGCGTTGTATTTTTCGATTAACGTTTCCGTATTTTCCCCGGGAACGGAATCAATCCAACCGACGTTCTCCTGCTCGCCCAGCAGCATCTCGGCGGTTTTGAGCAGCTGTTCTGCAGCCCAACCATGTGTGCCTAGTACAATAGCAATGGTCACTTGCTACCTCCTTCTTCTTGTCGTAAACACATCGAGACTCGATGTATTGTGAGTCGGCCTGATGGACCGAATCGATTCAGATAAGGGTTTAAGAGAACACCTATGACTTTCGAGAATTATTTTAGAGAGCGAAAAAATAATTTATGTGATGAAGATCCGTAATTTAGGTTTACTGTTTTGGAAATTTCGAACCGCGAAATATCCCCATAAACTGCAAAGTCTGGTAAATCTTTGCAAAATGTAAAGTCTGTCTGTTATGTTTATCCTCCGTTTAATTTGTCAGGAGTAAAGGGCAGTAGCCCGCCGTATGGACCGTCACCGACGTCAGTTCACCTTTGGCCTTCCCGTGCCATGCATTCCGGCGTTTTCCGCCATTTCCCAAATACGTTCGATGTCATCACGCCTGTGCGTTTCCGCACGCCGTTTAGCCATTCCTTAAGCTGGAGCTTGTTATGGAATTCCTGATGGATCCTCTATCTGGGCGGGATTGTTGACACTGGTTGTTCTGGAAATCGTACTGGGTATCGATAACTGGTATTTATTGCCATCCTCGCCGATAAACTGCCGCCAAAGCAGCGCGATAAAGCGCGTTTGATTGGTTTATCGCTGGCGCTGGTGATGCGATTAGGACTGCTGTCGCTGATCTCGTGGATGGTGACGCTGACAAAACCGCTGTTTTCCGTTTGGGACTTCACCTTCTCCGGTCGTGATTTGATCATGCTGTTTGGGGGTGTCTTTCTGTTGTTCAAAGCAACAACCGAACTACACGAGCGGCTGGAAAACCGCGAGCACGATAGCGGGCACGGAAAGGCTACGCCAGCTTCTGGGTAGTGGTGGTGCAAATCGTTATTCTGGACGCCGTGTTTTCCCTCGATGCGGTGATCACCGCTGTGGGCATGGTGAACCACTTACCGGTGATGATGGCGGCGGTGGTTATCGCCATGGCCGTGATGTTGCTGGCATCCAAACCGTTGACGCGTTTCGTCAATCAACATCCAACCGTGGTGGTGCTCTGTCTGAGCTTCCTGCTGATGATCGGTTTGAGTCTGGTGGCGGAAGGTTTCGGTTTCCATATTCCGAAAGGCTACCTCTACGCTGCGATCGGTTTCTCCATCATCATTGAGTTCTTTAACCAGATTGCGCGCCGTAACTTTATCCGCAACCAGTCGCATCTGCGCCGCTGCGCGCCCGCACTGCGGATGCCATTTTGCGTCTGATGGGCGGCCGTCGTCGCCAGACAAATCCGCAGATTGAAGCGGACAGCCGGTGCGCAAGTGCCGGTGCCTGAAGGCGCTTTCGCGGAAGAAGAACGCTATATGATCAACGGCGTGCTGACGCTGGCTTCCCGCTCGCTGCGTAGCATCGCGACACCGCGCGGCGATATCAGTTGGGTGGACGCGAACCTGAGCGTCGATCAGATTCGCCAGCAATTGCTGTCATCGCCGCACAGCCTGTTCCCGGTTTGTCGCGGTGAACTGGATGAAGTGATCGGTATCGTGCGCGCCAAAGAGATGCTGGTGGCGCTGGAAGAGGGGGACGGATGTCGCCGCTATCGCGTCGGCCACGCCTGCGATTGTGGTGCCGGAAACGCTGGATCCGATCAAACTGCTGGCGGTTCTGCGCCGTGCACGCGGCAGCTTTGTTATTGTGACTAACGAGTTTGGCGTTGTGCAGGGGCTGGTCACTCCGCTGGACGTACTGGAAGCCATCGCCGGTGAGTTCCCGGACGCTGATGAAACGCCGGAGATTATCACCGATGGTGATGGCTGGTTGGTCAAAGGACCACCGATTTGCATGCGCTGCAACATACGCTGGGTCTGGACAGTCTGGTCAATGACGATGAAGACATTGCCACCGTTGCAGGCCTTGTCATCTCGGCAAAGGTCAGATTCCTCAGCCCGGCGAGGTGCTGGAAATAGCGCCGCTGCATATCACCGTTGTCGAAGCCAACGACTACCGTGTTGATCTGGTTCGTGTTGTTAAAGAGCAAGTGGATCACGACGAAGAAGAGTAATCGTTACCCCTGTGTCAGCGGTAATTCGTGCTGTTACGCACCGGCCGGCGGTGAGTTGTTTTCCGCCAGCCAGGGCTGGAAAGTCGTTAATCGGCATCGGCAAACAAAAACCCCTGCAATAACTGCACGCCCTGCTGGCGCAAATAGAGCGCCTGCTGCGGCTGCTCCACCCTTCCGCCACCAGTTCAATATGCAACCGCTGCCCGAGGGCGATAATCATATCGGTGACCGTTGAGTTCCACCGCATCGGGTACCAATTGCTGTGGTGTAGGATTTATCAATTTTCAGGATGTCCGGGTGGAGTTTCTCCAGCCGGTGAGGCTGTTGCCGGTGCCAAAATCGTCAATCGCGATCTTTGTCCCTTTGCGGTGCAGTTCGCGCATCATGCGGGAATCCGCATCCAGCAATGCATCGCGTTCGGTCAGCTCAATCACTAACTGCTGCGTGGGATGCGCGTTGTACCAGAGGTTGTGCAAGTCTTTTAATAACTCGCCATGGCGCAAATGACTGGGTGCAACGTTAATACCAATATGAAATTGCGGATCGTCAGGAACAGTTCCCGTTGGCGTGCTGTTTCAGTAATAACATAGCGGGTGAGCGGGGCGATAAGGTGGTGATCTTCGGCAATCGGGATAAACACTTCCGGTGAAATCCACCCCTGACGCGGGTTATACCAGCGCAGCAATATTTCCACCCCGGTGCACTGCAGGTTGCTGGCGCTTATCACTGGCTGGCAAAACAGTTCAAATTCATGGGCTGCCAGTCCGAGGTTGATCCTCCCGAGGAAAAACTCATGCGACTGGCGGTCGCAAACCGGTGCAATAAACCCGGTCAAAAAACTCATCATCAAGGCCAGCGGTAATTGGGAAGGCAAATGCTGTAGCGCCAGTTGTTCTGCGCCGGGGCCGCTCACGCTGATGGCAAAGGGAAACTGTGTGGAAGATTGCTGATAGTGTTTTTCATCCTGCTGTGGCGGCAACTGGTCCATCACACCTTTACCTTGCACCAGATGCCGACCATTAACGCTCAGGTTGACACGCGTGATTAACGGCTCTTGGGGTTCGAGCATCAAATTACTCAACAACTCAATATTCACCACCTCCAGCACACCATTTTGTCCATCTTCGCGGGTGGGATACCAGAGAATGAGAATAGGTTGATCTTTCAGCAGTGATTGATCGGTGGAGAGCGCCATCAGCGGTTGGCTGGCTGGTAAGGAGGGCTGCAACTGATGAACTGGCACATTCCGATGACCAAAGATACTGGAGCAGTACAGTATGCCGTTTTCAATCAGCGCAATGGCGCGAACGGTTTGCAGAGAGGCAGCTTGTTTGCGCAACGTCTGATGGGCATCGTCGCAGGACATGCCAACGAGCGGCGTTACGACATCACGCCCGGCGATTAACGGTTGTATGAGCCGATCGAGCGTCTGTACGGCATGACTGGTATACGCGACAATGCGTTGCTGATTTATGTTCCGCTCCGAAATAAAGCGAAACGCCAACGTGCAAATCAGGGCGACGGCGGCCACGACCACGCAAAAAATGGCCCGCTTATGTCGGTAGCTTTGAATGATCCGTTGAGCCGTTTGCATGCCATTGTCGCCTGTGGAATCCCGGCTTGAGTTCCATGCCAGCACACTAAAAAGTGTAGTGGGGAATCCAATAAACAACGAGAATATCGGCGATATATGATCGATCTGTGGCAGAAGAGCGAAAAAAACGCCGTTCGGCTGAACGGCGTTGATGGGCGTGATGGTTAATCGCACTGAACCTTGATGGCTAACCCGCCGCGGGACGTTTCGCGGTATTTGGCGTTCATGTCTTTGCCTGTTTCATACATGGTCTCGATAACCTTATCGAGAGACACACGCGGCGCGCTGGTACGGCGCATCGCCATGCGCGAGGCGTTAATCGCTTTGACGGAAGCAATTGCGTTACGCTCGATGCAGGGTACCTGAACCCGGCCTGCAACCGGGTCGCAGGTTAAGCCAAGGTTATGTTCCATGCCGATTTCCGCTGCAACGCACACCTGTTCCGGGCTGGCGCCCAGCAGTTCGGCAAGCCCTGCGGCTGCCATGGAGCAGGCAACACCCACTTCACCGGCAACCCACTTCCGCACCGGAAATTGACGCATTCATCTTATACAGTGCGCCAATTGCCCCGGCAGCGAGGAAATAGCGGATATAAATGTCCGGGCTGACGGACTCGATAAAGTGATCATAATACGCCAGCACCGCCGGAACGATGCCGCATGCGCCGTTGGTTGGTGCGGTAACAACGCGGCCACCCGCGGCGTTCTCTTCGTTGACCGCCAGCGCGAACATGTTCACCCAGTCGACCACATTCATCGGATCGTTGGAGAGCTTGTCACTCGACACCAACATACGACGCAGTGCAGAAGCACGGCGTGGAACACGCAGCGGCCCAGTGTAGTACGCCTTCGGTATTCATACCGCGATCGATACAGGCGCGCATGGTCGCCCACACATGCGCAAAGTACTCTTCAATCTCTTTTTTGCTGTGCAGCGCCAGCTCGTTTTGCATCACCATGCCGGAAAGCGACAAGCCGGTCTCTTTGCAATATTCCAGCATTTGCGTAGCGGAATTGAACGGGTAGGGAACGCTAATAGTATCGAGGGTTTCTTTGCCGAAATGCTCTTCGTCGACGATAAAGCCGCCGCCGATGGAGTAATAGGTTTTGCTGTACGTGACTCGATCGCCGTTTAAGGCGGTAATGCGCATGCCGTTTTCGTGCAACGACAGGTTGTCGCTATGAAAGCGCATGCCATCATTCTGCGGGAAATCCACTTCATGGCGACCCTGCGCCAGCAGCAGGCGACCCCAGGTTTCTACATCGCGAATGAAGGCGGGAATGGTGTCGATATCCACAGTAGCGGGTTCGTTCCCCGCCAGCCCCATAATAATGGCGATATCGGTATGGTGGCCTTTCCCGGTAAGGGACAGTGAGCCGTAAACGTCCACCACTACGCGGGTGACATCGTCCAGCAATCCTTTTTCGACCGAGGGTCATCGACGAACTGCTTACCGGCCTTCATCGGGCCAACAGTGTGGGAAGATGAGGGACCAATCCCCACCTTAAACATGTCGAATATACTAATCACATTAACACTCCTGACAGGGTTACCGGGGGTTCCAGTAACGATGTAATAACTGCGCATAGTGTAAGAGGGAAGGTCACTGTCAGCTTAACTATTCACATGAATTAAACTAATGCGTAACCCTGATTAAACTAATAACGCGAAGTTGATCTCAGTCTGTCAAAAGAGGCGTTGTGCAAAGTATAGTCTATGGCTTGCGCCCGATCTGCAGCGCCAGCGCACGAATAATGCCCGCCGTCATGCCCCAAACAAAATAATGCTGATACCCGGGGATAACCATACGCGATGCGCGTTGCCGTGACGATGCACATCCAGCGGATGATAACGGCCCAGACGCAGCGCCTCCGCCAGCGGCATTTCAAACACGGCGGAGACTTCATCTTCACTGGCGTGGTAGTGCAAATCCGACGGAATAACGCCAACCACTGGCGTGACCTGAAAACCGGTGACGCTATCCACCGGCGGCAGCACGCCGATCACCTCCACCGCATCGGGAGGAATGGCGACCTCTTCCTGCGCTTCACGCAGCGCCGCAGCAATTAATGAAGCGTCGCTACTGTCGACCGCGCCGCCGGGAAAGGCGACCTGTCCTGCATGTTTACGCAGCAGTGGGGAGCGTTGCGTTAACAGCAAACCCGGCTGTTCGCGCCGGACGATAGGCACCAGCACTGCCGCGCGAGTGAATGGTTTGCGGGCTAAGCTGTGGCCGTAAAAGTTGAAAGCGCGATAAAAAATCATCCGAGGGTTAACGCCGGTTGTTCCACGAATCATTTCTCCAGTTGCCGCAGAATACGATTAACTTTATCAAAGGTTTCCTGATATTCCGCCTCTTCCTGACTATCGGCGACAATACCACCGCCCGCGGAACAGTAAATCTGCCCGTCGCAGGCGGTCAGCGTGCGGATCGTGATGCTGGTGTCCATATTGCCGCAAACGCTGATATAGCCAATGCTGCCGCACCGAGGCATTGCGACGCTGCGGCTCCAGTTGATCAATAATTTCCATCGCGCGGACTTTGGGCGCCCCCGTAATCGAGCCGCCGGGGAAGGCTGCACGTAACAGATCGCAGGCTTGCCGACCGGCCGGGAGTGTTGCCGTAACGGTACTGACCGTGATGGACGGCAGGAAATGGCTCAACCACGAACAGTTCCGGCACCCGCACCGAACCCGGTAGCGCCACACGACCAATATCATTACGCATCAAATCGACAATCATCAGGTTTTCAGCGCGATCTTTTGCCGACGACGCCAGTTTCTTCGCCTGTTCCGCATCAGCCTGCGGGTCGGCAAGCCGTGGAAGAGTACCTTTGATCGGCCGTGTTTCGATATTGTCACCCTCGAGGCGGATAAAGCGCTCCGGTGAGAGACTGAGTATCGCCCCCTGCTGCAAGCGCAGGAATGCGCTGAACGGGGCGCGGTTTTCACGGTTTAAGCGGCAAAAGGCCAGCCACTCATCTCCTTGATAATGCGCCTGAAAACGCTGCGCGAGATTGACTGGTAACAGTCGCCGCTGTGCAACCAGGGTCTGTATCTGGCGAAATTTTTCCCCGTACTCCTCCCGGCTCATGTTCGCTTGCCGGGGGCTGAGGTTAAGCGGAAATCCTCCCGCTGCGGCGCGGTTTGCGCGTTCAGCCAGTGCCAGACGTGCATTGACATCGCCATGACTCAGCAGCGTCACCCGCTGGCGTTGATGATCCACCACCAGTGCCCAATCATAAATTCCCACGGACATCTCTGGCAGGGCGATATCCTGTTCGGCATGCCGGGGAAGTTTTTCAAAACGTCGGCCTAAATCATAACCAAACAGGCCTAACGCGCCACCCTGGAAACGGCAACTCCGGGTCAGAAGCGCTGCGAAAGCCACATTCGTCGAGGGCGTGTTGTAACAGCTGCAACGGATCATCACTGGATTCTTGTGTATCGTTAAGGGTCGTGATCTCGCCGCGCGTGATGAGCGTCATCAACGGTTCGGCCACCAGAATATCAAAGCGATTGTGTGGATGATCGGCATGGCCTGAATGCAGCAGCATGGCCCACGGCTGATGGCTGAGCGGGGCAAAGTAGTGTTCGGCAGCGTCGGGGCGCCACGGCAGAGAGATTACGGCGGGGGATAACGTCTTCATTGAACCTGACTCATGTGCGTCTTTGCTGGTGAATAGCGCGAGCGCGTGGAATAATTAGCGTCAACAATTTAGCAGGAGTTCACGATGTTTGCAGGTTTACCTTCCCTTAGCCACGAGCAACAGCAAAAGCGGTGGAACGCATCCGAGGAATTAATGGCTGGCGGCATGAGTAGCGGACAGGCGATTGCACAGGTTGCAGAAGAGCTGCGCGCCACCCATACCGGCGAGCGGATCGTGGCGCGCTTCGAAGACGAAGACGAGTAACTACACCGCGGCGATAATTTTAATTTCCACTTTGTAGCGTGGGTTCATCAGTTTCGCTTGCACGGTGCAACGTACTGGCGCATGGCCTGCCACAACCCATTCATCCCGAGGCTTTATTCATCGCGGCGAAATCATTGCTGTCGGCAAGAAAAAGGGTCGCGTCGATGATACGCGTTTTATCGCTATCTTGTTTTGCCAGCACCGCGTCGATTTGCGCCAGTGTGTTGGCGGTTTGCTCAAACGCATCGGCGTCCGAGGGTTCTCCGGCACGCCGGTGTAGTACAGCGTCTGATTGTGGATCACCGCATCTGACCAGCGGGCTGCCGCGTCAATTCGCACAATTGTCATAACCTTTTCCTTCTTATTCTCCATAGCGGGCAGGCAAGAGTGCCACATAAACTGGCTGGCGTAAATCCGCACACCCTGACATAATCACTGTCGATTTAACCAGGGGGTAGTGTGACGGACGATTTTGCAACAGACGGCCAACTGGCCAAAGCGATTCCGGGATTTAAACCGCGCGAGCCACAGCGCCAGATGGCGCACGCGGTGACAGAGGCGATTCGCCATACCCAACCGCTGGTGGTCGAAGCAGGAACCGGCACCGGTAAAACCTACGCCTACCTCGGCCCCGGCGCTACGCTCGGGGAAAAAGTGATTATCTCCACCGGCTCAAAAGCGCTGCAGGATCAGCTCTACAGCCGTGATTTACCCACCGTTGCTAAAGCGCTGGCGTTTACCGGGCGCACCGCGCTGCTGAAAGGCCGTTCCAACTATTTGTGCATTGAGCGTCTTGAGCAGCAAGCGCTGGCGGGCGGCGATCTGCCGGTACAGACACTCAGCGACGTGATTCTGCTGCGTTCATGGTCGAACCAAACGACCGATGGTGACATCAGCACCTGTGTCAGCGTGGCGGAAGATTCGCAAGCGGCCGCTGGTCACCAGCACCAATGACAACTGTCTCGGCAGCGATTGCCCGATGTATAAAGACTGTTTTGTGGTGAAAGCGCGCAAAAAAAGCGATGGATGCCGATGTGGTGGTGGTTAACCACCATCTGTTTCTCGCCGATATGGTGGTGAAAGAGAGCGGCTTCGGTGAACTTATTCCGGAAGCTGAGGTGATGATATTTGACGAAGCGCATCAGCTTCCGGATATCGCCAGCCAGTATTTTGGTCAGTCGCTCTCCAGCCGCCAGCTACAGGATCTGGCGAAAGATTTCACCATCGCTTACCGGACTGAACTGAAAGATACCGCGCAGTTGCAGAAGTGCGCCGACCGGCTGGCGCAGAGTGCGCAGGACTTCCGCCTGCAACTGGGGAACCGGGTTATCGCGGTAATCTGCGCGAACTGCTGGCGGATGCGAACATTCAACGCGCATTGCTACTGCTCGATGATGCGCTTGAGCTGTGTTACGACGTGGCAAAACTCTCCCTCGGGCGTTCGGCGTTGCTGGATGCCGCTTTTGAACGCGCTACGCTCTACCGCGCGCGCCTGAAACGGCTGAAAGAGATCAACCAGCCGGGTTACAGCTACTGGTACGAATGCACATCCCGCCATTTTACGCTGGCGCTCACGCCGCTGACGGTGTCGGATAAATTCACCGAAGTGATGGCGCAGAAAAAGGCAGTTGGATTTTTACCTCTGCGACGCTGTCGGTGAATGACGATTTGCATCATTTTACGGCGCGGTTGGGTATTGAAGGTGCGGAGTCATTACTGTTGGCAAGCCCTTTTGATTATCAGCGTCAGGCGTTATTGTGCGTCCCGCGCAATTTGCCGCAGACCAATCAACCGGGTGCTGCGCGCCAGCTTGCCGCCATGTTGCGGCCAATGATTGAAGCAAACAATGGCCGCTGCTTTATGCTCTGTACCTCGCACGCCATGATGCGCGATCTTGCGGAACAGTTCCGCGCCACCATGACCTTGCCCGTCCTGTTGCAGGGTGAAACCAGTAAAGGCCGGTTATTGCAAGAGTTCGTCAGTGCCGGCAACGCACTCTTAGTGGCGACCAGCAGTTTCTGGGAAGGGGTGGACGTGCGCGGCGATACCCTGTCTTTGGTGATCATCGACAAACTGCCGTTTACCTCGCCGGAAGATCCACTGCTGAAAGCGCGCATGGAAGATTGTCGCTTGCGCGGTGGCGATCCCTTTGACGAGGTGCAGTTACCGGATGCCGTGATCACGCTGGAAACAAGGCGTCGGGCGACTGATCCGCGATGTGGACGATCGCGGCGTGCTGGTGATTTGTGATAACCGGCTGGTGATGCGCCCCTATGGTGCGGTGTTCTTGTCGAGTCTTCCGCCCGCGCCCCGCACCCGGGACATTCGCCGCGCAGTCGAATTCCTCGCATCGCCACCGGCGCAGTAATTTGCTGCGGACTGTGGTAAGATGCGCGCCATTTTGTTGATAGTGGACTGTTATACCCATGCGAATTCTGGCTATTGATACCGCCACGGAAGCGTGTTCTGTCGCGCTGTGGAACGATGGTACGACCTTCGCGCACTTCGAACTTTGCCCTCGCGAACACACTCAACGCATCCTGCCGCTGGTTCAGGATGTCCTGCACGATGCAAAAATATCCCTCACGCAACTCGATGCGCTGGCGTTTGGCCGCGGGCCGAGGCAGCTTTACTGGCGTACGCATTGGCATCGGTATTGCGCAAGGGCTGGCCTTGGGCGCAGAACTGCCAATGATCGGTGTTTCAACGCTGGCGACCATGGCGGAAGGCGCATGGCGAAAAACCGGCGCAACCCGCGTGCTGGCAGCCATCGACGCACGCATGGGGGAAGTCTACTGGGCTGAGTATCAACGTGATGAGCAGGGCGTCTGGCAGGGGGAAGAGAGCGAAGCCGTGCTCAACCCGCAAGCTGTGATGGCGCGTCTGCAACAGCTTGATGGGCAATGGGCCACGGTGGGCACTGGCTGGGCTGCTGGCCGGAGATGGCCAGCACGTGTGCGCTGTCGCTCATCGAGGGTGAAACCACGCTGCCAGCCGCCGAAGATATGCTGCCGATTGCCCGTCGCTTGTTTACTGAGCAACGCACGGTTGCCGTTGAGCATGCCGAACCTGTTTATTTGCGTAACGAAGTGGCATGGAAGAAACTTCCGGGCCGGGAATGAATCTCAGTAGTACAAACTGAGTTGAGGAGTCGCATCATGGCGGGTCAAAAAGAGGTATGCGCTGGTTGCTGGCCGGTCTGGCAACGGCAGTGTTAAGCGGTTGTGTTTCTGTGCCTGACGCGATTAAAGGAACCAGTCCAACGCCGCAAGAAGATTTGGTGCGGGTAATGAATGCGCCCACGCTGTATGTCGGTCAGGAAGGGCGTTTTGGCGGTAAGGTTGTTGATATTAAGAACCAGCAAGGGAAAACCCGGCTGGAAATCGCCGCTGTACCGCTGGATAGCGGCGCGCGCCCGGTGCTGGGCGAGCCTTCGGTCGGTCGTATTTATGCAGACGTGAACGGCTTTCTTGATCCTGTCGACTTCCGCAATCAGTTAGTCACCGTCGTCGGTCCTATCACCGGTACCGAAGAAGGGAAAGTGGGCGACGCTCCCTATAAATATATGGTGATGCAGGCCAACGGCTACAAACGTTGGCGTTTGACCCAGCAGGTAGTGATGGCGCCGCAGCCTGTCGATCCTCGGTTTTGGGGACCGGGGCCGAGGGCCACGCCACTGGCACTCCGGGTTAGGGGCTGGGGTTGGTATCCGCCTGAGCCTGCCCGTGTTGAGACTGTCGTGACAGAGTAATTCCTTGTTATAACAAGAGAAAGAGACAGCGGCACGGCCGCTGTTTCTGTCTATAGCGGTTTATAAGAAAAATAATTAGTGACGCGCTTCGCAACCTTCGGCTCGCTTAATTAATAAACTGGTACGCTGAGTTAATATTATGTTAACGACTTGTTTATTAACTGGGGTTGTGATGACCAAAAATACTCATTTCAGAGGTGATGCATTGAAGAAGGTTTGGCTTAACCGTTATCCCGCAGATGTTCCTGCGGAGATCAATCCCCGACCGTTATCAATCCCCCGGGTTGAATTATTCGAACACTCCACCGCACGTTATGCCGACCAACCCGCGTTTATCAATATGGGCGAGGTGATGACATACCGGAAGCTGGAAGAGCGCAGCCGGGCATTCGCCGCCTATCTTCAGCAAGGTCTGGGGCTGAAAAAAGGCGATCGCGTCGCGTTGATGATGCCAAACCTGCTGCAATATCCGGTCGCGTTATTTGGTATTTTGCGTGCCGGAATGATTGTGGTGAACGTCAACCCACTGTATACCCCGCGCGAGCTGGAGCACCAACTGAATGACAGCGGCGCGTCCGCGATTGTGATTGTCTCGAACTTCGCCCACACCTTGGAGAAAGTGGTTGATAAAACCCGGGTGCGCCATGTGATCCTGACCCGCATGGGCGATCAACTGTCGTCGGCAAAAGGCACGCTGGTGAACTTTGTCGTCAAATACGTTAAGCGTCTGGTGCCGAAATACCATCTTCCGGATGCCATTTCATTCCGCCGCGCGTTGCAAAGCGGTTATCGCATGCAGTACGTCAAACCTGAGGTGATTGCGGACGATCTCGCCTTCCTGCAATACACCGGCGGAACCACCGGGGTAGCGAAAGGGGCGATGCTGACCCATCGCAACATGCTGGCGAACCCTGGAGCAGGTTAATGCGACTTACGGGCCGTTGTTGCACCGCGGCAAAGAGCTGGTGGTGACGGCGCTTCCGCTGTATCACATTTTGCGCTGACCATGAACTGCCTGCTGTTTATTGAACTGGGCGGGCAAAACCTGCTGATCACCAACCCACGTGATATCCCGGGGCTGGTTAAAGAGCTGGCGAAATACCCGTTCACCTCGATGACCGGGGTAAATACGCTGTTTAACGCGCTGCTGAATAATGACGAGTTTCGCAAACTGGATTTCTCCTCGCTGCACTTGTCCGCAGGCGGGGGATGCCAGTGCAGCAAGCGGTGGCGGATCGCTGGGTCAAGCTGACCGGGCAGTATTTGCTGGAAGGTTATGGCCTGACTGAATGCTCGCCGCTGGTGAGCGTAAACCCGCACGACATCGATTATCACAGTGGCAGCATTGGTCTGCCGGTGCCGTCCACCGAGGCCAAACTGGTGGACGATGAGGGGAATGAAGTCGCGCCGGGCGAACCCGGGGAGCTGTGTGTGAAAGGGCCGCAGGTGATGCTGGGCTACTGGCAGCGACCGGATGCGACGGATGAAATTCTGCGTGACGGCTGGCTGTACACCGGTGACATTGCCGTGATGGACGACGAAGGTTTCCTGCGTATTGTCGATCGCAAAAGGACATGATTCTGGTCTCGGGTTTTAATGTCTACCCGAACGAGATTGAAGATGTTGTGATGCAGCATGCCGGGGTGCGGGAAGTGGCTGCCGTGGGCGTCCCGTCTGAAAACAGCGGTGAAGCGGTGAAGATCTTCGTCGTCAAAAGAGGACAGCCTGACGGAAGATGCGCTGATTGCGTTCTGCCGCCGCCAGCTGACCGGGTACAAGGTGCCGAAGCTGGTGGAATTCCGCAGTGAATTGCCAAAATCGAACGTCGGTAAGATTTTACGACGAGAATTACGTGACGAAGCGCGTGGCAAAGTGGACAATAAAGCCTGAGCTATGCATTAATCGCCCGAACGCCGGTTAAGCCGGCGTTTTTTATGGGTGCAAACTAAAGAGATAATGATTTGAATTACCAGATGATCACGACGAACGACGCACTGGCGGCGTTGTGTGAAGCCGCCAGTGCGTTTCCGGCCATTGCCTGGATACCGAATTTGTCCGCACCCGCAACTGGGGCTGATTCAGCTCTATGACGGTGAGCATGTGGCGCTGATCGATCCGCTGTCTATTACCGACTGGACGCCGTTTCGCAACCTGTTGATCAATACGCAGGTGACCAAATACCTGCACGCGGGGAGCGCGGTTTTCCTGAACGCGTTCGGCGTACAGCCGCAACCGATGATCGATACCCAAATTCTCGCCGCATTCTGCGGTCGGCCACTGTCATGGGCTTTGCCGCCATGGTGGAGGAGTTCACCGGCACGGTTATCGATAAGAGCGAGTCACGTACCGACTGGCTGGCGCGCCCGCTGACGGAACGTCAGTGCGACTATGCCGCCGCAGACGTGTGGTATCTGCTGCCAATCGCCGGCAAACTGCTGGCCGAAACGGAACAGGCCGGTCGACTGGATGCCGCGCTGGACGAATGTCGCTTGATGATGCAGCGTCGCCGGGGAAGTGCTGGCACCGGAAGAGGCATGGCGTGATATCACTAACGCACCGGCAGTTGCGTACGCGTCAGCTTGCCTGCGCTGCTTGCGGATTGGCGGTTGCGTAAGGCGCGCGAGCGTGATCTGGCGGTGAATTTTGTCGTTCGGGAAGAGAACCTGTGGGCGGTCGCGCGCTACATGCCTGCCAGCATGGGCGAACTGGACAGCATCGGTCTCTCCGGCAGTGAAATTCGTTTCCATGGTAAAACGATGCTGGCGCTGGTCGCGCAGGCTCAGGCGCTGCCGGAAGAGGCGTTGCCGGAACCGCTGTTGAATCTGATGGATATGCCGGGTTATCGCAAGGCATTCAAGGCCATTAAAGCGCTGGTGCAAACCATTGGTGAAAGCGAGAAAGTGAGCGTTGAGCTGCTGGCTTCGCGCCGGCAGATTAATCAGTTGTTGAACTGGCACTGGAAATTGAAACCGCAGACAACAGCACCGGAATTAATTAGCGGTTGGCGGGGGAGAAATGATGGCCGATCAGCTGAAAAAATTACTGGATGAATATCCACGATAATAACTGTAAATAATTACAGGGTATTCCGTGTAATAAACAAAAAGGCAGAAATTATCTGCCTTTTTTAATGCCTGCGCGAAACGTTATTTATTTCGTTTCTTCTGCTTCCGGCAGGGTAACGTTAAGTTCCAGAATGGAAATATCGTCCCCTTTTGTTCCAGTTGAACCGTCACCATCTCTGGATCGATTTGTACATACTTACAAATCACTTCCAGAATATCCCGCTTAAGCTGCGGTAAATAATGGGGTTCAGCGTCGCTGCGGCGACGTTCTGCAACAATAATTTGCAGGCGTTCTTTAGCAATGCTGGCAGTGTTCTTTTTTCTGGAGAGAAAAAAGTCAAGTAATGCCATAACTTATCCTCCGAACAAGCGTTTGAGGAAACCTTTCTTCTCTTCTTCAATGAAGCGGAAAGGACGATCTTCTCCTAACAGACGTTCCACGGCATCGGCATAGGCTTTACCCGCGTCTGCGTTGACATCCGAGGGATAACCGGCTCACCTGGTTTGACGCACGTAACACGGACTGATCTTCCGGGATCACGCCAACCAGTTTGATTCGCAGAATTTCCAGCACATCTTCCATGCTCAGCATGTCGCCGCGGTTAACCCGCCCGGGGTTATAACGGGTCAACAGCAGGTGCTCTTTAATCGGTTCTTCACCATTTTCGGCGCGGCGTGATTTCGACGCAAGAATACCGAGAATGCGGTCAGAGTCACGCACTGACGACACTTCCGGGTTGGTGGTGATAATGGCTTCATCGGCGAAATAGAGCGCCATCAGCGCGCCGGTTTCGATACCCGCAGGGGAGTCGCAGACAATAAAATCGAAATCCATTTTCTTCAGATCTTCGAGCACCTGCGCCACGCCTTCACGGGTCAGCGCGTCTTTATCGCGGGTCTGCGATGCCGGAAGAATATAGAGATTTTCGGTGCGTTTATCTTTGATCAACGCTTGGTTCAGCGTTGCATCACCCTCGGATAACGTTGACGAAATCGTACACGACGCGGCGTTCGCAGCCCATGATGAGATCCAGTTGCGCAGCCCAATATCGAAATCGATAACGACGGTTTTTTTGCCCTTCTGGGCTAAACCAGTAGCGATGGCCGCGCTGGAGGTGGTCTTGCCAACGCCCCCTTTACCCGAAGTAACAACAATAATGCGTGCCATAGGAGTTCCTTGTTAAAAGGGCTTAATTTAAGGGTTGAATTGTCAAAGCGTTGTCCGCTAACCGCAAACGTGCCGCTTTGCCATAATAATCGGCCGGGATTTGATCATCCGTAGTATTCTCCGCGATGAAACCAGCTCCGGCGTGAGGTGTGTGCAAAAATTTGTGCCTCGCGATCGCCGCTTGCTCCCGCCAGCGCTCGTCCACGCATCATGCCATAGACATGGATATTGCCGTCGGCAATCAGTTCAGCGCCTGCGCTGACGTGGCTAGTGACAATCAGATCACAGTGTGGTGCATAAATCCGCTGACCGGAACGGAACCGGGGTGTCAATCAAGCGTGTTTTTGTGACCGGGGTAACAATGGGAGGGGTTCAGGAGCGATGGCCTTACGCGGCGCTTTCTCTTTACCTTCTGTCAGTAGGGGGAGCCCGGCGCGTTCGATTTCCGCTTTCAATTCGCTGTCTTTACAGCCGCTAATTCCCACGACGCGCAGACCGGTTTCGGTAATACTCTGCTGCAGCCGGGGCCAGTTAACCGGGCCTTCCAGCGTGGAGACATTGATGACAACGGGAGCATGCTGCAAGAAAGCAGGGGCCTGAGCGATTTTGTCTTCTAACGCCTGACGAATAACCTCGGGTTTTGCATCATGCAAGTGAACCACTGATAAGGTAAAACTACTGCCTTTTAGCTCGATGGGCGTGTTTGACATCCTGACCTTACTCATTTTGCTATTATCACCCGATCGTTGAGTGATATTCCGAAGACTATCAGGCATGTTATAGTCACTGTTATATTCAGGCAAGTAACCACCCGCTAATTCCGAGTAATAAGTATGTTTTGTGTGATCTATCGAAGTGCCCGTCGTGAACAGACTTATCTGTATGTCGAAAAAAAGACGATTTTTCCCGCGTACCGGAAGCGTTAATGCAGAGCTTCGGTCCACCGCAGTTGACGATGCTTTTTCCGCTCGACGGTCGTAAAAAATTGGCTGGCGCGGATTTGGAGAAAGTAAAAGAAGCATTGGTCACGCAAGGCTATTATTTGCAGTTACCGCCACCACAAGAAAACTTATTGAAACAACATCTCTCGCGGGTTTAGGCAAACAATAAACCCGAAATGTGACAGGACGGCTCTTTGAGCCGTTTCTTATTGTACCTTCGACACAGGCGGCAACGTGTTGGTATTTGACAAACTGCCGGGTGGCGCGGATAGTCATTTTTCGCTCATGTTCAATGTGTTACCGGAGGTGGAATAAATGTATCAGCATCACAACTGGCAGGGCGCTCTGCTGGATTACCCGGTGAGTAAAGTGGTTTGCGTTGGCAGCAACTATGCGAAACATATTAAGGAAATGGGGAGCGCTACCCCGGAAGAGCCGGTTCTGTTTATTAAACCCGAAACGGCGTTGTGCGACATCCGCCAGCCGCTCGCCTTGCCACAGGATTTTGGTTCTGTGCACCATGAAGTGGAACTGGCGGTGCTGATTGGCGCAACGCTGCGCCAGAGGCCACGGAAGAACATGTCCGTAAGGCCATAGCCGGATACGGCGTGGCGCTGGATCTCACGCTACGCGATCTGCAAAGTAAAATGAAGAAAGCCGGGCAGCCGTGGGAAAAAGCCAAAGGTTTTGATAACTCATGCCCGATTTCTGGCTTTATCCCGGCGGCGGAGTTTGCCAGCGATCCGCAAAACACGACGCTTGGTCTGAAAGTGAATGGTGAATTCCGCCAGCAAGGCACGACTGCTGATATGATCCACAAAATCGTGCCGCTGATTGCCTATATGAGCCGCTTTTTTCACGCTGAAAGCAGGCGATGTGATCCTGACAGGCACGCCAGATGGCGTCGGCCCGCTGCAAAGCGGTGATGAGCTGGACGTGAGCTTTAACGGCCTTTCCCTGACGACTCGCGTACTTTGATACAGTTTGCCGCACCGGAACGGGCGGCAAAACTTTCTGCATCCGCATGCCAGACTGGTTATAAGGTGCTCCCACTGGATTTTAATGGCGGATTTTATCATGAACGACACTCCTTTCTGGCAAAGCAAAACTCTCGACCAAATGACGGACGCGGAGTGGGAGTCGTTATGTGATGGCTGCGGGCAGTGCTGCCTGCATAAGCTGATGGATGAAGACACTGACGAAATCTACTTTACCAATGTTGCCTGTCGTCAGTTGAATATCAAAACCTGCCAGTGTCGTAACTATGAGCGCCGGTTCGAGTATGAACCTGATTGCATCAAACTGACCCGCGAAAATCTCCCGACCTTTGAATGGCTGCCGCCGAGCTGTGCTTACCGTTTACTGGCAGAGGGTAAAGCGTTACCGCTGTGGCACCCGCTGCGCACCGGCTCCAAAGCGGCAATGCACGCCGAACGCATTTCCGTGCGCCATATTGCTGTGAAAGAGTCTGAAGTCCGCGACTGGCAGGAGCACATCCTCAACAAACCGGAATGGGCGGATTAACGCTCAGACACCCCAAAACACGTCGATAATTACCGACGCGATAAACAGCCAGCAGGGCAGAGAAAAGTAAAAAACGCCTCGCTACACACCGTTTACGAGATCGGGCAATCTTTCACGCTTGTATGTTGGTCCCAGTGTGGCGTTGTTAAATTGCAGCAATGTCCGGGCGGTGAACTTCAGGCAACTGCGCTATGAGCTGGAACCGGAAGGTAATGAAAAAACGCTCCCGAGGGGAGCGTTCTGTTAGCGACCAAAGAGATCGCGTTTTTTCGGTTTGAACGGTTGGGCAATCAGCACCAACAGCGCAACGACCCGAGGGTAAGCCACAAAATGCCCAGCAGCCACTGCGGCATCTCCAGCGTCAGAAACGACCATTGACGCTCAGCGCAGTCGCCGGACGCGACAAACACTTGCGGGAGCCATTTATCCAGCGGCAGCCACGTCGGGAAACGGGCAGCAAAATCGCAGGTCATAAACGGGGAAGGGTGCAGCTGAATCATCGTATGTTCCCGGTGCAAGCTGGATGCCGCGCCATGCGCTATAGAATCCAGATTGCCAGAGCGACGTAACGTAGCGGCGTTTTTGGCGCAATCGCGCCGACAATTCCGGCACCCATCACGCCAAACAACGCGCTGCGTTCATAAATACAGAGTACGCAGGGTTTCAGCAGCATGACATGCTGGAACCACAACGCGACCATTTCAAGTGCGAACGCCGTCAGCGCCATTAATAACCACGCGCCGCGCCCGCGCGAGCACTTGTTCAAGTATCGCAACATAATCATTTCCACGGGAGATGCTTTGGAAAAAGCAGTGTAAACGAAATCTCTCTACAGGCCACTAGCGGCTGGTAAAATATTACGTAATTGAATGTTTATCATGCGAAAAGTCAAACCAGACCACGAAGCGATGTCATATCCGGCAAAAAAGAACGGGCATTTTGCGCTGCATCAGTTTCGGATGAAAGCCATATCACTTATGAGGTTAAGCGCTGCTAAATAGTCAAAATGGCGTACCGATCCCCTTTTTTCTTCTTTTCGCATGCTACCTGCCCCCGACGGGGTCTGGTATGATGAGTCCTCTTTGCTAATGCTGTGTAATGGAAATCTCACTATGGTCATTAAGGCGCAGAGCCCGGCGGGTTTCGCGGAAGAGTACATCATTGAAAGTATCTGGAATAATCGCTTCCCCCCGGGATCCATTCTTCCTGCTGAACGCGAACTCTCTGAACTGATTGGCGTCACCCGTACCACATTGCGTGAAGTTTTACAGCGTCTGGCCCGCGATGGCTGGCTCACTATTCAGCATGGCAAACCCACCAAAGTGAATAACTTCTGGGAAACGTCGGGTCTGAACATTCTGGAAACGCTGGCGCGTCTCGATCACGAAAGCGTTCCGCAGTTGATCGACAACTTGTTGTCGGTGCGCACCAACATTTCCACTATCTTTATCCGTACTGCATTCCGTCAGCACCCTGATGACGCGCTGAAAGTGCTGGCCAGCGCGCGGTGGAAGACCACGCTGACGCGTTTGCCGAACTCGATTACAACGTTTTCCGCGGGCTTGCTTTTGCCTCCGGCAATCCGATCTACGGGTTGATCCTGAACGGTATGAAAGGGTTGTATACGCGCATTGGTCGCCATTACTTCTCCAGTCCGGAAGCACGTAGCGGCGCTGGGTTTCTATCACAAGCTGGCGGAAGTGTGAGCATGCGCAGCACGACAGTCTACGAACTGGTGCGTCGCTACGGTCACGAAAGTGGTGAAATCTGGCACCGGATGCAAAAAAACGATGCCGAGGGCGATTTGGCCTTACAAGGGCGATAAGCAAAGTTACCCCTCTGCGTCGCAGAGGGGATTTCCAATACAGTGTGTTAGAGCGTTGCGGGCAGCGCTCTAACAGTTCCACGCTACCATCTTCATTTTGCTGCTCCAGCAGCACATCAAATCCCCACAGCCGGTGCACATGCTTCCAGAACTTCGCGACGACCTTTATCCAGTGGCGCGCGATTGTGCGGAATGTAACGCAGTGTCAGCGAGCGATCGCCGCGTAAATCCACGTTCCAGACCTGAATATTCGGCTCCGAGGGTTGCTCAGGTTGTACTGTGACGACAGTTTGTTGCGGATCTCCCGGTAGCCCTCTTCGTTATGAATAGCGGCAATCTCCAGTGTGTTATTGCGATCATCATCCAGCACGGTAAAGAAGCGGAAGTCACGCATGATCTTCGGTGACATAAACTGGCTGATAAAGCTTTCATCCTTAAAGTCGCGCATCGCAAAATGCAGCGTTTCCAGCCAGTCAGAACCGGCAATATCCGGGAACCAGTACTTATCTTCATCGGTCGGCGACTGGCAAATCCGCTTGATGTCACGGAACATGGCAAAGCCCAGTGCATAGGGGTTGATGCCGCTATACCACGGGCTGTTATAGGGCGGCTGGAACACCACATTGGTATGGCTGTGCAGGAACTCCAACATAAAACGGTCGGTGACTTTGCCTTCGTCATACAAGTGGTTGAGGATGGTGTAGTGCCAGAACGTCGCCCATCCTTCGTTCATCACCTGAGTCTGTTTCTGCGGGTAAAAATACTGGCTGACTTTGCGCACGATGCGCAGGATTTCGCGCTGCCACGACTCCAGCAATGGCGCGTTTTTCTCCATAAAGTAGAGCAGGTTCTCCTGCGGCTCCGCCAGGTAGCGACGCGCTTTTGGGCGACCGCCACCTCTTCGTCCCGTTTCGGTAGCGTACGCCACAGCATATTCACGGCTTTGCAGATACTCCTCGCGACTTTTCTGGCGCGCTTTCTCCTCCTGCAGCGAGATTTTCTGCGGGCGTTTGTAGCGATCCACACCGTAGTTCATCAGCGCATGGCAGGAGTCGAGCAGTTTTTCCACTTCATCCACGCCATAACGCTCTTCACAATCGGTAAATGTATTTTGCGGGCGAAGATCAGGTAATCGACAATCGAGCTGGCGTCAGTCCAGCTTCGGAACAGATAGTTGTTTTTGAAAAACGAGTTATGCCCGTAGCAGGCATGCGCCATCACCAGTGCCTGCATGGTAATGGTGTTCTCTTCCATCAGGTAGGCGATGCAGGGATTCGAGTTGATGACAATTTCGCATAAGCCAGCCCTTGCTGACCATGTTTGTAAAGGCGTTCCGTCTCGATGAATTTCTTACCGAACGACCAGTGAGGGTAGTTAATTAGCATACCTACGCTTGAGTAGGCATCCATCATTTGTTCTGAGGTGATCACTTCGATTTGATGCGGATAGGTATCCAGCCGGTAGAGTTTCGCCACCCGGTCGATCTCTGCCGGGTAAACATCCAGCAGATCGAAAGTCCAATCGGGTCCATCGCTCAGACGAATAGAATCCTTATTCATTGAGTCAATCGTAGCCATTAGCGCGCCCTCGTTGTTAACAACACTCTCTGTATGGAGCGTCTCATTTCAAGCATAGAACGCGCAATAAAATCTGTGGCTAAGCCATAGGTTTTTCTTCGCGATTTTTTCTTCTCGAGGCGGCGCTGAAAGGCTGTTTTGTAGTTTTTGTTCTGCGCTTAAAAGGCGTTCAGCAGGAGATGCTAAATACGTTTAGCCCTTGTAATAGGGCGAAGCTGTGAGAGATGTCACCATAAAAAGGCATATGTTGAATAATATTTTCATCTGGGTTATCAATTTGTAATTAGATGATTGTGCTTTACTCATGGGAGAGGGATATGCAAGTTGTTGTCTTAGGTAGCGGGGTGGTGGGCGTCACCAGCGCATGGTATCTGCGTCAGGCGGGTCTGACGTGATCGGTGATCGGCAGCCGGGCCCCGCGCAGAGACCAGCGCCGCCAATGCCGGCAGATTTCTGGCTATGCCGCGCCCTGGCTGCGCCGGCGTGCCGCTGAAAGCGATTAAATGGATGTTTCAGCGCCATGCGCCGCTGGCTATCCGCACGGATGGCACATCATCACAGTTAAAATGGATGTGGCAAATGCTGCGTAACTGCGACACCCGCCACTACATGGAAAACAAAGGACGTATGGTACGTCTGGCGGAATACAGCCGCGACTGTCTGAAACTGCTGCGAAACCACCCATGTTCAGTACGAAGGGCGGCAGGGCGGTACATTGCAACTGTTTCGCACCGCTGAACAGTATGAAAATGCGACCCGCGATATCGCCGTTTTGCAGGATGCCGGGGTGCCCTATCAATTGCTGGAGGCGGCACGTCTGGCGGAGGTTGAACCGGCGTTGGCGGAAGTCGCGGGCAAACTGACGGGCGGGCTGCCGAATGATGAAACCGGCGACGCAGCTCTTTACTCAACATCTGGCGCAGATGGCTGCCCGGTGGGAGTGGTGTTCCGCTTTAACACACCGGTGGATCGCCTGCTGTATGAAGGGGAGAAAATCTACGGCGTGAAATGTGGCGACGAGGTGATCAAAGCCGATGCCTACGTAATGGCGTTTGGATCCTGGTCCACCGGTTTACTGAAAGGGATTGTTGATATTCCGGTCTATCCGCTTAAAGGTTATTCCCTGACTATCCCGATTGCACAAGAAGATGGTGCGCCGGTATCGACCATCCTTGATGAGACTTACAAGATTGCCATTACCCGTTTTGACTTAGCGCATCCGCGTGGGCGGAATGGCGGAAATTGTGGGTTACAACACCGAGCTGCTGAAGCCGCGCCGTGAAACGCTGGAGATGGTGGTGCGCGACCTGTTCCCGCGCGGCGGCCACGTTGAACAGGCTACCTTCTGGACGGGGTTGCGGCCAATGACGCCGGACGGCACGCCGGTTGTCGGGCGTACTCCGTTTAAAAATCTGTGGCTGAATACCGGACACGGTACGCTGGGCTGGACAATGGCCTGCGGTTCCGGTCAGTTGATAAGCGATCTGATTTCCGGCACGACGCCCGCGATTCCGTCTGATGATCTTGGCGTGGCGCGCTATCTGTCGGGTTTTACGCCTGCGCGTGCGCAGCACTTACACGGCGTTCATAACTGATATAAGGAATAGTGATGTCTCGTCCGGTTCTGGCCACCCCACTGGATTTTACAGGCGCTGGCCAATAACTTGCAGGTTGTTCGCCGCGCAGCGCCATCAGCAAAAATCTGGTCGGTCGTTAAGGCAAACGCGTACGGGCACGGTATCGATCGTGTCTGGCGTGCGCTTAATACCACAGACGGCTTCGCCATGCTGAATCTGGAAGAAGCTATCCTGCTGCGTGAACGCGGCTGGAAAGGACCGATTCTGATGCTGGAGGGGTTTTTCCATGCGGATGAGCTGCCGCTGTTTGATAAATACCGCCTGACCACAAGCCTGCACAGCAACGGCAAATTAACGCACTGCAGAATGCGCGTCTGCAAGCGCCGCTGGATATCTACCTGAAAATTAACAGCGGGATGAACCGCCTTGGTTTCCAGCCCGAGCGTGTGCATGGCGTCTGGCAGCAGTTGCGTGGTCTGGCAAACGTGGGTGACATCACGCTGATGTCCCATTTTGCTGAGGCGGAACACCCGCAGGGTATTATCGCGCCGATGGCGCGTATTGCGCAGGCCGCTGAAGGCATAGTTGCGCCGCGCTCGCTGGCAAACTCGGCCGCCACGCTCTGGCACCCGGAGGCACATTTTGACTGGGTGCGACCCGGTATTGTGCTCTATGGCGCGTCGCCCTCGGGCGATTGGCAGGATGTCGCCACCAGTGGTATCCCGTAACGGCAGCGTGAGAAATTATCGCCGTACAAACGCTAAAGGCTGGCGATACCGTGGGGTAGTGCACGCTACGCGGTTCAGAGCAGCGCATTGGCGTGGTCGCCTGTGGCTATGCTGATGGTTATCCGCGACTGGCGCCGACGGGAACCCCGTACTGGTGGATGGCATCCGTACAACTACCGTGGGGGCGATCTCGATGGATATGTTGACGGTGGATTTAACCCCCTGCCCACAGGCCGGCATTGGTACGCCGGTCGAGCTATGGGGCAAGGCGATTAAAATCGATGAAGCGGCTACGGCGTCCGGCACGGTCGGGTATGAATTGATGTGCGCATTAGCACCGCGCGTCCCGGTAGTGACAGTGTAAAACACCCTGAGGCGGTTATTCCGCCTCTTCTTCATGTCTGCGGACACCGACTTTCACCCACGGCGTTGTCCGCCTTTTCTGCCACGGTCCAGATCATCCCGGCAAATTCCACCCGGTCGCCAACCACGGGCGCAGCACCCAGCAACTGTTGCACGATATCGCCCAACGTCTGCTGTTTATCCCGGTATTCCAGCCCGTCTTCCAGTCCGTAAATCAGAGCCACGTCGGCAAATTTGGCATTCGCTTCAAGAATAAAATCGCCGAAAAGCGTTGATCCAGCGCCACCGGGGGCGACTGGCTGAACAGTTTGCCCAGCGCGGGCAGGTCACGCTCACGGCCAATGACGCACAGGACATCGCCTTCACGCAGCCGGGTGCTGCCCGTCGGGTGCAGCAGGCTGTTACCACGGAACAGCGCGGCAATGCGCGTCTCTTCCGGCATGTGCAAATCGCGAAGTGCTGCGCCCACGCACCATTTATCGGCGCTCAACTGATAAACAAACTGCTCCCACGGATTATCCGGATGAATATCCAGCCCACGCGTGAGACCGGCCAGCCTACCGGCGGAACCACCACTTTGGCTTTTTTCGCCGCCCGGTGGAGAGTGAGGTCCCCTGAAACAGCAGTGAAATCAGCACCACGAAAAACGCCACGTTGAAGAACAGACGGGCATTGTCCAGCCCCGCCATCATCGGGAAGGTGGCAAGAATAATCGGCACCGCGCCACGTAGTCCCACCCAACTGATAAACACGCGCTCGCGCAGGTTAAAGCCGCGAAACGGCAACAGACTGGCGAACACCGACAGCGGGCGCGCAACAAAAATCATCCATGCTGAGAGGATCAGCGCGGAGAGGGCGATTGGCCACAAATCGGAAGGCGTCACTAATAACCCCAGCACGAGGAACATCGCAATTTGCGCCAGCCAGTGCCAGCCCGTCAAAGTTTTGCAAAATGCCGAAACGGTTGCGGATAGGGCGATTCCCAAGCACAAAACCACAGATACACGGCCGAGGATCCCGCTGCCGTGTAAGGCGGTGGTCAGGGCAAACACTGTGGATACCACCGCTGAGCGCCAGCAACGGATACAGCCTTGTGGCAGGCAATGCGATTGATCATCTGTTGCAGCAGATAGCCGCCCGCGCCGCCAAGCAGAATGCCGAGACCGAACTCCTGCACGATATGCACAGAAATCAGATCGAGATGCCTATGCTTCTGAATCATCTCAATCAGCGTAATGGTCAGAAATACCGCCATCGGATCGTTGCTGCCGGATTCAATTTCAAGCGTCGAACCCACGCGTTCGTTCAGCCCTTGCCGCCAAGCAGTGAAAACACCGCTGCTGCATCGGTGGAGCCGACAATGGCGCCGATTAACAACCCTTCCATGATGTTGAGTTTAAACAACGAGGGCCGCCATCATGCCGGTCAGGCTGGAGGTCACGAGTACCCCAACGGTTGCCAGAGAAAGGGCCGGGCCAAGGGCAACGCGAAAGGAGCTGGCGCGGGTACGCATACCGCCATCAAGCAGAATGATCGCCAGCGCGAGGTTACTGACCATATAGGCGAACGGATAATTATCGAACGGTATGCCACCAATGCCGTCACGCCGGCCAACATACCAATCGCCAGAAAAATGACCAGAATCGGGATTCCGAGGCGTGATGAGAAGGAACTTAATAAAATACTGCAGGTTACAAGAACTGAACCCAGAATAAACAGACTGATTATCGCCTCAGCGTCCAATGTTATGCCTCTCCTTATCCCGTCGCGACAAATCCGAAACCCGGGCTGCGTCCGGCAGCCCCGGATCCATTCAACGCATTTATAATAACGGCAGAAACAACGTTTTAATAAGGGCATTAAGCGCTTTTTTATACCGACATCACGGGATGACCCGACAGGGTCAGTTGAGATTTTTCAGCATGTTGCAAAACAGCGTGGGCGCCTAACGGTAAGGTGACGGTTTGCGGCTCATGACCAAACGGCAGTCCGCTGATCAGCGGAATGTCCAGCCGCGAACGCAGGTATTCAACCATCGTAGTAAGATTGTAGCCTGCATCGTACTCGTTGGGTTGTGCATGGGTGAAACTGCCGAGCACCAGTGCGTTTTGTCGCGCCAGAATACCCGCTTGTAACAGTTGTAATAACATGCGCTCCACGCGGTAGGGGTGTTCATTGATATCTTCCACCACCAGAATGCCGCCTTCGATTTGAGGCAACCAGGGTGTACCAATAAGCGAAGTCAGCATGGCCAGTTACCGCCCCAAAGCTGGCCTTCTGTGTGACAATGCGGGCCTTCGCCTTGCCATTCCACGGTATAGGTTTTATTGCGTAATGCCCGCCAAAATGTTCAACGGTGAATGCATCCTGCGGCTCTGCGCCAAAGTTACCCGCCAGCATCGGCCCGCTAAAGGTAATCACATTGCCTGTGGCCAGCAGGCCTGACTGAAAAGCCGTGAAGTCGCTGTGACCGCAAATCAGCAGTGGCTGTTGCTGCTGTCGTTCCGCTATCGCCTGCCAGTTAACCTCGCTCAGCAAGCGGCTGGCGCCATAGCCGCCACGTACCGGCATAACAATCAGGTTCTCGCCGGGCAATTGCGCCAGCGCATTGAGATCGGCGAGTCGTTGTTCATCGCTACCGGCAAACCGCTCGCAACGGCGGGTAATCACCTGCTGATTGCAGACATGATGCCCCCTGTTGTTCAAGCTGTTTAATGGCAGAGGCAGCAGCCTGCTGATTGATGCAATAACCGGAAGGGGCGATCAGGTGGAAGGTGGACATGGCATTTCCTTGCTGACATCTATAGCGAAACAGTTATCATGCCGCTTACCTGTGTCGTTGTCATCCGCAGTGATGAATACCCCGAATAAGGATTGCTGGTGTGAAATTGAGATGGTTTGCTTTTGTAGTGGTCTTACTGGCCGGATGTAGCTCAAAACAGGATTACCGTAAGCCGGACTGGAACCCGGAAGTCCCGGTGAAACGCGCGATGCAGTGGATGCCGATAACCGAAAAAAGCGGGTGCAGCGTGGGGTGTAAGCCCACGGCTTATCACCGCAATGATCGCGGTCGAGTCGGGCGGCAACCCGGATCTGGTGAGCAAATCCAACGCCGTTGGCCTGATGCAGTTAAAAGCGTCGACTGCGGGGCGCGAAGTCTACCGCCATATGGGATGGAGTGGTCAACCGTCCACCAGCGAACTGAAAAACCCGGAACGCAATATCTCAATGGGCGCTGCCTATCTCAGTATTCTCGAACATGGGGCGCTTGCTGGCATCCGCGATGAGAAAGTGATGCAGTACGCGCTGGTCGTTTCATACGTGAACGGCGCCGGCGCGCTACTGCGGACGTTCTCCTCCGACAGAAGCGAAGCGATTGAGGAAATTAATGATTTGAGCGCAGACGCCTTCTTAAAACATGTGGTGGATAACCACCCCGCGCCACAGGCGCCGCGCTATATCTGGAAAGTACAAAAAGCGATGGACGCGATGTAATTAGCGCACCCGGCTGGCGCGTTCGCGCGCCTCGCGCTCCAGGGCAAAATGATGCGCTGGAGTTCGCGCTCCACGCCCGGGCTGACATTTAAAAAGCGAAAACTGAGACGTGGCGTACTGATTGTTTCGTTTTGCCGTCCACCACTTTACGCTCGCCGATGGCGATCAATTGCGCATCAAAATAGAACTGTCCCCACGATGCCATATCCAGCTCAATTTTTGTAAAGCGCATCCCCGGTTCCAGCTTTTCAGGTACCGGGCCTTCCAGTAATGCACCCATCCCGCCCAGCGAAAGATCGTAGAGGCGGAAACGAATCTCTGATTTATCGGGCATCAGCGCTTTACAGAAGTAAGCGGGATGCAAAGGGGCGATGATGCGGAAATATTCACGGCGCTGGATAAACCATAACGTCTCCGGTAGTGGGGTAAGAAAGGCCGGTAAGGCCTGATAATCTCCCGCCGAGAGTGCACCCAACGTAAATTCAACTTTTGCACCCTGCGTTTCGGCGGTCACGGTGACTTTCCCGGCGCGCTGTACCGCATTATTCTCGTAATCCTGACTACCAAAATCCATGATCAGCTCTTCTGGATTCGCGTCCAGTATTTTACTGATGAACTGGCCTCCGCCCCGTGATGCAGACAGGCACTGGTTTTTCTGCAAATCGCGCAATACTCCCAGCACGGCCAGCGGATTTTGTTTCCCAGGAACTGCTCACTGTAATTGCTCACGCCGAATGGCTCCTTGATGACTGACACACCGTCGTTGTTATATCGGCATTTCATCGGAGAACTTAATACAAACCGACACAATTTTTTTTAAGTCAGATTTGGATTAAGTCCGTGAGAAGAAAATGCTTTTACTACCGCCAACTATACTGTAGTCAACGCATCACCATTGTGGCTAGTGCGCGTAAACGAGACGAGTAAAAGGAGTTGAATAATATGGGTATTCTCGCGTGGATTATCTTTGGCCTGATTGCAGGCGTTATCGCCAAGTTGATTATGCCCGGGCGGGATGGTGGTGGCTTTATTTTGACCTGTATTCTGGGGATCGTTGGCGCTGTGGTAGGTGGCTGGCTCGCCACCCGGCTTGGTTATGGCGGAGATATCACGGGGGTTCAATTTACACAGTTTTATTGTTGCGGTAGTCGGCGCCATCGTGGTGCTGGCGGTATTCAGACTGCTGCGCAGGTAGTCTGGCTCGGTTTCACAGACCCGTGTCGTGAAACCGCCGTATGGTCTGAACGTTCAACCGGTATTGCCGTCATCTTCGCTGAAAGCCTGCCCCCGGCCAGCGTTCCTTTATGATTTCAACGCTGCAGCGCCGGCCGCAGCGTTCCTTCTGCTTACACCGTTGGAACTGTGCCACCATCAATAACATACTCCGTCCCTGTGATCGTTGCTGCACGTGATGAACCCGTGAACAGGATGAGATTCGCCACCTCAATGGGTGTTGATGGACGCCCTATCGGTATACCCCCGAGCGAGTTCATGATGATCTTTTCCCGCCTTCATAGTCGGTTCCTGCCTGCAGGGCGAGCCGCTCGGCCAGTGCCACTGATGCCTCTGTTTCGATCCAACCAGGGCGCCACACGCAGTACGCGAATACCTTTTGGCGAGACTTCTTTCGACAGACTTTTACTGTACGTCGACAGTGCCGCTTTCGCCGCCGCATATCCTGTCGTCGATTCCGGTAAGGGCAGCTCGCGCTGAATTGATGTGACGTGAATAATGACACCGGCTCCCTGCTCAAGCATGCCGGTGGCAGCAATGCACGATCCAGTCGGACCGCTGGCAGGAGATTGAGGTTCAGCTCCTGCTGCCACTCTTTTCGCCGAGCGCTGCGAATCCGCCACACCGGTGCTGTTGAACCGCCAAGCACATGAACAATGATGTCAACGCCCCCAATCTGGCATTTACCGCTTCAGCCACACCGGCGGCAACCTTCGACAGTTGTCAGGTCTGCTGTAACAAAGTGATCCGCGAAGGTTTCATCAGGTTGTGTTCGTGCTGTGGTTAACACCTGCGCCCCCTGTTCGTGGAACAGGCCAACCACTGCTTTCCCGACACCTTTGGTGCCCGCGGTCACCAGTACACGTTTTCCTTGTAATTCCAGATTCATGGTCATCAGATGAGCTCCCGTGCAGGGTTATGTACCCTTTGGTTTGTGATGCCGTCATCATCGCCATATAGTGTGAAATCATCAAGAACGCACGAAAAGTGAGTAACAGTCTAATGAGTAAGATTTACACCCCTGACACCGCGGCACTTGGCGTAGAACAGGTACTCCGGCTTCTGGAAGGTCGATGGAAATTGGTCATCCTGTTTCATCTGTTCGACGGGAAGGTGCAGCGCTACTCCGATTTTGGCAGACTGATCCCTCGGCATTTCTCAAAAGATGCTGAGCCAGCAACTCCGGCAGCTGGAAGCCGACGGAATCGTATCGCGGAAGCTGTATCCGCAAGTGCCGCCTAAGGTTGAATATCGATTAACGGCGTGGGGGCAAGCGCTGTGTCCTGCGCTCGATTCCATGCTTAAATGGGCAGAAAAACGGGAAGCGTTGCCATCACCTCCTGAAGCCCCTTAAGCATTGCCGGCTGTTTGCCGGGCGAGAAAGGACGCCAGCCTTCCACTCACCTTTGGCGAAGGGAAAGCGGCGTTTACTGGCTAACGTAAATTAGCGCTCTTGTGATAATGATTAAATAGAGACACTGGCGAGAGGACTACAAACCCAGTTCGCTCAGACCGGGGTGGTCGTCAGGACGAGGCCCCAGAGGCCAGTGGAAAAGACGTTCAGATTCGTTAATCGGCATATCATTGATACAGGCGTAACGGCGTTGCATTAAGCCGTCAGCGGCAAACTCCCAGTTTTCATTACCGTAAGAACGAAACCAGTTGCCGGAATCATCATGCCATTCATAGGCGTAACGGACAGCAATCCTGTTTCCCCTCAAAAGCCCATAGCTCCTTTATCAACCTGTATTCCTGTTCTTTTCCATTTGCGTTGCAGAAATGCTTTGGCTTCGTCGCGGTTTTGCGCAAATTCCACACGATTGCGCCATTGGGTATCCAGTGAATAGGCAAGGGCGACATCGCGACTATTCCAGCCATCTTCGGCCAGACGAACTTTTGAATTGCCGTTTCACGCGTAAACGGGGGTAATGGAGGGCGGTTAGTCATGGCGAGATCCTCGATAATGGTAAGTAGACAGATCTGTCTACCGGTGATAATCTGGACCTCCAACATAAACTTGTCAACAGTCACTCACGATGAACGTTAAAACAGGAATACCGGAAAAACGCAGTGCGAAAGAGAAAATCGTGCAAACCGCGCATGAACTCTTTTATCTGTACGGCATTCGGGCCACCGGCGTCGATAAAATCATTGAATGCGCCCGGTGTAACGAAAGTGACGTTTTATCGTCATTTCCCCAGCAAAAATGCCCTGATCCTCGGCTTATCTGGAGTATCGGCATTCGCGTTGGATCGACTGGTTTAACACGACGATGGCCGAGGCATATGCAGGCAGGGGCAGGCGACATCAGTGCGCTACTTTCCACACTGCAAGACTGGGCGGATGCGCCTGATTTTCGTGGGTGCGCATTTCTGAATGCCACCTCGGAAATGGGCGAAGCGTTACCCGATGTGATACAGGTGACCCGCACGCATAAGCTTGCGGTTGAACAGGCCTTAGGCGTGCACTGGAATCGTGCCGATCCGGCGCTGCTGTCAGCCAGTGTTATGGCGTTGGATGGCGCCATTATGCATATGCAAATGGGCAGGCCAGCGAATGAAGTGCTCGCTCAGCTTGGCATGGTTTTAACCGCGCTGCTTCACGAGGTGGCGGCATGATCTCTTCCTGAACCGAGGAACGCATTGCAGGAAGAGATCAGGGCGTATTTATTGCGCCACTTTTTGTGGGGCAGGCGCGGTCTGCGCCGGTTGTTGAGTGGGTTGCGTTTGCGGCACGTTGTCACACGGCTTTTCTTTAGGGCACACCAAATCAAGCATTTTCAGTGTGACGCCGTTGGTCCAGCCAAAACCGTCCTGCAACGGATATTCGCCGCCGCCACCGCCGGTTCCGGTGCTGCTGACGTCATATTTTTCGACCAGTTTCTTCTCGCGATCGTAGGTGTGCTGCACATTGGTGAGAAAACGCCAACTCACATCCATCGCCAGTTTCTGATGATCATAGTTTTGCAGGCCAGCGGTGGCTATCCATTGCAACGGTGCCCAGCCATTCGGGGCATCCCATTGCTGCCCGCTGCTGACGGTAGTGGTGGAAATACCGCCGAGGCTTTAACAAACGCCCCTGCGTTGCCGCGGCGACTTTATCGGCTCTGTCTTTGGCGGCAGCATTAACAAACAGTGGATAGAGCGTGGCTGCGGTCAACTGATTCCGCACTTTTGCTCTTCAGATCGTAGTCCGCATACCAGCCTTCTTTATCGTTCCACAGATTGGCTTCAATGGCTTTCTGCCGCGCCGTCGCCAGCGCTTCATACTGGCTGGCTTTTGCCGCATCGCCGGAGACTTGCCAGCCGCGGGCCAGCATCTTCTCCATTTTAAACATCAGGGCATTCAGATCGACGGGTACGATGCTGGTGGTGCGTATAGTTCCGAGCTGGTTGGGATTGTCCATCCAGCGCGAGCTGAAATCCCAGCCGGACGCCGCCGCAGAGCGTAAATCGCGGTAGATGTCGGTGGCAGGGCGGTTAGGGTTATTTTTCGCCGTGGTGACATCGTCAAGCCATGACTCCAGGGCGAGGCGTGTCGCGATCGTCCCAATAGCGATTCAGTACCGAGCCGTCGCTCAGTTTTACCACGCGTTTATTGGCTGGCCCGCTTGCAGATTATCAACGCCATCCATCCAGTAGCGATACTCTTTTCCATCTGCGGCAGGTACGTTTTCAGGGTTTCATCGCCATCGTGCGTGGCCAGCAATTCAACCATCAGAGCGAAGAAAGGCGGTTGCGAGCGACTCAGATAGTAACTGCGGTTGCCGTTAGGAATATGTCCCCACGTATCAATTTCATGGGCGAAGTTAGTTACCATATCTTCGATTTTGTCCCAGTGATCGCTTTCCGCAAGGCCCAGCATGGTGAAGTAGCTATCCCAGTAATAGACTTCGCGGAAACGCCCGCCGGGGAACCACATAGGGCTTCGGCAGCGGCAGCAACGAATCCCACTTACCCGCGCTGTTGGTTGTCCGCGTCAATACGGGCCATAACCCGTCAATATGTTCACGCAGACTCTGCCCGGCGGGCGGAACGTACTCTTCACCCTCTTTGGGCAGCGTGAAGTTCACATCTACAAAATGGCGCAGATCAAAACTGGTTTGATTGCGCTGCATACGGTAATCCGCGAGGATCATTAATGGATCGCCATTAGGCACGGCATCGGCGAAGGTTTTTTGATCCGGGAAACAGTTTTGCGCTTTGCACGTCGCTAAACAGGGGGCCGAGCAGAACATCCGGCGGTTGCGGGGTGTTTTGCGCTTGTTCCGCCATCGCCTGAGGGATTGCAATAAGCAATGCCGCACCAAACGCGATTTGCATCGCCAGCAACAGGGAGCGCGGGTGTAGCAATACAGGTCTTGCCATCGATTATTCTCCTTAACGGTACAGCGGTGCTGCTGTCATCAACCTTGCAGAAAACCTTAGTCGAATATCAGACGCATAGCGTGTCGCGTTTGGCATTTTGCGCTCTTCCAGATAATTTACCCGTCTGGCTATGAACAGAAAAAAAGCCAACTGCAAACAGGGCGGTGTCTTTTACCCGATAAGTGTCGCAATAATGATCATTCATAGGTAATTCGTTTGGATATATTGTCCGCAGTCAATCTTGCTTACAGTCCAAAACAGGCTGAAGTGTGCGTCAGGTCAATATTGCTGAATGGTTTCATTTATCTGTTCTTTATTTGGATGTAGCGTGACTTAATACTTTGGCGGTAATAAATACCATGCCGGGCATAAAGAATGTTGCATGGTGGAACAGTCACCCAGGGGACTATCCATGGAGGAAATAGCTTTTTTCTAGTTAAATATATTTCCAAAAAATATCCAAAAATAACTGTAATAATCCGATTAGGTGACTAATCCATACTATTAATCTGGGTAATGAACTACCAGATATTGTAGGTTTTCAGTATCTCCCTGATTTTTAGGATTCATCCTATCTCAAAATTCAATATATCCGCTACCTCTCATTCATTTGGAAATATCTATTAATTATCATGATGTTATGCGTTAGTTTCTATGCATTATTAATTCATTTAAGAAGTTTCCTTTGCGGTGTCGAACTTAAGTGAAACTCCTTCTTGGGAATAATCCTATTTTGTTAAAAAATTAAATAATACTATTTCGACAGGTCGGATTTCATATTGAATAGAATCATCTGTTCTGTAAAATCATGTCACGATAGTCAATGAAAAGTAATATTATTGCAGCCTTGTCTCTGGCAAGACTCGTGCGGTAGCTATGCCTTTTTATTCATTATCAGAGCGTTTAGCTGGACAAGGATAAGGGTGATTCGGAGCCATCCGAATGAGTCTTTCCAAAACGCTCCTGTTTAACACAGTAATATATTTGCAATGGAAAAAACTCTATGAACATGCGAATGGTATTGGCTCTTCTTTTTGTCTTCAGCGTTTCTGCGTGTAAAGCACCGCCTAAACCCGCTCCAACTGATGACACTATCGTCACCAGCGAAGTGAACGGCGTTACCCTGACTCACCGTTATGCGGTTCATCCTCCGAAAGAGTTTGAACCCATCAAACAAAACTATCGTGCGCTTTACCCTGCGTCCGTAATGAGCTCGCCGGATTTTGGCGGCAAAATGATCCGTCAACTGGAAGCCGGCAAAACCTACGTGGTGTTGGGGCAGGTTGAACACTTTTGGATGGCGTTGGCCGATGACGGTCAGGAAGAGTTGATCGGGTATGTTCCGATGCGTGCGGTCGTGAAAAGCGAGCTCTACGATGAAACCTTGCGTAAAGACAGAAGACGTAAGGTGACGCCGAAAAAACAAACTTGCGTCTCTGTCGATGGCAGCAGCAAGGCCTGCAAAAACGCGAACTCTGGAACTTTTGGATCATCGATTAATCCAGCTGTGACGAGCGCCAAGCTATGAATAATAACTCTGTTGTACGCCAGATTACCCTCGGTATTTTTTCTTTGTGCTGGCCACCCCCGGCCAGCGGTTGTGGATCTTCTTCACACAGCGTACCTACCAGCTATAACCTTCAGTTCAGGGCTCATCCGCAAATTAATGAGTCTGCCCTCTTAAAGTCAGGGTGTTGCTGTTGAAATCGGACGCGACCTTTATGTCGGCCGATTTCTGGTCGCTGCAAAACAACGCAGATAGCGTACTTGGCGCCAACCTGCTGAACAGTGATGAATTCTTCCTGATGCCCGGCCAGCTTTCAAAAACGCTGAGTGGGAAAAGTGCGCCGGAAGCTCGCTACATCGGCGTGATGGCGGAATATCAGTCGCTTGACGGCAAAAATGGCGGATGTCCTTACCTCTTCCTGTCCGAGGGAGATACTCGCTTCTACGAATTCTGGAAATCGTCGTCGGATGAACTGGAAGCCAACATCTTCCTTGACGTCAATGGAATACGCGTGATTACCAGATAGCGCCAGCCTTAACAGGAAAACAGTATGAATAAAGCAGAAAAGGTCGTGTGGACCGAAGGTATGTTTCTGCGTCCTCATCACTTTCAGCGTGCAGAAAGCTACTTGCAACACCATATTCGTGAGTGGGGGACACTGCAACGCCCGTACCTTTGGGGCTACCTTGATATCGAACTGGACGACGCAATGCTTCGCCGGGCTGTATTGCACTGAGCTACGCCAGCGGTCTGCTGCCGGATGGTACATTCTTCTCTTTCCATGATGCCCGCCGAGCGCCCACACCGCTGGCCATCCCCGACAATATCAGCAATGAGCGCGTGGTGCTTGCGCTGCCTGCCGCGGCGGTCGTGATGAAGTTATTTTCAGCGAGGAAAAGACTCGCTGGCGCGATACGTCACCCGGGAAAGCGAAGTGGATGACGATAACGCTCTGTCGGTGGGGCCGGCTGCTGTGCAGTTCGGGCGTTTACGCCTGAAATTGATGCTGGAAAAGATCTCAGCGCCGAATGGACAGCCATCGGCGTGGCGCACGTGCTTGAAAAACGCAATGACAACCACATTCGCCTCGACACCCGCTACATTCCGCCGATGCTGAACGCGGTTAATAATGCACCGCTCTTCGCCATGGTGAATGACCTGCAGAGCCTGCTGACTCAACGTAGTCAACAGATCGGCCAGCGTCTGCGTCAGCCGGGCCGCTTTAATACTTCAGAAATGGTGGAGTTCACGCTGCTGGCGCTGATCAACCATCACGTTGGACAGGTTGCGCATCTGAAGACGCTCCCGTCAATCCATCCGGAAGAGCTATGGCGCAGTTGGCTGGCATTTGCTACCGAGTTGACGACTGGACGGCTTCACGCTCGCCGGATGAGACGTTGCCCGTGTATGACCATGATGATCTTGCTGGTTGCTTTAGCAAACTGCAGTTGATGCTCCGTCAAGGGCTCTCGCTGGTGATGGAAGAACACGCGATCCAACTGCCTCTGACCGAGCGTACACACGGGTTGAATATCGCCACGCTGCCAACCACCACCATGGCACGGGAGTTCGGTTTTGTCCGGCGGTAAAAGCCAGTGTGCCACCGGCGAAATCCTGCAGACCCATTTCCTGCGCAGATGAAAGTGGCGCCGGTTACGAAGATCCGCGATTTGGTCCAGTTGCAGTTACCCGGCATGAAACTGCGCACCATGCCCGTCGCGCCGCCGCAAATTCCGTGGCATGCCGGTTATAACTATTTCGAGCTGGAAAAAGGCGGCGAACTCTGGAACGAAATGGAGAAATCCGGGGCTTTCGCGCTGCATCTCGCAGGTGAATTCCCGGGTCTTGATATGGAGTTTTGGGCCATCCGTAGCCCGACTGAATAATACAGCGAGCATACAATATGCAGGAACAACAAGCCTCCGGCAGTGATGCCGCTCTGGCAGGAGCCAGCGGGAATAATCCCACCGGTCGCAGCGGCGAATCCGCTGCTCAATGCGATACCACAAATCCGCCATTCGGTTTCTCATGATGATCAGGCGGGTCTGCGTCAACATTTGATTGATGAGATCCGTCGTTTTGAAGTGCGCTGCCAGCAATCTGGTCTGGCTTACGAGGTGATCGTTGGCGCGCGCTACTGTTTATGCACCGCACTGGACGAAGCCGCAGCGCTTACGCCGTGGGGCAGTCGCGGTGTCTGGTCAGGCAGCGGCTTGCTGGTGACGTTCCATAACGAAACATGGGGCGGCGAGAAGTTCTTCCAGTTGCTGGCGCGGCTGTCGCAAAACCCGCGCGAACATATCGCGCTGCTGGAGTTGATTAACTTCTGCCTGCTGCTCGGTTTCGAAGGGCGCTACCGCGTAATGGACAATGGCCGTACGCAACTGGAAACCATTAAACAGCGTTTGTGGCAAATGATCCGCGGTGTCCGTGGTAATTATCCACCGGCATTGTCGCCGCATCCGGAAGATCAACCCGTGATGCGCAAACTGTGGCGTCCTGTGATCCCGCTGTGGGCGTGCGCCGGGCTGGCGGGTTTCCTCGCTTGTCTGTTTTACATCGTACTGAACTGGCGTCTGGGTGACAGCACCAATCCGGTACTGGCGAAGATCTACCAGACCGCGCTGCCGGAAGCGTCCATTCAACAACCAGCGCAGAGTCTGCCGCCAGTGCTCAATTTGCGCGCTTTCCTGCGTCCGGAAATTCAGGCCGGGTTGGTCGCGGTTCGTGACGAAGCAGACCGCAGCGTCGTGACTTTAAAAGGGGATGGCCTGTTCGCGTCGGGTTCGACCGTAGCCCGTGACAGCTATGAATCGGTGATTAACCGGGTTGCGCAAGCGATGAATAACGTCAGCGGCAGAGTGTTAGTGGTGGGGTACAGCGATAACGTACCGATCCGCAGCGCGCGTTTTGCCTCGAACTATGAATTGTCGCTCGAACGTGCGCGCTCGGTACAGTCACTGTTGCAAAAACACCTTTCGCGTCCGGAACGGGTGAAAGCCGAAGGGCGAGGGGGAGATGGATCCTGTTGCGCCGAACAACAGTGCAGAAAACCGCGCTCGCAACCGTCGTGTGGAAATTACTTTGCTGGTGTCGCCGGATAACACGGCCGCCGAGCTGAACGGACTGCCGCAAGGAAACTAAGGATGAATATGTTGCTTTCATTGCTGACTAACCGCATTTTGTGGGGTTTCCTTGGCGTAACCGGGCTGGCTGCCGTGATCTGGATGATTGGCCCGCTGCTCTCCGTCGTGGATTCCCGACCGCTGGAGTCAGAGCAAAACCGCATGATCACCATTGCGGTGATGTACCTCATTTGGGTGCACAGCCATATTGTGCCGCGGTTGTATAACGCGTGGCTCAACCGCAAGCTGATGGACAACCTGAAAAGTGAAGAGGCGAAAGATCCCACCGAGCGCAAGCGCCTGACTAACGAAGATCAGGTGCTGAATGAGCGTTTCGAAGAAGCGGCTCAGGTACTGAAAAAAGCCCACTTTAACCAACCGGGGCAACGTGGGCAGTGGACTCAACGCTTCAGCACGCAATATCTCTATCAACTGCCGTGGTACGTCATTATTGGTGCGCCGGGTTCAGGTAAAACCACGGCGCTGGTTAACCTCCGGTCTGCAGTTCCCGCTGGCGGATCGCTTCGGTAAAACCGCGCTGCGCGGTATTGGTGGTACGCGTAACTGTGACTGGTGGTTTACCAATGAAGCCGTGTTGCTCGATACCGCAGGGCGTTATACCACCCGGAGGAGAGTGAGCAGGCGCAAGACGCGGGTGAGTGGCTCAATTTTTTGGGACTGTTGCAAAAATACCGCCGTCGCCAGCCAATTAACGGTGTCATTGTCACCATCAGCATCGCTGATCTGTTAACTCAGTCAGCAGAAGCCTCACGCGAACAGGCGCTGAATTTGCGCCAGCGTCTGACTGAGTTACATGAGCAACTGGGCATTCGCTTCCCGGTGTATGTGCTGGTCACTAAGGCTGACTTATTAAAAGGTTTCCGCGCCTATTTTGCTGGTTTTGATAAAGCGCAACGCGACCAAATCTGGGGCTTCACTTTCCCACGGGAGAAAGCGAAGCTGGCGGATTTTGATCTGCAAGGGAGCTTTATTCAGGAATTCGCACTGCTGCAACAGCGTCTTGATGCGGGATTGCCTGATACGCTACTGCGTGAAAGCGATGCGCAGGCGCGTGCGGAGTGTTTCCTGTTCCCGCAGGAGTTTGCCGCTCTGCGCCCATTGCTGTCTGACTATTTGAACGCGATTTTTGCCCGTTCCAACTTTGAGACCGAATTCTCGCCGCGCGGTATCTACTTTGCCAGCGGTACGCAGGAAGGTCTGCCATTTGACCGGGTGATGGGTGAGCTGAACCGCGCGCTGTCGCTGCAGGGCAAAGTCCGGCGATAACTGGGATTCGGTCAGCAAAGATGAGCCGGTGCACACCGGAGGTAAAGGGCAGAGTTTCTTTATCAAGCACCTGCTGCAAAATGTGATTTTTCAGGAAGCGGGCATTGCCGGGCAAAACCGCTGGTGGGAGTTGCGTAGCCGCGCTGTCATCTGGTCCGGTTATGCGGCATTGCTGGCGCTGCTGATTATTATTAGCGTGCTGTGGTTCACCAGTTACGGCAACAACCGGAATTATCTCGATGAAGTTCAGGCGAAAGTCCCGGCGCTGGATCAGCAAATCAAGGCGTTGCGTAATCGCCAGCAGGGCGATCTTTTGCGCTGTTGCCGCTGCTTAACGGCCTGTCTGAATTACCGCAAAGTGAAGCCTTTGATATCAATAACCCGCCAGTCACCCGCCGTATGGGACTGTATCGCGGTAATGATGTCGCAGATGCCTCGCAAACGCTCTACCAGAAAGCCTTGCAGCAGATGTTGTTGCCGGAAGTGGCAATGCGCATTACCACCCCGGCTGCGCAATGATAACGGTAGCGATGTGGAATACAGCTATGAAGCGCTGAAAGCCTACCAGATGCTGTATCAGCCGAAGCATTATGACGGCAAGTTCCTGCTCTCCGGGTGATGCTTAATCTGCAGCGCAACTTGCCGCAAAACGTTACCAAAGCACAGATTAATCAACTTGAATGGCATCTGCGCCAGTTGCTGGAGCCGCAAATTCAGTCGTCACCGTATGCCAAAGACGACGCGCTGATCGCCCGTGAACAGGCAATGATCAACCAACAGCCGCTGTCGACGCGCGTTTATGGCCGTCTGAAACGTCTGTTGGAGCGTGACGACAACCTTAAACCGGTGTCGCTGGCAACGTTAGGCGGCCCGCAGAGCGAACTGGTTTTTCGCGTAAAAGCGGTAAACCGGTTGGTGAGGGGCTGCACGGCCTCTATACGCCAGATGGCTACTGGAACGTTTTAATGCACAAATTGTCCCGGTTACTACCTCATTACATGAGGACGATGCACGGGTGCTGGGCTCCACCACGCAGCCGGAGGATAAGCAGCAGACCGATAATGCTGTCCGCCAACTGTATGCCCGCGACTTCATCACGCTGTGGGATGACTTCTTAAGCGATATTCAGCTTAACAACAGTGCCGACCTGAACCAGCGAATTAATACGGCACGTCTGCTTTCCGGTAATAACTCGCCGCTGCGTCGTCTGGTGATGAACCTGAGCCAGATGCTCAAACTTACGGGTGAAGAGCCGGAGGACAGTAAGGATAAAGCGCAAGAGAGTGGTAATCGCGGTACGCAGATGCTCGAAACCTTGTTCAGCAATCACGACGGTGCGGCAGCGGTGACCAACGCTGCCGTAAGTCAGACGCCAGAACAGCGGGTGACGGAACACTTCGCGCCGATCATCGAACTGGCGCAGCCACTGGAAAAAGGCGGCAAAACCATTGTCTTTGATGATTTCCTGAAACAGGTGGATGAGTTGTATCGCTATCTTACTGCCGTGCAGGATGCTGCCAACAGCGGCATGCCACCGCCCGGCGGTGAAGCCATCAGCCGGTTACAAGCGAGCGCCGGGCGTTTACCGGGTGGTCTGCAAACCATGTTCAGCAATATGGCGGTTGGCGCGAGCAGCGATACCCAACGTCGGGATCTGGAAAATGTGCGTAAGCGCATTAGCGTAGAAGTCGGCAGTTTCTGCCGTCAGGCGATTGCCGGGCGCTATCCGTTGGTACGTTCCGCCAGTACAGAAGTCACACCGGACGATCTGGCGCGCATGTTTGCACCGGGTACCGGATTAATGGACGTGTTCTTCCGCGACAACCTGACGAATAAAGTCGATACCACGCAGTCCAACTGGCGCTTTATGCCGGGTATTGATGGTAAAACCCTGCCGGGAAGCGAAGGGGTGCTGGTGCCGTTTCAGCAGGCGCAATCTATCCGCGATGCCTTCTTTGCCAACGGCAGCGCAACCCCGTCATTCCGTACCACGGTGCGTACGGTGCGGATGGATAACACTATCCTTACTCTGACGCTGGACGTCGATGGTCAGATCTTGCGTTACAGCCACGGTCCGCAGGCGGTTCAGGTCGTGAGCTGGCTGGTTCAGGCGGCACCAATCAGGTGCGTATGCAATTAGGCCTGACCAACGGTACTACCGCGACGCTGGTCACGAATGGGGCTGGGCATTGAATCGCTTCTTTGATAAAGCGCGCGTCAGCCCGCAGCAGCAGCCTTAGCCGCCGGGCAACATTCACGGTTGACGGGCATCAGGTCACGCTGGAATTTGCGCCGAACAGTATCCGCAACCCGTTCCAGCTTCCCGCTTCGCATGTCCTTGAACTGCAAAGGAACGCCAATGACTACGACTTCTGCAATTAGCTGGTATGGAAAACTGCCCAGTGCGGGCGATTTTTTTACAGCGTCGTTTTCCGGACGCGCTGCAGCGTCAGTGGTCCCACTGGTTTCAGGTGGGGCTGATGACCGGCAAAAGAGGAACAACGCAAGCGACAGGCAGTTCGGCAACGCACCGATCTGGAATTTCGTTGTGCCGCCGATGCTGGGAGGCCAGCAGGTGCAAATGGGCTGTTTATTACCGAGGACGCGACAGCGTCGGGCGGCAGTATCCGGTTTGCGCGCTGATGGCGATTAACCCGCTGGAGTGGTCTCCGCGTCGTCTGGCGCAGGCGGGTGACTGGTACCAGCATCTTGGGCGGACCTTATTGCACGCTGTTCGCAATGGTTACTCGCCGGAGCAGCTCGATCAGGCCTTGTTGTCGATCCCCCCAGTGCAGTTGGTGGAGCCGGAATCACGCTCAGAAATTCTGGACGTAATTGGTTACGAAGGCGATGGCGAAACGTCCATTGGCTGGCGACAAGCCGCTGAGTGTTTTGATCCGCTGCGTCAGATCAGTTTTTGGTGGACCAACCGCAGCGACGGTTACCCGCTTTACACCCATGTGCATAGCGGCAATTTTACCGGTCAGTTGTTTACGCTGTTGTTTGATCCGGCTGGGGGGGGCAAGGGACGACACGGTCTTTACCCACCCATGTTTGAAGAATAAGCAGGTTGCGGATGACGATTGAAACTTTACTTACTCCGGTCAGTCCGGAGCAGCCCTGTGGTGAAAACACCGGAATACGACGCCGACTTTCTGGCAATGGAACAGGCAAGCCGGGGGAAAGCCGAGCAGCAATTCGGCAGCACAATAATTCCGGCTGAACCTGCAGACTGGAACCGCGTGGAGAAACTGGCTACCAGCTTGCTGGAGCGGACAAAAGATATCCGGGTGATGCTGGCGCTAACCCATGCATGGACCCGTCGTCGGTCTTGAGGGGGTATGCTGATGGCCTGATGTTGTTGGGGCAGGCGCTGGCGTTGTACTGGGATCATCTGTGGCCATCGCTGAACGACGGCGGCGAGTTCGACCCGTTCTACCGGATTAACGCGCTGGCAGCGCTGAGCGACAAATCGGACCTGACTACATTGCGCCAGCCACTTTGCTGCGCAGTAATGGCGATGAGCTGAACGTGCGTGATGCGCAGGCGTTGCTCGACGGGAGCAAAACCGAATGTGCGGGCTATCCGGGCGGGCGGGTTCGTCTGATTGATGAGCTGACGCGCGGCGGTCAACCGGGCATTGAGGCTATCGGGCAAATCGAAGGGCGTTTGCAAACGATCCGTTCATGGCTTCTGGAACAACTTGGCGAAAGCGGGGTGCCGGAAATGGAGCAATTACTGAAAAGCGTCGGGATCATTGCCGGCGTCAGCCGTGCAAACCATAGCGATGCGTTGCAGGAAACGCCGGAACAACCGGCGCAAACAACCAATGAGCCGCACCCCGTTGCCGTACCACTGCCAGCCATGGCGGACTGGCGCAGTGCAAGTGACCACGCGGGCGGATGCGCAACTGATGCTGGAAAAAGTGAAGCAGTATTTTACCCAGCATGAGCCAAGTCACCCCGCGCCGTTGATGATTGACCGCGTCCAGCGGTTAATCGAACTGGATTTATGGAGATTATTCGCGATCTGGCGCCCGATGGCGTGAATCAATTGCAAAACATCTTTGGGCGTCAGGACTGACGCGTACCGCGTTATGACCGCAGGCACGTCGCCTGCCGTCTAACCTTCACCGCGCATATTCGATGGAGAACATCATGGCAACAAGTAACAGTGGTCAGAAATTTATCGCACGTAATCGTGCGCCGCGCGTACAGATCGAGTACGACGTGGAAGTGTACGGCGCGGAGCGCAAAAATCCAACATTCCGTTTGTAATGGGTGTTATGGCGGACTCGGTCGGTAAGCCGGTGGAGAACTTACCCTCCATTGAGGATCGTAAATTCCTCGAAATCGACGTCGATAACTTTGACGAGCGCATGAAAGCGCTGAAACCGCGCGTGGCATTTAACGTAGACAACACCCTGACCGGTGAAGGTCGCCTGAATGTGGACTTGACCTTCGACAGCATGGATGACTTCCTGCCGGATGCCGTCGCCCGCAAAGTTGAACCCCTGAACAAACTGCTGGAAGCACGTACTCAGTTGTCCAACCTGCTGACCTATATGGACGGTAAAAACGGTGCGGAAGAGCTGATCGCCAAAGTGTTGCAGGATCCAACACTGCTGAAGTCCCTCAGCCAGTTACCCAATAGTGACGAAGCCGCGCAAGGTAAAGAGGAGTAAACCATGAGCAATCCTTCTCAACTGCAAGAACAGCAGCAGGGCGCACAGGCTTTTAGCCGGAGGATGAATTTAGCGCGTTGCTGAGCAAAGAGTTCCGTCCGAAAACGGACCGCACGTTCCGCCGTAGAAAGCGCAGTGAAAACGCTGGCCCAGCAAGCGTTGGAAAACACCGTTACGTTTTCCAACGACACCTACCGCACCATTCAGAATCTGATTGCCGGTATTGATGAAAAACTGTCGCAGCAGATTAACCAGATCATTCACCACGAAGAGTTCCAGAAACTGGAAAGTGCCCGGCGTGGTCTGAACCACACCCGGTGAACAACACCGAAACCGACGAGATGCTGAAAATTCGCTTTATGAGCATCTCCAAGCAGGAACTAGGCCGCAACCTCAAGCGCTTTAAAGGCGTGGGTTGGGACCAGAGCCCGCTGTTCAAGAAAATCTATGAAGAAGAGTACGGCCAGTTCGGTGGTGAACCGTTTGGCTGCTGGTCGGCGACTATTACTTTGACCACAGCCCGCAGGATGTGGAACTGCTTAGCAGGAAATGGCGCGCATCGGCGCGGCGGCGCACTACCCGTTTATTACCGGTACAGCGCCAAGCGTAATGCAAATGGAGTCCGGCAGGAGCTGGCGAACCCGCGCGACCTGACCAAAATATTCCAGAATACCGAATACGCTGCCTCGGCGTTCGCTGCGTGAGTCAGAAGATGCACGCTACCTCGGTCTGGTCATGCCGCGCTTCCTGTCGCGTCTGCCGTACGGTATTCGCACCAATCCGGTGGACAGCTTCGACTTCGAAGAAGAAACCGACGGCGCAAACCACAATAACTATTCATGGGCTAACGCCGCCTATGCGATGGCAACCAACATCAACCGCTCATTCAAAGAGTACGGCTGGTGTACATCAATCCGCGGCGTGGAATCGGGTGCGGTGGAAAACCTGCCGTGTCATACCTTCCCGAGCGATGATGGCGGTGTGGACATGAAATGCCCGACCGAGATTGCGATCAGCGACCGTCGCGAAGCCGAGCTGGCGAAAAACGGCTTTATGCCGCTGATCCACCGCAAAACTCCGACTTTGCTGCCTTTATCGGCGCACAGTCGTTGCAGAAACCGACGGAATACCACGATGCTGATGCCACCGCCAACGCGCGCCCTGGCTTCGCGTCTGCCGTATCTGTTCGCCTGCTGTCGTTTTGCGCACTACCTGAAGTGCATCGTGCGTGACAAAATTGGTTCTTTCCGTGAACGTGACGAAATGGAACGCTGGCTGAACGATTGGGTGATGAACTACGTCGATGGTGACCCGGCGAACTCCTCCCGAAACCAAAGCCCGCAAACCGTTGGCTGCGGCGGAAGTGCAGGTGCAGGAAATCGAAGATAACCCGGGCTACTATGCCGCTAAGTTCTTCCTGCGTCCGCATTATCAACTGGAAGGTCTGACGGTATCTCTGCGTCTGGTATCTAAACTGCCGTCGCTGAAAACCAAGGAAGCGTAAAACAGGCCGTAAGCCATGTGTGTTTGCGGCCTGAAGGATTTTGTCAGGGATCGAGGAAAGGGAATGAAAATTCATACAGTGATAGCAAGCAGTCTGCTGATTTTATCGGCGATGGCCTGCGCGCAGACACAACGTTATGAATACCCCAGAAGCGAATCGTTGCCGGAAGATGATACGTCGATTTTCCCGCGTGATCCTGCATTGCTTACCCACCAGGATCTCCACATGAGTGGAGAACGCTTTTTTCAATGCGTGGACATCCAGAACCAACGAGCGTGAGCGCATTAAAGCCGATCTCTATCTGTTGGGGGTACTGGATACCACGGAAGGAAAAGTCTGGTGTGGTTATAACAGGCTAAAAACGATTTCGATACACGAAGTGGTATATTCGTATTTTACTGCGCAGCCGGTAGCGCGTTTACAGCAAGAACGCGCCACTACGCTTATTCTTGAAGCAATGACTCCAAAACGGTAAATGCAATAAAAGAAAATAATCGTGAAAAGATGATACGTCGGAATTATCTGATTTCGGAATTGCGCCATTTTCTTTAATAAAGTGCGGATACATTAAGCTACACACAGAATTGATGAATTATTCCTCTCATGTCGAGGGAATGAGTATTTCTGAATGGATATATCATCTATTCGGGAATAATAGAGGCAGAGGTAAAATATGGACGGTTTTATTCGGCCCCATGCTTACCCGTTTGCCATATAAGCGCTTTTTCGAAAGCAATATTTATCATTAACGAAGAGTAAATATTATGGCTATTGATATGTTTCTGAAGGTCGATGGAGTTACGGGTGAATCTAAAGACTCTAACCACACCGGCTGGACTGATATCACATCTTTTTCCGGGGTGCATCACAACTGGAAATATGAGCGTTGGCGGTGGCGGCGGTGCCGGTAAAGTCAATTTCAACGACCTGCATGTTAACGCACTCATTGATAAATCGACTACCGCTATCCCTGGGAAACACTGCGCCAGCGGTAAACACCTGACCAAAGTTGAACTGTCTGTTTGTAAAGCAGGCGGTCAGCAGGTTGAATATGCACGCATTACTCTGGAAGATGTGCTGGTAACATCTGTTCAGTACACCGGTGCAGACAATGGCGACACCGTGGGTGTTACCTATGCATTCCGAGGGCTGCGAAAGTGAAACAGCAGTACTGGGAGCAGTCTTCTTCCGGCGGTAAAGGTGCTGAAACTTCCGCAGGCTGGAACATCAAGGAAAACAAAGAAGCGTAAGCACTCATGGCGATCCCGTAAGGGATCGCTACTCTTTCGGAATTGGGTATGGCGAACTCTCTTATTTTTGTAAAACGCCTCCGTGAAACCAACAATTCTACTATTTCGACTTACAAAATATCCGGATATACAATCAAAGGTTATTGTATTGAGCGTCCGAGGACCAGCATACGAATGCGTCGGGCACCGGAACGTTCAAGGGTATGCTAAAGCCGATGTTGTGTGTGCTTTGCGCTCTGCCAGCCATAACGTCTCAGACGCTGAAAAATGGCGTATTGCAAGTGTACTAATTGCCCGGCTGAGGAAAAGTAATAAAAAAATGCCCGGATGCACAGATAAACTTAAACAGTACTACACACAGCTCTTCACCGCAGCAGCACTTTTCGCAGCGGCAAACGCCATTGCAGCGACACCCGCTGAAGGGATTAGCGGACAGTGGCGCATTGTTAGCGTCAATACCGATCAGCGCGCCATGACCTATCCCGCCACCAAATACAACGACCCGCGGCTGGTGGGGCGAGTCCTGAACTTCGGTCAGGATGCCATTCGCGGCGATGCTGATGGCGATATTGACTGCCAGCAACCGACATACCGTTCGCAGCCAGAAATGACGCTGAATACCGCCATTCAACAAACGTCCGGCGAACACAATGACGCGCCGGTTACCCCGGTGGCAGAGGATTACGAGTTAAATATTCCCGGTGATCAAAAAATTACGCCGCTGTTGGTCAGCTGTAAGCAGGGCAGTTTGGGGCCGGACGGCGTGGTGATGAAAAACTGGGTCGCGCAGATCGCTGCTGACCGGTTGATCACAAACTGGTCTGAAAATGGTTATTTAATGTTGCAACGGGTAAAACCCGGCGAAAAAACCGCGCCGGGTTTTTCATGTAACGTTAAGCTAAGCACCGTTGAAAAAACCATTTGTGACAGTGATGAACTCTCAGCCCGGGGATCGCAGTGTTACCGATGCATACCGGACCCGGCAGTCGGAACAGGAAGAGATCCAGCCGGCAGATAAGGCGGTAATGGACACGATGAAATCAGAGCAGCGGGCATGGCTGGCAAAACGTAATCAGTGCCAGAGTGATGCGGCCTGCATCGGGAAAGCCATGCGTGAACGCGTCTCTGAGATCATGAGCAAGGTTTATTAGCAGTTCGATAAAACAAGGACAGGTTTTGACTCGGCGCGTCCGCGCCGGGTTACACCGCCACCGTAAAGACTTGTTGTTGTCAAACGCAGCCGCTTTGACAAAAACGGCGCCGTTTGAGTGCACATAACTCCAGCAGGAATACGCGATGCGATTCACTATTATTACCAGTAAGCCCGGTCACCAGCCGCCGCAAAGCCGCTGTGACTTTTATCCTCCGGGCGGCACCATTGGCCGCGGCACTGATAACAACCCTCGGGTGTTGCCGGACAATGACCGCTCAATCTCTCGCCTGCAAGCGATCGTTCATATTGCCGGGAACGGCGAGTGCCGTATTACCAACCGCGGTAACGTAACCCGCGTAGTGCTGAATGATATTCCGCTGGAGCGCGGACGTCAGGTTGAGCTTCAGGATGGCGATATTCTTGGCATTGATGACTATCGCATTGAAGTCACCGATCTTATTCAGGATACGCAACCGGTAAGCCGTATGGCCGCCAGCATGCAAGCGGAAATGTTCCCGCCGCCGGTTCAGGCAGCGAAACCTGCGCCAGCCCGTGCATCGACTGTTGCGCGTGGCGCCTCGTCGGAAAATGCGCCAGCGTCAGTACCGACGGAGATTTGGGACAGCCTGATGCAGGAGTTCTCCATTTCCGACAGCATCTCCAGCAGTCGTACCAAGCCGCAAGAGCCGCAGAATCTTAACCCGTTTGCGGCACCGAAAGAGCCGGAGCGCAATCCGGAAGATCCGCTCTCATTGCTGAACAAAAACGAACCGCTGGTCACACCGAAAACACTGGCTTCCGACCAGTTATTCAACGACGAGCAGTTGTTTAAAAACGACAGCATCTTCAACGACGCTACCCCGTCTGCGCTGGTTCCTCCGGTTGAACACGCCTCAAAACCGCAAGCCGCCGATCAGGATGAACTTGATCCGTTGGCGCTGTTCGGCGGTGGCGGCAGCAGTGCTCCACAGGCACGTAGCGACGATCCATTAGGCCTGCTGAGCGGTGCGGCGCCGTTAGCCAGTGTGGACGATATTGCGCCGATAAAACCGACATTCTCAGAGCCGCCCGCGCCGCGCGCGATTATTACTGAGTCGGTTGTCAGTGAACCCCCGGCAAACCCGCAACCGATCATTACCGACCTGAGCGCCAGCGATCCTCACCGGCACGCCACTGTTTGCTGATGATGAGCCTGTTACTGCGCCAGAAGAGAGTAGCGAACCGCAGGACTATGCAGGGATCACGTTGCCGACGCCACAGGCAGTGCAGCGCAGCGCTGCTCAAACGCCGAGAGGGCGCCTGCGTATTGATCCGGTACAGAGCTATACCGCGCAAAGTACGCCATCGACCAGCAGCACCGGTGATAGCGGCGATGTGCTGAAAGGCGAATTGCTGGATGCTTTGCTCGAAGGGATGGGGCTCGGCGATATGCAACCGGTCCCGCAGTTCGATAAAGAAAATATGCGTCAGTTCGGCCAGATGCTGAGTATGTTTTCGCAGGGCACCGTTGCGCTGTTATCCTCACGCTCCATCCTGAAACGCGGTGTGAAAGCGGACATGACCATGGTGCTGGATGATGCCAACAACCCGTTCAAACTGCTGCCTTCCGGGAAAACGGTACTGATGCAGATGTTCGGTACGCGTATGCCGGGCTTTATGCCGCCGAAAAAATCCGTGCGTGATGCGCTGATTGACCTGCAGGCGCACCAGTTAGGGATGATCTCCGGTATCCGCGCCATTATCGCGGCGATGCTGCAGTCGTTTAACCCGGAACAACTTGAAGAAGATGCCAAACGTGACGGCGCGACGGCGCGGCTCGGTGTGTTATCGAACCGGAAAGCTGCGCTGTGGGACTACTTTGTGCGGACATACGCGCAAACCGCCGGTGAGATTGACGATGACTTCCACACCCTGTTTGGTGAAGCGTTCCTGCACGCTTACGACATGGAGGTCAACCAATACAAAGACTCACAAAGCGGATCGGAAGAATGAATATCAGCACCGCCTCAATATCCCGACAAGGCGAACGTGCCAGTAATCAGGATCAGACCGGTGAAACCATCGGTGAGCGCGCCGCGTGCTTTGTGGTCTGCGACGGTATCGCCGGCTTGCCCGGCGGTGACGTGGCAGCGGCGTTGGCGCGTAACGCGATCATCGCGCAGTTTGACGGTGATGCGCACCTGAATGCTCAGTACATTCGTCGGTATGTGAACGACGCTAACCGCGCTATCCGCGAAGAGCAGAAAGCGGTGCAGGATTATCATCGCATGGGCACAACCGCTGGTCAGCTTGTTTATCGACAGGGATTACAAGCTGGCCTACTGGGCGCAGGAGACAGCCGTTTGTACTTGTTCCGCCGCGGCTGGTTGTATCATGTCACCACTGACCACAGTCTGGTGCAGCAAATGAAAGATGCGGGCCATCAGGTTGAAGGGATTAACGGTAACTTGCTTTACTTCGCGCTTGGCCTTGGCGAGGACGAGCGGGAACCCAGCTACAGCGATGTGGTGCCGATTGAAGATGGCGACGCCTTTTTACTGTGCACCGATGGCTTTTGGCACGGCGTAACGGAAGAGCAGATGCAGCAATCCCTGCACATGGTTAATACGCCGGACGAATGGCTGACGTTAATGAATCAACTCCTGCTGAAAAACAGTGTCGGGGCGCAAACCCAGCAGGACAACTATAGCGCCGTAGCGGTGTGGATGGGCACGCCTCAGGAGACGACGCTGTTGCATTCGCTCTCTGAAGCCGCTCAGTTTTTCCCTCTTCGTGATTGATACAGCTTACAAGGACTTTTTATGAAACTTTGGCTACTGGGATTGGCGCTGCTCACTGTGTGCGCCAGCGTCCATGCAGAAAATTACCGCATCGTGCAATCGCCTTCACAAAAATTGGATGTCTGGATCGACAACATCGCGGATAACACCCCCAAAAGCTGGTGCGCCCGTGAACTGCCTCTGCGTATTGTCGCCAACGGTGATAAAAAACGTCGGTGTTGAATAACTTTTGCCGCGCGTTGGCTCGTTGCTGGAAAACCAGTGCGGCACCCTGACTCAGGTTCGCTGGAAACTGACCGATTCGCAGGGCGCGACGCTCGCGGAAGGGACCGCAGATAAAGCGAAAGAGTGGGCGCCTGTTGTTACCTCCACCGGCTCGTCCTCTTCAGCGACTACCTCAGCGGTGCTGACGCCGCCAACCGGTCGTGCGGAAGATCTTTCGCCGCAGGCGAACCGTGCACCGTGGCAGGAGTTCACCTTGCAGGACGGTTGCCATCTGCGCACCTTCTGGCAGGGAGACGCCAGCGCGCCGGCGCTGTTTATTCCCCGCAAAAGAAGATGGCAAATGCGAGAAAGGCGGCTGGCTGAATGGTCGCAACGAAGTCACACAACTTAGCGATGGCGTGGAAAGAAAACCACCATGACCTTTGTTCATGGCTTCCCGGTGAGTGGTCTGAGTGAAAACGTTGACGCCGATCGCCTGCTGATCACCACCGTCAATAACGAGCGTATGGTCGCCAGTGAAGGGACGCTGGCGCAAAGCTGGATGATCCTGCCTTATGTGCACGGTCTGAATGGCTGGAAGGCAAACGGCACCGTCGCGGTGGAAATTTCCCGTGATGTTGCCAGCGATGAAACTCGTCTGCGCGCGCGCGTCTTGATGAAGTGCGTAAAGTCTGGACCCCGTGGTTTGAACCGGGCACCCGCCTGAATATCCTGCTGATTGATTCGTTGCACCCACAGTTACGCGACCCTGCGGTCGGGACCTACAAAACCCTGAACTAAAGGAGCGGTCATGAACACTCTGTTACAACAACTGGCGGGTGAATCACTGCACGAGAGTCTGGCTAAGCTGGAAAACCGTATCCGCACACAACCGGGCGATGCGGACTTACGCGCCGCGTTTGCGCAGTTACTGTGTCTTGATGGCAACTGGCCGCGCGCGCCTGGCGCAGTTAAAAGCTGGGCTGCTCTGGAAGCCGCAGGCTCAACCGACAGTGACTCTGCTGGAGCAGGCGATCAGTGGTGAACAACAGCGTTCAGAGGTGATGGCAGGGCGTGTTCGCCCGGTGACACCTGACCGCCAGTGGCCATGGCTGGCATCGATGATGTCAGCGCTGGAAGCGGAATTCGCAGAGGCTGGCGCACTGCGTGAAGCGGCGCTGGAGGCGGCCGAAGCGAATCCCGGTCAGTTGACCACTCAGGATGGGCAGACGGTTGCGTTTGACTGGCTGATGGATGGCGATTGCCGCTTGGGCCCGGTATGTGAGGCTATTGTTAATGGCCGCTATTTCTGGTTACCGTTCAGCGCCATTTCCGCCATGCAGTTCCAGCCGCCCGCAAGCGTAACCGATCTGGTGTGGCGGCATACGCTGGTGCGCTTGCAGGATGGCAGCGAGCAGGTGTGCCAGATCCCGGTGCGCTATCCGCTGAATAAGGATGCTGAGGATCGCTTCAAACTCTCCCGCGTGACAGAGTGGCAGACGCTGCCGGGCGATCTGTCGCAGTATGTTGGCTTCGGGCAGAAGGTGTGGCTGAACGACAGCGCGGAGTTCTCCTTACTGGACCTCGCGACAATCAGTTTCAATGTGGAACCGTCGCATGAGTAACTCTGCGCAGGGTCAGGACAGCGATCTGCTGCGCAGCGGCTGGCGATCCCGTCGTGGCAAAGAGACGGTCGGCGCGCGCGATAAGATGCAGCCCTCGTTGCTGGATCGCCTGACCGACGATGCGCCGGATAAAGTGCAGGAACCGGTTAACAGTAATCTGGTTTCTCATGCCGCACTGCGCCGTCAGGTTCTGCGCGATCTGCAATGGCTATTTAATACCATCAACAATGAAGCCCAGCAGGATCTCTCTGGTTTTGATGAAGTGCGCCGCTCGGTGGTGAATTTCGGTGTTTCGCCGTTGGCGGGCAAGCGCATGTCTGATATCGAATGGCAGGATATCCAGCGCAAGCTCACCGACGCGATTTTGCATTTTGAACCGCGCATTTTACCGCAGGGATTACAGGTGCGCTGTGTTTCTGATACCCAGTCACTGGATCTGCACAACGTCCTGTCAATTGAAATCAAAGGCCGCCTGTGGTGCGTGCCTTATCCGCTGGAGTTTCTGTTCCGCACCGATGTGGACCTTGAAAACGGGCATTTCGGAATTGAAAGACGCGGGGGTAACGATGGAAAGCAAATTACTCGAATACTACAACCGCGAACTGGCACGGCTGCGTGAGATGGGGCAGGAGTTCGCCGGGCGCTACCCGAAAGTGGCCGGTCGCCTTGGCATGCACGGCATGGATGTGGCCGATCCTTACGTCGAACGTCTGATGGAAGGTTTTGCGTTCCTCACTTCACGCGTGCAGCTAAAGATGGACGCGGAGTTTCCTCGCTTTTCTCAGCGCCTGTTGGAAATGGTCGCGCCAAATTATCTTGCGCCAACGCCATCGATGGCGATTGCCGAGCTGCAACCGGATAGCGCAAAGGGGATTTAAGCCACGGATTTGTTGTACCGCGGGGCACCATGATGGACAGCCGGTGATGAAAAAATGGTGTCACCTGTAGCTATACCACCGCGCATGACGTGACGCTGCTACCGCTGACGATTACCCGAGGTTGAACTCGGGGGCGTTCCCGCCGATCTACCTCTGGCGCAGGTGGGATTGAGTCAGCGTGGTGCACAGAGCGCACTGCGCATTCGCCTGAGCTGTGATGGTCCGGTGAATCTGAGCCATCTGGATTTTGATCATCTTGAACTGTTCCTCAGCGGCCCGGATATGCAGGCGCTGAAACTGTTGGAACTGCTGATGGGCCATCAGGTTGGCATGTGCCGGTGCCAATGGGCAAAAAACGCCGCCGCTCGTCCCGGCCGACGATGCCCTGCGCCGGGGAGGGATTTAGCGCCCATCAGGCTCTGTTACCGGACGATTTGCGTAATTTTGATGGCTACCGCTTGTTGCAGGAATACTTTGCCTTCCCGGCACGTTTTCTGTTTATCAGCCTGCACGGTTTGCGCCCGATGCTGGCGCAAAGCGGCGAAGCGAAGTCCTTCGATATCATTATTCTGCTGGATAAAGCTGATGGGCAACTGGAGCGTGTGGTCGATAAAACCCACCTCGCGCTGCACTGTACGCCAGTGGTGAATCTGTTTCCGAAAATTGCTGAACGGCAGAAACTCAGCGACAACCTGCACGAATACCATCTGGTAGTGGATAACATTCGCCCACTGGATTACGAGATTTACGCAGTCACCAAAATTCACGCCAGTGTGGATGGACAACGCGACGAGCAAACTTTCCGTCCGTTCTGGAGTAGCTGGAGCCGAGGACAATGGCAACTATGGCGCTTATTTCTCGCTGCGCCGCGAACAGCGCGCGCTTTCTGAGCATGCTCAGCGCTACGGTACGCGCACCGGTTATATCGGCTCCGAGGTATTTGCCTCGCTCGTTGATGAGCAACACGCGCCATGGCGTGAGGATTTACGTTACATCACCGCTGAAGTGCTCTGTACCAGTCGCGATCTGCCGCTGATGCTGCAACAGGAAATCGGTAATTTCGTGATGCCGGATTCCCTGCCAGTGAAATCCTTACAGTTACGCAAGGCCCGACGCCACCGCGCCCGGCGCTGGCGGAAGGGTTGAGCACTGGCGGTTGATCAGCCAGTTGCAGATGAACTACCTCAGCCTGATGGACGGTGATGATGGTGAAGGGGCGGCCGCGCTGCGCCAGCTGTTAGGACTGTATACCCGACTGGCGGAAGCGCCTGTTGCGCGACAGATTGAAGGTGTGCGCCACTGCGTGCTGGAGCCGGTACATCGCCGGGTCCCGGAGCCGGGGCCGATTGTTTTTGCCCGCGGTACTGGCATCACGCTGACCGTTGATGAGCAGGCATTTTCCGGTTTCAGCCCCTATCTGTTTGGCAGCGTGCTGGAGCGCGTATTCGCCGTGCTGGTGGGAATGAACAGCTTCACCGAGTTTACGCTGAAAAGTCAGCAGCGTGGTGAAATTGGCTACTGGCCGCCGCGGATGGGCAAGAGGGCGCTGATATGACCGATACGCTTGCCGGGCCGCCGGTCATCACCCGTGCAAATGCGCTGCCGGAGTCCTTCTGGCAAAACGTGATGGCAACACCGTGGCGTTACGATCTCTTTACCTTGCTGCGCCGCGTGGATGCACGGGGAGGGGAGCGCTATCCGCTGGGGCGTGCGCCGCTACCGCGATTTGAATCGCTGCGCATTGGGCAGAAACCGTCGCTGGGCTTCGCGCCTTCAACGCTGGCGGGCGTCAGCAAACGCAAAGACTCGCCGCTGTATGACATCTCGATCTTAAGCTTCGGTTTGTTCGGCCCCAATGGCCCATTGCCTGTCCATCTGACGGAATATGCCAGCGAGCGTATCGATCATCACCAGGGATACCAGTCTGAGCGCCTTTGCCGATGTGTTTCATCACCGTCTGGCGCTGCTGTTTTACCGCGCACGGGCTGATGCGCAGCCCACGGTGTCACTCGACAGGCAGGACAATAAACGGTTTGAGCAGTATATCGCTTCGCTGGTGGGGATGGGGGCAACCCGGACAACTGGAAAAAGGCAGCCTCAGCGCCCACGCCCGTTTTGCGCTGGCCGGGCATCTGACCCGTAATGGACGCGATCCGGAAGGGCTGGAGAAGATCCTGCGCAGCTATTTTAATGTGCCGGTGAAAATTGTTGAAAACGTCCCTCAATGGATGCCGCTCAGTGAACGTGAGCGTGCGCGGTTACAGGGCGGTCGACATGCGCCACGTCTGGGGCAGTCTGCATTTCTGGGGGGAAGCGGTACGCGATGTGTGCCATAAATTTCGCATCGAAATTGGTCCCTTACCCGTCGATACCTATCGTCGGTTTTTGCCGGGGGAGCAGTATGTCACCGCGTTACGCGACTGGGTGCGCCAGTATCTGGGCATTGAGTATCAGTGGGCGGTGAGAAGTGATTTTGCGCAGCGAAGATGTCGCTGGCGCAGCGCTGGGCGGTGCAGGTCACAGCGCCCCGGCTGGGGAGCGCAACCGCAGCCAGAAGCGCGTGGAGATTTGGTTTTCAGCCCGGAGGTAACCCTTCCTGTTTTTAATCTGACGTACAACTAACGGATGAACTCATGTCAGAAATCAGCCGCGCCGTTTTGTTCCGGCAAACTCGATACGCTGTTATTTACCTCGCTGGAAAGCGCCACCGCGTTTTGCAAACTGCGTGGCAACCCTTATGTAGAACTGGTTCACTGGTTGCATCAATTGATGCAGCAATCCGGCGGCGATCTGCAACAGGCTATCCGCCACTTCTCGCTGGATGAGCAAGCTTTAACCCGTGACATTGTCGCGGCGCTGGACAAATTGCCGCGCGGCGCCAGTTCAGTCTCTGATTTGTCTGAACATATTGATACCGCCGTGGAGCGCCCGGGTTTACGGTTCGCTGAAGTTCGGTGTTAACCGTATTCGCGGCGGGCATCTGCTGGCCGGGATCCTGAAAACCTCGGAGCCCCGGCAACGGTGCTGAAAGGCATCTCTCCGCAGTTTGAACGCATCAGCGCAGACGCGTTGCTGGATAATTTCGACAGCATCTTTGCTGACAGCAAAGAGACGCAGCAGTCGGTTGCGGCACTGGATGACAGCAGCGCGGCAGTACCGCAGCAGCAAGGTACGCTGGCGCAGTATGGTCAGGATCTGACGGCTCGCGCGCGTGACGGAAAAATTGACCCGGTGGTCGGGCGTGATGAAGAGATCCGCCAGATGGTGGATATTCTGATGCGTCGCCGCCAGAACAACCCGCTGCTGACCGGTGAAGCCGGAGTGGGTAAAACCGCCGTGGTGGAAGGCCTTGCGTTGCGCATTGCCGCAGGGGATGTGCCGGAACCGCTGACCCGTGTGCAGCTATGGCTGCTGGATATCGGCATGCTGCAGGCGGGTGCTGGCATGAAAGGCGAATTCGAAGCCCGTCTGCAATCGCTGATTAACGAAGTTCAGTCCAGCCCGACGCCGATTATTCTGTTTATCGATGAGATCCATACGCTGATTGGCGCAGGTGGCCAACAAGGGACGGGCGATGCCGCAAACCTGCTGAAACCGGCGCTGGCGCGTGGTCAGTTGCGTACCATTGGCGCGACCACCCGGGCGGAATACAAAAAATACATTGAGAAAGATCCGGCGCTGACTCGCCGTTTCCAGACGGTACAGGTCGCCGAACCGGATGAAGAGAAAGCCGTGCTGATGCTGCGCAGCACCGTGTCGGCGCTGGAGAAACACCACCGCGTGTTGCTGCTGGATGAGGCCGTGGTCGCAGCGGTGAAATTGTCGCACCGTTATATTCCGGCGCGTCAGTTGCCAGACAAAGCCGTAGCGCTGCTGGATACCGCCTGCGCCCGTGTCGCGGTGAGCCAGAGTTCACCGCCGCCGCAACTGGAAGATTGCCTGCACCGTATGGCTGCGCTGGAAGTGGAAATTGACATCGCCACCCGTGAAGCGAAAATGGCGGCGGGTGACAGTAGTCGCGTAGCGAGCTTGCAATCAGATCTTGGCAAACTTAGCGAACAGCGCGATGAGCTGACCCGGCGTTGGGAACAGGAACAGGCGCTGGTGGATGCGATCATCGACCTGCGTGCGCAACTGCACACTGCGCAGGAAGAGGAACAGACCGGTTTACGTGAGACGTTGACGCAACAGCAGAGTGCGTTGCGCGCGTTGCAGGGCGATGCGCCATTGCTGTTTACCTCGGTGGATGCCAACGTGGTGGCGGCTGTCGTCTCTGACTGGACCGGCATTCCGCTGGGCCGGATGGTGAAAAACGAAATTGACGCGGTGCTGAAACTGGCCGACACCCTGGAACGAACGTGTGATAGGTCAGCGTCATGGTCTGGAACTGATTGCCAAACGGGTGCGTACCTCGCGTGCACGTCTTGACGATCCGAATAAGCCGGTTGGTGTGTTTATGCTGTGCGGCCCGTCCGGTGTGGGTAAAACCGAAACCGCGCTGGCGCTGGCGGAGTCGCTCTACGGTGGCGAGCAAAACGTTATCACCATCAATATGAGTGAGTTCCGGTGAAGCACACACGGTGTCGACGCTGAAAGGCGCGCCTCCGGGATATGTGGGCTATGGTGAAGGCGGTGTCTTAACGGAAGCCGTACGTCGTCGCCCGTACAGCGTGGTGTTGCTGGATGAAATCGAAAAAAGCGCATCCTGATGTGCATGAAATTTTCTTCCGAGGTCTTCGACAAAGGCTGGATGGAAGATGGTGAAGGTCGTCATATCGACTTCCGCAATACCATTATTATTCTGACCTCCAATGTGGGGACAGAACTGATTACCGCGATGTGCGCCGACCCGGACCTGATGCCGGAACCGGATGCGCTGCGCGATGCGTTGCGACCACCGTTGCTGCAGGTGTTCCCGCCTGCGCTGCTTGGCCGTTTACTGGTGGTGCCGTACTTCCCGCTCAGCGATGAGATGCTGGCGATGATTGTCCGGCTGCAACTGAAGCGTATTCAGCGTCGCCTGCAAGAGAACCACACGGCATTGTGTCGGAAGTTGACGACAGCGTGGTGGAACAGATTGTTCAGCGCTGTACCGAAGTTGAATCCGGCGGCCGTATGGTGGACGCCATCCTTACCAATACTCTGCTGCCGTTAATGAGCCAGCTATTACTCGACGCCAGCGCCCGTGACGAGCAATATAAGCGCTTGCGCGTAACGTTCGAGCAGGGTGAGTTTCACTGTCAGTTTGCGGCGTAAAGCCATTATCAAGAGAGTTTTCCAATATGACGGATCACGATAACAACCGGAGTGTACCGAATGCGCTGCCGCCGGGATATCGCTTCAATGAGTTCGAAATTAAAGAAGTGATCGGCGGCGGTGGTTTTGGCATCGTCTATCGCGCCCGGGATCACCAGCTTGAGCGAACCATCGCGATTAAAGAATTTATGCCTTCTTCGCTGGCCGTACGTAACGATGACATGACGCTGGTGTTACGCAGTGAACGCTTCAGCAAAGCGTTTACCGCCGGGTTAAACAGCTTTATTCAGGAGGCGCGTTTGCTGGCGCGCTTTAATCACCCGAATCTTCTGCATGTGTTGCGTTTTTGGGTGCAAAACGATACTGCCTACATGGGGACGGTGTTCTACAGTGGCACCACCCTTTCACGTCTGCGTGAGAAAAATCCCGCCCTGTTGAATGAAGCTCGGATCCGCCGCATGCTGCCGATGCTGCTGGGGGCGATCAAAACGATTCATGACGAAGGCTACCTGCACCGTGATATCTCGCTGGACAATATCCAGATTCAGGAGAATGGCTTACCGGTGCTGCTGGACTTCTGGCTCTGCGCGCCGCAGTATTGGCTCCATTTCGGATGAAACCGAAACCATGCTGCGTCCGGGTTATGCGCCTATCGAACAGTACACTGACGATAATGAAAGCGAGCAGGGGCCGTGGACCGATATTTACGCTCTCGGCGCGGTGCTGCATACGCTGATTATTGGTTCTCCGCCGCCGGTCAGCGTGGTGCGCAGCATTCAGGACACCTATATGCCGCTGACCCAGCGCAATCTGCCGGGTTATTCACCCTCGTTATTGCAGGCGGTTGATCGCGCATTGGCGTTGAAAATGGAAGACCGTCCGCAAACGGTGGATGAGTTTGCCGCCCTGATTGAGATGCCGGTTGCCGGTCTTGACGATGTGCTGAGCGTGAAGCAGCGGCACTATGCTGGTGCCGGTTGGAAGAGACGGAAGAGAAACCAGCGGTTCTCGACTGGCGACGTTATAAAGTGCACGGCACCGGTTGCGGCTGGTGTTGTGGTGGGGCTGGTGGCGGGCGGCATGCTGTTTAGCGGCGGTTCGTCCGATAACAGTGCCGCAGCGCAAACCGCCAGCACGCAGAACGACTCTTCCGTAACGCAATCCCAGCAGACTGCACCGGAAAACAGCGCCAGTTCACAACCTTCAGCGCCGCCTGCGCAATCTCAGCCCTCCACGCAGAGTGCAACGCCTGTGGCGACGCAAGGCGCGGCGGCGCAAATCTTTGTGCGCATGAACGAAGGCGAAAAACTGACACTCAACGGCGAATCCCAGTCCGTAACGCCTGCAACCAATGGCTTTGCCTCGCTGAAACTGCAACCGGGTCACTACGAACTGGTGTTGCAGGGCAACGGTCAAACCCGTAGCCAGTCCTTCAATATCGCCAAAGCCGGCACCGGGTTGATTAACCCGCAACCGAAATAGTCATTGCCCGTCGGGCACTATCCTGCCGGTCATGCATGGGGAGATATCTCTCTCCCCATGCCTCTCATTTGTCCATTGCGTCATAATGCAATGACTGTTTATTCTCAAAAATAACGATTGCATAGCCCGAAATATTAAAAGACAGAACTATGAATTTATTAACACACAGCGGTAATGGTGGCAGTGAATTTACGTTTGTCGTGTCTCGCGCCAGTGCACAAGCCGATGATAAAGTTCACACGGTCGCCGCCAGAAAAACACGTGAGCTGGAAATGACCTTAACCGACTTTCACCTTGAGTCGTCACAAATGTTGGAAGTGGATGGTTATCCGGCTGTCGAGCTTTTCTATCAGTTCAAAAATGACAATCATGTTATCTATCAACGCCAGACGTTAATTCTGCTGGAGGATCCTCTGTGGGCAAAAAAAATGGTGAGCTATGTTGGCACCTGTCCGGGGGGAATTCAGTGAGTATCACCAGAAACAGTACCGGGGAAATTATTCAAAGCATCAAGTTTCACCGGGCGAAATAAATAGCGTGTATGGGTGAAATCAGCCCCATCCGGTGGCAGCACCACTGACGAGGGGATCAGTCAGTTGGTGCTTGAAGATAGCGCGTAACGCCGGGGAACATTTTTTCACTGTACAACGTACCGTTACTCCAGTGAGAACGGCGAGTACTTGACTACCGAAGCTATTTATCACGGAGTGATTATTTTGTTGAACTCTCCTTTGGTTACAGTTCTTGCTTTGCTGGTTTCTTGTGCTGGTGTTTTTATTTATTGCTATCAAACAGGAGCGACGATAGATAAATATAAAAAAAGAAGGCATCAAAGCAGAAGCAAAAATCATTAGCAAGGATAAAATAGGATCCTCAGGTACTGGTAATACAAAGTTCAAAGTAATCCCCGGAATTCACCACAAAGGATGGCGTTGTTAGAACAACAACTAAAAGATATTTCACTCCTGAAGAGTTGATAAAAGTGGTGCGGAATAATACCGTTGTTCTATACTATTTACCGTGATCCACAGAAGGTCGTGCTCAGGCCGGATGAAATGGATTGATTTCATTTAAATTTGTGATTAAAAAATAAGATGGCAAGCATGTCTATATCATTTAATCCATCATCATTTAATATTTCTGGTGTTGAAATGAATAACGCTCCTATTACAACTTTTAGGATAATGTCTTTAAAGTTTTAAGCCCGGTGTGGTGATGTAAATTAGGAAGCACGGAAATAAGGATACAGGCTACTATTGCAATTATGTTAAGTGGTTAAGAATGAATATATCGTATTTTACGACTTATCCCCTGATTTTTTATTTCATCGATAGCATTGATTTTCTTTGTTTATGCAATTATTAAAGCCCGCACGGGAGGCGTTAAGATTGACCCGGAAGATGCAATCGATACGCAAGGTGAAATTGTCAGCATAAGAAGTACCAGTGGAGAAAATTCCGCCTTTATAAATGTTGTTATTCAGGTGGAGTTTACCACGCGTCAAAATAGAGTAATAATCACCGAAGGTACTTCAGTTATCGATGTTGTTAAAATTTCGGAATACCAGAAAGGTACTATGGTTCCATTGGTTTATTCGAAATCAGACCCCCAAAAAATCAAATTTAAAATAAAATTGCCTTTAGAACGACGATAATGGGTAATACGAGAAGGCTGGATGGTATTGACGGAAATAGCAATCTGTCATCGGGCATGAAAGATAAAAGGTGCTTCCGGATTGTTATAGTCAATGTTGCTATGGCACATGCACTGATGATTTCTGATAGTTCAGGTTCGAAGGACTTTTTAGGGGGTATAGTCCATTCTTCTGAATACCTTATGTTTCTCGCGAAGTAAGGCGCTGTGTTTGGAGTCAGTTTTTTGCGTTTAACGGATTCGCTCAGTTTCCTGCTTCCGGAATAAGTAAATCCTATGAAAGTAATCGCTATTTCAATGATGCTGTTTGGCTTTTTTTCTTTTTTATTTTCTTTTCATGACCAGTGTTAGAGGTATTAAGGATAAGGGAGAGACTTTCACCTTGCTCCAAAATTGGGCGGCCATATCACACCCACAAAAAAAGGTGAGATGGCAATCGGTACGTTGATTAGCTGGAAGCAAACGTCAACGATGAATAACTTTGATTACTATTTTATTTTTACGTTTGGAAGCAGAGATTGAAGGTAAGAAGAAAACGTATAACGCTGCTGCGGTTGTTAAAGTCGCTGACATCAGTAAACTCAAAAAGGCCTGCCAATGACGTTTAAATACACCGGTAACCCACCGGACAAGTTAGCGGTGAACGATGTCATTTATGATCCGCAATAGAATGTATAAATCCGAAGCATTGCTTCGTCTCGGTCTGGCAAATGCATTTGCTTAAAAAAGGTCTCAGGATCAAGGTTAAGAAAGGCAGCAAAAAAACGTATTGCGGTGACAAACATGGCGGTTGCGGATTGCTGAACCTCTTCTGCATGCGCGAAAGATTTTAATTTTACCGTTCAGGAATGGCTGAAATGGAAACAGTAATGCTGAGTATCAGCATCTTCTTTGCCACGTTTTTTTCTTTTAGGGTTTATCACCCTTATTGTGGTGATGCTGCGCAACGATGCGAAAAAAAGAGAAAAGTTAAAAAAGAGATCCGCGAACACGGAAATTTGACGCTGGCGACTATTAAACGTGCCTTTAGTCGTTCCGGTGGCAACTCAGGCTATATCAATGCCACGCTGGAGTTGGTTTTTGGAAACCGAAGAGGGGGAAAAAATTGCCTGTAAAGCGGATACGGTGATTGATGCGCTCTCCATGCAGAAATATCAAGCCGGTGAAAAAATTCCATTGCGCTACCTGCCAGCGGATCCGCATAAAATATGCTCGACGTCCCCAGTACGTTTGGAGTTAATGAAACGGCATTGAGTGACGGTTAATTATTACCCTTTTAAAACACCAGCAGATTCTTTAATGATGTTAGGGATAGCCAATGATGATGGAATTTATCGTGATCGCCGTTGCTCTGATCGCTATCTACTTTTTTGCCGTATTTCCGTTTTGCGCCGCAGTTGCAGCCGAGGGATGACCATAAAAATCATCTATGTAAATGATAAACAATGTGTACTGATGCTTAACGAACAGGCGTGACGAATCGGAGAGTCAATACGATATCTGAAGCCATGAAACCGACCAGTACGTTGAGATGGGAAACTATGGAAATCGTTGCCTATGTCGTTGCAGCCCTGTGCCTGTTACTGGCCTGTGTGCTGTTTTGTTTCCTCTTGCGGAGTGCGAAAGCGCAGGGCGACGACTACCAGATGCAAAAAACTGGCTGGCGTTAGCCGAGCCGAAAATCGCCAGTGAAACTGTGCCGAGGCCAATTACTGCACTGGAAAAGACCTCCGCTATTAAAGGCAACGATCACTATTATATTTTGACCTTTACTACCACGCTGGCACGCCAGAAAAAGCGCTATCGTGCCGCTGCCGTGCTTTCCGCTTCCGAGGCGGCAACGCTTACAGCAGGGCTGCCCATTGTGGTGAAATACAATACACAGTCCCCAAAAAGATGGCGGTTGTTGCCGTAAACGCGTCCACAGTGCACACCGTGATGATGAAAAATCACCTCACGATAATCACTAAGCGAACGAGCAATGTCGACAGACCGCCGATCCCCGGTAGTCGATAAAGTGCCTGTGTGTACGGGCACTGATGAGAGGACATAATGGTTAACATTTCCGGGTTTCTGGTGTTATTGGCTGCGACACTCCTTGTTATCTCCCTTTTGTGTACCGCATGCGTACCGTTGCGCCAAAGGGGGGAGGCATTATTGATCGCGGAGTGTATGGCACAAAGCAACTGGCACGGGCCGTTACGGGAAGCGCAACTGGAGTCGTGGCAGCAAACCGGCGCAATGCATCAATCCGATTACTATTTTATTCTCACTTTTACCCTTGAAATAGCCGGGCAGAAGCAACAAAAATCTGCGGCATTTATTATCAGAAGTGCCGATATTGGACTCTTAAAACGAGGAATAACAGTGCTGGTGAAATATCAGGGGTTGCATGCCAAACGAATTGCAGTTGTAGAAGTCCTCTTTAATGAGAAATAACGGACGATAATGATTGAATACATGCACTCGCTTAAATACCTTGTTTATATTTTCCCGCTGGGGTTTGTGTCGCCAGTTATCTAATTCCCCCCGATTCGCCATCACGGATATTCAATTCTCGTGATAATGCCGTTGTGTCATATAAACGCGCATTACGCTTCGTAAACTGCAAGAGTATAAAATCGTTAATCTTCCTAAGGATGTTACATGAAGATTATTAAACCACTGCGACTGAGCGTATTAAACCGCCCGTTTCGTCTGCAGGGGCAAAACCATCTGGGTGTTTCGGTTATGGCGCTCGCCGATATGAGTGCCACACCGCAACTGCGGCCTGAAGTGGAACTCTGGCAACTGGCCGCCAGCGAGCTGCAAACCAGCGGCGGTGTGCTGGATATGGCGATGCCGAAAGCCCGCGCGAGTTTCTCGCCACCGGTTACGCCTACACGCATCATCAGCAGGATAAAACCGCCTGCGCGGTACGCATTGAAGTGGATGATCTCAGCAAGACGCTGGCGGTCACTGGCGACCGTTACTGGGCGGGTTCACGCCCGACAGCGCCACAGCCGTTTGAACAGATGCGCCTTGACTGGAGTCGTGCTTACGGCGGCGAAGGTTTTGATGAAAACCCCACGGCATTGGCGCGATAGTGGAAAACCACAACGGCACGCAATTTCGCCGGTTGCCGAATATCGAAGCGCTGCAACACCGTATTGTTTCGCCCCGCGCAAAACCGGAACCGGTGAGCTTTGGTCCGCTGGACCTGCAGTGGCCACGTCGTTTCCGCCGCATGGGCAAAAACTACGACGCGCACTGGCTACAGCATGATTTCCCCGGTTTCGCACCGGATATCGACTGGCGGGTATTTAACGCCGCGAGCCCGGATCAGTGGTGGGAAGAGAGGACACGTTACCTCCGCAGGCAAGGTGGCGGATCTGGAATATGCACCCGCAAAAACATCTGCAAGAAGGACATTGCCGCCGTGGCAGGCTCGCTGTTTTGTATCCAGCGCCAGCGTGGTGATGAAACCCTGTTTGAAGAGATAGCGCTGCGTGCCACGACGGTGTGGTTCTTTCCGCATCTGGAACAGATGGTACTGATGTGGCAGGGCAATCAGCGCATCAATGAAGACGACGCCGCAGATGTGCTGCACCTGATGCCTGCGCTGGAAAAAAACCGGCGCATCCCGTTCGGTGAACCACTACCGCAAAGTCCTCAATCAGCGTCTGGATAAAGAGAAAGGTGCACTCTTGCATTCCGCGAGAAAGACCTGCTGCCGGAGGACGTCATTGGCCCGTGGATCGATAGCGAGGTGCAGGAAAGCCACAGCCCGATGCGTGACAACCAGAACAACCGGGCATTGCAGTTGCGTGAACAGCACCGCGCCGGGCTGGAAGCAGGGCAGTGATGTTAGCGACTTACTAAAAGCCTTTGAGGAACTGGCGTTGCCTAAACTCGAGGATCTTCCCGAGTTTATTGAAGAGATGGAGCGCAAAGCGCAGGAGATGCAGCAGGCCGAGGCGCGCAAAGCTGAAATGGAGGCGCGCTACCCGGAGGCCGCTGCATTGGATAATCGCCCGCGCGGGCCGGAATCGATGCTGCGTATGCAGGAGTTGCTGGCAAAAATGGCTACCAGCTCAGTGAAAAAAATTGGCGCAAAGCCGTGAAGCGCTACACAAACTCTATCTGGCGCAACAGCCGCCTGCCATCAAACTGACCGATATTGCGTTAATTATCCGTCAGCGTGCTGAGCGCACCATGGCGCAGGGTGGCGATTTTAGCGGTCTGGATCTGACGGGTGCTGACTTCTCCGGCATGGATTTGCGCGGGGCGAATTTCCGCAATGCTCTGCTGGAATGCGCAACACTTCGCAGTTGCCAGCTTGATGGCGCAGACTTCACCCGAACGATGCTGGCGCGTACCGATTTGCAGGGAGCATCACTACGCGATTGCTGCTTCGATAATGCCAGCCTCGCATTGGCGCAATGTCGTGAGCAATTCCGAGGGCGCGCAATTTGCTGAAACGGAGATGACCGGTGCACTGTTTGACGCCTGCGATTTCAGCAATGCCCGGATAAGCGATCTGCTGTTGCGTGAAGTAGGATTCAGTCAATGCCTGTTCCGGCACGCGCAACTCAATAACTGCGTGTTTATGGAACTGACATTGCCGCAACCGGACTTCAGTCATGCGCAGATGAACAAAACCAGTTTTATCAAATGTGAACTGCACAGCGCGGTTTTCGCCCGCGCGCATCTTGATGGATGTTCATGGGTCGAGAGCCAGCTGGAATCTGCTTCCTTCGCCGCGGCAACGTTGATCACCTGCGCGGTAGCGTCCGGCGGGACGCTTGCCGGAGCCAATTTTAACGGTGCGTATCTCAAGCAGAGCAACCTGCGCCGAGGCGGTGCTGCACAGAGCGACATTCGCAAGGGCAAGGCTGGATAACAGCGACCTTAGCGAAGCGCAGTGTGAAGCGGCGGATTTCAGCGGCTCAACCCTGATCGGCAGCATGTTTATGCGTACCGATTTCCGTCGTGCGTTTTAACGACGCCAATCTGATGGGCGCAATGCTGCAAAAAAGTCGTCTCGAAGGGGCCGATCTCAGCTATGCCAACCTGTTCCGTGCCGATCTCGCAATCCATCACCGATCAGCAGACAATTTCAGGGTGCATATAGCAAGCGGGTGAAAACGCTGCCGAAACGTGACGGGGACGTAATATGAGCGCATTAACGGCGGCAGAGCTGCAACAAAAAGTGAAGGGCGGCGAAGCCATTGCAGAGCTTAATCTTGATGGCTGCGACCTGCGGGGGATGTGATTTATCGGGTGGGATCTTTCAGGAGGTCTCCTTGCAGGGGGGCTAACCTCGCGGGGAGCAAATCTGACGGAATCCGTCTTTACCGAGTGTCTGTTTAACCGGGCGATACTCTGCGAGGTGCAGCTGCAAGAGACGGTGTTCAACCAGTGTGAAATGCAGAGCATTGACGCGAATAGATCGGCATTCGTCCGCTGCGTGTTTAACGAGTGCGGGCTGGATGGCGGCAATTTTTCTCACTGCACCTTCGACACCACCCAGTTTATGCGCAGTCCGCTGGCGAACAGTCAGTTCACCGGATCGACGTTTGAGCGGTCAACCCTGTTTGAAAGCCCGTCTGGCGAGGCAATGCTGAACAACTGCCATCACTTGATGACCACGTTTTACGGTATTGATTTACGGCAGACCGATCTCAACGGTAGTCAGTTTGAACGGTCAGTGTTTTTCAATTGCGATCAGCGAGGCAAAAACTACGCGCAGCATAAGTTTACCGGCTGCCAGTTTACCGATAGTCAACTGGATGGCGCGGATTTTTCCGGCGCACAACTGACGCAGTGCAACTTTAAAGGCGCATCGCTTAAAGCGGCGCAGCTACGTAACGTTAACGCTACGCAAGCGCTGTTTATGGACGCCGATCTGAGCGGCGCGCATGCGCAGTCCAGTCTGTTTGACCCGTGACCATTTTTGTAGGCGCGGTGCTGCGACAGGCGAATTTCAAACAGAGCCGTTTTTTTCAAAGCATCCTGCAGCAGGTGGATGCGCAGCAGGCGGATTTTACCCTGTGTGATTTTACCTACAGCGATTTTTCCGGCGCGGATGTGCGTGAGGCGGATTACCGGGGCGCAGCGTTTTCCCGAACCTGTTTTCATCGCGCCCGTCAGGAGGGCGCGAGTTTTGCCGATCGCAAAGGCATTCTTGAATATGACGAAGAGTTACTGGCGGCGGAGGCCCGGAGTGCCGAACGTCAGAGCAGAATCTACGGAGATAAAGCATGAATAACATCAACCACCAACTGGCAATAGCGGCGATGCCCGCCGGGCAATGTTCTGCAGGTCACCCACTGTTTTGACGATGGCAGTCTGATGGTCGAGAGTGAAGGGCGCGGCTGGCATTGTCGCCGGGCGGTTAGTTGTGTGATCGCACCGCAGGCGGGCGATACGGTATTAATTGCGGGTGTGGACAACCAGATGTGGCTGTTGGCCGTGCTGGAACGCACCAACCCGCACCGCGCCGAACTGAATGTGCCGGGAGATCTGCATATCTCCAGCAGTGGTGCATTAAGTCTCAGTAGCGAGGCGCTTAACGTCAGCGCCAGTACCGGTGATTGCCATATCAGCGAGATGACCTACAGCGGCGAGAAAGTATCGGCATGGGTGACCCTGTCGCGGGTGGTCGGCAAACGTGCAGAATCTGTCTGGCAGACCGTCACGCAGATAAGTCACAACCTGTTTCGCACCACGCGCCAGACCGAGCAGGTGCGCGCCGGGCAGCTGGATATGAAGGCCGAAGACTATATGCGTATGCACGCTCACAATACGGTGATCACCTCCAAAGCGATCACCAAAGTGGATTCCGAACAGATTCATATGGGGTAAAGAACGATTATGTTTGCAAATTGCCAGCTAATGGGTGTGGATCTCGCTTTTCCCGACGTCTGCCTGACGCCAATGCCCGCACCGACGCCGATCCCCTATCCGGATATTGCGCTCGGGCCAACGGCTATCCCCAACGCGCTGAATATTCTGTTTATGGGCATGCCGGCGCACAATATGGCCACCGTCACGCCTTTGACCAATGGCGACAACCCCGGCGTAGCCACTGGCGTGGCCTCCGGCACGGTGATGGGGCCTTCACGCCATCTGACCGGGGCATTTACTGTGCTGCTGAAAGGCACGCCCGCCACGCGGCTGACCAGTGTCAGCCTGCAAAACTCCACCAATGCCATCGGCATGCGCATTGTGCCGAGCCAGTTTAAGGTGCTGATGCTGGCACCGTAGGCGGTTTCAGGAATACGATGAACCTGTCAATCACATTCACGGCGGTAATGCTGGCGGTGGCCGCCAGCAAATGCTTGCGCAGCCGCCGCACCCCGATTCTCAACCGTTATGGCGCTTTGCTGAACAGTTGAAGGGGATTATCGGGGCGGCGCCGGATTCGCTGAATGGCATCATTAAAACGCCCGTCACGCGGATCAATCCTGATTTTGCCGACCGTTTGACCGCCCGCTCCTTCGCGCTGGCGGGGGGACCTCGCATTAACGACATAGAAATTCGCATGGCTTATGGTCACCCTCAACAGATCGCCATTGTAACTTTTGAGGTAGTAAATACGTGTATTGAGGTAAGCGAGGCAAAACGCCAGTTCCCGGGATTAAAACTGATGTGGGTGCCACGCGGTGAGTCAGTCAACGAGACCTTTTCCGGTAGCGCCCGTTGATAAAAACGGCAACGGTGTTGGCCTGGGTTTTGCCCAATCGGAACCCTCATGTTTAAAAAACATCGCTATCCGTGATTTTTCCAGTGAAATGTCTGCTGCAAATCGTCGCGTCAGGTAATGTCGTTTGTCGGTGGCTATATTGGTAAAAGGAGTTCACCGGGCAATACGATGGATAAATGCTTAGTCGTCCGTGCATAGATGAGGGAATACGTGCCCACGGCATGCAGCACGGTAAATGCGGTTATTCTTTGCGCAGGTAATCTCGTACATAAAGAAAATTCTGGTGAATCAACCTGTAAACTGGCTTAAATAATCACGTATATCAGCAACAGACTTTGAACGGTGGCAGGTTATGACTAAAGGTTTCCTCTTTTCTGTCTCGCTGTTACTGGCAGCGCCCGTGTGGGCGCAAGCGCCGCTGAGTGAAAGCGACTTCACCGTACAGCTGAACCAGCATCCCGTCGCGCTGGGTCAGGCATGGAATGACGCGCTCAGCGCCTCTGGGGAAACGACTTATGACGGCTTTGTCGGCGAAGTTCCTTTGGCGACGCCAGTTATAAATTCTACCGTCATAACTTTGATGGCTTCGATATCTACAGCGCCAACCTGTGGTGGGATGATCAGGGAAAAGCGTCGACAGCTATATCGTCGGGCAGATAACCTTGCACAGTCCTGCCCTGCATACCGCACGCGGGGTTGGCCCCTGGCAGCACAAAAGAAGCCATTATCAGTCACTATGGCCCCGGTGAAACGGATAACAGCGACGGAAGCGAATGGATCAGCTATTCGTTTAACAACAAACACATCGCTTTCTCACTGGTTGGCGGTAAAGTCGACAGTATCAATATTAACTTTGATGATGACTAAGCCCGGCAGCGTGACATGGCCTTCGACTGAGGCTGGTTATGCACGACGGCAAGACCTTCAGGATTTCGCCACGTTTTCTGACGCGGAAAAAGGGAAGTTGCGGGATCTCGTTGGTCACTGGCAATAAACGCACCGGTGCTGATGCGGTCTGCCACAGCACGAGCCGTGTATAGCGCAGACGGCTGTTGACGACATGCGGTTTATTGTACGCATAAAAAAACCGGCGGATTTCTCCGCCGGTTACGCTACTTCTGGCTGCAGCCAGCACACTGTTTGTTCTGGATCTGCTGGAAGAAGTCATTCCCTTTATCATCCACCAGAATAAACGCCGGGAAATTCTCCACTTCAATCTTCCAGATTGCTTCCATTCCCAGTTCTGGATAGGCCACACACTCCGGTGCTCTTAATGCTCTGCTGCGCCAGAACCGCCGCCGGACCACCAATACTCCCCAGATAGAACCCACCGTGTTTAGCACAGGCGTCGGTCACTTGCTGGCTACGGTTGCCTTTTGCCAGCATGATCATGCTCGCGCCGTGTGATTGCAGCAGATCAACATAGGAATCCATACGGCCAGCAGTGGTTGGGCCGAGCGAACCTGAAGCATACCCTTCCGGTGTTTTCGCCGGACCTGCGTAATAGATCGGGTGATCTTTCACGTACTGTGGCAGCGGTTCGCCGTTATCAATCAGCTCTTTCAGCTTCGCGTGAGCGATATCGCGCGCCACGATGATGGTGCCGTTCAGCGATACGCGCGTAGAAACCGGGAATGCGGAAAGCTGCGCGAGGATCTCTTTCATCGGCTGATTCAGATTGATTTTCGCCACATCGCCTTCACCTGCTGACGCAGCGCTTCCGGAATATACTGCCCCGGATTGTGCTCCATCTTCTCAATCCAGATCCCTTCACGGTTAATCTTCGCTTTGATATTGCGGTCGGCAGAGCAGGATACACCCATGCCGATTGGGCAGGATGCGCCGTGGCGCGGCAGGCGGATCACGCGGATATCATGCGCGAAGTATTTACCGCCAAACTGTGCGCCAAGACCCGAGGTTCTGCGCTTCCTGCATCAGTTCCTGCTCCAGTTGCACATCGCGGAACGCCTGACCATGTTCATTACCTTCGGTCGGCAGGCCATCGTAATAACGTGTCGAAGCCAGTTTCACGGTTTTCAGGGTGGATTCTGCCGACGTACCACCGATGACGAATGCGATATGGTAAGGAGGGCAAGCCGCTGTACCTGTGGTACGCATTTTTTCGACCCGGTAGTTTTTTCAGTTTCGCCGGCGTGATCAGCGCCTTGGTTTCCTGGTACAGGTAGGTTTTGTTCGCAGAACCGCCGCCTTTGGCCACGCACAGGAACTTATACTCGTCGCCATCCACGCTATACAGATCGATCTGTGCAGGCAGGTTGGTGCCGGTATTCACTTCTTTATACATATCCAGCGGGGCGTTCTGCGAGTAACGCAGGTTATCTTCGGTATAGGTGTTATACACGCCGCGCGCCAGAGCAGCTTCATCACCGCCACCGGTCCATACGCGTTGACCTTTTTTACCCATGATAATCGCCGTGCCGGTATCCGGCAGGTCGGCAGCACGCCTTTCGCGGCGATTTCCGAGTTGCGCAGGAACTGCAGGGCAACATATTTATCGTTTTCGCTGGCTTCCCGGATCGTTCCAGAATCGCGGCGACTTGCTTCTGGTGGGACGGACGCAGCAAAAATGACGCGTCGTGAAAGGCCTGTTGTGCCAGCAGCGTCAATGCCTCGGGCTCGACTTTCAGTACTTGCTGGCCGTCAAAGTCGGCAATCGAAACATGCTCACGACTCAGCAGATAATATTCCGTATTGTCTTTCGCCAGCGGGAACGGATCCTGATATACAAAGGGTTTGTTCGACATAGCTCTTCACTCCATAAAATAAAACCGCCGGGAAAGCCCGACGGTTATGAATCAGAACATCATGGAAATCCACGGATAACCAATCAACAGCAGGGCGGCGAGGAAGATGGCGCCAAAGATGGTGCCAAGACGCCAGTAATCTTTGGTCGGCAGATAACCGCTACCGTAGTAAATCGGGCTTGGGCCGGTGCCGTACGGGGTGATGATGCCCATCACGCCGAGTGAGGTACACAGCACCAGTACCACAACTTCCATATTGATACCCGGGATAGTGGCGGCAATGGTCAGCATGGCCGGCAGCAGCGCCGTGGTGTGTGCGGTGGTGCTGGCAAACAGATAGTGCAGCAGGTAGAACGCCAGCAGCAGGGCGATAGTCGCCATACCCGGAGAGATACCGGCCATCAGCACGCCGCCTTCTTTACCCAGCCGAGGGCGATAAAGCCAGTGGAAGAGAGGCCATCAGCCAGTGCTACCGGTGGCGAACCAGACGAATGTGTTCCGAGGGCCGGTTTGTTGCTGGTAATATCGTTCCAGTTCAGTACGCCGGTCCACAGCATCAATACCACCACCAGCAAAGCCGCCAGCGCAGGTTCGATAAAGTCAGCGGCGAAGATCCACATCAGCAGCGCGCAGCATACAAACACCAGCAGCAGGATTTCGTTGCAGGACAGTTTGCCCAGTTTTTCCAGCTCGCGGCTCGCCCACAGCGGCACTTCATCATTCACTTTCACTTCAGGCGGGTAGAACCAGTAAGCCAGCAGCGGCATGGTCAGAATCAGCAGCACACCCAGCGGCAGGAAGGCGATAAACCAGTTGCCCCGGAGATGCTAATTCCGACGGTGCTTTTCACCAGCGCCAGCGCCAGCAGGTTCGGTGCAAGCGCAGACAGGAACATAGAACTGGTGATACACGCGGCAGTAATTGCCACCCACATCAGGTAGGAACCGATGCGGCGTGAGCTCGGATCGTTCGGTTTTGAGCCATACAGCGGCGGCAGGTTGGCGATAATCGGGTAAATGGTCCCGCCGCTACGTGCGGTGTTGGATGGCGTAAACGGTGCCAGCAACAGGTCGGCGAAGGTAATAGCGTAGCCGAGCGTCAGGCTGCGACGACCCAGATATTTCACCCGAGGATCAGCGCCAGACGACGACCAAACTGGGTCTTATCGTAACCGGCGGCGAACATAAAGGCGCCGAAGATCAACCATACGGTGGAATTACCGAAACCGCTGACCGCCCATTTAAAGGACTGAGAGGCCATTTTGAATTTCGGGTCAGCCAGTTGTTCAGGGCTGAACAGCAGCCACTGGCTACACAGCGCGATAACCACCACGCCGGTCATACCGATGACTGCGCCCGGCAGCGGTTCAAAAAATCAAACCGACGATCACACCGACGAAGATAGCGAAGTAGTGCCATGCATACGGCGGAAGACCTTCCGGCACCGGAACAAACAGCAGGAGCACTGCGACGACTATCGGCAGCGCCATCATTAGCAGGCGGTTTTTATTTCCGTCCTTTGCACTGGCTGCGTTAGCAGATGGTGCGGTGGTTATTTTCTCTTTCATAATGAGCATCTACGAGTAGTTAAAAATTCGTTGGCGTTACGGAACAGATTGGCGATTTATTTAGTTACAAAAGTTTCTTTAGTTATTAAACGCCTTTTTTCTTATTCCGAGGGTTCGGTTACTTAACGCAATTTCTACGGCGATAAATAAAAATTTGTGTGTATTTCTATATTGCTCTTACGCCCGATAATACTCTTGATTGAGATCAAAAAAACGAAAAAGCGAGCTGACTTTTTTAATAAGTTGAATACCCCTGTAGTGTTATGGGGTTATTTGGCGAAAATTTCGATAAATGTTAAAAAATGGTGCTGATAATAAATCTCATTTTCGCTTGTTTTGTTTGTAACTAATTGAAATTGACACATTTATCCAATAATAAAAAACCGTTTCATTTATAGGGGTGGTAATCATGTTGTTACCGGTAATTAATGCCATGTGAACGTGTTATTTAAAAATGATAATACAGTAGTGGTAGTGCTGTTATTCGGGGTATTAAATAGTTTATTAACTAACGTAATTAATTTGGTAAGTAAAATTCGCGGTATATTAAATACACGACATAAGGATTGAAAAACATAACGAAAAATAAAATCTGTCACCCCATTCATAATTTTTAATTTTAAGACTTTGGAGTTTTTATATGACCAGTAGCGAACGCATTCTCAGCCCCTTTACATTACCGAATGGCGCAGAACTGAAAAACCGTTTGTTAATGGCGCCCATGACCACCTGTACAGGCTATTTCGACGGTACCGTCAGCAGTGAACTGGTGGAGTACTATCGGGCCCGCGCCGGTAGCATTGGTACTATTATAGTCGAATGTTGCTTTGTCGATGATCCTCGGTCTGGCTTTCCCGGGTGCTATCGGTATTGATAACGACGAAAAATTGCCGGACTGGCAAAAATCGCCGCTGCTATTAAAGGCGAAGGCTCCAAAAGCGCTGCTGCAGATTTACCACGGCGGCCGGATGGTGGAGCCGAAGCTGATTGGCGGCCGCACGCCGGTTGGTCCAAGCGCAATCGCTGCGCCGCGTGATGGCGCTGCAACGCCGGTTGCCATGACCACCGCTGAAGTGGAAGCGATGGTAGGGAAATTTGGTGAAGCCGTACGTCGCGCCATCCGGTGCGGGGTTTGACGGTGTCGAAATTCACGGCGCCAACACCTATCTGATCCAACAATTCTTCTCGCCAAACTCCAACCAGCGTGACGACGAGTGGGGCGGCAGCCGCGACAACCGCGCGAAGTTCCCGCTGGCCGTGCTGGAGATCACCCATAAAATGGCGCGTCAGTATGCCGACGATGCGTTTATCATCGGCTACCGTTTCTCGCCGGAAGAGCTGGAAGTTCCCGGCATCCGTTTTGATGACACCATGTACCTGCTGGAAAAACTGGCGGCGCGCGGTGTGGACTACCTCCACTTCTCCGTTGGCGCTGCGCTGCGCCCGTCGATTAACGACACCAGCGACCCGACGCCGCTGATCGATAAATATTGTGCGATGCGCTCAGCGACATTAGCGCAGGTTCCGGTGATGGGCGTGGGCGGCGTGGTGAACATTGCTGATGCCGTACAGGGGATGGATCACGGTTATGACCTGATCGCCGTAGGCCGTGCGTGCATCGCTTATCCGGACTGGACCGCGCGTATCGCCAGCGGTGAAAATCTGGAACTCTTTATCGACAGCGCCCAGCGCGAAGCGCTGCAGATCCCCGGAACCCCTGTGGCGTTTCTCGCTGGTGGAAGCGATGATTCGTGACATGAGCATGGGCGAAGCAAAATTTAAACCGGGCCTGTTTGTTGAAACCGTGCAGGATGACGTTAACGAACTGGTGATCAATGTCAGCCTCGAAACCGATCGCATCGTCGACATTGAACTGGCGTCCAGCCCGGTGCAAACCGTGGAGTTCACCAGCAGTTTTGAAGAGATCCGCGGTCGCATTCTGGATGCAAATACACCGCACGTGGATGCCATCTCCGGTGCGACCAGCCAGAGCGAAGCGGTGAAAAAAGCCGTCTCGAAAGCCATGCTCAAATCCAGTAAAAGCACGCGTGGCGGAAGAGGGCGGCGAGCCAGCAGGCCCGAAAAGTTATGATGTTGTGGTGGTCGGCAGCGGCGGCGCCGGTCTGGCAGCCGCAATCCGGTGCGCATGATGAAGGCGCCAGTGTGCTGATCGTTGAGAAAATGCCGACCATCGGCGGTAACACCATTAAGGCCTCCGCCGGGATGAATGCCGCGGAAACCCGCTTCCAGCGTGTGAAAGGCATCCGAGGACAGCAAAGAGCTGTTCTACCGGAGAGCCTGAAAGGTGGCGGTAACAAAAACAATCCGGAACTGCTGCATCGCTTTGTTGAGAACGCCCCGGAAGCCATCGAGTGGCTGGCGCGTCGCGGCATTATGCTGAACGACATCACCACGACTGGCGGCATGAGCGTGACCGTACTCACCGCCCGCGTGACGGATCAGCCGTTGGCGGCTATCTGATCAGCGGCACCGGTGCGCAACGTGAACAAACGCGGTATCGATGTGATGCTGGATACCTCCGTAGATGACATTCTGTTTGAGCAGGGCGAAGTGTGCGGTGTACGTCTGCTGACCGAAGAGCAGGAATCCCTGACCGTTCAGGCGAAAAGCGTGGTTGTTGCGACCGGTGGTTTCAGCGCCAACAGCGCAATGGTGGTGAAATACCGTCCGGATCTGGAAGGTTTTGTGACCACTAACCATAAAGGCGCGACCGGCGGTGGTATTGCTTTACTGGAACGCATTGGCGCGGGCACCGTGGATATGGGTGAAATTCAGATCCACCCAACGGTTGAGCAAAACACCTCCTATCTGATTTCGGAATCCATTCGCGGCGGCGGCGCTATCCCCCGGTCAGCCAGCAGGGCAACCGTTTCTTTAATGAGATGTCGACTCGTGACAAAGTCTCGGCAGCTATCATCGCCTTGCCGGAGCATTACGCCTACATCGTGTTTGACGAACATGTCAGAGCGAAAAACAAAGCGGCGGATGAGTATATCGGTCGTGGGTTTGTCACCAGCGCCAGCTCGCCGCGTGAACTGGCGGATAAACTGGGTATGGACCACCATGCGTTTCTCGCAACGCTTGAGCGTTACAACGGTTTTGTTGAAAAACAGCACGATGACGACTTTGGTCGCACCACTGCGCTGCGCGCGCCGATCAATGAAGGCCCGTTCCATGCGATCCAAATCGCACCGGGTGTTCACCACACGATGGGCGGTGTGACCATCAATACCGAGACCGAAGTGTTGAATGCGGCGCAACAGGTTATTCCGGGTGCTTACGCGGCGGGTGAAGTGGTTGGCGGTATTCACGGCGGCAACCGCATCGGCGGTAACGCCGTTGCCGATATCATTATCTTCGGCACCGGCAGGTCATCAGGCGGCACTCCGCGCAAAACGTAGTTAACAATCGTGCTACACTTCAGGCCTGCATTTTTGCAGGCCTGACAAGCATAAAACGCCATCAGGCCGTTCCCGAGGGAGCATGCGATGTCTGATAACCGCGTCTGGAGCTACTCCGCCGTTCTGATGGGGTCGCCTGTCCTGCTTAAACTCTTTTCCCATGATGAAGCCCTCGCATCACGCGTGTTTTCGCTCGTCAAAAAATACGAAGATCTTTTCACCGTTAACCGCGCGCAGTCGCAGGTCATGGACATTAACCATGCTGCGGGGCAACAACCGGTTGTCGTCAGCCGCACGGTCTTTGAGCTGATTAAATGCGCCAAAGCCGCCAGCATGGTGCGTGACAGCGCGTTTAACCTTGCGATTGGACCGCTGGTCAAACTGTGGCGCATTGGATTTAAAGGCGACAGCGTTCCGGGCGCGCAGGACATCGCCGCGCGCTTGCGTATTACCCGGCCGCAGGATGTTGTGCTGGATGATGCGGCGCATTCTGTGTTTCTGACGCAGCCCCGGCATGGAGATAGATTTGGGCGCTATCGCCAAAGGGTTTATAGCCGATCGGGTACGGGATTACCTGCACCAGCAAGGCGTCAGTGACGGGTTGCTTAACCTCGGCGGTAATGTGCAAACGCTGGGCAATCCGCAAGGGCAGTGGACCATCGGGGTGAAAAACCGTTTTCCGGTGCAGATGCGCTGGTGGGGTCGATTAACGTGGCGAATAAATCGGTGGTGACATCCGGGACCTATGAGCGCTATTTCGAGCAGGACGGTAAACGCTGGCACCATATTCTCGACCCGCGCAGCGGTTATCCGCTGGATAATGAACTCGACAGCGTCACCATTATTTCCGCCGATTCGTTAGATGGCGATATCTGGACGACGCTGATTTTTTGGTCTTGGGGTAGAAAAGGGTGTGCCGCGCTGCGTCAGCATGAGGATATTGAAGCGATCTTTGTCACCAAAAACCGCGACATTATCCTCTCTTCACAGCGCCAGTTCCGCTTCACGCAGAGCGACGACAGTTACCGACTTATTGACTGTACTGTTTAAGCAGGCTGTACTGCTCGGCAATCAGCTGGTAACGGTAAACGGGGCGGCCCGTCGCGCCATAGTGAATGGTGGTGTAGAGGATATTAATTTGCGCCAGCCAGATGAGATATTTACGGCAGGAGACGCGTGAAATATTCACGGCGGCAGCCAGTTCATCGGTGGAGAACTCAATGCCCGGGTGAGCATCAATCCACTGACAAATGGTGCGCAGCGTCTGTGCGGTAAGCCCTTTTGGCAATTTACGGGTATCGGCCACTTCCGGTGCGCCGCCGTGCAGCAAACGGTCAACGTCCGATTGCTCGTAATAGGGCTGTGAATCCATCTGTTTACGTTTCTCCCGCCATGAGGTCAGCGCCTCTTCAAAACGCGGGAACTGGAAAGGCTTGATCAGATAATCCACCACGCCATAGTGCAGCGAGGTCTGAATGGTGTTGGCATCGGCGGCGGAGGTGATCATGATCACGTCGATGGCGCGGCGGGAGGCGCGAATAATCGGTAGCAGATCGAGGCCGCTATCCTGTTGCATATACACATCGAGCAGCACCAGATCGATGCCGCGTAGCGGATCGTTAATTATCTCCCCCGGCCTGCTGTAGCGTGGATGCCGTGCCGCAGCACTGAAAACCGGGTATCTGCGCCACATACATGCGGTTCAGCTCGGCTACCATGGCATCATCATCAACAATTAATACATTTATCACGCGGTCTTCCTTTCACTATCCCGAGGGAGATGGACAAAAATTGAGTAAACACGCCGGGTTCCGACTCAACGGTAATCGTGCCGCCAAGTTCAGTGAGCTGTTGGCTGGCCAGAAACAGCCCCACACCCCGGTTATCGCCTTTGGTGGAGAATCCTTTACGGAAAATCGCCTCGATATGATCCGGTTCAATGCCCGGACCATCATCACTGACTTCTCCAATCAGCCAGCCATCCTGATAATGCAGCAGCAGGCTCACTTCGCCTTCCGCCTGATTGCTCATCGCGTCCAGCGCGTTCTCAATGAGATTCCCCAACACGGTGACCAGTACGGTGACCTGTTTCGCATTGGGGTTTTCCGGCACCGGTGTGCTCTCATCCGCCAGCGTCAGCGTAAAGCCGCGCTCCTTCGCCCGGTTGATTTTACCTAACAGAAAACCGGCGACGACCGGCGATTTGATCCGGTGCTGGATAGCGCCAATATCCGTTTGGTAATTCTGCGCGGTTTGCAGCACGTAACCTTCGAGCTTGTCATAGCTTTTCATATTCAGCAGGCCAAGGATCACGTGCAGTTTATTCATAAATTCGTGGGATGTTGTACGCAGCGCATCAACATAGTTCACCATCCCGTCCAGCCGCTGCATCAGCTGGCTCACTTCCGTCTTATCACGGAAGGTGCTGATTGCGCCAATTACGGCGCCCGCTACGCACCGGCACGGTATTGCACAACAGCAACAGCCCATTATGCCCCAGTTCTCTGTCTTGCAGCGCGTTACCGGTTTTTAACACCGTTAGCAGCTCATCCATCAGCGGCCCGTGGCTGGTCTCACCGCTGGGGTTATTGGTCAGCAGCATTTGCCGCGCGGCATGGTTCAGCAGGGTGACGCGGCCATCGGCATCGACGGCGATCACGCCCTCTTTTAACGACTGTAACATCGCCACCGGCGTTGTTTGAACTGCGCCGAAATCTCATACGGCTCCAGCCCTAACAAAATCCGCTTCAGAACGCGCACCAATTGCCGGTGCCGAGTGTGCCCATGAGCGCACTGAACAACAGCGTCCACATCACCGCCCAGCGGCTACGGCTGACCTGTTCATCCACTTTACTCAGTGAAATCCCGATCGACACCACGCCAATTTGCCGGTGATTGTCATCATAGACCGGCGTGAACACACGCAATGCCGGAGCCAGCACACCCCGGTTGACCGCCACATTTTCATTACCGTTAAGTGCGGGCTCCAGATCGTTGCCAATAAAATGCTGGCCGATGATCGCCGTATTCGGGTGTGAATAGCGGATACCCTGCATGTCGGTCACCACCGCAAACAGCAGATCGTTACGAATAGTGATTGCCTGCGCCAACGGCTGGATCACGTTGCTGTCAGGGGGGCAGACGCAGACCGCGTTTCACCTCTGGCGCATCGGCGAGCGTGGCATACCGCCAGCGCCGTCTCTTTTACGCCGTCACGCGTCGCGTTGCTGATTTGCCAGAACCACAGGGCAAACGCCAGCAGCAATACCGAGCCGATAACACTGCAAACCATCAGCGTGACCGTGGTGCTGAGCTTCATGGGCCGCTTACGGGGTCTCACTGCGGTGGACGTCATATCGTTCATAACAAATCCGATTATTAACAACAAGGTATCTATTATCGCCGATGGGGGGCAAATCATAAAGCGATGTAAAAAATGAAAACTTACAAAAGGTAGTGTGAAGCGTGACCCCATTCTCAGGTCCGGCATATAAATAACCTTATAGTGAGTGTGGAACCATTGAGGAAGGAGCAGTCTATGAGCAGTAAGCCAAACGGTTCGATGATGGAACGCCGCCACGCCGACAGCACGAATATTGACCGTCTCGCCACCCACGACATGCTGGCGCTCATCAATCAACAGGATAAGCAGGTTGCTGATGCCATCACGGCATGTTTACCGGATATCGCCCGGCTGGTGGATACCGCCAGCGCGGTCGCCAATCGCGGCGGTCGGGTGATTTGCATCGGTGCTGGCGCTTCAGGGCTGGCGGCGGTTCAGTTCGCCAGTGGTTTTGCCCAGGGACAACACTCACCCGCTGGTGGGGATGATGGCCGGTGGCGCGAATGCCAGCGCGGCAGCGCAGGAGGCGGCGGCCAGTAACTATGAACGTGGCGCGCACGATCTGCAGCAGCTGCGTTTCACCGCCAACGACATGCTGGTCGCGTTGTCGGCGAGCGGTAAAACGCCGTGGACATGGGGCGCACTGCGTTATGCCCTCGGTCGATGGGGGCACGCGTGGCGCTGGTATGCCGGGGCATGATAGCGAAGCTGCGCAGCTTGCCGATATCGTACTGGCGCCGGAGATTGGCGCAGAAGTGGTGAGCGGTTTCACGGAACCGAAAGCCCGTCTTGCACAACAGCAACTCTTAACATGCTCGCCACCGGGCTTGCCATTCGCACCGGGCGGGTTTACAGCAATCTGCGCGTGGATATACAGGCCAGTAATGTGCACTGGGCCGAACGGCAAATTGCGATTGTCATGGCGGCAACAGAGTGCACCCGCGAGCAGGCGAAAAGCGCACTGAAAGCAAGCCGTCACCACTGCCGGACTGCAATTTTAATGCTGCTCACCCGGCTTCCCGCCGGGCAGGCACAGGCGATCCCGGCCGAAAACCACGATCAGTTGCGCATTGCGCTGCAGGAGGCAACGCTGCAACACGCTGAGTCAGAATAAACCCCTCACCGCCGGATAGCCTTGCGCTTATCCGGCGGAATAATGCTACTATCGCGATGTCTTCCCGTTTTATTTTTTATCCTGCTTAATGCGCAATATTTCCGTTAGGTTAACGCAATACGCAGATATTAATTCCACACAAAGATGAAGAGGCTCTTTTTTAATTAAAAAAGTAACCCGCTATTTATTGCAGCATTTAGCGAGAATGTGAATGGTATTTTAAAATAACGTAAAAGTGCGTTAATATATGTTCACTCGAATTTTACTTGCTATGTAACGATATAATTATGCCTGCAATGAAGAAGACAACGATTTCGCTGACTGCGGTCGCGCTGCTGGTCGCTTCGGCGACCAATGCGTACGCGGAAGAGACACAAAAACCGATTTTCTGCTGATTGGCGGCGGCATCATGAGCGCCTCGCTGGGCACTGGTTGCAGGCGCTGCAGCCAGACTGGAAGCAGGTGATGGTAGAAAAACTGGATGGGGTGGCGCTGGAGTCCTCCAACGGCTGGAATAATGCCGGCACCGGTCACTCTGCCAATATGGAACTGAATTACACGCCGGAACGTGCGGACGGTTCTATTGATGTCAGCAAAGCGCTCGAAATTAACGAGCAGTTTATGATCTCCCGTCAGTTCTGGACCGCACAGGTCAAGCGCGGCGTTCTCAATAATCCGCACTCGTTTATTAATTCCACCCCGCATATGAGTTTTGTCTGGGGCGATAATGTGAATTACACCGGAAAAACGTTATGCCGCATTGCAGCAGACCACGTTATTCCAGTGGAATGAAATTCTCCACCGACCATCAGCAAATTAAACAATGGGCGCCGCTGGTGATGGAAGGGCGCGATCCGCAGCAGAAAGTGGCCGCCACCGGACTCCCGTTGGCACCGACGTGAACTACGGCGAAATTACCCGCCAGTTAGTGGGGGAGCCTGAAAAGAGCAGCAACTTCACCCTGCAAACCTCGTCGGAAGTGACCGACTTTAAACGCAATGCTGATAACTCTCATGTAACCATCAAAGATGTTAACAACGGCAACGAACACGCCATTGATGCGAAATATGTCTTTATCGGCGCGGGCGGCGGTGCGTTAAAACTGCTGCAAAACCGGTATCCCGGAAGCCGACAACTATGCAGGCTTCCCGGTTGGCGGTTCCTTCCTGATGACGGAAAACCCGGCGATCACCAGCCAGCACCAGCAGAAAGTGTATGGCCGGGGGCTTCCGTCGGCGCGCCGCCGATGTCCGTTCCGCACATTGATGCCCGCTTTATTGATGGCAAACGTGGTGTTGTTTGGGCCGTTTGCCACCTTCTCGACGAAGTTCCTGAAAAACGGTTCATTCTTCGACCTGCTGAGCACCACCACCACCAGCAATTTTATGCCGATGACCCACGTCGGGCTGGATAACTTTGATCTGGTGAAATACACCGTGAGCCAGTCATGCTGAGCGATGACGACCGCTTCGCGGCGCTGAAAGAGTACTACCCGAATGCGCGTAAAGAAGACTGGAAACTGATCCGGTGCGGGGCAGCGTGTACAAATCATCAAGAAAGATGAAGACAAAGGCGGGGTGCTGGGAAACTGGGGACAGAAGTGGTGGTCGATCAGCAAAAACCATTTCCGCCTTGCTCGGCGCGTCACCGGGGGCATCCACTGCAGCACCGATCACGCTGAATGTGATCAAGAAAATGTTCCCGCAGCAGTTTGCCTCGCCGCAGTGGCAGAGCAAAATCCACGACATCGTACCGAGCTATGGCCGGAGATGAACGGGAATGTGGCGCTGACCCAGCAGGTCTGGGATGACACCGCCGCAACGTTGCAGCTCGCCAAACCGCCGGTGATCCAGATGAATGCCCGAGGGCACTGCGCCTGCGGCCGCTCCGGCAGAGCAGAAACCTGCCAGCGCGCCACAACACGATATGGCGCTGTAAGAACGAAAAAAGCCTCTGTTCGCAGAGGCTTTTTTTGCGTTGCTATTTCCCGCTTTTGGGGTCCGGCAGAAAATGTTCTGGAATTACTGCTGCGCCGCGGTTTTTTCAGCTCAATACGTTTGATTGGGCCGACAATCACTACAAAACTGAAAATCGCAATCAGGGCATGGACGGCAACGAATACCAGCCACTCAAAATGTCCGGTAGCTTTTACGATGTAGCCAATCACCACCGGCGAAATGATCCCTGCGCAGTTGCCGCAGAGGTTAAAGAACCCGCCAGCCACTGCCATCTCTTTCGGCGCGGTATCCGACATGACCGCCCAGCCCAGTGCGCCAATCCCTTTTCCGAGGAATGCCAGCGACATAAAGAACACCGTAAATCGAGTCCACATAGTTACAAAACACCATGACCATCGACAGCAGCATGCCAAGGACAATCGGGGTTTTACGGGCAATCGACAGCGACTGGGTGAGACGCAGAATGCGATCCGAAATGACACCGCCCATTAACCCACCCGAGGAAGCCGCAAATCGCCGGGATGGCGGCAATAAACCCAACCGTCTTGATATCGAGCCCTTTTCCATCGCCGGTGCAGAGCGGGAACCAGTGATAAAGAAAAACGTTAACACGTTAATGCAGTACTGACCGAGATAGACACCCAGCAGCATACGGTTGGTGATCAACTGCTTAAACGCGCCAAAATCCACGGCCGGGCCACTTTTCACTTTGCGCTGATCCATATCCACCAGCGCGCCGCCCTCGGCGGATATAGTCGAGTTCTTCACTGTTAACACTCGGGTGATTTAACGGGTTATGCACCACTTTTGCCGCCGCGAAGGTGATCACAATGCCCAGCGTACCCATAAAGATAAAGATCGATTGCCAGCCGTAGTTCAGCGTCAGCCAGCCCATGATGGGGGGCGAAAATGGCGGTGGCAAAATACTGTGCGGAGTTAAAATGGCGGCGGCGGTCGCGCGCTCTTTGACGGGAACCAGGGCGGCAACAAAACGGCTGTTGCCCGGCATTACCGGCGCTTCAAACAGGCCAACCGAGGAACAGCAGAATGGTGAAGCAGATGATGGCGCCGAAGCCGTGGAAGATCTCCACGCAGCCTTGCAGCAGGGTGAAGACTGACCACATGCACAAGCCGCAAAGGTAGACTTTTTCGACCCGAAACGGTCAAGCAGCCAGCCGCCGAGGAATTTGCGCCGCAGTACGCCCGAGTGAAAGCGGAGAAGACCCAGCCCATTTGTCCGGGGTTGATGCCCAACGCGGCGGACATATCTTTGCCGGCAATCGCCAGCGTCGAACGGTCCCCTACACTTACCGCTGTAATAATGAAGAGAATAATAACGATATGCCATCTGACATTCGTTTTTTTTGGCGCGTGACACCCTCAAGATTATTAACCTGACTCATGTGAAACCACCTTAAATTTAAATGAAATCCAAAATGTTGATAATGGATTCATTTCATTCAGGTGTTACTGAAGTGAATTCATTATTAACATCATGGAAACGTAATCTGTTTTTATTTAACGCGGCGGTGAATTCAAATTCATTGTCCTGCTCATTATTGCGTGGGTAAAAGATAGGATTTACGCCATAGCGAGGCAATGCATTTGCATAACAAAGCGATTTCTTTTTTTCATTTCTTTACGTTATGAGAAAATTTGTTTGAAGTTGATCACAAAAATAAACTCCAGTGAGATAAATATTACCGCCGCCGCTGTGGTTTATTTCGCCTCCGGCAACAGTGCTTCGATTGACAACGCGCTACCTTCAGGATGACGATGGCCACTTTGCCGCCGATTTGCGAGGAGCCGTTATGAAAACCGCCGTTGTTTTCCGTCATGTCCCGTTCGAGGATTTAGCCACGCTTGCCGATGTGCTGCACGCCCAGGGTTACCAATGGCGCTACATTGATACGCCGGTGAGTTCACTCACTCAGCTTGATCCGCTGGCGGCGGATTTGCTGGTGGTGCTGGGGGGCCAATCGGCGCATACGAAGAGCATCTCTATCCGTTTCTTGAGCAGGAGCTGCGACATATTCGCCAACGGCTGGAGCAGGGGAAACCGGTGCTGGGCATCTGTTTAGGCGCACAACTGATGGCGCGGGCGCTGGGTGCAGATGTCGCGCCGATGGGGGTAAAAGAGATTGGCTATGCGCCGCTAAGCGTGACGGCAAATGCACAGAGCGCGCTGCTGTCGCCGCTGGACAATCTGCCCGTGCTGCACTGGCACGGCGATCGCTTCGCCATCCCCGACGGCGCAATACATCTGCCCGCAGCAGCCTTTTGCGATAACCAGCGTTTATGGCAGGCCCACATGCGCTGGCATTTCAGTTTCACCCTGAGGTGAGTGCCGTGGCGTTAGAAGGCTGGCTGGTGGGGCACGCCTGCGAACTGGCTCAGGCCGGGATCGACCCGCGCGAATTACGCCGACAGGCAGCGCTTTACAGCCCGGCGCTGGCAAATGCCGCGCAGCAGGTCATTGGCAACTGGCTCAGCAATCTGGCGCAGTAAATCTTTTACTCTGCGCGAACGCTTTATCCCTGTCATTGTTCGCGCAGGAACACTTTTTATTGACCGTCTGTTTTAGTATTCCCCGTCGCGGATAGAAATAACGCTATAAATATCAGCAAATAATATTTTTATTGCCCCGCAAATTCCTTTCTGGCCTGTGCCTTGCAATTCCCTCGTGCTGATTGACGAACGCACTTTTGCTTATCAAGAGGAAATATCATGACACGTAAACTGGCTATTTACGGCAAGGGGGGGATTGGTAAGTCAACGACGACGCAAAATACCGCCGCCGCGCTTGCCCTCGGGTTCCACGGTAAAAAATCTTTATTCACGGCTGCGATCCGAAAGCAGACTCCACCCGGCTTATCCTCGGCGGGAAACCACAGGAGACGCTGATGGATGTGCTACGCGACCGAGGGCGCAGAGAAAATTACCAATGAAATGGTAGTGAAAACGGGGGTCTTTAATATCCGCTGCGTGGAATCCGGCGGGCCGGAACCGGGTGTGGGCTGTGCGGGTCGTGGGGTGATCACCGCCATTGATTTAATGGAAGACAACAAAGCCTACGCCGACGATCTCGATTTTATTTTCTTCGATGTGCTGGGCGATGTGGTGTGCGGCGGTTTCGCCATGCCGATTCGCGACGGTAAAGCGCAGGAAGTGTATATCGTGGCTTCCGGTGAGATGATGGCTATTTATGCGGCAAATAATATTTGCAAAGGCTTAGTGAAATACGCCAAACAGAGCGGCGTACGCCTCGGTGGAATTATCTGTAATAGCCGTAATGTTGACGGTGAAAAGAGTTTCTTGAAGAGTTTACTGCGGCCATTGGTACCAAAATGATCCACTTTGTACCCCGTGACAATTGTACAAAAGCGGAGTTCAACAAGAAAACCGTCACTGAATTCGATCCGGAGGCAAACCCGGTGCGCAGGAGTATCGCGAGCTGGGGCGCAAAATTATCGAAAACACCGATCTGGTTATCCCCCACCCGCTGACCATGGATCAGCTGGAAAAAATGGTTGTGAAATATGGTCTGAGCGACTAACTCCGCCGTTATTGTTAGCGGTTAACTTGCACGCTTTCCCGGAAGGGGGGAACCACGATGCCTTATCATGAGTTTGATTGCAGTAAATGTATTCCTGAGCGTAAACAGCACGCGGTGGTGAAAGGCGAAGACGAAGATTTAACCTCTGCGCTGCCGTTGGGATATTTAAATACCATTCCGGGAACCATTTCTGAGCGCGGCTGTGCTTATTGCGGCGCAAAACATGTCATCGGCACACCGATGAAGGATGTTATCCATATTAGTCACGGTCCGGTGGGGTGCGTATGACACCGGCAGACGAAGCGCTATATCAGCGATAACGACAACTTCCAGCTGAAATATACTTTCGCCACTGACATGAAAGAGAAGCACATTGTTTTTGGCGCAGAGAAAGTTTTAAAAATAATATTATTGAAGCATTCGATGCACATCCGAATATTAAACGCATGACCATTTATCAGACCTGCGCCTCGGCGTTAATCGGCGACGATATTGCCGCGATTGCTCAGGAGGTGATGGACGAGCGCCCGGAGGTGGACATTTTGTCTGTAACTCGCCGTTTTGCCGGTCCCAGCCAGTCCGGCGGGCACCATAAAATCAATATCGCCCTGGATTAACCAAAAGTCGGCACCGTTGGAGCCAACCATTACCAGCGATTACGTCATTAACTACGTGGGTGAATACAACATTCAGGGCGACCCGTGAAGTGATGGTCGATTACTTCAAACGCATGGGTATCCGGTGTTATCGACTTTTACCGGCAACGGTTCCTACGATGATTTACGCGCCATGCACAAAGCGCACCTGAATGTGCTGGAGTGCGCCCGTTCAGCTGAATACATCTGCAACGAACTGCGGGTGCGTTATGGCATTCCCCGCCCTCGATATCGACGGCTTCGGTTTTGGCCCTCTGGCGGATTCATTACGCAAAATTGGCTTGTTTTTCGGCATTGAAGACAGAGCTCAGGCGATCATTGATGAAGAAGTGGCGCGCTGGAAACCGGAACTGGAGTGGTACAAAGCCCGGCTGAAAGGCAAAAGTGTGCCTGTGGCCCTGGCGGCTCCAAACTGTGGCACTGGGCGCACGTTATTCATGAAGAGATGGGTGTCGACGTTGTGTCGGTGTACACCAAATTTGGTCATCAGGGGATATGGAAAAGGCATTGCCCGCTGTGAAGCCGGCGCGCTGGCGATTGACGATCCCAACGAACTCGAGTCGCTGGAGGCGATGTACACGCTGAAGCCGGATGTCATTTTACCGGAAAACGGCCCGGTGAAGTGGCGAAGAAAATCCGCGTGCCGTATCTCAACGCCCACGCTTATCACAATGGCCCGTATAAAGGGTTCGAAGGTTGGGTGCGTTTTGCCCGTGATATTTACAACGCCATTTACTCGCCTGTTCACCAACTGGCGATGCTCGACATCAGCCAGCAGGAGATCCCTACAGGTCAGGGCTTCGCCACCGCGCGGATGCTCTCTGACGCTGCACTGAGCGAGGCGGAGCGCAACGACCCCCACACGCGTGAATATACCGGCGGCTATGACAGCGTCAGCAAGCTGCGCCAGCGCGAATATCCGGATTTCTCCGGCGAGACACCACGGTGTCAGGAGGCGGTATGACACAGGATGAACAAGTGGAACTGATGGTGGATTACATCATGAAGCACTGCCTGTGGCAGTTTCACTCCCGTAGCTGGGATCGGGAAAAACAAAATGCCGGCATCCTCGGTAAAACCCGTCAGTTGCTGTGCGATGAGACCGTGGAGCTGGCGACGCCAGCTGACCGCTGTTACTGGGTTGACGCTGTGGTGCTGGCAGATGCGTACCGCAGTCGTTTTGCTGGCTTTCGTCGATGAGCCACGAGGCGATTACGGCATTAATCGGTGCGCTGCATCAGCGGCTCGATTATCTGACCATTACCGGTTCGCTGAATGCCGAACTGACCGACCAGCGTTACTAAGGGGCTGACCATGTCTTGTGAACTCCAAAGCCGAAAGATCGCACCGGGGTCATTAATCCCATTTTTACCTGCCAGCCTGCCGGGGCGCAGTATGTCAGCGATGGCATCAAAGACTGCATTGGCATTGTGCACGGCGGCCGGGGCTGCGTGATGTTTGTGCGTCTGCTGATTTCGCAGCACCTGAAAGAGAGTTTTGAAATCGCCTCATCGTCGGTGCATGAAGATGGCGCTGTCTTTGGGGCGCTGGATAGGGTTGAACAGGCGGTCGATGTGCTGCTGATGCGCTACCCGCATGTGAAAGTGATCCCGATAATCACCACCTGTTCTACTGGAAGTTGGTGGTGATGATGTTGATGGGGTGGTGCGCAAGCTGAACGAAGGACTGCTGAAAGAGAAGTATGCCGGGCGCGAAGTGCACCTGATCCCCTATTCACACGCCGAGTTTTGTCGGCAGCGCCGATCAGCGGCTACGACGTGGCGGTGCGCGACATCGTCAAATACTTTGCCCGTAAAGGGGGAGGCGAACGGCAAAATCAACCTGATAACCGGCTGGGTTAATCCGGGTGATGTGACCGCGCTGAAGCATTTACTTGAAATGATGGACGTGGACGCCACTGTGTTGTTCGAAATCGAAGATTTTGACTCACCGTTGATGCCGTCGGGCAATACGGTTTCGCACGGCAATACCACCATTGCCGATCTCACCGATACCGCTAACGCCAGCGCCACACTGGCACTGAACCGTTATGAAGGGGGCGAAAGCGGCGCGTTATCTGGAAGAGAAATTCCGGTGTCCCGCACTCATCGGCCCGACGCCGATTGGTATCCGCAATACCGACACCTTCCTGCATAACCTGAAAACCCTGACCGGCAAGCCGATTCCGCCTGCGCTGGTGCGCGAGCGCGGCATTGCGCTGGATGCCATCACCGATCTGGTGCATATGTTCCTCGCCGATAAGAAAGTGGCGATATACGGCAACCCGGACTCGGGTGGTGGGACTGGCGGAGTTCTGCCTCGATCTGGAGATGAAACCGGTGTTGCTGCTGCTGGGCGACGATAATGCCACCTACGCCAGTGACCCGCGGATCGAGGCGCTGCAACAGCAGGTCAGCCACAAAATGGAGATTGTCACCAATGCCGATTTATGGGAGATGGAAAAACGCATTACTGACGGTGAACTGGAGCTGGATTTGATCCTTGGTCACTCGAAAGGACGTTTTACCGCCATTGATAACCAAATCCCGATGGTGCGTGTCGGTTTCCCGACCTATGACCGCGCCGGGCATTACCGCCACCCGGTGGTGGGGTATGCCGGGGCTATCTGGCTGGCAGAACAGATGGCGAACACACTGTTCACCGACATGGAATACAAGAAAAACAAAGAGTGGATCCTCAACGTCTGGTAGCGCCAGACCCGATGCCGGGGCGTGCCCCCGGTTTTTCCTGACTAAGGAGGAGACAATGGCTCAGTTACTGTTTGAGACCGATGAACAGCGTTTCAACCGTTGTTACCAGCATGCGCACGGCTATCACCGCCGCGCGGGTTTGCTGGTGGCACAAACGCAGTCCGCCAGTCTGGTTTTCAATGTCGCGGCGATTGCGGTGGAGTGCTACCTGATAGCGCTCTGCTCATTGCATGGCAATATGCCGTTTAACCACAACTACCGCAGCCTGCTCGCCAGTGCTGAAGAGACGACGATTTTTAGCGACACCCTGCGCAGCAACATCCCCGGCGCTGGATACGATTTTTGGTATCTGCTCGCTGGACGATTACCACCACGGCACGCCGGACAGTGATGATAAGCAGCGCATTTTGTCGATTTGCGATGATCTCGATGCGCTGATCAGTAACGAGCAGCACCGGCTGCGGGGAGCAGGCCATATGACCGACGGGCAGCACGGGCATCCGCATGCTGAAATGCGCCGCGACGAGCGGGAGATTACCGATCCGGCGCAAATCGATGCCATTTTGCAACAAGGCAGGGTGATGTATATCGCGCTGGCCGCGAATGACATTCCATTCCTCGTGCCGGTGTTTTACGTCTGGAATGGCGTCTCGTTGTGGTTTCACTCGGCGCGCAGCGGCAGCAAAATCGACATCATGCGCAAGAATTCACGGGTCTGTTTTGCCGTATCGAATTTTGACGGGATTATCGACGATCCCGGCCTGCAACTATGAGGCTCGCCACCGCACGGTTATCGGGCTGGGGAAAACCCATTTCGTTGATGACGACGCAGGAGAAAATCACCATGCTACACCAGTTGATGGCGCGTTTTAGCGATAAAACCTTCACTTTTCCCGCCGCCAATGTGAAAGCCACACAGGTTGTGCGCATTGATATCGACTCGCTAAAGGGCAAACAACACGGCTACTGGGGAAGTGGGAGGCGAGATGAAGATTGCCATATTTATTGATGCCCGGGCGCTATTGCGCCACTGACCGCGCCGGGAACCGTCACACTCTATCACCCGCAACCGGACGGCTGGCAGGTGTGCCGGAAACTGGCATTTGACCTGTCGGCAGTGACGTCGCTTGCGGAGATCCGCGCACGGACGCTGAGCATGCTGGCGCAGTTGACTGCCGCCATTTTGTCGCCCATGAGATCCACGGTGCGCAACTGGCACCGGCTTGATGGCATGGGGCTGACCATGGCAGTTTCGCGGAACGCCTGAGCAGGCGCGCTATCGCCCGGCAGCAGCCCACATCTGAAGAACCGGTGGTGGTGTTACCGGAAGCCTTTATCCGCCCCGGAACAGAAGAAGGAGAGTTCTATGTCGACCTGATTGCAGCGCTACGCTGCGGCGGCGACCATACGTCGAAGCGCCTGTTGTTACCACTGCTGCAACGAGGGCCTTCCGGCGGCTGGAATTACGCTGTGACCACGTGCCCAAATGGTTCTCGCGACTGGAGGGGTAATTTGCGGTCAGTGATGAAAACGCGGCCCGGGGAGAGTTACAGGTCATTGTCAGTAAAACCGTCTGCTGATGTCTGAAAACCGATCACTGTTCCCGGGCGAACACTTTGTATTGCGCGCCGGGCAATGCTCTGGTTTTAAAAGTTAATAATCAAGAAGTTATCCTGTTTTATTTTTCTCTGAGATGGCGCTGATTTTGCACCGTCTTCCCTTATGCCTGAGGCCAGATTGTTCGGGGGGAATGCCATGCGCGTTGAGAAAAGGGAACTGGCCGTCGCCAGCCGGTTACCGCAGACGTTGTCGTTCAGTTGCCGTCTGGGGAGTGCCGCTCGGAACTGATGCCGCTGCTGTCTGAGGTCAGTAAAGTGGTCAGTGCGGGAGGTAGCTTATCCCGCACGCTGAAACTGGTGCTGGAGCTGATGCAAAAGCATATGCAGGTGATACGCGCCATGATCACCCTGTATGACGCCAGTTGCGACCAGATTTTCATTCACGAAAGTTATGGCCTGTCGCCGGAAGAAGCAGAAAAAGGCGTTTATGCGCCGGGGAAGGCATTACCGGCAAGGTGATTGAAACCCGTCAGCCGATCATCGTACCGCATTGCCGATGACCCGCTGTTTCTGAATCGTACCGGTAGCTGGGATAAGCAACGTGACGGGCAGCACTCGTTTATCTGCGTGCCAATCATTCGCGGGTTGAAGGTGATGGGCACCATCGGCTTTGAACGGGTCTACAACAATACCCAGCTACGTTTTCTCGATCTTGAAGTGTTGCGGGTGATTGCCGCGATCATTGCCCGTGCGGTGGAGTTGCATTTGCTGGATCACGCACACCAGAAGATCCTGCGGGCGCAGGCCTCCCGACAGGCCAGCGACAAATTCAAACCGGCGAACATTATTGGTAATTCGCGCGCCATGCAGTCGGTTTACCGGTTGATAGTGAGCCATGCGCGCACTACGGTATTGATCCTTGGTGAAAGCGGCGTCGGCAAAGAGCGTGTCGCCACGGCCATTCATCAGAACAGCCACTGTGCGGGCGGGCCGTTTATCAAATTCAACTGTGCATCTTTGCCGGAAAGCGTCATTGAGAGCGAATTGTTCGGTCACGAGAAAGGGGCGTTTACCGGAGCCATTTCCCGGCGTGCCGGGCGTTTTGAAGAGGCGGATGGCGGGACGCTGTTTCTGGATGAAGTCGGCGAATTATCCCCATCGGCGCAGTCGAAGCTGCTGCGGGTTATTCAGGAGCGCAGTTTTGAACGCGTGGGGAGCAATGAAACCGTGCAGGTGAATGTTCGCATTCTCGCCGCGACCCATCGCGATCTCGGCGAAATGGTGGAGCGGGGCGCATTCCGGGAAGATCTCTTTACCGGTTGAATGTGTTTCCGATAACCATTCCTCCGCTTCGGGAACGGGGCAGCGATATTTTGCTGCTGGCGGACCATTTTAACGCCCGCTTTGCCAGAGCAGGGCGTTGAGCTGCCGACTATCGCTACGCCAGCGCTGAATATGTTGCTGAGCTACGCGGCCTCGGCAATGTGCGGGAACTGGAAAATGCAATGGAACGGGCCGTGCTGCTGGCAGATGAAGGCTTCATTCATAGCTACCATCTGCCCATTAATTTACAGCCGATTATCGAGCATCTGACGGAGCAGGAAGGTCTGGAAGCGCGGCTGGCACGCGTGGAATACGACATGATTGTCGAGGCGTTAACCAGTGTATCAGGGCAACGTTTCGCGTACCGCCCGTTATCTGAATATGACCCGCCGGGCGTTGGGACTGCGACTGGATAAATACCAGCTCAGTTATAAACAGTACCGCAGCAAAGCGTAGTGCGTGTCAGCCCGCGGCGTTTTCCAGCCGCCGGTAAAGCGTGCTGCGTGAAATGCCCAGTTTTTTGGCGGCGAGACTCATATTCCCTTGCGCCTCGGCAATGGCGCTCTGTTTCATCCACCTGAGCCACAACGGGCTCCAGGTTGCCGGGCAAGTGTGATTTCACCCCGGCAGGTCCGCCAGCGTGATGCGGTCGCCATCTTCCGCCAGCGCCATTAACACGCGCAGCTGGCTTAATAACTGGCGCACGTTACCGGGCCGGGGGCGGTGGGCAAGGACGCTAACGACCTCATCGCTCAGCGTCAGGTCACGGCATGGCGCGCCCAGCTCATGCCACAATTTATGAATAAAGCGCTCTACCTGCGGCCATTCGCGCAGCGGCGGAATACGTAAATGAAACTCCTGAATGCGGTACAGCAAATCTTCACGAAACAGACCGGCCTGTACCCGCGTGGTTAAATCCGTGGGTGGCGCAAATCAGGGCAAAATTCACGTTCCGAGGTCGTGTTGGCGCCAAGCGGGGTCACTTTTTTCTCCTGCAACACCCGCAACAACCGGGTCTGGAGCGCCAGCGGCATATCGCCTATTCTCATCAAGAAACAGCACGCCGCCATCTGCTTCCACGACATTTGCCGATATAGCCTTTCGGACTGGCGCCAGTAAACGCACCGGCACATAGCCAAACAGTTCGGATTCGATCAGATGCTCCGGTAATGCGGCGCAGTTAATGGCGACAAAATTGCCGTTACGCCACTGGCTGCGGGTGTAAAGCTCGCGCGCCAGATACTCTTGCTGCCGCAGCCGGTTTCCCCCGTCACACACAGGGCGATACCGGCGTTGACGATACGCAGCGCTTTCTCTTTTCGACTGTCAACGCATCCTGTGGTTGCGCCGTACCGCGCCCGCTATAACGGCGAGCGGGCAATGTCTGTCGGGTGTAATAGCGGCGGTTATTGCTGGCGTCCTGGACGGTTTCACCTGTGCGCACATCAATGCCGGGAACAGCGTGTCGATATTCAGCGCGCCAAAGTGGCCGCAGGTCAGAGAGAACTCGTCCATCGCCAGCTTGTTCGCGCCGAGCAGGGTGGTGTCTTCAAAAATCAGTAACAGCTCGCGGGCGCTGCCGAGCACCGCACGGTCATGATGCAGACTGAGCAGCCAGCGATTCGCACCCAGCGCGCTCATGGCCCGAGGCGTGTTCTATCTCACAGACAGCACGGCGGATAAGTGCCGCCGCATCGCGCCGCGGAGCCAGCGCCGGGGTCGACATATCGAGCACGCCGGCAATGTGTCCGTCCGGGCGAAAAACCGGTGCCGCAGAGCAGAACAACCCGGCGTTACGGTTCAGGTAATGCTCACTGCCGGAGACTTCGCAGTGTTGCTGCAGCGCCAGCGCCGTGCCTATCGCGTTCGTACCACGTGCATGCTCTCCCCACAGATTGCCGGGCGAAAGCGCGTAGCGCTGAGCTTTATGCAAAAAGTCGCTGTTGCCGTGGGTTTCCAGCACCAGTCCGGTGGCATCGGACATCACCATAATCGAGGGATGACTCGCCAGCTCTGTCGCCAGACGCGACAGCATCGGCGTAACAAGATGTTTTACCCAACTATTTTCCGCTCGTGCATCTTTTAACTGGGTGCTGGCGACCCGGGCTGGGTGTCGTCATCGCGGGTCAGTCCATAACTGAGACTGCGTTGCCGAGTCTTCAAGCTGACAGGGTAGCCCGACAGGGGATTGAGCGGGGGCTAAAAACCGTGCGCGTTGCGGCATGTGACTCTCCGGCGGTTAGGGTGTTGCATTTATGTAGCATAAAGGTGTCCCGCATGTAGCGATGTGCAACACACTTCCTGGAGAGAATCCCACCGTTCTGTGTCGCCATGATACAGAGTCAGCCTGACCGTTTTTTGTAATCCACTGATTTCCATGCAAACAGAAGGATTTTTTATCCATGGATACGATGCTGGCATAAGAACTGCTTATGTTCCCGTGTCCGCATCTGAGCGAGACGCCTCACCTGTACCGATAATAAAAGAGGAACATCTTATGAAATACGCTCATCCCCGGCCACGCCGGCGCTAAAGTCTCTTTTAAACAACGTTATGGAAATTACATTGGCGGTAAGTTTGTTGATCCGGTGGAAGGGCGTTGGTTCACCCAATACCTCACCTGTGACCGGGGAGGTGATCGCTGAGTTTCCACGTTCTGATGCGGTGGATATCGAAAAGGCTCTGGACGCAGCGCATGCTGCCGCCGACGCACGGGGAAAAACAAGCGTGCAGGATCGCGCCAATGTGCTGCTGGCCATTGCCGACCGCATTGAAGCCAATCTGGAAGTGTTGGCCTTAACCGAAACCCTGGGACAACGGTAAACCGATCCGCGAAACCCTCGGGGCGGATCTGCCACTGGCGGTTGATCACTTCCGCTATTTTGCGGGCTGTATTCGTGCACAAGAGGGAACCGCGGCGGAGATCGACAGCAATACCGTCGCTTACCATATTTATGAGCCGCTGGGCGTCGTAGGGCAGATTATTCCGTGGAACTTCCCGCTGCTGATGGCGGCCTCGAAACTGGCTCCGGCGCTGGCGGCGGGAACTGCGTGGTGTTGAAACCGGCGGAACAAACGCCGCTGGGGATCTGCGTGCTGATGGAGTTGATTGGCGATCTGCTGCCTGCTGGCGTACTCAATGTAGTGCACGGCTTCGGTACGGAAGCCGGTGAACCGCTGGCACGCAGCAAACGTATCGAGAAAATCGCCTTTACCGGCTCCACGCCCATCGGGCGGCATATTCTCTCCTGCGCGGCGGAAAATATTATCCCCAGCACCGTCGAACTGGGCGGTAAATCACCCAACATCTACTTTGAAGATGTGATGAACGGTGATGAAGGCTTTATTGATAAAGCTGTCGAAGGCGTGGTGCTGGGCTTCTTTAACCCGGGCGAAGTCTGTACCTGTCCGTCACGTGTGCTGGTGCAGGAGTCTATTTATCCGCAGTTCGTCGAAAAAGTCATCGCCCGCATGGCCAACATTCGCAAAGGCGACCCCTTCGACACCGACACGATGATCGGTGCGCAGGCCTCGCAGGAGCAGTACGACAAGATCCTCTCTTATATCTCCATCGCCCGCGATGAAGGCGGCGAAATCATTACCGGTGGCGCGCATGTGGAGCATGGCGGCGGGCTGCAAAACGGTTTCTATATCCAACCAACGTTGATCAAAGGCCATAACGGCATGCGCTGCTTCCCGGGGAAGAGATTTTTGGGCCTGTGCTCGGTATCACCACGTTTAAAGATGAAGCCGAAGCGTTGAGTATCGCCAACGATACGGAATTCGGTCTGGGCGCTGGCGTGTGGACACTGGATATCAACCGCGCATGGCGTATGGGACGCGGCATTAAAGCGGGGCGCGTCTGGACCAACTGTTACCACCTCTACCCGGCGCATGCCGCGTTCAGAGTATAAAAACTCAGGGGTCGGCCGCGAAACGCACAAGCTGGCGCTGAGCCACTATCAGCAGATCAAAAACCTGCTGGTGAGCTACAGCGGTTCACCGCTGGGGCTGTATTGATAAACCACATCAGGATGAGGTGATGACATGCAACTGAAAACCATGAAAGCGGCGGTGGTCAAAGCGTTTGGTCAACCGCTGAGTGATTGAAGAGGTGATGGTGCACGGCGTTGAGCCGGGCAAAATCCTCGTGAAAATTGAAGCCACGGGGGTGTGCCATACGGATCTGCATGCCGCAGACGGTGACTGGCCGATCAAACCCAACCCGCCGTTTATTCCCGGTCATGAAGGGGTGGGCCGCGTTGTGGCGGTCGGGCCGGTGAAGCATGTAAAAGAGGGCGATCGCGTGGGGGTGCCGTGGCTCTACTCCGCCTGTGGTCACTGTGAGCACTGCACCGGGTGGGTGGGAAACCCTCTGCCATTCTCAGCAGAACGCCGGTTACTCAGTCAACGGCACTTTTGCGGAATATTGCACCGGCCGATGCCAGCTATGTCGGCATCCTGCCGGACAATGTGGAGTATCACAGCATTGCGCCGATCCTCTGCGCGGGTGTAACGGTCTACAAAGGTTTGAAAATGACCGAAGCCCGGGCGGGTGAATGGGTGGTGGTCTCGGGGATTGGCGGGCTGGGTCATCTGGCTATTCAGTATGCGGTGGCGATGGGTATGAATGTCGCGGCGGTGGACATCGACGACGATAAGCTGGCGTTTGCCCGCCGTCTGGGCGCATCGGTGGTGGTCAATGCGCGGCAGGAAGATCCCGGCACGCGTTTCCCACACCGAGTTTGGCGGCGCACATGGCGTGCTGGTCACGGCGGTTTCGCCCAAAGCGTTTGAACAGGCGACAACCATGATGCGCCGTGGCGGCACGATGGTGCTGAACGGGCTGCCGCCGGGCAAATTTGACCTCTCTATCTTTGATATGGTGCTGGATGGCATTACCGTTCGCGGCTCGATTGTCGGGACGCGCAAAGATTCTGCAAGAGGCGCTGGATTTCGCCGGGCGTAATAAAGTGCATGCAGAAATTGCCGTTGAACCGCTGGAGAACATCAACAGCATTTTTGAACGTATGCGCGCCGGGAAAATTACCGGGCGTATTGTTGTCGATATGTCGAAGTAACACACTGATAAAACGGGGCGCGATGCCCCGTTTTTGACAGACAAAAAACGACGCCGTGAGGCGTCGTTCAGTCAGAGAACCTACAAACCACGTTTTGCCATCACCTGTGCCAGTTCAACCAGCCGGTTGGAGAAGCCCCACTCGTTATCGTGATGCGAGGATTTTCACCAGATTGCCACCGATCACCAGCGTTGATAAACCATCAATGATTGAGGAGCGCGGATCGCCCTGATAATCGCTGGAGACCAGCGGTTCGTCGCTGTAACCCAGAATGCCTTTCAGCGGTCCGGCTTCCGCCGCATTGCGGAAAGCGGCATTCACCTCGTCGACGGTCACGTCGCGTTTGAGAGTCACGGTCAGGTCAACAATGGAGACCACCGGCACCGGAACACGCAATGAATAACCGGTCAGACGCCCCTCCAGCGCCGGGATCACTTTACCCAGCGCCTTCGCCGCGCCGCTGGAATAAGGCACGATAGACAACGCTGCCGCCCGCGCGCCGCGCAGATCTTTTCCGGCTGGTCGTGCAGTGCACCGGGCTGTTGGTATAGGCATGGGTGGTGTTCATTAACCCGTGCTCAATACCGAAGGTCTGATGCAGCACCTGCGCCGCCGGGGGCAAGGCCGTTGGTGGTGCAACTGCCATTACTGACCACGAAATGGCGCTGTGGATCGTACTGCTCATCGTTGACGCCCAGCACGATAGTCAAATCATCGTTTTTACCCGGCGCGGAGATAATGACGCGTTTTGCGCCGCCGTGCGTGATGTGGACTTCGGCTTTTCACGGTCGGTAAAGAAGCCGGTTGCTTCAATCACAATATCCACGCCCACGTCGCGCCACGGAATATTGGCCGGATCGCGCTCGCTGAAGACGCGTACTGCTTTTCCGTCGACCCATAATTGCCCCTCGCCAGCGTCCACCGGCACGGGCAGGGGTGCCCAGCAGCGAATCGTGTTTCAGTAAATGCGCAAGGGTTTTACTGTCGGTCAGATCGTTGATGGCTACAATGTCCACCTCCGCGTTGCCCAGCGCTGCACGCAGCACATTACGCCCGATCCTGCCAAAACCATTAATGCCGACCTTTACCATGATTGACTCCTTCTTATGCGGTATCTGCGTTTACTGTAGGGCGGCGTCGGTTTGGCGTAAACGACAAAAAGGATCACTTTACGCCAGATTGCGGCTGTGGAAGCGCTGGCGATATTCGCCGGGCGTCAGGTGAAGCTGGCGCTCAAAAATGCGCCGCAGATTAATGCTGCTGCCAAAACCACTGGCTTCGGCCACGCGCTCCAACGTGTCGCGGGTCTGCTCCGAGGGCGGTTGCGTGCCTCGGCCAGACGCGCTTCGGCAACATAGCGCGCAGGCGGCGCGCCGGTTTCTCGGGTGAAGACACGGGTGAAATTGCGCGGGCTCATTGCCACGCGTGCCGCCAGTTTCTCCACGGATAAATCCCCGGCCAGATTGGCGAGGATCCAGCTTTGCAACTCGCTGATAGGCCCGCTGCTGTTGGCAGGCTGCAGATGAAAACGGCTGAACTGCAACTGCCCTCCGGGGCGATGCAGGTACATCACCAGATCCTGCGCCACATCGCGGGCGAGGGTAAAACCATAGTCGTCTTCCACCAGCGCCAGCGTCAGGTCAAAGCCGGAGCTGACGCCACCGGAGGTCCATACCGGGCCGTCCTGGATATAGAGCGGGCCATGTTCGACCTGTACGCGGGGAAGCGCGTTTGCAGGGTGTCCAACAGCCGCCAGTGGCTGGTAGCGCGACGCCCGTCGAGCAAGCCCGCTTGTGCCAACAGCATGGCGCCGCCGCAAATGGGAAACCACCCGCCGGGCATGGGGAGCGGCAAGCCGCAGCCAGTCCACCACCGCGGTGCCTTCTTCTTCATCCATACCGCGGCCGGTGATCATGATGGTATCCCGGGGCTCGCGGGGATCAAGTTGCGGCAGCCGGAAGTCAGCCAGCAGGTTTAACCCGGACTGACCATGAATGACCCTCGGGTGGGGCTGTGTGGTGGCGAGGGTGATTTGGTAGCGTGGCTGAGATGCGCCATCCGTATGCAGCCGGTTGGCCTGCATCAGAATATCGGCGACACCCGCGGCTTCGAACAGCATGCCGCCATCAGGGACAATAATCAGAAATGTTTTCATGTCCTGAAAAGTACGCCAATAACATTATAAGTCAACAGATGTGACGTCGACATTGTGACGAGGGCGCGCAGGGCACGAAAAAATACCCGGAATGTGCATTCCGGGTAAGCACAACAAGGCACGACACACATCCGTTAATTATTCGTGGCGATCGCCGGGTTGTTTGCGATTCGCCATGGTGGTAACCAGATACTGCTGTACAGGATCAAGCTGTAAACCTGCATTCTCCTCATCAAGCTGCGGGCTGCTTGCTTCATTGCCGGTAACAAAGGGTTTATAAAGACGGTCATGTTCGAATTCGTCCGAGGATTAACCAGCCGACTTCCGTACTGGCGCGTTGGTTAACGAGGACGTTTCTGACGCGTTTAAGTTTGTTCTGCATGCGATTTCCTCCACCGGCACAGGCATCTGCGTCTGTTTCCTCGGCTGCTTCTGAGGCCCTCCACCGAAAGCAACGCCGACAGTGCTGGTTTTAACTGTTCAGCACTGTTAATCATTTTGGGGCGGATAATATTGCCGGATGGGGGGCAAAAATACCATTCCAGAAACAGGGTTATCAGATTAATCATGACTGTCCGGTAACTTTATATTTATGCCGGTTAATTATTGAGGATTTAAATCTTAAACGGATGACTGAATTGTCCCGCGTTTAATCATATCCTCAATTTCACATCATTAGCGAGCCAAAGCTGGCTCGCTGGTGACGAATCAATACCTGAGTAAAAATAACATCAAGCGTAAATTAATCGCCTGATTTACGACCACCGCCGTGGCTATTCTGACCGCCTTTTTGCCTGCTTCGGAAGCACGTTGCGGGTCATGTTTAAAATTCCCGCCACTGTTTTGCCCGCCTTTTCGGCCCGCTTCTGCTCTTTTACGATCTACAGCGAAATTACCTGACCCGCCACGATGTTCAGCCATAATATTTCTCCCGTATTGTTGATGAAATAAACAGCATGGTGTTTTGAGGTATGCCGTTGTGGTTCGGAAATAAATCTAGTCACACTTCCTGAATAGTCAAACGAGGCATTCTGGAAAGATTTTTCTAATACTTACTGAGTACCTGAATGTTAATTGAACAAAGCTGTATTTTATCTGTACCTTTAAAATAAAGCACTTAGGGAAATTCTATAAAAATGGCGTCATCAAGAGCGTGATTGTTCCGTTTTTTGTGTCTGGCAGGAGGGGGGATTGCGCTTTTTTGTTGACATAAATTTACGTTTTATGCGGAAAAATATCATTTTTTCTAATGTTTTTAGGATAACTCTTAAAGAGCCTGCCACGCGGTGGCGAGCCGTTTGGCTCGAAAAGAGCAGGGCGACTACTGTTAGATCTCATAACGGATACGTCACTCCACAAATGGCCGACGCAGCGCCGTCGGCAGGCATACTGCAGGCGGATGACCTCATCGGAGTGTACGTACATGACTGTTTGGTGAGGAAGCAAAATGAGCCTGCAAAAATGTACTGTCATCTATGACGGTAAGGCGTTGGTTGGCACTGGCGGATATCCCGCTGATCGACTTTCTGGAGAGCTGCAATATTACATTGCCGCATGTCTGTTACCACCCGGCGCTGGCACCGCTCCAGACCTGTGATGTCTGTTGGGTGGAACAACAGGGAAAACGGGTGCGCGGGTGTACGCTGCGTAGTCAGGAAGGGATGGTCCTCAACTCGGTTGATGAACAGGCCCGTGCGGCCCGTGAAGAGGGGATGGATCGCCTGCTGGCTAAGCACGAACTTTACTGCACCGTCTGCGAACACAACACCGGCGATTGCACGTTGCATAACACCATGGTGGATATGCACATTCCCATTCAACGCTACGCCTACCAGCGTAAACCCTATGTCAAAGACGACTCCAACCCGTTTTATACCTACGATCCCGATCAGTGCATCCTCTGCGGTCGCTGTGTCGATGCCTGCCAAAACGTAGAAGTTAATGAAACGCTGAGTATCGACTTCACCCGGGATCATCCACGGGTACTCTGGGATGGCGGCGATCGCATTGCGGGTTCAAGCTGTGTGAGTTGCGGTCATTGCGTCACGGTATGCCCCTGTAACGCGTTACTGGAGAAAAGCATGCAGCCGGATGCCGGTCCTTTTACCTCCATGCCTGCTTCGCTAAAGCGTCCATTAATCGATATTGTCAAAACGCTGGAAAATGCCACCGGCGCGGAGATCATCTCCGGGATTTCGGTCATTGACACAACGTTACGCCAACAAGAGATCAAACGAACAAAAACCGTCTGCACCTACTGCGGCGTCGGGTGCAGTTTTGAAATGTGGACACGTGACCGGCATTTACTGAAGGTGCAACCCGTGACGGATGCGCCGGTCAATGGCATCTCAACCTGTGTAAAAGGGAAGTTCGCACGGGATTTTATTAACAGCCCTCAACGTCTGACCACGCCGTTGATCCGCGAAAACGATCGTTTTCGTCCGGCAAGTTGATGAAGCGTTGGCGCTTGTCGCCCGCAAATTACTGGCGACCCGCGACCAGTACGGTCCGGACAGTATCGGTTTTATTGGTTCAAGCAAGGGCAGCAATGAAGAAGCCTACCTGACGCAGAAAATCGCCCGCGCGATTATTGGCACCAACAGCGTCGATAACTCCTCACGCTATTGTCAGAACCCGGCCACAGAAGGACTGTTTCGTACAGTGGGCTATGGAGGTGATGCCGGCACCGTTGCCGATCTGGTCCGGTGCGGATCTGGTGGTGATAGTCGGCAGCAACACGGCGGAAAATCACCCGGTGATCGCTGCCAGACTCAAAGCCGCCAAAAAACACCACGGCCAGAAATGGCTGGTGGTGGATCCGCGTCGTCATGAAATGGCGGAACGCGCTGATGCGTATCTGCGCATTCGGCCGGGTACGGATCTGGTGTGGGCCTCCGCGATGGCGCGCTACATGTTTGACCATGGCTATGCGGATGACGCCTTTCTTGCGGCGCGCGGGTGAATCAGGTCGCGGAGTACCGCCAGTCACTGGCACCCTTCACCCTTGACTACGCCGAGCAAATCACAGGCTTGCAGGAAGACGCTCTGCGCGAGGCGGCCGAAATGATCGGCCATGCTGAACGGGTATGCATCATGTGGGCAATGGGCATCACCCAGCATAGTCATGGCGCAGATGCCAGCACCGCCTTGTCTAATTTGCTGTTGGTGACAGGCAATTACGGGCGTCCAGTGTACCGGAGGGTATCCGATGCGCGGACATAATAATGTGCAAGGGGCCAGCGACTTTGGTTGCCTGAAAAATTTCTACCCCCGGCTATGAACCCGTTAGCGACCCGCAGGTACGAAACAAATGGGCAAATGCCGGGGCGTCCCCGCTGAGCACCTGTCGCTAAAAGTGGGGCAGGATAATTTTATGATGGTGGAGATGGCGCGCAGCGACACGATCCGCGCCATGTATGTGATTGGTGAAGAGACGGCGTTTTCAGATGCGGACGCAGAAAACGTGCATCAGGGGTTTACCAACCTTGATTTCCGGTGGTTCAGGATCTGTTTCTCAGTCGCACCGCGCAATATGCCGACGTAGTGTTACCGGGCTGCCCGAGCGTTGAAAAGAGGGCACTTTCGTCAATACCGAACGGCGGATCCAGCACTTCTCAGCGGTGATGACGCCGTTAGGGGAGAGCCGACCCGACTGGCTGATCTTAACCCAACTGGCGGCCTGTATGGGGCATGATTGGGGATATCGTCACCCGGGCGAAATTATGGCTGAAGCGGCCGCTATAGCGGAGAGTTTTGCCGGCGTCAGTTATGCGCGGCTGGAAGGATGGAAGTCGCAAATCTGGCCGGTCAGCGCAGATGGCAGCAGCACGCCGTTGCTCTACACGGAGCGTTTTAACACGGCGGATGGGCGCGCCACGCTCTTTCCCTTATGCTGGCAGCCGCCAGCGGAAGAGCCGGATGCGTTGTATGATTTGACGCTCAATAACGGTCGTATGCTGGAGCATTTCCAGTCCACCAACCAGAGCGGGCAGGGAGGGCGTACCACCGTGCTTTCACCACACTGGTATGTGGAAGTCAGCCCGGAACTGGCGGCCGCGCGCAGCCTCAACGAGGGTGACTGGGTGCGGCTGATTTCGCGGCGTGGCACGCAGGAGCTCCCCTGTAGTGGTGACCGATCGCGTGCAGGGCCATGTGCTGTTTATCTCCATTCATCAGGGCAAAGATGGGGTCAATGCACTGACGGGCGAGCACCATGATCCCGCCGTTAATACACCTGCCTATAAAGAAGTGGCAGTTCGTCTGGAGCCTGTCGACCGTCCCCCTTTCGCTGACCCGCTGCCGAAACATAATTTCCGCCATGGCAAACGCACGCCCATCGACAAGGTGCCCGTGGAGGACAAGTGGCAGCGCAGTGATTACGTTGAACCCCGGCAACAGCCACTCATCCGGAGAAATGTTAATGGCGAAAGCAATTGATTATGAGCCGGAACCGGCAAAAATTGGCCCGGATGCCCATGAGGAACTGGAGCGATTACTGGAAACGCTGCATCAGCATGGCGTTCTGCGACTGGCAAACGATCTGGTCGCCGCCAATAACGCCGTGGCAAAGGTGCTGGTGCAGGGATTACAGCGGGAAGGCACGCTGAATGTTATGCAGAATATCTCCGTGATCATGCTGGCGCTTTCCAGCCTCCCGCCGGAGAACGTCTACAAACTGGCGTTTGGTTTGCGCGATATGGCGGATGCGCTCAGCGAGCAGGACACGAGCAGCGAAGAGAAAGCACCGGGTCTGCAGGGGCGTGGAAGATGTTGCAGGATGATGAGCTCTGGCAAGCGCTAACGCCGCTGTTCAGGGGTATGCGCGCGTTTTCCCGGCGTATGGCGCAACCCGTGGATAAACCGATTTCGGCCTATACCGGCAAGTCCAGCGACGCGTGATGAGCCCGGAAACCGCTCTGCTGCTGGCGCGAAGCCAGTTCGCCTTTACCATCGGTTTTCATATTGTGCTGGCGGCGTTTACCCTTGGCCTCGCGCAGTGGCTGCTGTTTCTCGAAGCCATGTGGCTCTGGCGCAAACAGCCTGTCTGGCTTGCGTTGTGGCGTTACTGGAGCAAGATTTTCGCGCTTAACGTGGCGATGGGTGTGGTCACCGGCGTGGTGATGGAGTTCGCATTTGGTACCAACTGGAGTGGCCTCGCCAGCCGCGCGGGTGCCGTGTTAGGGGCCAATGATGTATATGGAAGTGCTGGTGGCCTTTTCCTCGAAGCCGGGTTTATGGGCGTGGTGTTGTTCGGCATGGGAAAGGTCCGCCCGTGGGTCCATTTTATGGCGACGACCGTTGTCGCGTTGGGCTCTCTGTTCAGTGCATTCTGGATCCCGGCCGCCAACTCCCTGGATGCAAACGCCGGATGGCGTGATTCAGGCGGCTGATGGGCGCTTTATTCCCGTGGACTGGCTGGCAGCCATCATTACTCCCTCTTTTCCACTGGCGCATGGCGCACATGGTGGTGGCTGCGATGCTCGGTACGGCATGCCCTCGGTCGCCGCCTGCGGTGCATGGCATCTGCTGCGCGATGAGCGGCATCCGGCGGCGCGCCAGATGTTCTCTTTGTCCCTGTGGCTGCTGGTGGTGATGACGCCGGTGCAAATCGTGTTAGGGGACCTGCATGGCGAAAATACCCGCGACCATCAACCGATTAAACTGGCGGCCATGGAGGAACATGGGATCCGCCGCCGCGGCGCAGGCGAGCCGATGCGGCTGTTTGCCGTGCCGGATATGGCGCAGCGCCGTAATCATTGGGAGGTGGCTATTCCGGATATTGGCTCGCTCTATTTACGCCACAATCTTACGGGACGGATCCACAACCTCAACCACTATCCGCCAGAGGATCTTCCCCCTCGGGTGCCGGGGGTGTTCTGGTTATTTCGCATTATGGTCGGTCTGGGTCTGCTGATGCTGGCGGCGGGAATTGCCGGACTGGTGGTGCGGCTGCGTGGTCGGTTGTGGCGGGCGCGGTGGTTACAGTGGTCGATGGTGCTGATGGCACCCGCTGGGTTCACCGCCATGCTGGCGGGTTAGAGTCACGGAAATCGGCCGTCAACCGTGGGTTGTGTACGGTTTGCTTCGTACGGCGCATAGCGTTTCGCCTGTTTCACCCGCACTGGTGCTCGGCTCTCTGGTGGTGATTATTGTGGTCTATCTGGCGCTGTTTGCGCTGGGGCTGTGGTTTTTATTGCGCCTGATGTCGCAACCGCCGCATCCGGATGAAGAGGGTGTGATGCCGGATGTTGCTCTTCGCAGCGGGGCGGGGAGCACTTGACCATGCAAGAAATCGGGGGCTTTCCTACGGCGAGATACTTTCCGCCGCGGCGCTGGCGATCAGTTTATGGATTTATCTCCTGCTTGATGGCACGGACTTAGGCGTCGGTATGCTTTGCGCCTTCCAGCGCAGCCCGAAGGCGCGGCATATCATCAATCTTTCGCTGCTGCCGGTGTGGGATGGGAATGAAACCGGCTGGTGCTGACGGTTGGCGCGTTGCTCGGTTTGTTTCCGCTGGCGTATGGCATTGTGCTTAGCGCGCTGTATGTGCCGGTGTTTATGATGCTGCTGGCGCTGGTCGTGCGGGAATGGCGATTGAGTATCGTCACTATGCGCCGAGTCTGTTCGACACGTTGCTGGTCGTCGGTTCGCTGCTCACCGCGCTGACGCAGGGTATCATCTTCGGCACGCTGCTTCAGGGCATTCCAACCGATGGGCAGCACTATACCGGCAATGGTGTGGAGTGGCTGCGTCCTTTTCCTCTCTATTGCGGCATGGCGCTGGCATCAGGTTATTGCGTGATGGGGGCCGGTTGGTTGATTTGGCGCTGCACTGGCGAACTGGAAGTGTGGGGGCGACACATGATCCGCTGGCTGGTCGTACTTGCGGGTGTATTGCTTGGTGGTCTCCTCGGCATGGAGCACGCGGCTGCCGACCGGGGGGAGGCGAGCATTGGCGACACCTGTGGCTCTGGTTGCCGTTGGCGATCGCTGCACTGTCGGCGGCAGCGATGTTGGCATTCGGCCTGCTACGGCGCTGGGCTTTTGTTCCGCTGGCAAGTGTGTTGGTGATGGCCAGTTGCGCTTTTATCGCCCTGATAGCCGCCGTTTTCCCGTGGATTGTTCCGCCGACGCTCACCCTTCACCGGGCTGTTGCGCCTGCGTCAACCCAGCGCTTTCTGCTACTGGCTTTTGCCATCCTGACGCCGATTACGCTGCTTTACAACACCGGGCATTTCGCATTTTTAGTGGGAAAATTTCGGGTTAGTTTCCAGAAATCGGTCTATAAAGTAAGGGCGAGAATCTTAACCGGTGCAGTCACCCTGCACGGAGATGTTTCATGGCTATAGCAAAAGCGTATAATTTAAAGCAGGCATATCAAATGATTAGCTCAGGAAAGCACACTGAAGTCGAGCTGGCGTTTGATGTCGATGCCGATGCGTTTTTTATGTTATCGACAAATTACGGCATGACCGGGGCGAAAATTACCCGTCGCGATAATCATTTTGTGCTGCGGCTCGAAGCGGAAGCGTCCTCTGCTTCCCACTGAGTGACGACGGTTGTTGGTAAGTATTACCTTCGGGTGGCAATGTGTGAGCATCGCCGTCCGAAAACAGTTTTTCCCCCATCTTTGGGGCTGTCATCTCTGCGTTACATTGATGCCGTTAAATAACCACGAGCCCCGCCACTGACACTGCTTCATCCGGCTTATGGCTTCATTGGTTGTTACCTCATCTTTACGCCAGCCGGTTTGCGGGCGTACACAAACTCGTTATCTGTCATTGTTCCCGGCCATGTGCCGGATTTTTTTTATCGATCAACGAGCACGAAGACCACTGGCCAGTTGCGTGAAGGCATCGATGACTTTGGGCAGCGTGGCCTGCGGATCCTCGCTGGCGGCTACCCACAGGGCAGCATTGAGTGCCGCGCCATTAAGCAAACGGGCAGCGGCCTCCACGTCGACGGGGTTCATTATGCCATCACGCACCATTTCGCTTACCGCTTCCCGCGTGGCCTGTAAACAGGCATTCTGGCTGGGCCAGCGCGAGGGATCGCCAAGAAAAGCAGGGCCATCCAGCAGCACAATGCGCTGCACTTCAGCATCCAGCGCCATTTCGATATAAGCGATGCCTTCCGCCAGCAGCCTTTCCCGAGGGAGGAGATCTCTGCCGCCCGGTTTCTGGCGCGTAATGCCATTTCGCTGTCCAGTTGGGCGACAACGGCGGCGAGCAATCCCTGTTTATCACCAAAATTATGATACAGCGCGCCACGTGTCAGCCCGACACTGGCGGTTAATTCGTCCATGGATGCGGCGGCAAATCCTTTCTCCGCAAATGCCTTACGGGCGGCGGTAACCAGTTTGCTGCGGTTCTCTTCCATCGTTTCAGCGCGACGTTTGGCGGCCATACTCTCTCCTGTATTCAAATACGCATCGTATGTGAATTGACATACGCCGCGTATGTGTGTTCTATTTCACATACGGCGTGTATATTAAATCATTGCTGCCCGCCGTGCATCCGTCCTTAACCGGCTATCAGCTAAAGGTGACTTATGATATTGCGTGAACCCATTTTCCCCGCTAACCGCCATGCGCTGTATGAGGAGCATGGTTATTCCGCGGCAATACGCTCCGGCGATTTAGTGTTTGTCTCCGGTCAGGTTGGCAGCCGCAGCGATGGCAGCCCGGAACCGGATTTTGCCGCACAGGTGCGACTCGCGTTCGATAATTTACAGGCCACGCTGGCTGCCGCCGGTTGTTCGCTGGATGACATTATCGATGTCACCACGTTTCATACCGATCCTGAAAATCAGTTTGCGACGATTATGCAAGTGAAACAGGCGATATTTCCGCAGCCGCCGTACCCCAACTGGACGGCAGTCGGCGTCACACCGGCTTGCGGGGTTTGATTTTGAAATCAAGGTGATTGCCCGCATGCCGTCATAAAAAAAGCCTGCGAAGCTTTTCAGGCATCGCAGGCTTTACTGGCGAGAAAGGCTTACAGCAGGTCGAAGCGATCCAGGGTTCATCACTTTCGTCCACGCGGCGACGAAATCAGCAACAAATTTCTGTTTGCCATCGTCGCTGGCGTACACTTCCGCCAGCGCGCGCAGGATGGAGTTAGAACCAAACACCAAATCGGTACGCGTTGCCGTGTATCTCACTTCACCGCTCTTACGGTCGCGGCCTTCGAACCGCTCGGCTTTTTTCGTCAGTGGCTTTCCATACGGTGCGCATGTCCAGCAGGTTGACGAAGAAGTCGGTGCTCAGCACACCCGGTTTATCGGTAAAGACACCGTGTTGGCTGCCATCGTAATTTGCGCCCAGCACACGCAGGCCGCCAACCAGCGCGGTCATTTCCGGTGCGGTCAGCGTAAGTTGCTGTGCTTTATCAATCAGCAGCGTTTCGGTGGTAATACCGTCCCACACGCGACGATAATTGCGGAAGCCATCCGCCAGCGGCTCCATCAGACTGAAGGACTCCACATCTGTCTGATCCCCGGCGTGCATCCACGCGGCCCGGCGTAAAGGGCACCGTCACCTGCACACCCGCCGCTGCCGCCGCTTTCTCGATGCCGACAACCCCCGCCAGCACAATGACATCCGCCAGTGAGGCTTTCGCCGATGTTTTCTGGATGCTCTGCAAGGCTGGCAGCGCGTTTGCCGCGATGGCATTCACTTCCCAGTCCTTTTGCGGCGCCAGCGCCGGGGCGTGCGCCGTTTGCGCCGCCGCGTTTGTCACCACCACGGAACGTGGAGGCCGACGCCCAGTGCTACCGAGATCAGCTCGCTGACGGATAAACCGGACTCGCCGATAGCCGCTTTCAGGTTGGCGATATCCGCGCCATTCGGCTGATGAACCGCTGCTGGCAATGGATCCTGCCAAATCAGATCTTCTTTTGGCACTTCCGGGCCGATATAACGGGATTTCGGCCCCATGTCGCGGTGGGTCAGTTTGAACCCGGTGGCGCGGGCAAAGGCTTCATTGAAGGCTTGCGGATCGTTGAGGAAACGACGGGAAATCTTCTCGAAATCCGGGTCGAAACGCAGCGTCAAATCGGTAACCAGCATCGTCGGTTTGCGTTTTTCGCCGGGTCGAACGGGTCAGGGATGATCTCTGGCGCATCTTCGGCAACGAACTGAATAGCTCCCGCCGGGCTGCGGGTCTGCACCCATTCGTATTTGAACAGGTTTTCGAAGAAGTAGTTGCTCCATTGCGTTGGTGTTTGCGTCCAGACCACTTCCAGCCCGGAGGTGATGGCGTCTGCTCCTGCACCGCTGCCGTAGTCGCTTGACCAGCCAAGGCCTTGCGCTTCAAGCGGTGCGGCTTCCGGTTCCGGGCCGACATGGCTGGCGGGTGCTGCGCCGTGGGTTTTACCCAGCGTGTGACCACCGGCAATCAGGGCGACGATCTCTTCATCGTTCATCCCCATATTGCCAAACGTGGCGCGGATGGCGGCACCGGCGGAGGTGGGTTCGCCGCTGGCGTTCGGGCCTTCCGGGTTAACATAAATCAGCCCCATTTCGGTGGCACCAATGGCCGCCCGGGCGAGGCTTTCCGGGTGGCGGTGCGCCAGCCACTCTTTTCGTTACCCCAGTCGATGTCGAGATCCGGTTCCCAAACGTCTTCACGACCTGCGCCAAAACCAAAAGTGCGGAAACCGGCATTTTCCAGCGCCACGTTACCGGCGAGGATAAAGAGATCGCCCCGTGAAATTTTCTGACCGTATTTTTGCTTCACCGGCCACAGCAGGCGGCGGGCTTTATCGAGGCTTACGTTGTCCGGCCGAGTTAAGTGGGGCGAAACGTTGCTGACCCCGTCCGGAACCGCCACGGCCATCCACGGTGCGATAGGTTCCTGCGCTGTGCCATACGAATAAACAGCCCGATATAGGTGCCCCAGTCTGCTGGCCACCACGCCTGCGAGTCGGTCAGCACACCGCGGATATCGGCTTTCAGCGCGGAATAATCCAGCTTTTGAATTCTTCGCGGTAATTAAAGGTGGCATCGAAGGGATTGGAACGGTTGGAATGCTGATTCAGCAAGTCTACGCGCAGTTGATTTGGCCACCAGTCACGGTTACTGGTTGTGCGGCCCGCTTCCGGCGATGTTTTTTTCTCATGAAAAGGGCATTGCCCGGCGGATGAGGTGTGGGATTGATCGTCTGACGTGCTCATATCTGGCTCCATTTGCTTTATGTCATGCCGTTACGATATACACTGCTTCCTGTTAAAGGTATTTGAATGAATCTACAGATTTGATAGCTAATACCTTTCTATCGGAGCGCAAAAAACCGACAGAAAAGCGATAAATGAACTACTCACCCATAAACATTAGCAATTCCGTCACTGCCGTTGCGGTTTTTTCGCATTGAAAGTGGTTTTGCGGTTGCGTACGCAAAAAAGATAACGTGATTGCCTGCGAGTAGCCTTCAGAGGAAGGGGGACGGTTCCCCCCAGAAAACAGGGGCGCGAAGAGTGGTCATCCGGCAGGCGGTATTTATATAATCCGGGAAAATCAATAAGAGTGATGTGACTTCTCTGGTTATTGGGTCTCCGATGGAGGAACCATGCTGCACACAATCCGTATCGTAAACAGAATTAACGAGATTCCCGCTGATAGCGCAAATACCCTCTATTTGCTTCCCGACAGTTGGGATGACTGGGGCACTTTCCGTAACAAATATTACGTCATTTACTACAATGGGCTCGGCATCCGCGAAGATCTGGGTTATATCAAAATCGGTTGCTCGCTGGAGCGGCTTGATGATCGCCGACCCATTTTAGACACGGTGTTATCGGCTCTGCCGCAAGGCTATTACGCATTGGGGCAGTCGGGGGGAATATTATCAACGCGTTCGCGATCTGGGGCCTGAAACCGCGCGCGACATCCTGACAAAACTGAATGATGTGGTCTGGGATCGGCAACTGTATCTGCGACATCAGGATGACCAGGCGATGCGGGATTCCTTACAGCGTTATGTCTCCAGAACGACCATTGAAGGGCAATTTCGCAATATTTTGCATGGTCGTGCAGCGCTGACCGAGTTTCACTTCACCTACAAAAGAAATATCAACCGCTGCATATTGATTTTGATGTTTATCCTGAGTCGGTACCGCCGAGCAATATCCACGTGCTGATCGGCAGTAACGGTGTGGGTAAGTCGACAATATTAAATGAGATCGCCGATATTGTTGTTGGCCGTGCGGCCAGTGATGATGCCGATATTTACATTAACGATCGCAGCATTTTGCCAACGTAATTGCCATGTCGTTTGGTGCGTTTGAGAAATTTAACCCGCAATCCATCGAGAGACGCAGCCAGAATCAGGTGACCTATTCTTATATCGGTTCGAAGAAAATCGCAGAGCTCGACGGTGAAACGTTGACCATTGGCAAAACCATGGATGATTTTTTTCAACGAGTTTTACCAGAGTCTGCAGGCCTGCAGCTATGAACCGAAAAAAACACTGTTCCTGAACTGTGTCGAACATTTCCGCTACGACCCGATCCCCGGCCGCACTGGCACTGCCGGAGTTGTTGGACAACAGTGGTGACTGGCAGCGGCTTTACGCAGCCTTTAATGGGCTCAGTTCCGGGCATAAGATTGTGGTTCTCAGTGTTACGAAAATTATCGAAGTCATTGAAGAAAAGACCTTATTACTGATTGATGAACCCGAAACACATCTTCACCCGCCGCTGTTGTCTGCGTTAATTCGTCTGTTATCGACGCTGCTTGCCGAGTGCAACGGCGCGGCGATTATCGCCACCCATTCGCCGGTGGTATTGCAGGAAACGCCGAAACGCTGCGTGACGGTACTCTATCGTGACGGTGACACTGTAACGTCTGAGCGCCCCGAGCGAGAAACCTTCGGTGAAAACGTCTCCGTGCTGACCCGCTCGGCCTTTAACCCTGGAATTGTCCCGCACCGGGTACGTCAACCTTATCCAGCAGATGGTGGATAAGTATCGCTATTTCGACGACATTTATCGGCAGTTCGGCGAGGAATTAGGAAGTGAGGCGTTAGCCATCCTCAGCGCATTAAGCGACGATGAAGGGGATATCTGAGTATGTACGAGCTACCGTTACCGACCGAACACCCTTTTGACATTTTTCCTGCTTAGTGCCCGGCTCGAAATTCGCCACATTGTTAGCGAATTCTGATGTGAGAGACAGCGTTTGGTTTTTTGACGAAATTTATCGCATTAAAGGCGCGACCGCGTCGCTCAATACGCTGCCGGTACTGAAGAAAGCGTTTTTACACCAGATGAGCAAAGAGGAGATGGAAAGTCTCTATAAAAACCGGTTGGTGAAGAGTACGGGCGGGCGCGATATGTACGACAACATTATGAAGACGGCGATTAACCGCACCTGCCCGCTGTGCAGTTTGCGCAAAGTCAGTACGCTCGATCACTATCTGCCGCAGGCGCACTACCCGCAATATACGTTGCTGCGCGTGAACCTGTATCCGGCCTGCATGGAGTGTAATAAAGCCAAAACCGACAAAGTGAATCCCCGCAAAGCGGAGCAAACGTACCATCCCTTTTCGACAAACTGAGAGGGATTTTATGGCTGTCGGCGGAATACCGGGACGATCCTTCTCCGGCGCTGCACTATTACGTGAATGGCAATGTGCCGAACACTTACGCATTGCGGGACAGAATGCGTTATCACTTTGACGAACTGGCACTGGGCGATCTGTATGCCAGCTATGCCGGGCAGGCATTTTCGGATATCAAGGATGCGTTGCAGAGGGTTTACCGCAGAAAAGGTGCGGCGGGCGTGCAGAAATATTTGGCGCGTCAGTGGCGCTCGTATCGCAAATCCAATCCCAATAGTTGGGAAACCGTATTCTATGAAACACTGAAAATTGCCCCGCCTTCTATAGCGGCGGGTTCAATAATATCGCCATGATCACATTCCCGTGATGGCATGGGGCTCCGCGCTGACGCGTCAGGGCTGGCCCCGCGTAGCTGGTTGAAGATGGCAGCGCCGGCGCTTTACGTCCCACTAAATTCCGCACTTGTGTCTTCAAAATCATCAGGTTATAAAAACAGTTCACCACAACAAAGGATGATGTGATGGCTGTCGTTACCCCCGTTTCCCGTTGAACGCGCGCTGGCTGTGGTTAACCGCTGGTTTGATGAAACCGCCGCCCGACATGCGCCGTCTCAGGCTGCATTCCCCACTGAAGATAACCCCTTGCGGGCGGCGGATTATGCGCTGACCGTTAATTGCGACGCGCAGCGCATCACGCTGGACAGTGATGCCGAACGGTTTCGGGAAAACGACGCTGATTCGGACGACTGGCTGGGCGCCTTAACCGCAGAAGAGGTGAACAGGGTCTGGATCCCGGCCATCACCTCGCTTATCGAACAACGATTGCACGCCGCGTTTAATTACTACCGCTTTCGCGTTGATGCGCGTTTCGCCACCTGCGATGGCCTGCTGGCCGTCACCCTGCTGGATGTGGTTAATACAGCGAAAATCGACCAGCTTCGCTGCGCAATGGAGACTGGCAACGCCAGTACTGGAAGAGGGCGATGCCCCGACGGATACCAACTCGACGCTGTTTTATTGCAGTAATGCGCTCAACGCGGATTTGTACCCGCAGCCGGATATTGCCGGGCTGCTGCGCGCGCATTGAGCAGTTAAACCGCAGCCATCCGGCACTGGCGGAACATCGCCACTGGATGGTCTTCCAGTTGAGTGAATGGATCGAACAGCACTTTTACCCCGTTACTTTACGGTGGAAAAATCGGGCTGGGGCGAGCGCCACTATCACCTGAAGCCGCAAGCGACGTTACTCGTTGATAGCGAGGATGGCGCGCAACCGCTTGATCTGTTGCTGTATGTGGCAGTGCTGATCCTGCGTTTTGAACCGAGCTACAGTAAACCGACCGGCTTGCAGTATCTGGCCCTCGGCGCAGCAGTTGGGCAGTGAAAAGCCGGGCGCTATCTGCGGGAAGGTAGCGGAACGCTGGCAGACTGCGAACACCGGAGTCCGCAGATGCATGGCTGCGCCAATGACGTGCTGGCGCACATGACGCTGCATATGCGCGAGGAGTCCTGTGCGGCGTATCAGCAGGCTCTCGACTTTATTGTGCGGTTACTGGAGCAGGGGTTCCCGCGTCATTACCACATCACACTGAAGTCGACAGTGAAAGCCTTTCTGCCGGTTAAAGGCCTCGCGCGCTCCGATACGCACCGTTTTTTGCAAATGCGCTGGGCTACCCGGAGCTGCATGGGCTGTTGGAACGGTATGCGCGTGTGGCTATCCATCAGTATGAATGGTACGCCGATGCGGAAGCGGAAAAAAACTGTATGCCCTCGGCAGCTATGCCGTCTTTGGGCTGGCACTGACCAGTGAGCGCTATTTCCCGCTGCTCTGCGACTACATGTCGCAGGTGGATGATGAACACCAATCGGTACAGGATGCGTTTATCAGCGCCTTTATCGGGCATTACCGGTTGAATGAACAGACGCTGCCGGTGCTGGTTTGCTGTTTATGCCGCGCCACCGGGGCGCTGAAGCTCAAACTCCAGTCGCAACTGGATGATGAATCCCTCCTGCGTCTGCTGGCAGCACAGCTGGCAATGTTGCCGCCTCACAGCGTCGAACATATTCTGACGCTGGTGTGGGGGAAACGGGATAAGGTTGTGAAACTGGCGGCAAAAGCCGACGGCGATAAACAGAGTCTCTACCGGGCGCTGCTGCGTGCGGCGGACAAGGACGGCAATGTATGAGTTATATCGACGGTTACGATCATGAACTGATTGGTCAGTTAGGGTATCTGCCCATTTACCATCCACTGGAGAAGATCGACGGGGAAGGATGGGGGGCCTACGATTTCAGCGCCACGCCGGAGAATTTGGTGCTTGGCGGTGGCAGCGGCGAGCATCCGGGGCTGGTGGTGCACCATTTGCCGATGCTGGTGACCCGCTTTCTGTATGCGCAGTTGAGCGATGCAGAAGAAGCGACGTTAAGCGACGGGCAGAAAGCGTTTTTAGATGATATCTACTATGCCGGGGAGGCGTTGGAGTTTTGCTGCTGGAGCGTAGCAGATTACGCCCGCTTGCAGACGATGGCGGAGAGCCCGACCTTTATGAACCCGGTTACCGCCGAAGAGCGGGTCGAGAACTGGATTGAAAAGTCACTGGGTGAACTGGTCTGGTATGCGCTGCCCGATCTGAACCCGCATCATCAGGCACTCAGGATATTTTCCAGCGTTTTGATATTTACCCTGCGATGCGCAATGTCACCATTGACCCCCTGGGCTACCCGCCGCGGCGGCAGAATCATCGAGAATGGCCGCGTGAAATGGGGCCATTGTCGTTGGCATGGTGGCACAACGGAACGGCAAAACTGACAAAACGTGCGGTCTTCTTGACACTCCATTGACAGTTGGCTGCCTGGTCAGTAATTTCATTTGTAATTATTGACCGGTGCAAATATCATGACAAACCCTACTGATATTCCCACCCCCCGGCTTCATCTTGGTTTGCTGATCCACCTTGCAAACCAGTTCAAAGACCAGTTGATCAGCCACTATTTCTCCGCGACCGACATCACTGCGGCGCAGTTCAAGGTACTGATCAGCATCTATAAAGGGTTCAACAGCCCGGTGGAAGTCAGCAAAAACCTGCTGATGGACGCGGGTGCCATGAGCCGCATGCTTGAGCGCATGGTGAAGCGCGAGTTAATTGTGCGTAACACCAATCAGGACGATAAGCGCCAGTCATTCTTGGACTGACCGACAAAGGGCGGGCGATTTGCGACCGTTTCCAGAATGAGGCGCTGGCCACCATTCTCGGAACGCTGACAGAACGCCTGACGCCAGACGAAGCGCAACAGCTCGTTGCGCTGCTGATCAAAATGCTGCCGGATGAGGCCACCCGCCCCCATCGCTAAGCTGTCCTGAATAAGGTTACGATTAAGATGCAAACTCCTTCTGCCCAACCGGAACGCGCGCCGGGTAAACGTAAACGCAACTTCGCCATTCTGTTCATTGTGCTGCTGCTGATCGCCGCAGGCTGCTGTGCCTCGGTATTTCCTGTATGCCCGTTATTATGAAACCACCGATGATGCGTACGTGAACGCCAACTGGTGACGCTGACGCCGCAAATCTCCGGTACGGTCACTCAGGTTGCCGTTGACGAAGGTGACTATGTGCAAAAGGCCAACCGCTGGTGCGCGGCTGGATCCCCAGCGACACGCAAATCGCACTGCAACAAGCGGAAGCCAACTGGCCAGCACCGTGCGCCGGTGCGTGGTTTATACAGCACCGTCGATAACTACCGGGCGCAGGTTGAGGCGAAAAAAGTGGCGTTGCAAACGGCGCAAAATGACTATGCGCGCCGACAGAAGATTGCCGCCAGCGGTGCCATCGCCCCGGAAGATCTGGCGCATTACCGCGATGCGGTGACCAGCGCCAAAAGCGATCTTACCGCCGTGCAACAGGCGTTAAGCACGAATCTGGCGATGGTGGATGACACGGTTATCGACAGCCATCCGGAAATCAAAAGCGCCGTTGCCACGCTGCGTCAGCGTTTTCTCGATAATGCGCGCAGCACCATTGTCGCGCCCGTTAGCGGCTTTGTTGCCAAACGCGCGGTGCAGCTTGGCATGCGGGTCGACTCCGGCACCACCCTGATGTCGATTGTTCCGCTGGATCAGGTGTGGGTTGACGCCAACTTTAAAGAGAGCCAGATGAACACCATGCGTCTGGGGCAAAAGTGACGCTGACGGCGGATCTCTACGGCGAAGATGTCGAGTACCGGGGGACCATTGAAAGCCCTCGGGCATCGGCACCGGTAGCGCGTTCTCTCTGCTGCCCGCGCAGAATGCCAGCGGTAACTGGATCAAAATCATTCAGCGTTTGCCGGTGCGCATCACGCTCGATCCGCACGATATGGAGAAGCATCCGTTGCGCGTCGGCTTGTCGATGTTCGTGCGCGTCGATATCCGTAATACCGAGGGGCATCTGTTACCTCAGCAGACCGTGGCTGCACCGCGCTTTACCACAGACGTGTACCAGAACGCGCTGGACCAGCCGATCAACTGGTGGCGAAAATTCTTCATGACAACAACCGGTGCGGTAGCGTCCAACGCCCGCTAAGAGAGACGTTATGCAAGATAAGTCGGCGTTTACGCCACCCAGCCTGCTGCTGGCGACTATCGCGTTGTCGCTGGCGACCTTTATGCAGGTGCTGGACACCACCATTGCCAACGTCGCGCTGCCGACTATCGCCGGTAACCTTGGCGTCAGCTCCGATCAGGGCACGTGGGTTATTACCTCGTTTGCGGTATGCAACGCAATTGCACTGCCGCTGACCGGGTGAGTTTACCCGTCGCTTTGGTCAGCTCAGGTTATTTGTCGGATCGGTGGCGTTGTTTACGCTGACCTCGTTTCTGTGCGGTTTCGCCCACAGCATGACTGAGCTGATCATTTTCCGCGCGTTGCAGGGCTTTTCGCCGGGCCGATGTTCCCGATGTGTCAGACGCTGCTGTTGGTGATTTTCCCCACCAGTAAACGCAGTATGGCGTTGGCGTTGCTGTCGATGGTGACGGTGGTTGCGCCGATTGTCGGGCCGATTACCGGCGGCTGGATCACCGATAACTACTCCTCGGCCGTGGATTTTTTTATATCAACGTGCCAATTGGCATTTTGCCGCCGTGGTGGTGTGGACGCAACTGCGCGCCCGCGAAGAGACCACCGTGTCATCGCCCATCGATTATGTCGGTATTGCGTTGCTGGTGCTGGGTGTCGGGTTGTTGCAGGTGGTGCTGGATAAGGGCAACGATCTGGACTGGTTCGCCGCGCCGGAAATCATCGTCATGTCGGTGCTCTCGGCGATTGCGCTGGTGTCGTTCGTGATTTGGGAACTGGGGAACGCCATCCGATTGTCAACCTGCGGCTGTTTAAGGATCGTAACTTTGCCATCGGTACGCTGACACTGACGCTGGGCTATGCCGCCTTTTCGCCATTAACATCATTTTGCCGCAGTGGCTGCAAACGCAAATGGGCTATACCGCCATCTGGGCAGGGCTTGCCGCTGCGCCGATGGGGTTTTTGCCGCTACTGCTGACGCCGTTTATCGGCCGCTATGCCAACAAGGTGGATTTGCGCATTCTCGCCACGCTGTCGTTTCTGACCATGGGCGCTTCCTGCCTGATCCGCGCGCAGTTTAATACCAGCGTCGATTTCCGCACCGTGGCGGAAGTGCAGATGTTTATGGGGATCGGCGTGGCGTTTTTCTTTATGCCGATCACCACCATTGTGCTGTCGAACCTGCACGGCCGGGGAAGTGGCGGAAGGGTCCGGCACGGCGACCTTCTTCCGCGTGCTGGGCGGTTCGTTTGCCTCTTCACTGACCACTGGATCTGGTCGCGGCGCGAGGTTTATCATCACGCGTCGCTCACTGAGAGCGTGTCGGTCTACAACCCTGCGGCCATGGACTATCTGCATAAGATGGGCGGCGTAACGCAGCAGCACCGGCAGTGGTGGATAAAACCATTGAGCAGCAAGCGTATATGATGTCGACCATCGACTATTTCTGGCTGTTAGGCTGGGGCTTTATGGCATTGATGGTGGTGATTTGGTTTGCACGTCCTCCGTTTGTGCGTTCCGGTGCGCCGGGCGCGCCATCGGCCGGGCATTAATCATAAAGATGAGAAACGTTATGGCACCCGTGTTGCACCGGTAGTGATGGGCGTTTATTGCAGCATCGTTCGTTTGTGGCGTTCTGGCTGGCGCGAACCAGCTCCAGTTTTGGTTTCCAGATGTTATCAATCATCGTCGGCTGGCAGATTTACTCCCAGACGCACAGTGCGTTCTGGCTGGGAATGATTGGTCTGGTGCAGTTCTTTCCCTCGGTGACGCTGGCGTTGCCCGCCGGGCATATCGCCGATCAGTTCGACCGGCGGCGGGTGGTGTTGCTCGGGCAGATCTGCGAATGGGTAGCGATTGTGCTGCTGGCGTGGCTGACGTGGAAAGGCGATGCCAGCGTCGGCGTGATTTTGCTGCTGATTTTTGTGATTTCCTGCGCGAAAACCCTTGAATCCCCAGCCATGGTCTCCATGCTGCCTGCGCTGGTGCCGACGGCGATTTTACCCCGCGCAACGGCGGCAAACGCGGTCTCCGGCCAGCGGCGCAGATTGTCGGCCCGGCACTCGGCGGTTTTTTGTATGCCGCAGGCGCGGATGTGGTCTACATCACCACCGCCGGGTTGTATCTGGTGTCGCTGTTATTGGTGATCACGCTGCGTTATGAACAAGCGCAGCCGAAACGCACCCCCAGCGACGCTGTCATCGCTGTTTGCGGGCGTGCACTTTATCCGTAACCGCCCGGATGTGCTGGGGGTTATCTCCCTCGATCTGTTTGCGGTACTGCTTGGCGGTGCAACGGCGTTGCTGCCGATTTTGCTCACGATGTGCTGCATACCGGGCCGATTGGCTTAGGGTTGTTGCGCAGTGCGCCAGCGGTAGGCGCTCTGCTGGTGGGCTTCTGGTTAAGCCATCGTGCGCTGAACCGCCGCGTCGGGATGATCATGTTTTTCAGCGTTGCCGGTTTCGGCGTCGCCACGCTGGTCTTTGCTTTCTCAAGCTGGATGTGGCTCTCCCTGCTGGCGCTGTTTGCGCTGGGCGGTTTTGATATGGTCAGCATGGTGATCCGCGGTTCACTGGTGCAACTGGATACGCCTGATGACATGCGCGGTCGCGTGAATGCGGTGAATTCGATCTTTATTAATACCTCCAACCAGCTTGGCGAATTTGAGTCCGGGATGCTGGCTGCCCTCGGCTTGGCGCGGTGCCGGCCGCCGCGATTGGCGGTATCGGTACGTTGATTGTGGTGGCGTTATGGATGAAGTGGTTCCCCGGTTTGCGCCATCGTCAACGGCTGGAGAGCAGTGCAGGGTAGGGTGTCAAACGCAAAAAACACTGCCACGTGAAATCAGTGGCAGTGAAGAAGCCTGCAACCCTACCGGGAGAGTGGGAGCGGCAGGCCGGCGCGCGAAGCAATATCCATCATCAGAAGGTTTCCCAGCCTGCGTCTCCCGAAGAGGCGGTCGCGGCTGCCAGCCGTGATGTCCGGCTGGCGGTACTGCGTGGGGCAGAGCTCTGCTGTGCGCCGGGCAGGCGGAAGACGTTGACCATTTCCTGCAGTTTTGTCGCCTGATCTTCCGGTGCTGCCTGCGGCGGCGGTGGACTCCTGAACCAGCGCGGCGTTCTGCTGCGTGGTGGTGTCCATTTCGCTCATCGCCACCGGGCAATCTGCGAGATACCCCGGTTTTGTTCGTCCGATGCGGCAGCAATTTCCTGCATCAGATCCTTCCACCTGGAGTCACCGAGTGGACAATGCCGCTCATGGTTTCCCCGGCGAGATCCACCGGCGGGTGCCTTCCGCTACCTGTGCCACGGATTCGTGGATCAGGGTTTCAATCTCTTTGCCGCCCTCGGGCACTACGCTGGGCAAGGGAGCGAACTTCACCTGCCACCACTGCAAATCCGCGCCCCCTGGTCACCGGCGCGGGCCGCTTCTACGGCGGCGTTAAGCGCCGGATATTGGTCTGGAACGCAATGCCGTTAATCACTGAGGTAATATCAGCAATACGGTGTGAACTGTCGCTGATATCTTTCATCCGCGCCACCGCCGTACTGACCACGCTGCCACCCGTGCTTGCGCTGTCGGATGCGGCTATCGCCAGCAGGCTTGCCTGTTGAGCGTTCTGCGCGTTCTGTTTCACGGTGGAGCTTAACTCTTCCATACTGGCGGCGGTTTCCACCACGGCCGCGGACTGCTGTTCAGTACGGGCGGCTAATTCGTTATTGCCGACCGCAATCTGGTTTGCCGCTGTACTGACCGAATGCGACGCGGAACGTACCATTACCAGCGCTTCTGACATGCGGTTAAGCAGGGCGTTAAAGGCGGAGATGGCCATGCCGATTTCATCCTGACGACCGGCATCCGAGGGTTTTTCTCAAGATTCAGGTTCTCGCTGATGTGGACCATGCCGTCTTTCATCGCGTTAAGACGGTTGCGGATATTAAGCACGGTCAGCAAACCAAAGATACCGAGCACCAGCGTGGCGACCAGCGTTGCCCCGGCAGAGAGGACCATTGAATGTTGAATTAACGCTTTGTTAGCCACCGGGTTTGACTGCTCGACCAACTGGGCGTTGTAGGCAATCTGGTCGGTAAAATCTTTTGCCAACTGACTGATTTTACTGGCCACCAATCCCCCGGGACGCATGGTGGCAGCAATGGCGTTACGATCGTTTGTCTCGGAAATTTTAAAATACTGATCCATCACGCCACGAAAACTTTCTAAATCAGCCTGCGTTTTCTTTGATAATTCGAGTCGTGTTGATCGGAAACCGAGGTCACTGAGGTAATGCTGATGCATAGCGGAAAGTTCGTCATAGACTTTTATGGCTTCTTGCTTAATTGCGCTCATCTCTGTATCGCTTTCAGCCAGAGGCCATGCAAATAGAGCTGCGAGCGTACCGAGGTGACTTTAAACATCTCTTTATTCATTGCATCCGAGGGCTGGGTAATATATTGGCCCCGAAATATTCTGTTTCACTGCCGATTTTTTGACAATGACATCATGGCTATGACGTTGGTAACAATTAGGCTGATAATTAAAAGCGAAAAGGTCAGTAATAAGCGTTTGGTAATGTTCATAAATACTCCCGGTATTTGTTGGTGCTATCACTCAATTTTTATTGAAAAGGTCAGGCGGGAGTCCTTCCACAAACACATTGCCATATCTGTCTGGCATCACAACGAGGCTGTTTTGAGAATATACCTTATATTTACTGCTTCTTTTAAAATAATATTGTGGGGATTCTCACAAAAAAAGAAGCTTAAGAAATATTAAGGCATTGAATCTACAAGGTAAATTAATTACTCTGCTACGCTTTATTTTCGTAATCTCCGCCATGGTGTTTATTTTTGTTGAATTCCCTTTACCGGCACACCGACAAAGGGATATCAAATAATTAACGGGCGTTATTAGATTAATGATGCTCATGACGCGTCGAAAGTTTTTGTAATACCGTAAGCTGTGCAACGGCTTCCTGCATGGCATCCATTCCGGAGGTTAATGCATGCAGGCTGCTCAGATGTTTGGCTATATTCTCACGCTCATGGGTTGTTTTATTACTCATCGCGGCAATGGTGTCAGCGGCGGTAATAGAGTGCTGCGCCATATTACTGGCGGTTTCAACCGTATTGTTGGCGACGGCGCGAATACGCGAAATGGTGCTTACCGCACGGTTAATATTTTCTGCCGTCGCATCCGCCTGTTCTTTAGAGGAGTGCGCGAGTCGTCTGACTTCGGTTGCCACCACCGCAAAACCCCGCCCGGCTTCACCGGCACGCGCCGCTTCTACTGCCGCATTCAGCGACAGCAGGTTGGTCTGGAAGGCAATATTGCTGATACCGCTGGTAATTTCATTAATGCCAGCGGAAATTTTTTCCAGATCGTCCAGCCCTTCGACTAATCGGTTCTGTGCTTGCTGGCTCTGCATGGCGATATCACTGATGGAGCGAATACTGTTTTCGGCTATGCCCAGCGTTTCATTCTGGGTTTGTGTTGCCGCTTCCAGCATGGGCAGTGCCGCCATCAGCGGCGCCAGTTTTTGCTGGTAGGCGACAACGCGATTAATCACCCCGGTCTGGAAATCATTAAGCGCCTCCCAGCGACGTAGCGCGCGCTGGGCGTAATGCCCGGCATAGCTGGCGTATTCCACCGGGAAGTGGGTCATGGCTTTGACGTTGTGATTAAAAACACCAGCGCCGATAAGGTCTGGTTAATTGGTACGCCGAGAATCTCGCCAAAACTGGAAAAACCCGCCGCCGGTAAGCCTTTAAAAAAATGGGCGTTATGCAACTGCGACTCGCTGCCGAGGCGGCGCAAGATACAGTCGTTCATCAGGATTGCCGCAGGTTTGCCCAGCGGGGCAATAAAGTTCTTCCAGTCGTGCAGGGTGGCTTGCTTAAAGTCGGTCTCTTCCAGCAGATGCAGGCGGTCGCCAAACTCCAGCAGTCACAGAAAAAGTGAACACCGTCGTCATCAATCTTGGCCACTGAGCGGATAAAGTACTCATCACCGACTTTGACGCCAAATGTTAATCCCTTCAGTCTCTCCGTCAGGTGTTGCTCATCGCAACGCAGATGTTCCGCCAGCGCGGTCGTGAAATATTGCTGCTGGCCCTGTTCATCAAAGACTGACGTGACCGTGCGCGCCACCGGATCGGCCTGCGCGATAAGCCAGCTTTTCTTCAGTGGCTTAAAGTTCTGACTTTTGAAGGGGGCGAACGATTTACCGGCCGCCATTTTACAAAAATGATCACCGCTTTGCCTTGCAGCACCTTACCGCCCACGCTTATCCAGTGCCGTCAAACGCCAGTTTACCGCCCGCAGAGCCGCCAATGGCCGAGGCACGGAAAACGGCCGCTGTTATACCAGGGCTTGCATCAGGAAACCTTCCGATGCAGACAAACCATCGCAATAGATCATGGCAAACGTGCGGTCGGAAGAGAGCGGCATTTTGACTTTCAGTCGGTCCAGCTCTTGCGTAATGGCTTTAATGCGATCGGTCGCGGTATGGGTATTTTTGACATGCAGATCAACGATATGTACTTCGTGTTCAGCGATCAGATTGTTGGGCAGCATCAACCAGCTACCTTGTTGCCCTGCGCCATCGCAATAGGTGGTCTCCCGGCAACTGCTGCTCAGTGCGCCGCTGGAAGAGAGCGTCACGACCGTCAAATGGGAAGAGAGAAGCGCTGCTGCCCGGCTGACACGTGAGTAGTCGGCATTGCGGCAAAAGGTCATCAAAATGCTGCACTGTTGCTTAACCCGCTGCTGATAATGACGCAGGCAGATTCTGACAACGTACCATTGGCAGTGACGACCGCGAAGCAGTGAGGGAATTTTTTATCGCCGTGAGTACAGACATATTTCACCTTTGTTTTATTAGGTTAATCAACAAATTGTAGGGCGGACATCCGGTGAATTTATGGGGCTAATCCTTGCGATAGCGCTTATTAGTGTTAATCGTGAGTGTGATCTTTTGTTATTCATTCTGCAATGTTATCGCCCACCGACATAACTTTAATAGGTTATTCACAAATGATGTCGCTGTATTGGCCGGATCATCATTATTTGTTTGGTGATGGCAAATGTGCTGTCAATAATGTGATCTTGCTCATAAGAACATTTTCAATCATCATTATAAATTACAGGATATATTCCTTAACTATTAGGGCGTTGATTTCTGTTTCGTTGGCAATTTTTTTATGCAGTTGATTAAGTCGCTGTTTTAGCAAGTTTTTTCAGGCCATCCTGCGTCAGGATAGCGGCGATTTTTCATCGACGTGCTATGGCAGCGACGAATGTCTTGTTCGCTTTCTGAGCTTTGATAACGTGAATATCGCCATGATGAATGTGAGTCGACAGTGACGGGAGAAAGAAACGCCGCTGGTTCTGTTCGTTAATAACCCTTCGTGGATATTCCGATAATAAGAAAGCGAGCGAGAATTTTCTGTTTTATCAGGTGATGATTTATTTTTTTACGCCGTTGCGCTTGCTGTCTTCATATTATTGTTCTAAGCGTATTCGTTTCTGTCGTTATCTTATTTTTGCTCTATTCTTTATATGGTGTTGATGATTTGCATGGCGATTTTTAAATAGTCAGTACGTCAATGTTTTTATCATTCAACAAAGGTAGTGATGCATAAATGATTATTTTTGTGTTTATGTTCGCTCATTTTTATTACGGCTTCGTCAGTCAATATTGGCTTGTTATTTACGGGAGAACACGCAATGAGAGCACTTACCGCATGGTCCGCATCGAGTGAAAGTCGAAAACATGCCCGATCCGGATTTAGCCGCGCCGGACGATATCATCCTGCGCGTGACGGCAACCGCGATCTGCGGTTCCGATTTGCACCTCTATCGCGGCAAAACCCGGCACGCATCATGGAGATATTTTCGGCATGAATTTATGGGGAGGTCGTTGAGGCAGGCCCCGAAGTGAAAGCCGTCAGCAAAGGCGATCGCGTGGTTATTCCATTTGTTATCGCTTGTGGAGACTGCTTTTTCTGCCGTCTGCAACAATATGCTGCGTGCGAAAAGACCAATAGTGGCAAAGGTGCGACGCTGAACCGCAAAACCATTACGCCGCCTGCTGCCCCTTTGGCTACAGCGATATGTATGGCGGGATACCCGGCGGGCAGGCCGAATATGTGCGGGTGCCAAAGCAATACCGGGCCATTTAAAGTGCCGGATACCTTGCCGGATGAGAAAGTCATTTCTCTCCGATATCCTCCTACGGCCGGCAGGCGGTCAAAATGCTGAGGTGAAACAGGGCTCAAGTGTTGCGATTTACGGTGCAGGGCCGGTGGGACTGCTGACGGCGGCATGCGCGCGACTGAATGGCGCAGAACGGATTTTATCATTGATCATAATGATTACCGGCTGGCGTTCGCACAGCAACTACGGCGCACCATTAACTTTGATAAAACGACGATCCTGCCCTGGATAATTGAGCAGACGCCGGCAATCGGGGCGTGGACGCGGTGATTGATGCCGTTGGCTTCGAAGCGAAAGGAGCTGACCGAAACGGTGCTAAGCACCTGAAAATCGAAGGCAGCAGCGGGAAAGCGCTCAGACAGTGTATTGCCGCTGTGCGCCGCGGTGGAATTGTCAGCGTGCCGTGTGTATGCCGGGTTTATCCATCTGTTCGGCGACGCCTTTGATAAAGGCCTCACCTTTAAATGGGCCAGACGCATGTTCACGCTTTACCGGATCTGCTTAACCTGATTGAGCGCAGACACCGGAAGAGATCGTCACGCACCATATGCCGCTGGAAGAGGCGCGTGGCTATGAAATCTTCGAAAACGCCGAAGAGTGCCGCAAGGTGATCGTGTGCATGAGCGCCGCAAAGGCGACACTGTAAGTTGGCTTCACGGCGGTGGAAGTCAGCGCCCCTATTTACACAGAGGGAAGAAGTGATGACGACACATCTCTATCCATCGCCAATGAACTGGGGCGATTGTTACAGGAAAAGAAGCTGCAACTGACTGGAGTCGTGTACCGGCGGACTGATAGCCTCTGCTGCGCGGCAGAAAATACCCGGCGTTCTACGGTTGCGGGTTTATCACCTATATAACCGAGTCGAAAATTCGATTGCTTGAGTCAGCGCGGGACGATAGCAACGCACGGCGGTGAGCGAACAGGCGGTAAAGAGATGGCAGGCGCACAGCAACGTTCGGGGCGCATGTTAGCGGCGGTAAGTGGTTATGCTGACCGGAGGGGAGAAGATGGCACGCCAGTGGGCACCATCTGGTTTTTCGCAGCTTCGACAATACGCTTTCGACGAAAGTGAAGCGACGGCGACAGTGAGGCGATTATTAAGCAAGCGACAAGTTATGCCATGGGAACATTAATCATGTTATTAGCCGGGTACGGTGGTAGGGGGAATAACCTTTTAGCCAGTACGAAGACCGCGACATGTCAGAAGTTTAATGCTGGCAAGAGTGCCAGCACGCCTACTGAACCACAAAAAATAAACCACATCACTTTCCTGGCGGTGGCCTGAGATTTATTTAACATCAGTGATATCCCTCCCCCGGGATGAATTTTCCCGCGAAACACGTAATAACTCCATGAGGTATATACACAGGATCAGGGGAATGATCAGCAGTGCACCTACCAGCATAAATCCCTGACTTTGCCGGAGCGGCGGCAGCCACAGTGAAATATCCGGCGGAATAATATTCGGCCATATACTGATGCCGAGGCCGCTGAAACCGAAAGATCAGCCCAAGCGTGAGGATAAAGGCAACATGTGGTAGTGGGGCTGCAGCATTCGCCAGAGGCAGAGGCTCAGTATCACAACCAGTAACGGAACGGGGCAAAACCACAGATTGGGCCGGCTGAACCAGCGCAGGGCAATGGTGTGGTGTGCCAACGGAGTCAGATACTGATAACGGCGATGGCCAGCAATAAGGCGAGCAGCGTCCGGCAGCTGTGCGCATCGTATACTCGCAAATTCCACTCTTCATGACCAGCCAGTGGAGCCGAGCATGGCGTAGGCGACAACCAGCCTGATGCCGCAAAACAGATTAAACGGCGTAAACCAGTCCAAAGCACCGCCGCTGAAGGTGCGCTCGCTGACAGGGAAACCGTTGATCACCGCGCCGACAACGATCCTTGTGTAAACGTGGCGAGCAGGAGCCCGCGAAGAAAAGAGCCAGTCCCAAAACGATTTGTGAACGGGCGTTGCTTTAAAGCGGAACTCAAACGCAACGCCGCGAAAAATCAGCCCGATCAACAAGTGTGAGAGGAATCGCCGGGCATCGGCAATCACCGCATAGGCGAGGGGAAATGCGCCAAAGAGTCCGGCGCCGCCAGACCAGCCAGTTTCGTTGCCATCCCATACCGGAGCGACGCTGTTCACCATGATGTCGCGCTCAAGCGGATCCTGAATCGCAGGGAAAAGAATGCCAATCCCCAGATCGAAACCGTCCATTACGATGTACATCAGCGTGGCGAAAACGATAATGACAAACCAGATCAGTGATAAGTCGATACCCATTAGTGATCCTCCTCGCCCTGTAACCGTTCCCCCAGTGGCAGACAACGGACGCGCCGGTCTGCCATCTTCCGGGGCTCGTCGATCGGATGCGGCCTTTTGATCAGCCGCAGCATATAGCTGTAACCACGCCGAATACCGAGCTGTAGACCACAATAAAACAGCAGCAGACTCAGGCTCATTTGCAGCGTGCTGTGCGCAGACACGGTGCGCAGCAGTCCATAAACGACCGGTTGCCTCCCCACTTCGGTGGTCACCCACCCGGCGAGGATCGCCACCAGACCGGCTGGCCCCATCCACAGCGCAAAATGAAAGAAAAGGCCGGGCGTGGTATAAACGACGCTGGTATCGCAACCATAATGCCGCGAGACCCAGAACAATCATCAGTACGCCCATGCCCACCATCAGCCTGAATGACCAGAAAACTAGGGTGGAATTGGGCCGTTCCGCTTTGGGGAAGGATTTCAGTGCCGGAACCTGCTCATTTAATGAGTGGGTGAGAATCAGGCTGCCGAGCGCCGGGATTTCCACCGCATAGCGGGTGCGCTCCTGTTCCATATCAGGCAGGCCGAACAGGATCAGCGGTGTGGCTTCACCGCGGATTCTCCCAATGTCCTTCAATGGCGGCGATTTTCGCGGGCTGATGTTTGAGGTATTCAGACCATGCATATCGCCAACAAAGGCCTGCAAGGGCGCGACAATCAGCACCATCCACATCGCCATTGACAGCATTTTATGGCGGAAGCGTCCCTGCCGCGCAACAGATGCCGGTGCCGCAGAAGCGCCGACCAGCAGCGCGCTACTGAGAAACGCCGCAATGGTCATGCAGCAGGCGATACGGAAAGAGGATTAAAACCGCCAGCCAGTCGGTTGGCACAACCTGACCGTTTTCAATGGTGAAGCCTTGCGGTGTGTGCATCCAACTGTTAGATGCCGGGATCCAGAAGGTGGACATCAACGTGCCGAGTGCCACCATGCAGGTGGCGAAAAAATGCAGACTGGACCTACCTTATTCCAGCCGAACAGCATCACGCCAAGAAAAACCGGCTTCGAGGAAGAAGGCGGTCAACTTCGTAGGTCAACAACGGGCCGGTAATACTTCCGGCAAACTGTGAAAATCCGCTCCAGTTGGTGCCGAACTGGTAGGCCATCACCAGACCTGACACCACGCCCATGCCGAAATTAACGGCAAATATTTTAACCAGAAATGGTAGAGGCGCCAGTCGCTATTTCGTGTTTTTAACCAGAGTCCCTCCAGAACCACAAGATAGCTGGCAAGGCCGATGGTGATGGCCGGGAAAATGATATGAAACGAGACGGTAAAGGCGAACTGTAGTCTTGCCAGATGAAACATCCCCATGCAAACATGTGGTCACCTTCTAAAAAACACCCCCTGTTTAAGGGGTGAATTCGATCTGCTTGATGCATGAGGGCTATTTCTTCGCTTCGACGCCGTCTGCTGCATCACGAAGTAAAAATTGTTCAGTGACAACAGGCAAATGTCAGTGCCCAATCTGCCATCGCTTCTTCCCGCGCCGGGGATTTGCTCAAATATTTCTACACTGGCGGTATCGCCAACCTTTTGCGCAGCGGAATTAACGAGGTATAAGAGGCAATTTCAAATTGCTCAAAACATAACTACTGGAACCTTTATAATTTCGAGGCACATTCCGCCAACGGCTTGCCCCATTGCCGCCATTTTACTGGTGGCATCTTTTAATAACGAGCGACTAATACCGTTACGATCAATGACTTCTTCCAGTAATTTAATTTGCGTCTGAGTTTCAGTCAGATGTTGTGCAATGCGCGCGCAAATCAGGGTAATTATCGATACGGTTACTCATGGCATTAAGCATAGATTCCGCCTGTTTTTCCATAGCGTGCGCATCGCGTAGCCAGTCATGATAATTTTCTTGTGGCGTCATGATACATTCCTCAATAATTAATGTGTGAAGATTAATGTCGTCGCATAGCTATTTATTAATGAAGAGGTTATTCCACCTTCCGCTTTTGATTAATGCTCGATGTGGCTATTTGGGTGAGCAAACCATCGGTGGTTTTTTTCTTCGTCTAACGTGGCGGAGAGCAATTTTTGTGCATTTTTCAGGCCCAGCTGACTGGCGAGTGCACAGCGTACCGTACGAGGCGATTTCATAATGTTCCACTTTTGCGCGGCTGCGGAATGCCGCATCGCGTACGCTGCCTTTTTCCGTGGCTTCGATAACTTCGTTGGCTTCGTCAGTCCTTCCATTGCGTGGCATTTCATACGCTTAAGCAATCGAAGGCTCGGATTCAACAAGCTGATCGATACGTTCAATTTGCCCTTGTGTTTCTTCATAATGTTTTTAAATGCCTCTGATAGTTTGCTATTTGACGCTTCCGCGATAATTTCGTTAATGCGCGAGTAAGCTGTTTTCTGCATTGTAAATATCAGACAAAGAGTGAATGAAAAAATCACATGAATTGACCTGCATAAATTTTCACCTCTGGTTAAACAGGGGTAATAGCGAGCCGGAAACGACTCGCTGTCATTGAGTAAATTAAACGTTGTGTAAAGCGGACGGGTAATTAAAACTTATTCACCCGATTTGCGGCCGCCATGGCTCTGTTGACCGCCTTTTACCGGCTTCAGGAAGCACGTTCCGGGGTCATTTTTAAAATTACCGCCGCTATGTTGACCACCTTTACGTCCTGCTTCGGATGCTTTTTTCACGATCTTCTGCGAAATTACCAGAACCGCCGCGATGTTCAGCCATGTTATTTCTCCAGTTTCGTTGTTTAAATAACGACATATTTTCAGTAAATAATGTCGTCGGTGTCGGTATCTAACTCTAGTCGGGGGAGGGAATATGTCAAAGCGCGCAGAATTGTAAGGTGTATGAATTGATGACTTATTTGTTGTGGGTGATTGAATGTTTTGAGGTGATGAAAATAGGCCTTTTAAAATAAAGGTGTTAAAGGGTTTTTTTGGGTGTTGTGGCAGGAAGTATTAGGAAATTTCTGTGCGGCAAGCATGTTGAAACGCAACGGCGACACACGGTGTTTTGTCGTGTGGCTAAATTTGTGGAGAAAATATAATTTTATTTAATGTGTTTAAGATAAATCTGACAAAGAAAAACCCTCAGGAACAGGAAATCCGGTCTGCACCTGAGGGCATGCAAATGCACACTCGTTACGCTAGTTAGTCTGCTAATAATTTGCGGTAATGCATTCAGAATATTCCTGATTTTAGCGAAACGGCAAATCGTAACCACTTGTTGGATAAGAAAGAAGGATAATTCTCTTTGCGTCCGTTATCCGCAGTCACTTGATAATCGCAAGCGGCTTACTATTCCTTTATCCAGTCAGCAGGATAAGGTCCTGTTTCGGCGAATGATCAGCAGACAGGTAATCAGCGAAACGGTGAGGTGACAGATGGGGTGCAATAGAGCGGCTTCCCGGTGTGAAAGAAAAATGCACGGGCGCTTAATGTTGAATCGGCGTTTCGACGGGTTGGGTTTGTTCTGTTGTTGAGCATTATTGTGGCTGCGTTGATGGGGCTTTTCCGGCGGCTATATGAGTTCGGCAACGACAATGAATCCCACGCACTCGTTAAAAGTGGAATATGAACGCTTTGGCCGCCTGCAAAATGAGTTCAGAGTGAAAATTTCTCCGCAATCGCTGGCCGCCGATAATTATGTCTTCAGCATCGGCGGCGCGTTCAGTGAACGTTTCCAGCCGGGTAGCGTGTGGCCGCAACCGGATCGCATGTTCAGTCAGGGGCAGACGCTTTATCTTGTCTATCACAATGTTGCCGACAAGCGTGATTTCAGTGTCCGGGTGTACGTAACCCCTCCATGCCGGGCAGAGCCGTCAACACGGTAAAGGTCAATGATGAGCCTGAAGCCCGTTTCTGGCAGTTTATTTTCCTTAGGAGAAGAATATGGAGATGGTACTGAGAGCGCTGGCTATTTATCTTATTTTGCTGCTGGTTTTTAAAGTGGCGTCGTCGTGCTCTGTTACAGATGACCAGTTTCGATTTGATATTATTGATTATCAGTGAGGCGACGCAGCAGGCATTATTGGGGAATGACTTTTCTGTTACTGGCGCCATGCTGACGATCATTACGCTGGTGGCGGCCGATATTCTGTTTGGATTGATGAAAAAATATATTTCCGGTGCGGAGGCGGTAATGGACGGCATGCCGGTCATTCTGGTGGAAAACGGCATTCCGCTAACGGATAAACTGCAAAAGGTGGATGTCTCCTGCGATGATATTTTGGTCGCCGCGCGCCAGAGTCAGGGGATCACCGAGTTAGGTAAAATAAAATATGCGATTCTGGAGCGCAGCGGGCATATCTCGATTATCCCGGCCGAAGGGTAAGTTGAAAGGGATGCGTAAACCAGCCATTTCTGCTTCCCGGTCAGAAGAGTGATGCTCAGCATATCAGATTGAAGCGGCCATCCGCACTTATCCATGGCCGCAGACCTACCATGCGGCCGGGGCCGAACAGCAATAGCTTTATTGCCTATACCGGTCGCAACGTGCTGGGGCTGAATGTGGAACTGGATTTTTACACCGCTACGCTTACGGCTGCCGTTTATTGGCGGGATCGGGCGAGACAATTTGCAGAACAACGCCGGTGAAAAATGACCTTTTGCAACGTCGCTGTGCATACCGGGTCGTGAATCGGATTAACGTTCTGCTATGTGCCTGACAGTTCGTTAGGTCTCTTTCTGGTGAACAGCATTTCGGGTTAATAAACGCGACGCCTTTACGTGAATAAAAACAGGTTGGTGCCTCCATTCTTCTTTATTTTCATCATATTCGCGGTGACCGACAGGCTATTATTGGCGTACAGAAAATGATTATCAAAACCGGACATGGTACTAAGACTGAGAGACAACAAAAAAGGTAAAGGGTAGCGGAAGATGTCGCACAGTAAAATTGCCAGAAAAGTACAAAATCTTCAGTCATCGGCAATCCGGGAATTATTGGAAACACAGCAAAATGGACGGGGTTATTTCGCGGAGGCATTCCCTGACCCCGACCTGTTCGACCGCGAAGGGCTGCAAATCGCGATGGATAATGCTTTCCAGTGGCTGGAAAGAGGCGTTTCAGTACGGCCTGAGCGAGGGGGAGTCCGGCGTTACGTGAGGCCATTTGTCAGTTACTGAGCAAACGGAAAATTCACTGTGATGTGGATGATGTGGTTGTGACGTCTGGCTCTCAGCAATCGCTGGATATTCTGGCGCGTGCGCTGATCAATCCCAGCGATGTGGTGGTGGTCGAGCGACCAACCTATCTCGCGGCGTTGCAGATTTTCCAGTTAGCGGAAGCGAGTCTGATGTCGGTTGGCACTGACGGCGACGGGATGAACATCGACGAGCTTGAGGCGTTGGTGAAGACCACGGTGGTGAAGGCGGTGTATATCGTCCCGACGTTTGGCAACCCCGGCGGCGTGACGCTGGCTGAGCACCGTCGTAAGCAACTGGTGGAATTATCGAAGCGCTACGATTTTGTCATTATCGAAGATGATCCGTACGGCGAAATTAACTTCACTGATAAAACCTTTACACCGCTCAAAGCCCACGGGCCGAGGCGATGGATAACAGCGACAACGTGATTTATACCTCCACCTTTTCAAAAATCCCGGCGCCGGGAACCCGGGTCGGTTGGCTGGTGCTGCCGGGGGTGGCTGAAACGGCAGGCGGTAATTCTTAAGCAGGCGACGGACTTGCATACCAGCGCGTTATCGCAGTCCTTAACTGGCACTATTTACAGACGGGGCGGCTGGCCGGGCAAATTGCCCTGATCCGCGATGCCTATAAACAGAAATGCCAGACGTTATCTCAGCACCTTGAAAGGCGCTGGGCGACCATCTGACGTTCCATAAACCGATGGGCGGTATGTTTTTATGGGCAAGATTTAAATACGAACTGAATACCACGCAATGGCTGCAAAAAACGCTGAATAACGGTGTTGTTTATGTTCCCGGCGAGTTTTTTACTGCAACGAACCAGATCATTCCACGCTGCGTATGTCCTACGTGAGTGTCTCGGAGGCGAACCTGAAAGAAGCGGTTGTGCGGTTAAAAGCCTCGCTCGATGAGACGATATAACCCCGGAGTCTTAGCGCTGTCATGATCACGATGACCCCCTTCACCACAGGCTCAGAGCGTTACGTCTTTCTCCTGTGTTGCTGGTTATTTTCCTGCTGTTTGATCTGTTGGCGAGCTGGCCTGCAATAACCGATCCGTACAGCAACAAAACCGGTCGCTGGTTGTAGCGTTTTCGCCAATCTGACTGGCTTGCGGTACGTTGCAAGCCAGTTCAGATCCTAACGACCTACCCGAGCCTGAAGCGCTGCCGGGTAACGCTCGCCAGTGATTTTCACCGTTTCGAGGGACTGGGTTATCCTGCGCAATTCAGCGTCAGAAAGGCTGATCTCTGTGGCGTTCAGGTTTTCCTCCAGCCGATGCAGTTTTGTGGTGCCGGGGATGGGGACAATCCACGGTTTTGCGCCAGCAGCCATGCCAGTGCAATTTGCGCAGAGGTGGCTTCTTTTCAGCCGCCAGTTCACCCAGCAGAATGACCAGTTTTTCGTTGGCTTCAAGGGCATCAGCAGCGAAACGCGGCACTTTGCTGCGAAAATCGTCGTCTCAAATGTGGTCCCGGCTTTGATAGCGCCCGTCAGAAAGCCTTTTCCTAAAGGACTGAAGGGCACAAAACCTATTCCCAGTTCTTCCAACAGCGGCAAGATTTCTTGCTCCGGTTCGCGCCACCACATTGAATACTCGCTCTGCAGGGCCGTCACCGGCTGGACGCTGTGCGCCCGACGGATAGTTTGCGCCCCGGCTTCGGACAGGCCGAAATGCCTGACTTTGCCTTCAGCAATCAGCGTCTGTATCGTGCCTGCAACATCTTCAATAGGGACATCCGGATCGACGCGGTGCTGATACAGCAGATCTATCACGTCCGTTTTGAGCCGCCGCAGCGAAACCTTCCACCGCGTTGCGGATATGCTCCGGGCGGCTGTTTAAAATCTGCTGTTTGTTGTCGTCGCCAAAGGTAAAACCAAATTTAGTGGCGATAACCACCCGGTCGCGAAACGGTTTTAACGCCTCGCCGACCACCTCTTCATTCAGCCGAGGGGCCATACACTTCCGCGGTATCAAAAAGGTGACGCCACGTTCAACGGCAGCGCGAATCAATTCGACAGCCTCGTGGGTACGCGTTGCCGGGCCGTAACCAAAGCTCAGCCCCATGCAGCCAAGACCCATTGCCGAGACTTCAAGCCCGGACTTACCGAGATAGCGTTTTTGCATTGCGCGACTCCTCATTTGTCATGTTATTAAACATCCAGTTTCCGGCCGGTCAGCCACTCCACCATCGCAGGGTCGCGATGAGAAAAGAAGGCGCTGGTCATGGTGTCGAGCGCAGTTATATTCCGCATGTCATCGGCGTTCAGTTGGAAGTCGAGGATGTCGAAATTCTCGACCATCCGTGCCTTCCGTACTGTTTTTGCCAGCGAAACAATGCCGCGCTGGAAGAGCCATCGCAGTACCACCTGACTGGGCTCTTGCCCTGTTTTTCACCGATCGCGGTTAATACGGGATGCTGGAATAAGCCGTTTCTCCCTTCGGCAAAAGGTGCGAGGCTTCTGGCTGGATGCCGCGGCTTTTCATCCACGGTGCGGCATGGAGCTGCTGGGTAAACGGGTTAACTTCGACTGGTTTACCGCCGGAATGACGGTATTGAAGGCCATAAGATCGGCCAGCCTGTCCGGGTGGAAGTTGCTCACGCCAATGGCGCGGATTTTCCCCGGCACTGGTACAGCTCTTCCATGGCGCGCCATGCACCATGAACATCGCCATAAGGCTGATGAATCAGGTAGAGATCAACGTAATCGAGTTGCAGGCGATTGAGCGAGCGTTCGAACTGCGCTTTTGCGCCGTCATAATGGGTGTCCTGTAACCACAGTTTGGTGGTGACAAACAGCTCGTTGCGCGCGATGCCGCTGTGCTTCAGCGCATTGCCGACTGGGTTTCATTCTGGTAGGACGCCGCGGTATCAATCAGGCGATAACCCGTTTCGAGAGCATCAAGGACCGCACGTTCGCATTCGGCGGGGTTGGTCATCTGAAAGACGCCAAAGCCCAGCAAGGGCATGGTGATGCCATTATTCAGTGTTACGGTTTGCATGCCTTTATCCTTTCAGTGTGGTATCTGAAAAGCATAACGGAGGGGCGGTGGCGGAATAAGTAGGGCAGCAAGCTAGAGCTAATGAGTCCGGTTCATCAATGGCGAAGTGTTATGACTTATTGGCGTGCGCGGCTTACGGAAGGAATGCGCCGCCCTGCGGCGGCGCGACGGTTATTTAAGACGATGTTTGATTTTCTCCACCATCGCACGGGTGGAAATGCCGTAGCGGTCGTGCAGGGTTGGCAGTGCGCCTGCATCGAGAAAGGCATCCGGCAGCGACACAACATCAAACTCACAACGCACGCCCCCGGCGCATCAGCAAGGCGGCAACGGCTTCACTCAGGCCGCCCACGCAGGTGTGGTTTTCGGCGGTGATCACCGGGCGACCCGGTTTCGCCGCTTGCGCCAAAATGGTCTGCTCATCCAGCGGTTTGATGGTCGGCACATGAAGTACCGCCACGCTGATATTGTCCTGACGCAGTTTCTTTGCGGTTTCAGGCACGCATGGTCATGATGCCGGAAGCGATAATCAGTACATCATTGCCATCTTCCAGCAGCGCCGCCTTGCCGAGTTGGAAGGTGTAATCGTATTTATCCAGCACCAGCGGAACCTTACCCCGCAACAAACGCATATAGACTGGCCCGTTATGTTCAGCGATGGCCCGTACTGCCACCGGTCGGTATCGAGTGCATCGCAGGGGTCAACGATAGTCAGGCCGGGAATGCCGCGCATAATAGCCAGATCTTCCGTGGCCTGATGGCTTGGACCGTATCCGGTGGTCAGCCCGGGCAACGCCGCGCACACTTTCACATTCAGATGCTCTTCCGCAATCACCGGTGAATAAAATCGTAGGCACGTCGGCTGGCGAACGCCGCATAGGTGGTCACGAAAGGGGTGAACCCCTCTTTGGCCATACCGCCTGCCGCGCCCATCAGCAACTGTTCTGCCATCCCCATCTGGAAGAAGCGTGCCGGAAATGCCTGCGCAAAAATATGCAAATCGGTGTATTTCGACAGGTCCGCCGTCATGCCGACGATGTCCGGGCGTTCTGCCGCCAGTTTTGACAGGGCGACACCAAAGGGCGCAGGGATCGTCGCCCCGGCCTTCATCGGCAATTGACGCAATCATCGCGGATGTTTTTAAGCGGGGTGCGCCCGCTGTGGTCTGGTTCATTACAGCACTCCTTCCGGTTTTGTGGCATCCAGTACGGCAAGGGCTTGTTGCCATTCGTCGGCATCAACACGGATAAAATGGTTTTTGTCGCGGCTTTCCGGAAAGGAACGCCTTTCCCCATTAGCGTGTCGCAGAGGATCACGCGCGGTTGGTTTCCCGGGAAACGTTTGGCGTTTTCAAAAGCGGTAATAACGGCGGGCAGATCGTTACCGTCGATGCGCTGAACGTACCAGCCAAACGAGGCCCACTTATCCTGCAGGGGTTCGAACCCCCAGAATTTTGCGTGAGTCGCCGTCGGCCTGCTGTTTGTTCACATCAACGATATTGATAAGGTTGGTCAGCCCGTAATGTGCGGCAGACATCGCCGCTTCCCGAGGGTTGAACCTTCGTCCAGCTCGCCATCCGACATGGAGTTAATCACCAGCGCCGGGTTGTTTTTCTGCCGCAGGCCCAGCGCCATGCCAACCGCAATGCTCAACCCCTCGGCCCAGCGAACCGCCGGAAATCTCCATTGCTGGCGTATAAGTCGCCATACCAGACATTGGCAGGCGGCTGTCGTCAGAGCCGTAGGTTTCCAGCTCCTCCTGAGGGATGATCCCCGCTTCAATCAGCGCGGCGTAATAGGCGATGGCGTAATGACCGTGGGAAAGTAGAAAACGATCACGCTCTTCCCACTCCGGTTCCTCCGGGCGGAAATTCATGATGTGGGCGAAGGCGGTGCCGAGGACATCGGCATAACCCAGCGCCTGCCCGATATAACCCTGTCCCTGAACCTCGCCCATGCGCAGGGCGTAGCGACGGATGCGCCAGGGCTGCGGCGGCAACCTTCTGGATATCTCTGTTCGTCATGATGGTTTCCTCTTAGTGAATTAACATCCCGCCGTTAACATCCAGCGTGATACCCGTTGAGTAAGAGGAGGTCGCTGCCGAGGAACAGCGCCGCGCGGGCGATATCAACCGCATCACCAAGGCGGTTCATCAGGATCCCCGGCCAGAATGTTTTCGCGCATCTGGTCGGTCAGTTTTCCGGTGATATCGGTCTGAATCAGACCCGGAGTGATGGCGTTCACGCGGATATTATCGGGGCCAAGCTCGCGTGCCATGGCGCGGGTCAGGCCCAGCACGCCCGCTTTCGCCGCACTGTAATGCGGGCCGCCGAAGATACCGCCGCCACGCTGGGCGGAAACCGATGAGATGCAGACAATGCTGCCGGAGCGTTGTGCCCGCAAGGTCGGGATCACCGCCTGCGACATGATCAATGTTCCGCGCAGACTGACATCCAGCACGGCATCATAATTTTCACGCTTAATGTCCATCAGTTTTATCGGCTGGGTGATCCCGGCGTTATTCACCAGCACGTCAATGCGCCCATATTTGGCAATGACTTGCTCAATTGCTGCCTGCACCTGAATTTCATTGGCGACATTTGCCGCAAGGCCGGTGTGTGGCGAGCCGAGCGTTGCGGCAGCGGTTTTGCTGGCCTCTTCATCTAAATCAATAATCACGACCTTCGCACCGTTTTCGGCGAACAGTTTAGCCGTGGCAAAACCTAAACCGCGTGGGGAAGCCGCGCCAGTAATAATGGCGACTTTGTCTTTTAACAACATAATTTACTCCGTTACATGTAAAGTATTCGAATATAAGCGTTACTGTGCTTCGTCAAGTGTCAAAATAATGATTAAACCGATGGCAGCGCAGGTGCCGAAATAGATAAATACAGAATTAAAACTGCCGGTGGCATCTAATAAGAAACCCGCCACCATGGGGGAAACAAAACCGCCAAGATTACCGCCGCTGTTAATAATGGACGATGCAATGGGATAGGTTTTGCTGTCGGAGACGGCCATACCGTATGCGGTGAAGGCAGGCCAGCCGATATTGAGACAGAGTCCGACAAAAATAAACCTGTACAGACAGCCAGCGTGTTTTGTGGAATGTTCAACATAATAATCATCATGATGACCGTGGAAATGGCGGTAAATATCATGGTGGGCTTGCGTCGACGCCCCAGTAATTTATCGGAAATAAATCCGCCAATCGCCCCCACAAATCCACCGATGCATGGCATACTGGCGACCAACCCCATGCGCATAAAGTCAAACCCTTTTCTTTAACCAGATAGAGGATCCGAGGGTCAACAGGCCATATAACACTGACCATCATAAAATAGGCCGGCAGTCGCCAAGGATATTTTTTGGACGTAAATAACCCTTTACTGTACTAATCGGTGCCAGTTTTCTGACACGGATAATTTTGTCCAGCGTGGCGAATTTCGCATCCCGGCAGATATTTTCCCGTACCTGTTGCTGTTGATTGGTGTCCGCATTGATAACCGATAACTCGCCTTCGGAAACAAACCCGCTCTCTGCCGGACGTGATTTAACGAACAGATACCAGATAACAGCGATTACAATGCCGGGAATGGCAAGGAGTAGAAGACCCAGCGCCAGCCCCCGAGGTCATGGCAATCCACACCGCCAGCGGCGGTACGATAATAGGGGGCAAACATGGTGGCAGCAATGTACACGCCTGTTGCCGTGGCTTTTTCCTTCGCCGGGAACCAGTTGTTAATGGTCGAGGCAAGGCCAACCAGGCAAGGGCCTTCGCTTAATCCAAGGCCCAGCCGCACCAGTTTTAAGCCGAAAACCGAGCTGACCGTGCCCATCAGCCACGTAAAGGCGGAAAAGCCAAATATTGACAGGGCGACCCGCGAGTACCGCGCTTAGCAATAAAGAAACCGGCGGGGATCTGGCTCACGGCATAACCGAGGAAGAACATACTGGCAATGGCCCCGGCTTCGAAATTATTGATATGAAACTCTTGAATAATAAACGGAAGAACGGCGCCAATATTTGTTCGGTCGGCATAATTTATTGCATATACCGAGAATATAATCGCCAGCACCACAAAGCGATAGTTTGTTTTTTTGGCACCGGTACAGACAAGACTATCTATACGGGACATAGGAGTTTCCTCTTATCTTTTTATCTTAAGGGTACATGCCGGATACAGCGATCACGGTTATTTTCAGGCCTTCGCATGCAATATACTCACCCGTAAGAATTCAAGGCATGCAAAAAAGCTCAATTGATGTTGAGAAAAATTTGATTCGTGAGTTAACGCAAATAACTCCCTGCGAAAAGCAGGCTTTTTATAATCACGGGGTGAAAATTTAATCTGCGTCACAAAACAGAAGTGCCCTTTGATAAAATTAGCGTTTTTGCGGGGTATTCCTGTTAACTGTTCAGATGTTGTTACAAAGAACGGTATGAAATGAGGCGAATGCCTTGAGGAAGAGTACGCAAATGATAAAAGCAAACCACAGAAAAGTGTTGCCGATACCGTCGTTACGTAATATTCAAACTTTTATTGAAGTTGCTAATGTCGGAAGCATTAATCAGGCAGCCGAATTGATGAATATTACCGCTTCCGCGGTGAGTCATCAGCTTTCCAGTCTTGAACAATTTATCGGGAAAAAAGCTGTTAATTCGCAGTGGTAAAGGGGTTGTGCTTACGCATATAGGTGAAAAATATCTAAAAGAAGTTTCTGGCGCTGTGAGTATTATTGGACGGGCGACCGATCAGGTAATTAATGATATTCACCACGAGCACTTGCGTATTCACTCCGCGCCCAGTTTTGGTTTGCTGTGGTTAATGCGCCGCCTGAATAAATTCAGACAGCAATATCCTGACCTGAAAATAAGTCTGACCTGCTCGTATGAAAACCTGCAATTCTCGCGGACAATCTGGATATCGATATTCGTCATGGTCTGCCGCAATGGCCAATCCTGAATGTGCACACCATTAAAAATGAGAACCTGATCCCCTTTGCCTCCACGCAATTATCTGGAAGGAAATCCATCAACACCCCTGCGGATTTATTGCGTTATGAGTTGATTCACTCCGACAGTACGTTAATAAACTGGAACACATGGCTTTCCGGTATGGTGTGGAAAATCATGACAAAAATTACTTTAGTTTTGACCGTTCCTATATGAGCATCGAAGCCGCCAGAATGGGAATGGGGATTATCCTTGAAAGCAATCTGCTCGCCGATGACTATCTGCGGCAGCATAATCTGGTGCCGGTATTTGAGCAGGTTTACGGTATGCCGGTGGCGGCGCATCACTTCGTTTTACCGCATGTTAACGAGCAGAAAGAGAAGGTCAAAGTCTTCCTGAGTTGGATAGACAAAGAGCTCAGCGCTTCCGGTTTTGCGATGTGACGAATATCTCAGAATGACGTGCAGTAGGGCATCGACAGGCACTGTTTTATCGCGGGAAATACATCATTGTCAGTTTATATCGATGAAAAATATTACACGGGGCTATGGGATTTGAATATTAAGATATATTAATAAAATTAGTGTCAGGAATTATTTATCTTAAGGTTGGCCTAATAATAGCGCGCGATGATGATATTGTTCCTCTGAGGTTATTATATGAGAATAATGTCACCTTACACGCTGAAATGGTTACACTGGCGGTCGCGAACGCAATGATATTTCCATATTGATTCGTGAAAGCTATTCTCAGGTTTACCCTGCCACGCTTTCCGCGTGTATGCCTGGCTGCACCGGTTTGTATGATTCACGTGGTGAGTTAAAAGCAGCGTGTGGCATCCAGACCGCCCCGCAGGGGGCATTCTATTTTGAACATTATCTCGATGAACCGGTGGAAACACTGTTGTCCTCACGGATTACCATGCCTGTGGAACGCGTGATGTCTGCTGCACTTTGCTTATGGACAGATGCTTAATCAACCGGGAGCAATACGTGGATCTGACTAACAAAACTGTTCTGCTCACCGGCGCGGGGGGCGGGATCGGTCAGGCGTTAGCGCAGGCGCTGGCAAAAAAAGGCGCGAAACTCTGCCTTGTCGGGCACAATGAGCAGGCAATGCAGCTCCTTCGGCAGCATCTGCCCCATCCGGAACAGCATAATATCGCGGTAATGCAGACCTATTCTGATGACGAAATTGGCGCTTTAGCCTCGTCAGTCAATGAGTGGCAAGCTGGACATCCTGATTAACAACGCGGGATGCAGCCATTTCGCGTTAATTGAGCCGCACTCGTTTGAGGATATTCGCGAGCAGATCCACTGTTGAAATACCGGCATTGCTGACACGCGCATTGCTGCCGGAAATTAACCCGGGCGGCATTGTCCTCAACATTGGTTCGATCTTCGGCGAGTGGGCATCCTGCACCGGAGCGTTTACAGCGCAACGAAAGCGGCTATTCATCGTTTCTCCGAAGCCCCGGGCGGGAGTTGCAGGGCAGCGGTATTTCCGTTTTGTATGCCGCGGCACGGGCAACGAAACGGCGCTGAACAATGAGGATGTATGCCATGAACCGTAAACAGGGTAATGGCATGGATTCTCCGAGGTTTTGTTGCCGCGCGGATTGTCCGGATGCTTGAAATAGACAAAAGCGATACCGCTTTGGTGCGATGGAACGCCTGTTTATCAAACTGAATGCCGGTTTCCGGCTGGCCGGTAGGTTTTGGCGATAAAGACAACGCTGACGAGGTGCTAAAAAAAGCGCTCACGATCAACCCTGATGGCATTGATCCCCCATTATTTCTATGGTGATTTTCTGCTAAAAGAGAAAAAAACAGACGATGCGAAAACGTATCCTGAAAAAGCGTTTAAGGCACCCGCCCGCTCTGGTCGCGAAATTGCTGATAACGGCCACCGTCGCGATATCACAAACGATCTGGCAGCAATTAAATAATCCTGTCGCCCCGCAATGAATATTCGCGGGGTGCAGTATTACGATAACAAAATTTATCTATTGCAGTGCAGTGAAGCGCGAAGTGCGCATTACCGCTTGCACGTTAATTAAGATAAGAATAACTATCAAAGATAAAATTAATTTACTTGTGATCGCTATCAAATTTATTCACTGAACAGCTAATCATCTTTTTACTCAAGCCGATAACATCGGTGTCAGGCTGGCATTGCCCCGGCCCTTCTCCGGGGATTTCTTAATTATTGTTTGTTAAGCATTTCCTTAAGGAGCGAGCGGCAATAAGCCATCGGAGTTGAATACTTTTCTGTGTATAAGCATGTTTTTCAGTTCTCACATGCCAATAAGAGCCAGCTTTATGCATTTAACAATAAGAATACGTCCATCAAATACCGCAGCCTCGGGTGACGAGATGAAACTGCTTAGAGATATCACCATAAGAAAGATGTTGTTGATTATTTTATCGATTTTTACCTTAATTTGGGGGGTAGCCACGGGATTAACACTGAAAAATTTTTCGGATACGCAGATACTGCTGGAAAACAGTTCGCAACAAAAGCAACGTATGCTCTGCTGGTCAAAGGTAACGATCAATATTTCCGTTCGGTAACGCGTATGCTGAGGGCTATGGATTTCCAGCAGGACGGTAAAGCTGACGATGCCGCGAAAACGTTTGCTTCTTCAGAGAAAGCGCTAAAAATCAGCCGAGGATATGCTCTCGCAGTTTCGCAATGCCCAGCATGTCGATGTCAGCCCTGAACTCTCTGCGGCGATGATTAACGACTGGGAGGCGTTACTGTCCGCCATTACGCCTATGCTTGATGCTGCCCGCAATAACCAGCAGGATCAGTTCCGACAGATTTTCCGCAATACTTATCCGCCGTTAAGCGTTAAGTTCGGTGAAACGGCGGAGAAATATACCAAAGCGATTCAATCCAACGTCATGCTGGATCGGGCAAATGACTCCATCGCACAGAACAGAATCATACTGCTTAGCGCCCGGTGGCGGGGGATCCTTACGCTTTCCTGACAGATCGCTGCACGGTAACCTTCCTGACAGCGCCGCTTAATTACATTAAAAATCACCTTGAGGTATTAAAAAGCGGGCAAATTGCATGTCGAGATTAACGATTTTGGTCGTAACTGCGCCGGTCAGTTAATTCCCTATATCCGTAGCATGCAGAATAGCCTGCGTGAAACTGTATCCGCTATCCGAGGATACCTCTTCCAGCCTGTATGCCAGTACCAGCCGTATCCGTGAGGGGGAACGAGCAGTTGTCGGCGCGAACTGACCAGCAAGCGGCTGCGTTACAGCAGACGTCCGCCAGCATGGAAGAGTTGACCTCCACCGTGAAAAATAACGCTGAAAACGTTCAGCAGGCGAGAAAGCTTTCCGAAGAGACACAGAATATCGCCAAAGAGGGGGCGATCTGACGGGCAAGGTGGTGGATACCATGGAGAGTATTTCAGAGAGTTCGCAGAAAATATCTGATATTACAGGGGTGATTAACAGTATCTCATTCCAGACCAACATCCTCGCGCTCAACGCGGCAGTGGAAGCCGCACGGGCTGGCGAACAAGGGCGCGGTTTTGCCGTGGTCGCCAGCGAGGTTCGTTCTCTGGCGCAGCGGAGCGCGCAGGCGGCGAAAGAAATCGAAGCCCTGATCAGTGAATCAGTCTCCCGTGTGAAAGCCGGTTCAGAACTGGTGACGACAGCCGGTGAGGCAATGGAAACCATTATCCATTCAGTAACACAGGTGAACGCTCTGATGGGGGAAATATCCATCGCCTCGGATGAGCAAAGCCGGGGGATAAGCCAGATAGGGATCGCGATGAACGAAATGGATGGCGTGACGCAACAGAACGCTGTTCTGGTGCAGGAAGCCTCGACCAGTGCGGAAGCGCTGGAGATGGAAGCCCAGCATTTAGCCAAAACTATCGCTGTTTTCGATCTTGGCGGTAAGTCATACTCATCGAAGCAGGCACCCTCTGCGCCGGTGAGTAAAGGGGGCAGAACGTCATCTGCTCAAAAGCAGAAGGCAGTGAAAACGACTGGGAAACGTTCTGATAAACGATGGCGCGCACTGGTCTTGCGGGCGCGCCGTTCAAATCTGTGCCGCTGCGATGTACACACGCTCATGCTGTACGGCTGCTGGCGTTGATGCTAATCGATCCTTAAAAAGATCATCATCCGCATAATCTGGCGTAACAGCATCATTCATCTTGCTGTCTTTCAATATCGCCAACAGTGATTGTGCCTCATCCTGATGAAACTCTCTGATGCGTATAATGAAGACGCTCGTCAATAAATTCGTCCTCGCCATCGCGAGACTTTCCAGCCCGGAGAGGCTGTCTGTTCGCTGGTTAAAGTCGAAAAATATCGCTTGGGCGACCGTTTGCCACTCCTGTTCCGCTTCACTGATAGCAGGTATATCGGTATTCAGAAAAGGGGCGCTCTGGTTATTCGTGAGAAACTCGTAAAACTTCAATGTCGTCGTAACGGCTATCTGCGCCAGCAATCTGAACTGTTGTGCAATGTCTGTCAGACCTTTTCAATAAACCACGAACTCTTTGCAATGTAGAGACTTGCAGCACGAAATTCCATATTCATATGCTGATTTAATCTTATAACCAGCTCGCCGGAGGGCAACATAAGCACCTCCTGCTTAAAATAATGCGCAGAGCAAAATATTCAATACATAAGTTTTGGATAGAACATATCGATGATTCGCACGAGCGTACATCATTTGTTAACCGCGATAAAAGTTAAAAAATAGAAACTGCTTCGTGCAAAGATGATTAACATCAATAAAAATACATTCTGACCAGTATGGCTTCCGTCTTTAATATAGTGCTGTTTATTGAGGTGATTTGTTAAATATAAATAAAGTTAATATTATCTGTACTGTATGATTACCAATAACACAGTTGCAGGAGGGCGGGTGCCGGTTTTTTATCGCCCGGTGTGGTTGTGAGCATAAGAGCTGCTAAAGTCATTACTGCGATAATGCGTTATTTCGCTTCGGCTGTGTTTTAGCGGTTCACCGCATCTTTATGGTAAAAAAAATCCACGCAATGGCGTGGATTTTAGTGGCTTTATGAGGCCGGGTGAAACCTCATAAACCAAAAAAGCAATTTAGACGTTAAACAGGAAGTTCATGACGTCGCCATCTTTGACGATATAGTCTTTACCTTCTGAACGCATTTTGCCGGCTTCTTTCGCGCCTTGCTCGCCTTTGTAAGTAATAAAGTCTTCATAGGCGATGGTCTGCGCGAATAAAACCTTTTTCGAAATCAGTGTGGATTTTACCCGCCGCTTGCGGCGCGGTTGCACTCAACCGGGATGGTCCACGCGCGGACTTCTTTCACACCGGCGGTGAAGTAGGTTTGCAGGTTCAGCAGTTCGTAACCGGCGCGGATCACACGGTTCAACCCCCGGCTCTTCCGAGGCCCAGTTCCGCCATAAACTCGTCACGATCGGCATCGTCCAGTTCGGCGATATCGGACTCTACTGCAGCACAGACGGCAACCACAACAGAACCTTCTTTGGCAGCGATTTCTCGCACCTGATCCAGATACGGGTTGTTCTCAAAACCATCTTCATTGACGTTAGCAATGTACATGGTCGGTTTCAGCGTCAGGAAGCTCAGGTAGCGGATTGCCGCTTTGTCTTCATCCGTCAGATCCAGCGAACGCAGCATGCCGGCATTTTCGAGCTGCGGCAGGCATTTTTCCAGTGCGGCCAGCTCGGCTTTTGCATCTTTATCGCCGCCTTTGGCTTTCTTCTGCACTCGATGAATTGCGCGTTCGCAGGTGTCCAGATCGGCGAGCGCCAGCTCGGTATTGATAACATCAATATCTTCCGCCGGATCCACTTTGTTGTTTACGTGGATGATGTTGTCGTTTTCAAAGCAGCGCACAACGTGGCCGATGGCTTCGGTTTCACGGATGTTGGTCAGGAACTGGTTACCCAGGGCCTTCACCTTTGGATGCGCCTTTTACCAGACCGGCGATATCCACAAACTCCATGGTGGTTGGCAGAATACGCTGCGGCTTGACGATTTCCGCCAGCTTGTCCAGACGCGGATCGGGCATCGGTACGACACCGGTGTTCGGCTCAATGGTACAGAACGGGAAGTTAGCCGCTTCAATACCGGCTTTGGTGAGCGCATTGAACAGGGTGGATTTACCTACGTTGGGCAGGCCAACGATACCGCATTTGAATCCCATGATGTAATTACCTTAATCTCTTGATAATCAACCCGTTACTAAAAACGGATTGCAGAAAAGTGAATAACTTTGCCTATTATACACGTAACCGCTGTAACGCGCGGCAAAAAAGCCGCAGCGCACGGTTACTGCGCCTTAAAGGCGTGCAGGCGGTTAGTGGCTTTGGTCAAACCGTCTTTCAGCCAGATCTCGGTACAACGCGCCGCTTCGTCTACGGCTTCGTCGATCAGCTTCTGTTCAGAAACCGGCGGTTTACCCAGTACAAAGCCGACAACTTTGTTTTTATCGCCCGGATGGCCGATTCCCACGCGTAAGCGGTGAAAATTGGGGTTATTCCCCAGTTTGCTGATAATGTCCTTCAGGCCGTTATGACCGCCGTGGCCGCCGCCGAGTTTAAACTTCGCCACGCCGGGCGGCAGATCAAGCTCATCGTGCGCGACCAGAATTTCGTCCGGGTTAATGCGATAAAACGTCGCCATTGCCGCGACGGCTTTCCCGCTGAGGTTCATAAACGTCGTGGGAACCAGCAGGCGCACGTCTTCGCCAGCCAGATTGATGCGCGAGGTGTAACCAAAGAATTTCGGCTCGTCGCGCAGCGGGGCGCGGGAGCGATCCGCCAGCAAATCCACATACCGGTGCGCCTGCGTTGTGGCGTGTCGCGGCATACTCGGCGCCGGGGTTCGCCAGCCCGACAATCAGTTTAATCGTCACTTTTATTCCTGACCAGATCAATGTCCGGCGCGTAGTGTACGTTGTGCAGCGCGCGATGACAAAATTCTCACAACGAAACGCGAAGAATGTTAATGATTCCTCTCATGAACCATTCGAATTTCAACGAGTTCAGTGGCTTATTTGTAAATTTATGTTAGTCGGATATGTGTAATTGTGATCGCGTCCGCAACCGCTATAAAGGTCGCTGTCTATACTTTATCCACAAGGATTGGGGTGATACCCGTCCAACCCATCGTTCCGGAGGTGACATATGAAACGCAAAAACGCTTCGTTACTCGGTAATGTGCTTATGGGGTTGGGGCTCGTGGTGATGGTTGTTGGAGTGGGATACTCCATTTTAAACCAGCTTCCGCAACTTAACCTGCCACAATTTTTCGCACACGGCGCGGTACTGAGCATTTTCCGGGGGCTGTTCTCTGGCTTGCGGGGGGCACGCGTCAGCGGCCATGAGCAGGTGTGTGATAAGTACTGGTGGGTGCGTCACTATGACAAACGCTGCCGTCGCGATCGGCAAAACCACAGCTAACAGACGCTCATATTGATAACGGTTCCCGCGGGAACCGTTTTTTAATGCGCAAGCGGTGTTGCGCATCGGGATCAAATATCGGCCAGCGCCGCGTCGCGGTTCGGGAAAAAAGCCAGCCTGCCCGGAATCGGCTGAATACCCGCGCGGGCCAGCGTACGCAGCGGCTGAAACTCCAGATTGCTGACGCGAAGCTCCGTGCCTTCCGGCAGACGGGCAACAAAGCGGCGGAAAGCATCCAGCCCGCCAGCATCCAGCAACGGTACTGCATCCCATTTCAGTACCACGATGCGTTTCCCCGCAATACGTGTTTCCAGATCGCTGAACACACCTTCGGCAGCGGCGAAGAACAGCGGACCGATCACGCGCAGCACCAGCACATCTTCTGGTACCTCAACATTGACAGCCGCCGAGGGTGAGTCATGCGTGCGATGCGGCGCATAAACAGCAATGAGGCCAGTACGATGCCGACACTGATGGCGATAACCATGTCGAACAGCACCGTCAGCGACATGCAGAGCAGCATCACGATAATGTCGTCCGCCGGTGCGCGGCGCAGCAGGTCAATTACCTTATGCGCCTCACTCATGTTCCACGCCACCATCAGCAGCAATGCCGCCATGGCCGAGAGGGGGAGCCGGAGAGCAGGGGAGCCAGCACCAGCAGCGCCATGATCACCAGCAGCGCGTGGATAACCGCCGCAATGGGGGATGTCGCCCCGGCGCGCACGTTAGCGGCGGAACGGGCAATCGCTGCGGTCGCGGTAATACCGCCAAAGAACGGGGCGATGATATTGCCAAGGCCCTGACCGATCAGCTCGCTGTTGGCTTTGTGTTTGGTACCGGTCATACCATCCAGCACCACGGCGCAAAGCAGGGATTCAATTGCCCCCAGCATTGCCATCGAAAACGCAGCTGGCAGTAACGCTCGTAATGAATCCCAGCTCAGGGTAAATGTAGAGCCCGGCAGATCCCACGGTAACACCAGTTGCGGCAGCAGTTGCGGAATGCCGTTGCCTGGCTGCCATCGGCCAGCACGTAGTGAAATTGTGAGCCGATAGTTGCGACATGGCCGCCGAGCAGGTTGACGACCAGCATTACCGCGCAGCCTGCCAGCAACGCAGGCAAATGGCCCGGCAGGCGCAATCGCAGGCGTGGCCAGAAGATCAGTGTTCCGAGCGTGACCACGCCGATGGCCGCATCGCCAGCATTAACGGTGGGCAGCGCCATCACCAGCGCGCCGACTTTTGCAAGTAGTGCTCCGGCACGTGCGTCAGTTGCAGGCCAAGAAAATCTTTGATTTGCATGGTGGCAATAGTGATGCCGATCCCGGAGGTAAAGCCGAGCGTGACGGAAAGCGGAATGTATTCGATCAGGCGGCCAAAACGCGCCAGACCAAAGAGGATCAGAAACACGCCGGACATCAATGTCGCGACCCGGTGAGTCCCGCGAGGCCAAACTGCTGTGAAACCGGGTAGAGGATCACCACGAAGGCGGCGGTCGGGCCTGAAACGCTGTAGCGGGAACCTCCGCTCAGCGCAATCACGATTCCGGCAATGGCTGCCGTATAGAGTCCGTACTGTGGCGCGACGCCGCTCCCGATTGCCAACGCCATCGCAAGGGGAATCGCAATAATCCCGACCGTTATCCCGGCGATCAGATCCCGGGTAAAGCGGGCGGCGGTATATTTTTCCTTCCAGCACGCGTCAATGAGCGCGCGGAAAGGCATAACATGAGGAGAGAGCAGCTTGTTCACAATGGTATGTCATCCGTGAATGCGTCTGTAACGGGTTAATAAATCATACAAGTTATGTTCTGAGGATAAAAAAAACCCGCCGTAGCGGGTTTTTCAGCAACGATTAATGCTCGAACATGGCAGAAATCGATTCTTCGTTGCTGATACGACGGATAGCTTCAGCCAGCATGCCAGACAGCGTCAGCGTACGTACGTTCGGCAGCGCTTTGATCTCCTCGCTCAGCGGAATGGTGTCGCAGACGACCACTTCGTCGATCACGGAGTTGCGCAGGTTGTTTACCGCATTACCGGAGAAAATCGGGTGAGTGGCATAAGCGAATACGCGTTTTGCACCGCGTTCTTTCAGCGCTTCCGCCGCTTTGCACAGGGTGCCGCCGGTGTCGATCATGTCGTCAACCAGTACGCAGTCGCGGCCAGCCACGTCGCCGATGATGTGCATCACCGGGAAACGTTAGCGCGCGGACGGCGTTTGTCGATGATCGCCATGTCGGTGTCGTTCAACAGTTTGGCAATGGCACGAGCGCGAACTACGCCGCCGATATCCGGAGAAACCACAATCGGGTTGTCCGAGGGTTCAGTTGCAGCATATCTTCGAGCAGGATAGGGCTACCAAATACGTTATCAACCGGCACATCAAAGAAGCCCGGATCTGTTCAGCATGCAGGTCAACGGTCAGTACGCGGTCAACGCCAACGCTTGAGAGGAAATCGGCAACCACTTTTGCGGTAATCGGTACACGCGCAGAACGCACGCGGCGGTCCTGACGGGCATAACCAAAGTAGGGAATGACCGCGGTGATACGACCTGCGGAAGCACGGCGCAGGGCATCGACCATCACAACCAGTTCCATCAGGTTGTCATTGGTAGGGGCACAAGTGGACTGGATGATGAAAATATCACCACCGCGTACATTTTCATTGATTTGTACGCTGACTTCGCCATCGCTAAAGCGACCTACGGCGGCGTCGCCGAGAGAAGTGTACAGGCGGTTGGCAATACGTTGTGCTAGTTCCGGGGTTGCGTTACCAGCAAAAAGCTTCATATCAGGCACGAGAAGAACCTCAGGCATGCGTCCAGTGGTGGATAGAATCGGCCAAAATGTGCGGTCAGGGCAGAAATCTATCCATGCGGTGTATTAAAGAGCGCGATGCAACGTCTGGAACATGAGTGACGTTGTCACCGGAGCTCAGCTTGCCCGGCGATGGTTTGTGCTAGCGGCGAGAGGTTGACGCCTCGCGCGACAAAACCGTTTAGCCATTCCGGGGCTTGCTCAAGCACCTGACGAGCGGCGGATTCGGTGTCAAATTCGGAAAAGACACAGGCTCCTGTGCCAGTCAGGCGCGACGGCGCGTATTCTAACAGCCGGAAAGCGCCGCATCAACCTCGCGAAAACGTTTTCTTGCGATAACCTCGCAATCGTTGCCGAATTCACATTTTAGTAACGTCTCAATTGACCTTTTCGGTGTATTTCTCGGCAACTCTGGATCCTTAAAGATGACCGGCGTGGGGATACTTACGCCGGGATGCGCCACCAGATACCATTTTTCTGGCGGGTTAACGGGGGTAAGAATTTCACCCACGCCTTCTGCAAAGGCGGCATGCCCGCGCACAAATACCGGCACATCCGCGCCAAGCGTCAGCCCCAGTGCTGCCAGTTCGTCTACACTCCAGGTTGCAGCGCCACAGGTGGTTTAACGCCACCAACACGGTGGCGGCGTCTGAAGAGCCTCCGCCGAGCCCGCCGCCCATTGGCAAGCGTTTTTCGATGGCAATATCCGCCCCGCTACCTGCTGCTAACCGCCCGGTTGCTGCGGCGCGTTTCATCAGCAAACGGGCTGCGCGAACGATGAGATTATCCTCATCGGGTACGCCATCAATCGGCGTCAGCAAATGGATCTTGCCATCGTTGCGGGGTTCAATGGTTAAGGTGTCGCCATAATCCAGAAACTGGAACAGCGTCTGTAAGGTGTGATAACCGTCAGGGCGTTGACCGGTAATGTATAAAAGAGATTGAGCTTCGCCGGAGCCGGCCGGTGGTCATCATTTAACGATCCAGTTATCCATTTTCAGCTTAATGCGCTGGCTACCGTCGCTCAACTCCATGTTTGCAGGCAGGGAGGGCTGGGTTTTGCTGTCATAACCGCCGTAAACCACTTTCCGAGGTTTTGCCGCCCTGACTGTAATTGACTTCACTCAGGCGATACTGATCGTCAAGGGTGTAGTCGGTCGCCTCGCCCGGCAGACCCGGATCCACTGGCGCAGGCTGTTGAGTGGAATCGGCATCCCGGTCAGTTTGCCAATCATCTCTTCCGCATCGTCAGCGGTATAATGCTGGCCTTTATTATCCACCAGTTCAACGGAACCCGGTTGTGCATTCAGCTCCAGTTCGGTACTGCCGAGTGGGTTTGTCAGCAGAAGACGGTAGCGATCCTCGGCCAGTCTGCTGCCAGAAGAAGCGGGCGTACACTTTTGTTGGTCAGAAAGATAGGCAAAGGCGCCGCGTGTCTGATACTGGCTTAACGCGCGAACTTGCTGCTGGTGCTGACGCCATTGCGGCGCGTCAGGACTTTGCCCGGGCCTTTTGGCGCAGTGATCGTACAGGCGGTGAGAACGAGGCTGGCCAGCGGCAGCAGTCGAATAAGGCGGGAAGCAGGCAAAGTCATAATGATGACAAATCCTTGAGATACGTTGCAGTTATTACCCCCTAATGCTAGCGTCGCGATGAAACAGCGTCTACGTTCAAGTTGTCTTAAATCATTAAATTACCAATTACTCCGAAAGGGTAGTCTCTCTTTTATTGACCACGCGCATCCTGTATGATGCGCAGAGTCTAACCTTATCAACGTTGGTACTATTCCCGCGCCCATGACCCTTTTAGCACTAGGCATCAACCACAAAACGGCCCCCGTTTCGTTGCGAGAACGCATTGCATTTTCGCCGGAAACGCTTGACCGAGGCTCTGGAAGCCTGCTCGCAGCCGATGGTGCAAGGTGGGGTGGTGCTGTCGACCTGTAACCGCACTGAACTTTATTTGAGCGTTGAAGAGCGGGATAACCTGCACGAAGCGCTGGTGCGTTGGCTGTGCGATTATCACCATTTGCGGGAAGACGAAGTCCGCCAGAGCCTGTACTGGCACCGGATAACGACGCGGTCAGCCATTTAATGCGCGTGGCCAGCGGCTGGACTCGCTGGTGCTCGGCGAACCACAAATTCTCGGTCAGGTTAAAAAAGCCTTTGCCGATTCTCAGCGCGGGCATGATAACGCCAGCGATCTGGAGCGCATGTTCCAGAAATCCTTCTCTGTTGCGAAACGAGTGCGCACCGAAACCGATATCGGCGCCAGCGCCGTGTCCGTTGCGTTTGCCGCCTGTACGCTGGCGCGGCAAATTTTCGAATCACTGGCGTCGGTGACGGTGCTGTTGGTCGGCGCCGGGGAAACCATTGAACTTGTGGCGCGGCATCTGCGTGAACATAAAGTGCAGAAAATGATCATTGCCAACCGTACCCGTGAACGCGCACAGGCGCTGGCGGATGAAGTTGGCGCGGAAGTGATCTCGCTTAGTGATATCGATGAGCGCCTGAAAGACGCCGACATTGTGATCAGCTCTACCGCCAGCCCGTTGCCGATCATCGGAAAGGGATGATGGAGCGCGCCATGAAGGCCCGGCGTAATCAACCTGTGCTGCTGGTGGATATCGCCGTTCCGCGCGATGTTGAACCGGAAGTCGGTAAAGTCGCTAACGCCTATCTCTACAGCGTGGACGACCTGCAAAGCATCATTCAACACAACTGGCGCAGCGCAAAGCCGCTGCGGTGCAGGCAGAAACCATTGTCGCCCGGAAACCAGTGAATTTATGGCACCGGCTGCGTGCGCAAAGCGCCAGCGAGACTATCCGTGAATACCGCAGCCAGTCCGAAGTTGTTCGTGATGAGCTGACGGCAAAAGCGATCGCTGCGCTGGAGCAGGGCGGCGATCCGCAGGCTATTATGCAGGATCTGGCATGGAAACTGACCAATCGCCTGATCCACGCACCAACTAAATCTCTTCAGCAGGCTGCCCGTGACGGGGACGATGAACGCCTGCATATTCTGCGCAACAGCCTCGGGCTGGATTAGCACAACAATCTCTTATTATAAGGTGCACTTACGCCTATGAAGCCTTCTATCGTTGCCAAACTGGAAGCCCTGCATGAGCGCCATGAAGAAGTTCAGGCGCTGCTCGGTGACGCGCAAACCATCGCCGACCGGAGGACAAGTTTCGCGCGCTGTCGCGGGAATTCGCGCAGTTAAGCGATGTGTCACGCTGTTTTACTGACTGGCAACAGGTTCAGGAAGATATCGAAACGGCACAGGTGATGCTCGACGATCCGGAAATGCGCGATCTGGCGCAGGACGAGTTACGCGACGCGAAAGAAAAAAAGCGAACAGCAGTTACAACTTTTACTGCTGCCGAAAGATCCGGACGATGAACGCAATGCGTTTGTTGAAGTGCGCGCCGGGACCGGCGGTGACGAAGCGGCGCTGTTTGCCGGTGACCTGTTCCGTATGTACAGCCGTTATGCGGAAGCCCGTCGCTGGCGTGTAGAGATCATGAGCGCCAACGATGGCGAACACGGTGGATACAAAGAAGTGATTGCCAAAATCAGCGGCGATGGTGTCTATGGTCGCCTGAAGTTTGAGTCCGGTGGTCATCGCGTACAGCGCGTTCCCGCCACCGAATCGGGGCGTATTCATACTTCTGCCTGTACCGTGGCGGTGATGCCGGAGCTGCCAGAAGCAGAGCTGCCGGATATTAACCCGGCTGATTTGCGCATCGACACTTTCCGCTCTTCCGGTGCGGGCGGGCAGCACGTTAACACCACCGACTCCGCTATTCGTATTACTCACTTGCCGACGGGCATTGTGGTGGAGTGTCAGGATGAGCGTTCGCAGCACAAAAACAAGGCCAAGGCATTGTCCGTGCTGGGTGCGCGTATCCACGCAGCGGAAATGGCCAAACGCCACCGGTGCGGAAGCTTCAACCCGTCGCAACTTACTGGGCAGCGGCGATCGCAGTGACCGTAACCGTACCTATAACTTCCCGCAGGGGCGCGTGACCGATCACCGCATCAACGTGACGCTTTACCGACTGGATGAAGTCATGGAAGGCAAGCTGGATATGCTGATCGAACCGATCGTGCAGGAGTACCCGTGCTGACCAGTTGGCTGCGCTCTCCGAGCAGGAATAATGGACTACCAACAGTGGTTGCGTGAGGCGATAAGCCAGTTACAGTCGAGCGACAGCCCGCGGCGCGATGCGGAGATCCTGCTCGGTTTTGTGACGGGAAGTCTCGCACTTTTATTCTGGCTTTTGGCGAAACCCGGCTCACCGCCGGGCAACAACAACAGCTCGACACACTGCTGGCACGGCGTGAACACGGTGAGCCGGTGGCGCATCTGGTTGGCGTCCGTGAGTTCTGGTCGTTGCCGCTGTTTGTCTCGCCCGCCACATTGATTCCTCGCCCGGACACCGAATGCCTCGTTGAACAGGCGCTAAACCGCCTGCCTGAGACGCCGTGCCGTATCCTCGATTTAGGCACCGGTACCGGCGCTATCGCGCTGGCGCTGGCCAGCGAGCGTCCTGACTGCCGGTGACGGCCGTCGATGTGGTTGCAGAGGCGGTAGCGCTGGCGCAGCGTAATGCCGAGCATCTTGGCATTGGCAATGTCGACATTCGTCAGAGCCACTGGTTCAGTGCACTGGCCGGGCAGACGTTTTCGCTGATTGTCAGTAACCCCCCTTATATTGATGAGCAGGATCCACATCTGGCGCAGGGAGATGTGCGTTTTGGAGCCGTTGAGTGCGCTGGTCGCCGCTGACCACGGTCTGGCGGATTTAGAGAGCATCATCAAGGAAGCGCCGAGGGCTATTTGCTACCGGGTGGCTGGTTGCTGCTTGAACATGGCTGGCAGCAGGGAGAGTTGGTGCGCAACCTGTTCACCCGGCATGGCTGGCAGCAGGTTGCCACCTGCCGCGATTATGGCGATAACGAGCGTCTGACCCTCGGGCAGTGGTCCTGCGTGGAGTGAACGGGCAATGAGTGCCTTTAACGTCCTGATAACGTTACATTTGACGTCGGTGGTCTTGACCATTAGCCTGTTTGTTTTACGCTACTGGTGGCGCTGGTCGGCTGATCCGCGCGCGCAGTCGCGCTGGGTGCGCGTGTTGCCGCATACCATTGATACCGTCTTGTTGTTAAGCGGCGCGGGATTAATGTGGGTGACAGGCTATTTACCTTTTACTGTTAAAGGCGCATGGCTGACTGAAAAGCTGTTTGGCGTTATCATCTATATCGTTTTGGGTTTTATTGCGCTTGGGCGACATCGCCCGCGCAGCCAGCAGACAGGGTTTATCGCCTTTATGCTGGGGCTGGTGGTGCTACATCATCATCAAACTCGCCGCCACAAAAGTACCGATACTGGGGTAAGAGATGAGGTCGTTAGCCGATTTCGAATTTAATAAAGCGCCGTTATGCGATGGGATGATCCTTGTTTCAGAGCTGATTCGCGATGATTTTCCTTCACAATATGTGCATGACGAACTGGAGCGGCTGCTCAGTCTGGCACGCGAAGAAATCAGCATGGCGAAGCCTCAGGACTGGCAACTGGAAAAACTCGTTGAGCTGTTTTACGGCGAATGGGGCTTTAAAGACACGCGCGGCGTCTACCGTTTGTCCGACGCGTTATGGCTGGATAAAGTGCTGGAAAATCGCCGGGCAGTGCCGTATCGCTGGGCGCAATTTTACTGTGGGTGGCCGGGCGTCTGGATATTCCGCTGACGCCGGTGATTTTCCCGACGCAACTGATCCTGCGCGCCGAATGGCTGGATGGCGAAATGTGGCTGATTAACCCATTTAACGGCGACACGCTGGATGAGCATACGCTGGAAGTGTGGTTGAAAGGTAATATCAGCCCGGTTGCCGAGTTGTTCAATGAAGATCTGGATGAAGCCGATAACGCGGAAGTGATCCGCAAGCTGCTGGATACGCTGAAATCGGCGCTGATGGAAGAACAGCAGATGGAGCTGGCGTTGCGCGCCAGTGAAGCGTTGTTGCAGTTCAATCCGGAAGATCCCTATGAGATCCGCGACCGTGGGCTGATTTATGCGCAACTGGATTGCGACCACGTGGCGCTGCATGATTTAAGTTATTTTGTTGAGCAGTGCCCGGAGGATCCCATCAGTGAGATGATCCGCGCGCAAATCAACACCATTTCGCACAAACAGATTACTTTGCATTAAGCATGTGTTCCGATTCACACTCGATAAGGCGATTCTATGGAAACAAAAAGTGGTTAGCATTGGCGACATTAAGGTCGCGAACGACCTGCCGTTTGTACTGTTTGGTGGTATGAACGTGCTGGAGTCCCGCGATTTGGCAATGCGCATTTGCGAACACTACGTCACCGTGACCCAAAAACTGGGTATTCCGTACGTGTTCAAAGCCTCTTTTGATAAAGCCAACCGCTCTTCTATCAAGTCCTACCGTGGACCGGGTCTGGAAGAGGGGATGAAGATTTTTCAGGAGCTGGGAAACAGACGTTCGGCGTAAAAGTGATCACTGATGTGCACGAAGCGTCACAGGCGCAGCCGGTTGCCGATGTGGTTGATGTCATCCAGCTGCCTGCGTTCCGGCGCGTCAGACCGACTGGTGGAAGCAATGGCGAAAACCGGTGCGGTTATCAACGTCAAGAAACCGCAGTTCGTTAGCCCGGGCCAGATGGGCAATATTGTGGATAAATTCCACGAAGGCGGTAACGACAAAGTTATTCTTTGCGACCGTGGTTCCAACTTCGGCTATGACAATCTGGTCGTGGACATGCTGGGCTTCAGCGTGATGAAGAAAGTCTCCAACAACGCGCCGGTGATTTTCGATGTCACCCACGCGCTGCAGTGCCGCGATCCGTTTGGCGCTGCGTCTGGCGGTCGTCGCGCGCAGGTTGCTGAGCTGGCGCGTGCGGGTATGGCTACCGGTCTGGCAGGTCTGTTTATTGAAGCGCATCCGGATCCGGACAATGCAAAATGCGATGGCCCGTCCGCGTTGCCGCTGGCGAAGCTGGAGCCGTTCCTGGAAGCAGATCAAAGCCATTGACGATCTGGTGAAGAGCTTCGACGAACTCGACACCGAGTAAGAATGAAAAAACCCCCGCAGCGCGGGGTTTTTTATGGATGCAATCTGCCGTCAGGCAAAAATCGTCATCAGATAGGCCGCAAATAACGCCAAATGCGCCGCGCCGTTCAGCACGTTAGTGCGCCCGGTTGAAGGAAATGTGGCACAGCACCAGCGATGCGACCATCACAATCATCTCCGGCGCGCCCAGCGCGAAGATCAGTTCGTTGCCAGTGAACCACGCAATCAGCGTGACAACCGGCACCGTCAACGAAATGGTAGCCAGCACCGAGCCGAAAAGAGGTTCATCGCGCGCTGAACCTGATTATTCAGGACAGCTTTCAGCGCCCCCAGTCCCTCTGGTGAAAGGATAAGTAACGCCACCGGAAACCGGTAAAGGCGACAGGTGCATTCAGTTCGCTCAGCAACGCCTCCAGCGGTTTGGCGTTCATCTTGGTCACAGCGATAACGGCAACCAGATGAATAATCAGCCACGCCGTATGCCACAGATTACCGTGCGCAGAAGGTTTGCCATGGTGCGGGTCATCATCATCGCTCTCATCTTCATGTTCATAGACAAACAGGCTCTGATGCGTTTTGGTCTGGATCAGCAGAAAGACACCGTACATAGCCGCCGAAATCAGCGCCACCAGTAACGACTGACCAATGGGTGAAATTAGCGGACGGCAGCGCCATCGGGAAAACCAGCACAATAATCGCCAGCGGGAACAGGGCAATCAGGTACTGTTTAATGCCAAACAGGTTCATATACTGAGTGGCGAATTTGCGCCCGCCGAGCAGCAGCGAAAACCCCACCAGCCCACCGGTCACGATCATAATGATGGAATAGAGCGTATCGCGCATCAGCGTCGGGGCCGCATCGCCGGTGGCCATCAGCGCAGAAATCAGACTCACTTCAAGAATAACGACTGAAAGGCTCAGAATCAGCGACCCGTAAGGTTCGCCGAGGCGGTGCGCAAGAACATCTGCGTGACGCACCACGCTAAAGGCGCTGGATAAAATACCCACCAGCGCCAGAATATTAATGCCGATCACCGCTGGCAGCGACTGCGTACTTCCCATAACAGCAGTACGCCCAGCGCCAGTACCGGGAAAATAAGGGTGGTCTCCTTGTGGCGGGTTTTAACCGCCTCGTGTGTTGTCATTGTGATTCTCCATCCAGCATGCAGGTATTTGACAATTATAGTTAAAAATTTGAACGCCTTAACATAGCAAAGCGTGACACCATAGTGGGGATATTTACCTGATTTTACGGGAACCTGTTTCTTTCTATTTGAATGCGGTAAAAGTGGTGTTTGGTTTAAATAGTGTTGAATTTACATATGGATGCCTATCCTCATTTTTTAACTAATTTGCTGTTGCTGGCGCAAAAGAGAATGTCGATCAGACTTAAAGATTCACCCCAAAAGGAGCCAGATGATGCCGTATAAATCGAAATCTGATCTGCCAGACAGCGTGCAGCATGTGTTACCCGCTCATGCACAAGATATTTATAAAGAGGCCTTCAATAGCGCACGGGAGCAATACAAAGATAAAGACGACAGGCGCGATGATGCGAGCCGCGAAGAGACGGCGCATCGCGTCACTGGGCTGCAGTCAAACATGACTATGAGAAAGGTGATGACGAGAAGTGGCATAAAGAAATAAGCGCCTTTAGCGCGTTATTCGATAGATTGTCGCTATTGCAAGCGGCCTGTGGTGCATAAGGTCGTAGTAAGCTGCGTTGAAACGCAGCATATGTCGGGAAGGCAGCAGTAAAGCAGTCGCAAGGAAGCATGCAGTGGCGGAGGTAAAAGATGTTAACGCGTGATTTCTTGCTCAAGGCCGATTGTAAAACGGCGTTTGGCGATATAGAGGCATCGCTATTGTGGTCGGCGGAACAACGGGCGGCATCCCTGGCTGCCACGCTTGCCTGCCGTCCGGATGACGGCCCGGTATGGATTTTTGGTTATGGTTCGCTGATGTGGAACCCGGCGCTGGAGTTTGACGAATCCTGCACCGGAACGCTGGTGGGTTGGCATCGCGCATTCTGTTTGCGCCTGACCGCCGGACGCGGGACGGCTTGCCAACCGGGGCGTATGCTTGCACTGAAAGAGGGCGGTCGCACCACCGGCGTGGCGTATCGCTTGCCAGCACAGACGCTTGAAGAGGAGCTGGGCCTGCTGTGGAAGCGTGAGATGATCACCGGTTGCTACATGCCGAGCTGGTGCAAACTCACTCGACGATGGTCGTCATGTTAATGCGCTGGTGTTTATCATGGATCCCCGCCATCCCCTGTATGAGTCTGATACCCGCGCGCAGATCATCGCGCCGCTGATTGCCGCCGCCAGCGGGCCGCTGGGCACCAACGCGCAATATCTCTTCTCGCTTGAGGCAGGAACTGATCAAGCTTGGCATGCATGACGATTGTCTGAATGAGCTGGTAGGGAAAGTGCGGGGCTGCTGGAAGAAGAAAAACCGGTGCCCGGACCTGCAACCCTTTGGTTTTGCCTGCTAACGGTTGCGGAGATTACGCCGCAACGTAGCTGATTGAGTGCTCAAGCGACTGGCTGTGGCTATCGATCAGCACACTCCAGATGCCGCTGTAAGGAACCGCCAGATAGGCGCTTGCAGTTCTGTACGCTTAAGATATCCGTCTGTGTCTGAGAAGATTGAGTCTTCTCGCTCATCAGATGGATATGACAACTCTCAGAACAACGAACAACGACCGTATCTCCGCCAAATAACTTCAAACTTGCCTTTACCAACGCCATTTTCAACCCCGTAGTTGTTAAACAACGCGCTCCTTGCTGGAACAATCCCGTGCGTGATTTTGTTCACAATTCACTCATTGCATAACACCAAAGGGAAGGGGGTTAAAATGCTGATTTCGATCAACTAATGACGTAACGATTAAACAAAATGACATTGTTCGGTGGGGAAAGAGGTCGGCGCGAAAAATTGTGGTTAAAACGCGCCGACAAAGATTAAATGCGGAAATGACCCGCTGTTTCAGCGAGCTCACCCGCTTGCGAGCGCAGTGCGCCGGCAGCGGCCGCAGACTCGATCACCAGCTCGGCGTTTTGCTGCACCATGCGATCCAGATCGATAACAGCATGATTTATCTCCTGAATGCCTTTCATTTGCTCGCTGGTCGCCACCGTTATTTCCCGCATGATCACCGACACGCTATCAATGCTGGTGACAATGTCGGTCATACTTTCACCCGCCAGCCGCACAAAGCGCGAACCCGTCGCCACGCTGTCGGTGGTGGAATCAATCAGCGTTTTGATCTCTTTCGCCGCCCGCTGCGGCTTGCCAGATTGCGTACTTCACCGGCAACCACGGCGAACCCGCGCCCTTGCTCACCGGCGCGCGCCGCTTCAACAGAGGCGTTCAGTGCCGGGGATATTGGTCTGGAAGGCAATTCCGTCGATCACGCTGGTGATATCGCCGATTTTCGCGGAGGCCACTTCAATGGACTGCATCGTGTTGATAGCCACCGGGTTCACCACCTGTCCCCCGCGGGATGCGGCTTCGGATGCGACATGAGCCCTGGTTATTCGCACACCGGGCCGCCGCATCGGTTGATTGCGCGACGGATGCGGTGATCTGCTCCACAGCGCTGGCGGTTTCACGCAGGCTGGAGGCGGCCTGTTCCGTACGGCCAGAGAGATCCCCGGGTTCCCGGCTGCAATCTCTTGTGCGGCTTGCTGCACAGAGTTACTGGAGTCGCGCAGTTTACCCATCACTACCGAAAGCTTGTCGCTGAAAGCGTTAAACGCCTGAGCGATTTGCGATACCTCGTCGTTGCCATCGGTCGGCAGTCGCTGGGAGAGATCGTTGGTTCCGCTGCTGATAGCATTCATGGCATCACGGACGGTCAGGAGGCGTTTAAGCAGCGTCGAGACAATCCAGTGCATAATCGCGCCGGTGATTAACAGCAACACGATCAGCGAAATTGCAGAGGCTTTTAACTGTGCACGTAAGCCGGCAGTGGAATCAGCGCTATCCAGTGCGACAACCAGAACCCAGTTTGTCCCTTTGACCTGACTTGCCAGCAGTTCTTTCTGCTCACCAGCATAGACCCCGGATACCGGTTTGCCGCTGCGCAAATCGGCGAAGCTGACGCCACTAATGGCATCGGTGAAAGGCTTCATCGTCAGCTTGTCATTTCCGGCGGCAATGATGGTACCGTCGCTGGCAAGCAGCATACCGCTGCTGTTCGGTGTCGGGCTGATGCCTTTAACGTTGGCCACGACGCTGTCCATCGAGACGTCGCCTGCCACCACGCCTTTGAGCGTGCGTTCTCTTGACCGGGACGGCGAAAGTGACCACCAGAGCACCGGTGCTGGCATCCACATAGGGAGCGGTGACCACAGGCGCATCCGCTTTGACGACCTGCTGATACCATGGACGAATCGTCGGATCATAATCAGGGGAACGCCGCCGGTCGGAGAATTTCGCGGTTTTCGTGTCATAGCCAACATAAACATTAATGAAACCCCGGCGTGTGCAATCTGTTTGAAGACCGGCACGGGATCGTCGTTCAGGGCAACGCTTTGCAGCGAGGCGATCATATTTGTTTTGGTGGCAATCCAGTCGGCAATCGCAATGCTGTGACTGGCGCTGGTGCTGGAGAGGATATTTTGCTGAGTTTGCTGGTTGTGCTGGCTGGTTACCTGATAATTGATGATGGTGTTAAGAAGCAAAGCGATAACGAGGCATCCCGCTGTCGCCGCAATAATACGGGCTTTAATTGATCTGAACATTTTTATAGTACCTGCTGTGTTGTCTTTAGGGGCTATCGGCAATACAGCAGGTAAACTTGATGACGTAAGGTCATCCATAAGAAAAAAAATATTAAACTCGCCGCAATATTAGAAAGTTAATACTTTATCCGCTGCCAGCGTCCATTGGGCCAGTTCGACCAGCGTGCCGATCTCCACACCGTCAACCAGCGGCAGCGTGGTGATACCACGCCCGTCGGTACAGGTTTTACACAATTTCACCGGCACCTGCTGCGCCGTTAAGATCTCCAGCATCTGCTGGATGTTATAGCCTTCGGCCGGTTTTTGTCCGCGCAGCCCGGCGGTGACCGCGTCGGACATCAAGAACAATTTCAGATTAAGCTCCGCGTTCTGTTCACGCAGGGCAATGGCCAGACGCAGACTGTTAAACAGTGATTCGCTACCGTAGGCGGCGCCGTTAGCCACAATGACGATTTTTTGCATCTTCACTCCCTCGATAAAAGTGCGCAGCGTCGACGCCGCGCTGAAGACGTTTATGCTACTGCGACACCGTCGCAGGGGAAGGGCGTCGGGATAAAGAGTGTGCATGACCGATCACACTGCCGTTGCGTTCGGCCGGGAACGATAAGGATCTTCCTCGGAATGTCGTCTGCGGCTGCAAAGGCGGGCTAAAAACGTTACCCTTAAAAGGTGTTTAACCCGCAACGGGATGGATCATAATCAGTGCCGTGATGCGTAACGTCATTCATTCCTCGATCATTTTACTCCTCGCAATGTTGCTGGCAGGCGCTTCTGTCAGTGCCCGGCAAAACCGTTTTGTACAGCAAGCGGAAAATCCCTTTGATAACAACGGTGATGGCTTGCCAGATCTGGGGTATGGCACCCGAAAACAGTGCGCAGGAAAAACATTTCGCCGAAATGGCGAAAGCCTTTGGTGAAGCCAGCATGACCGATAATGGCCTGACGACTGGCGAGCAGGCGCGTCAGTTTGCCTTTGGGCAGATACGGGATGTGGTCAACGATGAAGTGAGCCAGAAGGTGGAATCCCGGCTATCGCCGTGGGGGGAACGCCACGGTTGATCTGAACGTTGATAATGAAGGCAATTTTACCGGCAGTCACGGGGACTGGTTCCTGCCACTGCAGGATAATAACCGTTATCTCACACCCGGAGCATGCTGGGGTTAACGCAACAGGATGGCCAGGCAATGCGGGCATCGGGCAGCGCTGGATATCCGGAGAGTGGTTACTGGGCTACAACACGTTTTACGACACGCTGCTCGATGATAATCAGGGCCGCGCAGGACTGGGTGCTGAAGCCCTGGGGCGAGTATCTGCGTTTTTCTGCTAATTACTATCAACCGCTGAGCAACTGGGATGACCAAACCGCGACGCTGCAACAGCGCATGGCGCGTGGCTATGACGTTACGGCGCAGGCGAGGCTACCGTTTTACCAGCAACTGAACACCAGCGTTAGCCTTGAGCAATATTTTGGCGACAGTGTCGATCTGTTCGATACCGGAACCGGTTATCACAACCCGGTGGCGGTAAAACTGGGTCTGAATTATACCCCGGTGCCGCTGGTGACGCTGACCGCGGAGCACAAGCAAGGGGAGAGCGGTGCAAGTCAGAATGACCTCGGACTGAAAGTCAATTATCGCTTTGGCGTCCCGCTCTGGGAAGCAACTCTCCGCCAGTGAAGTGGCAGAAAGTCGCTCGCTACGCGGCAGCCGCTATGACAGTCCGACGCGCAATATGGCTCCGGTGTTTGAGTATCGCCAGCGGAAGACATTGTCGGTGTTTCTGGCCACGCCGCCATGGGACTTACAGCCGGGTGAGACCGTAGAACTGAAATTGCAGATTAACAGCGTGCACGGCATCCGTTCGATAACTGGCAGGGCGATACGCAGGTTTTGAGCCTGACACCGCCTGCTGACGGTCACAGCGCAGAAGGCTGGACTCTGATTATGCCGCGTTGGGACAGTGCGGAAGGGGCAACCAATCGCTGGACGCTCTCAGCGCTGGTGGAGGATGGTAAAGGGCAGCGCGTCATGTCCAATACCATCGAACTGAAACTGACTGAACCGGTCATTGCACCCCAGACAGAGGAAAGTGCGGGCTGGGCGCCACCAGACCCGCAGTGATCAGAAAATACGTTCTGGTGAACCCATACAGCAGCTTCCACGCGGGACTTCAGTTTCATTTTCTTCAGCATATGTTTGACGTGGACTTTGACGGTACTTTCGGTGATATCCAGACGGCGGGCGATCATCTTATTCGGCAGCCCTTGCGCAATCAGTTTGAGGATATCGCGTTCACGCGGCGTCAGTTGGGTTATATCGCGATCAGTCGTCGCCCGGTTGGCGCGCAGGCTGGCTGCCAGCACCGGCGTGAGCGCTTCGCTTAATACCATCTCTCCGGCGGCGGCCTGCTGCAGGGCTTTGAGCAGATCTTCCGGTTCCATATCTTTCAGTAAGTAACCATCGGCACCGCGTTTCAGTGCCGTGACCACATCTTCTTCATGGTTGGAGACGCTGAACACCACGATACGCCCGGAGAGCGTTTTTTCCCGTAGTTTATCCAGCGTTTCCAGCCCGTTCATGCCCGGCATATTGAGATCCAGTAAAATCAGGTCCGGATCCAGTGATTCCGCCAGCTCAATGCCTTGCTCCCCGTTGCTCGCTTCGCCAGCTACGGTGATATCCGGCGCCATGCTAATTAACTGTTTAACACCGGTTCGCAGCATTGGATGATCGTCGATCAGGAGGATAGTTGCCGGTTCCTGATTACTCATGGTTATCTCCTTGCATGGATGAGAGAAATTTCTCTGGAATAAAGGTTACGACCACTTCAGTGCCGCCGGATTCGACCGGACGTACCGGCAGTCGCCGCGCAGACTTTGTGCGCGGTCACGCATAATGATCAATCCATAATGGTTGGTCCGTTCAGCATTAACCGGGATGCCGCAACCGTTGTCGCTGATGCGTAATATTACCCGGTTTTCCTGCTGTTGCACTGCAACACTGACCGACGTCGCGCCAGCGTGTTTTAATGCGTTGCTGAGCGCCTCGCGGGCGATCTGCAACAGGTGAATCGCCTGATGCGATGGCACCAGTCTGGGCGGCAACTGATAATCAAGCCGCACTCGGAAACCGAGCCGCTCGCTGAACTCCCCGGCAGCTTGACTCCAGCGCCGGGCGCAGTCCTCGTTCGGTTAATTGTAAACGGAAGGTGGTCAACAGTTCACGTAATTGCGCCCATGACGTATTGAGTTCATTACGGATTTGCCCTAACAGATGCCGACTGTTCTCCGGCAAATCATCCCCCTGCATTTGCAGGCAACTGACCTGCATCTTCATACAGGAGAGCGACTGGGCGATCGAGTCATGCAGTTCGCGAGCAATCGTGGCGCGCTCTTCCATCATCATCAGTTGCTGCTGGCGGTCCTGATGTCTGTCCAGCGCCAGCGTCGCGGTCAGTTGTTCAACCAGCGTATCCACCAGTTGCTGCTGATCGTGACTTAAATGGCGACCCGGCGGCAGCGTGGCTAACAGCAAGCCGTACTGCATATGGGCGTCCGCCAGCCGCCATTTTAGCGTGGTGCCCACACTGGAAAGCGTTGGAAGGGTGCCACGCGGGCACAAATGGCAGCCTTTGTCATCGCAACTGGCATTGGACTGGCAGGTAAATTCCACGGTGATTTTCCTCGTCTTCCATATCGTACACGCGCAGTTCAAGATCGTGCAGCAGTGTTAAATTCTGTAAGCCATTGAGGACGGGCGAGAGACGTTCACAGAGCGGAATGCGCGAATGCAGTCTGTGGTTGGCTTGCCATAAAAAAGAGAGGATCTGATTTTTCTGCTCAAGACCGGCAGTTTTTTTCTTGAACGCGCTGCTCCAGTACGGCGTAGCTCTCCGCCAACTCGGCGGACATATTATTCAGCGCTTCGCCCAGTGTCGCCATCTCGTTGCGCCCGCTGATGCTTGCACGCTGGGTAAAATCACGGTGGCTCACAGCGCGCGCCATTTGCAAAAGTTGCTGCCACGGACGGAGTAGACGAGCCCGCAGCCAGACCACCGCGAACAGCAGCAATAATCCCATCAGCAACGCCATCAGCCGGTGCAGGATCACGACCCGTTCAATGCGCTGCTCGGTGCTGTGATCGAATGCGGTGACCAGTTGATCGATGCGACCAACGAAAATGGCGATCGTACTGGCGACTTCACTGGGTTGCTGCGCGCCTTTAATCGCCGGGATCACGTCACTGTGCCAGTAACGTTGGAGTTCAGCGAGTTGCTGCTGTTGACCGTCACGCGCGGCGGCTTTCGCCAGTTCCGGGGCTAAACGCCGTTTGCTCCATCTCGTCTATCAGGTATTGCTCATCTTCATGCAGGGGAATGGCGGAAAGCAGGCGGTAGCTTTGCATGCGCAGCGAACCGGCTTTATTAATCGCGTGCGCGCTGCCCTGAACCCCTTGCACCAGCCAGCCGGAAATAGCCATCCCTGCCACGCCGATGGCAGTGGACAACAGCATGATCAGCGCCAGTTGATTAACCAGCGTAAGCGGTGAGAAAAAGGCGTTTTAGCATAAGCAATGAAAGCTCCTGAGCCGCTACCGGTGCGGATGACGCTATTGTCAGCTATCGCACAGTATACCCATACCCCCAAGGTGTTACCTCTTTATTGCCGGCTGGGTAGCATTGGGTGGAACGAACAGAGTAGTGAAGGGCAGCACCGTGAAAAACCACATCTTTTTACCCCTTTACGCTACTCATAAATGAGCATGCTGTTTTTTGCCCGTGGAAAGGGCTGCTTTTCCTTTGATTTATATCAACTTGCTCACGCTATAAAAACTAATGTTGCAGGTATCAAACCGATCAATAGAGGTGTTTATGCAGCACTCATCCATCCCGGAAAAGAGTACGTCCACGAGTCATTACTGAGTGGCGTCCTGAAGAACCGGCATTCTGGCAGCAACAAGGGCAGCGTATTGCCAGCCGCAACCTGTGGATTTCCGTTCCCTGCCTGCTTCTGGCATTTTGTGTCTGGATGCTTTTTAGCGCAGTGGCCGTTAATCTCCCCAAAGTAGGATTTCAGTTTACTACCGACCAGTTATTTTTATTGACTGCGTTGCCGTCAGTCTCCGGCGCTGTTACGCGTTCCTTACTCTTTTATGGTGCCTGTCTTCGGTGGTCGTCGCTGGACGGCGTTCAGTACCGGCATCATGATTATCCCGTGCGTGGCTTGGCATTGCGGTGCAGGATCCCACCACGCCGTACAGCACCTTCATCATTATCTCCCTGCTCTGCGGTCTGGCTGGCGCGAACTTTGCCTCCAGTATGGCGAACATCAGCTTTTTTCTTTCCGAAACAGAAACAGGGCGGTGCGCTGGGCATCAACGGCGGTTTGGGGAATCTCGGTGTCAGCGTGATGCAGTTAATTGCGCCGCTGGCCGTTTCGTTCTCCATTTTCGCAGCGTTTGGCGCAACCGGCACTACCCAGCCAGATGGCTCGACGCTGTATCTGGAAAATGCGGCACGGGTATGGGTCCCTCTGCTGGTGGTCTGTACGCTGGCGGCACCGGTTTGGGATGAACGAACTGGCGACGTCTAAAGCCTCTTTGCGCGCGCAATTACCGGTGCTGAAGCGTTCACATTTGTGGATCATGAGCTTCCTGTATCTGGCAACGTTCGGCTCGTTTATCGGCTTTTCTGCCGGGTTTGCCATGTTGTCGAAAACCCAGTTCCCGGAAGTGCAGGTTCTGCATTTCGCGTTCTTTGGACCGTTAGTGGGTGCGCTGGCGCGTTCCGCGGGCGGGGCCATTTCCGATCGTCTGGGAGGAACTCGCGTCACGTTGGTGAACTTCGTGGTGATGGCGATATTCAGTGCGTTGCTGTTCCTGACGTTGCCTTCAGGTGGGACAGGAGGCAATTTCACGGCGTTCTTCTGCGTTTTCCTCGTGCTGTTCATGACGGCGGGTCTGGGGAGCGGTTCGACTTTCCAGATGATTTCGATCACCTTCCGTAAAATGACCATGGAACGTGTACAAAAGCTGGCGGCACCGAGATCGAAGCCATGCGCGAAGCCGCAACGGGAAACCACGCAGCGGCGCTGGGTTTTATTTCGGCAATTGGCGCGATTGGCGGGTTCTTTATTCCTAAAGCATTTGGCACGTCACTGGCGTTAACCGGCTCTCCGGCAGGCGCAATGAAAGTGTTCCTCGTGTTCTATGTGGCCTGTGTGGTGATCACCGGGCGATATATGGACGTAAAAACAATAAACGCAGCAACTGTTGATTATCCTTGCGCGGTGACGAGCCGCGCTTTTTTGTTTCTTAATTAGTTACAACATACTTTTTTGTTTTTGTTGTTGCCTGCTGCGGAAGACCCAGTGAATTGTTCGGTCAACCCGGGGCATCTACCCCTTAATACCTCGCGCGCGACAAAGCAACATATAATTTCGCCATGCAATGAATAAAATCCTTATTTATCATTAAGATAAAAATAGAAAATGATAACTCTTTGGGAGTACTCCGTCATTTTGACGCCGAAATGAAGATCTGACGGCCGATCGCCATCAATTCTCTTTGTCTTTGTGGGGTTACCTTCGCGACAAATCCAGCAATGTCGATTTAGCAAGAGAGCCGAACAGGCTCCTACAGGAGAACACCCGATGAGTAATTCTCGGACCGGTTTCGCTACTTCAAACAGAAGGGCGAAACCTTTGCCGACGGGCACGGCCAGCTGTTAAACACCAACCGGGACTGGGAGGATGGATACCGAAGCCGCTGGCAACACGATAAAGTCGTGCGCTCAACCCACGGTGTAAACTGCACCGGTTCATGCAGTTGGCAGATTTTCGTCAAAAACGGTCTGGTCACCGGGAAACCCAGCAGACTGACTACCCCCGCACCCGCCCGGATATGCCGAACCATGAGCCTCGTGGCTGCCCTCGCGGCGCCAGCTACTCCGGTACCTCTATAGTGCTAACCGCCTGAAATACCCTCTGATGCGTAAACGCCTGATTGCATTGTGGCGCGAAGCAAAAGCGAAGCACAGCGATCCGGTTAACGCACGGGCGTCCATTATCGAAGACGCCGATAAAGCAAAAGCTTTAAACAGGCGCGTGGTCGCGGCGGTTTCGTTCGCTCTTCGGCAGGAAGTGAATGAGCTCATCGCGGCATCCAACGTTTATACCGTGAAAACCTACGGTCCGGACCGCGTAGCGGGCTTCTCGCCAATCCCGGCGATGTCGATGGTTTCTTATGCTTCCGGCGCGCGTTATCTGTCACTGCTCGGCGGTACCTGCCTCAGTTTTTATGACTGGTACTGCGACCTGCCACCTGCATCGCCGCAGACCTCGGGGCGAACAGACCGATGTGCCGGAATCCGCTGACTGGTACAACTCCAGTTATATTCTCGCATGGGGCTCCAACGTTCCGCAGACCCGTACACCGGATGCGCATTTCTTTACCGAAGTGCGCTACAAAGGCACCAAAACCGTTGCTATTACGCCGGATTACGCCGAAATCGCCAAACTGTGTGACTTGTGGCTGGCGCCAAAGCAGGGTACCGATGCTGCGATGGCGCTGGCCATGGGCCACGTCATGTTGCGCGAGTTCCACCCGGATAAACCGAGCCAGTACTTCACCGATTACGTGCGTCGCTACACCGATATGCCGATGCTGGTGATGCTTGAAGAGCGTGAAGGCTACTACGCTGCGGGTCGCCTGCTGCGCGCTGCGGATCTGGTGGATGCGCTGGGTCAGGAAAACAACCCGGAATGGAAAACCGTGGCACTGGATAACCAGTGGCAATGTGGTGGCGCCAAACGGCTCTATCGGTTTCCGCTGGGGTGAAAAGGGCAAATGGAACCTTGAACAGCGCGACGGTGGCAATGGCGCTGACGTCGAGTTGAGCCTGAGCCTGCTCGGCAAGCATGATGAGGTGGCAGAGGTTGGCTTCCCGTATTTCGGCGGAGACAGCACCGCGCACTTTGCCAGCGTTGAGCTGGACAATGTACTGATGCACAAACTGCCGGTGAAACGTCTGCAACTGGCGGATGGTTCGACGGCGCTGGTGACCAGTGTTTACGATCTGACCATGGCGAACTACGGTCTGGATCGTGGCCTTGGTGACGACAACTGCGCCACTCGCTACGACGAAATCAAGGCGTATACGCCGGCACCGGGCGGAGAAAATCACCGGTGTTCCGCAGTCGCAGATTATTCGTATTGCGCGCGAGTTTGCCGATAACGCGGACAAAACGCACGGCCGTTCGATGATTATCGTCGGCGCCGGGATGAACCACTGGTATCACCTCGATATGAACTATCGCGGCCTGATCAATATGCTGATCTTCTGTGGTTGCGTAGGGCAAAGCGGCGGCGGCTGGGCGCACTATGTCGGCCGGGGAAAAACTGCGTCCGCAGACCGGCTGGCAGCCGTTGGCGTTTGCCCTCGACTGGCAACGTCCGGCGCGCCATATGAACAGTACCTCTTATTTCTACAACCACTCCAGCCAGTGGCGTTACGAGACGGTCACTGCGCAGGAGTTCCTGTCGCCAATGGCGGACAAATCCCGCTATACCGGTCATCTGATTGACTTCCAACGTTCGCGCTGAACGTATGGGCTGGTTGCCGTCTGCACCGCAGTTAGGCACTAACCCGCTGCGGATTGCTGCCGAAGCAGAAAAAGCCGGGATGAGTGCGGTGGATTACACCGTCAAATCCCTGAAAGAGGGCTCTTTGCGTTTTGCCGCAGAACAGCCGGAAAACGGCAAAAACCATCCGCGCAATCTGTTTATCTGGCGTTCGAACCTGTTGGGTTCCTCCGGTAAAGGCCATGAATTTATGCTCAAGTACCTGCTGGGGACGGAGCACGGTATTCAGGGCAAAGATCTGGGTAAACAGGGCGGCGTGAAACCGGAAGAGGTGGAATGGCATGACAACGGTCTCGATGGCAAGCTGGATCTGGTGGTGACGCTGGACTTCCGTCTTTCGAGTACCTGTCTCTACTCCGATATCGTGCTGCCAACAGCGACCTCGGGTATGAAAAAGACGACATGAATACCTCGGATATGCATCCGTTTATTCATCCGCTCTCTGCCGCGGTTGACCCGGCATGGGAATCCAAAAGCGACTGGGAAATTTACAAAGGATCGCAAAATCCTTCTCTGAGCTCTGTGTCGGTCACCTTGGTAAAGAAACCGATGTGGTCACGCTGCCTATCCAGCACGACTCGGCTGCCGAACTGGCGCAACCGCTGGGCGTGAAGGACTGGAAAAAGGCGAATGCGACCTGATCCCCGGGTAAAACGGCGCCGCACATTATCCCGGTAGAGCGTGATTACCCGGCAACGTACGAACGTTTTACCTCTATCGGCCCGCTGATGGAGAAAATCGGCAACGGCGGTAAAGGCATTGCACCGGAATACCCAGAGCGAAATGGATCTGCTGCGCAAGCTGAATTACACCAAAGCAGAGGGCCCGGCGAAAGGCCAGCCGATGCTGAACAGCGCAATTGATGCGGCAGAAATGATCCTGACGCTGGCACCGGAAACCAACGGTAATGTGGCGGTAAAAGCACGGGCGTCGCTCAGTGAATTCACCGGTCGTGACCACACACATCTGGCGACGAATAAACAGGAAGAGAAAATTCGCTTCCGCGATATTCAGGCCCAGCCGCGTAAAATTATCTCCAGCCCGACTGGTCAGGTCTGGAAGATGAGCACGTCTCCTATAACGCCGGTTATACCAACGTTCATGAGCTGATCCCCATGGCGTACGCTTTCCGGTCGTCAGCAGTTGTATCAGGACCATCAGTGGATGCGCGACTTTGGTGAGAGCCTGCTGGTGTATCGCCCGCCAATTGATACTCGCTCAGTAAAAGAAGTGCTGGGTGTGAAAGCGAACGGTAATCCGGAAAAAGCCCTTAACTTTCTGACGCCGCACCAGAAATGGGGTATCCACTCGACGTACAGCGATAACTTGCTGATGCTGACGCTGGGCCGTGGCGGACCGGTAGTCTGGTTGAGCGAGACCGATGCCAAAGAGATGGGCGTTACGGATAACGACTGGATCGAAGTCTTCAACAGCAATGGCGCGCTGACCGCGCGTGCAGTGGTGAGCCAGCGTGTGCCAGCCGGTATGACGATGATGTACCACGCGCAGGAACGCATTGTGAACCTGCCGGGATCTGAAATTACCGGGCAGCGCGGTGGTATCCATAACTCCGTCACCCGTATTACCCCGAAACCGACGCATATGATTGGCGGCTACGCCCAACTGGCTTATGGCTTCCGTATTACGGTACAGTCGGTTCCAACCGCGATGAGTTCGTGGTGGTGCGTAAGATGAAGAACATTAACTGGTTGGATGGCGAAGGCAATGACCGAGGTACAGGAGAGCGCAAAATGAAAATTCGTTCACAAGTCGGCATGGTGCTGAATCTCGATAAATGCATCGGCTGTCATACCTGTTCAGTCACCTGTAAAAACGTCTGGACCAGCCGTGAAGGGATGGAATACGCGTGGTTTAACAACGTAGAAACCAAACCGGGCACCGGCTTTCCGACCAACTGGGAAGACCGGGGAAAAATGGAAAGGCGGCTGGATCCGTAAAATCAACGGCAAACTGCAACCGCGCATGGGTAACCGTGCGCTGCTGCTCGGTAAAATCTTCTCTAACCCGCATATGCCGGAAATTGATGATTATTACGAGCCATTCGACTTTGATTACCAGAACCTGCATAACGCGCCAGAAAGCAAACATCAGCCGATCGCGCGCCCGCGTTCACTGATTACCGGCCAGCGGATGAACAAAATCACCGCCGGTCCGAACTGGGAAGATGACCACGGGCGGTGAATTCGAAAAAACTGAGCAAAGATCAGAACTTCGAAAACATGCAGAAGGCGATGTACGGCCAGTTTGAAAACACCTTCATGATGTATTTGCCGCGTTTGTGCGAGCACTGCCTGAATCCGGCGTGTGTGGCGACCTGCCCAAGCGGTGCTATCTACAAGCGTGAAGAAGATGGCATTGTGCTGATCGATCAGGATAAATGCCGTGGCTGGCGTATGTGTGTTACCGGTTGCCCGTACAAAAAATCTACTTCAACTGGAAGAGCGGTAAATCCGAGAAGTGCATTTTCTGTTACCCACGAATTGGAAGCCGGGATGCCGACCGTCTGTTCCGAAACCTGCGTAGGGCGTATTCGCTACCTCGGCGTACTGCTGTATGACGCGGATGCGATTGAACACGCAGCCAGCACGGAAAACGAGAAAGACCTGTATCAGCGTCAGCTTGACGTGTTCCTCGATCCTAACGACCCGAACGTGATTGCCCGAGGGCGCTGAAGGATGGCGTACCACAAAGCGTTATCGATGCGGCGCAGAAATCGCCGGTCTACAAAATGGCGATGGACTGGAAACTGGCGCTGCCGCTGCATCCGGAATACCGCACATTGCCGATGGTCTGGTATGTGCCGCCTCTGTCACCGATCCAGTCTGCTGCGGATGCCGGTGAACTGGGCAGCAACGGTATTCTGCCGGACGTAGAAAGCCTGCGTATCCCGGTGCAGTATCTTGCCAACCTGCTGACGGCGGGTGATACCGAACCGGTGTTGCTGGCGCTGAAACGCATGCTGGCAATGCGTCACTTCAAACGTGCCGAAACGGTAGACGGTGTGGAGGATACCCGTGCTCTGGAAGCGGTCGGGCTGACGAAGGCGCAGGCGCAGGAGATGTACCGCTATCTCGCCATTGCCAACTACGAAGATCGCTTTGTGGTGCCATCCAGTCATCGCGAACTGGCGCGTGAGGCTTTCCCGGAGAAAACGGTTGTGGCTTTAGCTTCGGTGACGGTTGCCACGGTTCCGACAGCAAAGCAAACCTGTTCAATAGCCGTCGTATCGACGCCGTGGATGTCACGATTAAAACGGAGCCGCACCCATGATTGAACTGGTGGTCATTTCCCGTTTGCTGGAGTACCCGGATGCTGCCTTGTGGCAGCATCAACAGGAGGTAGAGGCACTGGCGTCGGGTGAAAACCGGCGTCCGACGACGTGCAGCAGGTGGTGAGTTTCTTTCGTGAGTTAACATCACAAACCTTACTGGATGCGCAAGCCAGCTATAGCGAGCTGTTTGATCGTGGGCGCGCCACATCGCTGCTGCTCTTTGAGCATGTGCATGGCGAGTCCCGCGATCGTGGCCGAGGCGATGGTGGATCTGCTGGCGCAGTATGAGCGTCACGGTCTGCAACTCGACAGCCGTGAATTACCGGATCATCTGCCGCTCTATCTGGAGTACACCGGCTCAGTTGCCGTTTACCGAAGCGATTGGCGGCTTGCAGGATATTGCGCCATCCTCGCGCTGCTGCAGGCGCGTTTGCAGCAGCGGAAAGCGCTTACGCCACGTTGTTCACCGCGTTGCTGACGTTGAGCAAAACCGTGGTGGATAACGGGCAGGTCGCTGAAAAATTGCCGGTGAAGCGCGCGATGATACGCCGCAGGCGCTGGATGCCGTATGGGAAGAAGAGCAGGTGAAATTCTTCGCGGAGCAGGGCTGTGGCGATGCCGACATTACTGCACATCAGCGCCGTTTTGCGGGGGCTGTCGCACCGCAATATCTGAATATCACAACAGGAGGAGAGCGCTAATGCACTTCCTAAATATGTTCTTCTTTGACATTTATCCTACATAGCGGTGCGGTATTTCTGGTGGGTAGCTGGCTGCGTTATGACTACGGTCAGTACACATGGCGCGCGGGATCCAGTCAGATGCTGGATCGCAAAGGGATGAACCTCGGCCTCAAACCTGTTCCATATCGGCATTCTGGGGGATTTTTTGCCGGGCATTTCCTTGGCATGCTGACGCCGCACTGGATGTACGAGTCGTTTCTGCCAATTGAAGTGAAACAGAAAATGGCCATGATCGGCGGCGGCGCAAGCGGCGTGCTGTGTCTGGTTGGCGGTTTACTGCTGCTGGAAACGCCGTCTGTTTAATCCGCGTATTCGTGCGACCTCAACGGCGGCGGATATCCTGATCATGACGTTGTTGATGGTGCAGTGTGCATTAGGTCTGTTGACCATTCCCTTCTCTGCGCAACATATGGATGGCAGCGAGATGATGAAGCTGGTGGGCTGGGCGCAATCGGTGGTGACATTCCACGGTGGCGCATCTGCGCATCTTGATGGTGTGGCGTTTATTTATCGTGTGCATCTGGTGTTGGGGATGACGCTGTTTGTGTTGTTCCCGTTCTCGCGCCGGTGCATATCTGAGTGCGGTTGAATACTTAACGCGTAAGTACCAGATAGTCCGCGCGCGTCGCTAATCGTTGACTAACCCCGCTGCGGCGGGGTTTTTGACTGACGCGTGGTGTGAAACCGCCGTGTTGTTGCGATCGCCCCAGCCGAGATTGTTGCCTGCGGCAGCCAGAATGAGTACACCGCCGAACATCTGCACGATGCTGAGTGTATGGCCAAACAACACCGCATCCACCGCAATCGCAACCAGCGGATAGATAAACGACAGTGAGCCAATGAGCGGCGTCGGCAATTGCTGTAACGCGCTGTAGAGCAACTGGTACATCAGTCCTGTGCACAATCCCAAGTGTCAGCAAAATCCCCCAGGAAATGCCCCGCTAAACGTGGGCAGATGCGCCATCGGCAGTAGCATCACGGTGCCGGTCAGGACCTGAATCAGGGCGATATGTTGTGGCGGCAGCGGTTTCCAGATGGCGGGTAATCAGTGCCGTTACGGCATAGAAAAAGGCGGCGCCAAGTGCCATGGCGATACCGGTCAGCCACTGTGTATCAGGATGGTGCAATTCACTCAGTAAGAGCAGTACCACGCCGGAGAAGGCCACCAGTAGCCATCCCCATTTAACCAGCTAACGCGCTCGCCCAGCAGCATACTCATCAATACCAGCATAAATGCGTGTTATAGACCACGGTGGCCAGTCCCATGGAGATGCGGCTGTAGGCGGCAAACAGCAACAACCAGTTGATCACCAATGCGACGCCGCCCGGATGGCGAGCAATAACACCGGGTATGAAAGGCTTTTGAAGGGGTGATTACCAGCGAATCACCAGAAATAATGCGCCAGCACCAAACAGGCAACGCCAGAACACCACATCAATCACGGGTAATCCGCTTAGCAGTACAAATGCGCCAATTGACCCGGATATCAGCATGGCAAGGCTCATTTGCCAGACGCCACGGGGGATCGTTTTCATTTTCATCTCCAGAACAGGGTGTGCATATTGTCGAAAATCAGCGGTCAGGTTTACAGGAGATGATGTAAGGTAGGTGATGAATTCTTCCTTTAATAATTAGGGAAAAGAGATGGATTACCTTATTGATGATATCGACCGCGCAATCCTGACCTGTCTGACTGAGGATGCCCGGCAGTCGCTAAAAGTATTGAGTGCGCGCGTAGGATTAACATCGCCCAGTACCGCAGAGCGCGTGAGGCGCACTGGAAGAGCGTGGTGTGATCGAGGGGTATGGTGCGCGAATCAACCTTGCTGCGCTGGATTATCAACTGCAGGCGCTGGTGCGCGTCAGACCGATGCCGGGAATGCTGCAAAAGGTAGATAAAATGATTCAGGCGCTGCCAGAGTGCATTGAATGCGACAAAGTGACGGGGAGGACTGCTTCGTTATGCGACTGGTGGTGCGCTCTATCGAGCAACTGGATGCCTTGCTCGACAGCATTGCCGAATACGCACAGTGCAATACGTCAATCGTAAAAAAGTACACCGGTTAAAAAGAAGGCTGCCGCCGATTTGAAAGGGACTTGTTGTTCGACGGTTCTCGTCCTTCCCCGTGAAGCAGAACATTAAGGAAAAGCAGAGATAAAAGCAGCAGGAATATATTGAAAATGGTGGTGGGGAAGGATAACTCGTCACTGCGTTCCTCGCTTCCTTCGGGTCGTTGCCTGCGGCAACGCTCACTCCGCTGTCGCTCGGGTCTAACCTTAGTCGAAGGCTCTCGTCCTTCCCGGTAAGCAGGATATAAGGAAAAGCAGAATTATAAAATAACGGGAACGTATGGAAGATGGTGGTGGGGAAGGATTCGAACCTTCGAAGTCGATGACGGCAGATTTACAGTCTGCTCCCTTTGGCCGCTCGGGAACACGGGGGTAATACATATTGTGATACAGGATAGAAATGGTGGTGGGGAAGGATTCGAACCTTCGAAGTCGATGACGGCAGATTTACAGTCTGCTCCCTTTGGCCGCTCGGGAACCCCACCACGGGGTAAAGCTAATCACTACTGGCCTGCTTCCATCTGAAGCGCGGCGCATCATACCAAATGACGCGCCGCTGTAAAGCGTTCAATCGCGAAAAACAAACTGGTTGTCTGCTTTTGCACGTAATGGTGTAAAGGCAAACAATTCAATCCGTTAATGATTACAGAATAATCGTCCGATTGCCGTAAACGAACACACGTTGCGCCAATACCTGATACAACGCACGGCTCAACACGTTTTTCTCAACGTCACGGCCTGCGCGCATCATGTCTTCAGCGGTGTAAGTGTGATCCACATGGATAACGTCCTGCATAATGATGGGACCTTCATCCAGATTATCATTCACATAGTGAGCCGTTGCGCCAATGATCTTCACACCGCGCTCATAGGCCTGATGATAAGGACGCGCACCAATAAATGCCGGCAGGAACGAATGGTGAATATTGATGATCTTATTCGGGAAGCGGGAGACAAACTCCGGTGTCAGTACGCGCATATACTTCGCCAGCACCACATAATCCGGCTGATGTGCTTCAATCGCCTGCGCCATCAGGTTGTCATGCGCTTCGCGTGTTAAACCTTCGTGGCTCACCAGTTCGAAAGGAATATCAAAGCGCTCAACCAATGAACGCAATGTCTCGTGATTGCCAATAACGGCCGCGATATCAACATCCAGTCCGCCGTAATTGGCTTTCATTAACAGATCGCCAAGACAATGCGCCTCTTTGTCACCAGAATCACTACCCGGCGGCGACCAGCGGGATTCAATTCACGTATGGACCCTTCCGGGAGTGCGCTATCAAGATCCGCCAGCAGTGTCGCGTCATTAAAAATGCCTTCCAGTTCGGTACGCATAAAGAAACGGCCGGTACGGTGATCCACGAATTCGTTGTTCTGCACGATATTGAGTTCGTGCTTGTAACAGATGTTGGTGATGCGCGCGATGAGCCCTTTCTGGTCAGGACAGATAGTACGCAGAATTTTTCGTTGTAATGAGTGCATTGCCGGGTAAATCCTGTTGATGATGTTTGCTATGAGGTGCTGCTCGCCTTATTGGCCACAGCACTTTTTGAATTTTTTGCCTGACCCGCAAGGGCAGGGATCGTTACGACCAAATTGTGGACGCGCGCCGTCGATATAATACCACTGGCCGTTCTCCTTTAAGAACCGGGAACGCTCTATAATCGCCCCCGGCTTGCCTTGCTCGCTAAAACGCGCCACAAAACTGACATAACCTTCATTATCATTTTCGCCGCAAGCGTGTTCAAATACGGTTAAACCCAGCCGGTGGTATGAGCAAAACCGGATTCGATATGCTGACGAAAATCCCCGGCTCCACAGGAGGGATGCGAGTTTTAATCAGATATTCTGCCCTGGCGTAACACGAAAGCTGTATAGCGCGAACGCATCAGGTGCGAAGGCGTGGGGAGCATGCTGTGCGCCAGACAGATAAGGCTGGCAACATAGGCTATACTCCAGAGCGCTACCGCAAGGACAAGATTGAGACAAAATAGCATTCACGGAACAAAAATAACGGCGCGATTGCGTCAGGGTAGCGATATGTTAACTGAGCCGTAGCGCTGTGGCTACAGTAAGCCGGGGAAGTGAAACACGCGTAATGAGAAGGGTAAAAGTTGGTTTGGCGCTCGGATCTGGCGCCGCCGGGCTGGGCCCATATTGGTGTGATTAACGGATTGCAGCGCGCGCGGGTGTTGAGATTGACATTGTCGCCGGGTGTTCCATAGGGTCATTGGTTGGCGCAGCGTATGCGTGCGGCCGGTTACCGGCACTCGAGAAATGGGTACGTTCCTTCCGCTATTGGGATGTGCTGCGACTGATGGATCTCATGGCAACGTGGTGGATTGTTACGCGGTGAACGCGTGTTCAGCCAGTACCGCGCATTACTGCCATTCGCGGATTTTGGACACTGCCGTATGAAATTTGGCGCCGTGGCTACTAACCTCAGCACCGGACGCGAACTCTGGTTTACCGAAGGCGATTTGCATCATGCTGTGCGTGCGTCTTGCAGTATGCCCGGGTTGATGTCTCCGGTTGCACATAATGGTTACTGGCTGGTGGATGGTGCCGTTGTCAACCCGGTGCCGGTTTTCGCTCACGCGTGCCTTAGGCGCAGATATTGTTATTGCTGTGGATCTGCAACATGATGCGCACTTAATGCAGCAGGATCTGCTGTCGGTAAACCTGACCACAAGTGACAGCGACAGTGAAAGCGGCGCGGCACTGCGCTGGCATCAGCGCTTGCGCGAACGATTGGGGCGTATCACGCCCAAACGCCCGGTAGCACCGACGGCGATGGAAATCATGAGCACATCCATTCAGGTGCTGGAAAATCGCTTAAAACGCAACCGTATGGCAGGCGACCCGCCTGATATTCTGCTGCAACCTCTATGCCCGCAAATTTCGACCCTCGATTTTCATCGCGCCGATGCGGCCATCGCCGCGGGACAGATGGCGGTCGAAAAGAAAATAGATGAGCTACTACCGCTGGTTCGGCCAGTGGCGTGAACATAATTTAAAAAGACTTCCAGCAAATTCTGACAGGCGATAATCGGCGAAGCATGCCACTATTGATCTATCGTCAGGCAGGGAGATGAAATGACGCAGCCGTTGGCCGGAAAACAGATACTGATAGTTGAAGACGAGCCCGTTTTCCGCTCGCTGCTGGACTCATGGTTGTGTTCGCTCGGCGCGACTACGTTGCTGGCTGAAGATGGCGTCGGCGCGCTGGAGCATACGGCGACGGCAAAAGCTGACCTGATTATCTGCGACCTTGCTATGCCGCGCATGAATGGTCTGACATTGATTGAACATTTACGCAACCATGGCGATCAGACGCCGATTCTGGTTATCTCCGCCACTGAAAATATGGCTGATATCGCTAAAGCACTGCGGCTTGGCGTACAGGATGTAGTTCTTAAGCCGGTAAAAGATCTTAATCGCTTAAAAGAAACCCTGTTTGCCTGCATTTATCCCAACATGTTTAATTCTCGCGTCGAGGAAGAAGAACGCCTTTTCCGAGGACTGGGATGCCTTGGTGGGGAATCCACAGGCTGCGGCAAAATTGCTGCAGGAGTTACAACCGCCGGTGCAACAAGTCATTTCCCAGTGCCGGATAAATTATCGCCAACTGGTTTCCGCCGATCGCCCGGTGCTCGATATTGCCCCGATTTCAGGTCAGGACTTAGCTTTTTTATTGCCACCGGATGTGACAAGAGCAGGGAATAATGGCGTGCTGGCTGCCTTATTGCTTCGTGCGCTATTTAACGGATTACTACAGGAACAGTTGTCGCATCAGCGTCAGCGTCTTCCGAAATGGGCTCTTTGCTCAAACAGGTAAACCAATTACTGCATCAGGCAAATTTACCCGGGCAATTCCCATTATTAGTGGGTTATTACCATAGTGAACTTAAGAACTTAATATTAGTTTCAGCCGGTCTTAATGCCACGTTAAATACCAGTGAACATCAAATTCAAATCAGCAACGGTGTGCCGCTCGGTACATTGGGTAATGCTTACCTTAACCAATTGAGCCAACGCTGTGACGCGCAATGTCAGGTATGGGGTGCTGGCGGCGTCTTCGCTTAATGTTGAGTGCGGAATGAGCAATCGCATCTCACTTTGCAGATAGCTTTACCTGTCGGTTAAAACGAGTGGTACTATCGCCGCAGATTATGCGTATTAATCCTAATTAGCTGCAACCGCGTCCTTTTCAGACCCTCGGTCGTTGGGGTGGTGCTGATATACTCAGACGCGAGTTAATTCATGAACATGTTCAAAGCATGAACAGTCCGAGGGAGATTTTCAATGGCTGCAATAAATTCGAAAGTGACTAAAGCAGTAATCCCGGTAGCGGGGTTGGGAACCCGGGGATGTTACCAGCGACCAAGGCAATTCCTAAAGAGATGTTGCCGCTGGTTGATAAACATTAATTCAGTACGTGGTCAATGAATGTATTGCTGCGGGTATTACTGAAATCGTTCTGGTCACCCATTCATCCAAAAACTCTATCGAAAACCATTTCGATACCAGCTTCGAGCTTGAGGCGATGCTGGAAAAACGTCAAACGTCAGTTGCTGGAAGAGGTGCAGTCTGGTGCCCACCGCACGTTACTATTATGCAGGTTCGTCAGGGGGCTGGCAAAAGGCCTCGGCCATGCCGTACTGTGCACACCCTGTCGTCGGTAATGAGCCTGTCGCCGTTATCCTGCCGGACGTTATTCTTGATGAGTTCGAATCCGATCTTTCCCGTGATAATCTGGCTGAAATGATTAAGCGCTTTGACGAAACCGGCGCCAGCCAGATCATGGTTGAGCCTGTTGATGACGTAACGGCGTACGGTGTTGTTGACTGCAAAGGCGCGACGCTGAATCCGGTGACAGCGTGCCGATGGTTGGTGTCGTAGAGAAACCAAAAGCGAATGTTGCCCCGTCTAACCTCGCAGTGGTTGGGCGTTATGTCCTGAGCGCTGAGATTTGGCCACTGCTGGCGAAAACCCCTCCGGGAGCAGGCGATGAAATTCAGCTGACGGATGCTATCGATATGCTGATCGAAAAGGAAACGGTTGAAGCCTATCATATGAAAGGCAAAAGCCATGACTGCGGTAATAAACTCGGTTACATGCGCATTTGTAGAATACGGTATTCGTCACAATACACTGGGCGCAGAATTTAAAGCCCGGCTGGAAGATACCGTAGGGGCAGGGAAAGCATAATCCGCTTCCCCGCGTCGGAATTAAGCCGGAGAGAATAGCGTGCTGCGCTGATTATCTCCGGCTTTTTTATTCTGACTGTTTCCGAACGAAGAAGAACGCGGCACTGCGGAGAAACAAACGGCACAAAACAATAAAAAGTGGCGCAGAGTTTAAACAATAAGCGTCTGGTGACGGATTGGTATGAAGCTCAGCATTATATTATGAAGAAATTGTGGAGATATGGCGGATGTCAAAAAAACCCGCCAGCGGCGGGTTTTCTGAAACCTGATGAAATTAGCAAGCAGGAAATCTTCCAGTTTCTTGCCTTGTTCATCCATTGCTTTTTTGATAACAGCCGGAGTACGGCCCTGACCAGTCCAGTTTTGGATTCGCCGTTTTCATCAATGTAAGCATATTTAGCCGGACGTGCAGCGCGTTTTGCTTTTGTCCCGGTTTTCGCTGCAGCCATGCTGTTCAGCAGTTCTGTCGGGTCAATACCATCAGCAATCAGCATATCGCGATATTGCTGCAGTTTACGGGTACGCTCTTCAACTTCAGCTGCAGCAGCGCTTTCTTCCTCACGGCGCTCATTTACCACAACTTCTAATTTTTCCAGCATTTCTTCGAGCGTTTCCAGAGTGCATTCTCTTGCCTGCGCACGAAGAGTACGGATGTTGTTCAGAATTTTAAGTGCTTCGCTCATTGTAGTAATCTCAAACTTATATTGGGGTGGTTTGTTGCTAATAATAGAGCGTTAATTTGACCAGTGCAATAGCTGTGAATGTAAGGAATTCAAAAATTGCTCTTTATTTTGTCGTGTTATAAATATCGCTAACTTAAATTTTACTTGAAGAAACGCACAAAAAGCACTTATACCATCCGTAAACACTGATGTTGTCGTTGCGCCTCTGGTGGTTTTTGTGATTAATCTGGAGTGGGTTATAGTCATAATGGATAAATAACGACCTCGTTAATTCCGTATAGCTAATGTGCTCACATGCTTAAAATATTAATAATTTCTGGATCATAAGGTCGGAAACACTGGATTTTAAAATCATTTGTAAGATCATGAATTTGTAGACCTGTTTCTTTGGCAGTAACAATCGCATTGATTAACAATTGCTATATCTGTAAGCAAAGAAAAGAGCAGGGGTTACCTTAGACGCGCAGTGGCTCCCGGTTTGTCAGATAAAATATGGTACAATCGCCAACAGTAATATCACACTTTGATTGGGGTTTTGCGCGCAATGGCACAACTTTATTTCTACTATTCAGCGATGAATGCGGGAAATCTACGGCTTTACTACAGTCCTCTTACAATTACCGAGGAAAGAGGTATGCGTACAGTGGTCTACACGGCAGAAATTGACGATCGTTTTGGTTCGGGAAAGGTGAGTTCGCGTATTGGATTATCCTCACCCGCCCGTTTGTTTAATCCACAATCATCGTTGTTTGAGGAAATTAAAGCCGAGCACGAACGCGAAGCGGTACATTGTGTACTGATTGATGAATGTCAGTTCCTTTCACGGGAACAGGTATACGCGCTTTCAGAAGTTGTCGATCAACTGGATATTCCGGTGCTCTGTTATGGTTTACGCACCGATTTTCGCGGCGAGTTGTTTGTCGGCAGCCAGTATTTACTCGCATGGTCAGATAAGCTGGTAGAGCTGAAAACAATCTGCTTCTGTGGACGTAAGGCCAGTATGGTGCTGCGTCTGGATCAAACAGGGCGGCCTTACAATGAAGGCGAGCAGGTGGTTATTGGTGGCAATGAGCGCTATGTTTCCGTGTGCCGCAAACACTATAAAGAAGCGTTGGTAGAGGGCTCTCTGACCGCAATTCAGGCGCGAGGACGGAAGTAAGGGCGACACCCGCTATATGCTGCGCCAGTGCTCTTTGTGCTGGGTTTGAGGCATGAATGACGTAGGTGCTGGCCAGACGTAATAACATCATCGCAACAGATCTCTTTATGCTCAGTTGGCTTTGTATGCTGTAAACGCGACAGCGCCAAAACCTGTCGCAGATCTGTGCATTATCAGGCTGGTGTAAGATAGCAATAAAAAACCCGCCATCAGGCGGGTTTTTTGTCAGACTAAGCCATTAAGCCATTAAGCCATTGCCATTAAGCCATTAAGCCATTAAGCCATTTTTTTGGCTTTCTTGTCCGCTTTGCCGGGGTCTCTGCTTTAGCTGCAGCGGGTTCACCTTCATTGAACTCACGGCCGTAGAACGTATCCAGCAGGATTTGTTTCCAGCTCGGAGATCAGCGGGTAACGCGGGTTGGCACCGGTACACTGGTCATCAAATGCATCTTCAGACAGTTTGTCCACGTTGGCCGAGGAAGTCTGCTTCCTGAACGCCCGCTTCGCGAATGGATTTCGGAATGCCCAGTTCAGCTTTGATGCTTTCCAGCCAGTCAGCAGTTTCTCAATCTTCGCAGCGGTACGGTCACCGGCAGCAGTCAGACCCAGATGGTCAGCAATTTCGGCGTAGCGACGGCGAGCCTGCGGACGGTCGTACTGGCTGAATGCTGTCTGTTTAGTCGGGTTATCGTTCGCGTTATAACGAATAACGTTACAAATCAGCAGGGCGTTAGCCAAAGCCGTGCGGAATGTGGAACTGAGAACCCAGTTTGTGCGCCATAGAGTGACACACCCCGAGGAAGGCGTTAGCAAACGCGATACCTGCGATGGTTGCAGCACTATGAACACGTTCACGAGCAACCGGGTTTTAGACCCTTCGTTGTAAGAAGCCGGCAGGTTTTCTTTCAACAGTTTCAGCGCTTGCAGCGCCCCGGCCATCAGAGAACTCAGAAGCCAGTACGGACACGTAAGCTTCCAGGCGTGGGTTACTGCATCCAGACCACCGAACGCACACAGTGATTTCGGCATATCCATCACCGGTTGGCATCAACGATGGCCATATCCGGGGTCAGGGCATAGTCCGCCAGCGGGTATTTCTGGCCAGTTGCATCGTCAGTTACCACAGCAAACGGTGTAACTTCAGAACCGGTACCGGAAGTGGTAGTGATAGCGATCATTTTCGCTTTCACGCCCATTTTCGGGAACTTGTAGATACGTTTACGGATGTCCATAAAGCGCAGCGCCAGCTCTTCGAAATGGGTTTCCGGGTGTTCGTACATTACCCACATGATTTTGGCAGCGTCCATCGGGGGAACCGCCGCCCAGCGCGATGATCACGTCCGGTTTGAAGGAGTTCGCCAGCTCAGCGCCTTTGCGTACGATAGTCAGCGTCGGGTCAGCTTCAACTTCGAAGAACACTTCAGTTTCTACGCCAGCCGCTTTCAGAACAGAGGTGATCTGGTCCGCATAACCGTTGTTAAACAGGAAACGGTCGGTCACGATAAGTGCGCGTTTGTGACCATCAGTAATCACTTCATCCAGCGCGATTGGCAGTGAGCCACGGCGGAAGTAGATAGATTTCGGAAGTTTGTGCCACAACATGTTTTCAGCTCGCTTAGCAACGGTTTTCTTGTTGATCAGGTGTTTCGGACCAACGTTTTCAGAGATGGAGTTACCACCCCGCAGGAACCACAACCCAGAGTCAGGGAAGGCGCGAGTTTGAAGTTATACAGGTCACCGATACCACCCTGAGAAGCCGGGGTGTTAATCAGGATACGTGCGGTTTTCATTTTCTGACCGAAATGTGCAACGCGTTCCGGCTGGTTATCCCCGGGTCGGTGTACAGACAGGATGTATGACCGATACCGCCCATTGCGACCAGTTTCTCCGCTTTTTCTACCGCGTCTTCGAAATCTTTCGCGCGATACATTGCCAGCGTCGGAGAGAGTTTTTCGTGAGCGAAAGGCTCGCTTTCGTCAACGACCTTCACTTCACCAATCAGGATCTTGGTCGTTGTCGGAACGGTGAAACCGGCAAGTTCAGCAATTTTATACGCCGGTTGGCCGACGATGGCCGCGTTGAGCGCGCCATTTTTCAGAATGATATCCTGAACCGCTTTCAGCTCTTTACCTTGCAGCAGGTAGCCGCCATGGCTGGCGAAACGTTCGCGAACAGCATCATAAACGGAGTCAACAACAACGACAGACTGTTCAGGAAGCACAGATAACGCCGTTATCGAAGGTTTTGGACATCAGAACAGAAGCCACGGCGCGTTTGATATCAGCCGTTTCATCAATCACAACCGGAGTGTTGCCTGCGCCCACGCCGATAGCCGGTTTACCGGAGCTGTATGCTGCTTTCACCATACCCGGGCCGCCAGTGGCCAGAATCAGGTTGATGTCAGGGTGATGCATCAGCGCGTTAGACAGTTCAACAGAAGGCTGATCAATCCAGCCGATCAGGTCTTTCGGCGCGCCTGCAGCGATAGCCGCTTGCAGTACGATATCCGCCGCTTTATTGGTCGCATCTTTAGCACGCGGATGCGGGGAGAAAATGATGGCGTTGCGGGTCTTCAGGCTAATCCAGTGATTTGAAGATAGCAGTAGACGTTGGGTTAGTGGTCGGGACGATACCGCAAATAATGCCGATAGGTTCAGCAATGGTGATGGTGCCGAAAGTGTCATCTTCAGACAGCACGCCACAGGTTTTCTCGTCTTTATAGGCGTTGTAGATATACTCAGAAGCAAAGTGGTTTTAATCACTTTATCTTCGACGATACCCATACCGGATTCGGCAACGGCCATTTTAGCTGAGGGGGGATTCGAGCATCTGCGGCAGCCAGGCGGCACGGAAGATTTTATCTACTTGCTCTTGAGTAAAGTTGGCATATTCACGCTGGGCTTTCTTCACGCGTTCAACGAGTGCGTTAAGTTCAGCGACATTAGTAACAGCCATAATGCTCTCCTGATAATGTTAAACTCTTTTAGTAAACCAGCTGTCCAATACGAGAGTATAGACAGACCGGCTGCAGGTTGCGTAAATTACAGAAAAACAGATACTTAACGCCTAACCACATGCCACTGATTTACTGAAAGAGCCTCAACGCAATAGCGCTTTTTTTACTTTCTTTAGGTGACACCCAGACTACCCGGTTTTAGGTAGTATTAGCGTGATCTACGTCAAATTTCGGTGACGCTGACACCTTTCAGCAAGGTCGTTTTGGGCGTTTGTATCAAATGTTAATGGCATCTGACTGAGCGCTCTCTAAGATTATCACAATTCCCACAACTGAATAACATGTTGTATTGCCGTTGATTTCGACAGAAATCCTGATGAATGTAATAAAGAAAACGCGTATCTTCGGCATGGATTATTCTGTCACCCCTTTCTCTCACTGGAGTCTGGCGACGTTGCGGAGCGTACTGTGATTCATACATTGTTTGATTTTACGACCTGTTTTAAGTTTTTATCGGTTTGTTCGCGCTGGTTAACCCGGTGGGCATCATCCCTGTCTTCATTAGTATGACCAGTTATCAAACGGCAGGGGCGCGAAATAAAACCAACCTCACGGCCAACCTGTCTGTTGCCATTATCCTGTGGACATCGTTATTTCTCGGCGATGCCATTCTTCAGATCTTCGGTATCTCTATCGATTCCTTCCGCATCGCCGGGGCATTCTGGTCGTGACGATTGCGATGTCGATGATCAGCGGCAAATTGGGTGAGGATAAACAGAACAAACAGGAACAATCAGAAACCGCTATCCGCGAAAGCATCGGCGTGGTGCCGTTAGCACTGCCGCTCATGGCGGGACCCGGCGCCATCAGTTCGACGATCGTGGGGCACGCTATCACAGCGTGGAATATCTGCTGGGTTTCTCTGTGGCCATTGCATTATTCGCGCTGTGCTCATGGGGCCTTTTCCGTATGGCCCCGTGGCTGGTGCGTTTACTCGGGCAAACAGGCATTAACGTGATTACGCGTATTATGGGTTTACTGCTTATGGCGCTGGGAATTGAGTTTATCGTTGGCGGTATTAAATCAATTTTCCCCGGACTGCTGAACTGATTCACCTCCTTTATTTACTCAATGATTAATCGCTATGTATTATTTTATATATCGCATTAATTAAGTCGGGCTTAACCGGCTGTGAAGGAAAACGCAAAATCAGTAAAACATATGATGAATACGCAAAACGGCGGTAAGTATAATAAATTGCGCTAATCAGAAAAATGATTGATTATCAACGGGGTATAAGTTTTATGAATCCGACTTGTGCAGATTGTGTGCAAATGCGTCTGTTATTTCCCTCATCATACTATTGGGCTTGCCGTGACATAATTGAAATGATATTAGTACTTTCAATCTTATCGCAGATGAATGTGCTAAAAGTGGTCAGTTGTTGATTTTTGTGCAAAAAACCACGTCATCTGCCAAAATGCATTACATGGTCGTGATGCGCATTTATCTGATTGATAATCATAGATAAAAAATTCTCAGGAGACTGTTCAGACACGTCTTCGCGGCTAACGCTTTGCCGCAAAAGAGAAATGGTTAACAAATTTGCAAATTGTATTGGCGGCAGCGGAAGGCATTTGATATTTTCCGCCCATTCTCTTTATGAGCCTTATAATTCGCAGAATAAACAGATTAGATGAGAATCGTTTTCATATATGACGTTTCTCTCTGGCATTAAGACGCGCCTCGACAGGGGAGGCGGGTGAAAGAATCGACGTAAGGTTGCCGTTTGAGCGATCCGTAATAAAAAGTCGGTGATAGCAGCAGTAAAAAAGCAGATGTCTGATAGCGCCAAAAGCTCCTGCGCTCATCAGGCCCCCGACAGGGGGACAACAGGCTGGCGTCAACGTCAGTAATTATAATGAGTGGAGTATCAACACAATGTCCATCATCACAAAAAAAGTCTGGTAGCAGCGGGAATTCTGACTGCGCTAATTACCGGTAACGCAGCAATGGCTGCTGACGTTCCGGCAGGTGTTCAGCTGGCGGAGAAGCAAACGCTGGTCCGTAACAACGGTTCTGAAGTGCAATCTCTGGATCCGCATAAAATTGAAGGTGCCGGAATCCAACATCAACCGCGACCTGTTTGAAGGTCTGCTGATTTCCGATGTTGAAGGCCACCCGACCGCAGGTGTTGCGGAGAAGTGGGACAACAAAGATTTTAAAGTCTGGACCTTCCATCTGCGTAAAGACGCGAAATGGTCCGATGGTTCGCCGGTAACGGCGCAAGACTTCGTTTATAGCTGGCAGCGTCACAGCGGATCCGAAAACCGCGTCTCCGTATGCAAGCTATCTGCAATACGGTCATATCGCGAATATCGATGACATCATCGCCGGTAAAAAACCGATTACCGATCTGGGTGTCAAAGCCATCGATGACAACACCTTCGAAGTGACCCTGAGTGAACCGGTTCCGTATTTCTACAAACTGCTGGTTCACCCCTCCGTTTCTGCTGTGCCTAAAGCCACCATTGAGAAATTCGGTGAAAATGGACGCAGCCAGCAAACATCGTGACCAACGGTGCGTATAAACTGAAAGACTGGGTGGTCAACGAGCGCATTGTTCTTGAGCGCAACACCAACTATTGGGATAACAAAAAACCGTTATCGATCAGGTTACTTACCTGCCAATCTCTTCTGAAGTGACAGACGTTAACCGCTACCGCAGCGGTGAAATCGACATGACCTATAACAACATGCCGATTGAACTGTTCCAGAAGCTGAAAAAAGAGATTCCTAAAGAAGTACACGTCGATCCGTACCTGTGTACTTACTACTATGAAATCAACAACCAGAAAGCCCCGTTCACTGACGTTCGCGTACGTACCGCGCTGGAAACTGGCGCTGGATCGCGACATCATCGTCAACAAAGTGAAAAACCGGGGGCGACCTGCCGGCATACAGCTACACCCCGCCGTACACCGATGGTGCAAAACTGACTGAACCGGCATGGTTCAAAATGACGCAGGAACAACGTAACGCCGAAGCGAAAAAACTGCTGGCGGAAGCCGGTTACACGGCTGACAAACCGTTGTCATTCAGCCTGCTGTACAACACATCTGACCTGCATAAAAACTGGCCATTGCTGTTGCTTCCATCTGGAAGAAAAAACCTCGGCGCAGACGTTAAGCTGGAAAACCGAGTGGAAAACCTTCCTCGACACCCGTCATCAGGGCACCTTTGATGTTGCGCGTGCCGGCTGGTGTGCGGACTACAACGAACCGACTTCCTTCCTGAACACCATGCTGTCCGACAGCTCCAACAACACCGCGCACTATAAGAGCCCGGCGTTCGATAAGCTGATTGGCGATACGCTGAAAGTGACCGAAGAATCTCAGCGCGCAGATCTCTACGCCAAAGCGGAACAGCAACTGGACAAAGACTCGGCGATTGTTCCGGTTTACTACTATGTTAACGCCCGTCTGGTGAAACCGTGGGTTGGTGGTTACACCGGTAAAGACCCGATGGATAATATCTACGTTAAAAACTTGTATATTATCAAGCATTAATGGCAATGAGTGGGGCAGGGAAACCTGTCCCACAGTGTCTTATTTTCATCGCAACAGAATACACATCATTCCCGGGCGGCTTTATGGTCGTCTGCAAGAGAATGTGTAAAAGGCACAGGCCAGAAGGTACGGGCAATGTTGAAATTTATCCTACGTCGCTGTCTTGGAAGCGATTCCAACACTTTTATTCTTATCACTATTTCGTTTTTCATGATGCGCCTTGCACCGGGGGAGTCCTTTTACCGGTGAGCGTGCGCTGTCGCCAGAAGTGATGGCGAATATCGAAGCGAAATACCATTTAAACGATCCAATTCTGACGCAATATTTCCAGTTACCTGGAAACAGCTCGCGCATTTCGATTTCGGACCGTCCTTTAAATACAAAGATTACACGGTCAACGATCTGGTCGCGGCGAGTTTCCCGGTTTCCGCAAAACTGGGCGCGGCAGCCTTCTTGCTGGCCGTGGTGTTCGGTGTGACGGCGGGGGTTATCGCCGCACTGAACCAGAACACCCGATGGGACTATTCGGTCATGGGGCTGGCGATGACTGGCGTTGTGATCCCGAGTTTCGTGGTTGCCCCATTACTGGTGATGATCTTCGCCATTATGCTGAAGTGGCTGCCTGCGGGGGGGCTGGAACGGCGGGGCGCTGAAATTCATGATCCTGCCAATGGTGGCATTATCGTTGGCCTACATCGCCAGTATCGCCCGTATCACACGTGGTTCGATGATTGAGGTACTACACTCAAACTTTATCCGTACTGCCCGCGCGAAAGGTCTGCCGATGCGGCGGATTATTTTCCGCCATGCGCTCAAACCTGCGCTGTTACCGGTGCTGTCCTATATGGGGCCTGCGTTTGTTGGCATTATCACCGGTTCCATGGTGATTGGGAAACCATCTATGGTTTGCCGGGTATTGGTCAGCTGTTTGTCAACGGTGCGTTGAACCGTGACTACTCTCTGGTGCTGAGCCTGACCATTCTGGTAGGTACGCTGACGATTATGTTTAACGCGATTGTTGACGTGCTGTATGCCGTTATCGATCCGAAGATCCGTTATTAACACTGGAGTACGCCATGATGTTAAGTAAGAAAAACAGCGAGGCGCTGGAAAACTTCAGTGAAAAACTGGAAGTCGAAGGTCGAAGCCTGTGGCAGGATGCCCGCCGTCGTTTTATGCATAACCGCGCCGCGGTTGCCAGCCCTGGGGGTACTGCTGCTGATAGCGTTGTTCGTAACGCTGGCACCGATGCTATCGCAGTTCACCTACTTCGATACCGACTGGGGCATGATGTCCAGCAAGCCGGATATGGAGTCAGGCCACTATTTTGGGACGGACTCATCCGGTCGCGACCTGCTGGTGCGCGTGGCCATTGGCGGGCGCATTTCGCTGATGGTGGGGATCGCCGCAGCTTTGGTTGCGGTGATTGTCGGGACGCTGTATGGCTCGCTGTCAGGTTATCTGGGCGGCAAAACCGACTCCGTAATGATGCGTCTGTTGGAGATCCTCAACTCCTTCCCCTTTATGTTCTTTGTGATCCTGCTGGTGACCTTCTTTGGGCAAAATATTCTGCTCATTTTCGTCGCCATCGGTATGGTTTCTGGCTGGATATGGCGCGTATCGTGCGCGGGCAAACGCTCAGCCTGAAGCGTAAAGAGTTTATCGAAGCGGCGCAGGTGGGTGGGGTTTCAACGGCGAACATCGTCATTCGGCATATCGTGCCGAACGTGCTGGGAGTGGTAGTGGTCTATGCATCGCTGCTGGTTCCCAGCATGATCCTCTTTGAATCTTTCCTCAGCTTCCTCGGTCTGGGGACCCGAGCCGCTGAGCAGTTGGGGGGGCGTTGTTAAGCGATGGTGCCAACTCGATGGAAGTCTCCCCGTGGTTACTGTTATTCCCGGCGGCGTTCTGGTCGTCACCCTGTTTTGTTTTAACTTTATCGGCGATGGTTTGCGTGATGCCCTCGACCCGAAAGATCGTTAAGGAGCGCTGTCATGAGCATTATTGAAACCTCATTAGCGTCGACGACGCGGCAGCAATCGGATCTTCTGCTGGATGTCAAAGATTTACGGGTCACCTTCCAGACCCCCGATGGCGATGTGACGGCTGTAAACGACCTGAACTTCTCACTGCGCGCGGGTGAAACGCTGGGTATTGTGGGTGAGTCCGGCTCTGGTAAATCTCAGACGGCGTTTGCGCTGATGGGATTGCTGGCGGCCAACGGTCGTATTGGCGGCTCAGCCACCTTCAATGGCAAAGAGATCCTCAATTTGCCAGAGCATGTGCTGAACAAGCTGCGCGCCGAACAGATCTCGATGATTTTCCAGGGACCCCCATGACGTCGCTGAACCCGTATATGCGTGTTGGCGAGCAGTTAATGGAAGTGCTGATGCTGCACAAGGGCATGAGCAAAGGTGAAGCATTTGAAGAGTCTGTCAAAATGCTGGATGCGGTGAAAATGCCGGAAGCGCGCAAGCGCATGCGCATGTACCCGCACGAGTTTTCCGGCGGTATGCGCCAGCGCGTGATGATTGCGATGGCGTTGTTGTGCCGGCCGAAACTGCTGATTGCAGATGAACCCACCACCGCGCTGGACGTTACCGTGCAGGCGCAGATCATGACGCTGCTGAACGAGTTAAAACGCGAATTTAACACCGCCATCATTATGATCACCCACGACCTCGGCGTTGTGGCGGGGATCTGTGACAAAGTGTTGGTGATGTATGCCGGGCGTACGATGGAATACGGGCAGGCACGGGATGTCTTCTACCATCCTTCTCACCCGTACTCCTATTGGCCTGTTGAATGCGGTACCGCGTCTGGATGCGGAAGGCGAGTCGTTGTTGACTATTCCGGGTAACCCGCCAAACCTGCTGCGTCTGCCGAAGGTTGTCCCTTCCAGCCTCGCTGCCCGCACGCGATGGAAATCTGTAACAGTGCTCCGCCACTGGAGGGAATTTGGGTCGCTTGCGCGCCTGCTATAAGTCGGTGGAGGAACTGGTATGAATGCCGTAACTGAAGAGAGAAAAGTGCTGCTCGAAATTGCCGACCTGAAAGTGCATTTCGACATTAAAGACGGCAAACAGTGGTTCTGGCAACCGGCGAAGACACTGAAAGCCGTTGATGGCGTTACCCTGCGGTTGTACGAAGGGGAAACGCTTGGCGTGGTTGGCGAGTCTGGCTGCGGGAAATCCACCTTTGCGCGCGCAATCATCGGCCGGTGAAAGCCACCGACGGTAAAGTGGCACGGCTGGGCAAAGATCTGCTGGGGATGAAACCCGATGAGTGGCGCGATGTGCGCAGCGACATTCAGATGATTTTCCGAGGATCCGCTGGCTTCGCTGAACCCGCGTATGACCATCGGTGAGGATCATTGCGGAGCCACTGCGCACCTATCACCCTAAAATGCCGCGCGTCAGGAAGTGCGGGATCGCGTAAAAACGATGATGATGAAGGTGGGTTTGTTGCCGAACCTGATCAACCGTTATCCGCATGAGTTCTCTGGTGGTCAGTGCCAGCGTATCGGTATTGCGCGTGCGCTGATCCTTGAACCGAAATTGATCATCTGCGACGAACCTGTGTCGGCGCTCGATGTCAATTCAGGCTCAGGTGGTGAACCTGCTGCAAAAATTGCAGCGAGAAATGGGGCTGTCGCTGATTTTTATCGCCCACGATCTGGCGGTGGTGAAACATATCTCCGATCGCGTACTGGTGATGTGCACCAGGCCATGCGGTGGAACTGGGAACCTATGATGAGGTGTACCAGAACCCGCTGCACCCGTACACCAAAGCGCTGATGTCAGCGGTGCCGGTCCCCGATCCGGATCTGGAGAAGAACAAGACGATTCAGTTGCTGGAAGGGGATTTACCTTCACCGATCAATCCGCCATCCGGTTGTGTGTTCCGTACCCGCTGCCCGATTGCCGGGCCAGAGTGCGCGCAAACCCGGCCGGTGCTGGAGGGCAGTTTCCGCCATGCAGTCTCCTGCCTGAAAGTCGACCCGTTGTAATCTGACGGCATGAAAAAGGGCTGATGATTATCAGCCCTTTTTTCATGCCGCTCTACCTCCGCGCCAGAGAATATGGCAAAGCTTATGGTCTTTCTCGCGGCATAATAAAACACGTGCGAAAATATCGTTAATTTCGCCGCCGTCCGTTCTCCGCCAGCCCAATGACCACTTCAGCGAAGAAGTCCGGGTTGAGGTCATAATCCACATGCTCCTGCCAGTCTTCGCTCGGATCGAACAGCTCCGCACCGCCACGCTCTTCAAACTGTAAATTGAACAGAATGATGTCCGCCGGGTCGAGATTATCCGCCGCCAGTTCGAGGAAGATGTCGTAAGCCTGTTCGAGCGTTTCGTCTTCGGTCAGGCGGTTATTCAGATCCATTTCCATGATTACCTCTTCACTTCAGTTGGGCACGTTTTACAGCAACGGACTACAAGAAGTAAAACAGTCGTTCAGCGATTCGGTGCCAGAAAGGGCGTTTGACCCATAATCGCGCATCAAGAAGCCGTGAACGGGAGATATAGTCGTCCTGTACGGCTGCCAGATCGCCACCGAATCCTGCATCGTCGATCACCAGCGTAATCTCGAAATTAAGCCATAAACTGCGCATATCCAGATTGACGGTGCCGACCAGACTCAACTCGCCGTCCACCAGCACGCTCTTGGTGTGCAGCAGTCCGCCTTCAAACTGATAAATTTTTACCCCCAGCCGCCAGCAATTCGGTAAAGAATGCGCGGCTGGCCCAGCCTACAAAAACAGAATCGTTTTGCGTGGCAGAATAATGCTGACGTCCACACCGCGTTGCGCGGCGGTGCAAATCGCATGCAGTAAATCATCACTCGGCACAAAATAAGGCGTGGTCATGATCAGATACTCACGCGAGGAGTAAACCGCCGTGAGCAGCGCCTGATGGATCAAATCTTCCGGGAACCTACGGGCCCCGATGCGATCGTGTGGATGGTATGCCCGCTGGCTTCCTCGAATGGCATGATGTTGGCATCGGGCGGCGGCGGGAGAATGCGCTTGCCGGTTTCAATTTCCCAGTCACAGGAGTAAATAATCCCCATCGCTGTGGCAATTGGGCCTTCCATTCGCGCCATCAAATCGATCCACTGACCGACGCCCGCATCTTGTTTTAAAGAAGCGAGGATCGACCATATTCATGCTGCCGGTGTAGGCGATGTAGTTGTCGATAAGCACGATTTTACGGTGCTGGCGTAAATCCATGCGACGAAGAAAAAACACGCATCAGGTTTACCTTGAGCGCCTCCACTACCTCGATACCGGCATTGCGCATCATCCCTACCCACGGGCTGCGGAAAAACGCTACGCTGCCTGCGGAGTCGAGCAACAGGCGGCAATGCACGCCGCGTCGCGCTGCCGCCATAAGAGACTCAGCCACCTGATCCGCCATGCCGCACCGGATGCCAGATATAGAAAACCATCTCAATATTGTGCCGGGCGAGCTGAATATCGCGGATCAGCGCCTGCATCACATCATCAGAACTGGTAAGCAGCTGTAACTGGTTGCCTTTCACGCCCGCAATGCCCGGCGGCGTTCACAGAGTTTAAACAGTGATGCGGCGACGCTGCTGTTCTCTTCGGCAAAATACGTTTGAAATTCTTCAGGTCCTTTAACCATTTGGCGGTGGAAGGCCACATGGCACGGGCACGTTCAGCGCGACGTTTCCCGAGGTGCAGTTCGCCGAGTGAGAGATAGGCGATGATCCCGACCAGCGGCAGAATGTAGATAATCAACAGCCATGCCATGGCGGAGGTGACCGCCGACGCTTCATCAAAATACGCAGGGTCACACCAGCAATCAGTAGCCAGTAACCTAAGACGATCAGCCAGCTCATTACGGTGTAAAAGGTGGACATAAATAAAAATCCTTTTCAAAACGTCATTCAGTGAGTTTACGCATCCGGCTTCATCTGGCAAATAAAAACGCCCAAAGCGCTGGTCTGACGCGGGCGACAGACTATAATGGCGTTTCCGTTAAGCACTGAGTCGTAAAAATGAAGCGTAGTCGTCCGGAAGTGGGGCGCTGGCGTATGCTGCGGCAGATAGGCCGCCGGAAAGCACGCTGGCTTGAAGCGCAGTCGCGCCGTAACATGCGCATCCACGCTATCAGAAAATGCGGTGTGAACCGCCATCGTAATGTGTTGTTGTTTGCTATTTACGATATCTGATTACGTTGGGCACCGATAACGGTGCCCATTGTTATTCTTGTGGCCACGTGAATGTCGGCAAAGTGATGTTGACTCAATCATGAGCACGCGCTGTATGTCGGTTACGATAGCCTCATTGTTTATCCTTTACCGCCACCATCTGGTGATGAGTAAGTGTTAACCTGCGGATGTTAAAATCAATGAATAAAGAAGCTCTTATTTTTCTCGGTGTTGCCATCGTTGTTGAGGTTATCGCGACGACCGCGCTGAAATCCTCCGACAGTTTTACTCGTCTGATCCCCCAGCGTTATCAGTATTGCCGGATATTGTATCGCATTTTGGTGTCTGACCATTCCAATGCGCAGTATTCCAACCGGCGTGATTTATGCAATTTGGTCCGGCGCTGGTATTGTGTTGATCGGTATCGTGGGCTGGTTTGTGCACGGGCAAAACTTGATCTCCCGGCCATGCTGGGAATGGGGCTGATTATTGCTGGAGTTGTCACCATTAATCTGTTTTCTAAGAGCATAGGGCATTAACCTTATAAAGCCGGTGTTTTGCACCGGTTTTTATTATTGACTGCATTTACGCACACTTCTTCATTATTTCCTCATATTTCAGAAGAAAAGCTAACTGTCACGAAAGGTAATTAATGAGGCGCTTATTGTTCCTGATGAAATAACAAGGAATGCATTTAAAATAAGCGCTTAAAATAACCATTTTCCATGTAAAGATACGTAAGTGTGATCTTGATCAACATATGTAATCATTAGCTCATAGAACATTGTTCAGCGAAATTAATACGTTATGAGTAAATGGGACTACTATGGCACTTAAGGATTATTTTGTTAGAACGGAACCAGCAAGACGCCGCTTTGGCGTAGCCTTCTTTGTCGGCATTATTGCGGGTGTGTTATCAGCATTTGTGAAATGGGGGCTGAGGTACCGTTGCCGCCAAGGACTTTTTCCGGTGGTGCGATGAGTTTAATCCGCCTTATCTTTTCTTGCGCGATTATCTGCTGGGCATTGACCCATACTGTTTATACTTTCTCCGAGCACATTATTAATCCGGTCATGGTCACGCACATTATTTTCTCTCTGGTCTTTTGCCATTTGGGTACTGCGTGGTAGCGGAAGTGTTCCTGAAAGTGAAATTATGGCAAGGGTATGGGCAGGGATTGTGGCGACCATTTGCGTCCACTGGATCTCGTTCCCACTGCTCGGCTTAACACCGGGTCTGGCCGATCTGCCAGTTGACGAATACATTTCTGAGCTGGTTGGGCATATTTTCTGGTTCTGGGCGATTGAACTTATCCGCCGCGATTTGCGTAACCCGGATCACCCGCGAGCCGGATGCTGAAGTACCGCTGGGTTCTTCATCCCGTTTATAATTGTATCCATATAAAAGACCGCAGTGCAGGTCTTTTGTCATCACGAAATTCTTTTGATGCATCTCGTGCGACGTTTATTTAATTTCAAAATAGTGAAAATCAGGCCGTATTCGATCTGTTCTTTTCCTTAACTTCATCACCGGCATTTCTACCAATTTAAAAGAAGCTATTGAGAGAAGATAAACAATGATGATGTATATCACTGAAGAACCAAAGCTAAAGTTCAGTTCTAGTTTTCGCCATAAAAATATTACTAATGGATGGATAAGATAGATTGAATATGATGTGTATCTGAAAGATGAAAAGATAGAGTGGGTAATTATCAATCCAATGAAACCTTTCTCGAAGGACAACGCCAACATAACGAAAGAGAACAAAAGGCTGAAATGAATTCATTCCTGTGGTCATGCGGCATGTAGAGAGCGCATATGAGAAGAATTATTGTCATTAGTTCAATAAAAGTGAAATGCTTTAAACCTCGAACTTTCTCTTTTAACAAAGAATAGGCAATATAAATAGCTGATCCACATGAAAATCCAATCCATCCTCTCAGTGTAGCAAAGCTGACGGCACCCGCCAGCCTCTGAAAGTTTACATCAATTGACGGGGTTGCGTTAAAAACAACCGCAGTAATTGAAATTGCAGACAAGATGGAAACATAAAATAATGTGACTGGTTTTTTCTTTGGTAGAAATACAATAGGAAAGAAAATTGCACCAATCCAGAATTCAACAGATAACGACCACGATATACCTATGGAGGTGTCGGCGAATATAGATGTTGCCCCACTGTCAAAACCAAGTGACTGGAAGCAGGAAAATTGATGTAAAATAAAAGAACGAATCGTTTGTTAATGTCTTATTAAATGAAAATATTGCCAAAGATACTATAAACACAACCAGATATAATGGGTATAATCTCAGTATTCTTTTTGTGATAAAAATCATAAGGAATGATTCTAAGTTTTTTCTTTCGATAACACTATCGATTGAGTCAAAACAAAACCGCTCAGTACGAAAAAAAGTCAACGGCAACAAAAAAAGAACGGGGAAAATGAGTCGTTACACCGTTCCAATAAAAGAAATGCCCTAACGCTACAGAGATGGCTAAAAGTGTTCTTACAACATCCAGACCATGAAAAACTTTCCTGTCCACACATTCACCGCTTGCTTTGAGTTATCAAAAACACTACAAATCGTAGCATTGCATTGAAAAAATAAAATAAATGAAACACAACCTGATGATGAAATCACAAAAGTGCGGACTATAATTTGTACGTTGTTTTCTTTTCCAGTCCTGTACCTAATAGGACAGCACAGCGCGCAGGTGAAATTTACTCCGGTAACCCTATCTTCCTGCATCCGTTTAGGTGAGTGTGATCGTCCGTGCATTCACAGGAGGATAACAACAGAAAGACCACTAGTTTTGGTTGTTCATCTGTCTATGTCCTTGATAAGGAGATAAAAGATTAATATGCTGTCTCGATGTCCGGGCTTATGTGGTCGGACTGTAAACACAGCAATTCGTTAGTGACACAAGGAAAGGTTATGACATTGATTTCTTTAATTTACATTGTTATGGCGTTGTGCATTTTTAAGACATTACATGTGTTCAGAATGTATTCAGAGCTGGGAAGAATGCGTAACTGGGAAATTGCAGTGATGATTTTTATTTCTGCGTTCTGGCTTCCTGAGTTAGTGATATTTGTTATTACATTTGCTCTCTTCGGGCCAATGCTCTGGGCTTTCAGATATCTGCGTCGGGTAAAAAGTCACTGCATGATGCAGTGATACCGTAGCATCATGTAGTGATGCAGCCTTATCAACGGATTACGGGCACGGAATCTCGAAATGTGAAATAAAAAAGGACGCCGGTACAATTATGTACGCAGAAGCGTCCTTCTAGTCTTAATGACGATAACCCTTTGCTATAAGAGAATTAACTCAGAATACTTTCTTGAACGGTTTAACCGTCACGTTCTGGTAAACACCCGCTGCCACGTAAGGATCGTCCTGTGCCTGAGCAGCTTCCGAGGGGATTCAAACTCAGCAATCACCGTTGAACCGGTAAAGCCCGCGGCTCCCGGATCGTTACTGTCGACAGCAGGCATCGGCCCGGCGGTCAGCAGACGCCCTTCATCATGCAGCAATTGCAGCCGCGCCGTGAGCAGGGCGCACGGACAAACGTTTCTCAAGAGAATCAGCGATATCTTCAGCAAAAATAACGTAAAGCACGGATACAGCTCCTTACCTATCGGAAAGCCATAACGTTATGTGAAAGACCGCATGACTGCAATGTAAAGATTCGCCCGATGGATAACCATTGGGGGAGTTTGCGGTTTTTTACGCATCAGAAGGACAAAATTGCCGCCGGACGTGATGGCTTGTTGAATATGATTGCTATTTGCATTTAAAATCGAAGTCTGGTTTTTAACTGATACGATTATGACTTCAATGACCCTTGATTTACCTCGCCGCTTTCCGGCCGACGCTGTTGTCCGTTGGTATTCACGGAGCTGTCGTGGCGGGTCTGCTCTATACCTCGGTACATCAGGTTGTTGAATTGCCCGCACCTGCTCAGCCTATTTCGGTGACGATGGTTGCGCCTGCCGATCTGGAACCCCCGCAAGCTGTACAGCCACCCGAACCGGTTGCGGCACCCGAGCCTGAACCGGAACCGATTCCTGAGCCGCCGAAAGAAGCGCCCGTGGTGATCGAGAAGCCTAAGCCGAAACCCAAGCCTAAGCCGAAACCCGAGAAAAAAGTTGAGCAGCCGAAGCGCGATGTAAAACCAGCCGAGCCGACGCAGGCGTCACCATCTGAAAGCAATGCGCCTGCGCGCCCGGCGACTAACCCGACACCGTCTGCGGCGACCGCTAAACCGGCACCCTCTGTACCGACCGGGCCGCGCGCGTTGAGTCGTAACCAGCCGCAATATCCGGCACGCGCCCGGTGGCATTACGTATTGAGGGGCGTGTACGGTCAAATTCGATGTCACACCCGATGGTCGCGTTGAGAACGTTGAAGTTCTGTCGGCGCAGCCTGCCAATATGTTTGAGCGTGAAGTGAAAGCCGCCATGCGTAAATGGCGCTATGAGGCAGGTAAACCGGGTTCAGGCCTGATCGTGAACGTCGTCTTCCGGCTGAATGGCGGCGCGAGCATGGAGTAACGCCGCCAGCAGTATCGACTGCACCCCAAACGTCAGACTTCTGACGGATTAAGGTGCAGTTTTTTATTCCTGCGCCGGGATTGGGCGGGGTTTCCCTTCGTTATCGACGGCCACGTAAATAAACAGTGCTTCAGTTGCTTTGTAGCGTTGACCAATCGGGTCAGACGACACTTTTTCACCCACACTTCGATATTGATGGTTATTGACGTCGTACCGCGTTTTACGCAGCGCGCGTAGCAGCAGACGACGTCGCCCACAGCCACCGGACGATGAAACGTCATGCCATCAACCCGTACCGTCACGACACGCCCATGGGCGATCTCTTTGGCCTGAATGGCGCCGCCGATATCCATTTGTGACATCAGCCAACCGCCGAAAATGTCGCCGTTGGCATTGGTGTCTGCTGGCACGTGCGTAAGACAAGTTCGCCGTGAGGAGCGTCCTGAGTGGTTGTCATTGTTATCTCTTCTGTAATGAGGGATTTATGGCGGGATGCTACTACGAATTTGTGGCGGAGAACACGAAAGCCGTGCTGGGCACGGCGTGTCATGGTCAGGATTTATCGTCCTGCGGCGGCATATGCCGGTAGATATAGACGCCACTAAGCACGGTGAAAATCAGTTAGAATGGTCAGGCCAAAGACTTTAAAATCAACCCGAGGGTATCAAAGGATAACCAGAACGCGACATAAATACGGCCGCAAGCAATAAAAAAGAGCGCCCGAGGGCAATGTTCAGTTTTGACCACACGGCATCCGGCAGGGTCAGCTCTTTACCCAACATGCGCTGGATCAGCGTCTTTTCATTACCCACTGGCTGAACAACAAGGCAACGGCAAACAGACCGTAAATCACCGTGACCTTCCATTTAATAAACTCCACCGCATGGAATTTGATGGTCAACCCACCAAAGATGGCCACCAGCACGAACGTAATCAGCGCTACTTTTTCCACTTTGCGATAGCGGATCCAGCAGTAAATCAACACGATGGCGGAGGCCACGATCAGCACTTTGGTCGCGGCGAAAATGTCGTACATCTTATAAACCACGAAAAAGAGCGCGAGGGGCAGAAAATCAAGAAACTGCTTCATTCAACGATTCCATCAAGAGGACTGCCCGTCGGCAGTCAGGCTATTCACGCACGCATCAGCATATAGAGGCGGAACAGATAAATAAGCAACGCGGCTGAGATCAGATTACTCAGGGTATTGGCGATCACCGCGCCCACTTCCGGGGTAAACACCGCCAGATTATGTGCAAACAGCAGTAACAGCGCCAGCAGCCAGCCCATCACCTGGGTGCCACGGGCATATTGGTCCAGCTAAGGCGCATACTGCTGCGCATAGAGGCGAAGATGCCGATTTTATCCTGAACAAGGATAACAGGGGCAAACGACAGCAAAATGGCCAGTATCACACCGGTGCAATGATAAACATAATACCGATCTGCACCATAAACGTGGTCAGCAGGATCAGCAGAAACAGCTTAGGCAACACCGGGGCGCTGGCACCGATGGCGCGCAGCGCTAACGCGATGACCGGCTGAGATCATCTGAATCATTAGCAGCACCACCCGCCAGAATGGCGTTGCCGATCAGACCAGAAAACGTTGACGCGGCCGACGCGCAACAGTACGCTTTGCTGTTCCGGCGTCATATTTTGCACCAGTTCAAACAAACCCACGCTGCCTGCCAGATTATCACCTTCACTCAAAATAGAGAGTTGCTTCACTGGGCGAAAAAGCATGCCCCCAGCACTGCGGTAATAAATGCGCACAACAATGCAATCAGTAAAAGGGTAACAAACTGATTATGAAAAAAATTCCCCGTGTCACGGTAAACGGATTTCGCCGTGATAGACATGCACTCTCCTTGAGTATTGCAATGTTAAATATCAGGCAATTGTACCCTGAATACATCCTCAGTGGCAGCATCACTGCTTGTAAAAGCATATCTTTGTAAAGAGGCGCTAATCCGTACTGTGCACGGGCGCGATCGCAGGCTTCATTCACACGGCCCTCTTCGCCGGACATGGCAAATTCGCGACAGGGCGACGGACGTCCTTCGTAAATGCTGCACCGCGCGGATTGACCGGGTATCCCTTCCAGTGCCACGCAACGACTCTGTTTCTGATTGGTTCCGCCCATACAGCGCAAAAACGGAGTAAGTGGCTCAGTGAGTTGAGCCGGGACAGGGCCGCCAGCATCATCCGCTTCAGCCCAGTAGAAAGAGACCCGAAAATACGCACAACAGGCTCCGCACGACATGCACGGATTGAGTGAACTCATAACGTACCTGCACTTAACGACGCATCAACACATATTGTCAGGCCACTAACTTAGCGCCGCATAAACAGGCACAAGATGGGAACAGGGAATTTTTTAACGTACTTATTTGGCAAAATTGATGTGAATACAAAAGTTAATGATTGTGTCTGGCGGTAAAAATTATCACAGATCAATGAATGTTAAATTACAGCATCATGATCTGTATAGATCACTTTGTACTCAGTTGTAGGTATATTCACGGCGCGTTAAAAACCCTAATCATGGAGTGGATATGAAAAAAATTAGCCGTGGCAGCATTGATTCTGGGCAGTCTTTCCGGGGGCGCGTACGCGCACGAAGCAGGCGAATTTTTCTTTCGTGCCGGTTCCGCCACCGTCCGTCCGACAGCCGGTTCTGATAATGTGTTGGGCAGCCCTCGGGCAGCTTTAATGTCAGCAACAATACCCAACTGGGTCTCACGATGACGTGGATGGCAACCGATAATGTCGGTGTTGAACTGCTGGCGGCAACACCGTTTCGCCACCACGTAGGCACGAAACCCACCGGCGATATCGCCACCGTCAGTCATCTTCCGCCGACCTTGATGGCGCAGTATTTTGGCGATGCCAAAAGCGCTGTGCGGCCTTATATTGGCGCGGGCATCAACTACACCACCTTCTTTAACGAAAAATTCAACGATACCGGTAAAGAGGCGGGCTGCTTCCGACTCCTGTCTGAAAGACTCGGGGTGCGGCCGGGCAGGTGGGGCTGGACTACTTAATCAACCGCGACTGGCTGATTAACATGTCGGTGTGGTATGGATATTGATACGGATGTGCGCTTTAAACACAACGGCCAGCAGCAGAGTGTCAGCACGCGTCTGGATCCGTGGGTGTTTATGTTCTCCGCGGGTTACCGTTTCTGAGCAGGACGCACAAGGCTGGTCAACGAACGACCAGCCTTTTTACTCCGCTTTCTCGCAATAACGGCAGGTCATATAGGCACCCGCCACACATAACGTCAGCGGCACAAAAGCTGAAGTCCATCCCGGTGAACTCCATCAGCAGCACGATGGCGGTCAGCGGCATCTGCATTGAGGACGCCGAGGAAGGCCGCGCCCCCGTCAGCGCGAATTCCGCCATATCCGCGTTGGGGAAAAAGGATCCAACAATCAGGAACATCAGTGCGCCAAGCAACGCGCCAATCGCCAGACCGGGTGTCAGCAAGCCACCTTCCGCACCGCTACGTAACACCAGCCAGATGCTCAACACTTTCAGGCCAATCAGGATCGCTGCCAACGGCAACGTTTACGCCGCCGCCGAAGCTCAACTGCACCGGGCCGCGTCCGTTTCCCGGCAACTGGGGAAACCAGATTGAGAGCAGGCCAAGGCAGGCAAAAGCGATAAAACAGAATACGGGCATCTGCCAGTTACTTTTGACCTGTCTCCGTGCGGTTTTCGTCATGCGCCGGAAAAGGCTTGCCGCATAACCGAAAAGCGGGCCTGAGAGCATTGCCCAAACGATAAGCGAAAAAGGCGACGGGGCGCTAAAGAGATACTGGCGCTCATTGCCCAGTACCAGTGACGCGACGAATGCGGCAACGGCTGACGTGACGACCGCCGCGATCACCGCATCCCAACTGATCGTAACCAGCAACACTTCCAGCGTGAAAATCGCGCCAGCAAGTGGAACATTATAAACAGCTGCCAGCCCTGCGCCCGCACCGCAGGCAATCACCCGTTTCGTCTCCTGAGCACTCAATCCATAAAAGCGGGCGATGCTGCCACCAAACAGTGCGCCAACTTCGCGGGGCGCGCTTTCTCTGCCTAACGGAGAGCCCATCGCGACAGTAATGACCTGAAGAAAGGCACAACGTGGTGACCGTGGGCATCGGCTGCGTGACATCGTTCACTGCCGTACCGACACTGACGCGTTTTTTGGCATAACGCGCCAGTAGCCACCACCCGCAGCCCGCAACAATTCCTGCCGCGCTGAGCACAGCCAGACGGCGCAGCGCGCTGGCATCGCTTACCCCTGCAGGAAAGGCGGCCCGCCAATCAGCGACCGCTGGCTGTAGCCAAAAGCCAGATGCTGGATTTCATGTAGCAGAAGGGCTATCAACATCCCTGCCACCCCGGCAAGAACGCCGGTCAACAGTAGCGCTATCCATTGGCTTTGCCAGATCGGGGAATCGGTTTTACGCATCACGGTCATATCTGTTGTGGGGAGTCGTCATCGCTATTATCCCACAGAAAATATGAACCTTTTAACAATGTGTTATGCAAATCAGGACACAAAGACAGGCGATCACCGCCCGACGGATCGGGCGGTGTGAGGGATTAACGGGGTAACGTCGCGGCTTTCATCTGCTGAACAAAGGTTTTCAACTCCGCCAACATGGCAGCAGGATTATTGAGGTTGTTTTCAATGATCTTCACGGTGGCGGAACCGGAGATCGCCCCGGCAGCCCCTGCGTTAATTGCCGATGACACCGTCCGGCGCAGAAATACCGAACCCCTGTAATGCTGGCGCAGCATGGTATTCGGCCAGCTTCTCCACCAGATGATGCAGCGGCAGCGCGGCGCGGTTTTCCGCACCGGTCACACCCGCGCGAGACAACAGGTAGGTGTAACCACGTCCGTAGGAAGCAATCTGACGCAGCAGATCATCATCGGCGTTCGGTGGGCAGATAAAAATAGGCGCAACATTATGGCGCATTGCTGCCCGGCGGAAGGGGGCGGATTCTTCGATGGGGACATCCGCAACCAGCACCGAATCGACGCCCACTTTTGCGCACTGAGCGTAAAACTCATCAATACCGCGATTAAACACCGGGTTGGCGTACATCAGCAGGCCGATCGGAATGGCCGGGTGTTTCTGACGAATCGCCGCCAGCATTTCAAAACACTGGGTCGGCGTGACGCCGGATGCGAACGCGCGCAGCGTCGCATTCTGGATGGTCGGGCCATCGGCCAGCGGGTCGGAAAAGGGGATCCCCCAGTTCCAGTGCGTCTGCCCCGGCTTCAATCAGCGTGTCGATGATCTTCAGCGACTGTTCCGGTGACGGATCGCCAAGCGTGACGAAGGGGACAAAAGCGCCTTCATTGCGCGCGCTCAGCTGTTTAAACAGGTTGTCATAACGTTCCATCAGATTTCCCCTCGCGCTTTCAGAATATCGTGTACGGTGAAAATGTCTTTGTCGCCGCGCCCGGAGAGGTTGACCACCAGCAACTGCTCTTTTCCGGGTTTTCGCGCATCATTTTCAGCGCATGGGCGAGGGCATGGGAGGACTCCAGCGCCGGGATAATGCCTTCATGCAGACACAGGGTTTTGAAGGCGTCCAGTGGCTTCATCATCGGTAATGGAGACATAGTCCGCGCGCCCGATGCTATTGAGGTACGCATGCTGCGGCCCGACTGACGGGAAATCCAGCCCGGCGGAAATCGAGTAAGACTCCTCGATCTGGCCTTCGTCGGTTTGCATCATTGGCGACTTCATACCGAAGTAGATCCCCACGCGACCATGTTTCAGCGGAGCGCCGTGCTCGCCGGTATCGATACCGTGCCCGGCCGGTTCAACACCGATCAACCCGACAGCCGTTTCATTGATAAAGTCGGCAAACATACCAATGGCATTCGAGCCGCCGCCGACACAGGCGATGACAGCATCTGGCAGGCGACCTTCTTTTCGAGGATCTGCGCTTTGGTTTCCTCACCGATCATGCGCTGGAATTCACGCACAATGGTCGGGAAGGGATGCGGGCCGGCCGCCGTGCCCAGCATATAGTGCGCTGTCTCATAGCTGCCGGACCAGTCGCGCAGGGCTTCATTACAGGCATCCTTCAGGGTGGCGGAACCGCTGTGCACCGGGATCACTTCTGCGCCCATCAGACGCATACGGAAAACGTTTGGTGACTGGCGTTCAACGTCTTTTGCACCCATATAAATACGGCATTTCAGACCGAGCAGGGCGCTGGCGAGGGCCGACGCCACGCCGTGTTGACCGGCGCCGGTTTCGGCGATGATTTCCGTTTGCCCATGCGTTTTGCCAGCAGGGCCTGACCCAGAACCCTGGTTCGTTTTATGCGCGCCGCCGTGCAGCAGATCTTCACGCTTCAGATAGAGGGTGGTGCGGGTTCCGGCAGTAATGTTCTGACATTTGGTCAGCGCAGTCGGACGCCCGGCATAGTTTTTCAGCAGGTCGGTAAATTGTTGCTGGAAGTCGGCATCGCTTTGGGCGCTGACAAACGCTTCTTCCAGTTGGCGCAGTGCCGGCATCAGGATTTGCGGAACATACATTCCGCCAAACTCGCCAAAATACGGGTTCAGTAGTGTCGTCATTATCTCTTTCCTTAATAAGCGCGCAGCGTGCGGAACACCGAGGCCAGTTTGCTGGCATCTTTAATACCCGGTTCCGATTCCACGCCTGAATTAAAATCAAGTCCGGCACAGCCGGTTTTCGCCGCCTGTACGCAATTGTCCGCACCTAAACCGCCTGCCAGCAGGACATTATCGAGTTGCTCGCCCGCCAGCAGCGACCAGTCAAACTGTTTACCGCTGCCGCCCGGCCATTGTCGAACAGGTATTTGTCCACCTGTTGCAGATGACGTGACGGCAGGCTAGCGCCAACGCTGAGCGCTTTCCAGATTTGCGTCTGCGGCGGCAGTACTGCACGCAATGCATCGATATAACGCTGATCTTCGCTGCCGTGCAGTTGTACGGCGCACAGGCCCAGTTGCTGGCTTTTGCCACCACGTCTTCCACCGGAGCATCGCGGAAGACGCCAACGTATTGCAGCGGTGCGCCTTGCATAACAGCCTGCGCCTGCGTTTCATCGACTGCGCGGGGCGAACTGGCGACAAAAAATCAGTCCGCCATAGATAGCGCCAGCCCACTGGTGGGCGGCATGCGCGTCTTCCGCGCGGGTTAAACCGCAGACTTTATTCTCGCCCAGCAGCACGCGTTTAACCGCGGCATCCAGATCCTCATGCGCCATTAACGCAGAACCAATCAAGAAACCGTTAGCAAAATGGCTCAGTTCCCGCATAGGTATTAATGCCCGATTCACTGATAACAGTCACCCCGGCGCCAAGGCGTGGCGCAAGCTGGCGAGTGCGATTCAGATCAATGGAGAGGTCGCGCAGATCGCGGTTGTTAATGCCCACGACTTTCGCTTCCAGCGCAATCGCGCGCTGCAACTCCTCTTCGTTACTGACTTCCGTCAGCACGCCCATATTCAGACTATGGGCCACGGCAGCCAACTGACGGTACTGCGTGTCATCCAGCACGGAGAGCATCAGCAGGCAGGCATCGGCACGGTAATATCGCGCCAGATAAATTTGGTAGGCATCGATAATAAAGTCTTTGCACAGGATTGGCTGCGGCGCGATCCCGCTGACAATCGGCAGAAAATCAAAGCTACCCTGAAAATATTTCTCATCAGTCAGCACAGAAATGGCGGACGCATGATGTTTGTAGATCCCGGCGATACGGGCCGGGTCGAAATCATTACGGATCACCCCTTTTGAGGGGGGAGGCTTTCTTGCACTCCGGGGATAAATGCCGTGCGCGTCCCTGCAGGGCGTCATAAAAACGGCGTGTGCTCGGTACCACTTCATTCTGGAAGCTGGCCAGCGGCTGCTGCTCCTTGCGTGCTGCAATCCATATGGCTTTATCCGCGACGATCTTCGCTAAAACGGTCTGCATTATTTATCCTCGTGCCGCCAGTGCGGTGACTTTGTCGTAGGCTGCTCCACTGTGCAGCACATCCAGTACTTTTGCGCGTTGGCCTGTAAATCCTCTTCGCCGTGCAAACGCATCAGCATCGCGACGTTGGCGGCCACGGCGGCTTCATGGGCTGCCTCGCCTTTACCTTGTAATAAGCGTGTCAGAATGTCACGGTTTTCTTCCGGTGTGCCGCCCGCCAGCGCCTCCGGTGATAAGGCGCCCGAGGCCGAAGTCTGTGGCGGTCAACTGGTAACTTTTGATCTCGCCATCGTGTAACTCTGCTACCAGCGTTGGCGCGTGCAGGGACACTTCATCCATACCGCCGCTGTGGACCACGGCGGCACGTTGATAACCCAGTACGCAGCGTTTCGGCGATAGGCAGCACCAGTTCAGGGCTGTAGACGCCAATCAACGCCAGCGGCGGATGCGCCGGGTTAATCAATGGACCCAGTACGTTAAACAACGTGCGGGTTTTCAACTGCTGGCGGACGGGCATCGCATGGCGGAAACCAGTGTGATACTTCGGCGCGAACAGGAAGCACGCCTAACTCATCCAGCGCATTGCGTGACTTGTCCATATCGAGATTGATACCGAACGCAGCGAGTAAATCCGAAGAGCCGGAGCGGCTGGATACGCTGCGGTTACCGTGTTTGGCCACTTTCAGCCCACAAGCCGCGGCGACAAAGGCGCTGGCGGTAGAAATATTGATGCTGTTGCTGCCGTCGCCGCCGGTACCCACGATATCGGCAAAAGGATAGTCCGGGCGTGGGAATGGTGCGGCGTTTTCCAGCAAGGCGGTCGCTGCGCCGGCGATCTCATTCGGGTGCTCACCACGGATCTTCATGCTGACCAGCGCGGCAGCCAGTTGTTCCGGTTTCAGCTCACCGCGCACCACCGCAGAAAAGAGCTGGTGGCTCTCCTGCTGGCTCAGCGTTTGCGCCTGATACAATTTTTCCAGAATCGGTTGCAGCGTATTGGTTTGCTCCAGTTTCTGTAGCGCCCATGCCAGCGTTTGCTCAAGCAGACGCGCACCGCTGGGTGGTCAGAATGGATTCCAGGTGAAACTGAAAACCACATACGCGATCGGCGTCGTGACGGACCGCCATCACCATGCCATTAAAGTGTGCATTAATCGTCAGACCGGCCGGAATATTGCTCCCCACCAGCGAATGATAACGCGCTACCGGCAGTGGGTTGCTCAGGCCTGCGAACATCGCCTGACCATCATGCTCAATACAGGAGGCCTTACCGTGCAGGATTTCGCCCGCCCGGCCAACATAACCGCCGTAGGCTTCTACAATCGCCTGATGCCCAAGGCAGATACCGATAATCGGCAACTTACCGCGCATGCGGGTCAGCAGTTCCGGCATACAACCCGCTTCAGATGGCGCGCGGCCGAGAGCATCAACACCGGATTTTTTCATGGTTGCCGGGGCGGTCAATTAAGGTTTGCGCGGGGACATGGTTGCGGTAAATCACCACGTTATGTCCACTCGCACGCAGCTGATCCGCCGGGTTATAGGTAAATGAGTCGATATTATCGAGCAGCAGAATGTCAGCCATCAGAACGTCTCCTGTGCATGATGTGCGGTGGCGATAGCGCGCAGAACCGCGCGGGCTTTGTTGCGGGTTTCGTCGGCTTCAGACTGCGGCACTGAATCCAGCACCACGCCTGCGCCGGCCTGCACGGTGGCGATGCCATCTTCAACCCATGCTGAGCGGATAACGATGCAGGTATCCAGATCGCCATGGGCAGTGAAGTAACCCACTGCGCCGCCATAACTGCCGCGACGTGCGCCTTCCGCTTGGGCAATCAGTTGCATCGCGCGGACTTTCGGCGCGCCGCTCAGGGTACCCATGTTCATACAGGCGCGATACGCGTGCAGCACGTCAAGATCCGCGCGCAATTCGCCCACCACGCGGGAAACCAGATGCATGACATAGGAGTAGCGGTCGACCTTGGTCAGATCGGCGACATAACGACTGCCCGGGGTACAGATCCGCGCCGGTCATTACGTGCTAAATCCACCAACATCAGGTGCTCTGACAGCTCCTTGTGGTCGGTACGCATATCAAGTTCGATACGGCTGTCGAGATCGCGATCCGAGGGAACCGTCCGGGCGACGCCCGCGGGCGCGTACCTGCGATCGGGTAAATTTCGATCTGCCGATTGTTGGCATCGTACTTCAACGAGCTTTCCGGTGACGCGCCGAACAGGGTGAAATCATCGTCCTGCATATAGAACATGTACGGACTGGGGTTGCTCTTTTCAGCACTTCATAGGCTGCCAGCGGTGACGGGCAGGGCAAGGTGAAACGACGTGAAGGCACCACCGGAAAATTTCCCCTGCGCGAATCGCTTTTGCATTTCGCGCACCACAGCGCCGTACTCTTCATCGCTCTGGTTGGTATCACAGCGCATATGTTCAACGATAACCACTGGTAGCGGCGGTGCGTCGGATCAACTGCTGGCGCAGCGCCTCAATACGCTGGGTCAGGCGGGCTTTCTCGCTTGCGGCGTCGCTGAACAGACTGCACTGGATGCGGGTTTGCTGTTTCTGGTGGTCGATCACCAGTAAGGTTTCTGCCAGATAGAAACAGTAATCCGGGCAACGGCGGTCGTGGGTAAGGGCCGGTAAATCTTCGAAGCCAGCAACCAGGTCATAGGCGAACAACCCGCCAAAAAACATCGCTTCGCGCTCATCGGCCGGCACCACCACCAGATCCTGCAACAGGCGGAAGGCGTCAAAACCGAGAGTGAACAGAGACGGGCATCTTCATCAAGCAGCGTGCTGACAGGCGGGAAGCGCAGCTCACGTCCATCAGTGGAAATCGTATTTTCTATACCGGTCGGAAGCGCGGCATCCAGCAGGGGCAATAATGCTGCGCCGTTAGCGGTCAGGGCTCTGATAGTGACAGTGTCACCTAACGCGGTAATTCGCAGTGCAGCATCGACCAGCAACAGGCTTTTTTAAATCATTTTTGCTGTCGATATCCGCAGACTCAAGCAATAAGGTTGCCGGGCGTGCGCCGCAGAGCTGGTGGAACAGCGCCGTTGGGTTACCCCGATAGGCGGCGTTGCTGGTCAGAAGTTCGAGTGCCGGTTTTTGCGTTTGCATAATCGCTCTCATTAATTTGTTCAAAAAAAAGCCCGCTGTATGAGCGGGCCGGGGTATCGGTATGCTGAATGCGCACGTGATCTCACAGCCCTGTCAGGGAGTGCGCCACCAACGATTAGCGGAGAAATGTGCATTCATTTTAAGATACCTTGTCGTGTGAACTTGCGTACTAGTTAACTGGTTCGGTGAGGGAATGTCAACCCTCGGATTCAGAAAAACATGGTGAACCGTTATGATATGGGACAAACAGTTATCCTGATAAATTACCGGAGCCGCTTTGAGCGACACGAATTACGCCATTATTTATGATCTCCACAGCCACACGACGGCTTCCGATGGTCTGCTTTCCCGGAACAACTGGTGCATCGCGCCGTCGACATGCGTGTGGGCACGCTGGCGATCACCGACCATGATTGCACCGACGCCATTCCTGCGGCGCAGGCAGAAATTGCCCGCGCGGGGGTTAAACCTGCAACTGATTACCGGCGTGGAGATCTCCACGGTCTGGGAAAATCACGAAATTCACATTGTTGGCTTGAATATCGACATTGACCATCCGCAAATGCGCGACTTTTGCAGGCGCAATCAGAACGGCGGTTGCAGCGTGCGAAGCTTATCGCTGAACGCACGGAAAAGGCGCACATTGCTGGCGCGTGGGAAGGGCACAACGCGGCGCAGGGCGCTTCGGTAACACGTGGCCATTTCGCTCGTTACCCGGTCGAAATGGGTAAGGCGAATACAATGGCTGACGTCTTTAAAAGTACCTTGCCCGCGGGAAAACCGGATATGTTCCTCCGCAGTGGTGTACAATAGAACAAGCTATTGAAGTGATTCATCATTCTGGCGGAACGGCAGTACTGGCCCATCCCGGGCGTTATAACCTGTCCGCTAAATGGTTGAAAAGACTGCTGGCGCATTTTGCTCAAAGCGGCGGTGAGGCAATGGAAGTTGCCCAATGCCAGCAGGCTCCTAATGAACGTGCACAGCTAGCCCTTTATGCACGTCAGTTTGGTTTGCTGGCGTCGCAAGGATCAGGATTTCCACCAGCCCTGCCCGTGGATCGAACTGGGGCGTAAGCTCTGGCTTCCTGCCGGGGTTGACGGTGTCTGGCAACGCTGGGAGCAGCCGCAGAACACCACAGAGAGGGAAGTATGAGTCAGTTTTTTATATTCATCCGGAAAACCCGCAACCGCGCCTGATTAATCAGGCGGTGGACATTGTGCGCAAGGGCGGTGTGATCGTCTATCCCACCGACTCCGGTTATGCGCTGGGGTGCAAAATTGAAGATAAAAGTGCGATGGAGCGAATTTGTCGTATTCGCCATCTGCCGGATGGTCACAACTTCACGCTGATGTGCCGCGATTTGTCCGAACTCTCGACCTATGCGTTCGTGGACAATATCGCCTTTCGGTTGATCAAAATAACACCCCTGCAATTACACCTTTATCCTCAAGGGGACGAAGGACGTTCCGCGTCGTTTATTGCAGGAAAAACGCAAGACCATTGGTTTGCGTGTGCCGTCGAATCCGATTGCACTGGCCCTGCTGGAAGCGCTCAATGAACCGATGCTTTCAACCTCTCTGATGCTGCCGGGCAGCGATTTTACTGAGTCGGATCCCGATGAAATCAAAAGATCGTCTGGAGAAGCTGGTGGATTTGATCATCCATGGCGGCTATCTCGGCCAGCAGCCAACAACGGTGGTGGACTTAACGGATGATGCGCCGGTGGTGATCCGTGAAGGTGTTGGCGACGTTAAGCCTTTCTTATAGCGGCGCAAGTCGCTATACTACGGCCATTTCAGCGGCATTGCCGTACTGATGACCCTATTCGACGCCTGTGAAGGCGCACAAGTATTTAATTTTTTCTTTTTAAAATTAAAGAGTTAATTATTTGTTTAAATCGGTGTTGTACTTCTTGTATGACACCGGTTATCCCCATCTTGTTTGCCTCAATGTGTTACACCATTACCCCCAATTCCGACATTAGCAAAATGCCAGAAAAAAAAAAGCTGACCCGTTAAGGTCAGCCTTCTGAAAATTTAGTTAGTTATTGCAGCTTACGCTTTTTCGCCAGCAATACACTCAGTGCATACTCAAAGCCGTGTAAGGCTTCCCGTCTGCAAAATTCTACGTTGTTTAACCCCAATTCACGGCACAGTGCTTTGCGGTTGATTATTTCCGCAGTACCGGACACGTAGACAGGACCCGACGCACCGAGGGATATTGATTGAAACTTTCATGTGTTTTCCTTCACTAAAATCAGTCACTAAAAATTCAAATGAATACCACCGGAGGTAAACCCCCAGCCGATACCCAAAGGGCACGACCGGGGACATAACCTGATTATTTCAGTTTGACATTCATCAGGTAATTGGGTTTGAGGATCAGAGGTAGACTAGAATGCTCCTGGTTTAATTCCAGCATGTCGTTCTTCTCTAAGTTCACCCACTGGTACAGATCAGACACAACACCTTTAGCGGCAATAGTCTGATTGCGGCTGCATGGGCCCACGACAAATTTCATGGGGTTTACCGAATCGCCAGCGGCACCGGAACTTCGGAACAATCACACCGGAGTCAGCAGCGATGCTATATCGCTCATCGTCCATGCAAATGAACGTCATGTTGCCAATTTGCATCGAGGCGTAGCCTGCAATGTCATCAGCGATCAGGGCACCTTTAGCCGCCTCCCCCGACCTTGTTCAAGATCAGGGTCGTGACACTCGGATGGGCCGCGATGGCGTCAAACATTTCCGGAGAGAAGCAGTAATAGCCCGAGACATACGAGCGGGCACCGTTATACTCTTTAGCCATGATTCGGCGCATCTGGCCCAACTGTTGGTAAATGCTTGCGCCAGCGCCTGCGTCGAGTGTGAAATCTTTAGGGGTCGCACTGAAGATAGCCGCAAAGTCGAGATCGCCATCGTCAGTTTTCGATGCCTCAGCTTTCTGTTCGAACAGCGCTTTAGCCAACGTATCCTCAACGTATTCGTTTTTGGCGTTACGCATACGGATCGCCGCCTCTGCAATCACTTCTGTGATCGCGGCGCGTACATCCGGGTTAGCTTTGCTAACCAGACCTTGCCATGAACTTGGGCGGATCGCATGGGTTGTATGTACGGTCGGCAGTTCCTGACTACGCAGCAGCGGTTTGGACACAGAAATACTGTTGGTCTCGCTGCCAAAGCGTGACACCTGCTTCAGCTTATCGGTTTCACGCTCTACGATGTCCAGAATCTGAGCATTAGGATCCTGAGAGACAGCGCGGTGGAATAGACCCAGAGAGGACAGCAGGAAGGTGCCAGACGGAACCTGCTTAATGCTGGTCACAGTATCCAGTGACGTAAATTGCTTCATGTCGATCATTGTGTGATTTCCTTATGCAGAAAAATATTCAGCGTTAATAGCCGGGGCGGATAGAGCCATCTGCGGTAATGCGGCGGAGGGCTTCTTTCTTGCTTGCGGCGTCTTTGGCGCGGAGGCGGAAATCAGTCACAACGGCGTTACGGTCGATGCGTACCAGTGTCTTTGGCTGACCATCGGCGGACATGAGACAGGTTGATAAATGGGACGCCTGAAGCGTCAGCGGTGGACCACAGAGCGAAAGTTTCGCTGTTCAGGATGTCACCACAAAACACATCAGCCGGGAGGCTTGACGCTGTAATTTCAGTGACTTCAAACAGCGGGCTGGCGCTGTCCACCAGAATGTCCGATACAGTTACCGGATAGGTAGAGGTTACCTTCATAATTGTTTTCCTTGAGAGGGTTTAAGACGTGGTGAGAGCCACAGGGTCCGGCATTGCACCGGATATCAGGAGCGCCACAGGTGGGCGGATCCGAATTATTGGAGGTTTAACGGGCCGTGGGTTGAAAGAGAAAAGGCGGCTTCATGCCGCCCTCTCTGTTCTCTCGTCACCCTCGCCGGGTGGGATAGGATGTTTATCCTTTTTGTGATCACTCATTCGCCAGCATCACGGGGAGCAACCGCCAGCCATTGAACAAATGACCACAAAAAGAACCCGGTAAGGAGAAGACCGGGTGAGGCTAATAACTTACTGTGGGTTAAGTTATCTTCATCTCGTTATCATTTTCCTGTGTAGCCTCAGCGGTTTACATGATTTGCGCTCATGATTCACCAAAGAGGCCACAGAGGAAAACGGGATGCCTGAAGTACATCCCGAAAACCCCGGAGGGTTTATCGTTCCACAGGTAACCAGCCCCTGGAACTGTGCCGGATTACGGGATCAATACACCGTGGAGACGCGTTGTATTCTGAAGAGTCCGGCTGAATTCCAGACGCTTTAGAATAAGGCGTTCAGTGAGGACAAGCCTTATGATTAGAAGTTTGGAGAGGTCATAACAATGTCGTAACAGCGGTGGAACCGTCACATAAAACATTCTGCAATTGGTGGATTCAAAACGTTTTAGGTGAGGGCCGGACGGGGAGAATCCGCCCGGTATCCTCGGTGCATATGTCGCCACCAGTATGACTCTGAAACACACTGAAGGAGATAGTGCCGGGTTGCGTAATGGTGATCCGTAGGAGATAGCCATACCCGACGCTATGTAATTATTTTATCACGATTAATTCTCATTTGCAATAAAAATTGTTGACTTCTTTTGTGGGATGTGTATTGGAGGGATTGGAGTGCCACACGATGAGATTATAATTTCATGGGTTTGAGGGGTTGACCATGTAGCCCCAAAAGACACACGAAGTAATAATGAATCTAAAACCTCTACGCTCGCCCTCCGGGCTACGGTTTTATTGATCATATAATAACTCATTCAATGATTAATCGTTTACACTCTTAATCATTTCATTCGTTATTATATTGGTTAAAACCTTCTCGCCCTTCCGGGCTTACCGAGGTTTTAGGCCGGGGCCTTTTTTCCCACAATGTGGGGTCTCGCCTGTGTGGCTCACTCCCGGTGTAAGGAAATCAGACAGCACTATAACCCCCGAGGAATTTTCAGAGGTGTAAAGAATTCAGACAGCAGGTGTAAGGAAATCAGACAGCAGGTGTAAAGAATCCAGACACAATAATACTAATTAATAAGACTACCCATAACACTAACACTCAGGGCCGGTCAAGATCTTTAAAGTGTTAGAGATTGATTAATGGTTAAGTGATTTGTCTCTTTGGAAAGGGAACCCTGTTCCCGTATCTTTGGGAAAGAGCCTACAGGCTCGCCTCCTTTTGGGGGCAATGCAGAAACAGAACTCGCAAAGCGAGTTTCTTTTCTGCCCTTTGAACCCATGACACTTGGGCGGCAGCTTCCGGCGGTACATCAAACAAACCAAACCACAATCCACAGGAAGCCACCTGAGCGGCCCGCTGTGCCATTTAAATCATACAGGTAAGGGGAAACACCTTATGAAGCCTCAGAACCGCTCAGATCACCTTATGCGGCGTTTTGTGAACAACCTTTAAGCGTAGCACACAAAATAACCGAACGCAACAAATATCAATTTTTCAGATTGCGATTTCACCCAAAAGGTGTAAAATATACATTGTGATGGCGATAACACTATTAATGCCTAGTTATCCAATTATATTTTTTACACATGCTAAGGAGCATTGCAAGTATGGCCCCAAAAAATTCTTACCTCTGTGTTGATGACATCGTTAGTCGGGTTGATCAGCGAGGTGACACGTAAAACATTGCTTTGAAACCCGCGCAAGATTTAAAGCCGCTGGCAACCGTCAGGCTGAAGTGGACGCAATTACTCAAGCGCTTGAAGTCACAAAGGATAAATACTCCGGTGTGATTCGTCAGAGCGACTCTCTGAAAATGCTGATCAGATGGACATCGAAAAGCGATCCTGATGAAATCAGCAGTCAGCCAGTTCGCTAAGGACTCTGTAAATCTTCAGGCCTCGATTGTTGTTGCGTACCAGAATTACTTTTCAGTTCGCGGAATTCCAATGAGTTTTGAAGAGGCTAACGCCTTTATTTTTCTGAGCGCCGCTGATGCCTTCGAACGAAAAACGGGCGAATTACCCATTCTGGTGTACTAATCAACTTGGGAGAGGAAATGAAACACGTCTACACCGATTTGAGCGAATCTCGCCACCTGAGCGGGTACATCTCGCAGATTGTGGCAGCTATCCGGGGATGAGTCTCCCCATCTCTATGAGGACATTTACGGCATGCTCCAGCAGGTTAGCCCCGGATCAGATGATTACGATCCGCAACGCCCGGCGATTACCGCCCCGTCTAAATTCTGGGGTTGTTGGTTCGGTCTGACCTTAGCTCCGCAAGATATCAACGAATTAAAGGCGATTGAATTATGAAAGGTCTAACTATCCCGTTTGAACATTTCCAGACCAACAAGATCGCCGGGGTGAACTTCACCCCTTCGATGAAGTTGGTTTATTTCTTCCTCGATGCCAATAAGAACCCGGACGGAGTTATTCATATTTCCCAAACGGATCGCAAATATGGTTGGCGTCACTCGCCCAACAATAGGGAAGGTGATTAATAGCCTAAAAGAAATGGGCTTGTTGGTGAAATCTGAACAGGTAGCGGGCAATGACATCCTGAATTACAGGACATTACCTATTCGGCAATATGGACATGGTTACAGCAACTAAGGGAAATTATGAACGATAAAAACAAGCAACTGGGGATCAGCTTTGACCCCCACGTTATGGAGCAGCTTTTCGCTGGCCTCCACCCGTGAACATGGCAGTGTTCACACCATTGTAAAGAAAGCCGTTAGCCAGTTCCTGAAAACCGTTAATTCCAACTCTGTTAAGGATTCCCGCAATGACCGCAGCAGTAAGCCATTTACCGCCATTACTCACGAACTGGCAGACATCGAAAAGATCAACGGAAAAGTGTTTACCATGAATATGGTTTACACCTATGCGCTGATCGAGGGTTACCAGAGCAATGGACAGACCGCCTATTTCTCACAAGACAGGCTGGAAGCGTCGCGGGTTACCCGTCAAACGGTGGTAAAACTCGGCGGACATGGTAGAGATGGGCCTGATTAACAAGACCGGGCAGATCGGCGGCAAGACCTGCCATTACAGTTAACCCGATCACCCCGGAAATGGTGGGAACCCCTGAACCCGTCAAGCCTGCCAAACCTGAAGTAGCCAAACCAATCGAATTACAAACTGTGGAGACCGTAGAGAATGCAGGAACTTACCAGCTGGAATTACTGAGTGTGGATCTGAAGTCGTTCAGCAGCCGCACAGAACAGACTCGAAATGTTAAATTGGGCCACAGCGGGCTTTCTGTTCAGCCTCCTGTTATTTCTGACAGCATAAGGGAGGCAGCAAACGACGATGTTCGTAGCAATAATCCTGTTGTTAGTTACCTACCTGATTCTAAGGTGATGCTGATCGACGGTGTAGCCGTCAAATATCTGGAGCCAGAGGAAACTGATTTTGACCAGTACGGCGACGCCTTCTAAAATCTGCAATTGAATTCCGGAAATAACACTCCGCACCGACCCCGCGCTTTACAACTCCACGGAGATCCTCGAATTCCTTTATTACTACCAAATTCAAAGCATTAACCCCTGAAGAAGGAGGCCACAGTCAACGCAATGGCCCAGAAACTTGCAACAACCAAACCTTGCCGGATTATGGATGAGAGCCGACTAACATCGGATCAGATCCTTAAAATCAAACGTGCCTGCATTCAGGGCCACAGTGCAAGATCCATTGTCGCCGCCTTTAACGTTTCGTTGGCCTATGTGCTGAGGGTTAAACGTGAGTGACAGTTTCAGAAGACCCCATTATCCCTTGTTGAAAAGGCTGTTTTGCTGAAACAAATGCAAGACGATGGCCTTGAAAAATCCAAAATGGGCGAACTTCTGGGAATCAACGTTAAAACTGTGGAGACCCTTCTTAATATCCCATCACCCCGTTACCCGGTGGATCAGATGCTCCTTGACAGCGTGATCCGTAATTTACGCAGCGCCCGCTATGTGGCGAATCCGGTTTATAAGCTGGGAACTAACATGAGAAAGGTTTATTTAATTGTCTCCTCGGGTCGCAAAAGAATTACGCCAGTGATCATCAAAGCCAAAAGTGAGTTATGCCCTACATACAGTGGACGCTTAGTGATTACCTCGGAAAGCGTCTGGTAAACCGTCAAACACACCTTTCCCGATTCATTGCCTTTTGTCTGCATATCCCCTTTAAGTTGCCCCGGCAATTTTAACCCTCTTTACTCGTCTACCTCTTCACCCATTAAAGGACAACACATGGAAGCCTATAAAAACCTTTTGGCTCAACTGGCACAGGCCAATGCCAGCAGGCACAGGAGCAGCAATCCGCCGCTCGGACCCTTGTAAACAAATCAGCCGCCGCAGTTGCGGATCTGGAAGCCCTGATTAACAAATTCAACGATGTGATGGGGAGAGCCTCCCAGCGTCAGCAGACAGCGCCCAGAAGGGCCAAACCATCAAGAGCCGGGGCATTGCACTGTGTCATAAAGACGGGGGCTACAGCGCCAACGGTCGCTCTGTATCACTGCTAACTAAATCGGTTAATGGTCTGAGACAAGTAGAGATTAACAAGGCTTCCCGCCCGCTAATGGCTACCCAACTGGAAGGGGTAAATAATGGCAAGTGGAAATGATTATCACGAAAACCGTCAATCGCACAGTTTTACAACTGATTCAAATAGCTATAAAAGACGGTTGATAAGATCCGCAGTGTGGGCAAGGAGTGGGAAAAGGTTTCTAACAAAATGAAGCCGCTTAAAATGCCATTCCAGTGAAAACGCATACACCAAAGTACGCCGCAAACAACAGGACGATGCAGCCCGTGCAGCTATCACCTGCAAAGGAAGAGGCTAAAGCAGCCGCCGCAGCGGCAAAAGTGAAAGTCGCAGCAGAGCGAAAACTGGCAACCATCCGGGCCAAAGGGATTAGATTTTCAACGGCAGCGGCTAACGCAAACGTGACCCCGGCCCAACGTGCTGGACACCTCCGAGTTTGCACAGCTTACGCGCCAGTATCACGCCGGGTCTCTGGCCTTGCAGGAATATAATGCCGGTGAGCAAACTTCAGCAAAACATGCGCCAGCAAGGCAAAGTTGGGATGCGTGGCTATTCAATCCCTGTAACCGCCAAAATAAGCAAACTTGATACCAGCATGATCGAGGGGCAGGCGGAGCAATCACTATTGCCGCAACTATGGCGCTGTCCGGCAAGATCATGACCACCGGGCAAGATTTCGAAAGTGCTCTCTGGTCTGACAGCGATCACCGGTTCCACAGACAAAGCCGCGAAAGAATTTGATTATCTCCGCGATCAGTCCAACCGCTTGGGTTTGGATTTGCTTAAAACATCCAAGGATTACACCCAATTCGCCGCCTCAGTTGGTGACAAGTTGCCACGGATCAGATGCGATCCATCTTTGAGGTGCTTCAGAGTGGGGCCTTGTCACTGGTGCCTCCGCAGATGAGCAAAGCAGGGCAATGAAATCGCTTCAGCAGATGATGGGAAAAGGACAGATCATGTCTGAGGAATTGAAGGCCAGCTTGCTGAGGCTCTCCCCGGCGCTGTGGGTCTGTTCGTCAAGGCTCTCAACCAGATGAAAGGTGTTTCCAACCTGACAGAAAAGACCTGTTTGACCTGATGCAACAGGGCAAGCTGTTCTCAAGGACATTCTCCCTATGTGGCTAAGCAGATGAAAGCCGCAGCGCGGGCAGGTGGGGCACTTGATAAGGCGGTTAACTCCAACCGTGCAGCGTGGCAGCGTCTACAGACCTCTGTCCAGAATGCAATGAATATCTTCTTTACCTCTGGCTTTTGGTAACTCCCTAACCACCATGTTTAACTCTATTTCTGCCGCTATCGATGGATCCGGGGGATACGTTGGAATTCTTCGGGCATATCGCGGGGCAGATTGTCGCTGGAATAAATGACTCATTCTTAGAGCTTCACGATACCGTCATTCTGGTTGCCCGTATCATTGAGTATTACGCTGCCAAAATGGGTATCTCTGGTGAGCAGCAAATACTGGGAGAAGTGGCAGCTTACGCCGCAGGAGTGGCTCTGTTCGCTGGCTCTATCTGGAAGCTGGGCGGGGCCTTTTGGATCCTGACCATGCTCAACCCACTGACCAAACTGTTAGGGGTGATGAAGGATCGCCGCGATTGGTGGCATTGAAGCTGCTACGACTGGCGGATCTGGTGGGGAAGGGCCGGACGGCAAGGGCAAAGATAAACCGACCAAAACAGGCCGTGGGCCAAAAGTCGGCAAGTTTGGCAAGTTTGCGGCGCTGGGGGCGGTGCAGTGGGCTGGGCCACTGCGATCGGTTCGGTCGGTGGGGATTATGCCCGATAAAGTCATGGACGCTAATGACACCATGTATGGGCAGGACACCACAGCCGGAGGCAATCTGAAGAAAGATAGCCCGCTGGGTAAAATGTGGGATTTCATCCATAGCCCAGACCTCCCAACCAACCCAGACTTTGCCAAACCAGCGGACAAAACCGATGGCTGCGTTCTTACTCCAATCCGGGTTATGTTCCACCTACACCAACGATTACGCCTCCACAGCTTAAAGTTGATACGGTAGGCAATCCGCTGATGATGCCGCCAGCGTGGCTCCAGCAACCTCTTAATGTTAACGTGAATGTCAAAGTTCAGGACGGTCAAGTTAAAGACCTCGTTAGATCTGAGGTGGAGAATAATCAACAATTTGCATTCAATATGCTGATGCAAGGGGGCCAGAACTAAGGCCCTATAAGAAAGGCCCTGGTGAGCCTTTTTATGTGTCTCGGTTTCATTCAGCATCTTCTGTATCAAATGTCTTACTGACAGGGCAGTGTAAAGACCTCGGTAACTGTGGTAAACGTGTAAATGCTGTTGGAGTAAATACAGACGCGCTTACCGTCCTCTGTGGTCTCTTCCTGTGGGTTGCTCATGGTAATTCGTAAACCTCATTGGCGTAAAAGACCCCAATAATTACAAACATCAGAGTACGATCATTGCATTAGGGATAAATGCGCGACGTTTGGAGCAGGGGAGAATCGGTCTTTTCATAACAGGCCTTCTATCGAGTATTTATCGCTAAAATCATCTACTTTGTTGTGGCCCCAATGTAATGGAGCGTACTGGATAACGATTTGTGCCCTAATGCCTTACTAATAACGGTAATATCCTCCCCTTTGCCATTGTTATAACCAATCTTCGGCTTGCTCATGCTGTGTGGACAGATGCAACTTAAGTTTTTCCTGCGTAGCTAATTTCCTCATGCAATTTAGAGCGCTCACAGGCTTTCCTTTGCTCCTGTGGCTATCCAACTGTAAGAGGTACATGATCAGGGTTCGCCTCTCCGGGCCGCTATGATGCGTTTTGCGGCATTGGTAAGCCTCACCCGGACAGATTCACCCGTTTTCTGTTGGGACAGGACAAGGTGATCGCCTTTGATGTCGTCATAACGGATAGAGCGCAGATCCGACACCCTCAGCATTAACTCATAACCCAATAACCGGTGCGTCACGGTACAGCGTCAAATCCTCACGGTTCGGGCCTTTCCCTTTACCCTGCTTGAGTAGCTCCACCGCTACCGCTTTCACTTCTTCAATTGATTCACACCCGTCAACAGCTTTCATTTTGTATCCTCCAAATCCCGGAGTGAGTAGATTTTTGATCAAAAACATGCGCTTGTAAAACGACAAAAATGATTAATTTTAAGATGTGTCTTTTAGTGAATTAAATCGGGTTTAATCGCGTTAAATGGTAAAGTAATGACCCTAGGGCAGAGAAACGGGCCTTATGGCCTGTTTAAGTGGGTAAATGATGGTTACTTAATGTACTATAACCACAAAGCGGGTAAAGTGATCTGACTCCCCATCGCATTTAAGTTACTGTATTTGTGGGAAATTAATTATTGTTTCGTAATAGTGTTGCCCGGCAAATTTTCAATTTACCCTCAAGAAAAAATCCCCAGCTTTTTTTATCCTTATGTGAGAATCAATATCATTTGTAAACGATAGTCGTTCTCATTACTAATCGGGGCGAAAGCCTTCGCTCTAAAGGGCCTCTGTAGGCCCGCTCTCTGTATGCGCCTGTGGCGCTACCACCTCAACCCTGTGGGTTTGTATTGCTTGCCACAAGATAACGCCACAGGCGCACAGGGGAGGCGGACGCCTCCGGGGTGGCCAGGGCCACTGGTCCACAGGGTAAAAGGACAGAATACAATACTGTTGTTTTTAAGTGGTTGATTTGTTTGGGTGGTCTGAAGAGTCGGATCGGTATGGGTCTGTAGTGTCAAGAAGTGTAAGGAATTGGTACTGTGCAAATAATCAGTATTGACGAGAGTAGATATTTGTGAAACATGATCATGGCCCCACCCACCCCCCGGATCGCCGCGCGTAGCTATATCCAAACACTAAGATATTTTCCCACAAGATAAGGCGCTGGGGGAGGCGGACTTGTACAACCCCGTGATTTGGGAGTAAGTTGGTTATTGATTTTGATCGATATTCGATCAATCATCCGTTGCCGGGATCACCCACACAGACGGATGACACATAATTGAATAACGATAAGTCTACCCACCCTAAACGCTTTCCCTATGGCGGGCGCATGGTTACCGCTTACCCTACATACATCATTATTGACGGCATCAAGATCAGCCGCTCCCGCCTGTCATTTGCCTTTCAGTTGGAGTTAGCGAAGGCCCTTAAAACCCATGAAGAAAAATAGAAATAGGCTACATAAATGACTTGAGTTTTGACATGTTTGCATTTTCATGTTTGTTAAGATGGAAAAATATAACGGAGTGTCGAAAATGGGAAATGAAGTTTACGAGTCAAAAGTGTACATTGAAATTTTCTAAAACGCTTATTGATAAGTCCGCTCAAAGTATAAGACACGGCTGCGATGGTGAAGAAAAGCTCAAGCTATTGCAATGATTCAAAACTTCCGTGAGCTGCATCTTTACCCATTAATGTTGATGAAGAATCATCTCGCTCGCGCAGCAGCAAAATTGATAAGAAAACAATTGTTGCAAGACGTTTGAAGCGTCTTTCAACAATAATAAATTAGAGCGACCAAGTTTAGATAATGGTAAAACTGCAAATGCTATTCGGAGTTACTCGAATGCAAGATATTGGCGGTTGCCGTGCGATAGTTAAAAATATCGAACAACTTAAAGCACTACGTGAAAGGTTGGTAAAAGCCGATCAGTCCATAAGATTATTAAAGAGTCAGATTATTTGACCCCAAAGGAAAGTGGGTATGGTGGTATACACTTAGTATACAGTTGCTTCGATTCATCGGATGATGAGTATCCATGGAAGAAAACAAAGATTGAAGTTCAGCTTCGTACTCAACTTCAGCATGCATGGGCAACAAGTTTGGAGATCATTGATACACTCGAAAATATCAAACTTAAAACCTCCAGTGAGGGACATGAGGATTGGCGGAGATTTTTCTATCTTTCCGGTTGCTTGGTCGCACATGATGAGAAAGCATGTGTTTAGACGAAGAAGTGGTAAACGCATACCAAAAGGAACTTAAAGCGCTTGAGGAACATCTTTCTGCCAGAAAAAATTAGGTAGTTATGCTTTTTCCATATCAATTGCAAGTAATAATCAAATTAATAATAAAATACCTAAGAATCATAAAGGTCATTATTTAGTTACAATGAAAGGGTTAAAGGTGAACAGAATCCTGACAAGATAAAATTTGCAGTTTCTGTGACTCCTTACAGGATAAATCAAGCTGATGAAGCCCTTGAGGCTTTGAAAAAGATGATGCAAATCCAGAGGTGCCAATTGCTGTATTACTAGCTACGGAAAGCGTTAGATCTTTGAAAAAGCGTATCCAAATTATCTGGGCTCAACTAACCAGTTTGCTAATTTTCTAAGTAAGCATATAAAGTAAACAGTTCATGCAGAGTGTTAAGCTCTGCATGTTCCCTTTTATATTGCGTCAACTACTTCCAAGCAGGTCCTTAAGTTCTGGTGTATGTGTATATCTAGCTGTGATACCTAACGATTGTGTTCGGCTATGACCAACAACGAATTGCACCAAGGTTGAATTTCCAACGGCGGTTATAGCGTTCGTTATAAATGTATGTCGTAACGAATGAACTCGTCGCTTGAGTCCAAACTCGTTGTAATCAGGAATATCAAGCAGCCTGAGCAAGCTCACCCAATCCTCCGTAATGGTCGTATAGTTCGGAAGATTAAATACAGAATCGGAGTCCTTCAGGCTTTCCACACAAGCCAAGAGGCCCGCTTCTATAGCCCTGTGGATTGGAACTTGTCGGCGTGTTCAGTTTTCCCTCCATCGATAAAGATATACCAACGCCCGGTTTCCTCATCCTTCCTTATGTGGTGCTTGCGGATCTTCTCTATCTCTCACCGACGAGCACCTGTATAAACCGGGGGTGAGGAAATACCATTTACGATGATCACTGTCCGGTAGCGCGAAAAGATACTCTTTGATTTGACTCCAGTTCGCTGGCTGTATAGTTTCCACCCCTGTTGGGTTTCACCTCATAACTAATCCCATCGGTAGGGGATTTGGTCAGAATATCCTTCTGATCGACCCGGTACGTTTTGAACAAGGAGCGCCAAAGCTTTAAATGCTTGTGGACGTGCTCACTGGCGATCAGGTCATCCTCGGGGACATCGTAATCAATGCACTCTACAAGACTCATTCTGGAGTAAGGAAGCCTGGTGCGTTGGTAGATTCTCCGCCACCTTGAGAGAATCCCTTATATGCTGTTTCTTAACGCTATCGACAGGGACATCACCAACAACATGGTAGAGGACATCAAAGAAGCGCTGATTCTCGTTGGCTGTCTGTTTCCGCCACTTTTGACCTTTATCCTTTATATAGTCTCCCCACGCTTCCAACAGCCTTGGACCGGATGCTGGTGCAGCCTCAGTAATTGTCTCAATATTTTGCTCTACTGGCGCGGGGGTTAACTGGCGGGACTGCATTTTGTAAAGCTGCCCCCATCGAATCAATGATCTGTTGGTATCGTGTCAAATCACGGGAATAGAATGCTTCATAAGCCTGTGACATAAGAGCACGGTTCATATCTATCTGGCTTGAGACGCGGTTAATCTGGTCAAGATCTGCATCTTTGACATCCAACTTTTTCATTTTCAGCGCAGCGATCATCATTTGGGCTGTCATATCGTCGCCACTGTACATCTTGTCCAAATGGTGGTTAGCGTAGCCTTGCGCTTCGTTTGCTGTATCTGGCGGCGATAAAGGCTCGCCAGTGATTTCCTTGTGATATCGTCCTAATTCTGGCAATCGTTTAGCCTCTTCAAGACCACCTCTAAGCCAGTTCAGTAGGTACTCGTCGAAATCCTTTTTTGTGGCGTCCCGGAAACCTTGAAGGCGCAGTTTGAACACTTCTACGCTCATGGTTCCATTCTGTACAAGGGGGATAAAAGGGCGAACTTGGCTCATCAGCATTTCGGCTTGTTTTAAACTGTCAGTACCGAGTGAAACTCGGATGAAACGAGTTGAATCATTTAATCTAAAATTCGTGTAGTATGTGCGCCCACGAAGCATTGTGTGTGACACTTTGTGTGACATATTGTTTGCCATGCTGTGTACCATGAAATAGTTACATATCAGTGAGTTAGTCTTGTTTTTAGGTTAACTCATTGTTTTTGAAAGTATACCAGACGCCTGTGAAGGCGACACCTGAAGGATGCTCTATGAGCGAGAAACTACAGAAAGTGCTGGCGCGAGCTGGCCACGGTTCCCGCCGTGAAATCGAATCTATTATTGAAGCTGGCCGCGTCAGCGTGGACGGCAAAATTGCGACACTGGGCGACCGTGTGGATGTGACGCCGGGGCTGAAAATCCGTATTGATGGTCATCTCATTTCGGTCAAAGAGTCCGTTGAGCAGATTTGCCGCGTGCTGGCGTATTACAAACCGGAAGGTGAGCTCTGCACGCGCAACGATCCGGAAGGTCGCCCAACAGTGTTTGACCGTCTGCCGAAACTGCGCGGTGCGCGCTGGATCGCAGTAGGCCGTCTCGACGTCAATACCTGCGGTCTGTTGCTGTTCACTACTGACGGTGAACTGGCAAACCGATTAATGCACCCAAGCCGTGAAGTTGAGCGCGAGTATGCTGTGCGCGTGTTCGGCGAAGTTGATGACAATAAAGTGCGCGAACTGGCGCGTGGCGTGCAACTGGAAGACGGTCCGGCAGCTTTCAAAACCATTAAATTCAGCGGTGGCGAAGGGATTAACCAGTGGTACAACGTAACGTTGACCGAAGGCCGTAACCGCGAAGTGCGCCGCCTGTGGGAAGCGGTTGGCGTGCAGGTGAGTCGTCTTATCCGCGTTCGTTACGGTGACATTCCTCTGCCAAAGGTCTGCCGCGTGGCGGCTGGACGGAATTGGATCTCGCGCAAACCAACTACCTGCGTGAGCTGGTTGGTCTGGAAGCGGAAACGCAGTCGAAAGTGGCGGTAGAAAAGATCGTCGCCGCATGAAAGCCAATCAGATCCGTCGTGCCGTGAAACGACACAGCCAGCCAGCCGGTAACCGCCGCGCTGCAGGTGGACGCACGAAGAACGATTAAAAAAAGGGGCGAAAGCCCTTTTGTTGCAGGAAACGGCAGTGAAAAACAGGGCGCTGTATTAATAATCGATGCCGATTTGCGCTTTTACGCCCGCTTCGAAGGCATGTTTGACCGGGCGTAATTCACTGACAGTATCAGCGATTTCCGAGGATATCCCGGTGGCAACCGCGGCCGGTGATGATCACTGTTTGCGTTGCCGGTCGGTGAGTTAATGCCGTCAACACGGTCTCCAGCGGCAGGTAATCGTAGGCCACCATATAAGTCAGTTCGTCCAGTAATACCAGATCAAGCTGCGGGTCCGCCAGCATACGCTCGGCATGTTGCCATACAGCGAGGCACGCTGCGGTATCGCTTTCGCGGTTTTGCGTATCCCGAGGTAAAACCGGTCGCCATGACCTGAAACTCTACGCCCAGCGGTTCCAGTAAGTTACGCTCGCCGTTCGGCCAGTGCCCTTAATAAACTGAATAACGCCCACTTTTTTGTTATGCCCAACCGCGCGGGTCGCGGTGCCGAATGCGGCGGTGGTTTTGCCCTTACCGTTGCCGGTGAAGACAATAATAATCCCGCGCTCATCCTGTGCCGCGGCAACGCGGGCATCAACACGATCTTTTTACCCGCTGCTGGCGCTGTTGATAACGTTCATCGCTCATTGTGAAATTCTACTGGTTTGCGCCCGGGCTGCGCATCAAAGCTCATTCCCGTTTTGCGGCGGCTGTCATCGCCCATCAGCCACAGGTAAAGCGGCATGATATCGGCAGGTGTTTTTAGTTTTTGCGGATCTTCCGTCGGGAAAGCACTGGCGCGCATGTTGGTGCGTGTACCGCCACCGGATTGATGCAGTTGACCCGTAACCGGTTCTGGTACTCCTCTGCCAGCACTTGCATCATGCCTTCCGTCGCGAACTTCGAGACGGCATACGCGCCCCAATTAGCACGCCCCTGTCGCCCAACGCTGGAAGAGGTAAACACCAGCGAGCCACTTTCAGATCGCAGTAATAAAGGAAGCAACGCCTGGGTGAGATAAACGTGGCATTAATATTGACCTGCATGACCTCATCCCAGACGGCGGGAACCTGTTCGCTCATCGGTACGACATCGCCCAGCACGCCTGCATTATGCAGTACGCCGTCGAGGCGTGGCGCATCAGCGGCAATGGCCTCTGCCAGTTGTTGGCAGGTTTGCGGTGTGCAGGTTGCCATATCCAGCGTGAACCACTGCGCGTGCTGGCCTTCTTGTTCACGGATAGTCTGCGCGACTGGCGCAATTTTTCTTCATTACGCCCCAGCAGGATGACGCTGGCGCCGTAACGGGCGTAAGTCAGGGCCGCCTCTTTACCGATACCATCGCTGGCGCCGGTCACAAGAATGATTCGGTCGTTTAAAAAGATCGCGTTGTGGCTGATAGTGCACGCTGTCTCCTCAGGCCCGGGCCCGTATTTCACATCATATGTTGGCTTTATGCCTTAAACAGAGGGCATTTCAATCGGTCAAGCGGAGAGTTGGACAAGGTTTACGCCGCAGAGTCGTAAAAAATTCAGTCACATGCCGCAAAGGTCAATCGCTTACGCGAGACGCGCCGAAAGGGCTCATGTACACTGGAGCGATTGTTGAGTGGTGTAATTGAGGTGGTACGCGTGGAATTACTATCTGAATATGGTTTGTTTTTGGCCAAGATCGCGACCGTAGTTGTGGCGATTGCGGTGGTCGCGGTGCTTATTGTTAACCTGACGCAGCGTAAACGCCAGCGGGGTGAACTACGGGTCACTCGTCTGAGCGATCAATATAAAGAGATGCAGGAGGAGATGTCCGCAGCATTGCTGGATGACCACCAACAGAAACAGTGGCAAAAAGCGCGCAAGAAAAAGCTGAAGCTGGAGGCTAAAGCGGCAAAAGCGAGAGCCAAAGCCGGGGAAGCGGATGAAAAAGGGAAATCCCGCGTTTATGTGCTGGATTTTAAAGGCAGTATGGATGCCGGTGAGGTTAGCGCCCTCCGTGAAGAGATCACGGCCGTGTTGACGGTAGCGAAGCCGCAGGATCAGGTGATTGTCCGTCTGGAAAGCCCGGCGGCGTGGTTCATGGTTATGGTCTTGCTGCATCGCAGTTGCAGCGCCTGCGTGACAGGCAGATTTCGCTGACTATCGCCGTGGATAAAGTGGCCGCCAGCGGTGGCTATATGATGGCCTGCGTGGCGGATAAAATTGTCGCCGCGCCGTTTGCCATCATCGGCTCGATTGGCGTGGTTGCGCAAATCCCGAACTTTAACCGCTTCCTGAAAGGGAAAGAGATCGATATCGAACTGCATACCGCTGGGCAGTTTAAACGCACGCTGACGCTGTTAGGTGAAAACACGGAAGAAGGGCGGCAAAAATTTCGTGAAAGTCTGAACGAAACTCACGATCTGTTTAAAGGCTTCGTTAGCCAGATGCGTCCCGGTCTGGATATTGAAAAGTGGCGACCGGCGAACACTGGTACGGTTCGCAAGCGCTGGAGAACGGCTTAATTGACGCGATTGGCACCAGCGATGAACTGCTGCTCGGGCTGCTCGAAGACCATGAGGTCATTGGCATTCGTTATCAACAGCGGAAGAAACTGATGGAGCGTTTTACCGGCAGTGCGACAGAGAGTATCGACCATTTGCTGATGCGCTGGTGGCAGCGAGGGCAAAAACCGCTTATGTAAACAAAAACGCGAGGCTTCGGCCTCGCGTTTTTGTCTCTAATCAATCAGATGATATTTTTCAGAGAGTTCGTGAGCTAAGTATTTGAACATATTAAATACCGCTGTGCTTTTCGCCGTTGGCAAACCCTGTTCATCCAGATAGTATTCACCGCTGAACACCAGTACACCGTTACGCTGGGTAACATTTGTGGCCTCTATACCGGCAAGGGTGTCTTCATGATCGCGGATAAGTTGATTAGCCAGTTCAAGCAGAGCCCCGGCGGTCAATAGGCTGAGATGTACCTTGCATTTTTCTACTCCTTAAAAATTCTGTCAGTCTACGCCGGGCACCGCTCAGGAGCAAATTTTCCCTGTTTTTGCAATGGGTTTGCTCAGCGGTTGTGCTGGCATGATTTGATTTTGCATGCTAATAAAGTTGCGTAACAAATTTTATCAGGTACAGTGTGACGCTTTCGTCAATCTGGCAACAGATTTGCTTGACATTCGACCGCAACATCGTCGTGCACCATCGCCATCAGGTTAAAAGCCTGTCAGGTCAGTCACATAAACGCTTTGTTTAACGCGCGCCCGGCTCAGCGTTAGGGGTTGATATCCTGCGACGACGCCGTTATATCTGTGAGGCGCTCCGGCAGGGGGTGTGAAGCAAAGTGCGATGTATTGCTGGAAGAATTTAATTAGGTAAAGGTGAATATGGGTAAAGCTCTCGTTATCGTTGAGTCCCCGGCAAAAGCCAAAACGATCAATAAATATCTGGGTAATGATTACGTGGTTAAGTCCAGCGTAGGTCATATCCGTGATTTGCCGACCAGTGGCTCAGCACCTAAAAAGAGCGCAGACTCAGCCTCCACCAAAACGGCTAAGAAGCCTAAAAAGGATGAACGTGGCGCTCTTGTCAATCGCATGGGGATCGACCCATGGCATAACTGGGAAGCGCAGTACGAAGTGCTTCCGGGTAAAGAAAAGGTCGTTTCCGAACTGGAAATCCCCGGCGGAAAAAAGCCGACCACATCTATCCTCGCAACCGACCTTGACCGCGAAGGGGAGGCCATTGCATGGCACCTGCGGGAAGTGATTGGGGGTGATGAAAAACGCTACAGCCGCGTTGTATTTAACGAAATTACCAAAAATGCTATTCGTCAGGCGTTTGAAACGCCGGGCGAACTCAACATCGACCGTGTCAATGCGCAGCAGGCGCGCCGTTTTATGGATCGTGTTGTGGGCTATATGGTTTCTCCGCTGTTGTGGAAGAAAATCGCCCGCGGTCTGTCGGCCGGTCGTGTGCAATCCGTTGCCGTGCGTCTGGTGGTTGAACGCGAGCGCGAGATCAAAGCCTTTGTCCCGGAAGAGTTCTGGGAAGTTGACGCGACGACGGCGACGCCGGGCGGTGATTCACTGCCGTTGCAGGTCACGCACGAGGGTGATAAAGCGTTCCGTCCGGTCAATCGCGAACAGACCATGGCAGCCGTAAGCCTGCTGGAAAAAAGCGCGCTATACCGTACTCGAAAGAGAAGATAAACCGACCAGCAGTAAACTGGCGCGCCGTTTATCACCTCTACACTGCAACAAGCTGCAAGCACGCGTCTTGGTTTTGGCGTGAAGAAAACCATGATGATGGCGCAGCGTCTGTATGAAGCGGGCTACATCACCTATATGCGTACCGACTCCACCAACCTGAGTCAGGACGCGGTGAGCATGGTGCGCAGCTATATTACGGACAATTTCGGTAAAAAATATCTGCCGGAACATGCCAACCAGTACGCCAGCAAAGAGAACTCTCAGGAAGCGCACGAAGCGATTCGTCCTTCCGATGTCGGTGTCCTCGGCGGAATCCCTGAAAGATATGGAAACCGACGCGCAGAAGCTTTATCAACTGATCTGGCGACAATTTGTGGCCTGTCAGATGACGCCTGCGCAGTATGACTCCACCACACTGACCGTGGGGGCGGGCAATTTCCGCCTGAAAGCCCGCGGCCGTATTTTGCGCTTCGATGGCTGGACGAAAGTGATGCCTGCGCTGCGTAAAGGTGATGAAGATCGGACGTTGCCGGCAGTGAATAAAGGCGACGAATTGTCGCTTGTCGAACTGACGCCTGCGCAGCACTTTACCAAACCGCCTGCGCGCTTTAGTGAAGCATCTCTGGTAAAGAGCTGGAAAAACGCGGTATCGGTCGCCCGTCCACCTACGCATCAATCATTTCGACGATCCGAGGATCGCGGTTATGTGCGCGTTGAAAACCGTCGTTTTTATGCTGAGAAAATGGGTGAAATTGTCACCGATCGCCACCGGAAGAAAATTTCCGCGAACTGATGAATTACGACTTCACCGCTCAGATGGAAGACAGTCTGGACCGTGTAGCCAATCATGAAGCGGAATGGCGCAAAGTGCTGGACAGCTTCTTTGGCGACTTCTCCCGTCAGCTTGAACAGGCGGAACAGGATCCGGAAACCGGCGGTATGCGTCCGAATCAGATGGTGCTGACCAGCATCGACTGTCCGACCTGCGGTCGCAAAATGGGTATCCGTACTGCCAGCACCGGTGTATTCCTTGGCTGTTCTGGCTATGCATTGCCGCCGAAAGAGCGCTGCAAAACCACCATTAACCCGTGCCGGAAAACGAAGTGCTGAACGTGCTGGAAGGCGATGATGCTGAAACCAACGCCTTACGTGCCAAACGTCGCTGCCAGAAATGCGGCACGGCGATGGACAGCTACCTGATCGATCCGAAGCGTAAACTGCATGTCTGTGGTAACAACCCAACCTGCGATGGCTACGAAATCGAAGAGGGTGAGTTCCGCATTAAAGGGTATGACGGCCCGATTGTTGAATGTGAGAAATGTGGTTCTGAAATGCACCTGAAAATGGGCCGTTTCGGTAAATACATGGCTTGCACCAATGATGAGTGTAAAAACACGCGTAAAATTCTGCGCAATGGCGAAGTTGCGCCGCCGAAGGAAGATCCGGTGCCGCTGCCAGAGCTGGAGTGTGAAAAAATCGGATGCGTATTTCGTGCTCCGCGATGGCGCGGCTGGGGTGTTCCTTGCTGCGAATACCTTCCCGAAATCACGTGAAACCCGTGCGCCGTTGGTAGAAGAGCTGTTCCGCTTCCGCGATCGTCTGCCGGAGAAACTGCGCTATCTGGCCGATGCGCCGCAGCAGGATCCTGAAGGCAACAAGACAATTGTGCGTTTTAGCCGGAAAACGAAGCAGCAGTACGTTGCCTCGGAAAAGACGGTAAAGCGACGGGCTGGTCTGCGTTCTATATCGACAATAAATGGACTGGAAGCTAAAAAGTAATAAATTTCAGTTACATACCCTCCAAAAGGCCGGATATCCGGCCTTTTTTATTCCTCCATTATTATTCTTTGTTCGCTGCTATACACAGATGCTATAAATGATATAGTGGTTATAGCTATCTGCTTTTTATTATGAAATCGTATTAAGCGATTACCCGTTTGCGCACTCCGGATGGTCTGTTATGAAATTACAACAGCTTCGTTATATCGTTGAGGTGGTGAATCACAATCTCAACGTCTCTTCCAACGGCTGAAGGGCTTTACACCTCTCAGCCGGGTATCAGTAAGCAAGTCCGCATGCTGGAAGATGAACTTGGCATACAAATTTTTGCCCGCAGCGGCAAGCATCTTACTCAGGTCACCCCCCGCAGGGCAGGAAATCATCCGAATTGCGCGTGAGGTGTTGTCCAAAGTCGACGCGATCAAATCGGTGGCAGGGGAACATACGTGGCCGGATAAAGGCTCGCTGTATGTTGCGACCACGCATACACAGGCGCGTTATGCGTTGCCCGGCGTGATAAAAGGCTTTATTGAGCGCTATCCCCGGGTGTCGTTGCATATGCATCAGGGGTCGCCGACACAAATTGCCGAGGCCGTTTCTAAAGGCAATGCGGACTTTGCGATTGCCACTGAAGCGCTGCATTTATATGACGATTTGGTGATGTTGCCATGCTATCACTGGAACCGCTCGATTGTGGTGACGCCCGATCATCCGCTGGCTGCCGTGCAGTCGGTGAGCATTGAAGAACTGGCGCAATATCCATTAGTGACCTATACCTTTGGTTTCACTGGTCGTTCTGAACTGGATACCGCCTTCAATCGCGCCGGTTTAACACCGCGAATTGTCTTCACCGCCACAGATGCAGACGTTATCAAAACTTATGTAAGGCTGGGGCTTGGCGTGGGTGTGATTGCCAGTATGGCTGTCGATCCGGTATCGGATCCTGACCTCGTGAAACTGGATGCGCACGAGATTTTCAGTCATAGCACGACCAAAATCGGCTTCCGCCGTAGCACCTTCTTGCGCAGCTATATGTATGATTTTATTCAACGCTTTGCGCCGCATTTAACGCGTGATGTTGTCGATACTGCTGTTGCATTGCGTTCTAACGAAGATATAGAAGCAATGTTTAAAGATATTAAGTTGCCACAGAAATAATGACGAAGGGTATCTTCGGCATTGAAAAGATACGCTTAACTCTGCCCAAAGTTAAATTAGAATTATCTTCATCTAATTTCTCAATCACCCGCCCGGGTGATTGAGCTCACAATGCTAAGCCCGCACTGTCGCTAATTTGTGACAAAAATAGAAACTAAATTGCAGCTCTGCAAATTTCTCACTTCAATTATTTATTTCGGGTCAAAAGATTAAATCTTTCTTTGGAAATGGTGAGTAAATTCACTGGATTTTCGGCTAAAGTTCTTTTAGGATTTGTCTCAACCCATGATTAATTTTACCGATTGTTGGTGTTCAAAATGATAAGTGATGTCGATTGTACGAGGTTAGCAATGCCATCAGGAAGTGAAGAGCCGCAAAGGGACCCTGAGCTTAAGCGTAAAGCCCCGGCTGGCGGTATTTCTTGGCTCTGCCGCATTTTGGGCAGTCGTTGCGTTATTGATCTGGAAATTCTGGGGTTAAAATGGCAATAGCAGGCCGATTCGAACCAGTGAAAACATGTATGTCAACTTCATGACACGCCTACAAAAGCGAAAAAAGAAACCTGTGACCACTATTCCTGCTTCATGGAAACTGTCGCCGCAGCAACAAGCTTTTATAGACGCCTTTGCAGAAGACACGACCAGAAACAATAAATATATCATCAGAATAAACAGGGAGAATTATCTCTTTATTCTATGAATGGTCTTTGTACTCATTGATTAATACACGGCATAAATGAATTGAGTAGTAACTCAGTTTTAATGAATAGATTTTCTGGTAATAGATTCATGCATAATGGTTACGGAATGAAATATTGGTCGTGGATGGGTGCGTTTTCTGTTTCTGTCCTTTTCTGGAGTGAGCTCGTTTGGATGTTCCTCCAGTAATCAAGTATCTCTGAAAAACCTCGCATCTGCGAGGTTTTTTTATTTCTGCCCTCTGTCGTCCGCTTTTGCCGTATGTGGCAATTTTGGTTGTTATCAAAACGTTACGATAAGTTTGTGTTATCTTTAATTACAGACCCTGAAGACTATCAGGGCTTCGCAATCCCTGTGATTAAGGAGGAGCATATGTCGTCAACCCTACGCGAAGCCAGTAAGGATACATTGCAGGCAGAGAATAAAACTGGCGCTACTACAGCCTGCCGCTGGCCGCAAAGGAACTTGGGGATATCTCGCGATTACCCAAGTCACTCAAAGTGTTACTGAGAACCTCCTGCGCTGGCAGGATGATGATTCCGTAACGGAAGAAGATATTCGTGCTCTGGCGGGATGGTTGAAAACGGCCCATGCTGACCGTGAAATTGCCTATCGTCCGGCGAGGGTGTTAATGCAGGATTTTACTGGCGTGCCCGCCGTGGTTGATTTGGCGGCCATGCGTGAAGCGGTAAAACGCACACTTGGGGCGATACGGCGAAAGTGAACCCGCTTTCACCTGTCGATTTAGTGATTGACCATTCCGTGACTGTCGACCATTTCGGTGACGACGAAGCATTTGAAGAAAACGTGCGTCTTGAAATGGAACGTAATCATGAACGCTATGTTTTTCTGCGCTGGGGCCAGCAGGCATTCAGCCGTTTCAGCGTGGTGCCGCCCGGCACCGGCATTTGTCACCGTGGGTTAATCTCGAGTATCTCGGCAAAGCCGTGTGGAGCGAATTACAGGACAAAGAGTGGGTCGCTTACCCGGATACGCTGGTCGGCACTGACTCACACACCACCATGATCAATGGTCTCGGCGTGCTTGGCTGGGGCGTGGGCGGTATCGAAGCGGAAGCTGCGATGCTTGGGCAGCCGGTTTCTATGCTGATCCCGGATGTTGTGGGCTTCCAAACTGAACGGCAAATTACGTGAAGGAATTACCGCGACGGACTGGTGCTTACCGTGACGCAGATGCTGCGTAAGCACGGTGTCGTCGGTAAGTTTGTTGAATTTTATGGCGATGGTCTGGACGCGTTACCGCTTGCGGATCGTGCAACTATCGCCAACATGGCGCCGGAATATGGCGCAACCTGCGGCTTTTTCCCCCATTGATGGCGTGACACTGGAATATATGCGGCTTAGCGGGCGCAGTGAAGAGCAGGTTGCGCTGGTTGAGGCCTATGCAAAAGCGCAAGGGATGTGGCGCAATCCAGGGGGATGAGCCGGTGTTTACCAGCACACTGGAACTGAATATGCAGGATGTTGAGGCAAGCCCGGCTGGCCCCCAAACGCCCGCAGGATCGCGTTGCACTCAGCGATGTTCCTAAAGCCTTTGCCGCCAGCTCCGAACTGGAACTGAACACTGCGCAAAAAGATCGGAAACCTGTCGATTATGTCCTGAACGGTCACCAATATCAGTTGCCGGATGGCGCGGTTGTCATCGCTGCCATTACCTCCTGCACCAACACATCAAACCCCAGCGTACTGATGGCTGCCGGTTTGCTGGCAAAAAAGCGGTAACCCTCGGGTTGAAACGCCAGCCGTGGGTAAAAGCATCGCTGGCACCGGGATCGAAAGTGGTCTCTGACTACCTCGCGCAGGCGCGTTTAACACCGTATCTTGATGAGCTTGGCTTTAACCTTGTTGGCTACGGGTGCACCACCTGTATCGGTAACTCCGGTCCGCTGCCGGAACCGATTGAACGGGCTATCCGCCGAGGATCTCACGGTGGGGGCGGTACTTTCCGGTAACCGTAATTTTGAAGGGCGCATTCATCCACTGGTCAAAACAAACTGGCTGGCATCACCGCCGTTGGTGGTGGCGTACGCACTGGCCGGGAATATGAATATTAATCTGGCTACCGATCCATTGGGGCACGATCGCAAAGGTGATCCGGTCTATCTGAAAGATATCTGGCCATCCAGCACCGGAGATTGCCCGGGCGGTTGAGCAGGTTTCGACGGAGATGTTCCGCAAGGAGTATGCCGAAGTCTTTGAAGGCACGCCGGAGTGGAAAGCGATTGAGGTTGAACGCTCGGACACCTACGGCTGGCAGAGCGACTCAACGTATATTCGTCTTTCGCCCTTTTGACGATATGGGGGCGCAACCTGAACCGGTCAAGGACATTCACGGTGCGCGGATCTTGGCCATGCTGGGGGATTCCGGTGACCACCGATCATATTTCGCCGGCAGGCAGTATCAAAGCGGATAGCCCGGCAGGGCGCTACCTGCAAAGTCATGGCGTGGAGCGGCGCGACTTTAACTCCTACGGTTCCCGGCGTGGCAACCATGAAGTGATGATGCGTGGTACGTTCGCCAATATCCGTATCCGTAATGAAATGGTGCCGGGTGTGGAAGGCGGTATGACACGCCATCTGCCGGGGAGCGAGGTTGTGTCGATTTATGACGCCGCAATGCGCTACCAGCAAGAGGGAACGCCTCTGGCAGTGATCGCCGGTAAAGAGTACGGCTCGGGTTCCAGCCGCGACTGGGCGGCAAAAGGGCCGCGCCTGCTGGGTGTCCAGGTGGTGATTGCCGAGTCGTTCGAACGCATCCACCGCTCGAACCTGATTGGTATGGGAATCCTGCCACTGGAGTTTCCGCAAGGGGTAACGCGGAAAACGCTGGGACTAACCGGTGAGGAGAAACTCGACATCGTAGATCTGAGTGATATTCAGCCCGGCGCCGCATTGCCTGTGACGCTGACCCGGGCGGATGGCTCACACGAGGTGTTGCAGTGCCGATGCCGGATTGATACGTCAACCGAACTGACGTACTACCGCAATGATGGGATCCTGCACTACGTGATACGCAATATGCTGAACTGAACAAAAGGCCTGCAGATGCAGGCCTTTTTACGCTGTTTGTTACACGTTACTTCAGCAGGTGGCCCATTTTCTCGGCCTTGGTGTCGAGGTAATGGGCATTTTTCGGGTTACGCCCAACAATCAACGGCACGCGTTCAACAATATTGATGCCTGCTTCGGTGAGGATTTCAACTTTGCGCGGGTTGTTGGTCAGCAGACGCACTTCATCGACACCCGGAGTTTGAACATATCAGCGCACAGGGTGAAGTCACGCTCGTCGGCGGCAAAACCAAGCTGATGGTTTGCTTCAACAGTATCGTAGCCCTGATCCTGTAACGCATAGGCGCGGATTTTATTCAGCAAGCCGATGTTACGCCCCTCCTGACGATGATAGAGCAGCACGCCGCGGCCTTCTTCGGCAATATGGTTCAATGCTGCTTCAAGCTGGAAACCACAATCACAACGCAAGCTGAAAAGCGCGTCTCCCGTCAGACACTCCGAATGCACACGCGCAAGAACGGGCAACTGCCCGGAAATATCACCAAAGACAAGGGCCACGTGATCCTGCCCGGTTGCCAGTTCTTCAAAACCCACCATCAGGAAGTCGCCCCGGGGGGTAGGCAGTTTGGCTTCTGCCACTCGTTTAAGCTGCATGTGAATCTCCGGATTATGTTGGCGCACTGCGCACCTGTAGCCTGTTGGCCTTCTGTATAAACGTATTTTGCCACAATGCCCGCATCATCGCCTACTTGTGACCAACATATTGCAGCATAAGCGCACGAATACGTTGGTTCCTGCAGGAATGCCATTTTCAGTTATGATTGTGACGCTTACATGAAAGGAGAAGACATGCTGTCAATTGCAAAACGAACAACGGCGGGGGGCGGCGATTTTACTGATTATGCCGCTGGCAGTGTGGATCTCCGGCTGGAACTGGGAACCCGGTCAGTCAAACGCGTGGTTGCATTTTCTGTTCTGGATAACCGAAACGGTCTCGCAGCCACTGGGGAATAATCACCCATGGGGTGCTCTGCGCGTGGTTTCTCTGGTGTCTTCGTTTTCGTCTGAAGCCTGCGCTAATGCTGTTTGCCATTCTCGGCTGCGCAATTCTGCTGGGGCAGGGGGTGAAATCTTTCGTTAAGGAGCGAGTCCGAGAGCCACGTCCTTTTGTTATGTGGCTGGAAAAACGCAAAATATTCAGGTTGATGAGTTCTATGCTTTAAAACGTAAAGCCAGAGGGGAATGGGTGAAAACGCAACTCTCCGGCCAGCATGATATTCCGACATTTTTACGCAAACATTGGCAAAAAGAGACCGGTTTTGCATTTCCGTCCGGGCATACCATGTTTGCGGCCAGTTGGGCCTTGCTGGGTGTCGGGCTGTTATGGCCGCGCAGACGCACCGGACCATCGCGATTTTACTGGTATGGGCAACAGGCGTAATGGGGAGTCGTTTACTGCTGGGGATGCACTGGCCGCGTGATTTGGTGGTGGCGACGCTGATCTCCGGCTACTGGTGACGGTGGCGGCTGGCGCAGCGCCTCTGTGGGCCTTTAACACCGCCGGTTGAAGAGGTGCAGGAAATCGTCGAGCGGGACCCGTGAACCTTGATTTTCGTAGGTTAGCCCCCAAATCAGAATTTAACGTCACGCATTACCATTTCGCGCCGGGCGCTAAAATGGTAGTTTATAGGGCTGGTTACTCGCAGTTGCCCATATATTCATCGCTCGGAACCACATAACGGGATGTAATGTGAAATATTTACTCATTTTCTTACTGGTGTTAGCGATTTTTGTCGTCTCGATTACGCTGGGTGCGCAAAACGATCAGCAAGTGACGTTCAACTATTTGCTCGCCCAGGGGCGAATACCGCATCTCTACGCTGCTGGCAGTGCTGTTTGCGGCTGGGTTCGCGATCGGCTGGCTGATTTGTGGCCTGTTCTGGCTGCGTGTTCGTGTTTCTCTCGCGCGCGCGCCGAGCGTAAAATCAAACGTCTTGAGCATCAGCTTATCCCTGCGACGGATGTTCCGGCTGCTACCGGCGCACCGGCAGTGAAGGAATAATATTCTATGCTGGAGTTGTTGTTTCTGCTGTTACCTGTCGCCGCTGCCTATGGCTGGTATATGGGGCGCAGAAATGCTCAACAGACAAAGCAGGATGAGGCGAACCGGCTGTCACGTGAATACGTCGCCGGGGTTAACCTTTACTGAGCAACCAACAGGACAAAGCGGTCGACCTGTTCCTCGATATGTTGAAAGAGGATACCGGCACCGTTGAAGCGCACCTCACTCTGGGGAATTTGTTCCGTTCGCGCGGCGAAGTCGATCGCGCTATCCGTATTCACCAGACGCTGATGGAAAGCGCTTCGTTATCTTATGATCAGCGTTTGCTGGCGGTGCAGCAGCTTGGCCGTGATTATATGGCGGCCGGGATGTACGATCGCGCCGAAGATATGTTTAACCAGCTGGTAGATGAAACCGATTTTCGCGTTAGCGCGTTGCAGCAGCTACTGCAGATTTATCAGGCGACCAGCGAATGGCAGAAGGCCATCGATGTTGCTGAGCGACTGGTAAAATTAGGGAAAGATAAACAACGCACAGAAATTGCCCATTTTTACTGCGAATTAGCGTTGCAGCAAATGGGTAATGACGATATGGACAGAGCAATGGCGCTGCTGAAAAAGGTGCCGCCGCCGATCGCGATAGCCCGCGCGTCTCCATCATGATGGGGCGGGTATTTATGGCCAGCGGGGATTACGCTAAAGCTGCCGAAAATCTGTTACGCGTTATTGATCAGGATAAAGAACTGGTCAGTGAAACGCTGGAAATGCTGCAAACCTGTTACCAGCAGTTGGGTAAAAATGATGAGTGGGCGGCGTTTTGCAGCGGTGTGTGGAAGAGAATACCGGTGCAACCGCGGAACTGATGCTGGCGGAGATTAAGGAACGACGCGAAGGCCCGGACGCGGCGCAGTTGTATGTAACGCATCAGCTTCAGCGTCACCCAACGATGCGCGTCTTCCATAAGCTGATGGATTACCACCTGAATGAAGCGGAAGAAGGGCGGGCGAAAGAGAGTCTGGCCGTGCTGCGTGAAATGGTTGGCGAGCAGATTCGCAGTAAGCCGCGTTATCGCTGCCATAAATGCGGCTTTACCGCTTTTACCATGTACTGGCATTGTCCATCCTGCCGCGCCCGGTCGACGGTGAAACCGATTCGCGGCCTCGACGGGCAGTAATTTTTTAAAAGTCCGCACTTTAGTTACAACATACTTATCTGTTTGATTCTATCAATGTGGCAACTGTGCCATTTCATTGTCTGGCAGGACTGAAATGGCCACTGTCATTTACAACCCTGCGCAGGTAGAATGCTCGCCGTTTATTCATTTTGCGCCTGAGCGGGTGCCCTCATTTCAGAAGGTCTGATCATGACGTCTACTGCTTTCCCGACTTCCCGTGCTGTTACTGCTTCCCCGGTTGTCGTGGCTCTCGATTATGATAACCGTGACAAAGCCCTCGGCGTTTGTCGACCGTATTGACCCTCGCGACTGCCGACTGAAAGTAGGCAAAGAGATGTTCACTCTGTTCGGGCCGCAACTGGTTCGTGAATTACAGCAGCGTGGTTTCGATATTTTTCTCGACCTGAAATTCCACGATATTCCTAACACCACGGCGCACGCAGTGAAAGCGGCCGCCGATCTGGGCGTATGGATGGTGAATGTTCATGCGTCTGGCGGCGCGCGCATGATGACCGCAGCAAAAGAAGCCTTGTTATCATTTGGCAAAGACGCACCGCTGCTGATCGCGGTGACGGTACTAACCAGTATGGAAGCCAGTGACTTACTCGATCTCGGTATACAGGCCACGCCCGCCGAACATGCTGAGCGGCTGGCAAAACTCACCCAGCAATGTGGTCTGGATGGCGTGGTGTGTTCCGCACAGGAAGCTGTGCGCTTTAAAAGCGTGTTGGGCCATGATTTTAAACTGGTCACGCCGGGTATCCGCCCGCAAGGTAGCGACGCCGGCGATCAGCGCCGTATTATGACCCCCGGAACAGGCGCTGGCGGCGGGTGTAGACTATATGGTTATTGGTCGCCCGGTTACGCAATCCGCCGATCCGGCGCAAACCCTGAAAGCCATCAACATCGCGTTAGGTAAGGGGCATAATGCGTGATGATAATAGTCGTCTGGTGTACTCGACAGAAACCGGGCGCATTGATGAGCCGAAAACGCAATCGGCCCGTCCTAAAGGCGATGGCATTGTGCGCATTCAGCGTCAGACCAGCGGGCGCAAAGGAAAAGGCGTGTGCCTGATTACCGGCATTGATGAAGATGATGAGTCGCTGGATAAGCTGGCGGCAGAATTAAAGAAAAAAATGCGGGTGTGGCGGGGCAGTCAAAGATGGCGTGATCGAGATACAGGGTGATAAACGCGATTTACTTAAGTCATTACTCGAAGCCAAAGGAATGAAAGTCAAACTTGCTGGTGGATAAAACAGAAAAGCCGTGGCAATGAACCACGGCTTTATTTTTTATACTGGGTAAAACTCAGACCTGAAAAGAAAGTATCGTTATTTTGCTGTAGTCGCCGTGTCGCTCACCACTTACCAACCCTGGTGGCCGATGATCCCACCGACAGCCGCGCCGCCCAATGTACCGAGCGTACTACCGTCAGTCAGCACCGCACCACCTAGCGCGCCCGCACCCGCCCCGATGGCGGTATTACGATCGCGTTTAGACCAGTGACCACAGGCGCTCAGGGACATTGCCGGTAACTGCCAGTACTGCAGCGGCCATTTTTTTGCTTGTTAACATCATCATACTTTCTCCTGAATAATCGATTCACGGAAAGATGTTCTCTTTAAGTATAGTCTTTGGGGGCTGCCTTAAAGCCATTCCGTGAAACCTTGCTGCGCAGGTGTAATACAATCACGTGAGTGATAGTCACTTCCTGTTATATAGCTAATATTAATTTTACGCCGCGGCTCGTTACAGGACAGGTAAATAGTCTTAATCACCGAGGTCGGAATACTCTCAGATAAGAGGGGGGTTAGCCCGCTTTCACGGGCTGAGGGACTTAGCGGATCGCGCCGGTGCGACGATGTCGACAATCAGACCCGCTTGTTGCAGTTGGAGATGGGCTTCGGCGGCGAGATGACTGTCGGTGATCACCCGCTGGAAGCGCGCAATCGGACCGAGGGTGTAAGGATGTACCGCGCCGAACTTCGAGCTGTCGGTCAGGACAATGGCATCGCTGCCTTTTCCAGCACCGCGTTAACAACATCGGTGCGCATCATATCGCGCCCGGTAAACCCCGTTTCCGGCAGCCAGCCATCAATACCGATAAACGCCTTACTGAAATGCACTTGCTGAATGTACTGACGCGTCAGCGGGCCCACCATACTTTCGCTTTTTTCTGGTAAATGCCGCCGAGCAGAATCACTTCGGAAAGGGAATCTTTCAGCAAATGCGCAATATAGCTGCTCACCGTGATAATGGTGATATCACGCTGCTCGCCAAGTTTACGCGCCAGCAGGGCATTACTGCTGCCATTCTCAATAAACACCGTTTCGCCCGGACTCACCAGTGAGGCAGCGAAGTCCGCCAGCTCCCGTTTTACGGTGTAATTATTCATCATGCGCGTTTCAACATCGTCGCTGTCCAGCGGCACAGCAAAACCATGCATACGGCGCAGATAGCTCTGTTTTTCCAGCGTGTTCAGATCCCGGCGAATAGTGACTTCAGAGACACCGGTCATTCGCGCAAGATCCGCAACGCTTATCCGGCCTTTATCGATGACCGTCTGTAAAATAAGTTGTTGTCGGGAATTCATAGCCACAAATTTCTGATTGTTCGTCGAGAGGATGAAATCGCCATAACGGGCATCGCTTTCCCGGCTACCACGTGATGGCGAAAGGAAGAAATTCAAATTTCCCACGGGGGCGTCTTAGGTGCACCGGAAGAAGACGTTTTGTCATTGTTGTCGGGATCTAATAATTCCGCTTTGAGAATTTCCGGTGGTTGCGAATGGCGGATTGATAATCCCCGGCAACCAGAATATCCAGCACGGTATCGATCCGGCTGGCAAGTTGCTTCACATCGATGTCTGCCATACCTTCACCTTAAAATCGAAAATGAATAAATTCAATGATGCAGAAAACAGTGTAAAAGAGAAGGGTAAAAAGCGAAATCTCAAAACTTATAAGCACTCATTATATATTCGATAAGTGACATGCAGTTACCTTCGAGGGGATTAGGTTGGCTCTGCCGCAATGCACTCTTTTCCGGCGGCGGGGAAAGCAGTGACGGTTATCAACCACGCTATGTACAAACTGTTTACTGATGATGAACGCGTGATGAAACTTACCTGCGCGCACCTGCAGAATCGGCATGTGTTAGCCCGTTTCAGTAACGCCAGTCAGGGTGCTTTTCGCGCCAGATAACGCTTAAACCAGCGCTCGAATGCGGCAGCGGGCATGGGCTTAGCAAATAAAAAATCCCTGCCGCTCGTTGACGCCGTTTTTGGTCAGAAAGGCGTCTTCTTTTGCACTCTCCACACCTTCAGCAATCACCTGCAGATTAAGCGCTTGTGCCACAGCGACAATCGCCCGCACCAGTGACTGGGATATCGGCTGTTTATGAATATCACGTACAAACGACTGATCGAGTTTGATGGCATCAAGAGGAAAACGCGCAAGTTGCGACAGAGACGAATAACCCGTGCCAAAATCGTCGAGGTGAACCTGCGCCCCCAGTTCGCTGAACTGATTAATTACCGACAGGGCGAGTTCTTCATTCTCAATCAGGCAGCTCTCCGTCAGCTCCACATCAATCGGGCAATAATCGAAGTTAACATCTTTCAGCGCCTGCTTAAGGTCGCTAAAAATCGACTGATCGGCCAGTTGGCGCGCTGAGACATTCACCGCCACGCGCAAATGAATGCCTTTGTCTCGCCATTCCGCTACCTGACGCACAACGTCAAGCATCACCCAGCGTCCTAACGGCACAATCAAACCAGACTCTTCTGCATAAGCGATAAAATCCAGCGGCGGGATCAATCCGCGCTCGGGAGATTGCCAACGTACCAGTGCTTCGAGGCTACGAACTTCGCCGCGCCAGTGTAATTTTCGGTTGATAGTGGATGACCAGTTGATTTTTTCGAGTGCTTTGCGCAGATTGGTATCGAGCCAGAGGTATTCAAATACCCGTTGGTTCATTTCCGGCGAGAAGACACAGAATTTACCGCGCCCGCTCTCCTTGGCGGTATACATGGCCGTGTCGGCATTACGGATCACGCTTTCACGGTCGTTGCCGTGCTGTGGGGCAAGTGAAATCCCCAGCGAGCACCCACTGTAAATCTCGATTAAGCCGATGCGAAAAGGCTGGCGTAAACGTGTCAGGATCCGCGATGCCATAGCCTCCAGCACGCTTTGAGATGTGTCGGTCGCCAGTATGATAAATTCATCGCCGCCAAACCGTGCCAGCACTTGCCCTTCATCAAGACAACTTAAAATTGTCAACGCCACGGCCTGCAACAGCTGATCGCCGAACATATGGCCATAGGCGTCGTTCACTTTCTTAAAGTTATCCAGTCCAAATAGACGATGCCAACCTGTGTATTGCCACGATGGGCAATGGCATCGCTGATGCGTTCCTGAATCGCATTGCGATTAGGTAAACCGGTCACGGTATCGGTGTTGGCTAAGAGGCGTAAGCGCTCCGGGCATGGCGCTCTTCCGTAATATCCGTGCCGGAGCAGATAAGAAATATTTCGTTCTTACCGCTACCGCTATGGACGAATCTATTGCGGAACAGAAACAGGCGCTGTCCTTTGCGGGTTTTGATCCAGCGTTCGACTTCGTAGGGGCCACCATTATGAAAAAAAAGACGCGATACTGCGTTTCGACGCGGCCGCTTCACTACGACTCATAAATAATTTAAAGACGTTTTGCCCAATCACCTCTTGCTCTTTCATACCCGTATATTCTTCGCTAAGGCGATTAAAACGCTGGATGTTGCCGCGACGATCGAGGATCACGATCACGGAGTTGGCTTCAGAGACCACTTGCTCAGCAAAGAGAGCCCCTGCACCGAGGTCACGGGCGACGGATTGGGTGTCATGCCACGCGGAGGCGCTGCCTGCCCACGCTTTGCGGCTGATTTTGCGTCCAACAAGATGTACCGACACGGCTTCGCCATACAAGACGATATTCAGGGTCAGGCTGGAGGTGATCACCGTCATTTCACGGATCTGTTCAGCCTGAGCATTGCCTAATGTCACCACCGTGGGCTGGCATCGGAACCTTCGTCCGGGGAAAAGTGCAGGGCGTTGCTATTGGCAGTCAATCGCCAGAACGGGCTGTTAGATCTCAGATAACGAAACAGCAAATTTTCTTCCTGTTCGTCTTTCATGTTCTCTCCCAATCCACTTGAAAGCGCAACCGGTACTCATTTAGCGATGGATAACCACCTGTTAAAGAAGGGGGACACAGGCAAGAGTGTGTTGTTTCTTGTTATGTTGCACCGCGAAAAGGCATCTGTTAGTCAACCTGCCTGATGGCTGTTAATCGCTTAAATACGCAGTGAATGCACAGTTGCCTGTGTTGTTATTGTGGTCGTTTTTGCAGATTTGTGTGAGGAGGGAGAAAAAAAATGCGTGGCGTATCGCAGATCAAAAAAGCGCCTTCCGGGTCAGGAAGGCGCGATGTAACGATGCCGTTAGATGGCCGGGCGGGCGATAACGCTGCGGGTTTCCATCCGGACTTCCGCAATGGTGACATCAATAACGTCGGTCACTTTGAATGCGGTTTCGCCTTTGATTTGCACGGTACCGCTCTCCGGCTGCACACCAGTTCATCACGTACAGCATGAATAAACGGCGCAGGAATAAACGCAACTGCGCCATTATCCACCAGACGGACACGCATACCGCCGCGGCTGACATCGATAATTTCCGCAGAGAACCGGGTATCGGTGCCGGCTTTGTTCTGCAGGAAGCGGGCATACAGCCAGTCGCCGACATCGCGCTCCGCCATGCGGTTAAGACGACGGCGCTCAGCCATCTGCACGGTTGTGTCATCCTGCGGGCGTTTTGGCGTTTCACCTTTAATAATGGCTTTCAGCAGACGATGGTTAACCATATCGCCATATTTACGAATCGGCGAGGTCCAGTCGCGTAGGCTTCCAGACCCGGAGGGCCGAAGTGCGGGCCCGGTTCGATGCTGATCTCAGCAAAGGACTGGAAGCGGCGAATACGGCTATCAAGGAAGCCCGACGGCTGTGCATCCAGTTCGCGGCGCAGTTTACAGAAACCGTCCAGCGTCAGCACTTCTTCCGCATCAACATGCATGCCGTGCGTTTTCAGCATGGCCGCCAGTTGTTCGCTGTTCGCCGGGTCAAAGCCCATATGCACGTTGTAAATACCGAAGCCCAGTTTGTCGCGTAATACACGGGCGGCACAGATGTTGGCGGCGATCATTGACTCTTCAACGATACGGTTAGCCACGCGGCGCGGTTCCGCCACGATATCCAGCACTTCGCCTTTTTCGCCGAGGACAAAACGGTAATCCGGACGATCTTTAAACACCAGTGCGTGCGTTTGACGCCACCCAGCACGGAGTTACGCGGTGCAGCAAACGGATTTGCACAGCAATGGCGTCGCTCGATGGCTGCCATTCACCGCTGTTTTCCAGCCAGTCGGAGACATCGTCATAGGCCAGTTTGGCTTTTGATTCAATGGTTGCGGCAAAGAATTCAATACTGCTGTCAATGGCGCCTTCGCTGTCCAGCGTCATACGGCACACCAGCGCCGGGCGAACTTCATTCGCGCGCAGGGAGCAGAGATCGTCAGACAGTTCGCGCGGCAGCATCGGGATATTAAAGCCCGGCAGATAGTTGGTGAAGGCACGGATTTTAGCCGCGTCATCCAGCTTGCTGCCTTCGGCGATCCAGCTGTTGGGTCGGCGATGGCTACCGTCAGTTGCAGTTTTCCGTCGCTTGTTTCTTCCAACGTACAGCGCATCATCCATATCTTCGGTGCTGGCGCTGTCGATAGTGACGAAATCCAGTGCGGTAAGATCCACACGCTGCAAACCGTCATCCAGCATTTCGGTGGCAACACCGTTCGGCGCTTCTTTTTCCAGATTGTGGCGTGCGAGCGTCACCCACCACGGTACAAAATGATCTTCTGCGAAGGTAATAAACTGCGTCAGCTCAGCGTAAAAACCGCGATCGCCTTTCAACGGATGGCGACGCATCTCGGCGACAGCCCAGTCACCTTCTTTAAAATCGTGCTCAACGCCGCGGGCCGCGCGGCAGGGAATCGCGTCTTTCAGCAACGGATGGTCTGGCACGATAGAAAGACGGTCATCTTTCTTCTGCACTTTGCCGACAAAACGGGTGAGGAACGGTTCGACCAGTTCTTCAGGCTCTGCACTTTCGCGCTCTTTTTCACTGTGGATGACGGCAATGATCCGATCGCCATGCATCACTTTCTTCATTTGCGGCGGCGGAATGAAATAACTTTTTGCGCATCGACTTCCAGAAAGCCAAAGCCTTTTTCCACGTGCCTTTGACGACGCCTTCGCACGCGGCGTCTGTGAGTGAAGTTGCTGTTTTTAGCTGCGCAAGCAGCGGATTGTCCCGGAGCATAGTTATGTAGTTTCGTGGCCAAAAGAGCGGCTGACAGTTTTACGCGATTCTGCCTGTCGCAGCAAGCGCTCTTTCAGCAAAATCTGTACAGGCATAAGGGTAAACACGCCACTGCGCCACACTCGCCGCGCATTTTACGCTGTCTGACCGAGCGCGATTTTCAGGCGGTTTAACCAGCCGCAGAGGGCGCACTCCGCCAGCAAGCTGACAACGGCGCGGCGGCTAAGATCCTGCTCAGTCAACAGCGAAAGTGACAGCGGGCTAAACCTGTCTGGCGTGCAGGTCAGCAACTGAACGGCCTGTATCAGCGCGCTTTCTTGCGCATTACCGGCGAACACGCGCTGTAACTCTCGCCCACCTTCACGCAGCGCCGATTCCCGTTGTGCACCGTCTGCCAGCGACGCAGTTGCTCGGCAAAACAGTGTTCGCTGCCATTAATCCGCGCAGTGTAAAGCGCCACCAATGCTGCGAGTTGCGCGTCGGGTCGCTGCTGCGCCACATGGTCTGTTATCTCACCCAGCTCGTTAAGAATCAGGTGCTCGTGGGCCAGCAATGGCGCCAGCAACCGCAGCTCCGGCAAAGGTTGCCAGCGGGAAAGCGATTCCATTTGCGGGGCGCTGGCAATACGTAATTCCACCGCGTCGATACCGGCTTGCCACGGCGCTTCTGTCCGGGAAAAACGGTCCGCAGCGGCTTCCTGCTGTGTATCCATACCCGGAATAAAACGCACCGGATGACCAAGGAGTGCCTGTAGCATAGCCACGATGCGGGCACCGGAAGGCAATAAACCCAATAATCTGATTGATCATCACCGAGGTCGTACAACGACAGGCCCACTTCTTCGAGCTGCTGGCGCGCACGGGCGTCAATCACCGAGGGCGACGCCGCAAGTTGGCGGGCGTACTGGGTTATTTGCGCCAGTCGGTAGTTGCTTTCCCTTGATGAGTCCGGACCGGGTAACGGCGCAAGACGCGCAGCATAGTGGTTACATAAACGCTGAACGCCAAATACGGGCGACGGTGAGTGCGGTACTGAGACGATCATAGGCGCTGAATGTCCGTAAGCGATTAACCGCTACCCGCTGAGGAAACAGCAATGCATAGAGTTTGCGTGCGGGGATAACGATGCTGTCGATGTCGGCTAACAGTTCATCCGGCAGGGTCAGATCGAGCAGGAAAGGGTCGTTTACAGTGGCCGCTTCGGGAACCAACGGTAGCGCGTGAGCCCGGCGGGCAGTTGACTGGGTTTCATGATACCAGTGGTTTTTGCCTGAAATCCGGCGTTGTTCCATGGTCGTTCCTTGGTCTGAAAGTGGCGATCCGGATACGACGTCAGGTCTGTTGCGCCGGATCTTTTGCTGCTTAATCCCCGGCGTAAGGGAGAGAGGGATGAAAGATTGTTAGGTGATAATAAATATCAGAATGGCATATCGAGGGAAAACGCCCCTTCAGAAGAAGGGGCGAGGGGGCATTATTTGATTTCCAGCTCGTTCATGGCAGCGATGTTGAACCCGCCATCAACGTGAACCACTTCACCGGAGATGCCAGCAGAGAGGTCAGAGCACAGGAACGCAGCAGAGTTGCCCACATCTTCGATGGTCACTGTGCGGCGAATCGGGGTAACGGCTTCGCAATGCGCCAGCATTTTACGGAAGTCTTTAATACCGGAGGCCGCCAGCGTACGGATTGGGCCAGCGGAAATACCGTTAACGCGCACGCCTTCCGGACCCATCGCATTCGCCATATAGCGTACGTTGGCTTCCAGAGACGCTTTCGCCAGACCCATCACGTTGTAGTTCGGGATGGCGCGCTCAGCACCCAGATAGGAGAGGGTCAGCAGCGCAGAACCCGGATTCAGCATCTCGCGGCAAGCTTTAGCCAGCGCAACGAAGCTGTAGGAGCTGATGTCGTGAGCAATTTTAAAGCCTTCACGGGTAACAGCATTCACATAGTCGCCATCCAGCTGATCGCCCGGCGCAAAACCGATGGAGTGAACGAAACCGTCGAACTTCGGCCAGACTTTCGCCCGAGGGTCAGTGAACAGGGCATCGATGCTTTCGTCTTTAGCAACGTCGCACTCCAGCACAATGCTGGAACCCAGCTGGGCGGCAAACTCTTCAACGCGGCCTTTCAGCTTGTCGTTCTGGTAGGTGAAAGCCAGCTCAGCGCCTTCGCGGTGCATAGCCTGTGCGATGCCGTATGCGATGGACAGTTTGCTGGCGACGCCAGTTACCAGAATGCGCTTACCGGAAAGAAAACCCATAGCTCTAATCCTTATATTCATTGTTGTGGCGATCGTCATCGTGTTCGGACGATCGTCGTTAAAACGCGGCGATTCTATCATGAGTCGCCGGATGAGTTAATCCGACCACTGAAACTATTGAATCAACGGTCTTTTCGCCATGCATCGGCTGTTAATGCCTCGCCAAAATGCCCGGCAATTAAGCGTTTTGTTAAATCATGCAGCGGGGACGCAAGCACATCGGCGGTACTGCCGCGCTCAACCACTTCCCCGGTGCATGACAAGAACCTGATCGCTGATATGTTTCATCATGCCAATGTGCTGGGTGACGTAAATATAAGAGATACCCTGTTTTTCCTGTAATTCCAGCATCAGATTGATTAACTGCGAACGCATCGACATATCCAGCGATGCCAGCGCTTCGTCCGCAATAATGACTTTTGGGCGCAGGATCAGCGCCCGCGCCAGCCCCAGACGCTGTTTCTGTCCCGGCGCCAGCATATGCGGATAGTAGCTCACATGATCCGGCAGCAGCCCGACCATGCGCAGCGTTTCCAGAATGCGCTTGCGCCGCGCATCAGGGTCGAGATCGGTGTTCAGACGCAGCGGGAAATCCAGTGGATTTGCGAAAGACGCTGACGCGGGTTCAGTGACGTTGTCGGATCCTGAAAAATCATACGAATATGCTGGCTGCGAAACGTGTAATCCCCGTAATGCAACGGTTTGTCGTCAATCACCAGTTCGCCGGAACTGGGCTCCACCATCCCCCGCCAGCATTTTGGCCAGCGTGGATTTGCCGGAACCGTTCTCGCCGATAATGGCCAGCGTTTGCCGCTCCCGCAGCGTAAAACTCAACGGTTTCACGGCTTCCACGGTCTGACGGCGGAACCAGCCGGTGCGATAACGGAAGGTTTTGCTCAGGTTGCGGACTTCAAGCAAGGTCTCGACCATCTCACTCCACTCTCCATATTCAGCGGGAAATGGCAGGCGTAAAGATGGTTTCTTGCCCCCGTAAGTCGGGGCTTCTCAATACATTTACGCTGGGCATAAGGGCAACGCGGCCCGAGGCGACAACCAATCGGCAACTGTTCGAGTAACGGAATCGCGCCCGGCATAGTGTTGAGGCGGCTTTTATGCGGCATAGCGCTGCCAAAATCGGGAATAGCGCGAATGAGCGCCTGAGTATAAGGGTGATGCGGCGTAACGATCAGCTCTTCGCTGGGAGCGGTTTCCACCGTTTGCCCGCAATACATCACGTTAATGCGATCCGCCCAGTTGCTGAGCATCTGCAAATCGTGGCTGATCAACATAATCGTGGTGTTGTTATTCTGGTTAAGACGGGTAAGCAGACGGAAAATCTGCGCACAGGTCGTCGGCTCCATGGCGTTGGTTGGCTCATCGGCGATCAGCAAACGCGGCTGGTTAGCCAGCGCAATGGCAATCATCACTTTCTGACATTCACCTTCCGTCAGCTCGTAAGGAAAGCTGCGCATCGCATCTTTATGATCTTTAATGCCGACGCGGTGCAGCAGTTCGATGGCACGGCGTTTACGCCAGCCAAACCGTTGCAATAAGCTGCCTTTCCACGTCCAACGGGGGATATTTTGCATCAACTGCTTGCCGACGCGTTCCGACGGATCGAGACAGGATTGCGGCCTCTCGGAAAATCATCGACACGTTATGACCAAGCAGCTTACGCCGCTCCCGCGCTGACAGGCGCAGCAAGTCGATATCATCAAAGCGCATGCGGTCGGCGGTGACCCGCCAGTTCTCTTTGGTGACGCCGCAAATCGCTTTGGCAATTAAGCTCTTCCCGGAACCGGATTCTCCCACCAGCCCGCGAATTTCACCTTCGGCAAGGGTCAGACTGACGCGATCGACCGCTTTAACCCAGTTTTCACCGGTCTTCACTTCGATGGTCAGATTGCGGATATCAAGAAGCGGCATTATTCCACCCCCGCATTGATCGCGCGGCGAATACCGTCGCCGAGTATGTTCACCAGCAATACGCTGATCATAATGGCCGCGCCCGCAGCATGACCGTCCACGGGGCCACATAAATCAGCTCCAGTGCGTCACCCAGCATTGCGCCCCATTCCGGGGAGGGAAGCTGCGCGCCCAGATCGAGAAAACCGAGGGCGGCGATATCGAGGATGGCCATCGACAGGGCGCGCGGGTGATTTCCGTGATCATGCCGGAGGTGATATTCGGCAACACCGCAAACCACAAAATATTCATCGTCGATGCGCCATCGAGTCGCGCGGCCACCACATACTCTTTCTCCAGCTCGTCATGCACCACATGCTGTAGACCGAACGCACCATGCGCGGCAGCAGTGCCAGCCAGACCGCAAACATGGCGTGGGAGAGGTGCGGGCCAGAAAAGGCCACCACAATAATGGCCAGCAGCAGCGTTGGCAGAGACAACAGCGTATCAAGAATGTGGTTTAACACTGCCGAGCGCAGACCGTGCGTCGCCCCGGCAAATACACCGAGCACCAGTCCGCACAACGTGGCAGCCAGTGTCACCAGAAATGCGCCACCAACCGTGGGGGCAGCGCCGCTCAGCAGACGACTTAAGACATCACGGCCGAGATCGTCCGTACCGAGGAAGAAGGAAACGTCCCCGTAGCGCGACCCGAGGAAGGCGGCAGCAACTGATAACCGAGGAATTGCTGGTCAAGGCCGTAAGGCGCAAACCAGCCGCCGAACACGCACAGCACCAGCAGTGCGCCGCAACCGTACAGGCCGATCATCGCCGTGGTGTCGCTGTAGAATTTGCGCCACACGGTGCGCAACGCGCCAGGGCGGGCGCTTTTCGCTGTAGACGCTATCGTAAGGCATACCATTCCTTATGTTTCAACGGGTTCGCCAGCGCGCCCGAGGATATCGGAAATCACGTTAACGATAATCACCAGTGAGCCAATCACCATCACACCAGCGGAAATAGCCGCATAGTCCTGCTGGCGAATAGCATTGATCAGCCAGCGGCCGAGGCCCGGCCAGCTAAAGACCATTTCGGTGATCATTGCCAGCGTCAACATGGTGGAAAATTGCAGACCCAGTTTTGGTATCACTGGCGGCAGGGCGTTATGCAGCACATGGCGGCGCAGGATCGTTAACATTGACTGCCCACGCGTCGCCGCCGCTTTAATATAGTTCTTGTCAAACACCTCAATGGTGCTGATGCGCATCAGACGGATCACTTCGGTGGTTGGCGCGACCGCCAGCGTCAGCACCGGCAACACCATATGACGCAAAGCGCTGATGATCATCTCTTCGCGCCACGGCGAGTCGGACAGCCAGGGCGTCAATAATGGCGAAACCCGTAATGGTCTTCACTTCATACAGCAGGTCGAAACGCCCGGAAACCGGCAACCAGCCAAGATTAAGCGAGAAAAAGAGCGTCAACAGCAGCGCCAGCCAGAAAACAGGAATCGAAAAAACCGAGCAGGGCGATGGCGCTGATTAGCCGGTCCTGCCATTTACTGCGCATCACGCCCGCCAGCATACCGACCGGGATCCCCACCAACAGCGCAGAGCCAAACGCGAGAATGCACAGTTCCATGGTCGCCGGGAACACCTCTTTAAGCTGCCCGGCAATCAATTGACCATCGATACTGGAAACGCCGAAGTCCCAGTGCAAGAGCCCGTTAAACCAGAACACCTGTGCATTCCACAAGGTGGCCCCCTGGAGTGGCGCATGCGGCGTGAAATAACTGAGACTGAACCCGATAAAGGTCAGTAAAAACAACGTCACCAGCAGCAGCAACAAACGGCGCAGGGTAAAAATAATCATGGCGGCGAGACCTCTTGTTTTTCCCGCGAGACTCCGGCAAAAGAGGCGCTGCCAAACGGACTCAGCACCAGCCCTTTAATATCATAACGATAGGCCTGCAAGCGCAGAGATGACGCCAGCGGCAGCACCGGCAGCTCGCGAGCGAGGATTTGTTGCGCTTCGTCATAAGCATCGATACGTGCAGCCAACTGCTGAGAGGCCAGCGCTTTTGCAGCACGTCGTCAAATTCGCGGTTACACCAGTGGGCAAAGTTCGTTTGCGAGGTGATGGCCGCACAACTGAGCATCGGGCGGAAAAAACTGTCCGGATCGTTACTGTCTGTTGCCCAACCCGACAGCGTTAAGTCGTGGTTCATGTCCATCAGACGCGCTTCACTGAAACGACCTTCGACCGGGACGATCACCACTTTTACGCCGACCTGCGCCATATCCGCCTGAATAAGCTCGGCGGTTTTCAGTGGGCTGGGGTTCCACGCTTGCGACGTGGTGGGGACCCAAAGCTGCAACGTCATATGTTCCAGCCCCAGCGCTTTCAGGCGTTCACGCGCTTTCGCCGGGTCATACTCGGTAATTTTGCTTCGTTATCGTAAGCCCATGAGGCGCGCGGAAGAATCGACGCGGCCGTTTCGGCAGTACCGTAATAGATCGATTGCATCAGCCGCTGGTTATTAATGGATAACGCCAACGCATGGCGCACATCCGGGTTATTTAACGGCGGTTTGTCGGTATTAAAGGCAAGATAGGCGATGTTCATTCCCGGGCGCAGCGTCAGGCGCAGACGCGGGTCATCACGCAGAATGGTCAACTGGCTGGCGGCTGGCCACGCCAGCACATCACACTCGCCGGTTAATAGTTTGGACAGGCGACCGGTGCCACCGGAGCCCTGATCGACAACGACCTGCGGCATCAATGGCTTGCCGCGCCAGAACTTTTCGTGACGTTGTAACCGAATATATTGCCCGGCGCGGTATTCATCCAGTTGATAAGGACCCGTGCCCACCGGCTGCCGGTCGATCAATTCCTGATGGTCGTCTTTCGCCAGTTGCGCAGCATATTCCGCCGACATCACGGAAGCATAGTGGGTGGCCGGTGCCATAAAAACGAGGCATCTGGTTTTTTAGCCGGAACTCAACGGTACGGTTATCCAGCTTGCGTACGCTGTCGATGGAGTCAGCAAATTGCAGACTGTCAAAATAGGAAAGCTGCCGCCGTTAATGTTATGCCACGGATGATTGCGATCGAAAATGCGCTGGAAGGTAAACACCACGTCGTCCGCATTCAACGCGCGGTGCGGGGTGAACGGGCTGTGGTCTGGAAAGCCACGCCGTCACGCAGGTGAAAACGGTACGTTGCGCCGTTATCCAGCACTTCCCAGCTCTCAGCCAACTCCGGCACCAGCCGATAGGTGTAGGGATCCACATCCAGCAGTCGGTCATAAAGCTGTGCCGCCAGCGTATCAACAATCAGACCGCTGCTCGCCTTCTGTGGGTTAAAGGTGCTGACCTGACCATTCACGCAGTAGACAAAGCCGCTATCGCGGATATCCGCGTCACGGGCTGGCGGTGCTGCAGCGTGCGTAATGCCTGTCGCCGGGCTCGCGGTCAATAACAGGGAAGAGAAAACCAGACGCATGATTTCTTCCAACGATTTTAAATTCATGAGCAAAGTGTATCGCACTTGCCATAGCTTCGTACAAATGTCTGCTGACGACTGCTGTTATTGTCGGCGATTTCAGCTTATTTGATGCTTTTTCAGTAGCGCTCTCAGTTGGTGATAGGTCAAACCTAATAATTCTGCCGCGCGTTTTTGGTTAAATTTTGCCTGCTGCAAACTGGTTTCCAGCAACTGCTTTTCCTGATCGTGCTGAAATTTGCGCAAATCCAGCGGCAATACGGGAGCGGCAGATGTGCTTTGTTCCGTTTGTGGAGAGGTGGCGCCCTCGCGGTTAAAGGGATCGAGGATAATCGTATCCAGCAGTGTTTCGCTGCTGCCGTGCCGGTAGACCGACCGTTCAACCACGTTTTCAGTTCCCGGATATTGCCCGGCCAGGGGTAATGGAGCAGTACGTCGCGGGCGCGCTCGGTAAACCCCGGAAACAGCGGCAGCGACAGCTCACGGCACATCTGGATCGCAAAGTGATCCGCCATCAGCATGATATCGCTCTGGCGACGGCGCAGCGGCGGTAGCAGCACAACGTCGAATGCCAGCCGGTCGAGGAGATCGGCCCGAAAGGTCCCGTCACGCACCATTTGCGGCAGGTCGGCATTGGTGGCGCAGACCAGCCGGACATTCACCTGCAGCGGCTGGCTGCCGCCAACGCGTTCCAGTTCGCCATATTCAATGACCCGCAGCAGCTTTTCCTGTACCAGCATCGGCGCGGTGGCCAGCTCATCAAGGAATAACGTCCCGCCATCGGCGCGCTCAAAACGGCCCGGATGGCGTTTTTGCGCGCCGGTAAACGCACCGGCTTCGTGACCGAACAGTTCCGAATCCAGCAGGTTTTCATTCAATGCCGCGCAATTAAGGGGAGATAAATGGCCCCTGCCAGCGGGAGGGAGAGAAAGTGCAGCCGGTTAGCAATCAGCTCTTTACCGGTACCGCGCTCGCCGATAATCAGTACGGGTTTATCAATCGGCGCCAGACGTGAAACCTGCTCCAGCACTTCAATAAAGCTATTGGCTTCGCCGAGCAGGTTATCCTTGTGTTCAGACATGATGAAATTCGCCACTTGTTGGTGTTATTAACCACTCTAGACGAAAAGAACAGAACGGTAAAATTATTCGACTTGTTTTAAATCAATAAGATAAAAACTGGCACGAAGATTGTAATAGTCCCGTAGCAGGGCTGAGCCCGATTACAGAAATGAAGAGGAACTGACTATGGGTATTTTTTCTCGTTTTGCCGACATCGTGAACGCCAACATTAATTCGCTGCTGGAAAAAGCAGAAGATCCGCAAAAGCTGGTGCGCCTGATGATCCGAGGAGATGGAAGACACGCTGGTGGAAGTGCGCTCTACCTCTGCCCGCGCGCTGGCGGAGAAAAAACAGCTGACGCGCCGGATTGAGCAAGCCGCGGCGCAGCAGGCCGAATGGCAGGAAAAAGCCGAACTGGCGCTGCGCAAAGAGAAAGACGATCTGGCGCGTGCGGCGCTGATCGAGAAACAGAAAGTCACCGCGCTTATCGATACGCTGGAGCAGGAAGTCACGCTGGTTGATGAAAGCCTGACGCGGCTGAAAAAAGAGATTGGTGAACTGGAAAATAAACTCAGTGAAACGCGCGCCCGTCAACAGGCACTGACCTTGCGCCACCAGGGCGGCCAGCTCCTCGCGTGATGTGCGCCGCCAGCTCGACAGCGGCAAACTGGATGAAGCGATGGCGCGTTTTGAATCCTTTGAGCGCCGTATTGATCAAATGGAAGCCGGAAAGCCACGGCTTTGGCAAACAGAAATCGCTGGATCAGGAATTTGCTGAACTGCGCGCGGATGACGAAATCAGTGAACAACTGGCGCAACTGAAAGCCAAAATGAAGCAGGATAATCAATAATAAACAGCGGCGGCATCAGAAGATGCCGCGCGTCATCCCTGTAAGGAGTACACATGAGCACGCTTTTTCTGGCTATACCCCTGACGTTATTCATCCTGTTTATTTTGCCTGTCTGGTTATGGCTGCACTACAACAACCGCACCTCGCGCGGCGAACTGAATCAGAGCGAACAGCAGCGGTTAATGCAGTTATCAGAAGATGCAACGCGGATGCGTGAACGTATTCAGGCGCTGGAAGATATTCTTGATGCGGAACACCCGAACTGGAGAGATCGCTGATGGCTACCCTCGACCTTAATAAAAATTATGGCGCATTCCGCAACGCGGCAAAGTGGGCGGCGTGTGCGCGGGGATCGCGCAGTATCTGGATATTCGCGTCAAAATCGTGCGTATTCTGACCATCCCGGCAATGTGTTTCGGCCTGTTTTTTTATCGTTGTTGCCGCCTATATCGTGCTGTTCTTTGTGCTCGATCCGCTGCCGGAGAATTATGTGGAAGGGGAAGCCGTCCCCAGCAACAGTGAGCTACTTGATGCGGTAGATGCGCAACTAGCGGCGGGTGAGGCGCGTTTGCGGCAGATGGAGCGTTACGTTACCTCCGACACCTTTTCCCTGCGTAGCCGGTTCCGCCAGCTTTAAGAGGTAAAACATGAATCATCGTTGGCAACAAACGCGTCGTAAAGTGACGCCAGCGTTGAAGGTCGCCGGCAAACTGGTGTTGCTCACGGCGCTGCGTTATGGCCCGGCTGGCGTGGCGGGCTGGGCGGTAAAATCCGTTGCCCGGCGGCCAGTAAAACTGTTGCTGGCCTTTGCGCTGGAGCCATTACTGAAACGGGCAGCCAGCCAATTTTCCCGCCGCTTTATGAACGACAAATGATCCTGCGGGGTCATTTGGCCTTTCGGTTGGTTGATAATCAGTAACCTGCCCACATCTCATACACTGTACCTATTGTTTTCACTTCAGGGCGACACACAATGGCGATGGATCGATTCAAGAACGAACTGAATGCGCTGGTGAACCGCGGTATGGACAGGCATTTACGCCTTGCGGTGACGGGCCTGAGCCGGAGCGGCAAAACAGCGTTTATCACCGCACTGGTTAACCAGCTTCTCTCTATTCACGCAGGCGCGCGCTTGCCACTACTGAGTGCGGTGCGCGAAGAGCGCATTCTGGGGGTAAAGCGCGTGCCGCAACGTGACTTTGGCATTCCCCGTTTTACGTATGATGAAGGGCTGGCTCAACTCTATGGCACACCGCCCGTCTGGCCGACGCCCACCCAGGGGTGTCAGTGAGATCCGTCTGGCACTGCGTTTTCGTTCAAATGATTCGCTGATGCGCCATTTTAAAGAAACCTCCACGCTCTATCTGGAAATTGTCGACTACCCGGCGAGTGGCTTCTGGATCTCCCGATGCTGGCGCAGGGTTACCTGAGCTGGTCACGGCAGATGACGGGCCTGCTGCAAGGGCAGCGACAGGAATGGGCGGCAAAATGGCGGGCAAGCTGTGCCGATCTGGATCCGCTGGCCCCTGCCGATGAGAACCGGCTGGCGGATATTGCCGCCACTGGACTGAGTATCTTCACCAGTGCAAGCGTGAAGGGCTGCATTTTATTCAGCCGGGGCGTTTTGTGCTGCCCGGCGATATGGCGGGCGCGCCCGCTCTGCAATTCTTCCCGTGGCCGGATGTCGACAACGTGGGCGAAAGTAAACTGGCGCAGGCGGATAAACACACCAACGCGGGTATGCTGCGTGAGCGGTATAACTACTACTGTGAACAGGTGGTGAAAGGGTTTTATAAACATCACTTTTGAAGTTCGATCGCCAGATTGTGCTGGTGGATTGCCTGCAACCGCTGAACAACGGGCCACAGGCCTTTAATGATATGCGTCTGGCCCTGACGCAGTTGATGCAAAGTTTTCACTACGGGCAGCGCACGCTGTTTCGTCGCTTGTTCTCCCCGGTGATCGACAAGTTGTTGTTCGCTGCCACAAAAGCCGACCATATCACGGTCGATCAGCACGCCAATATGGTGTCGCTGCTGCAACAACTCATTCAGGATGCGTGGCAGAATGCCGCGTTCGAAGGATCAGTATGGATTGTCTTGGGCTGGCTTCGGTTCAGGCGACGCAAAGCGGGCTCATTGAGGTCAATGGCGAAAAGATCCCGGCATTGCGCGGTCACCGGCTGAGTGATGGCACGCCGCTGACGGTTTATCCGGGCGATGTGCCTGCCCGATTGCCGGGCCGAGCGTTCTGGGATAAACAAGGCTTTAATTTCGAAGCTTTCCGGCCGCAGGTGATGGATGTCGACAAGCCGTTGCCGCATATCCGCACTGGACGCGGCGCTGGAATTTTTAATTGGAGATAAATTGCGATGAGCGAGCCGATCAAGCCGAGAATCGATTTCGCCGGGCCGCTGGATGCGGAGATCACGCCCTCCTTCAAAACCGCCCACACATTTAGTGATGCGCAGGCAGAAAAATTCGCGCCGGTTGCCGTCGAAGCATTAGCGGAAGAGGGGCCGGCGGAAGCGGTGGTCGAGGCCGCGCTACACCCGAAACGCAGTCTGTGGCGCAAGATGGTCAGCGCCGGGCTGGCGCTGTTTGGCGTCAGCGTGATCGGTCAGGGTGTGCAATGGACGATGAACGCGGCAGACACAGGACTGGGTGGCGTTAGGTGGGTGCGCCGCCGGTGCGCTGATTATCGGGGCAGGCGTCGGTTCGGTCGCCAGCGAGTGGCGGCGTTTGTGGCGTCTGCGCCAGCGGGCGCAGGAACGGGATGAAGCCCGCGATCTGTTACACAGCCATGGTGCAGGGCGTGGTCGCGCGTTTTGCGAAAAACTCGCCCGCCGGTATCGATCAGGCGCACCCGGCGTTGCAGCGCTGGTATGCCGCTATCCATGAAACGCAAAACGATCGCGAAGTGGTGACGCTGTATGCGCATCTGGTGCAGCCGGTACTGGATGCGCAGGCACGACGTGAGATCAGCCGTTCGGCTGCGGAATCTGCGCTGATGATCGCGGTCAGTCCACTGGCGATGGTGGATATGGCCTTTATCGCCACGGCGCAATCTGCGCCTGATCAACCGCATCGCCACGCTGTATGGCATTGAACTGGGCTACTACAGCCGCCTGCGCCTGTTCCGCACTGGTGTTGCTGAACATCGCCTTCGCAGGCGCGAGTGAACTGGTGCGTGAAGTCGGTATGGACTGGATGTCGCAGGATCTTGCGGCACGCCTTTCCGCCCGCGCGGCGCAGGGCATTGGCGCCGGGTTGCTGACGGCGCGTCTGGGCATCAAAGCCATGGAGCTGTGCCGTCCGTTACCCTGGCTGGAAGAGGATAAACCCCGTCTGGGCGATTTTCGCCGCCAGCTTATTGGTCAGCTAAAAGAGAGCCTCCAGAAGAGTAAATCATCTCCCCCCGCAGAGTAATAAACCGGCGCTGCGCGCTTAACTTTACAGCGCAGTGGCGGTTTTTCCGTCACGCTGTCAATATTTGTTGACAGACATCTTCCTGCCAGCCGGGAAGTGGCTTATCATCCCTTCATTACGTCAATGAATAAGGGTGACTATTCCCATGCGTCTGGAAGTTTTTTGCGAAGACCGCCTTGGTCTGACACGCGAGTTGCTGGATCTGCTGGTGTTGCGCAGTATCGATTTACGCGGGATTGAAATTGACCCTATCGGGCGAATTTACCTCAATTTTGCGGCGCTGCAATTTGACGCATTCAGCAGCCTGATGGCGGAGATACGACGTATTCCGGGCGTCACCGATGTACGCACCGTGCTGTGGATGCCATCTGAGCGTGAACACCGTGCGCTGAGTGCATTGCTGGAAGCGTTACCAGAACCCGTTCTCTCGCTGGATATGAAAAGCAAAATCGAACTGGCCAACCCCGCCAGTTGTCAGCTTTTGCGCAGGACATTGATAAATTACGTAATCACAACGCGGTACAGCTTATCGCGGGTTTTAACTTTCAGCGCTGGCTGGAAGGTAACCCGCAAAAACTCGCATAACGAACATGTGGTGATCGGCGGGCAAAATTTCCTGATGGAAATCACGCCAGTGCATCTGGAAGGGAAACCGGCGAACCGATGCTGACTGGCGCGGTGGTGATGCTGCGTTCGACCGTGCGTATGGGGCGGCAGTTGCAAAACATCAGCCAGCAGGATGTCAGCGCATTCAGCCAGATTGTTGCCGTTAGCCCGAAAATGCGTCATCTCATCGATCAGGCGCGCAAACTGGCGACCCTGACGGCGCCGCTGTTGATCACCGGCGATACCGGTACCGGCAAAGATCTGCTGGCGCATGCCTGCCATCTGCCAGCCCGCGAGCCACGAAACCCTACCTAGCGCTGAACTGCGCGTCGATTCCGGAAGAGTCTGTGGAGAGCGGAACTGTTTGGTCACGCGCCGGAAGGGAAAAAGGGCTTTTTTCGAACAGGCTAACGGTGGCTCCGTACTGCTGGACGAGATTGGCGAAATGTCGCCGCGGATGCAGGTCAAGCTGCTGCGTTTTCTCAATGACGGCACGTTTCGTCGCGTGGGCGAAGATCATGAAGTGCATGTCGATGTCCGCGTGATCTGCGCGACTCAGCGCAATCTGGTGGAACTGGTGCAAAAGGCATGTTCCGGGAAGATCTCTACTATCGGCTGAATGTTCTGACGCTGAACTTGCCGCCCCTGCGCGACCGCCCGCAGGATATTATGCCGCTGACCGAGCTGTTTGTTGCCCGCTTTGCCGATGAACAAGGCGTGCCGCGCCCGAAACTATCACAGGATTTGAATCAGTTGCTGAGTCGCTACGGCTGGCCCGGCAACGTACGTCAGTTAAAGAACGCCATTTATCGGGCGCTGACGCAGCTGGAAGGTTACGAGCTGCGTGCGCAGGACATCCTGTTGCCGGATTACGATGCCGCAACGGTGCCGGTAGGTGAAGATGCCATGGAAGGGTCGCTTGACGATATTACCAGCCGTTTTGAACGCTCAGTGCTGACTCAGCTTTATCGTAACTATCCCAGTACGCGCAAACTGGCGAAACGGCTGGGGGTGTCACATACCGCCATTGCCAATAAGCTGCGGGAATACGGGTTAAGCCAGAAGAAAGGCGACGAGTAGTAAAGCTGAAAAATGAATGAAAAAGCCTCCGAATGGAGGCTTTTTTTAATGCACCGGGCAACAGGTTACGCTTTGAGTACATCCAGTGCGGCCGTGTAATCCGGCTCGGTAGTGATTTCATTCACCAGCTGGCTGAACACAACGTTGTCGTTTTCATCAACGACCACGACTGCGCGAGCCGCCGAGGGCCTTTCAGCGCGCCGTCGGAAATGCCCACGCCATAGTCCGCCGAGGAACGACTGGCCGCGCAGGGTTGAAAGCGTGATGACATTGCTCAGGCCTTCAGCGCCGCAAAAACGGGACTGGGCAAACGGCAGATCGGCAGAAATACACAGCACGACCGTGTTGTTCATTTCGGTCGCTAACTGGTTGAATTACGAACAGAAGCAGCGCACACGCCGGTATCAATGCTCGGGAAAATGTTCAGCACTTTACGTTTGCCAGCGAACTGAGCCAGTGTGACGTCGGACAGATCTTTAGCCACCAGAGTGAAAGCTTTGGCTTTGCTACCAACTGGGGAATCGCGCCGGCAACGGGAACCGGGTTGCCCACGAAATGAACGAGTTGTGACATAGATATCTTCCTGTTTACAAATAGTTAACGTCATCGATAGTGTATGCCATCCACAGAGAACACGGCAAACCAATTTTCGTATCTATACTGGTTTACAGTGCTGCAGAGGAGTGAGGAATGCGAACCGTTAAAGTGTATGAGGAAACCTCGGCCGCTGCATACACCGTTTGTGATTGCGCGAGGCTCCCGCAACGAAGCGCGAGTGGTGGTGGTGGAACTGGAAGAAGATGGCATCAAAGCGGTGGGGGAATGTACGCCTTACCCACGCTATGGGGAGAGCGAGGCCTCGGTGATGGCACAAATCATGACCATCGCGCCGCAACTGGAAAATCGCCTTACCCGTGACGATCTGCAAACCATGCTGCCGGCAGGCGCTGCGCGTAACGCAGTGGATTGCGCGCTGTGGGATCTCGCTTCACGTAAAGCAGCGATGACGCTGGCGACTTACACTGGCGTCACATTGCCGCACACACCCTCGTTACGGCACAAACCGTCGTGATTGGTACGCGCCGGAACAGATGGCCGCCAGTGCGGCTGCGCTGTGTGAGAAGGGGGCGCAATTACTGAAAGTGAAGCTCGACGATCATTTGATCAGTGAACGGTTGGTGGCGATCCGTGCCGCGGCGCCCAACGCGACCTTGATCGTCGATGCAAATGAGTCCTCGGCACAGTGAAGGTCTGGCGGCGCGGTGCCAGCTTCTAGCCGATCTCGGCGTGGCGATGCTGGAACAGCCGCTCCCCGCCGGTAAAGATGAGGTACTGGCTAACTTTATTCACCCACTGCCGATTTGTGCGGATGAAAGTTGCCACACGCGAGCAAGCCTGCCCGCGTTACAGGGACGGTATGAGATGGTGAATATCAAACTCGATAAAGCGGGCGGGCTGACAGGAAGCGCTGGCGCTGGCCGACGCTGCCGTTGAGCAAGGGTTTGCGCTGATGCTGGGCTGTATGATCTGTACCTCGCGCGCCATTAGCGCGGCGCTGCCGCTGGCTAACCGGGTGCGTTTTGCCGATCTTGATGGCCCCACCCCGGCTGGCGGTGGATGTCGAACCGGCATTGCGCTTTACCACCGGTGAGCTTCACCTTTGAGGATCCCCAGTGCAGTAGCGCCGTCATCGCGGCGAGGTATTTTTCGCTGGCATCATCGGCGGAAATCGGTGGGAATTCAACGGTAATACAGTGCAGGTCAATGTCTGCGCACCAGCTACCAAATGACCCCCGGCGTTTCGTAGCCGACGCTGGTCACCAGCGGGAGAGAAAAGCGGGTGGATAACCACTGCCCAAGGGGACTTTCACGCGGATCTTCCACGCAGGCCAGCGGATCGTGGAAGGTGACCACCCGAGGCAGGGTGAATGCGATGAATCAACTGACATAGTGCCTGCGTTTCGGGTTCGGAGCCGGGCGACTCGCCGGTTAACAACACCACATCGCGTGCTTCTGCTGCACTGTTCCAGCGGTAGACCGTTTCGCCCGCTTTCCAGTTCGCGGCAGGGAAGTTGCGATTGAGGATCAACCCCTTCGCGTTGGCCCGCAAACCGAGCTGGCAGCCGTCCGGATTGACCGCCAGCACCACATGATGGTGACGTAGCTCGGGTGTCAGCGTGCGCAAAGCGCAGGAGAGCGTCACGATAGAGGCGTTTTCATCGCCATGCGTCCCGGCAATGATCAAGCCGCTTTCGCGGGTCGCCGTCGGCGCAGGAAACCACAGTAACGGCGCGCCCAGCTGAGAGCGACCAAACTCTTCACTACGGTGGGCAAACGCGCCGCGCTGCGGGGCGTGGTCGTGTGGCAGGCATAAGCGTCCTTTTCAGTGGTGGCCTTAGAGCAAGTGTAAACATAAAGCGGGACGAGGCAAATCATGCCACGCCGGTTAAATTGCTGTCCATCATCAATGTTTCTCCTCTCGCCGTTTGCATTCCTTCGTTTTAAAACAAATAATTACCTAATCTTTCGCCGGGAATGACACATCACAAGGGGATCCCATGACGCATCGACTTTCCATGCTGAGCTGCGCGCTCTGGCTGTGCGGTTTTTTCTTCTGTTTCACTGGCCGCAGATGTGCCGCCGGGAACGCAACTGGCGGCAAAACAGGAACTGGTTCGGCATATCAAAGATGAACCGGCAACGCTGGATCCCGCCAAAGCGGTCGGTCTGCCGGAAATTCAGGTGATCCGCGATCTGTATGAAGGCACAGTTAACCAGAATGAGAAGGGCGAAATTGTTGCTGGCGTGGCGTCTAAATGGCAAAGCAGCGATAACCGCATCTGGACCTTCACCTTGCGTGATAATGCGAAGTGGTCAGACGGTACTCCCGTCACTGCGCAGGACTTTGTTTACAGTTGGCAGCGGCTTGTTGACCCGAAAACCACCTCGCCGTTCGCCGGTTTCGCCGCCCGCGGGGATTGCCAACGCAAAAAACGTCACCGACGGTAAAATGACGCCGGACCAGCTTGGCGTCAGTGCAGTGGATGCGCGCACCCTGCGGGTGCAACTGGATAAACCGCTGCCGTGGTTCCCCAGTTTAGCGGCCAGTTTCGCCTTCTACCCGGTACAGAAGGCCAATGTTGAAAGCGGTGCGGATTGGACGCGTCCGGGTAATCTGGTGGGAATGGCGCGTATGTGCTGGTCGATCGTGTGGTCAATGAAAAACTGGTGCTCGAACCGAATAAACAGTACTGGGATAATGGCAAAACGGTGATCCAGAAGGTGACCTTTGTGCCGATCAACCAGAGTCGGCCGCCACCAAACGCTATCTGGCGAACGATATCGACATTACCGAGTCGTTTCCGAAAAACCTCTATCAAAAATTGCTAAAAGACATTCCGGGGCAGGTCTATACGCCGCCGCAGTTGGGCACGTATTACTACGCGTTTAACGCAGAAAGGGCCAACCGCCGATGCCCGCGTACGTCTGGCGCTGAGTATGACCATTGATCGGCGCATCATGGCGGAAAAAGTTCTGGGTACCGGTGAAAAACCAGCCCCGGCGTTTTACACGGATGTGACCGGGTTTGAACCGCAACCGTCGCAAATCGAGCATATGAGCCGAGGCGGAACTTAACGCACAGGCAAAACGCTGCTACAGGCGGCCGGATACGGGCCACAGCGTCCGTTGACACTCACCCTGCTGTATAACACTTCCGAAAACCACCAGAAAATCGCCATCGCGGTGGCATCAATGTGGAAAAAGAACCTTGGCGCAGAGGTGAAATTGCAGAATCAGGAATGGAAAACCTACATCGATAGCCGCAACAGCGGGAATTTTGACGTGATCCGCGCATCATGGGTAGGGGACTACAATGAACCCTCTACCTTCCTCTCCGTGTTAACCTCCACCAGCAGCAGCAATATTGCGCGTTTCAACGATGCGGGTTACGACAAAGTGCTTAACCCGGTGCGTCGCTGGAAACCAACGCCAAAGCGCGTAATGCGGATTATAACGAGGCTGAGCACATCATTGCGGAGAAAGCGCCGATTGCGCCAATCTATCAATACAGCAACGGGCGTTTGATCAAGCCGTGGCTTAAGGGCTATCCGATTAATAATCCGGAAGATGTTGCCTATACGCGCACGATGTATTTGTTGAAACACTGACAAAAAATCCCCTTACATCACGGGAAGTAAGGGGAAACTCGATGATGGAATGGTTCCTGTCTAAGCAGGAGTACATTAATTTTACTTAAGGAATGTGAAGGCACAATGGAGGAAATAAGGAGACAATATCGTTACAATCTGCGATCTGCTTGTTCCTTCAGTAAAAAAAAGCCCGCTACATTGAGCGGGCAAAAAATACTGGAAGCAATGTGAGCAATGTCGTACCAAATACCCGACTGATTCACTCCAGGTATTTGGTGTTGAGAAAGATAATCTTTATCATTTGATACTGCAACCCCTTTTTTCGTGTGGATGACGGTTTGCCCGCTTCCTGCCGTCTCTTTGCTGATGTAAAGCCACCGCCTTTACGATTTTGGTCAAAAACAAGCATACAATTGTGCTATAGTGGTGAGGTTTTCATCACCTACGAGGACATTATGGAGAGTGAATTAGACCCGACCCAACTGGCTATCGAGTATCTGCGTCGCGACAAAAGCGCATTGACCCCGGCTGAGTACTTAAAAAACTCAAACAGCTCAGGCTGGAGTTCGAGGATTTGCTTACGCTATCGCACACGGAACTGAAAGAAGAGATCGATTTTGCCCTCGCGGCTGGGTATCCACTAATTTAACGCAAGACTGTCATTCAGCGAAAAGATGCGCCCGCAGAACGGGCGCTTTTATTTTGCCTGCGTTCAGGCGGCAAGCACTGGTTGCGGCCATTATTCTTCGCGCGGTACAGCGCTTCATCCACCCGTTTAAACAGCGTATCCGGGGTTTTCATTTGGCAGATGGCGGGCAACGCCAATGCTGACGGTGAAACCCGGCAGACCCGGCATGGTGATGCTGGCAACAGCCTGACGTACCGCTTCCGCTACCTCTAATGCGGCATCAATGGACGTGTGGGGCAGTAAAAGCAGAAACTCCTCGCCGCCCCAACGAAACACATGATCCCCGCTACGGCAGGTCGCTTCAAGGGTACGCGCCAGCGCGATCAACACCTCGTCGCCACGCTGATGGCCGAACTGGTCGTTGATATGTTTAAAGTGATCGGTATCCACCAGCAATAACGAGAAATCCGGCGAGTCAGGCTGGCTTTGTTCCGCGAAGTGGTAAAACTGCCGCCGATTGAGCAGACCGGTCAGCGCATCCCGGTGCGCTGCGTATTCCAGCTCCTGCTCAAGGCGTTTTTGCTCAGTAATATCATGAATGATGCACAGCATCAGCCGCTCGCCGTAAATCTCAATCGGCCCGGCGTAGGTCTGAACGTGCCGCGTGGAGCCATCTGCAAGCTGGTGGATAAAATTTAACGGCTTATGCCCGCCCGGTAGCCGGGAGATTTCCGACATAATCGGCAAAACGCTACGCCCAAGGGTATTGATTTCCCAGTGTGTTTCTGGCACATCGCTTCGCGATCGTAGCCATAAAAATGGAGCGCAGCGAGGATTGGCATCAACGATTCTGCCATCGCGGGCCGTATCGATAAGCAGCATGGGTGCGGAAGTCGTATAAAAGAAGCGGGCGTAAAAACCTTGTTTACGTGGTTGATAAGCCGCCGCACGGCTGGTTTTAGGGATCGTGGGCGTCAGACCGTAAATCCCTTCGAAGATCAGGACGCTGCCAACATCATCCAGTTCACGCAGTGAGGCCCGGCAACTGAGGCTGGTCTCTTCTGAGACCGGGCCGATGCTCCAGATCTCGACCACCTCATCCTCCGGTTTTGCAAACCGGGCAGATACATTGACAGGCTGTGTTGCGCATAGGCCGAGTAGGTACCATTGCGCATTTCACTGAGTGTGCGGCCCGCCGCCAGCTTTTTTCGCCTTTTTATTGGCAAACAGCAACGCTTCCGTATCGGGGATAATCACCCACACCGGGGTGTCAAGAATATCCAGGGCTTCCAGGGTGATGTTTCAGCATCGCTACTCCCCGTATTGCACACGTTGCCAGCTTGCAACAGGTATATCATCGCGGCAATGTTATTACTTCATTGCAACATACCTGAAAAATAAGATGTTATGCAGGTTTTTTTGTGACGACTCTGAACATTCCAGTGATAAAGCAAACGTTTTCTGATGGAGCAGCGCTGAGGATTTTTTCAACGGGTAAGGGGCGGGCAAAGAGAAAACCCTGCATGTACGAGCATCCCGGGGTGGGTCAGTAGCGCATGTTGTTCCTGTGTTTCAATGCCTTCCGCGACCACGTGCATATTCATGGAGTGGGCGATATCGATAATAGTCGAGACGATTTTGACATTCCGGCTGTTATCGCGAATGTCTTTCACAAAACTTTTATCGATTTTCAGCTCCGTTGCGGGGAGTTTTTTCAGCATCAGCATATTGGAATAACCGGTACCAAAATCGTCAATGGCCACGGTGATCCCCAGTTGTGAAAACTGGTTCAATAACTTCACGCTACGATCGATATTTTTAAGCGCCGTGTTTTCCGTCACTTCCAGCGTTAACTGCGTCGGGTTGATATGATAACGCGCCAGTGAATCAGTAATCAGATCGTAAATGTCGTGCTGTTCAAACTGGAGTGGGAGAGAGGTTGATTGCCAGCTTAAGCTGCGTGAAACCCTGATTGTTCCAGTGGTGCAACTGGCGACAGGCGGCATCGATGATCCAGTGGCCAACGGAAACAATTAATCCGGTTTTTTCCAGCAGCGGCAAAACACGCCCGGCAGTAAAATTCCATGCTGCGGGTGACGCCAGCGCAGCAGCGCTTCGAAACCGCACAGCGTATGGCCCGGAGCGGTGTATTGCGGTTGATACCAGAGTTCAAACTGATTTCGCGACAGCGCCTGCGACAGATCCTGTAAAAGAGGGGGGCTTCGGCGGTTTTTTGCGCCATCGCCGTGTGATAAACCGCCCAACCGTTACGTCCCTCCTGCTTAACACTGTACATCGCCGTGTCGGCTTTTAATTTCAGTTCATGCGCCGTTTCACCGTGTTCGGGAAAGTAGCTCACGCCAGCGCTGAGCGAGACATTAATGACATGGCTCAGTTCATAGAAAGGATGCTGGATTGTCGTCACCATACGGCGTATCAGCGTTTCAACCTCTGCTTCGCTGGTGTCAGGCACCAGCAGGTGAATTCGTCGCCGCCAAGGCGCGCCAGCGACATTTTTTGACTCCAGGCAGGCGGAAAGCCGCGTGGCAACGGCCACTAACAACCGATCGCCAATGTGGTGCCCCCGGTGCATCATTCACCAGTTTAAAACGATCCAGATCCATATAAATCAGGGCAAAAGTAGTCTGTTCTTCTTTTGCGCGGTTAAGGCAGTTCTCCAGCAGAATATCGAGCTGAATACGGTTCGCCAGCCCGGTCAGTGCGTCGTAATACGCCTGTTTTTCCAGTTGTTGATTCAGCTGGCGCAAACTGTTGGTCAGGCGGGATGTGCGCAGCTGAGAGTCAATCATGGAGATAAACAGCATGATGCCGAAGATCACCAACGTCGTGGTAGCAACCCACAGCGATAAACCCAGCTCACCCACGCCTGCGCTCATCAGGTGCAGCGCATGACCACGCACAATGATTCCGGTTCCATCGTTACTGAATGTCGCGCCACTCATACCGGTGTAATGCACGGCGCAAATCGACATGCCCATAACAAACGCGGCGAAAACACGGTTGATAAAGACACTGTGCGTATTTTGCCACAGGCTGAAAGCCAGCCACAATGCAGCGCCTGCGCTGAAAAAAGCGATAACGATGGAGAGCAGGACGCGTGCAATATTCCAGTAAATCGTCACAAAACCCATCATTGCGGCCATACCGAGGTAGTGCATCGCCACGATGCCCGTGCTCAGAAGCAGCGTGGCAAGCAGTAGATGTTTTTTGGGATTGCTACTGACTGAAATATTGATGGCCAGCGTCGCCGCCAGTAAAGCAATCAGGAAAGAGAGAAGGGTTAACGGCAGGTCGTAATGCATCATCATGGGGATTTTCATCGCCAGCATCCCGACGAAATGCATCGACCAGATGCCCATGCCCAGCGTGGCGCCGCCAGCAATACGCCAGAATAGGGCAATCCGCGGCTCAGATGACATGACTTTCCCGGCGCTATCCAATGCAACAAAAGACGCAATGAACGCCACTAAAAAAAGAGATGCCGATCAATATGGGGGTCCCACGAAACATAGAGCATCATGCAATCCACACGGACAAAAGTTGTTAACTAATCCCGGCACTAATTTTAGCAGCTAACCTGATGAAATTAATGGTCACGCTCGCTGTATTATTGCAGGTGCGAATTAACTAATTCTGCAAGTTACTTTATTAATCGGCTGGAAGGAAAATAACATTAAATAAAATGAACGGTTTAAGCATTATTTAAATGCATTCAAATGTACTACGCCGGAAAAAATGAGCGCCGGGGGTGGCTAATTCTATATGATATATTTTAGTTTCAGCGCAGGTGTTTTCAGCGCAATCCAATGCGTACCACTGGTTTCTGGTGCTGCTTCAGGTTTATTGTGCTGGATTAGCTTAAATCACGGCAATTAAAGGGTGAACATCTTGCTGCGTCAATTTCGCCGTGTAAAAGTGGAATACGGATGCTATAAGGATCATAACCCCTCCCCGCGGTGTTTTCGTTGGTGTCATTATGTTAAAGAATATTAGTGTAAGAACATTTATTATTTTATTCATGATTGTCACTTTCATAATTATTGAAATGTTAGTGATCGTTATCGCAAAAAATAGCGTGTTGTTTGTTGCTACCAGCGTCGTTTCACTCACTTCACGGGGTTATTGTGGCTATATATGACATATTATTTAGTCACGCCAATTAACACCGTTAAGAAAAGCATTGAAGAGGTAACCTCCGGAAATCTCTCCATTGTTATTCCGGAGTTCGGTAATAACTGCGCCGGACGACTGATTCCCGGTATCAACAGTCTGGCCCGCAGTATTGCGGCACTGGTCAAAGAAATTCGTGCATCTTCAGATTCCGCGTTGGAGCTGTCGGCACAGCTGGCCGATCGTAGCGAAGAGCTTTCCGTGAAGACCGAACAACAATCTGCCTCTCTGGTGCAAACGGCTTCCAGCATGGAAGAGATGGCGTCAAGCACCAAAAATAACGCCGACAATACCCGGCTGGCCAGTAGCCGGGCAAAAGAGGCCAGTGCAAGCGCCCTGAAAGGCGGGACGTTAATGGGCCAGTGGCGCAGAATATGCAATCCATTACCGACTGCGCCGACCAGATGACGGAAATCATCTCCCTTATTGACGGCATTGCCTTCCAGACCAATATCCCGGCGTTGAACGCAGCGGTCGAGGCCGCGCGGGCTGGCGATCATGGTAAAGGTTTCTCGGTGGTGGCAGAGGAAGTTCGCAATCTGGCACATCGCAGCGCCGAAGCTGCGAAAAACATCAAGACGCTGATCGCCGTAACGACCAACAACGTGACGCAAGGGGGCTGCGGTTGTGGGTGAAGCCGAGCAGAACATGCATGATATTGTTTCCCGGGGCCAGCGTGGTCAGTAAATTAATGGATGAGATTGCCGTTACCACCCCTGCAACAAGAGAAAGGCATTTCACAAATTACGCTGGCGCTGGCTGAACTGGAACAGGTCACGCAGAGTAACGTGACAATGGTGGATGAGCTGGCAGGCTCTTCCGATGTCCTGAAACATCAGGTTGAGGAGTTACAGCACCGTACCGGTAAGTTCCGCCTTGAGGCGGGAGGGCGCACTGTGGCGACGCCTACGGCGGATACGCGGCTTGCTCCGGCACCGGCTGCTGTGCCCGCGGTGGGTAATCAGGAAAATTTCTGGCACTCGTTCTGAAACTGCGTGCTGTCAGACTGGCCCGGTTCACCGGGTCTTTTTTATTTTGTGCAAAAATTTGTTAACAAATTCAGCGTGATGATTGCTTAACGCTTCCATACGGCTAGACTGACAAACAACACCATGTTGATTGTGGAGGCGCTGTGGAAGCCATAACAGGAACCGATGTAAACGTGCCGGATGCCGTCTTTGCATGGCTGCTGGACGGAAAAGGCGGGGGTAAAACCGCTGGAAGATAATGATGTCATTACCCAGCGTACGCCGTGCTGGGTGCATCTGAATTACACAAACCCGGAGAGCGCCCAATGGCTGGCATCGACGCCAGTACTGCCGAACAGCGTGCGCAATGCGTTGTCGGGCGAAAGCATGCGGCCCCGGGTGAGCCGCATGGGAGAGGGACGCTGATCACACTGCGGTGTATCAATGGCAGCACCGATGAGCGACCAGACCAGTTGGTGGCCGTGCGCCTGTATATGGACGAGCGGATGATTGTTTCGACGCGTCAGCGTAAGGTGCTGGCGCTGGATGATGTCGTTAGTGAGCTTGAGGAAGGCACCGGGCCTGCTGACTGTGGCGGCTGGCTGGTGGACGTTTGCGATGCGCTGACCGATCACGCCAGTGAATTTATTGAGTCGCTGCATGACCGAATTATCGATCTCGAAGATAACCTGCTCGACCAGCAAATTCCGCCACGCGGTATTCTGGCGCTGTTACGCAAGCAGTTGATTGTGATGCGCCGCTATATGGCGCCGCAACGTGATGTTTTGCCCGTCTCGCCAGCGAACGGTTGCCGTGGATGAACGACGATCAGCGCCAACGAATGAAGGATATCGCGGAGCGGTTAGGCCGTGGGCTGGATGAAATTGACGCCTGCATTGCACGTACGGGCGTCATGACCGATGAGATCACTCAGGTGATGCAGGAGTCGCTGGCGCGCAGAACCTATACCATGTCGTTGATGGCGATGGTGTTTTTGCCCAGTACGTTTTTGACCGGGCTTTTTTGGCGTAAACCCGGGGGGAATTCCCGGCGGTGGGTGGCATCTTGGCTTCTCCATATTCTGCCTGATGTTGGTCGTGTTGATCGGGGGTGTTACACCGGTGGTTGCGGCGTAGTAACTGGCTGTAAAATTTAACGTTTTTAACAAAAATTGAACATAAAAACGCCATGTAACTTGCGCCAGTCAATATATGACATACCTGTTCCAGGGCAATATTTCTCTCGCAGGTGAATGCAACGTCAAGCGATGGGCGTTGCGCTCCATATTGTCTTACTTCCTTTTGAATTACTGCATAGCACAATTGATTCGTACGACGCCGACTTAATGAGTCGGCTTTTTTTGCCTCCGCGCCATGAGCTTCTACCTTTAAGGTGTTATCTGTCCTTTATGGAGGCCAATATGTCGCATCTTACCTTAGTGAATCCCGCGGACTCCTTGCCCACCGATCCGATTCCGGTCGACCCGGTGCCGGTTCCCGATCCGATCCCGCGTCCGCAGCCGTTGCCAGACCCGCCGCCGGATGAAGAACCGATTAAGTTGTCGCGTTAAGCGGGCAGATCTGAGAGGATACGCGCCTGCTGAACGTAAGCCTTTACCACGAGAATATACTGTGACCGCTTTTTCAACGTTGAATACTCTGCCCGCAGCCCAGATCGATAATCTTACCGAACTGGGCTATCTCACCATGACACCGGTACAGGCCGCCGCGCTGCCTGCCATTCTCGCCGGAAAAGATGTGCGCGTGCAGGCAAAACCGGAAGCGGTAAAACAGCGGCGTTCGGCCCGGGTCTGTTACAGCATATTGACGCCAGCCGCTTTCAGACGCAGTCACTGATCCTTTGCCCGACGCGTGAACTGGCCGATCAGGTCGCTAGCGAACTGCGCCGTCTGGCGCGATTTATGCCGAATATTAAAGTGCTTACACTGTGCGGCGGGCAACCTTTTGGCGCACAGCGTGATTCGCTGCAGCATGCGCCGCACATTATCGTCGCCACGCCCGGTCGTCTGCTGGATCACCTGCAAAAAACACCGTGTCGCTGGATAACCTGCAAACGCTGGTGATGGACGAAGCCGACCGTATGCTGGATATGGGGTTCAGCGACGCCATTGATGAGGTGATCCGCTTTGCGCCGGCCACGCGTCAAACCCTGTTGTTTTCCGCCACCGGCCGGGAAGCGATTGCGGCGATCAGCGGCCGTGTACAGCGCGATCCTCAGACAATCGAAATCGACACTGTCGATGCGTTACCTGCGGTGGAACAGCAATTCTTTGAAGTCTCGTCAGGGCAAAATTGGTCTGTTGCAAAACTGCTCAGCGAGCATCAACCCGCATCCTGCGTGGTGTTCTGCAACACCAAAAAAAGATTGCCGAGGAGGTGTGTGATGCGCTGAATGCCGCAGGTCAGGATGCTCTGGCACTGCATGGCGATCTGGAACAGCGCGACCGCGACCAGACGCTGGTACGTTTTGCCGAATGGCAGCGCCCGCGTGCTGGTCGCCACCGATGTGGCGGCACGTGGCCCTCGGACATTAAATCGCTTGAGCTGGTGGTCAACTATGAACTGGCGTGGGAGCCGGAAGTCCATGTTCACCGCATCGGGCGTACTGCGCGTGCGGGAAACAGCGGTCTTGCCATCAGCTTATGCGCGCCGGAAGAGGCGCAGCGCGCCAACATTCTCAGTGAAATGCTGCAACTGAAGCTGAACTGGCTTACGGCTCCATCAAACGTCAGGATCGCGCCACTGGAAGCGGAGATGGCGACGCTGTGCATTGACGGCGGTAAGAAAGCCAAAATGCGTCCGGGGGGATGTGCTCGGTGCGCTGACCGGGGATATGGGGTTAAACGGCGAGGATATCGGCAAAATTACCGTTCACCCGGCTCACGTTTACGTCGCGGTACGCCAGAGCGTGGCGCGCCGGTGCATGGGAAACAGTTGCAGAACGGGAAAATCAAAGGCAAGGCCTGTCGTGTACGGTTACTGAAATAAACCGGAAAGCCTCTCTGACCGACAAATCAGAGAGGCCGGATGATTACTTCACTTCAATAATGTTAAGTCGCAGCTCGTCCAGTTGCGCGTCGTCATCTTCCGGCTGCCAGCCTGCGGGCTGCAGCGGGATCTCTTCCCGGTCGAACGCCAGATCGCCGCCGTTCACCACTTCCAGAGCCGTGGTTGATACCTTTAAAGTCGAACAGATTAATGTCGCTCAGGTGCGACGGCACCACGTTCTGCATCGCGCTGAACATGGTTTCAATCCGGCCCGGATAGCGCTTATCCCAGTCGCGCAGCATATCGGCAATCACCTGACGCTGCAGGTTCGGCTGCGAACCGCACAGGTTACACGGAATGATCGGGAACCCTTTGGCCTGCGAGAAACGCTCAATGTCTTTTCGCGGCAGTAGGCCAGCGGGCGGATCACGATGTGTTTGCCGTCATCACTCATCAGTTTGGGCGGCATGCCTTTCATTTTGCCGCCATAGAACATATTCAAAAACAGCGTTTGCAGGATATCGTCACGGTGATGCCCCAGCGCGATTTTGGTCGCACCAAGTTCGGTCGCGGTGCGATACAGAATACCGCGGCGCAGACGGGAACAGAGCGAGCAGGTGGTTTTCCCCCTCAGGATCTTCTCTTTAACGATGCCGTAGGTGTTTTCTTCTACAATCTTGTACTCCAACACCGAGCGTGTCCAGATATTGCGGCAAAATATGTTCCGGAAAACCGGGTTGTTTCTGGTCGAGGTTCACCGCCACCAGCGAGAAGTTGACCGGCGCGCTCTGTTGCAGGTTGCGCAGGATCTCCAGCATCGTGTAGCTGTCTTTTCCGCCGGAAAGACAGACCATGATGCGATCGCCTTCTTCAATCATATTGAAGTCAGCAATGGCTTCGCCCACGTTACGACGCAGGCGTTTTGCAATTTGTTCAGGTTGTATTGTTCTTTTTGTTAATTTCTTGATTTTGCGACATGAAAAAGGCTCAATTCCGGTTTTTAGCGCCAGCCGGTACGGCACCGCTGACAGACATACGCTATTAGGGCAGGATTGTAGCAATGATTTGCGCCGGAGGCAGGCTTTTATCACGCGGCAGGAAAGAAGGCGGTGTGGATCCACCGCAATGAGAAAGGGATTATTCCGCCATGGCCTGAAACGCATACTCTTTTCTACCCGGCAAATTCGGGTTGTAAAAGAGTGGTACCACTTTTCCCGTCCGGTTTTCTGGGCCATCAAATGCTCGGCATTCATTTTCCAGTTTTTAATAGCATCCAGTGAATCCCAGTGAAGAGACGGTGATCCCGACCTCTTCGCGGGCGGAATCGACGCCCAGAAATCCCGGTTGCTGCACGGCAAGCGCCATCATTCGGTCAGACATCTCGCCATAACCGTCGTCGACGGCAGTGCGTACAGACGTAAAAATCACAGCGTAATAGGGGTGGGGTGCTGAAACGTTGACATTGCGACTTCCTGAAATGAGTGGGTTAACGCCATTATCCTGACAGGAACTGACGGATCTGACAGCTACCTTTTCAGGCGAGTTTCTTTTCCGGAAATTTGCCCTTAACCACGCCATCATAAAAGCGACCTTTGGACACCACCGTCAAAAACACCGAGAAGATACGTTCCGGCACATCGCGATACTGATAAATGCTGTTGTCGTGAAAACGAATTTCGAGGATGCGGTTCAGGCTGTCATAACCTACAGAAGCGATTCGTGACGATGTAACGGAATGATGATGCATAAACGTCGCTCCTTGCAGGTGGCATGAGTGCTGATTATTAGTCAGCTTTTGCCGCTGTCATGCGAAATCCGTGCGTTAAAAAAAGCCACCGGCGTTAACCGGTGGCTTTTACACTCTGGCGGTTATTCCGCCCCACGGCTTTTCTCTGCTTTTCCGGCCAGTTGCGCCAGGAAGTCATAGCGTTTTTGCAGATCAGCCGCGGCATCTTTCCACAGCTGCTCCGCCACCTCTGGCTGTTGCGCGTTCAGGCGACGGAAGCGCTGTTCATTCAGCAACGTCTCCGCCAGTGCGTCTGATGGCGGGCGGGAGTCTAATGCCAGCGGAATTTTACCCTCGTCTTCACGGCGCGGATCGTAACGGTACAGCGGCCAGAAGCCGGTGGCGGTGAGCTGGCGCATCTGATCATGACTCAGCGCCAAATCATATCCGTGCTCTTCGCAAGGGCTGTAGGCGATGATCAGCGACGGGCCGGTACGCTTCGGCTTCCTGAATGGCTTTCACCGTCTGGTTTAGCTGTGCGCCGAGCGAAATCTGCGCAACATAGACATGACCGTACATCATCATGCTGACGCCAAGATCTTTCCGCGCTTTACGTTTCCCGTGCTCGCCAAACTTGGTTACCGCACCCAGCGGCGTTGCTTTGGAGGCTTGCCCACCGGTATTGGAGTAACACTGGGTATCCAGCACCAGAATATTGACGTTTTCGGTCAGGCTCATCACATGATCCAGACCGCCAAAACCGATGTCATAGGCCCAGCCATCGCCGCCGATAAGCCAAATCGATTTCTCAACCAGCGCATCTGCATCCGTGAGCAACTGCTGCGCGCCATCGACATGCGCCAGCGCCGCACGTAATTGCGCAACTTGCTCGCGCCTGACCTCCGGTGTGGCCTCCGCATGCAGCGCCTCATTCAGTTCAGCCGGAAGGGCATCCGCGAACTGATCGACCAGACGCATAACGCGCTGGCGATGCTGATCGACACTGAGACGGAAACCCAGCCCGAACTCGGCGTTGTCTTCAAACAGTGAGTTCGCCCACGCCGGACCGCGACCATTGGCATCGGTGGTGTAAGGCGTGGAGGGCAGGTTACCGCCATAAATCGACGAACAACCGGTGGCGTTGGCGATCATCATCCGGTCGCCATACAGCTGCGTCAGCAGCTTGATATACGGTGTTTCACCACAGCCAGAGCAGGCGCCGGAGTATTCAAACAACGGTGTGATCAGCTGCGAGGTACGAATATCGATGCGTTCCAGTGTGTTGCGATCGATTTCCGGCAAGTTGAGGAAGAAATCATAATTCACTTTCTCTTCTTCAACATGCTCAAGGCGCGACATCATATTGATGGCCTTGATTTCCGGGTTCTGACGATCTTTCGCCGGGCACACTTCAACGCACAGGTTACAGCCCGTGCAATCTTCCGGCGCCACCTGTAACACGTATTTCTGACCACGCATATCGCGGGATTTCACATCCAGCGAATGCAGGCTATCTGGCGCGCTTTCCATTGCCTGCGGCGAAACCACTTTGGCACGAATCGCCGAGTGTGGGCAGGCGGCGACGCAGTGGTTGCACTGGGTGCAGAGATCCTCTTCCAGATGGGGGATCTCTTCGGCGATATTGCGTTTTTCCCAGCGGGTGGTGCCCACCGGCCGGTGCCGTCTGGCGGCAGAGCAGAGACCGGCAACGCATCGCCAAGACCGGCCAGCATTGCTGCCGTGACGGTTTTCACAAAGTCCGGCGCAGCATCAGAAACCACTGGCGGACGATGTGCGCTGGTCGGGTCGACGGCCTGCAGCGGAACGTTGAACAGAGACTCACGGGCCAGCGCCAACGCCTGCCAGTTACGCTCCACCAGTTCGGCCTTTACTGCTGTAGCTTTTGGCTATCGCCCCTTGCAGTTCCGCCAGCGCGCTGTCACCCGGCAACACTGGGTGAGATGGAAGAACGCCATCTGCATCACGGTGTTGATACGCGCCGCCAGACCGCATTCGCGGGCAATTTTCGCCGCGTTAATGACATAGAAGCGGGCGTTTTTCTGGTTCAGCACCGCCACTGGACTTCCTGCGGCAGACGCGACCACACCTCGTCCGCGCTGTAAGGCGTATTCAGCAGGAAGATGCCGCTGGTTTCAGGCGTTCGGCCATCTGGTACTTATCAATAAACTGTAACTGATGGCAGCCGACGAAATCCGCCTGCGATACCGGTATGCGGAATTGATGGGTTGCTCGCTAACGCGCAAATGCGAGACCGTCAGTCCGCCCGCCTTTTCGAGTCGTAGACAAAGTAACCCCTGGGCGTACCACGGTGTGGCGTTGCCAATAATCTTAATATTGTTTTTGGTGGCCGAGACGCTGCCATCGCTACCCAGCCCGTAAAACAGGGCTTCCAGCCCCGGCGCGCGTGAGGGAAGGGTGTTCTCCGGCAGCGGCAGCGACAGGTTCGTCACGTCATCATAAATACCGACGGTGAAGCGGGCTTTGGGTTTTGCAGCGCGCAGTTCGTTGAACACAGCCAGCACGCATTCCGGGCCAAACTCTTTCGACGACAGGCCATAGCGGCCGCCAATCACGCGCGGCAGCGTTTCACGCTCGCCATTATTAAAGGCTTCCGCCAGCGCGGTCATCACGTCGAGGTACAGCGGCTCCGCCTGCGCACCGGGTTCTTTGGTGCGATCGAGCACGGCAATGGTACGCGCGCTTTCCGGCAGGACAGAGAGCAAATGCGCGGCGCTGAACGGGCGATACAGGCGCACTTTCAGTACGCCGACTTTTTCGCCGCGCGTGAGCAGTTCATCCACCACTTCTTCGCAGGTGCCAATGGCGGAACCCATCAGCACCATCACGCGATCGGCCTGCGGATGGCCGTAATATTCAAATGGCTGGTACTGGCGGCCCGTTGCGGCGGCGAAATCGTTCATCGCCTGTTCCACATGCTCATAAACCGCGTTGTACCACGGGTTGGTGGCTTCCCGGGACTGGAAGTACGTGTCCGGGTTTGCCGATGTCCCGCGGATCACCGGATGCTCCGGGTTCAGTGCACGGGCGCGGTGCGCATCGATTTCCTGCTGCGGCAGCAAATGGCGGATCGTGTCATCCGCCAGCGGCATGATTTTGTTGATTTCGTGAAGTACGGAAACCATCAAAGAAATGAATAAAAGGGACGCGGCTTTTGAGCGTCGCCATGTGCGATATCAGCGCGAAATCCTGCGCTTCTTGTACGCTACTTGCCGCGAGCATGGCGCAGCCGGTCTGGCGTACGGCCATGACATCCGAATGATCGCCAAAAATAGACAATGCATGCGTAGCGACGGTGCGGGCGGCGACATGCAGTACAAACGGCGTCAGTTGCCCGGCCAGTTTGTACAATGTAGGGATCATCAGCAGTAAACCCTGCGATGACGTAAACGAGGTGGAGAGCGCACCGGTTTGCAATGCCCCGTGCACTGCGGCAATAGCGCCCGCTTCAGACTGCATCTCCACAACACGGGGCGTGTCGCCCCCAGACGTTTTTCAGACCGTTACCCGCCCGGTGGCATCTGCCTGTTCAGCCATGGTTGAGCTGGGGGTAATCGGGTAGATGGCGATAACTTCACTGGTGCGAAACGCAACGGAGGCGACCGCGCCATTACCGTCAATCGTGATCATAGACGATCCTTACATTGCTAAAATAAAAGGGACGCGTATAACAGCGACGAGTCCTGTAATTATCCCTCTATTTTAGCAAACCGCCCGCCGCGCAATTTTCGCTTTTGTGTCCTCAGACATAACTCTAATCAATGAATTGTTCTATTTACCGACGCTACGGTATGAATAAATCGCAAAAATGTAATCAGGTCGCATAAATACGCATTTCAGCTCTCGACGTATTGCGCTGCGCTGCCTATCATGCATGGGTTTCGCGTTAATAAGAGCCAATTCCATTTGGGTAAGGGGAAGAGAAATGCGTGCTGCGTTTTGGGTAGGATGTGCCGCGTTATTATTGTCGGCGTGCAGTAGTAATGAACCTGTTCAACAAGCCACCGCCGCGCATGTTGCGCCGGGACTTAAAGCCGCGATGTCGAGCGGTGGGCAGGCAAACTGCGCAATGGTTGGTGGTGCATTATCTGCAGCGCGTCAGCTCGACGGCACAATGGTTGGCATGTGCGCATTACCCAATGGCAAACGCTGTAGCGAACAGGCGCTTGCCACCGGGAGCTGCGGCAGCTACTAAGCTTTGTTCGCGCGCTTGTAGACCAACGACTGACTGGCGGTCGCCAGCGTCAGTTGATTGTTGGTGATATCCACCTGCACACCGTTGCTGAGAAGCGTATTAATGGTGTGATCCAGTTTGTTGCGCTGCGGCTCTGCACACAACATCATGGTCATACCCATATGTTTGACGGTCAGCTCGCCGCCGGAGAGTTTCCCCGGCCGGTAAAGCCGTTGCACATTTTGCCGGAAACGCGCAAATCCTTATCAAAACTGATTTCCGGCAGCTGCCCGGTTAACTGCACCGGTTGGCCGTTAACGGATTCCAGTACAAAACGCTGGTTCGCCAGTTGCTCCGGCTTCAGGGTATCGCTGCGTGAACTGACGCAGCCGGAAAGTACCGCGCTCAGCGCCAGTAAGGTCATAATTTTTTCATCTCGTCCTCTAAGGGCTTTTCCATCAAAACGCGGCAGTGTATCAGGCCGCGTTGGTGTGTCATCGGGGATTTTTCTTAAAGCCGCCCCCGCAGTGAGGGGAACGGCAATCAGACCAGCGCGTTCGGGCAGGTTTCGCCGTCACGTAACTGGCGCAGGTTTTCCAGCGTCGTTTCGGAGATGCTGATCAGCGCTTCGGCGGTAAGGAATGCCTGATGGCCGGTAAACAGCACGTTATGACACGCTGACAGGCGGCGGAAGACGTCGTCCTGAATCACATCATTAGATTTATCTTCAAAGAACAGATCGCGCTCGTTTTCATATACGTCCATTCCCAGCGCGCCGATTTTCTGCGTTTTCAGCGCATCAATCGCCGCCTGCGAGTCAATCAAGCCGCCGCGGCTGGTGTTGATGATCATCACGCCGTCTTTCATCTGGGCAAAAGCGGCGCGGTTAAGCAGGTGGAAGTTTTCCGGCGTCAGCGGGCAGTGCAGGGAGATCACGTCAGCCACCGGGAGAACAGGGTTTCCCGTGGTCAACATATTCGACGCCAAGCTCCAGCGCGGCTTCGGGTACGGATCAAACGCCAGCAGGCGCATACCAAACCCTTTCAGAATACGTAATGCGGCAACGCCGATCTTGCCGGTGCCGATCACGCCAGCGGTTTTGCCATACATGGTAAAACCGGTCAGCCCTTCAAGAGAAGTTGGCATCGCGTGTGCGCTGATAGGCGCGGTGGATACGGCGGTTTAGCGCCATCATCATGCCGATCGCATGTTCTGCAACCGCTTCCGGCGAGTAGGCGGGAACACGCACCACCCGGAGGCCCAACTCTTTGGCCGCCTCTAAATCGACATTATTAAAACCGGCGCAACGCAGAGCGATAAACTTCACGCCGTGTTTTTTCAACTCCCTCCAACACCGGGCGGCTACCGTCATCGTTAACGAAAATACAGACGCCATCGCTGCCGTTGGCCGTTTTCGCCGTTCTTTCAGTTAACAGAAAGTCGAAAAATTCAAGCTCGTAGCCATAATCTTTGTTAACATGCTGCAAATACTTTTTATCGTATTGCTTTGTGCTATATACCGCGAGTTTCATAAGACTTTCTCCAGTGGTTTTCTACCCATATTATCACGCTTTAAAATTATTATGTAAACATTCAAATTTTATTGATAATCATGGGTATGGTTAATGTATACCGGATTCAGTATAACGGCTGAACCGGGGTCATCCTTAACGGAGATGTCTGAGTGAACTGCGTGCGCCCCAGCAGATGAAAAATGCGATAAACACGCTGATAAGCCGAGGAATTTTCGAACCGTGGAAGTACTGTTCACCGACATAGCTGCCCAGACTGAAACAGGTAAAAACCGTGGCTCCGGCAAACCAGCCGCGGATCAGTGACGCTTTGGTAAACATAATCAACATCCATAAATAAATGAAACGTAAGCACTATCTGCCTGCGCTACTGAAAATGCAACAGCCAGACTATGATTAAAGCAGACCGCTGCTTCAAAGGCCGGCCAGACGTGCCACAATAACGGGCAGAATCGGCTGAATCATAGACAACATCAGGATATTCCCTGCCCATGAAGGGTAAATACAAAGCCGCCATCGCACTGGTTTTATTGTTCATTCTGCTGCCGTTAACGCTGCTGCTGACCCTTGCATACTGGGTGCCGACGCTTGCCGGCATCTGGCTGCCAGCAGGGACGCGCATCGCGATGGAAGCCAGCCCGCGACTGACCCGTCATGCCCTGAAAATCCCCCGATTTACGCTATCTGGTTGGTGACTGCCAGCATGTGCAAAACGCCGAGCTTACGCGCCCCAGTCGCTGGCAACTCCGTGTCGCCTCGCTGGACATGACAGCGCCTGTCTGAATGCACTCCCGCCTTCTGCATCTTCTTCCGCACCGCGCACTCTCGCGCAGTGGCAATCGATGCTGCCTTACGGCTGACCGTTGATCGCGTAACGCTGGAGTCCGTGGGAGGCATGGCAAGGCACGTTACAGCTCGCGCTGACGCCCGCGACCCAGACGCTGAGCTACACCGGAGAGCGGGTAGAGGTCAGTGCGCATTTGCGTGGTCAGGCACTGACGGTGAAACGGCTGGCAGTGCGCTTGTTTGACGATCAGCCCCGGTAACACTCGGCGGCGAGTTTACGCTGCCTGGATCCCACAGGGCGTGCCGGTCAACGGGCATATACAGAGCACCTTAACGTTGCCGCAGCAGCCGAGGGCTGGTGGATACCGATCTGGAGTGGCGGAATAATGAAGGGCAACTGGTGGTGATGGCGCGCGACAGCGGCGATCCGCTGTTGGATCTGCCACCCGTCAGCAACTCACCATCAGCGATGGGCGATGGAGCTGGCCCTACCGAAGTTTCCGCTCAGCGGTCGCGTCGGTCTGAAGATCGAAAACTGGCAACAGGGGCTGGAGAATGCCCTGTTCAGCGGCAGACTGAACGTGCTGACGCAGGGGATGCGGGCAAAGGCAACGCGGTGCTGACCATCGGCCCGGGTCGCTTAAGCATGGACAACAGCGAGATGCCGTTGCAATTAACCGGGAAGCCAAGCAGGGCGATCTGGTGTTTTATGCGGTACTGCCCGCCCGGTTGAGCGGCGCATGACGATCCACAACTGGCGTTCACCCCGGGCGCACTGCTGCGCTCGCGCGGGCGTCATTGACTCACTGAATATTGATGAAGTGCGCTGGCCGCTGGCGGGCGTAAAGCTGACACAGCGGGGCATCGACGGTCGTTTACAGGCCATTTTGCACGCTCACGAAAATGCGATGGGCGACTTCCGGTTGCATCTGGATGGGCAAGCGCGGGATTTCTTGCCGGATGACGGTCTCTGGCGCTGGCGTTACTGGGGGGGACGGGCATTTCACGCCAATGAATGCGCGCTGGGACGTTACCGGGCGCGGCGAGTGGAAGGATAACGCCATTACCCTAACCGATCTGTCGACCGGTTTTGATCAGTTGCAATATGGCGCCATGCGCATGACCACGCCAAGACTGGCGCTGGACGCGCCTGTCCGCTGGATCCGTGATGCCGAAAACCCACAATTTGATGGCGCGCTGACGCTGGACGCCGGGCAAACCACCTTTAGCGGCGGCAGCGTGTTACCGCCCTCAACGCTGAAGTTCCGCGTTGAGGGGACCGAGCCGACGCTGTTCCAGTTCAAAGGCGATCTGCGCGCCGACACCATCGGTCCGGTACAGGTTAACGGGCGCTGGGATGGAGAACGTCTGCGCGGGCAGGCATGGTGGCCTCGTCAGTCATTAACGGTATTTCAACCGTTGATCCCCCCGGACTGGAAAATGAAATTGCTCGATGGCGCTTTGAATGCGCAGGTGGCGTTCTCCGCGGCGGCCGGTCAGGGATTTGCTGCGGGCGGGCATGGCGTACTGAAAAGCGGCAGTGTATGGACGCCGGATAACCAGATACGCGGCGTCGATTTTGTGTTGCCATTTCGCTATCGCGACGCGACTGGCAATTAGGAACACGCCGCCCGGTGTCGCTGCGTATCGGCGAAATTGGTAACGGTGACGGCGAAAAATTTCACTGCGGATTTACAGGGGCGGCCGTGGAGCGAAAACCCGCTGATCTTAAGTGACGTGAGCGTCGATGCTCTTGGTGGCAAAATCACCATGCAGCAGTTGCGGATGCCGCAGCACGATCCGGCGCTGTTGCGTCTTAACCATATCTCCTCCAGTGAACTGATAAGTGCGGTGAATCCGAAACAGTTTGCCCTCTCCGGGCCGTTCGACGGAGCGCTGCATGATAATCCGCAGTGGATTATCAAAGATGGCTGGCTGCATAATCCCGGTCCGATGACGCTGCGTATTGATAAAGACACGGCGGATGCGGTGGTCAATGACAATATGACTGCGGGCGCGGCCATTAACTGGCTGCGTTATGGAAATCGCCCGGTCGTGGACCGGGGATAAATCTGGATAATCTGGGCGTGTTAACCATGCAGGCCGCCATCAGCGGCACCAGTTTAATCGAAGGCAAGAGCAGTACGGTAAATTTGAACTATACCCATGAAGAGAACGTCTTCACCTTATGGCGTAGTTTACGTTTTGGCGACAATTTGCAGTCATGGCCGGAGCAAAAATGCGGCGCTGCCTGAAGCCCGCTGTGCGAAGGGCGAAGCGTGAGGAAAGAAAATGAAAACCCTGATAGCCGTGCCGGGCGTCCTGCTGGTGATGCTGCTTTCCGGCTGTACGCCGCGCATAGAAGTCGCGGCGCCGAAAGAGCCGATCACCATCAATATGAATGTGAAGATCGAACATGAAATCCACATCAAAGTGGATAAAGACGTTGAAACCCTACTGAAATCACGCAGCGATCTATTCTGAGGCCATGATGAAAAAAGAGTCGTAATGGCATTGCTGGCGATGAGCTTGCTCACCGCACAGGCGCTGACCCTCGATGAAGCCCGCGCACAGGGGCGGGTGGGGGAAACGCTTACCGGCTACGTGGCGGCCATCAGCAAAGATAAAGAGACGCTGGCGCTGGTCGACCGGATTAACAAAGCGCGTACGGAAAGCTACCAGCAACTGGCGGATAGCAACAACATTCCGGTAGATGATGTGGCAAAAATGGCCGGGCAGAAACTGGTTGAGCGCCAAACCCGGCGACTATGTCCGAGGGCATTAACGGTAAATGGCTGAAGAAGTCGCCAGCGAAGGATTGACTTCATCCTCCGGTGCTGACGCAACCAGCTCAGCGCCCGCTCGGCCAGTGTGTTAACGGCCACTCGGCGCGGTGTACCAACCAGAGGGTATCGACCATTCACGCTACCGCTGTTGACCTGCAATAAGTGCTGACGGGGGGAAGGCGAGCACCGGCGTAGCGGGGCAGTACGGTAAAGCCGAGCCCGCGTGACACCGGTTCGGGGATAAGCCCGATATGATTGATAAAACCGCTGACCGGCAATGACTGAATGCCCGGGTTGCCGGAAAACAGCGGCTCAGCAGGCGCGTTGCCATCGCGTTACCGTCTGGGTGGTTGATAAACCCCAGCGATTGCAGATCCTGCCAGCAGGACAAAACAAAACCGGCAGGCAGCAGTTCCAGCGGCTCTTCGGTAAATTTATGCGCCGTCAAACGCGCGTCATCCGGTTTCTGCGTCACCAGTCCTGTTTCGAAGCGGTTATTCAGCAATGCCGCAATCACATCCACATCGGGCGCGAAACTGGCGGATGGTGAATTCCGGTTGCGTTTGTTGCAGCGCAAGCAGCAACGGGTAAATGCGTAGGCCAATGCTGCCGGGAGTGAGGCTAATTTCCCCGCCTTCGTTCACTTTATCATTCAGTCGGTGCTGCAAGCGCTTGTTGGCCTGTTCCAGTTCAAGACAATACTCCCGCAACGCCTGACCTTCCGGCGTCAGTTCTAACGGGCGTTTCGCCCGCAAAATCAACGTGCCGGTCTGCTGTTCCAGCTGGCGTAAATGCTGGCTCACGGCCGCCTGAGTAATACCCAGCATATCGGCCGCGCGGGTGAAGGAGCCTGCCTGTATCAACGCCGAAAAGGAACGTAAAAGATGCGGATTGAACATAATGAAACTTTATAGAAATGATAAGTGAACGGCTATTTTCATTATAATTAGCCGGGTATAGGCTTGTCCACGGCGATCGCTATCCCTGTGGGTGTGAATGCTCAAGTAAACGTGGTGAATCCCCCTCTGCGGCGGGGCGCTTTTGATCGGTCAGGACATTGCTGCGCAAGCTATGCGATCAAACATAGCTTACCGGGAGGCACCCGGCACCACTTCTCTCTTTGCTGTGCTCAAACGTTTTGCTCAGGATGAACGTATGGACAACCACGCGTGCTTATCGCGGGCGCATTTGCTCTATTTAGCTTCCCATAACCTGCAACTCCTGATCGAACAGAAAATCAAAGCGCACAACATCGGATTTAACAGCTGGTTGATCCTGGTGTGCATCCGCAACGAAGCGGAAAAACTGACGCAGCGACAGCTGGCGCAGCGCACTGGGATTAAAAGATCCCAGCGTGGGGGGAGTTAGTAAAACACCTGATGAAGTTGAAGTTTCTGGCCCGCGCGATTGATACTCACGATCGGCGAAAATATGCGATAAAAATCACTGAGCAGGGGATCGTCATCTGCAACGAGATACACGCTATGCTGGCACCGCTGTTTAGCCATGTGTTCGATCTGCCTGCCGCGGAGTTGCAGCAGTTTGATGCCATACTGGAAAACATTCGTGCGGTGACGAAAGCGTCGATTGCACAGGAAGGGGATGTCGGAGAGATCCCTCCCACCGGGTGGTGAGAGGGAGAAATATCAGGCGGTGACCCACAGGGCTGTCGATCGCCGCTTTCGCATCATTCTGCGCTTTGGTCGCCACTTCCGGACCGTAAGCGATGCCTTCGGCGAAGACAAAGTTCACGTCGGTGATGCCGATAAAGCCAAGGAATAGTTTCAGGTACGGTGCACAGTCAGACGGGGTATCTTTGTGAATGCCGCCGCGGCTGGAGACCACCACCACGCGTTTGCCTTTCACCAGACCTTCCGGACCCTGCTCGGTGTAGCGGAATGTCACGCCAGCACGTGCAACCCGGTCAAAATAGTTTTTCAACTGCGTCGGGATGTTGAAGTTATACATCGGCGCGTTGATAACGATCACGTCATGAGCTTGCAGTTCAGCGATTAGCTCGTCGGACAGCGCCAGCGCTTCCTGCTGACGCGGAGTCAGCGGCGCATCGCTCGGGCGCAGCGCACCAACCAGTTCGCCATCCAGCACCGGGATTGGGTTCGCGGCCGGTCGCGAACGGTAATCTGATCGGCAGCGTGTTTTTCGCGCCACTGTTCAACGAAATAATCTGCCAACTGACCTGACTGTGAGTACCCTGCCAGAATACTGGATTTCCAGAACTAATACTTTGCTCATTGGGTGTTTCCTTTGTTGTATTGATGGGTTGCCCCCGTTTCTTCGTGACACTGTATGCACAATTCGCCAGCGTGAATAGCGCAATATATCGATTCCTATGTTCAAATTTCTTGAACAAGAAAAGGTGCGTCGCGATGTGGTATTCTATCGCGACTAAAAACTAAAGATGTTTACCGGCAGTGCTCTGCCCAATAACGCCATGACAGAACAAAATAAAGTAACAATTACCGATCTCCACCATCAACTCGATACGCTGATGCTGCGCGACAAGCAGCGCTTCGCCCGTCGGCTCCGAGGGCAGTAAGAAAGTTAAAAATCCTGAATCTCAACAAGCGCTGTTCCGCGAGATAGCCCGGAGATGGCTGAGGCGGCAGGGGAAAGTCCTGCTGCGCGAAGCGCGCCCGGCTATCGACTATCCGGACAATTTACCGGTCAGCCAGAAGAAACAGACCATCCTTGAGGCGGTGCGTGACCACCCGGTGGTGATTGTCGCCGGGGAAACCGGTTCCGGTAAAACCACGCAGTTGCCGAAAATTTGTATGGAGCTGGGGCGTGGTATTAAGGGCCTGATTGGCCATACGCAGCCGCGCCGTCTGGCGGCGCGCACCGTCGCGAACCGTATTGCCGAAGAGCTGAAAACCGAACCGGGCGGTTGCATCGGCTATAAAGTCCGCTTTAGCGATCACGTCAGCGATAACACCATGGTCAAGCTGATGACCGACGGGATTCTGCTGGCGGAAATCCAGCAGGATCGCCTGCTAATGCAGTACGACACCATCATTATCGATGAAGCGCACGAACGTAGCCTGAATATCGACTTCCTGCTGGGTTACCTGCGTGAACTGTTGCCACGCCGCCCCGATCTGAAAGTTATCATCACGTCGGCGACCATCGATCCGGAGCGCTTTTCACGCCACTTCAATAATGCGCCCATCATTGAAGTGTCCGGTCGCACCTATCCGGTCGAAGTCCGTTACCGCCCGATTGTTGGAAGAAGCGGATGACACGGAACGCGATCAGTTACAGGCAATTTTGACGCGGTTGATGAATTGGGGCGCGAAAGCGCGGGCGACATTCTGATTTTCATGAGCGGTGAACGTGAAATCCGCGATACCGCCGATGCACTCAGTAAGCGTGATTTGCGCCATACCGAGATCCTCCCGCTCTACGCGCGGTTGTCCAACAGCGAACAGAACCAGGTCTTCCAGCCGCACAGCGGTCGACGCATTAATGCTGGCGACCAACGTGGCGGAAACATCGCTCACCGTGCCGGGGATTAAATATGTGATCGATCCCGGAACGGCGCGTATCAGCCGTTACAGCTACCGCACCAAAGTGCAGCGCCTGCCCATCGAGCCGGTGTCGCAGGCCTCTGCCAATCAGCGTAAAGGCCGTTGCGGGCGTGTATCGGAAGGGATCTGTATTCGTCTCTATTCCGAAGACGATTTCCTGTCGCGCCCGGCGTTCACCGACCCGGAAATTCTGCGCACCAACTGGCTTCAGTCATTTTGCAGATGACCGCGCTGGGGCTGGGCGACATCGCTGCATTCCCGTTTGTGGAAGCGCCGGACAAACGCAATATCCGAGGACGGGGTTCGCCTGCTGGAAGAGCTGGGCGCCATCACCACAGACGAGCAGCAGGTGGCCTATAAACTGACGCCGATGGGGCGGCAGTTGTCGCAGTTGCCGGTGGATCCGCGGCTGGCGCGCATGGTGCTGGAGGCGCAAAAACACGGTTGCGTGCGTGAGGCCATGATCATTACCTCTGCGCTGTCGATTCAGGATCCGCGCGAGCGCCCGCTGGACAAAAAAGCAGGCGTCGGATGAGAAACACCAGCGCTTCCACGATAAAGAGTCCGATTTCCTCGCGTTTGTGAATTTGTGGAACTACCTCGGCGAGCAGCAAAAAGCGCTTTCCTCGAATCAGTTCCGCCGCCAGTGCCGGGTTGATTACCTTAACTACCTGCGCGTGCGCGAATGGCAGGATATCTATACCCAACTGCGCCGTGGTGAAAGAACTGGGGATACCGGTGAACAGCGAACCGGCGGAGTACCGTGAAATCCATATCGCCTTGTTGACCGGTTTGCTGTCGCACATTGGTATGAAAGATGCCGACAAGCAGGAGTTCACCGGTGCGCGTAATGCGCGTTTTTCTATCTTCCCCGGCTCCGGATTATTTAAAAAACCGCCAAAATGGACGATGGTCGCCGAGCTAGTGGAAACCAGCCGTCTATGGGGGCGCATTGCCGCGCGAATCGATCCGGAATGGGTTGAACCGCTGGCGCAGCATCTTATCAAGCGCACCTACAGTGAACCGCACTGGGAGCGGGCGCAGGGCGCGGTGATGGCCACGGAGAAAGTGACGGTCTACGGTTTGCCCATTGTCGCTGCGCGCAAGGTCAACTACAGCCAGATCGATGCAGCGCTGTGCCGCGAGTTGTTTATCCGCCACGCGCTGGTTGAAGGCGACTGGCAAACCCGCCATGCGTTCTTCCGCGACAACCTGAAACTGCGTGCAGAAGTGGAAGAGCTGGAGCACAAATCCCGCCGCCGCGACATTCTGGTGGACGACGAAACGCTGTTTGAGTTTTACGATCAGCGCATCAGCCATGAGGTGATTTCCGCCCGTCATTTTGACAGTTGGTGGAAAAGGCCAGCCGCGAGACGCCGGACCTGCTCAACTTTGAGAAGAGCATGCTGATCAAAGAGGGGGCGGAGAGCGTCAGCAAGCTGGATTACCCCAACTTCTGGCATCAGGGTAACCTGAAACTGCGCCTCAGTTACCAGTTTGAACCGGGTACGGATGCCGACGGTGTGACGGTGCATATTCCCTTGCCGCTGCTCAACCCGAGGGTGGAAGAGAGCGGGTTTGAATGGCAGATCCCCCGGTTTGCGTCGTGAACTGGTGATTGCGCTGATCAAATCGTTACCGAAGCCGACGCGACGCAATTTTGTCCCGGCGCCAAACTACGCCGAGGCGTTTCTGGGGCAGGTCACACCGCTGGAACTGCCGTTGCTGGATGCGCTGGAACGTGAACTGCGCCGTATGACCGGTGTGACCATTGATCGCGACGACTGGCACTGGGATCAGGTGCCTGAGCACCTGAAAATCGCATTCCGCGTGGTGGATGACAAAAACAAAAAGCTGCTTGAAGGGCGTTCGCTGGCTGAACTGAAAGAGAGCCTGAAAGGCAAAGTGCAGGAGACGCTCTCCGCCGTTGCCGATGACGGCATCGAACAGAGCGGGTTACATATCTGGAGTTTTGGCACGCTGGCGGAAAGCTACGAGCAGAAGCGCGGCAACTATAAGGTCAAAGCCCCGGCCTGCACTGGTGGACGAGCGCGACAGTGTGGCGATCAAGCTGTTTGATAACCCGCAGGAGCAGCAACAGGCGATGTGGCGCGGTATCCGCCGTTTGCTGCTGCTGAACATTCCTTCGCCGATTAAGTATCTGCACGAAAAACTGCCTAACAAAGCCAAACTGGGGCTCTACTTTAACCCGTACGGCAAAGTGCTGGATCTGATTGATGACTGTATCTCCTGCGGCGTGGATAAGCTGATTGACGACGCGGGCGGCCCGGTGTGGACGGAGGAGAACTTCGCCGCGCTGCATGAGAAGGTTCGTGCAGAGCTGAATGACACGGTGGTGGAGATAGCCAAACAGGTCGAGCAGATCCTGACGACGGTCTTTAACATCAATAAACGGCTGAAAGGGCGCGTGGACATGACCATGGCGCTGGGGCTGTCCGACATCAAAGCGCAGATGAGCGGGCTGGTGTACCGCGGATTTGTCACCGGGAATGGTTTCCGCCGCACGGGTGATACGCTGCGTTATTTGCAGGCGATTGAGAAACGGCTGGAGAAACTGGCGATTGATCCGCACCGCGATCGCGCGCGCAGATGTTGAAAGTCGAGCAGACACAGCAGGCATGGCAGCAGTGGCTGAATAAGCTCCCGCCAGCGCGTCGCGAAGAGGAAGAGGTCAAAGCGATCCGTTGGATGATCGAAGAGCTGCGCGTCAGCTATTTTGCGCAGCAACTCGGTACGCCGTACCCCATCTCCGATAAGCGTATTTTGCAGGCGATGGAGCCAAATCAGCGGGTAACGACGCTCAGCTTTCCCTCGGCCGGATGCGGTGTCAGCCGCTATCCGGCATTGTCCTTTCAGGCGTTTACCCACGCCGGTGGTAAAGCCATCCCAGCCTTTGACGCCCACCGTTTGCATGGCGGTGGCCGTCAGCCGCGGTTCTGCGCCCATCATCCTCAATAAAGGTACGTACGCCCTGTACGCTGGCATCGGTGGTCATCGGGTTAGTGACTTCACCGTTGCGCACCACATTATCGCCAATAATCAGGCGTACCCGGGCGCGCATAGTGCAGCGCCCATTTCAGGTAATTCGGGTTATTGGGTTTATCCGCATCGATAAACACCAGATCGAATGGCGGGCGGTCGCCGAGATTTTCCAGCGTATGCAATGCCGGGCCTTCCGCGACGGTGACCCGGTCCGTCACACCGGCGAAATGCAGGTTTTCCCGGGCGATGGCGGCATGTAACGGATCGGCTTCCAGCGTTAACAGTTCGCCGCCAACGGGCAATTCTCGCGCCATCCACAACGTGCTGTAACCGCCCAGCGTGCCAATTTCCGAGGATGCGTTTTGCCCGCACCATGCGCACAAACAACGCCAGTAGCTGCCCCTGCACAGGCGAAACATCGATGCCGGGGAGCCCGGCGCGCTGGTTGTTCGCCAGCACCTGCGCCAGAACCTCATCTTCGGCAATCAACTGTTTTTCTAAGTACTCATCAACCATGGACCACTTTTGCTGCATAGCATTACCTCTGGTGTTTGATCACTTAATGTAGCCCGGACCACCTCCGCCCAGCGCCCGGTAGAGATCTACCTGCGCCAGCAACAGATTATTTTTCACCTGCACGGCATTAAGCTGGGTGGAAAACAGCGTACGCTGCGCGTCCAGTACATCCAGATAGGAGGAATAACCGTTGCGATAACGGTTTTGTGCAATCCGCAGTGTCTCCTGCGCGACCTGCTCCTGCCCGGTCAGCTCACCCAACTGCTCGCCAAGACGGGTGATGGCATCCGAGGGCTGTCGTTCACCTCTTTGAACGCGCTGCGCACGGTTTTTTTCATAGGTGTAAAGCGCCTGATTCCGCTGGGACATCGACACATCTACCTGCGCATTTAACGCCTGCCGGTTAAGCAATGGCGCCAGAATACTGCCGCCCAGACTCCATAACCGCAGTGGGTTATCGAGCAGACCGGGCAGCGTATCGTCCTGCATACTGCCGGACGCGGTCAGATTGATCGAGGGCAGTAATTTCGCCTGCGATGACGCCAGCGTTGCGTCGGCGGCAACCAACTGGCGCTGCGCCCGGACGATGTCCGGTCGTCGGTTCAGCAGGGTTGACGGTAGCTGCGAAGGCAGGGGTGAGCGGGGTGAGTCCGGCAAACGCGCTGCGTGCAATCGCCCCTGGATTACGGCCCAACAACAGGCTCAGCGCATTCTCTTGCTGATGGATTTGATGCTGTAGCACCGGCACCTGCGCCCGCGTTGCCCGCAGTTCTGAATCGGATTGCATCAACTCCAGTCGTGAAGTATAGCCTGTTTCATACTGACGACGGGCGAGCTGCAAGGCTTCTTCCCGGGCTTTTAGCGTCGCGCGGGTGACGCGAAGTTGTTCATCCAGCGACAGTAAGGTCAGATAACCCGTTGCCACGTTTGTGGCGACCGTCAGATCCGCGGCGGCGGCGGCCGCTTTTGCGCTTCCAGCGACGCATCCGCTGCGCGTGCCGCGCTGCGATTCGCCCCCACAGATCCACCGTGTAACTGGCGGTCAGGTTGCCTTTATACACCGTACTGTGGACAGGCAACCCCGTGGCGGCCGACTGCGATCGGGCGCGCGTCGCGGAAAGCCCTGCATCCAGCTCAGGGGACAGCGCGCTGTCGGCCGCATAAACCCGCGCCTGATATTCGTTAACCCGTTCGCGGGCAATCAACACATCGCTGTTATAGCGCAGCGCCTGATCGACAAACTGATTAAGCTGCGTGTCGTGAAACTGACGCCACCAGACGCGGTCTGTTTTGCTGAGCGGGCCAGCGTCGCTGCGCCATGCCGCAGGAATGTGCAGTGTCGGCTGCGCCTGTTCGATCTGTGCGGACTGGCAGCCGCTAAGCGTCACGGTCAGCGCAACAAGGGCGCTGCGCAGCCTCATTTCTGCGTCTCCGGGTATCAATATGCACCTGTACCGACATGCCGGGCGCAGGCGCGCCAGCGTTTCCGGTTTTGCGTCAACGGCAATGCGTACCGGAATGCGCTGGGCGATCTTGACGAAATTGCCGGTGGCGTTGTCCGGGCTGACCGCGCTGAATTCGACGCCGGTTGCCGGAGAGATGCTTTCCACGTGCCCCTGCCGGTCTCGTCATCCAGCGCATCAACGGTGAAATGCACGGGCTGGCCGATCTGCACGTTCGCCAACTGTGTCTCTTTCAGATTGGCAATCACCCAGCGCTGCGCCGGAACCAACGACGTTAAATGCGTCCCCGCGCTGACATAAGCGCCTAAACGGACACTGATCTGCCCGAGTTGCCCGTCGCGCGGGGGCAACAATGCGCGTGTTTTGCAAATCTATTTGCGCCAGCTCCAGCGCCGCATTGGCATTTTCGACGTCTGCCTGCAACGAGGCGCGGTTAATAATGGTGGTTTGCAAATCCTCGGCGGGACATCTCCAGCGTGGCCTGCGCCTGAGCGATAGTGGCAGTGTTTTGCGCGGCGGTCGCCAGTGCCGCATCGCGTTCGCGAATCGACAGCGAACCGTCTGCCGTGAGTTCTTTCACACGCTTAAGGTCTGCCTGCGATTTCAAATCCTGCGCTTTCGCGCTGGCTAACGCCGCTTCATTGCGTGCTATCACCGCCACCGGGCGCTTTTTTCGTTGCTGGAGATTGTTTTCCAGCGCCGCGGTTTTCATCGCCAGCGTCGCCTGCGCACACCGTGGTGAACGCGCTGGCGGTAGATGCGGTCGTCGATCTGCATAATCAGATCGCCTTTTTCACGTTAGCAAAATCCTGTACCGGGACGTCCGTGATATAGCCGTTCACCTGTGGGCTGATAAAGGTGGTCTGCCCGCGCACATAGGCGTTATCCGTAAACTGTGAATGGCGGGTAAAAGGGGGCAGTTGCCACGCGTAGAGGATCACCAGTACGCCGACCAGCCTATCGCGGCGGCGGCAAAATGGAGACCACGCGCAAATTACTGCGGGTATTTGCCTGCGCTTTGGCGGCATCCTGCTGACTCATAAACACTCCGGGAATAATAGCGACATTATTTGGTTCCTGTAGCCCGTCTCAGTGCCAGACGAGCCGTTATACGCAGGCGCAACAAGCGCCACAAAATCCAGATCAGCGTGGCCGCGGCCACCGAAGCCGTTAGCAGATAAGTATCGTTGTACGCGAGGATATTCGCTTCCAGCGTTGAGACGTTTTGCAACTGCGTTACCGCCTGCGTACTTAACAGCGTGCTATCGCCGATCATGCTCTGGTAAAGCTGACTGTAGAGTTGCAGTCGTTCATTGATGACCGGGTTTAATGTGGTGAGCTGATCCGCCAGCAGGCTGGAGTGATATTTTTCCCGCCAGGGTTTGAAAGGTGCCTAAAATCGCCGAGCCCAGCAGACCGCCGATATTCTGGCTCATACCGAACAGCACCGAGAAGCTGACCAGATTGCGCGGCTCCGCAACAACGCCGCCAATGCCTGCCAGCATGGCCGGGGCAATAAAAACGCACTGGCGAAGCCGAGCAAAACTGGCTGATCAAAAGCTGATCGGGGCGCGTCAGGCTGGTGGACTGGCTGTCCATCAGTGAGGCAATAATCATCAGTGCCAGTGAGGTGACAATCGGCCGGTGCCAGACGCTGCGGTTTGATGGTTAAGCAACTGGCGACAATACCGCAAACGATCCCGGCGAGAATCGACCCGAGCAAGGTGAGTCATTTGATCGTTTTGCAAACCGACATACTGCAACCAGCCAAAACACCGGTGTTCTGTTCCGCCAAAACAATACGGATCAGCAGCATAATCAGGCCGAGGCGAACAATACTGCCGCTGGAAAGCCAGCGGGTATTGAGTAGGGGGTTGCTGCGGTTATGTTCGAACACCATAGCGCAGACGATCAGGACAACGGCCCCGGCGAGCGACCAGCCAATCCACGGCGCTTCAAACCACCAGTCCAGACGCCCCAGCGACAGCACTGCGCAGAGGAGTGCGATACCCGGCGCCAGCAGGAAAAAGTAATAAAGTCCTTCTTCTCAAACACTTTTCTGCGGTCGCCACCGGCGGCAGTTTCAGCGCGATCACGCAACCGAGTGAAATCAGCGCCAGCCCCAGTTCAAAAAAGTAGGAGGCCACGCCACTCGTCGAGTTGCAACAGTTCGGTGGAGAAAAGACGCGCGACCGGGATCGCCAGTGTGGAACCGGTGATGCCGATGGTCAGCGCTTTTAACCGGTGTTTCGCGGGCCGGGGCACGGATCTGGTAATAGATGCCTAATGAGCTGAGCGCCGCCGCCACCATGCCATGTGCGCCGCGAACAATCAGCGCAGAACTCAGATCGTTAACGAACAGATGGAAAAACGTCACCAGTACGTACAGCACCAGAAACCCTTCGGTAAAGGCGCGCAACCCGTACTGCTGGCGAAACTTGACCAACAGCAGGTTAATGGAGACGTTGGTCATCACGTACACGGCGGGTAACCATGCAATCTCGGTAGACCGGTGGCGGCAAAGGTGCCTTGCAGGTTTTGCAGGTTCGCCGTGACCATGGCATTGCCCAGCGCGCCGGTCATGCAGACCAGCAGGCCCACAATGCCGTAGGCGATACGCCGTGGCGTACTGTGAAACGGTGTGGAGGGCGAACCCAGCAGCACCGGTTTTCATGGGGCGCCCATTCACGCGGTGCGTACGGATCGCGTTTCGGTAAACGCATCAGGTCTCCTCAACCTTGCGTAACAGCAATAGATGTTGTCAGTGTAAATAGTTAGGACGCTAATGATTCTACGTGCGCTGGTAAACAGAATGCAAGTGCATAAGAACATGATAGATTACGCACAGTAAGCAATCTGCTTAAGTGATAAGAAATAAGCCCATATAAGGTGACAGTGTCACAATGAACCGTATCACTATTACTGTAACGACACCTTCCGATCCGGCATGCCTGCAACTGCAGGATGCGCTTTCTGACTATCTTCAGGCGTTAACCGGCAGTAGCGGCAGAGCATCTTTTGATCCTCGGCGTGGGGGAAAATGACTTTTCCTGCTGGCGCAAGACGAAAACCAGCACGCTGTAGGTTGTGTGGCGGTGCGTAGCGTGTCCGACACGGTGGGCGAAATAAAGCGCATGTATGCCCGACCGGGTACGCGCGGGGTTGGCGCACAACTGCTGCATGCGCTGGAAGCCAAAGCGCTGGCGCGAGGGATATTGCAGCCTGTGGCTGGAAACCCGCAGAATTAATCAACGGGCGCTCGACTTTTATCTGTGTAATGGTTACCGCATTCGCGAAAATTACGGGCGTTATGTCGGTAATCCGCAAGCCGTCTGCTTTGAAAAACGCTGGTGCCGCCAGCCGAAGCGGACGGCAAGTAAATCACACAGGGATGTTTGAACAATCCGATAGCCCCAACTGCAATCTCGGTGATTTTGGGTTGTTGGTGCTTATTTTAATTTTGTTACAGAAACTTACGTGAACGACCACGAACAGGATTCGGAGTGATCCGCTATTCAGCTCGCGCCAGCGCGTTAGGCTGTAAAAGATTAGCGAAGGAGGTTTAGCTCATGTTGACAACGTTTCCCGCTTTGCCTGAACAGACGCTGGCGGCTGCCAATGCGTTGGGCGCGTGGCTGGCGCAGAATGATTTTGTCGGCAAGCCGACGCCGGTGCGGGCGGATGTGGTGATCCTCGCGGGCAACGCCGTGATTCCGACCATCGATGCCGCCTGTGCACTGGCGGCGGCGCGGACACCACTGCTCATCAGCGGCGGCATTGGTCACTCAACGACGTTTCTCTATTCCGCCATTGCCCGCCACCCACGCTATAACGTACTGCGTACGACCGGGCGCAGCGAGGCGGCGATTATTGCGGACATCGCCCGGCAGTTTTGGCAACTGGATAACAAACAGATCCTGGTGGAAGAAAAATCCGCCAACTGTGGTGAAAACGCGCGGTTCAGCGTGGATATGCTGATCAGCCGGGGGATGACGCCAAAGACGGCGATGGTGGTGCAAGATCCGACCATGCAACGTCGCACCATGGCGACTTTTGCCCGCGTTAGCCAGCAGTGCGCCGACGCGCCACACTGGCTGAGCTGGCCCGGTTTTACACCGCTACTGGTCAACACGGCTGAGGGTCTGACTTTCCAGCCGCGCCAGAGAGGCTTATGGTCGGTGGAACGTTATCTGTCCCTGATTCTCGGTGAAGTTCCGCGTCTGCGTGATGATGCTAATGGCTACGGGGCCAACCGGGCGTGATTTCCCCGGTGCATGTTGATTTTCCTCAGCATATTGAAGATGCGTGGCAGGTGCTGCTGGCCGATCGTACGCTGGCTGATAGCTTATCGAACCGTTCGCTCTAAGCCTGATGCCCGTTTGCGCAGCCCTTGTCGCAAACGGGCATTCCTGTCCTGCCAATGTAATTTTTTGTTTCTTTTCGTTGTTCTTTTATGAGTTCTCTCACAAAAGTTCGCTTCCTGTCTGGGAAATGCCGTGTACGGATATAGATTTTTAACAGCGAGTTCACTTGTTAAAAACAATGTCATTACAGGAGCGAGTCATGACAGCACCGGTACAACACCCTATGTTTATCGATGGTCAATTTGTAAGCTGGCAGGGCGACAAATGGCTGGATGTCGTTAACCCGGCGACGGAAGAGATCCCCGGCGCGCATTCCCGATGGCAGGGCGGAAGACGCCCGCAGGGCGATAGACGCGGCTGAACGCGCGCAGCCCGCACGGGAAGCGCTTCCCGCCATCGAACGTGCAGGCTGGTTGCGCAAGATTGCCGCCGGCATTCGCGAAAAGTCAGTGAAATCAGTGCGCTTATCGTTGCGGAAGGCGGAAAAATTCAGCAACTGGCGGAAGTGGAAGTCTCATTCACCGCCGATTACATCGACTATATGGCCGAGTGGGCGCGGCGCTACGAAGGTGAGATCCTGCAAAGCGATCGTCCCGCGAAAATATCTTTGTTTTCAAACGCCCGCTGGGCGTCACGACCGGCATTCTGCCGTGGAACTTCCCGTTCTTTCTGATTGCCCGCAAAATGGCGCCTGCACTGATCACCGGCAATACCATCGTCATTAAACCCAGCGAATTCACGCCGAATAACGCCATCGCCTTCGCGAAAATCGTTCACGATGTTGGGCTACCGAAAGGCGTTTTTAACTGGTGCTTGGCCGCGGTGAAACCGTCGGCCGAGCTGGCGGGCAACCCGAAAGTGGCGATGGTCAGTATGACCGGCAGTGTCGGAGCTGGTGAGAAGATCATGGCTGCGGCGGCGAAAAACATCACCAAAGTGTGCCTCGGAACTGGGCGGCAAAGCCCCGGCGATTGTGATGGACGATGCCGACTGGAACTGGCGGTCAAAGCCATTGTCGATTCCCGCGTTATTAATACCGGACAAGTGTGTAACTGCGCGGAGCGTGTTTATGTCCAGCGCGGCATTTATGACCGCTTTGTCAATCGCCTTGGCGAAGCCATGAAGGCCGTGCAGTTTGGCGACCCGTCTCCAGCGCAATGACATTGCGATGGGGCCGCTTATCAACGCGGCTGCGCTGGAACGCGTGGAACAGAAAGTGGCGCGCGCGGTGTCCGAAGGCGCGCGGGTTGCGCTCGGCGGCAAACCTGTTGTCGGGAAAGGCTATTTCTACCCGCCAACGCTGCTGCTGGATGTGCGCCGGAGATGGCGATCATGCACGAAGAGACATTTGGCCCGGTGCTGCCGGTCGTGGCATTTAACACGCTGGATGAAGCACTGGCGATGGCCAACGACAGTGATTATGGTCTGACATCATCGGTCTATACCCGGGATCTGAATACGGCGATGAAAGCGGTGCGCGGGCTGAAATTCGGTGAGACCTATATCAACCGCGAAAACTTCGAAGCGATGCAGGGCTTCCATGCTGGCTGGCGCAAGTCCGGGATTGGCGGAGCGGATGGCCGCCACGGCCTGAACGAATACCTGCAAACCCAGATGGTCTATCTGCAATCCTGATAAACGCCGCCCCTGACGCGTGCGGGGGCGCGTTTCACACTTTGGTGGCGATCCACCCCATCATCAGCTCCGGCCAAATGGCGACCGGCAACCCCAGCGCATCGCGAATACCGAAACCGTGCGCACCCTGTTCGAACAGGTGCATCTCCACCGGCACGCCGAGGCGGCGCAGGGCGGTAAACATCACCACGCTGTTTTCCACTTTCACTGCGGGATCATCAACCGCATGCAGTAAAAACGTCGGCGGTGTGTTTTCATCCGCCATTTGTTCTGCGGAGTAGTGACGGATTTGATCGGCCGTTGGCGTCTCGCCGATAAGCTGCTGGCGGGACTGCGGGTGATCAATCGCCTCTTGCATGGTGATCACCGGGTAGACCAGTGCCATAAACGCCGGGCGGGCGCTTTGCTGATCAATAGCGTCAAGCGGTGCGTAAACGGATTCGTTATAACGCGTGCCCGTGCTTGCGGCGGCGTGGCCCCCGGCAGAAAACCCCATCACGCCAATGCGCTCAGGATCAATATGCCGGTGCTGGCATTGGCGCGAAGCGTGCGCATGGCTCGCTGGACATCCGCCAACGGCGCATCGGCGCCTTCCGCGTGCCCGTCTCCCCGGCAGGCGATACGTCATCACAAACAGGGTATAGCCTTTGGCGTTAAAACAGGATGCCAGTGCGCTGCCTTCTTTATCCAGCACCACCCGGCGGTAGGAGCCGCCCCGGCGTCACCAGAATTCCCACGCCATTCGGGTTTTGCGGGGCATAAACGGTGATCTCCGGGGCGCGTACGCCGGTCACTGAACGATCAAATCGGGACGGGCCGGTGTGATGTTCTTCCAGTTGAAAACGCACCGTACTTACCTGCGCGCCGGGGGCTTCTCCCTGCGGCCAGACGGGGAAGGTACTGGCATGCTGAACGGCGACATCCATCAGCGTTAGCAGATCTTCCCGACTCATATTTCTCACACCTGTGCTCCTTTTACATCGCATCTGCTGTATAGCATAGGCGGATTGTGAGCGGGTTGGGGACGGCGAGAACAAGAGAAGCCGGGTAGCGGTAAACTTACCCGGCGGTGTTACGGATCAGAGCGTACGGTATTTTTCCAGTACGCGCACAAGCTGGGTAACGAAGCCGTATTCGTTATCGTACCGGAGACGGTTTTCACCAGTTGCAGGTCGCCCACTTCGGTAATTTCCGTCTGCGTGGCGTCAAAAACTGAACCGAAATGGCTGCCAATCACATCGGACGACACGATCTCTTCATCGGTGTAGCCAAATGATTCGTTACCGGCAGTGGCGTTTTTCAGCGCGGCGTGGATCTCATCCACGGTCACTTTCTTCTCGAGTACCGACACCAGCTCTGTGACCGAGCCGGTTTTCACCGGGACGCGCTGAGCATGGCCTTTCAGTTTGCCACTGAGCGCCGGGATCACCAGCCCAATGGCTTTGGCCGCACCGGTAGTGTGCGGAATAATATTTTCTGCCGCCGCCCGCGATGCGCGCAGATCTTTGCCGCGTGGCCCATCAACCAGCGCCTGTGTACCGGTATAAGCGTGAATGGTGGTCATGGTGCCGGCTTTAATGCCGAAATTGTCATGCAGGGCTTTTGCCATTGGCGCCGGTGGCAGTTAGTGGTGCAGGAGGCGACGGAAATAATGGTGTCCTGCGCGTTGATCGTGTCGTCGTTGACATTATAGACCACGGTTTTCATGTCGCCTGCCGGGGCCGAAATTAGCACTTTTGGGCGCCAGCATCGAGGTGTGCTTGCGATTTTTCGGCGGAGGTATAGAAGCCGGTACATTCAACAATGATCTCTGCGCCCGCGCTACGCCACGGAATATGTTGCGCCTCTTTTTCGGCGTAAACGGTGATGGTTTTGCCGTTGACGATCAGCGCGTCTTCGCTGAAGTCCACGCTCCAGTTAAACGGACCGTAATTGGAGTCATGCTTTAACAGATAGGCGAGCACTTTCGGTGAGGTCAGATCGTTGATCGCAACCACCTCTGCGCTGCTGTTGGTTTCCAGCAGGCGACGTAAAACCAGACGACCGATACGACCAAACCCATTGATGCCAATTTTACTCATGATTTTCTCCCTCAGGATTGAATGAATCACAGCATTGCACTCGTCCAGTGATAGCCACCGGGAAGGGGTTTGGGCAACCGAATCACATTCATGTAATGATAAGTGATTGAAAATTGATACAGTAAAGTTAATGAATTTTTAAGAAAAGCCCGGTATGTTGAACGCCGATCCGTTCTCCGTTCGTTGTGGGGTGTCGTTATGCGTAGCAACTATTCCGGCTTACAAATCGCTATTCACTGGCTGGTATTTCTGCTAGTGGTGGCTGCTTATTGCGCCATGGAGTTTCGCGGTTTTGCGCCGCGCAGTTATCGCCCGGTGTTTAATATGGTGCATGTCTCCTGCGGCATCTCTATTCTGGTGTTGATGGTTGCGCGGCTGCTGGTGCGGCTGAAAAAGCCGGCACCGCCGATTGTGCCAAAACCGTCCGGGATGATGACCGGACTGGCGCACCTTGGCCATCTGGTGATTTATCTGCTGTTTATCGCCTTACCGGTGATTGGCCTGCTGATGATGTACAACCGCGGTGGTCCGTGGATGGCGTTCGGTATCGCGATGCCTTATGCGGCTGGGAAGCCAATTTTGATCTGGTGGATACGCTAAAAGGGCTCCATGAATTGCTGGCGAATTTGGGCTATTTTGTGATTGGCCTGCACGCGGCAGCTGCGCTGGCGCACCATTACATTTTTAAAGACAACACGCTGCTGCGAATGATGCCGAAAAAACAGGCGTAACGCGTCGCGGCACGACAAATCCAATCCTGAGCCCCGTGATACTGCGGGGCTTTTTATTTTCCCGACGGCGAAAATGTGATCCTCTCTGGTTTTTACGGCGGAAAAGCCGGGGGGAATCACATTTTACGCCATCTGTGCTGTGCTGAATTCGTACAAGCGGTGTAGATAGTATATCTATTATAGAAACACTATCGTGAGTGGAGGGGGATATGACACAGCCAGTACAGGAGTCTCTCGATCGGATGGCATTGCAGGAACAGGCCTCCGGTAGCCGTAAATTGCGTAAAGTGCTGCTTGCCACCGGCATTGGTCATTTTGTTGAGTGGTTCGACTTCGGTTTGTACGGCACGCTGGCCGCGATTATCGGTCTGCAATTCTTTCAGGCGGGTAACCCGAGTGTGGCGTTGCTCTCTTCCTTTGCGGTCTTTGGCGCCGGTTTTGTGATGCGCCCGCTGGGCGGGCTGTTCTTCGGGTCTCTGGGCGATCGCAAAGGGCGGCAAAAGTGCTGGCGACCGTGATTCTGCTTACCTCCGGCGCAACGTTCGTGATGGGGTTATTGCCAACGTATCATCAGATTGGCATCACGGCGACGGTGCTGCTGGTGATCACCCGTCTGGTTCAGGGGTTTGCTGCCGGTGGCGAAAGCTCTGGGGCGACAACCTACCCTGGCGGAATATGCTCCGATGGCGCGCCGCGGCTATTTTACCTGCTGGATCGATAACTTCGGTTTTATGGCCTTTGTTGCCGGTTCAGGGTTGGTGTTTCTGCTGACCGCAACGCTGGGTGAAAGCATCATGAATGACTGGGGCTGGCGCATCCCCTTTTGATCGCCGGGCCGCTGGGCTGGGTTGGGCTCTATTTACGAAAACACCTCGAAGATTCGCCGGAATTTATTGATGCCATGAAAAATGGGCAACGGAGAGCGCGCCGCTGCGCAAAGCCGTTACCACGGCATGGGCGGCATTGCTGTTTTGCGTCGGTTTTGTGGTCATCAAGGCGGTCGGTCACTGGACGCTGCAAACCTTTATGCCGAGTTATCTCTCCACCGAGTTGCACTTCTCCAAACTGAATGCCTATGCCATTACCACCATCGGGCTGTTTTCCGTTGCGGTGCTGGTGCCGTTTATGGGCTATCTGTCGGATAAATACGGGCGTAAGCCGCTGATGCTGACCGGCTGCGCCGGGTTCATTTTGCTGAGTTATCCGGCGATGATGGTGATGGCGAACGGCGATGTACTCCTCGGCGGTGCTGGCAATGGTGATGCTGGGCGCTTTTATTGCGGCGTTTGACGGCGCTTGCACCGCGGCGATGGCCGAACTGTTCCCGACCAGTATTCGCTATGGCGGTCTGTCGATTGCCTATAACTTTGCGGTGGCGTTTTTTGGCGGCATCACGCCGTGGTTCTCCGTGTGGCTGATCACCCGCACGGGCGACAAATTCTCACCCGCCTACTATGTGATGGGCGCGGCATTGATCACCTTCCTGACGGTCCTGCGCGCGCGTGAAACCGCCGGTAAACCGCTCAAACGCTAACCTGAATGCCAGCCCGGTGGGGTATTACCGGGCTACAACACAGCGTGGCATGATCCCACCAGTGGATTATGCGTCACCTGCTGGTGTTGAATAATAAAACCTTGCCCGAGGATCTCTTGCCGTAGTAATGGTAGCGGTAATAACGTGCGCCAGGGTTGACCATCGCGATAAAGCACATACTCTGCCGCGTCGTAGTGCTGGCGATCCTCTTCTTGCCGTGGTTCTCCGCACATACTGCTCAGCACAAAGCGACCATCAGCCGCAAGCAAGCGTTTAATTTCATGCCGCCTGCTCGCGCTTGTTTCCCGTCAGGCAGTGCATGCAACTCCCGTCAAAAAATCAACGCAAATTGGCGCTCACACAGGTGATTGAGATGGCAAACATCGGCTGTCTGAAAGTCGCCGCTGAGTCGTTGCTGGGAAAAATTCTCCTGCGCCCAGCTGATCGCGGTAGGGGAAATGTCCACGCCGCTTACCTGATAGCCCTCTCTGGCAAACCACAATGACGCCATGGAGCCGTTACCGCAGCCGAGTTCAAGGATCCGGCTGCCCGGTGCGGGTAACAGCGCTGCGTCCTTCAATGCTGCCGTGTTTTTATTCAGGTTATTCCATGCTCGCGGGTAACCGCTGCCGGTCCAGCCGGTTCGCCGCTGGCGTATAACCGCTGATATATCTGTTCGTAAGTATCCATCTTATTGCGCTATTTAATGGAAACGGAGTTGATAAATATACGCGCAATATTAACTCAGAAATCATTTTTATTCCGTAAGGGCAGAGTTCAAATAAACATTGCTGTTGCTGGTCACAATTTCTTAAAGAAATATTATCATTGCCCGGGCAGTTGCAACTGTTTCTTATCGTTCGCCAGACGGAAGGAAAAAAGGCATCGTATGGACAATGTTAAAGTTTTGCGGTTTCCCATCGACAATAACGCCTCGGGTATCTGTTTGTAACTTGTTGTTTGGACGTAAGAAATACCCACCTTTATACCATATAATAACAGACAGCTCCGGCGTATTTCGCGCCAGCGCAAAAGGCCGTGCCGGTGGTGGGGGATACCAGCATATCCGTAATATTCCAGTGCATAAATCCTCCTTGTTCTGAACATATTTCCTGCGAGAAAAATCCTAACAAATAAGAAGGGGTGCGCCTATGGCTAATAACTATATTTAATATCTCTGTGTAAAATATAAAGAAATTTTCAAAAGTTTACTGAGCGATTTTTTATATCAGTCGGTGTCGGGTTCAGGCTCATCAACCTGCCCCGGGAAACGTCTTCCCATTTTGAGTGCTTTGGTAGGGGAGGTAGGGGGCGACTAAAGGTTTGAAAAATTACTGGCAATCCAAAGAGTGTTGCTATTATTAATTTTGTTACCACTCACAAAACCCCCGAAAAGGCTGGTGCTACAGTCCGTTCCGTACACGGTCAGTTTTTTATGTATGGCGCTGAATAAACAGCAAATTAATTCTTGATGAAATAGCGCTTAAGTAAAATCTGAAGCGGTGAGAATGGTCGCGGCGTGGCAGCAGAAGGGTTGTTCGGTTCTGGCAATAAATGATTTAAGTAATGGTAAACGACGTTAACGTTACCATCGGTATTTCTAGTGTGCAAAGACTCACCAGAGAATATATTCCGGGACACGGTATGCAGCCATCGGGAAATAACTATCAGATTCAAGAAAAGCTCCGCCCGCAACTGGCAACGATAATCACCCCCGGTGGTAGGGGTTGCTGCTTACGCTGGTGGCTGCTGTTGTGGTTCACCGACTGAATGAACAGCATATCCGGCAGGCAGTTATCAAAAATGCAGAGCCGCAATTCAACGAGTTGATAGAAAGAGTCAACCGATACCGGTATGGCCTTTACGAAGCCCGCACGGCAGTACTCAGCAGCGGTGGCCGCGAAGTAACAGATCAGGGCTTTGTCGGTTTTGCCCAATCGCTGAATCTGAGCAAAGACTTCCCGGGGGCAAGAGGCTTTGGGTTTATTCGCCGGGTGCCTCACCTGAAACTGGCTGATTATCTTGCTGAAGAACGCGTAGAAGGCCGCCCCGATTTTCGGATCTCCTACATCGGGCTGAACCAGCACGAACATTACATTATTGAATATATGGAGCCTGCTGCCGTCAGCAGTAACGCCAATATCATTGGCACCGGATATTGCGTCGGAATATATGCGCAAGCTGACGGCGGATAACGCTATGCTGAGCGGCGACGCCGTTATCACCTCACCCTTGACCCTGAAATATTCTTCCCTCAGGAACTGGATGCATTCTTTATTCTGCTGCCCATTTATGACGGGGCAAAACGCCTGCCACTGCCATGGAAAAAATGCAACTCGGCTTTGGCTGGGCTTTTGCGCCATTGAATGTGCATGAAATTCTTGCAGGCTCCGGCATCCGTAATGACCAACTCATTTTGTCGCTGCAGGATGCAACCAATCCACAGGATGTTGAGGAGTTTTACCGCAACAGCAGTGAACAGGGGCTTTATCCCTACAGCAAAGATATTCCGGTTCTGGGCAGGATCTGGCGTTTTACATTGACCGTGACACCGGGTCGCCGGGCTTAACCTGGTTTCCCCCGGTGTGGATCGCGCTACTGGGCGGCGGTATGACGGTGATCCTCGCCATGCTGGTCAATATTGCCGTCTCCCGCAATGCCGATCGTAAACGGCTGCTCATTGAGCAAAACAAACTTACGCTGATTGTGGAAAGCTCCGTTGATGCGATTATCGGGAAGGACACCACCGGAACGGTGATCAGCTGGAATAAGGGGCCGAACGCATGTTTGGCTATACCCGCCGAAGCCATCGGGCAGAAGATGGTGGACTTGATCATCCCCGCGCGGCTGAAAGACGAAGAGAACCAGATCCTGCAACGGGTGATGTCCGGGCAGGCTATCGAAAGTCTGGAGACGGTACGCCATCGTAAAGATGGCTCAGAGCTGACCGTCGCCACAACTATCGCCCCCATCTGTTCTGTGGACGGTAAAGTCATTGGTGCATCGAAAAGCGTGCGCGACATTTCACTGCAGAAGGAAGCCGAGCAGCGCATCCGCGATCTTAATCTCCATCTGGAGCAGCAGGTCAGGCAGCGTACTGAAGAACTGGCTACCGTCAACGCGATGCTCAGCACGGTGTTATCCGCCACCTATGAATTTATGATCATCGCCACCGATCTGGATGGCACCATCCGTCTGTTTAATCGCGGAGCGGAGCGGATGCTGGGTTACCGCGAGGCGGATCTGGTGGGGAAAGCCACGGAAATGCTGCATGTGCCGGAAGAAACCCTCGCGCGGGGGTAAACAACTCAGCGAGCAATATAATGAGGACATTCAAGGGTTTGATGTCTTTGTTACCATGCGCGCAATGGTCGCCCGGAACATTTTGAGTGGACCTATCAGCACAAGGATGGCACGCGTTTCCCTGTCAATCTGGTGGTCACGGCGATGCGCGATGCCAACGCGCAATTATTGGTTATCTCGGTATTGCGGCGGATATTACGCAACAGCGCTGCCCAGCAGGCGCTGGAGGCCGCGCGATCAGTTATTGTCGACCACGCAAACCCTGCTGATTGCTTCCCGAAAACGGCGGAACTGGGCATCTGGAGCTGGAATATCGCCACCGATGGGCTGGAGTGGAACGACAAGATGTATGAGCTTTATGACCTGCCGCCTTCGCTGGCGGAAACCGGGCTGACGTTTCAGCACTGGGTTTCGCGTATCCATCCGGAAGATGTCGACATTGCGGTCAGTGATCTGCGCCGTTCCATCGTCACGCATGACGAGTATCTTCCGACATTTCGCATTCTGCGCAGCGACAACTCGCAGCACTTTATTCAGGCTGCCGCCAACATTGAATACGACAGCAACGGCCAATTCGCGCGTCACCGGGATAAATCAGGACATTACCGAAGATCGCTTACTGAAATTGCATTTGATTGAAGCCAAAGAACAGGCCGATGCAGCGAATGCCGCGAAATCCCTGTTCCTTGCCAATATGAGTCATGAAATCCGTACGCCGATGAATGCCGTGTTAGGAATGCTGCAACTGCTGCTGAAAACCGGGCTCACGCAAAACAGCATGATTTCGCCTTCAAGGCGCATGTCGCGGCAACGTCGCTCCTCAGTTTGCTGAATGATGTGTTGGATTACTCAAAAATTGATGCCGGTAAACTGGAACTGGATCTGAATCCGCTCGATCTGCATGGCCTGATGCAGCAACTGGCGATCATTCTTTCCGGTAATTTGCGTAACAAATCCGTGGAGTTGTTGTTCGATCTCGATAATTCACTGCCGCCGAACATCATTGGTGATGCACAGCGGTTGCAGCAAATCCCTGATCAACTGGTCAGTAATGCGATTAAATTTACCGAGAAAGGGGAAGTGGTTGTACAAACCCGCCTGCTGGCGCTATCTGAGCAAAGCGTTGATGTGCGCATCAGCGTGTCGGACACCGGCATTGGCATCAGAAGCACAGCAGAAACGGATATTTGATGTGTTTACGCAGGCCGAAACCTCGACTTCACGGCGCTATGGCGGCACCGGGCTGGGGGCTCGTCATTAGCCGTCGTCTGGTTGAGCAAATGGGCGGTGTACTCACCGTTGACAGTGAGCTGGGGCGTGGCAGTACCTTTGCCTTTGAACTGCACTTCCCGCGTGATACCCGTGTGAGCTGGCAGCCTCTGCACGTTAGCGGCGACACGCCGCGCGTACTGGTGGTGGATGATAACCTGATTGCCAGAACGCTGATTGAGGACACGCTGCGCGCAATGCATGTTCAGGTCGACAGCACGCCCAGCGCTGCCGAGGCGATTCGAAAAGTGAAAGCTGCCTCCGATGCCGGTACGCCTTACGATACCGTGCTGCTGGACTGGATCATGCCGGAGATGGATGGCATTGCGCTGGCGGAACATATTCGCCATGACATGCAATTGCCGCACAGACCGTCGCTGATTTTACTCAGTGCAGCGCACCATGAAGATCTGCCGGATACCGGCGTGCACTCACCGCTGGATAAAGTCCTGTCGAAACCCATTACCCCACCTTGTTAGACGCCATAAGCACGGTGTCGGCGGGCGATAAATCGCACACGAACTCTGACCCGGTCGCAAGTCGTATGCTGGCCGGTTTGTCTTTGCTGGTGGTGGAAGATAACGCGTTTAACCAGACGGTGGTCAGAGAGCTGCTGCTTAGCGAAGGGGCGCACGTGACGATTGCTTCCGGGGGGGAAGAGGGGGTCAATACGGTGATCCGGGGTCAACAGAGCTTCGATATGGTGCTGATGGATCTGCAAATGCCGGACATCGATGGCTTTGAGGCCACCCGCAGGATACGCGCCAATCCGGCTTTCGCAACGCTGCCGATTGTGGCGATGACGGCGAACGTGAGCGAATCAGATAAACAGAACTGCCCTTGCCGCTGGCATGAACGGGCATATCAGTAAGCCGCTGGTGTTCCGAGGATGTAATTGCTGTGATCCTGCAAATTAGCGGGCGACAGGCCCACGCCGTCGAGGCTCCCGCCGATACAAAACCACCGTCGGATCAACTGTTACAGCGTTTTGGCGGAAACCTGATCATTTATCAAAATTACTGCGCGCATTTATGCCATCGTTTTCGGAGCTGGTGACCGCCTTACGGGAGGCGCGCCGCAAGGAAGACTGGCCAACTGCGATGATGGCGCTGCATACGCTGAAGGGAACCACCGGCTCTGTCGGGCTGGATAATCTCTATCACTATATTGTTAACAGCGAGTCTGCATTAAAAACCGCCAGTGAGCAGGATAAAGCCCGACAACTGGATGAGGTACTGGCGAAGATTGAGGCCGCAGGAAGAGCATCGCAACATCAGTGAGTTATTGGCAAGCATGGCGCCGACCCCGGATGTACCAGAACTTACTCAGGATTGAACTCGGTGGGTTGATAGATGAACTGGCGCAGAGTCTTAACAGCAGCAATATGAAGGCCGTCGATCAGGCAGAACAACTCGCCCGGCAACTGAGTCAGAACCCGGCATGGCAGCCATTCGCAGAGGCGCTTGTTCAGGCCACCGAAAATCTCGACTTTAACAGGGCGAAGCAGGTGCTGGAGCAGATTAAGGAGGTGCGGGATGTGGAAAAAAATGCTTGAGGAGCTGAACCAGCAAGGCATTAAACCTCGTGTGCTGATCGTTGATGACCAGCCTATCAACATTCGCCTGTTAAACGACGTCTTTACCGAACAGTTTGATGTGCTGATGGCGACCAACGGTGAGAAGGCGCTGGCGCTGGCAAAAGAGCAGCAACCCGATCTGATCCTGTTGGATATTATTATGCCGGTGATGGACGGTTACGAAGTCTGCCGACGCCTGAAGGCCGATCCTGACTGAGTTTATCCCGGTGATTTTTGTGACCGCAGAGACCGAAGCCGACGTTGAAGCGTATGGCTTCGAAATTGGCGCAGTGGATTTTATCGCTAAACCGATTAACCCGGCGGTGGTGCAGGCCAGAGCCATTACCCATCTGACGCTCAAGCTGTATATGGACAATATGCGCAATATTGCACGGCTTGATGGCCTGACGAGCTTGCTCAATCGCCGCCGGTTCGATGAGTTGCTCACCAAAAACTGGCTGCTCTGCCGCCGGGAACAGCGCCCCATTGCGCTGCTGATGATGGATGGACGATTTTTTCCAAACGCTATAACGATCATTACGGGCATCTGGCCGGGGATGACTGTCTGCGAACCATTGCGTCCACACTCAAAGCCACGCTTCATCGCCCGGCTGATTTGGCATTTCGCTATGGAGGTGAGGAGTTTGCATGCCTGTTGCCGTTCACGGATGAAAGCGGCGCGGTCTTCTGCGCAAACGCCATACTGGACGCGTTAAAAGCGCTGGAGCTACCTCATGCCACGTCTGATATCGGCCCGTTTGTCACCCTGAGCATTGGTATTGCTTGGACTATCCCCACACGCCGGTAGCTGGACCCAATTGCTGCACGACGCTGACACAGCGCTTTATCAAAGCAAATCCGCCGGGCGTAACCGGGTATCGAGCGTACATACAATGGATGGGTGAGCGGCTGAAAGGCGCAGACAGCACCACCTAATGATAACGATGGAATAAGAGACAAAAATGAATAAATACGTTTTTATGCAAATGATATCGCGATTAACGTTTACGCCGCAGGGGACAGCGTGACGCCTGAAATTAAAAAGCAAACTGAAAGCTGACGGTTTTTATAAGTTGCCTTTTGACACCACGGCAGAAAATGAATCCGTCGCGACGGATAAGATGATCGCGCACTTTAAGGAAAATCTCCGGTGCCCTTGAGGAGTTCGCAAAGGATTACGCCATCTCGTCGACGATATTTGCCACTATTTATGCGTTATCCTCGTAAAAGGCATATTTATGTTTAGAACGGAAAAGAGCGGGGGCTACTGGTCATATGGTTCAACGAAAGAGAATCGCCGCTGAGGCTACGGAGAACAGTGAGTTCTCAGAGAATGGGGGGAATATCAGGAGATTATTAGTGCCCTCAAGAAGAAGGCAATTGGGTTACACCGGTTAACGCTATGTATTACCCAAAAACACAGTTACGGGAACTGTGATGTGGGAGGGCTGCTGAGTGCCAAGAACAGACGTTGCTGACATCAGTTTGTGTTGATTAACGGGGAGCTGGTCACCGGGATTAATCCGATTCCGTAAAGCCCCGGTAAAATTTTACAAAGTGTGTAGTCAAGCAGCTTCCTGTTGCAGTTTAATAAGCGCCATTATGCCTATCAGGAGATACCGGGGAAGGATCCTCCCATCCAGTAGTTCTTTCATGCCAAACCGTATATCATTCAAACGCCCATAGATGGGCTTCTTTTCTGGAAAATGTCAGGTCATGAGGCCATTTCGCAACCATTCTCACTCAATGTCGCTGCTAGGTACAGATGCACGGATCGATCGCAGCGCGTTACTAGGGCAACCACTCACTGTAACAATCCCAACGCAAAACGCCTTAAGCCCAAGATACTTTAATGGAAAAGTTACCGGCGTTGCGGTAAGCGCGGTTGAATTATCCGGAAGCCGTTATGCAGCCTATACGCTCACCGTTGAGTCTGATCTATGGCCGATGCAACGCGATCGTAATATGCGTATTTTCCGAGGAACAAACAGTACCGCAAATTGTTAAAACCTTGCTTGCTGAATATCAGGTCAATGTTGAAGATGCATTGATTGAAAACCATCGGGTCTGGGATTACAGCGTTCAGTATCAGGAAAGTAGCTTTGACTTCATCAGTCGCTTAATGGAACTGGAGGATTGCATACTACTTCCGGCATGAAGGACAAGCATACCCTTGTGCTGGTTGATTCCGCTGAACAATATCAGCCTGCGAAAGGTTATGAAATAATCCCTTACCAACATACTCCGTCCGGTGGTAGCACGACGACCGAAGGCATCGCTCAGTGGGCTATCGACTTCGTGACGCCGGGCCTTTACAGCCCTGGACGACTACGACTTCCGTAAACCTAATGCATGGCTGCATCAGGTATTCGCCAGAATCCCTCCTCTCCGCAACCCGGAAAAATAGATGTTTATGACTGGCCGGGGGAGATTTGTTGATCATGGACACGGCGAAACGTATGCGCGGATCCGCCAGCAAAGATGGCAAGTAGAACATCATCGTATTAATGGAACTGCGACGGCGCTCGGCATTGCGCCGAGGCACGACATTTCTATTAAGCAATGCCCCCCTTCTTTAGTGATAACGGTGAATATCTCAACATTATCAGTTTGAGGAAAACCGCTATGCCAGCGGCGCGGACAATAATACGCATCACCAAATCGATTTTTCTGTCATTCCATCAACGGTGGTATTCCGACCTGCTCAAGCCACATCCTCGGCCGAGAACATATGGGCCGCAAACAGCGAAAGTTGTTGGCCCTCAAGGTGAAAGTATTTGGACTGACAGGTATGGCCGGGTAAAAAGTTAAATTCCATTGGGATCGTCAAGGTAAAGGTGATGGCACCTGCTCTTGCTGGGTACGCGTTTCATGGGCTGGGCAAGGGTTTGGTGTACAAATTCCTCGTGTTAATGATGAAGTGGTCATCGATTTTATTAACGGAGACCCGGATCGTCCCATCGTAACAGGCCGTGTTTACAATGACCAATATGCCGCCGTGGGGAGTTACCGGGCGATGCCACCCGTATGGGCTTTATGACACGTAGCAAAGATGGGAATAAAGACAATGCCAGTTATCTGTTCTTTGAAGATCGGATTGGGGGAGACGGTAGACCTGCATTCAGAACGAAATATGAATATTTCCGTTGAAAATGATAAGGCGGTAAATATCGATGGTCATCGTACAACTAAAATAGGCAAAACCCAAAATGACGAGGTCGTCGGAGATGCCTCTTTCTATTACCAGTGTGAAACGGACGACGACTGTTGATAAGGAAGAAACGGCGACGTTTAATCAGGGCACAACAACAACCATCTCGAAGGGGCGTAAACTGACCATCACTGATAGTGGTGATGTTTCTGATATTAAAGGAAATGTTACAACAATTGATGGCTCGGTTGATACGAAAATAAAGAACGGTTGGCAATATCTCACCCTCGAAGATGGCAGTATGTGGGTCAAGATCTCCACGGGTGGGCGCGGTGTTGAAATACAAAATGGTGATGAGCTACTTGTTCATAGTGGTGGACAAAAAATATAATTACCGGTGGTGTAAATACAACCATCACAGGAAACTGGGAACAGTAACTAACGGTGACATTACAATTTCAACGCCGGTGGCACCATAACAATTAAAGGTGATACGAAGGTTGATATTCAAGCTCCTGACTGGTATGAATTCAAAGCAATTGCTCTGGCATTGAAATTGAATGAGCTCGTTTGGTTTGACCGAAATAGCTTCCAGAGGATTCAAGTATGACAAACCCTGCCCAGATTAAATTGAGGGGTAATACTGGATTCGAGGTGCATGTCAATGGTGTCCGAGTTAAAAAGGACATAGTTTCCATAAAAATGCCGCCCTACAAATAATTACATGAGGTTTAGGATGTCAAAGTATTCAGGAATAATAGCAACCCTTTTGCCTTTGTTATTAATAATCTCTGTCATTTCTATTTCTTACAGGGTTATTACGTATAAAAGATTAAAAAGACCCTGTCCATACTAAAGCTAAAATTGTTAGCTACGTTCCCGGAAGCCCTAATAATTTAGGAAAAGTAGATATTGCAATAACTTATACATTTTACAGCTGACAATAAAGTCTACATAAAGGAAAAGAAAACTTAACTATTAATACGGTAGATCTTAATAAAGAGCATATCGGTAAAGAAGTTCCGATCGTCTATTACCGGAAGGATCCTAACTACAGCAAAATTGATGTATGATGAGAGCTTACGTAACTAATAATATCTACTATTAACATATAGGGGCGGTTACCGCCCCTATTTACTTCTGACTATAGTTGCTCTATCTGAAAGTCTAACATATCCAGTTCGGTTCGCATATACCCATCCTGAAAAGCAGAAAATGGAGCCATCCGTTAGAAAGATATATTTCACCCTTGGTTAACGCGTAAATCCTGATAAACATCTCTGCCTGACACGCATCATTACGAATATATACCGAATGTGCAATGCACAACTACAATTGCAGACAGAAGTTGCACGTAAAAAGAGTTATGATTGCCCTGACCTGCTCCCCGTGAATTAACATACCACAATCTAAGGTCTGCTCCTCGCTCATAGCAGACCGTGAACTTACCTCAAAATTATTTGCCTCGCTTCCAAAGTTCATACCTGTAACTTCTTCCCTCAACCCTCTTAAATGGTGGCCACTGCAGATCCGACATTGCTTTTAATCGTCTCTGGGGAGAAGAAGGTAGGTTGGTGCATTCTTAGCACTGAATGGAGCTACTTGATGCCAGTATTTAATTACTTCAGAATATTCAGGCTCTCCTGCAATGATATAACATCTTCCAGCGTTCCTTTACCGTCTACGGTATTGGTAAAATAGTTATAATCGAGGCCAATCAATTTCTGTAGTTTCGCTTCGTAGTTCTCCGGAGCTGCGCCTGCTCCAATAGCCGGAAGCGTTTTAAAATGATCCAGCACATCACCAAAGAAGTCGGTCAATTTACCACTGCTGTTGTACTCTGCCATGGCTTTGGCAACAGCTTCTGCGCCGCATATTCCTGATCATGACTCTTCCCATGCTGCTCGTCTTTCATTAGTGGTGTAGAGACCACTGTCGTCATAGGTAATGAGGGCGAGCTGATCGCGGGAAAGTCCGGCAAAGGATTTTACCGTTTCCATTTACAAATTTTGGCATCGGCAGCTCTGGTCAGGCGATCGGGATCGGAAGAATCAGGTTTTTCGGCGTTGAGCGCCAGATTGGCGTCGTAAATAGTTCCGTTAATCTGTTTGAGTAGCCAGTCAGCTTTTGCACCGAGTTCTTTCTTACTGAGTCCAGCATATTCGGTATCTGCCCGGCACTATTGCTTAACTGTTGAGCAAGAGATGAAAACACAACGTTTGTTTTGGTCGGGCTTTCTGCGTGAATGTTGGTGATATCGGAGGTGATTGACGATTCAGACCGGGTTGCCATGCTTCGGGTATCAGCAGCATGACTGTGCGATTTATAGGTATTTCCAATCTGGTTAACCATATCTGCATTCCTTTTGGCAGTAGTTTAAAAACGTTATGTGAGGATTTACTGAATTCAGCTATATCGGACAGTGAAAGATAATCTTTATGCATCCTGATGTGATACCTACTGAATCAGGGGCTACTGCGATAAGTGTGCAGGGTCGATGTAGACATTCGTTACGGCAAGCAGCTCGAACAGCGATTCCCTCATGGCTTCCCTCTACACCCTGCGTTGAGGCTGCCTTGTGCCGGGGAGCGGATGTAACCAATTGTGCCGAATGGCAATGACTACTAATAGCGGTTCAGAACAGGAAAATGGCAGACTAAACAGGCATAAGGATGTCATCGGCACTAAAATTGCTCATGATGAGCATGAAACCAATCAGGGAATAATCAATGGCTCGTCGACGTGAACTTCAAGGTATAGCTAACGCTCTTACAGGGAGCTTTGTTAGTCGAAATAACGACTTTAAAGGATACTGGTCTATTGGTCAGTTAAAATCATTAGCAATAACGGCCTCATCAATAACTTTTTTCTCTTAGCACTCTTAAGATCAGTACCGTCTGTGATCTGCTCAGTTTTATTACGCATCACTACGCAGGTATGCTCGAAAGCTTACTGATTAAACAGCAAGTACCTGAACTCTGGGTAAAAGAGGCTAACATTACGATCGACTTTAACGCTGATGCCGAGCATATCCAGTTGCATGAACGCTCAACCTCTGGGAGCCTTTCCTGTGCAGTTGTCAGATAATAGATGATAACTTCCGTAACTACTCTTCGATCATTTATGGTATGTGCGCCTCATTCCGCTGCGAAAGAGTTAAAACGACGGAAATTCACTTTGTAGATCATAATATTAACTTCCGCTCCTCGCTCATTGCCGCCTGTCGTGTATTACAGATGGTTGCTATGTGCAAGGAGCAATGAGGTATCACCGGCGGTATACGAAACCCAATACTCGCAATGGTTCGAAAGTGTTTGATTATCCGTGGCGATTTAATAGCCAGAACGATCAAATAACGTGCTGGCTATAGATCTGTAATTACTCAGGCATAATATCGAGATTTGTTACTGATTGAATTTTCCATGTTCCCGATTCCTTAATCATACAATCCACAACAACGTGTTTTTTGGCTTTGCCAAAGGCGACATAGACATTTGTACATACCGGGTCATAGTCGGATTGAATGACATTCATTATCTGGCCAGTCGTTGTCATAATCCCGGGCACGTAAAAAAAGTCTGAACCATAATCTTCTTCACCGTCCACATTGGGGTGACGCAGTTTCTTTAGCGTGTCTGTAGCGACATATTTGTCTATTTCGTGACCATCCGTAATCGGGTATTTGCTTTGGCTGATTTGATTTATATACCATTTATTAAATATCAATGCCTGATGACGGGCTTGATCGACCGGATACGAATCAGCCAACACAGATGAAGAAACTAATAGCAAAACGAGGCTTAAGGCTTTCATATTAATCATGCCTGTAGATTTTAAAGGAAGGATGACGCCTTCTGTATGCGATTCACCGGGTACATTCCATGGAGTTGAACAAAATCACTGATCCAAACCATGTAAGAATTCAATAGAGTTTCTGCTCGATATGGTTTCCGGCATCAATTACCCGCCAGATTTTCCATTCTCCATCTTCCTTACGGGTCCAGACCTGCAAATGCTTCAATTTATTGTCCTGTATACCCAACCAGACATCCAGCTTCATACTGTCCCCATCACGATAAGCAGGGGATACTTTCATACGCGGTATCCATGCAGGGTCATAATCCTGAGCATAGATAAAATAATCCGCCTCAAGCAATTCCTGCTCAGGCATTTCATAAATAGCGGCCATACGTGCCAGTAATTTTTTGACACCCACTGATGCATTTTATCCATTTTGATAATGTCATCTGATGGTGTCTTATCATATTCATGTAAATAGAATGAGTAAAAAATCAGTCATGCTTTTCTGAATATCTGTCTCAGTATTTGCGCTGGCGAAAGGAATATAAATAGCCAGTAACAAGGTAAGCAGGTAACGCATCATTTTTCCTGTCAATAACCTAGGGTGGACGAAATTTCCGGTACGTAACTCTCGGATACATATCCCGTTGTTTGTAATCAGAATACCATGTTTTACCCTCAAACATCGTCATATGCCCGATTCCGTTCCCGCCTTTTGTAAGGCTGAATAATCGCAACATCACCTTTCTCTGGCGTTGCTGACTGTGGCAATGCAAGGTGCTGAAGTGTAAGCCCTTATGAAGTCACCAATAAAGACCTTGTGACATTCAACAATTCCCACATAAAACCTGATATTTACAGCAAAACCATCCCTCATGTAGTATACCCCCCTATAGTATGCAGGAGGTTTTATGCCACATTCACCTGAAGATAAAAAACGGGCGCTGACGCGTGTGCGTCGTATCCGAGGGCAGGTTGATGCACTGGAACGCGCGCGCTGGAAAGCGGCGAGCCTTGCATCGCGATTTTGCAACAAATCGCCGCCATTCGCGGCGCAGCCAACGGCCTGATGGGCGAAATGGTTGAAATTCACCTCAAAGATGAACTGGTCGCTGGCGACACCACTGCCGATCAACGGGCAGTGCGCATGGCGGAAGTCGGTCATCTTTGCGCTCTTATCTAAAATAAGCATCAAGGTACTCACAAAAAGGAACAGACTTATGAAATCACGTGCAGCTGTAGCGTTCGGACCGGGTCAACCGCTGAAAATCGTTGAAATCGATGTTGCACCGCCGAAAAAAGGCGAAGTGCTGGTGCGTATTACCCATACCGGCGTCTGCCACACGGATGCATTTACCCTCTCTGGCGACGATCCGGAAGGCGTTTTCCCGGCGGTGTTGGGCCATGAAGGCGGCGGTATCGTTGTGGAAATTGGTGAAGGGGTCACCAGCCTGAAACCGGGCGATCATGTTATTCCGCTCTACACGGCGGAATGCGGCGAGTGTAAGTTCTGTAAATCCGGCAAAACTAACCTCTGTCAGGCCGTACGTGCGACCCGAGGTGGCAAAGGCCTGATGCCGGATGGCACGACCCGTTTCTCCTATAACGGCGAGCCGATTTTCCACTATATGGGCACCAGCACCTTTAGCGAATACACCGTTTGCGCGGAGATCTCGCTGGCGAAAGTCAACGAACACGCGCCGCTGGATAAAGTCTGCCTGCTCGGTTGCGGCGTAACCACCGGTATCGGCGCAGTGCACAACACGGCGAAAGTGAAAGAGGGCGACACCGTAGCGATTTTTGGCCTCGGCGGTATCGGTCTGGCGGCGATCCGAGGGCGCTGTGCAGGCGAAAGCCGGGCGCATTCTGGCTATCGATACCAACCCGGATAAATTCCCACTGGCAAAAGAGATGGGCGCCACTGACTTTATCAACCCCAAAGATCACGCGCGCCCGATTCAGGATGTGATCGTGGAAATGACCGACGGCGGCGTGGACTTTAGCTTTGAGTGTATTGGTAACGTCAACGTGATGCGTTCGGCGCTGGAGTGCTGCCATAAAGGCTGGGGCGAAAGCGTGATTATTGGCGTTGCCGGCGCTGGTCAGGAGATCAGCACCCGTCCATTCCAGTTGGTAACAGGCCGCGTATGGCGTGGCTCCGCCTTTGGCGGCGTGAAAGGCCGCAGCCAGTTGCCGGGCATGGTGGAAGACGCGATGGCGGGCAAAATTCGCCTCGATCCGTTTATCACACACCGCATGCCGCTGGAACAGATCAACGACGCGTTTGATCTGATGCACGAAGGGAAATCCATCCGCACCGTTATCCATTTCGGCGATAACTGATCCCCGCCTCACGCCAGTGGTGAAACCGCTGGCGTCATCAATCTCCCAAATCTGTGACCGCTGTATCGCTTTTCGCCATAAGAATAATCCAATTATTGCCGATGCCTATATATCATTCCTGTTGTACGTATCAGATCAATATGAGAGTCGATAGCCATGGATAACAAAGCAGCAATGCAAAAAACACAAGGCATTGGTTTTATGCACAATATTCGACTGGTTCCCCTGTTTTCAGCCATTCTTAGCGGCATCTTAGTGCTGTTTGCATTAAGTTCCGGTCTGGCGGGCTATTTCCTGATGCAAGCCGATCGCGACCAGCAGGATGTGACGCAGGAAATTCAGGTACGCATGGGATTATCTAACAGTTCTAACAACTTACGCATCGCACGTCTCAACCTGATCCACGCAGGTGCGGCCAGCCGCATCGCCGAAATGGATGATATGAAAAAAACGTGGCTGACGCAGAAAAGCGTATTAAACAGTCGCAGGATGGTTTTAAACAGTATATGGAACGTTCGGTAAAAACCCCCGGCGGACCAGGGCGCTGGATGATGACCTGACCACCCGGTTTTAATGCCTACATCGCGGGCATGCAACCGATGCTGAAATATGCCAAAAACGGCATGTTCGAAGCCATTATTAACCACGAAAGTGAACAAGCTCGCGTGCTGGACAACACCTATAACGAGGTGTTGCTGAAAGCCATTCAAATTCGTACTGAACGTGCACAGCATTTAACTGGAAGAAGCGCACAGCCGCACACAGCTTGGTCTGATGTTTATGGCGGCGGCGTTTGCTTTTGCGCTGGTGCTGACTGTGATCACCTTCACCGTTCTGCGTCGCGTGGTCATTAACCCGCTGCAACGTGCTGCGCAGCGCATCGCGCGTATTGCCTCCGGCGATTTGACCGTTGCGGACGAAGCTGCCGGTCGCAGCGAAATCGGTCGTCTCAGCAGTGACCTGCAGGCAATGCAGCATTCACTGGTGACGACCGTCTCCACGGTTCGCCAGGCGCTGAAGAGATCTATCGTGGTACCAGCGAAATCTCCGCCGGTAATACCGATCTTTCCTCCCGTACCGAGCAGCAGGCGGCGGCGATTGAAGAGACGGCAGCCAGCATGGAGCAACTGACCGCAACGGTGAAACAGAACGCCGACAACGCCCACCATGCCAGCAGCCCTGGCGCGCGATGCCTCCGGTAAAGCGACCAAAGGCGGGCAGATTGTTTCTGGCGTCGTGCAGACCATGGGCAATATCACCTCCAGCTCCCGCAAAATCTCTGAAATCACCGCGGTGATTAACAGTATCGCTTTCCAGACCAATATCCCCGGCGCTGAACGCCGCCGTGGAAGCCGCGCGTGCGGGGTGAGCAGGGGCGTGGGTTCGCCGTGGTAGCGAGTGAAGTGCGTACGCTGGCCAGCCGCAGTGCGCAGGCCGCCAAAGAGATCGAAGCGCTGATCAGCGACTCCGTCAGCCTGATTGAACAAGGGTCAGGTGAGGTGGTGGCCGCAGGCGAAACCATGGGTGAAATCGTCACGGCGGTCAAACGCGTGACCGATATCATGCTGGAGATTGCCGCCGCTTCTGACGAACAGAGCAAAGGCATTACGCAGGTCAGCCAGGGCGATCACTGGGAAATGGATAATGTGACGCAACAGAACTCCTCCCTCGGTGGAAGAGGCTTCTGCTGCTGCTGCATCGCTGGAAGAGCAGGCCGCGCGCCTGACTGAAGCGGTGGGGGCATTCCGTCTGAGTGGTGCAGCGCCGCAGCGTAGTGCATCATCATCGTCAACGCCGAAAGCGTTTAAATCGCAGCGTCCTGCGCTGGCGAACGGCGATAACTGGGAAACGTTCTGATTGCCTGACCCGAAACATGAAAGAGGCCGCAAGGCCTCTTTTTTTCGTCGAATCATTCAGGCAAACACCGACGGTTTCCGGCTCCGGAAAGAAAAATGCCACCGGGCATTACTGCCAGTGGCATTTTATCCTCAACGACACGGATGATTAAATAAAGCTGTCATCATCGTTGCTGTAGTCGTTGTCATCGAAATCATCATCCTGATAGTTGTCGTTATCCGTCTGGTACGGATCGTTACTGTCTAGGAAACGCGTGTCGGAAACATCGTTAAAACGGTCATTCTGTCCTGCATCAAAGGCGTACCGCCTGTGGCCGTCGCGGGCTCTTCAATGATGTTAACGATCTCTTCCGGACGGGATTGATGGAACATACTGGTCAGCATCTCGGCAAGCACCACGCCGCCCGCAACGCCCGCTGCCGTTTGCAATGCGCCCGCCATAAAACCGCCGCCGCGTGGCGTGGAAGCCGGGCGCGCATACTCAGGCGCGGGTTGCGGCGGTGTCCAGTTATTTTCCGGCTGTGCGCTCTGGCTCTTACCGCCGCCGAACAACCCACCGAGGAAGCTACCACCCGTTGATGATGCTTTGCTTTTTTTGCGCCGCCAGTTCGCTTTCCAGCTCCTGAACTCTGGCTTGCAGACGTTTCAGCGCCGCTTCCTGAATCAAAATGGATTGCGCCATATAGTAGGGCGCTGCAGGCTGCTGCTTAACGAACTCCGCAATTTGCCGCTCTGCGTCAGCATCCCGTTGGCTGTTCTGCTGCTCAGTCTGTTTCCAGGCGCTGAAAAAGGCCGTTGATAAGCTGCTGTTCTTCATATTGCATGGCAATAACCTTCCGGTCGCTGTGATGGATATGATTGAGTTTATCAGTGCCACGAATACGTGTCTGGCGAGTGAAATGTTTGTTTAAGATTGGTTGCAGCGATGACGTAAAAAAGGCCCGAACCGTCGGGCCTTTTACACCCTTATGACTTATCGGGTAACGCGTAGGCAATGATGTAATCACCGCGATCCGGCGACTGTCGCGCGCCGCCCGCATTGATAATCACATATTGCTTGCCGCTCTTCGGCGATATATAGGTCATCGGGCCGGACTGGCTGCCCACCGGCAGACGGTCTTTCCAGATCTCTTTCCCGGTGGCGGTATCAAACGCGCAGGTAGAAATCTTGCGTACCGGCAAAGAACAGCAAGCCGGATTGCGTGGAGAGCGATGCGCCCAGCGTTGGCATCCCGATGGGGATCGGCATATGCATGCGGATACCTAACGGCCCGGTATCCTGCACGGTGCCAACCGGCACCTGCCACACCAGCTGCTGCCGGTGGAGAGATCCACCGCCGACATCGTACCGAATGGCGGTTTCTGGCACGGAATACCCAACGGCGACAGGAAACGTTCGCGCATTGCGCCAAACGGCGTACCGTCCATTGGCACAATCCCCATCTCGATGCCGCTGGCGTTTTTTCGCCACATTGGCGCGCGGCACCATGTAGTTCGCCAGTCCCAGACGCATGTCGTTCACAAACATCAGATGATTGTTCGGATCGACCGACACGCTGCCCCAGTTCATCCCACCCAGCGAGCCGGGGAATTGCAGGGGCGCGGTCGAGCCCCGGCGGCGTGTAAACACCCTGATGACGCATGGCTTTAAACGCAATACGGCACATCAGCAGGTCAATCGGGGTTGCGCCCCACATGTCGGACTCTTTCAGGGTCTGGTTACCAATCATTGGCATCCCCACAGAGTACGGCTGCGTAGGGGAGTAGCGTTCCCCCTGCACATGGCCTGCCGGAACCGGGCGCTCTTCCACTTTTGCTACTGGCTCACCCGTTTCGCGGTTGAGCATAAAGATCATGCCCTGTTTGCTGGTCTGCACCAGCACTGGGGTGGCCTTGACCGTCCGGCAGATCGTAAAGCAGCGGCTGCGAAGGCAGGTCGAAGTCCCACAGATCATGGTGCGTGGTCTGGAAGTGCCAGCGCACTTTGCCGGTGGTTGCATCAACAGCAACCACCGATGAGCTGTATTTATCGTCCAGCGCCGTACGTTCGCCAGCCCAGAAATCCGGTGTGGCGTTGCCGGTTGGCAGATAGATAAGGTTCAGTTTGGCGTCATAAGACATTGCCGACCAGACGTTCGGCGTACCGCGCGTATAGGTCTGACCCTCCGGCGGTAAACCGGTTATGTCCGGGTTGCCCGGATCCCACGCCCACGCCAGTTTCCCGGTGTGCACGTCATAAGCGCGCACCACGCCCGGCGGTTCGCCGGTGGAGAAGTTATCCGCCACGCGACCGCCGACCACCACATTTCCGGCCACCAGTGGCGTGGAGGTTTGCTGGTAGTAACCCGGTTTGATGTCACCCATGCCGACGCTGAGATCGACAATGCCATGCTCGCCAAAGTCATCACAGGCGCGGCCATTGTCGGCGTTAATGGCGATCAGGCGTGCATCGGTGGTTGGCAGGAACAGACGGCGCGGGCAGGCGGCGGGGCATTGTTCTGTGCCGGGGAAGCCAGCGCACTGCTATCTTCGTAGTAGCCCAGACCCCGGCAACGCTGCCAGTTTGGTGCGGTGGCTTTTGCGTCGTAACGCCATTTCTCCTTGCCGGAGTCGACATCCAGCGCCAGCACTTTGCTGTACGGAGTACAGACATACAGCGTGTCGCCAATTTGCAGCGGGGTGTTCTGATCTTCCGCCCCGGAACCGCTGCTTTGCGGAATATCGCCGGTATGCGCAACCCATGCCACCTGCAACTGGTTGATGTTCTGCTTATTGATCTGATCCAGCGCCGCGAAACGATCGCCGTGGGTGGTATTGCCCCAGTGTTTCCAGTCCTGCTGCGCGGTAGCTTGCGTAACCGGTTTGACCGGAACCTGCTCCGTTGATTCCACAACGTTCCGGTCTTAAACATCCCGCCCACGCTCACCAGCAGCAGAATTGCCAGTACGCCCGCCAGCTGAACGATGATTTACGCAGCGGCGTCACGCTGTTGCGCCCGCATCAGCGGCCACAGCAGGGCGAGGAGTGCCAGCACGCCAAAGGTGAACAGGCGCGAAAACAGCGGCCAGAATGACCAGCCGGCGTCGTTAATTGCCCAGATAATGGAGACAATAAACGCCGGGCATATAACACGATGCCACTGGCGCGGTTTTTAATGATCAATCCTGCGGCGATAAGCATCACGATGCCCATCACCGAGAGTAAAGACTGCCGCCGACGGCGACCAGCTTGTAACCGAGGATGCCGATAGCCAGACCGATAACGATCATCAGTATGACCAGTAACCACTTCAGGATGCTGACGATCCCGCGTGGCGTGCTGCCAGATGCCATGACGTTCTCCTTAAAACACACCCGTCCTTCAGCCGTCGGGGTTAACCCATGCGAACCAAATGGATAAATCTCAAAGGGGTATTGTTCTGAATGAAAGTGTAATTACCTTCTTTTTCGTAATGTGAAGCACAAATATGGATGCATATGAACCATATGGTGAAACGCAGGTATGATAAAACTGTTAAATTGTTTTACGCAAATGTTAAGGATTAAGATCGCATTGAGAACGCCCGCAGAACGCGGGCGTGAAGGCAATTCGCAGAGTATCGTGGGGCTGTGCCGGGGTTATCACGACCGGAATAGATTTGGACGTCGGGGTGCCGGTACCGTCGCCAAAACGGGTCAGAGGAACCAGTGGGTTCGTTTCCGGGTAGTAAGCCGCCAGATTCCCGCGCGGGATGTTATAGGCAACGAGGCGAAAATCTTCTACGCGGCGCACAATCCCGTCAGTGGAGCGGGTTTCGATATTTACCCGATCGCCGTCCGCTAACCCCAGCGACTGAATGTCGTCCGGGTGCATAAACAGCACATCGCGCTGTCCGTAAACGCCACGGTAGCGATCATCAAGACCATAAATAGTGGTGTTGTACTGATCGTGAGCGCAGGGTTTGCAGCACAAATGGCGCGTCCGTTTCCGGGCAAACCGACTGCGGCAGCGGTGCTGTGCTGAATTCCGCTTTCCCGGAGGGCGTGTTAAAGCGCAGATCGGCTGCGGCGTTCCCCAGCCAGAACCCGCCGAGGCTCTTCGCAGCGGGCGTTGAAGTTCTGAAAACCGGTGGCAGCGTGGCGGCAATGTGATCGCGGATCAGGTTGTAATCGTCGGCCAGCGCCAGCCAGTCCAGCTTGTCTGTACCGAGAGTGGCGTGAGCGATCCCGGCGACAATGGCTGTTTCAGAGCGCTGCGTTGCCGCCAGCGGTTTACCGATCCCCTTCCGAGGCATGCACCATGCTGAAGGAGTCCTCGACCGTCACAAACTGGCGGCCCGTTGCTTGCATATCCTCTTCGGTGCGCCCCAGCGTTGGCAGGATCAGCGACTGTTTGCCCGGCATCAGGTGGCTGCGGTTCAGTTTGGTGCTGATGTACACCGTCAGCCCACAGCGGCGCAGCGCGTCGCAGGTGAGCGGCGTGTCCGGCGCGGCAGCGGCAAGGTTACCGCCTAAGGCGATCAACACTTTCACCTCGTCACGCAGCATCGCCTGAATGGCATCCACCGTATGGTGTCCGCGCGCGGGGGGGCTCAAAATTGAAATGGCGGGCGAGGCTGTCCAGCAGTGCTGCCGGGGGCTTCTCATCAATGCCCATCGTGCGGTTGCCCTGCACATTACTGTGGCCGCGTACCGGGCATAAACCCGCGCCAGTTTACCCAGATGACCGCCCAGCAGTTGCAGGTTGGTGATTTCACGCACCGTGTCCAGCGAGTGTTTATGCTGGGTAATGCCCATTGCCCGGTGCAGATCACCTTTTCGGCCTGTTGCCAGACGGCAGCGGCATCGCGCAGTTGTTGTTGGTCTAAACCGGATTGCTGTTCAATGGTGCGCCAGTCAGTGGCGTCGATTTGCGCAAACCATGCCTCAATACCTGGGTGTGCTGCGCAATAAAGGCGTCGTCGAAGATCCCCGGTTCACCGGACGCAAGGCGCTGGCGCTGGGTCTCCAGCAACGCTTTGGCGATGCCGCGCACGGCGGCCATGTCACCGCCCAGATTCGGCTGGTAGTAAGAGGAGCTGATCACGCCCGCCATCGGGGTCACCACTTCCAGCGGTTTTTGCGGGTCGGCAAAACGCTCAAGGCCGCGTTCACGCAGGGTATTAAAGGTGACGATCCGTGCGCCGCGATCGGCAGCATGGCGCAGGCTGTGCAGCATGCGCGGGTGGTTGGTTCCGGGGTTTTGCCCGAACACAAAATGGCGTCCGCTTTGTCAAAGTCGGCGAGATGAATCGTGCCTTTACCGACGCCAATGCTGCGTTTTAACCCTGCGCCGCTTGCTTCGTGACACATATTTGAACAGTCAGGGAAGTTATTGGTGCCGACCATACGGCCAAATAACTGGTAAAGATACGACGCCTCGTTACTGGCTCGACCAGAAGTGTACAGCTCCATCTGATCCGGGTTATCCATGGCCTGAATATGTTCAGCAATCATCGCCGGGCATCGTCCCAGCTCACCGGCTCATAGTGATCGGTTTGCGGGTTGTAACGCAGCGGTTCGGTCAGTCGCCCCTCGGTACTCCAAGGAAGTAATCACTTTGACGGGTGAGGGCGCTCACGCTGTGTTGCGCAAAGAAGGTGGCGTCAATCTGCCGACGGGTGGCTTCCCGAGGTCACGGCCTTGGCGCCGTTTTCACAAAAACTGAAGGTGCTTTTATTGTCATCGCCCCGAGGCGCGGCAGTCAAAACCGCGGGCTTTATTCATGCGCAGCAGGTTGCGCATATTCTTGAGGGCATTTTGCTGTCAATAACGAAGCGCGTGGTTGCTTCAAGCGAACCCAGACCACCGGCAGCAGCGTGGTAAGGTTTGATAGCCGTTTTGAATTTCATCTGTTCTTCCGGAGACGGATTGTTACAGCGTTAGTCTAATTTGCGTAACAACAACCCTTAATCAACAACTCCTTTTATCACACAAGTAACGTAATGTTTACCTTTTGCGCAACAAGAAGCACAGATCGCCATGCCGAGGATTACCCCGGCATGATTTTCCGAATGGCGCTAATCAGCGTATGGGCTGCCGGGGGGAAGCGGCGTATCGACACGCGTGATAATGCCGATCGGATCGCCCACGCCCGTTGGCGCAATGGGCAGCGCCACCAGCGTACCGACACGCAGATCGTCTTTTACTGCACCGGAGGGCACAAACCAGACATAGTCATGATCGACTGTCAGCTGACGCGACAGTGACGCCGAAAGCGTCTCAATACAGCCAGATGGCAACCGGCAGTTTTGACTGCTGAGCAGATCTTCCGCGTTTTGTCGCGGTACCGTGCCTTCCGGTAAGACCACGACTGGCCATTCAAGCACGCGGCTGAGCGTCACGGTGGTTTGCAACAACGGGTGACGAGGGCGCACCACCAGTTTCAGCGACTCCAGAAACAGCAGCTCATAATTCAGCCCGGTCATCAGTTCCGGATCGGACATGCGCCCAATGCCGAGATCCAGTTCGCCGGACTTCAACCCGGCCAGCAGCATCGGGTTATTGGCGGTGGCGACCTGAATGGTGAGATCCGGTTGCTGTTTATGTAACTGCCCAATCACGCCGGGCAAAATGCCCAGTGCGGCGGTCGGTAACGCGCCGATGCGGATCACATCGGTTTTTTGCTCATATTTGTAGTTCAGCGATTGCCCGGCGATATTCACCGCGTCCAGCACGCGGACTGCATGGGTGAGAAACTGCTCGCCCACCACCGTCAGTTGCGCCCCATACGTCCCCGTTCAAATAACCGTTTCCCGGTCAGTTGTTCCAGTTCGTTAAGGGTTTTCGACAGTGCAGGTTGGCTCAGGTTAAGGGTTTCAGCCGCTCGCCCCAGCGTTCCCTGTTGAGCGACGGCAACGAAAGTATGTAAATGGCGCAGACGTATGCGCTGTGAAAACAGGCCGTTTTTTCCATAAGATGATGTTAAAAACTGAGCGGAGCCGGTGACAAGTAAGTTTGTTTAATTTTGATAACTTGATAGCAAACTATTATTAACATTTAATCTCTTTGGAGTTACAAACGGATTTTCTCCGCAATGTGATGTAACCAGCAGGTTGGTGTGGTTTTGTCCGAATTGTTTTCATAAGCGGAGGTTATGCCCGAGGGGCGCAAACCGTGCGCGTTTTCAGCCACGATCACACTTTGTAAATTTCCCGACACGGTGGCGAAAGGCCTTTTTCTACACTCCAGAGAGAGACCTCTGGAGGACGAATAATATGACGTACAGCATCACGGCTGATGATATTCGCGAACAATTTTCACAGGCCATGTCAGCAATGTATCAGCAGGAGGTTCCACAGTACGGCACGTTGCAGGAACTGGTTGCCGATGTGAACTGGCCGTGCTGGAGCACAACCCCCGTTTACACGAACAACTGGCCAATGCCGATGAGCTGTCCCGACTGAATGTTGAGCGTCACGGGGCGATCCGTGTGGGCACAGCGCAGGAGTTATCCATGCTACGGCGGATGTTCGCCATCATGGGCATGTATCCGGTCAGCTATTACGATCTCTCGCAGGCGGGCGTGCCGGTGCATTCCACGGCGTTTCGCCCGGTTGACGACGCGGCGCTGGCGCGCAATCCGTTTCGCATTTTTACCTCGCTGCTGCGTCTGGAGCTGATTGAAGACCCGGCGTTGCGCAATAAAGCTGCCGCCATTCTGGCAAAGCGCGACATTTTACCCCTGCCTGTCGGCAACTGGATTGAACTGCATGAGCTGAATGGCGGTTTTACCCCCGCAACAGGCGCAGGCATTTGTGCAGGAAGCGCTGGAAACCTTCCGCTGGCATCGCCACGCCACCGTGGATGAGCAAACCTACCCCGGCGTTGCACCGCGAACACCGATTGATTGCCGATGTGGTCTGTTTTCCCGGCTGCCATATTAACCACTTAACTCCGCGTACGCTGGATATCGACCGCGTACAGGCGCTGATGCCGGAATACGGCATTGAACCGAAGATCCTTATCGAAGGGCCACCGCGGCGTGATGTGCCGATCCTGCTGCGCCAGACCAGTTTTAAAGCGCTGGATGAACCGGTGCTGTTCAGCGGCGAGCACCGGGGAACGCATACCGCGCGTTTTGGTGAAATCGAACAACGCGGTGTGGCGCTGACGGAAAAAGGCCGGGCGCTGTATGACCAGTTATTACTGCAAGCCGGAACGGGGAAAGACAACCTGACGCACCAGCTTCATTTACAAGAGGTGTTTAAAGCGTTTCCGGATAGCGAAATGTTGCTGCGCAAGCAAGAACTGGCGTGGTTTCGCTATCGCCTGACGCCGACCGGCGAAGCCCATCGCAAGGCGATCCGCCCCGGAGATGATCCGCAGCCGCTGATCGAGCGCGGGTGGGTGGTTGCCCAGCCGATCACCTATGAGGATTTTCTGCCGGTGAGCGCTGCCGGGATCTTCCAGTCTAATCTGGGAAATGAAACGCAGGCGCGCAACCACGGCAACGCCAGCCAGACGCAGTTTGAGGATGCTTTGGGGTGCCCGGTGCTTGATGAGTTCACGCTCTACCGCGAGGCTTCCGAACGGAGCAAACGACGTTGCGGACTTCTGTAAAACAGGTACTCTGCCAGAAATCAGTTCTTTCTGGATGGTGTTATGGAAAATCCTTCAGCCCCACTGGCCCAGACCCGTCAGGGCCCTCGGTGATGGGGGGCAGTGAAAACGCCTGTCATGTCTGGCGCGGTATTCCCTTTGCCGCACCGCCTGTCGATACCCTGCGCTGGCGCGCGCCGCAACCTGTTGAACCCTCGGCAGGGGGGTGCGCCCACGGCGGACCGTTTTTTCTGCCGCCAGCTGGCAGAACAGTGAATACTGCCAGCAGATTGGCGGCGGCGATCCGGGGCAGTTCTCTGAAGATTGCCTCTATCTGAATGTCTGGTCGCCCGCCCGCCGCGACAAACGGTTGCCGGTCATGGTCTGGCTGCACGGTGGTGGTTTTACTATCGGTTCCGGCGGGCTTCCGCCTTACGACGGTCAACAACTGGCCGCGCGCGGTGTGGTGCTGGTCACCGTCAACTACCGGTTGGGCCATCTTGGCTTCTTCGCGCATCCGGCGCTGGAGCAGGAGCAAGCGCCGGACGCGCGTATCTGCAACTTCGGTCTGCTCGATCAAATTGCCGCGCTGCGATGGGTCCGGAGAACATTGCGGCCTTTGGCGGTGATGCCAGCAATGTCACGCTGTTTGGCGAATCCGCCGGGGGCCGCAGCGTCATGGCGCTTATGGCCTCACCGCTGGCGGAAGGGTTGTTTCACAAAGGCATTATTCAGAGCAGCTATACACTGCCGGATACGCCGCGGGCGAGTGCGCTGGCAAAGGCGAGGCGATCGCCGCCCATTTCGGGCTGGAAAATGCCAGCGCGGAACAGTTGCGGGCGATCCCGGCACAGGCGTTCTGGCCGCTGGTGGCCCCGCTGAAAATTGCCCCGGCGCCCATTGCGGGGGATGCCGTCTTACCGGACTCTACCCTCGGAAGTCTTCTTTGCCGGTCGCCAGCACCCGCTGCCGGTGATTATCGGTTCCAACAGCGACGAAGCCAGCGTGATGGCGGAGTTTGGCGTTGATCTTGCCGGGCAAATTGAGAAGATGCGCCGTGAACAACGGCTTGGTCTTGGGCTGATCCGTTTACTCTATCCGGGCGTGAGAGGCGATGCCGAACTCGGCAGGCAGGTGTGCCGCGATATGGCGTTTACCACGCTGGGCCGGTGGTGATGCAAGCGCAGCAGCGGGTCAGACAGCCATGCTGGCGTTACTGGTTTGATTATGTTGCTGAAGCCGCACACGATACCTATGCCAATGGCGCGTGGCACGGCAATGAAGTGCCGTATGTTTTCGATAATTTGCACTTGTCAGAGCCATCGTGCACCTATGTGAACGATCGCGATAATGCGTTTGCCGCACAGATCGCTGACTACTGGGCGCAGTTTGCGCACGTCGCCAGCCATAAGACGGAGGTATTACAGGGGCCGGTTCGCTGGCTGGCCTGTGTGCGCGGACGCGACCGTTTGTTACGCATTGGATTGAATAAACATGCAGGATTTCGCCCTCGGTTAATCGCTTTATGCGCGCCCGTTTGAGCTTCTTTCGCCGGGTAATGCGCCACCACGTTAAGCTGGATTGATCCCCCAACAACCCCTGTCGGAAGGCCGCCAGCCCGGCGGCTTTATTGTGTGATTCGCGCAGGACCAGCCGGTAACTGGCTCCGGTCTTTACACTGCGGGCAAACGGGCGCAGCAGCCGCCCGGCGCGAACATCCTCCTCGACCAGCGTTTCGTCGGCAATGGCCACGCCAAGCCCCTGAATGGCGGCGGTGATCGCCAGATCCATGGTGTCGAAGTGTTGATTTTTTCTCATGGCGGGCTGAAACAGCTGTTGCTTCGCCAGCCACAATGACCAGTCGGTTTTGTCCCGTGTCGGGTGCAGCAGCGTCGCTTTTTCCAGTGCATCATGATGTGAATAGTCCGCGCTCATGACCGGGGTCAGCGCCTCTTCAAACAGCAGATCGCCCGCGCTCAATTGCGTTCCGAATACGATGGCGGCGTCATAAGGTTCTGTTTTGAAGTTAATGGTGTGATCGGTGGTGGTGGTCAGCGCGATCTGCAATTCCGGATAACGGTGTTCCAGCTGCACCGGGCGCGGCACCAGCCAGCGCATGGCGCAGGTGGGGACTTCAGCCGCACCACCGTTTGTTGGGCCCGCGCCTGATCGGCCGCCATTAGCAGATGATCAAACGCGCTGCGCAACTCCGGTAACAGCGCGCTGCCCTGTGGCGACAGGTGCAGCCCGCGGGCATGGCGCTCAAACAGCGGAAAGCCAAACCAGCTTCCAGCGTGGCGATTTTGCGGCTGACTGCGCCTTGCGTTAGGCAGAGCTCTTTGGCGGCATGGGTCAGATTCAGATGGCGTGCGGTGACCAGAAACGCGTCAATGGCGTTGAGCGGCAGGGTACGGTGCGACATGGCGGCTCCAGCTATGCAATTTAGTCATGGCTATTATGACAACAATTCGCTTGTCGGCTCAATGCTGTTTTGGTTTGAATGGTTATGCACTTTTAATGAGAAAGGATTAAGCATGACTTTGCGTACCCCGGTGAAATTTCGCTCCAAATTACCCGATGTCGGCACCACCATTTTTACCGTGATTGGCCAGCTTTCCGCGCAGCATAATGCCATTAACCTTTCTCAGGGCGCGCCCAACTTCCCGTGCGATCCGCAACTGGTGGCCGGTGTTACCCGTGCGATGGAGGATAGCCATAACCAGTATGCGCCGATGACCGGCTTGCGCCCGCTGAAAGAACGTATCGCGCAGAAGATAAATGACCTGTACCACACTGACTATGATGTCGATAACGAAATCCTGATCACCGCCAGCGCCAGCGAAGGGCTCTACTCCGCCATCAGTGGGCTGGTGCACCCCCGGCGATGAGGTTATCTATTTTGAACCGTCGTTTGATAGCTATGCGCCGATTGTCCGTTTGCGAGGGGGCAACGCCGGTGGCGATTAAACTGACAGTGCCGGATTTTGCCGTTAACTGGGATGAGGTGCGCGCCGCCATCACGCCGCGTACCCGGATGATCATCATCAACACCCCACACAATCCCAGCGGGCAAGTGTTCTCCCGCGCGGACTGGAGCAACTGGCTGCGATCACCCGCAATACGGATATCGTGATCCTCTCCGACGAAGTGTATGAGCACGTTGTCTTTGACGGTGAACCGCATCATGGCATGGCGACGCACCCGCAACTGGCGGAACGTAGCGTAATTATCTCCTCGTTTGGTAAAACCTACCACGTGACCGGCTGGCGCGTAGGGTACTGCGTTGCGCCTGCTGAACTGATGGAGGAGATCTGCAAAGTGCATCAGTTTCTGATGTTCTCTGCCGACACGCCAATGCAATATGCCTTTGCCGATCATATGCGCGATCCACAAAGCTGGTTGTCGCTGTCGGCCTTTTACCAACGCAAACGCGACCTGCTGCAAACGCTGCTGGCGGAGTCGCCATTCCGTTTATTACCCAGCGCAGGCTCGTTTTTTATGCTGGCGGATTACAGCCATTTCAGCGAGGAGAGCGACAGCGAAATGGTGAAACGACTGATTACCGATTACGGCGTCGCCACGATCCCGTTGTCGGCGTTTTACACTGATGGTACTGATAACAAGTTGATTCGCCTCTCTTTTGCGAAAGATGAAGCGACGTTAAGGGCAGGTGCGCAGGCCCTGTGCCGTGTTAAGCCACGCTAAAGGAGCGTTAATCATGAAATTAAAAGCACTCTGTCTGGGCATGGGGTTGCTCTGCTCACTCTCTTCGTTTGCTGCCACTGAACTGCGTTATGGCGTGGAAGCGGAATATCCGCCGTTCGAAAGCCGCAATGCGTCCGGCGAACTCGAAGGGTTTGATATCGAACTGGGGAATGCGATTTGCAAAGCCGCGCAATTGAAATGTAGCTGGGTGGAAACGTCGTTTGACGCGTTGATCCCGGGGCTGGTGGCGAAGAAATTTGATGCCATCAACTCGGCAATGAATATCACCGACCAGCGCAAAAGAGCATCGACTTTACTCAGCCTATCTATCGTATTCCATCGCAACTGGTCGGCAAGAGCGGCGCCGGAATGGAAGCCACCGCTGAAGGTCTGAAAGGCAAAACCATTGGCGTGTTGCAGGGTTCTATTCAGGAAACTTACGCCAAAGAACACTGGGAAAAACACGGTGTCACGGTGGTGTCTTACAAAGATCAGAATATGGCGTGGGGTGATTTGCTGAACGGCCGCATTGACGCCACGCTGGTGATGTCCGCAGCCGGTCAGGCTGGTTTCCTGAGCAAACCGCAGGGTAAAGGGTTTGGCTTTATTGGCAAACCGGTCTCGGACGACACTATCCTCGGTAGCGGTATTGGCTATGGGTTGCGCAAAGGCGATGAGGCCACCAAAAAACAACTCGACGCAGCGATTGATAAAGTGCGTGCCGACGGCACCATCAAAACGCTGGCAGCAAAATACTTCCCGGGCATTGACGTTAGCGTCAGCGCACAATAACGCCTCACGATTCTGGCCTCTGCCATTTGATGTCCGGCAGGGGCTTTTTTATTCCGCCGCATTTACCCGCCATTATCCTTATCTTTACGTTGTTTTCGGGCTGATCTGATCGACAGGAAATATTTCACGGTTTGCGCAGATAATCAGCGCCCAACAATTGGATTCTCAATGAATTTTGTCTAGAGTGTGCGTTCATCAACAATCGCTTTTGCCGCTGTTTCGCGACACCGCGAAATGTCCATTCTACGACCAGAAGGACGTGTTACCGAGGCATGAACCGCAGACGATTTATTCAGGCATCCATGGCGCTCGCAGCAACGTACGGTACGACCGGCGTGGCTTCACTTTTCTCCCGCGCGGCATTCGCGGCAGACTCCGATATCGCCGATGGCCAAAGCCGTCGTTTTGATTTCTCCGTGTTGCAGTCCATGGCGCACGATCTGTCGGCGCAACCGTGGGGCGGCGCGCCGAAAGCGCTGCCGAATACGCTGGCAACGCTCACGCCGCAGGCTTACAACAGCATCCAGTACGATGCGAAGCACTCGCTGTGGAATAACATCGACGGTCGCCAGCTTGATGTGCAGTTCTTCCATGTCGGCATGGGGTTCCGCCGCCGCGTACGCATGTTCTCGCTGGATCAGCAAAGCCACCGGTGCGCGTGAAATCCACTTCCGTCCGGAGCTGTTTAACTACCACGATGCTGGCGTGGACACCAAACAACTGGAAGGGCAAAGCGATCTCGGCTTCGCCGGTTTTCGCGCATTCAAAGCGCCGGAACTGGCGCGCCGCGATATTGTCTCCTTCCTTGGCGCCAGCTATTTCCGTGCGGTAGACAGCACCTTCCAGTACGGGCTTTCCGCGCGCGGCGTGGCGATTGACACCTTTACCGATACGCCGGAAGAGTTCCCGGACTTTACCGCCTTCTGGTTTGGAAACCGCAAAACCGTCGGATACCTCATTCACCGTCTATGCGCTGCTCGACAGCCCGAGCATTACCGGCGCGTTTAAATTCACCATCCACTGTGAAGCCAGCCAGTGATCATGGATGTGGAAAACCGCCTGTTTGCCCGTAAAGAGATCAAACAACTGGGCATTTCGCCAATGACCAGTATGTTTAGCTGCGGCAATAACGAGCGCCGCGTGTGCGACACCATTCACCCGCAAATCCACGACTCCGATCGTCTGGCTATGTGGCGCGGTAACGGTGAGTGGATTTGCCGCCCGCTGAACAACCCGCAGAAACTGCAGTTCAACGCATTCCTCGGATAACAACCCGAAAGGCTTTGGCCTGCTGCAACTGGACAGGGATTTTTCCCACTATCAGGATGTGATGGGTTGGTACAACAAGCGTCCGAGCCTGTGGGTAGAGCCGCGTAACAAGTGGGGCAAAGGATCCGTCTGCCTGATGGAGATCCCGACCACCGGTGAAACGCTGGATAACATTGTCTGCTTCTGGCAGCCGGAAAAACCGGTGAAAGCGGGGGACGAATTCACCTTTGAATATCGTCTTTACTGGAGTGCGATGCCGCCAGTGCGTTCACCGCTCGCGCGCGTATACGCCACCCGCACCGGCATGGGCGGTTTCCCGGAGGGCTGGGCGCCAGGGGAACACTATCCGGATAAATGGGCGCGTCGTTTCGCCATTGATTTCGTGGGCGGGGACCTGAAAGCCGCCGCGCCAAAAGGGATTGAACCGGTGATCACCCTGTCTAACGGTGAAGCGAAACAGGTGGAAATCCTCTATGTTGAGCCGTTCGACGGTTACCGCATTCTGTTTGACTGGTATCCGACCAACGACTCCACCGACCCGGTTGAAATGCGTCTGTTCCTGCGCTGCCGGGGGCGACGCCATCAGCGAAAACCTCGGCTGTATCAGTATTTCCCGCCCGCGCCGGATAAACGTAATTACGTTGACGACAGAGTGATGCGCTATAGCTTACATTCTCCCCCGCAAGGGGGAGAGAATGCGTTGGGGAGATCGAAATGGAAGATGCCCGGATTACCGTAAACGAACGCATCACCCTGCATGCGGTGAATGACCGTTTTGTTGACGATCTCTACCAACTGGTGGTGAAAAACCGCGACTGGCTTCAGCAATTTCTCGACTGGCCGCAGCGTGTGCATTCAGTGGAAGACACCCGAAAAACCGTGCAAAGCAACGTGATCCTGCATCAGCGCGGTTACGCCAAAATGTTTATGATCCTTTGCGAGGAGAAACTGGTGGGGGTGCTGGCGTTCAACGCCATTGAACCGTTAAATAAGACGGCCTACATCGGTTACTGGATGGATGAAAATGCCTGCGGGCAGGGTCTTTTGTCGCAATCGATGCAGGCGATGATCGACTTTTACGCCCGCCGCGGCACGGTTCGCCGCTTTGTCATCAAATGCCGTGTGGCGAACAGGGCCAGCAACCGGGTTGCCAGCCGTAATGGTTTCACGCTGGAAGGCTGCCTGGAAGCAGGCGGAATTTCTGAACGGTCACTATGATGATCAACACATCTGGGCGCGTATCGTCGACGGGTTACAGTGAACCCACCAGCGGCGTGCGGGTGATCATTTGCCCGTCATTGATGACTTTCGGCCCGCGCAGTAAAATGCGCTCCCCATCCCGCGCGCGTCCACCACGGCGTTATCGGTAATTTCAATCTGATGCTCGATCAGCACATCTCCCTGAATGCGCGCATGTCCCTGAATTACCACTTTTTCATCCAGTTGGATCGGCCCGCCGCGCAGCCGCGTGACCGCCGACCAGCACATGGTGCTTCAGGACACAGTTGCCTTCCACCACGGCGTGTTCCGCCACCTGCGAGCCGTAGCGCAACGTGGGGATCTCATCGTCCTGCGTTCCGGCCACAATACGGGCATTACCGTAGACTTTGGCGCAATCACAAACCCAGACATCATTCAGTTCGTTGCCGTCGAGCAGGGCAAAATCGAACACTTCTGCCCGGTGTTCAACAAACGCGTAATTGACGATGGCATCACCGTAGATTTGCGCCCGGGTGTACCACACGGGAGTGGCTGACCGTTGCACGATCATAGATTTGCAGTAGCTGCTCGTTATCCGGCGTGAGCCCACGTGCGGCAATAATGTCGCAACCGCTGAGAATACGCGTATCGCCGCGCAGATGGCACACCGCGCACCGTTGAGGATTGCACGGTGACGTTGTCACTTAATTCGGCGCCGTGGCTGATTTCACAGCCATCCACCCAAGCATTACCGTGGATTTTCACCTCATGGCAGATCACGCACGGCTGGGTAATGCGCGCGTTATCCCGCACGGTAGTGCCATAAAACACCATGCTGTTTTCATCGTAAATCCAGCAATTTCCCTGCTGATCAAGTACATTTTCGCTGTCGACCCAGCCACCGGTAGCCTGCGGCGACATCGTTGAAATCGCGCACGGCAATAAGCTGGCGCAGCGCGACCGTTTTTTTCTCGCCGCCCATCTGGTAACTCAACACCCGTTGCTCATCACTGAGTCGATACTTATTCATGTTACAGTTCTCCCATCAGCCTGGAGTTAACCGTAGCAAATTTTACGACGCTGGCGATCCGGCGACGAAAACAATAAAATGCATTTAAAATACATGTTAAGAATTGAGGACCATAATGACGACCCGCACCGACACCGGGTTTACTGAAAAATACAACATGACCCCCGACGCACTCTGAAGTGCTGAACGCCATGAACTACATTGCGTCGGGTAAAGCGCTGGATCTCGGCTGTGGCAATGGTCGCAACAGTCTGTATCTGGCGAACAAAGGCTTCGACGTTACCGCGTGGGATAAAAATCCCAACAGCCTGGAGCAATCTGCAAAAGCATCCGCGAAGCGGAAGGGCTGGATAATCTGCACGTGGCGGCGGCCGATCTGAACAACCTGAGTTTTGACGGTGAGTACGACTTTATTCTCTCGACGGTGGTGCTGATGTTCCTCGGAAGCGAAGACCATTCCGGGGTTGATCGCCAATATGCAGCGCTGCACCAAACCGGGTGGCTATAACCTGATTGTGGCGGCGATGGATACGGAGGATTTTCCCTGCACGGTCGGTTTCCCGTTTGCCTTTAAAGAAGGGGAACTGAGCAACTACTACGCAGGCTGGGAACGGCTGAAATACAATGAAGACGTCGGTGAACTTCACCGCACCGACGCGAACGGAAACCGCATCAAACTGCGCTTTGCCACGATGCTGGCGCGCAAATCGGCGTAACGTGACTCCCGTGCGGGCGGCTCTGCCCGCATAACCAATTTTATCTGCATCACACATTTCGTTTTTTCTCTTTTACTTTGTTTCCTTAGTTAACTATGTTGATGCGATTCCGCTATGGCATAAAAGGAGACGTAACGTGGTGAACAACATAACAAAAAAGTATCTTACTGGCGATGAGTGGCGTCGTGGCGCTGTCTGCGCCACTGGCAGTCAGTGCGGCGACAGGTATTCCTGAAATGGCGGCAAAAGTACTGCCGTATCAGGAAAAACCGCGCGTCTTTGTGCTGACGGATATTGGCAACGAGCCAGATGATCAGATGTCTCTGACCCGCTTTTTACTCTATTCCAACGAGATGAACGTGGAAGGGCTGGTGGCAACCACCTCCACCCCGGCAGCGGGAAAAAGTGCATACCGACATGATCGATCTGGTTGTCGGTCATTACGGTGAAGTGCAGCCAAATTTACTGAAACACGCGGCGGGGTTCCCGTCGGTGAAACAGCTTGAAGCGGTGGTCGCGCCGGGGCTTGCGAGCTACGGCATGGCAGCGACCGGAGAGGGTAAAAATACCGCCGGTTCAGACCTGCTGGTCAAGGCCATTGAAAAAAGCACCGATGCCAGCCATCCGCTGTTTATTAACCTGTGGGGCGGCGCGAACACGCTGGCCCAGTGCGCTGAAAGATCTGTCCAAAAAAGTGTCTGCTGAGAAGGTTCAGCAACTGACGCGCAACCCGGTGGTCTACTCCATTTCCGATCAGGATGACGCCGGTTTCTGGATCCGCGAGCACTATCCGGAGATCACCTACATTGTCGATCCCTCCAGCCAGAACGCGGAAGATTATGCCCGTGCGGCTGGACCGGCATCAGCGGTGATAAATATTACCGTAATGCGCCCGGCGCGGATTTCACCACGGTTTCTCAGCACTGGCTGGATGAGAATATCCGCAGCAAAGGGCCAATGGGCAAAGGTTACCTGGAAATATCTGTTTATCATGGAAGGCGACACGCCAGCCTTTCTTGGGCTGATCCGCAATGGGCTGAACAGTGAACGCAACCCGGGTTAGGGGGGCTGGGGCGGTCGCTACATTGTGCGCCAGCCGCAAAATGAGACACACCCCATCTGGACCAGCGGCGGGGACTTCTATCCGGGCAACCCGAACTCTGCCGACACCGTGACGGGCGTTGATGGTAAGCGCTATACCTCGAATCAGGCGACAATCTGGCGCTGGCGCGAAGCCTTCCAGCATGATTTCGCCGCCCGCATGGAGTGGGGCATTAAAGACTTTGCCGCCGCGAACCACAACCCGCAGGTGGTGGTGAATGGACAGCCCGGACAGCAGGTGATTACCCTGAGCGCGAAAGTGGGCGACGTGCTGAAACTGGATGCCTCCGGCAGTAAAGATCCGGACGGCGATAAGCTGCACTATCAGTGGTTCCTGTACCCGGAAGCCGGTGCCGCCAGCTCGAAAGCGGTTGCGCCGGAAGATGTGCAGGGCCGCCGTGGCGAAGATTAATCTGACCGCACCTGCGGTGTTAACGCTACAGGATGGCAAAAATCCGCGTGTGGAAGTCAACGCGCAGCGTGCCGGAACCGAACACCTGATTCTGGCGGTCACCGATAATGGTAAACCAGCGTTAACGTCTTACCGTCGCATCATTGTTTCCGTAAAATAACTGAGGTATTAAGTTATGCCGGGTGGTATGTGACCACCCGGTACGGAGGCGCAACGCGTGGATTACAAACAACAGATCCTGAAAATCCTGCACAGTGAAATGGAGTCACGGGCGGAAATGACCCGTCGGCTGGGAGTAACCAAAGCCTATATATCACCAAACTGACCTCGCAACTGCTGGATGCGCAGCTTATCGAAGAGCGGGAAATCAAAGACGTGACTTTTGGTCGCCCGCAGCAACTGCTGGCTGTCAAAAATGGGCAGGCGTTCAGTATCAATATTATGCTGCGCAAAGGCAGTTTTCAGGGCACGCTAAATGATTACAACACCGTCATTGCCCCGCTCAGTGTTCACCATTGCGCGCTACCGGAACAGATGACGCCGGATGAACTGGTCAGCGAGCTGGCGCAGGGGATTGCCGCATTATGCCGTGCCGCACGCATTGCGCAGCAGCGAGTCACTGTGCTGAGCGTGGCGTTACAGGGGGGGATTGAACATTTCACCGGTGTGGTGCGCTACTGCCCCTTATTTAGTGACAGTAATGTCAACCTGATGGCGCTGATTGAGCAGCGTACCGGCATCACCACCCGCATCTACAACATTGCGCATTGCACGAATTATCTGCTGGCAAAACGCTGGCCGGGGCAACTCGGGTGGCCTTTATGCCGGGGTTCGGCAGTCTTGGTTATGGTTACTGCACGAACGGCGTACCGGGGCTGGGCGAAAATGGTTTTTACCCGGAAATCGTCCATCTGCCCTATGACGGCGGTATTGAACCGGCGTTCAACGTAATTGAAGCGAATAAAGCCGCTACCGTGCTGAGCACCGCGCAGGCGCTCTATTTCGCTATCTGCTGTACGGCACCGATCCACAATATCCGGCTGGTCATTGCGACCGGGGGAGTTATTTGAAGATTACGGTGATGACGTGCTAGCCGCTGGCGCAACAGATGTTAATGGATAACCCCAACCAGCATATCCGCGAGATCCACATTCGCCATGATAAGGTCGGTCATCACTATGGTGTGAAAGGGCTGGTGCAGCTCAGCTCGGACACCCTGACTGAGCTGTTGTAAATCAGCGCGCGGCCAGCAGGCAGAGCTGCAATGCCACACGGTAAGCGTCTTCAAACGCGCTCAGGGGTAAAAACTCAAAACGGGAATGGAAATTATGCGCGCCGGTAAAGAAGTTCGGCGTTAGCAGACCTTTTGCCGACAGTGCCGCGCCATCCGTACCGCCGCGCATCGGCGTGGGTTTGGGCGTGATACCCAGTGATTCCATGGCCTGAAACAGCAAATCAATCGCCCGGCGATCCTCGCCAATGGCATTACTGATATTGCTGTAGGTGTCACTGATGCTGTATTCCACTTTTGCCGTTGGGTATTGCGCAGCAATTACCGCAGCCACATCGCCGATCTGCTGTTTGCGGCGGGCAAAATTGTCGCTATCAAAATCACGGATGTTGGCGTTCAGCGTGGCGTGCCCTTGTACCGCATCAATGGCGTTAAACCAGATATACCCTTCGCGGCCTTCGGTGTGCTCCGGTGTTTGCTGGCGATCAAAATGACTGATGTAGTCCATGGCCATCAGCAGCGGGTTGACCAGCACGCCTTTTGCCGACATCGGGTGGGCGGTCACGCCGGTAAAACGGATCTGCGCGCTGGCGGCATTGAAGTTTTCATAGACGATTTCACCGCGTTCGCAGCAGTCGATAGTCCGTGAAATCCACATCAAAGCGTTTCAGATCCAGCGCTTTTGCCCCCACGCAAACCGACTTCTTCATCCGGCACAAACGCCACCACGATATCGCCATGCTGATGCGCTGCGGTGAGGTTCTCCAGCAGCGTCATCACTACCGTCACGGCGGACTTATTGTCTGCGCCAAGCACGCTGGTGCCGTCACTAAAAATAATGTCTTCGCCGGATAGGCGAGGATCTCCGGATGTTCGCTAACCCGCAGCCAGATCTCTTTCGACGGATTCAGACAGAGATCTTCACCTTCAAAACGCAGAATTTGTGGATGAATATGCGGTGATAAACCGACATCTACGGTATCAATGTGAGTGATAAAACCGATACGCGGCGCGCCGGGAACCGTGCCTTTTTCACCGCCGTCACGGTGGCATGATCGTCAAGGACAACCTCATCCAGCCCAAGGAGATCAGCTCATTCGCCAGTTCACGCGCCATATCAAACTGCCCGACGGTGGTCGGTAAGGTGGTGGCGGCAGGATCGCTCTGGCTGGTGATGGTGAGATAACGAAAGAAGCGTTGCGTTAATTGGCTGGTAAGCGACGACGGCATAGTGATTCCTTCTTTATTTGTAATATCAGGTGTTTGCACATTCGCTTTAATGTTATTTATGAGAGGGCAAACAACAAGCATTTTACAATAAAACAACAGGAAAAACTATGATTAGCAAACCGACAACACTTGCTCTGGTGTTGGCCGCGCTGACAGTGAGTTCTACTGTGGCGGCAAAAACACTGGTGTATTGTTCAGAAGGTTCACCGGAAAACTTCAACCCGCAACTCTATACCTCTGGCACCAGCGTCGACGCCAGCGCCGTGCCCATCTATAACCGGCTGGTGGACTTCAAAGTCGGTACTACCGAGTTGCAACCGAGTCTGGCTGAGCGCTGGGAGGTCAGTGACGAGGGCAAAGTCTATACCTTTCACTTACGCAAAGGGGTGAAGTTTCAAAGTAATAAATATTTCACGCCAACGCGGGATTTTAACGCGGACGATGTCATCTTTTCGTTTATGCGCCAGAAAGATCCGCACAATCCCTATCACACTGTTTCTAACGGCACCTACTCCAACTTCGAAAGTCTGGAATTCGGCAGTCTGATCACCGCTATCGATAAAGTCGACGACAATACGGTGCGTTTTACTCTTGCGCACCCGGAAGCGCCGTTTGTGGCTGATCTGGGCTGGTATTTCGCCTCGATTCTGTCGGCGGAATATGCCGACGCGATGCTGAAAGCCGGCACGCCGGAGCGGGTAGATATGGATCCGATTGGCACCGGGCCGTTCCGCCCGGCGCAGTACCAGAAAGATTCGCGCATTTTGTTCACCGCGTTTGATGACTACTGGCAGGGTAAAGCGAAAATCGATCGGCTGGTTTTCAGTATCACCCCGGATGCTTCCCGTACGTGTGGCGAAGCTGGAAAAGAATGAATGTCAGGTGATGCCTTTCCCGAACCCGGCGGATCTGCCGCGGTTGAAAGAGAACAGTGCTATCACGCTGATGAACAAAGCCGGGCTGAACACGGGTTTTCTTGCGTTCAATACGCAAAAAAGCGCCGCTGGATAACGTAAAAGTGCGCCGAGGCGCTGGCCATGGCGATCAACAAACCGGCCATTATTCAGGCGGTGTTTCCAGGGCACGGGCAGCGCGGCGAAAAACCTGCTGCCGCCCGGCGTCTGGAGCGCGGACAGCACGTTAAAAAGATTACGACTACGATCCGGAGAAAGCCAAAGCGTTGCTGAAAGAGGCGGGCGTCGCGCCGGGAACCACCATCGACCTGTGGGCGATGCCGGTACAACGTCCCTACAACCCGAATGCCAAACGCATGGCCGAGATGATCCGGTGCGGACTGGGCAAAAGTGGGTGTCCGAAAATCGTCACTTACGAATGGGGTGAATACCTGGAAACGGGTGAAGGGCGGTGAACATCAGGCAGCCTTAATGGGTTGGACCACCGCAACCGGCGATCCGGATAACTTCTTCGGCCCGTTATTTACCTGCACCTCCGCCAACGGCGGATCGAACTCGGCAAAATGGTGCTATCAGCCGTTTGATAAGATCATCGCGGAAGCCAAAGCCACGACCGATCATGATAAGCGCGTTGCGCTGTATAAACAGGCGCAGCAGATGATGCACGATCAGATGCCAGCGGTAATGATTGCCCATTCGACGATTTTTGAACCGGTACGCAAAGAGGTGCAGGGTTATGAAATCGATCCGTTTGGCAAACATATTTTCTGGCAGGTCGATCTGAAAAATAAACCGCCGCCGCCACTGGTCTGGCCGGGCGGCCTTTTCCCTCCGGCGTAGTGCCCCTTCGTTTGCTATAACGAATTCCGCACTCAAGGGACATTCTTATGCGTACTCATGCGTTAGTTAGCGTTGCCGTTGTTACCGGCCTGCTGGCATTGTCAGGCTGTGCGTCAAAAGTGACTCAACCGGAAAAGTATTCCGGTTTTTGAAAGACTACTCAGGGTTACAGGAAACAACCTCGGCGTCCGGGGAAACCGGTGCTGCGCTGGGTCGCGCCGGGTTTTGATCCGGCGAAATATGACTCGATTGTCTACCATCCGGTGACGTACTACCCGGTGGCCAAACCGACCAACCAGATCAATCAACAGGTACTGGATGGCGTGCTCAATTACACCAACACGAAATTGAAAGCCGCGGCTGCGGCACGAAAACCGCTGGTGACCTCGCCGGGCCAGCATAGCCTGATCTTCCGCGGTGCGATAACCGGTGTGGACGCCAGCAAACAAGGGTTGCAGTTCTATGAAGTGGTGCCGGTGGCGATGGTGGTCGCGGGTACACAGATGGCGACAGGTCATCGCACCATGAATACGCATCTCTATTTTGAAGGTGAACTGATAGACGCGCAAACGAACGCCCCGGTGCTGAAAGTGGTGCGTAAAGGCGAGGGAAAGATCTCAGCAATGAAAATGCGCCGGTCACCGTCGATGCCCTGGAAACAGGTCATTGATGGTATGGCGACCGACGCCACCATGTTTGATATCAACAAACGTTAGCTTTTCGCCGCAGCAGGCGCCCGCTCAGCCAGCTTTCCGGGCGGGCAAACATCACCAGATTGCCGGTCAGGATCAGCAGCAACCCGGCAATGCCGTTGATATGCCAGACATACCCTTCATAGAAAGTCGAAATGGTCAGCGCAACCAGCGGAAACAGCAGCGTACTGTAGGCGGCTTTGCCGGGGCCGATTCTGCCGACCAGCGTAAAGTAGGCGCCAAAGGCGACAACCGAGCCGAACAACGCCAGATAGACCAGCGCACCCGAGGTAGCTGGCCGTCCATTGCGGGGTAAAATCATCGCCGCGCAGCAGGCCAATCATCCCCATGATCAGCGTCCCGTACAGCATGGCCCAGCTATTGGTGGTCATGGTTTGCAGCCCTTGCGCTGATGGCGCAGGCTTATCATATTGCCAAACGAAAAACCCAGCGTTCCCAGCGCTGACAGGCCAATGCCCATCAATAGTGTACTGTTCCAGCCGCTGGCAACCAGGGTCCTGCCAGAACAGCGTCACAATGCCTGTTAACCCCAGCAGGGCGGCGACAAAAAAGCGCGCCGGGGGTTTCTGACCAAAAACAGGAAACTGTTTACCGCGTTAAACAGTACCGCCATCGAGAAGATTACTGACTCCAGCCCGGTGTTAATCCACGCAGCGGCTGTGTAAAAACACCAGAAGTTAAAGCCAAACACGCAGCAACCTTGCAGCAGGCAAAACAGGTGATCGCGCAGCGGCAGGGCGCGCAGTTTGCCGCGAACCGCCAGTATCAGCATCATGGCGGCGGTGGCCAGCGCGAAGCGCCAGAAAATCGACACCGGCGCAGGCACCGGACCCTGCTGTAAAAAAATCGCAATCCGAGGTTGTCCCCCAAATCACCACCACCGAGGCCATAAAGCAATGCGTTCATGTTGATTCCCAATCGATAAAACGAACGCTGAGTGTGGCAAGAAAGGAGGTGCTGGCTTGCACGGCTTGCCGCTGACTTGCATATTCTTGCGCTTTTGTTTGCACAATGCTGGTATCCGGTGTCCGCTATTTATAGACTGACTACGGTTACTATTAGATAATTTCTGCGAATGTCTGACCATTACGACGCTTTTGAAAACCTGCGTAAACACAACGCCGTGCTGCACAACTCGGTGTCGCTGCACTCCGGTATCCAGCTGGCGGCATGGTCAAATAAACGCGACAACATCACGCAATATTGCGATCACCATACCCTCAGCCTGTATATCGCCGACGGTTACGAGAGCTACCACAAAACCGCGTACGGCTGGAAAAACGGCGGTGGGCCGGACAGGTTTTGCCTGATGCCGAAAGAGAGCGAATCGGTGTGGGATATTCGCGACGATCTCTCCTTCGTGCATCTCTACTGTACCGATGAGCATTTGCGCGAAGTCGGTGAGCGCGTGTGGGATCGCAGCCCGGCGTCCTTCACGCTGGACGAAAAAAACCTTTGCCCGAGGATCCGCGTATCACCACGCTTTATCGCCAGTTTCTGCTGGATTGCGACTGGCAACAAAACGCCAACCAGTTAACGCTGAGCACCGCCTCAACGCTGCTGCTGACGCACTGGTGCAGCACTACAGCAACGTGCAGTGGCAATTGCCGACGGTCACGGGCGGCTTAGCGCCAGTCGCGCTGCGCACGGTGCTGGAGTATATCGATGCACACCTGTCGGAGCCGTTGCTGCTGTCGGATCTGGCGGCACAGGCCGCCCTCAGCGAATATCATTTTGCGCGTATGTTCCGCCAGTCGATGGGGGTTGCGCCGCATCAGTTCGTCATGCAGCGCCGAATGATGCATGCCAAAACGCTGTTAATCAGTAGTGACCAGCCGTTGACCACCATTGCGCTGGCCTGTGGGTTTAACTCCGCCAGTCACTTTAGTAACCGGTTTAAAGCGGCGACGGGCTTTACGCCCTCACAATTACGTGCGGCGCGCCAGCGTTAATACGCCGTAGCACACTCCCCCGATCACTAATCCCCAGAAAGCCGAACCGATCCCCCAATAATGTGATGCCGCTGGCGGTCACCGGAAGGTGACAATGGCAGCATCACGATCGGTCTCTTCGCCAGCGCCTGTTGCAGGCTACCGCTAATGGTCCCCAGTAACGCCAGCCCGGCCAGCGTCTGGATCCAGCTTAGCGGCAATGCGGCCAGTACAGCGGTAATCGCACCGCCAAAAATACCCGCCAGTAAATAGAAAACCCCGGCGGCAGCGGCGGCCAGCCAGCGTTTACCCGCATCCGGGTGGGCATCCGGGCTTTGACAAATTGCGGCGGTAATGGCGGCAATGCAAATGGAATAGACCCCCGAACGGCGACAGCAGCAGCGCCAGCGCACCGATAAAAATGATCAATGGCGACACCGGAACACGGTAACCGGCGGCCTGCATGGTGGCGAAACCGGGTGCATTTTGCGATGCCATGGTTGCCAGAAAAAACGGAATACCGATGCTCACCAGCGTGGTCCCGTTGAACGCGGGCGCGGTAAACGTTGGCGTGACGGTGGCAAGGGAAATACTCTGCGTGACAACGTCACCACTGACGATTGCCACCAGTGCGCCAACCAGTAATGTTGCAACAATGGCATAGCGTGGCGCGAGGGCTTTACAGACAGCCAGTAGCATACTGCCGCACAATGCAAAATGGCCCCCCAGATTGTTAAATGCCTGCAGGCCAAAACGGAGTAGAATCCCCGCCAGCATGGCTGCCGCCAGCGTATGAGGAATGACTTTCATCAGCCCGGCGAATAACCCGGTCACACCGCACAACACGATCAGTCCATTGGCGAAGATAAACACGCCAACGGCTTCGTTCAGGAAACACCCTGCAAACTGGTGGCGAGGAGCGCCGCGCCGGGCGTTGACCAGCGGTCAGCACCGGTACGCGGTACCACAGTGTTAACGCCAGCGTACTGACGCCCATGCCCAAGCCAAGTGCGGTCATCCAGCCGGCAATCTGCCCGGGTGTGGCCCCGGCGGCAGACGCAGCCTGCCAGATAATGGCGGCAGAGCTGGCATAGCCCACCGAGGACAGCAACGAAACCCGCCAGTACGCTGGTAAAGGGGATGGATGTGTTAACGGGCAGAGTGGCGAGGCGCATAAGTTTTCCTTGTGCGTTATAGCATCCAAACAATTTATCATCGAGCGCTATAGCGCACAAGTCATCAGGAGGAGTCATGGATCTCACGCTTTATCTGGCTGCAACGCTAAAAAAATTTACGCCGTGACCGCGGCTGGAGCCTTTCCCGCTTAGCGGAAGAAACGGGCGTGTCAAAAGCGATGCTGGGGCAGATTGAGCGCAGCGAATCCAGCCCGACGGTGTCGACGTTGTGGAAGATCGCCACCGGCCTTAATGTGCCGTTCTCGACCTTTATTGCCCCGCCGGAAAGGGAAACGCCGCTGGCGTACGATCCCGATAGCCGGGGCGATGGTGATCACCCCCATTTTCCCGTGGGATGAACACCTGCATTTCGACATGTTCTCGATTACCCGGCGCCGGGCGCGTTAAGCGAGTCCACCCCGCACGAGAAAGGGGTGATTGAGCATGTGGTTGTCCTTAGCGGCGCGCTGGATATGTGCATTAACGGGCAGTGGAAGACATTAACCGCCGGCAGCGGCGTTCGTTTTGCCGGGGATGAGGCGCACGCCTACCGCAACAGCACATTGCAGACGGCGCACTTCCAGTCGCTGATCCACTATCCAAAAGAAAAAGCCGCAAGCAAGCCTGCGGCAAATAACGACGACGATTAACAATCAGACGACCCAAAATAATTCAGGGGGGCAGGAAGCCGGTAACGCACCTGCAACCTGAACTATCACGGAGTACACAACGTGACGAGGAATGTCCGAGTCACCACTTTACTCGTCCAGCAAAACGCAGCGGAAATAGCAATTTCGACATTGCATTGCCAGCGTGCGCAAATTCCCCCGGTCGCAGGTGGTGAAACGGCCCGCTTGTGACTACAATAGCCGCCATTTTGCACATAATGGATAACGACGATTGTATGCGCCTGCACCCCCATCACCTTGAACTGTTAAGCCCGGCCCGCGATGCCGCTATCGCCCGCGAGGCGATCCTTCACGGCGCGGACGCTGTCTACATTGGCGGTCCCGGCTTTGGCGCACGCCATAATGCCGGAAACAGCCTGCGCGACATTGCCGAACTGGTGCCGTTTGCGCATCGCTACGGTGCAAAAGTCTTTATTACGCTGAATACCATTCTTCATGATGATGAGCTGGAACCGGCGCAGAAATTGATTGGCGACCTGTATCAGGCGGATGTTGATGCGCTGATCGTGCAGGACATGGGCGTGCTGGAGCTGGATATTCCGCCCATCGAGCTGCATGCCAGCACCCAGTGCGACATTCGCAGCGTCGAGAAAGCCAAATTTCTCTCCGATGTCGGCTTCAGCCAGATCGTGCTGGCGCGCGAACTGAACCTTGAGCAAATCCGCGCCATTCACAGCGCAACGGACGCCACCATTGAGTTCTTTATTCACGGTGCGTTATGCGTGGCCTATTCCGGGCAGTGCAACATTTCTCATGCGCAAACCGGGCGCAGCGCCAACCGCGGTGACTGCTCGCAGGCGTGCCGTTTGCCCTATACCCTGAAAGACGATCAGGGGCGCGTGGTGGCGTATGAAAAACACCTGCTGTCGATGAAAGATAACGACCAGACCGCCAACTGGCGGCGCTGATCGACGCGGGCGTGCGCTCCTTCAAAATTGAAGGGCGCTATAAAGATATGAGCTACGTGAAGAATATCACTGCACATTATCGCCAGATGCTTGATGCGATCATTGCCGATCGCGGTGACTGGCTCGGGCATCCGCCGGGCGTACCGAGCACTTCTTTATTCCGTCGACCGACAAAACCTTCCATCGCGGCAGCACGGACTACTTCGTTAATGCGCGTAAAGGCGACATCGGCGCATTTGATTCGCCGAAGTTTGTCGGTCTGCCGGTGGGTGAAGTGCTGAAAGTGGGCAAAGATCACCTCGATGTGAACGTGACCGAGCCGCTGGCGAATGGCGATGGCCTGAATGTGCTGGTGAAACGTGAAGTGGTCGGCTTTCGCGTCAACGTGGCCGAAAAGACAGGGGATAATCGCTACCGCGTCTTCCCGAATGAAATGCCGGATCTGCTGAAAACCCTGCGTCCGCACCATCCGCTGAACCGCAACCTCGATCACAACTGGCAGCAGGCGCTACTCAAAACCTCCAGCGAGCGGCGTATTGGCGTCGATATTGAACTGGGCGGCTGGCAGGAACAACTGGTTCTGACGCTGACCAGTGAAGACGGCGTCAGCGTAACGCATACGCTGGAGGGGCAGTTCGACGAAGCCAATAATGCAGAAAAAGCGCTGGAAAACCTGAAAGAGGGCCTGAGCAAGCTGGGGCAAACCCGCTATTACGCGCAAACGGTAGCGGTCAACCTGCTGGCGCGTTGTTTGTGCCTAACAGTCTGCTCAATCAACTGCGCCGTGAAACGGTGGAGATGCTGGAAGAGGCGCGCACTGGCAAGTTACCAGCGCGGCAGCCGTAAACCCGTGGCGACGCCCGCGCCGGTTTACCCGGAAACCCACCTCTCTTTCCTTGCGAACGTTTACAACCACAAGGCGCGTGAGTTCTATCATCGCTACGGCGTACAACTGATCGACGCCGCCTTTGGAAGCCCATGAAGAGAAGGGCGATGTACCGGTGATGATCACTAAGCATTGCCTGCGTTTTGCCTTTAACCTGTGCCCGAAACAGGCGAAAGGGAACATCAAGAGCTGGCGCGCGACGCCAATGCAGTTGATCCACGGTGATGAAGTGCTGACGCTGAAATTTGACTGTCGTCCGTGCGAAATGCACGTGGTGGGCAAGATTAAGAATCACATTCTGAAAATGCCGCTCTCCGGCAGTGTGGTGGCGTCGATAAGCCCTGATGAGTTGCTAAAAACACTACCGAAAACCGCTAAAAAAAAGGGTGGCTCAGCCACCCTTTTTTCTCTTAACGCTGGTCTTCCGGCCTTGGCGGTTTCTTATCGTCACGCTTTGGCGGTTTCGCTGGTTTATGTTTCGGCGGCAGCGGTTTTTTCTCTGCTTTGTGGTGTTGCTGACCGTGGGAGTTCTCCGGTGGCAGCGGTTCGTGGTCGGCGGCAAACACCATTGAAGAGAAGCTCACCGCCAGAATGGCGGACACCAGTGCAATCTTTTCATACGACTTCCTTTCTCACTCTGTATTGAGTCGCCGTGGATTTGACGCCAGAAAAGTGAAGGGATTATGGAGTTATCTCTCTTCGGGAGTATTCGGCGGTGCGGCGCCTGATAGCGCCAGTAGGGTGGCGAACCAAAACTTTCCAGCAAGAAATCAATCACTGCGCGGGTATTGAGCGACGGGTATTTCCCTCCGGGATAAAGCAGCCACAGGGATTGCTCAGCGGAGGAATAGGTCGGTGAACATTCCGGCAACAGATCAACCAACTCGCCGCGATTCAGCATTTCACCGACCTGCCAGTCCGGGTAAAGTAGGATCCCGGCGTCATTGTTCGCCGCCCTCGGAGCAACAATTCGGCATTATCGGAGACGATTTTTGCCTGCGGTGAAAACTGATAGTGCTGTTCACCGATGTGAAAACGCCAACGCTGTAGACCCGTTTTCCCACGATAGGCCAGCAACTGATGACGTTGTAGCGCTTCTGGCGATTCGGGTCGGCCGAAACGACGAAGGTAAGCGGGGGTCGCCACCGGGTGACAGCGCTGGCTGGCGATCAGCCGGCCGTGAAGTTCTGAATCTTTCAGTGAGGCGATGCGTAACAGCAGATCCGTACCATCGGCAAACGGATCGATATAGTCATCATTCAGGTTGAGTTCAATGTTCAGCGCCGGGTACCGTTCGCTCAGTTCACTGATGCGCGGCCCGATATGCCGTAAGCCAAAGGATGTCGGCGCGTTAATGCGAATGCGGCCGCCGGGTTGGTCGCGCCTTTCGCCAACCTGTATTTGCGCATCGGCAAGTTGCTGGAAGCATGGTGCGAAAAGCATCGGCATAGATTTGACCCGCATCGGTGGCAATGATCGCGCGTGTGTTGCGGTAGAGCAGTTGCGTTTCCAGCGCCTGTTCCAGTTGCTGAACAACACGTGAAAGCGACGATGCGGCAAGACCTTCGTTACGTGCCACTTCCGACAAATTTCCTTCACGCACAATGGCAAGAAACAGGTGCATCGAACGGGCGCTAATCTGGCTGAGTGATTTCATCTTTGCGTAATCCGCAATGGTCCATAGCGTATTGTACTGTTTTTACGCACAGATTTCATCGCTAAGCTACGCGAACGATAAGCACCGGAGAATATTATGAATCACCCAGTTTTGGCATTTGATGAAACCGTTCGCCAGCGTTCTTCCGTCCGCGCGTTTTTACCCACACCGCTCAGTGATGAGCAAATCCGCGCGGTATTGCAGGACGCGCAATATTCACCGTCAAACTGCAACACGCAGCCGTGGCATGTGCATGTGGTATCCGGGGAGACGAAAACGCGGCTGGGAAAATTGATGACCGCGAACGATCTGGAGGGATCCAGACGCCGGATTTCAGCTTCTCCTATGAGGATTTTCACGGCGAGTATTTCGAACGCGCCCATGAGCAGGCACGCATTTACTATGAGACAATCGGCATTGCCCGCGACGATAAAATCCGCCGCAAAGAGGCTTATTTACGTAACTACCAGTTCTTTAATGCTCCGCACGCCGCGTTTCTGTTTATGCCATCCTTTGGCGATAACATCCGTGTGGCATCGGATATCGGTATGTATGCGCAGAGCTTTTTTACTTTCACTCACCGCGCGCGGTTTCGCCGGGATCCCGCAAACCCTGCTCGGCTTTCACGCCGATATGATCAGAAGAGAATTGGGGGTTTCCGATGCGTACCGGCTGCTGTTTGGTATCTCGTTTGGTTATGCCGATACCGGCTCAGTTGCAGCAAACACCCGCATGCCGCGCGTACCGGTGGAAGAGAGTGTGGTAATGCATGGGTAACGATCAGCCGGTATCGGAATAATGCAGCATCAACCGGCACTCTGTGGTGCCACTCTCTAAATGACCAATCGCCGCTGCACAGTCAGCAGGGGCTGCGCGGCGGCCCGCCAATGCTGCAACGGGAAAGAATAATGTGAGGGCTGTTTATGGATGGGCGTATTCGAGGATTTCCTCCCCCATTAGCGTGCAATCGTTAAGGAAGATAAATCGCATCCGGTATTTACCTTTATAAATAGCCCCCAGACTTGCAGCACATCGAAATAGTGTGATTTGTTTTCCGGGTTCTGAATTTTTGCCAACGGCGTGACGTTATGATCAATGTCAGCCCTGTCATCGTTATCCCGATAAAAATGCCAGCAGTTTTTGGCTTCAGATAATGCCTGCGCTTTGCACAGGTCAGATTTCCTCCGCAGCCAAAGAGGGAAAAGAGAGCGTAAATAATAAAAACGGAACTATCGTGGCGGTTATTTTCATATTGCTCCATGCCTTCACCACTGAGATGTTTCTGAGGGCGTTATTTCCCCACAAAATGTCCCATGGTGTATTTCATCATCAGATCAACTGAAAGCATGCTACCGGGCGACAGCGGCAGAGTGTGCCGCGACACACTCTGCACACAAGTCAGTGGGATTTAAACCCGGCCGCCGTCATCAGCAGGCGAAACACCATACTGACCGCCGCCAGCGCCAGCACGCTGCCGCCCCAAATTAATACCAGCCAGCATATCCGGCTCAGAAGTGAGTGTTTCATCAGTGATACCCCTCACCGAGGGCTGCACTTTGCCGCGGAACACGTAATAACTCCAGAAGGTATAGACCAGAATAATCGGGATAATCAGCAGCGCACCAACCAGCATAAAACCCTCGGGCTCTGCGGCGGTGCTGCAGCCTGCCAGAAGGTGATATCCGGCGGGATAATATGCGGCCAGATGCTGATGCCCGGTGCCGCTAAAACCGAGGAAGACCAGCCCCAACGTTTGCACAAAGGGTAACGCGTGGGTGTGCGTGTGATTCAGACTGCGCCACAGCCAGACGCTAAGACCAATCACCAATAGCGGTACGGGCGCAAAGAAAAACAGATTCGGCAGGCTGAACCAGCGGGCAGCAATAGCCGGTTGCGCCAGCGGCGTCCACAGACTGATGACAGCGATAACAGCCAGCAGTGCCAGCAGTAAACGCTTCGATGCACAACGCATTTTTCCCTGTAACGGGCCGTCGCTTTTCATCACCAGCCAGCTTGCGCCCAGCAGGGCATAGGCGATCACCAGACCCACACCGCAAAACAGGGTGAACGGCGTTAACCAGTCCAGCGCGCCGCCGCTGTAACTTCGCCCGGTGACGGAAAAGCCATTAATCACCGCACCCACCACCACGCCCTCGGGCAAAGGTAGCCAGCAGTGAGCCGGACAAAAGGCTTTATCCCAGAACGGACGATGCGCAGGCGTGGCTTTAAAGCGGAATTCAAACGCCACGCCGCGGAAAATCAGCCCCAGCAGCATCAGCGTGAGCGGAATGGTCAGTGCATCCACGATCACCGCATAGGCCAGCGGAAACGCACCGAACAACCCCGCGCCGCCCAGCACCAGCCAGTCTCATTGCCATCCCAGACCGGCGCAACGCTGTTGACCATCACATCCCGTTCATCGGCATCGCGCGTCAGCGGAAACAGAATGCCAATCCCGAGATCAAAACCGTCCATCACGATATACATCAAGGTGGCGAAGACAATAATGACAAACCAGATTAACGACAGATCGATACCCATTAGTGACTCTCCTCTTGCCACGCCTGCGGGCCGTGGGTGATCAGGCGCACCATATAGCTGTAGCCGACGCCAAAACCGAGCAATAGACAATAAAAAACGCCAGCAGGCTGATGCTCATGTGCATATCGCCGTGTGCGGGAAACCGCATCCGCCGTACGCAACAAACCGGTCACTACCCACGGTTGTCTGCCGACTTCGGTGGTTACCCACCCGGCGAGGATAGCGATCAAGCCAGCAGGCCCCATCCACAAAGCAAAATGTAAAACGGGCGCGACTGGTACAGACGCTGTTTGTAGCGCAGCCACAACGCGCCAACGCCCAGCGCGATCATCAATACGCCCAGCCCGACCATCACGCGGAATGACCAGAACACCAGCGGCGAGTAAGGGCGGTCTTCTTTGGCAAACTCTTTCAGCGCCGGAACCTGTTTATCCGGTGCTGTGGGTGAGGATCACGCTGCCCAGCGCCGGGATCGCCAGCGCATAACGTGTGCGTTCCTGCGCCATATCCGGCAAACCAAACAGCAGCAGCGGGGTGGCTTCACCGGGCGGGTTCTCCCAGTGGCCTTCGATGGCGGCGATTTTTTGCCGGTTGGTGTTCCAGCGTATTCAGCCCGTGCATATCGCCGACCATCGCCTGAATCGGGGCGACGATCAGCGCCATCCACATCGCCATGGAGAACATTTTGCGCATGGCGGTGTCGTTGCCGCGCAGTAAATGCCAGCGGCGGACGCGCCGACAAACAGTGCGCTACTGAGAAACGCGGCAATGGTCATATGCAGCAGACGGTACGGGAACGAGGGGTTAAAGATCACCTTCAGCCAGTCGACCGGCACAACCCTCGGCCGTTTTCAATCACAAACCCTTGCGGTGTATGCATCCAACTGTTGGACGCGAGGATCCAGAAGGTAGACATCAGCGTGCCGAGCGCCACCATGCAGGTAGCAAAGTAGTGAAGACCCGGACCGACTTTGTTCCAGCCAAACAGCATTACGCCCAGAAAACCGGCTTCAAGGAAAAACGCCGTCAGTACCTCGTAAGTGAGCAGTGGCCCGGTAATGCTGCCGGCAAACTGGGAAAAACCGCTCCAGTTGGTGCCAAACTGGTACGCCATCACCAGCCCGGAAACCACGCCCATCCCGAAGTTAACGGCAAAGATTTTCGACCAGAAGTGATAGAGCGTGCGCCAGTCCGGGTTGCGGGTTTTCAGCCACAACCCTTCAAGCACCGCAAGAAAGCTGGCGAGACCGATGGTGATCGCCGGGAAAATGATGTGAAAAGAAACCGTGAAGGCGAACTGTATTCTCGCCGTGAAACGCGTCTAAACCAAACATGCACAACCCCAAATCAAACGTTGTGGTGATTATGTTAATGAGCGCGAGCCTGAACTTGCAGAAACAGATTATGGAAATTTTTCCATAACAGTTGCTCTGACAGTGTCACTTAGTGGTATCTGATATAATTTCACTGTTTCAGTGCCAATAAGATACCGCGGTGATGGATTACTACCAGAGCCCTGGTCGCTCCGCCTGCGGCAGCAGTAGCCCCAGTTGCCAGAGCGGCCGCAAACGTGCCGCTGTAGAGGATTATTTGCAACATAATTATAACAGGGTATGTTTTTGTCGTAATATTCATAACTGATATGAAAAGGAACGCTCCCGTTATATGAAAAATACCAGCGCCTCGGCGCAGCAAATCAGTGAACAGATTGAACTGGGCGTCTGGCGGCCGGGAGAGAACTGCCGTCGCTGCGCGAGCAGGTCACCAGCAGCGGGCTGAGTTTTATGACCGTCGGCCATGCGTACCAGTTGCTGGAAAGCCGGGGGCGGGTGATTGCCCGCCCGCAATCCGGGTATTTCGTTGCGCCAGCGCCGGGCACGCCTCGCGCGCCGGAGACCAAAGTGACCCGCGATGAAGCGGTGGACATCAACACCTATATTTTTGACGTGTTGCAGGCAAGCTGCGATGCGTCCGTGTTGCCGTTCGGCTCCGCCTTCCCGGACCCCAAACTGTTCCCGATGCCGCAGCTCAACCGCTCGCTGGCGAAAGTGAGCAAAAGCGCGGCCGCCATGAGCGTGATAGAGAACCTGCCGCCGGGCAACAGTCAGCTCCGTCATGCTATCGCCCGGCGTTATGCCCGCCGGGGGAATCAACGTCTCGCCGGATGAAATCGTGATCACCGCCGGGGCGCTGGAGGCGCTGAATCTCAGCTTGCAGGCGGTTACGGAGCCGGGAGACTGGGTGATTATTGAAAGCCCGTGCTTTTATGGCGCATTACAGGCGCTGGAACGCCTGAAACTGAAAGCGCTGTCGGTGCCAACGGATGTGAAAGAGGGCATCGATCTGGATGCGCTGGCGCAGGCGCTGACGGAGTACCCGGTCAAGGCCTGCTGGCTGATGACCAACAGCCAGAACCCGTTGGGTTTTACCCTCAGCGCGGAAAAAAAGCGCGACTGGTCGCGCTGCTGGCGGCGCATAACGTCACGCTGATTGAAGATGATGTCTACAGCGAACTCTATTACGGCCGTGAGCAACCGTTACCCGCCAAAGCGTGGGATAAACAGGAGATGACGCTGCACTGTTCCTCGTTTTCCAAATGCACACCGGTGGCGGGGTTTCGCGTGGGCTGGGTCGCGGCAGGTCGCCATGCGAGGCGCATTCAGCAACTGCAATTGATGAGCACCTTATCCACCAGTTCTCCGCTGCAACTGGCACTGGTGGACTATCTCTCTACCCACCATTACGACGCCCATCTGCGCCGCCTGCGCAGGCAGCTTGCAGAGCGTAAACACTGGCCTCGGCAGGCGTTACTGCGCCATTTACCGCCAGAGGTGAAAATTTACCGTAACGAGAGCGGTTATTTTCTATGGCTGGAACTGCCCGCCGGTCTGGACGCGGGCGTGCTGAGTCAGCGCGCACTGGCGCACCATATCAGCATTGCGCCGGTGCAAAATGTTTTCGACCACGGATAACTGGCGATCGTTTTTCCGCTTTAATTGCGCCCGGTCGTGGAGCGATAAAGAAGAACGCGCGGTCATTCGTCTGGGAGAATTAATCCGCGACATGTTGAAATAAACGTCGGCAGGTTATTCTTATTTTCTGAAGATCCCATTCTCATTTTAAAAATAGCGACGGGGTAAACAGAGGTTACGCCGTCATTATTTTCTGCGCTTTCGTTGTGCGTATTCATAGGAAATGTGAATAGCAACACAGATTAACGTGCCATCGCTAACCCCTTGTCTATACTCCAAAAGACCGCTCCCTACCATTTTCATAATTAACGTAATGCGGAGTCAGTCACATCCCGGCGAAATTTCTGATGGCGACATTCAGCCTGTCAGGCCGCCGACTATTTTTAGTAAGGGAGATATATTTACGGCAAGGCTGCCGCTCATTTTTCATTGCGACAGGAGTAAAACCGATGAGCAAGAAATTTGCCCGCAGCAGCCTGTGTGCGCTGGGTATCACTGTGATGACCGCACACGCAGCCGTGCCAACGGAAGTGGGACCCGGAGAAGGGCGACTGGATATTATTGCTGGCCGGGGTATATCGAGCGCGGCCAGACGGATAAGCAGTATGACTGGGTCAGCCAGTTTGAAAGCGACACGGGCTGCGCGGTGAACGTGAAAACCGCCGCCACCTCCGATGAGATGGTCAGTCTGATGGCGAAAGGCGGGTATGACTGGTCACCGCATCCGGCGATGCCTCGCTACGATTGATTATGGGCAAGCGTGTGCAGCCGATTAACACGGCGCTTATCCCGAACTGGAATACCCTCGATCCGAAGCTGGTGAAAGGTCAGTGGTTCAATGTGGAGGGCAAGGTTTACGGCACGCCCTATCAGTGGGGACCGAACTTGCTGATGTACAACACTAAAACCTTTCCGACACCGCCCGATAGCTGGTCTGTGGTGTTTGTGCAGCAAAATCTCCCCGACGGTAAAAGCAATAAAGGGCGCGTACAGGCTTACGATGGCCCCCATCTACATTGCCGATGCGGCACTGTTCCTGAAAGCCACGCAACCGCAGCTCGGCATCAGCGATCCCTACCAGCTCACTGAAGCGCAGTACCGCGGTATTGAAAGTGCTGCGCGACCAGCATCTGTTGATCCACCGTTACTGGCATGACACCACCGTGCAAATGAGCGACTTCAAAAATGAAGGCGTCGTAGCCTCCAGCGCGGCCGTATCAGGCCAATGCCCTGAAAGGCGAGAACCAGCCTGTCGCCACCGTGTTCCCGAAAGAAGGGGTAACCGGCTGGGCCGACACCACCATGCTGCACGCACAGGCGAAACATCCAAACTGCGCCTACAAGTGGATGAACTGGTCGCTGACGCCAAAAGTCCGAGGCGATGTGGCGGCTGGTTTGGTTCACTGCCGGTGGTGCCACAAGGGTGTAAAGCCAGTGCTTTGCTGGGCGAAAACGGCTGTGAAACGAACGGCTACAGCTTCTTCGACAAAATCGCCTTCTGGAAAACGCCGGTGGCTGAAGGGGGGTAAATATGTGCCTTATAGCCGCTGGACGCAGGATTACATCGCCATTATGGGCGGCCGTTAATCTCCCGGGAGCGACGCATGACTGATGCAGTAGAGTTTCAGGATGTCTCCCGCCTGTATGGCGACATTCGGGCGGTGGACGGCGTGAGCATTGCCGTCCGCGATGGGGAATTTTTCTCGATGCTGGGGCCATCCGGCTCCGGCAAAACCACCTGCGGCTGATTGCCGGTTTTGAGCAACTGAGCGGCGGGGCGATCCGCATTTTTGGGCGCGAAGCCAGCGAACTGCCGCCGTGGGAGCGGGATGTGAACACCGTTTTCCGTGATTACGCGCTGTTTCCGCATATGTCGATCCTCGACAATGTTGCCTACGGATTGATGGTCAAAGGGATGGAGAAAAAACATGCGCCACGCCCGCGCCCGTGAGGCGCTGGAGAAGGTGGCGCTCGGCTTTGCGCACGCTCGCAAACCTTCGCAACTCTCCGGCGGACAGCGCCAGCGTGTGGCCATTGCCCGCGCGCTGGTGAACGAACCCCGGGTCTTACTGCTGGATGAACCGCTGGGCGCACTGGATCTCAAGCTGCGCGAGCAGATGCAACTGGAGCTGAAAAAAGCTGCAGCAGGATCTGGGTATCACTTTTATTTTCGTGACCCACGATCAGGGGGGAAGCGCTGTCGATGTCTGACCGGGTGGCGGTGTTCAATAATGGCAAAATTGAACAGGTAGACACGCCGCGCGAACTCTATCTGCGCCCGCGTACGGCGTTTGTCGCCAGCTTTGTCGGCACCTCGAATGTGTTTGATGCGGCACTGGCGGGGAAACTGTGCGGCATGCAGGGCGCATACTCTCTGCGCCCGGAGCATATTCGACTGAACGCGCCGGGTGATATCGAAGTCGATGCAATCGTGCAGGCAGTGCAATACCGGGGGGCGTCAACCCGCTTTGAACTGGCGCTGAACGACGGCGTCAGACTGCTGGTCAGCCAGGCCAATCTCTCCGATGCGTTATTACCGGAGACGCTGGCACCCGGGGAAAGCGGTGCGAGCTGCGTGGTCGCGGGACGCGATGGTGCCACTACAGGGAGCGGGGTGAGATGGAGATGAGCGTCACCGGCAGGTCGCTGCACCGCGCCAGCCTTAGCGGACTATTCTGGCGTAAACCGCTACTCGGGTTGTTGCTGTTACTCCTTGGCCCCCTGATGTGGTTTGGCATTGTTTACCTTGGTTCGCTACTGACCCTGCTGTGGCAAGGTTTTTACACCTTCGACGATTTTACGATGTCGGTCACGCCGGACCTCACACTGGCAAACCTGCAGGCGCTGTTTAATCCGGCCAATTACGACATCATTGTGCGCACGCTGATGATGGCGGTTTCGGTTACCGTGGCGAGCGCGATCCTCGCTTTCCCGATGGCGTGGTATATGGCGCGCTACAGTCGCGGAAAGTGGAAAGCTTTTTCTATATTGCGGTGATGTTGCCGATGTGGGCGAGCTATATCGTGAAAGCCTACGCACCGGACGCTATTGCTGGCGAAAGATGGCGTCGCTCAGTGGTTTTTAAACCACTTTGGGCTGGAGCCGGTACTGTCGGGGCTGCTTTCGCTGCCTGCGGTGGGCGGCAACACGCTTTCTACGTCTGGACTTGGGCGGTTTCTGGTGTTCGTCTATATCTGGCTGCCGTTTATGATCCTGCCGATTCAGGCCGCGCTGGAGCGCCTGCCGCCGTCGCTGTTGCAGGCGTCGGCGGACTGGGCGCGCATCCGCACCAGACCTTTCGTTATGTGGTGTTGCCGCTGGCGATCCCCGGCGTGGCCGCAGGGTCGATATTTACCTTCTCGCTGACGCTGGGGGATTTTATCGTCCCGCAACTGGTGGGGCCGCCGGGCTACTTTATTGGCAACATGGTCTATTCCCAACAAGGGGCGATAGGCAATATGCCGATGGCCGCCGCGTTTACGCTGGTGCCGATCGTGTTAATTGCTGTCTATCTGGCGTTTGTCAAACGCACCGGGAGCCTTTGATGCACTCTGACCGCGCACCGTTTTTGCTCAAAGTCGCCACCGGGGCGGCGTTATCTTTCTCCATTTCCCGCTTTTGATTATCGCCATCTATGCTTTCAATACGGAGGATGCGGCATTCAGTTTCCCGCCGCAGGGCTTTACGCTGCGCTGGTTCGGCGTAGCAGCGGCGCGGGGCGATATCCTTGATGCAGTGACACTGTCACTGCAATTGCCGCACTGGCGACGGGTATCGCATTGATTCTTGGCACACTTGCTGCAATGGCGTTATGGCGTAGTGACTTTTTGGTAAGAGCGCTATCTCGCTATTGCTGCTGTTGCCCATTGCGCTGCCGGGCATCATTACCGGCGGCGTTGTTAACCGCGTTTAAAACGGTCAACCCTCGGAACCCGGCTTTTTCACCATTGTGGTGGGGCATGCGACCTTTGCGTGGTGGTGGTGTTTAACAACGTCATCGCCCGTTTCCGGCGCACCTCTGAGCCCGGTGGAGGCCTCAATGGATTTAGGCGCGAATGCACCGGCAAACCTTTCGTTATGTAGTGCTGCCGAATCTCGGTTCGGCGCTGCTGGCGGGAGGGATGCTGGCGTTTGCGCTGTCGTTTGACGAAATCATCGTCACGACCTTTACCGCGGGCCACGAGCGCACCTTGCCGCTGTGGTTGCTTAACCAGCTTGGTCGCCCGCGCGATGTGCCGGTCACAAATGTGGTCGCGCTGCTGGTGATGCTGGTCACCACCGTGCCTATTCTCGGTGCCCGTGGCTAACCCGTGATGCGGAAACCGGCAAATAACTGACAACGCTGAAAGGACAGAACTATGCAACATCAATTATTTATCAATGGCGAACTGGTTAACGGCGAAGGCGAGAAACAGGCTGTCTACAACCCGGCCACCGGCGAGGTGTTGCTGGAGATCGCGGAAGCCTCGCCAGCCCAGTCGATGCGGCGGTGCAAGCAGCAGACCGTGCCTTTGCCAGTTAAGGGGGCAAACCACGCCAAAAGCGCGGGCGGAGTGCCTGCTGCAACTGGCGCAGGTGATTGAAGATAATGCCGATACCTTTGCCCGCCTTGAATCCCTCAACTGCGGTAAACCCTTTCATTGCGTGCTGAACGATGAACTGCCCGCCGTGGTGGATGTGTTCCGCTTCTTTGCGGGCGCAGCACGCTGCCTGAACGGGTTAGCGGCAGGCGAATACACTGGAAGGACACACGTCGATGATCCGTCGCGATCCGATTGGCGTTGTCGCGTCGATTGCGCCGTGGAACTACCCGCTGATGATGGCAGCGTGGAAGCTGGCTCCGGCGCTGGCGGCCGGTAACTGCGTGGTGATCAAACCGTCGGAAATTACTCCGTTAACCGCACTAAAACTGGCTGAACTGGCAAAGATATTTTCCCGGCGGGGGTACTGAACGTCCTGTTTGGCCGGGGAAAACCGTTGGCGATCCGCTAACCGGCCACGAAAAAGTGCGCATGGTGTCGCTGACGGGCTCTATCGCGACCGGTGAACACATTATCGGGCACACCGCGTCATCCATTAAGCGCACGCACATGGAGCTGGGCGGCAAAGCGCCGGTCATTGTGTTTGATGATGCCGATCTGGATGCCGTGGTGGAAGGTGTGCGTACGTTCGGTTTTTTACAACGCCGGTCAGGATTGCACTGCGGCGTGCCGTATCTACGCGCAGAAAGGCATTTACGCGGCGCTGGTGGAAAAACTGGGGGCAGCGGTCGCCAGCCTGAAAATGGGCGCACCGGAGGAGGCCACAACGGAGCTGGGGCCGCTTAGCTCCGCAGCACACCTTGCCCGGGTGAGCAAAGCCGTGGATGACGCCGGGCGCTGAGCCATATCCGCGTCATTACCGGCGGCAATAAAGGCGAGGGTGCAGGCTACTATTATCAGCCGACGCTGCTGGCGGGCGCAAAGCAGGAAGACGCCATTGTGCAACGCGAAGTGTTTGGGCCAGTGGTCAGCATGACCGAGTTCGACAGCGAAGAGCAGGTACTGGGCTGGGCGAATGACTCGCAGTATGGGTTAGCGTCTTCAGTGTGGACGAAAGATGTCGGACGGGCGCACCGTCTGAGCGCGGCTGCAATATGGCTGCACTGGGTCAATACGCATTTTATGCTGGTGAGTGAAATGCCGCACGGTGGGCAGAAACTCTCGGGTTATGGCAAAGATATGTCGCTGTATGGTCTGGAAGACTACACCGTGGTGCGTCACGTGATGATCAAGCATTAACAGAATTACCGGCAGCCAGGCAGCCAAATCCTTATATTCTTGAGGTATATCTCATAGTCTATTTTCGTGCTGTTATTATGTGCAAGAAACTGGTTTAATCATCATCAGCCACCAGCGGAATGGCAAAATATAAGCTTTTAAATAATACCGCACGCAGACATCTTCGTTGCCCTGTCACATTAATGTCATTAACGCGACAACTCGCAGTCATTGCTGCCTTCGATAATGTCTGGCTTTTAAAAAAAATCAGGCAGGGGAAATATACCTATGAGTAAAACAGTGGTCGTGCTCGGTCCGGGCGGGACGTCTGAGTTTCTGACGGTTGCAGACGGCGAAACCTCTATTCCGTGGGCGCTGGAAGGGCTCAATGGCGGTGCGACAAGCGGTGCCATGCCTATCGAAACCTATTATTGTGAAGGTGAAGAGTTTTATTTCGCACGCATCGAGAATATGTTGCATAGCGAAGTGATGTCAGCACCGCTCAATTAAAAATAAAGGGCTCATCAGAGCCCTTATTATTATAATAATTTGCATGCTTATCTTTTCAAAAACACTTCATTTTCGCGAGGAGCCCAGTCTTTCTCCGAAAAGTCGTAGGTGGGTAGTGACTCGTCTTTGATGCCCCTGAACGTAACACGGCGCGAACTTCCGTTGGTAAGTTTTCATCGCGGAATAATTCAGCCAGCACAAACATGACGTCGAGAAAAGAGAGCTGCTTTATTTCAAAGGGTTTCCAGCCGGTGCGTTTGTGAATCAAATGATACAATGCTTCTTCGCCGGAGAGCGGCACGAAACTGCTGGCATATTTTTCCCGATGGCGCGCGAGTAGCGATTCAAGAATAAATATTTGCGCAGTACGCTGGCGGGCTGCATGCGCCCGTGGACTGTCAGTGGTCACATCGTTGTACGTTATGTCATTGTTTTCACGTACCCGAACTTCTATGGCTTGCCACAGATCGTCGTATTTCTGCATAACCTTACCTTGTTTTCCTGGAAGTATGACTTGCTGGTAGACAATAACAGAGTTACGCGATCGTCGCCAAACGCCGGGGGGCAATTCTACAGCGTCACTGATATTTTAATTTACCCTTAAGTCAAATTAACCCGCCACCCGCAATGCCTCTGTTTTTTAAATCACGTCGCCGTAAAAACCCGCAAAATAATTTGCGTTTAATCAATGCTTATTCATTATATGAATAATAATGTGAAGACTCATACCTTCTCCGGATGCGAATAATGAACAGGAATGCAGTGTTGTGCGGGGTGATCGCGGCCGTGAGTTTGCTGATGGCATCGGAAGGGCTGGCAAAAACACAGGCGCTTTCCGACGCGCAGGTTAAAAAAGAGATTATCGCCGAATCGATTGCCGACTACCCTGGCCCTTGCGCGTGCCCTTATAACCGTGCGCGTAATGGCAGTGCGTGCGGCAAACGCAGCGCATGGAGCAAAGCGGGGGGTTATTCCCCCCATTTGCTATGCCGACGAAGTGACGAAAGAGATGATTAAAACATGGCGCGAACGCCAGCGGTGATCCGTTCGTTACGGGTAAGCCGGGTGAACAGGTCATCCGGCTTTTTTATACCCCCTCAGTCGGTTAGATCAAAATACGCAGCATCCGGCTTTACACGTAAGTAATTAAACTTGATATATGTCAACAAAAGAGCATATTGCGCACGTTTTGTTACTTTCTGGTTAATGTTTGCTATGTCGCTCTATCAAAAAATGTTGGTTTTTTACGGTGTTATGGCGCTGATTTGCGCATTCATTACGGTTTCTTTCCCACGATCGCAAACGCATTCGTCTGCTGAGCGCTTTTTTGGTGGGCTCCACCCGGCCAATGAGTTTCCCGGTGGCGTTATTGTTTTCCCTCTTCTGAGTAAAGCGTGACGCTGAAAACACAAAAATCTTAAAAAAAGTGCAACATATGCCGCGGATGTTTTACCTAAGGACAGGAGACAGACGTTGGAATTATATACAAAGCTACTTATTTTTTACGGTGTTATGGCGGTCGTGTCCGGTGTAATAACGTACTTCCTCGCTAGCGATACCCGCAAAATTCGTCTTCTTAGCGCCTTTTAGTGGGCGCAACCCGGCCCATGAGCCTGCCTGTCGCCTTGCTTATCTCATTGCTTTAAATTGACTCGCCATTTGAATGGTGCTGTATATAATTACAGTATCACGACGAAGGAGAGACAAATGAACAGTTTTATTCGCACCGGCACAAGGGTGGGTTCGCTGGCAGGATCTGCGGGTCACGGCGATCCGGTGGTTTTATACATGGACTTGGCTGCGCATCCTCTTATGAATACCCGCGCGTGGTGAGCGATCCGGCGTTCGGCGGCAGGCGCGCGATCCTCATCGATCTGCCGGTGGCAGCGGTTACAGCGAGCGACCGGCGAGTTTTTCCTACCGGACCAGCGAACAGGCGAAGGTCATTGTGGAACTCCTTGAACATTTGCAAATCGACGCATGCTGGCTGTACGGCCACAGTATGGGCGGCAGCATTGCCATTGAAGTGGCGGCGCTGATCCCACAATGTATTAACGCGCTGGCGGTTTCCGAGCCCAATTTTCATGCCGGCGGCGGGGCGTTCAGCCGGGTGATTGCCGCTGAAGAGGAAGCCGAATTTGTCACCTGCGGCTACGCCACGTTATTAGGTCAGGAGAAAACGCCGTGGGCAGGCAGCCTGCAAAGTAATGCATCCACGGGCGGTGTGGCGCGGTGCGAAAAAGCCCGCTGGACGGTATTGAACCATCTGGATGGCGCTGTTTAGCCGCTTTTCCCGGCCAAAAACGCTGATTTTTGGTGAGTTATCGCTGCCGGATAACGATGCCCAACAGGTGTTGGATCAAGGTATTGCGGTGCGGATCATTCCGCAGGCGGGGCATTCCATGTCGTGGGAACAGCCGGCTGCGCTGGCAGGTGCGCTGAGCGCCTTTATTGCTGAATGATAAACACCCCGGCGCATCTGTGGCCGGGGTTTTTTACAGCAAGGTTTTGAGTTTCTTCCGCGCGGCGGCAGAGACATCCAGCGGGTGGCTGTAGCCAATGTTTTCTGTCGCGCGGTGATAAAGGGCAACCAGCCAGTCAAACGTAGCGGGTCGCCGCATGCACCGGCTGCTCTGAGTTTGGTTAAGCGGGCATCATTCACGCTTACCGCACCGCTGGCAAAATGGTGCTGCCTTTTGTACGCGGCTGGCCGGGCGTTTGTCTTCCGGCACATCGGCATAGCCCAGCCAGCAACAAAGTTCCCTATCGCGGCGTACAACTGCGCGGCGCAGGCGGTATCGCGCTGCATCACTTTTGCAGTTGCTCCGGCAGGTTAAGGCGATAGCTGCTGATAATGACCGTCTCCGCCATATGCCGCAGAGCAGCAGGAGAAATACCAAGGCGTGCAGCGTTGTCGTCGTTACGGCTCCACTGGCGAACATGATTCACCCACAGCGCATGCGCCTGCTGTCCAACATCTTTCGCGATCGGTTGTTGCTCCGTGTTTTCAGCGGACTCGGCAAACAGGTCAATAGACTCATTAAACAGGCCACTGACTTTCTCTTCGCGGGGTTGCTGCACTTTCCACAGCGTATCGAACTGCTGCATATCCGGCAGTAAGCCTTCAAGCAGCTCACCGTGACGTGACGCCCGGCCTTGCAGTTCACGTACCACCGATTCCGCACGCGCACGCTGCACCGTGACTTCTCTGACCGGTGCAGCGGCCCAGCTTTGCAGCAGATCGCGCAGCGTTTGTTGATGACGTTCGGTCAGCGCTTTCAAACGGTTCTGGCGCAGACCCGGCGCGGTTGCTTGCGCCAGCCATTCCAGCAGGCGTTGCAGACTGCTGGCATCCAGCGCCTGCAATGTGCCCCAGTGCTGACCCGGTTTGCCAATTAATTGCTGAACGGCTTCGTCGAGGTTTTGCGCCCGGGTAAAACGTGCGTCCTGCGGCGTAATGGCCCAGACCAGACCCGGTAAGGCGGCTTCCTGACCAGACTGCGTCTCTTTTACCCAGTTCAACAGCGCACGTGCTGTTGCGCCTGTCGCCGCGCGTTCGGCGGTGGCATTACAGATCATCAGCACATCCGGTTGCAGGCGCTGGCGATAATTGTCCAGCAGCCAGCGGCATTTACTGCGCCACAGCGGTTGCCCCTCCTGTAAACCCGGGGCCGGGATATCGAGAATATCCACCGAGGGAAGTACGCTGTTTTCCACCGGCAGCACCAGTTCACGGGCAGATCAGGGCAAGGGTTGCCAGCGGCACGCTCACTGCATTTTGCAACTGATCGTTAGACCCGTGGGGGTGCACCACCACTTCGTCCTGAATCTCTTCAGCGCCGTGTTCCGCCGGGGTAAGAAAACCGTCCGTCGGCAGGGCAAAATTATCCACCAGTACGCTGAGCGGGGCGGCCAGTTCGCTGGCGTTGCCGGTCTGATGCAGCGTAAGGGCCAGCGACAACCACTGTTGCGTCAGCTCTGCTGTTCACCCCACAGCAGCGACCCGAGGGCTGGCGCGGGCGGTGAGATCCAGCGACGGCAGCAGAGAAGCGAACTGATGCCATAACGCATCGTCCATTTGTTGCAATGATGACGGCACCACCGAACGCCAGAAACGGGCAATCGCACCGATCTCCAGCGCCGAAATACCGGGAACCGCATTGGCTGACGCAGGGTGCGCCATTTGGCGACCGATCTTCATAACGGATTTGTCCACGGCGCGCAGTTCCGGCTGCTGGCGGGCATGGGCGATAAACACCTGCACCAGTTCGGCTTCGCTAAGAATGCGCAGACGCAGCGGGAAACTGTCATCCATTCCGCTTGCGCGCGGACTAAAACGCAGCGCCATGCTGGTCAGCCCGTGTCCCGGATTGATATGGGTAAAGTAGTCCAGCGTTTTGTCGCCGGGGGCGCACATTCAGCCGCCCGTTGCCGCTGCCGCACAGGGCATTGAGCAAATGGGCTTTCGCCGCTTGTGAATGGCCATACAACCCGACGGTGCAAGGGGCATCCACCGCCTCTTTAAGGCTGATTCTTCCAGCAGCGGCAGTGGTCAGGCGCGCCAGCAGCGCGTCGGCGTCGTCGTCCAGCAACGGCGATAGCAGGCGGTTTTCGTTGATCCATGCCGTCAATGCCTCGGGTGGTCTTTGCGCTCGCACTCATTTCAGGTACACACTCCCGCTGTCGATCCAGTAATGGCTTCCGCTATGGCGGCGGTCGGCCAGCGTATTCAGTTTAAAAGTTAACGCATCGGCGGCCACGGGCGTGCCGTCCTGCAACCAGAGGCTTCGCTGAGGGTGAAGGATTCCGGCCCGTGATGTTTGTTACCACCGCTGAATTTCAGACGCACGTTCAGGACACCGTCTCCGGCAATGGCTTTCGCCAGCTCCGGGAGTTAATGCTCAGCGTATAGAGCGGGGTGGCCGGCCAGCGGGCGTTTGCCAGTTGGCGGAACCCCAACGTCACATTTCCGCGCAGCGGAAGTGTAACCGCGCGTCCAGCTTCGCGCCCGGCTTGTCTAAATCAATATCGTGATACCAGATATTCTCGTCGCGCAGGGTGTTGACCACGTTATCCAGCACCCCGAGATAGCGCACGGTAGAGTAGGCGCCAATGTCGGCTGCTTTAAAGTTAAAACGCGGCAGACGCAAATCCAGCGCCGGACAGAGCATCGCGCCGACAGCCGCGGTGGATTTCGGGTTGCCGATTTTGCCTTGCTGGCTGAACGGATACCACTCATGCACGCGGTATTTATCCAGCCATACCATCCGGTTGACCGGCACCGGTTGTAAGTGGCGGATCAGCGCTTGCACCCCGTGCAGACAGCCAGACGGCCGGTAATGAGCAGCACGTCGCAGCAATAATGGCTGATGGCTTCACACCGCGTGGAGTGGCGCGGTAAGGGTGAATTGCCCGGCCAGCATGGCATCCTGTAACTCTTTGAAATTCACCTGTAACGGGACATCCAGCACATCAAATTCAGCAGAGCCGGCGGGCAGCGCATGATCAATGGCCTGCTTCCAGGTAGTTCATCACGTTGCGCGTTGGCTGTTGGCTGAGCAACTCGCCAAAGGTAGCGTGCAGCCCGGCCAGCGGATCATTAATGTCGCTCTCTTCCCGAGGGCGGCAAGAATGGCGTGGCCGACAGGCATAAAGAGTTGCAGCGTGGTTTGCTGGCGTAATACCGCCCCGGGTATCAATGCGTCCGGAATCGCCAAACAGGGTCGCCATAATCGCGGCGGCATCGGTGATCCCGGCTTTTGCATCTGGGTTTGCAGTGCGGGCAGAACGCAACGCTGAATCACGTCCAGCAGAATGTCGTCCCCGGCCACTTTAAAACCTTCGCGGAACAGCAGTTTCGGCGTGATTTTCACGTTGCTGCCGGTTCCGTCATCCAACTGATAATGGGTGATCGCCATATCCGTGGTGCCGCCGCCAATGTCCACTGAGGCAACACGCAGCGAACGGCCAGTGTTGCATCCGGCGCGTCGGTGCGATCCGGGCGGGCGGTAGCGGCAAAGAATGTTTCGGTTTGCCCGGCAAAACGGGAGATGGCTTCGTTGTACAGCCACACCAGTTGCCCGCAACTGGCTTCGTCCCACTCCATCTGAATATGCGGCACCGGAACAACACTTTTTTTCCTGCTGTTTACGGTTAGCGAAATCTTCATCCTGCGGGTGCCAGCCCATGGCTTTCCAGACCAGCGCGATAGCTTCAAACATCCGGCGGCGGAAAATTTCCCGCTCCTGTTTCGGCATTGCCGAGGGCAGGGTCAGAATGATGGTGCGCAACTGGCGCGGCGAGGCCGGGAAACCAAGACGCAAGCGCGTGGCAACGCTGTTGATCTGCCCGAGCGCTTGCGCCAGAAGTTCACACAGCATATGGGTCATCAGCGTGCTGCGGCTGTATTGCGGTGAAAAGACCGGCAGGCGCTCATCCAGCGGCAGGCTGTACAGCGGCTGGCCTTCGTCATTCATCAGGTTCATCAGCGGGAATGCGGTCGCCAGCGGTTCACGCTGGGTTTTGCTGTTCATCTGGCTAAAGCGCCAGTCCTGCAAGACCGGGGGTTTCATCCCACAAATAGCGGCGCGGGCTGGAGATCCCGCTGTTGCCTTCGGTGCCCGTGCGTTGCATCGCCAGTTTGCGGGCTTCATCGCCCACGCGCACGATAGAGGGCCAGATAAAGGCATCTTCACGCCCGCTTTCGACGGAAAAATGCTGCTTACCGAAGCGGGCTTCTGAGAACTCAAGACGGCTGGTAAACAGCGGCTCATTATGAACTGCGGTTCGCTCAGGGAGCGCACCTGCAATTCGGCAGTCTGACGCAGACCATCGTTAGCATCACCATGATCTTCGATGATCACGCCACAGGTATGGGTGTTGCCGACATCCAGAATCAAATCCACCGGAATCGCCGGGGTGCTCAACGTATGGGTGACAATCTTCACTTCCGGCACCTGTAACTGCGTACCGAGCAGGGTCATCAGGTTCAGCCAGTGCGCCTCGGTACTCCAAAACCGCGCAGCGCTACCGGGTTGATGTCGCGCTCGCTACGGTTTTCATTTTGCGTGGCCTGCTGAAAAGCTTCACGCAGCCAGCCGTCGACCCGAGGTTTGATCGAGAAAATCCGCCACTTCGTCATCGCGCCGGTGCCAGAGAAAAGCGGGTGCCGTTAAGAATATCGTTTTCCAGCGGCGCAAGGCTGCCGGGAGAGAGATCGTTAATCTGGCTGTCGAGCGCCAGCGCCACGCGGTGCGTATTGCCTGCGCTGTCCGGCTCGCTCAGTTTGCGGATCTGCACGCGCGCCCAGTTATCCGGGCCTTCAACAAAGGTGCGCGCGGTGGGTTGAAGCGTAAAAGGGAATCGGTAGCCAGACGCCGTCCAGCAGCGCCAGCGAATACTGCAACGCGTGGGTGCTTTCCGGTTTCACCACTTCCGGTTGACCGCCGTCGCGACCGGGCAGGGTAAAGCGCCCGTTCAGCAGGTCGAAGTCCAGACGCAGCAGCGGGCCGTTGGCGGTTTTACGAACGAACCGGCCGCTGTTCGCCGGATCTTGCGGCGTCAGGCCGAAATCAAGAAATTGCACGCCGCTGTTGGCAATCAGCGTCACGCTCTGTTTGTAGTCGCAAAGATTAACCAGCATAAACTCAGTCACCTGTTTTTCTGAACGTCACCGGAACGGTGGTTTTGGCGTCAAAACGCGCGTTACATTCCGCGACGTCATTGGTGCTTGCTTTACAGGAAATTTCCGGCATCGGGTAGCGGGATCCGTCACTGCAACGTGCGTTGCCGCGGCTCTTAATCATCAGTTCACCGGTGTCGTGCAGACCGGAGTAGAGATCCGCGCGGCAAGTAATGTTCTTACCGTGAACAATGCGCGCCGTGCCTTTATTGTTCTGGATCTGGAAACGTACGGCAGGGGCTTTGCCGGTTTCCCGGATCTTTAACGTCCAGCGCCACGCGCCAGTTACCGTTAAGGAAGCGCGTAGAGCCAATTTTCACCTGAAGGGCATCCATCACCAGCGCATCTTTTGGAATGGCGTTGATCACCACCGGCTCTTTTTCTTCGCGGGGTTCCGGCGCTTTCTCTTCTGCACGCACTTCCGCCCTCGGTGCAGCGGCAGACTTGCCGTCAGCATCGGTGCAGCTTGTATCGGTTTTGGCGCAATCGCCACCGGGGCGGGCTGCGGCATGGCAGGCTCTGGCGCAGGAGCTTGCGTCGTTTGTTGATTGAGGATTAACGGCGCAGCAACGGCAATAGCGACAGCCGCCGCAACCGGCAATGCCCACAGACCATAACGACGACGTTTCTTCGCTGCCGGGGCAGGCGCCGGGGCAGGAGATGGAGATGGAACGGAGTCCGGGACCACAGCAGGCGCAACGTTTTGCACAGGCGGTACGGGGGCGGGCTGGGGTTTGATTTCCGGCGCAGGCGTCAACAGCGGTTCATCCGCATGGCTGAATGTCACGGCGACCGCAGGCTCTTCCTCTTCAGGTTCGGGTTCCGGCGGCAGAATAATGAGCGGTTCTTCCTCTTCCTGTTGGCGCAAACATTCGAGCACATCCTCGCGGGCGCTTTCGTTCAGGTTGACGAAGCCCCAGAAGGTGATGACCGGTTTGCCATCGACCGAGGAAATGTGGTTTTCGCCGGGAAACTGTAGCGCTTTTTCCAGCAAGGAACCGAATAACTGCTGCGCCGTTTTTGGCGATTGCATGCATTTGCGGCTCAGCGCGGCGGCGCTATCCAGCGTGCTTTCGAGGTAGCGCAGTGCTTTAAAACGCGCGTCTTCATCGGCGGCTTTCCACGAGACCGAACGCCCATCAACGGGCGAGTACCAGTCAACGCGATCGCCTTCATCATTAACCCTCGGGGGAATCGCCGTGCAGTCTACCAGCGCCTGCTGCTTTACGCAGACGGAGTGCTTCACGAATTTGCAATGCCGAATCAAATACGGCCTGACCGCCGCCGCCAACGGCCCTCGGAAATCATCCAGATCACCGCTGCGCAAGAGAGTTTTTGCCACGTTTTCATCCCATAGACTTCTTCACGCGTCTACTCTACGCAATGCCATAGCAAGTAAACGGCAGAAGAAAGCTCAAAACCATTGAATTCTCGACGCATTGATACCGTCGAATCGACTTGACGGCACGGAAAACACTTAACATAAATTTTAATGTTAATCATGGTGGATATTTCCAGCGAAATCAACTGCTTTAGAATAATCTGAGTATGAATCGTTATTTGCCAGTTTTCCGGCGCTATGCTGTGATTACGGCTCCATATAAAAAAAGAAGGTTCCTGATCATGTCTACAGGGGAAAACGCTGCTCGCGCTCGCGCTGAGCACACTGTTACCGGCAAGCGCTGCATGGGCAGCGGCAAATGATACCCTCATCTACTGCTCTGAAGCGTCGCCAGAGTCCTTTAACCCGCAGATTGCCAGCTCCGGCCCGACGTTTGTTGCCAGCTCGCAGGTGCTCTACAACCGTCTGGTTAACTTCGATCCGGTAAAAATACGCCGATTCCGTCGCTGGCCACCGAGTGGAAAGTCACCGACGATGGCAAAACCTCGGACGTTTACGCTGCGTCAGGGCGTGAAATTCAACAGCAACAAATACTTCAAACCTACGCGTGATTTTAATGCCGACGACGTGATTTTCTCCGTCCTGCGTCAAAAAGATGCGCAACATCCTTATCATAATGTTTCGCATGGTAATTACGAATACTTCACCGATGTCGGCCTTGATAAGCTGATCAAAGAAGTGAAAAAATCGACGACTACCACGTGCAGTTTGTGCTCAATGAACCGAATGCCGCGTTCCTTGCGGATTGGGGGATGGATTTTGCCTCCATTCTCTCTGCGGAGTACGCCGATGCGATGCTGAAAAAGGCACGCCGGAAAACGTCGATACCGGCCTATTGGCACCGGCCCGTATGCACTGCAACAATATAAAGCCGACGCGCAAATCCGTTATATCGCCAACCCGAATTACTGGGATGGCCCGGTGCCAACCAAACACCTGATCTTCGCCATTACGCCGGATGTACAGACGCGACTGGCGAAGCTGCAAACCAACGAGTGCCAGATTATTCCCGCACCTTCACCGGTGCAGTTTGATCAAATCAAAATAACAAAGACCTGACCCTGCACACGGTCGATGCGCTGAACGTCGGGTATCTGGCGTTCAATACGGAGAAAAAAACCGTTCGATAATGTGCTGGTGCGCCGGTGCGCTGAACTACGCGACCGACAAACAAGCGATTGTGAACGCCGTCTTCCGGGTTCCGGTAGCGTGGCGAAGTCGCCTTTACCGCCCAATATGCTCGGCTTTAATAAAGATCTGAAGGACTACGGTTACGATCCGGAAAAGCCAAAGCGCTGCTCAAACAGGCCGGTCTGGATAAGGGCTTTGAAGCCACGCTGTGGTCAATGCCGGTGCAGCGCCCGTACAACCCGAACTCGCGCCGCATTGCGGAGATGATCCGTGCGGACTGGGCGAAAGTGGGCGTGAAGGCGAAAATTGTCTCTTACGAGTGGGGCGAATACCTTTCGGGGATGCGCAAAGGTGAACACGACACAGCGCTGTTTGGTTGGATGTCGGACAACGGCGATCCGGATAACTTTGCTGATGTACTGCTCGGTTGCAACAGCATAAAAAACCGGTTCCAATGCCGCGCGCTGGTGCGACAAAGGGTATGATGATCTCGTACAGAAAGCGAAGGTGGTGGCCGATCCGGCGTCGCGCGCCAAACTGTACAGCCAGTGCAGGAGATTTTCTACCAGCAAGCGCCGTGGATCGCGCTGGCGAACGGTAAAACGTTCTATGCCACTCGCAGTAACGTGACCGGTTACAGCGTGAGCCTGATGGGCAGTGATTTTTCGAAAGCAAAACTGAATTAAAGGAGAGGGTATGTCACACCGGACGAGGTTGTTGCCCGCGTTGATGCGGCCATTGAACAGAGTGTTATTGCCGGCATGAACGAACTGTTGATTGCATTGAGCGATGACGCCGCGCTGAGTCGTGAAGAACGTTATGCTCAGCAACAGCGCCTGCGACAAGCCATTGCTCATCATGGTCGCCAGCATAAAGAAGATTTGGACGCGCGACGGGAACAGCTGACCAAAGGTGGCGCGATCCTGTGATCAGAACTGGCGTCTGGCCACCAGCCGTGCGCCAATCACCAGCAGTACGGCGCCGCACACCGGGCCGATAAGCGCCCGCACGGGGATCCCCTGACTTCTGACAACATCCATCACTAGCCCGCCAATAAGCTGGCTCGCCACTAACACTGCAATGGTGGTGGCTGCGCCGACATACTGATAGCCGCTGATACTGGCAAAAACAAAAAACGACCCCAGCAGACCCGGAATTAACGTCCACCATTTCACGCTGGCATAGAGTTCCTGAAAACCGGAAAGGCCATATTTAATCAGCAGGATACTGACAAACAGCACAATGCCGACCAGCGAGTTCAGCAGCATGGCGATAAGGATCGTCGACGCTGACTGCGTGATGCGCACCATCAAGGTGTTTTGCACCACCGTGCCAATACCAGCTGCAATCAAAAGGTGAGCGTCAGTGACTGATTCATGGGAGCGCATCCGGGTCGGTGCGGTTATCCAGTTGCAACTGCATAAACGTCAGGTCCAGCCAGCGGCCAAACTTGGTGCCGACCTGCGGCATTTGCCCGGTAGTGACAAAACCCAGTTTACTGTGCAGATGAATGGAGCCGTGGTTTTGCGCCTCAATGCCCGCCACCATCACATGTTTACCGAGGCGTTTGGCTTCTTCGATTAACCGTTCCATTAATGCCAGACCCGGTGCCTTTGCCCTGATGCTCCGGATGAACATAGACCGAGTGTTCAACGGTGTGGCGAAACCCGTCGAAGGCGCGCCAGTCGCCAAATGATGCGTAGCCGGTAATTACACCGTTTTCTTCGCTAACCAGCACCGGATAGCCGAGCAGAGCACGCGCTTCAAACCAGCGATACGGTTTTCCACATCGACGGTCTGGTCATTCCAGATCGCCGCCGTATTGACCACGGCGTGGTTATAAATCCCGGCGATTGCAGCGCAGTCCTCTTTGCCAGCATAACGAATAGTCATGGTTGAACCTCTTCTTTGTACACTATAGTATTACGATATGAATACTATCTCAGACAACATAAATCAACGGATCAGTGCACGAATTCGTGTCGAACGCGAATCCCGCGGCTGGTCGCTCAGTGAACTGGCGGAGCGCGCCGGGGTATCCAGTGGCGATGATCCACAAAATCGAGCGTGCGGAAAGCAGCCCAACGGCGGCGCTGCTGGCGCGGCTTTCCGGCGCGTTTGGCATCAGCATGTCAACGCTGATTGCACGTGCAGAAATGCAGGAAGGGAAACTGCTGCGCTATGCCGATCAACCGGTCTGGCGGGATCCGCAAAGCCACTATCTGCGCCGCCACGTCTCGCCGAGAAGCGATCTGCCTATCGATCTCGTGCACATTGAACTGCCTGCGGGCAGCAACATCCCGATGCCAGCGTCATCGTATGCGCTGGCGCGCCAGTTGATCTGGTTACAGGAAGGCGAGCTGGTTTTTCAGGAAGGGGATACACGCCACGAAATGAAAGCCGGAGATTGTCTGGAGCTGGGGCCGCCAAATGATTGCCGGTTCATCAACGAAAGTGATGCGCCATGCCATTATCTGGTTGTGCGACTTAACCATTCCAGCTCGTAATGGAAACGCACTCCCGCGCTGTCAGCGACTAGTATCAATAGTTAGTCTGACAAGCAGAGGAGTGCAGAATGAATCAACAATCTCACCGCAACCGCCGCTGGGTGCTGGCGTCACGCCCGCACGGCGCGCCGAACGCGGACAATTTCCGTCTGGAAGAAGACAGCATTGCTACCCCCGGTGAAGGCCGGTGTTGCTGCGTACGGTTTACTTGTCTTTAGATCCTTATATGCGCGGACGCATGAGCGATGCGCCTTCCTACACACCGCCGGTACAAATAAATGAAGTGATGTGCGGCGGCACGGTGGTGTCGTCGCTGCACCCGGACTTTGCCGAAGGGGACTGGGTGTTGGGCTACAGCGGCTGGCAGGACTATGACATTTCCGGTGGTGAAGGGTTGGTGAACCTCGGGGGCAAACCCGCAGCACCCTTCGTGGGCACTGGGTGTGCTCGGTATGCCGGGTTTTACCGCCTATATGGGACTGCTGGATATTGGTCAACCGAAAGCCGGAGAAACGCTGGTCGTTGCTGCCGCTACCGGACCGGTCGGCGCGACCGTTGGCCAAATCGGTAAACTGAAAGGTTGCCGTGTAGTGGGTGTCGCCGGGGGCAGTGAAAAATGTCGCTACGCTGTGGATGTACTGGGTTTTGATCATTGTCTCGATCACCATGCGCCCGATTTTGCCGAACAACTTAAAACCGCCTGCTCGCAAGGCATCGATATTTATTTTGAAAACGTTGGTGGAAAAGTATTCGATGCCGTGCTGCCGTTATTAAATACCGCGGCGAGAATTCCGCTTTGTGGGCTGGTGAGTGGTTATAACTCAACCGAACTTCCCGCCGGGCCCGATCGTATTCCGTTATTAATGGCCACGCTGCTGGAAAAAAAGAATTCGATTGCAAGGGTTTATTATTAACCAGGGATTATGGTCACCGCCTTAACGAATTTCAGCAAGAAATGGGGCAGTGGGTGAGTGAAGGAAAAATCCACTATCGCGAACATCTGACTGAAGGGCTGGAGCACGCGCCGGACGCCTTCTTCGGCCTGCTGGAAGGGAAAAACTTTGGCAAAGCGGTGGTCAAAATAGGCGCAGAAAGCTAAGCAAACGATGGCGGTAAAAAACCGCCATCATAAATTGTGCAAAATTTTAAAAACGTCTTTAATTATACAAGCATAAGGAACTGATGACCTTGTGAAGGCGGTTCCTGGTGGTTGTGCATAATAAATAACATTTGTTCTACTTTTAAGCGACAATCCAATACCGGTGCATGTGTTTATATAATATATTCTTTGCGAAAAGATCACGGACACGCTACCAGGGCTGATAATAGATAAGAATTTATACAGGATGCAAACATGCTTGATTTGGAAAAGCGCAGCGGACCAGCCTCACTATGCAAGTCGAAGCCAGTCTGAAAGGTGCGCTTATTATTGGCGCCCTTAAACCGGCGCACGTCTCAATACGAAAGAAATAGCAGATCAACTTGGCACCAGTATTACACCGGTGCGCGAAGCACTGTTGCGGCTGGTCTCCGCAGGTGCATTGCATGCGACTCCCGCCCGTGCGTTCCTTGTTCCGGAAGTCAGCCTTGAGCGTTATAACGAAATCAATTTGATACGGAAAAACCCCTCGGAAGGTATGGCCGCGCGTTCCGCCAGCCAGAATATGACCAAAGATAAAATCAGGGAGTTGCGTATTCTGGCGGACTCCTTTCATGAAGCGTTAAAAAGTGGCAACACCGAACAGACGCTACAGGCCAACCGCGCATTTCGCTTTAGTGTTTATCAACAAGCGGGAATGCCAACATTAACCGCGCTTATTGAACAATTATGGGTCCGTATTGGTCCCTGTTTTAATTATCTTTATCCGTCTTCGGCTGATTTATCACGCGGGCATGATTACAGTGACCTGCTTGCCGCCCTCGAAGAGGGGGACGGTTTTGCCAGCGAGCGCGCGCGCTATGGCGAGCCATAGATGAGGGCGCAACCATTATCAACAAGCAGTTTCACCGCTGAGTGATAATTGATAAAACCAATGATTTAAAGCCAAATATATATGCTCCCCGGTGAAAATTTGCGTAAGGGGAGCATCTGTATCACGTTTTTCACTGATAAGACCAGCTTAAGGCTGAAATCCTTGCATATCGTGCCGATAACAAATGTTGGCGCAGTTAGGCGCTAACATTTGGTGTTTAGCAAGGAGTCCGGAATGTCATTTAGCCAGCGGTTGAGCAATATAAAAATCAGCAGAAAGCTGTCAGTGGGGTTTGGTCTGGTGTTATTTCTGGTTGCCATCGCCACCATCCTCAGTGTGTTGCGCTTTAAAGAAATACGCGACGTCTACGAAAAACAAACCTGATGTATAACATCAGCATTGAAGTATTTCAGGCGAAGATAAACCGCCTGGAAATACTTTTATGGTGATGATAAATCGGGAGAGGTGATGTCGAACTATGTCCGTCACGCTTCCGAGTTAACCGCCAGCGCAGACGCGATGTCCTCGGTCTGCGTCTGAAAAGCAGATCATCAACGATGTGGCGGGCCACCTTAATACGTTCCAGAGCAGCATTGGCGAGATGCAGAAAGCCACTGGCGACCTCCGCACGGTGCGTGACGCGCTGGACAAACTCGCAGCGAGCGATCTCTCCGCACGTTACACCGCGCTTATCCATACTCCGCTTGCCGATACCAGCCTGATGACGCAGGTTTACGAACAGCTGTTCGCTATCAGTAGCGTACGCGATGCGGCACTGGTGGTGCGTTATAGTAAAGAGTCCCGCGATGCGCTGGATACGCGTTTTAACCAGACGCAAAAAAGTGTACAGGCGCTGGCGAGTCAATTGCCGGCAGACTCTGAAGTCACCGCTGCAATCCCTGTGGGATGACACGGTGAAATATCGCGATCTGAGCGTGAACTACTTTTCCGCCACCGGCAGGCGCTGAAAGTGGCGGAAGATAAAGTCAAAGTTGGCGGTGACAACAGCAGCGCTTCGCTCAAGCAGATCATTACGCTGGTTAAAGCCCATAATGATGAGCTGGCGTACACGTCCAGTACCATTGCGGCGATCATCGGTGTGATTGCGATTCTGATTGGCGTGATCGTCTCATGGTGGGTTATCCGTCAGATCACCCGTCCGATTGACCGTAACCTCGGCACTGGCGGAGCGTATTGCCAGCGGCGACCTCAGTTCGCATATTCAGGCGCAGAGCAAAGATGAACTGGGGCAATTGACCGGTGCCATGGGGCGGATGAACGACACCCTGCGCGACATGATCCATGAAGTACGCAACAGCGTAAGTCAGGTATCGCGCGCGGCAACGGAAATCGCCGAAGGCAACACCGATCTCTCTTCCCGTACTGAGCAGCAGGCTGCCGCCGTGGTGGAAACCGCCGCCAGCATGGAAGAACTGACCGCCACGGTGAAAACAACGCCGATAACGCCCGTAACGCCAGCACCGGCGGCACAGGCGTCGAAAACCGCCAGCGAAGGCGGCAGCGTGATGCGTGAAGTGGTGAATACCATGGGCGATATTCACAGCAGCTCGAACAAAATTGCCGATATTACTGCGGTGATTAACAGTATCGCTTTCCAGACCAACATTCTGGCCCTGAACGCCGCGGTGGAAGCGGCTCGTGCAGGTGAACAGGGCCGTGGATTTGCGGTGGTGGCCAGCGAAGTACGCAGCCTCTCTCAGCGCAGTTCGCAGGCGGCGAAAGATATCGAACAGCTGATTAGCGAATCCGTCTCCCGTATTAACATCGGCAGCGAACTGGTGGCGAAAGCCGGGGGAAACCATGGATCAGGTAGTGCAGTCCGTGACCCGGGTGAATGACATTATGGGTGAAATCTCTTCCGCCTCCGAAGAACAAAGCCGCGGTATCGAACAGATTGCCCGCGCAGTAGGTGAGCTGGACAGCACCACGCAACAGAATGCGTCGCTGGTAAGCGAATCCTCGTCGGCGGCAGGTTCGCTGGAAGAGCAGGCGCGCTTGCTGGAAGAGCTGGTCGCCACGTTCCGTCTTGAGCAGGGCGGCGCGAAACCCGCTTCCACAGGAAACCGACGATCAAGCCGAACCTGAAAGCAAAAGCGGAACCCCGTGAAACCGCCGCCAGCGAAGAGGGCTGGACGACCTTCTAAACACGAGATGAGCCAGTAAAGTAAAGCCCGGAAGCGCCATGCTGCCGGGCCTTATGCTTTATACCCTCTGACAGAGGTCAGCCCATCGACGGGTGACCCCGATTCCCGCATTACTCGAACTGATAAGCCACTGACAAGCCGACACCGTAATTGCGGCCCTGGAGCCGGTTCGTAATAACGTCCATTCGACTCGTTAACGATCACCGAACCGACATATTCGCGGTCAAACAGGTTGTCGATACGCCCGAAGATATCCATCATCCAGTTGCCATAGCTAAATTTGTAGCCGGTATTCACGCCCGCCACGGTATAAGACGGCGCTTTGGCGGTGTTTTCATCATCCGCCATTATATCGCTCATATACCGTACGTCCGCACCGGCGTACCAGCCTTGCTCCGGGATCCAGCCCAGCGATGCAAAGCCCATATTCCGGGCGATACCCGGCATACGATGACCGTTACAGTCGGCGTCGTTGCACACCTCGCTACGGTAGGTGGCATCCAGATAGGTCCACGCCACTTTTGCCCGCCAGTTTCCGGCAAACTGCTGATCCAGCGACAGCTCTGCGCCCCCGGCGACGGGTTTTCCCGGCGTTTTTATAGGTCGTGCGACCTCCGCTGCTGGTATCGGTGACGATCTCGTTATCCGTATCGGTACGGAACAGCGAAGCCGTCAGTAAGCCGTTACCGATACGGGTTTTACTGCCGATTTCTACCGTATCGTTGGTCGAGGGTTTCAGCGCAAAATTCAGCCCGCTCTGGCCATCGGAACGGTAGGAGAGTTCATTAATGGTGGGTGTTTCAAACCCACGTCCGGCGGCGACATACACATTCCGCATCGGTGACGGCATATTTCAGCGACCCTGCCGGGGAGCCATTTATGGTAATTCGCCTCGCCGCTGTCATCGCCGTTCTGCGCGGTAATGTAGTGATCGTTGGAGTCAAACCACACGGAGCTGTACCGTACACCGGCTTCTAACGACAGCTTTTCGGTTAACTGCCAGCCAGTTTGCAGATAGGGATCAACGTTCCACATCAGATTGCGCTCGTCACGGCGCAGATTGCCTTCACGCCCGTAGACAGGCGTCGTGCCACTCATCACAAAGTTTTCATAGCCTTTGCGCTGTTCGGTCATGGTTTCGTAATTCAGCCCACCGGTAAATGTCACCGGGACGCCCAGCTCACCGCGATGTGTCCAGCGAGTATCGATGCCCGTAGTGACGCGTCAGGTCGATCACGCCGCCGGCATGTTGCGCATTCAGCTGTGGCGCCCGGGGGAATTGACTGATATTGCGTGGTTTCACGCTCCCCGGCATACATCATCACGCTCAGGTCATCCTGCGTGCTGAGCTGGCGCTCATAGCGTAAACCCGCACCGGGTTTGTTTAATGGTTTTGCGCGTGTCGTACTGTTCAGCGCGTGGCGACTGGCGCGGATTATTCCGCCACTCAGATTGGGTTAAGCCTCCCGCATCGTTGGCGTTGATATCCACGCTGTTAAAAAATCAGGCTCAGTTTGCTGGCATCATCAATGCGTACGCCCAGTTTGGCATTTGCCAGATTTTTACGCGCACCGCTGCGATCGCGATAACCGTGCGTAACAAAACGGGTGCTGGAGACGGTGTAATCCACATCCCCGGCATGGGTGCCATCACCCATTGCGCCGGTAGCTTTCAACCCATAGCGCCAGCTGGCGTCGCTACCGTAATAACTGCTGGCTTCAATCGTCGCCGGTTCACGCCCGGTTTGCGTGGTGACATTCATCACCCCGCCAGAAGCGTTACCGTAAAGTGCCGAGAACGGACCGCGCAGCACATCAATACTTTCCACGCTGTTGAGGTCAATATTCGATGTCTGCCCCCGGCCATCCGGCATGGTGGCGGGGATGCCGTCAACATACATGCGGATACCGCGCACGCCATAGGTTGAGCGGGAACCAAACCCGCGAATCGACAATTGCAGGTCCTGTGCATAGTTTTGGCGATTCTGTACCTGCAAACCGGGGACACTGCCCAGTGACTCAGACAAATTGACCCGTGGCGTGGCCTGCGAATATCATCGCCCTGAACAACGCTCACTGCGGCGGGTGTATCCAGCTCAGAAACGGTGTGGGGTGTGGCGCTGACAATCAGGGTTTGCTCATCGGCAAAAGCCGAAGCGGGCACCACAGCCGGGAGCAGCAAGACCGGCAAAGTGAGCCCGCGGTGGCGGAAATCATATTCATGGCGGAACCGGGTTATAAAACGAACCAAATGGAACATACGGCAATATGTTAAATCGTATGTAAATTATTTGAAAACATTAAGCGCACATTACGTTAATGATAAGCGTAGTCAGCAAACGGTGATAACGCCTGCGGGCAATTTATTACTCCACATTACTGTCATTAATGATTACTATTCTCACTTATAACGATAAGCGAGGCTTCGGCATCGCGCACGGGAAGCGTGTGAAAAATAACAATCTTGTTAATCAAAGGGAGTCGTCATGTCTTTACGTTATTTATGCTCGCCGCGCCTGCGGAATTCTCTGGTCCTCGGCTCACTGCTGCTGGCGGCATCGTTCACTACACAGGCAGCCGAAGAGATGCTGCGCAAAGCGGTCGGTAAAGGCGCTTATGAAATGGCCTTCAGCCAGCAGGAAAATGCGCTCTGGCTGGCAACTGCGCAAAGCCGCAAAACGGATAAAGGCGGGGTGGTGTACCGTCTTGATCCGGCGACGCTGGCGATCACTCAATCCATTCACAGCGATCTGAAAACGTTTGGCGCGGCGATCAACACCCGCACGCAAACCCTGTGGTTCGGCAATACCACCAACGGTTCTGTGACAGCCGTTGACGCCAAAACCGGCGAGAGTGAAAGGGCGCGTCGTGCTCGACGCTCGTAAGCGTTCAGAAACCGTAAAACCGCTCAGCCCGCGCGAACTGGCGGTCGATGAAACCACCAACACGGTGTATATCACCGGGGTCGGAAAGAGAGTGCAATCTGGGTCGTGGATGGCGACACGCTGAAACTGAAAACCACCATTACGCAAACCGGGACCTACAGCACCGGGCTGGCGGTCGACGCGGCGGCGAAACGTCTCTATACCACCAACGGCGATGGCGAGCTGATCACCGTCGATACCGGCAAAAACAGCATTATCGATCGTAAAAAACTGCAAGATGATGGCAAAGAGCACTTCTATCTGAACCTGAGCCTCGATACCGCAGGTCACCGTGCCTTTGTGACCGATTCCAAAGCAGCGGAAGTGCTGGTGGTGGATACCCGCAATGGCAAGGTGCTGGAGAAAGTGGCTGCGCCGGAATCACTGGCAGTGCTGTTTAACCCGGCACGTAACGAAGCCTACGTGACCCACCGCGAAGCCGGGAAAGTCAGCGTTATCGACGGTAAAACCTACAAGGTCGTCAAAACCTTCGACACGCCGACTCACCCTAATAGCCTCGGCGCTCTCAGCGGACGGAAAAACCCTGTTTGTCAGTGTGAAACAGGCCTCCAGCCGTGAAAAAGAAGCCACCGAGCCGGATGATGTGATCCGCATTGCGCTGTAATCGCACCATCGCTTAAGCTCCCTACGGGGAGCTTTTTTTATGGCTGACGGGCGTGAAGCGTGGTGTTTGCGTAGATAAAAAAAGCCTGCGCGGGCGCAGGCTTATTCACGAAAAGGAACGGTTACGAGCGTGACGGTTCTTCAACCAGCGGCGCTTTGGTTTCTTCGTCGGCGCAACCGGCGCAGTGCTGTGGATAGCCTGTACGCGTTTGCGTACGCCAAACCAGCCAGCAACCAGCAGAACCGCGATCAGCGGGATAGAGCCGATAGTGTAAGTCCCATTCGGGTAATCAAACGCCATCAGTACCAATACGCTGAACAGGAACAGCAGGGTCAGCCATGACGTGAACGGTGCGCCCGGCATCTTGAAGCTCACATCCGCCGCTTTACCTTCTTTGATGGCTTTACGCAGACGCATCTGGCAAACCACGATAAACGCCCACGATGCAATAATGCCCAGCGATGCGACGTTCAGCACGATTTCAAACACCTGCGACGGCACCAGATAGTTCAGGAACACCCCAACAACATACACGCAAATAGTGACCAGAATCCCGGCGTAAGGCACGTGATGACGGCTCATTTTCGCCATGAATTTCGGTGCGGAACCGCCCATCGACATCGAGCGCAGGATACGACCCGTAGAGTAGAGACCCGAGTTCAGGCTGGAGAGCGCCGCGGTCAGCACCACCATGTTCATGATGTCGCCGATATACGGCACGCCCAGTTTGGAGAAGAAGGTCACAAACGGGCTCTGACCCGCCTGATAAGCGTTCCACGGCAACAGCAGTACCAGCAGCACCACAGAACCGACGTAGAACAGGCCGATACGCCAAATCACGCTGTTAATGGCTTTCGGCACCATATTCTGCGGATCTTTACATTCGCCCGCCGCGGTGCCGACCAGTTCAATGGAGGCAAAGGCGAAGACCACGCCCTGCACCAGTACCAGCGCAGGCAACAGACCGTGCGGGAAGAAACCGCCATTGTCGGTAATCAAATGGAAGCCGGTTGTGCCGCCGTCCAGCGGTTTACCAGTGCCGAGGAAAATCGTACCGACAACCAGAACACCACAATCGCCAGCACTTTGATCAGCGCAAACCAGAACTCCATTTCGGCGAACCATTTCACGCCGATCGTTCATGGTGCCGACGATCGCCAGCGCCCAGCGCAAATACCCATTGCGGGACATCGCCAAATGCGCCCCAGTAGTGCATATACAGCGCCACGGCGGTGATATCCACGATACCGGTCATCGCCCAGTTCACGAAGTACATCCAGCCGGCAACAAACGCGGCTTTTTCACCCGTGAATTCGCGGGCATACGAGACAAAACTGCCGCTGGAAGGGCGGTGCAACACCAGTTCGCCCAGTGCGCGCAGAATAAAGAAAGAGAAGATACCGCAGACCAGATAGACGATAGCCAGTGACGGCCCCGCCATCTGCAGTCGGGCGCCTGCGCCCAGAATAAACCGGTACCGATTGCGCCGCCAATGGCGATCATCTGTACCGGCGGTTACCCATAGCCCGGCTGTAGCCCTCTTCGTGAGAGTTAAGCCAGCGTCGTTTTGCCGCGTGATGATCGGCAGCGTGGTTGTGATCTTTTTCATTGTTTACCTGTTCACCTGTCTGAACCTTGCTGAGTTCCTCAACCTTCGGGATGGCTAACCAAACGATTGCCCCGTCGGGTAAACGCCTTGTCTTTCCAGTCATTCTGCGTATGGATAAGACAAAACATGGCGCAGCATCGTAACCGCAATCGATTAACGACGCAAAACATACCCACCAGAAAGGCAGCGACTATTAGTGGAAATTGTGAGGTCACCGGTGTCAGGTAGCGGAACTGATTCATAATGGCGAAAAATGCAACAGAAATAACCGTGAGCAGCAAAACGAATTTTAACAAATCAGAACAGTCGCCTTATTTGATCCATAAGCATTAACAATGACTGCAGCACCCGCATGTACTTACTTTGCAAATTTTTTTGCTTATTTAATGTAAATTAATTGTTTCACAGCAAATTCAGCGCGTCCTAATAATAAAAGCCTTCTCTTTCTAACGTGAGTGCGCTGCATGTCTTATCGTCTGAGTCTGCTGGATAAAAGCCCCATTGCGGAACATGAAACCGCACAGGACGCCCTGAATCGCACGCTGCAACTGGCCCAGCTTGCGGAGAAATGGGGCTATCACCGTTTCTGGATAGCCGAACATCACAACACCGCACAACTGGCCAGCCCGTCACCGGAGCTGGTTATCGCCTCGATCCTTGGTCAGACCCGGCGTATTCGCGTCGGCTCCGGCGGTGTGATGCTGCAACACTACAGCCCATACAAAGTCGCGGAAAACTTTAATCTGCTGGCAACCCCTCGCGCCGGGGCGGGTCGATCTCGGCGTCGGCAAAGCACCGGGCGGGTTACCCTCTCCACCCGCGCATTGCAGCAGGGGTGTGCATAACGAGGAGAAAGGCAGTTTCGCCGATCAACTGGCGCAACTGGATAACTGGCTCGCTGGCGAAAGACGACAGCGCCGAAGAGACGGTGTTGGCCACGCCATTGCCTGCGCAGCGTGCTGAGGGTTTCCTGCTCGGCGCCAGCCCTCGGAAAGCGCCGAACTGGCGGCCCGGCTGAACTGGAACTTTGTTTTCGCGGCGCATCTGAATGGCGATAAAACGCTTCTTCGTGACGTTGTCACGCAATGGCAACAAAGCCAACGAGACACCCTCGTTGCCGTGCAGGTGATTGTCGCCACGACGCAGGCGCAGGCCGATGCGCTGGCGCAGCAAGTGGAAGTCTGGGGAGTGGAGTTAGCCAATGGTCAACGGGTTAGCGTCGCCAGTGAAGCGCAGGGGCATGCGTTCGCCCGTCAGGCAGGAAGTCCGGCAGTGCGTATTGCGCGCCGGGAACCTTCGCTGATTGCAGGGACGCCACAAACGGTGCTGGCAGGACTGGATACTCTGCATCAGCACTATGGCATCCATGAATTTATTATCGATACCCCTATTACTGAAGGGACGGCGCGGATCCGTTCATTGCAGCTGCTGGCGGAGACTTTCGCTGATGCGCATACCTCCCGAGGAGGTGGCAGGATGAGTTTTGCCGGGCAACTGATCAATTGGCGGCGCGAGCTGCACCAACATCCTGAACTCTCATTACAGGAGTTCGAAACCACCCGCCGTATTCGCCACTGGCTGGAGAGCGCAGGATTACGTCTGCTTCCGCTGACGCTGCCGACCGGCGTGGTGGCAGAAGTGGGCAGCGGAGAAAAGGTAATCGCCCTGCGGGCGGATATCGATGCCTTGCCGATTGATGAAGCCGTCGACGTTCCCTTTGCGTCGCGTAACCACTGGCGTGATGCATGCCTGCGGGCATGACGTTCACACCAGCGTGATGCTCGGCGCAGCACTGCTGCTGAAAGAGAAAGAGCCACAACTGGCCGGTCGCGTACGCATTCTGTTTCAGCCTGCGGAAGAGAATTTCGGCGGGGCGAAACGGTTGATCGAGGCCGGTGCGCTGGACGAGGTGAACGCCATTTTCGGCATGCACAATGAGCCGGGATTACCGGTGGGCACCTTTGCCACGCGCGGCGGGGCCTTTTATGCCAATGTGGATCGCTTTTCGCTGAAGGTCACCGGTAAAGGCGCGCATGCCGCGCGTCCACACGAGGGCAACGACGCGATCCTACTGGCCAGCCAGTTGGTGGTGGCGCTGCAAAGTATCGCCAGCCGCAATATCAACACGCTGGACTCGGTGGTGCTGAGCGTCACCCGCATTCAGGGCGGTAACACCGGAATGTGCTGCCGGAAGCGGTGGAGCTGGAAGGGACGCTGCGGACTCACCAGATTGCCGTACGCGACCGTAAAACGCCGCGTTAATGATTGCCGCCGGACTGGCGTGGCGTTCGATGCGGAGATCGCGGTCAGCTGGTTTGAGGGCCTACCGCACTGGTGAACCATGATCGATGGGCCACCTTTGCCCGCGATGTTGCCGACTGGCACGGGTATCGCACCGAAGAGGCCGACCTGCATATGGGCGGCGAAGACTTCGCGGTCTACTTACACCATATTCCCGGCGCGTTTGTCAGCATTGGCAGCAACAGCGAATACGGCTTGCACCATCCGGCGTTTAATCCCGATGAGCAACTCATCGAAGGCGCTGCGCGTTATTTCGCGCTGCTGGCGGAAAAAAGCCTTACTCCAACACTGATGAATGTCTTTATCCAGTGGGCTCCGGCCCCGGGTCACCTGTTGCCTGAAAAGGAGGATGGATTATGTCTACAGAACGACAACTGCGGCTTGGCACCATATTACATGGTGCATCAGGAAATATGTCCGCTTGGCGTCACCCGGCGGCAGTCGCGGACGCCAGTATTAATTTTGACTTTGTGCTGGAAACGGCGCGCATTGCCGAACAGGGTAAACTCGATTTTTATTCGTCGCCGACGGCTTATATTAATGAAAAATCGATCCCGCATTTTTTAAATCGTTTTGAACCCATCACCGTATTATCCGCACTGGCCAGTGTGACTCACCATCTGGGTCTGGTGTACGCTCTCCACGTCATACAGCGAACCGTTTACCGTTGCCCGGCAGTTTGCCAGCCTCGATCACCTGAGCAAGGGGCGTGGGCTGGAACGTGGTGACCTCACCACTGGAAGGCTCCGCAAGAACTTTTCCCGTGCGCAACATCCCGATCACGCTCTGCGGTATCGCATTGCCGATGAATATCTGGAGGTCGTGAAAGGGTTATGGAATTCATGGGAAGAGGACGCGTTTATTCGTAATAAAGACAGTGGGCAATTTTTGATCCTGCTAAATTACATACGCTCAATCATCACGGTGATTTCTTTCAGGTTGCCGGGCCATTAAATATTGGCCGTACGCCGCAAGGGCGACCGATTATTTTCCGGTGCCGGGGCATCAGACGATGGCAAAAAACTGGCGGCGCATCACGCTGACGCCATTTTACCCATCAGGAAACTCTGGAAGAGGCGAAAGCGTTTTATCGCGATGTGAAAACGCAACTGGAACAGTATGGCCGCCACGATGAGCTGCACATTTTCCGGTAGGTGTCAGCGTGATCGTCGGTGACAGCGAAGAGGATGCGGAACAGCAGTATCAAACCACGGCGGCGCTGGTCTCCATCAACGATGCGCTTAACTATCTGGGACGTTATTTTGAGCATCATGACTTCAGCCAGTACCCGCTTGATGCGCCTTTCCCGGATATTGGCGATTTAGGGCAAAACAGTTTTCGTAGCACCACCGATGAGATCAAACGCAACGCCCGCGAGCGCCAGTTGACGCTGCGCCGAGGTGGCACTGGAAAGCGCATCGCCGCGCCCGCGCTTTTCCGGTACGCCGCAGCAGGTCGCCGACGGCTTACAGCAGTGGTTTGAAAACTATGCCGCCGACGGTTTTATCATCCGAGGGCGGGACGCCGGACACCTTCCCCGCGTTTTGTCGACAAAGTCGTTCCCCTGTTGCAGGCGCGCGGTCTGTTTCGCACGCAATATCCCGGCACCACTGCGTGAAAGCTTAGGTCTTCCGCTGCCGGTGAATCCCTTCTCACAACAATAAAAGATGAGTTAACTAGCAGAAAACATCGCTATTGCTGGCCATGATGCTGGCGCTTACGCCGCTGGCCCGGGCAAAGGACGTCAATATCAACGGCACGGGCGTCAGTCTGGAGGCCAATAAAACGCCGATCACGACGGCGAAAAATGCCGACGCCATTGCACAACTGCCCAAGGATTACCACTTTGTCACGCCGGGCAAACTGACCGTTGCCGTTGCGGCGTTGAACTCACCGCCGCTGACCGTGTTTGCCGATGACAACAAAACCCTGCTCGGCAGCGAGGTGGATATCGCCCGCCCGGTGGCGAGCAGCCCTGGCTGGAGCTGAATGTGGTACCGACCTCTGACTGGCCGCTGGGCGTGACCTCCGGCAAGTACGATGCGGCAATCAGCAATATTACCGTCACCAAAGAGCGTAAAGCGAAGTTCGATTTCGCCACCTATCGCAAAGATTCGCGGCTACGTCAAATCCACCAGTGCAATCAAGCAGATTGAGCGCGCGGGAGATATTGCGGATTGCGCATTATTGTTGGCTCTGGCACCAATCAGGAGGCGATCCTGCTGGCGTGGAACGCTGAAAACCTGAAAAAAGGGCTGGAAGCCGTTTACCCCGGTGTACACCAAAGATGATGCGGCCCAAACCCTCGGCGCTGCAATCCGGTCGCGCCGATGCGTACTGGCCCGAACGTGATCGGTGCCTCGGAAAGCGGCATTGACCGGCAACACGCTGGTTGGCAGCGTGGACGGCGGCTGGCCGAAAGCGGCGCATTGCGGTGACGCTGCGTAAAGGCAGTGGTCTGGTTGAACCCGTGCAAACCGCGCTCAATGGCGCTATCAAAAACGGGGATTACGACAAGGTGCTCAATCGCTGGGGCGAAGGGTGGAACGTATTCCGGCGTCGGAGATTAATCCGGCCGGACTGGGCGATTAAGGAGACGGCAATGCGCGAACGATTCCGCGACGTTTCGCCAGAAGCGCAGGAGCTACAACCCATTTTAACCGGAGCTGTTGGCGAATACGCCGCACGTTACGGCGACTACTTTTCCCGCGATGCGGAAGTGGAGCTGACCGAATGGTATTTAGCGCCACAGGGGCTGTTTATTGTGCTGGAGCGCGACGGCGAGATCATCGCCACCGGGGCTTATAAACCTTTTGATGCGCAGACGGCGGAAATCAAACGAATCTGGACCAAACCGACGCTGCGCAAGCAGGCTGGCGGCGCGTGGTACAGGAACTGGAGCGCCGGGCGCAACGTGCGGGCTACCGCCAGATTTACCTGACCACCGGCTTTCGTCAGCCGGAAGCGGTGCGTCTCTACCTGAGCCGGGGGGTATCAGGCGCAGTTTGACCTGAACCGCGATCCGGAAGAGTTCAGTCAGCCGCCGTTTGATGGTCGGCTGCGTTTTACCAAAGCGCTGCTGGCAGAAAACTGAGTAAAACCGCCTGAGGAACGACCATGAAAAGTACAGAAACCGTGAAAGTGGTGCCTGCACGCTATCCGCTCCGCACCGCCGGCGCGTTTGTCGCCCTGTTTGTGCTGGCCGCCATTGTGCAGTCGGTGGCCTTTAACCCGCGCTGGGAATGGGCGGTTTTCGCCCGCTGGTTTTTCGACCCGGTGATCCTCGAAGGGTTAGGGCAAACCCTGCTGCTAACCCTGCTGGGTACCGCGCTGAGCGTGGTGTTCGGCGGTTTGCTGGCGCTGGCCCGACTCTCCGCATCCTCGGCTGTTAAGCAGCCTTGCGTGGGGCTATATCTGGCTGTTTCGCTCACTGCCGCTGATCGTGGTGTTGATCATTTTGTATAACTTCTCTTACCTCTACGACACGCTGTCGCTGGGCATTCCGTTTACCGGCATTGCGTGGGCGCGTTATGACACCATTAATGTGCTGGGGCAATTTTCCACGGCAGTGGTCGGGCTAACGCTGGTGCAGAGCGCGTATACCGCCGAAATTATTCGCGGCGGTTTTCTCGGCGTCGACCACGGTCAGTATGAAGCCGCCGCTGCGCTGGGGCTGCCTGCACGGCGGCGCACGCTGCGCATCATTTTACCGCAGGCGCTGCGCACTATTTTGCCGTCCGGCTTTAACGAAATCATCAGCCTCGCCAAAGGCACCGCGATGGTGTACGTGCTGGCGATGCCGGAACTGTTCTACACCATTCAGATGATCTACAACCGCACCCAGCAAGTGATCCCGCTGCTGATGGTTGGCGCCGTCTGGTATCTGGTGATCACCAGTGTCTTGTCCGCGATTCAGCACCGGGTGGAACGCTGGCTGGCCCGCAGTGAACGACGTTCGGCCATCAATCCGTCGCGCGTTCGCACTCCCTCTGCCGCTACGGCGCGCATACCGCAACCCGGGGAGCCTGTGCATGTCAACCTCTCTTAATGGTCATATCTCGATTACCGGCGTCAGCAAATACTTCGGTCGCCACAAAGCGCTGGATGAGGTTTCACTGGAGATCCCACCGGGGTCGGTGACAGTGATCCTTGGGCCATCCGGGTCGGGGGAAGTCCACATTATTGCGCGCCATTAACCACCGGAGCGTGTTGATGAAGGTTTTATCCGGATCGACGGCGACTACATTGGTTACCGCTTGCAAGGGGACAAGCTGTATGAACTGGAAAGAGAAAGAGATCCTGCGCCAGCGCGTCAACGTTGGCTATGTGTTTCAGAACTTCAATTTGTTCCCGCATTTAACGGTGCTGGAAAATCTGATTGAAGCGCCCATCGCCCATAAAAGCTGAGCCGCAAAGCCGCCATTGAACAGGCTTACGAACTGCTCGATGTGGTGGGGTTACGGCATAAAGCAGATGCTGGTCGCGCCACCTTTCGGGTGGGCAACAACAACGTATTGCCATTGCCCGTGCGCTGTCATTGCGCCCACGCGTAATGTTGTTTGATGAACCGACATCCGCGCTGGATCCGGAACTGGTGGGCGAAGTGCTGGATGTGATCAAAAGCTGGCGCGCTCCGGGTCAACACTGGTGGTGGTCACGCATGAAGTCGGTTTTGCCCGCGAAGTTGCCGACCGGTGGTGTTTATGGTTGATGGCAAAATTGTCGAGCAGGGCAGCAGCGACGAGGTGCTGAACCATCCACAACATCTGCGCACCCGGCAGTTTTTTATCCCGGGTGCTGTAAGGAGCGACGATGAAACAAGGATTACTGGCGCTGCTGTTGATCACCACAGGCAGTTTCGCCGCCGGGCAGATTGATTTACAGGCCAATGAACAGCCGATAACGGTACAGCGAGATGAGGCCGCCATCGCCAAAATCCCGGCCAGTTACAGGTTTGTCGAACCCGGAACATTAACCGTGGCGATCTCGGCGCTTAATTCGCCACCGCTGGCGCTGCTCGCCAGTGATAACCGCACACGTATTGGCAGCGATCCGGATATTGCCCGCTTGCTGGCGCAAAGCCTCGGCTTAAAACTCAAATTGGTGCCCACCGCACCGGGAAGACTGGCCGTTGGGCATCACTTCCGGTCGTTATGATGTGGCGCTGGTGAATATTGCGGTCACGGAAGCGCGCAAACAGAAGTTTGACTTCGCTACCTATCGCGCTGATTCGCTGGCGTTCTCGGTGAAATCTTCCAGTGCTATCCCGGCCATTCGTTCGGCGCAGGATCTCTCCGGTCGCAAGGTGATTGTGGGATCGGGTACCAATCAGGAGCGCATTCTGCTGCGCTGGAATGATGAGAACCGCGCCGCCGGTCGGCCCTCGGCACAGCCGATTTACCTGACGGACGACGCCTCCGGTAACCTTTATATTCAGTCCGGGCGCGCAGATGTGGTGTTTGGTCCACAGTCAGTGGCGGCGTACAAAGCAGCGCTAAACGGTACCACCAAAGTGGTCGGTCTGGGGCGAAAAAAGCACGGGTCGCTACAACCACCAAAGACAATGGGCTGGTTTACGCCTTGCAGGCCGCGCTGGATGGGGCCATTGCGCGGGGGGAATATCAACAGGTGCTGGCGCGTTGGGGAGAGCAGGGGGAAGGGGTCGAACGTTCACTGGGTCAACCCGCCGGGGATCACGTACGACTAGCCGACAAAAAACGCTGTTCCGCCGGGAGTACAACACGCGGAACAGCGTGGCGCAGGAAAACGCCGGGATCACACTCAGGCAGCGGAAGGCGTCAGGGTGATGCGCTCCAGCGAGCCAACAATAAACAGGTAAGAGAACAAGCCAATCAGCCCCATTGGAGCCAACATAGAGAATGGCGTAATCAAAGGGAGTGGGTATTGGCGAGGATCACGCCAATCACCAGCGGGGTGATAATGCTCGCCGGGTTACCGCACATGTTGAACACGCCACCGGCAATCCCCAACACCTCTTTGGGTGACGTGTCGCTCAGCACGCACCAGCCGAGGTTGCCGAACCCTTTGGCGAAGAACGCCACGCTCATGGCGGCAATCACCACCACTTCCGAGCTGGTGTAGTTTGCCATCACAATCACGCAGGAGAGCAGCATGCCGCAAATCACCGGGAACTTACGCGCGGTCGTCAGGCTGTAGCCGCGTGTTAACAGCCAGTCGGAGAACACGCCACCCAGCAGCCCGCCAACAAAGCCTGCGATCGCCGGGATACTGGCGACGAAACCGACTTTCAGAATCGACATGCCTTTTGCCTGATATAAATAGGTCGGAAACCGGTGTAAGAAAAACCGGTGATGGAGGTGACGCAGAACTGACCAATATAAACGCCGATCATCATGCGGTTAATACAGACACTTTTAATCTGCGCCATGCTGATTTTTGGCCGGGCCTTTTTTACTGCCTAATGTCGGTTCACCGCCCCCCTCGCGAATATAATCAATCTCTTGTTGGTTAATCGCTTTATGGGATAGCGGGTCGCGCACTTTTACCAGCCAGAATATCCCCAACACCACGCCAATAGCGCCGATATAAAAGAACACATAATGCCAGCTCAGATTATGCAAAATAAGCGTCATTAATGGTGATAATACCCAGAGAAATATATTGCGCCGCCTGATAGACCGCTGTCACAAAACCGCGCTCTTTGTTCGGAAACCACTGCACGCTAAGACGGCTGTTGGCCGGAAAGGCCGGGGCTTCAATCGCACCCATCATCAGGCGCAGCACCACCAGAACGATAAGCGGGCTGGCATAAAGATAAATTGTGCCCTGAAACATGGTCGACCGACCAGCCGATTAATGCACAGCCATAAACCAGTCTGGAACCATATTTATCCAGCAGCCAGCCGCCGGGAATTTGCATGATAACGAAATACCAAAAACTGAAAAAAGCGAGCCCTAATGCTTCCGGATCAAAATTTAATTCTTTACTCATGATGGGCGCAACCACCGAAAGGGTGGCGCGGTCGGCATAATTAAATACGGTGGCAAGAAATAAAAAACAAGGATGCTGTAACGCACATTGGTGCGTTTAATTGTATTCATCACAACTCCTCGAAACAGGGTTGAATGTGTGTAGGGAACAAAAAAAGACGGAGGGATCTCCCGTCTGAGGTTAAGGGTTATGGACGTTTGCCAAATTCACAGCTGAGCTGGGTCCGGGCGCGCGGGCTTGTTCGCTGAGGGTAAAGCCCAGACCATGACGGTCGGACACGTACGACCGTCGCGCAGTTCCAGTTGCTCGTTGAACAACGGGTTCAACCATTCGAAATGCTCCAGCCACGGCTCCAGCGGGTAGGCCGCCGACAAATGCAGGTGCACTTCCATCGCAAAGTGCGGCGCCAGTTTGCGGCCATGTTTTGCGGCTAAGTCCATAATTTTCAGGAACGGCGAGATCCCACCAACGCGCGGCGCATCCGGCTGCACAAAGTCGCTGGCATTACCGAGGATCAACTGTTCGTGCTCGCGGAAACTGGTGAGCATTTCCCCCGGTGGCAATCGGTGTATCCAGTGCGGCGGCCAACTGCGTGACCTTCAACATCGTAGGCATCCAGCGGCTCTTCAATCCAGATCAGGTTGAATTTCTCCATCTGGCGGCCCATGCGGATAGCGGTTTCGCGGTCCCATTGCTGGTTGGCGTCCACCATCAACGGGGAAGTCATCACCGAGCGCTTCACGCACGGCGGTCAGACGGCGGATATCTTCTTTGGTATCCGGCTGGCCGACCTTGATTTTGATCCCGCCGATACCGTTTTCCCGTGAGATGATGACATTTTTCAGTACCTGATCCAGCGGGGTGTGCAGGAAGCCGCCGGAGGTGTTGTAGCACTGCACCGAGTCGCGATGCGCCCAGCAGTTTCGCCAGCGGCAGGCCTGCGCGTTTAGCTTTCATATCCCACAGCGCAATGTCGATAGGGGAGATAGCCTGTACCGCCATGCCGCTACGCCCGACAGACGCGCCAGCCCACAACAGTTTGGTGTAAATCTTATCAATGTCGTTAGGATCTTCCCCAGCAGATTGTCGGCGATCTCTTTGGCATGCGCGTAAATGCCCGGCCTCCCGCACGTTTGGAATAACTGAAACCGACGCCTTCAAATCCATCGCGGCTACGAATTTCCGCAATGATGATCGCCACTTCGGTAAGCGGTTTCTGGCGGCCGGTCAGCACTTTTGCATCGCTCACCGGGGTGGCAAGCGGCAGGAAGGCGAGGGAGAGTTTTACCCATTCGATGCGATCGCCCGTTTCGGCGGCGTTTTTTACCCCTGCGGCTTTGGCATAGGTTACAGCATCGGAATTCGCACTTACGGTCATGATTAGCTCCTGAGGACAGTATAAATGTTTGCGCTAACATTTTTAGATCCGACGACATGTAATGACCAGAGTTCTACGCCAAATATGTACAAGTGATCACAAATCGATGCGGCAGAAAGGCATATTGTTAACGCGATCACATTTTGCATTCCTGCTTCCCCGCATGAACGGTAAAAATGATAGCGTTAACATAGCAATGCCGAAATGTTATATAACGCACTGATTTATGAGGGGAGAGCGGCAATGATGGGAGAACGCGGTATAATACAAAAATAGAGGCGGAGAACGCCGAATGCCGTTTAATTCTTTGTGAGTGACCATGTCGAAAACATCCCGTTCCATACCGCCGCGTGCGCCAACGCTTGAAGACGTCGCTCGCGCTGCAGGCCTCTTCAATGACCGTAAGTAGGGCGCTTAACACGCCGCAACTGGTGCGACCGAAAACCGTGGAAAAGGTGCTCGCCGCCGTCAAAGCCACGGGCTATATCCCAAATGCGCTGGCGGGCGGGTTGGCGTCCCGCCGCAGTAAACTAGTGGCGGTGGTGGTACCGCAAATCAACAACAATATGTTTGTGGATACCATTCAGGCCATCAGCGATGAACTGGCGGTGCGCGGCTATCATATGTTGTTATGCGTAGCAGGTTACACGCAACAGACGGAAGCGGAACTGGTGGCGGCGCTGTTGTCCCGTCGCCCGGATGGCATTGTACTGACCGGTATTCACCACTCGACAGATCTGAAAAAAGTGATCCTCAATGCCAGCGTGCCAGTGGTGGAGATTTGGGATTTAACACCAACGCCGCTGGATATGCTGGTCGGTTTCTCCCATGAAAAAAGTGGGCCGAGCCACGGCGGAGTATTTGCTGCGCAAGGGCTACCGCCGACCGGGTCTGTTGTGGACCGTGGATAAACGCGCCGCCCAGCGTAAAAGCGGGCTGTGAAGTGCTGGCGCGTCATGGCATTACCGATCCTGTTGCTGTCGATGTGGCGCTGCCTGCGCGTTTTACCTCCGGTCGCGAAGGGCTGTCGCAACTGCTGGCCTGCGGCGAGTGTGATGATTGTTTGCAGTTCGGATACGCTGGCGCAGGGGCGATAATCGAAGCGCAATCCCGTGGCATGCGGGTACCGCAGGACTGGCAGTGATCGGTTTCGGCGATCTGGATTTCGCCGCCGGGAATCAGCCCGCCATCACCACCGTAAGTGTGGATCGGCAAATTATCGGCCAGCGCGGCGACGATGCTGGCAGACCGTAGGCAGCGACGTTGACGAGCAAATTGTCGACATCGGTTTCCATTTTGTTGAGCGGGAATCCGCGTAATGCTATGAAAATAAATGATTGGCACCAGCGGCAGCGTGAATCCACGCTGGCGAGGCGCATCGCCAGCCAGCTGAATATTCCCTATATCGAAATGGATCTCCTCTACTGGCGGCCCAACTGGCAGGGGACGCCGAAAGAGGATTCTATGCCCGACTTGACGCAAGCATTGAGTCAACCGGACTGGGTGCTGGACGGTAACTACGATCGCAGCCGTGATATCAAATGGCGCGATGTGGATGTTGTGGTGTGGGTGGATTACGGATTCTGGCACACCCTGCGCCCGGTGACGCTGCGCGCCATTGCGCGGGCGCGGAGTCGACAGGAGCTGTGGCCGGAAACCGGCAACCGGGAAAGCTTGCGGCGCGCGTTTCTGAGTCGCGACTCCATCATTTTCTGGATGCTGAAAACTGGCGCCGTAATCGCCAGCGTTACGGGGAGTATATGGTCGATCCCCGCTATCAGCATCTGCGCTTTGTTCGCATTAGCACACCGCAGCAGGCAGACGAATTTCTCGCCACGCTGTCCTGAGCTTAGGGTTTCTCCGTTCAGCCTTATGGTAACGACATCATTTGATAATCGACGCTGAGCGGCTGTGCTACTGTAGCGATCTCATAAAATAAGGAGTTTGCTATGCCGCACGTTGATATCAAATGTTTTCCCCGCGAGCTGAATGATGAGCAAAAGCCGCGCTGGCGGAGGATATCGCCGGGGTGATTATTCGCCATCTGAACAGTAAAGAGAGTTCCATCAGCGTCGCCCTGGAATCAGGTCGCGCCGGACGACTGGAAAACGCAGGTTTGGGATACGGATATCGCCCCGCAGATGGCGCAATTGATCAAAAAACCCGGCTACGATATGTAAATCTCCCGCTGCCCACACCGCTTTTGTGGGCATTTTTATTCTTCTGATTCAAGACGTTAGACCAACTCTCATTATTGCGATTTTTTGTATAATTCCGTGCCGCTGAAAGCCCCGGGGATCTCTGCATACTCGTCATAACACCAATGACAAGGAGATACCCATGAAAACGTACGCAATCGCCGCCATTCCCGCAGATGGCATTGGCCCGGAAGTGATCTCTGCTGGCGTGGAGGTGCTGCACGCGCTGGCAAAACGGCAGGGCGACATTGAATTTGCCGTTCACACTTTTGAATGGGGTTCGGAATATTACAAAACCCACGGCGTGATGATGCCGGAAGACGGTCTCGCGCAACTGAAAAAATTTGATGCCATCTACTTTGGCGCGGTTGGCGCGCCGGATGTGGCGGATCACATCACGCTCTGGGGGTTACGCTTACCGATCTGCCGGGCTTTGATCAATATGCCAACGTGCGTCCCACCAAAGATCCTGCCGGGTATTCAGTCGCCGCTGCGCCACGCCAAACCGGGGACGCTGGATTGGGTGATCGTGCGCGAAAACTCTGAAGGTGAATACTCCGGCCATGGCGGGCGGGCGCACAAAGGTTTACCGGAAGAGGTGGGTACTGAAGTGGCAATCTTTACCCGCACCGGGGTCACACGCATTATGCGTTACGCCTTCAAACTGGCGCAGTCCCGTCCGCGCAAGCAACATACCGTCGTCACCAAGTCCAATGCCCAGCGTCACGGCATGGTGATGTGGGACGAAATCGCGCAGGAGGTGGCGCAGGAATTTCCGGATGTGCACTGGGATAAAATGCTGGTTGATGCAATGACCGTCCGCATGACCCTGCACCCGCAAACGCTGGATACCATCGTCGCGACCAACCTGCATGCCGATATTCTTTCTGACTGGCCGGTGCGCTGGCGGGCAGTCTGGGTGTTGCGCCCACCGCAAATATCGACCCGGAGCGGCGTTTCCCGTCGATGTTCGAACCGATCCACGGTTCCGCGTTTGATATCACCGGCAAGGGATCGCTAACCCGGTCGCCAGTTTCTGGACCGCTGCGCAAATGCTGGAACACTGGGCGAAGCCGGGGCAGCGCAGCGGCTGATGGCGGCGGTAGAGCAGGTGAGCGCCGAAGGGATCATGACGCCGGATGTGGGCGGCACGGCCATCACGCATGACGTCACCGCAGCGGTGATTCGCGCCATCGCCACAAGCTGATCATTTCAATAATAGTGAAACCCCGTTTTGTGCAGTAGTTCGGGTTTCCCGCACGGGGTAAATGATAAACAGGCATTTTCGCTATGGAGATGCCTATGTCGTATAAACCTCAGTTACTTGCCATCACCTTGCTGCTGACCTCGCAGGTGGCGCTCGCCGCGCAAACCACATTCCCTGTCTGGCCATCCGGCGATGCGCCCGGCGCGAAAAAACAGCCCGGTCAGCTTTACCTTAACCGAACGTAGCAAAGATCCGGCGTTGCCGGATCGCGCTGTCACCGGAATCCGCGCGCCGCAAGTGACCGTTTACCTGCCGAAAAAACCCAACGGGGTTGCGCTGCTGGTGACGCCCGGCGGATCGTATAAACGCGTGGTGCTGGACAAAGAAGGCAGCGATTTAGCCCAACCTTTTTAACGATCGGGGCTATACCTTGTTTGTGATGACATACAGGATGCCGGAAGATGGGCACGCGGAAGGGGCTAATGCGCCGCTGGCAGATGCGCAAAGAGCGCTACGAACCCTGAGAGCGCGCGGGCGAATGGAAGATAAACCCGCAGCACATTGGCGTGATGGGCTTTTCCGCCGGTGGACATGTTGCTGCCAGCCTCGAAACCCGTTACGACGAAGCCGTTTACCCGCCTGTTGATGCCATCGATCGGCAAAGCGCACGCCCGGACTTTGTCGTGCTGGGCTATCCGGTGATTTCCATGGACGCGGCGATTGCCCATGCGGGATCGCGTAAGGCACTGATTGGCGATACACCGACAGCCGAACAGATTAAGCATTACTCGCCGGAGCTGAATGTTACGGCGCAAACACCGCTCGACTTTTTTACTGCACGCAGTCGACGATCCTTCCGTGCCGGTGGCGAACTCGTTGGTGATGTTTAACGCCCTGCATGCACACAACGTGCAGACAGAGCTGCATCTGTTCAGCCACGGTCAGCACGGTTTTGGCATTCGCGGTGTGAAAAACCAGCCTGCCGCCCTCTGGCCAGAACTGGCAATGAACTGGATAGCTGCACTGCCCAAATAAATGCTTTCAGCCCGGTAGCCTTTCCACTGGCATTACCGGGCGATATCCTTCGCTGAATTGCAGAATAATAAATTCAGCCGGACGCGCAGCCATGCCGATGCGAACAATCAATTTCCCGGCTAATATCTGCGTCGGTCATTTGTGCTATCTTTACCCACCTCCACAAACCCGAGGGCTTCTTCTTTTGCTACCCGCCAGCGCACCTTTTTCCACAAGCCATACAGATAATTATTGATCGCCGCTTTCACACGTAACCCGGGTGTGAGGCTGTTATTTGGTTCAAAAATCAGGGCGTTTAATGATTTTTTATATCATGCTCGGCGATACTGAATAATCGGCGAACCGGGATATAGCGCCAATTATCGCTATCCTCCGAGGTGCGGCTACCCCATACAACAGTCCCCACCTTGCCGAAGCTACGAATCATGTTCAGCGCCTTACCGCGGTAGTATTTCGCCTGCAGTTCATCACTCACAGAAAACATAGGCGTAATGCCGCTGATGACAATGTTGGCGGGCGCTTTCCACATACCACGTGAGCGGTCGGTTCTGGCGATAGTCACGGCGGCAACAACACTGGGCGGCACAGCGGAAGAAGACCAATCGACTTTCTGCCACGGATAAAATGCAGCGGCATAAGGCGTGGAGGGATAGTATTTCATCACGTCATCAACGCTCTCTGCGGTTGAAATATCAGACTGTAAACCATCAAATACCCCCAAAAAGGTGCGGCATTTGCTGTTGAAGGGTGAGAAAGTCTGCATACATTTGTTGTTTTTCCGCTGTCTCCGCGCTTAATACGGCCCCGGCTTCAACGACCCGGGGGGTGGCATCGTCATATTTCGCCGCCTCTTCGATAATATATTCTCGCCTGACCATATAGCAGGGACCGCCACCACTCATAAACCAAAATTTAAGGCTATCAAAATAGTGGGAGCCACTATCATCCCGACCAATCAGCGTGTAGAACTCAGCCCAGTCGTTTAAATACAGTGATGTCGCTGAAGGCGCATATTCCCCATCCCTTTTTTCAAACATAAAAATGGGGAGGGCTGTAGCGCTACTGGTTACCGAAAAATTGACGGATGATTCCTCGCTTAGATAAATGCCGGAAAGCTGGTTGATATTGTCATGGCTGCACACTCTTTTAATTTGATTGGAGAGTCGCGCGTTGCGCCAGCCACAATCCGAGGGGCAACGCAGAAATCAACTGCCATGATTAAGTAAGAGTTATCCACCAGCCGCTGTAAACATGAAACGTCTGATTTATCGATAACAGCAGAACTATTCACCAGCGGTAATACGTTTGCCACTGGTGACAAACGTGCCGCCACCAAGGTGATGGATCGTATTGAGTTTGTCGTCATCAAACTGCCAGCGCCCGTTCACAAAGGCGCGGTCATCTGCCGCCGCCGACACCACTTCGCCAAACAGCGTGTCGTACTTCTCCTGCGCAGCGGTGGGAGGCAGCAAGCGACACTCCATCCGAGGCCAGACATTTTTCTTCCAATCACCGGCAGACCGAGCACTGGTCCGGCAAACGCCGGGATGCCGTAGCAGTTAAATTTATCTTCATCACGCCCGGTCACGCTGCCAACGGCATAACTCCAGTTTGTCGCCGCGACGCCCGGCACCACAATGCCAAACATGCCGCTACGTTCAATCAGCTCACGTGACCGGGGCGCTTTTTGTCCACCACAATGGCAATACGCGGTGGAGAAAATTCCACCGGCATTGACCATGCCGCCGCCATCACATTGCGGCGGTCGATCTGCATCACGACTGGTAATTAAAATGGTCGGGCCGTGGTTCAGCAAACGGCTGGCATGCTCCAGCGCCACGGGGCGAAAATGGCTCATCACGGTTACTCCATTCGGTGGTTATCAGCATTGCGGGCGACAACAATTTGCCCGCGTCCTTGTTCTTTGGCGAGATAGAGCGCCAGATCCGCGGCCCAGTTATCCGCCACGGCATGGCGGCCAGTGGCCAGCCCGATGGAAACCGAAACCGGGCCGATATCCTGCGATTCGTACAGCATCAGATGGTTCAACACCGTATCCAGCAGCGTTTGTGCAGCTCATGGCCTGCGACTCATTGGTATCCGGCAGGATCAGCAGGAACTCTTCACCTCCGTAACGGAAGGCGAGCCTTTGTCATCCAGCACATCGGTAATCAAGCGCGAGAGTTCGCGCAAAACCTTATCTCCCGCTTCATGCCCGTGCAGGTCGTTGAGTTTTTTTGGAAGTAATCGACATCCACCATCAGGCAACTCAGCATCGTGCCTTCAACCACTGATCGATCATACTGCGCAGCGTCTCATCCAGACTGTGGCGGTTACGCAGCCCGGTCAGCGAGTCGAAAGTCGCTTTTTCGGTGAGCGTATCGCGCAGGATCTGGTTGGCTAACGCCAGCGCCAGCGTTTCCGCTAATTCCAGATAGATATACGGCGGCTCTTTATCCGGCGTAGTTATCGAAAGTCAGACCAATGCTCTTATTCTGCGCGTTCAGCGGCACAAATCGCCCGTGGCGCAATCTCCGGCGAAATATGTTCGCAGGGCATATCCACCGCGTCTTTACTGGGGCAGTGCAATTGCCCGCGTTTCAGCGCCCAGCAACTGTCGGGTGAAAAGGCCGGATCCTCGCCCGGCAGCGTAGCGCGCGACACATTTCATCCGTCCGGTACGTTTATCGAGAAGATACAAACGACCGCCCATATCCGGAATGATCCGGGGGGCGAAACGGCTGACGACTTTGATGATCGCGCTGTGGGAGTCGCAGCCCTGTAAGCGCTGCGTCATGCGCGCCAGTAACGTCCGCGTTCCCCATTCCGCATCGCGCTCCTGCTCCAGACGTTGGCGGGCCAGACCGTTTTCGCGAAATACGCGAATCGCCTGCGCCATATCGCCAATTTCATCCACCTGCGCCAGCACTGGCGCTTCCACGGCGTAATCCTGCGTCGCCGGGGCGGTTAACCACATCGCTCAGCGTGACCACCGGGCGCAGAATGCGATGTTTGATAATAAAACCGAGGACAAAGAGAAACAGGACCGCCGTCAGACCGACCATGATTTCCGACAGTGTACGCAAACGTAACGATCGCTCCAGTGGCTTCGTTAATGGCCGTCTGGGTGCGTTGATCGGCAAGGCTGCGAAAATGGGCGAAACGATACTCCGTTTCCGAAAGGCGCTCTTCATAGTTCGCGCTAAACAGCAAATCCATGGCCTCACTGACTTTACCGGCCTCCATATTGGCAATGGCGATGCGTTGTTCATCTTCAAGCTGATCCAGCGTCGAAATGCCATCGCGCAATATCAGGATCTCGGCATCGGACGCGCCATTATCGTGCAGCGCAATCAGGTGGTTCTCCAGTTCCACGTCCTGCTCTTCGCGGGTTTTCCAGCTCTGTATCGTTTCAGGTTGCTTTTTATCACCGCATCGCGCGAGTCGGTGAGGGCGTACGCTTCTTTCCAGATCATCGGTGAGTGAATCGAAAACACGGTTTTGCGCCACAGCGGCGCGTTCTTCGCGCTCCGCACTGGACGCCAGAAATAACGCCACGCCGGATGTCAGCGTTAAGACCACCGTGGCGACATAAGCAAAATTAGTGATCGTTGCTATACGCACGATATTGCCTTTTATGGGTAAAGAGAGGTATGCCTATCATTTTAGACATTCTGTTAAAAAATCAACGCGCAATATTCGCGTCATTTCTTCGTCATATTCCTGCCTATAGTCAGCCGAATCAAATCCCAAAGAGGATAACAACATGTTTGCTCCCCTGACGTTTGTGCAGGTGGATGCGTCCTGTGGGCTGCGGCTCATGGGTCAGTCACGGCTTCCCGCTGCGGGAGCCTGCTGATGGATGCGTTCACTGATATCCGCCTTAAAGGTGTCTCCCTACGCGTTCGGCGCACACACCGTTCTCAATCACATCGACTTGCATATTCAACCCGGTAGCGTTGTTGCGTTGCTTGGGCCTTCCGGCTGCGGCAAAAGCACGCTGTTGCGACTGCTGGCCGGGCTGGCTGAACCCGCGTGCGGCGAGATCTGGTTTGGCGATCGGTGGCAAAAGCTGGCTGGTCGTTACCGCCTGAAGCGCGCGACATTGGCATGGTCTTTCAGGATTACGCCCTGTGGCCACATATGAGCGTGGCGCAAAACGTCGCCTTTCCGTTGAAGATGCGCAATGTTCCGCGCGCAGAGCGTGAGCAACGCGTAATGCAGGCACTGGAAAGAGTCGGGCTGGCGGCATTTGCCGGGCGTAAACCCGCAGGGTTGTCCGGCGGAGCAGCAGCGCGTCGCGCTGGCGCGCGCCATTGTCGCCGAACCCCGCGTGTTGCTGTTTGATGAGCCGCTCTCCAATCTCGACAGCGCACTGCGCGAATCTATGCCATGAGATGGCGCAATTGCTGCGCCAAATCGGCACCACTGCCGTGTACGTCACCCACGATCGCCGGGAAGCGGAATGGCTTGCCGACCGCATTGTGCATCTCGCCGCTGGCCATGTTGAATCTGAACGCACCGTTACATCATCCTCAGGGGGAAATTGCATGAAAGCCATACTGTCCGTCAAAAAGGAGTCGCTTTAGCCATGGTGTTGTCATCCATGATGATGTCCAGCGCGCACGCGCTGACCGTCTATACCGCAGGCCCCGGGTCGCTGGCGAAAAGCCTTGCCAGCGGTTTTGAACAGAAGACCGGGGTGAAGGTCAATATCTTCCGAGGCCACCACCGGCAAAGTGATGGCGAGACTGGAAGCGGAACAGGCCAATCCGCAGGCGGACATTTTGATCTCCGCCTCCGGGACACCGCAGAAGATCTGCATAACCGGGGCTGGTTGCTGCCGTTTAGCAGTGCGAATGCCGCGAAAGTGCCCGAGACACTGAAAAGCACGGACTACATTGCGCAAGGCGTTTCCGCGCTGGGCATTGTGTGGAACAGCAAAAGCGGCACCCCGGAACCGAAAGAGTGGCAGGATCTGACCACCGCCGATTTTAAAGATAAAGTCACCACGCCGGATCCGGCGCTCTCTGGCGCGTCGCTGGATCTGCTGATTGGTCTGCAAAACGGCATGGGTGAGAAAGCACGGCAGTTGTTCGACGCCCTGAAACAAAACGGCATGGTGGTGAGCGGTCCGAACGCCCGGTGCCGTAACGCCAGTGATGCAAGGCGCGAAAGCGGCGGTGTTTGGCGCAGTGGATTACGTCACCTACGGCAATATTGCTCAGGGTGAATCGCTGAAAGTGATCTTCCCGGCCAGCGGCACGGTAATTGCGCCACGCCCGATGATGATCCTCAAAACCACGCAGCATGCCGATGACGCCAAAGCATTCGTGGACTATGTGCTGTCACCAGAGGGACAGAAAATGGTGGCCGATGCCTCGGCTAATGCCTGCCCGCACCGATGTTGAAGCGAAACGCCCGCTGTTTACCGAACTGAAGGTGCTACCGACGCAAAGCGGTGGCGCCAGCGAACGCGGCGAGGTGCTGAAGCAGCTTTAATGCGCTGTTTGCGCAGTAATCCCATTCCCATTTCGGCGGGGGTAACCCCGCTTTCAGGATCGCCGCTGTGAACCAGAAAATGATTGCGCGGGTGACGATGGCGCTGCTGGCGCTGTTGGTGGCGCTACCGTTACTGTTTATTGTGTTGCAGGCTGTTTTCCCCCATTTCAGCGCCGGGACATTCAACGATGCGTTTGCCGGGGTGCCTGCGCTGCTGGCGGAACCGCAACTGCCCGCCATGTTCAGCGGTACGCTGCATATAGCCACCGGGGTTGCGCTACTCAGCATGCTGATTGGCTTGCCGCTCGGCATCGTGCGGGGTTATTCGATGTGCCGTGGCCAAAACTGTGGGATCTGCTGTTTTTGATCCCGTTCCTCACGCCGCCCTATGTTGCCGCCTTGTCATGGATGCTGATCCTGCAAACGCAGGGATATCTGATGCAGCTTACCGGCCTTGACCTGAATAATCTGCTGTTCAGCAAAAGCGGGATTGTGCTGGTGATGACGCTGAATATTTTCCCGGTGGTCTATTTCGCCGTGTCACGCAGCCTGCTCGCCAGCGGGCAACGCCTCGCGCAGGTGGCGCGCGCGTCCACGGTGCGACGCCATGTCGGGCGTTTTGCCATATCACATTGCCGCTGTTGTCTCCCGCACTGGCTGCCGGGATGCTGCTGGCGTTTACCCTTGCGGTGGAAGAGTACGGCGTTCCCGCCGCGCTGGGGACGCGCGCCGGCGTGGTGATGCTAACGGTGGAATTGAAGAGAGCTGGCCGACTGGCTATCGACATGCCGGGTGCCGCGCTGCTCTCCGTTGTGCTGATCGCTATCGCGCTGGGTGGATGGTGGCTGCAACGCAAATTCACCGGCGACAGCGACGTCACCAGCGTCGTTAAACCCACGGAACACGTGGGCGCACGGCTCGGTCTGGCAGCCGTGCCGGTCGTCATTATCATGGCGCTGGTCGGCTTAATTGCGGTGGTGTTGCCGAGTTGTCGATGGCAATCACCGAGTTCAGTTCGACACTCGGCTGGCCTGTCGCTCGATAATTTGACAGTGAAACATTTTGCCGCGCTGTTCGCCGAACGGGGCGATGCGCTGGGCGCTCGGCACCAGTCTGTCGCTGGCGCTGGCGGCGGCGCTGTTCACCGGTTTACTGGGGCTGTGCATTGCACCGGCTGGTGGTATTACAGAAGATAAAAGGGCGCGCGATCATCGATGCGCTCTCGCTGATGCCCGCGGCGCTGCCGGGGGTCGTGGTCGGGGTGGGGCTGATCCTGATGTGGAACCGTGCGTTCTGGCCGCTTTCCCCTTACAACACGTGGGTAATTTTACTGCTCTCCTATTGCTGCCTGCTGCTGCCTCGGCCGGTGCGCTATATCAGTAGCGCTATGCGTCAGCTCGGCGGCAATCTTGAGCCTGCGGCACGGGTGCACGGTGCCAGCGCCTTGCAGGCACTGCGCCTGATCGTGCTCCCACTGATCTTTTCCGGCCATGCTGGCGGCCATGTTAATGGTGTTCGCCATTGCTTCCCGCGAACTGGTCACCTCGCTGTTGCTGGCCCCCGCCGGAACACAAACGGTCGCGGTGTTTATCTGGCGGCAGTTTGAACAGGGATCGGTGGGTCAGGGGATGGCCATGGCGACACTGACGTTGATCACCGGGTTGCTGTTAATGCTCACGGCGCTGGGTCTGCTGCAACGCAGCACAAAGCGATAAATGCAGGGCACAAAATCGCCGATGCAGGAAAAAAAATGCGTTATAACAAAGGGACATCTTTCATAAGGAGCCTGTATGACCCCTTTTTGACCGCTTATCTGGCCCGTATTGGCTGGAATCATACCCCGGATGTGTCGCTGGAGACGTTGCGGGCATTACATCTGCATCACAACGGCGCAATTCCCTTTGAAAACCTTGATGTGGTCTTACCGCGTGAAATCGAACTCAGCGATGAAGCGATCTTCCAAAAACTGGTGGTTGCCCCGCCGCGGCGGCTACTGTTTTGAACAAAACGGATTATTTGAACGCGCACTGAAAGAGGTGGGCTTCGAGGTGCGCAGCTTGCTGGGGAGAGTCGTTATCTCCAACCCGCCGCAAATGCCGCCGCGCACCCACCGCATTTTGCTGGTTCAGCTTGCGGGGGAGCCGTGGATCGCCGATGTGGGATTTGGCGGGCAAACGCTGACCGCGCCGATCAGACTGCACGCGGATATTGAACAGATAACACCACATGGCGTGTACCGTTTACAGCGCGCCGGAGACGACTGGGTGTTGCAGTTCCGTCACCATGAGCGCTGGCAATCCATGTACCAGTTTGAAATGGGGCAGCAATACCGGGGCGGATTTTGTGATGGGGAATTTTCACTCCGCCCACTGGCCGGCGTCGCATTTTCGCCACCATTTGCTGATGTGCCGCCATTTGCCGGACGGGGTAAAACTGACGCTCACCAACTTCCATTTTACCCACTGGCGACAGGGCCGGTGCAGGAAGAAAAGGTGCTGAGCAACGTGGCTGCACTGTATGAAACCTGCAAACCCGTTTTGGTCTGGGTGTGGACGATGCGCAGCACGGTTTTAGCCTGCAAGAGCTGGAGACGGTGATGTCGCGTTTCGAACTGCACGGTGTACAGGCTTAGCACAGCTCCTTTGTGATCATCACCGCCAGATGGCGATGGAAGGCCGCTTCATCGACATCTGGCATTCCCAGCATACAAATGCCATCCATCCCGCAGACAAAAGCGATGAGCCGCCATGCGATATCGTGCGCCGTATCACCGCCGGTAAACTCGCCTGCCGCCCGGCCTTTGTCGATCAGTTCCACGACTTTGTCGCACCACATTTCCATGGTCAGCAGATAAGCGCCTTTGATTTCCGGTTCTTTACCGGCCAGCACCAGCGCTTCACGCCACAGGCGCACATAGGGTTCCAGCCCGCCATCATCGCTACCGAGCATGGAATGCAATTGATCGCGCCACGGTGCCGTTGCGGGCACCACTTCCACATTGAGCAGGGCGTCGATCAGCCGGATAAACGCCTGCGCTTTGAGTTCATTCGCCGAGGCGAAATGGTGGTGAACCTGACCCGTCGCCACAGCAGCTTCACCGGGCAATACGCCGTACCGTCATGGCGGCAAATCCGTCCGCCAGCGCCACACGCATAGCGGCCTGTAAGATCACCTCCCGGCGATCGTCACGATGTAAATAACGCATAAAAACTCCCCTCAACAGAGACGAAACCGAGTGTAACAAAAGCTGGACATGCGTTCAACTTTACGTAGGATCGGCATGCTGGACACCTGTCCAGGATTGATAAAACGCGGAGTGTTGTATGTTTCGTCAGTGGTTAACGTTGGTCATTATCGTGTTGGTGTATATTCCGGTCGCTATTGATGCGACGGTATTGCACGTCGCTGCGCCTACGCTCAGCACCGTACTGAACGCCAGCGGTAATGAACTGTTATGGATAATTGATATTTACTCGCTGGTGATGGCGGGCATGGTGCTGCCAATGGGCGCACTGGGTGACAGAATCGGTTTTAAACGCTTGTTGCTGATTGGCAGCGGCTTGTTCGGTACGGCTTCGCTGCTGGCGGCTTTCGCCACCAGCGCCAGCTGGCTTATCGCCACACGTTCGCTGCTGGCGATAGGGGCGGCAATGATTGTGCCGGCAACGCTGGCCGGGATCCGCACCACTTTCTCGCAGGCGCGCCATCGTAACACTGCGCTGGGTGTGTGGGCGGCGGTAGGTTCCGGCGGGGCCGCGTTCGGGCCTTTAGTCGGGGGCATGCTGCTGGAGCACTTTTACTGGGGCTCTGTATTCCTGATTAACGTGCCGATCGTACTGGTGGTGATGGCGCTGACTGCCCGCTTTGTACCACGCCAGCAGGGGCGTAAAGAACAGCCGTTAAACCTGAACCCGGTGCGCTGGGGCTGATTGTGGCAATCCTGCTGCTGGTCTGGAGCGCCAAAAGCGCCATGAAAGGGGGCCTTGCCGCTGTGGCTCATCGCCAGCACGTTGCTGGTCGGCGGCCTGTTGTTGGCGACGTTTGTCCGTCTGCAGTTAGCGGCAAAAACACCGATGATCGATATGCGCCTGTTTACCCATCCGGTGATTTTTAAGCGGTGTCGTGATGGCGATGACGGCGATGATCACGCTGGTTGGTTTTGAGCTGCTGATGGCGCAGGAGCTGCAATTTGTGCACGGTTTTACGCCGTTTGCCGCCGGGGTGTTTATGCTGCCGGTGATGCTGGCCAGTGGGTTTAGCGGGCCAATTGCGGGTATTCTGGTGTCCAGACTGGGTTTGCGGCGGGTTGCGACAGGTGGAATGGCGTTAAGCGCATGCAGTTTTCTCGGCCTGTCGGTCACCCATTTCTCCACGCAGCCATGGCAGGCCGGAATATTGATGGCTCTGCTGGGGTTCAGCGCCGCCAGCGCATTGCTGGCATCAACCGCGGCTATCATGGCCGCAGCGCCAAAAGAGAAAGCGGCAGCGGCGGGTGCGATTGAAACCATGTCCTACGAACTGGGTGCCGGGCTGGGTATTGCGGTATTTGGCCTGATTTTAAGCCGCAGCTTTGCCCATTCGATCCGGTGGGGATGAGCAGCCACGAAGCGGCGCAGGCATCTTCCTCGATTGGTGAGGCGTTCCGCCCGGCGCAGGAGAGCAACACAGGGCTGGCGCAGGAGATTATTGCGGCCGCAAAAACGGCGTTTATCAGTTCCCACAGCGTGGCGCTGAGCACAGCAGGTGTGTTGTTGATCGTGCTGGCTGTGGGGATCTGGTTCAGTCTGGCAAAAGCGGAACAGCAGTAACGATGAGGGCGCAGGGTTTAACCTGCGCCAGCAAACGCCGGGTTAAGCCGCGGCGGGTCGACCACCAACAGAGCAGCGACCCGGCGCACACCATTAACGCGCGCCTTGCCAGAATGAGAAGGAGAGCGGGGCGCTTAAAACAAACGCCGCCAGCGCCGAAGAGAGCACCGGCGTAAAATAGGACGCCGCCGCCAGTACGGTCACGTTGCCGTGCAAAATACCAATATTCCACGACGCATAACCAAAACCCAGCGCGATACCGGTCATCACTAATTTCATCACCACCGGCAGCGTAAAGAGCATTGCGGGTTGCGGCGTCAGAGCAAATTTTACCCACAGGGTTGCTGCCGTCAGTAAAACAAACAGCGTAATGCCATTCGCCCCGTTGGCGTATTTCGTGGTTACCGTACAGTAAATCGCCCAAATAAATGCCCCGGCGAAGGCCAGTGCGTAACTGAGCGGGTTGGAAATAATATTGCGTTGGATATCGGCAATATTCAGACCGCTATCACCGCCTAATACCCAGCACACGCCAACCCGAGGGCCAGTAATAAACCGGGGACGACTAACCGCGTGGATTTTTGCCCGTTAAATAATATCGCGCAGACAATCGTCAGGCTCGGCCATAAATAATTGACCATCCCCACTTCAATTGCCTGCTGGCGCGTATCCGCGTACCCCAGCGAGAGCGCGAGGCACAACTCATAGCTGACAAACAAAACGCTACCGGCAATAAGGTATCGCGCGCAGGCGTGGGAAACCCACTGTAAAAATTAACAACAACCCGCTGATGCTGTAGATCATGGCCGCGCCGCCCACCGGGCCGAGTCCTTCACTGACTGCCCGAATAAAGCCGACCATCGTGCTCCATAATACAGCCAGTAAACCAATTAGCGTTGCGCGTTTTTTCGTCATCACTGCACTTATATCGTCCGTAACAAAACCTCACCTTATAACACAGTTAATTGTGCCCGCGCGAATGACGGTTCTGCCCCACTAATCCTTAAGGATAAGAAAAACCCGACAGCAGCGACTATTAGGTATCAGCCTCCGGCGGTTATTGATTTATCGCAATTCACACACCGTGTGGAATGTTTAGTTTCCCGCCCGAAGTCGAAAAACCAATAATGAGGAAAGCAATGGACGTCAGCCGCAGACAATTTTTTCCGCATCTGCGCGGGCGGTATGGCAGGAACCACAGTAGCCGCATTGGGGTTTGCCCCGAAAATGGCGCTGGCTCAAACGCGAAATTATAAATTGCTTCGCGCAAAAGAGACCCGAAATTCCTGCACATACTGCTCCGTGGGCTGTGGGCTAGTGATGTATAGCACCGGGAGATGGTGCAAAAAACGCCAAAGAGGCCATTTACCATATTGAAGGGGATGCGGATCACCCGGTCAGCCGGGGCGCACTGTGCCCGAAAGGCGCTGGCTTGCTGGATTACGTACACAGCGAAAACCGCCTGCGTTACCCGGAATACCGCGCGCCGGTGCTCGGATAAATGGCAGCGCATCTCCGGGATGATGCCTTCAGCCGTATTGCCCGTCTGATGAAAGACGACCGCGATGCGCATTTTATGGAAACCAACACCGCAGGGGTACCGGTCAATCGCTGGCTCTCTACGGGTATGCTGTGCGCATCGGCTGCAAGCAATGAAACCGGTATGCTGACGCAAAAATTTGTGCGCGCCCTCGGCATGCTGGCGGTAGATAACCGGTGCTCGCGTCTGACACGGACCAACGGTAGCAAGTCTTGCTCCAACATTTGGTCGCGGTGCGATGACCAACCACTGGGTTGATATCAAAAACGCCAATGTGGTGATGGTGATGGGCGGTAACGCCGCTGAAGCCCACCCGGTCGGTTTCCGCTGGGCAATGGAAGCCAAAAATAACAATGATGCCACGCTGATTGTGGTCGATCCGCGCTTTACGCGTACCGCATCGGTGGCCGATATTTATGCGCCAATCCGCTCCGGGACGGATATCACCTTCCTCTCCGGTGTGCTGCGCTACCTGATCGACAATAACAAGATCAACGCCGAATACGTCAAACATTACACCAACGCCAGCCTGCTGGTACGGGATGATTTTGCCTTCGAAGAGGGCTTATTCAGCGGTTACGACGCGCAGAAACGCCAGTATGACAAGTCATCATGGAACTATCAGTTTGATGACAACGGCTACGCCAAACGCGATGACACCTTAAGCCACCCACGCTGTGTGTGGAACCTGCTGAAACAGCATGTTGCGCGCTATACGCCGGAAACGGTCGAGAACATTTGCGGCACGCCACAAGCGGACTTCCTGAAAGTGTGCAACGTGCTGGCCTCAACCAGCGCAGCCGATCGCACCACCACCTTCCTCTATGCCTTAGGCTGGACGCAACATACCGTGGGCGCGCAGAACATCCGTACCATGGCGATGATCCAGTTGCTGCTGGGCAATATGGGCATGGCTGGCGGCGGGGTGAATGCGTTGCGCGGGCACTCTAATATTCAGGGCTTAACGGACCTCGGTTTGCTGTCGACCAGCCTGCCGGGTTACCTGACGCTGCCGTCGGAAAAACAGACGGATTTGCAGCAATACCTGAGCGCCAATACGCCGAAAGCGACGCTGCCGGATCAGGTGAACTACTGGAGCAACTACCCGAAATTCTTTGTCAGTCTGATGAAGTCGTTCTACGGCGATGCCGCGCAGAAAGAGAATAACTGGGGTTTCGACTGGCTGCCGAAGTGGGATCAGTCTTACGACGTCATCAAGTATTTCCACATGATGGCGAAGGGTGAAGTCACCGGCTACATCTGCCGGGCTTTAACCCGGTAGCCTCATTCCCGGACAAAAAACAACGTCGTCAGCACCCTGAGCAAGCTCAAATATATGGTGGTGATCGACCCGCTGGTGACGGAAACCTCCACTTTCTGGCAGAACCACGGTGAGATGAATGATGTTGATCCGGCGGCGATTGCCACCGAAGTGTTCCGTTTGCCGTCGACCTGTTTTGCCGAAGAGGATGGCTCAATTGCCAACTCCGGACGCTGGTTGCAGTGGCACTGGAAAGGTCAGGATGCGCCGGGAGAAGCATTGAATGACGGTGAAATTCTGGCCGGGATTTTCCACCGCCTGCGCGACATGTACCGTACGGAAGGCGGAAAAGGTGCGGAACCGCTGCTGAACATGTCCCGGCGCTACAGCCAGCCGCACAACCCGCACGCGGAAGAGGTGGCGAAAGAGAACAACGGCTATGCGCTGGCGGATCTGTACGATCCCAACGGTCAGTTGCTGGCGAAAAAGGGCAACTGCTGAACAGTTTCGCCCTGCTGCGCGATGATGGCACTACGTCTTCGTCCTGCTGGATCTACAGCGGTAGCTGGACTGAACAGGGCAATCAGATGGCGAATCGCGATAACGCCGATCCGTCGGGGCTGGGCAATACGCTGGGCTGGGCGTGGGCATGGCCAATGAACCGCCGTGTGCTGTACAACCGCGCCTCCGCCGATCCGCAGGGCAAACCCCTCGGGATGCGAAACGGATGTTGATTCAGTGGAACGGCACGAAATGGAGCGGTAACGATATTCCGGACTTTTCGACCGCGCCGCCGGGCAGCAATACCGGGCCGTTTATCATGCAGCAGGAAGGGCTGGGCCGCCTGTTTGCGCTTGATAAGCTGGCGGAAGGCCCCCTTCCCGGAGCACTACGAGCCGGTCGAGACCCCGATTAACCGTTGCACCCGAATGTGGTCTCCAGCCCGGTAGTCCGGTTGTACACGGAAGATGCCAAACGGATGGGGAAAAAAGATCGCTTCCCGTATGTGGGCACCACCTATCGTCTGACCGAGCATTTCCACCGGACCAAACATGCGCGTCTTAACGCTATTGCCCAGCCACAACAGTTCGTTGAAATCAGCGAAACACTGGCGGCGGCAAAAGGCATTGCCAATGGCGATCGGGTAACGGTGAGCAGTCAACGTGGGTTTATCCGCGCGGTGGCGGTGGTTACGCGTCGTCTGCGTTCCTTGCAGGTTCACGGTCAGCATGTGGAAACCATCGGCATCCCACTGCACTGGGGTTTTGAGGGCGTGGCGCAGAAGGGGTATATCGCCAACACCCTGACGCCAAACGTCGGTGATGCGAACTCGCAAACACCGGAATATAAGGCGTTTTTAGTGAATATCGAGAAGGCGTAAGGGGCGAGTATGGCAATGGAAACTCAGGACATTATCAAACGCTCCGCAACCAACCCGCTGACGCCGCCCCCCACGGGCGCGCGATCACAAAACGGAAATCGCCAAGCTGATTGACGTCTCCACCTGCGTAGGCTGCAAAGCCTGCCGGGGTGGCCTGTTCAGAGTGGAACGATATCCGTGATGAGGTGGGGCACTGCGTCGGGGTTTACGACAACCCTGCCGATCTCAGCGCCAAATCCCCACGGACGGTGATGCGTTTTAGCGAAACCGAACAGCATGGCAAGCTGGAGTGGTTAATCCGCAAAGACGGTTGTATGCACTGCGCGGATCCGGGCTGCCTGAAGGCATGCCCGTCCGCCGGGGGCGATCATCCAGTACGCGAACGGCATTGTCGACTTCCAGCAGGAGAACTGCATCGGTTGCGGTTATTGCATCGCTGGCTGTCCGTTTAATGTCCCGCGTCTCAATAAAGAGGATAACCGGGTCTATAAATGCACGCTGTGCGTCGATCGCGTCAGCGTGGGGCAGGAGCCAGCCTGTGTGAAAACCTGCCCGACAGGCGCCATTCATTTCGGCACCAAAGCGGAGATGCTGGCGCTGGGGCAACAGCGGGTTGAGAAGCTGAAAGCGCGGGGTTATGACAATGCAGGGCTGTATAACCCGCAGGGGTCGGCGGTACACATGTGATGTATGTGCTGCACCATGCCGATCAACCGCAGCTTTACCACAATCTGCCGAAAGATCCGCAGATCGATACGGCGGTCGGGCTGTGGAAAGGGGTGTTAAAACCGCTCTCCGCCGTCGGTTTTATCGCCACCTTCGCCGGGCTGATTTATCACTACATCGGCATCGGGCCGAATAGAGAAGTGGACGACGACGAGGAGGAGCATCATGAATAAGTCGAAAATGATTGTGCGCACCAAATTTATTGACCGCGCCTGTCACTGGACGGTGGTTATCTGCTTTTTTCTTGTCGCCTTGTCCGGGATTTCGTTCTTCTTCCCGACGCTGCAATGGCTGACGGAGAACGTTCGGCACACCGCAGATGGGGCGTATTCTGCACCCGTTCTTCGGCGTGGTGGTGTTCGTGGCGCTGATGTTTATGTTTGTGCGTTTTGTCCATCACAACATCCCGGATAAGCAGGATCTGCCGTGGTTGAAAAACATTGTCGAGGTGTTAAAAGGCAATGAGCACAAGGTGGCGAAAGTCGGGAAATACAACGCCGGGCAAAGATGATGTTCTGGACCATCATGAGCATGATGACCGTGCTGCTGGTCACGGGCGTCATCATCTGGCGACCTTATTTTGCGCACTATTTCCCCATTCAGGTGATCCGCTACAGTCTGCTGCTGCACGCCACCTCGGCGATTATTTTGATGCATGCCATCCTGATCCATATGTATATGGCGTTCTGGGTGAAAGGCTCAATTAAAGGCATGGTGGAAGGCAAGGTCAGCCGTCGTTGGGCGCAAAAACATCATCCGCGCTGGTATCGTGAGGTCGAGCGACTGGAAGCCAAAAAGAGAGCACGGAAGGCATTAACTAACTGAAAAACTGCGCCAGCATTTCGTCTGGCGCAGACTGCTTATAGAAGGGGTTTATTAAGCAACGTTAAACGGTATACATGCGTTTGCCGCTCAAAAAACCAAATTTATGGTACAGCGCGTGAGCCTCTTCACGCTCAGAGCGAGAAGTTAGCTCGATATAGCGCGCAGCATAAATGCAGGCGAAGGAGAGGGCGGAACGCAGCAACGCGGTCGCGATGCCCCGGCGTCGAAATTGGCTGCCGACAATGACATCTTCAATCATGCATTTCTTGCCAGAGAGCAGTGTCGCACAGACTAAGGTCAGCATACCGGCGGGAACGCCATCATCCCGGTGCAACAAACAGATGCACGGAGTCAGACGCAAACACGCGCTGGAAGTCTTCCACGCTTAGCGTTGGTGCGTGGGGAGAAAGCTCTGCCAGCAGCCGGGTTAAATCGGTTGCCAGCGTATCGGTAATGGATGACAGTCGTTCAACGCGAAGCGTATGCATGGCTTGCCTGCTCATGGAGTTGGGAACCCTTTTGAGCATAGCCCTGGTTTATGCCAGCGCGGCAGTTTGCCGCTGCGTTTATTGGGGTGCGCGCGCCGTTCGATGGCAGACAGATCAAAAGCAACCGAATCCATGGATTAATGTGCCAGCCGGAGGACATTTCAACTGGTCTGCCCGCAGCGAATGGTCAATAATGCGTGTCGCAATCTTTAACAAGTGGTCTGTAGTATGAAAAAAACGGTTTTTTCGTTGGCACTTGCGACCTTTGGTTTAGGCATGGCGGAGTTCGGCATTATGGGCGTCCTCACCGAACTTGCTAAGGATGTCGGTATCTCTATTCCTTCCGCCGGGTACTTAATCTCCGGTTACGCCGTGGGCGTGGTCATTGGCGCGCCGATTATGGCACTGTTCTCCAGCCGCTTTTCGGCTCAAAAAGGTGATGCTGTTTCTGGTGGCGTTGTGCGTCCTCGGAAATGCCATCTTTACCTTTTCCAGCTCCTATACGATGTTGCTGATTGGCCGGTTAATCTCCGGGTTTCCGCACGGTGCGATTTTTGGCGTCGGCGCGATAATCCTCTCCAAAAATTGCGCCGCCGGGCAAAGTGACCATGGCGGTGGCCGGGATGATCGCGGGCATGACCGTCGCCAACTGGTGGGGGATCCCGCTGGGTACGTTCGGGGCATGAATTTAGCTGGCGTTACACCTTTATGCTGATTGTGTTATTCGATGCGGCGGTGATTGTCTCGGTGATTTTCTGGGTGCCGGACCTGCACGATACTGCGCCAACCCACCTGCGCGAGCAGTTTCATTTTCTGCGTAAACCGGAACCGTGGCTGATTTTTGCCGCCACCATGCTGGGTAATGCCGGGGTGTTTGCCACCGGGTTCAGCTACGTCAAACCCTTTATGGTGAATATCTCCGGTTTTTCCCCCACCTCAGTGACGCTGATCATGATGCTGATGGGGCTGGGTATGGTGCTGGGCAATATGTTCAGCGGCAGGCTGTCGGTCAGATTCAGCCCGCTGCGCATTGCGGTTGTGACCGAACTGGTTGTCGTGCTGGCAATGCTGGCGTTGTTTGTGCTGGGTGAACATAAGCAGGTATCGCTGGCGATGGGGTTTGTCTGCTGCGCCGGGTTGTTTGCCGTTTCCGCACCGCTGCAAATTATGCTGCTGCAAAATGCGAAGGGCGGTGAAATGCTTGGCGCGGCGGGCGGGCAGATGGCGTTCAACCTCGGCAATGCCATTGGCGCATGGTTCGGCGGGCTGATCATTACGTTTGGCTTTACCTACAGCTACCTCACACTGCCTGCTGCGCTGTTGTCCCCTCGGCCGCGATGGGGGCTTTGCTGATGTACGGCCGTCGTAAAGCTACACGCCAGCTGGAGCCTGTGGCAGAGTAAACCCGCGTCTTCTCCGGCCTGCAACGCGGGTGATGAAAACCCTTGCAGGCCGGATCCTCTGAAATACATTACGGCAAATAGGGTTCTCCGAGTGTCAGCATCAGGCGGTTAGCCTGCAGGGCAAAAAACGCCGCCGACTGGATCAGATCCAACTGCTGCAACGTATCCAGCCCTTGCGCATCCAGCTTCGCCCGGGGTGGGCCGCCGTTAACGCTGGCGGTGTCACCGATAACGCCGCCGCACTCTCAATTTCAGCGCCCCAACGCGCCGAGTGTCCTTCACTTAACGTTTGCCCCGGCGGTACGGCCAGCAACGCCTCTACGGCATTATCATCCTTTGACAATTGGCTGGTTTTACGCGCATGGACAGAGGCGCAATAGATACAACCGTTAATCTTGCTGGCTACCGTCGCGGCCAGTTCACGCTCTGCGCGCGGCAGGCCGCCGAGGGGTATAAAAGATGCCTTTATCCGTTAACGTGCGCTGTTCCAGCACCGGTAAGTTACGCCCTAACAAGCGAAAATAGTCCGAATCGGTATGGCCGAACTTTGCCAGAATCGCCTGTTCGTCCGGCGTAAATTCCGCCAGCGGTTTCGCCGCGATCCACGGCTCCCAGCCCAGCTCTTGCTGGGTAAAGGCCACCGGTGCGACTTTACCGCTCTGGGTACGCGGTGTGGTATGCCAGCACCCGCGACGACCGCGCTTTCGCTGGCGGTAGCCGGTTTTCCATTCAGCAACCGCAACCCCACCAATAATCGACTCTGGAAACTGACAAAGGCGATCAGTTGCGCCAGCGTGACAATGCTCTGTTTATTCCAGCCTGCGCTCACCAGCGATTTCAGCGCATCCGGCGTGGCTTTTACCGGTGAGAAGGTGAGTAAACGGGCAAAATCCAGCGCCGGGGAAAGGCGGGCGGACGTGGGGTCGGCAAGGCCAAAGCTGGCGTAATGCGCCGCCAGATCGTTGGCGTTGTGCCATTTCGCCACTTTCGCCGCCACAATAAAGCGCTCATCGGCCGGGAAATCGGCGTTTTCCGCGCTAAACAGCGCGTCATAGCTGCCCTGTGCGTGTCGCGTCGCGGCATCACGGGTATCGCGGGCGCTGGCCAGTGCGGAACCGGGGGCGATCTCCGCCAGTTCAGCCAGAATATCCTGACGTAAAGCCATCGTGACTCCTTATAAAATATGCGGGGCGACATGCCCGGCAATCAGTTCGATAGAGCGCAGCGTGTCCTGATGCGACGGTTCGACAGAGTGAACCCTCGGAAGGAGATATCCGTTGCGCGGGCCAGAATGCTGTCATTTTTCAGGGAGGCAACCACGGTTGACGGATCGCCGATATGCGCATCGAACTGGCGGATATAATCCGTGACACTGTCACCCGTAACCTCATAACCCGCCGCACGGTGCTGCTGCGCCCGGCGGGTTAACCCCAGTGTGCCACCTTCAGCGCATATTCCGTGCTGTCGGCTACAAAGGCAGTGCGCGAGGCGAGAATGCGCGGCGCAACGCCTGCCGGAAGGGCATCAAGATAGGCATCCACCATCGGGTTTTGGATCGCATCCAGCGTCAGTGAAAGGGCGTCCGCCGGGCGCGGCTGCGTGCGGGACAGCATTAATCCGTGCCCGGCCTGTCCGGCGCGGATCGCCCCTTCCAACCGAAAACGTGGCAATCCACACACGCTCCCGCCAGCTGCGGCGCAGGTGGGTAAAGGTGATTATCGGGATGGGTCAGCGAATCGCCGCGCCGGTGCGCTCTGGATCAGATGCAGGTACTCGGCAAACACGTTTGCCCGCTGGTCAATCGTCAGGCCAAACGGCAGAAACGAGGTCGGCGTACCGCCGGAGCCAAAGCCGACTTCCAGCCGCCCGTCGGCCAGCAAATCCAGTACGGCTGCATCTTCCGCCACGCGCAACGGGTTTTCCAGCGGCAGGGTGATGATCGCCGTACCTAAACGGATGCTCTGCGTATGCGCCGCGACATGTGCCAGAAACACCAGCGGCGAAGGCAAACCGCCTTCACGCTCATGAAAGTGGTGCTGCGCAATCCATGCGCTGTCAAAACCATGGCGCTCAGCATGGCGGATCTGCTCTGTCGCCAGTCGGTAACGCTCTTTCGGCGGCGCATCATCCAGTAAACGGGTAAAAAATCCCGGTGGCGTTTTCGCGTCATGCGAATTCCTCCGTAGCAGGTGAAAAATGGGGAATGGCGTTGATCAATTCCCGGGTGTAGTTGTCCTGAGGCGCGGCGAACAGACGTTCTACCGTTCCGTGTTCCACCACTCGGCCATTGCGCAGCACTGTCACGCTGTGCCCGATGCGGCGAACCGTCGCCGAGTCATGCGTAATAAACAGATAGGTCAGCCCGAGTTGCTGCTGTAACTGCTGGAGCAGGGCGAGGATCTGCGCCTGTACGGTCACATCCAGCGCCGAGGTGGCTTCATCCAGCACCAGAATGCCCGGTTCGAGGATCAGGGCGCGGGCAATCGCAACCCGCTGGCGCTGGCCGCCAGAGAGTTCACGGGCATGGCGGCTTAACAGTTCCGGCGGCAATGCAACGCGCCGGGCCACGGTTTCCACCCGCCGTTTACGCTCAGCTTTATCGACAGGCTCGAAATTTTTCAGCGGCTCTTCAATGATGTCGAACAGCGTCTGGCGCGGATCCAGCGACGCAAACGGATTCTGGTAAACAAACTGAATTTTGCGGCGTAACTGGCGGCGGGCTTCCCCGGCTCAGGTGCGTGGCATCAATGTCGTCAATCATCACGCTGCCGCTGTCGGCCTGTTCAAACCCCAGCAGAATACGCGCCAGTGTGGTTTTGCCGGATCCTGACTCGCCCACCAGCGCATGCGTGCTGCCGCGACGGACGTCGAAACTGACGCTGTCGAGCGCCTGCAACGCGTGGCCTTTGCCCAGTGAAAACTGCTTGTCGATCGCCCGCACACGAATAGCCGCCGACGCCAGTGGCTGGCCGGATACCGGCGCAATCGTCAGCGCATGGCCCTGCAAATCGCTCAGCAACTGGCGGGTATACGCCTGTTGCGGCGCGCGAATAATATCCGCCGTTGCACCTTGCTCCTGAATTTCTCCGTGGCGGAAGACCAGTAAACGGTCGGCCCGCTCAGCCGCCAGTGCCAAATCGTGCGTCACAAACAGCACCGCCGTACCGGACTCGCGCCGCAGCCTGTCCAGCAGATCGAGGATCCTTTTTGCACCGTCACATCCAGCGCGCTGGTGGGTTCATCGGCGATGATCAGGTCCGGTTGCAGCGCAATGGCGATAGCAATCAACACCCGTTGCTTCATGCCGCCGGAGAGCTGATGCGGAAACTGTTTCATCCGCTGTTCCGGGTGACTCAACCCCACTTTAGTGAGCAACGCCAGCACCTGTTCATCGCGTTCGCGGGCGCTGATTTTGCTGTGCAGCGTGAGAATTTCCCCACCTGTGCACCGATGGTTTTAACCGGGTTGAGTGAATTACCCGGATCCTGCGGCACAAGGCTGATGCGGGCACCGCGCAGGCTATCCAGCCGCGGCTGACCACTGGCTTATCGCTTCACCATTGAGCAGGATCGTTCCGCTGTCGCGACGGGCATTGTCGGCCAGCAGACCAATGATCGCCTGTGCGGTGGTGGTTTTTCCTGAGCCGGACTCCCCGACAAACGCCAGCATTTCGCCGCGTTTGAGCGTAAAGCTGACGTGATGAACCACCTCGCGCCATTCGCGCCCGGTACGGTAACTGAGCGTTAAATCTTCTACAGCAAGCACCGTCATGGGCGACCTCCGCTAAGCTGGCGGCTGATGCGGTTTGCCGCCAGCACGACCAAAATCACCACCACACCGGGGAACGTTGTCAGCCACCGGTGCTGTGGATAAATAGTTACGTCCTTCGGCAATCAGCAACCCCCATTCCGGGGGTGGGTGGCGGCGTGCCATAGCCGAGGAAACTGAGGGTGGAGAGGGCGAGGATCGCTCCGGCCGAATTGCAGTGTGGCAAAGGCCAGCACCGCTGTAAGCGAGTTCGGTAAAATGTGCCGCCACAGCACGGCCACGAATGTACCGCCACTGCCTCTGGCGGCTTCAACGTAATCGGTATAGCGAATACGCACCACTTCCCCGCGCGCCGTGCGGGCAAAGCTGGCAACCGACGCCACCCCGACCGCAATCGCGGCATTCACCGTGCCGAAACCGAGGAGAATGATCACCGTAAGCGACAACAGCAGTGACGGAATAGAGAGCAGCACATCCACCGGTGCGCATCAGTAGTGACTCTGTGCGCCCGCCAACAGCCCCCGCCATGACGCCGAGCAAGGTGCCTGCCAGCAATCCCATTGCCACGGCGGCCAGCGCAGCGGAAAGCGAGTGCGATGCACCAAAAATAATGCGGGCATAGAGATCGCGCCCAAGCTGATCGGTGCCCAGCCAGTGTTCTGCGGCGCCAGCCGTTGCGCACCAGCAATCCCTTCAACGGGACTGTAATGCGTGAACAGCCCCGGGAAAAATGCCGCCGCCACCGCCAGCACTATCGTTAGCCGAGGCCAGCCATAAGCCGGGCTGCCAGCGAAAGACAGGAAATACCCGTGCCCGCTTACGGGCGGCGGCTGCGTAGTCCACCAGACTCATAAGGCACCTCCGGTCACCGTTTTCAACCGGGGGTCAAACCACGGCATTAACAGATCAACAAGCAGATTAATCAGCACAAAACCGAGCGCGGAGATCATCACCACAGCCTGTAAAACCGCGATATCCGGTTATTCACCGCCTGCTGGGTCAGTTGCCCCCAGCCCGCCGCGACCAAATACCGTTTCGGTGATCAACGCACCCGCAATTAACTCGCCCAGCAGCAAACCGGCAACATTCAGGACTGGAAGTAACGCGTTTCCGGTCACATGCCGCCACAACACGCCGGTTTCGCTTTCGCCCGCGCCACCGCCACAAACGGCTGCGCGGCAACGTCGAGACTGCGCATCAGGATCTGCGCCAGTGGCGCAGAAATCGGGATAGCGACCGTAATAATCGGCAGGATCACCCCTTGCAGCGGCGACGGGTTGATAACCGGGATCAACCGCAACTGGAAGGAGAACACCTGAATCAGCGCGATGCCGAGCCAGAAGGTCGGCAGCGAGACAAACAGCACCGGCAACGCCTGAATCGCGTTGCTTAACCCACGCAGGAACGGCAGTCGCGAGGCAAACGCCAACGCAAACGCCAGCACCACGGCAAGGGCAAACGCAGGCAGGGCGAGGGTCAGTGTTTCGGGCAGATTACTGCGAATCAACTCGCTCACCGCAACGCCCGCCTGAACCGAATAGCCAAAATCACCGCGCAACATGGCGAACAGTGTGTGCACATATTGCTGCCACAGTGGGCTATCCGCGCCGTAGGCAAGGCGCATCTCCTCGATTTGCGCCGGGCTAAGCCCCAGATCCGGGTTCTGAAATTTAATCAGCACCGCATCGCCCGGCAGTACCTGAAGCAACACGAAGGAGAGCGTAAAGGCCGCCCACAACACCAGTAGCCCAAGCCCTGCGCGGCGCAGCAAATAGTGGCTCATCGCACGCCCCGCAATCCACGCGCCGTAGAAGGATGGACGCCCCACGGCTTCAAAGTTGACGTTTTTTACCCATGACGCGCCAGCAAAGACCTGCGGCTCTTCAAAAATAGGGATCACATAGGCGTTTTCCAGCAGATAGCGCTGCGCATCGCCGGTCAGTTGCAGACGTTTTTGCGGATCAACTTCGGCGGAAATACTCACCAGCAAGGCGTTGAGTTTGTCGTCGCGGAAGCTTTTCACCTTGTCGCTGGAGCCGCCCTGTTGCAGCAGCGCATCGCGGTTGGCGGGGTAGAACATACTTTTCACCACATCCGGATCGGCGCGGCCGACTTCCGAAACGGTAAGCGGTGTTTTCAGCGGGTCGAGGTTATCGAGGTGCGGCTGCCCGCATCACCGGCTTTGACCGTCAGCGCCACGCCGACCTGACGCCATTGCTGCGCCACCAGTTGCAGCACCTCTTTGTTTTGCGGCTGCGGCAGTGACTCATAAATGGTCAACGCCAGCGGTTGACCCTCTTTGGTGCGGATGCCGTCCGCAGCGGTTTTCCAGCCTGCATCATCCAGTAACTGTCGGGCTTTGGCCGGATCAAATTTCAGTGCCTCGCTGAGGTTGACGTAACCGGCGGCAGAGTGGGCAATCACCGAGGTGGCTTGCGGGTAATTGGCAGAGAAGAGGGTGTCGACGACCTGTTTCGCATGGAGTAAGGCCTGACGCACGCGAAGATCGGCAACCAGTGGGTTATCCGGGCGGAAACTGATGCTGTCGTTGACGCCTCGGGTGGGCGGCGCATAGATGGCGAACCCTTGTTCTGTGGCCTGTTTTTCATCATAGGCCTGTACCCGGCGAATAAAACCGGCTGGCCCGCCAGCAGCGCGCCAATGCGCACGCTGTCTTCTGGCGTGACGATGAATTTAATGCCATCCAGATTGGCCGGGCCTTGCTGGGCACTATTTTTCGGTCCCCACTGATACGCTTTGCGCGCCTGTAGCGTCACTTCACGCCCCAGTTTCTCGTCCGTCACCACAAACGGCCCGGAGCCGATAATATGCCGCGCGTCGCCCAGCTCATCGAAGTTACGCTGCAACGTGCTGAGGGAAACCAGCCCTGACCCGATTGTCGCAGTGCCTTGCAGGAACCCCGGCGACGGTTTTTTTAAAGTAGAATTTCACCGTCTGCGCATCAATCACTTCACTGTGATCGTAATTATTAATGACTTCCGATACCGGCAAGCGCTGCGCTTTGTTGCCGAGTCCGTAAGTGTCGAAGTTCTTCGCCACCGCAGCCGCATCAAGCGGAGTACCATCTGAGAACGTGACGCCGGGGCGAATTTTAAAGGTGTATTCCGTTTTGTCGGCATTCGTGGTCCAGCTTTCAGCAATCCACGGTTCCACCTGCAACGTTTGCGGGTTCTGCCAGTCAGCTTGTCAGTGATCTGGTTGAGGATGCCGCCGTTAGGTAAAACCCGTTCCGCCGGGGATACAAATTGGTGTGCGCTTGCTGTTCAAGGTAAATCAGGGTACCGCCTTTAACCGGCGTTTCCGCCGCAAAGGCCTGAACCGAACTGACGGTAATCAGCGCCGTCAGCAGCGGTAAACGAAAAGCGATGTGCATGGTGAATTCCTTTGTTATCTATTGTCTTAGCCTCGAACGCATCATCCGGTGCGGCTCATAACAAGGAACAAAGGAATTGAGATAAGCATTTCAGAAAGAGCAAAACGCGCGACAGGCCTGCTGATCAGGCCTGAAGGCGCATCAACGCAGCCAGGGCGTTACCGTCAGTCCGACCAGCAGACCTTCCGGGCCAAGCAACCGGGTCACACTTTGCCCCCCACGGCTCCGGTGCGGTTTGCCACCAGTAACTGATACCCTTTTGCAGCAGCACATCGGTGGCAGTCGTCAGATCGTCAACTTCGAACTCAATCCAGCCTTGCGGAACCGGATGCGTATCCGGCCATGCCGCCGCACCGAAACAGGAGGTTGCTGCCCCGGTCCAGTGGCCACAGGGCAAAGTGCTTTGCCCCCGTCAGCGCATCGTGATCGGCGACCAGATAGTCGCTGTTGCCTTCCATCGGTTTCAGCGGCAAGCCAAGGGTTTGCTGATAAAAGTCCTGACTGTCGCTCACGCGTTGGGGGGATCGGGCCGAACCCGGCGATAAACAGCACGTCAAGCCCGGGAATAGACGTTGTCATAAAGCACCTCCGTTAAGGTAAAAAAGGGGCCGCTGGCCCCACTCCTGCATGCAATATCCGGTAATTCATCGCGTAAAGCAATCACCCGGTCGCGTCCGAAAAAAGCGCATTCCAGCCGCTATTTTGGGCGCGTCTGCAACGCGTCACTGTCATGCTGCTGTCATCATTTGTCGCCAAATTGTTGCTTTCTCTCAACAAAAGAGTGATTAACAATGCATCTGGTGAAAAAATACTCGCAGTCAGCCTTTTTCTCTCCGCGTACGCGCAGGCTGACAATATTCTTGAATTCCCGCAGCCGAAAAATAACCCGGACGAGTTTTACGCGGTGACCGAAATCCCGGCGGGCAGCATGATCAAATATGAAACCGACGCGAAAACCGGCTTTATCGTCGTTGACCGTTTTCAGTCCATGCCGGTCGCTTACCCGGCGAACTACGGTTCGCTCACGCAGTCGCTGGCGGGCGATGGCGATCCGCTGGATGTCATTTTCTACACCCGTGCGCCGCTGGCCCCCGGTACGCTGATTAAACTGCGTCCCATCGGCGTGCTGAAAATGGTGGACGGTGGCGAGACCGATGACAAAATCGTGGCGGTTCCGGCCAGCAAAATCGACCCGACCTATGACGATATTAAAACCGTTACCGACCTGCCCAAAATCGAACAGGATCGACTGGAAGCCTTCTTCCGCGTCTATAAACAGTTGCCTGACGGTCGCAAGAAGGTGGAGCTGAATGGCTTTAACGATGCCGACACGGCAAAGCAGGAGATCAAAGCAGCGTGGGATGCCTCGGAAAGCGAAAAACCCGCAAAAATAATAGACGCAGCGATGGCCCGCAATGGGCCATCCTGTGCTCAGTTTACTGGCGTACAAACATCGGATAGGTAAAGAGCAATAAATGACAGATATTCAGCGCGAAATGGAACAGCACTGACACCCAGAGACGCCCGCTCCACATCCGGTGCAAGACCGTAAATCACACCGGCCGGGGCTGGCAAAAATCACCAGCAACAGACCGCCTGCAAAATGCACGCTACCAAAGATAAGCGCCTGTATCACCAGCGCGACAGCCGGGTGCATAAACCCCGCTAACCGCTGCTGCAAATAGCCGCGAAACAGCGCTTCTTCCGCCAAAGAGACAAAGAACAGATTGGCCGAACGGCAATAACCACTGGGGCCAATGAGGCTCAATTTTTAACCCGCCCAACAGGACAGCCAGCCACAACAGAGCCGGAACGGTAAGAAGCAATACCAGCCATTGCCATAGCGGGCGCGGCGGTGGGGTTTCACGGACGAATAGCGATCCGGTGCAGATCAGCAGAACAAACGGTGTCAGCGCTTTATCAAAATTAAAATAGAGCGTGAAGGGGCGCTTTCCGGCCCCGCTTTGACCCGAGTCCAGTATCTTTGGATTGTGAAAACCGGGCATAAGATGGAGCGTCAGCGCAACGGCCAGCATCAGCAGCAAACACTCGATAGTCCGCTGTATCGCAGGACGCTGGGGAAGGGTGTACCCCCGTCAGGCTGATAGCCGCCAGCAGAATAATGCCCCCGGCGACCCGGAGATCGATAACGCCAAGCCATCCCGCCCACACGCTGGTGACGAGCAATAACCCGACGGCGATTTTTTTGTTAAATGACAGGGTCAATAACGCGAGTGCAAGTAGTATCCACATACCTCATCCTTGATGTGTTAATGATATAAAACGCCTGCGAGAATAAACCAGCCGCACAACGTTGCACGGGTTTCGATTAAGTCAATTGCGTATTAATACGTGTTATCTCCTCACGCCATTGCGCCTGTAGCTGCGGTTTCTGGTGTTTGGGTCACGTCTTCTCTGCGAGGCGTGTTTCCAGCTCAATAAGCCGTGCCAGCAGGGCATCCTGATCGTCCGCAACCGCCGTCACCGCGTGTTGCGGTTGGGCAGTTGCATTGATGAGGCCAGCGCTTTCCGCAGTCGCTCATACACGGCTTGCACATTATGCCACTCCTGCAACTCACCGTTTTCCACCAGCCAGAAGCGGTTACAGCTTGCGTTGATCAACTGACGATCGTGGCTCACCAGCAGCACACCACCGCTGAAGTGTTGCAGCGTGTGCGCCAGCGCTTCTTTACCGGCCATATCCAGATGGTTGGTGGGTTCATCCAGCAACAGCAGGTTAAAGCGCGCCAGCGACAGGCCAACAAACAGCAGCCGCGAACGCTCACCACCGCTCAGCGTCGCAACGTGCTGCCCATGACGCGCCCATGCAAAACCGGCGCTGATCAGCGCCATTTTGCGATCCTCCGGTGCCGGGGCGAACGGCTCCAGCGCCTCAAACAGCGTGGCCTCATCCGGCAACTGGTGCAGCGTCTGATCGTAGTAACCGGCCTGCAAACGCGGGTGCAGGCGCAGAGCCGCTGGATTTTGCTGCCGGTACGCCTGCCAGATTAACCGCAGCAGCGAGGATTTCCCGCAACCGTTACGCCCGACAACAGCAACCCGATCGCCGCTTTTCAGGCGGGCGAGGGAACGTGAAACAAAGCCGGTAAACCCACCGCTGGCGCAACCGGCAACTGCTCCATTTCCAGCAGACGATCCGCCGGTAACGCCTCGCCATGCAGCGCAAGCGCCCAACGGCTTCCGGCGGTCAGTTCCGTCTGGCTCTCTTTCAGGCGCTCAACCTGTTTTTCCATCTGTTTGGCTTTTGCGCGCCGTGGTCTTCATTGTCATAAACCCGCCCCCATGTCGCCAGCCGTTTGGCGCTGGCGGTGACGCGGTCGATCTCCTTTTGCTCGGCTTTGTGCCGCAGGGCGTCGCTTTCATCCCGTTCCTCCAGCGCAAGGCGCGCATCGCTACAAGGTAGTGCGAAGCAATGCAGTGTATGGTCACGCAGGATCCAGTGCCGTTGGTCACCGCATCCAGCAGCGAAGCATCGTGCGAGACCATGACAAAGCTGCCGGACCAGTGTTGCAGAAACTGCTCCAGCCACAGCAACGTAGGCAGATCGAGGTGGTTGCCGGGCTCATCCAGCAGCAGGAGATCCGGTTCGCGGATCAGCGCCCGCGCCAACAGCAAACGGGTGTGCTGACCACCGCTCAGCGTCGCCGCTGTCAGGGCGATCTCCTGCGGGCTCAGTCCCATACTGGCCAGTAGCGCTTCGCCTCGCCAACGCTGGCTCTCCCGTTCCGTCGCCGGGATCTGCGCCAGCACCGCCTCCAGCAGCGTGACAGGCAATAGCTCAGCGGGGAGATGTTGTTCCACACGGGCCAACAGGCAGTGGTGCGCCACGGTGACATTACCGGACAGGGGGGACTGCGAACCGTCCAGCACTTTTAGCAGGGTGCTTTTGCCACAGCCATTGTCGCCAATAAGACCAAGGCGATCGCCTTTTTTCCAGGGTAAAAGAGAGATCGGAGAATAACGGACCGAAAGCCGTTTCAACACGGATTGATTGTGCAGATAGTAAAGTGCTCATTGCTTACTCAAGAGTTACAGGCATGTTTATGCCTCGTCAAACATCGCTGACGATAACCCGGTAAGCCCAAGGGAAGGGATTGTGTCTTCGCTCAAGCAGAAGTTATCGCAGCACGATACCGATAACGCTTGAGCTGGTGCGATCACCAAGGGTATGTGAAACATAAAACAGTTCACAATACAGCATAATTGGCCTCCCTTTTATATTCCAGTAAGTTGATGGGTGAAAGGAGTGTAGCGGGGAAATAAATGATTTGCCAGCAGCGCAGGGGAAACGCCACGTGCAAAAACAGCCATCCGCAGATGGCTGTGAAGAGGAAACACACCGTCAAACCTGAGCCATTCCGCCATCCACGCAGATCTCTGCCCTGCGATGTAGCTGCTCTCATCGCTCGCCAGAAAGAGCGCTGCATTGGCCACTTCGTCGGGTTTGCCCATTCGGTGCAACGGAATATCACGGGTTAATGCTTCGCGAACCTCATCGGTGACAACCGACATCATCTCGGTATCGATAGGGCCACCGGCGCTACGACGTTAATACGGATACCGCGGCTGGAGAGCTCACGTGTCCGCAGTCCGGGCAAATGAACGCAGTGCCGCTTTACTGGCGCTGTAAACGCCGTATCCCTCCGTGCCGATCGTATCGGCTATCGACCCGATAAGCACCACGCTCGCACCGGGCTGCAATAACGGCAGTGCGGCCTGCAAGGCAAACACGGGCGAACGGACATTCAGGCCAAATATCTGGTCAAAATGCGCTTCGCTGATGTCCCCGATGGTGGCGTATTCCGACATCCCGGCATTAATGACCAGCACATCGATGCGACCCGCTTCTGCCTGAACCGTCGCCATAATGCGGACCAGTTCGCTTTGTTGACCCACATCCGCACGCAGCGGCACTGAAGCGCCTGACAGGGTGCGACTGGCTGCCTGGAGCTCCTCATCACGGCGTGAAGTAAGCCAGTTGTTGCACCTTCATGGGTGAAACGCTGGCTGATTGCCGCCGATGCCTTTTGCGCCGCCAAGCACCACAGCCACTTTATTGTCTAATCTGCCCATCTGTTCTCTCCGGTTTGAGTGGAAAACAGATGATATAAATTTTATACTTAATATCAATTACGCACTTTATTTATATCTGATATCGCGGAGTATATCGCCATGGAGAAAATTGACTGTAACAGCCTGAATAATGTGGGGAAAACCCGTTGGGTACTGGAACACATCACCAATAAATGGTCGATTATGATCCTCACGGTACTCTGTACCGAACCTGCCCGCTTTAATGAAATCCGCCGTCGGCTGGATGGCATTACCCACAAAGCGCTGGCGGATGCGCTAAAACGGCTGGAGCGCAATGGACTCGTGCGCCGTGAAGTGCTGCCTACCTCGCCGGTGGGCGTGGAGTACAGCATCACGCTGGCGCAGACGCTACAACAACCGTTTATGGCGCTGAATGATTGGGCGCTGGCGTATGGTCCGGCGCTGGAGCGGGCGCAGGCGGCCTACGATCTCGTCCATGCTAATGAGGAAACAACAACGGATTAGCTGGAGTGAGCAGGGCACCCGGAGCACGACGACTCCGGGTGGAAAACAGGTGGTTAGATCGAGGTACGGCGATAGCTGCGGTACTTCGGCTCCCAGAAGTTATCGTTAATGGCTTGTTCCAGCGCTTCGGCAGAGGTTTTCACCGCCGGTGCCTTGTTGCTGCGCCATTTTGCCGACTGCAAACGCGATGGCGCGCGACACTTTCTGAATGTCTTTCAGCTCCGGCAACACCAGACCTTCGCCATTGAGCAGCAACGGCGAGTATTCTGCCAGCGTTTCGCTTGCCGCCATCAGCATTTCATCGGTAATGCGTGACGCCCCGGCGGAGATCACCCCAGACCAATGCCCGGGAAGATATACGCGTTGTTGCACTGCGCAATCGGGTAGGTTTTTCTCTTTCCACTGCACCGGCGCAAACGGGCTGCCAGTAGCAACCAGCGCCATACCGTCAGTCCAACTGATGATGTCCTGCGGCGTCGCTTCCACACGGGAGGTCGGGTTAGAGAGCGGCATGATAATCGGGCGCGGGCAGTGTTTGTGCATTTCACGGATGATCTCTTCCGTAAACAGCCCGGTCTGACCGGAAACGCCAATCAAAATGTCCGGTTTCACATTGCGCACCACATCCAGCAGGAGATGGCTTCGCTCTGGGTTTCGCGATCCCAGTTTTGCAGGTTTTCGCGTTTCTGCACCAGCTTGCTCTGGAACGGCAGCAGGTTTGGCATTTCGTCGGTCAGCAGACCGAAGCGATCCACCATATAGACTTTCTGGCGTGCGTCCGCTTCGCTCAGGCCTTCACGCTGGGTCTGCGCAATAATCTGCTCGGCAATCCCGCAGCCGGCGGAACCGGCACCGAGGAAGACGATTTTCTGCTGGCTCAACTGGCTGCCAGCGGCACGGCTGGCGGCAATCAGCGTGCCGACGGTCACGGCCGCGGTGCCCTGAATATCATCGTTAAACGAGCAGATTTCGTTGCGGTAGCGGTTCAGCAGCGGCATGGCGTTTTTCTGCGCAAAATCTTCAAATTGCAGCAGCACATCCGGCCAGCGTTGTTTAACCGCCCTCGGATAAATTCATCGACAAACGCGTAGTACTCATCACCCGTAATACGCGGGTGGCGCGAGCCCATACAGCGGATCGTTAATCAGTTGCTGGTTGTTGGTGCCAACATCCAGTACGACCGGCAGGGTGTACGCCGGGCTGATCCCGCCGCAGGAGGTGTAAAGCGAGCTTACCGATTGGAATGCCCATCCCGCCAATCCCCTGGTCGCCCGTGCCAAGGATGCGCTCACCGTCGGTAACGACAATCACTTTAATATTGTGGTTCGGGACGTTTTGCAGAATGTCGTCCATGCTGCCGCGGTTCTGCCGAGGATAAACACGCCGCGCGCGCGACGGTAAATGTCCGAAAAACGTTCACATGCCCAACCGACCGTTGGGGTGTAGATCACCGGCATCATCTCTTCGAGATGGTTATCAACCGGGGCGATAGAAAAGGGTTTCGTTCGTGTCCCTGGATGTTACGCAGGTAAATGTGCTTATCAATATCGGTTTTAAAACCCTGATATTGCAGCCGGAGCGCGCTCCGCCTGTTCTTCAATCGTTTCAACCACTTCGGGCAACAGACCCAGCAGGTTGAAGCTGCTGCGCTCTTCCATGCTGAAGGCGCTGCCTTTGTTCAGCAGGGGAAACTCCAGCAACACGGGACCGGCATAGGGGATGTACAACGATCTGTTTTTATTATGTTTGGCATTCATCTTACTGCTCCTTTATCAACGATCACTCCGCGTGGCATAGCGTTGCGGGTGGGGTACTGCGGCGGGCGCAAGTATAAATCATCAATACGGCAAATACTTCCTATTCGCGGCATTCGTTGATTGAATTTTTATCAAGCAGAAGAAAACAAAACGCCACTCCGGATGGAGTGGCGAGGATGGAAAACATTAGCCAGCGCGGCGATGACGCCCGGAACGATGGACCACCACCGTTTCTTCATGGTTGTCTTTGGTCACCACTTTGCGGGTGTTAGACACTGTAATCCAGTCCCATGATATGACGTGCCTGACGGTTCGATTTCATGCTTACTCCTTAATCCAGTTCAATGTTTCAAGGACAAGCCCGGTAAATTGCGCCGGGCGAAATACAATCTCATCATTGCGCGGTACAAAAAACATACCGGACTGTCATCCTCGGACATCGTGACGCAAAGCGCAAGCGAATGACGACTTTTAAGAACAGTCTCTTATTATTCGTGGCGCAGGTCATAGAATTGATCAATAAACGAACTTGATCACTTGACTGATCAAGTGAGCCAAACCTATTTTTGATGGGCATCTTCCATTTGCTTTCAGAGGGTTGCCCGATGGGTTTTATTCGTACGTTGCATGGAGATATTGCCCCCGCCGAGCTGGGCGTGACCTACAGTCACGATCATATTTACTGCATTCCACCGTATTGGGCGGAGCGTAACGATGAAGATCTGCTGCTCGATTCAGCGGACGCCTCGGAAAGGGAGCTAGCGGATTTTTCGCGCCGCGGGCAGGCACTCTTTTATGACGCCACCGCGCCGGATTATGGCAGACAGGTCGACGTCGTTGCCGGGATCGCACAGCGCCAGCACGTACAGATCATCGCCACTGCCGGGTTTAACAAAGGATTCCTCTGGAGCTGCAAGCGCCACCGGCCACAGCGACACGTTTGCGCAGTGGATTGAGCACTCGCCGCTGGACGCACTGGTGGAGCACGTTGTCCGTGGTGACGGACGGCATCGATGGCAGCCAGTACCGGGCTGGCGTGGTGAAATGCGGCACCGGCTATAACATGATTTCACCCCTTGAACGCAAAACGCTGGAAGTGATCGTTCGCGCGCAGCAAATCACCAGCGCCGATGCACAGCCATACGGAAATGGGCACCATGGCGCTGGAACAGACGCAGGTGTTTAAAACGCTTGGCCTTGATATGTCCCGCTTGTGCTTTGCACATGGACCGAAACCCCGATCCTGGTTACACCGTCAAATCGCCAACACCGGGGCGTACCTCTCTTTGACGGTATTACCAGAATAAAATATCACCCTGAACATATTCGTACGCAGGCCATCCTCGAACTGTGTAAAAGGGGATATCAAAAACAGATCCTGATCGGCGGCGATTTCGCCCGTAAAAGCATGAGCGCCCACTATGGAAAGGGGGGTTGGGATTGAAGTTTATCCTCGGCGGACTGGCGGCCAAGGTTTTTGGAAGAAGCGCGTGAAGCAGGTTTTGACGGCGAGACGCTGCTGCACGATTTCTTCATTGCTAACCCGGCCCGCTATTTTGCCTTCAGCCGGAGAGTTAATGAAACTGCAGATGCTGAACGAATCGCAGGCCAGCGCGGCGCTGCACCGGGCGCAGATAGCCTTACTGCCGCTGGGCGCGGTAGAACCGCACGGCGATCACCTGCCGCTGGCGACGGACAATCTGCTGGCGGAGCGCTTTTGCGAACGACTCGACGCGGCGCTCGGCGACGCATCGGTGATGCTGCCGGTGCTACCGTTTAGCCAGTCTGGTCGTTACAGGGTCACGCTGGCGCGGTGGATATCGGTAACGATTTACTGAGTCAGCTTTTACAGGCGCTGGCGCGCAATATGGCAGGCTATGGCATTCCGGCGCTGGCGGTCATTAATGCGCATTACGGTAATTTTGACGCCATGAAAAGCGCGGCCGGGCATTGAAAAAGAGGGCATTACGCTACTCAGCTACACTGGGCGGGGATGAATGATTGCGTGCACCGGTTAAGGGAATCGAAAGAGGCCAAAACCGGGTATATGCATGCCGATGAGATCGAAACCTCCCTGATGCTGGAGCTGGCGCCGGAAGCGGTGCAGATGGCGCGGGCGCATTACCCGAGTTTCCCCAATTTCGCCCGGCAACAGATGCACTGGACGGAGTTTTCCGACTATGCGGTGTTGGGCGATCCGCGTTGCGCAACGGCGGAAAAGGGGCGGCGCTTGTTCAGCAGGCACTGGAAACCACGCTCAACTCCTTCATCACTATCTTGCGCAGGTATCCCGATGATTGCACGTCATGCCATTCAACTGGACCACCCCGCAAACACGCCGGAGCAGGCGATTCTGGCAGCAGGCAACGCACTGCTGGCAAGCGATGCCTGCACTGAAAGCTATGTGCAGGCGATGGTGGACAATTTTCATCAGTTCGGCCCCTACTTTGTGATAGCGCCGGTCTGGCAATGCCCCATGCCCGGCCTGAACAGGGCGCGCTGACGCCGCAAATCAGTTTTATCCGCCTGCGACAGCCTGTAGCGTTTGGGCACAGCGATAACGATCCCGTCTCGCTGGTGCTGGGGTTATCCGCGACTGGCCGGGGATCAGCATATTCAACTTATCCAGCAACTGGTGACATTGCTCAGCGATGAGCATACGTACCACACTTTTCTGCACAGCACGGACGCAGAAGCAATTTTCTCTTGTTTTACGCACAAGAATTAATCACGGAATCACGCACTTCGAGGGCTGATAATGAAAATTCTGACGGTTTGCGGTTTAGGCATGGGCTCCAGCCTTATTTTAAAAATGAATGTCGAAAAGGTATTACAAAAAACGGTATTCAGGCGTCTGTTGAACACATGGATGTCTCTTCCGCCTCCTCGGCGCAGGCCGATCTGGTAATCACCAATAGCGAGCTGGTGGATAACCTGCGCCAGCTTTCCTGCCCGGTGGTGGTGGTGAATAACTACATTGATACGCAGGAAATCACCCGCGCTTTAGCGCAGGCGGGCGTGCTGAACGAGGGCGTCTGACCATGAGCGAATTTATCGATGTGCTGCACTGGATAACCGTCAACATCTTCGGTGAAGCCTCCATTTTAATTGGTTTGATCGTCCTTCTCGGGCTGGTGTTACAGAAAAAACCGCTGGCGGACATCGTCTCCGGCACGTTGAAAGGCATTCTCGGTTTTCTGATTATTGGCGCAGGCGCGGGCATTATTGTCTCCGCCTTGCTGATCTTTCAGCCCATCTGGACCGAAGTGTTCGGCCTCAGCTCCATGAACCTGACGGACATTATGGGGCAGGTGAAATTCAGCGAACGCTACGGCAGCAGCGTGACCATTGCGATTGCAGCGGGTTTTGCCATTAACCTGCTGCTGGCGAGAATCACCCCGTTCAAATATATCTACCTGACCGGCCATATGATGTTCTGGACGACGATGATCTTCGCCGGGGATCATGGTCACCAACCCGCACATCTCTGCGGTGCAATTAACGCTGATGCTGTCGGTGATCAGGGCTGTACTGGACGCTGCAACCGGCAATGGTGCAACCGTGGGTGCGGAAAATCACTGGCAACGACAATGTCGCGCTCGGCCATACATCGTCCTCTGTGGCACTGCTGGGCGCGGTGTTCGGCACGCTCTTCGCCGCCAACAAAATTAACGCCGAAGATATCCGGTGCCGAAAAGCTCGGTTTTCTGCGCGACTCCAACGTGGTCACCGCGTTAACCATGACGCTGTTGTTCTTCGTGGGCACCTTTATTCTGCAAATCAAAGCCACGCCGAAAGCGGCTGAAATTCTCTCAGTCGGGCGGGCTCAGTTTTTATATCTACGCCCTGGAAACAGTCGCTGATCTTCACCGGCGGTATTGCCGTGGTCTTGCTTGGGGTCAGGATGTTTATTGGCGAAATGGTGCCGGCATTTAACGGTATTGGCTCACGGCTGGTGCCCGGTGCAAAACCGGCGCTCGATTGCCCGATTCTATTCAACTTTGCACCCAATGCGGTGGTGCTTGGCTTCGTGGGTGCCTTTGTCGGTTCACTGCTGTGGCTAACGGTGATTGGTCGCTCTACGGGGTATGTTTATTCCCAGCATGATCGTTATTTTCTTCCATGCGGGTACCGCGGGGGTGTTTGGCAATATCACCGGCGGCTATAAAGGCGCGCTGCTGGCGGGGTTTGTCACCTCCACCGTGGTGGCGTGGGGCAATACTTCTGTGTCAGCTTCTTTATCAACGACACCATTCCGGATACGGCGCTGTGGGCGGGCGATAGCGACATGTTTATGCTGGCGCCGCTGATCGGCGCGTTAACCCGCTTGCTGACCTTCTGAGGAACTGCGATGAGCGATGCGCTAAACCACTACTATGCACAAATTCATCAGAAATTGCGGGAACTGGAGCAGCAACGCGACGTGATTGACCGCGCAGCAGAGATGATGTTCGACACCGTGTGCAACCAGCGCAATCTGTTTGTCTTTGGCGCCAGCCATGCCGGGGATCCCTGGCGGAAGAGATGAGCTACCGCGCCGGTGGGCTGGCGATCGTTAACCCGCTCTTTAACCCGGCGCTGATGCTTTCAACGTACGACCATTAACGTTGACCAGCGCCGTGGAAAATGTTGAAGGGTTAGGGCGTGTCCCGGTAGAGAGCTCACCGCTACAGGCCGGAGATACTGCTTATCCACTCCGTGTCGGGGCGTAATGCCATTACCCCTGGATGTGGCGGATTTGCGCCCGCGAGCGCAGGTGAATGTAGGCGATCGACACGGATACCGCTGCGAAGGTGACCTCACGCCACTCCAGTGGCAAACTGCTGGCCACGGTGGCAGATGACCATTGATAATCTCTGCGAATACGGCGACGCCGCTGTCACCCTACCGGGAATGGCGCAGCGTGTCGCACCGTTGTCCACTATTATGGGGCCACGATTGCCAACAGCCCTCGGTGCTGCGTTTATGCGAACGCATGCTGGAAATCGGCCTTACGCCGCCAGTACTGGCCAGTGCAAACATAGACGGTAATCAACAGATAAATCGGGATATACTGGAAAATACAGGAGCCGGATACACTACCTCTGAAGCGGAGTTGAAGTATGTTTGAGTCTGACGGACTCCCACTTTACCTGAAGATCAAAGAGATTATTCTGCAACGGATTATCTCGTTTACCTATGATGACAGACTGCCCGGCGAACTGCTGCTGGCGGAAGAGTTTCAGGTGGCGCGGTACGATCAAACAGGCCATCGATGCGCTGGTCAGCATCGGGATGGTGTATCGCGAGCAGGAAAAGGCACCTTTATTAACCGTGATGCGCTGCTCAAACACTACACCGACCTGCCGGATACGCTGGTCTCGTTTGTCGATCCGCAGCCTGTGCATCTGGAGGTCATTTCGCTCTTTCCTTCCATGGCAGACAGCGTGGTGGCGGAAAAATGGGGCTAAGCCTCGGGCATCAGGTCGTGCGCCTTGAACGGGTCATGATGCAAAACGCGCAGGTCGTTGGGCATGTGATCAGCTGGCTCAACGGCCGGATTTATACCGATATCAGCCATATTGATGGCGCACGTTCGCTGCACGGGCAATTACGCGAAACCTTTGGCTATGCGCCGACGCGCCCATGAACAATACATGCCGGTGGTGAGCGACAGTGTGCTGGCAAAACAGCTCAACGTGGCGGTCGGCAGCCCGCTATTACGCATCGAGCGGATTGCCAGTAACCACCGGATGATGTGGTGTTTGAATACAGCGTCAGCCATGTGAAAGGGCTTCGCTATCCTGCGGGTGGCAACCAGTCAGAGTGCGGGTAATGCGCAGTGGAGTTGTGCAGTCTCCGGTGACAGGCCAATCAACAAGGCCCGCGCGGTTACGCCTGGAAACAAAAGGCCTGGAATCCGCTAACATCACGCACCTCGCCGCTTAATGTGACTGCCCGGTTTGACAGGGCAGTCCATGTCTGCTTTACCGGATATTAGTGGATAAGCCCCTGAACACGGGTAATGGCGTTGTCATACACCGTATTGGCTTTTCATTACGGGCTGCTGGTAATATCTCAGCGCTTGCTGATAATCACCCGCCGTTTCGTAAATTTTGCCGATGTTATAATTTGCCCCGGCGCGAACCGTTGGCGCACCGGTGCCGCTGGCTAATGCCAGCGCTTTACGGCCCACAGCGCTTCCGCCGTGCGACCGGCTTTCTGATAAACCAGCCCCAGGTTGCCGTATGCCTTGCCGTTATCCGCCCACGCGTTGACGGCCGCCGTGAACTGCGGATCGCCTGATCGTAATCATTTTGCTGATAAGCCGCTTCACCCAGCAGGTTGAAGTTGCGGGACGCGCTCATATCCTGTTGTGACCAACCGGCGTTGTGCGAAGCGGTCCGGTGTGCGTCGGCCAGCGCGGGCGAGAGGAGCGTGCCGATGTTCGCGGAGTCCGTCGTTACCCCTTCAATTTTGTTGATATCGACAAAGTCACCCGACGGGGTGATTTTAAATACCGTCCACAGATTCCCGGTCTGATGCTGCGGAACATAATAGGTTCTCACCAGCGATTCACCGACGTAAACGAACACTTTCGCCTGACTCTCGGACAAGCGCGTGGTGTTCGGTCTTAAACGATCGGTAAAGTCATGGATAGCGTAGACATAGGACTGACCATTTTGACGGGCGGTCAGGGTGATGGTTTCCGGACCAAAACTGTCCGTATCGTCAACGTCCAGATTGCCGTTATCACCCTCTTGATGGTCGAAATAGATATGGTTGCCCGGATAAACAATGTGCGAGTCCAGATCCTCGGGCTGCGCTCCCGGTTAAGACCACACGCATGCTGTCCAGCCCGTTCAGCACCGGACTTAGCGCATACGACATGCCATTACAGGGGCATTTCACCCACCAGATTGGAATAACCGCTTTTTTAACAATCAGCAGCGTATCGCTGGTATCGGGAAACGCGCTCTCCAGTACCGCCTGTCACCGGGCGTTTGTTGTGGCCTTGATCGCGCTTTCACCGTTTCGTTGCAGCATAAGCTGCGCGTCGGGGATTTTCGCGTCTTTCACCACGGCACTCAGAATTTCAACTCCCGGTCGTGCTGGCCGAACCATAGCCAGACAACAGAAAAAGCGGTAAAAGCAGCCATGACTTTACTACTCTTCATTTAATCCCTTAATATCCGGGCAATTTTATGCCCTGTTACGATGTAATCATCTCCCCGTCCGGTTATCAGCGACCGGAGGAGGTAAAAAGCTGGCGAACAGTCATACCGCATTCTGCTCACTCCAGCCAATTTGAACTATTCGCGCAGATTATACTTACCGCAACACCATGAACAAAATGCATTTTACGAACCGTGAGTCTGTCAGTGCACGGTTAATCTTGCCCGTCGCGTTGCTGGATCTTTGCCGCAAACAGATGCGTCATATCGCCGCCCATCCGGGTATTTTGCAACGGTCTTAGCGCCGTGATGCGCTGGTTTAACGCCGCATCGCACTGCTGAAGCTGGCACCGGGCTTCCAGCGGGCCAGTTGGTCAGGTGCTGCAAAAAGCGCGATCCTGCGGCTCCCCGGTTTGCTGTGCATAAGGGGCAGGGTCGTCCAGCGAGGCAATGATTTTCGCGCCCAGCCGTTGCAACGCCCGGTTGTTTTCTGCCGTCACATCCACCGTTCGCCCGAGCAAACAGGGCGATCATCACCAACGGCTGTATCGCGTAATTATGGTAGGAAAAGGCCCGCTGGCGGCGGCGCAGTTCATTGGCTAAAAAAACCCTGCGCATCCACTTGCTGCATGGCGGTGTGGTAAATCGCCAGCGATGCGTGAAACAGATCCTGACGTTGGGTGACCACCGCAGTCGACATCAGCGCCCGCGCGGCCCAGTAACTGTGGTTATTGACGTTATCCAGCGGCAGATCGCGCCATTCACTGGCGGTTAAGGTTCAACTGACTCAACCAACGCGTGATGGTTTTCTGCTGGTCTGTATAGAGCGGCAGCGGCTGCGCCGGTGAGAAAGCCAGTTGTAGCCGGGCTGAGGAGAAACTCGCCAGCGCCCATTTGCGCATGGACTTGCCGGTATGATTCGCCGCTGCGCCGGTTAATGCGCCTGCATCAGCCCACGCGCTGAGCGTTAACAACACAGGCGACATAACGCGGATCGCCGCTGCGTGCCGCGGTCACCTGTTTGCTGACCGTGCTCTCCATGGCGGTAATGTTTCGGGTTCGATCGCGAAACGCAGCTTCAGCCTGTGGATTAAGCGTGGCGCGGGCGCTGTCGAGCCTTCGTATTTACTGCGAAATCGAGCGTGCCGGTAAACGGCGTGGGAATGGCAGGGCAGTTGACCGTTTTTGCCGCATCAACCCGAAGCGCGGGCGGCTGCATAAACCGGAAGGGCTGTAAGCTGTCGGCAGCATGGGCCGCCACCGACAGGACTAACGACAAAAGAAACATCAGGACTGCTTTGCAGGGAACCATGCTGCGCCTCTTTTCCGCAAGTGAGTCCGTGACTATAGCAGGGATCAGCTACCGCCAAAACATGTACCGCGCGATGCAGGCGGGCGGCGCGTTCAGAGATCTTCGGCCGCGCTGGTCACCTGTTCCACCATCCCGGTGTTGTTGTGCGTCATCGTGCCGATGCGGGAAACCGACTGGTTAATCAACTCCAGCGCCTGAGTTTGTTCATGCGTTGCAACGCCAATCTCTTTGATCATCGTCGACATATTAATCACGCTGTCGATCATGGCAGTCAGGTGTGTTTCCGTCTTCTCAACCATTTCCACACCGCTTTTCACGTTCGCCACGTTATGTTCGATCAACGTCTGGATTTCGCGTGCAGCAGAAGCGGAGTGTTGCGCCGGTTACGCACTTCGGCAGCCACAACGGCAAAACCACGGCCGGATTCCCCGCACGCGCCGCTTCAACTGCGGCGTTCAGCGCCGGATATTGGTCTGGAAGGCGATACTGTCAATCACGCCAATGATGTCGACGATTTTATTGTTGTCCGCGGAGACCGCCTGCATCATGGTGATGGTTTTTCTTCATCACATCGCCGCTGTTCATGGCGCTGGCGCTGGTTTCATCGGCGCGGGCCATGGCATCGGACGCCGTTTCCGCCGTTTGCCGCACCGCGCTGGCGATCTCTTCCACCGCAGCGGCGGTTTGATGCAAATCAGCGGAGGTTTCTTCGGTGCGTTTTTGCAGGGATTCGCCTTCGCTGGTAATGCGCCCGCTTATGGTACGGATACCGTTAATCTGTGCGGAAACATCCCCCAACCAGTGAACTGAGGTTCAGCGGATTGGTTAACCAGTCGCATCAACAAACCAATTTCATCCACGCGGTTAAAATGCCGGTAGTCGGCTTTACGCCCGGAAACCACTTTCTGCATTTGCGATAAAACTATTTTCAACGGGCGCGATATTTGGCTCTGCAAAAAGCAGAAAGCAGTCCGAGGATAATAATTGATACGCCCGCTTTGGTGGCAGCATTGAAGTCCGTATATTGTAATGCAACCAGAAGAGCCGCCGTAATTATACTGCCCGAGGGTTGATACGTTTTGGAAACATTGATGCGCTGAAAAATAGATAAAAAGAAAATAAACCGCGGCGCACCACCAGCCCTTTATATAGAAACGATAGCCTTTGAGTTTATTCTCATTAACCTGTTGATAGAGGGCTGCACTGGCATCCACTTCTGCGCGTTCGGGAATATTACGCACAGAGATATAACCGGTTAACTGCCCCTGCTGATAAATAGGGGGTCACGTTGGCGCGAACCCAGTAGTGATCGCCGTTCTGGCGACGGTTCTTCACCATCCCGGTCCAGCTGTCACCCTGTTGAATGGTAAACCACATATCGCCAAATGCCGCAGGGGGCATATCCGGGTGGCGAATAATATTATGCGCCGCGCCCATTAATTGATCTTCATTAAATCCGCTGGCGTCAATAAAGGCCGTATTGGCATAAGTAATATGGCTGTGCGTATTTGTTGTCGACAACAGCACGTCGTACCGTCGTTAAGCAAAACTCTTTTGTGTAACATGAGTGTTACGCTTCATGAAAAAACTCCACGATGGACCGTAATCAATGAGTTTTGCTGACGCGGTAATACGTGTGGTTAATTTACCGGCCAGTGACTGTTGTTAGTTATTACCTGTGCATTTTCCACGAACTTATCGGCAACGGAAAGTAGCAACATTAAATATTTTTTAGTCATGCTTACGCCTTAATTTTTAAATATTGTTATGAATTTGCGACAAAAAAAAGACAGCGAAAAATTTTCCGAGGAGATAAGTAAATCCTTAAGCTAAATTATCAGATGGACATCTGATAAAGGGTGAAAAAATAATCGCCGGACAAACAGAAATGTTAACAGCAGAAATAGCCGTATTTACATTAAAACACTATTTCAAAGGCAACATTGCCGCGTAACGTGCTGCTCAGTGATACAGCAATACTTAAATCGTATGACAACAGGGTGGATAAAGACATGATATTTTACAAGGGTAATACGTTGCCTGTCGCTTATTTTTACGGCGTTCGCAGGCGGCGGAGAGACCGCCGGGAGATTAATGGCTGAGGATTTGATCGAGGAACTGGCGAGTACGCGGATGTGCGGGTTGCGTAAAGAACGTTTCGGGGGCAGCGGATTCCACAATGCGGCCATCGGCCATCAGGATCACATTGTCCGCCACGGTACGCGCAAAGCCCATTTCATGCGTCACCACAATCATGGTCATGCCGCTCTCCGCCAGATCAAGCATCACATCCAGCACTTCTTTGATCATTTCCGGATCGAGCGCCGACGTCGGCTCATCAAACAGCATGATTTCCGGCTGCATACACAGGGCGCGGGCAATCGCCACACGCTGCTGTTGCCCACCGGACAGTTGCAGCGGGAACTTGTGTGCGCCCGGTTGGCAATATGCACTTTTTCCAGATAGTGCATCGCCAGTTCTGTCGCTTGCGGTCGCGTCATCTTGCGCACCAGCGTCGGCCCGATAATCAGGTTATCCAGCACGCTTAAATGCGGGAACAGATTAAACTGCTGGAACAGCATGCCAATGCTCAAACGAATCCGGCTGATGTTGCGCACGTTGTCGTTCATTTCGATGCCGTTCACCAGAATCTGCCCCTTCTGATGCTCTTCAAGGCGGTTAATACAGCGGATCAGCGTCGACTTGCCGGAACCGGACGGGCCGCAGATCACCACACGTTCACCTTTTTCACGCTCAGCGACACCTCGTCCAGCACCGGAATTTCCCGTACCATTTGCTGACCGATTTCATCTCAATTATCGCATCGCGCGATGTCATGTCTTGCATCAGGAGACTCCTTCAGGGTTACGGCGGGCATCAATGCGTCCTTCCACCCACACGGCATAGCGAGAAAGCAAAAAGCCGAATAATAAATACAACGAGGCGATAAACACATACGACTCGATATAGTAGCGACGCCACTGCGGATCCTGCATCACCGCGCTGGTGGCCGTCAGCACATCAAACAGACCGATAATGATCACAAACGAGGTATTTTTCATCGCCGCGATAATATGGTTGGTCACCGCCGGCAGGCAGATACGCAAGGCCTGCGGCAGAATGATTTTGGTGGTGGTGTGCCAGTAACCGAGGTTCAGCACCGCCGCCGCTTCATATTGACCACGGGGAACCGATTGCAAACCACCGCGGATCACTTCCGCCACCGGTAACAGGCAAAGAACAACGCAATACCAATGATGATGCGCAGCAGTTTGTTGACTTCCATATCCGCCGGTAAAAAACAGCGGGAAAACATTCACCGCCACAAACAGAATGGTGATCAGCGGCACGCCGCGCAGACCTTCAATAAATATCACCGACAGGCCGCGCAAGAAGGGCAAGGGAGCGCCGTCCGAGCGCCAGCATCACGGAGACGGGCATACCAATGATCACCGTGCCGGAAAACAGCAGTAGCGTCAGCGGCAGGCCGCCCCAGTCTGCAGAGGGCACCGATTTCAGACCGAATACGCCGCCGCTCATCAGTACCGACATCGTCGCCAGCGAAATGAGCCACAACGGCCATAACAGGCGCGAATGCCAGCAGGCGGGGGAAAGCGATACCCCCACGGTAATAAACCACCAGCATCGCCAGCGCTGCGCGCCACTGTTCATCGTAAGGATACAGACCGAACAGAATAGGGCGATACTTCTCGCCAATCACCGCCCAGCACGCGCCAGTCGCCGGCACTGCTCCACATTACCGCTCAGCCCGACAGCATTAATGACGCCCCAGCGCAGCAATGATGATCCCACCAGCAGGATCACCGTCAGCAGCAGGAGTGTCAGCACCGTTTGCAGGACGCTGCTGAAAAGATGACGTCGCAGCCAGAAAAGCACAGGGTTTTGCATCACGGTTCCTTAGCGCTCTTTAATGGCGACGTAACGGTTAAACAGGTTCATCAGCAGGGACGTCGCGCCGCTGATAATCAGATACACCACCATCATAATGGCGATCGCTTCCAGCGCCGGTCTGGTTCATCAGCGTATTGCTGATGTTCGCCAGCTCCGGGTAACCCACCACCACGGCGATGGAGCTGTTTTTCGCCGGTGCTCACATACTGGCTGGCCAGCGGCGGCACCCATGACGCGCATTGCCTGTGGAATGATCACGTGGCGCATCACATGCCACGGGGAAAGGAGAGCGCCCGCGCCGCTTCAAGCTGCCCTTTGGGCACCGACTGAATACCCGCACGAACGATTTCGGCAATAAACGCCGACGAGTAAAGGGCAATACCCAGCAGCAGCGCGGTGAATTCCGGGCTGATGGTAAAACCGCCTTTAAAGTTAAAACCGCGGAGTTCCGGGCGATTCAGCTCGTGCGGCGCGCCAGCAAGCGCCCACACCAGCAGCGGCAGGCCGATAATCAGCGCAGTCCGCAGACGGGCCACCGGCACCATTTTGCCGTGATGCTCACGCCAGCGACGCGACGCGCGAGCAGCGCACTCATGACACACGCCGCCAGCAGCGCCATCAAGGTCCATAGCCAGCCGCTGTGCCGCCGGGACGGTAAAAGGTCAGCCCACGGTTGGTTAAAAAGCCCATGCCGGGCAGAATGATCGCCTCACGCGGCGAGGGCAGATTACGGATCACCACCGCCCAGAAGATCACCTGCAAAATGACCGGCACGTTGCGCAGCAGCTCTACGTAGCCGACACACTTTCTCATCAGCAGCCAGTTTTTGGACACCCGCCCGATACCGACAACAAAACCGAGCACGGTGGCAAGCACAATGCCACACGGTGACAGCGTATTGAGTAAACCGACGGCCAGCGCGCGGGTGTAGCTGTCGCGCGGTGTGTAGTCGATAAGTTTCTCGCCAATGGCGAATTGCGCGCTCTGATGCAGGAAGCCAAAGCCGGTGGCAATACGCTGCGCGCAGGTTATCCACCATTGCTGTATAGCCAGTAGCTGAACCCTAAAAGCAGCGCCGCCAGCAGGAACTGGTAGCACCAGCTGCGCACGGTTTTGCTGCCGAAAAGGTGAAAAGGCGAAACACGGTGGACGGCCGGGTCGTGTCCGACGCCGGGCAAGCGCACCGGAGTTGTCAGTCTGTTTCATCATTAAACATCAAGGTTGTTACGGGGTGGAGAAGGGTCACCCCACAGTCAGGGGGGTGACCCGGCGATTATGGATCGGCAGGCCGTAAAGCAAACCGCCTTTGGTCCACAGGATTGTTTTAAATCGCGATCCAGCGGTTCAGCGCTTTGCGGGCCGAAATGACGGTTATAAATGTCGCCATAGTTGCCCACCTGTTTCAACAATGTTGTACACCCATTTTATCATCCGGTGCCGAGTTTCTGCCCAGCCGCCAGTCACGCCAAGCAGGCCCTGAACATCCGGGTCGGTGGATTTCAGCTCAGCGTCGACGTTACTCTGGTTAACGTTCATCTCTTCGGCGTTAAACGTGGCGTAAACAACCCATTTCACAATGTCAAACCACTGGTCATCGCCTTTGCGCACCGCCATGGCCAGCGGCTCTTTCGAGTAGATGCCCGGCAGAATGATATGGTCGTCCGGTTTTTCTGCATCAAAGGTTTTGATGCCCGGCAACGCCACTTTGTCGCGGGCGATCATCGCAACGCCCGGCAAGGTAAGCCGCAACGTACTCTTTGTTATTCTCGATCACCACCGGGGTGTAGTGCAGGTTACGCGACGAGAAAATCTGCGCCACATTCTGCTCGGTGCTGCTGCCCGGCGTGATGCACACCGTTGCGCCATCCAGATCTTCCACTTTTTTCACGCCGCTGTTGGCGCGCACCATAAAACCGGTGCCGGTGTAGAAGTTAGGCGGAGCGAAGTTCAGTCCCAGCGACACATCGCGGGTCAGAGAAGCGGTAATGTTACGTGATAACACATCGACTTCACCGGACTGGATCGCCGCAAAACGCTGGGCGGTGGAGAGCGGGGGTGAAACGCACTTTTGATGCATCGCCAAATACCGCCGCCGCCAGAGCGCGGCAGAAGTCCACATCCGTGCCTTCCCATTGGCCTTTGCTGTCAATAGAGGCAAAACCGTGACGGGCAGGGTGAACACCGCACCAGTTCACCGCGCTTTAATTTTCTTCAGCGTGTCGCCATTTGTCGCGAGCGCGTTTTCTGCCTGCGCAGGGAAAATAAAACTCCCCAGCGTCAGCAGCAATACCGACGCCGCAAGGTGGGTTTTCTTCAGCATGGCTATTCCTTTTAAAGGGTTGTTGTCAGGTTAACTAACTGTATTTATTTATTTTTAAATAACACATCCGTTTGTATACCTATGTTCTTCGTCCACAACGCATTTGGCAAAGAACGAATTCAGTAAAGCATATACACCAAAGAAGTAAGGAATTATTTCAACCATCCTTCTATACCCTGCCACAGCAGTTGTGCACTGAGCAGGATCATCGTCACACGAAACAGTACGCGGAACAGTTTTTCGGGCAAATTATCCAGCACCCGGGTACCCAGCCAGTACCGAGCGCGCCGCTGATGATCATCGCCGCCAGCACCGGTAACCAGTTGGCCCCATCAGCCCGAAGGCCGGGATCTTCAACCCGTGCTGCAACACCATACAGGTGGCGTGGGTGGCGATCAGCGGCTGGCGTTTCAGTCCTTGCGAACTGATAAGCCCGGCCACCATTGGCCCGGTGGCGCCCACAATCATCGTGCCAAGACTACTGATGCCGCCGCCGAGGATAAAGAACGGGCGGCTCAGCGGTTTTTGCTCTCCGCGTTTACGCAGCACCGACCAGAGAATAAACAACCCCAGCGCAATACGCGCAAGACTGTCCAGGATAATCGCGGCCACCGGTGCACCCACGGCAATACCAACTGCACTGCCGAGCAGAAACCACAACACCAGCGGCCACACCACGTGCATACGCTGGATCAGCGTACGGCTCAGGTTCGAGCCCATTTGCACCATGCCGTGAACCGGCATCAGACTGCTGACCGGCATGCCCAGCCCCATGACAGCCAACAGCGCCGTGCCGCCGCCGAGGCGGCCGCCGTCAGCGCCGACGTAAGAAAACTGCAAAACACCATTACGCCAGCAAACAGCGGCGAAATTTCCGGTGGGATCCCGGTGATAGTCATTCGGACATCCGGTTAGCGGTAATCATCCTGCAACAGGCGTTGATACAGCGCCTGCGCACCTTCCGCAGACAATACGCGGCTGGCGCAGTCGAGGAATTTTTGTTCAATCAGGTTTTCCGGCAATGGAATTGCCGGGGAACCCCGCGCCCGCCACTCGCTGGCTGAATTGTCGTCCATCGGTGGTGGTCAGCGTCACAAACGCGCTATGGGTGATCTCTTCATCGTGTTTCTCCAGCGTGACCTTTTGCATCAGGGCTTGCGTTGTCGGGTCGAAGAAGCGCGCATCGTCAATAAAATCATCCAGCGTCAGCGTACCGGTGACAAACGCGCGCGCCACGCAATAATGCAGGCTGAACTTCCCGGCCAGCGGGTTTTCTGGCTGTGGAATATTGATGTGCGGGAAGCGAATCGGGGTGAACCTTGATGCAAATGTGTTCGATTCGCCTCCGGCGAAAGCCCGGTCCTCTTCGCGCAGCGCCAGAATGCCATCCAGCGGCGATAAGATCGCGTAGCAGCACGGGAAGTATTTGTAGTTATTGCTTTTCACCGTATCAAGAATAAAGGGGGTAGCGTCCCAGCGTTCCGTCAGTGGCAGGGGATCGACATTCGCCTCGCCGTTATAAACGTGAAAATACCCCTGATGATGCTCAAACGCGGTGGCGCCAGCGCTGAATCCCTCTTTCGCCAGTTTGCTCGCCATCACCGCACTGCGGGCAGCCTGACCGACGGCCAACGCTTTGGTTTCGCTACCGAAGTTCGACTTGATCCCCGATGCCAGCGACGCGGTCATCGCCAATGCCGTGGCCGTTTGCTGTTCATTGAGATCCAGCAACACCGCACAGGCGGCAACACCGGCGAAAACGCCCACGGTGGTGGTTGGGTGCCAGCCGTGACGATACTGGAACGGGCTAACCGCTTTCCCCATGCGCACAGCGGTTTCATACCCGGTGATATAGGCGCGCAACAGCGCTTCGCCGTGGCGACCCTGTTCATCCGCCAGCGCCAGCAGCGCAGGCAGTACGGCCACAGAGATATGCCCGTGCAGCCGAGGGTTGGAGTCATCAAAATCAAGCAGGTGAGAGGAAACGCCGTTTAACAGGGCGGCGTCCAGCGCATTCAGTTTCAGTTCAGTGCCGAAGACGCGGCTGTTGCCGCTTGCGGCAGACGGCACAATGACGGCCCGCAGTTTACTGGCGCCATCCTGTACGCCGCCAGCCAGCGTAACGCCGAGGGTATCAATAATGGCGGTACGCGCGTTGCTGTATGCAGCCTGCGGAAACGCCTGCCGGGAGAACGCCAGTAAATTACTGGCAAGTTGTCGGGCAATGGTCATGTAACAGAGTTCCTGTGCAAAAAAAGAATCGCCTGCAAGCAGTTCCGTAATGCGGGCCAGTGAGCCCGGGCGCTCGAAATGGCAGGCCGCATCATAGAGATCTGCTGCGCGCCACACCGAGAACCGGAATGGTGAGCGTCAAACTTGGCGCGTAACTCTTCATCGCTCAGTGGGTTTTGCGCGTGGCCGCGATAGACATCAGTATGGGCGTGCAGCACCTCGCCGTCATCCAGCCAGACATCGATAAATGCCGAACTGGCGGACTGACCATCAACAGCCTCCACCTGTAGCAGCGGCAGCAGGGCGCGCGGTTGCGGATCGTCCACGGTCGCCACCGGGTGAAATCGGTGTCCGTCAAATTGTAGCCACTTAAGGCGAGGGTAATGCAATGAGGGATACTGAATTTGCTCTCCAGCGGGGTGCGCGGATCCATAATCCCGGCGTTGACCATCCCCATCGGGTGCACTTTGGCGCTAATGCGGGTAATTTTCCGCCCTTGCAGCTGCGGGTAGATTTTCCGCGCAGTTTCAATTGACGCATGCGTGCCGCGGCAGCTGGCGTAGAGCTTATAACCGTTGGTCAGCAACTCCCAGCTTTCGCCAAAATCCAGCGGTGGGATCTCTGCGCTGCCGTCCACGGATAAAGATTTTCACCCAGCCGTCCGCTTCATAGAAATGGTGCGCACCAACGAAGTTTTCTGCCGCCAGTTGCGCCGCCATAATGCCGTCCATCGCGGCTTTACCGGCATGGAAAGGCTTGCCGTGCGTACCGGAGGATTTTGCAGGCCGCCCATCATGGTCGCCGCAGCACCCAACGCGTTGCGAATCTGCTCTTCAGAAAGCTGTAAAATCGCGGCGGCAACCGCAGCCGCACCGGCGCGACCTACCACTGACGTCGGGTGGAACCCTGACGTTGCAGATTGCGTCCGACGCCGGGTACCCAACCGCCGCCCAGTTTCGCCATCACTTCAAAACCGGTAATAAAGGCGAGCAGCACCTGCTCCTCATCAACCGGATACGCCTGCGCCATCGCCAGCGCGGTGGACCAGCACGGTCCGCCCGGGTGTCCGGCACCGGCTGGGTGAGTGTCGTCGTAATCCGCCGCATGCGCCATGGTAGCATTCACCAGCGCAGCAAGCGCAGGGGTCGTGGTTCCCGAAAGGAAAATGCGCGCATCACCGGCGGCGTTCAGTTTTGGCTACCCGGCGAACCGCGTGTACGGCATCGTCGTTGACCGCGCCAATCGCCACGCCGAGATAATCGATCAGGGCGCGTTTCGCTTCATGGCGTACGGCGGGGGGGGACGGTGAGTTGATGAGCCCGGCTGATAAACTGGCTGAGCTGTTCTCCACGGGTTAATGCAACTTCTCTTTTTTAGTCATCGTAAAAACGAAGATCCCACGGTGTTGGCCTACAAATAAAAAAGCAGAAACTGTGTTTGTGTTTATTTGAATTCATTTGTATACAATGAATATAAAATAAACATAGCAGCCATTCCGTAAACGTCAAAAGATGTTTTTTAGATAAGCTAAGAACAAAAAAAGCATAGACGTAACCTATCCTGTGGCAAGATGTGCGACGGCAGGGTGCCAGCCTTTATCAGGGTCATCACACAGACAAACGGAGCTTAAACGTGAAATCGACGGGTCGCGACACAGGCTTAACGCCTTTTGAAATATTGCTTTCCGCCATTGGAAGCGGGGGGAACTGCAGCCGGGGGGAACGTTTGCAGGAAACACGACTGGCGGAACAGTTTGGAATTAGCCGTACACCTATCCGTGAAGCCCTTCACCGGCTGGAGACCCTCGGGCTTGCCGAGCGGGCCCGCAGCGTGGGCTGATCATTGCCCATATCAGTTATGAGCGGCTGCGCCAGCTGTTTGACGTTCGCGAAGGTCTGGAGCGTCTGGCTATGGATCTGGCGGTCACAGCCGCCTCCACCGAGGAGATTGCGCTGTTACAGGAGATGGTGGATATCGAAGCCACACTGACCGACAGTAAAGCGCTGCACGACCATAACCGTGTGTTCCATCGTCAGATTTACCGCGCAACGCACAACCCCTATCTGAATGAAATGCTGGATAACTTGCGTATTCACCTGTCGCTGCTGCGCAACACTACCTACGAGTTGCCGGAGCGCACCCTTGAAGCCAAACGTGAACACCGGGCGATTGTCGATGCGCTTACCCGTCGCGACCGTGCGGCAGCCCGAGGACGCCGCCAGCCAGCATATTCGCAATGGCTATCGCGCACGGTTGAGTATTTTAAGCCAACGAGAACGCTAAAAGAATGGCCCTTAATTGACGGACGAGATTTTAACATTCTTGCTAGACTGGCGTGATGGCAGCATCTATGTAGATTTTGTGTGGGCATTCTGAGGGCAGCATTTCGTGTTAGCGACTTTGATTTACCGTAGCCGACTGAATCGAACAGTAGATCCTCTCAACTGACTAACCTTGTCGAGCGAGCAAGCCTGCGTAATTCACAACTGCAGGTAACGGGCATCTTACTGTTCGACGGCGATCATTTTTTGCAGGTTCTTGAAGGGCCGCTGGCGTCTGTTAACGCCGTTTTTGAACGGAATTAAACGGGATCATCGCCACGGTAATGTGGTGGAGCTCTTACGTGATTTCGCGCCACGCCGTCGCTTTGTCGATCGCGGCATGGTGCTGTTTGATTTACGCGTAATGAAGCCGGCAGCGGCGCTGCGCGCTATCCTGCGGTTTGGCACGCTGCGCTACCAGCTGGCCAGTATCGACCGGGTCTACAAATTTATCCGTAATTTTATCGCTTCGCAGAATAACAATGATCGGGTACGCAGTACGTCGCCGGAACACTGGTGCTTTGTCTGTAAGACACCACCGTTCACCAGCACTCACGCGCCGGTCTCCGGCGATCAACCGTGCCAGTTTGCGTTTCAGCCAATCATTGAGCCGCTGCGCGGGAATATTTCGTCTATCGAAGCGCTGATCCGCGGCCCAAACGGCGGCAGTCCGCTGGAGTATTTCTCCAGCATCGCGCCGGATAAACTGCATGAAGCCGATCTGGCGTCCAAAGCACAGGCGCTGGCGATGGCCAGTCGTATGGGGGATCGGCAACCATAAAGTGGCGATAAACCTGTTACCCATGTCGCTGGTCAAAATCCCCCGGCGCAGTGGATATTTTGCTCAGTCAGATTACGCGTAACAATCTCAATCCCGGGCAGATCATCGTTGAAGTGACGGAAGACGAAGTGATCTCAGGTTACGAAGAGTTTACCCGGGCTATTCGCCAGCTTCGCGCAGCCGGTATTGGCACGGCGATTGACGACTTCGGTTCCGGTTTCGCCGGGCTGTCGCTACTGGCGAAGTTCCAGCCGGACAAACTGAAAATCGACCGCACGATCGTGACCGATATCCATCTGCACGGCCCGAAACAGGCGATTGTCAAAGCCATCATTGACTGCTGCGCAGAGCTGCAAATCACCGTGGTGGCGGAAGGGGTCGAAAAAGTGGAAGAGTGGTGCTGGCTGGAAGCGGTCGGCATTGAACGTTTCCAGTGGCTTCCTGTTCGCCCGCCCGGTGCTCAATGGTATCTCGCCGATTAACTGGCCGCTCAGAGTCACACGCTGACAACGAAGTCATGCGCCCGTGTTGTCCGTTCGCACTTCCCCTGTGTAAGCGGGACATCCGCCTTAACGCCGGTCCGGTGCAAATAACGCGCTTATTTGGCTTATAAATCATCGTGCTTCTATGCTTAACAGAATAACAGCGGATGTGGTTCCGGAGGGATAATGAAATTCAAGAAGAATGTGACGCGTGCACTCGCGCTCAATTCATCTCTTGGCCGCAGTATCACTTTTTTATGGCAGGGCTGCTGCTGGCTGGCATTGTCACCTGTGTCTGGACGCTGACGCGATCGTGGGACAAGACAGTACAGGACGCGGAGCGCAGCGCCATTAACCTCTCTGTCGCGCAGGCACGCCGGGGCGGAAGACACCTTTTGCAGGCGGAACTGGTCCTGCGTGAAGTACGCCGCAACATTCCGCAGGAGGGGGCTGGCGTCGATCAATATTCCACCTTTCAACACCTATCTGGCCGAACTGAAAGACAGGGTCCCGCAGTTGCACGGGGTGATGGTTTTTTGACACCCAAGGGACGATGCTGGCCACATCGCTCGACAAACGCCCGCTGATGAGCAACTACAGCGATCGCGAATACTTTATTTATCATCGCCACAACAATCACGGCAGCCTGCATATTGGCCATGTGATCCGCAGCCGCTCCACCGGGGACATGGTGATCCCAGTCTCGTTACGCATCAACGATGCGGCAGGCGGTTTTGCCGGGGGTATTGCTGGCCACGGTAAAAGTGGAGTATTTCCGCCATTTCTATGGCTATTTCGAGCTTCAGGATCGTGACCTGTTGGCGTTATTGACCACTGACGGCACGACCTTATATGTGCGCCCGTATGGCGATGAGACCATCAACCGAAACCTCTCGTCCAGCCCCTTGTTCACCCCGCGAATTGTCGCAAAAGATCGCGGCCACGGCACTGGGTGTCCACGCTGGATAACATCGAGCGTATTTATGGCTTTGCCCGCTCGGAACGCTACCCGCTGGTGGTTGCCGCGGGTTACGATAAATCCACCTTATGGAATAACTGGTTACGCGGCAGCCTGCCGGATATCGTGTTAAACGCCATGCTGCTGCTCGGCACACTGCTCATGGGCGCGATCATTTTCCGTCAGGTCCGGCTTAACGTACGGAATCAGACGCAACTGGCGACGCTGCGGGATGAGCTGACCAGCATTAACCACACGCTGCAACTGATGGCGCTGGCCGATGGTCTGACCGGGCTTGCCAACCGCCGCCAGTTCGATCTGTTCTTGTCGCAAAGCCTGAAAAACTCGGCGCAAACGCAAAAACCGGTGTCGCTCATCATGATCGATATCGACTACTTCCAAGCGGTATAACGATTTTTACGGCCATGTGGCCGGAGATAACTGTTTACGTCTGGTGGGCGATATTCTGCAAAAACTGCAACTGAACAAGAACGACCTGATTGCCCGCTATGGCGGCGAGGAGTTTGCCATCATCCTGCCGGATACCGGGCCAGAAGCGGCACTGTTTGTTGCACGCCGCGCCGTCAGCATGGTGAGAGGGGCGAAAATCCCGCACTCACAGGCGGGTGGGCAACATGCGGTGGTGACCATCAGCGCAGGGTGTTACAGCGTGGTTGCCGATGCTGATTTTGATGACGCCATTCGCCTGAAGGAGGGCGCGGATAAAGCGCTGTATCAGGCGAAGATAGAAGGGCGTGACCGTGCGATGGCGACCAGCGATAGCTAAACCGTCAGGTCGCGGGTCAGATAGTGGCGCTGCATTCCCGGCTGCGGGAAGTCCGGCAGCGTCATTTTCAGCGCATAGCCCAGTTTTTGATAAAACGGCAAGGCCTGAAAACTGAACGTATCCACCAGCGCATGGCGGCAACCGATCGCCAGCGCCTCTTTCGCCGCGCGCTGCATCAGCTCACGACCCAGTCCGGAACCACGCCGATCTTCATGCACCCACAAGTAGTGAATATTCAGCCATTCGCCTTCCGGCGGGCAATCACGCCGCCTTGCATCACGCCGTGCTCATCACGTGAATAGACCGCCAGATGCCCCCACAAACTGACATCAATAAACTGCTGGTTGTAACGTCTTAACCCCGTAAACAGTTCTTCCTGATCCTGTGCCGTGATGTCGTGCTTCACAATCAGATGCATGCGATATTCCTTTAAAACGTTAAGTCCGGCATCTTAATAAAAAAAGCCCGATAACGCTACGGCTATCGGGCCTTCGCCAGAGCAACCGTTTAGCGGCACGCTTACAGTGTCTTCAGAAACGCCAGCAAATCGTCGTTCAACTGATCCTGATGGGTCACCGCAAAACCATGCGGGCCGTTGTCATACACTTTCAGTTCCGCCCCGGCGATCAGCTCCGCCGACAGCTTGCCCGTCGCTTCAAACGGCACAATCTGGTCATTACTGCCATGAATAACCGGGTGGGCACATCCACTTCGCCACATCCGGACGGAAGTCGGTTTCAGAAAATGCAGTAACGCAGTCCAGCGTCCCTTTTAGCGATGCCAGCAGGGCAATATTCAGCGTTTGCGTCAGTACGCCGTCAGAGACCTTCTGCCCGGCGTTCAGACCATAGAACGGGGTGGCGAAATCGCTGATAAACTGCGCGCGATCTTTACGTAACCCCGCCGGGGATACCGTCGAATACGCTCTTGTCCACGCCCTGCGGATGATCGGCGGTTTTGCCGAAAATTGGCGTCACCGCACCCAGCAACACCAGGGCCTGCAACGCGTGCGCTACCGTAACGGCCAATATAACGGGTCACATCGCCGCCGCCCATCGAGAAGCCCACGAGGGTCACCTCATTGAGATCGAGCGTCGTGATCAGATCGTTAATGTCCGACGCGAAGGTATCGTAGTTATAGCCGCTCCACGGCTGATCGGAACGCCCAAAACCACGGCGGTCAAAGGCAATAACGCGGTAACCACGCTCGGCTAGGAAATTGAGCTGGCTGTCCCACATGTCGCCATCCAGCGGCCAGCCATGGCTGAACAGCACCGGCTTACCCGCACCCCAGTCTTTGTAATAAATCTGAGTACCATCCTGCGTCTTAAATGTGCTCATCTGCTTACCTCATCGTTAAGTAGTGGGTGATTGCCATAAACTTACCGCTCACCGGGCGCTATCAGATAACGCATGACCGGCGAGACGCCGCCCCGGTGGAACGCCAGCACACGCTCCTGAATCAAACGATCATTGACCGTATGACGCTCATGCTGGCGCAAATGCTCAATCCACGATCCCCATCAGCCGGGGTTTCCACAAACACCCCCGGCTGACGGATATCCTCATACACTGCCCAGCCCATCGCGCCAGTGCGTCGCCGCACGCGCCGCATCTCCCTGGACGGCCTGCATAAAGTGCTGCGCCTCGTGCGGTTCAATCTGGTATTCGCAACTCACCAGCACCGGCCCGCGTTCATGGGCCACGGCCATCTCAACGATGCCGTCCGGCGGCCCGATAAGATCGAGGTTCAGCGCCGCATCTTTTCCAGCCGCCAGCGTAAAACTGTAGCAGTCCCCAGCAACATTCCCACTGTCGCTGCACACAGCGCCCATGAAATGCCATACACCGAGGCCAGTTTTCCCCAGAGGGCGCTGCCCAGCGTCATCGAACCGAAAAACACCGTCAGATAAACCGCCAGCGCTCGCGCTTTCAACGCGCCGCACTTCGCTGCGCGCCAACATTGAGCGTCGACAGCACGGCTATCCATGCAAACCCGGTGAAAAACTCAAACAGATTCAGCAGCCAGAAATGGCGGACAAACGCCAGTGCCAGCATGGTCAGGGCAAACAGCAAACTGGCCGACACCATCATCTGGTCGGCATTCAGCCGCTTACGCAGCGTCGGCAGCACCACCGCACCGCAAATCGCCCCCAGACCAATGCAGGCAAGCATAATGCCGTAGCCGCGGTCCGAGCCCCCAGCTCGCGGCGCGCTCACCAGCGGCAGCATTGCCCACCCGGCGCTGCCAAACAGGAAAAAGCCACGGTGCGCGCCAGTACATTGCGCAGCACCGGCGCGGCATGCACATAGCGTAGCCCGCCACGAATAGCGGTAAAGAAGTGTTCAGGCGGCAGACGTTGCAGTATCGTTTGCGGTTTCCAGCGGTGCAGCACATATCCGACACCCAGTACGGACAGGGCGTTGAGCATAAACACCATCCACGGCCCGGCAAACGAGAGGATCAAACCGCCTAACGCGGGGCCGATGGCACGACTGATGTGATCCCCAGCGAATTGAGGCAATCGCCCGGCTGAGCTCCTGTTTTTCTCCACCAGATCCGGCACGATGGCCTGAAAAGCAGGGGGAGCTAAGCGCCGCGCCGGTACTGAGTAAAAACGTGGCGGCCAGCAGCACTTCCGGCGTGACATTGCCGGTAAACGACAGCAGCGCCAGCCCTGCGGCGGCGCAGAACGTCCACACCTGCGAAAAAAGCAGGATTTTGCGACGCTCGACAATGTCCGCGAGCACCCCGGCAGGCAGGACAAACAGGAACATCGGCAGACTGCTGGCAGCCTGTACCAGCGCCACCGCCAGCGGATCCGCACTCAGGGAGAGCATCGTCCAGTTCACGCCAATATCGCTCATCCATGAGCCGATATTGGACACCACCGTCGCAATCCATAGCATGCGAAACACGCGCTGACGCAGCGGTTGCCGAGGCCGATCCAGAGGGTTCCCCCGCAGAAGGTGGTGACACTGTCACTGCTGCATGCAGTTCGTTTTGTTGCGTCACGCAAGGGCTCCTCTGGCAGGCAGGCTGACGCGCCAGCGGCCCGGACCGGTCAGCAACAGAGTGGTAAAGATAATCAGCAACAGCCAGCCGAATTGCCCCTCCGCCAGCGACCAGTCCGCATGCACTACCAGCATCGCCACCAGTAAAACGACGATGATCGGCACACATGCCAGACGCGCCCAGAGACCGGCGATGATAAACAGCGGGCAGACAACCTCGGCAAAAATGGCCGGTAACAGGCTCATCCACGGGCCAAAACCGAACGGATCTTCGATGTGCGCCAGTTGGTCGCTGAAATGGACGATTTTCGGCAGACCGTGCACATACAACAGCAGCAGGCTGCCCGTCAGGCGCAGGAATAACAGCCCCGTATCAATACGGGGCGCAGAGAGCGGAAACGTTGATGTTTTCATGATGTCAGAACGCAAAGCAGCTACAGCCAAGAGCACCCCCAGAACGCGTTCTCATCCGCTACCGGCACGGCACAGCCGCGAGCGATATCGTGCTGATGAACGTGAACCCCACACGGCCCGGAACAGTGATGCACACCCGCCGCCTGACCCACACGCGCCGCCTGTGGCGGGAGCGCTGCGGTAATGCCCGGGCGCGTTCACCACCGGAGACCACTCCGGCAACACCGGGATCGCCGGCGGTGCTAACGGTCCGAAACGGCCTGCGGCATACACAATCTCGCCGCCCACCACCGTCAGTACCGACTCAATGCCTTTGATCTCTTCTTCCGGCACGCGGAAATAGTCTTTACTCAGTACAACGAGGTCTGCCAGTTGACCGGCTTTGATCTGACCTTTTTTCCCCTGTTCACTGGAAAACCGAGGCACTGCCTTGCGTCCACAGCAACAGGGCGGTATCGCGATCGAGGCGCGCACTGCTTTCGTACATTTGCATACCGCCGACGGTACGCCCGGAGACCAGCCAGTAAAGCGCCGTCCACGGGTTATAGCTGGCCACGCGGGTGGCATCGGTGCCCAGACCAACCGGCAGCCCCGCTTCCAGCATGCGCGCTACCGGTGGCGTATGTTTCGTGGCTTGACCGTAGCGCTCAGCGAAATACTCACCTTGAAACGCCATCCGGTGTTGTACGGCAATGCCGCCGCCCAGCGCTTTGACACGATCAATATTGGCTTCGGTAATGGTTTCCGCGTGGTCGAAGAACCAGTGCAGGCCATCAAAGGGGATTTCGCGGTTCACTTTTTCGAACACATCCAGCATCCGGCTGATGGATTCGTTATAGGTGGCATGCAGGCGGAACGGCCAACGGTGTTCGACCAGATGGCGCACCACGCGTTCCAGTTCCTCTTCCATACCGGCGCCAGATCCGGGCGCGGTTCAAGAAAGTCTTCAAAATCCGCCGCGGAGAACACCAGCATTTCACCCGCGCCATTATGGCGGAAGAAATCACTGCCCTGACCGGGTGTCAGCATGTCGGTCCATTTTTCAAAGTCTTCCAGCTCATGCCCCGGACGCTGGGTAAACAGGTTATAGGCAATACGCACCGTCATCTGTTTTGTGGCGTGCAGTTCAGCAATCACCTCATAATCGTCCGGGTAGTTCTGGAAACCGCCGCCTGCATCAATGGCGCTGGTCAGGCCGAGGCGGTTCAGTTCGCGCATAAACTGGCGCGTGGAGTTGACCTGCTGCTCCAGCGGCAGTTTCGGGCCTTTCGCCAGCGTGGCGTAGAGGATCATCGCGTTCGGGCGGGCGATCAACATGCCGGTGGGGTTGCCATTGCTGTCACGCTGGATCTCGCCGCCGGGCGGGTTAGGGGTATCGCGGGTGTAACCGACCACCTTCAGCGCAGCGCGGTTAAGCAGGGCACGATCGTAAAGATGGAGGATAAAAACCGGGGTATCCGGTGCGGCCTCGTTGATCTCATCCAGCGTCGGCATGCGCCGCTCGGCAAACTGGAACTCTGTCCAGCCGCCCACCGCGCACCCACTGCGGCGACGGCGTACGCAGCGCCTGTTCTTTCAGCATACGCAGCGCATCCGCCAGTGAAGGCACGCCTTCCCAGCGCAGTTCGAGGTTGTAGTTCAGCCCGCCGCGAATCAGGTGCAGGTGGGAGTCATTAAGACCCGGGATCGCGGTCTGCCCCTGTAAATCGATAACCTTGGTGCGCTCGCCCTGCCGGTGCCATCACCTCTGCGGCGCTGCCAACGACAAACTTTCCGTCACGGATGGCAACCGCGTCGGCAAACGGATTTTCGCGATCGACCGTGTGAAACTGGCCATTAAGCAATATCAGTTCTGCGTGTGAGCGAATCCATCATTCCTCCAGTCTGAGTCGGCGCATAGCGGCCGGTTAGCATTGGGAGGGATTATGGCGACGGGAATAAAGCGCAGGATAGTTGTACCAAAGTATAGGTATACCAAAGGATAGTTATACGATCAGATAATGGTTTTGCCGGGGCGGGGTACCTACCATGCAGCCAACGATAGCGATGACCCGTCGTTTGCTGTCTGAACATAGCGTTCTTCACTTTAACCTCAATGGGTACTGATATGACAACCTCGAAGCTTGAAGTCCTGACCCCGGCTAACTGTCAGTTAATCTTTATCGATCACCAGCCGCAGATGGCGTTCGGCGTGCAGTCCATTGACCGCCGGTGCTGAAAAACAATACCGTCGCGCTGGCGAAAGCCGCGAAGGTCTTCAATATCCCGACAATCATTACCACCGTGGAAACCGAAAGCTTCTCCGGCAATACCTATCCTGAACTGCTGGATGTGTTCCCCGGATCAGGATATTCTGGAACGCACGTCCATGAACTCGGGACGACCAGAAAGTGCGTGATGCACTGGCCGCTAACGGCAAACGCAAAGTGGTGGTCTCCGGTTTGTGGACAGAAGTGTGCAACAACCTCGTTGTGCGCCATGCTGGAAGGTAACTACGAAATCTATATGGTAGCCGACGCCTCTGGCGGCACCTCAAAAGAGGCGCATGACTACGCCATGCAGCGCATGATTCAGGCGGGCGTGATTCCGATGACCGGCAGCAGGTGATGCTGGAGTGGCAGCGCGACTGGGCACCGCGAAACCTACGACGCGGTCATGGCGATTGTAAAGAGCACTCTGGCGCGTATGGCATGGGCGTTGATTATGCCTACACCATGGTGCACAAAGCGCCGTCCAGAGCCAAAGCCGGTCACCACACGCTGGCACCGGTTCCTGCGCGTTAAGCACCTCGCTGACCGGTACCGACCGGTCAGCACGCTTCCTTCATTTAATCCCGGCAGGAGAAAGTCATGAATATCGGCCTGATATCGTTCGCCACCGGCGTGCTGATCGGCGTGATCTACGCGCTGCTGAAAGTACGCTCTCCCGCGCCGCCCGCCATTGCACTGGTCGGTTTGCTTGGCATGTTGCTGGGCGAACAACTGATGACCACCCTGATAACACACTCAAGCGCAGGGTAAGCCTGAAATCCTGGATTGTCTCACTCCTTGTCGGTGTTCTGGCAGGGGGGGATTTATGCTTTACTAAAGGTTCACTCGCCCGCACCGCCGGTGGTCGCGCTGTTCGGCTTGTTTGGCATGCTGGTGGGGGAACAACTGGTTCCGGCCATTCGCAGGCTGATCGCCCGCGAACCGTTAACCCTGGCGTGGTTTCGCCATGAGTGCGTGCCCAAAATCAGCGGCGCGCCGCAGCCTGAACGTTCAGACTCGCCGCCGCATTAGCGATGCCCGATGCCCGAGGATAACGAATGACGCTCACACAGCGTGTTGCCATTGTTGATGATGAACCCTCCGTACGCAGCGGTTTGAGCAATTTGCTGCAATCCGATGGCTACGCCACGCTGACATTCGCTTCTGCCGAGGCATTTCTTAACGACATCCCGGCGCGCAACGACACCGCGCTGGTGATTGTCGACATAAAACTCAAAGGCATGAGCGGGGTGGCACTGTTCGAGGCATTGCAGCAAAGCCCGACACCGCCACCGGTGATTTTTATCTCCGGTCATGACGATGAGACTGGCCGCGATACGCGGGACGCGCGGGTGCCGTTGCTTTTTTGCGCAAACCCATCGATATCGATATCCTGCTGGAATATATTCAGCGCGTGCTGACGCCGGGCGAGGATAAACCATGAGCGGGAATGATCGGCTGCACCAGCAACCCACGGAGAACGAATCAGAAGAGAGTCAGCCGTTTACGCTTCAGGATGACGCCATCTACACGCCGCTGGCGCAGGAGGGATGCATTGTCTGGATGAACGTGCGCCAGCCCCGGGCAGATGAGACCTTTATTCTTGCCACTGCCGTGAGCGACGAGACGGAACCCCGCGCCAGCCAGCTACTCAAAAATGAATTTGCCCTGCGCCCTTACCTCGACAGCCGCTGGGCGGTCAAACCCATCGCCAGTGCGCAATACCATGGCCGTTATGCACTGGTGTATCCCGCTTTCCCGTTTAAGCCGTTAAGTCGCACCGGCAACCCAGCCAGTAGCCGCTGTTGCCGACTGGCTGGCGCTGGCGATACAGCTTTGTGCACCGCTGCGCCAGATGCACCAACGTCACCTGATCCACGGTGATATTAAACCCGGTAATCTTTTTCTTGACGACGACGGCTGTCGGTTAGGCGGCTTCGGTCTGACCACGAGTACTGCGGGCGAACTGGCCCAGAGCTGGTTGCCGCTTTCCGGCGGAACGCTGGCTTATATGTCGCCGGAACACACCACCCGCACGCACCGCGCGGTGGACAGCCGCAGCGATCTCTACAGTCTCGGCATTGTCTTTTTACGTGCTGCTAACCGGCGTACTGCCCTTTGATCTCAGTGAAGGCGGTGAGGCAGAGTGGACATTGCACCATATCGCGTCTGAGCCCTCGCCACCGCATACGGTGCGCGAGGGCATTCCAGATGTTGTCGCTGATTATATTGAAGTTACTCGCCAAATCGTCGGAAAAACGCTACCAAAGTGTCGACGGGCTGATTGCCGATCTGCGCCGTTGTCAGGCAACGCTCACTGCCGATCACGACATCGCGCTGTTTACGCCTGGTTTACAGGATCGCTCTTCGGCGCTGCATTTCGCCGACACGCTGTACCGTGAACATCCGCAGGCGGGGAACTGGTCGCCGCACTGGAAGAGGTGAATCAGCGCGGCGCACAAATGCTGGCGATCATTAGCGGCCCATCAGGCATGGGAAAATCCTCACTGATGGCGTCGGCGCTAAAGGCATTCCAACGTCGTCCCACGCTGATTGCGCTCGGTAAAGCTGAACAATCATCTCAAGTTGTGCCGCTGGGCGTACTGACAGCGGCGTTTCGCTCGCTGGCGCTGCATTTGCTGGGGTTACCGGCGGAAGAGGTGGCCCAATGGCGATCGCGGCTCTCCCGGGCGCTCCACGGTTACGAAGCCCTCGCGGCCAGCGGCACCGGAACTCGGTTTACTGATAGGCAGTCAGCCGGGATCGTATGTGGACACTTTCTCACTGGATTCCCGCGCACGTTTCAACCATATGGTACTGAACCCGTGAATGTTCGCCACGCCGAGGCCGCCCGCTGGTGCTGCTGATCGACAATCTGCACTGGCTTGATGATACCAGTTTGCAGTTACTGGAATACCTGTTGCAAAACAGCAGCGGGTTACCGCTGTTGCTGGTGGTCTCACACCGGGATTTGCCGTCGTTACAGGACTCAAGTTTTGAGTCTGCGTTAACCCGACTGCGCCATGCCGCCCGACAAACGGTGGAAAGCGTGCCGCAGCCGCTCTCCGGCAAAGCGGTCTCGCGCTGGCTGGCAACCATCTTTCAGACACGTCCGGCGGCCACGACGGAGCTTGCGAAACTGATTCATGAAAAAACAGGGGGTAATCCGCTGTTTGTCCATGAGTTTTAAGCGCATTGTCGAAGACGGGTTGGTCAGCCATAACCCTTATCAGGGAAATGGCAGTACGATCTCGAGGCTATCCGTGCCCGACATTACAGTGAAAACGTGATAGGGCTGGTGCTACATCAACTGGCGTATATACCGGAAGAAACCCGCCTGTTGCTGGGCAGCATGGCCTGTCTGGGCGCGACCGGGGAATTATCGCTGATTGGCCAGATCGTCGGGATTTCACCCACCGAAGTACGCTACCGACTGCACCCGGCCGTGTCGGTTCAGTTGATTACCCTCGGTGCGGAAGAGTATGCATTTCCCCATGAAAGCATTCAGGAGGCTGCCGCGGCGCTGCTGGATCCGACAGCACGCAGTGAGTTGCATCTGACTGCTGCCACGCTGTTGGCAGAGATCACAGCTGGCGTTCGGGAATGAGGTGTTATTCCGCGCCATTCACCATGTAACAGCGGCCATTGACGGTGTTCAGCCACCGCCACAACGGCGGATGTTCAGTGAGCTGAGTGAACTTGCCGCACGCCGGGCAAAACGCACCGGCGATTACAGCTCAGCTCTGGGGTATTTACACACCGCGCGTCTTCTCAGCACCGACAGCACCGCGCGGTTTGCCCTCGATCTGCAACAGGCGGAGTGCGAGTTTCTGCTGGGGCACCACCACCCGCATTTTGTGAAAAGCTACTGGCGGCACCGGGCGGGCTGGCGGAAAAAGCGCTGGCGGCAAACCTGCTGGCGGAAGTGCATATCCGCCAGTCCAGTTATCCACTGGCGCTGGAGACTACGCTGTGCTGGCTGTCGGTATTCGGTATTCACCTGAACCGCTGGCCTGATGCAGAAGAGTGCGACGATGCACGGCAGAGTATGCACGCGCGGGTGGGGGAACATCCCGCCAGCCTGTTTATGGCGCTGCCGCGCATGAACCACCGCGAAACCGATGCGTTAATGAACCTGCTGGCGAGCGCCAGTCTGTACGCCAGTTTTATCTGCCCGCGACTGCATTTTTGCTGCTCTGCCAGATGCTGCAATTGACGCTGGAGCGCGGTCTGACGGGGGCTTCCACTTCCGCACTGGCGTGGTTTGGCGTGCTGATTGGGGAACGTTATGGTGAGTATTCACTGGGACTGAAATACGGCACCCGGCGCACGATCTGGTGACGCGACACGCTTTACATGACTACGCCGCCAAAATATTGCTGCCGCTGGGTCGGATCAGCGTCTGGACACAGCCCTTATCGCGCAGTGTGGAGTATGCAAAAGCCTGTTTCCGCGCAGCTGTGGCGAATGGCGATCTCACCATTGCCTGTTTTGCCATCTTCCGTCAGGTGAGCAATAGCCTGAGTCGTGGCGATCACCTCGATAGCGTCTTGAGTACCATCGAGCGCGGACTGACGTTCGTGCGGCAAACCCGTTATCAAGATATGGATACTGCTCTGGAGTTACAACGTCACTTCGTCGAGTTTATGCGGCAACCAGAAGGTATGTTCAGCGGTAAAGCGGTGCTCCCCACCTCGTTACTGCCGCCGTCACCGCCTGCAACCCTGCAGTTCTGGTTCTGGCTCTATCGCGGGATGGCGCACTTCGCTGCCGGCGAGTATGCCCAGGCCGAGCAAACGTTACTCGAAGCGGCGAAACATGCACGGTCGGTACCGGGGCATATCAATTTACTGGATCTCCATCTGTACAGTGCTTTGTCACTGTCGATGCAACTGACGCCGGATACCTTCTCTGCCGACCACCGTCTGCGCCTGAATGCGCACTACAACAAAATAGCCCTCTGGACACGGGTGAACCCCGGCACATTCAGCGATAAAGAAGCGCTGGTGTATGCCGAAATTGTGCGTCTCGACGGTATGAACAGCATCGCACTGGCGCAGTACGAAAAAGCCATCAAGCTCTCGCGCGAAGCGGGATTTGACCAATGCGCTCGCCCATGAGCTGGCCGGGCGTTTTGCGCTGGCCTGCGGTTACCACACTGCGGCAGACGCGCACTTCCGTGGCGCGATAACCGCGGGCCCTGGTCGGGCGCGGGCGAAAGTTCGCCAGCTGGAGCAGGAGCATCCGCATCTGGTGGCCCCGGCGGAAAGCACGCCTTATGACACCATTGCCTTTGCGCAAAATGAAGAAATTCGCGATCTACAAAGCATTATTAATGCCTCCCGTGCGCTGTCGGAAGAGATTAACCTGGAGCGGTTAATGCACATTCTGCTGACCATGCTGCTGGAACGAGCGGGTGCGCAGCGGGGATTGCTGATCCGCGTACTCAACGACAATATCCCGGAAATCGAAGCCAGCGCGCATACCAGCAACGACGGTGTGCGCGTCCGGGTGATGAAAGAGGTGCCGATGGCGACCGATATGCCGTTGTCGGTGCTGGCCGCAGTGATCCGCACCGGGCAGGAGATCCGTACCGGCAGGCCGGAAGAGTACAGCCCGTTCAGTCAGGATCCTTATCTGCTGACTTCTGGCGCGGCAGTAATGTGCGTGCCGATGTTCAAGCAGGCGCGGCTGGTGGGGGTGTTATATCTGGAAAATCGCCTGATGCCGGAGGTATTTACCGCAGAACACTCCCGCGTGGTCAATCTGCTGGGCGCGCATGCCGCCGTTTCGCTGGAAACTGCGCGTCTGTATGCCGAACTGCTGGAAGAGAACGTTCAGCGCCGCCGGGTAGAGAAAGAGTTGCGCGCCAGCCAGACGTCGCTGATGCTCGGCGAGCAAATCAGTCATACCGGAACGTGGCGCTGGGAGCTGGAACAGGATCTGATGCATGTGTCTGAAGAGTATGCTCGCATCCTCGGGTCTGCCGGAGAAACAAAAACTGATTTCGATGGCGGAATTTCTCACTTTGTGCACCCGGACGATCATCCGCATATCAGCGAGCTGGTCACCCGCAGTGTGGCGGATGGCCTGACGATGCAGGCGGAGTTCCGTATTATCCGCGCGGACGGTGAGTGTCGGTACATTCTGGGTATCGGCGATCCGGTGGGTGCAGGTGACGCGGTGTATGAATACTTCGGCACCATCACCGACATTACCGCGCAGCGGCAAAACGAGGACGCCGTGCGCGTTGCCCAGGGCGGAACTGGCGCGGGTTGCACGCGCCACCACGGTAGGGCAACTGACGTCCTCCATTGCCCATGAAATCAACCAGCCGCTGATGTCAATTGTCGCCAATGCGGGCGCCAGCCTGCGCTGGCTGAATCGCGACCCGATTCCGGTAGAGAATGTGCGCGCCGGGCTGACGGAGATCATCAGTGAAGGTCAACGTGCAGGCGAGGTGATCCGCAGTCTGCAATCCCTGACGCGACGGCAGGCGCCGGTACTGGAACGCGTCGATTTACACGTGTTGATCCACCATATTATGACCCTGTCGCGCAGCGAACTGGAGCGCAGGCGTATTACCGTTGAATACGGTCTACAGGCGGGTAACAGTCTCGTTTATGGCGACAGTGCAGATCCAGCAGGTGCTGCTGAACCCGTGATGAACGCCATTGAAGCGATGAGCGATGTGGATTCGCGGCCACGGATCCTGACGCTGCACGCAAAACCGGAAACCGTCAGTTGTCAGATTGCCGACACCGGGAGCGGAATGGATGCGGATGTGCAGGCGCGGCTGTTTGAATCGTTCTACCACCAAACCGCAGGGAATGGGGATGGGGTTAACCATCAGCCATGCGATCATTGAACGTCATCAGGGCAAACTTCACGCGCAGGCAAGGCAACCGTTCGGCAGCCTGTTTACCTTCGAATTACCCGTGGCGGGGGATTAGCGGCTGGGATTTGGCAATGTGCAGGGTGCCCGCAGCGTGAACCAGATCGGCGAGAGCGGGCCTGCATTTTCTCCATTACACGGCGGCGATGCACTTTGACGGTGATTTCCACTCACCAAGTTCAGCGGCGATCTGCTTATTCAGCAGACCGCTAATGGCCAGCTCAAACACTTCCTGCTCACGCGGCGTCAGCGAGAGGTGGCGCTGCCGGAGAGCAAAGTGTTCCTGCTGTTGTGCAAATTCTTTCTCCGCCACATTCAGCGCCTCGGCAACCGCAGACAACAGCCGTTCCGGCTCCACGGGTTTGGTCAAAAACTCCCGCGCACCGGCTTTCATCGCCCGTACCGTCAGCGGAATGGTGCCGTACCCGGTGAGAAAGATAATGGGCAGATCACGCCCTCGATCTTTCCAGCACGTCCGCCACGTCAAAACCGTCGACAACCGGCATATTCAGATCGAGGATCAGGCATGAAGGCACTGAGGGGCGGAAACCAGAGGATCGGCGAAGAAGGACTCAGCAGAAGGAAAATCGACAGCGAGATACCTCCGACGCCAGCAATCGGACAAGTTGATTGCCTGACGGCATGATCATCATCGACAACATAAACGATAGATTCCATTATCGGCCTCTGTATAGGTTGGAATGCGAATAAAGCACCCCGTCAAAGATGAGGGGAATACTGATAACACAAAAACTAACCCGATGAAATATCTGCGCTTTACCACAATAACCGTGCGTTTTTCCTCAGTTTGTGCGTCCTGAGCGCCTGGCTATACGGATGCACCATTCACGTCCGGCTTTCGAATGAAATGTACCTTAAAAGGGTGAATGTTGCATGAACTTTAATCAATCATTTCTTATTTGTTATTTTGCTAACCCCTTTCAGACCGACAGAGTTGATCGTTTTTAGTGAAAAAAATCAGAAGAGTTGCAGGTGGGAAGCCGCCCGGTTGATGATAAAACAGGGATAACAGAGTGAGATGTCAATAATGGCGACGCCGGAGAATAACGATGACCGGTATCAAAACGCTGACCACCACGGAAATTTACCGCAATAAATGGATGCGTCTGCGTGAAGACCGGATCCTGCGGGCTGATGGCAACGAAGGATCTACTCGGTGGTTGAGAAAGCCGATTTTGTGGTGATTATCGCCAGAGAGGGCGACTCGCTTTATGTTGTGGAACAGTTCCGCTATCCGCTAAAGCAGCAAACGATCGAGCTGCCGTGCGAGTGCAATCCTGATGCCGATCGGCGAGGTCGCCGCCGGTGAGTTACGGGGAAGAAACCGGGCTGGTGGCCGGAACAATGCGCCATGTTGGTTACCAGAAACTGGCGCAGGGATACCTCAAGCGGGGCTACCATATTTTCCTCGCAGAAAATCTGCACTATGATCAGCAGTCGCTGGATCCGGAAGAGGTTGGACTGACCGCCCGCAAAATGCCCATCCACGAGTTTGAAGCGCTGATCCGTGACGGCGTTATCAGCGATGCCACGTCGGTGGCGGCGTATCTGCTGGCTAAACTTAAAGGGATGATGGATTGAACACCCCGAAACCCGCACGCAGTCTGTTAAACGGGCTCTTGTACGCAGCCTGCAACAAAAATATTGCAGGCTGCGTACAGTCCGCTAATACTTTATTTGATCCTCTGAATCACGATACGCCGGAAAGAGGCATATAGGCCATTCCTGGCGGGCTATTTCTTTACGCTTTTTATTGTTATTTATCTTTTCGCGCCCGCTGTCTGCGGCCAAAACCATGGTGGCCCGACCTTATATAATATATTTCCGGTGGGCTTCCAGTTCCGGTAAATAATCGTGGGAACGAATATGCATATTGACGTGGTTGTGCCCCGTTTTTAATCAAATGGAAAAACGATACTCTTCATTAACTCGTTAACCGGACAAATAGCTAATCGCCTTATTATCATTGATAACGGCAGTGATGAAACTATGCGGCGATACCTGAAATCTGGACGCCACGCTTATCACTAATGAGAGCAATCTTGGCTACACCGCCGGTATGAATCAAGGGTTATCACGGGTGGAGAACGAATTTGTGCTCTTTGCCAATAATGATGTCATCCTGCCCGCGAACGTATTGCAACGCATGCTTGCCCATTTAAATACCTGACATCGTTGCCCCATTGACTAACAGAGCGTTTGCCTCAACCGATTGCACCAATCCGCGGCTGGTTGATTTTGATTCTCTTACCAGCGATATCGAACAGTTTTCCGCAGAACTCTATGAGGAAAAATAAACACCGCTCTATCCATAGCCAGCGCATACGGCCACTGTTTATTAATGAAACGCGATGTCCTCGACAGGGTCGGATTGCTGGATGAGTCTTTTGATTCGGGTTATTACACGGATGACGATTTTGCCGCCGGGCGATTCAATTACAGATGAAAATAGGGCTGGCGCTGGATTGCTTTGTTTTCCATTTTTGCCACACAACGCTTCGCGCAATGGGTATTGATCCTCATGCAGAAATTGAAAAGCACGACGTGTTTTTGAGGACAAATGCCAATGATCTTTATTGAAGGGCTGCCCTGTGCGGGAAGAGTTTGTTGATTAACGCACTGGCGGCGCAGGGCGAGGCAGTCTAAGCTGAGCTGGGGAAAGTGCTCAAAAGGGAGGACTTCCCCGGTAATGGACGTACGCTTGAAGAGGTCGAATACATCAATAACTGGTTTATCGAACACGAAAGTCAGCGTATGCAGGACAAGGCTTTTCGCTTCTTTGACCGCTCGTATTTAACCCATCTCTGCTATGCACCGGGCCTATAGCCGTCTGACCTCGCTCGATATGTTTGAAAGCACCGTGCGCAAATATCACGAAAAAATCGCAGACGGCAGTTTGCCTTTCTGCCCACACGGGTGATTTATGTCGATATCGTCAGTAGCGAATCGATCGCCCGGCAGAATAACAAGATAGTCAGCGGTATCTCTCGCGGTTTACCGGCATTCTGGCGCGATACACAGTTTTTAGACGATACGCGTTACGCCTATCAACAATTGTTTGCCTCTTTCACCCATATTCCGGTGCTTTCCATTACGGGGCAATTAACCACCGATGAAAAGGTAAAACAGGTGAATCACTGGCTGAATGACGCGACGCAACAGGGGAGTGCGGGTATTGACTGTGACCTGTACATTAAATACGCCAAAAAGGTTAAAGCATGACAATATATGGCGCTTACTTTTCTGGTTTTTATATTTATCGTTGTCAATATCAAGCAATATCGAAATATACGAGCCAGTATCGCGTTTATTACCCTTGAAACCCGCAAGCCGCTACGGGGTAAAAGGCAAAAAGATTCATTTTTCTGATTCCCGTGCTGGATGAACACGATTATCCAGAAACCATTGCATATTTTAGCCGTATTCGCGCACCCCACAAGCCGGCTGGTGTTTATCACCACGCAGAGAGAGGCGCGACGGAGAATAAAACGGCAGCAAATCCAGCCGTATCTGTCGGAGCAGATCGGGTTAATTCATTACCCGTTGCTGACCGGCAACAAAGCGCATCAGATCAATTATGCCGTGGCGCAGTTGCAAGTCGAAACGGGAGAGGGCGGATTACCTGTCTATTATGCTATTTTCGATGCCGATTCTCGCCCCCGACATACGCGGGTGTGAGTATATTGCGCAAGACACGCATGATGAAAAGATCTACCAGATGCTGCCGGTCTATTCGACCAACTTTGCCGGGCTCTCTGCTGGGGAAAGCCTCGGCCATTTTCCAGACCCGCTGGATGATGAGCCATGAATTGCCGTCATTGTTAGAAAACCACCGGCGGCAACGCGCGGTGAATTTGTCATTGCGTTGGTCACGGCTTGTTTATTGAAGCGCTACTTTGCCCAACACCCTCTACCCACCGAAACGGTCACCGGATCTGTTATTCGGCTACCGGGGGCGGTGATGAATCATGTCTACGCAAGGCCGACGCCTTACTTCGATTACTGCTCTACCGTTGCTCCTTTTTTCCCGTCAGCGTGCGGCAGGCGGCACGCTGGCATGCAGGGGATATCACTTCGCTGCTGAAGCTGATGCGCGAGAAAAACACCGATCCACGCTTGCGGCTCTTGCAGGTCAGGCGCCTGTTTCAGATGTTGCAATGGCCTTTTGGCCCCCTGCTAACGGCGGCCGCGCTGTGTCTGCTGGTGCTTAACTGCTGGCCCGCCGTCCTTCTTATGCTGGTGCTGATCGGCTGCTATGTCTGTGTATTGCATTGCCCGGTTATGAAGCTTTTTTTCGCCGTGGCGGCAACCCGCTGGGTCTGTACAGCGCGTTATTGTTAAAGAGCGCCGTTAACTGTACGGGGGCGCTGTACAGCTATTTTCTGCGCGTTAACCCGAACGTGGACTTCTGGTTTAAGACGCCGCGTTGAAGCTGTTTTGTCACAGAAGACAGGTAATCACCTATGCAGACGGTAGTGAATAGCCGGGTAAAAGAGGGGTTAACAGTAACCCCCGTTGAATACCAACAACTGAAACGCCTCGGTCTGGCGCTGATTGATAAGGTCGCGCCATTCTGGCCGGTTATTTTTGTGGGCATCGGGCGTTCGCCAACGCCGTTAATGGCGTTTCTTGAATGCTATTCAGGCCCCGGGTCGGTCATTATTTTACCCCTGAGCGGCTTTCGCCATAATTACCCGGGCGAAGCGGTCCCGCTGCTAAGAACACCGTTATCCGCGGAGCAGTACACGGCATTGCAGCACCACTTTCAGCGCTTTATCCCGACGGAAAATGTACCTGAAGAGTGCACCCGGCTGGTGGTCGATTTCGTCGACTCGGGGGCTTCGCTTGCCGCCGCCACGCACTATCTCCGCCATTATCTCCGCCAGCATGGCCAATCCGGGCTGGTTTTCGCCGCCGCGTTACCGGACGCCGTCGTACCGGATTGTTTCATCGCCACCATGCGGGAACTGGGCCTCGACTATCTGGAACTTCCCCTTCATGAAAGCGACAGCGTGTCCGAACCGCCGTTCAGGATGGGGCGCGGGGCTTATTATGATCCCATCGCGCCCGTGAAACGCAGCTTCAAAATCGCCGAAGGGCATGTCACCGGGATGTTAAGCGTAGACAGCGCCGCCTATGATGATTACCGGCAACAGCTGGCCGGGTTTATGTTCAACGATAGCGACATCGAAACCCCGCTGCATGGACGCATACAAACCGTGATTCAGCCGACAGCCTGTGTCACCAAGACCTGCCATCTGGCCACCGACGCTAACGCGCTGCATCGCCAGTTTTGCAGTTTTCCCCGACATGTGCGCAGCCAGTTACAGGGCAATACCCTCCGTTACCCGTTTGTTGCGGGTGAAACGCTGGAGAGCTGCCTGCTGGCAAAAGAGGCGCATGCGTCATCGTTAATGGTGCAGCTCGCCGATGTGCTGGGGCAGGTTCACTGGAACGCCGTTATCACGATTGAACATTACGAAGCGATATGCGCCGCAAGACGGCAAACGCCGCCGGGGAAGCGCAATGAAGCCACCTACGGCTATTTCACCCGTATTCACGGGGATCTCCATTTACGCAATCTGCTGGTGACGCCGGAGCATGAGCTGGTGTTTATCGATCGCATGCGGTATTGCGGCGATATGCTCTATGACTTCCCGTTTATGCTTTGCTCTGTTTTGAATGTCGCTATCGGGATGGCTATTTTCACCATCTGGCGGTGACGTTTTCCGTCACTATGAGCGGTATATCGATGAGCCGCATAATTTTTATCGCGCCTTTCTGGTTAATTTTATCAACTATGCGCACATCGCTTATGAAACACATCGCCATGCCACGCCGCCTTTCCACGAATGGAAACATGCTGGTGGCGTTAGCCAGCGCAGCGCGGGCTATGACGATTTTAAAACGTTTTTACTCAGATTTAGCCTGAGCGAGACGGATGCGGCTCAGGCTGAAAAGGATAGCGAGTACGGTAGCCACTGCGGCGAGCCATAACCCCGTGCGGATGGCGGACGCATCCTGAGCTGGCGCGCGAGCGCAGATGGCAAAAATCACGCCGACAAAGGCCGCGCCAAGACACTGGCCGAAGGTGCGCATGATCGCCGGATACCGGAGGCGTAACCACTCTGTTCCCGTGGGGCATTGGCCATCATTTCGCGGTTATTCGGGCTTTGAAAACAGCCAAAACCGATACCGCAGACCAGCCCGCGCCAACTGATATCCCACATCTGCGCCCGATCGGGCAGCAGGGCCAGCAGCAGCAGCCCGACGGCGAACAGGCATAAACCGGCAGTCGAGATGATTGCGGGAGCATAATGATCCGCCAGCCGTCCGGCATGCGGCGCGACGAGGATGATCCCCACCGGCCAGACGGTGAACAGCAGTGCGGCGGTAAATGCACTGTAGCCATACACGTTCTGGAATAAAAAGGCAGTACGATGAAGGTGATCCCCTGACTGATAAACGAAGCCAGTGGAGGTCAGCGCCGCCAGTGGAAAAACGCGGCTCCGCAAACAAGGTCAGCGGCAGAAGCGGTTGTGGCGCGCGCTGCTGGCGGCGGATAAACGCCAGCCCGGCAAACACGGCGATAGCGGCATACGCGACGGCGTCGAGTAGCGCATCCGGTCGCGAAAAGGCGTCTGCCGCCATGATCACCGCCCAGCATGGCTGCGGACAGTACCGCACCCGCCACATCAAAGGGGCCAGCCGTAAAGTGCGATTTACCGGGCAGCACACGCAGCGTCAACATGATGGCGATCAATCCCAGCGGGATATTTATCGCGAACAGCCATTGCCAGCCCACCGTCGCCAGCAACGCACCGCCGATCACCGGCGAGTGCCGTTACTGTTGCAATCAATAATGCATTGATGCCGAGAACGCGCCCCAGCAGGCGGGTGGGGAAGACAGAACGCAAGATTGCGGGCGCTATGCTCAGTGTCGCCGCGCCGCCCATTCCCTGCAAAATGCGCATGGCAACCAGCATCTCCAGCGACGTAGACGCCGCACACCCCAGCGAGGCCAGTGTAAACAGCCCCAGCCCGGCGGCAAACAGGGCGCGAAAGCCTGTTCTTACCGCCAGCGCCGCAAAGATGGCCAGCGTCATGGCGGTGGAAAGCAAATACGCGTTAACCACCCACACCGCATTGCCCGCTGTCACATTAAGCAGTCGGGCTATCTGCGGCAGGGCAATATTCACCATCGCGCCATCAAACACCGCCATGGTGGTGCTCGTCATCACCGCGATCATCGCCAGCGCCCGTTGACGCCCCGGTAAGCCTTCATCGCCGGGTTTATCGGTAAATAATTCCATCTCGACCTCTCTGAATTTGTGCTTGCGATAACCTTAAATGCGCGCAAGATAAGGCGGAAGACGCAGCAGTTGCATTGATAACATGCAGCAAACGCCATATCTGATAATCATCGATGAGAAACAAACTGTGATGACCGAACCCGATCTCAATTTGCTGTTTGCGCTGGATGTTCTGCTCGCTGAGCGAAGCGTTGCATCCGCCGCGCGTCGTCAGGGCTGAGCGCGTCGGCCATGAGCCGCACGTTAAGCCGTTTGCGGGAGACGACTGGCGATCCGTTACTGGTGCGGGCAGGGCGCAACATGGTGCTCACCCCGCCGGAAGGGATACGTGAGCGGACACAAAATGCGGTCTTTGAAGCGCGATCGGTATTGCGCCCGGCGTTACCCGGCATGAATGTGGCGCACCGGAACAGGTATTTACGCTGCGCGCCAACGACGGTTTTGTGGAAGCCTTCGGCCCGACGCTGATTACCGAAGCGGCAGCCATCGCACTGGCGTGCTGCTACGCTTTCTGCCAAAAGCGGAAAAGAGCGCCAGACCGTTGCGCGAAGGGCTCGATCTGGAAATCGGCGTACTGGGGGGAGATGGGGCCGGAGATCCGCGTCCGGTGCGTTATTTCGGGATCGGTTTGTGGGGTTGTGCGAAAAACGCACCCGCTGGCGCAGACAACGCCGTTACACCCCAAGCATATGTGGCACGGGGTCATGTTGTCGCTTCCCGGCGCGGTTTGCTGAGCGGCCCGGTGGATGACGGGCTGGCGGAACACGGATTAACGCGCAACATTGCGGCTGTCGTACCCGGTTTTCCCGCTGCGCTGGCCGTCGCGCGCTCAAGCGATCTGGTGGCGTTGATCCCGGCCTCTTTTCTGATTAGCCCGGCGACAGAAGATATCTTTCATGTGTTCGAGCTGCCGGTGAAAACCCACCGGATCACGGTATCGCAGTTGTGGCATCCACGTTCGGAAGTGGATCCGGCGCAGCGCTGGTTGCGCCAGTTTGTGCGCGCGGTGTGCCAGCGGCTGATGCCGGAATAAGTGCTATCCGTGTTTTCGCGTGACTCTCCGCCGCTCTTTTGGTGTGCACGTTTGAGCTGCCCGCGCCATAGATGGTTATGCAGGCAAAACGCCGTCGTGCGGTAAAACATCACGCTGTTGAGGCATATAACGGCGCAGCCACTGAATATCACTGCCAGCACAGCGGTAACGAGATGGGTAGTGGCTCGTCGCCTGTCAGCCCGAGGGGGAAACAGCCGCGATGAAATTGATCAACGTGCCCAATGCGGTCAGCAAAATAAGGATGAGAAAAAAATCTAAACGCGCGCAAAAAACCCTTGGCGGTAAACAGCGCCGCAGCGTAGAGCAGCAGGATATACGATTGCCGCAGGCAAGATCCCGGCAAAGAGTTTAAATTCCGGCCAGCCAAACCAGTGAAATAGCGCCATCCATAACGGAACCTGCCACATCATATAGCTAAACATCGTGAGAAGCGTGCTGCCGGACAGCGGTAGCGCCATCGTGTAAACCAACCGGCCCGCCAGCTCTGTCCAGCAGACGATCCCGCAGAATCGAGTTTATCGTCATTAAGGGTCCGCTTTTTCTTGTCGACGATCATGCTGAGCACGAGACTTTTTGATATTTTCATCATTGCGGTAGGGGTTATATCCTGTAATTGTGGATTAATCAGTACAAACAGAGAAGCCATCCTGCGCCATTTTACCGTTTCCGAGGGCACGCTTTTTTACGCTTTTCCATAATGAGTTACCCACCGTTTTTATGGATCTGAGAAATAAAATGGTGGCATTCATTGCAGCAGAAACGGAATTAAGAATAATCTGAATAGCGTGTATTTTTTAAATTTCCCACACAGATACTTTTATCACTGGAAATAACGGATACGCGTATTATCAGCGCAACGGCTAAACGAGTGTTCGTTACTTTTTAAGAATAGTGGAGTAAAAAATGGGACTTCCCGTATCCGGGCTGGCATCGACCTATTCAGATTTCTTTATTAATAAAATGACGGCAAGTGGGGATATTTATACGCACACAGGCTTTACCGCTGCATTATTGCCGCGTGAAAGGTGGCATGACGTTCCGCTTGGGACCAAACTCAAGCTGACGTATCAAGGACGCTCCGTTATCGTCAAGGTTAACGATCGGTGCCGGTGATGGCTCAATGGCGCGCGTTCTTGACTTGAGCCGCGCCGCCTACGACCGCTACCGCTTAGCGCAATTACCGATAAAACAGCGGGTATTATCAATCTGCAATCCATTGTTATTGTGCCGAATTCAGCACTGGGACCTGTATCAAAATGAATAAAATGAATGCGTTACGGCTTGCAGGCGCACTGACCAGCCCTGGTGATATTTTCTTGCCCGGCAGCGGAGACCATCCCGGATGCGGTAAATCAGTTGATGGTGTCGCTGCGTAATCTCAGCCGCAGACAACGATGCAGAGGTACGGCACGTTGGGTCGCCTCGGGAACAGGGAACGCCGGATGCCCGCACATCACATTTGGCGCTGTTTGAAAAACAGAATAACGGCAACATTCAGTCTGTATGGTCAACGGCATGGCCGGATGCACTGGGCACCGTCACTGTTGGTGCTCCGAGGAGTGGCGCTGGCACGATCGTCCGCTACTGGCCGTCACGGTGCAATTTGGCGCCGCGGCTGAACAAATCGATATTTACGGGTTGAATGAAAATAACCGCCCGCAGCGCCTGACAGGAAAAACTGCCGCCAGCATCAGTTGGAAAATCAATACATCCGGACAGCGGTTACTGGTTCTGTATGAGGCGAAACCGACGGTGCTGAAAGCAACCTGTTATGGCTGGCAGGATAACAAACTGGCGGTGAAATCCTGCGACGACTAATGCAATAAAGGGGAGGGTATAATGCGGCTGGCTTCTTATAACGTTGAGAACTTGTTTGATCGTGCGAAGGCCATGAACCAGAGCGACTGGGCTGAGGGCAAACCGATTCTGGAGAAGTTTGCCGCGTTAAATGCACTGCTTGGCGAGTTAACGTATACCGCTGAAATAAAGGGAAAAATGGTGGTATTGATGAACGAGCTGGGGTTGAATAAGTCTGATACCGGCCCGTTCGTGATTCTGCGTCGTAACCGTGGAAAACTGCTCACCCGGCCCAAAGATGGCGGTGAAATCAGCATTACAGCTGAAGGCCGCGCAGACTGGGTCGGTTCGCTGGAACTGCGATCCGCCCCGGTGGATGAAACCGCCATGCTCCTTACCGCGCAGGTCATGCTCGATCTACGCGCCGATATTCTTGCCGTTGTGGAGGCGGAAAGCCGACCCGCGTTACAGGCATTCAACAGCGAAATCCTGCCAGCGCGCAAAGGCGCGCCTTTCGAACATGTCATGGTCATCGACGGCAACGATGAGCGGGGCATTGACGTCGGTTTGATGACGGCCAACGCCTTTCCGATCGATACCATTCGCAGTCATGTTGACGATAAAGACCGCACAGGCGCACTGATTTTCTCCCGCGACTGCCCGGAATTTGCCATCCCGTTGAACAATGGCAAAACGCTGCATGTGTTAGTTAATCACCTGAAAAGTAAAGGTTATGGCAGACAGCTCCGATACCCGTCGTAAAGCGCAGGCGGAGCGGGTGAGGACGATTTATCAGCAGCGGGTGAAAGACGGTGAAACGCTTATCGCCATTATGGGGGGATTTTAACGACACACCAGACAGACAGACGCTGGCACCGTTGCTTAAAGAGACGGATTTGCGTGACATCTTTACCCATGAAAATTTGATAACGGCGGTTACCCCCGGCACTGGGGAAGTTGTACCGCCAGCAATAAGATTGACTATATTTTGTTGTCGCCTGCCTTATGGGAAAAAGTGATGCAGGGCGGCGTGTACCGCAAAGGCATGTGGCCCGGTGTACGTCCGGCAAAGTGGGAAACCTATGCGGAACTGGAAAAAACCGGTCAATGCCGGCTCAGATCATGCTGCGGTTTGGGTTGAGCTGGATATCTGACAGATTGCAGAAGCCGTGCGAACCCCCGGCTTTTGTGCTCTGGCACAATGGTAAAACTGAATGCACCAACAGGCGACACCGAAATCCGTTATAACCAGGTATGGCTGCCCGGTGCATTGCGTCAGCCACGCATTGCGCATGCCAGAGAGGTCTTGTTGCAAAGGCTGGGTACTGTGAGGAACGCCGGAATGGCACAAACGCAATAACACGAGCAGCAAATCATGACCGCAAACAGCCGGATTTCGCCCGAATACACTTAAGTACGCATAATGTATATTATGTTAAATTGAATCTGGCACTGAACAGAACCATTGTTGGGCATTAATTCCCGGCCAATCAGCAAGTTGCCGTGCTTACCTCTCCTGTCCTGTTGTTTCTTACTTGCCTGCGGTCTGTCCGTCTGCATTACGTTGTGTTGCGACTTTTATGCAGGACGGTTTGACCTTACTGTGACTGGCGCTATCCCTTCCGCCAGCGAACGCGCTATCAACATACCGATACCCGCGTCAGGATGCAGAACGCAATACCCATTCAATCGTTTCTTTAAGTGGCCCTGTAATTTGCCCATGATTAAAGCGTTTATAAGCGTCGTTCAAAAGCTGGATGTTGATATCCCAATTAGTTCCAATCGTTTGATTAACGCCCGATCCAACACTCAGGTTTGTTTTCCCATTTGAAAATATGTGAACATGTGGATATTTTATCGCATCAGGAGCATTACCGATAAAAGTGCCCTTATCGTTGTCAGCTTTAACACAACCATTTTTCTTTTGCCGCTTTTGCAAAAGCGTCAGTACTAATATCTTCATCTGGCTTGTACATATTTCACCTTTAAATCTTTAAATTTAAAATGCCCGAATGCAGAAAAATTACTGTTATCACTTCTGTATTTCGGGCGTGTATTAACATCAGGGAGAGTTGAAAAAAACTGCTTTTATTTATCAACTCGGTGTAACTGTCCACGTTCCATCGATGTTATAAGCGACATCAAAGGTAGTTTCGCCTCCTGTCGCATCACAGAATGCTGCGGTCAATGATGAACTGGTGAAATTCATCACTGTTCCCGCCTGATATGACCCGGTCTGAATGTAATATTTAAGGATCGGCTGACAATCCAGATTCTGATTGGGAAGCACGGTGGTAAAGTTAGATACACTACCGAACCATCCCCCAATTGTACTGCGGATCCCGCGTTGATATTATTCAGACTCGGGTTAAACACCGGCGAAACAATGCGGAATGATCCCGCCTGCGCAGTGGTGTCAGCCACCGGCACACTGAGCCCAAACGGGCTCCAACGAAAGCGTTGTCGAGTTATTTTGCGCGCCACTGGTTGGCGACGGAGTCAGGTCGACAGGCCGAATTGCGGACAAATATCCGGACTGCTGCCCCACCACCGGCGGGGGTATTGCTTTGTTGTGCGCCAGCATAAAACTGCATATTAATCATAAAAGTGTAAGTACTACTACTGGAAGAATAAGGCGCCAGAGAAATATTCTGAATGCTGTTTGAATAAACATTACTTCCGCCGATATATACCGCAGGCTCCTGAAAGAAGAAAAAAATCCTGCAGGGTATTGCTCTGATTTGTCAGATTAAATCTAATTAAAGTACTCATGATATAATTCCTTATTGCTTAGGTAGTTTAATTCCGAAAATAACTTGAATATTGAATATAAAATATATTTAATTTTTTTCACACCATAGGCTTACCCCCCTTATTATGGAAAGGATATATCCTTGCTACGTTAAAAATAAAATGAAGACGGTTATTTTGCAGACAATTTAAATTACTACGTTATCGAACGCGGCCTTGGAAATAGGAGTGCGTAACTCTCCTTTTCCACATAGCCTAAATGTGGCGTGCACAACACGTTGGGCAGCTTTAAAAAAAGGATTGTCGGGATCGTAAATAGGTTCCTGCTCATAGACATCGAGTGCCGCGAAACCGGGTCTCCCCCTGAATCAAGGCATCATAAAGCGCACCTTCGCGGACAAGTTCGGCACGGCTGGTATTTACAAACAACGCATCCGGTTTCATCAATGACAAATCCGCAAGGGTAATGTTGCCCTCGGTTTCCGCCACCAACCGTTGATGCACGGTTAACACATCGCAGGATGCGAAGAATTGCTCCCGGCTTCCGGGTACTTGCAACCCGGCAGATCGAGCGTCTTCCTGCGCACGTTTGCTCCCCCACACCTGCACATTCATACCAAATGCCGCTGCATAGGTAGCAACTCGTTTACCAATTTTCCCGTAGCCCAGAATACCCAGCGTCTGGTTATTCACCACACGGCCAATTTCTGTTTGCCAGCGACCAGCCGCCATGGCGTTTACTGAGGGGATTAATTTCCTTCGCGATGCCATGATCAACAACCAGGGTTAATTCTGCTGGAGCAACCGGTGAGCCGGTGCCCTCAACGATCGCGACACCGGCTCTTGTGCAGGCGGCAATATCAATATTCCGCGCCAGCTTACCGGTCTGGCTGATCACTTTAAGGTTAGGCGCACGATGCAGAAATGCCGCATCAACCACCGTTCTTTCGCGGATCAGGATTAATGCCTCTGCAGCCGCCAATTGCGTATCCACGCCCGGATCTTTACTCATATCACCCAGCGCAACACAATGGAACCGCGCATTCTGATGTAAAAATCGAGTTGTGCCGTTGCGAACTGATAGTCATCGGGGATTAAAATAGTGATAGCCATCTGGTAAAGATTCTCCTTAAATGTAGGGATAATCAATGTTATCAATTATCGTGCGACAAATAAGGATTTAATTCAATACAAATTAACCAAATACCTCACCTTCCTGCAAAATAATGCAGGAAAGGTGAGGCTAAAAATATGACTTATCTTGCATGAACTTATTTATTTAAACAGAATGACTATGGCGTTGGCGCGTATACTGTTGTCACATCATGACCATAATCATAATCCTCGGAGTGGCGTCCAACCTTCAGGCTGAAGATGATAGTCTCCTACGATCACCACGAAATACGTTTGTGATTTCGTCTCCGAAAAACTATTCACAAAGAAGTTAATATTCTTCGCTTGCCCATCCTGTCTTTTCGTCGAAGTTGGCCCGCCCTCAGCATCAAAACCGTATGCTCTGTAGCTGGCATGCCATACAGCTTTGAGTGTTGTGGCATCTTTACCTTCAGGTTTATCTTCGAGGATAGTATCCAGATCCTCCGCAGTTATCCCATTTTTAGCGTCAAATGGCACCTCCAGTAACAGGACAAATGGCGCTTTACCTATGCTTTGCGAAACCGACTTCCAGCCGGTGGTTATCCATCCATCCGTGTCATGATCATCGCCTATGAAAAATATCGTCTTTCCCATTTTCTTTTCCTTATTCACCTATTATCGACCAGACCTTTAATTTTTTAATTAAAGGTTATCTAATTACAGGTTGTTTACTGAAATTTTAATAAACTTTAGCTATAGCGTCCCAACGACATTCAGGAAATATTTATCCTGATGTTATTCGCAGGATGCGGATAAAGATTTATGGCAGGAAAAGCTTATTACTCATGGTAAAAATTAGTCTGACTCCTGAGAAATCTCAATTTCATTAAGGATCTTTTGTAAATATCAACGAATCCACGGGCATAGGAAAATAATAAAAATATCTAATTTTCACTACAGGATATATTTTGGAACCAAGGGTAAACCATAATCTCTTTTACGCCCTTAGCCCATCTACACGGCATAAAAAAGCCGACAACATCGCTGTTGTCGGCTTTTATCATTTACTGGAGCGATCAGGCGTGCAATTGCATCCCGCACGCTGTCACACTGGCCAGCAGAACTTTCACGTCTTCCGGGCAAACCGTCGGGTTCAGCAACGTCAGTTTCAGGCAAGTGACGCCATCCGCTTCCGTGACACCCACGTTTGCACTACCGGACGCCAGCAGCGCATCGCCGATGCGCTGGTTCAGTAACGCAACGGCAGAAATATCCAGTTTTCCGGGCGGAAACGGAACAGTACGCTGGCCAGTTGCGGCTGCATAACCAGTTCCAGCAGCGGCTGTTCAGCCACAAACTGCGCAACCTGCTGCGCCAGCGTCACACCGTTATCAATGATTTCGGCGTACTGCTTTTTTACCCAATGCTTCGAGACCCATCCACAATTTCAGGGCATCAAAACGACGCGTCGTTTGCAGTGACTTCGATACCGGGTTCGGTACACCGTGCTCTTCATCAAAGTCAGAGTTCAGGTACGCGGCACGGTAGCGCATCAGCTGGTAATGACGGGGGATCTTTCAGCAAGAATGCGCCACAGCTGATGGTCTGGAAGAACTGTTTGTGGAAGTCCAGGTGACGGAATCCGCCAACTCAAGACCATTCAGGAAGTGACGATACTTCTCAGAGAGCAGTAACGCCCCACCCCATGCAGCATCAACGTGCATCCAGATCTGCTGTTCGGCCGCCAGCGCGGCGATCTGCGCTAATGGATCGATCGCGCCTGCGTCGGTGGTCCCGGCGGTAGCAACGATCGCCATCACCTGCTCACCGTTGGCTTTCGCCTCCGCCAGCTTCGCCGCCAGATCGTTAACATCCATGCGCGAGAAAGCATCGGTTTTCACCAGCGTAACGGACTGATATCCCAGCCCCATCAGCGCCATGTTCTTCTGCACCGAGAAGTGGGCATGTTCAGAACACAGTACTTTGATTTTGCTGAGATTACCGGTCAGGCCATGCTGCTGAACCGAGTGACCCTGACGCGCAAAAAACGCATCACGCGCCAGCATCAGCCCCATCAGGTTGCTCTGAGTACCACCGCTGGTGAAGACCCCGGCATCGCCCGCCTGATAACCGACCTGCTCACGCAGCCACTCAATCAGCTTGATCTCAATGATCGTAGCCGACGGGCTTTGATCCCAAGAATCCATGCTCTGGTTAGTGGCGTTGATCAACACTTCCGCCGCCCCGGCTGATCACTGGTGGCTCGGACAATGCAGGTGCGCCACGCATTGCGGGTGGTGAACAGACAAGCTGTCTTTGAGGAAATACTCAACAGCGCGCGCTCAATGGCGGCACAGTTACCGGGCCCTGAGCGGTAAACGCTAAATTTATGCGCTCACGCAACTGCTCAACACTCTTGCCCTCGGGTACATCTCAGGTTGTTGTAGCCACTGAACCACCGCTTTGGTGCTTTGTTCAATGGCGTCCTGATAGGCGGCAATACTCTGCGCAGAACCGGACAGAATCGGATTTAAATCAGACATGCCATCTCCGATTAAACAGGCTTAACGCCAGCGCCCAGCAGTGCGCTTTCAAATTTATCGAGGAACACTTCCAGCTCTGCATTGGTGATCAGCAGGGATGGCAGCAGACGCAGCACGCAACCATTACGGCCGCCGCGTTCCAGAATCAGGCCCGCTTCAAAGCATTTTTTCTGCAACAGTGCGGAAAGTTCGCCGTCAGCCGGGTAGCAACCCAGTTGGTCCTTCGCTTCGTTCGGTTTAACGATCTCAATACCAATCATTAAGCCCAAACCACGGATGTGGCCCATCACCGGGAAACGTTTTTGCAGTTCCGCCAGTTTGCCTTTCAGCCACTCGCCCTGAACGGCAACTTTATCGGCAATACGCTCTTCTTTCAGGATCTTCAGCGTGGTCAGACCGGTGGCCATGGCCAGTTGGTTGCCACGGAATGTACCGGTGTGGTGACCCGGAGCCCGCATCGAACTGTTTTTTGATACCCAGAACGGCCAGCGGTAAACCGCCGCCAACGGCTTTGGACATCACAATGATGTCCGGCTCAATACCGGCATGCTCGAAGGCAAACAGTTTGCCGGTACGGGCAAAACCAGCCTGCACTTCGTCGATGATCAGCATAATGCCGTGCTCTTGCGTCACCTTACGGATACGCTGCAGCCACTCTGCCGGCGCCGGGTTCACACCGCCCTCGCCTTGCACCGCTTCGAGGATCACCGCCGCCGGTTTGCGTACGCCGCTTTCAACGTCGTTGATCAGGTTTTCGAAGTAGTAAGTTAATGCTTTAACGCCAGCGTCACCGCCAATGCCCAGCGGGCAACGGTACTGGTGCGGGTAAGGCATAAACTGCACTTCCGGCATCATGCCGTTGACCGCTTCTTTCGGCGACAGGTTGCCGGTAACGGAAAGCGCGCCGTGCGTCATACCGTGATAGCCACCAGAGAAGCTGATCACGCCAGAACGGCCAGTCACTTTTTTCGCCAGCTTCAGCGCGGCTTCAACAGCATCCGCACCGGACGGACCGGTAAACTGCAGGCAGTACTCTTTGCCCTGACCCGGCAACAATGACAGCAGATAAGAGGAGAACTCATCTTTCAGCGGGGTGGTCAGATCGAGCGTATGTAACGGTAAGCCACTGGTAATGACACTTTGAATGCTTTGGAAGCACCTCAGGATGATTATGCCCAAGCGCCAGAGTTCCTGCGCCCGCCGAGGCAGTCAAGATACTGCTTATTCTCAACATCGGTGATCCAGACGCCCTGCGCTTTGGCAATAGCCAACGGCAGCTTGCGAGGATAGCTCCTGACGTTAGATTCAAACTCAGCTTGTCTTGCTAAAAGGTTTCATTGCTCTGCGGTAAATGAATTAGCACTCAAAGTATCAATACGGACTTTATCCGTCATCATATCACTCCTACAACCGGGAGTATCTTTAACACCGGGTTGAATAAAAGGTTTAAAGGGGGCTTACAAAAAGCGCGGCTAATATATGTTGTTTTAGCAACGGACTCCAATATTTTATTTTTATAAATTCTTTCACAAAATTTCTCTTTAAAATCAACATATAACAACAAACATGATTACCTGAAATATTTTTTTCATTGGTTACAGGCAAATCGTAAGGAAAATATCGATTCAGCGAGTTAAATCACTTACTATGCCCGCGGTAAATTCCCCGCACGGTGAAACAAAAGGAAACAAACAATTTAAGTTAAGCCACTCATACGCATCATCCCGGTAACTTGTCACAGGCCAGACAGGTTATTGACAACAGGAGCCCGGTTGTAATCAGAAATGTTCGCGGGCGGACATTTCATAAGGCGTAAGTTGCTGTATCAATGGATTTTTCCATCCAGACAGTCAACTGCCCTTATGCCGAAATGAAAATTTTCATGCCATTAATTGATGGCGCCCTGATATGAGATTGTTATGACACGCATTTATCCACACATCGTCGTTGCCAAATTTGGCGGCACCAGCGTAGCCGACTTTGACGCGATGAACCGTAGTGCCGCCATTATTCTTGCCGATCACCATGTCCGTCTGGTTGTGTTATCTGCTTCTGCAGGTGTGACCAACCTGTTAGTCGAGCTTGCCGCAGGCCTCGAAAGCCGCGACCGCCGGATAAAATTGACACCCTGCGCGCTATCCAGCACAACATTATTTCTCGCCTGAAACAGCCTGAGGCTATCGGCCGAAATCGACCTTCTGCTTGAGAACATCAGCCGCCTTGCGGAAACGGCCGCGAGCGCGCCGTCCGCTGCACTCAGTGATGCGCTGGTGAGCCATGGGGGAGCTGATGTCTTCCCTGCTGTTTGTTGAGGTCCTGCGTGAACGCGGTGTTGAAACCGAGTGGTTCGACGCGCGCAAAGTCATCCGTACCAACGATCATTTCGGCTGCGCCGAACCGGTGATTGGTGCTACCGCGGAACTGGCAGAGAAGCAATTGCGCCCGCGTATTGAGCAGGCATTAATCATCACCTGTGGGGGTTTATTGGCAGTGATGCCGCCGGACATACGACGACCACAGGCCGCGGCGGCAGCGATTACACTGCGTCGTTACTTGGCGAAGCCTTGCAGGCTGACCGTGTGGATATCTGGACCGATGTTGCGGGGATCTATACCACCGACCCGAGGATTGTCCCTCAGGCGCAGCGTATCGATGAAATCTCATTTTCCGAAGCCAGCGAAATGGCGACATTTGGCGCCAAAGTTCTGCACCCGGCAACCTTACTGCCGGCAATGCGCAAAAACATTCCGGTGTTTGTCGGCTCCAGCAAAGACCCGTCTGCTGGCGGAACCCGCGTCTGCTGCAACGCCGAGAATCCGCCGCGTTATCGCGCTCTTGCCGTTCGCCGCAAGCAGACACTGTTGAAATTACACAGCGTGAATGCGCAACCCGCCCACGCTTTTTTGGCCGACATGTTTGCGATTCTATCGCGCCATCATGTGGCGATGGATTTAGTGACCACGTCCGAAACGAGTATCGCACTGATCCTGAACTCAACCGGCGCCACGTCCGGAGAAGCAGACACGCTGACCACCTCGTTGCTGACTGAACTCTCATCACATTGTCGTGTTGATGTAGAAGCCGACCCGGCGTTAGTCACCCTGATTGGTAATACGCTCTCACACACCGCTGGATCTGCCAGCCGGTCTTCGCCGGCATGGAACACCACCCGGTGCGGATGATTTGTCATGGCGCGTCCAGTCACAATCTCTGTTTCCTGCTTCCGGCAGACGCCGCGGACAGCGCAATAAAGACGCTGCACCGCAGTCTGTTTGAATAACACCCCACGGCAACGGGCGGGTTGATTAACCGCCCGTTGCCGGGCATTCTGCTTTCTTGTAACCTTCCGGCGACAAGCCTGTTATCACACTCTGACATGACCGGACTCCATGGCAGCTCACGCTTCAAAAAGATCCTTTGCATGGCGTCACGCTTGGAAATGCAAGTCAATGCGCTGGTGGCCCGTTTCGGCTGGCTCGCGTTAAGTAAACGGATCAATATCAATTGCTTTAAGAACGAACCCAGCGTTAAATCCAGTTTGAAGTTTTTGCGTCGGACTCCTGGGCACGCGCCGAAGTTGAAGCGCTGTATCTTGAATCTCGGAAGATATCGTCCCCCGAAAAAGCGGATGAGCCCACATTTAACCCATGGGCCAACAGTCGCATAAAGAAGAGTTAATACTCAGATGTCGCTACAAAAGTCAGGCGTACTGATTGCCACCGCGCTGTTACTGGCCAGTTGCGCCTCCCGTCCTCCCAAATCGCTCATCACCCCGCTTCCTCCGGTGGCAAAACAACCGCTACCGACCCAAACGAAAAAAAGCCACGAAACGGTGCGCGGTGTCGGCTGACAACCGTTTCCCGTCTCGACTGGCCGCCGTTAACCTCGGTCAATGGCAGCGCTGCCGCCGTTCGCATCCGCCAGCAACAGGACGCTCTGAAACAGAAGCTGGACAAACTGAAAGGGCTGGGCATTAACACGGTGTTCTTCCGAGGTCAAACCGGATGGCACCGCCTTGTGGCCTTCAAAAATTTTGCCTGGTCAGATATGCTGACCGGCAGCATTGGCGCGGATCCCGGTTACGATCCGCTGCAATTTATGCTGGATGAAGCCCACAAACGCGGCATGAAAGTGCATGCATGGTTTAACCCTTATCGCGTTTCGGTGAACACCAAACCCGAGGGCACCATCGCCGAACTCAACCGCACATTGCCGCTGCACCCCCGCCAGCGTTTTGTTTTGCACCGTGACTGGATCCGCACGGCGGGTGATCGCTTAGTACTCGATCACGGCATACCGGAGGCGCGAGACTGGATCACCAGTATCGTTGCCGAAGTGGTGTCGCATTATCCGGTGGATGGCGTGCAGTTCGATGACTATTTCTATACAGAAACCCCGGGCTCAACGCTGAATGACAATGACACCTTCAGGAGATACGGTCAGGGTTTTGCGTCCAAAGCGGACTGGCGACGGAATAATACGCAACAGTTAATTGAGCAGGTCTCGCGCACCATCAAACAACTGAACCCCAATGTCGAGTTTGGTGTCAGCCCTGCGGGCGTTTGGCGCAACCGCTCGTTCGACCCGGTTCCGACACGCGAGGTGCCGCCGCATACGATGAATCGTTTGCCGACACGCGCCGCTGGGTGCAACTGGGTCTGTTGGATTATATTGCCCCACAGCTGTACTGGCCGTTCGCGTGATGCCGCCCGTTATGACGTGCTGGCAAAATGGTGGGCGGATGTGGTGAAACCGACCAACACGCGTCTTTATATTGGCGTGGCGCTGTATAAAGTCGGCGAACCGTCGGCAAAAGAGCCGGACTGGACGGTGCAAGGCGGCGTTCCGGAGCTGAAAAAAGCAGCTCGATTTGAACGAAACCGTGCCGCAAATTAACGGCACGATCCTGTTCCGGGAAGATTTTCTTAACCAGCCGCAAACCCAGCAAGCCGTCAATTACATCAAAAGCCGCTGGGGGGGTTAAGGCAGATGGCTGAAAATTAAGGCTTCACGCTTCATTTTCAGCCGGATTGGCCTGTTCTTCACGTTGCCTTTTTTTCGATCGCTTTAGCAATCAGCGGCGCAGTTTGCCAAAGTCCTTCAAGGTTGATTTTATGGGTTTCAAACATCTTCAGCCACATTCTACGCTGCCGTATTATGCGTTCGTCATCCCGCAGATGAAGGCGTGTCAACGTTGACTCCGCAATTTGCCGATATTGTCGCGGGATGTTCGCCGGTACGGTAACCAATTGAAGTGAAGGCAGCAGGATCTCAAACCACCCTTCTTCAACGATAAAAGGATCAAGGATCGTCGTCGCTTTGTTTTTGCTGCTGTTTATCCAGCCGGATGCGAAACGATAGTTGGTCCATTCATAAGACTGTGATTCATCTGCATCTACCGCAATAAAATGATCAACCGTACCGACAGGTTCATACATTGCGCAGTAAGCACATAAATCCTTCGACGCATCAGCCAGCGCGCTTTTAAACGGAGTCCAGAAGTCTTTTTGGTCGGGGATTGCGTACAGGCCGGGTAGCTCTGGGATGATCAGCCAGCCATTGCCCCCCTTACGCCGACATTTTTCGTCAAAGTCTGCAGGTTCCACAAATGCAGACTGGTCTATTTTGATCATAGGCTTTCACTTACGTCCCTGTTACCTGTTTGGTTTCAACCAGCCACCGGGGCCAAAAAATCATCATGACCCGCCAGCACACGTTTTAGTTCCTTTTCAATTTCTTTCTTTGAACGCAAACCATCAGGAAGTGAATCTGTATCGCCTCTCATTAAGGCTTCTGCGGCTTCAATCGCCTTTTCCGCTTCAAGGGATCTCGCCTGCTGGAAGCCCAAAAACGTCTGACACCAGCCAGTTTGCAACATCACCCTGCTTTGACCAGTGGATTCCTCACCAATTTTTGCTTCGTTATTTTCGAGTTTGATACTGAAAATTTTATCCGGTTTTCATCAAACGTCGGTTCAACAGAAGCAAGCACCAGCGGCGAGTGGGTTGCCACAATAAGTTGAACGCCAACTTTTTTTCCCTGCCAGTGCCTGCATGACGTTCAACAGTGCCGGCACAACGCGTCTTTGCCACTGAGGATGCAGATGGCATTCGATCTCATCAATCAGGAAGATAATCTCTTTCGCTTTTTTGCGCCCTGTCCTTTCACTAGCCAACAGGTGCTCTTTCCGAGTCCAGACAAGCAGGTATGCTAAGGCGGCAATACGTCGCATCCCGGCGGAGGCATTGAGCAGCGCCACATCCTGCCCATAAGGCATGCGCAATGAAGGATATTCTTTTACATCGAATCCGAATCTCACGGGCTTGCCGGGAGTTAACACCTCAGTCGCAGAAGGTGAAAGCACTTCGAGGACTTTAGTCAGATCATCAAAGGCAGGATCGGCCCGACTCTGCCACAGTACCCAGTCATTAATCAGACCATTACAGTATGTCGTTCCATCTGACCCTGTAAGCCCCTCCCAAACCTGCCGCGGGGAAAAATCAAACGCGCGGGCACGCTCGTTGACGTCTTCATCCTGCCAGTAGTTTCTGCTGGGATCCCACACGCTGAAACTGCCATCCACCCCGGCATAAATGACAACGCCGGGAATAGCGGGCCTGCCCTTTTTTAAGGGCCACTGCCAACTCTGTTCCTCTTTTCTGAACGCAATCGTTTCTTCAACGTACCCGGCTGTTGTTTTGCTATAGCTGTAGGAAATGGTTGATTTTTTTTACACCCGGAAAGGAACTGCCGGGTTATTCCTCGCCCATGTACGAGTCAGAGATGACCATGCGATATCGAGAAGAAAACTTTTACCCAGCCCATTATCACCCGTAATGAAATTCAGCCGTGGCGAAAACTCAACCGGCCCGAAGGTTGTATGGGTCCAACCCCGGTAAGCATAAGATGTTTTAACATGGCTTGCCTCCTCGCGAAAACAAGATGTTACCATCATATTGTTCGGTTTTCTCACGCAAGATGCAGTAAAAATCGCACCACAATGCGGCACGCATAAACCGACCGCCAATGGCGATCGGTTGAGTGTTAACTTTCCATCAGTTCATCATAGAGATTACGTAGCCGTGTTCGCAGATAGAGCACGGCTTTATGCGGGATAACAGCGTCTGGACACTGACGCCGGTTTCTTCCGCCAACGCTTTATAGCTGTAGCCCTGCAATTCCGTTTGCTCAAAGACGTCCCGCTGTTCCGGTGTCAACTCACCCAACGCCGTGTTCAGTTCTGCCCATAACACGGTTTTGAGGTACTCCTCTTCCGGCGTTTGCGCCACGCCGAACAGGGTTTCCGCAATTTCATCTTCCGGAAAATCGTTATCCTCATCGTCAAAAGCCGGATAGCGGAAGCTCGCGTTTTTTGCGCGCACGATCGGTCATCTCGTTGCGCGCCGCGCGAAACAACCAGCGGGCAACGTTCTCCACCGGTTGTTCAACATTGATTAATTGCAGGGTAATTTCCTGCAAAATATCGTCAGCATCATCGCGCCCGGCGGTGCGCCCGCGGATGAACGCACTCAGCCGCGATCGGCAGGCGCTGAGCGCCGACATCAACAACGACTCCTCGCGATGCCGCTTTTCATCACATTCACTCGACATCCGGCGTGTTAGTGGCTTGAGGTTTTTCGTCATCCTGTTCGCGCCCGCGCCAGCCGCAATGCCCACGATGACCGTGACGACCAAATCCCTCGACGGGTACGAATAAATTCTTCACGTTGTTCCGGCGTCATTTGCATCCAGCGTTCATGCATGCGACGGTGCCAAACATCCCCGGGCGAAAACCCAACCCACCAAACAGAATGCGGCACAGCACCAACAACCCGAACGCCTGCCAGAAGCCTATCGTTTTCACCCCGACAATTGCCGGAAGAACGGCATTCCAGAGCGACATCACCACCGGTGCCGAGAACGACCAGCAACACGACGCCAATCACCAGTGGTTTCGCAAATCGGTGACCGCCAAACCGGCGACCGCAATGATGCCCATGCATACCAAACTCTCTCATTGTGTGTTTACCTCATAACAGTAGCGAAAATGACCTGTGATGAAGTAGACGAATGAGCCGCGAAAATATTGCCGGAGAAAAATAAAAAAGCAGGCATAAGAAAAATCATTCACCAGAACATTCTATTCCCACCTAAATATTGATCCAACAGACCTGCGGAATAGCCACTCAGGGTAAGGATATCCATACAGCGCTCAGCAAATTCATCCGCATTGTTCGTCGCACCGCTACAGAGTTCCGTGAACTGTTCTACGGGTGCATAAAGCCTGTCCTGATAGGCAGGGTACTCATCAAAGAATGTCTGTTGATCAATCACCTTATTAATCAAATCGGCGATATTGTTTAACAGATCGCTGAACTGATCGGCTTCGCCGGGTCCTTTTCGCTTTCACACTTTTATACAACCCCAATAGCCGGTTCCAGAAATCATGATTGCGACTGCTCTGGTTGATGATTTTAGTGCGATCCGCCGGGGATAAATCGGCAGGAACATAGGTTCTGGCGCGGGCAAGAATGGACGGATTTTCACGTAATCGAATGCTGAAACGAAATGGCCGGTGGCAACCACCTTTTTATCCAATAAATAGGCCAGCGCTTTACCTGTGGGTACAAGGCCAAACGCGCCATAGCAGGATTCCAGCTTAATTTCACGTATGCTGCCTAGCTTCAGCGGCGGGGTTTCCCGCAGCGCTAACCCTTGATCACTTCCGACAACTCGTAGGCATCCATGTAATTAACGTTAGATGCCGCGCCATGAAGCCTGACCGTGAGTTTGGGACCTTCCGCAAAGAAGCTGGCGTCCCGCCCCAGTAACGATGTCAGGCGCAGGTTAGTTAACGAGATATCACCCGCCTGTACACCATATTTGCTAAAAGCTCATCCGGAAACTGACTCGCTTTCACCACTGCATTGTTGCTGGTCAACCGCGGATCTAAACGGGAAGGATTCACCATCATAAACTCGCCTTCTCCCAGACTGTACATCAGGTGATGTGCAGAGAAAGATTGAGCCGAGGGATCGCCGAATACCACCAGTTTGCCTTTTGCTAGTGCCCCTAAAGCAGCACTGTCAGACACCGTTTCCGGCACAACCAAAATTGTTTTACCGACAGGGTAATCTCACCTCCTGTTTGTTGAGTGCTTAAACAGAGGTCTCAGCATGGCCTCCAGCGCTAGCGCCTCTGGCGCCAGTTCACCCGACTGTCGCAAAGTTCGGCTGACTTGCTTAACACATCGGGGCATCAGTAATTGGTGCCGTTGCCGCTTCGGCCAGTGCTTTCAGCGTTACGCCTTCTTCCCTGATGATTTCTTTTGGTTCCGCCGCAATAAGCTTTATCTCCCGGGTGTCGCCACCTCTGCGCTTAAAAGTGGTTCCGGTAAATTCCCCAATTGCTCGGCGGTGATGATCTGCTTACCTTCCCCTAGCACAGGATCAAGCACATTATTCTTTACCCCGGCAAACCGGCCATTACCCAGACTGACCATAATATGGACTGGTCTGGCCTCCATCGCTGACAAAGCAGGGTCGGTCGCCGTAAACAGCAACACATCGCCCTGTCGCACCCGCAACAGACTTTCCATACTGTCGACGGGTTGGGTGCGGGCAAACAGCGACTGCACATTCACAAACTCCGGTTCACCTGTCGCCTGTTTCAGACCCTTACGTAAAGCAGAACCGGCCCCGACCGAGAAGTTGCGCATTTTCGAGCAAATCAACGGCATAGTCCCACCTGACATCAGAGACAACGGCGGTCAGCCTGCTGCACTGGCGGCCTCACGTACCGGGTTGGAAAGACCCAACCCTGTCACAGGCATTTTTCTTCGAGAACCCGCAGCGGCTGTATCCGCGACCTGGAGTTGCAGGGTAATACCAGCTCGGCCGTAAGAGTACTTTAGCATCAGGAATAAGCGAATTAGGCCCATAATAAAAATAGTTGCTATGCTGCCCAAAATCGATGGTTGCTTCCGCGCGATTCGGGTAGTCACGGTATTTAATCAAGCTCCGGCTGGTGAGATTGGCATATTTTGCGCCCATAACTCTTCCGGTAAAATGATCGGCCCATTCAATTCATCATATATACCGCCAAACTGAGCGGCAGTAACATCAAAACATAGTCGCCGCCCTTTTCACCTTTACGCGCGACGATGACGTAGTGATTTAACGGACGTCTATCGGATCCATTAATGAAAAACGCCATGGCACGGTAGCGAATATTCTCAAAGCCATCCTTGCGGAGAAAAGCGGCAACATAAGAAGAGACATATTCACACTTTTCAAGGGGATGGTTGATTGTCTCTGAAATTTCTCTCACTTGTTTCATTTTGTGAGATATTCCTGTGCATCAAATTCTGCCCCACCGTTCAAATTTATCAGTACTTTCTCTTTTTTTTAATCCCTCGCGCATCTGCTGGATCCCCATCACTATTTCTTCACTGCTTGATGCACTTTTCCCACCACCGCGCAAGCCACCATATGCAATATTTATTTTCCATTGTCCATTTTCGAAAACGATAGGTTCACCATAAGCAAAACGTCCCGGATTTTTCGGGTCGACCGTACAGGTATGGGATGCATCATCCCAGCGTATCTGATAGGTGTTGTCGTCAACACGAATGTAATACTCTTTATTGTGGTTTTTAAAGTAGAAGGAACATAAACCTCAGCATCATTTATTTTCTGCTTATACATTTCCCATATATTCACATCGGTGCGCGCATATTTATTATTAATACCACGAGTCTGGGGAACTCCCCTCTGGCACCAACACACGAAGGTTTTTTGTTTTACTAATTCGATGGATGGCGAACCGGGTGATCTCTTTAATGGCTAATGGGTCAACCATATCAATCAGCGCCATCATACTAATTTTGGTTATTTTAGTGCGCTAAATGCAGCGTCTTTCGCCATTTCTTTAAGTACATACAGTTGCAGCGATTTACCGGCAAGACCGTTTTTTAAGCCCTGCTGCAGAAAGCCGGAAATCCCTTTCATCCGGTTAATGACGGATGCTATCTGTACGCCAGCACTGACGGCAATAAATACTATCCCGATGGTATCAAGAAGTACGGGATTCCATGTCAACTTCGTATTCTTTATTTGTCGTAGTGATAAATTTCACGATAAAAGGAATCATGACAAAAGCGATCTTTTGCAATATTGATGGTGTATAAAGCTCTTTTCTTCTGACTTCAGCAGAACTATTCAGCACTGAACGAATGCTGGTATTTAGCAAAGAAATCACATCATCACCAGTTGTGTTGCATTAGTATTTCGATGATAAATAATTCCATAATCACTCTTATCTGAGAACGGCGAAGGATATTCCACACCGACGTCCTGTTTGTACAGGATAGCTTTTATCAAATATTTTCAGTGACCTTCCAACGCTCTCTGAAAAGACCCATTCCCATTCCGCCATGTTGCTCAAGGAAAGTATTAGAGTAAAGTTCCAGATATTCATCAAAACTAAATTTTGCGCTGGGGTTAACTTTTGAAATTTCTTTCAAAAAACATTATCATTCATCTGGTTAGCGCTAAAACCTTACTAAACATGGAGCCGGGAAATAACGAAAAGAAGATCCAGCGATTATCATGCAACTGGATAAAAGCATTTCACCGGGCATGCGGTTGGCATCTGTATCGGTAACTTTCACTTCAAAGCGTAACCTTTTCTTGGTTTTTTAAGAAGATCCGCTAACGACAGCCCAGAAAATAACAACAGATTTTTAGCCAGTTCACTGGCATCGTAAGTGCTGTATTTTTCTTTATAAACCCTGAACTGCTCATTATAATCTGATTGCTCTTCAAAATACTCACTGCTGAGTAAACCTGAAAGTGAAGTATAACCTCCGGAATTTTAGTGACCTGGGTTAAAGGATTAAGTCGATAAACATCAGTATAGTAGTCATCGACTATTTTGGTAATGTCCTTACCTTGTAGATCACTGACTGCTTTTTTATTTTTTAAAAGCCAATAAAGGATTGGCGCGAGAAAAAAGAATTCTCCTCATTTTCTTTAAACTGAAAGTTATTTTTATTTATTTTTTCTGCTCGCTCATTTACCCAAACAATATCTGTATAATCATTTGCCAGTGGATGTTTCTCAACACCAATGGCAGTTAAGCGGTTAATCAGGGAGTTGAAAGTACTTTGCTGTTCAGACATTCTGATCACTAAATCTCTGGCAATCCGTATTGTTTTTAACTTCTGCTCGCTGTACGCTTCTCTCTCTTTCACCATCATTTTGACTTCCTGAAGGGCAAGGGTAATAATTGCTTCCTCCGTAGCCAGTGACATGTTTCTTTGATCTGTGGAGAGTGTCAGATTTGTACCGAGTGTTTTTTCGCAAGTGCTATCCCTGATCATAGCCCTTATATTTACTGCTATGCAGCTTGATTTGTTCATCATATTGAGAAGTTTTACGCTGAATGCTCTGCTATTTTTTGAAGTTGCTCTTTTTCGACAGCAACATTTTATTTTATTTTGTTGTTCCCTGGCAAGGGTAATTTCCTCATTACCATGCGGAGCATTAAACTGATCATTAATATTGAGCATATGTTTTTTCTTTCTTTATCCGCTTCACCCAACTTCCTGTTCACCTCTGCGATCTTCAGGTTAATATTATAACTCTCCAGCTGTTTTTTCTTATTTTAATATCCTGAACGACCAGACGAGAATGCCGGAGGAATAGATTTCCGTCGCATCGACAAGTCCGGTAGAGAAAGCATGATAATAAGCACCCAGCAATGCATCATTCCATTCATTTCTTTTCACAGCAGGCAGTAATTGTTCTGTATAATGCGTTTTATGTTGCATATGCGCCAATTTATTCTTGAGCAATAAAATATTTTTAGCTTTTCATTACCCGGTTGGGTATAAAGACGGTAGAACTCCGGTCAATAATCTGCACTAGCAATTGTAAAAGTGTATTCCAGCTAACAAAATCATGTCCGGATAACGCATGAAACAGAGCATGGCGTGTTTCTCTGGCGATTTCAGCATTAATCAGCAAACTGCCAATCAAATCGCCAATTGTCTGCTGCGCGTCCACTGCACTTTCTCCAGAGTATTCCCACATACCGTTGTAATTATGAACAATAACATTAGTCATTTCGCCATTTTTCTTAACAGAGATCCCCCCCATATTGCCGCCAAAGAAAACAAACGGCCACCGGGCTTTATTCAGAAAAATATAGAGGTCACCATTAGGCTGACGATAAATACCGCCGTTACCTTCTAAAGAAGCAGGAAAGCTCACCGTGCCGGGATCAGCATCCCAGAGCCCGGCCTCTTCTGTTAACCACGCCGACGCGGTGGTATTTTCAGGCCGTTTCCCCGGTTCCGGTGGTCGGCGTTTGATCACTGTCTTCCCACAACTGACTCTGCCGATCTTTATAGACATGGATTGTTTTAGCCGTACTGTCACCAAGCTTTTCATAAATCGTTGCGCTGTCGTACCTCGTGGATGAAGGCGTCGTTTTGGCGAGTGTAACCGGCCAGAAATTGGTGGCGGCATAAATAAAGGTTTCACTAGATGCCGCTTCGTAAATTCCATGCTCCTTCTGCGTCTTAAAATCGCCCGGTCGAGGGTTGCATGGCATTACGCGGGTCAAACTCCTTTTCAACCCGTTCTTCACCTCCAGTGTGAGATGACAGAAATGCCGGGCATGACCATAGGTCTGATCGTCGTTGCCACATCCCACGTATCTTCCTTACGTCGCACATAGACCGCTCCACTGCCAGTGATCACCGCACCCACATCATTACTGACAAAGAAAAACGGCCAGTATTTCCCCTGCAGACAGATATAAAATTTATCATCCTGATAAATCGCCCCTTCCAGCCCTGCCGCCATCTGGTTGTACTGAAGGTGTTACCTGCCCCCCAGCTTTGCGCAAGACGAAGCAGGGATGCAGACGCTGAGGTCAGCTCGGGTTTGCCCTTCACTTCAGTCCGCGTTGTCACCGCCGCTGGCAGTGACTCCCCCGCAGGGAGATCAAGGAACCATTTACGGGAGTCATTTTTTAAAAACAATGGGCAGGGAAGGATTATTTTCATCGATCAGTGAGGTTGTGGCATAAATCCACGCACTGACACCCGCCAGTGAATTCGCGTAGACATCAATATAACGGTAGTTACCGGCGACAAACAGGTAGTTATAGTCGCCCGACGTATAGATTTGCTCATCTCTCATGTCCGGTGCCGATAGCCGCGACGGAAGCATTAATTCTGCTTGCCGGTGGGAATCTCTCGCGTACGGCTTTATCCAGCACAGCATCAACAAGCGTGCTACGTGGTAACGGCGGCCATATTTTTTCCTCGGGCTCCGGCGCGGGTGTCGTACTCTCTTCCGCCAACAGTCTTCGCCCCGGCCCGGCGCACCCGCTCAGGTTTTTCCGGCTCAGTAATGTCAGTGACTATCTGGTAGTCCCTCTGCGCCAGTACAGCCTGCAACGCCGTCAAATCCTCTTCGGTCAGAACGCCCTGCTCAGGGTTCCGCAACAGCCACTAAATACGCCGCGCTGGAGATGGCCCCCAGTGCGGTCATCCCAAGCGGTACGCGATAGCGCCTCCCCCAGCGCAGCAGCTGCCAGCGGCCCGGCGTTGTATCGGCGTTTTGCGACTCGTCCATCTCCACCACCGTCTCTGCAACGGGTGGGTTCAGCAACCGCGCGGCGGCCTCATGCGACGGGATTTGTGCAGGTGGAACTTGCTGTGCCGCCGGGCGATAAGAGGCCGATGAGGGCTGATGATAACTGCGCCAGAACGCATACAGCGTACCCAGCCACCAGATCCTTAGCCCCACGCCTGTTGCAACTTTGCCACCCGCTGCGTCTCTTCTGAAGCCAGCCAGTCATCGGCTCAGGCGGATAATACTTCCTGTCATGTCAATGCCAGCCACCGGGCTGCCGCCCGGCAGACCTGTGGCAGGACGCAGGTCAAGCCGCCAGCGCCCGTCTTCACGCAGCACGCGTGGCGATGCCCCACTGGCATGCGTCTCTCGGGTTTTATCAGCCGCAGTACACCCTGTTCGCCATCAGGCTTCACGCGATACATGCGCCCCTGCTCACGGATAAACATCTCGCCGCCGCTGAGCCAGATATCCCCTCTTGCCGCATGCCTTCCGGGGCGATACCCGCCATGCTCCAGCTTTCCGGCAGCCTCCGTGAAGTGAGCGGTCTGGTGCGCTCGCCACCTGTCACGCCCTGAAGCAGGGTATCGCTTATCCATGCTTCTATATTCTGCTCCAGTTGCTGGCGTAGCTGCTGAAGCGCCGGGCGTTCGCTGGCAGTAAGGATATCGGCCACCGCGGCGCTCCATTCCAGCCGAGTTCCCGTGGGTAATGTTTGTTCACCCAGCTCCTCGCGGATCGCCGGCAGCAGGGGCAGTAACGGCAGCAAAGCAGAAAGCTGCGCCACACCGAGGCCAGAGCCGCCATTCAGGTCCTGACAACCGCGCCTGCAGGTGCGCCACCTCCTGTTGCTGCGCATTTATATCCGGGGTTTCGAGGATAGTTTTCACCGACCAGACCAGCATCAGGTTAAGGTAGTTCTGGTACCACGGTTGCAGCTCAGGGTAGTGCTGCATACCGGATATAACCCACTGCAACGTATCATCCGGGTTGCTGAGATCGCGTTGAAGCTGGAAAGCATGGATGGTCTGCAGCGTGCGCATGGCCTCCGCCGCCGACGGCGGCATGACCCGGTCAGACGGGCCACTAGATCCATCACCAGCACGTTGCCGGACAGGTCTTCCTGCACGACCCGCAAAAGTTGTGCAGCGTTTCCCGCCCAGTTGGCGCAAGCACTGTACGTTGATACCAGTTAACGCCCAGTCGCCACAGCGGCTCCAGCACCTGACCGCCAGGAGCAACCAGCGCAATCCTGCGCCCACGGCGCTGACCGCTGTCGACAGCGCCCCGCGGCGAAATATCCCGCCCACCAGATTACCCGAGGCGCTGGAGTCAGGGGCTGGTCAGGTTTGATAACTTGCAGGAACAGCGCGAACAGTTCGGCGGAAATCTCACCGCTAAGCTGTGATGTCAGTGATTTGAGGTATGGGTCCAGTCCCGCTTGCGCCATCAGTTGCCGCAATTCCGGGTTTTGTACTCCGGTTGAGCAGCCACTGTAATTGTTCACCCGTTGCGCCCTGCACCGGGAAAGTCCCGGCCTGCTGGCTCAGGCGCAGCGCGCTGGTCAGCGCGGCGGTATGCCTCAGGCAGGCGGGGCAACACGGTTTCGTGAAACAGCGGGTGCATCAGCATCTGCTGCAACCAGCTCAGCACCGCAGCCGGCGTTGCCGGTTCGGGCCACACAGGAAAGGCGCTCTCCCGTAATGAAGCAACAATATTCCTGACTTGCGGTGCCAGCGCGCAAAGGTGCCAGCAGTTCCGGCGCAATGGCATCGCTAATAGTCAGAATTTGGGCCAGATAATCCTCAAACCGACGGGCGCTATCTCCGGCGAGTAACCCATTCAGCGCGCCGACGATCATGCGTCCCTGATTCAGCAAACTGTCCAGTTTCTCGCCCATATTCCCCGGCAGCAGCGCAAGTACCACTGGGGTGTTGACCAGCTCGCTCAGTGCCTGCATCACCTGTTGCGCCCGCATCAACATGGCGGCATCGCTGCCTTCGGGCTGCGCCAGCAAGGCGGCGACACGGATCTGCACCGGCTGATAACGTCAACGGCTGCCTGCCACTCCGGCGATAATATTGACCGCTGGCGCAGCAGCAGTGCGGCAATCTGCGTGAATTTCGCGGAGATCGGCGCGACGCTGCCGTTAATCTGTTGCGTCGCTTCCCAGACGGTTTCCGCCATTTGCCAATAGCCGGACGCGGTAATGATGGCGGCAACATTCGCACGCAGTTGCACCACGAGCGGCAGCGACTGCAACAGTTCCAGTGCTGAGAATGTCATTGAGCATCCGTAATCGCTGAGGCAAGGTCCCCCTGGCGCAAAAAAGTCAGCGTTATGCAAAACAAACAGCAGGTCTTGCGCGGCTTTCACGCCCGCGTCCGGGAGAATATCCGCATAGTGCGCTATCACCACCGTCAGTTCACGGCTATCGGAGAGATCGACAGCCTCCTGATAAAAATCGGCAAAACGTAGCGTAAATCGTGCGCTCGCCCGCGCTGGCTCACGGATACCCTCAGGCAACAACATACCAGTGACGCAGCACCCCCTTCCGCTGTCAGCCGTAGCAACGCATCCCGGAGAGCGCCTGAGCATCAGTGCGGACCAGTTGCTGCCAGATTTCAGCAGCGTCCGCGTAGCTTTCCAGCAGATCGCTGAACGTATGACTGGCTATATTCGCCGACATCCGCCACAGCATTCCACGGAATGCACCGCTCACTGCGGCTTCACATGGTCAGCATCATCTTCATCCAGTCGCCATGGCGATACCGCCGTATCATGGATGTTTTCAGGCATATAGTCAGCAGGAACGGATGTAGCGGCGTGCGCATAGTCGGGCACAATATCCCCCCTTGTTATTGACATAACACGGTCAGCTTTTTCTCTAAGCATGAGCGACGTTGCCGCAATCGAAATCGTCAGCGGGAAGGAAATCGGATTTTTCACACAGTAAAGGTTACATTTCACTCTTTCCGGTGAGAAAGAGGGGTTGATATACGGCAGGATACCCAGCACCTCCGACGACATTTTTTATCCGGCAGGGTGATGGTCAGTTTCTCGAAGACCAGAATACCGTCAAAGTCGATGAACTCACTCATTACTGTCCGTTTCATACTCATCTGACGTTTCAGGCATTAGTGTTGTGGTCGCTGTCGGTTCTGGGTACTGAACACGTCTTCTCACCCGGGGTCGAGGGTCCCCGGCAAGGGCCTTCGCGTCATCAGGGGGAAGTGGCTTCGCCGCCCCGGCAACGGGCGACTCATCCAGCGACAGTGCCGCCGGGTCGGACTTTGTCTCTTTAAACTGGATCTGGTACGAGTCGCCCAGACCGGCGCTGATTGCCCCCGCCGTTTATCTTCCCGGCAGGCAACGAAGATTAATTTCTTGTAGTTATACTTCGCGTACATCCCTGTTGTATCCATCGCATTCAGCACATCGCTCAGCTTTTGTCTCTTCCGGCCGCCGGGGTTAGCGATAAAATATCAATATTTTCACGCAACGCATTTTGCCTGTTAAGCAGCACCGCCAGCGTCAGCTCTTCCTGCGGTGTTTTTCTCATAGTGCATTAATGAATAATCCATCACCCGGCCTTTACTCGTCGTGCCCGCCGTTAACTCCGTAAATTCGGACGTGACCTTTTCCGGATGTCTCTGACCAGAGCTGGCATAAAATATCGGCTCGGCATCACCGGCAAGCAACGTCACCGTCGGAGATTGCCCGGCGCTTCGGCCAGCGTTTTTCCGTGCGGCCCCGAACAGCAGTTCCTTGTTTTCCGGCAGCCGGTATTTCCCGCTGACACCGGTAAACCAGCCATGCGAGTTCAGGGCCAGCGTCTCTGCCGGCTTGTCAGGGATGGTGGTCAGAGTGAAACTGTCATTCGCTTCGCCAATGACTTTGACTGACTGAACTTCCTCCTCACTGAAGAGCTTAAGCTCCACCTCAGCCGCTTTTCTGCGACGCCCCACATCATCCAGATCCTTGATATTCGCCAGTCTCCTTCTTGCGTCCCCGTACCGTGCTTCGTTATACGCCACCTCATCAAACTTGCCATCCACCATAAAATCTTCACGGTTAGGCCTGACTCTTCGTTTAGGTTTGGCTCCCTGAATATCGTCTGCTCCCGGTGGATTTCACTCTTCCCGCTGCCGCAGTATCTGCAGCGGCATCTGCCGGGTAATACCAGCTGGCCGCAGGACAACCGCATCAGGGATCACGGCATTCGGACCATAGTAAAAATAGTGACTATGCCGGTCAAAAGCAGTCGTGGCAGCGGAGAGTGAGGGATAGTCACCGTATTTAATCAGACTCCGGCTGGTGAGATTGGCATATTTCTGCGCCCATAATCGCTCTGGCAGAATAATTGGCGCATCAAGCTCATAATAAATATTACTGAACTGTCTCGCCGTCACATCAAAGACATAATCGCCGCCCCCTTTGATACCGAGAACCACATAGTGATTCCTCGGCGCTCTGTCCGTGCTGTTTGCAAAAAAAGCGATGCCGCGATAGCGGATATCCTCAAAACCCTCCTTCCGCAGAAACGACGCAACATAAGGCGCAACATAATTACTTTTACCAAGAGGAGATTGGATGGAATCCTCTACTTCCCTTATCTGCCTGAGCCTTGCCAGCGTTTCACTGGCATCAAAAGCTGATGCTCCGTCCAGTTTGTCAGCACTTTTCCTTCGGTAAACCTTCCCGCATCGTCTGGATCCCCATATACACACCATCGTCATATTGTTTTGCAAGGAGTAAAGCGCCTTTACCGCCACCACGCAGCCCGCCGTAGGCGATATTGATCTTCCATTGCCCGTTCTCAAAGACGACAGGTTCGCCATACGCAAAACGCCCCGGATTTTTCGGGTCGACCGTACGCCATGTATCGGACGCATCATCCCAGCGTATCTGATAGGTGTTATCGTCAACGCTGATGTAATACTCTTTGTTACTGTTATGGGAAACAGAAGAAACATAAACTTCAGCATCATTTATTTTCTGTTTAGACATTTCCCATATGTTTACATCCGTGCGTGCATATTTTTATTAATACCTCTAACTTGTGATACCTGTTGAACATCAGGAATAAGTAAGCGAAGACTTTTTTACTTTATTAAAATGATGAACAGTGTATTTAGCAATATCTTTAATGGCCAATGGGTCAATAAGATCTATCAATGCCATCACGCTAATTTTTGCAATTTTAAGCGCTGAAAGCAACATCCTTAGCCATTTCTTTGATTACATATAACAGTAGTGTTTTACCGACCAGTCCGTTTTTTTACTCCCCGGCGCATAATTTCTGTTATCGTTCGCATCCGACTGACCACAGCGGCGATCTGAACGCCAGCGCCAACGGCAATACAAACGATACCGATGACGTCAAGCAGGATCGAGTTAACATCCATTTTATATTCAGGGTCAGTTTTGTGATAATAAATTTCCCGATAAAAGGGCAGTACCGCGAATGCAATTTTTGCAATACCGAGGGGTGTAAAGTGATGTTTTACGGACGTCGGCTGTATTTTTTAACATAGACACCAGACTGATATTTAATGTTTTTACCAAATTATCATGTGGTTGATTAGCATTCTCCTTCAAATTAATAATCAATCCATGATATTTTTTCTTCAGTGAAAGGCGTTGGGTACTTCAGCTCGCCTTCATCGTTATAGACAGTGCTCAATAACGCTTTTCTAACATGCCGCCATTTAAATTCAAAACTCCATAGCGATCCCGAATCCTTTTTCCCAAAACGCTCACGAAAAAGGTTTCTGGAGTAAACTGGGCCATAAGTGACACCTTTCAGTGCAACAGGTGCCAGAGCAGTAATTCTGGACAAATAGTCATTTGCTGACATTTCCGCAGCTGTATAAACCTTACTGAACAACGCGTCAGGAAAGAGTGAAAAGAATATCCACCGGCCATCATGTAACTGAACAAAAAGCATTTCACCGGGTATGACATCCTCATCATGTTCTGACGTTTTACATTGATGCGAAACCTTTTTTTGTTTTTCCAGAATATCTGCTAGCGTCAACCCGGAAATTAACAGCAGGTTTTGGCCAACTCACTGGCATCATAGGCACTGTACTTTTCCTTATAGACGCTAAACTGTTTGTTATAATCCGCCTGCTCTGAGAAATATTCACTGCCAAGTAATCCTGACAGCTCGGTATACCCTTCAGGGATTTTAGCGATCTGAGTTAAGGGATTCAGTCGATAAACATCGGCATAATAATCATCAACTATTTTTGTAATATCCTGCCCGTGGAGAGCATGACTGATTTTTTATTTTTCAAAAGCCAGTATAGCGTTGGTGCGAGGAAAATGAAATTTCTGAATTTTCATCAACCTGAAAATTTTTCTTATTTATTTTATCAGCTTGTTCAGATACCCATATAATATCTGTATAGTCATTTGCCAGTGTATGCTCTTCAATACCAATAGCCATTAACCTGCTCACCAGTAGTTAAAAGCACTTTGTTGCTCAGACATCCGAATCACCAGATCTCTGGCGATGCGTATAGTATTCAATTCCTGAAGGTCTTTCTCGCTATACGACGTCCTCTCCTTTATTACCATTTTGACTTCCTGAAGCACAAGAGTAATAATCGCTTCCTCTACAGCCAGTGAGGTTTTGTTTTGACCTCCAGAGAGCGTTAACCCTGAACCAAGTATTTTTTTTGCCAGTGCGGCCCTTGATCATAGTTTTGTATTTATCGCTGTGCAGTTTAATCTGCTTGTCATATTCAGATATTTTATGCCGAATGTTATCACGATCTTCTGCAGTTGTTTTCCTTTGGGTATCAACAGACTAATTTTTCTTGTTCTTTTGCCGCATTTATAGCATCAGGATTTTCATGCGGAGATTGAAAGCCAGTATGCATATTACGCAGATATGTATTTCTTCTTGCATTAGCTTCCATTACTTCATTATGTATCTCTATAACTTTACGGTCAATATTGTTACTCTCCAACAGTTTTTTTCTTCTTTTTAATATCCTGAACGACCGAGGGCGAGAATGCCGCAGCATACATTTCCGTCGCATCAACAAGTCCGGTCGAGAACGCGCGATAATAGGTATCCAGCAACGCATCGTTCCATTCATTTTTTCCGCCGCTGGAAGTAACTGTTCTGTATAGTGCCTTTGTTGTTGCATGCGTGCTAATTTATTTTTAAGTATTAAAATTTTACTCAGTTTTTCATTATCTGGTTTTGTATAAAGACGGTAGAACTCCGGTCAATAATCTGTAGCAGTATTTGTAAAAGTGTATTCCAGCTAACATAATCATGCCCTGATAAAGCGTGAAACAGAGCATGGCGTGTTTCTCTGGCGAGATCAGCATTCGTCAGTAAGTTACCGATCACATCGCCAATAACCGTCGGCGCTTCCACTGTGCCTTCCCGGCGTATTCCCACATGCCGTTGTAATTATGAACAATAACATTCACCGTTTCGTCTTTTTTCTTAACAGAGATAACCCCCACATTGCCGCCAAGGAAAATAAATGGCCACCAGGGCTTTATTCAGAAAAATGTAGAGATCGCCATTAGGCTGACGGTAAATCCCCCCATTGCCCTCCAGAGAAGCTGGAAACCCGCCGTGCGGGTATCATAGCCCTCCAGAGCCCTCGGCCTCTTCTGTTAACCACGCCGACGCGGTGGTGTTTTCAGGCCGTTTCCCGGTTCCGGTGGTCGGCGTTTGATCACTGTCTTCCCACAACTGACTCTGCCGATCTTTATAGGCATGGATTGTTTTAGCCGTACTGTCACCAAGCTTTTCATAAATCACGCTGTCGTACCTCGTGGAGGAAGGCGTCGTTTTGGCGAGTGTAACCGGCCAGAAATTGGTGGCGGCATAAATAAAGGTTTCACAAGATGCTGATTCGTAAATTCCATGCTCCTTCTGCGTCTTAAAATCGCCGGGTGAGGGTTGCATGGCATTACGCGGGTCAAACTCCTTTTCAACCCGTTCTTCTACCGCCAGTGAGATGACAGAGATACCCGAGGCATTACCATAGGTCTGATGGTGGTTGCCGTATCCCATGTATTTTCTTTGCGCAGGACATAGACTTTACTGGTGCCGGTGACAATCGCCCCCACTTCATTGCTGACAAAGTTAAACGGCCAGTATTTCCCCTGCAGACAGATATAGAATTTATCATCCTGATAAATCGCGCCCTCCTGACCCGTCGCCATTTCAATATACTGAAAAGCATTACCCGAGCCCCCAACTTCCGGCAAGATGAATCAGCGATGCGGAAGCTGAGGTCAGCACGGTGTTGTCCTTCATCTCAGGCGGTAACGTTGTCACAGCAGCTTGCGGTGATTCCGCCTGAGAGGAATCAAGGAAACCATTTACGGGTGTCATGTTTATAAATAACAGGTAGAGAGCGATTATTTTGTCGAGCAGTGAGGCGGTGGCATAAACCCGCGCGGTAATCCCCGCCTGCGTATTCAAATATAAATCAATATAGCGGTAGTTACCGGCCACAAACAGGTAGTTCAGCCCCCGACGAATAGATTTTTCATCATTCATTGCCGAGGTTGAAATCTGCGACAGCGTCACCGGTTTTGCTGGCGGGAACGTTTCGCGCACGGCCTTTTCCAGTGCGGCATCGACAACCGTATTACGCGGTAAAGATGGCCAGTTCTCTGGCACCCGCTCCGGAGCCGGCGTGGTGCTTTCATCAGCCAATAATCTTCGTTGCCCGGCCCGGCGCACCCGTTCAGGCTTTTGCGGCTCCGGAATGTCAGTGACTATCTGGTAATCCCTCTGCGCCAGCACCGCCTGCAACGCTGTCAAATCCTCCCCGGTCAGAATATCCTGCTCAGGGTTTTGTAACAGCCACTGTAAATACGCCGCGCTGGAAATAGCCCCCAGTGCGGTCATGTGGTACGCGATAGCGCCTCCCCCAGCGCAGCGGCGCGCTGCCAACGGCGTGGCATCGGTGTTTTGCGGCTCGTCCATCTCCACCACGGTATCTGTTACCGGCGGGTTCAGCAGATGTGCGGCGGCCTCATGCGACGGAGGTTGCGCTGGCGCAGCTTCCTGTGGTGCTGCGCGGTAAGAGGCGGGTGCCGACTGGTGGTAGCTGCGCCAGAACGCATACAGCGTACCCAGCCACCAGATCCCTCAACCCCACGCCTGTCGCGACTTTTGCCACCCGCTGTGTCTCTTCTGAAGCAAGCCAGTCCATGTCATCCTGACCCGTGCGGATAATAACTCCGCTCATATCTATACTGGCTACTGCCGCCCGGCAGACCAGCGGCTGGACGGAGGTCAAGCCGCCAGCGCCTGTCTTCACGCAGCACGCGCGGCGATGCCCCGCCGGCATGCATCTCTCCGGGTTTTATCAGCCGCAGCACCTGTGCAGCATCCGGCTCCACGCGATACATGCGCCCCTGCTCACGGATGAACATCTCGCCGCCGCTGAGCCAGATATCCCCCCTCTTCCCGCATGCCTTCCGGGGCGATACCCGTCATGCTCCAGCTCTCCGGCAGCCTCCGTGACGTAAGCGTCCCGTGCGCTCGCCACCTGTCACGCCCTGGAAGCAGGGTATCGCTTATCCATGCCTCAATATTCTGCTCCAGTTGCTGGCGTAGCTGTTGCAGCGCCGGGTGCTCGCTGGCAGCAAGAATATCGGCCACCGCGGCGCTCCATTCCAGCCACGAGTTCCCCGTGGGCAAGGTCCGTTCACCCAGCTCTTCGCGGATCGCCGGCAGCAGTGGCAGTAACGGCAGCAAAGCGGAAAGCTGCGCCACGCCAGTGCCAGAGCTGCCATTCCGGCTCCGATAACCGCGCCTGCAGATGCGCCACCTCTTGTTGTTGCGTGCGCACATCTCTGCTTTCGAGGATATTTTTCACCGACCGGTGCAAGCATCAGGTTGAGGTAGTTCTGGTACCGAGGGTTGCAGTTCGGGATAGTGCACCGCGCCGGTAAGGACCCAGCGCAGCGTGTCATCCGGCGTGGTGAGATCGCGCTGGAGCTGGAAAGCATGGATGGTCTGCAGCGTGCGCATGGCCTCTGCCGCCGACGGCGGCATGACCCCTGATCAGACGGGCGACCAGATCCATGACCAGCACGTTGCCGGAGAGGTCTTCCTGCACAACCCGCAAAAGTTATGCAGCGTTTCCGCCCGGTCGGGGCCAGAAGCGTGCGCTGATACCAGTGCATACCCAGCCGGAACAGCGGCTCCAGCACCGGCCACCGGGCAGCCAGCGTAAACCGGCGCTCACCGCCCCCGTCAGCACGCTGCCGCGAAAATACCGGCGACAAGATTTCCCAGCCGCTGGGCCACGGTCTGCTCCGGGTTAATCAGTTGCAGAAACAGACTGAACAACTCTGACGCCGCATCGCCACTCAACTGCGCCCTCAGGCCGGTGAGATAGGTTTCCAGTCCGGCCTGTGCCATCAGTTGTCGCAAATCCGGATTATGGATCTGTAAGCAGCCACTGTAATTGTTCATGGGTTGTGCCTGGACCGGGAAAGTCCCGGCCTGCTGGCTCAGGTGCAGTGCGCTGGTCAGTGCCTGACGGTATTCCTCCGGCAACCGGGGTAGCACGGTTTCGCGAAACAGCGGGTGCATTAACACGCTGCAACCACCCTAGCATGGCCGCAGGCGTCGCCGGTTCCGGCCACGTCGGGAATGTGGCATCCTGCCACGGCGCAACGATATGGCGGATTTGTGTCGCCAGCGTCCGCAGCAGGGTCAGCAGTTCCGGCGCAAGGGCATCGCCAAGCGCCAGCACCTGCGCCAGATAATCCTCAAACGACAGGGAACGACCGCCAGAGATCAGGCTGTTTAACGCCCCTACGATCATCCTTCCCCGGCTGAGCAACCCGTCCAGTGCTCACGGATAAGCCCCGGCAGCCATGCCACCACCACCGGCGAGTTCACCAGCGAACTCAGCGACTGCAGCACCCGCTGCGTGCGTTCCAGCATGGCGCTCTCGCTGCCTTCCGGCTGTGCCAGCAGCGCCGCCACCTGCCGTTGCACCGTGCTGATAACCCTCACGGCCTCCTGCCATTCCGCGGGCAGGTACGGTTGTTGGCGCAGCAACAACGCAGCAACCTGCTGCATTTTTTCGGTGACGGATCCCGCGCCGGCATTGATCTGCTGTGTCTCTTCCCAGAGCGTTTCCGCCAGTTGCCAGTAACCCGATGCGGTGATCATTGCCGCAATATTCACGCGCAGCTGCGCCGCAAACGGCAGTGAATGCAGTAAGTCGGAGCCGAGCATGTCATGCAACAGCTGCAACCGCTGTGGCAGCGTTCCCTGCCTGAACACGCCGGGCATTCTGCAAAATAAACAGCAGGTCCTGTACCGCCTTAACGCTCTGCGGGAAAATATCGCGGTAGCGCATCATCAGCGTCGCGAGTTCGCCCGTCTCTGCCACGTCGTTCTGTTCCTGATAAAAATTCGACGAAGCGCAGCACAAATTGTGCACTCACGTACCTGCTCACGAATGCCCGGAGGAAGCAACGCGTCATGTTGCAGCATCGCCTCTGCGGCTGGCGCAGCAGTTCCTCCAGCCGGAACTGCGTGTGTCCAGACGCACCAGCCCCTGCCAGGGCTTCAGTAGCCCCTGCATAACTGTCGAGGAGTTCATCGAAGGTGTTGCGGGCAATGTTGCCGTCATCTGCCATAACATCCCGCGGAAGGCGCTGCTGTGCGTGACCGGGAGGGCATCGTCATCCTCCGGCGATGCCACGTCCAGACGGCATCAGGCACATGTTCAGCAGTCACAGGCCGGGAGACACGGGCATGTTCAGGCACAATCCCTCCTGTTATTTAACTGGAAACAACTCACGAATCTTTTAAGAATAAGTAAGTTTGTACCGCCTGATAGCGACGTACAAACATAATCAGATATTTCATCGGATAATTGAAAGAGTTAACGCAGCCAGTCCCGGACAAAAAGAAAAAAGAAGGAACAGCAGGAATGAAGAAATTAAATAACATCGCCATCATGATCGCTAATTTATTATTTTTAATTTATGACAATAGTGAGTGAATTTTATAAAAAACGAATAATAAAACACCCCGTGCGGTGATGAAAAAACGTGCTAAGAATATGCTCAGAAGCGATAAAACAAACATGCAAACAAAATATCATTTATAATGCCTGCGGTTTTAATACAGGTTCCATTATTATCAGGAGTAAGGTGATGAAAAAATCACCCCTAAATCTGCCCGCCGGTTATTTTGGCATCGTACTGGGTATTATCGGACTTGGCTTTTTCCGGCGCTTTGCCGCAACAATCTGGCCCGTCAGTGTTATGCCTGCCACCACGCTTATCCTCCTCGCCATCGTGATTTGGGTGATACTGATGGCAGCCTTTATCACCCGCACACGGTGCGCCATCGCCACACCCTGCTGGAAGAGATAACCCATCCGCTGAAAAGCAGCTTTGTGAGTCTGGCCCCGGCAACGTCTATGCTGGTGGCCATCGGCATTGTTCCGTGGAATTATCCCCTCGCATTCGCGCTTTTTTTAGTGGCCGTTACGGTACAACTCGCCTACTCCCGCGGCAAACGGCCGGGTTGTGGCGCGGTAAACACCCGAAAGAAGCCACTACGCGGCCTCTATTTGCCGACTGTCGCCAACAATTTTATCAGCGCCATGGCCTGTGGCGCGCTGGGTTTCAACGATGTCGGGATCCTGTTTCTTGGTGCGGGGCTGTTTTCACGGCTGAGCACGGAACCCGCCATTTTGAGCCGGATGCGCAACTCACGGATGAGATGCCTCCGGCTGTCCGTACGTCGCTGGGCATTCAGATGGCGCCCGCGTTTGTCGCCTGTAGCGCACTGGTTAAGCGTCAACGGCGGCGAGGTGGATGTCTTCGCCAAACTGTTATTCGGTTATGGCCTGTTGCAAATGCTGTTTATGATCCGCCTGATCCTGAGGTACAGCGCGCAGGCGTTTAACCCGTCATTCTGGAGCTTCGTTCGGCGTCGCGTCGCTGGCCACCACCGCCATTAAAATGGGTCATGCCGCACCCGGCGGCGCGCTTTACTGGATGGCGTTCCCGCTGTTTATTGGCGCAAATCTGGTGATCGCGTTATTGATGGTGAAAACCTTTCTTCTGCTGATTCGCGGTAAGTTACTGGTTCGGGGATAACGACAGCGCGCGAGGGTCTGCTCCGCCGGGCGCGCGGGTTTATTAAGGGCGGAACAGCGCAATGCTGCGCCCTTCCAGTTCAAAATCGTGCTCGCTGGTGATGACGAACCCGTGTTTTGCCGTATCCGCCGTGGTTAACTCCAGCACCCAGCCCCTTCGCCGATCTGCGGAATGCGAAACGGCACCGTCCCTTCGAAGGGATTAAACAGCATCAGCACGTCGTGCCAGATGCCCGGCGTCGTTTGCAGGTCAGGACGGCTGATGTAGACACCCAGCGTCGAGCCCTCATCCCACTGCTCGGGTAGCTGTTCGCCGCCGCCAGCGTTGTACCACTGTATAACCATGCCGTCGCGCCAGTTTGCCCGGCGCAGAAGCGGTTGCGACGCGCGAAGCGCAATCACCTGACGGGTAAATTCCAGCAGCAGTTCGCCATCCCCTTGCTGGGCATCCCAGTGGATCCGAGGGAAATGTCGCTGTCCTCGGCAATAACCGTTATTGTTCCCCTGCTGGCTGCGACCAAACTCATCCCCGGCCAGCAACATCGGTGTCCCGTGGGAAAGAACAACGTTGCCGAAATTGCGTTTTGCCGCTCACGCACAACATTAATGCCGTCATCCTCCGTTATCCCTTCTGCACCGTAGTTGTACGAACGGTTATCATTGTGCCCGTCCTTATTCTCCTCGCCGTTGGCCTCATTGTGTTTTTCGTTGTACGACACGGGTCATTTAACGTAAAACCATCGTGCGCGGTAATAAAGTTGACGCTCGCCCACGGGCGACGCCCGCGCTGATCGTACAAGTCACCAGATCCCAGCAAACGGGCGGCGAAATCCGTCGATACGTTATCGCCTTTCCAGTATTCCCGCAGCGTGTCACGGTATTTGTCATTCCACTCCGCCCAACCCGGCGGGAAGCCGCCCACCTGATAACCGCCCGGACCAATATCCCGGGGGTTCACCAATCAGCTTCAGTTTCGACAGCAGCGGATCCTGCGTCATGGCATCAAAAAACCACCGCGCTGGTCGAACCCTTCCGGCTCACGACCGAGGATCGTGCCCAAGTCAAAGCGGAAGCCGTCGATATGCATTGATTCAGCCCAGTAACGCAGCGAATCCATGACCATTTGCAACACTCGGGGATGGGAGGTGTTGACGGTGTTGCCCGTACCGGTGTCATTAATGTAATAGCGGTGTTGATCGGGCAGCGTACGGTAATAGGAGAAGTTGTCGATCCCCCTTAAAGGAGAGCGTTGGCCCCAGTTCATTACCTTCCGCCGTATGGTTGTAAACCACGTCGAGGATCACTTCGATACCCGCGTCATGAAACGCCCGTACCATATCGCGTACCCCCTGAATCCCCCGCGGCCCGTAGTAGCGCGTCGCCGGGGCGAAGAAACTCGAGCGTGTTATAGCCCCAGAAATTGCGCAGGCCCTTGTCGAGCAAATGCTGATCGTCCGGAAACCAGTGCACCGGCAACAACTCAACAGCGGTAATACCAAGGCTTTTGATGTAATCCACTGACGCCGGGTGCCCCATCCCGTCGAACGTGCCGCGAAGTTCCGCTGGTAACAAGGGGTTTAGCTGCGTAAACCCTTTTACATGCGTTTCGTATATCACGGCCTGCGGCCACGCAATGGCGGGTCGCGCCTGATCCTGCCAGTCAAAGGCGAAGGGATCGATAACCCGACAGCGGGGCGTAAACGGCGCGCTATCCTGCGTATCAAACGTCAGATCTTTATCTTCATGCCCCAGTTCGTAGGCGTAATGGGCAGCGTTCCACTGAATGTCGCCGACAATCTCACGGGCATAGGGGTCAATCAACAATTTGTGCGGGTTAAAGCGGTGCCCGTTTTCCGGATCAAACGGGCCATGCACCCCGGTAACCGTAGAGCGCGCGCAGGGTTGCAGGCCGGGAACATAGCCGTGCCAAATCTCATGGGTGTTTTCCGGGAGATCCAGCCGGGCTATCTCGTTCTTACCGCTGGGATCATACAAACAGAGTTCCACACGATGCGCATGGGCGGAAAACAGGGCGAAATTGACGCCTTCGCCGTCGAAGTTTGCACCAAGTTGTTGGCCATGCCCTGCCGTGATGTAAAAGCGTTTACCGTCAGACATAGAGTCCTCTTTATCGCCTGTAAAGCCGCACCTGACGCAATAATTGCGAATCGCGCCTTTTTCTTTTATCCACGGACCGACACCGCGCAGCGCTGCGCCGTCACGAGAACAATCATAGACGATAATTCGACTGGCTAAAGGCAAGCCGCCCGACGCCATCACGCACGCCGGGCGGTAAGAGGGTTACTGCTGCTGTTTTTTCTTCCGCCGCTTCCACTTCACGGTACCAGCGGGGATGGTGTTTCTTCGCCCAGCGTCGGCTGACTTTGCCTTCAATCATCCCTTTGATTGAGCCTTTCACCCAAAACGCCATGTACATATGCACCAGAATGGCGAGTATCAGGACGATCGCCGACGTTGCATGCGCCAAAAGGCTCCAGCGGATCATCCAGATGGGGGAAAAAGTGGGCAAAATAAGGCCGCCAGATAATCACGCCCGTCGCCAGCAGCAGCGAAATCATGCTCATAATGGTCCAGAACATCATTTTCTGCCCGGCGTTATATTTGCCAACATCCGCCACCTTGTGCTCATTGCCTTTCAGCACTTCGACAATGCCTTTGATCCACGGCAGATCCTGACGGTCAGGAATGTTGTGATGCACAAAGCGCACAAACATAAACATCAGGATCAGGGAAGATAAGCACGCCGAAAAACGGGTGCAAAATCCGCCCCATCTGTGGCGTACCAAAGGTTTGCGTCAGCCATTGCAGCGTCGGGAAAAACAGCGCAATACCGGACAACGCCACCGGAAGAAACAAATCACTACCGTCCAGTGGCATGCGCGATCAATAAACGTCGTGCGCAGGATCATCTTGCTCTTACTCTTACTCATGCGCATCCTCCTCGTCATCATCCGTCTCTTTATTCGGACCGATACCGATATAGTGGAACCAGAAGCCCGGCGAAAGTGGTCATGAAACCGACAGCGGCGAGCGGTTTCAGCACGCCTTTCCACAGATTAACCGGCACATCAATCTTCGGTTCAGCAGGCAGATTGTGGTACAGCTCCGGTTGATCGGCATGGTGCAGCACATACATCACATGCGTGCCGCCCACCCCTGCGGGTTATACACGCCCGCATGCGGATAACCGCGCTTTTTCAGTTGCGAAACCCGCGCCTCGCCCAGCTCCAGCATCTCAGCTTTGGTGCCCAAAATGGATAGCGCCTGTCGGGCAGGTTTTTTACGCAGGCTGGCTCCTGACCCACGCTGACGCGATCGACGCACAGCGTGCATTTATAGACCCGGTTATCCTCCGGGTTAAGACGCGGAATGTTAAACGGACACCCGGCAATGCAGTAGCCGCAGCCAATGCAGTGTTCGGACTGAAAATCCACAATACCGTTGGCATACTGCACGATTGCCCCCGCCGACGGGCAGGCTTTCAGGCAACCCGGTTCAGCGCAGTGCATACAGCCATCTTTGCGGATCAGCCACTCCAGCTTGTCATTCTGCGTGGTTTCGCTAAAACGCATCACCGTCCGTGATTTGGCGCTCAAATCCAGCGGGTTGTCATACACCCCGGCGCAGTAGCCCACCTCATCGCGAATGTCGTTCCATTCTGAACAGGCCACCGGCAGCCTTTGCAGCCGATACAGGTCGAGACGTCGATCAGTTTGGCGACTTCCGCGCGGAAGTCTCTCGCCTGCGGCGGCGGTGTCAGGCCGTTGGTCGCCGAGCGTTTGATAATGTCTTGTGATTGCATGGACATAATTTCGTTTCCTTACGCCTTCTCGACATTGACTAAAAACGCCTTATATTCCGGCGTTTGCGAGTTCGCATCCCCGACGGACGGTGTCAGCGTATTGGCGAGGGATCCTTTGCGCGTCGCGCCTTCAAACCCCAGTGGCAAGGAATACCAATGGTATTCACCTGACGCCCGTCGATGGTCAGCGTTTGCAGACGTTTGGTAACCACCGCTTTGGCTTTGATAAAGCCGCGTTTCGACATCACTTTCACGGTGTCTCCCGCCAGAATCCCCTTCTCCTGCGCCAGCGTTTCACCCGATCTCGACAAACTGATCCGGTTGGGCGATGGCATTCAACCGCGCATGCTTGGTCCAGTGGCGGAACAGCTCGGTGATGGAGTACGTGGTGGCGACATACGGGAAGGCGTCTGCTTTGCCCATATTGGCGATATCACCGGAAGATGCGCGCCACCGGGCTTGAGATCACCGCCGGGTGCAACGGGTTCGTTCCGATCGGTGATTCAATCGGTTCATAGTGCTCCGGGAACGGACCGTCGTTCATCTTGTCGATGGAGAACAGGCGTGCCACCCCTTCCGGGTTCATGATAAACGGCCCGACATGGCTGTCCGGCGCCGCCCCCGGCTGTAATCGGCGACGTCCATCCCCGTCCAGCGCTGACCATCCCAGTGCAGCAATGCGCGTTTCGCATCCCACGGTTTGCCCGACGGATCCGCTGAGGCGCGGTTGTAGAGAATGCGGCGGTTGGCAGGCCATGACCATGCCCAGCCCGGCGTGCAACCCAGCCATAGGGATCGCTGTTATCGCGGTTCGCCATCTGGTTACCGCGCTCCGTCCAGCTTCCGCAATAGACCCAACAGAAACTGCTGGTAGAGCCGTCGGCGCGTAACTGGGCAAAGCTGCTGAGCTGTTCGCCTTTTTTTGGCAATCAGTACGCCTTTATCGTCGTACAGATCGCGCAGGGCGCGGCCATTGGCTTCACGGGCGATCTCTTCCGGGTGCGGGTCGCGCGGATCGTGATAATCCCAGCAGGACATATTGAGCAACGGCGCCGGGTTCGCCCCGCCTTCCTGCTGGTAGAGTTCACGCAGGCGCATAAACAGACGACCGAGAATTTTGCCGTCGTGCAGCGCTTCTCCCGGTGGTTCCGCCGCTGCCCAGTGCCACTGTAACCAGCGCCCGGAGTTGGCGATGGAGCCATCTTCTTCCGCAAAGCAGGAAGACGGCAAACGGAACACTTCGGTCTGGATGTCCGCCGGGTTAACGTCGTTCATCTCGCCGTGGTTCTGCCAGAAGGTGGAAGATTCCGTCACCAACGGATCAATAACCACCATGTATTTCAGCTTCGCTAACGCGCGGGAAGATTTGTTTTTGTCCGGGAACGCGGCCAGCGGGTTAAAGCCCTGCACAATATAACCGTTGATTTTCCCTTCCAGCATCAGCTCGGCACGGGTCATCACGTCGTACAGACGGTCCCATTTTGGCAGCCAGTCGTAACCCCAGTTGTTCTCTGCGGTGGCGCGATCGCCCCAGAAACTCTTCATCATGCTGACAAAGAATTTGGGCGTGTTTTGCCAGTAGTTCACTTCATTGAGCCCCAGCGAAGGCGGCGTGATTTGTGAAATATAGGTCTGGTAGTCGGGCTGTTTTTTCCGACGGCAGCGGCATATAGCCGGGCAGGTTCGTTGAGAGTAAACCTAAATCGGTATACCCCCTGAATGTTGGAGTGACCACGAAGGGCGTTCACCCCGCCGCCGGCCATCCCGATATTCCCCAGCAGCAGTTGCAGCATCCCGGCGGCACGGATGATTTGCGCCCCTGCGGAGTGGTGCGTCCAGCCAAGCGCATAGAGAATGGTTGCCGTGCGATCCGGTACGCTGGTGCTGGCAAGCAGGCTGCAAACATGGGTGAAATCTTTCACGCTGGTGCCGCACAGACGGCTGACCATCTCCGGCGTATAACGCGCAACGTGGGCTTTCAACAGGTTCCATACACAGCGCGGATGGCTCAGCGTGTCATCACGCAGCGCATTGCCCTCGGGCGTCGAGCTGATAGAACCAGCTTGCTTTGTCATACTGGCGTTTTGCCTTGTCGTAACCGCTGAACAACCCGTCATCAAAGTCGTAATCATCGCGGATAATCAGGCTGGCGTTGGTGTAATGACGCACGTACTCATGCTGGATCTGGTCGTGTTCAATCAGGTAACGAATCGCCCCCAGCAAAAGGCGGTATCTGAACCGGCGCGGATCGGCGCGTAAAAATCCGCTACTGCGGCGCTGCGGTTAAAGCGCGGGTCAACCACCACCACCGTGGCGTCGTTTTGGGTCTGGGCTTCCAATCACCCATTTAAACCCGACCGGGTGCGCTTCGGCGGCGTTCCCGCCCATGATCAGCACCACGTTGGCGTTTTTAATGTCCACCCAGTTGTTGGTCATCGCACCGCGCCCGAAGGTCGGCGCCAGCGCCGCAACGGTGGGACCGTGGCACAAACGCGCCTCGGCAATCGATCGCCACCATCCCCAGCGCACGGGTAAATTTACCGTCGAGTATCCCCGTTTCGTTGCTGGCTGCGGAAGAACACAGCATGCCGGTGGTGGTCCAGCGGTTAACCGTTACGCCTGGGCATTTTTTTCAATAAAGTTGGCGTCACGATCCTGTTTCATTAAGCGGGCAATACGCTCAATGGCGTCGTCCCAGCTAATACGCTGCCATTTATCCGATCCGGGTGCGCGATATTCCGGATACTGCAAACGGTTTTCGCTGTGAATATAGTCAAGCACGCCTGCGCCTTTCGGGCACAGCGAACCACGGCTGACGGGATGATCGGCATCACCTTCAACGTGGTAAATACTTTCGCGGACATTTTTCGCATTATCGCCAAGACTGTACATCAGCATGCCGCAGCCCACTGAGCAGTAAGTACAGTTATTTCGCGTCTCTTTTGCTTTTAAGAGTTTGTATTGACGTGTTTCCGCCTGAACGGAAAAGAAGATAAAAATCCGAGAGATGCAACAGTTGTTCCTGCCATACCGCCCGCGCAGATCCGAAAGAACTGCCTCCGGCTGAGATCCATTTAACCTCCAGCTTAAACTTAAGACGTGAAAGGGACGGAGATTATAAGGATATTTATGCGGCTTAACCATTATCCATTTATGGTTATTTTTGCGGGTAATTCGGGGAGAGGGTTATTTAACTTAAGTTAGCGGCAGAGGTTATCCTCTGCCGGTTTATTAATGCGTTGCATTAAATATTGCGGAACCGATTCGGGCAATGGCGTCATTACTTTGCGCCAGCGTTGCTTTGGTATCCGTTATATAAATCGTTACGATACGGGGTTTATTTTTGTGTGGCCAGACGATGCTGATAATAGAGCGCGAACCATTGGCGCCGGCTCCGGTTTTATCGCCAATCTCCCAGCCAGCTGGCAACACCGAACGCAGCAGCGGGTTGGCCACTTTATCATCGCGCATCCACTGCACCAGTTGCGCGCGGGAACCCGGCGTTAACACATCCCCCAGCGCCAGCTTTTGCAGGGTCTGGCTCACTGCGAGCGGCGTGGTGGTATCGCGTAAGTCGCCCGGAATGGCGCTGTTCAGCTCAGGTTCATAACGATCCAGACGCGTGACACTGTCACCCGAAGCCGCAATAAACCGCGTTATCGCCGCCGGGCCGCCAAGCTTTCTCGTCACTGCGGGTTGGCCGCCGTATTGTCACTGACACTGACGGCTGCGCTGCACAGCTGTTGCCAGCTCATGGTCGCTGGCGCGACGAATTTGCTGGTGACCGGCGAATACTCCACCAGCTCGCTTTGGCTGAACTGGGTGGTGTCATTCAGCGACAATTCACCTTTGTCGGCTTTACTCAACAACGCCCCGCACAGCAGCGCTTTACAGGTGCTGTTCAGCGGGAAGCGTTCATTACCGCGATAGCTCACCGTTTCTCCACTGGCGGTGTCCACCACCGCAATACCAATACGCGCGCCTAAATGCGCTTCCTGCAACCGCCGTCAGCGTCGCGTTATCGATGGTGGCGGCATTTGCGGCGCAAACGCCAAACAACAGCAGAGAACAGAGGGATTTCTTCGGGAAAAACATAGGTATAATCCTTTACAGTGTTTAACGTTAGCGACCGGCATAACAGAGTGCAAAGCATGTACAACACCGCAATAGTGTACCGAAATTTTGGCGACCCATTGGTGCGTTTACAAAGTGAAACGCGCGACATGGGGCCGCTGGCGGCAGAGAATATGCGCGTCAAAATGACGCTTGCGCCGGTGAATGCTTCCGATTTGATCCCGGTGACGGGCGCGTACCGCCACCGCATCACCCTGCCCGCGATTGCAGGCTATGAAGGCGTGGGCGTGGTCACGCAGGCACCGGCATCTGCGGCGCATTTAGTGGGGAAACGGGTATTGCCCTTACGCGGTGAAGGAACATGGCAGCAGTATGTTGATTGCCCGGCGACCTTCGCCATTGCCGTGCCGGAGGAGATCGACGATACGCTTGCCGCCAGAGCGTATATCAACCCGCTGGCGGCGCTGCTGATGCTGCAACACTATCCCCCGTCGGCAAACATGTCGTCGTGACGGCGGCAGGGTCGGACTGCGCAGGTTTTCTCGCGCAGTGGGCCTTACAACAGGGGCACTGAGCGTGACCGGCATTTATCGCTCGGCGATCCATGCTGACAGACTGGCGGCCAGCGGCATCAAACCGCTGGCGGAAACCGAAACCGCCGCCAGGCGGCCAGCAACGCGGAAGTGATGTATGACGCCACCGGCGGCGCACTGGCGCAACACCTGCTGGACGCCATGCCGCATCGCGGGCACTTATCAGCTACGGCCTGCTCTCCGGCCAGCCATTCTCTCTTCGCCAGCGTTTGCCGGTGGTGCACTGGTTTCATGTCCGTCATTATCTCGATGCGCTTCCCGCCGCCCGGTGGCAGGAGACGTTCCGCACACTCTGGGCGCACCTGCGCCACAGCCGCGTCAGTGACGCCGAACTGTTCGACCTGCACCAGTGGCAAGCGGCCGTGCGCTTCTACCAGACGCCCGGCAGAACCGCCAAACCGCTACTGGCGATGCGCTACTCCCCGATCGGCGGAGTAAGCCACCTCGCGCTGGCGTTCAATCTCCTGCAACCGTGCGGAAAGCGACGCCGTCAGATGGTGATAAGCGAGGCTGCCAAGCGGCACCCGGAACGGCGGCCGTGGCATTTCCACCGCGCTGATCAGGGCATCAACCGTGCGTTCAGCGTCGCCTTTAATATCAAACGCACCGCTGGCAATCGCCCGCCGCACCTCGCCCGCCGGTGTTTCATCGTAGACGGCGAGCAGGGTGGCATGATCCAGACCCTGACCAAACCCGGTCGCTGTCGGGCCGGGTTCCGCGATCACAATATCGATGCCAAAAGGTTTCACTTCCTCGGGCAACCGACTCCAGAAACCCTTCAATGCCCCATTTACTGGCATGGTAAAGGCTAAAATTCGGGTAGGCCACCTGCCCGCCTTCCGAGGAGATCTGAACAATCCGCCCGCCGTTCTGCGCACGCAACCACGGCAATACTGCGCGCACCAGCTGAATCGACCCGGTCAGATTGGTGCAATCTGCCGTTCGATTTGCGCATCACTCACCTCTTCCGCCGCGCCAAACAGACCATAACCGGCATTGCTCACCACATAATCAATATGACCGCAGGCGGTAAAGGCAGCCGTCAGCGCATCGCGCATGGCAGTCGTGTCCGTCATATCAAAACAGCACGGTTAACCGTTCACCATAGCGCGTGCAGTTCGTCCAGCGACTGTGGGCGGCGAACGCACGCCACGACCTTATCCCCCGCGCTAACAGCTTGCGCGCCATCAACAATCCAAGACCGGAGGAGGCTCCGGTAATCAGCCAGCTTTTCATCGCGTACCTCGTCGTTAACTCAACGTCCGTTAGCGTAAGCCGTCGCCGGTGCTATGATAAGCCACAACAATGTGCATGCTATGGTGAGAAACTTTCAACAATGAAACCGCCCGCTCTGAGTGATTTAAACGCCTTCGTGCTGGTTGCCCGGCATCGCAGTTTTCAGCGTGCCGCCAATGAACTGGGGGTTTCCCGTTCCGCGCTCAGCCACGCGATGCGTTCGCTGGAAAGCCAGCTAAACGCCCGATTACTGCACCGCACCACCCGCAGCGTCTCGCTCACACAGCATGGCGCGGCGCTGTTGCAACGGCTACAACCGCTGTTGAACGAACTGGACGACGTGCTCGATGCCACGCGTCTTGGTGCGCAGACGCTGAGCGGAACGTTGCGGATCAATGCCAACGAAGGCGGCGCGCTGGTTGTTACAGCATGTCGTGGAAGGATTTCTGCATACGCATCCGCATGTGACGCTGGATCTGGTCACCGAAGGCCGGTTGGTGGACATTGTGGCAGAAGGGTTCGATGCGGGTGTGCGTCTGGCGGAAGCCGTACCGCAGGATATGATTGCCGTGCCGTTTGGCGGCCCGATTCGCTTTATTGCCATTGCCTCGCCGGGCTATCTCAGCCGGTGCCGGAACGCCTAAATCGCCGCAGGATCTGCACCAGCACCGCTGCATTTGCCAGCGCCTTCGGCGGTAAGCGCTACCGCTGGGAATTTATGGACCATCACAAACCGCTGTTAGTGGATGTGCCCGGAAATCTGTGTCTCGATAACAGTGCGCTGATGGTTGAAGCGGCGGTCAAAAGCCTCGGCATTGCCTTTGTGCCGGAGCCTTACGCCCGCCAGCCATTGCGCAGGGAGACGCCGTGTGGGTGCTGGAGTCCGTGGAGCCCGCCCATAGAAGGGCTGTGCCTTTACTACTCCAGCCACCGCCAGATCCCGGCAACGTTGCAGGCGTTTATTACGGCGCTGCGCGAAGTGGGTTAGCCGCCTGCGGTTTACAGCGTGAGCGAACTGCAACCAGCCCAGAACAATCACGCCCGCCGCCGAGGCGAACAATAGCAGGTCTCTGAAACCGGGTCGGTTCTTACGCATGGTGCGCGCGAGCGTGTTGCAGTGCAGCGTATTCTCAGCAAGCTGTTGCTCCAGTGCGGCCAGTTTACGTTCTATACCCTCCGCTCTGTTTTTTTACCGCCGCCAGTTCGCTTTCGTACTGATTCACTTGCCGGATATGCGTCTCGCTATTCGTTTCCAGTTCATCAAGTTGCTCAACCAGACGTTGATACTGGCGCTGCTGCTGCGCCAGATCGCGCTGAAAAGCACTGAGCTGGTCATGGTGTGTTTCCAGCGTTCGGGCGTGCTCTTCAACCTGGTTTGCCTGCGCGAGCTTATCTTCGACCTGCTCTTTCAGATGCTCCAACAGCAGCGTGAAGTTTTCCCGCACGCTCGAATCAAAAGCGCTATCGTTCGATTCCAGATCCTGCAATTTGTCCACAATTGCGGCATGAAACCCTTTCAGCGCCCGGTTTTTCTCTGCGTTGATCTGCAACAGGCAGCGCAACACCTCCTGCGTCACACTGAGGCTGCCGCCAAGGCTTGCGATCATAGCGGCCAAATCGGTGTCATTTTGCGTCGTGATAGAGCCCGTCCAGCGACTAAAAAACCGCGTTCATTAAAGGCGGCGACGTCACCCTGCACATCTTTCGTCTTCTCGAACTCGTCGTTCAGACGCAGGAGCAACGCATCAATATTGTGACGAAAGTGGGCAACGGGATGCTGGCGCGCGGGAATGGCTGGCAATAAAGCAGTCACATTACTGTCCTTTTAATTTGGCTAAATCATCGGCAATGGAAAACGCGTCAGTTTTACTACCCGCGACTGAAGTTGTTGCGTTTGCGCGCGTCTCATCAATAAACGCCACGGACGAACGGGCATATGCCGTGATTTCCGTCAGCAGACTTTCATTGGCTTCCCTATTTTCCAGCAACTGTTGATGTGTTTTACGCCCCGCCTCAATAAATTGCGGCTCGGTATTGGCGACAAGCGTTAAGACCTGTGGCACAAATGACGACAAATAGTGGCTGGTCACACCAAAGCCAATCGCGCACAGCAATGAGGAGATATACGGCGCAAAAGGCGCAAGCGGCGCAAATAACCCCGTAATGCCGGACTCGATAATCGGCTCCAGCGCATCCCAGAAGATCAGAACGCCGCTGGTAATAATGATCTCGGAGGCTTTATCAATCATCTGCTGGCGCGTCATCGTTTTCGCGCCTTTTACCAATGCCATCGCCGACATGCCCAGTTCGTAGATATTTTTCGCCAACTGGGTAAATTTTGCCGATCGCCTGACTCAGCGCGTTAAGCACGAATTCAAAGATGCCTTTCAGAATCGACAGCGGGGCCCTGTACTGTTTAATGACACCCCAGACCGTATCCAGAAAGCGCGTTAATCGAACGCGAAGCAGCGCTTTTGAGGTGATAAACAGATCCACCATTTCATCTTTCAGTGCCTTGATCATGGTGGTGGCAAGCCGTTCGAACACGTCCCATCCGACATTCAGCGCGGCTTCTTTCGCCGCGCCGACAGCAAGGGTAGCGGCGCTGTCCAGCTTGTCCTTCATTTTTTCGCTTCAATGTTGGAACGGGTGCCCTGCTCGTTTTTCAGTTCCTCTTTTTATTCACCGCCGGCATTTCCGTTTTCAGGATATGCGCTTCAATCGCCGCCGCCGTTTCAACCGAATCGACACTGATAAATTTTACCGTGCACCCTTCGCTGAACTCGTCGGCCAGCTTATAGGGCGTTCCGTTTCGTTCGGCTTGTTTATTTTCATTTAAATGACCGGCAATCCAGCGCGTGCGTAATTTGGCCGCATCACCAATATATTGCGCCACGCCCTCTTTATTAAAAACGACATAGACCCCCGGCGTGTCGGGAACATTTTTCAGCCCATCGGCCACCCCGTTTGTGACGGTAAATTCACCATCAAATTTCATGGAGGCGATCGATGAAATACCGTGGCTGAATGTCTTAACAATTAACTCTTTCCAGTTCACCCCACGGTTGGCGACTGCCAGTACGCTTTGCGCAGACGTCGCTTCCGGTGTCTGCCACGGTGACGGCTATTTTGGGATTGTTCGCACCCGGTTGAGAATTCCGTTTATTGCGGTAACCCGCCACCAGTTTTCGTTGACATTATCGACGGTTTTATCAATGATCGCGTTGGCCAGAGGATCCAGCGTCTGTAATTGCGGATACGCTTCCTGGAAGCGGTAATGAAGAGATCAGACATAGGCTGTGAACCTTTATTGTCATTCATGTGTAATCAATGTGCCGTTATGCAAATGGCATAACGAAAATAAGTCCTTCAGCTTACGCCATTTGCTCACGTAACACAGCTATCAGTTCCCGTAGCCCGGCGGGCACAGTGCGATGACCTCGGATAGTAGAGATACATGGCCGGAGCAATAGGCGACCACTCGGGCAGCACCTCCCGCAGTTCGCCGCTTTGCAAATAACGGGCGACGCGGGCTTCCGGGCAATAGGTGATCCCCACATCCGCCAGCGCAAGTTCGATGCCCATCACCGTATCCCCCACGCAAACCTGCCCGGCACATCGATCTCCCGGTATTCGTCTCCTTTGCGAAACTCCCATTTGTAGATTACGCCTGCGCCGGTACGAATCTGAATACAGGAATGGGCCAGCAGGTCTTCCGGTAACACGGGCGTCTGGCGATGATAGAGGTAACGCGGGGAAGCGACCGCCACCCATTTCAGATCACGGCCCAGTTTTACGGCCACAAAATCTTCCGGGACCGTGCCACCGTAACGGATGCCCGCGTCGAAACCCGCGGCAACGATGTCCACCATTCGATCATCAATGGTGATATCCACCTGCACGTCCGGGTAACGTTTCAGAAATACCGGTAAATGCGGCGCCAGCACCAGTCGCGCACCGTCATTGAGGACGTTCAAGCGGATGCGCCCCACCGGGCTGTCGCGAAAGGTATTGATATCGTCGAGGGCATGGCTGATTTCGGCAAAACCGATGTTCAGCCGTTCAGCAAGCTGCGCCCGCCTCCGTCGGCGACACCGTGCGGCTGGTGCGGTTTAACAGCCGGATGCCGAGACGGTTTTCCGAGGTTGCGCACCGCATGGCTGAGCGCCGAGGTAGTGATCCCAAGCTCCACCGCCGCTTGGGTGAAACTGCGCAGGCGTTCGACAGTTCGAAAAGCATTGAGGTCAGCAAGATCGCTGCGCGACAGGCGCGTAATCGGACGAACGGGCATACTCACTCCGGCATGATTATTGAGCGTAATTCACAGTTCAACGCAGTATACCCCCGGTTTGAGGTTATCCCTGCCATACTTCAGATTTGCTGACTAAGGGGAGCTGCACGTAATGCTGATTGCACAGTTGAGCGATATTCATGCCGCGCCGGACAATGACAATCTGCTGCGGCTGCATAGCAAGGTCATTGACTGGCTTCGTGGTATGCAACCGGATCTGTTGGTGGTCAGCGGAGATCTCACCGATGAGGGCTGGCATGAGGGCTACCGCGCCATTGACGCCGAACTTAAGCGCCTTGCCTGCCCGGTGCGGATGCTACCCGGCAATGCCGATGACAAAGCGGTGATGTGCGCCAACTACGGCGGATTTTGCACACCGCGATCCGACGCAAGCGCTGCACTTTAGCGAGTACATCAAAGGCGTACCGGTTATCGGTGTCGATGTCACGATCTCAGGGGTCAGCGGGGACATTCGCCCGCATCTCGCACGGCTTGAAACCGCCCTTGGCGCGTACCCGCAACCGGCCATGATCTTTTGCATCAGCACCTGTTTCCGTCAGGCATCGCGCCACTGGATAACGCCATGTGTGAAGGGGCGGATGCGCTGAAGCAGCTGCTCGCCCGCCTCCCTTTTCCACCGCTGGCGCTGTGCTGCGGTCATGTGCATCGTGCGATGTGCGACCATTGCCGGGATACCGGCGTACAGCTGCGCCTCCATTTGTCCCGCCAATCCGCTGATGCTTGAGCCGCAGACGATCCCGGCGGTGACCGATCCGGCTGGCATCCTGATCCACACTCTTCACCACGATGCCTGCGTAAGCCATTTTGTCAGTGTGTAGCGCTCTATCGTTGAGCCTGATTCAACACGCCATCGCAATCACCTCATCAAACAGGCCATAAACGGCCTGTAGACTGTCCTCACATTGTTACCCCCACTGCAAGGCATTATATGCAGAGCATTCTTCACTCCGGCACCACCCGTGCGGCGCTGTTTCCGGCCATTTTCTCACTGGCGCTTGGTGGACTGTTTATCGGCACCGGTGAGTTCGCCACCATGAGTTTGTTACCCGCGCTGGCGCAGACCACCCAGTTTCCATACCGCAGGCGGGACGTTATATCAGCGCTTACGCCATTGGCGTTGTGTTAGGCGCACCGTTGTTAGCGGTGATTGGCGCCCTTACCGCGTAAGCGCTTATTACTTCTTCTGTTACTGCTGGCTGCCGGGTACACCGCCAGCGCGCTGGCTGGAACGCTACGTCATTACTGGTGTCGCGCTTTATCGCTGGCCTGCCCCACGGTGCACACCGGTATGGCGTGGCGGGACTGGCGGCAGCCAGTATCACAGGAAAAACGCACGCAGTTTATTGGCTACGTCATGCTGGGCTTAGCCGCCGCCAATGTTGCTGGCGTCCCGGCAATGACTGGCTGGGGCAACACACCCTGGGCTGGCGGGCGGCTTTTCGGTTTTGTGGCGCTGGGCGTGCTGCTGACCGCCCTGCTGGTGCGCCTGTTGATTCCCTTTACCCCCGGCCAGCAAAACCGCCTCGCCGCTGACAGAACTCTCAGCGCTGACGCGCGTGCAGGTATGGTTGACGCTGGCGGTCGCCGCGGTGGGGTTTGGCGGTATGTTCGCCGTCTACAGCTACATTACACCGACGCTGACGCAGGTCAGCGGCTTCAATCTGGCGCAGGTTCCGGCGGTGCTGATGCTGTGGGGCGCGGGCATGGTCTGCGGCAATGGCGGCGGCTGGCTAGCGGACCGGGCACTGACAGCGGCTATTTTACCCTGCTGCTGTGGAATGCTCTGTCTGGCGCTGTTTGCACAGGTCGCGCATATTCGCTGGGCCGCCGTGCTGGCGCTGTTTTTGCTGGGGAATGGTTTTGCGCTGGTCCCGGCGTTACAGAGCCGGTTAATGAAAGTGGCCAGCAACGCGCAAACCCTTGCGGCCTCGCTTAATCACAGCGCATTCAATATATCGAACGCCATCGGCGCGTCGTTGGGCGGCGCGGCAATCAGCGCGGGCTACGGCTGGGCCGCCACCGGTTGGGTTGGCGCATCGCTTGCGACGGGCGGCATGGCGTTGATGTTTTGTCTGTCTGGTATGCAAAGAGGATTTCTTATGACTGACAATCTGTTCACCCCCGGCAATGTCGCGGTCATCACCGGCGCGGCAAACGGTATTGGTGCAGCACGCGGCGGCTGGCGAAAGAGGGTTTACGGCTGAGTTTATTTGACCGCGACGGCCACGCATTACAGAAGCTGGCGGAGAGCCTGAACACGGACACCGTGTGCGTGATCGGCGACGTCACTAACGAGAAGGCGTTGCAGCAACTGTATGATGAAACACGTGCCACTTTTGGCGACGCACAGTTGCTCATCAACAATGCGGGTGTTACGGCGAGCGCGGGCCCGTGGGACAGCCCACGCCTTTCACGCCAATCTGGCGATCAATCTGCTGTCCATGGTAGCCCTGCAACACCTGTTTGTACCGCACATGCTGACGCAACAACGCCGTTGCGCCATTATCAACCTCGGTTCAAAAGAGGGGATCACCACGCCACCGGGTAATGCAGCCTACAGCGTGGCGAAAGCCGGCGTGAAAGTGCTGACGGAGCAACTGGCACACGCGCTACGAAACCGCGTCGGCGATCGGATCACCGCGCATCTGCTGGTGCCGGGTTTTTACCGGGGACAGCAATGAATTTCCCCGGCATGGATGAGGATAAAGATGCGCGCACGGCTGCGGCACTGGACCGCAGACCGGTGGTCGATTACAGCATGACGCGTCTGGCGAACGGCGATTTCTATATTCTCTGTCCGGATAACGAGGTCACGCCGCTGATGGACAAAAACGCATTCGCTGGGCGAGTGAAGATATCACCGAAAATCGCCCGGCGCTCTCGCGCTGGCACCCCCAATGGCAAGCGCAGTTCGCCGCCACTGGATGGATGACGCGTCACCCTCCGAAGGAGACGGTTGCTGAAGGTATTACGCTTCCCCGTCCCAGTAATCCACGCCCTCGCCGTTAAAATCCACCCGGCGGAAGGTGTCGCGCCCGTCAACCCGGGCGCGGGCGAGAAATTTATTCGCATCGGGGTACTCGCAAATTTCCGGGCTTTCCGAGGGTACTGATGGAGAGGTAACGCAGAAGCTGATCGGACGTATTAATGATCTGATGCGGCCAGTTTTTTACCCGGCGGAATGCAGATAACGTCGCCCTCTTTAATGGCGCGGTGCTCATCGCCAATGCGCAAGGTGCCGCTACCGTTAAGCACGATAAACATCTCCTCCTGCGCATGGTGTAAATGGAACGGGCACGCGCGTTTGCCCGGCGGCAAAATGTCTATTGATGCGCGCCAAGCTTGCTGGCAGCGGTGCCTTTGGTCAGCGATCCTCCGCGTGATTCGTACAACGGCGGGCGGACAAAGGTCTCCATCTCAATCTCGTTAAAATTGCGGATAACAAAGGGCGGCAGCGTTTTGTCGTTCATACAGGGTTCCTGAAAAAGCGTACCCTTCAGTATTGAAACACCCCATTCTGCCTGTCAATGTCCTCCGCCAGCATGGCGTGGAAGATTTTGGTCGCCAGCGACAGCGTGCGTTGACGCGGCAGGCAGAGGTCCACTTTCACTTTTCCCATCAGCGGATCCGCCAACGGTACCGCAACAAAGTGTTCATACCCGGTGCTGTCATTTCATTGCGGCGGGATGATCAGCGCATTCCCCTGCAATGCCAGCGCTTTCTGCACTTCGAGGAACTGGCGATATAACACAAGTCAAAATGCAGATTCTCCCGCCGGGCGGCGGACTCCAGCAGTTGCCGCACCGAATAGTTGGCCGGAGGGATCGCCAGCGGGTGGTGAACAATCTCTTTCAAGGTCAACGCGCTTTTGCCCGCCAGTGGCGTGCCGACATCAGCACCTTATGTTGTAATTCACAACTGTGAGTCACCTGCAATTCCGCACTGACCGGCATATAAAGGTCAGCGCCAGATCCGCCTGCCCGGAGAGAAGCTGTTCAGCGACATGCGGCGCACTGCCGATCTCGATTTCAAACGACACGCGCGGATGACGCTGGCGAAACCCGGCGATCGCCGGTGCGATAAACGCCGAAATCAGGCTTTCTGCGGCACAAATACGCACCGTGCCAGAGACGACGCTTTGCACCGTGGCGATACGCTCTTTTACCGAATCCAGCTCACGCAACGTCGCGTCCACCGCCTGAGCAAGAAATTCGCCCTCGCGCGTTAAGCGAATACCGCGGGGCGTACGCTCAATTAAGGGCGCGCCGTAGTGATGTTCCAGCAAATCAATTTGCCGCGTGACCGCACCCGGTGCGACAAATAATTTATCCGCCGCATCGCGTAATGACGTCGACTTCGCCACTGGCTAAAATAGCGCAATGCACGTAATTGCATCCGGCGGCCTCCCGAAATGTGGTCTCTGAGCGTTTTACCTTATTATGGGTCGCCCGGTTCTGACAATCGTTGCTCACTGCGGTAGCAAAATCGATAAATATGCACTGCAATCAGGCATGGCTGACCATTGTGTGCAGACGGCCCTCCTCTTTTCTCGCCCGAAATATAAAACAGCCTATTTATCATCAGGATGTTTTTCATCCCGCAACGCATTATTTATCACGCCCGGAACAGAGAAAGCACATTTTAAGTGCACGTCTGTCTGTTTTAATTACCCATAAAAATTACCGACAAACATCATGTAAAATAAAATCAATAAATATCAATAAAATAAAAACAAAGATATTATTTTCTTATCGCTCAACACTTCTCGCAGTGCATACTTTTTTACGCGCTGCCCCCGGACAATTGTGATAGTGATTGCCCTTCCTGCTTGCTATATCTCTGGCTGTGTCTCTCACCGTTTAATTTGACTGAACAGCTTGAGGAAGACCTGAATATGGCAAATGAAACAGAATACAGCGCGCAGAAACCCAAAGCTTCGCGCAAAGAAGTGATTGCCGTTGTCCTTGGCGCGGCCGTGGAATTTTTGACTTTAGCGCTTATGCCACCTTCGCGGTGATGATCGGTAATGTCTTTTCCCGTCAGATAATCCCTTTACCCGGCTTTTTATTATCGGTTTCCGTTTTTGGCATCGGTTTTATTGTGCGCCCGCTTGGCGCGATTTTTATTGGCAGCTATGCCGATCGCGTTGGGCGTAAACCGGCCATGTTAGTGACCATGGTGTTTATGACCATCGGGACTGGCGGTCTGGTATTCCTGCCCGGCTATGAAACCATTGGCATCGCGGCCCCTGTTCTGCTGGTGCTGGTGCGCATGTTGCAGGGACTGGCACGGGGAGGTGAAGCAGGCCCGGCCACCACGTTTATTATGGAAGCCGCGCCGCAGGGTAAGCGGGCGTTCTATACCAGCTGGCAGATTGTGGCGCAGGGGCTGGCGGGCATCAGCGCGGGCGTGATTGGTTATACGTTGACGCAGGTGCTGTCGCCGGAACAGTTAGCCGCACGGGGTTGGCGGATCCCCTTCGCCTTCGGTTTGCTGATCCTGCCGATTGCCATTTACCTGCGCCGCCACTTACGTGAAACGTACGCCTCGGAAAACACCACCGCAACGCAATCCACTGGCAGCCTGCTGGGAGAGGTCTTCAAAAATTACCGGGGGCTGGTGCTGGTGGGTATCTTTATTCTCTCCGGCAGCACTATCACTCAGTATTTCCTCAATTATATGACCACCTACGCACTCAATGAGCTGGCGTTCGCGCCCGGCAGCGCCATGGCGTCCACCATTCTGATTGGCGTCTGCGTGGTGGTGTTTTCACTGGTTGGCGGCTGGATGGCGGATCGTTTTGGGCGAAAAGTGACCATTATCGCACCCCGGCTGATTTTGCTGGTCTTGTTGCTGCCGGGACTGGAAATCATCAATACACCGGCGTAGCGAGGCGGTGTTTTACAGCGTGATCACCGTCTTTGCCGCGCTGCAATGCATCAGTGGTTCCGGCGTGCTGGTCGTGCTGTGCGAAAACTTCCCGAAATATGTGCGCTCCACCGGTTTCTCGATTGCCTTTGCCTTCGGCATCACCTTGTTTGGCGGCACCGCGCAAATCGTTTTCTCGTGGCTCATAAAATGGACCGGCGACCCTGTCTCACCGGGTTATTACCTTATCGCCGCCAATATTCTCTGCCTGTGCGCCACTGTGTTACTGGAAAGAGCGTAAAAGATGCCGCAACCCGCACTCACGCGTCGCCGCTCCACCGTTCAGCCTTAAGGAGGCACACATGACAACAGTAATGACATGGCGGGAATGGGCCGCCCATGATGCCACGGCACTGGCCGAACGCGTCAGCCGGGGGCGATATCAGCGCGACAGAGCTCGCGCAGCAAAAGCGCAGGCGGCAGTGGAAAAAATCAACCCACACATCGGTTCGGTGGTCGAACTGTTTGATGATGCGATTGCCGCTCCCGAGACAGACGGTACCGCGCTGGACGGCCCCTTCAGGGGCGTACCTTTCCTGATGAAAGATCTGGGCCCCGGCGTTAAACATCGCTTACAGGAACAAGGCTCAAAATTTCTGCAGGGTTATCGCGCCAGCGAAGACGCCTTCCTGACGTCGCAAATCCGCGCCGCCGGGCTGAACATTATTGGCCGCACCACCACGCCGGAGTTTGGCGTGTGCGGTTCCGTGGAAAACCCGGCGATCTACGTCACCCGTAACCCGTGGAACCCGCATTACACCACCTTTGGCTCCTCGGCAGGCGCCTGCGCCTCCGTCGCCGCTGGCGTGGTGCCGCTGGCGCACGCCACCGATGGCGGGGGCTCAATTCGTATTCCGGCGGGATCGCATGGCCTGATCGGCCTGAAAAGTTCCGCGGCGTTGTCGATCGCCCCGGCGCTCTCCGATATCACCGGCTATGTCTCGACGCAGGGTTGCGTCAGCCGCAGCGTGCGCGACACCGCGCGGTTTATCGATAGCTGCCGTGGCGGTGCACCCGAGGGGAGTTTATGCCTTACTGGGAGAGCAAACAGCCCTACACGGAGATGATTAAGCGGGATCCGCAACCGCTGCGTATCGCCGTTTCCCACGAATGGGGTCAGTACCATGCTGATGCGCATTTTGTCGGCGAACTGGAGCGCACAGTACGCTTGCTGGAAGAGCTGGGCCATCAGGTGGAATGGGTCACGCCGTCGGTGAATTTTGAGCAGGCCTTTACGGCACAAACCACCTGTTATATCAGTAACTTTGCTCAGTTCATTCCAACGCATGCTGGAAAAAGGGGACTGACTGCGCCGCCAGAGGATCAGATCGAGCCGATTAATCTCCGTATCTGGCAAAAGGGGTGAATATGTCCTACAGCGAACGCTGGAAAATGCAGGATGCGTTTAACACTGTGTCGCGGGATTTGGGGCGATTCTTTCAGCAGTGGGATGTGATCCTCACGCCGACCTTCGCCAAACCCACGCCGCTGTTAGGCGAGAAAAAGTACCTCACGCTCAGCGACAACCCGGACGTTATGGACTGGTTTTACACCCTGTGGGCGATCTTCTCTTATACCCCCGCTTGCCAGCCTGACCGGCACCGCCGAGATCTCTGTCCCGCTGGCCTCGGCAATCTTCCGGCATTCCGCTGGGTATGCATTTCCAGACCCGTCAGGGTAACGACGGCATGCTGTTGCAACTCGCCGCACAACTGGAACGCGCGCTGGGCGGCAGTTTTAACACGAACCGCATGCCGCAAGTTCACGTGAGCGGTTAACCCGGCATTCGCCGGATGGCGGCAGCGCCATCCGGCACGCAGTTTATTCTCCCGCCCGTCGCTGATACTGCGCAAAACGCTGCTTCGCATCCTGTTCGGTTTGCTCAAACAGTTGCCCGGCAAGCTCAGGCGATGTCCGCGCCAGCGAGGCATAGCGTACTTCGCCCATCAGGAACTCACGGAAATCCTCTTCCGGCTCTTCAGAGTCGAGCATAAACGGATTCTTGCCCTTCGCTGCCAGTTGCGGATTGTAACGCCATAAGTGCCAGTAACCGGACTCCACCGCCCGTTTGGCTTCACGCATGCTGCACCCCATCCCGGCTTTCAGACCATGATTAATGCAGGCGGCATACGCGATCACCAGCGACGGCCCGGGCCGCTTCGGCAAGCGCCCGTAAGGTTTGCGCTTTATCCGCGCCCATGGCGATCTGCGCGACGTATACATTGCCGTAGCTCACCGCCATCATGCCAAGATCCTTTTTGCGCGTGCGTTTGCCTTCTGCGGCAAATTTGGCAATCGCCGCCACCGGCGTCGCCTTCGACGACTGGCCGCCGGTATTGGAGTAAACCTCGGTATCAAACACCAGAATATTCACGTCCTCGCCGGACGCGAGCACATGATCCAGTCCGCCAAACCCAATGTCGTACGCCCAACCATCACCGCCGAGGATCCACTGGGAACGCCGGGTGAAATAGTCGCGGTTTTGATACAGCCGGTTAAGCAGAACGTTATCGCCTTTCTCCTGCGCCAGCAGCGCGCTCAGGTGTTCGCTACGCTCGCGGCTGCCCTCGCCACTCTCTTTATGCTCCAGCCATGCGCACAGCGCCTGCTGCAATCCGTTACTGACCGGCGCGGCCAGCGCTGCGGTCATGTCGCTGGCGATTTGCTCACGTATCGCCCGACCGCCCAGCATCATCCCTAAGCCAAATTCGGCATTATCTTCAAACAGCGAGTTGGCGGGCCCCCGGCCTTTGTGGTTGGTGGTCCACGGGGATCGACGGCGCGCTCGCGCCCCAGATGGAGGAGCAGCCGGTGGCATTGGCGATCATCATCCGATCGCCAAACAACTGAGTGATCAGCCGGGCATACGGCGTCTCGCCGCAGCCTGCACACGCGCCGGAGAACTCCAGCAGCGGCGTTTCAAACTGGCTGCCCTTGACCGTGGTTTTGTTAAACGGATTGGCTTTTGGCGACAGTCCCAGCGCATGATCCCCAGATAGCCGCCATATGCCGCTGGCTCTCCAGCGGCTGCATACTCAGCGCTTTGCCCTTCGCCGGGCAGATATCCGCGCAGTTGCCGCAGCCGGAGCAATCCAGCGGTGAAATCGCCAGATGGTATTCATACTCTTTCGCCCCCCTGCGCGGGCTTACTCAGCAGCGCCGTCGGTGCGGATTCGCGTTCGTCTGTATCGAGCAGCGCCGGGCGCACCGCAGCATGCGGGCAGATAAACGCACACTGGTTACACTGGGTACAGCCCTCCGGTTGCCAGACCGGCACTTGCAGGGCGATGCCGCGTTTCTCCCGAGGGCGGCGGTGCCGGTGGAAAGGTGCCATCTTCCATGCCGATAAACGCGCTGACCGGCAGTGTATCGCCATTCTGCCGGTTCATCGGCTCGAGGATGTCGCGGATGAAATCCGGCAGCAGCCGGGTATCCGCAGGTCGTTCCTCCTCCAGCGTTGCCCAGCGTTCCGGCACCATCACTTCGTGAATCGCCTCCATCCCCAGATCGATGGCGGCGTTGTTCATCTCGACAACTTTTGCCCTTTACGCCCGTACGATTTTTCTACCGCCTGTTTCCAAATAATCTGAGGCGGTTTGCGGGTCGATAATGCCCGCCAGCTTAAAAAATGCCGACTGCATCAGCATATTGAAACGCCCGCCCAGCCCCAGTTTGCGCGCGATATCCACCGCATTCAGGGTATAAAAGCGGATGCCCGGCGGGCAATGTAACGCTTCATGCTGTTGGGCAGGTTCGCCTCCAGATCCTCGCCAAACCGGGTGCAGTTCAGCAGAAAGGTTCCTCCGGGATTTAACCCCTCCAGCAGATCATATTTATCGACGTAGGATTGCTGTGAACAGGCGATAAAGTCAGCCTTGTGGATCAGATATGGCGAGGTGATGGGACGCTCACCAAAGCGCAGATGGGAGACGGTAATGCCGCCGGATTTTTTCGAATCGTAGGCAAAATAGGCCTGCGCATACATTGGCGTTTTATCGCCGATGATTTTGATGGCGCTTTTGTTGGCGCTGACCGTGCCGTCTGAACCCAGCCCCCAGAATTTACAGGCGGTGATCCCTTCGCGGGAGACCTGCACATCCTGCATGGGCAACGGCAATGAGGTGTGGGTAACGTCGTCGAAAATCCCCACCGTAAAACCGTCCTTCGGCAGCGGTTTTTTCAGGTTTTCAAACACCGACACAATATGCCCCGGCAACACATCTTTGCCCCCAGCGCATAACGGCCGCCCACAATCAGCGGCGCGTTGTCGTGGTGGTAAAAGGCGTTTTTGACATCCGGTGCATAAGGGTTCGGCCTGCGCACCCGGCTCTTTCGTGCGATCGAGCACCGCAATACGCTTCACGCTCTGCGGGATGCTGGCAAAAAGTGCGTCAGCGAAAACGGGCGAAACAGGTGTACCGTCACCAGTCCGACTTTCTCCCCGCTGTCGATCAGCGCATCCACCACTTCGGAAATGGTGTCGCACACCGACCCCATAGCAATGATGATTTGTTCAGCGTCTTCCGCGCCGTAATAATCAAACAGGTGATACTCGCGCCCGGTGATGGCGGCGATCTCCGCCATATAACCTTCAACGATATCCGGCAACGCCGCATAGTAGCGATTGGCCGCTTCGCGCTCCTGAAAATAGATATCGGGGTTTTGCGCCGTACCGCGGATCACCGGGTGATCGGGGTTAAGGGCGTTGCGGCGAAAACGGTCCAGCGCGTCGGTATCCAGCAGCGGGGCCAGCTCGTCATACTCCAGAACCTCGATTTTCTGGATCCTCATGGGAGGTGCGAAAACCGTCAAAGAAGTTGATAAACGGCACGCGACCTTTGATGGCCGCCAGATGCGCCACCGCCGAGAGATCCATCACCTGCTGCACATTGCTCTCCACCAGCATGGCGCAGCCCGTCTGGCGAACGGCCATCACATCCTGATGATCGCCAAAAATGTTCAGCGAATTGGCCGCCAGCGCCCGGGCGCTCACATGAAACACCCCCGGCAACAGCTCTCCGGCGATTTTATACAGATTGGGGATCATCAGCAGTAGCCCTTGCGAGGCGGTATAGGTGCTGGTCAGCGCCCCGGCCTGTAACGCACCGTGCACCGCCCCGGCAGCCCCGGCTTCGGACTGCATCTCCATTAACCGTACCGGCTGACCAAACAGGTTTTTCTTACCGGCGGCGGCCCATTCATCCACGTTTTCCGCCATTGGCGTGGAGGGGGTGATGGGGGTAAATCGCCGCGACATCGGTAAAGGCATAGGCGATCCATGCCGCCGCGGCGTTGCCATCCATTGTTTTCATCTTTCCGGACATTGCTCGTTCCTCGAATGTGAGAGGCTGGTCAGCGGGCTATTGCACAGCCTGTGCCAGCTCCTTTATTCGTGGAAATACAAGATATTACTGAGCATCCGACAAACGCGATTGCGTGGAATAAGACAGCGAAAGCGACATCCTGTTGAACAGCCGACAAAGTGTCGGGCAGGCACGCGCCGCCGCCGACAAACACGATTGTTCGGTTTCGTACAAATGGTCTGGCGATTGTTTACTCTTTGTCCTTCCCGCTCAGACATCGAAAACACAAAAACCAATATAATCAGTTAATTGAACAAATATGGCATGGCTGGTATGTTCCTGCACAAGGGTATGTGGCAAACACACAACCCACAGGAGAAACACCATGACCATGCGTCAATGTGCGATTTACGGTAAAGGCGGTATTGGTAAATCCACTACCACACAAAACCTCGTTGCCGCCCTCGCGGAGATGGGCAAAAAGTGATGATCGTTGGCTGCGACCCGAAAGCCGACTCCACCCGTTTGATCCTTCACGCCAAAGCGCAAAACACCATTATGGAGATGGCGGCAGAAGTCGGTTCCGTAGAAGACTGGAACTGGAAGACGTGCTGCAAATCGGTTACGGCGGCGTGCGCTGCGCGGAATCCGGCGGCCCGGAGCCGCGGGCTGCGCGGGGCGCGGGGTGATCACCGCCATCAACTTCCTTGAAGAAGAAGGCGCGTATGTTCCCGACCTCGATTTCGTGTTTTACGACGTGCTCGGCGACGTGGTGTGCGGCGGTTTCGCCATGCCGATCCGTGAAAACAAGGCGCAGGAGATCTATATCGTCTGTTCCGGCGAAATGATGGCGATGTACGCCGCCAACAACATCTCCAAAGGCATTGTTAAATATGCCAAATCCGGCAAGGTGCGCCTCGGCGGGCTGATTTGTAACTCTCGCCAGACCGATCGTGAAGACGAGCTGATCATTGCGCTGGCGGAAAAACTCGGCACGCAAATGATCCACTTCGTGCCGCGCGACAACATCGTGCAGCGAGCCGAAATCCGCCGGATGACGGTGATTGAGTATGACCCCACCTGCAACCAGCGAATGAATACCGCACGCTGGCCAGCAAAATCGTCAACAACACCAAAATGGTGGTCCCGACCCCCTGCACCATGGACGAACTGGAAGAGCTGCTGATGGAGTTCGGCATTATGGATGTGGAAGACACCAGCATCATCGGTAAAACCGCCGCCGAAGAGAACGCGGCCTGAGGCCTCCCCGATCGAAGGAATAGCGCAATGAGCAATGCAACAGGCGAACGTAATCTGGACATCATCCGAGAGGAGGTGCTGGAGGTTTTTCCGGAGAAGACGCGCAAAGAACGCAGAAAGCACATGATGGTCACCGATCCGGAGCAGGAAAGCGTCGGTAAGTGCATCATCTCCAACCGTAAGTCACAGCCCGGCGTGATGACCGTGCGCGGCTGTTCTTACGCCGGTTCTAAAGGGGTGGTGTTTGGGCCGATCAAAGATATGGCCCATATCTCCCACGGCCCGATCGGCTGCGGTCAGTACTCCCGCGCCGGTCGGCGTAACTACTACACCGGGGTCAGCGGCGTGGACAGCTTCGGCACGCTGAATTTCACCTCGGATTTTCAGGAGCGCGACATCGTGTTTGGCGGCGACAAAAAGCTGACCAAACTGATTGAAGAGATGGAAATGCTCTTCCCGCTGACCAAAGGCATCTCGATCCAGTCGGAGTGCCCGGTGGGCCTGATCGGCGACGATATCGAAGCCGTTGCCAACGCCAGCCGTAAAGCGCTGAACAAACCGGTGATCCCGGTGCGCTGCGAAGGGTTTCGCGGCGTGTCGCAGTCTCTCGGGCATCATATTGCCAATGACGTGATCCGCGACTGGGTGCTGGATAACCGCGAGGGCAAACCGTTCGAATCCACCCCGTATGATGTGGCGATCATCGGTGACTACAACATCGGCGGCGATGCACCGGGCGTCGCGTATTTTGCTCGAAGAGATGGGGTTGCGGGTGGTGGCGCAGTGGTCCGGCGACGGCACGCTGGTGGAGATGGAAAACACCCCGTTCGTGAAGCTCAACCTCGTGCACTGTTACCGCTCCATGAACTACATCTCCCGTCATATGGAGGAAAAACACGGCATTCCGTGGATGGAGTACAACTTCTTTGGCCCGACCAAAATCGCCGAGTCGCTGCGGAAAATCGCCGATCAGTTTGACGATACCATTCGCGCCAATGCTGAAACGGTTATCGCCCGCTATCAGGCGCAAAACGACGCCATCATCGCCAAATACCGGCCGCGTCTTGAGGGGCGCAAAGTGCTGCTCTATATGGGCGGGTTGCGTCCGCGTCATGTGATAGGCGCTTATGAAGATCTGGGGATGGAGATCATCGCCGCAGGCTACGAGTTCGGTCATAACGACGATTACGATCGCACCCTGCCGGATCTGAAAGAAGGCACGCTGCTGTTTGATGACGCCAGTAGCTATGAACTGGAAGCATTTGTTAAAGCCCTGAAACCGGATCTGATCGGTTCCGGCATCAAGGAGAAGTACATCTTCCAGAAAATGGGCGTGCCGTTTCGCCAGATGCACTCGGGATTACTCCGGCCCGTACCACGGCTATGACGGTTTCGCCATTTTCGCCCGTGATATGGATATGACGCTCAACAACCCCGCACGGGGCCAGTTGACCGCGCCGTGGCTGAAATCCGCCTGACTTTTATCCTGCTATCCCGTCTGTTCACCGATTTGTGGCGCGGGAGGAGAACACCATGAGCCAAACTGTTGAGAAAATACATAACTGCCATCCGTTGTTCCGAACAGGATGCCTACCAGACGTTGTTTCGCGGTAAACGGGGAATGGAAGAAGCGCACTCGCCGGGTGCAGGAAGTGTTCCAGTGGACCACCACACCGGAATACGAAGCGCTGAACTTTACACGCGAAGCGCTGACCATCGATCCCGCCAAAGCCTGTCAGCCGTTGGGGGCGGTGCTCTGTTCGCTGGGTTTCGCCAACACCCTGCCCTATGTGCACGGTTCCCGAGGGCTGCGTGGCGTATTTCCGCACCTATTTTAACCGTCACTTTAAAGAGCCGGTGGCCTGCGTATCGGACTCCATGACCGAAGATGCCGCCGTGTTCGGCGGCAATAATAACCTCAATACCGGCCTGCAAAACGCCAGCGCACTGTACAAACCGGAGATCATCGCCGTCTCCACCACCTGTATGGCGGAAGTGATCGGCGACGATTTACAGGCCTTTATCGCCAACGCCAAAAGACGGTTTTCTTGATGCCGCCATTCCGGTGCCGTACGCCCATACGCCGAGCTTTATCGGCAGCCATGTTACCGGCTGGGACAATATGTTCGAAGGTTTTGCCCGCGCCTTCACCGCCGATTATCAGGCGCAGCCGGGCACACTGCCGCGCATCAATCTGGTGACCGGTTTTGAAACCTATCTGGGCAATTTTCGCGTGCTGGAAACGCATGATGGAACAGATGGACGTGCCCTGTAGCCTGCTGTCGGACCCTTCAGAGGTGCTGGATACCCCGGCGGATGGCCATTACCACATGTATTCCGGCGGTACCACGCAACAGGAGATGCGCGAGGCGCCCGACGCCATCGACACGCTGCTGCTGCAACCCTCGGCAACTGGTGAAAACCAAAAAGTGGTGCAGGAGATGTGGAACCAGCCAGCGACAGACGTCACAACGCCGATTGGCACGGCGGCCACCGATGCGCTGCTGATGACCATCAGCCAGCTTACCGGCAAGCCGATAGCCGATGCGCTGACGCTGGAGCGCGGCCGGCTGGTGGATATGATGCTCGACTCCCACACGGCTGCACGGCAAGAAATTCGGTCTGTTTGGCGACCCGGATTTTTGTGATGGGGCTGACCCGTTTCCTGCTGGAACTGGGCTGTGAGCCGACGGTGATCCTCAGTCACAACGGCAGTAAGCGCTGGCAGAAAGCGATGAAGAAAATGCTCGACGACTCGCCGTATGGTCAGCAGAGCGAAGTCTTTATCAACTGCGATTTGTGGCATTTCCGTTCGCTGATGTTCACCCGCCAGCCGGATTTTATGATTGGCAACTCCTATGGCAAGTTCATTCAGCGCGACACCCTCGCCAAAGGCGAACAGTTTGAAGTCCCGCTGATCCGCACAGGCTTCCCGCTGTTTGACCGCCACCATCTGCACCGCCAGACCACACCGGGGCTACGAAGGGGCGATGAGCATCCTGACGACGCTGGTTAACGCGGTGCTGGAGAAGGTGGACAAAGAGACCATCAAGCTTGGCAAAACCGACTACAGCTTCGACCTTATCCGTTAACCATCACAGCCCCGTCGCTGACGGGGCTCAGGAGGCACTATGCCGGTCATTATCATTCGCCAGCGCGGCGACGATCTCTACTGCTATATCGCCAAACAGGATCTGGAAGCGCGGGTTCTGCACATTGAGCATGACACCCCACAACGCTGGGGCGGCGTGCTTTCTCTGGAGGGCGGACGCCGTTATTACGTGAATGAACAGCCGGGACGCCCTGCGTTTCCGGTCAGTTTGCGCGCCACCCGCGATGCGCTGGTGTAAGGAGGTGTTCCATGTCTGACAACGACAGACTTTTCTGGCGCATGCTGGCGCTGTTTCAGTCTCTGCCGGAGTTACAGCCTGCGCAGATTGTTGCTGGCTGACCGACGAGCGTGACGAGACGCTGACCCCGGATTATCTGGCGTCGCTGAATACGCAGCAGCTGGAGGCGCGATTCCCCTATGCGCATGCGCTGATGTCCAGAGGGCGCTGGAGCCCGGGTAAGAGCGTGTCTGCGCGGCGAATTGCCTGCGCATCTCACGGTGCACACGCCACACGCGCGGCGTCCGCAGTTAATTGTCGCGTTTTGTTCGCAGGATGGTCTGACGATCAACGGCCATTTTGGTCAGGGTCGTCTGTTCTTTATCTACGCCTTCGATGAACAGGGGTACTGGTTACATGACTTACGTCGCTACCCCGGCAGTCAGGAGGATAAAGAGCCGAATGAGAGCCGCGCGCGCTTACTGGACGATTGCCACCTGCTGTTCTGTGAAGCGATTGGCGGCCCGGCGCGCCTGATCCGCCACAATATTCACCCCATGAAAGTCGCACCGGGTTTTACCCTTATCTCGCAGTGCGAGGCGCTCAAGACGCTGCTTGCCGGGCAGTTACCCCCCGGCTGGCTAAACGGCTGGAGCGCGACAACCCGCCTGGAAGCGCGCGTGTTTAACCCCTTCTCATCCCCCGTTCGCGGGGGGATTTTTTTCTGACGTCGGCATTACGTCAATTGTCCGTTTTGTCGCAAAGCCAACATAAATTTCCCCTTAAAAATCAATCACTCTCTTCTGGCCTGCGATTTGCAACACCGCCGGTAACCCAATCCATACATGAGGTCACTATGAAGGGGAATGAGATTCTCGCACTGCTTGATGAGCCTGCCTGCGAACACAACCATAAACAAAAACCGGCTGTAGCGCGCCCAAACCCGGGGCAACCGCGGGCGGCTGCGCCTTTGATGGCGCACAGATCACCTTGTTGCCGCTGTCCGATGTGGCGCATCTGGTGCACGGCCCGATCGGCTGTACCGGCAGCCTCACGGGATAATCGCGGCAGCCTGAGTTCTGGCCCGCGTATCAACCGACTGGGCTTTACCACCGATCTTAACGAGCAGGATGTGATCATGGGGCGCGGTGAGCGCCGTCTGTTTCATGCGGTGCGCCATATCGTCAACCGCTATCACCCGGCAGCAGTATTCGTCTACAACACCTGCGTACCGGCCATGGAGGGCGACGATATTGATGCCGTCTGCCGGTGATCGCCGTCGATGCGGCGGGTTTTTATGGCAGCAAAAATCTCGGTAACCGCACGGCTGGCGAGGTGATGGTGAAGCAGGTGATCGGCAGTCGCGAACCGTCGCCCGGCCGGACGATACCCCCTTTTCTCCGGCGCACCGCCACGATATCGGGCTGATTGGCGAGTTCAACATTGCCGGGGAGTTCTGGCATATCCAGCCGTTGCTTGATGAGCTGGGGATCCGCGTACTGGGGAGTCTTTCCGGCGACGGGCGATTTACCGACATTCAGACCCTGCACCGGGCACAGGTCAATATGCTGGTCTGCTCGCGGGCGCTGATTAACGTTGCCCGCGCGCTGGAACAACGTTATGGCACACCGTGGTTTGAGGGCAGCTTTTACGGCGTGCGCGCCACCTCCGATGCCTTGCGCCAGTTGGCCGCGCTGACCGGTGATGAGGATCTGATCGCGCGAACGGCGGCGTTAATCACCCGCGAAGAGCAGCACGCAGAACGGGCGCTGGCCCCGTTGCGCGCGCGGTTACGCGGTCGCAAAGCGCTGCTGTACACCGGCGGTGTGAAGTCTGGTCGGTGGTCTCCGCGTTACAGGATCTGGGGATGACCGTGGTGGCGACCGGCACCCGCAAATCCACCGAAGAGGATCGGCAACGCATCCGCGAACTGATGGGCGACGAGGCCATCATGATCGACGAGGCAATGCCCGTACGCTGCTGGATGTGGTGTACCGCTACCGGGGGCGGACATGATGATCGCCGGTGGACGCAATATGTACACCGCCTACAAAGCGCGGTTGCCGTTTCTGGATATCAACCGGGGAGCGCGAGCATGCCTTCGCCGGCTATCGCGGCATCGTCACGCTGAACAACTGTCAGACTGGAAAGCCCGGTCTGGCCGCAAACTCACGCGCGTGCGCCGTGGCAATAAGGAGTCGATAATGGCCGAAATCATACGTAATAAAAAACCGCTGGCGGTCAGCCCCATAAAAGCGGTCAGCCGTTGGGGGCGATCCTTGCCAGTATGGGGTTTGAACAGACCATTCCGCTGGTGCATGGCGCTCAGGGGTGCAGCGCTTTGCAAAGGTCTTTTTTATCCAGCATTTTCACGATCCGATCCCCTTACAATCAACGGCGATGGACCCGACCTCGACCATTATGGGCGCGGATGAAAACATTTTGCAGATGTGGAACTGCTGCGCAGCTATGTGGAGGCGTTTGGATTACAACCGGTCATGGTGCCGGATCTCTCGCTGTCGCTGGATGGTCATCTGGCGAATGGCGATTTCTCGCCCGTCACCCGAGGGCGGTGCGTCTCTGCGCATGATCGAGCAGATGGGGCAAAGCCTGTGTACCTTTGCTATCGGCGTCTCCCTTTCCCGTGCAGCCACGCTGCTGACGCAGCGCAGTCGCGGCGAGGTGATCGCCCTGCCGCATCTGATGACGCTTGGCAATTGCGACCAGTTTATTCACCACCTGCAACGCCTCTCCGGGCGCGAGGTTCCGGCACCGGATTGAGCGCCAGCGCGGGCAATTACAGGATGCGATGATCGATTGTCATATGTGGCTACAGGGGCGCGCATGGCGCTGGCGGCGGAGGGCGACCTGCTGGCGGCATGGTGTGATTTCGCCCGCAGTCAGGGCATGGTTCCCGGCCCGGTTGTCGCGCCGGTGGAGTCAGCCGGGGTTGCAAAATCTGCCCGTCGACAGCGTGACCATTGGCGATCTGGAAGACTTGCAGGATCTGTTGTGCGCCATCCCGGCGGATCTGCTGGTCGCCAACTCCCACGCGGCGGATCTGGCGGAGCAGTTCGCTATCACGCTGGTGCGCGCAGGTTTTCCCCTGTATGACCGGCTCGGCGAGTTTCGCCGCGTGCGCGAGGGCTACGCGGGCATGCGCGATACCCTGTTCGAACTGGCGAACACCCTGCGCGAGCGCCATCATCACCGGCCACTTACCACTCCCCGTTGCGCCAGCACGTTAGCGAACCGCCGATTTCCGGAGGCAACTATGCACTATGTTAACCGCCAGTTCAGCACCATTTGCGTCGTCTGGTCAATGAAAGTGGCCTTTGCCAGCTCCGACTATCACCATGTGGATCAGCACTTTGGCGCAACGCCGAGGCTGGTTATTTACGGTGTGAAGGAGAACGACGTGACGCTGTTGCGGGTGGTGGATTTTCGGTGCTCGCCGGGCACCAGCAAGAGAAAATCACCAGCCGGATTGCAGCACTGGAGGATTGCGTGACGCTCTACTGTGTGGCGATCGGCGAAAGCGTCTTCCGCCAGCTGCTGCAAATCGGCGTGCGCGCCGTCCGCGTTCCGGCAGAGACCACTATTGAGGAGCTGTTGCAGGAAATTCAGCACTACTGGTATGACAAAGAGCAGCGAAAAATACGCGCAACCGCAATCCGCAGCGCTTTACACAACTCCTGCAGGAGAACGACTGGCAGGAGGACGAGGAGCGCTGACCGCCAACTGTGTCGGCTCAGACAAAACCAACATAAAACTGCGACACAGCGCGCAGTTTTATGTCAGGAATAAAACTTAACCATCTGAAAATACGTCACTTTACCTTCTGGTACTGCTTTTGCTTGGTACGTCTGACCCGCCGTTGATTGACGCGGTGAAATGCGCCCCGGCGCTTTCCGTCATACATCCGGGAGCTGAGAGCATGTGGAATTACTCGAGAAAGTGAAAGATCATTTTTTAATCCCCGTAACGCCCGGGTGGTGGATAACGCCAACGCCGTTGGCGACGTGGGATCGTTAAGCTGCGGCGATGCGTTGCGGCTGATGTTACGAGTGGATCCGCAAAGTGAAACCATCCTTGAGGCCGGGTTTCAGACCTTTGGTTGCGGCAGCGCCATCGCCTCTTCGTCGGCGTTAACTGAGCTGATCATTGGCCGGACGCTGGCGCAGGCTGAACAGGTGACCAACCAGCAGATCGCCGACTATCTCGACGGCCTGCCGCCGCAAAAAATGCACTGTTCCGTGATGGGTCAGGAGGCGCTGCGGGCGGCGATTGCCCACTATCGCGGCGAAACCTGGAAGACGACCATGAAGAAGGCGCGTTGATCTGCAAATGTTTTGGCGTCGACGAAGGCCAGATCCGCCGCGCGGTGTTAAGCAACGGATTGACCACGCTTGAAGAGGTGATCAACTACACCAAAGCGGGCGGCGGCTGTACCGCGTGCCATGAAAAAATCGAACTGGCGCTGGCGGACATTCTGGCGCAGCACCCGCAGATTGCCGCCCCTGCCGCAGAACAGAAAGATCCGCACTGGCAGGAAGTGGTGGATGCCATCACCGAATTGCGCCCGCATATTCAGGCCGATGGCGGCGATATGACGCTGGTGAATGTCGCCGCGCATACCGTGACGGTCAGCCTGTCCGGCAGTTGCAGCGGCTGCATGATGACCGATATGACGCTGGCGTGGCTGCAACAAAAGCTGATGGAGCGTACCGGCTGTTATATGGACGTCGTGGCGGCCTGGAAGCGCCGCTGGTCAACCGAGGGAAATCACCATGAAACAGGTTTATCTGGACAATAACGCCACCACCCGCATCGATCCGATGGTGCTGGAAGCGATGATGCCGTTCCTGACTGAACATTACGGCAACCCGTCATCCATTCACGATTTTGGCGCACCGAGCCGCGCGTTCTTGAGCGGGCGCGCCAACAGGTGGCCGATCTGCTCGGGGCGGAACACGCCAGCGAGATTATTTTTACCTCCTGCGCCACCGAAGCCACTTCTACCGCCCTGCATGCCACAGTCGAACTGATGCCGGAACGGCGGGAGATCATCACAACTGCGGTGGAACACCCGGCGACTCTGGCGGTGTGCGAACATCTGGAGCGCCGGTATTATCTGATCCACCGCATTGCGGTGAATACCGATGGCGTGCTGGATATGCAGCAGTATCGCCGCTGGAGTCCGCGCGTTGCGGTGGTCAGCGTTATGTGGGCCAACAATGAAACCGGCGTCCTGTTTCCGGTTGTGGAAATGGCGGCGATGGCGCACGACGTCGGTGCGCTGCTCACTGCGACGCGGTACAGGTGTGCCGCTGGATATCGGAACATCTGGACGTATATCTGATCCACCGCATTGCGGTGAATACCGATGGCGTGCTGGATATGCAGCAGTATCGCCGCGGGCTGAGTCCGCGCGTTGCGGTGGTCAGCGTTATGTGGGCCAACAATGAAACCGGCGTCCTGTTTCCGGTTGTGGAAATGGCGGCGATGGCGCACGACGTCGGTGCGCTGCTCACTGCGACGCGGTACAGGTGGTGGGAAAATGCCGCTGGATATCGGTCGGACGTCCATTGATATGCTCTCCTGCTCGGCGCATAAGCTGCATGGTCCGAAAGGCGTCGGTTGCCTCTATTTACGCCGTGGTTCGCGCTTTCGTCCGCTGCGCGCGGTGCAGAGCGGGCCACGGCACGAAAACATTGCCGGCATTGTCGGCATGGGCGCGGCATGCGAACTGGCGCAGGTGCACCTGCCGGGGATGAACGTCATTGCCGCGTTGCGCGATCGTCTTGAAAGCGAACTGGTCAGCCGGTGCCCTCGGTGAGGGTGATGGGCGGCAATGCGCCACGCGTTCCCGGCACCGTCAATCTGAGTTTATCGAAGGCGAAGCGATCCTGTTGTTGCTCGGGGGCCGGGATATGGCGTCCAGCGGCAGCGCGCCTGCACCTCGGGTCGCTGGAGCCGTCGCATGTGATGCGCGCCATGCATATTCCTATACCGCCGCGCATGGCAGTATCCGCTTTTCGCTCTCCCGGTATACCCGAGAGAAAGAGATAGAGTACGTCATTGATGCGCTGCCGCCCATCATCGCCCGCCTGCGCGCGCTGTCTCCCTACTGGCAGGACGGCAAACCGCGTCCGACTGAAGCCATTTTCACACCGGTTTACGGTTAAGGCGGCGTCATGGCAAGCGTAGTGATTAACGATACGACGCTGCGGGACGGCGAACAGAGCCCTGGCGTGGCCTTTCGCGCCAGCGAGAAAGTGGCGCTGGCGCAGGCGCTGTATGAAGCCGGCGTCACCGCACTGGAAGTCGGCACACCCGCCATGGGCGACGAGGAGCGCACGCGCATGCAACTGGTGCGCCGCCACCTGCCCGCGGCCACGCTGATGGCACGGTGCCGGATGAACCGCGACGAAATTCAGCAAAGCGCCGATCTGGGCATGGATTGGGTGGATATCTCCCTGCCTGCTTCCGACAAACTGCGGCAGTACAAACTGCGTGAGCCGCTACCGCGTTTGCTGGAACGGCTGGCCACGCTGATTGAGCAGGCACAAGCGCTGGGTTTGCAGGTCTGCATCGGCTGTGAAGATGCCTCCCGTGCCAGCGATCTCACCCTACAGAGCATCGCGGAAACTGCACAGCAGGCGGAGCGCGCAGCGGGCTGCGTTTTGCCGATACCCTCGGCGTGCTCGACCCGTTTACCACCGCCACCCGGATCGGTACGTTGCGGCAACACTGGGCGGGCGAGATTGAAATGCACGCGCACAACGATCTGGGGCTGGCAACCGCCAATACCCTCTGGCGGCGGTGCGCGCCGGGGCGACCAGCGTCAATACCACCGTGTTGGGGCTGGGCGAGCGGGCAGGCAATGCGGCGCTGGAGACCGTCGCCCTCGGGCTGCACCGCTGCCACGGGCATCGACTGTGGGGTGCACTTCGCCCGCTTACCCGCCCTGTGCCAGCAAGTCGCCGATGCTGCCCTGCGCCCGATAGACGCCCAGCAACCGTTGGTGGGCGCACAGGTGTTTACCCACGAGTCCGGCGTGCATGTCGCCGCGCTGCTGCGATCGTGACAGTTACCGGTGTGCGATTGACCCGGCACTGATGGGCCGTGAATACCGGCTGGTGCTCGGCAAACACTCCGGACGCCGTGGACGGCGTGTTCGCCCGCATGGGCTACCGGCTCGACGCCCTGCAAATCGAGCAGTTGCTCCCGGCGATCCGTCGCTTTGCCGAGAGCTGGAAACGCACGCCCAAAGATTATGAACTGGTCGCCATTTACGATGAGCTGTGCGGCAGCACTGCGCAACAGGTCGCAGGAGTTGAGCATGGAGTGGTTTTATCGCATCCCCGGCGTGGATGAACTCGACAGCGCCGAATCCTTTTGAATTTTTCTGCGTGCCCTACGCATCACCGGCGTTGCGCAGTTGCTGCCTGCGGGTACTGCGTGATTTTCACCAGCGCCTGCGCGACCACGTGCCGCTGCGGAATTTACTCGAAGAGGATCCCCGCGCCCCCCCGGCTTCGCCCGGCGTCTGCTGGCGGAAAGTTATCAGCACTGCACTGTGGATCATGGGCAATGACACAAAAATATGCCTTTGGCGAAGAGGTTCGCGTAACACGCGCGATCCGCAACGACGGCACCCTGTTCGGTTACCGGCGCGGCGACTTGCTGGTGCGTCGCGGCAGTACCGGTTTTGTGCGCGAATGGGGAACCTTTTGATGGATCAGATTATCTACCAGATCCATTTTCTCGACAGCGATCTGATTGTCGGCTGCCGGGAAGAGGAGCTGCTCCCGGCCTCTGCGCCGTGGCACGCCGGTCAGTTTCAGTATGGCGACCACATCGTGTGCCGCTGTGCGTTAGCCATCAACGGCGACGTGGTGATTGCCGCTGGCGCGCAGGGGCAAATCGCGGCAACCGGTCAGGGCGATAACGGCGAAAGTTACATTGTCACCTTTATGGCGCGTAGTTTTCAGGTGCCTGCCAGCGCCATGATACTGGCGGAGGAACAATGAAAGAGTCTGCATGGGCACGTTTTGCCGGTGCAGCGTCTGGCGTTATCGCGCTGGCACCAGAGCCGGACGCCCTTCCCGCCGCACAGAAAGCCGCTTTCGAGGCGGCTGCGCCAGCAACGGTTGGAAACGGCGGTGGTAGAAGCCGCTGGCGGAGAAAACATTCCGGACGCAGTACGCAACGCCGTCGCCGCCTCCCCGCGGCGCCTCAGCTTGATGAGGGCAATTTTCCGCAGCGGATCGCCGTGCGGTGATCCGCCACCATGCGCTGATGGAGATGCAGCTCACCCGTATTGCCGCGTCAGCCCCAGCCCGATGACAGCCGGTGCTGGCCGGTATCAGCAACATCAGGCGCAATTTATGCGCCCGGAGCAGCGCTTAACCTCACATCTGCTGGTAACGGTCGATAACGATGGCGAAACGGTGCGACGCCGGGTGGCGCGTTTTCATCAGGAAATCGTTCGCGCCCGCACGGCGTTCAGCCGCTGGCGCAGCGCTACTCGCACTGCCCCAGTGCGCTGGAAGGCGGCCGTCTGGGCTGGATCAGCCGGGGGTTACTCTACCCGGAGCTGGAACAGGCGCTGTTTGCGCTGAACGAGAATGACGTTAGCGCGCCCATTGAAACCGAGCTTGGCTGGCATTTAGTGTGGTGTGAGCACATCCGGGGAGCCCGCGCCAATGGCGGAAAACGAGGCACTGGCAAAAGCGCGCGAGCACCTGTACGCACTCAATCAGCAACAGTGGCAGCGCCGCTGGCTGGCGACACTGATTAACGAGGCATCGGCCTGACGCGTTTTTGCGCATCAGGCCGGATACCCGGCGGCGTGCGGTTACAGAATCGACGGTTTGAGGCTTTCCAGCCGTGCATCGACCCGTTCGTCGGTCAGGTCATACTGATTGTCCTGATCGATAACCAGACCCACGAACTTATCCGCCTCCAGCGCCGAGGAGGCGTTAAATGTATAACCGTCGTTGGGCCACAGGCCAACCACCTGCGCACCGCAGTTTTTCAGCGTGTCATACAGCGGGCGCATACCACTGACAAAATTATCCGGGTAACCGACCTGATCGCCCAGCCCGAATAACGCCACGGTTTTACCGCTCAGGCTGGTTCCGGCAAGCTGCGCCATAAATTCGCCCCAGTGGATTCACTTTCACACCCCGCTTCCAGCCCCGGCAGTTGCCGTCGCCCAGCGTCGGTGTGCCGAGTAGCAGCACCGGATAAGAGAGAAAGGTCGCCAGATCGGTACGGTTGATATTGACGCCGCCGCCTCCCCCAGTTTTTGCTGGATCAGTTTGGCGATTTTGCGGGTCTTGCCGGTATCGGTGCCGAAAAAAATACCAATAGTAGCCATTGCATGCTCCTGTCAGGAAAAGGATTAATCCGCCATCAAAAGGCGGGGATCAGACAGGATATTGCGAAGGCTGTGCCAGTTTATTGATGAGCAACCCCTGCACCAAACCGGGTGTGCACGCACCATCGTGATGCTTTTTTTCGCCAGCATATTTCCCCGCCAGCGCCCGTCCGCAGGGCATCGACGCGATTAATGCCGTCGAATACCGATCTGGATCAATGTTAACGCCGGTTAATGCCGCAGAAGGTGCACTCTTTGCATGGTTAATTTACGCCCGACGCGTGCGGGTGAAAGTCGACAGGTGGCACAAATTGTCATAACTGCGACACAACCAACGCTGACCCCGTGGAGTGCGTGATGACCCTGAATATGATGATGGATGCGACCGCGCCGGAAGAGATAGCCGGGGCGCTGACTCAACGGCATCCTCGGCCTGTTTTTTACCATGGTCGAACAAGCGCCTGTGGCGATCTCGCTGACCGATCCCCATGCGCGGATCGTCTACGCTAACCCGGCGTTTTGCCGCCAGACCGGTTATGACCTTGAACAGTTGTTACAGCAAAATCCTCGTCTGTTGTCGAGTAAGCAAACACCACGGGAAATTTACCAGCAGATGTGGCAGACGCTGCTGCAACGCCGGGCCCTCGGCGCGGGCAACTGATTAACCGCCGCCGGACGGTAGCCTCTATCTGGTGGAGATCGACATTACACCGGTTATCAATCAGTTCGGTGTGCTGGAGCACTATCTGGCAATGCAGCGGGACATCAGCGCCAGCTATGCGCTGGAGCAGCGGCTGCGTAACCATATGACGCTAACGGAAGCGGTGCTTAACAATATTCCGGCGGCAGTCGTGGTGGTGGATGAGTACGATCGGGTGGTGATGGACAACCCGGTCTACAAAACGTTTTGCGCCGACTGCGGTGGTAAAGAGTTGCTCAGTGAACTGAATTTCTCCGCCCGCAAAGCAGAGATGGCCAACGGCCGGTGTTACCCGTCGTGATCCGTGGCGTGGTGCGCTGGTTGTCAGTCACCTGTTGGGCGCTCCCCGGCGTCAGCGAAGAAGCCGGACGTTACTTTATTGATAGCGCGCTCCCCCGCACGCTGGTGGTGATCACCGACGACACCCAACAACAGCAGCAACGGGAACAAGGGCGTCTCGATCGCCTGAAACAACAGATGACCACCGGCAAACTGCTGGCGGCGATTCGCGAGTCGCTGGATGCGGCGCTGATTCAGCTTAATTGCCCTATCAATATGCTGGCGGCCGCGCGGCGTCTGAACGGCGATGATCACAATAATGTGGCGCTGGATGCCGCCCCGGCGTGAAGGCGAAGAAGCGATGGCACGGCTGCAACGTTGCCGCCCGTCTCTCTGGAGCTGGAAAGCGCCGCCGTCTGGCCGTTGCAGCCCTTTTTGACGATCTGCGCGCCCTCTATCACACCCGTTTTGATGAGGGTAAAAACCTGTACATCGAACTCGACTCTCCGCAACTGGTCGGTTTTGGTCAGCGCACACAACTGCTTGCCTGCCTGAGCCTGTGGCTTGACAGGACGCTGGATATTGCTGCCGGCCTGCGCGATTTCACCGCGCAGACGCAAATTTTCGCCCGCGAAGAAAATGGCTGGCTCTCCGTCTATATCAACGACAATGTGCCGCTGATCCGGTGCGTTACACCCACTCTCCTGACGCGTTAAATGCCCCGGGAAAGGGATGGAGCTGCGCCTGATCCAGACGCTGGTGGCCCACCACCGCGGTGCGATAGAACTGACCTCACGCCCCGAAGGGGGGTACCTGCCTGACCCTGCGTTTCCCGTTATTTCATTCACTGACCGGAGGCTCACAATGACCCAGCGAACCGAGTCGGGTAATCCCGTCTGGCGCTTCGACCTGTCCCAGCAGTTTACCGCGATGCAACGTATCAGCGTGGTGTTAAGCCGGGCGACAGAGATTGGTCAGACATTACAGGAGTACTATGCGTGCTGCACAACGATGCGTTTATGCAACACGGGATGATCTGTCTGTACGACAATCAGCAATCCATCCTCAGTATTGAAGCCTTGCAGGAAGCCGATCAGGAGTTGATTCCCGGCAGTTCGCTGATCCGCTATCGGCCCGGAGAAGGACTGGTCGGCACGGTGCTGTCGCAAGGGCAATCGCTGGTTCTGCCACGTGTCGCCGACGATCAGCGTTTTCTCGATCGCCACCGGGATTGTATGACTACAACCTGCCGTTTATCGCCGTGCCATTGATGGGGCTCCAGTCACAACCGATGGGCGTGCTGGCCGCGCAGCCGATGGCACGTTTCGAGGAACGATTGCCCGCCTGTACGCGTTTTCTGGAAACGGTCGCCAACTGGTGGCGCAAACGGTACGGCTGATGATGCGCCCCGCCGCCCCTCGCCACGCGCAACGGTGATGAACAATGAACGCCCGCGCAGCTGTGCGACGACGCGCCCGTTTGGTTTTGAAAATATGGTCGGCAATAGCCCGGCGATGCGCCAGACCATGGAGATTATTCGCCAGTTTCCCGCTGGGACACCACCGTGCTGGTACGGGGAGAAAGCGGTACCGGCAAGGAGCTGATCGCCAATGCTATCCATCACAACTCACCGCGCGCCGGTGCGCCGTTTGTGAAATTTAACTGCGCCGCCCTGCCCGATACCCTGCTGGAAAGCGAGCTGTTTGGTCATGAGAAAGGCGCATTCACCGGTGCAGTACGCCAGCGCAAAGGCCGCTTCGAACTGGCGGACGGCGGCACACTGTTTCTTGATGAGATTGGTGAAAGCAGCGCCTCGTTTCAGGCCAAGCTGCTGCGAATTTTGCAGGAAGGCGAAATGGAGCGCGTCGGCGGTGACGAAACGCTACAGGTGAATGTTCGTATTATTGCGGCGACCAACCGTAATCTGGAGGAAGAAGTGCGGCTGGGGAATTTTCGTGAAGATCTCTACTACCGTCTCAATGTGATGCCTATCTCCCTGCCCCCGCTGCGCGAGCGGCAGGAGGACATTGCCGACTGGCGCACTTTCTGGTGCGTAAAATCGCGCAGAACCAGAGCCGTACGCTGCGCATCAGCGATGGCGCCATCCGTCTGCTGATGAGCTACAACTGGCCCGGCAACGTGCGCGAACTGGAAAACTGCATTGAACGCTCAGCGGTGATGTCGGAGAGCGGTCTGATCGATCGCGACGTGATTCTGTTTAATCACCGGGAAAATACGCCGAAGCAGCCCCTGCTCAGCACGTCACGGGAGGATAGCTGGCTCGATCACTCGCTGGATGAACGTCAGCGGTTGATTGCCGCGCTGGAAAAAAGCCGGCTGGGTGCAGGCGAAAGCGGCGCGTTTACTGGGGATGACCCCACGCCAGGGTGGCGTACCGCATTCAGACCATGGATATCACCCTGCCCAGAATGTGAATGTCGGATTTGTGGCATTCGGCACAATGTCAGCCAAATGCCACAACATTCACAACACAACGCCGACACGGGAAAATTAAATCTATTTTTTCAATACGTTAAAATTCCGGCACGCGGTACAGGATTTGCAGCAGGAGGTGATGACTCCGTAACGAAGGTATCCCCATGACTTCCTGCTCATCCGTTGTTGGCGGTTCACGCTGCCGGGCCGTTCAGCCTGAACCCTTATCTGATGTTGTGGCCAGCAAAGTGGCGTTGCATCCCTGCTACTCGCGCAGCGGTCACCACCGTTTTGCACGCATGCACCTGCCCGTCGCCCCGCCTGTAATCTGCAATGTCATTACTGCAACCGTAAATTTGATTGCAGCAATGAGTCCCGACCGGGGTCTCTTCCTCGCTGCTGACGCCGGAACAGGCGGTCGCCAAAGTGCGCCACGTCGCAGCGGCTATTCCACAGTTATCGGTGGTGGGGATTGCCGGTCCCGGCGATCCACTGGCGAATATGAGCCGCACCTTTACCACCGGAACTGATCCGCGAGCACTTGCCGGATATGAAATTATGTCTGTCTACCAACGGGTTAATGCTGCCGGATGCGGTGGATCGCCCGGTCGACGTGGGCGTCGATCACGTTACAGTGACCATTAATACTCTCGACCCGGAGATTGCCGCGCAGATCTATGCATGGTTGTGGCTGGACGGCGAGCGTTACAGCGGGCGCGAAGCCGGTGAATTACTGATCGCCCGGCAATTAGCCGGGGTACGCCGCCTGACGGAAAAGGCGTGCTGGTAAAAATCAACTCCGTGTTAATCCCCGGTATTAACGACCGGTGCGCTGGCGGACGTCAGCCGCGAACTGCGTGCCAGCGGTGCGTTTATTCATAATATTATGCCGCTGATTGCCCGCCCCGAACACGGCACGGTATTTGGTCTGAATGGCCAGCCGGAGCCGGATGCCGCGATGATAGCCCGCGTCCGGGAACAGTGCGGCGAGGTGATGCCGCAAATGACCCACTGCCAGCAGTGCCGCGCCGATGCCATCGGTATGCTGGGGAAGATCGCAGCCAGCAGTTTGCGCTGATACCCGTCGATGAGTCGCCGCAACCCCCGGCTGCCAACGCTCTACCGCCGCACGCAACTGCATGCCAGCATTCTGACCAAAGGCGAGGCTGACGAGAAAGATGCCTGGTCGCCGTGGCCTCGACCCACGGCGAGGTGATCGACGCGCATTTTGGTCATGCGGATCGCTTTCGCATCTACAGCTTGTCGGCGGCGGGCGCAGTGCTGGTCAATGAGCGATTTACGCCGAAATATTGCCGCGGGAGCGACGAATGTGACCCGCAGGAGGGGATGCGCTCTTTGAGCTACTGGCGGATGTGAAAGCGGTGTTTTGCGCGCGCATCGGTTACGCGCCGTGGCAAAGCTGGAAGCGCGCGGCATTCAGCCCTGTGTGGACGATGCACCGGCAACCGGTCAATACTGCGCTACTGCGTTGGTGGCAACGCTGGCGTCAGCAGTGCGTGGCAGAACCGCCTGACCGGGGGGTGGCCTGATGTTGACACGCGACTGGCTACAGCGTTTGTTATGGCTTTATGCCCATGGCGAGGGGTGCTATCCGTTAAAGATGGGGCTTGATGCCGCGCAATGGGCGACATTGCAGGCGGATTTCTCGCCTCCTGCGGGGCAGATCCCAGCAGATTGCCTGCTGCGGCAAACAGTGATGAGCGAACTGAACGCCACCCGAACGGAGGAGTGCCAGCAACTGGCGCAGTGGCTGGCGTACTATATGGCGCCTGATGCGGCGCCGATGCATTCGATCATTGCCAGCGTGTCGCTGGCATTTAATCATCTCTGGCAAGACTGGGGCTGAGCTCACGCGAAGAGTTGCGGGAGTTGATGAGCGACTGCTTTCCGCGCCTTGTTGAGGATGAATACCCAGAATATGCGCTGGAAAAAATTCTTCTATCGCCAGCGCTGTCTGCAAACCGACGGCGAACGGGTCTGCCGCTCCCCCAGTTGTGATGCCTGCTGCGAACGCGCACTGTTTTGAACCTGCCTGAATCCTTAACGTAAACAGGCCCGGCGGCTCTACGTTCATCGGGTCTGAATATCTGTGCATCCCCGCGCCGCTGTCCTATTATTTAAGAATAAAAGTAAAATATTTTGCCGCAATCACACGGTTCCGGTAGTCAGGGTGTTACTGTAGCCTATATATTTGGAAAACTTATACAAATGTACACAGGTGTGTGAGTGTATTCTTTTGTGGCCAGACAGGCGATATTTGATAAACAATTAAACACCGTCGGTTACGAGCTTCTCTTCAGGGACAGTATGGACAACCGTTTCCCGGATATCTCTGCGGAACAAGCCACCACGCAATTAATTGAGGAACAATTTCTCAGCGCCCCTGTCGGACGCAAAAATGACAACAGCACGGTATATGTTAATTTCCCTATCAACTGCTGGTTGAAGGTCTGGCGGAAACGTTGCCAAAAGATCGCGTAGTCATTTGAAATCCTTGAAGATGCTAACCCGGATGGCAAGCTACTGGAAACGGTAAAACGTTTACATAACGGCGGATTTCGCATCGCACTGGACGATTTTGTTCCCGGTAGCGAATGGGATTCATTTATGCCGTATGTCAACGTGATTAAATTTGATATAAGGAATTGTTCGCGCGACGAAATAAGCCAGTTTATTCGTTCCAACCGTGATTTATTACGCCATACCGTTTTGCTGGCGGAAAAAAGTGGAGACCTATGACGAATTTGAAAATTATAAGAAAATGGGTTTCAATTTGTTTCAGGGTTATTTTTTCCAGCAAACCTGTGGTCACTAAGCGAAATAAACTGGTGCAAAACCGGGCATTCGCACTGAAATTGATGCAGGAAGTGAACGTTGAATCGCCTAATTTAAATAAAATTGAAGATCTGTTAAAACGCGACGTCTCACTCTCCTTCAAGATTATGCGTTATGCGCAGAATATTCTTTATAACACACGCGGCATCAGCGGGTTTCGCAATCAATCATTACGCGACGTGGTGGTCTACCTCGGGATTAGCGAAATGCGCCGTTTTGTGTTGGTCGCTTGCCTGACCTCGTTTGAAGAGGTGAGCAACACCGAGATCTATTATCTCAGTCTTATCCGCGCAAAATTCTGCGAACTGCTGGCGGCCCGCACCTCGGAAAATAACGCCATTAATGATGCATTTATGGTCGGTTTATTCTCCTTGCTCGATGTGATCCTTGGCCTGCCGCTTGACGAGTTGCTTGAGCAAATCACCGTCTCTCCGGAAGTGGCGAAGGCCCTGCAAAGCAACAGTGGTGAGCTGTATCTTTATCTGCGTCTGGCGCGTCTCTATGAACAGCGGATCTGGAAAGAAGCCAACGAAGTGGCAGCGCAATTAGGTCTGCCGAATGCACTGGTCAGCGAGCTGATGAACCGGTGGCGACAAAATGGGCGGATGAACTGCCGATTAGCACATCGCGTTAATTCTTATTTCCTGTTAAACGCGTCTTTGCAATCATTATTTTCAGTATTGAAAAACACTGGAAACATTATTTCAATTGCATTTTGTACATTTCCTTCACATTTTTAACACCCCTCCCTACCCCTAATCAAAATTTATTTTTCGCCTAGTGCCGTTGCACAAAAATCATAGCGTAATGTGATTAAGATCAGATAAAAGATCAATATTTTCAGAAATATTGCCGTTATTAATAATACCTTTCTTTACATAGCGTAGGATTATGAAAAAAATAGCGCAGGCAACTGTTCTGACCAAACTGCTCATCGGCTTCTCCATCTTGATTGTGATGATGTTGCTGCTGGGCGTTGTGTCAATTTATCAGCTCAACACCAGTAATCACCATATTGATAAATTCCGCGAAAACCGCATGCACCGGTGTTCGCTATACCCTTGAAATGCGTGGCGTCTTATCCGAAATGCGCTTGCAGCAAGTTCAGTACATCGCCTCTACCACACCGGAATCGCTTGAGCAGCATCGGGGAGAATTGCTGCAAAACCCGTGCCACATTCCTGAACGCGCAGCAGCAGTACGCCAAAACCTCCGCCGATGCGCCGCAAGAGATGCGCGCGCTGTTTGCGACGGTCGTCGATAACTTTAAAAACTTTGTCGACGTGAACGCCAAAGTGATCGATGCAGTAAGCAAAGGCAACACGGATGAAGCCTCTAAAATCAGCGGCGCTGTCTCCGCAAAATACCGTACCCAGTTAATGAAGGATCTGGCGACGCTGGTGGATATGGAACTGGCGCTGGGTGATAAAGCGGGTGAAGATTCGCAAGCAGGTTATAACCCGAGGGCCTTATACATACTGAGCGGTTTACTGCTGCTGGCGCTGATTGCCACAGGTGTGATTGCCCTGTTTATCTCTCGCAATCTGGCACGTCAGCTTGGCGGCGAACCGGCCTATGCGGTCTCGATCATGAAAGCGATTGCCGCCGGTAATCTGAGCGAGGATGTCACGCTGCGCGATAACGACAGCCAAAGTTTGCTGGCGACCATTAAGTTTATGAACAGCAAACTGGCGGAGATCATTAACGGCATTATTAACGGCAGCGAATCCATCTCCCATGCCGCCAGTGAAATTGCCGAAGGCAACAACGATCTGTCGCAGCGTACCGAAGAACAGGCGGCGTCGCTGGTACAAACGTCGTCGAACATGCAGCAAATTACGGAGAACGTGAAGAGCAACGCCGAAAACGCCCGTAAAGCCAGCGATCTGGCGCGTGCAACCTCGCAAACGGCGGTTAAAGGCGGCAAAGAGGTTCATGACATGCTGAAACGTATGCATGAAATCTCCGATAGCTCGCAGAAAATCGTCGATATTATCTCGGTAATTGAAGGGATTGCCTTCCAGACCAATATCCGGCGCTTAACGCCGCGGTTGAAGCCGCACGCGCGGGCGAACAGGGTAAAGGCTTTGCGGTGGTCGCCGGTGAAGTGCGCAACTGGCGCAGAAAAGCGCCGATGCGGCAAAAGAGATCAAACAGTTGATTGGAAGGGACGGTGGAGAAAATCACGGATGGTTCACGCTTTGCCGATACCGCCAGCCGCGCGATGGAAGATATCGTGACATCGGTGAACAAGGTGACCGATATCGTGGCGGAAATTTCCGCTGCCTCGACGGAACAGCACCGGGATCAAGGAAATTAGCGTGGCTATCGATCAGATGGACCCGGGTGACTCAACAGAACGCCACGCTGGTGGAACAAGCGGCGGTTGCGGCCCAGTCCATGACCGAGCAGAGCGAAATCCTGCGCGATTCCGTACGCTTCTTCCAGTTGGCGCGTTAATGCCCCACAGGCCCGATGGTGCAGGATTGCCATCGGGCCTGTTCTTCCGTTACATAACGATAGTTTTCGGCTCCATAAACGCCGCTAATCCCCAACGCCCCATTTCCCGCCCGATGCCGGAGTGTTTAAAACCACCGAACGGCGCACCGGCCTCATGCGCCAGCGTGTTCACCTGTACACGCCCGGAGACAATTTGCGCCGCTACCCGCTGCGCACGTTCAACGTCGCGACCCAGTACCAGCGCACTCAATCCGTAATCCGTGTCATTGGCGATCGCCACCGCGTGCGCATCATCCTGATAACCGATCACCGATAACACCGGGCCAAAAATCTCTTCACGGGCAATGCGCATTGTGTTCTCCACATCCGTAAACAATGTCGGGCGGACAAACCACCCCTGCCCGCTATTTTCCGGCCGCCCTTCACCGCCTGCCAGTACTCGCGCCCCTTCCTGCTGCCCAAGGCGAATGTACGACTGCACACGCTGCCACTGTTTTTCACTGACCATCGGCCCAATATCGTTAGCCGGATCGTGCGGGTCGCCTGATTTTACCGCCGCAACCGCCTGCGCCAACGCCGCTTCGTACTCGGCCTTACGTGAATTCGGCACCAGAATACGCGTGCCAGCAATACAGGCCTGACCGCTGTTAATAAACCCCGCCTGTATCGCTAAAGGCACGGCGGTGGCGGGATCGGCATCATCCGAGGATCAGGGTTGGCGATTTACCGCCTAGCTCCAAAGTAACCCGTTTAAAGGTGTCAGCGGCATTACGCAGGATCGCTTTGCCCGTCATGGTTGAGCCGGTGAACGAGATTTTTGCGATATCCGGGTGGCGGCTCATCACCTCGCCCACCACCTCGCCGCGCCCGGTGACAATATTAAACACGCCGGGCGGCAGTTCCGCCTGATGCAATGCGCGAGTCACCACACCGGGTTTGCCATGCGCTCATCTCGCTGGGTTTGATCACCGCCGTACACCCCTGCCGCCAACGCGGCGGCAAGTTTGCCGCAGATAAATCCCGCATTGCTATTCCACGGAGTGATAAGACCGGCCACACCCAACGGTGTCATCTCCACACGCGCGTGGCCAACCTGTGAGGTAAACACAAACTGCTGCAGATCGCTTATCACCTGATCGATAACCGCCACAGGGTAGCGTGCCATCCAGACTGCGCGGGCGGCAGGCGCGCCATACTCCTGCACAATGGCCTGCAATAACTCCTCTTCACACGCCGCTAATGCCTCACGCATGCGCGTCAGCGCCGCGACGCGCTCCCCGACGCGGGTCTGCGACCGGTGGCAGGAAACGCGGCTTTCGCGGCGGCGATGGCGTTCAGCGCATCGGCTTCGTTTGCCAGACGCACCTGACCGGTGACGTCGCCAGTCGCCGGATTAAACAGGTCAAAACGTTCTGTGCCTTGCGGCGTCACCCATTCGCCGTTTATGGAAATATGTTCGACAGATTGCATGGAAACCTCCTCCTGTAACGTGGAGCCAGTGTGGCACAGCTTTATCGCGCCGATAATCCACGCTATGCTGCAAAGGTTGTTTCGATTTTCGGGATAATCTATGCATCGTTCAGGGTTGATTGAGCTGGAAGTGGTGATGGCGGTCATGCGCCGGGGCAGTTTCCGCGCCGCCGCCAGAGAGCTGGGTATGTCGGCGACCGCCGTCAGTAATGCCATTGCCGGGCTGGAAAGTCGTCTGGATGTGCGGCTGTTTCACCGTACCACCCGCAGTGTCGCGCTGACCGAGGCCGGGCAGCGTTTTGTGGCGCGAGTCGGCCCGGCGTTGCAGGAGATTCGTCATGCCACGGAAGAGATCCACAGCGTCGACGACGCGCCGTCCGGCACGCTACGCATTAATGTGCCGCAGGCGGTAGGACAGCTTTTTCTTGATGATCTGCTGGTGCGTTTTCTTGCCCGTTATCCATTGATGCGCCTCGAAATTGCCAGCGAAGCCCGGATGATCGACATCGTCGCCGAGGGGTATGACGCAGGCATCCGTCTGGCCGAGTCGATCCCGCAAGATATGATTGCCGTTCCCCTGACGCCGGATATCTGTATGCGGGTTGTGGCGACGCCGGAATGGTTTGCCGCGCACGGCACACCGCAAACACCGGAGGAGTTGTATCAGCATCAGGGGATTTGCATGCGGATGTCGCACGGCGGGATTTACCGTTGGGAGTTATCGCGCCATGGTCAGCATTATGCGATTGCCGTTCCCGCCCGGCTGGCGACAACCGACCTGTTTACCTCGATCGCGGCGGTGCGCGCCGGGTTAGGCGTAGGTTTCTTGCCGAGGTTCTATATTGAAGACGATCTGCGCAGCGGGCGGCTGGTCAGCGTGTTGGATGCGTGGACACAGCCCTTTAAAGGGCTGTGCCTGTATTATCCGGGACATCGCCATATCCCAACGGGGTTGCAAGCGTTTATCGCCTTTATCCGCGAAGCGGGTTTAATTACTCGAGATGCGCGCGATCCGGTGCCGTAGGCTTTGTCCAGCGCACCGGGTAAGGTCTGTTGCAGCACCATTAACCGGTTCCAGCTATTAATAATCGCGATAGCGAATGCCAGTTCCGACACCTCCCCTCACTGAAATGTTCACGCACTTCCCGGTACAGTTCGTCACTGACGCCCTGTTCCCCGAGACGTGTTAACGCTTCAGTTAATGCCAGCGCCGCCCGCTCTTTTGCAGTAAACAGCGGCGACTCGCGCCAGACCGCAACATGATAAAGACGCAGTTCACGCTCGCCGTGCACTTTCGCCTGTTTGACATGCATATCGAGACAGAAGGTACAGCCGTTCAGTTGCGATGCGCGAACATCAACAAGATCTTTGATGGCGGTATCAAGGCTGCTGTTATGCGACGCCTGACTGGCATCGCCCGAGGGTTTTGATCAGCGAAGGTGCGGTCTGGAAGAGATTCACGCGGGTGCTCATAATCATTTGCCTCATTTATTGATTCAACAGCCGCTATACTACTGCCTTATGGCATACTAAAAAAGATGCAAAAAGCGAGAATCAAGGTAGGACATGAAACCCGGCTACAAAACCATTTACGAACAGTATCGCCACAGCATCACCAGCGGATTGCTGGAAACCCCGGCGATAAAGTCCCATCGGTGCGCGTGCTGGCAAGCGAATTAGGGGTGGCGCGTAAAACGGTGGAGACGGCGTGGGCAATACTGGTCGGTGAAGGCTATCTGGTCAGCCAGGCGCACGCGGTACACGGGTTAACCCGGACTTGTCGCTCGGCGATGAGAAAAAACCGTGCCGACAGCGCAAAACGGGGATGCCTCCCTCAGTATGGCGGAGACGCTGCGCGATCAAGCGGGATTTTGCGCCTCGGCATTCCGTCGCTGGATGCCTTTCCTACAAGAAGTGGCTGCTGCTAAGCGGCAAGGCGGTGCGCTCAATGCAACCTGTGGAGATGACCAATCCGCCGTTGATGGGCTATGCGCCGCTGCGCGAAGCAATTGCCCATTACGTCAATATTTCGCGTGGGCTTTCCTGCTCAACAGAACAGATATTTATCACCAGCGGCTATAACCATAACCTGCGGTTGATCCTCAGCGCACTGGGCAGACCCGGCGACAAAGTGCTGTTTGAAGATCCCGGTTACTATTTCGGTCAACAAACCCTTAGGCGTATCGCCAGCAATCTGCACTTTGCGCCGGTGGATAACCACGGGCTGAATGTCGATTATGTACAGCAGCATCACCGCGATGCGCGCTTTGTTTTGTGACACCGTCACATCAAAGCCCGCTTGCAGTCACCCTTTCACTGCCGCGTAAACAGCAATTACTGGACTGGGCGCAGCAGAATGAAAGCTGGATTATCGAAGATGATTACGACGGCGAATTCCACTATACCCGTAAGGTCCTGCCTGCCTTAAAAAAGCCTCGATACGCAGGATCGGGTCATTTATATGGGTACGTTCAGTAAAACGGTGATGCCGGCACTGCGCATCAGTTACCTCGGTGATGCCGCGCGCTTGCGTGGCGCAGTTTCGCGAAACCGGAGAACTGACGGAAAGCGGCCAGCCGGTGCTGACGCAAAAATCCTCGCTGCGTTTATGGGGGAAGGCCATTTTTCCGCCACCTGAAAAAATGCGCACGCTCTATTCGCAGCGCAGAAAAAACCATGCTGGCTGCGCTGGAACAGGTTTATCCGGGGATGTTTGATATTGAAGTGAGCGACGGCGGAATGCACATCATTGCGTTGTTGCGCACCAGCACATTGGATGTCCGGCTGGCGCAAATCTGGCAGCAACACCAGTTGCAGGTCAGCCCGCTCTCGCGTTGGTATAACCAGACCCACAAGCGCTACGGTTTGATCATGGGGTATACCAATGTGCGATCGGCGCAAGAAGCGGTTGCGCTATTACAGCGCCCGGCGCAGGAAACGCGGGCGCTGCTCAGCGTTGAATAAAGATCATGGCAGGCAACTGATAAATCCCATGCTGTTGCCAGAAGAGATAAGCTGATAACCAGTGTCACCGCTAACGAGATCGTTTTATCTGACATTTCCATCGCATGTCCCTCTGTATGGTGGTATCGCCATTTAACAGGGAAGATCTTAATGATTTCTTACTCTCTCAGAAAAAGTTTAGGTTAGTTGATAGTTTTTGTCTGGTGTCATTTTGTGCGGAAGCACATCGGTATCGTTCATTTGCAGCAAATCGATCTCAATGGCATTGCAGATGGCATCCAGCGGCAGGTCGTTATCCTCTTCACCAAACGGGTCTTCCAGCTCTTCTGCCAGCGTATCCAGCGAAATAAAGGTGTAGGAGATAAGCACCGAGACAAACGGCGTCATAAAGTGCAAATCCACCACCAGCGCAAACGGCAGCATGATGCAAAACAGGTAAACCGTGCGGTGCAGAATCAGCGAATAGGCAAACGGCAGCGGCGTGGTAAAAAATGCGTTCACAACCGGAAAGCACGGCGGACATATCGTGCAAGCGCTGCGTGATGCTGTGGAACAGAATGTCCGACAAGGTGCCCTTCGCCCGGCGTTCCCCCAGCCACTCCGCCATTAATAAAAGAATGCGGTTAGCCGGTGAATGTGCGTTCAGCACCGTCTGCAGATCCTGCCCGCTCAGATAGTTTGCCAGCACGTCACCCTGCGGCTTGCGGCGCAACGTCATCCGCAGGCAATGGGCAAAGGCGATTTGTAAGCGGATAAAATGCGCCACGCCGTCGTCATCCGGCAGGGTGGTTTTCACCTCCCGCAGCAACGAACGCGAGGCGATCATCAGTTGTCCCCATAACAATCGTGCTTCGCTATAGCGGGCAAAGCAGGCGTTGTTGCGAAAACCGAGGAAGATGGCAATCGCCACGCCAAGGATACTGAACGGCGCGACTGTCAGTTTGATACCCAGCGAGGTGTACCTGTGGGGAGCATCCAGATCACGGCGATAGAGAGCAGGAAGTTCATCACCAAGTCGGAGGAGATTTTCGGCAGCACTGAACCGTGCCAGACGAAAAGACGAGTAAGCCAGTGTTGTTCAGGTCGGACAATCATGTTGAGTCGTGAGCAAAGAGAGAGCTGCACTATTAAACGTGATCACAATCACAGTTGCAAGGATGCTAATGAATTGTGACAAATCAACATGCCAGACGAGGATGTATGGCGCAGAAGTTTCTGAAACCTGTTATACAACTATATAAAGGTATGTTGTAACTAATAACGATAAAACCAACCCGGAACGCGAACGTAGCCGATCAAAACGCATAAAAAAACCCGACCGAAGCCGGGTTCTTGTTTACCTGCAAGCAGTACGCAGGATCAGCACAGCGGTTTCACGGCTTCACGCATGCCTTGCAGCAGGATGGCATCCAGATCCAGCGACACCTGCTCAACCAGACCGGCGACGTTCGTCAGATCCTGCTCCCAATGGTCGCTCACCGACAGCACCGCTTTAACCAGCTCGCTGGTGCTGATCTGGCGGTCACCATGCTGGCTCCACAGTTGCTGATAACGCTCAATCCAGTGCGCGTCATCCTGCACCGGATAAGCCTGCCCGTTACGCTCGCCGCGATAGAAAGCAATCAGCGCCGCCAGCGCAAACGTCAGGCGCGCAGGCAGTTTACCGGTGGCTTTCTGCCCCGCCAGCAGTTGCGGCAGAATGCGGGTGCGGAACTTGGTCATACCGTTCAGCGCAATGGAGAGCAACTGGTGTTTGATGTACGGGTTACGGAAACGCCCGGTCACCGCGCTGGCAAACGATTCCAGCCTCATCGCGCGGCAGATCCAGCACCGGGATAATCTCCGGTAAATCGCTTTCTCGACAAACGCGCAAATTTCGTTGTCGTTCATTGCCTCGCCAACGGTGTCCAGCCCTGCCTGATACGCTACCGGCACCAGCGCAGTGTGCGCGCCGTTGAGGATCGCCACTTTACGCTCTTTGTACGGTTTAATGTCGTCAACAATCAGCACGTTCAGCGGGAATTTGTCGAGGCGCAGTTCAGACGCCAGCGTTTTCGGCCCCTCGGATCACAAACAGATAAAAGTGTTCCGCCGTGTCTAGGAAGCTATCCTGATAACCCAGTTCGGCTTCCAGTTTCGCCACTTCATCACGCGGATAACCGGTCACGATACGGTCAACCAGCGTCGAGCAGAAGGCGTTGGCTTTATCCAGCCACTGAATAAATTCCGCCCCCAGCGCCCACTCTTGCGCATAACGCAGCACCAGTTCGCGCAGCGCGTCGCCGTTATAATCAATCAGTTCACACGGGATGATCACCCAGCCTTTGTCGACTGCGCCAGAAAATGGCTGAAACGTTCGAACAGCAGACGGGTCAGCTTCGCCGGGTAGCTCACCGCAGGCGCATCAGCGAATGTGTCGCCGGCATGATAGCTGATGCCCGCTTCCGTGGTGTTAGAGAACACGAAGCGGATATCCGGGTTGTGCGCCAGTTTCAGAAACTCGTCATACTGCGCATAGACGCTGATTTCGCGGTTAACGGAGCGGATCACGCGGGCATCACTCACCGCTTCGCCCTGCTCGTTCAGACCACGAATGATGGTGGTGTAGAGGCCATCCTGAGTGCTCAGGGAAGGCGGGAAATCACTCTGGATCGGGCGAACAACCACCACACCGGCGTTCAGGTCGGTGTGCTCGTTCAGCAGATCGATTTGCCAGTCGACAAAAGCGCGCAAAAAGTTCCCTTCACCGAACTGAATAATACGCTCAGGGTATTCAGCGCCGGGAAAGTTGCGACGGTTTAATGTGTTCACAGTGGGTTCCTTTTGATTAGTCATACAACCCTCGGGAAGATTGGTGTAATAACTTACCAGACTTTTCGACCATGAAACCCTGTTTTGATCAAAATGGGACGTCTTATTGGCGACAATTATAAGAACTTGTAAAAAATGTCGTAGCCGTCACATTTCCTTGCGGCATAAGCGCATAACGCGGGGATCTCCCCCAACGCGCTGCCAGCCGCATTGCAGATAGAGAATTCTCCGCCCCGCTGCCGGTTGCCGTGTCCAGCACCAGCACAATGCGCTCGCCGCGCGTGGTGCTGGCCGCCACGTTTGACCAGAAGCGGAGGGATTTTTCCCGCGAGAGCGGGGTGCATAAAGCTCACCGATGCGCCGCCGGAAACACAGTTTTCCAGCACCTCGCACAGGGCATCAATATGTCGGGAAAGGTCATCGCCAGAAAGGGCGTGGATATGATAAGTGGTCATTTTTCTTCCTTATAAAACAACCACTATCTGATTTTACATAAAATTAACACAAGCGCCACAGTGATAGGATCGGCTTATGATTTAGCGTGCGCGGTTATTCTGCTGCTTCATCGCATACATTTTTTATCCGCATCCTTCATCCACGGATGCAGTTCACCGCTGCCATTATGATCGAATTCGCTCAGCCCCGAGGAAAATGCCAGCTTCCAGGGTTTACCGGAAGAGAGAGATTCCGGTGCTTCAACCTGTTCGACCAGATGCTGCATGGCGATCCAGTGCCCCTGCTCATCGGTGTCGGAAAAGATAATCGCGAACTCATCACCGCCGTAGCGCACTTGCAGGTCCGCCTCGCGCAAACTGGCGGTCATCACGGATGCCATTGATTTCCAGGGCGTCATCCCCTTCCGCATGACCCCCGGTGTCGTTGATCGCTTTGAAGTTATCGAGATCGATCCACGCCAGCGTCAACGGCTCTGCACGGCGGCGCGCGCCAAAATGGCGAACTTCGCCGGGGCTGTCAAACCCACGACGATTAAAACAACCCCGTCAGTTCATCGGTGGTTGCCGCACTCATGACCGCGAACTCATCTTCGACAATCATGGCGAAATCTTTCAGGCTGTCGAACTCCGCATCGCTGAAGCTGCGCGGTTGTTTGTCGATCAAACAGAACGAGCCTACCACCGCCCCGTCCGGCAAACGCAGCGGATGGCCAGCATAAAAGCGGATATGCGCATCGCCCGTGACCAGCGGGTTATCGGCAAAACGTTCATCGCGGGAAGCATCTTCGATAATCAAAGGGTCAGCGCATAATATCGCATGACCACAGAAGGAAATTTTGCGTGGCAGGGATTCTTTCGGATAGCCAGCCGTGGATTTGAAATGCAGCGTGGTTTCATCCACTAACGTAATCAATGCCCCGAGAACATTAAACATACGTTTTGCCGGCGGGTTAAGCGATCTAACCGATCGGTAACGCCACTCTCAGAGTCCCGAGTCGTGCAACGAGGCAAGACGATTTTCCTCATCGGCGGGAATAGCAGGTATTTTCATAGAGTGCCTATCTCATCATTCTCAGGCTGTTTTTCGCAATGATATGAAAAAGATATCGTTCAACATACGATATACAGCATAAAGTTTAGTCTATACCGAGCGATTGTCAGTGCGAGTAAATTTGGTTTTTTGCCCAACCGCTTCGCGTAGAGCGCGTCATCCGCCGCTTTTAACCATTCACTAACGGTATGCATACCCGGCAAAGCGCTGGCAATGCCAATACTTAGCGTACAGGTAAACGCGTATTCCTGCACGATGGGCATGATTGCCGCCTCATTCATAATCTGCGTCGCCACGACGTGCGCTTCATCAGGCGGTGTATCGGGTAGTAAAATGACAAACTCATCGCCGCCCAGTCGCGCTGGCGTGTCGTTTTGCGGGTAGCGACATGCAAAATTTTCGACACCGTCACCAGCAACGCATCCCCCGACTTTATGACCAAACCGATCGTTCACCTCTTTAAAATTATCGATATCAATAAACATCAAAGAGGAGTGACGTCGTGCGGAGTTTGTCCAGCTCATACTGAATACGCTTTTCCAACAGACGCCGGTTGGCGATATCCAGCAACGGATCCATCATGGCAATGCGCTCAAGCTCACGGCTTTTCACCCGCAGTTTGACGGCCATGCTGTCGGTCAGCACGCTCAGGGCCAGTAAATAGATAGCAATCAGCGGCAAAGTTGCGAACATTGTCCGCTGTGTCACCTCCAGCTCAACGGGCATCCCCCTGTGCCAGCCAGTCAGCAGAAAGATCCCCACCATGGTCAGACCCGCTTTGCGCATCAGGATAAAACCGCCTGCCGATAAACGGTCGGTAAGCAGGACAGTGGCAATCACCACGGAGGGCAGCGGATTGACCGCCATCAGCGCGATCCACAAGCCCCCAGCGCCTGCGTCAATCACCAGTTTTGATGTTCAATGTTCAGCGGTGTACGGGCATGACGGGCGCGTAAAAAAGCGAAGGTCGGCCAGAGAAAAGCATTCGCAGAGAGCAGGACAATTGTCCATAACGGCCGCTGCAATTCCTGTAGCACGGAAAGAATAGGGAAAAAACAGAGCAACGTTCCGAGGATACGCATCAGGTACATGCGCCTGACAAAACGTCTGCCAGAGATCCGCTCGTTTTTATTCCAAATTATCAGACCCGTTCATGGCGCGCTTTTTTTCCCGCTACGTATAGCCAATAATAGTATTGACGTTAAAAATTAGTAGCAAGCAATTTAATAAGTTATCGATATTAACTGCGTCAAACATCAGCGGTGTGAATAACGCCGGAACTATTGCCCCGAGGAAACCTGCGACGGCGCGTCGGCAAAAACGATATCTTTACTGGACGTAGTACAGTTGCGGCCCTGCTTTTTCGAGCGGTAGAGATTTTCATCCGCTTCCGCCAGCAGTTCATTGAACATTTCGGTCAACGCCCGAGGGCTTCCGTCCTGCCGCTGCTTAAGCCAATGCTCACCGTCAAATGCAGCGTTTGCCGCCACTTGAAGGGGTAATTTTCGATGGAGTGACGCACGTTTTCCGCCAGCGCAAAGCCATCGTCCGGATCGGCGGTGATCGCCACGACCACAAACTCTTCGCCGCCCATTCGCGCCACAATGCCCCGCTCTCCCAGCGCCTCCTGCACTTTACGGGCGAAAGCAGCCAGCACCCTGTCGCCACATTCGTGACCGTAATTATCATTCACGCTTTTAAAATAATCGATATCCATCAGCATCACCGTCACATGCTTGTCGGCGAAGCGCTTATCATCGTTATTCAACGCTTCGTACAGCCCTGAACGGGAGTAGACACGGGTCAGGAAATCAAAATCAGCGCGCAGGGAGACTGGCGAATCAGGCGGTTAATTTTCTCTACGCTGACAGAGACAATCACCGGGCAAATCGCCATGGTGGCGATGCCCATACGAGCGGAAAACATGTGCGGCATTTCCATGGGCGACCCCGGTGAAAATATTGATTGCGCCATTGGCGACGAGCATGATTTCCACCCCGCCGGTCAGCAATGTCACCAGGCTTGTCAACGGCAGCGGATAGCGTACGGCACACCAAATCAACGCCGGTAGCGGGAACGCCAGACTGCCTGCGCCGCCAATCACCACCGACGCCAGCACCGACACCATCACCGCGCCTATCGGCAGCAGTTGCCGGGCTTTGAACTGCAACGATTCACGCGGCCAGCTCATCGTCAGCATGCACGGCAGGATCAACACACCGGTGGAAAATTGCTCACTGAACCAGTCCGCCAGCAGCAGTAAAAGCCTTGTCCGTTGATCCCCCACCGAACCAATCGCGCCAAAAAACGCGCACAGCAGCGCGGCAAACATACAGTAGCCAAAGAGCCGGAGGGCATTTATCGGTTCCGGGGCTTTGATCATCTGGCTGCGTTCCCGGTGATCAAATGGGCCATGGTGATAATAAACACCATGTTGGAGAAGTTAATAATCAGCGACGCCGTGCCCCGGAGGTGGTAATGGCGTCATAGGCCAGCATGGCGATGTAGCTGATCAGGTAATATTGCCAGCGATGCAGAAATGCGTAACGCGCAAAAACCCCCGCCATAACCGCATTCAGCGGCCAGAAAAGCGACAACTCTTCCACCAGACGCATCATCGCGCCCGAGGGAAATAAAACAGCGTTGTCAGGATAAAAAATCACCGCAGCGTTATTCAGCGGTTTTTCTTCCTGAAATGGACGAAAAGGGGTTAAAAAAATGATCGCATCACATCTTAATCCATATCACGCGCACGGCACTCTGTTCGATACACAGGGGAAATTCCTATAGCATGCTTACCTTGCGCGCTTTCGTTCAGCGCGGTGCATTCATCTGCACGACCAGCCAATGGTAAATCACATCCACAATATACTGTTGTTGCGTTTCTGTTAATGGATATCCATGAGGAATGTTGTGCCATTTTTCCAGACACCCGCGGCAACAGGTGGCTGTGGCATGCTGGGCGATAAACACCGGGTGCCCCCGCATCGGCGTCTGTTTACCGTCGTTTTGCGGCTGCGCAGGCGCCAGACGGCGGGCAACAAAATCCGCCGCGTGCGAAGCAATCACCTCTGCGCCTTTATCCAGCAATACTGCCGCTCTTTTGCGCCAAGGCGAAAACGGGCACGGAACGCAGAGCGTGACAAACGGGTGAACAGCGGCGTTAAATCAGCCATCAGTACACCGACCTCCCAGTTGTTGCGTTAAGGCCTCCAACACCGCGACGCCTGCCAGCGAATTCCCGGCCTCATCCAGTTCCGGGCTCCAGACCGCAATCGCCATTTCATGCGGCACAATCGCCACAATACCACCGCCGACGCCGGATTTTGCCGGCAGGCCAACCCGCCAGACGAACTCCCCGGCATTCTGGTACATGCCGCTGGTGGCCATCAGCGCATTCACCCGGCGCGCCTGCATCGGCGTAACAATGGGGGAGGAAATGTGCGCAGCGTGCCCGCCCTGCGCCGGGGAAGAGAAACGTCTGCGCCAGCTCAACACAGCTCATTTTGAGTGCGCAATAGTGAAAATAGTTCTGCAACACGGTGGAAACATCGTTGTGGAAGTTACCAAACGACTTCATCAGCCGAGGCAATGGCGGCATTACGGGCGGAGTGGTCAAATTCCGAGCGGGCGACGGCGCTGTCGTAGGCGATGTCCTGCACGCCGGAGAGTTTACGTACAATTTCCAGCATACGCTGGCGCGGCGCGCTGAGGCGGCTTTGCAGCATATCGCACACCACCAGCGCCCCGGCGTTAATAAAGGGGTTGCGCGGTTTGCCTTGCTCGATTTCCAGTTGCAGCAGTGAGTTAAAGGGCTGCCCGGAGGGATCTTTTCCCCACGCGCTGCCAAATCTCCTCTTCGGCATAGTGGTTCATGGCGACCACCGGAGGGCTGAGCACCTTAGAAATAGACTGGATGGAAAAACGCTCGTGGGCATCGCCTGCGTAGAAATGTTCTCCTGCACCGTACTGATAGCAATGCCCAGCTTATTGCCGCTCACCGAGGCCAGCGCGGGAATATAATCCGCCACTTTGCCCTGACCCAGCAGCGGACGTATCTGCGCAAGCACCGCGTCCAGTACGCCATTATCCATTGCCGTTGCCACACTCCCCCCTTGCTCACAGGCCAAAAACGGCCTGCGAGTATAACAGAGACGAATGAATCACGTCAGGCCGGCAGGCGAAAACGGGCCACCGCCTGCAGTAACTGATGAGAGTCATTATGCAGTTGTTCAGACGCTTGTGTCGCCGTCGACACCAGTTCCCCGGTGCGCTGTGCGACCGTATTCAGAGCGTGCAAACGCCGGGTCATCAGATGGATGCTCTCCCCCCTGACTCCAGGGTGGCGGCGGAGATCTCATTGAGCACGCCGCTTAAGTGTCCCACCAGCCCGGTCACTTTTTGCGGGTTGCTTTCCGTGCGGCTCACCGCCTGCGTACCGTCAGTGATCCCCTGCAAAGAGTGGTTAATCAACTGCTGAATGGTTTGCGTTGAGTGGCTACTCTTCCGCGCCAGCAGCCCGACCTCTTTCGCCACCACCGCAAAGCCGCGTCCGTGATTCCCGGCATGCGCCGCTTCAATGGCGGCATTCAGCGCCAGAATATTCGTCTGAAACGCCACGCCATCAATCATATCGACGATGTTGCGCATCTCGGCCGAACGTTCGACGATCTCACGCATCGACTGGTTAACCGTATCCATCATGCGATCGCCGCCTGCGGCGATTTTTTTGCGCCTCATCCGCCTGTTGACGGGCCTGCTGGGCAAAGCCAGTGCTGCCTTCAACGTGGGATTCCGAGGGTGGCAATATGTTCGGTCACATCCGTCAGTTCCTGCGCCTGTTTTGTCGACTGCTGGTAAAGCGACTGGTTACCTTCCGCGAGGTTGCTGATGGTGTTCACCATGGAGGCGGTTGCATCACTGACCTGCATCACTCAGTTGTTGCAGCCCTTGCTGCATACTGAGAATGCTCAGGCTAAGCTGCGCCACCTCGCGGTTAAAACGCGGTACCGATGGCAGCGCTGTTCCCAGATCGCCCGCGGCAAGGATGTTGATGTGCGCAATCAGCCCGACGCAGCGGCGTGATCACCAGCGTGACATGGCAAACCACACCAACACCGCAATCACCAGCAACAGCGCGGGCACCAGCACAAAGACATGCTGTAGCTGTCCAAGGTTGGACATTAACGCCTGACGGCCGGTTTCCGCACGGCTTTCGCTGGCCTGCTGGAAACGGGCATAGTTGTCGTTAAAATCCGCACCGGAACGCCTGCGCAGGCACCGCAAAAAGGCATCAATCGACTGGGTTTTCACCAGCCCATCCGCCTGCTCTTTCAGCGCGCCGTAAAACAGCTGATAACTGTTGATTAAGCCGTCGTCTTTCGGCGGATCGAGCGCCAGCCAGGGCTTGCCAGCTTTTTGTGACGCATCCAGCGCGCTGCGGGTTTCATCCATCAGGCTGCGCCAGCTCCTTCGGATCCGGTTTCTTTGTCCTGCATAAACCACACGCCTGCGCGGTTAAGCAGATCGCTTGCGGTCAGCAAGGCCACGCGGGCTTCATCCACGCGAACCTGTTGCAGGTGCGCCTGCTGGTTTAACTGTTCATTGTGCTGTGCTTCGCGTAATGACGCGGAAAGGAGAAAAGAGGAGGCAATTTGCAGCGCGGAGAACAGACCAATGATGCAGAAAATACCGGCTAACAAACCAAACTGCTGAGGTGTAACACGCCGAACAATACGGCGAAAAATTTGCATTAAGTTCATGATATTCTTCTATAACCACAACGTTACCGTGAGTCTACAAAAGGATCATGACACCCCCATGACAGCGAGGAATGGCGCGCCCCACCGGGGCGCGCAGGCGGTTACAGACGATCTTTCCATACGGTCTGGATATTGCAAAATTCATGCAAACCGAAGTGCGACAGCTCGCGGCCAAAACCGCTTTTCTTCACGCCGCCAAAGGCCACACGGGCATCGCTGGCGCTGTAGCCGTTAATAAACACGCCACCGCACTCCGGTGTTCGGCAAACCCGGGGCGCGGCCTGCGCATGATCGGCGGTAAAGACGGTGGCGGACAAACCAAAATCACTGTCATTCGCCAGTGCCAGCGCATGCTTCGCATCACGGGCAAGGGTGATGGCGGCGACCGGGCCAAACAGCTCCCCGGCGGAATGCGGTCATCTCCGGCGTCACGCCAGCCAGTACCGTCGCCGGGTAGTTGCCGGCCCCCGGAATCTTTTCCCCACCGAGCAGCAGCGTAGCGCCCTGCTGGATGCTGGCCTGTACCTGTGCATGCAGCTCATCGCGCAGATCAAAACGCGCCATCGGCCCCAGATAGTGCTCTTCGTTGTCCGGCGCGCCCTGTTTCAGCGCGGCTGCGGCGGCAACAAACTTGTCGGTAAAAGCCTGCGCGATGCCGGATTCAACAATAAAACGTTTCGCAGCAGCGCAAACCTGCCCGGTATTTTGATAACGCCCGGCGACCGCCGCTTTCACCGCCAGATCCAGATCGGCGTCGTTCAGCACAATAAAGGGATCGGAACCCCCCAGTTCCAGTACGCATTTTTTCAGCGCTGCCCCGGCCTGTGCGCCAATAGCGGCACCCGCGCGCACGCTGCCGGTCACCGTGACGGCGGCAATCCGCGGGTCATTGATGGCCTGACTGACGCCATCGTTAGTGGCGTTCACCCAGCCAAACACCCCTTGCGGGATCCCGGCGCGGGTGAAAATCTCGCCCAACAGCGCCGCACACCCCAGCACATTGGGCGCATGCTTCCAGTAAATAACTGTTACCGGCCAGCAGGATCGGCACCGCGCCGCGCATCACCTGCCACACAGGAAAGTTCCACGGCATCACCGCCAGAATCGGACCCAGCGGCCGGTATTCAATGGTGGCGCGGTTATGCTCAACTGGGTCGGCTCGCTGCCAAGCATTGCCGGACCGTTATCCGCATACCAGTCGCACAAGCTGGCGGATTTGTTCACCTCGGCCCGTGCCTGCAGGATCGGTTTCCCCATCCTCGGCTGATCCGTTGCGCCATCTCTTCGCCCCGTTCACGCAGCGCCGCGCCGACATCGCGCAGTTTTTGCGCCCGCTCCGCCACGCTTAGCACTCGCCACTGGCGATAGCCGTTAGCCGCCTGTTCGATGGCGGCGTCCACGTCTGCAGGGCTGGCCCACGGTGTGGCGCTCAGGGTTTCCCCGGTGGCCGGGTTGATGGAAATAGCATGGGTTGTCGGGGTAATGGACATACGGGGTCTCCCTTAAATGTGTTCAGGACTTGCACCAGAGTGGCGGAATTTGTTATTTCTGAAAACTGAATAATATTAACGACACTATTCACAAAGAGAGAATGGCATGGATTTAACCCAGCTTGAGATGTTTAACGCCGTGGCGCAGACCGGCAGTATCACCCGTGAGGCGGCGCAGAAGGTGCATCGCGTGCCGTCCAATCTCACGACCCGCATTCGCCAATTGGAGTCCGATCTCGGCGTCGATCTGTTTATCCGCGAAAACCAGCGCCTGCGCCTCTCTCCGGCGGGGCACAGTTTTTGCGTTACAGCCAGCAGATCCCCGGCGCTGGTGGATGAAGCCCGCATGGTGGTTGCCGGAGACGAGCCGCAAGGCCTGTTCTCGCTGGGCGCGCTGGAAAGCACTGCGGCGGTGCGCATTCCCGCCACGCTGGCGCAGTATAACCAGCGTTATCCGCGTATTCAGTTTGACCTCTCCACCGGGCCTTCGGGCACCCATGATCGACGGCGTGATGGAAGGAAAACTGAGCGCCGCTTTCGTCGACGGCCCGATCATGCACCCGGGTCTGGAAGGGATCCCCGGTTTACCGTGAAGAGATGATGATTGTCGCGCACGGTCACCCGCACATTGAGCGCGCGGCGCAGGTCAATGGCGCCAGCATCTACGCCTTTCGCGCTAACTGCTCCTACCGCCGCCATTTTGAGAGCTGGTTTAATGCCGATCGCGCCACACCCGGAAAAATCCACGAGATGGAGTCCTATCACGGCATGCTGGCCTGTGTGATCGCCGGGGCCGGACTGGCGCTGATCCCGCGCAGTATGCTGGAAAGTATGCCCGGTCATCACCGGGGTGGAAGCCCGGCCGCTGGCGGAAAACTGGCGCTGGCTGACCACCGGCTGGTGTGGCGACGCGGCGCGAAAACCCGGCATCTTGACGCGTTTATTGAACTGCTGCAGTAGCGTTAACGCCCGGTGGCGGTTTATTGCATGGCATAACGCAGGTCGGCGATAAGCGTTTTTCCATAAAAATACTCAAGGGATCGTCGACATAGGGCGCAAAAGCGCGGCAGGTCTGATAACCGCAGCGCTCATACAGCTTAACCGCCGCCAGCTGCCTGATCCCGGTCTCCAGACGCAACGTATGGCAAAAACGGGCAACCGCCTCCTGCTCCAGCGCGGCAATCAGTTTTTCACCCAGTTGTTGCCCACGATGCCGGGGGATCGATAAACACCCGTTTCATCTCGCCGCTGCCATCTCCATTCAGCACCACCGCGCCGCACCCCACGGTCGCCCCATCGGTATGGCGGATTTTTCGCAGGATCAGGGTCTGCGCAGGTAAAGCGGCCAGATCAAGCAGATGGTTACTCTCCGCCGGATAGAGCGCGCTCTGGTAGCGATCCAGTTCGTCAATCAGCGCAATCACATCCGGCTGGGCAGCGGTGGCATCGGTAATACTGTACATAGGGCGCTCCTTATTGTTACTCCCTTGTTAAATTAACCAGCCAGACCCGCATCAACGTCATACGATTAACCTATAGATGATGCGGGCCGTTGCGCAGCCGGGAGGACAGACGGTACCTTACGCGCAGAGCTAACCCTGATAACGGAACCAGAATGAATACGAAAGCCCGTAAGGTGATGATTATTGGCACTGGCAATGGGGGCGTCCGCCGCCTACGCCCTGCTGAACCAGACAATTTGCGAAGAGTTGATCCTCGTGGATTTGGACCAACAGCGCGTGGAGGGCCACGCTCAGGATCTGTCGGATGCCGCGGCGTATATGCCGGGCATGATGACCATTTCAACCCGTCCGGTTGACGCGTGTGCGGATGTCGACATTGCGGTGATCACCGTCTCCGGCGGCCCGTTAAAACCCGGCCAGACGCGCCTCGACGAACTGACCAACACTGCGCGGATCGTGCAAAAAATCGTACCGACAATGATGGCAAATGGTTTCAACGGCATTTTCCTTGTCGCCACCAACCCTGCGACATCATTACACCGGCAGGTGTGGAAACTGTCCGGGTTACCGCGCAACCAGTGATTGGTACCGGCGTGTGGCTTGATACCACCCGTCTGCGCCGTGCGCTGGCGCAGTCACTGGATATTGGCGCACAGAGTATCGATGCGTTTATTCTCGGTGAACACGGCGATACCCAGTTTCCGGTGTGGTCGCATTCGTCGGTATACGGTTCGCCCATCGCCGAGGTCTACCGGCGCAAAACCGGCCAGACGCTGGATGTCGATGCCCGGCGGAGAAAGTTCGCCGCCACGGTTTTGAGATTTATGCCCGTAAAGGCTGCACCGAGTATGGTATTGCCGGCACCATTGCCGAGATCTGCCGGAATATTTTCACTGGCAGCCACCGCGCGCTGGCGATCTCCTGCATTCTTGATGGCGAGTATGGCGTGAAAGATGTGGCTATCGGGGTTCCCGCCGTGCTGGCGCAGAACGGTGTCCAGCAGATTATTGAGTTACAACTGCGGGATGACGAAGTGGTGAAATTCAACCACTCCGTCGGGGTTATCAAAGCCAATATTGCCCGCCTGCTCCTGACGATGCGCGGTTAACTGGCAATGGTTAACCGCCCCGGCAATGACTCAAGCTGCTGGCGGATATCCGCGCTGAGCTGCGCATCGGTGATGATATCGGTCAGCGAATCCAGGGTTTGCCACGTTAAACAGCGACCACGCGCCGTATTTGCTGCTGTCCGCCAGCAGGATCCGCCGCCCCCGGCGTTGGCGATCAGATCGTGCTTAAGCGCGGCTTTCTCTTCCGTTGGCGCGGTGATCCCCGCGCTCCAGCCCCCAGCCGTTACAGCTGACAAACGCCAGATCCGGCCAGATGTTTTGCAGCAGCTTGCGCCCGTGCTCGCCAATGCAGGACTGGCTGGAATCATCAATACGCCCACCGATAATCGTCACTTCAATCTGTTTAAATTCCGACAGAAACAGCGCAATGTGCAAATCGCTGGTGATGACCCGCAGCGGCAGATGCGTGAGCTGGCGAGCCAGCTCAATCATCGTGGTGCCCGCATCCAGCACAATCGCATCCCCGGCTTTCACCAGTGCAGCGGCGGCGCAGGCAATGGCGTGTTTTTTCCGCCGGTTGCGCTGCATTTTTCGCTGGTAGTCGGCTGGGAGGGGATAAACCGGTTCAGCGTAACGCCGCCGTGGGTGCGACTGATCACCCCTTCCTGATCGAGCTTGATCAGATCGCGGCGAATGGTGGCAGGCGAGGCATCCGTTGCCGCGACCAGTTGATCCACCGTCACCAGATTATGCCCTTTCAGGTAATCCATAATCTGCTCTAACCGGTTATATCCCTTCATATTATTCCCGTGTAATTTGCATTGCTAACTGGATGGATACCGCCATGCTCTCGGCTTTCGCCACACCACGCCGGGCGATATCAAATGCGGTGCCGTGATCCGCTGAGGTACGGATAAACGGTAGCCCGGCGGTGATATTAACGCCATCGTAAAAGCCCAGCAATTTTAACGGAATATGCCCCTGATCGTGGTACATCGCCACCACCATGTCATACATCCCTTCGTGGCACTGCATAAACACCGTATCCGGTGGGCACGGCCCGGTCACATTCACCCCTTCGGCCTTCATTGCCTGCACCGCCGGGCCGACAATGGTGATCTCTTCATCACCAAACAACCCGTTTTCACCGGCATGCGGGTTGACCCCTGCTACCGCAATCCGCGGATTGTCATAACCGACGCGTTTCAGGAATGTATCGGCAATACGCACCACCGTTTTCACGCGATCCTGATTCAGGGTGTCGAGGAATTTACGCAGGGCGATATGCGTCGTGATATGAATCACTTTCAGTTTATCGGTGTAGAGCACCATCGCGTAATCTTTGCTGTCGGTCAGTTGTGCCAGCAGTTCCGTGTGGCCCGGATAGTGATGCCCGGCCATAAACAGCGCTTCTTTGTTCAGCGGCGCGGTGGCAATGGCTTTCACGTCCCCGCTCATCGCCAGTTCGGTGGCGCGTTTAATGCAGCGATAAGCCAGATCCCCGGCCTGCGCCTGCACCACACCAGTTGCAGGGCATCGACATCCGCCAGCGGTTCGTCAATCACGTTGATAACGCCCGGCGCAAAACGCGCATCGGCAACGCGTTCAATAATGCGCAGTTCCGCACGCGGGGTAATATTCAGCCCAAGAATGCGCTGGAAACGTCCGCGCACACCCGACCACCACCACCGGCGAACCGGCTAACTCTCCTTCGACCAGCGATTTGATAATGATTTCCGGGCCAATACCCGCCGGGTCGCCCATCGTTACAGCAATGATATTAGTCACTCGATTTCTCCTCGATAAAATGCAGAACCTTAAGCAAGGTAGTTTCGTCACCAAAGCCACCTGCTTTGGTCATCACCGGTCGTTGCCAAAGACAACCTGAAAAGTATCCCCACGGTACGCAGCCCGCTGCCCGTCCGCGGATGCTAAAACCTTTCGCCCCAAGCGCATGGGCCGCCGCAACCGCCACATCGCCGCCGGAAAGATAGAGCGCGTCCGGTTGCGCTTCGCGAAGGACATCCCGCGTCAACGCCCCTAAAAACGCGCAAATACGCTCACCCAGTTCGCTGCGGCTTACGCCCTGCAGTTCACACAGCGCGGCAATCTGGTGACGCGCCTGTGTATCCGGGCAGGTATGCACCAGACAGTGACGGCCGCTGACCGGGGATGCGGACGATGTGTTGTCGGTACTCCGCTGCCGCCGGGGTGAACAACGTGTTGATATCAATAAACACCTGCTCCACGCGGGGATGCTTTGCCGCCCACGCCAGCTGTTGTTGAGCGATTTCGCTCATTGACCCCACCACCGCCAGTACCGTGCGCGGAACACACGGGTTCAGCCGACGCGCCAGCGCATCGCACAACCCTGCGGACCCCCACCAGCAGTGGGCGTGATGCCGCCGACTCGGCACGGGCAACAATCTCATCCAGCTCGGCATCGCTTTGCGCATCCACCACCAGCAACAGGGGCGCACTCACCGATGCGTTCGCCAGCGCCGCAGCCACATCCGCGGCGTGCAGGTAACGGATTTCCGCGCGGCTGTGCGCCGCCAGCAACATACCGATGTCGGCGCTGGTGACTGGCGTTTTCGGATCGCTGGCGAACTCGGTGTCCGTCAGCAATCGCTCATGAACAAAGCACTGCCCGTTGCGGGTAATGCGCCCCGCCGCCGGAAAAGCCGGCGCGATAATCGCGGCGGAGGCCTTGCAGGCCTGCAACATGGCGGCGACTTCGGCCCCTACATTGCCACGCAGCGTGGAGTCGATCTTCTTAACCAGCCACTGCGGCGCGCCGTGCGCGACAATCTTTTGCGTCAGCGCGGTAACCCCGCTGTGCGGCATCGCTGGCAGTGAGCGCCCGGCTGTCGCTGTTATAAATGCGGGCTTGCGCAGTGCTGACGTAGTTCGCGCTCAGCGCCACATCCACCGTCATTCCTCTCTGCGCCGGGGCTGACACCCGCGTCATTCGCGCCGGTAAAGTCGTCGGCAAGAATGGCTATCTGTTTATCCGAGGTTGGCTCGTTCATCCCTTCTCCGGGTCATTATGCACTGGATATGATTATATTCAATCATGATTGATTATATGTGAGCAAGATCAACTTATTCAGTTTGCGAATAAATTATAAATTTAGGCCATGTGGTGACGGTGATTGACAAGTAATGATTGAACTCAATCACCATAACAGAGACAGGAGAAGGTTGTGGTAACGATTAATAGCACCCTGATAAGCGGCGCAGGCGCGATCCCGGCGATAGCCCCGCTGCTTGCAGGTAAAGAGAAAATCTTACTGGTCAGCGACGGCAATGTAATTAAGCTTGCGCCGACGCAGCAGATCCGCGCCCTGCTGACGGCCAACGGTGCAGATCTGCAACTGATTGATAATGTGCCGCCGGAGCCGAGCCAGCATGACGTCGCCAACATTCTGCAAGGACTGGGCGAGAAGACATTTGACCTCGGTGGTCGGTATTGGCGGCGGCAGCGTGCTGGATGTCGCCAAGCTGCTGTCCGTTCTCTGCCACCCGGCCTCCCCCCGGTTTGCCTGCGCTGCTGAACGGCGACAAACCCACGGCGCGCGTGACATCGCTGTTGATCCCCGCCACCGCCGGAACCGGTTCGGAAGCCACGCCTAACGCGATTCTGGCGATCCCGGAGCAGGACACCAAAATCGGCATTATCTCCCCCGGTGATGTTACCGGATTACGTGGCGTTACTGCCGGAGCTGACCACCAGCATGCCTGCGCATATCGCCTCGTCGACCGGCATCGATGCGCTGTGCCATCTGATTGAGTGCTTCACCGCCACCATTGCCAACCCGGTCAGCGACAACGTTGCGCTGATGGGCCTGCGCAAACTGCTGCGCAATATCGAAACTGCCGTCAATGAACCGCACAACCTGACCGCCCGGCTGGAGATGCTGTGGGCCTCGTATTACGGCGGCGCGGCCATCGCCCACGCCGGTACACATCTGGTGCACGCGCTCTCTTACCCGCTCGGCGGCAAATACCATCTGCCGCATGGCGTGGCAAACGCCATTTGCTGGCACCGTGCATGAACGTGGTGCGTCCGTACGCCGTGGAGAAATTTGCCCGAGGTCTGGGATCTGGTTCCCGACGCCGACACCACGCTGAGCAACGAACAGAAATCGCTGGCGCTGGTGGCGTGGTTCGCCGCGCTGGTTAAGCGGCTGAATCTGCCGGACAACCTCGAAGCGCTCGGTGTTCCCCGTGAAGATATCCCGGCGCTGAGCGACGCCGCGTTGAATGTTAAGCGCCTGATGAACAATGCCCCCCTGCACCGTAGATCACGCACAGGTGCAGGCCATCTATCAGACGTTGTTTTAACCGTCTGTCGGCCCGGTTAGCGCTGCGCCACCGGGACTCAACAGCGAATCAGGGACAAGTTATGAACAAGCACATTAAAGGCGTGTTGACCGCCATTGTTACACCTTTCGACGCCGACGGGGCTGTTAACCCGAACGCGCTGGAAACAACAAATTAACCGCCAGATTGAGGCCGGTAACGGCATTTTTGCGGCGGCACCAACGGGAATTTTTCGTGCTGAACGAGCAGGAAAAGGTCGCCGTTACCGCCACCTGCGTAGAGGAAGTGGCCGGACGCTCGCCGGTAGTGGCGCATATCGGCGAAATCTCCACCCGTGAAACCATTCGTCTGGGCAGGCAAATCGAGAAACTGGGTGTGGATGCGGTATCGGTGATCACCCCTATTTCGTGCCGCTGAAACAAGATGAGCTGATTAACCACTACACCGCCGTCGCCGACGCGTTAAACGTGCCGGTATTTCTCACAACATCCCGTACTGGCAATACGCTCGAACCACAGACCGTTCGTGCGCTGGCGGACCATCCGAACATTATCGGTATCAAGGACAGCGCCGGGAGCTATGAGCCTGAGCGGTTTCCTGAATGCGGTGAAAGATGTCGAGGGTTTCGATGTACTGAACGGCCCGGACTCGTTAATCCATCAGGGTTTTGTTGACGGTTGTTCCGCCTGTATTTCCGGGCTGGCGAACGTTGCGCCGCAGGCCATTAACGTCATCTGGTCGCGTTTCCGGTGCGGGCGACATTGCAGGTTCACGCAGTGCGCAAGAGAGCGTCACCGGGTTACGTACCGATCTGTATAAAGTGGCCTTCTCGCCGGCCGCAGTAAAAAAAGCATTGCAAATCATGGGTTATGAGGTTGGCGACAGCCGTTACGCTGTCACGTTTAACCCACAGCAACTTCAACAGATCCGCCAGATAGTGACGCAGTACCTTCACTAACGGCGGTGTCATTCGTCATAGAGAAAACCGGGCGCATACCGCGCCCCGGATTCACGCCCTGAAGAGAGGCAAAGATGAACACCTTTACATCCTCAAGATACCCTGATCATTGTTGGCATTGTGGTGGCTTATATTCTGTTCACCACCGGGTTAACCTTCCGCTTACGCAGTAAAAACAGCGGCGATTTTATGGAAGGCTCGCGTGCGATGCCCGCCTTTATCGTCGGCATTCTGCTGATGTCTGAGTACATTGGCGCAAAATCGACCGTCGGCACCGCCCGCGGCGTTCGAAGACGGGTTTGCCGCCTCGGTCGGTGATTGGCGCGGCGATTGGCTTCCCGCTGTTCGGTCTGTTGCTGGTCAAACGCATCTATAACACCGGCAAAATCACCATCTCCGGCGCGATTGCCGAAAAATATGGCAACAGCACCAAAAATATCATCTCGATTATCATGATTTACGCCCTGCTGCTGGTGAACGTCGGCAACTACGTGAGCGGCGCAGCGGCCATCTCAACGGTACTGAAAGTGAACCTGCCGATCGCCGCGTTTATTACCGCGATCGTCAGTACCTTCTACTTCGCTTTTGGCGGTATGAAAGGCGTGGCATGGGTGACGTTGCTGCACAGCGCGCTGAAATATTTCGGCATTCTGGCGATCATGGGTTTTGCTCTGTCGAAGACCGGCGGTTTTACCCCGATGATCGAAAACATGCCGAAATACTACTGGACTGGGACGGTAATTTTGGCCCCAGCACCATTTTTGCCCCGCTGATTGGCACCATCGGCTCCATCTTCTGCACCCAGTTTGTGATCCGGTGCGATTTGCTCCACCAAAGATGTTCAGAGCGCCAAACGCTCCACACCAGGTCGCCTTCTTCTTCTGCCTGCCAATTGCACTGGCGATTGCGGTCATTGGCGTTGCGGCAAAATACCTGCACCCGGAAATCAACAGCCTGTATGCCATGCCGATTTTCCTGCAGGATATGAACCCGTGGGTAGCAGGTCTTGTGACAACGTCACTTGTTGCGTCGATTTTTGTGAGCGTCAGTACCGTGGCGCTGGCGATTGCGTCGCTGGTGGTGAAAGATTTCTACGTGCCTTATCGCAACCCGACCCCCGGAGCAGGAATTTAAAGCCACCCGCTGGTTGTCACTGCTGATTGGCTTCCTGCCGCTGATTTTTTGTGCTGTTTGTTCCGGAAGTACTGAAACTCTCCTTCTTTACCCGCGCTATCCGCCTCTCTCTATCCTCGGTGGTGGCGGTGATTGCCTTCTATGCGCCGTTCTTTAAGAGCACCCGTGGCGCGAACGCCGGTTTGATTGGCGCCTGTGTGGTGACCTCGGTCTGGTATCTGCTGGGCGATCCGTTTGGTATTAACAATATGTATGTTGCGCTGGTGACGCCGGCTGTGATCATGGTGCTTGACCGCCTGATCCCTAACAAAGCAGCACCCAAAACCGTGAGCAACGCGCATACCCCCTGTTCGAAATAATGGAGTTTGATATGTCTGTGACTGTAAATCGCGATGGGATGTTACGCCCACAACCGCAGGACGCCCGCGTCACCACGGCCATGCTGCCGTCGTCCTGCCCGCAAAACCACGCGGCGAACATTCTGCCGCTGCCCAACGGCGACTTATTGTGCGTCTGGTTTGGCGGCACACAGGAAGGGATTGCGGATATCTCCGTATGGAGTTCACGGCTGGCATCCGGTGCGCAGCAGTGGAGCGACGCGGTAAAACTGTCGGACGATCCGTCGCGCTCCGAGCAAAACCCGGTCTTGTTCCTCGCTCCGGATAACGTGCTGTGGCTGCTGTGGACGGCGCAAATTTCCGGTAACCAGGATACGGCTATCGTGCGCTACCGCCAGTCTGCGGATTTTGGTGCGAGCTGGGGCGAAATAGGCACGCTGTTGGATCAACCCGGCACCTTTATCCGCCAGCCCATCACCGTGCTGGATAACGGCAACTGGTTGCTGCCGGTGTTTTATTGCCGCACGCAACCGGGCGAGAAATGGGTGGGCAACGACGACATCAGCGCCGTCAAAATCTCTGCCGATCAGGGTAAAAGCTGGCGTGATGTTGTCGTACCGGAAAGCCTCGGCTGCGTACATATGAACATCACTGCACTGGCGAGTGGAACGCTGGTGGCGCTGTTCCGTAGCCGCTGGGCAGACAATATCTACTACAGCCAGTCTACCGATGGCGGTGAAAGCTGGTCAGTACCGGAACCCACGGTATTACCGAACAATAACTCGTCCATTCAGGTCACCACGCTGGACGATGGCATGCTGGCGCTGGTGTTTAACGCGATGAGTGCAGCGGGCGCAACAGAACGGCGCGCATCGTTGTACGATGAGATTGATGATGGCGACGGACGCAAAGAACCCACGGCAACCGGTGGACGCAGCGCCTTTTGGGGCGCTGCGCGCCGATGACGGTGGCGATTTCACCCGACGGCGGGAAAAGCTGGCCGTGGCAGCGCAATCTCGACGAGGGCGACGGCTACTGCATGACCAACAATTCGCAGGAAAAACTCAACCGTGAGTTCTCCTACCCGAGCATTAAGCAAGGTGCCGATGGCAATCTGCATATCGCCTATACCTACTTCCGCCGAGGGCGATTAAATATGTGCGCGTCTCCCCGGCGTGGGTGAAGGAGTAGCCCATGATCCTCGAGAACCTTAACGCCCTGCCGCTGGCAGGGGCTTCCCGCCGGGCTTCGGGCGATCCTCGATTTACCCCAGTGTTCACTGGCGGCGCTGCAGGCGCACGATGACGGACGCCTGCAACCGGAACACGCAGCCCCCGGTTTTGTAATATCGGCCCGGCGAATACCCAGCCGCAGGCTGAGCGCCACACGGAATACCACCACCAGTGGGCGGATATTCAGGTGGTTCTGGCTGGTGAGGAAACCATTCATGCAGGCACGCAGTATGCGGCGAAGAGCACGGATGAAGAACGGAAACCGGATCTGTTTATTGCCACCAGCGTCCAATTACCGGTGCGTGTGACGCTGCGCGCCGGTGATTTTGCCGTGTTCCTGCCAGTGCGAACCGCATCAGGCATTGTGCGCGGTTGACCAACCGATGACCGTGCGCAAAGCGGTGTTCAAAGTGCCACGCGCGCTGCTGGAGGAATAAGATGCCGATTGCTGTCGTCACCGGTGCAAGCTCCGGTATTGGCGAAGCCATTGTCAGCTGGCTGCTTGATCACGGCTGGCAGGTGGTCGGGCTTTCGCGTTCGCCGGTTCAGCGGAATACCACGGCCTTTCGCAGTTTGCAGGTCGATTTAAGCGATGACGCCGCCTTGCGCCGGTGCGCTCAACGGGCTTGAAACGCCGCAGGCGGTGATCCATGCCGCTGGCATGATGGCCGCCGCCCCGCTTGGTGAACTGGATGCCGCCGCCAGCCAGCGTTTGTGGCGGCTGCATGTGCAGGCCGCAGAAACGCTGGCCAACCATTTTGCGCCTCAGATGCCGCCGCGGGCGGATTGTGGTGATTGGCAGCCGCACATCACGCGGCGCGGCCGGGCGTTCACAGTATGTGGCGACCAAAGCGGCGCTGGTGGGCATGGTGCGGAGCTGGGCGGCAGAACTGGCGCCTCGCGGCATTACCGCCAATGTGGTCGCGCCCGGCGCAACGCAAACGCCGATGCTGAGCGCGCCGGGCGGGAAAGCTCGCCCAACGTGCCGCCCATTGGGCGTCTGATCACACCGCAGGAAGTGGCGGCACTGGTGGGGTTTGTGTTGTCAGCAGATGCCGCCGCCATCACCGGCCGTAGGGAACTGGTGATCTGCGGCGGCGCCTCGTTGAAGTGAGCGTGTGTCGGGTGTGTCTGTTGCAAAGGCGTCATCGCCATCCAACGACATGCCCGGCATCAACCGCCAGTGATATCACGTAAAAACACTTTCCCCATCAGGTATAACGTCGCACGGCCGCCAATCAGCACGCGATCACCCCGCCACTCGCAGCGCAGATCCGCCCCGGGCGGAAACCTGTCGCGCCTGCATCACCTGTTTGCCCCTGTTTTTCACCCCAGTACGGGATCAGCATGCTGTGGGCCGAACCCGTGACCGGATCTTCCGGTACCGATTCGCCGAGGGCAGAAGAAGCGGCTGACAAAATCCACCGACTCGCCCGGCGCGGTCACGCAGACCATTTTCCCCAGCGGGATCATGCCTGCGATATCCGGTTGCAGGGCTTCGACCTGCGCCCGGTTTTCCAGCACCACCAGATAGTCGCGCCCAACGCGCACCTCTTTCGCCGCTGCGATGCCGAGCGTGGTAAACAGCAGCGCAGGCGGATTCGCCACCGCGTCGGTGGACCATGCCGGGAAGTCGAGCGTTAACCAGTCGCCATTGCGCGTCACTTTCAGCCTCACCCACAAAACGGGTGCTGGAAGCGGATCGCGGTATCGGGGTAATCAAGATATTCAAAATCACATGCGCGGCCGCGAGCGTGGCGTGCCCGCAAAGGTTAATTTCATATTGCGGTGGTAAACCAGCGCAGCTCAAAGCCGCTGTCGTTACGCACAAAAAACGCGGTTTCGGACTGATTATGCTGCTGCGCCATCTTCAGCAGAACCTCATCCGGTAGCCACTCGGTCAGTGGACAAACGGCGGCGGCATTACCGCCAAAGGTGCGATCGCTGAAAGCGTCTACCATATAGAAGTCGATTGTTTGCATAGCATTTCCTCTTTTTGTTCTCTGTTTTTGAACGCTATTGGATACCGATGCAATGGGTATTTTCATGTCGCCACAAAATGAGATCCACATCACAAAACGATTGTATTTTCGCCAGTAAAAGCCTTAAGATCGCCTCCTCTCCCTTTTCCATCACACCGGCTAAACATTCTTATGACAACGAATACGGTTTCAATATGAGTTGCGTGGCTACGGGTTGTAACGCTTGCCGTTGCCGCTTTTATTTTTAACACCACCGAATTCGTCCCCGTTGGGCTGCTGTCAGACATTGCGCAAAGCTTCGACATGGAGACCGCGCAGGTGGGGATCATGTTGACCATTTATGCATGGGTGGTGGCGCTGATGTCGCTGCCGTTTATGCTGCTGACCAGTCAGATTGAACGCCGTAAGCTGTTGATTGGCTTATTTGTGCTGTTTATTGCCAGCCATGTGCTCTCCTTCCACCGGCGTGGAATTTCGAGGTGCTGGTGCTGAGCCGCATCGGCATTGCGTTTGCGCATGCCATTTTCTGGTCAATCACCGCGTCGCTGGCCATTCGCCTCGCCCCGGCGGGCAAACGCGCGCAGGCGCTGAGCCTGATCGCCACCGGTACCGCGCTGGCCATGGTGCTGGGTCTGCCGATTGGTCGCGTGGTCGGGCAATACTTCGGCTGGCGCACCACCTTTTTGCCATCGGTATGGGGGCGTTAATCACGCTGGTGTGCCTCGGTCAAATTGCTGCCAAAACTGCCGAGCGAACACTCCGGCTCGCTGAAAAGCCTGCCATTGCTGTTCCGCCGCCCGGCGCTAATGTGCATTTACCTGCTGACCGTGGTGGTGGTCACCGCCCATTATACGGCGTACAGCTATATCGAACCGTTTGTGCAGAACGTCGCGGGCTTTAGCGCCAACTTCGCCACAGTGCTGCTTGGCGGCGCGGGGATTATTGGCAGCGTGCTGTTTGGCAAGCTCGGCAATCAGCACGCCTCCGCGCTGGTCAGCAGCGCCATTGCGATGCTGGTTGCCTCGCTGGTGCTGATGCTGCCGGCATCCGGCAGCGAAACGCATCTGGCGGTACTGAGCATTTTCTGGGGGTATCGCCATCATGATTATCGGCACGGGGATGCAGGTCAAAGTGCTGGCGCTGGCTCCGGATGCAACCGACGTGGCGATGTCGCTCTTTTCCGGCATTTTCAATATCGGCATTGGCGCAGGCGCGCTGGTGGGGGAATCAGATAAGCCTGCACTGGTCGATGGATGCCATCGGCTACGTCGGGGCGATCCCGGCGATTGCCGCGCTGGTGTGGTCAGTGGTGATTTTCCGCCGCTGGCCGGTGAAACTGGAAGAACAGACCAGCCCCAGCCACCTGTAAGTCATTACAATGGCTGCGAAATAACCGAATCCATCACCGTGGTTTGCCAGTCAAACCACGGATTCCGAGTCAGCCGGGCGTGAATTTTGTCCGGCTCGACCAGCCCCCAGTCTGAATACCACACTTCGTCTCCTGCCGGGGCAACGTCTGGCTGCCGCTTCCGGCTGCCCGTTCGCGCACAGTACCACGCTGCCTTTGCGGCCATAGAGCGGGTTTTGCGGTGAGAAAAGTACCGACATATGGGAAAACTGGCTGATGCGATCTTGCGGCAGTACGTCGGTTTTCACCAGAATTCGCGGCGCATTCGCCACTTCGGCCTGCGGTGCACCGTACCAAATGACCCGGCTCGCGGGGTGGGTAAAACTGCGGTCAAAATGATCGAGGATCCACCGGGTATTCAGCACCGAATCGTGTTCAGTCAGCACCAGTAGCGCGGGTTTGTCCCACGCTTTTTGCGCCAGCCACGCCTGCGCGCGCGCTGATGTCCGCCAGAACTGCGCAAAGCCATTCGTCGGAACCCGTAAATAGCGCGTGGCGATCTGCTGGGGAAAAATGGCGCTCGGCGGGCGTAGCCAGTCGCGAAACAGCGCGACCGTCGGCGCGAGAAAATCATACCCGGTGCTGGACTTTGAAGGCCGGAGAGAATAAGAGCAGCCCCTGCACGCGATCGTGATGCGCCATCGCATAATCCAGAGCCAGATTGCCGCCGGTAGAAAACCCACCAACCCACAGCGAATCCACCTCTTTCGCGAGAATATCCGCCTGCTCCTGCACCACTTCACGCCACTGATCGGCGCTGACATTCAGCAGATCGGCGGGGCGCGTACCGTGCCACCGGCAGCAGTACCGTGCGCACCAGAAAACCTTGTTTCGCCAGCTGAGGGGCAATGTCCACAAACGAGCTGGCCCATCTCCCAGCCCGTGGATCAGCAAAATGCCTTTGCGCGCCGGTGATGCAGGTCGCCACTCCTGCGGCGTGTTTAACTGCAATTCGGCATTTTTATCCAGCGTCTGAAAAGCGCGGTGTGCGGCAACAAACGCACGGGTCTGCTGCTGATAGCTGGCAAAGCTTTTTTGCCCGAGCGGCGCGTCAACTGCCGTACGTTGCTGGCAACCCACCAGCAACAGACTGAGCGCCATAATGGCAAACCCGATACGCGTTCCCATTATGCCCTGCATGAAAGGTGGTGATGATTTCCAGCACCCCGTTAATGATAAATTGCACGCCCATACAGACCAGCAAAAACCCCATCAGCCGGGAGATAGCTTCAATACCGCCCTTGCCCACCAGCCGCATAATCGCGCCGGAACTGCGCAGGCTGACCCACAGGATAACCGCCACGATGGCAAAAATAAGCGGCGGCGCAACGGTGATAATCCACGCAGGGAACTCCGTGCCGTGACGGATCGTCGAGGCGGAACTGATGATCATCGCAATGGTGCCCGGCCCGGCAGTACTGGGCATCGCCAGCGGCACAAACGCGATATTGGCGCCGGGTTCATCTTCCAGCTCTTCAGATTTGGTTTTGGCTTCCGGCGACTCGTGCGGCTTTTGCTGCGGAAACAGCATGCGGAAACCAATAAAGGCGACAATCAACCCACCGGCGATGCGTAAGCCCGGGATCGAAATGCCGAAGGTGTTCATCACCAACTGCCCGGCGTAATAGGCCACCATCATAATGATGAAGACATAGACGGATGCCATCAGCGCCTGCTGGTTGCGCTGGGCGCTGTTCATATTCCCCGCCAGCCCTAAAAACAACGCGACGGTGGTCAGCGGGTTCGCCAGCGGCAACAACACCACCAGCCCGAGGCCAATCACTTTCACTAATTCCAGCATAAGCGCATCACTCCTTGAGGGGTCAAAACGTTCGCAGTATAGCCTTAACGCGGCGGCAATAGCAGGGCTTGCGAGTGGTCGCAGCACAAAAAATAAAGCTATTCAATTGTTTACTCCAGGAAATTTTTAACATTTCTCTGTGTTTTAGCAAATAGTGGCATCGGTCAACTCATTCCGGTTGACTTATATTTGCCTGAGCAATAATATCTGCCGTGACTAATCTACTTGCCGGGGCAACCATTGTGAAAAGCACGAATGATCTATTTAACGACATCATTCCTCTTGGCCGCTTGATCCACATGGTTAACCAAAAAAAGATCGTTTACTGAACGACTATCTGTCGCCGCTGGATGTTACCGCCACCCAATTTAAGGTGCTCTGTTCTATCCGCTGCCGGTGTATGCATTACCCCGGTGGAACTGAAAAAGTGCTTTCTGTCGATCTCGGCGCCCTGACTCGCATGCTGGACAGACTGGTGTGTAAAGGCTGGATCGAACGTAATCCGAACCCGAATGACAAGCGTGGCGTACTGGTGCAGTTAACGGCCGACGGCGCAGCGCTGTGTGAGCAATGTCATCAACGGGTCGGGCAAAACCTGCATCAGGAATTAACAAAAAACTTAACGGCAGAAGAAGTGGCGACACTTGAGCATTTGCTTAAGAAAATATTGCCGTAAAACAAAGAGGTATGACGATGTCCAGACGCAATACTGACGCTATTACCATTCATAGCATTTTGGACTGGATCGAGGATAACTGGAATCACCGCTGTCACTGGAAAAGTGTCAGAACGTTCCGGTTACTCCAAGTGGCACCTGCAACGGATGTTTAAAAAAGAGACTGGTCATTCGCTGGGTCAATACATTCGCAGCCGCAAGCTGACGGAAATTGCGCAAAAGCTCAAGGAGAGCAACGAACCGATCCTGTATCTGGCGGAGCGTTATGGGTTTGAATCGCAACAAACCCTGACCCGCACGTTTAAGAACTATTTCGACGTGCCGCCGCATAAATTCCGTGTCACGGATATGCCCGGAGAATCCCGGTATCTCCTGCCACTCAACCACTGTAGTTGCTAATCGCCTGTTTTAAAGACGTATCGAGGAAAGTATGAAACGTATCGCCTGTGCCGCCGTCACCCCTGCTGGTGTTGGTTTCCGGCCAGAGTTATGCGGAGCAATTTAATCATCCCGCGCAGCAGAACGCCCGCGACGCGATGATGTTACCCGCCGCCCAACAAACATCGCCGTATGATTTTAACCATATGGGCGCGGGGAGCGACAAATCCGACGAATTAGGCGTGCCGTATTACAATCAGCGCGGCTAATCGTTTTGCCCCGCATTATGCGGGGCTTTTTATCTATCCTGCCTGCACCGCACGACGCAAACGAAAACCAAACACATTGATGTACAGCCCCGCCATCACCAGTAACGCCCCGAGCAGTTGCAGCACCGACAGCGTTTCGCCCAGCAGCAACGCCGCGCTCGCCATACCCACTACCGGCACCAGCAAAGACAACGGCGCCACACGCCGGGTTTCATAGCGCCCCAATAGTGATCCCCAGATACCGTAACCGACAATGGTCGCGACAAACGCCAGATAGACCAGAGACAACAGCGTTGTCACATCAATACTCACCAGGGCTTTGCAGGATCGCCGCCGGACCGTCAACGACGAGCGATGCCAGCATAAACGGCACTATCGGGATCAATGCGCTCCACACCACCAGCGACATCACCGCAGGCCGGGATGTGTGCTGCATGATTTTTTATTGAAGATATTGCCGCAGGCCCAGCTAAACGCCCCGGCCAGAGTGAGGATAAAGCCGATCATCGGCACATGCTGCCCGGTGAGGCTCGATTCAATCAGCACCAGCACGCCGAGAATAGCCAGCGTTATTCCGACCAGCTGTTTCGCCTGTAAGCGTTCGCCAAACACGCCCGCGCCAAGGATGATGGTAAAAATGCCTGCGCCTGTAACACCAACGATGCAAGCCCCGCGGGCATGCCAAACTTGATGGCGCAAAACAGAAAAACAAATTGCCAAAGCTGATGGTCAGTCCATATCCCAGCAATAAATGCAGTGGGATTTTGGGACGCGCCACGAACAACAGCGCCGGGAACGCCACCAGTACAAAGCGCAAACCTGCCAGCAGTAATGGCGGCATACTGTGCAGACCGACTTTGATGACCACAAAATTAAGTCCCCACGCGACCACCACCAGCATTGCCAGCAGGACATCTTTACGCGCCATTCTTCGCCCCTGTGTTGTTTAAAATTTTGTAAAAAATTTACGTTAACGCAAAAAAAATGTACAGCGACAGATCATTAAATCAGGTAGGTCAGTTAAGGCATTTCCGCGACAAACATGCGGGTGTACATCGCACTTTATGCATGTTATTGCTGTATACATCACAAAAAATATAACAACACGCATGTCGGGTAAGTAAATGATCTCAACGCAAACACGCTCAACCGCCGCTTTGCTGGCTTCATCGTTGTTACTCACCATCGGGCGCGGCGCAACGCTGCCCTTTATGACCATTTATCTCAATCGCCAGTATGGCATGGCGGTCGACCAGTCGGTTACGCCATGACCCTCGCGCTGACCATTGGCGTCGTCTTTAGCCTCGGTTTCGGTATGCTGGCGGATAAGTTCGATAAAAGCGCTATATGCTGCTGGCAATTACCGCGTTTATCGTCGGTTTTGCCGCCATCCCGCTGGTCGATCATGCGGGGCTGGTGGTGCTGTTTTTGCCCTGATTAACTGCGCATACTCGGTGTTTTCTACCGTACTGAAAGCCTATTTTGCCGATACACTCACCCCGACGGCGAAGGCGAAGATCTTTTCACTGAACTACACCGTACTGAATATTGGCTGGACTGTCGGCCCGCCGCTCGGCACCCTGTTGGTGATGCAGAGCATTAATCTGCCGTTCTGGCTGGCGGCGGTGTGCGCCGCGTTCCCGCTGGTGTTTATTCAGTTCGCTGTCAGGCGTGTAGCACTGTGCGCAGGCACAGACGGCCCGGCAGTCTGGCAACCTTCGGTATTACTGAAAGACAAAGCGCTTGGCTGGTTCACGCTGTCGAACTTCCTCGCCTCATTTGTTGCCGGTTCTTTCGCTTCCTGCCTCTCCCAGTATGTTATGGCGGTGGCAAGCAGTGATTTCGCCGAGCGTGTGGTCGCCGTGGTGCTGCCGGTTAACGCCGCTGTGGTGGTCACGCTCCAGTATGCCGTGGGGCGTAAACTCAACGCATCCAACCTGCGCCCGCTGATGGCGACCGGCACGGTATGTTTCATGATCGGTCTGCTCGGCTTTATGTTTTCCGGCAATAACCTGTGGCTGTGGGGGCTTTCCGCCGCCGTCTTTACCCTTGGCGAAGTGATCTACGCGCCGGGCGAATACCTGCTGATCGACAACATTGCCCCCGCAGGGATGAAAGCCACCTACTTCTCGGCTCAGTCGCTGGGCTGGCTCGGTGCGGCAATGAACCCCTTAATCACCGGTATTATTCTGACCACGCAGCCAGCCCCCGGTCGCTGTTTATTATCTTAATGGTCACGATTGTGCTGGCCCCGCTGATGATGATCCGTGGATGCAAATCCGCCCGTGGGGCGTGGTGCAAACGCAGTAAAAAAACCGGCGCATCACGCGCCGGAGTCAAAGGCTTACCATACCTGATCGGCAATCTGCGTCACCAAAGCGAACCTTGTCCCACTGTTGCGCTGGCGTCAGGGTGTTGCCCTCTTCCGTTGAGGCAAAACCGCACTGCGGACTGAGGCAGATCTGGTTGATGTCGACAAATTTTGCCGCTTCCTGAATACGCGCTTTAATGCCCTCCGGGTTTTCCAGTTCGCCATTTTTGGTGGTGATCAGGCCCAGCACCACTTGCTGTTTGCCGGGGCGGACAAAACGCAGCGGCGCAAAGTCGCCGGAGCGGTCATTGTCATATTCGAGAAAGAAGGCATCAACATTGACACTGCCAAACAGCACTTCCGCTACCGGCTCATAGCCACCTTCCGAAATCCAGTGGAGCGGAAGTTACCGCGACAAACATGCAGCCCGATGGTCAAATCCTCCGGCTTGCCTTCCAGCGCTTTGTTAATCACCCGGGCGTAAATGCGCGCCAGCGCATCCGGATCGTCGCCACGCTCGCGGATTTGACGGCGTTGATCGTCAGAGCACAGGTAGGCCCAGACGGTGTCATCCAGTTGCAAATAGCGGCAACCCGCAGCATAAAACGCATGGATCGCGTCGCGCCGTGGTCGCCAGGGTCGTCGAAATAGGCATCCAGATGCGGGTAGACTGTCGCGTCGATGTCTTTCCGCCCGCCGCGGAAATGCAGCACGCTCGGGCTGGGAATGGTCATTTTCGGCTGTGCATTACCGCTGATGCTTTTCAGGTAGCGAAAATCCGCCAGCATCGGGTGATCGCCGAAGCGCAGCTTGTCGGTCACCCGTACGCCGTGCGCTTTGGTTTGCACGCCATTAAATTGAATGCCTTTGTCAGCATCGTAGCGCTCCACCCCTTCCAGACCGTCGAAGAAGTCAAAATGCCACCACGCACGGCGAAACTCACCGTCGGTGACCACATGCAGACCGCAGGCGCACTGTTGCTCAACAACATGGCGAATAGCGTCATCTTCCACGCTGCGCAGTTGCTGCGCGGTGATTTCGCCCTGAGCGAACTGCTGACGCGCCTGTTTGATGGCGTCCGGACGCAAAAACTACCGACTACGTCCGCGCGGAATGGGGCCTGATGTCGTTGCATACTGCTTCTCCTCGTGCGCCAGGCAGATGGTTACCCGGCGTGATAATTCATTATTTGAATTTTTAGCCTTCTGGATGGCTAAATGTCCAAATAAAATGTCACACCGGGCCACTGACAGCAAACGAGAAAAAATTCACGGGACATGAAGAAATTTCATCTTCAGTCAATGAAGATGAAAATAGCGCCCTAGCTCCGCGTCAGCGCCTTCCCCTCGGGCAAAGGTGAAGCCTTCATCTTCCCAGCCGGTGATCCCCACCGAGCATGATTTTCACCGCCAGCCCCATCCGCGCCAGTTTCAGCGCTGCGCGATCGGCACCGTTACAGTGCGGCCCGGCGCAATAGACAACAAACAACGTGTCTGCTGGCCACTGCGCCATACGCTCCGGCGTCATCTGGCTGTGCGGTAAATGCAGCGCACCCGGAAGATGGCGACGGGCAAACGCTTCCGGGCTACCCACCACATGCAACAACACAAAATCCTGCTCCTGCTGGCTGATGGCGTGGTGCACATCCGCGCAGTCGGTTTCCACGCTCAGGCGGTGCATAAAGTGGCTGGCGGCTTCTTCCGGCGAAGCGGCGGGAATATCGGTCACATAGCTCATAGTGCTTTCTCCGTGTTTGTGTTAACACTACTCTAACCAAAACAACACAACCTCACTGCCCGTTTCTATGCCAGATAACACCGGATAATGACAACTTTACGACGTACTGAATCGCGCCATCGCGTTATTGCCCTCGCCTACGATGGCCTGTGCACCTTTGAGTTTGGCGTGGCGGTGGAGATTTTCGGTCTGCCGCGCCCGGAGATGGGCGAAAACTGGTACAGCTTTGCGGTGGCGGCCATAGAAGAAGGCGAACTGCGCGCGACGGGCGGTATTCGCGTCCTGACGGAAGGTGGGCTGGAGCTGCTCGCCACCGCTGACACGATTGTGGTTCCCGGCTGGCGCGGCGCGCAAATGCCGGTACCTGAGACGTTAGGTGTGCCGCCCTGCGGGCAGCCAGCCAACGGGGTTGCCGCATCATTTCGATCTGTTCCGGCGTCTTTGTGCTGGCGGCAGCCGGCCTGTTGAACGGGCGTAAAGCGACCACCCACTGGCGCTACACGCCGCTGCTGCGCGAGCGCTATCCGGCCATTGATGTGCTGGAAGATGCGCTCTATTACGATGAGGGAAACGTGATGACATCTGCGGGTAGCGCGGCGGGCATCGACCTGTGCCTGCATGTGGTGCGGCAAGACTTTGGCATCGAGATAGCCAACCGCGTCGCGCAGCGCCTTGTTGTGCAACCGCATCGCGATGGTTCGCAAACGCAGCACCTCACCCGCCCGGTAGCCCGAACCCGTGAGAGTAAGCAACTGGGGCATTTGTTCGATTTTCTCCACCAGCAGCTGGCACAGCCGCATACGGTCGCCTCACTGGCGCAGCGCACTGGCATGAGCCCGCGCACCTTTTGCGCCGTTTTCAGGAATCTACCGGAACCACGCCGCAGCGCTGGATTTTGCAGGAACGGCTACTGCGTGCGCAGGCGTTGCTGGTCACGTCGCGAATGAGTATTGAGCTTATCGCCGGACATAGCGGATTCGGCAATGCCGCATCATTACGTCACCATTTTCACCAACAGCACGGTATTTCCCCGGCGATATACCGGAAGAAATTTACGCTTCCCGCGAAATAATTCACACTATTCAGCTTTTATTTAGGTTCATCAGGTTAATATATCTCCATCGCGGCAAATTAAGGTAAGAGAGGTCAGTTCGTACAACCGATGGAGGTTTAATATGATGGGAAATATGCACGTATTTATTGCAGCACTGGGAATTATATTGTTTTCTGGTTTTCTGGCTGCTTATTTTAGCCATAAATGGGATGACTGATGAACAGCGATAATCCCCACCGCGACGGCCCTTTACGCAAAACGTAAAGGGCCGTTTCTTTTCTGGCAAATGAACAAAAAACCGCCAGAAAACCGGCGGTCAATGCTTGCATGGATAGATTTATGTTTTGCTTTATACGCTAACTCAAACGTCTGGTTAACGGATCACTCTCAATCTAACATCGCAATCCTCAACGGTATCTAAACGGAAAAGGCCGCATTGTGCCTCTCTCTTCCGGCTTGCTCAGGCTATGGGAGAAATATTCGCGTCAGCGAAACGTTTTGCTGTTGAAATCGTTGAAGATATATCTTTCAGAATGAACTTATTGTGTTACCGTCAGCTTTCCATTCAACAGGCCGGAGGGGTTATCCCCAATATTAAATTTCAATGCCCGGTTTGCAGCAGTCATAAATTTTTATTCACGACATTCTGCCCGGGCCAGCATCGACCTCATGGTGCTATTTGCTCGGTTTGTGGAACGAGACTGACGGCAAAATCCTGTATTCCCGTTCTACGAAGGAGAAGGTGGCCAAAGCAGGTAATAGAGTAAGGGCCTCTTGTTGAGGCCCTTTTATTGACATATTTCGTTACGCGTTTTTGGCTTTGCCTAAAGAAAAACCGCTCACCTTCGCAATATGCACGCGTAATATGGTTCCTTTAACGCTGGTCCACCCCGCATTTCCCGGTCATCCATGACGGATCTTTAATATGTAAATAATTAAGCGGAATAACGTGATCGTCGTCAACGCGATAATCTTCGGCCAGATCGTCAAAGAATCGGGCGATAGAATTTGTTACCGATTCATCGCCGGGAACAGAGCGAATCGCTTTAGCGGTAAATAAGGCATATTCCTGCCCGGAAACCAGTTCTCCGGCGACAACCTGACCGTCGACGACCAGTGTGACCACCATTCCAGCACCTAAATTCGCACAGGATACCTGTGGTGAGATAAGGCGCTGTCCTGCGTACTGATCGTGGGCGTTACCGCCGCGGGCACTTCACGTTGATTTTCCATTTAGATCTCCGCATCTGGTATTGAAAACCGCCCGCAGGCGGTTGTTATCAGTAGAATTGACGGATGGCCTGCTCAGTTTCCTGCGAAGTGACCAGTCAGAGAATCGGGCGACGAGGAATGTTTCGCCATCCAGATCCCGAGGGATTCAATCGGAATTTCGAGAAACGAGCTCTGCTCATTTTTTGAACGTGACCGATTTTGCATTATCTTCCACGGTTACGTTTTCAACCTTACCACCGGCGCGAATTACCACTACATTTTTGGTCATGTCGGTTACCTCAGTTGCTCAAATAGCATTCGACATTAACACAGACATTGTTGCAATGCCTGCGTGATGCCACGGAATGTTAAGCTCCAAAATCTGGTCTTTTAATTTGGCTTAATGAGGCGGGTAATGCCACGGGTCGAAATGTGAGGCAGCACACATTTTAACAATTGAGTGCGCTGCCAACCGCGCTTAACGCAGCAAGGAGAGCATGGTTTGCGGCACTGGTTGGCCTGCGCCAGCACCGAACTGCCCGCCTGCTGGAGTATTTGTGCGCGCGACATGTTCGAGACCTCCGTACCATAGTCCGAATCTTGTATCCGGCTGCGAGCCGAGGAGAGATTATTCGCGGCATTGGTTAAGTTGCTGATCACCGATTCAAAACGGTTCTGATAAGCCCCCAATGCGCTACGCTGCGTATCCACGGCTTTAATCGCGTCATCTATAGCCGCCAGCGGGCTGCCGCTCGTCATGCCGCCGGAGGTCACAAGACCGTGGAGGACATCAAAGCCTTGCGACATCGTGCTGCGCGCGCTGCCGTTGATAAAATCGCCTGACACGTCGCGAATCGCGCCCGAATTCGCGTAGAGGTTGTAGCTGTCGCTGCTGCTCATGCTGATGGAAATCTCTTCACCATCTTCCTTGCCCACATGGAAGCCGTAACTGAATGTACCGGAACTGGTATTCAGCACTTTAATGCCGTTGAAATCCGTTTGCGTGGTCACGCGGTTAATCTCTTCCATGCGTTCGTTTACTTCCGCCCTGGATAGGAGTCAATGTCTGAAGCGGAGTTCGAGCTGTTTTGCGCCACCGGACGGTCAAATCCCGGATGCGTTGCAGGTTGTTGTTGATTTCGCTCAGTGCGCCTTCCGCCGTTTGCGCCAGCGAAATGGCGTCGTTGGCGTGCAGCAACGCCCATGCCGTTGATATTGGAGGTGAAACGGTTGGCAATGGCCTGACCTGCGGCATCATCTTTCGCGCTGTTGATGCGTAACCCGGAAGATAAGCGTTCAATCGACGATCCCAGCGCCGTCTGTGACTTGCTGAGATTATTTTGGTTAATCAATGAGAGTGTATTGGTGTTAATGACTGCCATAAGCGGATCCCGCGCTGAATTTTTATCATGTTTTTGTCAATGTGAACCGGTGTTCCGATTATGTATCGACAAATTATTTCCAGAGCTTTAAGGATTTTCTTATGAAGCGTTGCAGTGGCAGCCAGAGACCCGACCACAAAACAGATCTCTGGCTGTACAGATTACGGTGATGCCGGGTGCCTCCCGGTGAGTCTGCTCCAGCCCGCAAACTCGCCTTATCCCAAAAGGTACGACTGGCAGCCCCTCCGCGCAGGGGGGATTCATCACCACGCCTAACGGTATGTCCCTTGCATATGTAAGGTCAATGACCGGGCGGGTTATGTAACTTTTAAAGTGTTGTACGACCGGAATACTCCCTGAACGCCTCAAAATAGGTGGCAGGAGTGATGTCCGCGCCATGACGGAAGGTCAGAAAACCGACCTTTCCTCGTGGATTTTACGCAGGACGAGAGCAAGACGCTGGATTTACTGGCCGAAGTGAAAGCCCATAAAGCGACGTGGAATAAAAAATGGCACTGGTCGTCTGACCTCCAGTACACGCACGCAGGAAAAGCCGGGCTCAACGCCCGGCCCCAGCATTATTCACTCAATCCCCGGTTTTTCAGCATCGGTTCAATCTTCGGGTCATGACCGCGCCACTGTCGATACAGTTCCGCCAGATCCTCGCTGTTGCCGCGCGATAAAATCGCTTCGCGGAATTTTGCCCGTTCTCACGGGTTAATCCCCCCTGCTCAACAAACCATTGATACCCATCGTCTGCCAGCATTTGCGTCCACAGATAGGCGTAATAGCCGGCGGCATAACCGCCGCCGAAAATATGGGCAAAATAGCTGCTGCGATAGCGCGGCGGCACTGCCGCCAGATCAAGCTGCTCGCGTTGGATGGCCTGCTGTTCGAAACTCTCCACGTCATTCACTGCTGTACCGTTCGCCGGGCTGTGCCAGTTCATATCCAGCAGTGCAGCGCTCAGAAGCTCGGTCATGTCGTAGCCTTTGTTAAACTGCGTGGCGCGCAGCATCTTCTCGCGCAGCGCGTCCGGCATCGGTTCTCCGCTCTTGTAGTGACGCGCATAGCGACTGAACACCTGAGGCTGACTGGCCCAGTGCTCGTTAATCTGCGACGGGAACTCAACGAAATCACGCGGTGTATTGGTCCCGGAAAGGCTGGCGTAGCGCTGATGGGCAAACAGACCGTGCAGCGTGTGACCAAATTCATGGAACAGGGTGATGACATCATCCCGGAGAGCAGCGCTGTCTGCCCGGCGGCGGGTTTTTGATAATTGCAGACATTGTAAATCACCGGCTTCGTGCCCAGCAGGGTCGACTGTTCAACAAAGTTCCCCATCCGAGGGCGCCGCCGCTTTTTGAATCGCGCGCGAAGAAATCGCCGTAGAACAGCGCCAGTCCCTGCCCGTCGGCGTCGAAGATCTCCCACACGCGCACATCCGGGTGGTAAACCGGAATATCAAAACGCTCAACCAGACGGATGCCAAACAGTTCACTGGCGGCCCAAAACACACCCTCGGTTAGCACGGTGTTAAGCGCAAAATAGGGGGGCGATTTGTGACTCGTCTAAATCGTATTTCGCCAGCCGTACCTGTTCGGCATAATACGCCCAGTCCGAGGCTTGCGCGCGAAATCCCCCCTTGCTGCGCATCAATCACCTGTTGAATGTCCGCCAGTTCGCGCTCGGCACGCGCCCGGGCTGCAGGGGCAATATTGCGCATAAACGTTAGCGCGGCCTGCGGCGTCTCCGCCATCTGATCCGCGATTTTCCAGCTGGCAAAATCGGCGAACCCGAGCAATGCCGCCTGCTGCGCGCGCAATTGCACCAGCCGTAGCACTAACGCGCGGGTATCGTTGGCATCTCCGTGTTGTGTCCGCATCCAACCCGCCATAAACAGATTTTCACGGGTTTGCCGATCGCGCAGCGCCGCCGGGCGGGTTGTTGCGTGGTGTTCAGCAGCGCCAGCAACCAGCGGTTTTCCAGACCTTTGCCGACGCGGCTTCCAGCCGCCGCCGCAATCGCCTCTTCGCTCAGCCCTTCGAGCTGGCGCACGTCATCCACCACCAGCCCGCCCGCTTTATCGGCCGCCAGCAAGCGTTGATTAAACTGACTGGTGAGCGTGGCGGCTTCGGTATTCAGCGCTTTGAGCGTCGCTTTCTCGTCCGCACTCAGGGTGGCCCCCGCCAGCACAAACCGTTGGTACGTTGTCTCAACCAGCCGCAGCGACTCCGCATCCAGCGCCAGTCCATCACGCTGCTGCCAGACGGTTTCCACCCGCGCAAACAACGCGTCATCAAGATAGATATCGTTCGCCAGCTCCGCCAGTTCGGCAGAAAATGCTTCATCCAGTTGCTGCAAAAACGCATTGGTGTGCGCCGAGGTCATGGCGAAAAGACGCTGGTCACTGGTTTAACAATTGCCCGCTGCGCTCCAGCGCCAGCACGGTGTTATCGAAATCCGCCGCAGCCGGGTTACCCGCAATGGCGGCGATTTCGCCACGCTTTTGTTGCAGACCTTGATCAAAAGCCGGGCGGTAATGTTCCTGCTGGATCATGTCGAACTGCGGCGCCCGGTAAGGCAACGGACTGGCGGCAAAGAAAGGATTAGTGGCCGACATATTTCGCTCCTGAATTCGGTAAGTCTCCTCAGAGTAGGCATCCGCCGCGCGCATCGCAATCATTTCTCTTCCTTGCACACAAGCAACGGTTTTTGCCACACTGTAGGGTGGGACAACTTGCGTTACCGCTCAATAGCGGCGCATGCTATGGTACAACACCACAAAAAAGCGTTGAGGAACAGTGAGATGATTATTCTGGTTACCGGGGCAACGGCAGGTTTTGGCGAAGCTATCGCGCGCCGTTTCATTTCAAAACGGCCATAAAGTGATTGCGACAGGCCGCCGCCGAGGAACGTTTGCAGGAGTTGAAAGACGAACTGGGCGATAACCTCTATACAGCGCAACTGGATGTGCGCAATCGCGCCGCTATCGAGGCGTTTATCACCGCGTTGCCAGCGCAATGGCGTGAGATTGATGTGCTGGTCAACAATGCCGGTCTGGCGCTGGGTCTGGAGCCTGCGCATAAAGCCAGTGTCGATGACTGGGAAACGATGATCGACACCAATAACAAAGGTCTGGTCTACATGACCCGCGCCGTCCTGCCGGGCATGGTGGAACGCAATCGCGGCCATGTGATCAATATTGGCTCCACCGCGGGTAGCTGGCCTTACGCGGGTGGCAACGTTTACGGTGCCAGCAAAGCCTTTGTTCGCCAGTTCAGTCTGAACCTGCGCACCGATCTGAGCGGCACTGCGGTGCGCGTCACCAACCTGAGCCGGGGCTGGTCGGCGGCACGGAGTTCTCGAACGTGCGTTTTAAAGGCGATGATGATAAGGCCGGCAAAACCTACGAAAAAACCACTGCCTTGACGCCGGAAGATGTGACCGAAGCGGTATGGTGGGTGGCGACGCTGCCGAAACACGTCAATATCAATACGCTGGAAATGATGCCGGTCAGCCAGACGTACGCGGGGCTTAGCGTTCACCGTCAGGGATAATCCCCTCGCCCGGCCTGAGGGCCGGGTATGGGATGTGAGTAAAATTAATGGTATGGTAGACAGGTTAACCCTTTAAAAAGTAAGAGCGCATGGCTGCCGAAACGGAACTCAATCCTACCCAACCCGTCAATCAACAAATTTACCGCATCCTGCGGCGGGATATTGTGCATTGTCTGATCCCACCGGGCACGCCGCTGTCGGAAAAGAGGTGTCGGTGCGTTTTGACGTGTCGCGTCAGCCGGTGCGGGAAGCGTTTATTAAACTGGCGGAAAACGGCCTGATTCAGATCCGCCCGCAGCGCGGCAGCTACGTCAATAAAATCTCGATGACTCCAGGTTCGCAACGGCTGTTTCGTCCGCCGGGGCTATTGAGTGCGCCGTCGCGCGCCGCGCCGCCGCGATGATCAATGACAGCACCGCTTACCTGCTGGAACAAAACCTGAACCAGCAACGCATTGCCATTGAGCGCAAGCAGTTGAATGACTTTTTTCGAACTGGATGACAGTTTCCACCAGAAACTGGCGCAGATTGCGGATTGTCAGCTTGCACGGGACACCATCGAAAACATCAAAGCCACCATTGACCGCGTGCGTTATATGAGTCTCGATCACGTCTCGCCGCCGGAGATGCTGCTGCGTCAACATCTGGAGATTTTTGCCGCGCTGGAAAACGCGACGCCGACGCCGTTGATCGCGCCATGACCCAGCATTTGCAGGAAATCAGCGAGTCGGTGAAAACCATTCGCCGGAAAATCGCGACTGGTTCAGCGAAGAGTAATCTCCCCCTCCTTTGTCCTCCCGGTCTGGCTAACACGTCATGCTTTTGGTCATTAAAAGTGTGACTTTGATCAAAAACAACAACTCATCGCGTCAGAGGCGTATTGATAGTCAGTCCGTCGCGGGGACATCTTCTGCCCCGGATGATTTTGCGGATATCAACAAGGAGAAATCACCATGATGACTTATGATCGTAACCATAACCCCATTACTACCGGCACCCGCGTCATGATTAATGGCACAGGCCGCACCGGGAAAATTGTTGCTATTCATGCTGACGGGCTATAGTGCGGCAGCGCTGCGTCGCAGCAAAACGGTGGAAGTGGAAGGTTGTGAAGGCAAATTCGAACCGGTTGAACTGATTCGCCACCGGGCCTGCACTAAGCACGACGTGGTGAGAATGCCGCCGCGGCGGCATTCTACTGAGCATTACAGCGCCGCAGCGTACTGCGCAACCGCCGCTTTTGCTCCTTTCTCCAGCAGTGTCTGATACGCGTTTTGCACCTGCGCAACAAAGGTGGCATCTTTCGGCAACTCGCTACCGAAAATCGCATCGATACCCAGTAATGCCAGCACGCGGGCTTCACCTTGCGCACTGTTGTTCACCGCGCTCTGGATCACCGACAGCAGCGGATCGCACACTTCAATGGCCTGCCCTTTTTCATCCACGCCGCCCACGTAGCGCATCCAGCCCGCAATGCCTAACGCCAGCAGTGAAAAATCGCGCTGATGCACCCGGTGCCAGCGTACAGAATCGAGCATGCGTTGCGGCAGTTTCTGGCTACCGTCCATCGCGATTTGCCGGTGCGATGACGCAGCGCGGTGTTGCTGTAGCGTGCAATCAGCAGATCGGCGTAGTGCGCCAGATCAACCCCTTCACTTTCAGCGTCGGGGCTTGCTCTTTCAGCATGAGCGCGTGTGCAGCGCGACGATAGTTGTCGTCTTCCATGCACTCATTAATGTGCTGATAGCCCGCCGTAGCCGAGATAAGCAAGGAATGAGTGGCTGCCGTTGAGCATGCGCAGTTTCATCTCTTCAAACGGGATCACATCCGCCACCAGTTCCGCGCCCGCTTTTTCCCATTCCGGGCGTCCGGCAACAAAATTATCTTCGATAACCCACTGACGGAACGGCTCACAGGCCACGCCCGCCGGGTCGCGCACGCCGGTCAGTTGTTCGATTTTATCCAGCGTGTCAGCCGTTACCGCCGGAACAATGCGGTCCACCATGGTGGACGGGAACGTAACGTTTGCCTCGATCCAGTCGGCCAGCTCCCCGTTGACCGCGCGGGCATAGGCACAGACCACATTGCGCGTAACATGGCCGTTTTCCGGCATATTATCGCAAGACATCACGGTAAAAGCCGGTAACCCGGCGGCTTTGCGGCGCGCCAGCGCTTCGACAATCACCCCAGCGGCAGATTTTGGCTGGTGCGGGTTTTGCAAATCGCCCACGATTAAGGGATGGTCGGCCATCAACTGGCCGGTCGCCGGAGAGTGACAGTACCCTTTCTCGGTAATGGTCAACGACACAATCGCCACTTGCGGTTCGCACATTGCTGCCAGTACGGTTTCCAGTCCATCCACCTGTGCGTGCAGCGCGCGTTTCGCAACGCCCACTACGCGCGCAGTCCACGCATCGGCAGACATTTCCGCCACGGTGTACAAATTATCCTGCTGTTTCAGGTCGGCAATCTGCTGCTCGCCGCCAATCAGGTTGACTTCACAGTAGCCCCAGTCGCTACCATGTTCCGCGGCGAGGATATCCGCATAGACCGACTGGTGAGCACGGTGAAACGCGCCAAAACCCAGTGCACGATCCGCGCCTGCAGTGCGTCGCGGTTATAGTGGGAAGTGTTGCTTTTGCGTTGAGTAACCGGTTTTCCATAGTTGCGACTCGTTAATAGATGAGGCAAATCCCGCCAGCATAGCGGCCGGGAAACCCTGACGTTACTGGCCGCTTGCTGACTACATAAACTAGAATGGTAGATAAGGTAAAAAATATCTGTCATTAACGATACCAATTGTGGATGGCTGAATATTGATTTACGTTAACTTTTGCCTAAGTGGTGTGATACAAAAGCAAAGTTATGTGACAGCATTGTAGTTTAACGGCCAGGGTTGTAAACCAGAATATCAGGCGGAAGTCATCCGCGAGGTCCCTGTTTGCTGTACTGCGCCCTGCTCTGTCCACAATGTGTCGTAATCGTAACCCGTCAGATCTTCCACAATTCGGCGGGTATCCGTGGTCACCGCATTTTTTGCGCCTCCCGCTTTCAAGCGCTCCACCTCTTCAACAAAAATCTTATGCGTCTTTTTGTTGAGGTTGAACGTGACAGCCTGCCAGAGAGCGAGTAGCAACAATCCTGCGGTGCCGATAAACATCAACATGGCAATCATGTGAATAGCTTCTGGCGGCTGAACCTGACTTCCTTTAACAAATCCGCCATTCTGCAATAAAAGGCCGACAATAAACGTCGCAATGGCTACTGTCGTTTTACGTGAGAAAGTCATCACCGCAGCAAACAATCCCTCACGGCGCTGGCGACTCACCATTTCGTCAATATCAGGAATAAACGGGAACACATTCCACGGTGTGAACTCCAGAACACAGCGACCAACCTGATACAAACCAGCCAGAATCACCAATGTGGCTACCGTGTTCAGCGCAGGAATTTGGTAAACAGCGAAGAACCCGCCAAGGCACAGCAACATCAATGAATAGGCAAAAACATAAAGACGCGAAGGCCCAAATTTAATAATGCCAATCCCTGCGATCAATGTTACAGGCAAACCAACGATGCTCATCGAGAGGAGGCTACCAGCCAATGAAGAAGAGACATTCAGACAGTACACACAAAAGAAGACAAACACCGTGTTGTAAACATCTTTGCCCGTGAATGACAATAAATAAATGGCAAGGTGTTTTCTGAAGGCTCTGATTTTTAGCGTTGAACCATACTCTTTGAACAAGCGTGCAAAGGCGCATACTTTTGCGAGAAAGTCGTATTGGGCGTTTTTGTTTCCAGTTGAGCGAGCATATCCGGTGTCAACTCACGCTCCCGAGTCACTTTCCATGAAATAAACACACAAACCATAAATAACACCGCAAAAATCACACCGTTAATCAAATAGGCGTTGGCATTATGCTCACCAAAATAACCTATCAAAAGCCCCGGAATAAACGTTGCCAGAAACGTGCCGGATGCGGATAAAAACATACGGCAAGTCGATAGCTTCGTGCGCGAATTAAAGTCTTTGGTCATTTCTGAGGGCAGCGTTTCCCATGGGATCAGTACCATTGCAGCAATGATTTCGAATGCGAGATAGACAGACAGATAAAATCCGTAACTCATCCCATTCAGCCATAACAAGCTATATACCAGCATGAGTGGTGCGCCAATCAGCAAGAAGAAGCGGCGACGACCGAATTTTTGCCAAAATAATTCTTGTAAAAATGATCGGTAAAGCTGCCCATAAACAAACTTACGATGGCATCAACAATACGGGCAATCGCGACAATGGAAGCGGCTTCTACCGGGGACAAACCAACAAAAGTTGTATAGAAAAAGAGTAACCATGCACCAATAACGGTAAATGCGCCCCCACCCATTATATCCGTCATGCCATACCCGATACTCACCGGTATGGTGATTTTTTGCTTGAAATAGACATGTTCTATCCTCAGAGAAGGTAATTAGAAATTAAAATAATCCACTGGCGTTGTCGTGGCATATATTTCTAATCATGCGAGACAATATCTTGTTATTATCTGGTACTTCTTTTCTTTCTACCCAACCGCCAATAAGGTTGCATAAAATTCGTCTGAAATAATCATGTCGGGTATAGGATACAAGGCTACGAGAATCCGTAAGCATGCCGACAAAGTTCATCAATAGCCCCTGATCGGCCGGTGCAAGCAAGCTGGTTCTCCATGCCCCGACGTGTGTCATTAAACCACCAGCCTGATCCAAATTGCATCGGTGATTTAACCCCGCAATCCGCCGACTGGAAATTAGCGATAGTCGTAGCCACAAGATCGTTATAACTGGCATTAAGGTTGTAAAGGATAGTTTTAGGCAAGGCATTGTCTTTTGCCATTGCATCTAACAATCCATTCAAATTTTCTGCCAGTTGATATTGATCTGTTAATGCATCAAAACCTGTGTTAATGCCCGAGGAGTTGGTGCATTTGGGTATTGTTATTGCGAATAGCACCAAAATGGATCTGCATTGCCCAGTTATGTTTTTTATAATGGCGTGCGAGCATGATAAAAATGGCACTATCAAGAATAATACTCTCGTCCTTGCTTAACGTCTGCCCTGCTCTTTTTACGCAAAAACAGTGACGAAATCGTCGCCTCACTTGCAGATTTATAATGAATTTCAACGGGCCCATGATCGGAAATGCGACACCCCGTCTGGTGAAAGAAACGGATGCGTTTGCCAATAGCCTCCGAGAAATCAGTAAAAGTAGTAATCGTTATTGCTGTGATATCAGCCAACTTATCAATAAATAGAGAGAAAGTTTTCGCGTTATTGTCAAAGACTTCATCAGGGCGGAAAGTAGGTAATACTTTCACTGGAAAGTCGGACTCTTCACTTAATCTCTGATGATAATATAAAGAGTCGAGCGGAGAATCGGTAGTACAAATCACTTCAACATTGGCGCGTTTAATTAACTGTCGCGGTGAAAAATCCGCCCCAGATAATAAACCATTACAATGTTCCATGACCTCTTTCCAGTTATGGCTATCCAGCAATTCATCACAGTGAAAATAATGATGCAATTCGAGGTGAGTCCAGTGGTAAAGCGGATTGCCGAAACTCGCCTCTACCGTTTGCGCCCATGCAGCAAATTTCTCTTCAGCGCTGGCATCCCCGGTAATATATCTCTCCTCAATCCCATTGGCGCGCATTGCACGCCATTTATAATGGTCGCCCGCTAACCATAACTGAGTAATATTATCGTAATTCTTATTTTCGTATATTTCCTGGCGTCGAGATGACAGTGATAATCAATGATTGGCAATTCTTTTGCGATATCCTGATATAATTGCACACCGCGAGCATTACCAATCATAAAGCTATCGTTGATAAATTTCATATATAGCCCACATTTATTTATGGTGTTACTTTTTATCGTTATCCCCGCCTGCATATATACATGCGGGAATGCCTTAATCCCGCGTTACCAGTTCCACAATGTGCCGTCTTCCAGTCTTGCGACCGGTAAATACGCCGGATCATAGGGGTATTTTGCCGCCCGTTTTTCATCAAACTCGATACCCAGCCCCGGTTTATCGCCCGGGTGCATATAGCCATCGTCAAAACGCCAGCTGTGCGGGAAAACCTCGAGCATCTGTTCGGAGTAGCCCATATATTCCTGTACGCCAAAGTTCGGCACCCACAGGTCGAAATGCAGTGCAGCGGCGTGACAAATCGGTGACAAATCAGACGGGCCATGAGAGCCGGTGCGAACCTGATAAAGCGAGGCAAAATCAGCAATGCGACGCATACCGGTAATACCGCCCGCGTGGGTAATGGTGGTACGGATATAGTCAATCAGTTGCTCTTCGATCAGCTGCTTGCAATCCCAGATGCTGTTAAACACTTCGCCCACAGCAATCGGGGTGACGGTGTGCTGGCGGATCAGGCGGAAGCATTCCTGATTTTCCGCCGGGGTCGGATCTTCCATCCAGAACATGCGGTACTGTTCGATGCTCTTGCCAAAACGCGCGGCTTCAATCGGCGTCAGGCGATGGTGCATGTCGTGCAGCAGATGCTCATGGAAGCCAAACTTATTGCGTACGGCATCGAACAGTTTCGGCGTAAAGTCGAGGTATTTCTCCGTCGACCACAACTGCTCTTCCGGCCACTGCCCTTGGTTGCCGGCTCGTAAGCCGTGCCTTTGCCTTTTGCCATACCGTAAGTGGTTTTCATGCCCGGCACGCCGCACTGTACGCGAATGGCCTTAAAGCCCATCTCTTTATGCCGGGCATAATCTTCCAGCACATCATCAATGGTATGGCCGGTAGTGTGGCAGTAAACCATCACCCCTTCGCGCGACGCGCCGCCCAGCAGTTGGTACAGCGGCATATTGGCGGCTTTGGCTTTGATGTCCCACAGCGCCATGTCCACCGCCGAAATCGCCGACATGGTCACCGGACCGCGACGCCAGTAAGCGCCTTTATAGAAAAATTGCCAGATATCTTCGATACGATGGGCATCGCGGCCAATAAGCTGCGGGCAAAGGTGGTCTTTCAGGTAGGACGCGACAGAGAGCTCACGACCGTTAAGCGTGGCATCACCCAGCCCGACAATCCCCTCGTCGGTGGTGATTTTTAAGGTGACAAAATTGCGCCCCGGACAGGTAACAAAAACTTCAGCCCCTACGATCTTCATTCGGTTATTCCTTGCATCGTCTTAACGTGATGCAGGAAATCTACGCTTTTGGACTACTACCATACAAGTAGGTCGATCAAAAAACACGCTTTTGGTCACAAAAATCGGACGCTTATGCGCGCCCCCATCCGGCAACAATGATCAACATTCCGCACATTGCCACTGCTGCGCCCAGCCAGTCATACGCGCTGAGTTTGACACCCTCCACCACGCGCAGCCACAACAGCGCGGTGCAGACATACACCCCGCCGTAGGCGGCATAAACCCGCCCACTGGCCGCCGGATGCAACGTCAACAACCAGACAAACAGCGCCAGCGCCAGTGCTGCCGGCACCAGTAGCAGCGGCGTTGCGCCACGCTTCAGCCAGAGCCAAGGCAGAAAACAGCCGACGATTTCACACAGTGCAGTAGCAAAGAAAAGCAGTGTCGTTTTGAACATTTTTGGCACTATTATTCAATATTGGTTGAACCATCATACCCGATAATGCTCTCAGTCAGAGCACCCGGTATCCCGGATGGCTGAGATCGCATAGAATAGAAACGTACGCCTTTTGTTTCTCACAAATAAGGAAATCGCAATGACAACTACACTTAGCAAACGCCTGTGCCTCACCGCTATGCTGACGCTGGGTGCCATCGTGTACACCACTTCCGCTCTGGCTGGAAACCAACCGACTGGTGATCGAATCCGGCGACACGGCCCAAAGCCGTCAACACGCCTCGATGGAAAAGAGCAATGGAATGACACGCGCAGCCTGCGCACTAAAGTGAACAAACGCGTAGAGAAAGAGTGGGACAAAACCGACGTGGCTTTCGATGCCCGAGGATAACTGCCAGAAAAGCACTAACGTGAACGCCTACTGGGAACCAAATACCCTGCGTTGTCTGGATCGCCGCACCGGTCGTCAAATTCAGTAATCGCTTTCGGGCGCGCTCAGCGCCCGCCTCTCTCACCGCAAAAGGATTTCCCATGAGTGACGCCAGCAGCGTTCGTTTACGCCCGCTTGAGCGCGAAGATCTGCGCTTTGTCCACCAGCTTGATAATAACGCCAGCGTGATGCGCTACTGGTTTGAAGAGCCGTACGAAGCCTTCGTTGAACTCTCGGACTGTATGACAAGCACATCCACGATCAGAGCGAGCGCCGTTTTGTGGTGGAGTGCGAAGGCGAAAAAAGCCGGACTGGTTGAACTGGTGGAAATTAATCATGTGCATCGCCGGGCGGAGTTTCAGATCATTATTTCGCCAGAGCATCAGGGCAAAGGTTTGGCATCAAAGGCGGCCGGGGCTGGCCATGGATTACGGTTTTACCGTACTCAACCTGTATAAGCTCTATCTTATTGTTGATAAAGAAAACGAAAAGGCCATCCACATCTATCGCAAGCTGGGATTTATGGTGGAAGGCGAATTGATCCATGAATTTTTTTATTAATGGCGAATACCGCAATACCATCCGCATGTGCATTTTCCAGCAGCAATATCTGGCCGCGCACAAAACCGGATCTACGCTGTTGAAACCCACCGCGCAATAAGCGCGGCGGGCATCGGCATCAATAATAGTCGATGGTATTTTTGATGCTGAATTTGCGTTCCACCGACGGCGTTACGCTGTTATCGATCATCACCAGACTGCAACTGACCGGGTTGTCGTGGCTGTCGTAATCACAGCTCTGTTTCACGTTGCCCAGCGGTTTATCATTCAGCGTACTGACCGCTGTGTAATCGAGCTTCTTGCGCTTATCTTTTGAGGGCGTGGACGCCACCGTTAAATGCTCCTCTTTCGAGGTGGTGGATTTACCCAGCGGGTAACCTTCCTCATCGTAGCGGTATTTCACTTCCATATCTTTACCGCGGGCAAGCACAACAAAACCGTTGTCATCCGTATCCCGGTGTGACGCCTGCCGCCGGGAACTCCGCCAGTTGGCATTTCCCCTGCAAGCGCAGACGCTTCTCCTGAGAATCGGCATCAACATAGTAGTTCGCATCCAATACCAACGACACGCCGCTGTTGTTTTCCAGATCGTGAAGCTCCAGCGTGTCGAAACATCCCTCCTTCGACAGCGTGCCGGTCACGCGTTTGGTCACTTCACCTTTATCGTTGAGCAACGTCTGGCTGAAATCTTTTACCGGGCCACGCAGCGGATCAAAATCAAATTCATTTGAAAAACTGGCCATCTCTGGCGTAAACGATACCGGTCCTTTCGCATCATCACATCCGGCTAATAACACGGCGAGAGAGATGACTAATAGCTGTTTTTTCAACGGGTTCACCACATTTTTCTTCTGTATTGCGCATATATTAGCAAATCCTTTCCGATATAGGGCAGTCTGATCCTCGGCTTCTGTGGCCTGTTACATCGCTTATTCAGACTATTCAGATATTTACCTTTCGCTTACGCGGGAAGTGCTAAGTTTAACGCGGGTTACATAAAAGGAGACGAGGATGCACGCTTCACGTTGGCTTTGTGCACTACTGCTGGGGGCATGTGTTCCGGCATTTGCCGCACCGGATTCCTGCGAGCGCGTCAAAACGGACATCCAGCAGCGCATTATCAATAATGGTGTTCCGGAATCAGGTTTTAGCCTGAAAATTGTGCCAAATGACCGGTGCCGATCAGGCAGGCGCCCAGTCGTTGGGCATTGTGCCAATGATACCTACAAAATTTTGTACATCCGCAACAGCGGTGCTGCGCCACAGGGCGAACAAGGCACCGACGCGCAGTAAATATAATCCCCCTGAATATCTGGGGGATTACCCTTCGCTTGATCACAGTTAAGACTTCTCTACCCCCCTGATGGGTAGGATTATTCCATTATTAGCCTGCTTATTAATTTAGCGGGTAATTTCTTTTTTATTATAAATAATAATGGAGTGAGCTATGTCTGAAACCGAACACAGCGGTGGCATAAGCCGACGAACGCTGGTGAAATCCACCGCGCTCGGGTCGCTTGCATTGGCCGCCAGCAGTTTTCATCTCCCTTTCGGCATGCGTTCCGCCGCAGCCGCCGTACAGCAAGCCATGCAACCCGCTCCGGACAAAGTCGTATGGGGCGCCTGCTCGGTAAACTGCGGCAGTCGCTGCGCGCTGCGCTTACACGTCCGGGATAATGAAGTGTATTGGGTTGAAACGGACAATACCGGCGAAGACCAGTATGGCAACCACAGTCCGTGCGTGCTTACGCGGGCGTTCGATCCGTCGGCGTATCAACCACCCGGACCGCCTGAACTACCTGATGAAGCGCGTGGGCAAACGCGGCGAGGGTAAGTTTGAACGCATTAGCTGGGACGAAGCGCTGGATACCATCGCCAACAGCTTAAAAAAGCGTGGTGCAGAAGTACGGTAACGAAGCGGTCTACATTAATTACTCTTCCGGTATCGTCGGCGGCAACATTACCCGCTCGTCCCCTTCAGCCTCCATTATTGCCCGTCTGATGGCCATGTACGGCGGTTTCCTCAACCAGTACGGCACCTACAGCACCGCGCAAATCGCCTGCGCCATGCCCTACACCTACGGCTCCAACGAGGGGAACAGCACCTCGGACATCGAAAACAGCAAACTGGTGGTGATGTTTGGCAACAACCCCGCAGAGACCCGGATGAGCGGCGGCGGCATCACCTATTATCTGGAGCAGGCGCGCGAGCGTTCCAATGCGCGGATGGTGGTGATTGACCCGCGTTATACCGACACCGCCGCCGGGCGCGAAGATGAGTGGATCCCGATTCGTCCGGGAACCGATGCCGCGCTGGTGGCCGGAATGGCACTGGGTGCTGATCACCGAGAACCTCGTCGATCAACCGTTCCTTGATGCCTATTGCGTGGGTTACGACGAGAAAACATTGCCAGCAGATGCGCCCGCCAACGGGCACTACAAAGCCTACATTCTGGGTCAGGGCGATGACGGCATTGCAAAAACACCGCAGTGGGCTGCCCGGATCACCGGTATTCCTGCCGATAAGATCATTAAACTGGCGCGCGAAATCGGCACCGCGAAACCGGCGTATATCTGCTGGGGACCGCAACGCCGGTGCCAACGGCGAACTGACCTCGCGGGCGATCGCCATGTTGCCGATCCTGACCGGAAACGTCGGCATCAATGGCGGTAACAGCGGTGCGCGGGAATCCACTTACACCATCACCATTGAACGGATGCCGATGCCGGAAAACCCGGTGAAAACGTCGATCTCCTGTTTTACCTCGGACCGATGCCATTGCCCGTGGGCCGGAAATGACCGCCACCCGCGACGGCGTGCGTGGGAAAGACAAACTGGATGTGCCGATTAAGTTCATCTGGAACTACGCGGGCAACACCCTCACCAACCAGCATGGCGATATCAATCACACCCACGATGTGCTGCAGGATGACAGCAAATGCGAAATGATCGTGGTGATTGAGAATTTTATGACCTCGTCAGCCCTGTACGCCGATATCCTGCTACCGGACCTGATGACCGTGGAACAGGAAGATATCATTCCCAACGATTATGCCGGGAATATGGGCTACCTGATCTTCCTCCAGCCGGTGACTACGCCGAAGTTTGAACGTAAACCGATTTACTGGATCACCAGCGAGATTGCCCGCCGTCTGGGGCCGGATATTTACCAGCGCTTTACCGAAGGACGAACCCAGTGAAGAGTGGCTGAAGTATCTGTACGCCAAAATGGTGGCGAAAGATCCGCAACTGCCCTCCTACGACGCGCTCAAAGAGATGGGGATTTACAAGCGCAAAGATCCGAACGGTCACTTTGTCGCCTATAAAAAATTCCGTGACGACCCGCAAGCCAACCCGTTGAAAACCCCGTCGGGCAAAATCGAAATCTACTCCAGCCAACTGGCAAAATCGCCAGTAGCTGGGAGCTGGAAAAAAGACGAGGTTATCAGCCCACTGCCGGTGTATGCCTCAACCTTTGAAGGCTGGGACTCCCCCGCACGCAGCCAGTTCCCCCCTGCAACTGTTTGGCTTCCACTACAAAGCGCGTACCCACTCAAGCTACGGCAACATTGATGTGCTGAAAGAAGCCTGCCGCCGAAGTATGGATCAATCCCATTGATGCGCAAAAACGCGGTATCGCCAATGGTGACATGGTGCGCGTGTTTAACGATCGCGGTGAGGTGCGGATTGCCGCGAAAGTGACGCCGCGCATTATGCCGGGGGTCAGCGCAATGGGCCGAGGCGCGTGGCATCAGGCCAATATGGACGGCGATCGCGTCGATCATGGCGGCTGTATGAACACCCTGACCACCCACCGCCCCTCGCCGCTGGCGAAAGGCAACCCGCAGCACACAAATCTGGTCGACATCCAAAAGGTTTAAGGAGTAGCGGATGACTACGCAGTATGGTTTTTTTATTGACTCCGCCCGCTGCACCGGTTGTAAAACCTGCGAGCTGGCCTGCAAAGATTACAAGGACTTAACCCCCGGACGTCAGTTTCCGCCGCGTATACGAATATGCAGGCGGCAACTGGCAGGAGGATCAGGGTATCTGGCATCAGGACGTTTTTGCCTATTACCTCTCTCTTTCCTGTAACCATTGTGACGATCCGGCCTGTACCAAAGTCTGCCCAAGCGGCGCTATGCATAAACGCGAAGATGGCTTTGTGGTGGTGGATGAAGAGGTGTGTATCGGCTGTCGTTACTGCCATATGGCCTGCCCGTATGGCGCACCGCAATACAATGCCGCGAAAGGGCATATGACCAAGTGCGACGGTTGTTATGACCGCGTCGCGCAGGGCAAAAAGCCTGTCTGCGTCGAATCCTGCCCGTTACGGGCGCTGGACTTTGGCCCTATCGACGAATTGCGTAAACAGCACGGTTCACTCGCCGCTATCGCGCCGTTGCCGGCATCGCACTTTACCCGGCCGAATATTGTCATCAAACCCAACGCCAACAGCCGCCCGACAGGGGATACCACCGGCTATCTGACAAACCCGCAGGAGGTGTGAAATGGGAAGCGGATGGCATGAATGGCCGCTGGTGCTGTTTACCGTGCTCGGCCAGTGTGTGGCGGGCGGATTGATCGTCACCGGCCTTGGCTGGATGGCAACCTCCGGGGATCAGCGTACGCAGGCCAGCATTGTGCGCAGCCAGTTTTTGCTGTGGATCGTGATGGGCATTGGCTTTATCGCCTCGATGATGCACCTTGGTTCACCGCTGCGGGCATTCAACTCCACTGAACCGTGTGGGCGCATCGGCGCTGAGTAATGAAATCGCCGCCGGGTCGCTGTTTTCGCCGTGGGCGGTTTCTGGTGGCTGGTTACATGGCTTGGCAAAATGCCTGCTGCGCTCGGGCGCTTATGGCTGGTTGTCAGCATGGTGCTGGGTGTGCTGTTTGTCTGGGCGATGACGCGTGTTTACCAAATCGACACCGTTCCCGGCACAACGGTTACACCACCGCCAGCTTTTTTCCTTACGATGCTTATCGGCGGGCCGCTGCTGGGGGCGCTGCTGCTAAGACTGGCGGGGATGCGTTATAACGCGTCGCGTTTTGCGGCGGTGAGCGTTGCCGCCCTGGTGGCAAGCTGCGCAGTGGTGATGTTGCAAAGCGTGCAGTTGGGCGAAATCCACAGTTCGGTACAACAGGCCATCGCGCTGGTGCCGGATTACGGCATGCTACAGGTGTGGCGTTTGGTGCTGGTGGCGCTCGGTCTGGGGTGCTGGATCTGTCCGCTGGTGATGCATAAGCAACCGCAGGTGATCAGCCTGCTGGCCGGGATTGTGCTGGTGATAGCGGGCGAAGTCATCGGTCGCGGCCTGTTTTACGGGCTGCATATGACCGTCGGCGTTGCCGTTGCGGGTTAATCGCGTACGCGCCGGATAGCGGCTTACGCCCTGTCCGGCCTCTATAAACGGTATTGCCGAGATTATCGGGGAGACTATGACTGACGATACCCGTGAAGCATTCATTTTTACCGCCCGCGTGCTGGGCGCACTGTTTTATTACCCACCGGAGAGCGAACCGGCAGCGCCGCTGATTGCCGCGTTTAAAACAGGGTGACGGGGTCGAACAATGGCCGCTGCCGCAAGCGGTTCTTCAGCCACTGACGGCGGGTTTTACCACCGACAGCGATGAACCGTTGCAGGACGCCCGGCAGCGTTTATTGATTGGTCCCCACGCATTGCCTGCACCGCCGTGGGGCTCAGTATGGCTGGATAAAGAGAGTGTGCTGTTTGGCGACTCTACGCTTGCGCTGCGCCAGTGGATGCGTGAAAACAGCGTCGTTTTCAGCAGCGGGCAAAATGAGCCGGAAGATCACTTTGGCGCATTGCTGTTGCTGGCGGCGTGGCTGGCGGAGCAAGGCAACCGTGTCGCCTGCGATCAATTGCTGGCACTGGCATCTGCTGCCGTGGGCCGGGCGTTTTCTCACGGTATTCAGCAACGAAGCCAGACATCCCTTCTGGCATGCGTTGGGGTTACTGGCGCAACTCACGCTGGCGGACTGGCAATCCCGGTTGCTGATCCCGGTCGCACAAAAACCGCTTTTCCGTTAATGCCCTCCCGGTCAGACGATCGGGACACTCCTCTGCACGGTAATTCGTGACAGTGTCACTCTTATACGTCTCTTTTAAGACAATTTTTTAGGCATGGTGTACAGCCGTTACGCCATCCGGGCGGAGGTTTTTTCAGGCTAAAACGCGGTCGGCCACCAGCATGCCGGTTGCCATTTGCAGATTGATGTACTGTGCCAAATCGCGCTGTTCCGGGCGTGGCAGGTACGGCAGTTCACCGACCAGCGGGGCGGGCAGTTTTTTACTCAGTACATTGATGATTTCTGCGTAATGCGCCAGCCCCGGATTAATACGGTTGGCGACCCAGCCAATCAGCGGCAGACCGTCGCTGGCAATCGCCTGAGCGGTCAGAAGCGCATGGTTAAGGCACCCCTCCTCGGATCCCCACCACCATCACGACTGCCATTTGCTCTTGCACCACCCATTCAGAAAGCGGGCGTAAATCATTCATCAGGCTGCGCCAGCCGCCGGTGCCTTCAACCACCACATGATCAACCCGGTCGCACAAACCCGCCCGGTGCCGTTGGATAACAGGGTGTAATTGATTGGGCAACTGTGCGCAACGCTGCTCTCTTCTTCGCTTAACGCGATAGGGTTTACCGCCCTGGTAAGGTAACTCCAGCGATGAAACGCTTTGCAGCACCAGCGCATCTTTGTTGCGCAGCCCTTCCGGCGTCTCTTTACTTCCTTTGGCGACAGGTTTGTACCCTGCCACTGTTTTGCCGCTGGCAGCCAGCGCCTGTAGTAGCGCGCGGGACGCCACTGTCTTGCCGACAGAAGTGTCTGTACCCGTTACAAAGAAACGCTTAAGCATGACGAACCCCACCGTTGTTCAACGAAAATATAAACCGGAAAATAATTCAGTAGGGGAAAGTCTAAGTTAAGTGCACAGGACTCAGCTTGAGGTAGCGCAATTTTTAGGGCAACAGTGCAAAATTGTTACCCCTGCAACAGACGAATCAACAACGATCCGTTATACATCGCGTCTTTTACCAGCGCCGCACCGGCCATGGTGCCCACTGGTTGGTGAACTGGGTGCTCTCTACGCTGATGTGTTTACTGTAAGCCGGCAGCGCCTGTTGGCGAATGCAATCGGTAATGGCGGGAAAGAGGATATCTGCGGCTTTGCTGAGCGGCGATCCAATCAATATTTTTGCGGATTGAACAAATTCACCATGATGGCGAGGATACGGCCAATATTGGCGCCAACGCCGCTGATAATGTCTTTTGCCAGCAGATCGCCCTGCTGCGCCGCCTGACACAACCACTCCACCGTCAGCGGTTTTGGTGCAGCATCGAACTCATGGACTGGCTCATACGCCGCTGCGCCAGTTCCAGCACGCTTTCCACGCTGGCGATGGTTTCCCAGGTGCAGCCGTGGTTGCCGCAATAACAGCGTTTCCCGTAGGGATCGACCGTGGCCGATTTCCACCGAGGCTGCTACTCCCGGCATGCAGTAAGCGCCCGTCGGTGATCACCCCGGCGCCCACGTTATGATCGATCACCACCTGAATCACATCCCGCGCGCCGCGCGATGCGCCAAACAGCGCTTCCGCCATCGTCCGAGGGCGCTGATATCGTGCTGCACATACACCGGCACCCCGGTATGATTCTCCAGCACTTCGCCCAACGGCATATCTTTGACATCGTCATAAAACGGCATGCGGTGAACAATACCGTTTTCCGTATCAATAATGCCCGGCAGCGTGATGGCAATAGCGGTCAGGCGCTCCAGCTTGTTCTGATGGCGGGTAAAAAACGATCGATATGCGACGTGACGCGTTCCAGCAACGGTAACGCATCAACAAGCGGGAGTTCGAGGCGCTCTTCCACCACCAGTTTGCTGCTGAGATCGCGCAGGAGAGGAAGATTTCGCCCCGGCTGATGCGCAGCGAAAGATAGTGCCGAGGCTTCGGTTTCCACCATCAGTCCCACCGCCGGACGACCCCGGCTGCCGGGTTCCTGAATTTCTGTTTCCTGCACCGAGGTGCGCTTCGAGCATTTCGCGGACGATTTTGGTAATGCTCGCGGGTGCAAGTTGCGCCAGCCGGGAAAGGTCGATGCGCGACACCGGGCCAAGCTGATCAATCAGGCGATACACTGCCCCCGCATTGGTCTGCTTAATTTGATCAATATGCCCGAGGGCTGACTATCAGCAACCACCTCTGACTCCCTTATTTTCGCGCTTCGAAATAAACTCTGGGGCTATGGTGAAGCACTTCACGGGTCGTCGTCAAATTTTTTACCCCCGGCTTGTGATTTACAGCACATTTTGCAAGGACTTATGTGCAAAATTATCCGCCCGCCGCCGCAAGCAGGTGTTGCTTAAAACGCGCCGCCGCCGTTCCCTGTTCATGATGTTTTGACCATACCAGCCACATTTCCGACACCGCATCCGGTTCGGTAATCGGCACCAGCGCATTTCACGCAATTGTACCCGCCGGAAAGAGGCAGGCAGAATCGACACGCCCATGCCCGCCGCCACCAGACCAATAATGGTCATGGCTTCACCGACCTCCTGCGCAATCGTCGGCGTCAGGTGGTAACGGCGCATCAGCCCAAGAATATCGTCGTACAGACCAGTGCCCACGTGCGGATCGAAAAGACAAACGGCTCCTGCGCCAGTTCCACCAGCGACACCGCCTCACGCGTGGCTAACGGGTGATCGCGGTGGATCATGGCCAACAGCGGTTCACGCAGGATCACCTGCCATGCCAGCGTTTCCGGCAGTTGCGTATTACGCATTAACCCCAGATCCAGCCCCCCTTCGTTTAACGGCGCAATCTGCTCACGGGTGTTGATTTCCCGCGTTTGCAAATGCACATCCGGGTAGCGTTGACGAAACGATGACAATGTGTCGGAGACGGACTTGATAAAGGGCGCCGATGAGGTAAAACCAATGCGCAACTCCCCGGTTTCTCCCTGATGCAAACGCGCGGCGCGGGCAGCGGCATCATCCACCTGACTTAAGATTTGCCGGCTATCGGCCGAGAACTGTTTGCCCGCGGGCGTCAGAGAAACGCTGCGGTTGGTGCGCGCCAGCAGACGCGCGCGCCGATCTGCTGCTCCAGAATTTGGATCTGCTGGCTGAGCGGCGGTTGCGAGATATTCAACCGCGCGGCGGCATGGCCGAAATGCAGCTCTTCGGCAACGGCAATAAAGTAACGTAGATGGCGCAGCTCGATATTCATATTTAATAAGTCTTATTTGAGATTATTAATATATTAGACAGAATATTACACATTTCATACCCTTATGCCGTGGTAAGCCCGTCACCAAAATCACGGGATGAAAAGCTAAGGATCTCGAGTGAGTCGTACAACAACCGTTGACACCGCGCCGGCAAGCGTCGTTGACGAAAAACCTGTTTCTGTGCCGGGACAGTTTATTAAACGTGGTACCCCCCAATTTATGCGCGTGACGCTGGCGCTCTTCTCCGCCGGGTTAGCGACATTTGCCCTGCTCTATTGCGTACAGCCGATTTTACCGGTGCTCTCCCATGAGTTTGGCGTCTCGCCCGCCAGCAGCAGTATCTCCCTTTCTATCTCGACCGCGATGCTGGCAATTGGCCTGCTGTTTACCGGCCCGCTGTCGGACGCGATTGGTCGCAAAAGTGATGGTGACCGCGCTGTTACTCGCCTCCTGCTGTACGTTACTGTCGACCATGATGACCAGCTGGCACGGCATTCTGGTGATGCGTGCGCTGCTGGGTCTGTCATTAAGCGGCGTGGCGGCGGTCGGCATGACCTATTTAAGCGAAGAGATCCACCCCAGTTTTGTTGCCTTCTCCATGGGGTTGTATATCAGCGGCAATTCCATCGGCGGGATGAGCGGCCGCCTGATCAGCGGGGTATTTACCGACTTTTTTAACTGGCGTATCGCGCTGGCGGCCATTGGTTGCTTTGCGCTGGCCTCGGCGCTGATGTTCTGGAAAATTTTGCCGGAATCGCGCCATTTTCGCCCGTCATCGCTGCGCCCGAAAACGCTGTTTATCAATTTCCGCCTGCACTGGCGCGATAAAGGCCTGCCGCTGCTGTTTCTGGAAGGCTTCCTGTTGATGGGCTCGTTCGTCACGCTGTTTAACTACATTGGCTACCGGCTGATGCAATCCCCGTGGATGCTGAGCCAGGGCGGTGGTCGGGCTGTTGTCCGTGGCCTACTTAACGGGAACCCTCGGAGTTCGCCGAAAGCGGGCGCGATGACCAGTAAATATGGCCGTGGCCCGGTGATGATGGGCGCCACCAGCATAATGCTGATGGGTTTGCTGTTAACGCTGTTCTCGTCGCTGTGGCTGATCTTTGCCGGCATGCTGCTGTTTACCGCCGGTTTCTTTGCCGCCCACTCGGTCGCCAGTAGCTGGATTGGGCCGCGTGCAAAACGCGCCAAAGGCCGAACCTCATCACTCTATTTGTTCAGCTACTACCGGGGATCCAGCCCGGCGGGCACGTTAGGTGGGGTGTTCTGGCACAGTTACGGTTGGAATGGCGTGGGCGGTTTTATTGCAGCAATGCTGGTTATCGCGGTATTGGTAGGCAGCAGACTCCATGCTCGCCTGCAATAATGCCGCGAAAGCGTCATGACCCCGCTCCTCGCGCGGGGTTTTTTTATTCGCGCTGTTAGCCCGTTAAAACAACCCTAATACGGACGAGGCACCCATCAGCTCACGCACGGCATCAAGCGCCATCAGAGCAAAGATTACCCATACAAATGGATTCATGGTTATTGCTGCGCTGTGTTGTTATTTGGTGATGTAAATAAGATTTATCTATTATGGTACAAATCCCATTATCGGCAGCATAACTACTACTTTTAGGTGGTTATTGCAGAAAAAACACAACCAGAGGCATTATGGACAAGCAAAACTATCAACAGCTCACCCGCACGTTTCTTCGCCTGTCGCGCTTTTCACATCTCGCCGCCATCGCCAGTTGGGACATGTTCGCCATGATGCCGCCGGGCGGAAGTGCCGCGCGGGAGAAGCGCTGGCGGAACTCAGCGTATTGCGCCATCAGATCCTTACCGACAAGAAAACCGGTCAATGGATACAAGCCGCGCAACAAGAAGATCTGGACGATATTGAACAAGCCAACCTGCGGGAAATGACCCGTCATTACCGAGTGAAGCGGCCCTGTTGCCAGAAGCGCTGGTGGAAGCGCAGTCGCTGGCGGGCAGCAAATGCGAACACGCTACCGGCGTACGCAGCGCCCCAATAATGACTGGGCCGGGTTTTCCGCCAACCTGAAAGAGGTCGTCAGGTTGAGCCGTGAAGAAGCACAACTGCGCGCGCGGCTGCTAAAGGCTGCACACCTTACGACGCCCTGCTCGATAAATTTGAGCCGGATATGACCAGCGCCCGCCCCCGGATGAACTGTTTGGCGATATGAAAACTGGTTGCCAGACCTGTTGCAGAAAGCCGTTGCAAAACAGGAACAGCAATCGCTGCTTGCGCCGCAGGGCCGTTCCCCATCGACGGGCAGCGTGAACTGGGATTGCAGGCCATGCAGGTGCTGGGTTTTGACTTCAATGGCGGGCGTCTTGATGTGAGTGCGCATCCCTTCTGCGGCGGCATGCCGGAAGATGTACGCATTACCACCCGCTACGATGAAAATGAGCTGCTGAGCGCGTTGTTTGGCGTGGTGCATGAAACGGGGCATGCGCGTTACGAGCAAAACCTGCCGCGTCACTGGCCGCCAGCCCATTGCGCTGGCGCGTTCCACCGCCATTCATGAGTCGCAAAGCCTCTTTTTTGAAATGCAACTCGGGCGCAGCGATGCCTTTTACGCCGCCTGCAACCTGCCATCGTACAGCGTTTCGGGATGCAGCCAGCCTTTGAAGAGCGCAACTTTATTGCACCGGAATCAGCGCGTAAAACCGGGATACATCCGCGTCGATGCAGACGAAGTCAGCTATCCGGCGCACGTGATCCTGCGTTATGAGATCGAACGCGCGCTGATGGATGGCGAGATTGAGGTCGAGGATATTCCGGCGCTGTGGAACGAAAAGATGCAGGCATGGCTGGGGCTCTCCACCGAAGGCAATTACCGTAACGGTTGTATGCAGGACATTCACTGGACCGACGGCGGCTTTGGTTATTTCCCCTCTTATACACTGGGCGCCATGTATGCCGCCCAACTGTTCCATGCCGCGCGTAACGCGCTACCGGGGCTGGACGAGGCCATTGCCGCTGGCGATTTCACCGCGCTGTTTGACTGGCTGCGGCAAAATATCTGGCAACATGGCAGCCGCTTCAGCACCGCGCAATTGATCGAAAATGCCACTGGCGAGGCGCTCAACGTGCGCTATTTCCGCGAGCATCTTACCCGCCGTTACCTGTAGTAAACCCGCGCCGGAGCAGCGTTCCGGCGCGCTATTTTTCGCTGTACATCCCCGCTGTACATTCCGTTACACGCCGATACCAATCACTCACGGAAGTGGTGAATTTTTATGGATATAGTTCTTTCCAACGGCCCCGCAGTGGGGGTTGGAATGAAGAAACCAATTCGAGGATATCGGAATGAAAAAGTATTAGCTCTGGTTGTTGCCGCTGCAATGGGTCTGTCTTCTGCTGCTTTCGCTGCCGACACTGCAACTACAACTCCGGCTCCGGCTGCAACCACGACTGCGACTACCACCACTACCGCCGCACCAGTGAAAAAGTACAGAAACATCATAAAAAAGCCGCTAAACCGGCTGTAGAGCAGAAAGCCCAGCTGCAAAAGTTAAGAAACACCACAAAAAAGCCGCTAAACCGGCTGTAGAACAGAAAGCTCAGGCTGCAAAAGTTAAAAACACCACAAAAAGCTGCCAAACCGGCTGTAGAACAGAAGGCGCAGGCTGCTAAAAAACACGTAAAACATACTAAACACGTAAAACACACTGCTAAACCGGCTGCACAACCGGCTGCATAAGTAAACGTGATTGAATCCGGCGCTCAACGTACGAGCACCGTGTTTAACCGGCGCTGACCCTTCGGGCGAAGCGCCGCTTTTCTCTCTGGAGGGCATATGCTGCGACGTTATCGTTTTGAAGTGATCCCGGCGATGCTGATTATCTGCGCAATCATTGCCATCCAGTTCTATCTTTACTGATGTAGTGCGCTGATTTTACTCCCACTTTCTTCACGTCCCGTCTATATTTATTAACCACGGGCTTACGTTTAATAATCATAATTCCCCCCACCCGAGTGTGATATGCGAAAAACCGTTGTGCTGTTGCTGGGACCGCTGCTGTTGTTTTCCGCTGTTGGGCATGCTGACGAAGGCGATGATAACGCCATAAACGCCAGCGACGTGAAGACGCTGTTTTTCGGACATGATGATCGTGTCCGGGTCACCACACCGACCAAAGCGCCATGGGATGCGATTGGTCAACTGGAAACCGCCAGCGGCAACTTATGTACCGCGACGCTGATTTCTCCTCACACCGGCCTTAACCGCCGGGCATTGCCTGTTAACGCCGCCGCGCGGTAAAGCGGATAAGGCCGTCGCCTTGCGTTTTGTGTCGCAGAAAGGCGTCTGGCGCTATGAAATTCACGATATTGAAGGCCGGGTCGACTCCTCGCTCGGTCACCGCCTGAAAGCGGACGGCGACGGCTGGATTGTCCCCTCTTCTGCCGCGTCCTCGGGATTTTGGGCTGGTGGTGTTGCGTAACCCGCCTTCCGGCATTACACCGCTGCCGCTGTTCGCCGGTGACAAAGATGCGCTCACTGCGGCACTGAAAGCGACCGATCGGAAAGTCACACAGTCCGGCTATCCGGAAGATCACCTCGATACGTTATACAGCCATCAGGATTGCGTGGTGACGGGGTGGGCGCAAAACACGGTGCTGTCGCACCAGTGCGATACGTTGCCGGGCGACAGTGGTTCGCCGCTGATGCTGAAAACCGATGACGGCTGGCAGTTGATTGCCGTACAAAGCTCAGCGCCTGCCGCAAAAGATCGCTGGCGCGCCGATAACCGGGCCATTTCCGTCACCGGGTTTCGCGATAAGCTGGAAGCGCTGGCGAAAGAGAACGACTAGTTCAACCTTGCCGCTGTAACGGCAGTTGCAAAATGTCGTTCAGCGGTTTTGGCGCACTGTAATAGTAGCCCTGTAGCTGGTCGCAACCGGCCAGCCGCAGCAATTCTCATCTGTTTTTCTGTTTCCACGCCTTCCGCCACCACCTGCATACCGAGCGCACTGGCGATGCGGATGGTGCCGCTCACCAGTACCGACGCCTGTTCATCATCATCCACCAGACCGGCCAGCGATTTATCAATTTTGATGGTGTCAAAATTAAAACGGCGTAGATAGCCAATGCTCGAATACCCCGTGCCAAAATCATCCAGCGCCACCGCCGTACCCAGCGCTTTTAAATTGGCGATCGCCGCACGTGCGCGTTCCGGGTTTTCCAGTACGTAGGTTTCGGTCACTTCAAGCTGTAACCGCCGCGCCGGAAATTGCGTTGTGCCCAGCACGGTGGCAACTTTGTTTTCAAAGTCCGGATCGCGAAACTGTGCAGGCGAGATATTTACAGACAGCTTGAGCGTACTCAACGGCATTAATTGCTGGCAGGCGCGCCGCAGCACAAACTGACCCAGCGCATAAATCAGGCCACTGGTTTCGGCCACAGGAATAAAATCATCGGGCTTCCAGTTCGCCGCCCGGACGACGCGGCCAGCGGGCCAGCGCTTCCACCCCAATCATCGTCTGCGTACGGGCATCAACAATCGGTTGATACCAGACATCAAACTCATCGCGCTCCAGCCCTTCACGAATGTCATTTTCGATCAACAGTTGCCGCTCGCGAGCGCTGTTCAGCTCGGCATTGTAATGGGTCATACAGGCTTTGCCGGTCATTTTAGAGTGATACATCGCGATGTCGGCGCGGCGAAACAGTTCAGAACTGGAGCACTCCACCAGCGTCCCGCTGGCGATACCGATACTGGCGCCAATATGAATCGTCCGTTTGCCAATGCGGACCGGCGACGTGAGATACTGCAACACGCTTTCGGCAAATTCAGTTGCTTTCTCCGTCGACCACGGCCCGCTGAGCGTCATCGCAAATTCGTCTCCGCCCATCCGCGCCAGCATGCCATCCGTAGGGATCTTCTCGCGCAGCGTCTGGGCGATGGTGACAATTAACCTGTCGCCGACATCATGCCCGTAAATATCATTGATATCTTTAAAGCCATCGAGATCGATAAACACCACGCTAATCAGTTCACTGTCACCCACTGCGCTCAACTGCTCCGGTGTTCAATCAACGCACGTCGGTTAGGCAGGCGGCTCAACCAGTCCGTCAGGGCGATTTTGCGCGCGATTTTCTCTTCTTTGCCAGCTTATATAACCCGGCGCTGCTCAGGGCAATAAACAGAAGGATCAACACAGAGGCAAGCATCGCAATATGGCGGATATCCCCGGCGGCTGCGCGGGCGGCCTGCACGCCGTGCAGACCCGGCGTCCAGCTCAGATAGCCGAGCAACTCGCCTGCAGATCCGCGCATCGGAATGCTGGCCGCCGTCTCCACGCCCTCGGGCGAATAGCTCAGGTTTTCAATCTGAAAGGTGGCGCCGAGATCGCTCAGGATCCCGGCATTGAGATGTCGGGTAATAATCAGATAGCGGCGGGTTTGGTCATACACCTCAAGGCGGCCCACCATCGGACGGATAAGCCCAATACTGACAAACGCCACCCCCTCGCGGGTTCGGGTAAGACCGGCAAAAACCTCCTGCCCGGCCTGCAATGACTGCGCATGGTTACGGATTAACGCCACCAACCCGTCGCCAAAAAAGGCGAAATTCGTTTCGTTAAAGGGTTTGCCGCGAAACGCGCCCCACAACACGCGGAAATGTTCGTCCAGCACGAAGGTGCCATCATAGAGATTGTTCACTTTGAACCCCGCCCCCCGTGGGGTCGTGAACAGCCACTGAGGATCAAGCTGCGGGCGGTAGGTCTCACGCACTGCGTCATCCCAAACGGCGTTATCAATCACCAGCGAGCGGGTGCGGTTAATCGCGGTCTGAATCGCGCCTTCTACCGAGAGCGCCGTGCGGTGCCGATCAATTTCATTGGTCTTGGTGCTGATCAGGTGTAACGAGAGATAGAGTAATGCGACAACGGAAATAATCAGGCCAATCCCTGCCATAAAAATCATGATGAACAGGGTTCGGGCTGTGGGGATATTTCGCCAGCTTAACGGATTAAACATTCGCCGCCTCTTCATGGTGGCCCGAAAAAAGTAGCCGCAGTGCGTCACGGTAATCTAAGCGTAATACAGCCGACGAATTTCGCTGCCCGCAATAACGGGCAGCGATCACATCAGGCCAGTTTAATCAGTGTCATCCCGACGATTAATAATATCAACCCCAACCAGCCTTTACCGTTCAGGCGCTGACCAAAGAGGATCCAACCCGCTGCCAGCGTGGCGACTAACGCCAAAGCCGCCCCACAGGGCGTAAGCGACGGAAAGATCGATGCCTTTTACCGCTTGCGACAGCGCGCTAAACGCCGCCAGCACCGCCAGCAACGATCCGCAGCCATAGGCTTTACGGCGAAAACCATCGGACAATTTTAAAAGATATTTGCCGCAATCTCCAGCACAATAGCAATGGCCAGCCATGCCCCATGGATCCATTCAAACGGCGACATGTTTACGCTCCCCGGCGCACGGCTTTGCGCGTCCCTGATTTAATCAACACAATGCCCAGCACCAGCGTTGTTAGCCCCGCCACTTTTAGCGTCGATAGCGGTTCATCAAATAAGCAAACGCTCAACACGGTAATCAATACTATGCCGATGCCTTCCCATAATGCATACGCCACGCCAAGGGCGATTTTTTTACCGCGAATGACAAGAAAATATACGACAACGCAATCATTACCAGCATGAGAATAAAACCGCTATGGCTTTCGCTTATACTTGCCCATTTCATCGACAGTGTGCCGGTAATTTCCGCAACAATGGCCAGCGCTAATAAGATCCAATAAATCATTTTTTTCTCCTGCTTGAGAATACACTCCTTGCGGCTTACCGAACCACGGCAAACCGGACAACAGAAATATCCGCGCAAGCGGCCTGTTCAGGCAGAGAGAAAACTAGAGCGCCGAGCGCCAGTATTGTTCGCCCGATAGCGGGCAGCAGGTATTGGGAAGAGAAAAAACAGAAGTGAAAATGCTGAATGGAATATCCATATCATTACAATTATCCGCAAATTGCTTCTCATCGTCGCGGAATAATATGTCCCCGGTCGTTAAACACGGCTTATTTCTATCACAGGCCGAGGAATTTACTCAAAAGCTTTGCACTTCTTTACGTCGACAGCAACGCGCCGCGTGATAGACAGCGGCGCGTCTTTCGCTACTCTTGTTCTTTTTATGGCGCTGGCCCGAGCTTCTGCCAACAAATTCCACGAGCTGATAAATAATGCGGCAATCATTGGTCCCAGAACAAAGCCATTAATGCCAAAGAATTGCAGACCACCGAGCGTGGTAAGCAGGATCAAATAATCCGGCATGCGGGTATCTTTCCCCACTAACAGCGGACGCAAAATATTATCAGCCCCACCACCACCACAAAATAGAGCGTCAGCATTGTCGCCGTTGCAAGTTCATCGGTGGCATAGAGGAAAAATCACCGCCGGGATCCAGACAATCGCGGTGCCCACCGCCGGGATCAGCGACAAAAACGCCATCAGCGCAGCCCACAGCAGACTGCCGTTGAAACCGGCGAACCAGAAGCCAATGCCCCCCAGCGCCCCCCTGGACAATCGCCACCACCAGCGTCCCTTTGACGGTGGCCCGCGCCACACCGGCAAATTTCAGAAACAGGCGGCGTTTAATTTTTGCCGACAACGGCATCGCTTCATAGATTTTACGCACCAGATGCGCGCCATCTTTCAATAAAAGAACAGTAAATAGACCATTAAGCAGAAACTGATGGTAATCCCCCAGCGTACCTTTGCCAATGATCACCGCGCTTCCGGCCGAGGTAGCGCCCCACGCTCAGCGCAACACCGGAAAGTTTTTCCCGGATGGTCATCACTGAATCCAAGTCATTCTCCCGCAGATAATTTCTCGCCCATTCCGGCAGATGCGCAATACCGTTGCTTAATAATTGCGGCAGGTCGGTGGCGTTATTTTGCAGGCGCTGATACAGATTATTTATTTCGACCACCAGCGACGACAGCACGATCATCATCGGAATAAACACAATCACAAATCAGCAACACGGTAATCAGCGAGGCGATGCCGTTACGCCCGTGCAGGAGGACCGATAAACGCATGCGCAGTGGATAAAAAATCAATGCCAGAATCACCGCCCAAATAATCGCGGAATAGTACGGCTGGACAAGCGTAAAAAACGCCACGCTGACCAGCAATAGCAAAATGATAAAGAAGAAATTGTTTATTTTTAGCGTCGTCATTCGGGCCATCCATTGGTTACACTGCCCCCAAGTGTAGTGACCTGACCCCGGATTGTAAAACAATGTCTTCCGCCACAGGCTTTATTGACGCCTACGCGGCAGAATAATTACGTAACGGCAGCGCTCCACGGAGGATAACAACTGTCGGGTCCAGGGGTGACGCGGCGCGCTGAATATCTGCTCCACCCCGCCACTCTCCACAACTTCGCCATCTTTCATCACCGCAATGCGGTGGCTCATATGCTGCACGACGCCCAAATCACAGAAATAAACACCATCGACACGCGCAGACGATTTTGCAGCGCCACCAGCAGATCCAACACCTGCGCCTGCGTGGTCACATCCAGTGCCGAGACCGGCTCATCGCAGATCAGAATGTCCGGCTCGCAGGCCAGCGCCTGCGCAATGGAAATGCGTTGCCGCTGACCACCGGATAATGTCGTCGGGCGTCGGCTCAGCAGGTCGCGGCTTAACCCCACCAGCGTCAGCAACGTCTCGATGCGGGCAAGACGGGCCGGAGCAGAAAGCGTGGTATGCAACCGCAACGGCTGTTGCAGCAACTGCGCCACCGTGTATTGCGGATTAAAGGAGCCGAGCGGATCCTGCACAATGGTCTGAATGCGTGTACGCAGCGGACGCCGCTGACGTTCGGTTAATGTACTCCAGCCTGCCCGCCAAGACGGATTTCGCCCTGCTGCGGCGTTTGCAGCGCCAGCATCAGTTTACCCAGCGTGGTTTTTCCGGAGCCGGATTCACCAACAATGCCCAATGTCTCGCCGTAGACCTGCAATGACATTATTCACCGCCTGCAATACGCCGCCATCCGGCAATGAAAACGCCTGTGAGACGTTATCCACCGCCAGCACGGGCGTTGCACTCCCGGTCACGACATGCTCACGTACCGGCGTATGCGCCAACGGATCGCTCCCGGTCAACCACTGCCCACGCGTGCCCGCGCCCGGAATGGCCGCCAACAAACGCTGGGGGTGTTGCGGCGCATGCAACACCTGCTGCACCGTGCCACTTTCCACCGCCTCTCCCTGTTGCATCACCACCACCCGATCGGCAATATCCGCAACCACCGACAGATCGTGGGTGATCAACAGCACGCCATGCCCGGCATCCGCCAGCGCGGAAAACTTTCAGCACCTGTTTTTGCACGGTGGCATCCAGCGCGGTGGTCGGTTCATCGGCGATCAACAAACGCGGACCGGCCGCCAGCGCGGAGGCAATTAACGCACGCTGCCGCAAGCCGCCGGAGAGCTCAGAGCGTACTGCGCCATGCGATTGTGCGGGTCGGGGATCCCCGCCTGAATCAACAGCGCCGCCACCTGTTGACTGACCTCCGCTTTTCGCGCCAGCCCGTGAGTCAACAGAGGTTCCGCCACTTCGGCCAATACGACGCAACGGATCGAGCGATGTCAGCGCATCCTGTAAGACAAAACCGATTTCCCGCCCACGCAGTTGCCGCCAGCATCGGGTATCGCACTTGGCAGATCGTGCGCCCGGCCATCGCGTCCTTTCAGGGTTAAGGCGCTGGCGCGGATCGCCGCACCGACGCCTGCCAGTCCTACCAGCGTGCGGGCAGTGACCGATTTCCCCGAACCGGACTCGCCTACCAGCGCCACGACTTCGCCGGATTGACGCTGAATGAAAGTGATTTTACGGCCTCCACGCCCTGCGGCGAAGGAAAACTAACGCTCAGCTGCGCCACGCGCAGTAGCGGTTGTTGCAGGATCTCTGTATTCATTCGATACCGCCTTTGGCCATAATGGTTTGCAAGCGCCGCCCCAGCAGCGTAATGGCGATCACGGAGAGCGCGACAACGCTGGCGGGCAGCAGACTGACCCACGGCGCTATCAAGGAAATTACGCCCTTCGGAAAGCAGCGCCCCCACTCCGCCGTGGGCGGCGTAACGCCCAGTCCAGAAACTCAACGCCGATGCGGACAGCACCGCGTAACCCATTCCGACCGTTGCCAGCACCAGTAACGGGCGCAGCGTATTGGGAATGATATGGCGCAGGATAATCGTCAGCGGCGACTCTCCCAGCGCAACCGCATGTTGCACATACCCGGACAACCGGACCTGCAACACGCGCGCACCAGCCGCGCATATCCGGCAATGCCTGCCAGCCCGACCGCCAGTAACGTATTCTCCGGCCCGCGTCCCAGCACTGCGATCGCCAGCAGCGCCAGCAACAGATCGGGAAAGGCCAGCAGCATCCAGCAGCCGCACCAGCGTCTGGCGCACCGCACGAGGGGCCAACCCGAGAGTGCCAAGAAGAATGCCACCCGCGCTGGCGATAAGCGTCGCGCCCGCGCCAATACCCAGCGACAACGCGCTGCCACCACGCGGGCAAAGACGTCGCGCCCGAGTTGATCGGTACCGAACCAGTGCTGCAGCCCCGGCGGTTGTAAAATCGCCCCCAGATCCATATCGTCCGGCCGGTAAGGGGTAAACAGCGACGGAAAGCACGGCCACGCTCAGCAGCACCAGCAATAAGGGAATGAGGGTGCCCGGCGTCAGCCACGGGTTGCGGTAACGCGCACGTACGCGGCGGGAAGCCGCCAGCAGAAAATCACTCATCGGCGTGGCTCCTTGTTCGCAGACGCGGATCGATCAGCAGATAGAGCGCATCGATAAGCAGGTTGATCACAAACAGCAGCGCAGAGAACATCACCACACCCAGCACCAGCGGCATATCGCGGTTCTCAATCGCACTGAGGGTAACTGCCCAGCCCTGCGCGACCAAAGACCGTTTCCGTCAGGATCGAGCCGCCCAGCACGCTGGCCAGCAGCGTGCCGGTCAGGGTCGATACCGCCAGTGACGCGTGGCGCAGCGCATGACGCAGTCGCAGGCGCGTTTCACTGACGCCACGCGTGCGCACCGTGACAGCAAACGGCTGGGAAAGCGCCTCTTCCAGCCCATCGCGCAGCACTGGCTGAGCATCGCCGCCAGCGGCAAACTGAGCGTTACGACCGGCAATACCAGCGACATCCAGCCGTCATTGCCGGTCACCGGAAACCATTGCAGGCTAAAGCTGAAGAGCAACAACACAATGCCGATCCAGTAGACCGGCGTACTGAGCAACATCAGCTCCAGCCCGGCCAGCAGATTACGCAGGCGCGGGTTGCGCCCGGCGGTCAGCAGCGCATTACTCACCGCCAACAGCAGCGCCAGCGTTAACGCGCTCACGGCCAACGGAACGGTCTCTTTCAGTGCTCCGCCAATCACCTGCGCCACCGGTAACCGGTACTGATAACTCTGCCCGAGGTTGCCGGTCAGCGCCTCGCCGCAATAGCGCAGGTACTGCAACCAGAGGGGCTTATCCAGACCAAACTGGCGGGTCAGCGTTTCGCGGAAACTGTCATCCACGACGCTGTTGGCGCTGCCCATCAGAATCGCCACCGGATCGCCGGGGGATCAGCTTCACGGCAATAAAGGTCGTCGCCGCGCCCCACAGCACGGCGAAAATGGTCAGCAGCCGTTTGCCTGCGGCCCGCAGCTTAACGTTGGATCCAGACATCATAGAAGTTCGGCTTCGCGTTAGTGGCCCAGCTAATACCCTGCACCTGTTTCGATTTACCCAACTGATACGCCGGAATATAAATCGGCACCGCCCACGCCTGATCAATGATCTGCTGCTGGATGGCGTAATAGAGGCGTTTACGCTCCGCGTCGCTGGCACCAACGGCGGTCTCCAGTTGACTATCCAGCGCTTTTTACCCGGCTGAAGTTGTTCCCTTTTGGCGGAATGTAGTTGGAGTGAAACACCGTGCGCAGAATGTCCGGCTCCGGGCGAACAAAGTAGTTCGAGATAATGTCATAGTGATTCGCCGCCGTGCGACTGCTGAGGATGCCGGAATCCAGCGGATCGAGTTTCAGTTCAAAGCCGGCCTGCTTCACCTGATACTGAATCACGGAACAGCGTCACATCCGCCGCTTCCACATCGCTGGAGGCGTAGCTGAACTGCACCGACAAACGCTTGCCCTCTTTCAGCCGATAACCTTCGCCATCTTTTGCGTCCAGCCTGCCTCATCCAGCAGGCGATTGGCTTTTGCAGATCAAACCCCCACTTACCGGCAATCGACGGATCGTAATCCAGCGTCGCAGGCCCGAGGATGTTGTCCGCCGGTTTCAGAATGCCGAAAAAGGCCGCCTTCACCACGGATGCGCGATCGATAGCGCTCTGGAACGCCCGGCGCACCTTGACGTCACTAAAGATGCCGGTGTCGCTATTCAGATAAAGGACGCGCGGTACACCGGGGTTCTCCCCGGGTAATGACGTCCAGTTTCGGGTTATTTTTCACCTGCGCGTAGTTCACCGGTGGAATGGCGTCGATCACCTGCACCTGACCGCTATTCAGCGCCCCCGTGCGTACCGCAGATTCCGGCAGATACTTGAACTCAATACCGTCGAGCCGGTGCAGGCCCTTGATGACTGGCGTAGCCCGGTCCCCAGTGATAATCCGCGCGCTTACTCAGACGGCTGCCACTGCCTTTCGGAGTCAAGAATAAACGGCCCGGACCCCACCACCGTGTTACTGGTGTTGGCGCTCTTTTCAGGTAGGTCGGTGACTGAATACCTAAATAGGGCAAACTTAAGCCCTGCAACAACGGTGCAAACGGAGACTTATAACGGATCACTACCGTGTACGGATCCGGCGCGGTAATCGACGCCACCGGGCCAAGCAACGATTTGGAATAGCTGGAGGTGGTTTTCGGATCAAGAATACGGTCAAAGTTGTATTTTACCGCTTCAGCATCCAATTTCGTGCCATCACTGAAGGTGACATCCCCGGCGGAGATGAAAAGTGTATTCGGTATTGTTGTCGTTAACCTCCCAGCGCTGTGCAAGCCACGGTGTAAAGCGGTTATCTTCCGCCCCGGCCCACCAGTGAATCCACCACGTTGCGAGTGACCAGCGCGGTGACGGAATAGGCGGTGATTGACGGATCGATAATCGGCGTATCGCTCCCCAGTGCCACATACAGCACGCCGCCTTTCTGCGGTTCGGCGTAACCCGGAAAGGCAACACCAGCCAGAATGACGGCGGAAATAAGGGACAAACTGACAATACGGCCTGCAGTAACGACACGTTTTTTTCATCTCTTTTTTCTTCCTTTTTGAGTAGTGAAGGCGCGAAGCCATCTTAGGAAGAAAAAACCACCGGCAAACGATGTAAAACGTATATCCTTTGCCAGAAATTAGCGCTCATCAGCACGACAAACCACGACTGAGGCGCGCTGTTTACCGGTTTTCTTTCAGATTCGTCTGCTCGATACCTGATTCTCAGCATCTATTCTCTTATTATGCGCTATCACTCGTCTGTTCGCATTGTATACATTAATAACAACTATATCAGACATCATATACTCCATCTAACCCAGAACAATGTTTCAATAACATTATTTGCAGACTATTTAATAATTAAAATATTTTGACACTGCTTAATAACAATTTCGTAAAAAAGTTATTAACCACATGATTTAAATAGTTAATATTTTTATTTTATTCTCAATGTTGTATTTTTGATATTGCTGCATATTGTTAATGACGTTGCCTCAAAACTGTTTCGCAAAAGACACGGAGTGAATGCCATCGCTGAGGTAGCGCCATGCTCGCTAAAATATATGTTATTACAGACATTAACCAATTACCGTAAAAAATAATAACCCAGCTTACTGCACGGGGAATCAACGGGTTTCGCCTGTTTTTACCCGGCACAATTTAAGCCATGCTTAATGTATTATTCGACGCACCGTAAAAGACGACATTGATTCAACAAAGAGCAATAACTGCCCATAATACATTGATGCAAAAAACGTATTAACCACGTATAGCCACATCAACAAACTGTTATTCATAAACATAATTACAATCTACCGGCGGGAATGGATCACTTTTTCCTCTTTTTCTGGATTATTGTATGACGACACTAAGCTACTCCAATGACGACAAAGATATTGTCAAAAGGTGATCGCACAATACGGCAACAAAGGCACATTCGCGATTGATGCCAATGACCCTTACTGGTGCGATTCTATGCAATTCAACTGGCGCTGGCGGGCATCACCCCAAACAATTACCCGGCATTCAGCCGCCAGTGGAACGACGCTACCCGCTTTAAAAGCAGCGCCGGCAGCCTTGATCAAGCCAGCGTCAACGGCGCGGTGCCGGTTTACAGCATTGTGGATATCAACTCCCTGGATGGCCGGAATTACACCGCCGATGCCCTCGATCGCTGCCTACCCAGACGACCAATGTGACGCAAACGTTGGGGCTGTTTGACAGCGATGCCAACAGCGTGGGGCGGTAAATTACACCAAGTCCTATTAACGCGGCGGATTGCCATATTCAGGCTAACGGTGTTTATTCCCGTTCTCCGCAGGAAAACACAGAAAACGTTGCCGTAATTTATACCTTTGCGCAGACCATTAATCAGCAAACGGTGTTTGGCGCAGAAGTGATTGCCTCGCAAAGTTATCCCAAAGAAATCATTAGCCTCACCTACCGACCTGGGAAACATAATAGCCAGATTAAAATTTGTTTAACCCGCGAGTCTACCGACTGCGACTACTGGCATGATTATAATGGCGTGGTCAGCGTCCCCATTAAAGGTCAGGTTACCTATTTAAATAATATTGACATGAGTGGCGTCCGGTAAAATGCCCTCGGAACGCCATTTACCTTATTCGCACGTGCGGGCGGCGATCCCCATTACGCCGCTCAGTGATGTGAATGTTTAACAGTCCAAAACGCAAATCAACGGCAATAGTATTTCCGGGATCTTGACTGGCTGAGGTTTAAAACGGTTGATTTTCAATCTGGTGAAAATGTTTATTATATTTTCAAAATGGGGGTTTCCGTTGGCGGAAAAACGTCGCCAGCTTTATTACAAATGCGCCCAAAAATGTATTACCCGAGCAGCGTTTTCTTAATACGTTCACCATAAAGCCAATGCAAATTGTTTATGGCTGCCGAGCCAAAGGTACGCAAATTACGATGCAGGATGGCAGTCAGAAAAATATTGAGACGATTGTGCCGCGAATGGGTATTATCCCAGCAACAGCGTTATTTACGTGTAGAAGATGTGATTCGCGGTAATGAACTGATTGTCGGGTGATTCATTTTACCTCTAAACATGGCGCGCAAAGCCTGACCACCAGCGCCGGGCACCCCATCTGCACCACCAGCGGCATCATGCTGGCAAAGGAACTGACGCAGCAACACAGGCTGATAACGCATGAAGGGGAATCCGCCATTGATGCCATTGAGACAACAACGGATGAACAGGTCGTTTATAACCTGCATCTGTCGACCGACGATCCCCTTGCCGATGGGCTGGAAGGTCGCAGCACGCTGTACGCCAACGGTGTACTGGTGGGCGACAGCCAGATGCAGTGGCAGTACGAAGAAGAGTACAACCAGCGCCCGGTAAATGCTGGATCAATTGCCCGACGAGTGGCGTCAGGATTACCAGAACTACATTACGGTAATGGGAAAATAGCGCCATGTACGAAGGCTATCCGGATTTCCAACAGATCATCACCAGCGACGATCACCTTTTCGTCGCGGCTTACCGGCAGGATGGGGTGTTCTATCTCTACCCACAGAACAGCGCCATCCTTGCCACGGAACCGCCTGCCGCTGGCGTTTTCGCTGGATATTATCCGCAGCTACAGCCTGCAGGTGATCTACGGCAAACTGGCGTTTACTTGCCACTTGCCGACCAAAAGACGCTGGTGAACTTCAGTCGCCAGCACCTGGACTCCAGCATCCGCGCTGCCGGTGTCCCCCGATCAACTGGGCTTCAGCGCGCCGCTTGCGTATCCCTCCACGCTAACCGACGCCCCTATGACCCGACTCGGGTACACCGCACAAGATATTCAGTTTATTGTGCTGCTGGATGTCCATAGCGCGGCGTTGATTGAAAAAAGTCCTGCGTGATGATATTGCCGGCTTTGGTGCGCGGATGGATGGCGGCGTTATCGGCGTCTCCCCGCGTCTGGACTATACCGTCGACACGAACGTGAAAACGCTGATTACCGTGCTGGCCGACAATGTACCGGGCAGTGAGCGGCGGGCGGACAATCTGGTCGTTTTTAACTACCTGCAACTTGCCGGGTATCTTGCTGAACATCTCACCCGGCTTCCGCTCAACATCACGCCGGTGTTCACGTCAACGGATCCGGCGCTAATACGCCTGTTCAGCCGTGCGTTGCTCGACCGGTTGTACAATCGTTACGGACAGCCGTGGTCCGGCCCTGTTGATAGCAACACCACCGGATTGGCCTGAACATGCCGAATGACGGGCACGATGTCATTGAACTGTTCCGGGAGGAACTGACCCGTCGCCCGCTCTGTTTCACCCTTGATCCGTTTGCCGCCGCGCAGCAGATCGCCAAAGTCGACATCAACGCCATTCTGCATTATCCCGAACCGCTGCCGATGCCAGACGGCAAGCTGATGTTCGATCTGTTCTACACTGCCACCGGGATTGAGCGATCGCGTCAATATTGATGTGCAAATAACGATCCCCGCCGGGGCTGCTGTACCCCACGGAGCAAACAAAAACGCTGCTGCTGCAGGCAACAACCACCCATTTAGCCTGTGAGTTTTATAACAACAGCCCGGACGGAGCAGACAGTTATCACTACCAGTGCGCATTACCCCGTCAACCGATCACGGACGTCAGTTTCTGATCGGCGAACTCACGCCCTTTACTGGCAGCACGCTGGTGCTGGGTGCTGCCCTGCCCGTTTTTAACCATCAATATCGATCCAGTGCTTTGCATCCAGCTGCCGGTTAAGCGGCATCTTCCACAGTCAGGATAAGAACGTTCCCTTGCTGTTAACGGAGAAAGCGCAGTGGTTCAGCTATCCGCGACTCGACAAGGAGGACCACGCGGAGCTGACCGCTGAGCAGTGTCCGGGCCGGGCGTCGTCCCGTTGCCGACCCCCGTGATGTTAAGCACCACCATTGGCGCATGGTGTTTCCCGCAGTTTGGCGCACAGCGTGCGCTGATAACCGTCCACTTTCCGGCGACGATGCCCTACGTGGAGCTGCTGTTTCAGGCGCAGGGACGGGACGATGAGCAGGCACATGCGTTTACCCACTCGCAACCCACCTTTGAGTATCGCTGGACCGTGACGTCAATATTCGCCGCGGGTTTTCGTTACAGGACACGTACTGGCGAGTGGTCGGATTACGTAAGCGGCGATCAAACGATCGATATAGAGGCCTAACCATGACAGCCGAATACCTCAACCCGGAGCAAACATTGCAGGATTTTTTCTGCTGGAGAGTGCGTTTGCTTTTCACGATCAAACCCAACCGGCGGATGTACACCTATGGCCGTTTTACCCCGGATCTGGTACTGGATATGCAGAATACGCCGGTGAGCGCCCTGCACCTGATAACCAGCCCCGGCGGCGGCCTCGCCACGTTTATTTCACCTCAACTCCCCGCAGACCGAGGGCCATTGCCGCGTGGATCGAACAGCATATCGCACCCGTAGGGGTTGCAGAACGTCCAACTGATGCAGTGCGAGAGTCAAATCGCCATTGGTCTGCGGTTTGTTAACAACGCGGACGGCACCTCCAGACGGCTGGAATTCAGCGACGCAAAGCTGGCGCTGACCCATACCGAAAGCAGCCAGTTGGCGGGCGCGATTCAGGGAACGGCAAACCAGTGTTTCTTAACACCCCTCGACGTTTCTGGTCATTTGCCGCGGACGGCAAGCTTGACGCAGACTGGCTCGCTCTTTTTACGTCTGGCGGTGACGCAGGGCATCCGCCAGAAACCGGAACTGATTGTGCTGATCGATCAGCAAATTGACGTTGGTGCGATCACGTTTACCCACCACTATGTCAATTCACCGTCTGCGGAAACCCGGGCGCTGGTACGCAGTGAACTGGTGAACTCGCGGCGCTGCTGACCGGTAACACCTTAAAAACGTCACCAGCATTAGCCAGTTACCCGATCATCACCTATAACATCACCTACAGCCACAGCGTGCCGCAGCGTTATTTGCTGGAGTACGACCAGATCCGCGCCGCTGCTCAGTCAGTTGCCTTTTGATACGATCGTCTCCTACAGCCCATCGCCACTGCCAGAACCCTCAAGGCCGGATAAACCCGTTGAGCACCATCGCTGCACCGTACAACTGGGTTTTAAAGCGAGCGAGTACAAAATAACCGCCATCGAATTACGCTGGGCAGTCAAACGCAGGCCATGCAGTGGCCCGCATTTCCTCCGGTCACGCTGGAGAACGAGGGTACCCCGGCGACATAACGTTGACGGTCACCTTCGCCGACTACTCCACCTTCACGAAAACGCTGTTCTGGCAACAGGACATTACCCCTGTACGGCCGACATTGGCGTGAATACCGTGGTGTTCGACGCCAGCCATCTGGCAACCGTGTTTGCCAGCATCTCCGGCAACGCCACCGGGTTCCCGCCACCTCTTCGCTGAAAAGTCTCCACCAATTTTCAGGTTTTCCGGCAACCAGTGGCAAAGCACCGTTGTTGAATACCCATGCCGAAAACCTGAACGGGCGCATTGAATACCGCTGGGAGGGCGTACCGGCGTCACACTGGTCGAAGAAATACGAGTCAGGTCCACAGCAGTCCACCGTCAGCCCCATCCTGTTGCAGTACATCAAGTAACATCACTGAGAGGAAACGCACATGTTAACGACCGCATTGCAGCAATCTGTCAGAAATTCCTGTCAGCAGCTATTTAGGCCTCACTGAATATGCCTATACCTGCTACGCCGACAGTAATGACAAGAACGTTTTTACGTCGTGCCCGGAATTCCTGTCTTCTCCGCCCGGGACGGCAGACCACAGTTTATGTTCTACAAGTACCGCAGCACCGACCAGCAGGGCGGCTATGCACAGTTTACTGTTAACCTGCCCCAGCCCACGGAGGAGATGAAAGATAAGATCCGCGCCCTGCTCTATAACAACATTTCAGGGCAACTGAGCGCCAAATCGACGCTGATTGTGAAGTACGTGAAGGCCAATAAAGCCTTTAAAGACGATCCGACCAACAAAACGAAAGAAAAGATCGCGATACCGCGCTGAAAACACCGGCTTACCGCCGAACAGGCCAGTGTCTATGAGGAGTTGTACGACCCCAGCAAAGGCGATGATCAATTCTTAAACCGTCTGATGCCCGATGAAGCGAAAAGATAAAGCTGCAACAGCCGCGTTATACCACTGCGCAGGCCACCTTGATCCTCGATAATAACAAGGCGTTTTACCGGGAGATCCCTGACGGTGTTAACCCCATCGGGTCTGGGTGACAACGATACCGTATTTAGCCTGTCGCTGACCGGCGAAGGCGCCACGCTATTCGAACAGGTTCTCAAAGGCTCTGAAAAATGCCAGCGTCGGCGTCCGGTTTAATTTCACGCTGGATGCCTCACTCCCGGCGGCAAGCGTTACCGTCAGCTATAGCAGCGAAAAACCAAAGAGGTGACGCAAACGATCGATCGCCACACCGGTCTGCCGATGAGAAGAAAATCGAGCAAAAATACCTCGACGCGCAGGCCATCACCTCCAAAGTGGATATTGGGCCAGAGGAACTGGGCATGAGCCAGAGCAGTACCTCGCCCTCGAAAGAGTCGCTTCGCCTGTGGGGGCAGAAACAGGTCGAGCAGATCCTCAGTAGCCAGACCGGTCTCGATATGAGCCTGAATCTGCTGAACGATGTTGGCGGCTTCGATAAATTCAAAGAGAGCCTGAATGACACCCAAAGTTTCACCCGCGTCTATTCAGAAAACGCCGTGGTGTTCCTTTACCATCGCGCCGCAAACGCAGCTCCCTCGATTCTTTCGCTGTTGCAGAAAGGCGAAAACTGGACGATTACTTTAAAGAGTACGATCTCGACGACCCGTTCTACAGTCACCTGCAACCGGAGTTCTATGTCACCCGCGATCTGGCGAAATACAATATTGAAAACGTTATCGTCACGGTTAAATATGGCGACAAAGCCTCTACGCTGACCTTCGACAAAGATAACGATAAGCCGAAAAAACGGATTACTGGTATGTCGACCAGAAACTCGGTCGCGTCTACAGCTACTCCTACGTGGTTAACTTCTCCGGCGTCCATGCCAAACCCTATCATTCCGGGCCTATCGAAGTAGTGGATAGCCCGGGTGGAAACCATCAACGTCGCCCAGTGCGGTATCGTCTATGCGGATATTGCCACGCTGATCTCACCGGCGGGCTGGAAAATCTTCGAGCAGGTGGTGGTTAAAACGCAGCATTCCGATCCCAAACATGGCATTGAAGAGAACCCGGTAAACCAAATCGTTACCGAGAAAACCCGCCACAGCCCTATATTTATCCGATTGGTATTAAACAGGAAGAACTCGATTCTTCTTCACCGCCGACTACCACCGTCGATGGCAGTAAACTGACCTATGTGCCGCCGGGTTCGGACTCCAGCTCAGTTGCCGGATTACGCCACCACCAAAGCCAACCAAATCCAGATCGAGAACGCCCTGCCGCGGCAGCAGAACTTTAACGTTGTGTTCCAGATCCCGGAACAAAACGTGGCGTTTATCTCCTTCGACTTGTACATCGACTATCCGCGGTACCATTTTAAAATCACCAAAATCTGACGGTGGACGAGTTCCCGGAGAACAAGAAAACCATCGTCAAATCACTCACCGTGCAAGTTATGGCGGATGAGGCCGGTAACGAGGCTGCATACAGTTATAAAGCAACCATTGTTTATAACGAAAACCGGAAAAGAGATTGAGGATAAATTCACCGGCACCACGGTGTTTGTTAGCGATATTTCCCGCCGTGGTAATGCGCTGATGCATTCCCCCGGCGCCTGTCTCTCTTGATTAAGATGGACAACCGCTATGTCCAATATCATTATCCAGAACAATATTGCTTTTATTCCGGCCGCGGTGGAGCGCCCGATATTTTATTATATTGCGGCAACGCCGACGTGCATTCTCCATACCGATAACACGCCCGCCGTGCAGTTGCAGGTCTTTCGCAACAGCAGCGATCCGGGCGATGTGTATGCCATGCTGTCGCTGCAAACCCAGTTGATCAGCAGGGCTGCGGCGCAAGCTGCGGCGAGATCCTGCCCGGCAATCCCTGCGGATGCCGTGTTGCAACCCTTGCAGGCAATAGCCTGTAGTGCGACCTAAACATTCCCGCCATGCTGCCTGAGCAAGTGAACAGAGCCTCACTGAGCAATGAACAAGTGTGCTATCTCTTCGGCAGAATAGAGAAAAAGAGGATATTGAGGTACTGGTGGCGTTATTACGCTCCCGCAATCCGCCCCTGTTGCCGTAAGTTATAAAGTGGATTATTTGCAACAGTTACCGCCCTCAACGTTTGAGCTGGAGGCAAACTGGCAGGAGGTATATGACTATTTAAAACCAGCGTAGGATTTAACATCCTTATTTTATCAGTTGATATTGAGGATATTTCTTCAACGCTGATTAGCCAGCGCACCGTCAAGATTAAGACCCGTCAAAGCGACCCCGACAGCCATATTATTCAGGCCGGTGAAGAATTGACGACTATTTTAATCAGTGAATTTTTCACCCCGGTGTTTGCCCATCAGGCACCTGAGACGCCCCCGTTTTGGCTTTATCTGCAACAGGTCTCGCTGAAGGAGATGGATAATCGACGTCTGAGTGCGAAGCTTTCGGAAACCACCGCCGTCAAGCGCTCCATCTACCCTCAGGCACTCTTTGGCGCGCTGGTTGAAAACAGCGATTATCAACCGCAGCGCGTGATCGAAATGATCGATCTGAAAGATGATTTTTTGCTCACCGTACGGTCAATGTGCATCTGCTCAACCCGGAGCTTGACGATAATATTCTGCTGGTGGTGGCAAACATCTATGGCAAGCAGAACCGGCGCTCAAGTTCAACGCCGGTGCGCCACAGCCGCAGACCTTTTCCCGTCCCAGTATTCTCGATCCCAACACCGGCGAAATGGTCTGGCCGGTCAGTTATCAGTTTACGGTCTATTTCCAGCAGCCCATTGGCGGCCCCGGCGAGCGTGAGTTCCGGGCCGATGAGCACCTCGCTGGGGGACGTCTTCCTCGACGTTGAGTCTTTATATGCGCGCTATGACTTTACGATAAAACGCAGTCGCACTTTAACTGGGACTGGTATGACTCGGTGCTGGTCACCGTCATCTGCCAGCATTTGCGGCAGAAAACAATCGCATTGCGAAAAGTTTCCTGCTCGATCAATACACCACGCACGTCAATTACCCGCAGATGCTCCCGGACGCCGATCTCTGGCAGTTTGACGTCACGAAGCAGTACAGCAATGCCGCCAATGCCCCGCATATCCCGGTCACGCTGAACCCGAGGGCTATCGGGCAGGATGTTTTCATTTTTCGACGCTCTATCCGCAGCGCACGCTACAGGTTGCCGCCGGATTTGACTGGCAGGTCGTCAGACAAGCCACGGTGTTTCTCAGTTACAACAGCGGGCCTGACGGTCCCGTGCTCCAGCAGATGCAGATGTTTACTGAAGATGGCGAGAACCCGCAGTCATTCTCCGCCGACCAACTGAACGCCGACTGCCGCACCATTGCCCTCGAAACTCGGGTCGAGTTTCAGCCGGATCACAGCAACGGTAACGATCCGCGCATCAACACCACCACGGATGCTGATTTTATCGATATTGCCAAACTCATTTAAGGAACCGCTATGTTACTACTCAGAGCAAAACCGCGACCATCGACAACATCACCTTCTTTGCTGATGATTCTGATGACAACCAGTTCTGGTATATGCCCGGCGATATCCACCTCGCTGAGCGCGAGGGGAATCCCATTTTACCTTGATCAAATACACCGGGATGGCGCCGATCAGCAAGGTGGTTATATCAACTTTGAGGTGGATACCTCCATACCGGAAAGTGACCTGAAAAGCGCCTTCAGAACCTATTTAAGGCTGAAAGTGACCGCCCGCCCGCTCCTGCAACAGGTTCCTTACGACAACGGCACGGTAAACTTTTCGTACTGGATGCGCAAAACGCCAATGGCAGCTGGTCAGTGCGCAAAGCCCAAGCCTTTTCGCCAAAACAGCGCCATTTTTAGCGCAAAACTGACGCCGGAACAGGCGGTGATCCTTGAAGCGGCATTCAGCGAAATGCAGGCACCCGCGGCGGTAGCGTATAACCTGACCCACCGGCATTACGCCCGCGCTGAAAGTGGAGGTTGAGGGCAAATTTGAAAATATCTACCGAATTCGACACCAAATTTGGCGCAAACATTCCGATTCAATAGAGACGCCTGCCAGCTTCTGGCTTCGACAGCGATGCAAAACTTCAGCAGGAGCAGAAGTTAATTATCAAGGTCACCGAAAGCCTGCCCGGCGATGAAGCCGCCAAAGAAAAGAGTGGGCGCTGGAGTTTGTGAAAGGTGAAATTCTGAAAGTTTCTTCACCGCCTCGCTGAAACCCAACGAGGATAAAAAATACGCAGGCCAAATCCGCCAGCGACTCGATTCTCGACGCGTTGTTCGCCAGTGGCAAGTCCGAAGACGGCAAAGAAGGTAAGGTGGCCTGCTACCCTGCGCCTCGCTGGAGATCGCTGGTGCGCCGGGAAGAGACCAAAACGCTCAACTTTACCTATACCTCTTCCAAAGCCATCACCCAGTCCGCCGTGCCGCAGAATTTTATCGGCAGTAAGCTGCGCGTGAAGAAAGAAAAGCCTTATTTTAAAGAGGTCAATGTCAACGATCCTTCTTCCAGAAAATTGGCTGGAGGTGCTCGGGCCGGACGGTTTTAACCAGTACGGGCTGAAAGCCGCCACAGTGGCGGTGAAATACAACAATAATATCTACACCCCGGATGCTTTTACGTCAGATAACGGGAAGTGGGAAAAGGAGATCGCCCGCAGCAAAAATACCCGTGAACTGTTTCAGATTGACAGCGAGTTTGCGTTTAAATCAGCGGCGGTATCCGGCTGGGAAGGCAACACCAGTTACCACCCGGCGTCCCGCAGCGCCTCCACCATGGTGAACCTCGATCCCCACGGAAGTCCTGACCTTTAACCAAATCCGCATTAAGCCGGATAAAAATTCCCGTGGGATGACTATAACGAGGTGGTGGTTGAACTGCGTTATCAGGATGATGAGCAAACCATCAAGTCGAAAAGTTCACCTTTTCTGAAGATGAACCGCAAATGCAGATCTTTAAATATCGCTGCCTGACAGAAAAACCCTCGGACGGTAAATTACACCATTACCTACTTCCTGCTGGGCGGTAAAACGCATCTGGTTAAAGGCGAAGAGAACCCGCCCGCCATCATTATTTCGCCATTTACCGAGGGAAATGCCTGATGGTGGCGGGCATCACGTCCAATACCTGCGGCGCTGGATGCGCTGGTAGAGGGGTGTGCCAGCAAGCTCCGTGGCTCGCTGACGCATTACGGGCAGATGTTGCCCGTTTTCTCGAGCCCCGGCTGGCGTCGGGTTATCTCTGCGGCATTTAATACCAGCCTGCTGGCGTGGAACGGCTGCCCGCTTGAATTTACTACCTCAACCGCCGCGGCCTCAGGGTCTGGCGGGTACGTTTGATGCGCACTGCCGCAGTTCCACTGCGCCTGCGGTGACGGTCTGCGCTTTGGTCACTGGCAAGGACGCAAATACAGTCAGCAAGGCGTGAGCACCAAGATCTATAGCGAAGTGCCCGCTGGCGGCGACTGCCCGGCGCAGTGGACCCAGGCATGCCCTACAGCACCGCGCAACTGGCGGAAGCGGGCCTGCACTGCTGATGGTCGGCCACTATCCCGACCAGCCGACTCACCGGTTGAGTTCTATTTCCAGTGGCACAGCGCGGAAATCACCCACGACGATATTGTTGCAGTTGGCGCGCTGTTTGCCTGTGACACCACCCCCGCACTGATGCCGCTTCTGGCGGCGGCACGGGCGCAAACGCAAAGTGACGGGCATTTCCCTATACCACCTACGGCTTCAGCGTGGTTTATCAGCAACAACAGCCGGAGAGCTTTACCGTTTTCACCGTCGCACCGCGTTTTTTGGCAGCAATACGCGTGTGCCCGATGCACTCAACAGGCTACTGGCGCAGCAGGCGTGCGCCATGCCGTTGCTGCAATCGTTGCTGGATAAGCACATACCGCTGCAATTCAACGTGCTCGGTCTCTCCGTCGACAGGCAAGGCCGCTGCGCCATCAGTTGCACATTCAGCCCGCAGAACGATCGTTTTACCGAGGTGGCGATAAATGTTGCCCCTTCACCGCCACCTTCCACACCGCTGGGTTGTTTATTGCAACGGCAGACCGCGAGCGGGGCTTTTCCTTCGTATGTGCGTACGCCGGATGGCCGCTGGCACCATGATGAAAACGCCTTTGTTACCGCACAGGTACTGCGCACGCTGGAATATACCGCTGAAACCGCGCCATACATTGAAAAGCGCTCGATTTTATCGCCTCCTGCGCATGCCAGCCTGCACGTTACCGCTTCTGGCCTGCGGGCGCACCCGTCCGGATGCGGGGCGATACCCTCGTGCCCGACGTCGACGACACCGCGATCATCACGGAGTTGCTGCAAATTTGGCCGTATATCTCTGGATGAGGTCGTGAATACGCTGGCGACACTGAGCGCATACCAGATCCAGCGGGTGGATCGTCGCCCCGGCGGAACCGCAATGCCAGTGGGCGGAGTGCCGGCCTTTATAGCTGGATGAAAGAGCCCAATACGCTGGCGCAGCTCGATTGCTGCGTCAATACCAATGCGTTGATTTTGATAGCGTGTGAGCAAAGCGCAGAACCGCGTGATCCCGGCGTCCGCCCGTATCCTCACCCTGTTCGACAATGCGCTGGCGTGGAGTGAAAACCAGTACGATCGCATCAATCAACTGATCCCTTATTACGCGCATCCCAACGAGTGGCTGGTCACGTTGCACTACGCCGCTCGTTGCGGCATTACGCACCTGACGCCGCTTATCGCAGCGTTAGAGAAATGGCGACTCCCGCCAGCCAGACGGAAATACCGCTGTATCGCCGCCATGACGGGCAGTATCTCTGGACATCCACCGAACTGAACGCGTTCCGGCAATTAGCCCTTTCACACCCCATCAAGGATACCTATGAACACATTCCTCACTGACCCTCGGGTCACCCTCAACAGGGTTATCCGGCGAATGCGGCGCAACAGTTTCCGGGTGTCGCGAAACCGCAACTACGCGCTCTGCGCGCTACCCACCGATCTGACGGCAGCGGTGAGCACCGAAATCGTCTCGGGCGAAATTCGCTATCAAATCACCACCGCCAAAAGAGACCGGCTGGATAATGACCCTCGATTTCGATCTCAATCAGGCGGTATCGACCCTTCCTGATGTGGTGCTGAGTTTCTCGACATTCGGCGATGAAACCGAGATGCGCTTCCAGCAGGTGGAAACAAAGCCCTCCGGCGGCAATAGATATCAGGCGCGGCTGCTGCTGTCGCTGCCGAGCGAACGGGATGCCTTGCTGCGGGCGCTGGACAGTTATGATTCGCAGACCACGCTGGTTGTAGCCCTTAAAACCCACGACGGGATGCTCAACACCGTGACCGTGCCAACGGTGTTTTACTTCTCTCAGACTTATTACCCTTATATCTATCAGGGTTTATTACCCCCTCCACCGGTGCTGCAACTCAAGTTGCTGAACATTCCGTTCAACGCGCACAGCGATCACTATTTCGAGGACTATGTCCACCGGTAGAATATCTTTTACCTTCCGGATCGGTTTGCGCTGGCAACCGATGCCGCGAACGATGATAAGCCAATGTTATCCATCTCGTTCAGCGCGCCGGAACATGCAACTTCGCTGGATCAGATCAACGTGACGTTTGATTACTTTATCCTGCCGCAGGTCAATCAGGCACGCATTGCCAACGCCAAAACCGTGTTTCACGATGAATACGAACAGCCGCGAGGGCAACTGTTTCCGCTGGCTAACGCCCATGCCTTAACCCTGCGGCTTTCGCTACCGGCAGGCATGACAGAGGAGAAAAAACGCTGATCGACCTGCAAAGCGGTATTGTCGATGCCTTCACCTTGCCGTCATCACAATTTGGACAGATTTGGGATGCGTTGTTCGACACGGCGCAGCAAAGCCTGCTGCTTAAAGGTTTCCTCAAGGTGGAGCTGGTGGGGTTTGACCCGGAAAATATCCCGGTGCAGTTAGCGCTTAACGCGAAATACAAAAATACCCCGCGGGCATTTATTAAGCAGTCCGCACCGGTTGATATCACCAAAACGCTGGAATTCAGAAGCGATAAAGATGCCTTTGATCCCTACGGCCCGAAACCCATTTCCCGCATCCTGATAAGCGTGGGCGGAAAACGATCGAACTCGATAAAGATCACACCAGCCAGAAAGTGGATGTCAAGGTGTCGGTGCTGGAACAGATCCTCAACCCCCTCCAGCAAACTGGTATATCACTACGATATGCAAATTTATTACGTCAGCGGCAGCAGAAAAGATCTCCCGGACCAGCAAACCACGTTTGAAGTGATCTACGTGCCCTGATAGCGCTCTTGTGATATTTGCGGCGAATCAGGATCGGCTGACGATCCTGATTCGCAAATAACTGCCGATAATTTCCCAACGAAGACACCTTGTTATATCATGAGCAATTCACAAATTATCGGCGGAAAAAATGAAAAAACAAATGGCCCCAAATTGAAGATTTCAACGTTTTCCTGACGGTAGTGAGAACCGGAATTTCTCTGCTGCCGCGGTAGAACTTGGGCTTTCAAATGCTTATGTCACGAAAAGAATCAATATTCTTGAGGATGTGCTGGGCGTTAAACTTTTCACCGAAACACCCGCGACATAAAACTGACCAGCGCCGGTGAAGTGGCAAAAGTCAGGCTGATGAATTATTAAGAAATACTAAAAACGCTATCGAGCAAATTCAGCATGTACGCAATGATGTCATCGGCAATCTGCATATCTCCAGTTCATTCGGCTTTGGTAAAAACCACACCGGCGACACCGCTCTCTTTATTTTCAAGAGAGAATCCAAAGTTAAAAAATCAAACTCACATTAACGGATACAAAACTGGATTTAATCAAAGAGGAATCGATCTGGAAATTATGGTCGGTGAAGCCTTCAATGACCGTTATTATGCAAAGAAAATAGCGGATAACCGACGGATCCTTTGCGCTGCGCCCATGTACTTCAATGACCGAAAACGTCCGGAAACGCCGGAAGAACTGACAGATCACAGTTGTCTTTTTCTTCAGGAAAAGGGTCAGCCCCTTTGGCTTGTGGCAGCTTAGCAACGGGAAGAATACACAAACCATTCGCAAGCGGGGACCTTTCCTCAAACAGTGGTGAAATCATCATGCAGTGGGCGCTGGCCGGTCATGGTATTGCTTTCCGCAGCCAGTGGGATTCGAGGCAGTATATTGAAAAAAACAACTTATCCATCTGCTGCCCGATTATTATGAGCAAGCATCCGTTTGGGCAATCTACCCGACGAAGCTTGATGACTCGGTGAAAACACGGCGCTGTGTCGATTTCTTAGAAGCCTATTTCAGGAACATCACGTTTTAAGCAGCCACGTTACGCAGCTGCTGATGAGTCATATGCAGGGAATAACCGCAGAGCCCGAGGATACGGCGAGGATGATTCAGACTACGCTTGCTTCGCGGATAGCGTTGCGTAGCCGGCCCAGCCCTTCGATCTCAACTTCAACACAGTCGCCTTCCTGCAAAAATAGAGGCGGTGTTCTTTTCTTGCCAACCCCACCCGGAGAACCCGTGATAATGACATCGCCCGGACTCAACGGCGTGAAGGTACTGATATAGGCAATCAGGTACGGTATCTTATGGATCATATTTTGGTGTTATCGCACTGGACTTCATTCGCGTTCAGGAACGTGCGAATGGACAGATTATGGATCCCGAATCTCGTCTTTAGAGGTCAGATAAGGTCCAAACGCTCCTGTTTTAGGCCAGTTTTTACCCGCGGTATACCAGCTATGTTGCCAGTCCCGCGCGGAACCATCCATATAACAGCTATAACCTGCGATAACGTCAAACGCATCTGCTTCTGACACATGGGAACATTTCTTACCAATAATCACCGCCAGTTCACCTTCGTAGTCAAACTCGTGTGACTCAGTAGGTTTATTAATAAAGGTGAGGTGGCCGGTTTGCGAATCGGCGAACCGGACAAAGAGCGTGGGTTCCGGGTTCAATTCATTAAATTCGGCCCGTTTTTTCGGAATAGTTCATACCGACACAAATGATCTTAGTCGGATTGTCAATAACCGGAAGATATTCAACCTGATCGGGATCGTAATCTGCTTTCGCCAGTGCAATTTCAGTCAGGCCAGACACCTCTTCATTTTCGAGGAACGCTTTTAATGAAGGATATTTGTTGCCATATACTGCGCTGACATCAATTATCCCATCAGCATTAATAATGCCAAACTTATGTTTACCATTAATTTTAAAATTAACGATTTTCATGATTAGATCTCACGCTTATTAGATTATTTTCTGCCATGGGTTGGCAGAAAAATACGCTTCTTCAAACTGGATGATTTCGCTTTTATAAGACAAGGTCAGCCCAATGGCATCCAGTCCTTTTACCAGCATCTCTTTTTTCCAAGTCATCAATATCAAATGAAAAGTTCTGTTTTTTGTCACAATAACCTGATTCTCGAGATCCACGGAAATATGGTTGGTTTCAGGGTTCGAAATTTGTGCAGACAGGTATTTGAGATCCTCATCCGCGAGGCAGAGGGTCAAAACACCATTACGCAGGCAATTATCATTAAAGATGCCTGCGAATGAGCGACCAATCAGGGCGCGGATCCCCACTGTTTCATCCCCCATACCGCATGCTCGCGGCTTGAACCACAGCCGAAATTCGGGCCCGTGACCAGAAACCGGGCCCCCTTCCATTCGGCAGTGTTCAGAATAAAGTCCGTTTTTTCACTGCCATCCGCATTAAATCTCAGATCGTAAAACAGCCCTTTATCGAGCCCTTGCCGATCAATTCCTTTGAGAAATTGTTTTGGCATAATGATATCCGTGTCGATATTGGCAGCCAGCATCGGCGCGGCAATACCTGAAATCGTTTTAAATGCTTCCATGATTACACCCCGGTAAAATAGCGAACATCGGTTAAGTGACCCGCAATCGCAGAAGCCGCGACCATTGCCGGGCTCATAAGATGCGTGCGCGACCCCGCGCCCTGTCTTCCGGCAAAATTACGGTTTGTACTTGAGGCACAGCGGTCGCCCGGCGAGAGCACATCTTCATTCATAGCCAGACACATTGAACACCCCGACTGACGCCATTCGAACCCGGCATCAATAAAGATTTGCGCCAGACCTTCCTGCTCCGCTCTTTCACGCACCTGCGTTGAGCCCGGAACGATCATGCCCCGGACGTGAGAGGCGACTTTTTTACCCCTGCACAACGTTTGCCACTTCACGTAAATCTTCAATACGGCTGTTGGTGCAAGAGCCAATAAAAGCATGGGAGATAGTAATGTCTGTGAAGGGTATCCCCCGGCTTTAACGCCATATATTTCAATGCAGTGATGTAATCTTTTCTCTTTTGCTCATCATCAATGGCATCCGGGTCTGGCACACAACCATCAATCGCGCCAGCCTGATCAGGGCTGATCCCCCATGTCACATGGGGGCGACATCAGAACAATCGAGATAAATCTCTTTATCAAATTTTGCATCCGGATCGCTGCGAAGCTGACGCCAGCACGCAACAGCTTGCTGCCACAGCTCACCTTTCGGCGCGCGCGGCGTATCTTTCAGGTAGGCAAAGACTTTATCATCGGGCGCCATAAATGCGCCGCGTGCACCGGCCTCTACCGCCATATTGCAGATGGTCATACGGGCCTCAACGCTAAGCTGATCAATCACGCTCCCGCAAAACTCAATGGCATAGCCCGTTGCGCCATCGGCACCAATACGCGCAATGAGCGCCATAATGAGGTCTTTTGAGGCGACCCCAACGCCAGCTGCCCCTCTAACGTCACGCGCATATTTTTTCAGTTTCTTGTAGACCAGCGTTTGCGTTGCGAGGAGATGTTCTATTTCCGAGGTGCCGATGCCGAAACCGAAAGCCCCCAGCGCCCCCATAAGTTGTCGTATGGCTATCGCCTGCGGCAATCACCATACCCGGCATCGCCGAGGCCTTGTTCATGGGCGACAACATGTTCAATCCCCCTGCCGCTTGTCCATGACATCAAATAATTCAATGTCGAAGCGCTGGCTGTTCTCTCTGAAGTAGTTAACCTGCAAAGTACCGCCGGGATCCGTCATGTGCCGATCGCGGGATGGACGTGTCGGATTGACGTGGTCGACATTAAGCAGGATAGATTTGGGGTTCCAGACCCGGCGATCCTTTTCACGCAATCCGCTAAATGCCTGTGGGCTCGTATATTCGTTCAGAATAGAACGATCGATATATAAAAGAACGTTCCCTTCGTTATCAAATTTTTTAATGGTATGTGAATCAATATGTTTGTCGTAAAGGGTTTTACTCGGTTTCATACTCTTACCTGCATTGCTCACTGGTTAAGTTAATTCCAGTATAAACCTCATAATAATGGTGTATATCAAATACCGACAGCGCGAGGGTGAAAAACACTTTTTACAAAGTGTGTGATATCCATTACGTTCTGTCGTCAGAAAACGTCCTGTAAGTTCATCTGAAAAATTTCGCGGATTAACGCCACCACCAATTTACGATGTGTGAATTATGTATTTACGCATCGTTTTATTTATACCGAACTTTCTGTGATTATACGCACATTTTACACGGTTAATAATTGTCAGGATACAGCCTCTGCAAATCCCATAATTTATTGAAGTTTCCTTTTAATAAAAGGACTGCTGCATATTTTTACACTGAAATATAGGCATGAAAATGAAAAATTCATATGAAGCTTCGTTGGAAACCCGATAAAGATTCACTAGCACCAAACGAAAAACTGATCGCATCCATCCCGATTTATTTCTTTTTATTATTTCCTGCATTGTATTAGCCACATGTTATTTTAAATTATTACCTCATACCATGATTGGCGCATTATCCATCATCATGCCGATGGGGATTGCACTCTCCTTCCTCGGTCGCGTTTGTCCTGTTGCTAAAGACATCGGCGGGCCAGCCATTTTCTGTCTGATGGTTCCGTCGCTGATGGTCTGGGCTAATGTGTTTGGAAATTGTAGGTACGGTGAAAAGTTTTATGAAGGATTCCAACTTCTTATACTTAGTCATCGCCTCGCTGGTCGTCGGCAGTATTCTGGGGATGAGTCGTCAGACTTTAATTCAGGGAATTATGCGAATGTTTATCCCGCTGGCGGTGGGAAACATTAGCGCTATTGCCGTAGGGCTTATTGTTGGCAAACTGTGTGGTTATACGTTCTATCACACCTATTTCTACATTATTGTCCCCATTATGGGCGGCGGCATTGGTGAGGGCGTTATTCCGCTCTCGTTATCCTACTCATCCATCCTTGGTGGTGGTCCGGAACAATACATTGCACAACTGGTTCCTGCAGCAGTCACCGGAAATATTATTGCGGTATGTGCAGCAGGTTTTATTGCAAAAATCGGCAATAAATTCCCTCACTTCACGGGCAATGGTGAGCTGGTTAAAGGAAAACAAGACGATCTCGCCCCAAAATTGCGGCAACCAGCCTCGTCAATTATGAATCAATGGGTGCGGGGTTACTGATGATTTGTGCATTCTTTTTACTTGGCCTGGCGAAGTTATCGGTGTACCGGTGGCATCGTCGTGATGATTATGGTTACCGTGCTGTGCAAATATTTTAATGTTATCCCGGCAGTTATGGTTGATGGTGCAAAGAGTTTCCATTCATTTATTGCCAAATCGCTGATCTGGCCGGTCATGATTGGTTTAGGGATGGTATATACCGCTTTCAGGTGTGATCAGTCAGTTCTCTGTTGGATTTTTCCGGTGTCGTTTTCCGTCGTTGCAACGATTACGGCATCGAGTTTCTTTCTGGCACCGTTAAATATGCATCGTGTCGAAGCCTCTATCGTGACGACCTGTAATAGCGGGCTTGGCGGTACTGGCGACGTCGCGATTCTTTCTGCTGCCGATCGCATGATGCTGCTGCCGTTTGCGCAGATCGTAACAAGGATCGGTGGCGTCGTTACGGTCATTATTGCCTCATTCATATTGCGAGCCATTTCTTAACATGCACCATGCGGGAGCGGTATCTATCCCCCCTCCCGCTACACATTATTTTTATCGGTGAAGAGCTCGTATTCAGCCACGTCAATGATTCTGCGTTCGATGACCAGTCAGCAGCAGACTGAAGGCCGCGGGCAACACCGTCAGCGTCACCAGTGTTGCCACCACCAGCCCGCCGATAATGGCAAAGGCCATTGGCCCCCAGAAGACTGGTGCGAAATGGGGGATCATCCCCAGAATAGCGGCGCAGGCGGTCAGCATAATCGGCCGCGCGCGGTGCTCTGCCGCCGCGATGATCGCCTCATCATTCGCCATGCCCTGCTGCACATTGCTGTCGACTTCGCTTATCAGTATCACCGCGTTGCGGATGATCATGCCCGCCAGCGCAATCACGCCCAGCAAGGCGACAAACCCCATCGGCGTCCCCGTCGGCAACATCGCCAGCACAATGCCCGGCAGGCCAAAAGGCGCCATCAACAACGCCAGCAGCATGGGAAAAGCGCTGCAACTGGATCATCAGCAGCAGCAACATCACGATAAGCGTCACGGGCAGCACCGCATAGACCGATCGGTTCCCTTTATCCGACTCGGCCACCGCGCCGCCCTCTTCAATCCTGTACCCGGCGGGTAATTGCGCCCGCAGCGTATCCACTGCCGGGCGCAGCCCTGCCGACACCGCATCGGCGCGCATTCCCGGCGCGAGGTCGGTTTGCACCGTAATAAACGGTAGCCGCTGTCGCCGCCAGATAACCGGATCTTCCACTCCCCAAACCAGCGTGGCCACTTCGCTCAAGGGAATTTTCGCGCCATTGGTCCCGGACAGCATTAACGTCGATAATGTGCCGATATCCAGCCGCTCACGATCGTTGCCGCGCAGCACCACGTCTACCAGACGATCCTCGGTCCCGCACGCTGGTGACGGTCGTGCCGGACCAGACGGTGTTTAACATCTGCGCAATGCTTTCGGATGAGACGCGCGCGCTGCGGTCTGATTCACCTGCAAGGTGATCACCCTTTCCGGCTCACCCGCCGTGAGATTGACCTCCCGCGCCAGCGGCGATGCGCCCACCACCGCAGCCAGACGGTGGGCGTAGCGCTGCACCTGCGCATAATCCGGCCCGCTCACCCGGTATTTCAGCGGCCAGCCAACCGGTGGCCCGAGCTCCAGCGGCGACACACGCGTGGTGATATCGCTAAAGTGCCCGGCCAGCAGGGTCGACAGTTGTTCACGTAAGCGATCCCGCGCCGCCGTGTTTTTGGCCACCACCACCAGTTGCGCGGTGTTTTCGTTTTCCAGCAGCACATCCATCGGTAAATAGAAGCGTATCGCGCCGGAGCCCACATACGCACTGAAGTGATCGATGTTGTCATTGCCAATCAAGGACTTTTCCGGTGCGCTCAACCTGTTTTTCTGTTTCCGTTTGTGATGCGTTGGCGGGCAGCGAGAGACTGACCAGCAGCTCAGCGATCGGAGGCCGGAAAAACTCGCCCTGCATGTGTGTCACGCCCACCATCGACAGCGCCAGCGCCAGCAACGCCGCCCCGATTGTCGCCAGTCGATGACGCAGCGCCAGATGCAACAATCGTCGGTACATACCCGCCAGTTTTCCCGCACCGCCAGCGTGTGCCGGTAAACGCACAGGCAGCAGCCATGCACCGGTCAGAGGGGAAAAAGAACCGCGACAACCCACGAGCAAAGCAGCGCAATCAACACCACCGCAAACAGCGAATAGCAGTACTCTCCGGCGCTTGATGCGGCAAAACCGACCGGAATAAAACCGGCAATCATCACCAGCGTGCCCGTCAGCATCGGAAAGGCGGTCGTTTTGAATGCCCGGGTCGCCGCCTGCTGGCGCGTATCCCCCGCTTCCAGCCGGGCGACCATCGTCTCAACCGTGATCATCGCATCATCAACCAGCAGGCCGAGGGCAATGATCAATGCTCCCAACGAAATGCGTTGTAAACCAATGCCCGCCAGCATCATCCCGACAAACGTCATCGCCAGTACCAGCGGAATGGCGGCGGCCACCACCAGCCCCGCGCGGGTTCCCAGAGAGACAAACGACACCGCCAGCACAATCAGTACGGCTTCCACCAGCACCCGAACAAAACCGCTGACGGCGTCGCTGACCACCGCCGACTGGTCTGCCACCTTGACGATCTCGATACCGTGCGGCAACTGTGCTTTCAACTGCGCCATTCTGGCATTCAGCGCCCCGGCCGAAATGGGAGCATATTGCCGGTCGGTGCCATAGAAATCGCCAGCCCCATCGCCGGTTGCCCATTGACACGAAAGACCGGCGCTGGCGGTTCTGCACGTTGTCTGCTCACGGTGGCGATATCCGTCAGAGGGATGTAGCGGTTATTAATATGCAGGGTCACAGCGCGCAGGCTCTCTTCGGATGTCAACGCCCCACTGACCCGCAGCGCCATATTATCGTTTTCGGTGCGCATCGTTCCCGCCGGCGCGACGGCGTTTTGCGCGGCTAACGCATCGCTCACCTGCTGGATATCCAGTCCCATACCCGCCAGTTGGCGTGGCGAAAAAAGCAATCACAATCTGCTCTTTCTGCTCACCTAATAGCGTGATCTTGCCGATATCCTTCAGCGACATCAGATCGCGGCGGATCCTCCAGCCGATCGCGCAACTCGCGGGGCGTATAGCCTTCGGCGGTAAAGCCATACAGCGTGCCGAAAGTGTCATCAAACTCATCGTTAACGGCTGGCCCCTGCGCGCCCTGCGGCAATGACGAAGCCACGTCCTGCATTTTTTACGGACCTGATACCAGATATCCGCGACCTTTTGCGGTGGCGTATCGTCACGCAGGTTCACATAGATAACCGCGCTACCGGCACGGGTTTCACTTTCGAGATAGTCGAGCCACGGCGTCTCTTGCAGCTTTTTTCCAGTACATCGGTCACCAGCCGGGTAGTGTCGTCAACGGTAGCGCCCGACCACTGTGCGGATACCACCGCAGTTTTGATGGTAAATGCCGGATCTTCATTACGCGGCAGATTTTCGTAGCAAAGGATACCGGTGGCGACAATCACCAGCATAAGAAAGCTCACCAGTTGCTGGTGCGCAAGCGCCCACGCGGAAAGATTGAAGCTGGCGTTGTCTGAACGAGGCGTCATCATTGCGGCTCTCCGGGGGATCACTTTTTTCACCCGTGCGCAGTTTGCTGACACCCGCGGTCACCACTTTATCGCCGGGTGCTACCCCGGTGGCGATAATGGCTAACGACGCGGTATAGCCCGCCAGCGTCACCGGTCGCAATTGCACCTGCTGGTGGTTATCAATAAGAAAGACGGCAGGACGGTCGTCCAAACGGGCGATCGCCGTTGCCGGAACAGCGTAGTGATCGCCGCCAGTGGCCGGAGCCGGCGTCCGCGGGCATCGCCACCGTGACGCTGGCACCCAGCGCCATCGCCGCAGGCGGTGTTTGCAGCGTTAACCTGACCCGCCATGTCCGGGTTTGCGGGTCCGCCTGTGGGCTGACATCCCGTACTGTCCCCGTGGTCTGCACCGTCGGGTCGGCCAGCAGCGCAACCGGAAAACGTGCCGCCGTGTCGGCTGACAAGCGTTGTGGGTCGGCAATATCAATCACCACATCACGCCGATCGCTGGTCGCCAGCGTGAAAACCTTCTGACCTGCGCTCACCACCTGACCTGCCGCTGCACTGACGCCAGTGATCACCCCGTCAGCGGGGGGACGTTAATTGCGTCCACGCCAGTTGTCCCCGGCGTTACGCAGTGCCACCGCTACTTTTCAGTCGTGAGGCGGCGGTCAGCCAGTCCGCGCGGGCGCTGTCAAGTTGAGTGCGGGCTATCGCGCCAGAGGGCATCAGCTTCTGCATCCGGCCCAGGGTTAAGGGCCGCCACCTGCTCGGAGGCTTTCGCCGCATCCGAGGGTCGGCTTTCGCACTGGTTAGCTGGTTTTGCCCGGTCGTGCTTTCCAGTCGGGCAAGGACTGGCCTGCCCGCACGCGTTCGCCAATATCAACCCGGTGCGGCTGACCATGCGGCCATCCAGACGAAAAGCGAGTGTGGTTTCATCATGCGCGCGGATCTCTCCGGTACGCACGACCGCTTGCCCAAACGCGGACGGCGCCACCACCACATAGCGCACCGGCCGGGGCGGCGCGGGTTTCTCCGCTGACTTTTCACCACAGCTCGTCAGCAGCGGAACAGCGATGCTTAGCGCAATCAACGGGAGAAGTGATAACAGTGAGGCGGTGCGTGCAGCAGTAAAAAGGTGGTGCAGGCACTGACGAAAGTAATCAGTAATTGTTCAGGCATGACGGCGCTCCGGCACATAAAGAGCGCCATTTCATGCCAGTTAAATCGAGATTCACTGCATTTTTCGTCAAGAGTTTATCAAGACGCGGATTTTCCTTCCTGCGTCGACGTCGCCGGGAGGATCACACTGATTTGCAACCCGCCTGCCGCCGGTAACGATGCGCTGATGCTCCCGCCGTGTGCCAGACATATCGCACGGGCAATGGATAACCCCAGCCCGCTGCCGCCCGAATGCCGTGCGCGGGAGGTTTCCCGCCCGCGTAAAGCGATCAAACATCACCGGCAGAAAATCGGTATCCACACCGGGTCCGTTATCGCAAAAATCAATCCGGTACTCCTGCTGCTGGCGGGATAAGTGGATAGAGAGATGCCCACCCCGTTGCCCGTAACGCAGCGCATTTTCCATCAGGATGGTAAAACCTGCCCCGTGGGCGGAACGCATCGCCGTGATAAGGACAGGGTTGTGCGCCATCAATGGAAACGCCGATCCCGGCGTCGTCAGCCTGTGGTTTCAGCCATGCCGCCTGCTCACGCAACAACTCATCCAGAGAAAAAACTTGTCGGTTGAGCGTCAATTGGCCCGCATCCGCCAGCGACAGCAAATGCAGTTCGTCAGTCAGGCGACTGAGGTGTTGCAGTTGTTTCATCACCATCCCCAGTTGCTGGGGGCGTGGGGTCAAAAACACCATCAAGCATGCCCTGCAAGCGGCCAATAGCGGCGGTCAACGGCGAGCGAATTTCATGGGCCATCGCCACGTGCGACGCGCGCAATTCCCGGTCATAGCGCGCCAGTTGCCGGGTCATTACATTGAAATCGCTGGCAAAACGGATCATTTCCGCAGGCGCATCCTTAACCAGCTCCGGCGGCCAAACTCCCCCTTGTGTCACCTCTTCGGCGGCATCCCGCAGGCGGCTGAACTGAATGGACAATGGCCGGGCATATTTCAGCCCCATAAACACAATAAAGGGGATCATCACCAACACCAGCACGCCGACCATCAACCAGTCGGCAGAAGCGATGGTCGGTGTGGAGTAGCTGAGCCCCCACCAACTGTCCACAATATCGTGGAAACGCGCCGGGTTTATCTGCGGATCCTCCATCAGCACGAGGAATTCGTCGCGCAGCGCGGCGGGCATCTTATGCAGGATCCAGTAGTTCTGAATGGCAAAGCGTAACCACATACACAGGGCGATAAGGATCACGGTGCCAATCGCCAGCGCCAGAATGCGCCCGCAGATCCAACGCCAGAGAGACTGATAAGTGGCATTATTCATGGCTGGCGAAACCTGTAACCAATGCCGCGAACGTTGGCTAACACGCCGGTAATGCCTGCGTTCTCCAGCTTTTGCGCAGGTTGTAAACGTGCGTGTCCACCACCCGCTCCAGCGCTTCGCTCTCCGGCAGACAGTGCTCCAGTAAATGCTGGCGGGAAAACGGTCGGGTTGCCCATCAGCGTCGACAACAAGGAGAATTCCGTCGGCGTCAGCTCCAGCACCCGGACTTGACCATCCTGCGTTACCGTGGCGGTAATGGCGACCCTGTCCACTTCCAGCGTATGCCAGCGCAGTACGTCGTCCCGCGTTTCCGCCTGTCGACTGCGGCGCAACACCGCCTGTACCCGCGCCACCACTTCGCCGGGGTGGTAAGGTTTAACAACATAATCATCCGCGCCGTAGCGCAGCGCACCGATGCGATCCGGGGTATCCCCCATGGCCGTCACCATAATGACAGGCACATCGCTTTTACGCCGCAGCGCCGCCGAGGACTTCGGTACCGTTCAGGCCCCGCAGCATCACATCCAGCAGGATCAGATCCGGCTTCCAGCGTTGCGCCATTTCAAGCCCGGATAACCCATCGCCCACAATGGTTACCGCATAGTTTTCTCGACGCAGATAGGCCTCCAGCACGCTGGCGGCATCCGCATCATCTTCAATCACGAGCACTCTTCTGGATAACATCTGCCCACCTTGACCGTTTCTTAACAATTTCCCGACCGTTCATTGATACGCCGCACCCATACTTCTGCACCAGCATACGGCAACCTTTTGGTCAGCCGTATTATCTCTTCACCACCGGGATGCCATGATGATAATGAGAAAAACTGCGCTGTATATGATCGGCCCACTCCTCACCCCCTTTACGACGGGCGCATACGCCAGTGATGCGGCAGCGCCGCAGGATGCCTTTACGCTGGGGCTGGGCGGGCAATACGCGCCACAATACAGCGGTTCAGACAAATACGCATTGCAGATTGTTCCCGTGATCCGGTGCGCGCGATGGCGCCTTTTTTCTGGATACGGAAAAGGGATTGGCTATGACCTGCAAACAGCGAATGGCTTCTATCCTCGAACACACGCTGGGTTACAACCTCGGACGGGCGGACAGCCGTTCCGACTGGCGGGACGGCGCAGACAACTTAAAAGGGATGGGCACTATTGACGCCGTCCTCAATACGGCGCTGGCCGTTGGCTGGTCGGTAACCCCCCGGCTGACGGTAGAAGGCAAAGCCACATTGCCGCTGACCGACAGCCGGTGTGCAATACCAGACCTCGGTAACACTTTTACCCGTGCAGAGCGCCTACGATACTGTCGCTATTCAGTCCGCCATTCCTGTTCCGGCGACAGTCGCTACATGAACACGTTTTATGGCGTGAACCGGCAACAAAGCCTCGGTTCCGGCTACAGCCGTTATTCGGCGAAAGGCGGGATGTACGGCATTGATACTCACCTTATCTGGAGCCACCAGTTTGATGCGCACTGGGGGACTACGTTCAGCGCCGGGTATCACTGGCTGGATAGCGCAGCCGCAGACAGCCCAATCGTGCTGCGGCGCAACGAAGGTTCCGCTGTCGCCGCCTTCACCTATACCTTCTGACAGGAGCGCCAGAGCGTGGACAAAGAGGATTTTCAACTAATGGGGGTTATCTGGGGGATTAAGTGCGGCGGCCTACCTGAGCGCCCTCGGTATTTCTACGTTGTGTTATTGCCATAGCCAGCCTGCGTACGTTTTTTATCACCTCCGGAACGCCACCCGAGTTTCCAAAAGGCACGATACCTGTGTCGATCGGCACCCTGTCATTCGCGCTTCATGAACGCATGCTGGTAATAGTGGGTGTCGCCAGCGCCAACGCGTGGCGTCATCCGCCCGACGAAGGCCGGGGCGGGAACGTAACAGACTTTAACCCTAACGTTTCCGGAGGTGGTGATATGCAACTTCATGAACTGATGGCCCCCGAATATTCTGATTATCCTTTTCGGCTGTATAAAAACTCCATGAGAGTGGACCGCTGATCCGGTGCCGGGGAAAACGTCATGATCAGCGGCCATCACGCCATTGTGGAAGCACTGCTGAACGACAAGCGAGCCGGTAAAAACTACATGGAAAGCGTCCGGCTGCGTTTTGGCGATGACGCGACTGCGCTGCCGGTATTCCAGTGGGATTAGCCGAATGTTTCTTGTGCTGAATCCTCCGGAACATGCCCGGCTGAGAGGGCTGGTGATGAAATCGTTTAGCAGCAAAGAAATTCACGCCCTCAGAGAAATCGCCTTTACCGTGGCACATAACTGGTCGATGCCCTTGCCGGGCGTGACGGCTGCGATTTAGCCCAGCAATTTGCCTTTCCCCTGCCGGTGCGCATTATTTGCCGGATGCTCGACGTACCGGAGACAGACGCCGCTTCGCTTGGCGGTGCGGCCTCGGCGCTGGTGAAAGTGTTTGACCCGCAGATAACGGAGCAGGACCTGCTGAAAGCCACAGAGGCATTCGCCGTGCTTGAGGCCTACTTCAGCGCCCTTATCGTTTCGCGCCCTGGGGAGCACCGCCAGCGATCTGGTATCGCTTTTTTACGTAGCGAAAATAACGGCGACAAACTGCAGCACGATGAAATTATCGCTAACGTCATCCTGCTGTTTATTGCCGGGCACGAGACCACCTCCAATATGATCTGCAACGCGGTGCTGGCGCTGCATGACAATCCGATGGAGCTGGAGCTGCTGATGCAGGACAGATCCCTGTTGCCTGCGGCGGTAACGGAATGTACGCTATGACAGCTCGGTTCAAATGGTGTACCGCATCGCGCTTGATGATATCGAGGTGCAGGGGCGCATTATTCCGCAGGGCGCCAGCCTGTTTCTGAGCACACCGGGCGCCGCCAACCATGACCCGATGGTCTTCTCCTCCCCGGAAGTGCTCAATATCCGTCGCCGTGAAGGGCGAAGCCTCTCCTTCGGCGGTGGCTTACACCACTGTCTGGGCTATCGGTTGGCGCTGGCGGAGATGGAAGTTGCGCTGGAGGTGTTACTTACCCGTCTGCCGAAAATGCGGCCCGTGACGGCGGGCATCCAGCGTAATCGCCGGGCAAATTTACGCGGCGTCAGCGTCCTGCCTGTCACCCCGGGTAAATATAAACGAACAGAAATTGAGGGGCCTATTCACAGCGAAAACTGTGATATTTACCCGACAAAGAAAAAGACACAACGGATGGCCACATATTGGCTCCACACTCCCTACAAAACAGAATAATAAACCACCGGCATACTGTTCATCGTTCTCAGGAGGAACAATGAACAGACTAAAATATGCATGTCATTATGCAGAGTACCTTGCTAAAAAAAATCAGAGCGGGAATGGTGGATGATAAAACATTCCACATCAGACGATTGCAACGCGTGATAAACCGAAAGCCTGACTTAATTCATCCGAGGACATTAAGTGAGAAAATCTGTCACCGGTTACTTTTTGATCGCAATCCACTTTATACACGCCACCGGCGGATAAACTGGCGGTCCGGGAGTATATTCATAGCAAAACGGACAAATTAACTCTGGCGCCGCTGCTGGGTATTTACCGCAGTGTAAAGGAGATTGACTTTAACCTGTTACCTGAAAAGTTTGTGCTGAAATGCAATCATGACAGCGGCAGCGCGGTAATCTGTACGGATAAAGCCGCGTTGGATAAACCCCCGCGCGTTGACCAAACTGAAATTAGCCATGAAGAAGAATATGTATTACAGCACGCGTGAATGGCAGTATAAAAACATCAACCCGGTCATATTATGTGAAACGTACATTGACCTTTTGCTAATCGCATAAAAGAGACCACGCCAGAAATGTTACGGATACATTGCTTTCATGGTATTGCCAGCATTATTGAAGCCGATATAACGGACAGTGCAGGCAATGAATATATCAACGTTTATGACCGGGCATGGCAACTGCAGCCATTTCAGATGGAGTATCCCAACACGCCTTATGCGGTTTCCCCACCCCGCGACTCTACCCGGGGCGCTGGACGCGGCGCAGGATGTGGCTCGCGACATTGATTATTGCCGCGTGGATCTGATGCTACAGAGCGATGCTGTCGTTTTTAGCGAAATCACCTTAAGTCCACGCCGCGGAAAACTCAAAATTACGCCAGCCGAGTGGGATGTAAAACTGGGCGAGATGTGGCAATTACCGGGAGAACAGACAACAGGCTCAGATGAGCCTGTCAGGGTGAGTCCATTAATTCGTTTTATTTGCAGGCCACGAGAGGGTAAACACCGAGTGATGATTGGAGCAAGGTATAGGTTACATCGCCACCGTGTGCATTCATGATGGCTTTGACCACTGACAACCCCAGCCCGCACCCTTTGGGGTTAACATTTCGCGCGTGAACCTCGCTGAAAGGGCTGAAACAAAAGCGATGGAAATCATCAGGAATACCCGGGCCATAATCTTCGATCTGAATATAAGACGATCCTTCCGCAATGCCATTTCTGATGACGATGATTTTGGGTGCGGCGTATTTTATCGCGTTATCGAAGAGCACGGTAAGACATTGAATGATGCGTAACGGGTCGCAAACGGCGTGATGCGTCTGGAGTTGCGTGATGATTTGAAAGTCATTGCGGGTGAACTCCAAGCGAAAAAAGCGTCGATCGCGTTCTGAATCGTTTCTTGCAGTTCAATATCGGTTAATTTCAGCGAAAATCGGTGGTGCCGGAAGAACCGACAATCCGCAGATCGTCGATCAGGTTGGTCAACCCTTCCGTTTGTTTTAATAAATTATTGAATAAGGTGGGACTGGGTTCGAACACGCCATCAACCAGCCCTTGCAGTCGTCCTCGTAACACGGTGACAGGGGTGCGGAACTCGTGTGCAATCGCGGCGTTCCGAGGGATTTTCGCTGGCTATCAAGCGCCTGTAATTTTTCCGCCATCTCATTAAAGTCATTGACTAAGTTGTTAAGCTCGCCCAAATGCGAGTAGGCGCAAAATGCCCTCGCCCCCCGGGTCGCCCTGAGCAATGCGCCGCAGACTGGTTGCAACGGAACTTAATGGATTGAGTATTTTCGCTGATAGCCTGATGGTGAAGAAAAAGAGACAATTAAACTGATGGCTGGAAGCAATGAAAAGCCAGATCCAGTCAATATATGTCACGCTGTCCTCGTCCCCGACGAGCGTGCCTCCGGAATATAATCAATAAAAGCATAGAAAAAATAGGACCCCCATGATGGTTATCGCAATCACGATAAGCGTCAGGAGATCATAAACAGCAGGATCTGTCGACTGAGGGCCTGATCTTTATTCATTTGTTTTCACCCAGCCGGTAACCGATACCGCGGATGCTTTCTGGCGTGCCTTTTAATCCGCAGTTTTCCAGCTTTTGCGCAGCTTACTGATGTGGCTGTCAACGGTCCGGTCAAGCGCATCGCCCTCCGGCAGGCAGGAGCTTAACAATTCGTCACGCGAGAACACTTTTCTCGGGTTTCTGGCCATACAGGTCAGCAACCTGAACTCTGTTGTCGTCAGATCCAGCGTGACGATTCCCCTTCAGTGGTGATTTCCACAAAAATCTTCCGGATAAATCGTTAAGTGAGGTGCGGATCGGCTTTTGATAACTGTTCTCCGCGCTGACGTTGGCGCGACGCAGCACGGCTTCTATCCGGGCGACCACTTCAGCGGGATTAAACGGTTTCACCACATAATCATCGGCTCAGCCTTAACCCCATCAATTTATCGACATCCTGATCGAGCGCGGTGACCATAATCACCGGGATGTTGCTTTCCCTCCGTAACGTCGACAGTACGCGCCAGCCATCGACCAACGGGAGTTGAATGTCCAGCAACACCAGATCGGGTTTGCGTAATCGAAACTGTTCCAGCGCCTGTTCCCCGTCGGCGGCGCGAACCGTTTTCATCCCTGCCCGATGAATATAACTGACTAAAATATCAGCGATTTCATCATCATCTTCAGCGACCAGAATAATTTTCTCATGGTTCATATGACCTCCGTCTCGTACCAATCCGCGTTATGGGTTTAATGTGCGTTCACAAAAATAAAAACGTTTTTTTCTCATCATTTTTAAGGGCTTCAGATGCGTAAACGTCGTCATTGCAGATAATGTTCACCCGCGTCGCATCAATAAATTTTTGTTCGTTTTTAACTCACCTTCGAGCGTAATCCGGCAGGATTAACAAGGTAAAATCGTTATAATTTGCATGAGACGTTTTTTTAACGAGAAAGTTTCTTCGCGTGCTAAAAAAATGACTTTTCCATCAAATATGCGCTTTGGCATTGTCGATTGTTCATTTCATAAAAACAACAGCCTTCGATCTCTTTCATAAAAACGCAAGTTCAGAATGGCGCTCCACACTTCCTCCACACTCAATCCAATTATCATTACATACAGCCATACGATAATACGCTTTCATCGCAATGCTATTTGGATGTAATAACTGTGGCGAAATTTTTTACCGCACCACTCTTTTTTCAGAAAAGATCATTTCGCTGTTTTTTTTTCCTCGGCAGGCACTGGTCAATGCTCTATGGCTGGCTGGTACTGATGCACTCAATTGGCGAGAGGTCAAATGGACAATGCTGGCGTCACCGTTAGCCTACGTGGGCATTTTGCTGACCTGCACGTTAATTTTGCTGCAAAGAAAGGATGGCATCTTCCGCGAGTTATGTACCATTATTACAGCATTAGGTCTGTTTTTTATTTACCTGATTGTTCTTTTCAACATATTGATATGTTCATACCCGACGACCTGCGATTTTATATTTTATTATGAATGTTTTATCGTTTTTTTAGGCATAACACCATTGTATTTTGTTTTCAGGTTATATTGGCGCTAACCTGCGCGTTGGATTGGATATCGATTAATGTCTGACTTCTTTATTAAACGCCCGGTTTTCGCACGGGTGATTGCGCTTTTCATTACCCTCGGCGGGATTCTGGCGATCCCTCAATTACCCGTGGCGCAATATCCCTCCGTGGCCCCGCCCAGTATTATCATTTCTGTAAGCTACCGGCGCTACGCCGCAAACCATGAATGATTCAGTGATATCCCTGCTCGAACGTGAAATTTCGTCGGTGGATCATCTGCTCTATTTTGAGTCAACCACCGATGTGTCCGGGATGGCATCCATCACGGTGACGTTTAAACCCGGCACTGACATTAAACTGGCGCAAATGGATGTGCAGAACCAGATAAAGGCCGTTGAGCCGCGCCTGCCGCAAGCCGTGCGACAAAATGGCATCAGCACGGAGGCCGCTAACCCGGGTTTTCTGATGATGGTGGGCCTGAAATCGCCTTCCGGAGAGTATCAGGAGGCCGATCTCAGTGATTACTTCGCCCGCAACGTACTGGAGGAGCTGCGTCGGGTTCCGGGTGTCGGAAGGTGCAACTTTTCGGCGCGGAAAAGGCGATGCGTATCTGGGTCGATCCGGTCAAACTTTTCGCTTATCGCCTCTCCTTCAGCGACATCACGCTGGCGTTAAACCAGCAAAACATGCAGATAGCGCCCGGAAGCGTGGGCAGTGAACCCGCCCTGCCCGGTCAGCCGGTGACTTACCCATTGAGGGTGCGCGGTCAGCTCACCTCCGTTGCGGCCTTCCAGAACATCACGCTGCGGGCCAATAGCGACGGGTCACGCGTCCGGCTCGGCGACGTTGCGCGTATTGAACGCGGCTTACAAAGCTATGCGTTCGCCATCCGGGAAAATGGTCATCCGGCAACAGCCGCGGCTATCCAACTGGCGACAGGCGCGAATGCCGTTAACACGGCGGCGGGCATCCGGGATCGTCTTGCAACCTTATCCACCGTGCTCCCTGAAGGGATGCAGTTCTCCGTGCCTTTGACACCGCGCCTTTTGTAAAACTGTCGATTGAAAAGTGGTTCATACCTTTTTGAGGCCATGGTGTTGGTGTTTCTGGTGATGCTGCTGTTTCTGCAGAACCTGCGCTACACCTTTATTCCCGCCATTGTGGCGCCGGTTGCGTTGCTGGGAACCTTTACCGTGATGCTGCTCAGCGGTTTCTCCATCAACGTTCTCACCATGTTCGGCATGGTGTTGGCCATTTCGGCATTATTGTGGATGATGCCATTGTGGTGGTCGAAAACGTCGAGCGGCTGATGGCGGAAAAGGGCTTGCGCCACGGGAAGCGACGCAGCAGGCGATGCGTGAAATCACCCCGGCCGTTATTGGCATCACGCTGGTGCTTACCGCGGTGTTTATCCCGATGGGTTTTGCCAGTGGTTCGGTGGGAGTTATCTACCGCCAGTTTACCCTGTCGATGGCAGTGTCTATTCTGCTGTCGGCCTTTCTTGCCCTGACCCTGACGCCAGCGCTGTGCGCGTCACTGCTAATGGCCGGTCAGCCATCAGCGTGAGCGGGAAAAAGGGGTTAGCGGGTGGTTTAACCGCCACTTCAACCGGCTTTCTCTTCGCTATGCGTCCGCTCTCCACCGTACGATAACGCGCTCAGGCCGCATGATGGCGCTGTATGCGGTCTTATGCGGCGTCCTTTTCTGGCGCTTCGTGAACTGCCTTCCGCTTTTTATTCCCGATGAGGATCAGGGGTACTTTATCACCTCCGTGCAGCTCCCCTTCCGATGCGACCCGGTGCGCGTACACAGGAGGTGATGCACCGTTACGAGTCACTGGTCGCCGGGCGGGAAAGCATTCAGAGCAACCTTTCCATATTCGGTTTCAGTTTTTCCGGCTCGGGGCCGAATACAGCGCTGGCGTTTACCGTGCTCAACGGGTGGGATGATCGACATGGCGCAACGGCGGAGGGAGAAGCAAACGCGGTGCAGGCGGCAATGAGCGCCGATCCGGCGGCCACGGTGATGAGTATCATGCCGCCCGCGATTTCCGATATGGGGACCTCATCCGGTTTCACACTTTACCTTGAGGATCGGGCCGGGCACGGCTACCCGGCGCTGCAAGCCGCTCTCGAACAGCTGCTTAGCCGCGCCGCCAAAAGCCACATTGTTGAAGATGTTTACACCGGACGGGCTGCCGGAAGGCATCAGCGCCGAACTGGAGGTGGATCGAGAAAAAGCGGAGGCGATGGGCGTTTCCTTTGAGGAGATAAACCAGACCCTCTCCTCGGCGAGCGGTTCGAATTATGTGAATGACTATACGGACAACGGGCGCGTGCAGCAGGTGATCGTCCAGCCGATGCGCCTGGCGCATGCAGATACAGGACCTGATGAAACTGTACGTGCGCAACAAGAGCGGTGAAATGACGCCGCTGGCGTCGTTTGTGAAAGCCCGTTGGGGTGTATCACCGCAACAGCTCAACCGTTACCAGAGGGTTATCCGGCAGTCAAAATCAGCGGCAGTGCCGCCGCAGGTTACGCCAGCGGTGCGGCGATGGCGGAGATGGAGACGCTGGCTGCCACGCTGCCTGCGGGCTTTATGATGGAGTGGACCGGCACCTCCTTGCAGGAACGCGCATCAGTCTTACAGATGCCGCTGCTGATGGCGCTGTCTGTGCTCACCGTGTTTATGGTGCTGGCCGCGCTGTATGAAAGCTGGGCGATTCCCCCTGTCGGTGATGCTGGTGGTGCCGCTGGGGCACTGGCGGGCGCCGTGACTGCGGTTTATATCGCCGGGATGCCCAATGATGTCTTTTTTCCGCGTGGGGCTTATCACCCTGATCGGCCTTTCCACAAAAATGCCATCCTGATTGTTGAGTTTGCCCGACAGCTTCACGCCAGCGGGATGAGCCTCCATCAGGCGACCATCACGGCGGCGCGCTTGCGTTTACGCCCGATTGTGATGACCTCACTGGCGTTTACCCTTGGCGTAGCGCCGCTGATGCTGGCCACCGGGGCCAGTTCGCAGACCCAGCACGCGATTGGTACCGGCGTTTTTGGCGGGATGATCAGCGGCACGCTGCTGGCGATCTTCTTTGTGCCGGTATTTTATGTGGTTGTCATGCGCGGCGTTGCCGCCATAAACCGCCGAAGAAAACGCATGTGAAGGCACGATACGGGCGGCGTTATCTGACAATCGGCAAATCGGGATAGTGTGTTGTATACCGGGGCGATAGCATCTCACGTTTCATCGCCCAGCTTTGCTGGATCCCCTGCCCGGCAAACCATACGGTACCCCGGCCGGAATGATTCAGACGGTCAATGGCCTGCATCAGCGCATGGCTACCGGGCCGGGGCGGGTATTCATCGAATAAATTGAGCTGTGCGACGCCCGGCTGAAAAAGTCGCTCAGCATCACCCCCGCTTTCATATAGCGAAAACCCTCTTTCCAGATCGCCTGCAGCGCATGAGTGGCAACCCGAATAATGTCGCGGGTATCGTTGGAGGGAACCGTCAGTCGCCCGCTGGCTTGCGGGGCGTAGAACGTTTCATTGTGGGCATGCGGACTGGTGCGCATAAATACGCCTATTGCACAGCAGAACTGCCTTTCTGCTCTCAGTTTTTCTGCCGCACGTTCAGCATAAGCGCACACCGCCTGATGCATATCACGGTACCCGGTAATGCGCTGACTAAAGGAGCGGCTACAGATGATCTGTTGTTTGGCGGGGCGAATTCATCAAATGCCGTGCAGGATTCGCCGCGAAGTTCACGGACTGTGCGCTCCAGTACCACGTTGAAGTGTTTACGAATAACCCATGTCGAGCTGTCGGCAAGTTGCAGCGCATTGTCGATGCCCATCAATGCCAGTTTTTTGCTGATACGCCGCCCCACTCCCCAGACTTCGTGCACCGGCACCAGCGCGAGTAATTTACGCTGCCGATGCCGGGATGAGAGATCGACAACACCGCCTGTTTGCTGCCATTTTTTGGCCGCAAAATTGGCCAGTTTGGCGAGCGTTTTTGTGGGTGCAATACCAACACCGACCGTCAGCCCTGTGTTTTTAATACCTGTTTGCGGATCTGGCGGCCAAACGTCTCAAGCGGCATACAGCTCGCGATACCGGACACATCAACAAACGCTTCATCAATGGAGTAGAGTTCAACCGCGGGAACCATTTCTTCTAATGTCATCATCACGCGGTTGCTGAGGTCACCATAAAGTGCGTAATTCGGAACTAAAAACAGCCACCCTCGGTTGCGATGTAACTCGTCCTTAATTTTAAAGAGGGCGCCGTCATGTTGATGCCCAGCGCCTTTGCTTCCGCCGAGCGCGAAATAATGCATCCATCATTGTTCGACACAACAACGGGTTTTCCCCGAAGATCGGGCCGAAAAACCGTCTCACAGGAGGCATAGAAGTTGTTTACATCAACAAGCGCGAACATGGCTGTTTAACTCAATACTGTATAAAAACAGTATCATTGCAATGCATGGACAAATCAAGCGCATCAACAGAGAGCGGTGCGATCGTATTGAAGTTTGAGGGAATTTAGCGGCTGGCTAAGCAGCGAAACGAGCGTGTCAGGCAGAGAGGTTATCGATTTTGCTGAAACAAAACTTAGTGTTCTGAATCACAGATATCAAATATCCAACTCATTTGATAAAAGCTTTTGAGCATAAAAATGTATACTCTTATGATTTGAATTTAGCTGGCAGAACTGAACAGTTACGTTCTCCCGTTCCGGCTCCCATAAGGATAGACAACATGCCCAAAGCCAAAACAATATCTCGCTGGCAACATTCAGATCCCCCGCTACATCTATTCAGTCGCCAGACGCTACTTTGCGGAGATGAAGACCAAGATTGAAATTGCTGAGGAACTGGGCGTTTCCCGTTTCAAAGTCGCACGCCTTATCGATGAAGCTATCCAGCAAGAGTATGTCAAATTCCTCTTTCCGAAGCAGCAGGCGCTTGATGAAGAAATTGCCACCAATCTCTGCGAAAAATACCACCTTATGGAAGCGGTTGTGCTACCGGCCTCTGAACTCGGACTACACAAGAGCAGTTGAATGTGAAACTGGGGGATCGCCGCTAATTATCTGAGTGAAACCCTGCAGGAAGGCATGATATTTGGTATGGCCCTGGGAAGAGTATTATCCAGCACCGTCAGTCAGTTGGTTTCTTTACCTTCACTGGATGTTGTTCAGCTCTCCGGCGTACATCCGGGAATTGAGTTCAGTCTGGGGCCAGTGGATTTAATTCATAAAATTGCCGCTATCTCGCACGGTAAAGCTCACCCGATGTACGTTCCCATGTGGGTGGATGATGAAAGCCCCCGGCTGAAAAATTAGCAGGCGATCAGGCCGTACTGGACACCCAGAAATTTTACTCCCATATGGACGTGGTCATCACCGGTATTGGCGCGCCTCGGAAAACGGGCTCGTCCAGCTTGTGTGACATCTTTCCAAAATCCCCGGCGTGATTCACTGATAAGTCAGGATATTACCGCAGATGTATGTAACGCTTGTCAACAGCAACGGGGAGGTTCTGGACAGTCCCCTGAACCGGCTGGGCTTTGGTATTACAACCGAGCAGCTGAGATCCACGAAAAAATTGATTGGTGTTGCAGGCGGTGAGGAGAAGTATGAAGGTATTGTCGCCTCGTTAAAATCCGGGCTGCTGAAGGTGTTAATCACCGATTTTGATACGGCCATCAAGCTACTGGATTGATGACCGTGCCGGACAAACTCCGCGCCGGTATTACTCAATATCGGCGTGACGTTGCTTCATCGTCTGACTTGTTTCGTTAAGGTTTTCCATCAACGCCAGAATCATGCTGTCGTAAGTCAGCAAACAGGCCTGTTCAAAGAGAGAGCCCATTGGCTGTATGCTGTCACCCGCCGGTATTGTCAGCACGTAATCAGCAAGCCCCGCCGGTTGAGCCGAGCGGTTGTGATCAGCGCAATTTGTACGCCGTTTTTCTTTGCAATTTTAACCTGATGAATAAGACGCTGAGTCTCTCCGGAACCTGAACCCACAATCATCAGATCGTTTTTATGTGAATGAGGTGAGCTTATTTCTCCCACGATGCTGACAGACAGCCCCGGGTGCATCAGTCTGTTCGTAAACGCGTTAATCATCTGTCCCGAACGGCCCGCTCCGGCAAGAAAAATATGGTTTGCGGTGGTAATGGCATCGATCATTGCAGTAAATTCTTGCTCATCAACCTTGTCAGCAAGCGAAGCTAATTCATTTAAAATCAAAGCGTAATTTTTCATAGGTGCAATTCTTCTTTTAAAAAGGCAGATACCTTCGTATCCGCCTCTTGTTTATCAGGATGCTGAGAGCATCTTCCACATACTTCCCGACGTCGTGCGTTTTGAGATTACGGCACGACTCGATAAACGAAATGTCCACGGAAAAGTGTGAAAAGGCGGCGCAGTACCGACATATGTTGATCGCTCGTTGCGAACGCGAGGTTAAACATGATGCTGCATTCAACGGTCAGATCGGCATCCTCCATCTGACCGAAGACCACACTTTGTCAAAACGAACGATACTGATGCTGTTTGTCTTAACCAGGTATAGTCAGCGTGAGGGATGGCAATCCCTGACCGTTAGCCATTAACAAACCCGTTGGGTAGGTTTTCTCACGCGTCAGGCATGCCACCGGATATACTCTGGCGTAATGTAGCTTCTCCAGCAGCTTCTGACCAGCGAACTCAATAGCGACATGCCAGTCAGCAATGGTTCCCTCAACGTCGTTTACCAGAATCTCAAGTTTCATTGTTCACCTACTTCAAGATTTCTTCTTTAACCGCATCAAAGATCTCGTCTTCACCCAGACCGGTTAGCAGGCCTGCCCCCCACAATGACACGGGTCGTGATACCCGGCTTGTCCAGTTTGGTCGATGACACGATCAGGTCATAACCATTGAAGGTGTCCGTTGTGCACGCCATCAAAGAGGATTTATCAACCTGCGCGTCGATTTTCTGTTCTTTCAGATAATCCTGCAGAACAGAAACCATGATGGAAGAAGACGCAATACCGTTTCCGCATACCACTAAAATCTTTTCATTTTCAATTACCTTTTAAATTATTCAGGCCGTTTTTTCTGCTTCCAGCTTTTAACTGACGGCGTGACTTCTGTTTAAGCAGGTATCCCACTGACAACAGCAGAACAGCAGCAAGAGCATAACCTGCGATGCCAACATGGCTGAGGGCGGCAAAGAGGCCGGTGAATGGGTTAGCTGACGGGCGGGATGAATACATCACGCTCGCATCAGGGTTGGTCCCGAATTTCTGGAACACTTCGTTGTGCCGGAGCCATCCGAGGAGGCGATGTACAGACCACCGCCGAACAGGATGATGGAAGTAACCCGGTACGGATAATGTTGCCGTTGAAAACCGGCACCATGCACGCAATAAAGAACACGAACTGCGATAAATCGCCCAGCGGCATAACGCGGTTACCGAGGAAGCACCACGGCAAGGATCACAATCAGGGATTAACAGCAGCGCTGGCGCAATAACCGACGGGTGACCAACAATCAGCGCCGTATCCATCCCGACCGTAATTTCGCGGTCCGGGAAACGCTTAACCAGTTTCTTACGTGCCACGTTGGACAACGGCACCGAGGCCTTCCATCATAATCGAGGTCATGCGCGGGAGCAGGAGCATAACTGCAGCGAGATACATACCCAACTGAAGACTGGCGATGATCGTATGGTACGGGGACGCCCAACCATAGCCGCAGAAACCAAGCAGGATACCGATGATGAAACCTACCATTGTCGGGTCGCCAAGAATACCAAAGCGTTTTGAATACTTTCAGCGGTCACGTTCAGGTTACGGGAAACCCGGGATGCGGTCATAAACCCAGTTAAACGGATAGGCGAACAGCAGGTAGGTATTCGCAACAGGATGCGAGATAGCCACACCTTTAGGCAGGTTGAAGTATTTTTCGTTATTCTTCGCCCCCCGAGGGTCTGCAGCAATAAGTGCCCAGACATGGAACAACGCAGCGGTAAGTACGCCATACAGGAAGCTGCCAGAATAAACCCCGACAATCGCGCCCATGGACGCATTCTGGTGCAGGTTAAACACATCGACGTTCACACAGTCCGTCAGACGCAAGCAACATGGCAATGTTAACAGCGACGCACAGCGGGATGATAATCGCCCCCATACTTGAACCAAACCCTGACTGCCGTTGCCGCACCACCAACATCAATGGCGCTAAGCGAAGATCCCGTGGCTTCGGCGAGTCCGGTTACTGCAGGTTGCATTTTTCAAGCATCAGCTTGATGGTCATCGTTAATGCAATAAAACCGATACCGACTTTAATGGCTGATGAAATGCACTCTGACAGCGGACGACCCAGTAGCTTCATCAGTACAAGAAAGATGACCGGTATGAAAATAAAGTTACCCGAGTCATTGATAAACTGTGATCAGTTCCATTTTTTATCCCTCAGAGCGCTCATCATCTGGTCTGAAACCCATATTCCAGCGAACATCATCCGGTTTTGTCAACGCATTGTCACTGCGTTCAGCTTCCCGCAGGTTCTTTTTGGAATTCTCTCTTGCTGTGGCAAAGTCAAACGCATTGTCATACCACGCGTCTACGATCATTTTGGTGTACTCCAAGGTCATTAACCCTGCAGCCGGAGTCCAATGACCTGTGCATTGTTACTCAGCCGGGCGCGCTTTGCCGAGTAAGGGTTAGTTGGCAACCGCGCGGATCCCCCAGTACTTATTTATCTGGCAGGTAAACCCTATTCCGGTGCCACAGATGTAAATCCCCAAACGGCATTCGTCACGCTGAATCACGCCCGCCATTTCGTCGGCCAGACGGGCAAAGTTGTTGGCGCCCTCCTCTTTGCGTTTAACGGGGTCGTATACAATCTCTGCATTTTTCTCTTCTACGAGGTATTTTTGATCTCCTCTTTACGCTCCAAATCCCACATCATCACTTGCAATTGCAATTTTGGTCTTCATCTCAACCCACCTCATTAATAACTTAAGCCAAGTATGAGGTTGGCAAATATTGGTTGTCAACTGAGATCCACATCACAAAAATCATAACGCATTGATATAAAAGCATTTAAATACCAATAAAAACAAATAAAAACTAACAAACAACAATCATGAGACGGGGTTTGAATAATAAACCCCGGATTTCAGTCAGTGCGCAATCATCGGCATGAAACAACAAAACTATATTTATCAAACAATTAACTAAAACCACCTGTTATTGGTGTTACTTTGTCAAAGAAGCCCGGTGCCCTGTATTCGGTTGAGGTTTGCTTTTGTTGGCATCATCTGTGCTATGCTCTCATCAAAATCACACACAAACTGTTCCGGAGGAAGAATGTACCCTGGTTGAAGAAAGGAGAAAACTCATCCTTGAAGAGATTATTTCGGCAGGTACCGTGTATGTCAGCGACCTCGCGAAAAAGTATGAAGTGACTTATGAAACAATAAGAAAGGATCTGACGAATCTTGAACAAAGGGGATTGCTGGTCAAAAGCCATGGCGGAGCAACCTTAAAACAAGGCGCGATCGAACATCCCTTCCGAGGTCAGGGAAAAGAGAACAGTTCCTTCAAACAAGCGATTGCCGGGAAGGCCCTCGAATTCATTCCACCAAACAGCTCCATGATCATTGGTACCGGCAGTTCTAACTATGAGCTGGCCAATCTGCTGTGCATGAAATCTGGCTTCAAAATCTTTACGGACTCGCTTCCCGTGGCAAGTGCGCTCATCGATTCGGACAATCAGGTGTTCCTGTTTGGGGGGTGAGCTAAGGAAAAAAAGCTCATCTGTGTTTGGCGGCTGGGCTGTTTCGATGATCAACGATATCAACGTTGACCTGTGCTTTATCGGCACAGATGGCTTCAACAAGATGACCGGGCCTTCGACACCGTCATCATCTGATGCGTTTCTTGACAGGACTATCATTGCCCGATCAGGAGAAAAAAATACATATTGGGCGACTATACAAAGTTCCAGCGAAGCAGCCTGTTCAAGATTTGCGACTGGTCGGAAATCACCGCCCTCATAACCAATGAGATTGCGGACAAAGACGGGATCGCAGAAGTGTCAAAGTTCACCACCGTCATAACGTGTTGAATCTGTGCTGACTGACGGTGTGCCCCTACACCGTCAGGCCTTTAACACAAAACACAAAACGCAAAACGCAAAACGCAAAACGCAAAACGCAAAATAGCTCATAAGAGCAGTTACTAATTTCAGCCAAGGGAAAGTGGTCGAAATCAACGATTTCATTAATATCTATAAAAAACAGCGCATTACATCAAACCCACCTGATTGAATCTTACTCGATTTGCTCATATGAGCGCTACAATAAATGCGCCAATGTGATTTGTGATCAACGTATAACTTTTGAAACCTCCTTAAAACCGTACAGAAGCGATGTGCTATAAATGCTCACATGATAAATCAATAGCTCACATGAGCATGTCATGTGTAGTGAGGAGAAGAAGACGTGAGCACAATTACAGTCAATGTTGCGGATGGCGCCGCTTTCAAAAATTACGATGACGTTCTGCAGCATATCCACGCAACACAGACTGCCGCGGGGATTGTTATGATACTTACCTGAGCGCACTTCGCGAACGCGAAGCAGATTATCCCACCGGGATCCAGCTTGATGGCTACTCTGTCGCAATCCCGCATTGCGACAGTCAGCATGCAATTAAACCGGCCATTTATATTATCCGCCTGCCAGAAGCTATTGAGGTTAATGAGGCTGATGGTGATGGAAAATTGTGGGTCAATCTTATTATCAATTTAGTGGTGACTCACCCAAGTGAGCAACTGCAACTGTTGAAAGCACTGTTTAACCATCTTCAAATGGCCAATTTTTACCACCAAATGCTTGAGCTTCCTGCGGAAGAAGCAAAAGCAATGTTCATCAACACTATAATTAAATAACAAACATTCGGAGTATTATCATGATTACTATCCTCGTAGCCTGCGGAAGCGGTGTCGCCACCTCCACCTTAGCCGCTGATGAAGTTAAATCGGTTTGCGCTGAATATGGCATCGCAAATTTCAAAATAAACAAATGCAGCATGTCTGAGTTAGCGTCTGAAATGCAAAGTGCTGACATCGTGCTGACGACCAATAACTATAAAGGTGATATTGGCAAGCCGCATATGAGCGTTGCCGGGTTTATCACTGGAATTAATGAAGCGGCGCTCCGTCAGAAATTAGGTGCGTTATTAACTGAAATTTCCAAGGGCTAAAGTCTAAAAGACGGGGATGGTTAAATGGAAATGTTAAAAAGCATCATGTTTACTATTACAAGCATGGGCGCCACAGCGATATTACCGCTTGTTATATTCCTTTTAGGTCTGGTTTTTCGTATGAAAGTCGGTGCAGCCATTAAATCAGGCATCACCGTAGGTATCGGTTTTATCGGCCGGGTTTGGTTGTTGGCCTGTTAAATACCTCTCTGCATCCAGCGATTGAGTATTATTCAAAAATCGGCAGCGGATTCACTGTTGCCGATATTGGATGGCCGGGTTGCACCGTTTGCCGCGATGGTCATCCCGATTGGCATCATTCTGAACCTGATTCTGGTTCGTCTGAAATTGACCAAAACGCTGAACGTCGACATCTGGAACTATATGCACTTCCTCGGGTTCCCGGTGCGCTCGCCTATTTCGTTTTCGACAGCTTCCCTCCGGGGTTGGGTGTTGCCGTCGCGCTGAGTGTTGTCGCACTGTTTATTGGTGACCTGATTGCACCAAGATGGCAGAAATATATGGCACCGGAGGGAACCACCTGTACCACGATGATCCACATCGGCTGGACACTTCCGCCCGGGTTGTTAACAAAATTATCGATTTCATCCCGGTTTGAATAAGTTGGATGTAGATCTGGAAAGCGTTCAGAAACGACTGGGCGTTTTTGGTGAACCTGCAATCATCGGCATCATTGTAGGTTGCCTGCTGGGTCTGTTAACCAAACAACCCATCACAACTATCGTGCCGATGGCAATGGGTGTTGCCGGTGTCATGGTGCTGCTGCCAAAAGTCGTTGGCGTGCTGATGGAAGGGCTCAATCCGATTGGTAAGAGCGCGAAAGAAATCATGCAAAAGCAGATGGGTAAAGATGCAGAACTGAACATCGGTATGGATTGCGCTCTGGCGTTAGGTGACCCGGCAACGGTGACGGTAACCGTCATTACGATTCCGCTGACAATGCTCTGCGCGCTGGTATTACCGGGGATCCAGATTTTCCCAATCGGCGTACTGATGTCAATTATTTACATGACAACCATGACGGTCATGGCCAGTAACGGCAACGTTATCCGCTCTATTATCTCAACCTTACTGTTCTGTGTGGTAGTTATGTACCGGGTGGGTATGTAGCGCCGGGCGCAACTCAGTTCCTGAACGGTGCTGGCGTCGGTCTGAATGGTCAGGGTACGGACTTTGTATTAACCGGCCCTTGGGAAATTCTGACCTACTGGTTGAGTACAGTTACTCACTAATTAACGGAGTTGACTACAATGGCACAAATTTTACCCTCCATTTTTGGCGCAAACATCTTACGTTTGCAGGAAGAAATCCAGTTTCTGGAAGAAGAGAAAACAGAAATTCTCCATGTGGATTTAATGGACGGGACTTACGTTAGTAATATCGCATTCGGTCCCAACCAAATTGCAGCAATGAAAAAAAGCAAGCTCAATGATATTTGATGTTCATATGATGCTGGCAAACCCGGAAAGACATGTTGATGATGTCATCAAGACTGGCGCTGAAATGATTTCGGTACACTATGAGTCAACGCCGCATGTGCATTACATCCTGCAGAAAATTAAGAAGGCTGGACGTAAAGCGGGAGTGGTTCTGAACCCGGGCACACCTGAAAATGTGATTGAATATCTGCTGGACGATATTGATTACATTTTAATTATGACGATTAACCCAGTGCCAGCCAGGCCAGACATTCATTGAAAAAAGTCTGGAGAAAATCAGAAACACTGTGAAATTAATTGCAGGTCGCAATATTCAGATTGAAGTCGATGGTGGTGTTAATACGGATATAGCTAAAAAAGGTAAAAGATGCCGGTGTATGATTTAATTGTCGTGGGAGGCGCATTATTCAATAGCAACCCCAAAGAAAGTTATCAGGCATTAAGAACGTCAATTCAGTAAACGGAAATAACCTGAGCGCCTGCCAAACTGATTTAAAAGTCATTTAAATTACCAACGTGGGGAGGTAGCCTCCCCTTTGTTATAAGCTTTGAGGAGTAAATTAAGATGAGTAATTTTGAAGGTAAAGTCGCGTTAGTCACAGGCGGGGCACACGGAATTGGTAAAGGTATTGCCAGACAATTTGCAGAACGTGGCGCACACACTGTCATTGTCGATTACAACGAAGACAACGGTAAAAAAACAGCTGCCGAACTGACGTTTGGCAATGTGAAATCACTGTTCGTTAAAACGGATGTCTCCGATCCGCAGGCGCTGGAGAACGTGCGTGAAAAAGTATTTAACACTTTTGGGCGTATCGACATTTTAGTGCTGAATGCCGGCGTGGCATTTGCGAACAAGGTTAATAACATTACCTTTGAAGAATGGAATAAAACGATCGCCATCAACCTGACGGGCCAATACCGTTAAGGCATTCTATAACGACTTCACGACCAATAACGGCTCCATCGTTTATATCTCTTCTGGCTCCGCACTCTCCGGTACGGGTGGCGGGGTCAGCTACCCGGCAAGTAAAGCTGGCGGTGAGGGGTTAATCCGCGGTCTGGCAAAAGAGCTGGGGCCAAAAGGTGTCAATGTTAACGCCATCGCGCCGCGTTTGATCGATACCGGCGAAATGATGCGCGTCAACTATCCAACCCAGCCGATCTTGATGCTGTTCACCGGTTCGCCGCCTTGGCACCATTGACGACGTTGCCAACCCGGCGATCTTTCTGGCTGACAAGAGTAACTCTTACATTCAGGGGCCAAACGATTTTGATGGATGGTCGCGCACCATTGCTTAAGAGGAGAAAATCACATGAGCATACAACAGAACACCGTCGATATTCTGAACGAGCTAAAGCAAAATGCCCTGAAGATTGATGATGCACAGGCAGCGCAGTTTGTTAACTGATTAAACAAGCCAAACATATTTTTCTGCAGGGTGCGGGTCGCAGTGGTATTGCTATTCGCGGGTTTGCAAATCGCCTGTTGCACCCGGGTTTTTCGGTGAGCATCATTGGCGAAATTTCATCTCCTCATACCAAACCGGGTGATCTGGTTATCATTGGTTCCGGCAGCGGAGAGACAGGCAGTCTGGTCAGCCCGGCGCAAAAAAGCCGTCTCCTGCGGCGTTGATGGGCGCTCAAAACAACGATGAAAGCGGAGTCGACGATCGGCAAGCTGGCCAAAAGTGTCCTTGTGTTACCCGGGACCGTTAAAGAAGACAATGACCGAAGGGGCTTTTTCCCAGCCAATGGGTTCAGCTTTCGAACAACTGTGCTTCATCACCTATGACGCCATTGTGCTTGAGCTGATGTCTCAGCGAAACCAGCGACACGATGTTTGAGACACGCTAACCTCGAATAGCCGCCGTGAAACGTCCCATTAGGGGCGTTTCTTTTCGCATTAATGTAGCGGGTTCTCTTTCGTATGAACAAAGACTCATCTTCCGACAATGTTGGACATTTAGCGTGGTGTGCACTGGTGGCACTCAACCTTCAGCGACATGACAGGCTTGTTGTTTCCGAAGCCCGGAAAATATATTTTTTGACACGCTGGCTGGCCGACGCCAGAAAGCAAAAGCGGTTTTCCAGAAAGTTAACTGAACATATAGACTGGTTATTGTCCCAGTGGACGCCGACTGGCGTTCGGGCTCGTCTGAATCAAAAACTGCAATATTTGTGGCTCACGAGCCGGGCGACCTCCACAACATGCCGGACATACTCCGATTGACCTATGCCATCGAAATGGCAAAAGCAGGCGGCTGGCAATACGAGCTGGTGGATGAAAAGAGGCTGGTGGCCGGTATCAGTAAATCCGTGAATATCAATGCATTTTGCACGGAAAGAACAGCCATTAAGAACGGGTTCGATCAACGGGAAGCAAATTACGCCGCTTCCAGGTTCGGGTGTTTGGTGAAGTGGATAAGCTACTCGCCTTGCTGGATTGCTTTGGACTTCATCTCCTTACCGCGGAACAACATATCAACGAAGCATACACAGACGCATCATCATTGTTCTTGCTACGGTCCGCCTGAAAAGATGCCATTCGATACGGGTCTGAACTGAATCTCTGGAGAGGACTCCCCTCCTCCTGATTCCGTGATCGGGTCGTTAAACCTAACACCGTTTTCCCGACGTGATCCCCCTTGCCGGATACGCAATGGTATTCTTCCCTCCCGGAGAATAGCTCCGGAAGGGTTCTAAATAACGCGCTAAGAGTCCATCTTCGGGTGGTTTATTCCTCGGCGGGGATGTTGAACCGGGTCACATAGAGTGCAGGCAAAAATAGCAGCGTCAGTACGGTACCCACGATGATCCCCCCCATCATGGCGTAAGCCATCGGTCCCCAGAAAATCTCCCGCGCGATAGGTATCAGGGTTGCCGCCGCCGCAGCCGTTAACATAATTGGCCGCATCCGGTGTTCTGTTGCCTCAACCACAGCCCGCCGGGGAAACGCCTTCAGAACGTAGCGTGTCGATGTGTACCACCGTGATGACAGCATTGCGGATGAGAATACCGATCAGCGCCGGGATGCCTAAAATCGCGACAAATCCTAGGCATGGCTTAACAGCAACGCGGCTACAGTAGTCGTGCAGTAAGCGATCGCGGGTTTCAATGTCTTTAGCAACAATCACCATCTGACCAAAAGACACCGACGCAGGTTGAACATCAAAAGATAAAATAAACCGCGGCGCGCCCGTGCCGACATAAGTCGACCAATATCCGGATTATGCTGCAGTTTCTCCCGTTCGAATTTCGCCACGCCGACCTGCTTCCTGAAAAGAACTGTTTGGGGCAGATTCCAGTCAATGATCAGCTCCGGTCGGTCAGAACTGGGAAAAACTGATACCCATGACAGACAGAGTAATGAAACGATAAAGGCCCGACGCCACCCAGTGTCAGCCAACGGTGACGAAGACAACCGCGTAGAAAACACGTCATCACCGGCCGGGTGGGCACGGAATTGATGCAAAGGGGGAGCGTCAACGTTTATAGGGGATACTCCGGCGGATTAACGAACAAAAATGTCCGAATCTCAAAAGAATATTCATATTTTTATCAGAAACTACGCAGTATGAAAACTGATGCGTTTTGTGCGGCGATAAAATGTCACTAAAACCATCTTAACTGTCTGTGACATAAACATTTTCTGAAGGTAACGATAAATATAAAGATCATCATTGGCAGCGTCCGGCAAGGACGTATTGGACCGCAAATCGCTCACTGGGCGTATAACAACATTCAGAATGCTGGCACAAACGTGGGTGCTGGAAATCGTTGATTTATCACTATGGCACCTGCCAATGGATGATGAACCACACCTTCCTGCAACCGGAAAATACCTCAAACCGCATACCAAACTCTGGAGCGAGAAGATCGCCGAAGGTGATATGTTTGTCTTTGTTTTTCCTCAGTATAACTGGGGGTATCCGGCGGCCTTAAAAAATGCGATAGACCATCTCTATAACGAATGGAAAGATAAACCAGCCCTGATTATCAGCTATGCCAACAGAGGTGGGGGTAAGGCTGCTGCACAGTTCAAAGACGTCCGAAGGATACATATGCGCCCATTGAGCACAGCGGTGGAAATTAAACTGTCGGAGCTTACGTTTGACGATCAAGGGCAGATCGCGTGTTGCGACGTTCAGTTAGAAAAATATAACGATTTGGTCAATGAAGCATGGTCGTTGTTCCGGCAGTAACACATCGTCGGGGTATACTGACGAAGAGACCTGCCGGGCATGATTTGCCCGCATGGGTTAACAGACTGTGGTATTTGCCACATCCGCGCCTGACGTCTCCCCGATCGCAGTATGAGCAAGAGTGATGAGCAAAAGAAGTTCGACGATAAACTGTCTCTTTCTGTCCCCTGCATGGGATAATATTGTCAATATTATCTCTTTATCACAGGTGGTACTGGCAATGGCGTTGATCCCCAAAAACTACTCGCGGCTGGAAAGCGGTTATCGTGAGAAAGCCCTCAAAATCTACCCATGGGTGTGTGGACGTTGCTCACGGGAGTTTGTTTATTCAAACCTGCGTGAATTAACGGTTCACCATATCGATCACGACCATACCAATAACCCGGAAGACGGCAGTAACTGGGAGTTACTGTGCCTGTATTGCCATGACCATGAACACGCGAAGTACACGGAAGCCGAGCAGTACGGCACCACCGTTGTGGCGGGGGAAGACGCGCAAAACGATGTGGGTGCAGCAACCTATAATCCCTTTGCTGATTTAAAGTCGATGCTGACTAAGAAGAAATAGTGCCGGTAATGTTCGCTCCTGACACAGGCTTGCAGATATTCAAGCCGGGTAACGAGGAGCGGACGTTGTTTACCCTCAACAACCGCGAGCATGTCTGTTTGCTTTTAAAGTGAAGGTGACCACGCCGAAGAGTTGCAGCTCTTCCTCCGACTGGAAAGTGATAGGGGCGTAATTGGCGTTATGCGGCATAAGCTGCAGCGATGGCCGGGTCCGCAACTCTTTCACCGTAAACTCCCCCCGCCACGGCTGCCACAACGATGTCGCCATGCACAGCGGTCAACGAACGATCAACGACCAGCAAATCACCATCGCTGATCCCTGCGCCGATCATAGAATCACCACTGACCCGGAACAAAGTAGGTGGCGCTGGGGTGTTTAACGACCAGCTTGTTCAGATCCCGTGCTCTCTTCAATATAGTCCTGTGCCGGGCTGGGGAAACCGCACGGAACGCGGTCTAAAAAATAAAGGGACTTCAATACGTTTTTCTTGTTTATAGGCATAAAGGATGGTCATGATTACCCACCCTCATAATACTGTGTTTGCATACAGTATTATGAGGAAGTAACGGGTCAAGCGGCGTATAACGGCGCAGCGTGAAGTGACTGAAGTCGCAAGGAATTTAACGGGTCGCGCCTTTCCCGTATTCACAGGACTGTTACTAATGGCAGGACTGATGTACGCGCCTTGCTGCATCGGGCAAAAGCCAGACGAGGTGACGGCATTGACCTGTGCGTGAGATCATTTATGGGAAGCCTCATCCGCCGGGTCGGAGGTTGAGCGCAACAGTTCGCAATATTACCGCCCCAATGAGGCTGTTATTAACAACGCGTCGTGGGCGCACATGGATATTATTACAGTAACAGTCACAGAATACACTGGAGCAATCCGACCGGGGAGCATAAGTAATATTATTACTGCATCAACGTGTAGCCACCGGATATTGTTGTCAGGCAAGGCCGCGTTATCAAAAAAACGCAATCATAGTAGGGATGTTTTCCCACACGGAATAACGTGACTTAATTTATATGATGAAGTTCCCCACGAGCAAATAACGGGCCATAAATGCGCGACGAAATAGTGTGAATAAGAAAACCAGTCCCGTAATGCGTACGTCAGTCAGCGGTTAGCGCCAGACCGGACGATGAAGCACTCCCGTCCGGCACAACCGGTCTGGCTGGAGCATCAACGACCACGTTTAGCGTGACGCTCCCGTGTGTCGAGTTTTGCCTGCTCAGATTTCCGCAACGCCACATAACAGGCGCCACTGCCGCCATGGTGCGGCAACGCCATACAAAATGCCTGCACGTCATCGAACTCCGTCAGCCAGCGCGCAACGTAGCTGCGCACAATGTTTGGGTGTGAATCATTTTCACGACCTTTCCCATGGATAATCAAAACATTACGCAGGCCATCTTGCCGCGCCTGATGCATAAAGCGGAACAGCATCTGTCGGCACTGCTCAACGGGCTGGCGTAGCAAATTGAGGCTCGCTTGTTGACTGTATTTACCCAAACGCAGCTTATCCACCACGCCGGTTTGCAGGCCTTCACGCCTGAATTCCAGCGGCGTTGACAAGGGAATGATGTCGAGGAACCCGGTGGTTAAAAAGTTATCCAGTTGCAGCGTATCGATACGCTGCGTCGCGCGCGAATTGCGACTCGGCTGCCAGTGAATATCGGTGCAGCGCTTCAGGGGCTGGACATCCTCCATGGCGTCAAGAAACAGCGATTTGTCGTCAGGGTTCATGGGAAGGTCCTCCGGTTACTTCCAGAACGGGTACTATAACGAGCATGGCGTGCGCTCACAATGATCAGGACACATTTATGGCACACGGGTTAAGTGCTTATAAATAAACGTAACACGCACGCGTGGTAAAAACATTAGAATTTGTAATGTCTTTAAAGCGCCTTAACTTATATCGCGCATCGGGGGTTATACCAATTTTCGTTAAATTAACGTGAATTTAATCACCAATTAATAGTGGAAAGATAGTGAAGGGCGGCTATAACTATATTTAAGACGCAAGGATGAACTTGCATAAAATAACGAACGGAAGCGCTGCTGTGTGTACTGTAGAGCCCGGCGGATGTCGGCAGGCTCTATTTTTTATTATTCCACGCACGGCAAAATATATCATCTATAATTCAACGGGCATCGATTTGTTATTATCCACCTTAATATTAGCTATCTATAAATAGACGCCCTTTCGGGGGTATGGTTAGCCCCGGACAGGCATGGTAGATTGATGCCCGTTTGCCATAGTTCAAGGATGCCTGATGCTCGCTACTCGAAGATAAAATCGCCACCCCGCTGGGCCCGCTGTGGTGCTCTGTGATGAGTCCTTCCATTTACGAGCTGTCGAGTGGGAAGAACACAGCGATCGCATGGTGGAGTTGTTGAATATTCATTATCGACGCGACGATTATCAGCGCATCGCTGCCAGTAATCCGGGCGGATTAAGCCAGAAACTGCAGGATTATTTCGCCGGCGATCTGTCGATCATCGACACGCTCCCCACCGCAACAGCCGGTACGCCTTTTCAGCGTGAAGTCTGGCAGGCGCTGCGTACAATCCCCTGCGGTCAGGTGATACATTACGGTCAACTGGCGGAAACGCTGGGCCGCGCAGGTGCAGCGCGTGCAGGCGCAGCGAATGGCGCAAACCCGGTCAGCATCGTGGTGCCCTGTCACCGCGTGATTGGACGTAACGGCACGTTGACCGGCTATGCGGGCGGCGTGCAGCGCAAAGAGTGGTTGCTTCGGCATGAAGGCTATCTGCTATTGTAAGAAAAAACGCATATTTAGTGCCTTTTCCCCGAATGTTGTGGTAAAAACCTTTGCGAAATGATGGAATATCAAAGAGATGATGCCCGGTCATCTCTTCTCATTTCTCTCCCCGTTTCAATAATCGTGAATTGACGTTTTGCCAGCTTACGTGCTCAATAAAAAGATGTTAAAATTGACCAATATCAATTACGGCGTTGAGCAGACCTATGATCCCGGAAAAGCGAATTATACGACGCATACAGTCTGGCGGATGTGCAATACATTGTCAGGATTGCAGCATTAGCCAGCTTTGCATCCGTTTACCCTCAATGAACACGAGCTGGATCAGCTCGATAACATCATTGGAGCGTAAGAAGCCCATCCAGAAAGGTCAGACGCTGTTTAAAGCAGGGGATGAACTGAAATCACTGTACGCTATCCGCTCCGGTACGATTAAAAGCTACACCATTACCGAGCAGGGTGACGAACAGATCACCGGTTTCCATCTGGCGGGCGATCTGGTCGGTTTTGATGCGATTGGCACCGGCCATCACCCCAGTTTCGCGCAGGCACTGGAAACGTCCATGGTTTGCGAAATCCCGTTTGAAACGCTCGACGATCTGTCCGGCAAGATGCCTAACCTGCGTCAGCAGATGATGCGTCTGATGAGCGGCGAAATCAAAGGCGACCGTGATATGATCCTGTTGCTGTCGAAAAGAATGCGGAAGAGCGTCTGGCAGCATTTATTTATAACCTGTCCCGCCGTTTCGCCCAGCGTGGTTTCTCGCCGCGCGAGTTCCGTCTGACCATGACCCGCGGCGACATTGGCAACTATCTGGGTCTGACCGTCGAGACCATCAGCTGCCTGCTGGGCCGCTTCCAGAAGAGCGGCATGCTCGCGGTAAAAGGCAAATATATCACTATCGAAAACAGCGATACGCTGGCTCAACTTGCCGGTCATTCCCGTAACGTTGCCTGAGTTTTACCCCTCTCTTTTGCACCTTCGCCAGCGCATTAAATTTTTCTGATTTATTGATCTGGCTGAAGGTTTTCCCTGTTTCATTCCAGCGCTAATGGGTTATCTTTTATTTTACAGACTGTGGTGACAGATGAGGAGACCCTGTATGGCTAAGTATCAGAATATGTTGGTCGCCATCGATCCTAATCAGGACGATCAGCCAGCATTACGACGTGCTGTGTATTTGCATCAACGGATTGGTGGCAGAATCAAAGCGTTTTTGCCCATCTATGACTTCTCTTACGAGATGACCACCCTTCTGTCCCCCTGATGAGCGCACGGCAATGCGCCGGGCGTGATCAGCCAGCGCACCGCCCTCGGATCCGCGAGCAGGCAAAATATTACATCGATGCTGGCGTGCCGATTGATATTAAAGTGGTCTGGCATAACCGCCCTTTCGAAGCCATTATCCGAGGAAGTGCTGGCGGGCGGTCACGATCTGTTGCTGAAAATGACCCACCAGCACGACAAACTGGAGTCGGTGATTTTCACTCCTACCGACTGGCACCTGCTGCGTAAATGCCCTTGCCCGGTGTGGATGGTCAAAGATCAGCCATGGCCGGAAGGCGGTAAAGCCGTTGTCGCCGTCAATCTGGCCAGTGAAGAGCTTTACCACAACTCGCTAAATGAAAAGCTGGTTAAGGAGACGCTGCAACTGGCCGAACAGGTTAACCATACCGAGGTGCATCTGGTTGGTGCGTATCCGGTTACACCTATCAATATTGCTATCGAACTGCCGGAATTCGACCCCCAGCGTGTATAACGACGCGATCCGCGGTCAGCACCTGTTGGCGATGAAAGCATTGCGACAGAAATTCGGCATCGATGAAAAACTTACCCACGTTGAGAAAGGCTTACCGGAAGAAGTGATCCCGGATCTGGCTGAACACTTGCAAGCCGGGATTGTGGTGCTCGGTACCGTCGGGCGCACCGGGATTTCCGCAGCATTTCTGGGAATACCGCTGAGCAGGTTATCGATCATCTGCGTTGTGATTTGCTGGTGCTCAAGCCGGATGAATATCAGACGCCGGTAGAACTTGATGACGATGAAGATGACTAAGTTTATGTAGCAGAAAAAAGGCCCGGAAACGGGCCTTTTGCATTTGTAAGAGACGATTACAGCGCTTTGAGGATTGCGTCAACGCTGGCTTTGGCATCGCCAAACAGCATCTGCGTGTTCTCTTTAAAGAACAACGGGTTCTGCACGCCAGCGTAACCGGTGTTCATTGAGCGTTTGAAAACGATAACATTTTGCGCTTTCCACACTTCCAGAACCGGCATCCCGGCGATTGGGCTTTTCGGATCGTCCTGCGCGGCCGGGTTAACGGTGTCGTTCGCGCCAATCACCAGAACGGTGTCGGTCTCTGCGAAGTCATCGTTGATCTCGTCCATTTCCAGCACGATGTCGTACGGCACTTTCGCTTCCGCCAGCAGTACGTTCATATGGCCCGGCAGACGACCGGCAACCGGGTGAATACCGAAGCGCACTTTCACGCCGCGCGCACGCAGTCTTTCAGTGATTTCCGCCACCGGATACTGTGCCTGCGCCACCGCCATGCCGTAGCCCGGGGTGATGATCACAGAGTGCGAGTTTTTCAGCATTTCCGCCGTTTCTTCCGCATTGATTTCGCGGTGCTCGCCGACTTCCTCATCGCTGCCAGAAGACGAACCATCCGTACCAAAACCACCGGCAATAACGCTGATAAAGGAGCGGTTCATCGCCTTACACATAATGTAGGAGAGAATTGCCCCCGAGGAACCCACCAGCGCACCGGTAACGATCAGCAGGTCGTTGCTGAGCATAAAGCCCGCCGCCGCCGCCGCCCAACCGGAATAGGAGTTCAGCATCGACACAACCACCGGCATATCCGCGCCGCCAATAGAGGCCACCAGATGCCAGCCGAACACCAGCGCAATAATGGTCATCAGCAGCAGCGCCAACACTTGTACGCCAACGCTTTCAGTGCGGACAAACGTCACCAGCAGCACAAAAGAGACCACCAGCGCCGCCGAGGTTCAGTTTGTGGCGATGGGGCAACATTAACGGTTTGGACGAAATCTTTCCGCGCAGTTTACCGAACGCAACGATAGAGCCAGTGAAGGTCACCGCACCAATAAAGATGCCGAGGAACACTTCCGTCAGGTGAATATTCACCATGATCGGCGCCAGACCCGCCTCATGATCGAGATAGCTGTTGAAACCCACCAGCACCGCAGCCAGCCAACGAAACTGTGCAACACAGCCACCAGCTCCGGCATTTCGGTCATTTCGACTTTCTTCGCCAGACGAATACCAATCGCCCCGCCGATCACCATCGCCACGGGATCCGGTGCGACATTGCCGGTATCCGGGCCAAAAATAGTGGCCACCAGCGCAATCGCCATACCGGCGACGCCAAAGTTGTTACCCTGCTGGGAGGTTTCATGCTTGGAAAGCCCCGCCAGACTGAAAATAAACAGGATCGCGGCAACAATGTATGCAGCTGTAACTAATCCTCCAGACACCCCTTAGTTCTTCCGGAACATTTTCAGCATGCGCTGAGTGACGGTGAAACCACCAAAAATATTGATGCTGGCGATCAGTACCGCAATAAAGCTTAAGAAGCTGACCCAGCCGCCATGGCCAATCTGCAACAGCGCCCACCACAATAATGCCGGAAATGGCATTGGTGACCGACATCAGCGGCGTATGCAGCGCATGGGAGACATTCCATACCACGTAATAACCGACGACGCAGGCAAGCGCGAAGACGGTGAAATGACCGAGGAACTCTTTCGGCGCAACGTTCGCCAGCCAGCCAAACAGAACGATCGCCAGCGCCATCAGCGCATATTTGCGCCACGGAGAAGTGGGTTTGGCCTCTTCTTTGGCGCGGCCGCCGCTTTTGGCGCAGCCTGCGGTTGAGCGGAAACCTGAATTGGCGGTGCCGGCCGGTGACTTCGCCATCACGAACAACGGTCACACCACGCACCACCACATCGTCAAAATCGACAACCACGTTGCCATCTTTTTCCGCACACAGCAGTTTCAGCAGGTTAACCAGTTGGTGCCATAAAGTTGGGAAGACTGCGTCGGCAAGCGGCCCGGCAGATCGGTATAACCGATGATTTTAACGCCATTGGCGGTAGTACTGACTTCATTCGGCACGGTGTATTCGCAGTTACCGCCGTTTTGCGCAGCCAGATCGACAATCACGCTACCCGGTTTCATGGAATCCACCATCTCACGGGTGATCAGCTTCGGCGCCGGTTTACCGGGGATCAGCGCAGTCGTGACGATAATATCGACATCTTTCGCCTGCGCAGCGAAGAGTGCCATTTCCGCTTTAATAAAGGCTTCGGACATTACTTTTGCATAGCCGTCACCGCTGCCCGCTTCTTCCTCAAAATCCAGCTCGAGGAATTCCAGCGCCCATACTCTGCACCTGCTCTTTCACTTCCGGGCGGGTATCAAAAGCACGCACAATCGCGCCAAGGCTGTTGGCTGCGCCAATCGCGGCAAGCCCTGCCACGCCCGCGCCAATCACCATGACTTTCGCGGGCGGAACTTTACCGGCGGCGGTAATTTGGCCGGTGAAGAAACGGCCGAACTCATGCGCAGCTTCAACAATGGCGCGGTAGCCCGCAATGTTGGCCATCGAACTGAGCGCGTCCAGCGCCTGCGCGCGGGAGATACGCGGCACGGAGTCCATTGCCATCACGGTCACATTACGCGCGGCCAGTTTCTCCATCAGCGCCGGGTTCTGCGCAGGCCAGATAAAGCTTATCAGCGTTGTGCCGGGGTTAAGCAGCGCGATCTCTTCATCGTCAGGCGCGTTAACTTTAAGGATAACGTCCGAATGCCAGACATTGCTGCCATCGACAATCGTCGCCCCGGACTGGGTGAACGCATCGTCATCGAAACTTGCCAGTTTGCCAGCGCCGCTTTCAATCGCGACAGTGAAACCCAATTTCAGCAATTGCTCGACCGTTTTCGGCGTCGCGGCAACGCGGGTTTCATTGGCCAACCGTTCTTTAGGTACACCAATACGCATAGTTTTCCCTTCCATCGGTTTTAGATGATGGTTTGTCAGTCGTCACCGGAACAACCGGCATCTGTTTAACAGCATTACGGAGGTGTCCCGGAAAATAAAACAGTAACAAACTTTCTATAACCTACTGAAAATAACGCCTGTGATCCACCGCCGGAAAACAGAATTTGTGCTTTTATCTGCGAAAACCAGCCATCAGTAGGGGCTGGCAAGGTTATTTGCCTTTAATTCGTTATAACAGGCCGATATTCCGCTCAAGCGAAGCGGCAAAACACGATTAATCTCCAGTGCGGAATTGCTTTTAACAATGCGTTAACTTAAAAAAAGTCATAACCTTTATCTGTTTTGCTGGTCAAGCGGCTGTTTTTCAACATATCACTTAAGGTTATCGTTATTAACCCACCCCATAGCACAGTCAGTGAAAATGACGCAGACAGTGGCTCTGATTAAATGCAATAATCGTCGACGTTTTCTCAACAACAACACCAGTTTATGGTTTGCGCAAGGCGAAGGACTATTTTTATGAAGCTCAAGTACACCCTCCGGCGTCAGCACTCCTCTCCTGCGGCGACATTGTCAGCCAACGCAGCGACAGAGTTAACACCGGAGCAAGCAGCGGCGGTGAAACCCTATGATCGTGTCGTATTAATCGGCCGTTTTAACTCTATCGGCGATGTTGTTAAAGCCGTTTCCGAGCGTGCGGACAAAGATGGCGCCGCCTCTTTCTATGTCGTTGACGCTGCCGATTACGGCAACAGTGGCAACCAACGCGTTACCGCCGATTTATACAAAGCTGATGCAGGAAAAGCTGAAAACCCTGCATTTCGCGTCATTAACGGCGTTACGGAATTACCGAAAGACAAAGCCGTAGAACTTGAGCCATACGATACGGTGACCGTACAGGGCTTCTATCGTACCCAGCCGGAAGTGAATGATGCCATTACGAAAGCCGCCAAAGAGAAAGGCGCAGCCTCTTTTATATCGTTCGCCGGGTCGACACCAACCAGGTGGCAACCAGATGATCACCGCGTTTATCTATAAAGCGGATGCGAAAAAACGTGTAATCCAAAGCGCTGATGCCATTCCACGTGACTCCGACGCGGGCCGTGCTGCGCTGGCGAAGGGCGGTGAAGAAGCGAAGAAAGTGGAAATCCCCCGGCGTTGCCAGCGATGCCACGCCGGGCCTCGGGCGTAGGCCGTTTCTTCCGAAACGCAATCCACATCAGGTGGTCGTTACACCGTCACACTTCCTGACGGCACGAAAATTGAAGAACTGAATAAAATTACCGCTGCGCAGATGGTGCCGTTTGATAGCATCAAGTTCACTGGTAACTACGGCAACATGTCGGAAGTCTCTTACCGAGGTCGCCAAACGTGCTGCGCAAAAGGTGCCAAATACTACCACATTACCCGTGAGTGGTCCGAACGCGGCAACAACATGACCATCAGTGCGGATCTCTACAAATAATCAGCACGGATGAATCAGGCGGCTACGGCCGCCTTTTTTTGATCTTTTTTCCTCTCTTTTTCACAAAATTGTCGCCATCCTCATTGCATGCCTTTGCGACTCTCCGTAAAATCCCGCGCCTTAGTGATATCCACCATATTTATGCGCCACGGCAAAATAATTATTCTGGATGAGTGACTTTTGACAGGATAACAATGGAAAAGAAACTTGGCCTTAGCGCTTTGACTGCTCTCGTTTTAAGCTCAATGCTCGGCGCAGGCGTCTTCAGCCTTCCACAGAATATGGCGGAAGTCGCCAGTCCTGCGGCGTTACTGATTGGCTGGGCCATTACCGGCGCAGGGATTTTGCTGCTGGCCTTTGCCATGCTGATCCTGACCCGTATTCGCCCGGATCTGGACGGCGGTATTTTTACCTATGCCCGCGCGGGTTTCGGTGAGCTGGTTGGCTTTTGCTCCGCATGGGGATACTGGCTGTGCGCAGTGATCGCCAACGTCTCCTATCTGGTGATCGTCTTCTCTGCCCTGAGCTTCTTTACCGATACCCCGCAACTGCGCCTGTTTGGCGATGGCAATACCGGCAATCAATTGTGGGCGCATCGGCGCTGCTGTGGATTGTCCACGCCCTGGTACTGCGCGGTGTGCAGACCGCGGCAAGTATCAACCGGGCGGCAACGCTGGCGAAGTTAGTCCCGTTGGGCTTGTTTGTGGTGCTGGCGGCGCTGGCGTTTAATGTCGACACATTCAAATTTGACTTTAGCGGCGTTGCGCTGGGCGTGCCGGTCTGGGAACAGGTCAAAAATACCATGCTGATCACCCTGTGGGTATTTATCGGTGTGGAAGGCGCGGTGGTGGTTTCCGCCCGCGCGCGTAATAAACGGGACGTTGGGCGCGCAACGCTGTTGGCGGTACTGGCCGCGCTGAGTGTCTACCTGCTGGTGACATTGTTGTCGCTTGGGGTGGTGCCACGCGCCGAACTGGCGGGAATTCGTAACCCGTCAATGGCCGGGTTGATGGTCAGGTTGATCGGCAGTTGGGGTGAGGTGATTATCGCTGCCGGGCTGATCGTGTCGGTGTGCGGCGCTTACCTGAGCTGGACAATAATGGCGGCGGAAGTCCCGCTGCTGGCGGCGACACATAAAGCGTTCCCCGCATTTTCGCCCATCAGAATAAAAATAATGCCCCTGCTGCATCGCTGTGGCTGACCAACATCAGCGTGCAGGTCTCGCTGGTGCTGATCTGGCTGACAGGGTCTGATTACAATACGCTGCTGACGATCGCGTCTGAGATGATCCTCGTGCCCTATTTCCGGTGGGCGCCTATTTGCTGAAAATCGCCAGCCGCCCGCTGCACCCGTGCCGTGGCAATCGGTGCATGTCTGTATGGGTTATGGCTACTGTACGCCTCCGGCCCCATGCACTTATTGTTGTCAGTGGTGCTGTATGCGCCGGGTTTACTGGTCTTTATGTATGCCCGCCGTACTCATGAAATGACCGAGTTGCTCAAACGCCGGGAAAAAGCGCTGATTGGCCTGTTGCTGATCGCGGCAGTTCCCGCAACGTGGATGCTGGTGAAATAACCTAGTGGAGACGACTCCAGCAAAAGATCAGCAACCGAGGCGCTGAGGCTCCAGCAGAGCACCGCACAGCCCAGCGCCGGCCAGACCCGCATAAAACCGGTGAAATACCACAGCGATAAAAGATAGATAAAATAGGGAATGATCGCCCACATCCCAAAAACAATGGTGGTGCGCAGCGCCTCAATACCACGCTCTGTTGCGACAATATAGTGTGCAATCAAGGCGAAGGTGGGAAAGAGCGGGATCAACCCGGCGATATAGTAATTCTTCGTTTTGCCAGCAGCCCAATCAGCAACACCACCAACGCACCGATCGCTGCTTTAATAATTAACCCCATAATTTGGCCTTTATTACTTCCAACAACAAAGACCTACAGCATAACGGAACACGCCCTGTTTAGAAAAGATTAATGGCAGGTTGCAGCAAGGCGGTGTATGTTGACGTTTTTGGTCGATCGCGATGGCTTATGAATAAGATCGTTTTTGTGGAAGACGACCCGGAAGTTGGCGCTCTGATTGCCGCCTATCTGGGCAAACACGATATGGATGTCATTGTGGAACCTCGCGGTGATCGTGCCGAAGAGGTCATCGCACGGGTCAATCCTGAACTGGTGCTGCTGGATATTATGCTGCCCGGTAAAGATGGTATGACGTTGTGCCGCGACTTACGTCAGCAGTGGAACGGCCCGATTGTTCTGCTCACCTCTCTCGACAGTGATATGAACCATATCCTTTCGCTGGAAATGGGCGCCAATGACTATATTCTCAAAACCACGCCGCCCGCCGTGTTGCTGGCCCGTTTGCGTTTGCACCTACGCCAGCGCACCAGCACGCCAGCTGAGCCCGCAGCGCCTTCCTGAAGCAACACAACATTATTCGTTTTGGCACATTATCGATTGATCCGGTCAATCGCCGGTGCTGCTGAGCGGCGAGGAAGTGATCCTTTCAACGGCGGACTTCGACTTGCTCTGGGAGCTGGCGACCCACGCCGGGCAGATTATGGATCGCGATGCGCTGTTAAAAATTTGCGCGGTGTGACTTACGACGGGCTTGATCGCAGCGTGGATGTGGCGATTTCTCGCCTGCGGAAAAAACTGCTCGACAGCGCCACAGAGCCCTACCGTATCAAGACCGTACGCAATAAAGGCTACCTGTTTGCCCCGCATGCGTGGGACAACTAAAAAAAGCATTTAACCGGGTGTCACTATGAAGAAGCTGTTCGTCCAGTTTTACCTTCTGCTGTTCGTGTGCTTTATCGTGATGACCATGCTGGTGGGTCTGGTGTACAAATTCACTGCCGAGCGCGCAGGTCGCCAGACCCTTGATGACCTGATGAAGAGTTCACTCTATTTGATGCGCAGCGAGCTGCGAGAAATTCCGCCGCATCAATGGGCGAATACCCTGAAAGAGCTGGATCTGAATCTCTCCTTTAATCTGCGTATCGAGCCAATGAGCAAATTCACGCTCGATGCGCCGCATGCGCAACGGCTGCGTGAAGGCGACATTGTGGCGCTGGATTCTGAATACACCTTTATTCAGCGTATTCCGCGTAGCCACTATGTGCTGGCTGTAGGGCCGGTACCGTATCTGTTTTTCCTGCATGAAATGCGCCTGCTGGATATGGCGCTGATGGCCTTTATTGCTATCTCCCTCGCTTTCCCGGTGTTTATCTGGATGCGACCGCACTGGCAAGAGATGCTACGGCTCGAATCCGCTGCCCAGCGTTTTGGCGAAGGCCATCTTGAGGAGCGTATCCATTTTGACAGCGCATCCAGTTTTGAACGGTTAGGCATCGCGTTTAACCAAATGGCGGACAATATTAATGCGTTGATCGCCAGTAAAAGCAGCTCATTGATGGTATTGCGCATGAATTGCGAACCCCGCTGGTCCGGCTACGCTACCGGCTGGAGATGAGCGATAACCTTAGTGAAGCCGAGCACGCCGCGCTGAACCGCGATATCGGGCAACTGGAGGCGCTGATTGAAGAGCTGCTGACCTACGCCCGCCTCGATCGCCCACAAACCGAACTGAAGCTGACCAGCCCGGATTTGCCTGCCACCGGGTTTAACAGCTATATGGATGATGCGCGTACGATGAATCCGCAGCATCAGCTATTGCTGACCTGCACACCGGCGATGATTATGGCGCGCTGGATATGCGTCTGATGGAGCGGGTGCTGGATAATCTGGTGAACAATGCGCTGCGCTATTGCCAGCAAACGGTCAAAGTCACGTTACAACGCCGGGGGTTCACAGGCCACGCTGATCGTCGAAGACGATGGCCCGGGCATCGCGCCGGAAGAACGTCAGCGCGTATTTGAGCCCTTTGTTCGCCTTGATCCCAGCCGCGATCGCGCCACGGGCGGCTGCGGTCTTGGGCTGGCGATTGTCCACTCCATTGCCCGGTGTGCATTTGGCGGCGAAGTGCTGTGTTCGCAAAGCGAACTGGGCGGCGCGCAATTTACCTTCAACTGGCCCATCTATCATCACATTGTGCTGCCCTGATGAGGCTGCAACCGGCGCAGTGGCTGGAAGCCCTGCGCTTGTGTTATAACCAAAAGTATGTTGTAACTAAAAAGGACAGATGATGGCTGCCTTAGACCTTATCGATCGCCTTAATACGACCTTCCGCCAGCTTGAACAGGAGCTGGTCGCCTTGAAAACGGAATTGAATGCATGCCGCTTGATGGCCGGGCGCGTATTTACGCTGCCGGAGATCCCCGAAGGGTGCGGAGCACGACCCGCTGACGTGTATTCATGTGCAGCAGCATTGGTAAACCTGCAGCAGAGCTGGCACTACACCATTACACGCATCTGTTTATCCAGCAGCAGTCGGAAAACCGCAGCAGTAAAGCGGCGGTGCGTCTGCCGGGGTGCTTTGCTACCAGACGAATGCGGCGACGCGCGCCATGCTGGAGAACGCGTCAGCGCCATTAACGCTGAAACTTACCTTTGAGCGTATTGTCACCGTGGAGTCGGGCCTTCCCTCCGCAGCCCGTTTTGAGGTGGGTGCACCGTCACCTGCCGGGCCTGATCACGCTCAATGCCTACCGGACGCTGACGGTCATTGACGCAGCCACCATCCGCTTTGGCTGGGCCAATAAGCACATTATTAAGAACCTCAGCCGTGATGAAGTGCTGGCGCAACTGGAAAAGAGTATGAAATCCCCACGCGCCGTCGCCGCCACCGGACGCGGGAACAATGGCTGGTTCGGGTCGAGCAGGAGTACAACGACATAGCCGCCCTGCCGAAACAGGCGCGGTTGAAGATCAAGCGGCCGGTAAAAGTGCAGCCGATTGCGCGGGTATGGTATTCAGGGGCGCAAAACAGGTGCAGTACGCCTGCCCGACCCCGCTGATTGCCTTTATTTCTGAGGAAAATGGAGGAACGGTGCCGGACATTGGCGAGCTACTGGATTACCACGCCGATAATGTTCAGCACCGGTATAAACCTGAGGCGCAGCCGCTAACGCTGATGATCCCGCGGCTGCACCTCTATCTTGCGGGTTAAGCGGGTTTCATACTGCCAACCATCGATTCCGGGCGCACCCAACTGTCAAACTCGGCCTCCGTCAGGTAACCGAGCGCCAGCGCCGAGGCTTTCAGTGTGAGTCCTTCTTTGTGCGCTTTTTTGGCGATTTCCGCCGCTTTGTCGTAACCGATATGAGTATTGAGCGCCGTCACCAGCATCAGTGACTCATTAAGCAGTTGATCGATTCGCTCACGGTTCGGTTCAATGCCCACCGCACAGTGCGCATTGAAGCTTTCCATCCCATCCGCCAGTAAACGAACGGATTGCAGGAAATTGTGGATCACCAGCGGGCGAAAAACATTGAGTTCAAAGTTGCCGGATGCGCCGCCAATGTTTACCGCCACATCGTTGCCCAGCACCTGCGCGCACAGCATTGTCATGGCTTCGCACTGTGGGGTTGACCTTACCCGGCATGATCGAGCTACACCGGCTCGTTTTCCGGAATGGCAATTTCACCGATACCGCAACGGGGACCAGAAGCCAGCCAGCGGACATCGTTGGCAATCTTCATCAACGACGCCGCCAGTCCTTTCAACGCGCCATGCATCTGCACCAGCGCATCACAGGTTGCCAGCGCCTCGGAATTTATTCGGCGCGGTGATAAACGGTTGCCGGGTGGTATTCGCCAGCTCTTCCGCCACGCGTCGGGCATATTCCGGATGAGTATTCAGCCCGGTGCCAACGGCGGTGCCACCCAGCGCCAGCTCGCCAAGGTGCGGCAGATTCAGTTCAATGTGTTTGAGATTGTGCTCCAGCATCGCCACCCAGCCGGAGATCTCCTGACCGAGCGTGAGCGGCGTGGCGTCCTGCAAATGGGTACGGCCGATTTTGACGATATCAGCAAAGGCGATGGATTTTTCGCTGAGCGTCTGCTTCCCCAGCACCTGAAGCTGGGGCAGTAAATGTTCGCGTACCGCAATCACCGCCGCCACATGCATGGCGGTGGGAAACACGTCATTCGAACTCTGGCTTTTTATTGACGTCATCATTGGGATGGATTTTACGCTCCATGCCGCGTACGCCGCCGAGGATCTCGCTGCCGCGATTCGCCAGCACCTCATTCATGTTCATATTGCTTTGCGTGCCGGACCCGGTCTGCCAGATTGCCAGCGGAAACTCGTCGGGATGTTTCCCCTCCAGCACCTCATCCGCCGCCGCAATAATGGCGCCAGCTTTTCGGCAGGCAGCAATCCCAGATCCTGGTTTACCTTCGCCGCCGCACGTTTGGTCAGCGCCAGCGCGTGGATCAGCGAGACCGGCATTTTTCCGTTGAAATACGGAAATGCTCGAGCGATCGCTGGGTCTGCGCTCCCCACAGCTTATCGGCCGGGACGTCAATCGCGCCCATTGAATCTTTCTCACTGCGATGCGTTGTCATTACTTTCTCCTTGAATACAAAGTGGTGTTGAGTGCCGACATTGCTCACCTGCAAACAAGTCAAAGTATTGATGCTTTTATTATGTCGTTTAATGCTTTGTGCTTTAAAAAAAACCGCCCCGAAGGGCGGTGATATTACTTCACGCAGCGCGCGCACTGCCCGGACTGGATCTGCTGGAAGAAGTCGTTGCCTTTGTCATCCACGAGGATAAACGCCGGGAAGTCTTCAACGTCAATTTTCCAGATCGCCTCCATACCCAGCTCAGGGTACGCCACGCACTCCAGACTTTTAATGCTGTTTTGCGCCAGAATCGCCGCCGGGCCGCCAATGCTTCCCGGGTAGAACCCACCGTGTTTCGCGCAGGCGTCCGTCACCTGCTGGCTGCGGTTGCCTTTCGCCAGCATGATCATGCTGCCGCCCTGCGACTGCAACTGATCAACGTAGGAGTCCATGCGCCCGGCGGTGGTCGGGCCCAGCGAGCCTGACGCGTAACCTTCCGGCGTTTTCGCCGGGCCTGCGTAGTAAATCGGGTGATCTTTCACATATTGCGGCAGCGGTTGACCGTTATCCATCAGTTCTTTCAGCTTCGCATGGGCAATATCGCGCGCGACCATAATGGTGCCGCTCAGCGACAGGCGCGTGGAGACCGGATATTGCGTCAGCTGCGCTAGAATCTCTTTCATCGGGCGGTTGAGATCCACCTTCACCGCCTCACCCTCGCCTGCCTGACGCAGCGCCTGCGGGATGTATTTGCCCGGGTTCTGCTCCAGTTTTTCCAGCCAGATGCCATCGCGGTTAATTTTACCTTTGATATTACGGTCCGCTGAGCAGGAAACCCCCATCCCCACCGGGCAGGAGGCGCCATGGCGCGGCAGACGGATCACGCGAATATCATGGGCAAAATATTTCCCGCCAAACTGCGCGCCGAGGCCAAGGTTTTGCGCTTCCAGCAGCAGTTCCTGTTCCAGTTGCACATCGCGGAATGCCCCGGCCATGCTCGTTACCTTCCGTTGGCAGCGCGTCATAATATTTGGTTGAGGCCAGTTTCACCGTCTTAAGCGTGGCTTCCGCCGAAGTGCCGCCAATCACAAAAGCGATATGGTATGGCGGGCAGGCGGCAGTACCGAGGGTGAGCATCTTCTCGACCGGTGTAATTTTTGAGTTTCGCCGGGGTAATAAGCGCCTTGGTTTCCTGATACAGATAGGTTTTGTTGGCTGAGCCACCACCCTTGGCGATGCAGAGAAATTTGTACTCGTCGCCATCCACGCTGTAGAGATCAATCTGCGCTGGCAGGTTGCTGCCGGTATTCACTTCTTTATACATATCGAGCGCGGCGTTTTGCGAATAACGCAGGTTGTCGTCGATATAGGTGTTATAGACCCCGCGCGCCAGCGCCGCTTCATCACCGCCGCCCGTCCACACGCGCTGCCCTTTTTACCCATGATGATGGCGGTACCGGTATCCCCGGCAGGTAGGCAGAATCCCCTTCGCAGCGATCTCCGAGTTGCGCAGAAACTGTAGCGCAACATATTTGTCGTTCTCGCTGGCTTGCGGGTCATCCAGAATGTCCGCCACCTGCTGTTGGTGCGCCGGGCGCAGTAAGAAGGACGCATCGTGGAAAGCATGCTGAGCCAGCAGCGTCAGCGCCTGCGGATCGACTTTCAGGATCTCCTGCCCCTCGAAGTGGGCGACGGAAACATGGTCGCGGCTGAGCAGATAGTATTCGGTGTCATCCTTTCCGAGCGGGAAAGGTTCCTGATAATAAAAGGGTTTGTTCGACATTGTTCTCTCACTTACGACACGATCTGGTTATTGTTCAGGCAGCATATCCCTCTGCCCTCTGGCATAGCGAGTCGCCATATCCTACACAATTTTTTAACAAAAACTGAGACTAGTACGACTTTTGTCCCCGCTGGTTACTTCGCAAGGGTTTATTGCTTTAATGACGCAATAATGTGTTCAATTGAAAGGGCTTGATAATGCAAAAACTCATTAACTCCAGTGCAGAACTATGCCCGGGGAAGTCATACTGCGTTAACGGAACTCTACGGTATCGCGAATCCCGACAACCTGCCGATGGCGGAGTTATGGATGGGCGCCCACCCGAAGAGCAGCTCAAAAGTCGTGGATGCCAGCGGTCAACCCCGTGCGTTGCGCGATGTGATCGACCGAGGACAAACGCCGCCTGCTGGGGACTGCCGTTGCCGAACGTTTTGGTGAATTGCCGTTTCTGTTTAAAGTGCTGTGTGCCGATCAGCCGCTCTCCATCCGGTGCATCCGGAACAAGAAAAACTCCGAAGCCGGCTTTGCCAAAGAGAACGCCGCCGGGATCCCGCTGAACGCCGCCGAGCGCAATTATAAAGATCCGGAACCATAAACCGGAGCTGGTGTTCGCCCTGACGCCATTCCCCGGCGATGAATGCGTTTCGCGAGTTTTCCGACATCGTTTCATTATTGCAGCCGGTTGCCGGTGCGCATCCTGCTATCGCCCATTTCCTGCAAGCGCCGGGCGCTGAGCGCCTGAGTGAACTGTTTGCCGCATTACTGAATATGCAGGGTGAGGAAAAATCCCGCGCGCTGGCGGTACTGAAATCCGCGCTGGAACATCAGCAAGGGGAACCGTGGCAGACCATCAAGGCCATTGCGGCGTTCTACCCTGACGACAGCGGCCTCTTCTCTCCGCTGCTGCTCAACGTGGTGAAACTCAATCCGGGCGAAGCCATGTTTCTGTTTGCCGAAACGCCGCATGCCTACCTGAAAGGCGTGGCGCTGGAAGTGATGGCGAACTCGGATAACGTTCTGCGTGCGGGGCTAACGCCGAAATATATTGATATTCCGGAACTGGTGGCCAACGTGAAATTTACGCCGAAACCGGCAGGAGAATTACTGACCCGGCCCACCCGCAACGGCGCGGAGCTCGATTTCCCGATCCCGGTGGAGGATTTTGCCTTCTCTCTGCACGATCTGTCGCCAACGGAAACCACACTGACGCAACAGAGCGCCGCGATTGTCTTCTGTGTGGAAGGCGAAACGGTGCTGAGCAAAGGCGCAGAGCGTCTGGTGTTGAAACCGGGCGAATCCGCATTTATTGCCGCGGATGAATCTGCGGTGGCGGCAAGCGGTACAGGCCGACTGGCGCGCGTGTTTAATAAGTAAGACTAAGTTACTGTATTTTTTAGCAAGGATTGCTAAGCTTGGGGTAACTAACTCAACAGTCCGGTGCGGTTTACACCGCCCGGTTTCATTTTTTATGGATAAACGCTATGAAAAAAACGCTGGTTGCCGCAGGAGTGATCGTTGCACTGGGTGTCGTCTGGACCGCAGGCGCACCGGGTACACAGGAAACAACTTGAAGGCCGTCTGGCCGAGATGGTCAGTGAGGCAAATGCGCAAATTAAGCGCAACGCACCGGAAGCCAATGTCGAACTGCTGGCGCAGGATTATCGCCGTGGTCTCTTCTCCAGCCAGTTCAACCTGCAAATCAAACCGGTAGACGGCAGTGAAAACCCGTGGCTGAAACCGGGCCAGAGCATTGTGCTGCATGAAGTCGTCGATCACGGCCCGCTACCGCTGGCGCAGTTGAAATCATTCAATCTGATGCCGTCGATGGCGTCTGTCCATACTCAGCTTGTTAATAACGACGTGACCAAAGCGCTGTTCGAGGATTGCGAAGGGCGAATCACCGTTTACTGCCGACACGCGGATTGGCTACAGCGGGGATACCCGCAGCGATATCAGCCTGCGCCCGCTTAACTCGGAAAAAGATGGCGAGAAAGTGGCCTTCAGTGGCGGCGAGTTCCGCCTCACCGCCGATAAAGACGGCAATGCCATTTCACTGAGCGGCTCCGCTGAGAGCGGCCCGTGAATGCAGTCAATGAATACGGTCAGAAAGTGCAACTGTCGTTCAACAACCTTAAAACCGATGGATCCAGCGAACTGGCCAGCTTCGAAGAGCGCGTAGGAAGCCAGAAACTGAGCCTCGATAAGCTCACCATCGCCATTGAGAATAAAGAAATGGCGGTGCTGGACGGGATGAATATCAACGCGAAATCTGAAGTCGCGGCGGACAAAAAACCATTAACAGCCAGCTGAACTACACGCTGAACAGCCTGAAAGTTCAGGGGCAGGATCTGGGCAGCGGCAATCTGACGTTGAAAGTGGGCCAGATTGATGGTCAGGCATGGCACCAGTTTAGCCAGCAGTATAATGCGCAAACCCGCGCCCTGATGGCGCAGCCGGATGTGGTGCAGAACCCGGAACTGTATCAGCAAAAAGCAACCGAGGCCTTCCTGAGCGCCGTACCGCTGCTGCTGAAAGGCGAACCGGTGATTACCATTGCACCGCTGAGCTGGAAAATGCCAAAGGTGAAACCACGTTTAACCTTTCATTGTTCCTGAAAGATCCCGCTACCGTGACCGCAGCACCGCAAACGCTGGCGGAAGAAGTCGACCGGAATGTGAAATCTCTCGACAGCAAGCTGACTATCCCGGTGGATATGGCCACCGAGTTTATGACTCAAATTGCGAAGCTGGAGGGCTATCAGCAGGAAGATGCGGCGAAGCTGGCGAACCAGCAGGTGAAAGGCCTTGCGGCAATGGGACAGATGTTCCGCATCACCACGCTTGAGAACAACAATATCCTTGCCAGCCTGCAATATGCCAATGGCCGAGTCACGCTGAACGGTGAAAAATGCCGCTTGAGCAGTTTGTCGGTATGTTCGGGTTGCCGTCGCTGCAACAGCCGGATGAAACCCCACCGCTGACACCTGCGGTTCCGCAGCAATAATCCAGAAAGCCCCTCTGTGGAGGGGCTTTTATCCCACCCGGCTGTTTCAATCAGATGCCCACAGCAAAATAGGTATGTCGTGTTGCCAGATTCATTGCCGCCAGCGCTGTACCCGGCAAGAGAATAATGACGCGATTTCGCTTTGCTGGTTGCGCAACATAGATTTTTACCGCCTTTTTCTTCTTATAATGCTCTGCACTTTATCAAAAATAAGAGTGCGACCATGATAGATCCCAACCTGCCACTAACTGATATTCATCGCCACCTTGACGGCAACATCCGTGCCCAAACCATTCTGGATCTTGGCCGCCAGTTCAATTTAACGCTCCCCGCCGGGACGCTCGACACTCTGCGCCCGCATGTTCCAGGTCACCTCTAATGAACCGGATCTGGTGAGTTTTCTGGCCAAACTCGACTGGGGGAGTAAAAGTGCTGGCGTCACTGGATGCCTGCCGCCGCGTTACGTATGAAAATATGCAGGATGCCGCGCAAAACGGTCTGCACTATGTCGAACTCCGCTTCTCGCCGGGTTATATGGCCGACCCATAACCTACCGGTGGCTGGCGTGGTTGAAGCGGTGATTGCCGGGATCCGCGAAGGCAGTCGCGACTTTAATGTTGAGGCGCGTTTAATTGGCATTATGAGCCGCACCTTTGGTGAAGCCGCCTGTTTGCAGGAACTGGAAGCGCTGCTGGCCCATCGGGATGGCATCACTGCACTGGATCTGGCCGGCGACGAACTGGGCTTCCCGGGAAGTCTGTTTCTGCCGCACTTTAACCGCGCGCGATGCAGGCTGGCGCATCACCGTGCATGCGGGAGAAGCCGCGGGTCCGGAGAGCATCTGGCAAGCAATCCGTGAACTGGGTGCTGTGCGCATCGGGCATGGCGTAAAAGCCATTGAGGATGCCGCACTGATGGATTTCTCCTTGCGGAGCAGCGGATCGGTATCGAATCCTGTCTGACATCGAATATTCAGACCAGCACCGTCGCGTCGCTGGCGCGTCATCCGCTGAAAACATTCCTTGAGCACGGTATTCTGGCCAGCATCAATACCGACGATCCGGCGGTTCAGGGCGTGGAAATTGGTCACGAATATAATGTGGCCGCCCCGGCAGCAGGGCTGAGCCGCGAGCAGATCCGCCGAGGCACAAATCAACGGGCTGGAGATGGCGTTTCTCAGCGACAGCGAGAAACAGGCGCTTCGCGATAAGGTCGCTACAGCATAATGAAAAACCGCTCACGTTTTGGCGTGAGCGGTTCATCTTCAGGTGAGACTCAGCGTGGCGCGGTGTTTCGCCGACTCAATACCCAGTTCAATCAGTTCCATGATCCGGATCGCTCCGGCTGGCCGGAACCGGGTTCTCCCCGACGCCGTTCAGCGCATCGCGGATCGCGGCATAATAAGCAGGGTAATTCCCCGGCAGCGTTAGCCAGTTCTCTTCCTGACGCTCTTCGCCGTCCACGCGAGTCAACACCCCATCGCGCATGTCATAGCCCCAGTCCGCCTGCGGCAGGCGCGCGCCGCTTTTCAGACACTCCTCCTGCGGATCGAGACCGTATTTCACATAACTGCCACGGCTGCCGTGCACAATATAACGAGCCGATTCAGCCGCCGCCAGCAGGGTACCGTGCAGTATTACTCTACGCTGCGGGTAAGAGAGCACCGCATGGAAATAGTCTGTTGACTGGGCTCCGGGGCGTAACTGTGCCAGATCGACCGTCATGGAAACAGGCAGACCAAACAGGTTAACCGCCTGATCAAGCAGGTGCGGCGCTAAGTCGTACCAGATCCCGCTGCCCGGACCGCCCTGTTCGCGCCAGCGGTTACGCACCTGCGGGCGGTAGCGGTCGAAATGGGATTCGAAATACGCCACTTCACCAAGCGTACCGTCGGCAAGCAGCGCTTTTAGCGTCAGGAAATCGCTGTCCCAACGGCGGTTGTGGAACACCGACAGCACACGTCCAAGGCTGCGCGCCAGCGCATCCAGTTCACGGGCTTGTGACAACGTCACCGTAAAGGGTTTGTCCACCACAACATGCTTACCGGCTTCCAGCGCCGCTTTCGCCAGCGGGAAGTGCGTATCGTTGGGGGTCGGGATGACGATCAAATCGATTTGCGGATCGTTAAACAGGTGTTTAGGTTCCGAAACAACCGACACTGTAGGCCAATCCGCTTTCACTTTCGCTTCATCACTGCTGGAAATCGCCGCCAGCTCCATCCCTGCCGTTCCGGCAATCAGCGGCGCGTGGAAGGTTTTACTGGCATAGCCATAACCGATTAATCCGACACGGATATTATCACTCATATTGCGGCCTCTCCTCGTTGGATGAGCTATTTCACACTATCTGCCCGGTGGCGACAACCCGTTCAGTTATTGCCGGGGTAGATCGTTTAAATAAACATCTTTCAGCCCCTGCTGGTTTCGGCCTCGGAATCTGCTTAAATCGGGATCAACGCCTTGCCGCCAACGGGCGGTATCAGTAACATGCGTGGGCTAACATCAGGGAGTAGTAGAAGTATGGCCGCAATCTTCAATCGGATCATTGAATTAATGGGCTGGGTCGTGCTCGGCGTATCAACCATACTGTTGGTTTTCGCCAGCCATATTGATAATTACCAGCCGCCGGAACAAAGCATCGTTGTACAGAAAAATAGCGTGCTGCGCACGCCTTGCGGCGAGTAAATAAACAAGCAGATGTTTATTGCCAGTCATGGTGAAGATCGTTACTCTTCTACCGGGCGCTGTTCTGGCGCCGGTTTCATTCGGAAAGAAAACTCTTAATTTAATGGCAGAACAATCAGCGACTATTTACGTCCTGTTAATAATGTTTATTATTCGAACGAATTATACACACCTGTATTTCTGCCTCTTTGATTATATGGATAACCCTCAACATGACCGTCCGAGGACTATTTATTAAAATTTCGCAAAATCAGTTCGCTTGAAAGTCTGGAAAATTGTTTGATCACCTTAACTACACCCTGAGCGATAACGAAGAGCTCATCAATATGTACCGCGCAGCGGATCATCGGCGTGCTGAACTGGTCTCCGGCGGTCGTCTGTTTGACATTGGGTGCGTTCCTAAATCCGTCTGGCATTACGTGCAATAACGCCACTGGCAATCAGCGTGTAATGCTTTATACTCGTCGCCCGGCGCAATGAACCTATCGCAATAATGCCCTGAGCGAGGAATGCAGTATGACAACACTCTCCGCAGAAAGAATCGGCGGCTGGTTGCTCGGCCCTCTGGCACGGTTGCTGGTGGTATTGTTCAGCACGTCGCTGGCGTTATTAATGTACGGAACGGCATTATTGACGCCGCAAACCGTCACCATGCTCGGTACCATGCCCTTTCGCGATGCGCTGCTGTGGTTTGTGTCGTTCGCCTGCGCGATTGGTATCTGGTATTACACCTTCTGGCTGGTGATTGCCTTTTTTAAACGCCGCCGTAGCGTGCCGAAGCATTACATCGTCTGGTTGCTGATTTCCGTTTTGCTGGCGGTGAAAGCCTTTGCTTTTTCACCGGTTTCCGACGAACTGGCCCTGCGTCAGTTGCTGTTTCCATGCTTGCCGCCGCGTTAATGGTGCCCTATTTCAAGCGCTCCACGCGCGTTAAGAAGACCTTTATTAATCCGTAATAACCTTACAGTTATCCTGTTGTCGCCCGGTGCTGTTTGACCGATAATAGGCGGCTTTTTTTATTTCAGGCCACATCATGACAGACTATCTGCTGCTATTTATCGGAACGGTACTGGTCAATAACTTCGTGCTGGTGAAGTTTCTTGGCTTGTGTCCGTTTATGGGCGTATCCAAAAAACTGGAAAGCGCAATGGGCATGGGGCTGGCGACCACTTTCGTGATGACGCTGGCCTCCATCTGCGCCCGGCTCATCGATACCGGGTTCTGATCCCACTGGATTTAGTCTATCTGCGCACGCTGGCGTTTATTCTGATTATCGCTGTGGTGGTGCAATTCACCGAAATGGTGGTGCGCAAAACCAGCCCGGCGCTCTATCGCCTGCTGGGTATCTTCCTGCCGCTGATCACCACCAACTGTGCGGTGCTGGGCGTGGCTCTGCTCAATATCAACCTTGGGCACAACTTCATGCAGTCGGCGTTATATGGTTTTGCTGCCGCAGTAGGGTTCTCTCTGGTTATGGTGCTGTTTGCGGCGATCCGCGAACGCCGTTGCCGATGTGCCCGCCCCTTTTCGCGGCAATGCGATTGCATTAATCACCGCGGGCTTAATGTCTCTGGCCTTTATGGGCTTTAGTGGTCTGGTGAAACTGTAATGAGTGCGATTTGGATAGCCGTTGCAGCCCTGAGCGTGCTCGGGTTGTTATTCGGCCTTATTCTCGGTTACGCCTCCCGCCGTTTTGCGGTAGAAGACGATCCGGTCGTTGAAAGAATTGACGAATTATTGCCGCAAAGCCAGTGCGGGCAGTGTGGCTACCCGGGCTGCCGCCCTTACGCTGGAAGCCGTGGGCAAACAAGGCGAAAAAATTAACCGCTGCGCCCCGGGCGGCGAAGCCGTGATGCTCAAAATCGCCACCCTGCTGAATGTCGATCCTCAACCGATTGACGGCGATGCCGACGCCCGAGAGCCGGTGCGGATGCTGGCGATCATTGATGAAAGCAATTGCATTGGCTGCACCAAATGCATTCAGGCGTGTCCAGTGGACGCCATCGTCGGCGCAACCCGCGCCATGCATACGGTGATGAGCGATCTTTGCACCGGTTGCAATCTTTGTGTGGATCCGTGCCCGACGCAGTGTATTGAACTGCGTCCGGTGGAAGCGACCACCCGTAACTGGAAATGGGATTTGCAGACCATTCCTGTGCGCACTATTGCTGTGGAACAACATGCTTAAGTTATTTTCCGCTTTCCGAAAAGACAAACTGTGGGATTTTCACGGCGGTATTCATCCGCCTGAAATGAAAACCCAATCCAACGGAACGCCGCTGCGTCAGATACCGCTGGCGAACCGTTTTGTCATCCCCCCTGAAACAGCATATCGGCGCTGAAGGCGAGCTGTGCGTGAAAGTGGGCGACACCGTCCTGCGCGGTCAGCCGCTGACCCGTGGTCGCGGCCGCATGCTGCCTGTACACGCGCCGACGTCCGGCGTTATTGCCGCTATTGCACCCCATTCGACGGCGCACCCTTCCGCACTGCCGGAAATGAGCGTGATCATTGACGCCGATGGTGAAGACCGCTGGATCGATCGCGATGGCTGGCAGGATTACCGTTCCCATAGCCGTGACGCGTTAATTACGCGTATCCACCAGTTCGGCGTCGCTGGTCTGGGCGGTGCAGGCTTCCCGACCGGCGCTAAGCTCCAGGCGGCGGCGATAAAATCGACACGCTGATTATTAATGCTGCCGAGTGCGAACCTTACATCACGGCGGACGATCGTCTGATGCAGGATTGTGCAGCACAAATTATGGAAGGCGTGCGCATCCCGGTGCACATTCTTCAGCCGCGTCAGACCATTATTGGCATCGAAGATAACAAGCCGCAGGCCATTTCGATGATGCGTGCCGTGCTGGCGGGCAGTCACGATATTCAGCTGAAAGTGATCCCCACCAAATACCCATCCGGCGGCGCTAAACAGTTAACGCAAATCCTCACCGGTAAGCAGGTGCCGCACGGTGGGCGCTCTTCCGATATTGGCCTTCTGATGCAAAACGTCGGAACCGCCTATGCAGTGAAACGCGCCATCATCGACGGCGAACCGCTGACCGAACGCGTGGTGACCTTAACCGGCGAAGCGGTCGCCCGGCCGGGCAACGTCTGGGCGCGCCTTGGTACGCCTGTTCGTCACTTGCTCGATGTCGCGGGTTTCTGCCCTCTGCGGAGCAACTGGTCATTATGGGCGGGCCGCTGATGGGCTTCACCCTGCCGTGGCTCGATGTGCCGGTTGTCAAAATAACAAACTGCCTGCTGGCGCCTCCGCAAGCGAAATGGGCGAGCCGCAAGAAGAGAAAGGGTGTATCCGCTGTAGCGCCTGCGCCGATGCCTGTCCGGCGGATTTGCTGCCGCAGCAACTCTACTGGTTCAGTAAAGGTCAGCAGCACGATAAAGCCACTGCGCACCATCTTTCCGACTGCATCGAGTGCGGCGCGTGCACTGGGTCTGCCCAAGTAATATCCCTCTGGTGCAATATTTCCGTCAGGAAAAGGCGGAGATCGCCGCCATCGCCGAAGAAGAACGACGCAACGCTGGAAGCCAAAGCACGCTTTGAAGCCCGCCGAGGCGCGCACTGGAGCGCGACAAACTCGCGCGCCTCGAACGCCACAAGCAAGCCGCCGTGCAACCGGGTGCGAAAGATCAGCAGGCGATTGACGCGGCGCGCGTCCGTGAAAAACAGGCTACCGCCACGCAGCCGGTCGTGATTCAGGCAGGCGAGCAGCCGGATAACAGCGCAATGATCGCCGCGCGTGAAGCGCGAAAAGCGCAGGCACGTGCGCGCCGAGGCCGAAAAAAGCAGAGAACACAGAGCAGGCCCCCCCTGTGGCGGCAGAAAGCGCCGATCCGCGCAAAGCCGCCGTCGAAGCCATCGCGCGTGCCAAAGCACGCAAACTGGCGCAAAGCGGAACCGCCGAGCCACAACCGACCGTCGCAGAAGAACCGGTGGTGACTGATGCGCCTGTCGATCCGCGCAAAGCCGCTGTCGAAGCGGCCATCGCCCGCGCCAAAGCACGCAAGCTGGCGCAAAGCGGAACCGCCGAGCCACAACCGACCGTCGCAGAAGAACCTGTGGTGCCCGATGCGCCTGTCGATCCGCGCAAGGCCGCCGTCGAAGCAGCCATCGCGCGTGCCAAAGCACGTAAATTAGCCCAGACGCAGGCCGCCGTGCCTCAGGCAGCCAATGATGACCCACGCAAAGCCGCGGTTGCCGCCGCCATTGCCCGGGTTCAGGCGAAAAGAGTGCGCAACAAGCTGTCAACGAGGATTAAATGGTTTTCAGAATCGCAAGTTCCCCCTATACCCATAACCAGCGTCAGACCTCGCGCATTATGCTGCTGGTCACGCTGGCGACACCTGCCCGGCATCGCGGCGCAATTATGGTTTTTCGGCTGGGGAACACTGTTACAAATCGTACTCGCCATTGTGAGCGCCCTCGGCGGCAGAAGCGCTGGTGCTGACATTACGCAAACAGCGCGTCGGTCAGATTCTGGCAGACAACTCCGCCCTGCTTACCGGGCTTCTGCTTGCCATCAGTATTCCGTCTCTTGCGCCCGTGGTGGATGGTGGTGCTGGGTACCGTGTTCGCAGTGATCATCGCCAAGCAACTCTATGGCGGACTGGGGCATAACCCGTTTAACCCGGCGATGATTGGTTATGTGGTGTTGCTGATCTCTTTCCCGGTGCAGATGACCAGTTGGCTGCCGCCGTACGACATCGCCCGTACCGCGCCCGGTTTTCTCGATGCCATGCAGATGATTTTTACCGGGCATACCGCCGCAGGCGCAACCATGGAAAACCTGCGTATTGGTATCGATGGCATAAGCCGGGCGACCCCGCTTGATACCTTCAAAACGTCATTGCATGCCGGCCACAGCGTTGAGCAGATCATGCAATATCCGATTTACAGCGGTGTGCTCGCAGGTGCAGGCTGGCAGTGGGTCAACCTCGGTTATCTGGCTGGCGGTGTGTTCCTGCTGTGGCAGAAAACCATTCGCTGGCATATTCCGGTCAGTTTCCTCGTCACACTGGCTCTCTGCGCCACGCTGGGTTGGATCTTTTCGCCTGCGTCGCTGGCCGCGCCGCAGCTTCATTTGCTCTCCGGCGCAACGATGCTGGGAGCGTTCTTTATTCTTACCGATCCGGTGACCGCCTCGACCACCAATAAAGGTCGCCTGATTTTTTGGCGCACTGGCTGGTCTGCTGGTGTGGTTGATCCGCAGTTTTGGCGGCTATCCGGACGGTGTGGCTTTTGCGGTGTTGCTGGCCAACATTACCGTGCCGTTGATTGACTACTACGCGCCCGCGCGCGTACGGGCATCGCTAAGGAGCCGGTATGCTAAAAACAATGCGCAAACATGGTCTGACGCTGGCGTTGTTCGCCGCCGGTTCCACCGGGCTGACGGCCGCCATCGATCAGATGACCAAAACCACCATTGCCGGGCAGGCAGCGATACAGCAAAAGCGCTGTTCGATCAGGTTATCGCGGGCGATAGCTATAATAACGCGTTGCAACAGAGCTGTTATCTGGTTAGCGACCCGGCGCTGGGTAAAGGTCAGCATCATCTGTGGATCGCCAAAAAGATGAACAACCGGTGGCGGCAATTATCGAAGCCACTGCGCCGGACGGCTATTCTGGCGCTATTCAGTTGCTGGTTGGCGCGGATTTTAATGGCACTGTTCTGGGTGTTCGCGTCACGGAGCACCACGAAACGCCCGGTCTTGGCGACAAAATTGAACGGCGTATTTCCGACTGGATCACCCACTTTTCCGGGAAGAAAATAGACGGCGCTACCGACAGCCACTTTGCGGTGAAAAAAGACGGCGGCGATTTCGACCAGTTTACCGGCGCCACCATCACCCCGCGCGCAGTCGTTAACGCGGTAAAACGCACCGGCTTGTACGCAATGACGCTCCCTGAGCAGTTACCCCGTTTGCCGGTTTGTGGAGAGTAAACCATGAGCGAAGTCAAAGACGTTATCGTCCAGTGGATTGTGGAAAAACAACTCCGCACTGGTTCAGTTGTTGGGGATGTGCCCCCTGCTGGCGGTCACCTCCACCGCAACCAACGCCCTCGGTTTGGGACTGGCAACCACGCTGGTGTTAACCCTCACCAACCTGTTTATCTCTTCCCTGCGCCGCTGGACGCCGGATGAGATCCGAATTCCCATTTACGTGATGATTATCGCTTCAGTGGTAAGCGCCGTGCAGATGCTGATCAACGCCTATGCGTTTGGCCTCTATCAGTCGCTGGGGATCTTTATTCCGCTGATTGTCACCAACTGTATTGTCGTGGGGCGTGCGGAAGCCTTTGCTGCCAAAAAGGCCCGGCGCTGTCGGCACTGGACGGTTTTTTCTATCGGCATGGGCGCGACCAGCGCTATGTTTGTGCTGGGTTCCCTGCGCGAGATTCTTGGCAACGGTACGCTGTTCGACGGTGCTGATGGGTTACTGGGCAGTTGGGCAAAGGTGCTGCGCATTGAAGTGTTCCATACCGATTCGCCCTTTTACTGGCGATGTTGCCGAGGCATTTATCGGCCCTCGGGCATGATGCTGGCCGTGAAGTATCTGATTGATCAAAAAATGAAAAAACGACGCGAAGCAGCAGCGGTCGCCAGTGAAGATCCGCAGGCGTCGCCCGGGAAGGCATAATGAACAAAGCGAAACGGCTGGAAATATTATCCCGCTTACGGGAAAACAATCCGCATCCCACCACGGAGCTGAATTTTAACTCTCCGTTCGAACTGCTGATCGCGGTGTTGCTCTCCGCGCAGGCGACCGATGTCAGCGTCAATAAAGCCACCGCCTTGCTCTACCCGGTTGCGAATACGCCGAAAGCAATGCTGGAGTTAGGGGTGGAAGGCGTGAAGCAGTACATCAAGACCATTGGTCTGTTTAACAGCAAAGCCGAAAATGTCATCAAGACCTGCCGCATTTTGCTGGAACAACACGGTGGTGAGGTCCCGGAAGATCGGGCGGCGCTGGAGGCGTTACCGGGCGTCGGGCGCAAAACGGCGAACGTGGTACTGAATACCGCCTTCGGCTGGCCGACAATCGCCGTGGATACGCATATTTTTCGCGTCTCCAACCGCACCGGGTTTGCGCCGGGCAAAAATGTGGAGCAGGTGGAAGAGAAACTGCTGAAGGTCGTCCCGGCGGAATTTAAGGTCGATTGCCATCACTGGCTGATCCTGCACGGGCGATACACCTGCATCGCCCGTAAACCGCGTTGCGGCTCCTGCATTATCGAAGATCTGTGCGAATACGGCGACAAGACGGACTGAGCATTCTCAGAACGGGCGCATCACGGCCAGCAGTATAATCAACGCCAGCGCAATAATCGTCAGTGCGGTGGCTTTTGCTATCATCCCTGCGCCCTTTACGGCTTCGCCTGCCGCCATACGGCGCAACGTTGCTGAGAGAAAACCGTGCAGGCCGGAGAGCAACACCACCAGCACCAGTTTTAACACCAGCCACATATGCGGCAGCTGACCGTGCGCCACAATCATCACTACCCCGGCGACCCACAGTAGCAGCATCGCAGGCGTCGTTACGCGGCGACTCCAGCTACGCACATCCCTGAGCAGGCCAGAGACAGTGGTCAAATCCTTCTGTGCAGCGCTCCAGCTTGCTACCACTGTCATCACTAATATTCCGCCAATCCAGACAATCGCCGCAATAATATGCAACGCATTGAGCCACGGGTGAAAATTCATGTTTTAACTCCGAAGAAAAGGACAGACAGAAGTCTGACAGCGCAACCGCGCGCTGTCATGAACAAAGCGCGGCATAATCACAAAAGTACGACATTTTTGATTTACTGCAGGTCGCCGCCACCAGAAATACGGCCTGAACGTGCTGATTTTCCATCGTTCATCGACGTGACGACTTTCACATCTTTGAAAGTTGTTTTTGTCGAGGATTATCCGGAAACAGTCCTGATGAACGCTGATAATCCTCCTCTTATACGCATTTAATGAGATTAATCCTTTTTTAGAAGAAAAAAATCCTACCTCCCTGTGATAATCGTTACATTGCTAATGCCTTGTTAAAAAGCGCATCTTCGCCAGAACACTTCGACCATAGAACAAAGTTTAAGCAGTCATCTTCCATAGATATAACCAGATACATTTTATAAAGCAGTCCAATACACTGCATTATCAGCAAAACAGCAGAACATACACCTTTCACGGGGATGGCGAGGCTTGAATGTAGAGGAAAAAACCATGTTTATTGAGATGGTGAAATTTAACTCTGAATAACAATTAAAATTACCGAGCAATGTAACGACATAGATCTATGTAACAGAATATGTCAAAGGGCTTGCCTGAAAGCGCAGGATAGTGAACATTACCCGCCGTTTCCCCTCCCAATATAACTATAAGCGTGATGAACTCTGGTCATTGCGCGCCGAACACCGTTAATATGGGATGTAAAAAAAGAGGTATATGTGTCGACTGCAAACAAACCAACCGAAAGCGTCAGTTTGAACGCTTTTAAACAACCGAAGGCGTTCTATCTCATCTTCTCTATCGAATTATGGGAACGTTTTGGTTATTACGGCCTGCGGGGCGGATCATGGCCGTTTACCCGGGTAAAACAACTGGGTATGTCAGAAGCGGACTCTATCACCCTGTTCTCCTCCTTTAGCGCACTGGTTTATGGCACGGGTTGCCATTGGCGGCTGGCTGGGCGACAAAGTGCTGGGCACAAAACGCGTTATCATGCTGGGCGCCATCGTGCTGGCAGTGGGTTACGCGCTGGTGGCTTGGTCTGGTCACGACGCAGGCATCGTGTATATGGGGATGGCGGCGATCGCCGTGGGTAACGGCCTGTTTAAAGCTAACCCCTCTTCCCTGCTCTCAACCTGCTACGCAAAAGATGACCCGCGTCTGGACGGTGCATTTACCATGTATTACATGTCCGTCAACGTCGGTTCCTTCTTCCTCGATGCTGGCGACACCGTGGCTGGCCGCGAAGTTCGGCTGGAGCACCGCCTTCGGTCTGAGCGTTGTTGGCCTGCTGATCACCATCGTTAACTTCTCCTTCTGCAAACGTTGGGTGAAAAACTACGGCTCTAAACCAGACTTCGAACCGGTGCGTGTTGGCTACCTGCTGGCAACCATCGTGGGTATCGTGGTGCTGGTGGCTATCGCTACCCTCGGGTTGCTGCACAACCCGAGGGCATCGCACGCATGGTGCTGGGCGTGGTCGCCCTCGGGGATTATCACCATCTTTGCCAAAGAGACGTTCGCACTGAAAGGCGCGGCGCGTCGTAAAATGATCGTTGCCTTTATTCTTATGCTGCAGGCGATTGTTTTCTTCATTCTGTACAGCCAGATGCCGACATCGCTGAACTTCTTCGCTATCCGCAACGTGGAGCACACCCTGTTCGGCATCGCGTTTGAACCGGAGCAATATCAGGCCCTGAACCCATTCTGGATCATCATTGGTGGCCCGATTCTGGCCGCCATCTATAACAAGATGGGCGACACCCTGCCCATGCCGCACAAATTCGCTATCGGCATGGTACTGTGCTCAGGCGCTTTCCTGATCCTGCCGCTGGGCGCTAAATTCGCCTCCGACGCGGGTATCGTTTCTGTGAGCTGGCTGATTGCAAGCTATGGCCTGCAGAGCATCGGAGAGCTGATGATTTCCGGCCTCGGCACGGCGATGGTGGCACAACTGGTGCCGCAGCGTCTGATGGGCTTTATCATGGGTAGCTGGTTCCTGACCACCGCAGGTGCAAACATTATCGCTGGCTATGTCGCGAACCAGATGGCCATTCCGGAAAATGTGACCGATCCACTGATGTCACTGAACATCTACGGCAGCGTTTTCCTGCAAATCGGTGTTGTCACTGCGGTGATTGCCGTGCTGATGATCCTGACCGCGCCGAAGCTGAATCGCATGACCCAGAGCGACGACAGCGCCAGCAAAGCGACTGAAACCGCCACCGCTTAACCTTCGCGGGGAACACGAAATTTAAAGCCGCTAACGCACGTTAGCGGCTTTTTTTTATTCCACTGCGTAATAACCTATGACCGAAATCAGCCATAAGGAAACAATAATGAAACTGTTTTACAAAGCCTGCTCCCTTGCCTCCCACATTACCCTGCGCGAAGCCGGGAAAGAGGTCTCCTCCTCAGCGTCGATTTGATGAAAAACGCCTTGAGAACGGCGATGACTTTTTCGCTATCAACCCAAAAGGCCGAGTTCCTGCGCTGCTGCTGGACGACAGTACGCTGATCACAGAAGGCGTGGCGATCATGCAATACGTGGCGGACAACGCACCAGAGAGCCAATTGCTGGCACCAGTGGGCGCATTACCACGTTACAAGACGCTGGAGTGGCTCAACTTTATCGCAACGGAGCTGCACAAGGGCTTCACACCGCTTTTCCGTCCGGATACACCGGAAGAATACAAACCCAGCGTGCGCGCATTACTGGAGAAAAAACTGCAGTATGTTAACGACACATTGAGCCATCAGGCGTGGATCAGCGGCGCACACTTCACCGTTGCCGATGCTTACCTGTTCACCGTGTTGCGCTGGGCGCGCGCGGTGAAACTGAATCTGGCTGAACTGACGCACATCGACGACTATATGGCGCGCGTTGCAGCACGCCCGGCAGTGGCTGCCGCAATGGCGGCGGAAGGGATTGCGTAAGGATTTAGCGCAGGTCTGAGAGCGAACGCGCTATCAGACTGGAGAGAAAGGCGGGATATCCCGCCTTTTTTACAGCTGTGTGGCGCTGAACAGATGCTCGGGTTGCGCAATCCGGTCCTGAGCCGCCACCACCTGCAGTTCATACTCCTGCATCGCTTTGGTGGTGATCATAATTTCGTAGACTGCCGCCGTTACATGCTCCAGCGCCTCACGGATGGTCGCGCCCTGCAACAGTTTCACCAGTAGCAACCCACTGGTGACATCGCCAACGCCCACCGGCTGCCGTGCGCCAAAATCCACCAGCGGTCGGCTGATATGCCGAGGCTTCGTCCGGCGTGACTAACAGCATTTCAAAGCGATCCGCGCTTAACCCGGCGCGCGCCAGTGTTTCACCAGCACAATCTGCGGGCCGTGAGCAATTAACTCACGAGCTGCCCGTACCGCCTCTTCCACGTTATTGACCGCGTGTTCGCAGAGGATCTCCAGTTCAATGAGATTGGGGGCGATAATATCGCTGGCCGGTAACGCATGGCGCACATGAAATTCCGCCACGCCGGGGGCGACGATACAGCCTTTTTCCGGGTGTCCCATCACCGGATCGCAAAATATTTCGCCTGCGGATTCGCCGCTTTCACCTGACGGACGATCCCCCAGAATATGTTCACCCTGCTCGGCCGAGCCCAGATAACCACTCAGTACGGCGTCACAGCGCTGTAACTGATCAATGGCGGCAATCCCCTGCACTATCTCAGTCAGATGTGCTGGCGGCATCACGCTGCCGGTCCATTGACCGTATTGCGTATGGTTAGAAAACTGCACCGTATTCAGCGGCCAGACATTCGCACCTAACCGGCGCATAGGAAATTCAGCCGCACTGTTCCCCGCATGACCAAAGACCACATGCGATTGAATGGCGAGAATATTCTTCATGGTTGTTGCCTTGCAAGAATGAGCGATAAAAGAAGGGAGTGATTTCTCACTCCCTTCGTCCTCAGATCGGCGATGAATTACTTCCAGCACACCAGACAGTAATTCTTCTTACCGCGACGCAGCAGCGTGTAGCGACCAAACAGGCGATCGCTGTCGGCGAAGACATATTCCGGATCGGACTGTTTTTCACCGTTAATGGTCACGGCATTGGATGCGATGGTTTTACGCGCCCTCGGCCACGAGACGGTTGCAGTTCGGAATCCACCAGCGCCTGCATCAGATCCGCGCCTTTCTCCATCTCAACCATCGGCACGCCATCCTGCGCCAGTTGTTCGAAGTCCGCTTCGCTCAGCGCGCTCAGCGTACCGCTAAACAGACTTTCGGTGATGCGTTTCGCGGCGATGAGTCCCTCTTCGCCGTGCACCAGACGGGTTACCTGCTCTGCCAGAACGTATTGCGCGCGGCGCTTTGCCGCTGTTCTTGTCTTCTTCTTCCAGCGCGTTAATTTCCGCGATATCCATAAAGGTGAAGAATTTCAGGAAGCGATACACGTCCGCATCGGCAGTGTTGATCCAGAACTGGTAGAACTTATACGGACTGGTTTTCTTCGGATCCAGCCAGACCGCGCCGCCTTCGGTTTTACCGAATTTGGTGCCATCGGCTTTGGTGATCAGCGGAACAGTCAGGCCAAACACTGGTTCTGGTGCAGACGACGGGTCAGATCGATACCGGAGGTGATGTTACCCCACTGGTCGGAACCGCCAATCTGCAATGCCACGCCGTGCAGTTTATTCAGGCAGGCAAAGTCGTAACCCTGCAACAGGTTGTAGGAAAACTCGGTAAACGAGATCCCCTGATCGTCCCGGTTCAGGCGTTGTTTTACCGCTTCTTTGTTAATCATCTGGTTAACAGAGAAGTGTTTGCCAATATCACGCAGGAAAGTCAGCACGTTCATGCTGCCAAACCAGTCGTAGTTGTTGGCTGCAATCGCCGAGTTGTCACCACAGTTGAAATCGAGGAACGGCGCGACCTGTTTGCGGATTTTATCCACCCACTCCTGCACCGTATCTTCGGTATTCAGTTTACGCTCAGCGGCTTTGAAACTTGGGTCGCCAATCAGACCGGTCGCACCGCCCACCAGCGCAACCGGTTTGTGACCAGCCTGCTGGAAGCGTTTCAGGCATAACAATGGAACCAGATGCCCCAAGTGCAAGCTGTCAGCGGTGGGATCGAAGCCGCAATAGAGCGCGATCGGGCCCTGCGCCAGTCGCTCTGCTAACGCTTCCTCATCCGTCACCGGGCCACAAGGCCCCGCTCTTGCAATTGTTTAATCAAGTTACTGCTTGCCATCAAATTCTCCATGTATAAAACGGATTGCACCTTTGCCGGTACACGACTTTTCGCCAGATGCGAAAGGATACTTCATGGGGGGCAGATAGAATAAAGCGCCGGAACACGGAGTGCCAGCGCTTAACGCAACATTTTCAGGGATTACGGGGCGAGACGATCAATTTTCCACGCGTCATTTTCACGTTGGTACAAAAAACGATCGTGCAGACGGTTTGCGCCGCCCTGCCAGAACTCCATCTGTTCAATGCTCACACGGTACCCGCCCCAAAAACTGGGTAACGGGATCTCGCCTTGCTGGAATTTTTGCTTCCAGCTCAAGGAACTTACTTTCCGGTGATACCGCGCGCGGAAATCCGGCTGGACTGTTTGGAGACCCGAGGCGCCGATCTGACTGTCGCGCGGGCGGCTGTGGAAATATTTCACCACCTCCAGCGTCGACAAACGTTCCGCTTTCCCGGTGACCATGACCGGCGTTCCAGCATGTGCCGGAAACAGCAGACTGACGGCCGGATTCTGTTCGATATGGTGCGCTTTACGGCTACCGAGGTTGGTGTAGAACACCAGCCCCTTTTCATCATAATGCTTGAGTAACACAATGCGCTGGTAAGGCTGCCCGGTCTCATCCACCGTGGCGACAACCATCGCGGTCGGATCAGCAAGCTGCGCTTCGCAGGCGGCCCAGCCAGCGTTCAAAGAGTTTCAGCGGTTCAGCAGGAAGGTCGCCGCGGCGCAGGCCGCCTTTGGTGTATTCACGGCGCAGATGCGCGATTTGCTGCAATTGATCGTTATCAGACATGGCGTTAGCGAATGTAATCATCAGGTAGGGCTATTATGCGCCCCCTGTGAAAATCTCAACGCCGCGGATTTTGTAACTGGCAGTTATTCAGCACAATGCGGTCGCGTTTATAGACCGTGGCGGTATCCCCTTTCGACCAGAACACGTAGACGCCATCGGTATAGCGGGTACCCGAGGCGGACAATCCTTGCTGTAGGGTCAGAACCTTATCATCCCAGACAAAGCTGGCTTGCTGGCGGGGGTTATTGAGTTTGACGGTAAGCGGCTTTTCATCACACTGGTATTCCAGCGTATCGGTTTGCATGCGTTCAACGAACTGGTGGTAATAACTACACCCGGCAAGCAGCGCGGGCAGGCAGGCGATCAACACTTTTTCATGAGGTATTCCCGGGACTGTCTCGGTCATGGAGGGCGAAACGCCCTCCTTAAGCTTTGTCAGTCTAGCGGTACACCCGCAATGTGGAATTCAGCTAACTCTGATTCTGGCGCGGGTTGGCCGGGAAGATCGCGCCCAGAATCGTTGGCGCAGAGGCGCCGGTTACCGACGGCAAATTACCGGGCAGCCCCGCGAGCGTACGCCAGCCAGCAAACGCCAGCGCTTCCATATCATCGCCGCTGATCCCGGCCTCATCCGTCGTACCGACCTCAATGCCCGGCAGCAGCCCTGCCAAACGCGCCATGACCAACGGGTTGCGACTGCCGCCGCCGCAGACCAGCAGCCGTTCGCATCCACCGCTCAGCAACACTTGCTCGGAGATGGTGACTGCCGTCAGTTCTGCCAGCGTGGTTTGTACATCGCTCCCGTTGAGCGCCGGGAAATGCGCCAGATGACGCTCCAGCCAGCCGTAGTTGAAATACTCGCGCCCGGTACTTTTCGGAGCGGGCGCGGAAAAGTACGCGTCGCTTAGCATGTTTTGCAGCAGCGGCAGGATAACTTTGCCTTCGCACGCCCACTGGGCATCTTTATCGTAGGGTTTGCCTTTCTGCCGCCGTGCATCCATCAGCATATTGCCCGGCCCGGTGTCATAACCTCTCACCGGCTGTCCGGGGATCAGCAACGACAAATTCGCGATACCGCCAATGTTCAGCACCATACGGCGTTCAACCGGGTGCGCCAGCAGCGCATGGTGAAAAGCAGGCACCAGCGGCGCGCCCTGACCGCCCAGCGCGATATCACGACGGCGGAAATCCCCTACCACCGTCACACCCGTCCGGGCGGCTATCTGGTTGTTATCGCCGATTTGCATCGTATGCGGCGCAATGCCAGTGGGTTCATGCCAGACAGTTTGCCCGTGGCAACCAATAGCGACGATATCTTCCGGGCGCAATTGTTCTCTGTCCATTAACGCCAGCACGGCATCCGCAAACAGCGTGCCCAACTGCGTGTCCAGCCTTCCCAACTGGGATAGCGTAAGCTGCTGGCCCTGACAGATATTGAGGATCGCCTCTTTCAGCGGCAGCGGAATAGGAAACGTCAGGCTTGCCTGTTGGGCGACCATGGTGTCATCGATTGCCGCCAGCACCACGTCAATACCGTCCAGACTTGTTCCCGACATCACCCCAATGTAGCGACCCGATTTCATACGCCTTCCTTTAATGCATAACAGAGGGGTAACACTCCACCATAAAGCCGGGGGTAAAGCCATCGCGCACAAACACTTTTAACAATCGAGTCTATTTCAGTTAAGTGAAATTAACATCGCCAACGCTTATAATCGCTTCGTTTAGATCGGGTTAAGCTCTCTGAGATTATTATTTTTGCCGGGATTAGGCAGAAGATATGACCTGACATGAGTAAAATGCCATATAATTTAGCCATGACGGATGCTCATAAGAGCGTTTCATGGTGAACAGGAGATTCATAAATGATGTTACGTGCACTGGCAGTTTCGCTGATTGGTCTTACCCCGGCTGGCTGCGTCAATAACGACACGCTTTCTGGTGATGTCTACTCTGCATCCGAAGCCAAACAAGTGCAAAATGTCACTTACGGCACCATTGTGAACGTACGTCCGGTACAGATTCAGGGCGGCGATGATAACAATGTCATCGGCGCAATTGGCGGTGCGGTGCTGGGTGGCTTCCTCGGTAACACCGTTGGCGGCGGTACTGGCGTTCTCTGGCAACAGCAGCAGGTGCGGTTGCCGGCGGCGCGGCCAGTCGGTTCAGGGTGCAATGAATAAAACTCAGGGCGTAGAACTGGAAATCCGTAAAGATGACGGCAACACCATTATGGTGGTGCAGAAACAGGGCAACTCCCGTTTCGCAGCAGGTCAGCGCGTTGTGCTGGCAAGCAATGGTCGTCAGGTGACCGTCTCCCCGCGCTAAGTCAGGTTGCAGTGACCACATTGCAGTTTGTTTCACCGCGAGAATATGAAAAGCCTTGCGAAAGCAAGGCTTTTTGATGTCAGTCTCGCGACTGTAGTTCGTTGATATTGTGCTCGAGCCGGGCAATCATCTTAATCAACAGATCCAGTTCTTCGGTCGAAATTCCCGAGAGAATTTCCCCGCGTTTTCCGAATAACCGTTTCCATCTCTTCAATGATTGGCGAGGCTTTTTCTGTCAATTTGATCCGCTTAGCCCGGCGGTCGTTGGCACATGTCTGGCGGGAAATAAGCCCCTTATCTTCCAGTTGGTCCAGCGTACGCACCAGCGAGGGCTGTTCGATGCCAATCGCTTTTGCCAGTTGAATTTGCGACTGATCGGGCGGCAACTGATGAATATTATGCAGCGTTACCCAGTGAGTCTGCGTTAATTCCAGAGGTTTCAGGCGATGGTCAATCAAAGCGCGCCAGACGCGCACTAAGCGTGCCAGATCAGAACCTAATGGCGATTCCAATTTCATCTCCTTATAATTAGCTTGCTAAGTTATTATACTCATTTTAGAATAGTTTGCAGTATTTATATTGGCAAAACAAATGTATTGCTGCACTCGTCAGGGCTTACGCTAAGGATCCCGCTTTAGCACGGCGTCGTTTTTGGTCGTTTTTACCGTACACCACCTGCCCGGCGATTCGCCCGACTGCACAGGACATAAACGCGTGAAGTTAACTTCCAGCAACCCGGAATTACCCCTGCAGGACCTGATTTTTGGCGCATCGATTTACTTTCCTCCTTTGTTTAAGGCGGTGATGGGCTTCTTACTCTGGCTTGTTGCCCACCGCCTGCTGCGCGACTGGATCTACGCTGGCGATATCTGGCATCCCATCCTGATGGATCTTTCACTGTTCGTTATAGCGCTTAGCCTCTCCCTTGGCCTGTTGATTGTGTGGTAATTATGAGTCTGAAATCGCTAAAATACTTTTCCACCTTACTGGTGCTCGCCGTGGCGATTGTCGCCGCCCGGTGGATGTGGAATTACTACATGCAGTCGCCATGGACCCGGGACGGCAAAGTGCGCGCTGAACAGGTCAGCATCACGCCCCAGTTTCCGGCAGTATTACGGAACTCAACGTTCACGATAATCAGCCCGTAAAAGCGGGCGACACGCTCTTCTCGCATCGACGAAACGCCATACCGCATTGCGGTACTGAATGCCGAAGCCCAGCTGGCAAAAGCGCAAACGGAGCAGGCAAAAGCCAATAACGAAGCCAACCGTCGCCGCCACCTCTCGCAAAACTACATCTCTGCGGAAGATCTCGATACTGCCAATATTAGTGTAAAAGCGGCGCAAGCGAGCGTCGCTGCCGCCGAAGCACAACTCGCGCAGGCAAAATGGCAGTTGACGCAGACCACGATCAAAGCACCGGTCGATGGCTGGGTCATAATCTGACCACGCGCAACGGCAACTACGCTACCGCCGGGCAACCGGTATTTGCGCTGGTGGATAGCCACTCGTTTTATGTGGGGTATTTTGAAGAGACCAAACTGCGCCATATCCGCACCGACGCACCGGCAAAAATAGTGCTTTATAGCGGCAATGTCACGTTACAGGGTCACGTCGAGAGTATCGGCCGTGCCATTTACGATCAGAGCATAGAAACCGATAGCGGACTGGTGCCGGACATTAAGCCCAACGTGCCATGGGTGCGGCTGGCGCAGCGCGTACCTGTACGCATTCGTTTCGATACGCTACCCGATGACCTGACGCTGGTTTCCGGCACCACCTGCACTGTGTCGATAGGCGTTCCCTGATGAAATCCCCCGTCGCGCTCTGGCACAACCTGCCGTGGGTAAAAGCCACAACAGGTCAGTGGCGCGCTGCGCAACGGTATCGCTATGTGTCTGGCGCTGACGGTGGCCTACTATCTTGACCTTGATGAGCCCTATTGGGCCATGACCTCCGCCGCCGTGGTCAGCTTTCCAACCGTCGGTGGCGTGATCAGCAAAAGTCTTGGGCGTATTGCCGGTAGCCTGCTCGGTGCGTGCGCTGCGCTCATGATTGCTGGTCAGACGCTGAACGATCCGTGGTTGTTTCTGTTTGCCATGTCCGGCTGGATTGCACTTTGCACCGGGCCTGCGCGCAGTTTGCCAATAATGTCGCCTATGCTTTTCAACTGGCGGGTTATACGGCGGCAATCATCGCGTTTGCGATGGTCAATATTACCGACATTACCGAACTAGGAACATCGCGCAGGCGCGCGTTTGCGAAGTGATGCTGGGGATCCTGTGCGGAGGTATGATGATGATGATCCTCCCCGGTACTGCCGATGGGCCCGCACTGCTCACGGCGTTGAAGAAAATGCATGCCCGCCTGCTGGAACATGCCAGCCTGCTCTGGCAACCGGAAACCACCGATGCGATTCGTAGCGCCCACGAAAGCGTGATAGGTCAAATCCTCACCACCAACTTGCTGCGTATTCAGGCGTTCTGGAGTCATTACCGCTTTCGTCGACAAAATACGTTGATGACCGTTATTGCACCAGCAACTCCGTATGACCAGTGTGATCTCCAGCCTGCGCAGGATGTTGTTAAACTGGCCCGATGCACCCGGTCACTTACGACCGGTGCTGGAGCAACTGCGCTAGCCCACCCGCAAACCGATGCACTGACCGTGGCGCGTATTGCCCCTCTTGCCCCCACCGCTACAGCTGATTACCGCCACCGGGCATTCTGGTTACGATTACGCTATTTTTGCCGTCTGTACCTGCTCAGTAGCCGCTGGTTAGCCCGTGTGGAGAATGCGTCCCCCATCAGCGTCTATACCCCGCCGCGCAGCCCCGGGCTGATGCGTTACACGGATAATGTCGAGGCATTGCTGAGTGGAGTACGGACGTTTTTCGCCCTCGGTCTGGTTGGCGCATGGAGCATTACCACCCAGTGGGAATACGGCTCTGCGGCATTGACGCTGGCGGCCATCAGTTGCGTACTTTACTCCGTCTCGCCTGCGCCTTTTAACTCGCTGACGCTGCTGTTACGCACCTTATTGCTGCTCTCGCTGTTCAGCTTTGTGGTGAAATTTGGCCTGATGGTGCAAATCAGCGAGCTGTGGTCCTTTTGCTGTTTCTGTTCCCCTTGCTGACCACAATGCAACTGCTGAAATTACAGATGCCAAAACGGGCCGGATTATGGGGGCAGTTGATCGTATTTATGGGATCGTTCATCGCCGTCACCAATCCACCGGTATACGACTTTGCTGATTTTTAAACGACAACTGGCGAAGATCCTCGGCGTTGCTCCACTGGCGTGGCTGGCATTTGCCGTGTTGCGCCCGGGCTCGGATGCCCGCAAGAGCCGCCGCCAGATCCGCGCGTTACGGCGAAACTTTGTTGATCAGCTTAGTGCCAGACCCCATCTGAATGAGCATGAATTCGAGTCGGTGGTGTATCACCATATTAGCCGGCTCAGCAACAGTCAGGATGCGCTGGCGCGACGCTGGTTATTACGCTGGGGCGTGGTGTTGCTGAACTGCTCGCATGTGGTGGCAATTGCGCGACTGGGAAAGCCGTTCCGATCCGCTGACCCGGGTGCGGGATCGCTGCATTGCATTGCTGAATGATGTGATGAGTGAGCGTGGCGTTCAACAACGAACGCTGTCCGCCACGCTGGCAGAGCTGCAACGGATTTGCGCCGTGCTTGGCGCACCACCAGCCCGCAGCACGCGAACTGGCTTCCGTTATCTGGCGCTTGTATTGCGCACTGTCGCAGCTGGAGCAGGCTCCGGCCATCGGGACGCTTACTTGATCACCCCCGCAGGCATAACGCGCTCCGCCGCCGCCCAACGGTTTCGGTTGATCGGACATATTATCGCCGCCAACATGCACCATCAGGGCTTTGTCCTTCACGTCAGAGAGCTTTTTCAGCCGCGGCGCCACCACCGCCTGCGTGGCGTTACCGTCCTTATTCACCACCAGCACCGGCAGATCCTAAGTGCCCGGCACCTTCCGGCCCTTCATGCTTGCCGGTATGGTGAGGGTCAAGGTGACCGCCTGCCGCTTCCGCAGCGGAAGGTTTCCCCTCTTTGCCGCAGGTTCACAGCTGCCTTTGGCGTGGACATGAAAACCATGCTCGCCGGGGGGCAACGCTTTCAGATCCGGGGGCGAATTCCAGACCTTTGTCCGTTTCACTGATTTTCACCGTGCCGATAGATTGCCCGATGCCCTCGGGCAGTGACGAGATGCATATCCACTTCTTCACTGGCTGCCTGCGCGCCTGCGCAGACTAACAACGCCAACATGGCCAGACTAAAACGCTTCATATGACCTCCTTTGATTCCACTTTTACCCTGTAAGTCTAAACCCGAGGGTAAAGATTTCACCGGAAAGTCGCCGTTTCAGCCATCACGGCACATCAAAGCCCAGCGCGGCTTTGCGGATACGGAACCACTGCTGGCGGGTCATCTGCAGCCTCCTCAGCCCCCAGCGCAGAACGTACGCGCTCAATCTTACCGGAACCGATAATCGGTAACGGTTGTGACGGCAGACGCATCACCCGGGCATAAACCACCTGCTCGATGGTTTCGGCATTCAGCTCCTGCGCCACCGTCGCCGAGGACATCCCGCAACGTCTGGCATTCAGGATCGTTGAACAAACGTCCACCGCCCGGTGCAAGACCGAGGCCATAGGGCGGATGCGCAGTTGTTGCAATTGATCAAGGGTACCGTCCAGCAACAGCGGTTGATGCACCGGAGAAATTTCCACCCCGGTTGGTGGCAAGGGTAAACGGCAGACGTGATTGCAGCAGCGCAAATTGCGCAGGAGTAAAGTTGGAAACACCAAAATGGCGAACTTTCCCACTTTGATGCAGCGTCAAAATGCTTCCGCAACCGCATCGGCATCCATTAACGGATCCGGGCGATGAATCAGCAGCAAGTCGAGATAATCTGTGGAGAGATTCACCAGCGACTGCTCGGCGCTACGAATAATGTGGTCGCGATCGGTAATGTAATGACCAATCACATGGTCCGGTTTTGCCGTGGTGGCAATACCGCACTTGCTGACAATCTCCATGCGCGAGCGTAATTGCGGCGCGAGTTTCAAGGCTTCGCCAAATGCCGCTTCATTGATATCCGCCGTAGATATCGGCGTGATCAACGGTGGTTACCCCCTAAATCGAGGTGGGATTCAATAAAGCTCGCCAGCTGCCGGGGAGTAAACTGCCACTCCATTAAACGCCAGTAGCCCATGACAAAACGGGAGAACTCCGGACCTTGCGGCGCAAGGGCAATACGTTGAACCATAACGGTTTCCTCAAAGGTAATTTCCGTTGATTATACGCATTCAATGGGTCAAAACAGTGAAGGTTGCTGAGGTTCTTCTGCCGGAAGGGGATTTGTTCGCACGCATTTTGCGCAAAAGCGTTGATGACACAGGCGCAGAACCTCCTGCTTTTGCGCATCGGTCATTTGTTGCCAGTTGAAACGCTCATCCCGGCTGCGCATGCAGCCGCAGCAATAGCCTTTTTCATCCAGCTGGCAGATGCCACGGCACGGGCTCTGGATAGGGAAAAACTCCAGTTGTTCTGGCACTGTCGTCTCCTGCGATACACGCGTTATCTCTACTATTGAAGACTGCATACCGGCAACGCGCAACCCGAAAAGCGCATTGTTTGCCACTTGCAACAGACCAATCGGTCTAGTACATTGTCGCCATGAACAGACACACCGAACACGATACACGCGAACATTTACTGGCTACCGGCGAGCTGCTCATGCATCGCGGGTTTACCGGAATGGGCCTGAGCGAGTTACTGAAAACAGCGGAAGTGCCGAAAGGCTCTTTCTATCACTATTTTCGCTCCAAAGAGGCGTTCGGTGTTGCTTTGCTTGAGCGACATTATGCGGGTTATCACTCAGCGGTTGATCACCCATTTCGCCAGTGGTCCCTCGGAAACTACCGCGACAGGCTGCTGGCCTATTACCGTGAAACGCTCAATCAGTTTTGTCAGCAGGGCATTATTAGCGGCTGCCTGACGGTGAAGCTCTCCTGCTGAGGTGTGCGATCTGTCAGAAGATATGCGCACAGCAATGGATAAAGGCGCAAGCCGTATCATCGTTCTGCTCAGCGAAGCGCTGGAAAAAGGCCGTGCAGAGCGAAGCCTGACCTTTGCCGGTGAGGCATTAACACAGGCGCAAGTTTTGTACTCGCTCTGGCTGGGTGCGAACCTGCAGGCAAGATTTCCCGTAGCGCCCTGCCGCTGGAAAGCGCGCTGGCGCATGCGAAAACCATTATTGCGACGCCTTAACTACTCGGGCGTTTTTATTTCACCTTTCACTAGTCGACCGGTCTATTCCAGGAGTTGTTATGTCCAGTAAGTTATTCACGCCGCTGAAAGTGGGCGCAATTACCGCACCGAACCGTGTTTTGATGGCGCCACTGACGCGCTTGCGCAGCATCGAACCCGGCGATATCCCCACTCCGCTGATGGCGGAGTATTATCGCCAGCGCGCCAGCTCCGGGCTGATCATCAGCGAAGCGACACAAATTTCTGCTCAGGCAAAGGCTATGCCGGCGCACCGGGTCTGCATAGCGCAGAGCAAATCGCTGCGTGGAAAAAATCACGGACGCCGTGCAGGAGACAACGGCCGTATCGCCGTACAACTGTGGCACACCGGCCGTATCTCTCACACCAGTTTGCAACTGGCGGACAAGCGCCAGTTGCACCATCGGCCATCAGCGCCGGGACGCGCACTTCGCTGCGCGATGCCAACGGCAACGCCACACGTGAAGATACGTCGATGCCGCGCGCACTGGAAACCCGTGAAATCCCGGGGATCGTTGACGACTTCCGTCAGGCTGTGGCCAACGCCCGTGAAGCCGGTTTTGACCTTGTAGAACTGCATTCCGCTCATGGTTATTTGCTGCACCAGTTCCTGTCGCCTTCCGCAAACCACCGCAGATCAGTACGGCGGCAGCGTGGAAAATCGCGCCCGCACCGGTGTTGGAAGTGGTGGATGCGGTGAGCAAAGAGTGGAGCGCTGACAGGATTGGTATCCGCGTCTCGCCTATTGGTTCCTTCCAGAACACCGACAATGGCCCGAACGAAGAAGCCGATGCGCTGTATCTGATTGAAGAATTGGGTAAACGCGGTATCGCCTACCTGCATATGTCCGAGCCAGACTGGGCAGGCGGTGAGCCTTATACGGACGCATTCCGCGAAAAGTACGTGCGCGCTTCCATGGCCCAATCATCGGCGCTGGCGCTTACACCGTAGAGAAAGCCGAAGACCTGATCGGAAAAGGTCTGATTGATGCGGTCGCCTTTGGTCGCGCTTACATCGCCAACCCTGATCTGGGTGAAACGCCTGCAATTGAAAGCAGAACTGAACCCGCAACACCCGGAAACGTTCTATGGCGGTGGCGCAGAAGGCTACACCGATTACCCCGCGCTGTGATCCTCTGATTGTTCATTGATAGCGGCGGCTTTCCGCCGCTATACTAAAACAGTGTTTCGGACCGGAACGGTAAATCATTTAAAAGAGGACATTATGCGCTTACTTCACACCATGCTGCGCGTCGGCGACCTGCAACGCTCCATCGATTTCACCAAAGTGCTGGGCATGAAGTTACTGCGTACCAGTGAAAACCCGGAATACAAATACTCGCTGGCGTTTGTGGGTTACGGCCCGGAAACCGAAGAAGCCGTGATTGAGCTGACCTACAACTGGGGCGTGGACAGCTATGAGCTGGGTACAGCCTATGGCCACATTGCCCTGAGCGTGCCCAACGCCGCAGAAGCCTGTGAAGCGATCCGCAAAACGGCGGCAACGTGACCCGTGAAGGGCTCGGTCAAAGGCGGCACCACGGTTATCGCCTTTGTTGAAGATCCGGATGGATACAAAATCGAGCTGATCGAAGAGAAAGATGCCGGCCACGGTTTAGGCAATTGGTCTATCGGGCGCGCTTTGCGCCCGCTGTTTTACATCCCTTCGTAAAATTTGCCATAATGCGCTGCCCTTTTTCCGTCTCAAGAGGATCCTGATGTCCGATAACGCTCAACTTGCTGGTCTGTGCGACCGTTTTCGCGGTTTCTATCCTGTTGTGATTGATGTTGAAACCGCAGGGTTTAACGCCAAAACCGACGCGCTGCTGGAAGTGGCCGCCATTACCCTGAAAATGGACGAACAAGGCTGGTTGATGCCTGACAGTACGCTGCATTTCCATGTTGAGCCATTTGAAGGGGCGAACCTGCAACCGGAAGCGCTGGCGTTTAACGGCATCGATCCGACTAACCCGCTGCGCGGTGCGGTGAGCGAACACGATGCGCTGCACGCGATTTTCAAAATGGTGCGCAAGGGCATTAAAGACCGAGGGATGTAACCGCGCGATTATGGTTGCCCATAATGCCACTTTCGATCATAGCTTTATGATGGCCGCTGCCGAGCGCGCATCATTAAAACGCAACCCGTTCCATCCTTTTGTCACTTTCGACACCGCATCACTGGAGTGGGCTGGCGCTGGGCCAGACGGTACTCTAAAGCCTGTGCCGCTGCGGGCATTGCCTTTGACGCCACACAGGCGCACTCCGCACTGTATGACACCGCCCAAACCGCCCTGCTGTTTTGTAGAAATAGTCAATCGCTGGAAACGTCTTGGCGGTTGGCCATTACCGCTGGCTGAAGATCCTCAACCATAAATACCAGAAATATTCTATGCCGGTTGCATTCAGTGACCGGTTATTAACAGTTAATCGAAATTAGATAAACACATATCGTTTTCTTAAATTCCCCTTCATATTCTTTTTCTGCCAACCTAACCATTATTAACAGACAAAAACGCCACAAAAGCCTGCGCAAGCTTCGTGAAAAAACCCGCTATTCACCTTTAGCAGATTAACTCTCATTTCACTTAACGGCATAAAAATATCATTAAGACAGCCGATGATATTTTGGCGCACCTGAACGCTGTGAGAAATACATATATTAATCATGAATGAATTAATCCATCACGTAGATGCTGGGTTATTTTTAATTTATTTCAAGGTGAGCATAGAAGGACCCGCTAATACATTTTGATGAAGGTGAAATAATGCACAAGTTCAATATTATTCTTGTTCTGTTTTTTATCCCTATGGCTTTTCCGGCTGCGGCCGAAATGCAAGATCGCATGTTTAACCGGGATCAGGTTTCTGCCGGGATTACCGTGGGTACCTGGGCGGCCTGACCCATGAAAGGGTTTATGCGCCCGATCAAGGGGGGGCGAAAACTCAGCCAACTCGACTGGCGTTACCGCAATGCTGCTGTTGTTCAGGGCTCTCTGGAATGGAACGCCATGCGGTGGTTCTCCTTAGGCGTATCAGGCTGGTCAACGTTTTCCAGCGGAAACAGTCATATGAATGATTACGACTGGCAAAACGCTGCGCAGAATTCGTGGACCGATCGCAGCTCGCACCCTGATACGCAGCTCAACTTTTCCAATCACTTTGATGTGAATGAAAGGCTGGATGTTTAACACCCCCGGATGGCGTCTGGGATTAATGGCGGGGTACCGGAGAACCGCATCAGCTTTCACGGTAGAGGTGGAAGCTACAGCTATAATAATGGTGCCAATATCGGCACCTTTGATCCCAACGAAATCAATATTGGCTATAAGCAACACTATCAGATCCTATGTCGGTCTGACCGGAAGCTATCGTTATAATGATATTGAACTTTCCGGAACGTTGGAAATACAGCGCCTGGGCACGAACCACCGGAATGATGAGCATTATCTCAGAGACCTGACGTTTATTGATAAAGCAAAGAACAGAACTTCTTTTCACTCGCGGCAAGCGTGGGTTATTACGTCACAGAGAATATGAAGCTCTATATTGAAGGCACCGGAGTCGGGTGGCAAATAAGAAGACTGACGTCAATGTTAATAATTACAGCCAAAATATAAGCGCAGATTATAAAAATGGTGGCGGTATTGAAAGCTATAATATGCTAACCACCGCAGGACTAATCTATACCTTCTGACCGAGAAAAGGGTTCATGTCGGAACATGAACCCTTTTAGCAATGAACCGCGTGCGGCTTACTCCGCGTCCTGCTCGCCCTTGTGTTTAGCGGCTGCTTCTGATCAGCGTCTGCAACTCACCGCGTTGATACATCTCAATCAGGATGTCGCAGCCGCCAACCAGTTCGCCGTCCACCCACAGTTGCGGGAAGGTTGGCCAGTTAGCATATTTCGGCAGTTCTGCGCGGATATCCGGGTTCTGCAGAATATCAACATACGCGAAACGTTCACCACAGGCAGACAGCGCCTGTACAGCCTGAGCGGAGAAGCCGCAGCTTCGGAGAGCCTTTCATGTACAGCAGTATCGGGTTTTCAGCGATCTGGCGCTGGATTTTTCGTCGTGCTCATTGTCTTGCTTCCTTCAACTTCTACGGCAGATGGTGGACATTGTAACGGTTCAGGCAGCCAACAGAAAATAACATTTTGTTCACTGGTGACGATTTTACGCCCATACCTGAAAAGTTGCCTCCAAAATGTGACTTAACACAATTCGGATTCCGCCTGTTGCTTAACTCTTAACCGCCATAGAAACGTTTTGCTGCTTTTTTTTGCGCTTGCTAACGAAACGCAGCTATAGATGCAAAACACTCTTAACTTTTGTGCTTTTTTATGGATTAGAATCGACGGGTTTTGAAATCATACGCACGCATTGTTAAATGCCTCCTAACAGGGGGATTGCTCCAGTGGCGCGAATACCAAAATCTTCGATCACGCTCTGTGCTTTGTTGTTCACCACGCTTTCTTTCACGCCATTGGCTAACGCCTCTGAACAGGCGCGAGCGTCGGCCGTGCAAAATCGCATCTGGCGAAAGCATCCGAACGTAAGAAAAAACCACATCGCAAAAGACATCAAAGAAAAACAGTCGCAACGCAGAAACCAAAACAACGAACAAAAAGACGGAGACCAAAAAATCTCCGGCAACGAAGAAAGTGACCACCAGCAGTAAAGCCAGCCAACTCTACGCGTCGTAATAAATCCAGCCAGACCAAAACCGCTGCTGTCACCGGACCGAAAAATGTACGCCGCGCAAAGGCCACAAGCCGCACTGCGTTAAAGTCAAAAGCACCAAATCGGCCGCGCTTGCCGATGTGCACAAAGTCCGGATCCAAAAGCGCAGAAAACCGCTATGTCCAAGCTGATGAATCAGATTGGCAAGCCGTACCACTGGGGCGGCACCTCGCCTAATACCGGTTTTGACTGCAGCGGTCTGGTCTATTACGCCTATAAAGATTTGGTGAAATTCCGCATTCCCCGTACGGCAAATGAGGATGTATCACCTGCGTGATGCCTCGCCGGTGAATGTCGCAGAACTGGAAAGTGGCGACTTGGTCTTCTTCCGCACCCGAGGGTCGCGGCACAGCGGACCACGTTGGCGTTTACGTGGGGAACGGCAAGTTTATCCAGTCACCGCGCAGCGGTCAGGATATTCAGGTGACCTCGCTGAGTGAAGACTACTGGCAGCGTCACTACGTCGGCGCCCGCCGCGTGGTCACACCGAAAACCATCCGTTAATCCGGTTACCTGTCGCCACTGCGGCAGGTAACTCTCTCTTTGTCACCCCTTTCTATTTGCTACTCTATCCATACACTCAGTAGGGCTATTGGGTGTATTAAAATAATGAAGGAGAGTAGCAATGTCGTTCGAATTACCTGCATTACCGTATGCGAAAGACGCCCCGGCGCCGCATATCTCGGCTGAAACACTGGACTACCACTATGGTAAGCACCATCAGACCTATGTCACCAACCTCAATAACCTGATCAAAGGCACCGACTTCGAAGGTCAATCGCTCGAAGCAATTGTTAAGAGCAGCGAAGGCGGCGTGTTTAACAATGCTGCGCAGGTCTGGAACCACACCTTCTACTGGCACTGTCTCGCCCCGAACGCGGGTGGCGAACCGACAGGCGCGCGCGCTGGCTTCGGCGATTGCAAAGTCCTTCGGTAGCTTCGCTGAATTCAAAGCACAGTTTACCGATGCGGCGGTCAAAACTTTGGTGCAGGCTGGACGTGGCTGGTGAAGAAGGCGGATGGCGAACTGGCAATTGTGTCAACATCTAACGCGGGTACACCGCTGACGACGGATGCCACGCCGTTGCTGACCGTTGATGTCTGGGAACATGCCTATTACATCGATTACCGTAATGCCCGTCCGAACTATCTGGAGCACTTCTGGGCGCTGGTAAACTGGGACTTTGTGGCGAAAAACCTCGCTGCGTAAATCTCATCAGGAGGGGGAAACCCCTCCTGATTATTATTCTGCTGCGCAGGCACGTTCTGGCTGAGCACGCCCTGAAAAGAGCACCACCAACAGGCCGAGACCCGCGATAATCGCCCCCATCACCGGCACAAAGCTATAACCCAGACCACCGGATATCACCGCCCCACCGGCTGCGGCACCCCCAATGCGTTCCCCGCGGGTTAAATGCGCCAATGTTCACGGAAGAGGACAGGCCCGGCGCTTCATGCGCCACACGCATGACCCGCATTTGCAACGGCGGCACCACGGCAAAAGTCGCTGCCCCCAGACCACCATGCTGATCGCCGCGCCGATCGCGCTCTGTGCAAGAAACGGGATAGCCAGCATGATGGCAATCAACAGCACCAAAAGCCTTTAAGCGTTCCGGTCACGGAACGATCCGCCAGTTTACCGCCAAGATAGTTGCCGATGGAGAACCCAACGCCAATCAGCACCAACATTGCCGTAATAAAGACGGGTGTCGCATCTGTAATGGTTCGCAGAACCGGTGAAATATAGGTATAGAGCGTGAACATCGCCCCTGCCCCCCAGCACCGTGGTCAGCAGCGCGGACAAGACCTGCGGGCGCATCAGCACCGCCAGCTCTTTACGCACCTCCGGGCGTTCCCCGGCGCCGCCTTTCGGCAGCGAGAAGAACAGACTCAACATCGACACAATACCCAGCGCTGCGGTAGCCATAAACGACATGCGCCAGCCAATGGTTTCACCCAGCCGTCGCAGCCGGCACACCGCCGATATTGGCGATGGTTAGCCCCATAAACATGGTGGCGACAGCGCTGGCTTGCTTTTCTTTGGCGACAACGCTTGCAGCAACCACCGATCCCGAGGCCAAAGAATGCGCCATGGTTGAGACTGGTTACGATACGCGCCAGCATCAGGGTGGCGTAATTCGGCGCAATCGCCGACAACACGTTACCCAGCGTAAAAATCGCCATCAAAAAATCAGCGCGTTGCGTCTGCCACGATGAGAAAGCAGCAACGTCATTAACGGTGCACCGACCATTACGCCGACAGCGTAGGCGCTAATCAGCATCCCCGCCGCCGGGATAGAAACGTCAACGCCGCGGGCAATCACCGGCAGTAATCCCATTGGGGAGAACTCGGTCGTACCGATGCCAAAGGCGCCAATCGCCGGGGCGAGCAAAGGGAAATTCATTTTCATAAACTGACTCCGGAAAAGCCGTGTCGCTTCGGGACACTGTCGCAGAAGTCAAAAGTATGACATCAATCACAAAAAACTGCCGTTAGCGGAATGACAAAAGAGTATTGCAGAATTGATAACAATGCGGGGAAACGAAAACGGAGGGAGAAACCAGTTCCCCTCGCGCGGGATCAATGCAGTGCAGCGGTCAGGGCGCCGAAAACGATCAGGCTCAGCACGATGACGGTAGTGAACAGTGAATACTTCAGGTCGGTGCTCATCAATTTTCTCCGTTTTAATTTCCACACAAAAGTGAGATAGCGCATTTTTGCACAAATAAACGTAAAAATCTTGCAGGAATTAGCACGTCAGACGTTTTATCACTTCCCCTTTTGCTCAAGATCAGACAAAATTCGACGCTAAATTTATTAGCGTACCGGCCATTGACTCCCCCTCCTGACGTCCAGTGTCTTTTTTCCCGGCGTACCGCACCCCCGATCATGGGTACAGGGTGATTGAAGGCAAACGTTTACCTTATGTATTATCAGGAGCTTGAGATATGGTCTGGAGTGACATCTGATGGCAACGATCAAAGACGTAGCGAAGCGAGCAAACGTTTCCACCACAACCGTATCACATGTAATTAACAAGACACGTTTTGTCGCCGAAGAGACGCGCAATGCCGTGTGGGCGGCGATCAAAGAGCTGCATTATTCACCAAGCGCCGTGGCGCGCAGCCTGAAGGTGAATCACACCAAATCGATTGGCCTACTGGCCACCAGCAGCGAAGCAGCCTATTTTGCCGAAATCATTGAGGCTGTTGAGAAGAAATGCTTCCAGAAAGGCTACACCCTGATCCTCGGTAATGCCCTCGGAATAATCTGGGAAAAACAGCGTGCTTACTTGTCGATGATGGCGCAAAAGCGCGTTGATGGTCTGCTGGTCATGTGTTCCGAGTATCCGGAATCCTTACTGAGCATGCTGGAAGAGTATCGCCATATCCCGATGGTCGTTATGGATTGGGGCGAAGCCAAAGCCGACTTTACCGATACGGTGATTGATAACGCCTTTGAAGGCGGTTATATGGCCGGGCGTTATCTTATTGAACGCGGTCACCGCGATATCGGTGTGATCCCCGGGGCCGCTTGAGCGCAACACCGGTGCGGGTCGTCTTGCCGGTTTTATGAAAGCAATGGAAGAAGCCACCATTTCCGTACCGGAAAACTGGATCGTTCAGGGCGACTTTGAACCCGAGTCCGGTTATCGCGCCATGCAGCAGATCCTTGCGCAGACGCATCGCCCGACGGCCGTCTTCTGCGGCGGCGATATTATGGCCATGGGTGCGCTGTGTGCCGCCGACGAAATGGGATTGCGCGTCCCGCAGGATATTTCGGTGATCGGTTATGACAACGTGCGTAACTCCCGCTTCTTCACGCCGTCACTGACCACAATACACCAGCCGAAAGATTCGCTGGGTGAAACCGCATTTACTATGCTGCTTGACCGTATTGTGAATAAGCGCGAAGAGTCGCAATCCATCGAAGTGCATCCGCGTCTGATCGAGCGCCGCTCGGTCGCCGATGGTCCGTTCCGCGATTACCGCCGTTAATCCTTTTTGCGGGAGCCCCTATTCCGGCTCCCGCAGCCATTCCCGATTCAGCGTTTCACTGTCGCCCAGATATGCCAGAAGCCAGTTCAGTGCGGGCGATGCCTCGCTCTGCTGCCACGTCAGGCAACAGGCGGCATCCGGGAAGGGATTTTCCAGTTCCAGCGCCACCCACTCCCCACGATCGAGCCGGTCTGGCAAAATGCGCCGGGACCATTCCCACGCATAACCCTGCTGACAGACAGGCTTCGGATGATTTCCAGTCCGGCACCATCACCCGTTTCTGATTATCCAGTAGCCGAGGTAATACGCTTCGGTAACGAGCGCGACGTATCCTCCTGTATCAGCGAAGGCCAGTTACGTAACGTCTCATCGCTTAACGGGCGGGCAGCGCCGCCAGCGGGTGTCGACGGGAAACCACACATTTCCAGCTCAGCATACCCATATCGCGAAAAGCATAGCGCCCGCCGACCGGAATGGCTTGCGTTGCGCCAATAGCCAGTTCAACACGCCCGTCTGCCAAAGCATCCCAGACGCCGTTAAACACTTCACGGTAAACCTGTAGCTCCACATCACTAAAGTGACGATAAAAATCGACGATCAACTGCCGCGTACGTTCGGGCCTGACAATGTTGTCCACCGCAATCGCCAGTTGCCCGCGCCAGCCATTGGCAATCTGCTGGCATTGTTGGCGGGTGACCTGCATTTTTTGATAACAGAACGCCCTTCTTTCCAAAAACCAGACGCCAGCGGGGGTTAACTCCACATCGCGGTGACGTCGTTCAAACAGCGGAACCGCCAGCCACTCTTCCAGTTGTCTTACGGTATAGCTGACGGCAGAAGGCACACGGTGCAACTCTTGAGCTGCACCGCTAAAACTGCCGTTACGCGCTACAGCATCTACCACTTCCAGCGAATATTCTGACCACATAATCTGCCTGCAAAAATTTGAAATCACTGCGCAAATATTAGCGTTTCACAAGGGGGAATGCACTCCTTACACTCGACAACCCTGATAACCTGCACAAAGAAGAGATACCACAATGCAACCGGCAAAGGATTTTTAGTCTGGCTCGCGGGATTAAGCGTGCTGGGCTTTTTAGCCACCGACATGTACCTGCCCGCTTTCAGCGCCATTCAGCAAGATTTAGAGACCTCATCCGCGGTGGTCAGCGCCACATTGAGCCTGTTTCTGGCCGGGTTTGCCGTTGCACAACTGCTGTGGGGACCGTTATCGGATCGCTATGGACGCAAACCGATTTTGTTAACCGGTCTGGGGATTTTCGCCGTTGGCTGTCTGGGAACATTATGGGTGCGGGACGCCACGCTGTTACTGGTGCTGCGTTTTGTACAGGCTGTAGGGGGTCTGTGCTGCAACCGTAAGCTGGCAGGCGCTGGTCACGGATTATTACCCGTCGCACCGCGTTAACCGCATTTTCGCCACCATTATGCCGCTGGTCGGGCTGACACCCGCACTGGCCCCCCTGCTCGGCGCGTGGATCCTTGCGCATCTCAACTGGCAAGCGATCTTCGCCACGCTGCTGGTGATTACGCTGGTGTTGATGATCCCGGCGTTACGCCTGAAACCGTCAGCGAAGGCCACTGCGCATGATGAGCAGCCACTGACCTTTATGGATCTGCTACGTGCCCGTGACTATCGCGGCAATGTGATTATCTATGCGGCCTGTTCCGCCAGTTTCTTCGCCCTGGCTGACCGGCTCACCGTTCATCCTGCACGAGATGGGGTATGGCCCTCTGCGATCGGCCTTAGCTATGTACCGCAGACCATTGCGTTTCTGGTGGGGTACGGTTGCCGCGCTGCGCTACAGAAGTGGCAAGGCGAGCGACTGCTTCCCCCGGCTGCTAAGCGCGTTTGCCCTGAGCGTGATTGCCACCGGGCGGTCGGCTTTATGCCGAACGTGTCGCTGACTGCGCTGCTGATCCCGTTCTGCTTTATGGCAATGGCCAATGGCGCCATTTATCCCATCGTGGTTGCCCGGGCATTACGCCCATTTCCGCAGGCAACCGGTCGTGCTGCCGCGTTGCAAAATACGCTGCAACTTGGGCTGTGCTTCCTTGCAAGCCCTCGGTGGTCTCATGGCTTATCGCCACGCCGCTGCTCACTACCACCAGCGTAATGCTGTCGATGGTGTTGCTGGCGACGCTGGGATACCGTCTGCAGCGGCAACCGCATCGCGGGTATGCGAAAGAGGCCACCACACCGGCGTCTTCACGGGGATAGTCGCTTCGGCGATTATCTCTAAGTCACTGATTAGCATGCTAACAGTTTTCTGTTGAATCACCTGATATTGGAAGCCTATACTAAATTTCGCTGTTTTATAAATACGATAAATATTATGGAAGTAACGGGCGTCGGATTACGCCCGTTTCACCATGGAAGGCCTTTCGGCAAGGGTTCTCTCCCCTTCCTCTGTTCTACGTCGGATATCAGCCTCACGGCGAAAACCGTGAGATTTCTCACAAACCCGAAAAGCGTCTACGCTGTTTGAAGGTTCTGATCACTGGTTAGTGATGGAGAAGTTATGAGTTCATCGTGTATAGAAGAAGTCAGCGTACGGGATGATAATTGGTTCCGTATAGCAAACGAACTGCTGAGCCGCGCCGGTATCCACAAAGTTAATGGCCCCGCAGCTTCAGATATTCAGGTGAAAAATCCTGATTTTTTCAAACGCGTTTTACAGGAAGGTTCGCTCGGACTCCGGCGAAAGTTATATGGATGGCTGGTGGGATTGCGACCGGCTGGACATCTTCTTCACCAAAGTTCTCCGTGCCGGCCTCGGAAAGCCAACTCCCGCACCACCTGAAAGACACTCTCCGCATTGCCGGAGCAAGATTATTTAATCTGCAGAGTAAGAAACGGGCCCGGATTGTCGGTAAAGAGCATTACGATCTCGGTAATGACCTGTTTACCCGCATGCTGGATCCGCAGATGCAATACTCTTGCGCCTACTGGAAAGAGGCCGACACCCTTGACGACGCACAGCACGCTAAACTGAGGCTTTGCTGTGAAAAACTGCAGTTAAGACCGGGCATGCGTGTGCTGGATATTGGCTGCGGATGGGGCGGGCTGGCGCAATTTATGGCGCAGAATTACGGCGTCAGCGTGGTGGGCGTCACCATTTCCGCCGAGCAACAAAAGCTGGCACAACGTCGGTGTGAAGGCCTCGGATGTGGAGATCCGCCTGCAGGATTACCGCGACATGAATGACCAGTTTGATCGCATTATTTCTGTCGGTATGTTTGAACATGTCGGGCCGAAAAACTATGCGACCTATTTCCAGCGTGGTGGATCGTAATCTCAAACCCGATGGCATTTTCCTGCTGCATACCATTGGCTCTAAACGTACCGATCACAATGTTGATCCGTGGATTGACCGTTATATCTTCCCTAACGGTTGCCTGCCTTCCGTACGCCAGATTGCCGACGCCAGCGAGGCGCATTTCGTGCTGGAAGACTGGCATAATTTTGGTGCCGATTATGACCGCACCTTGATGGCATGGTATGCGCGTTTTCTTGCCGCGTGGCCGGAGATTGCCGATAACTACTCCGAACGGTTTAAACGGATGTTCAGCTATTATCTGAACGCCTGCGCAGGCGCATTTCGCTCGCGGGATATCCAGCTCTGGCAGGTGGTCTTCAGTCGGGGCATTGAACGGGGATTACGCGTGGCGCGATGATCCGCGCCATAAAAGAAGGCCGCACGGCAAATGTGCGGCCTTTTTCATTTTCCCCGTCGGGGAAGCCATTACTCTTCGCTAATCGCAGCAGAGACAGCAGCAGCCTCTTTCGCCGCCAGTACGCGCTCAACGGTATCGACAACCGCCTGCGTTTGCGGATCGATTTCAATATTGACGCGCTGCCCCAGTTTTTTAGCCCCGAGCGTGGTGCGTTGCAGCGTCTCCGGATCAGGTGCACGCAGAAACGGCTGCTGGTCACTTCCCCCCACCGTCAGGCTGATGCCGTCAATACCGATAAAGCCTTTATACAGGATGTATTTCATCAATGCCGGATCCGACACCTTGAACCAAATCTGGCGATTATTTTCCGAGGTGAGGATTTTGACGATTTCCGCAGTGGTCATAATATGGCCAGACATCAGATGCCCGCCAATTTCATCACTGAACTTCGCCGCGCGTTCCACGTTTACCACATCACCAATGCCCAGCTCGCCCAAGTTGGTAATACGCAACGTTTCTTTCATTAAATCGAAACTAATATGACTGCCGTCGATGGCCGTCACGGTCAGACAACAGCCATTGTTCGCGATGGAAGCACCGGTTTCGATGCCCTCAAGCATATGCTCAGGAAGTTCAACGACGTGGGTGCGGAAATTGGGTTTATCATCAATAGACACCAGTTTTGCCGTGCCCTGTACAATACCAGTAAACATACCTACCACTCCTGTTCCCATTCATACGGCGTTACCGTGTTCTTTACGCACAATAACAGGTGGAAATTGCCCTTGCCAGTCTCAATCCCGCCGCTGCGCGTTTTCCCGGACGGATGACGATAAGATGAACAACGGGCGGCGTGCGGCAAGAAAGCATTGATGCAGGGTTAACATGGCAAAAGCGGGGCTTAACAGGTAATATTTGAACACATGCCGCATTTATCGCAGTGCGGCATCGTTTTTAGCACAAGGAAAAACTCCTTCCTGAACAGTTGTTCCATTCTCTCTTATAACTACAAAACAATATAAAGGTGTTCTCGTGCAGAAGTATGTTACAGAAGCGCGTCAGTTACTGGCACTCGCCTTGCCGGTCATTGTTGCGCAGGTCGCCCAGACTGCAATGGGCTTCGTTGATACGGTAATGGCGGGTGGCTATAGCGCCACGGATATGGCCGCTGTCGCTATTGGTACCTCTATCTGGTTTCCCGCAATTCTCTTCGGCCACGGTCTTTTTGCTGGCAATGACGCCGGTGATTGCCCAGTTAAACGGCTCCGGACGTCGCGATCGCATCGCCCATCAGGTCGGTCAGGGTTTCTGGCTGGCAGGCATTGTGGCGGTGTTGATCATGATTGTGCTGTGGAATGCCGGTCATATCATCCATGCGATGCATAACATCGACCCGATTCTGGCGGAAAAAGCCGTGCGTTTTTTACGTGCGTTGATGTGGGGCGCGCCTCACGGCTATCTCTTTTCCGGTGATGCGTAACCAGTGCGAAGGGCTGGCCCGCACGCAGCCGTGCATGGTGATGGGCTTTGTCGGCTTGCTGGTGAATATCCCGGTGAACTATATCTTTATTTACGGTCACTTCGGCATGCCGGAACTATGGGCGGCGTCGGCTGCGGCGTGGCAACCGCATCCGTCTATTGGGTGATGTTTCTCTGCATGCGCATGTATGTAAAACGCGCCCGCGCCATGCGTGATATTCAGCACGCCCAGCGTTTCGCTAAACCCGATCCCGAGGCGCTAAAACGCCTTGCGCAACTGGGGCTGCCCATTGCGTTGGCGCTGTTTTTCGAAGTCACGTTGTTTGCGGTGGTGGCCCTGCTGGTATCGCCGCTGGGCATTGTTGATGTGGCCGGTCACCAGATTGCGCTTAACTTCAGTTCGCTGATGTTTGTTCTGCCGATGTCGCTGGCCGCCGCGGTGACCATCCGGGTGGGCTTCCGTCTGGGGCAAGGTTCGACGCTGGATGCAAAAACCTCGGCGCATACCGGGTTGATCGTCGGCGTGTGCATGGCGGCGGTTACAGCGGTTTTCACCGTGCTGATGCGCGAACAGATCGCCCTGCTCTATAACAAAAACCCGGAAGTGGTGACGCTCGCCTCGCACCTGATGTTGCTGGCGGCGATTTACCAAATCTCCGACTCCATTCAGGTGATTGGCAGCGGCATCCTGCGCGGCTATAAAGATACGCGCGCTCGATCTTTTTTATCACCTTTACCGCCTATTGGGTGCTGGGGCTGCCATCTGGCTATATTCTGGCGCTGACCGATCTGGTGGTCGACAGAATGGGGCCCCGCCGGTTTCTGGATGGGCTTTATTATTGGCCTGACGTCTGCAGCGATCCTGATAATGCTGCGGATGCGCTTTCTGCAGCGCCTGCCTTCAGCAACGATTTTGCAGCGCGCCGCGCGTTAAGAATGGCCGTAGCCGCCAGCTGGCGGCTACTTTCACAGCGTTTTGCTCAGTTGTTCCGCAATCACGTGAATTCAGGAATAAATTTGCCATTTTCCGCTTGCCACTTCTCCGGCCTGCCGCTAATATTCGTCCCCGTTGTCAACCACAACACTGCGTTCATAGCTCAGTTGGTTAGAGCACCACCTTGACATGGTGGGGGTCGTTGGTTCGAGTCCAATTGAACGCACCATTCCTTCTCAGTGCGTCCGTAGCTCAGTTGGTTAGAGCACCACCTTGACATGGTGGGGGTCGATGGTTCGAGTCCATTCGGACGCACCATTCTTAAGTTTCCTTTTCTTTATCCCGCAGCCTGAAGCAGCAGACCGCAAGCGGCCTGCCACACACTTTATGCCGTCAGCGTCTGCATATCGATCACAAACCGGTATTTCACATCGCTTTTCAGCAGACGTTCAAACGCCTCGTTAATCTCGTCCATGCGGATCACTTCCGAATCAGCGGTAATATTGTGTTCGCCGCAGAAATCCAGCATTTCCTGCGTTTCGGCAATCCCACCGATGCAAGAGCCTGCGATAGAACGGCGCCCTAACAGCATCGGCACGGTGTTAACGGTAGGCTCAATGTCCCCCAACAACCCGACAAACACCAGCGTACCGTCCAGCGTCAACGTGGAAATATAGCCGTTAATGTCGTGGGTATAGGGCACCGTATCGATAATCAGCTCAAACTGCCCTTTCACTGCCTCCATCTGTTGCGCATCGGTAGAGAGCACCACATGGTGCGCTCCCGTGCGACGGGCATCCTCCTCTTTACCCGGCGAACGGGTAAACAGTGTCACTTCCGCCCCGAGCGCGTGCGCCAGTTTCAGCGCCATATGTCCTAAACCGCCCGGTGCCGATAACCGCAACTTTGGAGCCTTTTTTTCACTCCCCCAGCGACGCAGCGGCGACCAGGTGGTAATGCCCGCACAGAGCAGCGGCGCAACAGCATCCAGTTCTCAGGAATGCGCAACACGAAATCCTGAGAACAGACAATCGACTGCGAATAGCCGCCAAACGTCGGGCGGTGGTCGTGGCGGTCAATACCGTTATAGGTCTGAATATTGCCCTCTTCGCAATACTGTTCCAAACCCTGCTTGCACGGCGAACATTCGCGACAGGAATCGACCATACAGCCGATACCGACTAAATCACCGGCTTTAAATTTACGTACGTCGTCGCCAACCGACACCACGCGGCCGATAATTTCATGGCCCGGTACGATGGGATACTGGCTGAATCCCCAATCGTTACGCGCCCGGTGCAAATCAGAATGGCATACGCCGCAGTACAAAATGTCGATAACCACGTCATCGGCGCGGGGATCGCGACGCTCAAAATGAAAAGGCGCCAGCGGGCTTTATTCGACTGCGCGGCATAACCGAGGACTTTCATGGTCATGGTCTTTCTCCGTAGATTTTTTCAGGCTTGGAAACAAGGGAACATGCCCTTGTTGTTGCATCAACACTCAGCGTCAAGTATGGCGCATTGCAGTATCTGCCGCGCAGGCGCAGGACGCTTTGCACTTTCTGTCATTGGAGAAGAAGAAAAAGCTCTCCGCAGAGAGCTTGATATCAAAGGACTTTACTCAGGAATGCGGCTGTGCGGGGGGTTGGTTGGTGCGTTGAAAATCTGTTCCGGCGTGCCCTCTTCCTCCGGATCACACCGGTCAATGAAGATGACCCGGTCCGCCACTTCACGGGCAAACCCCATTTCGTGGGTCACAATCACCATCGTCATCCCTTCGTTAGCCAGCGCTTTCATCACCTGCAAAACGTCACCCACCAGCTCCGGATCCAGTGCTGAAGTCGGCTCATCAAACAGCATGATCGACGGATTCATCGCCAGCGCACGGGCAATGGCCACGCGCTGTTGCTGCCCACCGGAAAGACTGGAAGGCCAGTGCGTCACGTTTATCACTCAGACCGACTTTGGCCAGCAGATTTTCCGCCAGCTCCACAGCATCCACGCGCGCCATACCTTTCAGGCTCATTGGCGCCATGATCAGGTTTTCCAGCACCGTCATGTGCGGGAACAGGTTAAAGCGCTGAAATACCATCCCGACGCTTTCCCGCAGTTTGTTCAGGTCGGTACTGGTCTCATGAATGGCATAGCCATTCACCTGTACTTCGCCTTCACTGACGCTTTCCAGCGCATTCATGCAGCGTAAAACGTACTTTTTCCGGAGCCGGATGGCCCGATGATGCACACCACTTCCTGCGGCTGGATGTCGCAACTGATACCGCGCAAGACATGACTTTCGCCGAAATGCTTATGCAAGTTATTAATGTGAATCACTTTTGCCAAACCTCTTTCCAGTCGGTTAACCATCTGCGCCAGCAGGAAGGTGATGACCCAGTACACCAGTGAAATGGTCAGGTAGGGTTCCCAGTAGGTGGCATACGCGCCGGATACAGTACGGGCGGCATACGCGAGGTCCGCCGTGCCGATTGCCGAGGCGAGTGACGAATCCTTCACAATGGCAATCGCATTGTTTCCCAGCGGCGGCAAAATACGGCGAAACGCCTGCGGCAGGATCACCTTGCGCATGGTTTTCCACCACGGCATCCCCAGCGCACGCGAGGCTTCCATCTGCCCTTTATCAATCGACTGGATCCCGGCGCGGAAAATTTCCGAAACATACGCGCCCGCATTCAGGGTAATGGCGACAATGCAGGAGAGAAATGCGCCGTAATCGGAACGCAGCGCGCGCCACATCGCTGCTCATCATCCCACTGGTCACCAGAATGCCGTCACGCGGATTAATAAACAGCGGTACCAGCGCAAAATGCACCACCATGATCTGCACAAACAACGGCGTGCCGCGAAATGCGCTGACGTAAAAACGCACCGGGAATTGCACCAGATAGCGCAACACGAACTTCCACGGGCCATGCCCGGCGTGCGCCATTCTGCCGAGGCCAAGCGTCAGCCCCCAAAGCGTGCCTAAAATAACGCAGATAATGGTGCATTTGATGGTCATCCGTGCGCCCTGCATAAACAGCGGCGCATACTCCCCGGATAATCTCCCAGCGGAATGCTGACATAAGTAATCCCTGGGAAAAATGACGGCTATCGAAGAGACTCACGATAGCCGGAAGAGAAAGAAAACGTTAATTACTGCGCGGGCAAAGCAGGCACATTCTCGTCAAACCAGGGTTTTGTAGATTTTTTGCATAGGTGCCATTCGCAACAATCTTCTTCAGACCGCTGTTGATTTTGTCCTGCAACGCTGTGTTGCCCTTGGCTACCGCGATCCCGAAATATTGACGCTCGAATTTGGCGTCCGGTACCAGTTTAAACTGCTTTTCCGGATGCTGTTTGATGTAGTATTTCACGACGCCCACATCACCCACCGCGGCGCTCACGCCATCTTCAAACAGCTCCTGCAGCATCAGCGGCGTATTATCAAAGCGCTTAATGGCCGTGCTGTTTTTTCCCAACACGTCGGATACAACGATATCGCCCGTACTGGAGTTCACCACGCCGACTTTCTCCTCTTTCAGCGACGCCAGAGAGGTCACTTTCGAGGTCGCCGGGACAACAATCGACTGCTCAGCCGGGAAGTATGGCGCAGAGAAGTCCACCATCTGTTTACGTTTATCGGTAATGGTAATGCCAGAAATAATGATGTCGCGATCGCCGGAACCCGGTGGTCGCGAAGATCCCTTCCCATGGGGTGTTGATCAGCTTGATATTGAAGTTTTCTGCTTTCGCGATGGCTTTAATGAGGTCGATATCGAACCCTTCCAGCTGTTTCTGGTTATTTTCGAACTCGAACGGACGGTAAGTACCGCCTGCACCGACAACGTAAGTTTCCTGAGCGGCAAACGCACTGCTGGCCAGCGCGGCAAAAGACAACCGGCCTGAATCCATTTCTTAAACATACAACCACCTTTTTATGCAGATTATATGCATAAAAATACATATGTCGCTCTATGTATGCAATCGTTATTATCGCAGTGGAAAGAATAAAGCCCCGTAATGTGTTAAAAACGACGCAGTGAGTACGCCAGTCGTTCAAACGTATCAACGGAGGACCACGCGATGAACCACGCTGTACCTGATATTGCTTTCCTGCATGAACTCGCCGACGCGGCAGACAAACAGACGCTACCGCGTTTTCGCTCCCGGATGAATCCTGCACGTCGGCAGCAAGCCGAAAGAGGGTTTCCGCTTTGACCCGGTCACTGATGCCGACCGCGAAGCCGAGCGTGCAATGCGCGACATCATCACGTCCCGCTACCCCGATCATTCTGTGATGGGCGAAGAATTTGGCCTGACCGGTTCCGGCCCATTGCAATGGGTTCTGGATCCGGTGGACGGTACGCGCCCGTTTCTGTGCGGCATTCCGGTATGGGGAACGCTGATCGGACTGACTGTTGAAGGTCGTGGCCACATGGGTATGATGAGCCAGCCGCTAACCGGGGAGCGTTTCTGGGCTGATGGTCAACACGCCCGGCGCAGCGGTCCCCGAGGGGACAGCGCAGATGCAAACCCGCCGGGGGATCCCGCTGGAACAGGCGATTTTGCATCTCACCTCCCCTGAACCTATTGCCCGCCACCCACAGGTTAACTTCGCTGCGCTGGAAGCGAGCACGCTGATGATTCGCTACGGCGGTGAGTGTTATGCGCTGTCGATGCTGGCCGCCGGGCAAATCGATTTGTGTCTGGAATACGGGTTGCAGCCTTATGACATCGTCGCGCTGGTGCCCATCATTGAACAAGCCGGTGGCGTGGTGACCACGCTGAGCGGCGGCCGCCCGGAGGCGGGCGGTAATATCCACTGGCGTCCGGCTGCCCGCAACTGCACGAGCAGGCATTGCGCCTGTTAAACAGCTAACGCGCTAAACCGTTACAGCTTTAGCCATTTACTGCCGATACTCTCTACTGGAAATAGCAAGCGAAACGGTAGTAAAATGTGCCATTCCTGCTCTCGCCTTTGCCTGTTTTGCGACAAAGGCGTGATTTTTGAGGGAATCCGCCGAAACCTTTTTGTGCGAACTTAACACCTTGATAACACTTCGTTGTGAAACTGCACAGATGATTTTTGAAACGCTGTTTTTGTTTTCCTTTTGTCTATAAATCATCGTATAATGCCGCTCTATTCACTCTTGAATGGTTTCCAGCTGATTGAACTGTAAAATATATAACGTACATCACTTATTTCCCCCATTGGGCTGGAAACTCAGGCACACATTACTCTGCACGCTTTTTGATGTCACCTATCCTTAGGCTGTGGCATCGCTCTTTTCGCAACACAGGTTTGACTCCGGAGCCGTGCGCTACCCGGAGCGTGATTTCCATATCCTTCTCAACTCAAACTTAAAGACCAGAACTGTCATGAAAAGACCAAAATTGTTTGCACCATCGGTCCGAAAACCGAATCCGAAGAGATGCTGGCGAAAATGCTGGACGCAGGCATGAACGTTATGCGTTTAAACTTCTCTCACGGCGACTATGCGGAACACGGCCAGCGCATCAAAAACCTGCGCAACGTGATGAGCAAAACCGGTAAAAAAGCGGCGATTCTGCTGGACACTAAAGGTCCGGAAATCCGCACCATCAAACTCGAAGGCGGCAACGATGTTTCGCTGAAAGCGGGCCAGACCTTCACCTTCACCACTGACAAATCCGTTGTGGGTAACACCGACACCGTTGCGGTGACCTACGAAGGTTTCACTACCGACCTGAATGTCGGCAATACTGTGCTGGTGGACGATGGTCTGATCGGCATGGAAGTGACAGCCATCGAAGGCAACAAAGTCATCTGTAAAGTGCTGAATAACGGCGACCTCGGTGAAAACAAAGGCGTTAACCTGCACGGCGTTTCCATCGCCCTGCCGGCGCTGGCTGAAAAAGATAAGCAAGACTTGATCTTTGGTTGCGAACAAGGCGTTGACTTTGTTGCCGCATCCTTCATCCGTAAACGTTCTGACGTGGTGGAAATCCGTGAGCACCTGAAAGCGCACGGTGGCGAACACATTCAGATCATCTCCAAAATCGAAAACCGGAAGGCCTGAATAACTTCGACGAAATCCTCGAAGCCTCCGACGGCATCATGGTTGCGCGTGGCGATCTGGGCGTTGAAATCCCGGTTGAAGAAGTGATCTTCGCGCAGAAGATGATGATTGAAAAATGTATCCGCGCACGCAAAGTGGTCATCACTGCGACCCAGATGCTGGACTCCATGATCAAAAACCCGCGTCCGACCCGCGCTGAAGCAGGCGACGTGGCGAACGCCATTCTCGACGGCACCGACGCAGTCATGCTGTCGGGCGAATCCGCAAAGGTAAATACCCGCTGGAAGCAGTGACCATTATGGCCACCATCTGCGAACGTACCGACCGCGTGATGACCAGCCGCACACCGGACTTCAACAACGACAGCCGCAAACTGCGCATCACCGAAGCGGTATGCCGTGGTGCGGTTGAGACTGCAGAGAAACTGGCCGCGCCGCTGATTGTGGTTGCGACCCGGGCGGTAAATCCGCACGCGCAGTGCGTAAATACTTCCCGGACGCCACTATTCTGGCGCTGACCACCAATGAAGTGACCGCGCGTCAGCTGGTGCTGAGCAAAGGCGTTGTCGCGCAGCTGGTGAAAGAGATCTCCTCTACCGATGATTTCTACCGTCTGGGTAAAGAAGTGGCGCTGGAAAGTGGTCTGGCGGCTAAAGGCGACGTTGTGGTAATGGTTTCCGGCGCGCTGGTTCCAAGCGGCACCACTAACACTGCCTCTGTCCACGTTCTGTAATATAGTCAAACATTACAGGCTGATTAAAAAAGCGCCCTTGCGGCGCTTTTTTTTATATTCCCCGAAACCAGCCAAAATAAAAAATCAAATCGGATTTCACTATTTAAGCCCGGCATTATCTAAGATGAACTGATGGAAGCCTGCTGTTTTAACACGCGTTTTTTTAACCTTTTATTGAAAGTCGGTGCTTCTTTGGAGCGAACGATCAAATTTAAGGGCATTCCCATCAAAAAATATTCTCAACATAAAAAACTTTGTGTAATACTTGTAACGCTACATGGAGATTAACTCCAATCTAGAGGGTATTAATAATGAATCGTACTAAACTGGTACTGGGCGCGGTAATCCTCGGGTTCTACTCTGCTGGCTGGTTGCTCCAGCAATGCTAAAATCGATCAGCTGTCTTCTGACGTTCAGACTCTGAACGCTAAAGTTGACCAGCTGAGCAACGACGTGAACGCAATCCGTTCCGACGTTCAGGCTGCTAAAGATGACGCAGCTCGCGCTAACCAGCGTCTGGACAACGGTGGCTCACTCTTACCGTAAGTAAGAGTACCTGTGTTGAAATGGCGCACGTAGTGCGCCATTTTTGCCTGCAATTCCCCTTCCCCTTTCTTTATCTACTGCGTTATCGCCCGCTGTTCCGTTTCCGCATTCATTGCCGCTGCACCTGCACTGTTCTGCACCGATAACACACTTTCCGGATTCACCGCTGTGGATTTTCCCACCGCTATAGCAACCGGGTAGCCCGCGCGACGATTTAGCGCTTTCTCAATCAGATTCTTGTCGCCACCAGCCCGGTTAATAAACGTTGCCAGCGTTGGGGAAAGCTGGATAGGCACTCGCTGGGTATCCTCCTCCACCGTTTGCGATAACGGGCGATGAACTTCAATGTAGTGCCTGCCATCAGGCTCCACGGCGTATTTCACCGGCTCGTTGATAATGGTCACGCGTGTCCCTGCAGAGACCTGAGCAAACAACGCCTGAATATCCGGCGCGTTCATCCGCATACAGCCAGAACTGACCCGCAAACCGACGCTGTCAGGCGCATTGGTGCCATGAATGAGGTATTCGCCATGACCAATGCCCAAACGTAGCGCAAAGCGCCCCAGCGGATTATTTGGCCCTGCGGGTACCACTGGCGGCAGTTCAATGCCATTGGCCAGTGAGCGCGCACGTATGCCGACCGTTGGCGTCCAGTTGGGGATCTTCTGACTGACACGGGTCACGGAAACCGGCGTTTCCAGTCCTTGCTGACCAATACCGATCGGGTAGACCTGCACACTGTTTTTCCCCGGCGGGAAATAGTACAGCCGCAGTTCAGCCAGATTCACCACAATGCCTTCACGGGGCGTATCCGGTAACAGCATCTGCGACGGAATGGTCACCACCGTACCGGGACGGGGAACCGGCGCAATCGTGTCATTCGCTTCCGAGGATCAGCATCGCTGCGGTATCAAAGTGGCGGGCGATGGCCTGCAGATTTTTATCTCCTGCCTGTACGGTGTATGTCTGATTTTGACCAATGATGCGGCTACCGTCCGGCGGCAGAGGATACTCCGCCGCACGGGCCAACGGGATAACGCTAAAAGCGCCAAAAGGCACAGAGAAAGAAGAGACGCGCGTTTCATGCTGAAGTTCCTGTATTCACTGGCAAGACGCCAGAATGCTGAAAAGCCATACGAGGTGGAAATCACCTCGCATCACAGGATGAAAGCTGTCTTTTGAGTTTAGCTAATGTTTGCCGCTTTGTTGCGTATCGCGCGGATCATTGCTTCCAAGCCCTTGCGAACGGGAGGGCGTGAGATGCTGGGTTAATGACAACTGTTCGAACCACGGGCGCACATCGAAGGCCACAATATCCTGCGCGGTCATCCGCTGATAAAGCGCAAACACAATGGCAATAAGCCCTTTAACGATAGCTGCATCGCTGTCGCCGGACAGTTCAATCACCCCTGCGTCGTTGCGCTCCATGACGATCCACACCGGCTCTGGCAACCCTGAATAATATTGTCCGGGTTATGGGCCTCCTCGCTCAGGTCCGGCAGACGTTGTCCCAGTTCAATAATATAGAGATATTTCTCTTCCCAGTTGGCGCAGCGAGCAAAATTGCGCAACAACTTCTCTTTATCCGGTAATACAGCCATGTTCGCCTCTTACGTTAGCCCAGCAACTGATGAATACGTTTCAGGCCAGCTACCAGACGATCCACCTCTTCTTCCGTATTGTACATAACCAGCGATGCGCGACACATGGCAGGCACCTTGTAAAACGCCATTAATGGCATGGCGCAATGGTGCCCGGTACGTACCGCAATACCGTAATTATCGAGGAAACTCCCCACATCATAGGCGTGATGTTTCCCCCAGATTAAAGGCGATCACCCCCTGACGCTGCGCCGGGCCATAGAGGGTTAAATCCGGCACCTCTGCCAGTGCAGTTAATGCGTAACGCATCAGCGTCTGCTCATATTCGCCAATGGCGTCCAGCCCACGTCGGGTAACGTAATCAATGGCCGCACCAAGGCCGATAATGCCACCGGTATTTGGCGTACCGGCTTCGAAACGCCGGGGGGGCTTTTGCATAGGTCGTGCCCTTCGTGAGGCTGACGGTGGCGATCATTGAACCGCCCCCTTCCCACGGAGGCATATCCTGCAGGATTGCCTCTTTCACATACAGCACGCCAATCCCGGTCGGCCCGTACAGCTTATGGCCGGAGAAGACATAAAAATCGCAATCCAGCGCCTGCACGTCCACTGAATGATGCATCACCGCCTGAGCGCCATCCACCAGCACTTTCGCCCCGTGCTGATGCGCCAGCGTAATCATCTCCGCCACCGGGTTTTCGGTGCCCAACACATTTGACACCTGAGTGATTGCCAGCAAGCGGGTACGATCGTCAAACAACGTTGGCAGCACGTCGAGCTGTAAAGTACCGTCCTGATTGAGCGGAATAACGCGCAGTTGCGCGCCGACGCGTTCACAGAGCATTTGCCACGGCACAATATTGGCGTGGTGCTCCATGGCGCTGATAACAATATTGTCGCCCGCGCGCACTGGCTGTTGCCCCAGCTATTCGCCACGAGGTTGATACCCTCGGTCGTGCCGCGCACAAACACCAGTTCTTCCGGCAACCGCGCGTTAAGAAACGCTGCCGCCTGCACGCGTACATTTTCCATACGTTGCGTGGCTTCTGCGCTCAACGTATGAATGCCGCGGTGCACTGCAGCATAGCCGTGGCGGAAAAACTCCGCTTCGGCATCAATAACCTGATTCGGTTTTTGCGCGCTGGCGGCGCTGTCGAGATATGCCAGCGGTAGTCCGTTCACTTCACGCAGCAGTACCGGGAAATCGGCACGCACGGTGTTGACGGGAAAACTCATGCTACGCCCCCTGCCAGACGCTGACTGATTCGCGCCAGCACCTGATGTTTCAGCGCCTCGTCGTTGATGGCTTCCGTCAGTTCAGCGGCAAAGGCATGGATAATCATTTTTGCGCCGCCTGCTGGTTGATCCCCGCGCGAGCGCAAATAGAACATCTGCTCATCATCGATACGCCCGATGGTCGCACCATGGCTGCATTTCACATCGTCGGCGTAGATTTCCAGTTGTGGCTTGGTATCCACTTCCGCCAGACGACCGAGCAGCAAATTGTTGTTGGTCATCTGCCCGTCGGTTTTGATGGCGTGTTGCGCCACATTAATTAAACCGTTAAAGACCGCCCGGCCTTTGTCGCTGACGATGGTTTTATGCAACTGGCGACTATTGCAGTAGCCCTTATTATGCTCAAGCCAGTGCGCGTATCGCACACTTCCGATTTCACCGGCATTGCCAGACTGTTGATATTGAGCTGCGTGTTTTCGCCATTCAGTTGCGTACTGGTGTTATGTCGCAGCACTGCGCCGCCGAGCAAGAAACTGTTGCTCTTTGCCGAACCATTGTCCGCAAGCCAGATATCATTGTGTGCAAAGTGGTAGCTCGCCGGGTTTTCAAACGCCAGCTTCACGTGATGCAGATGCGCATTCGCCGCAACGCTCATCGTCAGCCGCGAGCCGGTAAAATGCGGGTTGTCGTTGAGGCTGACATAATGCTCATAGATGGTCGCTTCCGCCCCCTGCGCCAGCGAAAGATGATGGCGATAATGCGCCGTGTTCATCTCATCACCGGCCACACCGGGTGATATGCATTAAGAGCAACGGCTTAGAAGGCCGTAGGTCTTTCGCTACCTGAATCCAGAGGTTACGCCCTGCGCCAGACTTTCGGTTAAATGCAAAGACTTCCGGCTGCACCGGTGCAGGCAGTTGCTGGCGGGCATCGTTAAAGGTCACATCAAAACCGGAGCCTGCGGTATCGTCGCTCAGCGCCGCATTAAATACGCCATCCACAAACACTAAGCGCACCGCATCAACCGGCAACGCCAGCACGTCGCGCTGTTGCTCGCTGACCGCCCCTGCCGTCGCAACAAACTGGCTGCTCAGCAGGCCGTCCAGCGGCGTGTATTTCCAGTTTTCCTGTTTGCGGGTAGGCAGCCCCAGCCGCAGCATCTGCTGCAGGTGCTGCTGCGCCGCGTCAGAGCGCGCACCACCCAGCTTTTCGAACAGGTGGTGCCACTGTTGCAGTGCGTTACTGCTGTTCGGTAAGCCAGCCATAGCCCTGCTCCTCCAGTTGCTTAACCAGCGTGAAATCACCCGATTTCACGATGCGCCCCTGATATAACACATGCACAAAGTCAGGTTTGATGTAATCCAGAATGCGTTGGTAATGCGTCACGATGATAAACGCGCGCGCTTTTCGTCGCGCAGGGCGTTAACACCATCAGCCACGATTTTCAATGCATCAATGTCCAGACCGGAGTCCGTTTCATCCAGAATGCACAGATCCGGCTCCAGCACCGCCATTTGCAGGATGTCGTTACGCTTCTTCTCACCGCCGGAGAAACCGACGTTAACCGAGCGGGTCAACAAATCTTCCGGCATTTTCAGCAGTTTGATTTTGTCTTCCATCAGATCCTCGGAAGTCAAAGCGATCCAGCGCCTCTTCGCCACGGTACTCACGCACCGCATTCAGCGCGGTTTGCAAAAGAACTGGTTACTGACGCCCTCGGGGATCTCCACCGGGTACTGGAAAGCCATAAACACGCCTGCGCCCGCACGGTCTTCCGGCGACAGTTCCAGCAAATCTTTGCCTTTAAACTCGACGCTGCCACCCACAACTTCGTAATCTTCACGTCCGGCCGGTCGCAGAAAGCGTATTTTCCCGGAGCCGTTCGGCCCCATGATCGCGTGCACTTCGCCGGGGCGAACCTCCGTGCTCAGACCACGCAGGATCTCTTTGTCTTCTACGCTAACCTGCAAGTCTTTAATACTTAACATTTATTATCCCTTAATCCTTAACCGACGCTGTGTTCAAGGCTGATGGCCAGCAGTTTTTGCGCTTCAACGGCAAATTCCAGCGGCAGCTCGGAGAACACGTCTTTACAGAAGCCGTTGACGATCATCGAGATAGCGTCATCTTCGCTGATACCACGTTGCAGGCAGTAAAACAGTTGATCTTCACCAATGCGCGATGTGGTCGCTTCATGCTCTAGCTGGGCGCTGTTATTACGGCACTCCACATACGGGAAGGTATGCGCGCCGCTGTCCGGGCCAATCAGCATCGAGTCGCACTGCGTGAAGTTACGCGCGTTGGTCGCCGTCGGCATGATCTTCACCAGCCCGCGATAGCTGTTCTGGCTGTGCCCGGCCGAGATCCCTTTCGAGATAATCGTCGATTTGGTGTTCTTACCGATGTGGATCATCTTGGTGCCGGTGTCCGCCTGCTGATGCCCACTGGTCAGCGCCACCGAGAAGAACTCGCCAATGGAGTTGTCGCCGCGCAGGATGCAACTGGGGTATTTCCGTGATGGCCGATCCGGTTTCGGACTGGGTCCACGACATTTTGCTGTTGTCGCCCTCGCACAGGGCGCGTTTGGTCACAAAGTTAAGGATCCCGCCGGTGTTGTTATCCCCGGGGAACCAGTTTTGCACCGTTGAATATTTCACTTCGGCGTCTCTGTGGATGATCACTTCCACCACTGCGGCATGAAGCTGATAGCTGTCGCGCACCGGCGCTGAGCAGCCTTCGATATAGCTGACGTAACTGCCTTCATCCGCGACCAGAATGGTACGTTCGAACTGCCCGGTTTTTTCGGCATTAATGCGGAAATAGGTCGACAGCTCCATCGGGCAACGCACGCCTTTCGGGATGTAGATAAAAGTGCCGTCAGAGGCGACGGCGGCATTCAGCGCGGCAAAAAAGTTGTCGTTGGAAGGAACGACGGTGCCAAGGTACTTTTTCACCAGTTCAGGGTGATCGTGGATCGCTTCGCCAAAGGAGCAGAAAATGATGCCCTGTTCAGACAATTTTTCCCGGTAGGTGGTCGCTACCGATACCGAGTCAAAATGGCGTCCACCGCCACTTCTTTGCCTTCACGCACCGGAACGCCGAGCTGGTTGAAAGCCTCTTCCACCTCTTCTGTCAGCCGCATTAGCGCCGGTTTGCTGAACCGCCCCCGGCTGGGATGCGCAGGTGTCGTCGCAATTACCGCAAGAGGGCGCAGAGTAATAGCTGTAATCCCCGGTAATCGAGTTTATCGTAGTGCGCTTTCAACCAGTGCGGTTCTTCCATCTCCAGCCATGCGTGATAAGCATTCAGGCGGAATTCAAGCATCCACTCGGGTTCGTTGCGTTTCGCCGAGATCGCCCGCACCACATCTTCATTGATGCCTTTAGCCAGCTCATCGGTGCTCAACCGGGTAAAAAAGCCCTCTTTATAATTGAGGTTGCCGCCGGTCCAGATTTTGACATCGTCAGTTGCTTCCAGTATTACGAGACATAGTACCGCCTATACCCCAAAACTTTCGCCGCAGCCGCATTCATGCTGGGCTTTTGGGTTATGAAATTTGAAGATCTGATTTAACCCTTCACGTACATAATCCACTTCGGTGCCGTCAATGAACGGCATCGCCTGCAAGGGTACGTAGAGACGCGCGCCATCAGATTCATACAGTAAATCGTCGGCCGTCGGCTCCGTAACGGTATCTAATACATAACCGAAACCGGCACAGCCGGTCTGCTTAATGCCAAGCCGAACGCCAAGTACACCCGCCTGTTTACTGGCCAGCGCACGGATATGTTCTGCGGCCGCCGGCGTCATGGTCAGCCCGCGCCATGCAAAATCTTGCGGATTAAATGATTCCATCGCTTTACCTCACGTCACCAGATCTGAAGAGCATAACGCTATGTTAGTGATAATGATTATCACTTCAACCCGTATTCCGCAGGGTTATTCCCCGCCAGCCCCTTTTTTCGGCACTTGCTATAAGCATAGACTCTGCGGAAAAGCTTTACAGCCGTAAAAAATTGTTTAATAAATTGATAAATAATGACTTTAGGCAAGCCATGACGGGTAAGCAGGTGAAAAGAAAAGATGTATAGGCAATACCTATTTTTGAGATAGGATTTTAAAAATTCTTTGCCCCAGAAAGCTTTCTGCATTTCCAAAAGGTTAGCTGCATCACAAAACAGGGAGCAAAGGCACGGCTGCCACTGCGGGTGACAATATCTTTCCGGTTCCTGAAGATAATTCACGAAGGCTTTCTTTTATGTCGATGTTTTTTGCTTCCAATGAGGCTTTGACAATGCGCACCGTCGGTCAGATCCGGAGAATTTGTCTGGGCAGGGCCATCCTCCCAATCGCAAACAAAACCACTCTTTTCCAGTTTTATTCTCTTGCCGCATTTTTTGCCTGCCATAACACAGCAGAATGAGATTTTATCGTCTTCACCGCTGGTTAATAACTCAGCTATGATAATCGCTGTTAATTACCCGAGCCCGATGCGCTGGGCCATCAAACACGGAGAGTATTGGTGATGACGCAGTCAATGATGTCGTATTCAGATACAGGTACAGGATTTCCCGTTTTATTAGGCCACAGTTACCTGTTTGATAAATCCATGTGGTCACCGCAAATTGACACGCTGGCAAAATATTTCCGCGTTATTGCGACGGATTTATGGGGCCATGGGCAGTCGCCGGCCCTGCCCGCATCGACATCCTCCATGGCCGACATTGCCAACGATCATTTAGCCTTGATGGACGCACTGGGCATCCATGAATTTGCCGTGGTGGGTTTATCCGTTGGCGGAATGTGGGGCGCCGAACTGGCCGCCGCCGCCCCGGAAAGAGTCAAGGCATTGATGCTGTTTGACACGTTTGTGGGCGATGAGACGCAAGCGGCAAAAGACCGCTATTTCATGATGTTAGATACCATCAACTCGCTGGGCAGTATTCCCGTGCCGCTACTCGAATATGCTGTTGCGCAATTCTATTCCGGTGTATGCCAAACCGGAAGATACCCAACAGCTCACCGCCTCGCTCTCCGCACTACGTTCCGAACCCTTACGCACCAGCATTGTGCCGCTGGGCAAACTGATTTTCGGCCGCCCGAATCGCCCTCGGCTTTACTGGAGACCATCACCTGCCCGACCCACGTTGCCACCGGGGCGCTCGATTTACCTCGTCCTGTCACCGAAGGACGGCTGATGGCGGAAAGATTAGGTTGTGACTTCACCCTGATCCCCAATGCCGCACATATCAGTAACCGTGAAAACCCGGAGGTGGTGACGCAACTGATTGTCGATTTCCTGAGGCAGTACGGGTAACAAAACGGTTACCCGCCGCAGATAACGGCCTAGAGCTTAATCACGTTCAGGCCGTAATCAGCCGGATCAACAATGTCCTCCAGCACACCGATTTGCGCTAAATCGCTTCCCGACACCACGCTGCTGATATTGCTTTCAGGAAAGCGCAGATTTTTGACAATATGCACCACACCCGGTTTACCTTTGCGGTCGACATCCATAATCCGGTGCCAGAAAACCACCCGCGTATTTTGCCAGACTGCCTATCGGGTAAAACCCGTAGACCTGCAAATACTCGACGATGATCTCGCGATCATACTCGCTGTCTGCGGTAAATGTGGCGGCAGGCCGCCAACGGTGTTCGCGGAGGCGTGCCGTTACGCGCGTTCGTCAGCTTATTAATCGCTTTAATAACCGATAACAGGCGCACCAGCGAAGAGAGTTGCCCACCCTGTTTACCCGCCGGGTAACCCCTACCATCCAGCCGCTCATTGGCATTTTCAATCACGTCACGGCATGTCAGACTCCGGCGTCCATCCCAGCTCGCGAAACCGGTTCAGTAACGTCCCGACATGCGTACGCAGCATCACTTTCTGCGCCGGATCCATACTGACCTTGAGCGAAGGTAATGCCGCACTCACCAGCAACGGTTTACCCAGCGTGTGCATAATGGCGCCCAGCGTGGCCTCGCGCACATGTGGATCGTGCGGATCTCGCAGGGTCAACATATCCGCCAGCTTTGCCCTGCACCGCGTGACGAACCCAGTCAGGTTCATCACGCAGACAACTCAGCGCATAGAGCAGGGCTTTGCGATCCTGCTTCAACAGGTAGAGCAACGTGTCCACACAATCATAAAAAATCCGGATGGGCAGCAGATCGTGCGTCTTCATATACATCAGCGCAACCTGCAACCGGTGCGCCACTTCCATAACCCCCTGCTCCATCGGTGACTGGCGCGCGCGTTTCTCCCGCTCTTGCGTCTCACGTTGCAGGATCTTCTGCTCTCGTTGACCGCAGGGATAAATAAAGGGGACTGAGAGATCATAGTGCCGCGCATTCCGGTACGATAAGCCGCCTCTCTTTCCGCTTCGTTCACATAACGGAACAACGCTTCCGACTGAGACGACGACAGATTGACAAACTGGATGCCCACAGCCGCATAGCCATTGTTGCCAAACGGGCGTATATGCCGGACGCACCCCCGGGCATAAAAATGCTCTCCGTCAGGAAACGACAACGTAACGCCGGGAATAACCTGCCCAACGTCAAGCGCAATGCTCTCAAATAAATCAATTTCGACCATGCAGCCGCCAACGGACAAATTACGTAAGCGCCCGGGAATAGTCAGCATATGCAGATAAACCTCAATCCCCACGCGCGCCTGCATGCCAAGAATAAACGGGATACGTATCGCGCCACGATGTTCTGTGACAAAAACAGATTCCGGTAATTGGCATTCGAGCCGATAACGCATGCTGTCTGTTTTCATCAACTGGGCGGGGATATTACTCAGGCTATATGTTTCCCGCTCAATAACATCCACGCCTTTTAACACTTCCGGGTGTCAAAGCTCAATCCGCCATCCGCAAGATACGCGTTTATATCTGTGCCCGCGTATTCGACTTCGAGTGTGATGCGATTTGTTTCCTCGGTTCAGTTCTGCAACGTCAGCCTCTAATGCGTAGGGCATATCCTTAGCATAAACTGACAGCATATACGGATGCTGCAGTAATGAACGAATAACATTACCCGGTGGGAGAGAATAGTGTTCCGCCATGCTATATCCCTTTCATACGAAGTTACGCAGCCAAAGCAAAATGTCACAATTGCTGTTTTTTACTTATTATCGCCTGAATACAAATATCCTGAATACATCTTTAAGATGCTGCTCAAATAATTTAAGACTTTTCCAAAGAAAAAATAAAAACCCCCCTTCCAAAACAACCAAAAAATGGGCTGCCTAAGCGGGCTATATATTGTGAGTTGGTGCAACGTTTCTTTTCTTAACAAAAACTTGTGTTGTACACAAGAAGTTATTTATTTACCACTCACTGTTTTTTATCCGAGGAAAACAACAGGATAAACCAAATCCTCCGTGAGGAATCAGTAAATTCTTATCCTAAAGTAAAACTAAAAAGCACAAAATACCAGTATAATTTATAGATTTAAGCGATCATTTTCTTAACAGTGATAGATAAAGACTATCAAAAGAGACAATCGATCATTTAAAACAATTTTCAATAGTAATGAATCGGCATGTAGAATCGAAAAATTATATGTTTGCGAAACGCTGTTTCTGTCAGCGAGGAGCTTTATTGGAATAATGAAAACAAAACTCTGGAAATTAGCGGCAAGAAACTGCGGATGACCGCCGAGTTTCAACCCATCATTCGCCTTTCAGGTAATAAAATCTTTCGTTATGAAGCGCTTGCCAGATTTTTCAATGCCGAAGGCTTTTTAATTCCCACGCAGCAGATCATCGATGAAATAGAACAGCTTGGTGCTATTCGCGAGGTGACGAATTTTATATTCGACACTGTCTGTCACTTAATTAAATTGGAAGCATGACTTAACTATCTCCTTCAACCTCTCTCATCTTTTGATCAATGACGGGGGAATACCTTAGCAGGCTTTACCAGCAGTGCTTACTCAATGACGTCCAGCCACAGGGCATTGAAATAGAAATAAGTGAAAAGATAACCAAAGCGCAGCTTATTGAGAGTTTACCTTTTTAAAACAAGCCAAAGAATATGGTTTCATGATCTCACTGGATGATTTCGGCGCCGGGAATCTGCAAGTCGACAGCCTGAAATTGTTTAATTTTGATACCATTAAAATCGATCGTTCGATTATCGACGGTATCGCCGAAGACGAAAAGAAACTGTCAACATTGCAAGACTTTATCGACCAGTTAATTTCAACTGACGTGACCATCATCTGCGAAGGTGTGGAAAGATCGTCGGATCTGGCGTTGTTAAATCAATACAGCCCTATCGGGATTCAGGGGTATATCTTTTACCGCCCCCTGACCTTCACCCAGCTCCGGCTACTTGAGGGGTTCTGAGTCGTTTCAGGACGAAACAGCCTGTTCAGAGTGAACAGGCTGACACGGTGTCACAAACGCAGCAGGTTAACGCTTAGCAGCGGGTCCTTCGGGTTCAACAGCTTTTGCACATTCGCGCCGTAGCGCTCGCGATCGGCGACCAGAGTCGTTTTGGCCACCGACAGTTGCGTGACGGTGGTTTTCAGCGTGGTGGGTTTTAAAATGACTAAACGGTGGAGCTTTCTCTTGCTTCGTCCTTCGACGCTTGTGACAACAAGGTCTGGAAATTCAACACTTAGCTTTTGCTTTACTGCGCCAGCGTTCCCTCTTTCAGCGTGCAGATAATCGCCTTCTGATTTGTATGGTTGCTATCAGAGTAGAAGAACGCTTTTTTCCCCGACGCAATCTGCGTGATGATATGGATTGCCACCCAGTTCGTCTCTTTATTCGCATCGTTGCTATCGGTGTACATTAGCGTTCGTCCGCTGTATTGATCGGAGATCTCATAAGGCTTCTCCTGCGGATTTCCGTAGTGACGACCATTGACGGTTAACCCGGACGTGTCAACAACGGCGGTGTATTCATCACAGATCAAATTGATACCGGTAGCCGAAGAACACGCAGTGAAAAGGGCAAAACAGCCGCCCACAATAAACCTGACCATAAGCATCCCATATGAGTTTTTGTTGGCAAAATATTAGTACAACGCCCCGAAAACGGGGCGTTTGCAATACGCATTAGTTATAGAGCGATGGCTCGCCGACAGGGCGGGTTTTAAAGCGGCGGTGGATCCATAAATACTGCTCCGGCGCCCGTAAAATTTCGCGTTCAATCACTTTGTTCATATAGCTGGCGGCGGCAAACTCATCCTGCGACGGATAATCACTCAGCGCCTGACCAATATGCAAAGAGTAGCCTGAACAATCCTCTTTACGCACCATGGTCACCGTCAGCATTTTGCGCCGGAAAGGCGTGATAACACAAAGGTACCATTGGTGGTGGCGGCATTTTGTACCGAGAAGAACGGCGCAAAATGCTGCCCTTGCGACCATAGTCCTGATCCGGCGCGAACCATACGGCTTCCCCCCTGTTTCCAGGGCATTCACCAGACCTTTCAGGTTACGGCGATCGATCATGGATTTATTCGAACGCATGCGCCCGCGCGTCTGCACCCACTCCATCAGCGCATTATTATGCGGGCGATAGGTGGCCATCATCGGCTGACACAACCCCATGACACGCCCACCCAGTTCCAGCGACATAAAATGCACACCAACCACCATCACACCGCGCTGGCACGCCTGAGCCGCCTGCAAGTGCTGGAAACCCTCCACGTCAAACCAACGGCGTACGCGCTTATCTGACCAAAACCGGTGCCATTCCGGTTTCGATCAACGCCATACCCAGCGATTTAAAGTTCTTCTCAATGAGCACTTCGCGCAGGGCGTCATCCATCAACGGGAAACAGAGTTCAAGATTGCGACGGGCAATGCGCTCGCGGCGCTTCAGGAAAGGTCGGGCGGAACGCCCAAGGCCCGCGCCGAGGCGGGCAAGAACAGGATAAGGAAGCTGTACAAGAAGCCAGAGAAAACCCAGTCCGGCCCATGTCACCCAGTGTCGGGGGTGTAAAAAAGTCAATTTAAACGTTGCCATCATTGTTACCTAAAAAGCCCAATTCAGTAGCGCTTAAGGAGACAATGAATCGCTTCATCAGGTCTTTACGCGTTACAGCTCTTCGCACACGGCACTACCGAAGCGATACATCCAGTGATGCGCAATATAGCACGAAGAGTCAAAAGCTATGTAAAGAATAATGAATAAAATATGAAGTTTTGCGCTGGATTACAGCCTCCGGGTATGCTTAAACAACCGCCGTGGTCAGACGTGATGAGCAGCACAAACGCGACTGTTCATCAAAGATATCAATCTGCCAGACCTCGGGTGCCGTTTGCCGGTATGCAGCGCGCGGCAAACCCCGCGCACGCTGCGCACTGAACGCAGATGGTTGGCATTGACTTCTACGCCAACCACGTTCTGCTCACCTTCCGTGCATAAATAACCCGCCACGGAACCCAGCGTTTCCGCCAGCACCACCGATGCACCACCGTGCAGCAAGCCAAAGGGCTGATGAGTTCGATTGTCCACTGGCATCGAGGCTTCAAGCGCATCCTCACCGATGCGCTCAAAACGGATATCCAGCAAACCCACCATATTGCCATCGCCCATAGCATTCAGCGCTTCCAGCGTCACTGCGCGTTTCCAGATCATCCTAATATCTCCAGTAAAGCCTGTAACGGATGGCGTACGCCATTCCCTTCAACACGTTTCACCCGGCTACGGCAGGAGTAACCTGTCGCCGTGCAACGATTACGCGGCAAACGCTGCATCGCCTGATGCCGGAGAGCTCGTAAATACCGAGTGAATTTGCATGGTTTTTCACTTCATGACCGTAAGTCCCGGCCATACCGCAGCAACCAACGCTGACGTTTTCCAGTTTCGCGCCAAATCGCGCAAAGATTGACGCCCACTGACCCGGTGCGGTAGGCAGCGCAGTGACTTCGGTGCAATGGCCGAACAGATACCGAGGGTTCGCCGCTAATCGCCGGTGTTTCTTCGCTGCCAAGCGCCGTCGGTAACCATTCATGCACCAGTTGCACGTGGAAATCCCCGCGTTTATCGCCCAGCGCCAGTTTGTACTCATCGCGGTAACAGAGCACCAGCGCCGGATCAACACCCACCATTGGCATCTCCAGTTGCGCCACGCGATTAAGAAAGTCCGCCGTTTTCTGCGCGGTTTTCGCAAAGCGATTCAGGAAGCCTTTAATGTGTTGCGCTTTACCGTTAGGCGAGAAGGGTAATACCACCGGCTGGAAACCCAGTTTTTCCACCAGACGAACAAAATCAGCCACCACTTGCGCATCGTAATAGCTGGTAAACGGATCCTGCACCACCAGCACGGTTTTCGCTTTTGCGCTTCATCCAGCTGTTCAAGCTGCTCCAGCGTCATATTGGCCGTACGGTGCCCGACCATCTGCCGTTGCAACGACGGCACCGACAATAACGGTAAATCCACCATGCCAATATGTTTTGCTGACAGCGAGCGCACCCGACTCATGAAAAAGTTAAAGGTTTTCGGCGCACGCGCCATTAGCGGCGCATAGCTTTCAACGGTCGCGACCAGATGATCGCGCATTGGGCGCAGATAGCGGCTGTGGTAAATCTGCAAGAAGCGTGAACGGAACTCCGGCACATCGATTTTGATCGGGCACTGCGTGGAGCAGGCTTTACAGGCCAGACAACCCGACATGGCCTCTTTCACCTCGTGGGAGAAATCATACTCACCGCGGCGTGCATGCCAGCTATTGCGGGTACGCTCGATCAGCGTGCGCAGGCTGGCGCGTTTTTCGGGCAGTTCTTTTTCCAGCTTGACCGGATCGATACCCCGATCCGCCAGCAAACGTAGCCACTCGCGCACCAGCGTCGCCCGGCCTTTCGGCGAATGGATGCGGTTGGCGGAAATCTTCATCGACGGGCACATCGGGCTTTTCACGTCGAAGTTAAAACACAAGCCGTTACCGTTACACTCCATTGCACCGCGCCATGAGGAGCGTACAGCAATCGGGATCTGCCGATCGAGCGTGCCGCGTTTGGCATCATCCACCTGTTTCATCGGCGCATCGACGCCTTCCGGCGGGCAAATTTTGCCGGTTCAACCGGTTCTGCGGGTCAAACACCGCTTTCACTTTCCGCAGTTCGCCGTAAAGCTGTTCACCGAAGAACGCCGGGCTGTATTCGGCGCGGAAACCTTTCCCATGTTCGCCCCACAGCAGACCACCATATTTTGCCGTTAGCGCAACCACGTCATCGGAAAGGGTCTTCATTAACATTTCTTGTTGCGGATCGCACATATCCAGCGCCGGACGGACATGCAACACCCCGGCGTCGACATGGCCGAACATACCGTAACTCAGACCATGGCTGTCCAGCAGCGCTCTGAATTCCACAATATAATCCGCCAGATGCTCCGGCGGCACGCAGGTGTCTTCGGCAAAAGGAATCGGCTTAGCGGCCCCTTTCGCGTTCCCTAACAAACCAACGGCTTTTTTACGCATCGCATAGACACGTTCAATACCCGCCAGATCGTCGCAGACCTGCCAGCCAATCACCCCACCCTCGCCATTGGCCATCAACGCATCGAGGCGCTCGCAAAGGGACTGTACCGGCTGTCAATGAGCGGCTGGTCATCACCGGCAAATTCGACAATATTCAGGCCAAGCAGGGTCTTATCCGGCACATCGGTAATCAACGCGCTTACCGAATGCCAGACGATATCCTCCCGCGCCAGATTGAGCACCTTGGAATCAACGGTTTCCACCGACAACGCCCGGGCTTCCACCATAAACGGCGCATTACGCAGCGCGGAATCAAAAGAGTCGTACTTGACGTTCACCGAGGGCGGCGCACTTTCGGCAGCGGGGTGATGTCGAGCCGGGCTTCGGTAATAAACGCCAGCGTCCCTTCTGAACCAGTAAGAATGCGCGTGAGGTCAAACTCGGTCATCTCGTCGTTAAAGACGTGGCGCAGATCGTAACCCGTCAGGAAGCGGTTCAGTTTTGGGAATTTATCAAGAATTAGTTGCCGGTTATCACGGCAACGCTCCAGCACGGTTTTATAGATACGCCCAATGGCGGTATTGGCCGCGCCCAGCGTTTCCGCCAGCGCCACGGGCATAGCCTGTGTATCCAGAATATCCCCGCCCAGCAGCACAGCGCGAACGCCCAGAACGTGATCGGAGGTTTTTCCGTACACCAGCGACCCCTGACCGGAGGCGTCGGTATTGATCATCCCGCCCAGCGTCGCGCGATTGCTGGTCGACAGTTCCGGCGCGAAAAAGAAGCCGTAAGGTTTAAGATATTGATTGAGTTGATCTTTTGATCACCCCCCGCTTCGACGCGCACCCACCCCTCTTCAGGGTTGATCTCCATGATGCGGTTCATATAGCGGGACATATCGACGATGATGCCCTCGGGTTTAACGCCTGACCGTTGGTGCCCGTACCGCCGCCGCGCGGGGTAAACACCAGCGACTGGAAACGCGCTTCGGACGCGAGGCGGGTAATAAGCGCAACGTCTGACGTAGAACGGGGAAAACGACGGCATCCGGTAATAGCTGGTAAATACTGTTGTCTGTCGCCATGGTCAGCCTGTCGGCATAACTTGTGGCGGTATCACCTGTAAAACCTTGTTGCTCCAAAGCCTGCAAAAATTCAGCACCAGCTGAACGACGCCGGGTGCCCGGGAAATCTGTGGGATCATTATGCTTGACCCTGCCTGACGGTGAGTGTTGTAAAGGTTAATCGTTTGCTTTCAGCATTCATCGTTGTATCACATTTTTTTCTTATGCGCCCATGAGAATTACAGGCAGAATCAGACTGTCCAAAATCGCTGAAATCATTAATCATTATCTCTGTTGATTTCCTGATACACCGAATTTTCGGCCATCCAATAAAGGTGAGTTATACATATGGTTGATCTACGTCAGTCCAGGGATGTACCGCAAATCATGCTGTCGGTACTGTTTTTAGCCATCATGATTATCGCCTGTCTGTGGGTTGTTCAGCCCTTCATTCTGGGGTTCGCCCCGGGCGGGCACGGTAGTGATTGCCACCGGCCGCTGCTGTTGCGCCTGCAACGTCTGCTGTTTGGTCGCCGCTCGCTGGCGGTACTGGTGATGATGCTGCTGCTTATTCTGCTGTTTATTATCCCTGTCGCGCTGCTGGTTAACAGCCCCGGTGGACTCCAGCGGTCCGGTGATCCACGCGGTGACGAGGTGGGGCGATGTCGCCGCCGGAACTGGCCCGCGGCTGCACAGCATTCCGCTCGTTGGCGACAAGCTTTATGCCGGCTGGCATAACCTGCTGGATATGGGCGGCAGCGGCATTATGGCGAAATTGCGCCCTTATGTCGGGGCGACGACCACATGGTTTGTCGGCCGTGCCGCACATTGGTCGCTTTATGCTGCACTGCGCTCTGATGCTGCTGTTCAGCGCCCTGCTCTACTGGCGTGGTGAACAGGTGGCGCAGGGGATCCGTCACTTTGCCGTACGGCTGGCGGCCAAACGCGGTGATGCCGCAGTAGTGCTGGCCGGGCAGGCGATCCGCGCCGTAGCGCTGGGCGTGGTGGTTACCGCACTGGTGCAGGCCGTGCTGGGCGGGATTGGTCTGGCCGTCTCCGGCGTACCTACGCCACCCTGTTTACGGTGGTGATGTTGATGACCTGCCCTCGGGTGCAACTTGGGCCGCTGCTGGTGCTGATCCCGGCGATTATCTGGCTCTACTGGAGCGGTGATTCCACCCCGGGGCACGGTGTTGCTGGTATGGAGCTGCGTGGTGGCAATGCTGGATAACGTTATCCGTCCGGTGTTGATCCGTATGGGCGCCGATCTGCCGCTAATCCTGATCCTCTCCGGTGTGATTGGCGGCCCGTGGCCTTCGGCATGATTGGTTTGTTTATTGGCCCTGTATTGTTGGCCGTTTCGGCGTCTCTTTCCGCCACCGGGTCAACGAGGTTCCGGAGCCAGAGACAAATGATAACGCGCCGAATTCTGTACAAAATTCAGACAGCGCATCCTGAGTGAAAATGAGGCGGGAGAAAGCCCGCCTTAAATGATTATTAAGCAGCACTTATCATTCACCTGCCTTATTTCTGAGCATGCCCCTTCAGACTCCCGCAAAATGCGCCATTCGGCGCATATATTCTTTACGTACGTTTAACTAATGAGACGAATCTGATCGACTCAAAAATTCCACATGCCTACTATTAGCCTCAAGGTTATAGATCAACATCTTGATTTATAAGCATGGAAATCCCCCTGAGTGAAACAACGAATTGCTGTGTGTAGTCTTTTGCCCATCTCCCACGATGGGCTTTTTTTATCCTCAACTCGTCGGGCCGCAGCGTGCAGCGGCAGCCCGAACAATTCACGAGGGTTATTGGCTGTCGTTTACTTCGCAGTGACTTCGCATCTTCCACTGTTGCGGCAACACCCGGGTTTCTCCGTTCACGTTGACCGTTACCCGACCGCGAATGTCTGCTGACGATGCGCCAACCTGTAGCTCAAACTCACCTGCCTCTACAATGCGTTTCCCATCACGACGGGTAAAATTCAGCATATCCACGGGTAAGGTAAAGGTCAGCGTCGCCGATTCCCTCCGGCGATAACGCAACCCGCTGAAAGGCTTTTAACTCCTTCACGGGCCGGACCATCGAGGCGACGTTATCGCGCACATAGATCTGAACCACCTCGTTGCCACTGCGCTCACCCACATTTTTTACCGCTACCTGCAGGCGAATATCACCTTCAATCGGGACTTCCGCGGTGAGCAAGACAGGCTGACCATACTCAAACTGCGTCCAGCTTTGTCCATACCCAAACGGATAACGGGAACCAAAATGGAAGGCGTAGGGCGTTCCCCCGCTTTTCAGCTTGTGGTTGTAGTAATACGGCATTGCGCCTGCGCTTTTCGGCACGCTCACCACCAGTCGCTCCTTGTGCCTGGCGCGCCCGGTCAGCACATCGGCAATCGCATGGCCGCCTTCCTGACCCGGAGCCCGTGCCATCATCCATGCCGCCACGCGCGTCTCCAGTCCTTGCAGGTTGTACGGACGGCCCCCGGTCATCACTACCACCACCGGTTTACCTGTTGCCACCAACGCCTCCAGCAGTTGTTGCTGCACGCCGTGCAACGTCAGGCTGTCAGTGTCGGATCCTTCTCCCACCGTTCCGCTCTGGAACAATCCGGCCAGATCGCCCACACAGGCGATCACCACATCGCTGTCCTGCGCCACGCGCACCGCTTCCGGAATCAATCTCTGATCCATTGACACCGGTGATTGCTGCATCGGCTTACCTGAGGCATCGCCCGGAAATACCGGCGCGCCCGCCATGCGTTTTTTCGATAATGTGGCAGCCTTTTGCATAACGAACACGCTCTTCACCCAATTGCTGGCGCAGTGCCGCCAGCGGCGTTGTCACCTGCGTGGTCTCTTCCAGCATATCGCTGATAATCAGATGAACCGGGAAGCTATAACCGCTGAGTAACGCCAGCGGATCGTCTGCTGTCGGGCCAACCACCGCTACGCGTGGCGCACCGCTGAGCGGCAAAATACCGTTGTTTTCAAGCAGCGTGAGCGAGCGTGTCGCCACTTCCCGCGCCACCTGACGGGTATCGTCTGATTGCAAGCGGATGCCTTGTTCATCGGTATACGGATGTTCAAACAGACCGAGGCGGAATTTTACTGTCAGCACACGAGCGACGATCTCATCCACTTTGGCCATCGACATCAGTCCGCGTTCAACCGCCTGCGCCAGATGGCGCGCGCAATCATCTTTCGGCAGTTCCACATCCAGACCCGCATTGAAAGATAACGCCGCGGATTCGGCTGCATCGTGAGAGACCCCATGATGCTGATGCAACAGACTGACGCCGCCATAATCGGCAACAATGATGCCGTCAAACCCCCACTGCTCCCGCAGCAACGTGGTCAGCAAGAAATGATCGCTGTGACCGGGCTGATTATCGATATCGTGATAAGCAGGCATGAGTGAACTGGCTTTCGCCATTTTGACCGCCATCTCGAAAGGCAGTAAAAACGTGTCGTTCAGTTCGCAAAACCCAGATGCACCGGCGCGTGGTTACGCGCCCCTTCGCTGAAAGAGTGGCCAACATAGTGTTTTAGCGTGGCCAGCATATCGCCCTTCTCACCCTGTAACCCTTCAACATAGGCGCAGGCCATCACCCCAACCAGCCGAGGATCTTCACCGAATGTCTCTTCGGTGCGCCCCCAGCGCACATCTCTGGACACATCCAGCACCGGCGCCAGCCCCTGTTTACAGCCCGTGGAACGCGCCTCTTGTCCAATGTGCCGAGGCAGCGCGTTTGATTAATTGCGGATCCCGGGTCGAACCGTAATTCAGCGACGACGGGAACAGCGTGGCGTCTTTGCACAACAATCCCACGGGCACTCTTCATGGAACAGTGCGGGAATCCCCAGCCGCGTCTCTTCCACCAGCGTTTTTTGCAGGCGGTTAGCCGCACGCCGCTTTTTGCCTCCACAATGTGCGTACCCAGCGGGCGCGTTATCTGCCCGACGCCCAGTTTTAATCGCTGCGCCAGCGCTGTCACGGGCGCTCACGCCAGCGAATTCATCACTGAGATCGGTGCGCTCGCGGTGCTCGCCATGTTCATCCAGCACCAGCCATAAGGCATTTGTGCAAACTTTTCCTCCGGCGTCATACGCGCCAGTAAATCCGCCACACGTTCTGGAAACAGGTCGGTTTGCATCTTTATAGAGTGCGGTCATCGGCTGACTCCTGTGTTACTGAAATCCGGTGAGGCCTGCGGCTCAGTCGCGCCTTCGCTGATATCGCGTTTACGCATCAATTGCTGAGCAATGGTGTCGGCAAGCTGGCTGTTGAGTTTGTAGCGGGTAAGCAGCAACACCATACACATAAACAGCAGGCAAGGAATGAGGGTGAAGAGCGCATTGATGGTGGTAAGTACCGTTAGGGCTTTGCAGCGCCTGATTAGGCGCATAATCCACGGCACCCAGTACCCATCCCACCACCGCGCCACCGAGAGCGAGGCCAAATTTGATCGCGAACAGCGCGGTAGAGAACACCAGACCATCCAGACGTCGCCCGCTGCGATGCTCTTCGTAATCCACCACATCGGAAAACATGGTCCACTGCAGCGGCGTTGTCAGGTTTTGAATAAAACTGAACACAATGTTCAGGCCAAAGATCAGCCATATCTGGGAAGGCGGGATAATAAAGATCAGCGCGGCAAAAACCACAAAGGTGATAATCGTCCATTGATAGGCGCGGACACGGTCGAATCTGCCCAGCAAACGGGCAGACAACAGTGCGCCAGCGAGCGCGGCAAGCATACCGGAAACAATAAAGGTGAAGACCATATCCGGGCGCTGTAAGACATATTTGACGTAATACATGGTGGCCGAGCCGCGCGTCACCACGGCGGTTAACAACAAGATATTGAACAGAAACACAATACGCCACTGACTGTTCGCCGCCAGCAGTTTCAGGTCACTCAATAGCGAACCGGTACTGTCGCTGCGCGGCGTAAACCGCTCGCGGGTCATAAAGAAGCAGCCGAAAAACAACACAATCCCAAGGACGCCCATCATGCTCATGGCGTAAAAATAACCCTTTTGATCGTTACCGCTACCAAGATGCGATACCAGCGGTAAGGCGATAACCGTGACAATCAACCCGCCAATAAATGACAGACCAAATCGCCGGGGACTGCAACGAATGACGCTCATGAGGATCCATCGTCAGCGCGCCGGGCATTGCGCAGTACGGAACATTAATCGCGGAGTAGATAAAGCTCAGGATCGCATAGGTGACGCAGGCATAAATGATTTTGCCGTCGCGCCGACATCCGGTACATAGAAAGTAATAAGGCAGCTCACACCAAACGGAATGGCGAACCACAGCAGCCACGGACGGAAGCGGCCATGCCGGGTTTGAGTGCGATCCACCAGCGCGCCAATGCAGGGATCGACAAAGGCATCGATAACGCGCACCACCAAAAACATGGTGCCCATGATAGCGGCGGGTAAACCAAATACATCGGTATAGAAGTAAGCGAGAAACAGTGTTGCGGTTTGCCAGACAAGGGCGCTTGCCATATCGCCCGGTGCCGTAACCTATTTTGTCTGTAGTACGCAGGACAGAGGGAATTATCATTTTTATCAGCCTTGTGAGGTTAAAAAGTCTTTCAACTGGCGCGAAACTCGCATCGCGCCGCTCACTACAGGCTCAAGTATTGGAAGAAGAAAACCGGCTCACAATTGCAATAATTGCCGTGCTTTTTTACGATTTTTTAGTTATTGTGATCGAAGACGACTTCGCGTTTGAAATAAAAAAATCCCCGACGTTATGTCGGCATCTGCATACCAATACACGAAATAAAACCGTTACTAATCATCAAATTATGAATTTAACTGATTATTTAACCAGTATTTTTTAGTGCATTTTTTCTCAAACCAGCTAATTTTGGCGTCCCAGTCCCCCACAGCACCCCACAGGACACCAGTAAGGAACGATATATGGCTTTTTTACACGGTAGGAGAAAAGAATCAAGTCAGACGGCACCCTGCGCTACCGGTGCACTGTTGGGGTGAAAAAGCTGGGAAATATATTTATCGTGAAAACAGAACATTTGGAAAATTGTCTCTCGCAAAAGCCCTCGGGAATGAGTAGGGTCACGCATATTGAAAGCAACGGACTCCCCTTCCGATGACCGGTCATCAGAGTTAACTCTGGGAGAGCTTATTCAAAAATACACAAGCCACCCGAATATAAAGTACGGCCGTTCAAAAGCGGACGTACTAAAACTGATATCCAGATCCCACATGGCGAGCGCTCCTGTTTCCGATTTGTCATCAGCAGTCCTCATAGAGCACTGTGAGCAGCGCCGTGCCAGTGGTGCAGGTGCTGCAACGGTAGCACAGGACTGGCTTATATAGGTTCAGTCCTTAAAGCGGCTAAACCGATTTTTAATATTGATGCTGACCTGCAGGCATATAGCCCGGCCCGGCTAAACCTTACGCAAATGAAAGTCATAGGGCCAACACAGAAGAGAAGTCGGCGCCCCACTCGCGAAGAATCGGAACAGATTATTGCTGGCTTAAGAAACAGAGAAATGACCTCCTATAAAAAAAGTCCCTTTCTCTGACATTTTTTTATTTTCCATACTCACCTGCATGCGTATTGGGAGGTTTGCAGAATTCAATGGGAAGATGAAGATGTTGATATGCAGCAAAAGGCTGTTTTGGTCAGGGACAGAAAGGATCCGAGAAAGAAAGCCGGAAACCACATGCTGGTCCCCTTACTTGGAGAATCACGGGATATATTGCAAAGGCAACCCAAAATCTCAGAGAGAGTATTCCCCTTTAACAGTCGAAGTGTTACACAAACATACCGCCGGTACGAGATAATCTGGGCATAGAAGATTTACGCTATCACGATTTACGCCGAGAGGGTGCCAGTAGGCTATTCGAATCAGGTTTTACCATCGAAGAAGTAGCTCAGGTCACCGGACACAAATCACTGAATGTCCTCTGGCAAGTTTATACCGAACTATTCCCTAAATCGCTGCATGTGAGACTGGAGCAACTGAAAAAGAAAGGCTCTGACAGGATTAAAGCATTACCGTATAGTCCTTTTCAGGCTCTTTGCCACACTATTTAACTGTATTAGCTCAGATTTGACCTGATACAGCTATGGCACAGAGCCAAACCTAATCTGACAGGCAGCTCTGTGCCATGAACGGACCTTCATATCTTAATATTGATAGCCTTAAACCGCTTTGATAATCAAGACAGGCGATAGCGCTGAAACTCACCAAAGCCAACGTCGCTTGGGTTCTTGCCGAGGCTCCCTGCCACAGGTCAAAACGAGTGAGTGGTTCAAGCTTTTTTGAACGGCAGCTTCGCCCGCGGATGAGAGACTTCGCTCTGAAATGGAAACACCGAAAAGGCCTTCAGCGACCGGAAATATTTCACATTCTGATGTCAGCGATCCCAATGCTTTTTCTATCTTGTTACGTTCTGCTTTGATAATTAACTGAAGTCCCATCAGTTTTTAAACTCCACAATGGCTACCTGCTCAAGCGCTTGCCTGACCTCGGTCCTGAACCCTGGACAGAGATGGACTGCCCTCTGATGTCATAGACGACCCGGCAGGTTTGAATGTGCGGTGGAAGTTGCGATAGTCCCCAGCATATTCTGGCTATATTGTATGCAATACTGAGTTTTATCGATTCCGGGGGAAGCCAGACCGTGGTTGGCCACAAGGAGAAACTCGCCGCGTTCTTCATTTATAAACTCCGGTGTAAACATTACGCCTCCCTTATATTATGGTCTTGCCGGCTTCTGACAATTCAAGGCTTTTTCATCAATGGGTTATCTTAGCAGGAATCCTATTCGAGTCACGATGTCGGCTCATCGCTCACTGCAGACCTTCAGCTCAGTTTGCTAGTCCGTTTCGTGTCAGGAACGGGCGTTGATTACATCATCGTATGTTAGTCTACGGGGAGCAGGTCAAATGACCCGTGATTATCGTTTGCGCAACTGTTCTATTTGCGTCAGCAGGCGCTTAAAAGTATCGATAGCCCTCCACAACTGATATTTCATATCGAAATCCCAATCAGGGCAACCAATAAGCTCTGACTTGAATAGTTTCAAACCGAAGTGAATTGCGGCAATTTCATCACGACCGCAATTTAGGGCGATCCCGGCAAGTTGAGCATCACTCAGAGGTCCATGCGGCGTATCCTTCCAAACTTTGTGAAAATGCCGGTAAATCGTTTCTAGTGCCATTTGTTTAAGTAGTAAAAGCAAGATTGCTATTGATTATCGTCCGGACTGCTGGAAACTTCTCTGTTTTTTGCATGCTAAATAACCATCGAAGTTGCTAGTACAAACGCCTTCAGCATGCAGAATAAGTGCACACTTCCGCAACTCGCTCACTGCGGACCTTCAACTCAGTTAGCTCGTCCGCTTTGAGTAGAGGAATTTCGTGCTATGGTTTTTATATAGTAACCACTCATCCCAAGCATTTTGCGCATCAATATCGGGATAGCCTCGGCTTTTGATCATGTCCTTGGCAATCTCTACAGGTAACTCAATAGCAGTAGCATTATCTCGGATCGACTCAACATCCTCTCGAGTCAATTCTCGTCCGAACTCCTTCTCTTTGGCTTCCAAACAGCGCAACAAGGGCAGGAATAAACACAATAGCCATGATTTGCAATACTCCGTAAATGATTAAATTTAATTCATTTTGGCATAAATATCATGTCAATACATACCTTATAGCCATGGTATAGCTGGAAAAATTTTATATTTAAGTTCGTTCGTGAGGTGTAAACGTCCGTTTCTCGCTCTTAGTCGCCTGTTGCGTATCAAATGGCGACTCTGTGCCAAAAGCGGAAGTTACTTTCCGCCTACCCTATTATCAAAAGGAAGAGTAACCAAAAAATATTACCTACGCGAGGGTGATTCCGGAAGAATAAGTGAGTTGAGCACATGGTCCTGCCAGATCCCATTTATTTTGAGATAAGAATTAGCGTATCCCTCGTTCTTAAACCCCAAGCTCTCAAGCGTTTTGCTACTACGACTGTTGTCAGGAAGGTGGTTTGCCATTATGCGATGAATTTCATATTTTCATGAACATACTTAATTGCTATTTTGAGAGCCTCATGCATTAGTCCTTTTCCCTGATGAGCATCATCGATTGAAAACCCCAAATAACATGCTTGAAACACACCATAAATAAAGTTGGTAAAATTGATGTTACCAACTATTTTTTCTTCTCCTTTTAATGTGAAAACCATCATTAAGCTTTTCCTTTCATTGAATTCTTTTAATGAAATCTTAATTCGTTCCGAGATGTTTTTAAAATGAAATACTGATCATCTCGCAATGGTTCAAAAGGCGCTAATTTAGCTTTATTAGTAACCAAGAAATGCTGGAATTTTTCTGCTAAATCCTCTGTCAGCAGATAAACATCCGTTCTTTCTGTTGAAAATAACTTCATACTCCCCTCCCTTGTAATTATCAATATTAGATTGATTTTAATAAAAAATTGGTAACCCACAGATATCATATACTCACATATCTGCTCATCGCTGTGAGTTCAACGGGTCGATGCAACACTATCCTTAATCAAGATGTTGTCAGTCATACAACCAGCGCCCCACTTTGGCCGATTCAATAATCATTGCTACCGTTAGTGGTTTTACTTCTGTCTCTGGTTTTTTCTGCCAGAGATGGATACTCATATTCAATATAATTACGGGTATCCACGCCACTGTAATCAATATTGGAAATGGAGTGAACACGTCCGAGGAGCATATCTTCCGCATCTTCAGGAACCAGCCGGAAATCATCGTTAAGTGTCCAGTCTTTGGTAATTTGCTTATATCCGCTTAAACCAGTGCTCTCTGATAGGGTAGCGCTCCATCAGATAATCAATTACTTCCTTTTCAAAATCACGATCGGCCATCAGAAATACGTCCATTGAATGCGGTCCTGAGGTCGGGCAATGAGATTGTATTGTGTTCGTGTTTTGCTCATCACCTGTTGGATAGCCACCGAGGGCCATCGCGTAGCCAACGTAAGGAATATACCTACCAACAAAGGTAGCAATCATATTCGAGAGAACCATTTTAAGGGAACGGAGTTTTCCAACTGGTGCCAGTAGCCGCCAGCCGAACGGGAAACGGGCATCTCTTAAAATCTTCCTGCTGACGATCGAGGCAATGCTGGTTCCCGGTGTATTTTGACCTGCCGCCAGCTTTCCGGAAACCGGTATGTATGGCTGACCGATAAGAACCGTTGCCGCAGATGCGACATCTAAACCGAAACTGTCTGCAAAGTTCTCAAGGAAGATAAGGTTAAACAGCTCACCAGAGGATACATTAGTGTGCCCGTGATAAAAGTACGTTCCATTAAGCTCTTCAACTGTATCCATCAGTATTTATCCTGTAAAACTTGGCCTAAAAATACTGACCGATAATTAATGCTTAGTCCAGCCACGACGATGGCAATTCCGGAATGCTGCGCACCAGCGCCCAGCCATAAGATCGTCCCTCAGGCGTTCACCAAAAGTCTGAGTCGGCCAGTAAAATTAACCCAGCGCGTTCAGGATCATATTGCCGTTCGTGAAAATATACTCGTAATACTTCCCGTTCTGCTGGCTGTGCCAGCGCCAACGGATGCCGATCTGCCTGCCGTAAAAGGCTGAATAGTCATACCACCCGTATTTGATGTATATCATGCCGCCGCTACCGGATGATAACTGGTTTATCCAGTCACGCGGCGGCGGGCAGTGATTGGACGGGTTAACCGCAGCGGTCACCCCATTCATGCGGGTGTTTGTCAAAACACCATTTTAAACTCAGCCTTATTCCACATCTCATCAACGCTGCCCGTAGTCCAGACGCTATACGGCAATTCGTCCTGCGTATCGATGGTGACGATATCCAGACTCGCCCAGTTCACATCCGTATTATCGGAAGTGAGGCTTTCTTTCAGGGAATAAACAGCCTGTTTATTTTCCAGTCGTTCTGCGCTGCGCTTTCTGAGGTTCGTGAAAGAGTCAGCGTCGGAATGGTAGCACCAGCGATGTCATAATCAGCTGTCGGATCCGCATAAGCAATATCAGGGAATACTTTCTTAAACATCCCCGTCGTTCACCCGGGCTGCAACCACGGATTTAAACTCGCCACCCTCATTAATATTCAAGTCGGTAACAGGGGCGAAATGCCCCCCTGCAGTTTTGCGGGAAATAGGCATGAATCCAGCTCACCTCAACTGGTACCCAGATATGGCCGGCGGCATATCCGCTCGCGTCAGCGGGGTGCAGCATCGATCGATATGGTGTAACTCACCCCCGATATTTTGCCGTGCCGTTGCGGCACGGGTCACGTCCGAGAGGCTATTTCCCACCTCAAGGTAATCCCCGAGCCATTTAATGACCAGCCACTAAACACCGGCGTGGCCGCCATCACATCCTCGCAGTACGCGGCTCATATCGATGAGATACTCGCTAACGAACCGCGTTAAGCCCGTATTTATCAGGGTTTAAAATCCATCCATCGGCGGTGTTTTCAGGTGGCGGGGCAATTTGAATCAATTTGATTTTCAATTTGGGGAACTGGAATTTTTGCACCGCTTTGCGCAGCGGGCTTTTGATGTAGCGACGAGCTGATACGTAATTCAGTCCCTGCGCGTCACACCACTCTTTCGGTGATATTCCGTTTTGGCATGGTCGGCGAGGAACTGGTGTTGCAGTGCTCCCCAGTCCGGTTTTGCCATATTCGTTTACCTTTCTTACGCCATTACGATGAGGCTGCTCATTGTGATGACAACAAAAGCCACCAGCGGATGCAAGCGGCTTAGGTTCAGTTATTTTTGAGTGCTGCCTGTATTGCATCGGCCAATGCTTCAATTTTTTTGTTGCATGATCTAAATCGTAACCAGACTTCGCTCCGCTGACTGCTGTGGCCGCGGACACAGAAGCTTTGCAATTTCGAGTGCAGCCCTGGACAGCGAGCAGTCTTTGTCGTTTCGAATGGCCTTCTTCTTCGGTTGTAGCGGTACCATCAAAATAACCTTCAAGCATATAACCTCCTTTTTTTTAAATGGAGATTGCAGATTACGCCTAAGATTTATCCCAATAAAGCACTACCACAGGCACTCAGTGAATGCCCACTGTTATGGCACATATTGATGGTAATAAAAACCGCCCGGAGGCGGTTTCGAAATGACGATTTTGCTTATCCGTTTTCCACAAAGTCACCACCGGCTGCGTCATATCCGATTTTATCGGACATAATCTCTATGGCTCGAAGCAGAGCTTCGCTCTTGTAATTGTTCTTACTGGTTAATATCCACAACTCGTGGACAATATGAGCAGGCGTTTTAATGCGCTGGAGTGCCACAACTATTTCATATTCATATTCATCAATAATGATAAGATTGCCTCGCTATCTATACATACCAGCTTGCTTTCACTCATGAGACTGTCTCCAGTAGTTCTCAGCAAATTGATTGTAGCTTAAGGTGCATAAATCACTATGGAAGACCCTCAGTGAAGAGCTTCTGTAATGCATGCCACTAACCGTAGTGGCCACGCTCATGCTGCCATATAATGCTCGCTGGCTTGCCTTGCTCTTACACTGAGGTACTCATGGCTATTTTTCAGTTGCACAAGGAAGGAATGCCACATGCTGTAGATATAGGCCTGTGGTTCAACAATGGGTTCTATTGGGCTCAATCATCTGAATTTATACTTAAAGCGAATACTCTCGAAGACATGGCTGCTTCCATTGCAATGGTCGTTAAGGAAATGTCAGCCGATGAAGTAATGAAAGAATTGAACATTATCGATTTAAACACTGTTCACGTACATACGCTGCCATTTGACTGTCTGGTGATGCTTTCGATTCGCTCTCTACGACGCCAACAATCCCGTTTGGCAGCGTCAGTAAGTGAGTGTTTTGCCATTATCGCAGGCACTCAGTGAATGCCTGCTATAATACCTTATCTAGAACGCATGATAATTCGGACAAGATAAAGTCCGCTTGGTCCGAAACTGGCTGCAAGCATAAAAATCATGCCATATATGTTGGACTGCTCTATCCCCCAGGAACTGTCATATAGTCCGCCAATGGTGAATACATAATAACCCAATATTGAACCAGAGGCTAAATAGCAATATTAAGACCAGCAACAGCACGGTACTCTTGAAAGTGAAAAAAATCCATTTCCTGACTCCAATTATACTCTTTGAATTAAAAGCATTTTTGTAATCATTGACATATTGCGACATTCCGAAGCCATCCCGAAAATCATTTAATTATGTGGCTGATTATAACCTCGCTTTCCTATTTGAAAGAAACTTTATAGCTCTTAAGTCTTCACCTAAGACACTGTGTTTTGATGTATTCCTGCAGCATTATCAGGGCTGTTTGGTCGTTGATAATGCCGGACCTGATACCGAGAACGTTTCGTCCAGCAACATCAGAGAGTTCGACGGTGGCATCATGGCCCACGCTGGAGGTGCTGGCGGTTTCAGTTGAAGCTGACACTGGACATTTGCCGTTACCATTATCAATCTTGCGCTGCAGAGCATCATTTTCAGCTTGTGCATCGGCTAATTCCTTCGTGTATTTCGAGTCTAACGCAGCAACATCACGTTTGCGGGTCTGCATGTCAATGATTGTGTCGTTCGCCAGCGTCAGTGCACTGGTCGCTTTGTCTCGCTGGCCTTTGTAGGCAATAGTATTGTCGCGGTAATGGTTAACAGCCCGAGGCCAGCGAAACGATAAGCAGAAGAATCACGCCACCAGCAATTGCAGCAACTCGGCTCATCACACCGTCCGGTAGAGCGCTTTTTCTTTACTGCAGCGGGCAACCAGCCCCAGCAGTTTTACGCCATCGGCATACACCCATCGGGGAACTGCTGGCAAGCATCTGCCTCCTTGCCCTGTCTTAGCATCCAGAACAGCGTTGATTTCTGCATGGCGCCGCGGCCGACGTTAAAAATCAGCGACGTGACAGCGGAAAATGTGTTGTCACTGGAGACGAGAACCGGCAGCGTAGGTGTTAACGCACTTCTCAGCCTGCAGGATGTTCTTTTCCCAGTCGGCGGCGATCTGCGCATCAGTTTTGCGCGTACCGGCTTTCACCCCATGGGTGTTGCTATACCATCAGTCAGAACACCCGAGGGACAGACGTACGGATCTCGACGGCAGGATTCGGCATTGCAGATTAACTCCAGTCCGCGCTCGTTAGTACGCACCTGCCTATTGCTCAGAATTATTGCGATGATCGCAGTCACCGAGCAGACAGCACCACCAGCAATTTTTACTTTGCTCATCACTGGCGGCTTTACGCCGATCCTCTTTGATTTTGAAATACAGATTGGTCAGATATGTCAGTAGACCACGCAAGAACGCCTATAGCAGCCCATTGTGAGGGCGATACTTTATCGAGTAACTGGAGCACCCAGAATCCCCCATTTGCTCCAGCAAAGCCGTAGCTCACACCGGTTGTTAGTTTGTCCATTCGATACATGCTCTCGCCTCGCTATTTGCGGAGGCTGTGTGCGTGAAAGGGGCTGGCCTTCGGGCGCTTATGGAAAGTGTCAGTGGAGAGTGAATTCCGAGGCCAGAAATGAAAAAGGCCACCCGGTTAAGGTGGCCTGCGAAAAAAGGATTACGGGCTATATGCATAGGTATGGTGTATGGTTGCAGCCCATTCATCAGGAAATACTCTATGCCACAACGCAAAGACTCAAAAACAATCGCAACTATCTTATCAAATGCACCTGCCCTCACTGCTCTAAGCAGTCAGAACACAGCTTCACCCGAGTCCAGAAAGGCTCAGCACTCATGTGTCCCCATTGCAGCAAGATCTTTAACCAAGACAGAGCAGCTATAGCTTAAGCACATAAAGCTTACTGTATGCACCGGTCGGGCTATCACCGATCGGTCATGACTGCTGCTGCGGATCATCTCATATTGTGGGAATAAAAAAAGCTGCCCGGGGCAGAACAAAATGTAATATCCGATTAAACAAGCCGTTATGTTCTTTTCCTTCTGTAAACAACAGTTCTGACACTTCAGCAACAGTTTGATTGAGGCGGTCTGTTTCAAGTTCAACGCCGATCGCGCGACGGCCAAGTTTCACCGCTTCTTTAAGCATGGAACCTGAACCCATGGAGAAATCAGCGATGAGATCACCGGGTTTGCTGCTGGCGTTGATAATATCCATCAACATGTCAGCAGGCTTTCGCATGGGTGTTTACAGGTAGCACTGCACAGGTTTGTAAGTCCATACATCCGTATATGGAACCGCCGCGGTGCGATTTGTATTCTTCCAGCAGTTCACCATATTTGTGATTCAGCGAATGGTACGTAACAGCCAGTTGATGATGCGGCTGTACCAGCCCATTACGCTGATGTTTGTCCGCGGCTATCGAGCCATCAATTCGTCGGCCTCTGCGGTCGTGCATTCGGTATGCTGGAACCAACTCTTTCTGGTCGCCATCATCGCGCGAAGCTCATCAATTGTGATGCTGCGTTTTCCGCATCTTGCTGCGTGGCAAATGCACGCGACAGAATCCAACGCGGCCTTGTAGAGCTGCTGGAATTCGGTTTCGTTCATGTTGCCAAAGGCGATACTGAGGGATGTTTGCGGAGAGTTCCGTCTGGCAGCTCGATGGCGTCATAATGCCCTGCTTCTACTGTCACCCACGCGCGGTACGCATCGAAGGATTTGCAAAGGCTGATACCGTTTGTAACGCGGCGATTTGCGACCTGCGACAGATACTGTTCGGCAGCATCCATCAACGCGGCTTCATTGCCCACCATAGGAAGCGAGGAATTTCGCATACCCGGTAACCAGTCGGCGTTCATTCGACGAGATAGTGCCACCAGTGGGTTCCCAGTATTCGAATCCGGGGTTTAGAAGTGCGAAGAATTTGCGGTGAAAAGTCGGATTGCGTACCAGCTTGATGTCGGCTGACAGCACCACACCGAGCTTACATTTTGAATGCAGAAAATAGCTGGTCTCTGGCGTTGCCGGGATCAGGATTCCTGAATGATTGATAAGTTGTAGCTGCGCCATAATGTCCCCATCTGGCGCATAAGGTTGTCAGTTGCTCAGGCTGACAACTGGAATTATGAACAGGTATTTTCGATAAATCAAACGCAAGGGACTGAAAATATTTTCTCTTTTCAGCAAATAGTGCTTGCCATGCTGGCTGAAAAAATCAGGTCTGCGTAACGATAACCCCTCGGGGTAACTCAGGGGTTATTTCTTATTGCGTGCAGCCAGTCGACGTTGGCTTTATCCACCTCTTCCTGCGGTTTGGCTGCTAAATTCCAGTCAGTCATTCGCGGTACCATAGTCATTAAGCATCTGCATAAGCACTACTCTCGAACTTTCTTTTGATGAAATCCTGAAATTGCTTCCCAATACGGAAATGATAGTTGCAGATGACATTAAATTGCCCCCTGTATGAAAAATGGGCAATTTTACCGATATTCTGGCGCGTTACCTGAGAAAGCAGGTGACCACACTCGGTTGTGAGATCCACGTTCACTTCCTCTGAATCTATCTCGTTTTTTCAGTGTAACCAACTGACTTTATGCATGAAGACGGTAAGTCCGTCACACTATCACCGACATTAAAAGTGAAATCACCTTTATCAGCAAACACTGACAGCGGAAAAAGCGCAGCAATAAAAGCATTATCCTAATATTCATATCCCTCCATTCTGGAGGGGATTATATCAGGCTGCGGTCTCTTTGGCTGAACACAGCTACGGCAAATTAGCCCTCACCAGCACCTCGGAGAACAGAGGCAGTACGGCATTGCCTCAGGGGCCGCTTGTTTATCCTTCGCATACTTCGTGCCGGTGTAGTACCGGCTGATGATGTACCACTCGGGGGAATCCTTGGCGTATCAGTCTTCACCGGCTGGCTACCAGTATTTAAATCAAAATGTTAGGATAAGAAACTGCGGTGAATGCCGGATTGCGCACCAGTCAGACGTCAGTACAAAGCATCACGTCGGGATCAGCATTCCTGATGAATACTTGATTAGTTGTAACTGCGCCATAATGTCCCCATCTGGCGCATAAGGTTGTCAGTTGTTAAAGCTGACAACTGGAATTATGAACAGCGATTGCTGGAAAATCAATTCGACTAGGGCATTTCTATATTATGATCGGTATCCAAAATTTCTCTCTTATGAAGCTCATTAATCAACCAGAACGCACCCAGCGTCGTACAACAGAAAGTGGCTGTTGTTAATTTACATATTTTAATTCTATTTAACTCAAGACCAGCTGGTAGTTCAGCATTAACCTTACAGAATCGATACCATCATTTATCATGGGTTGTACGCGTTCCGGATTTAAGAACCCACCATGATTTATCTCTTCAATTTTAACTTTTTGATTCCATCTGTGACTTCATTTATCATCACATCCGTGACTACAAAATCAAGATCATGGGCGTATTTGTTCCGGATTTTATTCATACTTACTATACAATCGGCTATGCTTACCGGCATACCTAAAGCCACAGCAGTCTCAATGTTAGCGGAGAAAGATCGCTTCACTTTAACGTAGCGTTCAGTATTTTCAGGGCGAAGTAAATCAATAACCACTGTAATTAAGTTCTCTAGAATTAGATTTAACTTAATAACCGCAGATGATTCATCATCCATATTGGCAATTGGTACTATTTTATTTACATCTAAGAAAAAGCCTAACTTATGATTTATTCTAACCATCCCTGACAACTCCTTCTGGGGATCTTTTTTAGGCATCTGCTCTATGCGGCTAAACTTCATGTTTACCTCCAATTAATGATAATAAACACTAAATCAACACTTGATTCAATTTCATCAAAAAATGCTAGAGAAGTATAATAGCTTTAATGTGTGATGGATTAAACTTCTTTATCTTGCCCAATGCACATAACCAGCAAATTTACCGCCCCCCTTCAGCGAACAACAACTGCATCTTAAAGAAGTCCTTAACTAAGAAAAAAGTTAAGCTAAACTTCTATTACATCTGTGATTATCAATTCGGAAAAATCAAACATGATAGTGGTTGTACCCCGAAGATAACCGTCCGTAAAAATACCTTCCCAGTCATAAACACCATGGATACCGCAAGCTTTATACATCTCAATTATCTTATTCCTATCCAGACACTTATAACCATAAAAGAAACTCTTACCCGACTTCGGCTTAACGTAAAAGGATATCTTAACGCATGCCAATCCCGACCACTCTCTAAGGTTGAACTAACAGCTACAGGAAAATTTAAACTAAGCAATTCAGCTATACGAGGCTGTTCACTTAAAGGAACACTGTAATCTGCAAGCAATGCCTGTGGGGATAGTTCACATCTATACACAAGAGGGGGGGTATCATTCCTATTTTTGTAAAGCGTGATTTCTCGCACCAGCAAAATTATCAGTGAACCAGCAGGCAGCGATATCACCAGCCTCACCAGTACCTTTAAATCGGGTATCGAAATTTTCAAATTTTTGTCTGGGAACCATGGAATAGTTCTTTTATTTTTCGCATATAACCCCCCCTCACATATACCTAGAGGATTATATGCTTGCTGTTTTGAGATGAAAATAATATTCATCTCGCAATAACGCCTCCTCATTCGTAAGGCCTATGATGTATGAGTTCTCCTTTGCAAACGGCCTCGCGAATGTATTTCTCGGTGGTACTTCGGTCTTGGCATCGTTACGCCCTCCCCTTAAAACCGTGCTTAGCCTGAATTTCGCGGATTTTTGCGAGCTGTTGCGCCTGCGTCAACGGCTTACCGCCCAGTTTCGAAGTTGTTTTTTTCGGCTCAGAAATTTCTTCGCCACTGCGCATCTGGCGAAGCACAATAACCGGAAGGTTGCAGAACTCACCGGGCGCAGCATAGAAGACGTTAGCGCGCCGCTTGCAGCGAAACATTGAAGTTAACTGCTGGGACAAATTCGACCCGGAGCGCGCGCATGAGACTGATTAACCGCAGCAGCAAGACATCGCCGCTGGCCCGCATGCGACGCGGCACTGGCTTCACACGTTGAAAAATTTGGCGAGTATGGCCGACACGATAAAACGACAACTTACACAGTTCTCGTTGAGGGCGTGAAGGTGACCGTCGAGGTGGTAAATCGACCATCCAGCTATGTTGCGACAGCGCTGAACGGCAGACGCCGCCTGCGCTCTCTGATTAACCGGGATTTGGAAAACAAATCGGGAAGAAGTATGAAAATCAGATACAAAGACTATGACTCATTGGCAAACCCTGAAGTCACAGAAGAACGCTGTGGCCTGTTTTTAGTGTGAGGTGAATATGAATACTATGTTTTTACTCATGGCTGAATATGAAACAGCATCGATCCTCTTGCCGATGTATGCGAAAAAATACTTTGGCATGAAGCAGGCTACCGCCGATAAAAAAAGCTGCCCCCGGGCAATTGCCAATCCCAACATTCCGGGCTGGAGAAAGCCAGAAGGCTCCCGTGATGATTCATATTCAGGATCTCGCCGATTACATTGAGAAACAAAGGGCGGCAGGAACCGAGCTTTTAGACAGATGAACAGTTAGTAACAAAGCCGGGCTAAGCCCGGCTTTCGTATTATTTAAGACTGTTAATTCACATTTATTCATAGTCCGGCACCCCATTAGCTCCCCCATGATGCCGTAACCATTTAATAAATAACTAATAAACCCCGACGTTATGTCGGGGATTTTCATTTAGCCGTTATTTTTCAGCTCAGCAAGACTCAACCCGGTCTGAACGACGGTATCCGGGTTCAGGGAAAGGCTGTCAATGCCTTCATCCATCAACCATGCGGCAAAATCTTCATGGTCGGACGGCCCCCGGCCGCAGATACCCACATATTTGCCCTGTTTTCGCCGCGCGAATGGCCATTGAAAGCAGCGCTTTCACCGCGTCATTGCGCTCATCAAACAGTGCCGACACCACGCCGGAATCACGATCGAGGCCAAGCGTCAGCTGCGTCATGTCGTTGGAACCAATCGAGTAGCCATCGAAATACTCGAGGAACTGCTCCGCCAGCAACGCATTCGACGGGATCTCACATCATAATGATTTTGAGTCCGTTCTCACCGCGTTTTAGCCCCTGACGCGCCAACTCGTCCACAACGGCTTTCGCTTGTTCAACGGTACGCACGAACGGGATCATGATTTCAACGTTGGTCAGCCCCATATCGTTACGCACGCGTTTCACCGCTTCACACTCAAGCGCGAAACAGTCACGGAAGCTGTCGGCAACATAACGACCCGCCCCACGGAAGCCAAGCATCGGGTTCTCTTCTTCCGGTTCGTAGCGTTCGCCGCCGACAAGGTTTGCGTATTCATTCGATTTAAAATCGGACAAACGCACAATCACGCGTTTTGGCCAGAAAGCCGCGCCCAGCGTGGAAATCCCTTCCGTCAGGCGACCGACGTAGAACTCAACCGGCGAATCGAACCCTTTCATCATCCTCGCGGATTTCGCTTTGCAGCTTCGGCTCCGGGTCATCAAACTCCAGCAGCGCGCGGGTGCACGCCAATCATACGGTTGATGATAAATTCCAGACGCGCCAACGCCTTCATTTGGCAGGCAGGCAAAATCAAAGGCGCGATCCGGGTTGCCGACGTTCATCGATCTTCAGCGGCAGGTCCGGCATGGTGTCCACACTGGAGCTTTTCACGCTGAAATCCAGCAGATCGGCATACACGTAACCGGTATCCCCTTCGGCGCAGGAGACCGTCACTTTCTCACCGGTCTTGATGCGCTCGGTTGCGTCGCCGCAACCCACTACCGCCGGGATCCCCAGCTCACGGGCGATGATCGCGGCATGGTACGGCCGCCGCGGTTGGTGACAATCGCCGCCGCTTTTTCATGATCGGTTCCCAATCCGGGTCGGTCATGTCCGTGACCAGCACGTCGCCCGGTTGGATCAGGTTCATTTCGCTAATGTCCTCGGATCACTTTTACCGTGCCTGCGCCAATGCGATGCCCGATAGCACGGCCTTCAGAAACGATTTTTCCCTGTGCATGCAGGGTATATCGTTCCATCACCTGACCGCGCGAACGCACCGTTTCAGGGGCGCGCCTGCACAATAAACAGTTTGCCGGTATGACCATCTTTTGCCCATTCAATATCCATTGGACGGCCATAGTGTTTCTCGATTTGCACCGCCTGTTTCGCCAGCGCCTGCACTTCCTCGTCGGAGAGTGAGAAACGGTCGCGATCGGCCTGCGGCACATCTTCGATTTGCACCTGCTTGCCATGTTCCTGCGTCGGCGCATAGATCATGCGGATTTTTTTCGAACCCATGGTGCGGCGGACAATCGCCGGACGATTGGCCGCCAGCGTTGGTTTGTGCACGTAGAATTCATCGGGGTTAACCGCACCCTGCACCACCATCTCACCCAGCCCCCATGCGGAAGTGATAAACACCACCGGGTCGAAGCCGGATTCGGTATCAATGGAGAACATAACGCCGGATGAGCCGATGTCAGAACGCACCATCCGCTGGACGCCAGCAGACAGCGCCACACCGCGGTGATCATAGCCCTGATGCACACGGTAGGAGATGGCGCGGTCGTTAAACAAGGAAGCGAACACATGCTTAATCGCCACCAGCACCGCGTCATAGCCTTGCACATTGAGGAAAGTTTCCTGCTGCCCGGCGAAGGAGGCATCCGGCATATCTTCCGCAGTAGCCGATGAACGGACTGCGAAGGACGCTTGCGCATCATCTTCCGACAATGTTGCGTAAGCATCATGAACGGCCTTTTCCAGCGCTGGCGTGAACGGTGTGTCGACCACCCACTGGCGGATCTGCGTGCCGGCTTTTGCCAGTTCGGAAACATCATCGATGTCCGTTTTATCCAGCAGTTCATAAATACGTTGATTCCAGTCCGCTTTGCTCAAGGAACTGATTAAACGCATCGGCGGTGGTTGCAAAACCGTTCGGTACGGATACGCCGACACCGGACAGATTAGTAATCATCTCACCAAGGGAGGCATTTTTGCCTCCAACTCTGTCTACATCATTCATGCCGAGTTGGTCATACCAAAAGCACCAGCGGAGACGAGTCATTGTTGGACATCGAAACAATCCTTTTGTGATATATGAATGGGTAAAACACCAGACTACCCATTAATCCCCGGCATAATTAATTCCGTTGGAAAAAACGGTGAATCGTGTAAGCAATTACGATTTCTGGTTTTTCGGACAGATTCCCATCAATCTGCCACCCTCTGTAATAGCCATTCTTAAGTAAAACCTTATTTTTCATGTAACAATAAAAAAATTGAACCGTACTTTTCATTAAAAACAAAAACACCATTTCATTTTTTTAAAATGAGAAAAAGGAGATACGCAATATCGATGTTTTAATTTATGCTTTCAGAGAATTACGCATGATATTCAGGATGGATTAAATGGACAGTTCTGTAGATCGCCACGTGTTTTATATTTCTGATGGAACCGCTATCACCGCCGAAGTATTAGGCCATGCGGTCATGTCACAGTTCCCTGTTGCCGTCAGCAGCATAACGCTGCCGTTCGTGGAAAACGAAAGCCGCGCCAGAGCCGTCAAGGAACAAATAGATGCTATCTATCAACAGACCGGCAACCGCCCGCTGGTGTTCTATTCCATCGTGATTCCGGAAATTCGCTCTATTATTTTGCAAAGCGAAGGATTTTGTCAGGACATCGTGCAGGCACTGGTTGCCCCATTGCAGCAGGAATTAAAACTCGATCCCACACCGATTGCGCATCGTACGCATGGGCTTAATCCGAGGTAATTTAACTAAATATGACGCCCGAATTGCAGCGATTGATTACACTCTCGCTCACGATGATGGTATTTCACTGCGTAATCTCGATCAGGCGCAGGTGATTTTACTGGGTGTTTCCCGTTGCGGTAAAACACCAACCAGCCTCTATCTGGCAATGCAATTCCGGTATTCGCGCAGCAAATTATCCTTTATTGCCGACGATATGGATAACCTCATTCTCCCCGCCGCACTGGAAGCCATTGCAACACAAATTATTTGGTCTGACCATTAATCCGGAGCGTCTGGCCGCGATTCGTGAAGAACGCAGAGAGAACAGCGCCGCTACGCGTCATTGCGCCAGTGTCGGATGGAAGTGCAGGAAGTGGAAGCGCTTTACCGCAAGAACAATATTCCTTGTCCTCCAACAGTACCAATTACTCGGTGGAAGAGATCGCCACCAAAATGCTTGACATTATGGGGCTGAATCGCCGCATGTACTAACAGGCTAGTACATGGGTTCAATGTGCGCTATCATATGCGGCAATCATGTGATGCGCATCACAGTCAGGCTTGTAATAAGCCGGGATTGGTTTAAGGTGATGCGCATTACTTCCGGCATTTCTGCCCATGAAGCACACCTTTGAACAAAACCGATGAACTTCGCACTGCGCGCATCGACAGGCTGGTGACGCCATCTGAACTGGCGCAATTGTACCCTGTCGGCGCAGAGGTCGCGGAGCACGTAACTGATTCCCGCCGCCGGATCGAGAAAATCCTCAATGGCGAAGATCGCCGCCTGTTGGTCATTATTGGCCCCTGCTCCATCCACGACCTTGACGCAGCAATGGATTACGCCCGCCGCCTTCAAGCATTGCGGGAAAAACACCATGCGCATCTGGAAATCGTGATGCGCACCTATTTTGAAAAACCCCGCACCGTTGTGGGCTGGAAAGGGCTGATTTCCGATCCGGATCTTAACGGCAGCTATCGGGTCAATCACGGTATCGAACTGGCGCGCAAATTACTGTTGCAGGTGAATGAGCTTGGCGTCCCTACGGCGACAGAGTTCCTCGATATGGTGACAGGTCAGTTTATCGCTGACCTGATCAGTTGGGGAGCCATTGGCGCACGGACCACGGAAAGCCAGATCCACCGGGAAATGGCCTCCGCGCTCTCTTGCCCGGTAGGCTTCAAAATGGCACCGATGGCAATACCCGTATTGCGGTGGATGCCATTCGTGCTTCGCGCGCCAGCCATATATGTTCCTCTCGCCGGATAAAACCGGGCAGATGACCATCTACCAGACCAGTGGTAATCCGTACGGCCATATCATTATGCGCGGGGGGAAAAACCCCAACTACCATGCCGAAGACATTGCGAATGCTTGCAATACGTTGCGCGAATTTGATCTGCCGGAACATCTGGTGGTGGACTTCAGTCATGGCAACTGCCAGAAACAGCATCGCCGCCAGCTGGATGTCTGCGACGATATTTGCACGCAGATCCGTAACGGCTCAACGGCGATTGCAGGCGTGATGGCGGAAAGTTTCCTGCAAGAAGGGACACAAAAAATCGTGGAGTGGTCAACCGCTGGTGTATGGGCAATCCATTACCGATCCTTGCCTGAATTGGGAAGACAGTGAACGCCTGCTCGCCGGGGGCTGGCTGACGCGGTGGCGACACGTTTTTGAGCCTCTCCCGCCGTTCGCGGCGGGAATCCCCCATTTTCCCCTACGTTTTCCGGGGGGATCTCCGGCAAAGCAGTGAAGCGGCCCTTGCCTCGCGCGCCAGAATATTGATAATGATTCTCATTGTTAATACAAATATTGCTTTGAGCTGAGATGTCGCATATGGATAGCACGACGATCCCCCCGGTCACCCCCCCGGAAAACGCCACCCACATCATTCCGACCGATCGCCGCATCTGCAGTCAGGAGCTGCTGGGCGACGAAGGGCGTGTTGTTATTGAGCACAAAGGTCAGCACTATTTGCTACGCCAGACCCACGCAGGAAAACTCATCCTCACCAAATAACAGACCGTTAGCTTGAGCAACTCACTTCCAGCCGTTTACCCCAGTCCGGTGGGCGATTGACATACTCATCGTGGCGATCGATAAAGGGCTGGCGTAGCGCTTCATGCAATTGTTCCAGCTCTGCAGTATTGCCCTGCTCTGCGGCTTCTATGGCGCGTTGTGCCAGCCAGTTTCGCAAAACCATTGCCGGATTGGCGCTTTTCATCAGTTGTTGCCGCTGTGCATCATCAATGTTTTCCGCCCCCGGAGACGCGCACGGTAATCCGTGAACCAGCGATCAAACGCTGCGCGATCGATAAACTCATCACGCAGTGGCGAACTGGCGCTGTGCTGTTCCGTCAGGCTCAGCATGCGGAATGTACGGGTATAATCACTCCCTTCCCGCGCCATTAATGAGAACAGCCCATCCAGCAACAGGTTATCGCCTTGTTGCTGACTCACGAACCCCAACTTGCGGCGCATTAACACGCCATACTCCGTCAGCAGTGCATGCTGATACTCATCCAGCGCTGTATTCCAGTGCTTCGACAGCAATAAACGGCGACAGCGACTGCGCCAGACGCTGGAGATTCCACAACGCAACGGCCGGCTGATTATCGAAACTGTAACGCCCCTGATAGTCCGAGTGATTGCAGATGAAGCCCGGTTGGTAATCATCCGGTGAAGCCAAACGGGCCATAGTCAATCGTCAGTCCGAGGATCGACATGTTATCCGTATTCATCACACCATGGGCAAAACCCACCGCTTGCCAGCGGGCAATCAGCGTCGCCGTACGCCGCACGACGTCACGGAACCGAGGCAACATATTTATCACCTTCATCTTGTAACGCTGGCCAGTGATGGCGGATCACGAAATTCGCCAGTTGCTGCACTTTTGCGGCTCACGGCGATAGTAGAAGTGTTCAAAATGGCCAAAACGCACGTGACTTTCGGCAATGCGCATCAGCATCGCGCCCGATTCCCGTCGCTCACGCATCACCGCTGTCTCGCTGGTCACGATACTGAGCGCGCGTGTAGTAGGAATGCCGAGGTAATGCATCGCCTCCGATGCCGTGCTCTCACGGATTGTCGAACGCAATACCGCACGGCCGTCGCCCATGCGTGAATAGGGTGTCAGGCCTGCCCCTTTCAAATGCCAGTCGCGGGTGCTGCCATCCTGCAGTTGCTGCTCTCCAAGCAGGATGCCGCGCCCGTCGCCCAGTTGCCCGGCCCAGACACCGAATTGATGTCCGCTATAGACTTGTGCCAGTGGCGACATGCCCGGTAGCAGCGTTTCGCCGCCCCAGACGCCCACCCCGGAAACAGGATGGAAAAGCGCATCCGGTACGCCCAGCTCGTGCGCCAGCGGTGCGTTGCGCCAGATCAACCGCGTATTATCAAGCGGCGTCGGTGACAGCGCGCTATAAAATTCTGGCAACTCGTCGCGCCAGCGGGTAGTAAAAAGACAGGGTCATGGTTCCTCCTGCTTTTAGTGTAGTGCCTTCAGCGACGATTAAACACGGGAGAAAAGCAGGGCTATGGATGTACCAGCGAAGTGATCATCGATACGGTCACCGCTGGCCACAATGCGCCTTGCATGGCGCTAAACTGGAAGGGAATGGCCTTTTTAACGCAAACTCATTATCAATACCGGTAATCATAATCGAATGACAGTAAGGTTCAATTTGCGAAATGATCGCCCGCATAAATGGCTCAAATGAACGGGAAGATAATCGTTGATGAACGAAGTTTTTATCTAACGCCACACCTTTAAACAGGCCATCGAAAATGGCTTTGGTCGACGCAGCGCCAGAACCAAAATTTGCCAACACTAACGGATATCGTTTCGCCAATAGAGACAATATCTGATTTTCTTTGCCCATATTCAGACCGGGATAGTTCTCATTGATGGTAAATTCCGGAAAGGGAATTTATCCACGCAGGCAGCAACAAGTTGTTCATCCGTCAGTAGGGCATCAACAATAAGCGGGGAAATATTTATCCGGTGCAATTAACTGATGTTGTATAAAAAGAGTTGGCAGGCTTCAAGCAACGCCAGTTGCTCGGCGAACAGCGCCAGCGTTTCGTCTGCCGTCAGGCGTGGCAGGACCAGCTCTGTAGGGGCGCGGACAGTACTGTCGCTCCCCACAAAGTTAACAATAACTTCCAGCCCCTGGAAGCATTCCGTTACCATTTTTCGCAGGCAGTAATAAAAGCTCGGAGCGATATGTGTCATCCAGCGATACAATCATTGTGCCAGTCCCGCATTAAGGGTGATGTCCGGCATTCTTAAAGGTAAACATAATTCAAATTTGTTGATTTTAATGAGATTAACTTCATTTTTTTCCATTTAATATTCAGATTCTCCTTAATCCTTATTAACTTTTAGCAGGTTAAAAACTAATAACCCGCGTTTCCAGAGCCCAGTGTACGACAAAATTAATTAATATTATAAATATTAATTAGCGGGAAACATCCCCGGTTTAATAAACGCGAATGTTCAAAAACAAAAGAGAAGCGATTGCTCAGATTGCTCACGCACCCTCTCTCTTTACTCCGGCACAAAACGAGCGAGCGATGACTCAAATCCGCCGCGCCTGCCAGAAATTCTTCCGCCAGTAAACATTATCAAGAGAGGAACGCATCACTCCCCGACTGGTCGATGCATGAATAAACGCGTGGTCGGTATCATAAATGCCAACATGCAGCCCATTTTCGCCGGAACCGGTTTTAAAGAACACCGAGTCACCGGGCAGCAAATCGTCTTTATCGATCCCGGTGCCAATTTCCGCCTGCTGACGCGTTTCTCGCGGGAGCTGGAGGGCGAACTTATCGCGGAATGTCATCATCACGAAGCCAGAGCAGTCAATACCCGAACGACTGGTTCCACCATAGCGATACGGCGTACCGTTCCATTCGCTAAGCTGATCATTCAGATTAGCAATAACGGTAATCGAATCGGACAATCTCGGGTTAGGTGGCGGTGCGCGATGCGAACTACATCCTGCAAGGAATAGCGCTGCGACAGAAACCAGATACGCATTCTGGATCAAGCCTCATTCTTTCTTTTTCTCGGAATAATCTACCGTGGGAGTCCAATGTGGCAAGTCACGTTTTCGTCACGTCACGGGGGATCAGCATCGAATGGCCTTCGATTTCCAGCCGTCGGAAGGGCACGCCGTACAAGCATTGATGGCACTAATACATCCTGCCCTGCACCGCTGGCGATCAACTTACCGCCGTTCAACAACCATGCCTGATGGGTATGCCGTAATGTGGTTAAGGTCATGACTACTCATCACCAGCGTAATGCCTGCCGCCACCAGTCCGCAGAGCAGTTTATCCAGCGCGGCTTGTTGTGCAATGTCGAGGCCACTCATCGGCTCATCCAGCAACAGAAGCTGCCCGGACGGATTACCGCCCGGGTGGATTTGCAATATCACGGCGGCAAGGCGCACGCGTTGCCATTCTCCGCCGGAAAGCTGATTCACCGCACGTTCCAGTTTGTCGCTCAGCCCCAGTTTCCCGGCAATCTCCAGCAATATGGCGCTTTGCGCCAGCGGGCTGATGCAACGACAGGTAATGCCAGACAGGCATGGCGAAAGGTGGCGTTTGCTGCTGGGCAAGATAAGCGCGATGGCGCGCCAGCTGCGTCGCAGGCCAGCGTTCCAGCGGCTGTCCATCGAACAGCACGCGCCCCTGTCCACCAGACAATCCCGCAAGACGGGTCAATAAGGTGCTCTTTCCAGCACCGTTAGGCCCTACCAGATGCAGGATCTCCCCGCGACCAATGGTTGCCGTTATCGGCCCCAGTCGCCCGGCAGCGCCCACATCCTGCAGTTGCAACAGCATCGGTATTATTTCGCCAGCGCGTGTTTAATGGCGGCCTGCAAGACCGGGTCTTCCGGTGTCATATCCGGCGAGAAACGTTGGATCAGTTGACCATCGCGACCGATGAGGAATTTTTTCGAAGTTCCACAAAATGTCAGCTCCTTCGGCGCGCCCTTTACTTTCCATACGCTCATAAAATCCACTGCCTTCAGGCGCAACAGCCACAGGCGCTGCAGCAATCAACTTTTGTAAAGTGGATGGCGCGCTTCACCGTTGACCTCAATTTTGCTGAACATCGGAAACGTCACGCCATATGTGGTGCTGCAGAACGTTTTGATCTCTTCTTCGGAGCCGGGGTTCCGGCCGAGGAACTGGTTACAGGGAAGCCGAGCACACTGAAACCCTCGTCACCCAACGTTTTCTGGATATTTTCCAGTTGCTCATACTGCGGCGTCAGCCCACATTTCGAGGCAACGTTCACCACCAGCAGCACATTGCCGCGGTAACTTTCGAGTGTGGTGTGTTCACCATCAATGGTCGTGACTTCAGTATTCAGAATATCCTGTTGCATAGCGTACCCTTTGTTGATGTTGTGGTTGTCAGGCTTAACGCCCAACTTTTAATAATAGCCAGATAAACACTGGTGCGCCCAGCGTGGCGGTTACGACGCCTATCGGTAACTCGGCGGCGCTTAAGGCGAGACGGGCGACAATATCGGCAAAGAGCAGCGCCGATGCGCCAGTCAATGCGCAGGCGGGCAGCAGCACCCGGTGATCGGTCAGACCGCATAACCGTAAGATATGAGGGATCACCGAGGGCCGATAAAACCTATCGCCCCGGCAAGTGCGACGCTGACGCCCACCATCCAACCCGTGGCGACCACCAATACGTTGCGCCATAGCCATAATGGCAACCCCAGTTGTCGTGCCGATATGTCACCCAGCGCCAGCACATTAAGCGGTGCCGACTGCAAACAGATCCACCCCATAACGGGCAGCAGAGCAATCATCAGCCAGCTCTGTTGCCAGTCAACGCCGCCAAAACCGCCCATCATCCAGTACATTAACTGGCGTAAATCGAACGAGGTTGAAAAATAGACCGCCCGGGTAGTTAATGCTGTGCAAATAATGCCAAGTGCGACACCGGCCAGTAACAACCGACTGGTGGAAAGATGTCTGCGTGCAAAACGCAGCAGGATAAGCGTGACGATAAGCGCGCCAGCGATAGCGCAGACACCCAACGCCCGGGTGGGCAGCATGCCGCCACCGAGCAGTACGGCGGCAATCAGGCCAACACCGGCACCGCTGGAGACGCCCAGCAGACCCGGTTCAGCCAGCGGGTTTTCAAATAATGCCTGCATAACAGCGCCGGAGAGCGCCAGCGCCGCACCGACCAACAGTACCGCCAATGTACGCGGCAGACGAATTTGCCAGACGAAGAGTTGCCCTCTGGGGGTGAACCAGGGCGTTGGGCGCTATCCATTGTTCACCCGCGCAAAGGCTGAAAACGAGCGCGAGCAGTAAAAGCAGCGATAATCCGCACAGCCAGCGGCGGTTGCGTTGCTGTTGGTGATGAGCGTATGCCAGCATGTTTTCCGTTAAACCCGTCAGTCAGGTGACTGATTCTAAGGTTGATAGGGCGTGCTGAGAAGAAAAAAAGGCCGCATGGCGGCCTTTTAATTAGTTCATATCACTCAGCTTTGGGCGAAGCGTTTTCGACACGGCTTTTTTAACTTCTGGCCGGGTCTGAAGGTCACCACGCGCCGGGCTGTAATGGGAATATCCTCGCCCGTTTTCGGGTTACGTCCCGGACGTTGATTTTTATCGCGCAAATCGAAGTTGCCAAAGCCGGAGAGTTTTACCTGCTCGCCGTTTTCCAGAGCACGACGGATCTCTTCGAAAAACAGCTCTACCAGCTCTTTTGCGTCCCGCTTGCTAAGCCCTAGCTTATCAAACAGATATTCTGACATTTCAGCTTTTGTAAGCGCCATAGGTTCAATCCCTCAATGATGCCCGGAATCGCTCTTTTAATGCCTCTACACATCTGGCAACGGTAGCGGCAATCTCCTCTTCTTCGAGTGTACGGCTGGTATCCTGAAGGATCAGGCTAATGGCAAGGCTCTTATACCCTTCCGCTACACCCTTACCGCGGTACACGTCAAATAAGTTTACGCCAACTACCTGATTTACGCCAACTTTCTTACATTCGCCCAAAACATCTGCTGCGGGCACATTTTCGGCGACGACGACAGCGATATCGCGACGGTTTGCAGGGAAGCGAGAAATCTCCTGAGCCTGAGGAACCACGCGGTCTGCAAGCGCATTCCACTCCAGTTCAAACACCAGCGTACGGCCATTGAGATCGAGCTTACGTTCCAGCTCCGGATGGACTACCCCAATGAAACCAATACGTTTATCTTTCAGATAAATCGCGGCGGACTGCCCCGGATGCAATGCCGGATTCGTTTCTGCGCGGAACTCAATCGCCGATAATTTGCCCGTCAGCTCCAGAACAGACTCCAGATCGCCTTTCAGATCGAAGAAATCAACGCTGCCTTTCGCCAGATCCCAGTGCTCTTCGTAACGGTTACCGCAAATTGCGCCCGCCAGCATCACATCCGGCGGATGCCGAGGTTTGCCTGAGTATCCGGAACAAAACGCAAACCGGTTTCAAAAATGCGCACGCGGCTCTGCTGACGGTTCTGGTTGTAGACGATAGTGCCCAGCAGACCGGTCCACAGTGACAAGCGCATAGCCGACATTTCGCTGGAGATCGGGCTTGGCAGGATCAGGGCTTCCCTCACCCGGATGGATCAGCTGTTGCAGTTTCGGGTCGACGAAACTGTAGGTGATCACTTCGGGTAGCCTTTATCGTTCAGCAGCGTTCTCACGCGCTTAAGTGACAGATTCGCTTCGCGGTGCTCACCCATGATCAGGCCAGCCTGCACCGGCTCATCCGGAATATTGTTGTAGCCGTATACACGCGCCACTTCTTCTACCAGATCTTCTTCGATTTCCATATCGAAACGCCAGCTCGGCGCGACGGCCAACCACTCATCCCCGGCCTTCAGTCACTTCGCAGCCCAGTGCGGTTCAGAATGTCGCTCACTTGCTCATCGGCAATGTGATGACCAATCAGGCGATCCAGTTTGCTGCGACGTAAGCGGATGGTCGCACGTTTCGGCAAGGTTGCTTCGTTGGTCACATCAATGACCGGACCTGCTTCACCACCGCAGATGTCGAGCAACAAGCGGGTAGCACGTTCTATCGCTTTGTACTGCAGTTGCGGATCAACACCGCGCTCATAGCGGTGGGACGCATCCGTGTGCAAACCATGGCGACGTGCGCGGCCGGTAATAGAGAGCGGATTGAAGAAAGCGCATTCCAGCAGAACGTTTTGCGTTTCATCGTTCACACCGGAGTGCTCACCGCCGAAAATACCGCCCATCGCCAGCGCTTTGTTGTGATCGGCAATGACCAGCGTATCGGCATTCAGTTTGGCTTCGCTACCGTCCAGCAGGACCAGCGTTTCACCCTCTTTGCCATACGCACCACGATGCCGCCGTCCAGACGATCGCGGTCGAAGGCGTGCATCGGCTGACCCAGCTCAAGCAGAACGTAGTTGGTGACGTCCACCACCGCATCAATAGAACGAATCCCGCAGCGACGCAGTTTCTCTTTCATCCACAGCGGCGTTGGCGCTTTCACGTTAATGCCCTTCACCACGCGACCGAGATAGCGCGGGCAGGCGTCAGCAGCCTCTACCGTAATCGGCAGCGTATCGCCGATTGTTGCAGCAACCGGCGCAATCGCAGGTGCTACCAGCGGCGATTTGTTCAGTACCGCCACGTCGCGCGCCACGCCAATAATACCAAGGCAGTCAGCACGGTTCGGCGTCACGCTGATTTCGATGGTGTTATCATCGAGTTTCAGGTATTCACGGATATCGGTGCCAATCGGCGCATCCGCCGGCAGCTCGATAATGCCGCTATGATCGTCAGAAATACCCAGTTCCGAGAAGGAGCACAGCATGCCTTCTGACGGTTCGCCACGCAGTTTTGCCGCTTTTATTTTGAAATCACCCGGCAACACCGCGCCGACGGTTGCAACGGCTACTTTCAGCCCCAGACGGCAGTTTGGCGCACCGCAGACGATGTCCAGCAGACGATCGCCGCCAACATTGACTTTTGTTACGCGCAATTTATCAGCATTTGGATGCTGAGCGCGCCATCACTTCGCCTACGACGACGCCGTGAAACGCCCCGGCAACCGGCTCAACACCGTCTACTTCGAGGCCTGCCATCGTGATTTGGCCCGACAACGCTTCGCTATCAATGGCCGGATTGACCCATTCGCGTAACCACAGTTCACTGAATTTCATTGTTTTGCCTGCCTTTATTTAAACTGTTTGAGGAAACGCAAATCGTTTTCGAAGAATGCGCGCAAATCTGTCACGCCGTAGCGCAGCATAGTAAGACGCTCCATCCCCATACCAAATGCAAAGCCGGAGTAGACTTCCGGATCAATGCCAACATTGCAGCACGTTCGGGTGCACCATACCGCAGCCCAGAACTTCCAGCCATTTACCGTTTTTACCCATCACATCCACTTCCGCAGACGGTTCAGTAAACGGGAAATAGGACGGACGGAAACGAATCTGCAGATCTTCTTCAAAACGAAGTTACGCAGGAAGTCGTGCAGCGTGCCCTTCAGGTTGGTGAAGCTGATGTTTTGTCGACAATCAGACCTTCCATCTGATGGAACATCGGGGTATGCGTCTGATCGTAATCGTTACGATATACGCGACCCGGCGCGATAATGCGGATTGGCGGCTGCTGGTTTTCCATGGTGCGGATCTGCACGCCAGAGGTCTGGGTGCGCAGCAAGCGGGTCGCATCGAACCAGAAAGTGTCGTGGTCAGCACGCGCCGGGTGATGACCCGGAATGTTCAGGGCGTCGAAGTTGTGGTAATCGTCTTCGATTTCCGGACCTGTCGCGACGGTAAAGCCGAGCTCACCGAAGAAACTTTCAATGCGGTCGATAGTACGGGTAACCGGGTGCAGGCCGCCATTTTCGATACGACGCCCGGCAGAGAAACATCAATGGTTTCCGCCGCCAGACGCGCGTTCAGCGCTGCATTTTCGAGATCGGTTTTACGGGCATTCAGCGCCTGCTGAACCTGCTCCTTTGCTTCATTGATCACGGCCCCGGCAGCCGGACGCTCTTCCGGCGGCAGCTCACGCAGGGAGTGTGGTCATTTGGAGGGTCAGATGCCCTTTCTTACCCAGATATTCGACGCGAACGTTGTCCAGCGCGGCGACATCCTGGCATCGTTAATGGCTGCCTTCGCACCGGCAACCAGCTCTGCGAGATGTGACATGGTTTTCCTCGTTATATGACGATATTTACACGCGGCAGATACAAAAAAAGCCTCCACAAGGAGGCTTTCTGGCGCTGTTTTCCGTTTCTTCTTTCACGCGCTAGCCTCCGGGGTTCAGGTGCTAAAGTAAAAAAGAAGCGGAAAATAGCAGCATTCATGCTTGCGTTACCTTAACCGGGTAAGTGGGCTGTGATGGCTTATTGAAAGCGTATCACGGCGAAATGTCAATGCATTGATAATGTTAGCAAAAGAGGGAGCCAGCTCCTCTTAAACTTACGCCAGAGCTGCTTTCGCTTTTTCAACCAGTGGCAGTGAATGCCACTTTGTCGAATACGGCGATGTCAGCCGGATCTTACGGTCGATTTCAACAGAGGCTTTTTTCAGGCCGTTGATGAATTTGCTGTAAGAAATACCGTTCTGACGTGCTGCTGCGTTGATACGTGCAATCCACAGTTGACGGAACTGACGCTTTTTCTGACGACGGTCACGATAAGCGTACTGACCAGCTTTGATAACAGCCACCGGAAGGCAACACGGTAAACGCGAGAACGCGCGCCGTAGTAACCTTTAGCTTGTTTCAAAATTTTCTTATGACGTGCACGTGCAATCACACCACGTTTTACGCGAGCCATGGCTCTCCTGTATCTATATTCTAATTAAAAAAGTTAAAGGTTAACGACTTATGCGTACGGCAGGCACGCGATTACCGGAGGCCCAGATCGCCTTTGGAAACCATGGCTTTCGGACGCAGGTGACGTTTACGCTTGGTAGCTTTTTGGTCAGAATATGACGCAGGTTAGCGTGCTTGTGTTTAAAACCACCTTTACCGGTTTTTTTAAAACGCTTCGCAGCACCGCGTACGGTTTTGATTTTTGGCATTTTTTAACTTCCACTTCGCATTGTTAATAAACGAAACATAGGCGAACTAAACCCGCAGGCTTGTGGCCCACAGGTTTAATTACTTGATGGCCTTACTGTTTCTTCTTCGGAGCAAGCACCATAATCATCTGGCGGCCTTCGATCTTCGTAGGGAAGGATTCGACCACTGCCAGTTCATTCAGATCGTCTTTCACGCGATTAAGCACTTCCATACCGATCTGTTGGTGGGCCATCTCACGACCGCGGAAACGCAGCGTGATCTTGGCCTTATCGCCCTCTTCGAGAAAGCGAATCAGGCTGCGGAGTTTTACCTGATAGTCGCCTTCATCTGTGCGGGAATTTAATTTCCTTAACCTGAATAACTTTCTGCTTCTTCTTCTGTTCCTTAGAAGATTTGCTTTTTCATAGAGGAACTTGCCGTAATCCATTATACGGCAAACGGGCGGCTCGGCGTTAGGGCTGATTTCAACTAAATCTACCCCGGCTTCTTCAGCTTTTTCCAGAGCTTCTCTCAGACTCACAATACCAAGCTGCTCGCCTTCCAGACCTGTTAAGCGAACTTCCGAGGGCACGAATCTCGCCATTGATACGATTGGGACGCGCCGTTTGAACTCGTTTTCCGCCTTTAATACCTTATTCCTCCAGTTGTTGAAGACTGCGGCTGCGAATCTCTTGTTGCAGCTTCTCGATAACTTCATTTACGTCAAGGCTACCCGCAGTCTTTACCACGACGGGTACGCACGGCAACTTTACCGGCTTCAACCTCTTTATCACCACAAACCAGCATATAAGGGACACGACGTAAAGTGTGCTCGCGGATTTTAAAGCCAATCTTCTCGTTTCTCAAGTCTGCTTTTACACGAATGCCCGCATTTTGCAGTTTGCGCGTCAATTCGTTAACGTATTCAGCCTGAGAATCGGTAATGTTCATCACGACAACCTGCACCGGGGCAAGCCATGTCGGGAAGAAACCGGCAAACTCTTCGGTCAGGATGCCGATAAAGCGCTCCAGTGAACCAAGAATTGCACGGTGAATCATAACCGGCACCTGACGTTCGTTGTTTTCGCCCACATAGGAGGCGCTCAGACGAGACGGCAGAGAGAAGTCGAGCTGTACTGTTCCGCACTGCCATGCACGATCGAGGCAGTCATACAGTGTAAATTCAATTTTCGGGCCGTAGAAAGCGCCTTCACCCAGTTGGAATTCAAACGGGATGTTGTTTTCTTCCAGCGCAACCGCCAGATCCGCTTCCGCACGGTCCCACATTTCATCGCTACCAATGCGTTTTTCAGGACGCGTTGACAGTTTGACGACGATTTTTTCGGGAAACCAAAAGTGCTGTACATATCATAGACTAAACGGATGCACGCGTTCACTTCATCGCGAACCTGCTCTTCCGTACAGAAGATATGCGCATCGTCCTGCGTAAAACCGCGAACACGCATCAACCCGTGCAGCGCGCCTGATGGCTCGTTACGATGACAGCTACCGAATTCCGCCATACGCAGCGGCAGATCGCGGTAGGACTTCAGACCGGTTAAAGATCTGTACGTGTCCCGGGCAGTTCATCGGCTTGATGCAGTACTCACGGTTCTCGGAAGACGTCGTAAACATGGCATCTTTATAGTTGTCCCAGTGCCCGGTTTTTCCCACAGCACACGGTCCATCATGAACGGGCCTTTCACTTCCTGATACTGGTACTCTTTCAGCTTGGAGCTACGAACGTTTCCAGCTCACGGAAGATAGTCCAGCCATCGTTATGCCAGAAGACCATACCCGGCGCTTCTTCCTGCATGTGATACAGGTCGAGCTGCTTACCGATTTTGCGGTGATCGCGTTTGGCGGCCTCTTCCGGTGGCGTTGCAGATAAGCATTCAGTGCTTTTTTATCTGCCCACGCGGTGCCGTAAATACGCTGCAGCATTTTGTTATTGCTATCGCCGCGCCAGTAAGCGCCCGCGATTTTCATCAGTTTAAAGTGATGGCAAAAACGCATATTCGGCACATGCGGACCGCGGCACATGTCGATGTATTCGGTGATGATACAAGCCCGGCTTGTCATCATGCGCGATATTCTCATCAAGGATGGAGACTTTGTAGCTTTCGCCGCGTTTGACAAAGGTCTCACGGGCTTCATGCCAGCTCACTTTTTTCTTGATAACATCGTAGTTGCTCTCGGCGAGCTCGTGCATCCGCTTTTCGAGCGCGTCGATATCTTCCTCGGGTCAACGTGTGGTCAAGGTCAATGTCATAGTAAAAACCATTGTCGATAACCGGACCGATAGCCATTTTGGTGGTTGGCCAGAGCTGTTTAATGGCGTGACCCAACAGGTGCGCGCAGGAGTGGCGGATAATTTCCGAGGGCCTTCGTCATCTTTCGCGGTGATGATGGCAAGGTTTGCGTCGCTGTCGATCACATCAGAAGCATCGACCAGTTCACCGTTTACACGCCCGGCGATACAGGCTTTCGCCAGTCCCGGACCGATATCCAGCGCGACATCCATTGGGCTTACAGCATGGTCGTAATGGCGTTGACTGCCATCAGGAAGCGTAATTACAGGCATTTCATTTCCTTATTTGCAGTGGTGCCCCACACGAAAGAGCACATACAAAACTAAATAATATATTTATATCAGCACGTTAAATGTGTTTCTTTGCTTCACTCTGCAAATTGTGTGCCTCCGGATGTACAAAATCCGACAGGCACCCGCACTCACGGGCTGATAACGCCACTCAATAGTACACGGCATCGGGGTGACATAAAAGCGTGAACAGAATCATAATCCGGGTCACAGTGACATCGCTTAGCGCAGCGTTAACGGAAGATGTCCGCTGGCTTTATTTGTAAGTTATCCGCGGCAGAGAAGATTACATATTTACAACAATGACAATTCCGGGTGTGAAATTGCAGTGTGTTGCTGTGAATTCTGGCAATCAGAATGAAAGGGCATTTTAAAAATCGTTTATGTAATCTGAGGTTTATCTGATTTTAAGGCGCTATCCCAACTGACTGTCAGACAGCCAGTACGGGTGGCTATCATCAACGCCTAACTTACTGATAAAGAATGGAAATAATATATCCGGTTCTTGTTATCGCGCTGGTCGCGATCATTATATTTTCGTTTTATAAGCACTACAGCATGAAGTCGTCCGAGAACCTTCCCGGCCGTCATAAAAAAACGCCATTAACCAAAAACTGACTCAAAAGGCACGCGTCAAGCGTGCCTTTTTTCAGATCGCCTCAGGCCTGATAACCTAAGGCGCGGATCACCTCTTCCATCGCTTCCTGAGTCAGCGCTGAACGTTTAATCTTTTGGTTTGCCAGCATGGTTCTGACCAGACCCGCAATCACGATATGTTTAGGCTCCTGCCCGAGGTCACGCATTTCCAGCACCACTTTACCCACCACCCGGCACATTTCCTCATATAACACATCGTCTTTTGCCTTCCCATTACGCCTCCGTTTAGCGTCATTTTTATTAGTAAATTTACGTTTGCAGGTGTATCTAATAAAGAAACTAATGCTTATAGCATTTCCTCGCGTTTAGCATAGGGTGAGAGAGGTTCTTTGTAACGTGTAACGTTTTACTCTTCCCCCTTCCGCTGCGTGCGGATTTCACGCCGGAAGGGCATTTTTTAGCGCACCGCGAAATTCCCCGTTAATTTGCGTTAAAGATCATCAGCCAGCCTGCCGATTAATGATTCATTAGCGTTCTGAATGAATCAACCACGGTAATGCAAGCGATCAACTACAACGAAATGACGGGGCTGAATCTGAACATCAGATCAGCCACAGCATCGACGCTTCAGGAATCGATTGAGCGGTTGTCGTCGGGCTTACGGATCAATAGCGCCGGGGGATGATGCGGCGGGACAGGCTATTGCCAACCGCATGCGCGCCAGCGCTAACGCCGACAGTGTCGTGTCCCGCGGTCTGGATGATGCCATCAGTATGGCGCAAACCGCCGAGAGCAGCCTCAGTACCGTCAGCGAGCTGTTGATCCGTGCCAAAAGTCTGGCCATTCAGGCCGGAAATAGCACCTTATCTGAGGGCGATCGTCAAAGCATTCATAACGAATATCAAAGTATTCTGGAGAATATCCAGTCAATTTCTGAAGGCACGGAGATCTTCGGTCGCTATCCGCTGGCGACCGATGACCCGGAACTGCCCCCGGAGTTGATTGGCAATGTGCCGCCATTGAGCGTTAAATTCCCTGCTCAAGGAGTCAATTACACCTTCAGTTCCGGCATTGTATCGCTGGCGTATATTCCGGCCGGGTCGAAAAACATCGCCATTACCATTGATTCATTGGGTCTGGATGATGACATTCAGTTATTCACCCGCGATGGCAAGCATCTGGCGGGAACGCCAATCAACGGCACCACGGCGGACTACACCGGAAAAGTCGTGGCATCACCAGTTCAGCCAAAGCCACCAGCAAGGTGCTGACAGAAGCGAATGGTTTCCCAGCGTGGCGCAACCTATGATGACTCGATGCTGATCGAAGGCGGCGCTTCATGGGCGCTCAACGGCAGCGAAACCCTCGCTTATAACGGCATGACCATCAGCTACAGTGGCGACGGTGACCGTTATGAACCGGGCAAGGCGTACAACGATGGTAGCAACGGTTCGAACAGGCTTGAACGCCTGAAAATCGATAATGTCACGGAAGATCTGGTGGTAATGGTGGTGGGCAGTGGTTCGTTTACCAGTAATCTGACGTGGGGTGATCTGCCGGAACCCACCATTACTCCGGCGGAGCCGCCGAAGCAAAAGCCGACCACGGGAGGTGGTGACCAGCGCCAGCTATGGCGATGATGTACAAGCCACTACCATGCCGACCACGCCATCGGACATTAAGTCGCTGGGGATAACCAATACCGAACTGCGTTCAACGGCTACGGCCAGTATCACCATGGGGGCGCTCGATAAGGCGCTGGATAAAGTCAGCAGCTATCGTGCGCAATATGGCGCGTTTATTAACCGCTTCAATAAATCCGTACTCGCGCAACAGAGTATTGCCACAGGCGGCGAAAAGCCGAATTGAAGATGCCGATTACGCCATGGAAGCCAGTAAACTGGGTGAAAGCACAAATATTGCAACAAGGACAGGACGCGGTATTGAAAGTGGCCAACCAGTCGGCTGAAAATATGCTTTCGCTTCTGCGAGGTTAACTGATGGGAAATGTTAAATAATCTACCATGTGTTATTCACGTCAATTTGCGTCAATAACCCATCAGATTTATCTAACAATATTTACAATTCGATTATTAATACAAAAAACCGGTACAACATTATCCGGTTTTTTCCAAAGTTAATGAATTAACTGAGAATGTAATTAATTCCACTCACCGGCAACCAGCGAATGTGAGTCGAATGCAGCAGCATTGGTGTTATGTGCAGTCTGTGCAACCGGTACCATGTTGGAACCCGCTTCAATATTGGTGATGTTAGTGTTGGTCTGGCTGGCAGTTGTATTAACGGAATCCGCAGCGAAGACACCAAAGGAGAGTGCAGACAGCACTACAGCCGCGGCAGTATTGATTTTTTCATGATGAATTTCTCTTTCTTGAATAAACACATGACTGTTTGGGTGTGTTTTTTACCCGTACAATTAGTGTAGATCTGGATCACACTTTTGCACAGTCAATTTATTTATCCATTCGTGTCAAATAAACTGAATATGTTTCATTTGGAATTAATTGTGAAGAAAATAAGGAGGGAAAATATTTACTTAAATCAAATTTAATAAGCGACGTGAAAAATAGCACGAATGAACAAATTAAAACAAGGGGCCGATATTTCCGGCCCACTCAATTACATTTTATAGCCTAACGTTACCGTGGTTCTGCGATCGGTATGATCCGGCGCAGTTGACGGCGGCTGGGAGTTCCGTGGTCAGGTTATAGGCGACTTTCAGCGCAAAATGCGCGTTGATAGCCACGTTCAGCGCCGTCTCGGAGTTCACAGTGGTATCATCCGCACCAAATACGGAAACGCCACCGGGTGAATTTCGTGTTGTCGCTAATTTGCCACGCATAAGTACCGGATGCATAACCCAGTGCTGTGGTTTTGGTATCGCCATCAGTGTACTTGTCGTAACGTACACCCGGACCAAATTCAAAGCGCAGGCTGTGTACCGGGCCGTTCAGAATCTGGCGACCATAACCGGCGGTAAACACATCACGATCGCTGTAGCCGTTGTAACGGTCATTCAGCCAGCTCGGCCAAACAGATAATCGTAATCCGTCAGGTTATAACGGCTACGACCACCTACAGCGTATTTTCAGACGAACGTTCATCGTTTGCCGAGGTGTTGCTCGCATTACCCCACAGCGACCGGTGCCGTTCTGCTACCGTACCAGTCAACGTGGAGTCGGCAGTCAAAGAGGAACTCTTTGTGTTGCCGGACTGAGCAAGATAGCCACCGTTCACGCTACCTTCGAACGGTTTTTTTGCAGTTGCAGGGTCATCCATGACAGTAAAAACGGTGTCATCGGCGACAGCATTCATCGACGCAAGCACGCCCGCAGCCATAAACAGTGCGGGTACTGTCTTCAAAAGCTTCATTTATTAAGAGTCCGTACAGCAAAAAAAGAGACCAACACGGTCCCGGAATCTTTCATAAGGATCAACGACAACGGTCCAAAAGAAAGGTAACAAATTATAAAAGGCCGGTTAAACATATCAATGAAATCTTATTTGATTTTTGAATAAGAGATCTCAAAAGAGAATTTGGTTATTAATCGCCACCGTTCCCTGACTCAAATTCAGTCTGAAAATCATACTGTTATTTACTTTCCTTCTGCGCAATCAGTGCCGAGGGCTTAAAGCAGCCAGATAAAAAGGAGGTAATGATGGTCCCGGTATATACGCTGACGTTAGCGCCCTCTCTGGATAGCGCAACGCTCACGCCACAGATTTATCCTGAAGGTAAGCTCCGTTGCAGCGCCCCGGTTTTTGAACCCGGCGGCGGCGGCATCAATGTTGCCCGCGCCATTGCACATCTGGGCGGTCGGGCCACCGCGCTGTTCCCGGCAGGCGGTGCAACCGGTGAACACCTCACCGCACTACTGGCCGATGAAAACGTGCCGACGACCGTCGTAGAAGCCAAAGACTGGACGCGGCAAAACTTGCACGTTCACGTTGAGTCCAGCGGTGAGCAATACCGCTTCGTAAATGCCGGGCGCGGCCCTGAGTGAAAGTGAATTTCGCCAACTGGAAGAGAAAGTGCTCGCCATCGAATCGGGCGCCATTCTGGTGATCAGCGGCAGTCTGCCGCCGGGGATCCGTAGAGAATCTCATACAGTTGATCAAAGCCGCGCAACGCCAGTGGTATTCGCTGCATTGTTGATAGTTCAGGAGAGGCGCTCGCCGCTGCCCTGTCAATTGGTCATATTGAACTGGTAAAACCGAATCAGAAAGAGCTCAGTGCGTTAGTAGGCAGGGAGCTCACTCAGCCCGATGACGTACGTATTGCCGCTCAGGAGATTGTGAACAGCGGAAAAGCACTACGCGTTGTGGTGTCGCTTGGGCCACAGGGTGCGCTGGCCGTCGATGCCAACCAGTGCGTGCAAGTGGTGCCGCCCCGATGAAGAGCCAAAGCACCGTTGGGGCCGGGGATAGCATGGTCGGCGCAATGACCTTAAAGCTGGCGCAAAACGCCCCGCTCGACGACATGGTGCGTTTCGGTGTTGCCGCCGGGAGCGCCGCCACCATTAATCAGGGCACGCGTTTGTGTGCGCTGCAAGATACGCAAAAATTTACGACTATCTGCGCAATAACTGACAATGTCCCCTCTTTCGCATGGAAGAGGTTTTGCCAACAGCACAGCGGCAGTCGACAAATCGCCTTCGCCGACTATGCTAAAAAAAAACTTTCAGGATAACAATGAGGTGAAAGATGAGCAGTGATGGCATCACCCGCTACGTCGTAACGGTCAAATTTCACGAACAGACCTTGACGGAAATCAACGAACTCAACAACCACTTTACACGTGCGGGTTTTCTCCTCACCATGACTGATGAAGAAGGAAAAGTGCACGACCTCGGTACGAACACCTTTGGGCTTATCAGCGCACTCAGTGAGCAGGACGTTAACGCGCTGGCAAACGGACTGGCGGTAAGCGCAGTGGGGAACGAGGCCGACATCACCGTTTATACCGGGAAACCCGGCAAAAGACGAACTATAAGTGCACCGGCGGCTCCGTTCGTTGCTCAGGTGTGCGTTACATCGTATCTTTTTTAAGCTTTAGTGCGCTAACCTTATGATCCGGCTGATTACATGGGAGAGACATCATGTGGCAAGCGATAAGTCGTCTGTTAAGCGAGCAACTGGGCGAAAGTGAGATTGAGCAGCGCGACGAGCTGCCGGGTGGTGAGATTCATGCCGCGTGGCACCTGCGTTATGCCGGGCGCGATCTCTTCGTGAAGTGCGACGAACGTGAACTGTTGCCCATTTTTACCGCCGAGGCGGACCAGCTCGCTTTGCTGGCTCGCAGTAACACGGTGCGGGTTCCGGATGTGCTGGCGGTGGGAAGCGATCGCGACTACAGCTTTCTGGTGATGGAGTATCTGCCCGCCCGTCCACTGGATGCGCACAACGCTTTCCTGCTGGGTCAGCAACTGGCGCGTCTGCATCAATGGAGTGATCAGCCGCAGTTCGGCCTCGACTTCGATAACGATCTCTCCACGACTCCGCAACCCAATGCACGGCAGCGTCGCTGGTCAACTTTTTTGCCGAGCAGCGCATTGGCTGGCAGCTGGAGCTGGCAGCGGAAAAAGGCCTCGAGTTTGGCAATATTGACGCCATTGTTGACCATGTTCAGCAGCGTTTATCGTCACATCAACCACAGCCTTCACTGCTTCATGGCGATTTATGGTCGGCGAATTGCGCACTCGGCCCGGACGGTCCCTATATCTACGATCCGGCGTGCTACTGGGGCGACAGGGAGTGCGATCTGGCAATGCTGCCGCTGCATCCGGACCAGCCGCCGCAGATCTACGACGGTTACCAGTCAGTTTCTCCGCTGCCGAATGACTTTCTTGACCGCCAGCCAATCTATCAGCTCTATACCCTGTTCAACCGGGCGATCCTGTTCGGGGGCGAGCATCTGTTGAATGCGCAAAAGCGCTGGAGCGCGTATTAGCCGCATAAACACATTTCCGATACCCGGGCCCCGGTAAGCGCAATAGCGCCACCGGGCACTGTTGCGTCACAAAAAAGCCGAGCAGCTTAAAGAAGTAACCCGCGACAATGATAATCACCGGCAGCACATACAGCGGGAAAATCTGTAGCAGAATGGTGTGATGCGGTACGACAATGCGCGCTTCAAGCTGCGCACGGGATAATCCCTCTTCACCTTTGGCATTCTCAAGGATCGTCTGATCCTCTAAGCCTTCACGCAGAAAACGCACCTGACGGCTCATGCGCGCCCCCGAGGCTTGCAATGCCAGCCCCACAAAGATCAACACAAAGATTATCCAGAACATGATATTGAGGCTTTGGTGGAAATCCGGCGTCGGCGAGTTGTACCCAAAACAGGTTAAGAAACGGCGTATTGAAACGCATCATTTCAATCATCACGTGGGCAAAATCAAGCATTACCGCGTTAATACCGGCCTGCTTTTCACTGTGGTCGTACATAAACTTCAGTACGGAAATAATCGTTGAAATGACGGCTGGAATGAAAATCACCCAACCCAGAACGCGTTTCAGTATTGCGATGCGTCCAGCTTGTTGATACGTCATGGATTCCCCTTGTGAGTGACGCACTGTTTGCGCCTAAGTCTACCTGCTGAGAATCATTTTCGCCTGATCTTTAAAGGCGGTATGATGCCTCTTTGTACATAATCCGTACTTTCCCCCGGATAAGCCGCGTTAAAAGAGAGGTGTTATGTCTGCCCCGCATCAAATTCTTGCTGCCATTTTTGATATGGATGGATTACTTATCGACTCAGAGCCACTCTGGGATCGTGCTGAACTGGATGTCATAGCAAGCCTTGGAGTCGACATCACACGGCGTAGCGAATTACCAGACACGCTGGGTTTACGCATCGATATGGTCGTCGAACTCTGGTATGCGCAGCAACCACCGGAATGGTCCGAATCGCCGGGGAAGTCACCGATCGCATTATCCAACGGGCGATCTCACTGGTGGAAGCGGAGCGGCCGCTGCTTGCCGGTGCCCGCGATGCCGTCGCCCTGTGCAAAGCCAATGGCCTGATGGTGGGCACGGCGTCAGCCTCGCCATTGCGCATGCTGGAAAAAGTCCTCAGCCTGTTCGACCTGCGAGATCACTTCGACGCGCTGGCCTCCGCAGAGAAGCTGCCCTACAGCAAGCCGCATCCGCAGGTGTATCTGGATTGCGCAGCCAAACTGGGCGTCGACCCGCTCTGTTGCGTTGCGCTGGAAGATTCTGTCAACGGCATGATCGCCAGTAAAGCGGCGCGCATGCGCTCGATTGTCGTGCCGGACGCCGAACATCGGGACGATCCGCGCTATGTGCTGGCCAACGTCAAACTCACCAGTCTCACGCAACTGACACTCGCAGATCTGTTAGGTTGATGCCGTCGGGGCAGTAATCTGCTGTCCCGACATTATTTTTGAAACATCATTTCATTTTTATTTGTATTTTCCTCACCGCCCTTCTATTCTGATCTCCGAGGGCGCTGTGCCCTCTCACTACAATAATTACGCCGGAGAACTCATGATACTGGATGCCTTTAAACTTGCGGGTAAAGTGGCCATTGTGACCGGGTGCGATACCGGTCTGGGCCAGGGGGATAACGTTAGGTCTGGCGGAGGCCGGATGCGATATCGTCGGCGTGAACCGTAAAATCCCGCACGACACGGCGCAGCAGGTGCAGGCGCTGGGTCGTCGCTTTCTGGCGATACAGGCTGATTTACGCCACCAGCAAGCTCTTGAGGGCATCGTCGCCGAGACGGTCGAGAAAATGGGGCGCGTCGATATTCTGGTCAATAACGCCGGAACGATCCGCCGCTGCGACGCCCTTGATTTCAGCGAGAAAGACTGGGATGAGGTAATGGATCTGAACCTGAAAACGGTGTTCTTTCTTTCGCAGGCCGTGGCGCGGCAGTTCATCGCACAAGGCGATGGCGGCAAAATCATTAATATCGCCTCGATGCTCTCTTTCCGAGGGCGGATCCGCGTACCCTCTTATACCGCGTCCAAAAGCGGCGTGATGGGCTTAACCCGCCTGCTGGCCAACGAGTGGGCGCAGCACCGTATCAACGTCAACGCCATTGCACCGGGTTATATGGCAACTAATACCCAGCAATTGCGGGAAGACGCAGAGCGCAACCGGAGATCCTTGAGCGCATCCCCGCAGGACGCTGGGGCGAACCGGCCGATTTGCAAGGTGCTGCAGTATTTTTGGCCTCACGCGCCGCCGAATACATCAACGGTTACACCCTCGCCGTCGATGGTGGCTGGCTGGCGCGTTAAATTTGACCGGATTGTGACAAAGAGTTACACCGTCACCTCTTCCGCCTACTGTACAAACATCCTATACTGTATGCATCGACAGTTGAGTGAGTTTGATCATGACGGCGGAAGGACACCTGCTTTTTCCATTGCTTGCGCGGTGTTTGCCCAAAAACGCCGAGCTGACGCCCGTCCTCGCGCAGGGTGACTGGTGGCACATCGTGCCCTCCGCCATCCTGACCTGCCTGCTGCCGGACATTGACCATCCTAAATCTTTTCTCGGTCAACGTCTGAAGTGGTATCAAGACCCGTTGCCCGTATGTTTGGTCACCGGGGATTTACCCATAGCCTGCTGGCCGTGTTTATCGCGCTAACGCTGTTCTACTTAAAGGTGCCGGATAGCTGGATAGTCCCGGCGGATGCGCTACAGGGTATGGTGGTAGGTTATCTGGAGTCATATTCTGGCCGATATGATCACTCCCGCCGGTGTCCCCTGCTGTGGCCCTGCCGCTGGCGCTTTCGTTTGCCATTACTGGCACCGCAAAAGGCAACCAGCTTGAACGCGTACTCTGTATGGCGCTGTTTACCTACGCCGTGTGGATGCCGCAGACCCTGCCCGAAAACGGTGCAGTTCGTTGGTCATCGCAGATGATTAATTCACTGCAAAATCAGTTTAATCGCTTTATTCATCAGCAATCCGGCCATTAATCAGCCGGTAATTCCGCTTTTGGCATAAACCATTCCATTTGGATATAAGAGCACCCCAGCACTTCTGCTAACCTTGCGCCACGGGATCAACCGCCGGGGGTGATCCGAATAATGATATCAGGAGAACGGGGATGAACTTTCCATTAATCGCGAACATCGTGGTGTTCGTGGCACTGCTATTTTGCTGGCGCAGACTCGTCACAAACAGTGGAGTCTGGCAAAAAAAGTATTGATCGGTTTAGGTCTCGGCGTGGTCTTTGGTCTGGCGCTGCAGGCGATTTACGGATCCGATAACCCGGTACTGAAGACATCAATCCAGTGGTTCAATATTGTTGGCAACGGCTATGTACAACTGCTGCAAATGATCGTTATGCCGCTGGTTTTCGCCTCCATTTTGAGTGCCGTTGCGCGTCTGCATAACGCCTCGCAACTGGGCAAAATCAGCTTCCTGACCATCGGTACGCTGCTGTTTACCACGCTGATTTCCGCGCTGGTCGGTGTGCTGGTCACCAATCTGTTTGGTTTAACGGCCGAAGGCTGGTGCAGGCACCGCGGAAACCGCGCGCCTCAATGCCATTCAGAGCAACTATGTGGGTAAACTGGCGGATCTGACCGTCCCGCAGTTGCTGCTCTCTTTCGTGCCGAAAAAACCCGTTTGCCGACCTGACTGGCGCAAACCCAACGTCGATCATCAGCGTGGTTATTTTCGCTGCCTTCCTCGGCGTGGCTGCGCTTAAGCTGAAAGACGATGCGCCGAAAGGCGAGCGTGTTCTGAGCGCCATTGACACCCTGCAAAGCTGGGTGATGAAGCTGGTTCGCCCCGGTCATGCAACTGACACCCTACGGCGTACTGGCGCTGATGACCAAAGTGGTCGCAGGCTCCAACATTCAGGACATCATCAAACTGGGCAGTTTTGTCATCGCGTCTTATCTCGGGCTTGGCATTATGTTCGTGGTGCACGGCTTACTGCTCGGCGTCAACGGCGTTAGCCCGCTGAAATTCTTCCGCAAAGTGTGGCCGGTACTGACCTTCGCCTTCACCAGCCGCTCCAGCGCCGCGTCGATTCCGCTGAATGTCGAAGCGCAAACCCGTCGACTCGGCGTGCCGGGAATCCATCGCCAGCTTCTCCGCATCCTTTGGCGCCACCATCGGCCAGAACGGTTGTGCGGGCCTTTACCCGGCGATGCTGGCGGTAATGGTTGCACCGACGGTAGGCATTAACCCGCTTGATCCGGTATGGATTGCCACGCTGGTCGGGATTGTGACAGTCAGCTCCGCCGGTGTCGCGGGGGTTGGCGGTGGAGCGACATTTGCTGCGCTGATCGTGCTGCCAGCGATGGGTCTGCCGGTCACGCTGGTTGCACTGCTGATCTCGGTAGAACCGCTGATCGACATGGGACGCACCGCGCTCAACGTGAACGGTGCAATGACCGCAGGCACGCTCACCAGCCAGTGGTTAAAACAGACCGACAAAGCCGTACTGGACAGTGAAGAAGACGCCGAACTGGCACATCGCTAAGTCCGAATAACACAAAGGCGGGGGATCTCCCCGCCTTTCTCATTACTCTACGCCCGCGCGGCCTGTTTCACTCACGCTGCGCCACGCCATTTCCGCCGTTATTCGTCGTCGATTTCCCCTTCCCCGGCGCATCTGCATTGCCCAGCGTTGAGCGGATTCCGGCACGCTAAATACCGGTGATCGACGAAACGTTTCCCCATCAACACAAACGCCACATATTTGCCACGTAACAGCCAGACGTCACGATAGCCCTCTACTTTCAGGGCATGATCGGGGAGGCGCCGGCTCGACGCGCGGTACGTAGCTGATAACACGACGGTTTTGTTGACGAAAAGGTTTCATAGGCGATGCGTTCACTAAATACGAATTTCACAACCGGGAAAATCCTATGATAGCTGATTGTCGCCCTGTACGTCGCGCCCTGTGCGACTTTCTCTTATTTTTCGCAGGGTTCCCGCCTCCCGCCTCGTACAGCCATAGCCGGGCTGTGTTCTATAGTTAGGGGTTTTGACGTAACAACGACCATTTTTCAGCAATGAAAACAGGAGACGAGTTCAATGTCGCATAATGAGAAAGACCAACATCCTCGCCAGTCCCCGGTTCACGATCCGCGTGAATCGCAACCCGGACTGGATTCCCTTGCCCCCGAAGACAATTCTCACCGCCCTTCCCTGAGCCCAGCGCCCCCGGCGAACAGCCCACCGCGCCGAGGCAGCCTGAAAGCCCCGGATACCGAGAAACTCGACGCGCTGGATCCGTTTCGTAAGGGCGGCGAGAATTTTCCCCGACCACCAATCAGGGTGTACGCATCGCCGACGATCAAAATTCACTGCGCGCCGGCACGCGCGGTCCCACGCTGCTGGAAGATTTTATCCTGCGCGAGAAAATTACCCACTTCGACCACGAGCGCATTCCGGAACGGATAGTTCATGCCCGCGGTTCCGCCGCACACGGCTATTTTCAGCCCTATCGCAGCCTGAGTGAGGTCACAAAGCGGATTTTCTCTCCAGCCCGGAGAAAATCACCCCGGTCTTTGTCCGGTTCTCTACGGTGCAGGGCGGCGGGCTCTGCGGATACCGTGCGGGATATTCGCGGTTTTGCCACCAAGTTCTATACCGAAGAAGGGATCTTCGATCTGGTCGGTAACAATACGCCGGTGTTTTTTATTCAGGATGCGCACAAATTCCCCGACTTTGTTCATGCAGTGAAACCCGAACCACACTGGGCTATCCCCCGAGGGTCAGAGCGCACGACACCTTCTGGGATTATGTTTCGCTCCAGCCCGAAACATTGCATAACGTAATGTGGGCAATGTCCGATCGCGGTATTCCGCGCAGTTACCGGACGATGGAGGGATTTGGCATTCACACCTTCCGCCCGTGAATGCCGAAGGCACTTTCGTGCGTTTTCACTGGAGAACCGCTGGCGGGCAAAGCCTCGCTAGTGTGGGATGAGTCGCAAAACTGACAGGACGCGATCCCGATTTTCATCGTCGGGAACTTTGGGAAGCGATTGAAGCCGGGGATTACCCGGAATATGAACTCGGATTGCAACTGATCCCCCGAAGAAGATGAGTTTAACTTTGATTTTTGATCTGTTAGATCCGACCAAACTGATCCCCGAGGAACTGGTGCCGGTGCAACGTGTCGGGAAAATGGTGCTGAACCGTAATCCGGATAACTTTTTCGCCGAAAATGAACAGGCAGCGTTCCACCCTCGGTCATATCGTGCCGGGTCTGGATTTCACCAACGACCCGCTATTGCAGGGGCGTCTGTTCTCCTATACCGACACGCAAATCAGCCGTCTTGGCGGGCCAAACTTCCATGAAATCCCCATTAACCGCCCCACCTGCCCTTACCATAATTTCCAGCGCGATGGCATGCATCGCATGGAGATCGACAGCAACCCGGCCAACTACGAGCCGAACTCGATCAATGACAACTGGCCGCGTGAAACGCCTCCCGGCCCGAAACGCGGCGGTTTTGAAACTTACCCGGCACGGGTGGAAGGCCAGAAGATCCGCGAACGCAGCCCGTCCTTTGGCGAGTATTACGCACATCCGCGCCTGTTCTGGCTGAGCCAGACGCCATTTGAACAACGCCATATTGATGCTTTCAGCTTTGAGCTCAGTAAAGTGGCACGCGCTTATATTCGCGAACGGGTGGTTGATCAACTGGCGCATATTGATGTCACGCTGGCGCAGGCGGTGGCGGAAAACCTCGGTCTGACGCTGAGTGATGAACAGCGCAACATCGCGCCGCCAGCGGATGTCAACGGCATCAAAAGATCCGGCGTTGTCTGCCGTCCCGGACGGGAAGGTAAAAGGCCGCGTGGTCGCCGTGCTGTTGCATGAAAATGTCAGTGCAGCGGATGTGCTGACCCTATTGCAGGGACTGAGCGCACAGGGTGTCCATAGCAAACTGCTCTTTTCGCGGATGGGTAGCGTCACCGCCGACGACGGATCCGAACTGCCGGTTGCCGCGACCTTTGCCGGTTCGCCGTCCCTTACGGTCGATGGGGTGATCGTGCCCGTGGCGATACCGGGGGTCTGTTGCAAAACGGCGATGCCAAATACTACCTGCTGGAAGCCTATAAGCACCTGAAAACCATCGCCCTGTTTGGCGATGCGCGTCAGTTTAAAACCCTCCGGGGTGGATGCGCAAGGCGAAGAAGGAATTGTTGAAGCAGACAGTGCATCGGCCACGCTGATGGATGATTTTCTCACCCTGCTGGCCACGCATCGCGTGTGGTCACGGATGCAAAAATCGACAGCATTCCCGCATAATACGGTGAAAAAAACCGGCCATCCGGCCGGTTTTTCTGCTCAGGCTGAAAAGAAAAAATTACTGCTTAGGCGCTTGCGGATCGGTGTCGTACTCCGCGCAAGTCTGATAGCCGGAGTTCATGACGTGGCCGGTCTCATCCAGTGCAACAAAGTAGGTTTCTGTTTTACCGTCACGTTGACCCAGAATATACGTCTGGCACGTACCACGTGCATGGATCATGGTCACTTCGGATGAAGGACGACCGGCAACCTGCATAACCTGCTGGCGGCTCATGCCTTTTTTCACATCTTTCACCACCGGTTGGCTCACCTGATCTTTCGCGCGATCATAGGCAGTACACCCCTGCCAGCATCGTCAGTACCGCCGCTGCACCCAGAATTCCCGCGATGTTCTTGTTCATATTCCATCCTCTTGTTTATCCGCTTGTGTATCAGCGTGTTATCTAAGCCCTCGGAATATAAAATTGCATTTTCAACTATACGACGGTGATGGCATAACTTTCGGAAAGTTCTAATAAAACGGGGATAAGCAACTAAAATGCCGTAAATTGCGACACTCAAATCTGTGATCCTTGTCGTTTTACCTCGCCAAAGGGTTACTTTGGAGCCCATCATCTATTTGCAACCTGCAAAGCAGGATTACATAACGGAGGGGTAAATGACTCTGCAACAAGAGATTATTCAGGCGTTAGGCGTGAAACCCGCAATCAATGCCGAAGAAGAAGTTCGCCGCAGCGTAGACTTTCTGAAAACCTATCTGAAGACCTATCCCTTTTTGAAATCGCTGGTGCTCGGCATCAGCGGCGGCCGTGATTCCACCCCTGACAGGCAAAGTGTGCCAGACGGCGATTTCTGAACTGCGTGAAGAAACCGGCGATGCCGCCTATCAGTTTATCGCTGTCCGTCTGCCTTACGGCACACACAGGCGGATGAGCAGGACTGCCGGACGCCATCACGTTTATCCAGCCGGATCGCGTGCTGACGGTTAACATCAAAAGCGCGGTGCTGGCCAGCGAACAGGCGCTGCGCGAGGCCGGCATCGAGCTGAGCGATTTCGTGCGCGGCAACGAAAAAGCGCGAAAGGATGAAAGCGCAGTACAGCATTGCCGGGATGAGCAAAGGCGTGGTAGTCGGTACCGATCACGCAGCTGAAGCTGTCACCGGCTTTTTCACCAAATACGGCGATGGCGGCACCGATATCAACCCGATTTTCCGTCTGAACAAGCGCCGGGTAAACAATTGCTGGCCTGGCTGGGTTCGGAACACCTGTATAAAAAAGCCCCGACGGCTGACTCGGAAGACGATCGTCCGTCGCTGCCTGATGAAGCCGCACTGGGTGTGACCTACGAAAATATTGACGACTATCTGGAAGGCAAAACGCTGGATGCCGGCACGGCGCATATTATCGAAGGCTGGTATCTGAAAACCGAACACAAGCGTCGCCCGCCTATCACGGTATTCGACGACTTCTGGAAAAAGCAGTAATCCTTCAGGGCGGCGCAGGCCGCTCTCTTTAACCTGACCTCACCTGCTACACTGGATAAGTAAACAGTATCAGGAGTCAGTAGTGGTCAGGCGTCTTTCCGCTCCGCGTCCCGAGTTTGACGCTGCGGCAATCTATCAATATCCCGAACATCTGCGCCCGTCGCTTGAGGCTATGCCCAGCTACCCGGTGTCTATATTTTCCATGGTGAAAGCGATGCCATGCCGCTCTATATCGGTAAAAGCGTAAATATCCGCAGCCGTGTCCTTTCCCATTTGCGAACCCCGGATGAAGCGGCCATGCTGCGCCAGTCGCGCCGTATCACTGGATCTGCACCGCCGGGGAGATGGGTGCGCTGTTGCTGGAAGCCCGGCTGATTAAAGAGCAGCAGCCGTTGTTCAATAAGCGTCTGCGGCGCAACCGCCAACTCTGCTCGCTGCGCTTAAGCGGCGAGAAGCCGCAGGTGGTTTATGCAAAAGAAGTGGATTTTTTCAACCTCCCCCGACCTGTACGGCTTGTTCGCAAACCGACGCGCAGCATTGCAGGCGTTACAGTCGATCGCGGACGAAGAGAAGCTTTGTTATGGCCTGCTCGGTCTGGAGTCGCTGACGCATGGTCGTCCCTGTTTTCGCGCCGCGCTGCACCGCTGTGCAGGCGCCTGCTGCAGCAGAGACACTCCAGTGCGCACCAGATGCGTTTCGCCGCCGCAATGGCGCGTTTGCAACTGGTGTGCTGGCCGTGGCAAGGCCCTGTCGGGCTCAAGAGCAAGGTGAGACGATGACGCAATACCATATCATCCATAACTGGCTGTGGTTGGGGTCGGTCACTAACTGGACGATGCCGGGGCGCTGCTGCGCACCCCGGCAGGATTCGATCATGATGGCTACAAAATTCTCTGTAAGCCGCTGCTGGGTGGCGAGTATGAGATAACCGAACTGGCGTTAGTGACCCGGCAGCCGAGGAGATCTCACTGAACAATAACTGCCCTTCAGGTTTGAGCAGGCGCAGGGTATGCCGCCCTTCCTGCCAGCATGCCCCTTGATCCGCCGTCAGTAACTTATCGCCCAGTTGCCATGCGCCACTGAGAACAAAAACCACGCCGCCACGCGCGCCAAAAGTGGTGAAGGTGCGATCGGCAATGCGCACTTTCGCACGACAGCGATCGCGGCGGGTGAGGATATTAAAATCCATCGACATCTGCCCGTCTGACAATTCCGCTTTTACCGGCTGCTCGCCGGCGAACGTAAAAGGCTGATGGCGTTTGAGGGTATGGCAAAAGCACTGCCGCCATCCAGGTGACTTCCCCGCCCTCAATCAGCGTGATCACGCGATCCACCCCACTGGAAATTGCGGGAATTCACCGTTACTGGCAAGCGATGCAATACTGGCGCGCCAGTTAAAATCCCGCGTCGCCGGTGGAAAGCAACAAATTTCGCGGGTTTCGCCCGCACCGTTACGCCAAAGGTTTACCGGCATTTTGCGGATATCAAAGTATTCCATCATCCCTCCTGAATGGCGCAGCATCTCGCCTGCGCCGCTGCTTCCTGTGGGCAGCGTGCATACTTGTTATTGTTTAAATTGCCATGCCCGGGTTATCGGCAGCCTCAATGATTTGCCTTAGGCCACTGCGTAACCAGACATGTAAAAAGTATAAATCTCAGATAAGTGACACCGCCAGCGAAGGGGAGCCTGATGAGAATACCGCGCCGGTGGCGGCTGGCAAGAGGGAATGTAAACCGCCGGCTCTGCCCACCACGTAAAACGTTGGATGGGCAAAACCGGCGGTCTTAAGAGGGGGCTGAATTACTCAGCAGGTTCAGGAGGCATTTTACCTTCCGGCGCCGGACGTTCTGTCAGACGCTTCTCAAAATTAGCATTGAACTGCTTTTTCTGCTCCGGAGTCAGAATATTGTAAATCTTGTTCTGAGTTTCCATATGCGCCAGCATGCCTGCTTTGTGCTGCTCTTCCATTTTGGCGATTTGCGCTTCCGCTTTCGCTTTATCGAAGCTGTCGCTGGCAATCAGCTCATGCATAGCACGCATCTCTTCCACCGGCGGGCGTTTCATTGCGTCGCGCTGGCTTTTCATAATGTCGCGGATCTGCTGTTTCTGCGCATCGGTCAGATTCAGATCTTTAAACATCATTTCGTGCGGCCCCTTCGGTCCCTTGTGATGCATCATCGGTCTGCCGTCTGCAGGCGCCGTCGTCGTGTCAGCAGCGTGTGCCGAGTTAGCGGCGCCGAAAGCCGGTAGAGGCAACAAACAGGGCGGTTAATTTACGCATAATTTTATTCCTTACTTCGGTTTTACTTACGGCGGTTGCCGTGTTGACGCTATTTACTTTACCGTCTTTATCGTCAATTAATCAGAGCGACGGTAAAACAATGAAAGTGTAAATAACGTTTTTACGTCAAATAAGGAGGGAATAAGGATAAACCGTGGAGAGTTGAGAATTAAATATTCAACACACTGATTCAGAAGGAATTATGAAGAAGTATAAATCAGGCTCGCTTATAAATAAAGCCGTCAACCGTGATAAATCCGTAATTTATTCATAATAGTGATAAGAAATAAGCCCCGCGATTGCGGGGCTGAATAATACTCTATTTTCTCCAGCATTAATCCCGCCCGTAAACCAATGGCAACATTCGGGTTGGGGAACAGGACATACTCCTGTTGATGCTGCACCACATAACGCTCACCACGATCTTCCGCCAGCAACGTGCCGGCCTCCAAAAGGGGTAAAGTTGAGCGTCTCCGCCGACATATACAGTTTGAACGCTTCACTGCGGCGGGTCAGTTGCTGCACCACCCTATAACGCAACGGCGGACTTTCGGTATCCGGCGCAGGCTCCCCGGCTAATAATGCAGCCAGCGCCCGGTGGCGGTTCGCTGGAACTGGCTTAAGTCATTTTCCCCAAACGGCAGCGCCTTACCCAGCTCCAGCGTGCAGGCCAGCGCGTCAAACGTTTCGCAACTGTAATGGGTAAAGGTCCCCCCGAGGCGACTGATGAAACACCAGCGCCTCCATGCCTGCGCCGCCGAGCCACTCGAGAAACAGCTCATCCCGTGGGTTCCATTCGCACCGGAAGTACCCCCAAAACGTATATGGTGCGAACCGCGAATGGCAGTATGTAAATCGAGATGCCAGCGCACCCCCGTCGCCGTCAGCGAAGAAGTGCGTCAGCGCCCGCTCCAGCTGCGCCGCACGCATCGTTTCATCACTGGGAGGCATTGATTGCCAGCGTCCACCGAACAGACGATTAAGATCGTTTTTTCAGATAGCGTTTACCCTGCGCCAGCGCCTGCGGATTGCCAAGCACCACCAGCAACCGCCGGGTCAACGGTTGGGTACCAGCAAACAGGTTCTTTAGCAGGATATCCAGCATCTCCACCGGCGCAGTCTCATTGCCGTGAATGGCGCAGGAGATCACCAGCGAGCGTCCACAAGGCTGCGGCGGCACCAGTTCCGGATCCCTTGCTCATGCCACAGCCAGTGAATTCCGCCTGACTCTGACATTTTGCGCGGGATGTCGCCCGATAAGGTTGCGGCAAGAAAGTTATCCATACGGCCTCCTGTTAACGCTGGAATGGATAAACGGACCCCCAGATGCAGCAACTGCGTCAACCGATCCAGCGCTTCGCGCCCTTCACGCAATAACTGCGGATCAGCCAAATCAGCCTGTGTCAGACGATCGCGATAATACCGATCGACCCAGTTATTGAGGGTCGTAAACAGACTGTCATTCATCATTACCGCCGGGTTAACCGCCTGCTGCTCGGCGTCGGTCAGCACCACGCGCAGGCGTAAACACGCCGGCCCCCGCCGTTAGCCATACTTTCCCGCAGATCGAAGACCTGCAACTCGCTCACCGGGTTATCCTGCGCCAGCAGTGTATTCAGATAACGCCAAACGCCCGCGTGTGTCTGCGACTCCTGTGGCAATACCAGCATCATGCTGCCATCGTCACGACTCAGTAGCTGGCTGTTAAACAGATACGTTGCCACTGCATCCGCCACCGACACCGCGCTGTCCGGCACCTCAATGGCCATAAATCCCGGTACCCGCGCCTGCAACTCCGCCAGCAAACGCGGCTGGTCGACAAAAGCGTGTTCGTGGCAAAACAGAACCTGTCGGTTCGACACCGCAATCACATCATTATGAAACACACCCCTGATCGATGACGTCCGAGGTTTTTGCCGGGCGAACAGCACCTGCTGTGGCCTGACCTGATTGATACGGGCGATCGCCTCGGCTGGCTTCCAGCGTCTGGCGCGCCGGATAGCGCAGGCGCAGTTTGCGCACTCTTCCCGGCCGTAGACAAAGAGCTGCACACCCGGCTCGCCATAATCGCCACCAAAACGGTTATGGTTTGCCGCGCCTTCGTCGCCGAACATCGCTACCTGCGGCAACGCCGGATGCACGGAAAAATGCGCGTCATCACGAAAGATTGCGCGTAACACTGCTTCGGTCGTGGGCGCTTCTATGGCACGGTGGAATTTATTGTTCAGACTGGCGACCGTCAGATGCACTTTCCCATCGAGGGAATCCGCTGACGGGCAGATCGTCGCCGCATTCGCCACCCACATCGCAGATGCGGAACTGGCAGCGGACAACAGATGCGGCGCGTGTGCTGCCGCTTTCGCCAGCACCTGCTCATCGCTGCCGCTAAAGCCCAACTGGCGCAATACCGGCAAGCAAGGGCGCTCATGCGGTGGGGATCACCCCTTGCGGAAAGCCTGCATCCGCCAGCGCCTTCATTTTCAACAACCCCTGTTTTGCCGCCAGCCGCGGGTTTGACTGCTGAAAACGGTGTCTGGTCGAGGCTTCGTTGCCAAACGACAGCCCCGCATAGTGGTGCGTTAAACCGACCAGACCGTCAAAATTCACCTCACGCGCTTTCATGGCTGCTCCTCGCGGGAAAAATCCAGACCGGGACTGAGCGTCTGCGGCAGCGTTAAATCCGCCGCTCAAGGCTCGCCATCGGCCGAGGCGCAGTAGTCTGCGGCATACCATGCGCTGGCGCGGTGGTTACCGGATGCGCCAACGCCGCCAAGGAGCGCGGTACTGGCTGCGCCAGTCAGCGGTTTATTCCAGTTAACGATCCCGGCGCGCGCTTCCAGCAAGAGCTGGTCGAATTTTTCCCGATCAGGGAGATCAACCCACAGGCCGGTGCCATAGCGGGTGTCGTTCGCCAGCGCGATTGCGTCCTGATAGGCATCGTAGCGCCACACGCACAGCAGCGGGCCAAAGACCTCTTCGTCCGGCACCTGATCCACGCCGGTCATATCAATAATCCCTCGGCGTCAGCAAAGAGGTGCCTTCAGCAAGCATACGCGGCGCGAGTAGGGTTTTCCCTCCGCGTGCTTCATGCGCTTGCCGCCTGATAAACGTGCTGCGCCGCCTGTTGCGAAATCAGTCCCCCCGTGAACGGTTGAGGTTCCGCATTCCGAGCTTGCGGGATCAGACGCGCACTCACCGCCACCAGCGTTCAAGGAAAGCATCCCCCGCCGCCGACCGCTTAACCAGCAAGCGGCGGGCACAGGTACAGCGCTGCCCGGCAGTGATAAATGCCGACTGGATCGCCGGTGCACAGCCGCATCAATATCGTCAGGATCTTCAACAATCAGCGGGTTATTGCCGCCCATCTCCAGCGCGCGAGGATCTTCTCCGGTTGCCCGGCAAGCTGGCGGTGCAACTGGTAACCGGTATGCGCGCTGCCGGTAAACAGCAAGCCGTCCAGCCCCGGTAAAGCACTCAGCGCTTGCCCGGTTTCGCGCCCACCCTGTAGCAGGTTGAGCACCCCGGCAGGTAACCCCGCCTGCTCCCATAATTCACCACCGCCTCGCCCACGGCGTCAGCTCACTGGGTTTAAACAGCAGCGTATTTCCCGCCAGCAACGCCGGAATAATATGGCCATTCGGCAAATGTCCCGGAAAGTTAGGGGCCAATACTGCCAGCACACCGTGCGGGCGATGGCGAAGCGTGGCCGCGCCGTCGGCCATTTCTGTATGCTGTTCTCCGGTGCGGGTGTGGTAAGCCTTCACCGAAATCGCGGCTTTATTGATCATCACGGTGACTTCCGTTAACGCTTCCCAGCGCGGTTTCCCCGTTTCACGGGCGATGATCTCCGCCAGCGCCTGTTTGTTGGCCTCCAACAGCGCGGCAAATGTTTCCACTATCGCCTGACGCGCTGAAAGGCTGCCGCGCCCACAGCGGGAACGCCGCTCGCGCCGCCTGATACGCCTGTTCAACCTGCGCGGCATCGGCATCAAAACCGTGCCACAATGCTTCGTGACTCACCGGATTGGTCTTCACACGGCGTTCGCCCTGACCGGTTACCCAGTCGCCATTAATCCAGTTACTCATTTTGTTTTCTCCTCGGCGCAAAGGCGGACCAGCCGTACGGTGTCACCCGGCTGGCATTTCAACGCATCCAGCTCTGCTGGTGTGAGCAACAACCGCTCTGTGGCGGGGTCGGCTTTAATAAGCATGGCGCGGAATTGCTGGTATTGGCAACAATACAGGCCATTCGCCCGGTGCCCGTTGCCCCTCGCCGGTTTCCACCAGACGGCTTTTGCGGATCGCCCGCACATGGTCGATATCGCACTCGTTGTTGGCCCGCCGTCGAAAATATCGACGTAATTACGGTAGCGGAAACCCTCTTTCTCCAGAACGGCCCGGGCAGGCGCGGTTTGCGGATGCACCTCGCCAATCACCGCCTGCGCTTCTTCGCTGAGAAAATGGTATAGATCGGATGCTTGGGCATCAGCTCAGCAATAAACGCCTTTGCCCGGTACCGCACAGATAATCCGCCCGGCTGAAGGCCATTGAAAAAAGCGCTTGCCCAGACTTTCCCAGAACGGGGAATAGCCGTGTTCGTCAATCACCCCACGCATCTCGGCCACTACTTTTCATTAAAGCAGTCGCGGAACGCCGCCATAAACAGAAAGCGGGATTTGGACAACAAATAACCGTTCCCCTCTTTACGCCAGCCGGGGTCAAGAAACAGTGTGCAAAGTTCACTGCTGCCGGTGTGGTCGTTACTGAGAAATAGCGTGGGCAGCGCGTTATAGACGTTCAGCTCTTTCGACGCATGTACCTGCGTACCCACCCGGTAGTTATACCAGTGGATCGTTGAGGCCAACGGCGACTTCGATGGCGCAAATCCCCGCCACGTCTCCACTTTGCGTATCTTCCAGCACAAACACATAACCCTGCTCGCTTTTGGCAACTCGCCGGCCCAGCGTTCGACGAGGAGCGCTCAATGCGCGCGGACAAGGTGGCTTCATCCACCGGTATTGAGGTCAATCCGCCGCCGGTTTTCCCGGCGAGGGACATTAACGCAGGTAAATCGCCGCTGGCGACAGGACGGATCACCATCATGATGAGGACCCCGCAATAAATTTTTCACAGGCGCGGGCAAAGCGCGCAAGCCCGGTGCGGATCTCTCCTCGCTGATATTCAGCGCAGGCGCGAAACGCACCACATTCGCCCCGGCAATCAGTATCATTGCCCTTCGGTTGCCGCCAGTTGCGCAATCTGTTTCGCACTGCCGGTATGCTCCGCAGCCAACTGGCAGCCGATCAACAACCCCAAACCGCGGATCTCGCTAAACAGGTGATAGCGGTTATTCAATGCGGTCAGTTGTTCCGTCAGCCACTGATGGCGCTGCTTAACTCCATCGAGGGTTTCACGGGTGTTGACGATATCCAGTACCGCGCCCGCCACGGCACCTGCCAGCGGGTTGCCGCCATAAGTCGTGCCATGGGTGCCCACATTCATCACGCGGCCAAACTCTTCAGTGGTGAGCATTGCGCCAATCGGGAAACCGCCACCCAGCGCCTTGGCCGTGGTGAGGACATCCGGCGTGACGCCATAGTGCATACAGCTCGCCGGTACGGCCAACGCCGGTTTGCACTTCGTCAAAGATCAACAGCGCATGATGGCGGTCACACAGTTCGCGCAGCCCCTGTAAAAGCCGTTGTGGCCGGTAAAACACCGCCCTCGCCCTGTATCGGCTCCACAATCACGGCGCAGGTGTCGTCATTGATCAACTCGCGGGCGGAGGCTAAATCGTTGTAGACCGCATGACGGATTTCCGGCGGTAGCGGCGCGAAATCCTGCAGGCTGCCCCCCGGCGCTAACGGTAAACAACGTGCGACCGTGGAACGCATTTTTGAAGGCCACAATACCGCTCTTCTGCGGGCCTGCGGTGTCGTGCATATTTGCGCGCCAGCTTCCAGCGCCGCTTCATTGGCTTCGGCACCGGAGTTACAAAAGAAGGCGCGATCGGCAAACGTCGCGTCCAGCAACCGCTTCGCCAGTTTCAGCACCGGCTCATTGGTGTAGCCGTTGCCCGTATGCCAGAACTTCGCCGCTTGCTCGCTCAGCGCCTTGCAAAGCGCCGGGTGCGCATGACCCAGTGCGTTGACCGCGATGCCGCCAGCGAAGTCGATATACTCTTTCCCCTGCTGATCCCATAAGCGTGAACCTTCACCGCGAACCGGGGATAAAAGGCGCTGGCGCGTAGACTGGCAACATCCATTGATCAAAATTTTCACGCGTAATTGACATAGACATAGCGACCTCATCCGGTAAAATGAATAGTTGATTAAAATGTTAATAAATATGAACTCTTTCGCTGTAAATGTAGATTGCACAGTTCATGCCAGCTAGCTGTAAAAATGCATAAACGGCGTTCAACAACATTATTTCAATGACTTACAACCTGTCGCTATTCATTTTATTTGCATAAAAAGTGAATAAATTGACATCGGATAGTGATGGCAGGCGGGATGAGGCGAGTGTTTATGCAATAAGAATAATTAATACCGGAACTGTGATCATCAGCGAAATTAATTTTCATCACCTGCCCTGTTTTAGCGCAACCTGCCCATAAACAGGGCAACCAGCGTGTTTTTGTTCAAAGACGTGGGCGAATCCAGGGGCGGTGCCAATAAGTGGCAGTTGCGAAACATAAACTCTGCTAACATCTTTGCATCTTTCACTCTGCTAAGTGGCTGCGACTATGAAATTCGTCTCTTTTAATATCAATGGCCTGCGCGCCCGCCCTCACCAACTTGAAGCGCTTGTGGAACAGCATCAACCGGATGTTATCGGACTGCAGGAAACGAAAGTGCACGACGATATGTTTCCTCTCGAAGAGGTGGCGCGCCTTGGATACAACGTGTTTTACCACGGGCAGAAAGGCCACTATGGGGTCGCACTCCTGACCAAGGACACCCCGATTTCGGTACGCCGTGGTTTTCCGAATGACGGTGAAGAAGCCCAACGCCGCATTATCATGGCGGAGGTCCTTCGCCACTCGGCAATATCACCGTGATCAACGGCTACTTCCCGCAGGGCGAAAGCCGCGACCATCCGCTGAAATTTCCGGCAAAGAGAAGTTTTACCGGGATCTGCAACAGTTCCTTGAAACCGAGCTGAAAAAAGAGAACCCGGTGTTGATCATGGGCGACATGAACATCAGCCCGACGGATCTGGACATTGGCATTGGTGAAGAGAACCGCAAACGCTGGCTGCGCACCGGAAAATGCTCATTCCTGCCGGAAGAGCGTGAGTGGATGGAACGACTGAAAGGCTGGGGACTGGTGGATACCTTCCGCGAAGCTCACCCGGACACCCGAGGATCGCTTCTCGTGGTTCGACTACCGCTCCAAAGGTTTTGATGACAACCGCGGCTTGCGCATCGATTTGCTGCTGGCAAGCCAGCCGCTGGCCGAACGTTGCATCGAAACCGGAATCGACTACGACATCCGCAGCATGGAAAAACCCTCCGATCATGCACCGGTGTGGGCCAAATTTAAGGTCTGATCCGAATGTCACCACCGCGCCCGCTCAACCCGTGGGTCACGACACAGTGGCTGGATGATGTTCTCCGCCAGCGCCAGACACCCGCCAGCCTCGTCGGAGAATGGCGGGTACTGGAAGTGGGCTGTGACCACGGAGCGGCGTATCGCAGCAGGCACATTGCCGGGGCGGGGTATATCGACACCCATGAGGTGGAAAGCCTGCCGTTGTGGAACGTGGTGCCGCCGGATACCCTGCGCACGGTGTTAGCACGACACGGCCTGCGGTTTGATACGCAGATTATCCTGTATGGCCGCCAGAATTACGCGGCGGAACGACTGGCGCATATTTTATTGTATGCCGGCGTCCAGAATGTGCGCCTGCTGGATGGCGGCTGGCAATGCTGGCAACAGGCCGGGCTGGCACACGTTGCAGGTTCTCCACCAATGGTGACGCCCGGATTTGGTGCCTCTCCCGCGCAACCGCAGTTGCTGCGCAATCTGGCGCAAACCCGCGCGTTGCGCCAACGTGGTGATACCGTGCTGGTGAGCGTGCGCAGTTGGGCAGAGTTCAGCGGTGCGGTAAGCGGCTATGACTATATCGCCGCTGCGGGCGATATTCCGGGCGCGCGCTGGGGGCATGCAGAGGGTACGAGCCAGTATATCCACGCCTATCACAACCCGGATGGCACCCTGCGCCCGCCGCAGGAGATCGCCGCATTGTGGGCGAAAGAGGCGATCTGCGCAGCACAGAGCGTGGTGTTTTATTGCGGTACAGGCTGGCGCGCCTCGCTCGCGTTTCTGGTTACGGTCGCTTGGGTGGCAGGATATCGCCGTGTATGACGGCGGTTGGTTTGAGTGGAGTCAGCAGCATTAATGGGAACAATCTGGCAATGACAACAGTAAAAGCGCTCGATGTGGTGGCAGCGATTATTGAACGCGACGGCAAAATCTTGCTCGCACAGCGCCCCGCGCATGCGGATCAGGTCAGGTTATGGGAATTTGCCGGTGGGAGTCGGCGAAAGTCAGCCGCAGGCGCTGGCGCGCGAACTGCGTGAGGAACTGGGTATTGAGGCAGAACCGGCGCGCTATGTCGCCAGCCACCAGCGGGAAGTCTCCGGCCGCCTTATCACGCTGCACGCCCGGCATGTGGTGACATTCAGCGGTGAACCGTTGCAGCATTACCACAGTGCGTTGATATGGTGTACGCCTGCCGAAGCCCTGCAACACGCGCTGGCTCCGGCGGACATCCCTCTGCTGGAAACCTTTATGGCTTCACACGCCGCCAGACCAGCGGATTAGTGGACAGGGCTTTCTCATCACGCTGGCATTGCAGCAGCACGCCTTCCGTCTTGATCACCGCCCCTTCCGTATAGTTTTGATTGCCATACACGCAGCACTGAAGACAGGGCTGCGTTGTTTACTGCCCGCCGGAACTGAACACTTCCGGGGGGATATTCACTTCTCAACGCCGGGCGACGGTAAACGCTCAGCCAACACACTACCGGATGCGGCAACCAGTACCACCGCAGCGATCCACCTGAAACGGGTCATAACCTGTCCTTTCTGATTGACTCCACTTATTACTATAACGGATCTATTTCGCAGGACTTTAATTTCCACCATCATCGCTTTTCGTTATGACGCAGAGCACTGGTGAGCGAATTTTTTCCCTTGCGGCCTGCCACATTGCGGATGTTATAGTCCGAAAGCGCCGTTTTTTTGCGCACAACACAAAATTCCCACCTATACGATAAGAGAAATTTATATCTATGGATCAGACCCACTCTCTTGAATCATTTCTCACTTATGTTCAACAACGCGATCCGCACCAGCCCGAGTTCTCCCAGCCGTTCGTGAAGTCATGACAACCCTCTGGCCCTTCCTTGACGCGAACCCACGTTACCGCCAGTTTTCACTGCTGGAACGGCTGGTGGAACCGGAGCGCGTCATTCAGTTCCGCGTGGTCACGGGTTGATGACCGTAACCAGTGCAGGTTAACCGCACGGCGTGTACAGTTCAGCTCTGCCATCGGCCCGTACAAAGGCGGAATGCGTTTTCATCCTTCGGTGAATTTATCCATCCTCAAGTTCCTCGGCTTTGAGCAAACGTTCAAAACGCCCTCACCACCCCTGCCGATGGGCGGCGGTAAAGGCGGCAGCGATTTCGATCCGAAAGGCAAAAGCGATGGTGAAGTGATGCGCTTCTGCCGAGGCGCTGATCAGCGAACTGTATCGCCATCTGGGGGCGGATACCGACGTTCCGGCCGGGGATATTGGCGTTGGCGCGCGCGTGAAGTGGGCTTTATGGCCGGGATGATGAAAAAACTCTCCAACAACACTGCCTGCGTTTTTTACCGGCAAAGGGCTCTCGTTTGGCGGCAGCCTGATCCGCCCGGAAGCCACAGGTTATGGACTGGTACTTTACCGAAGCCATGCTCAAGCTGCCACGGTCTGGTTTGAAGGGCTGCGCGTCGCCGTTTCCGGTTCCGGTAACGTGGCGCAATACGCCATTGAAAAAAGCGATGGCGTTTGGCGCACGGGTGATCACCGCGTCCGATTCTGCCGGTACCGTGGTGGATGAAGCGGGGTTTACTGCGGAAAAACTCGCACGTCTGTGTGAAATCAAAGCCAGCCGCGATGGACGCATTGCGGATTACGCCCGCGAATTCGGTCTGCCCTATCTCGCCGGTCAACAACCCTGGTCCGTGCCGGTGGATATCGCCCTGCCGTGTGCAACGCAAAATGAGCTGGATACCGACGCCGCCCGCATGCTTATCGCCAACGGCGTAAAAGCCGTAGCGGAAGGGGCCAACATGCCAACTACCATCGAAGCCACGGAGCTATTCCTTGACGCGGGCGTGCTGTTTGCGCCGGGCAAAGCCGCCAATGCAGGGGGCGTCGCCACCTCAGGTCTTGAAATGGCGCAAAACGCCGCCCGTCTGGGCTGGAAAGCAGAAAAAGTGGATGCCCGCCTGCACCATATCATGCTTGATATTCACCAGCCTGCGTGGAGTACGGCGGAGAGGGTAAACAGACTCACTATGTGCGCGGTGCCAACATTGCGGGCTTTGTCAAAGTCGCCGATGCGATGATGGCTCAGGTGTGATTTAACCCTGCTTCCGCAGACCGGATAGCGGCATCAATGCCTTATCCGGCCTGCGGTGCTGAAACCGTCGCCTCTGCCTGAGGCGGCTGTTTTTTCCCTCCCCGGCTTTTCGCAAAGGTTTTCTTCTTCTTCTCTCCATCGGGCGCCACCAGACCACGAAACTGACGCACCGGCGTATTGCGCGCCCGGTGAATCAACTCGTGCAGCGTGCCGACCAGCGGTTGCATAAAGTCCTGATAGCGGCACTCTTTTCACTGATTTGCGTCAGCACCGACTCCCCAGTGTGCGGTCATGTCCGGGCGCGCCGCCATTTCCGGCAGCGAGTGGATCAGCGCTCGTCCGGGATCGGTCGAATGAATATAGCGCCCCTTTTTCACCAGAAACCCACGTTTAAACAACAGCTCAATGATCCCGGCGCGGGTAGCTTCTGTGCCCAGACCATCGGTCGCGCGCAGGATCTTTTCAGCTCCTTATCCTGTACAAAACGCGCAATCCCGGTCATCGCGGAAAGCAGCGTGGCGTCGGTAAAATGGCGCGGCGGCTGAGTCTGACGCTCCACCACTTCGCCCTTTTCACACAGCAGCTCATCGCCTTTTGCGACCACCGGCAGCGGTGTGCCGTCGTTCTCTTCATCACGCTCTTTTGCGCCTAACAGCGTGCGCCAGCCCGCGAGGAACCGCGCTTTGGCGATAAACTTACCGTTGGCAATATCGAGATCGATCTGGCATTTGCGGAATACCGCATCCGGGCAGAATTGCATCAGATACTGGCGGGCCACCAGTTGTAGATATTGGCTTCGTTGTCAGTGAGATTCACCTTTGAGGCGCGCGCGGTAGGAATAATGGCATGGTGCGCATCAACTTTTTTATCGTCCCAACAACGGTTGCGGGTATCCGGTTCACCACCGGTTGCGGCAGTAAATCCGGCGCGTGCGCGCCAATGGCGTTCATCACCGCATGCCGCCCGGCATAGTGCTCTTCAGGGAGATAACGGCAGTCCGAACGCGGATAGGTAATCAGCTTATGGGTTTCGTACAGCTTCTGGCAGATATCCAGCACGGTCTGCGCACTGAGCCCGTAACGCTTTGCGGCTTCAATTTGCAGTGCCGAAAGGGAAAACGGCAACGGTGCCAGTTCTGATTCCCGTTTATCGTTATAGGCGGTAACAAAGGCGGGCTGACCGTTGATGCGGTTGACCACATGCTCCGCCAGCGGGCGATGCAACAAGCGCCCCTCTTCATCCTCGGTAGGGTTCGCAGGCATCGCTCGGCTGCCACAGCGCAGTAAACCGCTCCCCCGGCGGGCGTAACGATATGCGCTTTAACCTCGAAGAAATCTTTCGCCACGAAGTTTTCAATCTCTTCGTCGCGACGCACCACCAGCCCCAGCACCGGCGTCTGCACGCCCCACCGACAGCACGCCCTGATAACCGGCATTACGGCCGAGCAAGGTATAGGCGCGGGTCGTTAATGCCACAGCCAGTCCGCACGCGCACGCGCTCAGCGCTCGACACGCACAGCGGAATAAACTCGCTGTTCTCCCGCAGGCGCTCGATCGCGCGTTCGACCATGGGTTCAGATCGTTAATCAGACAGCGCTGCACCTGCTGGCGTTTTTCCGGGGCCAGTTGCAAATAGTCAATCACTTCATCAACCAGCAGTTGCCCTTCACGATCCGGGTCACCTGCGTGCACCACCTGCTCCGCATCGGCCAGCAGACGTTTGATGACGTTGATTTGTTTCAACACCGATGGGCGTGGCTGCCACTTTTCCGGCACGATCGGTAAATCCGCCAGATTCCAGCGCGCAGCGACTGTCGTAGGCATCAGTACGTGCCTGTTCCAGCAGGTGACCAATGCACCCGAGTCACCACCGCACTCAATATAGCCGTCGCCTTTGCGATGCGGCTTTGGCAGCATCGGCAATGGCGCGGCCAGACTGGGCTTTTCGGCAATAAATAACCGCATCGAATTAACGGATCTCAATCATCGGACGACCACCGCGGGCGCCGACCAGCTCGCCAATGGCGCTCAGCTCAATGCCGTATTCCGCCGCCGTCGCTTTCACCTCGGCTTCGGCGTCCGGCAGCACGGCGAGCAGCAAACCGCCGGAGGTTTGCGGATCGCAGCAGATCGCGCACATCCGCAGACATCTCGCCCATCAGGTGCCCGTAACTGGCAAAGTTACGTTGGGTACCGCTCCGGCACCGCACCCTGTGCGATATGCTTCCACGCCCGGCAATTTCGGCACATCCTGATACCAGACCTGCGCCTACCCGCGCCCGGCACATTTCGCTCAGGTGACCGAGCAGGCCAAAGCCGGTGACATCGGTCATCGCTTTCACCCCTCAATACCGGCAAAGGCCGCCCCGGCGACGTTCATCCGGCACATCACCTCTGTCGCCAGTCCTTTGTGTTCGTCTTTCAGCAGAGATTTTTTTCTCGGCGGTGGTCAACACGCCAATGCCCAGCGGCCGGTGAGGAACAGTTTGCAGCCCGCCTGCGCGGTGCTGTTTTTTCTTCACCCGCTCCGTCGGCACCACGCCGGTCACCGCGAGGCCAAAATCGGTTCCGGCGCATCAATGGAGTGACCGCCCGCCAGCGCAATCCCCGCCTGCTGGCAGGCAAAACGCCCGCCATCGATCACTTCACGGGCGATCTCCGGCGCCAGTTTGCTGATTGGCCAGCCAAGAATCGCGATCGCCATAATCGGCTTACCGCCCATCGCGAAGATATCGCTGATGGCGTTCGTTGCCGCAATGCGGCCGAAATCGAAGGGATTATCGACAATAGGCATGAAAAAATCGGTGGTGCTGATAATGCAGGTGCCGTTACCCAGATCGTACACCGCCGCATCATCGCGTGTTTCGTTGCCAACAAGCAGGTTCGGGTCGAGAAACTTCGCCTGTTCGCTGTGCAGAATGGTATCCAGCACTTTGGGGAAATTTTACAACCGCAACCGGCTCCGTGGCTGTATTGCGTTAAACGAATAGCTTGCTCGCTCATGGACATCTCCTGTCATTGCAATCCCGCTATGGTAGCGCCCAAACGGTAAGGTGATAAGTCTGGCAATCTGAATTCGCGTGCTGTTGCTCATTAAGCGTACGAAACCCGCCACTGTCACGCCTGTTTTTCCGTCGCGTCTGCCGCCGGTATGAATTCATCGGCCATTTTGCGAGCGACGCCAAGTTTATTTTCACGAATTGTGACAGAAATATGACAGAGCCTGAGAGGGCGACGGACGTTATCCAACACCAAGGAACCACGGCGAATGAAAAAAATATCCTCGCATTTTTGTCTTTGCCAGCCTGCTTTCTACCAGCGCACTGGCGTTAGTGCCTGCGGGCAACGACGCGACCACCAAACCCGATCTTTACTACCTGAAAAACGCCCGAGGCTATCGACAGCCTTGCCCTGCTGCCGCCACCACCGGAAGTGGGCAGCATTGCTTTTCTGAACGATCAGGCCATGTATGAGCAAGGCCGTTTGATACGTAACACCGAGCGGGGTAAACAGGCTGCCGAAGACGCCAACCTGAGCGCAGGCGGCGTGGCGAATGCCTTCTCTGCCGCGTTTGGCTCGCCAATTACCGAAAAAGAGGCGCCGCAGTTGCATAAGCTGCTGACCAACATGATTGAAGATGCCGGCGATCTGGCCACCCGTGGCGCCAAACAGAAATACATGCGTATTCGCCCGTTTGCCTTCTACGGCGTAGCAACCTGCAACACCAAAGAGCAGGATACGCTGGCGAAAAACGGTTCCTATCCTTCCGGCCATACGTCCATCGGCTGGGCAACCGCGCTGGTGCTCGCTGAGATCAATCCGCAAAGGCAGGATCAGATCCTCAAACGCGGTTACGATCTGGGGCAAAGTCGGGTGATTTGTGGCTACCACTGGCAGAGCGATGGATGCTGCGCGTATTGTCGGCTCAGCGGTCGTGGCGACACTGCACACCAACCCGGCCTTCCAGCAGCAGTTGCAAAAAGCGAAAGACGAATTTGCCGCTCAGCGCAAATAAGTTTTCAGAATGGCCCGGCGGCGCAACGCTGACCGGGCCAGTAACCCCTGATCTGGGTTCAGAAACGTCACAAACGGTGCGGTATCCGGCACGCTGACCGTGGTAGAGGCTTTTAACTGCGGGGTGCCAAGATAGAGGAAACCGACAATTTTATCCTGTGCCGCAGTCGAACGCTTCGCGAACCACCGGGCTGTCGGTCAACGGGCCGGTACGCCAGATCCCATTAAATCCCTGCGCCAACGCAGCCATTTGCATTGCCATCACTGCGCAGCCCGCCGAGAGCAGTTGCTCCCCATTGCGGGACTTTGTGATGCTCCTGACATTTTGCCACCACGGCGATAATCAGCGGCGCGCGAAACGGCGAGGTGCGCGCTTTTTCAATGCCCTTCTCATCCTGACCAGCTGCAATCGCCCCTTTCTCCAGCGTCTGGCTGAAGCGCTCGCGCCCTTCGCCCTCAATAACGAAGAAATGCCACGGTTGCAACGTGCATGATCGGGCGCACGCATACCTGCGCGCAAAATGTTATCCAGTTGTTCACCCACCGGGGCCGGTTCCGCCAGCCGGGAAGCACTGCGACGGTTGACGAGCAGTTCAAGTGCATCCATTAGTTAAACTCCTGTATTGAAATTTGTTCATAAAATTAACACGGGCGTAGAATTTGTTACAGCGCCGGAGGCGATTCCTGCTGACAAGTGGCAGCAGGGTAATTAGGATAACCACACTTTGCCGCTCAGGGCAGCGGTGGACGTTAACTACCGAGGAGAATACATGCGAACCCTTTGGCGTTTTATTGCCGGTTTTTTTTGTTATGGGCCCGGCGATTGCTGAACTTTATCCGCAATCTGGTGCTGAATCTGTTCTTTATCCTGTTGGTGCTGGTTGGTGTGGGCATCTGGATGCAACTCAGCGCTGGCAAAGCCGAGCACAGCAATCGGGGCTTTGCTGCTGGACATTTCCGGCGTGGTCGTCGATAAACCCAGCACCAGCAGCCGCACCGGGCGCGCTTGGTCGTCAGTTCTTTGGCGCCAGCTCCGATCGTCTGCAAGAGAACTCCTTGTTCGATATCGTCGAAACCATTCGCCGGTGCGCAGGCCGATCGCAATATCACCGGTATTGTGATGGACCTGAAGAACTTCGCCGGAGCCGACCAACCGTCCATGCAGTATATCGGCAAAGCGCTGCGTGCATTCCGCGACAGCGGCAAACCGGTCTATGCCGTGGCCGATAACTACAGCCGGGGGCCAGTATTACCTTGCCAGTTTCGCCAATAAAATCTGGCTCTCACCGCAGGGCGTGGTCGATCTGCACGGTTTCGCCACGAACGGCCTGTACTACAAAGTCACTGCTGGATAAGCTAAAAGTCACCACCCATGTGTTCCGCGTCGGCACGTATAAATCCGCCGTTGAACCGTTTATTCGTGACGATATGTCGCCAGCCGCGCGCGACGCGGATAGCCGCTGGATTAACGAGCTGTGGCAAAACTATCTCAATACCGTTGCCGCTAACCGCCAGATCACCGCTCAGCAGGTGTTCCCGGGCGCGCAAGCGATGCTCGATGGTCTGCGTAAAGTCGATGGCGACACCGCAAAATATGCGCTGGATAACAAGCTGGTAGACGAACTGGGTTCCGCCGATGCGGAAAAAAGCGCTGGTGAAACAGTTTGGCTGGAGCAGTGAAGATAAAAACTTCCGCGCCGTCAGCTTCTATGATTACCCGCTGAAAAACCCCAGCGATGTGGGCGATACCGTGGCGGTGATTTTTTGCCAATGGCGCCATCATGGACGGTGAGGAAACGCCGGGGAACGTGGGCGGCGATACCACCGCTTCGCAAATCCGCGATGCGCGTCTGGATCCGAAAGTGAAAGCCATTGTGCTGCGCGTTAACAGCCCTCGCGGCAGCGTCAGCGCCTCTGAAGTTATCCGTTCCGAACTGGCGGCAGCAAAGCCTCCGGCAAACCGGTGGTGGTTTCGATGGGCGGAATGGCGGCATCCGGTGGTTACTGGATTTCGACACCGGCGAGCTACATTCTGGCAAACCCGAGTACGCTGACCGGTTCGATTGGTATCTTCGGCGTTATTAATACGCTGGAAAACAGCCTCGACAGCATTGGCGTCCATACTGATGGCGTGGCGACATCGCCGTTGGCGGATATCAGCATGACCAAAGCATTGCCGACGGAAGTGCAGCAGATGATGCAGATCAGCATCGAAAACGGCTACAAACGCTTTATCACGCTGGTCGCCCAGTCGCGTAACAGCACGCCGGAACAGATCGATAAGATTGCACAGGGTCATGTCTGGACCGGTCAGGACGCGAAAGCCAACGGCCCGTTGACGGGCTGGGCGATTTCGATGACGCGCTGGCAAAAGCCGCTGAACTGGCAAAACTCAAACAGTGGCACGTGGACTATTACGAAGAAGAACCGAGCTTCTTTGACCGGGTAATGGACAGCATGTCCGGTTCCGTTCGCGCCATGCTGCCGCAGGCATTACAGGCTTATCTGCCTGCGCCTCTGGCCAGCGCGCCGCGCTGGAAGTAAAAAATGAAACCGATAAGCTGGCGGTGTTCAACGATCCGCAAAATCGTTATGCGCTCTGTCTGAACTGCGCCAATATCCGTTAACATATCCCTACGCGTCCCCTCCCTACGGAGGGGATTTTTTTGATGCCGCAAGAACCGATAATCATGCAAAAATCCATTTACGTTGCTTACACTGGCGGGACCATTGGTATGCAACGCTCCGAACACGGCTATGTGCCGGTTTCTGGTCATCTGCAACGCCAGCTGGCGCTGATGCCTGAATTCCACCGTCCGGAAATGCCTGACTTTACCATCCACGAATATGATCCGCTGATGGACTCCTCCGATATGACGCCGGAAGATTGGCAACATATCGCGGACGATATCAAAGCGCATTACGATGAGTACGATGGTTTTGTCATTCTGCATGGTACCGACACCATGGCCTACACCGCGTCGGCACTGTCGTTTATGCTGGAAAATCTCGGTAAACCGGTGATTGTGACAGGGTCACAAATACCGCTGGCGGAGCTGCGCTCAGACGGTCAAATCAATCTGCTCAACGCGCTGTACGTCGCGGCAAATTTCCCGATCAACGAAGTATCGCTGTTCTTCAATAACCGTCTGTTCCGGGGTAACCGCACCACCAAAGCCCATGCCGACGGTTTTGATGCTTTTGCTTCACCGAACCTCGCCCCGCTGCTTGAGGCTGGCATCCATATTCGCCGTCTCGGTACGCCGCCCGCCCCACACACCTCCGGTGAACTGGTGGTGCATCCGATCACACCGCAGCCGATTGGCGTGGTGACCATCTACCCGTGCATTTCCGCCGATGTGGTGCGTAACTTCCTGCGCCAGCCGGTTAAGGCGCTGATCCTCCGCTCGTATGGCGTGGGTAACGCGCCGCAAAATGGCGAATTCCTCCGCGAACTGCAAGAAGCCAGCGCGCGGCATCGTGGTGGTGAACCTCACGCAGTGCATGTCCGGCAAGGTGAATATGGGCGGTTACGCCACCGGCAACGCCCTCGCCCATGCTGGCGTAATAGGCGGTGCGGATATGACGGTGGAGGCCACGCTGACTAAACTTCATTATCTGTTAAGCCGGGGATTTGGACGCCGACGCGATCCGTACTGCGATGACGCAAAACCTGCGTGGTGAACTGACACCGGACGAGTGAGGAGAGAGCCATGACGCAACGCGCACTGCTGCTGGTGGATATTCAGAATGATTTCTGCGCGGGCGGCGCACTGGCGGTTGCCGAAGGCGACAGCACTGTGGATGTCGCCAACGCTATGATGGCGTGGTGTGGCGCGCGTGGCGACGCCGTGGTCGCCAGCCTCGACTGGCACCCGGCGGATCACGGCAGCTTCGCCAGTGCAGCATAGCGTTCCGCCCCTTTAGCCAGGGCAAGCTGGATGGATTAGCACAAACCTTCTGGCCGGATCACTGCGTGCAGAACAGCGCTGGCGCGGAACTGCACCCATTGCTCAGGCAACAGGCTATTGATGCGGTATTTCACAAAGGTGAAAACCCGCTGATTGACAGCTACAGCGCGTTTTTCGATAACGGTCACCGGCAGAAAACCGCGCTGGACGGCTGGTTGCGTCAGCATGGCATCAGCGAGCTGATAGTGCTGGGATTAGCCACCGATTACTGCGTCAAATTCACCGTACTGGATGCCCTGCAACTGGGCTACCCGAGTCAATGTGATCACGGATGGCTGTCGTGGCGTGAATCTGGATCCGCAGGATAGCCCGCAGGCATTTATGGCAATGGCCGCGGCCGGCGCCACGCTCTATACGCTGGCGGACTGGCAGGAAACGCAGGGCGAATTGTAGTCGACTTCCTGTTTCAGGCGGAAGTGAGCTTCCGCCTGTTCTTAAATGCACATCTAAACGTTAAAATGCAAAAATAGTCAAAATTAATGCATTTCTGTTCTTCCGTTATCCCATCAATACCAATACCCCATAACTTCATTAAGTTGCCAGCAAAACTGCATTTACCGTGCACTGCGCGGGCCGTCGCAGAGCTACTTAGATCGTTTTTTAATCGATTTAACTCACAAATTTATTGCATTTATCTTGATAAAACCATTTGATCGAATGTTGTTAACATTCTCAAAACAACTGAATGAATGCTGGAGACGTATATGACCCTTTTAGCCATTAAGCCGTGGAGTCGGCCTCCGCCACGCAGGAATGCGTTGTGATTGCCTTGATTCCTGACAGACGCGCATCCGCAGACGGTACGACACGTACCACGTAGAAACAGACGCTAAATCCCTCTAACAGTCGGCGTAATAATCCAACGCTGGCAGGAGCCCTTTATGCTTTCACCATATTAGGTTACGGCATGATTGTTGTTTTTATGGTGCTGATCGCGACTGTGAAACTTTCCGCGCTGGTGGCGTTAACGCTTATTCCCATTATCTTCGCCATACTCGCCGGTTTCAGTGCAGAAATGGGATCAATGATGATTGACGGGCTAAAGAAAGTCGCGCCCACCGCCATTATGGTTATTTTCGCGATCCTTTATTTCAGCACCATGTTTGATACCGGATTGTTTGATCCGATTATTCGCTTCTTTATCCGGATAATTAAAGGCGACCCGGTTAAGGCGGTTATTTGCACGGCAATTCTGGCGGCGATGGTTTCGCTGGATGGCGACGGTTCCACCACCTATATGATTTGCGTCACCGCCATGCTGCCTCTGTTCAAACGCATTCGCCTCGATCCGCTGGCGCTGACCTGCGTGGTGTTCTTATCCGGCAGCATCACCAACTTGCTTCCCTGGGCGGACCGCTCGCCGTGGTCGCGGCGTCATTAAAGGTGGAATCCAGCGACCTTTTATTCCGTTAATTCCCGCGATGATCGTCGGTTTTTTGGGCGTACTCGCCCCCGGCTTTTATTGGCATGCGTGAGCGTCAACGTCTGGGGACGTTGTCGATTAACACCGACAGCCTCGGGCGAAAGTTTGCCGTCGAAGAAGCGCCAGCTAGCTATGTCGCCACCACGCCCGATGATAAGGAGGCGTTGCGGCGGCCAACACGGTTCTGGATTAATGTTCTGTTAACAACGGTATTAATGGGATCGCTGGTGCTGGAGCTACTGCCGCTGGCGGTATTATTTATGATTGCCTTTGCGTTGGCGCTGCTGATCAATTACCCGCAGCTTGACGCACAGCGTCAGCGCATTGCCGCCCATGCGCCAGCCGCCCTGAATCAGACATCAATCTTCCGGCGGCGGGGGATCTTTTGCCGGTATTCTGTCGGGTACGGGGATGGTAACGGCAATGTCAGGAACATTACTTGATATTTTACCCGACCGCCTCGGGTCCCTATCTTGCGCCAATTACCGCCTTACTCAGTTTGCCCGGTACCTTTTTATGTCGAACGATGCATTTTATTACGGGGGTCTTACCCGTGATTGCAGAAGCGGCAAAAGCCTATGGTATCGATCCTGTGGAAATCGGCAGAGCGTCACTGGTGGGCCAGCCGGTACATCTTCTCAGCCCTCTGGTCGCATCCACCTATTTGCTGGTCGGGCTGGCGGGGGTCGAATTTAGCGATCATCAGAAGTACACCTTTAAATGGGCCTGTTTACTGTGCATGATTTTTTTGGCGTGCGGTTTACTGTTCGGCCTCTACCCGCTTTATTCCGTCTGATTCGGACGCGGGCAGGTTTGCACTTGCCCGCAGGTTCATATCAGCCCCTTTTCCGCCATTGAAAATATTGCCTGAGAGCCAATGACCACATGATCCAGTACCACAATATTCAGCAAGCGCATCACCTTCTGAATATCTTTGGTTATCTGGTAATCGGAACGGCTTAATAACGGATCGCCAGAGGGGTGGTTATGCGCCAGAATAATGGCGGCGGCGTTCAGATGCAGCGCGCGTTGTGCAATGATACGCGGGTGCACCTCCACGCTGTTGATGGTGCCAAGAAATAACTTTTCGGAAGCCAATTAGCGTATTTTTACTGTCCAGAAACAGCACGGCGAACACTTCCCGCTCATCCGTTTCAAGACGCAAGCGCAGATATTGTTTGACCTCTTTCGACCCGGTGAGTTTGACGCCGCTCTCTTAACTGGCGATCCGAGGATCTCTATCGCCGTTGCTACAATTTGACGCTCATCATCTGTCATTTACCGCCTCGGTTGTTCTCAGGTGCCACCCGGCCACACTTTTTATCAGGATAATCAGAGAGTCATGATTGCATTTAAAATTTTAAAAATGCACAATAAAGGGATTGATCTGCATCCAGATGCACCCCACATGCATAAGGCCGCTTCTATGAAGGTTAGCTCACTGACGGAACGTATTTCAGACAAAATCATTGGCATGATTGACGGCGGGATGTTGTCTCCGGGCGCGCATTTGAGCGTACCTAAGCTGGCGGAGAATTTTGATGTATCCCGTTCCCCGGTTCGGGAAGCCTTCATTGTTTCTGGAATTTAAAGGCATCCTCAACCAGAAAAAAAAACCGCGGTTTTTTGTTAACGACAATTATCAGCCGCAGGCGCAAGCCAGCACGCTACGCAATACCGACAGCGACTTGCCGAAAGAGTATTACCAGATCGCTGAAGACTGGCTACAGGACAACATCGAATCCGAAGTCACCGAACAGTATCTCCTGCGAACCTATAACTTATCCAAAACGCAGTTAACGATCATTTTGAGCCGCGGCAGCGAGTGAAGGATGGGTTGAACGCAAGCAAGGGTACGGCTGGCGCTTCCTGCCCGTCGCCAAAACCCGGCACTGGAGCAAATCTTCAGCTTTCGCATGGTGATCGAGCCAATGGCGATACTGGAGCCCAGTTATAAAGCGCCGCAGGACAAAATTGCCGAACTGAAAAAAGAGCTGCAAATGCTGCTCGATACCGGGATAGAAAAACTCTCCCCGGCCCTGTTGCAACTTGCCGGCTACCGCTTTCACGAAACACTGATCGGTTTCTCGAACAATCCCTACTTCGAAATCTCCTGCGTAATGTCAACCGCATGCGCCGTTTGCTGGACTATCGCATTATGGATGACCGCAACCGCTACTATTCCGAAGTGAAAGAGCACCTGCGCATACTGGAACTGATTGAGTCCGGTCAGTTGATTGAAGCGTCCTACACATGAAGCAGCACCGTTCAGGCGCTGCACAATAAAAGCCGCATCAACTTCCAGCAATCCCTTCCTGCTTAATACCGTTTCCCTCTGCAAACGCGGCGCGCAGAGGGAAGCGCATGGCCAAAGTGCATTTATTAGCAACCTGCTATTTTCCTTTTCGCTCTTCAATTGATTTTGCTTTGTTTTTTGTTGGTGTGATCCAGATCGCTTCTAAAAATATGCATTTGTAATTTAATAAATGCATATTAAAAGGAGTCGATCATGCCCTCTTATGCTTACATTGGCTGCCGGACGTCCCAGAGACGCGGCGCGCGGGGACGCGGAATTAAGGTCTTTAAAATAGACGAAACGGGCGCATGGAGCCTGTTGCAAACCCTCATCGTCACAGGAAAACCCGTCCTGGCTGACGTGCAACGCGGCGGCGACGCGCCTGTATGTGATCCACGGCGACGGTAATCGTGTCAGCATCTACAAACGGAATAACCTGACAGGCGAGCTACTGTGGGTTGCCGATCAAACGACCGGACCGGCCAACCGGCATCCCGGGCTGGATCCGTTGCGCAGAAATAACCCGGTCCATGCGGTGCTCACCCCTGATGAAAAGTACCTGCTGATCGCCAACCATGAATCAGGCAACATCGCCTGCACCGGCCGTGGAAAACGAAGACTCGCTTTCCGCGCCGCTGACGTTTACCCATATTGCCGGTCAGCCTGCCGCACCGGGTGAGGCAGAGAATCTTTCACGCCCCCACGAAATTATCTTCGCGCCGGATAATCAGCATTTCGCGTTACCCATTCAGGGTCGTGCAGCCGGCATGGGCATTGATATGCTGCAAATTTATCGTTACCAGCGTGGAGAAATCATCAAGACCGATGAAGTGAAACTGGCGACAGGAAGCTGGCCGCGGCATGTCGACTTCCACCCAACCGGGCGCTGGCTCTACTGCCTGACAGAACTGGCGAATACCCTTAACGTCTTCGATTACAACGCCGCGCAGGGAAAAATCACACTCAAACAGACCCTCAGCAGCTTGCCTGACGGCTGGCGACCCCGAAGCGATGCCAGCGAAGTGGAGGTTCACCGTGACGGCCATTTTCTGTATGCGGCTAACCGTGGACATGACAGCATCGGTATTTTCAGGATTAATCAGCAAGACGGTACGCTAACCGCCACGGAGTGGGTTCATTGCGGGGGCAAGACACCGCGCTTTACCACGTTCTCCCCGATGGCCTCTATTTCTACAGCGCAAACGAAGAGTCCGATACGCTATGCGAGTTTAGCGTTGACTCCTTGTCCGGCATGCTGCGGGAGACGGGGAAAACGATCCGGCGGAAAGCCCAACCTGTATCTGCTTTGTATAACGCACCACCGCAGTGACGGCTCACTGCGGCAAACGTTCGCCCCCCGGTGAGATGGTCAATCAACGACTTTTACCGCCGGGGGAGGCATCGCTATAGCGGCGGGTTGCCACCAGCAACTCGCGTTTTGCCAACGTTCATCCAGCGGTATGCATTTAAGCGCCGGGTGCAAGCTAAAATGATCCACTTCACTGACCGGCAAGCAGGGCATGACGCTGACGCGCAAGCCCGGCCATGCACTCAAAACTGCTTACCCGCAAGTTAATGTCCAGCACAATTCCGATTTTGCCGCCTCCCGTTCGAGAATACGGCTGACGGTGCTGTCTCGATGTGCGCCGATGATTTTCTCTCCGGCACACTCGCTCAGACTGAGCGTCTCATGCCTCGCCAGCGGGTGATCGATAGCGACAAGCGCCGCCAGACTGTCGTGCCGCCATTGCCATACCTCCAGCCCGACTGGCGTCGTCCAGCTGGAAAGAACCCCACATCTGCGCTGCCATCGAGCAGCCCCCTGCACGACACCCATTCCGGTGCGCTCTTCAATGTCGATATCGGTTTGCGGGAATGCCGCCAGATACCGGTTTAACGCCAGCGGCAAGTGATGCATTAACGTAGCCTGAATCGCGCAAATACGGATATGCCCGCGTACGCCTGCGGCATAGTCGCCCAGATCCTCTTCCATCTGTGTGAGGTTTTCGCTATCTGCGGCGTGAAACAGGAGCGAATGCCCGGCGGGCGTCAGTTCGATGCCGCGCGGCAAACGCAGAAGCAGCGGTGTGCCAACCTGCTGCTCCAGTTCGGTAATGCGCTTGCTGACCGCAGAGACGGCCATATGTTTGCGCCCTCGGCGGCCCGGGTCAGGTTCTGCTCTTCGGCAACCGCAAACAAACAGTGATAGCGTGGTCAGATCGTAGCGCATTGTCTCCCTCATGCAGCATGGACAGTCTGGTGGATAACATACGGCAGAATGCCGCCGTGCAGTAAATAACGAAGCTCCTCGGGAGGAGTCGATGGCCGCCTGCAATGCCAGCGTGGCGATCGGTAAGCCTGTGCGGGAAACCGTCATCACCACGCTTGTGTTATCGACACTAAGCGTATCCAGCCCGGCAAAATCGAGCTGTTCGCTGCCATCCAGCGCCGGGGAGACGATCCGCTTCACCCGGTAAGAAAAGCAACGGAACAATACCCATGCCTATCAGGTTCGTTCGGTATACGTTCAAAGCTACGGGCGACCACGGCCTTGATCCCCAGTAGCGCTTGCGCCTTTGCCGCCCAGTCCCGGCTCGAACCGGCCCCGTAACGTTCACCCGCCAGCACCACCAGCGGTATATTCTCCTGTCGCCAGCTTTGCGCGGCAACATAAACGGGCGCAATGTGTTGCAGGTTGCTCTCCAGGCGCATCCTCCCTGCGTCTGATACGCTGGCGGCAACAAACGATTTATGATCGCTTTATGGGTAAAGCCCCACGGATCATCACTTCATGATTGCTGCGCCGCGTAGAGTAGAGGTTAAGATCCGCAATCGACTCGCCCTGCTCAAGCAACCATTGACCCGCAGCACTGTGGGCGGAAATGGCCCCGGAGAAATATGATCGGTCGTCACATCATCGCTGGCCAGAGAGAAAGCGCGCGCCCCGTTTAACGTGAGCGGCGTCGCCGGATCCCGCGCTTTCCCGCCAGATAGCCGGGCGGCGAAGATAAGTTGAGGACGCGTCCCACGGGAAAACGTACTGCCCTGCGCGACAATATTCTGCCAGTGCGGCGTACCCTGCCAGACGCGTGCGCGCCGCCGCTGATAGTGCTCGCGCGTGACGAATTGCGTGACCAGCGCTTGCACGTCGTCATCGGTGGGCATCAGATCGGACAGGTAGAGGTCGCCCTTGCCGGTCTGCGCCCAGCGGTGCGCGGGCAATGTCATACTGGATATTACCGAGCAGCGACCAGCAATCACCAGCGCGGGCGAGGTAAGGTAACCGTGTCCTATTGATGGGTTAACACGCCGGGGGAAATTCCGGTTGCCAGAAAGCACGCACACCGCCTGAAGCCCTTCCTGAACCAGCTCTTCTATCGCGGGTTGCAGCGCCCCCGGAGCTGCCAATGCACGTCATGCACCCATAGCCGGTCACATGAAAGCCCACGTCGCCCAACGCCTGCAATAATCCGGCCTGTTCGAGGTAATCCGTGACGACGCGGGAACCGGGCGAGAACGATGTTTTGACCCACGGTTTCGGCATCAGGCCTGCTTTTGCCACATTGCGGGCGAATAGCGCCGCCTGCACGATAAGCCGGGGTTCGCCGTGGTCGCAACTGGTGATAGCAGCAATCGCGATAGCGCCATTCACCACGGGTTCTGCATAGCGTGCATGTTTCCACCGTCGCTGGCCTCGCCCGGCGGCAGCGTCTCGCAGAAGCTGTGCGCGACCCGGTGCAGAGCGACCTGCTGGTGGGTTAACCGGACCGGCCATCGCTGGCGAGATGTCCGTCAGCGCGATCTCAATAACGGCGTGATAGTCCGGTTGCGGTGCATCCGCATCGTAGAACAGGTGCTGACGCGCCAGATAAGCCCTGCTGAGATCGCAATGCGCTTCGCTGCGCCCGGTGAGACGCAGATATTCGTCGCTGCGTCGGTCAAAAGGAACAGCACCACGGTGGCACCATATTCCGGCGCCATATTCGCAATGGTTGCGCGCGACTCCACCGACATCTGCGCCAGCGCCGGACCGGTGAATTCCACAAATTTGCCGACCACACCATGCTGTCGCAACAAGCGGGTGATATGTAACGCAAGGTCGCTGTCCGTCACGCCGGCAGACAATTTGCCGGTTAAGCGGATGCCAACCACGTCCGGGAACCGCAGCGTTACCGGTTCACCGACCAGCGGCCTGCCCTCAAGCCCGCCAACACCCCAGCCCAGAATGCCTAATGCGTTGATCATCGGCGTATGGCTATCGGTCGCAATCATGCAGTCCGGGTGGAGCAGCGGAACGTCCCCCCCGCCGGTCGGTACTCACCACCTCGGCAATATTTTCCAGATTCATAAGATGAATGATGCCAGTGCCGGGTGGAATAACGCGGAAGTTATCGAGCGATTGCTCAGCCCAGCGAATAAAACGGTAACGCTCCTCGGGTTGCGATGAAAGTCGACGCGCAGATTTTCCTCCACCGCATCCGGGCTGGCGTAACGCTCCACAATCACCGAATGATCGATGGTCAGCACCGCAGGAATGCGGGTTGATTTTACGGGCATCGCCGCCCAGTTCAGCAGTGAGATCGCGCATCGCGGCGAAGTCAGCCAACGCGGGCAAACAGGTGGTGTCGTGGAACATCAGCCTGTCCGGATAGAACAGTACTTCGCCGGGGTTGCGCGCCGGACACATAGCGCAAAAAAAGCAGGCAGAGTATCTGGCGAGCGCCGGGCAACGTTCTCCAATAACAGCCTGATTGACCACGGCAATCTCGTAGCACAGAAAGCGGTAATAACCGGTCAAGTGCAACAATGTGGAAATCGGAAGCATTAAAGCTGAAGGGAACCAGAGGGACGGATGTTTTCATTATGCGCGCCTTACGTCTTTCGCTATTTCGTCGTAAGACATAACCTGTCATAAAGACAGCGGAATGAAAATTACGCATTCGACAAGGCAGCGTTCGTCGTTCACGAACGCTGCCAGCCGGTTAACGTAAGGCAATATGCTCAGCAATGATGTGCTGTAGCGAACCGTCTTGTCGCCACTCCGCCAGCCACGCGCCAAGGAATGGAAATGACGCAATGCTGTTTCGCCACGCAAATCGCCTGCTGTATTTCGGTAAAGTTATCCGCTAATACCCGGTAGCCGGCGGTTTCCGGCTGCTTTTTCCAGCGGTTGGCGTATTCCTGCCGCCATATCGCCTTCGCCTTGCAGAAAGTGGTCGATCGCCGCCTGCGATGACGGTAGCCGGTTGAGGGTCGCGTGTTGCAAATTACGCGAAAGCCAGAGATCGTAAGCGGCGTTTTGCCGACGTTGATCACCACGCCCGGCTGATCCATCCCGGCGACACTGTGCAGCGAATTCCCCTCCTTCACCAACAGCGTTCCCTGAATGGTGATGTACGGCGTAGTGAAATACAGCTGCTCCGCGCGTTTGGGATCGATAGCCAAAAGCGATATCCCAACGGTCACTGGCAGCATCCTCCACCACCTTGCCCGCCGCCGGATAGGTTACCCACTGGGGCACGCGGCAGGCGGGCGGCTATTTTTTTGGCGAGTTCAACGGTAATGCCCCCGGTTCACCCTGCTCTGTTGTGGTGGCCAGTACCGCATTGCCGAGGTTAATGGCGAAACGTACGGGTAAATCAGCTTCTGCTGGCATCAGGTTCTCCTGTTATTGCCGCGTTTTCGGTTTGCTCTCCGGGAAAGTGCAGACGCTGAATTTTCCCGGCTACAAAAAAGATAGCAACACAGTTAAGGAATGCGCAGATGCCAACGAAAATGAGTGCCCCGTTAAACGAACCGGTGTCTTTGATGATGTAAGCGATGATGATAGGCGTAAAATGCCGGAAATATTGCCAATCATATTAAACAGCCCGCCACTTAACCCCACGGCTTCTTTAGGCGAGAAGTCGGAGACCACACACCAGCCCATCGCGCCAAAACCTTTGCCAAAAAACGCCAGCGACATAATGGCGACCACTATCCAGCCGAATCCACGTAGTTGCAAATCACCATGCTAACGGCCAGCAACATGCCAATGACAATCGGGGTTTTGCGTGCAGCGGATAAGCTGAACCCGGACTTGAGCATATAATCAGACAGCACCTCCAGTAACGCGCCAGCGCATCCGCACAGCGCGGGTAAAGAGGCGACAAAACCGGCTTTCAGGATTGTCATACCGCGATCGTGAACGAGATAAACCGGGGAACCGCGGTCAGGAAAAAGTACGACAACACGGTGAAGAAAAATTGCCCCCCAACGCCAGTCGGTTGGTGAGCAGTTTGCGGGTATACCCTTTCGCGGATTTGTCATTTTTCTGCGTGACTTTCATATTCGTCAGGCCACCGCCGCTCTGAATATATTCAAGCTCGCGCTGTTCACCAACGGGTGGACTTTAGGGGTATCCGCCAGCGCTTTATTCATGACCAGCGAGACGATGATGCCCAATCCGCCCATAAACCAGAACACCGACTCCCAGCCATAGTGATAAGAGAACCACCCCATTGTGGGTAAGAACACCACCAACGCAAAATATTGCGCCGCCGTGGTGAACCCCGATGCTTTGCCGCGCTCTTTGGCCGGGAACCAGTGCAAGAAAACGGGAGTTGGCTGGCAAGGTGGGCGCTTCAATTAAGCCCATCATAAAAATGAAGCCAAACATCAAAATGCGCGTCACCCAGACGTTTTCAAACGAGGAACTAAAGCCGACAAGAAACACAAATGCTGACCGTAAAGACTCCGGTCACCGTGACCTTTTTAGAACCAAACCGATCCAGCAACCACCCGCCCGGATATTGCCCCAGCACGTAGGCCCGTAAACGTTGAAATAAGATAACCCAGGCAATAATATCCAGCCTGCAGATTTCACCATGTCCGTACCGGCAATAGAAAACGTTGCCCGGTCGCCATGGTTCAGCGCGATACTAAAAAACCATCAGTAAAATAACGTACCGATAGTGCGACGGTTTATTTTGTGAGGTCTCAGAGTTTGCTCTTTTCATTTATATTGGCCTTATGCAAAGCTAATTAAACCGATAGAATTCTTCAGCATTGGCAACGAATAACCGGTGCCGACAATACGCATTAGCCGCCCATTCATTAATTCTTGTCAGAATAAGCGCATCATCCGGCATGGCTTTGTTTGCTGAAATGAGATTCGGGTGCGGCCAGTCACTGCCATACAGCACGCGTTCTGTGGCTTCGGATAAAAAGCCTGCATGACCGCTGACATATCGCCGACATCCGCGACATTGGACTGATGGTAAAGCGCGGAGAGCTTCACCCAACAGTTGCCCTTATTGATTAATTCCCATGCAAAACGCCATGCCGGGTGCGTTAACGGGTTGGGTTGCGGTAAGCGAAAGTAGTGATCAATCACGATTCTGTTCGGGATTTTCTCAATCAGCGGCTTTAACGCCAGCAAGACATCCGCTGGCGCATGCAACTGAATATGCCATCCCCGTTCTGCAACCCGATGCGCCAGCGGAAGCATCATTTCAGGCGTCGTGACCGCTTTGCACCGAAATTAAAACGAATCCCCGTCACACCGGCGGCATCAAGCGTGTCCAGTTCGCTATCGCTCGTCGCAGTTGTAATCACTGCTTCACCACGCGCAGCCCCGCCGAGAACGCGTAAGGCCTCCAGTAAACACCGGTTATCATCGCCATAGGACGAGGGCTGAACGATAACGCTGCGTTGCAACCCGAGTCGTTGCCTGAAACACTGATAATCCGTCACGGTCGCCTCGGGTAGATTACGCGTATCGCCCGGCGCCCATGGAAAGCGATGGTCAAAAATATGGTGATGGCAGTCGCAGCTTTTTCAGGCAATACGATGCCAACAGGATGTGAAATAACGGTATATTTCACCCGGTTGTTTATTTACGCTGTTCACAATGTGCCCTGTAAAATAACGTCGCGCGATCGTTTTATTATTTCAGCAACGACTTAAGTTTGTTGACCGCGGCTTGCGGGCTGCTTAATACCGGGCAGGAAACCGCAGACTGAACCTGCTCAAGCGCAATGGCCATGGAAAAGTGCGCCAGTAAAATCACATCCGCATCGCTGATTGTTGCGGCTTTCTCTGCCAGCAGACGGTTGTGTAAATCCGGGTTATTTTTTTCCAGTGGGCCTCACGCGCCCCGGCAAGCACAATACTGCGCAGCGTCGCGTGCGGATTGATGCGCGGCCATCCCGGCAAACTCGGCTTCCATGCCCGCCACGGCGGGGCCAAACGTCGCCAGCATGACAATACGGTTTCCCGTCTTCAGCGCTTGCTCAAACATGGCGTCGTTTGGCTTTGAGAACCGGAATGGACTGCCCTGCGGCGCTGGCGTCGATCGCTTCGCCAAATGCAGAGCAGGTAAACAGAATGGCGCATGCGCCCATCGACTGACTGTATTCCACTAAATCGTCAATACGCTGGTATAACCGCGCATCCAGTTTTTCGACACGGCGGCGATCGACAGACAGGGCATCATCCAGCAAATTGCTGACCGATGCCTCCGGCCACTGGTGGGCAAAAGCATCGGCAATCGGCCCCATCGCCGGGGCGTTGCATGGACCAGCACAATACGCTGCTGCATCAGGATATCCTTAAAAAGGCGCCATCCACGGATGACGCCATGAACATCAGGCGCGGATTGCCGCCGCCACTTTCTCAGAGAAGGCTTTTGTGCCGCACTTGCCGCCCAGTCAGGGGGTACGGTTTTCCGGATTTTCGAGCACTTCATCCACCGCACGGCTGATCTCTTCTGCGGCTTTCAGGAACTGAGGTTGATGGTGTTTTTCCGCATACCATTGCAGCATCATCGCCACCGACAGGATCATGGAAACCGGGTTGGCCTTGTCGAGATTCTGAATGTCCGGTGCCGAACCATGCTGAGCCTGCGCGCAACAGTGGGTATCGCTGGCCATGATAGAACCCGCCAGTCCCAGGCTGCCGGAGAGTTCGCTGGCAAGGTCGCTGATGATGTCGCCATAAAAGTTGGTGGCGACCAGCACGTCAAAACGTTCAGGATTACGTACCAGATGCGCGGTGGACGCATCCACCAGCAGATCGTCCAGCTCCACTTCCGGGAATTCTTTGGCAACGTTGCGCACGCACTCAAGGAACAGTCCGTCGGTCATATGGAAGCTGTTCGCTTTGTGGATCGCCGTCACTTTTTTACGGCGCTGCATCGCCAGCTCAAATGCCTTGCGGGCAATACGCTCAGAACAGTGGCGCGTGATTTTACGCGTGGAGAGCGCCATGTCCGGGCTTATCACCTCCCCCCCAACCGCGCGTCATATTGCGGTCCGGGTAAAAGCCCTCGGTCGCCTCACGCGATCAAATCCATCGACTTCCCTTCTTTCATGTTGGAAGGCAGGAAAGCGCGTGCGGGCCGGGCGAACGTTGGCGTAAAGATCAAGCCCGATGCGGAACCCGGCGGAAACGTTACGTCCCCCTTTTTCCGGCGCGGGATAATCGGCATGCGACTGCGTGCCCAGAATGATCCCCCATCGTAGGTTTTCGCTTTTTCCAAGCGTCTCATCGCGTAGTGTGGTGCCGAACTTTTCAAGGCTCCTGGAAGCCCACGTCATCATAATCAAAGGTAAACCCAAGGCCGCGTGCAGCATCCAGCGCCTTCAGCACCGTTACTGCGGAAGAGGTAATTTCCGGACCGATCCCATCACAAGGTAAAACCAAAATACGCATACAAACTCCAGTCTGCTGGTTAACTATTGATTGCATTTTTATATCAATAAATGCATTAACAGCAAATTGATGAAGATCACATTTTAACACATCAACCTGTCGCCCTGGATTCCCCCTCCGCCACACCGCCCTTCTATTTGTGTATTAACAGATATGACATTGCGGTAAGACGCGGAAAAGTTAGATAAAAGTTAAATACAGTCCTTCAATCGCAAGACTTTTTTGTGATCTAAAAACACATTTCAACTTATGAATATATTGCACTTATTATTCAATAAAAGCAGTATTGAGGTAAATTTCATCACCGGAAAAATGACATGATAAAGCTGGGCGTCATCGCAGATGACTTTACAGGAGCAACAGACATCGCCAGTTTTATGGCGGAAGCGGGTTGGCAGGTCATTCTGTTTAATGGCGTGCCGGCGGGAACCGTTCAGCCTGAAGAGGCCGACGCGATTGTTATCGCCTTAAAAGCCGTTCTATTGCGCCAGAACAGGCGATCGAACAGGCCGTCGGGGCGGGAAAATGGTTACTGGAAACAGGTTGTCAGCGACTGTTTTCAAATACTGTTCGACCTTTGATTCGACCGTAAACGGCAACATCGGACCGGTTACGGATGCGCTGATGAAACTCGTCAATGCCTCAATGACCGTCCTGTGCCCGGCCGTACCGGATAACGGGCGCACGATTGTGCATGGTCACTTGTTTGTTAAAGGCCAGCTACTGAACCAGAGCGGCATGGAGCACCATCCGGTGACGCCGATGGTGAAATCCTCCATTAAGACGCTAATGGAAGAGCAATCCGCCGGGCTGTGCGGCATTGTTCATCTGGATACCGTCAAAACGCACCTGAAAATATTGCCCATCAACTGGAGCAACTGGCGTTCAACAAAAATAAGTACGTGGTTTTCGATGTTCTGGATAATCAGGATTTGTTGGTCGTCGCGCAGAAAACCCGTCATTTCCGGCTGGTCACCGGCGCTGCCGGGTTAGGCAACGCCATCGCCCGACTGGATGTGAGCGATCATCCGGTTAAGCAGAATGCGTTACCGGTACCGAAAACAGGCAAGGCCGTGATTCTGTCTGGCAGTTGTTCCTCCATGACCAATCAACAAGTCAACTTCTACTCGCAGCACGCAGATGCGCTGGCGCTGGACATTGAAAAGATCGTTAAAGACGACGGCTATCTGCAGCGGGTCGCCGGGTGGGCTATCCGGCATGCCGACAGGGTTATGCACCGTTGATCTACGCAACCACCACAGCTGATTGAGGTGATTCAGAAACACTATGGCGCCGCGCGGTCAGCGAAAAATTGAAGGTTTCTTTTCACAACTGGCGAACAGACTGCACCGGAGGGGTTCAGCAATTTATCGTCGCCGGTGGCGAAACGTCCGTGCGGTGACGCAGGGCTTCACATTACCGGAATGGTGATTGGTCATGCGGTTGCGCCAGTGCGTGCCGTGGACAAAAAGCCGGGATGGCGATCTCTGGATCATTCTTAAATCCGGTAATTTCGGCACACCTGATTTTTTCTTAAAAGCTCAGGAGAGTTTTCAATGAGTGAGTATCAATTACGTAATGATTTAGTCCGTTACGCGCGCTCCTGTATGCGCGTGGGTATAGCAGCGGTGGTGCGGGCAATATCAGCCTGAAACTGCCCGATGGGAACATACTGGCAACACCGACCAATTCAAGTTTTGGCGACCCTCGGATGCAGACCAGTTGAGCAAGGTCACGATGACCGGGGAACTCATTTCCGGACAGAAAGCGTCAAAGAGGTGTTAATGCATCTGGCGATGTACCGCCAGCGCCCGGCTCACCGCGTTGTCCTGCCTGAGCGATCTGAATGATGAAAACGCGCTGCCGCCCATTACGCCGTATTATGTTATGCGCGTGGGAAATTACCGGTGATCCCTTATATTCGCCCGGGTTCGCCCAAAATTGCCGACGGTAGAAAGATTAGCTGGTGAACATAACGCCATGTTACTGGCGAATCACGGGCCTATTATTTCCGGGAAAGATATTCGTGAAGCCTGTTTTAATGCTGAGGAACTGGAGGAAACAGCGAAACTCTATTTTATGCTGAAACCACGGCATGCGTACGCTTAGTGATGATAACGTTGCCGAACTTAATGCAACATTTGCGATGAAATAATCGCCCACTTTTAAAAAAATAAACCAGAAAGTCTGCGTGCTGGCCGCGCAGACCCGTACTCTGAATTCTAAAACAGACAGGACAATAATATGTCTCTTATGCTTATCGTCGGCATTGTGATGTTCGGCGTTTTGACTGGTGTTTATTAAAGAACACATTTCCTCCGGCCGTCCTTTTATTCTTCTGCCGACCCTTGCAGCAGTCGTATGCGGGTTCGGTTTTAAGGCATTGAGTGAATACGTTGCCAGCGGGCTGAAGTCGGTGGTTGGCACTGCAACGCTGGTTGCTTTCAGCGCCATGTTCTTTACCCTGATGAAAGAAGCCGGGGTATTCGATGTTATTGTGCGATTCATTCTGCGCTTTGTCTCTGAATCCGTTTTTTCAGTATTGCTCGCAACGCTGATTATTTCCTCTATTTGTAGCCTTGATGGCAACGCCTATGCGACCCTGTTAGTAACGGTGCCTGCGCTGCTGCCGATCTATGAAAAGATGAACATCAGTAAAAAAACGCTGCTGCTGCTCATTACCGTTGGCGTCGGCGTGACCGGCATTACGCCATGGGGCGGTTCGTTAAATCGCGCAATCGCCGTGACCCATCTGAATATACTGGATGTGTATTACAATCTGCTGCCATTGCAGGGGAGTGTTATTCTTGCTGGGGGGTGGTTTTATGTTGGTATATGGCAAAAGTGGAGGTCAAAAATAACGCGGGCATCGATCATGCGGCCTTCCTTGCGTTGCGCAATGATTTTCTGCTCAGTAAGAAAATACAGAATAAGTGGCTACTGCGTTTTAACTTTTCACTGGTGATCGCCACTATCGCAATACTGGTCGGTGGGTGGGTAGCGGGAAATTATCTGTTTATGATTGCCTTTTCGATTGCGACGGTGATTAATTTCCCGAACCCCAAAGATGCACAGCAAAAAATTAAAGATTACGCCCTCACCGTTTTCCCGATTATTGTTATCTTCCTGACCATTGGCGTGTTTGTGGGGATCTTACAAAATACCGGCATTATTACCACGCTGGTCACGTCGATGGCTGCGGTATTACCCGCCAGCACGGGGCCGTATCTCTACCTGATGCTGGCGGCGTTTAGCGTGCCAATCGTAATATTAATCGGCTCAGATGCCTTTTATTTTGCGCTACTGCCGCTTGCTGTTGGGCTGGGGAGACATTTCATGTTTCACCGATGCATGTCACCATCGCCATGCTGATTACCGAACAGATTGGGTTGCTACTGAGCCCGGTCATACCCGCCACACATCTGGGGCTCAATCTGTTGTCCCTGCGTGTAGATGAGCACATCAGACATTCTATCTTCAAAGTGTGGACATTAAGCGTACTGGCGCTTATCGCGGCGATCGCCACGGGGATCATTCCTGTTTAAGCGTTGGTTTTGCCCCGCCAGCACTTCTGGCGGGGCAAAGTGCGATATGACTTAAACGTCGCTATCGGTTTTGCCGCAATGCCAAAATCTTCTTTCAGTTGCTGCTTGCTCTTCATCACCATCTGCCCGTTGGTATCGATAGTCATGTGCTGCGCATCGGTGTTATTTCGCGCCTGCCACAGCATCACCAGTTGCAAGCTGTTCTCTTTTGCTCCGGCGTCAACGCGACGCCATCCGGCCATTTGCCTAATTCTACGGCGGTCACCAGACGCTGGTAGATCTCCGGCGTCATACTGTTAACGATTTGATCAACACTCATCCTGTTTAACTCCAATGGAATAATCGCTGAATCGATTTTTCAACCGCGTGTCTGGTCACCATTTTCTTCATCGGTGAAGCTCAACGACGCGGAGTTGACGCAATAACGCTCACCGGTAGGTTGTGGACCGTCCGGGAACACATGCCCGAGATGCGCGTCACATTTCCCGCAGCGAATTTCCACCCGCTGCATACCGTGAGAATAATCGTTGATATAGCGGATGGCCTCTTCGCTCACCGGTTCGAAAAAAGCTCGGCCAACCGCAGCCGGAATCGTATTTGGTCTGAGAATGAAACAGCGCGGCATCGCACACCAGACAGTGATACACGCCGTCGCGTTTGTTATGCAGCAGACGCCCGGTAAACGGCGGTTCAGTGCCGTGATTTTGCGTCACATAAAACTGCATTTCCGTCAGATCTTTTTCAGGTCGTTTTCAGAAGAATTATTCGCCATTTGCTCACATCTCACGCTAAAAACTCGACAACTTTTCAGCCCAATTCTAACAAAACATTAACACTCAGGTGTTAACTTTTGTTCTAAACTTAGCAGTTGCGTTAAAGCAGCCGGGGAATTGTGAGTGGCTTCACATTTTTATCCTGTCTGACCTTTAAAATTCCGGGCGGCGTCCCCATGTGTGGACATGCTCAAAGGAAGAGTGAGGCGAGTCAGTCGAACAAAGGTTATGCGGAGGATTGATTTGTCGCAATGATTGACACGATTCCGCTTGACGCTGCGTAAGGTTTTTGTAATTTTACAGCCAACCTTTTATTCACTAACAAATAGCTGGTGGAATATATGACTATCAAAGTAGGTATCAACGGTTTTGGCCGTATCGGTCGCATTGTTTTCCGTGCTGCTCAGGAACGTTCTGACATCGAAATCGTTGGTATCAACGATCTGTTGGACGCTGAATACATGGCGTACATGCTGAAATATGACTCCACTCACGGCCGTTTCAACGGTACCGTAGAAGTGAAAGACGGCCACCCCGGTTGTTAACGGCAAAACCATCCGTGTTACTGCTGAGAAAGACCCGGCTAACCTGAAATGGAACGAAATCGGTGTTGACGTTGTTGCTGAAGCGACCGGTATCTTCCTGACCGACGAAACTGCACGTAAACACATCACCGCTGGCGCGAAAAAGTTGTTCTGACTGGCCGTCCAAAGACAACACCCCTGATGTTCGTACGCGGTGCTAACTTCGAAACTTACGCTGGCCGTGACATCGTTTCCAACGCATCCTGCACCACCAACTGCGGCTCCGCTGGCAAAAGTTATCAACGACAACTTCGGCATCATCGAAGGTCTGATGACCACTGTTCACGCGACCACTGCAACCCAGAAAACCGTTGACGGCCCGTCTCACAAAGACTGGCGCGGCCGCGGCGCAGCACAGAACATCATCCCGTCCTCTACCGGTGCTGCTAAAGCAGTAGGTAAAGTACTGCCGGAACTGAACGGCAAACTGACTGGTATGGCGTTCCGCGTTCCGACTCCGAACGTATCCGTTGTTGACCTGACCGTTCGTCTGGAAAAAGCAGCGTCCTACGAAGAAATCAAGAAAGCCATCAAAGCCGCTTCTGAAGGCGCGATGAAAGGCGTTCTGGGTTACACCGAAGACGACGTTGTTTCTACCGATTTCAACGGCGAAATCTGCACTTCCGTGTTCGATGCTAAAGCAGGTATCGCACTGAACGACAACTTCGTGAAACTGGTTTCCCCGGTACGACAACGAAACTGGCTACTCCAACAAAGTTCTGGACCTGATCGCTCACATCTCCAAATAAGTTGAGATGAGAACATGATCTGAAAGAGCGACTTCGGTCGCTCTTTTTTTGTTTTGAAGACAGAGGATTGCGTTAATGATTAATAAAATTTTGCACTTCCGGTAGTCGAACAAATTACCCCCGTTCTTTCCCGCCGCAAAATGGACGACCTCGGATGTGATCGTCGTCGACCATCCGCAAGTAAAGGCTCCTTCGCCCTGCAGGGCGCGCATCTGCCTCTCCGGAAACCGCAAGGGTGAAGAAGAAGTGTTGTGGCTGAGCGGTAATACCCCGTTTAAAAACGGCGTCGCGCTGCGTGGCGGCGTGCCGGTATGCTGGCCATGGTTTGGCCCGGCAAAAGAGCAAGGACTGCCTGCACACGGTTTTGCGCGTAATCTGCCATGGGTGCTGAAGGCCCATAACGAAGACGCTGCTGGCGTGGTGCTGACATTTGAACTGCAAAGCAGCGATGCCTCCCGCAAATTCTGGCCGCATGACTTCACGCTGTATGCCCGTTATAAGCTGGGCGCAACCTGTGAAATGGAGCTGGAAGCCCACGGTGAATTTGAAACCACGTCGGCCCTGCATACCTATTTCAACGTTGGCGATATCGCGGCAGTGAAAGTCAGCGGGCTGGGCGATCGCTTGATCGATAAAGTGAATGACGCAAAAGAAGATGTGCTGGCCGACGGTGTACAGACGTTCCCGGACCGTACCGATCGCGTCTATCTGAACGCAGAGGCCTGCAGCGTGATTCATGACGATGCACTGAATCAAAAGATTGAAGTGATCCACAGCCACAATGCCAACGTGGTGGCATGGAACCCGGGTCCGGCGCTTTCCGCCAGCATGACTGACATGCCGGATGACGGCTACAAGACCTTCGTGTGCGTGGAATCGGTCAATGCGACCGTACCGCAGAAAACCACCGAAGAGAAACCGTCCCGCCCCCGGCACAGACCATTCGCGTGGTTAAACGCTAATCACTGCGCTTACCCTCTCCCGGCGGAGAGGGTAAAACGCGTTACACCACATCCAGCGGTGTTTACGGTTTGGTCCGGACTACATGACATCATCCGGCAACAAGCGCAACGCTTGCCGCTTTCGGAATGGCGATCACACCCTGATGACTGATAACCCACGCCAGCAAAATTTGCGCCGCGCTTGCGCCATGCGCCCGGGCAATATCCTGCACCACGCGGTTTTCCAGCAGGCCGTCCCGCAGACGTCCCGCCTGCGCCAGCGGGCAATATGCCATTACCGGCATCCCGTGTTGCTGGCACCACGGCAGCAGATCGTATTCAATACCGCGCGATCCTAGATGATATAGCACCTGATCGAGTGGCGCACGCGCGCCCTCCGGTCACGCGGGAAAGCTCCTGCATATCGCCATAGTCAAGATTGGAGACGCCCCAGCGGCGAATTTTCCCCTGCTGCATCAGCGTTTCCATCACGTCGACGGTTTCAGCCAGTGAATAGTTACCGCGCCAGTGCAGCAGATAGAGATCGAGATAATCGGTCTTCAGACGGCGCAAGCTGGCTTCGCATGCAGCAATGGCTTTCTTGCCGCCAGCATTCCACGGGTAGACTTTGGAAACCAGAAAGACCTTGTCGCGCAGGCCACCCTGTAATGCGTCGCCAACCACCTCTTCCGCCCCGCCGTCAGCATACATTTCCGCCGTATCAATAAGCGTCAGTCCCCGTTCGACGCCCGCACGCAGTGCATCGACCTCGGACTTGCGCAGCCGCGCATTTTCGCCCATATACCGGGTGGTTCCCTCGGCCCACGGCGGGGAGAGAGTAACCTGACCTGTAAACGTGACGTTTTTCTCTGCCATACCATCCTCCTGCGATAAACGCACTAGCGTAGAGCAAAACAGGGCCAGTGGCCCTGTTTTGATGCACAGATTGCACTGTTGAAGTGCACAATCAGAAACGGTAGGTCACCCTGTGGATAACAGCCCCGCCCGGGACTTATCCACCATCGGGCTGTCTTTGATTTCATCAGACAGGTGAGTGTAGCGCCCGGTACCGTACACGCTCCAGCTATCAGAGAGCCGGTAGCTCAGCTCCAGATAAGGGCTCCAGCCATTGTCCGGATCGTAGCTGTTCAGACCGCTACGGCGCGCTTCCAGCGCGGGAAACGCCGTAGTAATATTCATTCTGTTTGTCGCTCGCCCATTCCACGCCAATACCCGGCGTTAACGTCAGGCCGCCATTGGTGTAGCGATAGAGCCACGCCGCATCCCAAATGATACCGTTGCTGTTATCCAGCGTATCGCCGGCAAGCGTCGTGCGCAGGAACCCGTATGGTGTATTGTGGATATAAGAAAGCCCCGCCATGACCGTGGCTTTACGGCTGTCCAGCTGGCGCAATTGATTGTTATCGCTGTCTTTCGGCCGAAGCGCCACGGGGAGTAAAACGCAGTGATCGAGTTTGTCGGCGTCGTCATTCCACAGGTAATAACCACCGCCCAAACCACGGAACCAGAAATTATCACTCTCATAGGTGATAACGGGGACCGGGAGAACCTCTCTGTCACTGTTTATACGGGGGATTCAACAACACCTACCCCCGCGCCAAGAGAAAAGGTATTTTCTGCACTAGCCGCAAATGCGGTGGTTGCAGTCAGCACACCCAGTGCCGAGTTTGATTTTGGTCACAGTCCTTCCTTTCCGTAGTCAAATAATTGCGCGAGAAGTTTAACCGCGCTGCACATCGACCCCAAATTTTTTTACCTAATCATTAAACCCATTACTCTGCGGTCATTAAATGACAGGCAGCTTGCAATTATATGACCGGCATAAGACGCCGCCACTGACGCTTATCCTCAAAAGCAGTTTTTTTGGATGAGTTATTGATATGTCATTGAAATTGTTTTTTGACGGCATGCAAGTTTTGCAAAGCCATCTACGCTTAATTTAAGAAGACGTTTTACCTGACACGCACTGGTTAATGACTGGCACCCGGCATAAGGGTTGCTGTATGACATTCAGCGTCGTTCAGTTAACGCTTCCGGGGAGCTCTACTCATATGAACGGCTCTTAACCTGTGCTAAAAAAACGAAAGGACGGCATGCCATGAATATATTCGATCACTATCGCCAGCGCTATGAAGCTGCCAAGGACGAAGAGTTCACACTGCAGGAGTTTCTTGCAATATGTAAGCAAGATCGCAGTGCCTATGCTAACGCGGCAGAGAGGCTATTGATGGCCATTGGTGAGCCAGTGATGGTTGACACTGCCAGCTTTCCCGTCTCTTTTCGAACCGGGTGGACGCTACCCGGCGTTTGAAGAGTTCTATGGAATGGAAGAGGCCATTGAGCAAATCGTTTCTTATCTCAAGCATGCTGCACAGGGACTGGAAGAGAAGAAACAGATCCTTTACTTGGCCCGGTGGGTGGGGTAAATCGTCACTGGCTGAGCGCCTGAAATCGCTGATGCAGCGAGTGCCCATTTACGTGCTGAGCGCAAATGGCGAGCGCAGCCCGGTTAACGACCATCCTCTGTGCCTGTTTAACCCCCGGAAGACGCGCAGATCACGGAAAAGAGTACAACGTTCCACGGCGCTATCTCGGCACTATCATGTCGCCGTGGGCGGCAAAACGCCTGCATGACTTCGGTGGCGATATCAGTAAGTTCCGGGTGGTTAAAGTGTGGCCGTCGGTTCTGGAGCAGATAGCGATTGCGAAAACGGAACCCGGTGACGAAAACAACCGGATATTTCGGCGCTGGTGGGTAAAGTGGACATCCGCAAACTGGAAAACCACGCGCAAAACGATCCTGATGCCTACGGTTACTCCGGCGCACTGTGCCGCGCCAACCAGTGGGATCATGGAATTCGTCGAAATGTTTAAAGCGCCCATCAAGGTGCTGCACCCGCTGCTGACCGCCACGCAGGAGGGGAACTATAACGGGACCGAAGGGATTTCCGCCCTGCCCTTTAACGGCATCATTCTTGCCTGCGTATCTCGGAAGAGATCAAAATTTACGAAAAACTGCTTAATCACAGTGAGCTGTCCACGCGCCTGCGCGCCGGCACGCTGGAAACACTGGCGCGCTTCTCGATTCTGTCGCGTTTGAAAGAGCCGGAAAACTCCAGTGTTTACTCAAAAATGCGCGTCTATGATGGTGAAAGCCTGAAAGACACCGACCCGAAAGCGAAGTCTTACCGAGTACCGCGACTACGCCGGGGTGGATGAAGGGATGAACGGTCTGTCGACGCGTTTCGCCTTTAAAATCCTCTCCCGCGTCTTCAACTTCGACCATGTTGGAAGTAGCGGCGAACCCGGTGCACCTGTTTTATGTGCTGGAGCAGCAAATCGAGCGCGAACAGTTCCCGCAAGAGCTGGCGGAACGTTACCGGAGTTCCTGAAAGGCTATCTGATCCCCTGAAATACGCCGAGTTCATCGGCAAAGAGATCCAGACAGCGTACCGGAGTCCTATTCCGGAATACGGGCAGAACATCTTTGATCGTTATGTCACCTATGCGGACTTCTGGATCCAGGATCAGAGTACCGCGATCCGGATACCGGTCAGCTCTTTGACCGTGAAGCACTGAACGCGGAACTGGAAAAAATCGAGAAGCCCGCCGGGATCAGCAACCCGAAAGACTTCCGTAATGAAATCGTCAACTTCGTGCTGCGCGCCCGTGCCAACAACAGCGGCCGCAACCCGAACTGGACCAGTTACGAAAACTGCGCACGGTTATCGAGAAAAAAATGTTCTCGAACACCGAAGAGCTGTTGCCAGTGATTTCGTTCAACGCCAAAACCTCAACCGACGAGCAGAAAAACATGACGACTTTGTCGATCGTATGATGGAGAAAGGCTACACCCGTAAGCAGGTTCGCCTGCTGTGCGAATGGTATCTGCGTGTACGTAAATCATCATAACAACGCACAGGCCGCGTCACGGGCGCGGCCCGCAGCAAAGTTGGCATACGCAGCGGGAGGAACTATGACTGGTTCATTGACCGACGTCTGAACGGCAAAAATAAAAGCACGGTTAACCGCCAGCGATTTTTACGCCGTTATAAAGCGCAAATAAAACAGTCGATTTCCGAGGCGATCAACAAGCGCTCGGTGACCGACGTGGAGAATGGCGAATCCGTCTCCATCCCGACGGAGGATATCAGCGAACCGATGTTTCATCAGGGGCGCGGTGGTTTGCGCCATCGTGTGCATCCGGGTAACGATCATTTTGTTCAAAACGACCGTATCGAACGCCCGCAGGGCGGCGGTGGCGGTGGTGGCAGCGGTCAGGGTGAAGCCAGCCAGGACGGTGAAGGACAAGATGAATTTGTTTTCCAGATCTCCAAAGATGAGTACCTCGATTTGCTGTTTGAGGATCTGGCACTGCCGAACCTGAAAAAAACCAGCAACGGCAGCTCAATGAATTTAAAACCCACCGTGCCGGCTACACCGCCAACGGTGTACCGGCGAATATCAGCGTGGTGCGTTCGCTACAGAACTCGCTCGCCCGCCGCACGGCCATGACGGTAAACGCCGCGAACTGCGAGAACTGGAAGAGAGTCTGGATACGGTTGCCAAAAGCGAACCTGTGCAACTGTTGAAGAGGAGCGATTACGCAAAGAGATTGCGGAACTGCGCGCGAAGATCGAGCGTGTGCCGTTTATCGACACCTTTGACTTACGCTATAAAAATTACGAAAAACGCCCTGAGCCTTCCAGCCGGTCGTCATGTTCTGCCTGATGGACGTGTCCGGATCCATGGATCAGGCCACCAAAGATATGGCCAAGCGTTTCTATATTCTGCTCTATTTGTTCCTGAGCCGGACGTATAAAAACGTTGAAGTGGTCTATATCCGCCACCACACGCAGGCGAAAGAAGTGGATGAGCACGAATTCTTCTATTCACAGGAAACCGGCGGCACGATTGTCTCCAGCGCCCTGGAAGTTGATGGATGAAGTGGTCAAAGATCGTTACGACCCGGCGCAGTGGAATATCTATGCGGCACAGGCGTCGGACGGTGATAACTGGGCGGATGACTCGCCGCTGTGTCACGAAACTCGCGAAGAAAATTCTGCCTGTGGTGCGTTACTACAGCTATATCGAGATCACTCGCCGTGCGCACCAGACGCTATGGCGCGAGTACGAACATCTGCAAACGATGTTCGATAACTTCGCCATCCAGCACATTCGTGACCGTGAAGATATTTATCCGGTGTTCCGCGAACTGTTCCACAAACAGAGCGCTACTTCTGTAGTTAAACCATAGAAATCAGCCAGTTAAGATATTTTTTCTGGCTGATTTTTCTTCATTCTTGAGCGTTAAAAAATATCAAATAAGATCAGAAGCTTATGTCTGGTTTTTGGGAATGATTTTCCGATAGAGACAAGGGATTTTAAATCAGTCGAGTTATCTCACATACGCAACGAGTTAGTTTGACTTTTCATCATACCCGCTCAAAAAACTCACCCGGTCATTCAACGGCTTGCTGTTCCTTACTGCTGAATGATTGAAATTGTTCTAATATCATGAATGGAATTCTTTTCCTAAATTTTCATCAAGGTCTAGATAGTTAAATTCATTCACAGTAAAACTTCAGAGTTATTTATTATAAGAAATTGAGACCTGTTGCTGTTTCACTAATATCCCAAAGTCTTCTACTGGATTCTTCATCCATGGTAAATGCATCAACGCCATGAAGAGTCATTGATGATGCTTCACCTAATATCATTGGCGGTGTTTCAGAAGACAGGAGTGGTGCTATCTGACAATTTTCACAATATTGCCCGCTATATTCGTTCAGAGACACCGTTGTTGCACACCATACCGGTTGCTGCACCTTGTTCCGCTGATTTTCTATCAAGGCTCAGGTCCACAGTCGCCTTTCCAGTACTATCCAGTGCGCCACTCGACTGTAGCTCTGTTCTGTCCATATTCCGGGATAGCTTCGTGGAATAAATAGCGCCAGATGGACTGAAAATGCCTGAACAGCATCCTTAGCCCCTCGTTTCGCCAGTTCTCGGGTAAAGAGTATATTTGCGGTTTTTGACTGACCATAAGCTTTCCAGCAGTCATAAGGTCTCATGTCAAAACTATCTTCAAAAACAATAGGTGATAATCGATGGGCCCGGATGAAACTGTATCCTCCACCCTGTGCCTCGCATAGCGCAGGCCAGAGTAAACATGTTAACTGAAAGATGATTTGTGGAAAATTGTACTTCCCAAACCCCCGGGCATCTATTTCAAGCGCTGGTGTTGCCATGATCCCGGCATTGTTAATCAAAATATGTAATGCTTTATTTTTATTTATGAATGCATCAGAAAAATTTTTGACTGACTCCGGAGATGACAGATCCATTTCAATAATTTCAACGTCAGGATATGACGAGGTTCTCCCGAGCCTTCTTCACGTTTCTGGCGGGTACAATATTAGCCCCTGCTGAATAAAGCGCCTTAACTGTTTCCAGTCCGAGCCCTGGAGTGTCCCCCCTGTTACTATTGCATTTTTATTCTTGCCGAAATACCCCCGATAACATCTGTGGTTGTTGATGCGGGAGAAAACCCGCTATTAAATGGTTGTTGTTGGTAAATCATTGAATATCCCGAGGCCATTAATAGAATGGTTAGTGATAATGCATTTACCTAATGTGCAGCGAACACATTCGCTGCACATTAAGTCACATTACAAGAGTTATCAGAATTCTGAGCACGGACGTAAGGTGATCTCATTTATGTCCACTTCTTTCGGTTGCTCTATCGCAAAAGCAATGGCACGAGCAACTGACGAAGCATGTTCTACTGCATCATAAAAGGCCTGAATTGCAGCATTTGACTCCGCATCTGAGGCTCCAGCCTTTAATTCACTTTCAACTGCGCCGGGCAAATAACGGTGCGAATATCCCCCCCAACTTCTGACCGCAAGCCTTCACTCAGTGCACGCACCGCAAATTTAGTCGCACTGTAGACAGTACCCAGACCATAAGCGACTTTCAGCCCGCCAACCGAGGACAGGTTAATAATATGACCAGATTTTTGCTTCCTGCATGACAGGAAGTACCGCAGCGATCCCATACAGTACGCCTTTGATGTTAATGTCGATCATCCGGTCCCACTCCATCTACTTTGAGTTTTGACATCGGAGCGGATGCCATCAGGCCTGCATTATTAACCAATACATCCACGCGGCCAAAGTGAGTAATCGCCTTCTGCACGAGGCGTTCAAGGTCTTCTCGTCTGGTGACATCAGTGGTTTCAATTGCTTCCCCGGGATTGAATATCTTTACTATCTGATCCAGTCGCTCCGTTCGGCGGGCACCGAGAACGAGTTTAGCACCCTGAGAAGCCAGATGGCGTGCCGTGGCTTCTCCCAGTCCACTGGAAGCCCCTGTAATAATTACTACTTTATCTTTTATAGCCATAGAAATTTCCTAAGAAAAATGGGGGAGAGAACGTATTCAGTGCAAAGTTAATTTTTTGCTCTGGTTATTGGTTCCAGAATAATTTTATCCAGCCATTTTGAATTAACTTTGCTGGAGCGATTTCATATCGACATATCGATAACGTGCTTTTTCTCAATGACTTCACGCCGGGCTTTGGCAGTCTGCTGAATTGGAATAATCTGCACCTCAGGTACTATCATTTTCGGCACAAAATCGAGAACTTCCTGAGTTTGCCGCATGCCTCCAGTCTGAGAACCTGCAAAACTATTGCGATTCAGTATAGTGGTAAATGGCGATAACTGGTTGGGTTGGGTTAGTCGACCAATTCCAACGAGGCAGAAAGTACTGTTGGTTTTCAAAGTAGTAGAGCATCCATTTCAAAATGGTAGGGTAGCAAGGATAAAATCCAGTTTCCTGCGATATTGCGTGAGCTTTTCTTTGGTATAGTTAATAACAACATCTGTCGCACCAAAGCGGCGGGCATCACTAACTTTGTCAGCGGTTGTTGTAAAGACGATGACTTTAGCTCCCATGGCAGAAGCCATCTTAACTGCAAAATAGTCCCCCCATGCCTACAATGCCAATTGTTGAGCCTTTACGTATATTCCAATGAATCAGTGGCGAATAAACAGTAATCCCGGCACACATTATTGGGCCAGCATGCTCAAGTTGCATATTATCCGGGATCCCCGGAGACAAATTGTTCGGTGACCACTATACGGTTTGGAATACCGTTATCCCTCCAGGGGTTGAGTTTAGGGTCTGTCTGGGTGCCATAAGAATAAATAACTGGTTTTCACAGTATTGTTCATTACCGGCGTTGCATTCATCGCAGTGCCCGCAGCTGTCGACCATAGTACCAGCGATCGCCCACGTTGGTAGGTGGGTCACACCTGTGCCAACCGTTACAATGCCGGACATTTCATGTCCGGGCACCTGGAGGCAGAATCTGGTCTCCCCTTGTCTTTATGAGCGGCGTGTATGTCGGAATGACAAACGCCACAATACAGGATTTCTATCGCCACATCTTTTGGCAGTAAAGCCCTGCGCTGGAAAGTGAATGGCTTGAGCTGTAATGAGTAGTCGTGAAAAGCATAACCTTGTGCTGGGATAAGTCGGTTGAAATTTCGGAGGCCGATGTTGGCAGCGGAGCGGCGGCGGCTTTTTTAACACCCCACCGGCTACACCAACCATATAGCGTGCCTACTGAACCAGCCAAGAGGCGACGTCGAGTGCGGTCTAATTTTTCGTCATTCATCACATAATCCTGTTAGTAGCTAAGGCAGTTGCAAAAAATGATTACACTGGATAAAAAATGAATTATTCTGGCCTTCATAATTCCTTAAAATGGATTAATCATGAATAAACTAGAGTCTCTTCGCTTTTGTACGGCAGAAACCCTTCAGTTCCGGGGAAACAGCAATCAGGCTGTCAGTATCCCCGCAGGTTGTGAGCCGCACTATTTCTGAACTAGAGGAAATGCTTGGGGAGTCCCTTTCAAACGGAATACGCGTAGTATGCGATTGACTGGATTTGGAGAGGAATTTCTTGTTCAGGCAACACAACTTCTGGAAGACAGTGAGCGTCTGTTTTCTCGTGGAGGGCATCGGGAGAAGGAAATGTCAGGTACTGTTCGCATCACATTACCCAGACTGCCAGATAACGACGCTATTTTAAGTGAATTACTCGGAAGAAATGATTCTATCCTAACCTGACTATCGACTGGCGGGTGGATGCAAGTAAGCTAAACCTTGTGGATGAGCAAATTGACATTGGTCTTCGAATTAGTTCCCGGCCTGACAGAAGATATATATCTCGACGAATTTGTCAGATGCATGAAATTATGTCGTTTCTCCATCCTTGCTTGCCAAAACAGGAAAACTTCGTGTCGGTGATTTACTGAAAACTATCCATTGAGCGGCCTGCTTGATTCGAGCACTGGTCGTATTTGGCCAGAAAATCCAACTAAATTAAAAGTCGTAACTACGGACGCTTACAGTGAATTAGGTAGTGCCTTAGGGGGGCAAACATTTAGTCATTTACTTGAGTGTATGTGTAGTAGGTATACATTCCGGGGAATTGATATCTAAATCTACGGCAAATGTATCTGTTCAGACCTCAACAAGTTGTAACCTCTGCAAGAGTAAAGTATGTTTTTGAATGTTTAGGAGAAAATACTAAAAAGCATTATACAAATTAAAATAATTATCAGGCAGAATTTTTAATCCTGCCTGAATCGCTTACTTTCATTTGTTTACCGTAGTTGAAACACATTGATAATCAACACCCCGGCTAATATTAATGAGATCACAAATTGCTGCAATGTCTAACTTTTGGCTGAAAATACATAGCCTATTAGGGATATAAGTACAATACCCACACCATAGAGCATAAACGATGCCAACAGGCATTGTAACCAATATCTTAGAGGAGATAAAATGATGGCATAGCATGAAAGACTTAAAATTCACAGTAACTTCGAACCCATCTGAACTATTGAGTAATGAAGTGGCTATAAAACCTCAACAAGAATTGCTGAAATAAGATATAAATAAATTTTCATTTTTTTCTGCTTCATAAAAACCTCCATATTCTCACTATCCGCATTAATGATTATCAGTTTTTATGGAATTGCGTATCATACAGTGTATTAACTTTTACCTCTAATGGTGATTAAAAAATATAATTCTCTAACGTATTCCATTAATTTTAGTTAAATGTTTGTAATGTCAACTTCTGGCACAAAGCGGCTTTTAAGATAACGTGCACTGATATGGGGTGTCAGGGGGTCAGGAGGTTCAAACCCTCTCGTGCCGACCAAATTCCCCGAGAAACCAGCCTCTTGAGGCTGGTTTTTTTATGTCTGCGATTTGGGAAAGGTAAAACCCTGACGAATTAAACCACCCAATTATCCTTTCTACCCGGTTAATAGTGTGTCAGCACGCCGAAAACCGATACGTCGTTCAGCGTTTTCCCCTTGAGGCCTCTCCGTCATCCGTAATAATCGCTGCCCTCCATTTCGCAAACTGACTGTGACCGCCATACAGTACCCGTACCTTGTCTCCGTCGTCTGGTTGTCGTGCCAGCATCCCCGCATAACCGGCCCCGCCCGCCTCGATCCGCACTGTTTTGTGACCTGTTTCACAACGCCCCCGATCTATTGGTCTAAAGCATGAATTGCCGTACAAAATCGCAGCTATTTCGGCTTGCGCAAAAATTAATGTGGCATTTTAATCATTGCAAATCGTGGCGCAGACTGGCGCAGCGATGACTGAACAGAGACAAGGTGAGAGATAATGCTTGATCTGGAGGACTTGAAGGTCTTCATACAAGACGCAGAAATGAAACTTTTCATTGACAGCATCTGGGACACGCTCGGTGAAACATTCACCCAGACCCAGTTGATTCTGCCGCCGGAAATGGCCATGCCCCCGCCGGGAACTGTCGATTCCATGACCACGTGAAGCTGCTGGGTTATCTGTGCTGGTTAATCACCAACTCCGGCGCGGAAGGCGACATCATCGAAATCGGCGTCTGGAAAGGCAAATCCAGCGCGTTTATGAATGAGATCTGCAGCAAATCAGCGTCGCATCATCAGTATCGACCCGATGGAACTGACCAACCAGCCTCTGGAGCTGGGCTATCATATCTTCCCGGAAGTCAATTTAATCCGCGGTTCTACTCCGAGCGAAGCATTGAGCGCGTACTGGAATTCGCGCCAAAAACCGTTTTGCTGCATATTGATGGTGGTCACCTCAAACATGTGCTGGTGGATTTTCTGCTCTACTCCCCACTGTCGTCAGCGGCGGATTCATCGTGTTCGATGACTATCGCGACCACAGATACTCTCCGGAAGTCGGCCCCGCGGTTGATCTGCTGCGTGCAGGTGGTTTCTTTAACGGGTTCGATGTTATTGGTAGCGTTCCGGGTTTTGAAAACAGCTACCTTTGCAGAAAAAATAAACAGTACACAAAGCGTTGTTTGTAGTGCTTGTATTTTTTGCCGCCTGTTCAGGCGGCTTTTATTCTCATCATCCGTTGCGTGGATTATCCTTGATGCTCTTCAACTGTATCGGGAGATATTCATGTCTGAGATTGCCAGCCGTAACGTCCACCAGCATTTGTTGACCCTCCCAACACAAACGCGCGTTTTCACGTGGTGGAACACGACGCTGTCGGCAAATGCGAAGAAGTCAGTGAAATTCGCGGGACGGCACTGGGCCGGTGCTAAAGCGCTGGTATGCAAAATCAAAGGAAACGGCATCAAAAACATGTTCTGGCGATACTCGCCGCGGACCTTCAGGCCGATCTTTCCCGCACCGGCGCAGCACTTTGGCGGACTGAAAGCCCTCACTGGCAAGCCCGGCGGAAGTGGACGAATTAACCGCCTGCGTGTTTGGCGCGATCCCGCCTTTCAGCTTTCATCCGGCGCTGCAACTGGTTGCAGATCCGATCCTGTTTCAGCGTTTTGACGACATTGCCTTTAACGCCGGGCTGCTGGAAAAATCCGTCATTCTGAATACCGGGTTATCTGCGTGGCTCAGCCAGAACTGGTGGATTTTCGCCGCCTCTGACTGCTCGTGCGGCTACGACCCTCAACCGACGTATGAAGCAGCGTAATCTGATCCATTACGCAGTAAGGTTCCGTTTCTGGCAACTGCCTGAATTTCATCTGCCGACAGAAAATTGTCTGTTTCATCACGCATTTGCGCGTAGAGTAAACAGGTTTCATTTTGGCAAGGAACCTCTGTATGTTTGACCACGCTGTTTATTTTGCTCGCGCTGGCCGCACTCGGTTTTGTCAGTCACAACACCACCGTCGCCGTTTCGATTCTTGTGCTGATTATTGTACGCATCACACCGCTAAACACCTTTTCCCGTGGATTTGAAGAAAAACAGGGACTGACGATCGGCATCATCATCCTGACCATTGGCGTGATGGCGCCGATAGCCAGCGGATCGTTGCCGCCATCGACGCTGCTGCACTCTTTTGTTAACTGGAAATCACTTATCGCGATTGCCGTTGGCGTGTTTGTTTCGTGGATTACTGGTGGGGACAGTGTTAGGTGTGGCCCTGTTCCGGGGGGGTGCCGGTCGGGCCACTGATTGCAGGTCTGGTGTCGTTGCTAATTGGCCGGCAGTGACGCGCGCCGCTGCCCGCGTTTAACGGCAAACTCCAGCGCGCTGCACAGCAGGTAATACACCAGACCGGTAAAAATAAATAACGCGGCCGGATACACCTGCACCCGGTTATTCACCTGCCCGGCAACGGTGGTCAACTCCGGAACGTTAACAATAAACGCCAGCGAGGTGTCCTTCAGCAGGGCTATCAACAACCCGACGTAAGACGGCAGTGCATTGCGTAGCGCCTGCGGCAACAACACCAGCCGCAGGATAGCCACGCTGCCAAACCCGCTGCTGAGCGCCGCTTCATATTGCTCTTCGGCAACGCCCCCAGCGCCGCCAGCGTGGAGTACATCACCGAGGCGGAAGTAAACCACGCCAGCGCCAGCGTCACCGCCCCCGGCAAATCAGCACCGGTCAGCCACGGTAACAAGAACCATAACCAGAAGATGACAAAGATCAGCGGAATGCGGATAAGCTCCGCCACAGGAATAAAATTTTGCGCGGCCAGCCGGGAAAACGCCATGCGAGACACGCCAGTAACATGCCCCCGGGGAAAGCCAGCGCCGCGCCGGCGGTCATCAGCAACGAGAGCAGTACGCCCACCTCACCTTGCGCCGCACGCCCCACAGTAAATAGTCGAGGTTATCGGTAATTACCGAAATGTTAGCGATCACGGTGCACCTCCGCTGTGCGTTGCCGCATACGCCAGCTTCGCGGCGCAAACAGTACGCTCCGCTGACCAGACCCAGTGCCAGATAGAGCGCGCTGCCAATCGGCAAACGCTTCCAGCGCATGGGCGTTATAGCTTTCAATTTGCCGGGTCTGATAGGTCAGCTCGGCAAAGCCAACCGGTCGCCAGTGACGAGTTTCATCAGATTGAGATACTGTCCGACAACGGGCTGCTGACGTTGTGCAACCCCTGCGGCAGTAGCACCCAGCGAAACAGCGCCAGTTTGCTGAAGCCCTGTGATTGCGCGGCTTCAACCTGCCCGCGCGGCACCGCCAGCAACCCCGCACCGATCTCCTCCACCAGAAACGCGGCGGTAAACAAACCCAGCGCCCGAGGCCGACGAAAGAAACTCCGGCGTCAACCACCAGACATCACCCGGCAGGATACTGAATGCATGATCATTCACATACTGACGAAAACTCTGCGGCAACAGGTTCCATGCGGCGAAATACCAGAACAGCAGTTGCACCAGCAGCGGCGTATTGCGAAACAGCGACCACTGCCACGGCACCGCGTCCCACCGTTCCCCCCGCCAGCCGCAGCGCCAGTAGCAGTACCGTGAGCAGGGTTGCCAGCGCCATACCGGCGAGTCGCAGACGGTGGTCAGAAAGCCGGAGGTGATCCATTGTGGGTTGCCCGGTCAGCGCAGTCAAGGTGCAACCCCATCACAACTCCTCCCGCTATCGGCATGCAGTGGATTGAGCACTTTCTGCAGAAAGCGTTGCGCACGGGGATGCTGCGGTGCAGAGAAAAAACTGCGCCGGCGTCGCCTGCTCAAGGATTTCGCCACCGTCGATGAAGATCACCCGGTCAGCAATTTCATGAACTGCATTTCATGCGTCACCACGATCAGCGTGATGCCACTGTGCGCCATGATTTCATCACCTGCAGCACCTCGCCAATCATCTCCGGATCCAGCGCCGGTCGGTTCGTCAAACAGAATGATATGCGGATCCGCCGCCAGTGTACGGGCAATGGCTACCCGCTGCTGCTGGCCGCCGGACAACTGCGCAGGATAGTGCAGGGCTTTGTCCTGTAACCCGACGCGCGCCAGCAACGCCTGAGCGATGTCGATGCGGGTTTCCGTTTTGCCATGAATGCGCCGCAGCGCGAGGGTATTGTCCAGCGCGTTAAGGTGCGCATGAGATTGAATTGCTGAAAGACAAAGCCAACATGGCGGCGCAGCTCGCAACCCCTTTAGCTGGCTGGTCGGCTGACCATCAACGTAGATCTCGCCACCGCTGAGGGTTTCCAGTTGGTTAATCAGCCGGATAAGCGTGGACTTGCCCGACCCGGAAGGCCCGCACCAGCACTTCGCCTGCGGCAACCTGCAAGTCAATGTTATTTAATACGGTGTTATCGCCATAGCGTTTACTCACGCGACGAAACGCCACCGTGCCTTTTTCCACGGGCAACACCTCCGTGGCCGTAGCCACAGAGGCGGAGAAGAGACCTGCCAACATATTACTTCGCTATCGTAAAGCTGCGCGGAGCCGGCGTTTTGGTTTTGCGGACCAAACCCGTATCAGATTTTCGCGGCTTCACCGTTTTTCCTGTTGTAACTCATCGTTCACCGCTTTCAGCAGTGCGGGTTCACCTTTACTGACGCCTAATCTTCGACAGCAGATCCGGCAGAATTTTGAATTTGGCCTTGTCCGGCGCTTCCGCCAGCAAACCGGCAAGAATGGTGCTGTCTCCGGGTGATCGCCTGCACGTTACCGTTACGCAGCGCGGTTAAAGCCAGCGGAATATCGTCATACGCCAGCACGCGGGATTGCGGGAAACGCTGATGCAGCGCCTGCTCGCCAGTGGTGCCTTTCACCGCGCCAATGCGCGCTTTGCTGTACGCATCCAGCTTGTCTGCTGCCGTAGCGGGCACCGAGGGAACTGCTGCCCGGTCACAAAATAGGGCGTTGAGAAGTCGATCACCTGCGCACGTTCAGGCGTAATGGTGATATCCGCAACGATCAGATCCACTTTGCCGGATTGCAACAGCGGAATACGGTTCGCCGGGTTGGTCGCCACCAGTTGCAGTTTTACGCCGAGGCTTTTGCCAGCGCTTTCGCGAAGTCCACATCATAACCGACGATATCGTGGGTTTTCGGGTCGATGGCGCCAAACGGCGGGTTCGCATCGAAGGTGGCGATTTTAACCACGCCTGCGGCTTTGATATCGGCCAGTTTGTCCGCATGTGCGGAAAAAGAGAGCGCTGAAAGCAGCGCCAGTGCGCTAAATGCACCGATTTTTGTTGTGTAATGAGGTTGCCATGCTGATCCTTACGCCCTGTTATTGTGTTGATTTCAGCGCTAAATTCACATAACCCCATTCATCAGACAAATATCAAAAGTGCATTGATTATCTGAAAAGTTAAAACCACTTCCTCCATACTAACAACTTATCTTTCATCACCTGCCAGCATAAACCACCTGCCTAACCCTTACAAAAAATAAAGGAATACGCAGCAGGAAATGTTACGCGCCCCCACGCCGCTCAGGTAACGCCCCGGCGTCTGCCCGAGCCCTTTTTTAAACATGGTGATAAACGCCGTCGTCGAGTCATACCCTAACGTGTGCTATCTGCTGTACCGACTGGCCGCCAATCAGCAAGCGCAGCGCAAGGATCAACTGCATTTGATGCCGCCAACGACGAAAGCTTAAACCCGTCTCCTTCACCACCAGCCGCGGTTTCTCGCTCATAGCGAATCTGCGCCCACTGCGTCAGCGTTTGTCTGCCAGCCGGGTCGGCTTCCATGCTCTCCACCATCTGATAAATCTTCGGGTGCGACGACACGGCAACTGTAGTTGCATTTGCGGTTGTTCCGGCAACTCATCAAACAGCACCTGTACCAGCCGTTGCGTGGCGGGCTCGCCGCTGCGCAGGAGAACGTGACGCCAGGGGCGACAATAAGCTCACGCACCAGCGAGGAGGTTTTTAATGTGCAGCAGTGCTGCGGCATCACCACCGACCAGGGGGTTCGATAAACAAAATAGAGCTGCGCCCCGGCGTGGCGCGGTTGCTGTGGGGAACAAGACCCGGTAACCATTTGCATGATGCGGCGGCACCATCCAGCGGGCATGTTCAACCTCACAGGTGATCGCCCCTTTCAGCGCCAGAATCAGTTGCCCCTTGCGATGACAGTGCGCCGATCCGCTGCTCATCTTCATTGACGGTAATGCCGAATGCCACCGCCGCCTCCTGCTGGCTATCAGGATCGTAACCACCAAGGCCGAGTCCGTGCATAAATTTGTCCGAATTTAGCGATAAACTGTCATTTTAGCTTGATTCAAACAGGAGAAAAAATCGTTATCGTAAGCCTCTGTTTTCACTCTGAGAACCCAATGACCCTTTCCCTTCCTTCTCGTGGTAAACAAGGCGCCCTGCTGATTGCCGATCCTGATGATAGCGACCACGCTCCGCGTCACCTTTACCGGCGCGGCTCCGTTACTGGATGCCATTCGCGCAGAATATGGGCTCACCACGGCGCAGACCGGTCTGCTCACCACCCTGCCGCTGCTGGCCTTTGCGCTGATATCGCCACTGGCGGCCGGCGTTGCCCGTCGTTTTGGTATGGAACGCAGCCTGTTTGCCGCGCTGGTGCTGATTAGCGCCGGGATTGCCCTTCGCTCCCTCCCCTTCTCCCGTTCTGCTGTTTGTTGGCACCGCGATTATTGGTTGCGGTATTGCGCTGGGAAACGTGCTGTTGTCGGGAATGATCAAGCGTGACTTCGCCGGGCATGTGGCAAAACTCACCGGCGCGTATTCCCTGACCATGGGTGCAGCCGCCGCACTGGGTTCCGCCGCCGTCGTGCCGCTGGCGGAACAGGGCGCAGGCTGGCAGGGCGCATTGCTGGCGCTGATGGTATTTCCGTTGCTGGCGATGGTGCTCTGGTTACCCGCATTACGCTATGGCGTTGCCGCCAACCTGAGCCAATCCGGTGCACTGCACAGCCGTGGATCTGGCGATCGGCGCTGGCGTGGCAACTTACGCTGTTTCTGGGGATCAACTCGTTAATTTATTACATCGTGATTGGCTGGTTACCGTCGATTCTGACCACGCTGGGCTTTAGCGAGATGCAGGCGGGTTCACTACACGGTATTTTGCAGTTAGCCACTGCCGCCCCGGCTTGCTGGTACCGCTGATCCTGCCTCGTCTGAACGATCACCGCGGGATCGCCGCGCTGGTGGCGCTGATGCGCCGCCGGTTCGCTGGGATTGTGGTTGCCCATGCGGCGCTATGGGTCGTGGTGTTTGGCTTCGGCTCCGGCGCCACGATGATCCTCGGGCTGACGTTTATCGGCCTGCGCGCCCACTCTGCGCACCCGAGGGCCGCCGCCCTTTCCGGGATGGCGCAATCAGTCGGGTATTTGCTGGCCTCAGGCCGCCGTTAATGGGGAAAATCCACGACGCCAGCGGCGACTGGCATATTCCGCTGCTGCTCTGCGCACTGTTATCGGTGGTGATGGCGGTATGTGGCGCGCTGGCGGGTCGTGATCAGGGGTTAACCCGTAAGGCGCGCATAAAAAACAGGCCCGCAGGCCTGTTCTTATTCGCACGCCGCGCGCAGCATCGCCTGCACGAGCGGTACCGGTCGCCCGGCAAGCGCAGCGCGCTCATGCTGGAACAGCGTCGCGACATAGAACGGGTGCGTCACCAGTTCCACCGCGCGGATTTCACCCTCTTCATCCCAGCCGGTCACCCGCAGGTTGCCGCTTTCCAGTTCGTGGGCAAACTCCGGCGATACCCCAAAATTGCACCGGTAGGCCTCTTCAATCATCTCGCGACCATACGCGCGGGCAATCAGCGTATTGGGCCGCAGCTCGATGTTGCCGGTTTGATCCACCAGCGCGCAACTGAGCGCGGAGATAACCATCCGACCTTCGTGGTCGGTTTCCGCGTGCGCCGCATCGCCCCAGCCCAGTACATTGCGGGCATACTCAATCACCGCATGCTGGGAAACCGCCGCAGGTGGCGAGGAACGGAATGGCGTTTTCCCGCGCAAACTGGATGGCGAGAAACGCGCCGCGGGCATTTTATAAGGACTTCCGAGGGGACAACCCAGATGGCATCATAGCCCACCGCAGTCTTCATAACTGTTGATTTCACTGGTCGGTAGCCAGTCGTAGTCTGCGGTGATTTCCAGCACGGCGGCGGCATCGTCAATCGCCAGCGGGATAGCACTGGTGCGCGACAACGTCATGGTTATAGTCGCCAATTAACGCGATGCGGAGAGTTTTCTTCGGAGGGATATGCTGCATGAAAGTGTCCTTATGCCGGAGCCAATAACGAGTAACATAAGGAATATCACATTAGCCGTCTTTTTAATGTCATCACAACACCTTAAAATCGGCAGGCCTGTTATTGCATCTGATATGAAAAATCGGATTTACCGGAGTTAATCACAGTGGCGGAACCCGTGCAGCAGACTAAAATCCTCGTCAGCGCCTGTCTGATGGGCTTTAAAGTGCGTTACAACGGCAGTGAAAAAGCGGCATTACAGGAGACGTTGCAGCACTGGCAGCAGGAGAACAGGCTGGTCATCCACTGCCCGGAGCTGGCTGCAGGCTAGCGGTTCCGCGACGACCGGCGGAAATCGTCGGCGGTAACGGCGCCGATGTGATGCGCGGTAGCGCACGGATCCTCGAAAATAACGGCCGTGATGTGACAGCGCATTACCAACTGGCGGCGTGGCTGGCGCTACAGGCGGCACAACACGCGGTGCAGCGCTGCGCTGTTGACCGATGGCAGTCCCACCTGCGGCAGCCAGTTCATTTATAACGGTGCCTTCAGCGGCACGCAGCAACCCGGAAGGGGTGTGGCCGCTGCGCTACTGGAGCAACATGGCATCCGCGTTTTTCCGCAGAGCAATTACCGGCGCTGATCGTCTGGGTTAACGAAAGGGAGAAGAGTCAGTGATCCAATGCAAACGCGTGTATGACGCCGTATCCGACAGTGATGGTTACCGGGTACTGGTCGACAGACTGTGGCCGCGCGGCGTGAAAAAAACAGACCTGCCCTACGATGAGTGGAATAAGGATCTGGCCCCCGTCGACGGCGCTGCGCAAAGCCTTCCACGGCGAGGCGCTCGATTTTGCCGCCTTCAGTGAAAGCTATCATCAGGAGCTGGCCGCGCACCGAGGACGAGGGGAAACAACTGGCAGCGCGGGGTAAAAAAGCACCGTCACGCTGTTATACGCGGCGAAGGACACGCAGCAAAACCACGCTGAAGTGCTGGCGAAATGGCTGCGTTCGCTGGTTTAGTCGATGACGCGTTCCAGCACGTCCTGCGGCTGGCTGTCAGGCATCAGCGGCATCAGGTGTTCTGCGCGGACAAACGCAAAACCATGCTGGCCGTCAAACGATGTGACATTGCCGGTCACCAGCCACAGCGCGCGGGTGGCGTTGCGCGGCAATTCGGTCATCACGCCATTGACCGGGTTCAACATGCGTTCACCCGGCTGACACAGCCCGAACAATTCAACCGACTTACCAATATTGCCCCGTCCATTGGCAGTTTGGGCACCGATCACCATTGCCGGTGCTGCCCGGTCGTAACTGGAACATACTTCTCTCACGTATTCGCTAAAAAATAAGATAATTCTTAATTGGAAGTGTACCGGCAAGGCGGTTATTGTCACGATCCGGATGGCAACCCATTGCGAAACCCTCATGCCCGCCCCTTTCACCTTTGCCGAAATAACGTCGCCACAGACCGGTTGCGAGCGAAGATGGCATGCGGCATCTCCATGATTTCTCCATCGTTACTGCACTTTTGCCCCCTATAGTGTGCCCTGTTCTCACCCATGACCAGAGAACATCATTCCGTAATCAATGAGTTTTTTGCCCCGCTTCATCAACGGGGCTTTTTTCGTTCTTCTCCGATTTGGAATGATCCCCCCACCCTGATGTATACAAAAATAACCTGCTTCATGGTTTAATACCGCGCACTCGAAATATCCTGTATCAATGTGTATGGCGGGTCTGTACACAGGAGCCCAACGTCATGTCAGATTTTATTCTTGCTCGCGTCTCTGAGACCCTTTCGAAAGAGCAATCACTGGAAAGCCCGGGTTCACCAATTGCTGGAAATGCTGGAGATGGTGACGGATATGGAATCCACTTACCTGACCAAAATTGACGATGACGCCCGCCTGCAACACATTGTTTACTCTCGTAATACGAAGCAGCTCAATATCCCGGAAGGCTTCTCCCTGCCGTGGGGGGACAGTTTGTGTAAGCGCGCGCTGGATGACGGCTGCCCGTTCAGCAATGATGTGGCGACGATGTGGGGGAGATTGCGAAGCCGCGAAAGCCCTCGGCATCACCACCTATTTAAGTACGCCGGTGCAACTGGCAGACGGCTCGCTGTACGGCACATTGTGCGCCGCCAGTAACGCGAAGAAGTCGCTCAGCGTGCGCGGCGAGCAAGTGTTGCATCTGTTCGCCGGTCTGATTGCGCGCACCATTGAAAAGAGCATCTGGTCAATCAACTGCGTGAAGCCAATGCCGCGTTAATTGCCCACTCGTATACCGATGCGTTGACCGGTTTGCCGAATCGCCGGGCGATTTTCGATAACTGGCAGCGCTGTTTGCACAGGCCCGCAACCGCAAGCGCTACATCCTTATTGCGTTTATCGATCTGGATAATTTTAAAGTCATTAACGATCAGCTCGGCCACGAAGCAGGAGATCAGTTCCTGATCGAGGTGGGACAGCGGATTGCGCAGGAACGCGATAAAGACGATATTGCCGGTCGCCTCGGTGGCGATGAGTTCCTGATAGCCTGCCTTGGCGGTCCGCTCGAGGAGCCACAAAGGCTTCATCTCACATCGCTGAAAAGAGTCTGGATAAGTCGATTAGCGGGCAATATGTGCTGGGAAAAATCCACATTTTCTACCCCGGCGCCAGTATTGGCGTGATTGAAATCAACCCGAATCTCACGGATGAAGATGGTGCGTTGCGCGCCGCAGATGAAGTGATGTATCAGGTAAAAAATAACAAAGAAAAAAATAACCTTTCAGCGCCTCAACTAAGCAGATTTGAGGTCGCGAATGGAGAAAAAATCTCATTTTCTTCTATTTCTTATACAATTGATTTCTGGCGATTATCGCCAGTGAAGGAGTTTTCGTGAGAAAGACAACTATCATTATGCTTATTGTGGCGATCGTCGCCGTTGCCGGAACGCAATTCGGCTGGTGGTAATACTGAGCAGTTAATTTTTGCGTCTTCACTTCCCGTGCATATGATGGCGTCATCCGAGCAGAACACCGTTGTCTCATTTATTTGGGCAGGAGCTCGCTATGTTCACTGGTCTGAAAAAAGCGAAAGCAAACGGCATGCAGCGCTGGAACTATTGAGTAAACAAGATAAACCCCGCGATGCAGCGCTTGCTGAGTTTGCAAATCTGGCATGTGAAGTCATGGGTGTCGATGGATGCTTTATTACCACGTTCGACGACGATTACCAATATATTAAATATGTTAAAACATTCCCATCGAACATGTCCAGATTTGCATCGAACAGACGATGTGCCAATATTCCCTGCGGGCGTGCCAGACGGTTATTTGGCTCCGATACGCGGGTTGATGATCGATTTAATTACCAGCCGCTGGTAAAAGCGGCGATATTATTTTTTACGCCTCCGCGCCAATGATCAATAAAGACGGCGTGGTCCTCGGAACATTGTGTCAGTCACCCGGAGACCTATGTTCCCTCCTCCGCAGGTAACCAACTTTCATCGCGTTGCTTCTCTCGCCGCCGTCTTTCTGGAATCCTGTTACGCCGCCGGTCTGGTGGATGCGCTGACCGGTCTGCCAAATCGGCAGTTTTGATGAAAGAGATGGAACGGCTGACGCACGAGAAAGTGAGCGGCAACTATGGATTAGTGATCTTTGACTGCATCGATATGGCGCGCGCTTATGAGCTGTCACGCTATCTGGGGCTTGATGCGCTGGAAAAGTTGCTACAGAGCTTTGGCCCCTCGCTGCGTTCACGACTGAAGCTGGAAGAGCCCGTTATGCTCTATGCCTTTACGACCGGGCGCTACGCCGTGCTGGTGGATATTGATCATGCACTGAAGCTGGTGAAACGGACCAAGCGTTTGCCCTGCATTCAGGCCAAGGTCGCCGGCGATATCGATATCAATCTGAAGATCCATGCCGGTTACGTTAAGTTTTCCCCGTTGGAAGATAACGCGCAGGAGATTGTGCGCCGGGCATTAGCGCTGCACGAGTCGATCCGACAGGATATCCCGGTGTTGCAGTTCAACCCCATCCTCGATCACAAGCGCAATAAAGATTTCAAACTCCTGTATGATCTCAGCGAAGCCATTAAGTCCCCCGAATCAACTTTACCTCGTTTATCAACCTAAGATTTCGCTACGCACCGGGAAAACCGAAGGTGTGGAAGCGCTGCTGCGCTGGAAGCATCCGCAACTGGGAATATCTCTCCGGCGGTGATCGTGGCGCTGGCGGAAAAGACCACATTGATGATGGATCTCACCCAGTGGGTCATCAAAACCGTAATTGCTCAGCTTAGGGTCTGGAAGCAACACGGTATCCTGTTGCCGGTCTCGATTAACGTGACGGTCAGTGACTTTTCGCGCCCCGGTTTTGCCGATGAACTGCATCGCAATGTCCTTTCCGCAGGCCTCTATTCGTCGGACGTGCGTATTGAGTGTCTGGAAACAGAGAAAGTGCTGGAAAGCGACCCGGCGCTGGAAGAGCTGGACAGACTCAAACTATTGGGCTTTACCATCCTGCTGGATGACTTTGGCGCCGGGTACAGCAACATCAGCTACCTGCGCCGCATTCCCATTGATGTGATCAAACGACCGTTCGCTGGTCACCACCGACCCCGGCAGCCGAATCATCGCCCGTAACGTCATCATGATGCTAAAGAGTTGCAATATGTGGTGCTGGCGGAGGGATCGAAGATCTGGAAACCGCACGCATGCTGGGCGAGTACGGCTGTGATGAGGCTCAGGGCTACTTTTTTCTCGCGCCCGCTCTCACCGGAAGAAATTCCGGGCTGGCTGGGAGACAGCAAACCATTCCGCCTGCTGGCAAAATGGCCGCTGAACAGCATCAGTATGGTTCCTGACCGCTGGCATTGCCTGACTGTTCTCTTTCTCAGCAGTCGGGCGATGTCACAAAATGTCATAAAGACCTTATTCTATTTCACCTCAATACGTTATCCCCACTTTCGTCTTTTTTATCCCCCTGTAACACCGTTAAAGCCCCTGAGAACGTGTCGATATTCAGGTGTGCGCCCTGTTTTTGCGCCTTAACTGACTATGGGAAGTAACGCGTTATGAAACTCAACCACCTCACTATCGGGCAACGGCTCGGATTTCTGGCTACCCTGCTTTTGCTGGCAACGCTGTTTATTGGCATACGCGGCTTGTCCATCAATGCCAGCGGATTAGTGCAAAACCAGCACATTATGGCCACGGAGAAGGTGGTTGCGGACAGCATTGATACCGCCCGCAACGCGCAGGTACAGTTCAAAAATCCGTACAGGAGTGGAAAAATACCTTGCTGCGTGGTGCACAGAGTCAGGAGGTGTTTGATAAATATAAAAATGCATTTGTTGAGCAGAGCCAAAAACGCAGGCGCTCCTGAAAACGCTGAGCGAACTGCTGCCGCAACTCGGCCTTGCCAACACCGAAGCGCTGAAAACCATCACGCTGCATGCCAGCCTTGAGCAGCAGTATCTCGCCGCATTACAACAGTACACGATTGGCGATGTCACCAGCGCCCAGCGCGTTGATCACTGGTCACCGGTATCGATCGCGAACCGACGCGGATGATCGATGAGATGGTCGCCACCACGCTCAAACAGGCGGCGGTTATTCGCCAACAAACCGATGAACGTAACCTTGATCACTACCAGCAAACGCGCCTGATGTTAATCATCGTGATGACATTGACCCTGCTGGTCGGTTTGTTAATTACCCCACGGTGGCTGGTGCGCAGCATTACCCAACCGCTCGCGCAGGCGGTGTCAGTCGCCCGCAATGTGGCCTCCGGCGACCTGCAATCCTCTTTCACCATCAGCGGGCGGGATGAAACCGCAGAGTTGATGCGCGCCCTGCAAGAGATGAACGGCAACCTGACGCGGATTGTCGCCGGGGTGCGTTCCGGAACAGAGACCATTGCCGGCGCATCGCAGGAAATCGCCACTGGCAGCCGCGAGCTCTCTTCTCGTAATGAGGCACAAGCCAGCGCACTGGAACAAACAGCCGCGTCGATGGAAGAGCTGACTTCGGTGGTGAAAAACAATGCGGAGAACTCTCGTGTCGCCAGCGATATCACCCGCGAGGCCCTTTCGCGTCGCGAATCAGGGCGGAGAAGTGGTCGAGCAAGTGGTCAGCACCATGGGCGAAATTAACCAACTCTCCACGGAGATCAGCAGCATTATCGGCGTGATCGACAGCATCGCTTTTCAGACGAATATTCTGGCGCTGAACGCAGCGGTGGAAGCGGCACGGGCCGGGGCGGAAGGACGCGGTTTCGCCGTTGTCGCCTCAGAGGTTCGCGCACTTGCGCAGCGCTCCGCCACCGCCGCAAAAGAGATTGGCGCTTTGATCCAGCGTTCGGTGCACCGTATTGATGAAGGTCATTCACTGGTGAAAAACGCCGGTAACGCGATGGGAGAAATCGTGCAGAGCGTTGAGCGCGTCAGCCAGTTAGTGGAAACCATTTCACTGGCCAGCAAAGAGCAGAGCGTAGGTATTGACCCGGTGCATGTCGCCATTACCCATATGGACGCCGCCACCCAACAAAATGCCACCCTATCGCAGCAATCATCCGCTGCCGCGCCATGCAACAACAAGCAGAGAATTTGGCTTTGAGATGGTACAAACTGCGAGCGCAACATAACCCACTGTAATCCGCATTAAACCTCGCTTCCGGTATTTTGCCGGAACGAGGTAATATTGCGACCCGATGAATTAATACACTGATCATCAATTTTCTCAATCTATCCGCAGAAAAATTTGCGTTTGATTGCGTTTTGCTCGCAGGTTATAAAAGTACGCATGTGATGGATATACGATTTAACAAGCCTCAACATTCTTCGCTGGCAGTTTTGATGTCGAAACTGCCATCCTTTATTCCTTTTCTGCTCTTGTCACGTATTAACGTCCATTTTTTGCAGTTTTTGATCCCGCTAACGTTTTTTTTAAAGAAAGTGAGAATCTGTTATTTTATTAACTGGAAATAACCGGCACGGTTAACAGAAAATATATTCCGTCTGGACAACGAGTGGAAAAATCAGCGGACTGACTTATACAGATGGCATCCTGCATGCTACGGTCGGATCGCGATGTAAAAACACCACGCCCGTGAAGAGCGCAGAAGAGGTAAAGCGCCCGGGGGGAAGCGCTTTATTGACAGGTGGTTAGTGGGTGCGCAAGAGCATGCTGATTGCATCGTGCTCAGACAATCCGTGCCCCTTAATGGAAACTTCCATCGCTTCATCTTGCGTTTGGTTAAATAATGTCTCGTCACCGCTGGCATGCAGATTACCGGATACGACGTCTCCCATTTCGACATCGTATTTCCCGAGCAGCTCAGCAATAGCAAACTCGCCCTCTTCGTCGCGAATAACGATGAAGCCAATGCGGTGTTCATGATGAACGACAGTACCTTTCATAAGAAAAATCCTTTCGCTGGTAGGGATCCTCAGATTAGCTGAATATAGTAGTTTCGGGAATGGTCGCCGCCATTTTTAGTGAGGCTGCATGCGCTCAGGCAACAGCTTTTTGATCCCCGTGCACAAATATCTGTCCGGGTAGCCCATGCAATGGTGACTCGGGTGTGGCGAACGACAAAAAATTTTCATAATAAAAATTATCTTTCAGGGACATACTATAATAAAAACATCTACATTTTATAGGGTTAAAATGAGCAATCGCATTTACACTTTTGTTACCCACCGTGCTTTTTTTCTTCCATGCGGAGAAATAATTCCCGGTGCTAAAGTGAAATTAAATGCACGCTCGATATCTCTATTTTATGCCTGTATTGCAAAAGGATATGACCCCCCAAAATAATGCACTGAGTAAATAGCATCGTAACCCAATAGGGTAACTACAATATATCAGCAGACCCTGACCTCTCTCGAGAATACTCACTATGCGCAACAATGAGCCAGTCACACAAAAGAGTTTGTTTTCGATAATAATGCAACGCTGATGTCTACTACCGACCCCGCTAGCTATATCAATTATGCCAATGACGCGTTTATAAAAGTCAGCGGTTTTTCTATGGAAGAGGTCAAAGGAGAGCCGCATAACTCCGGTGCGTCACCCGGACATGCCTAAAGAGGCATTTGCCGATATGTGGGCAACGCTCAAGCAGGGAGAACCGTGGACCGCGCTGGTGAAAAACCGCCGTAAAAATGGCGACCATTACTGGGTTCGCGCCAACGCAATCCCGGTGATACGCGCGGGCAGCGTGAAAGGTTATATGTCTGTGCGCACCAAGCCGCGGGGCCGGAAGAAGTGGCGGCAACAGAGGAGGTGTATCGTCAATTCCGTGAGGGGCGGGCAAAAGGCAAGCGTTTTCACAAGGGATTGATTATCCACACGGGTCTGATGGGCTGGCGCTCTCTGTTCGTCACCATGCCCTTGCGCTGGCGGTTACGTTCGGCACTGATCGTCACGCTGTTGCTCAGCCTGCTAGCAGTATGGAGTAGCGCATTAACAGCGGGTCACCAGTGGAATATTCACCGGTTTTATGACTGCGCTGCTGCTGTTGATCGATCTCTGGCTGGAGTATCAAATTGTCCGTCCGGTTGAGCGGCTTTGCCAGCAGGCGTTGCAGGTGGCAAGCGGTGCAACGCATCAGGTCGAGCAGCTCAACCGTGTGGATGAAGTGGGCGTCACGCTCCGCGCGATCAATCAGCTTGGGTTGATGTTTCGCTGGCTGGTTAACGATGTCAGCGGCCGGGGCGCAAAACGTACTCAAATCGTCTGATTCACTGCGGGCAGGCAATGATGACCTGAGCCGCCAGACTGAACAAGCCGCGTCCAACGTGCAGCAAACCGCAGCCACCATGAATGAAATGACCGCCACGGTGCGCAGTAACCGGGAAACCGCCGCCGAAGTCACCCGCCTGTCTGAAAGCACCTGCGATGCCGCCCTCCGAGGGGGACAGGTGATGAACCATATGATTGAGATGATGGCCGCTATCGCAGACAGCTCCGTGCAGATTGCCAGCATCACCAGCATTATTGATAGCATTGCCTTCCAGACGAATATCCCCGGCATTAAACGCCGCCGTGGAAGCCGCTCGTGCCGGTGAGCAAGGTAAAGGGTTTGCCGTTGTAGCAGGTGAAGTGCGTAGCCTCGCACAGCGTAGCGCCCGCGCCGCCAGCGAAATCAAAGAGTTGATTGAAAACAGCGTAACCCATGTCAGCTCAGGCAGCGGGCTGGCAGATGATGCCGGAAAAACCATGAAGGAGATCGTGGCGCAGGTGCAGAATGTCACCACCCTGATTGCGCATATTAGCGCCGCGACGGCGGAACAAGCCACCGCGCTGGAGTGAAGTGAGCCCACGGCGGTGGAAGACCCTGGATAAAATCACGCATCAGAATGCAGAGCATGTGCTGGAAAGCGCGGAAGCATCCGGACGCCTTAACCAGCAGGCCATTCGACTGGCCGAAGCCATTTCCGTATTTAAGTGAAGCCAAAGCGATGTAAACTGGATGCAGCACACATTTTCCCGCTATTTACAGGGGGGAATATAGGCTGAGTTCTCATGAGGATATTCCTATGAAAAAGTTACTGATCTGTTGTCTGTTCGGCAATACCGCCAATGCGTTGGCCAGAAAGATGCAAAAAGCCGCCGATGCGCAGGGGCACCAGATGTTGATAAGCGCCATCGGCGTAAGTAATTTTGCCAGTGTTGCGCCGGCTTTTGACTGCTATCTGGTCGCGCCGCATATTCAATATAAGCTGGATGAGTTGAAAGAGGCGATTGATGATGCCGCGCCTATCGCGGTGATCGAGAGTTATCCTTTCGCCTCGATGGATGGCGAGAAAGTGCTGGAGTTTGTCATGGCGCACATGCCGGCAATGACGACATAAAGGAGCCTTAAAACCACGTCTGCGGACGTGGTTTTGCTCTCGGGTGGCGAGTTCAGCCTCGCTGGCTTAAGCTTAGCCAGCAAAAAAACCACAGGAGACAAGGATGAAAATCAAGGACCCGGCGATCGTGTTTTCAGGAGCGTTGTTACTGCAAGGGTGTTCAGCATTTGATAAGCATCATGGCATTAACTGGGGGGGAAGGCCATTGCCCTGCAGCTGAAACGCTCTCTTCCGGAAACCTGCGCATTGAGGATGGCAAGACGCTTAAATGCCAGTTAAAGCCTTATGTCAGCAATATGGCCTGCCGTGGGATCACCGATAAAACCCATGCCGATGGCGTTTTTTGCCAGAACGGCCTCGGGCAAAATATGTTGTTTGTGTTTGATGAAAAAGGCGTGCTGCAACGGCACGGCGGCCTGTAGCGCCAATAAAAGCGAAAGAGGCTTCCCCGCAGGAAACCTCTTTTGTATCTGGTCAGGATTGCAGCGTGGCCGAGGCGCGCCGCGAAACCCACAAAAATCAGGCCGATCAGGGAATTCCCCAGTGCGGGTTAATTTTGCCGTGTCTTCACCCATTGCGTGACATAGGAACCGGGAAACAATCAGGAAACTGGAAATAGCAGACGCTGATGATTTCCAGCGTACTGGCAAGAATGAAGAAAGCAGTTCGGCGGGTATAAGTAATGTCGATAAATTGCACAAAAACGACACGTAAAACAGGATGGCTTTCGGGTTCGTCAGGCTCAGCACCAGCGAGCGTTTGAAAATATCGCCTTTATGCACGTCATGCGCCCCCGCTTCCCGCACCTTGCGCACAAAGGTGCTGTACAGCATTTTGATGCCGAGGTAGAGAAGATAAAACGCCCCCAGATAACGGATAATATTGAACAGCACGGGTGTGGTTTTGATAAGCGTAGCGACTCCCGCATACGCGAGGAACATCAATACCGCATCACCGATAAACACGCCGCTCGCCGCGACATAACCTTTTTCAACCCACCTGCGATGCTGGTCTTCAACACGAAGAAGGTATTCGGTCCCGGCACCGGGGATGATAAAAATAGCGCCAATAAAATAGGACCAGTAACTGATAACTCCATACTCGGCAAACACACATCCTCCTGGAAAAACACCACAACAACATAACCGGCGCTAACATACGCCATATGGCGGTGAACATAAAGCGCAGTGCGAAACCGGGAGGAGTGAAGCAGCACAGATGGCGGAAATGTATCACTGACGTCCTTTCATATGTTCTGGCTTTTCCTGCCATGCATTGAGTTTTTTGAAGGATAATTGGCAGGAAAATGTTACGTCACAATCAATCTGCCTAAAGAAAGGTAAGCCGTGAACACTCATATCAGTAATGATGATCTGGATCATTGAGTGCTTTAACAATTGATGAGATTAGTTATTTTCAACGTATTAAATTCACAGCACAAGAGATAGAGAAACGAAGTATTTAATTATTCGCTCACGACTGAAATAAAAGTATCAATCGGTTTGTTATCTGCAAAGCGGAATCATTGATTCTCTTTGAGTGGCGGCACTCTAAGGTTACGGGTAAAAATGGAAAACTTCAAGCTAAGACTAAAAAATCATATTGAGCATGTCAAAACGTTGGTATCCATTGCACGACCGAAGAAACAACGAAACAAGCACTGATCCTCCCCTTTTTAGATATTCTGGGCTTTAACTCATATGATCCACAAAAAGTACGAGCTGAGTATGGTGCTGATTTTCCTGGAGTAAAAAGCAGGTGAGCGGGTCGATTACGCTCTTTTCTGCCGGTGTGCCCGTAATGTTTATTGAGGCAAAACCTTACAAAGAGAAAATTGATAACCACTGCCCCCAATTATCCCGCTACTTTAACTGCACTCCCGAAGTCACGATATCCGCAATTACTAATGGGCAGAATGGCGTTTTTTACTGATTTACAGGAAAAAACATTATGGATCCGACGCCCTTCCTCAGAATTAGTATGGATGACATAACCGATGCTGATGCAGAGCAACTATTCAGGTTTCGACATGATAAATTCAAGCCCGAAGCGCTTCACCCTTGCGGAAGAGAGTGTATATATCTCTTCATTCTCAAAAGTTATCAGCTCAAGTTTAAAAAGATGTTGATTCTGAATTCGTGAGATACGTGGCTTCCCGCGCGAATATTGGTCGACAGCTCAATCAGCGATTCATTGACTCAATCACACCGCTGGTCAGAGAAGCTGTCCAGCGCTCAGTAAGTGCAATGGTTGTTTCTGGTTTGTCGGCGCACCAGCCAATCAGAGAAGAGTTAGCAAGCCGGGGGAATAGATGAAGCCATATCTATTGATGAGAAAGCAGATCATATTGATCCGGACAATCCCAACATTATCACAACCCATAACGAACGCTCATTGCTTGGAAAAAATAGTCTCCATTATTGGTCCCGAAAAGATCTTCAACCTAAGGATACCGAGTCGTACTCAGTATTCTTTATCAAGGAAAACAAACAGGTGGATAGTCCGCTATTATGATAAGAAGAGTCGTTCTTCTATACAATTACCGATTGAATTGACGCCAATTGCGCTCAATGAAGTCTCCGAGGGCAGGTCTGGAGCATGATGGAACCAGAATTTATCTCGATCGCCCGGAAGATGTGCTAAGGATATCAGGTCTGATCCTCGATTCATTTCAGTATGTGATAAATGACGAGAATTTTAAAAAAGAAAAAACTTAACGCTTAAACACCTTCATTAAATCCCGCCACGTGCGGGATTTTTGTACGAATCAGTAAAAATCACACGACTAAAGATTATCACCATACAAAAACCTTTTATATCAAAAGTTAATATCATTATTTGCGAAACGGGACGACTTGCCAGTTGATTGGTCACCCACTTGAATACTGAGTGTATATACAGTATAAATATGCGGTTAATTAACCAGTAAAAGGAATCATCGATGTTTGTTGAGCTAATCTATGACAAGCGTAATGTTGAAGGATTACCGGGTGCGAAAGAAATTATCCTTAGCGAGCTGACCAAACGCGTGCAACGCCTCTTTCCTGATGCTGAAGTGCGTGTTAAGCCGATGCAGGCAAACGGTCTGAACAGCGATGCCAGTAAGAACGATCGCGAAAAGCTGAACCGGATGCTTGAAGAGATGTTCGACGAGTCGGATATGTGGCTTGTCCGAGAATAACGCTGTTCGACAGGCAAAATACGCGCGGGTTTCAATACTATCATGAAGGTTATGTAAATTTCAGACGAGTGACGTTTCAAGCGATAACGGCACGCAGAGAATCAGTAACACCAACATCACGTGATGGGAGAATGCCATGTTCAGCGGACTCAGCACCAACGAAACCCAACGGCTTGCCGCACTGGAATTGCTCAAACGCGAAGATAAAGAGCGCGACAACGTGCTGGGTGAGTTTGCTGAATTTGCGCGCCGGTTAATGGGCGTTTCCGGTTGTTTCGTCACAATTATTGATGACGCATTTCAATACATCAAATACGTGAACAACGTCCCCTTACTTGCCGGGTGCGTGCCGCTTGGAAGAAACAATGTGCCGCCATTCTCTGTCTCTGGATCAGCCGGTTATCTGCCCGGATGCCCGTCAGGATGCTCGTTTTTCGGAACATCCAGTAGTACAAAACGGCACGGTCATTTTTTATGCCGTCGCGCCAATAAAAACCCGTGAAGGGCATACATTAGGTACGCTATGTCTGAGTGAGTCTTCCGCGGTTACCCCTTCCCGCGAACAGATCGATGATTTCTTGCGCATTACTGAATTCACCGCGGCTTACCTTGAGTGCTGGTACTCCGTGGGAAAATAGACGCCTTAACGTATCTGCCGAACCGGCAAACATTGCTCAAAGAAATTGAACGTATTGCTGCCAGAGCGACACCCGAAGAGTACACGCTCATCCTGTTTGACTGCATTGATATGTCCGGGCATATGAGCTCTCGCGCTACCTTGGCCTTACGGCAGTTGAAAGCATGCTGAAAAGTTTTGCCACGTTATTGCAGGTACGCCTCGGGCTTGACGCGGGGTTAACGCTTTATGCTTTCTCTACAGGGCGCTATGCCATTTTGGTGAAAAGAGCCTGTCTGCCCCGCTGCTGGATAAAGCCGCTCATTTGACACAAACCCACGCCAGAATTACCGGCGATATCGAAATTCCGCTGAAAACACACGCCGGGTTTATTCACTTTGTACCAGCCAGACGGACGGGCAGGACACGTTACGTCAGGCCATCAGCGCTGCACGAAGCAATACGTCAGGATATTCCGCTTCACGCATTCGACCCGGAGATGGATCAAAAACGGAACCACGATTTCAGGATGCTGTACGACCTGGGCGAAGCAATAAAGTCGGATGAGCAACTTTACCACCGGGTTTACCAACCGAAGATCAGTTTGCATACCGGAACAACCGTAGGCGTAGAAGCACTCTTACGCTGGGAGCATCCGGTGCTCGGGAATATTCCTCCCGCAACGCTAGTTCGCCGAACGCACCAGCCTGATGGCGGGGCTGACGCAGTGGGTTGTGGACAGGGCCATTAAACAGCTCGTCGAATGGCGACAAAACAACATCGCGATGCCGATCTCGGTCAATGTCTCCGTCAGTGATTTGTCAAAACCCGGTTTTGCGGATGCGCTTGAAGAAAAAATCTTCAGGGCCAGTCTGACTACCGCCGACCTGCGGGTTGAATGCCTTGAAACCGAAAAAGTGCTGGAAAGCCCGATCGCCCTTGATGAGCTGGACATGCTCAAAGTCCGCGGGTTTAAAATTCTGCTCGATGACTTCGGTGCAGGTTATAGCAATAGCTACTTGCGAAAAATCCCTATCGATATTATCAAAATTGACCGCTCATTAATCAGCCGGGTGGCCAATGACAAAGGCAGCCAGATCATCGCTAAAAATATTATCAGTATGCTGAAAGAGCTGGATTATATCGTCCTTGCCGAAGGTGTTGAGGATGCAGAAACCGCAGAAATATTGAAGGATTTTGGCTGTGACGAAGCACAGGGTTACTATTTTTCCAGCCGCTTCACCCGACGATGATCGGCACCGGGTTGAGCTCGTCCCCGCAATAAAATAATAAGGCCACGGTGGTGGCCTTGTACTATGTTGGTTTTATCTGCACTGTGCCTGTTCCCGTAAACAGACTGTCTTACAATCGTTCAGGCTAATTTCAAAATTCCTGCACATTTATACATCACTATAGGCGACCCGATGAGGAATTAGCCTCTTTTGTAGGGAGGAATACAAGATGAAACCGATGAAAAGACTGGCGATTGCTATCACATTGTTTGCGGCCGGCTCAGCCACAGCCCTTGCCGAGCCAGTTTTCAGCCGCATGGCGGGCATGGTTTTCCTGATGGAGGACGCCGGGATGATATCCCCCGTCCAGTGACAGGTTCAGCATTCTTCCGGACATTGCCACTACAGTATTGCTGGGTGGATTAACCTACTATCTGGTGAACGGTATTTACTACCAAAGACAGGGTACACAGTATGTGGTGGTTGAAAAACCGTCATCCACGCCCTCCCCATCGGGTGCACAGGTGCTGGACTTTAACGGTAAACGCTATTACGTGCGTGACGGTCATTATTATGCGCGCGATATTGATGGCAACTATTTTGAAGTTCCGCGACCGAACGGGCTCTGACTATTCCGTAACGGCGCGGGTTTCGGCGCCGTTACAAAACGTATATTTGTAAGGCATTTTCATCGTCTCCCGGCCCGGAACTCGGAAAAACCTGCCCGTGGGCAGGTTGTTAATAGCGGGCATTAATGAAATTGAAGCTTTCAACTTTGGAGTCTGCGGAAGAATTGCTCAGTTGATTCCCGGACGTGCTCATCGGGGTTTTCGGCAATATCCCCCCTCCACCTGACGAATGCCGGACATAACTACTGTGCCCATGTATCAACGCTGGAGAAGACCCTACAGAGCCAGCAACTGAACAAAATGACAGAAACAACAAAAACCACGCCGTTCTCAACGATTTACCCATCATTCACAATCCATGCGTTGTTGATATCGAAAACATATTGGCTCAGTCAACGTAAAATGCGGTATGTGATGATTAAACCTATCCAGGAAGCTGTGAACAGCTGCATATCCGTTCATGATCACAGGTCACGAAAACGCATCATAAAAAACGGGAACCAAAAGGCGGATGACATGTTCGCGCTCATCGCGTCGCCAAACTCTCAGCATTTCAGCAGATTAGCGCCTTCCATCAGGATGAATGAGCCTCATGGACATCAACTGAACCCGAAGAACAAAGAGATAGTTATCAACCTGTTCTTCGGTTAAAGGGAAACAGGGCGAAAGATTGTGTAGCACAACGTATTGGTTCATAGCGTTTATTTTTTTGTTCTTGTTTTGGTGAGGGATTATGGTTATCAAATAAGGGACTGGCATGTAATAAAAGAACCAACTGTGTTTGCCGGTACTCAATGATTTTCTGAATACTATCTGAGCGAGTAATGTCCACCGGTGACAAGAATAATATCGGCTTCATCGGCTACGGCCTGCCAGTTATCCTGAATCCAGCATGGAAACTTTCTTGCCAGCAGGTTTGCACTTTCAGAATCGCCAGCGGAAAGAAAAAACGTGCGCATGAGGGTAAAGGCGGAACAATTCGACCGGGGAAGGTTTCCGTCAGATCATTTATCCCAAGGATGCCTATTCGCACCATATCGCCACCTTTTGCCGTTAAGCTCATTTAAAATAAACAATGTTGTTCTCGCTGATAACGCGAGTGAGCGCCTTACCCGGATTTATTTGCCATTTCGCCGTAATGAAGATTGCCAGCCACCGCCCAACGCCCTGAATGCCGCCACTGCTGCACGGGCTGATTCTGTCTGCGCCTGCGCTCTTGCATCGGAAGCCTCCGGTACTGTTGCCTTTACCTGTGCCAGTGCACCTTCTGTCTGATGGACCTGATATTCTGGTGCCAGCCCTTTGCTGTGCAACAGCTGAATTTTTCCAGCAGCAGCTGTTGTGTGATGACCTGTTTATTCGCAATATCCAGACGGGTCTGTAATCCACGCTGGTGATATAGATATCCGCAGTTTGCGCTGCGACAGCAAGACGTGCTGCGGCGACATCCGCCTCCGAAGCCCTGGTAATCGGCCAGTGCAGCCTGACGAGCACGACGCAGGCCGCCAAACAGATCGAATTCCCAGCTTGCATTGAGATCGGTTTCATATGAATTGCCGTAGCGATTATAATCCGGCGTTGAACTGACCACCTGACCCAATGGTGTTTCAACCGACTGCCTGGCGCGCGCCGCTTGCCCACTGACACTTCCGTAAGGTAGCAGTGCCGCTGTTGCGGCTCCGGAGCACGGGTCTGTACCATTCTGGCGGAGGCACTGGGCGAGATCGAGGTTTTGCGCGAGCGCATCTGAAACTAACTGACTTAATAGGGGATCGCCGAAGCCCTCCCACCATGTTGCGACACGGGCGGGTTCGGATACTCTGCGCTGCGATAGCGCCTGATAGTGTTCCGCAACGGGTACCTCAGGGCGAGAATAGTCTGGTCCGACGGTACAGCCTGCAAGAATGCAGGCACTGACTATCAGTACAAGAGTACGTAGGGGAAACATGAATAACCCTTGAGTGGAATTTAATTTGTGACCACATTACCAAATGGTCACTCGTTGTCAATCGGGCTTCATTACGCTAAGCTGGAAAAAATGACTAAACATATGAACGAAAACCCGTTACGAGGCCCTCGGATCATAGTGTCCGCGATCAAATTGTTGAGGCTGCCACTGAGCATTTCGGCCACTATGGTTATGAAAAAACGACCGTCTCCGACCTCGCTAAAGCGATAGGCTTTTCAAAGGCCTACATCTATAAATTTTCAATTCCAAGCAGGCAATCGGTGAAGTGATCTGCGCTAACCGGCTGGCAATGATCATGAACATTGTCAGCGCTGCAATTGCGGATGCGCCGACCGCTTCTGAAAAAATAAGGCGATTATTCAAAGGTCTGGTTGAATCCGGCAGCGATTTATTCTTTGAAGACCGTAAGCTGTACGACATCGCAGCGGTTGCCTCCCGTGAGAAATGGCCTTCAACAGAAATTTATGAGCAACGCCTGCGGCAAGTCATTGTGCAAATCCTCCGGGGGAAGGGCGCCAGCGGGAGAGTTCGAAAGAAAAAACCCCTCTTGATGAAGCTGCGGAAGCCACTTATCTGGTCATTCGACCTTATGTCAGCCCGGTGCAGTTGCAGGATAACTGCCACAGCGGCGACAGATGTGGTGTTGTTGTCATCGCTGGTATTGAGGAGCCTGTCACCCTGAGTTGTGACTGTTGACAAAATTGGTCACTAGTTTGAGAATGCGGATCCTGTCCTGTTAAAATGAATAAGGGTACCCATGCTCAGGCTTAAACCTGTCACCTTTGCTGTCTGCCTGTTGCCGTTTGCCCTTGTGGCCTGCGGCGACGCGTCCGATAACAGTGATCCTCGCAGTCTGCCACCTCTCGTCAGGTCTGCAACTGCGATGAACGCAAGCGATTATTCCCGCGCTTTCACGGGCGTGGTCGTTGCACGAATTCAGAGCGACCTTGGTTTCCAGGGTGCAAGGCAAAATTCTGGAACGCCTCGTCGATACCGGTCAGACCGTGAAACGTGGCCAGCCATTAATGCGTCTGGATCCCCGTGGATCTGAGCCTGCAGGCTCAGGCTCAGCAACAGGCTGTCGCCGCAGCAAAAGCGCGCGCGCCCGACAGACAGCAGACGACGAATCGCGATATCGCGGTCTGGTCACTACCGGAGCCGTATCGGCATCCGCTTACGATCAGATTAAGGCCGCGGCAGATACGGCCGGGGGCTGATCTTAGTGCCGCCCGGTGCGCAGGCGAATGTGGCGCAAAACGCCATAAGCTACACAGTCCGGCGGCTGATGTCGACGGGGTGGTCGTGGATACGCTCGCTGAACCGGGTCAGGTTGTCAGTGCCGGACAACCGGTTATCAGGCTTGCCAGAGCCGGGCAGCGCGAAGCGGTCGTCCAGTTACCTGAGACGTTACGCCCGTCCGTAGGAAGCCGAGGCACAGGCTTCTCTCTACGGCAGCGATAAACAGCCCGTTTCCGCGACACTACGGTTACTCTCTGATGCCGCCGACCCGCTGACGCGCACGTTTGAGGCACGATATGTGCTCGACGGCCCATTGTCTGGCGCCCCCCGGGGTCCACTGTCACCATCTCTATTGCGCAGAGCAGAGCATCTCAGCCGTTGCTGCAGGTGCCTTTAGCCGCCGTTTTTGACGCGGGTAAAGGCCCGGGCGTCTGAGCATTTCAGGCACGCCTGCCAAAGTGACATGGCGGCCCGTGCAGGTAGTAAGCACTGGGGGATGAGTCGGCAAGTGTAACCGGTAGCCTTAAGCACGGTGAGCAGGTTGTGGCGCTGGGAGCCCATTTGCTGCATGAAGGTGAGACTGTCCGGCTGGCGAAGCAAAGCGACGATAGTGCTGCCGGGAGCCGTCCATGAATAGCGGGCGATTCAATCTTTCGGCGCTCGCCGTTCGCGAGCGTTCAATTACGTTGTTTCTCATCCTGTTGATTACTGTTGCCGGTATTGTCTCGTTCTTTGCCCTCGGGACGCGCTGAAGATCCGCCGTTTACCGTCAAAGAGATGACCATCATTTCTGCGGGGGCGACTGCGCAGGAAATGCAAAACCAGTGGCCGAGCCGCTGGAAAAACGTCTCCGAGGAACTCCAAGTGGTATGACCGCAGTGAGACGTATACGCGCCCCGGCCTTGCTGTCACCCTGCTCTCTTTGCGTGACAGTGCGCCAGTCTCTCAGGTGCAGGAAGAGTTTTATCAGGCACGTAAAAAACTCAGCGACGAGGCCAAAAAACCTGCCAGAAGGGGTGATGGGGCCAATGATCAATGATGAGTTCTCCGACGTTACCTTTGCGCTCTTTGCACTCAAAGCAAAGGAGAGCCACAGCGTCTGCTGGTTAGGGATGCGGAGTCGCTACGTCAGCGTCTTCTCCATGTGGCAGGTGTGAAGAAGGTCAACATTATCGGTGAGCAGGCTGAACGGATATTTGTCTCGTTCTCCCATGACCGTCTGGCAACACTGGGTATTTCTCCGCAGGATATTTTCTCCGCGCTGAACAGTCAGAATGTGCTGACATCTGCAGGCTCAGTAGAGACCAGCGGGTCACAGGTGTTTATCCGCACGGATGGCGCGTTTGATAAACTTGAGAAAATTCGTGAAACGCCGGTTGTGGTGCAGGGAAAAACGCTGAAGCTCTCTGATGTGGCGACGGTAGAGCGTGGTTATGAAGATCCGGCTACCTTCATGGTCCGCCATCAGGGCGAGCCTGCACTCCTGCTGGATATCGTGATGCGTGAGGGCTGGAACGGTCTGGCGCTGGGTAAAGCGCTGGATGAGGAAGCCAGCAGAATCAATGCGGACATGCCGCTCGGCATGACATTCACGAAAGTCACCGACCAGTCAGTTAACATCAGCTCCGCCGTAGACGAGTTCATGATTAAGTTTTTGTCGCTCTGCTGGTGGTAATGGTGGTCTGCTTTCTCAGTATGGGCTGGCGTGTGGGCGTGGTGGTTGCGGCTGCTGTGCCGCTGACGCTGGCTGTCGTCTTTGTGGTTATGGCGGCTTCAGGCAAAAATTTCGACCGTATTACTCTGGGTTCGCTTATTCTGGCGCTCGGTCTACTTGTGGACGATGCCATCATTGCCATTGAAATGATGGTGGTGAAAATGGAGGAAGGCTACGACCGTATCAAAGCCTCAGCTTATGCCTCGGAGCCACACTGCTGCGCCCATGCTGGCCGGTACGCGGGTAACGGCCGTCGGCTTTATGCCCAACGGTTTTGCGCAATCCACCGCGGGCGAATACACCAGCAATATGTTCTGGATTGTGGGCATTGCATTGATTGCGTCCTGGGTGGTGGCGGTGGTGTTTACACCTTACCTCGGGGTGAAAATGCTGCCAGACATCAAAACGGTTGAAGGGGACATGCTGCTATCTACAACACCCGCCGCTACAACCATTTTCGTCAGTTATTAACGCGGGTCATCGCGCGGAAATGGCGGGTTGCAGGTTCCGTCATTGTGATATTGATGGTCGCCATTCTCGGCATGGCACTGGTGAAAAAACAGTTTTTCCCGACGTCTGACCGGCCGGAAGTGCTGGTGGAAGTTCAGATGCCTTACGGTACCTCCATTGAACAAACCAGCGCAGCGGCGACGAAGATCGAGGACTGGCTGAAGTACCAGAAAGAAGCAAAAATCGTGACGGCTTATATCGGGCAGGGTTCACCGCGTTTCTATCTCGCCATGGCGCCGGAACTGCCCGATCCTCTTTTGCGAAAATTGTGGTTCTGACGGACAGCCGGGGAAGCGCGCGAGGCGCTCAAGTTTCGTCTTCGCCGGGGGCTGCGGCAGACGGGCTGGCGCCCGAGGCGCGTGTTCGCGTGACCCAACTGGTTTTTGGCCCGTATTCACCCTATCCTGTTGCCTTCCGTGTGACGGGGCCGGATCCGACCGTATTACGTGACATCGCGGACAAGGTGCAAACGCTGATGCAGGCCAGCCCGCTGATGAGAACGGTTAATACTGACTGGGGATCACGGGTGCCGACACTGCATTTCACCCTGAATCAGGACCGCCTGCAGGCGGTGGGACTGTCATCAAATGCGGTCGCCGGGCAGCTTCAGTTCCTGCTTTCTGGCGTTCCGATCACCGCTGTGCGCGAAGATATCCGTTCGGTACAGGTTATCGGGCGTGCTGCCGGCGATATCCGTCTTGATCCTGAAAAAATAGCGGCTTTCACCCTGATCGGCTCCGCCGGGGCAGCGTATTCCTTTATCGCAGGTTGGCGAGGTGGAAGTGCGCATGGAAGATCCTGTGTTGCGCCGTCGCGATCGTACGCCAACCATTACCGTGCGGGGAGATATCGCCGAATCCTTACAGCCGCCGGATGTTTCCACTGCGATAATGAAGCAGCTTCAGCCCATCATCATGACGCTACCGGATGGTTATCGTATCGAGGAGTCGGGTTCTATTGAAGAGTCCGGGAAAGCCACCGCAGCGATGGCACCGTTATTCCCGATCATGATAGCCATGACGCTGCTGATCATTATCCTTCAGGTGCGCTCGATGTCGGCGATGGTGATGGTCTTTATGACCGCGCCTCTGGGACTTGTGGGGTGGTGCCGACCTTACTGCTCTTCAACCAGCCCTTTGGCATCAATGCGCTTGTTGGTCTGATTGCTCTGTCAGGGATTTTGATGCGTAACACGCTGATCCTCATCGGACAGATTCATCATAATGAGCAGGAAGGGCTTGACCCCTTCTCATGCGGTCATTGAGGCAACAGTACAGCGTTCAAGACCTGTACTGCTCACGGCGCTGGCGGCCATTCTGGCGTTTATCCCGTTAACACATTCAGTGTTCTGGGGGGCCCTTGCCTACACCCTGATAGGCGGGACACTGGGTGGGACCATTATGACGCTGGTGTTCCTGCCCGCTATGTATGCCATCTGGTTCCGGATAAAGAGCCCGGATTCAACCTCGTCAATGGAAAACCATTCCACTTCTGAAGGATTAAAAAATGTCTGAACATAAAGTCGTTCTGATTACCGGCGTTTCATCTGGTATTGGCAGAGCGGCAGCTGTGGCCTTTAAAGCCAGAGGTTGTCAGGTATTTGGTACCGTCAGGGACATCAACACCGCTTCCCCGTTGCATGGCGTTGCACTGACAGAAATGGATGTACGCGATGAACATTCGGTACAAGTGGCGATTGAAAGTGTGATTGCCAAAGCCGGACGAATTAATGTCCTGGTTAACAGTGCAGGTGTGTCCCTGATTGGTGCTGTAGAGGAAACATCTGTGAGTAGATCACAAAACTCTATGCCTGTCTTTTTTCACCCGCCCATTACTGGGGATTCCTCAGCTGAAGCGGGTTTTGTTTTTTCGTCTGCTTATTTGAGATAGAGCGATGAATCAATCTCTTGTTTCTTTTCTTTTAAGAAAGAATCAAGAGAATCTACAGATGTTTTATAAATTGGAGCATTAGCCGGAATGTCTACTGTTTTTTACTGATAACTAATGTAAACGAAGGTTGATACTCACTACGATACCTTACCGCTACTGTTAGTTCTAATTTGGCGGGGTTTTTTAAGCTCAGGTTTTCAGCTGTAACTTTATCCCGGCCTTTATTTCCGCTGTTAATAAGGTCTGATAATTTACCCAATTTACCTTTCAAAGCATCCTTGTAATCACCAGCATTAGCCTGTTGGAGCAGCTCCTCATCCGGAAAAGCCTTGTCATTGAAATTAAGCACTAACGAAACAATCTGATGCTCGTCATAGACTTCACCTAACTTTACAGCCCCACCGGCAACAGGGATGATATGTTCATTTTTGAAACGAAGCTCCCCAGAATTAATAAATGACGCCAGAATCAATGCGGCCCCAACAATCGTGCTTCCTGCAATTACCGATCTCATTATTTATCCCCAAAAAGTAATTTGTAATAAAATTATATCGCATATATCACTCTATTAACAGAGATGTTTCCTTACCGACATGCTGGTATACCCCCGGCATGCCTCTGGATATATTATATTTTACAGACTTTAATACTCACTTAAGGTTCGCTAATGACCACCAACCTGTACCTGACAAATGAATACAATACACTCCGCAATATTTGTTTATGTTACAGCTGTCTATCTTATTGAAAAATCGCACACAAAAAGCAAAATGAATATATTCTTCGCGCCCGATGTTTTATTGAGTTTTAGTTAAAGCCAGAAAAAGCCGTGCCGATAACTTATATGTTTTAAGGCTCTTCAGGCTACTCTATAAAACTTTGTGGAACGAGGTTAAAATGTTCAGGAATTTACCTATCAAGAAAAAATTCTTTTTTGCCTTTGGTGCCGTTTTAGTTTTGTTACTGACATTATGTGCAACTTTCTATAATAATTTTCCAACATCGTTAATACAAACGATTGGAATATCCATAGCTGGCGCGTCATCGATAAAAGCCGTGCACTGACCCTTAGTCTGGTGAATATGGAAACCGGTTTGCGCGGTTATGCGATTAATGGCAAAGAGGAAATGCTGGCTCCGTGGAGTTCAGGCAAAGAGGATTTTGTTAGATTTTTGCAGGAAACTAAAGGCTTAACTGTGGATAACCCTGCACAGCAGAAGCGCCCGGATAATTTGCTTAATCCAGGAGCAAGAGTGGCAGGGGAAGTTTGTGGCTGAGCTGCTTTCTCACCGCCGCGCGCTAAATACTGGCTCAATGACGCAGGCAGATTTCAATGCTGCCTTCGAAACCAATACTGGCAAGCCACAAATGGATCAAATGCGTAAAACCATTGATGAAATCGTCAATGCTGAAACAAATCTGCTCAGCGAACGGCAGAGTTCTGTCGATTCCGTTCAGACAAACACCCGGATCACCTTGTTTATCGGCGCGCTGTTGGGCGTATTCATCGCTTCCGCTTTAGGCTACGTCCTTGCCCGTTCTATTACCCATCCGCTTGAGGAAGCGGTAAAAGCAGCTCAGGCGATTGCTGCAGGCGATCTCTACCCGTATGGTCGCACGTTCAAAAGATGAAACGGGTATTCTGATCGTCGCCCTTACCGCCATGCAGGAACAGCTTATAAAGGTGGTCTCTGATATTCAGACCGCTGCATCTTCTATCGACAGTGCCTCCAAAGAAGTTGCGATGGGCAATACTGATCTCGCTGCACGAACAGAGCAGCAAGCTGCCTCTCTGGAAGAGACCTCAGCCAGCATGGAACAACTGACGGCGACTGTGAGACAAAACGCCTCTAACGCGCAAAACGCCAGTAACATGTCGTCCGAAGCGTCCGGGATCGCGCAGCAGGGAGGCGCAGTGGTGGACAAAGTCGTTACCACCATGGCTGCTATTTTGACAGCTCAAAAAGTGTGGTCGAGATTATCGGTACAATTGAAGGCATTGCTTTCCAGACCAATATACTGGCGCTCAACGCCGCGGTGGAAGCAGCCCGCGCGGGCGAGCAAGGCCGAGGTTTCGCTGTGGTGGCAAGCGAAGTGCGTGCTCGCGCAGCGCAGCGCGACAGCGGCAAAAGAGATAAAATCGCTCATTGAAGCCTCGAATCACCGTATATCGGAAGGCACAGACCGGTCGCTCAGGCGGGTAAAACCATGACCGATCGTCACGGCGATCGGCAATGTCTCAGCAATTATGTCAGAAATTTACGCTGCTTCCGGCGAGCAGGTGAACGGTATCGAGCATATCAGCATTGCTATCACCCAGATGGATGAAGTGACCCAACAAAATGCCGCACTGGTTCAACAAGCCGCCGCTGCCGCGTCTCTGGAAGATCATGGCTGCTCAGCTAAATCGCTCGGCAGCGATATTTAAACTCGCCTGAAAAATGGATTCACCTTAAAAAACCTCGTGACTCTTTTACGTCCGCATTTAACAAAACGACCAGACTGGGGAGTAGTCTGGTCTGCTTTGTGCACGGAGCGACAGTTCATTCATCTTCGTTTATTCATTCAAATTAAAGTTTAAAGAGCCACTAAGGATTAAATCTCAGAGGCCCTTTCACTGGTCTACTGGCGAGTGATTAATTTTTCAGATGGTTGCCTGAGTGAGATTGGCTCTCCCGCAACGAAAATAAAGCATAAAAATAAATCTACAAAACCATTCGGTATCGAACAAAGTCATCTGTCACTGCCACTTTATCGTAAAGTTTGCGGGCAGAATTTTGCGATCGGGTAAACCAGTAAACTTTGCCCAGCCTTTGGTGGTGGCTTCATCATGTATGTTAAAAATTGCTCGTCCAATACCTTCCCCCTCGCAGGGATTCGCATACGAAAAAATCTTCAAGATAACAAACTGGCGTAACCACATAGGTGCCTTCATGCAAGACGCATAAGGCAAAAACCCACGACTTTTTTATTTACTTCCAGCAACCCGGCAGAATATGGGTGAACACGGATCATTAGCCCGGTGCCGGGGTAAACGTTGTAACTTCATTACTTACCATACCTCCACCAAAATCGTTATAGGCCTTCCATAATTCCAGCCAGTCGTGATAATCACCCTCTTTTTACTTCCCGTACCAGAACGTCCATCTTTATATAAACCTCTTAAGACTAAACTTAACAAATATACGCCCAAGAAAGACTGATAAAAAACGAATTCATGGGTAAATACTGGTGTGGCTGCAAACAATTGGAGGAGAAATCAGCGGTTATATCCTCTGAGCACAGGCCGGTGCGGTGGGTCATGAAGAATTCGAACCTTTCCACCCTCTCCTTATAAAGGGACCGCTCATGCCAAATGCGCGCCCATGCCCTTGAGTCAGGTCCTCCCGTTTCAACTTGATCCCTCGTTAGCCATAACCAACACGTGGTTGATCTTATGGAAAGTGTCAGTAGAGAGGGTGAAATGAAAAGGCCACCCGGTTTAGACGACCGGTAAAAAACATTACGGGGTATATGCCTCGGGTATAAGGGTACAGCCCCAACGTTTCACGAGCAGCGCTCCCTTTCAGAAAGACTTTATCGAGATCAGAGGCCGGATACACAGAAATTATTGGGGCACAAATCAAGAAAAAATGACCGACAAATATAATGACGATCGCAGTAAAGACTGGACAATTGTTGGTACGAAAACGGGTTAATTTCCGTTCAGTTTTAGGGATGGGTTTTGGGGAAAGTTTTGGGGAAGAATTTCTCATAGCCGAAAAAACGGGAACCAACCGGCTCCCGTTCTTGTTTAACCCGCGAGGCGGATTACATGTTCGCGATCATCGCGTCGCCAAACTCTGAACATTTCAGCAGCTTAGCGCCTTCCATCAGACGTTCGAAATCGTAGGTCACGGTTTTGGCGTTAATCGCGCCGCTCATGCCTTTGACGATCAGGTCAGCCGCTTCAACCCAGCCCATGTGACGCAGCATCATTTCTGCGGACAGGATCACGGAACCCGGATTCACTTTGTCCCCGGCCTGCATATTTCGGCGCTGTACCGTGGGTCGCTTCGAACAGTGCGCACTCGTCACCGATGTTCGCGCCCGGGGCGATACCAATACCGCCAACCTGCGCCGCCGGGCGTCAGAAATGTAGTCACCGTTCAGGTTCATACAGGCGATAACGTCATACTCAGCCGGACGCAGCAGGATCTGTTGCAGGAACGCATCGGCAATCACATCTTTAATGATGATCTCTTTGCCGGTTTTCGGGTTTTTGATTTTCTGCCACGGACCGCCATCAATAAGCTCACCACCAAACTCTTCGCGCGCCAGCTGGTAACCCCAGTCTTTAAACGCACCTTCGGTGAACTTCATGATGTTGCCTTTGTGCACCAGCGTCACAGAGTCGCGATCGTTGGTGATAGCGTATTCAATCGCTGCACGCACCAGACGTTTGGTGCCTTCTTCGGAACACGGTTTAATACCAATACCGCAATGTTCCGGGAAGCGAATTTTCTTCACGCCCATCTCTTCACGCAGGAATTTGATCACTTTTTTCCGCATCGGCAGAGTCCGCTTTCCACTCAATACCGGCGTAAATGTCTTCCGAGTTTTCACGGAAGATAACCATATCGGTCAGTTCAGGGTGTTTAACCGGGGTGCCTGGTAGTAACGTACCGGACGCAGGCAGATGTAGAGATCCAGCTCCTGACGCAGTGCAACGTTCAGAGAACGGATACCGCCGCCAACCGGCGTCGTCAGAGGCCTTTGATGGCAACACGGTAATCACGAATCAGATCAAGTGTTTCAGGCGGCAGCCAGACATCCCCGGCCGTAAACATGGGTAGATTTCTCACCGGTGTAAATTTCCATCCGGTGAAATTTTACGCTCGCCCTTGTAGGCTTTTTTCCACTGCGGCATCAACCACTTTCAGCATTGCCGGGGTCACGTCAACACCGATACCGTCGCCTTCAATGAACGGGATAATCGGGTTATTCGGAACGTTGAGCTTGCCATTTTGCAGGGTGATCTTGCTACCTTCCGCCGGAACAACTACTTTGCTTTCCATTCACCTCTCCTTCGAGCGCTTCTGGTTGTTTTGCTCGTTGACTTCCAAGCCGGGGCGCTCAGACTGCGTCCGCTCACCTGTTACGTGAATCACACAGAGCAAACCGTTTTTTGTTAATGAATTGTAATGAGCCCATCAATACTAACCGATAGTTGGGTTCCATGAAAGGCAATCGTGATTCAGCTATAATGCGGCAATTGATAATCACTGAAAATACCATGAACAAAACTTCTTTTAGAAATCACCGGGTTGAGCGATTCAGCTCACGACAAGCCACCAGACCTGAACGGAAAAACCAGCCAAAACGTGTGATTTTATTCCAATAAACCCTACGATGTTTTGCCGCAGTTCACTGACGAGGCCGGGCGCAGCACGCTGAAAGATTTTATTCCCGTAGAGGGCGTTTACGCCGCCGGGCGGCTTGACCGCGACAGCGAAGGATTACTGGTGCTGACCAACGATGGCGCATTACAGGCGCGCCTCACGCAACCCCGGCAAACGCACCGGCAAGATCTATTATGTGCAGGTTGAAGGTGAACCAACCGAAGAGGCCATCACTGCGCTGCGTAATGGTGTTGACCTGAACGATGGTCCGACACTTCCCGCAGGTGTTGAACGGGTCGATGAACCAGACTGGTTGTGGCCGCGTAACCCGCCAATCCGTGAACGGAAGTCCATTCCCACCTGTTGGCTGAAAATCACCCTCTACGAAGGGCGTAATCGCCGGTGCGGAGAATGACGGCGCACGTCGGGTTCCCTACCCTGCGGCTTATCCGTTACGCTATGGGGACTTACACGCTGGATAACCTCGCCAACGGTGAATGGCGGGATGCTTAACTTTTAAGGGAGTAATGATGCTGAAACCCCACGTAACCGTTGCCTGCGTTGTACACGCGCAGGGGAAATTTTTAGTGGTTGAAGAGACGATTCGCGGTAAAGCCCTGTGGAACCAGCCAGCAGGCCATCTGGAAGCCGACGAAACACTGGCGCAGGCCGCCGCCCGCGAACTGTGGGAAGAGACAGGCATTCGCGCCGAACCGCAGCACTTTCTCAGAATGCATCAGTGGATAGCGCGCGATCGCACGCCGTTCCTGCGTTTTTGTTTGCTATCGAGCTTAACGAAATGTGCGCCACTGAACCCACGACAGCGATATCGATCGCTGCCATTGGGTCACGGCGGAGGAGATCTTTACGGCGACAAACCTGCGCTCACCGCTGGTTGCGGAAAGCATTCGCTGTTATCAGAACTGCCCGCGTTTGCCGCTGGAAACTATCGCAGCCTTTAACTGGCCGTTTACAGGGGATGCCTGAGCCGCCAGCCCGTGATAGAATACGCCGCCCTGAAGTTCTACGTCGTGAGTATTCTATGTCTGATAGCCCAAAAAAAGTGATCGTCGGTATGTCCGGCGGTGTCGACTCTTCCGTTTCCGCTTACCTGTTGCAACAACAGGGTTATAAGGTGGAAGGCCTGTTCGCGAAGAACTGGGAAGAGGATGACGGCGAAGAATACTGCACCGCGGCGGCGGATCTGGCCGATGCGCAGGCCGTTTGCGACAAGCTCGGCATCGAGTTGCACACCGTCAATTTCGCCGCAGAATACTGGGACAACGTCTTCGAGCATTTCCTCGGCCGAATACAAAGCCGGGCGTACGCCGAACCCCGATATTCTCTGCAACAAAGAGATCAAATTTAAAGCGTTCCTTGAGTTTGCCGCTGAAGATCTCGGCGCGGACTATATTGCCACCGGCCACTACGTGCGCCGCGCCGATGTGGACGGCAAAAGCCGCCTGCTGCGCGGTCTGGATGGCAACAAGGATCAGAGCTACTTCCTGTATACCTTAGGTCACGAGCAGATCGCACAAAGCCTGTTCCCGGTCGGCGAGCTGGAAAAACCGCAAGTGCGTAAAATCGCCGAAGAACTGGGCCCCGCAACCGCGAAGAAAAAAGACTCTACCGGCATCTGCTTTATTGGTGAACGTAAATTCGCGAATTCCTTGGCCGCTACCGGCGCAGCCTGGTAAAATCCTCACCGTCGACGGTGAAGAGATCGGCGAGCACCGGTCTGATGTACCATACTCTTGGCCAGCGTAAAGGCACACGGGTATCGGCGGGACCAAAGAGGGCAGCGAAGAGCCGTGGTACGTTGTCGATAAAGACGTGGAAAATAATATCCTGATTGTTGCGCAGGGCCATGAGCATCCTCGCCTGATGTCCGTGGGGCTTATCGCACAGCAACTGCACTGGGTGGATCGCGAACCGCTTCCAGGGCACGCTGCGTTGCACAGTGAAAACCCGTTATCGTCAGGAAGATATTCCCTGCACCGTGACCGTGCTGGACGCCGACCGTATCGACGTGCGTTTTGACAATCCGGTTGCGGCCGTCACACAGGTCAGTCCGCTGTTTTCTATAGCGGCGTGTGCGGCGGTATTATTGAGCAGCGTCTGCCGCTGCCCCTGTAACACAGAGTAAGTAAAACCGGACTGGCGAAAGCCCGCGCAATGGTTGCGACGCGGGCCAAAAAAGGAGTGAGTGTGGCGAAGAACTATTACGACTGGCGCTGGCTGGCATTTGCCAGTCTGCACGTCTGGTGCAACAACTGGCGCACCCGAGGGCATTGTGACAGCGACGCACTGCATGTCTCGCTGAACAGCGTGATTGATCTGAACCCGGACTCCACGCTTAGCGTCTTTGGCGGCAGCGAAACCAATCTGCGCACCGGGCTGGAAACCCTGCTTGGCGTACTGAATGCCAGCAGCCGCCGGTCTCAATGCTGAACTGACCCGCTATACCTTAAGTATGATGGTGCTGGAGCGTAAACTTGCCGGTAATAAACAGGCAATGGATACGCTCGGTAATCGCATCGCCAGTTTGCAACGCCAGCCAGCATTTCGATCTGCAATCGGACACGCTGCTCAGCGCCATGGCGGCAATTTATGTTGATGTCATCAGCCCACTGGGACCGCGTATTCAGGTCACCGGTTCACCCGCGGTGCTGCAAAGCCCGCAGGTTCAGGCAAAAGTCCGCGCCACGCTGCTGGCCGGGATCCGCGCTGCGGTGCTCTGGCACTGCAGGGTCGGCGGCGGTCGCCTGCAATTGATGTTGTCCCGAAATCGCCTGTCGACCCAGCCAAAACATTCTCGCTCATTGTTAACCTCCCGGAGTTGTGACTTATGGAATTATCCTCACTGACCGCCGTTTCCCCTGTCGATGGACGCTACGGCGATAAAGTCAGCGCGCTGCGCGGGATCTTCAGCGAATACGGTTTGCTGAAATTTCGTGTCCGGTAGAAGTGCGCTGGCTGCAAAACTGGCGGCACACGCGGCGATCAAGGAAGTTCCTGCTTTTGCTGACCACGCAAACGGTTTCCTCGATAAAATCGTCAGCGACTTCAGTGAAGAAGATGCGCTTCGCATTAAAACCATCGAGCGCACCACTAACCACGATGTCAAAGCGGTCGAATATTTTCTGGAAAGAAAAAAGCGGCGGAAGTCCCGGAACTGCATGCGGTTTCCGAATTTATCCACTTCGCCTGCACCTCAGAAGATATCAATAACCTCTCGCACGCCCTGATGCTGAAAACCGCCCGTGATGAGGTGATCCTGCCGTACTGGCGCCAGCTTATCGATGCGGTAAAAGCGCTGGCAGTGCAGTATCGCGATATCCCGCTGCTCGCGCACCCACGGTCAGCCCGCCACGCCGTCGACCATTGGTAAAGAGATGGCGAACGTCGCTTACCGTATGGAACGCCAGTTCCGTCAGTTAAACCAGTGGAAATCCTCGGCAAAATCAACGGCGCAGTGGGCAACATAACGCCCATATCGCGGCTTACCCGGAAGTGGACTGGCACCAGTTCAGCGAAGAGTTTGTCACCTCCGGGGGATCCAGTGGAACCCGTACACCACGCAGATCGAACCGCACGACTATATTGCCGAGCTGTTTGACTGCATGGCGCGTTTCAACACCATCCTGATCGATTTTGACCGTGATATCTGGGGTTACGTTGCGCTGAACCACTTCAAAGCAAAAAAACCATTGCAGGTGAAATCGGCTCCTCCACCATGCCGCACAAAGTCAACCCGATCGATTTTGAAAACTCCGAAGGCAACCTTGGCCTTTCTAACGCGGTGTTGCAGCATCTGGCCAGCAAACTGCCAGTGTCCCGCTGGCAGCGCGACCTGACCGACTCCACCGTGCTGCGTAACCTCGGCGTGGGCGTGGGTTATGCGCTGATTGCCTACCAGTCAACGCTGAAAGGCGTGAGCAAACTGGAAGTGAACCGTGATCGTCTGCTGGATGAACTGGATCACAACTGGGAAGTGCTGGCGGAGCCGATCCAGACCGTGATGCGCCGCTACGGCACGAAGCCGAAAAACTCAAAGAGCTGACCCGCGGTAAACGCGTTGACGCGGAAGGCATGCAGCAGTTTATCGACGGCCTTGCCCTGCCGGAAGACGAAAAAACCCGCCTGAAAGCGATGACCCCGGCCAACTATATTGGTCGCGCCATCACCATGGTCGACGAGCTGAAATAATCGACCGCAGGTTCACCCTCTTTCCCCGGAAAAGAGGGTTTCTTATTCTACGGTTTAATAAATGTTTATCCCTCCTGCACCACAATCAGCGTTAGACTGCATCAAATAATTAAGGAGAGTTCTGACGATGCGCATACTGGTTGTGGAGGACAATGCTTTGCTGCGTCACCATTTAAAGGTACAGGAGCTGGGACATCAGGTGGATGCGGCGGAAGATGCCGGGGGAAGCCGATTACTTTCTTAATGAACATATTCCCGATATCGCCATTGTCGATCTCGGTTTACCAGACGAAGATGGGCTGTCGTTGATCCGTCGCTGGCGCAGCCATGAGGTCACCCTGCCCGTTCTGGTGCTGACCGCCCGTGAAGGCTGGCAGGATAAAGTTGAAGTGTTGAGTGCTGGCGCGGATGACTACGTGACCAAACCGTTCCCACATTGAAGAAGTGGTCGCCCGCATTCAGGCGCTGATGCGCCGCAACAGTGGCCTCGCGTCGCAGTTGATCTCTATGCCACCGTTTCAGGTGGACCTCTCCCGTCGAACTGTCGATTAACGACGATGTGATAAAACTCACGGCGTTCGAATACACCATCATGGAAACGCTGATCCGCAACAGCGGTAAAGTGGTAAAGCAAAGATTCATTAATGCTCCAGCTCTACCCTGATGCAGAGTTACGCGAGAGCCATACCATTGATGTGCTGATGGGGCGTTTACGCAAAAAAATCCAGACACAGTATCCGGAAGATGATCACCACGGTGCGCGGTCAGGGCTATCTCTTCGAATTGCCTAAATGAGGCGCGTGTTGCGACATCTCCTGCCGCTTTCCTGCGGGTCCGCTTTTTACTTGCCACCGCAGCGGTGGTGATGGTGCTCTCCCTCGCGTATGGCATGGTGGCGCTGGTGGTTACAGCGTCAGCTTCACAAACCACCTTCCGTCTGCTGCGTGGAGAGCAACCTGTTCTATACGCTGGCAAAATGGGAAAACAATCGGCTCAGCGTTGATCTCCCGGAAAATCTCAATCTGCAAAGCCCGACCATGGCGCTGATCTACGACCAGAACGGCAAACTTATCTGGTCCCAGCGTGATGTACCTGGCTGGAAAACAGTGGCTCAGCGTTGATCTCCCGGAAAATCTCAATCTAAAGCCCGACCATGGCGCTGATCTACGACCAGAACGGCAAACATCTGGTCCCAGCGTGATGTACCGGCTGGAAAACAGTATCGAACCGGACTGGCTGCGAACAAATGGCTTTCATGAAATTGAAGCGGATATTGATGCCAGCAGCACGCTGGTGGATGACGACCATTCCATTGCTGAAGAGTTGAAAGAGATCGTAGACGACAGTTCTGAGATGACGCACTCTGTCGCGGTCAATATCTACCCGGCCACCAACCGTATGCCGCAATTAACCATTGTGGTGATCGATACCATTCCGATTGAGCTGAAACGCTCTTATATGGTGTGGAGCTGGTTTGTCTATGCTGGCCGCTAACCTGTTACTGGTGATTCCGCTGTTGTGGCTGGCGGCGTGGTGGAGTTTACGCCCCATTGAAGCGCTGGCCCGTGAAGTCCGCGAGCTGGAAGAGCATCACCGCGAACAGCTTAATCCGGAGACCACCCGCGAGCTGACCAGTCTGGTGCGCAATCTTAACCGCCTGCTGAAAAGTGAGCGCGATCGTTATGACAAGTACCGCACCACGCTCACCGATCACTCCACAGCCTGAAAACGCCGCTGGCGGTGTTGCAGAGCGTTACGATCGTTACGCAGCGAGAAGATGAGCGTCTCCGATGCCGAACCGGTGATGCTGGAGCAGATCAGTCGTATCTCGCAGCAGATTGGTTACTACCTGCATCGTGCCACGATGCGCGGCAGTAAGCGGCCTGCTCAGCCGGGAGCTGCATCCCGTTGCGCCGCTGCTCGACAGCCTGACCTCGGCGCTGAACAAGGTCTATCAGCGCAAAGGTGTCAACATTACCCCCGATATCTCGCCGGAAATCAGTTTTGTTGGTGAGAAAAATGACTTTATGGAAGTGATGGGTAATCTGCTGGATAACGCCTGCAAATATTGCCTTGAATTTGTTGAGATTTCAACAAACAGACGACACGCTGCATATTATCGTTGAAGATGATGGTCCCGGCATTCCCACTGCCAAGCGCGAAGTGGTCTTTGATCGCGGGCAACGCGCCGATACGCTGCGCCCGGGCCGGGCGGCGTCGGGCTTTCCGTTGCGCGGGAGATTGTCGACCAGTATGAAGGGCAGATAATCACCGCCGAGAGTTTACTGGGCGGCGCAAAATGGAAGTGATCTTTGGCCGACAACAGACGGCGATCGCTGGCGACTGAACGCTATCGGCATTACTATAATCCTTTATTCAGCCACTGATAATTTGCCGGAAACGCATATGGACTATCACGAAATAGACTGGCCAGACTTTATTCAACGCTACTGGCAAAACGCCCGGTAGTGCTGAAACGTGGGATTAAATTTCATCGACCCCATCAGCCCGGACGAGCTGGCGGGGCTGGCAATGGAAAATGAGGTGGACAGCCGTCTGGTCAGCCATCTCGACGGTAAATGGCAGGTGGGCCACGGTCCTTTCGAAAGCTATGATCACTGGGCGAAAGTAACTGGTCACTGTTAGTGCAGGCCGTCAACCACTGGCATCAACCTGCTGCCGCGCTGATGCGCCCGTTCCGCGTGCTGCCTGACTGGCGTACCGATGATCTGATGATCTCCTTCTCAGTGCCCGGCGGCGGCGTAGGGCCACATCTCGATCAGTACGACGTGTTTATTATTCAGGGTACCGGTCGCCGTCGCTGGCGCGTAGGCGAAAAAACGCCGATGAAACAGCACTGCCCACACCCGGACTTACTGCAGGTCGATCCGTTTGAGGCGCTCATTGATGAAGAGCTGGAGCCGGGCGATATTCTGTATATCCCGCCGGGATTCCCGCATGAAGGCTATTCGCTGGAGAACTCGCTGAACTACTCCGTGGGTTTCCCGTGCCCCCAGCGGTCGTGGAATTGATCAGCGGGTTTGCGGACTATGTTCTGCAACGCGAACTGGGCGGCCAGCGCTATAGCGATCCGGATGTTCCGCAGCGCGCCCACCCGGCGGATATTCTGCCGGAAGAGCTGGATAAGCTGCGCGATATGATGCTGGGACTGATCAACCAGCCGGAGCAGTTTAAGGAGTGGATGGGCGAATTTATTTCCCAGTCCCGCCACGAGCTGGATATCGCGCCGCCGGAGCCCCCCTATCAGCCGGATGAGATTTACGATGCGCTGGAAACAGGGTGACAAACTGGTGCGTCTTGGCGGTTTACGCGTGCTGCGTATTGGTGAGGATGTGTTCGCCAACGGCGAACGGATCAACTCGCCGCACCGCCCGGCGCTTGAAGCGCTGGCAAGTCATATCGTTTTGCAGGGTGAGATGTTCGGCGATGCGCTGGACGATCCTCTTTCCTCGCGATGCTCGCCGCGCTGGTCAACAGCGGTTACTGGTTCTTCGAAGATTAATACCTGACTGTCTGCTTATCCGGCCTGCGATATCTCTCGCGCAGGCCAGATAAAAGCATTTATGCCGATCCGGCAACGCAGACTACTCCCCCTTTCGCCGTCAGCTCAGCAATTCGCACAATCACCTGTACGGCTTTCTCCATGCCTTCCAGCGTCACAAACTCGTGCTTGCCGTGGTAGTTATAACCGCCGGATGAAACAGGTTCCGGGCAGGAACAGCCCATAAGAGAGCTGCGCACCGTCGGTACCGCCGCGGATCGGTTTCAGGTCCGGTTCAATATCGCAGTCGCGCATAGCCTGCCGGGCGATTTCGAGAATATGCGGATGTTCAACCACTTTCTCGCGCATATTGTAGTAGCTGTCTTCAATCACCAGTTCGATATAACAATCCGGGTGCAGCCCTTTACCCACTTTTTACGGCAATCTCCATCATCTTACGTTTACGTGTTTCAGAACATCTTGCGGTCGAAATCACGGATGATGTAGTGCATGTCGGCACGTTCAACGGTGCCTTTAATACTGGTGAGATGATAGAAGCCTTCGTAGCCTCGGTATTTTCCGGGCTCTCCTCTTCCGGCACCAGCGCATGAATACGGCTGGCCAGCGTCAGCGCGTTAACCATTACCTTTCGCCGTCCGGGTGGACGTTATTACCGACGATTTTAATGTTCACCGACGCAGCGTTAAAGTTTTCAAACTCCAGCTCGCCAACGCCGCCGCCATCAACGGTATAGGCCCATTTTGCGCCGAAGCCTTCCACATCGAAATGTTTCGCGCCCTTACCCACTTCCTCATCAGGGGTAAACGCCACGCAAATATCGCCGTGGGGAATGTTCTTCTTCTTCAACACCGCCAGCGCTGTCGCGATCTCCGCCACACCGGCTTTATCATCCGCGCCAAGCAATGTTTTGCCATCCGTGGTGATCAGCGTCTGCCCAAGTAACTGGTGCAGCACCGGGAACATCACCGGCGACAGGATCTCATCGCCAATTCCCAGTGCGATATCGCCACCGCGATAGTTTTCAAGAATTTGCGGATTCACATTCTTGCCGCTGCAATCTGGCGAGGGATCCACATGGGAAATAAAGCCAATCGCGGGCACGGGCGTTTGCACATTCGACGGCAACACGGCCATCACCGTGCCTTTATCGCTTGTGTGACATTTTCCAGCCCCATTTCCGTCAGTTGGTTCTGGAAGTAAACGCAGGAGTTTCCACTGCCCGTCAGTGCTGGGCACCTGCCGGACGCCGGGCTTTGATTGAGTATCCAGAGAAACGTACTGCAAAAACGCTCTAATAATTTGTCCATGAAGCCACCCCCACAAAATGTCACAACATTATCAATAAGCGTGAAAAGACAAATGTGCGTCAGGTCACTTTTACCCCCGTAAACGAGAATATTTTCAAAATTACGGCCCACGTAATTAACGCCGTAAATTCCCCTCGTTCGACGAAAATACGACAACGATTGGCGATTTCACCCGCTTTGCCGTAGAATGCCAGCCCCAGCAAATCGTGCACAGCCCAAAGGTGGTTAACCACAAACCCCGCATCCGATAAGCCTTTCGATGCGTCGACGTAGGACAGAGTCAAAATTGAACACACAACCGCGTTCGCGTTCACCGCTTGTGCAGCTTGCGGGTATTCGCAAAAGCTTTGATGGCAAAATGTCATTTCCGATTTTAACCTCACCATCAATAACGGCGAATTTCTGACGCTGCTGGGTCCTTCCGGCTGCGGTAAAACGACCGTTCTGCGCCTGATCGCCGGGCTGGAAAGTGTCGATGTCGGCCATATCCACCTCGATGCTGAAGATATCACTCACGTTGCAGCGGAACACCGCCACGTCAATACCGTTTTTCAGAGCTACGCGCTCTTCCCCCCATATGACGGTGTTCGACAACGTAGCCTTTGGTCTGCGGATGCAAAAAACTCCGGCTCAGGAGATAACCCCACGCGTGATGGATGCGTTGCGGATGGTGCAACTGGACACCTTTGCCCAGCGTAAACCGCATCAACTCTCCGGCGGGCAACAGCAGCGTGTCGCCATCGCCCGCGCGGTGGTCAATAAACCGCGTTTGCTGTTGTTAGATGAATCGCTCTCCGCGCTGGATTACAAACTGCGTAAGCAGATGCAAAACGAACTGAAAGCGCTGCAACGTAAGCTGGGTATTACCTTTGTTTTGTCACCCACGATCAGGAAGAAGCCCTGACCATGTCAGACCGCATTGTGGTGATGCGCGAAGGCCACATTGAGCAGGATGGTACGCCCCGTGAAATCTATGAAGAGCCGAAGAACCTGTTTGTCGCCAGCTTTATCGGCGAAATCAATATTTTCAGCGCCACGGTGATTGAGCGTGTCGATGCGCACCGCGTGCGCGCCAGCGTCGAAGGCCGCGAATGCCATATTCACGTTAACTTCCCGGTGGAACAAGGCCAGCCGTTAAACGTACTGCTGCGCCCGGAAGATTTGCGTGTCGAAGAGATCCACGACGTGGGCGACGCAGAAGGTCTGATCGGCTACGTTCGTGAGCGCAACTACAAAGGGATGACACTGGAATCCATGGTTGAGCTGGAAAACGGCAAAATGGTGATGGTCAGTGAGTTCTTTAATGAAGACGATCCGGATTTTTGACCACTCGCTGGACCAGAAAATGGCCATAACCGGGTAGAAAGCTGGGAGGTCGTACTGGCTGATGAAGAGTACCAGTAAATTCCAGAATGGGGTGATCGCCACTATCGTCGGTTGGCTTGTGCTGTTTGTTTTCCTGCCGAATGTGATGATCATCGCCACCAGCTTTCTGACCCGCGACGATGCCCATTTCGTCCAATGGGTTTTCACGCTGGATAACTATACGCGTCTGCTCGATCCGCTCTATTTCGATGCTGCTGCACTCCTGAACATGGCGGCGATCGCCACGCTGTCCTGCCTGATATTGGGCTACCCTTTTGCCTCGGTTCCCCGCGAAACTGCCCGCGAAGGTGCGCCCGCTGCTGCTGTTTCTGCTGATTGTTCCCTTCTGGACCAACTCACTTATCCGCATCTACGGGCTGAAGATTTTCCTCAGCACCAGGGGTATCTCAACGCCTTCCTGCTGTGGCTGGGTGTCATCGATGAGCCGCTGCGCATTATGTTTACCCCGGTCGCGGTGATTATCGGTCTGGTCTACATTCTGCTGCCGTTTATGGTGATGCCGCTCTACTCCAGCATCGAGAAGCTCGACAAACCGCTGCTGGAAGCGGCAAAGATCTCGGGGCCGGTAAACTGCAAACCTTCATTCGCATTATTATCCCGCTGACGATGCCGGGGATCATTGCCGGTTTGCCTGCTGGTGATGTTGCCGGCCATGGGGCTGTTCTATGTTGCGGATCTGATGGGCGGGGCGAAAAATTTGCTGGTCGGTAACGTGATTAAAAGCCAGTTCCTCAATATTCGTGACTGGCCATTCGGCTCCGCCACCAGCATCACGCTGACCGTGGTGATGGGGCTGATGTTGCTGGTGTACTGGCGTGCAGCGCGATTGCTGAACAAAAAAGCAACGGATTTGGGCGAATAACGTTAACTGTCATTGGATGAACCATGATGCTGGCATGCGCTTTACTTCGCGGTAAATGGCATGCAAGGCACTATCCGTGCCTTGTTGCCATTAAACTGCGGTGTCAGTAAAGTTTTTGCTCAATATTGTCACCCGCATCAACGACCCGCCAAATCTTCCAGTTTCCATTTTCCTTACGGGTCCAAACCTGCAGATGCGCATGTTCGCTATTCTGCTGCCCAAGCCAGACATCCAGTTTCATACTTTGCCCATCCGGAGACGCCGGGGGAAACTTTTATAGTTTTCTCCCACTCGGGGAACGCATCCTGCGCGTAGGTAAAATAATCGGCCATCAGTAATTCTTGCTCCGGCATCGTATAAATTTCATCCATACGCTTAAGTAACGTCGCCGATACCCATTTATTCATTTGTTCCATTTTGATGATGTTATCTGGCGAAACATCGTGATTAATTTCGTGCAGATAAAATGTGTAGAACGCCGTGACATTTTTCTGAATATCAGTCTCTGTCGCGGCACTTGCGTAAAAGGGAGATAAGCCGCCAACAGCAATGAAATGAGCAATCGCATCCGTTTTTCCCAAAATCACATAAGATGGGTGGAGTCTTCGATAGCAACGGTACGCGTTGTCCGAAACAGGTAAAGTTCGTCGTTTATGCGGGAGTTTTTCCCGATCGCAAAACAAATTGTTGTAAAATGCGCGGCCTCAAGCAACTGTCAACGACCGTGCAGTTTTGGTGAAATGGTTTGAAGATAAAAAAGTGATAATTTTCAAATCACTAGAATCGAACAATTGGCTTAAGAAAAAGGTGGAATACGCATGATTGGTCGATCTGCTGCGCGGCGGTTTTATGACCGCTATTTACGCGTATCTGTATATTCCGATCATCATTCTGATCGTCAACTCGTTTAATCAGTCGCGCTTTGGCATTAACTGGCAGGGGGTTCTCCACCGAGTGGTATCGCCTGTTGATGAACAACGACAGTCTGCTGCAAGCCGCGCAACACTCGCTGACGATGGCCGTACTCCGCCACCTTTGCCACCCTGATTGGCTCGCTGACAGCCGTTGCGCTCTATCGCTACCGTTTTCGCGGTAAACCGGTCATGCATGCTGTTTGTAGATGATGTCGCCGGATATCGTCATGGCCATTTCGCTACTGGTGCTGTTTATGCTGCTGGGCATTCAGCTCGGGTTCTGGTCATTGCTGTTTTCGCATATCACCTTCTGCCTGCCATTTGTGGTGGTGACCGTCTTCGCGCCTGAAAGGCTTTGATGTACGCATGCTGGAAGCCGCCAAAGATCTGGGGTGCCAGCGAAGTCACTATTCTGCGCAAAATCATCCTGCCACTGGCGATGCCCGTCGCGGCCGGCTGGCTGAGCTTTACCCTGTCGATGGACGACGTGGTAGTTTCGTCCTTCGTTACCGGTCCGGGCTATGAAATTCTGCCCTTAAAAATCTATTCCATGGTCAAGGTGGGCGTGTCGCCGGAAGTCAACGCGCTAGCCACCATTCTGTTAGTGCTGTCGCTGGTGCTACCAGCCAGCTGATTGCTCGTGATAAAACCAAACTCAGGGGACGTAAGATAATGAAAAATGGTCACGCCACCTGCTGGCAGCGGGAGCCCTCGCCATCGGCATGAGCGCCGCGCATGCGGACAACAAAACGCTCTATTTCTACAACTGGACCGAGTATGTGCCGCCCGGCCTGCTGGAGCAGTTCACCAAAGAGACCGGCATCAAGGTTATCTATTCGACCTATGAATCGAATGAAACCATGTACGCCAAGCTCAAAACCTACAAAGAAGGCGCATACGACCCTCGGTCGTGCCGTCCACCTACTTCGTGGATAAGATGCGCAAAGAGGGCATGATCCAGAAGATCGACAAAACGAAGTTGACCCACTTCAATAACCTCGATCCGCAGATGCTCAACAAACCGTTTGACCCCCAATAACGACTACTCCATCCCTTATATCTGGGGCGCCACCGCGATTGGCGTAAATAGCGACGCTATCGATCCGAAAACCGTGACCCGCTGGGCCTGTGGAAACCGGAATACAAGGGCAGCCTGCTGCTGACGGATGACGCCCGCGAAGTGTTCCAGATGGCGCTGCGCAAACTGGGTTACTCCGGCAACACCACCGATCCCAAAGAGATTGGAAGCGGCCTATAACGAGCTGAAAAAACTGATGCCAAACGTCGCGGCGTTCAACTCCAGATAACCCCGCCAACCCCTATGGAAGGCGAAGTGAATCTGGGCATGGTGTGGAACGGTTCGGCGTATGTGGCGCGTCAGGCGGGGACGCAACTGGATGTCGTCTGGCCTCAGGAAGGGGATTTTCTGGATGGATAGCCACGGCGATCCCGGCGAATGCGAAAAACGTCGAAGGGGGCGCTAAAGCTTATCAACTTCCTGCTGCGTCCGGAGATCGCCAAACAAGTGGCGGAAACCATCGGCTACCCAACGCCGAACCTCGGCCGCGCGTAAGCTGCTGAAACCGGAAGTGGCGAACGATAAGTCCCTCTACCCGGATGCGGAAACCCTCAGTAAGGGCGAGTGGCAAATGATGTCGGCAGTGCCAGCGCCCTTTACGAAGAGTATTACCAGAAGTTAAAAAGCCGGGCGTTGAGTCCGTATCCAATAGCGCTGACGCTTATCCGGCCTGTGGGATCGGGCCGGATAAGGCGCGCCCTAACGTTTTAACGTCACTGGCTGCGCATTTTCCGCCGCCAGTTGCCAGCCATGCGCCAGCGCAATCTCGTGGCAAATCGCCAGCCCTAACCCTGCCCCGCTATCCCGCCGGTGCGCACCGCGCCAGAAACGTGAAAACAGCAATGGCAGCATCCTGCGTCACGCCCGGCCCATAATCCCGCACCGTGATACACCCGGCAGTGATTTCCGTACGCACATCCGACTCGGCGGGAGCATGCTGAATGGCATTCTCCATCAGGTTTTTGAGCAAGGTAAACAAGGCGCCACGATCGGCATGCCACATCACCGCCTCATCACTCACGACAAGCGACAGGCTGACATGCGCCTCTTCCGCAATCGGCTGTAAAAATTGCAGGCTATCCCGGGTCACTTCCGCCACATCAAGCGGAACAAAATGGTAGCTCAGCGGCTCACTGGTCGGCGAGCAGCAGAAGTTGCTGAACTGGCGCGCCAGATGTTCCACCTGCATCAGCAGCGGTTCACGCACACCGGCGCGGTCATCCATCAACTCCAGTTCTGCCCTTAATAACGTCAGTGGCGTTTTTTAACTCATGGGCGGCTTTCGCCAGAAAATCCTGCTGACTGCGATACCCCTTCTCCAGCCGCGCCAGCGCCTCGGGTTAAAGCTGTCGATGAGCGGGAGGATCTCCCCGGCATGCCACTGGGTTTGCAGGCGGGCATCCAGCGATCGCGGGAGATCATTGCCGCGTCAGCAGATGTCTGGCGCAAAGGTCGGAGGGAATATTTCAGCGTGATCCACGCGCAAAACCAAACACCACCAGCAGCACAAGGCTGAAAAGCTCAATGCCAAAGCGGATAAACGGCAGCGCAAACCCGCGGTGCAGGAAATCGATAATCCGCGAGCTGGCCGTCATCTGAATAAACCCGCGTCGGCCCTCGGTGGCTATACTGTGCGGTCACGCCATCATACACCACGCCATTACGCGTAAAGCTAAAGCTCCCCTTCCTGCGGCGCGGTAATGCCCGCTATCGGCGGCCGGGCTTGCGCCCCCGGCGACATCAGCATGACCCGCCCTTTCTCGTCGAGGATCCGGTACGCGACATCCTCAGACAGACTCTGATAAATCCACAGCGGGTACTGGTCGCCCTGCGTGAACCCGACCGGATTCCCGTGTTGGTCAAACTGCAATGCCCTCGCCAGCGCTTGCGTATAGTCCGTCAGATCCATTCCCGGCAAGCGCTCTTTGACCACCATGCCGGTCAGTATCAGCAGACCAATGCTCAATAGCGCACCGGCGATAAACGCCAGTAAAATCTTCAGCGCCAGACTATTCAGCCAGCGCTTTTTCACGGATGGCCCAGCCCTCTGAGGTTGACAATCTGTAAGCGGGGAGCCAATTGCATGCAGCTTGCGCCGGAGTCGGTGTAAGGCAACATCCAGTGCATTTGGTGTTACCGTATCGCTTAGCCCCCATCCGGCGGACTCCATCCGGTTGCGCCGTACCACGCCGCCCTGTTTACGCACCAGCGCCAGCAGATCTGCAACTCGGCAGGCGCCAGTGCGATACTCTGCTGCCCGCACTGCATGACGCCGGACTCTGGCATTAAGGTGATGTCTCCCCATGCCGGGTGCAGCGACTGATGCTCCACAGGACGACGCAACAACGCGCACGCGGGCCACCAGTTCCTCCATCGCAAAGGGTTTGGCGAGATAATCATCCGCCCCGGCTTCCAGCCCTTCAACGCGGTCGTGCAGGGCATCGCGGGCGGTGAGGATCAGGCAGGAACCGCGATCTGCGCCCTGGCGCAAACGTTGTAATAGCTGGAGACCATCGCCATCGGGTAGACCCCGGTCGAGCACCCGGCCCGGTAGGAAACCTGCCGGATAGCCGCCCGGGCCGTATCGGCGCGGCTAACGAGATCGGCGGCGATACCGGCCGACGCCAGCCCTTTGGCAATCAGCCGAGCCAGATGCTCGTGATCTTCAATTAACAATATTCGGCTCATCAGAACGCGTACATGGCTCATAAAGAGGCGGTTTTCGTTGGTCCTGTCCACCAGCGGGCTGTCCTTAATGTCCGACGCCAGCGTCGTTGTACATCCACCATGAAAATATGGTGTTCGTTAAATTGCCAACGGCCATTGAGGCCAATCTCGGTGTTCAGCGCAGCGCGTCCCTGCCGGGCAGGCCGCCATGCACGCCTCATCATCCCGTACGCCGTAGTAGTAATCCACGTAGTGGCTGTCATAGCGGTTGGCGACAATACGCGGCGTCAGCGTAAACCCTTCGCCGAACTGCCAGCCTCGTCCGCCCCCCGGTGCGTAAGCGCTGCCCTTTACTGTTGCCGGAAAGGTCATGCGTCCAGTCAGCGAACACATTCACCAGCGGGTTCTGCCACTCCACGCCCGCGCCACCCCAAAACCCACCTTTGCGTTTAGCCATCCCGTGCAGAATGGCGGCATCATCAGCCGCGTAACCTGCGCCATCATAGCGGACGATTAGACCGGTTGTTAGCCGCTGAGTTTCACTGAACGGTAGCGCGGGTAATTTGAGCTCCGCAGAGTCCGGCAAAGCGAAAGTGGTCGTTTCATAGTGTAAAAACGGGGGAGCGGCGTGTATTCGCGATCCATACCGGTGTAGGGCTTTTGCGTACTCGCCACGCCAACGCCCAAACCGAACTGGCTGGCGTCGTCAGCCGCAGCATTAAAGGACACAGACAGCAAACCCGTAAGAATAATGTGACGTGATACAACAGCCATGATAACGCTCCCGTTGGCAATGAAAGGGCATTATCAGCGTTTGCTTACGGGGAACTTACTGGCGGAAGAAATGCCGGATAAGGCAAAGCCGCTATCCGGCAGAGAATTACAACACGGTTTTCGCCGTGTCGACAATGTTTTCTACGCTAAAGCCATACATCGCGAATAACTGCTCAGCCGGCGCCGACTCACTCAAAGGTGGTCATGCCCACTACCGCGCCGTTCAGGCCCACGTATTTGTACCAGAAGTCCGCAATACCGGCTTCAATCGCCACACGTGCAGAGACCGCTTTCGGCAGAACGGATTCACGGTACGCCGCATCCTGTTTGTCGAACGCGTCGGTGGACGGCATGGAGACCACGCGCGCCTTCACGCCTTCAGCGGTCAGTTTTTCCCACGCCGACACCGCCAGCTCCACTTCAGAGCCGGTGGCAATCAGGATCAGCTGCGGCTGACCGGCGCAATCCTTCAGCACGTACGCACCGCGGGCGATATCCGCCAGCTGCTGCGCCGTACGCTCCTGCTGTGCCGGTTCTGACGGGAGGATCAGCGCCGTCGGGCCGTCGGCACGTTCCACGCCGTATTTCCACGCCACCGCGGATTCCACTGGTCACACGGACGCCGGTGCTGACGTTCGGGGTCAGACGCAGGAAGCCACCTGCTCCACCGGCTGGTGTGTCGGGCCGTCTTCGCCCAGACCGATGGAGTCGTGGGTAGACCAGCACCTGACGCTGTTTCATCAGCGCCGCCATACGCACCGCGTTACGGGCATATTCGACGAACATCAGGAAGGTGGAGGTGTATGGCAGGAAACCGCCGTGCAGGGTGATGCCGTTGGCAATCGCGGTCATACCGAACTCGCGCACACCGTAATGGATGTAATTGCCGGCGGTGTCTTCGTTGATGGCTTTCGAACCGGACCACAGGGTCAGGTTGCTTGGCGCCAGTCAGCGGAGCCGCCGAGGAATTCAGATGGACCAAAGGCTTCGATGGCATTCTGCGACGCTTTACGGCTGGCGATTTTCGCCGGATTAGCCTGCAGTTTCTCCACAAAAGCCTGCGCTCTGGCGTCGAAGTCAGACGGCAGCTCGCCTTTCATACGGCGGGTGAACTCAGCCGCTTCCTGCGGGAAGGCACTGGCGTAGGCCGCAAATTTGTCGTTCCACGCGGCTTCTTTCGCCTGACCGGCTTCTTTCGCATCCCACTGCGCATAGATGTCAGACGGGATTTCAAAGGCCGGGTGTTTCCAGCCCAGCGCTTCGCGGGTCAGGGCGATTTCCGCATCCCCAGCGGCGCGCCGTGGGAATCATGGGTACCGGCTTTGTTCGGCGAACCGAAGCCGATGATGGTTTGCACATCAGCAGCGACGGTTTGTCCGTCACGCTGCGCGCTTCTTCCACTGCACGTTTGATGGCGTCTGCATTGTGACCGTCCACCCCGCGCACCACGTGCCAGCCGTAGGCTTCAAAGCGTTTTGCGGTGTCGTCGGTGAACCAGCCCTCAACGTGACCGTCGATGGAGATGCCGTTGTCATCATGAACGCCACCAGTTTGCCCAGTTTCAGGGTACCGGCCAGCGAGCAGGCTTCATGGGAGATGCCTTCCATCATGCAGCCGTCGCCCATAAAGGCGTAGGTGAAGTGGTCAACAATGTCGTGACCCGGGCGGTTGAACTGCGCCGCAAGGGTTTTCTCGGCAATCGCCATGCCCACGGCGTTGGCAATGCCCTGCCCCAGCGGACCGGTGGTGGTTTCCACACCGGCGGTGTAGCCCACTTCCGGGTGACCCGGCGTTCTGGAGTGCAACTGACGGAAGTTCTGCAGCTCGGACATCGGCAGGTCGTAACCGGTGAGGTGCAGCAGGCTGTAAATCAGCATCGAGCCGTGGCCGTTGGACAGCACAAAGCGGTCGCGGTCAGCCCGAGGCCGGATTCGTCGGGTTATGGTTCAGAAAATCACGCCACAGGACTTCGGCAATGTCAGCCATCCCCATCGGGGCTCCCGGGTGACCGGATTTGGCTTTCTGTACCGCGTCCATCGAGAGCGCGCGCAGGGCATTGGCGCAAATGCGCCGTTGTAGGTTTGCTGTGTTCATCTTTTTTCCTTGCGGCGGTTCAGAGCATCTGGCGGATCATCTCTTCCAGCTTCAACTGGTCAGCCGCAAACAAGCGGATCCCTTCGGCCAGTTTTTCAACCGCCATCGCATCCTGATGATGCTGCCAGAGAAACTCAGACTGGGTCATTGGGCTCGGGCGGTTTTCGCTGACGCAACCCGGATGAAGCTGCCGGGTCAGCGGCGCGTCACACACCGCCAGCGCATCCAGCAGTGCCGGAGAGATGGTCAGACGGTCGCAGCCCGCTAATGCCTGAATCTGTTCTATCCGCCGGAAACTGGCGCCCATCACCACGGTGTCATAGCCGTGGGCTTTATAGTACTGGTAGATGTCGCGTACCGATTTCACCCCCTGCATCGCTCGCGGCATGGTACGGCGCATGCGGGGCGTTTTTCTGATACCAGTCGTAAATACGTCCCACAAACGGTGAAATCAGAAACACCCCGGCTTCTGCGCAAGCCCGTGCACGGGCGAAGGAGAACAACAGCGTCAGGTTGCAGTTAATGCCGCTTTGCTCCAGCTCTTCAGCCGCGCGGATCCTCCCGAGGTTGCCGCCAGCTTGATCAGGATGCGCGATGGCGCGATCCCGTTTTCCTCGGTACAACTGAATCAGTTTACGCGCGCGGGTAACACATCCCGCGATCCGGGCAAAACGGGCGTCCACCTCGGTGGAAATACGCCCCGGCACATGGCGCAGCACTTCCGTGCCGATATCCACAGCGACTTGATCACAGGCATTGATCAACTGCGTTTCGGCACTGCCGCCCTGACGGCGTGCTTTGCCCACCGAATCGGCAATCAGCGCCTGATACTGCGGCAGCTGCGCGGCTTTCAGCACCAGTGACGGGTTGGTAGTGGCATCCTGCGGGGCAAATTTTTTAATCGAATCAATATCGCCGGTATCGGCAACAACGACGGTCATCTCTTTTAACGCGCTTAATTGGTTCATCACAGGCTCCGTTAATCTCTGGCATGCTGATTCTGGTAATAGTCAATGCGCTCCACTTTTGCCGCAGAACCGCCCCCTTCGTACTCCGACTCCAGCCACGCCACCGGATGATTTTTTTCCCCAGCTCGGCACCAATCACCCGCGCGCCCAGGGTGATGATTTGCGCATTATTGCTTTTACGCGCACGCTCGGCAGAGAAGGTATCGTGGCACTGCGCCGCGCGCACGCCCGGCACTTTATTCGCCACAATGCTCATACCAATGCCGGTGCCGCAAATTAAAATGCCGCGATCGTGCTCTCCCTGTTTAATGGCCATCGCCACTTCATGGGCAACGTCAGGATAATAATTCGCGTCGGTTCGTTTATCGCTGCTGTAATCAACGACAGTGATACCCTGCTCTGCCAGATAATTGACGATAGCATCGCGAAACGCATAGGCCGCATCATCCGCACCAATGGCGATTGTTTTCATAACAGTGTCCTCAAATTATTCACGGTAAATACAAATCTGGTCCCCGGGGAGAATCGTCTCTGGCGTCGGTCCACAGAGGTGGACCGTGTAATTCGGCGTCAATCGCGCCATCAAAATTAAGGGTAATATGTCCAAGCTGTTTTAAATTTGCCGTTGCCACTGCCAACGGCAGTAATACGATAAATAACAGAATTAAGGGTAACTTTCTGGCCGGGTAATAATACTGCGTTAAATTTACCCGGCCGGTGTATTGCACAATATTCAGCAATATCTGTCGGCACCGGTTCCGCAAAGAGAATTAATTTATGTTGCTGTAAATACTCTGCGACAAAATCACCGACCTGCGTGACCTCCAGTTGGTACAACGGCAATGACATTTATTTATTTCCTTTACTACTGACCTGCGACGAAAGCGGCAATGACGTCTCTTCAGCGGGTTTGATCACCTCCACCGCTGGCGCGCGCGCTTTCAATCGCTTATCAAACCAGAGGCCACCAGCACCGGAGCAGTCAGCATGGTGATGATACTGGCGGTCGCCAGTTGCGCCGTCGCCGCATCCACATAGACCGCCAGCGACGGGTCCGCCTGTGCCACCATCGCCGGGGTTAATGCCGAGCTGGCCGCCGTGGTGCCCAGCGCGGCGCCCAGTGCCGTTTTCTTCTTCAGGAACAGGTTATAAAGGAAGTAGAAAATAATGCCGGTACAGGCAGAGATAAGGCCGAGCACAATGCCCGATAACCCGGCGGTAAACACTGTGTTGATGCTGGAGTTCGCGCCGATGGCAAACGACATAATAATGATGATCAGCGGCTGGGCAGAGGCGCAAAGCTGTTTGAATCGCTCATCAAGGTTGCCCCACAGCATGCCGATTAACAACGGGATCAACATCGACAACAGTGCGGCAAAAGGAATATTGGCCAGCCCGCTAACGCCAAGCACCATCATGGTGACAAAGGGACCGTCTTTCACGCAGAACACCGAAATCGCCCCGGCGTCGCTGGCATCGCCGTAATTACTGCACAGCGCAATATAGAGAGAGCTGTTCGAACTGGTCAGGCAGGCGACAAACGCCAGCGTAGAGATGCCAAGAAATCCGACCGGGCCAAACATCGATCCGACCAGCCAGACCGCCAGCGCCCCGGCCACACATTTAAGCAGCAGCAACACCGCCCCTTTGTACAAGGGTAGCCCGGCCTCGGCGAATATTAATCGACGTTCCGCATATCAGCAGAAATATGCCCATCATGGCGCTGGAACCCACTTTAAATAACGCCGTAGTCGGGCCGCCGATGCTTAATACCTGAGGGGCAAATGTATTCAGCAAAATAGCCGCCACCAGCGGGATAATAATCAGCCCACACCCGGCACCTTATTCATTTTGTCAAAATATTAATATTCATAGGGTGTAACTCGCATACAGGATACAAGAGTGAATATTCACGACGCACTGCCCGAACGTTGTTCGCGTCGCATATTGTTATATTTGTTATTGCAGTGATTCTTTATAAATATGTTCAACAATGGTGCTGATAATATCTTCCGGCCCGGTTAAACCACCTTTCCCACGCAAACCAGCCCCGCATACTCCCCACCGATAATACGCACCATATCGGTTTGTGGAATAACATAGTCGATCATCTCAATGCCGGTAGCGCCCAATTCTTTCAGGACATTCACCATCGTATCGCCGCCGGTCATATAGATGCCTTTGATCTCCTCCGGCGCACAATTGAGGATCTCTTTGACGATGCTACCAAGACCCTTATTGATGTTTTCCGCCGCCTGACCGTGGTCAAGATTGAAACGTTGCTCCTCTTCCCGCAGATCCAGCAACCTGCCCGTTAACGCTGACTCAAAAACGAACAAGGCATTTTTATGCGTGGTGACGCACTGGTGTGCTGGCGCACAATGCGGCTGATTTCGATTTCGGCGGCATTTTGCCGATCGACAAGCAGTTCCGCGTCCACCGGGATATGGCATACGCGATCGTCATGCGCAATTAAGTGCCCGAGTTGCTTTTTCGTCACCGGCGTTGCGCTTCCGGCCAATCACCACCGAACCGCGCTGTGCATTGCGGGGCAGCGACGGCTGCGTCAGTCGTTTGTCTTCGCGCATTAACCCGCGATGCACCGCCAGTCGCTCAGTAAACGGACCCGGGTCGACAGCCAGCACATTCCAGTTCAGCGTGACCACGGCGCGGGCAATCGCATCCACATCATCCAGCGTAATGGCATCCACCACGATCACGCACGCCTTCCTGCTGCCGTGCCTGCAATTGCTGCTGGATCTGCGCGTCGCCCTGCATCACCTGCGCCAGAGCAATATGGCCGACATGGTGCTGCGTTTGATTAGCCAGCAAACCCGGCACCCAGGGACTCGGTCACTGGCGTGCGGACATCGCGCGCCACATCGGTACAGGAGAGCGCCACCGAATCAATCACCGAATATCCGCCGACCAGAATGCGCCGGGACTGCGGCATGGCGGGAACCACAACGGCCACCGTTTCCTGCGGCAGTAGCGCCAGCATGGCGTCAATCTCATAGCCAATACCACCGCGCAACGTGGTATCGATGCGTTTAGTAAAGTAGTGCGCGCCGCGCGATTTGTGTTGTACCGCGGCGCTGACGCGCTGCTGGGCTTCGGCTTTCGGTAACGGACGGCTGTCGCTGCTGACCACCATCGCCGGGTAATCCACTTCGTTGCGGGCGAACGACTCGGTGTCGAAAAATGCCGCCGTTTTCAGCCCACTGCGCGCCAGCAGCACACCGACGGTGGTTGCACCGGTCAAATCGTCGGCGACGATCCCCCAGTTTTCCCCCCTCTCCTGCCGGGTAGACCCGTTCAATGCATGCTGGCGTCACGCCGGAGACATAGATCTCTTCGTGGATATACTCAGCCAGCGGGCCGCTCTTGCCGGTGTGGTGCAGGTTAATGGTCGGAATACCGCGTTTCGGGTACAGCCCGCAGCGTAGCGTGCCGCCGCAGTCGATCACCATCACGCCGATCTCATTTTCCGCCGGTTCGCCATGTTTAAAGACATCCACCGACGGCCAGCCCGTGAGTTCGCACAGCCGGTCAACGACAGGGGGCGAATGCCCCGGTGATATAGGCGATTTTTTCGGCTGGGCGAGCGAAATTTTCAACGGTCCGCCCCAGCCTTTACTGCCTTTGCTAATTAACAGATAGTTTTCCATTCTCTGTCCCCGAGGTCATGCTCAGCGTGTTAGTGCTGCTTCATTTTCCAGTAGCGCGCGGCGACCACCGTAGACTCCAGCATGCTCACCGTGCCTGCTTTGCCGGTACCGGCAATGTCGAACGCCGTACCGTGATCGACCGAGCTGCGCATAAACGGCAGGCCGAAGGTAATGGTGATCGAACGTTCAAAATCGAGGGTTTTACAGGCGATATGTCCGGTCGTGATACAGCGACAGGATGGCGTCGTAGTTGCCGAGTTTGCCGAGATGGAAAACGGAGTCCGCCGGGACCGGACCAATGGCGTTGATCCCTTCCGCCTGCGCGGCTTTCACCGCCGGGGATCAGATTATCGGCTTCTTCATGACCAAACAGACCGTTGTCGGAACCGTGTGGGTTAAGCGCCGCGACCGCAATGCGCGGGTTCTTAATGTTGAGCGCCGTGAACTCGTGGTTGATCTGCTGTACACAGGCCAGTACGCGCTCTTTGTTGGCGTAGTCACAGGCATCTTTCAGCGCCATGTGGCGGCTGACAAAGAACACGCGCAGGTTGTGCACATGGAACATTGTCAAACCGTAATCGGAACGCGTTTCGACTGGTAAATTTCCGTGTGGCACACCGGCAACTTACAGCCCGCCAGTTTGATGGCTTCTTTGTGGATGGGCGCAGTAGAGACGACATCAATCAGCCCCGCCATCCCCAGTTCGATGGATTTCATGACATAATCCAGCGACATTTTTCCCGCCAGTTGCTGGACTTTACCCCCAGACAATGCTGTCGCAGTCATAGTCGCCAGTTTCCAGCACATCCAGCGTACCCCAGCTGTATTTCGCCTGATCCGGATGGATGATTTTATTGATCGGGAAATTGCACCCCCTGGATTTTCATCGCCCGCTGAATGATAGGGATGGAGCCAATCAGGAATGGCTTGCACTCGTCATACACTTTTATCCATCAACGTCGCTACGGTAATTTCCGGACCAATCCCGGCGGGATCGCCAATGGTGACAGCTACAACGGGTTTTTTATCTACAGACATCGTCGGACCTCTCGGTAATGGAACGTTGTTCGTTCATATGTTCACTTGTAAATCATATGAACATAACGTTAACCGATGTTTTTCCCGTGATGAGTGATGGAGATCACATAAAATTTCGTGACCCATTTTTGATCGCAAAAATGTGATCTAACATATGTTCACGTAATGAATAAATGTTCAAATTAAGCAAGCAGATGCATAACACATTGCACAGGCCTTTGATTAGCAAGGAAATGGAGTTAAAGATGAAAAGCCTGATGATTGGCACAAGCTGGAAAATGAATAAACCGTTGTCGGAAGCGATGGCCTACTGTGAGGCGCTCGCCACCCATTTACCACCGGTGATGCACCCGTCCATTCAGCCCTTCTTCATTCCCCCCGTTTACCGCTATCCAACCGGTAAGCGACTTCTTTCGCATGCATACGTTGCCGTGCCTGACCGGTGCGCAAAATATGCATCAGCAAGAAGCCGGTGCGTGGACCGGCGGATCTCCGCCAGCATGATTGCTGAAACCGGCGCCACGCTGGTGGAGATGGGGCACTCTGAACGACGCGGCGCGTTCAATGAAACCGATGCCGCCATCAACGCCAAAGTCCATACCGCGCTGCGCCACGGCCTGCGTCCGCTGGTTTGCATTGGCGACAGCGCCGATGAAAACGCTGGGGTGTCTCCATTGAAACCGTGACGCGGCAGATGAAAATCGCGCTGTATGGCCTGAGCGCCACGCAAGCGCAGCAAACGCTCATCGCCTATGAACCGATCTGGGCGATTGGCGAACAGGGCGTTCCGGCCACGCCAGAACAGGCTGCGGAGATCCACCCGGGCGTTGCGTGCAGCGCTCTGTGCGCTGTACGGCGAAGAGCATGGGCATAAGATCCCGTTACTGTATGGCGGCAGCGTCAATCTGCAAAATTGCGCGGAACTGGCGGCGCAATATTGACGGTTTGTTTATTGGCCGGGCCGCATGGGATGCCGCCGGGTATTGCGCAATTGTGCAACGCGTAGTGCAGGATTTTATCGCCAAAGCGCAGTAGTATTAAGGAGATATCGGCAATGGAAAAACAATGCGATGGCTGAACAAGACTCTGATTACGAACTTCGACGGAAATAGCCGTCGCGTATTACGAGCAGGAACAGACCCGGAAGAAATTGCCCAGCGGTTTGGCATCTCGCGTATTAAAGTCGGCAGGCTGCTGAAAAAAGCCCGCCACGAGGGGATCGTTGAAATCAACGTTAAATATCACCCGGTCTTTAGTTCGCAGATTGAACAACAGTTCATTCAAAATTTTGGTATCAAACGGGCGTTAATCGCCCTTGATCATCATGATGAGGATGAGCAACGCCAGCAAGTGGCGGCACTGGTCAGCAACTATCTTGCCACCATTCTGAAAACGACATGACCGTCACCGTCGGTCAGGGGCGTAATGTGGCGGCAGTGGCCAATCACGTGGGTATTTTCCCGGAGCGTTCCTGCCGCTTTATTTGCGGTATCGGCGGTACCAAGCGCGATGGTCAGCTTATCGACGCCGACCATATCAGCCGTAATCTGGCGCGTAAATTCAACGGGTTTAGTGAAACGCTGTATGCGCCGGCCTATGTGGAAACCCCGGCATTGCGCGAGGCGTTTATCCAGAACCGCCTGATCAAAGCCACCCTCGAACAGGCGAGCAAGGCAGACATTGCGCTGATTGGTCTGGGGGATATGAACGAAAACAGCTTTATGGTGCAACTGGGGTGGTTTACGCCGCAGGAGATCATTACCGCCCGTCAGGAACAGGGCGTGGTGGGTGACCTCGGCCGGCTACAGCTTTTTTCAACATTCAGGGTACCCCGGTCGACACGGTGATGAACGATCGGGTGATTGGTCTGAGTCTGGAGCAGCTACGCACCATTCCCTGCGTGATCGCGATTGCGTCGGAAAGCACCAAAGCAACGGCCATTCTCGGCGCGCTGCGCACCGGGGTGATCGATGTACTGGCCACCAGCGCCTCCAACGCCCGCACGGTGATCAATCTGCAAAAGCGCTGTAAACCGCCCTCCTCCCGCCGGAGAGGAGCGGTTTTCGCGTTACAGCTTTTTCAGCAGTTTTTCGACGTACCACCACGCTTGCCAGCCCGTAATGTTTCTCTTCGAACTCGCTGCTCGGTTCGAGGTTCAGCTCGACGGTGTGCGCGCCATGCAGTTTTGCTTCGTGAACAAACCCGGCGGCAGGATAGACATGGCCGGACGTGCCGATAGCAATAAAGACATCCGCCATTGCCAGCGCGCTGTAGATCTCATCCATGCCCAGCGGCATCTCGCCAAACCACACTACGTGCGGGCGCAGCGGCGCGGGGAACTGGCAACAGTGGCATTTGTCGTCACGGGTAACATCATCGGTCCACTTCAGCACCTGCCCGCTCTGGGAACAGCGCACTTTCAACAGCTCGCCGTGCATATGGATGATGTGTTTATTTCCGGCGCGCTCATGCAGGTTGTCGATATTTTGCGTGATCAGTAAAAAGCGATCCCCCAATGCCTGCTCCAGTTCGGCCAGCGCCAGATGCGCGGCGTTGGGCACAATTTCCGGCTGCTGGAGCTGGCGGCGGCGATCGTTATAAAAGGTTTGCACCAGTTGCGGGTTACGGGCAAAGCCTTCCGGCGTCGCCACATCTTCGACATGATGTTCTTCCCACAACCCATCTGCCGCACGGAAGGTGCGGATCCCGGACTCGGCGGAGATACCCGCCCCGGTCAGTACGACGACTCTCGGTTTTTCCATCACTTCAGGCACCATTGTGTCACGGAAAAAATGCGCTGGCGTAACCGCTCGCGCAAGCGGCGTTTGTTACGGCGAAAACGGCTGAGACGATGTGAACGTCGCGATTGCAGCATCCTCTCAGGACGGGTCAGTAAGATGAAGAAACGCCGCGCCGCGCATACCGCCTGCGTCGCCATAGCGTGCGCATTCAATACGCGGCACCTCGCCCGCTGGCAGCAGATGCGGGCGGATACGCTCCGGCAGCAATTGCGTCAGCGCGCTGAAATTCGATAAACCACCGCCGATCACCAGCAGGTCCGGATCGATAATGGTCAGAATATTGCCCAGACACACCGCCAGCAAGTCGACATACCGTTCGACATGGGCCAGCGCTTTCGCCTCGCCCTGCTGCCAGCGGGTGATGATCTCCGGCGCGGACAATGACTGATGGTAGAAGTGTTTGTACAGCCATGCAAAACCACGGCCGGAAAGGTAGTTCTCAATACAGCCGATTTTGCCGCAGCCGCAGCGGGTAAGCGGAAAATCAAACCCCATCAGCCCCAGCGCATCGACGGGCAAACGGATATGACCAAACTCGCCGGTGATAAAACGATGCCCGGTCACGGTTTTGCCATTCACCACCAGTCCACCGCCCACACCCGTGCCAAGGATCAGCCCCATCACCAGCGGATAGCGCCGGAATTCATCATCCCGAGGGCTTCAGAGAGTGAAACAGTTGGCATCGTTATCCAGCCGGACGTCGCGCTCCAGCAACGCGCTGAGATCGGTGCGCAGCGGCTGACCGCTGGCGGCGGGAAGATTGGCGGCATACAGCGTACCGTCGGCGGTTTCCGGCATGCCGGGAATACCGATGCCGACCGTGCCTTTCACGCCGAAACGCGCATCCGCTTCCGCAACCAGCTCAGCAATGGCGCGCAAAACGACGTATAACTGTCATGGGGCGTGGCGACACGGGTTTCCCACTGTAAGCGTCGGTTGGCGTCAAAGACGCCTAACGCGATTTTACTGCCGCCAATATCAAATCCGTAATTCATCGCCACTCCTTCGTTGTGGCCCTACTCACACCGGGATTACTGCCCGCTCAGCACTCTCGCCGGATCAATATTGCTCGCCCGGCGCGCCGGATACCAGCTCGCCAGCAGGCTTAATACCAACGCCGTCGCCAGAACGTACACCACATCCAGCGGATGAAGTTCCGACGGCAGGAAGTCGATAAAGTAGATATCGCCCGACAAGAACTGATGACCGATAATTTTCTCTATCACATTGATAATCGGCGTTAACTGTAGTGAAACCACCACCAATCACCACACCGCAAAGGCTGCCCAGCAACCCGGCCAGCAAACCGTACCAGACGAAAACGGCACGAATAAGACCATCTTTCGCCCCGAGCGTACGCAGCACCGCAATATCGCCGCTCTTGTCTTTCACCGCCATTACCAGCGTGGAGACAATATTAAAACAGGCCACGCCAATCACCAGCACCATCGCCAGATACATAATGGCGCGGATCATCTGGATGTCGCGATACATATAGCCATATTTGCCGATCCAGCTTTGATATAAACATAGCTGTTGGTGACTTCGCCCGTCGCGTACCAGCTTATTGGCGTTGAAGACATCGTTGACCTTAATGTCGATGCCGGTAACGCTGCCGCCCATCTCCGGTATTGCTGCGCATCCGCCATCAGGATCATCGCGAAACCGTGATCAAGCTGACCGCTGAGTTGCAGAATGCCGGTGACGTGCAGGCGCACGCGTTTGGGTTGCAACAGCTTATGCGCGTCGTCAGAGTTCGGGATCATGATGGACACCCAGTCGCCCTGCTGCACTTTCAGCGCATCGGCCACGCCTTTCCCCAGAATGATTTGCTGCTCACCGGCTTTAAAATTGCGCCGGGCGTCGCCACTGGATATATTTCGGTAACGCGCTGAGGTCGGTTTCCTGCTGCGGATCAACGCCCTTGACCTGAATCGCGCGCAGGTTAGCGCCGCTCTCAGCCCCGTAAAGTTGATATAGGGCGCCGCCGCAATGCCCGGCACTTTTTTCACTTTTTCCAGCGCGGTATTCCAGTCGTTCCACGGCTGGTTCACTCGATCTCACCGTGCGGCACAACCGCCAGAATGCGGTTATTCAGTTCGCGTTCAAAACCGTTCATCGCGCTCAGACCGACGATCAGCACCGCCACGCCCAGCGCGATACCGACAGTGGAGATCACTGAAATCAGCGAAACCATCCCACCGCGACGGCGTCCGCGGCTGGGAAACGTAAGGCAATCAATAACGACAGAGGCGAAGCCATTACTCCCCCATCAGGGAGACTTCAGTGCTCAGGCGGCCATCGCGCATTTCCAGTTGACGGTTCATGCGCTTCGCCAGCTGTAAATCATGCGTCACCACCAGAAACGCCGTACCCTGCGAACGGTTCAGCTCGCCAAGCAACTGGAAAATACTGTCGGCGTTGCGGGCATCCCGGGTTACCGGTCGGTTCATCCGCCAGCACCGGGCGCGGGTTATTGACCAGCGCACGGGCAATCGCCACACGCTGGCGTTCGCCGCCGGAAAGCTCCGACGGGCGATGAGTGGCGCGGTGTTCCAGACCGACTGCGCGCAGCATTTCGCGCGCGCGACTGTCGATCTCGGCCGGTTTCTTTTTACCAATCAGCAGCATCGCCACGTTTTCCAGCGCGGTAAAATCCGGCAGCAGATGGTGGAACTGGTAGATAAAGCCCAGCTCGCGGTTACGCAGCTCCGCCTTGGCGGTGGAAGAGTGTGCTCATCGGCTGGTCGCGGAAGATCACATCACCGGAGGTCGGCGTGTCCAGCCCGCCCAGCAGGTGCAGCAGTGTACTTTTCCCCGAGCCGGAACTGCCGACAATCGCCATCAGTTCCCCTTCCGCCACGCTGAAGCTGACATTGTGCAGCACGTCGGTTTGCACACTGCCTTCCTGATAGCGTTTGCACAGGTTGTCGCATTGCAACAGGATCTTATTCATAACGTAAAGCCTCAGCGGGTTGAGTGGCAGCGCGCGAGGAAGGATAAAGCGTAGAGAGCAGCGCAATGGCCATCGCCACCAGCGCAATAGTAACAACCTGCAGCGGCTCAATCGCCACGGGCAGCGCAGCGCCATCCAGCAGTGCGCCGATGATCGGCATCAAATTGTTCAACTGGCTGGCCAGCAGTGCACCCAGCACCGCGCCAAGCAGCGCGCCGATGATCGGCGCTGGCCCTTGCACCATAAATACCGCCATGATCTGGCGCGGCGTCAGGCCCTGTGTTTGTAAAATCGCCACCTCACCCCTGTTTTTCCATCACCATCAGGCCAAGGGAGGTAATAATGTTAAACGCCGCGACAATCAGGCTGAGCAGCAGCCCCATCATGTTTTTTTCCATGCGCACGGCTGGAACAGCTCGCCTTTGCGATCGCGCCAGTCCTGCCACTTCGTCCCTTCTGGCGACTGCTGGCTGAGCACATCCACTTTCAGCGGTTCGTTAAGCCACAACCGCCAGCCGGTAATGTTACCCGCCGGGTAACGCATCAGACGTGATGCATCCTCGATGTTGACCAGCATCTGGTACTCATCCACTTCGCTGTTTGCGGCGAACGTCCCGATGACCGTGAACAGACGCTGTGGCAGACGCCCCATCGGCGTGAACTGGCTGGCGGAAGGCACCATCACGCGGATTTGATCGCCGCGGTTAACGCCTAACTGTCCCGCCAGTTGCTCGCCGAGAATGATGTTGTATTTGCCCGCTTGCAGGTCGCTCTGTTTCACGTTGACCGGTAAGGCGTCAGCGGATCGTTTTGCGTCGGGTCAATGCCCATCATCACGCCGACCGCCACGCTGCGCGCGCTTTGGATCACCATCGCCGGTAGTCAACGGTGCAATACGGGTGACGCCCTGCAGTTTCAACTGGTTCGCGGGATGCTGTTGCGGATCAAGAGCCGTTTTGCGTAGAGGATCGCCTGTGGCATTAGCCCCGAGGATGTTGTTTTGCAGCTCACGTTCAAAGCCATTCATTACTGATAACACCGTCACCAGCGCCATAACGCCAAGGGTGATGCCAATGGTTGACAGCCGGAGACAAAGCGACCGAAGCGGTCTGCTGCGCGCCCGCGCATATAGCGCAGACCTATGAAGAGTGTGACAGGCTGGTACATGAAATCCGTCTGATTGCTGATAGCAGATTGAGAAGTATATAAGCGAAAGCGCAGAGCGTAAATGAGTGAAACCGTAAGATTTCGTCACGAAGTTTCGAAAAAAGCCGGAAAATCAAATTAATAATGGCTGCAGATTCTGCAAAACCGCCATTGTTTGCACCGGTGCGCGACCAACGTCCCTCGCCTTAATCCGAAAATCAATAAATACAGACACTTCCCATTACATCCCCTCCCCCCCCTGCCCGAGGATAAATAGCCGAAATTAAGGCAAAACAGGCAAGAAAACGAATGAAACAGAAAACATTATGGATTAATCAAATCAAAGGGTTATGTATTTTGCACCGGTGGTAATATATCACTCAGTCATTACTTTTACCCGCATCTTGATCTTTTTTCAACACCCCCGGTCCGAAACGCTGGCGAAATGTTGGATCTATTTCAACCTCTACCTCGCGCCGTTTCGCATGCCGGTGTTCTTCTTTATCCTCGGGTTACCTGATCCGTCGCTATATCGACGAGGTTCCGTGGAAAGAGACCATCGACAAACGGATCTGGAGCATTGTGTATGTGCTGGCGCTCTGGGGCGTGTTGCAATGGGTCGGACTTAGCCATATTAATGACTGGCTGGCGCCGGATCGCGACCTCAGTAACGCGTCGAATGCCGCGTACGCCGACAACTGGAGAGAGTTCTTACAGGGATGCTCACCGCCAGCACCAGGGTATCTGTACGCATTAATCGTCTATTTCACGCTTTGTAAGTTGTTAAGCAACTGGAAAATCCCCGTCCTCACATTGATGATCCTCGCCAGCCTCGCCATTAATTATCTGCCGCTACCCCGGTGGGGGATGAACAGTGTGGTGCGCAATATGATCTTCTATACCACGGGTGCATGGTATGGCAACGCTGTCATGGAGTGGGTGAAAACCGTGGCGATACGTCGTTACGCACTGTTGTTCGCTGTCCACTGTGGTTGTTTGGGCATCATGCGCCTGTTCCGGGAGTTGGAGCAGCGTTTCCCGCCGAGTGAAAACAGTCTGCTGAATTTGTACGCTGGCTGGACTGCTGGTGCGGAAAATCTCCACCGCACTGTTTGCTGATGTTTTTTCACCCCACCGGCGAAGCTTCGCCCGGCCATTGCCACACGCTAAACCCACGCGTTCGCCTTGGCTAAAACAATCAGATAATAAAGGGATTGCGTATCAGTGATATGCCCCCATATGGGGGTATATCCATAAGGAACACCTTCGACTCTATGCCTGAACAATACCGTTATTCTCTGCCGACAAAAGCAGGCGATCAGCGCCAGTTTGGCGAACTCACCGGTGCAGCCTGCGCCACCGAAGTGGCGGAAATCATTGAACGCCATGCGGGCCCGGTGGTGTTAATCGCACCCGATATGCAAAACGCATTGCGTTTGCAGGATGAGATTGGGCAATTTACCGACAATCTGGTGATGAACCTTGCTGACTGGGAAACGCTGCCGTACGACAGTTTCTCACCGCACCGGAGATTATCTCTTCGCGCCTGTCGACCCTGTATCAACTGCCCGCCATGCAGCGCGGCGTGCTGATTGTACCGGTTAATACGTTAATGCAGCGCGTTTGCCCGCACAGCTACCTGCACGGCCACGCGCTGGTGATGCAAAAGGCCAGCGTCTGTCACGCGACCAGTTGCGCACTCAGCTTGAAAGCGCGGGTTACCGCCACGTGGACCGGTGATGGAACACGGCGAGTACGCCACCCGCGGCGCATTGCTGGATCTCTTCCCGATGGGCAGCGAGCAACCGTTCCGCCTCGACTTTTTCGATGATGAAATCGACAGTTTGCGTCTTTTCGACACCGATACACAGCGTACGCTGGAAGAAGTTGAAGCGATTAACTTACTGCCCGCACATGAATTCCCGACAGACAAAACCGCGATTGAGCTGTTCCGTAGCCAGTGGCGCGACAAGTTTGACGTCAAACGCGATGCTGAACATATCTATCAGCAGGTCAGTAAGGGCACCCTGCCCGCGGGGATAGAATACTGGCAGCCCTTGTTTTTCAGTGAGCCATTGCAGCCGCTGTTCAGCTACTTCCCGGCCAACACATTGCTGGTGAATACCGGTTCACTGGAAGCCAGCGCCGAGCGTTTTCAGCAAGAGACGCAAGCGCGCTTCGAGAGCCGCGGTGTCGACCCGATGCGCCCGCTACTGCCACCGGATGCCCTGTGGTTGCGCGTCGATGCGTTATTCAGCGAGCTGAATAAGTGGCCGCGTATCCAGCTTAAAAGTGAACAACTGGCGAAGAAAGCCGCGCACGTCAACCCGGGTTACCAGACGTTGCCGGATCTCTCTGTGCAGGCGCAGCAAAAATCCCCGTTGGACAACCTGCGCAAATTCCTTGGAGTCCTTTAGCGGCCCGGTGGTGTTCTCGGTGGAAAGTGAAGGCCGCCGTGAAGCATTAATTGAACTGCTGGCGCGTATTAAGGTTGCACCCAAACGGATCCTGCGTCTTGACGAGGCCACCAGCGCGGGTAGCTGGCTGATGATTGGCGCGGCCGAACATGGCTTTATCGATACGCTGCGCAACCGGGTGCTGATTTGCGAAAGCGATCTGCTGGGCGAGCGCGTTGCCCGCCGCCGTCAGGACACGCGTCGTACCATCAACCCGGACACGTTGATCCGCAACCTCGCCGAGTTGCACGATGGTCAGCCGGTGGTGCACCCGGAGCATGGCGTCGGGCGCTATGCCGGCATGACCACGCTGGAAACGGGCGGCATCAAAAATGAGTACCTGATGCTGACCTACGCCAACGACGCCAAACTGTATGTTCCGGTGTCGTCGCTGCATCTGATCAGCCGTTACGCCGGTGGTGCGGAAGAGAACGCGCCGCTGCATAAACTGGGCAGCGACGCACCGGTCGCGGGCGCGGCAAAAAGCGGCGGAAAAAAGTGCGTGACGTCGCGGCAGAGCTGCTGGACATCTATGCGCAGCGCGCGGCTAAGGCGGGGTTTGCCTTTAAACACGATCGCGAACAGTATCAACTGTTCTGCGATGGTTTCGTTTGAAACCACGCCGGATCAGGCGCAGGCCATCAATGCGGTGCTCAGCGATATGTGCCAGCCGCTGGCGATGGATCGTCTGGTGTGCGGCGATGTGGTAAAACCGAAGTGGCAATGCGCGCAGCATTTCTCGCGGTGGAAAACAATAAACAGGTGGCCGTACTGGTGCCAACCACCCTGCTCGCTCAGCAGCATTTTGATAATTTCCGCGACCGTTTCGCTAACTGGCCGGTGCGCATTGAGATGCTTTCCCGTTTCCGCAGCGCCAAAGAGCAGGCACAAGTCCTGGAACAAGCGGCAGAAGGCAAAATAGATATTCTGATTGGCACGCACAAACTGCTGCAAAGCGACGTCAAACTGAAAGATCTCGGCTTGTTGATCGTCGATGAGGAGCACCGCTTTGGCGTGCGTCATAAAGAGCGCATTAAAGCGATGCGTGCCGATGTCGACATCCTGACCCTGACGGCAACGCCAATCCCACGTACGCTCAATATGGCAATGAGCGGGATGCGCGATCTGTCGATTATCGCCACCCCACCGGCGCGCCGGCTGGCGGTGAAAACCTTTGTGCGCGAGTACGACAGCCCTGGTGGTGCGCGAGGCGATCCTGCGTGAAGTACTGCGCGGCGGCCGAGTCTATTATCTGTATAACGACGTGGAAAATATCCAGAAAGCGGCAGACAGACTGGCGGAACTGGTACCGGAAGCGCGTATTGCTATCGGCCACGGGCAGATGCGTGAACGCGAACTGGAACGGGTGATGAATGACTTCCACCATCAGCGTTTTAACGTACTGGTGTGCACCACCATTATTGAAACCGGGCTCGATATTCCGACCGCCAACACCATCATTATTGAGCGGGCTGACCACTTCGGGCTGGCGCAGTTACATCAGTTGCGCGGCCGTGTGGGGCGTTCGCATCATCAGGCCTATGCCTCGGTTGTTAACACCGCATCCGAAAGCGATGACGACAGACGCGCAAAAACGCACCGGAAGCCATCGCCTCGCTGGAAGATTTGGGTGCTGGTTTTGCGCTGGCGACCCACACGGAGATCCGTGGCGCCGGGGAACTGCTGGGTGAGGATCAGAGCGGTCAGATGGAAACCATTGGTTTCTCGCTCTATATGGAGCTGCTGGAAAACGCCGTTGATGCATTAAAGGCGGGGCGCGAACCCTCGCTGGAAGATCTCACCAACCAGCAAACGGAGGTGGAATTGCGCATGCCTTCGCTGCTGCCGGATGACTTTATCCCGGATGTGAACACACGTTTGTCCTTCTATAAACGTATTGCCAGTGCAAAAGACGACAATGCGCTGGAAGAGATCAAAGTCGAGCTGATTGACTGCTTTGGCCTGCTGCCGGATGCAGCGCGGACATTGCTGGACATCGCCCTGCTGCGCCAGCAGGCGCAGAAGCTCGGCATCCGTAAGCTGGAGGGTAACGAAAAGGCGGTGTGATTGGAGTTCAACGAAAAAAATCACGTCAACCCGGCACTGGCTGATTGGTTTATTGCAGAAGCAGCCGCAACACTTCCGCCTTGATGGTCCAACGCGGCTGAAATTCATGCAGGATCTGGGGTGAACGCAAAACCCGCATGAACTGGGTGCGCAACTTTATGCAGCAGTTAGCCGAAAACGCCGTTGCCTGACAATCATTACGCAACCGGGCCATCAGGCCCGGTTTGTGTTTAAAACGCAACATTTACAAATATTTTGCACTATGCCGGGGACTTCCCGACACGCTGGCGCACCATAATCCCATTAGTTTTCTACATAACCTTATGATTTGCATGGATTATGGTCATGATCAAAAATTCCCGTTTTGCTCACTGGATAACGCTCTTCGCCGTTGCTGCGACGGTCGCCCTTTCTCTGCCCGCACGGGCGAATAGCTTGCCCCCTGCCGGGAGCCGCGTCGTTGGCGAAAACCGTTTTCACGTAGTGCAAAACGATGGAGGCTCACTGGAAGCCATCGCAAAACTACAGTACAACGTCGGTTTTCTGGCGCTGCTGCAGGCCAACCCCGGCGTGGATCCCTATGTACCGCGCGCGGGCAGCGTACTGACGATCCCGCTGCAAACCCTGCTGCCGGACGCGCCACGTAAAGGCATTGTGATTAACCCGGCCGAACTGCGTCTGTATTACTATCCGCCCGGTAAAAATGAAGTCATTGTCCACCCGATCGGTATTGGTCAACTGGGCGGCGATACGCTGACCCCCACGATGGTAACAACCGTCTCGGATAAACGTGCTAACCCCACGTGGACGCCAACCGCCAATATTCGGGCGCGCTATAAAGCGCAAGGCATCGATCTTCCTGCCGTGGTTCCTGCCGGGCCGGATAACCCGATGGGGCATCACGCCATTCGTCCGGCGGCCTTCGGCGGTGTTTATCTGCTGCATGGCACCAATGCCGATTTCGGCATCGGGATGCGGGTTAGCTCCGGTTGCATCCGCCTGCGCGATGGCGATATTTCCGCCCTCTACGCGGCGGTCTCTCCGGGCACGCCAGTGAACATTATCAATACCCCGATTAAAGTCTCGGTCGAGCCTGACGGCAGACGGCTGGTGGAAGTCCATCAACCGTTATCAAAATCCATTGATGACGATCCGAAAACGCTGCCGATTGTGCTGAATGCAGCGATGCAGGCATTCCAGGGACGATGCGCGCAGCGATGCGCAAGTGATGACCCACGCGATGGAAATCCGCTCCGGCATGCCTGTTGATGTTACCCGCCGCCGACCCGTCGGTACAGATGCTGTAACCTGACCTGATACGCAAAAGGCCCTGCATGTGCAGGGCCTTTTATGGCAGTGGCATAAGGGCTGTGAGGGACGACCTTATTTGTAGAGAACCGCAGTACCATGCAGGTTATCGGAACCGGTCACAGAAGTGATGCGGAAGGATTTCGCACCCATCTGTTCGGCTTTCTGCGCCAGTTTATCTTCAACAGAAGAGAGATTCGTGCTGGCAGTGACGCCAACCGTGGCAACTTCCTGCTGACCCGCCGGTGCGGACTGGACTTCAACCGCAGCCATGCTGGCAAAAGAGAGTGAGCTGAGTACCGCGGCGGCGAAAAGTGCTTTACGTTTGTCATGATTGTTTACCTGTATGCAGATGATGGATGTCGCCAACGAATAAGTTAACGATCGATAGATAAATGGTAGTTGTGATCTGCATCACACGTCAACATCTTTTGTAACGATCGTTATTTAAAATATTAATTGCTTAAAATTCATAACCATAGGATTTATTAATTTGTGCTGTTTTGCCGCTGGTCAGGGCTGACAGAATGTTTTTATAATGACTGCTCAGCAAACCAACAAAGGTAAGCGGCACTATGACGACTGATCTCCAGTTGCAGCAAAAAAAGCCGTGGCCGACCGAAAGTGTTCGACAGGGAAGCGGCGCTCGACAAAGCCATGACGCTGTTCTGGCAGCATGGCTACGAAGCCACATCATTATCCGACGACCGGCGCGAAAGCACCGACGCTTTATGCAGAGTTCACCAATAAAGAAGGGTTGTTCCGCGCGGTACTGGACCGTTATATCGCGCGTTTCGCCACGCAACACGAGGCTCCGTTGCACTGCGAGGAAAAACCTATTGAGCAGGCGCTACTGGACTATTTCACCGCCGTGGCGAAATGTTTCACCAGTACGGATACGCCAGCCGGCTGTTTTATGATCAATACTTCCGCAACGCTGGCGGCCTCTTCGCAGGCGATTGCGAAGACCATCAAATCGCGGCACGCACAGCAGGAAGAAACGCTGCTCACGTTCCTGACGCAACGCCAGCAACGTGGGGAGATCCCCGCAGGCGCGGATCCACAGGCACTGGCGCAGTTTCTGGGTTGTATATTGCAGGGCATGTCAATTAGCGCGCGCGAAGGTGCAAGTTGTGAAAAGCTGCTGCAAATTACCCGAACTACGCTGCGTTTGTGGCCAGATCTGATCAAACTCTGAGAGGTTTATACCCGGCGGCACGTCGCTTGCCGGGTTGACTTTCACGATAGACAAAACCTATCTTAACAATAGGTAAAAACTTTCAGTGTTTTTCCCCGCTTTGCTATGATTAATTGTGATTATTGCTCTGCTAATGATTAGTATGGGTGATACACAAATCATAAGTGTCATGAAGACGCGCTAAGCTACGACTTTCCCTTACTCTCGCTCTACCTGTTGTACTGAATTTTACCGTTGATATAGGGCATTTCACTGTACTTAACACATGCATAAGGAAAATGAACATGATTTTGCTATTACCATTCATCAAAGTGTTAATAGTAATAACATTGTTATGTGGTCTGTGGGTGTTGTGTGGTGGTTCGGTACTGTTTGCGTTTATTTCTGTTTTAATCACCGGCCTGCTGGTAATACGCCAACACGACTTCATTTGATGACCGTTAAAAGCCTTGCTGCGATGCAAGGCTTTTTTCATGAAAAAAGGCTCCTCAGCCTGAGCAATTGAGGAGCCAACATGCAGAGTACTTCTGTTTTACGCTTTGTTATTCAAAATAAGCTGACCATTGTTATCCAGCGGAATTTGCGTTCCCGGATCTTTATCCATGCGGATTTTTCCTTGCTGGTCGCCAATCTTGTACGTCACGTCGTAACCGATCATTTTCTCGGATTTGTCATACACGGTTTGACAGCGTTGCTGGGTCGTGGTGTAGGTATCCCTTTCCTGCATCCCCCCTTGGATTTGGTTACCGGCGTAGCCGCCGCCCAACGCGCCGACGACGGTAGCAACATCTTTACCCCCGGCCGCCGCCAAACTGGTGACTTAACACCCCACCCGCCACTGCGCCCAGAACAGAACCGGTAATGCGGTTCTCATCCTGTACCGGACGGCGGTGCGTCATGGTGACGTTACGGCACTCCTCACGGGGTGTTTTAATGCTCTCTTTAATTGGCGTGGCAGAAACCACCTGCGCATACTGGGACCACGGTCAAATACATTCAAACTGGCAACTGCGCAGCCCAGTGCAGCGCCACGCCAATTCCGATACCCGCTAACATTGATTTATTCACAGGATTATCTCCCTCGTTTGCTATTAGCAACAATTTTGCAACTTCAGCGGTCGTTAAGCCAATCGGAAAGAGAGGAAAAAATGGGATATATAGGGAGAAATCAGGATATTCAGAGTTGTCTGAACGCTATAGCAGCCGCAGGTAGAAGGGAAATACTGCTCCCTGCGCGAGGGAGCAGTAACGCCTATTAGTGCAGTTTCAACCGCGGGCAATTACCCGGTTAATACTGCCCACCAGCATCATCAGGCCGGTTTTGAAATAGCCGTGCAGTGCAATCTACGATACAGTGAAATGTACACGAAGCGGGCAATACGGCCTTCAATCATCATCGAACCACGCATCAGGTTCCCCATCAGGCTGCCGACGGTCGAAGTTCGACAGAGAGACCAGTGAACCGTGATCCTTATACACATAAGACTTCAGCTTACCTTTGATCTGCGCCAGAATGTTATGCAGGGCGAGGCTGGCCATCTGGTGTGCTGCCCTCGGGCGCGCGGAGGAACAAAGCCGCCTTCAGGACGGGCGCAGGAGGCGCAGTCGCCGATGGCATAGATATCCGCATCGCGCGTGGTTTGCAGCGTTGGCTCAACCACTAATTGATTGATACGGTTGGTTTCCAGACCGCCAATCTCTTTCATAAAGTCAGGCGCTTTGATACCTGCCGCCCACCATCAGATCGGCTTTGATGTATTCGCCATCTTTGGTATGCAAACCGCCTTCATCAGCGCTGGTGACCATGGTCTGCGTCAGTACGCGCACGCCCATTTTGGTCAGTTCGCTATGCGCAGCGCCGGAAATCCGCGGCAATGCAGGCAAAATGCGCTCTCCCGCTTCGACCAGCGTCACGTTCAGCGCGTCGTTGGTCAGACCTTTGTAACCATAGCTGTGCAGCTGTTTCACCGCGTTATGCAGTTCTGCAGAGAGCTCAACCCCTGTCGCGCCGCCGCCGACAATCGCAATGTTCACTTTGCCGTTAGCGCCAAGATTCGCGGAGTATTTCAGGAACAGGTTCAGCATCTCCCTGGTGGAAACGACGCGCCTGATGCGGGTTATCGAGGAAAATGCAGTGTTCTTTTTACGCCCGGCGTGTTGAAATCATTAGATGTGCTGCCCAGCGCCATGATCAGCGTGTCATAGGCCAGCTTGCGCTCCGGCACCAGCAACTCGCCTTTCTCATCACGCAACTCCGCAAGCGTCAGGGTTTTGCTTTCACGGTTAATGTCCACCACGGAACCCAGTTGGAACTGGAATGATTACGCGCGTGCGCCAGTGTAGCTCAGCGCATCAACGCCTTCATCTAGTGAACCCGTTGCGACTTCATGCAGTAACGGTTTCCATAAATGGCTGTGGTTACGATCCACCAGCGTAATTTTGGCTTTTTTACCGCGGCCGAGTTTTTTACCCAACTGCGTTGCCAGCTCCAGACAGCACCACCACCCACAATTACAATCTTTTCAATGGCGTAGTCAAAGTGACCCCCCTAAAATATTAACTGTTAACTAAAAGTTATGCAAATAGCTTTTAGTTAACAAAGAGTTACGCCAAACCAACATTGACGATGAGAATAACACAAGGTTCAATGGTCATACCAAAATTGATATGCATCAAGTTTTGATGCCTAAAAGATGAACAAGTGTAGTTGGATTGCCAAAGAATGCGGGCACAGATTGCCGGGCACAGAAAGGAAAGAGACAAAATACCGGCAGGCGATAACCTGCCGGAGGGGGGATTAACCGAGGGTTTTAAACGCTTTGATACGCTGAAGGTGTGGAGATGTTCTTGAATTTGTGATTGTTCTTCATCCCAGACAATCTCGTAGTAGTGGTGCAACTCATCCGACGCGCTGATTGTCCAGCGCCTCATCGTTACGCGACAAAATCACCAGACAGCGTCGATTTTTTCACGAATTGGACACACACTTCGTGGCAATGTCCTGATACTCTTCCGGGCGATCGATTTTTGCCCTCCATGTTCTCATAGGGGAACAGGTTGGGGTTGAGGATCACCTGACAGAATATCACACAGAAAGCCAATGCGCTCCGCCCAGTATCCACCCAGTCCTACGAAATCAGCGGGCTCATCGACATTCGATCTTATCCACTTCTTTCAGCAGGTGCTGCATATCGTGTTTCGGGTGCCGCGTGCTATAGCTAATCAGACGCACATCCGGATCGATAAACTGTAGCTGCAGCACCTTTTAAGGTTGCCGGGACTGTTTGAGTCAAAACCGTAAATAGATGATCGCGTATCCTCACCACTTCGACATCGCGTCCGCAGGCGTTAATGAGCCGCTTTGCCTGCCAGCGCGTGTCCAACCCAGCTCCCTCGGCTGACAGCCTTCCAACGCGCGCTCATCAACTCCTGAATATGAACCTTTATGATACAATTGTGTAACACGCTCTGCATTGATCGGCGACAGGTTATCTAACACACTACTGCGCCTTTACGATTATTGCAGACCGGATCATATCGCAACCGGCGTCCAGCGATGCCTGTCCACGCTCTGCATAACTGCCCATAATCGCAGCGCCTTCCATCGACAGATCGTCAGAGAAAATCACACCGTCAAACCCCAGTTCGCCGCGCAATACGGTTTTCAGCCAGTAGGGCGAACCGCTGGCCGGACGTGGATCAGCATCCGCGTAAATCACATGCGCAGGCATAATCGCGTCCAGCTTGTTTTGCTCAATAAGCTGGCGGAATACCGACATATCTTTGGCACGGATCTCCGCTTGCGGGCGCGGGTCGCGCGGGGTTTCTTTATGAATCCGCCGTCACGGCACCGTGCCCGGGGAAGTGTTTACCCGTGGTTTTCATACCCGCACTGTGCATACCGTCGATAAACTGCGTTGCCATCGCCAGCGCCTTTAGCGGATCGTCGTGGTAAGAACGTTCGCCAATTGCCGCACTGATATGCCCGACGTCCAGCACCGGGGCAAAACTGATGTCGATATCCATGGCAATCATTTCACTGGCCATCAACCAGCCCGCATCCTGCGCCAGACGACCGCCCTCTTCCATCCCATGCAATGCGGCAAAAGACTGAGCGGCAGGCAGCCGGGTAAAACCTTCGCGGAAACGCTGTACGCGCCCCCCCTTCCGGTCGACAGCCACCACCAGACGATGGTGTGACGCACTGCGGATCTGGCGCACCAGCTCACGTAATTGCGCCGGATCGTGATAATTACGGGTAAAGAGGATCAAGCCGCCCACCAGCGGATGCGCCAGAATTTCGCGCTCTTGCGCACCCAGTTCGTACCCTTCCACATCCAACATGACCGGACCCACACTCACCTCTCTTATCCTTCAGTCTGCAGCTGGCGCCATACTTCATTCGCCAGCGTAATAAATTGTTGTTCACCCGTTTGCTGCCAGCGGCACTCATACCAGCCAGCCATCAGCATCAGAACCTGTGAGGGTCGCCAGCGCCTGACCTGCCGCCATAACTGAGCCGGTGCGATAGCCGAACGCCGTGCGTAGTCATCCACCAGCGCACGCCGCTGTGCGTCGTTGTCCATCCACACGGCGGCCAGTTCGAGAGCAATATCGCCATCGCCCGCATACTCCCAGTCGATCAGCCTTACCCCCTTGCGGACCATGAACCAGATTGCCCGCATGCACATCCATATGTAACGGCGCCACCGCAGCGGCGTCGGTTCGCCTTGTTGACGAAGTCGTTTTAATCGCCGTAACCAGAACGGCGTTCGCCGGCCACGCGCAGCGTGCCAGTATCCTTCAAGCAGTGGTAGCAGCATTATCCGCCAGCCAAAACAGGACTGGCGGTGTAAATCATACAGTAACGCCGCGAGTTCGCTGCTTGATGGCAACGCCGCTTTTGTTTCACCGGGCAGATAGTCGATAGCCATCCACTCGCCAGTGTAGAGATAGGCACGCGGCGCAATCGCCGACGGTAAATGTTTAAACACCCGGTACTGTCGCCGGAAAGGTGAAGATGTGCTCCTGATGCCGCTGGCGCAGCACTCGCATGTGCTGGCCATCGCTGATAAGACAACTCCCGCCGCTGGAGTCCGGTATTCTGGCTGGCGACGGAGCGTATTGCGGAAAATAGCGTGACAGAATGTCGTCACGCGTTTGCTTATTGTTGCTGAACCGCACCTTTACCTGACCAGATAATCTCGCCGGTCTGCACCAGCATTAATTGCATTTGCAGGCCCGGTGCGTTGGCATTGCCGGTCGCGTTGGAGTACAGCACATATTGCGCGCCGACATTGCGGGCGATGCCAATCGCTTTACTGCGGGTCCCCAGACTGTCCTGCGGTGAAAGCCCCAATTGTTGCTTCGCCACGGCCAGCTGCTGTGCGGTGATCAATGTAAATTTGCCGTTGTTAGCCAACGCATTACGCACCACTTCGGTGGCTTCGCCGGTGTTGATGGATCCATTAGTGCGGTTATTTACGCTTACTATCCACCAGCAGTACGCTTCCCGCTGTTGCACCGCTCGCGGGCAGCATTTTGCCCACCATCGGTTGCACCGCACCATTCCAGTCATAGTGGCGTTCACGCGGCGTTGGCTGCGCGGTCTGATCCTGATGCTCAATCGGGCCACCGGCTGTTGTTGCGGCAGTGTCGGGACAGAAGGCACCGTCGGCACCGGCTGTTGCGGCTGCGGTTGAGTGGGTTGCTGTTCGCCTCCCCCTGCCTGATCGACGGGTGCGGGTTGTTGCTCACCGCGAATGATACAGCCCGACAACAGCATGGCGAAAGTGGTCAGTAGTGCGTAGCGTCCAAGTGTTTTAATCAAGAGTCACCCCTTACAGGTAGAGATAAAGTCTGACATTGCGCGCCCCAAGATAGTTGGCGCTCCCGTAGAGTGTCACACCGGAATTCGCCGGAATGGTCACGCTACGCGGCGCTTCCAGGGGATGCATTTCCAGACCTCTGGCGTCATACCAGTAAAAACGATAATGCACAGTAACGGGTTGTTGCCTCTCATTAAATAGCCGCGAAGACGCGGATGGCTGGAGTTCTTCGGTGCTTAATGTCGGCGGCTGCGCGGTAATGCCCGCCGCCAGTATACTGGACTCCATCACCAGCGTTTGATTGCTGGCAACCGGAATCGCCGGACGCGAACTGCAACCCGCCAGCGTCAACGCCGCCAGTAATAAGGCAACACGCCCTGTGGTCATATTACAAGCCTTTATGAGCCAGCATCGGCCCAAGCGCCCGTCCGCCAAGCAGGTGCATATGAATATGATAAACTTCCTGCCCGCCATGACGATTACAATTCGATCAAACGGTAACCGTCTTCGTCGATACCTTCGTCACGGGCGATTTTCGCCGCCACCGTCAACATACGTCCAAGCGTCTGTTCATGCGCTTCAGTCACATCGTTCACGGTAGGGATCAGGATATTCGGCACAATGAGCACATGCGGGCTTGCGGGGAAATGTCACGAAAAGCGGTGACCAGCTCATCCTGATACACAATGTCTGACGGAATTTCGCGGCGGATAATTTTACTGAAAATGGTTTCTTCGGCCATGACGTTTTCCTTTTTTGAGCGCGGAAGATGCCGCAGCCGTCGTCAATTCAGTCTCTAGAGTATGATCGAGTTTCTCTTGTCGTTTCAACCAAAACGCTGTTTTTCTTTCCGCTTTCAGGCACCTCTGACGCAGGAATAGCCAACCCTTCCGTTCCACTACAGTGAAACAGCATTTCCAGTAATAAATCTTACATCTGTTTACATCAATGGAGTGAATGCGTATATTTCGCATTTGCATTTTCATGCGCAACTAATACAGTAAATTAAAAAAATCCGCCTGACGCGACAACGTATCGCTGCCGGGCACTCCCTCTAACACACCATTAAGGTTTATTCATGTCTTTCACTCATCACGCCAAGGACGCAGCGCGTCCGGTAGCCGCCACACCTTCTCTGCTCGCCGCGTGCATTGCCGCCTTCTGCTGCCTTTGCGGCTGATAAAGCATCTGAAGATACCGTGGTCGTAGACGGCGCAGCGCTAAGCACCGCCGACAGTCAGGATCAGGATTACAGCGTTAAAACCACGACAACCGGCACCAAACTGTTGCTGGTGCCGCGCGATATTCCGCAATCCGTGAGCGTGGTAAGTCAGCAGCGTATGCAGGACCAGCAACTGAACACGATTGAGCAGGTTCTGGATAACACCATTGGCGTAAGCGCCTCGCGCATCGACTCGCACCGGACAAATTTCTTTGCGCGTGGTTTCTTCGTCAGTAACTTTGCCTATGAAGATATGCCAACCTTCCTTGATAACCGCTGGAACTTTGGCGATACCGCGCGCCATTTACGACAAGATTGAAGTGGTGCGCGGCGCAGCTGGTCTGATGAGTGGCACCGGTAACCCGTCAGCCTACGTCAATATGGTGCGTAAGCATGCGGACAGCAAAGAGTTCAAAGGCAGCGCAACCGCAACGTACGGTAGTTGGGATAATCAACGCTACGTTCTCGACTTACAGGCGCCATTGACAGAGTCCGGTAATGTGCGTGGCCGCATGATCACCGGCTACCGGATAAAGATTCGTGGATTGAGCGTAACCATTACCGCAAAAATTCATCACCGGTGTTGTGGATGCAGACCTCACCGATTCCACCACCCTGTCTGTGGGATATGACTATCAGGAAAGCCGGAAGACAGCCCGACCTCAGGGTGGTGTCCCGTCGATGTACAGCGATGGTAGCCGTACGCATTTCCGCCGTGGTTTCCAACACAGCGGCTGACTGGGCCTACTCAAATGTGGACTCCACGAAAATTTTCGCCAATCTGACGCAGCGTTTTGATAACGGCTGGGAAGCGAAAGTTAACGCCATGCATGCGGAAACCAATTTCGACAGCAAATTGATGTATATCGATGGCTATCCAGATAAAAACACCGGTCTCTTCGATGCCTCGCAATGGCAAGGCGCACCGGGGCGGTTGGAACCGTGGTGAGCGTAAGCAGGACTCCGTAGATGCGTTCGTGCGCGGCGGTTACGATCTCTTCGGTCGTCAACATGAAGTGATGTTCGGCGGCAGCTACAGCCGTCAGCGTAATAACTATGACAACTCTTACCCGGTTAATGACAATTCCGGTCTGATGGACGTTGGTAATATTATTACAACGGCAATACGCTCGCTGACCCAACCTCGGTCAGACTGGACGCTCTATCAGCGGGATGTGATCCGCCAGAAATCCGTCTATGCTGCAACCCGTATCTCGCTGGCCGATCCCCTGCACCTTATTCTGGGCGCGCGTTACACCGAGTGGAGCGCAAAATACAACCGGAACGTAAACCGGATGAAATCCGCAACAGCAAGTCCGATGATGTGACGCCGTATGCGGGGCTGATTTATGACATCGATGACACTCGGTCTGTGTACGGCAGTTATACCTCTATCTTTGAGCCTTCAAGCCAACGCGATATCAACAGCGAGTTCCTCGACCCGACGACAGGTAAAAGCTACGAAGCCGGGGTGAAAGGCGACTGGTTTAACACGCGCCTGACGGCAACGTTTGCCGTATTCCGTACCGAGCAGGATCACGTTGCTGTCTCGACGGGCGAGTACATCCCGAACTCTGGCGGCCAGACGGCGTATAAATCCGTGAACGGCACCGTCAGCAAAGGGGTTGAATTTGAACTGAATGGCGCACTGACCGACAACCTGCAACTGACTTTCGGCGCCAGCCGTTTTATGGCGGAAGATGGCGACGGGGTTGCGGTTAACCCGGAGCAAGCGCGTACGACGATGAAATTGTTTACCCGCTACCAGTTGCCGATGCTGCCTGAGCTTGCTTTTGGCGGCGGCGCGCTGGCAAAACAAAAGCTGGCAGGATATTAAAGGCCCGAATGGCAATATGCGTATCACCCAGAGCGGCTACACCGTGGTTGACCTGTTTACCCGTTACCGTGCCACTAAAACTTCGCGATTCAGGCAAACCTGAACAATGTGTTCGATAAAGAGTATTACGATTATCTGGGCACCTATGGGGTTTATGGCGCGCCGCGTAACTTCTCTATCAGCGCAAACTACAGTTTCTGATTTTGATAACAGTAAGTAGGGAGCCTGATGGCTCCCTTTTTTACGCTCTTGCATCATCACAACTCATAAAAAGGGAGCCATCAGGCTCCCTCAGTCTCCCCCAGACTATGACTTAGTTATTATGGATGTATTCATCCATCTCGGTTTTCAGGTTATCGGATTTCGTACCGAAAATCGCCTGCACACCGGAACCAGCCACAACCACACCCGCAGCGCCCAGTTTCTTCCAGGCCAGCCTGATCCACTTTCGCTACGTCAGCAACGCTGACACGCAGACGCGTGATGCACGCATCCAGTTGGTGATGTTTTCTTTACCGCCAAACGCCGTAACCAGAGCCGGAGCCATTTCGCTGGTTGCGCCAGCTTTGCTCTCTTCAGTGGTTTCTTCACGGCCGGGGGTTTTCAGATCCAGCGCTTTAATCAGTACACGGAACACGGTGTAGTAAACAACCGCATAACCTGCACCGATAACCGGGAACAGCCACAGTTTGCTGCTGTTGCCGCTCAGTACGATGAAGTCAATCAGACCGTGAGAGAACGACGTACCGTCACGCATACCCAGCAGGATACAGATCGGGAATGCCAGACCCGCCAGAATCGCGTGGATGACATACAGGATCGGCGCAACGAACATGAAGGAGAACTCGATCGGCTCGGTGATACCGGTCAGGAACGAGGTCAGCGCTGCGGAGATCATGATACCGCCCACTTTCGCGCGCGGTTTTCCGGCTTAGCAGAGTGCCAGATAGCGATAGCGGCAGCCGGCAGACCGTACATTTTGAACAGGAAGCCGCCAGACAGTTTGCCCGCAGTCGGGTCGCCTGCCATGTAACGCGGGATATCGCCGTGGAAAACCTGACCTGCTGCGTTGGTGAATTCACCGATCTGCATCTGGAAAGGTACGTTCCAGATGTGGTGCAGACCAAACGGCACCGAGGCAACGTTCAATAAAGCCGTAGATACCGAACGCAACAACCGGGTTCTGGTAAGCAGCCCACTGAGAGAACGTCTGGATAGCGGTACCGATCGGCGGCCAAATGAAGGACAGGATCACACCGGTGAAAATCGCGGCCAGACCGGAAATGATCGGTACGAAACGCTTACCGGCGAAGAAGCCCGTGCACTCAGGCAGCTTGATACGGTAGAAACGGTTGAACATGTACGCTGCGATCGCACCGGAGATGATCCCCCCGAGAACACCGGTATCAGCCGGTGTTTTGCGGCGATTTCTTCAGCAGGTAAATGCAGAACCAGCGGCGCAACAACAGCCATGGTCTTCACCATGATGCCGTAAGCAACAACCGCAGCCAGAGCTGAAACACCGTCGTTATTGGTGAAGCCCAGTGCAACACCGATAGCGAAGATCAGTGGCATGTTGGCAAAACGGAACCGCCCGCTTCGGCCATCACATGGGAAACCACTTCTGGCAGCCAGCTGAAGTTTGCAGAACCGACGCCCAGCAGGATACCTGCGATAGGCAGTACGGATACTGGCAGCATCAGCGATTTACCGACCTTCTGCAGGTTAGCAAATGCATTCTTAAACATAATTGAGAGTGCTCCTGAGTATTAGTGCTTTTTTCTACGCTTTGCGCATTGGCGCGGGGAGAGCGCGCCGTGGGAAGGGCATCTAAGCGCCCCTTATTTATTACACAGAGTAAAATAAATCGATTTGGCTTTGTTTGATGGCTATCACGTTTCAGCCAGCGCGCGCTGCAAAACTCACGTTAATTTACAAAAGCCGCATGCCTTCGAATGAAAATCGTCCATCACCGCCTTTTTTATGGCGGTGAACTTTACTCTGATCGTTTATTAATTACGAGCCCTAAAATAAGCTGAAATTTCAGGCGGATTGCAGGCGGGAGGGATCGATATGGAACAGATGGGCAAAGTTTTGCGTGGTTTGCCGGGCCAGTTCCTCAACGGAAACACCCTTTAATACCGCCATGTATTCGGCAACATCTCGGGTCATGGCGGGCTGGTTTTCCTTGCCACGGTGGGGTACTGGCGCAAGATACGGAGAGTCTGTCTCCACCAGCAGTCGATCCAACGGTACATAACGCGCCGCGTCGCGAAGCTCTTCAGCATTGCGGAAAGTAACAATACCGGAGAACGAGATATAAAAGCCCATATCCAGCAACTTACCCGCCGTTTCGCGATCTTCCGTAAAACAGTGCAGAACGCCGCCGCACTCGGTCACCTTCTCTTCCTGCAGAATTGCCAGCGTATCGGCGCGAGCATCGCGGGTGTGCACAATAACCGGTTTATTCAGCTCACGGCCAATGCGGATATGGTTGCGGAAAGAGACCTGCTGTTGCGGTTTGGTTTCCGGGGTATAAAAATAATCGAGGCCGGTTTCCCCCATCGCTACCACACCGGGTTCGGCTGCCAGCTGGCGTAAGGTCTCGACCTCGTAGCTTTCGTCCTGATTAAGCGGGTGCACGCCACAGGAGAACACCACGTTGTCACGTTCTCCTACCAACTCTCGCATAGTGCGGTATCCCGGCAGCGTGGTGGCAACAGCAAGGCAAAATTTCACATCACGCGCGGCGGCTTTCGCCAGCACGTCATCCACGTCTTTATGCAAAGACTGATAATCAAGACCATCAAGATGGCAGTGCGAGTCGACTAAAAACATAATGTCTCTCTTAAAGATGAGATACAGGAAGCACAGCACCGGGTTGCAGGTAGCGTTCCAGAGTTAACAACAGATCGGTCAGCAAAAGTTCGCGGTTCACACCGGGCACACTGAGCAACTGCTCCCGGCAGGTAAACAACGCGTGTAAGAGCGCGTGCAACGTTTCGCCGCGCATCTGGCGAGCAAGAGCGTGCACCAGCGCAGAGGAGTCCACATTACTGAGCAAGGTCGCGCCTTGCTGGACTTTCAGCGCATCCAGAAACAGCGCTGACATCCATTGCAGACGCTCAGCAACCCGCTCATGGTTCAGCGCAGGTAACACAGCCAGCCAGTCACCGCTTTGCAGCGCTGTATCGACAGCTGGCACAGCCCCAGCCGCTGCGCCCAGTGCTCTTCCTGCAATAATGCTTCCGCGGCACCGGGTGATCCTGCACTCAGGCGAAGTGCGGTCAGTAGCGTTTCCGGCGAAGCCGTCACTTCACGGCCATGCGCTGGCATAGTTTTCCGCAGGAGGCGCAAGGTGATGTAAATGACAGCGGCTGCGCAAAGTCGCCAACAATCGCGCGGGCTCACGGCAGGCAAGGAAAAACCATGTCTGCGCCGGAGGCTCTTCCAGTGGTTTTAAGCAGCGCATTCGCGGCCGCATCCGTCAGCAGCGCGGCATCCACTGGATCCATACCACTTTTGCGCCGCCCAGCCGCGCGTGTTCATACAATTTTTCGCTGACCTCGCGTACCGCATCAATACCAGTGCGGTCTTGCCTTTTCCGGCGTCAGCGTGTAATAGTCCGGATGCGTACCTGCCTGCATAAGCTGGCAACCCCGACAATGACCGCAGCTTTTATGCCCTTGTGGCGTCTGGCATAACAAAAGACGGCTGATCGCATAGATCAAGGCGTCTTCCCCCATGCCCTCGGCAATGCATGGATCAGTAACGCGTGGTGACCACGTCCGGCCTGATAACTGGCGACCAGTTGCTCAAAGTCCGGCCGCAGCCACGGATACCATCTCATGCGCCCTGCCTCGGACCCACGCAATAATGGTCTGACGAATATTTTGCATAACATCCTCCAACGGCTGGGTCGCATCAATGGTGCGAATGGTGTCATCCTGCGCTGCCAGCTCAAGGTAACGGGCTCGCGTCCGGTTAAAGAAATCCAGCGATTCCTGCTCAATGCGATCCAGCTCGCCACGCGCACGCGCGCGCGTTTCAGTCCCACTTCCGGCGTCACATCAAGATAGAGGGTTAAGTCCGGGCGAAAATCCCCCAGCACCACATCACGTAGGGTTGCCAGCATCGACTGATCAATGCCGCGACCGCCGCCCTGATAAGCCCACTGGGTGGAAAGGTCGTGCCGATCGCCAATGACCCACTGACCCTGCGCCAGTGCTGGTTTAATCACCGTTTCAACTAACTGTACCCGGGCAGCATAAAACATCAGCACTTCAGCTTTATCGCAAATGACTTCGTCACCTACAGAGCGAATATCCAGCACCGGTGCTACGCAGTTTTTCCGCCAACAGCGTCCCACCCGGCTCACGCGTGAAAACCATCTCGCCCACGCCTGATTCTTTAAGCGTGTTCACAATGACATCACGTGCCGAGGTTTTACCGGCGCCTTCAAGCCCTTCAATGACAATGTATTTACTGCCCATTTTTTCCTTAAGTACTTTCAGATATTCCTGCACTGACCGGTTATGGCTGGCGAGATTGGTGTTAAACGTGTGCCCGCCCTTTGCCGTCGGCCACAAAATAGAGATACGGCGTCTTCGCCGGATGCGCCGCTCGCTTTCAACGAAGCTTCGGCCGGAATCGCAATGGGTCCCGGCGGCATGCCGCTTATTACATAGGTATTGTATTCCGTCGGTGTATCTAAATCGGCGCGCGACAGCTTACCATTATAACGCGCCCCCATCCCGTAGATCACCGTCGGATCGGTCTGTAGCTTCATGCCAACGCGCAAGCGGTTAATAAATACCGATGCGACCTGATCGCGTTCACTGGCCACGGCAGTCTCTTTTCGATAATCGAGGCCATGGTAACCAACTGGTTCTGGTCTTTGTAGGGCAGCCCCTCCATACGCCCTTCCCAGACCTGCTCAACGGCCCGCACCATCTTTTGATGCGCGCGCTTCAGTAATGCCACATCGGTGGTGTTGGCGGTGTACATCCGGTGTATCGGGCCAGAACCAGCCTTCCACCCACTCCGGATGTTCCAGCTTCAGGGCCTGCGCGACGGTGGCGTAATCATCATCTTTCAGTGTGTGTTTGATCCACGGCGCGTCACGCAACTGTTTGCTGGGTAGTCACTCAACCGCATGCCTTCGACCAAACGCAGCGGGAATTGTGCCTCTTTACCGCTTTCCAGCAACTGCAACATTTCACGAACGGTCATACCCGGTGTAAAACGATAGGTCCCGGCCTTAAAGTGCGAGAGAGATCCGGCTCCAGCTTGAGCAACCACTGGAATACTCGCGGGCGGTTGATCACCTTCTCGTTATACAGCTGCTCACCCAGCGCCAGACGACCCGTTCCGGCCGACAGAGAAAAAATGAGCTCTTCCTTGATCAGGATCTTGCTGTCAGCCAGTTGGCGAACCTTCCACACCCGCTCCCGCTGCGATAACCATCACCGCCAGCAGGAGGAGAACAACGCGTAACATTTTCTTCATGACTGATTTATCTGCTCACACAGGGGGGATAAAAAGTGGTACACATCGCGCGCGGTCCAGTGGAGATCACCCCACTGCCGAACCGGGACTACCGGCATCAGCGCGTTGCAAATAAGCACTTCTTCCGCTTGCCGCAACATATCCTGCCGCGCATTCACTTCGACAACGTTAAAACCTGAAGATGCCAGTTGCCGCATACAATATTGGCGCATAATGCCATCTACACCGGCCTGATCCGGTGTGGGAGTAAAGACATCCTTGCCCTGACGCCAGAAAAGATTGGCCGCACAGCACTCAGTGAGCCAGCCATCGCTGTCCAGTACCAGCGCTTCATCGGCATCAGTCTGTTCCGGTGTGAGCGCGGACCAGTACTTCTGCTCCAGCCGATTAAGATGTTTGATACCTGCCAGCAGAGGGTTTCGCCCAAGGCGAACCGGGCTAAGCGCCAGCGTCACACCATTCTGCCGCCAGCGTTCGTAATGCGCCGGCTTAGCGGAAACGGAAAGGATGCGCGTAGGAGTAATGCAGTTCGCCGCGCTGTAACCACGACCGCCTGCGCCGCGGCTGATGATGACTTTTACAACGCCATCGTCTCTCTCTTTCGCCAGCCTGTTCATCTCCCGCTCCAGTACTGGCCAGTCGGCGAACGGAATAAATAAACGCTCGCATGCCTGCCGTAAGCGTTGCAGGTGCGCGGCGAGAGAACTGGATCTGCCCGTCAATAATGCGTGCAGTGGTAAAACACCCGTCGCCAAATTGTGTTGCCCGGTCAGTGGCGGCAAGCGTTTGCTGCTCAATGCCATTAATCAAGAACATAGAGGCTCCTTATGCGTGGCCGGACAGTTTGGCAGGATGAAAAGCAGAGAACAAGCGGAGAAAACCGAATAGAAAAAGGCCCGCCAAGCGGGCCTTAATATGGCTGAGATAATCAGACTTTTTTGAAAATCAGCGAACCATTAGTACCGCCGAAGCCAAAGGAGTTACACAGGGTGTACTCCATGCCGCTGACTGGCGCGCTTCGTGTGGCACGAAGTCCAGATCGCAACCTTCATCCGGGTTATCCGAGGTTGATGGTTGGCGGAATAGCCTGATCGCGCAGCGCAAGGATTGAGTAGATAGACTCAACAGCGCCCGCGGCACCTAACAGGTGGCCGGTCATGGATTTGGTGGAGCTCACCATCACACGTTTCGCTGCATCGCCAAATACCGATTTCACTGCCTGAGCCTCAGCTTTATCACCAGCCGGAGTGGAGGTACCGTGTGCGTTCACATAGCCGATCTGACCCGGTTCAATGCCCGCATCACGCAATGCATTGACCATCGCCAGTGCAGCACCCGCACCGCTTTCCGGCGGAGAAGTCATGTGGTAGGCATCACTGCTCATGCCAAATCCGATGATTTCTGCATAAATTTTCGCGCCGCGTTTTTTCGCGTGCTCGTACTCTTCAAGCATAATGATACCGGCGCCATCGCCCAGTACAAAACCATCACGGTCTTTGTCCCACGGACGACTTGCCGCCTGCGGGTTGTCATTACGGTTGGAGAGTGCGCGCTGCGCCGAATCCACCAACGCCCAGCGGGGTACTGGCTTTCTCTGCACCACCTGCCAGCATTGCATCAGCATCGCCATAAGCAATGATACGCGCCGCGTGACCGATGTTATGCACGCCGGACGTACACGCCGTTGCAATTGAAATGCTCGGACCTTGCAGGCCGAACATGATCGTCAGATGACCTGCCACCATGTTCACAATCGTCGACGGAACGAAGAACGGGCTGATTTTGCGCGGCCCACCGTTGACAAGAGAGCTGTGGTTTTCTTCGATCAGGCCGAGACCGCCAATGCCGGAGCCAATCGCTGCGCCAATACGGGATGCGTTCTCTTCGGTAACTTCGAGGCCAGAATCATGCATGGCCTGCACGCCAGCCACAATTCCATATTGAATGAAATCATCCATCTTGCGCTGTTCTTTGCGCGAGATGATGTCTTCACAGTTAAAATCCTTTACTAAGCCAGCAAATTTGGTTGCATAGGCGCTAGTATCGAAATGGTCGATCAGGCTGATGCCACTCTGACCGGCAAGGAGAGCTTTCCGGGTAGACTCTACGGTATTGCCGACAGGAGACAACATGCCCAGTCCGGTCACAACTACACGACGCTTAGACACGTTTGTCCTCCGAGGGAGGGATAAATAAAGAGATTCGTGGGATTACATTAGATAAAACTCAGGCGGTCGAGTGACCGCCCCGAGATGTTCACTTACGCCCGGTGGCCGTTGATGTAATCAATGGCAGCCTGAACGGTGGTGATTTTCTCAGCTTCTTCGTCCGGAATCTCAGTATCAAACTCTTCTTCCAGAGCCATTACCAGCTCAACGGTGTCAAGAGAATCAGCGCCCGTGGGTCTTCAACGAAGGAAGCATTGTTGGTAACTTCTTCCTGCTTAACGCCCAGCTGTTCGCCGATAATTTTCTTAACGCGTTCTTCGATAGTGCTCATACTCTTAAATTTCCTATCAAAACTCGCTTTCGCGATGGTTTTCGTAGTGTATAAAATGTTGAAAAATTTGCAACTAAATCCCGGCAGTTCTTACCACGATTTTACGCTATTCTGAGGCTTTTCCCCTAATAACGCAAATAAATTTCATCGTGGTTAAACCATATACATTCCGCCGTTGACGTGCAGGGTTTCACCAGTGATGTAACCTGCCTCGTCAGAGGCTAAAATGTAACCGCGCTGGCGATTTCCTGAGCGCCGCCAAGACGGCCCGCAGGAACCTGCGCCGAGGATACCCGCACGCTGATCATCAGACAGCGCACGCGTCATGTCCGTTTCAATAAAGCCCGGAGCAACAACGTTCACCGTAATACCGCGGGACGCGACTTCACGCGCCAGCGATTTACTGAAACCGATTAGACCCGCTTTAGCCGCAGCATAGTTGGCCTGACCAGCATTTCCCATGGTACCGACCACAGAACCGATAGTGATAATACGCCCATGACGTTTTTTCATCATAGCGCGCATTACCGCTTTTGACAGACGGAAAACAGATGAAAGATTGGTATCGAGGATATCGTTCCACTCCGTCATCTTTCATGCGCATCAGCAGGTTATCACGGGTGATACCGGCATTATTAACCAGAATATCAACCTCGCCAAACTCCGCGCGGATATTTTCCAGAACGGATTCGATAGATGCTGCATCGGTCACATTCAACAACAGACCTTTGCCGTTCGCACCTAAATAATCGCTGATCGCCTTAGCACCATTTTCGCTGGTCGCAGTACCGATGACTTTTGCGCCACGCGCAACAAGCGTCTCAGCAATTGCACGGCCAATACCGCGACTTGCACCGGTAACCAGCGCGACTTTTCCTTCAAAACTCATGGTTTTCCTCTTTTATTGCGCAAGTGCCTCTGACATCGCGTTCGGCTCATTGAGGGCCGAGGCAGTCAGGGTGTCAACAATACGTTTTGTCAGACCAGTGAGGACTTTACCCGGGCCAACTTCATACAGGTGCTCAATGCCCTGCGCCGCCATAAACTCAACGCCCTTCGTCCACTGCACCGGGCTATAAAGCTGACGCACCAGCGCGTCACGAATCGCTTCCGGCGTTGTCTCGCACTTCACATCCACATTATTCACTACTGCGATTTGCGGGGCGTTAAATGTAATGCTGTTCAGTTCAGCGGCCAGTTTTTCTGCTGCGGGTTTCATCAACGCGCAGTGAGACGGTACGCTGACCGGCAAAGGCAGAGCTCGTTTCGCGCCAGCAGCTTTACAGGCTGCGCCAGCGCGTTCAACCGCTTCTTTATTCCCTGCAATGACGACCTGCCCCGGTGAGTTATAGTTCACCGGCGACACCACCTGACCTTCGGCGGATTCTTCACAGGCTTTGGCAATCGACGCATCGTCAAGACCGATGATTGCCGACATTGCGCCCGTTCCTTCCGGAACGGCTTCCTGCATAAACTTACCACGCAGTTCAACCCGGTGCGAACCGCGTCAGCTGAAAGCCAGCACGCCTGCGCACACCAGCGCAGAATATTCACCGAGGCTGTGTCCCGCCATCAACGCAGGTGTTTTACCCCCTGCTGCTGCCATACGCGCCACAGCGCGACGGAAGCCGTCAACAGCGCGGGTTGCGTCTGCCGGTTTTATTCAGGCTCTTCCGCTGGGCCGTGCTGTACCAGCGCCCAGAGATCATAGCCCAGCGCAGCAGAAGCTTCAGCAAACGTTTGTTCAATCACCGGGTAAGTTGCAGCATCAGCCAGCATACCAACCGTTTGGGAACCCTGCCCAGGGAACACAAATGCAAATTGCGTCATGTTTTTATCCTTATACTCAGAAACGAACCAGCGCGGAGCCCCGTGAACCCACCACCGAACGCTTCGAGCAGGATCAACTGACCCGGTTTAATGCGCCCGTCGCGTACCGCTTCATCAAGCGCGCTGGGAACGGAAGCCGCAGAAGTATTGCCGTGACGATCCAACGTCACAACAACATTGTCCATCGACATACCCAGTTTTTTCGCTGTCGCGCTGATAATTCGCAGGTTAGCCTGATGCGGCACCAGCCAGTCAAGCTCGCTGCGCTCCAGATTATTGGCCGCTAATGTTTCATCAACAATACGCGCCAGTTCAGTGACCGCAACTTTAAAGACTTCATTACCCGCCATTGTCAGGTAAATGGAATTTTCCGGCGTCACGCGATCCAGATTCGGTAACGTTAGCAGTTCACCATAGCTACCGTCCGCGTGCAGATGCGTAGAGATGATACCCGGCTCTTCAGAGGCACCCAGTACGACCGCGCCAGCGCCATCGCCAAACAGAATAATCGTGCCGCGATCTTCCGGATCCAACGTACGCGCCAGCACATCAGAACCGATAACCAGCGCATGTTTCACCGCACCGGTTTTAACATATTGATCGGCAATGCTCAGCGCATAGGTAAAACCAGCGCAGGCTGCAGCGACATCAAACGCCGGACAACCTTTGATCTCCAGCATATTCTGAATCTGGCAAGCCGCGCTCGGAATGCATGCGTTGCGGATGTCGTCGCAACAATAATCAAACCGATCTGGTCTTTATCGATGCCGGCCATTTCCAGCGCGCGTTTAGCGGCCTCAAAGCCCATGGTCGAAACAGTTTCGTTTGCAGCGGCGATGCGACGCTCACGGATCCCTGTACGGCTGACAATCCATTCGTCAGACGTTTCCACCATTGTTTCTAAATCGGCGTTTGTTCGAACCTGCTCGGGCAGAAAGCTGCCGGTACCAATAATCTTCGTATACATGTACGCTCAGTCACTCTCGGGTAATATACACACACTCTGGTTTTCGCCGCTCGATGCGGACGAAGCAGGATGGGCGTACACAGATTCCGTGACGAGCGGCGATCCGTTGTGGAACCTGCCGCTGCACCGCCTGCACTGCCTGTTCAATCGCGACGGTAAACGCTCGCTGATTGGCCGCACCATGACTCTTAATCACCGTGCCGCGCAATCCTAACAGACAGGCGCCATTATACTGGTCGGGGTTGAGGTGACTGAATCGCCTTGTCAGGCTTTTTTGTAACCAACGCTTTAATAAAATCAGCCACCACGACCTTTTTGCCCTCGCCCTGAGATTTCCCAGCAACGAGAGGAACATTCTGACAACACCCTCCATGGTTTTTAATGTGACATTTCCCGTGAAACCGTCACAAACCAGCACATCCGTCTTGCCGGTGAGTAATTCATTCGCTTCCAGATAGCCAATGTAGTTCATTGCCGGAACCGAGCGTAATAATGCAGCAGCATCGCGGATACTGTCATGGCCTTTGGTTTCTTCTTCACCAATGTTCAGTAACGCAACGCGCGGATTTGTAATCCCAAGGATCTCTTCCGCCATAACTGCGCCCATTACCGCAAATTGCGACAACATTGTACTGTCACAATCCACATTAGCGCCGAGATCCAGCACCACTGTTTTGCCCTTTTGCTGATGGGGCAATACCGTCACCAACGCCGGACGCTCAATACCTTCAATCGGTTTGAGCAGCATTTTCGCCAGCCCCATCAACGCGCCAGTATTACCTGCGCTCACACAGGCCCTGGGCGCGCCCTGCTTTCACCAGCTCAAGCGCAATGCGCATTGAACTACCGCGACTGTTACGAATAGCCTGCGCGGCGCGCGCATCACTGGCAATAACTGACTGTGCAGGAACGATAAGCAAACGCGATCGCTGCTCGAAATCAGCTTTGGCAAGTAATGGCGTGATAGCGTCGGGATCGCCGACTAAAAGAAGATTGAGTTGAGAATTAGAGTTCAGTGCCTGCAAAGCTGCAGGCACTGTCACGGAAGGACCAAAATCCCCTCCCATGACATCTAACGCCGGTTAGACGTGTCAAGGTATCGTCGCAGCCCTGGTTCGGTTTATCCCCGCTTACGCGGGAAATCCTCATAAGCTTCATCACGCTTGCGCGTGATTACTTAGTGATAACCTTGCGACCGCGGTAGAAACCGTCGGCGGTAACATGGTGACGCAGGTGGGTTTCACCAGAAGTTTTGTCTACAGACAGGCTGGTGACTGCGGTCAGCGCGTCATGGGAACGACGCATGCCACGTTTGGAACGGGTTGGTTTATTCTGTTGTACGGCCATGGACCTTACTCCTTAATTACTTACGCTTTAAGCTGGCTAATACGGCAAATGGATTTGGTTTTTGCGCTTCATCAGGCAGTTCACCAAAGACCATGTCCGCCTCGGACACTTCACAGTGTTCAGAATCATGCACCGGAACTACAGGCAAGGAGAGAATGATTTCATCCTCAACCAGGGCCAGCAGATCGATTTCGCCGAATTCGTTAACCTCAATCGGCTCATACGCTTCCGGCAGTGCTTCAGCCTGCTCATCTGAACGCACAGGACTGAAACAATACGTTGTGTGAACATGATGGGTGAACGGTTTCCCGCAGCGCTGGCATTCGAGCGATACCGTTACCTTCGCCTCTCCGGTTAACACGGCGAGACGCTGATTATCGATAGCGAACGACATGGAGCACTCCACATCACTGTCCACGCTGACTACAGACCCGGCAACACGCTCAACCTGCTCGGGGGGTATAGATACCCTCGTAATCAAGGCGTTTTGAGCCGTACGGACCGGATCAAGAGTCAGGGGGTAATTTTACCTTTGCATAGGGCGCGCATATTAACTTTGTAACGTCATAGAGTCAAAGAAAAAGGCAGCCTGAGGTTGCCTTTTGCCAATAATTCGCACACACATTGCGGCCTACAGTTTAAAATGCCTGTCATTGTTAAGCCATATTTGGTGAAAAAATATGTCTGCTCTCATCCTTGCGTCAACTTCTCCGTATCGTCGCGCCCTGCTGGAAAAACTGGGGTTATCGTTTGAATGCGCCGCGCCGCAAACCGACGAAACACCCCGTGCTGGCGAGTCTCCGCGCCACCGGTCCTGCGCCCCGGCGCAGGAAAAAGCGCAATCATTGGCACGCCCGGCCCCGGCATCTGATTATTGGTTCGGATCAGGTCTGTGCTTGACGGTGAAATTACCGGTAAACCTCACACGGAAGAAAATGCGCGCCAGCAATTAATGAAAGCCAGTGGAAATATCGTCACTTTTATACGGGTCTTGCGCTGTATAATTCTGCAACCGGCCATTTACAAACTGAATGTGAACCTTTCGATGTCCACTTTCGCCACTTGGAGTGAGCAGGAGATCGACGATTATGTGCGCAAAGAGCGCCCGCTAAACTGTGCTGGCAGCTTTAAAAGCGAAGGACTGGGGATCGCGCTGTTTGAGCGCCTCGACGGTCGGGACCCAAATACCCCCGGGTGGGGCTGCCGTTAATTGCCTTATGCCAGATGCTGCGACGTGAGCACTGTAACCCACTGTTAAGTTAATGCTTTACCGATCACAGATTCTTTTTTAATCAGCCGTTACATTCATCGCCAATATTGGAAACAATGTTTTGAATTAAAAGGAGAGGTGATGAATATTTCCCGCAGCTGGCGCTAACTCTGCTGGCGTCAGTTAGCGCCAGTGCACAGGAAGAGTGGCAAACACAAGGCGTTGTCGAGGGTAATCTGCCTGCTGGCTGGCAGACGCTGAAAACGCAGATGCGTTACCCCGATTCCTCGGGTTATCCGGGAAATATAACAATTTCCCGCAATGGCGTGCCCACAGCCGCCAGTTATTTCGCAACGCGCTACTCACCCCAAATGCCACAAAACCTTTTGCCCCCCACACGATTACCAGAGAGGATCGTGGCAGCTATACCGCCGAAAAGCTGGCGATAACAATCACTGATGACAATCGCATCGCCGCACTGCTACTCATGCCCAAAACGCACCCCTGCCATCGTATTGCTTCCACGATCACGGGTCAAAATTTGATATTGGCAAAGAGAAGGTGATCCGCCCCTCGGGGTGATGCAGAAAAACTGGCCAGCGCGCAGGCCCTGGGCCGACAAATTCTTCAGCGGTAAATTTATTGGCGATGAACTGGCGAAGCGCGGTTATGCAGTGATTGCTATTGACAGCCCCGGCTGGGGGCGATCGCGGTCCAATGGTCTACGAGCAGCAACAGGCGCTGGCAAGCAATTATTTTAACCTTGGCCGCTCACTGGCTGGAGAAGTGGCTTATGAAGATATGCGCACGGTGGATTTTATCGCCTCTCATCCGCAGGTGGACAACCAGCATATCGGCGTGGTGGGATTTTCTATGGGCGGCTTCCGCGCATGGCAACTGGCGGCGCTGAGCGATAAGGTCGCCGCGACGGCCGTGATTTCATGGTTTGGCACCTACAATGGCCTGATGCAGCCACGGAATAATGTTCTGCGCGGGCAATCTGCCTTTTTACATGTTGCATCCCGGCATGCCGTCGCATATGGACATTCCCGATATCGCCAGCATCGCCGCGCCGAAACCCATGCTGATTTATAGCGGCGGCAAAGACAAACTGTTCCCGGCTGAAGCCGTGCAGGAAGCGTTCGCAAAGTGGAGAAGGTCTGGTCATCGCAAAACGCCGCAGACAAACTGGTCACAAAAACCCCGGCCAGAACTGGGGCACGTTTTCTACCGAACAGCAGGATGAGGTTTTTCCGTGGCTGGATAAATGGCTGAAACCCTAACCAGTAGTGTTCCCCTCTCCGGACGAGAGGGGAAATATCATTCTGGCATTACGCAGGACTTGCAGGCAGTGCTTGAGTGCATTATCCAGCGGTGCTTCAATGCGCAGCGTTTCGCCCGTGTGCGGGTGGGTAAACTTAAGCGCGGCTGCATGCAGAAACAGGCGTGACAAACCCGTTGACGCCAGTTGCTTGTCAAATTCACGGTCGCCATAACGATCGTCAAAAGCAATAGGATGCCCTGCATGTTGCGTATGCACGACACGGATCTGGTGCGTCCTGCCCGTCACCGGACTGCAGCGCACCAGCGTGGCGAACGCATAGCGCTCTTCCACTTTAAAGCGGGTTTCCGAAGGCTTGCCTTCACTGTTCACACGCACAATGCGCTCACCGCTTTGCAGGATATTTTTCAGTAACGGCGCCTGCACCACTTTGACATGGGACTGCCATTGCCCGCGCACCAGCGCCGTAATCTTTTGCATATCCTTGCCGCGCAGCTGTTCATGAAGGGAACGCAGCGCTGAGCGTTTTTGCCACCAGCAGCACACCCGAGGTGTCGCGATCGAGACGATGCACCAGTTCAAGGAACCGCGCCTCAGGACGCAACGCCCGTAGCCCTTCGATCACGCCAAAACTCAAACCGCTGCCGCCATGCACTGCCGTGCCGGAAGGTTTGTTCAGCACCGAGGATATGATCGTCTTCGTAGAGAATGACTTCGCTTAACTGGGCGACTTTCTGCAGATGCGGCGAAACGGCCTCTTCTTCTTTCTCCGCCACGCGTACTGGCGGAATGCGCACTTCATCACCGGCTTCCAGTTTGTACTCCGGTTTAATGCGTTTTTTGTTCACCCGCACTTCGCCTTTACGCAAAATGCGATAGATCATGCTTTTGGCACACCTTTTAGTTGGGTGCGCAAAAATTATCGATACGTTGCCCCGCTTCGTCAGCGGAAATGGCAACAAATTTTACGGATGGTGTCTCAGTTTTCATGGGTGGCGATTCTAAATAGCCCTGGATGATTAGCGCCACTCATTTTTATATGCTTATATTTACCTTTGAGCCTGGCTTGCTCCGTTTTACAGTTGATTCGGCGGTTATTAAACCGATCCATAGTCAAAGGTGAAAAAACTGTGAGTAACCGGGTGATAAATGGTAAAAGTCAGCTTGCTATAACAGGGTTCGCAAGGAATAATGTTGCCGTTTTCCGTGTTGAATTTTGCTAAAACAAGTAAATGAGCGGAATGACCAGTTTTGCCTGTCCGATCATACACGCAGCAATGGCGTAAGACGTATTGAGCTTTCAGGCAGTTAGCGGGCTGCGGGTTGCAGTCCTTACCGGTAGATGGAATCTTCTCTGGAGAGTTTTTCCCGGTGCTGTTCCCCTGATAATTGCGCTGTTTTTCCACAGGAAATACAGGCAGCCGACACACTGCGCCTCTTAAGCGAACGACAACCGTGAGGTTGGCGACGTGAATAGTCACGAGGCCATCGGTTCTCCCCCGGAAAGGCGTCATCATGCCCGCAGCTTAGTCGTCAATGTAAGAATAATGAGTAAGTTACGATGAAAGAATGTTAATCAACGCAACTCAGCAGGAAGAGTTGCGTGTCGCCCTTGTTGATGGGCAGCGCCTGTACGACCTGGATATCGAAAGCCCGGGCCACGAACAGAAAAAGCGAACATCTACAAAGGCAAAATCACCCGCATTGAACCGAGCCTTGAAGCTGCATTTGTTGATTACGGAGCTGAGCGCCACGGTTTTCTCCCTCTAAAAGAAATCGCCCGCGAATACTTCCCTGCCAGCTACAACGCCCATGGCCGTCCGAACATCAAAGATGTGCTGCGTGAAGGTCAGGAAGTCATTGTTCAGATCGATAAAGAAGAGCGCGGCAACAAAGGCGCGGCGCTTACCACCTTTATCAGCCTTGCTGGCAGCTACCCGGTATTGATGCCAAATAACCCGCGTGCGGTGGTATCTCCGTCGCATTGAAGGCGACGACCGTACCGAGTTGAAAGAAGCGCTGTCCAGTCTGGAACTGCCGGATGGCATGGGTCTGATTGTCCGTACCGCTGGCGTGGGCAAATCCGCCGACGCGCTGCAGTGGGATCTGAGCTTCCGTCTGAAACACTGGGAAGCCATCCAGAAAGCCGCAGAAAGCCGCCCGGCGCCGTTCCTGATCCATCAGGAAAGCAACGTAATTGTGCGCGCTTTCCGCGATTACCTGCGCCAGGACATCGGCGAAATCCTGATCGATAACCCGAAAGTGCTTGAGCTGGCTCGCCAGCATATCTCCGCGCTGGGTCGTCCGGATTTCAGTAGCAAAATCAAACTGTACACCGGTGAAATCCCGCTGTTCAGCCACTATCAGATTGAGTCGCAGATCGAGTCTGCTTTCCAGCGTGAAGTGCGCCTGCCTTCCGGCGGCTCTATTGTTATTGATACGACCGAAGCACTGACCGCCATCGACATCAACTCCGCTCGCGCAACCCGCGGCGGCGATATCGAAGAGACGGCGTTTAACACCAACCCTCGGAAGCGGCGGATGAAATTGCCCGTCAGTTGCGCTTGCGCGACCTTGGCGGTCTGATTGTTATCGACTTCATCGACATGACGCCAGTTCGTCACCAGCGCGCGGTGGAAAACCGTCTGCGTGAAGCGGTGCGTCAGGACCGTGCGCGTATCCAAATCAGCCATATTTCCCGCTTCGGTCTGCTGGAGATGTCCCGCCAGCGTCTGAGTCCGTCGCTTGGCGAGTCCAGCCATCATGTTTGCCCGCGCTGCAGCGGTACCGGCACCATTCGTGACAACGAATCCTTGTCGCTGTCTATTCTGCGTTTGATTGAAGAAGAAGCGCTGAAAGAAAACACGCAGGAAGTGCATGCTATCGTTCCGGTGCAGGTTGCCTCTTACCTGTTGAACGAAAAACGCGCCGCCGTCAGCGCGATCGAAGCCCGTCAGGGTGGCGTACGCTGCGTGATCGTTCCGAACGATCAGATGGAAACCCCGCACTACTCCGTACTGCGCGTGCGTAAAGGTGAAGAGACCCCGACCCTGGAGCTACCTGCTGCCGAAACTGCATGAGGAAGCGATGGCGTTGCCGTCTGAGGAAGAAGTGCCCGAACGTAAGCGTCCGGAACAACCGGCGCTGGCCACCTTTGTCATGCCGGATGTGCCGCCAGTACCGCAAGCGCCTGCGGCTACGCCTGTTGCCACCGCACAGCCAGCCTCCGTTGCCGCACCGGCTACACCGGGTCTGCTGGGCCGTTTCTTCCTCCGCACTGAAAGGCCTGTTTGCCGGCGAAGCCGCGCCAGCATCGGTTGGAAGTGGAAAGAAGAAGAGAAGAAAAAACGAGGGCGAGAAACAAGAACGCCAGCAGGATCGTCGTAAATCCCGTCAGGGCAACCGTCGCGATCGTAATGAGCGCCGTGATTCCCGCGGTGAAGGCAATGAAGCGCGTGAAGGCCGTGACAACCGCGAAGGTCGCGAAGAAAATCGCCGCAATCGCCGTGAAAAATCACCGCAGAATGCCGAAGCCCGCGAAGTTCGCCAGCCAGTTGCCGCAGAAGACGCTGATAAAGCAAAACCGCGCGACGAGCAGCAACCGCGCCGCGAACGCAATCGCCGCCGTAATGATGACAAACGTCAGGCGCAGCAGGATGTGAAAGAGCTGAACCACGACGAACAAACTGCACCGGAAACGGAACAGGAAGAGCGTGTACAGACGATGCCGCGCCGTAAGCAGCGTCAACTGAACCAGAAAGTGCGTATTGGCGAGCAGAATGCAGAAGCCGTTGTTGAAAAGGCAACGGTCCAGGATGCACCGGCACAACGCACTGAACTGGCGAAAGTCGATCTGCCTGCCGTTGCAGACAGTGCCATCGCACAGGAACAGGATGAGAACGGAGACGCACGAGAAAACGCGATGCCGCGCCGCTCACGTCGTTCCCCGCGCCATCTGCGCGTCAGCGGTCAACGTCGCCGCCGCTACCGCGATGAGCGCTACCCGCTGCAGTCCGCTATGCCTTTAACCGTTGCCTGCGCATCGCCGGAAATGGCTTCCAGGTAAAGTGTGGATCAGCTACCCGGTTGCGCGCCCGCAGGACGAGCAGCAGGTTCAGGATAGCGAAGTGGAGCTGAATAGCGCCGCTGAGAGCAGGATCTCGCCCGGCCATCGCCGAAGCGCAACTGGTCTCCAGCCAGCCGACTGAAGTGGTAGAAGCGCCTGCACCGGTTGAAACGGCCGAAGCTGAAACCGTTGAACCAGTGATGGCTGAACCGCAAACGCCGGTTGAAGCGCCTGAGCCTGTTGTCGTTGAAACCACGCATCCGGAAGTGATTGGAAACCCCGGTAGAGGATCAGCCGCAACTGCTTGCTGAGGAAGATCGTACCGTGGCTGGAAGCAGTGGTTGAGGAGGTGCAGCCTGCACAACCTGCAGTGGTTGCCGAGCCTGTGGCTGAAACCGCCGCAGAAGAAGTAACGGAAGAAACCGCGACGCCGGTTATTGAAGCGCCGGTCGTTACTGCTGCCACAGCACCAGTTGCTGCGCCGGTGGCGCGTAAGGTCGCCACTGCACCAATGACCAAAGCGCCTGCGCCAGCCTATGTGCCGGAAGCACCGCGTCATAGCGATTGGGTACGTCCGGACTTCGGATTTGCAGGTAAAGGATCGGCAGGCGGTCACAGCGCCACGCACTCTGCTACCGCGCCGGCAACAAAACCGCCGTCAGTCGACTAACCTGACTGACAGTAAAAGCCGACCTCCGGGTCGGCTTTTTTATGCCCGATGCGCTGGCTGACGCATACCGCCCAGCCCCCGGCATCACTTCCCGCATCAGTTGCAGAAACTTGCGTAACCGTGCGGGATAATAACGTGCCCACGGATAAACCAGATGCACCGGCAATGGTGCTGCCTGCCACTCCGGCAACAGCGCCACCAGCTTACCGGCACGAATTTCTTCTTCCACCGCCCAACTGGAGATCACCGCCACTCCCAGCCCTGCAATGGCGGTGTTACGCGCCGCATACAGACTGTCTGTATAAAGCCGGGGAAATCGCCACCTGCTCCGTCTCGCCGTTGAGCTGATGTGTAAGATGGATTTCGTGCTGGTAAAAGTATTCAGCGCTATCCACGGTAATAGGGAGAGCTGTTGTGGCGTTTCTATTGCGGGAAAACGCGCAAGCACTGCGGGCGCCGCCACCAGACTGCGAGGCACTTCTGCCAGCAACACCGACACGGTCGCCGGGTCAACTTCAGCCCCGACGCGAATGGCACAATCGATATTTGCACTGAGGAAATCCACCGTTTTATCGTTAAGCATCCACTCTACCGATAGCTGTGGATGGCGTTCCGGTGAATTGCGTTAACGGCCCCAGCAATTGTTCCTGACCAAACGCATGCGGCGCACGTACCCGTAATATTCCCACCGGTTCATCGTCCGACTGACTCCAGCTCATCCTCCAGTGCGACCCATGCGTCCGTCACGCGTTTCGCATGCTGATAGCAGCGTTCTCCATCATCCGTGAGCTTCATCGCATGGGTGGTACGCAGCAGCAGTTTTACGCCAAGCAGGCTTTCCAGCGACTGCAAACGTCGGCTCACTGTCGCTTGTGTGGTGTCCAGCTGACGCGCCGCTGCCGACAGCGATCCCGCCTCAACGATACGGATAAACGTCCGCATCAGATCCACTCTATCTATACGCTCTTGCCGTTTCATAACAATCACTTTTATACGTTACGCGTATAACCGTTTTACCACTCCGCTGACTACCGCGCTATACCGGGATAAGCAAAATGTGCCCACACCGTAGCTTAGCTACGCACAGGTTAAAACACACCGTTTCTGGGGAACCATCATATGAACCGTCATTCTCTTTCGACAGATGCTGTTGGCTGGGTCATTTTCGCCCTCGCGCTCGGCGCAGGATTCAGCGTTGCGGCAATCTACTATTCGCAGCCGCTGTTACCGCTGATGGGCAGCGACCTGCATCTTACAATCAACGGGATGGGGCTGGTCCCCACGCTGACCTGCAGGTTACGCGCTGGGGATCCTGTTTCTGCTGCCGCTGGGCGACCGCCATGATCGCCGCCGTCTGATCCTGTTCAAAAGCGCGGCACTGGCGCTGTTATTGCTGGCATGCAGTCTGACCAGCCACCTTCCCTCTCTGCTGATTGTCAGCCTGCTGTTAGGCATGGCAGCCACCATGGCGCAAGATATCGTTCCTGCTGCCGCGATCCTCGCACCTGCGGGGAAACAGGGGAAAATGGTTGGTACGGTAATGACGGGTCTGCTGCTCGGTATCCTGCTTTCCAGAACCGTCAGTGGTTTTGTTGGCGCGGCATTTGGCTGGCGCGTGATGTACCAGATGGCAGCCGTTAGCATTGCGCTGATTGGTATCCTGATGTGGTCCGTGCTGCCGCGTTTCGCCACGCACTCAACGCTGAGTTACCCGGCGCTGATGAAATCCATGGCGCACCTGTGGCAACGCTATCCATCACTGCGTCGTGCAGCCATGGCGCAGGGATTTCTTTCTGTCGCTTTTAGCGCGTTCTGGTCAACCCTTGCGCTGATGCTGCTGGAAAATATCAACTAGGTAGCGCTGTCGCCGGTACTTTCGGTATCGCAGGTGCGGCTGGCGCACTGGCCGCACCGCTGGCTGGCGGACTTGCAGACAAAGTGGGCGCAGAGAAAGTGACACAATTGGGTGCGGGTCTGGTGACGGTTTCTTTTGCCCTGATGTTCCTGCTGCCCGTTCTGCCCCCGCACGGCCAACTGATCCTGATTGCGTTGTCTGCCGTCGGTTTTGATCTGGGTCTGCAATCCAGCCCCGGCTGCCCACCAGAACCCTGGTTTACGGTCTCGAGCCGCAAGCGCGTGGTCGGCTGAATGCGCTGCTGTTTACTGGCGTGTTTATTGGCATGGCGGCAGGCTCTGCACTGGGCAGCAAACTCTACTCCGTCGCCTCATGGCAGGGTGTGGTCGTGTTGGCAACTCTGTCCGGGCTCATCGCACTGGCTATCCGCCTCATCGATGCCCGCCAGATGCAGCAAGCTGAACAAAAGCATAAACGAAAAAAGCCCGCTCCGGGGTGATGGAGCGGGCATAGCGAACATGCCCCAGTTTCCAGACATGTCCAAAATGAAAACGTTACTTATTGAGCTGGAACAGCGACATCCCCCGCATATCACTAAACGCCTTGTAAGACGCCTGCAATGCAGCCTGTTGCATGGTGTAAGACGAAATTACTTCGTTCCAGTCTACATCGATCAAATCACTCGACTGTTGCTTCAGACCCAGCGCACGGTCGTCGCCCAGCGAATCAAGACTTTCCAGTTCGTTCAACTGCGTACCCAGCTCAGCGCGTACGGTAGAGACGTTGTTCAGGGAGTTACCGAGACCGCGACTGGTTTTATCCACGACTGCTTGTGCTGCCGCTTTCGCCGTTTCATCACCCGCGACCGGGGTTTTCAGCGCGGCAACCGCCGTATCCAGCATTTTGAACAAGTCCGTTTCGGACGTACCCGGCAAACCCGTTGACGGATCGGTCGGCTCTGGCGTGGCGTTGCTGCTGATATGGTTAAAGACCTGATCGCCGGTATGTGCAATCACCATGGTGCGAGACGCATCCACTTGCTGGCTGATTGCTTGCGTACCCCCGCTGTAGGTCGCCGTTGCCGAATCATACGGAGCAGACTCCGTCTTGTAGCCCGCGAAAATATAGCGACCGTTACCGTCAGTGCTGTTAGCGAGGTTCAGCAACTGATCGCGATAGCCCTGCAATTCTGTCGCCAGAGAAGCGCGGTCATCGTCGCTAAGCGAGCCGCTGCCCGCTTTCACGATAGTGCTTTGCGCGCCCTGGATTGCCGTGGTCACCTGTTGCAGCACGCTCTCTTCCAGCGACACTTTCTGCGTGGCGAACGTACGTGCGGTGGCATACTGCGTGTTCTGCGCCTGCGCCTGAGAGATCACCACAGCCTGCGAGGCGGCAATCGGATCATCAGACGGGCGGTTAACGCGCTGACCGGTGGACATTTGCTCACCGTACGCCAGCCATTTACTCTGCGCGTTGGTTACTCCGCGCATATTTTGTTCGTACATCATTTGAGTACTGATACGCATTGCTCACCCCTTACTTAGCGTATTTCCAGCAGCGCATTAAAGAGCGTGCTTGCGGTCTGAAGAACCTGCGCGTTTGCCAGATAATATTGCTGATAACGTTGCAGGTTGCCGTACTCTTCATCGAGGTTAACCCCGGAGATCGACTGTTGCTGGTTGCTCAGTTGCGTTACCACGTTAGTCTGCGTCGTACTGCTGGTTTTCAGCGTCGAGGTTTTGTTACCTACATCGCTCACCAGCGTGGCATAAGCATCGTTAAAGGTTTTATTACCGCCGACTTTCTTGGCGCTTTGCAGATCCAGTAACGCCCCGGCCATTGCGGTTATCGCTCGCACCGTCACCGGAAACAGACGCCATCGCAATTTTCGACTCGTCGGTAATGGCCACGCTCATATTCACAATCGCGTTGCTCACCGGCTTAACAGTAAAGCTGTCGTTCGCCGCGGCAGTGCCACTCACGCTGACTTTAAGACCGTCAAAGTTCAACGAACCATCGGTGGAATCCGGCGTGACAGTGAACGAGGTATTGTTGGACAGACGCGTCACATTCCAGTTGCTGCCATCGTAAACCACTTTGTAGTCCGTCGCCTGAACGGCCGTGCTGTCGCTGACGGTTGGCGTCAATGCGGCGGTGCCGGTGTTTTTGGTATTGCTTAAGGCAGACGGCGCACCAATGGTAAAGAAGTTGGTGCCCTGTACTCCGTCGGAGTCGTAACCCTGAGTGTGCTGTTGGTTAAACGCATCAGCAAATGACAATGCCAGTTGCCCCAGCGTGTTACGAGTCTGATCCAGATCCTGTGAGCGGAAGGCCAACAGACCGCCCAGCGAACCGGTAGTAATCAGTTTTTCCGGAATCTCAACATTCCCGGCGGTGTTGTCGACATAGGCAACCGTGGTACGGGATGCATCGGCGCTGGAAGCCACTGCCGCCAGTTGGCGAGAGTTACTGCCCTGCACCAGAGTGTATCCGTTAGCCATCGTCAGGTTATAGGTGTTACCGTCCTGCACGCTAACTTCTACGCCGACAACTTTATTCAGCTCGCTGACCAACTGATCACGCTGATCGAGCAAATCATTCGGCGATGCACCCGCGCCAACACCGGTCAGACGGGAAATCTGATCGTTAAGCGAAGCGATCTGTTTGGTGTAGTTGTTGATCTGGTCAACGCTTGAGCTGATAGACAGGTTAACCTGTTTATCCCCGGTCGCGCAGATACTGGTCAGCGACCTTAAACTGGTTAACCAGCGCATCGCCTTTGCCCAGCAAAGCCCTCGGCGCGCTGCCGGATCCTCGGCATTGCTCACCAGCGTTTGCAGACTGGAGAAAAAGCCTTGCAGACTGGTCGAAAGCGTATTGGTGGTGCCGGAGAGCACATCATCAATTTTGACATCTGCTCATAGCGCGTCGTCAGTCCGCTGCTCTGGTTTTGCGCAGCACGCAGTTGGTTGGTAATAAAGGCATCATACTCACGCTGAACACCAGAGACATACACACCATTGCCAACCCATCCGCCAGCACCCAGTGTACTGTTCGCCGATGAAAGCACCGTCGTCTGACGGGTATATCCAGCCACGTTATAGCTGGCGATGTTGTTGCTAGAGGTATTAAGCGCTGCCTCGGGCTGCAGCGAGCCCACTCATGGCGCTATTAATCAAACTGGACATGGAGGTTCCTTATACACTTTCAGACATGAGTCCTGTTGACGATTATCGGCAACCCAGAGCGAAACTTGAGATATTTCAGAACAGATTTTCGATGTCGCTGTTATAGGCTTTGCTGACTTTTTCACCCATAGATTTAAGCTGTTGGATCATACTCGTCAGCTTACGGGCGTAGTTGGGATCGGTCGCATAACCCGCGTTTTGCAACGCTTGTGCGCCCTGTTCCGCCGTCGCTGCATTCGTAACCGCCGCATAGCGTTTATTGCGCGTCAACATGCCTACATAGTCAGACAACGCTTCCAAGATACGAGCTGTACACACGGAATTTCGCTTTGACTTTCACTGCCTCGCCATTTTCATATTCCGTGGTGGTGATCTCGGTGGTTGGCTCCTTTCCAGTTCGGTGTCGCTTTCACACCGAAAATATTAAAGCTTGGCTCACCGTTCTCACGCGGGATCTGCCGCTGACCCCAGCCGGATTCGAGAGCGGCCTGCGCGAGGATCAAGTGGTGCGGAACGCCGCTCTGCTGGCTGGCCAGACGCGCCGGAAGCGAAAGCTGGGCAAGAAAGTCTTTGCTGTCGCCTGTCAACGGTTCATCACTGTCATCAGGCGCTTTCGGCATGGCTTTGCGAACTAATTGCGTCAGCGCCCTCGGTTCTGATAACTGGTCACTGTTTCCAGTGGGAATTTCATCGGTACCTGTTGCATCTGATCGGCTGGATCTACCGGCGACTGATCGCCAGTCATCTGTTTCACCATCATATCCGCCAGCCCCAGACCTTTGCCGGCGGTCATCTGCTGGGCAATTTGTTGGTCATACATGCTGGTGTACAGCCGTGTTGAATCGCTACTGAAAATACCGTCTTTGGGCAGGGCTTCACGCATGCTTTTCAGCATCATTTGCACAAACATCCCTTCCACCCCGGCGCTACAGGTCGCAGGTTGGCCTGCGGATCCTGTCCGGCTTTCGATTTCAGTTCATTCAGCGATTGCGCGTCCCGGTGCCGCGCTACTCATCAACCGGCTGTCAGTCAACATTAGATGATCTCCAGTTTCGCTCGCAGGCAACCTGCGCTTTGCATGGACTGCAGGATCGACATCAGTTCCATTGGCGACGCGCCTAACGCGTTCAGCGCACGCACCACTGTTCAGGTTGGCGCTGGAGCGCACGCTTTGCAGCGACCCACCGCTCTGACGCAAATCGATCTGCGTTTGCGGCGTGACAACAGTTTGACCACCGCCAAACGGCGTATTCGGCTGGCTAACGCTTGCTGATTCACCGTCACGGAGAGGTTGCCCTGCGCAACCGCACAGTTATCCAGCGCCACTTCGCGGTTCATCACCACGGAGCCGGTACGGGAGTTGATGATCACTTTCGCGTCCTGCTGTGGTGCCCACTTCCATATTCTGGATATCAGCCAGCATACGAACCTGCGAAGTGCTGCCGCTGGACGTGCGGATCTGCACGGTGCGGGCATCCATGTAGTTGTGCTACCATAACCGCGGCTGCGGTTAATGGTATCGGCAATCTGCTGCGCCATGGTGAAGTCTTCCGGTTCAGTTGCAGGTTGATGGTGTTACCTGCACCAAATTGCGTCGGCAGTTCGCGTTCAATCACCGCGCCGCCCGTGATACGTCCGCCGTTCAACTGGTTAACCTGCACTACTACCACCCGCAGAGGCGCCTGCACCACCCACAAGAATGTTGCCCTGCGCCAGCGCATATACCTCCGGCTGTCCACCCCTTTCAACGGGGGTCATCAGCAGTACCGCCGCGCAGGCTTTTGCGTTACCCATGGAAGAGACCACCACATCGATAGTCTGTCCCTCGGCGGGCAAAGGCCGGGAATTGTGCGGTAACCATGACCGCCGCCACGTTTTTCAACTGCATGTTGGTGCCGGTGGGAACGGTGATCCCCATCTGCGACAACATGTTATTTAATGTCTGCGTGGTAAATGGCGTCTGGGTGGTCTGGTCGCCCGTGCCATCAAGCCCCACAACAAGACCGTAGCCAATTAAGGAGTTTTCTCGTACGCCCTGTACGCTGGTGAGGTCCCGGATGCGATCGGCACTGGGCGACAGTCGCCACCAGCACCAACGCGATTCCAGCCAGATATCTAAACATAATTCACCCCGGTTACATCGGCGATAAGTTGAGGAAGAAACGCTGCAGCCAGCCCATCGTCTGCGCTTCGTTAATGTAGCCATTGCCGACATATTCGATGCGCGCATCAGCCACCTGAGTGGACTGAACCGTGTTGCTGCCGCTGATGGTGCGTGGGTTCACGACACCCGAAGCGGATGAATTCAGTGCCCGTTAATGGCGATCTGTTTTTCACCCACAACATGTAAATTGCCATTGATCAGCACCCTGGTCGACCGTGACGGTCAACGTGCCGCTAAATGTGTTGCTGGCATTCGCGCCACCTTTACCTTCAAACGTGTTGCTACCGGAGGTGCTCAGGTCAGCTCGTGCGTTGCCAAACAGGCCTTCAAGGTAGCGAGGCGTCGTATCGATACCAAAACTGGATTTGCCATCACGGCTGGCATTGGCCGACGAACTCTTACTGGCGCTCACGTTTTCTTGCAACGTAATCGTCAGCATATCGCCCACATTACGCGGACGGCGGTCTTCAAACAGGGGTTGATAGCCATAGTTTATTGGCTGCGCGGTCTGATAAATCGAGCCATTCACTAAAGGCACCGGACCCGGGATCGGTTGAGCGGAAGTCGCTCCTTCTACCAAAGGTTTTGAAGGAACCCGCACATCCGGTCAGAGTAACTGCCAGTAAAGCCATAATCGGATATGGCGCGCGGCGTATTTTGCATTGCATTCATCTTCGAAATCAGGGTTCCGGTGCGGCAGCAACTACCGCACCGGATAACGCCTTAGAGTTGCGTCAGTTTTGCAGCATCTGATCGGTCGTCGATACTGCTTTACTGTTAATTTCGTAAGCGCGTTGAACCCTCGGATCATATTCACCAGTTCTTCGGCAACGTTTACGTTTGAGGTTTCCACATACCCCGGTACAGCAAACCTGCGCCATTAAGACCCGGCGTCGTGGAGTTTGGTGCCCCGGACGACTGGGTTTCGGTGTACAGGTTCTCACCGATGCTTTCCAGACCGGTGTCATTCATAAAGGTGGTGAGGTTTAACTGGCCAACCTGCACCGGCGCTGTCGCGCCCTGCTGCGTCACACTGACCACGCCGTCGCGGCCAATGGTGATGCTCAGGGGTGTTGGCAGGGATAGTGATCGCAGGCTGCACCTGAAAACCACCCGCCGTCACTAACTGACCATTTTGATCAACTGGAAGGACCCGTCGCGCGTATACGCTGAGGTGCCATCCGGCAGCAGCACTTCAAAGCCCTGCCCTTTAATGGCGACATCTTTGGTGTTGTTAGTCTATGACAAGCCACCCTGACTATGCAGACGCTCGGTTGCAACGGGACGAACACCGGTACCGATCTGCAAGCCAGAAGGCAGTGTCGTTTGTTCAGAAGACTGAGCACCGAGGCTGACGCATGGTTTGGTACAACAAGTCTTCAAATACCGCACGCTGACGCTTAAAACCGTTAGTACTGACGTTCGCCGGGTTGTTGGCGATAACGTCCATATTGGTTTGCTGGGCGTCAAGGCCGGTTTTCGCGATCCATAATGAACTGATCAGGTAATCCTGTTTATTAGCCCAGTGACAGCAACTGATTGGCGCGTTGCGCGTTTTCATCAACGCTGCCAATCACCTTCATCTGCATTTCGAAGCGACGCGCGCTGGCAATCATGTCGGTCATTGCTTCAACGGGTTTCACGTTGCTGCCTTCGAGTACGCCCGACATCACACGGATAGAGGCATCGGCTTGCAGCGTCGTGCCACGCGTGGCCTGCGCGGCCGGGCTCACACGGAACAGGCCGTCATCACCACGCACCACGTCTTTGCCTCCGCCTTAACCAGCTTCAACTTGCCTACCGGTGCAATGGTATTCGCCGAATCGCCGGGATTAAGCGCAGAAATCGTACCGTCGGCGGCAATCGTGATCTGCGAGCCTTCCGGTACAGAAATCGGACCCGCTTCACCAATCACCGGGTGACCCTGAATGGTCAACTGACCGGTCGGGCCGACTGGATATTACCGTTACGGGTATATCCTTCCGAACCATTCGCCGTCTGTACTGCCAGCCAACCGTCCTGCTGTAACGCCACATCAAGCGGGCGCGAGGTGTAATCCAACTGACCGGGCGTCATATCGGCGCCCGGGGTGGACGCCTCACCACCAGAGTACGGGTTGGCAGCGAAAGCCCTTCAACCGGCACGGCACGCAGCGCATTAAGCTGCGCGCGGAAGCCAGCGTTGAAGCATTCGCAAGGTTGCTGGCGGTGACAGCCTGCTGATTCAGCGTTTGGCTGGCGGCGCCCATCGCGGTGTATATTGCGTGATCCATTAAGCCATCCCGTCAGACGATTAACGCAGGTTAACCAGCGTGTTAAGGATCTGATCCTGAGTTTTGATGGTCTGCGCGTTCGACTGATAGTTACGCTGCGCGACGATCATGTTCACCAGTTCTTTACTCAGATCCACGTTTGATGCTTCAAGCGCACCGTTGGTCAACGAACCGAAGTTACCGGTACCTGCTGTGCCTAACAGCGCAACACCCGAGGAAGAGGTTGCGGACCAAACGTTGTCACCTTCAGATTGCAGACCTTCAGAGTTGGCGAAGTTCGCCAGTACGATCTGTCCAAGCACCTGTGTCTGCTCGTTGGAGTAGTTACCGACGACGGTGCCATCATCGTTAATCTGGTAGCTCACCGGGTCGCCCGGTTTGTAACCGTTCTGCGTGGTGGCCACGATGTTGTTAGAGCCGGTGTTCTGCTGCATGGAGTTCAGGAAACTCAGCGAGAACGTTGCCGGGGTTGCGCCATTGATGGTGCCGGTGGTGATGGTGGCAGAAGTACCGCCCGTCAGCGCGCCGTTAGTATTGAAGGTCATGGTGGTCGCAAGCGTTGCCGTACTGCCGCTCACGCTGCTGTCCTGGGTATAAACGTCCCAAGTGTTCGCCGTTGAACTCTTCACAAAATAGACGTTCATGTCGTGGGCGTTACCCTGACTGTCATAAACAGTGACGGAACCTTTTTTGTTGTAGCTGTCGGCATTAGTCGGGTCGAACGTGGTCACGCTTGGCGTGCTGTCCGTCGAGTTCAGGTTGATCTGCATCGTTGCCGTGGTGGTGGTTTTGCCGCCATCAGCGTGTTCGGGATGGTGATAGCCGTCGGGTTCGCGCCGGTCTGTACTGTCGGCGGCGTACCGGTAGCCGGGTAGCCCGTTACCTGCATACCCTGCATGTTCACCAGTTACGGTTTTCGTCCAGTTTGAACTGGCCGTTACGGCTGTAATACACAGAACCATTGCTGTCGACCAGACGGAAGAAACCGTTTCCGCTCAGTGCAACGTCAAGACCACGACCGGTGTTGGTGGTGGTGCCATCGCTAAAGTCACAGGTAATGCCCGCCACTTTAACACCGAGACCCACTTTAGAACCGGCGAACATATCAGCGAAGGACGCAGATCCGGATTTAAAGCCATAAGTGGCGGAGTTGGCGATGTTGTTACCAATGACATCGAGGTTGGTGGCCGCAGCATTCAGGCCGCTGACCGCTTGTGAAAAGGCCATGACTTACTCCTGATAAGTGTTAAGGCTTTAAATAATCTGCCGTACTTCGTCGAGGGTGGTAGTACCATAGGTACCCAAATCTAATGTGCTCCCGCTGCTATTACGGGTAACACCTTGCACCAGCGCAAACTGCAGCGGTTGAGCAACCAACTGCGTTGAACCCGTGCTGGCGGCGATGGAGACTTTATAAGAACCATCCGTCGCCGTCGTACCATCAGAAAGTTTGCCGTCCCAGCTAAAGGTATGGACGCCCGCTTTCAGCGCGCGCCAATATCAATGGTGCGCACCACTGTGCCATCAGAACTGGTTATTGTAGCGGTCACTTTGTCGGCAGCCTGAGTCAGCTCCACGCCAAACGGCGTAGAGGTTTGGTTACCCACCAGAATGGTCTGCCTGGGGGATCATGACACCGTGACCAATCAGGGTGGTGGCCTGCATGGACTGGCTGTTATCGATCTGCCCGGAAATAGATCCCAGCGTGGTATTCAGTTTTCAATCCCGCTGACGGTGCTGATCTGCGCAAGTTGCGTGGTCAGTTCGTTGTTTTGCAGCGGGTTGGTCGGATCCACTGGTTTTTTCAACTGCGCGACCAGCAATGTCAGAAAGCTGCTCTGCAGGTCGGAAGCGCTGTTAGTACCGGTTGTGGTTGTCCCCGTCGTACTGGTTGTAGCACCGGAGTTGGTCGGGTCATTAACTTTTACAGCGATAGACATGCTGTGCGTCTCCTTTACTGGCCGAGGGTCAGGGTCTTGAGCATCATGCTCTTAACCGTGTTAAGTACTTCAACGTTTGCCTGATAGCTGCGTGAAGCAGACATGGTGTTTACCATTTCCCCGACCACATCAACGTTCGGCATTTTGACGTAACCATTGGCGTCCGCCAGCGGGTTACCCGGCTGGTAGACCAGTTTGTCTGGCGCCCACGGCTTTCAATAACATCGGCGACTTTCACACCGCCGGTCGCCTGACTGGTGCGGCATCAACCCTCGGAAAACGACCTGTTTGGCGCGCGATAAGGTTGACCGTCCGGCCCGGTAACGCTGTCGGCGTTGGCAAGGTTACTGGCCGCCACGTTCATACGTTTGGACTGCGCCGCCAGCGCGGAGCCGGCAACATCAAAAATATTCAGTAATGCCATCTATCAATTCCCCCCTTGCAGAACACTCATCATGCTTTTTGATCTGCCCACCCAATACCGTTAAGCCGGTCTGGTATTTCACGCTGTTGTCAGCGAACTGCGTACGCTCACGATCCATATCCACGGTGTTGCCATCCAGAGAGGGCTGATCCGGGATGCGATACAGCAGATCGGTGGACGGCGGGGTCATTGCTTGCGCAGGAATATGGCGGGAAGAGGTCAGCGCCAACGAAACACCGCTCTCTTCAGCACGACCGCGCTCCATGACTTTTTTCAGTTCACTGGCGAAATCAATATCGCGCGCCTGAAACCCCGGGGTATCGGCGTTGGCAATGTTTGCCGACAGAATTTCGGCGCTGGGCGCTCAGGTTCAGCGCTTCTTGCTGAAAACGCAGTGCGGCATCAAGTTTATCGAGCATGGCTCCCCCACTGATGACAATTATTTAGCCAACAGCTTAAATCTCCTTACGCAAGCCTTATCGTTGGAATAAGCGCAAAATGCGTCGCTATTTATTGCGTTGATAGATTTGCCATGCGGTTAAAATCTCCTCATTCCATCAACAGGCAGGAGTCTGCGATGAACACTCTGAAGGGCTGTGTGGCCGCGGCCTTACTGTTATTAAGTCCGCTAACGCAGGCGGCCGACTTACAGGCGCAACTGACCGCTTTCTTTGCTCAACGTCTTGCTGGATTTAGTGATGAGGTAGTGGTAAATATACGCACCCCGCAGAATCAGCTTCCCACCTGCGACCAGCCCGAGCTGAGCGTCATCGGAAATGCTAAACTGTGGGGTAACCTGAGTGTTCTGGCGAATTGCGCAGGCGCAAAGCGCTATTTGCAAGTGAGCGTTCAGGCGACGGGTAACTATGTTGTGGCCGCCCGGTGGCAGTCGCGCGGCAGCACGTTACAGCCGGGCAGCGTGAAATTAGCGCGCGGCCGTCTCGATCAGTTACCCCCGAGAACGATGCTGGATATCACCCGGGCGCAGGATGCGGTAAGTTTGCGCGATCTCGCACCCGACCAACCGATTCAACTGTCTATGCTGCGCCAGACATGGCGTATAAAAGCAGGCCAGCGTGTACAGGTTGTGGCGACGGGTGATGGCTTTAGTGTGAACGGCGAAGGTCTTGCTCTGAATAACGCATCGGTGGCGCAAAACGCCCGTGTGCGCATGTCTTCAGGCCAGATTGTCAGCGGGGTTGTGAACGCTGATGGGAATATTCTGATTAACCTATAATCTTTTAAAGAATTTGCGTCGGCTGCCGATATATAAGCAACGACTACAGATAGCAGGCCCCAAACGCCGGGGAACCTCAGTGAGGACTACACAATGAGCATTGATCGCACATCGCCCCTCAAGCCGGTAAACACTGTGCAGCAGCGTGAAGCCAGCGAGACCCAAACGCAAAAACGCGTCTGGAGAAATCCGCGACGACGAACAGCACCAACGTCACCATCAGCGGCGCTCAGGCTAAGCTGATGCAGGGGGCAAATGACATCAACACAGAACGCGTTGAGCAACTGAAAACCGCGATCCGTAATGGTGAACTGAAGATGGACACTGGCAAAATCGCCGATGCCCTGATTGACGAAGCGAAGAGTTACTTGCAGAGTAAATAACAGTATGAACCGACTGTCAGACATTCTCGATCAAATGACAGTTATCCTGAGCGCTCTTAAAGACGTGATGGATGCTGAGCAAAAACAGCTTTCCGTGGGCCATATTAATGGCAGCGCGTTGCAGCGTATTACGGAAGAAAAAAGCTCCTTGCTCGCAACTCTGGACTACCTTGAGCAACAACGCCGGGCGACGCAGAAAGCGCAACATAGCGCAAATGACGATATCGCCGATCGCTGGCAAACCATTACCCAAAAGACGCAGCATCTGCGTGACCTGAACCAGCACAACGGATGGTTGCTGGAAGGGCAAATCGCGCGCAATCAACAAGCGCTGGACGTTCTGAAACCGCATCAGGAACCCGGGCTTTACGGCGCGAATGGGTATACTTCTACCGCCAACCGTGGTGGAAAGAAAATCTCTATTTAGATCTGTTCAGACTGTTCATATTCTGATTTTTAGCCGAGGATCCGTCCCCCGGCTGCCTTTTCTGTTTACGCCGTCCGGCGTGCGAACTCTTTAACTTTGAAACCCAATGCCGCAAGCGTCGCGAAGTAAGCGACAATCCCCACCAGCACAACCGCCATCAGACGCAGCAGACGATAAGGCATGGTGCCTTGCGCCCATTCCGGCATAACGTAAAGCATGCCTACCAGCGTAGCCGACATCACCAGTACCGCAATCACCAGACGGATCAGAAAACTCGACCACCCCGGTTGCGGGGTAAAAATATTCTGTTTGCGCAGTTGCCAGTAAAGCAGCACGGCATTCAGACAGGCCGCGGGCCGATCGACAAAGAGAGACCGGCATGTTTTAGCGGACCGATAAAGGCCGAGGTTCATCAATTGCGTCATGATCAGCGTTACGATAGCAATTTTCACTGGCGTTTTAATGTTCTGACGCGAATAGAACCCGGGCGCCAGAACCTTCACCACAATCAGCCCCATCAGTCCCACAGAGTAGGCAATTAACGCCCGTTGCGTCATCGACGCATCGAAGGCGGTAAATTTACCGTACTGGAACAGCGACACCGTGAGCGGCTTCGCCGGGATCCCCAACGCCACCGCACTGGGCAGCGCCAGCAGAAAGCAGAGCCGCAGCCCCCAATCCATCAACCGGCAATACTCATCATGGTTGCCGCTGGCAAAGCTCTTTGACAGCGAAGGCAGCAGAATTGTCCCCAGCGCCACACCCAGCACCCCGGAAGGAAATTCCATTAAACGGTCGGCGTAATACATCCATGACACGGAACCGGAAACCAGAAAAGAGGCGAAGATGGTGTTGATGATCAGCGAAATCTGGCTAACGGAGACCCCAAGAATGGCCGGTCCCATCTGCTTAATGACCCGCATCGCCCCGCATCATGGAAGCTGATGCGCGGCAGTACTCAACATACCGATCTTTTCAGATGCGGCAGTTGGTAAAGCAGTTGCAGCACGCCGCCAGCGGTCACCGCCCACGCCAGCGCCAACACCGGTGGGTGGAAATACGGCGCGCCAAACAGCGCAAAACCAATCATGCTGATGTTCAAAAACGTCGGTGCAAACGCCGGAACGGAAAAACGGTTCCGGTGTTGAGGATCGCGCCGGCCAGCGATGCCAGCGATATCAACAGAATATAAGGAAAGGTAATACGCAACAGTTGCGAGGTTAATGCGAATTTATCGGCCGTATCAGCAAACCCGGGAGCGGTCACGAGGATCACCCACGGCGCCGCCAGCATCCCGGCGACGGTGACAACGGCCAGCGCCAGCGTCAACAGACCGGACACGTAAGCAACAAAAACCCGCGTTGCATCATCCCCCCTGTTTGCTCTTGTATTCCGCAAGGATCGGCACAAAAGCACCGGAAAACGCCCCTTCAGCAAAGATACGGCGTAAAGGTTGGGCAATTTGAATGCCACAAAGAAAGCATCGGTCGCCATGCCCGCGCCGAAAACCCGCGCCACAATGGCGTCGCGCGCGAACCCCAGCACGCGGGAAAACATGGTCATGGAGCTGACAGCCGCCAGCGATTTTAATAGATTCATTCTGGTTTCCATAGACACAACGCCTGCAATGCAGGCGTTGGTGTAACAGCGAAGCGCTTAGTCTACAGGGAAAAAGGCGAATTACTATCGCCAGATGTTACAGGCAGTTATTCGCTCATCGCCTCGCGCCAGAGCTTTTCAACGATACGTTGCGCCAGAATAGCCTGTTCACCGGCTGTTTCAGGAACCGTCTGATTTTGCACACATTCAATAAAATGACGCGCGCATCCGGCAAAGCCACGCTGCTCCAGCGTACTTTGCCAGCCGGGAACCGGGCGGGCAACCACGCCCTGCCCGCGCTCTTCGCGCCACTCGCGCATATCCGTAATATCGAACAGTCCGCCATCGGTAACAGCCTGAACCCACTCGCGCTGGCTCCCCGCACGGCGATGCATACTGGTGGTGATTTGCAGATGTTCAACGCTGAAATGGTGCTCAGCGTAGACCATAGCGCCGTCATCATTGGTCAGCAGCGTACCGCTTTTCAATTGCGTAGCGCCACCGGCCAGCCACAGTGCGGTATCCACCACATGCAGATAATCATCAAGTAAGGTAAAACGTAAATCGTGCGGCCCGACGCTGTCGCTACGGTGTTTATCCATACGCAACGAAGCGGCCTGCGGCATGTGCTGCTTCAGATCCCGGTATAACGGCGAAAAGCGACGGTTAAAGCCCACCATCAGCGTTAGCTTCTTCCGGGCAGCCAGTTCAACCAACCGTTCCGCATCCTGTAAATTTTCCGCCAGCGGCTTATCCACACACACATGTACGCCAAGATTGAGCAACTCGCTGACCACAGCGTAATGCGACGAGGTGGCAGTATGAACAAAACGGCGTCACACTGCGCCGCCGGGGAGCTGGCGAGCGAATCCGCATAAGGGATACGCCAGGGTTGCACATATGCGTTCGGCTTTCTCCCGGGTGGGTGACGGGCTGCCGCCAGCGTCCAGTCTGTCGTCGCGCCTAACACCGGTAGCCGGGCTTTTTGCGCGATACCGCCCAGCCCACAACACCAATACGTAATGTCGCCACGGTTAATCCCCCAAATGTGCGAGAAGCGAATCCAGACGCTGTTTCAACTCAGCGACTTCGTCTTCCAATGCTTCAACGCGCGCCAACAGTGAGTCCGCAGCCGGGCTTTCTGCTTCAACGACGTCAGCCAGCATCGGCACCTCGCCGCTGAACAGATGCATAAAACGACTTTCACGCTTACCCGGCTCACGGGGCAGGCGCACAACAAACGGGCCATCTTCCCGCGTCGCAAGATGCTCGAGTGTGCTCTCCACTTCCGCCATGTCGCTAAATTGATGCATACGTTCGGCACGCCCGCGCAACTCACCCGGGGGTTTGCGGCCCGCGCAGCAGCAGTGTGGTGATCAGCGCCACTTCGGCGGAAGTCAGTTTCAGATCGCCAAATTCAGAGTTGCAGAAGCGTTGTTCATATTTTGTCACCCGATTGCCAAAACCGCTGACAGTACGCAGATAATGACGTTTTACCAGCGCATCGAGTACGTCCTGAACGTCGTGTTCACCGAGATTCATCACAGGTTCGCGGTTGGTTTTCTGGTTACAGGCCGTAACCACCCCGTTAATTGAAAGCGGATATTGTTCGGGCGTCGTCACCTGTTTTCCAGCAGGCAACCAATGACCCGTGCTTCCACGGCGCTCAATTGATACTTCATCTTTGCTCCTTAACGACCCGGGGGTCCATTCCTGCGCGGTTAATGCTGTTAATACGTGATCGCGCCATTGCCCGTCGATTAACAGATACGATTTGGCGTAGCCCTCTTTTCAAAACCGAGTCTCGCCAGTAGATCACCGCTGCGTTTATTGTGCGGCATGTAGTTTGCCATTATGCGGTGCATATGTTGCGTACGTTGCATATAGCGGATCGCAGTGGTCAGGGCCTCAAACATTAACCCTTGTCCTTGCCACTTTTGCCCAATGGAGTAGCCCAGATAACAGGCATGGAATGAGCCGCGAACCACATTAGAAAAATTCGCCACGCCAATGATTTCTTTCTCTTCCGGATCGAGCAACGCGAAATAGAACGCGGTGCCTTGCTTGTGGAATTCATTGATCATACCGAGGCGTGCCTGCCAGCCGGAAGGGTAACAATGGCTTTCATCGCGCACGGGCTCCCAGTGGTTTTAAAAATTGGCGGTTTTCAGCGTAATAATCCGCCGGGCGCCGCGTCGCGGTCGTGGACAAGGCGCACCACCAATCTGTCTGTTACTAAGCGTACTTTCGGCACGTTACTGCGATAGCCAAACATGCATTACCACTCCTTCCGTTTCACGACTTTTTAACCCCTTCCCTTTACTATACATTTGCATAGCCGCTCTGGGAAAACAGCAACATGGCATTTTCTGCGTCAAGCGCCATTTTCGATGAAAACTCTCAATCAAAGACTGATTTTGATAAAAAATATTGTCACCATCAATATGGGAAAAGCCGTAGCGAAACCGCAGAATAAGATTGTCTTATCTTTCTGATTTCCCGGAGGGGAAATGGCGCGCATATCGCAGGCAAGGAGCCTCGGGTAAATACTTCCTGCTTGTCGATAATATGTTGGTCGTCCTCGGCTTTTTGTTGTTTTCCCCTGATTTCCATTCGCTTCGTCGATCAACTGGGCTGGGCCGCTTTAATGGTCGGTATTGCTCTCGGTTTGCGTCAGTTTATTCAACAAGGACTGGGGATTTTCGGCGGCGCGATTGCCGATCGTTTTGGCGCAAAACCGTTGATTGTCACCGGTATGCTGATGCGCGCGGGCGGTTTTTATTGCCATGGGCGTTGCGCATGAACCACTGGGTGTTGTGGCTCTCCTGTCTGCTCTCCGGGCTTGGCGGCACACTCTTCGATCCGCCGCGTTCCGCGCTGGTAGTCAAACTGGTGCGCCCTAACCAGCGCAGCCGTTTTTTCTCTCTGCTGATGATGCAGGATAGCGCCGGTGCGGTTGTCGGCGCACTGCTCGGCAGTTGGCTGTTGCAATACGATTTTCGTCTGCGCCGTGGGCGCGTTAATGTTTGTTCTTTGCGCTGCGTTTAACGCCCCGGCTACTGCCCGCGTGGAAATTGTCGACCGTTAAAGCACCAGTGCGCGAAGGAGCGTACTCCGTGACAAACGCTTTGTCACCTATGTACTGACGTTGACCGGCTACTACATGCTGGCGGTACAGGTGATGTTAATGCTGCCGATTATGGTTAATGACATTGCCGGTTCGCCGGCGGCGGTGAAATGGATGCCATTGAGGCCTGTTTGTCGTTGACTTTGCTCTATCCGATTGCCCGCTGGAGCGAGAAACGCTTTCGACTGGAACACCGCCTGATGTTTGGACTGTTGGTGATGTCGTTTAGTCTGCTGCCGGTATGGTGGGCTCGTTGCAACAATTGTTCACACTCATTTGCACGTTCTATATCGGGTCGATTGCCGAACCCGCGCGTGAAACGTTGGGTGCGCAACTGGCTGATGCCCGCGCGCGCGGAAGTTATATGGGCTTCAGCCGCTTAGGGCTGGCGTTTGGTGGCGCGCTGGGTTACGCAGGCGGCGGCTGGTTGTTTGATGCCGGAAAAGCCTTTAATCAACCGGAACTCCCGTGGATGATGCTGGCATTGATAGGCCTTATCACCTTCTTCGCACTGCTGTGGCAATTTGGTCTTAAACGCCTGCAACAACGGATGCTGGAACCGGTGCGCCTGATTATTCTGCAGGCGGAAGCGCCCGCTTCCGCCGGTGCATTCAGCTTTTTCCGCTGGTCTTTTGCGCGGCGTGTGACGCATGCTACTCCCGAGGACTGGAAGCATCAGGACCACGTTGAGGAACACATGAAGAAAATCATTTTGCCGCTGCATTAATGTTGAGCGGCGTGCTGGTGGGCTGTAACCAACTGACCCAATATTCCATCAGCGAACAGGAGATCAATCAGGCACTGCAAAAACGTAACGATTTCGCCAAAGATATCGGCGTGCCGGGTGTCGCGGATGCGCACATTGTGCTGAACAATCTGGCCAGCGAAATTGGTCGCGAAGAGCCGAATAAAGTGACGCTTACCAGCGACGCGAATCTGGACATGACCTCCCTCTTTGGCAACCAAAAAAGCGGTGATCAAGTTAAAAATGAAAGCGCTGCCGGTATTTGATAAAGAGAAAGGCGCGATCTACCTGCAGGAGATGGAAGTGGTCGATGCGACAGTCACGCCAGAGAAGATGCAAACCGTTCTGCAAACGCTGTTGCCTTACCTGAATCAGTCTTTGCGCAGCTATTTTAATCAGCGCCCGGCCTATGTGCTAAAAGAAGACAACAGCAAAGGCGAAGCGCTGGCGAAGAAATTCGCCAAAGGCATCGAGGTGAAACCGGGCGAGATTATCATTCCCTTCACCGACTGAATTCTGATTCTGAGGGCGCGAATGCGCCCTTTTTTCAGGAAAAGATGCAAACGAAAACGTTTCCGCATATCCTTAGTGCCCGGCAAAAACAACTGATCCTCACCAGCCGGAGCATTCCAAATGACACAACCCCGGTTTTGAAAATCCGCCGTCCTGACGACTGGCACGTCCACTTACGTGATGGCGATATGCTGAAAACCGTCGTGCCGTGGACCAGCGAAACTTACGCCCGCGCCATTGTTATGCCCAATCTGGTTCCCCTGTAACCACCGTGGACGCGGCCCGTGCTTATCGTCAGCGCATTTTGGATGCCGTCCCCGCCGGGCACGATTTCACCTCCGTTGATGACCTGCTATCTGACCGATAGCCCTCGGATGCCAACGAAGTCGAACGTGGTTTTAACGACAATGTCTTCACGGCGGCAAAACTCTATCCGGCAAACGCCACCACGAACTCCAGCCACGGCGTCACCAGTATTGATGCAATCATGCCGGTACTGGAACGCATGGAAAAACTGGGGATGCCGCTGTTAGTGCACGGTGAAGTGACACATGCGGAGATCGACATTTTCGATCGCGAAGCGCGCTTTATTGAAACCGTGATGGAGCCACTGCGTAAACGTCTGCCAGCCTGAAAGTGGTGTTCGAGCACATCACCACTAAAGACGCCGCGGATTATGTCCGCGAGGGCAATGAACGGCTGGCAGCAACGATCACTCCTCAACATTTGATGTTTAACCGTAACCATATGTTGGTTGGCGGCATACGCCCACATCTCTATTGCCTGCCGGTTCTCAAACGTAATGTCCACCAACAGGCTTTGCGCGAGCTGGTCGCCAGCGGGTTTGAACGCGCATTTCTGGGCACCGACTCCGCGCCGCATGCCCGTCATCGCAAAGAAGCCAGCTGTGGCTGTGCGGGTTGTTTCAATGCGCCAACTGCGTTGGGCAGCTATGCAACAGTGTTTGAAGAGATGAATGCATTGCCGCATCTGGAAGCGTTTACGTCGCTGAATGGCCCGCGTTTCTACGGTCTGCCGGTCAACGAAACCTTTATCGAACTGGTGCGCGAAGAGCATGTTGTGCCAGAGACCATTACCCTGCCGGACGATGCACTGGTGCCGTTCCTTGCCGGAGAAACGGTACGCTGGAACGTGAAGCGTTAAAAATTTTACGCCCCTGTTGTAATAAGCATAAGTTAACTGTATAAATATACAGTAAATAACGCAGGGGGCTATTATGCGCATTGAAGTGACGATTGCCAAAACCACATCCTTACCGCCGGGCGCCATTGATGCACTGGCGGGTGAATTATCCCGTCGTTTGAATAATTATTACCCCCGATCGTGAAAACAAAATCACGGTTCGCTATGCCGCCGCCAACAATTTGTCCGTGCTCGGTGGTGCAAAAGAAGATAAAGATCGCATAAGTGAAATTTTACAGGAAACCTCGGGAAAGCGCTGACGATTGGTTTATCACCGAATAATTTCTCTTTAAGTTTGTTCTTATTGCCGGGTCGCCCCGGCTTTTTTGTTTCTTTGCTAAGCGTTTAATGACGTTGTCGGCAGGTAATAAAATGAGTGATTAAGATCTCGCTCTGTTATTCAAAAAACGCAATCAGCGTAAAAAAGATGTTGCAGAGTGTTTATTCATTCGATCTATCCTGCCAGTTGTTGGTATACTGAAAGGGCTTCCAAAAAAAACACGCATTGAACCTCGAAAGTCGTCGTCTAATTAAACACGCCAAAATGGGGGTTATGATGGTAAAGAATAATGAAGTCATCCAGACCCATCCGCTGGTCGGATGGGACATCAGCACAGTGGACAGTTATGATGCCCTGATGCTCCGGTTGCACTACCAGACCCCAAACAGAGCCACACAGGAAGAGACCGAAGTCGGTCAGACGTTGTGGCTAACGACGGATGTCGCCCGCCAGTTTATTTCGATCCTTGAAGCGGGCATTGCCAAGATTGAATCCGGCGATTACCGGGGAAGATGAGTACCGCAGACATTAGAAATAATGCCTCTCAGCCACTCAACAGGCACCCATCGGGTGCCTTATTTATTCTCCGCCCTTGTATAACACTGCCATGTTATTTACCCTCCTGAAAAAAGCATTCACACCGGAGAACATCATGAAATACGATCTGATTATTATCGGCAGCGGCTCTGTTGGCGCAGCGGCTGGCTATTATGCCACCCCGTGCCGGGCTTAATGTGCTGATGACCGATGCGCATTTGCCGCCGCACAAAGAAGGTAGCCATCACGGTGATACGCGCTTAATTCGCCATGCTTACGGTGAAGGGGAAAAATATATGCCACTTGTCGCGCCCAACAACTCTGGGAACAATTGGCGGCGGAAAGCGGCGAAACCGTATTCGAACGGACTGGCGTGATCAATTGGCCCGGCGGACTCCAGCTTCCTCGCCAATGTCACGCAGAGCGCTTTACAGTGGAACCTCGGCGGTAGAAAAGCTAGACGCACCTTCGCTGATGGCACGCTGGCCGGAGATCAGCGTGCCGGACGACTATATCGGGCTGTTTGAAGCTGACTCCGGCGTACTGCACTGCGAGCTGGCGGTGAAAACTGGATCGACCTTGCCCAAAAGCCGGTTGCGCACAGTTATTCAATTGCCCGGTGACAGCGCTGCATCATACAGATGACGGCGTCAATTGACACGCCGGAAGGAACATTCCACGGCACAAAAGTGTTGGTCAGCGCAGGGACGTTCAACAGTTGCTCCCACCCTGCCGATACAGCCGGTGCGGGAAGAGTTTTCGCCCGGTTCCGCAGACGGACGGTACAGCACCAAAAATCGCTTCCCGGCATTTACCGGCGAAATGGCCAATGGTGATCAGTATTACGGGTTTCCGGCAGACGATAATGCGCTGAAGATCGGTCGCCATAATGGCGGGCAGCTCATCACTGAACCGCAACAGCGAACAGCATTTGGTGATGAAGCTGGCGATGGATCCGAATGCTTCGCGTTCCTGCGCCAGTTTCTGCCCGGCATCGGTGGCTGTTTATACGGGGCTTCTTGCACCTACGATAACTCGCCGGATGAGGATTTTATTATCGATACCGGCGGATCACCCCGATACGCTGATCATCACAGGACTCAGCGGCCATGGGTTTAAATTCGCCCCCGTGCTCGGCGAAATCGCCACTGCCTTTGCAGCGGGTAACCGCACGGAGTTTGATTTGACCCCCGTTCTCTCCTCAAACGCTTTGCGTGATAATCCTTCAGCGACCGTGAATTAAGGTCGCTGAACATCTTAATAACGAGGTCATCATGCGGCGTCTGTTCCATTACTTAATTAATAACGTGAGCATTTGATGCTTTATATTGTCCTGTGGTTACTGATTGCCGCGATCGATATTATTTATATTGTATGGCCGGGCCAATAATAACTGACAAAAGCTTACATTAATTTAATTAAAGTTAATAAACGTATTAACCTTCGCAATTGCTTCAATATCATGAAAGTAAGAAAAATCTCATATCAAGCAGAATATATAATCATTTTTCTCTAACCAACTGAATATATCAACCGGTTCTCATTCAAAAAAATGATATAGAAAAAATAGCAATTCAATTCACCGATTTTCAGTTGCAATATTATTTAACTCACGCCATTTTAAATTAACTCTATTAACTTCGGTTAACAATTATGCAATTGCGTAATACCCCATCTCGTTATGGCGTTATTTCCGTTGCCCTGCACTGGCTGGTTGCAATCGCGGTTTATGGCATGTTTGCGCTGGGCTTATGGATGGTCACGTTGAGCTACTATGACGGCTGGTATCACGGTGCGCCGGAGCTTCATAAAAGCATCGGGGTGCTACTGATGCTCGGATTAGTGGTGCGCATTGCACCGGCGTTATCTCTCCCCACCACCACCCGCGCTTGCCACCTATTCCCCTCTGACGCGCATTAGCGCTGTGACCGCGCATATCGCACTCTACCTGTTGCTGTTTGGCATCATTGTTAGCGGCTATCTGATTTCGACAGCCGACGGCAAACCCATCAACGTCTTCGGCCTGTTTGAGATACCGGCAACCCTCGGCTGATGCAGGCGCACAGGCCGACCGGGACCGTTCACCTGTGGCTGGCATGGAGCGTTGTCGTGCTCTCCGTTTTGCACGGACTTGCCGCATTAAAACACCATTTCATCGATAAAGACGTCACTCTCAAGCGCATGCTGGGAAAATCGTCACCTGACTCTGGAGCATAATATGAAGAAAATCCTGCCGGGACTTACCCTCGCCTCGCTGTTATTTGCCGCCGGTTCCGCCGTGGCAGCAGACTATAAAATTGACAAAGAAGGTCAACACGCCTTTGTTAATTTCCGTATTCAGCATCTGGGTTATAGCTGGTTATACGGGACATTCAAAGATTTCGACGGCACCTTTAGCTTTGATGAGGCGAATCCTTCAGCCGATAAAGTTAACGTCACCATCAATACCAATAGTGTGGATACCAACCACGCTGAACGCGATAAACACCTGCGCAGCGCGGAATTTCTGAATGTGGCTAAATTCCCGCAAGCGACCTTTACGTCGACAGAGGTGAAGAAAGATGGCGACGGTCTCGACATCACCGGCAATCTGACCCTGAACGGGGTGACGAAACCCGTTACGCTGGATGCAAAAACTGATGGGTCAGGGTAACGATCCATGGGGCGGCGTGCGTGCAGGTTTTGGAAGCAGCAGGGAAAATTAAGCTGAAAGACTTTAACATCACCACCGATTTAGGTCCGGCATCGCAGGATGTTGAGCTGATTATTTCTGTTGAAGGCATTCGCCAGAAGTAATGACGTCGGAGAGGGCGCGCCCTCTCCGCATTACGCTTATTCCGGATCCGGAATGCCCAGTGTCGTGTTCAGGCGACCACGGGATTTATTGAAAATCTTATTCCCATTTTCACGTCCCGCACGGCGCTTACGCTGCTCGTCTTCCGGCAGTGAGCGCTCTTCCTTACACAATTCACTGCAGCACCCGTTGAATTTTTCCGCACAGGCCGGGCACTGGATAAACAGCAAGTGACAACCGTCGTTCAGGCAATTGGTATGTGAGTCGCAGGGCGCGCCACACTGGTGGCAATGGGCAATCACATCCTCAGAAATGCGCTCCCCCATGCGTTCGTCAAAGACAAAGTTTTTACCGATAAAACGCACCGGCAACCCCTGTTCACGGGCCCGGCGAGCGTACTCGATAATACCGCCTTCGATATGCCACACTTTATTGAATCCGTTGTGCTTCATCCAGTGCGCTGGCCTTTTCACAACGGATGCCGCCAGTGCAATACATCACGATTTTCTTATCTTTGTGCTCCTGCATCATCTCTACCGCTTTCGGTAACTGCTCGCGGAACGTATCGGCAGGGATCTCCAGCGCACCATCGAAATGCCCGACTTCATATTCGTAGTGGTTGCGCATATCGATAAAAATGGCCTCAGGATCGTCCAGCATCGCGTTCACGTCCGCCGCTTTCAGGTAATCACCCACATCACTGGCGTCGAAGCTGTCATCATCAATACCGTCCGCGACAATCCGGTCACGCACTTTCATGCGCAGCACCCAGAAAGATTTGCCGTCATCATCAATCGCGGTGTTCATCCGTAGCCCGTCGAGCGCCGGATCAAAGGCATAAACAAATTCGCGGAACGCAGCAAAACGACTTTGCGGCACGCTGATCTGCGCATTGATGCCTTCATGCGCCGTAAACACGACCGAAAACGCTCAGCCGCATAAATGCCTGATACAGCGCATCGCGCGTGACCTGCGGGTCGATGATGGAGAAATACTTATAAAACGAAACGGTGACGCGCGGCTCAGTTTCGGCGAGCATGCGGGCTTTTAATTCATCATTAGAGATGCGGTTGTGTAACACTGGCATGGTGTACGTATCCTGCAAGAGTGAAAAAACGGCGGCATCATAAAGCAAATACGGATAATTTACATCCTTACATTTTGCGCTACATTTTCCTCATTCTCATTACCACATTTCAACAGTTACCCACAAAAACAGGCGTTATGTGCGCTCTGATTTTGGCTAATTCCGAAAAATGAGAGAATACAGGGAATTGTTGTAAAAAGGACAAACATGACGCATTTACCCAAGTTCTCAGCAGCGCTTCTGCATCCCCGCTACTGGCTAACCCGGCTGGGCATCGGAGTACTGTGGTTAGTCGTTCAGCTCCCTTATCCCGTGATTTATCGCCTCGGCTGTGGTATCGGCCGTCTGGCAAAACGCTATGAAGCGCAGAGTGTCGATTGCACGACGCAATCTCGAGCTCTGCTTTCCACACATGAGCGACGCTGCGCGCGCAAAACTGGTGGACGAAAATTTCGTCTCCGTCGGCATGGGGCTGATGGAAACCGGTATTGCTGGTTCTGGTCCGATCGTCGTATGGCGCGCTGGATGGATGTCTCCGGCTTTGAACACGTACGTAATGTGCAGGCGCAAGGGCGCGGCATTTTGCTGATCGGCGTCCATTTTTTAACGCTGGAAATCGGGGCACGCATGTTCGGTATGAATGAGCCCGGTATTGGCGTTTACCGGCCTAATGACAACGCGCTTATCGACTGGCTGCAAACCCGGGGTCGCATGCGCTCCAATAAGAGCATGATCGACCGTAAGGATCTCAAGGGTATGATCCGGGCGCTAAAAGCCGGAGAAGTCGTCTGGTATGCGCCTGACCATGACTACGGCCCGCGCGCCAGTGTATTCGCCCCTTTCTTCGCCGTTGAGCAAGCGGCCTCCACCTCCGGTACTGGATGCTGGCACGTATGTCGCAAGCATGTATCGTGCCATTTGTTCCGCGTCGAAAACCTGACGGCAAAGGCTATGAGTTAATTATGCTGGAGGCGGAATGCTCCCCGCCGCTTGACGATGCGCAAACAACTGCTGCATGGATGAATAAGGTTGTGGAGCGCTGCATTATGATGGCGCCAGAACAATATATGTGGCTGCACCGCCGCTTTAAAACCCGACCGGAAGGCGTTCCATCCCGCTACTGATCGCACGCAGCCCGCTGAGCGGGCTGTTTTCTTTAATCACATAACTCCCGCCGCACATTGCAGTGACCATCCCGCAGGCGCATAATTAGCATGCTTACCAAATTCAATCACTACTCTGTGCGTTAAAACAACGCCGTTACGGATCGTTATGCCATCCTCTGATGTCCCGATAAACTGGAAACGTAACCTGACTGTTGCACGGTTTGGGTGTTTCCTTACCGGCGCTGCATTTAGCACGGTGATGCCATTCTTACCGCTCTATGTTGAGCTGTTAGGGGTGACCGGTCACAGTGCGCTGAACATGTGGTCTGGTCTGGTTTTCAGCATCACGTTTCTGTTTTCCGCCATTGCCTCTCCATTCTGGGGTGGGCTTGCCGACCGAAAAGGTCGCAAAATTATGCTGCTGCGTTCCGCACTCGGTATGGCAATCGTCATGGCGCTAATGGGGCTTGCGCAAAACGTCTGGCAGTTCCTGATCCTGCGGGCCTTACTCGGTTTACTGGGCGGCTTTATTCCTAATGCCAATGCGCTCATCGCAACGCAAATTCCGCGGAATAAAAGCGGCTGGGCGCTCGGTACGCTTTCCACTGGCGGTATGGCGGGCGCGCTTCTCGGGCCACTTGCTGGCGGTCTGCTGGCGGATACGTGGGGCCTGCGGATGGTCTTTTATCACCGCCTCGGTGCTGTTTGTCTGCTTTCTGCTGACGCTGTGTTATATCCGTGAAAATTTTGTCCCGGTGGCAAAACGTGAAATGCTGCACGCCAGAGAGGTTTTTGCTTCGCTCCAAAAGCCCGAAACTGGTGCTAAGCCTGTTTATCACCACCATGATTATCCAGGGTTGCCACAGGCTCCATCGCCCCCATCCTGACGCTATATGTACGTGAACTGGCGGGTAACGTCAGCAATATGCGTTTCTCAGCGGGATGATTGCATCTGTACCCGGTGTTGCAGCCCTGCTCAGCGCACCGCGTCTGGGTAAACTGGGCGATAAAATTGGCCCGGAGAAGATCCTGGTCGCTGCACTGGTGATTTCAGTGCTGTTACTCATCCCCATGTCGCTGGTGCAAACGCCGTGGCAACTGGGCGTGTTGCGCTTTTGCTGGGCGCGGCGGACGGTGCGCTGTTGCCCGCCGTGCAGACACTGTTGGTGTATAACTCCACCAATCAGATAGCCGGGCGTATTTTCAGTTATAACCAGTCATTTCGTGATATCGGTAATGTCACCGGCCCGCTGGTTGGCGCGGCCATTTCCGCCAGTTTCAGCTTCCGCGCGGTGTTCTGCGTGACGGCAGGCGTCGTTCTGTTTAATGCCCTCTATTCGTGGTTCAGTCTGCAACGCCCGACCCGTTCCGCCACCGTGGAAAAGAACACCCGCGAGTACAACAAACACTGCCGACTGACGATTGAATCCATACCGCGACACAATGGGCATTTGCCTGAAATCCGCCTGACGCAGCGCACAAAAAATGCGCAGACAATCAGGCGAATGACCCATATTCCGTAAAGCGTGAGCTGGCTTCGCATGAAAAGGAAATGATGGTGTTATTTTTTAAAAACACTATTTCAATAAGGAGTTTCCATGCGTAAACGGATCACGTTGTCTTGCCTCACCGCCTGTATTGCCTCCCTTTCCCCCCTCAGTTCCAGCTTTGGCGCGAGTGATGTGAAATTCCCCGATAAAGTGTGTAATGTCACCCACTACGGCGCGGAAGGTCACAGATTGCAAATCGACCTCAATACGACCGCTATTCAACAAGCCATTGATGATTGCGCCCGGTGCTGGCGGCGGAACCGTGCTGATCCCTCGGGGTAATTACCTTACCAACCCGTTGTTTCTGAAAAGCAATGTACAGCTAAAGCTGGAGAAAGACGCCACGCTGGTGGCCTCTACCGAGATTGCCGGCGCGCCAATGAACAAACCCGCTATGCCGAAGCGGAAAATGGCTGGTTGCCGTTTATCAGCATTGCCAATGCCAGCAACGTCGCCATTACCGGGGAAGGCACCATTGACGGCCGGGGGGCTGTCTGGTGGGAGCGCTGGCGGGAAAATATTCGCGCGACGGGTAAAAAAGGCGGAACCGATCGCCCACGGCTGGTGTATATCAAGCAATCCAGTAACGTACTGATAGAAGGGATCACGCTCACGCACTCCCCCCAGCTTCCATATCGTCATGCGTTATTCTCACGATATAGACGTCAATAAAACGCGCATTTTATCGCCCCGCATGCGCCAAACACGGATGCCATCGACCCTATCGATAGCCAGAACATCCGCATCACCCATAATTTTATTGACTGTAATGACGATCATATCGCCATCAAAGCTGAAAAACCGGATAACCGTTTTCCGGACGGCGCAGTGGAAAATATTTATATTGCGAACAATACGCTCAAACAAGGGCGCGGTATTTCGATTGGCAGTGAAAGTGCTGGCGGGGTAAATAACGTACTGGTTGAAAACAATACGTTTGAAGGATCGATGTACGGGATCCGGATAAAAAAGCCCGCGAGGAAAAGGTGGCGAGGTGAAAAACATTGTCTACCGGAATACAAAAATGCACGACGTTGAAGTCCCGCTGGTGTTTTCCGCCTATTACAAAGCGGCGCCAATTGTGCAAGCCGAAGTGGATAAAATGCTCGAAGGCGGCGGCTTCACGCTGGGTGAGCAAATTTACCCGCCCGACAGCGATGCCAAACAGCCGTTTGATAAATACAAAACGCCGCATTTTAGCAATATTACCGTCGAGAATTTAACCTCCACCGGGAACAGCAAAGCCGCCGCGTTTATTATTGGCACGCCGGAAGCACCGCTCAGCGGGTTCCACTTCACCAACGTCAATATTGAGGCTGTGCGTGGTCTTCGCGTACGCAACGCCGAACTGGAGACTAAAGGGCTCAATATCAAGGTGGCGGAAGGCCCGGTGATTCAGCAGGACGCGGGAGTGAAAATCAGCCACTGACCGTCAGACGCACTGCTTTTCCGGGCGGTGCGTCCTTCTTTTGTCCTGACTTCATGCATTCGTTACGGATAACACAATTCGCAATTTGACGCTCTCAATACCAGCGTCTATAGGTTTCTGCATACCTTTTTTCCTCCTCGCTAAGGAGTTAGATATGGCCGATTCCAACCTGAATTTTTACTCGACGCTCTCGGAAGCAATTGATGCTGCCCGCGAAGAATTCCTCGCCAGTAATCCTGAGCTGGATGAAGAAGAAGCGAACGTCCAGCAATTCAATGTGCAGAAATACGTTCTGCAGGACGGTGATATCGCATGGCAGGCTGAATTTTTGCCGATGAAGACGAACCCGGTGAATGTCTGCCCATGCTCAGCGGCGAGGCGGCACAAAGCGTATTTGACGGCGAGTATGATGAAATAGAGATAAGCCGAGGAGTGGCTGGAGGAGAATACCCTGCACGAATGGGACGAAGGCGAGTTTCAGCTTGAACCCCCACTCGATACAGAGGAGGGGCAAACCGCTGCCGACGAATGGGACGAGCGCTGATCACTCGTACGGACCGTGATGGGCATCTATAGGTAGCAATAAGGTATCGAACACCAGCGAGAAGGGTAAGTCCAGCACGGTGATATAACGCCACGCGGAGTCGCGGACGTCCCACTTCACCCCGGGTAGTATTGATTGCCATGGCCCTGCCCGGGGATCGTCCGGCTGATGATGCTACCGCACCCGCTCAGCAAACATGCCATCACAACGACCACTATCACTTTCACCTGCTACCCCGCCTCAACATTTGTGGATAAAAAATACCGGCGCTCAGGCCGGTATTTTCCTTATTGTCGGCTTACTTTGCCTTCAGCGCCAACGGATTAAGCTTCAGCGTCTCGTAATAACTAACCCGGGACAAATATTTCTCCGGGGCTGACCATACGCGGTAATGCATCCGCGACAGCGTAACCGGGTCACTCAGCACCAAACGACGATCGCGATTCAGTTTCTCCGGCGTTTCATTCCAGCGCCTGTTCAACGTGACGATCGCGGGCGATTTCCAGCACATGGCTTGCGCGGTGACGCGCTGTTGCCATCGCTGTCGCCAGCGCATTGAAGGACGGGTTAAACACCGCATGCATAAAACCATCATCCAGCGAGCGCGAGCGATTCAGCTCCAGTGTACGCATCTGTGTCCACCAGCACTTTAGGCGGTGAATACTCTTCCGGGATCAGGAACAGCTTCCAGCGTTTGGTGCGCAAACCGATTGTTGAGCGGCTGGAGATAACCGATACAAACGGCGACAGGATCAGCGAGAAGACAATCGGCGCCAGCCAGAACAGGAAGCGCAAATCCAGCCGTGCCATGCCCACTGCCCATACCAGCCCCAGCAGCAACTGCGAACCATGGCGCATAAAAGCCTCGCCCCACGGCGTGGGAGTCATCATCACGCTGCGGTGAGTTCCATACCACTTCCCAGCCCAGAACGCGCTAACCACAAACACCGTGTGGAACAGCATGCGCACTGGCGCCAGCAGCACCGAGAACAGCACTTCAAGCAGCAGTGAAAGCGTCACGCGAATGAAACCGCCAAACTCTTTTGGCCCTTTGCACCACACCAGAATGATACTCAGCAGCTTCGGCAGGAACAGCAGCACCATCGTTGATGCGAAAAGCGCGATGGCCAGCTCCGGACGCCACTGCGGCCATACCGGGAAAAGCTGGCGTGGTTGCAGGAAGTACTGCGGCTCGGTCAGGGCATGCACCACCTGCAGCGCCGTGGAAAGTGCCGGGGAACATAAACCACAGCGGCGCAGAAAGATAAGACATCACGCCGGTCAGGAACACGGCGCGGTGCACCGGGTGCATCCTTTACCGTGAACAGGCGGAAGTTCATCAAGTTACCGTGGCACCAGCGGCGATCGCGTTTCAGCTCATCCAGCAAGTTGGGCGGCAGCTCTTCATACGAGCCCGGCAGATCATAGGCGATCCACACGCCCCATCCGGCACGGCGCATCAACGCCGCTTCCACAAAGTCGTGCGACAGAATGGAACCGGCAAAAGACCCTTCACCGGTGCAGCGGCGCCAGTGCGCAGTGCTCAATAAACGGCTTCACACGGATAATGGCGTTATGGCCCCAGTAGTGCGATTCACCCAACTGCCAGAAATGCAGGCCCGCGGTAAACAACGGCCCATAAACGCGGGTAGCGAACTGCTGGCAACGTGCGTAGAGCGTGTCCATACCGGATGCTTTCGGTGAAGACTGGATGATCCCCGGCATTCGGGTTCGCTTCCATCAGGCGCACCAGCCCGGTCAGGCACTCGCCGCTCATCACCGAGTCAGCATCCAGCACCACCATATAGCTGTACTGGCTGCCCCAGCGACGGCAGAAGTCGTCAATGTTGCCACTCTTGCGTTTCACGCGGCGGCGGCGGCGGTAGAAAATCTGACCTTCGCCCTGCACTTCGGCAATCAGTTCCATCCAGGGCTTTCTGTTCCGCAACGCAGATATCCGGGTTGTAGCTGTCGCTGAGGACATACACGTCGAAGTGCTGTTGCTGCCCGGTTGCTTTCACCGACTCCCCACGTTGCGCGCAGGCCAGCGAAAACGCGGTCCACGTCCTCGTTACAGATCGGCATAATCAACGCGGTGCGATGTTCAGGATTCAGCGGTTCATCGCCAACGGTCGACGCCGAAATGCTGTACTTATCCCGGCCTATCAGCAGTTGCAGAAAGCCCATCAACGCGGTCCAGAAACCTGCAGAAACCCAGCAGAACAACACGGCGAACAGGATCAGGATGCCGGTTTGCAGCACATACGGCAGTAGCTGCATAAAGGAAACCCTATCGGCCCGCCATATCGGTTGGCGTGATCAACGCCCACCCCTGATAAGGCAGGATAGTTTTCATATACCGGTTGCGACCACGGTCTGCGCCAGCGTCAGCAGCAGCAGAATATAGCGACGGATGGAACCGACCGTGCGCCATTTCTGTTCATGAGCCTGCTCTTCTTTGGTCAGACGCGCGAGATAACGCGGAGCGACTTCGCGCCCACGCAGGCGATCCCAGAAACGGCCAATCGGGTTTGTACGCCAGGGTCCGGGAAACATGGAGGAGCGTTTTGCCTTCGGCATTGCCTGCAGTTGAGCGCGCCCTTCATCATCTTTAATCAGTTGGTCTTGCGCCAAAGAGTCTGGCCAACTGCCTTCCAGACGTGCAGCGACAGAGCCCAGTGGGGTGTCATCTTCACGTTCCCATGGCGTATGTTCCACATCCAGCGCGGTGTGCACGCGTTGGAGACTGTCTGTCGGCAACGCCGCCTTCTTCTCGTCCGGAAGCGGCAGCGCGTCGATATACTCAGTTATCTTATTCATTGGCAGGTAGCTGATAGCTCCGAGGTTTCACTCAGGGTCTGATCGGCATTGACCAGCGCTGCACGCATATCCGTCGTTTTCTTCGGATCTTTCACTTTCACACGCAGCATCAAACGCCAACCTTGCGTAACCGGGTTATAGCGAACGGTGTTTTCAACGATCTCGCCGTTATCGCCAATGCTGGCTTGCGCTGTGACAGGGGGTGTTTTGCGGCAGTTTTTTCATATCCACGGCCAGTGAAATCCACCACAAACGCGATGGTGCCGTCTGGCTGACGGATAAGATTTGACTGTTTCACATCCCCCGTAGAACGACGAGTCTGCAATACCCGAGGCATTATCCGGTGCATGCAGCTTGTCTTCGTCACGGCTAAAGGTGATGGTGTATTTGAAGTTCATCTCTTTACCGGGTTCCGGCAGTTGGTCCGGTGTCCAGTAAGCGACGATATTATCGTTGGTTTCATCGTTGGTTGGAATTTCAACCAATTCAACTTTCCCTTTGCCCCACTCCCCTTTCGGCGTTACCCACGCGCTCGGGCGCAGATCGTAGCGGTCATCGATATCTTCAAAACGGGAGAACTGGCGCCCGCGCTGCAGCAAACCAAAGCCCTGCGGGTTTTCCATCGCATAGCTGCTCACCGCCAGATGTTTCGGGTTGTTCAGCGGACGCCAGATCCATTCACCATTACCGGCCAGCATCGACAACCCGTTAGAGTCGTGCAATTCAGGACGATAGTTGGTGGCAGACGACGGCTGAGCAGGCCCAAACAGGAACATGCTGGTCAGCGGCGCGACGCCCAGTTTGCCAACTTTATCGCGCAGGTAAACTTTCGACTGCACGTCAACCACGCTATCCCTGCACCGGGATAATCACGAAACGATACGCGCCGGTAGCACGCGGCGAGTCCAGCAATGCATAGATAGTCAGGCGTTTATCTGTCGGTTTCGGACGCTCGATCCAGAACTCACGGAAACGCGGGAACTCTTCACCGGACGGCAGCGCCGTATCAATCGCCAGACCGCGCGCGGAAAGGCCGTAAACTGGCCTGCACCGATCACGCGGAAGTAACTGGCGCCCAGCATGCTGACGATTTCATCGTTTTTGTCTTTATTATTGATGGGGTAAAGAACTTTGGAAACCCGCAAAACCCAGATCTTTGACCGTGTCTTTATCGTGCTGGACATTGCCGAAATTGGAAGTAGTCCGGGTTGTATTTGATTTGGCGAACGGCGGTGGCGGTCACTTCATTGATGGTCACCGGCGTGTCGAAGTACATACCCCCGGTGGTAAAACTCAAGCTTAAACGGGGTGTTGGTCGCGTTCCAGTAGGCTTTATCGTGGTTAAACTGGATCTGCTGATAGTCCGCGTATTTCATTTCACGGAACACAGAGGGCAAGTTGCTCTTGGGCGCTTCGTAGCCTTTGCCGGCCGGGGATTGTGCCTGTTTTGCGACATCATCAATAGAAAAAGCCCAGCCCGATGACGTATAAAGTGACAACAGTACCGCTGCACCTACCCAACGCATTTTCATCATTCGTAATTTAGGTTTCATAATAACTAAGCACTTCCCCCTTTGTGTGCTTAAATCGATCCGATCCATTTTAATGGAAACTCACGCAATCCGACAACTGGAATCCCCGCATTGTTCTGCATGCCGGCTCAGTGAATAAACAATTGAAACTAACCCTTTATCGTTTTGCGAGCTATCCCTCGGAGACAGGATCCCGGTCGTAGTGTAGGGTTAGTTGCGAATGTAATCATTATTTGTCTTATGGATAAGACGAAAAGTCTGAGAATGCACAGAGTTATATGACCAGAGCCCCTGCACAACGTGAATATTTCCTCGATTCCATACGCGCATGGCTGATGCTGCTCGGAATCCCCTTCCACATATCGCTGATCTATTCGAGCCATATGTGGCATGTCAACAGCGTCTACCCCTCGTGGTGGCTAACGCTGTTCAACGACGCCATTCATGCGTTCCGCATGCAGGTATTTTTCGTTATTTCCGGTTATTTTTCATACATGCTTTATCTGCGTTATCCGATGCAACGCTGGTGGACGCTTCGCGTTGCGCGCGTCGGTATTCCCATGCTGACTGCTATTCCTCTGTTGACGCTACCGCAATTTATTATGTTGCAATATGTGAAAGACAAAACCGGCGAATGGCACGCCCTCTCGACTTATGACAAATTCAATACGCTGTGCTGGGAACTGATTTCCCATTTATGGTTTCTGTTAGTACTTGTTGTATTAACGACAATCGGCATGTGGTTGTTTAAAAAATAAAAAACAATGCGCAACGCTTCCCTCGGGGGCTATTTCTCTGGGCAAGCTCTCATTGTGGTTTCTGCTGTTTGGCATTGTCTGGGCAGTGCTGCGCCGAATAATCGTTATCACCGGCCGGGAAATATTGCGCGATGCGCTGTTTAATTTCGCGGTGATGCAGTCGCTGTTTTACATTCCGTTTTTCCTTCTTGGCGCGCTGACGTTTATCAATCCGCGGCTGAAGTCGTTGTTCACCACCCCATCTCCGTGGTGCGCGGTAGGGTCATTACTGGCGTTTGCTGCGTATCTGCTCAATCAGCATTACGGTAACGGTGATGCACTGGCTGTATGAAACCGAATCCATCATTACTATGCTGCTGGGATTGTGGATGGTTAACGTGGTGTTCTCACTGGGACACCGCTTGCTGAATTTCCAGTCGGCGCGGGTGACCTATTTCGTGAATGCTTCGCTGTTTATCTATCTGGTGCACCATCCTCTGACGCTGTTATTCGGCGCATGGATAACCCCGCACATTCAGTCGAATCTCTTAGGCTTTATTACCGGGTTGGTGTTTGTTGTGGGTGTGGCTGTGCTGCTGTATGAAATGCACCTGCGCATCCCGCTGCTGCGCTTCCTCTTCTCCGGGAAACCGCAGGAGAAAAAATGCACAACCGCAGGTCACAACACAATAACTGGCAGGCTGCTGTGGTCTTCAAAGCAGCCACGGAATCCACCGACCAGACCAGACGGGCAAATAGCTGCGTATCAGCGGGTCGGTTCATCTCCCAGTTGGGTAAGCAAACGTTGATAGAGTCGGGCGGTTTCATCGTCATAGCAAACAAAATATATCTGCTGTAAATGGTGATGCCGGGCGAGATAATCTGTAACCGTATTGACGGCAATCTCCGCAGCCGCTGCTTTCGGATAACCATACACACCGGTGCTGATCGCCGGGAAAGCGATGGTCATATAGCCGTTCGCTTCGGCCAGTTGCAGACTGTTGCGGTAAGCGTCTTCCAGCAACCGGGCTTCATGCTCATCCCCGCCGCGCCAGACAGGCCCCACCGTGTGGATCACGGCTTTCGCGCGTAAATTTCCAGCAATGGTGATAACGGCGTGTCCGGGAGGACATTCCCCCTGCTGCTGGCGCACCCGCTTGCACGCATCCAACAACGCTGGCCCCGCCGCACGGTGGATCGCACCATCGACACCCCCGCCACCAAGCAATGACGGGTTTGCCGCATTGACTATGACATCAACATCAAGGGTGGTGATATCCCCTGAAGCACTTGTATACGTGGTTGCATCTTTGCCCCCTTTCCGGCTGCTAACCCATTCACACTCTTAAGTGTATCCCTCGGCCTGCAAGGAAATGACGGGCATCGCATGCTCCTCACAGTGCCTGCGCAATCAGTTGTAGGCGACGTCAATAATTGCCATTGAATGCTGTTGGTTAAGGTAGCGCATCTGCACTTTTCGAATACGGAAACGGATTGAGGAGCTGTGACGATCGCACTCAAATCAATACGCTGGATCGGTTTTGTGGCATTTTGTGGACACGAAATAACCAGTGTGTGCGGTACAGTCTGCATGTCACACCCCTCTTCAACAATTGCCCCCCGAAAAGCAATATTTCCACTATCAGCAGAAGTAGTAGCAGAGCAGGAACTGGCAATGGCAAATCCGGCAAGAGCGAAAACACACAGGTTAAAAAGACGCATAAGCACCTCAGGACACCTTCAATTCATCACACTGGTATGACCCGAGGAATTAAGATGACATAGCTGCGAATTTTTTGGAAACTAACGCATTGATGAATTTAAGGTAAGTGCTTAAAACAGCGCATATTCACATAAAAACAGGATTATTTAATTTAGAGAAGTTTTTTCTGAGGGGGAGCACTGACGCGCGCCGGGAGGATAGCCACAAGCCGCTGTTTTTCATCGCATATCCAAACAGTAAACCAACAGCCAGCGACGGCATTACCAGCTGCCAGTCCCCCCTGACCGGCAAAGGTGGCACAAGCGCCAATAAATGTGCCCGGCACAAAGGAAAGCAACAGACTTTTTGCCTGCATACACATCAAGAATGCGACCATACCGGTCATCACATAACCGAATATTTCCAGATGTGGAGCCAGCGCAGCGCCGTGAATAATCACCTGCGCCCAAACCACGCCGCTCATGACCGTACAGGCGGAGATCAACAGTCCTTTAATACCGCCTTGTGGACAGGCGAAATAAGCCGTGCAACCGAGAAAACCCGCCCAGCTTAATAAGCCAAGGGATACGGCTACCCAGCCCCACAGGCCAGAGAGGATCCCCGTTGTCAGTGCAATAGAAAGAAGTATGTTCATGGTGCGCATCATAGCAGATGTGCACCCTATTTATGCGACGCAGAGCACGTTAGTTGGAAATAACAAATGTTTTGTTGCATTAAAATTGTGATTTACATCACAATTACTCGTCAGATTCTTCCTGCAACTCATCCCACATGGCGGCAATCGCATCACGGGCAAGCTGCGCCATCGTACGCCAGAACGGCGTGGTGGCATGCGCTTCAACCTTGCCGAAAAAGGTGCCGCACCAGGTAGCAGATAATCAGCAAACAGGGTTTCAAGCGCCTCACTCTCGTCTTCAGCCGACTGGTCTTCCAGCCGGGGATGCAGCCAGCAGTAACGTACCGATATGATCGGCCGGGGTATCGGTTAATGGCATTCCACGAGTCGATAAAAATGCACGGATCTCAACTTCAGTCGCCCCTTCAACCCGGTGCACTGCGGAACGGCGATACGCGGCACTCGTCGCCAACAAAAGAGCGTTATAATCCGCCGCCAGCGCTTGCATATCGCAGCTTTTTTGCAAACGTTCCAGCAGTTCATCCTGCTCCAGCGGCCAGCTCTCCGCCAGTTTTCCTTCACGGATCAGGGTGTACAGCGGCACCAGCAGCGGATCTTGCGGCTGGCGATAAAACAGCGAGCCGAGCACCCGGCAGAGGATTGAAAATTCGTTCATTCAGTTGTTCCAGTCAGTATTAAAGTTCAGCAAATTCGGTAATCGGCGCCATTCCGCGCGACTCAAGAAAGTCCAGTAAACGGCGTGGAGAGACATTAAGGATACGATCTTCCGGGAAGTCGACCTCATCGAGGATCTTTCGACACTCGTCAAACTCACCCAATGTGAAAGCGGTATGTGAGTCTGAACCGAGCGCGACCCATCCCCCGGCATCACGTACGGCCGCCGCAACCGCACGGCAGTTTTCTTCACTGCCTTTACGGGAGTGCAAAAACGAAGAGTTGTTAATTTCCAGCGCCACATCGTATTTCGCGCGCTGCGGCGGCAATCGCCGGAATATCGACCGGAAATTTCGGGTTACCCGGGTGGCTAATGATATGCACGTTACCACTGGCCATCGTTGCAATCATCGCCTGCGTGTGCGTCGCTTCATCCTGAGGCGGAAACACCGGTTCGTGAAACCCGGCGATGATCAGATCCAGCGACGTGAGCATTGGCCCGCTGCAATCAATCTCACCGTCCGTGTTTTTAATGTTGGCCTCAATGCCACGCAGAATGCCAACCCCATCCACCGTGCGTGGCCAGATACGCATATTAACGAAGTGCCAGTAATGTGGCGCATCTGCCATGTCCGGACCATGGTCGGTAATGGCAAAGAGTCGAATGCCTTTACGTTTCGCTTCGGCAATATAGTCATGCAGGGTACTGTAAGCGTGGGTGCTGGCGACGGTATGCATATGCAGGTCAACGGGATACATGTTTCACTCCTGTAGTTATTTCTGCAAGGATAGCAGTTATCGTTATGCAGTTTAATGAAAACCCGGCATGGCCGGGTATGTCATCAGTAGCCACGCTGCCGATCAACAAGCCCGCTGACCGGCTGGTCGTGCTCAAGTTGCAAGATAGTCTGCGTAATAAAGGCAATCGCCTCTGCCGGGCGGGTTACGGCAGCCATATGCGGCGTTATTGCTACGCGTGGGTGCGCCCACAACGGATGAGTCGCGGGCAATGGCTCCTGATTAAACACATCCAGCATTGCTCCCTTCAATTTGCCCGTATTCAGCGCCTGCAACAGATCCTCCTCGACCAGATGAACGCCACGCGCCAGTTCATGACATAGCTATCGTCTGCCAGTTGGTCGAGCAATGCACGATCGATGATCCCCACCGTCTCCGGCGTGTTCGGCAGCAGGTTAATCAGGACTCGCGTGCCATGCAGGAAATCCCCCAACTCAGCAGCGCCAGCAAAACTTGTCACACCGGGCAGTGATTTTCGGCTGCGGCTCCAGCAACGCAGTGGGAATCCCCATGCAAGAAGGCTTTCCGCAACCTTTCCGCCCAGCACACCGGCCCCAAGAATGCCAATGGTGAAATCTTCACGTTGATACTCATCAAGCGGTTGCCATTGCGCTTGCAGCTGGTAATCATCAAAGCGACGGAACCAGTGCAGCACCGGCTTACCGCATACTCCTGCATCTGCTGCCCCATGCCGGTATCTTCCAGCCGAAACAGTGGTATTGATTCTGCCAGCATTTCCGGGTGAGCTTTCAGCTGACCCAGAATAGAATCCACCCCGGCGCCGAGTGCGAAAACCCCTTTTAATGCGCGCCCTTTTAGCATGTCGACGGGGGGATGCCAAACCAGCGCATAGTCTGCGGGTGCATCATCACCTTTTGTCCAGTGCGCGGATGTTCGCCTGTGGTAGCGCGTTGCTCAACGCTGCTATCCAGTACTCAGTATTAAAAGAGGGGTGATAAAAGATAATGTCCATATCAACTCCAGAACGTGTTGTGTGGTATCCGCATCATTGGCGGAGCTGTTGTGTATGATTTTATGAGGAAAGCAGCATAACAAATTTCTCTTGTGCAACGCGGAGAAACTCCTGCGCCGAGAAAAAAGCGATTTCAGGATGTTTAAGAAGCATGTTGCTTGGAAGTTTGTCTAAACGCGTTAATTTATTGAAAAAGAAGATTGACGGCTTTCGTGCTTTTCCCTACATTAGCGCCCGTCCCGTTAATAACGGGAAGACAATGTGGTGAGGTGTCCGAGTGGCTGAAGGAGCACGCACACCGGAAAGTGTGTGTATACGGCAACGTATCGGGGGTTCGAATCCCCCCCTCACCGCCATCATTTCAGATGAGAGCCTGTACGAAAGTACCGGCTCTTTTCTTTTATATTCTCCCGCACAGGGGGGATGAGAATCCCCGACCGGGGGTCGACAACGGGCAACTGCCCGTTGGACAGATGACGAGCCCGCGAGGAAGCTGCCCGCAGGGCGAGCGAAGCAGTCAATCCCCCTCACCGCCATCATTTCAGATGAGAGCCTGTACGAAAGTACCGGCTCTTTTCTTTATATCCTCCCGTACCGGAGGGATGAGAACCCCCGACTGGGGGTCGACAACGGGCAACTGCCCGTTGGACAGATGACGAGCCCGCGAGGAAGCTGCCCGCAGGGCGAGCGAAGCGAGTCAATCCCCCCCCACCGCCATCTGCGCTAACCTCGTATAACTGATAGCGCCACACCTTACCGGCCGCGACCTGTTTTTCTCTTCACAAATAGCCTTACGACCAGCGTCACACCGTCCATTGCTCATACCTTAAGCGAACAATCCGCAAAGCGGAAAATCTGCTTGACCGTTTTAGTTCAACTCCCTATAGTAGCGCCCCGTTGCCCCCTAAGAGGGTGGCAGCAAGACAATGTGGTGAGGTGTCCGAGTGGCTGAAGGAGCACGCACACCGGAAAGTGTGTATACGGCAACGTATCGGGGGTTCGAATCCCCCCCTCACCGCCATCATTTCAGATGAGAGCCTGTACGAAAGTACCGGCTCTTTTCTTTATATCCTCCCGTACCGGGGGGATGAGAACCCCGACCGGGGTCGACAACGGGCAACTGCCGTTGGACGATGACGAGCCCGCGAGGAAGCTGCCCGCAGGGCGAGCGAGTCAATCCCCCCACCGCCATCATTTCAGATAAGAGCCTGTACGAAAGTACCGGCTCTTTTCTTTATATTCTCCCGCACATGGGGGGATGAGAACCCCGACTGGGGGTCGACAACGGGCAACTGCCCGTTGGACAGATGACGAGCTCGCGAGGAAGCTGCCCGCAGGGCGAGCGAAGCGAGTCAATCCCCCCCACCGCCATCATTTTCAGATGAGAGCCTGTACGAAAGTACCGGCTCTTTTCTTTATATTCTCCCGCACAGGGGGATGAGAATCCCCGACCGGGGTTCGACAACGGGCAACTGCCCGTTGGACAGATGACGAGCTCGCGAGGAAGCTGCCCGCAGGGCGAGCGCAGCGAGTCAATCACCTCCGCCCCGAAACCTGCACTTCGCTTTATCAGCTCGCGGCGCAGGTTCCCCCTACCCGGCGTGTAGAGAGCACCTCCCGCGAAGTGCTCCTTTCCGCTACTTACTGCAAAAACTGATCTTTGGTTTCATTGAAACTCGCCATATAGCTGCGCGTCACATCATTAACCTTCTGATAATTATTGGCTTCCCATTCTGCAAGCGGTGCCTTAATCGGCTCTGGCGTACAGTTCAGACTGGCGACATCATATTTTTCGTCGAGTGATCTTTTGCTGCGCGTGATGACGGTGGAATAGTGCAGCTCAAAGTTTTCCCCGCCAGACAGATTTTCGTAAACCAGCATCCAGATATAAGGCCGGATCTCAATCGGATTTTGTAACTGACCAGCCGCTTTTTCTGCGACCGAAGATTTCAGCGACTTCTCCATCTCTTCACTGAAATACGTCACAGACGGGTTAGACAACGTGGTAATGGGCGTCCCCACCAGTTCATACTTCGTAAACCCGGTCGCCTGAGAGCCACCGGGGGCAAATGCGCCCACAATAAAGCTCAATGTTGTCAGTGCCGCCACTTTGCTGGTATCAGCACGTGTGATGTAGCGCAGTGCGGTATCGGTTGACTGATGGAAGTCCGTTTTTAATTGTTCATAACCATCAATCTTCAGCGTGGAACCATTGTCAGCTTTGATAACCGTGGTTTTCACCCACTTTTTCAGTTGGCGGTAACGGCTTATTACTACAACCTGCCAGCGTGAGGGAAAGCACGAGCGCGGAAAGCGTAAAAAGGGGTTTCATTGGTTGATATCCTTGCCCAAAAAACAATAAACGTGGGGCGCGACAAACGCCTCAACGGTTATCGGCGTAGGACCGGTGCATACTTTATGAATGGGGAAGGCAAATTCCGGGGGGAATAAAAGCAAAAGCCCGGTATTGCTTAAGCAGACCGGGCTTTTAGTTAAGGGTATTAATCATAGGCTTTCAGCGTACGCTGACACAGTGCGGAACGTACGCAGTCATCTTTGTTAAAGCGTACGACGCCGATCATCTCGTCTTCCTCAAAACGCGCCAGCGCATCGCTCAGGCCCGACTTCACGCCGGAAGGCAGGTCACACTGGGTAATGTCGCCATTCACGATGACAGTCACGTTTTTCCCCGAGGCGCGTTAAAAACATTTTCATTTGCGCAGCCGTGACATTCTGAGCCTCATCAAGAATGACCACCGCATTTTCAAAGGTACGTCCGCGCATATAGGCGAACGGCGCGATCTCCACCTTACCGATCTCTGGTCGCAGGCAGTATTGCATAAAGGACGCACCCGGTGCGTTTCAACAGCACATCATAGACGGGCCGGAAATAAGGCGCGAACTTCTCCGAGATGTCGCCGGGTAAGAAGCCAAGATCTTCATCGGCTTGCAGGACCGGCCGGGTCACAATTATCCTCTCCACGTCCTTATGGATCAGAGCCTCCGCCGCTTTCGCCGCGCTGATCCAGGGTTTTACCGCATCCGGCTTCGCCAGTTGCGAAGATCAGTTGTTTACTCTCGATAGCATTCAGGTAGTGCTCCTGAGCTTCGTTGCGTGCGGCAATTGGAGAAGTATCACGGCTGTCCCGCGCCATGCCAATTGCTTCTACGCCACTCATCTGCACAAGCGAGGTGACCGACTCTTCTTCACGTTGTTTATGGCTGCGTGAATCACGTCTCAGCACGCGTTTCGCTTCACGACGAGCTTTGATCACTGCTTTTTTGTCTTCCCATGGATAGCACCTTGAGTTGTTGGTTTACATCACACGCGCCATGAGCGACGCGATTATGCGCACGAACGTCTGAGGGTTGGCTTCCTTGTAAGCCATGGCTTGCCTTTGTAAATGACGTGGCAGAACAGACAACAGCATCGTCTGTCACATCGTTGGAAAGAGAGATGAAAAAAGAGGAGGAAAATTCAGGGGCGAAGAAGTCGCTGCCGGAGGTCGCACCTCCGTGCCGGTTTTTGCGTGGTCTTTTGTTTGTCCGCTACAGGACCTAACCATCCGCGATCTCCGGTGACGTCATCACCGCAGGGTCTCAACGCTTTAATTAATTACATCAAAGCTTATCATCATTGCAACATTATTTTTACGAAACCATAACGTGCAAGACCGCTGCGTCGTTGCAGAAAGTGTCTGCTACGAATATTACAGAAAGATAACAGATACTTTCTAATACGAGAAAAAATGATATCTGGATGGCAGAAAAGTATGTCCGAATGCTACAGATAATAGAATATCCTGCCCTGTAGCGGGCAGGATAGGATCTTACGATTCGAGAAGAGATTGTGCAAGGTAGCGACTGGCGTCTTTCACGCCCGGCAACACAAAGAAGTAACCGCCGCCAATCGGGCGAATATACTCCTCCAGCGCCTCACCATTCAGGCGTTTTTGCACCGTAAGAAAACCTTTTTCCAGATCGTGCTGGTAGCAGACAAACAACAGCCCCATATCCAACTGCCCGGAGTGCGTCACGCCGAGTGAGTAGCTGTAGCCACGGCGCATCATCAGGCTTGGTGCGTCTCTTTGGTACGTGGGTTTGCCAGACGAATATGGCTGTCGAGCGCAATCACATCGCCGTCCGGATCGCGGGTGTAATCCGGAACATCATGCTCATTTTGCATGCCCAGCGGCGCGCCGGAATGCTTATCGCGCCCGAAAATAGTCTGCTGCTCTTTCAGCGGCGTACGATCCCAAAACTCCACATGGAACTGAATGATACGTACCGCCTGATAGCTGCCGCCTACCGCCGGCTCACCCTGATCGCCAGTCACCCACACCACCTCATCCATCAGCGCGTTGTTGCTACTGTCCGGATTGGCGGTGCCGTCCTTAAAGCCCAGCAGGTTAATCGGCGTCTCTTTTCCTTTACTGCGCGCGGCATGATCGGAGATAAACCCTTCCCGCTTCCAGCGCACACTGAGCAAATCCGGCGTGTGTTTGATCAGATCGCGCAATGCATGAATCACCGTATCCTGCGTGTTCGCGCAAATCTGGATCAGCAGATCGCCATGGCATAACGCGGCATCAAGAGAATCGTTGGGGAAACGCGCCATTTTTTGCAGCGTCTTCGGCATCAGGGCGCTTAAACCAAAGCGCTTATCAAACAGCGACTGGCCAACGGATACCGTCACCGTCAGATTGTCCGCCGCAATGTACGACCCAAGAATCCCGGAATCCAGCGGCGGCAAACGCGGGTTTGGCGTATCCGGCGCCGGGCCTCCAGCAGTAAGGAAAGCAATACGCTGCGTCAATAAGCGGAACAGACGTTCAAGGTCGGCTTTATCCGCCGCCAGAACATCAAATGCCACCAGCATCATTGAGGCCTGCTGCGGCGTTAAAATACCGGCCTGATGCGTACCGAAGAACGGCTGTTTTTCATTGCGCGCGCGTCAGGAGAGAGCGTGCTCCGGCGCGCTTTGCGGTTTCGCCGCGTGGGCGACCGGGCATCCGCCTGTCAGCGCAAGCGCGCCTCCCAGCGCGCCCATACTAATAAACGGCGCCGGGAAGGCTCACTGACGCCGCTGTTATCATGTTGACTCATGGTTTAATCCAGTCCCAGCACGCCGCGTAATTGTGCGAGATCTTCCGCAAGCGTGGTGATCGGCCCTTTCAGCGCATTGCGATCCGCATCGGTCAGCTTGTCATACGTTTCATAACCATCTTTAGTGCGGTATTTCGCCAGAATGGTGTCCACTTTTTGAAGTTGGCATCGACTTTGGACAGCAGTTCGCTGTTATTTTTCTGCAACTGCGGACGCAGCAGATCAACAATTTTCTGCGCGCCGTCGACGTTCGCCCCCGGAAGTCCCACAGGTCCGTATGGCTGTAGCGATCTTCTTCACCGCTGATTTTGCTCGCCGCCACTTCTTCAATCAGACCGGCTGCGCCGCCAACCACTTTTGATGGCGGGAACGCCAGCTCATTAATGCGGGTCTGCAAATCAGCCACATCGGTGTAGAGCTGATCGGCATAGTGGCCCATATCTTTGGTGCTATTGTCGCCAAACAGCGCTTTTCCAGACGGTGGAAACCGGTGAATTTCGGATCGGCGGCTTTATGTTCGTAATCATCTTCACGGGCATCGATGCTGCCATCCAGATCGGAGAACAGCTCGGCAATCGGCTCCAATGCGCTCGTAGTGTTGGCGGGTCGGAGCATACAGGGCTTTCGCTTTTCGATATCCCCGGATTTCACGGCGTCCGTAAAGGCTTTGGTGCCCGTCACAAGCTGAGCGGTTTCCGCGACCACATAGGCTTTATAGTCGGCAATCGCCGTGCTGAGGCTCAGCAGCGCTTCGCCTTTTGCCGCATCGGCAGTGGCTTCGCCCTTCACAATCAGTTTGCCTTTCGGGTTGGTTAACAGACCGCAGGTCATGTCATATTCGCCCGGTTGCAGGTTAGCCGTCAGTTTCTGGCTAAAGCCCTGGCGCAATGTTCTCGCGCTCTTCCACTACCATCACACCTTTGAGGATCTCCCACTCCAGCGCTTTCTGACTGTGGTTAACGATCACAAACTGTGTTTTACCCGCGTTCACCGTCAGGTTCATCGGCTCACACTGCTTGTCCGTGACCGTGACTTTCACCTGCGGAATATCCGCAGCCTGTGCCGCAAACGCGCAAGAAAACAGCGCGGCGATCCCTACCTGTAATGCACTACGACGAAAATGAATTGCCATGACCCTTCCCTTAAATAAGTTTGTTGTAACCAGAACAAGCGATAAGCGGAGGATTACGGCGCAGCCCCTGGAAGGCTGCGAACCCGCGCGGCGGCATAAAAAACAGCACCAGCGCCGGGATCAGATAGAGGAAATAGGCGAACACTTCGCTCACGCTCGGCGTTTCCTGATAGCCAAAGATCCCCTCCAGCAAGGTGCCGGTGAGTGAATGCGTGGTCAGAACGTTGCTTAAATCGAAGGCCACATCCGGAAATGGTTCCACAAACCGGCTTCATGAAAGGCGCGCGAATCGCACCGGCAGCCAGCCCTGCGGCAACCAGCAGAATAAACAGGCTGGTCCATTTGAAAACGCGCCCAGATTGAGACGAATACCGCCCCAGTAGAGCAGAAAACCGAGCACCACCGCCGTCGCAAGACTGAGTATCGCGCCAACAGGCGGCCATATATGCCCACATCCTGCTGGAATGCGGCCAGCAGGAAAAATACCGATTCCAGTCCCTCACGCGCCACGGCGAAAAGACCATCATGATCAGTGCCCAGCCATGGTTGTTACCGCGCGCCAGTGCGTTATCTACCGCCTGCTCCAGTTGCACTTTGACGTTACGCGACACTTTGCGCATCCAGAACACCATCCGGTGTGAGGATCACAACAGCAATCACCGCAACAATTCCTTCGAACAGCTCCTGTTCTCGCTGCGGGAACTCTCCCGTGGTTTCGTTAATGGCAATGCCCGGTGCCAAGGCACAGAGCCGAAGCGAGGAACACACCAATCCACATCACGCCAATCCAGCGCCCCCGGTGTGTACGTTTGAGGTAGCTGGCAATCAGGCTAACGATCAGCGCCGCTTCGAGGCCTTCACGTAACATAATGAGAAATGGAACAAACATGGAGGACGCCCCTAATGTCATGCGCAGTCAGTGGTTGCAAAGAAAAGTAAATTCTTGTGATAGTGATTATCATTACGGCGCGTGGAAACTCAAGCGAAAAATGATGAGAATGATAACCGGATGTAAACGCATAGCGGGCTAACCGTGCGGGCCGGGGCTTTATGCAGAAGTGGTTGAAATACTGCAAAACTTAGCTTACAAATCTTTAACTTTATATTTACCGCACGCCGCCGCTATGGCTAAATAAACCTCCTGTTTACCTGCCCCTTTAGAGATATGATCAATTTTCTGCACTTTCTGCTGGCGTTAGTGGTGATCCTTGCGCTGGCCCGCTGGTCAGTTTCGACCGCCGACAAATCCGCATCCGTTTTATTCTGCAACTGATTGTGATTGGAGTTAGCGCTGGCATGGTTCTTTTACATGCCCAGAGTGGCCTGACGCTGATTAAATATGTTTCCGGCTTCTTTGAAGCGCTGCTGAAATTTGCCGGAGAAGGCACCGGTTTTGTTTTCGGCGGTATGAGCGAAAAGGGTTAGCGTTTATTTTCCTCGGCGTCCTGTGCCCTATCGTGTTTATTTCCGCGCTGATTGGTATTTTGCAGCACTGGCGTATTCTGCCCATTTTTATTCGTCTGATAGGCACCCTGCTGTCGAAACTGAATGGCATGGGCAAGCTGGAATCCTTTAACGCCGTCAGTTCACTGATCCTCGGTCAGTCAGAAAACTTCATTGCCTATAAAGGGATACTGTCAGACATCTCCTCACGCCGCCTGTTCACCATGGCCGCCACGGCCATGTCGACGGTGTCGCTGTCCATCGTGGGGGCATATATGACCATGCTGGATGCCAAATACGTTGTTGCGGCGTTGATCCTGAATATGTTCAGTACCTTTATTGTGCTGTCGGTAATAAACCCGACACGCCCGGAAGCCGAAGCTGAAATCAAACTGGAAAAACTCCACGAGTCGCAAAGTTTCTTTGAGATGCTCGGCGAGTATATTCTGGCCGGTTTTAAAGTGGCGATGATCATTCTGGCGATGCTGATTGGCTTTATTGCGTTAATCAGCGCAATCAACGCGCTTTTCAGCACACTGTTCGGCATCAGCTTCCAGCAGATCCTCGGCTATGTGTTCTATCCGCTGGCACTGGCTTATCGGCATCCCGCTGAGCGATGCCCTGCACGCGGGCAGCATTATGGCAACCAAACTGGTGGCGAACGAATTTGTGGCAATGATCGAACTGCAAAAATTGCCGCAGAAATGACGCCGCGCGGGCTGGGTATCCTCTCGGTCTTCCGGTGTCGTTTGCCAACTTTGCCTCTATCGGCATTGTCGCAGGTGCGATTAAGGGCCTGAACGAGCCACAAGGTAACGCCGTTTCCCGTTTCGGCCTGCGTCTGGTCTACGGCGCAACGCTGGTGAGCCTACTATCCGCCGCATTTGCGGGCGTCGTGCTCTGACTGTTTTCCCTCTCCTGCGGGAGAGGGATTTTCGTTAAAACTGCACGCAAACCGGCTGATCGACACGCATCACCGATTCCTCGGGCAAAGCGCGATTTGTAAATGCCGCGCAGCGCTTGATTTTCGCCTCGCTTTGCGCATCGGTACCGTGGATCAGCATTAAGGCTTTACTCTCTTCACGCGCGACTTTCCCGTCATTACCCAACCACTGTCCACGCGCATCAAACACCGTCAGTCCCTCGCGAAAGCGCGGTGTGACATCGCCATCAACAAATTGCTGCCACTCCTGACCGGTGATCGCTTTCCCCGCCGGACGACTTAAACCGAAATAGAGCGTCGTTTGCTGCATTTGGTTATCCGCTTTGCAGCTTTGCACCGCCGCCGTAGCCACCGGTTTCGGTGCAGGCGCCACGCACCCTGCCAGTACGCCCGCCATCACCAGTGCAGTGAATCCTGTCTTTAACTTCATGTTGCTATCCTCATTGTTATTTGTCGTGAGATATCAGCGTAATTGCACTGATTTAGCAATAAAAAAAACCCGCCTAAGCGGGTTTTTTCGTGCAACCAGATTTACTCCGCCTGTAAACGGGACGGCGGCGCAGTGCGGTAATGCGCGTCGGCTTCAGCAAAACGCTGCTGCATTGCCGCAGAAGGTGCTTTACCCAGCAAGCTGAACACCACAATGCCGATACTGCCGAAAATAAAGCCCGGAATGATTTCGTACAGACCCAGCCATGCGTACTGTTTCCACACCAGCACCGTTACGGCGCCAACCACCATCCCCGCCAGCGCGCCGTTACGCGTCATACGCGACCACATCACCGAGAACAGCACGACCGGGCCAAACGCTGCACCAAAGCCAGCCCAGCATAGCTGACCGTGCCGAGGACACGGTTTTCCGGGTTGGCCGCCAGCGCAATGGCAATCAACGCCACCAGCAGCACCATGGCGCGCCCAACCCAAACCAGCTCAGTCTGGCTCGCGCCTTTACGCAGAAAGGCTTTGTAGAAATCTTCGGTAATCGCGCTTGAACACACCAGCAGCTGGCAGCTCAGCGTCGACATCACCGCCGCGAGGATCGCCGACAACAGTACTCCCGCAATCCACGGGTTAAACAGCAGCTGCGCCAGTTCAATAAACACACGTTCGGCGTTCTGATTCACCGCGCCCGCGACCGACGGGTTGTTGCTGAAATAGGCAATGCCGAAAAAGCCAACGGCAACCGCGCCGCCAAGGCACAGGATCATCCATGTCATACTGATACGACGGGCATGCACAATGGTGTGGTGGGAATCCGCCGCCATAAAACGCGCCGGGGATATGCGGCTGCCCGAAGTAGCCCAGTCCCCATCCCATCAGCGACAGAATAGCGACAAAATTCAACCCCCTTGAGCATATCGACGTTTTCAAGGCTTTTCTGTTTGATAACGTCCAGCGAGTCACCAAAACCGCCCACGGCAATAATCACAATCACCGGCGTCAGGATCAGGGCAAAATCATCAAACTGGCCTGAACCGTATCGGTCCAGCTAATGGCCGGAAGCCGCCAATAAAGGTGTAGATGATTGTCGCTGCCGCCCCGGCCCACAGCGCCGTTTCGTAGCTCATGCCGAAGGTGCTTTCAAACAGACGCGCGCCCGCCACAATCCCGGAAGCACAATAAATCGTGAAGAACACGAGGATCACCACCGCCGAAATAATACGCAGCAGGCGGCTTTTTATCTTCAAAACGACCGGTGAAATAATCCGGTAATGTCAGTGCGTTATTGTTCACTTCGGTGTGAACGCGCAGACGACCTGCCACCAGCTTCCAGTTGATCCATGCGCCGAGGGTCAGGCCAATGGCAATCCAGCTTTCGGAAATACCGGAAATAAAAATCGCACCCGGCAAGCCCATCAGCAGCCAGCCGCTCATGTCAGAAGCGCCGGCGGACAGCGCCGTCACCAGAGGCCCAAGACGACGACCGCCGAGAATATAATCGTCAAAGTTTTTCGTCGAACGCCGAGGGCGATAAACCCAATCAATATCATGCCAAAGATATAAATAAGAAAGGTCACCAGCATCGGTGTGCTAATTGCCATTAAAAGGTCTCCAGAATTCTTGTCGGCAAATGTCTTGTTTGCCGTTTTTATCCATCACCGGAACGGGGTGGTGGTGCGTACTTGTCGTTTGCGGCGACCGTATCCTGCCGGAAGGCTCGCTTATTCACAATTGATTTAACACAGCATTTACATCAAATTCATCCTGTGCTTAATAAGATTTCGCGATAGGTTGCACTGTGTCACACTTTTGAAGGTTGCACCTTAAAAAAGTGTTATGTGCCGCATAAAACCCTCGGATCGACAGTGAAATATGTAGCGCCCTTCCCCGTTACCAGCAATTAACATTTCATTCATTTTCTACGTTGCCAACTGTCACATTTAACAAGGTTGCACAAAGTTGCAACATGGTGGATATTTCCAGCCTGAACCGCAAAACAATGTAAAACAGGAGCAAAGCATGGGCACCACCACCATGGGGGGTCAAGCTTGATGACGCAACACGCGAAAGGATCAAAGCCGCAGCAGCCACTATCGACCGCACGCCGCACTGGCTGATTAAGCAAGCCATTTTTAATTACACCGGAAAAGCTGGAAAGCAATGACGCGCTGCCGGAACTGGCAGGTACGCAAAAGCCGCGGCACGCAGGATGAAGAACCGAATCTGACCCTTGATGAGAGCCACCAGCCGTTCCTTGACTTCGCCGAACAGATCCTGCCGCAATCCGTTTCCCGCGCCGCCATTACCGGTGCCTCGGCGCTGGGCGGAAACCGATGCCGTGCCAATGTTGCTGGAACAGGCACGTCTGCCGCAGCCGGTGGCCGACAGCGCCCATAAACTCGCTTACCAGTTAGCCGAAAAACTCCGTAATCAGAAAACGGCATCCGGGCGGGCGGGCATGGTGCAAAGCCTGTTGCAGGAGTTCTCCTCTCTTCACAAGAAGGTGTGGCGCTGATGTGCCTTGCCGAAGCGCTGTTGCGTATTCCGGACAAAGCCACACGCGATGCGCTGATCCGCGACAAAATCAGTAACGGCAACTGGCAATCCCATATCGGCCGCAGTCCGTCGCTGTTCGTTAACGCCGCCACCGGGGGATTGCTGTTTACCGGTCGTCTGGTCTCCACGCATAACGAAGCCAACCTCTCCCACGCGCTGAACCGTATTATCGGCAAAAGCGGCGAGCCGCTGATCCGCAAAGGCGTCGACATGGCGATGCGTCTGATGGGTGAGCAATTTGTCACCGGCGAAACCATCGCCGAAGCGCTGGCCAATGCGCGAAAACTGGAAGAGAAAGGTTTCCGCTACTCCTACGACATGCTCGGTGAAGCCGCGCTGACCGCCGCCGATGCGCAGGCCTATATGGTCTCTTACCAGCAGGCGATTAACGCCATCGGAAAAGCCTCCAACGGGCGCGGCATTTATGAAGGACCGGGCATCTCCATTAAACTCTCTGCACTGCACCCGCGTTACAGCCGCGCGCAGTACGATCGGGTGATGGACGAACTTTACCCGCGCCTGAAATCACTGACGTTGCTGGCGCGCCAGTATGATATTGGCATCAATATCGATGCCGAAGAGGCCGATCGTCTGGAAATCTCCTCGATCTGCTGGAAAAACTCTGCTTTGAACCGGAGCTGGCCGGCTGGAACGGCATCGGGTTCGTGATCCAGCCTACCAGAAACGCTGCCCGTTTGTGATTGACTACCTGACGGATTTAGCCACCCGCAGCCGTCGCCGGTTGATGATCCGTCTGGTCAAAGGCGCGTACTGGGACAGCGAAATTAAGCGCGCGCAAATGGAAGGTCTGGAAGGCTATCCGGTCTACACCCGTAAGGTCTATACCGATGTCTCCTACCTCGCCTGCGCGAAAAAATTACTGGCTGTGCCGAACCTGATCTACCCCCAGTTCGCGACCCACAACGCCCATACGCTGGCGGCCATTTATCAACTGGCCGGGCAGAACTACTACCCAGGACAGTATGAGTTCCAGTGCCTGCATGGCATGGGGGAACCGCTGTACGAACAGGTGGTCGGTAAAGTGGCCGAGGGCAAACTCAACCGCCCGTGCCGCATTTATGCCCCGGTCGGCACGCACGAAACGCTGCTGGCTTATTCGGGTGCGCCGTCTGCTGGAAAACGGCGCTAATACCTCATTTGTGAACCGTATTGCCGACAACACGCTGCCACTGGATGCCCCGTGGCAGACCCGGTCGCCGAAGTGGAAAAACTCGCCGCGCAGGAGGGCCTCGTCGGGCTGCCGCATCCGAAGATTGCCCTGCCCCGCGCGTTGTATGGCGAGGGGCGGATCAATGCAGCCGGGCTGGATCTGGCGAATGAACACCGCCGGCCTCCCTCTCCTCCGCGTTGCTCAACAGCGCCGCGCAAAATGGTACGCCCGCCCGATGCTGGAACAGGCGATCACAGAAGGCGAACCGCTGCCGGTGATTAACCCGGCCGAGCCGAAAGATATCGTGGGTTATGTGGTTGAAGCCAGCGAAACCCACGTGAATCAGGCGCTGGAGAATGCCGTCAGCCATGCCCCCATCTGGTTTGCCACGCCGCCGCAGGAGCGCGCCGCCATTCTGGAGCGCGCAGCGGTACTGATGGAAGATCAGATGCAGCAGTTGATTGGCATTCTGGTGCGCGAATCCGGTAAAACTTTCAGTAATGCCATCGCCGAAGTGCGTGAAGCCGTCGACTTCCTGCGCTACTACGCCGGGCAGGTGCACGCGGATTTCGATAACGAGACACACCGCCCGCTGGGACCGGTGGTTTGCATCAGCCCGTGGAACTTCCCACTGGCTATCTTTACTGGCAGATTGCCGCCGCCCGCGGCGGGCAACAGCGTGCTGGCAAAACCGGCTGAACAAACACCGTTGATCGCGGCACAAGGCGTGGCGATCCTGCTGGAAGCCGGTGTTCCTGCTGGCGTCCTGCAACTGCTGCCGGGGCGCGGCGAGACCGTTGGCGCGCAGCTTACAAGCGATGCGCGGGTGCGCGGTGTCATGTTTACCGGTTCAACCGACGTCGCCATGCTGCTACAACGCACTATCGCCACCCGCCCTGGATGCACAAGGTCGCCCGACGCCGCTGATTGCGGAAACCGGCGGCATGAACGCGATGATCGTTGACTCTTCAGCGCTCACGGAACAGGTGGTGATCGATGTGCTGGCTTCCGCGTTCGACAGCGCCGGTCAGCGCTGCTCGGCCCTGCGTGTGCTCTGCCTGCAAGATGAGATTGCCGACCACACACTCACCATGTTGCGTGGCGCGATGGCGGAATGCCGGATGGGTAACCCCGGTCGCCTGACCACCGACATTGGCCCGGTGATTGATGCCGAAGCCAAAGAGAACATTGATAAACACATCCGGTGCGATGCGGGCAAAAGGCCGCCCGGTATTCCGTGCGGTGCGTGAAAACAGTGAAGATGCCCGCGAATGGCGTACTGGCACATTCGTTGCGCCCACGCTGATTGAACTGGAGAGCTTCGATGAGCTGAAAAAAGAGGTCTTCGGGCCGGTGCTACATGTGGTGCGTTATCGCCGCAACCAGTTGGAACAGTTGATCAGCCAGATTAACGCGTCCGGATACGGTCTGACCCTCGGTGTGCATACCCGTATTGATGAGACCATCGCCCAGTCACCGGGAGCGCGCATGTCGGCAACCTGTATGTAAACCGCAATATGGTGGGCGCGGTAGTCGGTGTGCAGCCATTTGGCGGTGAAGGCTTATCCGGAACCGGTCCGAAAGCTGGCGGGCCACTCTATCTCTACCGTTTACTGAGCCATCGCCCGGGAAATGCGGTACAGAAAACGCTGGCGCGCCACGATACGCAATTCCCGGTGGATGCCCAACTGAAGGCCGTGCTGGCGCAACCGTTGGAAGATCTGACGGCGTGGGCAAAGACCGCCCGGCGCTGCAACAGCATTGTCGCCAGTTTGGCGAGCTGGCGCAGACAGGCACACAACGCTTGTTACAAGGCCCAACTGGGGAACGCAATAGCTGGACGCTGGCTCCACGCGAGCGGGTGCTCTGCGTGGCGGATAACGAAAAGGATGCGCTGGGTACAACTGGCGGCGGTCTGCGGCAGCCAGTGCTGTGGCCAGACACCCCGCTACACCGGGATCTGGCAAAATCGCTGCCAGCAAGTGTCAGCCAGCGGATCCAGTTTGCCAAAGCTGACGTGCTGCTGGCGCAGGCTTTCGACGCCGTGATTTTTCACGGCGATTCGGATCAACTGGTATCGCTGTGTGAAAACGTTGCCGCGCGTGAAGGGGCGATTGTTTCGGTTCAGGGCTTTGCCCGCGGCGAACACAATCTCCTGCTGGAGCGTCTGTGGATTGAGCGTTCACTCAGCGTCAATACCGCCGCCGCCGGGGGGAATGCCAGTCTGATGACGATTGGCTAAGCCGAGTGAAAAATGCCCGATGGCGCTGTGCTTATCGGGCATAGAGCTTGACTCTGCTACGAAAAAAAAAGCGCCTTATGGCGCTTTTTTGCTTAATGTTAATCCGACATCGCCGCCGGTGCACCGCCAGCAGCGTCTCTTTTGAATAGCCGCTTTCGCGCATCAGGCAGGCGCAGGCGGCGTCAAAAATCGCCAGCACCAGCACAATGGAGGTGGTCGCCAGCATATTCAGCGGATCGATTTCCCGCTGTACGCCGGTCGGGATCACCAACCGGGCAGCGCGGGCAATGGCGGAGTCCGGGTTTTCCGTTACGCTGATAATGCCAACGCCCTTCTTCACAAGCCCCCGCAACAAACGCGTTAACTCATCCGAATTGCCACCGCGCGACAACATGATCACCAGATCATTACCGTCGAGGAAACCCAAATCACCGTGCGCCGCATCGGTCGCATTCAGGTATATCGCCGGGCGCTCAACACACGCCAGCATGTGCGCAATTTTGCGGGCGGCAATGCCCGATGTGCCCACGCCGGTCACCGCAATCTTGCCCCGGCAACCGCGCAGCTCCGCGATCAGAGCATCCCATAATGCATCATTAAGGCGGTTGCTCAGTGCTGCCATCTCTTCGCTGTAGATTTGCTGTGCCGCACAGGCCTGACGCCAGCCCGAGCTCATGCCCCCTCCTGCATCAGGTTGCGGTCATATGATCCTGATACATCTCGTGGAACACGGTGTATTTACGATCGTAATACTGCTTAATGCGGTTCGTTTGCGGCGTCACCGTTTTGCCAATGCGGCTCATCGCCGACATCGCTTCCGGGAAGCTATCAAAAACCCCCGCCGCCACGGTGCCCATCATCGCGCCGCCCAACAGCATGGCCTCACTCTCTTCCGGCAATAGCATGGCGCAACCGGTGGCGTTGGCGTGCTCCTGCACAAAGATCGGGTTTTTGGTCCCCGCCGCCGCTGGCCATTACCGTATCGATGTTGTAACCACTTTGGTTCATGGTTTCGATAATATGCCGGGTTCCCAGCGCAATCGCCCCGGATGGTAGCCGGTAGTGCAGCGCCATATCTTCCGGCGTGCGCGACAGTTTCAACCCGCTAATGACGCCGGTTAGCGTCGGATTCGCGCGCGGGGAACGGTTGCCGTGGAAGTAGGGCAAGATATGAATATCGCGGGTCAGGAAAGCAATGTTCTCCGGCTCCCCCGCCATTTTTACGCAGCAGCGCATTGAGCACTTCGTAAATTGTCTGCCCGTGCGTATTCGCCTGAGCAAGCAGCGTGTCGTAGCACGGGTGCGACTGAATAATATGATCGATCAACGCGCCCGTTGCCGACTGCCCACCTTCATTTAACCAGTAATCCGGTAGCACGGCCGAGTAATAGGGCCCCCATACCCCCCCGATAAACCGCGGCTGCGGGGAGATAGCCATATGCCCGGTCGAGGTGCCGCCAATCAAGGCAATACGCCTGTCGAAGTCCGCCACTTCGCCGGAAACGCCGCATGCGCCCAGCGTACCCAGCGTCCCGGCGTGCGCATCAATGATCGACACGCTCACGGCGGTGCCGGGCATCAGCCCCATTTCTGTTGCCGCGCGTTGCGTCAGTCCACGCCCAAGGGGTTCGCCCATGGTTTTCACGTAGCGACCAATTTTCCCGGCATCATGCTCCAGCAGGTCATCCAGCCCAATCTGGCGGAAGTAGCTGGTGTCCCACTTATCTTCGTGACCCATATAGGTCCACTTACACACGGTTGAACAGAGCGAGCGCGTATCGTCACCCGTTGCCCGCCGGTGAGAAAATCCGGAAGATCAAAGTAATAACCGGCATTGGCCCGGTGTTCGGCATATGCTGTTTCAGCCACAGTAGCTTTGGCGTTTGCATCTCCGGCGAGATAATGCCCCCCACATAATCGAGTACCCGATGATGCGTGGCATTAATGCGGTCGGCCTGTGAAATCGCGCGGTGATCCATCCACACAATAATGTTCTGTTCACTGCGCCCGGAGGGGCTGATCGTCAGCGGTTTACCCTCTTTGTCGAGCACCACCAGCGAACAGGTGGCATCAAAACCGAGGCCTTTCACCTGAATGGGGTTGATGTCCGCCCTGGTTCACCGCATCGCGCACGGCATTGCAGACCGACTGCCAGATATTGTCAGAGGATTGTTCAACAAAGTCCGCCTGCGGACGATAGATCTCAATGGCCCGGCTCGCACGGCTGACCATCCGACCGGTCAAATCAAATACCCCTGCACGGGCGCTGCCGGTACCTACATCTACACCAATAAAATAGCTCGCCATTTTTTTCTCCTGACATCAGGCCTTACGATTTTGTAATGCAATAAAGAGGATCAGCACCGCGCCCCAGAGCGCCATCGTCAGATAACTGCTGATGCCCAACAAGTTAAAACCGCTTTCCAGCATTTGTAGCACCACCAGCGCCAGCACGAGGCCAAGCACGCGCCCAAAGCCGCCGTCGGGGTTAATACCGCCCAACACGGAAGCCAGAATGGTGACCAGAAGATAAGACTCGCCGTAGCCCGCTTTGGCGGAGTTGAATTTCGCCATCATCAATATGGCCGCCACCCACCCCAGCATGGCAGAAATAACGTAGACGGCGATCTGCACCCGCACCGTATTGACGCCGCTGTAGCGCGTGGCCTGCTCGTTAGAGCCCACCGTAAAGGCTACGGCCAAGCGTCGTGTGCTCCAGTAAGACCCACATCAGCAGCGCCACAAAAATAAACAGCAGCAGCGCCACCGGAATGCCCAGCAGCGTGGCATTACCAAGGAACTGGATCGCGACCGGGAAACCGGAAATCACCGTGCCGTTGGAGAGTAAAATATTCAGCCCGGAGATCAGCGTCATGGTGCCAAGCGTGGCGAGAATCGGCGAGACGCCAATCCCTGCGACCAACGCCCCGTTCAGCACGCCAATCGCCACCGCTACCAGCAGCCCGGCCAACAGCGCCAGCGCAACAAACAGCGGGTTATCCGGGTGACTGACAATCACCGCCGCCATCACCAGTGAACAGGCATTGGCCCCGGCGATAATCGATAAATTGATGCCGCCCGTCAGCATGGTGATCCCCATTCCCAGCGCCAGCATACCGAGAATAGGCAGTTGCGAGCCGATGGACTGGAAGTTGGCGATACTGAAAAAGCGGCTGCCAAGCAACGCAGAAAAAGACCAGCGCCACCGCAATGATGATCACACACTGCAAACGAATGATGGCATCACCGGGCAAAATTCGGACGATGGATTTCATCTTAAAGCTCCCTTGCCAGTTTGCGTTTTTCGTTCCACGCGGTGGCGCTAATGCTCACCAGGATGATCGCGCCGCTAAATACCGTATGCCAGTAGGAAGAGACGCCAAGCAGCGTTAAGCCATTCTGTAAGAAGGCCAGCAGGATCACCCCGAGCAGCGTGCCGGTCAGCGTGCCGCGTCCGCCGCTCATACTGGTACCCCCAAGCACCACCGCTGCTAACACGGTAAGCTCAAAACCAAGCAGTGAATTGGGCGCGACCGACTGGGTGATCTGCGCCTGCACCACCGCCGCCACGCCGGCCGGGGATGCCCATATAGCCATACACGTAAAGATGCAGTTTCCACAGATTCAACCCCAGTGCGGGAAGCGGCATCACGGTTGCCGCCCATTGCATAGATCTGACGCCCCAGCCGGGTTGCGTTCATCAACACGGCGGTAAAAATAATCACCGCGCCGAGGCACAACAGCGGCAGCGTCAGGCCATAGTCGTAGCCATCCGCAGCGGTGAACGAGAACCAGTTGATCCCGTTCATAAACCAGTCCGGGAAGCCATACAGCCGGGTGCCATTGGTGGCATAGACCAATAACCCGTAATAGACGTTGAGCGTGGCAATCGTGATGATGATCGCGGGCACGCGTAGCCACCAGACCAGCAAACCGTTAAGCAACCCGAGCAGCAGTCCCACGCCCATCGACAGCAGCAGCGCCAGCGCGAAATTGCCGCCGTGGGCAATGACTCCAACTGGCCATCGCATACTGGGCGATGGCGGTCATGGCCGGAAACGAGATATCAATACCACCGGAGATCAGCACCACAAACAGCCCGCAGGCCGGATGCCAAGAATGGCATAACTGGTGGCCACGTCCGTCAGGTTACCCAACGAGAGGAATTCATCCGTTGCGCTACTCAGCCCGATAGCCAACGCCACCACCAGCAGACCAAGCCAAAATTCATGTTGCCCGACGAGGCGAGCAAGGGCGGCATTACGCATTGACCACCTCCGCAATCTCCTGTTCTGTGCAGCGATGCGGGTTAAACTCCGCCACCAGTTCGCCCTGACGCATCACCAACACGCGATGACTGTTGTAATACGCTTCCGGGGGATCTCATCGCAAATCATCAGCACCGCCATTCCCTGCTCCGCCAGTTGACGGGCAATCTGGTAGATCCCTTCTTTATTGGCGATATCTACCCCTACCGTTGGCGAGTCGAGAATTAGAATGCGCGGTTGGGTCGCGACCCACTTGGCGATGGCGATACGTTGCGCATTGCCGCCGGAGAGCGTTTTAACCGGCAGTCGCGCATCGGAAACTTTAATGTTCAGCTCGCGGATCAGATCCGCCACCAGCCGTTGCGCTTTAGCATGGTCGAGCAAACCGCTGCGGGTGTGCACTTTGTCGAAAACCGTGACGAGGGTGTTGTCATAAATGGATTGCTCCATGATCAGCCCCTGCGTTAACCGATCTTCCGAGACATAGCCAATACCGTGGCGGATCGCGTCGTGGTTATTGCGCAGTTTCACGGGCTTACCGTTGATTAACATCTCGCCGTCCTCCGGCCGGGTCATCCCAAACAGGCTCATGCACAGCTCGGTGCGCCCGGCGCCCAACAGACCGACAATCGACACAATTTCACCCCCCGCGCAGTGTCAGGTTGATATTGCGGTATTTGCCTTTGCGGCTCAGGTGGCGCAGCTCCAGCATCGGCCGCTGTTCGACCGGCGGTTTTTCCGGCAGCGGGCTGTAGTGAAAGCGCTGTCCCGTCATCAGATACGCCAGTTCATGGCTATCCAGCTCGCTGGCCGGCCAGTGCCAATCAGTTTGCCGTCGCGCATCACGCTGATGCGATCGGCCACTTCCATCACTTCATCTAACCGATGGCTGACAAAAACCACGCAAATCCCCGCGGCTTTCAGTTCGTTCACCACACGCAGCAGGCCATTGACCTCCGGCGTGTTAGCGAGGCGGTCGGCTCATCCATGATAACCAGCCGGGCATCGGCGGCAATCGCGCGGCAAATCGCCACCAGTTGGCGGTCGGCGATGGAGAGTTTTTCCACTTTTTATCCGGATCGAGGCGTACGCCAATGCGCGCCATTGCCGCCAGCGCCTGCGCTCTCATCGCGCTGCGGTGCACCCAGAGATCGCCGCCGAGGGCAGATAACGGTGGATGGCGATATTTTCCGCCACGCTGAAATTGGGGAATAACGAGAGATCCTGATAAATCACCTGAATGCCGTAATGTGCGGAAAGTTGCGGCGTCAGGTGATGAAACAGTTTGCCGTCCAGCGCAATGCTGGCTCCTTTTCCGGCTGATAGACGCCGGAGATCACTTTGATGATGGTGCTTTTACCGCAGCCGTTTTGCCCCGCCGGTGCAGTGAACTTCGCCTTTTTGTAGCGTCAGATTCACACTGTCCAGCGCCAGCACGCCGGGGAACTGCTTACTGATATTTTCAAGCGTGATAAATGCGGTAGTGTCTGTCATCGACGATACCTCTGCCAGCGCCCGGGGAGGACGCCCTGATTAAACCTGCTGCAAAAGAGCCGGCGGCGGCCGGGCTCCGATTCCCTGATGTGGCCTGAAAAACTCAGAAACCAAGTGATTGCGCGTTATCTTTCGTGACTTCGAGGATTTTGTTAAAGCGGATGACCTTTTTTCTCCATGTCCACGTCGGCTTTACCCAGCCCGTCGATGGTCAAATCGGAGGTCACGGCTTTGCCTTGCAGTAGCTGGTCGGCGACCGTCACCAGTGCAAGCCCGGCGTCACGCGGATCCCCACAGCAGTGCTTTTTTGATATCGCCGCGCATCAGATACGGCGCAGCCCCCGGCTCGGCATGGCAATCCCCACCACCGCCAGTTTGTCTTTTGCCCGTTTTTTCTGTACCGCCTGCCCGGCGCCAATCGGCCCCAGCGAACCGGGAAACCGATCACCCCTTTCATTTGCGGGTAGGTTTTCATCAGATCGAGCGTGGTGGCGTAGGATTTGTCGATGCTTTCCGCCACCGGCAGACGCGAGGTGACTTCAAACATGTCCGGGTATTTCTCTTTTGATACTTGATGGCGTAATCGGCCCACGCGTTGTGCAGCGGCACGGTCAGCGAACCCACGTAGATGGCATACCCGCCTTTACCGCCCATCGCTTTCGCCAGTTCATCGACGTTGGCTTGCGCATATTTTTCGCTGTCGATGGTTTCCAATATCCCACTGGCCTATTTGCTGATCCGGCGATTCGTGCGTCAGTACCACAATGCCTTTATCACGGGCTTTTTTCAGTACCGGCTCCAGCACTTTGGCATCGTTCGGCACCACGATAATGGCGTTGACGTTTTTGGCGATCAGATCTTCAATCACTTTCACCTGTTGCGCCGGATCCGGTGTGGATGGCCCGGTCTGGTAAGCATTGACGTCCAGTTTTTTTGCCGCGTCATTGACGCCGGTTTCCATGCGGTTAAACCACGGAATACCGGTCACTTTCGCCACCACGGCGATTTCGTACTTTTCCGCGGCAACAGACTGGCCAGACACCATGCATGCAGAAATAAGGGCTGCACTGAGTAATGCGAGTTTGAATTTCATAGTTGAACCTTTCTTGAGGACAGAGGAAAGTCGCGGAAAGGAGGTTAGCAACGAATGGAAGAGGCAAAACAATGGCAATAATCAAAATGTGATCAATGCCCGGAAAGGTTTGTTTTTGGGTAAAATTATGGTTAATTCCAGGTTAAAAATGACATCTCACTTGCCTTAAAGGTCAAAGCAAGCGTTAAAAAACAATAAAAATAAAACATTCAATTAACACTTAATTATCATTTATAGCCAATTAGCGATAATCTTTTGCCCACTCTATCCTCTGGCGGTGCTGGCTAATTTCTCATTTTGAGAACTGGAAACGAGAAAGGTATTTTGGCAAAGAAGACCCCTTAAACGAATGCGTAACAGACAGCGGCAATCACACGATGAGGGTCATTTGGGTGACATTGGTGAGGGGCTATGCTAAGAAACGGCTGTAGTGAAATCGATAACAAGGGAAGTTGATGAAACGTAGCATGCTGGCGCTGACGGCGCTGTTGCTAAGCAGTGCGGCATTCGCCGACGAGTGTGATAACGCCTCCACACAATCCGAGCTGAACAGCTGTACCGCCAGTCAGTACCAGACCGCGGATAAAAAACTGAATCAGACCTATCAGGACGCCCTCAAGCGCGCTACCCCACCGCAGGCCGCGCTGCTGAAAAAAGCGCAACAGACTGGATCAGCCTGCGCGACAGTGATTGCGCCTTTGTCAGTTCCGGCGTAGATGGCGGCAGTGTGCAGCCGATGGTGCAAAACCAGTGCACGGCGGATAAGACTTCCGAACGTGAGGCACACTGGCTTGCTTCGCTGTTGCAGTGTGAAGAAGGTGACGTAAGCTGCCCGTTGCCGCCCGCACATTAATTTAACGCACGCGGATCCCTTCAATAATCATCCGCTGCACATTGTCGACAGTGCGCTGGAAAGAATGCCGGATCCTGTAATGTCGCACCGGTCACGGCTTCTACCTGAGTGGCGAAATCCGCGTAATGCTGCGTGGAGGCCCAAATCATAAAGATCAGATGATGCGGATCGACAGCCGCGAGTTCGCCGCTGTCGATCCAGCCCGCAATAATTGCCGACTTCTCATCCACCAGCGTTTTCAGACTGCCGGTCAGTTCCGCTTTCAGCAACGGTGCGCCCTGTAGCATCTCCTGACAAAACAACCGGGAAGCCTGCGGGTGATCCCGCGACACCTCCAGCTTAAGACGGATGTACTCTTTGATCGCTACCAGCGGGGGTAAAATCGCTGCGGAACGCTTTCAGCGGCGCCAGCCAGATATCCAGAATCTGGCGCAACACGGCAATATAGAGCGCCTCTTTCGAAGGGTAGTAATAGAGTAAATTGGTTTTCGACACCCCGGCCAGCTCCGCCACCTGCTCAAGACGCGCGCCGTGGAAACCCAGCCGGGAAAAGGCGTCCAGCGCGGCGGTTAAAATCGCCTGACGCTTCTCACTGACTGCCCGGGTGCGCTTATCCGCACGCTTCACCGTACCCTGTGCCATATCTGCTCTCCTTTATGTTGCGTGCAGCATAGCAAATGGAACCCGCCGACTCGACCCTGTGCACTCTGATTGCGCACAAACGCCTGCTTTTGTGCACCGTTTTTGACCATTTAGTCCACTTTTGCCAACTCATTTCGCCAACCTTTAATTAACACATTAATAACAATGACCTTTTTCATGTTGGCATCCGCTTTGCAACTCGTTGATTGCGAGGCTGAAAGGAAAATGCAGGATGCAGCGCCACGCCAGACATTCACCTGACAATGCGAGGTATGTGATGAAAATTGGTGTTTTCGTTCCGATTGGCAACAATGGCTGGCTGATTTCAACCCATGCGCCACAGTACAAACCGACCTTTGAACTGAATAAAGCGATTGTGCAGAAAGCCGAACACTATCACTTCGATTTTGCGCTCTCGATGATCAAGCTGCGCGGCTTCGGCGGCAAAAACCGAATTCTGGGATCACAACCTCGGAGTCCTTCACCCTGATGGCCGGGCTGGCCGCGGTGACCTCCCGCATCCAGATTTACGCCACCGCCGCCACCCTGACGCTGCCGCCAGCGATTGTGGCGCGGATGGCTTCGACGATCGATTCCATCGCTAACGGCCGTTTCGGCGTTAACTGTCACCGGCTGGCAGAAGCCGGAGTATGAGCAGATGGGGCTGTGGCCGGGGATGAGTACTTCTCCCGTCGTTACGACTATCTGACGGAGTACGTGCAGGTGCTGCGCGATCTCTGGGGCACCGGGAAGAGTGATTTCAAAGGTGAATTCTTCACCATGAATGACTGCCGCGTCAGCCCGCAGCCCACCAGCCCGATGAAGGTGATCTGCGCCGGGCAGAGCGACGCCGGAATGGCGTTCTCGGCAAAATATGCAGATTACAACTTCTGCTTCGGCAAAGGGGTCAACACGCCAACGGCCTTTGCGCCCACCGCCAAACGCATGCAGGAGGCCGCCAGTGAAACGGGACGCAACGTTGGCTCTTATGTGCTGTTTATGGTGATCGCCGATGAAACAGACGACGCCGCACGGGCAAAATGGGAACACTACAAAGCCGGCGCAGACGACGAAGCGCTGGCCCGCTGACTGAGCAGAGCCAGAAAGACACCCCGCTCCGGCGCGGATACCAACGTGCGCCAGATGGCGGATCCCACCTCCGCCGTCAATATCAACATGGGCACGCTGGTTGGTTCGTACGCCACCGTCGCCCGTCTGCTGGATGAAGTCGCCACCGTCCCTCGGCACTGATGGCGTACTGCTGACATTTGATGATTTTCTGCAAGGCGTGGAAGCCTTTGGCGAGCGCATTCAGCCATTGATGCAGTGTCGTCGCCATATTCCTGCGCCCACTCGCGAGGTGGCCTGATGATTACACTGAACGCCCGACCGGAATCCCTCACCTTCGCCCCTGAGCGCAGCGCGCTGATTGTGGTGGATATGCAAAATGCCTATACCAGTCCGGGGGTTACCTCGATCTGGCGGGTTTCGATGTCTCCGCCACCCAACCGGTGGTCGACAATATTAATATTGCCGTCGCCGCAGCCCGTGCGGCAGGCATGCTGATTATCTGGTTTCAGAACGGCTGGGACAGCGACTACGTTGAAGCAGGCGGCCCCGGTTCGCCGAACTACCACAAGTCCAACGCATTAAAAACCATGCGTCAGCGCCCGGAGTTACAAGGAACATTGCTGGCAAAGGCGGCTGGGACTATGCCCTTGTGGATGCATTGCAACCGCAGCCGGATGATATTGTCCTGCCCAAACCGCGTTACAGCGGCTTTTTAACACACCACTCGATAGCATTCTGCGCAGTCGCGGTATTCGCCATCTGGTGTTTACCGGCATCGCCACCAATGTCTGCGTCGAGTCGACGCTGCGCGATGGTTTCTTCCTCGAATATTTCGGCATTGTGCTGGAAGACGCCACCCATCAGGCCGGCCCGGCGTTTGCTCCAACAGGCCGCGCTTTTCAACATTGAAACCTTCTTCGGCTGGGTAAGCGACGTGCAGACCTTCTGCACCGCCCTGTCGCCACAGAAACTCGTCAATATCGCTTAAGGAGAGGCATTATGCCAAAACAGGTCATTATTCCGCCGGGCACCACCACCCCGATTGCGCCCCTTCGTCCCCGGCACGCTGGCAGACGGCGTCGTGTATGTCTCCGGCACACTGCCCTTCGATAAGCAAAATAACGTGGTCTATGTCGGCGACCCAAAGGCGCAAACGCGCCACGTGCTGGAAACCATCCGGAGCGTGATCGAAACAGCGGGTGGCACGATGGAGGACGTGACGTTCAACAGTATCTTTATTACCGACTGGACAAACTACGCCGCGATTAACGAAGTCTATGCCGAATTTTTCCCCGGCGATAAACCGGCCCGTTTCTGCATCCAGTGCGGTCTGGTGAAACCGGAGGCGCTGGTGGAAATCGCCACCGTCGCGCATATCGGTAAGTGAGGCGTTCATGAAGCTGACCCTGAGTGCAGCGCCTTTTGCCGACGCGCCGGTCGTGGTGCTGAGCGCCGGTCTTGGCGGGGCTGGCAGTTACTGGCTGGCGCAACTCGCCGCTCTTGAGGCGCATTACCAGTGGTGCGTTACGATCAGCGCGGCACCGGTAACAACCCGGACACGCTGCCGGACGGCTACCGTATGCAGGATATGGCTGCGGAGCTGCATCAGGCGTTACGCGAAGCCGGTATTCGCCGTTATTGCGTGACAGGCCACGCCTTAGGCGCGCTTATCGGCCTGCAACTGGCCCTCGATCACCCGGATGCCGTCAGTGGGTTGGTGCTGGTGAATGGCTGGCTAACGCTTAACGATCACACCCGGCGCTGTTTTCAGGTGCGTGAACGCCTGTTGCAGGCTGGCGGTGCAGAAGCGGTCGAGCGCAGCCGCTGTTTCTTTACCCGGCGGACTGGATGGCGGCAAACGCACCGCGAATGGAAGCCGAAGAAGCGCTGGCTGTGGCGCATTTTCAGGGGAAACCAATCTGCTGCGTCGCCTCAGCGCCCTGAAAGCGGCGGATTTCAGCGCCCGCGCCGGGCAGATCCTGTGCCCGACGCTGATCATCTGCTCGCGGGATGACCTGCTGGTGCCACTGGACCTGCTCCCGCGACATGCAGCAAGCGATTCCCGGCAGCCAGTTGAGGGTGATGGAGCGCGGTGCGCATGCCTGCAATATCAGTGAAAGCACCACCTTCAATACGTTATTACTCGGTGGGCTGGCGTCGATGCTGCCCGCCCCGACACCGTTTTTAAAGGAGAATGTATGAGTGAGGCCGTCACCCCAGCCGCGCTGGACACATTGTTTACTCAGGCTCGTACCCACAATGGCTGGCGGGATCGCCCGGTGAGCGACGAGACGCTGCATGAGATTTATGATCTGCTGAAAATGGGACCGACCTCCGCTAACTGCAGTCCGGCGCGCTTTGTGTTTATCCGAACACCGGAAGGCAAGAGAAACTGCGCCCGGCGCTCTCCAGCGGGAATCTGGAAAAAACCCTTAGCGCCCCCGTTACCGCCATCGTCGCCCCGACAGCGAATTTTATGAACAGCTTCCGACGCTCTTTCCCCATGGCGATGCGCGCAGCTGGTTTACTTCCAGCGCAAGCATGGCGGAAGAGACCGCCTTTCGTAATAGCTCGATGCAGGCGGCATACCTGATTTTCGCCTGTCGGGCGCTGGGTCTGGACACCGGGCCGATGTCGGGCTTTGATCGTGGGAAAGTCGATGCCGCCTTCTTTGCCGGCACGACACTGCGCAGCAATTTACTGGTCAACATCGGCTATGGCGATGCAGCAAGCTGTTTCCCCGCCTGCCGCGACTGCCCTTCGCTGACGCCTGTCAGCTTGTCTGAGGTGTGACTATGAGCATCGATACCCAATCATTTCGCGACGCCATGGCCTGCGTTGGCGCGGCAGTGAATATCATTACAACCGACGGGCCCGCCGGGCGCGCCGGATTTACCGCCAGCGCCGTATGCAGCGTGACCGATTCACCGCCGACGCTGCTGGTGTGCCTGAACCGCAACGCCTCCGTATGGCCCGTGTTTCGCGAGAACCAGACATTGTGTGTTAACACGCTGGCGGCGGGACAGGAGGCGTTATCGAACCTGTTTGGCGGGAAAACCGCAATGGCGGAACGCTTTGCCGCGGCTGAATGGCGGTCTGGCGAAACGGGCTGCCCGCGATTGTTGGGCGCGCTGGCGTCCTTCGATTGCCTTATTAGCCGGTCACCAGCGTGGGTACGCACGATATTCTGTTTTGCCAGATAGTGGACATTGCGCGCCAGCCAGTGCCGGAAGGACTGGTGTGGTTTGACCGGCGCTACCATGCGCTGGTGCGCCCGGCCTGTCTGGATCAGGGCTCCTGATTCAGACGCTTTTCAGGCGCTGGCAACGGCGCTTTTTTCAGCTTCAGTTCGCTCACCAGCACGCCCAGCACAATCAACGCGCCACCCAATAACGCCAGTAACGGTAAACGCTCGCCCGCGAGGCGGCCAAACACGCCCGCCCATACCGGCTCGCCGGTGTAAATCACCGTGGCCCGGGTGGGCGAAACGCTACGCTGCGCCCAGTTCATGACCACACCGGATAATGGCGCTGAAAATCCCTAAACCTAACGCCACCAGCACCAGTCCTCGGCGAGAGCGGCGGTACGGATTCCCCCTGACGGGAGCATCGCGGAAAACGAAACAACAGACGCAGTAAGCAGTTGCACTACCGTGACCCGTCGAACATCGACTGTCCCGGCCCGAGGGCGCTGATCAGAATGATTTCGGCGGCGATCGCCAGCGCGCTGGCAAGCGTGATGAGTTCCCCTTTCCCGAGCGCCAGCAGATTGCCTTCCGGCCCGGCCAGCAGCAGCAAACCGGTAAACGCCAGCACGATGCCCATGCAGGACATCAGTCCCGGCATACGCCCGAGGCAGAGCCATTGCAGCAGGGGCACCAGCGGCACATACATGGCGGTAATAAACGCAGATTTACTGCTGGTGATGGATTGCAGCCCCCGAGGGTTTGCAGACTGTAGCCCAGCGCAATAGAGATGCCAATTATCACGCCCGCTTTCACCTCTCGCCGGTGTGAGGTCACGCAATATCGTCAGCGACAGAAGCGCCACCGCCAGCGCCGCAGTGGCAAAGCGTAACCCCACAAAGAAGAACGGGCCGCTCATGGTCACCGCGTATTGCACCGCGAGAAATGTGCCGCCCCAGAACATGGTGATCAGGATCAACAGCGCTTCCTGAGGCTTAATGGAAAAGGCGTAACGGGAAAAGACATAGCGCGACCAACAAGAGAAGAAACGTCGTAGTGTGCGGTGGCTTTGAGAGGCTGCGCAAGGATAAAAAAAACCGCCGGGTCTCCCCCGGCGGCGGGCATGGTCGACAACGGGTCAGCGTTGCCTGCCATCATCGTTAGCTGCTGCTGCGGCTACCGTGACTGTTTTTGCCCCCTTTTTTCCTGCTTCTGAGGCGCGCTGAGGGTCATTTTTAAAATTGCCCCGCTTTGCTGACCACCTTTACGACCTGCTGCTGATGCTCTTTCACGGTCTTCAGCGAAATTACCTGAACCACCACGATGGTTTGCCATGTCTCACCTCCGGATAAGTGAAATATCAGACATCATACTGCATTCCAGTAAAAGAGGATTCTTTCACTTCACGACGTTAAGGCAGAGCCTTTATCTGCGTCGCGTGCAACTAAGCTTAGTGGAATACGGGTATCCAGCCAGCGACCGGTAATATCCTGCAACAGGTTCTCTGCCGATTGGCTGATATTCCCTAAGCGAAACCGATAAGCTCCTCTTAAGTCTCCAAAAACACGCACGAGAAAAATGTGTCAAATTGCAACAAAGATGCTCTTATCATTTATTTGTTATTTATCAAAGAAATGGTGCTCTTACTTGCACTCTGCCTGTCACGACATACGCTTAAAAGAACGCAGCGATATGCTGCCTGCTAACGTCAAACCGAGGAGTGACAGAAATGGCTAAAGTGTTGGTGCTTTACTACTCCATGTATGGACACACATTGGAAACGATGGCGCATGCAATAGCTGAAGGGGCGCAAAAAGTGGATGGCGCAGAGGTCGTCATCAAGCGCGTGCCGGAAACCATGTCGGCGGAAGTCTTTCTGAAGGCCGGGGGGAAAACACAAAACGCCCCGGTCGCTACACCGCAGGAACTGGCGGAATATGACGCCATTATTTTTGGTACGCCCACCCGCTTTGGCAACATGTCGGGGCAGATGCGTACCTTTCTGGATCAAACCGGCGGGCTGTGGGCCTCCGGCGCGTTATATGGCAAGCTGGCGAGCGTTTTTAGCTCCACCGGCACCGGTGGCGGACAGGAACACACCATCTCCTCAACTCGGACTACCCTTGCACATCATGGAATGGTGATTGTTCCCATCGGCTACGCCGCGCAGGAACTGTTCGATGTTTCACAGGTTCGCGGCGGTACGCCTTACGGCGCGACAACCATTGCCGGTGGCGATGGGTCACGTCAGCCAAGTGCCGAAGAGCTGGCGATTGCCCGTTATCAGGGTGAGTATGTTGCTGGTCTGGCAGTAAAACTGAACGGCTAACCTTCTACAGGAGGAGACAGATGCCAACTCAAGAAGCGAAAGCTCATCGCGTAGGTGAATGGGCCAGCTTACGTAACACGTCGCCAGAAATCGCTGAAGCGATTTTTGAGGTCGCGGGATACGATGAAGCGCTGGCAGAAAAAATTTGGGAGGAAGGCAGCGATGAAGTTCTGCTGCGCGCCTTCGAAAAGACGGATAAAGATGCGCTCTTCTGGGGCGAACAGACGATAGAGCGTCAAAACGTCTAGTTGTTGGCTCCCCCCGCCATCACGGGGGAGCGTTTTCCTACTTCGCCGCCTCGCGCATCAGCGTATTAAATTTATCGATTGGGCAGAAACCATTGGCATCGACCGGGCAACCTTTTAACGCCAGCGTCACGCGCTGTGGTGGAGCGTCGAGCGTCAGCGCTTGCGTATTCCGTAGCTGGTCACTGCTCTGATACACATATTCAATTTTCATCAGATCGCGATTCGCAGTCGCGTCATGCCAGCGCTGGAAGACGATTTTGCCGCCAATCGGCGTGCGCTCGTTTTGGTCATGAAGCTGATAAGGTTTGAACTCAAGCGCCGTCAGCAACGACGCAATATTAGAGTCATGCCCTACCAGCACCGTGATTTTCGGTGCGCTGCCCACCTCTTCCACCGGGCGTTGTCGAGGTATTTCACCAGCGGCTTCGCCACATTGCGCGCCACCTGCTGCGACGTAAACAGCGTGTCCTGGTAACTGTTTTTCAGCTTCGACAATACCCGCCACTGTTGTTCTGTTTTGATTTCACCCCACGCCACCTGATCCGAGGGGGAAGCCTTCGTAGTACTGCAAGGTAAAGGCGTCCACCAGCGAATTCCCCACTTTCAGCGGCCCGGATACCCCCGGCTCCTGCTGATATTTGGCGCTGAATGTATCTTTCCCGTCCGCGAGCGAACATTGCTGTTTCTCTTTACAGGCGGGAGACTCACGGTAGCGGGTGATTTTTTCCAGCAGCGCATAGCTTTCTCCCAACGCATACTGCTTGCGCTGCGTTTCCATGGCGCTTACCGCTTGCTGACCAAAAGCGTCAGACTCATCGGTGATAACCGGGTTGAACAGCGGATCCATGGTGCCCATCTTTTCCTGATGATGAACCGGCACGTCGCAGCCCGGAAACGCGCCGCTGATAAAGAACTGAGCGGTGGCGACCGTACGTTGCAGGCTGTTAGCCCGCACATAAACACTGTCTGACGCCGGGCACTCTCCGGCACTCACCAGCTTTTGCTCCGCCAGCCATTCGCGCATGTAATGCCCCATGTAGACTTCCAGCACCCCACCTTTGGTGGTGAGCTGACCGCCCGGGACATCCCACTCGGGCCGGGGCGTTTGGCGTGGATTGCTCCAGCACGCTGCCGTTGTTTGCCAACGGCGCGCGCAGATTGTGTCGGCTCATGATCAACACTTGTTGTAACTGATAACCCTGCGGCGTGGTTTGCGCCATCACGCCCGATGTCGCCATGACAGCGGCGATCGCCGTAAGCCAGAGTACGGTTTTCATCCTGTTTTCCTCTTCTCTCAGCCTGAAAACAAAAGTGTGACACATTTATGACGGCGTACCGGGACGCATTTCACGGAGTGTGCTCTGGTGCAAAAGCGATGTTTTCCTGCCGTGAGTAGTTTTATAATTAAACCACTAACGGAGGAACACCATGAAACGCACCCGCCTTGAAGAGACCTTCTGCCCTGTTGCCCGCTCGCTGGATATTATTGGCGATTGGTGGTCGCTGTTGATTGTGCGCGATGCGCTAAATGGCATTAAACGCTTCGGCGAGTTTCAGAAAAGCCTCGGTATCGCCAAAAATATGCTGACCGCGCGGCTTAAGCTGCTGGTCGATGAAGAGATCCTGCGCATGCAACCGGCCTCCGATGGCAGCGCGCGTGGCAGGAGTATGTGTTAACGGATAAAGGCCGTTCCCTGCAAACCGTGCTGGTGGCGCTCTCACAGTGGGGGAACGAATGGCTGTTTGCACAAGGCGAGCCTGCCAGCGTGCTGGTGGATAACCAGTCGCGCCGACCGTTACAGAAACTGGCGCTACGTGCAGAAGATGGGCGTGAACTGCAACCTGAAGAGGTGACATTGCGCGTTGCCAGCCCGCAGTAATTCAACACGTTACCCTGTTATTATCCTGTAGCGCACTTTTGCCGCCTTATTTGGTTGCATAATAAAACTAAATATCGCATGCTGCATTTAGTTTCATTATAAAACCACATCATGAAAGGAAACGAAAATGGCCACTACCGCACTGATCACTGGCGCATCTTCAGGCATTGGCGCTGTATATGCAGACCGTCTTGCCGCGGGGCTACAACTTGCTGCTGGTTGCTCGCCGTGAAGACCGACTGAATGCGCTGGCAGAGGATTTACAACAACGCCACGGCATCAATGTCCGTACGCTGGTGGCCGATCTTAGCCAGCAGGAGGGTATTCAGCGCGTTGAAACGGTACTCCGGAAGATGCGTCGATTGCGGTTCTGGTCAACAATGCAGGAGCCGCGGCGCTCTCGCCGTTCCTCGGCAGCACCGCGCAGCAGCATCGAAGCCATCAATACGCTGAACACGACCGCGCTGATGCGCCTGACGCTGGCGGTGTTGCCACGCTTTGTAGAGAACAATCACGGGACCCTCATCAATATTGCGTCGGTCGTGGCTTTCCATGCCCGTGCAGGAAGCGCCGTGTACAGCGCCACCAAAGCCCCCGGGTGTTGAATTTCACCCGCGGTTTGCAGGAGGAGTTCGCTGACAGCAACATTCGCATCCGAGGCGGTACTGCCCGCGGCGACAGCCACTGAGATTTGGGGGCCATTCCGGTATTACGCTGGATGCCCTGCCGGAAGGATCGGTGATGACCACGGAAGATTTGGTGGATGCCGCGCTGGCGGGACTGGATCAGGGTGAGCTTGTGACCGTACCGCCAGTGGAAGAGGTGCAGTTGTGGGAGGATTGGGAAGCGGCGCGACTGGCGCTGTTCAGCGCCTCGCGCAATGGTAAACCGGCCTCCCGTTACACACGCAGTTAACGTTTTAACGCACTGCCGTGGCTGCGCATCCACTCCGCCAGCGGATCCAATGCGCTACGCAGGGTTGCGCCCAATGGCGTAATGCTATATTCCACGCGCGGCGGCACTTCCGCATAGACTGGCGCGACACCAGCCCGCGTTGTTCAAACAACCGTAGCTGGCGCGTCAGCTCTTTTGCGTAATCGGGTAAACCGCCCGTTGCAGATCGCTAAAACGCACCGGCGTGTTCAGGACAATCAAGCGATAGAGGATCGGGATCGCCCATTTTCCCGAAATCAGGCTGACGAAATCCGTCATCGGACAGGGTTCCGTCGCATAATTTTTTCCGGCAACCCTGCCGCTGGTTCCGCCATAGCGCACCTCTCGCCTCTTTAGTATCCATTTGGTACCTTGTATTCAAAAGATACTAACGACTCTATAGTGCATTCTCAAGTCAAAGATGAGGATGAGAAAATGGGCCGTTTAGCAGGTAAATATGCGTTGATCACGGGTGGAACCACCGGTATTGGGCTGGCTACCGCACAGACATTTATGGCCGAGGGGTCGCAAGTTGCGGTCACCGGGCGCAACCCCACTACGTTAGCGCAGGCACAGGCGGTGTTGGGGCCAGACGCACTGGGTGATTGCCTCCGATGCCGGGCGAACCGATGAGCAGCGTCAGCTCGCCACAACGCTCGCCGCGCTGGCCTCGCGTAGACGTGGTGTATATCAATGCCGGGGATGTCTCCCACGGTTTGCTTGAGGAGTGGCGTGAAGAAAACTGGGATCGATTGATGGATACCAATCTGAAAGGTCCCTATTTTTCTGATCCGAGGCTACTGCCGTTGCTGCATAATCCTTCATCGGTCATTCTGTGCGGCTCTGTCAGCGCACGCATCGGGCTGCCAGCCAGTAGCGCGTATGCGGCGAGCAAAGCAGCATTGCTTTCACTTGCCAGAACGCTCTCCGGGGAACTGCTGTCGCGCGGCGTGCGCGTTAATGGACTGAGCCCGGGCCCGGTGGAGACACCAGCGATGAATAAACTTGGATTAAGCGGCCCGGCGCAGCAGGCGCTGCAAAGTGAGATCAAAGAGTTGGTGCCGCTGGGTAGAATGGGCACCAACGGAGCTGGCAAAAGCCGCGCTTTTCCGGCGTCCGATGAATCCAGCTATGTGGTCGGGACCGAGTTGCTGGTGGATGGCGGCACAGGTAGCCTGTAATGACAGACGGAGCCGCCGCGCGGCTCGTCAAGAAACGACGCAGACAACGCTTTACGGTGCAGCTCTCCATAACTCGACACAATTCCGCCCTCTTTTTTTGGCAATATACAGGGCTTCGTCCGCGGCCTGAATCAGCCGCTCATAGTCGGGATGCCCACTGAACATTGCTGCGCCAATAGATAACGAAAGTGCAATATTGTCGCCCGTAGGTGACTTGATATTTGTTTTCTCCACGCGCGCGAATACGTTCAGCAATACGCAGAGTGTCAACTTCGGATGCTTCGGTTAATACAATGACAAACTCATCGCCTCCGTAGCGGAAGACGTAATCACAACTCCGCACATTATCATAAAATGCATTCGACACTTTGCGCAGGATTTCGTCGCCAACGAAATGCCCCATGTGTCGTTAATCTGTTTGAATTTATCCACATCAATGATCAACACCGACAGTGGTGAACCCGCACGATTGGCTTGTGAAATCTCCCGTTTAAAAATGGTGGGCAAAAACCGCCGGTTAAGTAACTTCGTTAAGACGTCCATACCGACTTCATGACGGGAAACATCATCAAACAATTCCCGTAACAGCGAGTTAATTTGTGCAAGGGTATTTCTTATTTGCATCAGAAACTTAATGCGCAGGGGTTTGTTGCGAAGCGCCTTTGGCGTCATACCAATATTACGAAACAGTTCATCCAGCTCCTGCAATAATCTTGAAATATGACCAACCTCGGCAATACCGCTGAAATAGTGCCGTCCTTTATGATTAAACCAGGAGTCCAAAATCCGACTGACTGAGTGGCAGGCTGTTACCTAAATCAGAATCCAGTAGCACTTTGTAAATCATATCCATTTCCCACGCCAACAGCGCCGAAATCTGACGCTCCTTCTCCTCTTCGGCATTCTCCAGCAGTGAGAATATGCGGTAGTTTTCATCCTCTTTTGCGGAACTGCTTTCATTAAATGAAAACGCCCGCGACATAATCTCCATCGCCAGATCAATGCTGTTGATTGAATAATGATAGAGTTCCAGCTTTTCCTGCGCACTGCATGGGGAGGCAATAATAAACGGGTAGAAGTTTTTTGAGTACGCGAAATCCCATTTCCACAAGTTCAACCGGGATACCGATGCGCGCATGGATCTCAGCAACATGCTGCTGGACCTGAATCTGATGATCGATATCATCGGCCTGACATGACAAAATCTCAACAACCCATTGTTCGAGGGCATGCTTGAGCTGTTTTTTCTACTTGCTCGTTTGACAGAAACTCCTCAGCATGCGCGTCGGCGAGCACGATGCGATAGAAGGCAATACTCAGTTCGTGCGCATGGACTTTGCCCAGTTCTGCAGCTATATGACGAATATGCAAGTCTGTCTGACCGAGTAAATCCTCCCATTCACCTCTCATTGTTTTAATATAAGTTTCCATCATTCAAACCCCTACAGTAAAACACATCTGGTTTGGGCTACCGTCTGAACATGGACTGTCAATGGCTGACAGCATGTAACGCAGCGAAAGCGATAGCGAACTTTTCCGTGTGCTCACCTGCAGGTTAAATAAAAATCTATTCACGATAGAGTGTGCGGATTTAAAAACAGAAAACAATAAAAACACAGAATTAAAACCACATCCTGAGTAAGCATCTGGAATGCATGAATGAAGTATAGACCTTATAAAATATACGTGGCAGGACCCGTGCAGATGGATGTCATCAACACACCATCCGACTGGGTTTACTCATATGCTACCGCTGCGTTTATCCAGGGGCTCACTTGCCTTAAATTTCAAATCGACATGCATATAAGATATTTAAGATTAGCAATAGCGAACAGATACGCAGTATGACAGACTGATGAATAACATATAAATATGTCACCCAACCACAGAGAAACAACGATGTTTTTTGGGCATTAGCATACTTTATTCACACATTTAAGATAATTTAATTTCATAATTGCACACTCACCACCTTACAATTCATTATTCTATTGCATAAAACCAGATAATCAGGGAATCGATGAGTATTTATATAATGAGTGGTAACATTTATCTGCGAAATGGAATTATTTCAATAGCAAAAGCCAGAAGGATGGGAGATAATTTCATGTGATGTGAACAACTGTTACGAGAAAGAATTAACTTGCGATGATGTGGTGATCCTCCATGTTGATATCAAAATAGTTATTACGCGAAAGCGATCTCGTTGATAAACAGGAAAAGCAAATTATTAGTAATACTGGAAGCAATGAGGGATATTGTCATTGCCGATGTTGATAACGTTATAAAATCAAGAGATCCGTTATCCAGAATTACCGGATGCCATTCATTGTATAATCAAAAGAGAAACAGCCTAAAACATCCAGCAACACTCTTAGCGACATCGAGAACATCATTCTGAACGAGTCTCTAAAAGGAAAGAGCATTAACCTAATCGCTGATGCTTTAAACTTGTCACCCAAAGAGTATATGCTTACCGCACCAGAGCATGTAAGAAACTTGGCGGAAAGAAAATTAATGATCTTCTCCTTATTCGGGAGAAACTTCTTGAAGACTCCAGCCCACGACTCTCCGTCACGTATCCGAACAGAACATCAGGGCTGGAATTTATAAATCACTATCTGTGATTATTGTGCCTCCGCCTGTTGCATACATTTCAGTGCAAACGGGGCATTGACTTAACAACAGCGTCATTATTGCTTACTAATCCTTCCCGCGGAAGTACATAGTACCTTGCCATTTAAAGACGATGTATATACATTGCAATAAAAATCAGAATAACCATACAGAACAATAAAACATTTAATGTTAAGTATTTTATGCACAACGTTTAGCAATATCATTGCATGGGCATAAAGTCCATCGCCAAAGTGTGGAAAAGTGAATCACGCCTAAAACAATAGCCGACGTTTTATTGAAAACCGCAACCAGTTTATAAAGCCAATCATTTCAAGCAATAACATCACTCTTAAATTTCCAATTAAATCCAGACTGACAAATAAAACATTCATCAATTTGATGAGTTTGATTTACTGGTCAGCTGTTTTCTCTGGCTGAATCCAACACTGCATCTTATCACAAATTTATTTGCGATAAGATTAATAGATTACATTCTGTACTCCACCCTGTTCATCCTTAGCTGTCGAGTCGCGATGCTGGCTTTATGAAGTTATCGCTGTTTTTCTTACAACATTCTCTTTTTGGGAAAGATTTGAGTCCTTATGACATAAAACGTTACCGCTGTAGTTCTTAAAAGAATAACCCTCATTCTGTCGGGCGACACAAATGTTAGATAAAAGTTGAAAAGATACAACACTATGATTGATACTGTTTTATAGTTAACATTTTTGCAATGTAACTTATTTTATTTAGTCATTATATCTTTTTACTAACCAGCCGACCACCACCGCTAATCTTAAACACGCAAACGAATGGTCAGAAACGCAGGATTGAAGACTTATTTGCTAATAGCAATTGTCGAACCATTATCATGGCAAACGACAATGCTTATGCTAAGTAATTAAAAGTTCAGAATTTAACCATCGTACCTGTATACATATAATGCTAATAAACGGAATAACATAATACCAAGCCGTGAAAAAAACCATGGTTGTCCACATGGAATTTCGCCAACATAAATTGTTCTTCAATATAGTGGTAATTAATATGAAAAGACTGCAATTATTCTCGCATTAATCGCAACATTGACAACCGTAAGCGCTCAGGCCAGCGTTACTGCTCAAGCCGTTGCCCTGTCCGCAACGGCAAAAAGACACGACGAGCAAACTGAGTGTTACGCCGTTAGGTAGCTTATCTTTCCAATATGCTCAAGGCGTCGGTGGTTTTGGCTCACAAAGAGGGTTATTTGACGTCGCGATAGAAGGTGAGCCCCAAACAACAGCATTTAAAACTCACTTCCCCGACTACTTGCTGCTTACACAGCTCAATGGTTCAGGCTCTACTCTGGAAGTCGGTGTAAGCTATTTGGGAACATATTTATCCAAAGGCAGCAATACCGTGATGATTGATACAGCTAGCGGTATTCTTGGTGGTAATTCTAAGTCCTCTAGCTAACGGCTATAACACCACAGGCCGTGCGACAGCACAGGATAGTTTCACATTTTCCATTATTAACGGCACATTAGACGGTTCAACTCAGGCATCTGACTTCAGCCAGCTCCCGGAAGGGATCTGGAGTGGTGACGTTAGCGTTCAATTCGATACAACCCTGGACCAGCTGATTGTTTTATCTAAAGCAGAAGACGGCCAATCGCCCCTGCTTATTTTTTATGGTATGTCAATGAAAAGACCATTTTGATAATATGGATCATACTCATCTGTCCATTTCCTGCGTCGGCACTTGATGTTGGTGATATCTCATCTTTCATGCATAGTAATGATTCGATGATAAGCAAAGAGATCAAAAAATACGACTACTACAGGGCGATTTATTAATATCCATATAGATAGAATAACCACACCATTGGAGAACGGAAAGACAATTCCAATGGAAAGTAAAAATGAGCTTTTACTTACCCCCGGTAGTTTATTATTGCCGGCAAAAGCAATGAAATTATCCGTTTTATTACAATGGACCTGATGATAACAGAGAGGTATTATCGAATTACATGGTTTGATCAGGCACTAAGTGGGGTGCAGAAAACAATTCGTCACGAAATGCTGTCGCCACAGCTTCTGCCCGTATAAGTACAATTTTAGTGGTATCGCCACCGCAAAGAGTGAAATATGACTATCAGTACAACTCGGGTGAAATACTAAATACTGGAAATGCCACACTCCGGATCATTGCATATGGTCCATGCCTTTTAAAGTAACCAAGGTAGCCAGTGCAAGGAAAACTACTTCCTGATGCCTCGGAAAATCACGAACATTCACACATGTTGATGTATCAGATCCCAACGGACACATTGCTTTTTTGTGAGCACTTTACCCCAGTAAAATAGACATTTTATCGTGGAGTTATTACGCTTTGTGTATCTTGCATAATCGTTTTCCAAAATTATAAATACTTTTGGCGCAGTGCTATTTACTCTTTCCAAATAGCACCTTTGCTGTCACATCTGATATCAGTCAAATAGGCATAATTATTCAAAAGCATTTGATAACGCATTGCGTGATGGAATGACTATTCCCCTTTTCCTTCATCTGGATGGCGTACAGGGAAACCGAGGATGATCAGCGCATCGGAACTGTTTCAATATTGCTTGCTAATAATATGATCAAGGTGCATCAAATTACACTCGAAGAGAAAGACAATAATACATCAGGTAAAATGAACAAACACGTCAGGAATTATCCGCACTTACACAGACCCCCATTTGACGAGAACTTTGTCATTCAGCTGAATCAAAACGCAAAGTTATACTTAAATTTCCAACTGACATTACAGCTTATTGTCAATCAGAAAGCTTTAGAACTCATTTACTTTCCCGCAACGATGATATTGGAAAATCCAGTGGGGACAGTATCAGCCATACAGTAAGCTACAATCTCGGCGTTTATAATAACCGAATGAGGAATGGAGAGTAATACATCCAGTTATCTTTCGATGAATAACGTCACTGCTTTACGTGAACACCATATTGCTATAGATGGAACATTTTACGGCATCGGGACAAACAGACTGCAAAAGAAATATACAAAGCGATGTATGAACGTGACTTTGCCGGTTATCGCCTTGCGGGCGGAATGTTAGATTCATGGAATATGCAATCGCTCGGTCCAATAACAGATCGCCTCAGGTAAAACTTATGGTATCTCATGGGAAATAACGCGAACTCGACTGTCTTCGACTCATCACATTCCACCTTACCTGTCATCGTTTTCTCCCTGCTGCTGGTGAAGTTCATTTATATCGGGATGGAGATTACTCAGTGTGCAAAACTTCGACATGGGCAGCCATGAAGTAGACACCAGAGGATTGCCATACGGTATTTACGACATCAGTGCTGAAGTCATTGTTAATGGTCAGACATTCAGTAAAACCATTCAGCGCGTAAACAAAGTTTTCGCACTCCCGGGGGGCCGGTATGCCCGTGGGTTGGCAAATTTGGGGTGGAAGTATGCATATGAATACACGGAGCGCAGAAAACGGGAAAAAATGCAGGCAAAACTACGCCCCTTCTGGGACTATCCGCATCTGGATTTAAAAGTCTTAGCTGGATGGCTACAGGATATAGCTATAACGCTCTTACTATTGGTGAAACACAGTTCTCCCCGGCCTATCGCCAATTATATAACACTGAGTATGCAAAATATGGTAACCACCGATCGCTCATGGAGTACCAGTAGCCTTAGTCTTTCACTTCACGGGGATTTAGTTCCGTATGGTTCAGCCAGATAAAGCCGTTATTGGTAATAAGTTACGCCATCGTTCAGATATTGCAATTGGTGCGTCATTGAATATGAATGCGTTATGGTCTCTCCGGGAACAGTCATGGCAGTTATAACGATGACCGTCGCAATAAGAGCCGTTACTTTACTACAGATTATACTCAATCACTCTATAACGGACGGTACGGTTCTTTAGGCGTACGAGCTGGAATTCAGCGGTATGAAAGCGGTTACTACGGTAATCGCATCCGTACAGAGAAATATATCGGACTGGATTTTACCCTGCCTTTGGGGGCTGGCTTAGAACAGGTTTAACGAATCAAAATGGCTATACCCTTGCTAATTTGTCTGCACAAAACAATTTCAGGATGGTGTCATCCGTACATTCGAGCCAACCTTTCTCGCTATATCGGATAAGAGGGGATGACAAAACATTAAGCGGCGGAGCATGGACACAATATGAAACCCGCTATTCATCGGGAACATTAAATATCAATAGTGGCATTGATGGATATATCAACAACCTGACGGCCAGCGGAAGCATCGGTTTACTCGGAAAACATATTGCGGCCAGCGGGAAGAGTGAAGGTAACGCTGGTGTCATTTTCCGTACGGATGTTGGCGATGGAGGCAAACTTACTGCCGGGGTTAATGGCCGTGCTTTTCAGTTAAGCGGCAAACAGAGTTATATTCCTCTTGAACCCTACAATCGCTACGAAGTCGAAATTAATAACAATAAAGACTCACTAGATAGCTACGATATTGTTGGTGGGAAAAACCGCACTCACGCTTTATCCGGTAATGTTATATTGATTCAGCCATCGATCAAGCAAATGGTTACCGTTTTCGGTCGCATGCGAGCAGAAGACGGAACGTTGCTTACGCATACTCAAATCAATACATTGGCAAAACGACAACGGACAGTAATGGCGAGTTTGTTATTGATATCGATAAAACTATCCAGACATAGACTTTTTTACAGCGAAGATAAAAGCTGCGAAGCGTCGCTGGATATCCGAGAAGCTCGTGGTGCAGTTTGGGTTGGCGATGTCATCTGTCAGGGATTGAAAACGTATACCCTTTCCACAGGATCCGACCATGAAGGTTAACCTGACTTATCTTATTCGTTTGTTTTTATTTGCTTGCTGGCACCCCATGCTATTCCGCCGTGACCAAAACGGTATGGGGAGACGCACCAACACGTGAGTATGTATTCATCGAAAATGACACAGATGATAATTTTTTGTGACCCGGGAGGTATTGGATCCTCGCATGACCGGATCGAATCGATGGACGGGTTTAAAATATTCAGGTTCGGGGACGAAATGCGGGAAGCTGGGCTATATCGATAATGGTTACAACACACTTCTGCTGGGAAACTGGAGATTTGATATGTGGTTAGACAATGCCCCTGTGTCACAGCCACTTCGCGGATTACGTTGTATTAACTGGTATTCAGGTTGCGATATGAATACCAGCATGATTCCGCCTCAAACAACCGATGCTAAAGGATTTTACGGCGTTATCGTACCGCCGGGTGGTTAAAAATGGATGCATGGAATGATGTCCGACCAGTTTTACCAGTATCTCAATGCCAGTTCAGTGGGCAGTAATTTCACTATGACCATCAATACCTGCCAGACCAGTGAGGGCTATAGCGCCTATGCGGGTCAACGCTGTCGGTATATGGGATCCGGCCACTGGTATGTGCGAAAAGTCTCATACACCAAAGCAGCCCATTTGAAGTTATACAATACCAACGCGTTGTCAGAGATTTTTATTAATAGCGACGGCCGCCCTACGTTAGGAGAAGGCAGTTCCGGATGTAATATTCAGGTTATTGGCGCACGCACAGGTGTAGCATGCAGGATGATGAATTATATGCTAAATCATAATGGTCTTAATAATACTTCTATTCGTTTTTTCCGGCGATCAACCATCCAGCCGCAGCTGCAATCAAATCCGGAGACATACAATTTAGTATTGACGGAAAATCACGGAAAATGTCAGCGGTATAACCAATTATTATTCATTTAATGATATGAAAGGTGGAAATTCGATATTTATTTTTTATCCGATAATTTTTTTAAGACGATGGTTAATCTGGGAATAAGCGATGCGAATACACGGGATTTATTCAATTTCCGTGTTCGAAACATCACTGCCCCGAATCAGGTTGGTATGAATTCTCACCCTCTGCAAATGGTTATCAAACCTCGCGACTTCAGCGTCAGCATTATATCCAAAGATTATATGGCTAATCCACATCGCACCGGAACTGTAGGAACAACAAAACCTGCACTGGATTTTGATTATATTGTTACAACCAGCGGCAAAACGGCAGCAGATGAGGTAATGGTACAAATAACCGGCCCGACACAAAATATACATGGACGCTCATGGTGCATTTTAGTTCGGATGACGGTCTTACGCATGTTCCTTCCTGCTTCGCTGACCTTTACCACAAGGGGCGGCAATAAAACGTATGATGTCGGTTGTGACGGGCAATGGCGAGATATAACCGATGCGCTATGGGTTACAACTCCTGGACAGATACGAGCGGAGGGACGGGTGTTATAAATAAATCAAATGTAAGATTCTCCATTGCTATGGATTCGCCAGAATCGATATACACGACAAATCAGGCAGGATGGTATGGAGACGTCAGTGCATCCGGTGAAATTCGAGTAAAGGCAATATGGAAAAATGTTCCGTAAAATTACTAAATACATCTGCATTGCAACCGCATTTTTTTATAAGTGCACATTCACAAGCTATTTATGTCGGTAGTCTGACCTTTTCAATGACACCCGACAGCAGAATGGTGACAAAATATGTTATTAATAATAAAGCAACGCGACTTTATCGCATAACCGCTGTGCCTATAGACACGCCAGACCAGTATGAAAACAAAACGCAGGCTGTGGATGGAGAACTGCTGTTCTCTCCACGGCAAATTACGCCTTCATCCGGTGAAGGTGACTTTTTAAATTTTTTACAATGGCCCCCAAAAGATAGTAAAAGAGCGTTTATTATCGCGTAGCATTTGAGGAAATACCATTATTAAACCAGACAGGCATGAATAATACCAATGGCAAAGACAGTATAATTCCAGTCATAGTAATAGATACAATCGGTCGTTCGTCCTCGCAACACCCATTTCAAATGGATGTATAATCGGCAGGCGGAATATTTAAAAATAGCGGTAACACCTGGTTCAAGCTGCTCATAAAACCTGATTGCGAAGCTACAGAAGACGAAAGTGATGCACGGTATATGCGCCCGGAGACACTCTTCAGCATAAGACGCTCGAAAACTCAGCGAATATATTCATTGTTTATAACGATCGTTTTTATAAAAGTCACCGACGAATGCAAGTAATTGTCCGTTTAACGGCAATACGTTATTATAGCCATCAATGAATTGGCTAAATCAATTCAATTTTGTACGCATTCTCATCTATCCATTTCCATAAATCGATGTTTACCCTCAAGGAAGAACACATGTTTACACATAAAAAGCCCGGTCATATATGATGTTAAGTATTTGTGTCAACCTACACAAATCATTGTAAAAGAATGGTAATCATTCCATTGATATGATGAAATAAATACTGCCAACGCTTTTAATCAGAGAAGATGTAATTCTAAAGGGACATAGCCACTGGCTGTGGCGTATATAGATATATGTATTGGATTATCAACGATAATATCGAATTCCGACCGGATGCAAAAAGCTGATATCAGCCTGCAATCCCGAGATGAATGTAACATTGACAACGCCTGCCAGCCGCTGTCTCCTCCTGCTTTTGGAAGCCTCTCCGGAGATTGTGCTTCAACAAGATTTCTTCAAAAGGTTTGGGAAGAGGAAGGTATGCGTACCAACAAATACACTTTATCAGAATATCTCTATTGTTCGTCGGGGTTACGTGCCGTAGGCGAAACGGATAGACGATTAATTGCGACTATCCCAAGAAGAGGTTTTCAGATTGACGAAAGTGTTAAAATCACCAAGCGGTCAGATACCGAAAATATTACAAAGAGCCATGATGACGAGAAAAATATTGACAGTAAACACAATGATACGGTTAATCTGCTACAGAATATGCATGATGATAAATCAGACTTGAGCGGAAATGACTCTGGCATAAAAATGACAAATCGTACAGAATGAAAATAGCATCCGCCCTCCGTTCGCACCTGTCAATTATTGCTATGCTTATTTTTTTTGCTACAGGTCTGTTTATAAACAGCATTGGAAGGCATTTAAGTTCCGGACCTAACCTGCTTAATACTTATTCATTGGTTGAAGAGAAGGTGGCTGTCATTTTTTATACTAAAGATGACACCTGGACGGTAGTGGTAACTATCAAAAATATAAGTCACTGATCCTGAGTTCAGGTTTAAATTGCCAGCATTATCCTTGGGTATACTTCCCATATCAAAAACATCTCCCACGTTAACTGCATTGATTTGCAAGAATAATTTTTTAACGGCATCGGAGCCTGAATGCGTTTCGCTTTACTTCCGAGGAATCAACAGTGACTAGAAAGAAAATAATTTTCTTTTCCTTTTTTTTCTTTATCGCCGGTGTATTCGCGGACTATTTTTATCAAATTTTAATATCGAAACACTATAATGAAGAAAAATGCACCGCATCCTTTATCGTGTTTTATGAGGATACTCGCTAATCTGACATTAGATTTTATGTATAACCTGAAAGAACATCGAGGTGTGGTTGCAGTCAGTGGCAATTATATAAAACAATCGCCCTGCGGGAAATATACAGGGATGTCTCTTATACATGGACAGAAAACAAAGACACCTATAACTTCACATCGACCATGGTAAACAAAGTTAAAAAATGTTGAAACCTTGTCCGATGACATCATTGCTCTTGTTATGCCTGATTTTTATGTCTACCCACAAAAATACATTAATTATTCCATTCAGAATCAAGGTGATAGTGGTTTTATTCACCATCGGTAAAGACCTTTTGTTTTTTTTGCGCACGCTGACATGGTGATACAGGATAGACAACAAGATACTTTCTGCTCACCGGAGGGCCGGGGGAAATATCATCAGCGTCCGGGGAAAACAGACGATACGGCGGACATCCCGGCATGCTTGCAAGGTGGAAATACCGGCCACTCATCCGGGCATGATCGACACCAATAAAGGGCATTTAGCCCACGAGCAGTTGGGAGATATTGGCCCAGCCCAGCGGCACACTGCGTGCATCAATACCCGTTGATTTTGCTGTCACCTATCTTGCGCCACTGATTGCGGAATTCGCTGAGCTTTATCCCGGCATTAACTTTGAATTCGACCTGACGCCCAGAAAAGTCGATTTAATAAGCGAACCATCCGACGTCGCAATCAGGATGGGAGAGCCTGAAAACTCCCCAGTTGATTGCAAGAAAGCTGGCCTCGCTCACCGCGTTTCTGTACGCCTCCCCCGGAATACTGGAACGTTCCGGCACCTTCTGTCCCATCGGAACGGGAGGATCATGAATGTGTGGGCATGTTAAAAATCAACTCATGGACACTTCACCACGGCAAAGAAACTCAAACGGTGAATGTCAGTGGTCGATTTGCATTGAATAATGTGGGAATGATTCGCCGGCTGGCAACATTACACCAGGGGATTATGCTGATGCCAAAGGAAGTGTTCGCCGATGAGTTGGCGACCGGTAGCCGGTACAGGTTCTTCCTGACTGGCACGGTTCACCCGCGCAGTTAACGCACTCACAGAAACACGTCTGATACCGGCGAAAGTGCAGAGATTTATAGACTTCCTGCGTGAACGATTATCCCACCACGATTGAATCGGCGAAATGTTCTCCTGCTCAACGAAAGTAGTCCTCTGGGGAAGTAATTACCACTGTGCCTCACGCCGGAGCCCTTTGGGCTGGCCCCGGCGTGAGGTCAGGAATGTCTACAGTCCTGAGGACAAGTATTGACCAAACGCATCGCCATTCAGATTAACCATAAACACGGCATAATCTCCCCCGAAAGGGTTAGCGTCCAGTCTCCGGTTGACGCCGGAATAAAGGCAGACTGACCGCAGTTAAGATCAATAACTTCCCACCCGAATGCTGTAAAGAAGCGCGACCCTCGATAACCAGTACAATTTCCGCGCTGGCGGTATGCACCGGAAAATGCGTCACATCGGTATAGATATCAAAACAAAAATCAGCCACCGGCACAGGATAATGATGTTTCCCATGACCGCTTTCGGGGGATCATCAGTAATGTTTCCTGATAAACAGGTTCAAACACCGTACAGGCAACCAGTTCTGTCAGGTTGATCCTTTTCGGTGTTAAACCTGCTCTGAGCACATTATCGGAACTTGCCATAACTTCAGCCACCCCCCTGCACATAGGCATGTAATGTTCCGGGGAGAGAAACATTGCCTCACCGGCTGCAACGTCAGGCAATTCAGGAAAAGCGGCGCAAACAGGCCAATATCATGCGGGTGATTCAAACGCAGAATAAACGCCGCCAGATTTTCGTCATACAACACCGGTGCTTCACTGACCAATCGTTCGATCGCCTGCTGCTTTTCATCCTCAGGCAATTGCATCAGTGTGACGAAGAACCCCTGCATCGTTTCCGCGCAAGGATGCAAGGCTAATTGATCAATCGCATCGTCAAGTGAACGAACAGTAAGCCGCCTGAAATGTAACGATTTCATCAGGTTTGCGAAAACCGTTCATTGCCATAAAGGGCGTAACTGCATAGACCAACTCAGGTTTATGATTATCGTCGTTATAATCTGGCGGGTTATTCGAACCCTGTTGTTGGCGTTGAAAACCCGCTTGTGCCTGCGCCTTTTGCGGGTGTACCTGTAGAGATAATGCGCTTTCGGCAGCGAGGATCTTAAGCAGATACGGCAGATCGCCGAATTGTTCCACCATGCGTTTGCCGAGCATGGCATTTTTATCACCCGTAATCAGTTCAGCCAGAGAGCAGGTTTTATCCTGAGAAATAACCTGAGAAACACCGGCCGGATGAATACCCATCCACACTTCTGCCTGCGGTTGGTCATCAGGGTTCGGAAGATGAAAACGCTGATTAAGTGCGGTGCGACTCCCCATGGATAGTTCTTCACCGCATTAACGAGTGGGTAAAAACAGGACTTGCTCACGTCGGTTACTCCTCGCAGATAAACTGATTGGTTTGCGCGAGTGCCTTAAACCATAATCCATTGCGCTTTATTCGCCGTTCTCCCGTTTCAATATCGAGACGATAAAAACCGTAACGGCGTTTGAAGGCATTGATCCATGACCAGTTATCAATAAACGTCCACTGATGAACGCCAAAACAGTTGGCGCCATCGGAAATTGCCCGATGCTGAATTAAATGCTCCTGCATCAGGCCAATACGGAAACTGTCATCAATCACGCCGTCAGGTTGTACTGGCCCTTCCGATGCAAGATCCATCGCAATACCGATCTCTGCAAGATACCATTTTATATTGCCGTAATTGTCGCGGATATTTGTAGCGATATCGTAAATAGCCTGCGGTAAAATTTCATTATTATCTCGGTAAGGATTAAAACGCCCTTGCGGGTTAACATAATTCTCAAAATAAAGTTCTGGGGTGAAGTAGTCGAGCGCATAGTCAGTTTCCCGCGCTTTCACTCGTCGCGGAACATAATAATTGACACCCAGAAAATCAATCTGCGAGGAGGTAATAATATCAACATCTTCCCTCGATACTTCAGGCAAGCACTTATTGGCCGACAGAATTTCGCATAATTCCTTCGGGAACTGATGTTTCACCAGCGGATCGAGGAAGCTACGGTTAAACAGAAGATCGGCGTACCATGCCGCTTTTTTATCTTCCGGCGAATCATTGCGCGTGTAGGAAGGCGTAAGATTCAACACCACGCCAATTTCACCCGCAAGGTTGAGTTCCCGGTATATGTGAACGGCTTTCGCATGAGCCAGCATGATATTAAATGCCACCTGCGCCGCCAGTTTCCCGTCCTCGCTTGCAAGGATAATGGAAGTCATACAAATATCCCCCCTTCAACCGGCACAATGGGTTCATTAAAGGTGATCCAGAACTTCACTTTGCCGCCAAATAGCGTAAATGCCGTGCGGGCGAAGCGGGCAAACAGTTCTGCGACGTAAGACGATTCCAAAACCACCGTATTTTTCTGCAGCGCTTCTGGCATATCAAAATGGTAAAGATTGATCATCGGTTCAATACCGTTGGCAATCATCTCATCAAGATACGCATGATAAAAACGTACCGCATCCGCATCAGGTTCGCCGGTTTCAAAATCGGCAATCAGGCGCGACCACTGAATCGAGGTTCTGGAAGGAATTAAAGTTTAACCGCTTCATTAATGCTACGTCGTCTTTATATTGGGTGTAAGTCTCGCAGACCTTTTGTGGTCCGGTTTGCTGATAAAAACGTTCAGGATGTTCCGCGAACCAACTGTCCCAAATGGAACGGTGTCTCTTGCCCTCCACGCCTTCGGTTTGCGGACCAGATGCTGCTGCACCCCAGAAAAAACCCGCCGGGAATGAATACCGGGTCATAACGCCTCCTTAATAAAAGCTGCGCCCGTAAGGCGCAGCCAACATCTCTACTCTGCAGTCACTTCAATCGATTTAATAAACATGTAGCCCCAGTCGCCGGGGAACTTACCAAAGCTGATCCGGTTTACCCCCGCTTTCAGGGTGACAGGCACCACCTTTTGCTGGCCATGTTCATCCGTTTGCGGAAATTCAACCCCAATCGGCGCACCGCCATTCACCACAAAGGAGTTCTTTTGCCACCCCATTTCCCGTTGAACGTCACATGCAGGGCAAACTGCCCTTCCCAGAACATCAACCCGCCAGTCACCTTATCGCCTTCATGGGCAAGGGACCAACGAAACCGTCATCCCCCAGCACCAGCGGGTTTTCACTGGCGTTGACTGCATCCAGACTGGCGCGACTGACGTCCAGCACGCCCCCGCCAAAGGTACAGTAGTCCGCCGCCGCTTTACCGGTGGCCTTTTCACCGTGACATTGAGGGTTTTGCTACTGCTTAACAGTCCATCGTCAGCCGTGAATGTCAGCGCATAGGTTCCCGGTGCCGAGAACCATGCCCGGGTTTCAGGCTTGCTGGCGTCGCATATATGCGCGTTTTTATTACCGTTGTTGCTCCAGCGCTGCGTTACCTTGCGGTCCGGGAGATCATCGTCCTTCCAGCTTGCTTTCAGCAGGACGCCTTTATCCAGCGTCGTTGTGCGCGCGCCTTCAAGCGTAACAACTGGTGCCATATTCTGTTGGATATGCGTTACGCTGATAATGTTTGACGGTGCCGAGGCCCCGCTCTCATTTTTCGCTATCACGCGGTAGTAGTACGTTTTTCCCTGTTGCAGGCTACGGAAATCGTCGCGGAACAGCGCCATTGTGGCCGGGTTCCATTCATTCACTCCATCTGAAATGTCGTTGCCAACACGTAGCCATGGTCCCTTTTCTGACGTAGCCCGTTCAACATCGTAATAACGTCCAACCGGCGAGCCCATCCAGTTGATGGCGAAAGGCGAATCGGTTTTAAGCAAATGCGGCGCATCCGGCACGGGCAACGGTGGAACCTGTGCTAACCCCGCAAGTTGCGCAGACGCCGTGCGCACCAGATCCACAACCTCGCTTTCCGGTTGGCTTTTCCTCCACCGGAAACCCGGTGCAAGTGATAGCTGTAATGACCGGTAAACTCCTTATGCCAGTAGAACCCGCCATCATGTCGGTGACCGCGGAATCCCCAGACAAAACCGCCAATCGCCTGTGCGCCATTCACTTCGCTATGTACGATAGACTGCATAATGTCATTCAGTTGCGTATGGTCCAGCAGGCCAAATTCCCCCACCAGATACGCCTTTTACCGTCGATCGCCTGCAGGTCTTTTTGCACCTGATCGGGATGGTTGTTACCGGCATTGGTGTAGTAATGGTTGCTGACGATATCGATATTCGGATCGGTTAAAGCAAACGGGTTAATCTTCTTGTACGTTCCGTCGACAATCAGCTGGTGCGGCGCCCATTTGCGGATCCACGCGGCGGTTTGCTTGAGGAAATCCGCGTTGGTGTCTTCCAGTTCATTACCTGTTTCCGAGGCCATGATCGCTTTTTCGTCATAATAGGAGCGCCCCGTCACGGTATTTTTTACGGGTAATCACCTGACGAATAACATCCAGATACGCGTTGAAGGTTTTGCTGTCGGTACGATAGAAGTCTTCAGGTTTTTCATGATAGAAGGCAGCCAGTTGCTCACGACCGCCCCACCACCACCAGTGATCAATAAAGGGCAGAATCAGGCGCAGCCCTTGCTTGTCAGCTTCCGCGATCATGTTGTCGTAGACTTTCATCGCCTCTTCATTAAGGCGTGGCATAGCGTCCGGGCGCTCTGGCGCGAGAATATGCGTTGCACGTCCGCAGGCAACATCGTTTTCCTGCTGCACCGAAAGTACGTAAACACGTTGCGCTCTGGCACCGGTTTGCACCATCGCGCGGATCCAGTTCTCCTGCTCTTGCGGTGTGGGCCATTTGAAATACTGACCCCAGCCGCGGGGATCGGCTTTGCAGGCACCACGTGCGTCATCTTCAATACGGTGTAATTCCGGCGCGTGAATACCGGCAAAACGAAAAACCTTGTCGCCATCCTGAAGTTGCGCCCCGTGACGGGTGATAAAGTTTTCGAAATGCGACTGTTCCGCCGCCATCGCCCCCGCGCTTCCCAGCAGGGAGAGTATTGATACCGTGACTATTTTACGAATGGGTTTACACATGTTTTCTCTCTCCTTAGAACCACACCTCGGCCTCGGACGCCAACGTTCACGGTATCGGTGCTCCCACTACGGCTGTATCCTCCCGCTGAGATTGTGTTCGTGCTCCAGTTGTAATTCCCATCCAACGCATCGGACACGCCCTTATCCCATTTGGCGTACGTCACGAAGAAACGCAGCTGTGGTCGGCTCCAGAAACCGGAATCGAAGGTCAGCGTCGGCGCGATGGTGACCTTCGTCAGCCCCCTTTCCCTTTGCCGTTGACGCCTTTGTAATTTTCATCATCGAGATACTCGTAGCCCACTTCATACTGCATGGCGAAATTTTTCGTGATTTGGTGGTACGGGCGAATACCGGCAACCCAACTGGAGCGTCCCCAGCCGTCGGCATCGCTGCTCCACCAGCGGTAATTTTTATCTTTCTGATAGTAGGCAAACGTAGAGATATCAACCGCGCCCAGCGCCGCCATACTATCCAGCACAACACGCCACGATTGTGTATCCTCCAGATTGGCCCAGCCCCAGCCGTTTTTACCCAGCGAGTCACCCGCCGCCAACCCGCGGCCATACTGCATAACCAGTTTGGAATAACCGCCAGTCAGCCCCCCAGAAGCCGTCAAAGTTGTACACCCCGGTAATGCCATAACCTTTTTCAGAAGAGGTGGGGTGGTTTTCATTGCGGTTCATGCGATGACCAATCAGCTCCAGATCCAGCCCTGTCCCGCCGATTTTTTTGAACCACAGGTTGAGGGAATAGTCGTCCGGGTAGCCCTGATCGCCCTTATCTACCGGATACGCTTTCGTCTCATTGGTCGGTGAGAAGGCATAGACACCCGCATCAAAACGGGCAAAGCCAAGATCCATATTGTCAAAACCGCCGCCGGTACCGTTGTACTGAATATATTCCCAGTCAAACTGGTGGCTGGAGGTGTTAGAACTGCTGTAGCGTTTTCCCCCCCAGAACGTGATATCCGGGGCAAAGTCGAGATGACTTAACTCGACAAATCCTTCACGAAACTGCACGTCGTGCCCATCATCGTCCCCGGCAGTTCCAGTCAGAGGTGCATTTGCTCTGGTGGAGTGATATTGGCCTCGGATTTTAGCCACCGCCCCGGATGCCGCTTTCAGCGTGACTTGTGGAATTAATTCAATTTTCGTGTCGTCTTCGTTACCCAGACGCCATTTGCCGTCAGGCATCAGTCCCACCGAATCGACGCGGTTGCCATCGGAGTTCGCCAGAATGCCGGAGCGAATGTAGCCATGAAGGGTAAAGTCATACGCTTTGATGTCGTCGGCCTGCGCAGCACCGCTAAGCGCCGCGTTAATGAGTAAGGCCAGAGGTATTAATCGGTTCAACCTGTTCATCATTTTCCTTTTTTCTTTTTTTGGAGTGAAAGAGCGTCTGTATGGCGCGAATGGAAATTCTACGGATCAAAATGGAAATGTACACCCATAAATGGAAAGCGCTTTCCATTATTGCCGGATCAAATCACAAATTCTAAAAACAGAGAAAGAAAAAGCGTGATGAAAATCACATCAACAGAGAGGAAGGCGAAAACACGCCAGCGCAACAACAATGGCTGGCGTAAAAAACAGGTCTGGCAGGGTTATTTGCTCTCAGAATCCATCAACTGACGCTCATAAACGTTAAAGAACGGGCGGTAAATCATCCACGAATTCAGGAAGGCAAACAGGCACATAAACATATTTTTCCAGCTGCCATTGGCCGACCAGCCGCACCTAATGGTGAAGGCATTGACAGCATCGCCACCGCGCGATCGAGCACACCAAGATGGGTCAGATACCATGCGATGCAGGCGTTGATCACGGGCACAACGATAAAGGGGATCAAAAAAACAGGGTTAAGTATTATCGGAAATCCAAAGAGAATGGGCTCATTGATATTAAACAGCGAGGGGGATGAAACCGATTTTCCCGACGCTTTTCAACTGGCGGGAACGACTGCGCAGCGCCATAAAAATCAACGGCAGCGTTGAGCCGATCCCTCCAATAAGCAGATAAAAGTCCCAGAAACCTTGCAGATAAATATGAGGGAGTTGCACCTCTCCGCTCGCCAGCGCCTGTTGGTTTTCAAATAAATAGGTCATCCAGAATGGGTTCATAATACCGGTGATAATCAACGCGCCAGAATACCAACAAACCATAATAAATTACATATAATCAATGAGATGAGTATTGCCGTTAGCGTATCTGGAAGCAATAATCAACGGTCGAAATGCTTCACTGATCAGATGGGGTAAAATCATCCCGGTGGTTAGCTTTAGCGTGGTATTGACCACCGTGATAGATAACATCACCACCAGCAACGGCACCAGCAGTTGGAAACCGTTTCTCGTCATCACCGGTACTTCGTCCGGTAGTCGTATACACCACCCTTTCTGATAAAAAAACGGATCACTTCCACACAGTAAAAGCTGGAGATCAACGCACTAAAAATCCCTAACCCACCGAGGAAAATATTGGCGCCGTCGGTGGTTTTAAAACCAATAAATACCAGAAATGAGAGGCACCCCGTCAGGCCCGCATAGCCGTTCCGGCAACTGATATTGCTTTGCCAGACTCGCACTGGCGCCAAAAGCAATAATCAACGCAACCAGTCCTATCGTCAGCTCCAAAAGTAGGGAGCAACATCGGTCGAATAAGCTGGTAGTAACGGCCAAACCCGGAGAAAGGATTAATGGAAACGGGCGGAAAAATCAGCGGCACCATCAGACTGCCAACGATGACGAAAGGCATGGCCAGCGCAAAGCTGTCGCGCATCGCTGTAATGTGCTGACTCCGGGTAAGCATGTTGGCAAAGGGCGTTATACGCTGCTCGATCAACGTAACCGCAACATTCATAAGCTGAATGTTCATGGTGGAACCTTTATAGGACGTGAAGTAGCGGGATCATCGCCCACATCAATACAAAGCGGAAGTCTCAATCTGGTGATCCTGCTCACATTTAGCGCATCCATAAACGGAAAGCGCTTTCCGTTTTGAATCCACAATTCTATAGTGCGCCCATTGTTGTCACTCAGTCAGAGTCTTCCATGAAAAAATCATGCTTTGCTGTTCAGCCGGAATGTCTACCAGCCTGCTGGTAAAAAAATGGTCGAAGAGGCGGAAAAGCGCGGCCTGGATGTTGATATTAAAGCCTTTGGCGTCGCGGAATTCGGAACAACAGGTGGGCAATTACGAGGTGGTATTACTCGGCCCACAGGTGAAGTACATGCAGAACGATCTGCAAGGGAAAGCCAATACATACGGCATCAGAGTCGAGCCTATCAACATGATGGATTACGGCATGCAAAAAGGGGCGGCGGTTTTAGATTTTGCCCTCTCATTAATCGAAAATAATAAATAAGGGATACACGATGAGTTCTCTGTACTCTCAGTTAATCGCAGTGATTGAGCAAAAATCACGCCGCTGGCTGGCGCAGTCGGTCAACAGAAATACGTCACCTCCATTCGTGACGGTTTTATTCTGGCGCTGCCGTTTATGATCGTCGGCTCTTTTATGCTGGTCTTTATTTTTCCCCCTTTCGCACCGGATACCCATTGGGGGTTCGCCCGCGCCTCGGGTTACAGTTTTCGTTAGAACACAGGGCCAATCTGATGCTGCCGTATTATTTCAGTATGGGCATCATGACGATATTTATTTCCGTTGGCGTCGCTGCCAGCTCCGGCTCGCCACCACGCGCTGGATCCATTGACTTCAGGTATGTTGTCGCTGATGGGTTTTTTACTTATTGCCGCGCCGTTAAACGAGGGGCTCGTTTCGACAGCCTATTTTTCCGGCCGGTATTTTCACCGCGCTGCTGGTCGCCATTTATACAACAGAGATGTACGCTTTTCTGCGTCGTCACAATATTACTATTCGCCTGCCGCCAGAAGTTCCCACCGGCGTGGCGCGTTCATTTGAGATCCTCATTCCCGTGCTCGCCGTCGTACTGACGCTGCACCCACTCAATCTGCTGATAGAAGCTCAGTTCGGCATGATTATTCCGGAAGCGATTATGTCGCTGGTGAAACCACTGGTGGCAGCATCGGACACGTTACCGGCCATTCTGCTCTCGGTGCTGGTGTGCCAGATACTGTGGTTTGCCGGCATCCATGGCGCACTGATCGTAACCGGTATTATGAACCCTTTCTGGATGGCCAACCTGTCAGTCAACCAGCAGCCATTGCCGCCGGTACCGCCATTCCGCACACATCTACGTCCAAGGATTTTGGGATCACTACCTGCTGATCGGTGGGGTGGGTTCAACCTTGCCGCTGGCGTTGCTGTTGATCCGCAGTAAAGCCGTACATCTGCGGACCATCGGGCGCATGGGCATCGTACCCGGCATGTTCAATATCAATGAACCGATCCTGTTTGGCGCGCCGATCATTATGAACCCCTTATTCTTCATCCCGTTTGTACTGGTGCCGATGGTCAATGCCACGCTGGCATACTTTGCCCTCGACTTTAACCTCGGGTGGCCAGAGTGGTCTCCATGACCCCGTGGACCACACCCGCGCCAATTGGCGCATCCCGGGCCGCGAACTGGGCATTTAGTCCGGTGATCATGTGCCTGATCTGCATGGCAACGTCCGCTCTCATGTATTACCCCTTCTTTAAGGCTTATGAAAACAATTGCTTGCGCAGGATTCTGCCGAAAAAACGCAACCTCGGCCGCGTTGGACAGTCTGGAAACCGCGTAACAGTCACGATTAAAACGATGAGGATGTTATGGAATTAGAAGAGCAAGTCATGGGCATTATCATCAATGCCGGACAATCACGCAGTCTCTGTTACGAAGCGCTACAGAGCGCCAAGCAGGAAACTTTGCTGATGCGGATGAAAAATGCAGCAGGCGCAGCACTTCGCCCGCGAAGCGCATTTAGTACAAACCCAGCCTCATCGAAGCCGATGAAGGGGAAGGCAAAACCAAAATGACACTGGTGATGGTGCATGCCCGTGATCACCTGATGACATCCATCCTCGCCAAAGAATTAGTGACTGAACTTATCGACATTTACCGTACCCGTCATTAAGTCATACTGCGCAGAAGAGAGGCATGCCTCTCTTCTTTTACTGGAGAATAACGATGTTTCACCTTGGCCCTCGATATTGGTGGTACAAAATGGAAGCGGTATTGCTGGATAAAAACGGCGATATTCGTTTTCGTGAACGACGCCCAACCTATAAAGCAGATTATCGGGGGATTTATTCATCATCTCGTTGCAATGATTGAGCACATCAAGGCCGAACAAACAACCGACTTTACGTTAGGGATCGGGTTACCCGGCGCCATTGATCCCGAAACGGGGCTTATCAAGAATTGTAATTGCCGTGCATTGAATGGCGAGAATTTAGAGAAGGATTTGGCGCTTAGCCTTGATCAGCCAGTGTTCCCCGGCAAATGACGCAGACTGCTTTACGCTGTCGGAAGCCATAGACGGCGCCGGAAAAGGGTACGGTACTGTTTTTGGCGTTATCGTCGGCACCGGCTGCGGTGGTGGCGTGGTGGTTAATGGTCAGTTGCTAAGCGGCCCTAATGCCATCGCGGGCGAATGGGGGCATAACCCTCTGCCGGGTTGGACAGCTGAAAGAGATGGCCCGGTTCAGCACTGTTACTGCCTGCATCAAAACTGTATCGAAAGCTTTATTTCCGGCACCGGCTTTAGCCGCCGTTTTAATGCCAAACAAGGAACGCGATTGAGTACCGAATCGATCATCGCTGCGGCGCACGCAGGAGAATCGTTAGCCGCCGCACACTATCAGCACTTTATCGACGCCTTTGCCCGCAGCCCTCGGCCGGAGTTATCAATACGCTTGATCCCCATGCCATTGTGATAGGGGCGGGCTCTCAAATGTGGTTTCGCTGTACAGGGATCTCCCGATAGCGATCAAAAAGTATATTTTTTCGCCCTCCTGCCGCACCGTGATTGTTAAAGCAAAATTCGGCGATGCCAGCGGCGTGCGCGGTGCAGCCTCGGTTACCGACACTCCGCTCACACGGCGTGCGTAATTGCCCCATGACGGCGTAAGTGACTAATACCTGTTCGCATTTATGGTATCATCAGGAGAAAATCGTAATACAGAAAACACCATGCCTACTATTGATGATGTTGCAAAGTTAGCCAATGTTTCCCGGGCCACAGTCTCACGTGTATTGACCGGTACGCGCGGCGTGCGCGACGACAGCCGGGAAGCTGTTTTGAAAGCCGTGGAAGTGCTCGACTATCGCCCGAGTTTTGCCGCGCAAACTCTTGCCAGTAACACATCAAGCTATATCGGTATGGTGCTGCCTGCTAATGAAGCCAGTTTTAGCGCAACCCTTCTGCCTCGCCTTTCACTTGCGGTAAAAGCGCTCAATAAATCATTACTCATTCAGTATGTGAATGATGAGCACGAGCAAAGAACGGCCATCCAGAATCTGCAACATCAGTGCGCAGCGGTTGTCGATTAAGTAATGTCAGCAGCGATATGCCCGGCAATGTCATCGCCTTTGATGCATTCTCAGCAAAGGCAGCGCGCACCAGGCTACAATTATGCCTTTGCCGCCGAAAGCGCCTGCCGCTATGTGTTGGGAAAAGGCCACCGTAATATTGCCTTACTCGTCGACAATGAAGCCGACACTGCCAGTAAACAGATGCTGGAGGGGTATCGCAGCGTACTGCAAAATTACTCCCTTCCCTTTAACCGCCAGTTGCTGGTGATGGCCAATAATAATATTGAACAAGCCTTGTTAAAGCTGATAAATAGCTTCACGAAATACACTGCGATCATTGCCAAGCGTGACAGTTATGCCGCAGAGGCCATGCGCTTATTGCGTGAGTTTAACATTGCCGTTCCGCAGGAAGTCTCCATTATCAGCCTCGAAGACTCGCCGCTGGCCTCTTTACTTTATCCTCCACTGACCTGTATTTCCTACCCGGTAGAAGAACTGCTGGAGAAGCTGTATTCAGCGCATCCGCTCGCTGATTGACGGGCATGCGCTTTTTATGGAAGAAGGAAAGTCAGTGACCGGGCGCCTCGTTGCGCGAGCCTCGGTTATCGATATCACGCATGCGCAGTAACGCGTAATCTGTTAGCGGGAAAATGGCTGGCAACACGGAAAGCCCTCAAGATGCCAGCGTCATATCTCCCGTCACCTTCCCCATGCTCGCTTCAGAGATCCCCAAACGCATGACAGGAAATGTCCCGGGTTGTCTGTGGCGAATTCAGCAATAGCAAAACAGAACGCCCTCGGGTGCGAACCACTGTAATAATAAAAAACGAGAAAAAGTCAGGCAGGGAACGTACATGAATCGCACAAAAAGGAGGGGGGATATTCCAACCACTATACCAACAGCCAGAACAAAGGGGTTACCTTTCGGTAACCCCTCGTTTAATCTGGCGGAAGCGCAGAGATTCGAACTCTGGAACCCTTTCGGGTCGCCGGTTTTCAAGACCGGTGCCTTCAACCGCTCGGCCACACTTCCGGAATGAGGCGCACTATAAACACCCTCGCGTCTTCTGTAAAGCCTGAGAATGTTCATTTGCCTGAAAAATCATCAAAACGTGTTGTTCGGCCTGGAAAAATCAACACAATGACTATTTATTCAGCGTGCAAAATACAAAACAATCAGTGTTTCTTAATATACATGTCCTTTGTCAGGTAGTACCCCAGACTGTCAGGGCGCAATCCCCCCCACCCACGGTTTCACCCAGATGGGTACGAACATAATGGTAGACAGGTATCGCCGGCACATCCTGACCCGTGATATCTTCCGCCTGCTGATAATACTTACCGCGCTCGGTGATATCTTTAGCCTTCGCCGCGTTACGCAACGCCTCGTCGTAGGCCGGGTTGCTGTACTGGCTGGTATTCTCGCTATCGCCGGTGCGGAAATTGTTGAGGAACGTTGCGGCATCATCATAATCAGCAATCCATGCATAGCGCACAGCATCAAAATTGCCGTTGTGCATGGTATCCAGCATGGTTTTCCACCTCGGTTTTGCAATTTAGCCCTCAACCCCCAGATTTTTCTTCCACATCGAGCTGGCTGCGATAGCGATGCGTTGATGCGTCTCCATCGTGTTATAGAGCAAATTAAAAAGTCAGCGGATGGGCATCATTGAACCCCGCCTCATTGAGCAGTTTTTTGGCTTCGGCAAGGCGTTTTTCGCGCGGCCATGATGCATATTCAGGTGAAGCGATCTTTACCCCACCAATTTCCGGTTGGCTAATCACCCACGCAGGACGTTGCCCCTGAGCCATGACCTTATCGGCGATGATATCTTTATCCAGCGCCATATTAGTCGCCGCAGGCGCGGATCGTTAAATGGCGGTTTGGTGGTATTGAATTCGTAGTAATAGGTAGCCAGCTGCGGGTCCACATTGACCTGATCGCCCAGCGTTTTCTGTAATTGTGCGAACTGGTTCACAGGGATGGTATAGGTGATATCAATTTCACCGGCTTTAAACCGGTTAACGTCGGCGGTTTCCGAATTGATCGGCAGATACGTCACCTTATTGATTACCGTCTCTTTATCATTCCAGTAGCGCTTATTGCGCTCAGCACTAATACGCTCATTCACCACCCAATCCGTCACCTTATAGGCCCCGCTGGTGACAATATGTTCCGGCTTTGTCCACTTCTCGCCAAAGCGGCTAATTAACACTTTATCGACTGGCACCAGTGAAGGATGCGCCAGCATTGGCAGAAAAGAGGCCGTCGGTTGCGTCAACGTCACCTCAAGCGTTGAATCGTCCAGCGCCTTCACACCCAGCGTATCCGGGGATTTCGTGCCCTTCGCAATGTCCGTCGCATTGACGATGTGCATATTGCCGGGGATAACTGGCATAGGGTGACGCGGTCTTCGGATCAACCAGACGCTGCCAGCTCCAGACCACATCTTTGCCGTAATTGCAGTACCGTCTGACCAGTAATACCCGGGCGTAAATGGAAAACCCAGACCGTGTTGTCCTTGTTCTCCCATTTTTCCGCCGCGGTTCAATGGTTCCATCCTTTCTGACCGCCACCAGCCCATCAAAGATATCGCTGATGATATTAAATTCGACATCGCTTTCGACTTTATGCGGATCCAGCGACGCGGGCTCACTGCCATTGTTGCGTACCAGTTCCTGTTTTTCCGCGAGCACGGTTCCTGCCGGCACCGTCGCAGCAAACGCGCCTGAACATACGCTCAGAATGCCGACAGTCAATAAAGAAAGTGCAATGTGATTACGTGTTTGAGGTTTCATGTCCTTTGCCCTTGATCATTAATATTGTGACGATGCGAGTACACTCTTAGCGCTCAAATGATTACAGGGCAATATTTTTCCAGTGACATATAAGACACCAATATGGATTTGCATCACATTTACCCGCTCCAATTACGAAGTCCGCGTTTTGCCATAAGTCTCGCTAAAACAGACTTGCTCTATGAGTAAAGATGGGTAAAACAACTTTGTCAGGAAGCAAGTCTTTTCTAGACTCCACACTTAATTACATCTGTCATAAGAGAGTGACTCATGGATCGTATTATTACTTCCATCGCGTGACCGCACATCCCTGTTAAGCACCCATAAGGTCTTGCGCAATACCTATTTTCTGTTAAGCCTTACGCTGGCGTTTTCCGCGATCACAGCGACCGCAAGCACTGTATTAATGCTGCCCTCTCCGGGGCTTATCCTGACGCTGGTCGGTATGTACGGTCTGATGTTTCTGACCTATAAACTGGCGAACAAACCGACCGGCATCCCCGGCCGCTTTCGCGTTCACCGGCTTCCTCGGTTATATCCTTGGTCCAATGCTGAACGCTTACCTCTCTGCCGGTATGGGCGATGTGATCGCTCTGGCGCTGGGTGGTACTGCGCTGGTCTTCTTCTGCTGCTCTGCCTATGTACTGACCACCCGCAAAGATATGTCATTCCTTGGCGGCATGCTGATGGCAGGCGTGGTGGTGGTGCTGATCGGGATGGTAGCCAATATCTTCCTGCAGCTTCCGGCGCTACATCTGGCGATTAGCGCAGTGTTCATTCTGATTTCTACTGGCGCTATCCTGTTTGAAACCAGCAACATTATTCACGGGGAGAAACGAACTACATTCGCGCCACCGTGAGTCTGTATGTGTCGCTGTACAACATTTTTGTCAGCCTGTTGAGTATCCTCGGTTTCGCCAGCAGAGACTGACCGCAATACTGCTCTTTTCCTATAGCCCCGCTTATGCGGGGCTTTGTTTTTGCTACACTCCCGCCGTTGTTGACTGACGTTGTGAAAAACTATGTTGATCTTTGAAGGTAATGAGAATAGAGACCGATAGCGAAGGCTATCTGAAAGAGAGCGCATGCTGGAGCGGCGCTGGCGCAGGCGATCGCGGAAAAGAAAATATCACCCTCTCCCCGAGCACTGGGAAGTGGTGCGTTTTGTGCGAGAGTTTTACCCGGAGTTCAATACGTCTCCCCGCCATTCGCATGCTGGTTAAAGCGATGGCGAATAAATATGGCGAAGAAAAAGGTAACAGCCGCTATCTGTACCGCCTGTTCCCGAAAGGACCGGCAAAGCAGGCGACCAAAATCGCCGGCCTGCCAAAACCAGTGAAGTGCATTTAATAACGGATGTCGAAACGGGTCCATTCTTTACCGGGTTGATGCGGTTCAGTAAGAACCCTGTCGACCCGGGCGCTGCGTGGACCGCCTGCTTTTAGCCATTCAATAAGTTTGTTGACCGCTTCTGCGTCGCCGCAGGCCAGTACTTCTACGCTGCCATCATCAAGATTACGCGCATAACCCGTCAGGCCCAGTCGCTGGGCTTCATGCTGCGTGCTGTAACGGAACCCAACGCCCTGCACCATTCCGTGTATCCAGATTGTGCATACCTGTGCCATCTTCGTCCTCCTTTCGCTGCTGGCGCGTTGCATTTAACCGGCGAACCCGTGACAATAGCGCCCATTTTCTTCCAGTTTACAGAATAGCCGAATATGAGTGTACGTTTAGTGTTAGCCAAAGGGCGCGAGAAATCACTGTTGCGCCGCCACCCGTGGGAGTTTTTCTCCGGCGCAGTCGCGCGCATGGAAGGCAAAGCCAGTCTCGGAGAAACCGTTGATATCGTCGATCATCAGGGTAAATGGCTGGCGCGGGGCGCATTATCGCCCGCATCACAAATACGTGCCCGCGTCTGGACGTTTGATAAAGACGAAAGCATTGATATTGATTTCTTTACCCGCCGCCTGCAACGCGCGCGCAGCAGTGGCGTGACTGGGTGGCGCAGCGCGACGGTCTCGACAGCTATCGTCTGATTGCGGGCGAATCCGATGGCCTGCCCGGTGTGACCATCGATCGCTTTGGCAATTTTTTAGTTCTGCAACTGCTGAGCGCAGGGGCGGAATATCAGCGCCCTGCTCTGCTCTCCGCGCTGCAAACGCTTTATCCGCATTGCGCTATTTATGATCGCAGCGATGTTGCCGTACGTAAAAAGAGGGGCTGGAACTCACCCAGTGGGCCGGTTCTGGGCGAACTGCCGCCCGCGCTGCTGCCTATTGAAGAAAACGGCATGAAGCTATATGTCGATATTCAGGGCGGACATAAAACCGGCTATTACCTCGATCAACGTGATAGCCGTCTGGCTACCCGCCGTTATGTGGCAGATAAACGTGTCCTTAACTGCTTCTCCTACACCGGAGGGTTCGCAGTTTCAGCGTTAATGGGAGGATGCCGTCAGGTAGTCAGCGTTGACACCTCACAGGAAGCCCTTGATGTTGCAAAACAAAACGTGACGCTGAACAAACTTGATCTCAGCAAAACGGAATTTGTGCGCGATGACGTCTTTAAACTGCTGCGTAAGTACCGCGATCAAGGGGAAACCTTTGATGTTATCGTGATGGATCCACCCAAATTTGTTGAAAATAAAAGCCAGCTTATGGGCGCATGCCGGGGATATAAGGACATCAATATGCTGGCGATCCAGCTCCTGAATCCCGGCGGGATACTGCTAACGTTCTCCTGTTCAGGTTTGATGACCACAGATTTATTTCAGAAAATCATCGCCGATGCCGCAATAGATGCTGGCCGTGATGTACAATTTATAGAGCAGTTCCGTCAGGCCGCCGATCATCCGGTGATCGCTACCTACCCGGAAGGGCTGTATCTGAAAGGGTTTGCCTGTCGCGTCATGTAACTTGAATTTTGGAACCTCGCCCGCATATACAAGGGTATGTAGGGTTCCCGGGAGGTGACAATGATTGCCAGCAAATTCGGTATTGGCCAGCAGGTTCGCCACTCTCTGCTGGGCTACCTTGGCGTAGTGGTCGATATCGACCCCGAATACTCTCTTGATGAGCCATCCGCCGATGAGCTTGCGGTGAATGATGAGTTGCGCGTACTGCCCTCGGTATCACGTGGTGATGGAAGATGATGATGGTCAGCCTGTGCATACTTATCTGGCCGAGGCTCAACTCACCAGCGAAGTGACCGATGAACACCCGGAACAGCCTTCAATGGATGAGCTGGCGCGTACTATCCGTAAGCAACTTCAGGCGCCTCGCCTGCGTATCTGACAACACCCCGCCAGCGCGGGGTGTTTTTTATTTTGCAAGGCCGAGTCTGGGGATTTCGATGGCCGGGCAGCGATCCATTACCACGCTTAAGCCCGCTTCACGAGCCAGTACAGCGGCTTGTTCATTTATAACGCCCAGTTGCATCCACAACGTTTTGGCCCCTACCGCGATAGCATCCTGTGCAACCTCCCATGCGGCCTCTGAGTTACGGAAAACATCCACCATATCAATCTTTTCCGGTATATCTGCCAACGTTGCATACCCTTTCTGACCTAATAGCGTACTGCCAGCCACTTTTGGCGACACGGGGATTACGTGATACCCCTGCTCCAACAGGTACTTCATCACGCGGTAGCTCGGACGATCGGGCTTATTACTCGCCCCTACCAGCGCAATGGTCTGAGTTGATTGTAAAATATCGGCAATATCGGTTTCTTTCATGGTTTCCTCCGGGCGATTTCACAAAGTGTAAATCAAACTGGTGAACTCAACCATTTTCATATTTTTTTAGCGGCTTCTCTTGCAGCATCAGGCGCTTCCAGTAATCTGTAGCAAAAATCACTGACGGAAATGGATTATGGAATTAACGACTCGCACCCTACCCGTGCGTAAGCATATCGCGCTCGTTGCACACGATCACTGCAAGCAGATGTTGATGAAATGGGTAGAACGGCATCACCCCGTGTTAGCCAACCATCAACTGTATGCGACAGGTACCACCGGTAATTTGATCCAGCGCGCAACAGGACTGGAAGTCAACGCCATGCTGAGCGGGCCGATGGGCGGCGATCAGCAGGTTGGCGCACTGATTTCCGAAGGGAAAATCGACGTACTGATTTTCTTCTGGGATCCGCTCAACGCCGTACCGCACGATCCCGATGTCAAAGCGCTGCTGCGCCTCGCCACGGTATGGAATATTCCGGTGGCAACCAACTTATCTACCGCTGACTTTATTATTGAGTCCCCACAATTCAATACCAGTGTCGACATCCTGATCCCGGATTATCAACGCTATCTTCCGAACGACTGTGAAGTAAAAGCAGGCGGCTTATAGCCGCCTGCTGTCAGGGTTTTCTCGCCTGTGGCACGTCCAGAGACTTAAGGATGTCGACAAACCTCGACGGGTTCTCTTTATCAAATAATAACCAGACACGTTTACGCGCGCGGGTCAACGCCACATATAACAACCTGCGCTCCTCTGCATCGGGGGAAATCCTCTGGTTGCGGCAGCAGCGCCTGTTCCATAATCGACTCACGGGCCGGAGCGGGAAAACCGTCCTGTCCTTCCTGCAATCCCAACACGATCACATAATCCGCCTGCTGCCCCCTTACTGGCATGAATGGTCATAAAATCGAGCTGCAATTTCGGCCAACGCGTCGCCGCCTTGTCCAGACTCGCGGGTTTACCGTGATGATAACGGGCCGAGGAGCAGAATACGATCTTCCGGCGTAGCATAACCGCTGAGTTTGTCCAGTAAGGCATCCAACTGGTCCTGCGCCAGTAGCGTAACAGCATGCTTATCACCAGCCGTCAGGCTGTTCAGTGGTTTTGCGAGTTGCCACGGGTTTTGCTGAATGAAGCGATTAGCAACGTTGCCAATTCGCGTATTGAAACGGTGAGCAGTGTCGAGTGCGCAAAGATCGCCCTCGCCAAAATAATCATGGAAAGCCGTCGTCAGTGAGGAGTTGCGCACCGCTAAAACGGTAAATTGCCTGCCAGTCATCCCCAACGGCAAAGAGTGTCGTCTGTGAGTTCTGCTTACGCAGTGCTGCCAGCAACGCTGCACGTTGTGGCGAAATATCCGGAATTCATCCACCAGAATATGTTTCCGAGGGACTGATAAATCGCCCTTTATCCAGCACATTTATTGCACCGGTGGATCAGCCCGGAAAAATCGACAGCATTCTCCTCTTTTAAGGCTGTTTTCCGGTGGCTTTCAACAACGGAGCCATCAGTTTGATACGCTTGCTAAACAGCTCCCGAACCTCTTCCGGCGCGCTGGCAATCATCTCCGCCTGAGCACCGCCGTGCATTCGCATTAAGCCAATCCAGCGATCCAGACGGGGAGCAATACGCCGCTGCAATGCAGAGTTTTCCCAGAAGTTACCTTCCGGAACGCTCCACTCCATCTCCTCTTCCAGCCATTGCCGCCACCCTTTAGCTTGTGCTTTCTTTTCACTGCATTGGGAACACCAGTGCATCGGTCAGGAGCGCCAGTCGCGCCGGGGTATCGCTTTCAAGCTCACTGACTTGCGGAACTTTTTTGCTTCCCTGCTGGATAATGTGCAGCGCCAGCGCATGGAAAGTCCGGGCAGTGATCTCCTCGGTATGCAGCCGCTCACGGATACGGTCATCCATTTCCCGGGCCGCCTGACGACCAAAAAGCCAACAACAGGATCTGCTCAGGCGCGGCTTCACCCCGCGCTAACAACCAACCGGCCCTCGCCACCAGCACCGAGGTTTTACCGCTCCCCGCGCCTGCAAGCACCAGCAATGCGTGTTCCCCGTTAACAACGGCTCGTGCCTGCGCCGGATTCAGCGGCGAGGTTTCAACCCCGGTCGAAAAATGCTGCATATTCCACCAGCATAGCGTCGGTATAGGCTTGATTATGCTGTGTGCGGCGTCCCTCAATGTCATTAAGCCACGCCTGACACTGTCGCCAAAGTTCACGGCAATTATCAAATTCATGCAGACGGCTGGTTGGCACGGGCAACGCCGTAAATGCCTGCTGCAACTGTTGCTGGAGGCCGCTAATTTGCTTGCGCGTCAGCCACTTTTTTTTGCTCTATGCGTCCGGCAATCAGCTCCAATTGCGCAGATAAAACACCTGCAGCAACCTCGCTCATCTCCTTGCTCCAGTTATTCCAGCGCTCATTCAAGTGGTGATAAAAACGCTGGGTTTCGTTCCACTCCAGTACCATGGAGGCGCACAACTTTTGTCAGCAAGCAGAAACTCCATCTCTCCCCATACCAATCCGCGTTTGCATTCGATTGCCAATAGCTGATTGAAAGGAATAAGGTATTCATGTCGATCGCCTGCGACTTTGACGCCCGCGTTAAGGATCACCGCACGATCATAAGGGTGCTGCGCCAGACGTTTTCCCGGTGGAGGTCGCTTTCAGTTCCATGTCTTATTGTTCTCAGCTTGTGACAATAATTGCCAGTTTACCTGCCAGAGAATTGGTGCTCCAGTCCAAAAAATCGTTACAATTGCCGGGACATGTTTCTCACCGTATTACACCGAGGTTTTATGCGTACCGTTCTGAATATTCTGAACTTTGTGCTTGGCGGTTTTGCCACCACGTTAGGCTGGCTGCTGGCGACACTGGTGAGTATGGTGTTGATTATCACCCTGCCGCTGACGCGCTCCTGTTGGGAAATCACTAAACTTTCGCTGGTACCATGGGGAAATGAAGCGATCCATGTCGACGAACTGGCTCCCCAAGGTAAAAACGTTCTGCTAAACGCAGGCGGTACCGCGCTGAACATCATCTGGTTTGTGCTCTTTGGCTGGTGGCTGTGCATCATGCACATTGTCGCCGGGATAACACAGTGCCTGACCATTATCGGCATTCCCGTTGGCGTGGCGAATTTTAAGATTGCCGCCATTGCCCTGCCAGTTGGCCGCCGCGTGGTTTCTGTCGAAACGGCACGTGCCGCGCGAAGCTAATGCTCGCCGCCGTTTTCAGTAATTGGATAGCCATTCGCTATGTTGAGCCCTCTTATTCGTCGCTACACATGGAACAGTGCCTCGGCTTTATAACGTCAGGATTTTTATCGCTCTTTGCGGAACCGCGGCGTTGCCCTCGGGTACTCGGTGAGGTAAAACTGACTATTCCCTTAACGCTCGGTGTCGTCGCAGCAGCGCTGGCGGATCTGGACGATCGCCTCACCGGACGCCTGCGTAACCTCATCATTACCTTGATTTGTTTTTTTATCGCCTCAGCATCCGTCGAATTGCTCTTTCCGTGGCCATGGCTGTTTGCCATTGGTCTGGTCAGCTCAACAATTGGCTTTATTTTGCTGGGTGGACTTGGCCAACGTTATGCCACTATCGCCTTCGGCGCGTTGCTCATTGCGGTCTATACCATGCTGGGGGATCTCGCTGTTCGAGCAATGGTATCAGCAGCCACTGTTGCTACTGGCTGGCGCCATCTGGTTTAACGTGTTGACCGCTGGTCGGCCACCGGTCTTCCCGATTCGCGCGCTGCAGGACAATCTGTCACGTTGCTATGAAGGGCTGGCGCACTATCTGGAGTTAAAGTCACGGTTGTTTGACCCGGACATTGAGGATGAAAACCAGTGCACCTTTATACGATCTCGCGCTGGCCAACGGCCAACTGGTGACAACACTGAACCAGACTAAAGCGACGCTTCTCACCCGGCTGCGCGGAGACCGCGGGCAGCGCAGCACCCGCCAGACGCTCCATTATTATTTCGCCGCGCAGGATATCCACGAACGCGCCAGTTCGTCGCATATTCAGTATCAAACGTTACGTGAACACTTTCGCTATAGCGATGTTATGTTTCGCTTTCAGCGGCTGTTATCGATGCAATCTCAGGCCTGTGCTCAGCTTTCCCGGGCAATTTTACTGCGCGTGCCTTATCAACATGACTCCCGCTTCGAACGGGCATTTGTGCACTGGATGCTGCACTGGATCGTATTCACGTTAATGGCGCGACATCGCCTGAGCATATGAAAGCACTCGGCTTTCTGTTGGATAATTTGCGCGCCATTGATGCACAACTAGCAAGTATTGAATCCGGCCAACCACAACCGTTGTCAGCAAGTGACACCGAAAACCAGCTCGCCGATGACAGCCTGAGCGGTTTCAGCGACATCTGGCTACGGATACGCAACAATTTGTCGCCGGAATCAGCGTTATTTCGTCATGCTGTACGCATGTCTGTGGTGTTATGTATTGGTTATGCGTTTATCCAAATCACCGGACTACAGCATGGTTACTGGATCCTGCTCACCAGCCTTTTGTGTGCCAACCGAACTATAATGCCACACGCCATCGCCTGACTTTGCGCGTAATCGGTACGTTGGTGGGTGTCGCTATTGGTTTACCTGTGCTCTATTTTGTTCCTTCCCATGAAGGGCAATTAATATTGATCGTTATTACCGGCGTGCTGTTTTTGCCTTCCGCACAGTCCAGTATGCACACGCGACAATGTTTATTACCCTGTTGGTATTGCTGTGTTTTAACCTGCTGGGAGAAGGTTTTGAAGTCGCCATTCCCCGTATTATCGATACCCTTATCGGGTGCGCCATCGCACACCGGGCGGCAGTGAGTTTTATCTGGCCCGACTGGCGTTTTCGCCATTTATCACGCGTTACGGAGCAGGCATTTGACGCCAATTGCCGTTATCTTGATGCTATTCTTGAGCAGTATCATCAGGGACGTGATAACCGCCCGGCTTACCGCATTGCCCGCCGGAATGCCTACAACCGTGATGCGGAACTGGCTTCCGTGGTATCGAATATGTCCACCGAACTCCCGGCGCATCCTCGGAACTTCGCGACGCGGCCTTCCGGTTGTTGTGCCTGAACCATAGTTTTACCAGCTACATCTCAGCATTGGGCGCTCACCGTGAACAGCTCACGCAACCCGATATTTTGCGTCTTCTTGATGATGCTGTTTGTTATGTCGACGATGCCCTGCATCACCTCCCCTGCCAGTGAGGGACGCGTGCAGGAAGCGCTCGCCGACTTATCGCAAAGAATTAAACATCTGGAACCACGTCCGGACAGCAAAGAGCCACTGGTGCTTCAGCAAATTGGATTGCTCATCGCTTTACTGCCGGAAGTGTGTCGTCTGAAACGGCAAATCGCTTAGTAAGGCTTACTCCCCTTTGTTATCAGTTCATTAAACCACTCCAACAACTCCCGGCGTTTGATCGCCGGGAGTGCAGCTTCATGAAGACCAATAATGGCGCCTTCAAGAGCGAAGAGAACTTTAACGCTGAGCTGCTGATTCATTTTTCTTAATCTGAGCCAACATGCTTTCGCACCAAGTAAACGCAGCGTATGCGCATCCAGTACCCCGGCATCATGTAACAGAGCCTCAAGCTGGAAGGTAAGATTGGGCAGATCGCGCAGGCGCAATCGGGCAGTCCGCTGTATTTTCTCCCGTTTCGCTGCACTGAGCGAAAGCGCAGAAAGTTCCAGCAATAATGCGCGATCGCTCCACAAACGTTCATTCACGAAGTAGTAATTTAACGAAACCTGACGGCCACGCTTATTGAACATCAGCATGGGGGCTTGCCGGGTAACGGTATAATGTGCACTTTCATCGCACGCGCGCAGATAAAGTTCTCCGCCAGCAACCATTGCAAAAACCGTTTTGTCTACCGACAAACTGTAACCACCGAAATGGGCGCGATAGCAAATATCCCCGAGAGATGCGAGGCATTCGCATGACTGATAGATCCGTTGATGTGATATGTCTTCCATGATTATTCCTTTAAAAATCACGTAGTAACAACAATAACATTATTATCGGATCCGTTAATCAGGAACATAGGCAACTGAGGACGGGACAGCAAGAAAATTTTACGTATGGCGGCGGGGACAGAGCAAAATGCGAGTTACTTTCAGAAAATGAGGTTGATCTTTGAACGTTCAGAGGTTACTGTATGTTTATACAGTAACTACAGGGCTGGATTGATTATGTACACTTCAGGTTATGCTAATCGTTCAACAAAATTGGCTTCCACACTCAGCACGGCAAATCGAGCTGAATCCACCGGCGTCGCTGCGGGGCTGATTAGCGAGGTTGTCTATCGTGAAGACCAGCCTATGATGGCACAACTTCTTTTACTTCCCCTACTGCAGCAACTCGGGCAGCAATCGCGCTGGCAGCTATGGCTGACGCCTCAGCAGAAACTGAGCCGTGAATGGGTACAATCTGTCGGCTTACCCCTCACCAAGGTTATGCAAATCAATCAACTGTCGCCCGGCGTGACGCTGGAATCCATGATCCGTGCATTGCGCACCGGCAATTATAGCGTGGTAATTGGCTGGCATGCGGAAGAACTAACGGAAGAAGAACACCACCGCACGGCGATGGCCGCAGAGGAAGGCAACGCAATAGGCTTCGTTATGCGCCCGTTACGTCATGATTCTCTGGGTGCGAGACAGCTTTCAGGGATAAAAATTCACTCCTAATTTGTATCATTGGAGTAAATTTAAGATTTATCCCGGGATATTTTTTTAAGAATGACTGGCATGACCAATTTATCAGTCAAATACAGCGACAAAGCCTGTGTGGCGCGCTTCGCAGGCTAACGACATCGACTAATACTTAGTCAAAATGTTAAATAATGTGTACACAAAGTCTTTTTTTCATATGCCTGACGGAGTTCACACTTGTAAGTTTCCAACTACGTTGTAGACTTTACATCGCCGGGGGTGCTCGGCATAAGCCAAAGATATCGATAAAGATATCTCCTGAGTTATTAGTGAGCAATGCCCCCGGTGAAGGATTTAACCGTGGCTCTCTTAGAGATTCCCATGGCGATTTTTGGATGATAACGAGGCGCAAAAAATGAAAAAAGACAGCTATCGCAATTGCAGTGGCACTGGCTGGCTTCGCTACCGTAGCGCAGGCCGCTCCGAAAGATAACACTGGTATACAGGTGCTAAACTGGGCTGGTCTCAGTTCCACGATGTTGGTAACAACCAGATCTCTAATACTGGCCCGACTCATGAAAGCCAATTAGGTGCTGGTGCGTTCGGTGGTTATCAGGTTAACCCGTATGTTGGCTTTGAACTGGGCTACGACTGGTTAGGCCGTATGCCGTACAAAGGCGACACTGTGAACGGTGCTTTCAAAGCTCAGGGCGTTCAACTGACCGCTAAACTGGGTTACCCGATCACTGATGATCTGGATGTTTACACCCGTCTGGGTGGTATGGTTTGGCGTGCAGACGCTCAGAACAACTGGGCTTCAAAGATCATGACACAGGTGTTTCCCCAGTATTCGCTGGTGGTGTTGAGTGGGCAGTTACCCGCGATATCGCTACCCGTCTGGAATACCAATGGACCAACAACATCGGTGATGCTAACACCGTTGGTGGTCGTCCGGACAACGGTCTGCTGAGCGTAGGTGTTTCCTACCGCTTTGGTCAGCAGGAAGAAGCTGCACCGGTAGTTGCTGCTCCGGCCCCGGCTCCGGCTCCGGAAGTACAGACCAAACACTTCACCCTGAAGTCTGACGTTCTGTTCAACTTCAACAAAGCGACCCTGAACCGGAAGGTCAGCAGGCGCTGAATCAGCTGTACAGCCAGCTGAGCAACCACTGGATCCGAAAGACGGTTCCGTAGTGGTTCTGGGCTTCACTGACCGTATCGGTTCTGACGCTTACAACCGGGGTCTGTCTGAGAAACGTGCTCAGTCCGTTGTTGATTACACGGTATCTAAAGGTATCCCGGCTAACAAAATCTCCGCACGTGGCATGGGCAAATCCCAGCCGGTTACCGGCAGCACCTGTGACAACGTGAAAGCGCGCCCTGCGCTGATCGATTACACCGGGTCCGGACCGTCGCGTTGAGGATCGAAGTTAAAGGCATCAAAGACGTTGTAACTCAGCCGCAGGCTTAAGTTTACGTCTATGAAAAAACCCCGCCAGCGCGGGGTTTTTTTATTCGCCCGTACAGTAACGGGATAAACTGAGGTTTCATTATTCTTTGCCGAGCAGTGCCTGCAGGTCGTGCTTCAGTGTTGACATCTGCGAGGCATACTTTTCTTTATGCTCCGCATCCTCAATCAACTGCACAATGGTTTCCGAAAGGGTTTTCCCTCTCCGTTGCGCCAGCCCTGCCAGCCGTTGCCAGACAACAAATTCCGAGGTCGATCGATTTCTTGCGCGTATGCTGATGTTCAGCGTTGAAATGCCGCTTACGCCGGGCGCGGATAGTCTGTTTCATCCTGTTGACCAGCGCCGGATTCATATGCTGCGCAATCCAACTGTTAACCAGTACCGGTTCATTTTCGAGGGTCAACAATACATCGACGGCATCTTTTGCAGCACTGGCTTCTATATAGCGCGTGATGAGCTCCCCCTCACGATGCTTCTTAACCAGATACTTCCATTTCCAGCCGCTTTCGAGATTTTCCAGTTGTTGATATTTCATTGCGATCCCAATGTTACCGTGTAACTCAGTTCAGAATATCAGTTTTTGTCGGCTCTGCTGAAAAGAAATCACCCTCTGCGAGCTGCAGTCAATGTTCCTGCGCCAAAAGCGCGTAATCCGTGTGCTGCGTCGGCGTTTACGGTATAATCCCGCCTTTTACACCAGACAAAAAAACGACTTTGACCATTACAAAACTTGAATGGAACGACGTGGTTCCTGATACCGAAAGCTATCAGGAAGTATTTGAATCGTCCGAATTAGCGCGTGAGAGTGATTTCTACTCTTGCCGATACGCAACCCCGATTACAATATGCGCTCGAGCAACTGCTCTATCCGCTGGCAACGTCACGCTTTTACTGGCTAAAGCGCCGGAAGAGATTGAGTATCTGGAGCTTATTACCAGCGCAACAGAAGAACTCATACCCGAAGAGCGCCCGCTTGTTGGCGGTCAATACCATATAAATGGTTCAACCGTACGCTTTGACGCCTCCGTTGATGCCCAGTCTGATTTTGTGGGCAGTAAACCCGCGGTATTTGCTGACTGGGTAGAAGCAGAACAGTTGTTCGGCTGCCTGCGACAATTCAATAACGAAATCATCCTGCAGCCGAGGTCTGGTGCACCGTGCAAACGGCGGCATACTGATTATCTCCCTGCGCACGCTATTAGCCCAGCCACTGCTCTGGATGCGCCTGAAAGCCATGGTAACGCAGCGGCGTTTTGACTGGGTTTCCTTTGATGAATCCCGCCCGCTGCCGGTTATCGTGCCATCGATGCCACTCGATCTGAAAGTCATCCTCGTGGGTGAACGCGAATCGCTGGCAGAATTTCAGGAAATGGAGCCGGAGCTCGCAAGCCGGTGCAATTTACAGCGAGTATGAAGAAACGCTGCAGATCGCCGATGCCGAAACGATGGCGGTGTGGCGTCATTGGGTTGAGCAAACCGCTCGCAGCGCACAGCTCCCTGCCCGGCCGCAGACGCGTGGCAAACATTGATCCGTGAAGCGGTACGTTACACCGGCGATCAGGAAACATTGCCGCTGTGCCCACTATGGCTCACCCGTCAGTTACGCGAAGTCGCAGCAATGTCTACTGGTGACACCTTCCGCGGCGAAGAGTTACAAGCGATGCTCGCCCAACGCGAGTGGCGGGAAGGTTTCCTTGCTGAACGTATGCAAGATGAGATTTTGTTGGAGCAGATCCTCATCGAGACGGAAGGTGCGCAAGTCGGTCAGATTAATGCCCTGTCGGTCATTGAATTCCCTGGCCACCCGCGCGCCTTTGGTGAACCTTCGCGCATCAGTTGTGTTGTGCATATCGGCGATGGCGAGTTCAATGATATTGAACGCAAAGCAGAACTCGGCGGCAATATCCATGCGAAAGGCATGATGATCATGCAAGCGTTTCTGATGGCCGAACTGGAACTGGAACAGCAAATCCCCTTCTCCGCGTCGTTGACCTTTGAGCAATCCTACAGTGAAGTTGACGGTGATAGCGCATCAATGGCGGAGTTGTGCGCATTAATCAGTGCACTGGCGGAAGTCCCCCCTCAATCAGAGCATAGCCATTACGGGTTCAGTGGACCAATTTGGTCGCGCGCAACCTGTTGGAGGCCTGAATGAAAAAATTGAAGGTTTCTTTGCCATCTGCCAACAGCGTGAACTGACGGGCGAACAAGGTGTGATTATCCCGGCGGCAAATGTGCGCCACTTGTGCCTGCATCAAAATCTGTTAGATGCCCTTCAGGCAAAGCAATTTTTCATCTGGGCAGTGGACGATATGATGGATGCACTACCCTTATTAACGGGCCTGACATGGGATGCTGAGGGGCAAAATAACCTCAAGCAAGTCATTCAGGAACGCATTGCCCGTGACAACGCAGCAAGATGCACGTCATCGCTTTCCGTGGCCGCTTCGCTGGTTAAATTGGTTTACTCAAAACTGATCGGACTTGTTCAGCGTACACGTGTTAGCTATCCTGCGTCCGAAATTACATATAAGGCTTACTGAGAACATGGTAGATAAACGCGAATCCTATACAAAGAAGATCTTCTTGCCTCTGGTCGCGGCGAACTGTTTGGTGCAAAAGGCCCGCAATTGCCAGCCCCTAGCATGCTGATGATGGACCGTGTGGTCAAAATGACGGAGACCGGCGGTAACTTTGATAAAGGCTATGTTGAAGCTGAACTGGATATCAATCCCGACCTGTGGTTCTTTGGCTGCCATTTTATTGGCGATCCGGTGATGCCGGGCTGTTTAGGTCTGGACGCAATGTGGCAGCTGGTTGGCTTCTATCTGGGCTGGCTGGGTGGCGAAGGTAAAGGCCGCGCACTGGGCGTGGGCGAAGTGAAATTTACCGGTCAGGTCCTGCCAACAGCCAAAACCGTTACCTACCGCATCCACTTCAAGCGTATTGTTAATCGCCGTTTGATTATGGGTCTGGCAGATGGCGAAGTGCTGGTCGACGGGCGCGTTATCTATACTGCAAACGATTTGAAAGTCGGCCTGTTCCGGGACACCTCTGCTTTCTGATTTCGGATGAGAGCGGGTTTTACAACCCTGTACAGGCGAAACCTCCGCAATGCGGAGGTTTCTTTTAAAGAGACAGAATCAGGCAATTACGGCCCTGTCCTCCATGGCTTGCCGCCAGCCTCCCAGCCACTCGGACCTTTGATTCCAGGGTTTGGTACGGACACATTTCTTTCGGGCGTCCGGTAATACCAGCCTGATAACCACGTTGATGTGCCCGTTCCGAGGCGATCTCGTTTTTGTCTCTTCATGCCTCGTTTCCTCATTATTTGATCTGGTGGAAAGAAAACAGTGGTCACTAAGTGTGCAACCACAGGTTACGAATACCTTGAATAGACCGGGGCGTCAATGCGCAAAATTCACGCCAGTGTCATAATTGTGAGCTATACAAAAGTTCATTTGTACAAAAAATGTGAACCAGCACAAGTAATGGTTTGAGGTGAGAACAAAACCGCCAGCGCTTTCGCAGCTGACGGATTTTTTGGCCATTATATTTTGTTATGGCAGACGATTTAACTCATCTGCAATATTGCTCGCTTCCTGCTGCCATCCCTGCGCCAGCATTTTGACCATATCATCATACCCGTCCTGCTGCTGCTTCAGCTCAATATGAAACGGCCGCTTAATCAGCCTTCCCTGATGCTTAAGCAACCACTCACCGCCGATAATCACCCGACCGTCATAACGTCCATGAAAACCCGTTACAGTGACATTCAGCGTATCCTGTTCACTGCCCAGCGGCTGCGATGCAACAACCCATCCCGGCAACTGATTGCTCAAATTTGCCACCAGCGTATTACGCAGTTGCTGATCGAGTGGACTGGCCCAGAGATTGTTATTGGCAATGACATACTGCACATCAGTAGTCTGATAAACCACGCCGTTACCCGCCAGATAATCCGGGACGGACACCTGCTCAACCCATAGCTGGCGGTTTCCTGGTTCTGCCCGGTGCTGGCTTTAACCGCCGTCTGCGACGGTGAAGGTAACTGATAGTAGCTTTTGTTATCCCCCGTGCTACTACAGGCAGCCAACAGCATGGCAATGCTGGTCAGTATGCTTTTTCTCATTGTTTTGCCCTCTTCGGCTGCGGATCGTCTTTCCCTTTCGCTTCGGAACACCAGCGCATTGCTCTTATCGTTGAGCGTTTTCAGTACCGGCTGTAGTTCACGCAGTGCACCGGGTCAAGACGCTGCATATCCGCCACCATCTTGTTATACGCGGCTGACCCGGGCTGGAAGCCCTGCATACTGCGGTTCAGTTCCCGCAACGTCGTTTGCATATCCGCCGGTAATTGTTGCATTGACTGACTGGCCGTCAGCTTATTCCAGGTTATCCAGCGTCGTCTGCAAGCGTTTGAGTGTTTGCTGGCTCTCCGACAACGTACTGGTCGCCTGTTCGATCATCGGGTTCAGCGGCAGATTGTTGATCTTATCCAGCGTGTCCATCAAACGCTGCTGGATTTGCGCCAGACCACCGCTCACCGTCGGGATAATCTGATAACCGGCGAACTCACGCATCCCGCTAACCGCCGGAACATTGTTGTAAAAATCGAGATCCACATACAATGCGCCGGTCACAATGTTGCCGGTTTTCAGCGAGCCACGCAGGCCACGCTTGAGTAACTCATTAAGGTGCGCACTCATATCCGGATCTTCACCAAGCTGGTTAATTAACCGCCCCGGTTCAATACGGATCAGAATCGGTATCCGGTAATCGTCGTTTAACGCCTGCCGCATGCCCGCGGTAAAGAACGGCACCTTACTGACGGTCCCCAGACGAATACCGCGGAACTCAACGGGTGCGCCGGGTTGCAAGCCACGAATGGAGTCTTTAAAGAACATCAGGTAATCGATGTGATCGGTATAGAGCGACTCCTGAATGCTGCGCTGATCGTCATACAGGGTAAACGCTGTTTTCTCGCCAACGGGCTGACCTAAATCGACACCTTCCGGCACATCAAAGCTCACGCCACCACCGAATAATGTCGCCAGCGATCCCATTTCCACCCGCATGCCCGCCGAGGTGAGATCCACCGCAATACCACTGTCCTTCCAGAAACGCACATTGCTGGTTACCAGCCTGTCGTTAGGGGCATTGATAAAAGCTGATAACTCATCGTACGTTTTTGCGTATCGAAGGTACTGGTCTCAACCGAGCCAACGCGATAACCACGGAATAACACCGGATCTCCGGCAGTTAATTGCCCGGCTTTACTGCTGTCGAGGATCACCCGGATGCCTTTCGCATCAGGCGGCGCCAGCGGCGGCGAATCCAGCAGGTTGTAGCGCTCTGGTTGATTACCTTTATTACCCGGTTGCAACTCAATATAGGCCCCCGAAAGCAGGGTTCCCAGCCCACTGATCCCTTCACGACCTACCTGCGGCTTCACCCACCCAAAAAACGGAATCATCGTGCAGCAGCTTTTCCATCCCGGAATTAAGCCGTGCTTTGATTTCGACATGGGTTAAATCATCGGTCAGCGTCGTGCTTTCCACCACGCCAACGTCCACACTGCGGCTCTTAATGGTGGTCTTGCCACCGATAATGCCCTCCGCATTGGTGGTGATCAGCGTCACTTCCGGGCCCTGATGGCTGTAGTGATAGAAGAGGATCCACGCACCAATCAGCGCAGTCACAATCGGGAAAATCCACACCGGCGACCAGTTTCTTACCTTTTGCACGTTGGCCTCCCCACTCTTATTCTCCATGCTTTAACGACTCCTCATGGTGCGTTAGCGGTTCACGATCCCGAGTCAACCGGGGATCGAAAGTCATTGCCGCAAACATCGTGATAATTACGACCAGCGCAAACATGAGCGCACCCATTGCCGGGTAAATATTCATCAACCCGCCCATACGCACCAGCGCGGAGAGTACGGCAATCACAAACACGTCGATCATTGACCAGCGGCCGACAAACTCGACCACCTCATAAATAATGTGCATTCGCTCGCAATCGCGCTTGCCATGCCCTTTCGCATCGATGCATAGCCGGGGCGATACCGATCATTTTCAACGTCGGCACCATAATACTGGCGATAAAGATCACCAGCGCTACCGGGTATGACCCCTCACTCCAGAGCAAAATCACCCCAGCAAGGATCGTGGACGGCATGCGATCCCCCAGCAAATCCGTCACCATAATGGGGGAGAATATTCGCAGGCAGGTAGAGCAGAATGGAGGTGACCAGCAGCGCCAGCGTCCACTGGATACTGTTTCGCCACCGGCCCGCCATGCGTATGGCAGCGCGGGCAAACCGGTTGATCAATCGCAACAATTGCCGTGCAGCAAGGGCATGCGCGTAACCCCCGGCGGATACCCGGTACCGACATGCAGAATCTGCGCAGGTTTTGGCGCCGGCGCGATGTCATCCCATAACCAGTGGCGATCAACACACTGAAAAGCCCGCAACTGCAGCAGGCAAAACAGACACCATGGAATAAAGCTGCTGCCGATGCCCACATCGCCATAGGCCATCAGTTTCACGAAACTGACCAACACGCCCGCCGGAAGATCTCCGCCATCCCCCAGCTTTTCAGTTGAAACAGGATCCTCGCCAGACCAATTTTCAGGCGAAAATTCATCGGCACGCGGTTTACCAGCAACAGGATAGTCACCAGACAAAATGCCGGAACTAACTGAACAAACAGCAAGAAGAAAGTGCCAAGACTGGCGTAATCCTCAGAAAACATCACCCCGGGAATTTCCAGCAGCGTCACTTCGCTGGTCACACCGGCCACTTTCATATTGACGAAGGGAAAGAGGTTTGAGAGCAACAACATGAATAATGCCACGATGGCATAGGGTGGGACGCTGCCGCGGCGCGTCCCATTCGGTCGTCAGTGTTGCGCCACAGCGCGGGCAAGTGGCTCTATGCCCGTGCTGCAACGGTGGCAACGCCACCAGCATGTCACATTGCGAACAGAGAATGTGACGAGTGGCGTGGTGGTGTTCACACATACAGGCTCCCCTTTTATGCGCCGTTTTTTAGAGCCTCCGAGGTACTCCCAGCGTTCAAACGCGTCTTCCAGCGCCTGCTCCGCCGAAGCCATATCAGCTAAGACTTTCTGCGTATGATCATGCGGCTGACTAAAGAAAGCGGCATCCGCCACCTGCGCCTGCAGAGATTCCAGCTCAGCTTCCAGCTGTTCCAGCTTCTGCGGCAGTTGTTCCAGCTCACGCTGCAGGTTATAGCTTAGTTTGTTGGTGCTTCGTTTGACAGTTTCTGCTTTGGCGACCGGCGCTTCCGTATTTTTTTCACGGTTGCCTGTTTTTGCGCCTGCGAAGCAGACTGCTGACCGCGCGCGTCGTGATAACCACCCACATACTGACCGATGCGTCCTTCGCCTTCAAAGATCCAACATTCGGTCACGGTATTATCCACAAACTGGCGATCGTGGCTGACCAGTAGCACAGTGCCCTGATAGCTGTCGATCAACTCTTCCAGCAGTTCCAGCGTTTCCAACATCCAGATCGTTAGTCGGTTCATCGAGGATCAACAGGTTACTGGGTTTCCCAGGAACAAACGCGCCAGCAACAGACGGTTACGCTCCCCACCGGAAAGCGCGCGCGCACCGGCGTCATCGCCCGTTTTGGATGGAACAGGAAGTCCTGCAAATAACCCAGAATGTGGCGCGGCTTACCGTTGACCATGACTTCCTGTTTGCCCTCGGCCGGTTGTCCATCACGGTTTTTTCCGGATCCAGTTCCGCCCGGTGCTGATCAAAGTATGCCACTTCCAGCTTGGTGCCCACATGCACGCGCCCGCTATCCGCCTGCAACTGGCCCAGCATCAGTTTCAGCAATGTCGTCTTACCACAGCCGTTCGGGCCGATAAGGGCAATTTTGTCGCTCCGCTGGACCTGCGTAGAGAAATCGCGCACCAGCACCTTTCCCTCAACCCCGTAGTTGACGTTTTCCATCTCAAAGACGATCTTGCCGGAGCGGGAGGCTTCCTCCACCTGCATTTTCGCGCTGCCCATCACTTCCCGGCGCTCGCTACGCTCACGACGCATCGCTTTCAGCGCACGAACACGACCTTCGTTACGGGTACGGCGCGCTTTGATACCCTGACGGATCCAGACTTCCTCCTGCGCCAGCTTGCGGTCAAACTCGGCATTTTGCAGATCCTCAACGCGCAGAGCCTCTTCTTTATCCAGCAAATATTGGTCGTAATCGCCGGTAAGAGACCAGTTTGCCGCGATCGAGGTCGACAATGCGCGTCGCCATATTGCGAATAAATGAGCGGTCATGGGAAATAAAGATGATGGTGCCGCCAAACGATTTCCCAGGAACCCTTCCAGCCAGTCGATAGTTTCGATATCCGTGGTTAGTCGGTTCGTCGAGCAGCAGCACGCGCGGGGCGCTGACCAGTGCGCGACCTAACGCGGCTTTACGCAACCAGCCGCCGGACAACGAGGAAAGCGCCATATCCGCGGTCAGACCCAACTGAGCCAGCACCTCGTTAATGCGGTTTTCCAGCTGCCACAGACCGTGATGATCCAGCAGCTCCTGCACCCGCGCCAGCTCGGCAAGGTTTTTGTCGCTTGGATCGCTCATCACCAGATGCGAAATATCGTGATAACGCTTGAGGTATTCAGCCTGCTCTTCAATGCCCTCAGCGACAAAGTCATATACGCTGCCCGTGACGTTGCGCGGCGGATCCTGTTGCAGACGCGCCACCACTAAATCCTGCTCATAAACGATGCGTCCATCATCCGAGGGTTGACTTCCCGGTTGAGGATCTTCATCAGCGTTGATTTACCCGCCCCGTTGCGCCCCTACCGGTGCACACGCGTTCGTTTTCTTCGATATGCAACTCTGCATTATCGAGAAGCGGCGCATCGCTGAACGACAGCCACGCGCCATGCATACTGATCAATGACATTTACTTATCCTTTCAGGCTGCGGTAATCAGCCAGCAGTTATGGATTTGACGGTTGCGGGCAAAGTCCTGCGACTGCGTTTTTGGGTGATTTCTTGTGCCTTCAGCCCCAGTTTCGCCAGCCCGTCGAGATCCATACGGAAACCGCGTTTGTTGTTGGAAAACATAATCGTGCCGTCCTTGCGCAGCAGGCGTTTCAGATCCTGCATCAGGCGCATATGATCGCGCTGCACATCAAACGAGTCTTCCATGCGTTTAGAATTCGAGAAGGTCGGCGGATCGATAAAGATCAGGTCAAACTGCTCATCAGTATCGCGCAGCCAGCCAAGGCAGTCCGCCTGAATCAGACGATGCGCACGCCCGCTAAGGCCGTTGAGGCGCAGGTTGCGTTCCGCCCACTCAAGGTAAGTGCGGGACATATCCACGGTAGTGGTGGAACGCGCGCCGCCTAAACCTGCGTGTACGCTGGCGCTACCGGTATAAGAGAACAGGTTCAGGAAATCCTTACCTTTACTCATCTGACCCAGCATACGACGTGCAATGCGGTGGTCGAGGAACAGGCCGGTATCCAGATAATCCGTCAGGTTGACCCACAGACGAGCGTTATATTCGCTCACTTCCATAAAGTCGCCCTTTTCGTTCATCTTCTGATACTGGTTGTTGCCTTTCTGCCGCTCACGGGTTTTCAGCACCAGTTTATTCGGCGCAATGCCAAGTACCTGAATGGTGGCAGCGATAATATCGAACAGACGTTGACGCGCTTTCTGCGCATCCACGGTTTTCGGCGGCGCATACTCTTGCACTACCACCCAATCCGCGTAGCGATCGACTGCCACGTTGTAGTCCGGTAAATCGGCATCATACAGACGGTAACATTCGATACCCTCCTGACGCGCCCACTTCTCCAGTTTTTTCCAGATTCTTACGCAAACGGTTAGCGTAATCTTCCGCCATCGCCGGGGCTTTCGCTTCGCCGGTATTTTCCGCCAGATGGTAGTTTTTCTGCACGCAATCCAGCGGCCATTCTGGTTTTGAATTGACGCTCCGCGCGCAACTGGAGGCAATTGAGCAAATCGACCGAGGCACTGAACAGCGACAGGTTCCAGCCGCCGAACTGCGCTTTCAGCAAGCGCCCCAGCAGACTGTGCAGCGCAATCAGCGCCGGCTCGCTTTCCGTGCGCTCGCCGTAAGGCGGGTTGCTGATGACCGTACCGTACGGGCCTTTCGGCAGCGGATTACTCAGTTGTGCGACATCTTTCGCCTCGAAGGTGATCAGTTCGCCCACCCCGGCACGACGGGCGTTTTTACGGGCGATTTCGACCACGCGCGCGTCGTTGTCGGAGCCATAGAAACGGGATTCATAACCGGCAATCCCCTGACGGGCGCGGGTTTGCGCCTCGGCTTTCACCTCTGCCACAGCACGTCATCGTGCTGCGCCCAGCCGCTAAAACCCCAGTGGCCACGATGCAGACCCGGCGCGCGATCGGTTGCCGCCATCGCGGCTTCAATCAGCAATGTACCGGAGCCGCACATCGGGTCCAGCAGCGGCGTACCCGGCTGCCAACCAGAACGCATCACAATCGCCGCCGCGAGGTTTTCTTTGATCGGCGCCATACCGGTGCGGTCGCGGTAGCCGCGTAAGTGCAGGCCTTCGCCGCTCAAATCGAGAGAGAGATATTCGCGGTGTCCTGATTCAGCCAGACATTAATGCGCAAATCCGGCATGTCACGTTCAACATTCGGGCGCGGAAGATTTTTACGGGTAAAGCTGTCGACGATGGCGTCTTTCACTTTCAACGCACCGTACTGGCTGTTACGGATCTCATCATTCAGGCCGCTGAAATGCACCGCGAAGGTCGCGCCCGGGTTAAAAATCTCTGTCCAGTTAATCGCCTGCACGCCGAGGTAGAGATCAAGGTCGCTATAAACCTTGCACTCTCCAAGCGGCAGCATAATGCGCGAAGCCAGACGACTCCACATCAGGCTCTGGTACAGGAGCCGTGTGTCACCTTCAAAATGGACACCACCCTGAACAACACGGCACTCTACAGCACCGAGTTTTTCCAGTTCAGTTTTTAACAGCTCTTCCAGCCCACGGGCCGTACTGGCAAACAGAGAAATCATAATGTCACTTATACTCAACGAAAATTGTTGCGCATTATAGCTAATCTGGCGTTCATGTCATAAAGTTGAGGGCTAATTTTCGTCTGACAGGGGCAAGACGTGCCGACTCTTTCACGTCTTTTATCCATCCGGTGAAATCCATGCGCGGTATTGGTCTGACGCATGCTGTAGCCGACATTAGCGGTCTCTGCTCTGATCGCATTTTTATGATCACCCAGCCCGATGGCACCTTTATTACTGCCCGCCAGTTTCCGCAGATGGTGCGCTTTACGCCATCGCCGCTGACGGATGGTCTGCATCTGACCGCGCCAGACGGCAGCAGCGCAGTGGTCCGCTTTGCTGATTTTGCGCCCGATGCCGCGCCAACGGAAGTCTGGGGCAACCATTTTACCGCACAGGTTGCGCCCGATGAGATTAACCGCTGGCTGAGTCACTTTTTCTCACGTAATGTCCAGCTTCGCTGGGTTGGTCGACGCTGACCCGCCGGGTAAAGCGTCACGATGACGTCCCGTTATCCTTTGCGGATGGTTTTCCTATTTGCTCACCAACGAAGCTTCACTGCGCGATTTGCAGCAACGCTGCCCGGCCAGCATCAGGATGGAACAATTCCGTCCCAACCGGTGGTGACAGGTGCGCAGCCGTGGGAAGAGGACAGCTGGAAAGTGGTGCGTATTGGCGATGTGATTTTTGATGTGGTGAAACCATGCAGCCGCTGCGTGTTTACGACTGTCAGCCCGGAGAAAGGCCAAAAACACCCGACCGGCGAGCCATTAACGACACTGCAAGGGTTCCGAACTGCGCAGGACAATGGCGACGTGGATTTTGGGCAGAACCTGATTGCCCGCAATAGCGGTGTGATCCGGGTGGGTGATGAGGTCGCTATTCTGGCTACTGCTCCGGCCAAAATATACGGCGCCGGGGCAGTGGCGGAAACGTTATCGCCGGAAGTCCAGCCGGAAGGTACGGTGGACATCAGTTGGCAGGGGCAGACGTTTCGCGGCAACAACCAGCAAGTGCTGCTGGAACAGCTTGAAAATCAGGGGATTCGCGTGCCCTATTCCTGCCGGGCTGGCGTTTGCGGATGTTGCCGGATACGGCTTGTAGAAGGTGAAGTCAGCGCCATGAAAAAATCGGCCGTCGCGCAGGATGGTTCGATTCTCTGCTGTAGCTGTATACCGAAGACGTCGCTGCGGCTGGAGGCTTAAACCGCCTGTTCGTAGCGAATGCCTGCGGCGTTCATTTGCGGCTTCAGGCGATCGTTCATGATTTTGATCGCATCGCCAAGCTGCATTGTGCGACCGGCAATGACCACGCCCGGCTGCGCCAGCAGACAGAGCGCTGCATTTTCGCCCGGTTCCACCACCAGCAGATTGACGCACTCCTGCGTGTCGCTCAGCCAGACGCAGGCCCTTCCCCGTCGCAGGCGACCAAAGTTCACCGTGGGATAAAAAGTGCCAGCTTTTCGGCATTTGCGGTTTCAGGAAGCGAATGGCGACCAGCGCATTCGAGCACCAGCTCTGCACGTTGCTCATTGGATAAATCAAGATCGCGGCATTTTTTCATCGAAAGAGAAATAGAGCGCCGCATCGTCGACACAAAAACCTGAGGGCGAAAAGGCATCCGGCGTCAGCATCTTACCGGCAAACCGCGAACGAAATAACATGCCATTGGCTAAGTCGAGCATCATACGGTCATGCTCGTCATCAAAATACCAGCGCCAATTGTCGTCAGGTTTAATTCGCATTGTCCTCTCCCGTCCCCATAAACATCCTGTTACTTTTTCATCCTTTTGTCGCCCCCGGTTATTACCCTAATAATGAAAGACTAAAATGTTTAAATTAGCAACAGTGACGGAATATAAAACAACCGGGGGCGGGAAATAAAGCCCGGCGGTTCAGTAAAAGGAAAAAGATTAGATATGGGTGACAATTTCTTTAATCAGCGGCGGGCCTTTAAAAATAAAGCCAGAATAAATTTGTACCAGCGTTGCGCCTGCGGCCACTTTCTCACGCGCAGCGATCACCGAGTCAATGCCGCCGACGCCGATAATGGGTAACTGCCCCTTTAATTCCTGAGACAAGCGGCGAATTATTTCAGTACTTTTAATTGTAATGGACGGCCGCTTAAGCCACCGGTTTCATCACAATGTTTCATTCCCTGCACGAGGGATCGATCCAGCGTCGTATTGGTGGCGATAACGCCATCAATATTGTGGCGAACTAAACTGTCCGCCACCCGGATCAATTCTTCTTGCGAAAGATCCGGTGCGATCTTCACTGCCACCGGCACATATTTATGGTGACGATTTTGCAGATCGTTTTGCTTATTTTTAATTGCCGTGAGGAGATCATCCAGCGCTTCGCCATATTGCAGAGTACGTAACCCCGGCGTATTTGGTGACGAGATATTAATCGCGATATAGCCTGCATAAGCATAGATTTTCTCCATACAAATCAGGTAGTCATCTTTACCCTGCTCGACTGGCGTATCTTTATTTTTGCCGATATTGATACCGAGTACGCCATCAAAATGCGCTTTCTTAACGTTCTCGACCAGTTATCAACGCCGAGATTATTAAAGCCCATCCGGTTGATCAGACCTTCGGCATCCACCAGACGGAAGATCCTCGGTTTGTCATTGCCCGGCTGTGGCCGTGGCGTCACGGTGCCAATTTCAATGGAGCCAAACCCCATCGCCCCAAGTGCATCAATGCATTCGCCGTTTTTATCCAGACCCGCCGCCAGTCCAAGCGGATTCTTAAAGGTCAGGCCCATACATTGTACCGGTTTCTCCGGTACACGCTGGCGTACAAGCGCTTCCAGCGGTGTGCCCGTGACACGGCGTAATTGTTGAAATGTTAATTCATGAGCGCTCTCTGGATCGAGCTGGAAAAGGGCTTTACGAACGAAGGGATAGTACATGAACTCTCCGGATTCCCGGTGCAAACCGGGGGCGTATTATCTGCGAAACCCCCGGCAAATGGAATTGACCTGCGGCAAAAAAAGCTGATTTGGCGCAATCGTTTTCCCTTCCCCCTCCGCTTTATGCAATTTTTGGCAATTTTTCTTCCAAATAAATCATTTAGTGGAATAAATCGCCTCTGTCACACTGCTTTAAATTGTTATGAATGTTACTTAAAAGCAAACAATTAGTTATAAGGAGCTACTATGCGCGTTGTCACTCTCGCCGGAAGTCCGCGCTTCCCGTCCCGCTCCAGTGCGCTGCTGGAGTATGCTCGTGAGCGTCTGAGCGCCCAGATATTGAGGTCTGCCACTGGCACTTACATAACTTCGCGCCAGAAGATCTGCTGTACGCCAACTTTGATAGCCCGGCGTTACAAACGCTTATTGAACAGTTGAAAAGCGCAGATGGCTTGATCGTCGCTACCCCCATTTATAAAGCCTCATTTTCCGGCGCCCTGAAAACCCTGCTGGATTTACTCCCCCGAACGCGCACTGGAAGGAAAGGTGGTTTTACCGCTGGCGACCGGCGGAACCGTGGCGCATATGCTGGCAGTGGATTACGCGCTGAAACCTGTTCTCAGCGCGCTCAAGGCGCAGGAGATCCTGCATGGCGTGTTTGCTGACGACAGCCAGTGCTTGATTATCAGCATAAACCCAGCCTGAGTCCCAACCTGCAAACCCGTCTTGATAGCGCACTGGAAACCTTCTGGCAGGCGCTGCACCGCCGCGACATTCAGGCACCAGATTTCCATACGACGCAAGGAGTCGCTCATGTTTAGCGCTTTCAGACATCGCGCACAATGGCTGGCGCTCGGCGGACTGTTGACCGTATCCGGTTGGGTACATGCCGCCGAACCTGCGCCGGATGGGTTACGCATTGGCTATCAGAAAGGCAGCGTCAGTATGGTGCTGGCGAAAAGTCATGAATTGCTGGAAAAACGTTACCCGAACACCAAAATATCCTCGGGTGGAATTCCCGGCTGGCCCGCAAATGCTGGAGGCGCTCAACGGCAGCATTGATATTGGCAGCACTGGCGATATTCCGCCGATTTTTGCCTGATGCTGCTGGCGCGGATCTGGTCTATGTCGGCGTGGAGCCTCCTAAACCGAAAGCGGAAGTGATCCTCGTGGCGGAAAACAGCGCCATTAAAACGGTTGCCGACCTGAAAGGGCATAAAGTGGCGCTGCAAAGGGTTCCAGCTCCCATAACTTGCTGCTGCGCGCCCTGCAAGAAGCCGGACTGAAATTTACGGATATTCAACCTGTCTTCCTGACACCGGCCGATGCCCGCGCAGCCTTCCAACAAGGGAACGTCGACGCACGGGCCATCTGGGATCCGTACTATTCCGCCGCCCTGTTATAAGGCGCGCGGTGTTGAAAGATGGCACCACACTGGAAGCAGACCGGCTCCTTCTATTTAGCTGCCCGCCCCTATGCAGAGAAGAATGGCGCCTTTATCCGAGGGCGTACTGGACACCTTTAGTGAAGCGGATGCCCTCACCCGCAGCCACCGTGACGAAAGTGTCGCGCTGCTGGCAAAAACCATGGGATTACCGCCGCCCGTTATCGCCACCTATTTTGATCACCGCCCTCCGACCAGAATCGGGCCGGTAAACGAGGCAACCGCCGCACTGCAACAGCAAACGGCCGATCTGTTTTATGCCAACCACCTGCTACCGAAGAAAGTGGATATCCGTACCCGCATCTGGCAGCCAACCCAACAAGGAGCCAAGTTATGAGCCTGAATCTGTTTTGGTTTTTGCCTACCCACGGAGACGGTCACTACCGGGGACCGATTACGGTTCCCGACCGGTGGATCATGCCTATTTACAACAAATTGCCCAAGCGGCGGATCGTATAGGATTTAGCGGCGTACTGATCCCAACCGGGCGCTCCTGTGAAGATGCTCTCGGCTGGTGGCCGCCTCCCTGATCCCGGTAACCCAGCGTCTGAAGTTCCTCGTCGCCCTGCGTCCAAGCGTCACCTCCGTCACCGTCGCCGCCCGCCGGTGCCGCCACACTGGACCGCCTGTCTAACGGCCGGGCATTGTTTAACCTCGTGACCGGCAGCGATCCGCAGGAGCTGGCCGGGGACGTGTGTTTTGATCATACTGAGCGTTACGCAGCATCCTCAGAATTCACCCATGTCTGGCGTCGCCTGCTGGAAGGCGAGACGGTCGATTTCCGGTGGCGAACATGTTCATGTGCGCGGCGCGAAATTATTTTTCCTCCCCGTACAGCAACCGCGCCCGCCGCTCTATTTCGGCGGTTCATCGGATGTGGCGCAAGATCTGGCCGCGGAACAGGTCGATCTCTATCTGACTCGGGGCGAGCCCCCAGAACAGGTCAAAGAGAAAATTGCCCGGTGCGCGCCAAAGCAGCGGCGCACGGGCGTAGCGTCCGCTTCGGCATTCGCTTACGCATGTGATCGTGCGTGAAACCACCGCCGAAGCCTCGGCAGGCGGCAGACAACCTGATCTCGCATCTGGACGACGAAACCATTGCCAAAGCGCAGGCGGCCTTTGCACGCCAGGGACTCCGTCGGCCAGCAACGTATGGCGGCGCTGCATAACGGTCAACGCGGCAATCTGGAAATCAGCCCCAATTTGTGGGCGGGCCCAGTCTGGTGCGCGGCGGCGCAGGGACGGCGCTGGTGGGTGACGGTCCAACGGTGGCAGCGCGCATTAACGAGTATGCGGCACTGGGAATAGACAGTTTTATTCTTTCCGGTTATCCGCATCTGGAAGAGGCGTATCGGGTGGGTGAGCTGCTGTTCCCGCATCTTGATGTCGCTATCCCGCAGATCCCGCAACCGCAATTGTTGCAACTTCAGGGCGAGACAGTGGCGAATGAGTTTATCCCGCGAAAAGTGGCGCAAAGCTGAGGAATCATCATGGCTGCACAGAACAGAGGGTTGCTGCGTATCGCACCATGGTTGCTGCCCATCGGGATTGTGATCGTCTGGCAAATCGCCTCCTCGACTGGCTGGCTCTCTACTCGCATTCTTCCGTCACCGGAAGGTGTGCTGGAAGCCTTCTGGACGCTGAGCGCAAGCGGAGAACTGTGGCAGCATCTGGCCATCAGCTCCTCGGCGTGCCGCGATTGGCTTCTCTATTGGCGGCAGCATCGGGTTGACGCTGGGATTGATAAGCGGTCTGTCGCGTTGGGGAGAACGGCTGCTGGACACCTCTATCCAGATGTTGCGTAACATCCCGCATCTGGCATTGATCCCCCCGGTGATCCTGTGGTTTGGCATCGACGAGAGCGCGAAAATATTCCTCGTCGCGTTGGGTACGCTGTTTCCGGTGTATATCAATACACGGCATGGGATCCGCAATATCGATCGTGGACTGGTGGAAATGGCGCGCAGCTATGGATTAACCGGTTTTGCGCTCTTTATCCATGTGATCCTGCCGGGCGCCCCTGCCCTCTATTATGGTCGGCGTGCGCTTTGCCCTTGGCCTGATGTGGCTGACCTTAATTGTGGCGGAGACGATTTCAGCCAATGCGGGCATTGGTTATCTGGCCATGAACGCACGGGAGTTTCTGCAAACCGATGTGGTAGTGGTAGCGATTATCCTCTACGCCCTGCTCGGCAAACTGGCTGATGTCAGCGCGCAACTGCTGGAGCGCCTGTGGTTACGCTGGCATCCGGCTTATCATGAGAAGGAGGCAAATGCATGACGACCGCCCGACTCACTCAAGGGATCCCCTTGTTATTAAATGGCGTAAACAAGCACTACGGTGATAACGCCGTATTGAAGGGGCTGGATTTACACATTGCTGCCGGGCAGTTTATTGCCGTGGTGGGGCGTAGCGGCGGTGGCAAGAGTACCTTACTGCGCCTGCTGGCTGGCCTCGAATCCCCAAACAGCGGTGAACTGCTGGCGGGAAACACGCCACTGGCGCAGATCCAGAATGACACGCGAATGATGTTTCCAGGATGCCCGCCTGCTGCCGTGGAAATCGGTTATCGATAATGTCGGTCTGGGTCTGAAAGGCCCCCTGGCGCGAGGCCGCACAACAGGCACTCCGGTCTGTGGGGCTGGCGCAGCGCGCACGGGATGGCCTGCGGCGCTCTGGCGGGCAAAAACAGCGCGTAGCACTGGCGCGTGCGCTGGTGCATCAGCCCGGACTGCTGCTGCTCGATGAACCGCTTGGCGCACTGGATGCGTTAACACGTCTTGAGATGCAAGCGCTGATTACGGAACTGTGGCAATTACATGGGTTTACGGTCGTACTGGTCACGCACGATGTCAGCGAAGCCGTGGCCATGGCCGATCGCGTCCTGCTGATTGAAGAAGGGAAAATTGGCACCGGATTTGGCCATCGATATCCCCGCCCGCGCCGGACAGGCTCACTCAGGCTGGCGGAGTTAGAAGAAACAGTCCTGAACCGGGTCATGCAGCGCGGCGAGTCAGAAAGCACGGTTGCGCCACAAACCCGCCACGCCTGAGAGCATGTCGCCTTAGCCGGTCGGAAGGCGACATTGACAGGCCCGGAAAGCGTTGCGCTACCGGGCCTGATTGCCGGACTATGCCAGCGCTTTGCTGACTTTCTCGTACAGATCGCCGGACAGGTTCGGCAATGCTTTTAACTGCTCCAGCGCTGCGCGCATCAACGCCTGACGTTTGGCGTCATAACGTTTCAGGCGGATCAGCGGCTCAATCAGACGCGACGCCACCTGCGGGTTGCGGCTATTAAGCTCAGTCAGCATTTCGACCGGGGAACTGATAACCGCTGCCATCCTGCGCATGGAATGCCGCCGGGTTGCTGCCGGCAAAAGCACCGATCAGCGAACGAATGCGGTTCGGGTTGCTCAGGCTGAACGAACGGTGTTTCAGCAAACCACGCACTGTTTCCAGCACATTGCTCGCCGGGCTGGTAGCTTGCAGGATAAACCACTTGTCCATCACCAGACCGTCATGATGCCATTTGTCATCATATTCCTGCATCAGCGCATCGCGGCACGGTAACTGTGCCGCCACAGCGGCATGAAAGCGCCGCCAGCGCATCGGTCATGTTATCGGCGTCGTGATACTGCTGACTCACCAGTTTGTCGCCCAGTTGTGCATCGCCAAAGGCCGGAAGCGCAGGCAGGTATTACGTAACGCGCGCTTGCCGATATCCGCATGCTCCACCTGATAGTGGCTCAATTTGTTGGCGTTATACACAGCAAGGAACTCATCCGCCAGCTCAGTGGCAAGCGTACGCGTCAGGGCTTCACGCACGGCGGTGATCGCGGTGGGATCGATAACCTCAAACAGTTCGGCAATCTCTCATTCGCTGATGGCAACGTCAGGGGATCTCGGCAGCAAGCGCTGGATCGATGACCTCGTCGAGCAGGATCGCGCGGAAGGCATCGGCCACATGCAGCGGCAACGACAACGCCTGCCCTTGCTGATGACGTGCAACATTCAGCTTGATATGCGTGGCCAGCAGGCTTTGCGCTGCATCCCAGCGGGAGAAATCGTTGCTGGCATGGCGCATTAAAAACGTGAGCTGCTGATCGCTCCATTTATATTCCAGTTTCACCGGCGCAGAGAACTCACGCAGCAGTGACGGTACCGGCTGGAAATAAACATTATCAAAGACAAACGTTTGTTCCGCCTGCGTCACGTTCAGTACGTGGTGTACCGGATGACCGCCTTTTTGCAGCGGGATCACCTTGCCTTCGTTATCGTACAACTCAATATCGAACGGGATATGCAGCGGCTGCTTATCTTGCTGCTCTGCCGTTGGCGGCGTGCGCTGGCTGATGGTCAGCGTGTACTGCTCGGTATTGTAGTCATCCTGCACCGTCACAATCGGCGTGCCCGCCTGACTGTACCAACGACGGAAATGCGAGAGGTCGATATTAGAAGCATCTTCCATCGCCTGCACGAAATCGTCGCAGGTCGCAGCGCTGCCGTCATGGCGCTCAAAATAGAGCTGCATCCCTTTCTGGAAGTTCTCTTCACCCAGCAGCGTGTGCAGCATGCGGATCACTTCAGCACCCTTTTCGTAGACTGTCAGGGTATAGAAGTTGTTCATTTCAATGACTTTATCCGGGCGAATCGGGTGCGCCATCGGGCTGGCGTCTTCCGCAAACTGCATGCCGCGCATGGTGCGCACATTGCTGATGCGGTTAACCGCACGGGAGCCGAGATCGGAACTGAACTCCTGATCGCGGAACACCGTGAGCCCCTCTTTCAGGCTGAGCTGGAACCAGTCGCGGCAGGTGACGCGGTTACCGGTCCAGTTATGGAAATATTCATGACCGATAACACGCTCAATATCGAGGTAATCTTTATCGGTCGCGGTATCCGTCCGGGCCAGAACATATTTCGAGTTGAAGATGTTCAGCCCTTTGTTCTCCATCGCTCCCATATTAAAGAAGTCGACGGCAACGATCATATAGATGTCGAGATCGTACTCCAGCCCGAAGCGATCTTCGTCCCACTTCATGGAGTTCTTCAGCGACGTCATCGCCCACGGCGCACGATCGAGATTACCGCGGTCAACATAGAGTTCCAGCGCCACTTCACGCCCGGAACGGGTGGTAAAGGTGTCGCGCAGCACGTCAAAATCGCCCGCAACAAGGGCAAACAAATAGCAGGGTTTCGGGAACGGATCCTGCCACTGAACCCAGTGACGGCCATCGCTCAGCTCACCCTGATCAACACGGTTGCCGTTCGACAGCAGGAACGGATAGCGGGTTTTATCGGCAATCAGTTTGGTGGTAAATCGCGCCAGCACATCCGGACGATCGAGATACCGGGTAATGTGACGGAAACCTTCCGCCTCACACTGGGTGCACAGCGCTTCGCCAGACTGGTACAACCCTTCCAGCGCGGTATTCGCCGCTGGGCTGATTCTCATTCACGATGCGCAGGGTAAAACGATCCGGCAGGCCATCAATGACCAGTTGGTTGCCTTCTTCTATTTTATAGTTCGACCATGGGGCATCGTTCACATGGAGAGAGAGCAATGTCAGCTCGCCGCCATCGAGGCGCAGCGGTACGACAGAGGCGCTATGGCGAGACACTTTACTCAGCGCGGTGACAACCGTTTTGGCGGCGTCGAGCTCCAAAGGTCAAGTCAATATCGCTAATCAGGTAATCCGGCGCACGGTAATCGTGGCGGTATTTGGCTTGTGGCTGTTGTGTCATAAAAAACCTTTAGCATCTTCTGTTTGGTTACGACTCCAGTCTATTCCGGTTGCGGAAAACGCGCCACGCAGAATGTTCATCTTTTCAGAGGGAAAAGCTCTGGTTTGCTACATTTTGGCAACAGGAGGCACGAAATGCCATCGACCCATTCCGTGCGATATGGTGTGATCAGGGTTCAATAACCGGTAAACAAGGTATACTCCAGCGACGACCTGCTTTGTTTATTGTACTAAACGCTCCTGTAAGAGGATGCTACTGCGCACCATGACTCAACTCGCTTTCCACTGGTCTGCAAACGCTGCTGGATACCGACGCTTACAAGCTGCACATGCAGCAAGCGGTGTTCCATCATTATTACGATGTGCACGTTTCAGCAGAGTTCCGCTGCCGTGGCGACGATCTGCTCGGCATCTACGCTGACGCGATCCGTGAACATGTGGATGCCATGCAACACCTGCGTTTGCAGGATGACGAGTACCACTGGCTGTCCGGCCTGCCTTTCTTTAAATCCGACTATCTCAACTGGTTGCGCGACTTCCGTTACGATCCGCAGCAAGTCGCTATTAGCAACGACAACGGCAAGCTCAACATTCGTCTCTCCGGCCCATGGCGCGAAGTGATCATGTGGGAAGTGCCGCTGCTGGCGGTCATCAGTGAAGTGGTACATCGCTGCCGTTCGCCTCAGGCGGGCGTAGAGCAGGCTCTGCTGCATCTGGAAGAAAAAACTGGCGGATTTTGCTGTGCGCACGGCCGGAAAGGATATGTCCCGTTTTCGCCTGATGGATTTCGGCACCCGTCGCCGTTTCTCCCGCGATGTTCAGCAGGCAATTGTTAAACGACTGCAGCAAGAACCGTGGTTTGTTGGCACCAGTAATTACGATCTGGCGCGCCGGTTGTCATTGACGCCAATGGGAACCCGGGGCACATGAGTGGTTCCGAGGCACATCAGCAAATCAGCCCAAATCTCGCCACCAGTCAACGCGCTGCGCTGGCGGCACGGCTGGAAGAGTACCCAACGCAATTAGGCATTGCGCTGACCGATTGCATCACCATGGATGCCTTTTACGCGATTTTGGCCCGGAGTTCGCTACCCGTTATCAGGGGGTTGCGCCATGACTCCGGGGACCCGGTGGAATGGGGGGAGAAAGCCATCGCCCATTACGAGAAACTGGGAATTAACCCCCTGACAAAAACGCTGGTGTTCTCCGATAACCTCGATCTGAACAAAGCGCTCGATCTGTATGGCCACTTTGCCTCACGGGTTAATCTTAGTTTTGGTATCGGCACCCGCTTAACCTGCGATATTCCCCCAAGTGAAGCCGCTGAACATCGTGATTAAACTGGTGGAGTGCAACGGTAAACCGGTGGCGAAATTGTCCGACAGTCCGGGTAAAACCATCTGTCATGACAAGGCGTTCGTCCGCGCACTGCGTAAAGCATTTGACCTGCCCTGTGTCAAAAAAGCCAGCTAATCTTCAGGAGCCAGACGGCTCCCTTCTTTTGCCGACAATTTATTAATTGTTCCTGCGAATTCTGCTTGTCTGATGGCGTATGCCGGTAACATAGATATCCCCCCTTATCGGGCGGACAAGTGTTTATTTTTTCCGACTATTAACAGAGAGAATATTATGAGCGTTGTGCCTGTAGCCGACGTATTCCATAGCCGCGTTGCCGTTGACAGCGAAGTCACCGTACGCGGATGGGTACGCACCCGCCGAGATTCTAAAGCTGGTATCTCCTTCCTCGCCGTTTATGACGGCTCCTGCTTTAATCCTGTACAGGCCGTTATTAATAATTCTCTGCCCAATTACAATGACGAAGTACTGCGTCTGACCACCGGCTGCTCCGTTATCGTCACCGGCAAAGTTGTGGCTTCACCAGCGAAGGCCAGAGTCTGGAAATTCAGGCAACCCACGTTGAAGTGACCGGCTGGGTTGAAGATCCGGATACCTATCCGATGGCAGCGAAACGCCACAGCATCGAGTATCTGCGTGAAGTCGCGCATCTGCGCCCGCGTACGAACCTGATCGGCGCCGTCGCACGCGTTCGTCATACGCTGGCGCAAGCGCTGCATCGTTTCTTTGATGAGCAGGGCTTCTTCTGGGTTTCCACGCCGCTGATCACCGCTTCCGATACCGAAGGCGCGGGTGAGATGTTCCGCGTTTCAACGCTGGATATGGAAAACCTGCCGCGTACGCCGGAAGGCAAAGTAGATTATGACAAGGATTTCTTCGGTAAAGAGTCTTTCCTGACCGTATCGGGTCAGCTCAACGGTGAAACTTACGCCTGTGCGCTGTCGAAAATCTACACCTTCGGCCCGACTTTCCGTGCGGAAAATTCTAACACCAGCCGCCATCTGGCGGAGTTCTGGATGCTGGAGCCAGAAGTGGCTTTTGCCGACCACTGGATGATAACGCCCGTCTGGCCGAAGCGATGCTGAAATATGCTTTTAAAGCTGTCCTCGATGAACGTATGGATGACCTGAAGTTCTTCGAAGAACGCGTCGACAAAGATGCAATTGGCCGTCTGCAGCGCTTTATCGCAGCAGATTTCGCCCGGTGGATTACACCGATGCGGTAGCTATTCTGGAGAAATGCGGCGAGACGTTTGAAAACCCGGTGTACTGGGGTGTCGATCTGGCTTCTGAACATGAACGCTATCTGGCTGAGAAGCATTTTAAAGCGCCAGTTGTCGTGAAAAACTACCCGAAAGATATCAAAGCGTTCTACATGCGCCTTAACGATGACGGGAAAACCGTGGCGGCGATGGACGTGCTGGCACCGGGCATCGGTGAAATCATCGGCGGTTCTCAGCGTGAAGAACGTCTGGATGTTCTGGATGCCCGTATGGCTGAAATGGGACTGAACAAAGAAGACTACTGGTGGTATCGCGACCTGCGCCGTTATGGCACGGTGCCGCACGCCGGCTTCGGTCTCGGTTTTGAGCGCCTGATCGCCTACGTTACCGGCGTACAGAACGTCCGTGACGTGATCCCGTTCCCGCGCACACCGCGCAGCGCGACATTCTGATCGATCTGATAGAACGCGAAGGCCAGCCTGAGCGCTGGCCTTTTTCTTTATCTCTGTCGCATCAACCTGCGTTCACAGCGCAGACACATTTTTACTCACTTCCTTACCTTCCCGTTCATTTTCTGCACCAAATTGGGCTGAAACCACTCTGTACAAAAAATCAACAGCGATGTTATTGCAACTTTTGCCTTCGCTTGCTTTCGCACTTTTGGTTAAAAACAGAACAGCTGTCCGGATGGCTAAATCACGTCATAAGAAAAAACAGGATGAGAAGGGTTTCTGAATAAGAAAAGCTGTTATCTCAATTAAACATAAGCAATTCATATAAATAGGAATGAAGATGCTGTTTTTAGCAGCAGTCAGTCCGGAATTATGAAGTGGTTCACAAAGTTCCCTAAAATTAATAAATTCTTACACAATATTTCTTTTTTGTTGCCGCTTTAAGACATTTGTAGCACTTTCAGGGTAGCGAAACGCTGACATGTTTGGAAAGATGCCTTTCAGACACAGAAAGACACCAAACTCTCATCAATAGTTCCGTAAATGTTTATTGACGGAATTTATTGGCGGCAGTGGCAGGTGTTAAAAAAAACCAATGAGGGTAATAAATAATGATGAAGCGCAATATCCTCGGCAGTGGTTATCCCTGCCCTGCTGGCGGGTGCAGCTAACGCTGCTGAAATCTATAACAAAAACGGCAACAAACTGGACTTCTACGGCAAAGCTGTAGGCGAGCACATTTGGACCACCAACGGCGCAACCGGCAACGAAGACACCACCTACGCTCGTGTGGGTTTCCAAAGGTGAAACTCAGATCAACAGCGAACTGATTGGTTACGGTCGTTGGGAATACAACATGGATGCCTCCAGCACTGAAGGCAGTCAGACCACTAAAACCCGTCTGGCATTTGCTGGTCTGAAAGCAGGTGACTTCGGTTCTTTCGATTACGGTCGTAACTACGGCGCTATCTATGATGCCGAAGCAGCAACTGACATGCTGGTTGAGTGGGGCGGCGATGGCTGGAATTACACTGACAACTACATGACCGGTCGTACCAGCGGTGTTGCAACTTACCGTAACTCCAACTTCTTCGGTCTGGTTGATGGCCTCGGGTCTGGCTCTGCAATACCAAGGTAAAAACGAAAGCTCCAGCCGCGATGTCAAAAAACAGAACGGCGACGGCGTAAGCACCTCTGTGACTTACGATCTGGGCGCTGGTTTCGGCGTTGCTGCAGGTTACTCTTCTTCTAACCGTACTGTTTCTCAGAAAGCTGATGGTAACGGTGACAAAGCTGAAGCGTGGGCAACTTCTGCTAAATATGACGCTAACAACGTGTATGCAGCAGTTATGTACTCCTCAGACCTACAACATGACTCCGCAGGAAGATGATTCCTTCGCTAACAAAACTCAGAACATCGAAGCTGTAGTACAGTACCAGTTCGATTTCGGTCTGCGTCCGTCCGTTGGCTACGTACAAACCAAAGGTAAAGACTGGCTGCACGCGGTAACTTCGCTGGCGGCGACGCTGACCTGACCAAATACATCGAAGTGGGTGCACCGGGTACTACTTCAACAAAAACATGAACGTATATGCTGCATATAAGTTCAACCTGCTGAAAGAAAACGATTACACCCGTGCAGTTGCTCTGGCTACCGACGACGCTGCTGTTGGTATCGTTTACCAGTTCTAATCAGTCACCCTCGACTGTTATATGCATATCAAACAGGGCTACGGCCCTGTTTTTTTATGTCTGCGATATAAAGAGTGATGACTTTTGAAAAGTATCGCGCTTTTTATCGCAAACGGTTGGCAATTCCCGTATCTCCCGTTAACCTGATAGCGGATCTCCCTTCTGTCATCAAAATGGAACCTCGTCATGTTTGAGAATATAACCGCCGCTCCTGCCGATCCTATTCTGGGTCTGGCCGATCTGTTTCGCGCCGATGAACGCCCCAATAAAATCAACTTAGGGATCGGCGTCTATAAAGATGAAACCGGCAAGACCCCGGTGCTGACCAGCGTAAAAAAAGCGGAACTTTATCTGCTGGAAAATGAGACCACCAAAAATTACCTCGGCATCGACGGTATTCCTGAATTTGGCCGTTGCACCCGGAACTGCTGTTCGGCAAAGGCAGCGCGATTATCAACGACAAACGTGCACGCACAGCACAAACCCCGGGCGGTACCGGTGGTCTGCGCGTAGCGGCAGATTTCCTCGCCAAAAATACCTCTGCAAAACGCATATGGGTAAGCAACCCAAGCTGGCCGAACCATAAAGGCGTCTTCAACTCTGCCGGTCTGGAAGTGTGCGAATACGCTTACTACGACGCGCAGAATCACGCGCTGGACTTCGACGGTCTGCTGGCCAGCCTGAATAACGCACAAGCAGGCGATGTGGTGCTGTTCCACGGCTGCTGCCATAACCCGACCGGTATCGATCCAACGCTTGAACAGTGGGAGACGCTGGCGAAGCTGTCCGTTGAAAAGGCTGGCTGCCGCTGTTTGACTTTGCTTACCGGTGGATTTGCCCGCGGTCTGGAAGAAGACGCAGAAGGGTTGCGCGCATTTGCTGCGCTGCATAAAGAGTTGCTGGTTGCCAGTTCGTTCTCGAAAAACTTTGGTCTGTACAATGAGCGTGTCGGTGCCTGTACGCTGGTTTGTGCTGATGCTGAAAGCGCCGATCGTGCCTTCAGCCAGATGAAATCGGTCATTCGTGCGAACTACTCTAACCCACCAGCGCATGGCGCTTCCGTGGTAGCGACGATCCTCAGCAATGAAGCCCTGCGCGCAATCTGGGAACAGGAGCTGACCGATATGCGCCAACGTATCCAGCGCATGCGTCTGCTGTTTGTGAATACGCTGCAGGAGAAAGGCGCGGATCGTGATTTCAGCTTTATCACGAAACAGAATGGCATGTTCTCATTCAGCGGCCTGACCAAAGATCAGGTGCTGCGTCTGCGTGAAGAGTTTGGTATTTACGCTGTGGCATCCGGGCGTATTAACGTCGCGGGCATGACGCCGGACAATATGGCGCCGTTGTGTGAAGCCATCGTTGCAGTGCTGTAACCCGCGCTGAAAAAAGGGTCGCCACGGCGACCCTTTTTTATTTACCAGACCGGAAGCTCATCCTGCAAGAACGGGTTATGCAGCCGTTCATCACCAGCGTCGACAGGGGGCCATGACCGGGAATAAAGGTCACGTCATCGCCAAGCGGCAACAGTTTACGTTTGATGGAGTCAATCAGTTGCGCATGGTTGCCCTGCGGAAAATCGCTGCGCCCTACGCCGCCTTTAAACACCACGTCGCCGGAAATCAGCAAACGCGATTGCGCGTCGAAGAACACCACGTGACCCGGCGTATGCCCCGGGCAGTGCAATACCTGTAAACTCACTTTGCCCACGCTGACCGTATCGCCTTCATCCAGCCAGCGATCCGGCGTCAGCGGCTGACAATCATCAAGGCCGAACATCCGGCTCTGCGCCGGTAAGCCTTGCAGCCAGAACTCATCTTGTTTTTCCGGGCCGATAATGGGCACACCATAATGCTGTGCCACTTCAGCCGCCGCGCCAACGTGATCAAGATGACCATGCGTCAGCAGGATTTGCGTAAGCGTCAGGCCGGAAGCATCCACTTCCTGAATAATACGCTCAGCATCACCGCCGGGATCGACCACAGCGGCGAGTTGGGTTTGTTCACACCAGACAAGCGAACAGTTCTGGGAGAATGCGGTAACCGGAATAATACGATAGTTCATGCTGCTCCTGTAGCTCAGGCCTGAGGTTTACCAGTGCCGAAGCGGCCCGGTATCAATATGCACAAAATTGCTGCTGGGGTAATATCCTACACCACCCGCGCGCAGAGATAACGCAGCTTTGCGAATATTGCTCAGAGAAATCCCTTCGATATGGAAATCCATGGCACGGCCTTTGGTGTGATAACTCTTTTTTCGCCACTCCGCGGCTGTGCTCGCGAAGTTCATTATTGGTATCAACAGAACGATAACCAGAAACGAGTTGCACAGGTTTGCGTGTTCCTAACAGCCCCTGCAGACGATATAGCTGGTCAAACAGACCGGGGATCGATGCTTTTGATCTTATTCGCGCGGTAATCACGGAAAAGTGGTTAAGTTTTGCTAATTCATCCTGAATATAGCCCCTGCCGTCGAAAAACTCGGCTTTAATAGATTCTCCGGTATGAAGATTATTAAGCGTCAGAATGCGCGGGCGCGGAGTAGAAAGGGTGGCAAATGCCTGCGTCGGCAGGAAGGATGCGCCGAGAGCGACTCCACCTAACGCAAGCAGTTTGCGACGATTAGCGTCAAATTTATCCATGATAATCAGGTCTTCAGGCAACATAAAATTGAACGTAATTTATGCACTTTTATGCGCACGAGAGGCACCTTACCGGGCATCAAAGTCCACGTCAAGGTTGCCTCATCCCAGCAAATACGGGCTCTGTAGCTTACACCGGCCCGTTTTTCACCTTTTCTTACGACAACGTTATTTTACGAACTGCTTCATTTACCTGATTAATTGCTCCGCTTTTGGCAGGATTTGTGCGCCGGATCGCGCCGTCAGATCATAATTGTAAATATCTGTACGATACTGCGTGCGGCCATCAGCCCCGACAAACGCCGTCAAATAATAGAATTGACCGGAATATCCTGACGGATATTAACGTAACGGGTATCCCCCTGCTTTAACGCATCGGAAATGCGCGTGTCATTCCAGCCCGCATCCTGCAGCAGCATATTCGCCAATTCAGACGCTTTATTCACGCGCACACAGCCTGAACTCAATGCCCGCGCCTCTTTCTGGAACAGGTTATGGTTCGGTGTATCGTGCAAATAGATGGCTTCAGAGCTCGGCATATTGAACTTATAGCGACCCAGCGAGTTCTGCGCACTGGTGCCTGCTGGAACCGGAAAGGCAGGTTTGATGGCGTAATCGTCGCCCAATCCACCATAGAAGGATCGATCGCTTCTTTGCTGTTCCAGCCACGCAGCACAGTATAGCCATGGCGTTCAAGGTAGCACAGGTCATTCCACACTTTCGGCAGAATGTCTTTTCGCGCCAGCGTTGGCGGAACATTCCACGGTGGGTTGACCACGACATTATTCAGCGCGCTGCTCATCATCGGCGTCTTACGATCGGGTCGGCCGACGATCACCCTTGATGCCAGTACCGGTTACCGTTCAGGTAATAAACCAGTGAATACTCCGGAATATTCACCATGATCCCGGTCGCCAAATTGCCGGGGCAGCAAGCGGAGGCGTTGAATATTCAGCGCCAGCACAGCTGCACGTTGCGCCGGGCTGACATTAAGCCAGTCACGCGTTGACTGACCGATCACCCCGTCCGCATGCAGCCCCTGCCGGACTGAAAGCGTTTTACCGCTTCGACCAGTTGACGATCGTAAGGACCACGCGCTGTAGCCGTTGCATGCGTTTTTTCACCGGCTGAGCCGACGGGCTAACAGCGACATCATCTCCCGGCAGCGCAATGTTAGGGGCCGCCATCCAGCATACCGGTACGCTGTAAAATTTCGCGCAGCGCAGCGATGTCGTTGCTCCACTGACCGGGGCGCAGGGACGCGGTATCTTTTAATTGCGGCCACGGGCGCGCATCGGCCACCAGCGACAGCAGCGACTGGTGCATTGCGGTATATTGCGGGTGATGTGGAGCAAGGCTAGTGATGAAACCGGGCAGCGTGCCCTTATCCAGCGCCAGCTGCCACTGATTGATAACGGAGAGAGCCGGCGTCGCCAGCGTGTAGGGTTTGTCGCTGTAGAGCCAGCGCTGGCCCTTTGCCTGAATACCTTCAACAAAATGCAGATACCCCAGCATCGCATCCGACAGCACGATATCCCGCGCCAGACCGGACACCCCGGGATCGGTTAACAGCTCAACCCGGTGTAGTAAATTGCGGCTGAAAACCGGCAATCGCCACTTCCGCCAGTTGTTGCTGAAACGCCTGCACCGCATCGCGGTTGTCCCACATCGGTTTTTTGCCCCCGCGCAGCATAGAGCGCAGCGAGCTGATTCATATAGAGTGGCGTCCAGTTCGCGGGTAATTGCGATTGCAACTGCGCGCGTACCGCCGCGACGGAAACACCGGCAGGATAAGGCGCAACGCCTGCCATCATTGCCGTCGCAGGCGACTGTTCCAGCGGTTGTGCAGGACTGTCGGTTGATCGCCCTGCGTGGCTGAGCTATCAACAGGTATCACTTCAGGCTCATCGGCCTGCACACTAAACAGCGGAGCGAATGCAAATGCCAGACACAAACTCAGCGCCGACATTCGACGACCATACAACTTCTCAAGCACCATCCCTTGCCCCCTGTTTCTCTCACATTTGCGCATGACGAATACGTCAGCTTTCTATCAGTATATAAACAGCAAAAACCATTTGCCTGACCCGGTGTAAAGAAGTTTAAAGATAAAAAACCGGCAGGCATAGCGATCAAAAATAAAAAGGGCGACATATATGCCGCCCTTTGAATTCATCACAAACGCTATGAGGCGTCTGCGGTACCCGGCAATGTTTTCCGGTAGTTGCGCCGCGAAGCCGCGCAGACCGACCACATGCACATGTTCATGATTCTGGAAGACTTTACGCACCAGCTTATACGTAGTGCCTTTTTCCGGGCTGATATTTTCCGGTGCGGCAATGATCAACTGCATCTCCAGACGTTCGCACAGCTCGAACAACGTCGCAATGGAACGGGCGTCGAGACGCGCCGCTTCATCGAGGAACAGCAGACGACACGGCGAAATATCTTTGCCGCGCAGGCGACGGGCTTCATCTTCCCAGCTCTGTACGACCATCACCAGAATCGACATCCCGGTACCGATAGCCTCCCCGGTGGAGAGCGCGCCGGATTCCGCACGCAGCCAGCCATCGGAGCCACGGTTAACTTCCACTTCCATCTCCAGATAGTTGCGGTAGTCCAGCAGCTCTTCACCAATGGTCTGCGGCGTACGCTGGCCCATATCGATTTGCGGGTTTAAACGCTGATACAGTTTCGCCAGCGCTTCCGAGAAGGTCAGGCGGCTGCTGTTAAACAGATCCTGATGCTGCTCGTGTTGCTCAGAGAGCACCGTCAGCAACGTGGCATGGCTTTCCCGCACATTCACATTCAGGCGCACGCTGTTAACTTTGGCCGAAGGAGACGCTTTGCAGTCCCTCGGGTTCAGCATACGAATACGGTTCTGCTCGCGCTGGATGGTTTTACGAATAATGTTCGCCACGCTACGGGAGCTGATTGCCAGTTTCTGTTCGCGGGAGGTCAGCTCTTCCGTCAGACGGCTGAGTTCGATCTCCATCTGTTCAATGGCTTCCAACCGGATCGTCAGTACGAATAATATCCTGACGGATACGCTCGCGCAGATGCTGATACACGGCGACAAAGAACTGGATCTTGCGCTCCGGACGTTTCGGATCTTCCGACATACGCAGCACGTCGCGCAGATGCTCATTGTCTGATACCGCCAGACGCAATGCCCCCAACGCCTTATCCGACATCGAACGCAGTTCGTCAGCAGAGAGATAAGCCAACTCACGGCGGTGCAAACGACGTTCCACGCCATTGTCTTTCACCATGCGCATTACCGCACACCAGCCCGCTTTTGCGGTCACCACCTGCTCGCGCATCTCATGATAATCACGTTCCAGCTTGCGCAGTCTGCGGGTCAGGTTATCCATCTCCGCTTCACAGAAAGTGATCGCTTTTTCCAGTTGATTGCGACGGGCACGGTTGGTGGAGAGTTGCGCATGCAGTTCGTCGCGGCGAATACGCGCACGCTCTTCCGCGCCGCCATCCGCGCGGACGCCGATGTCCTGCAACTCTTTTTGCAGATCGTTAAGCAGCTCTTTTTTGGTATCAAACGAACTCTTCAACGAAGCCAGCACCTGATTGTACTGACTGTACTGCGCCGCATGGCTACGCATCGCTTCACGGGCTTTGGTACGTTCCGCTTCCGCCTGCTCCAGAGGCGCTGACGCAGTTTTTCGTTGAGATCGTTGTTGCCGTTAAACATTTCAGCCGCATCGGAATAGCTGAAATGGGCGCGACGTTGAACCACTTCCGCCAGCACAAACGCCTGCTGGCGCGCATCACGCTGTACCTGCTGGGAGGCTGCGTAATCTTCTTTTAACTGTTCAAACTGCTCCGGATCGCTTTGCAGCACCGACACCATCGGTTCCAGTTTTGCCAGCTGGTTGCCAAACTGCTGAATAAAGCGGGCGGCTTCCTGCGCCTCATCCGAGGCGCTCCTGGATCTCATCCACGCGATCCGCCAGCGTGTCGTCAGTCAGCAAGTTGATGCGTGGCAACAAGCGGTTAAGCTGCGCCACGCCCTCTTTCGCCAGATCAAACTGTACGCGACTTTGCTGGTTGTCGTTTTCATGGGCGCTGATGGCGCGCTCCAGCTCGCCGCGGCGGCTGTTGAGCGTGCGGATCTCCGCTTCCGGATCGTCTTCGAACGCCACCGCCAGATGGCTGCCAATAAAGCGACTGAACGCCTGATGCAGACGCTGCGTTTTTGCACATCGAAAGAGAGGGTGGCAAAACGCTCCGCCAGTTCTTCACGTTCGGCGTGCAGGCTTTCAATACGGCTTTCGCGGGCCGCGCGGCCAAACAGCGGCAGCGACGGGAAACGGGAGTAACGCCACTGGCGATCGGCGATCTTCACAACCACCGCTTTTTCCAGCTCATCAACGCTAAACACGCTGTCATCAAAGGACTGCGGATCCCCTTCAATCAGATAGAGATCTTCCGGGCAATCATCCAGACCTTCCAGCATTTCGGCGATCTGCGACAGATCCGGCACCACAATGGCATGGCGCGACGGACCGTACAGCGCAGAGTAGTACGGCGCATCGTCAATGCTGACATCATCGTAAATTTCCGACAGCAGCACGCCGCCAAAGCGTTCCGCCAGCGCATTCAGACGCCCGTCTTCCGCGCCGCCGAGGCTGGCTTAAACGTTCAATTTCGTCATCCACTGCGCGTTTGCGCGCGCCGACTTCGTCACGTTCAACGATGGCTTCGCGCTCACGCTCCAGCAGTTGTTGCAGGTATTCGGTCACATCCTGACCGGATTCAAACTGTTCGCCGCTCTGCTCACTCAGTTGCGTCAGGCTGCTCTGCGCTGCCAGCCAGACAGGGGCGCGTTTAGTCAGTGACTGAATGCGTGATTGCAGTTGCTCCAATTCCTGACGCATCGCCATGCGCTGTTCACCCGCAGCAGCAACGTTATCGGACAGTGCCGCGATTTGCGCTTCCAGTTGCTGATGCAGCGCCTCTAACTCTTCGGCGTCGTACTGCTTGCCCTGACGTTTGCAGAACTCCGCCAGCAAACGTTCAGCGTCCTGCTGCTCGCGCAGACGTTGCTCCAGCTCATTCAGGCGCATACGCAGCGGCTGAACCTGCTCTGCTAAATGACGCTGGTTAACGCCATCGCGCAATAAGTCGCGGGCGACATCCCGGGGAGGCTTCGTCACGGGCCAGCGGGCCATTGATTGCCGCCACCAGTTGATACGCCTGCTCAAACTGGCTGTGCGCCGTCTGGGCAACGCTCAGTTTTTGATCCAGTGACAGCAGTTTTTCCGTGGCTTCCAGCTCTTTCGCACCGGAAGGTTTCCAGCCATTCATCGGCGGTTTCCGCCGTCAGATCCGGCAGACGGCACAGCTCTTTCGCACGCTGTAACGCTTGCAGAGCACTGGTTGTACTGGATAGCGCGGGTTTGCTGAACGTCCAGCGCCTGCTGGTAGTCGGCAAGCTGGCTTTTCAGCTCATCCACTTCCAGTTCCGCCGCGTCGGCACGGGCTTCGTTCTCTTCCGGCGCTCAGCGGCTTCCGCCACCACTTCATGCTGTTCTTCGAGACGAATGCTCAGCTCGTCCAGATCCGCTTCGTAGCGCTCAATTTTTTCCTGTTGACGCAGTGCGGTCTGCACCAGATTCAGGTGATCGCTGGCGGCCTGATAATCCGCTTCCAGATCCCCTTCCGATCCGGCGTGCTCAGAGAGCTCGCGCGCCATATCCACATGCTTGTATTGTTCCGCCGCCAGTTGCTGACGCGAGGTAAACAGTTCACGACGGAACTCCAGTGCCTTATCCAGATGCACCCGACGTTCGTTAGCGTGGCGCATATAATCCGCCGCCACATAGTTGGTGGCTTCACTGATTAAATGCTTAAACAGATCGCGATCCGACTGGGTCACACGGATCGCTTCCAGCGTCATGCGGTTTTCGCGCAGCGCGGCTTCCCATGTCCTCGGAACGCCTTACGAACGCCGCTGTTTTCCGGTAACAGGTAATCACGCAGAGAGCGGGTAATGGCGCTGGAGATCCCACCGTACAGCGAGGCCTCAATCAGGCGATAGAACTTACTGCGATCCGAAGCAGAACGCAGACGCCGCGCGACAATGCCCAGATCGAACATCAGCGCATGGTAGTCAGTGATGGAGTTGAATTGCTTAAACTGTACGCCTTCCATCGCATCCAGTTTGTCTTTCACTTCCTGCAGCGACAAAACTCGCGCACCGGCGTTCGTTCAGGGTTTCCGTCAATAACTGGGTTGGCAGCACGGCTGTCGGCAGGCCCTGAATGGCAAACGGTTTGATGTCCACTTTACGATCGCGACCGGCAACCTGCTGCAGACGCACCCCCACCAGCACACGCTGATGACGGGAGTTGATCACATCGAGCACCGAATAACAGACACCCGCTTTTAACTTCCCGTGCAGACCCTTATCGCGGGAGCCCGACGTGGCCCCGGCTTCGGTGGTGTTACGGAAATGCAGCAGCGTCAGATCCGGAATCAATGCGGTGACAAACGCCGCCATAGTGGTGGATTTCCCGGCGCCGTTCCCCCCGGAGAGGGTGGTTACCAGCTCATCCAGGGTCAAAGGTGCGGGCAAAAGCCGTTCCAGTTAATCAGCGTTAGTGAACGAAACTTACCGCGATCGATCATTACTCTTCCTCCGAGCTATCCGGCTGATTGTCTTCAGGCTCATCATTGAGCTGCAGGTGGTTTTCGACAGGCATCGCTTCACCGTCGCGGATCATGCGCAGTTGCGCCTCGCGCGGATCATCGCCTGAACGGACATCCGCGCCAAAGCGGAACACCGATTCAGTGATGCGAAACTTGCTGCTGTCATTACCCATAAACCAGATCATGCCAAGGCGGCGCAGACGGTTTAACGAGGAGCGCACCTTTTCCTGCAGTTTTTGCCGGTCCGGTCAGAACCGGTTGAGCGGTTGTTAACCAGCTTCAACAGTTTCGGTTCATCCGCCAGCGACAACAGCTCGTCATACAGCTCCTGCTGGGTGAAGATCCTTCATTGGCCAGACGTTCCGGGCTGAGATAGAGGTAGCACAGGATTTTGCCGACCATCATATCCAGTTCGGAAAGCACCGAACGCGGGATAAGCGTGGTTGAACGCGGGCGCAGGTAGAAGAAACCTTCCGGCGCGCGGATCAACTCAACGTTGTAGCGGGCGTAAAACTCTTCCGGTACTCCGGAAATCCATTAAAAGGCGTGATTATCCAGCTCGTCGAGACCAATATGTCTGCCCGAGCGTAGTGCGCTGTCCAGCGCCGGAAACAGCAAGAGTTAGCCAATGCCTGCGCCAGTTTAACCGGCATCACTTGTTCAATATTTGTCGATGACATGCGCCTGTACCTTGGCTCCGTAATCATTAATCGGCTGCCATTTCGGCGGCAGGCCGGTGAAATCTGCTTGCGCTACGCCGAGACGTACCGCCTGATCAACCACAATGCGCGCAATGTCGAAATGACGAACGCGTGGATACTGCGCCAGATACTCGCGGGCCACCGTGCCGAGATCCAACGGCACCCCTTTGGTCTTATAAATTGCCAGTTGCTGCTCGATCATCGCCGCAAGCTGCTCGCGGATTTCGTTAAACTCTTCGAACTCCAGATCCGGTGGAAGTTCGCCGGTGACTTCTTCGTCGCGCAGCGCCATCTCTTCATCGCGCATATCGAGTAAGCGGTCAGCATTGGCGTAAGTCAGCGCCCATGGGGCATCGAAATATGACTGTACCGACTGGCGCAGACGTTGGGCAAAGACGCGGTTTTTATCCATATCAATGGCAGTACGGATAAATTTATGCACGTGACGGTCATAGCCGATCCACAGGTCAATCGCCTGTTGACCCCAGCTCACAATGCGGTCCAGCTTGCTTTGCAGGTTGAACACCAGCTGGTCGAGGAACTCCAAATCGCTGTGCGCCATGGTCGCATCCTGGATGCGCAGCAAATTGGCCTGCAATTTGTCTCCGGCGGCTTCCAGCGTATCCTGCAGCTCGCGCAATGTGCCGGAGGTTTCCGACAGCAACATTTCGCAACTGGAAATCGCCGCGCGCGCCAGTCTTTGTTCAGCAACTGGGCAATGTCATCTTTCACCTGCTGCTGCTGCTCATCCATCACACGCTGGGTGAGATCGATGCTGTCGAAGATCTCCGCCACCGAATATTTTAACGGCGCATAGACGTTACGGTGCCAGTGAAACTCATCACCGCCCTCGTCCGCCGCATCGGCAGCGCGTTTTAACTCCCCGCCACGATCGACAACTGCATCGAGAGGCGCAGCGTAGAAAACTCGCGCTGACGGATGTAGTAGTCCGTGATACCGATACCCAACGGCGTCAAACGGTAGATCGCATTGCCTTCCGTTAACTCACTGGTGAAACGGTTTAATAAACGCTGACGCACCATATCGTTAATGGCGTTGTTGGCGCGCTGAATGATGGTTTCACTGGTTTGTTCAAATGCATCACTCACATAACGAAAGGCATCCACCAGCTCGCCTTCGCTCATTTCACCGTCCAGACGCTCGCCGTTAAGCGTGGCGACAGCCAGCAAAAAAGAGAGCCTGTCGACCGGTAGCGAGATGGAGAAATCATTCTTTCTGGCCCGAGGCAACCAGTTCGGGGACTGTCTGGGAAAATTCACTCATCGTTTGTCCTTCCATCGATTTGCGGCCTAAGCGCGGTCACGTGAATATAGCGGCCAAGACTGATGTACGGCTCCGGCGGCAATAGCGCGTTTCCAGTTCAAGCAACGCATCGAAACAGTCGTGCTGCTGGTGTTTCTCGCGAAGGTAATCGTGAAAAACACGTACGCCGGTTTTACCGGTTATCTGCCAGCCAATCTGTTCAAGCCAGCCGTAGACGTCCGCTGGAACGCGCGGATGGTCCGGGGAGAGAGTCCGTTTTTACGTTTCGGCATACCTGCCCGCACGTAATCAAAATTCCCTGCCACCATATTGTGCATCAATAGCCCGTCGGCGTTATAGAACATCAACGACAACGCACCGCCAGGCGCAGCACCGACCATAAAGTCTGCAATACGCTGACGGGTTCCGCGACCCATTCAAGCACAGCATGGAACAATATCAGATCAACCGGCGATTCCAAATGCTGCGCAATGTCCTGAGCGGCGCATTGTACGAAATGCATGTTACCGCTCACACCTTTCTCGTCTGCCGCAGCCTGCGCGCGTGCAATCATCTCTTTTGACACATCGCACAGCGTCACCTGATGGCCGCGCTGCGCTCATACGGATCGCCGTTTGCCCTTCTCCGCCGCCAGCATCCAGCACGTGTAATGTGCGGTCCCATTGACGCCAGCAATACATCAAGATCCTGCCAGAGGATTGCCTGACGCAACTGGCCTTTGGTGGTGCCATAGATGTGGCGTGAGAATTTCTCCGCGATGTCGTCGAAATTTCGATCCTTCATGGCCGCTCCACGCTTGCGACAAAACCGCTATTTTGTCACAGCCGTAACGATAATGAACCCACCTGATGTAAGATCCGCTGGGAAATCACCTGCTGTATGCTCAAAAGGAGACGGATACGGTGCTTTTTACCCTCAAAAAAATACATTGGTGGCCTGATGCTGCCCCTGCCTTTCTTGCTTTTACTGATCGGTTTGGGTCTCGCGCTGGTGTGGTTCAGCCGCTGGCAAAAAACCGGCAAAGCGGTTGTCACCCTTGGCTGGGTGGCGCTGTTGCTGTTAAGCCTGCAACCTGTCGCCGATGGTCTGTTAAAACCTATCGAAGATAAATACCCCCACACTGGCGCGGTACTCAGCCGGTAAAATATATCGTGATCCTCGGCGGTGGCTATGCACCGGAACGACGACTGGGCCCCCAGTTCTAATCTGATCAGCAACAGCTTACCGCGGCTCAATGAAGGGATCCGCCTGTGGCTGGCGAACCGCTGTGCAAAACTTATCTTTACCGGCGCGGCGGCTAAAACCAACCCGGTCAGCACTGCCGAAGCCGGCGCGCGCGTGGCGGAAAGCACAGGCGTGCCGCGTAGCAACATCATCACACTCGATGAACCGAAAGATACGGAGGAGGAAGCGGCGGCGGTCAAAGCAGCGATTGGCGATGCGCCTTTCCTGCTGGTCACCTCCGCATCGCATCTGCCACGGGCAATGATCTTTTTCCAGCATGTCGGGCTGCATCCTCTTCCCGCCCCTGCCAACCAGCTGGCGGTCACCTCGCCGCTTAATCTGAACGGTTATCCCCTCCCGGTCTGGCTGTTGCACAGCGACCGGGTGGGATATGAAACGCTGGGAAGAGTCTGGCAGTGGCTGAAAGGCAGCTCAGGAGAGCCAGGGGGAGCAGTGATTTAGAGGCCAGTTCGAAGTTGGTGCGGCTGAATTGCCCGGTATTTACCAGTTGCGCCACTTCGTCCCATAACAGATACAGCCAGCGTCGCCAGAGGAACGACTCCGCCACTGGCGCACGCTGTAAGTAGTGCCAGAGCAGACCTTCCGCCTGCGCGCCATCCACCAGACGGAACAGTTCATATTCACGCGGCGCCCACAGCATAATGCCCGGCCCGACCATCGCCAGTAACTGATCGCTACGGGCATCTTTCAGCATGCTGCGCAGATTAAAGCTACCGTGCACCAGCACGCAATTATCGTTAAACCCTTCAAACAATGCAGGCAGGCACTCCCGGGTGCGAAACAGCACGCGTTTATCCTGCATTGTCAGCCCGGTATTGTGATACTGATTCAGGGTGGTCCACAGCACTTCTACACGCTGGCGATACCGGATGGCCAGATGTTTTCCTGCGTGCTATCGACCGTTCCTACGCAGCCGTGACTGTCCTGCCGATGCCGGGGCGAGCAGCCCTTCGACAATCTGATCTTTCAGTTGCTCCCAGCGTTCCGGCGTACGGGCAGGCGCTTCAACGGGAACACCGCGCAGACGCTCAATCAGCAGCACATCCGGCCCCGGATGCTCTTCATGGGTCATGACGCCGTAGACCACCGGCATCCGCACCGTACCGCTGCGTGCGAGCATTGAAATTTTCGAGGGCCAACTGTCGCGCAAGACCCGGCGTGGAGAAGCTTCTCGCCAGTAATGGCATCGGGTTGCCCTTACTGTCATATAAGGACCAGAGTGCCGAGTCAGGTTTTTTCGCTGACGCACTCCATACGACTCAATTTTTCTCCCAGCAGATGACTTAGTTCGGCGCGCAGTTGTTCCATAGCAGATGCCCTCATCAAGACTACTGCTTTTATAATGAGCGCCAGGCGCGAGATGTCACCCTGATGAGATCAAAACAGTTTAAGAATTTGGCTGTTTGAGGGAGAAATCCCCCTTCAAATGAAGGGGATGAGGAGATAATGCAGTTCCGCGCGAACGCGCTCCAGATCATCTTGTGTATCAACACCGGTGCCGGGAACAACGCTTGCCACCGCGACATGTATTTTCTCGCCATACCAGAGCACACGCAGTTGCTCCAGCATCTCAATCTGCTCAAGCGGACTGGTTTGCCAACTGACATAACGGCGGATAAAACCGGCGCGATAGCCGTAAATGCCAATATGGCGCAGGAAGGTGTCGCCAATCGTTTCGCGGGAAAGCGCAAAGCGATCACGATCCCGAGGGAATGGTGGCGCGGGAAAAATAGAGCGCATAACCTTCGGCATCCATCACCACTTTCACCGCATTCCGGATTGAACGCCTCTTCCGCACTGTGGATCGGCACGGCCAATGTCGCCATGCCAACCTCGCGCGGCCGGGGTTCTCTGCAACCGGCGGATAATAGCCGGTGGGATCATCGGCTCATCACCCTGCACGTTGACAATCACGGTGTCATCGCTGGAAACCGCATTTTTCCACCACTTCCGCCAGACGCTCAGTCCCGGACTGGTGATCGGCACGGGTCATACACACTTCACCGCCCACAGCTTCCACTGCACGCTTCACCGCTTCGTTATCCGTAGCCACGATGATGCGTTCCGCTCCCCGATTCACGGGCGCGCTCCAGCACATGCACCACCATCGGTTTACCATTAATATCCACTAAGGGTTTACCCGGCAGGCGTGTTGAAGCATAACGAGCAGGAATTATCACCACAAAACTCATGGACGGCTCTCTTCGGCAGTTAACGAACGCGCTTCGTTTTCCAGCAGTACTGGAATACCTTCCCGGACAGGAAAGGCAAGGCTATCCACTTTGCAGATCAGCTCCTGCTTATCCCGGGTGTAGTAAAGTTTGCCGTTACAAACCGGGCAGGCGATGATTTCAAATGCAAACGGTGATCCATTTTTCCTCCTGATGCACCGACGATTAACGGGTTAACATATTCAATTCTTACACCGCGCCTGTTTCCCAGACCAGCGCGCAATGCCAAAACAGCCCTTCCGGCAGACGAGAAAAGGTGACCCCGCTGCGCGCCCTGCCAACGGGCAAAATCGGTTATTGCAGCTTGCAGCCCCTTTTCCAGTGCGTCGCCGGGTTTCACGCCCGCTTCAAGATAGAGTGCAATAATTTCTAGTACCCCTTCTTTGCGGTGCATTTTGGCATCCATACGCCCGACAAGCCGACCGCGATGCAGCAACGGCAGTACAAAATAGCCGAATTGCCGTTTTGGTGCTGGGGGTATAGCACTCCAGTCGATAGCTGAAATCAAACAACTGTTCTGCACGTTTGCGATCCCACACCACCGGGTCAAACGGCGAAAGCACCGCGCTGTGCGTGGCCCGCAGTTTATCGGCCTCGGCCTGCTCCAGCAGTGGCAGCAGTGAAGCATGCAGCCATGCCGGGCCAATGTTCTCAACATTGACCGGGTAGATCTTTTGCGCGGCCTGTAAACGCTCCAGCAGTACAGGTAAGGCGGGTTGACGCAGGCGATAGTAATCCGCCAGCCACTGAGCACGAAACAGCCCCAGACTGCGCGCGCGCTGTTTTCCAGCATGCGAAATTCAGCGTCGGCCTGCGGTAACAGATCTCGCGTATCATCCCAGTGCGGCATAACCCGATGGGTTAAATCATAAACACGCTGAAAATTCCGGCGCTCAACCACCATCACTTTCCCGGCGGTAAATAATCCTTCGAGATGGCGTTTATGCGGTTTCCACTCCCACCAACCGCTGGTGCCTTTGCGTGGATGTTCGAAATCCACTGAACGCACCGGGCCATTTTGCTGGATATGCGCAATAAGCTGCGCAATTTCGTCCGCATGCTCTTCCATCCATGCACTGGCGGTATTTCCACCCCATTTTATCCGGCGATAACATGCGGTGGCGCATCAGCGCAAAATCCTCACGCGGTAAAAAACAGGCTTCATGCGCCCAGTACTCCATCAGCTCGCCGTTTTTCAGGGCTTCATCCAGCCACTGCGGCGGATAATGCCCCCGAGGCGGCTGAACAGGACCAGATAAGGGCTGCGGGCAACAATATTGATGGTATCAATTTGCAACAGCGACATACGCTGAATGGTGGTGAGGATATCTGCAGGTCTGGCGCGCCGTGAGGGTTTACGTAAGAGCCCTTGGGCGGCGAGATGCAGGTGACGGGCGGCGGTCAATGAAAGGTGCGGCACAGACATGGGAGTTCCTGTTAAGTCAACAGGGCGCAGCCGATGCAACAGTCGTCAGCGCGCCAGAGTGATCAATTCCTGCAGTAATTTCTCCGCCCGTTCGCCTTCCAGTTGTGCGTCTACAGGCAAATACCACCAGTTGTCTTCGGCAAAAGCGCGGCACTTAACGGCATCTTTCTCAGTCATAACTAACGTCTGACCGGGTTTCACCAGTGCGTGGACATCATTATGGGTGAGCGCCTGATGATCGGCCAGTGCTACCGTCTTTTCCAGCGTTACGCCACTTTCAGCAAGGGTAGTAAAAAAAACGAGGGGGATGGCCAATGCCCGCCATCGCCACCACATGCTTCAGATCGCGAACTTCACGGCGCTCGCCGGTATGCAGGTTGATAGCCATCCCGGGCCGCAGACGCATCGGGATTTCATCGCGCTTTGCCACACCGCCATTGGTGATGACGGCATTGACTGTTTTCAGACGTGAAGCGCGCTCGCGCATCGGTCCGGCAGGCAACCACCAGCCATTGCCAAAGCGCCTGACGCCATCAATGACCACGATTTCCATATCACGGGCAAGCCGGTAGTGCTGCAAACCATCATCCGTGACAATAAGTTGCACCGGATGCTGTGCCAGAATCGCTTTAACAGCCTCGGTCCGCACAGGCGAGACAGCAACCGGCGCGCCCGTGCGCTGATAAATCAATACCGGCTCGTCCCCGGCTTGCGCCGTGGAGGTGGTTGAGGTCAATAGCAGGGGATAGCGATCCGCTTTGCCGCCATAACCACGCGAAACCACGCCAACACGGATGCCACGCTGCTGTAACTGCTCCACCAGCCAGATGACCACCGGTGTTTTACCATTGCCGCCAGCGGTCAGATTACCCACAACGACCACCGGGACAGGCGCGCGCCAGGGCTTTCTTCAGACCCAGACGATAGGCAAGACGAATAACACCGCTCACGGGCCATAGAGCCGGAGAGCGGCAACAGCAACAGCCACAGCGGAGATTCACCGGACCAGATGCGCGCTATCATTCGCCAAACTGCATCTTGTGAAGCTGAGCATACACACCGCGGTGCGCCAGCAACTCGGTATGGCTACCGCGTTCCACGATGCGACCATCCTCGACCACGACAATCTCATCAGCTTGCTCAATGGTCGAAAGACGGTGAGCAATCACCATAGAAGTACGGTTTTTTGCAGCTCGTTTAACGCCGCCTGAATAGCGCGTTCAGACTCGGTATCCAGCGCGGAGGTCGCTTCATCGAGGATCAGGATTGGGCTATCCCGCAACAGCGCGCGGGCAATGGCGATACGCTGACGCTGACCGCCGGAGAGCAATACGCCGTTTTCACCGATGACCGTGTCCGGTGGCCTTGATCCATTTTATTGATAAAGTCGAGGGCATAGGCCATCTTTGCAGCCTGCTCAACCTCTTCGCGGCTGTACTCTTCGGTACGCGCATAGGCAATGTTGTTAGCAACGGTGTCGTTAAACAAATGGACATTTTGCGATACCAGCGCAACCTGATCGCGCAGCGAGGCCAGTTTATACTCACGCAGATCGTGGCCATCCATCAGGATTTGGCCTTCGTCGATATCGTAAAAACGCGTGATCAGGCTGGCCATCGTCGATTTACCGGAGCCAGAACGCCCCACCGAGGGCAACGGTTTTCCCGGCAGGGATCGTCAGATTGATATTACGCAGCGCGGGGGTTTCCCGTCCCGGATATGTGAAAGTGACATTGCGGAATTCGATATCCCCACGGGCGCGTTCAATCACCGTGGTGCCTTCATCTTTTTCCTGCTCGCTATCAAGGATCGCGAACAAGGTCTGGCAGGCAGCCATACCGCGCTGGAATTGGGCATTGACGTTGGTCAGCGATTTTAGCGGACGCATCAGCGCAATCATCGAAGAGAAAACAACGGTGATCGTACCGGCTGTCAGCGTATCCATCACGCTTGGGAAGCTCGCTGCATACAGCACAAATGCCAGAGCAAGAGAGGCAATAAGTTGAATGATCGGGTCTGAAATGGATGAGGCTGACACCATTTTCATCCCCTGCAGACGCATCTTGTTGCTGACTTTGTCGAAACGACTGGTTTCCACTTGCTGGCCACCAAACATCAGCACTTCTTTATGCCCTTTCAGCATTTGCTCCGCACTGGTGGTCACCTGCCCCATGGTGTTTTGCATATTTTTACTGATGTTGCGAAAGCGTTTAGACACTACGCGAATAGCGAGCGACACAATAGGTGCCAGCACAATCAGGATCACCGATAACTGCCAGCTATACCAAAACATCATAATAAACAGGCCGATGATCGACGCGCCTTCGCGCACCACCGTGATCAACGCACTGGAAGAAGAGGACGCTACCTGTTCAGAATCGTAAGTGATTCGCGACAGCAGCGTCCCCGTGGACTGTTTGTCAAAGAAGGAAACAGGCATCCCCATCATGTGGCCGAATAAACGACGGCGCATGGTCATTACCACTTTTCCGGAAACCCGGGGAAATGCAGTAGCTGGAGATATAACTGGTGATACCACGCAGGATCATCAGCCCGATAACCACCAGCGGCATCCACAGCAGCACTGAACGGTCCGTTTTACCCAAAACCATCATCCAGTAACGGTTTGAGCAGCGATAGCATAAAAGTATCGCTGGCTGCGTTGAGGATTAACGCTATCCCCGACACGATCAGACCCGCTTTAAAAGGCGCAATGGTTGGCCAAAGTCGGCGGAAAGTCTGCCACGTGGAGAGATCTTTATCGTTCTGCATTCAAAAACCAGCACTTGTTGAAATAGCCGCATATTCTACCTGTTATCGCTGGGGACGCCAAACCACTGATGATACCAACGAGGTAAAAGTTGATCTCGTAAGCTATGGATTTCCCAGCCCTGCGATGAGAAAGAGAGCGTTATCTGCCCCTGATGGGCCGTATCGAACCAGCGATAGCCTTGCTGGCGATAGCGTGTCGTCACTTTGCCGAGGGCAATCGCCGGGGCGTTATAGCGAGATGCCGACGCCAGTGCAGCTTCACCGGCGACACGTTGAATAAAAGGCAGCGTTGATGAGGTATTGCTCCCATGATGGGGTACCTGCACCAGCGTGGAAGCAAGATGTTCCCAATAACGACTCAGCATCGCCATTTCCCCTGCGCCTCAATATCACCCGTCAGCAAAATACTGTTCTGGCCATCATCTACCCTGACCACACATGAGCGGTTATTGCCTTGTGTCGTTGAGCCTTGCAGGGGCCAGTGAACACTGAAATTTAACCCTTGCCACTGCCACCTTTCACCACGAAAACAAGGATGATGCCCCCTGCCCAGCCTAACGGGCTCCGCACCCACATCCCCGGCCGAATTCAGTAAGCTGTTCAGCCCTCCCCGGTGATCCAAATGTTCATGACTCCAGGATAACCCCTTCTGGCTCCAGCGCATGCCAGCGCAGCCACGGGATAATTAACTGCTGCCCGCTGTCGCCGCCAGCCGCACCTGTATCATAAAGGATCGCTTTGCCATCACGCTCAATGACCATGGCCAGCCCGTGCCCGACATCCAGCATGTGTACCGACCATCCCCCACCCCGCTCACTTCGCCAGAATGGAAAAGCCAACATCACCAGACATGCCGGGGCAAACAGCGGGCGTTGTGCGCCACAGGTTAAAACGCCGCCATCAATGCACACCAGGGGCACCCATGCCAGCCACTGCCAGCGCATATCAACGTTTAACCAGCCTTGAGGAGCCAACGTAAAAAGCTGAAGAGTATTTCCAGCGTGTTATCCGCGACAGACCAACAAACGGTCTCCATTATTGAAGGCCCGGTCAGATGCAGCAGCATACCTAACAGAATGCAGGGTACGGCAACGAAAGTGACCAGCGGGATAGCCGCCGGGTTCGCGACCAGAGAGCTAAGGCTGATGCCGTGAAATATCGACAACTGGATCGGCAGGAAGCAGCAGTGTCATACCCACCTGCAAATAGACGAGGTTAATGCAGCCCCCACCCACCAGCGCGGGTGTGCCCGCGAATCGGGAGCCACTGATACCAAAACAGCAGCGCAGCCTGCAAAAGCAGACAGCCAAAGGCTGTCAGAGAATGGCAAGGATCGGTAAAACAAATGGCTGCCACACAGCATAGCCATACCTGCCGGGCGACCACAGACGACCGGAAAGCCTTAACATAGCCCGGTGCACTGAGCGCCACCACCGTGCGTAGAGCCGGAGGCTGCAACCCCGTTAGCCATGCATAGACAATCGCGCCGCCCACGCTTAAGAGCAACGGCAACCGCCAACCAATCCACCGGGCGGGAAGGAAAAACTGCACACCGCGAACGATAAGCCACACCAGCATAGACGCAAGAGCGATATGCAACCCGGAGATCGCCATCAGATGCGCCGTGCCGGTTTGTCGCATCACGTTTTTCACGTCACTGTTCAGCGCTGAGCGCTCGCCCATTCCCAAGGCCAGTATGACCTGCTGCCGAGGGTATGCCGTCAACTGCTTCCTCAGCGACTGCAGATACCCGGCACGCCAGCTGCAACGTGCATCCAGTATTCTGGCATGAATAATCCGCCCGCTTAAAGATTGATGGGATGCCAGAGCATAACGTTGGGAGTCAAAACCGCCATCATTGAGCTGCCCATGTATCGGGCGAGCGCGAATCGTCATCGCCCAACGTTGCCCGCTGCAGGCCTGCTGGGGAAGATACTCCCCGTAAAAGGTAATGCCGGGGAGCCGGATAAAGGCGTATGCCGTCCAGTGAGAATTTTCCCCGGTGGCGGGTCATATTGTCGGTTTCGGTAAGCATCACCTCAACATGGCGGTTACCACCTGCCGGTCGGGTCGGCCAGAGGGTTTGCTGTGCTGCGAGGATCCCCCATACAAAGAACAGAAGCGTAAACCCGCAGTAACGCAGCACCGGTTTTTGGCTGTACGCAAGCAGACAGCCAAAAGCCAGTACGCACCAGACAAGACGGATATCCGGTAAAGCGGGCACAACAGTGGCAAAATGCCGGCCATAATACAGGCGCTGAGCGCAGGTAAGATCATGCACACCTCCTTGTTGCACAGGAAGTATGCGGCGTTGCAGTTGCTGTGTCTGGAGAGTGATAACCCTTTGCGGCGCAGGCAGGTAAGTTTTACCGCGTTACATCTTACGCAATTAGCATTACGAGCAAAGTCCCGAAAAATTCAGACTGGCACAAAACAAAAAAAGCACCCCGAAGGTGCTTTTTTGCTGTTTAAGTTTTAGCGTTTCGCTAAACCTTATTCATAAATATTGGCGCGGTCGCGTAATTCTTTACCCGGTTTAAAGTGGGGAACATATTTTCCTTCCAGATCCACTTTGTCGCCTGTTTTCGGGTTACGCCCGGTGCGAGGTGCACGATAGTGCAGAGAAAAACTGCCGAAACCGCGGATCTCAATGCGCTCACACCGGGCAAGAGTAGAGGCCATATGCTCCAGCATCTCTTTTACGGCATCTTCCACGGCTTTTGCCGGGATATGCGATTGCTGGCTTGCAAGTCTTTCGATCAATTCTGACTTGGTCATGATTCCTCCGGTTTCCTTCAAGGCAAAAATTCGCTTAATAGCTTTAACAAGGGCGGCCGTAGCCGCCCTTTGTCATTGATTACAGGACGAATCCTGCAATCTGTCAAGTGACTCGTCATCCTGCGAACTGCAGTGCGTTAACTTCGTCACTACAGTCCGCAAAGTTGGGAGTAACTTACTCGCCTTTCGCTGCTTTGAAAGCTTCAGCCATAGCGTTAGAGAAGTTGCCTTCTTCCTGTTTGTTGTTAACAGAAGCGATTGCATCTTTCTCGTCAGCTTCGTCTTTCGCACGAACAGACAGGCTAACTACGCGGTTCTTACGGTCAACGCCGGTGAATTTAGCTTCAACATCGTCGCCAACATTCAGAACCAGAGTTGCGTCTTCAACGCGGTCACGGGAAGCTTCAGAAGCGCGCAGGTAACCTTCAACGCCGTCAGCCAGTTCTACGGTTGCGCCTTTAGCATCAACTGCAGTGACTTTACCGTTTACGATTGCGCCTTTCTTGTTCAGTGCAACGTAGTTGTTGAACGGATCTTCTGCGAGCTGTTTAACGCCCAGAGAGATACGCTCACGCTCTGCGTCAACCTGCAGAACAACGGCTGCGATTTCGTCGCCTTTTGTATTCACGAACTGCTTCTTCGCCTGCAACGTTCCGGAGATGTCAGACCGTCGATACCGCCGTCCGGTGCCGATGAAGATACCGAAGTCAGTGATAGACTTGATTTTACCTTCAACGCGGTCGCCCTTGTTGTGGGTTTCAGCGAACTGCTGCCACGGGTTGGATTTGCACTGTTTCAGGCCCAGGGAGATACGACGACGTTCTTCGTCGATATCCAGAACCATCACTTCCACTACGTCGCCAACGTTAACAACTTTGGACGGGTGGATGTTTTTGCTGGTCCAATCCATTTCGGAAACGTGAACCAGGGCCTTCAACGCCTTCTTCGATTTCAACGAAGCAGCCGTAGTCGGTCAGGTTGGTAACGCGACCAGTCAGCTTGGTGCCTTCCGGGTAACGTTTAGCGATAGCTACCCACGGATCTTCGCCCAGCTGTTTCCCAGGCCCAGAGATACACGAGTACGTTCGCGGTCGAATTTCAGCACTTTAACAGTGATTTCGTCGCCAACGTTTACGATTTCGCTCGGATGCTTAACGCGTTTCCATGCCATGTCAGTGATGTGCAGCAGGCCGTCTACGCCGCCCAGATCAACGAATGCACCGTAGTCAGTGAGGTTCTTAACGATACCTTTAACTTCCATGCCTTCCTGCAGGTTTTCCAGCAGCTGATCGCGTTCTGCGCTGTTCTCGGATTCGATAACCGCACGACGGGAAACAACAACGTTGTTACGCTTCTGGTCAAGCTTGATTACTTTGAATTCAAGCTCTTTGCCTTCCGGTGCAGAGTGTCACGGACCGGACGAACGTCTACCAGAGAACCCCCGGCAGGAACGCACGAATACCGTTCAGCTCAACAGTGAAGCCACCTTTAACTTTGCCGTTGATAACACCGGTAACAGTTTCAGCGTCTTCGTAAGCTTTTTCCAGCGTGATCCAAGCTTCGTGACGTTTAGCTTTTCACGGGACAGCAGGGTTTCACCGAAGCCGTCTTCTACTGCATCCAGAGCAACGTCAACTTCGTCACCAACTGGATTTCCAGCTCGCCTGGGCGTTTTTGAACTGCTCAGCCGGAATGGCGGACTCAGATTTCAGACCGGCGTCAACCAGTACTACGTCTTTGTCGATAGCAACAACAACACCGCGAACAATGGAACCCGGGCGGGTTTCTGATTTCTTTTAAGGATTCTTCAAACAGTTGAGCAAAAGATTCAGTCATGTTTAATCTTCAGGTTTCATATTTAACGTCCACCCCGGCTCCGTGCCGGATGGGGTTGTTTAACATACCCGCTGTCATTCCATTGCAACGGGGGTACTGCAAATTCGGTCGCAATTATGCGAGGGCCAATTTTGGCGAGCATATTGTAGCGCTTTCTCAATCACTTGCTCAATACTTAAACGGGTTGAATCCAGTACTAAAGCATCGGCAGCAGGCACTAACGGCGCAACAGGGCGATTACGATCGCGATCGTCACGTTCTTTGATCTCGGCCAAAAGGCGTTCAAAGTTAACACTAAAGCCCTTCTCCTGCAACTGCAGCATACGGCGGTGCGCACGTTCTTCAGAGGAGGCGTCAAGGAAAATTTTCACTGGCGCATCGGGGAAAACAACGGTGCCCATATCACGCCCGTCCGCGATCAGGCCCGGCGCTTCGCGAAACGCGCGCTGGCGACGTAATAACGCCTCACGCACGCGCGGGAAAGCCGCCACTTGCGATGCCGCATTCGCCACGTCCTGAGTGCGAATTTCACCGCTCACATCTTCGCCTTCCAGAATCACTTCCAGATTGCCGTTGGTCGAGACAAAACGCACATCAAGATGTGCCGCCAGAGGAACCAGCACCTCTTCAGAGGTCACATCAACATGGTGATGTAGCGCGGCCAACGCCAGCACACGATAAATGGCGCCGGAGTCCAACAGATGCCACTGCAACGCTTCCGCCATTGCCTTGCAAGGGGTGCCTTTTCCCGCACCGCTCGGCCCATCAATGGTAATTACCGGGGCAATTGCCGTCATCTTTATCTCCTTAATCAGGGCATACCGTTACATAAACGCCGCGCATTATACGCGGCAATGCGCGATCGTTACTCCCGCGTGCGAATAACGGAATATATGGAGCTGAGTGTAGAAGAAATGTGCGGGAAGCGGGCTGATTTGCATCAGCCCGGCACAGACAGAAATGACGTTACTTTTTATCTGCAGCAATGCGCTCGCGGATATGCTGCGCGCGCTCAGTTGACGGCGGATGGGAATCAAACATCGATTTCTCCGAACCCGCATCCAGCCAGTTTCTCAAAACTGGTGACTAATCCCTGACGGCTGATGTTACGTTTTTTCCAGCAAATCGTAAGAGAAATCGTCCGCGGCGGATTCCTGAGTGCGGGAGAATGCGGAATTGACCATATTCTCAGCCAGTCGCCGAGCTGGGACTGGGAGAGTTGTGCACCTGCCGCACTGCTGGCGGAGATGGCATCACGGGCAGCCAGTGTCGCATACGCCGTCTGCATTGCTTTGCGGCTATGCCCCGAACGTGCCCCATTTCATGCCCCAGTACAGCTTCGACTTCATTATCCGTCATCATATCCATGAGACCGCTGTACACGCGAATGCAACCGTTCGCCATTGCCCACGCGTTAACCTCTTTCGTCATATAAACTTTATAGGTTACTGGCGTGCCATCGATATTGTTACCCAGCGCTTTTGCGATTTTGTCGAGACGCTTCGCAGGTACTGGATGCCGGGGCAAGGGTGTTCTGTTTATCCATCTCCGCGCAAGACTTCTCTGAGAGCGCCTTCACGTCGGCATCGCTGAGCGTTGCCGCTTTGTATGCTGACATACCGGATTTGGTTAACGCTTCTGCGTTGATGCCACCCATGTTTTTACAACCAGAGACCAGAGTTGCCGCCATCAGGCAGCTGAAAATCATTGTTTTTTCATAGACAGTCCATGTTTATCTAATTGAATCATCGGGAATATTCCCGGGCAGATAGTAACATGGCGCAGAAGGTTGTCGACACCCTCAACAATAGCGGGTAAATCAGCCCTGCGATACCTGCGCAGGGCTGATAAATGTTATCAGGCAGGGGGTACTAATGCGGGCTAACTGTTCGAAGTAGTCCGGGAACGTTTTGGCTGTGCATTTCGGATCAAGGATCGTGACCGGCGTATCCGACAGCGCCACCAGCGAGAAGCACATCGCCATACGGTGATCATTGTAGGTGCCGATTTCCGCAAACTGCAGTTTTGCTGGCGGCGTCACGCGAATATAGTCTTCGCCCTCTTCAACTTCCGCGCCAACTTTACGCAGCTCTGTTGCCATCGCAAACAAACGGTCCGTCTCTTTCACACGCCAGTTATAGATATTGCGCAGCGTCGTCGTCCCGTTAGCAAACAGCGCCGTAGTGGCAATGGTCATTGCCGCATCCGGAATATGGTTCATATCCATGTCAATAGCGTTCAGCTCACCATGCGTACAGGCAATGTAATCATCACCCCAGACAATCGTCGCGCCCATTTTTCCAGCACATCGGCAAAGCGGATATCACCCTGCACGCTGTTACGGCCAATGCCGGTTACTTTAACCGTGCCGCCTTTTATTGCCGCCGCGGCGAGGAAATAAGAGGCAGATGAGGCATCCCCTTCCACCGGTGTAGTGACCCGGTGACTGATAGCGCTGCCCACCACGCACCACAAAACGCTGGTACTGCTGGTTTTCAACGTCAACACCGAAGGTCTTCATCAGATGCAATGTGATGTCGATATAGGGTTTGGAAACCAAATCGCCTTTGATGGTGATGATCGTATCTTGTGGAGCCAGCGGCGCAGTCATCAGTAGCGCGGTTAAGAACTGGCTGGAAACGCTGCCGTCAACACTCACATCATAGTAAAACCGCCGCGCAGGCGCAGCGGAGGATAATTTTCCTGCTCAAGATAATCGATCTGCGCGCCGCCCTGACGCAAGGCATCGACCAAATGGCCGATTGGACGCTCTTTCATGCGCGGTTCGCCGGTCAGCACTAACTCATTGTTCCCAAGACACAGCGCTGCCGCCAGCGGGCGCATGGCAGTTCCGGCGTTGCCAAGGAACAACTCCAGCTTTTCCGCAGAATGCAGCGGACCGCCGACACCGGTCACTTCGCAACGGGTGCGATCGGCGGATAAAGTGTAATGAACTCCCAGCGCGCTGAGGGCATTCAGCATATGGCGCACATCGTCACTGTCCAGCAGGTTAGTCAGAACGGTCGTGCCATGGGCGAATGCAGCAAGCAACAAAGCGCGGTTTGAGACACTCTTTGAACCAGTGCAGATTGATGGTGCCATCCACCCGCGCGATGGGTTGTAACGTCAGGGATTCCATGAAACTTCACTCCTCAACAAACAGAATAAAACCCCCGCAGTCCAACTACGGGGGTACGTTAAAACAGGTCGATGATTAACCGTGGCGACGTTCGAAATCGACCATAAAATCAGTCAGCGCCTGAACACCCGCCAGAGGCATCGCGTTATAAATAGACGCGCGCATGCCCCCTACAACACGGTGGCCTTTCAGCGCGTGCAAACCCGCGGCGAATGACTCTTCAAGGAAGACTTTATCCAGCGCACTGTCTGCCAGTTGGAAAGGCACATTCATGCGGGAACGGTTCGCTTTTGCGACATCGTTACGGTAGAAGTCGCTGTTATCAATCACGCCATAAAGCAGGTCGGCTTTTGCTGATTGATTTTATCCATTGCAGCTACGCCGCCCTGTTTTTTCAGCCACTTAAACACCAGACCAGAGAGATACGGGCAAAAAGTCGGCGGCGTGTTGAACATGGAGTCGTTTTCGTTCAGCACGGTGTAATCAAGAATGGACGGACATGATGCATGCGCTTTACCCAGCAGATCTTCACGTACAATTACCAACGTCAACCCCGCCGGGCCGATGTTTTTCTGCGCGCCGGCGTAGATCACGCCGAAACGGCTAACATCAATCTGGCGCGACAGAATCGTTGAGGAGAAATCCGCAGCGACAACGACGTCGCCAAAATCCGGCGTTTCGTCAATGGCGATACCGTCAATTGTTTCGTTCGGGCAGTAATGCAGGTAAGCAGCGTTATCGCTCAGTTGCCAGTCGCGCATCGGTTTTACCGCACGCAAACCATCAACAGTGATTTTGGCGTCGATCACGTTCGGTACGCAGTATTTTTTCGCTTCTTTTACTGCGCTTGCCGCCCAGTAGCCAGCATCCACATAATCCGCAGTGGTTTTCTCACCCAGCAAGTTCAGGGGAACCCCGGCAAACTGACCGCGGCCACCGCCGTGACAGAACAGAACCTTATAGTTGGAGGGGGATGTTCAGCAGGTCGCGAAAATCCTTTTCTGCTTCTTCCGCCACATGGATAAACTCTTTACCACGGTGGCTAATTTCCATCACCGATGTACCAAGCCCTTGCCAGTCGCACAGTTCCTGTTGCGCCTGTTTGAGCACATCCGCCGGTAACACTGCCGGGCCAGAACTAAAATTGAAGACCTGAGTCATTTCCCCTCACCACGCTATAAAGCAATAAGTTATTCCTGTGACATCGGTTTTATCATTCAGCGCCACGCGCCGCAACGGGTAATAGGCGCGGGGGAAGTTGTGCGCCAAATCACATAGCAGATTGTTTTGCATTGCTTACGGAGACCCGATAAAAACCCTGTTATGTGACGCGAATTGCCCGACTGGCCTTCGACCATTCCGGATTTGCACAGCGCGGGCAGATTTTCTCTTCACCCGCCCGAAGCGGGACAATTTTGCTGCAGCGCACGCAAACATAGTCTCCCTCTTCAGGGGCCTTTTTAAAGCGTTCGCTACAGCCTTCCGGCAGAATACACAGGCCGGGTTTAACCTCTTCATCGGTAAAGTAGTACACGCTAAGTTGCCCATTCGTTTCCATAATTGCCGGGCGGACCTGCCCTAACTGGTCAACACCGTTGGTACGTAATTCCATAAAGAATTCAAATTCGGTCAGGTTCTCCTCGTGTAATTTCTCCCATGCCAGCTCGCCGTCTTTGACGATCACTACCGGTTTGCCTTCCAGCAAATCTTCCAGTTTTTCACTGTGCGACATCAACCACATCACCGGAGGGCGGTAGAGCATGCCCAGCGTAATAAACACCACGAGTACGGGCAGCATGGGCACATCGTCGTAGAAGGCCACATCGCCCGCAGCCGATCCCAGCGTCAGAATGATGAGGACTTCAAATAACGACATCTGCCGTACCCCCGCGCCGGCCGGTGATTTTGAGAAATAAGAAGACTAAAACAAAGGTATAGAGGCTACGCAACGCGACTTTACAGAAAATCAAGGGGGTACCTTGTCGAGCGCCATCCGGTGCAGGTCGAACGCTTTCATTTTTCATGCCTGAACAGTCAGTTACTTTCCATAAGCATAGTCAGAAGTTTTATTTTCGTCGGACTAATGGGGAAGATAGCGTCAGTCACGTAAAACCCGTATCATTGCGCGCTTTACGTACGAAAAAAGTGACCGTCATGACTCAAACATTTATTCCCGGCAAAGATGCCGCGCTGGAAGATTCCATCGCTCGCTTTCAGCAAAAGCTCACCGATCTCGGTTTTAACATCGAAGAGGCCTCCGGCTGAACCCGGTACCCAACGTCTGGTCTGTGCATATTCGCGATAAAGAGTGTGCGCTGTGCTTCACCAACGGCAAAGGCGCCACCAAAAAAGCGGCGCTGGCCTCTGCATTGGGTGAGTATTTCGAACGTCTGTCCACAAACTACTTCTTTGCTGACTTTTGGCTCGGCGACACCATCGCGCAGGGTCCGTTCGTTCATTATCCTAATGAAAATGGTTCCCGCTGCCGGAAGATGACAACCTACCGGAAGGTATTCTCGATGCGCGCCTGCGCGCCTACTACGATCCGGAAAATGCACTGACCGCAGGTATGCTGGTTGATTTGCAATCCGGTAACGACGAGCGCGGTATCTGCGCCCTGCCGTTTACCCGCCAGTCCGATGAGCAGACGGTCTATATTCCCATGAATATCGTTGGCAACCTGTATGTGTCTAACGGTATGTCAGCCGGCAACACGCGTAATGAAGCCCGTGTTCAGGGGCTGTCGGAAGTGTTTGAGCGTCATATTAAAAACCGCATTATTGCCGAGAGCATTAGCCTGCCGGAGATCCCGCAAGAGGTGCTGGCACGCTACCCGGGCGTTGTTGAAGCCATTGCAAAACTGGAAGCGGAAGGCTTCCCAATTTTCGCTTATGACGGCTCGCTTGGCGGTAAATACCCGGTAATCTGTGTAGTGCTGTTTAACCCGGCCAACGGCACCTGCTTTGCCTCTTTTGGCGCACATCCTGATTTCGGCGTCGCGCTGGAACGTACCGTTACCGAGCTTCTGCAAGGCCGTGGCCTGAAAGATCTTGATGTGTTCACCCCACCAACTTTTGATGATGAAGAAGTGGCTGAGCACGCCAACCCTCGGAAACCCACTTTATCGACTCCAGCGGTCTTATTTCATGGGATCTGTTTAAACAGGATGCGGATTATCCGTTCGTTGACTGGAGCTTCGCTGGCACAACTGAAGAGGAGTTCGCCACCCTGATGGCCATCTTCAAGGCGGAAGATAAAGAAGTGTACATCGCTGACTACGAGCATCTGGGGGTTTACGCCTGCCGTATTCTGGTGCCGGGCATGTCGGATATCTACCCGGCGGAAGATCTGTGGCTGGCCAACAACACCATGGGCAGCCATCTGCGCGAGAACGATTCTCTCCCCTGCACGGCAGTGAGTGGGATAAAGAGGATTACCTCAATCTTATCGCGCAACTGGATGATGAAGGCCATGACGACTTTACCCGTGTGCGCGAACTACTGGGTCTGGCTACCGGGAAAGATAATGGCTGGTACACCCTGCGTGTTGGCGAGCTGAAAGCAATGCTGGCGCTGGCTGGCGGCGACTGGATCAGGCGCTGGCACCGGACCGAATGGACGATGGAATTTAACGCCTCCATCTTCAGCGCTGAACGGGCAAACTATTACCGTTGCCTGCAAACCTTGTTATTGCTGGCTCAGGAAGAGGAGCGCCAACCGCTGCAATACCTGAACGCGTTTGTGCGCATGTACGGTGCGCAGGCTGTCGAAGCCGCCAGTGCGGCGCTGAGCGGTGAAGCGCCGTTTTATGACCTGCAACCTGCTGACGGTACGCTGAAGGCTTTCCCGGCGCACCAGAGGCTTTGTTAGCGGCTTACGAAAAATTACAACGCGCGAAAACGGCGTTCTGGTCGAAATAACGACAAGTAGTGCGACAATCTGTGAAGCTTAATGACGGGTCTACGCTATATTACGGGGCAATTTCATTGCCCCGTTTTATTATTTTGGCAATGACGGCCAGATGTAATATTTAGGTTAAATATGGGTAAATATTAATATCCCCCCAATCTAATATTGTTACTTCTTATGGCAATTACTCCATTTTAATTAACTGTTTTTTGGGAGGCGTCATAAAAAATTCAACTCTTTTGCAACTTTTAAACTTTATTTTTTATTTTGATAATCAACAAGTTACTCCGCATTCGTAGAAAAACCACGCGCTTTGCGGTCCTATAAGCCGAGGGCGAGATATGATCCATATCAAATTCTCTTCTATAATGCTTTGTTAGTATCTCGTCGCCGACTTAATAAAGAGAGAGTTAGTGTGAAAGCTGACAACCCTTTTGATCTTATTCTTCCAGCAGAGATGGCGAAAGTTGCCGAAGAAGCTGGTGTCTATAAAGCGACTAAACATCCGCTTAAGACTTTCTACACCGGCGATCACCGCAGGTGTGTTTATCTCCATTGCTTTTGTTTTCTATATCACTGCTACCACCGGTACAGCGACGATGCCGTTCGGTATTGCTAAACTGATTGGTGGTATCTGCTTCTCACTGGGGTTGATCCTTTGCATCATCTGCGGTGCCGATCTTTTTACATCCACCGTACTGATTGTGGTGGCAAAAGCCAGTGGGCGCATCACCTCGGGGGCAACTGGCCCGTAACTGGGTGAACGTCTATGTCGGTAACCCTGGTGGGGGCACTGCTGTTTGTGCTGTTAATGTGGTTGTCTGGCGAGTATATGGTCGCCAATGGCGGTTGGGGCCTGAACGTCCTGCAAACTGCCGACCACAAGCTGCACCATACATTTGTTGAAGCGGTTGCGCTGGGTATTCTGGCGAACCTGATGGTCTGTCTGGCCGTGTGGATGAGTTATTCCGGCCGCAGCCTGATGGATAAAGCGATGATTATGGTGCTGCCGGTTGCGATGTTTGTCGCCAGCGGTTTTGAGCACAGCATTGCAAACATGTTTATGATCCCGATGGGTATCGTAATCCGCAACTTTGCGAGCCCGGAGTTCTGGACCGCAGTTGGTTCCAGCCCGGAAAGTTTTTCTCATCTGACTATTGCGAATTTCATCACCGATAACCTGATCCCTGTAACAATCGGGAATATCATAGGTGGAGGGTTATTAGTCGGGTTGACATACTGGGTCATTTACCTGCGTGGCAACGATCATCATTAATGGTTGTTTCAGGCAGTAAATAAAAAAATCCACTTAAGAAGGTAGGTGTTACATGTCCGAGCTTAATGAAAAATTAGCCACAGCACGGGAAGGTTTTGCGAAAGGCGATTGGCAGAATGCAGTAAACGTACGCGACTTTATCCAGAAAAACTACACCCCGTACGAAGGCGACGAGTCCTTCGGCTGGCGCAACTGATGCGACCACCAAGCTGTGGGACAAAGTAATGGAAGGCGTTAAACTGGAAAACCGCACCCATGCGCCAGTTGATTTCGACACCTCCGTTGCCTCTACCATCACTTCTCACGACGCTGGCTACATCAACAAAGCGCTGGAGAAAATCGTTGGTCTGCAAACTGAAGCTCCGCTGAAACGCGCCATCATCCCGTTTGGCGGGATCAAAATGGTTGAAGGTTCTTGCAAAGCGTACAACCGCGAGCTGGACCCTGCTCTGAAAAAATCTTCACCGAATACCGCAAAACCCATAACCCGGGGCGTATTTGATGTTTACACCAAAGACATCCTGAACTGCCGTAAATCTGGTGTTCTGACTGGTCTGCCGGATGCCTATGGCCGTGGTCGTATCATCGGTGACTACCGTCGCGTTGCGCTGTACGGTATCGACTTCCTGATGAAAGACAAATACGCTCAGTTCCTGTCCCTGCAGTCTGACATGGAAAATGGCGTTAACCCACGGAAGCGACTATCCGTCTGCGCGAAGAGATCGCTGAACAGCATCGCGCACTGGGTCAGATCAAAGAGATGGCCGCTAAATACGGCTGCGATATCTCTGCTCCGGCAACCAACGCTCAGGAAGCTATCCAGTGGACCTACTTCGGCTACACCGGCCGCTGTTAAGTCTCAGAACGGCGCTGCAATGTCCTTCGGTCGCGTATCCACCTTCACCGGACGTGTACATCGAACGTGACCTGAAAGCAGGCAAAATCACTGAACAAGACGCGCAGGAAATGATTGACCACCCGGTTATGAAACTGCGTATGGTTCGCTTCCTGCGTACCCCCTGGAGTATGATGAACTGTTCTCTGGCGACCCGATTTGGGCAACTGAATCTATCGGCGGTATGGGCGTTGACGGCCGTACTCTGGTTTCCAAAAACAGCTTCCGTTTCCTGAACACCCTGTACACCATGGGGCCGTCTCCGGAGCCGAACATCACTGTTCTGTGGTCTGAAAAACTGCCGCTGAACTTCAAAAAATTCGCTGCTAAAGTCTCCATCGACACCTCTTCTCTGCAATACGAGAACGACGATCTGATGCGTCCGGACTTCAACAACGATGACTACGCAATTGCTTGCTGCGTGAGCCCGATGGTTGTGGGTAAACAAATGCAGTTCTTTGGTGCTCGTGCTAACTGGCGAAAACCATGCTGTATGCAATCAACGGCGGTGTTGATGAAAAACTGAAAATGCAGGTTGGTCCGAAAACTGAACCAATCAAAGGCGACGTGCTGAAGTTTGATGAAGTTATGGATCGTATGGATCACTTCATGGACTGGCTGGCTAAACAGTATGTCACTGCACTGAACGTTATTCACTACATGCATGACAAATACAGCTACGAAGCTTCTCTGATGGCGCTGCACGATCGCGACGTTATCCGTACCATGGCTTGTGGTATCGCTGGTCTGTCTGTAGCAGCTGACTCCCTGTCTGCTATCAAATACGCGAAAGTTAAACCGATTCGTGACGAAGACGGTCTGGCTATCGACTTCGAAATCGAAGGCGAATACCCGCAGTTTGGTAACAACGACGCTCGCGTTGATGACATGGCTGTTGACTGGTTGAACGTTTCATGAAGAAAATTCAGAAACTGACCACCTACCGCAATGCTATCCCGACTCAGTCTGTTCTGACCATCACCTCTAACGTAGTGTATGGTAAGAAAACCGGTAACACCCCTGACGGTCGTCGTGCTGGCGCGCCGTTCGGACCGGGTGCTAACCCGATGCACGGTCGTGACCAGAAAGGTGCTGTCGCCTCTCTGACCTCCGTTGCTAAACTGCCGTTCGCTTACGCTAAAGATGGTATCTCTTACACCTTCTCTATCGTGCCGAATGCGCTGGGTAAAGACGACGAAGTGCGTAAAACCAACTGGCTGGCCTGATGGATGGTTATTTCCACCATGAAGCGTCCATCGAAGGTGGTCAGCACCTGAACGTGAACGTGATGAACCGCGAAATGCTGCTCGACGCGATGGAAAACCCGGAAAAATATCCGCAGTTGACCATCCGTGTGTCTGGTTACGCAGTGCGTTTTAACTCCCCTGACGAAAGAACAGCAGCAGGACGTTATTACCCGTACTTTCACTCAGACCATGTAATGGTATTGACTGAAATCGCGAAGTAAAAGCGTATACTGAAGGCTCCCACGCAAGTGGGGCCTTTTACCTGAAGTATGCTTTGCCAGCCATCTCTGCTCACTGGATGCCTGCCAAAACAGACTTAGCGCAGAAGGAATCAAACTGCGCAGACACAGGCCCCGGATGGGCCATATCTGGAGAAACACCGCAATGTCAGTTATTGGTCGCATTCACTCCTTTGAATCCTGCGGCACGGTCGACGGCCCGGGCATCCGCTTTATTACCTTCTTCCGAGGGTTGCCTGATGCGCTGCCTCTACTGCCATAATCGCGATACACTGGGATACGCACGGTGGGAAAGAAATCACCGTTGAAGATCTGATGAGCGATGTTGTTACCTACCGTCACTTTATGAATGCGTCCGGAGGCGGCGTAACCGCATCCGGCGGCGAAGCCATCTTGCAGGCGGAATTTGTCCGTGACTGGTTCCGCGCCTGCAAGAAAGAAGGCATTCATACTTGCACCGGACACCAATGGTTTTGTTCGCCGTTACGATCCGGTGATTGACGAACTGCTGGAAGTGACCGACCCGGTGATGCTCGATCTGAAGCAAATGAACGATGAGATCCACCAGAACCCTCGGTTGGCGTCTCTAACCATCGTACTCTCGAGTTCGCACAGTATCTGTCGAAGAAAAATATCAACGTGTGGATCCGTTACGTCGTGGTGCCGGGCTGGTCTGATGATGATGACTCCGCCCACCGCACGGGCGAGTTTACCCGCGATATGGGCAATGTTGAGAAAATCGAGCTGCTGCCCTATCACGAACTGGGTAAACATAAATGGGTGGCGATGGGTGAAGAGTACAAGCTGGACGGTGTGAAGCCGCCGAAGAAAGAGACCATGGAACGCGTCAAAGGCATACTAGAGCAGTACGGCCACAAAGTGATGTACTGATCGCGATTAACGCCAAAAAAGCCGCAACGTTGTGTCGCGGCTTTTTTATCGCTGCCAATCAGGCATGCGCCACCGGCGTCGGATGATGGCCTGCTTTGCGCATCAGCATTACCAGATAGATAAACGACACACCCGCGATCATGATGAACAACAGGCTGTCTGAATAACTCTGCATCAGCATCGCGGTCAGCGTCGGGCCAAGCAGGCTGCCAATGGTATAGCTCAGCAGCAACGCCTGATTCATTGCGACCAGTTGGTGGTGTTCGACTTTTTCGCAGGCCCAGTGCCATTGCCACCGGATAAAGCGTAAAACCCGCCGTGCCGAGCACAAACAGCGCGGGAGCCATTGCCGCATTGCTTAACATGGCGAAACAGCCAACGATCACCACAAACACCTGCACGCGCAGCACCAGCAAACGGCCAAAACGATCCGCCGGGGGCGGCCAATAGAGCCACTGCCCTACAATACCGGCGCTGACCAGCAATGCCATCCAGAAGCCGATCCTGAATCGCTAATCCCCCTCGGTGCGAAAGATAGAGCGGCATCAGGCCGTACAGCGAGCCAAGGATAATCCCGGAGATAATGCAGCCATTTACGCCCAGCCGCGCCTGCCGCAGACGCAACATCGGCCATACCGACGTGGCGCCTTGCTCTTCACTGTGTTGATTCACAATACGGGTGAACAACAGAGGCAAAATCGCTGCCAGCACCAGCCCGGTGGTCCAGGCAGTACACTCATCAGTTCCGTCGGCAATTTGCTGACCATCACCTGACCCAGCACTGTACCCACGTAATAAACCATCATATATGCCGCCAGCAGTCGACCGCGGTTGCGTGACGTGCCGCTGCACATCAGCCCACTTTCAACCACCACCCAAATCATCGCGCAGCCCACACCGGCGATAAAACGCCGGTGCCATCCAGCTCCAGAAGCCCACCATCAGCCCCAGCCCGATACACCCGGCGGCAAAAGATCAGCGACGCAATGTAATAGCTGCGGTTAAACCCCCAGACGGCGGATCAAACGCCCCGTCAGCAGCGTACCCAACAGGTTACCGGTGAAGTATGAGGAGCCCACCATCCCCACCTGCCGGTAGGCAGATCTTCATGGGCGAGCCAAAGCGGCACAAGCGTATTCAGCGTTGCAATCGCCAGCGTCAACAGCATCAGGCCACAGAGCAATAACAGCACTGGCCGGGTATAGGTGGACATGGATAAAAACCGTGAGGAAGTTCAGAAGTCGTGCGCATCATGCCACTGGCAAAAACATTGTCAATCCGCTGTTTTTCGGGGGCAGACACGTTTTGCACCACGACGATTGATAAAACTTATCCAGTGTCGTGATTACATGATAAAAACCGTTTCAGTCGGTTGATTATGAAAGACTATTCCGAGGAATAAGGCGGAATTGTCAGTCGAAAAAATTCATGGTGATTTTTCAGCTGGAAGTCGCTGAAAAGGCAGTAAAAAGCGCCCGCAGGCGCTTTTCAGGAACATCGGTAACAGCGATTAGCCGATAAACTCAAGGCCTTTCATGTAAGGACGCAACACTTCCGGAACTTCGATACGTCCATCAGCCTGCTGGTAGTTTTCCAGCACCGCAACCAGCGTACGGCCAACAGCCAGACCGGAACCGTTCAGCGTGTGCACCAGACGGGTTTTCTTGTCCGACTTGCTGCGGCAGCGCGCCTGCATGCGGCGAGCCCGGAAGTCCCACACGTTGGAGCAGGAAGAGATTTCACGGTAGGTGTTCTGCGCCGGCACCCAGACTTCAAGATCGTAGGTTTTGCAGGCGCCAAAGCCCATATCACCGGTGCACAGCAGAATTTTACGGTATGGAAGACCCAGCAACTGCAGCACTTTCTCTGCGTGACCGGTCATCTCTTCCAGCGCCGCCATGGAGTCTTCCGGGCGGACAATCTGCACCATCTCAACTTTGTCGAACTGGTGCATACGGATCAGCCCACGGGTATCACGACCGTAAGAACCGGCTTCAGAACGGAAGCACGGCGTGTGTGCGGTCATTTTGATCGGCAGATCGTCTTCGTCGATGATTTCGTCGCGCACGAGGTTGGTCAGCGGCACTTCAGCGGTTGGGATCAGCGCATAGTTGCTGCTGTCCGCTTCTTCTTCCAGCGGACGGGTATGGAACAGATCGCCAGCGAATTTTGGCAACTGACCAGTACCGTACAGCGTGTCCTGGTTCACCATGTACGGCACGTAGTTTTCCGCGTAGCCATGTTCTTCGGTGTGCAGATCGATCATAAACTGCGCCAGAGCGCGGTGCATGCGGGCAATCTGCCCTTTCATCACCACAAAACGGGCACCGGTCAGTTTTACCGCAGCGGCAAAGTCCAGACCGTTGTGCATTTCGCCCAGCGTAACATGATCGCGGATCTCAAAATCGAACTGACGCGGTGTGCCCCAACGGCTGATTTCAACGTTGTCGTTCTCATCACGGCCCGCAGGAACGCAATCATCAGGGATGTTCGGGATAGTCAGCGCAATATTACGGATATCGCTCAGCAGGGTGTCCAGTTCCACTTTAGCAGCGTCCAGCTCTTCACCCAACTTGTTCACTTCCGGTGCGTAATGGCTCGATATCTTCCCCGCGTGCCTTCGCCCCCGCCAATGGATTTCGATCGTGAGTTACGCTCTGCCTGCAGGTTTTCTGTCTTGACCTGAAGGACTTTACGACGCTCTTCAAGCGCGCGTAATTTATCTACATCCAGCTTAAAGCCCCGGCGTGCCAGTTTTTCTGCGACTGCGTCTGGCTCGGTACGCAGCAGATTGGGATCGAGCATGCTTTTCCTGTGCTTATCGAATTGAAATAAAGAGAGCGACCGCAGCCTGCGGTCGTTGATGTACAGCAGTAACCTTACCGCAACGCCCGCACTAGCGGTAGCGTTTTATAGGGCTTTATGATCCTGTTCGGTGAGCCGGGCGAGCTTTTCGCCAATCTTACCTTCCGGTGCCTCTACTGGTGGGATGATAATAACGCGTTTGTGCTAATTCCTGCGGGAAATACTCTTCCCCGGCGGCGTAAGCATTGGGTTCGTCATGGGCATAGCGGTACTCCTGCCCATAGCCCATCTCTTTCATCAGTTTGGTTGGCGCATTGCGTAAGTGCACAGGCACGTCATAATCCGGACGCTCGCGCGCATCCGCCAGCGCCGCTTTGAATGCGGTATACACCGCGTTGCTCTTCGGCGCGCAGGCAAGGTAGACAATCGCCTGCGCGATGGCACGCTCGCCTTCTGCCGGACCCACACGGGTAAAACAGTCCCGGTGCGGAAATTGCCACCTGCATCGCACGCGGATCGGCGTTCCCCACATCTTCCGAGGCAATCGCCGGTGCAACGGCGGGCAACATACAGTGGATCGCCCCCGGCAGTGATAATACGTGCATACCAATAAAGCGCCGCATCCGGCGCACTGCCGCGCACCGATTTGTGCAGCGCGGAGATCAGATCGTAAAAGCGGTCGCCTTTATTGTCGAAGCGCGCGCTGCGCTCGCCCGCAATCTCCGTCAACAGTTCCGGTTTCCAGCACGCGTTTACCGGAGGCGTCCAGCTCGGCCATATCGGCCATCATCTCAAGCGTGTTGAGCGCCCGACGCGCATCGCCATTGACCAGCTCAGCAATCGCCCGCCGGGTTTCGTCGGGCAGCACAATGTCCCCGGCCACCATACCCACGGGCTTTATCGTCCATCGCCTGCGCCAGCACCTGCTCAATATCTTCTGTCGTCAGCGATTTAAGCAAATAGACGCGCGCGCGGGAGAGCAGTGCGGAGTTAAGTTCAAAAGAGGGGTTTTCAGTCGTTGCGCCAATAAACGTAATTGTGCCGTCTTCGATATGCGGCAGAAAGGCATCCTGCTGACTTTTGTTAAAGCGGTGGACTTCGTCAACAAACAGGATGGTGCGCCGGCCAGCATTGCGATTCTGACGCGCGCGCGCTCGATGGCTTCGCGGATCTCCTTCACCCCGGAGGTGACCGCAGAGATGCGCTCGACATCCGCACTGGCGTAGCGGGCAATCACTTCCGCGAGCGTCGTTTTCCCGGTGCCGGCGGCCCCCAGAGAATCATCGAGTGCAGATGCCTGGCTTCAATGGCGCGCGGCAATGGTTTGCCTTTCGCCAGAAGGTGCTGCTGGCCAATGTACTGCGCTAGAATTTTCTGGCCGCATACGGGCGGCCAGAGGTTGAAACGCATTATCGGAGAAATCGAGCGACATGTTGCTCATGCGCGCCTCTTACTTACGTTGATCGTCAACCGTTACGCCCTGCGGCGGGGGTAAAGGTGAATTTCGAAGCATCAACGGTGCCGTTTTGTTGTGATTTCAATTGATAGCTGCTGCGCTGGTCATCCTGTTCAATCGCGCTGAACTGGTGGATGGTGCCATCACGGCCAACGTTGATGGTAAATTGTTTCAGATTGCCGTTGCTGCCTTTCGGCGTCAGCACAAAGTCGTCGCCATTTTGCACAATGTTGTACTGCTGCCAGTCGCTGGCCCGTTGCGGGCAATCAGCATAAACGGGGTGTTGCCGGTTGCGTCTTTTCAGCCAGTCGCTGTCGCTTGCTCCAACAAACGGGTTATAGAACCACAGGGTTTTGCCGTCGGAAACCAGTACGCTTTCATCCGGTTGTGTCATATGCCAGTTAAACAGATTCGGGCGTTTTACCCACAGATCTCCTTGTCCTTCCTGCACTGCCGCTCCGCTGCCATCCGTCACTTTCTGGGTAAAGCTGGCGTGGAAACTGCTGACTTTATCGAGACGGCTTTTCAGATCGCTGGAAGCATCCGCCCATGCATTGCTGACTAACAGACTGCCCATCAATGCACACACCATGGCGATTTTTTCATTGTCATTCCTCAAATACGTCACTCCCGATGTAGAGAATACTTCTGTCACTCTAAGCGCCGTGCGGGTGGAGTGACAGAAGAAAAAGGTTGAATTTCTACTTATTTACCCATCTTTGCAATCAATCAAACGGCGGCGGCGCCAGTACCTCACGGTTACCGTTGTGCCCCTGCTCGCTGACAATCCCCTGCGCTTCCATCTGCTCGATTATGCGCGCTGCACGGTTATAACCGATGCGGAACTGACGCTGTACACCGGAGATAGAGGCTTTACGTTTTTCGGTGACGAAGTTAACAGCCCCCGGTCGAATAACGGATCCAGCTCTTCACCACCGTCAAAACCACCGCCTGCGCCACCTCGCTTTCGCTGTCTGAGGTGATGCCATCGACATACTGCGGACGACCACGCGCTTTCCAGTCCTGCACCACCGCATGCACTTCCCCGGTCGCGAACAAACGCACCGTGCACGCGCACGGGCGCAGAGGTGGAGTTCGGCCCGGAATAGAGCATATCGCCCATACCGAGCAGGGATTCCGCTCCGCCCTCGGTCAAGAATGGTACGCGAGTCAATTTTGCTCGACACGGTAAAGGCAATACGCGTTGGTATATTCGCTTTAATCAGGCCGGTGATAACGTCAACGGAAGGACGCTGGGTCGCCAGTACCCGGTGTGAATACCGGCGGCACGAGCTTTCTGCGCCAGACGCGCAATCAGTTCTTCCACTTTTTGCCGACGGTCATCATCAGGTCAGCAAATTCGTCCACCAGCACCACGATATACGGCAGTTTTTCCAGCACCGGATGTTGCACATCCATGCTATCGCCAGTTTCCAGTACGGATCCGGGATCGGACGGCCCATTCGCGCAGCTTCGGCAATCTTTTCGTTATAACCCGCCGGGTTACGAACACCGAGTGCGGACATCAGCTTATAGCGACGTTCCATCTCGTTGACACTCCAGCGCAGGGCGTTGGCGGCGTCTTTCATATCTGTAACCACTTCGGTCAACAGATGAGGAATGCCTTCGTAAACGGAAAGCTCCAGCATTTTCGGGTCGATCATAATAAAGCGCACCTCTTCCGGCGTCGCTTTATACAGCATGCTGAGGATCATCGCGTTGACGCCCACTGACTTACCGGAACCGGTAGTACCGGCCACCAGCAAGTGCGGCATCTTCGCCAAATCGGCAATCACCGGATCGCCCGCGATATCTTTCCCCAGCACCACGGTCAGTGGCGACGGGCTTTCGCGGAACTTCACGCAGTCCAGCACTTCACGCAGGTACACGGTCTGACGTTTTTGTTCGGTAATTCCGTGCCCACGTAGGCCTGCCGGGGGATCACTTCCACCACACGCACAGCAACGGTCGACAGTGAACGCGCCGCAGTCACGGGAGAGATTGGAGATACGCGCCGCTTTCACGCCCGGCGCCAGATTCAGTTCAAAACGGGTAATAACCGGACCCGGCGAGTAGTTCACCACATCCGCTTTAATGCGGAAATCCGCCAGACGCGCTTCAACCAGACGCGCCATCTGCTCAAGCGCAAAGGTGTCCACCGGCTCGACTTCAGTCGGCGGCTGGGTCAAAAGATCCAGCGAAGGTAGAGGCGTTGTCGGTTTTTGTACCGGACGGCTGTCGCCATTACGCATTAACAGCGGGTGGATCAGACTCTCCTGCGGCTGTGGCGCAGGTTGCTGCGCCTGCTGTGCCGCAGCGTGCTGATACTGATGCTGTGCAGGCTGTTGATGATGATGCGGTTGTTGCACCGGTTGCTGATGATGCTGGACTGGCGGTTCCGGATCCGGCATCGCACCGCGTAAACAGCGGTTCACTCGGGCCGTCATCCACCAGCGCTTTCATCGGCGAGAATTCAAAGTCTTCCGGCATAAACGCCTGCATACCCGCAGGTTGTTCCCCGGAATAACGCTGCTGCTGAGAAGCGGCAAACTGACGGGCGAGTTCTGGCTTCTTCCGCCTCTTCCTCACTCAGTTGCGGCTGTGCATGATAGTGCGGTGTATCATGATGGTACTCTTCACCGTAGCGATCGTGCTGCGTCGCGGCAAACTGGCGTGCCAGCTCATTCTGTTGCTGCAGATCCGCATCGTCGTCATCATGATGACGAACCTCTTCCTCGCGCGCGCTCTTCAGCCATACGCTGCGAAGGCAGCTTGATGCCATAGGACGCCAGTTCGCGGCGCGTGGGCACCCGTACGCGGTTTGGCCGTGGGAGCTGCGGGCCAATCCCCTCTTTCACCTGCGGACGCGGCACGCCACCGGCAGCAAGGCTGAACACCGGAGCGGCGGCAACGGTCGCTGCAACACCGCCGGTTGCCTGCTGCACTTGCCGCCACGGGTGCTACAGGTTCGGATCGGTTGCTGGCGCAGCCGGTATAATCGGTTCGGCCGGTTTTGGTATGGGCATTGCGCTGGCGGGCTCAGGGATCGGCTGATACCCGAGGGCGGCAAGCTGTTCACGAGCGCGTTTCTCTTCCACCTCTTCAAAGTAATAAAGCGGCGGACGCCTGTTTCACCTCTTCAACAATCGGCTCCGGTTCAGGTTCCAATATCGGTTCTGGCGCAGGGGAAACCTGCGGTTCGTTCTGCCACGGCAATGGATCGTGCTGTGGAGATTGTGCGTAGAGCGCCTCTTCCTGCGGTTGCGGCGTTACTGGCGCATCCGGGATCCCGTGTCTTGCTCGACGGGTTGCTGCCATTCCGGCGACGCGTACTGTACAGGCTGGTACGGCGCATCATGAGATTCCTGCGCATACTGTGCAGGCTGCTGAGGCATCCGCAGTCACCGGCGGGGTCTGGGCATAGGGCCATTCCACTTCCGGCTGCGGCGCATGAACATAGGGGTCAGCAGGAGCGGCATAGGCCTGCGCTGCAGTGGTGGCTGCGGCGGCAGCCACTGGTGCGGCGATGCTGCGGCCATTCATCAGCGGATCGTACTCTTGCTCTGCTTCCGTCGCACGGTGCCCGGAAAACAGCACATCATCAGCGTCTGCGGGAACACCGCGCGCACTGTAAGCAATCTCGTCCTCATCGTCGTCCATTCGTTTGCCGGAGAACAACGCTTCGTCAGTTTTACGCCCCATAGGGTTGGCGAATTTCTCGGCGATGCGTTTACGACGCGCCAACGCGCCACGCAGAATACGGGTCCGACGGGATTCATGCGACGCGCGCTGCGGAGCATCGTGGTCCTCATCCTCATCTTCATACTCATCATCATCAACCCGGTGTCATCACGGCGGGTGCGATTGCTGGCAAAAGTAAGGATGTTAAGAATGACACTGCCAATCTTCTCGGCGATGGTGACCCGGGTGACCAACCGGTGAACAAGGTCAGACCCGCGGCCCAAATGCACAGCAGCGCAAGCGTACCGCCACTGCTGCGTAACAGCGGCTGCAGCGTGGTGCTCAGCAGACTGCCAATCACGCCGCCGGAGGCAAAATACCAGATATCGTCTGCGTTGATGGCCGCCAGACCACGAGGTCAGGATCAGTGCCAACGCACCAATCATGCGCAACGAGACGGCGAAATAGTCAATGTAGTCTTCACTGGCCCGGTGGCGATAGGCGAACCAACAACCGCCAGCAATGATCACCGGGATGGTGTACGCCATCACGCCAAAGATGAAAAACAGCGTATCTGCCAGCCATGCGCGGCACCGCCCAGATTATGGATAGGTTCATGCCACGCCGTTTGCGACCAGCTCGGGTCGGACGGGTTAAAGCTGAGGAGCGCCGCCATTAGCCAAACGGCAAAAGTGAAACGAGGATCAGCAACGCCTCCGAGTCGACGCCCGCTGCTTAACTTGGTCAGTGTGACTTCTTTGTCTTCTGTGTATTCCTCGGCTCAAGACAGGCTCTCCAGTCCTTGATGCTAAAACGGACAACAGCGCCGGGTTTCCCCGGCACTGTTGCTATGGATTAACAGTGTAATCAAAAACAGCGATTTTGCACCTGTTCCGTGTTAGCGCGTCTTAATTACCAGACGATTGCTCTGTTTGACTTCTTCCATCACCACATATGTGCGGGTGTCGTTAACGCCCGGCAGACGCAGCAGGGTTTCCCTAACAGTTTGCGGTAAGCCGACATATCCGGCACACGCGTTTTCAACAGGTAGTCAAAATCGCCGGAAACCAGATGACACTCTTGAATTTCTTCCAAGTTTTTGCACAGCGGAGTTAAATTGTTCAAACACATCCGGCGCGCCACGATTCAGAGTAATCTCAACAAAAACCAGAAGTGATGCATCCAGATAATGCGGGTTCAGCAGCGCTGTAGCCCTGAATAAACCCTTGTCTTTCCAGCCTGCGCACACGCTCAAGGCACGGCGTAGGGAAAGTCCCACTCGTTTAGAAAGCTCGACGTTGGAAATACGCCCATCTTTTGTAATTCGTTAAGAATATTACGGTCGATGCGGTCGAGATCTTTACCGAGGGCGCTTTTTACTATCTACCATTATTATTGTCTCTGTATTCCTTCCCTACTCCTGTCTTGACCCTGTGCACTTCACTGTTCAGGATCTTTGCCCGTCGCGGTACGTCCGCGTGTTAAAACTGGCACGGCGCGTAATCCGAGGGGCTATATTAAGAAGACCGTTGCCTGACGGCAGCTATCGATATCACGGATGGCGTCTGTCCACGCCATGCGTAGATTTCACTAGCCCGGTAAAAATGGCATTTACATGCATGAATTTGGGTCACGCGCGAAACACTGCTTTTTTTTCTTCCTTTGATGTTTTCGCAAATGCGCAGGGGATTGTCAAAGCAAAACATCTTTTTTTAGTACAACATGCCAGATATTCATCAGCACCGCCCCGTAATCCTCATTTAATCACCTTATAACTGACTTTTTCTCAGTAGAAATTGTTATGTTTGGGCCGCAAAATGGCGTGCCGTCATCGGTCATTTCTATTACACATATCGTTAACAAAATCGCTGCACTCTTTTTTACGCTGGCAAATTCCCTACAATCCAGCCCAATGTCTGCCAAACAATAATGAGGATCTCATGGGTACGGCCAAACACAGTAAGCTGCTTATCCTTGGTTCAGGCCCTGCCGGTTATACCGCTGCGGTCTATGCTGCGCGCAAACCTGCAGCCGGTGTTAATTACCGGTATGGAAAAAGGCGGTCAGCTCACCACCACCACCGAAGTGGAAAACTGGCCGGGCGACCCGCACGATCTGACCGGGCCATCGCTGATGGAACGCATGCATGAGCATGCTACTAAATTCGACACTGAAATCATTTTCGACCACATCAACAGCGTTGATTTGCAGAACCGACCGTTCCGCCTGACCGGCGACAGCGGTGAATACACCTGCGATGCATTGATCATTGCTACCGGCGCATCCGCACGTTACCTCGGCCTCGCCTCTGAAGAAGGCCGCGGCGTCTCCGCCTGCGCCACCTGTGACGGTTTCTTCTACCGTAACCAGAAAGTCGCTGTGATCGGCGGCGGCAATACGGCTGTTGAAGAAGCGCTGTATCTGGCGAATATCGCCTCTGAAGTGCACCTGATCCACCGTCGCGATACGTTCCGCGCGGAGAAGATCCTGATTAAACGCCTGATGGATAAAGTGGAAAGCGGTAATATCGTGCTGCATACCCACCGCACGCTGGAAGAAGTAACAGGCGATCAGATGGGTGTCAGCGGCCTGCGTCTGCGTGATACACAGAACGCCGACAACGTCGAATCACTGGAGGTTGCGGGTCTGTTTGTGGCTATCGGCCACAGCCCGAACACGGCAATTTTCGAAGGCCAACTGGCGCTGGAAAACGGCTACATTAAAGTGCAGTCCGGTATTCACGGTAATGCCACGCAAACCAGCATTCCTCGGCGTCTTTTGCGGCAGGCGACGTGATGGACCATATCTATCGTCAGGCGATCACTTCCGCCGGTACAGGCTGCATGGCGGCACTGGACGCAGAGCGTTATCTTGACGGTCTGGCTGAACGTAAATAATCTTTACAAGTCAGTAACAAGGTAAAAAGGCGACTATAAGTCGCCTTTATTTTGCCCCGATGTAACATTGCGCAGACTAAAAATCCGATAACTTCACCTGCAAAGCGCGCAATGAATAAAACCCGTCAACAAGAACTTACCCGCTGGTTAAAACAGCAAAGTATTATTTCCCGTCGCTGGCTGACGGCGTCCCGCCTTCTCGGCGTCGTTAGCGGCGTGCTGATTGTGGCGCAGGCATGGATCCTCGCTCGCATCCTTAATCATATGATTATGGAAAATATCCCGCGCGAAGCCCTGCTGCTGCCCTTCACGTTGCTGGTGCTGATCTTTATTCTTCGCAGCTGGGTGGTGTGGATGCGCGAACGCGTGGGTTTTCATGCCGGTACGCATATTCGCTTTGAGATCCGCCGCCGCGTACTCGATCGCTTGCAACAGGCAGGTCCGGCCTCGGATTCAGGGCAAACCAGCAGGAAGCTGGGCGACGCTGATCCTTGAGCAAATCGACGACATGCACGATTTCTATGCCCGCTATTTACCGCAGATGGCATTGGCGGCCAGCGTGCCATTACTGATTGTGATCACCTTGTTCCCCATCAACTGGGCCGCTGCACTGATCTTGCTTGGCACCGCCCCCCCTGATCCCGCTCTTTATGGCAATGGTCGGCATGGGGAGCTGCAGATGCCAACCGCCGCAATTTTAAAGCGCTGGCGCGGTTGAGCGGTCATTTCGATCGTCTGCGCGGAATGGAAACATTACGTATCTTTGGGCGCGGTGCAGCAGAAACCGACAACATTCGTCATGCATCGCAAGACTTCCGCAGCCGGACCATGGAAGTGTTGCGCCTCGCTTTTCTCTCGTCTGGCGTCCTCGGAGTTTTTTTACCTCACTGTCGATTGCCGTGGTCGCCGTCTATTTTGGCTTCTCTTATCTCGGCGAACTCGATTTTGGTCACTACGGAACGGGCGTCACGCTGTTTGCCGGTTTTCTGGCGCTGGTGCTGGCGCCGGAATTTTTCCAGCCGTTACGCGACCTCGGTACGTTTTACCACGCGAAAGCCCAGGGCGATAGGCGCGGCCGACAGCCTGAAAACCTTTATGGAAGCGCCTTTAGCCCATCCGCAACGCGGCGAAATCACGCTGAAAGCCGATGAGCCGATTACGCTCACCGCCAACAACCTGAACCTCAAATCGCCGGAAGGCGCAGTGCTTGCCGGGCCGCTCAATTTCACGCTGCAAGCCGGGCAGCGCGTTGTGCTGGTCGGGCGCAGTGGCTCAGGAAAAGTTCGCTGATTAATGTGCTGTCGGGCTTTCTGCCCTATGAAGGCTCGCTGCGTGTCAATGGTATTGAACTGAGCGATCTGGATCCGGACGCCCCGGCGCGCTGTCATAAGCTGGGTGGGGCAAAACCCGCAGCTTCCGGCGGCGACCCTGCGAGACAATATTCTGCTTTCACGCCCGGATGCCAGTGAAGACGCGTTACAGGCGGTGCTGGAAAAGCACTGGGTTAACGAGTTTCTGCCGATGTTGCCGGACGGTCTGGAAACACAGCCCGGCGATCAGGCCGTCCGTCTTTCCGTCGGCCGAGGCGCAGCGTGTGGCGGTGGCCCGCGCCCTGCTCTCGCCCTGCAAACTGCTATTGCTGGACGAGCCTTCAGCCAGTCTGGATGCCCACAGCGAGCAGCGCGTCATGCAGGCGCTGAATGACGCCTCTCGCCAGCAATCCACGCTAATGGTGACACATCAGCTGGAAAACCTCGCTGAATGGGATGCGATTTGGGTGATGCAGGATGGTCAGATTATCGAGCAAGGCACGTATGCCGCGCTTTCCACTGCGCAGGGGGCATTTGCCGACCTTCTTGCTCATCGTCAGGAGGAGATTTAAATGCGCGCGTTGCTGCCTTACCTTGCATTGTATAAACGCCACAAATGGATGCTGACATTGGGCGTGATCCTCGCGATTGTTACGCTGCTCGCCAGTATTGGTCTGTTGACGCTCTCTGGCTGGTTCCTGTCCGCATCTGCGGTGGTCGGCGTCGCCGGGATCTACAGCTTCAACTATATGCTCCCCGCCGCTGGCGTTCGCGGCGCGGCGATTACCCGCACCGCCGGTCGCTACTTTGAGCGTCTGGTCAGCCACGATGCCACATTCCGCGTGCTGGAACATCTACGCGTATCGACCTTCAGCAAGCTGTTACCGCTCTCCCCTGCCGGTTTAGCCCGCTTTCGCCCGAGGGCGAATTGCTGAACCGCGTGGTCGCCGACGTTGACACCCTCGATCACCTGTACTTACGCGTGATTTCACCGCTGGTGGGTGCGCTGGTGGTGATTATCGTGGTGATGGTTGGCCTGAGCGTGTTGGATGTGTCGCTGGCGCTGATTCTGGGCGGGATCATGCTGGCGACGTTGTTTGTGCTGCCGCCGCTGTTTTATCGCGCAGGCAAACCCACTGGCGAGAATCTCACCGCCTTGCGTGGTCAGTATCGCCAGCAACTCACCAGCTGGTTGCAGGGACAAGCGGAGCTGACGCTGTTCGGCGCCAGCCAGCGCTACCGCCGAGAACTGGAAAATACCGAGCTGAGCTGGCATGACGCCCAGCGCCGTCAGTCCGATCTTACCGCGGTCTCACAGGCAGTGATGCTGCTGATCAGCGGTGCGACGGTGATCGCCATGCTGTGGTTTGCTTCCGCTGGCGTGGGCGAAAACACGCAGACTGGCGCACTGATTGCGCTGTTCGTCTTCTGCGCGCTGGCAGCTTTTGAAGCGCTGGCCCCGGTAACGGGGGCTTTTCAGCATCTCGGTCAGGTCATCGCCTCAGCGCATCACCCAACTCACCGAATGCGAGCCGGAAGTGACGTTCCCACAACACGACCGCCGTGCCAGAACAGGTCGCTGTCCAGCTTGATGCGCTGTCGTTTAGCTACCCCGGCCAACCACAACAGGCACTGGACAACATGACGCTGTCGATTTCTGCCGGGGAACATGTGGCAATCCTCGGTCGCACCGGCTGCGGCAAATCCACACTGTTGCAATTGCTCACCCGCGCATGGGATCCGCAGCGCGGTGAAATTCGCTTAAATGACCAGCCAATGACGGGTTTTTCTGAGCCAGTATTACGTAGCCTTATCAGTATGGTGCCGCAGCGCGTGCATCTGTTTAGCGCCACTCTGCGCGACAACCTGCTGCTGGCTGCGCCCCACGCCAGCGATGAGCAGTTAACGGCAATGTTGACGCGCGTCGGGCTGGAAAAACTGCTCGACGATAGCGGCCTGAATGCGTGGCTGGGTGAAGGCGGGCGTCAATTGTCGGGCGGGGAGTTACGTCGTCTGGCGATTGCCCGTGCGTTATTGCATGATGCGCCGCTGGTCTTGCTGGATGAACCCACAGAGGGCCCTCGGATGCATCAACCGAGAGCCAAATCCTTGAATTACTAGCTGGAAGTAATGAAAGGGAAAACCCTGTTGATGGTCACCCATCGCTTGCGTGGCTTGTCGCGTTGCGATCGGATAATTGTGATGGACAACGGGCAAATAATTGAGCAAGGTAATCACGCAGCGTTAATGGCGAAACAGGGGCGGTACTACCAGTTTAAGCAGCGTCTGTAAGTGGATATTCGTCATTTTGCCGTTCCTGCTACGGCACCGCTAAAGTATACCGGCCAAAATGACGATATTAACCTGTGTCCCTTGTCGCGTTGTGGAGCACTGAAGTCATGCGCCCGGGTGCAGCTTTCTCGTCATTCTATCGCATTTCCTTCGCCCGAAGCGGCGTTGCGTGAACCCAATGGGCTTCTGGCGCTGGGCGGCGATTTGGAGTCCGGCGCGCGCCTGTTGATGGCCTACCAGCGCGGTATTTTTCCGTGGTTTCTCCAGCGATCCCATCCTTTGGTGGTCACCGGACCCACGCGCCGTGCTATGGCCCGAGTCTTTTCATGTGAGCCGTAGCATGAAACGTTTTCACAAAACCTCCCCTTATCGCGTCACGCTGAATCACGCCTTCGGTCAAGTGATTGACGGATGTTCACAGGATCGCGATGAAGGCACTGGATCACGCCAGACGTGGTTATGGCTTACCACCGACTTCATGAGCTGGGACATGCGCACTCGATTGAAGTCTGGGAAGATGACGAACTGGTCGGCGGTATGTACGGCGTTTCGCAAGGCGCGCTATTCTGCGGTGAATCGATGTTTAGCCGCCGTGAGAATGCATCAAAACCGCGCTGCTGGTCTTTAGCGCTGAATTTGTGCGTCGCGGCGGGAAATTAATTGATTGCCGGTGCTGAATAATCACACAGCCTCACTTGGCGCTGTGGAGATCCCCACGTCGGGATTATCTGCTGCATCTTGCCGACATGCGTAAACAACCATTACCGTCCCATTTTTGGGTGCCACGGACGCTGTTTTTATCCCTCTGACGAATGTTTTCGGCACATTTTTTATCAGGGTGTTATAATGGACGCTCAGAGCAGCTTTTGCCTGTTGCCCCGCCTCATCCGGGAATGGTTCGTATCAGGGATGCCCTTCGTTTATCTCATCGCTCCCCTTTACGGATGCGCGTTTCGCGCGTCGTGACTTGTGGCGTGAGGGCAATATGCAAAAGTTGTTTTGCTGCGTTTTATCAGCACAAATCTTTACTTAACAGACGAACTTCGGCATTATCTTGCCGGTTCAAAAATTATGGTAGTGATACCCCCGAGGATTAGATGGCCAAAGAAGACAATATTGAGATGCAGGGCACCGTTCTTGAAACGTTGCCTAATACGATGTTCCGCGTAGAACTGGAAAACGGTCACGTGGTCACTGCGCATATCTCTGGTAAAATGCGTAAGAACTACATCCGTATTCTGACGGGTGATAAAGTGACTGTGGAACTGACTCCGTACGACCTGAGCAAAGGCCGCATTGTCTTCCGTAGCCGCTAAGATCTTTCGCCAGCACGGTTAAGTGCACATATTCTAAAGGCCGGGTAATCCCGGCCTTTTGTTTTTCTCTTCCCGCTCTCTCCCCTCAGATTAAACTTTAACCACCTAAGACAATTGTCTATACTTAGCTATGACAAATGTCCGCATGCAGGAGGAAAATGAGAACCTCGAGTCCGGATCAAAACCGACTGAAAATGCGCTCTGGCGCTTTGCCGGTTTCCCCGCAAACAGAGGCCTTAAACTCGTTCAGATGCTGAATGAAGGTTTGCCGGTCAGCATCCTCGATAATATTCATGAATGGACGGAAATGTCCCGTTCCGACATTTTGCGCGTGACCGGGATTAACGAACGCAATGTCGCCCGCCGTAAAAGCACCGGTCGGACGCTAACGCCGGAAGAGAGCGAACGCATTGCGCGTCTGGTCAGGGTGGTGGATGCGGCGGTGCAGTTTTTCGGCAACAAAAGATGGCGTATGACTGGCTGCAAGCGCCGGTTCGCGGTCTGGGCAACGTTGCGCCGATCTCGTTAATCGCCACAGAAAGCGGCGCACTGGAAGTGACCGACCTGATTGGTCGCACCGGAACATGGGGTGTTTGCTTGATTTTCTATCGCCTTGTGACGCACCGCTACGCCAGCGAAGCCCTGGACCGGCAGCGGTGCAAATCTCTATGGCGGCAGATGGAATCATAAAGGTCACCCGGCAGTTTACGTCGCGTCGTCCATTTCGCTGGCTGCGCTGGAAATGCTGGTGCACGTGCACAGCGACAGCATCCTCACTCAGTACGGGCTGTTCAGTATCGAGATACCCGATAACGATATTGAATACCTTGATAAACAATGGTTACCGCCCGACTGGCAGGAAAACCCGGCCCTCTCTCAACCATGGATCTCGGTACCGCCCGGCTCGAAGCCAACAGTGGCGTTGCACTGGTGCTTCCTTCCTGCGTGGTTCCACTCGAGAACAACGCCATGTTGAACCCACAACATCCGGTTTTCAGTAAGCAGTTGAAAACGGTCAAAGCGCTCCCCTTTTCTTTTGATACCCGCACCGGTAAATCAGACCACAGTACGTTAAGACTTGCGAACAAACGCCAATGGAAATCAATCTCATTTGTATTTAATATGCGAACGCTAACTTCATTTTGTTCACATAATGCCCTTTCGGATCTTTTAAAGAAAAGGGCTGTGAAAACAAAAGAATGCGCGTCTAAACATAACAATCTGATGAGGTATTGGCATGTCTTTCAATCGGGTATATGGCAAGCAGCTATGCGCCGAACTCAACACAACGGGGTTTAAAAACAAATTTGCGTTCTCATTACTGACGCTTTGCATCACCCATGCATTCGCTATTTCAGCAGCAAATGCGGCTAACAGTGCAACAACCTCCGACAAAACCCGTTCGGAGCAGACACTGGTCGTTACGGCAGATGATAACAATGAGGCAAAAACCGAGGCGACGAAATCCTATACCGTACCGGCTACGCGTGCAGGCACGAAAATGAACCTGACACAACGCGATATTCCACAGTCGGTCAGCGTATTAACCCAGCAGCGGATCAAAGATCAGAATTTGCAGAATGTGGGAGATGCACTGGCTAACGTCACTGGCATCTCGGCTTCGCAGAATGACTCAGAGCGCGTTGACTTCTATTCCCGCGGTTTCTATCTCGACAATTATACCTACGATGATATTCCCTCCGCGCAGACCGGCGCATGGAACTTTGGTGAAACAGACGGCGACTCTGCGATTTACGAGCGTATTGATATTGTTCGGGGCGCGACAGGTTTAATGACCGGCACCGGTAACCCCTGGCGCTGCCGTTAACATGATCCGTAAGAAAGCCGACGGCAAAACCTTCACAGGTAATCTCTCGGCAAGCTACGGAAGCTGGGATAACCAGCGTTATGTTGCCGACTTATCCGGGCCACTGAATGAGTCAGGTACCGTGCGTGGTCGCGTCGTGACAGGTTATCAGGATCAGGACAGTTGGGTGGATCGCTACCATAAAAGGAAAAAATTCCTCTATGCTACTGTCGCGGCAGACATCACGGACAATACGACGCTGGATCTATGACTACCAGACGCGCGACACCGATGGCCCCTCGTGGGGAGGTCTGCCAACTGTGGTACAGCAACGGTAGCCGTATTCAGTATGATCGCAGCGCTAACCCATCAGCAGACTGGACGCATTACAACATCCTGTCACGTAAAGTCTTCGCCAACCTGACCACCAACTTCGATAACGGCTGGCAGGTACGCGTCAACGGAACCCATGCTGAGTCGGATTTCGACAGTAAGCTACTTTATGTCACCGGCTATCCAGATCAGACCACCGGCATTTTGGATAGCAGTGGCTATGGCTACGCAGGCTGGTATAAAGGTTTACGCACTCAGACAGCCATGGATGCCTATGCCAGTGGCCCGTTCGAACTGCTGGGGCGTCAGCATCAGTTAGTGGCAGGAGTTGATTATAGCCGCCAGCGTAACCGCTACCTCTACTCAAGCACGATCCTTTCGCCTGCTGAGATAGGCAACTGGAACGACTGGAATGGCGATGTGGCAGAGCCTGACTGGCCCGCCGGGCGCTCTCTTCTGAAGATACCATCCGTCAGAAAGCCAGCTATATGGCTGCACGCTTTTCGCTGACCGATCCGTTGTCGATGATCATTGGCGCGCGTTATACCCAGTACAGCGCGCAGGGTACGACTGCGGATATGAAGAAAAATAACCTGACGCCTTACGGTGGGTTGGTCTATGACATCAACGAGAACTTCTCCGCGTTCACCAGCTACACCTCTATCTTCGGCCGCAAACGTATCGCGACCAGCAAGGCAATTATCTGAAGCCGGTGACCGGGAAAGATTACGAAGCCGGTATCAAAGGCGACTGGGACGACAGCCGGATCACCGCGAGCCTGTCGGTGTTCCGCATTGAGCAGGACAATCTTGGTCAGATCCTGAGCGATACCTATGTCAACAACAGCAGTGAAAACGCCTACAAAGCGGCAAAGGCGTGGTGAGTCGCGGTGTTGATTTTGAAATCAACGGTGCGGTCACGGATAACCTGAAGGTCACGTTTGGCGCCACCCGCTACGTGGCGAAGGATGCATCCGGCGATCGCACAAACCCGTATATGCCGCAAACCAGCCTGAAACTGTTTACCAGCTATACCCTGCCGATGCTGCCGGAGTTGACCGTCGGTGGTGGCGTGAACTGGCAGAACCGCACCTATAAAGAGGCCACGAATCCATCCGGGCAAACAGAGCGCGTTTACCGGGGGAGCTACCCGCTGGCCAATCTTTTGCCCGTTACCAGATCAACAAAAAATCTCGCGGTACAGGGAAACATCAAAAACCTGTTTGACCGTGAGTACAACACCAATCCCTCCGGCGGAGTGGCATTCAACGAACCGCGAAATTATTCGGTTAGCCTGAATTACGCTTTCTGATTGTAAATGGACGCACTGGCGTGGCCCTCCGACAAAAGCGGTCACGTCAGGCAATGATAAAACCGTGTAAAGCGGGAAGATGTCATGCCGGAAAGATTCTTTTCTTGACCATCCCCCGCCTCCCGCCGTACTATCAGCAGCAAACATCATCAAAATTAATGATTGGCGGAAACATGGAACAGTCCGGACACAGTAATCATTCATTACTGCTTAGCGAATGGCAGGCTTTATTGCACCCAGACGCCCCCCACCGTTCACGATATTCTTACCGGCACCGGGCGATGAGGAGATCCGCCATCTGGTTAATGTTTTTATGACTACATGCTTTCACATCATGAAAGCGAGCTGTTTCTGAGCACTGAACAGGTCAGTACACGCCTCAGTCATAGCATGTTCCATTGGTTACGCAGCGTGCTGGGCAGTGCCCGGCAAGATCTGCCGCAGCTATTAGAAAAACAGCGTGAAATTGGCATTATTCACGCACGTATCGGCTTGCCAATTGACCTCGTCGCACGCGGGGCGCGAAAGCTGAAAAACGAGCTTTACCAGTTATTACAGACGAAAGAGACGATCCCGACCGCCTTACTGAGCGATATTATTTGCTTCCAGCAGCCACGGCGATGGATACCGCGATAGAAGCAATGACGGTGTCTTACTCCCCCCACCTACCAAAGCTCCATGCAGGCGCAGGAACAGTACCGCCTGCTGTCGATTTATGACGATGTAAATGTTGAGCGTGAACGGCAGATCAGCGCGCTGACAAGCTGGGAAAACCAGTTTATCTACAATATCGCCACCGGGCTGCCTGCTGCGGATCTTATCCCTCTGGCGAAATCCGAATTCGGTATGTGGTTTTCTCATAAAGGCAGGCATCTGCTGGGCAACCCCAACATGCTGGCCAATATGGATACCCTGATAAAGCAGGCGGATGATCACATTACACAGGCACTGACCCAGTCACTGTCGCCAGTGGTGGAGTCGCGGATGGCGGTGTTGCAGGCGATACGCCAGCTTACCGGGCAGATCCATCGCCTGCTCACATCGATGTTCGATGCGCTGGTTGAGCTTGAAAACGGTAAAGATCCCCTGACGCAGCTGCTGAATCGCCGCTTTATTCCCACCATTATGCGCCGGGAGATCTCACTGGCGCTGAATGTGCGTAAACCGTTTATTCTGGCCATGCTGGATATCGACCACTTTAAAAAAATCAACGACAGCTACGGGCACAGCGCGGGCGATATCACGCTGAAAACCGTTGCCACCGTCATTTACGACCATTTTCGCAGTAGCGACTATGTGTTCCGCTACGGCGGCGAAGAGTTTATGGTCTTGCTGGTCGAGTCGGATTTAACTCAGGCGAAGATCATTCTGGAAGCGTTACGCCAGAAAATCGCCGCCCTCAGTATTGAGGTATCCCCCACGCAGCACTTCTCCGTGACCGTTAGCATTGGTTTCGTGGACTTTGATTATCATCCGGATTACAAGCGTTTGATTGATAAAGCAGACCGCGCGCTCTACGCGGCCAAAGATCATGGGCGAAACCGTATTGAAGCGCACCCGCGCTGATCCCCACCCTGCTTTCGCATCTTATCTGGCGCAGAGATAAAAAACCGGGTCCACAGGAACCCGGTTTTTATGACGTCACCGCAGAAATTAATGGGCTGCTTCCGGCTTGTGCTTCTGAGCACTCTGGAAACCATACTCCAGCTCATTTTTTCTCTTTGTTAAGGGTGACCGTAACTGGCCGCCGTCCACCAGCGAACCAAACAGCAGTTCATTGGCCAGCGGTTTTTTCCAGGTTATCCTCGGATAACACGCGCGCCATCGGGCGGGCGCCCATTGCACGGTCATAGCCTTTTTTCGGCCAGCCAGTCACGCGCTTCCTGACTGACTTCCAGCGACACACCTTTCTGATCCAGCTGCACCGGAGTTCGACAATAAATTTGTCGACCACCTGATGGATCACCGTTGTTGACAAGTGATCGAACCAGATAATGTTGTCCAGACGGTTGCGGAACTCCGGCGTGAAGATTTTTTGATCTCTTCCATCGCATCGGTGCTGTTATCCGGTGGATCAGACCGATGGATTTACGCTCGGTTTCACGCACACCGGCGTTGGTGGTCATCACCAGCACCACGTTGCGGAAGTCCGCTTTGCGCCCGTTATTGTCGGTCAGCGTACCGTTGTCCATGACCTGCAACAGCAAGTTAAAGACATCCGGGTGCGCTTTTTCGATCTCATCGAGCAGCAGTACCGCATGCGGATGCTTGATCACTGCGTCGGTCAGCAGACCGCCCTGATCGAAGCCCACATAACCCGGAGGCGCACCGATCAAACGGCTGACGGTGTGACGCTCCATATACTCGGACATATCGAAACGCAGCAGTTCAATACCCAGCGCTTTTGACAGTTGTACCGTCACCTCGGTTTTACCCACGCCGGTCGGCCCCGCAAACAGGAAGGAACCCACCGGTTTATGGTCCTGACCCAGCCCTGCACGGCTCATTTTAATGGCCTCGGTTAACGCCTCAATGGCTTTATCCTGACCAAACACCAGCATTTTCAGGCGATCGCCGAGGTTTTTCAGCGTGTCACGGTCGCTCTGAGAAACGCTCTTCTCAGGGATACGCGCGATACGGGCAACAACCGATTCGATATCCGCCACGTTGACGGTTTTCTTGCGTTTACTCACCGGCATCAGACGCGCACGCGCGCCCGCTTCGTCGATGACGTCAATCGCTTTATCCGGCAGATGACGATCGTTGATGTATTTCACCGCCAGCTCAACCGCCGCACGCACCGCTTTCGCCGTGTAACGCACATCGTGGTGCGCTTCGTACTTCGGTTTCAGGCCATTAATAATCTGCACCGTCTCTTCAACCGACGGCTCAGTGATATCAATTTTCTGGAAACGGCGCGCCGGGCGCGATCTTTTCAAAGATGTTGCTGAATTCCTGATAGGTGGTGGAGCCCATCACGCGAATTTTACCGCTGGAAAGCAGCGGCTTAATCAGGTTCGCAGCATCCACACCGGCCGCCGGACGCTGCACCCGCGCCGATGATAGTGTGGATCTCATCGATAAACAGAATGCTGTTGTTGTCCTGCTCAAGCTGTTTCAGCAGCGCTTTGGAAACGTTTTTCGAAATCACCACGGTATTTGGTGCCCGCCAGCAGAGAACCGATATCCAGCGAGTAGATGGTGCAATCGGCCATCACTTCCGGCACATCACCCTGCACAATACGCCGGGCCAGACCTTCCGCGATGGCGGTTTTACCCACGCCGGACTCACCCACCAACAGCGGGTTATTTTTACGACGGCGGCACAGCACCTGAATCGCACGTTCCAGCTCTTTACCCCCGGCCAATCAGAGGATCGATGCCTCCTACGCGAGCAAGTTGATTAAGATTGGTGGTGAAGTTCTCCATACGTTCCTCCCCGCCTGCTTGCTCTTCGCTGCTCGCCCTTTGGCTGTTGCCGGTGCTCCCCTGCGTCAGATGATGGCCCCGGCTCGTCTTTACGCGTGCCGTGAGAAATAAAGTTCACCACGTCGAGGGCGGCTGACTTCATGTTTGCGGAGCAGATAAGCCGCTTGCGACTCCTGCTCACTAAAGATGGCAACCAACACGTTCGCCCCGGACACTTCGCTACGACCGGAAGACTGAACATGAAACACCGCGCGCTGAAGAACACGCTGGAAACTGAGCGTCGGTTGCGTGTCGCGCTCTTCCTCGCTCATGGGCAGAACGGGTGTGGTTTGTTCGATGAAGGCTTCGAGTTCCTGTCGCAGCGCCACGGGTCCACGGAACACGCTTCCAGCGCTTCGCGGGCCGAGGGGTTACTGAGCAGAGCCAGTAACAAGTGCTCGACGGTCATAAACTCATGTCGGTGCTCGCGCGCTCTGGCGAAAGCCATGTTTAAACTGAGTTCCAGTTCTTGATTGAGCATAGGCACCTCCCCCCAAGTTTTATTGCCTGCATTCAGGCTCTTTCCAGCGTACACAGCAACGGATGTTCGTTCTCCCTCGGCGTACTTGTTCACCATAGAGACTTTCGTCTCCGCGACCTCGGCGGTGAAAACACCGCAAATGGCCTTTCCGTGATAGTGAACCGTGAGCATCAGTTGCGTTGCGCGCTCTACATCATAAGAAAAGAACTTTTGTAGCACGTCAATAACAAATTCCATTGGCGTGTAATCATCGTTCATTAACATCACTTTATACATAGATGGCGGTTTCAGCGCGTCGCGCAGTTTCTCATCCGCCAATTGTTCAAAATCCAGCCAGCTGTTGCTCTTACCCATCGTTAGCTTTTCATCTTAGGTTACAGGTTCCGACGACGTTTAATCGGCCGATAAAATGAGTCTAGATGCATTTTCAATCTACATCAGATGTCAGATAACAATCATCTATCGTTACCATCCGCGACGGCTGTCACATTCTTTCTGAATAGCGTTAACTGCTTCAAAATTTTGATGCGCCGCCTCCCAGAACCCCTGCCAAACGCTTGACGCGTTATCCGATTTCTCTAAATTGTACTCTCGAGAGTTGGCGAGGTTTTGAACAGCCCCACACTCTGCCACCGGTTCATTCCATCTTACTTAAATAAGATTTACGAAGGATGTCGAAGCATGGAAACGGGTACTGTTAAGTGGTTCAACAATGCCAAAGGGTTTGGTTTCATTTGCCCTGAGGGCGGCGGCGAAGATATCTTCGCACATTACTCCACCATTCAAATGGATGGTTACAGAACGCTAAAAGCCGGGCAAACTGTCCGGTTTGATGTACACAGGGGCCCTAAAGGCAATCATGCCAGCGTCATCGTGCCCGTCGAAGCAGAAGCTATGGCCTGACGCTTCATCATTCATTGTGTACATGCCCCGGATAAAATGCCAGCCCAACAGGCTGGCATTTTTATTACTCACGCCAGCGCATCCACCGGATCGAGCCGTGCGGCGTTACGCGCGCCGGCAACCAGCCAAACAACACGCCGGTAAAGGTTGAACACAAAACGCGGTCAACAACGCCACTGGCGAGAAACCAATTTCCCAGCCGGGTAAAAGAGCTGCAACGTCATGGCAATCACCATTGACAGCGTCACGCCCAGCGCACCACCCACCGGGCAAACAAATACCGCCTCGATCAAAAACTGTGACAGCACGTCGCCCGCCCTTGCACCTACCGCCATGCGGATGCCAATTTCACGCGTACGCTCAGTGACCGACACCAGCATGATGTTCATCACGCCAATGCCGCCAACCAGTAACGAAATGACCGCGACCAACGTGAGGAACAATTGAAGAGTACGTGTGGTCTTTTCTGCCGTTTTCAAGACGCCGTCCATATTCCAGACGAAGAAATCTTTTTTACCGTGACGCAGTGTGAGCAGACGTGTCAGCTGCTGCTCTGCCTGCTCGCTGCTGTACCCTTCGTTCACGCGCACGGTTATCGAGTTCAGCCATGACTGCCCCATAATCCGCCCGGCAATGGTGCTGTATGGCAACCAGACACGCAGGATCTTGTTGCTGCCGAACATGGACTGCTTCTCTTCCGCCACGCCAATCACCGTTGCCGGCATATTGCCCACGAGGATCACCTCGCCCACCACGCTGGCCTTATTGGGAAACAACTGACGCCGGGTATTGCTGTCGAGCACTACCACCTGCGCCCGCTTTCAGTTGCTCATCGTTAAACGATGCGCCTTCACTAAACGTCATGCCGTACATTGAAGTACTGCCCGCTGACGCCATTTGCGCTGGCGGCAATATCAATATTGTCCGAGCGCAGACGCAAATTTTGCGAAACAGACGGCGTGGCGGAACGCACCCACGGCTGCTTCTGAATGGCGGTCAGATCGTCATATTTCAGCGCTTGCCGGTATTGAGGGTCGTCATCGCCAAAATCTTTTCCGGGGTAAACGTCGATGGTGTTGGTGCCAATGGAGCGGATATCCGCCAGCACCAACTGCTTCGCCGCGTCGCCGACCACCACAATCGAGACAACCGATGCAATGCCGATAATGATGCCGAGCATGGTCAGCAGGGTGCGCATCTTGTTGGCCGCCATGGCGCGCCGGTGCCATGGTCAGCGCCTCGTGAAAACGGCTGATAAACTGCCGCCATCCGCCGGCTTGCGTTAAGCCCTCATCCTGATGCACTGGCGCGGCCGCTTGCACCGGCCGGCGGGTTGCTGATCAGCTCGCCATCGCGGATTTCAATCACGCGCTCCGCCTGCCGCAACCTGCGGATCGTGCGTGACGATAATCACCGTATGCCCGCGATCGCGCAATTGGTGCAGAATGGCCATCACCTCTTCGCCAGAGCGGCTGTCCAGTGCGCCAGTGGGTTCATCTGCGAGGATCACCGGCCGCCATTCATCAACGCACGGGCAATACTCACCCGTTGCTGCTGCCCACCGGAAAGCTGCGCAGGCAAATAATCCGCGCGTTCGCCCAGCCCAAGACGCGCCAGCAATGCACGTGCGCGGGCCAGCCGCGTTTACGTTCTGTGCCCGCATAGACCGCTGGCACTTCCACGTTTTGCGCCGCACTCAAATGCGAAAGCAAGTGGTAACGCTGGAAGATAAAACCAAAATGGTCGCGACGTAGCTGCGCCAACGCGTCGCTACTGAGTGGAAACGTCGGTGCCTGCCACCCGGTAAGTGCCGCAGCTGGGCTTATCCAGCAACCGAGAATATTCATCAGCGTGGATTTTCCTGAACCGGATGCGCCGACAATCGCCACCATTTCCCCGGCATGAATCTCCAGATTAATGCCCTTCAGTACCTCAACCTGCCCGTCACCGGAAGGATAACTACGGCGAATGGCGTTTAGCGTCAGCAATGCGGTCATTGCGCCGCACCACGCTTCCAGTTCGCCGGTAACCACCTCTTCCCCGGCATCGAGCCCTTTGACGATCACCACCTCGGTGTCATTACGCGCCCCCCAGCGTCACCTCGCGATCGCGGGTTTCGCCATTGCGCAGCACTTTCACTTTGTAGCGATTATCGCCAACCGGATCGCCAAGCGCTGCCAGTGGAATGGTTAACACATTTTTGATACCCGCCAGTTGGATATGCACTTGCGCGGTCATATCGAGACGCAGGATGCCCTGCGGGTTTGGCACTTCAAAGCGGGCATAATAGAAAATCGCGTCGTTAACTTTCTCCGGCGTCGGCAGAATATCTTTTAATGTCCCTTCATAGCGGGTGCCCGGATCGCCCAACACAGTGAACCGAGGGCTTTCTGTCCCGGTTTCAGGTGGATCACATCCGCTTCGGAGACCTGTGCTTTCACCAGCATGGCGCTCATGTCCGCCAGCGTCAGGATAGTCGGTGCCTGTTGTACCGCAATCACCGTTTGCCCCTGCAAGGTGGTGATTTGCGTCACTTCGCCCGCCATCGGCGCGAGAATACGCGTGTAATCGAGGTTGGTTTTGCCGTGTCCAGCGTTGCCACTGGTTGCGCTTAATCTGCGCATCAATGGTGCCAATCTGCGCCTCTTTACCGCCGCGTCCGTGGCGGCAGTGTCCAAACTCGGCGAGAAATCAGATGGCTTTTCACCAGTTGTTGCTGGCGCGCCAGCGTCACCTGCGCCAGTTTTGCTCGGCCTGTGCCTGACGGCGCTGTGCACGCAGCTCCATCAGCGTCGCTTCCACCTCTTTAATCTGGTTTTGCGCCTGTTCCGGATCAATAACCCCAAGCAACTGATCTTTCTTCACCTTGTCGCCAATGCTGACCGACAAGGTTTTTAATGGCCATTGACCTGCGCGCCAACGTCAACTTTGCGTAACGCATCCAGTTTGCCGGTCGCCAGTACGCTCTGTTGCAACTCCCCCCGGACGGACAATTAACGTCTGATATTGCACGACTGGTGCGTTGAGTTTCCCCCACAACCACCCTGCCGCCAGTAGAATCATCACCGACAGCACAATGATCCCCCGTCCTGCGTTTTCCTTCAGTTTCATAAAAATTCCAGATTGTCGGACTGTGCGTTGTATAGAGAGCAATCTTAACTAAACAAAACATCAACGAAACAGAAAATTCTTAATTTCTCCATTTTTCATTTATCTGGCGTTGAGAATCCCCCTGCTTGAATAACTTTCTCCCGTATTTTCCGGATTTCACCATGTCCAGCATCACTGATGTTTCTTCGCCTGAGTTATCTCTCCCTACCACCGCACGGCAGCTTTTCCGCGCGTTGACGTCCGGTGCGCTGATGCCGGGTCTGGCTGGAAAAACCCGGCCTACCGCCGCAAATTTTGCTGCGCTCGCTGGGTACGCCGCTCAGTACCGCCAGTTACTGGCGCGGCTTGCCAGCCTGCCGCAGCTGGCGCAGATCCTTCAGGTTCAGCCCGGTTTGCCGTGCCGGTTGCATCGCCCCCGGCTGTCGATCAATATCAGCCGTGAACAAGCGGCAAACGCCCTGTGCTGGCACTATGAAAATATGCTAAAGCGGCTTCCTGCAATACTGACTAATGCGTATCTGAGCAAAGCAGGCACCGAGCTGGTTATGCTGAACGGCAAAGACGAGCAAACGTATTTCCTGCGGCTGCACGCCAACGCCATGCAGGATAAAGAGGGCGAGGCGACGCTGGAATTTTGCGACGCGCAACAAACAACCCTGGCGGAACTTACGTTTACGCTCTGTCCGTTTGAGGGAAAAAGCACACTCTATATCGGTGGACTGCAGGGTGCAAAAGCCCATGTGCCGCATGACCTGATCCAGAGTGCAACCAAAGCCTGTCATGGCCTGTTCCCGAAACGGCTACTGGTGGAAGCCGCCATGACGCTGGGGGCAATTCACGGCGGTGGATGAGATCCGCGCCGTCAGCAACGAAACGCATATCTATCGCAGTGTGCGCTACCGCCGGAAAAAACAGGGGAAATTGCATGCGGATTACAATAGCTTCTGGGAATCCCACGGGAGCGGTTGCCGACAGCCACGGCGATTTTGTGCTGCCCACGGTGATGCCGCGTAAATCCATGGAAGAGATCGCCAGTAAGAAACGTGCGGAATACCGCCGCCGCTACGAGCTGCTCGACAGCCTGCATGCGCAGACTGCCCATCGTTGCCAGAACTAATCGGCTCTCCCGCGCGCCAGCCATAGCACGCGGGAAAACATTTTACGAAACAGATGCGGCACGGCATCCACGCCGCGTCTTCCTGCTTCCATCGCCACTTCGATCGCCAGATCCGGTTTCGAAGATCGATGAATCGCTTTAGTGATCACCCGGCGCATATTCATCGGCACTTTTTCCGGCAACTGCGCCACGCGATGGTAAACATCGGCAAACCCCTCCCGGTACATAAAATGCTCCATATCCAGCGAGGGAAGTTCCGTTAAATGCTCGCGCACGTGGTCACGATCGTTATCCAGCAGACCACGCACCGTCGCGGAATACTTCCTCCCGCTTCGTCGCCATCCACCAGCACATGCCATTCAATGCCCATCCGGCGGGCAAATTTAATCAGCGGTTTTAAACCTGACTGGGCGAACTCAATCACTTTCACCCCTTCCGCATCGAAATGATGACCGCACTGGCGCGCCAGCTCGTTAATCACCCAGTTTTCGGTTTCCCCTTCCACCCAGTAACCAGCAGCGGGCAAACAACGAAGAGGGGCGATTGACGCGAATATGAAACGAAATTCGCCGCGCATCTTCCGCGCTTAACCCACCCGGCCCGAGGCGCCGGGCCGCCACGCGGGAAGACTCGCGCACCAGCCGGCACACCTGTTCAACCGGTGTCATCGACAGCAATTCGCCTGAATTTGTGGTGGTAATCTGTTGCAATGGCAGCAGATTCAGCAGTTGCCAGCCACCGATAACATAATCGGATGCAGCCGCGTTTCCGGATCTTCCACCAACAACAGCGGCCGTGCATCGCGATCGAGATGCACCGTCCCTTTTGCCTGCAACAGGGTGGAGAAAAAGCCCAACAGGATCACCCGGTACATGCGCCCGCCGGGTTTGTCGATCATCCGGTTGATAATGTCCAGATAGCGCCAGCTACGCTGCTCATCATGGGAACGGCGTCGCATCAGGCGCTGGCGCGACTGCCCGCTGCCCTGCTCGGCAAAATAGTGCTCCAGCAGTTGCACCATCGCCGATAAACCGTGACGGATCTGCCCGTCAGTCAGGTTTTGCGGGCGCGAAATGAGCTCACGGGAGAGGAAATCAAGCTGGCGCGCGGTGGTTTCCATCTCCGGTCGGTCAGGCATCGTTCCATTACGAATGCGGCGCATAAAGCGCGCATCCCGCAAACGCAGCACCGGCGACAGACGCACCAAATGACGGGCGCTTTCATCAATATCCGGTAACGGAAGAAGTTGCCCCTCGGCATCCAGAAAACCGCGCAGGGTCATGACGCTGCCATCTTCAGACAGCTCACCCTCGACGATAAAACAACCGGCGATAGCCATCGTTATTGGCAACCCAGCAATCGGCCAGTGGCCGGTAACGCCGCACGCGATAGCGGCCCGGCTCCGATTCACGAAAGGTCAAAATGATATGCAAATGGTGTTCGCGCCCCTGGACATCTCCCGGCGGAAACCAGAAATCATCGCGCACAAAGTGGTAGAGATCGGTTTCTGGCGAGCAGTAACGTCAGCGCATCCAGCAGACTCGACTTACCCCGAGGGCGTTCTCCCCGATCAGCACGTTATTCTGTTCAAGCATCAGCGATAATCGATTGATACCGCGAAATCCAACAATATCCACGCGCTCCAGAATCATGAATCCTCCGGCATTGCCTGTCTTTTCCCATCCAGTCCTCAGCAAAGTATAGCGGGATGAAAAGCCGCAGATCATGCTAAGTACAAAATTTTATTGATAAATATGTATCAGAAGCAAACCCGAGGACACTGGTCTGCTGTTTTGCGGCTGATATAAAATTTACCCTGTTTCGTGGCTTTACTCCCCACCCGGCGTTCGGTAGTGTGTTGCCCGGATGTTTTAACTTTGCAAGGATTCGGGCTGTTCATGCTTTCAGGACTGTTAATTATTCTTCTGCCACTGGTTGTTGGTTATCTTATTCCGCTGCAACACAAGGCCGCACTCAAACTTATCAATAAGTTGCTCAGCTGGATTGTGTATCTGATCCTGTTTTTGATGGGTATCAGCCTCGCCTTTCTGGATAATCTCAGCGCCAATTTATTGTCCATCTTCCACTACACGGCGGTCAGCGTGGTGGTGATCCTGCTGTGTAACGCAGTGGCATTATTGTGGCTGGAACGCACCCTGCCCCGGCGGCATCAGCATCAGCAAGAAAAACTGCCGTCACGCATCGCGATGGCGCTGGAATCCCTGCGCCTGTGTGCGGGGTGGTGGTGATCGGTTTCGCCCTCGGTCTTAGCGGGCTGGCGTTTTTACAGCATGCCACCGAAGCCAGTGAATATACGTTGATTTTCCTGCTGTTTCTGGTGGGGATCCAGTTGCGTAATAGCGGCATGACGCTCAAACAGATCGTCCTGAACCGGCGCGGTATGATTATCGCGGTCGTGGTGGTGGCAAGCTCACTCGTTGGCGGCGCGATAAACGCCCTGATCCTCGGTTTACCGCTCAAAACCGGCCTCGCCATGGCCTCCGGTTTCGGCTGGTATTCACTCTCCGGCATTTTGCTAACCGGAATCCTTCGGCCCGGTGATTGGCAGCGCCGCGTTCTTTAACGATCTGGCGCGGGAGTTGATCGCCATTATGCTGATTCCGGGGCTTGTTCGCCGCAGCCGTTCAACCGCGCTGGGGCTTTGCGGGGCAACCTCCATGGACTTCACCTTACCCGTACTGCAACGTTCCGGCGGACTGGAGCTGGTTCCGGCTGCCATTGTGCATGGTTTTCTGCTCAGCTTGCTGGTTCCGCTATTGATGGCGTTCTTCTCCGCCTGATACCCCTTTGGCGGTAGATCGCTGCCGCCAAACTTGCGCTAAATCAATCTCCCCTTAATTTGCATGCAAAGCGCTTTTAAGCCCTCCCACAGCAGCATAATCTTAAACATGTATTCTAAATATAACTTTAACATTCATTAAAGGTGTGACCATGTTTTGTGTGCAATGTGAACAAACCATCCGAACTCCGGCGGAAATGGCTGTGCGTACGCGCAGGGGATGTGCGGCAAAACCGCGGAAACCTCCGACCTGCAGGATTTGCTGATTGCCGCGTTACAAGGGCTCTCCGGGCCAGCAAAGCGCGTGACTACGATCTGATTGACCACGAGATCGACAACTTCGCGCCGCGCGCATTCTTCTCCACGTTGACCAACGTGAACTTCGACTCCACGCGCATTGTGGGTTATGCCCGCGAAGCGATTGCCAAACGTGAAGCGCTGAAAGCCCTCTGCCTTTCTATTGACCCGCAGGCAAGCGTCGACAACCCGATGGCATCCCTGCAACTGGTGAGCGACGATCTGGGCGAACTGCAACGCCGCCGACTTCACGCCGAACAAAGATAAAGCCACTATTGGCGAAAATATCCTCGGTCTGCGTCTGCTGTGCCTGTATGGCCTGAAAGGCGCAGCGGCGTATATGGAACACGCCCACGTACTGGGGCAGTACGACAACGATATCTATGCGCGTTACCACAAAATTATGGCATGGCTCGGTACACCGGCCTGCTGATATGAACGCGCTGCTGGAATGTTCAATGGAAATCGGCCAGATGAACTTCAGCGTCATGAGTATTCTCGACGCGGGTGAAACCAGTATGTATGGTCACCCGACGCCAACCCGGTGAATGTTAAAGCGGTCGCCGGTAAATGTGTGCTGATTTCCGGTCATGACCTGAAAGATCTCTACAACCTGTTGCAACAAACCGAAGGTACCGGCGTTAACGTCTATACCCACGGTGAAATGCTGCCGGCACACGGTTACCCGGAATTGCGTAAATTTAAACACACCGTGGGTAACTACGGCAGCGGCTGGCAGAACCAGCAGGTGGAATTTGCCCGCTTCCCCGGCCCTATCGTCATGACCTCCAACTGCATTATCGACCCGACCGTTGGCGCTTATGACGATCGTATCTGGACCCGCAGCATTGTCGGTTGGCCGGGCGTTAACCACACCGGAAGGCGACGATTTTGCCCCCGGTGATCCGCCGGGCGCAGCAAATGGCCGGTTTCCCATTCAGCGAAATCGAACACCTGATCACCGTCGGTTTTGGCCGTCAGACGCTGCTCGGCGCAGTGGATTCCCTGATCGATCTGGTCAGCCGTGAAAAACTGCGTCATGTCTTCCTCGGTCGGCGGCTGTGACGGTGCGCGCGGCGAACGTAGCTACTTCACCGATTTTGCCACCCGGTACCGGACGACTGCCTGATCCTCACGCTGGCGTGCGGTAAATACCGCTTTAACAAACTCGACTTCGGCAACATCGAAGGGCTGCCGCGTCTGATCGATGCCGGTCAGTGCAACGACGCCTACTCCGCTATCATCCTTGCGGTCACCCGGCGGAAAAACTGGGCTGCGGCGTTAACGATTTACCGCTGTCGCTGGTGCTGTCATGGTTTGAACAGAAAGCGATTGTGATCCTGCTGACCCTGCTCTCCCTTGGCGTGACGAATATTGTCACCGGGCCAACGCGCCGGGGGCTTCCTGACCCCGGACTTGCTGGCCGTGCTGAATGAAATTCGGTCTGCGTCAGGTCACGACCGTCGAACAGGATATGCAGCAGTTGCTGAGCGCGTAAGGAGCAGATCGCGGCCATGCCAACCCCTCAGTGCCCGTGGCGTATGCAGGTTCATCACATCCGGCAGGAAACGCCGGATGTCTGGACGCTGTCGCTGATGTGCCATGATTACTACCCGTACCGTGCCGGGCAATACGCGCTGGTGAGTATTCGCAACAGCGCGGAAACCCTGCGCGCCTATACCCTTTCGTCCACGCCGGGCGTCAGCGAGTACATTACGCTGACCGTGCGCCGCATTGACGATGGCGCAGGCTCGCAATGGCTAACGCGGGACGTAAAACGCGGCGATTATCTGTGGCTTTCCGCAGCGCAGGGGAATTCACCTGCGATAACGAACCCAACGATAAGTTGTTGCTGCTGGCGGCAGGGTGCGGCGTGACGCCGATTATGTCCATGCGTCGCTGGCTGGCGAAATATCGCCCGCAGGCCGATGTGCAGGTGATCTTCAACGTCCGTTCGCCGGAAGATGTGATTTTTGCCGATGAATGGCGCGACTACCCGGTCACGCTGGTGGCGGAAAATAACGCAACCACCGGTTTTGCCGCCGGTCGTCTGAGCCGCGAACTGCTTAATGCCGTACCGGATCTGGCGGCGCGCACGGTGATGACCTGTGGCCCGGCGCCGTATATGGACTGGGTAGAGGAGTGAAGTGAAAGCGCTGGGTGACGCGTTTCTTTAAAGAGAAATTCTTTACGCCGGTCGCAGAAGCCGCCACCAGCGGGCTGAAATTCAGCACGCTCTCACCAATGAAAACCTTCTATGCGCCGGTGGGCAGTTCGCTTCTCGAGGCACTGGAAAGCAACAAAATGCCGGTGGTTGCCGCCTGTCGCGCCGGGGTGCGGTTGCTGTAAAACGCAGGTGATTTCCGGGAGTATACCGTCAGCAGCACCATGACGCTGACGGAACAGGAGATTGCCGACGGTTACGTACTGGCCTGTTCCTGCCACCCGCAAGGGGGATTTAGTGCTGGCGTAATGCGTTGGCAAACAAAACGCCCTTCATCATGAAGGGCGTTTTTTTATCTTATTTCAGGGCGGGCGCCACGGAATAACGACCCGCGCCAACAAAGGCAATAACCAGCGCGGCCACAAAGAAGTAAACAATACTCTCAATCGCCCACGCGCCGGTCGCATCCAGCGTCCCGGTTTTACCGATGCCGACCAACAACCATGCCACCACCATAGTGAACGCCAGCACCAGCGCTGACGGACGGGTGAGCACGCCGAGAATAATCAAAATCGGACACAGCACTTCACCCAATCAGTACACCATAAGCGACAAAGCCACCGGAAGCCCCTTCGACACCAGCATACCGGCGATGCCATCAATACCGCCGATTAACTTGTGCAGACCGTGGAATAACATCAAGCCGCCCACCAGCAAGCGCAGTAATAACTTGCAAAGTCCTCATGCGAAAACATATTATTAACTGAATTTAACAATGATTTAACCATTTGAAATGATTCCTGTTTTCATCGACCTTTGTCAGAGTATTCCGAAGTGTAACAAAAATAAACCCCTGTTTCATAAAAGCGCTGACGAATCCCGCTCTCTCTCCTGTTCATTGTCTAAGCTTGTAGACAAGATCACAAAAGGAGCGGAATGATGAAACAAACAGTGGCCGCTTACATCGCCAAAACGCTTGAACAGGCGGGTGTAAAACGCATTTGGGGCGTGACCGGGGATTCCCTCAACGGGCTGAGCGACAGCCTGAACCGGATGGGCACCATCGACTGGATGCCAACGCGCCATGAAGAAGTTGCCGCCTTTGCCGCCGGAGCCGAAGCCCAACTCACTGGCGAACTGGCGGTGTGCGCAGGATCTTGTGGGCCCGGCAACCTGCATCTGATTAACGGCCTGTTCGACTGCCACCGCAACCATGTGCCCGTGCTGGCGATTGCCGCCCATATTCCTTCCAGCGAAATCGGCAGCGGTTATTTCCCAGAAACCCATCCGCAGGAGCTGTTCCGCGAATGCAGCCACTACTGCGAGCTGGTTTCCACCCCGGAACAGATCCCACAAGTGCTGGCGATTGCGCTGCGTAACGCGGTGCTGAAGAAAGGCGTGTCGGTGATTGTGCTGCCCGGTGATGTGGCCCTGGAAGCCCGCCCCGGAAACGGCGAGCAGCCACTGGTATCACGTACCACAGCCGATCGTGACGCCAACGATTGAGGAACTGCAAAAACTGGCGCAACTGTTGCGCTACTCCAGCAATATCGCGCTGATGTGCGGAAGCGGCTGCGCCGGTGCGCACAACGAGCTACTGGCTTTCGCCGGTAAGCTGAATGCGCCGATTGTGCATGCCATGCGCGGCAAAGAGCATGTGGAATATGACAATCCGTACGACGTTGGCATGACCGGTTTAATCGGTTTCTCGTCCGGCTTTCATACCATGATGAATGCCGACACCTTAGTGCTACTCGGTACGCAATTCCCCTACCGCGCCTTCTACCCGACCGATGCGAAAATCATCCAGATCGACATTAATCCCGCCAGTATCGGTGCACAGTAAAGTGGATATGGCGCTGGTGGGTGACATCAAAGCCACACTGGCCGCTGCTGCCGCTGCTGGAGGCGAAAACCGATCGCCGCTTCACGGATAAGGCGCTGGAAGATTATCGCGACGCCCGTAAGGGGCTGGATGAGCTGGCGAAACCGAGCGATAAAGCCATTCACCCGCAGTGCACTGGCGCAGCAAATCAGCCATTTCGCCGCCGAGGATGCCATTTTTACCTGCGATGTCGGCACGCCCACCGTGTGGGCGGCCCGCTATCTGAAAATGAACGGCAAACGGCGGCTGATTGGCTCGTTCAACCACGGTTCAATGGCGAACGCAATGCCGCAGGCGCTGGGAGCCAGCCACGCTGCCGGACCGGCAAGTGGTTGCGCTGTGCGGCGATGGCGGATTCAGCATGCTGATGGGAGATTTCCTCTCTGTGGTGCAAATGAAACTGCCACTGAAAATTATCGTTTTTAACAACAGCGTGCTGGGTTTTTGTGGCGATGGAGATGAAAGCGGGCGGTTACCTGACCGATGGTACCGACCTGCATGACACTAACTTTGCCCGCATTGCCGAGGCCTGCGGCATCACCGGTATTCGCGTGGAAAAATCCGCAGACGTGAACGACGCGCTGCAACGCGCATTCTCTATTGATGGCCCGGTACTGGTGGATGTCACGGTCGCGAAAGAGGAGCTGGCTATCCCGCCGCAAATCAAACTGGAGCAGGCGAAAGGCTTTAGCCTGTATATGATGCGCGCCATTATCAGCGGGCGCGGCGATGAGGTTATCGAGCTGGCGAAAACCAACTGGCTCAGGTAAAACAGGAGCATAACCCATCGCAAGACAAGGAAATGCCGTGATTGATTTACGCAGTGATACCGTAACCCGCCCGGGGCGCCATGCTGGAGCAGATGATGGCCGCCCCGGTCGGGGACGATGTTTACGGGGACGACCCGACGGTGAACGAACTGCAACGCTACGCCGCCAGCCTTAGCGGCAAAGAAGCCGCGCTGTTCCTGCCGACCGGCACGCAAGCCAACTGGTTGCCCTGCTCAGCCACTGCGAACGCGGCGAAGAGTATATCGTCGGTCAGGGCGCGCATAATTATCTCTACGAAGCAGGCGGCGCAGCCGTGCTTGGCAGTATTCAGCCGCAGCCCATTGACGCCGCGGCTGACGGCACGCTGCCGCTGGACAAAGTCGCCGCCAAAATCAAAGCGGATGACATTCATTTCGCCCGCAGCAAATTGCTCAGTCTGGAAAACACCCACAACGGGAAAGTGCTACCGCGCGACTATCTGAAACAAGCGTGGGAATTTACCCGCGAGCGCGGGCTGGCGCTGCACGTTGACGGCGCGCGCATCTTTAATGCGCTGGTGGAGTATGGCTGTGAACTCAACGAGATCGCGCAATATTGCGACTCGTTCACCATTTGCCTGTCAAAGGCCTCGGCGCGCCGGTTGGCTCACTGCTGGTCGGCGATCGGGCCTATATTGCCCGCGCCAACCGCTGGCGCAAAATGACCGGCGGCGGCATGCGTCAGGCCGGTATTCTGGCAGCAGCGGGTCTGTATGCGTTGCAGAACAATGTCGCGCGCCTGAAAGAGGATCATGACAATGCAGCCCCGGCTTGCAGCTCAGCTACGCGATATTGGTGCCGATGTGATGCGCCACGATACCAATATGCTGTTTGTCCGCGTCGGTGAGGCGCAGGCCGCCGCGCTGGGGGCGTTTATGCGCGAGCGCGATGTCCTGATTAATGCCTCTGCGGTGGTGCGTCTGGTCACCCATCTTGATGTTAATCGTCAACAACTGACGGACGTTGTTCACCACTGGCAGGCTTTTTTACAACGCTAAGGAGCAGGATGTGGCGCAGCGGATCCCGCAGTGCTCGGCGCCAGCGGCTATATTGGGCAACGGCTGGTCACCGCACTCAGCCAGCAGGGTCATCAGGTGAAAACCGCTGCGCGGCGGTTAACCCGGCTACAAAAGCAGGGACTGCCGGGGGGGAGTTTCCACACCGTCGATTTGTACTGGCCGCAGGATCTCCCCGCCCTCTTGCAGGACGTTGATACGCTCTACTACCCGGGTGCACAGCATGGGCGAGCGCGGTGATTTCGTGGCGCATGAGCGGCAAATTGCGCTCAATGTGCGTGACGCCCTGCTGGAAACGCCGGTTAAACAGGTGATATTTCTCAGCTCACTGCAAGCGAAAGGAACAACCGATTCCGACCACCTGTTGGCACGGCAATATACCGGCGACCTGCTGCGCGCCGCGGGCGTACCGGTGACGGAACTGCGCGCCGGGATTATCGTTGGCGCGGGTTCTGCGGCGTTTGAAGTGATGCGCGATATGGTCTTTAACCTGCCGGTGCTGACGCCGCCGCGCTGGGTGCGCTCACGCACCACGCCGATCGCGCTGGAAAACTTAATGCACTATCTGCTGGCGTTGCTGGACCATCCGGCTGACGAGCACCGCGTGTTTGAAGCCGCCGGCCCCGAGGTGCTCAGTTACCAGCAGCAGTTCGCTCACTTTATGGCCGTCAGCGGCGTGCACCGTCCGCTGATCCCGGTGCCATTGCCGACGAGGTTCATCTCGGTCTGGTTCTTACATCTGATCACCTCGGTACCGCCGACGATTGCCAAGGCGCTGATCCAGGCTTAAAGCACGACCTGCTGGCAGACGATCGCGCATTACGTCGCCTGATCCCACAATCGCTGATCCCGTTTGACGATGCCGTGCGGCGCACGTTGCAGGAAGAAGAAAAAACTGGTGAACTCCAGCGACTGGGGCTACGACCCGCAGGCGTTTTCCCGCTGGCGTCCGCAATATGGTTATTACCCGAAGCAGGCGGGTTATACGGTGAAAACCTCCGCCAGCCTGAGCGCGCTCTGGGAAGTGGTCAATCGTATTGGCGGTAAAGAGCGCTACTTCTTTGGTAATCTGCTGTGGCAAACCCGCGCCGCGCTGGATCATCTGATTGGCCATAAACTGCCGCGCGGTCGCCCCGAACGGGCAATGTTGCAAACGGGCGATGCGGTGGATAGCTGGAAGGTGATCATCGCCGAGCCGGAAGAGCAGCTTGCCTTGCTGTTTGGCATGAAAGCGCCAGCCTTGGGCGGCTCAGTTTTACGCTGACCGATAAAGGCGATCACCGCCTGCTGGATGTCCGCGCTTGGTGGCATCCGCACGGCATGCCCTCGGCTTGTGTTACTGGCTGTTAATGTTCCCGGCGCATCTGTTCATTTTTCGCGGCATGGCGCAAAAAATTGCCCGGCTGGCAGAACAAAATAGAGAAAAAGTCTGACCTTAACCGTTTTTTCTTTCATCAATCCCATTGCATAGCGGCGTAATTCACGGAAGAATGCGCGCGGTGAAAGCTATTCAAAACAGTGGATTGATATGAAGGTTCTGGTCACGGGCGCAACCAGCGGTTTAGGCCGAAACGCGGTCGAGTATCTGCGGCAAAAGGCATCGCTGTCCGGGCGACGGGCCGTAATGAAGCCATGGGCAAATTGCTCAGTAAAATGGGCGCGGAATTTGTGCACGCGGATTTGACCGAGCTGGTCTCCTCGCAGGCCAAAGTGATGCTGGCGGATATCGATACGCTGTGGCACTGCTCCAGCTTCACCTCGCCATGGGGGCACCCGAGGAAGCCTTTGATTTGGCCAACGTACGCGCCACACGCCGCCACTGGGTGAGTGGGCGGTGGCCTGGGGCGTGCGCAACTTTGTGCATATCTCCTCCCCTTCACTCTATTTTGATTACCATCATCACCGGGACATCGACGAAGATTTTCGCCCTGCGCGCTTCGCCAATGAGTTTGCCCGCAGCAAAGCGGCTGGTGAGCAGGTTATCGACCTGCTGGCACAGGCCAACCCCAACACGCGTTTTACCATCCTGCGCCCGCAGAGCCTGTTCGGCCCGCACGATAAAGTATTTATCCCGCGTCTGGCGCAGATGATGCACCACTATCGTAGCGTGTTACTGCCGCGCGGCGGCGATGCGCTGGTGGACATGACCTATTACGAAAACGCCGTGCATGCGATGTGGCTGGCCAGTCAGCCAGTTGCGATACGCTGCCGTCAGGCCGCGCCTACAATATCACCAATGGCGAGCCACGCTCGTTGCGGAGCATCGTGCAGAAACTGATCGATGAACTGAATATTCACTGCCGTATCCGCTCGGTGCCCTACACCATGCTCGATATGGTGGCGCGCAGTATGGAGCGTTTTGGCGATAAACGCGCAAAAGAGCCGGCGTTTACCCACTATGGCGTATCGGAAGCTGAATTTTGATTTCACGCTGGATATCTCCCGCGCGCAGCAGGAGCTGGGCTATACGCCGATTGTGACGCTGGATGAAGGCATCGAACGCACGGCGTACTGGTTAAAAGACCACGGAAAACTGCACCACTGGAGCCCCTCAGAACGGTGCAGATTTGACCTCTGAAACACGTTTCCCGGTTTTATCAATATAGAACCACTCGCCACCAACCAGCGCGATATGCTCACCGTCGCGCTGCGTTTTACAGCCGTTACACCAGCGCTTTTCCTTCTTTAAATTGCCCGGCGTAATCGAACTGCGGCGCGATGCGATTGCGGAATGCATAGTCCCAGAAGCCGATTTTTCCGTTTTGCCGTGAGCGCACCGGTGCCTTCCACATACCAGTCCGGACCATTATCAAAATGGACCACCGACAAGTAGCTGTCCGGTGCATGCACATAGTAATCCCCATCCTGCAATCCGGCATCGCGGGCATATTCATACACACCCACCCGGAGGTTCCTCCACATCCCGGCTTTTGGCAAATAATTCAGGCAGGAACAGCAGTTTGCCATCCTTCACTTCCACACACTTATTGAGCTGCTCCACATTGTCTGTTTTTTATCCCAGTATGAGCAGCCATACACGGGCTTTAACGCGGCGTGGGCAGCAGAAGCCACCATCAGTAGCACACCTGCAATGATGCGAAACACCATGTCCAAAGACCTCGTCATAAAAATTCTGCGACGGTTAACCCGCCTGACCATATTTTTCCAGTAACGCCTCGGCGATAGCCAGCTACCGGCATCGGCAACCCCGTTCCACAATTCGGGGCGGAAATGCATCTGAAACGCCATGATCACTCTTTTTGTTGTGCGGGCGTCATCTGTGGTTTGACGTCATACCCATAGCGCGCCAGTAAATCAAGCAATGACGCGGTATCAACAGCTTCATACGGTGAACGGCCATTGAGATAAAACGCCACCCTGCTGGCATCCGGCCGTGCGCCGATCCCCTTAGCGGCGAGAGCCCGCCACGGAAACAGCGGGCCGGGGTCATCTTTGCGCTGCGGGGCGATATCCGCATGCGCCACGACGTTTTGCGGCGCAATGTCGTACCGTTTGATAATATCTTTTACCAGCGGAATCAACGCGCATTAATTTGCGCTGGCGCAAAGGTGTAAATTGTTTTCCCTGCGCCGTGTTTTGCCAGCCCCGGTTTTCCAGCTCAATGCCGATCGACGTATCATTTATGCGCGTTGCGCCACGCCAGAAGCTGACGCCCGCGTGCCAGCTCTTTTCCGGCACCAGTTGCCAGATGCGCGGTTTACCGCCATGCATCGGTGGGTTAGCGGGGATCAAATAGTGCGAACTTACCTGCTTATCGGTTAACGTCGCCAGCGACACATCGAAATCATCCGCCGTGTAGTGGATCACCAGCACTTTTACCCGCGGGTATGCCGCCTGTGCCTGACGCCGGGTATCTAACTGATAACCGTCTTTATCAATAATGCCTTTTCACTGACGCAACCCACAAGCAGCAGCGCCAGCAGCAATAACCAACATTTGTTCATTCGCGTGTTTTAACCGCCGTACCGCTGACGCTGACCATCAGCATACTGCCATCCTTCCCGACGGTTTCATAATCGATATCAATACCCACGACCGCGTTCGCGCCCAGTGCTTTTGCCTGCTCGCCCAGTTCGTGAAAGGCGATTTCCCGTGCTTTGCGTAGCTCTTTTCGTACGAACCGGCGCGTCCGCCGACGATGTCGCGGATCCCGGCGAAGAAATCGCGAAAAATATTCGCCCCGAGAATGGCTTCGCCCGTCACCACACCGCAATACTCAACAATCGGCTGCCCTTCCAGCGTCGGCGTTGTAGAAAACTGCATCGGTCTCTCCTTTTAACGTTCAATGCGTTACACCACACATTATCAGATCAATACACTATTCTTGGAAAGGTCGTGACATCTGAAGAGAAATAAGGAAATCATCATGCGCTATTCAGTTTTGACTCTTGTATTGCCCTGCGCGCTGCTGCTCAGCGCCTGCACCACCGTCACACCGGCATTTAAGGATATCGGCGCTCGCAGCGGCCCGTGCGTGGAAGGCGGGCCGGACAGCGTGGCGCAGCAATTTTACGACTATCGTATTGCCCACCCCAACAGTAACTGGAGGCCCTGCGTCCTTATTTGAGCGATAACTGGCAAAAGCGTTGACCGACGCCAGTCGCGACTCGCGCCGCGCCACGCTGCTGAAAACCGATCCGTTCTCCAGCAGTGCCGTTGCACCGTCAGATGCGGATGTTGCCAGCGCTTCCACCATTCCGAATACCGATGCGCGGAATATTCCCCTGCGCGTGAAACTGAGCCAGTGGAAGCCAAAGCTGGCAGGATGAAGTGCTGATGGTCCGTGAAGGGCAATGCTGGGCGGTAGACGACGTACGTTATCTTGGCGCGGCAGTGCATGCGCCATCCGGTACTTTACGCCAGTCGTTGGCACACCCGTAACGGTTCCGCTAATGAATAATTAATCCCCGTAAATTGTCTGGCATTCCACGGTGAATGCCGACATTTATGCCCTGGTTCCCTCCCCGCTCCGGTATTTTGTGCTAACTTTATGTGAGAACCTCGGTTTATTTTTAAGTTTTAACGCACAAATATTGCATAACTATTCTGTCAACGTTACTATTTGCGGCCTCAATTGCTATCAGACTGCTTCGATGAGTATTAAATTAAACAGCATCAATTGCTTTTATGGCGCACACCGAGGCGCTGTTCGATATCACACTGGATTGCCCACAGGGTGAAACCCTCGTGCTGCTCGGCCCAAGCGGTGCGGGTAAAAGTTCGCTGTTGCGCGTACTCAACCTGCTGGAAATGCCGCGTTCCGGCCAGTTAAGCATTGCCGGCAATCATTTCGATTTTGCCACGACCCCGTCTGATAAAGCGATTCGCGAGTTGCGCCAGAACGTGGGCATGGTGTTCCAGCAATACAATCTTTGGCCGCACCTGACCGTGCTGCAAAACCTGATTGAAGCGCCGTGCCGCGTGCTTGGTTTGAGTAAAGATCAGGCGCTGGCCCGCGCAGAGAAACTGCTGGAGCGTTTACGTCTTAAACCCTATAGCGATCGCTATCCGCTGCATTTGTCCGGCGGTCAGCAACAGCGCGTCGCTATTGCCCGTGCGCTGATGATGGAGCCGCAGGTGCTGCTGTTTGATGAACCGACTGCCGCACTCGATCCGGAGATCACCGCACAGATCGTCAGCATCATTCATGAACTGGCGGAAACCGGCATTACGCAGGTGATTGTGACCCATGAAGTCGAAGTGGCGCGCAAAACAGCCAGCCGCGTGGTGTATATGGAAAACGGTCACATTGTTGAGCAAGGGGATGCGGGCTGCTTTGCCGCGCCGCAGACCGACGCGTTTAAATACTACCTATCTCACTGAAGACTCGGGAATAATGACAATGAAAAAAGTACTGATTGCCGCGCTACTTGCAAGCGTCAGCCTTAGCGCTACTGCAGCCCAGACTATCCGTTTCGCCACTGAAGCGAGCTACCCTCCGTTTGAATCCACCGATGCCAACAACAAAATCGTCGGCTTTGATGTGGATCTGGCCAACGCGCTGTGTAAAGAGATCGACGCGACCTGCACCTTTACTAACCGAGGGCATTCGACAGCCTGATCCCCAGCCTGAAATTCCGCCGCTTCGATGCGGTGATGGCGGGTATGGACATCACGCCAGAGCGCGAAAAGCAGGTGCTGTTCACCACGCCTTACTATGACAACTCCGCGTTGTTTGTCGGTCAGCAGGGTAAATTCACCAGCATCGACCAGTTGAAAGGCAAACGTGTTGGCGTACAAAACGGCACCACGCACCAGAAATTCATCAACGACAAACACCCGGAAATCACCACCGTTCCGTACGACAGCTACCAGAACGCGCGTCTTGATCTGCAAAATGGTCGCATCGACGCGGTATTCGGCGACACCGCTGTGGTGACCGAATGGCTGAAAGCCGATGCCAAACTGGCGGCAGTCGGCGATAAAGTGACCGATAAAGAGTACTTCGGCACCGGTCTGGGTATCGCGGTTCGTCAGGGCAACACTGAACTGCAGCAGAAATTCAACACTGCGCTGGAAAAAGTGAAGAAAGATGGGACATACCAGACCATCTATAACAAATGGTTCCAGAAGTAATACTTAATGAACGAAATGTTTTCCATTAGCAAGCGCCGCCGGGATGACCGTCGGCCTTGCCGTTTGCGCGCTGATCATCGGCACGGTTCTGGCGATGATCTTTTGCGGTATGGGAGTCCGTTAAGTGGCGCCCTATTGCACCGGCTCGGCACTGCATGGGTCACCGTTTTGCGTGGCCTGCCGGAAATCCCTGGTGGTTCTGTTTATCTATTTCGGATCGTCACAGCTGCTGTTACTGCTCTCTGATGGTTTTTCCATCAACTTTGGGCGTGGTGCAGATCCCGGTGCAGATCCAGATTGAAAACTTCGATGTCAGCCCGTTCCTGTGCGGTGTGATTGCGCTCTCTTTACTGTATGCGGCTTACGCTTCGCAAACCCTGCGCGGCGCGCTGAAGGCCGTTCCGGATGGTCAACGCGAATCCGGCCGGGGCGCTGGGATTGTCGAAAGCGGCGATTTTCTTCCGCACGGTGATGCCGCAAATGTGGCGCCACGCGCTACCGGGTTTGGGCAATCAGTGGCTGGTGCTGTTGAAAGATACCGCGCTGGTGTCGCTGATCAGCGTAAATGACCTGATGCTGCAAACCAAAAGCATTGCCACTCGTACTCAGGAGCCGTTTACGGTACATTGTGGCGGCGGCGATTTACACTGGTGATCACCTTGTTCAGCCAGTGGATCCTGAAACGCATTGACTTGCGCGCAACGCGTTTTGAACGGAGACCGAACTAATGCTGGCGTTTTTACCCCGAACTGCTCAAAGGCCTGCATACCAGCCTGACGCTGACCATCGCCTCGCTGATTGTGGCGCTGATTTTGTCGCTGCTGTTTACCATCGTGCTGACGCTGAAAACGCCGGTGCTGACGCAGATCGTGCGCGCGTATATCACGCTGTTTACCGGTACGCCGCTGCTGGTGCAGATCTTCCTGATTTACTACGGGCCGGGTCAGTTCCCGACGTTGCAGGAATACCCGTTTATCTGGCATCTGCTGTCGCAGCCGTGGCTTTGTGCACTGCTGGCGCTGTCATTGAACAGCGCAGCCTACACCACACAGCTTTTTTTACGGGGCAATTCGCGCGATCCCCGGACGGTCAGTGGCAGTCCTGCCATGCACTGGGGATGAGCAAGAAAGATACGCTGGCGATTTTACTGCCGTATGCGTTTAAACGCGCACTCTCATCTTACTCGAACGAAGTGGTGCTGGTGTTCAAGAGCACCTCGCTGGCGTACACCATCACGCTGATGGAAGTGATGGGCCATGGGCAGTTGCTGTATGGCCGCACCTACGACGTGATGGTGTTCCGGCGCCGCCGGGCTGATTTATCTGGTGGTTAACGGCCTGTTGACCCTGATGATGCGCCTGATTGAACGCAAAGCGCTGGCTTTCGAACGCCGCAACTGATTGCATAAATAATAAACATAAGGCGGGTAATGCATTAATTACTCGCCTTTTTTATTTCATTAAAAATATTTAATCATTTTTATTGCATATAAATTCAGTTAATGGCATTGTTAGCCCCATGCCTCAGACACGGCAACAACAATAAGATTGACAGACAGGAGTTCCATAATGAAAAAACTGATACTGGCCGCCCTTCTCGCCACTTTCGCCGCAGGCGCCTCTGCCGCTGACAAAATCAACTTTGGCGTTTCCGCTACCTATCCGCCATTCGAATCTCTGGATGCGAATAACAAGATCGTCGGTTTTGACATCGATCTGGCCAATGCCCTGTGCAAACAAATGCAGGCGGATTGCACATTTACCAACCACGCGTTCGACAGCCCTGATCCCGGCGCTGAAGTTTAAAATATGACGCCGTGATCTCCGGTATGGATATCACGCCGGAGCGTAGCAAGCAGGTCTCGTTTACCGAACCGTACTACGCAAACTCTGCGGTGGTGATTGCGAAGAAAGATGCGTTCAAATCCTTTGACGATCTGAAAGGCAAACGTATCGGCATGGAAAATGGCACCACGCACCAGAAATATCTGCAGGACAAACACCCGGAAGTGAAAACCGTGGCTTACGACAGCTATCAGAATGCGATTATCGACCTGAAAAACGGTCGTCTGGATGGCGTGTTTGGTGATACAGCGGTGGTGAATGAGTGGCTGAAAACGAACCCGCAACTGGGTGTCGCCACGCCGAAAGTAACCGATGCGCAATACTTTGGTACTGGCCTCGGTATCGCAGTACGCCCGGATAACGGGGGCCCTGCTGGAAAAACTGAATGCCGCGTTGAAAGCGATTAAAGCCGACGGTACCTATCAGAAAATCAGCGATCAGTGGTTCCCGCAGTAATAGAGTTTCTCGCTAATTGAATAAATACCCGCTTTCTGGCGGGTATTTATTTTCAGTTAATCACGCTCAGTCAGCAGCACCAACCGGGGCGATCTATGACCGGATTGATTTTGTAATCCGTTCCACGCCACTTCATCAGTGACAACCCACCTCCTGCCCGTAAATGAAATTCTGCCGAAGCAATAATCACACCTTCACGATTAATCGTAAACTCAGCAGACGACAGGTAAGGCACCACATCCCATGTGCGGCGTGCTGTGTAATTCATAATATAGGAGCAATTGTCAGGGCGAGTTCCACTAAAAACCACCGACTGAATATGGTTGTAAGTGAGACGCTGCTGCACAACCGGAAGCAGATCGCTGACTTTTACAGCCTCATTTTTTGAATACAGATACGGCTAATGGCTTCCGTTTTTGCCAACGGGGTCACCTTCACCGACGTACATCCCACGAGGCCCAAAGCTATCATCGGCAACAACACATTTATTTTCATAATATTATCCATGAGTAATCAACGCCTGCCTATTATGCCAGCGAGGACTGCTCAGCAACATCGCCGAAAATTAAGGGTGGCGAACCAGCAGTGTCAAAACTTCGTAATGGGCGGTGTGTGGGAACATATCAAACAGTTGCACACGTTCAATTCGGTAGCCGGGCAACAGGCGGATATCTTTCGCCATGGTGCTGGCATTACAGCTGGAATAGATGATGTAAGGTGGAGCCATCCGGCTGAGATAATCGCACAGCGCTGCGCCAATCCCCCGCCGCGGCGGGTTAACCAGCACCAGATCCGGCACATCGCCCTGCGCGGTGGCAAACTGCGTGGAGTCCAGTGCACGGAAACGCAGGTTTTGCAGCCCTAAGGCTTGCGCGGATTGTGTCGCGCAGGCTATCGCCTCTGGTGCGATTTCAATCCCAGTCAGACGCATGTCGGGCGTTGCGCAGTGCAGGCCAAAACCGCCGACGCCGCAGAACAGATCCCACATATGCGCCACAGGCAACGCCCGTACCCAATCCCGCGCAGTCGCATAGAGCGTGCTGGCTACCGTCGGGTTGGTCTGAAAGAAACTCTGCGGGCGGATCCACAGCGGCACGCCATTAAAATTTTCCGCGAGCGCCTGTTGTTCAGTGAGGAAAAACTCCGTCTCCCCTTCCATGATGGCCATATGCACTGGCTGAATATTGGCGGAGACCACCCTGAGCTGCGGTAACTGCGCCAGCAACGCAGGCAGCGCCACTTGCACTGGTGCGCGAGCTTCGCTTCCGAGCGCAGGACAAAACGCAGCATCATGCCGCCATCCTGCTGGCTTTCGGTTATCAGCAAATACTTCCAACTCGCCGCGTTTGCGCGCCACGTTGTATGGCGTTAACCCTGCTCGGGCGATAAAGGGTTTCCAGCGCAGCGAAAACCGGTAAAAGGAGGCAGGATAGAGCGGGCAAGTGGTCAGATCTTCCGGCGTGCCATCACGGTGCAACATACCGAGCAACGGTTTTTCTACACTCCCGCTGACCACCATTTTGGCTTTATTGCGAAACCCTTGTTCCGGGCCGCTGACCGGCGAGTCCCAACGCCCCACGGGCAACCCCTCCAGTAAATGCCGGAGATCGTCCATTTTGGTGGTGAGTTGTGTTGCCAGCGGTTGTTCGATCCACTGACAGGATCGGCAACGCCCGGCGTCGTAGAGAGCGCACTGCATAGTAAAGCCTTTCTTTTTGCGGGGGGCCGGGATTGTACCACCGTTATTGCAGGCGGAAAAAGCGTCGGCTTGGCGTGGGGATAAACAGCAGAAACAACACCAGAAAATCAGGCAGTTTTTGCATCATCAGCGAGCGGAAAATCTCCCGGCGCGACTCCCCGGCAATGCTGAAAAGTTCGGGATAACCGTAACCCAGCGAGGCGGCCCATAAATAGCCGGTAGAGACGATTTGCGTGCCGAGATAGGAGCCAGCGCGCCCAGTTACGCCCTTTCACCACGGAAAAGGCGCAGAGGATTTCGACAAACACCAGCACCAGACTGCCAAGAAAAATCAGTGTCAGGCTCCGAGGTCTGCGCGCTGCGCTGCACAAAATCCAGCATCCCGCGCATCCCGAGCACATTTATCACCATCAGCACATCAACACAGCGAATGAGAATAATGGCGATCGCCGCCACCTGTACCAGCGCAGGCACATTCAATTTCGCATGATGCGTGGTCTTCTTGAAAAATCCCAATTCGGTGTTTTCCCTGTGAGAAAAAATGCCGCGACAGGCGCGGCATCAGCAACACAATTTCCCGATTCTAATGAGTTCAGCTTTGTCTTGCACGCTGGATGTCACGGATACGCTGTTTTTCCGCCCGGGCCATTAAATACCGGTGCGATAAAACCAACAATGCCCACCACACCGAGGATAAGCGTCGCCAGCGCGTTGATTTCAGGATTTACCCCCATACGCACGCTGGAGAACACCAGCATTGGCAGCGTGGTTGCCCCCGGCCCGGAGACGAAACTGGCAATCACCAGATCATCCAGCGACAGGGTAAATGCCAGCAGCCAACCGGAGACAATCGCCGGCATGATCATCGGCAGTGTGATCACAAAGAAGACTTTCAGCGGCGTGGCGCCTAAATCCATCGCAGCTTCTTCAATGGAGCGATCCAGTTCGCGCAGACGCGAGGAGATCACCACCGCCACATAGGCAGTACAGAAGGTGACATGCGCCAGCCAGATGGTCAGCATACCGCGGTCCGCAGGCCAGCCAATGGCATGGCCCAGCGCAACAAACAGCAGCAGCAACGACAAACCGGTGATCACATCTGGCATCACCAGCGGCGCGGTGATCATAAACGCAAAGCCGTTTGAACCCCGGAAGCGGCCAAAACGCACCATCACCACGGCGGCAATGGTGCCGAGGATAGCGGCCATCGTCGCCGCACAGGCGGCAATGGTCAGGCTCAGCCCGACCGCGCTCATCATTGCGTCATCATGGAACAGCTCGCCATACCAGCGGGTGGACCAGCCTGCCCACACCGTCACCAGCTTCGAGCTGTTAAACGAGTAGATAACCAGCATCAGCATCGGCGCATAGAGAAACGTAAACCCAAGCACGAGGATCAGAATGCGCCGAGGGAGAGCGCACTACCGGTAAGTTGTTCATGCGTTGTCCCCGCCTGTTTCTGCTGATGTTTGTGGAACCACATGATCGGCACAATCAACAGCAGCAGCATGATCACCGCCACCGCCGAGGCTACCGGCCAGTCACGGTTATTAAAGAACTCCTGCCACAACACGCGGCCAATCATGATGCTGTCTGGCCCGCCGAGCAGTTCCAGGATCACGAACTCCCCACCGCCGGAATAAACACCAGCATCGACCCGGCGATAATCCCGCCTTTGGTGAGTGGCACGATCACGCTGAAGAAGGTTTTCAGCGGACGCGCACCCAAATCCAGCGAGGCTTCCACCAGTGAGTAGTCGATACGCGTCAGCGCGGTATAAATCGGCAGCACCATAAACGGCAGGTAGGCATAGACAATCCCGATATAGACCGCCGGTTGGTATGCAGAATGGTCAGCGGCTGATCGATAACCCCAAGCCACATCAGGAAGTTATTCAGCACGCCATTACTTTTCAGGATCCCCATCCACGCATAAACACGGATCAGAAACGAGGTCCACGACGGCAGGATCACCAGCAGCAGCAATATGTTACGCGTGGAGGGTTTACTGTGCGCCACCGCCCGGTGCCAGCGGATAGCCCAGCAGCAGACAGCAAATCGTTGAGATCGCGGCCACCTGGAAGCGACTGAAGATACGCTTCAAAGTAGAGTGGATCGTCCGTCAATTGCAGGAAGTTACCCAGATTCAGCGTAACGGTTAACCGCCCGTCCGCCCATTCAATCAGGTCGGTATAGGGCGGGATCTGCCGCGCCATCTCAGCAAGACTGATTTTGAAGACAATCAAAAACGGCAGCAGAAACAGCAGGATTAACCAGATATAGGGCAGCGCAATCACCAGCTTGCGCCCGTGGCATCTGCATGCGCGCCAGCCACAATGTAAAACCGCCCGGTTTTTTCGACGCGGGTCGGCGGCTCCAGTGTACTCATCATCGCTCCTTAAACCGTCAGAACCACACAACTATCGGCGTCCCAGCAGAGACGAACTTCATCTCCCCGCAGTTGGCGCGCGCCTTTACGGTAGCGATGCGCGTTCTGCAACTGGGCGCTGATCATCTGCCCGCTTTGCAAACGCACGTGATAAATCGAGAGATCGCCGAGATAGGCGATGTGCACCACTTCGCCCACCGCAAAGTTGTAGCCATCGGCTGGCGGATCCTCGCAGAGCATGATTTTTTCCGGACGCAGCGCCACATACACCGGCACGTTATCCACCACCGAGGCATCCGGATCGACTTTCAGCGGATGCATCAGCCCCGGCGAGTCAATCACCAGCCCGTCTTCCGGCGATCTTTCAGCAGCCCTTCGAAGACGTTCACCGAACCGATAAACTCGGCGCTGTAACGGGTGGTCGGGTGCTCGTAAATCTCTTCCGGCTCGCCAATCTGCACGAACTTACCGCGATTCATGATGGCGATACGCCCGGCCATGGTCATCGCCTCTTCCCTCGGTCATGAGTCACCATCACGCAGGTCACGCCGACGCGCTCAAGGATATCCACCACTTCCAGTTGCATACGGTCGCGCAGCTTTTTATCCAGCGCGCCCATTGGTTCATCCAGCAGCAGCAATTTCGGGCGCTTCGCCAGACTGCGGGCCAGCGCCACACGCTGACGCTGACCACCGGAAAGCTGATGCGGCTTGCGTTTGGCAAACTCGCTCATGTGCACCAGTGCTCAGCATCTCCGCCACCCGGTTGGCGATTTCAGCCTTCGGTAGCTTGTCCTGTTTCCAGGCCAAAAGCGATGTTCTGCTCCACCGTCATATGCGGGAATAACGCATAGGACTGAAACATCATATTGATGGGCCGCAGATACGGCGGCACGTGCGCCAGATCGACGCCATCGAGCATAATTTGCCCCTGAGTGGGCTGTTCAAAACCAGCGAGCATACGCAGCAGCGTCGACTTGCCACAGCCGGACGCGCCGAGCAGGGCAAAAATCTCGCCTTTATAAATGGTCAGGCTGACATCATCAACGGCGTGCTGCCCGTCGAAGGATTTGGTCAGATTGCGGATTTCCAGCAGCGGCGTCAGATCCTTGCGGCTCTTCGCCTGTGGGCGGGGATAGCGTCATTCACTCAAGTGCTCTCCGGCAAAAACATCAACCCGTTTCAACAGGTTGTCGTATTAATGACTGGACAGAGGCCAATCGCCTCTGTCCATTTGTAGGGCAGTTGCACCGCCCCGGTGCAGCATTTCACCTCGTCAGGTGACTGAATTATTTGCCGCTTTTCACTTTAGTCCACGCGCGGGTTCTTACGCGGTCGATTTTCGGATCCCCGGACTTTCAGCGTAAACAGTTTGGCGAACACATCCGGCGGCGGGAAGATAGCCGGGTTGTTACGCACTTCCGGGCTGATCAACGGCACGGACGCTTTGTTACCGTTCGCGTAGAAGACATGGTCACTAACATGAGCAATCACATCCGGGCGCATCAGGTAGTTGAGGAACTGATAAGCCTCATCTTTGTTTTTTCGCATCCGCCGGCATGGCGAAGACGTCAAAGAATGCCAGCGCCCCCTCTTTCGGAATGGTGTAAGTCACATTCACGCCGTTTTTCGCTTCTTTTGCACGGTTAGCCGCCTGCCACACATCCCCCTGCCCAGCCGATAGCCACACAGATGTCGCCGTTCGCCAGATCGTTGATGTACTGGGAAGAGTGGAAGTAACGAATATTCGGGCGCAGTTTCAACAGCAGGTCCGTCGCCGGGCCGGTGTAATCGTCAGCTTTGCTGCTGTTCGGATCTTTGCCAAGGTAGTTCAGCACGGTGGCGAAGATCTCTTCCGGGGCATCGAGGAAGGAGACGCCGCAGCTTTTCAGTTTTCCGAGGTTCTCCGGTTTCAGCACCAGATCCCAGCTATCCAGCGGCACATCTTTGCCCAGCGCAGCTTTGACTTTGTCGACGTTATAGCCGATACCGGTGGTGGCCCACAGGTATGGAATGGCGTATTTGTTGTCCGGATCGTGTTTAGCGACCATTTTCAGGATATCCGGATCGAGGTTTTTCCAGTTCGGCAGTTTGCTCTTATCCAGCGGCTGGAACACACCCGCTGCAAGCTGACGTTCGAGGAAGCTGGCAGAAGGCACGACCAGTCGAAGCCGGTACTGCCCGCCATCAATTTGCCTTCCAGCACTTCATTTGGAGTCAAACACGTCGTAAACGACTTTGATGCCGGTTTCTTTTTTCAAAATTCGCGACGGTGTCCGGCGCAATATAATCAGACCAGTTATAAACATGCAGCGTCTTTTGCTCGGCTGCGAGCGTGCTGGCAGAGACAGCCATCAACGCACCCGCAACAAGACCCGATACCCATTTTTGCTCAAGGCGGTCATATCTCATTCCTTCTGGAAAGTCCGTTAACATACGAACTAAGTGTACGCATTTAAGATATGCAAGAATCATGCATATTTTGTCACTCTGCACAGCCTCGGAGGAGAATACTCTTCCGGCAGACACCGCATGCTGTTTTAAGCACCGCAAGAATAACTGTAGCCGGTTTGAGGCTATAGGTCAGATTAAAAAACGCCTTTTATCAATTTTTTATGCAGGATCTGTCTATGTGATAAGCCGGAACGGGAGGAATAGCGGTGAAAAATTCTTTATGAAAAGGTTAATTGCAGAATAAAAACATTTATTATGCAGCCGCTCTGGCAGCGACTGCGCTAATGTCACGGCGAGTTAGTGAAGAAAATTGTGCGACTCTTCAACAACAGTCACATCTTCTTCGCCGGAGAGAACAGCAGCTGGTGTGCGTTGGCTTCCATGATCACCATCGAAATCTGCTCTTCACTCTGGCGTACAAACCAGTGCGAACTGTTCAAAAGTGACACCCGGCCCGACGCTCAATGACTGGCACACCACCAGCTTGGGCAGGTTATCATCCTGAATATCCGAGGAACGCTTTCACCGTGAGGGAACTGGCGTTGATGGCAGACAGATCCGCAGAGAGCGCCAGCAACGCAGAAGGTTTAACCTCAGCCATGGCGGTAAACAGCAGAATGTCATTCACCAGATCGACTTTCGCATCGAACACGCCGTCAAAATTTTGCATATGCGGCAGATGCAGCGCCCGGCAGTTATCGCACTCAAAAAGGTGATGCCCAGTTCGTCGAGCCAGTGACGAAGCGTGTCCAGACCGAGGGACGACGAGTGAATCCATATTTGCAGCGCTCTCTTACTGTAAAATTGCCCATAGCTTACGCAAAAGTGCTGAACGCACCATTGATAGCGCAGAAAAATCGCCTCAGCCGCCTGTTTTCAGGCAAAAACCGGGGGTTGCCTGCCGTTCAATCCACTGGATCATACGCCCGGCGATATCAATGCCCGTCGCTTTTTCGATACCTTCAAGACCCCGGCGATGCATTCACTTCCATCACCAGCGGGCCGCGGTTGGCACGTAAAATATCCACCCCGGCAACGTCCAGCCCCAGCGTTTGTGCAGCCGCCAGCGCAATTTCCCGCTCACGCGGGGTGATGTTCGCTACGGTTGCCACGCCGCCGCGATGCAGGTTTGAGCGGAAATCACCCTCTTTCGCCCGGCGTTCAATCGCCGCGACGACTTCATTACCGACCACCGAGGCAACGGACGTCGCAGCCTTTCGCTTCCTGAATGTACTCCTGCACAAGAATGTGCGCATTAAGCCCACGAAAAGCATCAATCACGCTTTCCGCCGCCCCACGGCGGGTTTCTGCCAGCACCACACCAATGCCCTGCGTCCCTCCACCAGTTTCACCACCAGCGGCGCACCGACCATATTGATCAAATCACTGGTATCGTCGGGCGAATGGGCAATGCCGGTGAGCGGCAGATCGATCCCCCCGGCGGGCAAGTAACTGCAACGAGCGCAGCTTGTCTCTGGCGCGGGTAATGGCGACGGATTCGTTAAGCGGATAGCTGCCCAGCATTTCAAACTGGCGCAGCGCGGCAGTGCCGTAGAAGGTAATGGCCGAACCAATACGCGGGATCACCGCGTCAAAATACGGAAGCTGACGACCTTTATAGTGAATCGACGACGCCGCAGGGCTGATATTCATATAACAGGACAGCGGATCGAGGATTTCGACCAGATGACCGCGATGCATCGCCGCTTCACGCAGACGTTTACATGAATAAAGCGTTCCATCCCGGGATAATATGGCAATTTTCACCCTGCACCTCGCAACAAAGACCGGTAAAAGCCCGCGTATGATACACGCAGCAACGCACAGGATGAACGGGTATTAGCGTGTCGCCCATCCCTGTTTATGCAAATAGTCGAGAATAAACGGACGGCTCTCTTTAATAATCGTGCGGCGGATATGATCGCTCCACGTGTCCCTGCGTGTGTTGCTGCCGCGCGTCAGATAGTAGTGGGCAATCTCTTCGTCATACTGCGCCAGCACCGTTTTATCCAGTGGCTGGTAATGGTTTTCATGCACCACAAGCTGCGCAGGCAGACGTGGCTTCTGCCCCGGATCGTCCGCAGGCCAGCCCGGTGCATAAACCAAACAGCGGCAGAACATGTTTCGGCACCTGCAACAGTTCTCCCACCGCTTCGATGCTGTTACGAATGCCGCCGATATATACCCCACCAAGCCCGAGGGACTCCGCTGCCGTAAAGGCGTTTTGCGCCATCAGCGCCGTGTCCACAACGCCCAACAACAGTTGCTCCGCGAGACCCGGGTTAGCTTCCGGGCAGATCTGGAAATTACGGTTAAAATCCGCGCAGAACACCCAAAACTCCGCCGCCTGCGCCACGTGCTGTTGCCCGCCGGTTAAGGTCACCAGTTGCGCACGCAGAGCCGGATCGGTGATCCGAATAATGGTACTGCACTGCAAAAACTGGAGCTGGATGTGGCCTGTGCGCTGGCAATGATCGCCTCGCGCTGCGCCGCCGTAATCGGTTCATCTTTAAAGTGGCGAATGGAACGATGAGCGCACAGCAAGTCAATGGTTGGTGTCATTATGAATTCCCCGGATAAACAAGACCTTCAGTATAGGCCAGCTAAGCGGGCGCGTATTACCGCGGATTGCGCTGAAAGGTTGTAAAGATTAATGCAACAGGCAGAACCTGCTTTTCATAAGGCGCGGTTATGGTCAAGATAGCCGCCAGAAACCTTCAGATTTGGGAGAGAGTATGTTTGCTGTAATTTTTGGTCGCCCCGGCTGCCCCTACTGCGTACGCGCAAAAGAACTGGCGGAAAAACTGACTCCAAGAGCGAGATGACTTTAACTATCGCTATGTGGACATCCACGCGGAAGGCATTACGAAAAGCTGACCTCGGAAAAAACCGTGGGTAAACCGGTTGAAACCGTGCCGCAGATTTTCCTCGATCAACAACACGTAGGTGGTTTTACAGATTTTGAAGCCTACGCAAAAGCCAACCTTGGCCTGTTTGCCTGAGAACAGACGCAACGCCCTCCATCGTGAGGGCGTTTTACTACTGCTCTGCCGATAATGCCGCACCAGGGCTGCGCATAAAAACGCAGCATAACCCGCCAATCCCGCACCAGAACACCGCGCTGAACAGCCGGTGCCAGCACCTGCCAGAAAGGGCGCGCAGGCGTCAGCAGAAGGTAAGTCAGGAGATAACAAACCGGTGCCGCCAGTACCGCGCCCAGCAGCGGCCACATGACATGGCGGCGATGCGTAACATGGCAACTCACCACGCCGAGGGCAGCATAAAAAGCAATAACCCCAATTCAGGATGCGCAGAGGTATGCAACGCGCCCTTCATCTTTATGACCAAATAAAGGCAAACCGCAATAAAAGGACAAAGCAGCAAATAATGCCTTTCCAACGTTGTTTGTTCTTCAAACAATCCTCCTGACGTCTTCTCTATCGCACTTCCCATTCGTTCAAAAGAACGTCCGGACTGATAAAGCATGGCGGCAATCCTTGCCCAAGAAGCACCCGCGCGAATACACGATTCTCACTAGCCGTTGTTATCTAATACGATTAAACTAGCGGCCAGATTTTGTTTTGTGAGGAAGTTCTGGTGTGACTCTGCTTTTTCTTACGCCAGTGCGTGAACAAAACACTAGCTTAAATAACCATTTCTTTCAACAGCTTACAAGTAAACAAAGTTAGCCTCCGTGAATATAAACGTCGCAGATTTGTTAAACGGGAATTACATACTGTTATTGTTTGTCGTACTGGCTCTCGGGTTATGCCTCGGTAAATTACGTCTGGGTTCGGTACAACTCGGTAATTCCATTGGCGTTTTAGTGGTTTCGTTATTATTGGGTCAGCAACATTTCAGCATTAACACCGATGCCCTGGAACACGGGCTTTATGCTGTTTATTTTTTGCGTGGGTGTTGAAGCCGGTCCCAACTTTTTTCCATTTTTTCGCGATGGCAAGAATTACCTGATGCTGGCGCTGGTATTAGTCGGCAGCGCGCTGTTGATCGCTTTAGGACTGGGGGAAATTATTCGGCTGGGATATCGGCCTGACCGCCGGGATGCTGGCCGGTTCGATGACCTCAACGCCAGTGCTGGTGGGGGCGGGCGATACGCTGCGCCATTCCGGCATGGAGAGCGGGCAGCTTTCCAGCGCGCTGGATAACCTCAGCACCGGGTTATGCCCTGACCTATCTGATTGGCTGGTCAGCCTGATCTTTGGCGCGCGTTATTTGCCAAAGTTGCAACATCAGGATTTGCAGACCAGCGCCCAACAAATCGCCCGTGAGCGCGGGCTGGACACCGACGCGCACCGCAAAGTCTACCTGCCGGTGATCCGCGCCTACCGCGTTGGTCCGGAGCTGGTGGCTGGGCTGATGGCAAGAACCTGCGTGAACTGGGGATCTATCGCCAGACCGGTTGCTATATCGAGCGGATTCGTCGTAATGGCATTCTCGCCAGCCCGGACGGCGACGCCGTTCTGCAAATGGGCGACGAGATTTCGCTGGTGGGCTATCCGGATGCGCATGCGCGCCTCGACCCGAGTTTCCGTAACGGTAAAGAGGTGTTCGACCGCGACCTGCTGGATATGCGCATCGTCACGGAAGAAGTGGTGGTGAAAAACCACAACGTGGTGGGCCGCCGTCTTGCACAGTTAAAACTGACTGACCACGGTTGCTTCCTGAACCGCGTGATCCGCAGTCAGATTGAAATGCCGATCGACGACAATATCGTGCTCAACAAGGGCGATGTATTGCAGGTCAGCGGCGATGCGCGACGCGTGAAAACCATCGCAGATCGCATCGGGTTTATCTCTATTCACAGCCGTGCAACCGACCTGCTCGCTTTCTGCGCCTTCTTTATTGTTGGCCTGATGATCGGCATGATCACCTTCCAGTTCAGCTCCTTCAGCTTTGGCGTGGGCAACGCGGCAGGTCTGCTGTTCGCCGGTATCATGCTCGGCTTCCTGCGCGCCAACCACCCGACCTTCGGTTATATCCCCGCAGGGCGCTGATGATGGTGAAAGAGTTTGGTCTGATGGTGTTTATGGCCGGGGTCGGTTTGAGCGCCGGTAGCGGCATTGGCAACGGGCTTGGCGCGGTCGGCGGTCAGATGCTGATTGCCGGTTTGATTGTCAGCCACCGGTGCCGGTTTTGATCTGCTTCCTGTTTGGCGCCTACGTGCTGAAGATGAACCGCGCCCTGCTGTTCGGCGCCATGATGGGCGTCGCACCTGCGCACCGGCAATGGAGATTATCAGCGACACCGCGCGCAGCAACATTCCGGCGCTGGGCTATGCGGGGACTTACGCTATCGCCAACGTGTTACTGACGTTAGCAGGGACACTGATCATCATTATCTGGCCGGGCCTCGGATAAGTCCGAAGCTGAGAAATATTTCGGTGATACGCAGAACTTTTTCCGGGATGTCAGTCATAACTAGTGCCACTGCTTTTCTTTGATGTCCCCATTTTGTGGAGCCCATCAACCCCGCCATTTAGGTTCAAGGTTGATGGGTTTTTTGTTGCCCATTATTATTAACTATGTAAATCATTGCGTTACGCAACCTATGTGTAACCTTTGGCGATAGAATGGCGACAGCGATTTGCGCCGTTCACATAAAGCGAGATTATTGTGTCATCACAAGGCCAATTCAGGCATTCTTCATTAGTTTCCTGCTTACCGGAAGATAACAAACAGACATTCTTATACGAATGCACCGAGGCTGGTTTTGAAGCAAGGAGAATACAATGCTTTTTGGCAACCCCTAATGTTCATGAATACCTCACCATACTTTATGAACGCGGATAAAAATATGCATCACAAATACCAACGGTTCTAGGTATGCTTAAGGATTGAAGTTGCTACAGACAGGAAATTATCGAACTATGCGGTGGACAAAATTAAGCTCATTCAGGAAGCGGGGGCAATACGAGTGACAGATGCTGTGTCTGTAGAGATTTCTTATGCGGGTTAAGCTTACCATCTTAATTAAATAAAACAGCGACTTAAATGAAATCCAGTCCTTTTTTAATCTCTATAGTTCATTTTAAGTCCACATAACTATGGCAGCGCTACCCTTGAACTTTAAGGGACTTTTGAAGGCAGCAGATACAAGTCTATTGAAAAATATAATTTCACCGTGTAATTATTAACCTTGTCGATTTAACTTTAAGGACGCTTTAAGAAAATGAAACTTCTTGACTTTATAAATGACCCGTTTCATGCTTTTTTAGCACTGGTTGGCACCGTAATTCTCTCAATGTTCGGTGCCTTCATCAAAGATGGATTGCTCTACTTATTGAGCCGTAGCTCAAAATTTTGAAGAATAAGCGTGATGAAGATATAAGAAAGCGTGACCAAATCGTCGAACGATTAGTAAACAGCCAACCCTACACCGGGTGTTGTATTGCACCACGACAATACTTTCAAATATTAGCATTGCATTAATGTTCATCCTAATTCTTACAATCCCTAGCGTTTTAAACATGGCTGATGTGAATAATGCGATGCTCGTATTAAGCAAAAAAAACATAATAACAACAGATACATCAAACACATTTAGTTTAATAGTCAAACTTGTAGTTCTGTTCTTTTCACTTGTTACCTCGATATTCGCATTAGTCCTTACTTACTCGGTATCCAAGAGGAACTTAATCATAGCCTTGGCAACAAAAATGATTCAAGCCAACTTGAAATCTGAAGATATTAATCAGGGTACCGAACTAGTAACAACATAATGACGATGGTAAAGAAGCCATCTCAACCTGAGTGTTCCGACCATCAACCTTTACCTATCACGATACAAAGTGAAGGTGAATCAAAAATAAATAAAAGTGAAGATCAAAATATTATTTTATCTAGAACCCTTGTTAAAAATGGAAAGATTTACAGAGCGAAAGATGGAAGATTATTTACGATACATAAAAAAATAAATAGTCTAATGACACAATGCCTCATGCAACGCACATTCGTTGATGAGCAAAATTTAAAAATCAATCGACTCATTTATTGAGCCAAATAAACGTTAAACTTCAGCAACGTCTGCTGAATGATGTGCGTGAAGCACATCACCAAAACTGGTACATGGCAGCATCAAGCAATAAAAAAACCCGCCATCGGCGGGTCAGAATCAAGCTAATTGCCCCCTGCGTTCCTTTCGGATGAGGCGGAGCTGCACTGATTTTCTGCGGGCGGCATACAGAGCGTACATAGGTTTCATGTGACGAAAGTATGCCCACATTCAATATTAGTGCACTGGTTGTATCGTTCCTTGGTTTCGCTGGAAGCCTGAAAGCTACTGCGGGTATGCGGCCTGCCCGCACAATGGACAATTCATCATTATTTTCAGCCCTCACTCTTAACCAGTTCGCAATAATGATACCTTATTGTTCTCAATATGGAACTAATCATTCAATTTCGAACTCATCTATTTTCACTTCGAGATCCAGACTGGTCGTAAATCCACTGTCCGGGCTAACAGAATGCGTCAGCGTGGTGATGGTCCACTCTGCATCATCAATAGGCTGCTTAAAGCCGCTCACCTTTGCCGTGGCACCAAAATGGCAGTACATCAGGCATGTTATTCGCAAGCAGCATAAAACTGGTTTTTGTTGTCCCCAAACCATGCCGTGCACTTTTTTCGCTGACGCCGGGATTTTCAATGCCGTTGTTTTATCTGTCCCCTTGTACCGACAAACAAGGTACATAGCCGTGTGCTGTGCCTTCACATTTTCCTGAGAGGGTTTTAGCGTCCAGACCATGTTGTCGTCTGTATCAGGCATCAAGTCGACCCGTTTTTCTGGCTCACCTTCAAAAACGCTGACCCTGTTCATTCGATATATTTTTCCACCGTCCTTTAAGACCTCAGGACAGGTTATTTTTTCCAGCGTATACGACTGTAGAAAATAGCGAGATAGCAGCGACTAAAAAGTCGTGTTTTACTCCACAACATAATCATTTTCTCCAGCACTTTTAGCTCGTATCCGTACTGCGTTTCGTTGCATCCGTTTAAACTCTCATTGCGTATGAAAACGGAGGCGAAGAATGACTCCGTTATTAGGGACGCTAAAAGGCTGCTGATTGCAAAATTTCTATTCACAATCACCGTGATCGTGATTGTTAGCACTCTCAAACCACACTGTGCATTTTTCGCGGTCACAGGCACTTTTACCGTAATGGTCTTGTCCGTTCCTTTATAATGGCAAACGAGAAACATAGAAGTATTGTGCGCTTTTGCATAATCCTGTGAGTCCTGAAGTGTCCATACCATCTCGTCATCGGTATCAGGTAACAAAGATGCGCGCTCGGACGGAGGGCCCACAAAAACATCGGCGTAATACATTCTGTAATTCTTAGCATTAATGGTTAAAATATCAGGGCAACTTACTTTTCTGCAAACACAGACCCCCGAGAAAAGCAAAATAGCGCCACTAACAGTACTGCTTTATTCCACGACATAATAATTTCCCCTACGTTTTCCGCGCGTGGTTGCGCATAGAAATGTATGTCGAGAACTGACAGGCATCGGTTTTGCTTTTTTAGCACCAGTGACCGGGTCGGTAGAGTGTCCAACCCATTGGTCTAACACCTCGATCCCTGTGTCATCCTGTCCCATATATGGCCGCGTGAGCGTCCATCAGTATGATTGCCATACTGCCCATTATCATCAAACGTCGCTATCGCTGTTCCCGGAGCGATATTCATATTCCCTTTCACCAGAGCACCGCGCTTCCAGTTTGCTGTGCGCGGCATATTGGCTGCTTTTGTGTAAACGCCACACTGACCGCTACCAACAGATTGCCCAATATGCTCGTGGTGTTGCTGCTATGTACGCCATTCCCTGCTGATCTCCATAAGGTTTATCGGGTGATATTGTGTGGTGCACTGAAAGATAAGCAAGCGGGGAATGAATACGTTTTATTGATTGAGATAATTCTTAGAACCCATTTTTACTTAGCGTAAATCAATGATATATAACCCTACCTTTTCTGGCAGGGTATACGTTATGTGGGCGGGACGTTATGGTGATATTTTCAACCCGTCTGGTGTTGATATCGCCATGAAAATTGATGGGTTCATGCGACCCGGTGCCCATTTTTTCTTCTACAAGGTGCCGGTTCTCCTCGGGTCATCGCATTTGGAAAAAAAGCGCTCTCCTCGACGAAACCGAAATGAAAAATTACTACGAAAAAACTGCCGCGCGCATTCCGTGAAATGGGCTAATTAACCAGCCCATTTGTTATTTAACGGGCCAGCAGTGCAATCAGCGCAAGCAGCGCCGGAAGCGCCTGCACATACAGTATTTTACGGCTGGCGGTCACCGCACCGAAAATCCCGGCAACCAGCACAGAGCAGAAAAAAGAAGAGAACCGGAACGCCGCTGGCTCCCAGCCATAATCCCCACAGTAACCCCGCGGCCAGAAAGCCATTGTACAGCCCCCTGGTTCGCGGCGAGTACGCGGGTCTCGCGGGCAAAATCGGCACTGAGATTAAAAGCCTTGCGACCTGTTTTCGTGTTCCATAAAAACATTTCGAGAACAAGAATATAGAGATGTATCACAGCAACAACAGCGACAAGAAGAGTGGCTAACACGGGACATCCTGTTGAATGGGAACACGTGAAATGGAGTATAGATAATTACGCGAGGCATAACCCGTTCTCAGATAATGAATACCTCGCGAGAGCGGAAAAGAGGTAAAAGCAACCGCTCATCCGGTTGCTTTTATTGTGCACAGCGAGTCAGAGATTACCGTTTTACCGGCTGCGGCTGTGTTATTCCCCTTTACCGGCGCGCCTAAGGTCTGTTTAAACCACGCCACGACCGTGTCAATCACAGCAGGCTGGAACCAGCTAATATCGCCGTGCTCGGCCCCATCGACGAGGATGTATTTCACCTTATCGTTTTTATCTTTCAGCGCTTTATAAAGCTGCGCGCTCTGAAGTGGCGATACTAACGTATCGGCGCTGCCATGCATGATCAGGAATGGCGGTTCGTGGCCGCTAATATGCCCCATCGGGCTGGCATTCAGCGCTTTTGTTTGTCGCTGTCGATGGTCGCGCCGGGGAAATTACGGAATGCCGCGCCATTCACCAGCAGGGCTTCGGTCACCGCCGGGGAGCGATGCACCTGCTGAATATTTTCCGGGAACCCTTCGCCGATATTCAGCAAGTTTGAAATGCCATATAACGTCGCAACCGACTGTACCGTTGACGGTTGCTCAATATTATCGCCTTTATCAAACGCCTTATCTGCGTTGGTGACACCCAACATCTGCGCCATCCAGCCACCGCTGAATCGCCCAGCACGCCAATGCGTTCCGGGTCGATGTTGTACTCTTTGGCGTGCGCGCGCAGGTAACGCACCGCGGCTTTACCATCTTCCACCGGCGCAGGGAAGGTATTCGGCACCACGCGATATTCCGCCGCAGCGACCATAAATCCCGCTTGCGCCAGCGCCAGCCGCATTTCAATAAACTTGTCATAATCTGCGCTGGTGAAACCACCGCCCGGGAAATAGACCACCGCAGGCTTCAGGTCGCTGGTGCGGGGCACCAACAGCGACATTTTAACTGGCGAATCGCACGCACATCGCGGATCTGGGAGTAAATCATTACTGATTAAATCCACCTGCCCGCGTGATTTTTTCGACCTTAATTACCTCTGCGCCCGGTATTGCCAGTGCAGGTCCTGCGTGGCTGAAAAAGCTGAACCTGAGATGCCTGCCATCAGCAGCAAACCCGCCATGTTGAATCGTCCTCGCCTCATTGAGATCTCCATTCTGTTTGTCGCCTGAAAAGCCAGTGGCTTACGCAATGTTTGTCAGCAGGGAGAGTACTCTGGCTCTTTTTTTAGCGTCAAACCCAATAACTGAATGAAAATCATCTAAATTTTGAATACGTCCCGCACAGTGTGCGCAGGCTCACATTAAAACGGCAGGCGGAACCAGATAGCCCACAGGACATAAACGCCGCCCACAAGGAAAAACAGCCGATAGCCCCAGACGATGGCAGGCTCCTGCCGCAGGTAGAATTTCAGCGGGTTACGGTGCAGGTTGGCGGCGTTATGGGTTTTATGGAAATGGGTCATCTGCTGTGCGCCTTTGCCCGTCAGCGCGATCATAAAGCTCGACATCACAATCAACACCAGCGCCATATAGCTTTTCACTGCCAGCGCAACGCCTTCACGCAGCCACAGGCTATCTTCATGGCGCAATATCACCACCGCGTTTTTTTTAGCTCAATGGCGGCAATACTCAACGCCGGTGCACCACAATCAGCAGGCCAAAATGCTTTGCATGGGTACTAAAGGGATTTTTAAGGTGATACCAAAGATCCGGCGAAAACGCCACCGATGACAACATCCATGATGATATTCACGATCGTTCCCTGCTCGCTTTATTGTCTGTTTTGCGCCGCTCACGAAGCGGGTATCTGAAAAAGGGCCTTCCGGCCCTTGTTAGCGTGATCCTGCGATTACTGACTCAGAAAGCGGAAATTTTTTCTCATCCGTTCCTTTGTCTTTTGCACAACAGCATCCGGTTAAGCGACTCCGGTGCTCAGGCGGAAATCTTTCCCGCTAAACAGCAGCCCCCCGGCCCTGTGTTCCACATTGCATCGTGGCGGAGACATTCCGGTGGTTCTCAGCTCATCCGCCGACAGCGGGTTACCCAGAATAATAAACGCTGCCTTAACATGCTGTTTTGGATAAGCGTAATGCAGCGGTTCAGCTTCTCCGCGGCGCAAAAATAGCAAGGTGGTGTCAAATCCAGCGCGTGCGTCTGTTTTGCCTTCCCCTGAGAAGCGATCGCCAACTGGCATTTACCCTGTGCCTGCCCTAACGCCAGTTCATGGCCCTGCTGTGCAAAGCTATCTGTCGCGACAGACTCCGCGTAACTCAGGCCGCTCATCAGCAACAGCGCTGCCGCGCCACAGGCGTAATGGATCATCTTAGTCATAGCAACTCCCAAAACCAGACCTCTTTCCCTAAGGCAAAATAATCAGGACTTCCGCCTTTCATTAACATCTTACTGCCATCCCAGACATCAATATGATCGGTTGATCCCCAACCATCCTGAATGAACACGATCCCTTTTTTACCGGCATAGTCCGACTGGGTAACGGATTTTTTCTTCACCGCTTTTCCCACCAGATCATGTCGTCCCAGTAACCCGGTGGCAAGTTCCTGCGCGCAGCACATGTTTAGGGCTATGACCAAACCCCGGATAACATTTTGCGCCATGATAAATGCTGAGGTTAACGCCCGACTTCTCCAACGCCACGCCCATTCTGATGGCGCACTGATTGACGAAAGAGCTGTCACAGGGGCTTTCCGGATAGGGATGGTTATCCCAGAGTTGGCTGAACGATAGCATCATAGTTGTCCTTTTATTGACGGTTCCCGGAGGGTTACTGCACCATGCTGTTGATCATTTTTGCCTCCAAAGAATAGGCGGCATCGCCAAAACTGGCGAGATTTTATTCACCACTATGATTGATTTTCGTGACAATTCTCTATGTTATAAACAGGCAACCAATAGCAGAGAGAAAAAATAAGATAATGCTGATTTATAACGTTTTTGGTCGTTATCTGGGGGTAAAACGCGTGGCGGAAAGCTGGCAGGTGTTCCGGGTAGACCGGAATGAAGGCAAGCACTCCCGGCTGTATAACATCATCATTCCTGATGAATTAAGCGAAGCGGAGATCCCCGGCTGGCTGGGTGATATTTTCCATGAAGCGGCCAGCGAGCAACATCCCGATGTCACCCGCGTTGAATAAGGCCTGCCAGAGAAGAAGCCGTCTCACAAACCGGCAATGCGCCCGATCATTGAACGGATCTGCTCCCGGCTCAGGGGTGCGCGGTCAATCACAAAGTGCAACGTCATGCCTTCGATAAACGCATCCAGCGCGCGGGCGGTGACCGGGTCGAACCAGTGCTCCAGCGTAGTCTGGCTGGCGCGCATCCAGTTTTGCATCACGTTTTTAGCGTCGGCTGGCGGTTCATAAACGCATAGAGTTGGTACATCAGCTCCATATTGTGCGCGGTGGTCACCTGCGCGCCGTAAATCAATTCCGTGACCGCATCGCAGGCCCGTGCCGGGCTGTCAACGCCAGCGAAAATGCCTGATACTGCGCAGACATCTGCTGCGTAAAGCGGGTAAACGCCTCTTCAAGCAGCGCATCAATACCGGCGAAATAGGTCATCGAACCCAGCGGCACGTCTGCACAGCTGGCTATTTTCCGGTGCGTGACGGCCTCTGGATACCGTGCTCGGCAATCGTCTCCAGCGTCGCATCCAGAATGCGTTCACGCCGCTGTGGATCATTGGGTCGTCGGGCCATAAGTCCTCTCACTGATTTATGTACAAATGTACACTTACTTGCTACTGTTGTCGCACCTTTTACTGCCCGATGTGACGCTATGACTGCAAATGGATCCCGCAAAGCCCTGAGAAATCGTTTATGGGCGCTGTTCACCTTCTTCTTTATTCCCGGCTTACTGATGGCCTCCTCGGGCGACGCGCACCCTGGCCATCCGCGACATTCTCTCAGTTTCCACCGCCGAAATGGGCGTGGTGCTGTTCGGTCTGTCGATCGGTTCGATGAGCGGCATTCTCTCTTCCGACCGGCTGGTCAAGCGTTTTGGCGCACGCAACGTGATCCGCGCCAGCATGTCGTTTTCTGTCCTTGGCATGTTGCTCCTCAGTCTGGCGTTGTGGTTCGCATCGCCACTGCTGTTTGCCGCCGGACTGGCAATATTTGGCGGTAGCATGGGTGCAGGCGAAGTGGCAATGAACATTGAAGGCGCGGTGGTCGAGCGGGAGATGAACAAAACAGTACTACCGATGATGCACGGCTTTTACAGCCTTGGCACGCTGGTTGGCGCGGGTATCGGCATGACGTTAACCGCATTCGGCCTTGCGGCGAATGTGCATATTCTGCTGGCAGGTCTGGCGGCGATTGTGCCGATTATGCTGGCGATTGCCGCTATTCCCGATGGCACCGGGCGGGACTCTGAGGAAAACAGCGCGCACGGGAAAAAAGGTCTGCCGTTCTGGCGGGATACCCAACTGCTGCTGATTGGCGTGGTAGTGCTGGCGATGGCCTTTGCCGAAGGCTCCGCCAATGACTGGTTGCCGCTATTAATGGTGGACGGTCACGGCTTTAGCCCGACCTCAGGGTCGTTAATCTACGCCGGTTTTACCCTCGGCATGACGGTCGGGCGCTTTACCGGTGGCTGGTTTATCGACCGCTACAGCCGCGTGGCGGTTGTCCGCGCCAGCGCCATGATGGGCGCGCTGGGCATTGGTCTGATTATCTTTGTTGATAGCGCACACCGGGTGGCAGGTGTGTCGGTGATCCTCTGGGGACTGGGCGCGTCGCTCGGCTTCCCGCTAACTATTTCCGCCGCCAGCGACACTGGCCCGGATGCGCCAACCCGTGTCAGCGTGGTCGCAACCACGGGCTATCTGGCGTTTCTCGTCGGCCCGCCGCTGCTGGGCTTCCTTGGCGAGCATTACGGTCTGCGCAGCGCCATGTTGGTGGTACTCAGCTGGTGCTGGTTGCGGCACTGGTTGCCCGCGCCGTAGCCAAACCGGCGCCCGAGGCACACAAGCCGAAACCTGCTGACGAGGATGCGGCATTCGCCCGAGCGGATGCCGCGTTGCTTACCCTTCCAGTGAATTGCCCACCCGCTTATCGCGCAGGAACACCACCATCAGGCCTAACCACAGCAGGCCATTCGCCAGATTGAAGAGGCTGAACAGGCCATTGCCCCCCATCAGCCACGCGTGCTTACTGACCTCAATGCCCACGGTAAAGATGAGCATTTGCAGCATGCCCATTGCCGCTGAAACCGTACCTTTACTCATCTCGCTGGCGAACAACGTCAGACGCACCAGCCCGGCGTTCGCCAGCCCGATGCCAAAGGCATACAGGCTCAACCCGGCGGTCATCCATAAATACGCATGCGAAGAGGCAACCGTCGCCACCGCAGCCAGCATCAGCCCGGCGACAATCGGCCAGCCGCCCATCATAATCAGCGCCCGTACGGTGCGGCGGGACGTGAGCCGCGCCAGCAGCAGATTGCCAACAATCAGTGCGCCAAAAATTGGCACCTGCAATAGCCCATATTCATAACTGCTCAATTGTTCGCCGCTGATAATAATAATTGGCGACTGCGCTATCCACGCCAGTAAAGGCAGGCTGACAAAGCCGGTCGCCAGCGCACCAGCCACGAAGCGCAGGTTTTTCATCACTTCGGCGTAATCGCGCCACAGCGCTTTGAGCGACAGTTTCTCACCCAGCCGGGTGGCGGTTTCCGGCATCGCGCGTTGCAGACCGACAAAGGCGAACGCCGCCAGTACCGCGAACAGCACAAACATCCTTCCCACGGTGCCGCATGCACCCATGCCGCACCAACCAGCGGTCCAAGCAACGGCGCAATCAGCGCCACATTCGCCATCAGCGCGGTGATCTTGATGCACACCGCCTCGGGAAACGATTCCTGAATCGCCGCATAACCGACAGCGCCGATAAAACAGAGGCTAATCCCCTGTAAAAAACGCAGCAGCGTAAACTGTTCAATATCCTGTGCCAGCAACGTTGCCGGGGCAGGTCACAATAAACCACACCACGCCGGTCAGCATCACCGGGCGGCGGCCAATACGGTCCGACAATGGCCCCAGCAACCACTGTAAAAACATCCCACCCGCCAGATAGGCGGTCATCGACGTCGGCACCCATTCGATCCCCGCTTTGTACTGCTCCACCACCGACAACATGCCGGGTTGGATCATATCGTTGGCGATATACGTCGAGAATTCGTAAAGCACCAGACAGAGCGGAAATAACAGTGCCTGTCGGCCCGGTGGCGTTGGCCTGAAAGGAGTGGTTTTGCATGCGGTCTCTTCATCCTGTGAAAAATCGCGCCGAGTGTAATCAAAGCCATTGCGCGGCGGTAGAGAATTCTCGGTCGCCCGTTAAATAAAGCACATTTTCACCCGTTTAAGGTTCGCTTAAGTCCGATGGCGTAAGGTAATTCTGTTAACGGTTTCTCCGAGGATTCGTCTAACTCTCAGATGAGTAAGACAAAACCCCTTTACCGTCCAGCGCGCCGCTTTTAAGGTGAGCGCTTTCGCCTAAATTTGGATAGCTTAATCAAAGAGTAACGAGAGTATGTTAGAGAGCCTGAATTACACGCTGTTTTACTGGATTAACGCCACCCCCGACTCACCACGCGGACTGATTGCTTTTGCCGGGTTTGCCGCCAGCGATCTGATCAGTATCGTTCCGTTGCTGGCTGCGGGTCTCTGGTTGTGGGGGCCGCGCAGTCAGGTCACTGCACAGCGCCAACTGGTGATCAAAGTGGCGATGGCGATCCTCGTCAGTCTCTGCTTCTCTGCGTTGCTGGGGCACCTCTTCCCGCACGATCGCCCATTTGCCGATCGCGTGGGTTATAACTTCCTGCATCACGCGCCGGACAGTTCCTTCCCGAGCGACCACGGCACCGTGATCTTCACCTTTGCTGTCGCTTTCTCTCGGCCCGGCACCGGGTGTGGTCCGGTGCGTTGCTGATGGTTATCGGCCTGACCATCGCCACCGGTCGCGTGTTTACCTTGGCGTGCACTGGCCGCTGGATATGCTCGGCGCGCTGCTGGTTGGCATCGGCGGCTGCCTGACGGCGCAGATCCTGTGGCAGGCTTTTTGGCCCGGCCATCTACCGCAGCGTCCAGCAGCTTTATCGCCTGTGCTTTGCCATGCCTATCCGCCGCGGCTGGGTGCGTGACTAAGCCACACGGCAAAGGTAAGATGAACGCCCTGCTCAATGCGGGGCTTTCTTTTATTCAGGGAAATATGGAAACAAGACGTGACGAACGGATTGGCCAGCTACTGGCGGCGCTGAAACGCAGCGATAAGCTGCATCTGAAAGAAGCGGCGGCGCTGCTGGGCGTATCCGAAATGACCATTCGCCGCGATCTCAGCGCCAATAGCGCACCGGTGGTGCTGTTGGGCGGCTATATTGTGCTGGAGCCACGCAGCGCCAGCCACTATCTGCTTAGCGATCAGAAAACCCGACTAGTGGAAGAAAAACGCCGTGCGAGCTGGCTGCAAGCCTGTTGCAGCCCCATCAGATGGCGTTTTCGACTGCGGCACCACCACGCCGTGGATCATCGAAGCCATTCACCACGATCTGCCGTTTACCGGCGTCTGCTACTCCTGAATACCTTCCGGCGCTACAGGAAAACCGCTGTGCCGCGCAATCCTTTGCGGCGGTGAGTTTCACGCCAGCAACGCCATTTTTAAGCCGCTGAACTTCAACGAAACGCTGAGCAACCTGCGCCCGGATATCGCCTTTTATTCGGCGGCAGGTGTGCATGCACAGCAGGGCGCGACCTGCTTTAACCCTCGGAAGAGTTGCCGGTAAAACACTGGGCGATGTCGCATGCCCAGCTTCATGTGCTGGTCGTGGATCACAGCAAATTTGGTAGGTGCGCCAGCCAGCATGGGGCCACTCAGCCAGTTTGACGTGCTGGTGAGCGATTGCCGACCGGATGAGAGGCACTGGTCAGCGCAGCCAAAACGCACCAGATCAAGCTGATGTACTGACCGTGTCCGCCGGGGCACGGTCAGTTACTTCGTCAGAGAACCAGCCGCCGAACAACTGGTGAAGTTTCAGCAGAACGAAATCCCACATCCGGCCAATAAAACCGGCCTCGCCGACCGCTTCCATCACCACCAGCGGACGCTGCTCAATGGTTTTGCCATTCAACTGGAAGTCGATGGTGCCAACGACCTGCCCTTTCGCCAGCGGTGCTTCCAAGCTGCGGCTGTGTGAGCGTGTAAGTCGCTTTCAAATCTTTTAGCTGCCCTTTCGGCAGCGTCACCGGAGTCCCCGGCCCCCAGCTTCGCCTCGCTGCTATCGCCAAACCACACGCGCTGGTTCACAAAAGGCGGCATCCGGTTTGATGGGCGACACCGTTTCAAAGAAGCGGAAGCCCCGAGTCAGCAATTTTTCCGACTCATTAAAGCGAATGCGGTCCGTTTTCGCGCCCAGCACCACGGAGATCAGCCGCATATCGCCCTGCGTGGCGGAGGCCACCAGTTGTAACCCGCCCCGTCGGTGGTCCCGGTTTTCATCCCGTCGACATTCAAACTGGTGCTCCACAACAGTCGGTTGCGGTTGGGCTGGTGGATTTTATTGAAGGTAAAATCCTTCTCTTTGTGGATGGCGTACTCATCCGGCACATCGCGGATCAACGCCTTACCCAGCAGCGCCATATCACGCGCGGTGCTGAACTGCCCCGGCGCATCCAGCCCGTGGACGGTTTTAAAGGTGGTGTTGGTCAGACCCAGCTTTTGCGAGTAGCTGTTCATCAGGCTGACAAACGAGTCCTCGGCTACCGGCAACATAATCGGCAATGGCGATGCTGGCATCATTGCCGGACTGGATAATCACGCCTTTATTGAGATCGGCGACCGAGACCTGATCGCCCGGCTTCAGGAACATCAGCGAGGAGCCACGCAGCACCGGGTTACCGGTAGCCCAGCGTCTTTGCCGACGGTGACCGTATCGGTGAGATGAATTTTCCCGGCTTTCAGCGCACCGGCCGACCACATAACTGGTCATCAATTTGGTCAGGCTGGCGGGATCAAGTTTCTCGTCGGCGTTACCTTCCGCCAGCACTTTGCCGCTGGCGTAATCCATCAGGATCCATGCTCTGGCGTCTACCGGCGGCGCACCCGGCGTTTGTTCAGCCGCATACAGTGAAGGAGTGAAAAGAACCAACAGCGCAGAGCCTGCAGCCAAAGCCGCGAAGGGATAAAGAGAAATGCGTCATATAGGCCACCCGAGTATCCATTCAAAAAACGTCACAATGCCGTGCCGTAACAAACCGTGAGTAATAGCGCACAAACGAAGTGAAAAAACCATCAATGGGTAAAGTTTTCAAGTTTACGCAATAACACCGCGTTGCGCCCCGTTGACGCAATCTTTTCACAGCCGTTGCCAGAACGTTAACTTTATCTCACCATTAGGGCACAACGATTCACTTGCAAAGGGTGGGAAATGATAACGCTATGGGGCAGGAATAATTCGACCAACGTCAAAAAAGTACGTTGGATGCTGGAAGAACTGGAGTTGCCGTACGAGCATATTCTGGCGGGCGGGCAGTATGGACTCAACCACGATGCCGCTTACCCGGCGATGAATCCAAACGGCCGGTGCCGCTGCTACGCGACGACGAAACCAACGCGGTGCTGTGGGAGTCGAACACCATTCTGCGTTATCTGGCCGCGCAGTACGGGCAACGCCGCCTGTGGGTTGAAGAACCCGCTCTGCGGGCGCAGGGTGATAAGTGGATGGACTGGGCATTGAGCACGCTGGCGCCCAAACATGGCCCGCTGCTGATGGGCTTAGTGCGCACGCCGCCAGAACAGCGCGACCACGCCGTAATCGACGCCGCGAAACAGGCGCTGGATGGGATGTTCGCCCTGCTGGACGATGTGCTGGCCAAACAGCCGTGGCTCTCCGGCGACGCCTTCGGTTGTGGCGATATTGCCGTCGGGCCGTTTATTTTACAACCTGTACAATATTCCCGGTCTGAACTGGGCCCCGCACACGCATTTGCAGCGCTGGTACGCGCAACTGTGCGAACGTCCGGGGTTCCGAAATACGGTGATGATCCCGGTCACCTGATGCAGACCCGTTGAATCAATACCGCCGGGTGGCATGAACGCCCGGCAAATTCCTCTACGGTGTCGTTGCCGGGCCGACTTTCCACAGTTCGCCATCCGACTCATCCGTTAACACATAGAGATAGCCGTCGGGGCCAACGCGCACATCGCGGATGCGCTGATCGCGATCGCCGAGAATGCGGCCATCCTCGCGAACCTTGTCGCCATTAACGCTCATCACGATGACATTTTTTCTCTTTCAGCGCGCCAATAAACAGTTTGTGTTGCCACTGCGGGAACTGCGCCGCGTTGTAGAACGCCATGCCGCTAATGGCCGGTGATTTTTCCCAGTAGAAAATCGGCTGTTCGGTACCGTCAACGACTCCCCCCTTCGCTTCCGGGATCTTCAGCCCGCTGTAATTAATGCCCCGGGGTAGCAACAGGCCAGCCGTAATTTTTGCCCTTTTGCGGAATGTTAATCTCATCGCCGCCGCGCCCGTGCTCATTCAGCCATAGCGCCTCACTCCACGGGTTCATCGCCATCCCCTGCGGGTTACGGATGCCATAAGACCAGATTTCCGCGCGCCCCCGGCTTGCCCACAAACGGGTTGTCGTTCGGGACCAGCCCCTGATCCGTCAGCCGCACCAGTTTGCCCTGCAACTTATCCAGCTCCTGCGCGGTTATACGCTGGTTATTCTCCCCAGCGCCACCCATAAATACCCTTTGCCATCGAACACCAGCCTTCCGCCGAAGTGGTTACCGGTAGACAGTTTCGGCTGCTGGCGGAACAGAGTGCGGAAATCCTCAAGTTGCCGTAAATCCTTGCTGAGCCGCCCATAACCAACCGCCGTCCCCGCGTTATCATCCTGTCCCGCTTCAGCATAACTGAGCCATACCCGGCGCGATTGCGCGAAATCCGGCGCCAGCGCCACATCCAGCAACCCGCCCTGCCCGTGCGCCCACACTTTCGGCACCCCGTTAATCGGCTCGGATAATCCTTTCCTTCCTGCCAGTGGCGCAATTGCCCCCTCGCAATGTGATCAACATCCCCTGGTTCTCCGGCAAAAAGGCCAGCGACCAGGGGGTGATCGAGTTTGGTTTGCAGCACGGTCACGTTGACAGTGGCGGGCGGCAAACAGCGCAGAGGTAAAAAAGAGTAATAACAGCGGGATATGGCGCATACGGCGCTCCTGTCTTCATCCATTAGCACCGGATAAAGGTTAGCCAGCATGCTGTTTCGGGGGGCGATTTTTACAAAAACTTAAGGAGGTGGAAGGCGTGGAAAAGCAGAACATCACCTGAACGATCGTCCATCAACAAGAAGGGGGGAAATTTCCCCCATTCTCTGATCTCAGGCTTCCTCCAACGGTGCACGCTCACTCAAGTACTGAACGCAATAGCTGAGGACATTCAAAGAACGTTCGAGTTTGTCGGCATTCACCGTGATGTAGGTAGGGCAATCCTGCCGTCCACTCATCAAACAGACTGCCGCCGAGGAGAGGGCCTCCTCCGCACGATAAAGGGCGCCGCGGGCATCGCGGTCCGGCATCTGGCTGAGCCGTTCCCCTTTATCGCGAATCTCCAGTGCAAGTGCAAAGAAACGTTCACGTAGACGATCGGTTTCACTAACCGACATATACCCCTTTGCTTTCAACAACTGGATATAGCCGGCAAGGTCGCTTCTGCAAGTCACCAACTTCGTAAGAAGACGTCGTGCCATTTCGTCAACGGTCATACTGGTTCCTCCCTTGTCAGCCAATGGGCAAACCATCATATGAGCATTTTTGTGCAAAAGTATGCGTGATGTCAATATTTGAACAACGTCAGTCTTCCTTTACATTCCGTGAGCCAGCCACGCGCGCCAGCCGCCGTAATCCGTGATCTCCTGCGCCCCCCTGCAAGCCATAATCCTCACAAATGAATCCGGTCAGCCAGCGCCCGTCTTCAAGCTCAACTTTCCCTAGCCCCAACGGCGCAGGAATACCGGCAAGAAACGAGCCCACTTGACTGGAGGGTAATTCCCACACTTCAACGGCTATCGCCGCCCCGTGTTGAGCATCACGCACCATGCCGGGTCGTTTACCGTCCGCCAGCGCATACAGGCGATAACAGGGCGCGCTGCGCGCTGCACCTCGCAGCGTCCCCGCTAGCGCAGCTGCGCATTCAGCGCCAGACCCTCAAGATGCGCGCCGCAAACAACAATCTGCATCCGATCGTTCGTCGCTATCCCCGCCGGAGCCAGAGTGTCGATCCGGCGCTCGCCCCCGGCAACGCCAGTAACTGGTTGCGCTGAAAGGCATCGGCAAGGCTCAGCAAATACTGATCGGTAAACGCGCGGCCAAACAGCGTTACGCCGGACGGCAATCCGTTCGCCATGATCCCGGCGGGCACCGCTACTGCCGCATAATCCAGCAGGTTCATAAAGTTGGTGTAATAGCCCAGATCCGAATTACGTTTCACCGGCTCCGCCGCCAGTTCCGCCAGCGTTACCGGGCGGGGGATACGTTGGCGTTAACACGCATTCCAGATTCGCCAGAATGGCATCACACTGCGCTTTGTAGCGCTGCAATCGGTATTGTGCATCAAACGCCGCCACCGCATCGGTACCGGTGCCTTGCTCAGCACCGCGCGGATCACCGGCAATACGGCCTCCGGCTGCTGTTCAATCAACGCACCGGCCACGTGGTAGCGTTCGGCAACCCGAGGGGCCGTCATACAGGAGCTTCGCCGCCGCAAGAAACGGCGCAAAGTCGATGGTGACCGGCACGCCACCCAGCGCCATTAATCGCGCTTTGGCGGCGTTAAACAACGCTTCACTCTGTGTACAGCCGAAAAACTCCAGCGTGTCCGGCACGCCAAAACGGAACCCTGCTTCTGGCGTACCGAACGCCTGTGCGCCATTCCACGCCGGATTTGTGCGGCTGTACTCGTCACGCGGATCGTGGCTGGCCGTCAGCGCCAGTAACTGGCTGGCTTCTGCCGCCGTGGCAGTGAAAAAGGTCACGCAGTCCAGTGTACGACAGGCCGGGATCACCCCGGCCGTAGAGAGTAAACCTTTGGTGGCTTTCAGCCCGACCAGATTATTCAGCGCGGCAGGAACGCGCCCACTGCCTGCGGTATCCGTGCCGAGCGCGAAGCTGGCGACGCCTAATGCCACCGCCAGCGATGAACCGGCGCTGGAGCCGCCAGCCGGGTAATCAGCATGTACGCTGTTACGGCATGCGCCGTACGGAGAACGCGTTCCGTTCAGCCCGGTGGCGAACTGATCCAGTTGGTTTTGCCCAGCGGAACCGCGCCCAGCGCGATTAACCGTGCCACGAGGGTTGCATCTTCCGTGGCGGTGTAAGCGAACGCCGGGCATGCTGCCGTGGTCGCAATCCCGGCGAGATCGATATTGTCTTTAATGGCAAACGGCACGCCGTAGAGCGGCAGCGATGCTGGCGGCACATCATCCAGCGCCGCCAGATACGGTTCAAGCTCCTGTTCGCTGAGAATATGGATAAAGGCATTGAAGGTCGGGTTGAGCGTGATGGCTCGCTCGCGCACGGTCGTCAGCACTTCTCGCGGGGTTAAACGGCCATCACGGTAGGCCTGCGCCAGTACGTTAAGACGTAAATCAAAGGGATGCATCATGCTGTTTTCTCCAGAACCACTACATTGCCCTGCGCGCACTGGCTACCGGGCTGAACGCATACGCCATTGTGCGTGGCAAGTAACGGTATCTCCATTTTCATGGACTCCAGTACCACCAGCACATCGCCTTCGCGTACCGACGCGCCCTCTTGCACATTGACCTGCCACAGGTTCCCGGAAACCGGGCTTTCCACGCCCAGTTGCCCGGCCTGCAATGGTGCGTCCTCACCTTCGTCACCCCTCGTTTCGGCACTGTCAAAATGCGCCTGACCACTGGCGATCCAGCGCTCACGTTCAGCGTCAAACGCGCCCTGTTGCTGGCGACGGAACGCCGCAATCCCCGGTGCTTCATCGGCGAGAAACTGCTGGTAATCCGCCGGTTCAGGGTGGTCTGTTCAATGCGCAGCGGGTAACGACCTAACGGGAAGTCGCGGCGGATGGTCAGTAACTCATCAGCAGAAACCGGGTAGAAACGGATCTGATCAAAGAAGCGCAACAGCCACGGCTTACCGGCAAAATCGTCCACCGTATGGTAGCGATTCCACATTTGCAGCGTACGCCCGACAAACTGGTAACCGCCCGGCCCTTCCATGCCGTATACGCAGAGATACGCGCCGCCAATGCCAACGGAGTTTTCCGCCGTCCAGTGCGCGCCGGGTTGTACTTGGTGGTCACCAGCCGGTGACGCGGATCGAGCGGCGTCGCTACCGGCGCGCCCAGATACACGTCCCCCAATCCCATCACCAGGGTAGCGGGCGTCAAACACCGTTTTGTAGACGTCATCAATGTTCGCCAGATCGTTAATCCGGCGGATAAACTCGAGGTTGCTCGGGCACCAGTGGCGCGTCGCGGCGCACGGTGGTCATGTATTTGTCGATGGCTTTCTGGCAGGCAGGGTCGTCCCACGACAGCGGCAGCCAGACCACGCGAGACGGCACATCCAGATTCTGACGCTCACACACGCGGCTCCACTGCCCGGCAACGGTGTCCAGTAATACCGCCAGACTCAACGCTTCCGGCTGATAGTGGATTTGCAGCGACCGGATCCCCGGCGTCAGATCAATCACCCCCGGCAGCGCCAGCGCTTCCAGCGCCTGCATCAACGCGTGCGCACGAAAACGCAGCACCAGATCCAGCTCCGGCTCGCCAATCTCCAGCAGCAGGTGCGTATCGCCGGATACGCGCGCCACGCTTGGTCTGCCCTCACCGCAATCCAGAACGATCGGCGAAACCAGCGCTACCGGCTGCCATGGTGTATTAACCGGTTGTAGCGCGGCGATTTGCGCGGATTCGGCCTGCGCCAGGCGGCGCGCGGTGGCAATATCCACCGGAATAAAACGCACTTTGTCGCCCGCTTTCAGTTGCCCGACGGCGTGCAAATCCGCCTCGATGACCGTTACCGGGCAGACAAAACCGCCCAGACTGGGGCCGTCCGGACCGAGGATCACCGGCATATCACCGGTAAAATCCACCGCGCCAATGGCGTACGGGTTGTCGTGAATATTTGACGGATGCAGCCCGGCTTCGCCGCCGCTGTCGCGCACCCACTCCGGTTTCGGACCAATCAGTCGCACCCCGGTACGGCTGGAGTTGAAGTGCACTTCCCAGTCGGTGGCAAAAAGGTCGCCATCGAGGCCGGGGTAAAATATTCCGGCGCGCCGTGCGGGCCATAAATCACCCGCAGTTCACGCACCGGGGCCAGTACGGTGTGTAATGCAGGCGGCAATTCCGCGTCGTTGCACGGCGCGGTCAGCGGCGACAGATGCAACACATCGCCGGTTTGCAGTGCGCGCCCGGCATGGCCGCCAAACTGCCCCAGCGTAAAGGTGCTTTTGCTGCCCAGATAATCCGGCACGCAGAACCCGCCGCGCAGGCACAGATAACTGCGCACGCCGTCGCCACTGATGTCGCCCATTTGCAGGATCATTCCGGCGCGCACGCTAAACACGCGATTGCCGCGCACAGGTTGCCCGTCCAGCGTCAGCGCAATCGGCGCGCCGGTCACCACCAGTTGAGCATCACAGTTAAATTTCAGCGTCGGCCCGCTCAGGGTGATCTCCAGCGCGGCGGCGGTGTCATCATTACCCAACAGGCGGTTACCAAGGCGCAGCGCGCGGCTATCCATCGGCCCGGAGGGCGGAACGCCAACGGCCCAGTAACCGACACGCCCCGGATAATCCTGTACCGTAGTTTGCGTCCCGGCGCTCAGCACCTCCAGCGTGGTTGCCTGATAACGAAGCCCCTCCAGACAACGGGTCCAGGGGTTCACCGCAGGCAAAAGGCGCAAAGGTCAAAATCTGCTGCAAATAGCAGCGGTTGGTTTCCACGCCGTAGAGGCGGGTTTTCCCCAGCGCCGTGAGGCGCGCGAATGGCCGCCTCACGCGTCGGCTGCCGGTGGCGATGATTTTTGCCAGCATCGGGTCGAAAAAGGGCGGCACGTCGCACCCGGCTTCCACCCAACGGTCAATACGCAGGCTCTGGCGATCGTCAGCCGGAAACGCCACGTCGGTGAGCAAGCCAGGGTGACGGCTGGAACTGACGGCCGGGGATCTTCGGCATACACGCGCGCCTCGGATGGCATGCCCGTGTGGTTTCAGCCCCGCGAACAGTGTTGCCAGCGGTGGCAGTTCGCCCGCGGCCAGCGCAATCATCCAGCGGACCAGATCCACGCCCCACACTTGTTCAGTTACGCCATGTTCAACCTGCAGGCGGGTGTTCACTTCAAGAAAGTAAAAGCGTTGCGCGTCGCTGTCGTAGACAAACTCCACCGTGCCAGCGCTGCGATAACTGACCGCTTTGCCCAGTTTGATTGCCGCCGTGCACAGCGCCTCCGCCATGCCTGCGGGCAGATTCGGCGCAGGCGTCTCTTCCAGCACTTTCTGGTTGCGGCGCTGCACGGAGCAGTCGCGCACACCCAGCGCAATGACCTCGCCGTGGCCATCACCAAACAACTGCACTTCCGGTGACGCGCGCTCAATGTATTTTTCGATAAACACACCGGCATCGCTGAAGTTGTTTTTCCCCAGCCGCACCACGGCATCAAAGGCTTCGCTTAACTCAGCGGCGCTGTAGCAGACGCGCATGCCGATACCGCCGCCACCCGCCGTGCTTTTGAGCATCACCGGGTAACCGACACGGTCGGCGGCATGCAGCGCTTCGCCGACATCCGCCAGCAAGTCCGTGCCTTCCAGCATCGGCACGCCATGTGCTTTCGCCAGCGCGCGAGCGGTGTGTTTCAGGCCAAAAACGCGCAGTTGCTCAGGAGTCGGGCCAACAAACGCAATCCCTGCCGCTTCGCAGGCTTCGGCGAACGCGGCGTTTTCCGAGAGAAAACCGTACCCCCGGATGGATCGCCTGCGCGCCGCTGGCTCTGGCGGCGGCAATGATCTTCTCTGTGACCAGGTATTTGCCGCCGGACCGTCGCCAAGACTCAGGGCTTCGTCGGCTTCGCGGATATGCAGGCTGCTGATATCCGCGTCGGAATAGACAGCCACACCGCCCACGTTCATCGCCCGCAGCGTACGCAGAATACGGCAGGCAATCGCCCCACGGTTCGCGATCAGTAATTTCGTAAACATAGATCAGACTCAATGGTGGCGGGTCGTCCCGCCGACAGTCGGCCTCACCGCATGGTCGTCCATGGGGAAAAATCGGTTACGACAGAATGCGCCCCGCGCGAACGGCAAACAGGTGATACAGCGCCAGACGCAGGCGCTGCCAGCGGGTTGGCGTCAGTTCCATATCAGCACCTCGGCAGGCGTCGGGTTCCAGCCGTTGCAGGGGTTATTGAGCTGCGGACAGTTGGAGATCAGCACAATGACATTGCACTCGGCGCGCAGCTCAACGTATTTGCCCGGCGCGGAAATACCATCCTCAAAGGTCAGCCCACCCTGCTCGGTGACCGGCACGTTCATAAAGAAGTTGATGTTTGCGCCAATGTCGCGCTTTTGCAGGCGGCCATCGTGCAGACAGGCGCAGAGGAAATTGTCGCGACAGCTATGCATATGCCGCTTGTCCAGCGCATAACGCACGGTATTGCTCTCCTGCGCGCACGCACCGCCAAGGGTGTCATGGCGACCGCAGGTATCGGCAACAATGGTCAGCAACGGGTTGCCCATATTGGACCAGAGCACGCTGCCGGTGGTGAGGTAAGCGTTGTTCTGGCGGCGCAGCGTCCGTTGCGGATCGTAACGCTCACGGGGGTTGTCGGCGTTATAGAACAGCGTATCCACCGCCCTGGTTACCTTCCAGATCAAGCAGACGTAGCGTCTGGCCTTTTTTCACCTCAAACAGATACGGTTCCCCGCCGGGATCACATGGCGGAAGGCGGCGTGTGAGACCTGTTTTTCACTGACGACACTCATCATGCGGCTCCTTACAGGGCGAAAAGGTGGGTATTGGTAACAGCGCGCTCGTTTTCCGGGCGCGTCAGTAAAACGTTAATCGCCGCCTGCGGGTCTTCCGCCTGTCGCCAGCTCAGCCGTACCGGGCGCGGCGCGTACTCTGTTGACGGATCCATCGGGTGTTGCAGCGCTGTCAGCACCACCAGCACATCCATCGGCGCGAATAACTCAACATAACTACCGGGTTGCGAATGCGCGCGATGGAAACTGAACTGACCGTTGTCATCCACCGCCACTTTGCTGGAAGAAATTGACCACCATCAGCAGATCTTCAAGGTTGAGGATCCCATTTGCCCATTTCGACCAGCAGGTTGTCCGTACCGTTACGGAAGAAACCGTTACGCAACTCGGTAGCGTCCCTGCCCGTACTTTTCCGCCACTTCGGCGGCATTCAGCACGCCGCCAAAAGGATCGTGCCAGCCGCAGGTATCGGCCGTGATCCCAGCCGGGGACGCGGCCCATATCGGAGTAGAAGCAGTGCCCGGCGGTCAGGCGCGCCGTATGCTGGCCTTTGAGCGTGTCCGGCAGGTTCAGCCGTTCGCTTTTTTCACGGGCGTTGAGCATCATCAGGCTGACGTTTGCGCCGCCCTCGATGTCGGTCATACGCAGGATTTGCCCGCGTTTGAGCACAAGAGAGGTGGCCGCCGCCCGGCAGGATCTCATCCCGCAGGGTGACAGGGGTAATATTGGTGGTCATGAATTAACTCCTTAATGCATAGACGTTATCGGGCCTCGTGCCGCTCAGCGCGGAGAGCCGCGTCTCATTGAGCGGGATGTCGTAAGTGATGCGCGCGCCATACGCACACCGGGGGGCGTGCGGATCGATACGCACCTTGTCGAACACCAGCAAACGGGTGCCGAGATTGAAGCCTTCCGACAGATCGTGGGTCACCATAAAGACGGTCATGCGGGTTTCGCCCCAGAGCTGTAACAGCAGCGCATGCATATCTTTACGGATGCCGGGGTCAAGCGCGCCAAACGGCTCATCCAGCAGTAAAACGCGCGGTTGCATAATGAATGCACGGGCGATGGCCAAACGCTGCTGCATCCCACCGGAGAGCTGCGCCGGGTATTTTGCAGTGCGTGGCCGAGACCGACTTTCTCCAGCATCTGCGCCGCCTGTTCGCGCGCGGCGCGTTTTTTCGCCCCGAAGAGGCGACCAAACAGCGGAGATTGCGGCAGTTCGATGCCAATGGTGACGTTATCCAGCACCGTCAGATGCGGAAATACCGAGTAGCGCTGAAACACCACGCCCCGGCTGCTGTCCGGCTCTGCGGTCAGCGGTTTGTCATCCAGCGTGATGCTGCCGCGACTCGGTGCTTCCTGCCCGAGCAGCAGACGCAGAAAGGTGGATTTGCCACAGCCGGATGCGCCGACCATTGAGCAGAACTCCCCTTCTTTCACCTGCAAATTCAGGCGCTCCAGCACCACATGGTCGCCATACTCCTGCCAGATATTGTTGATGGTGATAAAGCTCATGCCTTCCCTCCTTCCGCCCGGGGAAAACAGGTTTTGTGTAACTGACGCAGCGCAAGGTCCATCAGCCATGCCAGTAGGGTGATCCACAGGACATAGGGAATAATGACGTCCATCGCCATGTAGCGGCGCACGAGAAAAATGCGATGCCGGCAGTCGATGAGATGGCTTCCGCGGAGATCAGGAACAGCCATGCCGACCCGAGCAGCAGGCGCAGCGAGGTCAGCAGCCGGGACAGCAACTGCGGCAGCACCACGCGCAGCACCAGCGTCCAGCTGTTCGCCCCCAGCGTCTGCGCCTTGATCAGGATCTCCGGCGGGATCTCGCACGCCCGGTGTTCGAGGTCGCGGGCCAGCATCGGCGTGATGCCAATAACAATCAGCATCACTTTCGACAACTCATCCAGCCCGAAAACGATAAACAGCACCGGCAATATCGCCAGCGGCGGGATCATCGACAAGACCGTCATCAAGGGCGACAGCGATGCCCGCCACAGCGGAAACACGCCCGCGGTGACGCCAATGCACAGGCCAAGCAGCGAGGCGATAGTCAGCCCGGTCAGCAGGCGCGCCAGACTGACCAGTGTGTCCACCCAGAACAGGTACTCACCGCTGCGTTTGTCCGGGGTAAACGCCATCCGTGAGTGCCTCCAGCATCTGTTGCAGGCCGGGTAACAGCTTGTCCTGCGGGTTGGCCTCCAGCCGTACCGCCGAGCCCATAAAATACGCGGCCAGCAGCAGGACAAAAGGCAGCAGGATGAGCATCATCCGCATACCGGAACCAGGGATGGCGGTTAATCTGTCGCATGGCGAACTCCGTCAGTTATCACAGCTTGCCGGCGGCGGCCATTTTCGAAGCTGTCGTCAAAGCGCAGTTTCACGTTATTCGCATCGCCCTGCGTGACATTGCCGGGGAACGTCATGCCGATAAAATCCGCACTCTGCGCGCCGTCGCCCAGCAAGCCTTTTGCAAAGGAGAACGCCGCCACGCGCTGCATGGTTTTCGCCAGTTCAGCCGAGGTGACAAAGGCGACGTTATCCGCCGGGGTATAGAACAGGTGAGTGGTTTTCAGTTGCACGGTAACCCGGCAGATCGGTGCCGGAAGCCGCGGCCATCGCGTTCAGCACGTTGGTGTCTCCGGCTTTCATCAGGCCCATCATTTCGTACCATGCGCCGGTCAGCGCTTTACCCAGCGCCGGGTTATCTTTCAGGGTTTCACTGTTCACCACCATCATGTCGATAAGCTCGCCCGGTACCTGCGAGGAGCTAAAGACTTCGCTGGTTTTCGGCGTGGCTTTAATGACCGACAGTTGCGGGTTCCAGCCACCGCGGCCTGCACATTCGGCGTGGCGAAGGCCGAGACGATATCGGCATCGGAGGTGTTCACGACGGTCACGTCTTTTCCGCCAGCCCGGCTTTTTCCAGCCCGCGCACCAGCAGATAGTGGGACACAGAGAGTTCCGGCAGGTAGACCTTCATCCCTTTCAGATCCTTCCAGCGTCTTGCCCTCGCCTTTCATCACGACGCCGTCGTTGCCTTCGGAGTAACTGCCGGAGGATCAGCGCCGTGCTGTCCACCCCGCCGGCAGCCGGGATCGTCAGCGCATCCATATTGGTCATGGTGCAGCCATCAAACTGACCGGCGGTATATTGGTTAATGGATTCGATATAGTCGTTGAGCTGAACGACATTGATTTTGATGCCGTACTTGCTGGCCCATTTATCAATGATTTTGCTACTGCTGAGTGTGCCCCATGGCATCCATCCGGCATAGATGGTCCAGCAGACGTTGAACTCTTTTGACGGCGGCGAAAGTGGGGAGACTGACCAGCATTGCCAGCGACAGCACAAGCGTGCGGAGTAAGGAAGATTTCTTCATTCTTGACCTCTGGTTGGCACAAAAGTTAGGGGCAGCGCGACACCCATTGGTGCTGCTGTCTCCCGGGTTTTTGTCCCGCCGTGTAACCTCGCAGAGGTCGCCAGCTCTGGACCAGACATTCACACAGGTGAACCGGAACCCTAGCCAGCTATTTTTCATATTGTGTGTTGCACTGCCCGTTTACTTCTGCAAGGCCTGTGCCAGATTGTTTTTTCTTTGTCATCATTATGTTAGCAATATGCGCCGCTACGCTATCCCTGTTTTGGTGAGCTACCGCAGTGCACCACGCTGGTGCTGCACGACCGGTGGCGCAAAAGTATTTAGCTGGTGTATTGTTTTTAAACGATTAATCACACGGGATGGATATCAGCACCATGCTTAAGATTCTGGGTAAAACGACATCGATTAATGTGCGCAAAGTATTGTGGACCTGCGAAGAGGCCGGTCTTGATTATGTGCAGGAGGATTACGGCAGCGGTTTTGCCTCCACGGAAACCGACTGGTTTCGCGCGCTAAATCCGAATGCGATGGTGCCGGTGCTGATCGACGGGGATTTTACGCTCTGGGAATCCAACTCCATTTGCCGTTACCGGGTGCGCAAAGCCGGGCGTGACGACCTGTTACCCTCGGCGAGCCGCAAGCCTGCGCCAACGTTGAGCACTGGATGGACTGGCAGGCGACCGAGTTTAACAACGCCTCGGCGCTATGTTTTCCCGGCGCTGGCGCGCAAAAACCCGGCCTATAACGATCAACAGGCGATTGCCGCTGGCATTAAAGAGTGGAATCACTGCATCGGCATTCTCGAGCAGCAGTTGCAACGCACCGGCGCTTTTGCCGCGGGTGAGACCTTTACGCTGGCGGATGTGGTGCTGGGTCTGTCGGTCAACCGCTGGAAGATGACGCCGTTTGACCACCCGGATGTACCGGCCATCGACGCATGGTTTGAACGTTTAAACCAGCGCCCGGCGTTTTGCGCCACGGGAATAATGGGATGGTGTAAATCCAGATAAAATCGTTGACCAGTGGGGCGTGACAGGCGAGGGAATATGAAGATCAGATATGCAGGGCCGGATGAAGCAGAACAGTGCTGGTACGTCCGCAACCAGTCAATTCGTTACGGATGTGCAAACAGCTACGCCCCGGATGTGATTAAGGCATGGACGCCAGATACCATGCCGGAACATTTTTACGCATTATGGCGGACAACCCTTTTTGTAGCGAGCACATCGGATGGGGTGATTGTTGCCACCGGTTTTCTCGATCTTTCGTCAGAGAGCGTTGAGGCCATTTTCACCTTGCCGGAATATACCGGTAACGGCCTCGCCGGGTTGATTATTGATGCGATTAAAAATGAAGCTCGCCAGCGCGGTATTAAACAGCTTGTTTTATCCTCGACACCCAATGCCAGAACATTTTACGAAAAGCATGGCTTTACCTTTGTGCGGGAAAACACGCATTACTCTGGCCTTGCCAAAGCAGAACTTCGTTGCATCGATATGACTTATCCGCTTCCAGACTGTTTAAAGAAAGTTGCCATAAAGGTCGATAACGGACGAATGCTTTTTTACAAGGAAACCGTTCCATGCGCGGCGACAATCGGGATTTTTGGGAAATTGAAACCTCACTGGAGGCGTTTTTAGCCGACGATGAGGTGCTCAATAAAATGGAAATGATCAATGGCGCGATCAATGACTGGGAAAAGTGGCTGCAAATTGAGTTGCAATACTATTTTCAGTCCCACCCGCTGTTTAGCTGTGAACGGGAAAGACCGTTTTCGCTGCTGCTGCCCGGTAGCGCGAAAAAAGCAGGTGATGTCCGTTGACTGGTATTAAAACGTGAGAGCAAAAAAGCCGAACAGGATATTTACGTCGAATTAAAGTGCGTGAAAAGCTGAGCACGCTGCGACGCGTGTTGAATAAGGATTACACCAAATTGCAGTTGCTGGCGCAGTACCAGCCAATGCGCTCTTTTGGTGTATCGCGTTTTACTGGAATTACGACGAGAGCAATGTCGATATGGCCCCTTCCTCGCCGGGTATAAATACGCGGTGCACAATGCAATTGACCTCTGCGGCTGCGGCGATCCGTTGTGCGACGAAGCGAAGATGGGGTATGTGATTATTGGCGGCAAGCGCTAAGGCTTGCCGGAAATCAGCGCACGCGGTCTGTTGCCTGCCGCGCGCTGATTTACTCTTCCGAGGCGATACGTTGCAGAGCGGCCCACGGAAAGAGGCGGTGAACATCTCACCATGCGTCAATCCCTCGGAAACAGCAAGAAAGTTGCCGCAGCACCGTTATCGCGCAGCGAGGAAGCCGTTCTCACGCACAGTGCTCAGCACATCCGGGTGATTGCCCTTCTCCCTGACCCGCTGTTCGCCATCACCTTCCATAAACCAGAGTTGTTTATGGCTGACGCGCTGTTTTTCCGTATGCGTTATCTCGTTCAGTAGCGCAACATTGTTACGGTTAACTGAGGGAACGGCAGAGTAATAGGCCGTGAACATCGCCGAGGATAAATACGCATCGAGCACAAATAACCCGCCGTAGGAGTGCCCCATAATGCACGCTGATGGGGATTTATGGCGATGTTTTGCTCTACCTGAGGCGCAATGGTCTGCTCAATCAGTTGGCGAAAAACCTTGCTGCCGCCGCCCTTCCTGCCGCGAAGCGCTCTGTTCATTCCCTCCGCTGGCGGAGTGTAATCCCGGTGCTCTGGACTCCCGAGGTCAAACGGCAGTGGCGTTTGATAACCATCGCCACGAGCACAGGCGGATTGTGTTGCGATAATGTCTGCAAAATGCCTCTGACAACCGGTCCATCACCGCATTGCCATCCAGCATACATCGCCGGGTAACCAGACGCTGGCGGGGTTTTTATTGGGGATACCGGTCCACACCTTGTAATGACGTTTACCATCGGCGGAATCAAAGGTCCTGACGGAGAAATGATAAAAAGCGGACCCTTTATCGGCGATATTAGGCCCCAGCGGAGACATATCAGGCCCGGCGTAACTGCTTACCGGGCAAGACGCCGCGGTCAAAAACACAGCCAGACGTACAACGCTGTTCAGACGTCCCTTGCTGTATAACCATTGATTCATTTCCGTCCTCTCCCTGTATCCATGACCCAACGATGAAAATTTGCCGGTGGCATAAATGTGGCAACAAATCACGCACATTAATGAGAATGATTGCTAATTTCAATATTTACAGAGATAAATGAACAGGAGAGTCAGGAGGTTATCCGGAAAGGTAAACAGCCAGAGCACTTCACTTGCGGAACTATCCTGTTAATCTGACAGAGCGACCGTATCATGATGATCCCGCCAGTGACCGGGTTATGACAGGAGGCAGGATGCGAATGGGATTCAGGTGCTGGATCAGTGGATGAGACACGATGTTGACAGACTCGAAAGAAAAATTACTGTACCGCACAATGTCTCACCACAGACCATCAACGTCCGACAAATCGCCCAAATGGAAAATAACGAAGAAAATGATTAATTACTTAATAAAGGAGGATTATATCTTGGAAAATCTATTTCTTATTCGCGCACAAACAGCCTCATTAAAAATAATGAAAACTTGATTGTATCAGCGAATAAAACAGTACTATTAAGTACTATACTTTTATTCTCAGCGACGGCAATGGCTGAAAAAATCGCCCGACATCATTACAGATTAACAATAAACCTCACCGGTTGAACGATGTCAGCCTTTTAGCGGGCCTCCCGAAGAACGTGGTGAATTAATCCCGGATACCGAAGACGATACGGTGTGGACGATAAGAGGCCACCTTTTATGACAGAACGGGCGAATTGCCTTTTTATCTTGTTTTGCAAAGGCACGAAAGAGACCGTCACGCTGAAAGTACCGGACAGCGCCAAAAATGTTCCCGGCTGGAAGGCGGTATACATCATTTTTGCGGCTTGCGAATAGACGGTACAAATAAGCAATATGTGAGATTGAAGTGCGCCCGTTTATCTGAGCGCTTAACCCATCGCCCTCGGAGAGACAACGCGTTCTGCCCGGCTCTGAAACGTTACGCCTTATCCCCCCTCCATCGCGCGGGTGAACTGCTGTTCGAGCATAGAACGTCCCCACTGTTCCCCCTGCCACTCCCTCGGGTCAGCCTGAAGCCGAAAGATTCATAAAGACGTCGTGCAGCGTGAAGGCCACTGAAGGTCCAAAGTTGTACTGCCGAGAACTGCTGTTGATCGCAAACTGCATGGCGCAGGCAAGCAACTGACGACCGATGCCAGTACCACGACACGCATCATCGAGAATAAACCAGCGCAGATGCGCTTCGTTATTTCCCAAATCTTCCCCATCAATAGCCACAGAGCCAACCACCCGCCCATTCCAGAACCGCGAGCCAAATATTGTTGCGCTCGCTTTCCAGTCGGCCAGCAAATTCGGCCGAGGCCCGAAGCCACTTTGCTTTCAAAAAAATACCCAAAACCATAATGTTGCGAGTAGTAGTTCGCATGCATTTCGCTGATGCGGCCAATCATCCCCGGCAGATAACCGGTGATAATGTCAGGTTTATCGCTGGCAGGAAGCGGTACCCCCTTCCGGCAAGCTTCCAGTGCGGAAGCATAAGCCGACAGGCCACAAGCCACCATGTTTTGCCGGGCGGGATCCAGTGCCCATAGCTTGCACACGCGTCTCACCATAGCTGTTTATGCGAGACACACTCTCTTTTCCCTGCGCGGTCAGCTCCAGCCTCTTGTAACGTGCATCCTCTGACAGCGGCACCTCCTGTAGTTCACCCGCACGGATGAGTTTCGCCAGCATTCGACTGACGCTGGATTTCTCCAGACCAAGCAGTTGCACCAGCTGTGCGGCAGTAACGGAGCCGCGCATTCCTACTTCCAACAGAGTGTGCACCGCCGAGGAGAGTAATCGGTAGCAGCAAGAGTGCTGTTCATAAACCCCAGTTCACGAACCATCTGTCGCGATGCTACACGGATATCGTTGATAAGCTCAGGTGCTGCCATGTTATGACCCGTTCTGAATAGATAGTTGCACAATACAACCATCTATTGTTAAGCCTGTCAATCCCACGGGTGATGTACGATGGGAAATGGTTATTTTCGTAAACGCAACGACACATCCCATATTCATGCTTACTATGGCAACTAGCTTAAACGTTATAAACTCGACGCCATAAGCACCATTCCTGTCTATTCTGGCTCATCACATCACAGCGGCAATGCCTGATATACAGAACGACGCTCTCGAATTTACGTCATTCGGAAACATGAAATGTCACGGCATATATGCATACTGATGTAATACGTAAATACCACTCTCTCTATTCATATGGGATTTTAATGCCGCTCTAACATAAACTTTAGGTGCAAAAAAAGCCGCACTTATCGAGGCACGGCGTTCCAGATCAGGATCTTCAGCAACGTTAAGCGCAATAGGATTCAGTAGTAATCCCATACCCTCCAACCGGAGGACATGCGGGGAATTTTCCACCCGCATTTCTTTTAAAAGACCTTTCAAATTCTTTATCAAAATCTTAATCAGCCCTGAAGTATCCAGTTCAAACCAATGAATCATCAGAAATCAAAATACTCAGAAGGCTTATACTTACCTTTTTTCAACTCACTAATGTTACGTTCAATATCTTCTGCATGAGTTTTTAAATCACTAAACATAGAAAACAATGTGTCAACGTATTCATGTCGATAAGATCCATGAATGACTCTATATCAGGGTAATTTGAACCTTTCATTTTATAGATTGAGTCACTCTTGAATAACTGGAAATGCCGAATCCAAATCATAACATAGTTGTGATAACAAGAAGGTATACTCTCGATAATTATTAATCTGTGATTCCAACTTACACCCAGCAATACCGCTACTTACACTAATACCACACATATTAATTTGAGGATAATAGAATTATTACATGAATAAATTGATTTATTCATTTCAGTAATAGAATATTCTCTGATAGAGTTGATTTCATCAAAGCATTCCTTAATAATGATTTTTTCAACTCAACAGATCTAGTTATTGCTTCAGTTGTAGTTTTAGACGGTTTACTAAAAATATTTAATATATTAGCCTCTATAAATCTAAGATTAATCGATGTTAATGTTGGTATATTAAGTGTAGGAACCACTTCAGTTAGTAGCTTCATTACATATTGGTGTCCAACATCCTTTCCTTTTCATCCCATATCTGTTTAGCTTTAATTATTGCCAGAACAGCTACTAAAGCCATTACTGTATCCATACACGCGGAAACAAAGAAGCATCTATCCCTTTAGTTACGTACACGTCCAGTAACATCCATACAACGCCACCACAAAAGAAAGCAACGTAATACCTAAAGATATACGGCCAACAAAGCCTACTTTCTTGATCACATTCACCTCTGAATCCTTCCCTAAGCCCTATGCAGCGTTATCTTACATCACTCCTTCCCTTATTGCATCACTCCTTTGCACCTCTTAGGAATGGTTTCCCAGGAAGCTTTGAGAAGAAAGAAGCCATCACATTTACTTAAGTCAAATTCACAGTATCCTTCTTCACTTATCGTAAAGTTACCAATGAACTTATGAATCTGCGATTTGATACTACTGACTCGTTGAAACGCACCGTTTTTTAGTTGTTGTCTGAAACTGTCCATAAGTAGTATTCTCCTGTAAAACTCTGAGGAATGGATAATTAAAAATGAAATTTAAAAATAAATTCAACCTGTCTCATGTAGCAGGTTTCTTTGTTGGGGTTGTTGTTACTGTTGCTTTTAATTGGATCGTATTCAAAGAGCCTAAACGAGTAACAGCACCAGGAGTAGCAGCATTAGTAGCAATCTGTACGTTTACATTAGCTTTATGGTCAGCGTTTAAAGTTAATAAATGGGTCGCATCGAAAGTTAATGAAAAGCATTTAAAAGGACAGAAGAATTTCTAGATGCCTTTATTAAGCTCTCATTAAATATAGCTCAATGTTATGCTATTCTTAAACTACTAAAAAATATTCAGGCAACAACTTAAAATCACAAAAAACATTCTAAGATCAGCTAAAGTTTATTTCCCCCAGTTACCTTGGAAACAATTACCACTATCCATGCATTACAATTCACATTTAAAAACTGGGGAATCAGCTTCTTGTATGAAAGGTCTTTTAAACACATTTTGAGTAGACTAAGCCACGTTACAAGAGGTATTAGAATATTGAACGAAATGTTAATCCACATTGAAGAGAGGGACAATTCAGATCTTAATTTTGATATTATGAACGAGAATATCAAAACACGATTAATTATATTGAGAGTTGTATGTACCCAATTGATGGATTCGTCAAAAAAATATAGTGAGCTTTTTTAATTATGTACCTACATCACCTTCAAAAAGGCTGATTAGTAGTAGCTATCATTTCTTCGTATATTGCCAGCATCTGAACCCAACAATCGGGGCTGGCAGTCTCTGTATAGCCGTCTTTCATTTCATCCTCAGATGATATACCCACTGGCAGTTCTCACTTTATACGGGTTTCTATAGCTGCTAAAGCATATTCCATACGTACCTCAAAAGCCACTTCGTGATGATAGATGGAAAACGAATCTGTAAAGTTACGGCGTACATTACCATCCTGTTTAGTAATACCAATTTTTATAGCGACCAGATCTGTAATTCGGATTACTGTATATATTCTGGATGTACAATGATTGATGTTCAAACTGCCAGTTTTCATACTCGCATCTACAATGAATGTCAGGAAAGTCTGCTACTGGTTTCATTACTTTATTACAAGTTTACATTTTCACTTCTGATAGTCTTTATGTAGTATCCAGCAGCAAGGTCCTGTGATCATTCGGACACGCATTTTGCAGTCTGACTTCACGCCAGCGCCGAAATGAATACGTAGACAGGTATCATTCCGTGGCACGTATCCCCACTGCCATTTGCATACACGTACCGAAGCACACCGCACCGCTTTAATCGCTATAAATTTTGCCCGGAGACCTGTACAATCCCTGCCCTAAGCATCCTATAACTGATTATTTTTGAACTATGAGCAATGTGAACCTGCAGCCGAAAATCGGCTTTGTCTCTCTTGGCTGTCCGAAAAACCTCGGTGGATTCTGAACGTATCCTTACCGAACTGCGTACCGAAGGCTACGACGTTGTACCGACCTATGACGATGCCGATATGGTGATCGTCAACACCTGCGGCTTTATCGACAGCGCAGTACAAGAGTCGCTGGAAGCCATCGGCGAAGCGCTGAACGAAAACGGCAAAGTGATCGTCACCGGCTGCCCGGGCGCAAAAGAAGATCAAATCCGCGAAGTGCACCCGAAAGTGCTGGAAATCACCGGGCCACACAGCTACGAGCAGGTGCTTTCCCATGTTCACCACTATGTGCCGAAACCGAAGCACAACCCATTCTTAAGCACACCGGGTGCCGGAACAGGGCGTGAAACTGACGCCGCGTCACTACGCTTATCTTAAAATTTCCGAAGGCTGCAACCATCGCTGCACCTTCTGCATCATCCCGTCGATGCGCGGCGATCTGGTCAGCCGCCCGATTGGCGACGTACTGGCGGAAGCCAAACGTCTGGTGGATGCAGGTGTAAAAGAGCTGTTAGTGATCTCTCAGGACACCTCCGCCTACGGCGTTGACGTTAAACACCGTATGGGTTTCCACAACGGCGAGCCGGTAAAACCAGCATGGTCGGTCTGTGAGCAACTGGCGAAACTCGGCGTCTGGACGCGTCTGCACTACGTCTACCCCCTATCCGCACGTGGATGATGTTATTCCGCTAATGGCCGAAGGCAAAATCCTGCCGTACCTCGGATATTCCGCTTCAGCACGCCAGCCCGCGCATTCTGAAACTGATGAAGCGCCCGGGTTCTGTCGATCGCCAGCTAGCGCGCATCAAGCAGTGGCGTGAAATTTGCCCGGAACTGACGCTGCGCTCTACGTTTATCGTCGGCTTCCCGGGTGAAACCGAAGAAGATTTCCAGATGCTGCTCGATTTTCTGAAAGAAGCGCGCACTGGATCGCGTCGGCTGCTTTAAATACAGCCCGGTCGAAGGCGCAACCGCCAACGAACTGGCGGATCAGGTGCCGGAAGAGATTAAAGAAGAGCGCTGGAACCGCTTTATGCAACTGCAACAGCAGATCTCGCTGAACGTTTGCAGGAAAAGTCGGTCGCGAAATTCTGGTAATTATTGATGAAGTGGATGACGAAGGCGCGATTGGCCGCAGCATGGCAGACGCCCCGGAAATCGACGGTGCCGTCTACCTGAACGGCGAAACCGCTGTGAAGCCGGGCGATGTTGTCCGTGTGAAAGTGGAAAACGCCGACGAATATGATCTGTGGGGGCACCCGGGTTTAGAATCGTTTTAACCTCACTCCCGCCCCTCTCCTGAAAGGGAGAGGGAGAAAGGCACTATCTCCCGTCGTTACCGCTGTGCGGAGCTGGAACCCACAAAACCGCACCGCGCGTTTGTCTCTCCTCCGCTCTGTCCCTGAAAGAGAGGGAGAAAAGCACTTTCTCCCGTTGCCGCTGTACGGAGCGGGAATCAACAAAACCGCACCGCGCGTTTGTCTCCTCCGTTCTGTCCCTGAGGGAGAGGGAGAAAAGCACTATCTCCTGCTGCCGCTGAGCGGAGCTGGAACCCACAAAACCGCGCCGATCGGTTCCTCAGCCCCTTCGGGGAGAGGGTTAGGGTGAGGGAAACCAGCACTACCCTTTAATCTTCGGATCCAGCGCGTCGCGCAGACCATCTCCCAACAGGTTAAACGCCAGCACGGTCAAAAAATCGCCAGTGACGGGAAACAGCGCCACATGCGGCGCTATCACCATATCAGCCCGCGCCTCATTCAGCATTGCGCCCCACTCCGGCGTCGGTGGCTGCGCCCCCATTCCCAGAAACGAAAGGCTGGCGGCAGAGATAATCGAAGTGCCGATACGCATGGTGAAATAGACCACAATCGACGACACCGTGCCCGGCAGAATATGGTGGAACAGGATCACCGCATCGCTGGCGCCAATGCTGCGGGCAGATTCAATAAAGGTTTGCTGTTTCAGCACCAGCGTATTGCCGCGCACCAGCCGGGCAAACGCCGGAACTGAGAATACCGCCACGGCGATAATCACGTTCGCCATCCCGCTGCCCATCACCGCCACCACCGCAATCGCCAGCAGAATGCCGGGGAAAGCGAACAGCACATCGCAGATGCGCATAATGATCCGGTCCCACCAGCCTTCGTAGTAACCCGCCAGCAGCCCCAGCACCGTGCCAATCAGTGCGCCAATCAACACGGCAAACACCCCGGCGGCCAGCGAAATCTGCGCGCCCACCAATACGCGGCTGAAAATATCGCGCCCGAGAGAATCAACACCAAACAGATGCACCAGCGACGGGCCGTCATTCAGGCGGTCATAATCAAAGTAGTTTTCCGCGTCGAACGGAACAATCCACGGGGCGATTATCGCCAGCAGGATCAACAGCAGCACAAACAATCCGGCGGCCATCGCCAGCGGCTGGCGGCGAAAACGTCGCCAGAACTCATCCCATGGGGTACGCACATGGCCCGGTTTGACCACGGGCATGGCGTTTAAAATCGCCTGTCGACGCCAGTTTAACAGTCGCATCCTTACTTATACCTGATCGCAGGGTTAATGGCGGCGTAGAGCACATCCACCACTAAGTTGATAAGAATAAACTCCAGCGAGAAGAGCAGAACTTCCGCCCTCGGATCACCGGGTAATCGCGCATCTCAACGGAGTCCACCAGCAGTCGCCCTAATCCCGGCCAGTTAAAGACTTTTTCCACCACAATCGATCCGCCAAGCAGAAAACCGAACTGCAGTCCCATCATCGTCACCACCGGGATCATTGCGTTGCGCAGGCCATGTTTGAGGATCACCCAGCGCTCGCTCACGCCTTTCGCGCGGGCCGTACGCATATAGTCTTCGTTCAGTACTTCCAACGAATGACGCACGAGTAAAGCGCGCCATCACGGCCGCGACGGCCGCACCCAGCGTCAGCGACGGTAAAATATAGTGCCGCCAGCTATCCGCACCCACGGTCGGCAACCAGCCCAGTTCAACGGAGAAGAGCTGCATCAACGCCATCCCCAGCGCAAACGCCGGAAGGAGATACCGGTAACCGCCAACGCCATGCCCAGCCGATCCGGCCAGCGGTTACGCCACACCGCAGCGGCAATCCCAGCGCCAAGACCAAACAGCATCGCCCAGCCCATGCTGGTGAGGGTTAACAGCAGCGTGGGCATAAAGCGACTGGCGATCTCTTCCGACACCGGGCGACGGGAAGCCATCGAAATCCCGAAGTCACCCTGCACCACGCTGGTAATGTAGTGCCAGAACTGCACCCACAGCGGCTGATCGAGCCCCAGTTGGCTGCGCACCATGGCGATCACCTGCGCGTCCGCCTCCGGCCCGGCAATCAGCCGCGCCGGATCGCCCGGTAATAAATGCACAAATAAAAACACCAGCACAGCCACGATCAATAACGTCGGGACCCGAGGCCCAGCAGGCGTTTGATGATATAATTCAGCATCGCTCGTTCCATGCCCCCGCGGTCCTGCAAGGGGAATGCGTTAGGGTTGTAAATCAGCATCGTCAAAGCTGAACCCGGTATCCGGCATGATGTAGAACCCGGTCAGCTTCTTGTTATGCGCCGAAACCAGTTTTTCCACAACCAGCGGCACCCACGGAGAATCCTGCCAGATAATGTCCTGCGCCTGTTTATACAGACGTGCTTTTGCCTCCGTGCTGGTTGTCTTCAGCGCATCGGTAAAATCTTTATCCACCTGTGGGTTACGGTAAAAGGCGGTATTAAACTGGGTTGGCGGCCAGTTCCAGGAGGCAAACAGCGGCGACAACGCCCAATCCGCTTCCCCGGTCGAGGCAGACCAGCCGGTGTAAAACATCCGCACCCCGCTCTCTTTCTGCCCTTTGCCTTCCACTTCCGCCGCGCGCTGCCCGGCATCCATCGCCGTCACCTGCACTTTAATGCCCACCTGCGCCAGTTGCTGCTGGTAAACTGCAGCACCTTCTGCGCGGTGCTGTGATTATGCGAGGACCACAAGGTGGTACTGAACCCCTGCGGATAGCCCGCCTCTTTCAGCAATTCACGCGCTTTAGCCGGATCGTAGGGCCACGCCGGGTAATCCTGCGAGTAAGCAATAGTTGGCGGTACGACGCCCATCGCTGGCGTGGCGTACCCGGCAAAGGCCACTTTTACCAGCGCCTGACGGTTAATGGCGTAGTTAATCGCCCCGGCGTACTTTCGGGTTATCAAACGGTTTTTGCGTCACATTCATACTGATGTAACGCTGCATGATCGACGGGCTGGCAACCAGCTCAAGCTTGCTGTTGCGTTTGAGCACTTCCGCCTGCTCGTAAGGGATCGGGAAGGCAAACTGCGCCTCGCCGGTTTGCAGCATTGCCGCCCGCGTGTTGTTATCCACCACCGGTCGCCGGTAATAGAGTCCAGCTTCGGCAGGCCTTTTGCCAGTAGCCTGCGAACTTTTTCACCTTCACATAATCGGTCTGGTTCCGAGGGCCTCAAACGCATACGGCCCGGTGCCGACCGGGTGGAAACCAATATCGTCGCCGTATTTTTTCAGCGCCGCCGGAGAGATCATCGCCGTCGCCGGGTGCGCCAGAATATTAATAAACGCCGAGAACGGCTGTTTCAGGGTGATTTTCACCGTCGAGGGATCCACCACCTCGGTTTTGTCGATGTTCTTATACAGGTTGTAACGCTTCAGGCTGTTCGCCGGATTGCTGGCGCGATCGAGGTTCACCTTCACTGCGGCGGCATCGAAATCCGTGCCATCCCTGGAACTTCACCCCCGGCGCAATGTAATGGTGTACACCAGTCCATCGTCGGAGACGGTATAGCTCTGCGCCAGCACATTCTCCAGTTTCATCTCTTTATCAAGGCCAAACAGCCCCTGATAGAAGGATTTCGCCACCGCCTGCGACAGGGTGTCATTCGCGTCGTAGGGGGTCGAGCGTGGTGAAATTGGATCCCACGGCGACAACCACGTCTTTCGCGGCAAGGGCCGGGGCGGCAATCAGCAGAGATACCACGCCAAGCGCGACCAGCCCGTTACGTGAAACGCATTGTGTCATGTTGTTCTCCAGAAAAACCCTGCCAGTGCTCAGTTAAAAACGGGACTGCGTGCTGCCGGGGCGTGGAGCGGGCAACAAAGTGCCACCGGGTCCTACGTTCTGTAGCTGCACGCGCTGCATCGACTCGCCGCGTTTGCGGATATTGCTGGGCATGTCATCAGACAACAACACGCGCTGCGCATGACGATGCGCAGGGTCGGCGACGGGAACCGCCGACATCAATTTACGCGTATAAGGATGTTGCGGGTTTTCAAACACCGCACGACGCGGGCCAATCTCCACGATTTGCCCGAGATACATCACCGCAACCCGGTGGCTAATGCGCTCCACCACCGCCATATCATGAGAAATAAATAAAAATGCGATCCCCAACTCGCGTTGCAGATCGAGTAACAGATTGATGATTTGCGCGCGGATAGAGACATCCAGTGCCGATACGGCTTCGTCCGCCACCACCACACGCGGGTTAAGCGCCAGCGCCCGCGCAATGCAAATACGCTGGCGTTGACCACCAGAAAATTCGTGCGGGTAACGCCACGCATGCTCCGGTTTTAACCCGACACGCTCCAGCAACCATGTGACCCGTTGCCGCCCCTCTTCTTCGCCGAGAAGGTTATGCACCCGCAGCGGTTCAATAATCGAATCGCCCACCGTCTGGCGCGGGTCGAGCGACGCGTAAGGATCCCGGAAAATAAACTGAATATCCCGGCGTAAAAGCTGCAATTTACTGGCAGGCAAGGTATCAATGCGCTCACCGTTAAAGGTGATCGAGCCGCCCTGGCTTTCCACCAGCCGCAGCAATGCCCGCCCGGTGGTCGACTTACCGCTGCCGGATTCTCCCACCAGCGACAGCGTTTCGCCGGGCCATAAATCAAAACTGATCCCCTCCACCGCATGCACTTCTTTGTTCACGCGGTTGAGAATGCCGCTGCGCAACGGGAAGCGCGCCACCAGATCCCGCACCTGTAAAATGGGCTCGCCCGGCACCACGGTATCCTGCTCGATCTCCGCTTCCTGATGCTGCGGATCGTTGACTGAAATCAGCGGGAAGCGGCGCGGCAGATCGCGGCCATTCATCGCGCCCAGTTTAGGCACGGCAGCCAGCAGTGCTTTGGTATAAGGATGCTGCGGATTGCGGAAAACCTGCTCTACGCTACCGGTTTCCACCGCTTCCCCCACTGGTTCATCACCAGCACGCGGTCGGCGATATCCGCCACCACGCCCATATCGTGGGTGATAAATATCACCCCCATTGACATCTCTTTTGCAGCACAGAGATCAGTTGCAAGATCTGCGCCTGAATGGTGACATCCAGCGCAGTGGTCGGCTCATCGGCGATCAACACCGCCGGGCGGCACGACAGCGCCATTGCAATCATCACGCGCTGGCGCATCCCACCGGAAAGCTGGTGCGGGAAACGGGAAAGAATAGACTGTGATTCGGGAATGCGCACCAGATCGAGCATCCGCCGCGCTTCAATCAATGCTTCTTCGCGCCCCAGTTTCTGGTGCAGGCGAATCGACTCGGCAATCTGCTCACCCACCGGAAACACCGGGTTGAGCGAGGTCATTGGCTCGGAAAATCATCGCAATATCCGCCCCGCGTACGCTGCGCATTTGCGATGATGAGAGCCCTAGTCAGATCCACTTTTGCCGGTTGCGGCGCGTCAGATACATATGATCGCAACTGACCTCGCCGCCCGCCTGTTCAATCAGACGCAACAGCGATAATGCAGTCACAGATTTGCCGGAACCGGACTCGCCGACAATCGCCAGCGTTTCGCCCCGTTTCAGCGAGAAAGAGAGGTGACGTACCGCCGGGGTGATTTGTTTGTCATCGCGAAACCCGATCTGCAAATTGCTGACATCAAGCACAACCTCTGCTTCAGCCTCAAACCCTTGCGACACCCCAGACTCCTTATTCACGATAAATGCCTACGCTTGGCGTATCACCCGCATAGCCCCGGTGCGCGATACATCCCCTCACTGTTAAACGGCAAAGCGACGTTACCTTCACGATCGACGGCGATTAGCCCGCCGCTACCGCCCAGCGCCGGTAATTTTTCCATCACCACCGCTTCACAGGCTTCGTGCAGGCTAAGGCCACCGTAATCCATCAATGCGGCGATATCGTAAGCCGCCAGCGTACGGATAAACACCTCGCCCGTGCCGGTGCAGGAGACCGCCACGCTGGCGTTGTTGGCATAACACCCGGCACCGGGTAGCGGACTATCTCCCACGCGCCCGGGCAGTTTGTTGGTCATACCGCCGGTGGAGGTCGCTGCCGCCAGATTGCCATGCTTGTCCAGCGCCACCGCGCCGACAGTACCCATTTTTTTGCTCTCATCGAGCGGCGCAGGAGCCATGATCGAGCGTCGTTTGCCCCGCATCACGCGCCTGCAGTAACTGTTCAAAACGTTCCGCTGTGGAAAACAGACTCGGCGATACCGCAGCCATTCCGTGGGAGAAGGCAAACTGCTCGGCGCCTTCGCCAATCATCAGCACATGCGGGCTTTGCTCCATCACCGAGGCGCGCGGCAAGGATCGGGTTACGCAGCCGACTGACGCCCGCCACCGCGCCCGCCAGCAAGGTATTGCCGTCCATAATACAGGCATCCAGCTCGTGGGTTTCATCACGGGTGAAGACCGCGCCAATCCCGGCGTTAAACAGCGGGCACTCTTCCAGCAGCCGTACCGCTTCGGTCACCACATCCAGCGCGCTTTCACCGGCGTCCAGCATGCGCTGCCCGACCTCCACAATCGACGAAAGCACGTGCGCATAGCGCTGCTCTTTCTCCGGGCTCATGTTGGCACGGGCGATCGCCCCGGCCCCGCCGTGTATTGCAATGACTGCTTTTGCCATAGTTTTCGCCCGGTTTTACTTTGTCTGCGAAGATTTCTGAATATAGAAAGTCGTTACAACGATGTAAAGGGACGTGATTACAATGGGGTAGCCGCAAGGCATTCAGACACCGGTCCTTTTCTGCCATAATAGGCGCTTCAACGCGTTGACTGGATAATAAATATGGAATCCTCACATGGCCTGATGTCGCTGGATACGGCCCTCTCTCTCAGATGTTGTCACGCATTACGCCGCTAAACGACCGCGAAACCCTGCCGCTAACGGCCTGTTTTGGTCGCGTAGTGGCGCAGGATATTATTTCTCCGCTGAATGTACCCGGGTTTTGATAACTCAGCGATGGATGGTTACGCTGTGCGTCTCGCCGACCTGCGCAGCGGGACCCCACTACCGGTCGCCGGTAAAGCGTTTGCCGGGCAGCCGTTCGACGGCGAGTGGCCAACGGGGACCTGCGTGCGCATTATGACCGGCGCGCCGATCCCCGCCGGGTGCGACGCAGTGGTGATGCAGGAACAGACGGAACAGAGCGATGCCGGGATCCGCTTTACTGCCGATGTGCGTGAAAATCAGAACATCCGCCGCGCCGGTGAAGATATCCGGCAAGGCGCGTGCGTGTTCTCTGCCGGCACCAAACTGACCGCAGCCGAACTGCCAGTGCTGGCGTCGCTGGGCATTGCCGACATCCCGGTAGTGCGTAAAGTGCGTGTGGCGCTGTTCTCCACCGGGGATGAGTTACAACTGCCGGGGCAACCGCTGGCGGAAGGGCAAATTTACGATACCAACCGCCTGTCAGTGCACCTGATGCTGGCGCAACTGGGTTACGAGGTCATTAACCTCGGTATTATTCCCGACGATCCGCAAAATTGCGCGAGACCTTTATCGCTGCCGATAGCCGGTGCCGATGTGGTGCTCAGCTCTGGCGGCGTGTCCGTGGGCGAAGCGGATTACACCAAAACCATTCTGGATGAACTGGGGAAATTGGAAGCTGGCGATCAAACCCGGTAAACCGTTCGCCTTTGGCAAGCTCAGCCACAGCTGGTTCTGCGGCCTGCACGGCAACCCGGTTTCCAGCCACCCTCACGTTCTACCAACTGGTGCAGCCGCTGCTGGCAAAACTGAGCGGCGATACTGCGCCTGTGCAGCCGCTGCGTTTTCGCGCCCGGGCGGCAGAGCGCCTGAAAAAATCGCCGGGGCGTCTCGACTTCCAGCGCGGCGTGGTAAGCCGTGGCGAAGACGGCACGCTGGAAGTGCGCAGCACCGGGCATCAGGGTTCGCATATTTTCAGTTCTTTCCAGCCAGGGGCAACTGCTTTTGTGGTGCTGGAGGGCGCGAACGCGGTAACGTTGAAGCGGGTGAATGGGTGGATGTGGAGATGTTCAATCATCTCTTCGGAGGCTGACAATGGTCGAAGAACTCAGTGATGCGGAGATGATGCGCTACAACCGCCAGATTATTCTGCGCGGTTTTGATTTCTGACGGCCGAGGAGCAGTTAAAAGCCGCACGCGTCCGGTGACAGGCCTTGGCGGTCTGGGCTGCGCGGCTGCGCAATATCTGGCCGCTGCCGGGGTGGGTCAGATGACGCTGCTGGACTTCGACACCGTGGCGCTCTCCAATTTGCAACGCCAGACGCTGCACAGCGATGCGAGCATTGGTATGGCGAAAGTCGACTCTGCCCGCGACTCGCTGCTGCGCATTAACCCGCATGTACGCTACACAACGTTAAATGCATTGCTGGATGAAGCAGATCTGTTTGCTCAGATTGCTGCGCATGATCTGGTGCTGGATTGCACCGACAATGTCGCCATCCGCAATCAGTTAAACGCGGGTTGCTTCCGGCATAAAACGCCGCTGGTTTCCGGTGCTGCTATCCGCATGGAAGGGCAAATCAGCGTCTTTACCCTCGGCAAGAAAACGCACCCTGCTACCGCTGCCTGAGCCGTCTGTTTGGCGAAAACGCCCTCACCTGCGTGGAAGCGGGCGTGATGGCGCCGCTGGTCGGCGTCATTGGTTCATTACAGGCGATGGAAGCCATCAAGGTGTTGACCCATTACGGCACGCCTGCGGCGGGAAAAATCGTCATGTACGACGCAATGACCTGCCAGTTTCGCGAAATGAAGCTGCTGCGCAACCCGGCCTGTGAGGTGTGTGGCGACTAACGCCTGAATGCCGGATGGCGCGATGCTATCCGGCCTGTAAACTGGCCGGGACATCCGGCAGACGCGCAAAATGTGACCTTTCCCATACTTTAGAACCCGCCCTCCGCAACCCGTCGGAGAATTGACCATTATCAAAATAACTTTCATTCCGAAAGTCATTTAATCTTCATACGCAACATGGAGATGATCATGATTTTCAACATTCAGCGCTATTCCACCCATGATGGCCCCGGCATCCGCACGGTCGTGTTCCTGAAAGGATGCTCATTGCGCTGCCGCTGGTGCCAGAATCCGGAAAGCCGGGCGCACGCGGGAGCTGCTGTTCGATGCGCGGTTGTGCCTCGGCAGGCTGTGATCTGTGCCAGCAAGCGGCCCCGCAGGTGATTGAGCAGGCGCTGAATGGCATGCTGATCCACCGGGAAAGACTCAATGACGCGCACCTGGATGCCCTGACCCACTGCTGCCCAACCCGGTGCACTGACCGTTTGCGGAGAGGAGCAATCCGTTGATGACATCATGGCGACCGTCCTGCGCGATAAACCGTTTTACGATCGCAGCGGTGGCGGGTTGACCCTTCCGGCGGCGAGCCGTTTATGCAACCAGAACTGGCGCAAGCGTTGTTGCAGGCCAGCCACCAGCAGGGCATCCATACGGCAGTGGAAACCTGTCTGCATGTGCCCGGCGCTACATCGAACCCTCGCTGCCGTTTGTTGATCTTTTCCTCGCGGATTTAAAACAGGTGGATGAGGCGCTATTCCGCCAGTGGACCGACGGCAGCGCCAGGGCGCGTACTAATCTTCAACGCCCTCGGCGCAGGCGGGCAAACAGATAACCATCCGCGTGCCACTGATCCGGGGTTCCAATGCCGATACCGCGTCCATCAGCGCCATCACGACCTTCGCTGCGGAGGTGTTAAAGGTCCGCGATATCCATTTTCTGCCGTATCACACGCTGGGTATCAATAAGTATCACCTGCTCGGCGAACCCTACTCTGCCCCTGAAAAGCCGCTTGATGACCCGCAATTGTTGGACTTTGCCCAGCACAAGGCCCGCCTGAGCGGTCTGAACGCGACATTACGAGGATAAAACGATGACGACGCTGCAACTGAACACACTGACCGACCGCATTAAGGCGCACAAAACCGCGCTGGTGCATATTGTTAAACCGCCGGTCTGCACCGAGCGCGCACGCCATTACACCCATATCTACCAGCAGCATCTGGATAAACCCATCCCGGTGCGCCGCGCACTGGCGCTGGCCCACCACCGGCGCAGCGCACCCTCTGGATAAAACACGATGAGCTGATTATCGGTAACCGGTGCCAGCGAAGTCCGCGCGGCACCAATCTTTCCGGAGTACACCGTTTCATGGATTGAAAAAGAGATTGATGATCTGGCAGACCGCCCCGGTGCGGGGTTTGCCGTCAGTGACGAGAATAAACGCGTGCTGCATGACATTTGCCCGTGGTGGCGCGGCCAGACCGTGCAGGATCGCTGCTATGGCATGTTTACAGACGAGCAAAAGCGCTGCTGGAGACCGGCATCATTAAAGCGGAAGGCAATATGACCTCCGGCGATGCGCATCTGGCGGTGAACTTCCCGCTGCTGCTGGAACGGGGGCTCGATGGACTGCGCCATCAAGTCGATGAGCGCCGCACGCGCATTAACCTGACGGTGCTGGAGGATCTGCACGGCGATCAGTTTCTGAAAGCCATTGATATCGTGCTGGAAGCGGTCAGCCTGCATATTGAACGCTTTGCCGACCTTGCACGTAAAATGGCCAGCGAAGAGCCGCGTGAACATCGCCGCAACGAGCTGCTGGCAATCGCGGAAAACTGCCTGCTGATTGCCCATGAGCCACCGAAAACCTTCTGGCAAGCGTTGCAACTGTGCTACTTCATCCAGTTGATTTTGCAGATAGAATCCAACGGCCACTCGGTGTCGTTCGGTCGAATGGATCAGTATCTCTACCCTTATTATCGCCGCGATGTGGAGTTGCAGCAGTCGTTGCAACGGGAAGACGCCATCGAGTTGTTGCACAGCTGCTGGCTGGAAGCTGCTGGAGGTGAACAAAATCCGCTCCGGTTCGCACTCTAAAGCCTCTGCGGGCAGCCCGCTGTACCAGAATGTGACCATCGGCGGTCAGCTATGGCGCAACGGCGAAGCCCAGTGGATGCGGTCAACCCGCTCTCTTACGCCATCCTTGAGTCCTGCGGTCGCCTGCGCTCCACGCAACCTAACCTCAGCGTGCGTTACCATGCCGGGATGAGCAATGACTTCCCTTGACGCCTGTGTACAGGTGATCCGCTGCGGTTTCGGCATGCCTGCGTTTAATAACGATGAAATCGTGATCCCGGAATTTATCAAACTCGGCGTTGAACCCGCGGATGCGTACGACTACGCGGCAATTGGCTGTATCGAAACCGCCGTCGGCGGCAAATGGGGGCTACCGCTGCACCGGTATGAGTTTTATCAACTTCGCCCGAGTGATGCTGGCAGCGCTGGAAGGCGGTCGCGATGCCACCAGCGGGAAGGTGTTCCTGCCGCAAACTCAGGCGCGCTTTCCGAAGGGAATTTCCATTCCTTTGATGACGTGATGCAGTCATGGGATCGGCAGATCCGCTACTACACGCGAAAGTCCATTGAAATTGAATATGTGGTCGACACCATGCTGGAGGAGAACGTGCCGGATATTCTCTGCTCCACGCTGGTGGATGACTGCATTGAGCGGGCGAAAAGTATTAAACAAGGGGCGCGAAATATGACTGGGTGTCCGGCTTGCAGGTCGGTATCGCCAACCTCGGCAACAGCCTTGCGGCAGTGAAAAAGCTGGTTTTTGACCAGGGGCTTATCGGGCAGCAGCAACTGGCGCAGGCGCTGGCAGAAGACTTTGACGGCCTGACGCATGAGCAACTCCGCCAGCGGCTGATAAACAGCGCACCCAAATACGGCAACGATGACGACAGCGTCGATACGTTACTGGTGCGCGCCTATCAAACCTATATTGATGAGCTGAAGCAGTATCACAATCCGCGCTACGGTCGTGGCCCGATTGGCGGCAATTATTACGCCGGGACGTCCTCCATCTCCGCTAACGTACCGTTTGGTGCCGCCACCATGGCGACGCCGGACGGACGCAAAGCGAAAACGCCGCTGGCGGAAGGAGCAAGCCCGGCCTCCGGTACCGATCACACTGGGGCCAACGGCGGTTATCAGCTCGGTGGGTAAACTGCCGGTTAGCGCGATCCTCGGCGGCGTGTTGCTCAATCAGAAGTTAAACCCCGCCACGCTGACTAACGACAGACGACCGGCAAAACTGATGGCGCTGCTGAGGACCTTCTTTGAGGTGCATAAAGGCTGGCACATTCAGTACAACATCGTGTCGCGCGAGACGCTGATTGACGCGAAAAAACACCCGGATCAGTATCGCGATCTGGTGGTGCGGGTGGCCGGGTATTCAGCGTTCTTTACGGCTCTGTCGCCGGATGCGCAGGACGATATCATTGCCCGCACCGAACATACATTGTGATATATCCCCTCACTCCCTAGCCCCTCTCCCACAGGGGAGAGGAACCGATCGGTGCGGCATTCCCTCACACTGACCCTCTCCTCACAGCGGCCAGTGCGGCATTCCCCTCACACTGACCCTCTCCTCACAGCGGAGAGGGAACCGATCGGTGCGGTTTTCCCTCACCCTGACCCTCTCCCCACAGAGGAGAGGGAACCGATCGGTGCGGCTTTCCTCACCTGACCTCTCCCACAGAGGAGGAACCGGCCGGTGCGGCATTCCCTCACCCAGCCCCTCTCCCCACAGAGGAGAGGGAACCGATCGGTGTGGCTTTCCCCTCACCCTGCCTCTCTCCCCACAGAGGAGAAGGAACCGTTCGGTGCGGCTTTCTCCTGACTTAATTTTCACCCCATGGCGAAGGGAGAACTGTTCTCCCTCCCTTCAGGGGAGAGGCCGGGGTGAGGGTTACCGCAACATTCACCTCATTCCCCGCCCGTTTCTCAACCATCCACTTTCATTCGAAATAAAATTTGTGCATCGGCTCACATTATCTCTAGAATGTTACTCGTCGCAGTTACATTCAGGAGCCGTGGTATGACCGTCAAAGTTATCGTCACGGATATGGACGGAACTTTCCTTGATGACGCCAAGCAGTACGATCGCACACGCTTTATGGCGCAATTCAAACAACTTCAGCAGCGCGGTATTGAGTTTGTGGTCGCCAGCGGCAACCAGTATTACCAGCTGATCTCCTTTTTCCCGGAGCTGAAAGAGACCATCTCCTTTGTCGCCGAAAACGGCGCGCTGGTGTATGAGCACGGTCAACAGTTGTTCCACGGCGAGCTGACGCGCCACGAGGCGCAAGTGGTGATTGGCGAGTTGCTGAAAGACAGTAGCCTCAACTTTGTCGCCTGCGGTCTGGAAAGCGCTTATGTCAGCGAAAACGCCCCGGCGGAATTTGTCGATTTGATGTCGAAATTACCGTTTAAAACCGGTACGTGATTTCCAGCAGATTGACGACACGTTATTTAAATTCTCACTTAACCTGCCGGACAGTGAAATCCCGCAGCTGATTGATGAACTGCATGTCTCACTCGATGGCATCATGAAACCTGTCACCAGCGGTTTTGGATTTGTCGATTTAATTATTCCCGGACTGCATAAAGCCAACGGCATTACCCGCCTGCTGAAACGCTGGCAGATCTCGCCGCAGCAGTGTGTGTGACCATTGGCGACAGCGGTAATGACGCCGAGATGCTGCGAATGACCGATCTCTCCTTTGCCATGGGCAATGCCGGTGAGGCGATCAAGACCATCGCCCGCCACCAAACCGATGACAATAATCATCAGGGCGCACTGAATGTGATTCAGGCTGTCCTCGACCATACCGCCCCGTTTAACGACTAATCTTCTGCCGGAGCGCCGCTCCGGCTTTTCCCTCGTCACTTTTCTGCTTTGTGCTCCTCATCAAGTTTTTAAACTTGCATTAACTTATTTTTAACTTAAATTATCATTTGTAAGTTATTTGACTTTCGAATGAAGATTGAGAGGTTCATGGCATTTACCCACGAGACGCTGCCCGCCGATCACCCGGCGTCCATTCGTCAGATGAAACAGGAACTGCGCGCGCAGATTGGCGATGTGCAGGCCGTCTTTAACCGACTGAGCGAACGGATCGCCGCCCGCGTGGCTGAGATTAACGCCCTCAAGGCGCAGGGCGATGCCGTCTGGCCGCAAATCCCCTTCGCCGACATTGCCCACGGGCGGGTAACGGAAGCACAGCGGGCGCAGGTTAAACAGCGTGGATGCGCAGTGATTAAGGGGCATTTCCCCCCGCGAGCAGGCGCTCGGTTGGGATCGCTCAATGCTTGATTACCTTGACCAGAACCACTTTGACGATCTCTACAAAGGGCCGGGCGACAGCTTTTGGCACGCTGGAGGCTTCGCGCCCGGAGATTTACCCCATTTACTGGTCGCAAGCGCAAATGCAGGCGCGTCAGAGCGACGAAATGGCCGCCGTACAATCGTTCCTTAACCGGTTGTGGCGCTTTGAAAGTGAAGGCAAGCAGTGGTTCGATCCGGATGTGAGCGTGATCTACCCGGACCGCATCCGCCGCCGCCCACCCCGCACCACCTCGAAAGGGCTCGGCGCACACCGATTCCGGCGCGCTGGAGCGCTGGCTATTACCGGCCTATCAGCGTGTTTTCGCCAGCGTATTTAGCGGCAAACCGGAGGAGTACGATCCGTGGAATGCCGCGCACCGTACCGAAGTAGAAGAATACACGGTAGACAACACCACCAAATGCTCGGTATTTCGTACCTTCCGGCAGGCTGGACGGCGTTGTCAGATATGACAGACAGGGCTTGCTGCATGTGGTGCCCATCCCGGAAGCGATGGCGTATATCCTGTTGCGCCCGTTGCTCGACGATGTGCCGGATGAGGAGCTGTGCGGCGTCGCGCCGGGGCGCGTCCTGCCGGTTTCAGAGAAGTGGCACCCGCTGCTGATTGAGGCGCTGACCAGCATCCCCGCGCTGGAAGCCGGGGATTCGGTGTGGTGGCATTGTGATGTGATCCACGCCGTCGCACCGGTCACCAACCAGCAGGGCTGGGGCAATGTGATGTACATTCCTGCCGCGCCACTGTGCGAGAAAAACCCTCGCCTATGCACGCAAAGTGAAAGTCGCGCTGGAACAAGGCGCATCACCGGGGGACTTCCCCCCGCGAAAACTACGAAAGCGACTGGTCGGGGCGCTTCACGCTAAACGATCTGAACCTGCACGGTAAACGCGCGCTGGGCATCGACGTTTAAGCGTCGTACAACCCTTCGCGCTCCACGGCGGTGCGTTGCTGCCCCGGGCGTATCCGCCGTACTGACTCGCGCACCGCAAGCAGGCCGTTAAGCAGTAACGAACCGGTCGGCGCTTGCGGGCGGATCAGCCGCTGTTGCAACAGATGCACCGCTTCAACACCCAGTTCATCACGCGGTACGTGTACCGCCGTGAGCGGCACATCCTGAATGGCCGCCAGATTAAACGCATCAATGCTCATCACCGACACATCCTGCGGCACGCGCAATCCCCGTTGCTGCAACGCGCGCACCGTCCCTTCCGCCATAAAATCGCCGCCCACCAGAAACGCGGTCGGCGTGAGCTTATTCGCCGGGGAATCCAGCCACTCCGCCACCCGTAGTTCAGCCTCTTTGGCGCTAAAGCTCGGGACGGTAATCAGATCCCGCTTGCTGTTAAAGCGCAGATTCTGCTGCCGCGGCTTTGATCCCGGGCCGCAAATCCATGGTATAGCGACGCAGACACATGACATTCACCACGTCCCGGTGGCCCATATCAAAAGATAGCGGGCGGCAAACTCACCAATCGTCTGGTGATCCGGTGCGATGGACGGGAGACGCATACGCCCGTCGCGGCAGTTGATCAGCACACAGGGTTTACCGAGATCCGCCGCCAGCTCATGAATATGCGGATCGTCAATGCCTAACAGGATCGCTGCCTGAGTTTCCGGCGCATTCATGCGCGCCAGAAATTCATTGGCATCGCTGTCCAGCTCTTCCAGTGCACAATAACGCAGCCGTACTTCATGGGGGTCCAATGCTTTATTAATGCTCTGAATAACGCGGTAATAGAAGATGTCGGAACGCTCATCGAAAGCCCGTTGCGGTGCGAAAACAATCAGGTTATTGAGCAGCAAGCGCCCGGCAGCAATCCCCTCCATCACCCCGAGTTCGCGAGCACACGCCAGCACCGCCGTCCCGGCTTTTTTCGCTGTTCGTTTTTCCCGCCAGCACACGGGAAACGGTGCTGGTCGACAGGTTGGTCCGGTGGGCAATTTCGCTGATTTTTAGCTTTTTATCCATTCTGTGATCTTGCTCCGTTTCCGAAATGGGAAAACTTTCATGAGACAGAAACCCTGATATTCATGGTCTGAAATGGATTCTGCCCCATGATGAGCATCATTAATGGGAATCCTTGCACAAAATCCGCTATGGCTGCCGATCTTTTCTCGCCTAACGTAAACATGTCGTACAACTTCCATACTAGTTGTATACGTAATGACGACAAAAACGGAAAAAAATCATCACGCGAACCAATCCGGTATAACACATTCCGGGTGGCGCGCTTCGACTTCCTACAAGACGATGTGCGGAGAAAAGAATGAGCCGGGGAATCAACAACGAAATGGCGGCCAGCAAGAGCCGCCGGATAGTCAAAAACTACGCTGGTGGGTATTGGTGCTGTTTTTATTCGGCGTGACGGTGAACTACATCACCCGTAACTCGCTGGGTATTCTGGCCCCGGAACTGAAAACCAGCCTCGGCATTACCACGGAACAATATTCGTGGATTGTCGGTGCGTTTCAGTTGGCTTTACACTTTTCCAGCCACTCTGCGGCTGGCTGATTGATGTGATTGGCCTGAAAGTCGGCTTTATGGTGTGCGCCATTATCTGGGCGCTGGCCTATCTTCCACGCTGGCGCAGGTAGCTGGCTGCACCGGCGATATTGCGTTTCACCATGGGCGCATCGGAAGCCGCGGCAACACCGGCGAACGCCAAAACCATTGGCGAATGGTTCCCGAAATCCGAACGCCCGGTCGCTGCCGGTTGGGCGGGTGTGGGTTTCTCCATCGGCGCAATGCTGGCACCGCCCATCATCTACTTTGCTCATGCCTCTTTTGGCTGGCAGGGCGCCTTTATGTTTACCGGCGTGCTGGCGTTGCTGTGGGTCATTTTGTGGTGGGCGTTTACCACAATCCGGATAAACACCCGAACCTGAGTAAGAAGAACTGGCGTTTATCCAACAGGATAATGAACCGCCAGCCGTCAAACTGCCCTTCCTGACCGCACTGAAAACGGTGTCGAAAAACAGACGTTTCTACGGGATCGCCATCCCGGCGTTTATGGCGGAGCCGGCCTCGGGCGGTGCTGAGCTTCTGGGTACCGCTCTATCTGGCAAAAGAGCACGGCATGGATCTGAAACAGATCGCCATGTTCGCTGCTACGTTCCTCGGCAGCCGACCTCGGTAGCGTGGCGAGGCTACCTGACCAAACTCTATACCCGCTGGTTTGGCTGCACCCGCGTTAACTCTGTGGTCAGCAGCTCCGTCACTGGCGCCTTCCTGATGATTTCGTTAGCCATTGTCGCCATTACCCGCGATCCGTACATCACCATCGTGCTGATCTCGATTGAGCGGTTTTGGGCCAGATCATCTCCTGCATGCTGAGTGCGCTGGTAGGAGTCATTCGATAAAGGCCAGATGGCGACCGTGAACGGGATGCGCGGCTCAGCGGCGTGGATCGCCAGCTTCCTCTTCTCACTGTTGATTGGCGTCACCGCCGACAAAATCGGCTTCAACCCACTGTTTATTGCCATGGGTTTCTTTGACCTGATTGGCGCTCTTTTCCGGTGGCATTTATTGCTGAACGTCGCGCTAAACGCGCATGATTGTGGATGTCTGATATGAAAACCCTGGAAGAACTGGACGTTGCAAAACAGGCGGCTCACCATGTTGAGCTATTGGTGGACGGGCAACATACTGCCGCCTCTATATCCTTGAGGAGAACCTGTTCCGTGCTGCTAAAGGGCGAGCTGGCGCTGGACAGAACCCTCGGAGCATTGCACCGGGTGAAGATGTGCCGCGGAAGGCCGCGCACGTGAGGATTTATCCGGTTTCAGTCTGCCAGAATGGTCACTCACTGAGCAGCAGGATACGCTGACGGTGCAGCGCGCAGTTGCGGGTGACCGTGCATCAACCGCTGTGGCTGGAGTGGCATTACCGTAATGACGCGGGCGAGTGGCAGTGGCTGGCAGGCGATCGCCCGACCAGCGCCTATCTGCTGAATGCGCACGGCGATGGCGTGGCGCACTATCTCAGCCGTAAAAAGAGGAACGTTTTTATGGCCTCGGCGAAAAAGCCGGCAATCTGCAACGCAACGGTCAGCGCTACGAAATGCGCAACCTCGATGCCATGGGCTATAACGCGGTCAGTACCGATCCGCTGTACAAACATATTCCGTTTACCCTGACCCGCCGCGACGATATCAGCTACGGCCTGTTCTACGATAATCTCAGCAGTTGCTGGCTGGATCTGGGCAATGAGATCGATAACTACCACACCGCCTACCGCCGCTGGCAGGCAGAAGCGGGCGATATCGATTACTACCTGTTTACCGAGCGCGCGCGCGCTGGATGTCACCAAAGCCTTTGTACGTCTGACCGGGAAAACGCTGTTCGGGCCAAAATGGAGCCCGGGCTACAGCGGTTCAACCATGCATTACACCGATGCGCCGGATGCGCAAAACCAGCTAATGAACTTTATTCGCCTGTGCGAAGAACACGCCATTCCGTGCGATTCGTTCCAGCTCTCTTCCGGTTATACCTCGATCAACGGCAAGCGTTATGTGTTTAACTGGAACTATGACAAGGTACCGCAACCGAAAGTGATGACCCGGGCATTCCACGATGCCGGGCTGAAACTGGCGGCGAATATCAAACCTTGCCTGTTGCAGGATCACCCTCGCTACAACGAAGTGGCGGAAAAAGGGTTGTTTATTCGCGACTCCGAAACCGATACGCCGGAACGCTCAAGCTTCTGGGATGATGAAGGCTCCCATCTCGATTTCACCAACCCGCAGACCGTAGCCCTGGTGGCAAGAAGGCGTGACCACACAGTTGCTGGAAATGGGTATTGACTCTGCACCGGAACGACAATAACGAGTTTGAGTGTGGGACGAAGCGCGTTGCCCGTGGGTTTGGCCGCGAGATCGCCATCAAACATATTCGCCTGTGATGCCGCTGCTGATGATGCGCGCGTCGATGGAAGCCCAGCAGCGTTTCGCACCGCAAAAACGCCCGTATCTGATCGCGCTCCGGCTGCGCCGGGATGCAACGTTATGTGCAAACCCTGGAGCGGCGACAACCGCACTAACTGGGATACGCTGCGCTATAACACCCGTATGGGCGGGATGAGCCTGTCCGGCCTGTATAACGTGGGCCATGATGTGGGCGGTTTCTCCGGCGATAAACCGGACGCAGAACTGTTTGTGCGCTGGGTGCAAAACGGCGTGATGCATCCGCGTTTTACCATTCACTCCTCGGAATGACGATCAGACGGTGAACGAGCCGTGGATGTACCCGGCCATCACCCCGGCTATCCGCAGTGCGATTGAATTACGCTACCGCCTGCTGCCGTACCTGTATACGTTGTTGTATAGCGCACGCCGATGATGAACCGATGTTGCGCCCCACGTTCCTCGATCACGAGCATGACGCGCAAACCTTTGAGGAGTGCGATGACTTCCTGCTGGGTCGTGACCTTCTGGTTGCGAGCGTGCGAGTGGAGCCAGCCAGCGTGAACGCCGCGTCTGGCTGCCGACCAATGACACCGGTTGGTATGATTTCTACAGCGGAACCCTCGGTATGCGCCGTGCCAGTGGATAACGCTGGATGCACCGCTGGAAACCCTGCCGCTGCTGGTGCGTGCTGGCGCCGGTTTGCCGCTGAGCGAGCGCATTACCCACGTGGATGCGAAAGCGGACACGACCCGCGAACTGCAACTGTTCCCGGTCAAAGGCACGGGGCGCTCCGCCGGTCTGCTGTTTGAAGATGACGGTGAATCCCGGGGTTATAAAGACGGCAATGCGCTGTGGCTGGAGTGGGAAATGGTCTGCACCGGCAGCGAGGTTGATCTGCGGATACGCACGCGCGGCGACTACCGCCCTGCGTGGAAAGCCCTGAAAGTGACGCTGCCTGCCGGTGATAAGCGCACGTTGCGTGTCAATGGCGTGGCGGCAAACGCGTGGATACTGGCGTAATGTCCCTCATTCTGCCCTCTCCCCATAGGGGAGAGGGTAAACACGGGCACCTACATCACAGGGGAGAGAGTAAACACGGGTGCCTACATCACAGGGAAGCGGGTTTACATCTCCCTCTCCCTTTCAGGAGAGGGCGGGGTGAGGTAAAAAATCACTCAATACCCTGACTGCGCAGGTAATCTTCATAATTCCCGGAGAAATCCACCACGCGCTGCGGCGTAATCTCAATCACACGCGTTGCCAGTGAACTCACAAACTCGCGGTCGTGAGAAACAAAGATCAACGTGCCCTGATACATCTCCAGCGCCATGTTCAGCGACTCGATGGATTCCATATCCGTGGTTGGTCGGTTCATCCATCACCGGATATTCGGTTTTTGCATCATCAGCTTACCGAACAGCATGCGACCTTTTTCGCCCCCGGAAAGCACCTTCGCCGGTTTTTTGATATCGTCCCTGGCTGAACAGCAAACGACCGAGGATGCTGCGCACCGCTTGCTCGTCATCACCTTCCTGTTTCCACTGGCTCATCCAGTCAAACACGCTCAGATCGTTATCGAAATCTTCCGCGTGATCCTGCGCGTAGTAGCCAATCTGCGCATTTTCGGACCATTTCACCGTGCCATTGTCAGCTGGCAGTTCGCCTACCAACGTTTTCAGCAGGGTGGTTTTACCCACGCCGTTCGCCCCCAGAATGGCAATCTTCTCGCCCACTTCCAGCAGCAGATTGAAGTTTTTAAACAGCGGACCTTCATCAAAGCCTTTGGTCAGCGCTTCTACTTCCAGCGCATTACGGAACAGTTTCTTGTCCTGCTCGAAGCGGATGAACGGGTTTTGGCGGCTGGATGCTTTCACTTCTTCCAGTTTGATCTTATCAATCTGGCGAGCGCGAGAGGTGGCCTGACGCGATTTAGAGGCGTTAGCGCTAAAGCGGCTGACGAAAGATTGCAGGTCAGCAATCTGCGCCTTTTTCTTGGCATTATCCGCCAGCAGACGTTCACGCGCCCGGGTCGCCGCGGTCATGTACTCGTCGTAGTTGCCCGGATAGACGCGCAGCTCACCGTAGTCGAGATCCGCCATATGCGTGCACACCATGTTGAGGAAGTGACGGTCGTGCGAAATGATGATCATGGTGCTGTCACGCTCGTTCAGCACTTGCTCCAGCCAGCGGATGGTGTCGATGTCCGTGGTTGTTGGTCGGTTCATCGAGCAGCAGAATGTCCGGGTTGGCGAACAGCGCCTGCGCCAGCAGGACACGCAGTTTCCAGCCGGGCGCGACTTCGCGCTCATCGGGCCGTAATGCTGTTCAACCGGGATGCCAACGCCCAGCAGCAGTTCGCCCGCGCGCGCTTCGGCGGAGTAACCATCCATTTCGCCATACTGCACTTCGAGATCGGCGACTTTGTAACCGTCCTCTTCGCTCATTTCCGCGAGGCCGTAAATACGGTCGCGTTCCTGCTTCACCGCCCACAGTTCAGCGTGGCATGATGACCGTGTCGAGCACGCTGAACGCTTCAAAGGCAAACTGATCCTGACGCAGCTTACCAATGCGCTCGTTAGGATCGATGGAGACGTTACCCAGCGACGGTTCTAAGTCGCCGCCGAGGATTTTCATAAAGGTGGATTTACCGCTCCCGTTGGCGCCGATCAGGCCGTAACGGTTGCCGCCGCCAAATTTGACGGAAATATTTTCAAACAGCGGCTTGCTGCCGAACTGCATGGTGACGTTGCTGGTGACTAACACGGAAGTATCCTGAAATATGTGACAAACACCCTATTGTCACAAATTCGAGTGAGATTCTGTTCACTGTCAGCCTGCTAAACTGCAACCAAAGGGAAAAAGTGTGATTTCGTACACATCTGAATTCCCCTCGGACGGTGGAATGCACATATAATGCGCTTCCTGCATTCTCAACCCAATGGCCTGTGTGGCAAAAATCTCGCACAACATGAACATGAAATTAACAACCCTTTTCGCGGCGGCCTTTGCCGTCGTGGGATTTTGCAAAAGCGCGTCTGCTGTTACTTATCCGCTGCCGACTGATGGTAGCCGTCTGATTGGCCAGAACCAGATCGTGACTATCCCGGAGGGCAATACACAGCCTCTGGAATATTTTGCGGCGGAATACCAGATGGGTCTGTCCAACATGCTGGAAGCCAACCCGGGCATTGATGCTTACCTGCCGAAAGGCGGCACTGTCATGAACGTTCCGCAGCAGTTGATTCTGCCGGACACGGTTCACGAAGGGATTGTCATCAACAGCGCGGAAATGCGTCTTTACTACTATCCGCAAGGCACTCATACGGTGATCGTGCTGCCAATCGGTATCGGTCAGTTGGGCAAAGACACCCCGATTGCCCCGGACCACCAAAGTTGAGCGTAAGAAGAACGGCCCAACCCTCGGACGCCGACCGCCAAAATGCACGCGGAATACGCAGCAATGGGTCAACCGTTGCCGCCTGTTGTCCCGGCCGGTCCGGATAACCTGATGGGTCTGTACGCGCTCTATATTGGCCGCCTGTACGCGATCCACGGCACCAACGCCAACTTTGGTATCGGTCTGCGCGTAAGCCACGGCTGTGTGCGTCTGCGTAACGACGACATTAAATTCCTGTTCGAAAACGTGCCGGTCGGTACGCGCGTACAGTTTATTGATGAGCCGGTAAAAGCCACTACCGAACCGGATGGCAGCCGCTACATCGAAGTACACAACCCGCTGTCCACCACCGACGCCCAATTCACTGGCGGCGAGATCGTGCCGATTGCGCTGACCAAAGCGGTACAAACTGTTACCGGTCAGTCTGATGTTGATCAGAACGTGGTTGACCAGTGCGGTGCAGAACCGTTCCGGTATGCCGATTCGTTTGAACTAATCCCGGTTTGCTGGCCTGCCCGGCCGGATGGCGCGACGCATATCCGGCCCGGAGAATAAGGCAAACTGACACCCGGCAGAAAAAAGCGGAGATGATTCTCCGCTTTTTTTTATCCGTTATTGACCACAATGACCCCCGCCGTGATCGTAACGATAATGGCAGTGGGCGTACTCCAGCGGTGTGCCATCTTCCAGATAGATCACCTGCTCCACCTCCAGAACCGGATCGGTGTCATCGCAGTTAAGGTACTGCTTATCTTCCGCGCCGGGCTTCCAAGGCCCGCACAATGCGATATGAGCCCATGATCTTCAGCGCCAGCGCTTCCTGCACATAACGAAACACCGAGCTTTCCAGTGCCCGCGATTGGAGTCCCGGTACCAGATTGACCGGCATCAGGGTAAATTCCAGCGACACGGGCTCCCCTTCCAGCAAACGCAAGCGATTAAAGTCATAGACCGGGTCGTCCGGCCCTACCAGCAAAGAGGCCTGCTCTTTTCCGTCGGGAAACGTAATTCAAAGCGGATAATTTTACTGGTGACTTCACCGACGTTTTCCCGCAGGGTTTTGGTCGCCCCAAAGTAATCACTGCCCGGCAGGTCCCAGCGTGACAGTTGCAGGAAATTCTTGCGGATAAAGGTACTCCTGCCCCCGGCGGCTGTAGACCAGCCCCTCCACAATGAGCTGCCGCATCGCCTGCTGAATGGTCATCCGGCTGGTGGCAAACTCGGCCGCCAGTGCAAACTGATCCGGCAACGGCGCACTGGCGGAGTACTGCTCGCTGAGAATGCGGCGCTTCATTTCCCGCGCAATAGTGATGTATTTTGCCGCCATATCCCTTCCTGCTTTTTTTAGTCTATCCCGTTGTTTCTTAAGGCCACTCGCTCAGAGATTTTGAGGAAAGGCAGGTAGAAGAATACACCAAAGATGATGATCAGCAACTGCACCACCACCGCCCGCCAGTCCCCTGCCGTTGCCAGCCGGTGCACTCAGCACCGGCGGCGTTGTCCAGTGGATCATTACCACGCAGCGCGACATCCAGCCGAGCGTGGTGCAGAGCCAGTGCAAACCAGATGCCTATCGCCGGAAGCAGCACAAAGGGGATCATCAGCGGCAGGTTGAACACAATCGGTAAACCGAAGATCACCGGTTCATTAATATTGAACAGACCGGGAGAAATAGCGAGCCGCGCCACCTGCTTCGACGATTTCTGTTTGGCGAAAATAAAGATCGCCAGCAGCAGTGAAATCGTGCTGCCGGTACCGCCAATCATGCCGAATGTCGGCACGAAAATACTGTTGATGATGTGCGGGATAGGTTGCCCGTTGGCAAAGGCCAGCATGTTCTCATTGGTGTTGATCAATAAAAACGGTTCGAGGATCACCCCATTCACCACCGTCTGGTGGATCCCCAACGTAAACAGGAAGTTGCCAAAACTGTAGATGAACAGCGTCCCCGGCAGGCTGGTGTTGATTTGCCGTAACGGTTGCTGAATCAGCGTGGTGATCAGGTGGATCAAATCCGTGTTCAGCAGGTTGGCCAGCAGCGCCGCCACAATGGCAAATACCGACAACGTAATGATGGTCGGAATTAGCGCCGAGAAGGATTTCCCCACCGCCGACGGCACATTATCCCCCAGCGAAATAGTGAATTTCTTCACGCTGGCCACGCGGATAAACAACTCCGTTGACAGCAGACCGATAATCACCCCGGCGAAAATTCCGGTGGAACCAATATTGGTGAAAGAGAGCATCTGGCTGACAGTTACGCTGGCTTTACCGCCCACGGGTACCACGTCGAGGTGCATTGGCATCATCATAATAAAGCTGCACAGAGCAATGACCACGGCGGAGACCGGGTTATCAAAGTTCTTATTGCGCGCCAGTGACCGGTGCCGTCATCGGTGCAATCAATAACGCCGCGATATTCAGCGTGCCATTGATCACCGCTTCGCCCCCACACCTTAAAGCGCGCCAGCGTTTCCCCCTCGAATACCCGCGGAAAGATCACGTTATTGATCAGCACCGCCAGCCCGGCGAGGATAAAAATGGGCATCACGGCAGCAAAGCGTCGCGCAGGGAACGCAAGTGCACCTGATTTGCCGCGGCGGAGAAATCGACAAACTTATCGACAAACGACTGCATGTTGGGCGTGATTTTCGTATCAGACATCGCGATGCCTCCCCTCAATCCGTCACGTTTACATATCGCGACCGTTGCTGCGGATCACCTGTTGCAGCCAGCGGTAGCTCTTTTCGGTACGCGTTGCATATCTTTCAGATCGTGATTTTCCCGGTTCATACACCACGCCGTAGCGCTTACGCATATCGCCCTGCGAACTGAGAACGTCGATCAGCCCCAACCAGAATGACCTGAGCGCCGTCTTCAAAGATGGCGTCCTGCATCGCTTGCAGATGATCGCGGTGGTAGGCAATACGGTAGTCGTCATTAATCGGGTTTACGCCATCCCACTCTTCAATCACGCCGATACCGTTTTCAATGGGAAACACCGGCAGCCGCCAGTCGTTGTAATAGCGGGTGATAATGGCGCGGAAGCCCAGCGGATCGATTTGCCAGCCCCACTCCGTGGCCGCAAGATGCGGGTTGGCTTTATCACCCTGCTGCAGGTAGTCGTTCACTGGCGTACCCGGCGCAATGGCGTCGCTGTCCAGCGTTTTGCTGGCGTAATAGCTAAAAGCCATAAAATCGTTTTTCACCCGCGCGATGTGCGCCGGTCTTCGTCGCGATAGATATCGCGAAAACCTTCGCGATCCACCACCGCCAGCACGGCCGGGCTGTAACCCTCGGCCGGCGTAAACCCGTAACAGGTTTTGGTTTATAAACTCGTCATATTGCGTGGCGCAGAACACATCGCGGGGTTTGCAGGTCGCCGGATAGACTAACTGGTGCGCCAGCATACCGCCCATCAGCTTGCCGGGCTGCGTGTCGTGCAGATAGTGGGTCAGCAGCACATGCGACATCATCACATGGTGTTGGATCTGGTACAGCTCGCGCAGGGTTTTCTCCCCCCTTGAGATAGCCGCCAACCTGAAACGCGCCCGGCATGTGGTAAATATTCTGCTCGTTAAACGTCAGCCAGTACTTCACCCGGCTGCCGAAGCAGTCAATCATCTTTTGCCATAACGAACAAAAGCATCCTGCACACGTCGGTCGACAAAACCGTTGTACTGCTGCGCCAGCGCCAGCGGCATATCGAAGTGATAGAGGCAAACCATCGGCTCAATGCCGCGCGCCAACAGATCGTCGATAAAGCGGTCATAAAAAAGCGATGCCCTCCTCATTAAACGCGCCATCGCCCTGCGGGCAGACACGGCTCCGGAGGAAATCTGAAAACGGTAGCAATTCATACCGAGATCCTGCATCAGATCGAAATCTTCGCGATAACGGTGGTAAGAATCGGTGGCGACTTTCCAGTCGGAGGCAAATTCACTGGCTTCGCGAATATCGTAGACCGACATCCCTTTTCCGCCCTCATTCCATGCGCCTTCAGTCTGCATGCTGGAGACGGAGTTTCCCCATAAAAAACCGGTCGGTAACGTTTTGCTCATCGTTTTTCTCCATGACTAGTCATTTTGTTTATATGACTAGTCATATAGGCGATGGCGAAAAAGCAGGCAAAAAAAGAGAGTGCAGTTTTGTGACGGTTTTCGAAAGAATTTGCGTTATGGCGGCGTGGTCGTATCGGGTGGCAGGATAAGCAGGCCCGGTGAGCGAAGTGCTACCGGGCAACTGTAGAAGGGATAACTTACTGTTGTTTCAATTGATTACGGCGGTATTCACCCTGACGCTCCAGCATCCAGCCGGGGTATTCGCGTGGCAGTGCGCTCACGGCATCCAGCTGTTGCAATTCGTCGTCGCTCAGGCGAACAGCGGTAGCAGCAATATTGTCATCCAGTTGCGCGTCACGTTTCGCGCCAATGATCACGCTGCTCACCACCGGCTGGTGCAGCAACCAGTGCAAGTGCGATTTGCGCCACCGATACCCCTTTGCTGTCGGCAATGGCGCGCATCACATCCACACAATCGAAAGCCCGGTCTTTATTCACCGGCGGAAGTCAAACGTCAGGCGACGGCTCCTGCTTCGCCCGCCGTCACGACTGTATTTGCCGCTCAACAAACCACCCGCCAGCGGGCTCCAGACCATCAGCCCCACGCCTTCGCTTTGCATCATCGGCACCAGTTCGCGCTCCAGATCGCGCCCGGCAATGGTGTAATAGGCCTGTAGCGAGGCAAAACGCGCCAGCCCCAGCCGCTCTGAAATGCCCAGCGCTTTGGTGATTTGCCACGCCGCCCAGTTCGACACACCGATGTAACGCACATAACCGTGCTGCACCAGATTGTCCAGCGCGGCCAGCGTTTCCTCCATCGGCGTGGCAGGGTCGAAACCGTGCAACTGATAGAGATCGATATGATCCAGTTGCATACGGCGCAGGCTCTCTTCACGCTGTGAATAATGTGATAACGAGAGCTACCCCGCGAGTTCACCCCCGGCGGTGCCAGTTTCACCGAACACTTTGGTGGCGACAATGACATTTTCACGCGGCACTTTCAGGTTCTTCAGCGCCTGCCCGGTGATCTCTTCCGAACGCCCATTGGAGTACACGTTAGCGGTATCAATAAAGTTAATCCCGGCATCCAGCGCGCGGCCCAACAGCCTGTCGACTTCCGCTTGCTGCAACTGGCCGATTTGGCCCCACATACCCTCTTCACCGCCAAAGGTCATGGTACCGAGGCATAATTCAGAAACAAACAGTCCGGTATTGCCCAGTTTTTTGTAGCGCATGTTGGCGTCTCCTCATCTGTTAGTTGACGCAGACAGTTATACGCAATCCCCGGTGGCGGCGAATGTGAGGATCCTGCCTGTTTCTTGCCCAATTCTCTGATTATCCGCGAGGCGCATCGCCAAACACAGGATAATCAGGGAGTTGCACATTTTGGTAGGGTTCCCAGCCGCCGCCTAACGCTTTGTAGAGCGCCACGGTCAAGGCTGCTCTGCACCCGCGCCTGTTCGCGCTGTTGGCTGGCCTGCGCCAGTTGGCGCTGAGCGTCCAGCACATCAATAAAGCTGGCGAGCCCCTGCCGATAGCTGTCGCTGGCCAGTGAGAACGCGTTTTGCAACGCGCTGATGGTTTTATCCAGCCCGGCCTCACGCTGCTGATCGGTGCGATAGCTAACCAGCGCGTTTTCCACATCGCCCAACGCTGTCAGCACCGTTTGACGATAATTCAGCACCGCCGCGCCCTGCTGCGCTCGGGCCAGTTTGACGCTGGAGACCAGACGACCGCCCTCGGAAAATCGGGATCGACACCTGCGGGCCAAAACTGTAGAAGTGACTGCTCCAGTCGGTCAGCCAGTTGGTTTCGCTATTACGCAGGCCAAACTGGCCGCTCAGACTCCAGGCTGGGGAACAACTGCGCAACCGAAACGCCAATCTGCGCCGTTGCAGCGTGCAGGCTGGCTTCCCGCACATCCGGGCGACGTCGCGCCAGCGTGGACGGAATACCGGTCGGCACGCTGTCCGGCAACGCCGGTAAGGGCTGCGGGTTACGCAATTCGCTATCCAGCGCACCCGTGCGGTTTACCAAGCAGGATCGCCAGCGCATTCATCGCCTGACGTTCCTGCGCACACCGGTATTGCGGAAGCTGCGCTTCAAGGTTGCCGACACCCGGGCGCGGGCGTTTTCCACATCCAGTTGCGGTGACAAGCCGCCTTTCTGCCGGTTATCGGTCAGCTCGAACGTTTGCTGCGCGCTGTCGATCTGGGTTTGCAGCGTGGCAATAATGCGTTGCGCGCCGCGCAGTTGCAGCCATGTGCGCGCCACTTCTGCCTCCAGCGAAACCAGCGCATCATTACGTTGTTCAATCGCTTGTTGCTGCTGCGCCTTGTGCGCTTTCCACCGGCGGCGCACTTTTGCCCCACAGATCCAGTTCCCACTGCGCATCAAAACTGCCCTGATACAGATTCACCGGCTGCGTTAATGCACCCAACGCGCTGGCAATGGCCGGGTCCGCATCCTGCAGTTGCCCTTCCACATCATGGGATTTCAACTCCCCGTCAATGCCCAACTGCTGACGGGTGGCTTTCAGCGTACCGTTGACCGAGGGCAGAAATGCGCCGCCCGCCTGATTTGTTTGCTCCCGTGCGCCCGCAATACGCAGAACCGTCTGCTGTAGCGACAAATTCCCGGCGATAGCCCGTTCAATCAGGCTATTCAGTTGCGGCGAGCGGAACGTGGTCCACCAACGGGGATTGATCGCCTGCGTAGAGGATTGCGAGCCGACCGACGCATCTCCCGGATCGTTCCAGCGCGTCGGGGTTTGCGGCCTCGCGGCCTCGCAATCCGGCCCTACAGCACAACCTGCAAGCCAGACAGAGAGAAAGATAACGCAAAAGACGTCCCGGCATAGTTAATGTGCTCCTGCGCTGCCTTCGCTTTTGATCGGCGACAGCAATAAACAAAAGGGGATCAGTAACAGCGCCACCACACTCAGCAGCGTGAAGACATCGATATAGGCCAGAAACCGCGTCATGACGGCTTTGTACATCTGCCCGCTGGCCGTGGAGAGGGGATCCCCCGCCGGTGGGCAGTGAAATTGTGAATAGCCTGCGCCGACGCACGCAATGCCTGCTGGAAGGGTTCGCTAAACGGCGAGGTATGCTCCGCTAAATGCGCGCTGTGCGCCTGCGCGCGTTCGGTGATCGCCGCCGTCGACAGCGAAATGCCTACCGAACCTGCGACATTGCGGAACATAGTGAACAGCGCGGCGGCATCGGCATTGAGCTGGCGCGGGATAGTAATAAACGCAATGGTGGTGAGCGGCACGAACAAAAATCCCAGACCAATAGACTGCGCGCTGCGAAACAGCATCAGCGTTTCGAAGTCGATATCCGGCGTTAAGGTGCGCGACCACCAGAACGAAGCCGCCGAGGCAAAAGAAACCAAAAGCAATGATCCAGCGCGTTTGCACCACTGGCATCAACTTCCAGCACCAGCGGAATGGTCAACACAATCAACACCGCCGCGAAAGCACCAGCCCGGACCATGTCGCGGTATAGCCGAGATCCTGCTGAGCCAGTTGCGGGATCACCACCGAACTGCCATAGAGGATCATCGCCATACCCGCCATCAGCAGGCTGGAGATCGCGAAGTTTTTATCCGCCATCGTGCGCAAATCCACCACCGGTTTTTGGCATACAGCAACCAGTAAATGGCCCCGACAATACCGACCGCCGTCAGCACGGCAAAGATGCGGGTAAAGTCGGAATTGAACCAGTCTTCATCTTCACCGCGATCGAGCATCACTTGCAAACAGCCCAGCCCAAGGGCAATAAGCCCAATGCCCGGCCAGTCGATGGTCAGTTTCTGCTTCGATTTTCGTTCCCACGGCGGATCATCCAGTAACTGATAAATCGCCAGCACGGTCACAATGCCGACCGGAATATTGATAAAAAAACACCCAGCGCCGGAGTAATTGTCAGTGATCCAGCCGCCCAACGTTGGCCCCATCACCGGAGCGACAATAATGGCGATAGACGAGAGGCCGAAAGCTTTACCGCGATCCTCCGGTTTAAAATAATCCAGCAAGACCGATTGCTGCGTCGGTTGCAGCCCACCGCCGAAAAAAGCCCTGCAGAATGCGAAACAGGATGATCTGCCACAGTTCCGTGGCGATCCCGCACAGAAATGAGCAGAGGTAAACATCACAATACAGATCAGAAAGAACTGCTTGCGACCAAATACGCGGCTCAGAAAAGCCGAAATCGGCAATATGATACCGTTCGCCACCAGATAACTGGTGAGCACCCGTGCTGATTCGTCATAGCTGGCAGAGAGCGACCCGGCAACATGCGGCAGCGCCACGTTGACGATGGTGGTATCGAGGATCTCCATAAACACCGCAAGGGTGACCACCCACGCCACCGCCCACGGATTGCTGGCCGGTCGCCAGTTATCGTGGCTGTGATCGGTCATTCCAGCATCACCTTCGGTTCGACGGAAAGGCCCAGCGGCAGCGGGTTTATTCCGCATCCAGCCCTTTATCAATGACGATTTTCACCGGTACGCGCTGCACGATTTTGACAAAATTACCGGTAGCATTTTCCGACGGGAACGCAGCGAATTTCGACCCACTGCCCTGCTGGATGCTGTCGATATGCCCTTCCAGTTCCATATCCGGCCGGGCATCCACTTTGACGCTCACTTTGTTGCCCGGACGCATACGCGCCAGTTGCGACTCTTTAAAATTCGCCACCACCCACACGTCTGGTGAAACCAGCGAAAACAGTGCGGTGCCTGCCTGCACCAGCGTACCGTTTTGCACATTGCGTTTGGTGATAAAGCCGTCGAACGGCGCGCGCACTTCCGTCCACGACAGATTAAGCGTGGCGGTTTCTAACTGCGCTTTGGCCTGTTCAACCTGCTGCTGGCGGGCTTCGACATTGGTTTCCTGCTGGCGGATCTGCAACTGCACCTGATCCGCCACTTCCAGTTGTGCCTGAGCGCTGGCGAGTTGCGCCTGAGCGCTGCGTAACTGGGCGTTGGCGCTATCGATGTTCTGTTGCGTGGTTGCCCGGGGATCGACGCCACGCTGGCGACGGTATGCCGCTTCGGCGTTCGCCAGTCAGCTTTGGCTTTCAGCACCGGGCGCGGGCTTCATCACGCTGCGCCGGGTACTGCACTTTTGACAGCGCCAGTTGCGCCTGTGATTGATGTAGCTGCGCCGTTGCCAGCCCCAGTTGCGCCTGCGCCTGATCGCGCTGGGCTTTTGCATCACGAGGATCGATGACCACCAGCAAGTCGCCCTTTTCACCCGCTGATTATCTTTCACCCGCAGTTCGGTGACATAACCCGCGACTTTCGGTGCAACGGTTACCGCATCGCCATCGGTAAAGGCGTCATCGGTCGTCTCTTCATTGCGGGTTAACAACCACCATACCAGCGCAACGATCACCATGACGCCAACCACGATGGCGAGAATGATCAAGGGCTTCTTTCCGGGGCGTTTACGTGCGTTGTTATCGTCTTTGTCATTGTCCTGAACGGCGTCAGGATGCGTTGTGTTTTCTGCCATAGTATCGCAACAGTCCTGTCAGGTAACGGCGCCGGGGGTGCGCCGTTACCTAAAGTTAGGCGGTTGCTATACATTTGCCGTGATAAACTGACAAATCAGCACTATCTGAATAAGAATAATCCGTAGCCGACCAGTGCGGCCCACAGCAGCATAGGGAGGGAATAGAGATGGAAGCGCCACCAGATTCGGCGGTCATTTGCCATCCGCAAAGCAATCAGATTGGCCAGCGATCCGGGCAGTAAACCGAAACCGCCCACGTTCACCGCCCGGTGCCAGTAAGGTGTCTGGCGGCACATAGTTGAGCAGCAAAATGGTGGCCGGTACGTTACTGATAAATTGCGACAGCCCAATCGCTGTCAGCCACAAGCCCGGGGCGAAAGCTGATCTGGCGCTGGTGAGCACACTGTGCAGTGCTGGGAGCTGGATCAACAAATGCACATCGATAAACATAGCGATAAACACCAGCAGCAGCGTCCAGTCCACGCTCAGCACGACCCGGCGCGCCAGCAGCAAGAACCCTGCCGCTACCAGCACCAGCCCCCACAGCTCCTGCTTCCAGCTCCAGTGCGGTAATAAAGATGAGATAAAAACCGAGGCAGCTCCATACCAGCGTTGGCTGCCAGTCCGCCGTTTTGCTGCCGCTATGATAGTTCAGCGCTTTTGCGGAAAAACAGAACCAGCACAGCGCCAGCAGGGTCACCATCATCGCCAGCGCCAAGGGTGTCATCTGCCAGATAAACGCCGGGAAAGAGAGTCCGGAACGGCCCCAGATGAGAATATTTTGCGGATTGCCAATCGGGGTTAACAACGATCCGGCGTTAACCGCCAGCGCTTCAAAATGATCAGCCGGTTGACCGGGATCTCACACAGCTTTTTTAGCGTAATGGTCAGCGGTACGACGATAAACAGCGCGACGTCGTTGGTCAGAAAGGTAGAGAGCAGCGCGGCCGCCAGCACCATAAACATGGCCAGTCGCCGTTCCGTATGAAAACGGCGCACCATTCGCCGCCCAATCACATCAAAATAACCGCTCAGCTCCACCCCCTTTGGTCAGCAACATTAAGCCGCTAAGGGTGATAATCGTGTGCCAGTCGATGGCGCCAGCCGCTTTTGGCGCAAAGGGAACGGCAAAACAGAGCACAATGCCGATGAGCAGTAAAAGGTGTAAAAGCGGTCGTGCGCCAGAGCGCGGAAAAACGGCATGCTCATTCAGGAGATTGCTCATGTTGCAGCGTAAAGCGGCGGAAACAGTCGAGAGTTTCCTGACTGACGTGGTGTTCCATACCTTCGGCATCGCGGCGGGCGATTTCCGGGCTAACCCCGAGTACCAGTAAAAAGCTCTCAACGATTTGGTGGCGTTCGCGACTCTCTTGCGCCAGTTTTTCCCCTTCAGGTGTGAGGAACACGCCACGCCGGGGATCTGCTCAATCAGACCCACCGTCGCCAGCCTTTTCAGCATCTTGGCAACGGTGGGCTGCGAGACGCCAAGACGCGCCGCCATATCCACGGGCTTCGCCCACTTCGCGAATCAAATCAGAAATCAGTTCGACATAGTCGTCAATCAACTCACGACGATGCGCTTCGCGCACCTGACGAAAGCCTTCAACATGCTCTTCAACATTTACCAGCGTCACTTTTTTATTGTTTGCTTTACCTGCGCGACGGTTCATTGTGCTTCCTCTGACAGTGTGACGCCTGTGCAGCATCATATAAGAGAAGCGCCATTGTAAACCATCCGTGAACCAGCACAAAAATTAACGTGATAGCCATAGCTATACAACATAGCCTGTGCTATATCTGTATGTAATGTACTCACCTTTCACGGATGGAAAGGGGGCAAACGTAAGGAGGAGAAGATGAATGAGTTCAAGAGGTGTATGCGCGTGTTTAGTCACTCTCCCTTTAAAGTGCGTTTAATGCTGCTGAATATGCTGTGCGATATGATTAACGGCAAACCGCAGCAAAACCACGATAACCCTTCACACTAATGCGGCGTCGCGGTACGCCGCTTCATTTTTCTGTCACAATTCCCCGTCATACTGGCTAATTCATCTAAAAATCCGCCTGTTTTTGTTGGTTTGCAATCATTCTCTCAAAACAACCGCTTAGCGGGTGTTGACCTTCTTAGTGCCTCGCTTTATCTTTTGCGCTGCCCTGCACAAATTGCGGCTCGCAGATGCGGACCCCCTCCCCTCTTCACACGCACTGTCCGGCAGGTTTTGACCCTTACGCCGCGGTGAGCACATGGCGTTTTCGCGATAGTCATCAATGAGCCTAATTCTTAAAGAATCCGTTGCGTTCCGCAGCCATACGATTAACCCGTGGACGGGTTTCTATTTTCTCCAGTCAATGGTGATCAATTCTGCTCTTGGTTACGAATTTAGCGTACTGTATGCCATCGTCTTTACCTGCGCCTTGCTGGTGCTGTGGCGTCATGCACCCCGCGCGCAAAAAAATATTTATCGTTATAACCTCGCTGGTTGCCGCCTGCTATTTCCCGTTTGGCCGGGCGTATGGCGCGCCAAACTTTAATACTGCTGGCGCTGCACTCGACCAATATGGAAGAGTCGACGGAAATTCTGACTATCTTTCCGTGGTATCACTACGCGATTGGCGTGTTTATTTTCGCGCTCGGTATCGTATCGTTGCGCCGCCGGGTGACCACACCGTCAACGCCGTGGCTGAAATGGGACACGATGGGCGTGATTTTTGTGTTGGTTCCTACTTTATCGGCCCGGTGCAAAACCACTTTCATGGCTTCGAGTTTCGCTTATACGATACCGGCGTTCCGGTGTTGCGCTTTGTGCGCGATGTGGCGGTGAACAACTACGAAGTGGTGAAAGAGCAGGAGAACATGGCGCAACTCTCGCGCATGAAAGACACCGGAATGTGCTGGCGGTCAAACCGAAATACCATACCTATGTTGTCGTGATTGGCGAAAGCGTGCGCCGCGACGCCATGGGCTCTTTTGGCGGTCACTGGAACAATACCCCTTTCTCCAGTCAGGTAAATGGTAACTTGTTCACGGATTACATCTCCGCCAGCGGTTCAACGCAAAAATCCCTCGGTCTGACGTTAAACCGCGTGGTGAATGGTGAGCCCCAGTATCAGGATAACTTTGTCACGCTGGCGAACCGCGCCGGTTTCCAGACCGGTGGTTCTCGAATCAGGGTCAGATTGGCGAATATGACACCGCCATTGCCAGCATCGCGAAACGCGCCGATGAGGTGCAATTCCTGAAAAACGGTGATTTTGAAGCGAACAAAAACGCCCGCGATGAAGATCTGCTGAAGATGACCGCGCAGGTCTTTTCAACGGCCCGCAAACAACCGCAACTGATTGTGCTGCATTTGATGGGTTCGCATCCGCAAGCCTGCGACCGCACAGGCGGAAAATACAACGAGTTTGTGCAATCGAAAGAGACCTCCTGCTATCTCTACTCCATTACCCAGACCGATGATCTGCTCGGCAAGCTGTACTCACAGTTGGTGAATACCGGCGACAGCTTCTCTATGGTCTACTTCTCCGATCATGGACTGGCATTCCAAAGAGCGCGGCAAAGAGGTGCAGTATCTGGCGCATGACGACCATTTCCAGCAAAACTTTCAGGTGCCATTTATGGTGCTGTCCAGCGATGATAAAACGCATCGGGTGATTAAGGCGCGTCGTTCAGCGAACGACTTTTGAGTTTCTTCTCGCAGTGGACGGGGATCACCACCGAGCAGATTAAAAATTCTTACCGTTTTATTTCCGAGCAAAAAGCCAGCCCAGCCTACATTACCAACTTTAAGTTACAGAAAGTTGACTACAACCATCTGGGCACGGATATCTTCGAAACACGCAGTCGCCGTTAAGCTTTTTACGTTTACTGCAGACAAAAATCCGCCCGATGGGCGGATTTTTATATCGCCGAAGCGATTAGAAGCGGTAACCAACACCGGCAATCCAGTGCCAACGTCAACGCTACGGATACGGCTCTGCTCGTAGGAGAAGTCCAGAGCAACGTTTTCCATCGGGTTGAACTGCAGACCAGCGCCGTAAGAGAAACCATAATCGCTGGTGTCAGAGGTTTTAGCCACTGCTTCAGTCTGCTGGAATTTACCGTAGCCAACACCGACAACACCGTAGATGCTTGCCCAGTCGTTGATGCGGTAAGCCGGACCAGCAGTGATGCCGTAGTACTGAGCTTTGTTGTAGACGCTGTCTTCGGTACGATCTTTTCAGTGTACGTAAAGGAACCGATCACACCCAGCGGGCTGTTGTCTTGCTCGTAACGGTATTTCAGGTTGAAACCGTTAGTTTTGTTCGCGATGCCCTGCGCGTCGCTCTGAGCATAACCACCGGTTACGGTAGATGTTGCTGCAACTGCGGAACCTGCGGATACCGCCAGAAGTGCGGCCAGTGCTGAAAGACATGCAATTTTTTCATAACCACCTCAAATGTGCTTCAAGCAAATCCTACGTCCTACGTTTTTAATATATCAAAATTGTTAAGAAACTCTTTGCGCGAAACGATGTCTAAAGCGTCATTTCATGTAACAGAACGTTTCCGCCCTTGACCAACTCTTTCAAAAAAAAGCCGTTTCTCCGCATAACGTACCATTATGATGACTTACAAACGGCACGTTCATCCAGATAATTCCTAAAAGGACAGGTTAATTAACCACCAGATGCCCTCTATTCTACGGATATTCCGCCCGCCTTTTCAACAAACGCTCAACCGGCCGGGGGTAATTCCAAGCAGACTGACTGTTTTACTTTCAGTTGACATAAATTGACGGGAGAAAGGATGCCGGGCTGTCTCGTAACATGCCGGTATGGCTACCGGTTAGTGTGTGCTTCTTATTGCGATGATCTCCATTCAGGGCGGCGCATCGCTGGCGAAATCGCTGTTTCCTCTGGTCGGCGCGCTGGGTGTAACGGCGCTGCGACTGGCGCTGGGCACGTTCATCCCGGCGATCATATTCAAACCGGCGACTACGCTTCACGCCGGAACAGCGCCTGCCGCTGCTGTTTTATGGGCTGTCGTTGGGCGGTATGAACTATATGTTCTATCTCTCGATTCAGACCGTACCGTTAGGCGTAGCCGTTGCGCTGGAGTTCACCGGCCCGCTGGCGGTGGCGTTATTCTCTTCCCGTCGCGCGGTGGATTTTATCTGGGTGGTGCTGGCGGTGCTCGGTCTGTGGTACTTATTGCCGCTGGGCGACAACGTCTCCCACGTAGATTTAACCGGTGCCGCATTGGCGCTGGGCGCAGGTGCCTGTTGGGCGGTGTACATTCTTTCCGGTCAGCGCGCAGGCGAAGAACACGGTCCGGCGACCGTGGCGCTGGGTTCATTGATTGCCGCGCTGATTTTGGCGCATTCCAGTCCGGTGAGTTGCTGTGGCACTGGTCGGTATTACCATTGGGTATCGCCGTGGCTATTTTATCGACAGCATTACCCTACTCGCTTGAGATGATTGCCCTGACCCGTTTGCCGACCCGCACCTTCGGAACGCTCATGAGCATGGAACCAGCACTGGCGGCAATATCAGGCATGATTTTCCTCGGCGAGACACTCACCTTCCAGCAGGTGCTAGCGCTGATGGCGATTGTCATTGCCTCGATGGGATCAACGCTCACGCTGCGACGGGAAGGTAAAATCAAAGAAGTGGATATCGGCTAGAATAATTATTATTCAGCGTGGGATAATCCTCACGCTGAATAACGACATGGTTAAACAGACATTATTTCTTACCTTTATGTACATTTCTCATTAATTAGAGTTAATGAGAAATCACCGCCTACCAATTAATTTAATTACTCATAATATTCATATAGTTAACATTAAATTCTCACAAATCCATCCGTTATATAGCTTTTGCTATTGAACCGATAGGCATAGCCAAATCAGAAAACCTTAATCTGGTGCTATACTTAGTTTCGGTAATTACACCGGGACACAAACATCAAGAGGATATGAGATTATGAGTACCGCTAAACTGGTAAAAACGAAAGCGTCTAATCTGCTTTATACCCGTAACGATGTATCGGATAGCGATAAAAAAGCGACGGTTGAGTTGCTGAATCGCCAGTGATCCAGTTCATTGACCTGTCGCTGATCACGAAACAGGCCCACTGGAATATGCGCGGTGCTAACTTTATTGCCGTTCATGAAATGCTGGATGGCTTCCGTACTGCGCTGGTCGATCACCTTGACACCATGGCGGAACGCGCCGTACAGCTGGGCGGTGTAGCGCTCGGCACTACGCAGGTGATCAACAGCAAAACGGCGCTGAAAAGCTACCCGCTGGATATTCACAGCGTACAGGATCACCTGAAAGAGCTGGCTGACCGTTACGCCATTGTGGCGAATGATGTGCGTAAAGCCATCAGCGAAGCAAAAGACGAAGATACCGCAGATATCTTCACCGCGGCGTCACGCGATCTGGACAAATTCCTGTGGTTCATCAGAATCCAACATTGAATAATCCATAAGCATTATCAATGACCCCTCGCTTTCATACGAGGGGGTTTGCCTCATGGTGCATATTTCTCCCCCTCCCCCTCGTCATAAGTTATTACTACGTAATAATCACATCGCAAAATTGTTAACAACAGATTGTTTTACGTGCGGATTGCGCGCTAAATAGAAGCAAAACAGGCCGCCTCGCTTAATCGCACCAAAACAGTGACTCAAAATGGTGCATAACAGCAATGTTGCTACACTTATTGTGCAACCGCGTAAAGCTTCGTCTTTACAAAACAATAGGTTGTAAACCCGGCATGATTTTTCATACTGCGTTCATTCTCGCAGGGGTTCGCTCCCCGGATACAAAAGGAAAAACTATGAAGTCTGTATTGAAATTTTCCCTTGCTGCACTCGCTCTCGCCTTTGCCGTTTCTTCTCAGGCAGCTGACAAAAAACTGGTTGTTGCAACCGACACCGCGTTCGTTCCCTTCGAGTTCAAACAGGGGCGATAAATACGTTGGTTTCGACGTGGACCTGTGGGCTGCTATCGCTAAAGAGCTGAAACTGGATTATGAACTGAAGCCAATGGACTTCAGCGGCATTATCCCTGCGCTGCAAACCAAAAACATCGACCCGGCGCTGGCAGGCATCACCATTACCGAAGAGCGTAAAAAAAGCGATCGAATTCTCCGACGGCTACTATAAAAGCGGTCTGCTGGTGATGGTCAAAGCCAACAACAACGATGTGAAAAGCGTGAAAGATCTTGATGGCAAAGTACTGGCTGTGAAGGGCGGTACCGGTTCTGTTGATTACGCGAAAGCCAACATCAAAACCAAAGATCTGCGTCAATTCCCGAACATCGATAACGCCTATATGGAGCTGGGTACCGGTCGCGCTGATGCGGTACTGCACGATACGCCGAACATCCTGTACTTCATAAAAACAGCGGGCAACGGTCAGTTCAAAGCGGTAGGCGAGTCTCTGGAAGCGCAGCAGTACGGTATCGCGTTCCCGAAAGGCAGCGATGCGCTGCGTGAAAAAGTGAACGGCGCGCTGAAAACCCTGCGTGACAACGGTACATACAACGAAATCTATAAAAAATGGTTCGGTACTGAACCTAAATAATTATTATAAAATTTAAAGCGTTACACCTCAGGGGCGGCTTTCGCCCCTGATACATTTGTTATAACCACGGTATACAGGAACACATCATGCAGTTTGACTGGAGCGCCATCTGGCCCGCCATTCCGCTTCTGATTGAAGGGGCGAAAATGACGTTGTGGATCTCGGTCCTCGGCTTAATTGGCGGGTTGATTATCGGCCTTGCGGCGGGTTTCGCTCGCACCTTTGGCGGCTGGATCGCCAACCACATCGCACTGGTATTTATTGAAGTTATCCGCGGCACGCCCATTGTCGTGCAGGTCATGTTTATCTATTTTGCCCTGCCGATGGCGTTCAACGATTTGCGTATCGACCCGTTTAGCGCAGCGGTCGTGACCATCATGATCAACTCGGGCGCCTACATCGCGGAAATTACCCGCGGCGCTGTACTCTCGATCCATAAAGGCTTCCGTGAAGCGGGCCCTCGGCGTTGGGTTTATCGCGCGGTGAAACCATTCGCCACGTGATCCTGCCGCTGGCGCTGCGCCGTATGCTGCCGCCGCTGGGTAACCAGTGGATCATCAGCATCAAAGATACGTCGCTGTTTATTGTTATCGGCGTCGCTGAACTAACCCGCCGGGGGGCAAGAGATCATCGCCGGCAACTTCCGCGCGCTGGAGATCTGGAGCGCCGTTGCGGTGGTTTATCTGATTATCACTCTGGTTCTGAGCTTTATTCTGCGTCGTCTTGGAAAGAAGGATGAAAATCCTGTGATTGAATTTAAAAACGTTTCCAAGCACTTTGGCCAGACCCAAGCGCTGCACAACATTGATCTGAGCATTACCCGAGGGTGAAGTGGTGGTGATTATCGGGCCTTCCGGCTCCGGTAAATCGACGCTGCTGCGCTGCATCAACAAGCTCGAAGAGATCACCAGCGGCGAACTGATTGTCGATGGCTTGAAAGTTAACGATCCGAAAGTGGATGAGCGCCTGATCCGCCAGGAAGCCGGCATGGTGTTCCAGCAGTTTTATCTGTTCCCGCACCTGACGGCGCTGGAAAACGTCATGTTCGGCCCGCTGCGCGTACGCGGCACGAAAAAACAGGACGCTGAAAAACTCGCTAAAGAGCTGCTGGCGAAAGTGGGTCTCGCAGAGCGCGCCCACCACTATCCGTCTGAGCTGTCCGGCGGCCAACAGCAGCGTGTGGCAATTGCCCGCGCGCTGGCGGTAAAACCGAAAATGATGCTGTTTGATGAGCCAACCTCTGCACTCGACCCGGAACTGCGCCACGAAGTACTGAAAGTGATGCAGGATCTGGCGGAAGAAGGCATGACCATGGTGATCGTCACTCACGAAATCGGCTTTGCCGAGAAAGTGGCTTCCCGTCTGATTTTCATTGATAAAGGCCGCATTGCCGAAGATGGCAACCCGCAGCAACTTATTGAAAATCCGCCGAGCCCGCGCCTGCAGGAGTTCCTGCAGCACGTCTCCTGATAGCACCGGCCCTCTTCATGAGGGGGCTTTTTTTACCCTCTCTCCGGATTTATCCCAATTCCTCTGCGCGGCATTACGGCATCTATACTTATCATTTTGCGGGATTTTCTCACCGGAGGAGCCTATGCCGTGGATGTTATTACTGATTGGCCTGCTGTGCGCGCCGCTTCACGCGGCGACAATTCCCCGGTATGACAACGGCGACAACCAGCACGCCATCAACCGCCCAGACGACTGAACCGAATATCGAGCAGAAAAAAGCAGCCTATGCCGCGCTGGCAGATGTGCTGGAAAATGACGACTCGCGCAAAGAACTTATCGATCAGTTACGTAAAGTCGCCACAACGCCGCCGCAGGAGCCTGTGCCGGTCATCACTCCGCCCGAGGTGAAAGAGCAGAAAACCGTGCTGGAGAATGTCACCGACATTAGCCGCTATTATGGTGATGCGCTGGCGTCGCGCTTTGCACAGCTCTACCGCAATATCACCGGCTCTCCGCATAAATCCTTCAACCCGCAGACGTTTACCCATGCAGCGACCTATTTCCTGCTGCTGGCGGTACTGGTATTCGCGTTCTGGTTGCTGGTGCGCACCTGCGTCTCGCCGCTGTACCGCAAGATGGGCACATGGGGACGCAAGAAGAATCGCGAGCGCAGCAACTGGTTGCAGCCACCTGCGATGATCATCGGCGCGTTTATTATTGATTTGCTATTGCTGGCGCTGACGCTGTTTATCGGACAGTTGCTCAGCGCCAGTCTCAATGCTGGCAACCGCACCATTGCTTTTCAACAGAGTCTGTTCCTGAACGCCTTTGCCCTGATTGAGTTTTTTAAAGCTATATTACGGTTGGTGTTCTGCCCGCGCATTCCGGAACTGCGCCCGTTTCGCATTGCCGATGAGACAGCCCGCTACTGGCATCTGCGCCTGAGCGCGCTGAGCAGCCTGATCGGTTACGGTTTACTGGTGGCCGTGCCGATTATTTCAAACCAGTGTGAACGTGCAATTTGGCGCGCTGGCGAACGTGGTGATTATGCTGTGTATCACCGTCTGGGCGCTGTATCTGATTTTCCACAATAAAAAGACGATCCAGCACAATCTCACCGCGCTGGCCGATCACTCGCTGGCCTTTTTCAGCCTGTTTATTCGCGCGTTTGCGCTGATCTGGCACTGGCTGGCCAGCGCCTACTTTATTGTGCTGTTTTTTCTTCTCGCTGTTCGATCCCGGCAATAGCCTGAAATTTATGATGGGCGCAACCGTTAACAGTCTCGCGATCCTCAGTATTGCCGCGTTTATCTCGGGCGTATTATCGCGCTGGCTGAATAAAACCATCACCCTCTCGCCGCAGGTGCACCGCAACTATCCGGAACTGCAAAAGCGGCTTAATGGTTGGTTATCCGCCACGTTGAAAACCGCGCGTTTTCTGGTGGTCTGCGCCACGATCATGCTGCTGCTCAATGCGTGGGGGCTGTTTGATGTCTGGCAATGGCTGACCTACGGCGCGGGGGGAGAAAACGGTCGATATTCTGATCCGCATTGCGCTGATCCTCTTCTTCTCCGCGGTAGGCTGGACGCTGCTGGCAAGCCTGATAGAAAACCGTCTGGCTTCGGACATTCATGGTCGTCCGCTACCCAGCGCGCGTACCCGCACCCTGCTGACCCTGTTTCGCAACGCGCTGGCGGTGGTGATCAGCACCATTACGGTGATGATTGTACTGTCGGAAATTGGCGTTAACATCGCGCCGCTACTGGCGGGTGCCGGGGCGCTGGGGCTGGCTATCTCATTTGGTTCGCAAACGCTGGTGAAAGATATTATTACCGGGATTTTTATCCAGTTCGAAAATGGCATGAACACCGGCGACTGGTCACCATTGGCCCGCTCACCGGCACCGTGGAACGGATGTCAATTCGCTCCGTTGGCGTACGCCGTGATACCGGCGCGTACCATATTATTCCGTGGTCATCGATCACCACCTTCGCGAACTTTGTGCGCGGCATTGGTTCCGTGGTGGCGAATTATGATGTTGACCGCCATGAAGACGCAGACAAAGCGAACCAGTGCGCTGAAAAGAGGCCGTTGCCGAGCTGATGGAGAAAGAGGATATTCGCGGGCTGATTATCGGCGAGCCATCCTTTGCCGGGCTGGTCGGGCTGAGCAATACGGCCTTTACCCTGCGCGTGACCTTTACCACGCTGCCACTGAAACAGTGGACAGTGCGTTTTGCCCTCGACACGATGGTGAAAAACATTTCGATCTGGCGGATGTGCGCCCGCCGGTGCAGACCTATCAGGTACTGCCTGCGCCGTGCAGTACCCCACACCTGCAGCCAGCCTCATCTGCTGGCCCGCAACCGCCCATCGAACCTACGCTTTAAAACGCGTCTGCGCCCAGCGTTGACGCTGGTTGTCATCGAGGAAGGTCCGGTGCAATAAAGCGACTCTGCTTTTGCCCCCTCGGGCCATCTCTTTTTTCATCACTTTCACCGCACCAACCTGAGTCAGGGCGCGGTACAACTCAGGCAGGTTATCGCCACGCGACACCAGCGAGGTAAACCACAACACCGGCGCGCGAACTGCGGGCTTTCAGCAATCATTGTGCGGATAAAAGCCACTTCCCCGCCTTCGCACCAGAGCTCCTGCTGCTGACCGCCGAAGTTGAGCGCGCCCTCAGCAGACTGCCCAAGGTTACGCCGTTTACGTTCGCTGCCCGCCTGCGCGCGCTTTGCGCAGAGTCGTGGAACGGCGGATTGCAGATAATGGCGTCGTACTGCTCATTTTTATGAATGATACCGCTAAGGATCGCCGTCGGATCTTTTCTGGCGGCGCAAACGCACCGCACGGCTGAGCCCGGGATTGGCGCTAATAATCGCCTGTGCGCTGGCAAGGGCGGCGTCATTGGTTTCACTACCGGTAAAACGCCAGCCGTATTCATGCGCGCCAATCAGCGGATAGATGCAGTTTGCGCCCGTGCCGATATCCAGCACGCTGGTCTCGGGTCGGAATCTGCCCCTGATGGCTTTCGGCAAGCACATCCGCCAGATGATGCAGGTAATCGGCGCGTCCGGGAACGGGCGGGCAAAGAAAACCGTCCGGAATATCCCACTCACGCACACCATAAAATTGCGCCAGCAGCGCCTTATTTAAGGCTTTCACCGCCTGTGGCCGGGCAAAATCAATTGTCGCCTCGCCGTTGGGGTTGGCGATGATAAAGTCGCGCAATGACGGGGTTACGGCGCACAGCGCATCGAGATCGTAGCGACTGTGGTGACGGTTACGCGGGTGCAGACCCGGCTTCTGGGCATTCATGGCATTCTCCTGTTAGCAGCGGCGTAAGATACCCGTTGACGTTGGCCGGGTAAATAAGTGAGGCTGAAGAAACTTTTTTTCCATCCCCCGGAAGCGTTATGTACTTTTATGAACCAGTGAAAGGCCACGGCCTGCCGCACGACCCGCTGAATGCAATTGGTTGGTCCCCGCCCGATTGGCTGGATTGCGTCTCTGGATGGCCGAGGGCCGACGTAATCTTGCGCCATACAGTTTTTTAACTGCTTCCAATTATCGTCCGCCCATTATCGGCTTCGCCAGCAGCGGCTGGAAAGATAGCGTACGCAATATCACTGAAACCGGAGAGTTTGTCTGGAATCTGACCACCCGCGATTTAGCCGTGCGCATGAACGAAACATCCGCCTCGCTGCCGCATGGCGAAGATGAATTTGCCCGGGCAGGTCTGACGCCTGTAACAGGCCGTCTTGTCAGTGCTCCGCGCGTGGCGGAGAGCCCGGTTAACTTTGAATGTCGCCTGTCGCAGTGTATTCAACTGACGGCTGCCAACGGCACGGCACTGGATACACCGGCTGGTGCTGGGGAAGTTGTCGCGGTGCATATCGATGAATCACTGCTGGAAGACGGTGTTTACCAGACGGCAAAAGCCCAGCCAGTACTGCGCGCAGGTGGCCCATCGGCCTATTACGGTATCAGTGAAGCGTTGCGCTTTGACCTGATTCGCCCGGATAACCGGTAAGCCGCTTCTCCGGCCTGAGTGGCTATACTTACTCCTACGGAGGACGACATTATGGCTTCAGGTTGGGCAAACGACGATGCAGTACAGCAACAAATCGACAGCACCATTGATGACGCGGTCGCCCGCGCCCGTCGCGACATACCGACAGGCGAAAGCCTGACGGAGTGCGGTGAACCGATCCGGAAGCGCGTCGCAACGCGATCCCCGTACGTTTATGCGTGGCCTGCCAGCAGAAGAAAGATTTACATAACTCTACATTTTCAGGATATAATCGTCGTGGATCGAAAGATAGCCAGCTTCGTTGACCTTTCCTGACGGTTGTAACCAGCGCAAGCGCTTGCTTTTACATCCACAAATTTTCCCTGCCACGTAGCAGCAAAATGTGCCGCAAAATTGTTCGCCACGCACCTCAACCGCAAAACGCCGGTTTTTCATCAATAAATCTGTTTAAATTCAAAAGATTACTTCTTATTCAATTTTTTAGAATAAGGCTGTCAATTCTCTTCGATTTTATCTCTTGCGAAAAACCGTGATACTTATCACATCGACGGAACATCGTCCCATACACAGAATAACCTGCGAGAGATTAACTATGAAAACCATCAAATATGCTGTTGCCGCCATCGCCCTGTCCACCCTCTCTTTTGGGGCGTTCGCTGCGCAATCCGTCAGCCCGGCTCAGGCCGAAAACCTGAACAAAATCGGCGTCGTGTCTGTCAACAACGCTGACACGCTGGACGGACTGGAGGCCAAACTGGCTGAAAAGCAAAAGCGGCTGGCGCATCCAGCTACAGCATTACGTCCGCTAACGGCAATAACAAATGAGCGGCACTGCGGTTATCTACAAATAACCTCCCCTGTTCTACCCCCCCGGCGAACTAACCCTCCGCCGGGGATGCTCCACCCTCATTGACCCTGTTGTTACCCTGTTGTTTGCCCGTCCAGAATGTGACGGGCTTTTGTCAAAAACTTGCCGCCACCCGCGCAAGACCCGCTTCCAGCGTCTCCGCTTCACCCGTTGCGACCGGGCAGCAGGCCAGCTGAATCTTCAATGATTCTGGCACCGCTTCTCGCCCGGCAATGCAGCGCTCAATCCAGCGGGCGGTGCTCTCGGCGTCTTTCGCCACGCCTTCAGGCGACACCTGTTCAGGCGCATCATTGCGGGTAAACAGCACGCGCTCTCCCTGCGCATCGATCAGCGTAATCTGCGGGCAGCGCTGCGGATTCGCATAGACTTCCCCCTTCCGTCCCGTGCATCAGCAAGCCACGCCCACCGATATCAGCAAAAAATTTGCCAACGCGGGTGATATATTCCGGGTGCGAAACGCTGGACAAGCGCAACGCGGCCGCTTTTTCAAACGGTGTCGCTAGTTTCGCCAGCGTGTGCACTGTTGCGCACCCCCATACGCCAGCGCATCGCCAGCTGTTTTTCCAGGGGCGGACAGAGTGCGCTCACCGGAATATAGACTGGCTGATGCCCTTCCAGCAGCGCCTGCGCCTGACCTGCGTGCAGCGTGGGGTTAATGCCCAGCAAGGTGAAAATCGTTTCGGTGACCACGCGGGTGGGATCTTCGCTCACACCGTGCACCAGCACCGGAAAGCCGAGCTTCGTCAACAGAATGGCCAGCAGCGGAGTTAAGTTGGCCTGTTTGCGCGCGCCGTTGTAGCTGGGAATCACAATCGGCATCGGTTTTGCCACCGGGGGCGTCAGTTTGATGGTGTGATGCTGCATCGCGTCGTAAAAGCCGCGCATTTCCGCCTCACCTTCCCCTTTAATGCGCAGGGCAATCAGGATACCGCCCATTTCCAGATCCGGCACATCGCCATTAAGCATGTGCGTGTACAAACCACGAGCGGTGTCAACATCCAGATCCCGGGCGTGATGCTTTCCCCGGCCGATCTCTTTAATGATGGTGCGGTAATCCATGGGAACTCCTTGCGTGCTCACATCGTTAACGGCGCCTGCGGCGCTTTTGTTCTGGTTTCTTCACTATAACGTCCGGCATCGGCGGTTGTGAAATAGGAAACACCGGCAGCGCATCAAGAAGACGTTTACCATAGCTTTTGGGTCAGCAGACGCTTGTCGTAAATCACCACTTCGCCATGGCAGCCATGGCTGCGGATCAGTCGCCCTACCTGCTGGATCAAATTGAATGACGCGCTGGGCAGGCTCTGGACCTCAAACGGGTAGCGATTCAGGCTTTTTAACCATTCGCCTTCGGTGATCACCACCGGGCTGTCGATGGGAGGAAAGGCAATTTTATGAATGTGTACCTGCGTCAGGTAATCGCCTTTTAAATCCAGTCCCTCGGCAAAAGATTGCAAACCGACCAGCACGCTGCGTTCACCGCCATCAATGCGTTTACGGTGCAGCTCCACCAGTCGATAACGGGGTTGATCCCCTTGCACCAGTAACAATAAACGCAGATCGGTCACGTAACTCAAAAAGAGCTGCATCGCCCGCTGACTGGCGAACAGCACCAGCATCCCCGGATGCGCTTTACTTTCCACCTGCTGGCGAAACCCGTGGTCGCCATTTCGGCAATATGCTGCTCTTCATTTTCGATCAGTGGCTCATAGCGCATCTGCGGAATGACGATTTTGCCCTGCTCCACATGGTTAAACGGCGAATCCAGCGTGACAAAACGGTCTCCGGCCTTCTCTTTCAGGCCGCTCATCTCCTGTAAACGATTAAAGCTGTTCAGCGAACGCAGGGTAGCGGAAGTCACCACAATGTGCGGTATGCTGCGCCACAGCAGCTTTTCCAGCTGATCGCTCACGCGAATGCCAACGCAATGAAACAGCATATGCAGTTGCCCATCGCGCACTTCCCGCGTGGCCCACTTCGACACTGGCGCGCCGGAAGCTTGCGCCATGGAAGCCAGCCGCCACAACTTACTCTGGCTTTCAAACATGCCCAGCGCGCGGTTCATTTGCAGGATCACGCGATGCAGGCGGACGATATCGTGGCTGCCGGTCTTCTCGCTTAAATCATTCAGGAACAGCTCAGCCAGCCCGCGCAGCATCTCTGTCAGCTTCGCCAGCCGCTGGCAGATAGCCATCACCTCATCCGGCAGTTCGCCCATCGCAAAATCGGTGTTCGGCCTTCCGGCCTGCAGGAAGATAGAGATTGAGTATGTTGTTCAGCGACGCGATCAGTTCATACAGCTCTTCACAGTGGGCGTTAAGACGCTCCGGGGGTTGCCAGCGGCGGCGTGGTTTTTGGCCGGAACTGCTCCGGTGCAGGTTGCCACCAGTTTGCAGAACAGATCGAGCTGGAGGCGGTACCCGAGGCAGTAATTTGCGCGCTCATCTCCAGCGCGTCCCGCGCGACATCCGGCAAATGGTGGCCTTCATCCAGCACCAGCAGCAGGTTTTTCGGCTCCGGCAATACCGCTTCGCTCTCCATGGCCGCCATCACCAGCGCATGGTTCGCCACCACCACTTCCGCTTCCTGGAATTTCACGGCGTGCGACAAAAACGGGCATTCGCGGTAGTAGTGGCAGTTGCGGTTAAGACAACTGGCTTTATCGGTGCTGAGACGCCGCCACAACTCATCACTGATGGCTTTGTCGGTATGATCGCGCAGGCCGTCCCATTTATAACTGTCGAGATCGGCTTTCAGCGCCGCGCAGTGCTTCTGTTCTTCCTGATTCCCCGGCGTCAGCTCATCATCCAGAAACGCCAGCAGATCCTGCTGATTCGGCTCAGAACTGGCCAGCGCGGTGAGATTGCGCGGGCACACATAGCGACCGCGACCGAAGGCGGCGGTAAAGCGCAAATCGGGGATAATTTTGCGCAGCAGCGGATCTTTGCTGAAGATTTGATCCTGCAAGGCAACGTTAGCGGTGCTGACCACCAGCGTTTTTGCTCTTCGCGGGCAATGGCGATGCCGGGAATCAAATAAGAGAGGGTTTTCCCGACGCCGGTTGGCGCTTCAATCGCCAGATGCCGCCCTTCATCGCCCGCCAGCGTTTTCGCCACATCGGCAATCATCTGCCGCTGCGGGGCGCGGGGAATAAAGTCCGGGATCTGTTGTTGCAACGCCTTATACCAGTGCGGCAATCTGCGCTTTTAGCGCGGCGGTAAGACCATTCGACAACCTGAAATACTGTATAAACAGCCACTATTGTGGCATTTTTAGCGCCCCGGGGGTAACGGTTTTTGCAATGCCGGAAGCCGTCGCCAGAAAATATCACTCCGGTTGCAAATACAGGATATTTTTCGCAGCGCCGATCACAATTTGGCATATCAGGTCATCAATGCCCTGGAGTGATGCGTTGATCATTTATTCCGGGCAATGCTAGTTTTTACCTGCATTACGCTTGTTACCGAATATCGGGCAAAACCTAAATGCAGACTATGAGGACAAATCCGTCCGCGGCTGTATTTACGTTTTGCCCGTTTTTTGTTTGCAGGAGTTGGCGATGCTGGTCAAACAAATATTAAATAATAACGTTGTCAGCGCCATTGATGAGCGTGGGCTTGAGGTTATTCTTACCGGCCGCGGTCTTGGGTTTAATACCCACACCGGTGCCAGCGTGGATACCCGTGCCATCGAAAAAATATTCCGTCTGCAGGATTCGCAGGTCTCCGCCCGATTCAAAGATTTGATCAGCGAAGTGCCGGTAGAAATACTGCAACTGACCGATGATATCGTCATACGGCGCGCGCAACGCTGCCGCATAAATTAAGTGAAGGCCTGTACGTTACTCTGGCCGATCATCTTCATTTCGCCCTGCAACGCAGCCAGAACAGCGAAGTGCTGCCCAATCCGCTGGAGTGGGAAGTGCGCCATTTCTATACCGCAGAATATGGCATCGGCCGCCGAGGCTCTGGGCATGGTGGTAGCGCGTACCGGTACCTTATTACCCGATAGCGAAGCCTGTAGCATCGCCCTGCATATTGTAAACGCTGGGCTGAACGACACGATGGGTAAAACCACGCAGATTACGCGCCTTATTTACCAGTTGCAGAATATCGTTAATACTTTTTCAGCCTGCCACTCGATGAGCACAGTCTGAATTATCAACGCTTTATTACCCATTTAAAGTTTTTTCGCCCAGCGGGTGATTGATGGTGTGGTGTTAAATAATGACGACGAGGGAATTATTTGCCATGGTGCAGCGTCGTTATCAGACAACCCTGAAGTGCGTTGACGCAATTAATGAGTTTGTCGGTAAAAATTATCACCACACCATGAGCAACTCGGAAAAGCTCTACCTGACCGTGCATATCGAAAACGTCGTGCAACGGGCAGAGTCGTAAAAAATATTCTTTCCGAGGGCTTGTTACTGTTAAATCAGGCAAACCCCAGAAGAACAAAGCGCCGGTTTATCACCGGTAATTGTTATGACACCTGCAGTGCAGGCGTCAGTCTGGAGGAATGACCATGAACTATCAGGATACCGCACAGCAGATCATTACCCGGATCGGCGGCAAGGACAATATTCTGTCGCTGTTTCACTGCATCACCCGTCTGCGTTTTTTACTGAAAGATCACGACAAAGCTGACCGTGCGGCGCTGGAAGCCTGGATGGCGTGATAGGCGTGAATATTTCAGGCGACCAGTATCAACTGATTATCGGCAACGACGTTGCCCCCTTGTGCGAAGCGCTGCTGGCAAAACTGCCGGGAGTCTCATCCGGCGGCGCAGTGCAGCATGGCAAACGCCGTAATCCGATTTCCGTCGTGCTGGAGGGACTATCCAGCATCTTTTCGCCCATCATTCCGGCCATTGCCGGGGCCGGTATTCTCAAAGGGGTGCTGGCGCTGCTGGTCGCCATGCACTGGCTGGAAACCAGTAATCAAACGTACCAGATCCTGCTGGCGATCAGCGACGGCGTTTTCTACTTTATGCCGCTGGCGCTGGCGTTCAGCGCCGCCAATAAATTCGGCGCTAACCCGTACGTTGCAGTCGCGCTGGCCGCCGCCCTCTTCCACCCCGCTATTCAGACACTGTTTAAATCCGGTGCTCCGGTCAATTTCATGAGTTTGCCAGTGCCAACAGTGAACTATGCCTCTACCGTTATCCCGATTTTACTGGCGGTCTGGCTGCTCAGTCGGGTGGAGAAACTGATTGATCGCATCATGCCGGTGCGCGTTGAAAACCATGTTTGTCCCGCTGCTGAGCCTCGGTGATTGTCACCCCCATCACGCTGATCGCCATTGGCCCGCTGGGCATTTTGCCGGTAACGCGTTGTCTGGCGGCATTATCTGGCTGGTGGAAAATATGGGTCTCGTCGCGGGCGTGGTGGTGGGCGGCACGCTGTCGATGATCATCATCACCGGCATGCACTATGTGCTGGTGCCAATCATGATCAACAACATCAGCCAGATGGGTTTCGACCCGTTCAAAATCCTCTTTTATGTTGCCAACCTCGGCCGTGCCGGTGCGGCCTTTGGCGTATTTCTGCGCGCCAAAGACCGGAAGCTGAAGTCGCTGGCGCTGACCACCAGCTTTAGCGCCGCGATGGGCATTACCGAACCGGCGATGTACGGCATCAACATTCGCTATAAACGCCCCTTTGCCGCGGCCTTGATAGGCGGGGCTTGCGGCGGCGGTTTCGCGATGGCAATGGGAGCCAAAACCTACGCCTTTGCGCTCAGCGGCTTACCGGGTCTTCCGGCGCTGGTCGGCCCCACCTTCCTGTGGGCGCTGGTCAGTATCGCCATCTCGTTTACCTGCGCCGCCGTGGTCACGGTGATCCTTGGTTTTGAAGAAACGGTGGTCGCCGGCATCAGCCCGATGCCGGTGGCGCGTAGCGAAGAGAAGCTGTTTGCCCCCGTCAGTGGTGAACTGAAAGCACTGAGCACACTCAGCGACCCGGTCTTCGCCGATGAAATTTTTGGCAAAGGACTGGCGATTTACTCCCACCAGCGGCGAGCTGCGTTCGCCGGTCAACGGCAAGGTGGAGTCACTGTTTGAAACCCACCACGCGCTGGCGCTGCAAAGCGATACCGGTGCAGAGGTCCTGATCCATATCGGTATCGACACCGTCAAGCTGGGCGGGCGCCACTTCACCAGCCACACCACTGCCGGGCAGATCGTTGAGGTGGGCGATTTACTGGTGAGCTTTGACCTTGCGGCGCTGAAAGCCGAAGGCATCGACCCCAGCGTGATTGTGGTGGTCACCAACAGCGAACAGTACGGCGATATCAGCCCGGTGAAAGCAAATGGCGATGTCGCCAGCCGGGACGCATTTCTCACACTGACCGCGACAGCGGCGTAAGGAGCAGACGTATGGCATTTTCGAAAGCATTTCCGGACGGGTTTTTATGGGGCGGCGCCGCTAACCAACTGGAAGGCGCATGGAACGTGGGAGGAAAAGGGCTATCGGTCTCTGATGTCTACACCTTCGACAACGACATGCCCCGCGAACGCTGGCTCGATCAGTGGCTGGGTATGACCCACGCGCAGGTACGTGAAGCGCAGGATCCGAACAGCAAAAATACTACCCCAAACGCAAAGGCAACGGCTTCTATCACCACTTTAAAGAGGATATCGCGCTGTTTGCCGGGATGGGTTTTAAATGCTTCCGCATGTCGATTGCCCGACGCGCATCTTCCCGCGTGGTGATGAAACCACCCCCAACGAAGCCGGGCTGGCATTTTACGATGAGGTGTTCGACACGTTGCTGGCACACGGCATCGCGCCCATTGTCTCGCTGTCGCACTATGAGATGCCACTGGCGCTGGTCACCGATTACGGCGGCTGGCCAAATCGTCAGGTGGTGGATTTTTACGTGCGCTTTGCCACCACGGTGTTCACCCGCTATCGCAAAAAGTGAAGTACTGGATGACCTTTAACGAGATCAACTGCGTCAAGCACCATCCGTATGTCAGCGTTGGGGTCATCGAAGAGGACAACCCGCATCTTGAGCAGGATAAATACCGGGCGCGCACCATCAGTTTGTTGCCAGCGCACTGGCGACCAAAGCCTGCCACGCCATCATTCCCGGCTCGCAAATGGGCTGCATGATCAGCTACCAGATGCTCTATCCGCACACCTGCCACCCGGACGATTTGCAGGCCTGCGAAGAGATGCAGCGCGTGTCGCTGTTCTTTAGCGACGTACAGGCGCACGGCTACTACCCGGCGTATACCGATCGCATGCTGGCGGAGGAAAGGCGTTACGCTGCAAAAGTGGTCGGCGACGATGAGATCCTGCGCCAGCACCCGGTGGATTTTGTCTCCTTCCAGTTACTACATGTCGAGCACCGTCAGCGCGCACCCGGAAAAACTGGAAGGTGCGGAAGGCAATATGATCACCGGCGGCATTCGCAACCCGCACCTGCCCACCAGCCAGTGGGGCTGGCAGATAGACCCGAAAGGGCTGCGTCTGGCGCTCAACCAGCTGTATGACCGCTACCAAAAACCGCTGTTTATTGCCGAAAACGGTCTGGGCGCGGTGGATACCGTCAACCCGGATGGCTCGATTGATGACGATTACCGTATCGATTACCTGCGCCAGCACGTGGAACAGATGCAGGAAGCCATCGGCGATGGCGTCGATCTGTTCGGTTATACCCTCGTGGGGGCCGATTGATGTGGTCAGCGCAGGCACGGCGCAAATCTCCAAACGCTATGGGTTTATCTATGTGGACCCGAGGATGATATGGGCAACGGCACACAGGCCCGCTCGCTGAAGAAAAGCTATCACTGGTATAAAACTGATCGCCTCCAACGGCGAAGATTTGACGGATTAAGGAGCAGAAATGGCTGTTTTCCCGAAAGATTTTTTTATGGGGCGGCGCGATTGCCGCCAACCAGCCGAAGGCGCATGGAATGAGGACGGCAAAGGGCCGTCGATCGCAGACGTGGTGCGCGGCGGCATCGCTTCCGGCAAGCATGATGCGGTGATTGATCCCAACCTTTATTACGCCAGCCATCAGGCAATTGATTTTTATCACCATTACAAAGAGGACGTGGCGCTGTTTGCCGAAATGGGTTTCACCTGTTTCCGCACTTCAATTGTCTGGACGCGCATCTTCCCGCGCGGTGATGAAACCACGCCCAACGAAGCCGGGCTGGCTTTTTTATGACAATCTGTTTGATGAGTTGCTGAAGTATGGCATCGAGCCAGTGATCACCCTTTCCCACTACGAAACGCCACTGGCGCTGTATCAGGAGTACGGCGGCTGGAAGAACCGCCAGTTGATTGACTTCTTTGCCCGCTACTGCGAAACGGTATTCCACCGCTACAAAGGCAAGGTCAAATACTGGATGACCTTCAATGAGCTGAACAACATGAACCGCATGCCCTTCGCTACCGGTGCGGTGGATGCTGACGCCAGCGCACAGGCGATCTGGCAGGCCAACCATCATCAGTTTGTCGCCAACGCGCGGGCCAACAAGCTATGCCATGAGATTATCCCGGGGGCGAAAATTGGCTGCATGTTATCGCTGAGCACCGTCTACCCGGCCACCTGTAACCCGGAGGACATCTTCTCCACCATGCAGTTGCGCCGTCGCTCACTGTTCTTCTCTGATGTGATGATGTTCGGTCAGTACCCGGCATTCGCTCCGCGGCTGTTTCGCGAGCTGGGTGTTGAACTGGAGATTGCCGAGGGGGATCTGCAACTGCTGGCAGATTACCCTTCCGATTATCTTGGCTTTAGTTACTACCGCAGCGTGCTGCATCAGACTGGTGGGCAATTCCGCATTGATACCGGCGGAACGGCCGGGCTGGATAACCCATTCCTTGAGAAAACGGAATGGGGCTGGCCCATCGATCCGCAGGGCTTTCGCATTGTCTGTAACGAGCTGGCGGATCGCTACCGTAAGCCGCTGTTTATCGTAGAGAACGGCTATGGCGGCGTCGATGAAGTCGATGCTGACGGGCAGATTAACGATCTGGCGCGCATGGATTATGGCCGCCGCCATATTCAGGCGATGGCGGAAGCCATTGAAGATGGCTGCGATATCATGGGCTATACGTGGTGGGGTCCCATCGACATAGTGAGCGCCGGTACCGGTGAAATGAAAAACGTTACGGCTTTATCTATGTGGATAAAGACAACGACGGCAATGGCACCCTGAAGCGCAGCAAGAAGAAGAGTTTTGACTGGTATCAACAGGTTATCGCCAGTAACGGTGAAGTGTTGTAAGGTTTAGGCTCCTCTTTGCCGGATGACGCAGCCATCCGGCATTTTTCTGCTGACTATAGGTTACACATGAGCACCGGCATTTGGTTGATCCTGAACTCCGCCCGGCGATTCAATCCAGGACGCCTTCCGTTCTCAACGCCGATGAACTCCCTGCCATACGCCAGCAGCGCCAGCAGGCTGCCCGCGGCCATGCAGACTGACGATGGCCTCGCGCTGACCATGGCGGAGTACCACATTGCTGTCAACGCAGGCGAATCATCCGTGCGGGTACGGGTGATTACCCCACTGCACCACGCAAAAGCGGATGGCGATATTGCATATGCACGGCGGGGGGCATCTGTTTGGCAGCCCGGAACAGTCGCTGTCGCTAACCCGCCCGACAGCAGCTCGCCACGACTGCGTGGTGGTCTCGGTCGATTATCGTTTGTCGCCGGAAACACGTTTTCCGGTGCTCGCTGAACGATTGCTATGCCGCGCTGGTGTGGATGGCAGAAAACGCCGAACGGCTGGGCATCGATGCCAACAATATTGGTCTGATGGGCGACAGCGCTGGCGCAGGTCTTGCCGCAGGGCTGGCACTCTGGGCGCGTGATCAGCACGGACCAACACTGGCGTTCCAGAACCTGATGTTCCCGATGCTCGACGACCGTACGGTGACCGAAACAGATGCCAATCCGGTAACCGGGGAGTTTATCTGGACGCGCGAGGATAACCATTTTGGCTGGCAGGCACTGACAGGTTGTGAACCCGGTAGCGATGGCGTATCGCCTTATGCCGCGGCTGCACGGGCAACGGATGTCTCGGGTTTACCCCCCACCCTGGATTGGTGTTGGCACGCTGGATCTGTTTCTTGATGAAGATATGGCCTATGCGCAGCGTCTGATCCGCGCGGGTGTGGAAGTGGAGCTGAATGTCTGGCCGGGTGCCGGCATGGTTTACTTCCGACCCGCTGGCAAGCGTCGCGCAGGCCAGAGAAGCGCGTCAGAACTGGCTGGCGCGCTTTTCGCGTTAATTACTGCGCAGCGGAAGGCTTGCGCGGACGGCGACGGCGGGCTGAATTGCCTGCCGGTTTAGCGGCTCCGTCGTCAAGACGACGTCCGCCAGTTGGCTTAGCCGCACCACCATCAGGACGACGTCCACCTGTCCCACCTTCGCTACGGCGAACACCTTCCGGCTTAGCGGCCCCGCCTTCACTGCGGCGCGGTGTGCGCGGTTTTGCGCTTCACCCTCGTTGCGACGCGGTGCTGCCTGACCACGACCGCCACCGCCCTGCCCGCGACCACCACCCTGACGACCGCCGCCCGGCCGCGACCATTCTGAATGGGTTCGGCTTTGATTGACGGGTCCGGATCGTAGCCCGCTAATGCAATGCGCGGGATCTCTTTCTTCAGCAGGCGCTCGATATCGCGCAGCAGTTTATGCTCATCAACGCACACCAGCGACAGTGCTTCACCGGTTGCAGCCGCACGGCCGGTACGGCCAATACGGTGCACGTAATCTTCCGGCACGTTGGGCAGCTCATAGTTCACCACGTGAGGCAGCTCTTCAATATCCAGCCACGGGCGGCAATATCGGTCGCCACCAGCACGCGAATATCGCCGGATTTGAAATCCGCCAGCGCACGGGTACGCGCGCCCGGCTCTTGTTTCCGTGGATAGCGGCGCTGGTAATGCCGTCTTTGTTCAGCTGTTCAGCCAGATGGTTGGCGCCATGCTTGGTACGGGTGAAGACCAGCACCTGCTGCCAGTTGCCCTCGCCGATCATCTGCGACAGCAGTTCACGCTTGCGTTTTTATCGACGAAATGCACATGCTGCGTCACCTGTTCAGACGCGGTGTTGCGGCGCGCCACTTCGATTTCCAGCGGGTTGCGCAGCAGTTTTTCCGCCAGCTGTTTGATCTCATCAGAGAAGGTCGCGGAAAACAGCAGGTTCTGGCGTTTAGCCGGCAGCTTCGCCAGTACGCGGCGAATATCGTGAATAAAGCCCATATCCAGCATACGGTCGGCTTCATCCAGCACCAGAATTTCCACGCTATCGAGCTTCAGCGCATTTTGGTGTTCCAGATCCAGCAGACGCCCTCGGCGTCGCCACCAGCACATCCACACCACCGCGCAGCTTCATCATCTGCGGGTTAATGCTGACCCCGCCAAACACCACCATCGAGCGGATATTCCAGGTACTTGCTGTACTCGTGGACGTTTTCACCCACTTGCGCCGCCAGTTCACGGGTCGGCGTCAGGATCAGCGCGCGCACCGGACGGCGGCCTTTCGCGTGCGGCTCGCTCTGGATCAGGCGCTGCAACAGCGGCAGGGTAAAACCGGCAGTTTTGCCGGTACCCGTCTGGGCGCTGGCCATCAAATCGCGGCCTTGCAACACAGCCGGGATGGCCTGCTGCTGAATAGGGGTTGGCTGAAGGTAACCCTGCTCTGCGACCGCGCGCAGAATTTCCGGATTCAGGCCAAGGGCATCAAATGACATAACAACTCCGCACCGCCCCGACCTGTCACAGGTGTAGTTTTCGAGGAGATAATAATTTGATTGATGACAAAACCACAATGCCATGAAGGGGCGGAGTGTATCAGCTTTTGTGATCACACGCATAAAATATCCCACAAAGAAAGCGCAGCGGGAGAATCGTTCAGCCCGTGGCTGGACAAGAACAAAACTCACCTTAAAGTTAATCAATCGATTGATTAACTTTTATTGCGCCCATGAATACGACACCGACAACCAGCAAAGGTGAACAAGCCAGAAGCCAGCTAATTGCCGCCGCACTCGCGCAATTTGGCGAATATGGCTTACACGCCACCACCCGGGATATCGCCGCGCAAGCAGGGCAAAATATTGCCGCCATTACCTACTACTTTGGTTCCAAAGACGATCTCTACCTCGCCTGCGCACAGTGGATAGCCGACTTTATTCATGAAAACTTCCGCCCTCACGCGCAGGCGGCGGAAGCGTTGTTCGCCCACCCCGATCCGGATAAAGAGGCCATCCGCGAACTGATCCACCGGGCCTGCAAAAGTATGATCACCCTGCTGACGCATGACGAAACGCTCAACCTGGAGTAAATTTATCTCCCGTGAGCAGCTCTCTCCCACCCGTGCGTACCAGCTGGTGCATGACCAGTGATTGCACCGCTGCACACCCACCTGACCCGCCTGCTTGCGGCCTACACCGGCCTCGACGCGGGCGATACGCAAACCATTATTCATACCCACGCGCTACTGGGTGAAATTCTCGCGTTTCGTCCTCGGGCGGGAAACCTTTTGCTGCGCGCCGGATGGACACAATTCGATGCCGAGAAATCGTCGCTGATTTTTCCAGGTCATCACCTGCCATATCGATTTGATTTTGCAAGGATTAACGCACAGGAGCCCCGAGTGATGAAAAAGCCCGTCGTGGTGTTAGTAGTTGCGATTATTGTGCTTGCCGTGCTGGGCGGCGGCTGGATGTGGTATCAAAGCAAACAGGAAAACAGCCTGACGCTGTATGGCAATGTTGATATCCGCACGGTCAATTTGAGCTTTCGCGTGGGCGGTCGACTGGCCTCGCTGGCGGTGGATGAAGGGGACACCATTAAAAGCGGCCAGTTGCTCGGTGAATTAGACAAAGCGCCGTATGAAAATGCCCTGTTGCAGGCGCAGGCCAATGTCTCCACCGCGCAGGCGAAATACTCGCTGGCGACGGCGGGCTACCGCGACGAAGAGATAGCCCGTGCGGTTGCCGCCGTGAATCAGGCGCGTGCGGCCTATGATTATGCGCAGAACTACTATCAGCGCCAGCTGGGGGTTGATAAAAAGCCACGCGATTCCGGCCAATGACCTCGGAAAACGCACGATCCTCACGGGGATCAGGCGCAGGCCACGCTGAAATCCGCGCAGGATAAACTGAGCCAGTATCGCGCCGGGAATCGTCCGCAGGAAATCGCCCGAGCCAAAGCCGGTCTCGAACAGGCAGAAGCCGCACTGGCGCAGGCGCAACTGGATTTGCAGGACACCGCGCTTATCGCCCCGGCGAACGGCACGCTGCTGACCCGCGCCGTGGAACCCGGCAGTATGCTCAGCGCAGGCGGCACAGTGCTGACGCTCTCTTTAACCCGCCCGGTATGGATACGCGCCTATGTGGATGAACGCAATTTGCAACAGGCGCAGCCCGGTCAGGAGGTGACGCTGTACACCGACGGTCGCCCGAACAAGCCGTATCACGGCAAAATCGGGTTTGTCTCCCCCGACCGCCGAATTCACACCCAAAACCGTTGAAACCCCGGATTTGCGTACCGACTGGTTTATCGCCTGCGCATTATCGTTACCGATGCCGACGACACGCTGCGCCAGGGCATGCCGGTCACCATCCATTTTAACGAGGCGCGTCATGAGTGAGGCGACCATCCATCTGCACGGGCTGGTAAAACGCTTTCCCGGCATGGATAAACCCGCCGTGGCGCAACTCAACTGTACCATCAACGCCGGTTACGTCACCGGGCTGGTCGGGCCGGATGGTGCCGGGAAAACCACGCTGATGCGCATGCTTGCAGGCTTAATGAAAGCGGATGAAGGCAGTGCGCAGGTGATGGGGCTGGATCCAATACGCAACGACAGCGAACTGCATGCCATGCTGGGTTATATGCCGCAAAAATTTGGCCTGTATGAAGATTTGACGGTGATGGAGAACCTCAATCTGTACGCCGATTTGCGCAGCGTCACTGGTGAAAAGCGGCAGCAGACATTTTCGCGTTTGCTGGCGTTTACCGCACTGGCCCCGTTTACCGACAGGCTGGCGGGGAAACTCTCCGGCGGTATGAAACAGAAACTCGGGCTGGCCTGTACGCTGGTCGGCGAACCGAAAGTGCTGCTGCTGGATGAACCCGGTGTCGGCGTCGATCCGATCTCCCGTCGCGAACTGTGGCGAATGGTGCATGAACTGGCCGGTGAGGGGATGCTGATCCTCTGGAGCACCTCCTATCTTGATGAAGCCGAACAGTGTCGCGAAGTGCTGTTGATGAACGAAGGAGAATTGCTCTACTGTGGCGAACCGAAAGCGTTGACGCAGACCATGGCCGGGCGCAGTTTTCTGGTTTCCAGCCCGCAGGAGAATAACCGCCGGTTGCTACGTCGGCTGTTGAAGCAGCCCCGAGGTCAGCGACGGCATGATCCAGGGGCGCTCGGTACGCATGATCCTGAAAAAACAGGCGCAGGCGCAGCAGATCCGAGGCCGCTGAAAATATGCCGCCTTTAGACATCACGCCAACAGCGCCGCGCTTTGAAGATGCGTTTATCGATCTGCTTGGCGGTGCGGGAACCGCGGAATCACCGCTCGGTTCAATTCTGCATACGGTAGAAGGCAATGCGCAGGAAACGGTGATTGAAGCCAAATCCCTGACCAAAAATTTGGCGACTTTGCCGCCACCGACCATGTGAACTTTGCGGTAAAACGCGGGGAAATTTTTGGCCTGCTTGGCCCTAACGGCGCCGGGAAATCCACCACCTTTAAAATGATGTGCGGTCTGCTGGTGCCCACGGACGGCCGTGCGCTGGTGTTGAATATGGATCTGAAAGTCAGCTCCGGAAAAGCACGCCAGCACCGGGCTATATGGCGCAGAAATTCTCCCTCTACGGCAACCTGACGGTGGAACAAAACCTGCGCTTTTTTCTCTGGTGTTTATGGCCTGCGCGGGCGGGCGCAGAACGAGAAAATCGCCCGCATGAGCGAGGCATTCGGTTTAAAAAGTATTGCCGACCATGCCACAGATGAATTGCCACTCGGTTTTAAACAACGCCACCGGCGCTGGCCTGCTCGTTAATGCATGAACCGGATATTTTGTTTCTCGACGAACCGACATCGGGGGTCGACCCCGCTGACGCGCCGTGAGTTCTGGCTGCATATCAACAGCATGGTGGAAAAGGGGTGACGGTGATGGTCACTACCCACTTTATGGATGAGGCGGAGTATTGCGACCGCATTGGGCTGGTCTATCGCGGAAAGCTGATCGCCAGCGGTACGCCGGACGCGCTAAAGGCGCAAACGGCCGACGCGGACACGCCCGATCCCACCATGGAACAGGCGTTTATCACGCTGATTCATAACTGGGATAAGGAGCATCATAATGAGCCTTAACGCGTTATCCGGCGCGTACGCGCGCTGTGCGTGAAAGAGACGCGGCAAATTGTGCGCGATCCCAGCAGTTGGCTGATAGCGGTCGTGATCCCGTTGTTGTTGCTGTTTATTTTTGGCTACGGCATCAACCCTGGACTCCAGCAAGCTGCGCGTCGGCGTGCTGCTGGAGCAGCGCAGCGAAGAGGCGCTGGATTTCACCCACACGCTGACCGGCTCGCCGTTTATTGACGCCACCATCAGCGATAACCGCCAGCAACTGATCCAGATGATGCAGGCCGGGCGTATTCGCGGCCTCGTGGTGGTGCCGGTCAATTTTGACGCACAGATGGCGCGCCCCGGCGATACCGCGCCGATTCAGGTGATCACCGACGGCAGTGAACCCAACACCGCCAACTTTGTGCAGGGTTATCTTCAGGATCTGGCAACTCTGGCAGCAGCAACGGGCGGACGATCGCGGCGAAACCTTCGAATCGTTGATCGACATTCAGACGCGCTACTGGTTTAACCCGGCAGCCATCAGCCAGCATTTTATTATCCCGGGCGCAGTCACCATTATCATGACGGTGATAGGCGCGATCCTGACATCGCTGGTGGTGGCGCGCGAATGGGAGCGCGGCACCATGGAGGCGTTGCTGTCGACGGAAGTGACGCGGGCGGAATTGCTGCTGTGCAAACTGATCCCCTATTACTTTCTCGGCATGCTGGCGATGCTGCTGTGCATGCTGGTGTCGGTCTTTATTCTCGGCGTGCCTTATCGCGGTTCGTTAGTGGTGCTGTTTTTTATCACCAGCCTGTTTCTGCTCAGTACGCTGGGGATGGGCCTGCTGATTTCGACCGTTACCCGTAATCAGTTTAACGCGGCGCAGGTGGCGCTGAATGCGGCATTTTACCGTCGATTATGCTGTCCGGCTTTATTTTTCAGATCGACAGCATGCCGGCGGTGATCCGCGCGGTGACCTATATCATTCCGGCGCGCTATTTCGTCAGCACCCTGCAAAGCCTCTTTCTGGCGGGCAATATCCCGGTGGTGCTGATGGTGAATGTGCTGTTTTTGGTGGCCTCGGCAACGATGTTTATCGGCCTGACATGGCTGAAAACGAAACGCAGACTGGATTAAGGAAAAGCCATGTTTCACCGTTTATTGACGCTGATCCGCAAAGAGTTGCAGTCGCTGCTGCGCGAACCGCAAACCCGCGCCATTCTGGTGCTGCCGGTGCTGTTGCAGGTGCTGCTGTTCCCCTTGCCGCCACGCTGGAAGTGACGAATGCCACCATTGCTATCTACAACGAAGACAACGGCAAACATGCGGTGGAGTTAACCCAGCGTTTTGCCCGTGCTAAAGCGTTTACCCATGTTCTGCTGCTGAAAACCCGCAAGCAATCCGCCCGACGCTTGATACGCAACAAGCACTGCTGCTGGTGCGTTTCCCGGCGGATTTCTCGCGTAACTGGATAGCGGCGTCACCGCGCCAATGCAGTTGATCCTCGACGGGCGCAACTCCAACAGTGCGCAAATTGCGGCCAACTATTTGCAGCAAATCGTCAAAGATTATCAGCAGGAGTTAATCCGCGGGCAGAAAAAGCCCAACAACAGTGAGCTGGTGGTGCGCAACTGGTATAACCCGAACCTCGACTATAAATGGTTTGTGGTGCCGTCGCTGATTGCCATGATCACCACCATCGGCGTGATGATTGTGACATCGCTGTCGGTGGCGCGCGAACGCGAACAGGGCACGCTGGACCAACTGCTGGTGTCGCCGCTGGCCACCCGGCAAATCTTTGTCGGCAAAGCCGTACCGGCGCTGATTGTCGCCACCTTTCAGGCCACCATCGTACTCAGCGTCGGTATTCTGGCGTATCACATCCCCTTCGCCGGTTCGCTGCTGTTGTTCTATTTCACGATGTTGATTTATGGCCTGTCGCTGGTCGGTTTCGGCCTGCTGATCTCGTCCCTCTGCGTCAACCAGCAGCAGGCATTTATCGGCGTGTTTGTCTTTATGATGCCGGCGATCCTGCTCTCGGGTTATGTCTCGCCGGTCGAGAATATGCCGGTCTGGTTGCAGGATTTAACCCTGGGTCAACCCGATCCGGCATTTTACCGACATTACCAAGCAGATTTACTTGAAGGATGCCAGCTTCGCGATTGTCTGGCAGAGCGTCTGGCCGCTGCTGGTGATTGCAGCGACCACGGGGTCAGTCGCCTATGCGCTGTTCAGACGGAAAATTATGTAACCCGGCGCGCATCAGCATAGCCGTTATTGCTCAGCGTTACCGATGTTCGCGGGGATTGGCTGCATTGCCGCTTTGATGCAAACCGAATGATTTAGCGGGAAGTTTTCTCTTTCGTTAACAGCGAAACCACCGCCGGGCCGGCAAGGATAGCCATCCCGGCGAGGGCCAACAGAACGTTGTTTTGCAGCACGCGGGAAAGCAACCAGATGACAATCAGCGACGCGCCAAAATACCGTGGTCGTCAGCTCTTCCAGCACATCGCCAGCCTCACGCCAGCGGGCGTCGTGGTGACGCTGTAAGAACAGCATCAGCAGCACGGTCACGCCATACAGCACGCACAGGCCTAAACCCACACGCACCAGTGGCGCCGCTCATCCAGCCCATCACCAGCACCGCCACAATCAGCATGTGCAACATAATCTGCCAGCAACTCAGACCTGTCGCGACGCGAACGCGTTGTTGCCACTTCATGGCCACTCTCCTGGAAGGATTTTTATCTGTTAGAAGAGTACTCGCATTTACGGAAAATTCCGTAACCCCGCCATTTTTGTGACAGGGACTACAATTTATTTCATTGAGGAGAGTGACGCTGGCAGGAGATTTATGACCCAACAAGCGCGACATTTTTCATTGAAAGTGCTCACCATTAATACCCACAAAGGCTTTACCGCGTTTAACCGGCGCTTTATTTTGCCTGAGCTTCGTGATGCCGTGCGCACCGTCAGCGCCGATATCGTCTGCCTGCAAGAAGTGATGGGCGCGCACGAAGTGCACCCGCTGCATGTGGAGAACTGGCCGGATACCACCCACTACGAATTTCTCGCCGATACCATGTGGAGCGATTACGCCTACGGTCGCAATGCCGTCTATCCGGAAGGGCATCATGGTAACGCCGTGCTGTCGCGCTTTCCGATTGAGCATTATGAAAACCGCGATGTCTCCATCGACGGCAGCGAAAAGCGCGGCCTGCTCTACTGCCGTATTGTGCCGCCGGATTTCGGGCGGCCGGTGCACGTCATGTGTGTGCATCTGGGTCTGCGGGAAGCGCACCGCCAGTCGCAACTCACCCTGCTGGCGGAATGGGTCAATGCCTTGCCGGAAAATGAGCCGGTCGTGGTGGCCGGTGACTTTAATGACTGGCGGCTTCGCGCTAACCATCCTCTGAAAATTCAGGCCGGGCTGGAAGAGATCTTCACCCGCGCCCATGGCCGCCCGGCGCGCACATTTCCGGTGCGCTTCCCGTTGCTGCGCCTCGACAGAATCTATGTCAAAACGCCAATGCCAGCGCACCGACGGCGCTGCCGCTGCGCAACTGGCGGCATCTCTCCGATCATGCTCCCCTCAGCGCGGGAGATCCATTTATGAAATGCAGCTGGCAGGAAGGAAACCGCATCCAGTTACTGGAGAATGGCGACAACTACTACCCGGCGCTGTATGAGGCGATCGCGCAGGCGCAGCAAAAGGTGATCCTCGAAACCTTTATCTGGTTTGAAGATGACGTTGGCCGGGCGTTGCAACAGGCATTGCTCCGCGCAGCACGGCGCGGCATCAGCATTGAAGTGCTGCTGGATGGATATGGATCGCCGGACTTAAGCGAACAGTTTGTCAGTGAACTGACTTCCGCTGGCGTGGTTTTCCGCTATTACGATCCGCGCCCGCGGCTGTTGGGTATGCGCACGAATCTCTTTCGCCGCATGCACCGCAAAATTGTGGTGATCGATAACACGGTGGCGTTTGTCGGCGGCATTAACTATTCCGCCGAACATGTGACCAGCTATGGCCCGGAAGCCAAGCAGGATTACGCGGTGCGTGTTGAAGGCCCGGTGGTGGAAGACATTTTGCAGTTTGAGGCTGGAAAACCTGCCAGAGAACGCCCCGGCAAGACGCTGGTGGCGACGCCGTCGTCATCGCCCGGAAGAGAACCGCAAACCGGGCGAAGCGCAGGCGCTGTTTGTCTGGCGTGATAACGATGAGCACCGCGATGACATTGAGCGCCACTACCTGAAGATGCTGGCCAATGCCCGGCGGGAAGTGATTATTGCCAATGCCTACTTCTTTCCCGGTTATCGCCTGCTGCACGCCATGCGCAATGCCGCGCGGCGCGGTGCCTCGGTGAAGTTGATTGTTCAGGGCGAGCCGGATATGCCAATCGTCAAAGTCGGTGCCGAACTGCTCTACAACTACCTGCTAAAAGGCGGTGTGCAGGTCTATGAATATCGCCGTCGCCCGTTGCATGGCAAAGTCGCGCTGATGGACGATCACTGGGCTACGGTCGGCTCCAGCAATCTTGATCCGTTGAGCCTGTCGCTGAACCTCACGGAGGCCAATCTGATCATTCACGATCGCGAGTTTAACCAGACGCTGCGGGAGAACCTCCATACCATTATTGCCCAAGACTGCCTGCGGGTGGATGAGTCGATGGCGCCAAAACGCACCGTGGAATCTGGCCAAAAGTGTGGTGGTGTTCCACTTTTACGCCACTTCCCGGCGATGGTCGGCTGGTTGCCCGCGCACACACCGAAACTGGCGCAGGTGGCAGCGCCCGTGCAACCGGAAATGGGAAACCCGGATCGCGTCGAGAATTCGGAGGTGAAGCCCTGATGTCAACCGCTCATCCTCGCTGGCGACTGGCGAAAAAAATCCTCACCGGCGTGTTCTTTATTGCCGTTGCGGTGTTGCTGGTGCTGTATGCGCAGAAAGTGAACTGGGATGATGTCTGGAAGGTAATCCGTGATTACAACCGCACGGCGCTACTCAGCGCCATCGCGCTGGTGATTGTCAGCTATCTGATCTACGGCTGTTATGACTTGATGGGACGCGCCTGGTGCGGGCACAAACTGGCGAAACGCCGAGTCATGCTGGTGTCGTTTATCTGTTATGCCTTCAATCTGACGCTCAGTGCACCGGGTGGGCGGCATCGGCATGCGTTACCGGCTCTATTCCCGGCTGGGGCTGCCGGGCAGCACCATCACACGCATTTTCTCATTAAGCATTACCACCAACTGGCTGGGTTACATTCTGCTCGGTGGGCTGATTTTTTACCTTCGGTGTGGTGCAGATCCCGGCGCACTGGTATATCGATGAGCGTACGCTGCGCATTATCGGCATCGTGTTGCTACTGGTGATTGCGTTTTATGTGTGGAGCTGCGCGTTTGCCAAACGCCGACACATGACGGTGAAAGGGCACAAACTGGTGCTGCCATCGTGGCGGTTTGCCGTCGTGCAGATGGTGATTTCCAGCGCCAACTGGATGGCGATGGGCGCTATCATCTGGTTGCTGATGGGCATGCAAGCGGATTTCTTCTTTGTGCTTGGCGTGTTGCTGGTTAGTAGCATCGCCGGGGTGATTGTGCATATCCCGGCGGGCATCGGCGTGCTGGAGGCCGTTTTTATTGCGCTTCTGGCGGGTGAACACGTTTCTCAGGGGACCATTATTGCCGCCCTGCTCGCGTATCGCGTGCTTTACTACTTCCTGCCGCTGTTGCTGGCGCTGGTGTGCTATTTGCTGCTGGAGAGCCGGGCAAAAGCGCTGCGCAAGAAAAATGCGCAAACGCTGGCGAAACCGTAGTGAATTAACGGGAAGACCCACCGCTACCGGGAGACAGCGCGGTGAGGATCTCCGCCAATAGCCTGAGGATCTCAAACAGCGCCACACTCATTCCCGGTGCACCGCCAGCGCGCCGCGAATAGCGCAGCATTGTACGGTGGTAAAGTTGCGGTGATACAGCTCGCGGGCAGATCCTGTGATACGCGGTGTTTGATACGCCGTCGTCAGGCTAAACAGCAACACCAGCGACATGCTACCGATCCACAACCAGACGCTACTGTGCAGCAGACTGTTGACCAGCGCGGAGAGACCAAGCCCGATCAGGACCATCACAAAACAGTACCCGCCGCCGCGAAGCGTTCCCCGTGAAACGGGCCAGCATCGCGCTGGTGAGGAACATCCCGCCAACCACGGCAAACGCCAGCACCAGAGAGGATAACGTAAAGACGCTGGCAAACAGCAAGCCGGTAAGCAGGCTCATCACGCACAAACAGCAGAACGCCAGTCGGGTGCCGAAACGCGCGAAAAACAGATTAAGGGTGAGACCGCACGCGAACCACAGGATAGTCAGTACGGCAATCAACCAGCCATGAGCGGTGAACGCGCGAACCGGCATCACGTCCAGCACCCACCAGTGCAGCGCCAAGGCTCAATGCCATGCCCGCCGCCAGCCACAAACATACGCCCGTTATCAGCTCTGTCGGGGCGATCTGCGGCGGCTGTATCCAGCCAAAGGGCTTCATCATTATCCTCCTGAATCCCCTGCCATCTGGCAGGCAAAGAAATCCCGGCCGGAGCCGGGATTTGATCATTTGATGGCGTTTCGCCTGTCAGGCTTTCGACAAAAGCCTTAGCGACGGTTGCCGAAAATGCGCAACAGCATCAGGAACAGGTTGATAAAGTCGAGATACAGCGTCAATGCGCCGAGAATGGCGGTTTTACGCAGTTGCGAAGCGTCGTTGAGGTCGATCTGTTGGCCGATGTTTTTCAGCTTCTGCGTATCATAAGCCGTCAGGCCGACAAAGATCACCACGCCGATGTAGGTCACCGCCCACATCAGGGCTTCGCTCTTCAGCCAGAAGTTGACGAGTGAGGCGAGAACAATACCAATCAGCCCCATAAACAGCATATTGCCGAAGCCGCTTAAGTCACGTTTGGTGTAACCATACAGGCTCATGGCACCAAACATCCCGGCGGTCACCACAAAGGTCGCGGCGATGGATTCAGCGGTGTAGATAAAGAGAATGCTGGAAAGCGTCAGCCCGGTTAACGCCGAATAGAGCATAAACAGCGAGGTAGCCACCCCGGCGCTCAGTTTATGAATAAGCCCGGAGAGGATAAACACCAGCGCCAGTTGCGCGATAATCAGGCCAAAAAAGGTAATCTGGCTGGAGAACACCAACGCCATGACAGCATTGTTACCGGCAGCATACCGGGCAACGAACGCGGTCAGTAACAGACCGCAGGTCATCCAGCCGTACACCTGCGCCATGTAGGTTTGCAACCCGCTGCGGGTTTGCTGGACGATCGAGTCGGAACGAGGATAACGGTCCATAGTCACTCCTGAATAATGGGTTAACGCTTAATAAGATTAACACATCCCGGTTCAACGCATTACCAACGCTTTGCCGCCTGCTTGTCGCTGTCGCGGGCTTCCAACCCAGCGCTCGCCTTCGGTGGCCTCGCGCTTCCAGAAAGGCGCGCGGGTTTTCAGGTAGTCCATAATAAACTGCCCGGCGTCAAACGCGCTGCTGCGATGGGCGCTGGCGACGCCGACAAAAACAATTTCATCGCCCGGCCATAGCTCGCCAACGCGATGGTAGACCGTAACCCGCCCCAGCGGCCAACGGGCGCGCTTCACTGACAATTTCCGCCAGCGAGCGTTCCGTCATCCCCGGATAGTGTTCGAGCGTCAACGCGCTGACGCTGTCGCCGAGATTGTGGTTACGCACTTTGCCGGTAAAGGTGACCACCGCGCCGTCCTCATCGCGCGCCGCCAGCCGGTGTATTCATCGCCGACGTTGAAAGCGGCATGTTCGACGCAAATCCGTGTTTCACTCATTTCATCCCCCGGTCACCGGTGGGAAAAAAGCCACTTCATCACCGCTGCTCAGCGGGTGATCAAACGTGACCAGCGTCTGGTTAACCGCCGCCAGCAATTTGCCCTCTTCCAGCGCCAGCGCCCAACGTTCGCCTTGCGCCGCCAGATGCTGACGCAGCGCCTCGACGGTGGGAAAAACGGTGTCAGACGCCATGCTGTCACAGCCCACCAGCTCGCGCACCTGCGCGAAAAAAAGGATCTTAATCATCGCTGTCCATCCTGAAATCCCCGGACTTGCCGCCGCTTTTCGCCAGCAGGCGCACCGGGCCGATCACCATATCTTTCTGCACGGCTTTGCACATGTCGTAAATGGTCAGCGCCGCCACGGAGGCTGCGGTCAGCGCTTCCATTTCCACGCCGGTTTTCCCGGTCAGGCGGCAAAGCGCTTCAATGCGCACACGGTTATGCTCCGGCTGCGCCTGCAACTGCACTTCCACTTTGCTCAGCAGCAACGGGTGGCACAGCGGGATCAGCTCCCGGTGCGTTTGGCCGCCACCGGATCCCGGCAATGCGCGCGCGGTGGCGAACACATCGCCTTTGTGATGACTGCCGTCGATAATCATGGCCAGCGTTTGCGGCAACATGGTGACAAATGCTTCGGCGCGGGCTTCGCGTACGGTTTCCGCTTTCGCAGAGACATCGACCATATGCGCTTCGCCATCGGCATTAATATGGGTCAGTTGTGACATAACTTATTTCTTAAAATGGGGATGGAAATTACAGGGACGTGTACGCGCATCCAGCTGCGGCGCAATGATGTTTTCCCATGCGGTACGACAGGCTTTGGTCGACCCCGGCATGGCAAAAATCAGCGTTTTATTGGCAATGCCCGCCACCGCACGGGACTGCAGTGTTGCGGTGCCAATCTCCTCAAAAGAGAGCATGCGGAACACTTCGCCAAACCCCCTGGATTTCACGATCGAACAGCGGCAGCAACGCTTCCGGCGCCTGATCGCCGTCGGTGAAGCCGGTGCCGCCGGTGATCAAGACCACCTGCACGTCGTCGCGGGCGATCCACGCGGAAACCTGCGCGCGAATGGCATAACGGTTCTCTTTGACAATCGCCTTATCCACCATCTGGTGACCGGCATCGTGCGCAGCGTCGCGCAGCCAGTGACCGGAAGTATCATCCTCTTCGCCGCGACGGTTAGACACCGTCAGAATAGCCAATTTCACCGGAATAAACTCAGCGCTGACCTGACTCATCTCATTCTCCTTGCGGCGATTACCCGCCAATGTATGAAAGGTTTTGCGTAATGCCTGTATTGCCCTGATGCAGGAAGTGCGTCTGCTTTTGTGCGTGAGCGCGGCGGCAATACGCTGTTCCAGCATCGCTTGCTGTGCGTCGTTCTGTAGCAGGTCGCGCAAATTGACGCCGCCATCGCCAAACAGGCACAAGTGCAGTTTGCCGGTCGACGACACGCGCAGGCGATTGCAACTGGCGCAGAAGTCTTTTCATAAGGCATGATAAGACCGATTTCCCCGGCGTAATCCGGGTGGCAAAACACCTGCGCCGGGCCGTCGCTACGCTGGCGCAATTGATGGATCCAACCACGTTGCAGCAGTTGATCGCGCAGCACCATGCCGGAGATATGATGGTTGCGAAACAGCTCGCTGCCCTCTCCGGTCTCCATCAGTTCAATAAAGCGTAGCTGGACAGGACGCGATTTGATCCACGCCAGAAAGGTGTCGAGCTGGTGATGGTTAACGTCGCGCATCAGTACCGTGTTGACTTTGACTTTGGCAAAGCCCGCGGCGAAAGCGGCATCGATACCGTCCATCACCTGCTGAAACTTATCCTCGGCCGGTAATGGCATGAAACTGGCGGGCATCGAGACTGTCGAGGCTGACGTTAATGGCCGTGAGCCCGGCGTCGCGCCACAGGGCGACATCACGAGCAAGCCGGTAACCGTTGGTGGTGACGGCAATCTGGCGGATAGCGCTGTTTTCGCGCACCGCGGCGATAATATCGGGGAAATCGCGTCGCAGCGACGGCTCACCGCCTGTCAGGGCGCACTTTTCCGTGCCCATGGCGCTGAAGGCGCGTGTTACCCGACGAATTTCATCGACGCCGAGAAAGCCGTTGTTGTTGATGCCGCCCGGCTTGTAACCGTCCGGCAGGCAGTAGGTGCAACGAAAATTGCACACATCAGTGATCGACAAACGCAAGTAATAGAACTTACGCGCGAACGCATCGGTAAGTTGTGAAGTCATTTACACCTTTCCAAATACGGGAGATGCAGTCATTTCTTCCTGCACCGGCGACAGGAACCGTTGCGGGCTCCGTCACGGCCAGTGCCCCGTATCTTTCGACTTAGGCGCAAAGGCTTGAGTGTATATTTTGTTAGTCACGCTAACATTGCTTATGGCGATAGTAGCGCGATAGTCGGGCTTTCGCTATCACGATAATCGTTATATAAATACATATATAGCGACATGATCGTGCACTTTCAGTACAGAGTACGTGAAAATCGCGTTTTGCCTTGATATGTGTCATTTTCCACTCTGCGCGGCATCGTCTTTTGGTGGTATTTGCGCTAACGTATCGGGATAATTCTTCATAAGGAATCACTATGCGTAATCGCACACTTGCAGACCTCGATCGTGTTGTCGCGCTGGGCGGCGGGCATGGTCTCGGGCGTGTGATGTCTTCGCTCTCTTCGCTGGGATCGCGACTTACCGGCATTGTCACCACCACGGATAACGGCGGATCAACCGGGCGTATTCGACGCTCCGAAGGCGGGATCGCCTCTGGGGGGATATGCGCAACTGTCTGAATCAGTTGATCACCGAACCCAGCGTTGCGTCGGCCATGTTTGAGTATCGTTTTAGCGGTAATGGCGAACTTTCCGGGCATAACCTCGGAAATCTGATGTTAAAGGCGCTGGACCACCTGAGCGTGCGGCCTCTGGAAGCCATCAATTTAATTCGCAATTTATTAAAGGTGGACGCGTTTTTTAATTCCGATGTCGGAACAGCCTGTCGATTTAATGGCCACCGACAGCGAAGGGCATCATGTTTATGGCGAAGTGAACGTTGATCAATTGCACGCGCCGATTCAGGAATTGATGCTGTTTCCAAAAGTGCATGCCACCCGTGAAGCGGTGCAGGCCATTGCCGAAGCGGATTTAATTTTAATCGGTCCGGGCAGTTTTTATACCAGCTTGCTGCCGCTGCTGCTGCTTGAGGATCTGGCGCAGGCATTGCGCCGCACGCCAGCGCCGGTGGTCTATATCGCGAACCCTCGGGTAAAGAGTTAAGCCCGGCGGCCGCCAGCCTGAAACTGAGCGATAAACTGACCATTATGGAGCAGTATGTCGGCAGAAAAATAATTGATGCCGCCATTGTCGGGCCGAAAGTGGATGTCAGCAACGTGAGCGATCGCCTGATCATTCAGGACGTACTGGAAGCCAGCGATATCCCCTATCGCCACGATCGTCATCTCCTGCGCGCCGCGCTGGAAAAAAGCGGTACAGCAACTCGGCTAACCCTCCGGCAGGTTATTTTTGTGACCTGCCGATACCTTTCTTAATTTCTTAAGGTTGTCTTAAAAAAAAAACGGTCATCCTCTTGTCACATTCTTTGCAGGATCCGGTACGCTATGTTTCATTTTCGTCGGCCAACCTTAAGCCGCCTCACGTTTATTATCCTCTTTGCGCTTTATATCGCACTGGCCCTGAATGTCGTTTTTATCATCAGGTTTTCACCCTGCTACCGGTTAACTCATTGCGTAACTGGCTGGTGTTTCTTTCCATGCCGGTGGTGGCGTTCAGCGTTATTAATATTGTGCTGTCGCTGGCGTCATTTGTTTTTCTCGATCGCCTGATCATTACCCTGTTTGTCCCGGTCAGCGCCGCGCAATATTTTATTTCGACATTCGGCATCATTATTGACCGCTCAATGATCACCAATATTCTCGACACCACCCCGGCGGAAAGTTTCGCCCTGCTGTCGACAAAAATGGTGCTGACGTTGTTATTAACCGCCGTACTGGCGATTGTCATCGCCACCGGTGGATCAAAATTAAGCCCGCGCGTTCCGCCTTGCGCAGCATCGCATTGCGCATTATCAGCGTGGTCATTTCCGCGCTGCTCATCGTGCTGGTGGCACTGCTGTTTTATAAAGATTACGCCTCGCTGTTTCGCAATAATAAAGAGCTGGTGAAATCACTGAGTCCGTCAAACTCTATTACCGCCTCGCTGTCATGGTATTCCCATAATCAAACCGCAAACCTGCCGCTGGTGAAAATAGGCGAAGATGCGCGTCAGCGTCCGGAAATGCAAAACGGCCCGCGGAAAAACCTCACCATTCTGGTACTGGGGGAAACATCCCGCGCGGCGGACTTCTCTCTCGGCGGTTATGAGCGCGAAACTAACCCGCTGTTAAAAAGGACAATGTCGCCTATTTCCCGAATACCGCCTCGTGCGGAACGGCGACGGCAATTTCCGTACCTTGCATGTTTTCCGGTATGGGGCGCGCCCATTACGACGACCAGCTTGCCGCGCATCAGGAAGGGTTGCTGGATATTATTCAGCGCGCCGGGATTAAGGTGCTGTGGAATGAAAATGACGGTGGCTGCAAAGGCGCATGCACCCGCGTACCGACTCAGGATATGACGCAATTAAACCTGCCCGACCTCTGTATTGAAGGGGAGTGCCGGATGAGATCTTATTCCGCGGTCTTGCTGACTATATTGATGCCTTGCAGGGCGACGGGATAATCGTATTGCACACCATTGGTAGCCACGGGCCGACCTATTACAACCGCTACCCGCCGCAGTTCCGTAAATTTACGCCAACCTGCGATACCAATGAAATTCAGACCTGCTCACAGCAACAACTGGTTAATACTTACGATAATACTATTCTGTACGTCGACTATATTGTTGATAAAGCAATTAAATTGCTGCAATCAAAACAGGATAAATTTACCACCAGCCCCACCGGTCTACCTCTCAGACCACGGGGAATCACTGGGTGAAAATGGCGTTTATTTGCACGGTCTGCCGTATTCCATTGCACCGGAAACGCAGAAACATGTGCCGATGCTGATCTGGCTGTCTGATGACTATCAACAGCGTTACGGCGTCAATAATCAGTGTCTGCAAAAGAATGCGCGGGAGCGGGAAGTCTCGCAGGATAATCTCTTCCCGACCATGTTGTGTATACTGGGCGTCAGCACGAAAGAGTACCGTGCCCGAGGACGATCTGTTAACGTCATGCCGGGAGCAGGCTAAATGAAAATTCTGGTAATTGAAGACGATGCCCTGCTGCTGCAGGGGTTGATTCTGGCCATGCAGAGTGAAGGATACGCTTGCGATGGCGTCTCGACAGCGCATGAAGCCACGCTGTGTCTGGCTAACGGGCATTACAGTTTAATCGTGCTCGATTTAGGGCTGCCGGATGAAGACGGTTTACATTTGCTCACCCGGCTGCGTCGGGAAAAGTTCACTCAGCCGGTACTGATCCTGACCGCACGCGATACGCTGGAGGACCGTGTTACCGGGCTGGATACCGGTGCGGACGATTATCTGGTCAAACCCTTCGCCTGGATGAGTTGAATGCCCGCATCCGTGCGCTGCTGCGCCGCCGCCATAATGAAGGCGACAACGAAATCACGCACGGCAACCTGACGCTGAATGTTACCCGCCGTCAGGCATGGCGGGACGGCCAACTACTGGACTTAACGCCGAAAGAGTACGCTCTGCTGTCGCGTCTGATGCTAAAAGCCGACAGCCCGGTGCACAGAGAAATCCTCTACAACGATATCTATAACTGGGATAACGAACCCTCGACCAACACGCTGGAAGTCCATATTCATAACCTGCGGGATAAAATCGGGAAGTCCCGTATCCGCACCGTCAGAGGGTTTGGCTATATGCTGGTGCATGCCGGGGACCGGGACTGAGTTATGGCGATCTTCGATTTCAGGCGCTGGAGCATGCGCCGCCGGTTGTTGCTAACCATTGGCGGTATTCTGGTGTTTTGCCAGTTGATTAGCGTCTTCTGGCTATGGCATGAAAGCGAGGAGCAAATCCAGCTGCTGGTGCAAAGCGCCATGCATAACCACAACAATCACAAACAGGTTGAGCATGAAGTCCGTGAAGCGGTCGCCAGCCTGTTGGTGCCCAGTCTGCTGATTGTCGGCCTCGCGTTGCTGATCTGCATGCAGGCGGTCAAAAACATCACCAGCCCGTTATCAGAGCTCCAGCAGGAGCTCAATAAACGCACCCCGGACAATCTGCAACCCATTACGCTCAACAACAGCGTCAGTGAAGTGGAGGCCGTGACCTCATCGATCAACGAGCTGGTGTCGCGTCTGACGCTAACGCTGGAACGGGAACGTCTGTTTACCGCCGATGTCGCTCACGAACTGCGCACCCCGCTGGCCGGGTTACGTCTGCATCTTGAGCTGATGGCAAAAACCAGCGGCATCACTGTCGATCCACTGGTACAGCGCCTTGACCAGATGACCGAGAACATTGCGCAACTCCTGCAACTGGCGCGGGTCGGGCAATCTTTTCAGCGGGCAGTTATCAGCAGGTGATGCTGCTGGAAGACGTGGTGATGCCGATTCAAAGCGAACTGGAAACCATGCTTGCCGGGCGGCAACAGAAATTAGCGTTACCCGACAATGCGCAGACCATTCCGGTTTCCGGAGATGTGACGCTGTTGCGGGTGCTGGTGAGAAAACCCTGGTGGAGAATGCGCACCGCTACAGTCCTGCCGGCTCGACTATCACTATCCACATCGAGCGCACGGCAACGCCGGTGCTGGCCGTTGAGGATGAAGGTCCGGGAATAGACGAGAGTCGCAGCGGCGAGCTAAGCAAAGCTTTTGTGCGCATGGATAGCCGCTACGGCGGCACCGGGCTGGGCCTGAGCATCGTGTCACGCATTGCGCAACTGCACGATGCACAGTTCTTTTGCACAACCGGAAAACACAGTCGGGCGTGCGGGCCGGGTTAAATTTCACCCGATAGCCCGCGGAGTATGATCAATATGTCAGCACCCACAGGTGGCTGAAACCAATAATCAACGCCAGTGCAAAAGCGACGGCGAAAAACTCACGAAGATTAATCTGTTGCATCACACTCTCCTCCAGTAAAGCGGAAGTTAGTGTGTCAGCGCAGTATTAAGTCAACATTAAGGCGCGCCCGGCGGATCGCCTTAATGTGTGACGGAACGCAAATTATGACGCTGCAATAAACAAATCCCGCAGTTGATGTAACTGATCGCGCACTTTCGCCGCCTCCTCGAACTCAAGGTTTTGCGCGTGCTGCATCATCTGCCCTTCCAGCTCATGAATTTTCTGCTGCAGCGCTTTCGGCGTCAGCGCCAGTTCAGCCGCTTCCACCGGGCAGGCGTTCTGGATTTCCCACGCCCCTTCGCCCGGGTTTTCGCCAGCCCTTCGCCCATCGCCAGAATATCCACCACTTTCTTGTTCAGGCCCTGCGGCGTAATGCCGTGCTCTTCGTTGTAGTGCTGCTGTTTCTCGCGGCGGCGTTCGGTTTCACCTATCGCCTTCGCCATCGACGGCGTGATTTTATCGCCGTACAGAATCGCCTTACCGTTAATGTTACGCGCCGCACGTCCGATGGTCTGAATAAGCGAACGTTCAGAACGCAGGAAGCCCTCTTTGTCGGCATCCAGAATCGCCACCAGCGACACTTCCGGCATATCCAGCCCCTCACGCAGCAAGTTAATGCCCACCAACACATCAAACTCACCCAGACGCAGGTCGCGGATAATCTCCATACGCTCGACGGTATCAATATCGGAGTGCAGATAGCGCACCTTCTCGCCGTGTTCTTCAAGGTATTCGGTGAGGTCTTCCGCCATCCGTTTGGTCAGGGTCGTGACCAGCACGCGTTCGTTAATTGCCGAACGTTTACGAATTTCAGACAGTAAATCGTCAACCTGCGTCGCCACCGGGCGCACTTCAATTACCGGATCAAGCAGACCGGTTGGGCGCACCACACCGGGTCAATCACTTCGTTGCCCGATTTTTCCAGCTCGTAGTTGCCCCGGCGTCGCCGAGACATAGATAGACTGCGGCGCCAGCGCTTCAAACTCTTCGAACTTCAGCGGGCGGTTATCCAGCGCGGAAGGCAGGCGGAAGCCATACTCTACCAGCGTCTCTTTACGCGCCCGGTCGCCACGGTACATACCGCCGATTTGCGGAATGGTAACGTGAGACTCATCGATGACCAGCAACCCGTCGGCCGGCAGGTAGTCGAACAACGTCGGCGGCGGTTCGCCCGGCCCGCGACCGGAGAGAAAGCGGGAGTAGTTTTCAATACCGGAGCAGTAACCCAACTCGTTCATCATCTCCAGATCGAACTGCGTGCGCTGGCTGAGTCGCTGCTCTTCCAGCAGCTTATTGTTCGCCAGTAGCGATTTGCGCCGCTCGGCGAGCTCCTCTTTGATCTCTTCCATCGCCTGCACGATGCGCTCACGCGGTGTCACATAGTGCGTCTTCGGGTAGATGGGTGAAACGCTGCACCGTCGATTCCACATGCCCGGTGAGCGGGTCAAACAGCGACAGACGCTCAACCTCTTCGTCGAACAACTCCACGCGCAGGGCAAGATCGTCCGATTCTGCGGGGGAAAATATCGATCACCTCGCCGCGAACGCGAAACGTACCGCGCTGGAAAGCCTGATCGTTACGGGTGTACTGCAACTCCGCCGGCGCAGAATCGAACGCTGATCGATAATCATCCCATTGGTCAAATGCAGCATCATTTTCAGGTACAGATCCGGATCGCCCAGACCGTAAATCGCCGAGACCGATGCCACCACAATCACATCGCGCCGCTCCAGCAACGCTTTGGTTGCAGACAAGCGCATCTGCTCGATATGTTCGTTAACCGAGGCGTCTTTTTCGATAAATGTGTCCGAGCTGGGGACATAGGCTTCCGGCTGATAGTAGTCGTAGTAGGAGACGAAATACTCCACGGCATTGTCCGGAAAAAACTCCTTCATTTCACCGTATAGCTGCGCGGCCAGCGTCTTGTTGGGCGCCAGCACCATGGTGGGACGCTGCAAATCGGCAATGACGTTGGCGACGGTGAACGTCTTTCCTGAACCGGTTACCCCAAGCAGCGTTTGGTGCGCAAGACCGTCTTCCAGCCTTCCTTGAGGCGACGGATAGCTTCAGGCTGGTCGCCGGAAGGGCGAAAAGCGGAATTCAGTTTGAACGGTTTACTCATGGATGGCTACCCGGTGAAGGAATGAGCGAGCAGGTAACCTATTTTACTCCACCCTGGTTACTTTTGCCAACACATAACACTGGATGAAAAAACAGTAGCAGATTACTCAATTTGTTCTACCCGGGGTCATGACACACGTTCGCCCCTGAAATTTCTTTGCCAGCAAGATAAAACACCAGACCTTTCCGGTTATCCCCAGAACTTTTTTCTCTTTTAACAATTGTCAAGCCAGTCGGTGAAAGTTTTGTGGCGGCCGGTGACACTTTTCTCTTACAGGCATTGCTTTTACATAACCAGCTGATACAAAAGAAAATCTCAAAAAAGCCGTGTTTCGCACCAATTCAGGCGCAAGCCGCGTCCCTTCTCGCTTGCCGTGCGTTTTCTAACTCTAATACACAAGGTTATCCACAGGAATAGTGGATAACTGCCGCCGTGCCGATACCCCGCCTTCCGCCAAATTCCCATTCCGTCCCGTGCGGGGGGGATTAAAAAATTTTTATCACTTCTTTTTGATTATTATCAGCTAACGAAGCGCGAGATCTGCATGAGATCCTTCTCACACTTCGAGGCTTTGCTGCACCACAATTCGTCACTACAAGCACTGGCAAAGTGCAGGATTTTTCCCTGCGATCTCCCTTCCCGGCATTTTAAATACCACTGAGATCGGTCGTATCCGAAAAAAAAGCCTTTTTCACGTTCTGGCAAGCCTTTTGCAATATCCCTGTGTCACCAGATCCGGAAGAAGGAGCGGACCATGTTGAGCTTACGTGCAGTGAACCAGTATTACGGTAACCAGCATACCTTATGGAATATCGACCTCGATTTAACCCCCGGCGTCTGCACGTCCGTCATTGGGCTGCCGGGGATGGGCAAAACCACGCTGATAAACTGCATTACCGGCTATTTGCCCGTTGAGGAGCGGCAGCATGATCTGGCAGGAAGCGGGCGCACCGCCGCGCGACCTGCTGAATGTGTAGGCTGAACATCGCTGCGCGATGGGTATGGGCTATGTGCCGCAAGACCGGCGTATTTTTCGCAACTGACCGTCGAGGGAGAATCTGCACATTGCCATGATGGCCGGAGGCGCAGCACGCAATGCGGTGAGCCAGGGATATCTACGATCTCTTCCCGGAGCTGTACACGCTGCGCAAGACCCGGGGCGCAGGGTTGTCGGAAGATAATCAACAGCAACTGGCGATGGCGCGAGCGCTGGTGACGCACCCGCGGTTATTAATCCTTGATGAGCCAACGCGCGGGCTGGGCCGTGCGTTTGTGCATAAACTGGGCAATCTGATCGTGCGGCTTAACCCGTGACTTCGGCATCACCATTTTACTGGCCGAGCAACAGCTTGCCTTTATCCGCCGGGTTGCAGACCGCTTCTGTCTGCTTCACCGGGGACGTAGCGTTGCCGAAGGGAAGTTAAGCAACTGGACGATCGGATGTTGTCACACTGGATGACACCGGATTCAACACGCTGAGATCAAGATAATGACCCGTTCTCTTTTCCGGCGCGTGGGCAAACCAGGATTTCGCCAATCAGCGGAGCCTGCATCACGCGCCGAAGCGTCGCCAGATATTCAGCATGGCGCTTACCCGGCTTCACCACATCATTCGCAATCCAGCCTGCCAGCCTTAACCCCGACTGTCGTATCGCCTGCGCAGTCAACATCGCATGATTGATACAGCCCAGTTTCACCCCCACCACAAGGATCACCGGCAATTGCTCCTGCACGACCCAGTCGGCAAAGGTCAACGTCTCCGACAACGGCGTAAACCAACCGCCTGCGCCCTCGACCAGCAGCCATTCGGCCTGCCCTGACAAATTGCGTAACCCGGCGGACATCGCCGTCGCCTCGATCGGCTCGCCCACATCCGCGCTGACAATATGCGGCGATGTCGGCTCAGCAAAGGTGTAGGGATTAACACTGTGGTAATCCAGCGGCAGACTACTGTGCAACTGCAGCGCTAACGCATCGCTATTACGCAGTCCTTCCGCGGTCATTTCGCTGCCGGACGCCACCGGCTTGTAACCGGCACTGCGTAAACCGCGCAGATTCGCCGCCTGCAACAGCGCACAACTGGCTACCGTTTTCCCCACTTCAGTGTCTGTTCCGGTGACAAAATACCGTTCACTCACGCGTGATCACTCCCCAAAAGATGGTACGTCAGAGGACATTTCCCTGCTGTTGCGGGCCAGTTGTAAACGTTGCAGTTTGCTGCGCGTCAGCCCCTGCTGCCTGCCCGCATGTAAATGTGTCGCGCCAATACCTTTTAACGAACGCAACGCCTGAGTGGCATCCTCAAAACAGAGGGTGATGCGCTCCACGCCGCAGCGCAACCGCCAGTCCTGCAATGCCCGGTGGATAACGGGTAAAGGCAAAAACGGTTTGCATGTGGATGGTGATCAACCGCGCGCCACGCCAGATTCAGCTCCGGCAATGAATCCTCCACCAGCGTGGTAAATGCAATTTGCCCACTGGGCGCGTGACGCGGTGCAGTTCGCCAATCGCCCCACGGGCGCAAATCCTCACACCACTGTACCGCCAGTTGCTCCACGCCAGCGAAAAGAGGCATCCTCAAAGGGCAATGCTTCCGATATCCCCGGTCACATAACGCTGTGCACTGTGCTGGCGACGGGCTTCATCCAGCATCGTCGGTGAGAGATCCAGCGCGGTGACCTCGCTGCCCTGCCCGCGCCAGTAACGGCTCATACTGCCGGGTCCACAGCCGGCATCCAGCACATGCAATGGCGAGGTGTTATTCAGTTGCGCAAGCAGCACATCCGCACTCAAACGTTGCAGCTCGTCGTGCTGGCAATAGCTCTGCGCCGCCCGGCCAAAAGCGGCGGCGATAGCCTGTTTATTCACTGCCATCCAGCGCCTCCAGCAAGCGTTCGATATCTTCAGCCTGATGCGCCGCCGTCAGGGTTAAACGCAGGCGCGCCGTACCCGGCGGCACTGTGGGTGGGCGAATAGCCGTCACCCAACACCCGCGCTGCCGCAAACGCTCAGCCAGGGCGCAATGCACGGGCGTTTTCGCCGACGATCAGCGGCTGAATCGCACTCTGCGAGTCGGTCACGTCCATACCAAGCTGCGCTACGCCGTGGCGAAAGCGGGCGATCAGCGCGGCCGGTGTTGTCGACGATGGTCCCCTTCCGGGCTGCGGATCACCTGCAATGCGGCGCTCAGCGCCATCGCACCGGGCAGGCGGCATCGAGGTGCTGTAAATAAGATGGCGGGCAAATTGCAGCAAATAATCAGCAACGCTATCGCTACAGAGCACGGCCGCGCCGCTCACGCCAAACCCTTTACCGAAGGTGACGATCAGGATCTCCGGCGTAATGCCATGCACATGGCAACTGCCTCTGCCCTGCTCGCCGACCACGCCCGTTCCGTGTGCATCATCCACCATCAGCCACGCGTGGGCATGCCGGGCAGCAGCAGCAAGGGTACGAAGCGGCGCGCTGTCGCCATCCATACTGAAAATGCCTTCGGTAACCACCAGTTGTTGCCCGGCAATGGGTTTTGCCAGCAACGTCGCCGGGGTGATCGGCATCGTTATGGGCAAAGCGCCGGAGCTGTGCCGGGCTGTGGCTGGCAGCCTCCAGCAACGAGGCGTGGCTCAGTTTGTCGGCGACAATACGATCGTCTTTGCCGGTCAGCGCCTCAATCACCGCCCCGGTTGGCGGAAAAACCGGAGATAAACAGCAGCGCACGCGCGTAGCCGAGCCAGTCCGCCAGTTCGCTTTCCAGCGCCTGATGCGCCACGGTATGACCGCTGACATGGCCTGAACCGCCACTGCCGACGCCATAGCGTTCGGCCCCTGCTGCCGGTGCATGAACCACCCATGGATGCTGGCTTAAACCCGGTAATCGTTGCTGGAAAAGTTGCAAAAGCGCCGTTCACCGACCGTCAGCCAGCGCCCGGCTCCTGGGCAACGGGCTGCCGCGTGCGCAGGGCATCTGCCGCGCGGCGTTCAGCCAGCGCGACATCAATGCGTTGTTGCCGAGTCATACGGCAGCCGCGTTGTAATACTGGTCGGTATCCGCATGCAGAAGCTGCGCTTCAAGCTGCTGTTGTTCGTTATCGCCGCTGCGCACTTCGGTTTGCTGCGGGTTCATCCCCAGTTTGCGGAACAGTTGCAAATCTTTGTCCTCTTCCGGGTTTGGCGTGGTCAGCAGTTTGCAGCCGTAGAACACGGAGTTCGCCCCGGCCATAAAACACATCGCACACCGGGTTTGTTCATTCATCTGCTCGCGACCGGCGGAGAGACGTACGTACGAAGTCGGCATCATGATCCGGGCCACAGCAATGGTGCGGATAAAGTCGAACGCATCGACATCCTCATTGTCCGCCAGCGGTGTACCTTTGACTTTCACCAGCATATTGATCGGCACGCTTTCCGGCGGTGTCGGCAGGTTAGCCAGTTGCAGTAACAACCCGGCACGATCGTTCACCGTTTCCCCTAAACCGACAATGCCGCCGGAGCAGACTTTGATCCCGGCATCACGGACCTTATCCAGCGTGTCGAGACGCTCCTGATAGGTACGGGTGGTGATGATATTGCCGTAGAACTCCGGCGACGTATCAAGGTTGTGGTTGTAGTAATCCAGCCCGGCACTGGCAAGACGCTGCGCACGGCTTTCATTCAACGTTCCGAGCGTCATACAGGCTTCCAGCCCCCATGGCTTTTACCCCTTCGACCATCTGCTCCAGATAGGGCATATCCCGGTCATGCGGGTTTTTCCGAGGCCGCGCCCATGCAAAAACGGGTGGAACCGGCCAGCTTCGCCTTGCGGGCGGACTCCAGCACCTGTTCCACTTCCATCAGGCGTTCGGACTCCAGCCCGGTTTTGTACCGGGCGCTTTGCGGGCAGTATTTACAATCTTCCGGGCAGGCGCCGGTTTTGATCGACAGTAACGTACTGACCTGAACCCGGCGCGGATCGAAATGTTGGCGGTGAACCTGCTGCGCTTCAAACAGCAGCTCCAGCAAGGGTTTTTCGAACAGAGCGGTGACTTGCGACAAAGTCCAGCGTGCGTGGTGAGCCATCGGGCATCTCCAAAAGGTGTTGTTAAATCGTTATTCGGTGTAGACTTGTAAACCTAAAACTTTTTAATTTGGTTTACAAGTCGATTATGACAGCGGACGATTTAGCTTTTGACCAGCGCCATATCTGGCACCCTTATACTTCGATGACCTCCCCGCTTCCGGTTTACCCGGTGCGCTCTGCGCAGGGTTGCGAGCTGACGCTCGACAGCGGAGAACGCCCACGGTGGACGGTATGTCGTCATGGTGGGCAGCCATCCACGGTTACGGTCATCCGGCGCTGAACGCCGCCATGAAAGCGCAAATCGACACCCTGTCGCACGTGATGTTCGGCGGTATTACGCATGCTCCCGCCGTCTCGTTGTGCCGTAAGCTGGTGGCGATGACCCCCGGATGCGCTGGAGTGCGTTTTTCTGGCGGATTCCGGCTCGGTCGCCGTTGAAGTGGCGATGAAAATGGCACTGCAATACTGGCAGGCAAAGGCGAAGCGCGGCAGCGTTTTCTCACCTTCCGCAACGGCTATCACGGCGACACCTTCGGGGCGATGTCGGTGTGCGATCCGGATAACTCCATGCACAGTTTGTGGAAAGGCTATTTGCCGGACAACCTGTTCGCCCCGGCACCGCAAAGCCGCTTTGATGGCGAGTGGGATGAGCGCGATATGGTGGCTTTCGCCCGTTTGATGGCGGCGCACCGCCACGAGATCGCCGCGGTTATCCTCGGAGCCGATTGTGCAGGGCGCTGGCGGCATGCGTATGTACCATCCTGAGTGGCTTAAACGCATCCGTAAAATGTGCGACCGGGAAGGCATTTTGTTGATTGCCGATGAGATAGCCACCGGCTTTGGCCGCACCGGCAAGCTGTTTGCCTGTGAGCATGCGGGCATCTCGCCGGACATCTTGTGCCTCGGTAAAGCGCTGACCGGCGGCATGATGACGCTCTCCGCCACGCTTACGACCCGCAACGTCGCAGAGACCATCAGCAACGGCGAAGCGGGCTGCTTTATGCACGGACCAACGTTTATGGGCAACCCGCTGGCCTGCGCTGCGGCAACGGCCAGCCTGACATTACTGGAAAGCGGCGCATGGCGGGATCAAGTGACGGCCATCGAAGCGCAGTTAACCGCAGAGCTTGCGCCCGCGCGCGAGGCTGAAAATGTGGCGGATGTGCGAGTGCTGGGCGCGATTGGCGTAGTAGAAACCCGCACACCGGTAAATATGGCCTTACTCCAGCGTTTCTTTGTGCAACAGGGTGTGTGGATCCGCCCCTTTGGTCGCCTGATTTATGTGATGCCGCCGTACCTCATTACCCCCGGAGCTCTCGCGCTTAACCCAGCCGTTAACGCCGCCGTCGCACGTAACGACCTGTTCGTCTGAGGCATTTCGCCCTACAGTAGCGGGGATACACTACACTTCCCGTTACTGTATCGCGAACGAAAGGAGCGCAAATGAAACTACTCAGTCATGACTTACGCGATGGAGAAAAACTCCCGCATCGCCATGTGTTCAACGGTATGGGCTACGACGGCGACAATATCTCCCCCGCATCTGACGTGGGATGACGTTCCCGCAGGCACCAAAAGTTTTGTGGTGACCTGCTACGATCCGGACGCCCCAACCGGATCGGGCTGGTGGCACTGGATCGTGGTCAATCTCCTGCGGATACCCGCGTTCTGCCGCAGGGCGCGGGGTCAGGCCTTGCCGCGCTGCCGGATGGTGCCGTACAAACGCGCACCGATTTCGGTAAAGCCGGTTACGGCGGTGCTGCGCCGCCAAAAGGGGAAACCCACCGCTATATCTTCACCGTTCACGCTCTGGATGTAGCGCATCTGGATGTCGACGAAAACGCCAGCGGCGCAATGGTTGGCTTTAACGTGCACTTCCATTCCCTGTCCAGCGCCACCATCACCGCCCTTTTTAGCTAAAAAACACGGGTTTTGAAGCCGATTGTGCAAATCGGCTTCCCGTTTCGCTCAACTTAGTATAAAAAAGCAGGCTTTGACGTAACCTTTTCAACTTTGCATAGTCTGGAGCACCCCTTGAACACATCATCGGTTTCCCGTCTGGCGCTGGCGCTCGCTTTTGGCGTGACACTGACCGCCTGTAGCTCAACCCCGCCGGCAGAACGCCCTTCTGAACAAACTGCGCCCGGCACTTCAGCGCGCCCGATCCTCAGCGCAGGCGAAGCGAAAAACTTCGTGGCGGAGCGCTATTTCACCGCGATGACGCAAAATGGCGAGTCGTGGGAAACCCTTCGCCATTCGTCTGCCGCAAAAGCGGACTTCGTTGTCGGACCGGCGGGTACGCCCGGCGTGACCCACAACACCATTCAGGCCGCCGTTGATGCGGCAATTAACAAACACTCCAGCGATCGTCAGTACATCGCCGTGATGCCCGGCGACTACGAAGGCACGGTGTTTGTCCCTGCAGGCCTCCGGCAGCGTGACCATTTACGGTACCGGTGAAAAAGCGCTGGATGTGAAAATTGGCCGGGGCTATCGACTCCGAAATGGATCCGAATAGCTGGCGTCGTCTGGTTAACCCGTCAGGCAAATATATGCCGGGCAAACCTGCGTGGTATATGTTCGATAACTGCCAGAGCAAACGTAGCGCGACCGTCGGTGTGATGTGCTCTGCGGTCTTCTGGTCACAGAACAATGGCCTGCAACTGCAAAACCTGACCATCCAGAACACCCTTGGCGACAGCGTTGACGCAGGGAACCACCGGGGCGGTGGCGCTGCGCAGCGATGGCGATAAAGTGCAGATCAACAACGTGAATATTCTGGGTCGCCAGAATACCTTCTTCGTGACCAACAGCAGCGTGGATAACACCCTGCGTACCGATCGTCAGACCCGTACGCTGGTGACCAACAGCTACCTCGAAGGGGATGTGGATATCGTGGCCGGTCGCGGCGCCGTGGTGTTTGATAACACCGATTTCCGCGTTGTGAATTCACGGACTCAGCAGGAAGGCTACGTGTTTGCTCCGGCAACGCAGTCAAACCTGTATTACGGTTTCCTTGCGGTCAACAGCCGCTTTAACGCAGCCGGTAATGGTGTCGCGCAGCTGGGCCGTTCACTGGATGTGGACAGCAACACCAACGGCCGTGGGGTGGTGATCCGCGACAGCGTGATCAACGAAGGCTTTAACGTGGCGAAACCGTGGGCGGATGCCAGCGTGTCTGGTCGCGCTTACGCGGGCAATACCGGTACGGTAGACGATAAGGGCAACGTACAGCGCGAGCTGAACAACCCGCAGTTCAACCGTATGTGGGAGTTCAACAACCGCGGCGTGGGCAGCAAAGTGGTCGCAGTGCCGAAGAAGTAATGCGTCGTTGATGATAAAAAACCTCGCCATAGCGAGGTTTTTTTATGTCCGAAATGCAGACTCAGTACGCGTTCACCACCACCCACATCGGCCCCTCGGCCAACAGCATAGCGGCCTTTCTCGGTCAGCAAACCTTGCTCACCGGCGATTTCATACAGCGCGATATGGTGTGATTTCTGCCCGGCAGCGATCAGGAATTTACCCGTGTGGTCGACGTTAAAGCCGCGCGGCTGGGTTTCCGTCGGCTGGAAGCCCTCAACCGCCAGCACGCTACCGTCTTCAGACACGCTGAAAATGGTTAACAGGCTGGACGTCCGATCGCAGGCATACAGGTGGCGACCATCCGGGGTGATATGAATATCCGCCGCCCAACGGGTGTCGGAGAAATCAGCCGGCATCATATCCAGCGTCTGCACACAGTCGATATTGCCGTGCGCATCGCTCAGTTGCCACACATCCACCGAGCTGTTCAGTTCGTTAACGCAATAGGCGTAGCGTTGATTCGGATGGAAAGCGATATGACGCGGGCCTGCGCCTTCCACGGTGGTGACTTCCGCCGGTTCCTGCGCCGTCAGATTGCCATCCTCGCCCAGCGTAAACAGACAGATGCGATCCTGTTTCAGTGCCGGAACCCACAAGGTGCGGTTATCCGGGGAGATATTCGCGGAATGACAGCCTTCCAGCCCTTCCACCACGTCCACGGTTTGCGTCGGAATGCCGTCTTCCGGTGCGAGTCACGCTCACACAACCGGCGTTATAGGAGCCGCTAAACAGGAAACGCCCGCTGCGATCGGTAGAAATATGCGTCGGGCTACCCGGCAACGGCGCTTCAGCAGCGAATGTCAGCGCGCCGTTTTCCGGTGCGATGCGATAAGCAATAACGCGAAACTCCGGGCGCACGCCCACGTAGAGGTAACGCTTGTCCGGGCTGACGACCATCGGCTGTACCCGGCCGGGAACATCGACCACTGGACAAGCGTCAAAGCGCCTTCAGGATCCAAACGCCAGACGTGGATCTGCTGACTTTCCGGGCTGGCGGTATAAACGGTTTGTTTCATGAATACTCCTTTCCTCTTGAACTTCTTCTGCGTTAAGTAACCAGGATAGCCGTTTTTGCGCGTTGATGCTGAAAAGCGCCGGGAGATTTTGCGCATCCGTCCACCCGGTGTACCCATCCCCGGACATGCCAATTTCAACATCGACCACGGAAAACGCCATGACTGCACGCGTTATTGCACTGGATTTAGACGGTACGCTACTCACCCCGAAAAAACGCTTCTGCCCTCTTCCCTCGAAGCGCTGGCTCGCGCAAAAGCCGCCGGGCATCAGCTCATCATTGTGACCGGCCGGCATCATGTTGCCATCCATCCTTTTATCAGGCACTGGCGCTGGATACACCTGCAATTTGTTGTAATGGCACTTATTTGTATGATTATCATGCAAAAAAGTGTTAAAAGCGGACCCGTTGCCTGTTTCGCAAGCGTTGCAGCTTATTCATCTGCTGGAAGAGCATGATATTCATGGTCTGATGTATGTCGATAACGCCATGGTCTACGAGAAACCGACCGGGCACGTCCTGCGTACCAACAACTGGGCGCAGTCGCTGCCGCCGGAACAACGCCCTACATTCCAACAGGTGGACTCTCTGGCGGACACCGCACAGCACGTGGATGCTATCTGGAAATTCGCCCTCACCGATGAAGACACGCAAAACTGAAAGCGTTTGCCCTTCACGTGGAGCAGACGCTGGGACTGGAGTGTGAGTGGTCGTGGCACGATCAGGTGGATATCGCCCGCAGCGGCAACAGCAAAGGGAAACGCCCCGCCGAGTGGGTAGCCTCGCAGGGGCTGTCGATGCATAACGTCGTGGCATTTGGTGATAATTATAACGACATCAGCATGTTAAAAGCGGCAGGCGTAGGCGTGGCCATGGGCAATGCCGCAGACGAGGTCAAAGCCCATGCCAACGTGGTGATTGGCGATAATACCGTCGACAGTATTGCCGGGTTTATCTATAAAGCGCTGCTGTGATCAGGCGGTAATCGACACGCTTTTGATTTGCGCATACAGCCACTGGCCGAGGGTTTGATGCTCAGTTCATCCCTCGGCCCAAGGGCTGATACGCGCCCACAAGGTGCGACCCGCCACATCCAGTTGCACCTCAACCTGCCCATCAACATCAAAGCACTCCACGACCTTCGCCCGCAGGCTATTACGGATACTGGTATTCATCGGAGGCTGTAGCGCCAGCGAAACATCTGTTGCCTGAATACGGATACGCAACGGAGTTTGCAGGGGGGCTATCCACTTTGTTGACCCAGATATGCTGATCGCCCAATGCCAGCGCCGTCATCGAATAGTGTGGGTGGTGTTCAAGTATGCTGACTTTCAGAATGCTGCTCTGCTGATCCTGCGGCAACCACGGGTTCATCACGCTGCTGCCCCAGACATCCTCCAGATTGCCGAACGCTTTTACCTCCCCGCTTCCAGCACCATCACTTTATCCGCCAGATGGAGGATCTCTTCCAGCGAGTGGCTGACATAGAGCATCGGAATATTGATCTCCCGCGCCGGGGCGTTGCAGGTACGGCAACAGCTCGCGCTTACGGGGAATATCGAGCGACGCCAGCGGTTCGTCCAGCAGCAACAGTTCCGGCGCGGTTAATAACGCGCGCCCGATGGCGACACGCTGCTTTTCGCCTCCTGAAAGGCTACCGGGTAAACGGCCAAGCAGCGGTTCAATCCCCCAACAGCGCCACCAGCTTGTCAAACTGCCCGGCCATCGATTTAGCCATGCCATAACGCAGGTTTCCCGCACTTTATAATGCGGGAACAGGCGCGCATCCCTGGAAAACATACCCTACGCGGCGTTTCTCCGGCGGCAGGCAAATCTTGCTGGCGGTATCAAACAACACGCGGTTATTCAGCGCAATCCGCCCCTCTTGCGGATGGGTCAGACCACCAATGGCGTTAATCAGCGACGTTTTCCCCGCGCCGGATACACCAAAATGGCCGTGATGCCGCTCGCGGGCACGTTCTCAGCAATGCGTAATTGATGGGTTCCCAACGTTTGGGTGAAATTCAGTTCCAGCATGACTTACCTCCCTGTCCGTTCACGACTGATACGCGCCAGCCACTCTGAAATCAGCAACGACACCAGCGCCAGAACAATGGAGATGACACACAGCCGCGCCGCCGCGCTTTCGCCGCCCGGCATCTGGATAAGCGTATACATCGCAGAAGGGATAGTGCGCGTTTCGCCCGGGATGTTGGAAACAAAGGTAATGGTCGCGCCAAACTCCCCCAGCGAGCGGGCGAAAGCCAGCACCGTACCGACAATAATACCGGCAGCGTCAGGGGTAACGTAATGGTCAAAACACGCGCCAGCGTCCGGCGCCCAGCGTTCGCGCTGCCTGCTCCAGTTTGGTGTCGACACCTTCCAGCGCCAGCGAATAGCCCGCACCATCAGCGGAAATGACATCACTGCCGCCGCCAGCACTGCGCCGCGCCAGCTAAAGGCAAAGGTAATCCCGAACCAGTCGTGCAGCCATTCGCCGATCGCGCCGCGTCGCCCCATGACGATCAACAATAAGTAACCGACCACCACAGGCGGCAAGACCAACGGAAGGTGAAGAAGACTATCGAGAAGCGCTTTGCCCGGGAACGTGCAGCGCACCAGTAACCAGCAAAGAAGATCCCAAAGGGCAAACTGGAAGACAACTGCCGAGGGAAGAGACTTTAAGGCTCAGCAGAACCGCCTGCCATTCGGGGATCCGTTAATATCATTAGTGCGTCGTAAATCCGTAACGTTTAAAGATTTCAGAAGCCTGCGGGCCTTTCAGGTAATCATAAAACGCGGTCACTGTCGCGTTTTTATGGCCGTCGATAATCGCCAGCGGGTATTCCACTTTTGGTGCGAATCTTCCGGGAAGGTCCCGACCACTTTGACCCCTTTGCCGGCGACAGCGTCGGAGCCATACACAATGCCTAAAGGCGCTTCCATTACGCTCAACCAGCGCCAGTGCGCCACGCACATCTTCCGCCGGAGCCAGTTTCGGCGACAACGTTTCCCACGCGCCCAGCTTAGTCAGTGCTTCTTTCGCATAGATGCCCGCCGGAACATGGTCCGGGTCGCCCACGGCCAGACGTCCGCCTTTCAACAGGCTGTTCCAGTCTGTTTTGGCATTCACTGTAATGTTGCCCTGCGCGCTGTTTTTCGGCGCGACCACCACCAGGAGCTGTTGCCCAGCAAGGTTTCACGCGTCGCGGTGTCGATGGATTTTTTCTCTACCGCGTAATCCATCCATTTCTGGTCTGCGGAAATAAACAGATCCGCAGGCGCACCGGCTTCAATCTGGCGCGCCAGCGTCGACGAAGAGGCAAACGAGGAGACGACCTCAACGTTTTTCTCTTTTTATAGGCCGCCGCAATATCCTGCATTGCGTTGGTCAGTGACGCCGCTGCAAAACGGTAATTTTTCCCTCTTCCGCCAGTGCGTGCCCGGCAACGGAAAACGTTAATGTCGCCCCGGCAAAAGGCGTAACCATGTACGTGCCATTCGTAACTCCTGTGAGTGTCGTTATATAGAGTGAAACATAACGATAGTACCAGAGTTTACCGGTCAGAGGATAATACCCATCAAGAATGAGGGACATATGAAAAACTATCGGCAGGGGAGGGGACAATCTTGAGAGTAAAACGCCCACTTTCGTGGGCGTTTTAGCAAATGGATTAGCGCTGCTGGCTGGTACGGTCGCGGCGGCCAACGCCGGAAAAGACGTTAAACACTTCACCCAGACCATAAATCAATCCCGAGGATGATCGCCATCACCACGGGGACCATGACTACGGCAAATACCAGACTTTTCAATAACTCTAACATGGTCAACTCCAGATATTGTGGATGACGCATTCTAGCCTGAACAGGGATAAAAACACTCGCCTTTTGTGCGATTGCATCTTCAACGCTGCCATCAATCTCCGGCGTCAGGCTAGGCTTAGCGGTGCTTTTCCTTCACAATAGTCTTTTTGCCGAGGACATTGCGTAATGCAGGCTGAAATTCTCCTTACTCTCAAACTCCAGCAGCGTCTTTTGCCGATCCGCGCCGTATCGCTCTTCTGAAGCAGATTGTAGAGACCGGCTCTATTAGCCGGGCGCGAAAAACGCCAATATCAGTTACAAGAGCGCACCGGGATGCCATCAATGAGATGAACCAGTTGAGCGAACACACGCTGGTCGATCGCGCAACCGGGGGGAAAGGCGGCGGCGGCGCAGTGGTCACCCGCTACGGCCAACGTTTGATCCAGCTTTATGATTTGCTGGGGCAGATCCAGCAAAAGCCTTCGACGTGCTGAGCGACGATGACGCGCTGCCGTTAAACAGCCTGCTGGCGGCGATCTCCCGCTTCTCTTTACAAACCAGCGCCCGTAACCAGTGGTTTGGCACCATTACCAAACGCGATCGCCAGCAGGTTCAGCAACATGTGGAAGTCCTGCTGGCGGACGGTAGTACCCGCTTTAAAGTGGCGATCACCGCGCAAAGTGCTGAACGCCCTCGGGCCTCGACGAAGGCAAAGAAGTGCTGGTGCTGTTAAAAGCGCCGTGGGTTAGCATCACCCAGGGATGCACAACTGGCGGCACAAGCCGATAACCAACTGACCGGGCGCATCAGCCATATTGAGCGCGGCGAACAGCAGAGCGAAGTGTTGATGATGCTGCCGGATGGCCAGACCCTCTGCGCCACCGTGCCCTCGCAGGATGTGGATAATTTGCAGGAACAGAGCCGGTGACGGCATATTTTAATGCCGATCGCGTGATTATCGCCACGTTGTGCTGATTGCGTTGACAAACGGCGGCATTGCACGTATCCCTGAACTTCTACGCTGCAAAAAATGGGATACAACATGTCATCATTGCAAATTTCGCAAGGCACGTTTCGTCTTAGCGATACCCGCACGCTGCACCTTGAACAATTAACCCTGCGCGCCGGTGAAAGCTGGGCGTTCGTTGGCGCAAACGGAAGTGGTAAATCGGCGCTGGCCCGCGCCCTCGCCGGAGACCTGACGCTTCTGAAAGGGGAGCGCCGCTGCACGTTTGACCGTCTGACGCGCCTCTCTTTCGAGCAACTGCAAAAGCTGGTCAGCGACGAGTGGCAACGGAATAACACCGATATGCTCAGTCCCCGGCGAAGAGGACACCGGGCGAACCACCGCGGATATTATTCAGGATGAGGTGAAAGATCCGCAGCGCTGCGCGCGGCGGCGCAATTTGGCATCACGTCGCTTCTTGATCGTCGTTTTAAATACCTCTCTACCGGGGAAACCCGCAAAACCCTGCTCTGCCAGGGCGCTGATGGCGGAGCCGGAGCTGCTGATCCTCGACGAACCTTTCGATGGGCTGGATGTCCACTCCCGTCAGCAACTGGCTGAACTGCTCGCACAACTGAATGCGGATGGTTATACCGTGGTGCTGGTGCTCAATCGCTTTGATGAAATTCCTGCGTTTGTCCAACATGCCGGGGTACTGGTCGACTGTATGCTGACCGAAACCGGCGAAAAAATCCGCGCTGTTGCAACAGGCACTCATCGCCCAACTGGCGCACAGCGAGAAACTTGCCGGGATCGCATTACCCGAGCCGGATGCGCCGCCTGCCCGCAACACACTAGCGCCGGGCGCGCCGCTGATCGTGCTCAGGGATGGGGTGGTCTCTTACAACGACCGCGCGATTATCAACCAGCTTTCATGGACGGTGAATCCCGGTGAACACTGGCAGATTGTCGGACCAAACGGCGCGGGTAAATCAACGTTGTTAAGCCTCGGTAACCGGCGATCACCCGCAGGGTTACAGCAACGATTTGACGCTGTTTGGCCGCCGTCGCGGCAGCGGCGAAACCATCTGGGATATCAAAAAACATATCGGCTATGTGAGCAGCAGCCTGCATCTGGATTACCGCGTGAGCACCAACGTGCGCAATGTCATCCTGTCGGGTTATTTTGACTCGATCGGTATTTACCGGGCGGTGTCGGACAAACAGCACAAACTGGCGCAGCGTTGGCTTGATATTCTGGGTTTTGATGCCCGTACCGCAGAGGCGCCCTTCCATAGCCTCTCCGGGGTCAACAACGACTGGCGCTGATTGTTCGTGCGCTGGTGAAACATCCGACGCTGCTGATCCTGGATGAGCCACTCCGGGCACTGGATCCGCTTAATCGTCAGTTAATTCGCCGCTTTGTGGATGTGCTCATCAGCGAAGGCGATACCCAACTGTTATTTGTTTCCCACCATGCGGCGGATGCGCCCTCGTGTATTACCCACCGGCTGGAGTTTGTGCCGCAGGATGACGGATACCGTTATCACCTCTCAGCGCAATAATTGCAGGGGTGCACGCACCCCCGGCAAACGTCTGGAATATACCTTTTGCACCGCTGGGCTGATTGCACGGCCGTCGCTGATGACTTATAACCTGCACGAGGCGATTTCCGGCTTTTGCTGATATCGGCTGCTTTGCTGCACAGCAGTAAAGGGTTTTTTCGGACTTATCACAATCACCGGGCAAAGCCAGTTATTGCGGGGTTTTTCCGGCGGTTGCCAGCGAAACCGGCGAACAGAGAGCGCAGTGTAAACGATTCCACTATTTTATCCCATGTCACAGTTTTCACCTCTCTGTTATGCTAAGGTTTGTTCATACCATATGCCTAATGGAGTTAAATATGCGAGTTTTGGTTACAGGTGGTAGCGGTTACATTGGCAGTCATACCTGCGTCCAACTGCTGCAAAATGGCCATGATGTCGTCATTCTCGACAACCTTTGCAACAGTAAACGTAGCGTACTGAAAGAGATCGAACGCTTCGGGGGGTAAGACAGCGCTGTTCGTCGAAGGTGATATTCGCGATGAAGCCCTGCTGGCGGAAATTCTTCACGACCACGCCATCGAAGCCGTGATCCATTTCGCCGGGCTGAAAGCCGTGGGCGAATCCGTGGCGAAACCGCTGGAATATTATGACAACAACGTAAACGGCACGTTGCGTCTGATTAGCGCCATGCGCGCCGCCAACGTGAAAAACTTTATTTTCAGCTCCTCCGCCACCGTCTACGGTGACCAGCCGAAGATCCCTTACGTTGAAAGCTTTCCCACTGGCACACCGCAAAGTCCGTACGGCAAAAGCAAACTGATGGTCGAGCAGATCCTGACAGACCTGCAAAAGCGCAACCGGACTGGAGCATCGCGCTGCTGCGTTACTTCAACCCGGTTGGCGCGCATCCATCAGGCGATATGGGCGAAGATCCGCAGGGCATTCCAAACAACCTGATGCCGTACATTGCTCAGGTGGCAGTGGGCCGTCGCGATTCACTGGCGATTTTCGGTAGCGATTACCCGACGCCGGACGGCACTGGCGTACGTGATTACATTCACGTGATGGACTGGCGGACGGCCACGTTGCCGCCATGCAGCAACTGGCGGGCAAACAAGGCGTGCATATTTATAACCTCGGCGCAGGCGTTGGCAGCAGCGTCCTGGACGTGGTTAACGCATTCAGCAAAGCCTGGTAAACCGGTGGCATGGCACTATGCGCCGCGCCGGAAGGCGATTTACCCGCTTACTGGGCAGACGCAACCAAAGCGGATAAAGAGCTGGCGGGTCACCCGCACCCTCGACGAAATGGCAGAAGATACCCGGCGCTGGCAGTCCCGCCATCCGCAGGGCTATCCCGATTAAAGGAAAGGCAATGACGCAATTTAACCCGGTTGATCATCCGCATCGCCGTTATAACCCGTTGACCGGTCAGTGGATCCTGGTTTCACCGCATCGCGCTAAGCGCCCCCCGGCAGGGCGCGCAGGAAACGCCGGCGAAACAGACACTGCCCGCCCATGACCCGGACTGCTTCCTCTGTCCGGGAAATACCCGTGTGACCGGCGATAAAAACCCGGATTACACCAGCACCTACGTGTTTACTAACGACTTTGCCGCGTTGATGACCGACACGCCGGAAGCGCCGGAAAGCACCGATCCGCTGATGCGCACCCAGAGCGCGCGGCACCAGCCGGGTTATCTGTTTCTCTCCGGATCACAGCAAAACGCTGCCAGAACTGAGCGTCAGCGCCTGGAAGAGGTGGTCACCACCGGCAACAGCAAACGGCTGAACTGGGTCAGACCTATCCGTGGGTGCAGGTATTTGAAAACAAAGGTGCGGCGATGGGCTGTTCCAACCCGCATCCGCACGGTCAGGTTTGGGCAAATAGCTTCTTACCCAACGAAGCCGAACGCGAAGATCGTCTGCAAAAAGAGTATTTTGCCGAACATCACTCGCCGATGCTGGTGGATTATGCACAGCGTGAACTGAAAGATGGCAGCCGTACGGTGGTGGAAACGGCGCACTGGCTGGCTATTGTGCCTTACTGGGCGGCATGGCCATTCGAAACCCTGCTGCTGCCGAAAGCGCATGTGCAACGCATTACCGGGTTAAGCGATGAACAGCGTAGCGACTGGCGCTGGCATTGAAAAAGCTGACCAGCCGCTATGACAACCTGTTCCAGTGCTCATTCCCTTACTCGATGGGCTGGCACGGTGCACCTTTTAACGGCGAGGAGAATCACCACTGGCAGCTTCATGCCCATTTCTACCCGCCGCTGCTGCGTTCCGCCACCGTGCGTAAATTTATGGTCGGCTATGAAATGCTGGCTGAAACCCAGCGCGATCTGACAGAACAAGCCGCCGAGCGCCTTCGCGCCGTGAGTGACATCCATTTTCGCGAATCCGGAGAATAACAATGAGTCTGAAAGAGATCACCCAATCCCTGTTTGCTGAAAAATTCGGCTACCCTGCCACCCACACCATTCAGGCGCCGGGCCGCGTTAACCTGATCGGTGAACACACCGACTATAACGATGGTTTTGTGCTGCCTTGCGCTATCGATTATCAAACCGTCATCAGCTGCGCCACGCGCACCGACCGCATGGTGCGGGTGATTGCCGCCGATTACGCTAACCAGAGCGACGAGTTCTCTCGATGCGCCGATTGTCGCGCATGACAATCAACAGTGGTCGAACTACGTGCGCGGCGTGATAAAACACCTGCAAAACGGGATGCGAACTTTGGCGGCGCCGATCTGGTGATCAGCGGCAACGTGCCGCAGGGCGCAGGTTTAAGCTCTTCCGCTTCACTCGAAGTGGCGGTCGGCACCGTGTTCCAACAGCTTTATCACTTACCGCTGGATGGCGCGCAGATTGCGCTGAACGGCCGTGAAGCGGAAAACCAGTTTGTGGGCTGTAATTGCGGCATCATGGATCAGCTTATCTCCGCGCTGGGGAAAAAGGCAGTGCGCTGCTGATCGACTGCCGTTCGCTGGGCACCAAAGCCGTTTCCATGCCGCAAGGCGTGGCGATTGTGATCATTAACAGTAACTTCAAACGCACACTGGTGGGCAGCGAGTACAATACCCGTCGCCAGCAGTGCGAAACCGGCGCGTTTCTTCCAGCAAAAGCCCTGCGCGATGTCAGTCTCGATCAGTTTAATGCCGTTGCGCATGAGCTGGATCCACTGGTAGCCAAACGCGCGCCACGTGCTGACCGAAAACGCCCGCACTGTAGAAGCAGCAGACGCACTGGAGAAAGGCGATTTGCAGCGCATGGGCGTGCTGATGGCGGAATCCCACGCATCGATGCGCGATGATTTTGAAATCACCGTGCCGCAAATCGACACGCTGGTGGAGATTGTCAAAGCCACCATCGGCGATAAAGGCGGCGTGCGCATGACCGGCGGCGGTTTCGGCGGCTATGTTGTCGCTGGTGCCGGAAACGCTGGTTCCGGCGGTGAAAGAGGCGGTGGAGCGTCAGTACGAAGCAAAACCGGCATCAAAGAAACCTTCTATGTATGCAAACCTTCACAGGAGCAGGACAGTGCTAAACGAATCCTCTGCGGCGGCCCCCGATGGGCTGCCCTTTCGTCTGATCACCCTGCGCAATCGCGCGGGGATGGTGGTGACACTGATGGACTGGGGCGCAACGCTATTATCCGCGCGTTCCTTTACAGGATGGCTCGGTGCGCGAGGCGTTGCTCGGTTGCGCGACGCCAGAGCACTACCTTCAGCAGGCGGCGTTTCTCGGCGCATCCGTGGGGCGTTACGCTAACCGCATTGCGAAAAGCCGCTTTGAACTGGGTGGACGAACTTACGCGCTGGCGCCAAGCGAAAATCACACGGCGGCCCGGAAGGTTTTGATAAGCGCCGCTGGCGCATTGAGCGTCAGAATGATAACGAAGTGGTGTTCGTGCTGAACTCACCGGATGGCGATCAAGGGTTCCCGGTAATGTTCATGCCAGAGCGCATTTCCGTCTCGGTGACGATCACCGTCTGGCTATCGAATACCGCGCGACGACCGATCAACCCTGCCCGGTAAACCTCACCAATCACGCTTACTTTAACCTTGATGGCGAACAGTCAGACGTGCGCAATCATACCCTGCAGATTCTGGCAGATGCCTATCTGCCGGTAGACAGCATGGGGTTGCCGAGCGAGGGTCTGAAAAAACGTGGCGCAAACCAGTTTTGACTTCCGGGAACCGAAAACCGTGGCGCACGATTTTCTGACCGATGACGATCAGCGTGCGGTCAAAGGCTACGATCACGCATTCTTATTACAGGCTCGGGGCGATGTCAGTCAACCGGCGGCCCATGTCTGGTCAGCAGACAAGCAGTTGGAAATGGCGGTTTATACCAGCGCACCTGCGCTGCAGTTCTATTCCGGCAACTATCTCGACGGCACCCCGCGCGGCGGTAAAACCCTACACGGCCACCGGCAAGGTCTGGCGCTGGAAAGCGAATTTTACCCGACAGCCCTAACCGCCCGGATTTCCCGCAACCGGACTGTGTTTTACTCCCCGGCGATGTCTACGCCAGCCTGACGGAATATCACTTTATTCCGCATTGATCCTGCCCTCCCGATGGAGGGCTTTTTTCATCATATTGCTGAAATAAACGCCAGTTATCGACAAAATCGCAACCCCTGATTCACAAGCACCTTACACTGAGCGGCTATTTTCGCTATGGTTATGGGGTAATCGTTGCCGTGGGTCTCGCCCCGGCAATATAATGAGAATTGTTATCATTCAATCAGGCTCACAGGAGTAAGTGTATGGCTGTTACTAAGCTGGTTCTGGTTCGTCACGGCGAAAGCCAGTGGAACAACGAAAACCGCTTCACCGGTTGGTACGATGTCGATCTGTCAGAGAAAGGTGTTGGCGAAGCGAAAGCAGCAGGCAAGCTGCTGGAAAGAAGAAGGCTACACCTTCGATTTTGCTTATACCTCTGTGCTGAAACGTGCCATCCATACGCTCTGGAACGTTCTGGACGAACTGGATCAGGCATGGTTGCCGGTAGAGAAAAGCTGGAAACTGAACGAACGTCACTACGGTGCGCTGCAAGGTCTGAACAAAGCAGAAACCGCTGAAAATACGGTGACGATCAGGTCAAACAGTGGCGTCGCGGTTTTGCCGTTACCCCGCCTGCACTGACCAAAGATGATGAGCGTTTCCCGGGCCACGATCCGCGTTATGCGAAACTGACCGATGCAGAACTGCCGCAGACCGAAAGCCGCGCTGACCATCGATCGCGTGATCCCGTACTGGAACGAAACCATCCTGCCGCGTCTGAAAAGCGGTGAGCGTGATCATCGCCGCTCACGGCAACTCCCTGCGCGCGCTGGTGAAATACCTCGGACAACATGAGCGAAGAAGAGATCCTCGAACTGAACATCCCGACCGGCGTACCGCTGGTGTATGAGTTCGATGAAAACTTCAAACCGCTGAAACACTACTATCTGGGCAACGCGGATGAGATCGCCGCGAAAGCTGCCGCTGTGGCCAATCAGGGTAAAGCGAAGTAAGTTTTTCAGCTATAAAAAAAAGCGTGGAGAGATCCACGCTTTTTTTATTGGCTCAATGATTAGCGACGGCGCGCTTTCACGGCATCCGCTAACTGGCGCAGAAGCGCATCGGTATCTTCCCAGCCAATACACGCATCGGTAATGCTTTTACCGTACACCAGCGGTTCGCCGCTCTCCAGACTCTGATTGCCTTCCACCAGTGTGACTTTCAAATCATCACACCAATGATGGATTTTTCCCCACCGGCGATTTGCTGACAAACGTCAGTGCCTACGTCCATCTGCTTTTAAACTGTTTGCTGGAATTGGCATGAAGTCAATCATCACCTGCGGTTCCAGACCCGCCTTACCAAGACCTGTTTTCACCTCAGCAACATGTTTGGCTCTTTCCGCCGCGCAGAATAATGTGGCAGTCGTTGTTACCGGCCGTATTCACAATGGCGGAGTGACCCCATTTGGTCACAGACAAGAAGCAGTGCGGCGCGCTGGCGGCATTGATCGCGTCGATCGCCACTTTGATGGTGCCGTCGGTGCCGTTTTTAAAGCCTACCGGGCAAGAGACCTGAGGCCAGTTCACGGTGCACCTGCGATTCCGTCGTACGTGCGCCAATCGCCCCCAGCTCATCAGATCCGCCATGTATTGCGGCGTGATCATATCCAGAAACTCCCCTGCCGCTGGCAAACCAGCATCGTTGATTTCCAACAGTAACTTACGGGCAATTCGCAGGCCGTCGTTGATCTGGAAACTGTTATCCATATGCGGATCGTTAATCAGCCCTTTCCAGCCGACGGTGGTGCGTGGTTTTTCAAAATAAACACGCATGACCACTTCCAGTTCGCCCTTCAGTTCTTCACGCAGCGCCAGCAAACGTGAGGCGTACTCCTTCGCAGCGACAGGATCATGAATCGAACACGGGCCAATCACCACCAGCAGACGGTCATCATTACCCCGCAGGATCTTGTGAATCGCTTTGCGGGCATGCGAAACCGTGTTTGCAGCCTTTTCAGTGGCGGGGAATTTTTCAAGGAGTGCTACAGGGGTAATAACTCATTGATCTCTTTGATGCGTAAATCGTCGTTCTGATAATTCATGATCTTTCCAGTGTCGCCATACTTTTGTAATGAATGCAATCTTTCCAATCTATCTCGTCAGCCATGAAGTGTAAACGTGATTTTACACTTCGGACGGATAATTCCCCGGAATCGCGCAAAAGACGTCAGAAAGTAGCGAGTCTCTACATCGGCGCTACACTTTTAACGGTAAACACTTTATTTTTGCATTTTATCGCTATTCCATGCTGCCGTAACGGTAAGCATTGGCATGTTCGACCACTGAGCGTGATAACTCGTTCGCGCTGCTTTTACCGCCTTACGGCATGGTAAAAACGACCAGAACAGGAGCATCATGATGAAAATGAATAAATTAGCGACGCTTTTCCTCACCACGACATTGGCCCTGTCATGGCGCCGCCCCGGGCTGCGGATACGACTTCAGGAACCACAGACAGCAGTAACGGGCAGGCGAATGCCGCAGCCGCGTCAGGTCAGCCAGCACCGGATGCGCACCAGAACCTTGTACCGAAGGAATCCGATAGCAGCAAAATTAATACCGGCGATAGCAACAGCGGCACGATGCTGCATCCCAACGGCAGCACCTCGTCGACTCAACATATGAGCAAAGACGAGGTGCATAAAAACTCTATGTGTAAAGATGGTCGCTGTCCGGACATCAACAAAAGTTGAAACCGGTAACGGCACCAATAATGACGTCAATACCAAAACGGACGGCACCACGCAGTAACGCGTGAAGGGGTAAAAAAGGAGAGCTTCGGCTCTCCTTTTATCGCCACCGCGCAAAAATCTGCAATGATGTAAGTCGCTAAGAATAACAAGGAGACGGATCACAACCATGGCGCATTCACACTCGCACGCTCCGGCGGATGCTAATGTCCGCCGCTTATCGCTGGCCTTTGGCGTAACCGCTGTTTTTATGCTGATTGAGGTTGCAGGCGGTCTTTTTTCAGGCTCCCCCGGCGCTGCTCGCCGATGCGGGCCATATGCTGACCGACGCTGCGGCCCTGCTTTTTGCTCTGCTGGCTGTGCATTTCGCCCGCCAGCCACCCAGCACAAAACGTACCTTTGGTTGGCTACGCCTTACCACGCTGGCCGCTTTCGTCAACGCGCTTTGCGCTGGTGCTCATCACCGTCCTGATTGTCTGGGAAGCGTTTCAGCGTTTTTCACATCCGCAGCCTGTTGCAGGGGCAACCATGATGGTGATCGCCATTGCCGGGCTGCTGGCAAATGCTGGCGTTCTGGTTACTGCATCGTGGAAGCGAGGAGAAGAACCTCAATGTTCGCGCCGCCGCGCTGCACGTACTGGGCGATTTGCTGGGCTCCGTTGGCGCAATCATCGCCGCGTTGATTATTCTGTTCACCAACTGGACGCCGATCGATCCGATCTTGTCAGTGCTGGTTTCATTACTGGTGCTGCGCAGCGCATGGCGGCTGCTGAAAGAGAGTGTCAATGAGTTGCTGGAAGGCGCGCCTCGCCTGCTGGACATTGGCGCGCTCAAACGCCACCTGCACCGGGCTATTCCGGAAGTGCGCGATGTTCATCATGTTCATGTCTGGCTGGTCGGAGAAAAAACCGCTGATGACCCTGCATGTGCAGGTTATACCGCCGCGCGATCATGACAAACTGCTCGGCGATATCCAGCATTTCCTGATGCATCATTATGCTATTGAGCATGTGACGATACAGATGGAGTACCAGCCCTGTAACGGGCCAGACTGCCATCTGGGCGAGACGCAGTCTGACCCACACCCTTCACACCACCATTAGTGAGAAAACGCGTGAGACCCGCTCACGCGCGCTGTTAATCCACATCCGGCTGCCATTAAGCGCGATAAAGGTCAGCAGCATATACTCCAGCTGACATGGCCCATACGCCTTGCAGCGCGAAAATCACCACGCTAATCACGTTGATAATGACCCATAGCAGCCAGTTTTCGACGTATTTACGGGTCATCAGGATCATCGCCACAATGGAAAGCACCATCATGCAGGAGTCCCAGAACGGGAACGCATCCGGTTGTAGCGTTGGCATTGCGACGTTAATCCCCACGGTTTGCATCGCAGCCACCGCTATCTTTGTCAGCACAGCAAATACGGGATCGATAAAAGGTCATTAACCCAATGGCCAGTACGCAGATCGCCAGCCGGGTTAATGCTTTTGATAAGGGCAGCCAGCGGATTTGCAGCGCCGCTTCGTTTTGCGATGTTTGCCGTGACCCGGGCGCGTACCAGCCGTAGATGTTTGCAGCAAAGAAAAGAGCTGCAGCAGCAGGCTGGCATAGAGTTGGATCTGGAAGAAGATGATGGCGAACAACGTTACGTTGATAAGCCCGAAGGCGTAATTACTGATTTTCTCCAGGGCTTGCCAGCCAGATGCACAGCAAGCCCGCCAGCGTCCCTGTCGCTTCAATCCATGAGAGATCGTACCCACCGGCGCCAATCGGAATATGCACCAGGATATTCTGTGTACTAAAAAAATCCATTCTTTCCCAGAGCGTAATACTACGCGTGACCATCATTCATTTTAAGAACGTAGTGTAGCTGCAAAATCAAGCATGCGGTTAAGTGGCAGCAGTGCGCCTTCCCGCAAGGCGGCATCAACGTGGATCTCGTGCGCTGCACCGCCGTTTTCCAGCCCTTCCGCAATCGCTTTCAGGCCGTTCATCGCCATCCACGGGCAGTGCGCGCAGCTCCGGCAGGTCGCCCCCTCACCGGCCGTTGGCGCTTCGAGTAACTCTTTCTCCGGCACGGCCTGCTGCATTTTGTAAAAAATCCCGCGGTCGGTGGCGACGATCAGTTGCTGGTGCGGCAGCGTTTTAGCAGCATTAATCAACTGGCTGGTCGATCCTACCGCATCAGCCAAAGTTAACTACCGATTGCGGGGGATTCCGGGTGCACAAGAATAGCAGCATCCGGGTACAACGCTTTCATCCGCATCAGTGCACCGGGTTTTGAACTCGTCATGCACAATACAAGCACCCTGCCAACACAGCACATCTGCGCCCGTTTGTTTCTGCACGTAGCTTCCCAGATGACGATCCGGCGCCCAGATAATCTTTTCGCCGAGACTGTCGAGGTGCTCAATCAGCTCAACCGCAATGCTGGAGGTAACCACCCAGTCGGCGCGGGCTTTTACCGCCGCCGAGGTGTTGGCATAGACCACCACCGTGCGATCGGGATGCGCATCGCAAAAGGCGGTAAATTCATCAATCGGACACCCCAGATCCAGCGAACACTCAGCATTGAGCGTCGGCATCAGGATGGTTTTTCCGGACTGAGAATTTTGGCGGTTTCGCCCATAAAACGCACGCCTGCCACTAACAGCGCGTTGAAGCCGGATGTTTAGCACCAAAGCGCGCCATTTCCAGAGAGTCTGAAATACAGCCGCCGGTCTCTTCCGCCAGTTGCTGGATTTCCGGATCGGTATAGTAGTGAGCCACCATCACCGCGTTACGCTCTTTCCAGCAGACGTTTGATTTTTTCGCGGTAAAACGCTTTTTCATCCCTGACGCAACGGCGCGGGTTTGGGAGGAAAGGATAGATTGCAGCTTCGGGATCGAACATTACGCTCATCATGCTTACTCGTTTTGCTTGCTTAACTAAATAACCAGAACAACGGTTCATAATGGCGTCATCGCGCCACGCGTGTTTTGTATACTAAACAAGATAGCCGATTACGCAAAAAATGTCGTGGGAATTTTCAACAGTATGCAGTTATCATCGGGCAAGATGCGCCCGTAGCCTGTAGAAATGCTAAGCGCAGCAAGCATTCCCCGGTGGAGGGGTTGCACATTATCCGGATAACGGTTTTTGCGGAAAATAGAGCAAAAAAGCGCCTTTAGGGCGCTTTTTTTACATTGGTGGGTCGTGCAGGATTCGAACCTGCGACCAATTGATTAAAAGTCAACTGCTCTACCAACTGAGCTAACGACCCTTACGGGATTGTTCTTCGAAGTTAACCATTACCAGTCAAAGTGGTGGGTCGTGCAGGATGACTCGGCTTCGCCTCGCCCTACGGGCCGTTGCTCACGCAACGTTATCCTTCACGTTCTACCCTTTCACCGATCTTTAAAATTGGTGGGTCGTGCAGGATTCGAACCTGCGACCAATTGATTAAAAGTCAACTGCTCTACCAACTGAGCTAACGACCCATACGGGTAGTGACTTCGAAGATAATTTTACTTTGGCCCACATTACGTGGTGGGTCGTGCAGGATGAGTGCCTATAAACTTATGGCTGAAACAACGCTATCCTTCACGTTTAACGTCATCACAGGACGTTAAATTGGTGGGTCGTGCAGGATTCGAACCTGCGACCAATTGATTAAAAGTCAACTGCTCTACCAACTGGAGCTAACGACCCGAGTGGTGGGTGATGACGGGATCGAACCGCCGACCCCCTCCTTGTAAGGGAGGTGCTCTCCCAGCTGAGCTAATCACCCGATACTACGCTGGATACTACTTTAAGTGGTGGGTCTTAAGGATGATTCAGCTTTCGTCTTTCGGGGGCGTCGCTACGCAACGTGTCCTTTACCTTCTGCATTACCACTACTGTTCAAAAGTTGGTGGGTCGTGCAGGATTCGAACCTGCGACCAATTGATTAAAAGTCAACTGCTCTACCAACTGGAGCTAACGACCCAACTTTTGCATTGCTTCCGGTTTATGTGATATCCCGTGGCAACGGCGGCATATATTACTGATTTAAGAATTCAGCGCAACAACAATTTCGATGTAAATCACTTAACTGCTTATGATTCAGGCGACAAGACCAGAAAAACACGATTTCTGGTCATGCGCTATGCATTACATCGAACCAAGGCGTTTTTGCGCTTGTTTGGCGCCATCAGTACCCGAGGGTATTTACTGACCACCTGCTGGTAAACCGCTTTCGCTTTTGCGCTGTCCCCTTTGTCCTGCATAATCACGCCGACTTTAAACATCGCATCGGGCGCTTTCGGCGACTTAGGGTAGTTCTTCACCACAGAGGCGAAGTAGTAAGCAGCGTCGTCTTTTTTACCCTTGTTGTAATTCAACTGACCGAGCCAATAGTTGGCATTCGGGATATAGGTTGAATCCGGGTATTTTTGACGAAATTCTGGAAAGCAGCGAGGGCATCGTCCGGCGGGATTTATCCTGCACCAACGCAATCGCAGCATTGTAATCGGTATTGGCGTCGCCGCTCTGTACCGGTGCGCCAGAACTGGCCGCCCCCGTATTTGCTGCGCCGCTATCCGCCGCTGGAGCCTGAGCGGAACCACCCTGATCGCCAGAAGCTTGCTGCGTCTGACCCGCAGCAGCACCGCTACCAAGATTGTTCATTTGCAACAGGATTTGCTTCTGCTGCTCAACAACCTGATTCAGCTGATACTGGCTTTCCGGATTTGCCCACGAAGCGTATCAATATCGGCCTGATTATCAGAGAGTTGTTGCTGAAGTTGGGTTAAAGCTGACTGTGAGCATTGGAAATACGCTCGAGTTGAGTGACACGGTCTTCGACCGAGCCTGAGCCGACACTACTGATTGGCGCCTGAGCATTAGCGGCCCAGGGGGGCCGCTATGCCAACCAGTAACGACAGACTCAACAGATGATGTCTGGAAGTTACTGCTCATGCAATTCTCTTAGTAAACCAGTACGGCGCGACGGTTTTTAGCGTAAGCCGCTTCGTCGTGACCCAGTACTGCAGGTTTTTCTTTACCGTAAGAAACGATGGAGATCTGGTCAGCGGAAACGCCTTTACCCTGCAGGTACATTTTAACGGCGTTAGCACGACGTTCGCCCAGTGGAGATGTTGTATTCCGGAGTACCACGTTCGTCAGCATGACCTTCTACGGTAACTTTGTAGGACGGGTTGCTACGCAGGAAGTTTGCGTGTGCGTCCAGCATCGCAGCGAAGTCAGAACGGATGTCATACTTGTCCAGATCGAAGTAAACAATGTTGTTCTGCTGCAGCTGTTGCATCTGCAGACGAGCTTGTTCTTCGGAGGACATGTTGCCGTTACCGTTCATGCCAGTGCCAGCACCCATCATGCCTTCGCCGCTCTGGTCGCTTGCATTCTTGTGAGAAGAACATGCAGCGATTGCCATAACAGGCAGAGCCAGCATCAGGCCTTTCAGCACTTTGTTCAGTTGCATTTCCTTGATTCCTTTTTATAATCAACTATTTATTATCACAGATACGGCGACCGGTGCAGGGAATTTTACCTGTCCATCAGTTGCCGGAAGACGCGCTTTGAAACGCCCATCTGTAGAAACCAGATTCAGCACGGATCCCATCCCCTGAGAAGAGCTGTAGATTACCATTGTGCCGTTTGGTGCCAGACTTGGCGTTTCGTCCGAGAACGTTGACGACAGAACTTGTACGCCACCCGTTACCAGATCTTGCTTAGCGATGTGTTGCTGACCACCTTCGGAGCTCACCATCACCATAAATTTACCGTCGCTGCTAACGTCAGAACTCGGGTTCTGAGAACCCTGCCGGAAATACGCTGCGCGCCACCACCGTTAACACTCACTTTATACACCTGCGGACGACCGGCCTCGGTCAGACGTAAAGGCCGGGTTCTGGCTATCCGGGAACCAGTTGGTTCGTGTTGTTGCTGCGGCCATCCGTTACGGCGAATCTGGCCAGAACCGATGTCCATCACATAGATATTCAGGCTACCGCTTTTAGAGAGCGCAAACGCCAGCTTAGAACCGTCCGGAGAGAATGCAGGCGCACCGTTATGACGCGGGAATGAAGCAACCTGACGGATGCTGGCATTCGCCAGAGTCTGGATAACCAGCGCGGAACGACCGCTTTCGAAGGTAACGTAAGCCAGTTTAGAGCCGTCCGGAGACCATGCAGGAGACATCAGCGGCTGCGGTGACTTGTGCACCGTGAACTGATTGTAACCATCGTAGTCGGAAACGCGCAGCTCATACGGGAACTGGCTGTTTGCAGTTTGCACCACGTAAGCGATACGGGTACGGAACGCGCCTTTAATGCCGGTCAGTTTTTCGAACACTTCATCACTGGCGGCATGGGCCGCGTAACGCAACCACTGTTTGTTCACTTTAAAGGAGTTCTGCGCCAGCACAGTACCCGGTGCGCCACCGGTATCAACCAGCTGATAAGCAACGTTGTAGCTGCCGTCAGGATTCGGGGGTTACTGACCAACGATCACTGCATCGATGCCCAGCGCCGACCATGCGGCAGGCTGAACTTCCTGAGCGCTGCCCGGCTGCTGCGGCAGACGGGAACGATCGAGTGGATTGAATTTGCCGCTGTTGCGCAGATCTGCAGCAACAATACCGCCTGCATCTTCAGGCGCAGCGCGAGGAGCCAGCCCACTGGAATGCAACGCCAATCGGGCGTGCCGAGTCCACCGCTGGGTGATCTCGATACGTACTTCTGCATGCAGCACCGCTGCCCACAGCATCAGAAAACCAAATGCAACACGTAATGCCTGCTTCATCATATCTCCTTATCCGGGCGGAAAACCCGCGATAATTTAGCAGAATTTTAACAAACTCAATAAGACAAAACTACCCGCGTCAGGACACCCTTCGCACGATTTCCCTCGCAGGCTGCGAGGAAAGTGTAAAGGTTTGAAGTCCAGCGGCGCGAACACTTCATACTGCCGCTGGCGGCTTCTGCATTTTGCCTGTTTTGCAGCAAGCGCAGCCCGGCAAAGTGCCGGATCGCCACCTTCCGACTGAATATCTAACAGCATGCCATCAGGCGCCAGCTTGACGCGTAATGTACAGGTTTTCCCCGCATAGGAGGAAGCGTCATAGAAGCGGCTTTCTATCGCCGATTTAATCTGCCCTGCATAGTTGATATCCGCGCCGGAAGCATTCTTACCGGAACTTAAATCGCCAAACGGATCGTCAGCGCCTTCGGCCGCTTTCTGCGGCGGCTTTCTTGGCAGCTTATCTGCTGCTGCTTTTTATCAGCGGCTTTTCGTGCGCAATGGCGGCTTTTCAGCTTCGCTCAGCGGCATTCCTCGGCGGCTTTTCTGCTGCTGCTTTTTTGCCGGCCTGTTTAGCTTCATGCGCTCTTCTCGGCGTCAGCCTGAGGCTTTCTTCGCCTCGCCTCTGCTTTTCTTCGCATCGGCTTTTCGCGGCTTCCGCTCCGCTTTTCTGCATCGGCGGCGGCAGCCGTCGATCGCTTTTCTGTGCATCAGCGCGGCTTTTCGGCTTCGCCGCTTTGGCCTGCGTCCGCTTTCCTTTCGCATCCGCAGCCTTATCGCTCGCTTGCTTGTCGTTTTGTACGGTTGCCTTTGACACTCTCGGTTCCCAAAACTGTCCGCCTGTTATGCCGGTGATCAGATAGGCTGCGTCATCAAGCCGACCGATTTCACACCCGCGCTATGTAACAGGTTCAGCGCTTTAATGATTTCATCGTACGGCACGTCTTTGGCGCCGCCGATCAAGAACACGGTTTTCGGATTGGATTGCAGGCGACGCTGCGCCTCTGCAATCACCTGCTCTGGCGGTAGCTGATCCATACGATCTTTCTCCACCACCACGCTGTATTGCCCGACACCGGAAACCTCAATAATGACCGGAGGATCATCGTTGGTGCTGACAGTCTGCGACTGCGTCGCATCCGGCAGATCGACCTCAACGCTTTGCGTGATAATCGGTGCCGTCGCCATAAAGATCAGCAGCAGCACCAGCAACACGTCCAGCAACGGTACAATGTTGATTTCGGACTTGAGGCCACGACTGCCCCGTCCACGCGATCTGGCCATGGCTTACTCCTTGTTGCTGTCGCTGCTGGCAAATGCCCCGGCGATGCAGAATAGCCGTGAACTCTTCCATAAAGTTGTCGTAATTCAGTTCCAGCTTGTTCACGCGCTGGTTCAGGCGGTTGTACGCCATAACCGCCGGAATGGCCGCAAACAGACCGATAGCCGTTGCGATCAATGCTTCGGCAATACCCGGCGCAACCATCTGCAACGTTGCCTGTTTCACCGCACCCAGCGCGATAAAGGCATGCATGATCCCACACGGTACCGAACAGACCAATATAAGGACTGATAGAACCGACGGTGCCAAGGAAAGGAATGTGGTTTTCCAGATTTTCCAGCTCGCGGTTCATTGAGATGCGCATCGCACGCGAGGCGCCTTCGACAATGGCCTCCGGCGCATGACTGTTAGCGCGGTGCAAACGAGCAAACTCTTTGAACCCGCTATAGAAGATTTGTTCCGAACCGCTCAGATTATCCCGACGGCCCCCGGCTTTCCTGATAAAGACGAGACAGTTCAATACCGGACCAGAACTTGTCTTCGGCTTCGCGCCCTGCGGCGTTGAGGATGCGCGTTCTCTGGATGATGATAGCCCGGATGCGATTGAAAAACCAATCAAAATCAACATGATAAGTTTGACCAGAAGGCTAGCCTTCAGGAACAAATCAAGGATGTTCATGTCAGTCACTGCTTAAACTCCGCGACAATAGACTTGGGAAGCGCACGAGGCTTCATTAAGAGTGGATCAACACAGACAATCAGCACTTCAGCTTCGTTCAGCACTTTGTTCTCTGCGTTGACGATCCGCTGCACGAAAACCATTGAGGTGCCGCGCATTGATGTAACTTCCGTTTGGACTTCGAGCATGTCGTCGAGTCTGGCGGGTGCAAAATACTCCAGCGTCATTTTGCGTACCACGAAGGCGACGCGCTCAGCCAGCAGAGCCTGTTGGCTAAAGTGATGGTGGCGCAGCATCTCAGTGCGGGCTCTTTCATAAAAAGCAACGTAGCTGGCGTGGTAAACCATGCCACCGGCGTCGGTGTCTTCGTAATAGACCCGAACCGGCCATCGAAACAGCGTTGTATTCACTTTACATCCCGGTAATGCAAAAAAGTTAGAGCTTTTAAACTTCGCTACTATACGCGCGGGGAAGGTGCTTTGGAATGGGTTCAAGTAAACGGAGAGTAAAAATTTATGGGCTTTTGCAAGCCCATGAGGATAGCGGATATTTCTTATTCAAAAGAAGAAAAAAATTAAACCAGCCAGCAACACCAGATCGGCAATCAGCGGGCAGAAAATCCCCTGCCAGTGAATCGCGCGTGGACGAAAGCCCACACCGTGGATCACCCCGGCGCACACTGCCCACATCAACAGCAGCCCGTGCCAGATTTCCAGTTCGCTGGTTTTGGCCGCGAATCGCGAAGGATCCCAAAAATGCAGCCCGCCAACAGTAATGCCATCACTGGAAAGGGCCCGAAGCGGGCCCTTATCCATTACCGCATACAGTTTTGCGATAATTTTATCCATCAGTGTTCTTCTTTCCCGGCTTTGGTCGCTTCAACGTGTTCTAGCGCCAGCGCGGTAATCTCAAAAGCACAGGCAAGAAGCGTTCCTAAAATCCATGCGAAATACCACATATTCTGCTCCTTACTTAGTACATAGAGTGGGTGTTGCTTTCAATGTGTTCTTTGGTGATACGACCGAACATTTTCCAGTAACACCAAATGGTGTAGAGCAGAACGATCGGCACGAACACCAGCGCCACATAGGTCATCAGGTTCAGCGTCATCTGCGTGGATGTCGCATCCCACATGGTCAGGCTCGCTTTCAGCATCGTGCTGGACGGCATGATGAATGGGAACATCGCAATGCCCGCAGTCAGGATGATGCATGCCAGCGTCAGTGAAGAGAACACAAATGCCCATGCGGCTTTATCCAGACGCGCAGTCAGCACCGTCAACAGTGGCAGCACGACACCCAGAGCCGGTACCAGCCACAGCACAGGTGCATCTTTAAAGTTGGTCAGCCGGGCGCCAGCCTGCAACGCCACTTCTTTTTTCAGCGGGTTAGAGGCGGCATGGTGATCGATAACAGACGTCACCACATAACCGTCAATGCCGTAAATCACCCAAACCCCAGCCAGTGCGAAGCAAACCAGCGTAACCAGTGCGGTAATCTGCGACGTTGCGCGGACACGCAGATGCAGCTCACCCACGGTACGCATTTGCAGATAGGTTGCCCCCTGCGTCAGAATCATCGCCACGCTGACCACGCCAGCCAGCAGGCCAAACGGGTTCAGCAACTGGAAGAAGTTACCGGTATAGAAGAGACGCATATCGTTATCGAGGTGGAACGGCACGCCCTGCAGCAGGTTGCCAAACGCCACACCAATCACCAGTGGCGGCACGAAGCTACCAATGAAAATGCCCCAGTCCCACATGCCGCGCCAGCGATTGTCTTCAATCTTCGAACGGTAATCAAAACCGACCGGACGGAAGAACAAAGATGCCAGCACGAGGATCATCGCCACATAGAAACCGGAGAAGGCCGCAGCGTAAACCATCGGCCGGGCGGCAAACAGCGCGCCACCTGCGGTGATCAGCCATACACCGGTTGCCGTCCCAGTGCGGTGCGATGGAGTTAATCATCACACGGCGTTCGGTGTCGCCACGACCCGGGGAAGCGGGTCAACATACCCACGCCCATGTCGAAGCCATCGGTGACCGCAAAGCCAATCAGCAGAATGCCAACCAGCAGCCACCAGATAAAACGCAATACTTCATAATCAATCATTTGACGACTCCTGTCTTAGCGTGCCGGCTGAGAAGCCACGGTGGACTGCTCGTAGTGATAGCGACCTGTTTTCAGGCTGCTCGGCCCAAGGCGAGCAAATTTGAACATCAGGAACACTTCCGCCACCATAAACAGCGTATAGAGGCCGCAAATCAGAATCATTGAGAACAGCAGATCGCCAACGGTTAACGACGAGTTAGCGACAGCGGTCGGCAGAACCTCACCAATCGCCCATGGCTGACGACCATACTCGGCCACAAACCAGCCTGCTTCAATGGCGATCCACGGCAACGGAATACCGTACAGCGCGGCGCGCAGGAGCCATTTTTTCTCACCGATGCGGTTACGAATCACGGTCCAGAACGAGATACCGATAATCAGCAGCATCAGCACGCCACACGCCACCATCAGGCGGAAAGCGAAATAGAGCGGCGCAACACGCGGGATAGAATCCTTGGTTGCCTGCTGGATCTGCGCATCCGTCGCGTCAGTCACGTTCGGGGTATAGCGTTTCAGCAGCAGACCATAACCGAGGTCTTTCTTCACGTTATTGAACTGGTCGCGAACAGCCTGATCGGTTGAACCGGCACGCAGTTGCTCCAGCAACTGGTACGCTTTCATACCGTTACGGATGCGTTCTTCATGCTGCACCATCAGGTCTTTCAGACCAATAACCGGGGTATCTACCGAACGGGTGGCAATAATGCCCAGCGCGTAAGGGATCTGGATAGCGAATTTGTTTTCTTGCTTATCCCTCGGTCAGGAATACCAAACAGCGTAAGGCTGCCGGCGCTGGCTGGGTTTCCCATTCAGCTTCGATAGCGGCCAGTTTGGTTTTCTGCACGTCGCCCATTTCATAACCGGATTCGTCACCCAGTACGATAACGGACAGCACCGCCGCCATACCGAAGCTGGCTGCGATAGCAAAGGAGCGTTTAGCAAATGCGATGTCGCGACCACGCAGCAGGTAGTAGGAGCTGATACCCAGAATAAAGATGGCGCCGCAGGTATAGCCCGAAGCCACAGTGTGAACAAATTTCACCTGCGCAACCGGGTTAAGCACCAGTTCGGCAAAGCTCACCATTTCCATACGCATGGTTTCCAAAGTTGAAATCAGAGGCGATAGGGTTCTGCATCCAGCCGTTGGCGACCGTGATCCACAGCGCGGACAAGTTGGAGCCCAGTGCGACCAGCCAAAGTTACTGCCATATGCTGCACTTTGCCCAGACGATCCCAACCGAAGAAGAACAGACCTACAAATGTGGATTCGAGGAAGAAGGCCATCAGACCTTCAATGGCCAGCGGCGCACCGAAGATATCCCCAACATAGTGAGAATAGTAAGACCAGTTAGTCCCGAACTGGGAACTCCATAGTCAGACTGGTTGCCACGCCCAGTGCAAAGTTGATACCAAACAACTTGCCCCCAGAACTTGGTCATATCTTTATAAATCTGTTTGCCGGAAAGGACGTAGACCGTTTCCCATAATGGCCAGCAGGAACGCCATACCGAGCGTCAGTGGCACAAACAGGAAGTGGTACATCGCGGTCAAGGCAAACTGTAAGCGCGACAGTTCGACTATATCTAACATCATGACTCCTTGCTCATCGCATGAAGACTCCGAGAGTAAACCCCAAAGGTGAGGTCCACACGCATGCCCCAATACAAATTTGTTGCACCCTTTTAATCACCATCCTGAAAAGCGTGGACGATGAATGAAACAAGTTACAACCAGTTAAGAAAAAATCTAATTGATCTCTCGAATATATTACTCCGCAAAACCCTTACAATAAAAAAGGTTTTTATTGCCTTTGTTTTACGTTTTTCGACAGTGATCAATTTATAGCGAATTTACCAGTTTTCAGCCAATTTGATCGGCGACAATTTAACGATTTTTGATGCTTTTTCCAAGCTTTTAAATATTGATTTAAATCAATATTATTCTTCATTGTTAATTTTGTATATATCGTGTCTGCACGGTAAAAACCATGTTAACGACATGTTCATTTTAGCGTCATTAATAGTTATCAATTGACGAATAAAGATAAATATTGGCGAGGTAATTTAACGTTGGTCGGCAAAAGAGAACGAAGACGTTTCAGGCCTTAATTCATCGTCTGACGAAAATTAATCTTATTTACCGCCTCGCTTATTTCACAATTATTTTACCCACTCAATTAACATACTTAACACCGCGAGGTGATTATTTGAAGAAGCTCGCATGCCGTCAAAAAGGCCGCTACGGGAGCGGCCAACCATGTCGAATGGATTTTCTGCTCCCTGAGGGGAGCTATAGATTTTACTTAACAGATTTCAGCGCTTCGCCGATGTCAGCCGGTTGCGAACGGTTTTCACGCCTGCGGCTTCCAGCGGCAAATTTCTCATCTGCCGTGCCTTTACCACCCGCGATAATTGCCCTGCGTGGCCCATACGTTTGCCTTTCGGCGCGGTGACGCCAGCGATGTAGCCAACAACCGGTTTGGTCACGTGATCTTTGATATACGCCGCCGCTTCTTCTTCCGCGCTGCCGCCGATTTCACCGATCATCACGATGGCTTCCGTCTGCGGATCGTTCTGGAACAGTTTCAGGATATCGATAAAGTTGGAGCCCGGGATAGGGTCGCCACCGATACCGACACAGGTGGACTGGCCGAAACCGTAATCTGTGGTCTGTTTTACCGCTTCATAGGTCAGCGTACCGGAGCGGGAAACAATGCCCACTTTCCGGCTGGTGAATGTGGCCCGGCATAATGCCGATTTTGCACTCGCCCGGCGTGATCACACCCGGGCAGTTCGGGCCAATCATACGTACGCCGGCTTCATCCAGTTTCACTTTTACCGTCAGCATATCCAGCGTCGGGATACCTTCAGTAATGGTAATGATCAGTTTGATGCCCGCATCGATAGCTTCGAGGATCGAGTCTTTACAGAACGGCGCCGGAACGTAAATCACGCTCGCGGTTGCGCCCGTGGCTTCAACGGCTTCGCGCACGGTATTAAATACCGGCAAACCCAGGTGCGTGGTGCCGCCTTTACCCGGCGTTACACCGCCAACCATCTGCGTACCATAGGCAATGGCCTGCTCGGAGTGGAAAGTCCCCCCGGCTGCCGGTGAAGCCCTCGGCAGATAACTTTGGTGTTCTTATCAATCAAAACAGACATTATTTCCCTCCACTGCGGCAACAACCTGCTGTGCTGCATCCGTCAGACTTTTCGCTGCGATAATATTCAGGCCGCTATCCGCCAGACGTTTTGCGCCCAGCTCAGCGTTGTTGCCTTCCAGACGCACAACGACCGGTACGTTTACGCCAACCTCTTCCAACCGCACCGATAATGCCGTCAGCAATCAGGTCGCAACGCACGATGCCGCCGAAAATATTCACCAGCACCGCTTTCACGTTCTCATCGGACAGGATGATTTTAAACGCCTCGGTAACGCGCTCTTTGGTCGCACCGCCACCTACGTCGAGGAAGTTCGCCGGTTCGCCGCCGTGCAGTTTAACGATATCCATGGTGCCCATAGCCGTGCCCGCGCCGTTAACCATGCAGCCGATGTTGCCATCCAGCGCTACGTAGTTCAGTTCCCAGTGTGCCGCCTGCGCTTCACGCGGGTCTTCCTGCGACTGGTCACGCATTTCGCGCAGTTCCGGCTGGCGGAACAGTGCGTTGCCATCAGCGCCCAGTTTGCCGTCGAGGCAAATCAGATCGCCCTGCTTGGTGATAACCAGCGGGTTGATTTCAATCAGCGCCAGATCGCGCTCAAGGAAAATGGTCGCCGTGCCCATGAAAATTTTGGTGAACTGCTGAACCTGTTTACCTTCCAGACCCAGTTTAAACGCCAGATCGCGTCCCTGATACGGCATCGGGCCGGTCAGCGGATCAATCGCGGTTTTGTGGATCAGGTGCGGGGTCTCTTCCGCCACTTTTTCGATTTCCACGCCACCTTCTGTTGGAAGCCATGAACACCACGCGGCGGGAGCTACGGTCAACCACCGCGCCCAGATACAGCTCTTTGCCGATATCGGTCGCCGCTTCCACCAGAATCTGGTTGACCGGCTGGCCATTCGCGTCCGTTTGGTAGGTCACAAGGCGTTTACCCAGCCAGTTTTCCGCAAATGCGCGAATATCTTCTTTGCTGTTGACGACTTTTACGCCGCCCGCTTTACCACGGCCGCCGGCATGGACTGCATTTACGAGGCCAGCGCCAATTTTGGAGGCCGCTTCTTCTGCTTCACGCGGGGTACTGCAGGCGTAACCAACCGGAGTCGGCAGACCTGACCGGGCAAAAAGCTGTTTCGCCTGATACTCGTGTAAGTTCATGTGTTCTATCCATCCTTCATTTAATTTGTCACGCCGGATGACGGCTTACAAAGCAGGTGTTCGTTATAAACCCGGTGAACGCGTCACCGGGCAAAGGACACTACACGTCCAGCAGCAGACGCGTTGGATCTTCCAGCAACTCTTTAATCGCCACCGGAAGCCAACGGATTCGCGGCCATCAATCAGACGGTGATCGTAAGAGAGCGCCGGTGTACATCATTGGCAGGATCTCAACCTTGCCATCCACCGCCATCGGGCGATCTTTTGATGGCATGCATGCCGAGGATTGCGCTCTGCGGCGGGTTGATAATTGGTGTAGACATCAGGGAGCCAAACACACCACCGTTGGTGATCGTGAAGTTACCGCCAGTCAGGTCATCAACGGTCAGTTTGCCGTCACGCCCTTTCACCGCCAGCTCTTTGATTTTCTTCTCGATGTCTGCCATACCCAGCGTATCCACATCACGCAGCACCGGTGTTACCAGCCACGCGGGGTAGAGACCGCCATACTGACGTCGAAATAGTTGTGATACACAACATCATCGCCATCAATGGATGCGTTCACTTCCGGATAGCGTTTCAGCGCTTCAACAACCGCTTTCACGTAGAACGACATAAAGCCCAGACGGATACCGTGACGTTTCTCGAACGCGTCACCGTACTGCTTACGCAGATCCATAATCGGCTTCCATGTTGACTTCGTTAAAGGTGGTCAGCATCGCGGTGGAGTTTTTCGCTTCCAGCAGACGCTCAGCCACACGTTTACGCAGGCGCGTCATTGGCACGCGTTTTTCCGTGCGGCCAGCCAGTTGTGGTGCTGGCGCGCTTGCCGGAGCGGCGGCCGGTTTGCTCTCTTCTTTCTTCGCCGGGGCTTTCGCCAGATGTTTTTCCACATCTTCGCGAGTGATACGACCGCCCACGCCAGAGCCGGTGATCGCACTGGCTTCGAGGTTGTGTTCAGCCAGCAGGCGACGGATAGCCGGGCTCAGCGCATCGTTGGTTTGCTCTTCCAGCGATGCCTGCTGGCGCTGCGCAGGGGTAGACTCTTTGGCTTCCGATTTGGCGCTGCTCTCTTTGCCAGAGCTGTTGCCTTCACGCAGGCGACCCAGATCTGACGCGAGGTGACCGTTGTCCCTCATCTTCCAGTACGGCATCCAGGATGCCGTCCGCCGACGCCGGTACTTCCAGTACCACTTTGTCAGTCTCGATTTCTACCAGTACTTCATCGCGTTGGACGCTATCGCCCGGTTTTTTTGTGCCAGTTGCAACAGTCGCATCAGCAACGGACTCCAGGCAGGTCGGGAACAAGAATATCTACGCTACTCATTATTTATCCTTTATTTAATCGACGTTCAGCGCGTCATTTACCAGAGCTTGTTGCTGTTTCTGGTGAACGGACAGATATCCCACCGCCGGAGAGGCGGAGGCCGGGCGTCCTGCGTAACGCAGAGCCGCCCCAAACGGAATCACTTCACGGAAATGATGCTGGCTGCAATACCATGCGCCCTCGCTGGTTGAGCGGCTCTTCCCGGCACCAGACAAAATCATGAACGTGAGCATAAGGTTTCAGCGCTTCCTGCACCGACTGGTGCGGGAACGGGTAAAGCTGTTCGATGCGGACAATCGCGACATCCTTCTGATCGTTTTTACGACGCTGTTCCAGCAGATCATAATAAACCTTACCAGAACAAAGGATAACGCGCTTCACGCCCTGCGGATCAAGATCGTCAACTTCGCCAATCGCCGGCATAAAGGTGCCATTCGCCAGTTCATCAAGCGTAGACACGGCTTGCGGATGACGCAGCAGCGATTTTGGTGACATCACCACCAGCGGACGGCGCATACCGCGCAGTGCCTGACGGCGCAGCATATGGTAGACCTGCGCTGGCGTTGACGGTACGCACACCTGCATGTTCTGCTCAGCGCAAAGCTGCAAATAACGCTCCAGACGTGCGGAGGAGTGCTCCGGCCCCTGCCCTTCGTAGCCGTGCGGCAGCAACATCACCAGACCACACATACGGCCCCATTTCTGTTCGCCGGAGCTGATGAACTGGTCAATCACCACCTGCGCACCGTTAGCGAAGTCGCCAAACTGCGCTTCCCAGATGGTCAGGGTACGCGGTTCTGCGGTGGCGTAGCCGTATTCAAATGCCAGTACGGCTTCTTCAGACAGCACGGAGTCCCAAACACGGAACTGGCCTTGTCCATTATGCACGTGGCACAGCGGCGTATAGGTTGAGCCGTTAGCCCGGTTATGCACGACCGCATGACGGTGGAAGAAAGTGCCGCGACCGGAGTCTTCACCCGAAATACGGATAGGAATGCCTTCATCCACCAGCGTGGCGTAAGCCAGCGTTTCCGCGCCGCCCCAGTCGAACAGTTTTTCACCGCTCGCCATTAACTGGCGATCGCCGTAGATTTTCGCCACGCGCGGCTGCATTTCAATCGCGTCCGGTACCGTGCTGATGCGTTTTGCCAGCTCCTGCAAACGCTTCATTTCGACCTTGTTCGGGTAGCTCTCATCCCACTCGTGGTTGAGGTACGGCGACCAGGTAAAGGAGTGCATATTCATCGGACGCCACTCGTCCACAACGCACTCACCGGCATCCAGCTTGTCGCGATAGAGGTTAACCAGCTCGGTCGCGTCTTCCGAGGGTGATGGTTTTGTCCTGCTCCAGACGGTCTGCGTAGATCTTACGCGGCGTCGGGTGTTTTTTGATTTTCTGGTACATCAACGGCTGCGTTGCGCTCGGCTCATCGGCTTCGTTATGGCCATGACGGCGGTAGCACACCAGATCGATAAACACATCGCGCTTGAAGGTATTACGGAAGTCGAGCGCCACACGGGTGACGAACGCAACGGCTTCCGGATCGTCCGCGTTAACGTGGAAGATCGGCGCCTGTACCATTTTACCGATATCCGTACAGTACGGCGTGGAGCGCGCATCCAGCGGGTTAGAGGTGGTGAAGCCCACCGGGTTGTTAATCACGATACGCACGGTGCCACCCACTTCGTAGCCACGCGCTTTCGACATGTTCAGGGTTTCCTGCACCACGCCCTGCCCGGCAACGGCGGCATCACCGTGGATGGTGATCGGCAGTACTTTGTTGCTGCTCGGTTCATCAAGGCGGTCGAGACGTGCGCGTACGGAGCCAATAACCACCGGGCTAACAATCTCCAGATGCGACGGGTTAAACGCCAGCGCCAGTGAACCCGGTGCCGCCTTCGGTTTCCACGTCTGACGAGAAGCCCATATGGTATTTCACGTCACCCGTACCGAGGTGCTCTTTATGTTTACCGGCAAATTCGTCGAACAGATCCTGCGGCTGTTTACCCAGTACGTTGATCAGCACGTTCAGACGACCGCGGTGCGCCATACCCAGCACCACTTCGCGCGTGCCGCTATTACCCGCATGGCGGATCATCTCTTTCAGCATCGGCACCAGCGCATCGCCGCCTTCCAGCGAGAAACGCTTCGCCCCCGGGAATTTCGCGCCCGGTAGCGTTCCAGCCCTTCCGCTGCAGTCAGCTCGCTTAAGAAACGTTTTTTCTCTTCCGCACTGAAGCTGGATTTACCGGCAGCAGACTCAATTCGCTGCTGGATCCAGCGTTTCTCTTCGGTGCTGGTGATGTGCATATATTCCGCGCCGATAGAACCGCAGTAGGTCTCTTTCAGCGCCTGATCAGCTCGCCCAGCGGCAGCGTGTCTTTGCCGATGGCAAACGAACCGACATTAAAGGTGTTTTGGAAATCGGCTTCGGTCAGATCGTGATACGCCGGGTCGAGATCGGCAACGCGCTCTTGCTGCCACAATCCCAGCGGATCGAGATTGGCATGCTGGTGACCACGGAAGCGGTATGCGTTGATCAGTTGCAGGACTTTGACCTGCTTAGCATTGGTGTCAGGGTCGGAAATAGAGGAAGAGTAACGTGAGGCATCTTTCGCCAGTTGCCGGAAATAATCACGTGTTTTGGAATGGAATTGATCCGGTTTGACTCCGGTGCCTCGGTAATTGCTGGAACATGGAACGCCAGTTAGCATCTACCGAGTCAGGGTCGGTTAAGAAGTCTTCATAGAGCTGTTCTATCCAGCTCTGGTTAGACCCAGAGAGGTAAGAAGAGTCCAGCCAGCTTTCATTGCGCCGTTCTGCATCGTGATCCCTTAAGCATTGTTATGCTTACTTCGCCGTGGATAACTACGACGTACACTTTTAGCGCACGTCCCAGGGGTTCACTGCGGGCTCTTGGCGGCCCGCGAAGGAACCTTGTAAAAACCGTTGAATAATCTGCTTCGTTCAGGCTGCGACGGCGTTGCAGCCTCACTCCGGTCACATAGTTCACTATGCTCCCGGAGATTCGCTCAGCCGCGCCTTGTCTCGCTCTGAACGTCTTGATTATTCTTAATAAGACAACAGTTTTAAAGATTTCTGCTTCTTACTCTGTCGTCTGGCGCTGCGCTTACACCGGCCTACAAATAGCGTAGGCCGGATAAGCGTAAACGCCATCCGGCACCGTTCACTTCTATGCACTGCGTTGCAACAACATCGACTTAATATGGCCGATAGCACGCGTCGGGTTCAGCCCTTTAGGACATACACTGACGCAGTTCATGATGCTGTGGCAGCGGAATACGCTGAAAGCATCGCTCAATCCTTCCAGACGGCTATCGGTTTCGGTATCGCGGCTGTCGATAAGGAAACGATAGGCAGCCAGCAAGCCTGCCGGGCCGATAAACTTATCAGGGTTCCACCAGAACGACGGACAGGACGTAGAACAGCATGCACACAGGATACACTCATACAAACCATCGAGTTTTTTCACGCTGCTCCGGCGCCTGCAGATGTTCCCTCGCCGGAGGATTTTGCCCATTATTCAATAAGTAAGGCTTAATCTTCTCATATTGGGCATAGAATTGCCCCATGTCCACCACCAAATCACGGATCACCGGCAGCCCCGGCAGCGGGCGAATAACGATCTTCTGCTTGCCGTTACCCAGCGCGGAAATGGGCGTGATGCATGCCGTGCCATTTTTGCCGTTCATGTTCAGACCATCGGAACCGCACACCCCTTCGCGGCAGGAGCGGCGGAACGACAGTGTAGGATCCTTTTCTTTCAGCTGCATTAATGCATCCAGCAGCATCATGTCACGCCCTTCTTCCCCTTCCAGCGTGTAATCCTGCATGCGCGGAGCATCATCAACGTCCGGGTTATAACGATAAATTGAAAATTCGAGTTTCATTATCCTGTCTCCGCATTAATAAGTACGAATCTTCGGCGGGAACGCCGGACGCAGTTCTCGGTTCCATATTGACGCTGCGACGCGTCATGACTCCGTTTCTGGCAGATACAGGGAATGGCACAGCCAGTTTTCATCGTCACGATCCGGATAGTCGAAGCGGCTATGCGCGCCACGGCTCTCAGTACGGAAGTTTGCAGAGACCGCCGTTGCATACGCGGTTTCCATCAGGTTATCCAGCCCGTGCACTCAACGCGCTGGGTATTAAACTCGGTGGAGGTATCGTCCAGACGGGCATTTTTCAAACGCTCGCGGATCACTTTCAATTGCTCCAGACCCTTCGCCATCGCATCGCCTTCACGGAATACCGAGAAGTTGTGCTGCATGCACTCCTGCAACGCTTTGCGAATCGTGACCGGATCTTCGCCATCACGGTTGTTGTTCCAGCGGTTAAGGCGGTCCAGAGAAGCCTCAACGTCAGATTCGCCCGCATCACGCAATGTGCCCTGCTCGGCGATGGATTCTTGTAAGTGCAGACCCGCCGCACGGCCAAATACCACCGTGGTCAAGCAGTGAGTTGCCGCCCAGACGGTTAGCGCCGTGTACCGATACGCAGGCGATCTCACCCACCGCGAACGGGATCACCACGTCTTCGCCTTTTTCGTTCACCGTCAGCGCCTCGGCCGGTCACTTTGGTCGGAATACCGCCCATCATATAGTGGCAGGTCGGGATCACCGGGATCGGCTCTTTCACCCCGGATCCACATGGGCGAACGTCCGCGACAGCTCCAGGATCCCCGGCAGGCGTGATTCCAGCACCTCTTTACCCGGTGATCGAGTTTCAGCTTGGCGTGTGGTCCCCACGGGCCATCACAACCACGGCCTTCGCGGATTTCGATCATGATCGAACGTGCGACCACATCACGACCAGCAAGGTCTTTCGCGTTCGGTGCGTAGCGTTCCATAAAACGCTCGCCATGTTTATTCAACAGGTAGCCGCCTTCACCACGGCACCCTTCCGTCACCAGCACACCTGCGCCCGCAATACCGGTCGGGTGGAACTGCCACATTTCCATGTCCTGCACCGGTACGCCTGCACGTAACGCCATACCGACGCCGTCGCCGGTATTGATATGCGCGTTGGTGGTGGACTGGTAAATACGGCCTGCGCCACCGGTCGCCAGCACCGTTGCGCGGGCTTTGAAGTAAACAACTTCACCGGTTTCGATGCACAGAGCAGTACAGCCGACCACCGCGCCATCCCTGGTTTTTCACCAGATCCAGCGCATACCACTCGGAAAAAAATCGTCGTGTGGTTTTTGAGGTTTTGCTGATAAAGGGTATGCAGCAGCGCGTGCCCGGTACGGTCCGCTGCGGCTGCAGTACGCGCCGCTTGTTCGCCACCGAAGTTCTTCGACTGGCCACCAAACGGGCGCTGATAAATACGGCCATCATCAAGACGGGAGAACGGCAACCCCATATGTTCCAGCTCAAGAATCGCTTCCGGGCCGGTTTTTACACATATATTCAATGGCATCCGGTCACCGATGTAATCGGAACCTTTTACCGTGTCATACATGTGCCATTCCCAGTTATCTTCATGGGTATTGCCCAGCGCAACGGTAATACCGCCCTGCGCGGGAGACAGTGTGGGAACGGGTTGGAAAGACTTTAGAGAGCAGCGCACAGGTTTGCCCGCTCTGGGAAATTTGCAGCGCAGCGCGCATACCTGCGCCGCCTGCGCCAATAACAACAGCATCAAATTCTCTGACTGGCAGTTTCATTACACACCCCACACCACAACGAATCCATAAATCACGTAAGCCGCAAGCGCAACGACAATCGCCAGTTGCAGCACCGCGAATAGCCAGCGGTTTAACGTAGTCGGTCAACACCTGCCACATGCCAATCCGCATGGATCAAAATCGAGAACAGCGCCAGCAGGGGCAGAAAACTTTGGTGAAGGCGGAGGAGAAAAAACCCGGTCCAGACTTCCCATGTCAGATCGCCGGTAACGGCAAAAAAGCCGACCATGTAGATGATGTATAACGTCAGGACGATGGCGGTAGCACGGACAAGAATATAATCATGTACGCCGTTGCGTCCTAATGCGGAGGCGTTGCTTACCATACGAGGACTCCTGCGAGAATTGAAAGCACGACAGTGATCACAAAAGAAAGGTTAGCGGAACGTTTTCCTGCTTCGAGGGTTTCTTCCAGCCAGCCAAAGTCCATTAACATGTGACGAATACCGCCGACGGCGTGATAAGCCAGCGCAGTCAGGATGCCCCAGATAATGAATTTCGCAAAGAAGCTGCCCATGATGGCAGAGGCGGTCAGAAAGCCTTCTTGAGATGAGAGCGACAACCCCAGCAACCACAGCAGAATACCGACAGCCACAAAGGTAATGACGCCAGAAACGCGGTGGAGAATGGAAGCTATAGCCGTAACAGGAAACCGAATTGTTGTCAGATCCAGATTGACAGGTCTTTGTTTTTTCACATTTTTTATCATGAATAACGCCCACATGCTATTCTTATAGTTTCCTTCCTCCGGTCTGCGAGCGGGTCAGACAGCGTCCTTTTCTATAACTGCTCGTCATGCAAAAAATTAGCTTCCAGATGCTAAAACGACAGGTTACAACGCTGGGTGGCTCGGGATTGCAGGGTATTCCGGAGACCTCGGCGGCAGTATAGGTCGTTCACAAAATCATTACAATTAACCTACATATAGTTTGTCGGGTTTTATGCAGAACAGTGATGCTCATCACGATAACAACATTTTTTAAATTTTAATCATCTGATTTGACAAAAGTTAAACATTCTTGTTACAAACTACGCCATAAAGGGCTTATAATTCGTAAAAAGTTATGGGGTCTATCTTTCCACCTGAGATTTAGTTATGTAACAGTGTGACGGTATTGACCGATGTAATCAGGACAGTTATTAGTGGTATACAGGTTTGATAAATTCGGATTGCTAAGACACTGATTTGCTGTTGTTTCACTGTATTTTCAATGTGTACTTGCACGCGCCCATCGCTCTGTACCCTCGGTATCTCCTCTTCCACAGGAGCAGCGAGCTAAATAACAAACGGGTAACGTTGACGCGCAGATGAATGCAGATCCGGTGACGAAGTAGTCTTAAGCAATAAGGCGCTAAGGAGACCGTAAATGGCTGATAAAAAAGCAAACATCACCTACAATGGTGACGCTGCTATTGAACTGGATGTGCTAAAAGGCACGCTCGGTCAGGATGTTATTGATATCCGTAGTCTTGGTTCAAAAGGTGTGTTCACTTTTGACCTCCGGTTTTACCTCTACCGCATCATGCGAATCGAAAATCACCTTTATCGACGGTGATGAAGGCATCCTGCTGCACCGTGGTTTCCCGATTGATCAACTGGCTACCGAATCTAACTATCTCGAAGTTAGCTACATCCTGTTGTACGGTGAAAACCGACGCAATCGCAGTTCGACGAATTTAAACTGACCGTTACCCGCCACACCATGATTCATGAGCAGATTACCCGTCTGTTCCACGGCTTCCGTCGCGACTCCCATCCGATGGCAGTACTGTGTGGTGTAACCGGCGCGCTGGCGGCGTTCTATCATGACTCGCTGGATGTGAACAATCCGCGTCACCGTGAAATCGCGGCGTTCCGCCTGCTGTCCAAAATGCCTACCGTGGCGGCGATGTGTTACAAATATTCCATCGGCCAGCCGTTTATCTATCCGCGCAATGACCTCTCCTACGCCGGTAACTTCCTGCACATGATGTTCGCCACACCGTGCGAACCTTATGAAGTGAACCCGGTGCTTGAGCGCGCGATGGACCGTATCCTGATCCTGCATGCGGATCACGAACAAAACGCGTCGACCTCCACCGTCCGTACGGCGGGTTCTTCCGGCGCTAACCCATTCGCCTGTATCGCTGCGGGCATTGCCTCTCTGTGGGGGGCCTGCGCACGGCGGCGCCAACGAAGCTGCGCTGCGGATGCTGGAAGAGATCAGCTCCGTGAAACACATTCCGGAATTCCTGCGTCGCGCCAAAGACAAGAACGACTCGTTCCGTCTGATGGGCTTCGGTCATCGCGTGTATAAAAACTATGACCCGCGCGCGACCGTAATGCGTGAAACCTGCCATGAAGTGTTGCGTGAGTTGGGTTCGAAGGACGATCTGCTGGAAGTGGCGATGGAGCTTGAGCATATTGCGCTCAACGATCCGTACTTTATCGAACGCAAACTCTATCCGAACGTTGACTTCTACTCCGGCATCATCCTGAAAGCGATGGGCATCCCGGCGTCGATGTTTACCGTGATCTTCGCCATGGCGCGTACCGTCGGCTGGATTGCGCACTGGAATGAAATGCACGACGACGGCATCAAAATTGCCCGTCCGCGTCAGCTCTACACCGGTTACGAAAACGCGAGTTCACATCAGACCTGAAAAAAGGTTGATAGCAAGCCCGCATAAAAAAAACGCGCCGACTGGCGCGTTTTTTAATACTAACGCTGGCACCCCGGACACCAATAAAAAAGGCCGTGATGCTGTGGTCGTTTTTTCAATGATTCCACCACAGCGCTCGCACGGATCTCCCGCCCGGTGAAACACCTTAAAGCTGAACAACGCACCGTGATGCCGATGTTCATCCACCACGCCGCGCGCGTCTGGTATGACAGGCGCGGAATATCCAGCAGTGTATGCGCCGGAGATCTAACTGTTCATCGGTCAGTTGCGCAGCGTTATGCTGCGGTGCCAGCCCACACTGCCAGAGGATCTCCACCCGCAGGTAATTGCCCAGTCCCGCCAGAAAAGCCCTCGGGTCGAGCAGCAAACCGGAAAACTGACGGCGGCGAAAACGCGCCGATAAAAGACGCGCTTTCACCTGCTCTGCGGTAAGCGCCATGTCGAGCACATCCGGACCGACACGCAGTAAAACGGGTGCTGCGCCAGTTGCTCCGGCGTGAGCAAAGCGATATCCGATGCGCTGTACAGCAGAATGGCGCGATCCGCCGTTTCTAACCGTACACGCAGCACGCGATTCGTTTGCGGTGTTTCTCCCGCCACCACGCGCCAGACACCATAAAGCTGATTATGGCTGTACAGCGTCAGTCCGCCGGAAAAGTGCGTTAACAGCGCTTTGCCACGCGTTTCAATCCGCGTAATACACTGCCCCACCAGCCCGGCGGCGCGGGTTTGTAACGCAGGGAGCGCAAACCACGCATGGGTTAACGGTTTGCCCTCGGATAGCGGCTTCAAGCGTGTCTGCCGCCCGGCGGATCTCCGGTCCTTCCGGCATAAAACTCCTTCTGTTAACGGGCGGAAATGGCGACGCCACGCCGCGCGAATTCAGCCTGTAAACGGCGGGCAAACTGCAATGCGTGTTCGCCATCGCCATGCAGACAGACGGTTTGCGCCTGCACGCTGGCATACTCGCCGCTGACGCTTTTCACCCGACCGTCCAGCACCATGTCCAGCGTTTGCGCCAGCGCCTGCTCGTCATCATCAATCAATGCGCCCGCTCGCCACGCGGCACCAAACGCCCATCGCGGCGATAACCCCGGTCGGCAAACACTTCCTGACGCGTGGCAAGGTGGTAGCGCTCCCCGGCGCGGATCAGCTCGCTCCCCGCCAGCCCAACCAGCACCAGCGCCGGGTCAACATCATGCACCGCACGGGCAATGGCATCCGCCAGTACGGCATCGTCCGCCGCCCTGGTTATACAGCATACCGTGGGGTTTAACATGTTGAAGCTGTGCGCCGCAGGCGCGCACCATCGCCGCCAGCGCCCCCGTCTGGTAAAGGATTTGCCCATAAACCACATCCGGCGGGAGTTGCATCGCCGTACGACCGAAGTTCACCCGATCCGGGAACGAGGGGTGAGCGCCCACTGCGACGCCGTTACGCACGGCTTCACGCACGCAGGTTAGCATCGTCTGCGCATCCCCGGCGTGGGAAACCGCAGGCAATGTTGGCAGAAGAGACCAGTTGTAACAGTGCAGCATCATTCGCACAGCCTTCCCGAGGTCGGCATTGAGATCAATCTTCATGATTCAGCCGCCATGCCAGTTGTTCAAGATAACGATGTTGCTCACGACGTGCAGCCAGCGCCTCATCCAGCGAACACTGAACGAAATGAACCGGCTGCCCAAGGGGGGATTTGTGCCAGATGGTACATATCTGCATCGATAATGCAGGCAATGCGCGGGTAGCCGCCGGTGGTCTGCGCATCATTCATCAACACGATCGGTTGACCATTGGCCGGCACCTGCACCACGCCGGGCAGCAAACCGTGCGACAACAGTTCACGATCGGTGGTGCGCACCAGCGGTTGTCCCTGCAAACGGTATCCCATGCGGTTACTCTGTGGGCTCAGTTGCCACGGCAAACGCCAGAACGCCTCTTGCGAGGCCTTATCAAACTCCTGATACTCCGGCCCCGGCAGTGCACGGATACGGTTGTGCCACAAAAGCTGTTTTACACCCCGCGAACCCGCAAAATGCCGGGGGGGCTTGCCAATCGGCAACGTATCCCCATCACGCAGCAGCCGCCCTTCCAGCCCGCCGATGGCGGTTTTCAGATCGGTACTGCGCGAGCCCATGACGTCGGGAACGGCGAACCCACCAGCCACCGCCAGATAACTGCGCACACCGTGCAACGGTCTTTTCAGCACCAGATGCTGTCCGCGCTTCACCGCATAACGCCAACCGGTCCACACCGCCTTACCGTCTAACTTCGCCTCGCAGCCTGCACCGGTCAGCGCGAACCAGCTATCGCGCCGGAATTCGACTTCACACTGCCCGAGGGTGATTTCCAGCGCGGCGTCATCCGGCGAATTCCCCACCAGCGCATTGGCTATCTGCAACGCCGGTTCATCCAGTGCCCCGCAATAGCTGATACCCGCCCCGGCGGAACCCGGTGCGTTTGCCGCCCTGCAACGTGGTGTAAATCCCGGAACGAATCACTTTCAACATATACCGTCCTTGCGGGGGAATAAAGCGCAGCCGATCGCCGGGGACGTAACAGTGTCGGCTCCGGTAATTGCGGGTTGAAGAGCGCCAGTTCAGTGCGCCCAATCAGGTTCCAGCCACCGGGGGTTTCCAGCGGGTAAATGCCGGTTTGCGTACCGCCAATCCCCACGGAACCGGCGGGCACCCGCACGCGCGGATCGGCGCGACGCGGCGTCGCCAGCGCTTCCGGCATGCCGCCAAGGTACGGGAATCCGGGCTGAAAGCCTAAAAACCACACCACATACTCCAATGGAGGCATGCAGTTCGACCACCTGTTTTGGCGTCATCGCACAGTGTCGCGCTACTGCGTCGAGATCCGGCCCGGCCTCGCCGCCGTACAATACCGGGATCTCAATCGCGCGGGACGCAGGCTCCAGCGCGTCACTCTCTTCCCCACCAGCGCTGTAAACGGTCGAGGGCATCCAGCGCCAGCACGTCGGGATCGCGCAATACCACCGTAATGTTATTCATTCCCGGAATGGCTTCCACCACGTCAGGCACGTCCGCCAGACGCTGCGTCAGCCGCCAAATCCGCTTTTGCGTGGCCAGCGTTACCGGCGGTTCCAGTTCCAGCACCACCGCGGTTTCGCCTAACAAATAACAACGTGCTCGCTGCCTGCCCTCTCCTTACGCCGGGTTAGGAATATCAATAAACGTCACATCGAGAGCGGTATTTTCCGTCAACCAGTTGCTCAGTGCGCGAATACCACCGCGTTCGGTTGCGTGGTGGCCTGCCGCGTAGAAATGCAGCCCCTGCTCGCGCGCGGAGTGAATGGTTTGCTCAGACACTTCACCGGTAATAAAGGCATCCACGCCAAAACTGGCAGCTTTATCAATAAAGCCCTGCCCGCCGCCGGTACACCCGTGCAACGCGGGTGATTTTCTCCGGCCCGGTGTCGCCACACCACAACGGTTTACGCCCGAGGCGCGCTTCGATCCACGACGCCAGTTCAAGCCCCGGCACCGGCATCGTCAGCTCGCCCCACGGCACTAATGGTTCGATCTCCCCCATCACCGTGATCCCGAGCAGTTCCGCCAGTTGCACGTTATTACCCAGTTCCGGATGCGCATCAAGCGGCAAGTGCCAGCCATACAGGTTGATGTCATTGGCCAACAGGGTTTTCAGGCGCTGGCGCTTCATGCCGCGAATGATCGGGGTTTCATTTTTCCAGAAGTAACCGTGGTGGACGATCACGGCATCCGCTCCCTCGGCGAACGGCTTCATCCAGTAAAGCCCCGGCTGGCGGTCACGCCGGTAATAATTTTCTGTACGGTTTCCCGTCCTTCGACCTGTAGCCCGTTCGGGCCGTAGTCGCTGAAAGCCGCACTGTTAAGCTTCTCGTTAATCAGTTTTTCCAGTTCGGTATTTTGCATCAAAGCTCCTTTACGCTTTCCGCGCGGCTTCATAGGCCGCCGGTCACTGTACGCGCCTGTTTATGGTCAACAATCGGACGGGGGTAATCAAGGCGGCGGCCCTGTTTATCCGCCCACGCCCAGTGGTTGATGCAGGGCGCTATCCGGCACCGCTTTTAGCTCCGGTAGCCACTGGCGAATAAACGCCCCGGCGGCGTCAAAGCGTCGCCCCGTGGTCGGGTTAAAAATACGAAAATAGGGCGCCGCATCCGTACCCGTTGAGGCCGCCCATTGCCAGCCGCCGTTGTTCGCCGCCAGATCGCCATCAATCAACTGTGAAATAAAATAACGCTCTCCGCAACGCCAGTCGATAAGCAAGTCCTTGACGAGGAAACTGGCGACGATCATCCGCAAGCGATTATGCATCCAACCCGTGGTGTTCAACTGGCGCATTGCTGCATCAACAATCGGATAACCGGTTCTCCCCTCCTGCGGGGCTTGCAGGTGCTGCGGGTTATCCTGCCACTGCACGTTGTCAGTCCAGCGAATAAAGGGACGATACTGGCAGAGCGACGGGTGGAAAGTGATCAGGTGGCGATAGAACTCGCGCCAGATCAATTCGTTCAGCCAGACGGCGCCCTTGCCGCCCTCCAGCGCCTGCGGTTGTTCCGCCAGCAAACGGTGCAGACACTGACGCGGCGACAACGCGCCAATCGCAAGGCTGGCAGACAACCGGCTGGTGCCTTCGATCGCGGGAAAGTCGCGCTGCTGCTCATACTCCCCCCGCCAGCTGCTGGCAAAAATGGCGCAGCCGGGCTATTGCGCTCTTCTCATCCGCCGGGAACAGCGTGTTGTCAAAATCCTGTTGCGGGTAGTTCAGGACGATCGGTTCCGCGCCGATCGTTCGCCCGCTTTGCCGCACCGATGGCGCGGCGACGCAGACAGGTAAATCCTCTTTCAGGCGGCGCAGAAAGGCATTTTTAAACGGCGTAAACACCTTGTACATTTCGTGATTACCGGTCACCACGCTTCCCCGGCGCCAGCATCACGCTGTCATCAAAGCCCGGCAGGCAACGTCTGGCAGCGCCTTTTCGACTGCCGCATCCCGCTGGCGTTCATTGAGCTCATACTGGTAGTTGTAAAACAGATGCGTGACATTTTCGCTGGCGCAAACCGCAACAACGTCCTGCACACTGGCGGCAAAATCATCCACTTCGCGATAAATCAGTTCAATGCCCTTGTCCGCCAGCGCCTGACGAAGCGCGTTCAGATGTGCATTGAGGTACGCCGCGGCGCGGCGCCATATGATGCTGCCGCCACTGTCCGGGGGTGGCAATAAAGAGGGCTTTAACAACAGCTTGAGGGCTGCGGCAGGCGGCCGCCAGCGCAAGGTTATCATGCACGCGCAAATCCGCGCGAAACCAGACCAGATGGGTGGCCATAATGCTCCGGTGTCCGTAATGTAAGCGCAGCGCCTCTGGCCCTGGGGGTCAAAATAGCGTTGCCCGGCCAGATACGCGTCGGGAAATGTCGTTCTATTGTGTTGGAGGAATGTCACCGGCGCAAGCCGCGGTTACATCGCCAAAAGAGGGATAAAAAAAACCACCGCAGTGGCGGTGGCGCGATCGGTTTGCTGTGTGTAGTCGATTATCTATTTGCTGTGTGTTGCCGATCAGTAGAAGTCACAGGTCGCTTTTTTCGGCCTGCGCCATCCATACCGGTTTGTCGCTGGTTTTTGCCCAAACGCGGTGCAGATAGCTGTAAAAACGTGCGCGATCTTTCCAGAACATCATCACCGGTAATGCCAGTACGCCGACCACAATGGCGAAAGCGCGACGCATTAACACAATATGTGCCGGAAACTCTTTGTATGTGTTCATAATCTCTCCCCTTTGTCAGGCCGGTAACACTCACCGGAAAATATTCACCGCCGCTGAAAGCTAACTACGAAAAATCAGGGCTGCGCTGGAATCTGGTTAAAATAGTACCGGTTTGTTGGTAATTTTACTACTCATCCGACCACTTTTTTTTGCCAATAATCGCTTTATTTACATTCAGTCGGTAACTAAGTTACAAAACAGTTAAATTAATACTAACCATTAGTTAAATTGTGGCTTAACGGATCTTTATATTTTTTTTTACACCCCTCCCGCCGATTTTTGCGAAATCTTTGCGCCAAAAATCCTACTTTTTCTGCACATCCTTAAATCACCCCGGAGGTGAATTGTGAGTGCAGGCGTGGTAATCGGCATCGTGCTGGTTTTCCTGTTATTGGGCTATCTGGTTTACGCCCTGATTAACGCGGAGGCTTTCTGATGGCAGGCCGGTGCGTTTCTTCCTGATCGCCAGCTTTTGCTGGTGCTGTTTCTTCTCGCGCGCCCGCTGGGGATCGCTGCTGGCGAAAATGATCGCCGGTCAGTCGTTACCCGGCGTTGCGGCGGTGGAAAATATCCTCTGGCGTGGGCTCGGGATAGATACCCGGGAAATGAGCTGGCGGCATTATTTGCTCGCCATATTGCTGCTGAACGTCTTTGGGCTGGTATTACTGTTTCTGCTGCTGATGCTGCAAGGCATCCTGCCGTTGAACCCGCAAAACCTGCCGGGACTCTCCGGCATCTGGCGCTCAATACCGCGGTCAGTTTTGTCTCTAACACCAACTGGCAATCCTATGCCGGTGAAAGCACCCTGAGTTATTTCAGCCAGATGGTCGGGTTGACGGTGCAAAACTTCCTCTCTGCCGCAACCGGTATTGCCGTTGCGTTCGCCCTGATTCGCGCCTTTTCACGGCGCAGCATGGAAACGCTGGGCAACGCCACCGGGTGGATATCACGCGCATTACGTTGTGGGTGCTGTTGCCGTTGTCTTTGATCATCGCGCTGTTTTTCATTCAACAAGGCACGCTGCAAAACGTTTTGGCCTACCAGCCCTACACCTCGCTGGAAGGTGTGCAGCATCTGTTGCCGATGGGTCCGGTCGCCTCGCAAGAAGCGATCAAAATGCTCGGCACCAACGGCGGCGGCTTCTTCAATGCCAACTCCGCTCATCCGTTTGAGAACCCGACGGCCCTGACCAACGTCGTACAGATGCTGGCGATCTTCCCTGATCCCGGCAGCGCTGTGCTTCGCGTTTGGTGATGCGGTCGGCGATCGTCGCCGGCCATGCCCTGCTGTGGGCGATGTCGCTGATCTTCGTGGTGTGCGCCGCACTCGTAATGTGGGCAGAACTGCAAGGTAACCCGCACTTCCTGACGCTTGGCGGCGACAGCGCCATCAATATGGAAGGCAAAGAGAGCCGCTTCGGCATTCTGGTCAGCAGTCTCTATGCGGTCGTCACCACGGCAGCGTCCTGCGGGGCGGTCAACGCCATGCATGACTCCTTTACCGCGCTGGGCGGCATGATCCCGATGTGGTTAATGCAGATTGGTGAAGTGGTGTTTGGCGGCGTGGGCGCCGGGTTGTACGGCATGCTGCTGTTTGTGCTGCTGGCGGTATTTATCGCCGGACTGATGATTGGCCGCACGCCGGAATACCTCGGTAAAAAATCGACGTGCGGAAATGAAAATGACCGCGCTGGCCATCCTTGTCACCCCGGCTCTGGTGCTGATCGGCACGGCGCTGGCGATGATGACCGATGCCGGGCGCAGCGGCATGTTCAACCCGGGGATCCACGGTTTCAGCGAAGTGCTGTACGCCGTCTCCTCCGCCGCCAATAACAACGGCAGCGCCTTTGCTGGCTTGAGTGCTAACACCCCGTTCTGGAACTGCCTGCTGGCGTTCTGCATGTTCTTTGGCCGCTTTGGGGTGATCGTACCGGTGATGGCCATTGCCGGGTCGCTGGTGGCGAAGAAAATTCAGCCTGCCAGCACCGGGACGCTGCCAACGTACGGCGCGCTGTTTATCGGCCTGCTGATTGGCACCATCTTGCTGGTTGGCGCATTGACCTTTATTCCTGCCCCCGCGCTTTCGGGCCCGGTGGCGGAATTCCTCTTATTTTGAGACAGGCGGAGACGCGTGATATGAGTCGCAAGCAACTGGCCCTGTTCGAACCGCATCTTGTTCGTCAGGCGCTCATGGATTCCGTGACCAAGTTAAGCCCAACGGTACAGTGGCGTAACCCGGTAATGTTTATTGTCTGGATCGGCAGCGTGTTAACCACCGTACTGGCGATTGCCATGGCCTCCGGTCATCTTGCCGGCAGCGCCCTCGGGTTTACCGGCGCAGTCAGTCTGTGGCTGTGGGTAACCGTGCTGTTCGCCAACTTTGCCGAAGCGCTGGCGGAAGGCCGCAGCAAAGCCCGGTGCCAATAGCCCTCAAAGGGGTGAAGAAAACCGCTTTCGCCCGCAAACTGCGCGCACCGCAACACGATGCGCAGATCGATCACGTCCCGGCGTCAGACCTGCGCAAAGGCGACGTGGTACTGGTGGAAGCCGGGGATATTATCCCCTGCGATGGCGAAGTGATCGAAGGGGGCGCATCGGTGGATGAAAGCGCCATTACCGGCGAATCCGCCCCGGTGATCCGCGAATCCGGCGGCGACTTTGCCTCGGTGACTGGCGGTACACGCATCCTTTCTGACTGGCTGGTGATCCAGTGCAGCGTAAACCCGGGTGAAACCTTCCTCGACCGGATGATCGCCATGGTGGAAGGTGCACAGCGTCGCAAAACCCCCAAATGAGATCGCCCTGACTATCCTGCTGGTGGCGCTGACGATTGTGTTCCTGCTGGCAACCGCCACGCTGTGGCCATTCTCGGTGTATGGCGGCACGGCGGTAAGCGTGACTGTGCTGGTGGCCTTGCTGGTGTGCCTGATCCCGACCACTATCGGCGGATTGTTATCGGCGATTGGTGTCGCCGGGATGAGCCGTATGCTGGGGGCCAACGTGATAGCCACCAGCGGTCGTGCGGTTGAAGCCGCAGGCGACGTCGACGTCCTTCTGCTGGATAAAACCGGCACTATCACGCTCGGGAACCGCCGCGTCAGACTTCCTGCCTGCGCAGGGTGTGGATGAGAAAACCCTCGCCGATGCCGCGCAGCTCTCATCGCTGGCCGATGAAACGCCGGAAGGCCGCAGTATCGTTATTCTGGCAAAACAGCGCTTTAACTTACGCGAACGGGATGTGCAAAGTTTGCAGGCCACCTTTGTGCCGTTTACCGCGCAGACCCGCATGAGCGGCATTAATGTGCAGGACCGCATGATCCGCAAAGGCTCGGTAGACGCCATTCGTCGCCATATCGACGCTAACGGCGGTCAGTTCCCGGCAGATGTTGAAGCACTGGTTGAACGCGTGGCTCGCCAGGGGGCGACCCCGCTGGTGGTGGCCGAAGGGGCAAAAGTGCTTGGCGTGATTGCCCTGAAAGACATCGTCAAAGGCGGGATTAAGGAGCGTTTTGCTCAGTTGCGTAAAATGGGCATTAAAACGGTGATGATCACCGGCGATAACCGCTTAACTGCGGCAGCGATTGCCGCGGAAGCGGGGGTCGACGACTTTCTTGCCGAAGCCACGCCGGAAGCCAAACTGGCGCTCATCCGCCAGTATCAGGCGGAAGGTCGACTGGTCGCCATGACCGGCGACGGCACCAACGATGCGCCCGCGCTGGCGCAGGCCGATGTGGCTGTTGCGATGAACTCCGGGACCCGGTGGCGGCGAAAGAAGCGGGCAACATGGTGGATCTGGATTCCAACCCCACCAAGTTGATTGAAGTGGTGCATATCGGTAAACAGATGCTGATGACGCGCGGTTCACTGACCACCTTCAGTATCGCGAACGATGTGGCGAAATACTTCGCCATTATTCCGGCAGCGTTTGCCGCAACGTACCCGCAACTGAATGCCCTGAACGTCATGCATCTCTACTCCCCGGCGTCGGCAATCTTAAGCGCCGTGATCTTTAACGCGCTGGTGATTGTGTTTCTTATTCCCGCTGGCGCTGAAAGGGGTGAGTTACAAACCGCTGACCGCGTCCGCCATGCTGCGCCGTAACCTGTGGATTTATGGGCTGGGTGGTCTGGTGGTGCCGTTTATCGGCATCAAAGCGATTGACCTGATCCTCACACTGTTCGGCCCGTATAAGAGGTATAAAAGATGGCTTTATTACGTCCCGCATTTCTGCTTTTGATACTCTTTACCCTGATTACCGGCGGGCTATACCCGCTGATCACCACCGCACTGGGGCAATGGTGGTTTAACGATCAGGCGAACGGTTCGCTGATCCGCGAAGGCGATGCAATACGCGGATCGCATTTGTTAGGGCAGGATTTTAGCGCGCCGGGTTATTTTCACGGTCGCCCTTCCGCAACCGCAGACGCGCCCTATAATCCCATGGCATCCGGCGGCAGCAATCTGGCGGGCAGCAACCCGGAGCTGGATAAAGAGGTCGCCCAGCGCGTCGCGCAACTGCGCGCCGCCAACCCACAAGCCGATGCGCATGTGCCGGTGGATCTGATCACCGCCTCAGCCAGCGGCCCGATGGGCAAATCTCGCCGGATGCGGCACGCTGGCAGATCCCGCGCGTTGCTCAGGCGCGTAATCTGTCGGTGCAGGAAGTCACAAAACTGGTGGCAGAGCACACAACAACGCCGCTGGTGAATTTTATCGGTCAGCCGGTGGTAAACGTGGTTGATCTTAATCTGGCGCTGGATGCGCTCAAGGACAAATAAAGCATGACTGATGAGCCTTTGCGCCCCAACCCCGATCGCCTGCTGGAGCATGCCGCCACCGCGCACCGCGGCAAGCTGAAAGTCTTTTTCGGCGCTTGTGCCGGGGTGGGTAAAACCTTTGCCATGTTACAGGAAGCACAGCGGTTGCGGGCGCAAGGGCTGGATATTCTGATTGGCGTGGTGGAAACCCACGGTCGTAAAGAGACCGCCGCACTGCTGAACGGGCTGGCGACACAGCCCGCCCGACGTATCCACCATCGCAGTCGCTTAATTCAGGAGTTTGATCTGGACGCCGCCCTTGCGCGGCGTCCGGCGCTTATTTTGATGGACGAACTGGCGCACAGTAATGCTCACGGGTTCACGCCATCCGAAACGCTGGCAGGATGTGGAAGAGCTGCTGGAAGCGGGGATAGATGTTTTTACCACCGTGAACGTTCAGCATCTGGAAAGCCTTAACGATGTGGTCAGCGGGGTAACCGGTATCCGTGCGTGAAACGGTGCCGGATCCCTTTTCGACAGCGCCGATGAAGTGGTGCTGGTGGATTTACCGCCGGACGATTTGCGCCAGCGGCTGCACGAAGGCAAGGTCTATATCAGCGGTCAGGCGGAACGCGCCATCGAACACTTCTTTCGCAAAGGCAACCTGATTGCCCTGCGCGAGCTGGCGCTGCGGCGCACCGCCGATCGGGTGGACGATCAGATGCGGGCACTGGCGCGATCGCCGTGGCGAAGAAAAAGTCTGGCACACCCGCGACGCCATTTTACTCTGCATCGGTCACGGTGCGGGCAATGAGAAACTGATCCGCACGGCGGCAAGACTGGCGGCCAAGCTGGGGAGCGTCTGGCATGCTGTCTATGTTGAGACACCCACGCTGCATAAACTGCCGGAGCCACAGCGGCGGGCCATCTTAAGTACGCTGCGCCCGCGCAGGAGCTGGGAGCCGAAACCGCCACCCTCTCCGATCCGGCGGAAGATAAAGCTATTTTGCGCTACGCCCGCGAACACAATCTCGGCAAAATCCTGATTGGTCGCCGTAACAAACGGCAGCGCTGGAGCCGTGAATCGTTCGCCGATCGTCTGGCCCGTCGCGCGCCGGATCTCGACCTCGGGTGATCATTGCGCTGGAGGATGCGCCCGTCACCCCTCCCCGCGCGCGCGCCGGCGATGTGCGTCCGTTTATGGAGCGTTGGGGCGTGCAACTGAAAGGGTGCGTGGTCGCCCTTGCCCTTTGCGCCGCCATTACCTTGATCGCCATGCAGTGGCTGACCGCATTTGATGCCGCCAACCCGGTGATGATTTACTTGCTTGGCGTGGTGCTGGTGGCGCTGTTTTTGGCCGCTGGCCCTCCGCCTTTGCCACGGTGATCAACGTCGTCAGCTTCGACCTGTTTTTTATTGCGCCACGCGGCACGCTGGCCGTGTCGGATGTGCAATATCTGCTGACCTTTGGCGTGATGCTCACCGTCGGGCTGGTTATCGGTAATCTGACTGCGGGGGTGCGTTACTTGTGCGCGCGTGGCGCGCTACCGGGAGCAGCGTACCCGCCATCTGTATGAGATGTCCAAAGCGCTGGCGGTCGGGCGCAGCAACCGGGATATCGCCACCACCTGCGAAACGTTTATTCACTCCACGTTTAATGCCCGCAGCAAGTTGTTGCTGCCGGACAGCACCGGGCATCTTGGCGCATTAACGCCAGCGCAGGGCATGACGCCGTGGGACGATGCGATTGCGCGCTGGAGTTTTGATAAAGGCCAGCCAGCGGGAGCCGGCACCGACACGCTGCCCTGGCGTGCCGTATCAAATATTGCCGCTGAAAAGTGACCAGAAAACCCACGGGCTATTGATTGTCGAACCGGCGAACCTGCGTCAGTTGATGATCCCCCGAACAACAACGCTTGCTGGAAACCTTTACCTTGCTGGTGGCCAACGCGCTGGAGCGCCGGTGGCGCTGGCCACCAGCGAGGAGCAGGCAAGGCTTGCCAGTGAGCGGGAGAGTATCCGCAATTCGTTGCTGGCCGCCCTCTCCCATGATTTGCGCACGCCGCTGACGGTGTTGTTTGGTCAGGCGGAAATCCTCACGCTGGATCTCGCCAGCGAAGGTTCTCAACACGCGCCGCAAGCCAATGAAATCCGCCAGCATGTACTGAATACCACCCGTCTGGTGAATAACCTGCTGGATATGGCGCGAATTCAGTCTGGCGGCTTTAATCTGAAGAAAGAGTGGCTGACGCTGGAAGAAGTGGTCGGTAGCGCATTGAAAACCCTCGAACCGGGGCTGGGCGGGCGGCATATTGCCCTTGAATTACCCCGATCCGTTGATGCTGGTCCACGTGGATGGCCCGTTATTTGAGCGGGTGCTGATTAATCTGCTGGAAAATGCGGTGAAATATGCCGGCTGGCGGGCGGATATTGGTATTAATGCGTACAGCACTCCGGAGCAACTGACGCTGGAAGTCTGGGATAACGGGCCGGGGATCCCGGCAGGCCGAACAGGCGATTTTTGACAAGTTCGCCCGTGGCAGCAAAGAATCAGCCATTCCCGGCGTCGGGCTTGGGCTGGCGATTTGCCGAGGCCATTGTGGATGTTCACGGCGGCACCATTAGCGCCCGTAACCGCCCGCAAGGCGGCGCACTGTTTTGTGTTACACTGCCGCTTGGAAACACCGCCGCAACTGGATGAACTGGCAGAGGATCTGTGATTAACGTTCTGATTGTCGAAGATGAACAAGCTATCCGCCGTTTTCTGCGCACCGCGCTGGAAGCGGAAGGTCTGCGTGTGCACGAAGCGGAGACACTGCAACGCGGGTTAATTGAGGCGGCGACGCGCAAGCCCGACCTCGGTGATCCTCGATCTGGGTCTGCCGGATGGTGACGGGCTTGATTTTATTCGCGATCTGCGCCAGTGGAGCCAAATGCCGGTAATCGTTCTCTCCGCCCGCGCGGAAGAGAGCGATAAAATCGCCGCGCTGGATGCCGGTGCGGATGATTATCTCAGTAAGCCTTTTGGCATCGGCGAACTTCAGGCCCGCCTGCGGGTAGCGCTGCGACGCCACGCCGCCAGCAGCCCGGATGAACCGGTGATCGTCTTTTCCGATATTCGCGTTGATCTCGCCAGCCGCCGTATTCAGCGCGGTGAAGAAGAGATCCATCTGACACCTATCGAGTTTCGTCTGCTGGCGGTGCTGCTTAATAATCACGGCAAAGTGTTAACCCAACGCCAGTTGCTCAGCCAGTATGGGGACCCAACGCCGTGGAGCACAGCCATTATCTGCGTATCTATATGGGCCACCTGCGCCAGAAACTGGAAGTCGATCCGGCCCGCCCCCGTCATTTACTTACGGGAAACAGGTATTGGCTACCGGTTTATGCTCTGACGGCGTATCCTTCTGATTTTTTGGAGGAGAACGATGAGCGCACCGGGTTAATCTACGCCCTGCTATCGGCTGTCACCGCCGCGCTGGTGGCTATTTTCGGCAAAATCGGCTTGCAACACCTCGACGCCAATACGGCTACCGCTATTCGTGCGGTGGTGATGGCGCTGTTTCTGGTGGGTGTGGTGGTGGTTCAGGGCAAGCTATCGCTGGTGGCAACCGTGCTTGCCGATAAAAAAAGCGCTGCTGTTTGTGATATTAAGCGGCGTGGCGGGCGCACTGTCGTGGCTGTTCTACTTTATGGCCATCAAAAGCGGCAATGTGTCGCGGGTTGCGCCCATCGATAAATTAAGCGTGGTGTTTGCGGTGATCCCGGCGGTGGTGCTGTTTGGCGAGAAAGTGTCGCTGGTTGCTGCGGCGGGTGTCGCGTTAATTACTGCCGGGGCGCTGATGGTGGCGCTGGGGTAAGTGCAAGCGCGTTACCACACCATCAACGTAAAGGCTCCCGCAGAGCCTTTTTCTTTAAGCGCTTATGTAAGCACTTATGCGTTTTTCAGCACTTCGCTGACAATCTCTACCGCTTCTTTCTCAATCTGCTTACGGTGTTCAGCACCGAGGAAGCTTTCACAGTAGATTTTGTAGGCGTCTTCCGTGCCGGACGGACGCGCGGCAAACCAGCCGTTGTCGGTCATCACTTTCAGACCGCCGATAGACGCGCCGTTGCCCGGTGCAGCAGTCAGACGTGCGGTGATCGGGTCGCCTGCCAGCGTGCTGGCGCTGACCATTCCGGAGAGAGCTTAGAGAGTGCCGCTTTCTGTGCGGAGGTGGCGCTGGCGCCCAGACGGTTATAGCTCGGCGCACCGAAGCGTGCAGCCAGTTCATCATAATGCTGCTGCGGGTTTTTCCCGGTGACAGCGGTAATTTCCGCCGCCAGCAGACACATAATGATACCGTCTTTATCGGTTGACCACGGCGTACCGTCGAAACGCAGGAAAGAAGCCCCTGCGCTCTCTTCGCCGCCGAAACCAAAACTGCCGTCGAACAGGCCGTCAACAAACCATTTAAAGCCAACCGGCACTTCCCACCCAGCTTACGGCCCAGTCGTTCACCACGCGGTCAATCATCGCGGAAGAGACCAGCGTTTTACCCACGGCAACATCTTTGCCCCACTGCGGGCGATGCTGGAACAGATAGTTAATTGCCACCGCCGAAGGGTAGTGGTTCGGATTCATCAGACCCGCCGGGGTCACGATGCCGTGACGGTCATAATCCGGATCGTTAGCAAAGGCCAGATCGAATTTGTCACGCAGCGCCAACAGACCCGCCATCGCAGACTCAGAGGAGCAATCCATGCGGATCACGCCATCTTTATCGAGGTGCATAAAGCGGAAAGTCTGATCGACCTGATCGTTAACAAGGGTCAGATCCAGCTTGTAATGCTCTGCAATGCGTTTCCAGTACTCAATACCGGAACCGCCGAGCGGATCGACGCCAAGTTTCAGACCGGCTTTCTGGATAGCCGCCATATCGACGATATCCGCCAGCCCTTCAATAAACGGCTGCACCAGATCTTTTCAACAACGTGGCCCGAGGCCAGCGCAGCATCCAGCGTGATGCGTTTAACGCCTTTCAGGCCATCGGCCAGCAGAGCGTTAGCGCGGTCTTCAACCACTTTGGTCACGTTGGTGTCCGCCGGGCCGCCATTAGGTGGGTTGTATTTGATGCCGCCATCTTCCGGCGGGTTATGCGACGGCGTAATCACGATGCCATCAGCCTGTGCGCCGCCGTTTTTGTTGTGCACCAGAATCGCGTTAGAAACCGCAGGCGTTGGCGTAAAGCCGTTGTTCTCCTGCACGATGACGTCAACGCCGTTCGCTGTCAGTACTTCCAGCACGGAGATAAACGCCGGTTCAGACAGCGCGTGCGTGTCTTTCCCCACATAGCACGGCCCGGTAATTCCGTTTTTAGCGCGCTCTTCTGCAATCGCCTGAGCGATAGCCAGAATATGCGGCTCGTTAAAGCTGGCGACCTGCGCTGCCCCGGTGTCCGGAAGTACCGAATTTCACCGCATGTTCTGAATTACCGACTTCCGGTTTCAGCACATAGTACTGCGCAGTAAGCTGAGCGACGTTAATCAAATCACTCTGTTGTGCAGGTTGCCCCGCACGTGGATGGTTTGCCATTGCAGTCCTTTTAATGCAAGGATTTAAATTGTGCCGCAAACTTTTTCAATCAATTCCGCAGGGAACTGCATCGACTGCATGATGTGCTCGATCATGCTGCATTTACGACCCGTATTGGTGTTGGTGATGACCCAGTAAGGGGTGTTCGGCACCTGTTTCGGCTTGGTCTGGTTGCCGCTCTGCAACAACGTTTGCTCATTCGCAGCAAAGTATACGCGCGTGCGCCCGTGCAGAGACTCGGTGGATTCCGTAAACCCTTTGTCATCGAGTGAATAGAGTGTAGACAGCACCAGCAGGAAACGATTAACGGCCTTTTTTCTGCTCAGCGTATTCATCAGACAGCAGCAGTTCGCGAACGGCACGAACTTTGTCTTTGGCGGTGTTCGCCGGTTTAACCCCGTCAACGGTACTGACAGTACGCGTCTCTTTTACCGGCGTGAGGGAAGCGGCAGGTGGTGACTGTGACACGGCGGAAAATTTCAGCATGCGCCGTAAAATGTCGGATGCGCTCTCGCCGATATGCTTCGTGTGGCTGGCGATATAGGAGTAGAGCTCATCATCAACTTCGATCGTTTTCATCTTAATCCAGTGCGGTATCTTATCTGAATACAAGTGTTGGGATTATAAAGTGAAATCCTCAACAGCGGATAGCGTCAAACCGTAGTCGGCAAAACTCAGAGTAATTCTGAACCTTGCAGCAGGGCGGCAGAATGTTCAACATAATAACCTAACCCGATAGAGTGAAAAAAGAACTTTGCCATGAAATTGAATACGCGCGCAATCTGCGCAACAACCGCACAACAATTCTCCGGTCGTCCTTGTTCACGGCCTGTTTGGCAGTCTGGACAACCTCGGCGTGCTTGCCCGCGACCTGACGCAGGACCACGACGTGCTGCAAGTGGATATGCGCAACCACGGTCTTTTCTCCCCCGCTCGCCGGAGATGAACTACCCGGCGATGGCGCAGGATCTGCTGGACACGCTTGATGCCCACGACATCGGAAAAGCGACCTTTATCGGTCACTCCATGGGTGGTAAAGCCGTCATGGCGCTCACCGCGCTGGCACCAGAGCGCATCGACCAACTGGTGGCGATTGATATCGCGCCGGTGGATTACAACGTGCGCCGCCACGATGAGATTTTCGCCGCCATCAACGCCGTGAGCCATGCACACGCCGCCACGCCAACAAGCCGCCGCGCTAATGCGTGAAGAGATAAAAGAAGAAGGCGTGATCCAGTTTCTGCTGAAATCGTTTGTCGACGGCGACTGGCGCTTTAATGTCCCGGTATTGTGGGATCAGTATGCGCACATCGTTGGTTGGGAAAACGTCCCGGCATGGGATAAGCCTGCGTTGTTCGTACGGCGGCAACTCACCGTATGTGACGGAAGCATACCGTGACACCCTGCTGGCGCAATTTCCGCAAGCACGGGCGCATGTGATAGCCGGAGCGGGCCACTGGGTGCACGCAGAGAAACCGGAAGCGGTCATGCGCGCTATCCGTCGCTATCTCGCTGAAAAGGCAAACTGATTAAAAGACGGCGACCGGTCGTTTGAACGCGCCCGGTCGTTGGCGCGCCCGTTGCGCTGATGTATGATGGCGCTATTCAGCCCGGGCAACGTCCCGATTGCTTGTCTTTCCCGTAGTATGCTGCTTAAACCATGGCTAAAGAACAAACGGACCGTACGACACTAGATCTGTTCGCGAATGAGCGTCGTCCGGGACGACCCAACCGCTCGCGCGCGATGAACAGTTGCGCATCAACAAACGTAACCAGCTAAAACGCGATAAAGTTCGCGGGCTCAAACGCGTTGAATTGAAACTGAATGTTGAAGCGGTAGATGCGTTAAACGAGCTGGCGGATGCCCGTGAAATGAGCCGTAGCGAGCTTATTGAAGATGCTGCTGGCTCAGCTCAACGCCTTACGCGGATAGCGAATCCTCCGAATCACCGCTTTTACGCCTTTTTTCGTGTGTCATGAGTGCAGTCCGGCGCGATAGCTGTTTCCGCGCGCTTCTCTGTTCTGCTATGATTGCCCTTATCTGTGGGCTAAACGCCACCACCATCTCATTAAGTTTCCAAGAGGTTATTTTACTCATGGCAATTACAGGCATTTTCTTCGGCAGCGATACCGGCAACACCGAAAATATCGCGAAAATGATTCAAAAACAGCAGTAAAAGACGTTGCCGATGTTCATGACATTGCCAAGAGCAGCAAAAGAAGATCCTCGAAGGCTATGACATTCTGCTGCTCGGCATCCCAACCCGTATTATGGCGAAGCGCAGTGCGACTGGGATGACTTTTCCCGACGCTGGAAGAAGTGGACTTCAACGGTAAATTAGTCGCCCTGTTCGGCTGCGGCGACCGTGGAAGATTACGCCGAATATTTCTGTGATGCGCTGGGGACTATCCGCGACATCATTGAACCACGCGGCGCGACCATCGTGGGCCACTGGCCGACCGCCGGCTACCATTTTGAAGCGTCTAAAGGCCCCGTGGATGATGATCACTTTGTGGGTCTGGCGATTGATGAAGATCGTCAACCGGAACTGACCGCAGAACGCGTGCAGAAATGGGTTAAGCAGGTTTCGGAAGAGCTGCACCCGGACGACATCATTAATGCCTGATGTTTTACGGCGCAGCCTGTGGGTTGCGCCGTATTAGTACAAGCGATGGAAATAATTGCTACAAATTTTTAACTTTTTTATTCATCACTGTACAATAAGCCCTGCTAAACTTGGGCTGCCGCACAGGACTTTGTCGGCGACACCACGTTTTATAAGCTTACTTCACTTGAGGGCTTGCAGTTTTCATTTAAGCATGGCAGTTCTATAATGAGACGCATTATCCCGGGTGTGCATTCCTATAACTTCCGCTAAGGAAGTGAATCGTATAGCAACAGGACAGATTCCGCATGACTGACAACAATACCGCATTAAAGAAGGCCGGCCTGAAAGTCACGCTTCCTCGGTTAAAAAATCCCTCGGAAGTTCTTCAGGAGCCGGATAACCATCATGTCAGTGCGGAAGATTTATACAAGCGACTGATCGACATGGGCGAAGATCGGCCCGCTACGGTTTACCGTGTATTGAACCAGTTCGATGACGCCGGCATTGTGACCCGTCATAACTTCGAAGGCGGCAAGTCCGTTTTTGAACTGACCCAGCAACATCACCACGATCACCTGATTTGGCCTCCTGATTGCGGCAAAGTGATCGAATTCAGTGATGATTCTATTGAAGCGCGTCAGCGTGAAATCGCCGCCAAACACGGCATTCGTCTGACGAACCACAGTCTCTACCTGTATGGCCACTGCGCTGAAGGTGACTGCCGCGAAGATGAAAGCGCACGACGCGAAATAATCCATTCTGATATGCAAAAGCCAACCTGACGGTTGGCTTTTTTTTAGTTGCCGGATAACAGCAGCAGACTGCGCCTTATCTGGCTTGCATAGCGATCACGCCTTGACACTATCCACGACTCACGCGTTTTCCGTCCGGGCTGGCAGTGCGCACCTGCAGTCCCCACTCACCTGCGGACGAGCGCTATCGTTATAACGCTGCCAGTGTTTGCCGCCATCGGTAGAGTACTCCACCACCATGCCGTGGAAGCTGGTGTTGGCTTCAAGCACGCCGCCCACCACGCGAGCACCCGGCACCGGCAGGCGGTAATGAATACCCGCTTTATCCAGTTTCGCCAGCTCGCGACTGCCTAACACGTTGGCAAAGCGCGTCCAGTCTTTATCCAGGCACGAACATCGACCATGTGCGTTTCACCGCCTTTATACTCACGCCCGGCTTTGTAGTCCTGCCCCGGTGCCGCGCGATGCCATGCGCGCTCCGCCACCGCAACCAGACGCGGATAGATCATATACTCCATCTGGTTATCGGTGCGTACCACTTCGCTCCACAACTGTGCGGAGAGACCATACGCCCCGTGCCACGGTTTATCTGACTTCGCGGTAAAGGGGTTGCCATCCCGGTCGACAGAGGTTTCGGCGTTTTGCGGCATATTGTCCGGCGCGAAACTGAAGATCTTGCGTTCGTCGCTAAAGCGCGTACCCCAGTAATAGCCGCTCTCTTGCGGGTTCACTTCATACGGGAAATCGAGATAGACATAATCCGGGTTGGAGACAATAACGCGGAACCCTTTGTTCGCCCAGTCATTAACCGAGTCAAAACCGCCCCAGTAGAGCGTATCCCAGAAGTTAACGTTGACATGGTCGGTGGCGAATACCGACGCGTCTTTGGCATCTTTCAGACCATCCTGCCGTGCCTGCATCGTATTAATGCCGCGTGCTTTCACCTGTTTGCTGACTTCAACGCCAAAATAGCTGGAAAGATGCTCAACATCCGTCACTTTTCCGTCGTTGATCATCGCCTGACACGCCTGCGACTTCGCCCACGGCTTGTCCTGCTTGCTCTTATCGATGATGCCTTTGCCCGCCTCCGGGTTCTTCTGATCGGTGTAGCCAACGCCGAGGTAAATATTTTTCGCCCTCATCGCCGCCAAAATGCCAGTTTGCAGCGGCAGGCCCGCCTCTTTATGCATCTGCTGGATTTCACCGATCACTTTGTCGACAAAATTGCGTGACGAGTCGAGGCACGGGTTAAGGTAGCCGGTACGGTTATAAACTGTACCCCGGTCGTGTTGGAGGTATCCGTTGGATCCAGCAAGCGGAACTGCGCCGCAGCCTGCTCGTTGCCCTCTTTCATCAGTCGATCGTAACGGGCTTCCATGGAGATCACTGCCGCACGCGCATGGGCCGGCATGTCGATTTCCGGAATGACCTCGATCTGCCGGGCTTTCGCATACTTCCAGGATCTCGATGTAATCCACGCGGGTAAAGAAACCGCTCCCGTTGTTGTTGCTGTCCGGGCCAGAACCCAGTTGCGGCAGCAGGCAGGTTTTTTTCGCTCAGATCGTGGCAACGTTTGCTGCCAATATCGGTCAGCTCCGGCAGGCCGGGGATCTCTAATACGCCAGCCTTCATCATCGCTGAGATGAAAGTGGAATTTATTCAGTTTGTAGGCCGCCATCTGATCCAACAGACGCAGTACCGCGTCCTTGCTGTGGAAGTTACGCCCGACATCCAACTGAATTGCGCGGTAATCAAAGCGTGGCGCATCTTTAGCGTCCAGCACGGCAACTTTCATTGCACCTGTCGTTGGGATCAGCGACAGCAGTGATTGTAAACCGTAGAACACCCCGGCCTGATCGTAACCGGTTACTACGGCTTCTTTCGCGCCAATATGCAAGGTATAAGCGCCAGATACCGCCTCGTCGCCGTTGAAATCACGGGTCGCAATGACGCTGCGAACAGGATAGCTCCCCGCTTTCACCCCCAGCAGCGCAAAACGGGTTTTCACCGCGTCCTGCGCATCACGACTCAGCGCAGAGAGAGATCCAGTTTCACACCGTTGCTCAGATCGACATCCTGCCCGTGGATTTTCACCGCCTGAGGCGTAGGGACAATCTGCCCGCGCAGGGTTTGCAGGTTCAGCGTTTTTACATCACTGTTTTTCTCAAAGCGCGCTTCAGCCGTCATCAGAATCGTTTTTATCATCCGCCGTGCGCTTCCACTGCTCGCCCAGCGGGCTGACAAACTGCGACAACGTTTCGGTGTCGGTATTGGCAATCACTTTTGCCGTTGCCCCGTCGGAGGCCACGTACCAACGCGGGATCACATCGGTAATAAACAACTGCCAGTACTCATTGATAATCGGGATCTCTACCGACTGTTTTGCCGGAAAACCGGTGAATTTCTCCGTTGGCTCCAGCTTGTGCAGATCGCCCATAATGTGGGTGACTTTAAACTGATCATTCGCAACATTGAGGATCTGCCGGATGCTGTGAAAATAAATCGCCCAGTCTTTATCCGTCACCGCAGCGCCGTTATTGGTCAGGGGTGACCACGGCTTTGTTACACGATGCCCAGTCGGCGCCCAGTTTGGCGCAATCCACACCATTCTGCGCCGCGTGGTTATCCGTAATGGCGTAGTTAAGATGAAACTGGCTGATGGCATCGACGGTACGTTGATTCGCCAGCGCCGCCGGGCTGCTTAGGATCCCCAGTATCGTACTGGCCAGTATCGTTAAGCGTACGTTTTTCATGACTTATTCCTTGTATTTTGCCGGGCTACCCCGGCAAATAACGCATCAAAAAATGGTGAATGGGGCGATAACCATAAACTTCACGTCGCGCTCATCCCTCGGAAGATGTTGCCGTAACCGCCGGAGTAGCTCGGGATATCGGAATGGTTGTCGTACTGGGTGAAGTGCAGTTTGAACATCGTGCCTTTTGCCCGGCCATCCTGAACGGTGTAAATCGCATCCGGGCTGTAGGCGGACTCTTTCAGACGGTAGTTCGGATCGTAGTACGCGTCCGGAGTGGCCATATCGGCAGGTTTAGCATCCCGGTGCGTAGGCATAAGACGCGCCGACCGCAAAACCAGTGCAGATTCCAGCCTTTCAGGTCATACATCGCGCCGAAGAAAATGGCCTTTTCGCCGTTGGCGTTAAAGTCAGAGCGGTTATCCCACCACACATCCAGACGACCGTTGGAGGAAGCATAAGTAGGGGTCATACGTTGCAGGAAGTAGCCCTGTTGGCCATCGGCTTTAACCCACGTGCCTTCAAGGCGGAGATCGACCGGGCCAACTTTATAACCGAAGGTCAATGCCTGCAGCCGGGCGGCGCCATCATAGATATCATTCACACCGCCATCGCTGACTTTATCGCGGGTGCCGTAGAACTGGTAGCTGGTGGTCAGCGGGTTGCCAACCACATTGAATTTGTAGCTGGCTTTGGCGAAGTACTGATCCACATACCCTTCCGCCTGACCGAATGCAGCTTCCAGAATCAGATCGTTTTTGAAGTCATATTTCGCGCCAACGGAGTGGAGATAGTCGACTTTGGTCTTTTTATCGTTCTGATAAAATTTGTCCATTTCGATATGCCACGGCGACTTGTACTCGTTGGTCCACATGTAGGAGAAGCTCAGCGCACCCGCGTTGCCATAATCAAACACCGCGCCGGCTTCCGCCCCCTGGTAAGTCCCCGGCATAAAGCTCCAGTGCGGCGCTAATAATGTCTGCCCGGTAGGCTGAATATAACCGGCGCGCGCCCAGACCGGGCCGTATTTAAATTTCGCCGCGGCTTTATACAGGCTGACCCCGCTCTTATCTCCTGACCAGTCTTCTTTGTAGGCTTTATTGCTGGAAGAGAAGGCAATTTCATTAGGGTGTGCGCTGTCGCCATTTTCCGCCATTTCAATGGCGGTGAAGGCGGCAATATCCAGCCGAACATATCGGCGGCATAACCCGACTGGAAATCCAGGAGCTGCCATTCCACGTTGAGTGCGACAGGTTGGTTTTGTATTTGCTGTCCAGAACATCTTTACGGTCACGTTCACGCTGCCAGTAATAAATACCGCCCGTGAGCGTGGAATCATCGATAAAGCCTGCTGCATGAACGTCTGAAGATGCAACCCAACCCGACATTGCTGTGATACCGGCGATAGCCAGCGCCAGCGTACTGCGTTTGCCACTAAATGTACGCATGTGTGATTCCTTATTGACGGATAGAAAATCGCCATGACGGCGAGAAAAGAAAACACCAATCATTACAGGTAGTTATAAAATACCCCCGAATTAACTACCGTCTTAAGAGTATTTTTCGCGACGCGAATTATCAATGCCTTTAAGTGAGCAAAATGCAAGACTATGACGAAGTGCACATAATCAGACGCATTTTGTAACAGGATGCTTAATTTTTGAGAATAACTAAAAAATACTTATATTTTCTATAGTTAACTTAAGAATGATAACGGTTACAGCAGCAAAATTGTGTGCTGTTATCTTTTCTGATAAAGGAAAGGTCAATAAGACGACATATTAATTCGCGACGCGAATGTTAATGGGCGGTAACCAGCTAATCGATAAGCAAAAAAAACGCCGCGGGACGCGGCGTTTGGAAGAGGATTGTTCAGGGTTGACCGGATCAGTCGCCGATTTTAGCCCGGTGTCGCGCAGACCAACGGTACGGTTAAACACCGCTTTGGTAGCGCTTGCATGGCGGCTATCGAGGCAGAAATAGCCCTCACGCTCGAACTGGTAGGCTTTACCGGCTTCCGCCTCTTTCAGTGAAGGCTCGGCATACCCCTGTTTAATGATCAGCGATTCCGGGTTGATGGTCGCCGGAAATCTTCCGCAGCGCCCGGATTCGGAATACTGAACAAGCGGTCGTACAGAGGATTTCAACCGGCATTGCATGCGGAGCGCTGACCCAGTGGATCACGCCTTTCACTTTGCGACCGTCTGCCGGATCTTTGCTCAGGGTTTCCGCATCATATGAACAGAAAATCGTGGTGATATTGCCTTCGGCGTCTTTCTCCACACGCTCTGCTTTGATCACGTACGCGTTACGCAGGCGCACTTCTTTGCCCAGCACCAGACGTTTGTACTGCTTATTGGCTTCTTCGCGGAAATCTGCGCGATCGATCCAAATCTCACCGCTGAACGGCACTTCGCGGGTGCCCATTTCTGGCTTGTTCGGATGATTCGGCATGGAGATGATTTCGCTGCCGCCCTGCGGGTAGTTTTCGATAACCAGTTTCACCGGATCGATAACCGCCATCGCGCGCGGGGCGTTTTCGTTCAGATCTTCACGAATGCAGGATTCCAGCGACGCCATCTCAATGGTGTTGTCTTGTTTGGTCACACCGATACGTTTACAGAACTCACGCACGGAAGCCGCGGTATAACCGCGGCGGCGTAAACCGGAAATCGTCGGCATACGCGGGTCATCCCAGCCTTCCACGTGCTTATCGGTCACCAGCAGGTTCAGCTTACGCTTGGACATGACGGTGTATTCCAGATTCAGACGCGAAAACTCGTACTGCCGCGGATGAACCGGGATGGTGATGTTGTCCAGAACCCAGTCATAAAGACGGCGGTTATCCCGGAATTCCAGCGTACACAGTGAATGGGTGATGCCTTCCAGCGCATCGCTGATGCAGTGGGTAAAGTCATACATCGGGTAGATGCACCACTTGTTGCCGGTCTGGTGATGCTCGGCAAATTTGATGCGATACAGCACCGGATCGCGCATCACGATAAACGGCGAGGCCATATCGATTTTCGCGCGCAGGCAGGCTTTACCTTCTTCGAAGCCGCCGCTGCGCATTTTTTCTCGAACAGCGCGAGGTTATCTTCCACGCTGCGATCGCGGTACGGGCTGTTTTACCCGGCTGCGTCAGCGTACCGCGGTATTCGCGGATCTCTTCGGCAGAGAGTTCATCAACATACGCCGGTGCCTTTGTTGATCAGCTCAATCGCGTACTGGTGCAATTGATCGAAGTAATCAGAGGAGTAGCAGATATTGCCGGACCAGTGGAAGCCCAACCATTGCACATCGTTTTGATCGACTCAACGTACTCGATGTCTTCTTTTACCGGGTTAGTGTCATCGAAACGCAGGTTGCACTGCCCTTGATAATCCCCCGGGCGATACCGAAGTTCAGGCAGATAGATTTCGCGTGGCCAATGTGCAGATAGCCATTCGGTTCAGGCGGAAAACGGGTATGGACGGTGGTGTGCTTACCACTGGCCAGATCTTCATCAATGATCTGGCGAATAAAGTTAGTCGGGCGGGCTTCAGCCTCACTCATCACGGGGTTCCTCAAAGCGTAAACAACATATAACGGTGCATGATCTAATAAGAGGACGCAGGAAACAACCTTTACTTATACAAATCAGCGATGCCCGCTGGAAATAGAGTCTGCGTACTCGTCCACATACCGGCAGCGCTCTGTTTGCGCAGCTGGCGTAAGGATCAGCGGGCTGCGGATCTCCTCACCCTCGCCGCTACGGGGCGCATAGCCCGGTGCGTCGATACACCAGCTCCAGCGATAAAAATGGGTGCCATGGAGGAAGAAAATACTCTTCTCCCACTGCGATTTTTTTTTCGACGTGGATATGCCCTGCGCGTCCGCCACCGGAATGACTCCGGCGGCGGAAAATACCCCGGAGGTGAACGTCCGGTGCGCACCCACAGGGTGGCATTTGAGAGCGGTTCACCCTCGCGATTACGCACATCAATATCGTAACCGGTGGCGAATCATCGCATAGCGCGGCAAACAACCGCTCAGCGTCAGCAGCAAGCAGAGTGAAAACAGCATCCGTTTCATCACACATCTCCATGAAAGCGAGGCACGAGTATGGCACTGATTGATATCGGGGTAGAAAAAAAAGCGGCGGGTTTTCCCCGCCGCTTAAGGCATCAATGCTGACTCAGGAGCAACTACTTGCCTTTAATGTCATACAGAGACGTCTGACCCGCCACAACGTGACCCTGCGCTTTAACGACCAGACCGGAGAAGTCGTCAATATTGCTGACCACAACCGGGCTAATCATCGAACGCGCGCGTTGGCATTGAGGTATGCCAGATCCATTTCAAGGATCGGCTGACCTGCCACTACATCTGCGCCTCTTCCACCAGTCGGGTAAAGCCCTGACCGCCCAGCGCGACGGTATCGATGCCCATATGAACAACGATCTCCGCGCCTTTTCTGTTTCCGGTGCAAAACGCATGGTTAGTGTTGAAGATTTTCACAATGGTGCCCGCTGCCGGCGAAACCACCACGCTTTCCGTCGGTTTCACCGCCACGCCGTCACCCACGGCTTTGCTGGCAAAGGCTTCATCCGGTACCTGATCCAGCGAGAACAGCTCACCTGTTACCGGCGATACCAACTCAGCGATTGTTGTCGCGTTCGGTACCGCCTGAGGCTTTACCGCAGCCGCCGGAGCCGCATTCGGCGCAGCCCCGGCCAGCAGCCGGAACGTCGCCTGCGGAACGCATTGCGTCAGCGATTTTTTCCGCCACAAAGCCAACGATAATCTGCACGCCGGTTTTATTCAGACGGATCACGCCGGACGCACCCGGTGCGTTTCGCCATGGATTCGTTCACCAGCGAAGAGTCTTTCACCGTTAAACGCAGACGAGTGATGCAGGCATCAATGCCGGTCAGGTTAGCGGAACCGCCGATGGCGGCAATGTACTGACGCGCCAGACCGCTCACATCCTGCTCGGTATTCGCGCTGACATTCACATCCTTACCGTCTGCTTCGTCACCCGCAACTGCCAGCTCACGGCCCGGCGTCAGCAGGTTGAATTTGGTAATGGTGAAACGGAAGATCGCATAGTAGATAACGAAGAACACCGGTGGCCTTGTGGGATCAGCATCCACCAGTGGGTCGCCAGCGGGTTACGGGACGACAGCACCATATCCACCAGACCGGCGCTGAAGCCGAAACCGGCAATCCACTGCATACTCGCCGCGATAAATACAGAGATACCGGTTAACACCGCATGGATCACATACAGCACCGGCGCGACGAACATAAAGGAGAATTCCAGCGGCTCGGTAATGCCGGTGAAGAAGGCAGCAAATGCGCCTGCCATCATGATACCCAGCACTTTGGCTTTATTTTCCGGACGTGCGCAGTGGTAGAATCGCCAGCGCAGCGCCAGTGCAGACCGAACATCATGATCGGGAAGAAGCCCGCCTGATAACGCCCTGTCACGCCAACGACCGCTTTACCTGCTTCGATGGACTGTGCGCCGCCAAGGAAGTTAGGAATATCATTAATGCCCGCCACGTCGAACCAGAACACGGAGTTCAGCGCGTGGTGCAGGCCCACCAGGGGATCAACAAGCGGTTGAAGAAGGCATAAACGCCAGCGCCAATTGAGCCGAGTTTCTGGATATGTTCACCAAAGCCCACCAGACCGCTAAACACAACCGGCCAGATGAACATCATGATGAATGCCACCACGATCATCACAAACGAGGTGAGGATCGGCACCAGACGGCGGCCGCTGAAGAAAGAAAGCGCTTTTGGCAGCTCAACGCTGCTGAAGCGGTTATAGAGTTCCGCAGCAATAATACCGACCAGAATACCCACGAACTGGTTTTTGATTTTTGCCGAACGCAGCCGGCACCTGATCCGCCGGGATTTTCTGGATCATGGCGACCGCAGCAGGCGAACAGAGCGTGGTCAACACGAGGAAGCCAACGAACCCTGCCAGCGCCGCAGCGCCATCTTTATCTTTAGACATACCGTACGCGACACCGACCGCAAACAGCACGCCCATGTTGTCGATAATGGCGGAGCCGGACTGAATAAAGAACGCCGCCAGCGCGTTTGAACCGCCCCAGCCAACCGGGTCAATCCAGTAACCGACCCCCATCAAAATTGCTGCTGCAGGCAGCGTGGCCACAGGCACCATCAGTGCGCGACCAATCTTTGCAGATAACCTAGGATACTCACTTTTATTCCCCTATGAACCCGACGAGAGCTCACTGAAACAGCAGTCGTTTTTTATTGTGTAACTAACCTGAAATCACGGCTATTTTCTCACTACACTGCAGAGTGTGTGAAAATTAATTCGCCTCGCAAATTAAATGCGTACTTTTGTGATAAAAATCACTAAGTATCGTCAATAACCCTCCTTTTCGCTGGCAAACAATCAAAACTTATTTTAAGATTCAAAATATCAAGACGGATTGCTCCCTTCTCTGTCACGAAACCAGTTAGGCTTAACGCTGAGCTCGCATGCACTCCGTCACTGTTTTCATTTAACTTTCAGAGGTGAATAATGAGACTGATTCCACTGGCGACAGCAGAACACGTCGGCGAATGGGCGGCCCGCCATATCGTTAACCGCATCAACGCATTCAAACCCACTGCGGATCGTCCGTTTATTCTTGGTCTGCCGACCGGCGGCACGCCTCTTACCGCATACAAAGCGTTAGTTGAAATGCACAAAGCGGGCCGAGGTTAGTTTCCAGCACGTTGTCACCTTCAACATGGACGAATATGTCGGTCTGCCGGAAGGATCATCCGGAAAGCTACTACAGCTTTATGCACCGCAATTTCTTTGATCACGTTGATATTCCGGCGGAAAACATTAACCTTCTCGATGGCAACGCGCCGGATATTGACGCAGAATGCCGCCGTTACGAAGAAAAGATTCGCGCCTACGGCAAAATTCATCTGTTTATGGGCGGCGTGGGCAACGATGGCCATATCGCCTTTAACGAACCGGCCTCTTCACTGGCATCACGTACGCGCATTAAAACCCTGACCCATGACACCCGCGTGGCAAACTCACGTTTCTTCGATGGTGATGTCAGCGGTGCCGAAATATGCGCTGACCGTTGGCGTGGGCACCCTGCTTGATGCAGAAGAAGTGATGATTCTGGTGCTGGGCGGTGTGAAAGCGCAAGCGCTGCAAGCGGCTGTTGAAGGCAACGTTAACCACATGTGGACTATCAGTTGCCTGCAACTGCACCCGAAAGCGGTGATCGTCTGTGACGAACCGTCCACCATGGAACTGAAAGTTAAAACGCTGAAATACTTCCAACGAGTTAGAAGCGGAAAACATCAAAGGTCTGTAGAATTCCAGTTTCCGCTCCGTATGGGAAGCCCTGCGGAGCGGCGCACATTTGTTACCGGGGGTCGTTATGTATGCTTTAACCCATTGCCGGATCTACACCGGCCATGAAATCCCTGGATGATCACGCACTGGTGGTCGCCGATGGGCTGATTGATCGTCTTTGCCCGCTGGCTGACTTGCCGGCCGGAATCGAACAACGCTCGCTGAACGGCGCCATTCTTGCCCCCCGGTTTTATCGATGTCCAGCTTAACGGCTGCGGCGGCGTACAGTTCAACGATACCGCTGACGCAGTGACCGTGAAGACGCTGGAAATTATGCAACAAGCCAATGAAAAGTCCGGCTGCACCAGTTACCTGCCAACGCTTATCACCAGCAGCGACGCATTAATGAAACAGGGCGTGCAGGTTATGCGCGACTACCCCGGCGAAACACCCGCACCGAGGCACTGGGTCTTCATCTGGAAGGGCCGTGGCTGAACATCATTAAAAAGGCACCCACAACCCTGACTACGTGCGTAAGCCGGATGCCGCGCTGGTGGACTTCCTGTGCCAGAACGCCGATGTGATAACCAAGGTGACACTGGCTCCAGAAATTGCCGGCGAAGCGGTTATTCGCCAGTTGGCTAACGCCGGGATTGTCGTGTCCGCCGGGCATTCGAACGCCACGCTGAAAGAAGCCAAAGCCGGTTTCCGCGCCGGGATCACCTTTGCCACCCACCTTTATAACGCCATGCCGTACATTTACCGGTCGCGAACCGGGGCTGGCTGGCGCAGTGCTTGATGATGCAGATGTTTATTGCGGCGTTATTGCAGATGGCCTGCATGTCGATTACGTTAATATTCGTAACGCTAAACGTCTGAAAGGTGACAAACTTTGCCACTGGTGACGGACGCAACAGCGCCTGCGGGTGCACATATTGACCAGTTCATTTTGCTGGTAAAACAATATACTACCGTAATGGACTGTGTGTGGATGAAAACGGAACGCTGAGCGGCTCCGCCCTGACGATGATCGAAGGGGTACGGAATCTGGTGGAACATGTTGGCGTCGCGCTGGATGAAGCGCTGCGCATGGCAACCCTCTACCCAGCTCGCGCAATCGGTGTTGCCACAACACTTGGCAGCATCGCCGCCGGAAAAGTGGCGAACCTGACGGCATTCACGCACGATTATAAAATCATCAAGACCATCGTTAATGGTAACGAGGTCGTCACTGGAGTAAAATAAACGGTATGACATCAGGCGGACAAGCTCAAATCGGTAACGTTGACCTCGTTAAACAGCTTAACAGTGCGGCGGTGTACCGCCTGATTGATCAGCATGGACCCATTTCGCGCATACAAATTGCCGAACAGAGCCAGCTTGCACCTGCCAGCGTGACGAAAATCACGCGCCAACTGATTGAACGCGGGCTGATCAAAGAAGTCGATCAGCAGGCCTCTACCGGAGGCCGCCGCGCCATCTCTATTGTCACCGAAACCCGCAATTTTCAGGCGATTGGCGTACGGCTTGGCCGCTATGACACCACCCTGACGCTCTACGATCTGAGCGCCAAAGTGCTGGCGGAAGAGCACTACCCGTTACCGGAGCGCACCCAGAAACGCTGGAACATGCGTTACTCAACACCATCGGTCTGTTTATCGAAAGCTGCCAACGCAAAATCCGCGAGTTGATTGCCATTTCCGTGATCCTGCCGGGGCTGGTGGATCCGGAAAGCGGCGTGATTCGTTATATGCCGCATATTCAGGTAGAGAATTGGGGGCTGGTTGGAAGCGCTGGAAAAGCGGTTTAAGCTCACCTGTTTTGTTGGCCATGACATCCGTAGTCTGGCGCTGGCTGAGCACTACTTTGGGGGCAAGCCAGTGGATTGCGAAGACTCCATTCTGGTGCGCGTGCATCGCGGTACGGGCGCAGGGATCATCTCCAACGGGCGCATTTTTATCGGCCGTAACGGCAACGTTGGCGAAATTGGGCATATTCAGGTTGAACCGCTCGGTGAACGCTGCCACTGCGGTAACTTCGGTTGCACGGAAACCATTGCCGCCAACGCCGCAATTGAACAACGGGTTCGCCATCTGCTGGAACAGGGTTACCAGAGTCGCCTGACGCTGGATGACTGCACCATCAAAGCTATCTGTAAAGCCGCCAACAAAGGCGATGCGCTGGCCTGCGAAGTGATCGAGCACGTCGGTCGCCATCTTGGTAAAACCATTGCCATCGCCATCAACCTCTTCAACCCGCAAAAGTGGTCATCGCCGGGGGAAATCGTCGAAGCGGAGAAGGTGCTGTTGCCTGCCATTGAAGGCTGCATCAACACTCAGGTGCTGAAAGCGTTTCGCAAAACCTGCCGGTGGTGCGCTCAACGCTGGATCACCGTTCCGCGATTGGCGCATTTGCGCTGGTGAAGCGCGCCATGCTGAACGGTTTGCTGCTGCAACGTTTGCTGGAAAATTAACAACGTTTATAGTTAATACTTATTTTTTCATCCGGACAGTCCATGACCATTCAGAATGTTATCTGTGATATTGACGGCGTGCTGATGCACGATAATGTTGCCGTACCGGGCGCCGCCGAATTTGTGACCCGCATCCTTGAGAAAGGCATGCCGCTGGTACTGCTGACCAACTACCCTTCGCAGACTGGCCGGGATCTGGCCAACCGTTTCGCCTCTGCGGGCATTGATGTACCCGCCAGCGTCTTTTACACCTCGGCAATGGCGACTGCGGATTTTCTTAAGCGCCGGAAGGGAAAAAAGCCTATGTTGTGGGTGAAGGCGCGCTGATCCACGAACTGTATAAAGCAGGCTTTACCATTACCGACATTAACCCTGATTTTGTTATCGTCGGTGAAACCCGCTCCTATAACTGGGAGATGATGCATAAGGCCGCCTTCTTCGTGGCGAATGGCGCGCGGTTTATCGCCACCAACCCGGACACCCACGGTCGTGGCTACTACCCGGCCTGTGGCGCGCTCTGCGCCGGGATTGAAAAAATTTCCGGTCGCCAGCCTTTTATGTGGGCAAACCCAGCCCGTGGATCATACGCGCCGCTCTCAACACCATGCAGGCGCACTCAGAGCAAACCGTTATTGTCGGCGATAATCTGCGCACCGATATTCTGGCAGGCTTCCGGTGCCGGTCTGGAAACAATCCTTGTGCTCTCCGGCGTATCGCGGCTCGACGATGTCGACAGCATGCCGTTCCGGCCTTCGTGGATTTACCCCTCCGTCGCTGAAATCGACGTTATTTGATCATCACCACGTCTTCGGGCGTGGTTTTTTATTTTTACCCCAGCCAAAAACAACACCATTCAATAAAAGACGCATTATTTTGATGATTCATCAATAATGCTGCGCAATACATACTCTTTTTCAGCATTCAGCAATGGTCATTGCGCTTTTGATTTATCGACGGTAAAAGGCTTGCGCCCCTTTGCCCTTTGCGGCATTTTGAAGGCACGCGATAAGACAATGCGATGACGCAGCGTCTGCAACTACAACACTGCATGCCCTGAAAGGTTAACGGAGAAGTCTATGTGTTCAATTTTTGGCGTACTGGATATTAAAACCGACGCGGCCGAGTTACGTAAAAGCGCTGGAATTATCCCGCCTGATGCGCCACCGCGGCCCTGACTGGTCCGGCGTTTACGCAAGCGATAAAGCCATCCTCGGCCCATGAACGTCTCTATTGTTGACGTTAACGCCGGTGCTCAGCCGCTGTATAACGAGAAAAAACACATGCGCTGGCCGTGAACGGCGAAATCTACAACCACCAGGGCGCTACGCGCAGAATATGGTGACCGCTACGCCTTCCAGACCGGTTCTGACTGCGAAGTGATCCTCGCGCTGTATCAGGAAAAAGGCCCGGACTTCCTCGACGATCTGCAAGGGATGTTCGCTTTCGTGCTGTATGACAGTGAAAAGACGCCTACCTGATTGGCCGCGACCATATTGGTATTATCCCGCTGTATATGGGCCATGATGAGCACGGTAACTTCTATGTTGCCTCCGAAATGAAAGCGCTGGTGCCGGTTTGCCGCACCATTAAAGAGTTCCCGGCAGGCAGCTATTTGTGGAGCAAAGACGGTGAAATCCGTTCCTACTACCAGCGTGACTGGTTCGGAATACGACGCCGTAAAAAGACAATGTGACGGACAAAGCAGAACTGCGTCAGGCACTGGAAGACGCTGTGAAAAGTCATCTGATGTCAGACGTGCCTTACGGCGTGCTGCTTTCGGGTGGCTGGACTCCTCGGTGATTTCCGCCATTACCAAGAAATTTGCCGCGCGCCGCGTTGAAGATCAGGAGCGTTCAGGCGGTGGCCACAGCTTCACTCCTTTGCCGTTGGTCTGAAAGGTGCGCCGGATCTGAAAGCCGCGCAAGAAGTGGCAAACCATCTTGGTACCGTGCACCATGAAATCCACTTCACCGTGCAGGAAGGTCTGGATGCGATTCGCGACGTGATCTATCACATCGAAACCTATGATGTGACCACCATTCGCGCCTCCACGCCGATGTACCTGATGTCGCGTAAGATCAAAGCAATGGGCATCAAAATGGTGCTCTCCGGCGAAGGCTCCGATGAAGTGTTTGGCGGTTACCTCTATTTCCATAAAGCGCCGGATGCCAAAGAATTGCACGAGGAAACCGTGCGTAAACTGCAGGCGCTGCATATGTTTGACTGCGCCCGTGCGAACAAAGCGATGTCGGCCTCGGGGCGTGGAAGCGCGCGTACCGTTCCCTCGGACAAGAAATTCCTCGACGTGGCTATGCGCATTAACCCGGAAGATAAGATGTGCGGCAGCAACGGCAAAATGGAAAACACATTCTGCGCGAGTGTTTTGAATCCTACCTGCCGGCAAGCGTGGCATGGCGTCAGAAAGAGCAGTTCTCCGACGGCGTAGGCTATAGCTGGATTGATACGCTGAAAGAAGTGGCGGCACAGCAGGTGACGGATCAGCAACTGGCCACCGCCAGCTACCGTTTCCCGTACAACACGCCAGCATCGAAAGAAGCCTATCTGTACCGTGAGATCTTTGAAGAGCTGTTCCCGGTACCGAGCGCTGCAGAATGCGTACCGGCGGCCCGTCTGTCGCCTGCTCTTCCGCAAAAGCATTTGAGTGGGACGAAGCGTTCAAAACCATGAACGATCCGTCAGGTCGCGCCGTCGGTATTCACCAGTCCGCTTATTAATAAGTCATGGTTATTCTTACAGGTCCTGCGGGGCCTGTATTTTTTTGTCTCACTGATTTAACGCATAAAATCGAATTTTGCTGAATAAAGCGTCATGCTGTTCGCAACCTAACCAAACAGTCACATTCCGGCAATTTTCGATGAAAAGGTATTGACGCTGTAAGGCCCAATACGCATAATGCGCCCCCGCAACGCCGATAAGGTAACGCGAAAAAGATGGCTACGTAGCTCAGCTGGTTAGAGCACAGCACTCATAATGCTGGGGTCACAGGTTCGATTCCCGTCGTAGCCACCATCTTTTTGCGGGAGTGGCGAAATTGGTAGACGCACCAGATTTAGGTTCTGGCGCCGCAAGGTGTGCGAGTTCAAGTCTCGCCTCCCGCACCATTCCCAGACAGGTGTTGCACGGATGGGGTATCGCCAAGCGGTAAGGCACCGGTTTTTGATACCGGCATTCCCTGGTTCGGAATCCGGTGCACCCCAGCCATCTCTTCTTCGACTCCTGCGTTCATTCGCGTCAGTCGTTGGGGTATCGCCAAGCGGTAAGGCACCGGTTTTTGATACCGGCATTCCCTCGGTTCGAATCCAGGGTACCCCAGCCAGTCGATGACTGGGTAAGCAGTAAAATTTGGCTACGTAGCTCAGCTGGTTAGAGCACAGCACTCATAATGCTGGGGTCACAGGTTCGATTCCCGTCGTAGCCACCATATTCAGGATCTGACGTTATCTGAAACGTTAAATCTTAAAACGTGTTGTTGGGGTATCGCCAAGCGGTAAGGCAGTGGATTCTGATTCCACCATCCCGAGGTTCGGAATCCTCGTACCCCAGCCATCTTAAAAGACGTTTGCTTTTGCGAACGCACTTTTGGGGTATCGCCAAGCGGTAAGGCAGTGGATTCTGATTCCACCATTCCGAGGTTCGAATCCTCGTACCCCAGCCACACAATGCAAAAAAGCTCGCTTCGGCGGGCTTTTTTTGTTTTCTCGCACATCCCCGGAGTTGGTAGTTAATCACGGCATAAACCGTGTGGTAATTTACCCGCCTTTCTCCTCTGAGCCCGCATGATGAACTATCAAAACACTGCCCTGTTAATTTATGCCCCGCTGTATGTGCTCTTTGTGGTCATCGGTTTCGGTCTTGCTTTTATGGGCCTCTCCGCGCCAATCTTCTATGGCCTCTGTATGGGGTTGATCTTCCCGGTTGCTATATCCATGCGTCTGCATACGCTGAGCGAAAGCGGCCGTGCCCTGCTGCTGAAGGAGACAACTCACTGGACGGTGTACGTGCAGGGCATTCCGGTGCAGGAAACACGTTCGTCGCTGAAAAATCCCTGCTTCTCTACGCCACAGCGCCTTCAGCAGTTCTTTATGCGGACACTTATCGCCGCCTCGCTCTGCAAATTGCGTCCGTGGCACTGCTGGCGCAACAGGCCAGTGCAAACCCGCTCTCCATTGGCTATGAGGTGGCGGCCTTAGTCGCACTGATTATTCTGCTGGTGCCGCTTTACCGCACGGTGTTGCTGCTGCGCAAAATGTACAACGGTGAATGGGCGCTGCAACAGGTTGAAGGGGTTGAGGGGGTATCAGGCCTTTTTTATCGACAAAAAGGCGCGCACACGGCACTGGATACGTTGTTGGCAATCATATGAGTACTGCGGGCGCATCGCCCGCAGACCCCTTACAATCCTAATGCGTACTTCAGCGCCTGCCGTTTCAGCACACCGGCGCGATCCGCCGCCATCAGACCGATATTGCGCAGCAGTCGCACCGGGCCAAGCGTATTGCTGAACCCGGCATAAAAAAGATCCATCCCGCTTTGCATAATAAAGTTATCCGCCATACGCCGCATCTGGTAGCGTTTTAGAATCTGCTGACTGGCCCAGGGCTTCACCGTGCGTACGCGCACTTGCCAGCACATCCAGCAGCGCATCCACATCGCGATACCCCCAGATTCACCCCTTGCCCGGCGAGCGGATGGATAGTGTGCGCAGCATCGCCAACCAGCGCTAATCCGGGACGCACATACTGCAACGCATGGCGACGCGCCAGCGGAACGCTGCGGCGGCCACCGGTGTAACATGGCCCAGACGCGGCGGGAAGTGTCGGGCAATCTCTTGCTCTAATTGCGCCATGCTCATCGACTGCAACTGACGGATACGCGCGGGTGTGTCATACCACACCAGCGATGCCCAGCCGTCAAACAGTGGTAAAAACGCATGCGGTCCGTCAGGGGTGAAATGTTGCCGGTGCTGTCTCCTGCGTCCTGCTCGCATTTAACGGTAATCAACATGCAGGATTGCTGATACTGCCGGTGGCATGAATACCGATGCCGGAAGCTTGTCGTACGCGGGAATTCGCGCCGTCGGCGCCGACCACCAGTTTAGCGGTTAACGTACTGCCATCTTCAAAGGTCAATTCATGCTGTTCGTTCAGGGCATGCATTGCACTTAATGCAGCGGGCGTGCGCAACGTGACTTGCGGATGCGTCTCCAGCGCCTCCACAGCGCGCGCTGCAGGACAACGTTTTCAACCATATAGCCCAGCAGCGGCAGTTTCCCAGTTCACGGGCATCGAATTCAACGTGCGCGTTTTCCCACTCCCAGTTTCCAGCCGTCGGTACGGGTGGCAGCGCATGTGCTGAATGCTCTCCCACACGCCCAGCCCGCGCAGCAACGCCACCGATGCCGCGCTGATCGCAGAGATCCGCACATCCGGCTGCGCCGCCGCATCAAACAGCGGCGGCGCCTGCTGCTCAATCACCGTTACTGCAAACCCGTGTTGCGCCAGCCCCAGCGCCAGCGCCCCGCCGACCATACCGCCGCCGACGACCGCGACCTCAGTGGATTGATTTGTCATCGCTAACTATCCTTAAACGAGAATCCGTTAAGTTTACCGGATTTTTTTACGTCTTGAGACCGACATCCGTCAGACTGGTCAGCACGCGACCAAAGCATTACAATACGCGCCCTGCAATCCCCGGCTTATATCCGTTATTTTAGGGTATACGAACTTAAGCAAGAGCAAGTCGATGACAAAAACTCCACATAAAAACCCGGGGCTGTCAGATGAACGAATACGATTCATCGAAGATGGCCGATCTGCTGGATGCCACGCACGGGTATCAATTGACAGAAGAAGCGGAAGAAGCCGATGTGCTGCTGCTTAATACCTGCTCCATCCGCGAAAAAGCACAGGAAAAGGTGTTTCATCAATTAGGCCGCTGGAAGTTGCTGAAAGAGAAAAAAGCCGGATCTGATCATTGGCGTTGGCGGCTGCGTGGCCTCACAGGAAGGCGACCATATTCGTCAGCGCGCGCACTATGTCGACATTATTTTCGGGCCGCAAACCCTGCACCGTCTGCCAGAAATGATCAACGCTGTACGCGGCAACCGCAGCCCGGTGGTCGATATCAGCTTCCCGGAGATTGAGAAGTTCGACCGCCTGCCGGAACCGCGCGCCGAAGGCCCAACCGCCTTTGTTTCCATCATGGAAGGCTGCAACAAATATTGTACTTACTGCGTGGTGCCTTATACCCGCGGTGAAGAGGTGAGCCGCCCTTCCGACGATATCCTGTTTGAAATCGCCCAACTGGCAGCGCAAGGCGTGCGTGAGGTGAACCTGCTGGGCCAGAACGTTAACGCCCCGGCGTGGCGAAAACTTCGATGGCAGCACCGGCACTTTCGCCGAGTTGCTGCGTCTGGTGGCAGCTATCGACGGTATCGACCGCATCCGTTTCACCACCAGCCATCCGATTGGAGTTCACCGATGACATCATCGAGGTTTACCGTGATACGCCGGAGCTGGTGAGCTTCCTGCATCTGCCGGTGCAAAGCGGTTCTGACCGCGTGCTGAACCTGATGAGCCGTACGCACACCGCACTGGAATACAAAGCCATTATTCGTAAACTGCGCGCGGCGCGTCCGGACATCCAAATCAGTTCCGACTTTATTGTCGGCTTCCCCGGCGAAAGCACCGACGATTTCGAAAAACCATGAAGCTGATTGCCGATGTGAATTTCGACATGAGCTACAGCTTTATCTTCTCCGCCGCCCGGGAACGCCCGCCGCCGATATGGTGGACGATGTACCGGAAGAGGAGAAAAACAGCGTCTGTACATTCTGCAGGAGCGTATTAACCAGCAAGCCATGGCCTCGGAGCCGCCGTATGCTCGGCACCACCCAACGCATTCTGGTCGAAGGCACCTCGCGCAAAAACATCATGGAGCTCTCCGGTCGCACGGAGAACAACCGCGTGGTGAACTTTGAAGGCAAGCCGGAGATGATCGGTAAATTCGTTGATGTCGAAATCGTCGACGTCTACACCAACTCCCTGCGTGGCGTGGTGGTGCGTACCGAAGAGGAAATGGGCCTGCGCGTTGTCGAATCGCCGGAGTCCGTTATTGCTCGTACCCGCAAAGAGAATGACATCGGCGTCGGGATGTATCAGCCCTGATGCGAAAGGCCTGCCTGTTCCGGCAGGCCTTGCTTTTCCCCTTACCCCAACATCAACCGCTATGCTTGCGACTTCTCTCTCTGCCGTGAATAATTCCCTAATGGGCGCTACGGCGATACACCGAAAAGAGGAACAGTTTGAACATAGATACGCGTGAAATTACCCTTGAGCCGGCGGACAACGCTCGTCTGCTAAGTCTGTGCGGCCCGTTTGATGACAATATCAAACAACTGGAGCGGCGACTGGGCATCGAAATCAACCGCCGCGATAACCACTTCAAACTCACCGGGCGCGAAATTTGCGTCAACGCTGCTGCAGATATTCTGCGCACGCTGTATGTCGACACCGCCCCGATGCGCGGGCAGACTCCAGGACATCGAGCCAGAGCAGATCCACCCCGGCGATCAAAGAAGCGCGCGTGCTGGAACAGAGCGCCGACAGCGTGCCGGACTATGGCAAGGCTATCAATATCAAGACCAAACGCGGCGTCATTAAACCGCGTACGCCAAACCAAAGCAGTACATCGCCCATATTCTCGATCACGACATTACTCTTCGGTGTTGGCCCCGCCGGTACAGGTAAAACCTACCTTGCGGTTGCCGCCGCGGTGGATGCGCTGGAGCGTCAGGAAGTTCGTCGTATTCTGCTGACCCGCCCGGCAGTTGGAAGCCGGTGAAAAGCTCGGTTTCCTGCCCGGCGATCTCAGCCAAAAGGTGGATCCGTACCTGCGCCCGTTATATGACGCGCTGTTCGAGATGCTCGGTTTTGAGCGCGTTGAAAAGCTGATTGAGCGTAATGTGATTGAAGTTGCTCCATTGGCCTATATGCGCGGCCGAACGCTGAATGACGCGTTTATCATTCTTGATGAGAGCCAGAACACCACCATCGAACAGATGAAGATGTTCCTGACGCGCATTGGTTTCAACTCCAAAGCGGTGATCACCGGCGACATCACGCAGATTGACTTACCGCGCAACACCAAATCCGGTTTACGTCACGCCATAGAAGTGCTGGCAAACGTTGACGAAATCAGCTTTAACTTCTTCCACAGCGAAGACGTGGTGCGCCATCCGGTGGTTGCCCGCATCGTCATCGCTTATGAAGCCCTCGGGAAGAAGCCGAACAGAAACGTAAAGCAGAACTGGCCGCCGAGCGTAAACGCGAAGCCCGTGAGCAGGAGCAAAAATGAGTCAGGTGATCCTCGATTTACAACTGGCCTGTGAAGATAACAGCGGCCTGCCGGAAGAAGCGCAGTTCCAGAATGGCTGGACGCGGTGATCCCCGCAGTTTCAGGAAGAAGCAGAGGTCACCATCCGGGTGGTCGATAATGCCGAAAGCCACGAGCTGAACCTGACCTACCGCGGAAAAGACAAACCCACTAACGTGCTCTCCTTCCCGTTTGGAAGCACCGCCGGGCATTGAATTGCCGCTGCTGGGCGATCTGATCATCTGCCGCCGGTGGTAGAACAGGAAGCGCAAGAACAAGGTAAACCGCTGGATGCCCACTGGGCGCACATGGTGGTGCACGGGAGTTTACACCTGCTGGGTTACGATCATATTGCAGATGATGAAGCCGAAGAAATGGAAGGGATCGAGACAGAGATAATGCTTGCTCTGGGCTATGAGGATCCGTACATTTCCGAGAAAGCGTAGTCGGTGCGCGGCCCCGGCCGCGTACCAAAAAATACCGTCAGGCGCTGAGTTTACGCGTAACGAACGATAATTTAACCAACACGAGAACCCATACGACGCCATGAGCGACGATAACCCACACAGTAGCGACAACACCAACAGCAAGAAGGGATTCTTCTCCCTTTTACTGAGCCAGCTTTTTCACGGCGAACCCAAAAACCGTGATGAACTTCTGGCCCTGATCCGAGACTCCGGACAGAACGAGCTTATCGACGAAGATACGCGCGATATGCTCGAAGGGGTGATGGACATCGCAGACCAGCGCGTTCGCGACATCATGATCCCCCCGTTCACAAATGATCACTCCTGAAACGTAACCAGACGCTGGACGAATGCCTCGATGTCATCATTGAGTCCGCCCACTCACGTTTCCCGGTGATCAGCGAAGACAAAAGATCATATCGAAGGGATTTTGATGGCTAAGGATCTGCTGCCGTTTATGCGCAGCGATGCCGAAGCATTCAGCATGGAAAAGTGTTACGCCCGGCAGTGGTGGTACCGGAAAGCAAGCGTGTGGATCGCATGCTGAAAGAGTTCCGTTCCCAGCGCTACCATATGGCTATCGTTATTGATGAATTCGGTGGTGTCTCTGGCACCGGGTCACAATTGAAGATATTCTGGAGCTGATCGTCGGCGAAATCGAAGATGAGTACGACGAAGAAGAGGATATCGACTTCCGCCAGCTCAGCCGCCATACATGGACGGTACGCGCGCTGGCGCCAATTGAAGATTTCAACGAAACCTTCGGCACCCACTTCAGCGATGAAGAGGTGGATACCATTGGTGGGCTGGTGATGCAGGCGTTTGGTCACCTGCCTGCACGCGGTGAAGCCATTGAAATTGATGGTTACCAATTCAAGGTCGCGATGGCCGACAGTCGACGTATTATTCAGGTTCATGTCAGAATGCCGGACGATTCTCCGCAACCGAAACTGGATGATTAATGTAAATGGTATTTGCCTCACTGCTTGAGCGCCAGCGCGTACGTCTGCTGCTGGCGTTACTTTTCGGAGCCAGCGGAACGCTGGCTTTTTTCTCCTTATGACATCTGGCCCGCAGCGATCATTTCGCTGATGGGATTACAGGGCTTAACCCTCAATCGTCGACCGGTGCAATCCGCACCGGATTGGCTATTTCTGGGGGCTTGGCCTGTTCGGTAGCGGTATCCACTGGGTCTATGTCAGCATCGCGCAGTTCGGCGGTATGCCCGGCCCCGTCAACGTCTTCCTCGTTGTACTGCTGGCGGCGTATATGTCGCTGTATACCGGTTTATTCGCCGGCATCCTGTCGCGCCTGTGGCCAGCCACGCACTGGCTGCGTGTGGCGGTTGCCGCACCGGTCATATGGCAAATCACCGAGTTTCTGCGCGGCTGGGTTTTAACCGGTTTCCCGTGGCTGCAATTCGGCTATAGCCAGATTGACGGGCCGCTGAAAGGTCTGGCGCCCATTATGGGGGTCGATGCCATTAGCTTCCTGCTTATGGTGGTCAGTGGCTTGCTGGTGCTGGCGCTGATAACGCGCAACTGGCGCCCGCTGGTTGCCGCCGTGGTGCTGTTTGCCCTGCCCTTCCCGCTGCGCTATATCCAGTGGTATCAACTGCTGCCGGAACGGGCCACCCAGTCTCGCTGGTACAGGGGAATATTCCGCAGGCGCTGAAGTGGGATGAGAGCCAACTGGTCAACACGCTGAAAATCTACCTCGATGCCACACAGCAAGTGATGGGTAAATCGCAACTGATTATCTGGCCGGAGTCTGCCATTCCGGATCTGGAAATCAATCAGCAACACTTCCTTGGCATGATGGATGACCTGCTGCGTTCGAAGAACAGCACGCTGATCACCGGGATTGTCGATGCGCGGCTGAACCAAAAGAATCGCTACGACACCTACAACACCGTGATTACGCTGGGTAAAGACAGCCCCTACAGTTACCAATCCAGCAATCGCTATAACAAAAACCATCTGGTGCCGTTCGGCGAATTTGTACCACTGGAGTCGATTCTGCGCCCGCTGGCGCCTTTCTTCGATCTGCCAATGTCGTCATTCAGCCGCGGCCCTTATGTGCAACCGCAGTTGCAGGCGCACGGTTTTAAACTGACCGCGGCTATCTGCTATGAAATTATTCTGGGTCAGCAAGTCAGGGATAATTTCCGCCCGGATACTGATTTCCTGCTGACCCTCTCTAACGATGCCCGGGTTTGGTAAATCCATCGGGCCATGGCAACATTTCCAGATGGCGCGGATGCGTTCGCTGGAACTGGCGCGCCCGTTGCTGCGTAGTACCAATAACGGCATCACCGCCGTGATTGGGCCGCAGGGCGACATCCGGTGCGATGCTGCCGCAGTTCACCCGTGACGTCCTCACCACTGAGGTCACGCCAACCCGTGGTTTAACGCCGTATGCCCGTATGGGTAACTGGCCAGTGTGGATCATCTCTGCCCTGCTGGGCTTTGGCGCACTGGTGATGAGCCTGCGTCAACGCCGTCGTTAATCCCCTCTCCCAGCCCGGTGGTATTGGCTACCGGGCCGCTCCTCATCATCCTGTCGAACAGATAAGCGCAACGCCAACCGGCCCGGCGCACCTGTCGTATTGGCATGCCATTTGCTTATAGATATCAGGCAACTATGAAAACTGCTTATGCGCCAAAGGGTCGCACCGGCAGCGAACATTAGATGCACCAGTCTGGTGCGATGGAAGATTTTTGCCTCTTATCGGTGCGGCGCACCTCGCAAAAAATAAACAATATCACAGCAAAATCTTTACATTAAGCCAGACTGAATGTAACAAACACACACGACGCTGCACGAATATGTTGCAGAAGATAAAAACAACACAACGTACACACAACGGGTATCCCTGTGCTTTCGCACTGACGATAAAGGAGTCTGGAAATGCAATTACGTAAACTGGCCGCCGCGATGCTGGTGATGGGACTGTCAGCCGGTCTGGTCCACGCTGAAGATGCTAAACCGGCGGAGGCAGCAGCCCCGGCGGAACAACAGCAAACGACGCTGGATAAAATTGCCAAAAACGGCGTTATCGTCGTCGGTCACCGTGAATCTTCCGTACCGTTCTCCTATTACGACAACGAACAAAAGTGGTGGGTTACTCTCAGGACTACTCCAACGCTATCGTTGAAGCGGTGAAGAAGAAACTCAACAAGCCAGATCTGGCGGTAAAACTGATCCCAATTACCTCTCAGAACCGTATTCCACTGCTGCAAAATGGCACGTTCGATTTTGAATGCGGCTCCACCACCAACAACATTGAACGCCAGAAACAGGCCGCGTTCTCCGACACCATCTTCGTCGTCGGCACCCGTCTGCTGACCAAAAAGGCGGCCCAATCAAAGATTTCGCCGACCTGAAAGGGAAAGCCGTGGTGGTTACGTCCGGTACCACCTCCGAAATTCTGCTGAACAAGCTGAATGACGAGAAAAAATGGATATGCGCATTATCAGCGCCAAAGACCACGGCGACTCGTTCCGTACGCTGGAAAGCGGTCGTGCTGTCGCCTTTATGATGGATGACGCCCTGCTGGCCGGTGAACGCGCCAAAGCCAAAAAAGCGGATAACTGGGACATTGTCGGCACGCCGCAATCCCACGAAGCTTACGGCTGTATGCTGCGCAAAAACGATCCGGAGTTTAAAAAAGCTGATGGATGACACCATCGCTCAACTGCAAACCTCTGGCGCGGCTGAAAAATCCTACGATAAGTGGTTTAAAAACCCGATTCCGCCAAAAAACATGAACCTGAACTTTACGCTCTCTGACGACATGAAAGCGCTGTTCAAAGAACCGAATGACAAAGCTCTGAACTAATTAAAACCATTAGGGGCGGGGTATCCTGCCCTCTCGATTGTCGAAGCAGCACGGACAGACTATACGCTGAAGGGTCGTTCCCCTTTCAGCACGAAAACTCGCTCTTCACACAATCTTCGAGGGTAGCGCTGCTACCCTTTTTTCCGGAGTAGATTTATGTCCATAGACTGGAACTGGGGAATATTCCTGCAACAAGCCCCGTTCGGCAACACCACCTATCTTGGCTGGCTATGGAGCGGTTTTCAGGTCACCATCGCGCTTTCCGTGACGGCTGGATCATCGCTTTTCTGGTTGGCTCTCTGTTTGGCATCCTGCGAACCGTACCGAACCGTTTCCTGTCCGGCATTGGCACCTGCTATGTCGAACTGTTCCGTAACGTACCGCTGATCGTGCAATTCTTTTACACCGGTATCTGGTGGTACCGGAACTGCTGCCGGAAGACATCGGCATGTGGTTTAAGTCAGAGCTGGATCCCCAACATTCAGTTCTTCGTCTCCTCGATGGTCTGCTGGGTTGTTTACCGCCGCCCGCGTTTGCGAGCAGGTACGCGCTGCCATCCAGTCGCTGCCGCGTGGGCAGAAAAACGCCGGTCTGGCAATGGGGCTAACGCTGCCGCAGACCTACCGTTACGTTCTGCTGCCAAACGCCTATCGCGTGATCGTGCCGCCAATGACCTCCGAGATGATGAACTCCGGTCAAAAACTCCGCTATCGCCTCCACTATCGGTCTGGTGGATATGGCGGCGCAGGCGGGGAAACTGTTGGATTACTCCGCGCACGCGTGGGAATCCTTTACCGCAATTACCGTAGCGTACGTGTTGATTAACGCCTTCATTATGCTGGTGATGAACCTCGGGTGGAACGCAAAATTCGCCTGCCGGTGCAATATGGGAGGCAAATAACCATGTACGAATTTGACTGGAGTTCTATCGCCCCTTCTTTCCCGTACCTCGGTGGCCGGGCTTATCGTCACGCTGAAAATCACCGTGATTGCGATCGTGGTCGGTATCGTCTGGGGAACACTGCTGGCGGTGATGCGTTTGTCGACCTTTGGGCCGTTTCGCTGGTTTGCGAAAAGCTACGTGAACGTCTTCCGCTCCATTCCGCTGGTGATGGTGCTGTTGTGGTTCTACCTGATCGTGCCCGGTTTTCTGCAAAACGTACTTGGGCTATCGCCGAAAACCGATATCCGGCTGATCTCCGCCATGGTGGCGTTCTCAATGTTCGAGGCGGCTTACTATTCAGAGATTATCCGCGCCGGGATCCAGAGCATCTCCCGCGGGCAGTCCAGCGCCGCACTGGCGCTGGGGATGACCCACTGGCAGTCGATGAAATTGATTATCCTGCCGCAGGCGTTTCGCGCCATGGTCCCGTTGCTGCTCACAGGGGGATCGTTTTATTCCGAGGACACCTCACTGGTGTATGTCCTGAGCCTCGCGGACTTTTTCCGTACGGCGTCTACCATTGGCGAGCGTGACGGCACGCAGGTTGAAATGATCCTGTTTGCCGGCGCTGTCTATTTTATTATCAGTCTCAGTGCTTCGCTGTTGGTCAGCTGGCTGAAGAAAAGGACCGTTTAATGATTTCCTGAAAAATGTTTCGAAATGGTATGGCCACTTTCAGGTGCTGACCGAGTGCTCCACGGAAGTGAAAAAAGGTGAAGTGGTGGTGGTGTGCGGCCCGTCTGGTTCCGGAAAATCCACGCTGATTAAAACCGTGAACGGTCTGGAGCCGGTACAGAAAGGCGAAATCATCGTCAACGGCACCAAAGTCAATGATAAGAAAACCGATCTGGCGAAGCTGCGTTCCCACGTGGGCATGGTGTTCCAGCATTTTGAGCTGTTCCCCCATCTGTCGATTATCGAAAACCTGACGCTGGCGCAGGTAAAAGTGCTGAAGCGTGATAAGGCCGCCGCGCGGGAAAAGGGCTGAAGCTGCTGGATCGCGTAGGTTTATCGGCGCATGCCAATAAATTCCCGGCGCAGCTTTCCGGAGGGCAGCAACAGCGCGTCGCGATTGCCCGCGCCCTGTGCATGGATCCGGTAGCGATGCTGTTTGATGAACCGACGTCAGCCCTCGATCCGGAAATGATCAACGAAGTGCTGGACGTCATGGTGGAACTGGCGAACGAAGGCATGACAATGATGGTGGTCACCCACGAAATGGGCTTTGCCCGCAAAGTGGCGAACCGCGTGATTTTTTATGGATGAGGGCAAAATTGTTGAAGACTCTGAAAAGAGGCCTTCTTCGCCAACCCGCAATCCGACCGTGCGAAAGATTTCCTCGCCAAAATCCTGCACTAAGTCCGTTTATGCCAGCCCCGATAACGGGGCTGGCGTTTTGCTGTTACGGCTCAAAAGGACGGCGTTGAAACTGATCGTGACCGCATTTCGGACACAGCGGTAACACGTCCGGCGTATACACGGCCAAATGAAAATGGCATTTCTCACACACCAGATTTCCCAGCCCCACCACTTCACCGCTGTGATAGACGCCGTGATGATTGAGATCCTGGAACACTTCACGCCACTCCAGTTGCGTTTTATCGGTGATGTCCGCCAGCTCCTGCCAAAGACTCTCTTTGATCACCCGCATAAATACGCTGTCGGTGACGTCATCCCCGGCTTTCGTTGTAGCTGCGGGCAAACTCTTCCAAATCGCGGCGAATGGCACGCATCAATTCGTCGACTTCCGTACGGGTTAATTCACCGGTCTGCGAGACACGCTGACGCGCCTGCCCGACTAATGCATCAATATCGCGCTCCCCGTTGCGTAAGCGTTCGGTTAACGCCGCAACCAGTTCACGGTAAAAATGAGCAACCTTGTTCATCGCTTCGCCTCCCGGTTAAGTAACTCTCTCTAATGATAGACGTTATTTCTCCGTCGCAGTGCCGACTCGCCCACAGCGCGGACAAAAAGCCCCCCGAAAAAAGGCGCGGCTATTTCGCCGCCGGGTCGCGGAAAGGCTGTTTTGAGGCGGGCGTTTGGGCTATGCTATGCCGATCTGAAAAACCACGTAACAACGCTACATTCGTAGCGGTATCAAAAACAGGACTACTGGTGCCATGCAAGAGCAATACCGCCCGGAAGAGATAGAATCCAACGTACAGCGCCACTGGGAAGAAAAGCGCACATTCGAAGTTACTGAAGACGAGAGCAAAGAAAAATACTATTGCCTGTCAATGCTCCCCTATCCTTCTGGCCGACTACACATGGGCCACGTTCGTAACTACACCATCGGCGATGTGATTTCCCGTTACCAGCGCATGCTGGGTAAAAACGTCCTGCAGCCCATTGGCTGGGACGCGTTTGGCCTGCCCGCTGAAGGTGCTGCGGTGAAAAATAACACCGCGCCGGCACCGTGGACCTACGACAACATCGCCTACATGAAAAACCAGCTCAAAATGCTGGGCTTTGGCTATGACTGGAGCCGCGAGCTGGCAACCTGCACCCCGGAATACTACCGCTGGGAACAGAAGTTCTTTACCGAGCTGTATAAAAAAGGCCTCGTGTACAAGAAAACCTCTGCGGTGAACTGGTGCCCGAACGACCAGACCGTACTGGCAAACGAACAGGTTATCGACGGCTGCTGCTGGCGCTGCGACACCAAAGTTGAGCGTAAAGAGATCCCGCAGTGGTTTATCAAAATCACCGCCTATGCCGATGAGCTGCTGAACGACTCGGACAATCTGGACCACTGGCCGGATACCGTTAAAACCATGCAGCGCAACTGGATTGGCCGTTCCGAAGGCGTGGAAATCACCTTTGACGTCCAGAACAGCGACCAGAAACTGACCGTTTACACCACCCGTCCGGACACCTTTATGGGCGCCACTTATCTGGCTGTCGCCGCGGGCCACCGCTGGCGCAACAGGCTGCGGCGAGCAAACCGAAACTGGCTGCCTTTATCGATGAATGCCGCAATACCAAAGTGGCGGAAGCCGATATGGCGACGATGGAGAAAAAAGGCGTCGACACCGGTCTGAAAGCGATTCACCCGCTGACTGGCGAAGCCATTCCCGTCTGGGCGGCAAACTTTGTGCTGATGGAGTACGGTACTGGCGCAGTGATGGCCGTTCCGGGCCACGATCAGCGCGACTACGAGTTCGCCACCAAATACAACCTGACCATTAAGCCCGTTATTCTTAACGCCGATGGCAGCGAGCCGGATCTTTCCGCGCAGGCGCTGACCGAAAAGGCGTGCTGTTTAACTCCGGCGAGTTTAACGGTCTTGATTTCACTGCCGCTTTCAACGCCATCGCCGATAAACTGGCGGCCAAAGGCGTGGGCGAGCGCAAAGTCAACTTCCGCCTGCGCGACTGGGGTGTTTCCCGCCAGCGTTACTGGGGCGCGCCGATTCCGATGGTCACCTACCGGAAGATGGCACCGTGATCCCAACACCAGAAGACCAGTTGCCGGTGATCCTGCCGGAAGATGTGGTGATGGACGGGATTACCAGCCCGATCAAAGCAGACCCGGAGTGGGCGAAAACCACCGTTAACGGTCAGCCAGCGCTGCGCGAAACCGACACCTTCGACACCTTTATGGAGTCCTCACTACGCGCGTTATACCTGCCCGCAGCACAGCGAAGGCATGCTGGACCCGAAAGCAGCGAACTACTGGTTGCCGGTAGACATTTACATTGGCGGTATCGAACACGCCATCATGCACCTGCTCTACTTCCGCTTCTTCCACAAACTGATGCGCGATGCAGGCATGGTCAACTCCGACGAGCCGGCTAAACAGCTGTTGTGTCAGGGGGATGGTACTGGCGGACGCCTTCTATTACGTGGGCGAAAACGGCGAACGTAACTGGGTGTCTCCGAAAGACGCTATCGTTGAACGCGACGAGAAAGGCCGCATCGTTAACGCCAAAGATCCGGCAGGTCATGAGCTGGTGTATACCGGCATGAGCAAAATGTCCAAGTCGAAAAACAACGGTATCGACCCGCAGGAAATGGTGGAACGTTACGGCGCGGACACCGTACGTCTGTTTATGATGTTTGCCTCTCCGGCGGACATGACGCTGGAATGGCAGGAATCCGGCGTGGAAGGCGCAAACCGCTTCCTGAAACGCGTCTGGAAACTGGTTTACGAGCACACTGCACAGGGCGCCGTCTCCGCGCTGGATGTGACTACACTGAACGACGAGCAACAAGCCCTGCGTCGCGACGTGCATAAAACCATCGCCAAAGTGTCCGATGATATCGGTCGCCGTCAGACCTTCAACACCGCGATTGCGGCGATTATGGAGCTGATGAACAAACTGGCGAAAGCACCGCAGGAAAGCGCGCAAGACCGTGCGCTGATGCAGGAAGCGCTGCTGGCAGTGGTGCGTATGCTGAACCCGTTCACACCGCACGCAAGCTTCACCCTGTGGCAAGCGCTGGGCGGCGAAGGCGATATCGACAACGCGCCATGGCCGGTTGCGGATGAGCAAGCCATGGTGGAGAACACCACGCTGGTCGTCGTACAGGTGAACGGCAAAGTGCGCGGTAAAATTACCGTCGCCGTCGATGCCACCGAAGAACAGGTGCGTGAACGCGCAGGCCGGGGAGCATCTGGTCGCGAAATATCTTGATGGCGTTACCGTACGTAAAGTGATTTACGTACCGGGTAAACTGCTCAATCTGGTCGTTGGCTAAGCGCGGGAGGAAGCGTGCGATATCTGGCTACATTGTTGTTATCACTGGCGGTGTTGATCACCGCTGGTTGCGGCTGGCATCTGCGTAGCTCTACGCAAGTGCCTGCTGAGATGAAAACGATGATCTTCGATTCCGGAGATCCGAACGGCCCGCTGAGCCGCGCCATTCGCAGCCAGCTGCGTCTGAATGGCGTTGAACTGCTGGAAAAGAGTCGCTGCGTCAGGATGTGCCTTCATTGCGCCTTGGCGCCGTGACGTTTGCCCGTGACACGGCGTCCATTTTCCGAGGATGGCCGCACGGCGGAATACCAAATGGTGCTGACGGTCAACGCCAGCGTGCTGATCCCGGGTCATGACATTTACCCAATCAGCACGAAAGTGTACCGTTCGTTCTTTGATAACCCGCAAACAGCGCTGGCGAAAGATGCCGAGCAGGACATGATCATTCGCGAAATGTACGACAAAGCGGCGGAACAGTTGATTCGTAAGCTGCCAAGCGTTCATACAGCAGATGCGTCACAATCGCATGCTGACGGCGCATCTTCCTCCTCCTCCGTTTCGGCTAAACCGGGTAGCTAATGCTCAGGTTGTATCCGGAACAACTCCGCGCGCAGCTCAATGAAGGGCTGCGCGCGGCGTATCTGCCTCGGTAACGATCCGTTATTGCTGCAAGAGAGCCGGGGACGCCGTACGCCAGATTGCTGTGGCGCAGGGCTTCACCGAACACCATACGTTCACCACCCTGGATGCCAGCACCGACTGGGACGCGATCTTTTCCATCTGTCAGGCGCTGAGCCTGTTTGCCAGCCGCCAGACCCTGCTGCTGCAATTGCCGGAAAATGGCCCCAATGCGGCCATGAATGAACAACTGGCTAAGCTGGTGGCGTTACTGCATGACGATCTGCTGCTAATTGTTCGCGGCAACAAGCTAACAAAAGCGCAGGAAAACGCAGCACTGGTTAACTCAACTGAACAACCATGCCGTGCAGATCAGTTGCCAGACGCCGGAGTGCGAATCTCCCCCGCTGGGTTGCCGCCCGGGCAAAGCAGAACAAACTGGAGCTGGACGACGCCGCCAATCAGCTGCTCTGCTATTGCTATGAAGGCAATCTGCTGGCACTGGCGCAGGCGCTGGAGCGACTGGCTCTGCTGTGGCCGGATGGCAAACTCACCCCTGCCGCGCGTAGAACAGGCGGTTAACGATGCGGCGCACTTTACGCCATTTCATTGGGTGGATGCGCTGCTGGCAGGCAAAAGCAAACGCGCGTTGCATATTCTTAGCCAGTTGCGGCTGGAAGCCTGTGAACCAGTGATCCTGCTGCGTACCGTGCAACGCGAGCTGCTGTTGCTGGTGACGTTAAAACGGCAATCCGCGCATACGCCGTTACGCGCGCTGTTTGATAAACATCGTGTATGGCAAAACCGTCGCGGTGTGACCGGCGAGGCGCTGAATCGCCTGAGCGCCGATCAGTTGCGTCAGGCCGTTCACCTACTGAGCCGCATTGAGCTGGTGGTGAAACAGGACTTTGGTCAATCGGTGTGGGCCGAGCTGGAAAGTCTTTCTCTGCTACTCTGTCATAAGGCACTGGCAGACGTTTTTATTGATGGTTGATATGAATCAGTTGCAGGCCATGTTTGGCGGTACGTTTGATCCTGTTCATTACGGGCACCTGAAACCCGTTGAAGCGCTGGCGAATCAGATCGGCCTTTCACGGGTCATTATCATGCCTAATAATGTGCCCCCACACCGCCCACAACCGGAAGCCACCAGTCAGCAGCGTAAGACCATGGTTGAACTGGCGATTGCGGACAAGCCGCTGTTTACCCTTGATGAGCGGGAACTTCGCCGCGACACGCCGTCTTATACGGCGCAGACATTGCAGGAGTGGCGCGAAGAGCAAGGCCCACAGCGCTCGCTGGCGTTTATCATCGGTCAGGACTCCCTGCTTACCTTCCTGGCTGGCACCATGCCGACACCATTCTCGATAATTGCCATCTGATTGTCTGCCGTCGCCCCGGCTACCCGTTAACCATGGAACAGGAAGCGCATCAGCAATGGCTGGAGTCCCACCTCACCACCGATGCGGAAATGCTTCATACCTTACCAGCCGGAAAAATTTACCTCGCGGAAACGCCGTGGTTCAATATTTCCGCGACGCTTATCCGCGAGCGGCTGGAAAAAGGCGAGCAGTGTGACGATCTGCTGCCCTCCCCGGTGCTGGCCTATATCAAAGAACAGGGTCTGTACCGCTAAGCACCGAGCCCATCGCAGCGATAAGCCGATCATTTTCCTCTTCACTTCGTACCGCCACACGATAATAACGACCGTCCAGACTGGATAATTGGCACAACTGCGGATCAGGATGTGCCTCTCCAGCAGCGCTCGCTGCAACGCACTATCCGGCGCATCACAGCGCAGAAAAGATAGTTTGCCACACCGGGCCAGACGGTCAGCGCGGGTAACGCAGCCAGTGCAGCCCGCAAACGAGGTCTCTCCTGTTCCAGCCACCGCCAGCTGGCCTGCTGATAGGCGGTATCCTGCAAAATCACTTCTCCCGCCAGCGCCGCGAAGGCATTAATTGACCACGGCATTTGCATCGCGCGCATCCGCGCAACCCTTTGCACATCGCTGCCCACGACATAGCCAAGACGCAGGCCGGGAATGGCGTAAAACTTGGTCAACGATCGCAACACCCACAGATGCGGGTTATCCGCAAGGTGCGGAATAAATCCCGAACGATCGCGAATAAAATCCATAAAGGCTTCATCAAGAACCAGTGCGATACCGAGGGTTTTACAGCGTGCAGTAATGGCATGCAGCAGTGTATCGTCCGGCAGTAACCCGGTAGGATTATTGGGCGTGCAAAGAAACAGACAGTCCAGTTCGGACGTCAACGCGTCCAGCACCCGCCCGGTCAGTTGCCAGCCCTCTTCTTCCCGCAGGTGAAATTCGGCAATATCGCACCCCACCTGCGTTAGCGCACGGCGGTATTCGGCAAAACCGGGCGTCACTAACATCGCCTTGCGCGGCGCCAGTGCATTGACCAGGCAAAGATGGCTTCCGTTTCACCATTGCCAGCCGGGATCCACGACGCCGGTATCTGATGGTGCGCAGCCAGCGCACTGGTGCAGGCGTTGGTACTCCACGTCCGGGTAACGCTCAGCCAACGCCAGTTGTTTTGCAATGCGCATTTGAGCGATGCCGGCATACCGGCCGGGTTAATATTGGCGCTGAAATCGAGGAGTTGCTCCGGGGGCAATGCCCAGCAGTGCAGCCGCCTCACGGGTATTGCCGCCATGCGCGCTATGAAACAAAGCCATCTTCCGCTCCGGTCAAAAACGACAATCTTAAAACGAAAAAGGCAAGTGGATTCCAGGATGCAGTGTTAAACTTTGCGCAGAAATCGGGACGGGAGACCATTATGCGACTCTGGCTGATACGCCATGGTGAAACGGAAGCGAATGTAGCAGGCCTCTACAGTGGTCATTCGCCAACACCATTGACAGCAAAAGGGCTGGCCCGGTGCACAGACACTTCATGGCTTGCTGCAGGCGGTTCCCTTCGATCATGTGTTATGCAGCGAGCTTGAGCGGGCGCGGCACACCGCGCAACGGGTACTGGAAAACCGTGATATCACGGTGCACACCACGTCGCTGCTCAATGAGATGTTTTTCGGTGATTGGGAGATGCGCCATCACCGCGATTTAACACGCGAAGATCCGGAGAGTTATGCCGCCCGCGGTGTACAGACTGGCAGAATGCGGTGCCGACGAACGGCGAAGGTTTTCAGGCCTTCTCCCTGCGCGTCGAGCAGTTTATCGCCACGCTTGCCGATCTCCGTCAGCAGCAGAATGTGCTGGTGGTCAGCCATCAGGGCGTACTCAGTTTACTGATTGCCCGGCTGTTAAACATGTCGGCCTCCTCGCTGTGGCATTTCCGCGTTGATCAGGGGGTGCTGGAGTGCAATTGATATTCATGATGATTTCGCCACGCTTCGCGTATTAAATAGCCGCGCCATCTGGCAAGCGGACGAGGCATAGCGTTTTTTCATCATCCCATTCGCGGCGGTAATTAGGTCATTGACACGCCACGGCAGGCTGATATTCTCCGCGCGCAGAAATTGTTTTACAAAAATGACAATGCAATCCCACGGCCGTGATGGGATGATAGCCCGCTTCGAAATTGCCGAGGACCCGACATTTATCCCGACAATCGATGCACTTCAGGTATAATGTCAGGCCGCTTATTAATAGCTCACTTTTTGTTCACTCCAGGGGGGAACACTTGCAGGGTAAAGCACTCCGTGATTTTATTATCGACAAAATTGATGACCTGAAAGGTCAGGACATCATCGCCATCGACGTACAGAGTAAATCCAGCATCACAGATTGCATGATTATCTGCACCGGCACCTCCACCCGCCATGTTGTCTCCATCGCGGATCACGTGGTGCAGGAATCGCGCGCAGCAGGCATGATGCCGTTGGGTGTGGAAGGCGAAAGCGCCGCTGACTGGGTTGTGGTCGATCTGGGCGATGTCATTGTCCATGTCATGCAGGAAGAGAGCCGTCGCCTGTATGAGCTGGAAAAACTCTGGAGCTAATGCGTGAAGCTGCAACTGGTCGCCGTCGGCACAAAAATGCCGGACTGGGTACAGACAGGTTTTAGTGAATATCTGCGCCGTTTTCCCAAAGATATGCCCTTCGAACTGGTGGAAATTCCTGCGGGAAAGCGCGGCAAAAACGCAGATATCAAACGTATTCTCGACAAAGAGGGTGAACTGATGCTGGCGGCAGCGGGCAAAAACCGTATCGTCACCCTTGATATCCCCCGGCAAGCCCGGGATACGCCGCAACTGGCTATTGAACTGGAACGCTGGAAGCAGGACGGGCGTGACGTCAGCCTGCTGATCGGCGGGCCGGAAGGGTTATCCCCCGCCTGTAAAGCCGCGGCAGAACAAAGTTGGTCGCTCTCTGCGCTGACGCTTCCTCACCCGCTGGTGCGCGTGCTGGTTGCGGAAAGCCTTTACCGCGCATGGAGTATTACCACCAACCATCCTTACCATCGTGAGTAATGACAAGTCTTAGGCAGATTAAGCAGCGGATGAAATTACAGAATTCTTTTCGCGACTATACGGCTGAGTCCGCGCTGTTTGTGCGCCGGGCGGTGGTCGCCTTTACGGGGATTTTGCTGCTTTCCGGCGTGCTGGTCGCCAACCTTTATAATCTGCAAATCGTCCGTTTTGCGGACTATCAGACCCGCTCCAACGAAAACCGCATCAAACTGGTACCCATTCCGCCAAGTCGCGGCATTATTTACGATCGTAACGGCACGCCGCTCGCACTTAACCGCACCATCTACCGGGTCGAAATGATGCCGGAGAAGGTCGATGATGTGCAGCAAACGCTGGATGCGCTACGTGACGTGGTCGATCTGAACGATGACGATATCGCCAACTTTAAAAAAGAGCGCTCGCGTTCACACCGTTTCACCTCGATTCCGGTAAAAACCAACCTGACCGAAGTCCAGTCGCGCGCTTTGCGGTTAACCAGTACCGCTTTCCCGGCGTTGAAGTAAAAGGCTATAAACGCCGTTACTACCCCCTATGGTTCCGCGCTGACCCATGTCATTGGCTATGTCTCGAAGATTAACGATAAAGACGTCGACCGACTGGATAAAGAGGGCAAGCTGGCAAACTACGCCGCAACCCATGATATCGGCAAACTCGGCATTGAACGCTATTACGAAGACGTCCTGCATGGCCAGACGGGTTATGAAGAAGTGGAAGTCAACAACCGTGGTCGCGTCATCCGTCAGTTGAAAGAAGTGCCGCCGCAGGCCGGTCATGACATCTACCTGACGCTGGATTTAAAACTGCAGCAATACATTGAAACACTGCTGGCTGGCAGTCGCGCCGCCGTCGTGGTCACCGATCCGCGCAGCGGCAGCATTCTCGCTCTGGTCTCAACACCAAGCTACGACCCGAACCTGTTCGTCGACGGGATTTCCAGCAAGGACTACGCCTCGTTGCTTAACGATCCGAATACGCCGCTGATCAACCGCGCAACGCAGGGGTCTATCCGCCAGCCTCTACCGTGAAACCGTACGTGGCTGTCTCCGCGCTCAGCGCAGGCGTTATTAACCGCAACACCAGCCTGTTTGACCCGGGCTGGTGGCAGTTGCCGGGCTCAGACAAGCGTTACCGTGACTGGAAAAATGGGGCCACGGCCACCTGAATATCACCAAATCGCTGGAAGAGTCCGCCGATACCTTCTTCTATCAGGTTGCCTATGACATGGGTATCGACCGTCTTGCTGAGTGGATGGGCAAATTTGGTTACGGGCAGTATACCGGCGTTGACCTCTCTGAAGAGCGCTCCGGTAACATGCCAACGCGCGAGTGGAAACTGAAACGCTTTAAAAAACCGGTATCAGGGGTGACACCATCCCGGTCGGGATTGGCCGGTTACTGGACCGCCACCCCGTTGCAGATGAACAAGGCCATGATGACCCTGATTAATGACGGTATCGTCAAAGTGCCGCATCTGCTGATGAGCACCGTGGAAGATGGCAAGCAGGTCCCGTGGAAACAACCCACGCAGCCACCGGTAGGCGATATCCATTCGGGTTACTGGGAAATTGCCAAAGACGGGATGTATGGCGTGGCTAACCGCGCTAACGGTACCGGCCATAAATATTTCGCCAATGCGCCGTACAAGGTTGCCGCAAAATCCGGTACCGCGCAGGTATTCGGCCTGAAAGCCAACGAAACGTATAACGCGCACCGCATTGCGGAACGCCTGCGCGACCATAAACTGATGACCGCATTTGCACCTTATGACAATCCCCGGGTCGCCGTTGCGATGATCACGGAGAACGGCGGCGCTGGCCCGGCCGTCGGGACAATTATGCGTCAAATCCTCGACCATATTATGCTGGGCGATAACAACACCGACTTGCCAACGGAAAACCCGTCAGCGGCGGCGACGGAGGACCAATAATCATGACGGACAATCCGAACAAAAAATCGTTCTGGGATAAAATCCATATCGATCCGACACTGATGCTCATCATTCTCGCGCTGCTGTTTTACAGCGCGATCGTTATCTGGAGCGCCAGCGGCCAGGGACGTGGCATGACCGAACGTAAAATCGGGCAGATTACGATGGGCCTGATCATCATGGTGGTCATGGCGCAGGTTCCGCCGCGTGTGTATGAAGGCTGGGCGCCCTACCTCTATATTTTCTGCGTGATTCTGCTGGTGGCGGTAGATGCTTTCGGTGCGATTTCGAAAGGCGCGCAACGCTGGCTGGACCTCGGGTATCGTGCGTTTTCAGCCGTCGGAAATCGCCAAAATTGCCGTGCCGTTGATGGTCGCGCGCTTTATTAACCGCGATGTTTGCCCGCCGTCGTTGAAAAACACCGGCATCGCACTGGTGCTGATCTTTGTGCCAACGCTGTTAGTCGCCGCACAACCGGACTGGGCACCTCGATTCTGGTGGTGCTTTCCGGGCTGTTTGTGCTGTTCCTTTCCGGCCTGAGCTGGCGGTTAATCGGCATTGCCGTGGTGCTTATCGCCGCCTTTATTCCGGTGCTGTGGTTCTTCCTGATGCATGATTATCAGCGCCAGCGCGTGATGATGCTGCTCGATCCGGAAACCGATCCGCTGGGCGCGGGCTATCATATTATTCAGTCGAAAATCGCCATTGGTTCCGGCGGGCTGAGCGGCAAAGGCTGGTTGCATGGCACCCAGTCGCAGCTAGAATTCTTGCCAGAACGCCATACTGACTTTATTTTTGCCGTGCTGGCCGAAGAGCTGGGCACGGTAGGGATTTTGATTTTGCTGGCGCTTTATCTGCTGTTAATTATGCGTGGGCTATGGATTGCCGCCCGGGCGCAAACCACCTTTGGCCGGGTCATGGCCGGGGGTTTGATGTTGATTTTGTTCGTTTATGTGTTCGTAAATATTGGTATGGTGAGTGGCATCCTGCCAGTAGTGGGCGTACCGTTGCCACTGATAAGCTACGGGGGTCTGCCCTGATCGTACTCATGGCCGGGTTTGGTATCGTTATGTCGATCCATACCCACAGGAAAATGTTGTCCAAAAGCGTCTAACGATAAGAGGTGCGCAATGCGTAAGCAATGGCTTGGGGTCTGCATAGCAGCAGGATTACTGGCGGCATGTTCAAATGATAATGGTCAACAGCAAACGACCGTTGCGCCGCAACCTGTCGTGTGCAACGGCCCTGTCGTTGAAATCAGCGGTGCTGAGCCTCATTACGAGCCGCTCAATGCCACGGCGAATCAGGATTATCAGCGCGATGGCAAAAGCTACAAAGTGGTTCCAGGATCCCTCCCGCTTCAGTCAGGCAGGCACGGCTGCCATTTACGATGCCGAACCGGGCAGCAATTTAACGGCTTCCGGCGAAGCGTTCGACCCGGCGCAACTGACCGCAGCGCACCCCACACTGCCGATCGAGCTACGCCCGTATCACCAACCCCGGCCAACGGGCGAATGATTGTGGTGCGTATTAACGATCGCGGCCCGTATGGCAACGACCGTGTTATTTCTCTGTCTCGCGCAGCGGCAGATCGCCTGAATACGTCCAACAACACCAAAGTGCGTATCGATCCGATTATTGTCGCGCAGGATGGTTCTCTTTCCGGCCCGAGGCATGGCCTGCACCAAGGTTGCTCAGCAGACCTACGTTCTGCCGGATCGTCCCGATCTTGGCGGCGGACTGGGCAGCGTCTCATCAGCGCCTCAAGCCGCACAGCCGCAGGGGAATGTTCAGGCCATCAGCAATGATACGTTGAAAAGCGACGATGCTGCCGGCGCACCGGTAAAAAGCGGTGGCTTCACGGGCGCGCAAACGCCGCTGGCCGCGGGCGTGTTGGAAGGGGAGCGACACGACGACGCAAAGCGCAGTCACTCCGTCGACCACCACCACATCAATGATGTCGGCCAGCCAGAACACATCGGCAGCGCAAACCGCCGTACCTGCCGCGACCCGCACCGCGCCGGTGACTGCACCGGGTTCTGTGCAGGGGCATGTGGCAACCGCCAGTACAAGCGCCGCAACTACACGCACCGCCGCAACCACTGCGACCGCAACGGCAACCAGCGGGTATATATGGTGCAGGTCGGTGCGGTGAGCGATCAGGCACGCGCGCAGCAGTATCAGCAGCGCACTGGCGCAGCAATTCTCCGTTCCGGGCCGTGTTGTGCAAAACGGTGCGGTCTGGCGGGTACAGTTAGGGCCGTTCAGTAATAAAGCCGATGCCAGCGCCCTGCAGGGGCGTTTGCAAAATGAAGCGCAGTTACAATCGTTTATTACTGGCGCGCAGTAACCGGGTAAGGCATCTGATTCTGTCAACTTCTGTAAGCATCATTCACAAAGTCATGCGGAAAGTCAGATGCCTGCCGATATAGCTTTTGCTATAGTAAGGCACTTTTTAACTCCATCACGGATGTCGTAGTTCGACCATGAAGACCACTCTCTCCGTTCGTTTTGTGCAGCGCCTTGCGCTCACCACGGCGCTGACCGCAGCCACACTTTCTGCTGCTCACGCCGATGACCTGGAATATTAAAACCATGATCCTCGGCGTGCCGCAAATCGATGCGGAGTCCTATATCCTGATCGATTACAACTCCGGCAAAGTGCTGGCGGAACAAAACGCAGACGCGCGTCGCGATCCGGCCAGTCTGACCAAAATGATGACCAGCTACGTTATCGGTCAGGCCATGAAAGCGGGCAAGTTTAAAGACAGCGACTGGTGACGATTGGTAACGACGCATGGGCGACCGGTAACCCGGTGTTCCGCGGCTCTTCACTGATGTTCCTGAAACTGGCATGCAGGTGCCGGTTTCTCAGCTTATCCGTGGGATTAACCTGCAGTCCGGTAACGATGCGTGCGTGGCGATGGCGGACTATGTCGCGGGTAGACGCGTTTGTTGGCCTGATGAACAACTATGTGCGCGCCTGGGCCTGCAAAACAGCCATTTCCAGACCGTACATGGCACCGGACGCTGATGGTCAGTACAGCTCCGCACGCGATATGGCGTTGATCGGCCGAGGCGCTGATCCGCGATGTACCGAACGAGTACTCAATCTATAAAGAGAAAGAGTTCACCTTCAACGGCATCCGCCAGACCAACCGTAACGGTCTGCTGTGGGACAACAGCCTGAACGTTGATGGCATTAAAACCGGACATACCGACAAAGCGGGTTACAACTTTGGTGGCCTCGGCGACCGAAGGTCAGATGCGTTTGATCTCGGCGGTGATGGGCGGTCGTACCTTTAAAGGCCGTGAAACCGAAAGTAAAAAATTGCTGACCTCTGGGGTTTCCGCTTCTTCGAAACCGTGAGCCCCCCTGAAAGCAGGTAAAGAATTCGCTTCTGAACCGGCACGGTTCGGCGACAGCGATCGCGCATCGCTGGGCGTGGATAAAGACGTGTATCTGACTATCCCGCGCGGTCGTATGAAAGATCTGAAAGCCAGCTATGTGCTGAACAACAGCGAGCTGCATGCGCCGCTGCAGAAAAATCAGGTTGTCGGTTCCATCAACTTCCAGCTTGATGGCAAAACGATCGAACAGCGCCCGCTGGTCGTGCTGCAGGAAATCCCGGAAGGCAATTTCTTTGGCAAAATCATTGATTACATTAAATTGATGTTCCATCACTGGTTTGGTTAAGAATTGAACACTTGAAAGTGTGATTTTCGTCCCCATATACTACGTATCCAAAAAACTCCTGCCCCTGCGGCAGGAGTTGTTCTTTACGCCGGAGCTGACATGAAAACCAATCTCAAAGAACTGCTTGAATTCCCGACACCCTTTACTTTACAAAGTGATGGGTCTGGCGAAACCAGAGCTGGTTGATCTGGTGGTTGAAGTGGTACAGCGCCATGCGCCGGTGATTACTCTCCGCAGGTAAAACCGAGCAGCAAAGGCAATTACCACTCGGTCTCTATCACCATTAATGCAACGCACATCGAGCAGGTTGAGATTCTTTACGAAGAACTCGGCAACATCGAAATTGTTCGCATGGTGCTGTAATGCCAGCAGACGTTGCCCGGAAGCATTCGGGTAACGTCTTCGCTGTGATATACTCCCCACTCTTTTCTCCCCTCGGAGATGCCGTTTTGTCTCAGGATACAATCCTCATCCGCAATCTGGGCTTTACAGCCTTACGATCCCGTGTCCCGGGCGATGCATGAATTCACCGACACCCGTGACGATACAACGCCTGACGAAATCTGGCTGGTCGAACATATGCCGGTCTTTACCCGAGGTCAGGCCGGCAAAGCTGAACACCTGCTGGCAACCGGCGATATTCCGGTGATCCAGAGCGATCGCGGTGGCCGAGTCACCTACCACGGACCGGGTCAGCAAGTGATGTACGTTTTAATTAATCTTAAGCGTCGCAAAATTGGCGTGCGTGAACTTGTTACATTGCTGGAAAATACGGTCATCAATACGCTGGCAACACTGGACATCCAGGGCGCAGGCTCGCGCCGATGCGCCGGGCGTGTATGTCGATGGCAAAAGATCTGTTCGCTGGGTCTGCGCATTCGTAAAGGGTGCTCATTTCATGGCCTCGGCGCTGAATATCGCTATGGACTGCGGCTCCCTTTATGCGCATCAATCCCTGTGGATATGCCGGGATGGAAATGACCCAGATCAGTCAGCTTTCACAAAAAAGCGGATATGGATAAAATAAGGACAATTCTTATCCGGGAATTTTTAGCGTTACTAAACAATCCACCACATCAATATATGAGCGCTTAATATATGATGTATTACGGCCCGCATTTTGTGCGGGTCGTTATTCTATTGGCCTGTTAGCGCTTTACAATAGGTGCCATATTCTCTATTTTCAACCTACCTGCCTTGTCGGGTTAATAAGCATTGCGATGCTTTCCCGGGCTTCGTATTCGTGCTTATGGCCAATCGTCTTTTGAGTGCTTGTCCGCCATCGCGATGAAAAAATCTACGTAATGATGATATGTGACAGGACGTTAACTCCAAATTAATAATCAACAAAAAAACAAATTCAACTATCATTCATATTGCGAATGATTACGGAGCACTAGCGTGGAGAATAATAACCTGCCGGCAAAGCGAATAACCGGGCGCCCCGAGGACGACAAGCCGCAAATCTTCCGGACATTGCGCAATATTGATCTCAACTTATTGACTATTTTTGAGGCGGTATATGTCCATAAAGGGATTGTTAACGCGGCAAAAGTGCTCAACCTCACCCCCTTCCGCTATTAGCCAGTCAATTCCAGAAACTGCGCTCAATATTTCCAGATCCGCTTTTCATTCGAAAAGGCCGAGGCGTCACGCCTACGGCTTATGCCTCTCATCTGCATGAATATATCAGCCGAGGGACTGGAATCTATCCTCGGCGCGTTGGATCTCACTGGCAGCTACGATAAACAGCGTACGATTACCGTCGGCACAACGCCGTCTATTGGCGCGTTAGCCCTTCCGGTTATCTATCAGGCGATAAAAGCCAATGCCCCGCATCTGATGATGCGCAATATTCCGGTCAAAGATGGGGAAAGCCAGCTCAGTCAGTTTCAGACGGATTTAATTATCGATACTCACCTCCCCTCATCGCGCGCGCGCTCAATAGCCATGTGCTGTATACCGACCGCCTGATGTTGGTGTGCCGTAAAGGGCATCCTTGTCTGAACGGGCCAATCAACGAAGAGGTTTTGCAGCAGTACGAGCACACGATGGTGATGCTGGAAGCGCAAAATCTGAGCGGCTTACGTCAGCGCGTGCAGGATCTCTTTCCAGAGCGCCAGATCAGTTTCAGCAGTTACAATATGTTTACTATTGCAGCACTGATCGGCAACACTGACCTGCTGGGACTGATGACAACGCGTTTGTTCAAATTGTTTAGCGATTGCTGGCCGCTGGTGGAAATTGATTACCCGCCAATCAGCAACGAGCGACTGGATATCTCGCTGTATTACAATAAATTGAGCCTGCGAGATCCGGTGCTGGAAAACGTTATCAATGTTATCCGACGGGCTTTTTTAAAGCCCGTTCTCACCGGCGAATGTGCTAACCCTTACTGGGCATTTGGCACCAAAACAACAACTATTTTACAAATAGCCCCGTTGTCAGGCTGCTTTCTGCCCTCCATCAATGGTATACTGCGCGCAAGTTAATTCCAAAAAATAGTTGATAAATACAACATTCCCTTGAATTGAAATGCTTACTTCGTTATCCGCAACTGGAACACGCACGCTATGAGTAAACCCATTGTGATGGAACGCGGTGTTAAGTACCGCGATGCCGATAAAATGGCTCTTATCCCGGTTAAAAACGTGGCCACAGAGCGCGAAGCCCTGCTGAGAAAACCGGAATGGATGAAAATCAAACTTCCGGCTGACTCTTCCCGTATTCAGGGTATCAAAGCGGCCATGCGTAAAAACGGCCTGCATTCTGTTTGCGAAGAGGCGTCCTGTCCGAACCTCGCTGAGTGTTTCAACCACGGTACCGCCACGTTTATGATCCTCGGCGCGATCTGCACCCGTCGCTGCCCGTTTTGCGATGTGGCCCACGGTCGTCCGGTGGCGCCAGACGCTAACGAACCGCAAAAACTGGCGCAAACTATCGCAGATATGGCATTGCGTTACGTGGTCATCACTTCGGTTGACCGTGATGACCTGCGCGACGGCGGCGCACAGCATTTTGCTGATTGTATTACCGCTATTCGCGAGAAGAGCCCGACGATTAAAATCGAAACGCTGGTACCTGACTTCCGTGGACGCATGGATCGTGCGCTGGAGATCCTCACAGCAACCCCGCCAGACGTGTTTAACCACAACCCTCGGAGAACGTGCCGCGTATTTACCGTCAGGTTCGCCCGGGAGCGGATTACAACTGGTCACTGAAGCTGCTGGAGCGTTTTAAAGAAGCGCATCCGGAGATCCCGACGAAATCCGGTCTGATGGTCGGTTTAGGCGAAACCAATGCCGAAATCATTGACGTTATGCGCGACCTGCGCCGCCACGGCGTGACGATGTTAACGCTGGGTCAGTATCTGCAACCGAGCCGTCACCACCTGCCAGTGCAGCGCTATGTCAGCCCGGATGAGTTTGACGAGGATGAAAGAAGAAGCACTGGCGATGGGCTTTACCCACGCAGCATGCGGTCCGTTCGTTCGCTCCTCTTACCATGCGGATTTGCAGGCAAAGGCATCGAAGTGAATATGGCTTCCTTACAACCGACAAAAAAACCGGCTCAGTGGCCGGTTTTTTCGCCTGTCGGGGCGCTATTACTCTTTGTGAGAGAGTTTCTCTGCAGTGACTTCGCCTTCGGCTTCTTTCTTCGCTGCATCATCATCGTTCATCGCTTTTTTAAAGCCTTTGATGGCTGCACCCAGATCGCCGCCCAACGTGCGCAGTTTCTTGGTCCCAAACAGCAGGACAACCAGTGCGGCCACGACCAGCAGTTTGGTAATACTAATCTCACCCATAGATACCTTCTTTCGTAAAACAGGCTGCATAAAACGTCATTATAACCCGATTTCATTAACGGTCATTCGACGCGCGCACACAATAGCAATCTGTAACGAGATGGATCAAGTGTTGTTTAAAAAACATCACAACAATCGTGGCGCAGCGAAGCGCCGGTTACGTAACACGGGCAACGTCTCCCGCGTTTGCGCTACACGTTCCTTGCTGATCTCCGCAACGATCAGCGCAGGCGCTTCTGCTGCCGCAGCCAGCGTTACGCCCTGTGGGTCAACAATCCGGCTTTGCCCGATATTTTTGTTACCACACTCCCCGGCCGCCACCACATAGCATGTGGTGTCGAGCGCCCGCGCCGACAGCAACGTTGCCCAGTGCTGTTCTTTGAGCGGACCACGCACCCGGTGCCGCAGGCAACACCAGCAGCTGCGCGCCATCAAGCGCCAGCTTCATTGCCAGCTCCGGGAAACGCAAATCGTAGCAGGTCATCAGACCCACCTTCATCCCCCCTCAATGTCGATTAACGGCGCAACGTCATCTCCGGCATCCACCCGCGCTGATTCCTGAATATTAAACGCGTCGTACAGATGCAGCTTGGCATACTGCGCGATCACCTTACCGCCGCGCAATACCACCAGCGTATTAAACGCCCGCCCTTCGGTAGAAGGCACATGCACCGTCAGCACCGTCGTCAGGGTATTGCGTCGACTCTCCTCGCAAAGCAGCGTCAGGAAGCCGCCATCGAGCCGCTGAGCGGATTTTACTGACAGGTGAGGGTCATTATCATCCCGCGCCAGCAACGCCTCTGGCAGCACCAATAGCGACGCCTGCTGAGAAGCGGCCTGCGCCATTAACGCCACACAAGTTTGCACGTTGGTGCGCCAGTCAGGCGTCACCACAAATTGTCCCGCCGCAACAATCATCTCTTTATCCTCTCGCTTCACCGCGATAGCCAGAAAATGGCGGCGGCGCTACACTCATCCACTCTAACAAATCAAATAGCAGGATTTCACCCCGTGTTACAACTTCTTTTAGCGGTATTTATCGGCGGGGGCACAGGCAGCGTGGCGCGCTGGCTGTTGAGTATGAAGCTTAACCCAACGCATCAAATTATCCCTCTCGGTACGCTGACGGCCAACCTGCTTGGCGCATTTATCATTGGCATGGGGCTGGCGTGGTTCAACCGCATGACGCATATCGATCCGCTGTGGAAAGTCTTGCTGACCACCGGTTTTTGCGGCGGGCTGACCACCTTTTCCACATTTTCGGCGGAAGTGGTGTTTCTGTTGCAGGATGGGCGCGCTGGCTGGGCCCTCGTTAACGTGGCGGTGAACCTGCTGGGATCATTTGCGATGACAGCGCTGGCGTTCTGGCTGTTTTCCGCGGCGAATGCAAACTGGAGGGATAAAAAAACCCGCCGTGAGGCGGGTTTTGGGATCTTCTGCTAAACGTAGCTCAATTAGACAGGCATTACGTTTGCAGCAGATGGGCCTTTGGCACCGTTAGTGATTTCAAACTCAACGCGCTGACCTTCAGCCAGAGTTTTGAAACCATTGCTCTGGATTGCAGAGAAGTGTACGAACACGTCTTTGCTGCCATCTTCCGGAGTAATGAAACCGAATCCTTTGGATTCATTAAACCACTTAACGTTACCTTTAATCTTAGACATCAAAATTACCTTTACATGGAAAAAACGACACAAATGCTGTGTCGGGTATCAGTACAACAATTGTAGCGACTTTTGTCCAGTCGTTATTCACTAAAAGTGATAAATGTCGCTAACTTTTTTTCGGTAGCGGGTTTATGCCGCATTTCGCGCGCTGTATAAAAATTGCGCACCGCGTCAACCCGCTTTTACCCCTTTACTGCCGTCAGAACTGAAAACGCATCCAGGGCGAAGTAAACGTTACCGTTGTTGTATGTGCCGGGGATATAAGTCATCTGGAACGTCGCCGGACCGTAGCCAATCGACGCCAGCGGCAGCAGCACCGGGATCGGGATGTAGTGCCAGTTATCACGCGCGGTAAAACCTGCCGTGTACCCCCAATCCCGGTGCGGAAATTATCGTCCGCCAGCGGGCGCCGAGTTTTCTCCCAACCGTAACCGCCAATCGGCTCCCATTTGTTGAAGGAGTCTTTAAACGCCATCAGATACAGACCGTGCCAGTTACCGTTTTCATCCCAGCGAGACTGACCAAACCCCGCGCCCCAGGGACGCTCGTTATAGCGGTCAGTTTTTCCTTATCATAGGCAAAACGCGCATGCCGAGGGTGATGGCCGGCACATACAAGTCGTAATGCTCAGGCTGCTGCCAGTTTGCTTCACATTGTCAGTAAAATCAGAAAACCAGCTGTTTTCTGCTGCGTGTGGGAACCACCGAAAGCTGACAAAATAAAGAGAATAAAATCCACAAAATCTTCTTATTTACAAACACCGTATTCATTCCATGTTACGAATCGACGTATATTCTCGGACAGGGTATCTGAATATTCTCTTAACGAAATCAGATTAATTCTGAAAACGCAGCGGCATTGTTTTTTCGGCCATAATGTATTTTTTCCGCTAATACGAATTAGATGCGCCCCGAATACGGAGCGCAAAATTAATTCAGCGCTGGCGATGCAGCAGTAAATAAATGGCCGGAATAACAAACATCGACAACAACGGCGCCGTTACCATGCCGCCAATCATTGGTGCCGCAATGCGGCTCATCACCTCGGAACCGCTGCCCCCGCCCCACATGATAGGCAGTAACCCCGCCATAATGGTCGCTACCGTCATCACTTTCGGACGTACGCGCAGCACCGCCCCTTCGTGGATGGCGCGCATCAACACCTTATTTCCCTCATCAGGATCAGGTCGCTGGTATTTCTCCAGAGCATGATTGAGATAGAGCACCATAATAACGCCGAACTCGGCCGCCACACCAGCAAGCGCAATAAACCCAACCGCCCCGGCAACGGACAAATTATAGCCCAGCAGCCACAGTAACCAGACACCGCCAATCAACGAGAAGGGTAATGTCCCCATTATTAACAGGGCATCGGAAACCCGTTTAAAGGTAATAAATAACAGCACAAAGATAATCATTAGCGTTACCGGCAAGACAATTTTCAGTTTTGCCGTGGCGCGCTCAAGATATTCAAATTGTCCCGACCGGAGAGCGTGACGCCCTGCGGTAACTGCACCTGCTGCGCCACCCGCTGCTGCATCTCATCAACCGCTGATTTTAAATCCCGTCCACGTAAATCAACGTAGATCCAGTTGGAAAGCCGCGCGTTTTCGCTTTTCAGCATCGGCGGACCTTCTTTCACGACAACATCAGCCAGTTCACCAAGCGCAATCTGGCTGCCATTTTCAGTGATCACCGGCAAATTCCGCAGATCATCAACATTATCGCGCAGTTCTCGCGGGTAGCGCACATTGATTGGATAACGCTCGCGCCCTTGCAGGACTTCGCCAATGTTTTCGCCGCCCACCAGCGTGGAAACCAGCGATTGCAGCTCTTTGACCGAAACCCCATAGCGCGCGCCGCCTGCAGGCGGTTAATCGTGATATCGACATAGCGACCACCCGCCGGGCGCTCTGCCAGCGCGGACGTTACGCCCGGCACGGTTTTCACCACCTGTTCGATTTGCTGCGCCACACGCTCGATATCGGTAATATTATTACCGTTCACCTTTATGCCCACCGGGCTTTTTGATCCCCGTCGCCAGCATGTCCAGTCGGTTACGAATGGGCGGAACCCAAACGTTAGCGATCCCCGGCACATTGACGGTTTTATCCAGTTCCGCCACCAGTTTTTCCGGCGTCATACCGGCACGCCACTGGTCGCGAGGTTTAAAATGGATGGTGGTTTCCAGCATCGTTAGCGGCGCGGGATCGGTCGCGCTCTCGGCACGTCCGGCTTTGCCAAACACGCTTTCCACTTCCGGTACGCTTTTAATGAGCCGGTCGGTTTGCTGTAACAAACGCCCGGCTTCGCGGGCCGAAATGCCCGGTAGCGTCGACGGCATATACAGGAGATCGCCTTCGTTGAGCGGCGGCATAAACTCGCTGCCCAATCGACTGAGCGGCCACAGCGTTGCCAGCAGCAACAAGAGCGCCAGCCCCAGCGTCGCCTTCGGCCGGTGCCAGTACGCGATCCAACAGCGGTTCATAAATGCGGATCAGAAAACGGTTAATCGGGTTGGCTTTCTCATCAGGGATCTTACCGCGAATAAACAGCCCCATCAGCACCGGCACCAGTGTTATCCCGAGACCTGCCGCCACCGCCATCGCCCGGGTTTTGGTAAAGGCCAGCGGTGAAAACATCCGCCCTTCCTGCGCCTCCAGCGAAAAACCGGAATAAACGACAAGGTAATGATCAACAGACTGCAAAACAGCGCAGGTCCCACTTCAACCGCCGCTCTTTCCGAGAAGCGCCAGTAATCCGCCCCCGTTGGCTGCTGTCCGGGGTTATCGTGCCGCCACTGCTCCATCACTTTATGCATGTTCTCTATCATCACGATGGCGGCATCCACCATCGCGCCGATGGCGATGGCAATCCCCCCAGCGACATGATATTGGCGTTAATCCCCTGATAGTGCATGACAATAAACGCGCCGAGGATCCCTAATGGCAAAGAGACAATCGCCACCAGCGCAGAGCGAAAGTGAAACAGAAACAGCGTACAAACCAGCGCGACAACGATGAACTCCTCAATCAACTTATGGGTCAGCGTCTCAACAGCATGCTCAATCAGCGTCGAGCGGTCATACACCGGAACGATCTCAACACCCGCAGGTAATGTTTTCTGTATCTCGCTGAGCTTTGCTTTCACGGCATGAATGGTATCCAGCGCGTTTTTGCCGTAACGCATCACAATGATACCGCCCGCGACCTCCCCTTCGCCGTTATACTCCGCCACGCCACGGCGCAGCTCAGGCCCAAGGCGTACCGTGGCCACATCAGATAACATCACTGGCACACCATCGCGGCTGGCAATCACTATCTGGCGAAAATCCGCCAACTGGCGCAGATAGCCCGTGGTGCGCACCATAAATTCCGCTTCGCCCATCTCCAGCAATGCGCCGCCGCTCTCCGGTTCGCCGCCTGCACGGCATTCACAATCTGCTCATGCGTAATGTTAAGCGCCCGCATGCGCGCCGGATCCGGCACTATCTGATACTGGCGCACCATCCCACCAACGCTGGCGACCTCCGCCACATTCGGCACCGTTTTCAGCTCAAACTTCAGCGTCCAGTCCTGCAACGCCCGCAGATCCGCAAGGTTGTGTTTCCCACTGCGATCCACCAACGCGTATTCGTAGACCCAACCCACACCGGTTGCGTCCGGTCCCAGCCCTACGTTCACCCCCCGCAGGCAGCGATGACTGGATCTGGCTCAGGTTTTCCGAGGACCCGCGATCGCGCCCAGTAGAGATCGGTATCGTCTTCAAACAAAACATAGACATACGCATCGCCAAACATTGAATAACCGCGCACGGTTTTCGCCCCCGGCACGGATAACATGGCGGTGGTTAACGGATAAGTGACCTGATCTTCGATAATTTGCGGCGCTTTCCCCGGGTAGCTGGCGCGAATAATGACCTGCACATCCGACAGATCCGGCAGCGCATCCAGCGGTGCGCGCTGAACCGACCATAATCCCCAACCGGTCAGCACCACGGCAGCCAGCAGGATCAACAAGCGGTTTCGCAACGAGGCGCGAATAACGGCAGCAATCATTTCATTGCCTCCTGCATCGGCATCAGGTGGGTGATCACCGCGCCTTCCTCGTCATCCAGCGTGAAACTAAACATCACCGTATCTCCGACTTTAATCGCCGGATCAGGTTGTTTCACCCACAAAGTCCATGGTCATCGCCCCCAGTTCAGTGCCGGAATGGGCTGGTGCGACAGCGTGATGCTGCCCGCATCAATGGCTTTCACCACGCCGGTAGCGTCGTACTGCTGCACGTTTTTCTTCGCAGTCTGTGTGGCTTGTTGTTCCGGTAACGCGCTGCGCAGGTTCGCTTCAGAGTCAATCAGGAACTGACTAGGAGGTCACCACGCTGTCACCCGCGTTAAGGCCAGACAGCACTTCCGTCCAGCCTTGCGCGGTGCGCCCGGTGGTGACATTTACCGCCCGGAAATGACCGTCGCCAGTAGCCAGCAACACCCGGCTGGCAGCACCGGTTTCAATCAACGCCTCTTCAGGAATAGTCAGCACCGCAGGCTGCTGCGCAGACGCCGCCGTGGTGACGGTCAGAAACATACCGGGTTTCAGTTTTTGTTGGGGATTGTCCAGCACGATACGGGCTTTCAGCGTACGGGTGGCCGTCTCCAGTTGCGGCAACAGTTCGCTGACGCGACCGTGAAATTGCTCACCCGGCCAGCTCGCCGAGGTCGCCACAATCTCGCTGCCTGTCGCCAGCGCCCCACACTGGGTTGGCGGGTAATCCACCACCAGCCACACCGGATCGAGGCTCGCCAGCTCGAACAGACTTTGCGTGGCAGCCACCTGCGCGCCTTCGCGCGAATCCAGCTTGACCACATACCCGTCTTTGTCAGCGCGCAGCGTCAACCGCGTTTCCGGTTTACCACCGCGTTCGACGGCCCGAATGATCGCCTCCGGCATAAACTGCAACGCCAGTCGTTCACGGGCCGCGCGGGTCAGTTCACTATCACCCAACTGGCGAACAGCCAGATACTCCTGCTGAGCGGTAGTCCATTGAGGGATCCATAACTGCGCCAGCGGTTGGCCTTTTTTCACCCACTGTTGCGGCGCACGAACAAAGAGTTTTTCCACCACCCCGGCCGCCGGTGACGGCACGCTCTGAATGCTGCGCTCATCGGTGGTCACGGTGGCAAAGGCGGAAAACGCGCTGGCCAGCACACGTTGTTCCACGCGCCCGGTGGTCATGCCCAGATTCTGCTGTTGCTGCGCACTGACGCTCACCCCGCCAGCAACGGGTGCGTCATCGGCATAACGCGGCACCAGCGGCATATCCATAAATGGGGATTTACCCGGCTTATCAAAACGTTGATCCGGCATCATCGGATCGTACCAGTACAACACTTTACGTGCGGGGGGCCGCTTCCGTCGACGTGGCAGGCGCGGTATGTTGCCGCCCGGTCACATACCCAATACCCGCAGCCACACTGGCGGCAATCACGACGGCAACTATGCTCTTTTCATCACATCAACTCCTGCGGGATCAACCAGCGGATCGCGGCCCACGTACGCGCCATCTCTTTTTCGGCCCCGGTTTGCGGCCAGTTCGCTGTCGAGCACATTACGCCGCGCGTCCAGCAGTTCCGGCAGCGCGCTCTGCCCGGATCGGTATTGCGCCGCCAATAGCGTGGCGCGTTGGCGCACCAGCGGTAGCATCTTCATCGCGCTGGCGCATCCATAGGGTTTGCGCCGCGTTATATTCGGCAATCAGTGAGTGCAGTTGCGCCATGTGCTCACGCCCGGCAAGCGCCAGTTGATCGTTAGCCTGCATCGTGCGGGAGACATCTGCCGCGTGGTCTTTGTCCTCGGCGGCGTGACTGGAACAACGGCAGATCGACGGTAAACATCACCCCGGCCATATCTTCATAGCCTTCGGCGCGTCGGCCATACCACACTTCCACTTCCACATCCGGAATGGCGGCAATCGCCGACGCCGCAGAACGGGCTTTGGCGCTATTAGCGGCGCTGGCGGCGGCCACCACATCAGGATGTTGCGCGATGCCCTGCTCAAGCGTTTTTTCATCGGCGGGCAGGCGCTGGTAACGGGGAGTTCACCGGCAATATCGGTCACGCTTTGCCCGGTGAGTTGCATCAGACGGGTTTGCGCCAGTTGCACATCCCGCTCGGCAAGAGTGACTTTATCGCGCATGGCGCTAAGCCCAATCCGCAAGGCCAGTACGCTGTCCGCGGCGCTGCCTGCCCCAACGCTGGCGCGCTGCGCCCCCTGCTGTCGCTCTGTATCCTCCAGCAGTTTGCGGGCGGTTTGCACGGCTTTCTCTGAGAGCGCCAGATCAAGCCATGCCTGTGCGGTATCGCGCTGTAACGTGGCGCGCACCACGGCAGATTTGGCGCTCACACTCTGCGCTTCAGCCAACAGCGTATCGGCTTTGCGGTCACGTTTTTCCGCGCTGATATATTGCTGCATAATGCCAACCCGCTGCATGGTCATGCCTTCACGGGTCAAACGGCGGTCGTTGTTGCCCTGCACCGGTACGTTTTCGATACCGAATTTCAGCTTCGGATCCGGCAACTGACGGGCGGAATCCGCCATCGCATCCAGCGCTTGCGCTTCGTTACGATTGGCGGACAGTTCGGCGGAGTAACGTTCGGCAGCGGCGAGTGTCTGCGTCAGCGTCAGTGACTCCGCCTGTACGGCGGAGCACACTAATCCGAGCGCGACCGCACCGAGCCGCAGGCTCAGTGTGCATCGTTTCATTGTTGCCTCCGGTTACGCTTGTGGCGTCAATGAAACGAGCTGGTATCCATCGTCATGCTGAACGAAGGTAAACTGACCTTATCGCCGCTTCACAGCAGGCAATGCACTCCCCCTGAGGGCGTGCGAACTGCATGGTCATTGGCGGCCAGTTAAGGGCAGGAATGGCGGTATGAGCGATAGAGACAGATTGCGCAGAGACCTTTTGACCACGCCCGGCTTTGGTAGACCCTCGGGACTGCATAGTCTGGTGCTGCGACATATCGTGCATGCCCTGCATGTCGTGTTGCATGCCTTGCATGTCGTGGGTGGTTTGCGCCCTCGGGCGGCGGTGAAAGAGAACAGCAGTACGCCAGTCAGCGCACAAAGTACATGAGAACGCATAATAAGACTCCTGTTAATCATAAAATTATTAAAAATTCAATGGATTAACAGTTATCTACTCCCCGATACCGGCAAAAAACGGATCGTTGCCGGCAGGGCCTGCGGCAGGCGGGGTTAATGACCATCCCTCGCGGGAAACGTCGGTACAAACGGGTTTAACCACCGCAAGGGCGAGCGTTGACGGCAGCGCCACCAGCGGTTGATGCGGCGTGTCTTTCTGCGCCGCAGTCCGGAACACAATGTTTTTCGCACAGCGGCGTTTTCATGACGTTCATTTGCGGCGCGCTGTCCGCCATCATCATATGGTCCATATGCTGGACCATCACCGTTTCACCCTGCACGCTGACATCACAATCGTGGGACGCAATCGCCACCGGCTTTGGATCAGTAACCAACCAAACGCCATCAGCAGCATCAGCAGATGCCGCTTAATAAAGCGCAGTCGGTATAGCCAGCCAGCGTGCATACACTACCTGAAGGTGAACGGGAATTAACGGCGAGTATAAGCAGGACGGTTTTTATTTTTAAAGATTTTTTAACAAATTTACGTCGGGCAGGTTATTGCCGCAGATAACAGTAAAATCATTAACCGGTGCATTATCATTAAATAAACAAATTCGCTACTATCGTTCTTGCCGATTATTTATCGCTGCTTTTTATTTTTCGGCTGAATAGCAATTTCACGCGATATTCCGCTCAAAGCGTCGCTTTGTTGATTTTAATCATCTACAGAAAAGATGTTATTCGGCACATTGCGACTCCTGTTTTTTTACTTACTTATCTTTTCAGGTCAACTTCCGGGGCCAATAACATGATTTCTACACTCATTGAACTGCTGATCGGCGTGGTGGTGATTGTCGGCGTCGCGCGCTACATCATCAAGGGTATTCCCGCCACCGGCGTGCTGTTCGTCGGCGGTCTGGCGTTATTAATCGTCAGTGCGTTAATGGGCCATAAAATATTGCCCGGCAGTGCCACCAGCACGGGTTACAGCGCCACCGATATTGTGGAATACGTGAAAATCCTGCTGATGAGTCGCGGTGGCGATCTCGGCATGATGATCATGATGCTGTGCGGGTTTGCCGCCTATATGACGCATATCGGCGCGAACGATATGGTGGTGAAGCTGGCCTCTCGCCCGCTGCGTTTTATCAACTCCCCCTTATTTACTGATGATTGCCGCCTACTTCGTCGCCTGCCTGATGTCGCTGGCGGTGTCGTCAGCAACCGGTCTTGGCGTACTGCTTATGGCAACGCTGTTCCCGGTGATGGTGAACGTCGGGATCAGTCGCGGCGCGGCAGCGGCAATCTGCGCCTCTCCGGCGGCAATTATTCTCTCGCCAACCTCCGGCGACGTGGTGCTGGCGGCCAAAGCAGCGGAAATGCCGCTGGTGGATTTTGCCTTTAAAACTACGCTGCCGATCTCCATTGCCGCAATTATCGCCATGGCGATCGCGCACTTCTTCTGGCAACGTTACCTCGGACAAGAAAGAGCACATCGTCACTGGAAATGCTGGATGTGAAAGATATCACCACCAGTGCGCCGATGTTCTATGCCATCCTGCCGTTTACGCCGATTATCGGCGTGCTGATTTTCGACGGTAAATGGGGGCCTGAGCTGCACATCATTACTATTCTGGTGATCTGCATGTTGCTGGCGGCGGTGCTGGAATTCGTACGCGGCTTCCAACACGCAGAAAGTCTTCTCCGGCTTTTGGACGTGGCGTATCGCGGCATGGCGGATGCGTTTGCCGGTGTCGTCATGCTGCTGGTGGCGGCAGGCGTCTTTGCCCAGGGCTGAGCACCATCGGCTTTATTCAGAGCCTGATCTCTATTGCCACCTCCTTCGGCTCGGCAAGCATTATTCTGATGCTGGTGCTGGTGATCCTCACCATGCTGGCTGCAATGACCACCGGCTCCGGTAACGCGCCGTTTTACGCCTTTGTCGAGATGATCCCGAAACTGGCGCATGAGTCCGGCATAAACCCGGCGTATCTGTCCATTCCGATGCTGCAAGCGTCAAACCCTGGGTCGTACCATCTCCCCGGTATCCGGCGTTGTGGTAGCGGTCGCAGGCATGGCCAATATCCTCACCGTTTGAAGTAGTAAAACGCACCTCGGTGCCGGTGGCTGTCGGGCTGATTGTGGTGATTATCGCAACCGAGATCCCGGTGCCGCGTTGCAGTGCATTAAGCCTTCTGACGGATGAAAAAGCGCCAGCCCCGGCGCTTTTTTATGCTTTAATTATTTCCTGTAATCATCCAAACACATTCATCAGGAATTGAAATGTTCAGACAGGGACTCGCCGTCAGCCTTTGCGCTACCGGGGTACTGTTCTCATGTGCCCACGCCGCGCCGCTTCAGCCCAAACAGTATGGGGATTATGACCGCTATGTACTGGCGCTCGTGGCAAACCGGTTTTTGCCAGAGCCAGCATGTTAATGGGCGCAACGAGCCCGACGAATGCCGCCTGCAAAAGAGCTGCCGCATAAAGTGGATTTTCTGACGGTTCATGGTCTCAGGCCCGGTTTACCAAAATCCATTGCCGCGCGCGGGGTCGATGAAAACCGCTGGATGCGCTACGGGTGCGCCACCCGCCCGATTCCCAATATGCCGGAGGCCAAAGCCAGCCGGAAATGCGCCGCGGCCGAAACCGGCCTCTCCCTTGAAATGGCCAACAAGCTGAATGACGTGATGCCGGTGCGCAGGCGGCAACTCCTGCCTCGAGCGCTACGAATACGCCAAACATGGCGTCTGCTTTGGCTTCGATCCGGATGACTATTTCGGGGCAATGGTCCGCATGAATACCGAAATCAAACAGAGCGCCCTTGGTACTTTCCGGCGGACAACTACGGTAAAACGGTGACCCGCGCAGCGTTCGATAGCGCGGTTGCCAAGGCTTACGGCGAGAAGGGGGGTGAAAGCGGTAAAACTGACCTGTAGCGGCAACCCGGCATGGCTAACAGAAATGCAGATTGCCATCAAAGCGGATGCCATCAACGCGCCATTATCGGCAACCTCACTGCTCGCGCAGCCGCATCCCCGCAACTGTGGCGCACAGTTTGTCATCGACAAGGTGGGTTACTGATCCGGCTCAATTCCGGCAAATGTGCGCCGTGTCACTTCACAGTTTGCTACGCTGTCAGTATCATCCCTTAGACAAACCCTCGCTGCCCGTCGGCGAGGGTTTTTCTTTGATCAATCAGGCGGCGCTGCCGCTTAAACGACATGGAGTAACAGGAGTAACAGATGTCCAGACCTGCCATTATCATTAATGAGCGAGACGCCGAGCGCCTCGACCGACTGCTTGAGCAACCAGCTCACGCCAGCCTGCCGGTCGCGGATGCGCTGAATGAAGAACTGGATCGTGCACAAATGTGCGCGCCGGAAGCCATGCCGCACGACGTGGTGACAATGAACAGTCGGGTGAAATTTCGCGAGCTGAAAAGCGGCGAAGAGCGTATCCGCACGCTGGTCTACCCGGCGCAAATGACCGACAGCGCCAGCCAATTGTCGGTACTGGCCCCGGTCGGCGCGGCGCTGTTGGGCTTACGGGTTGGCGACAGTATTCACTGGGCATTACCCGGCGGCGCTACAGCCGATCTCGAAGTGCTGGAGCTCCTTTACCAGCCCGAAGCCGCTGGCGATTTTATGCTCTGATCACGCTGCTTTGTTTTGCAGAGGATGCGCCCGCATCCTCTTTCCGCCCTTTCCCACCCATTTTTATATTTGCCAGCCAGGGCAACAAAATATTTCTGCCCTTTATGCTTCCAATCAGATGGACATAACCTACAGGGAGAAGCGTTTATGTATCAGACAATCATTATGCCGGTCGATGTTTTCGAAATGGAGTTAAGCGACAAAGCCGTGCGTCACGCTGAATTTCTCGCCCAGAGCGAAGGCGTTATCCATTTGCTGCATGTATTACCCGCCTCCGCCAGCCTGAGTCTGCACCGCTTCGCCGCCGATTTACGCCGTTTTGAAGAGCATCTGCAACACGAAGCGCAAACGCGCCTCAGCACCATGATCACGCACTTTAATATCGACTCCTCACGTATTCATACCCATGTTCGTTTTGGTAACGTGCGCGATGTGCTGAATGAGTTAGCTGAAGAACTGCATGCCGATATGGTGGTGATTGCCTCGCGCAATCCGTCCATCTCCACTCACCTGCTCGGCTCCAACGCCGCCAATATTGTGCGTCACGCGCATATCCCGGTGCTGGTCGTCAGGTAGACCCGGTCAGGCGCAAGCCACCTGCGGAAAAAAAGAGGCTACCCAAAGGCAGCCTCTTTGTTTGCAGGTGTAGTCTTACTTTTGATTATGCAGTTTTAGTACGGATCAGGTAGTCAAACGCGCTCAGCGACGCTTTAGCCCCCCTCACCCGGAAGCAATAATGATCTGTTTGTACGGCACCGTCGTGCAGTCACCGGCCGCAAACACGCCTTTCACGCTGGTTTCACAACGGGTATCGATAATGATCTCACCCATGCGGTTGCGCTCAATTCACCTTCCAGCCAGGGTGGTGTTCGGCAGCAGACCAATCTGCACAAAAATCCCCGCCAGCGCCACGTGGTGCACATCACCACTGACACGATCGCGGTACTCCAAGACCGGTCACTTTGCTGCCGTCGCCTTTCACTTCGGTGGTCTGCGCATTCAGCACGATGTCGACGTTTTTCAGGCTACGCAGCTTATTCTGCAACACCTGATCCGCTTTCATCTCTGGAGCGAACTCCAGTAACGTGACGTGCTCAACAATCCCGGCGAGATCGATAGCCGCTTCCACACCGGAGTTGCCGCCGCCAATCACCGCCACGCGTTTACCTTTAAACAGCGGGCCGTCGCAGTGCGGGCAGTAGGTCACGCCCTTGGTGCGATACTGATCTTCACCCGGTACGTTCATGTTGCGCCATTTCGCGCCGGTAGCAATGATGATGCTGCGTGCTTTCAGCACCGCGCCGGAGGCGGTTTCAATCTGATGCAGGCCGCCTTCAACCGCCGCTGGCGTCAGTTTGCTGGCGCTCTGGCTGTCTATCACGTCCACGTCATACTCAGCCACGTGCGCTTTCAGCGCGCCCGCCAGTTTCTGACCTTCGGTTTTCGGCACGGAAATGTAGTTTTCGATATCGACCGTATCCAGCACCGGCCGCCAAAGCGCTCGCCCATCAGACCAGTACGGATGCCTTTACGGGCAGAGTAGACTGCCGCCGCTGCGCCTGCCGGGCCGGAACCCACAATCAGCACATCATAGGCATCGCGTTTATTCAGTTCTTCCGCCGCACGTTTCTCTGCACCGGTATCAATTTTGGCGACGATCTCCGCCAGCGTCATACGCCCCCGGCCAAACTCTTTGCCGTTCACGAACACCGCCGGAACTCCCATCACGTTACGATCGGTGATTTCGTTCTGGAAAGTGCCGCCATCAATTGCCGTATGCGTGATGCGCGGGTTCAGCACCGCCATCAGGTTCAGCGCCTGCACCACGTCCGGGCAGTTATGGCAGGAGAGCGAGTAATAGGTTTCAAAGGCAAAATCCCCGTCGAGATCGCGGATCTGCTCCAGCAACGCCTGCGCTTCTTTTGACGGATGCCCACCGGTCCACAGCAGCGCCAGCACCCGAGGGAGGTAAATTCATGACCGAGCGGCGAACCGGCAAAGCGCGGACCGTTGTTCGAGCACAGGTTCGTTATCAGGAATGAGGGTTTACGCACCGCCGGGGCTGTTGTCTTCTTTGAAGGAGACCTTGTCTGACAGTTCCGCGATTTCAGCCAGCAGTTCCTTGATTTCTGCCGATTTCGCGCTGTCATCCAGCGTAGCAATCAGCTCAACAGGTTTGGTCAGTTTCTCAAGGTACGCCTTGAGTTGCGTTTTCATATTGGTGTCGAGCATCGTCATTCCCTCTCTTAAAACATCATCATGCAAGCCGAATCATGTGAGGCTGCATCAATGCAACTTGCATCATGGTGCTGAATAAAACGGGCACCCCAAAGCACCCGTATGTAAGGCAAATTCACGGTATTTCTTGTCACAGGAAGGCGGCAAGCATGAATCCCCCGGAGCTTACACCAGTAAGCGACCGGGGTGAGTAAGCGCAGCCAACACGCCTGTGGCATGAAAGACGCCGAAATTTAGATTTTACCAACTGTGTCCAAAGACGGAGCCAGCGTCGCATCGCCTTCTTTCCATTTCGCCGGGCACACTTCGCCACCGGGTGAGAAGCAACATACTGCGCCGCTTTCACTTTACGCAGCAGGTCAGACGCGTCGCGGCCGATGCCTTCAGCGGTCACTTCGATAGTCTGGATGATGCCCTGCGGGTCAACGATAAAGGTACCGCGGTCAGCCAGACCTTCGTCTTCACGCATGTTTTCGAAGTTACGGGTCAGGGCACCTGTCGGGTCGCCGATCATCGCGTATTTGATTTTCGCGATGGTGTCAGAGCTGCTGTGCCATGCTTTGTGGGTAAAGTGGGTATCGGTGGAAACAGAGTATACGTCCACACCCAGTTTCTGCAGTTCGTCGTAGTGATCAGCCACGTCGCCCAGTTCGGTCGGGCATACGAAGGTGAAGTCAGCCGGGTAGAAGAAGAAGACGCTCCAGCGGCCTTCGGTATCTTTCTCGGTTACTTCGATGAACTCACCGTTTTTGAACGCACCGGTTTTTAAAAGGTTTAATCTTGGTATTAATTAAGGACATCTATACTTCCTCCGTGTTTTCGTTGAGGTGTAAGTTAACGAACTTTGTGTGACAGGGCTAATGCGTTTGCATTATCAAATCAATAAGCGTTAGCTAACAACCCGCAACAAGCAACCTTGTGAACGATCAATTTGCCAGAACGTAAAAAGGCCACCGCGACGGGTGGCCTCGATACCTGAAATACCCGTGGGTGCTTCCAGCGCCAGCAAGCTGGCAATGTGTTGCGCTCATAACCAAAGGTCATCAAGCAAATCGATTAGACCATCCCCGGCGCCCCGCGACAATGCCAACCGGACGGGGTCTTATCTATGGCTGTGATAGGTTTGCCCTAAATTGAATTTTACCCATTGATTTTATAAGGATTTTTTATGTTCAAGCGCCTGTTAATGCTGACATTGCTGCCGCTCACCCTGCACGCAGAAGAGCTGCCCGCGCCGGTAAAAGCCATTGAAAAGCAAGGCATCACCATTATCAAATCCTTTGACGCACCCGGTGGCATGAAAGGCTATCTTGGCAAATACCGAGGACATGGGAGTCACCATTTACCTGACGCCGGACGGCAAACACGCCATCTCCGGCTATATGTATGACGAGGCAGGCAGCAACCTGAGCGAAAAACTGATCGCCAAAGAGATCTACGCACCTGCCGGGCGCGCGCTGTGGCAACAGATGGAAAAAGCCGACTGGATCCTCGGACGGTAAAAAGAGGCGCCGCGGGTGGTGTATGTGTTCGCCGATCCTTACTGCCCCTATTGCAAGCAGTTCTGGCAGCAGGCACGCCCGTGGGTAGAGTCCGGCAAAGTGCAGATCCGTACCTTGCTGGTCGGCGTGATCAAACCGGAAAGCCCGGCGGCGGCGGCCGCCATTCTGAGCGCGAAAGATCCGGCGAAAAGCTGGCACGACTATGAGCAATCCAACGGCAAAATGGCGCTGACCTTGCCCAAATCCGTCCCGCCGGAAATGATGAAAAACTGAACAGCAATCAGAAAATCATGGACGATCTCGGCGCAAACGCCACGCCTGCGATCTACTACATGAATGAAGATAACGTCCTGCAACAGGAAGTCGGCCTGCCGGATGCTGAAAAACTGAAAACCATCATGGGCGAGAAATAACGGCGACGCAGAGCGCGCCGCCGAAGAGGGTTACAGTTTACACAGGCGCTCTGCCGCTGCCAGCAGCGTCGATTCCTGTTTCGCAAAGCACAGACGAATAAGCTTGTGCGGGAAGGGATCGGCGCAGAACACCGACAGCGGGATCGCCGCCACACCCACCTCTTTCGTCAGCCACTGGCAAAAGCTCACGTCGTCAAGATCGGAGATAGCGCTGTAATCCGCCAGCAGGAAATAGGTGCCTTCACAGGGCAAAATCTCCAGCTTGCTGTTGCTGAGCGCATTGACCAGTACATCGCGACGGGCGCGGTAAAAGGCCGGTAATTCACGATAATGCTCAGGCGCAGCACGCAGCATATCCGCCAGCGCCAGCTGCGCCGGCGTATTGACAGAAAACGTCAGGTATTGATGCACCTTGCGCAGCTCCGCGCTGATGGCGGCTGGTGCCACGCAGTAACCCACTTTCCAGCCGGTCATATGATAAGTCTTACCGAATGACGACACCGCCACCGCCTGCTCACGCAGTTGCGGGTGCGCCAGCACGCTGGCATGGCCCTCTTCGGCAAAGCAGATGTGTTCGTAGACTTCATCGCTGATGACATAAATTTCACGATCGGCAATCGCCTGCCACAGCGCGGCGAAATCCGGATTGCGCCACACCGTGGCCGACGGGTTGTGTGGTGTGTTGAGGATCACCAGCCGCGTACTATCGCTCCAGTAGCGTGGCAAATTCCTGCCAGTCGACGCGAAACTGCGGCGGCTGCAATGCAATGCGCTTCAGCACACCGCCGGAAAGTTCCACTGCGGGCGCATAGCTGTCGTAACTGGGATCAAAACAGATAACTTCATCACCCTGACGCACCAGTGCCGTAATGGCCGCATACAATGCTTCCGTCGCCCCGGCAGTCACCGTGATGTCGCTATTCACATCCGGTTTATAGCCGTACAGCGCTTCGGTTTTATCGGCAATGGCTTCGCGCAACGCCTGCACGCCTGTCATCGGCGCGTACTGATTCGCCCCCTGCGCCACGTGGTGCGCCAGCCGCTCCTGCAAATAGCGCGGGCCGTCGAAATCCGGGAAGCCCTGCGACAGATTGATCGCCTGATGCTGCTGCGCCAGCGCGCTCATTTGCGTGAAGATGGTGGTGCCAAGTGCGGGAAGTTTACTCTCAGGAATCAGTGGGTTATTGCTCATCGTTGCGTGCCTGCTTGTAATACTCATGTTGCTGCCACTATAACACGATGTTAGTATTTGGCAATCAAGACGCTTAGACGTCTATACGATAACAATATTCCTTATAAGGAAGGGTTATGACAGACAACCTGCAACTCCATGAACTCGTTTCCCGCGTGCCACTGGCTGGGTGCGAAAGGCTGGGCGCCAGCCACCGGCGGCAATATGTCGGTGCGCCAAGACGCCGACTGGTGCTGGCTGAGCGAATCCGGTAAAGACAAAGGCAGCCTGACCACCGCAGACTTTTGCAGGTTTCCATTGCCGACAATCATGCGCCTTCCGGCCGTAAACCCTCGGCGGAAACCGGGTTGCATACCCTGATTTATCGCCTCTACCCGCAAGCCAACGCGGTGCTGCATGTGCATACCGTCAACGCGACGGTGCTCTCCCGCGTGGAGAGATCCACCGCACTGCAACTCAATGGTTACGAGATGCAAAAATCCCTGCGCGGGCAGACCAGCCATCTGGACACCGTGCCAGTGGCGATTTTCGATAACGATCAGGATATCGACGCGCTGGCAAAACGCATTGAAGACACAGCACAAACCCACCCGCTACAGTATGGTTTTCTGCTGCGCGGTCACGGGCTAACCTGCTGGGGGCGCGATGTCGCCGAAGCCCGCCGCCATCTGGAAGGGCTGGAATTTTTATTTGAATGCGAACTGCAGCGCCGCCTGCTGGAGAGACTATGATCCGCGCTATAGTTACCGATATTGAAGGCACCACCAGTGATATCCGCTTTGTGCATAACGTGTTGTTTCCTTACGCCCGCGAGCGTCTGGCCGCATTTGTCACCGCAGAGCAGTATAAAGAGCCGGTCAGCACCATCCTGAACAATCTGCGCGAAGAAGTGGCGCAACCGGATGCCAGCGCAGCCGAACTGATCAATGTGTTGTTTGCTTTTATGGATGAAGACCGCAAGTCGACGGCGCTCAAAGCGTTGCAAGGGATCATCTGGCGCGACGGCTACGTCAACGGCGATTTTACCGGCCACCTTTACCCGGACGTGCTGCCGCAGCTTGAAAATGGAAGGCGCAGGGCATTGATCTGTATGTATATTCCTCTGGCTCCGTTGCTGCGCAAAACTGTTATTTGGCTACAGCGACGAAGGTGATATTACTCATCTGTTCAGCGGTTACTTCGATACGCTGGTGGGTGCGAAGCGGGAGGTGCAATCCTACCGTAATATCGCCACGCAGCTTGGGCTGCCGCCCTCGTCCATTCTGTTCCTGTCGGATATTCACCGAGGGCTGGACGCCGCCGAAGAGGCCGGTTTTCGCACCACACAACTGATTCGCGGTGATGATGACGCAGCCAGCCATCATCATCAGGTTCCCTCTTTCAGCAACATTAAGCCGGAGCAGATACCTTCATGAGCGCACTGACGATTTACACCGATACCGATGCCAGCACGCCGGTGTGGCACAGCACAGAAGCGAGCGAAATCCAGCAGCAGCTGAACGCCAAAGGCGTGCGTTTTGAGCGCTGGCAGGCAGACCGGGCACGGATCCCCACGCCGGAGACGGTGATCACCGCTTACCAGCACGCTATCGACACACTGGTGGCGGAAAAGGCTACCAGAGCTGGGATGTGATCAGCCTGCGCGCCGATAACCCGCAAAAGAGGCGCTGCGCGCGAAGTTCCTTAACGAACACACCCACGGCGAAGACGAAGTGCGCTTCTTCGTGGAAGGCGCAGGCTTGTTCTGCCTGCATATCGGCCACGAGGTTTACCCGGTGCTGTGCGAGAAAAACGATCTTATCTCCGTGCCCGCAGGCACCCCGCACTGGTTTGATATGGGCTCAGAGCCAAACTTCACTGCTATCCGGATTTTTGATAATCCCGAAGGATGGATAGCGCAGTTTACCGGTGATGCGATAGCGGACCAGTATCCGCGCGGCGTAACGATAAGGCTCCTTGTGGAGCCTTTTTTTATAGTGTTGGAAGCTTCAGCTTTAAATCCATGACATCTGAGGTTAATATTTTACTATTCTGGATCTTATCCACTAACAGGAAATATTTGATGGCGAGAGCATTTCAAATGTTAGAGAAAATACAAGGCCTTATTGATTCCGGTCGTGAAGGCCTCGGGTTGGGATTTTAAACAACAGTTTCATGACAACAATGCATCTCTTGTTCACGATATTTTATGTTTAGCCAACTCTGAATATGATGATGATCGGTACATAATATTTGGAGTTAATGATGAATTTAAAGTGGTAGGCCTTCCTAATGACAAGGCAATCAGGAAACAATCTGAAATAGTCGATTTATTACGCAACATACATTTTGCCGAAAATAACATCCCACGAATTCAATTAGAATACTTTGATCTTGAAGGTAAAAGGTTGCAGTACTTCGTATTGATAAAACCCGTTACCGGCCATATTATCTTTCACGTGATTATACTGTTGCCAAAAGGTTGTTCGTGCAGGTGTAATTTACTCAAGAACAGAAGATAGTAATACGCCATTAGATAGATGCTCTTCCCCCGAGGCAATACAAAAATGTGGCAAGAGCGTTTTGGTCTTGATTTAAGCCCTCTGGACCGGTTTGTCCATATTCTATCAGATGCAGATAAATGGAGTTCTGATGGTATCAGTAAGGCATTTTATTACCCTGACCCTATTTTTTCACTGGAAATTGAAAATGAAAATGAAGACTCATCTGGTCACTACTGGTGGCAAAATACCGAATATGAAAAAACATCCAAATTAAAATACAACCTTAAATATCACAATCAAATACTTAAGTCGATAACTGTTTATTATTACTACAATGAGTCACTCTTTTCCCAATACCTGAGTCCGACACCTGGCGTATCCTGATAATTTTAATGGACCTAAATCTGATTTTTTATGCAGACATATTCTTTTCCGTAAAAACACATTAAAATATAGTTTATTAACGTATTTATACAGAACTCACGATAAAGAACCTAAATTACCACTAACATCTCCGGTAAAAGGACCAATAATTAGACTCCCTTTTCTATTACTCAGTAACGATAAAGAAATTAACGACATCAAAGAAATAGCACTTCGTAATTTCGAACAATTCACTGCCACAGTAAAACAAGATTTACATAATGAAAAACGAGAATGCAGGTAGAGAAAGAATTTTCATGGTGGATATTTGAACAAAATAATGACATGTAAAATATCACTTTATCTTGATGCCTCGCCGATCCAACTCCCTGTGCAGCAAAACGCTTGTCTCGTTTGCCGACAACAATATGCTGGAATTCTCACCGGAAACCTTTTGTCATTTAGGGCACGGATTACGTGCCACCGCCACCCTTCTCCCGGCGCTGATGGAACTTCATCAAAAGCTGAACGAAAAATTGTCGTGGGCGGTTATGTGAGTTAATCCGATTTGGCTTCGCAAGTCATGATCTTATCGCTTTTGGGAGCCAGCCCGGCTTTTCATTCGACATGTCTTGCCACAGTCACCCGGTTTGGAGTTGCAATTCGCTCTGTCCGATCTTACATTTACGTACGGATTTTATCCGTACGTAAATTAACGAAGATTATGGGTAGTTCTGTATTGATTCAGACTGCCGGAGAGTACCGCAATGCCCGCACTGAAAAACAGCGCATCGATCTGCGATTGACAGATGAGGATAAAAAATGATCGAAGAAGCTGCTGCAATGACCAACCAGACAGTCACTCAGTTTCTGGTTAGTAGTGCTGCTGAACGCAGCAGAAGTCATTGAACAGCATCGCCGCCTGATTCTGGATGAGGAGTCCACGGAATCGGGTTATGGATGCCATTGAGAATCCGCCCGAACCTAATGACAAGCTGAAACGCGCTGCAAAACGTCTACAAAACATGGAGTGAACCGTGGACAACCTGACTATTGAGATGTTCTCAGGAGAGACAAACTATGAATTAGAGGGTTTTGACTGTGGAGAAGACTCTCTCAACGTATTTTTAACCAGTCATCTCAAACGCCAGCATGATGGGAAAATATTACGTGCCTACATTCTCAGAACAAAAACTCCGGAGAGAAAGATCTTTAGGCTATTACACGCTGTCTGGCGGAAGTTTTGAAAAGAACTGCTTCCGACGAAATCACAACAAAAAAAGTACCCTACCGCAACGTCCCATGCATTATTTTGGGGAGGCTTGCTATTGATCACTCCCTCCATGGTAACGGTTGGGGGGGAAGCACTGGTGGTACATGCCATGAAAGTGGTTTACCGCGAGGCTTCCGGTGCCGTTGGAATCCATGGACTCTTTGTCGATGCACTGAATGACAATGCCGGGGATGTTTTACGAGAAACTGGGTTTCATTTCATTATCCGGCAAAACTCCACATCGTTCACTATTCTTTCCAATAAAATCAATCGAACAATTATTTGAATGAATGTCTCCTTTTAACCGCTCAAACAAGAGCATTAGAAGCAACACGACCATTCCTCCTCTGTTCAAAATCCCTGAGCAACATCACCATTACCATGCTAAACCCTGAGTACGCTTTTCAACTTTCAGCGCGAAACAGGAGCTCACTGTGCAGGACGATTTTTACTGGATCAACGCGCCGCGTGTCTGGCGCAAAACGCCGGACGGGCTTAGCGTCGTGACCGATGGCAATACCGATTTCTGGCAAACCACCGGGTACGGGTTTGAGCGCTTCAGCGGGCACGGTTTTGTGCACGACGTAATGGGGGATTTCACCTTTCAGGTGCGGATACAGGCGCGTTTCTCTGCGTTGTACGACCGGTGCAGGTATTCTGCTGGTGGCAGACAAACAGCACTGGCTGAAAGCCGGGATCGAGTTTAACGACGGCGCGCCAGCGATAGGCAGCGTGCTGACGCACGGGCAGTCGGACTGGGCGACCGGTATTTTCCCCGGTGATGCAGGTGACTTCTGGCTACGGCTGAGCCGCAAAGGCGACGCGCTCAGACTGCAATACTCCACCGACGGTCAGGTGTGGCCGCTATTGCGGCTCTGCCCTTTCACGCACACGCAGTGCGCCGTCGGCGTCATGTGCTGCACCCCCGAACGCGAAGGTCTGGAGGTGCGTTTTACCGATATCACCTTAACGCCATTGCGGGAAAAGATCTTCACGATCTCTCCTGAGCATCAGGATACGCCGTAGCCCGCCGGATGCGCCATCAAATGGACCTGACTCAGAACGTCTCCCAGTTCCTTCGCCAACCGGGGCCGCCGTCTGAGCCACTGGCTGAGCGGCAACGGTACGTGTTCTGTGTGCCTTACTTTCCCCCTCATGACCCAGTTTAAACAGGGAAATCAACCGGCTTAACTGGCCGGATTGTTGCTCAAGCGAGCCTGCTGCGGCGGAAGACTCCTGCACCAGCGCGGCGTTTTGCTGGGTAGTGGTGTCCAGTTCGCTCATCGCTTTACTGATCTGATCAATACCGCGACTTTGCTCGTCCGAAGCATGGGAAATTTCAGTCATAATGCCGCTCACGCCTTCCACGGAAGAGACAATCTCTTTCATGGTTTCTCCAGCTTTGTTCACCATTTCTGAGCCGGAACTGACCCTCGGCGACGGACTCCTGAATCAGCCCTTCAATCTCTTTGGCAGCCTCGGCGCTACGCTGTGCGAGGCTTCTGACTTCACCTGCCACCACGGCGAAACCACGCCCCTGCTCCCCGGCGCGAGCCGCCTACCGCCGCATTCAGGGCAAGGATATTGGTCTGGAAGGAGATACCGTTGATTACGGTGATGATGTCTTTAATTTTATTGGAGCTTTCGGTGATGTTATCCATCGTGTGCACCACGTCCGACACAGCTTGCCGCCGCTCTGCGCATTTTCGCCGCCGTCTGGGCGGAGGTTGCTGGCTTCGCGGGCGTTATCTGCGTTGCGTTTTACGGTGGAGGTCAGCTCTTCCATACTGGCGGCGGTTTCAACGACCGCCGATTGTTCCTCCGTACGGGAGGCGAGATCGGTGTTGCCAGCGGCAATCTGCGACGATGCTGATGCCACGCTGACCACCGACTCTTTGATTTGTGAGATCAGATCGCGCAGTTTCTGGTTCATAGCCGCCATTGCCGTGCTCAGGCGACCCAGCTCATCGGTGGATTCCGCTTCAATAATGGCAGTGAGATCGCCTGGGCAATGCTTTCCGCCAGCGTCAGGTTGTAACGGATCTGCCGCGTCATCTGTCGGGTAATCAGCCATGCCGTCGCCATCCCAACCAGCACCGCACACGGTGACCACCAGCAAAATGTAAATCACATTGCCGATCGAAGCATTGCTCTTCTCGGTCTGCATTTTCGCCCGTGCTGGTGACAGTATTGAGCTTATCCGCAACGGCCGAAAGTGCATCCGACGCCGTCTGGGCTTTTGCCAGCGCGGCAAAATAGCCGTCTACTAAGCGATCCAGATTCTGCAACTGGTTATGCACGTCATCCACCATCACCGTATCTGCCGTCCCCTCCCCCCCTGTTTTATCAGGGCGTGGAGCGCGTTGGCATTTTGCAGCGCCTCAGAGAACTGGCTCTTATCTTCTTTGCCGCGAGTCGACAATGCCGTCGGCATCTGCCTGCAACGCCGCCAGTAACATCATGTAATTGACGTCGTTTTTTCTGCGGAGCCGCACTGCCTTTTATCGCATCGCTGTATTCCGTGAACACCGGGTGGTTCAGCGCCGCCAGAACCTGTTTGGCCTGCTGGGTCGTGGCATTTTCATCAGCCAGCAGGTTATTGCGCAACTCCACATAGCGCGGAAGCGTGGATTTCAGTTCTTCGAACAACAGTCCGGTGTCATGCTCCCAGATGAGGTTGCCGCCCTGCTCAATACCGGCCGACATTTTTCGATAGCGGCATGGTTAGCCTCCATCGTTTTTTGATCATGATTTAGCTGAAAAACAAGGCGATTTCGTCTGGCGGTATTCAGATCCTCATTAATCTGTGTCACCAGTTGTGCTTTATCCGAGTGATCGCGAATAACCGATAGCTGATAAATACTTAATACAGAAGAAAGAATGATAATGGCGAGCAAAACAGAAAAGCCGCCAAATAACTTTGCCGCTACAGAGAGGTTTTTAAACATTGTAATCTGACGTGCCATCTGCTTACTCCTCGATGCCCTGTATGAGAATGATGACAACAAATAAATGCCGAAAACACCGGATTAGCCTGCTTAGTATTATCAGGCTAATTTCTGGTGCGGCGACATTAATGCTGTGTACTCGATGCTATATCTACTATCGGCAAGCCGCGCTTTTTAATTAGTCAAAAAACGCATTAAAAATAGTATTTATGTTTTTCACTATTAAATAAAACCACGATCACATTTTATTTTATATGATATATCAAAAGGAACCCCAGTTTTTACTCAGAATATATTATATACAACCAGAACATCCCAAGGCATACGTTATTCATTGTATTAAAAGACTATTTTAATATTGCCTTTTATTATCCCAATACAGATCAAAAATATCCGCTTTTACGTAAACAGCCGTGAAGATTTTAGTTAGGACGCCGATAAAAAAAGGACTCCTCTCTATGGAATGTTTCTGAGGCCATTATGACCATCCTGAAAAATTGTTATTTGTTTTTCTTATCACGTTTGTTGCAATAATCATCCCGTATTCTTAGCATACGGGCTTTAGATAAAGCGCAGGAACGTTTTGATTACGTTATAGAAAACAGTCTGCCAAGCATCAGTAAATTGAGTGAAGCTCTGCAGCACCGCGAGGAGGCCAGACGCCAGATTTTAATGTCGTTGCTTGTTAGATGAAAGCGTGTTTACCAAACATGACCCGGTAAAAGATGAACTGGGAAAAACACGAGCCATTCTCGATTATTACAAAACCGACCTGATCAGCGATAAATTAGATGGCGAGTTGCAGCAAAAACCAGCGATTCATTTGACGACTACGCGCAAAAGTGGATGCGTTGATTACCGCCTACCACAGCGACGGGGGAATTGAAGCAGCCCGGAAAATGGTTTCTGATGGCGGAGTCACGGCAACGGCTTCCGTGGCGCTCAGCGCCAATTTAAATGGCATGCTCAAGCATAATTATGATATCGCTAAAGAATATGCACAAAACAACCATCAGCAATATATCAGTACCTTCTGGCTACTGGTCGGCACCATTATTGGTTTAGTGGCGCTGGTTGCCGTTTTGCAACGTCTATTCTTAGCTATCTGAATAAAGGTTTAAAAAACCTGCAATCCAGTATGGGAACCATCAGTAACACGCTGGATTTAACCGTAAAAGTGGATCTGCATAAAAAAGATGAACTTGGCGCAACCGCAGAAAGTTTTAATAACCTGATGGATAAAATCCGCCGGTGCTGGCAAGCGTAAAAGATGCCAGCAACGAAGTGGATATTGCCGCCAGTGAAATCGCCAAGAGTAACGATGATCTCTCTTCCCGCACGGAGTCCCGAGGGCTTCGTCACTGGAACAGACTGCCGCCAGCATGAACGAGCTGTCAGTGACGGTGAAACACAATATGGACAATGCCCGGGGAAGCCAATGCGTTTATTGGTCGGGTTCAGTCCATGGTCAATGAAAGTCATCGGGAACTGAGTTCGCTGCAAAAATCCATTGATGATATTTCTGCTTCTTCGGCGAAAATCTCTGAAATTACCGACATTATCGACGGCATTGCTTTCCAGACCAACATCCTCGCGCTGAACGCGGCGGTGGAAGCGGCCCGCGCCGGGGAGCAAGGCAAAGGCTTTGCGGTGGTTGCCGGAGAAGTACGTTCCCTGTCGCAGCGCTCCTCCGTTGCTGCACGGGATATTCGCGGGTTAATCGATGAAGCGATCAAAAATGTGGGTCAGGGGGGTCAATTATGCGGCGAACGTCACCACCCGCATGAATGATGCATTGGGCGCGGTCGATGAAACCACAGTGCTTATCAATCAGGTTAATAACTCCTCCACGGAGCAGAGCCACGGCATCGAGCAGGTGAATATTGCCGTCAGCCAGATGGAGGGGAATTTGCAGCAAAACGCGGCGATGGTGGAAGAGATGGCCACGGCCGCAAACTCCCTGAGCCACCGGTGCCGGGAAACTGCTCAACGATGTGAATGCGTTTAAGTTGTAGCCACAGAGCCGGGTGTTTCGCGCATCCGGCTACCCTACTCGCTTATCCTCGGCACTGTCCCGGGTCCGCTAACCTCTATCGGCACAAAAGCTGGCGAATGGTCAGAGGTCCGGAACGTTCACGACGCATGCTGCTGCCTGCGTAACTGACTTGCGATACCTCTGCGGCGGCATCCCCACATATTTGCGAAACGTACTGTAAAAACGGCTGCTGGAGCCAAACCCGGCGGTGAGCGCAATATCGAGTATGGTTTTGTCCGTGTCGCTGGAGCAACGCGCGCACATGGTTGATGCGCATGGCGGTAATGTACTGTTTCATGGTGAGTTGCATCACCCGCTGGAAGATCCCCATCGCATAGTTGGGATTCAGCTTCACATGCTCGGCAATCGCATCAATGGTCAGCATCTGGTCATAATTGACTGCAATAAACTCCAGCATCTGACTGACATAAAACTGCGCGTGGCGCGAGACGCTGTTTTTGTGGGTGCGCGAGGTCTTATTCACCAGTATCGGCTGCCAGCCGGAGAGGCTAAAGCGCTTAAGCATCAGGGCGATTTCGTCAATGGCCAGTTGATGGATCTGTTCGTTATCGCTGTTGAGATCGTTCTGCCAGCGCTGCACTTCAAACGCGCTCAGCTGCTGCGCCGCCGGTGGATTTGATCACCATCCCGTGCGTTACATGATTAATCAGCTCGCGATCCAGCGGCCATGACAAAAACAGATGCATCGGCAGGTTGAAAATCGCCATCTGCTTACACTCACCGGGGCGCGTAAGCTGGTGCGGCGTACAGGCCCAGAACAGGGTGATATAGCCCTGCTTGATGCGCACCACCTCGTTATTGATCAGGTACTCCACATCGCCATCAAACGGCACATTCACCTCCACCTGCCCATGCCAGTGGCTGGCGGACATCGCATGCGGCGCGCGCAGTTCAATCTCCATGCGCTGATACTCGGAGTACAGCGACAGCGGGCCACGGGTGGTTTTCTCATCCCCGCTGCACATATCTGCTCTGATCTGCTCTTTTGCCATCCTGCCCTCTTGCTGGATCGTCACTTGCGCGATTCGTTTCTCTCAATACTGTTCTATTTTAGTTAAAGGTATTGCCGTTAACTCTGCTTAACCGCCTATTTTTTCCTCGGAAACTCAGATCCAACGCCGTATATAGCGCAATCTGAGTTTTCGGGAATGCACCCGCAGGAACAAGGCAGATGGCGCACAAGGCGCGTGCCACGCTCAGGAAGAACAACCATCACTCGGAGAATGCACATGCCTGCTGCAAAATTACCTTTATCGGCGCCGGTTCTACGGTATTTGTTAAAAATATCCTCGGCGATGTTTTTCAGCGCCCGGCGCTGAAAGATGCGCACGTCGCCTTAATGGATATCGACGCCACGCGGCTGGAGGAGTCGCACATTGTGGTGCGCAAGTTGATGGACTCTGTCGGCGCGAACGGGCAAATCAGCTGCCATACCGACCAAAAGACCGCCCTGAAAGACGCCGATTTTGTGGTGGTCGCCTTTCAGATTGGCGGCTATGAGCCCTGCACCGTCACCGATTTTGAGGTCTGCAAGCGTCACGGCCTCGAACAAACCATTGCCGATACGCTTGGCCCCGGCGGCATTATGCGGGCGCTGCGCACCATTCCGCATCTGTGGCAAATCTGTGAAGACATGACCGACGTCTGCCCGAACGCCACCCTGCTTAACTACGTCAACCCGATGTCGATGAACACCGGGCGATGTACGCCCGCTATCCGCATATCCGTCAGGTTGGCCTGTGCCACTCGGTGCAGGGCACAGCGGAGGAGCTAGCGCGCGATCTCGATCTCGACCCGGCGTTATTACGCTACCGCTGCGCCGGTATCAACCACATGGCGTTTTACCTGTCGCTGGAGAAAAACAGCCCGATGGCAGCTACGCCAGCCTCTATCCGGAGCTCCACCCGGGCGCCCCGGGCCGATAAACGTGCGCCAAAGCCGAACATGCACGGCAATCCACGTTGCCAGAACATTGTGCGCTACGAAATGTTCCAGAAACTGGGTTACTTCGTCACCGAATCCTCCGAGCACTTTTGCCGAATACACCCCGTGGTTTATCAAACCGGGGCGTGACGATCTGATCGCACGGTATCAGGTGCCGCTGGATGAGTACCCGAAACGCTGCGTCGAACAACTGGCGAACTGGCAAAAGGAACTCCGGTGAGTACAAAACCGCCGACCGCATCAACCTCAAACCGTCGCGCGAATACGCCAGCACCATTATGAACGCCATCCACACCGGCGAGCCGAGCGTGATTTACGGCAACGTCCGTAATGATGGCCTGATCGACAACCTGCCGCAGGACTGCTGCGTGGAAGTCCCCTGTCTGGTGGACGCCAACGGCATCCAGCCCACTAAAGTGGGCAAACTGCCCGCGCATCTGGCGGCGCTGATGCAAACCAACATCAATGTGCAAACCCTGCTGACGGAGGCGATCCTCACGGAGAACAAAGACTACGTGTACTACGCAACCCTGATGGATCCGCATACCGCCGCCGTACTGGGTATTGATGAGATCTACGCGCTGGTGGACGACTTAATCGCCAGTCACGGCGACTGGCTGCCCGCCCCGGCTGCATCGCTAATGCGCAACGCCGGGTTCGCCCGGCTGTGGGCTTCCCCCTTCCGACACTGAAAGAGGCAATCGGTACCCTATGAGTATTTCAATGACAACAAAACTCAGCTACGGATTTGGTGCATTTGGTAAGGATTTCGCGATCGGCATCGTCTACATGTACCTGATGTATTACTACACCGATATCGTCGGCCTGTCGGTCGGCATGGTCGGTACGCTATTTCTGGTCGCGCGAATTCTCGATGCGCTGGCAGACCCGATCATGGGCTGGATTGTGGACTGCACCCGATCGCGCTGGGGGAAGTTTAAACCGTGGATTTTAATCGGCACGCTGACCAACTCGGTGGTGCTCTATATGCTGTTCAGCGCGCATCACTTTACGGGCGCAACCCAACTGATCTGGGTGTGGGCGACTTACCTGCTATGGGGCTTCACCTACACCATTATGGATGTGCCGTTCTGGTCGCTGGTGCCAACCATCACCGGATAAGCGCGAGCGCGAACAACTGGTGCCCTACCCACGCTTTTTCGCCAGTCTGGCAGGCTTTGTGACCGCCGGGATTGCCTTACCGTTCGTCAATGCCGTTGGCGGCGCGGATCGCGGTTTCGGTTTTCAGATGCTGACGCTGGTGTTAATTGCTTTTTTTGTTCTTTCCACGCTCGTTACCCTGCGTAACGTGCATGAAGTTTACTCGTCAGATAAGCAGCCCAGCGCCGGGCAGAACGCTATGAGCCTGGAAACAGATGGTGCAGCTGATTTTTAAAAACGATCAACTGGCTTGCCTGCTGGTGATGGCGCTGGCCTATAACACCGCCGCGAACGTGATTGAAGGGTTTGCCATCTACTACTTCACCTATGTGATTGGCAATGTCGACCTGTTTCCCTACTACATGTCCTATGCCGGTGTTGCCAACCTGCTGATCCTGATTTTGTTCCCGAAACTGGTGAAGATCTTCTCCCGCCGGGTGCTGTGGGCGGGCGCATCGGTGTTGCCGGTGCTGAGCGGCGGCATATTGCTGTGGATGGCGCTGATGGGGCAGACCCATGCCACCGGATGATTTTGCTGGCGGGCGTCTTTTCAGTATCGGTAAAGCTTTCTTCTGGGTATTGCAGGTGATTATGGTGGCCGACACCGTCGATTACGGCGAATACAAACTGAATGTCCGTTGCGAAAGTATCGCCTATTCGGTGCAGACCACGGTGGTGAAAGCCGGAGCGGCATTCGCGGCGTACTTTATTGCCATTGTCCTCGGGGTGATTGGCTATGTGCCGAACGTTGCGCAGTCCGCCAGCACCTTAATGGGCATGCAAGTGATTATGCTGGCGCTGCCGGCCTGCTTCTTCCCCGGTCTCGCTGCTGGTCTACTTCCGCTTCTACAAACTCAATGGCGACCTGCTGCGCCGCATCCAGATCCACCTGCTGGATAAATATCGCCACGTGGATAAACCCGCCGCGAAAGCCGCGCAGCCGGTCATGGCGGACCAGATTCAGGTGTAGCACCATGATGACCAGCCGCGGCGGCAACAGACTGCAGGTTGTCACTTTTAAGCAATACGTTGTCATCTGCGCGTGCGCACGCCAATGGCTCTCCGTGGAAACTGGGGGAAACCCCGACGGAGAGCCATAATGTCTAACGACCCCCAGTGACAAATATAAACCGCACACGCCAGTGAAACTTAGCGACCGCCGCTGGCCGGACAACACCCTCACACGCGCACCGCGCTGGTTATCCACCGACCTGCGGGACGGCAACCCGAGGCACTCGCCGAACCCATGGATGCGACACGTAAACTGGAAGTTCTGGGATTTACTGCTCGCCTGCGGGTTTAAAGAAATTGAAGTCGCCTTCCCGTCCGCCTCACAAACCGATTTCAATTTTGTGCGTCAGTTAATTGAGGAACAGCGCATCCCCGGCGATGTCACTATTCAGGTCTTAACGCAGGCGCGGGAAGACTTAATTGCCCGCACCTTTGAATCGTTGCAGGGCGCGCATCGCGCCACGGTGCATTTATACAATGCCACAGCGCCCGTGTTTCGCGAGCAGGTCTTCCGCCAGAGCCGTGCAGAGATTGTCATGCTGGCCGTCAACGCGGCAAAACAGATCCGCCGCCAGTGCGAAGAGGCAACGGGCACCGAGTGGGTGTTTCAGTACTCGCCGGAAACGTTCTGTTTTACCGAAGCCGAATTTGCGCTGGAGATTTGCGAAGCAGTCGCCGATGTCTGGGCCCCTTCCCCCCCTGCGGCCGATGATCATCAACCTGCCTGCCACAGTTGAAGTCAGCACACCGAATGTACGCCGACCAGATTGAGCACTTCTGCCGCCATTTCTCCCGCCGGAAACAGGTCTGCATCAGCGTGCATACCCATAACGATCGCGGCACGGGCATTGCCAGCGCGGAACTGGCGTTGCTGGCTGGCGCTGAGCGTGTAGAAGGGTGCCTGTTTGGCAATGGCGAGCGCACCGGGAACGCAGATCTGGTGACGCTGGCGCTGAACCTCTATACCCGAGGGCATCGCCCCGCAGCTCGATTTCAGCGAAATGAAAAAAGTGGTGGAGATCGTCGAAGAGTGCAACCAGCTCCCCGTTGCACCACGCCATCCTTACGCCGGAGAACTGGTGTTTACGGCGTTTTCCGGTTCGCATCAGGATGCCATCAAAAAGGGTTCGCCGCCCGCCAGCATGCCCCGGCTCAGTACTGGGACGTGCCCTACCTGCCGCTCGATCCGGCAGACGTGGGTTGCAGCTACGAAGCGGTGATCCGCGTGAACAGCCAGTCCGGCAAAAGCGGCGCGGCATGGTTGCTGGAACAGAACCACGGCCTGAGTCTGCCGCGTAAACTGCAACAGGCCTTCAGCCAGCAGGTACAGCATGAAGCCGATCGCGCAGGGAAAGAGATGTCGCAAATGGCCATCTGGAACCTGTTCCGCCAGCGTTACGGCACAGTGGATCGGCCCGCACTGCAACTGATTGAGTACACCTGCACTAACCAGCCGGGGCAAGAGACCGCCCTGTTGGCGGAAATCCGCTACGAGGGCAAAGCACTGAAGTTCGGCGCGACTGGCAACGGGTTTCTTTCCGCTGCCATCACCGCACTGTGCCGAAGCCTGAAAGTGGAGATCAACATTGAGAGCTATCACGAACATACGCTGGGGAAACACAGCGACAGCCGCTCAGTCGCCTATGTCTGCTGCGAAAATAAAAAGCGAGCGCGCACTCGGGGCGTGAGCATTGATAGCGACATAACCCGCGCCTCATTACAGGCGTTGCTGAACGCTGCCGGGCAGTTTATTACGGCGTAAAGTAATCGCCGGGCGGCACGCCCATCACCCGGCGAAACATGGCGCTAAAGGCGCTGGGATTCGCATAGCCGGAGTCCAGCGCCACCTGCGTGACCGGCTCGCCTCTGGCCAGCCGCGTCAGCGCAACCAGCAATCGCGCGCGCCGCACCCATTCGCTGAACTGCAACCCGGTTTGCTGGTAGAAATGGCGCGACAGCGTGCGTCCACTCATGCTCACCGGCGGGCGGCATTTTCCAGCGTCCACGCTCCGGCGGGCGTTGCACGCACGGCGTCGCACAGCTGTTTTAAACGGGGTGACGAGGGTTCCGGTAAACAAAACGGCAGCGTGTTCATCAGGCGGATTTCATCGAGGAGCAGTTCATAAATACGCTCCGCCCGCGTCCCGGCCTGATACGCCTCAGGCAGATCCGAGGGCGTTCACGATCAGCGCCCGCAATAACTCACTGATCCGCACCACGGCAGATAACCGGCAGATCGGCGCGCGCCAGCGGTTGCACAAACACACCCCGCGCCTGCACGTCGCCGTCAATATGCAGGGCATGAGAAACGTGCGCCGGGATCCAGACGCCACGGGCTGGCGGCACTACCCACGTTCCCTGCGCGGTTTCAACGCGGATCACGCCGCTCAGGGTATGAATCAGTTGATCGCAAGGGTGCGTATGCCACTGCTCATGCTCGCCATGCCGGTAGTCATGGGCATAAGGGATCAGAGAACGGTGGGAGAAATCCAAAACGAAGGTCTGTTTCACGGCGCGCCTGTAGGGGTCATTGGCAGAGTCACCCTACCTTAAACAGCGCCGCGTTTTCTGTCATCCGTTGTCTGCGTCGCCGGAAAGCGGCAGGCCGAAGCACAGACACACGCACAGGCCCGGTAAGCCACGCGCCACCGGGCACAGAGCGGGAAAACTTACTGCCCGTAGTAGGCGTTTGAACCGTGCTTGCGCAGGTAGTGCTTATCCAGCAACGGTTGTTGCATATCCGGTAACTGCGGCGCCAGTTGGCGGGAGAAGAGTCCCATATACGCGCACTCTTCCAGCACCACCGCGTTATGCACCGCGTCGGCGGCGTTCTTGCCCCACGCAAACGGGCCATGGGAATGCACCAGCACCGCCGGGGATCTGCATCGGGTCGATATCACGCTGTTCGAAGGTTTTAATGATCACCTCCCCGGTCTGATACTCGTACTCGCCGCTGATCTCCTCGTCGGTCATCAAGCGGGTGCAGGGGATCGCGCCGTAGAAGTAATCCGCATGGGTGGTTCCCCACGCGGGCAGATCCAGCCCGGCCTGCGACCAGATGGTGGCATGGCGCGAATGGGTATGCACAATGCCGCCAAGTTGCGGAAAACGGCGATACAGCGCCGGTGCGTTGGCGTGTCGGATGACGGCTTTTATTGCCCTCCACCACCCTACCGCTGGCAATCTCCACCACCACCATATCTTCTGCGGTCATCACGTCGTACTCCACGCCGGAGGGTTTGATCACCATCAGTGTGCCGCTCTCATCCACCGCGCTGACGTTACCCCCGGTGAAGGTCACCAGATGATGGGCGGGCAGCGCCAGATTGGCGGCCAGCACCTCGGCTTTCAGTTGCTCTAACATACAAATCCTCCTTCCTGCATACGGGCTTCGATCCAGCGGCGGGCCCGGATAATTTCCAGCACCGGCTCTTTGGCTTTTCGGTCCACATCTCAATTAAAAAACGCGCCGCGATAGTTCAGTTGGTGCAGCGTGCGAAACACACCAACAAAATCGACGCAGCCTTCACCAAACGGCACATCGCGGAACTGGCCGGGCTCTCTTCAGTCACCGGCTGGGTATCTTTCAGATGAATAGCGGCAATGCGATCGATCCCCAGCGCCAGCTCGGCAGACACATCGTTACCCCGGTGCCGTCAGGTTGCCGACATCCGGGTAGACGCTAAACCACGGCGAGGCGAGCATGTCGTCCCACTTTTCCATTTGCTGATGGAGTTCATAAAGGCGGTATCCATAATCTCGACCGCCAGCATCACCTGCGCGGCGGCGGCCTGTTCCACCGCCCACGCCAGCCCATCGGCAAAACGCTGCTGCGTGCCCGCGTCATGCTCTTCGTAGTAAACGTCGTACCCGGCCAGTTGAATGGTGCGGATCCCCCAGATCGCGCGCCAGACGGATAGCTTTTGTCATAATGTCCCGCGCCCGTTCACGCACGCGTTCATCACGGCTGCCAAACGGAAAACGGCGGTGCGCCGATAAGCACATCGACGGAATAGACACCCCGGTTTCCAGCATCGCTTCCACCAGCGATGCCCGCTGTGTGGTGCTCCACTCCAGTGCGCGACAGACGCTCATCGGTCTCATCAACGGACATTTCGACAAAATCGAAACCGCAGCTTTTCGCCAGCACCAGCCTCTCCGGCCAGCTCAGATCTTTCGCCAGCGCTTTTTCATAAATGCCCAACGGATGTGTGCGCATTACTTCTCTCCCCAGATGGCGTCAATCTGCTGATGAAACTCGCGGGCAATCTGCTGCGGGTTCGCCGCGCCGGATAGCGCGCGCCCGGCAATAAAGGCTTTCACGTTAATGTCCTTAAACAGCGGCAGATCCGCAGGCGTCAGCCCGCCGGTGACCGACAGTTCGAGACCGATATCAGAAAGCGCTTTCATCCGCGCCAGATCCACTTCCCCCCATTGCTGACCGCTGGCCTGCGCGTCACGACCACGGTGGTAAATCGCTTGACGCACACCCGTGCGATACCAGTCGCGGGCGTCGTCGAAGGTCCAGTTGCCAAACAGCTCAATCTGAATGTCACCGTGGTGCGCCTGCGCAACCGCATGGCCTTTTTCGATAGTCGCCAGTGGCGCAGCACAGATAATGGTCATCCAGTTCGCGCCCGCGCCAAGCGCCTGCTGTGCCAGCGTTTCCCCGGCGTCGGCGACTTTCCAGTCCGCAACGATGATCTTCTCCGGGCACTGGGCGCGCAGCGCGCGTACGGCATTCACCCCTTCGCACAGGCACAAAATGGTGCCGGCTTCTACGATGTCGACATGATCCTGTAACAGCGCCACATCGCGCCGGGCAGCCGCGAGGCTGGTATGGTCGAGCGCCAGTTGCAGTAATGGTCGGCTCATAACGTCTGCTCCTTAATGCGGGCGTGAAAGCCCTGTAGTGCTTCAATCAAAATCTGGTAACGCGCGTATTTGCGCTGATAAGCGGCGTGGGCGGCCATGTCCGGCGTCAGGGTGCGAATGTCATGCTTTAACACCTGCTGCGCGTGCTGGAAGTCGCGGTACTCGCCGGTGCCGACAAGGGCGGCAAGCGCCGCGCCGAAACAGCCGGTCTCTTCCACTTGCGGCAGTTCCACAGGCAGCCCGCTGACATCCGCCAGCATCTGCATCCACACGTCGGAGTGCGCCGGACCGCCGGTGACGCGCAGCGCTTCAACGTGGGTAAAACGCGCCAGCATGCGGTTAAGGTGCGTCATATGGCAGAACACCACCCCTTCGTAGATCGCCTGTAAAGGTGCGCGCGGGTGTGCAGCGCCTGCATGCCGTAAAACCGCTGGTCATCTCCAGTTCGTTGCTGCCATACAAAAACGGCAGGAAAAACAGCTCGCTGCCCGCTTTGGGCAACGAGGCAACGGCGTGGTTTATCTCCTCAAACGACATATCGCCCCACTGCGCGGTCAGCCACTCAAGGTTGCCGGAAGAGGTCGGGCTGGCTTCGTGCACAATGTACTGACCGTCATTAACGTAGCGCCCGTACACATAGGGGTGGGCTTCGTTGTCGCGAAGGCCATCCGCAATGCCGCTGGCCACGGCCCGAGTCCCCATCACCGCATTCAGCCGCTGTTCATCTTGCAGCCCGGCGCAGAGCGCGGTGGAAACCACATCAAACAGACCGCCCACGACGGGCGTACCCGCCGCGAGACCGGTTATGGCGGCTGCCTGAGCGGTGATTTCCCCGCAGATTTCTGCTGAGCCCACAATCGGCGGTAACGCCGCATCAATTTCGCCAATCCCCAGCCACTGCGACAGACGCGCGTCGTAGTAACCCCGGGACATGTTGTAGAGGTTGGATTCCGAGATATTGCTCTCTTCACAGCCTTTGACGCCGGTCAGACACCAGCGCAAATAGTCGTGCCCCATCAGTACGCAGCCAATCTGCGCATAACGCTGCGGCTCGTTCTCTTTCAGCCAGCGCAGCAATGAAACCGGGTGCCCGGTCCACAGCGCCCCCGGCGGGTCAGCGGGTAGAGTTGTTGCGGAATGCCATCCTGTTGCCAGCGCCTCACCACCTCCAGCGCGCGGCGGTCGGATGAGAGCATCGCATTGCCCAGCGGCTGATCGTTTTTATCCAGCAAAAACAGCCCCTTGCCCTGCGCAGAAATGCCCACGCCGCGAATGCGTTCACCGGGGGTATGAGTGCGTTGCAGCAAACGCGAAACGGTCTGGGCACAGGCTGTCCACAACGCGCGCATATCGCGTTCGGCGTAACCGGGTTGCGGGCTGAGCGTCTTCAGAGACTGGCGTTCAATACCGTGCTCCCTGCCCTCCGGCTGTCGTATAAACCGGCTTTCAGATAAGTACCGCCACAATCGATACCCAGCCAGAAGGTCTCTTTATCACTCATCGTCGTGCTCTCGTTTTTATTGCCGGATGGCGACGGCCTTATCCGGCTTACAGAATCGGTCATTCTCTTGCCCGGTCAGCACAGCGCCGCCGGGCAGGTTGTCAGGCTTCGCGTTTACGGGTGCTGACCGGGCTGACTGAGACGTTTTCCCGCGTCGCACTTCGCCGGGAGCAGCAGCGCCATCAGCGCCGCCAGCGCCAGCGAAATAGCGAGGCAGTACACCCCGGCATCTTTGCTGTAGAGGTTGATCAGCACGCCCACGGCATAAGGGCCGCAGAAACCGCCGAGGTTACCCAGCGCGTTAATCACCCCACGCGCCCCGCCTGCCATCTCTGCGCTGAACAGACGCGCCGGAATGGTCCAGAACACGCCCGCCGCCGATTGCAGGAAGAAACCACACCCCACCAGCGCCGCATACGACAGCCAGATGCTCTCTTTCAGCGCCACGGAGAGGAACATGCACAGCGCAAAGCCCAGCAGCGGGAGGGAGACGAACAGTTTGCGTTTACCGGTACGGTCAGAAAGGGACGAGAAGAGGAACATCCCGGCGATGGCCCCCGAGGTACGGCAGGATGGCGAGCATGCCCACCTGCCCCATGGTGCTGTGAGTTAACTCTTTCAGAATGGTCGGCAGCCACAGGGTGTAGCCGTAAATCCCGGTCTGGTAGAAGAAGTTGAGGGCAATCAGTTGCCACATGGTTCTGTCAGACAGCACGGCGCTCAGCGAGGCGTTTTTCACCTCTTTGCCGGCAATTGCGCGCTGCTCGGCAGCCAGCGTCTCCACCAGATATTTTTTTCTCTGCCTCGGAGATCCAGCGGGCTTCCTGCGGGCGGTCATAAATCGTCAGTGACCACAGCACCAGCACCACCAGCGACAGCAGACCTTCAATGATAAACAGCCAGCGCCAGTCCAGCGCAGTGATGATCCAGCCAGAAAGCGGCGCCGTCACAATACCGGCAATCGGCACAAACATGATCACAATGGCATTGGCGCGCCCGCGTTCCGCATCCGGGAACCAGTTACTGATCATCGTCAGCACCACCGGCAACATGCCGCCTTCCGCCACGCCGAGTAAGAAGCGCAACGCCAGCAGTTGATACTGACTGGTGACAATACCGGTCAGGACGGAGATCACCGCCCGTGCCACCAGCGACCAGCCAATGAATTTTTTGCCACTGCCGTGAACGGCGATTTTGCCGCCCGGCACCTGCAAAAACAGATAACCGATAAAGAAAATGCCCCCGGCGAGACCAGCCATGGATGCAGAAATCCCTAATTCCTGATCCATCCCGCCGGGCATGGCGAACGCGATATTCACGCGGTCCATGTACGAAATAATACAAGCGATAAGAATAGGAGGAATTATTCTTAACCAGCGCTGGCGCGGAATATCCGCAGATGTAGAGTAAGAGGACGTGTTCATAATTAGCATCTCGTTAAAAGTAACTGGTATGCGATGTCAGATATTTTTGTATTTATTGTCTGGCTTTATGTAAGGCGTTAATGCCGTCGCGTAATATTTCCACGCGATGTCCTACACTGGCGTTGGCATCAATTTCCAGTAATTTAATACCGGTAAAGGACAAACTTTCTGGCGCAGCGACCTGGAAATAAGGCGTTGGCGCTGTCGACGGTTAATAAACTCTCCGGGCAGAACGGCGCAAACGGTGCGTGCAGATCCTGCCACTCTCCGTATGGGCCGTTTTCCGTGGTACCGGAAAACATCAGCCCGCGCAGTTTCCCGGCTTGTTGCGCCTGCCGGGTATGGACCAGCGGCAGCGTGGTGTTGCGCCCTTCAATGGCGGAACGCGCCCAGTTAATGCACACGCCGATCTCATAACCCGCCAGCGTTTCCAGCACGTTCTCCAGCGGTAAAAATCCTTTGCGCGGCGCAGCGGCATTCATGGCATCACAGTGTTCCAGCACCAGTTCGCACGACCAGTCCCAACGGGCTATCTCCTTGATCGAGCGGGCAAACGCCTCGGTGGCCTGTTCCACGCTGGCATTGCCCACCAGAGGTGCGGCCTGCATTTCCAGCGCGACAACTTTGCCGGGGGAAACGGGCATTCAGCGCAGCGATCTTGTCATGCACATGACGGTAATACGCCACGCAGGCACGGCGCTGCGCTTCATCACTGGAGGCGAGACCAAAACCGCGTTCGCCACCGCCGCGGCGGCGCATGGTTTCCATCACCGCCGTGACGACAATGTGCCACTCACCCGGCGTATGCGTTAACAGCCACTCGTCACCCAGCGGGTGCAGTTCTTCGAGCACGGCTGCTCCAGCCCGGCAATGTGCGGGGTATCCGCCAGTTGCCGCCAGAAATCCTGTTCTTGCTGTTCCCCTTGTTGGTGAAAAGAAGGCGCGCAGGGATACGCGCCGATAATATAACCGGCGTTATGACGCTTCATATTTAGCTCCTGCTTATGCGTGAATTAATTCAATGCAGAAATAGCCACCTTGACGACAATTTTACGAATAGGCGTGGCACGATATTTATTACAAGCGGGACGGTGTACATCCTGCGGGAAAATATCGCGTAGCTGCCGAGGCACCATTTCAAAAAAGATTCGTTCTCGCTCGCCTGATAAAAAATAATATCGCGCTGCTCCAGCAGATTTTCCGCAATCACGTTATTACCGGTATCAATGGCAATACCAATTTCCTCTTCACCCCATGCCATAAACTGGATATCCAGATACTTGCGGTGCACTTCCGGTTTTGCTCCTCACGGGGCCGGGTGGTGAGATCGAGGATCTGCGCAAAATGGTGCGCCCTTCGATTTCTACCACGCCGAGGCTCAAGCGTGCGGAAATCCGTGGTGCGCAGGAAATCGAGCGCTTTTTCAATCGCCGCCGGTAAACGGCAGGGATTGGGCTGTGAAATATGGCCGAATAGCATCGTTCGCTCCTTACAGCGCCCTGGATCTTCGCCCATACGCTGTCATCAACGGTGATACCGTCGCGACGGTTTTCTTCCAGCAGGCGCGTAAACTCGTGGCCCGGCAGACGAACAGGTGCGTTTTCATCCGCGCGTTCCGCACTGGTGATGTAATCCATGATGCGTTGCAGCTTGGCGTCACGGCTTGCGCCATCGATCAGCTTGTCGACTTCGATGGCGATAAACACCTGCGAAATGCCGTATTCATCGCTGTTCTCTTCGGTGACTTCAGCAACTGATGCCCCGTCTGACAGCAGGGTGGCGATCATGTCCAGCACGATGGATAAACCGGAACCTTTCCAGTAGCCCATCGGCAGAATGCGGCGGTTTTTCTCAATCACGCCGGGTTCTTTCGTTAACCTGCCGTCGTCGTCAAAGCCGCCATCTACCGGCAGTTCGCGCCCGGCCGGTGCGGTTCACTTCCAGCATGCCGTAGGAGAACATCGACATCGACATATCCACCATGGTGATTGGCGTAGAGGGGATCGCCACAATCAGCGGGTTGGTGCCAATGCGGCACTCTTTCGCGCCCCACGGCGGCATCACGGCGATGGAGTTGGTCCAGCAAATCCCGATATAGCCCTTCTCTGCTGCCTGCCAGCCATAGCTGCCGCCGCGCATCCAGTGGTTGGCGTTACGCACCGCCACCAGACCAATACCGTGATCGGATGCCAGTTCAATGGCGCGATCCATCATCTTCTTCGCAGTTAAGTTGCCAATCGAACGCTGCGCGTCCCACTGTTCAATCGCGCCGAGGTTCGCAATGCGCTTCGCCTGCGCATCCGGAATGATGTCACCGGCATCCAGTTGCTGAATGAAACGCGGAAAGCGGTTCACGCCGTGTGAATAGACGCCCGACTCGGTGGTACGGGCAAACATCTCCGCGCAGGCGTCGGCAGTCTCTTCACGCACATTGCGGGAACGCAAAACGCGTTTGAAGGATTGCTTAAGCTCTTCGAAGGTAACCTTCATCTTTTTTCTCCGGTTGCATCGGACTTCTGTGTTGTTTTTATACTCCTGAATTTCAAAATGCGAAATACCATTCCACATAACAAAACACGGATGTGTGATCCACGCTTCACTTTAAATTTCGAAGTTGATTACTATCAAAGACTTATAAACATAACCTGATTTTTGTGTGGCCCGTTCCATTTTGCGCTAGTATTGAGGCTGGCAAAATTAACGGGTCCAAAAGCGGCAGGAAGCGAGAACGCATCAATGCAAGACGAAAAGAGAAACCGGCGGGCAGTCAAAGTCTGTTCCGCGGATTACAACTGCTGGATATTCTGAGTAACTACCCGAATGGCTGCCCCTTAGCCCATCTTTCCGAACTGGCTCAGTTGAATAAAAGCACCGTGCACCGTTTGTTACAGGGGCTGCAATCGTGCGGCTATGTCAAACCGGCGCCCGCGGCAGGCAGCTACCGGCTGACCACCAAATGTATCGCCATCGGGCAAAGGCGCTGTCTTCGCTGAATATTATTCACGTGGCCGCTCCCCATCTTGAAGCCCTCAATCTGGCGATCGGGGAAACCATTAACTTTTCCACCCGCGAAGATGATCACGCGATTTTAATTTATAAATTAGAACCGACCACCGGCATGTTAAGAACGCGGGCCTATATTGGTCAGCATCAGGAGTTATATTGCTCCGCAATGGGCAAAGTCTATATGGCCTTCGGTCAGCCGGAATATGTGGAGCAATACTGGAAAAGCCATCGCGAATATATTAAGCCGCTCACCCGTTACACCATTGATAAGCTCGATGTGATGCAACAGGAGTTGAAAGAGATCCGCGCGCAGAAATGGGCAAAAGACCGTGAAGAGAACGAGTTAGGTGTCTCCTGCTGGCGGTTCCGGTGTTCGACATTCATGGCCGGGTGCCTTATGCCGTGTCTATTTCGTTATCCACTTCACGCCTTGAATTATTAGGCGAAGCGCGTCTGCTTACGGCGTTACAAAATACCGCCAAAGAAATTTCACAGGAATTAGGTTACGAAGTCGAAGCGTAAAATAAATGCCCGTTAGATTTTTTTTCAGCAGCGGGCAATTATGACAATACTCCACCGGTTGTGATGCCTTGTAATAAAAACAGCAGGTGCGGCGAAAACGCACCGCCTGCCCTGCTGCATTGTTTTGCAACGGTCGACGAAAGCGTTTTAACGGGTTCCATGCCAGCCCAAACTGTTCCGGCTCAGCCTGTTCCAGCAGCCAGTGGAAATCCGCCTGCCGACGCTGTTCCTGCACCGCATCCAGCGTCTCCATGCGCCCCTGATACAGCGAATAGACCCGTACGGCGGTGTTTTCCCACAAGATAGCCTCCGGCAGGCCACTCACCCGCGCCGGGCTTTGCCACAGCGGTGCGAAATAACCTTTAAACAACGTGCTGACAATCTCCGCACGCCACGTATCACGCCCCCCAGAAGCGGCCTGCGTGGTGGTAACATCCGTCGGCAGCGAGGAGCGCCACACCCCATTATCGTGCGCATACTCCAGTCGACTGGCGGTTAACGACAATGGCAGACCTTTATCAAACACCGTCATGGCATACAGCACGTTGCCGGAAGCGAGAAAGGCCAGCCGTTTGGCAAGCAACGACGCGGCAATCGCCAGATCCGGCGCGCCCACAAGCGTCATCACCCGTTGCAACACCGCGCGGCAGGTGTCGTCATCCAGCATGGCGGACGCGGGCACACTGCGTTCATCCGCCTGCGCCAGCTGCGCAGACGAAACGCGTTGTGCAGGTAAGCGTACTCTTCAGGACTCAGCATGCGACTCACCGGAAAGGGATACACAACGGCGTGTGGAAAAGGGATCGTCAATAATACGGCAACGCAGGTTAAACACATCCTGCACCAGCGTTTCACTCATGATCTGCTGCGGCGCGCCCTGCGCGTAGACGCGCCCGTCATGCACTGCCACCCCGAGGTGGTCGGCATAGCGGCAGGCCAGATTGAGATCGTGCAGCACCATCACAATGGTTTTTCCCTGCTGGCGATTGAGCGTGCGTAACAGCTCGAGGATCTCAATCTGATGCGCCAGTCGAGATAGGTCGTGGGTTCGTCCAGCAACAACGTACCGGTGGCTTGCGCCAGCGTCATGGCGATCCACACACGCTGGCGCTGCCCACCGGAGAGCGCATCCACCGGGCGGTGCTGTAAAGAGGCCGTGCCCGTCAGTCGCAACGCCTCATTGACCTGCTGATCGTCCTCTTCGGACCACTGGCGTAACCAGTTCTGCTGCGGGGAAAACGCCCAAGGCTGACCAACTGGCGGACGGTGATCCTCCGGCGCAACCGGGGTTTGCGGCAGGATCGCCAGCTTTGCGCCACCTGTTGCGTTGCGCTGGCGTGGATATCCAGCCATCGAGAATGACGCGACCGGACTGCGGCGTTAACAGGCGCGCCATCGCTTTTAGCAGCGTGCTTTTGCCACAGCCGTTACTGCCAATCAGCACCGAGACGCGCCCTGCGGCAGGGCCAGATCCAGCGCGTGAATCACCGTTTGCTGTTGATAGCTGACGCTCAGCTTGTCAGTTGAAAGAGACACAGATTCCCCATTGCATTACGTCCGCTGCCGGATAAGCAGCCACAAAAGAATGGCGCACCGGCAAGCGCCACAAAAATCCCGGCCGGGAGATCGGCGGGCCGGAACAGCGTTCGTGCCGCCAGATCGGCGATCATCACCATCACACCTCCGCCGCTTACCGCCACACAGGCCGGCCGACAAAGCCGTTACGCACCCACAACCGGGCAATGTGCGGCGCGATCAACCCGACAAATGCCATCGCGCCCACCTGCGCAATCGCACCGCCCGCCAGCACCACGCTGCCGAGCATCAGCAACACGCGTATCGCGTTCACCCGAATCCCCAACCCCAGCGCCTGCTCATCATTCAGTTGCAGCACGTTCAGGTAACGGATAAGACAAAACAGCAGCGGAACCGCCCACAGATAGACGGCAAGCAGGTGCAGCACTTTTCCCACGTGGCGGCGTACACACTGCCGCTCAGCCAGACCCATGCCGACAACGTGGTGGTGAGCGGGCTGAACACCAGCACCAGCGACACAATCGCGCCTGCCAGCGCCGAAACGCCGACTCCCGTCAGGATCAGCCGCAGCGGCGTGAACCCTTGCGCCAACTGAGCAGAAAAACTAACCCCACCGCGCACGCTGCACCGGCCATCGCCGCATAAGGCAACATGCCGCTGCCATGCAAACTGAAGCCCGCCAGCCAGATCAACGCACCCGCGCTGGCTCCGGTGGTGACCCCCAGCGTATCCGGCGAGGCCAGTGGGTTACGCACCAGCATCTGGATAATCAGCCCCGCAATGCCAAGGCCGCCACCTGCCAGTAACGCCAGCGCCACGCGCGGTAAACGCAGCTCATGCAGAATAAAACTCTGCGGCGACGCATCCGGGCTGAGCAACAGTGTGAACGTCTGCGAAAGCGGCAGCAGCACATCGCCAATGCTTAACGACACCAGCGCCAGCACCAGCGTCACAAGCAGGCAACTCAGCACCAGCGGAATACGTCCGCGCGCGCGGACTGGCGGGAAAACGCGCCCCAGCGCAACACCGGATTACCCCCGCATGGCTCCCCCCTTCGCTGCGCCAGCATGATAAAGAACGGTGCGCCCAGCAGTGCGGTCATCACACCAACCGGCACCTCCTGCGGCACAATGATCAGCCGGGCGGCAATATCAGCCGTCAGCAGCAGCATCGCCCCCAGCAGCGCACAAGCGGGTAGGGTCCGCCGTAAATCGCTGCCAAAGATCTGGCGTACAATGTGCGGCACCATCAGCCCGACAAAGCCGATATTACCGGCCAGCGCCACCGCGCAGCCTGCAACCACCAGCACACTGGCAATCAACCGCACCCGGGCAATGTTCTGCCCCAGCCCGCGGGCGATCGCTTCCCCGGCGTTCAGTACATTCATCTGCCGCGCGAACAGCGCCGCAATCACCACCAGCCCGGCGCCCGGCAACAGCAGCGGATAAAGCCGCGTCGCATCACTGGCGGACAGACTGCCCGCCAGCCAGAACAGCATCGTATCGAGGCTTTGCTGATCAATAACGAGGATTGCACCGGGTGAAGGCGTTACACAGCGCGGTGATCGCCACCCCGGCCAGCACCAGCCGCAGCGGATTGAGCTGACCATTACTGACGTTGCTGACAAACCACACCAGCATGCCGGTGGTACACGCGCCGAGAAACGCCAGCAGCAGTGATCCACGGGTCGCCAATGGAAAACAGCGTACCGGCCAGCACAATCATCAGCGCCGCCCCGGCATTCACGCCAAACAGCCCCGGCGCAGCCAGTGGATTACGGGTTAAAGCCTGCATCAGCGCCCCGGCGACCGCCAGAAACGCGCCCACGCACATCGCCAGTACCGTGCGCGGCAAACGCGAGGTCTGAATAATGGTATCCGCCGCGCGGGTCGCCTCCGGGTGCAGCAGAGCAGCGGCAATCTGCGACGGGGTGTACCAGCCCGCGCCCGCCATCATGCTGAGCAATGCCAGTACTCCCAGCAAAAGCGCGCAGAGCAGAAACTTCATTACCCCTCCCCGCGCACAAAACGCTCTACATCGTCCATGATGTGATTCGCCCCCAGAATGCCGCCGGAGAGGCTCCAGGCACACTGTCCACCGTCATAATGCGCCGGGCTTTTACTGCTCGCAGTTGCTGCCACAGCGGGTGGGCAATCAATCGCTGGTACTGGCGGTCAATGGCCGGGCTGTTGGCGCGCAGCAGGATGAAAAAGAGATCCGCGTCCAGCAGCGGGATGTTCTCCAGCGTGGAGAAGCGCAGCGAGGCGCTACGGGTTTGTGCCGCCTGCGCATTCCACGTAAAAGCCCAGTTCCGACATCACCGAGCCGGGAAAACTGTGCGCCACATAGCTGCGGATGTGGTCCGGACGGACTTCAATCACCGATACCTGCGGCGGGTTTTGCGCAGAAAACTGCCGCGCCATTAAGGCCTTGATCGTCGCCACACGGCTGTCCCAGCGTTGCAGTAACATCGCAGCGGCAGGGCTCAGGCTGAGCGCATCCGCCACCACGGTCAGCGTTTTTTAAACTCAAACACATCATCCAGCAGCGTGACCGGGGCGATCTTCGCCATCACGGGGACGATATCCTCGGTGGCGAAAACGCGACGCAACGATACGATCCGGTTGCAGCATGGCGATTTTTCCAGCGCGGGTTGCGTTTCCAGCCCCAGTTGCGCCACCGAGGACAACATCGGGCGCAAATAGCGGTACACCGGTTTTTCCGCCCACGACTCAACGATGCCGCACGGCGTCACACCGAGCGCCACCAGGGCTGTCCGTCGCGCCCTGGAGACAGAGAAACCACGCGCGGTAAACGGGGCGTGGCGGCAAACAGCGACGGCGACAAACCGCCAAGCAAGAGTGCCTCGGAGTAATCGTCTGCGTCGCAGCGAGCAATAATCAGGAGTCATCATCGTCAATCCGTGCTGTCGCCCCTTTTCAGAGGCGGCGGCGGGTCGAAATCGAGACTGTAGCCCAGCGTTGCGGTACGCCCACGCCCGGCGAAGTAGCGATCCTCATCCACGGATGCACTCTGTGAGTAATAGGTGATGTACTGTTTATTCAGCAGGTTAGAAATCCCCGAGGGCTGAGCTGACCGTACGGCAGTTTATAACCGACCGCCGCATCCACCAGCACGTAGCCGGAGAAGTCTTTCTCCGCGTCATCAAACGACTTGCTGAGCGCCCAGTTGGCCTGCAGGAAGGTGGTCAGTTCCGCGTTCCAGTTCGCCGACCAGTTAGCGATGATACGGTCCGGGGCGATGTTCAGGCCATCCAGCTTCGCATCGAGGCTGCCGTTGTTGTCGCTGTCGTAACGCCCGCGCATATGCGACCGAGGAGACGGTAAATTTAGGTCCGCATTTGGCGTATAACCCGCACTCAGTTCCACGCCGTCAATTTCGGTTTTCTCACGGCGGGCAACAAAGGCATCGTTGAGCAACTCTACGCGGCTGCCCAGTTTGGAGGTGGACTGGTAATAGCTGGCTTCAAAATCAAACGGCGCGTGCTGCACACGGAAGCCCACTTCGCTGTTTTTGGTGACGATCGGTTGCAGACCGGAGTAGTCATCCAGTTTGACGCCCGGCGTGTCGATGCCGCGCAACACGCGCCCGACATCCGGCACGGTGAAACCTTCGCTGTAGCTGGCGAACAGGCTCAGCGGTTCAACCGGCGATCCAGACAATGCCCGCATTGTAGAGGGTTTGATCGAACGACGGATTGCCGCCTTCCACCGTGACGCGACGTTGGCCCATACCGTCTGGTAACTGTCGATATTGAGCCGCGCATATTCATAGCGCACACCGCCGCTGAGTTTGACGGATGCCACCGGGCTGTACTCCAGTTGCAGGAACGGCGACAGATCGGTGTAATTAATTTCCGGCACATAGGTGCGCCCGGTGCCCCACAGATCCTGTTTCGAGTTATCAAACAGCGTGTCGAAACCGACCGTCGCCTTAATGCGATCGTCCCAGATGTCGTCTTTGGTCAGCGCAATTTTGCTACCGTACTTATCGGTGTACGCCCGCGTCTGGTCATACAGCGTGCCGAGGGGGCGCAATGTTCGGATCCTGGAACGACGAGGAGTTGGTGGCGCCAAACAGCGCTTCGTAGCGCTGGTAATACGCCAGCACATTGAGCTTCATGCCCGCCGGGGTTGTAATTATCGTAGGTGGTGCCTACCGTCCAGACATCGTTATGCGGCGCGACGCCTTCCGGGTTGCCTTTCACCGACGTGGTGACAATACCGGCCTCGCGATCGCCGGTCACACTGACGTAGTTATCTTTGTTTTCAGGCGGTAGCGATTCAGGCTCAGCTACGCGCTGATCGTTATCCAGCCAGTAGCCCACTTTCGCCAGCAGATCCCGGCGGGAATCCATCAAATCGCCCTGCGTATTATCAACACCAATGGCATGATTATTGGCGTCTTTGAACAGGCCCTGATCTTCATAGCTCAATGCAAACAGGTAATCGATGTACTCTTCGCTGCCATTAATGCTGTAGTTGGTTTTGTACGACAGCGTATCGCGATCGAATGCCGCCGTTGGCGTGGTGGTTTCCACGCTGACGTGCTGGTTCACCGTACCCGGCTTTGCACGTTTGGTAATAATGTTGATCCCGCCGCCGGTGTACGCCGTTGCTGGCGTTGGCCCCTTTGATCACTTCAATCCGCTCAATCATCGACGCATCAATGGTGTGCATTTCGCGTCCTGTCGGGCGCAACGGGTTAGATTGCGGAATGCCATCAATCATCACCAGCGGCGTTCTGCCACGCAGCGTCTCCCCGCTGCCGGACATTTTTTGCCGCGGCGGGAGAAAATGACGGGATCAGGTTACTGAGGATCTGCGACGTGTCAGAAGTAACCTGACGCTGCTGCGCGATCTCTTGTTCGGTGATGACTTTGATGACTCGGGGGGAATCATTGCGCGAACCGTCGGTTCGTGGCGGTCACAATCATTTCGTCACTGTTATCGCCCGTTCCACTCTGCGCATAAAGCGGAGCGGCGATGACCAATGAGAGCACGCCGTACAGCGGGGAAAATCTCATGCAAGCTATCCTCATTCTTCTATTCCCCACAACCGCAAGGGATCATTCCGTAATAAAATCAAATAACAACAATAAGAAACAATTTGATACCGATTATCATTATCAACAACAAAATGTAAAGTGAATATTTCCGCGCCGAAACTGAAAAACATGCGCCAGCGACAACACAGAGAAAAGGAAAGAGGAGAAGGGAACGGCAATAGAAAGTGGTCGCCCGGCGGTCAGAGCAGGTTATTGCCCGATCAGGTTTTCTTCCGACAAATGTTCAATAAAGGCAGCGATCGTGGAGGGAACGGGTCGGATGGGCAAACGCAATAAATGCATCGGTCGCATCGGCGGTGTGTAATCCGGCAATACCCGGTGCAGCTTGCCGGAAATGATATCGGCTTCAAGGATCACCGCGGAATTAAACGCAATCCCCAGCCCCGACAGCGCCGCCTGACGAACCGCATCACCGGAGTTCACAATCAGCCGTGGAATGATTTCCACTTCGTAGCGCCCTCCCGGCCCTTCCATTTGCCAGAAATGGTTTGATTGCCACTGGGTAAAACTGATGCAGTTATGTTTCGCCCAGATCTTCAGGCGTCTTTGGCGCCATAGGCTTCAAGGTAGGCGGACGATGCCGCCAGCAGCATGCGATAAGGGGGGCATGGGCAAGGCGATTAACCCCTCATCGCGCACATTGCCAATGCGAATGGCAATCTGGAAACGCTCTTCAATCAGGTCAACACGCCGGTCGGTCAATACCAGATCGATATTCACTTCCGGGTAGCGCAGTAAGAAAGGCGTTAACACCGGTGTCAGCACGCGGTTGCCAAACGCCACTGGCGCGCTGATGCGGAGGTCGCCTGCCACTTCATCATTCAGGCGATGAACAATGGTATCCGCTTCGTGCACGGCGGAGAGGATCTGAATACCGTGCGCGTAAAAACGTTGCCCTGCGCCGGTCAGCCCCCGGCGTCGGGTACTGCGGTGGATCAACTGGCAACCGAGCCCTTCTCCAGCTCGCGAATGTGCTTGCCCACCATTGCAGGGGTAATGCACATCACCTCCGCGGCGGTGAAACTGCCTTTATCCGCAGAAAGGATGAACGCTTCAACGCTTTTCAGGTAGTCCATTTTTCGATACTCCGACCGTCAGTATTCGCCGATTATAAACTGACAGTAATAAATCAATAAAAGAATGACTATTTATCCCCTCCCTCGGTTTTTGCCTAATAATGCCAGCAGCACAAGACGAGATGGCGGTACTCGCCACGGTTTATGTGTGACGCATTCCCATCACGATTATCAGTGATATTCACCGCAGTGGTTCGGGGTTAAGCGCATGAGTAAATTTGTAGTATTTAATGGTAGCTCCCGCTATCCGGGCAACAGTTCCGTTATCGTTGAAAAGTGTTTAGCGGCTTCGACGCTGAGGCGTTTCGCCTTAAAGACTTTACTATCACACAGTATGAAGATTATCGGGAAACCGATCTCAAATATAAGCCCGTCACCGATGATTACGATTATTTGATCAATAAATTTCTGCACAGTGACGTGGCCGTTTTTGTTTCCCCGGTTTACTGGTATGGCATTTCGGGAACGATGAAAATTTTTATCGATCGATTCTCTGAATCATTAAAGAAAATTCCCGACTTTCGCCAGCGCTGTCAGGGTAAAAAATCGTCCTGATTGTGATCGGTGGCGATAATCCGCAACACAAAGCGGACATTATTACCACCCAGTTTGAATACATTTGCGAATTTCTCGGCATGTCGCTGTGCCACACCTTCAAAGGTGAAGCCGATCGCGTCGGAGAAATTGAGGAACAACACGAGTTTATTCTTTCCATTAAGAATTACTTCGAAAGCAACTTCATTATTTAATCTATCTTAAGGGAATTATCATGAAAGCATTTAAATGCCTGACCTGCTCATCTTCTGTTGACGTTGTTGACGATATTCTGGTTGGTGAAATTGTTGAATGCGGCGCCCGCCGTAGGAACATGAATTAGTGAAAGATAGCAATGGCTATCACCGGAATTTGCACCAGAGGTGGAAGAAGACTAGGGGCGAATAATGGAAAGTAAAACCCTCCGTCTTATTATTTGTTACCAAAATCAGGGAAGAAGAAAAGCGCATCGTCGAATTTTACAACACGAGGGTGCAGATGTAGAAATTATTTCTGAACAGTCTTCATGGAACGTACAGGATGTAAAACACTACGATATTGCGTTGGTGCGCTGCCTTTCACAGAGCACGGCTCTGGCACGCGCCCGCTATATTGAAGCCGCTGGCGTTAAAGCCATTAATTCACGCCACGCGATTGAAATCTGTACGGACAAAGGATTGCAGTCGGTACTTTTTTCCCGGCATGAAATCCCGGTGCCAGCGGGTTGTTCATCATTACCGCGATCTCGATGGACTACTGACACAGTTTGGCAACCGCTTTGTGATCAAGCCCGTTAATGCTTCCTGGGGGTCGTGGCGTGACGCTGATCGACAGTCCGGCAAGCACGGCAGTCTGGCTGGCCGCCAGAGAATCCGTGGATCTCAAAGGACAGCACTTGCCGGTGCTGGTTCAGGAATATATCGAAAAGGATAACTTCGATATCCGGGTGGTGATTGTTGGCGACCAGCCTGTTGCAGCCATAAAGCGGGTCTCAGAAGATAACTGGAAAACCAATACGCACCTCGGCGCAGACATTATTCCGCTGGCCATTGACGATGACATTACGCGTCTGAGCCACGCCGTTATCCAGGGGTATTGGGTGAAGGCGTTTACGGTCTGGATTTAATGTTTAACACACGCACCGGACAATATGTTGTCTGCGAAGTCAACCAGAATCCCGAATTTGCCAAATCATGGAAAATTCATCAGGTTGATGTCGCTGCACTTATCGCCAGATATACCATCAACTCAATTGGAGTAAATAAGGTGGAATTATGCAGTCTCAAGGAACTCATGAATTAGCACAGCATTTCCGGTCTCATTCGTTTTAGCACGAGTGTTAACCTCGGGCGTAATTATGATCGAGAAAAATGAAAGCGAACTGAAAGGCACGGAGAATATTTTAAAAAATCATCCGGCAAACAGTACGCAGTCACCTACAACAGCATCAGCGGCGCGGTGATTGGCGCGCTCTGGGGTCAGGATATTGTTTACGGTGGAAAGACCAATCAGCGTACCCTCGACGAGCAGCAAGAGAAATTACTGAAATGGTTGGGAATTGGCCACGATAATTTATTAGCCAGACCTTATCTTTTACATACCGCAAGCTGGGACAACCTCGCCGGCACAGGCACGTCATGTCATAACGACGAGCCGGTCAATATTATTGACTTTGCCGGGCTGGGCTTTGGGCCCTGCGGTCTTACTGACAACTCAGAGAGCATTTATAAAAAAGCGGAACGCTTAAAAATCTTTGGCGCTTTTGATTTACGCACCATGTGGACTCAGCAAGAAACAGAAAAAGAAATTCAGCGGGTCTGCAATTTAACTTCCGCCTCAGTCCGCTGGTCGGCGCGTGCATCAAAATGTCGCTTATTAAAATGGGGTTAAACAAATGAAGACCGATTTCATTATGACGCCGCTGGCCATGCCAGAGGATGGCGTGGTTGACCATAATCTGGCACTCGATGGCGATGCGCCGGTCATTCCCAAAGCCAACCGTAAAACCCTTTTCCCGAATATCACCAAAGAAGATCTGTTCCAGATGATGATCTCTGTGCAGCAATCACCGCAGGACGTGGTGGCAGAGTTCGCAGAGAAATACCGCCAGCGCGTGGGCGCGGCGTATGCCATTATCCGACCGCCAGCGGGACGTCCAGCCTGCATCTGGCGTTGATTGGCGCAGGCGTGAAACCCGGCGATGAAGTGCTGGTGCCCGCCTTTACCTTTATCGCGACTGCGCAGGCGATTGTCGCCGCCAAAGCGATCCCGATTTTTGTCGATATTACTCCCGGAACGTGGTGTATCGACCCGGCGCAACTGGAGAAAAACTCACGCCCCGCACCAAGGCGGTGATGCCGGTGCATGTGCACGGCCTGCCTGCGGACCTCGATGCCCTGACGGAATTCTGCCAGCGGCATAATCTGGCGTTAGTTGAAGATGCCTCCCATGCGCACTCCGCAAGCTGGCAGGGACGCCATTGCGGCACCTTTGGCGATGCCGCCGGGCAGAGCCTGATGGCGGATAAAAACTTCCCGCTCGGCGGGAAGCCGGTATTGCTTTCTTTAAAGAGCGCAGCAGCTACCAACGCGCCTGCGCCTTCCTCGAAAGAATCCGGCACGGATTACAGCATGTCACGGGTAGCGGCGGCCTTTGGCATCAGCCAGCTCGCGCGTCTCGATTACTATGATGAAATCCGCCAGCGCAATGCGCAGCACCTGATTGCAGAGCTTGCCACCACGCGTCTGTTCCGTGGCCCGGCCATCCCGGAAGGGGCGAAACACAGCTTCAATATGTTCCGCATCAACATCAACTGCGATTTGCCCGAGCTGGCTGGCATTCCGGAACACAAAGTCAAACAGGCATTACAGCAGGCGCTGAATGAAGAAGGGGTATTTGCCCGCGAGTGGCAAAACACCCTGCTGCCCTTCCATCTCCCCTTCCAGAACCAGAAAGGGTTTGGCAAGGCTTCCCGTTCTTCCCGGCAGAGCGGAAACACTACCAGCATGAAGACTTCCCTAACGCCATGAAGATGCTGCAGCATCGCTGGTGTTGTGTCGCGAACTGCGCTCGCCGGTGGAGTATGAAAAACTGCGGTCCTATGTGCTCGCGTTCAAAAAAGTGGATCGCCATCTTTCCCGCATCGCGGAGATCGCCCGTCACATCGACGATGTTCCGCCCTACGAAAAGGATGCACGACTCGGATGAATACTGTCCACACAGCCGCCATTCTTGGCGGCTCCCGATTCGTCGGCGGCGAACTGTACCGCCTGTTAAGCACCCATCCGCAGATTGATGTGCAGTTTGTCTCTTCGGAGTCTAAAAAAGGGCTGCCGGTGGAACGCCAGATGCGCAGTTTCCGCCGCCACAGCCATAAACCGGGTCTGAAGTTCTCGTCCATCAGCGACATCAAAGACAACCATTACGATCTGGTCTTTTCCTGCCTGCCGAACGGCAAACTGCCACAGATGGTGTCGTTAGTCAGCGAACACTGTACGCGCCTGTTCAACCTGAGCGGCGACTACCGCTTTGATGACGAGGCGATTAACGCGGTGCACTACCCGGCCACGCCGGGCAGTTTGCCGCAGGTGGTCAGCCAATATTTTGTGCCGGAATTCACCACGCCCGACCCGGCAGCGACCCTCATCAACCTGCCTCGGCTGTATGGCGGTGGCTTCGCTCTATGCGCTGTGGCCGCTGGTCAGCAAACAGCTGGTGGCAGGCAATATCATCGTTGATGCGAAAACCGGCTCCAGCGGCGCAGGGAAAAGCAGCGCCGAAACCCATGCCGAACGTTCACACAATTTCCGCCTGCACAAAGCGTTCAGCCATCGTCACGGGCCGGAAGTGGCGAAATTACAGCAGCTGACCGCCGATCCGCTGGACATCACCTTTGCGGCTTTCAGCCTCGATACCGCCAGAGGGATCCACGTCAGCGCTTACAGCACGCTCAAACCGGGCTGTACGGCGGCGGATGTGCGTCAGGCGTTTTCTCCCACTACCAGCAGACGCCGTTTGTTCACTACCTGAAAAACGGCCGGTGCCGATGCTGAAAACCGTCTGCGGCACCAATCACGCCGAGGTCGCCACGTTGGTTGAGGGTGATAAGTGCCTCAGTCTCTGTTCGCTGGACAACCTGCTTAAAGGCGCAGCGGGCCGGGGCGGTGCAGGCGGCAAATCTCTGGCTCGGCCTCGGAGCCGTTTGCCGGGCTGGATCATCTTAACGAAGCCGGGTGGCCATAATGGATAATCTCTACGTCATCAAAGCCGGAAGCAGCACCCTGTACAGCGGCAGTGGTTTTTCCGCGAAGTGATGGAAATCAGCCGCGCCGGTGCTGGTGATCTGCGGCGGCGCGGAGGCTATCGAACGGGAGTACCGCCACCGGAGATCGACGTGGCGTATCTGCCGCTGGCGAACGGCGATCGGGTGCGCTATTGCAGCCCGGAGCACATGGACGTGATCCTTAAAGCCTACCGCGAGCGCATTGGCAACCTGATTAGTCTTGCGGCGCAAACGCTGGATTTTTTCCGCCTATTACCAGTCGCTGGCGACAATCAGCTGGTGACCGGAAAGATGGGTAAGCCACTGAAAATCACTGAAGGCGGGCGCAGCCGCATTGTGCGCGACTCGCTTTACGGTGGATTCAACGACGCAAAACCGCCGTCTTACGCGCGTTGCTGGAAAGCTATGACATTGTTTTTTCTCTCACCGCCTATCTGGGAAAGCCACGCGTCAGTACATCAATATTGATGCCGATATGCTGGCAGCACACTGGCGGTGGCGCTGAACGCCAACCATCTGCGTTTTGTCACCGGTACGGCGGGGATCCTGCGGGACATCAACGATAGCGCCAGCACCCTGCTCGATGTCTACGCCGACGACGAACTGGTGGTAAGCGGGCGGATGAAACAGAAAGTCCGCGCCTGCCAGCTCGCGCTGCAACAGGGCGTTTGCGATATCGCCATCAATGGCCCGCACTCACTCTCTGCCGCCGCCACCGGTTCTGGCGCGGCACCGGCGTCAGCGAACCGATGCGCTTGTTGAACATGATGGTCAATATCTCGTCCATTTCCGGCGACGAGTCGGTGCTGGCGAACTTTCTGTCTCAGCGTCTGGCCGGTAGCGGCATCGATGCGCAGATTGACCCTGCAGGCAACTGGTGCTGAGCAAAGGCAACGGACCAAACACCCTGCTGATGCTCGGCCATCTGGATACCGTGCCGGGGCTGTGGCGCAGCGACGCGGGCGAGGATTTCGTCAGCGGTCGCGGCAGCGTCGACGCCAAAGGCTGCCCGGCGAACTTTATCGACGTACTGCAACAGGTTGAGGTGCCGCCTCACGCGCGTTTGCTGGTGGTGGGCGCCACCGAAGAAGAGGTCTCCTCCTCGAAAGGCGCTTACTACGTGCGCGACAACTACCCGCCAACGCGGTGATCATTGGCGAACCCAGCGGCGTGATGCACGTTGCCATTGGCTATTATGGCCTGCTGAAGATCAAAGTGACCGTGCGCAAAGGCATGGAGCACCGCCGCACGGGACGCGAAAACCTCTATCGAGCACGTTTATGAAGCCGCTGGCGCGCTGCGGGCGGTGATGAACGATTTTGACAGCAACAATATCTCCAACATCATCGGCATCACCCATCGCCACGCGCTTTCCTGTGAAGAGTCGCAGTTGGTGATCAATTTCCGCGTTTCGCCGGAAGCGCGCCCGGCTACATCGAACCACTGCTTGCGCTGAGCGGCGATGGGCTCACGGTGGAGATCGAGCGCAGCACACCGGGCTATAAATCGTCACGCACCAACCCGCTCTACCGCGCGCTTAACCCGAGGGCCTTCAGTCGCGTACTGACGGACACGCCACCGCGCCCGGTGGTGAAAAAGGCACCTGCGATATGAATACGCTGGCGACAAGCTGGCACAATGTGCCGTTCATCGCCTATGGCCCCGGTGATTCCGCGCTTGATCATACCGACAAAGAGATCAACTACACCGACGATGTGCTGCTGTCGCGGCGCATTTTGCAGGAGACCGTTGTCAACTGGATGCGGCTGAATGGAGGGGGAGTAATGGCCTCGTTGCATGAACTGCCCGCACTGGCGGCCCAGGGCGGCGTGATTATTGATATCGCCGCCAGCGATGTCGGTTGCCATATTGGCGGCTCGCTGTCAGTCATCGATATTCTGCTCTACGCCCTTAACCGCTATCAGGCGGATGAGCATAACTGCGTGGTGCTGAGCAAAGGGCACGCCGCCGCCGCGCTCTATAGCGCACTGTACGTGCTCGGTTACAGCGACACCAACCCGGCGGAACATATGGCCGCAGCGATTCGCTGCTGACTGGCCACCCGAACCATAAAATCCCGCATATTCGTTTCTCTACCGGCAGCCTCGGGCACGGCATCGGTTATGCCGCAGGCTGGGCGCTGGCGCAGCGTCAGTTGAACAGCAACGGCATTGCCGTGGCGATTGGCGGTGATGGCGAGTTGCAGGAAGGGTTGTGCTGGGAAGTACTGCAGGTGCTTTCCGCGCAGGAGATCAACAACCGGTGTATGTCATTGATAACAATGGCGCACAAAACGATGGTTATGTCCGGGATATCTCCCCCATCGCCGATATCAAAGCGCGTTTTGCCTCTTACCGCATGGATGTGGTGGAAATTGACGGTCACGACTTCGGAACTGGAGCAGGCGTTTTCCGCACGGCAAAACCGCGGGCTGGTGATCATTGCCAACACGGTGAAAGGCAAAGGCATTGCCGAGCTGGAGGGCAACCCGTCCTGCCACTACGCCAAACTGGAAACTTCACCCGGTGGCAATCAAATGGAAAAGGAGACTCGCCGATGCTGTCAGGTAGAGACGCGTGCAAGGATGAACTGGTTAACTGCGCGCAGGAAGACGCGAAAATAGTGTGTCTGGAGGCAGATCTCGGCGGGCGTAATCACCCTTTTCAACAGCGCTTCCCGGACCGTTTTTACAATATCGGCATCGCCGAGATGGCGGCCATCGATATGTGCACGGGGCTTGCCGCTGCCGGGTTCAAACCCTTTTTCACCACCTTCGCGCCGTTCGCCGCGCTGCGTTGTGCGGAGGCGATCAAGCTGTCGCTCGGCTATATGGGCCAACCAATCACCGTGATTGGCGCGTATGGCGGCGTCTCTGGCGGCTGGTTTGGCACTACCCATCACAGCCTTGAAGATGTCGGTGCGGTGCGATTGTTCCCCGGTATCCGTATCGCCTGCCCGTATGGCGAAACCGAAACACGGCAGGTGCTGCGCAACGCCGCCCAGGGTAGCGAGCCTTGTTATATCCGGCTGGGGCGCAACGACGTTTACCCCGATCTTGAACGCTCGGCGGAATTCGACACGCTGATCGTTGAGCAGGGTTATCGCGCCAGCCACCCGGTTACGCTTGTCTCGGTGGGCGAAAAAGCCACGCAATTGTGCGTCGCCGCCAAACAGGAGCTGGGCGAAATCAATCACCTGCACTTGTGCTATGTGGACAACGCCTCCCTGCACCATCTCATGCCAGACATCGCCCGGCTTCCCGGCCCGCTGGTGGTAGTGGAAGAACATCGCCGCGCGGGCAGCGTGGCGGCGGAACTGGCGCTCAGCATGCCGCATAAACAGGTGCTTTCTTACACCCCCAACGATGACTGGCCAGTATGGCGGCAGCCGGAGGACGACGTACTGGCGGGCCTGAACTTCTCTTGAAAGGTTACTCACCACCATAAAAGACATTATTTATGCCAAGGAGCATGTATGAGCACGAGCTTTGCCATTTTAAAAGATCCGCGTTTCCGGGCGTTTTTTCTCTCTGACATCGTTTCAGGGTTTGGCGTCGGAATGGCGACGATCGGGGCCAACTGGTTTGTGCTGATGAAAACCGGGTCGAATCAATATGTCGGTATATTACTGGCGGTGAACGTGATCGCAGGGTTTGTGGCCTCCCTCTTTCCGGGGGTGATCACCGATAAATATAACCGTAAGACCGTGATCTTTTTCACCCATGCTATTCGTGCGCTCTTTTGCTGCTGCTGTTCGTTATGCTGTCGAATTTCGATTTCAATATGTATTACCTGTACGCGTTCGCCATTATTAATGGCGTCGGCTGGACGTATGTCGGCTTCGCGCAGTTTTCTGCAGGAAATTCTCGAAGAGAAAAATATGTCACCGGCAACTCTCTGCTGGAGATCAGCTTGCAGGTCGGAATGTTTCTTGCAGCGGCAGCGTCCAGGTTTATTTATAAATACTTCAGCTTTAACGCCATTCTGCTGGTGAATGCGCTGATGTTTGTCTTCAGCGCCATCACCATTAACCTGATTAAGTACCGCGCCGTTTCCCGTGAAAGCGACAGCGAAAATTACACCGTAATGCTGCGCCGCGGCTGGTCATTTCTCTCATGAAAATAAGGGAATTTTCGTGCTTGGCGTGGTATCGATTGTGCCGCTGATTGTCACCATGATCTATAACGTGGTGCTGCCGGACTACGTGAACAATACCCTGCAACGGGATAGCGTCACCTTCGGCTTTGCGGATATGTCTTACGGCATTGGCGGGTTGCTTTCCGGGATCATGATGTCGTCGCTGGCCATGAAACTCGACGCCCGTAAATTAATCAGCGCATTCTTTGTTCTGGCCTGCATCAACCTGTTATTCCTCAGCCAGAACAGCTTCGTCTTTAATTTATATCTGTGCAGCCTGTTACTGGGCCTGTGCAACTCTTCGCTACGTATCTTAATGAACTCCTGCTGATGCAGACCGTGCCAAAAGATTATATGGGGCGTTCGATGGCGGTGTGGATCGGTATTTCGCTGATCTGCCAGTGCCTCTTCTCACTGTTTATTGGGTCCTACCTCGATCAGCATGGCGCAATGATTGGCATTGTGATCATGGCGCTGATGATGGGGCGGGATTCGTCATGTTTGTTCTTAATCAACTGTTGCTCTCAAAAGCATCCTGAAAATTTACAGGGGTAACGACTATGTCAGATAAAAAAAGTCATTTTTTTGGTTGAGCCGAGTTTCTTCGGCGTCAGTTTTGCTCGCGAGGCGCACAAAGCAGGTTTCTACGTTGTTGTGCTGGTTTCGGCGAAAGACAATCCACAGCTCTATGGTTATGAAGGCGAATACGATGACTTGCTGGTCTGCGACATCCGCGATGCGGATTCCATCTACCAGCCATTTATAGCAGCCCGTATAAACGCATCGACGCGATGATTTCAGCAACGGACTACGCCATGGCGACCACCGCCGAGGCGGCGCAGCGTTTAAATATTCCTTGCATCAGCCATGAAACGGCGACGCTGGCGCGCAACAAAGATTTGGCCCGTATCCGCTACAGCGAACGCGGCGTACCAAGCGCGCAGTTCAAAATCGTCCACCGGTTGGGAGAAGCGGAAGACGCGGCGGCAACGATTGGCTACCCGGTGGTACTGAAACCCACCAATACCGCCAGCAGCCAGAACGTCTTTTTTATTAACGATCGCCAGCAACTGCGCGACGCCTTTAAAGTGCTGGAAAATTTCACCACCAGCTATATGGGCTTCAGCGTGCGCAAAGAGTACCTGTGGAAGAGTATCTGGAAGGGCCGGAATTCAGCGTGGAGATCTTCTTAACCCACGGTGAAGTGGTCTTCGCGGAAGTGACCGAAAAGTCACGTCGCCGCTGCCTTACTTTGTCGAGAATGTTCCATATCTTCCCGACGTCCGTGCTGGAAGATAAAACCGCAAATGATTGAAGGCGCGCCAGGCGCTGGAAGCCATCGGCTTCACCAACGGCGCACGTCGAGGTGAAATACACCAAAACCGGGCCGCGTATCGTTGAGGTCAACGGCCGACCGGGCGGCGATAATATTACCTCCGATCTGATCCCCTCGGCGCCTACCACCTCAATATTTTCCGCCGGGCGGTGTTTAACGCTGAAACTGCCAGTGGACTTTACGGTGGAGAAACCGATGAGCTGCGCAGTAGGCTATATCTGCGCCGATCGCGACGGGGTGTTAGCGTCCATCGAGAACCTTGCCAGCGTGCAACACGATCACGCAGTGCTGCGCTCCGCCATCAGCGCCAGACCGGGCGATAAAGTCGTGGTGCCGAAAAGCTCCGATGACCGGTTAGGGTATTTTATTGTGCAGGCGGAAACCCCGGCCAAAGCGAAAGCCAAGATCACCGAACTGATCGGCAAATTAAAACTGACCTACCGCAACTAACATCCTGACGCGGCCCTCTCCATTCAGCGGGAGGCACATTGCTAACCCCGCCACCTGTTCTATAACGTAAATCCTCTTCATCAACGGATCGATAATGGACACCCGAGGTTACAAGCCGCCATTGCACTGCGTAAACAGGGCGAACATGAGCAAAGCCGCCAGCTTTTACAGGCGCTGACCGAGCCGGAACTGCGCGCCCTCGCCTTTTTACATCTGGCACTGGTCTTACGATAATCAGGGACTGGAACGGGAAGCCGAGCACAACTACCTTGCCGCACTGGACGCCGGGCTGGATGAAGAAGATCGGTTCGAAGCCCGGTTTGGCCTCGCCTCAACCCCGGCGCTGCCTTGGCAAGTATCAGCAAGCCAAAACGCTGTTTGAAGAGATCATGAACGCGTGGCCTCAGGCGACGGAAGTCAGGCCGTTTTATGCATTATGCCTGTATAACCCTGGGTGAACATGAATGTGCGGTCAGCGTGTTACTGGAGTCTGTCACAACACCCCGATGAGCGTACCGCGCCCTATCAGGAGGTTCTGCGCTATTACGCGCAGAACCCCGATCAATCTGCTGAGTAACCGTCCCCCTCGGCAAACGGAGGGGGTGACCTTCAGCAGTGCTGTTTTTGTGTTTGCCACAGCGCCGCAACGCTGAGAAACACGGTGACCATCAGGTATAACCCCGGCGCGAAGTGGCTGCCGGTAGCACTAATCAACAGCGTACAGATAAATGGCGCAAAGCCGCCAAACACCGTGACCGCCACGTTGTAACTGATCGACATCCCGCTGGCGCGGGTCGACACCGGGAAGATATCCGCCATCAACGACGGAATGGTGGAGAAGTAGACCGATTTCAGTAACGCCATCCAGCCCACCAACAACGCCAGTGACAGCGGCGTCACGTTCAGACTGGTCAGCCAGAAAGCAGGCAGCAGCGTAAACGCCATCAACACCAGCGCCACCCACAGCAGGCGCACGCGCCCGACACGTTCCGCCAGCAGGCCGCCAATCGGCGTGACCACCGTCAGGATCACCCCGGCCAGCAGCGTGGCGCTATAGGCAGACGATGGCGGCAACCCCAGACTTTTCGTCGCCCGAGGTCGGCACGTAGTTAAGCATATAGTTGATCGCGGTCGACACCACCATCAGACCGATCGCCAGCCCGATCAGACGTTTTTGCGCACCGAATAACAGCCCGACCGGGTGACGCGATTTTCCGTCTGCGCATAGGCCGCAGGTTCATGCACATGGCGACGGATCCACACGCCAACCGGACCAATCAACAGACCGAAGGCAAACGGAATACGCCAACCCCAGTCGCTGAGTTGCTCCGGGGTAAGCCACTGCGCCAGCCCGAGACCAAACGCGGACGCCAGCAGCGTGCTTGCGCCCTGCGTTGCAAACTGCCAGCTGGCGATAAACGCTTTTCGCTCCGGGAAGTGCTCCACCAGAAACGCGGTCGAGCTACCAAACTCACCACCGGCAGAGAACCCTGAATCAACCGCGCCACCAGAATCAACAACGGTGCTGCCACGCCCAATGTGGCATACCCCGGCATAAAGGTGATCATCGCGCCACCCAGCATCATCAGGTTAATGGAGAGCAACAACGACGCCTTACGTCCATGCTTATCGGCGTACGCCCCCAGCACCACCGCGCCCAGCGGACGGATCAGAAAGGCCACGCCAAAGCTGCCAAATGCCAGCAATAACGACACCGTCGGGTTGACTGTCGGGAAAAACGCATGCGCAATGTAGCTGGCGAAAAAGCCGTACACCGCGATATCAAACCACTCCAGCGCATTACCGATGCAGGTGGCGAACAGCGTTTTATACAGGCTCGGGCGCTCTCCGCCCTGCTCGATTTCACGGGCAAGCGTACTCATTGCGCACCTCCGGCCTGATGTTGACGATGGCGCGCCAGCAGCTCACGCCCCTGTTCGCCCAACTCCCAAACAGACGGGTCATGATTGCCGGTGGCCTTCACGAGCAATGGCAATCGGTAAATGTTCATCCGGTGCATGCTGCCCGCAGGCAGGATATGAATGCGGCACCCACAGCGTCGGCAAACCTAAAATCCCGGCGAACACGTCGTTCGGCAGCGAGCCGCCCAGTTTGGCAGCAGCGCTGGTTTACTGCTACTGGTTTCCGCCATCACCTCAAGCGCCCAGTGCACCAGCGGATCGGTCGGATCGAAGCGAGTCGCCGGCGTTCCGCGTACATCGCTGATGGCAACCATCGAAAAACCATGAGCATCGAGATGTTCACGCAGCGCCTGTTCCAGCGCGGTCCAGTCCGTGCCGACCACAAAGCGCAACTGACACACGGCGGTGGCGTGACCGGGGATCGCATTCATGGGCTGCGCCGGGTTGCCGGTCAGAAACGACAACACTTCCAGCGTATTCCAGCCAAACAGCTTCTCGGCAGCCGACAACCCCCGGCTCGCCCCAGTCCGGATCGGTGTGTGGATCGTTGTTACCGCGCGCCGGGGTGATATCTGCGAGGATCGCTTTTAAGGCAGGCGTTAGCGCAGGCGGCTTCAGGGCCGGGATACGCATTTCGCCTTTGCCATCCACCGGGGGCTGGCAATGGCGTTCGCCAGTTGCGTTCCGGGGTTGCTGAGCAGACCGCCCCAGTTGCCGGAGTGATAATCTTTGGCGCGGGCGTTGATGGTCAGGCGGAAGTTCGCGCAGCCGCGCGAGCCGAGAAACAGCGTCGGGCGATCCGCACTCAGGCGTGGGCCATCGGAGGCGATAAACAGATCCGCCTTCAGTCGTGTTTTCAACTGCTGACACACTTCCGCCAGCCCCGGCGAACTCATCTCTTCGCCCATTTCGCACAGCCAGACGCAGTTAAAACCCAGCCGCCCCCCGGCGAGCGTGGTACACCTGCGCCAGTGCCGCGAGGTTGACCGTATGCTGGCCTTTGTTATCGGCAGCGCCGCGCCCGTACCAGTTACCGTCGCGCTCCACCAGCGTCCACGGTGATAACCCTTCCGTCCAGCGCGCGCGTCATCGCCAAACACCACATCACCGTGTCCATAGCACATCACGGTCGGCAGCGCAGGATCCTCTTCATAGCAGGCGAGCAAAAGGGCCGGCGGCGTTAACCGGGTTGGCCACGATTTCGTTTGAAAGCCCATTTCACGAAACGCGGGAATAAACGTCTCGTGGTAGTAGCGCAGCAGTTGATCGTCGCGGTCGGTGCGCTGGCTTTCGCTGGGAATAGCGACCCGGCTGGCGAGCGTCGTTTTAAAATGGCCGCTGTCAAACCACGCCAGCGCTTGCGCGATAAGTTGTTGTGTTGTCATGGTGTTTACCCTGTTCATGTTGCTGCCGGTGGCGCAACTGTCTGTTGTTGTCTTTTGTTCTAAACCAGAACAGAGCCTTGCCACAATAATAATAATTGCAATTTGGCATTGCCTTTTGATAAGGGTAAACTGCACAATCTCAGGGCACTGCACCGGAAACACCCATGCTGACCAATGAACTGCGTTATTTCCTCGCTGTCGCCACGTCCGGCTCGCTCAGCACCGCCAGCGAACAGCTTTATGTGGCAGGTTCCGCCATCAGCCGACAGATCCAAAACTGGAGACCCGGCTGGGCGTGACGCTGTTTGAACGTCATGCGCGCGGCATGATCCTTACCGACGCGGGGCAATTCTGGCGAACCATGTGCGCAAGAGCATGCGCGACATGGAGTATGCGCTGGCGGAAATTCAGGGCCTGAAAGCCGTGCGCAAAACGCTGGTGCGTATCGCCTGCACCGACGGCATGGCCTTTGATTTGCTGCCGGGTTTGCTGGCGCGTTTTCGCCAGCACTATCCGGGCGTCAGTTTTGATTTGCAGGTCGGCAGCGCGATGCAGGTGGCAGAGTGGATACGGCGCAGCGAGTGTGATGTGGCTTTTCAGTTCAGCCTCGCGCCGGAAAAGAAGTGGAGATCATCGCCGCATGGCCTGCACCGGTCCTGCTGTTGCTGGACTCCAGCCCATCCGCTGGTTCAGCAGTCTGGCGTGGCGATTGATGATTTACACCCCTACCCGCTGGTGTTGCCGGAAGCTGGCACCACCATTCGTCAGCTATTCGACCTGTCATGCCGGATGGCGGGCACCTTTCTCGAACCGGCATTCAGCAGCAATAACTTTTCTGCGCTGTATGAATTTACCCGCCACACACCGCAGGCGATTACCGTCTGTAGCCACTTCAGCGTACTGTGGCGTGCGCGGCTTGATGCGATGACCCTGAAGACGATGACCAATACCTCGCTCAGTCAGCGCACGTTGCAGATTCAGGCGCTGGCAGCAAACACCGCCCGGCGGCGGTGAGCGCGTTTTAGCGATGGCGGAACACATACTGGGGGAAGAGCATGGGAAATGGATGCAGGATCTGGGGTGATGTTCCTCACCTCGGCCCTCTCCCCCAGAGGGGGAGAGGGAGATGAAGTTCCCCCCTCCTCCGGGGGAAGTGCCTATACTGTTCCCTCTCCCCCTCTGGGGAGAGGGTTAGGGGTGAGGGAAAAACAACAGCATTACGTCAACCCGTCAATAATCACCTGCTTCATCCCCTGCGAACACGGCTCTACGCGCCCGCGCACCCCGTAAACCTGCGCCAGCGTCTGCGGGGTGATCACGTCGCCCGGCGCACCGTTGGCGACCAGTTCCCCTTGTTTCCAGGATCAGCACATGATCGCCGTGACGCAGAGCGATATTGATATCGTGCACCACCACCACGGTAACGATATTGCGGCTTTGCGTTTCACGCTTCACCAGATCCATCACATGGAACTGGTAGTTCAGATCCAGCGCACTGAGCGGTTCATCCAGCAGCAGTAACGACGGTTGACGAATCAGAGACTGCGCCAGTCCCACCAGTTGCTTCTGCCCGCCAGAAAGCTGGTCGAGAAAGTGCAACGCCGGTGTTCAATACCGAGCTGTCGCAACAACCCCATCACTTCCGCCTGTTTCGCTGCGCTGTGCAACCCGCCGGAGGCACGCTGCGCAACGATAATCGACTCCAGCACATGCAGATGCACACCCGCCGGCAGCGACTGCGGCAGGTACACCACCTGCTCTGCACGCTTCGCAAACGGCTGACTCAGCAGGTCAAGCCCGTCCAAACGCAGTTCGCCCTGCGCGCGGTTCAGCCCGGCCATCGCCCGCAGCAGGGTCGATTTGCCACTGCCATTCGGCCCGAGCAAAATCGTCACTTTGCCGCGCGGCAAGAGCGGAATATTGAGGTTCGCAATAATCTGTCGTTGAGGGTAGCCCGCGCCAAATCCGCGCAGGCTCAAACCATGTTGTCGGTTCATACACTCCCCCCGGTGGCGCACAATGATGGTGATGAAAAACGGTACGCCGACCAGCGATGTCACGATGCCGACCGGGATAATGACGCCGGAAATCAGGTTCTTGGAAACGATAGACGCCAGCGATAACACCAGCGCGCCCAGCAATGCGCTGGCAGGCAGATAGAAGCGGTGATCTTCGCCAAACAGCATGCGGGCAATGTGCGGCGCCACCAGCCCGATAAAACCGATAGGCCCGACAAACGCCACCGATAACGCCGAGAGAATACTGATGCGCAGCAGCGTCGCCAACCGCAGGCGGCGCACGTTAATACCAAAACTGATGGCGCGATCTTCCCCAAACGCAGGGAGGTCAGCTTCCATGAACTGAGCATCGACAGCGGCGCAATCACCGCCAGCGCCAGCAGCAGAATGCCCAGTTTTTCCCACGAGGCGCGGGCAATGCTGCCCATGGTCCAGAACACCAACCCCTGTAAGGTGTCTTCGTTGGCGATAAACTGCAACATCGACACCAACGCGTTAAAAAGTAAAGACCAGCGCAATACCGAACAGCACCACCCCGGAGGTCGCGACCTGCGTCCAGCGGGTGATGCCATCCAGCAGCAGCGCCGCCAGCAACGCAAAGAGAAACGCATTCGCCGAAATAAACCACTGCGCAGGCACACCGGGAAGACCAATGCCAAGCACAATCGCCAGCGCTGCGCCAAAGGCCGCCGCCGAAGAGACGCCGAGCGTAAACGGGCTGGCAAGCGGGTTATTGAGGATGGTCTGCATCTCCGCCCCCGCCAGTCCCAGCGTTAAACCGACGACAATCGCCATCAACGCATAGGGCAGGCGGATATCCCAAACAATCACCTGCGTACCGGTATTCACGCTGCCGGGGTCGACCAGCGTTTGCCACAGCACGTTCAGCGGTAAGCCTGACGGCCCAAGGGTAAAATCCAGCAGCATCGAGGCCATAATCAGCGCCACCAGCAGCGCCAGCAGGCCGATACGTTTGCGGATGATGCCGCGATAGCTGAGCATCAGGCCGTCGGCTGTAATGTCGGCCCTCTGTTCGCCCGATTCAATGGTGGAACTCATAACGCTTATTTGCCCTGCTGCCAGCTATACACGAAGGGGTTGTCCGGCAGTTTGGTGAAGTTTTTGATGATATGATGGTACGTCGCATCCGGGTCGAGATCAGCAAAAGCCTGCGGATAAATATCTTTCGCCAGATATTCCATGCCGACAATGTTGTACGGATGGTTGTAGAAGTGGTGATAAACGCCGTAAACCCGTTTCGCCGCTATCGCCGGGGATCTGGCTGACGCCGGTGCGCTGTAACAACACCTGCGCCTCGGGTGTTCACCTCATCCGGCGACACATTCAACCCTAACGGCAGCACCGGCTGTTGCCGCGTTTGGAGCCGGTCATGATGTACACATCCGGGTTGACGCTAATCAGTTTCTCCAGCGCAACAAAGCCGCTCGCTCCCGGCAGCAAATCCGATCCGATATTCTTCGCGCCCACCGCTTCAACTAACCCGCCCCAGCCACTGTGCCCGTGGGTAAAGCAGCAGGAATCGGTATTCCCCGCCAGCGCTTCAACAAAGACGTTGGGTTTCGGGTTGATGGTCGCGGTTTTCTGCTCAATGGCGTGCAGTTGCTGGCGATAATAGGCGGTATACGCCGCCGCATTGCTTTCGCGGTTGAGGACTTTGCCCAGCAGGTCGATACTCGGCGCGGTGTCTTTCGCCGGATTGACTTCATAATCGATAAACACAACCGGGATCTTCAGCGCAGTCAGTTTCTGCAATACGCCGCTCTCTTCCAGCGCGGGTCTGGCGCGAAGCTGGGCGATCATCAGATCCGGCTGTTTCGACAGCACGCTTTCCAGTCGACATTGCCCTTATCGCTAAAGCCCATATCCATAATATGGGTCGCTTCCGGCCATGCTGTTTTCAGCATCTCCCGGTGGCGACATCCTGTTTTTTCGCCGAGGTTATTCCATGCTACCAGCCGTTTAAACGGGTCGTCGCGATCCAGCAACGCCATCGCCATAATGTCGCGCCCGTCCTGCAAAATAATGCGTTGCGGCTCGTGTTCGACGGTGACGCTGCGACCATCGAAATCGGTGACCGTGAGGAGGATATTGACTGGCGTGAGCCAGTAACGGGGCGGAGAGAACAACGGAAAGAACAAGCCCGGCGATGGATTTCCCTTGCATAAAAAACAACCTGTCGAGAGTTGGAATATAATGATTTTGATAATTATTATCATGTCAAATTAAACAAATCATATACAGAATCAATAATTCGCCCTGCTTCCCCCCTGCCGCTTAACATCCTGATTCGTTTTCTGTTTCTCTGACATAGTTTTTAACGGCTTTTCATCAGCGTGATGGATTACCCTCATGCCCTGCCCTGTTTTACGGATACCACCATGAAATATCCTCTGCTGTTGCTGCTCGGTCTGTTCTCAACCGCCCATGCCAACGACGCGATTAAACTTAATTGCCCGGCGCGTGGCGCACTGACGGTGTCGTTTTTTTGATTACCATCTGATCACAATGAAGTGGGGCGATCATTTCCGAGGTCGCCTCCGGTAAAGAGCAGGGGCGTACCAAAGCGGGCGTGCCGTTCTGGAGCACGACGTTTGGTAACGGCGACAACCTCGCCTTCTTCCCGGACTCCGGGGCGTATTATCTGTTTTATGCAGGTTCACAGGAACCGGTGCAGTGCACCGAGGTGGGAAGCTATGCTTACCCGGTGATCACGCCGCCGCGCTATGAGAACAACGGTGGTGTCACGGAGAGTCAGGTGAAACGAACAGAAGATGATGTGGTGGTGCTGCATCCGGCGGCGTAGTTTTTCCCGTTTTCCCCTCACCCCTGACCCTCTCCCCAAAGGGGAGAGGGGATAAAATAGACCACCTCTCCCCCGACGGAGAGGGGATAAAATAGACCACCTCTCCCTGACGGAGAGGGGATAAAAAACAGACCACCTCTCCCTGACGGAGAGGGGATAAAAAACTGCCCCTTCTCCCTGTGAGAATCGCGATAAACCAGATGGACTCTTGCTACGCGAACACCCCATTTGCCACCTCTGCAGGCGTGACCACGCCGCTGTCCAGTACCCAACCGCTAATCAGCGCGGCGGGCGTAACGTCGAACGCCGGGTTATAGACCTGCGCATTTTCCGGCGCCCACTGAACCGCGCCAAAACTGCCTGCCACACCGGTCACTTCCGCCGCCGCACGCTGTTCAATCGGAATGGCGTCGCCGTTCGGGCAGCCTCTGTCGAGGGTGGTTTGCGGTGCGGCAACGTAGAACGGCACGCCGTGGAATTTCGCCAGCACCGCCAGTGGAATAAGTGCCAATTTTATTCGCCACATCGCCATTGGCGGCAATACGGTCCGCGCCGACCCACACCGCATCAACCTGCCCCTTCGCCATCAGGCTGGCGGCCATTGAATCGGTAATAAGCTGATAAGGACGCCCAGTTCACCCCAGCAGTCAGCCGCCCCCCTTGCAACAGCGGGCGGGTTTCATCCACCCACACATTCGCCACCTTGCCTTGCTGGTGTGCTTTCACCCCTAACGCCGTGCCAACGCCTGCCGTCGCCAGCCCGCCGGTGTTGCAGTGGGTCAGCAAGCGACTGCCGAGTGACCAGCGCAACGCCTGCGTGGGCAATGTCGTCGCAAAGCTGCCGGTCTTCGTCAATTAAACGCAGCGCTTCCGCCGTCAGGGCGGCGACAAAACTGTCCTGCGCCAACGCCAGTTTCATGCGGTCGAGGTTATTCATCAGATTGACTGCGGTCGGGCGGGCAGCGCGCAGGGTTTCCAGCGCCTGCGCCAGTTGCTCGCGGTCTGCACCTTGCTCCGCCGAGCGCCAGCAACAGGCTGGCAGACAGACCAATCAGCGGCGCACCGCGCACGCGCAGGGCATGAATATGCCCGACAAGTTCTTCTACCGTGGTGGCAGGCAGCCAGCATTTCTCCTGCGGTAGCGCCTGCTGATCGAGAATAAAGAGCTGGTTTTCGACAACCCGCAGGCTGGTAGTCTGTAATGACGGCATATCGTTAAATCCCTGTTGCGTTGTTGTATCGTATTGTGTCAGGATGAAGTCCGGATGTATAGACGTCTAAATGGCTTTGTTTGCAAAAAGAGGATCGAGGCAATGTCGCAATACCGTACCTTTACCGCCCACGATGCCGTGGCATACGCCCAACAATTTGGCGGCTGGACACCCCGTCCGAGCTGGTTGACGCGCAGGAGGTGGGCGACGGTAACCTCAATCTGGTGTTCAAAATTTTCGACCGCCGGGCGTCAGCCGCATTATCGTCAAACAGGCCCTGCCCTACGTGCGCTGCGTCGGGGAGTCCTCGGCCGTTAACGCTGGACAGAGCCCGTCTGGAAGCGCAAACGCTGGTCGAGCATTATCAGCACAGCCCGCAACACACCGTTAAAATTCACCACTTCGACCCGCAACTGGCGAGTGATGGTGATGGAAGATCTCTCCGATCATAAGATCTGGCGCGGCGAACTGATCAATAACGTTCACTACCCGCAGGCAGCCGCGCAACTGGGGGGAATACCGGGCGCAAAACCCTGTTTCATACCAGCGATTTTTACCTGCATCCCCATGCCAAAAAAGCGCAGGTGGCGCAGTTTATCAACCCGGAAATGTGTGAAATCACCGAGGATCTGTTCTTTAACGATCCGTACCAGATCCACGAACGCAACAACTACCCCGCTGAGCTGGAAACCGATGTCGCCGCCCTGCGCGAGGACGCGCAACTGAAACTGGCGGTTGCCTCGCTCAAACACCGTTTCTTTTCGCAGGCTGAAGCCTTGTTGCACGGTGACATTCACAGTGGTTCGATTTTTGTTGCCGAAGGCAGCCTGAAAGCCATCGATGCCGAATTTGGTTATTTCGGCCCGATCGGCTTTGATATCGGCACCGCCATTGGCAACCTGCTGCTGAACTACTGCGGCCTGCCGGGGCATCTCGGCATTCGCGATGCCGCTGCTGCACGCGAGTTGCGTCTGAATGATATCCAGACCCTGTGGACCACCTTCGCAGCGCGTTTTCAGGCGCTGGCGGCAGAGAAAAACCCGCGATGCAGCACTGGCGCAGCCAGTTATGCCAGCGCTTTTTACAAAAAGTGTGGGTGGATGCTATCGGTTTCTGCGGCACTGAACTGATTCGCCGCAGCGTCGGGCTGTCGCACGTGGCGGATATTGATACCATCGCCGATGACGAGATGCGCCACGCCTGCCTGCGTCATGCCATCACCCTCGGCAAGGCGCTGATTGTGATTGCCGGGCGTATTGATAGCGTCGGGGAGTTGATTGCCCGGGTGCGGCAGTACAGCTAGTTTACCCTCGGCCCTCTCCCTCGGAAGGGAGAGGGTGTAAAAGCGGTCTCGCCCCGGTACGCCTTCAAAGGGTGTGGGAGTAAACATCCCCACGCCGGACTCTCTTTATTCCTCTCCGGGAGAGGGTCAGGGGTGAGGGAAACCGGGCTCCAGCCTTACCCCAAATACTCAATCACCGACAGCCCACCGTTGTAATCCGTGCTGTAAATAATCCCCTGCGCATCCACAAACACGTCGCAAGACTGGATCACGCGCGGACGCCCTCGGGCGAGTATCCATCATGGTTGCCGGTGCCGCCGGCACCAGCGCGCCGGTCTCCACCGGGCGATACGGGTTGGAAATATCGTAAGCGCGAACGCCCGCATTCTGATACGTGGCAAAAATCAGCGTGGAGCTGATAAAGCTCCCCGGGCGGTTTTCGTGCAGGTTGTGCGGCCCGAAATGCGCCCCTTTCGCCACGTAATCCGTTTCGTCCGGCTGGGGGAACGTTGAGATGCTGACCGGGTTGGACGGATCGCGAATATCAAACAGCCAAATCAGTTTCTCGCCATCTTCCTGATTGTCGAGCACCGCTTCATCAAGCACCACCAGCAGATCGCGGTCGGGCAACGGCAGCGCGGTATGCGTACCGCCGCCGAACGGTGGACTCCAGTTGCGATGGCTGATCAGCTTCGGCGCACTGCGATCTTTCACATCCAGCAGCGTCAGGCCGCCATCGCGCCAGCTACCGTAAGCGGTGTCGCCAGCGATAATGGCGTGATGAAGCGCGTAGCGTTTGCCTTCCGGCCATGTGGGTGTTTCACCTGCGGCCCGGGTTCATCCCCGGCAACCACCAACGCCCGGCAACCTGCGGTTTACGCGGGTCGGCCAGATCGATAGTCAGGAAGATATAGTCGGTGAAACCGTCGATCAACGCCGAAACATACGCCCAGCGACCGCCGACGTACCAGATACGGTGGATGCCAATGCCGTTCAGCGACAGGAAGCTGATTTCACGGGGTTTATCCGGTGTGGAGATATCAAAATGCGCAGCCCGGCACTCCAGCCGTTGTCCTGCACATCGCTGACCGTGTCACCGACCGATCGGGTGTAATAGACCTTTTCATCGGCAAGCGCGCATCGGCGAACAGGTCGCGGGCATTGATCACCAGCAGCAGATCGTCGTGAGCTTGCAGATGCACATTCCAGTGCCGGGCGGCGCAGGCACATATCCTGCCGCTTTCGGGTTTTTCGGGTCGCGCACATCCACAATAGAAAAACCCTGCGACACCATATGACCGATGTACGCAAAGCCGCGATGCACCATTAACTGGATCGCCATCCGGGCGCCCTCCCTCGGTCGCTGTGCCCAATCAGCCGCATATTGCGGCTATATTCGGGACGCGGAAGTTCAGTTGCCATGATTCATCCTTTCAACAGCCGTATTGCTCTTCGCAGGCCGCAGCGCTAAGGGCTTATCTGGCCTGCGGTTTCGGCCTCTGGATTGTTATTTGTTTTTTCGCTTCCAGCGTAGCGAACCACGGGGCGATAAAGTCTTCTGTCTGACCCCAACCCGGAATGATTTTGCCCAGCGAGGCCACGTTTACCGCGCCCGGCTGGCTGGCCAGCAGCGCCTGCGGGATCGCCGCCGCTTTAAAGTCATACGTCAGGCGTCTGTTCACCGGCAATCTTGTTGGCGATCAAACGCACGTTGGTTGCGCCAATCAGCTTCGGATCCACCGCCACGCTCACTTTCCACGGGCTGTTGGCTTCCCGCATCAGTTGCAGATCCCGGTTAGACACATCGATGCTGTAGAGTTTGATCTCGGTGCGTCCGTTCTCTTTCAGCGCCTTATACGCGCTCCGGCTGAACGCATCCCGAGTCCCCCAGATCGCGTCGATTTTGCCTTTCGGGTATTTCGCCAGCACTGCGCCAACTTTGTTGGCAGTATCGCCCTGCACGTCAGAGGAGACCGCGCCAATCGATTCCAGCTCTTTGATACCCGGGTTCGCTTTCAGCAGTTCCGCGTAGGCGCCCGGCGGCGCTCCATTGGCGGGAAGCCAGCAACCCACAGTTTGATGATGTTGGCTTTACCGTTGAAGTCTTTCACCAGCTCGCCAAAGGAGAGTTTGGTCAGCGACGCATCATCCTGCTGGGTAACGGTCACGCCCGGATCCTCACCGTTCACCGCGGTATCGAACACCGACACTTTAATCCCGGCGGCGACGGCTTTTTGATCAGATCGGTGGAGTACGGATCGCGCCCCTGCGAGAGGATAATACCGTCATACTTCTGGCTGATGGCCTGATTGACGAAACTCGGAATTTCGCGTCATCACCGTTGCTGAGGAAGGTGCTGATTTTAAAGCCAAGTTTTTGCCTTCCTGCAATGCGCCGGAGACAAACTGCGTGGTGTTATCGTCCGACCCGAGGTTACGGATCAGCGCAATACGCACCGGTCCATTATGATTGGCAATGGCATCCGGCACCGGTGCAGGCGTGGCCGCGTGGCCCGGCAGCGCGCTCAGTAATCCCAGCGCCAACAGCGAAAGTGCAATTTTTTCATGTCTGTTTTCCCCTGAATAATTAACGACGCTGGAAGTAAGTCAACGCAAGAGCACCGGCCAGCACCAGCCCCTTAATAATGTCCATTGCGTAATACGGCACTGACAGCATCACCAGCCCGTTTTGCAGCACACCGAGGATCACCGCCCCCACCAGCGTGCCGAAGGCATTCGGTTTACCGGAACCCGCCAGCGAAAAGCCGATCCATGCCGCCGCGACGGCATCCATCAGGTAGCCGCCGCCGGCATTCACCTGCGATGAACCAATGCGCGAGGCCAGCAAAATCCCGCCCAGCCCGGCCAGCAGCGAAGAGATAACGTAAGCCGCAACCTTGTAGCGCGTGGTGCGAATACCAGAAAGTCTTGCCGCTTCCGGGTTGCCGCCAATGGCGTACATCCGGCGACCGTGGGTCGTCAGTGACAAACCAAGCTGCGCCACCAGTGTTACCACCAGCATAATTACAACAATCGTCGGAACCCTCGGCCCAGCGAAGCAAACGCGGCCGGGATGGTGCCTTCCGCCATGTCGCCGCTCGGCAGCACCATGTTTTCAGTGATGGAGCCGCCGTAGCTGTAGGTCATCGCCACGCCCTGAATCACAAACAGGCTGCCGAGCGTGGCCAGCATATCGGGAATGCGCAGCACCACGATCAGGAAGGCGTTAAACAGGCCGACCAGCGTACAAAGCACCAGCGTGATAAGGATCGATCTGGTGGTGCCGAAGCCGTGCCAGACAAACAGGGAAATCACCAGCGCATTGGCCAGTGAAGCGGTCGAACCGACCGACAGGTCAAACCCGCCGATGGTCAGCGAAATGGAGACGCCAACGGCGATCACCGTCACGATGGCAATCGAACGTAAAATGTTGATGATGTTGAAGGGATCGAGGAAGTTGTCCGATGCCACGCCAAAAATCGCGATCAGCGCGACAACGGTAAAGCAACATGCCCCATTTATAAAGAAAATCAAAAACTGCTGGCGGGGCGTCACCGCCGCATTGACTGTCAGGGCCTTACTCACGGCGCCGTTCCTCCGGTGGAATAATAAAGTAGTGTCTCTTCGCGGGCATCCTCGCCCGGCACTTCTGCAACAATGCGCCCGTCCCACAGCACACAAATCCGATCACATAAACCCACCAGCTCGGCGAATTCCCCCCGACGCATAGATCACGCCTTTGCCTTCCCGCGCCGTGCCATCAATCAGCTGGAACAGATCGGTCTTCGCCTTGACATCCACCCCTTTGGTCGGCTCATCAAAAATCAGCACGTTCGCATTGCCGCGCAGCCATTTGCCGATCGCCACTTTCTGCTGGTTGCCGCCAGAGAGGCGACGCAGTGTTTGCCCCGGCCCGGTCGTGCGCACGCCCACGCGGGCAATCACTTCCTGCGCCCAGCGCCACGCCCTCGGCGGTGACCAAACAGACTCCAACGCGAAAAGCTGTTATCCGCGCTGATGGATAAATTCATGCTGATAGGCTCTTCAATAAAGATGCCCTCTTTGCGCCGTTCTTCCGGAACCAGCGCCAGACCGCGCGTTACTGAATCCGCCGGATCGCGGGGTCGCCACGGTTGGTTGTTAAGCTCGCCGCGGGTAATGCGGCTTTTACTCGCGCCAAACAGCGCTTTGCAAAGTTCGGTTTTCCCGGCACCCGCCAGCCCGGCGATACCGAGGATCTCCCCCTTTGCGCAGCCGCAACGAGATATCTTTCAGCAGCCCTTCATTATGCAGACCGTCAACGCTCAGCAGCACTTCATCGCTGTGCGGCGGACGCGCAGGCGGATAAATATCGCTCAGTTCATGGCCGAGCATTTTTTCCACGATCTGCTCGCCGCTCAGGTCGGCCATCGGGCCGGACTCAATCAGTTTGCCGTCGCGCAGCACGGTTAAGGTGTCGCAAATGGCCTTCAGTTCATGAATGCGGTGCGAGATAAACACCACGCCAATGCCCTGCTGTTGCAGGCGTTTCACCACGGTGAATAAGCGCTCACTTTCCCGGCTATCAAGGGGAGCGGTCGGTTCATCAAGAATTAAAAAACGGCAGCGATGCGAGAGCGCGCGCGCCAGCAGGATTTGCTGTTTTTCCGCCAGCGAGCAAGTGTCAATTGAGCGTTTGACATCCAACGCCACATCGAGCTGCGCCAGCGCTTCCCGCGCTTGCTGGCGAATCTCGCCCCAGCGGTAACGGTGCCCCTCTTCGGCCAGCTTATCGAGCATGATGTTTTCCGCGATGCTCAGACCGGGGATCAGCGCGACATCCACTTCCTGCTGCACCCGTGAATGCCAAACATTTTGGCGTCACGCGGTGTGCGAATGCTCACTACACCGGTTATTGATACTGATTTCGCCTTCGTAGTGATCGTGTGTTCCGCACAGTACCGCCATCAGCGTGGACTTCCCCGCGCCGTTGGCGCCGGTTAACGCATGCACTGAACCGCCCCGTAAGGTGAAATCCACGTGCGACAGCGCCCGGAAGCCGCCAAAGGCCGAGGGCTTATGGTGCGCATTTCGAGGTGGTTGCTGCTCATGCTGCGGAAATCCCTGCCATTAATAGATTGATTTAACGAATTTTTCACAGCCTTGCTTGACTGGCAACGACAGAAAAGGCATAAGATAAAGCAAAATAATATTAGCCATCCGGATGTCCAGACATAACATCGGGTTAGCCATTACGCACAAGGACACAACACATGAGCAACACTGATATTCGCGTCGTACCCGGCCCCGCTAACTACTATTCCCATGCCGGGAGCCTTGCGCGTTTGCACGATTTCTACAGCGCGGAGCAGCTCTCCCGCGCGGTGTGGATCTACGGCGAACGCGCCTTTGCTGGCGCAAAAGCGTTTCTGCCGGAAGGGTTTAATGCGCCGGTGCGAAGCATATTCTGTTTAAAGGCCACTGTAGCGAGCACGATGTTGGCGAGTTGGTTGAGCAAGCGGGGGATGACCGTGCAGTGGTGATTGGTGTGGGCGGTGGAGCACTGCTGGATACCGCCAAAGCGGTGGCGCGCCGTCTGGGTTTGCCGGTGGTGGCGATCCCGACCATTGCCGCGACCTGCGCAGCCCTGGACGCCGCTGTCGGTGTGGTACAACGATGCCGGGCAGGCGCTGCAATTCGAGATCTTCGACGACGCTAATTTTCTGGTGCTGGTGGAACCGCAGATTATCCTTAATGCCCCGGCGGAATATTTACTGGCGGGCATTGGCGATACGCTGGCGAAATGGTACGAAGCGGTAGTGCTGGCGCCACAACCGGAAAATCTGCCGTTAACCGTGCGTCTGGGCATTAACGGCGCGCTGGCCATTCGCGACGTGTTACTGGAGAGCAGTGAACAGGCACTGGCCGATCAGCAGCACGGCGAGGTGACGCAGGCGTTTCGTGATGTGGTGGATGCCATTATCGCTGGCGGCGGTATGGTTGGCGGCCTTGGCGAGCGTTATACCCGCGTTGCGGCTGCACATGCGGTGCACAACGGGCTGACCGTGTTACCGCAAACGGATAAATTCCTGCATGGCACCAAAGTGGCTTACGGCATTCTGGTGCAGAGCGCCCTGCTCGGCCGAGGACGATGTGTTGGCGCAGCTGATTGACGCTTATCAGCGTTTCAACCTGCCGACCACGCTGGCCGCGCTGGATGTCGACATCACTCACCGCGCCGAACTGGACAAGGTGATTGCGCACACCCTGCGCCCGGTTGAATCTATTCATTATCTGCCGGTAGAACTCACCGCCGACACGCTACGTGCAGCGTTTGAAAAAGTGGAAACCCTATCGCGTTGATTTCAGGCCCGGCGTGGGGTGCGACGCCGGGCGAAATCCTATGCAGGTCAAAAGCTCCGGATCTCTGATTTAAGCTGGCATAGATATTGGGAAGGGGATCAATTATGCGCAGTTCAGAACGACTAACCACGCATAATCAACGCTATATCTTGCGCCCTTCAGAAACCTGCGGAGGCGCAGACTGATAGCCGGAGACTCAGACAGTTGAGAGATTAACTTTTCGCCCCCATTTTTCTCTTATAAAACAGAATATTAAAGGCCCTTATCTAGCAATTCCATTTAATATCAAAATCAGTGAGTTGATTATCAAGATACTCTTTTTTCAAACCAATAATCAAAACCTTCAGTATCTCCATGCTGCAAAATCAGGTAATACCCTCCTGTTTCACCAGCAGTATCATCAATAATTTGGATCTTCCAGCTTGCATACTCACCGCTATGCACAACACCTTCATTCAGAAGCATGAACACACCTCAATTTTTATAAGGGACGTGATTATTAGAAATGTACTTCCCGTTTTCTGGGTTTTTAACTCCAAAATGAACATGTGGAACGCACGGCGCATGAGCTCCATCTATTGATGCAGAATCAATCCTAAACTCTTTTGTTCCATCAGCACTATGATAAACACCTGACCTGGTTTACCGATCTCTTTGTAACCCGGGCCCCCAAGAATTTTAATCCTGCGGCTAATGCTTCATCTGTAGTCAATGTTGTTGAGCTGGTAAAGTTTTTCTTTCCAGACAAAGTCTCATTAATAACATTATCAATATTATTATTCGATTTTTCAGAAAGATAGACGATATCTTTTATGGAAAATGGGTCAGAACCGAAGTTAAAAATATATCCCCCGGAGTTCACTTTCCTTCAGTGTTACCAGTATGGGTACTGCCGTTCTGGTCACGCTGATCTGGTGTGGTAAGTGTTGTATCCTGTTCGCCCCTGGTGACCCGGGTTTTCCAGCTTACCACCTGTGGGATCTTTATCTGCTATCGGCAGCGTTAAACGATCACCCCATGTCTGCGAACCAAACATTTCACGAGCCATTCCCTTACCACCGGTGATCTGCTCATCAAGATATTCAATCTGTTCGGGTGTCAGCTTTGCTATCCGGGCCGGATCTCTTGAGGCTCCGGCCCGCATTGCTTCTTCTACCTGTTCACGGGTTAACCCGACAGCAATACCCATCTGATGCATTGCACCACGGCAGGTGGCATTCTTCACACATGCTTCAAGCGCTTCTTCACTCACTTTAATAATTGTGGCCAGCGAGTTATTCTCAACGGCGTTCTTGCCCGCCTGTGCGCCAGTGCCTGCAGACGCCGTACTGTTACCCGCAAGCCCGCCTGCAATTCCCGAGGCGATGGTGGCCAGCATACTGATTTGCTGGCGATCCTGCTCGCTCAGATTGTCAGTGCGCCCACCGTAATAGTGATCGATGATGTAACGGGCTGCCACTTCACCGCTGAATGCCCCGCAGCACCAGCCACCGCATTTTTGCCGCTGTTCGCGGCAAGAGCGCCCCAGACAGCATGAGCCATCAGGTTCGCTTCCCTGTCATTGCCAGTTTCCGCCTTGATAAGACGGGCAACCAGCGGGTTTAGTCCCCCTGCCAGAGCCTGTCCCGAGGTTATCCGCTGACAGTCCTCCCAGCACACCGCCGATGGCCTGAACCACCATCTGGGGCGTACTGCCAATTCCATACTCCTTCATTTTGTTGCGGTAGGCATCCGTCTGGCGCAGCGCGTCTTCACTCATCCCCGCATTTTTCGGATCCTTCCGGGCCTCTTCCAGAGCGGCCATATCACCTTGGGTACGGACGATATCGCCCATCTGCCCCGTTATCTGACTGATAAGCTGTGCTTCCTGTAGACGCCGCTGCTCCTTCTCCTTGTCAAATATCGGTGCCACACTGCCATTTGCGTTTTCCGTATCGCGGCTGAGTCCGGCTACATCCTGCTGTTGCTTGTCCGGGGCGCGGACAATGATACTGCCCGTACTGACGGCCGATGACGTGGTGCCGTCAGCATGGCCTTCGCTGCCACCACCCGCGACCAGCGAGTTCCCCATATTGGCAAGCGCATTACCGGCCAGTTGTGAGCCGAGGCTACCGCCACTACTGCTCATCCCCGCCGACACGCCGGTATGGCTGGTTTTGTAGTCAGCCTGATTATGAATATCCCTCCAGCCCAGCGTACCGGTGTCCGGGGGAGTTTCTGTCGGCAGGTGCCGTGGAGGCAATCACCGCACCATCAAGCTGCGTATGGTTACCCGCCGTGATATCAAATCCGCCCAGACCGGCGAAAATACCGCTCTGTTCATTAACGGAATTGTAGTTGCTGTGGATTTTATCCAGGGCTTGCGCTGCCATAACCGCCGCCACCGGCTCCCCAGTGTAAAGCTGCCGCCTGCCGACGCGCTGGCCTGACGACTGTCGTAGCGGTCGCTGTCCTGAAGGCTGGTTATGGTAAGGTCACGGCCCACCCCGGCCGTCACGGTCTCACCGCTGGCCTGCGCACCGCTAAGCGTGGTATCGCGTCCGCTGGAGAGATTCAGGTGATGACCGGCATCAACTGTTGTCTCGCGCCACGTCGTACCGTTGCCTTTCTCCCTGCCATTCGACGCATCTGCGTTACCGTAGATACTTATTCCGGTGTTCTGGCCCAGTCCGATACTGACGCCAATATTACCGCCCCGGCTGCTGTTACTGGCAGAGTTCTGCTGAGTGTCCGAAGAGGCAACCAGCAATATGTCCTTGTCTGCATCGAGGCGAACATCGTTTCCGGCCTTCAACTGGCTGCCAGCCACAATGATATCGCCGCTACTCTGGCTTTTTACCCTGACCGGTAGCTGTAATGTCCGGTTATTACCGGCGGTGATCGTTGAACCAGACGACACACTGGATGACTGGTGAGATTCCGATTTTCCGCTCTGGCCACCCACCGAGATACTGATCCCGATGGCATTACCCGGGTTGCCGCTGGAGGATGACTGCTGCACGGCCTGCCCTGCCTGTACACCGGACAGAACTGACTGTGTGCCTTTCAAAGCAGCCAGACGGTCGTCTTCATAGCGGCCTGCCGCTTTTGCCGACTCTGCCGCGTTAACTGCAGCTTCGACCGCAGACCCGCCAATACCGATGCTCAGCCCGCCAGAGCTGTACCGGTATGTCTCATCCCGGGTGCGCTCATCCCGACCGGGATCAATGATCACACTGTCACCCTTCAGCCGGATATCCTGACCCGCGATCACATCCGAACCGCTGACGTGCAACTGGTTGCCTGCTGTGATCCTGACATCCTGACCTACAGACCCGATGGTGCTGGCACTCTGGCTTTGCGTGGTGCCTTTCTCTTTCAGCTCATGGCGGCTACTGCTTTTGCCAAACGTCACGCTGAGTCCGCCGCCCCCGAAGGCTCCGCTGCGTTTTTCCTCTTTCAGCTTCCAGTACATATCCGTATTGGTAGCCGCTTCAACAGAGACGTTGTTTGCTGCGGACAGGGCAACATCCCGGTCACCCACCACCGACGAGCCCGAAATCCCGAGGTCATGGACGGCCATCACCGTGACATTATCACCGCTGACCAGCGAGCCCTTTTCGCGGGTGCTGCCCGATTCCGTGATGGTTTTTTTGGTTGCTGTTCCCGAGGAAGCCACCACCGGTCACCTTCTTCTCTTTATGACTGTGGTCGCTTTCTGTCGCAGTGGTGATACTGATATCCCGGCCTGCCGCCAGCGCAACGTCCTCAGTGGCGACCACCGATGAGGCGGCCACGTTCAGATCCTGCCCTGCAGACATGATGATATCACCGCCTGATGTCAGGGGAACTCCCCGTCTGTCTGACGGTATCCGAGTTTCAGAAGTCCGGGTGGTCAGCTTCTTACGGTCATCGAACTCTTCACTGTGGGCACGGGTTTCCAGCGCGGCAATATCAATGTTCCTGCCGGCAGACAGCGTCATATCCCCGTCTGATTCCAGCTGACTGCCGCTCATCAGGATATCTTTCCCGGCACGCAGGCTCAGGTTCTCATCAGAGTGGATAAGAGCACCGGCGGTCGGTTTCCGTCCGGAAAGCACATCTTTCTGGCCGCGCCAGTGGTCTTCCCCGCTCTGCGTGAGGTTGCTGATACTGCCGTTTATTGTCTCCAGTCCGACGGCCTTACCACTTATTATCGAGCTCACATTGAGGATGTCATTGCCGGCCAGCAGCTCCAGCTGTTCTCCGGCATCCAGCACAGCGTTACCGCTGTTACTAATGGTATCCGCAGCCGTCACCGACAGATTTTTATCCGCGCTGACGGAGCTGCCGTTGTTCGCAATGTTGCCGGTGCTCAGACTGACATTATTTCCGGCGATAACGCTGCCGTTTCTGACCGTCACATCATCTGGCGCAAGATACAGACGGGGGACCAGTACGCGCTGGCCGTTTATCACTATCCCTTCATACCAAAGGATACTGCCAGTAAGACGTCCGATCTGGTCAGCCGTCAGCGATACGCCAAATTCCAGACCCAGCGCCTTCTGCTGACGCGCAGCCGAATCCATCAGGTACTGCATCTGCTCAAGATCCGAGCCCACACCATTGATATAGCGGTTGCCGATTTGGTTCAGCAGGGCATTGCTCACATAGCGCGTATCAAACGCGGCATCACCGAGAAAGCGGTAATCCTTTTCAGGTGCCAGTTCCGAGGGCGGTCAAGCAAGTAAGATGACCCCCGAGGAACTTCTGTTCATCCGTGAAGAGGGCGCGGGTCTCACGGGGAGGTGCCTCCGGCTGGATTCCCAGCATTTTATACAGATCGCCGAAGAGTTGCGGATCCAGTTCCCCCAAGCCCGTTCAGGTTCGGATTCATTGTGATGAGATACGGACTCTGAGGATCCGTTGAAACAATGAAGAAACCGTTATCCCCGGACGGCAGGGGTAAGCGCCAGTATCAACCGCCGGCCTGTTGGCTGGCTGTGATCTGTCCCGGTCTAATATCTCCGGCGGGTTGCGCGTTACCGGACAAGGAACCCGGTGTCGTTCCGCCCTGTATCTGTACCAGAGCCGACTGTAGTTGATCCTTCCACGCCGGACTCCCCACGCTGAGGTGCTCTGCCCTGCCCGGTGCAAGCAGTTGCTGACCGTTACCAGTGCTCACACGCCCGGGCAGATTTAGTACAGGCTGGCGCAGGGTACTGCTGACCTTACCGGTATTCGAATCCATCGCACCGTTGTTAATCTGCTGCATAAATGAAGCCATCAGTGTGCTGCCCGCCTGCAGCACTGAACGGAACGGCGTCCCCTGCGTCACCTCTTCACGGTAACCGGAGCGCGCCTTATAGCGCAGCTCCACAGAATTGTAGGCATCATCAAAATCATAGGTGACGTAGCGGGTGACCGTTTCCGGGAACCGAGGAGCGGTTATTCAACGTGTTGCCGCTCAGCGTCATGCTGCCGGAGGCAAGAATATTGCTGGCTTCATTATCCAGCGTGTCGGCATGAACGGTGGCATTGCCACCCGCGTTGATAAGCCCGGCGCCGCCCTCTGCCGTCACGGCAAGGGAGGATTTCGCGACGGCAAATTCCAGTGTTTTATAGCCTGACTTCGGTTTCGGCACCTGAATGGTGCCCCCGCCAAACGGCCCTGATGAATAGTTCGGGTTACACGGGTCATCCCCGAGGCTCGTCGGGCAGGGGGATCACATCGAAGGAGACCCGGATCCTCCCAGCCTACCGGAATATCTGCTTTCGTTGGCGTCAGCCGGTATTTGCTCATCAGATTTTCAGTGACGGCTTCCCCGGTCTTCATCCCGGACCGGGTGTTACGGAGCCGGTATTAATGTTCAGGTCGCCCTGAAGCGTCTCAATGGTACCGGACTGGTTCAGCACCTCGCTGTTACGCTGGCCGTCCGCGTTTTTCTGGATACGCAGACGGTTACCGGCCGGGGATATCCCCCTGCAGGTTATGCAGAATACCGGCAAACAAATCCATGTTTGTACCGGCATACAGCAGGGCAGTGTTCACCAGCGTTCCGGCGACGTTTATCGTCAATCCGCCAGAAGTTCCTGTAAATCCGTCATTCGTGGCATTTCCCCGGCTGGTCAGGATCACATCACCACCGGCCTGAAGTTTTCCTGCCGCGTTCAGAACCCGAGGGCTGGCGGCGCTGATCAGACCGCCCCCGTTCCCTATATTCAACGAGCCGTTATTGATGAATGCTCCGCCTGCCGTCAGGTTGATGCGTTCGCCCTGCAGGGTGCCACTGGTGGTAATGGCATTTTGGCTGTCAACTGACAGCACCCCACCGGCCGCCGGTATTCGTGGCGGTAAAGGCATTCACCAGTTGCAGAGTCAAATCTCCGCTGGCAATAATTTGTCCGGCCTGCGCCAGCGAACTGGCAACCAGTGACAGCCCGCCGCCGCTGTACAATTTTCCGTTCGCAGTCAGGTCAACACGCTCAGCATCTACCGACGCTGACTGACGGCCCAGCACGGTTCCGCTGTGCGTCTGCTGTTTATGTTTCAGGGTCAGCGAACCTGCCTGCAGCGTACCGCTGTTATTCAGGGTGTCACCGCTGTCGCCCCCGTCCACTACCACCTGTCCGGTGTTGGTGAACGCGGCCGCATTCAGCGCAAGCGACATAGCCTGAAGCCAGCCAGTATTATTCAGCTCAGGTGTATCAAGCGTCATCGCTCCCCCCGGCAAGGATGCGGCCATTCCCACTGAGCTGGCGGGAGAAGGTCAGCCCGGTATCCGTGCCACCTGGAGAAGTCCGTAATTGATGAATTCAGGTGCTTTAACAGACAGGTTTTTGCCGCTCTGGATCACCCCGCGGCGTCATTCGTAGTGTTTCCGATGGTGACGAGCGTCAGGCCATTATCAGCCTGAATGCGTCCGCCATTTGTCAGTGCAGAGGCGCGGAGATCCACCTCCCCCCCCATCATGCGCCCATTATTACTTAGCGTGTCGGTCTTCACCGTCAGTGTGTTGCCTGACAACAGGGCCCCGCCGTTATCCAGCGTCAGTTGTCCGGTTCGGACGTCCAGCTGTTCCAAACCACTACTTTCACCGCTACTTCAGGGTATCACTCTCAATCAGGAGATTCTTTGCCCGCCATTGCCCCTGATGGGTAATGGTCAGTGCTTTACGGTTGCACGACCATTTGAGGAAATCTGTGCGCCACTGCCAGTGGTCAGATCACCGGTCAGCGTCAGATCCAGTGCGTCCGATGCCCCATGGCCCCATCCCCCCGGTTCAGCGTCTGCCCATGAATCAGGATACGCTCGCCCTCAGTTACCACTGTAGTTGCTGAGCGTTTTCCCGCTCAGTGTCAGCAATCCCTGCGTCAGTATTTTACCGGATGCCGTATTATCCAGTACCGAGGCTGTCGTGGAGTGAGCGTGGAGCCCATTCAGCCCCGTCAACGTACCGCTGTTAGTGATCCCCGGACTGTGAAGTGGAAAGCGTATCGCCCTGAATGACCCCCGCTGTTTGTCAGCATATTTCCGCCAAGACGCATCTCGCCCTCGGCTCAGTAGCTGCCCGGTGTTGGTGAGCGTCCTGCTGCGTATATCACTGTCGCCATTGCTCATCAGCTCGCCATTCTGCGTCAGCAGTCCGGCGACAACCGAGGACAGGCGACCAGCAGCACACCGTTATGCAGCCAGTCCGCTGCACTGACTGTGACATTACGTCCCTGAATCGTGCCGGAAGACGTCAGTGCGTCATCCGCCCCGGATAGCAACATCCCCGCCAGACAACAGGCGGGCCTCCCGCCGGTATCAATTTGCCGGGCGGCCAGTGTCAGGGCGTTCATCCCTGGACAAGACCGCTGATACCCGAGGACATCTGCCGTCAGCTTCCAGCGCATCCGCCGCCAGCGTGCCACTGTTACTGAGCGCGGTGGCGCGGACATCCGCACTGCCCTCACCCGGATAAGGCCCCGGTTATCCAGACCGGCACTCTGAATGACCAGCGAAGCAATTCTCCGCCGGTCTGGTTATACAGGTTGCCGGAAAGACGCAGATCCAGACCGTCTGCCACCGGGTATCCGGCGTTTGTAAAGGTGTCGCCATCCAGCGCCAGTTGCCCGTTCACCTGCAGCAGACCATGGTTTTCCGACCCGATAAGCGAGGGCGAGGTCGCTGCCGGAGAGGATTTGCCCGTCGCGGCCGTTAACCAGCCGGGGAACATTCAGCCTCAGCGACTGATTACCCTTCACCACTCCGTTATTTTCCAGCGAGGAAAGCGACAGCGCCATGTCTTCAGCTGCCACCGTGCCTCCGTTCTGCAACCCGCCAGCTGCCACGTCCAGCGAACCGTACCCGAGCAGGCGTCCCGGATTCACGAGCGCATCGCTCAACTGAATATCTGCGGAAGACAGGGGTGCGAAGCGTCCCGCTGTTGGACAAATGCTCACCTTTCAGTACCGGTGCGATCGGCCTGAATTTCTCCGGCATTATCCGGCGTACTGCCGGTAAGACTCAGCAGGCCATCGGTATATATCAGGCCGTCCTGAAGGTTATTCAGCGACACCTCCGACAGCGAAATGTCTGAACCACTGATATCCCCGCTGTTAACAAGCCTGCCGTTGCGCAGGCCAAACCCACAATGATTTTTCCGGCACTGGAGACATCCGTACTGCCCAGTTGCAGATTCCCACTCGGTGGTGACTGTCCCCATCGCCCGGTTTTCGAGTAGACGGGTCGTCAGATTCAGGGTCTGCTGCCCCTGTATCAGTCCGCTGTTCACCAGTATCGGTGGCTGATCGTGAGCGAGGAGGCCGTCAGTGTACCGGTGTTGGTCAGAACAGCGGTACCGGCGTCAAATGTCCCGGCCGAACTTTACCGCCGGTCAGGGTGTCACTGGCAGACAGACGCAGGCTGCCCGTAGCCGCCTGCGTACCGTCAAGCTGTGCCGATCGGACATCCACCACCATGCTGTTACCCTGAAGCTGCGAGGTGGATGGTCCGAGTGAACTCTAACGGAAGCCGCTCCGCCTGCACTGGTTTCCCCGGCAAGCACGGTGTCCCGGGTATCCAGCGTCGAGCCGCCACTGTGCACGTGACCGATTTATCACTGGCAGTCCAGTTGTCGCGGTGGCAATCAGTCCTTTCGCCCCGGAGAGCGTCCCGCTGTTATCCACTTGTGTGGCCGAAAGCGTCAGTACATCATCACTGACCAGTGCACCGCTGTTGTCCAGCCAGCCGGAGGCTGAAACGATGGTTTTTCCTTTTGCGCCCGTATCGCCCGCCAGAGTGATATTTCGGGCACCGATATCCAGCGAGGAGGCACTCTTCAGGTCACCGGTACTGGTGAGGTCCGTCGCACGGACCGTCAGGCTGCCCTGAACGGTACCGCTACTGATCAGCGAACCTGTTTTCAGCGTCGCATCCGCACCAGCCGCCGGGGGTTCCGCTGTTGTCCAGAGTGGCGGAGGTCACCGCCAGAGACTGACCGGCTACGGTACGTCCTTTCAGGGTAGTATGGCCCGTAGAAATCAGGGCAACACTGCCGCCGGCGCTGGTTTCAGCCCCGCGTTCCTGAGTCACAACCCCACCATTAAGGGTAATATCCGTGCCACTCAGGCTCCCCGCGTTGTGTCAGGTCACCGCCAGTGACCGACACGTTCTGCCCGGCCACCAGAACGCCATCAAGCGTGGCAGTCTGTTCTGCGTCGAGAGAGAGATGCCGTGGCACTGAGCTCCGTCCCGGTCGCTACCGTTTTTGCTTTTACCGTTGCATCCTGCCCGGCAATGTTCTTCCCGGACAGAACAGCGCTGTCTCTTACAGTGACGGTAAAATTACTACCGGCACCAGCCTGAGCATCAGCGCTCTGGGCGAGGTTTCCGGCGGTAAGCAGAGTATCGGACGTTGCGGTAAGCGAACCCCCTTGCTGCGCCAGTTTCCCGTCCGTCGTCAGTTGAAGGGTTCTTCCGGACGCGATACGGGCATTATCCAGCGTCAACCCGTTCCTGCCGGTGACAGTCAGGTTACCGCTCGCCTGATGGTCTCCGGAAAGCGCAACCTCCCTCCCGGTTGCCGTGGTGTTGCCATTGGCGAGGCTGTTTTTCACGCTCATTCTGCCGTTCGCATCCAGCGTGATGTCGCCCTCGGCGCGCCGTCAGGTTGCCGAGGTTGACCCCCACCCCTTTTCCGTCGAGGACCAGATGAATACGGTTGGCGTACATCCCGCCCAGCGCACCGGTGTCGACCGCCACCACGGGCGCCGCCCCCTTCTCCGGCAATCGCCGTCGCTTTCCCGCCCGCATCCACCCGGTTCGCCCCGCTGGTGACGGTCAAATCCTTCGCATGGATGGCGGCGTTCACTTCGGTGGCGCGGGCAATCAGCGACAGTGCGTCGCTGCTGCCGGCATCCAGCCCCCTTCCCTTCCACGGTGAGGGTGCCCTTCGTCACCTCCAGCGCCGAGAGGTTGCCCGCCGCGTCAAACTGCGGCTTACCGGTGGTCAGGGTGGCATTCGGCGTGTTGATAAACCCGCAGCCGTTACAGGTGATGCCGTACGGGTTGGCGACCATCACGTTCGCCGCTTTACCGCCCACCTCGGTGTAGCCCTGCATGTGAACGGCTGCCGCCGGTCACTTCGTTGATGATGCCTCTGGCTTCCTGCCCGGCGCGCAGGTTCGGGTTGTTCTGGATAAGCCCGCCAAGCTGCGTCTGCGTCAGCTGCCCGGTGGCATTATTGAGGATGAGCCCCTCCGGGCCGACGTTGTACTCGTTAAACCGGTTGTGCGAGATACCCGCGCCGTTCGGCGTGGCAATGTTCACCACCGGCACACCGTTGGCGGCTTTATCCATGGTCGCCGGGCCGTCCGGCGTGATGGCGGCGGCAAAGGACGGGGCCACCGGCTGCCAGACCAGCAGGCTGATTATCAGCCAGCTCAGTGCGCGCTGGGAGAAACGAACCGGTTTATCGGTATGCATCTTTTCATCCTTTAAAAGTGACAGCCACGCGCCAGTTAACGCTGATGTGGTCCGGTCCGAGCCAGTCGGGATAGTGCAGCGGCGTGCCGGCAGAAAGCTGGCTGGCGAACCAGCGCCCGGCGCTGCCGAGGCCCGCCGACGCCCCCCACACGGTGCCGCTGGCATAGCGGTCGAGGCGGTCTTTTCCAGCCAGCCGCCGTCCAGCGCCACGGTGGCGCTGATTTGCCCCGAGTACCGGCAGGGTGAAGAGGGCGTAATTCAGTTCGTTGCGCCAGTAACCGCCGTTGTCGCCGGAGATGTACTGCTCCTTAAAACCGCGCACCGAACTTTCGCCACCGAGCGTCAGGCGCTCGCTGCCGTAGAGCCGGTCCGGCGACCACTGCCCGTACAGGCTGGTCAGCCACAGCAGGTCGCGGGTGACCGGGCGCTGGAAACTGGCGCTCAGGCTCCATTTGCGAAACTGCGCGCGGCACATCGCCGGTTTTGTCTTCGTCTGTTTCGGCGTTGAACCACGGCGTGCCGTGGCTGTAGGCCGGGTTAAAGGTCGCCACCCCGCCGAGGATTTTTCTGCGTGTGGCTGACGCCCAGCTGCAGGCTGGAGAGGTTGCGGGTGCTGCTGGTCAGCGGCGCGTCGTTCAGCCAGTTGCGCGATGAGCGCTGCGTGATACCGGCACTGAGCGCGGTTTTGATGTCGCCGTTGCGGAACACCACGCGGGAAAGGTTCAGTCGGTGGGTCTTCGTGTCACCGGTGGAAATCCACGGGTAGCCCATATTGATGAGGGTGGTGCGGTAGTTCGTGCGTAGCTGTAATCCAGCAGGCTGTAGCCCCGAGGGGACGCTGACCCCGGTCTGGAAACTCTGCGCGTCATAGCCGGTGGCGAAATCACTGCTGCGCCCGCCGCTGACAAACCATTTATCCGCCACGCCCAGCAGGTTATTTCCGCCAAGCGAGCCGTTTAACTGATTTTCACCGGTGCTTTTCTGCCCGCTGTTATCCAGCGAGACGCTGGCGCTTAACGGAAATTCCGGCGTGGCGGTTAAATTGACACCGGAATAACCGGGTTCGCTGTCCGGCACTATTTCAATCTGCACGGGATTACTGCGCAGGCGGTTAATCTGCTCCATGCCCTGCTCAATATCGCGCAGGTTAAGGACTTTTCCTTCCAGCCCCGGGAAAACCATCTTCAGCATACGCGGGGAGTCGCCGTCGAGGCGGATATAACGTAATTTCCCCTCCAGCACCACGATGCGTAATTCCCCTGCGATAAATCCTGCTCCGTGAGAAAGGCCCGGCTGGTAATATAGCCCCGGCTGATATACCAGTCAGAAATGGCGGCGGTGAGTTCCGTTATTTTCGCCATATTCAGGCAGCGGTTCTGCCGGGGGGCAGTCAGTTTCTGCTGCGCCTTTGCGCTGATAAGGGTGACGCCGGAAAGGGTGATGGTGTGAATGGCAGGGGCCGCCGGGCTGAGAGGCAGGCACGCTCTGGCCTGCGCGCGGCAGCGGGTGCTGCGTTCCAGTTCGTCACGCTGTTGCTGATTCTGCAGCAGCAACTGCTCCTGCTGCTGACGCACAGCGTCACGATCGGCCGGAGATAAAGGCGCGGCCGTCGCCGCAAATAATAAAAATAAGACCAGATAACGCACGCGACCATCCATGAGGAAAAAACGTCCCACCCAAATAATTTAGGTTAAGTTCAAGTTAATAATAATTTTTTTGATTATATTCCTATGGGACAAATGCAAAGGCAATATGTGAAAAGTGCTTTCTCATTATCCATCGATAATTTAACTTTAGGAGAGGATATATCCATGGACATTACTCTCAGTATTTACCCTTATCGCACCCAACGTTAACAATAAATGAATATTAAAGGAGTGAAATAATACTTGGTGATATTATTTCACTCCTTTGTCTTATTACCCGAGAATCGTGCGCAGGCATTCGCTTAGAAAGCCAAGACAATATTCAGGCCATTATGCAGGCCAGAGCGCCATGGCCATTCTGGCGACGCCGAGCAGCGTTTCGCAGCTTGCCCCATCCCGCGCCTGAATCGACATTCCCTGCTGGATGCTGACGTATAACCGCGTCAGCGCGTCGATATCCGTCGAAGCCGGTAAATCGCCCTGCTCCTGCGCCTGCGTTAATCGCGCTTTGAGCAGTTCCACGCCGCCGTTGCGTAACTGTTGTACCCGCGCGCCAAGGCGATCGTTGCCTTCGCTGGCGACCGCCGACAGCGTCACCATACACCCGTGCGGCATACCGCTGCGGGTTAACGTCTGCGCCGAACGCGCCAGCCATTGCGCGACAGCCGTTTTCGGCGACGGTTCGCTGTCCATCCCGCCCCAAATCAGCGGCGCAACCGTCTGTTCGTAGTGCTGCAAAACCTCATCATAGAGATCCTCTTTGCTGCCGAACGCCGCATACAGGCTCGGGGATTTAATGCCCATCGCCCGAGATCGTTCATCGACGTGGCGGTGTACCCCTTCTGCCAGAAGAGTTTCATCGCTTTATCCAGCGCATCGGTACGGTCAAATTCCCGTGGTCTTCCCCGGCTCACAGTGCCTCCTCACATTTTGTGCTGATCGGTATATTAATACTATTGACGGCGAGGTGAAAGCCCGTTTACTTTAATTATGTATCAATCGATACATAATTAGGAGCGACCATGTCACACTCACTTGCAGGTAAACGCGCACTGGTCACGGGCGCCAGTCGTGGTCTGGGTAAAGCCATTGCGCTCACGCTGGCGCAGGCAGGCGCAGATGTTGCCATTACACCGGGAAAAATCCGCAGACAAAGCCCGTGCTGTTGCCGAATCGATCCGCGCGCTGGGGCGTAACGCCGTGGCGATTCAGGCCGACAGCGGCAACCCACAAGCCGCGCGCCGCCGTTTCATAGGCGGTAGAAGCGTTAGGCGGACTGGATATTCTGGTCAATAACGCCGGTATTGCACGCGCCGGGCAACTGGAAACGATGTCGCAGGAGGACATCGACGCGCAGATCAACGTCAACATCCGCGGTGTCGTGTATACCACTCAGGCGGCGATCGCGCATTTGCCCCGGGGCGGGCGCATTATCAACATCGGCAGTTGCCTGTCCGATCGCGTACCGTTCACCGACATCGCCATCTACTCGATGACCAAATCGGCGCTGAACTCGTTAACGCGCGGTCTGGCGCGCGACCTCGGGCCGCGCGGCATCACCGTCAATATGGTGAAACCCGGCTCAACCGACAGCGATATGAACCCGGCGGATGGCGAAGGCGCTGAAGAACAGCGTCGGTTAACGGCACTGGGGCATTATGGTGAGGCGCAGGATATCGCCGAAGCCGTGGCTTTCCTTGCCAGCCCGGCGGCAAAACAGATCACCGGTACGGATATTGTGGTGGACGGCGGCACAAACGCCTGAGTGACGCGCAAGAGAAAAGGCGGCGCAGAGCGCCGCCTGATCGAAAACCGGGGGATCAACAGCAGCGCGCGCCGCCTTTTGCCACCGTAGCGCGCATCCTCGGCGCTCGCGGAAAAACTCCTCGTAGGTCATTGGCGTCTGATCCGGGTGTGTCACGCGCATATGCTCAACGTAGTTGTCATAATCCGGAACACCAATCATCATTTTCGCCGCCCCGGCCTAAGTACTTACCGGCTTTAGAGAGCGTGTCGAACATGTTATCCCTCATCCACCCTCTCCACAAGAGAGGGGGAAACATGATTAATGAACGCCTTTCGCGTGACCCACAATCTGACCAACATCTTCCGGCATCGCCTCATACGGCGTCTCTTTCGCCGTCGGGTGATCCACTTTCAGCGCCGCCAGCGCGGTTTTCAGCGAGTAGAACGCCAGCACCACCACCACGACCATAAAGAAGATGGTCAGACCGGCATCGAGACGGTTATTAAACACCAGTTGCGCCAGTTGTGACTGGGTATACTGCGCCGGGATCGTCCCGCTGTCGATCATCGCCCCGGAACTTATTGGCAATGGCGAGGAAGCCAACTTTATTGTCCGGGCTGAAGGCTTTTGCCAGCCAGCAGTGAGCGTACAGACCAGCAGCCGCGGTCGGCAGCAGTGCAACCCACGCATAACGCTGGCGTTTCATCTTAAACAGCACCACGGCGCACAGCATCAGCGCCATACCGGCCAGCATCTGGTTGGCAATGCCGAACAGCGGCCACAACGTGTTAATGCCGCCAAGGGGATCCACCACGCCCTGATGCAGGAAGTAACCCCACGCCAGCACGCACAACCCTGTCGCCAGCAGGTTAGCGGGCAGCGACTCGGTGCGTTTCAGGTTCGGGGGAAATCACCCCCAACAGATCCTGCAACATAAAGCGCGCCGCGTCCCGGCATCCACCGCCGTCAGGATAAACAGCGCCTCAAACAGAATCGCGAAGTGATACCAGAACGAGACGCCCATTAAACCGCCAAGCGCACCGTGCAGAATATAGGCCATGCCGACCGCCAGCGTAGGCGCGCCGCCTGCGCGGGAGATAATCGACTGTTCGCCCACTTCTTCTGCGATCTGCCGCAGAGTATCCGGCGTGATGCTAAAGCCCCAGCCGCTCACCACCTGCGCGGCAGACGCCACCACATCGGTGGTTCCTGCCGGTGCCAGCACGGCCATGGGGCTGTTCATCGCGAAGTAAACGCCCGGATCGATAATACAGGCTGAAACCAGCGCCATGATCGCCACGAACGACTCCATCAGCATACCGCCGTAGCCGATAAAGCACGCCTGCCCTTCGCTGGCGAGCATTTTCGGTGTGGTGCCGGAGGAGATCAACGCATGGAAGCCAGACACCGCGCCACAGGCAATGGTGATAAACAGGAACGGGAACAGGCTCCCGCTCCACACCGGACCGGTGCCATCCACAAACTTCGTCAGCGCAGGCATGGTCAGCGTCGGGCGCATAATCAGAATGCCGATCGCCAGCCCGATAATGGTGCCGATTTTCAGGAAGGTAGAGAGATAGTCGCGCGGTGCGAGCAGCAGCCAGACCGGCAGTACGGAGGCCACAAAACCGTAACCCACCAGCATCCACGTTAACTGTACGCCGGTAAAATCAAAATAGGGTGCCAGCGCCGGGTTTGCCGCCACCCAACCGCCGGAAATAATGGCGAACACCAGCAGCACCAGACCAATCACCGACACCTCGCCAATGCGTCCCGGACGCAGATAGCGAATATAGATGCCCATAAAAATTGCCAGCGGGATGGTAAAGGCCACGGTGTAGGTTCCCCACGGGCTGTGGGTCAGCGCTTTCACCACAATCATCGCCAGCACCGCAAGGATGATCACCATGATCATAAAGGTCGCCACCAGCGCAATCACCCCAACGGTCGCGCCCATCTCCGCTTTCACCAGTTCGCCAAGCGAACGTCCGTCGCGGCGGGTGGAGACAAACAGCACCATAAAGTCCTGCACTGCACCGGCCAGCACCACGCCTGCCGGATCCAGATCATCCCGGCAGATAGCCCATTTGCGCCGCCAGCACCGGCCCCACCAACGGGCCTGCCCCGGCAATCGCCGCAAAGTGGTGACCAAACAGCACTTTTTTGTCTGTCGGCACATAGTCGAGACCATCATTGTGCCGCACCGCCGGTGTCATGCGCGTCGGATCAACCTGCAGCACATTTTTGGCGATATAAAGACCATAAAAACGGTAAGCGATAAGGTAGATACAGACCGCAGCCACCACAATCCACAGTGCATTGATCTGTTCGCCGCGATTCAGTGCGATATAACCAAGAGCAAACGCTCCAACAAGGGAGAGCACGCCCCAAATAAGGTATTTCCCTGAGTTGTTCATAGTGGTTATCCGTTGAGAGATAAAGAGATGTTACATTTTGTTTCTATATCAACTCGCAGGTTTTAACAACTTTGAAACAAGGAAAATTCGTCCTGACAGCAGGCATTTACCTCATTGTGTTACCGAGGATCACTTATGGGGGAGAAGATCCCTCTCCGGACGCAGAGAGGGGGAAAACGTTAACCGAGGACGGCCGTACTCAGCCGACAGGTACAGCAGCGACGTCCCTGCTCATCAAACACCACAATCTCCCAGCTTTGACACTGACGGCCAAGGTGCAGAGGCTGGCAAACGCCGCGCACTTTGCCTTGCGAGACCGGGCGATGATGCGATGCGTTTAACTCCGTGCCCACCACGCACTGACCGTCACGGGTCATCAGATAACCGGCCATCGACCCCAGCGTTTCCGCTAGCGCTGCCGACGCGCCGCCATGCAGTAAACCAAACGGCTGATGCGTGCGGGTATCCACCGGCATTTCCGCTTCCAGCAGATCATCGCCAAGGCGGGTGTAGACAATGCCGAGGTGCGCCACCAGCGTGTTATCACTGGTGCCGTTCAGCTCCTCAAGCGTTAAATGGCGTTTCCAGATCATTTACGCCCCCAGCGTTGAACCGCCATCCACCACAATATCCTGCAGGGTGATATGGCTGGCCAGATCGGAAGCAAGGAACAGGATGGTGTTCGCCACTTCCTGTGGACGGGCAATTTTGCCCAGCGGAATGCCCAGTTTGAACTGCTCGCCAAAGCCGCGAATGCGCTGCTGTTCAGCGTCATCACTGACCCACAGCGTGCGTTGCATGTCCGTGTCCGTCGAGCCCGGCGAGACAACGTTGCAGCGCACATGGCTTGCCGCCAGTTCCAGCCCGACGCTCAGCGCCGGGCTTTTCAGCGCGGAAGCTTTCGACGCGCCATAGGCGCTCATGCCGATGCGCGGTGTATGCGCCGCATCGGAAGCGACAGTGACAATGGCCCCGCCCTGCTGACGGCGGAACTGCGCCATCGTCTGGCGAAACAGATTGAACGCGCCGCCAACGTTAACGGCGAAAGTCTGCTGCCGGGCGTCGCTGGAGAGTTCATCCGTCGCCCCCATGTGCAAAAATCCCGGCGGCATTGACCAGCACATCCAAGCGTTCACGTTGCGCCAGCAGACGTTGACAGACGGCGTCCACCTGTTGCGCATTGGCGATATCCACCACCTCGCAGGAGAAAGGATAGTCGCGACCGGCAAACGCCAGATCAAAGCCGGTCACCTGCGCGCCAGCCTCCACAAACGCCAGCGCAGTAGCGTAACCAATCCCCTTCCCGGCGCCGGTCACCCACACGGTTTTACCGGTAAAATCCAGTGGGCCATTATTTCACCTCGCGGGAGAGCAACGTCCACCGTGCATCAATCGTCGGGTTCTTCGCCAGCATCACAAAGTCGATATCGCCGTGCACTTTGCGCCAGCGGGCCGCCAGCGCCATCATGCGTACGGAATCAAGACCGTAGTCGATGAGGTTTTCATCATCCAGCGGCTCGTCGGACTCATCCAGCAGCGGCAGGATCAGCGCCCGCAGTGCGGCTTTGCTTCCCGGAACGGGTAACAGATCCCTGGTCATCACTACGCGCCCGGAACGCCCGGCCACATACTTGAGCGACATCAGGTGATCCTCGCGGCTGAAGTCCGCCAGCGCATCGGCAACCATAAACGGTTTGATATCACGCATAAACGCATCGGTGGCGGTGGTCATACAGCCAATGTGCGAATAGACGCCGGTGATGAGCAACTGGTTGCGGCCGGTCTCTTTCAGCGCCTGCTCCAGCGGCGAGCGGTGAAACGCGCTGTAGCGCCATTTGACCAGTACGGTATCAGCATCATCGGGCGTCAGTTCCGCCACGATTCGCTGTTGCTCCGGCGAGCGGGTCAGTCCCGGCCCCCACATGTCATTCAGCAGCGCGCGATCTTCATCACTCTGCTCTTTCGGCTGCGCTGTGTAATAGACCGGAATATGGTGCTGTTTGCAGTAGCGACGCAGGGCGGCGATGTTCGCCACCACTTGCTGCATCATCGGGCAGTTATCGCCCCAGAAGTTAACAAAATACTCCTGCATATCGTGGATCAGCAGCGCGGCGCGTTCAGGTTCAAACGCCCAGCTGACTTTTGTTTTCCGGGATATCGGTTGTCGCTGGCAGTGCGTAGCCCTGTAATTTTGGAATCGCCATCTTCTCTCCTTTACGCCGGTGTACGCTGTGCTAACCACTGGCGTAATTGTTTTTATCCACCTTACCGACTGGCGTCAGCGGCAGCGCCTCAAGGCACTCCACGCGATCCGGCAGTTTGAATTCCGCTACCCCTTGCTCACGCAGGAACCGACGAACCGCCACCGCGCGCAACGGCGTTTTCGTCACCAGCCGTGCACAGCTCTTTTCGCCGAGCAGGTTGTCTTCCATGCTGACCAGTGCCGCGTGGATCACGGCCTCATGGCGCAGCAACAGGTTTTCGATCTCCTCGGCAGCAATCTTCTCGCCGCCGCGGTTGATCTGATCTTTTCACGCCCCTGCACGGTGATATAGCCCTGCTCATCAATGGCAATCAGATCGCCGGAGCTGTAAAAGCCATTTTCATCAAAGGCGCTGGCATTGTGTTCCGGGCTGTTAAAGTAGCCGCGGAAGGTGTACGGCCCGCGCGTCATCAGGCCGTTCTACCTGCCCTGCGGGCAGCGGGTTACTGTTTTCATCCGCCACCCAGACTTCGTCGTCCGGGCACATCGGGCGGCCCCTGGTGTGGGTAATACGCTCCAGCGGATCGTCCAGCCGGGTGTAGTTCACCAGCCCTTCCGCCATACCGAACACTTGCTGCAACTGGCAGCCAATCTCCGCCGGGGATCCGCGCAGCCAGCGTGGTCGACAGCCGTGCGCCGCCCACCTGCAACAGTTGTAACGACGCCAGTTGGGCATTGCTGCCCCACTCCTGAATCGCCTGTAGCCACAGGCTGACCGCGGGCGGCACCAGCGCAGTCACGTTAATGCGGTGTTTTTCAATCAGCGGGAAGCACAGCGTCGCGCTCGGATCGGCGGCCAGCACCACGCAGCCGTGCGCCGTGAACACACCCAGCGCGCCGTGCGAGCTCATCGGGTAGTTATGCGCCGCAGGCAATGCGCACAAATAGCGGGTGTCAGCGGTAAACCCGCACACCTCGTTGCTGCGCACAATGCTGTAATCGTTATGTGTACGGGGGATCAGCTTCGGCGTGCCGGTGCTACCGCCAGAAAGCTGGAAGAATGCCACTTCATCGGCGGGCGTCGGCGTGGTAATAAAGTTCTCCGCCGGGCGGGCAATCGCCGCGTCCAGCGCGTGTTCCCCTTATCGCCGCGCAGCAACACGGCGCGCAGCGTGTCGTGTTCTGCCACAAAGGTGGTGACAAAGCCATCACTGGCAAACAGCGTATGGTCACGATCGGCAATCAGTAATACCGGCTTAAGCTGTGTGGCGTAAGCGTTCAGTTCGTTGCGCTGGTGGCTGAACAGGGCATTCACCGGCGCGACGCCGATTTTCAGCAACGCAAAAAGGTGATGTAAAACTCCGCCACATTACCCAGTTGCACCAGCGCAGTTTCCCCCGCGTTTGATGCCCAGCGTCTGCAGCGAGCAGGCCAAAGTTATCCGAGAGCTGATTCACCCGGCGGTAGCTGTACGTACGGTCGCCGTCGATCACCGCCGTGGTATCACTGTGCGCGTGACGGGTGAGAATGTCGGTCAACGGCAAGTCCTGCCAGTAACCTTTTCGCGGTAACGGCGGGCAAACTCATCCGGCCAACGGTTAAAAGGAAGGGTCATCTCAGCTCCTCAATGCAAACCAAAAGCATTCAGCATGGTGGTCAGTTTCACGCCGGTTTCACGCCACTCCGACAGCGGAGAAGAGGCGGGAACAATCCCGCGCCGGCAAACAGCCGAACGGTGTTACGGTGAATACGGGCGCAACGGATAGTCACCACCCACTCGCCGTTTCCTTCGGCGTCGCACCAGCCGACAATGCCGCCAAACAGTTCGCGGTTGAACGGTTCCAGTTCGGCGATCAGTTTCTTCGCCACCGGTGCGGGAAACCGCTCAGCGCGGGCGTCGGGTGCAATAAACAAGCGAGGCTTAAGGCGTTTTCATCGTCGTGTGCAACACCGTCAATCGGCGTTGCCGGTGCCATAACGTTGGCGTGGTCACCAGTTGCGGGGGAGTCGGGCAGCGTCAGCGAACGACTGCGCGGTTTGAGCACCGCTTTCATCGCCTGAGTCACCAGTTCATGTTCGTGGCGATCTTTTCCGAGGCCAGCAGCTTATTGCCCCGCTTCGCGATCGAGCATGTCGTCTGGCTGGCGGCGTGCAGAGCCTGCCAGCGGCAGTGAACTGAAGCGGTTTTCCTCTTTGCGCAGCAGCAGTTCCGGGCTGGCGCCCAGCAACGCGCCGCCATCCGGCAACGGGACATGGAAATTGAAGCTGGCCGGGTTCTGGGCAATCAGACGCTCCAGCAGCACGCCGCTGTCGATGTTGTTGTCCGTCGCAATATCAATCAAACGGGAGAGCACCACTTTATCCACTTCCGGCGTGGCAGTTTTTCGCTGCACCGCGCTCAACCATCTGCATAAAGTGGTCTTGCTCCGGGATAAATGTCTGCGTTTTCACGTTCGGCATTTCGCCGGCGTTGAAATAGCGGGCCGATCGCTGTTTCGCCGGGCGGGAGAAGGTCTGCCGGGGATTGCGGAATAAACAATGCGGAAGGCTGCGTGGTATCAAAGGGGATTGCACCGACCATCACCGGTCTGGCGATACCCTTCGCTTTCGCACTGGCAAAAGCCTGCGCCAGTTTTGCTGGAAAGCGCCCTCCCGATCGCCTGCGGCGGCTCAGAGAAACGGGCAAAGCAGCCGGACGTGGTAAAACTGCGGTACGGCGACATAAAGAAAAACTGATCCGCGGCCAGCGTCTGCACAGACTGCTGGATTTCCTCAGCCGAGGGACGTATCCATATCATCCTCCAACAATGATAAGTGAACTAAGAATGATTATCATTTGTATTATTGCGCAGTAAGATAAAAGTTATGACCCGCTCTGTCAACAGCAGAATATCCCCCGCACGACTGCCTCTTGCATCCGCCTCGCTCAACATTGAAAATGAGAAGCATTAACCTCAACAAAAACAGGACGCGACTCGTGAGATTTCCTTTTGGTGCCGTAAGCCCATTGTGTTTCTGGGCATTTTTGTTTTAGGACTATCCTCAGCTCTGGCTGCCGACTGGCCCCGCCAGAGCGACAGCCACGGCGCACACCAGCTCGACAGCAAGCCACTGCGCATTGTTTCCACCAGCGTGACCCTCACCGGTTCATTGCTGGCAATAGATGCTCCGGTCATTGCCAGCGGTGCGACCACGCCGAAAAACCGTTTTGCCGACGATCAGGGCTTTTTTACGCCAGTGGGGCGACGTGGCGAAACAGCGTAAAGTCGCACGGATTTACATCGGCGAACCGAATGCCGAAGCCGTCGCCGCGCAAATGCCGGACCTGATCCTGATAAGCGCCACCGGCGGCGACTCCGCACTGGCGTTGTACGATCAACTTTCCGCTATCGCGCCGACGCTGGTCATCAACTACGACGACAAAAGCTGGCAAGCGCTTCTGACGCAACTTGGTCAAATCACCGGCCGGAAAAACAGGCGGCGGCGCGCATCGCAGAGTTCAATCAGCAACTGGCGGACGTAAAGCACATATCACCCTGCCGCCACAGCCGGTCAGCGCGCTGGTCTATACCCCGGCGGCGCACGGCGCAAACCTGTGGACCCGCGAGTCCGCGCAGGGCAAGCTGATGCAGCAGCTCGGCTTTACCCTTGCTGACCTGCCCGCCGGGCTGCAAACCAGCCAGAGCCGGGGCAAACGCCACGATATCGTGCAACTGGGCGGCGAAAACCCGGCCGCCGGGCTGAACGGTGAATCACTGTTCCTGTTCGCCAGCGATCAACAGGATGCCGACGCCCTGAGCGCAAACCCGCTGCTGGCGCATCTGCCTGCCGTGCAACACAAACGCGTTTACGCCACCGGGCGCAGAGACGTTCCGCCTCGACTATTACAGCGCCACCCGCGTGTTGCAGCGTCTGTCGGCACTGTTTGGCTAATTCCGTTGGGCTGGCAGTGATTACGCCGCGGGCTGCGTCTGACGAAAACGACGCAGCTCGCTGAGCCCGCCCACCAACGCCAGACCAACGACCGCCAGCACCAGCCCACTGAGACTGGCGGAAGAGACCGGCGTCATCATCGACCCCATCGCCCCCCAACAACGCCGCGCCAATGGCATCGCCAGTGACGTTTTGCGCCGTCCACAAACCATTTATGCGCCCGAGCATCGCTCGGGGTCTGGGTTTGTAGCAGCGTGTACTGCAACAGCGAACTCACCGTCAGCCAGCCGCACAGCGCCAGAAACACCACGCCCAGCGCCCAGAAAGGCATCAGGCTGAATAAGCCAATGGCGATAAACGCCCCGACGGTGGTGATCAGCATAATCACCCCGGACGCTCGCTGTGCGCCAGCTTACCGCTGGTCAATGCACCGATAGCCGCCCCCAGCGGCAGTGCGGCATACAGCAACCCGATCTCCGCCGCCGACATGTTCCAGCCAATGGCCAGCGCCGGGTACAGCACGCGCACCGCGCTTGCCATCGTCAGCAACCCGCCAAGCAGCGCAATACCGCCGATCAGCGGATTACGCAGTAAAATTGCAGCGCCGTCAGCAGCGATTTCAACGGATGCTCGCGCGGCTGGGGAGGTGGCGGCAGCGCAGGCAAACTGAGCAACGGCAGCAAGGTAATAAACGTGCCTGCCGCTGCCAGACCGTAGTTCCACACCACCCCGCCGGAGGCCAGCAAACCGCCGCACATGGGCGAAATCACCGAGCCGAGGCGAACCGTCAGCATGGTGATCGCGCCCGCCTGCATCAGGTTTTCCCGCCCGACCAGCGCAGGCGTCGCCGCCAGCAGCGCCGTGACACCCAGCGCGCCGAAAAACCATCCCACAAGCCGAGCAGATAAATGGCCGCCAGCGACGGTTCCGGCAAGAGCGCATTCAGGCACAGGCCAATGAAACCCACACCACAGGTAGAACGCGCCAGTAAAATCAGTCTCTTACGTTCGTAGCGATCCGCCAGCACACCGCCGAGCATCAGGCCAACAAACATCGCGCCGCCGGTCAGCGTCACCGCCAGACCCACCTGCCAGCTGGAGTGGGTCATGGCACTGGATTTGCACCGGCACCGCCACGCCCAGCAGCCCGAGCGATAAAATCGAGATAAAACGCGCCAGAAATACCGCGCGGAAAGCCGGATGCGTCTGCAGCAGGCTCAGGTTCAACAGCCGGATTGTTGCTTCATTACAACGCCTTAAATACGCACTTTTTGTGTCCATTCGCAGGCTATGCATGTTAACATATCAAAACAAGATCGATAACGATAATTACTATCATTATCAAGTTTGGGACGTTTTATGTCGTTTTCTGCTTTCCCGGCGCGCCCCGTCGCCCTTGCCGGGTTATTGATATTGCTGTTAGCCGCCGTTGCACTCAGCCTGTTTATTGGCGCCAAAACCCTGCCCGCCGCCGTGGTGATGGATGCCCTCACCGGCGTCTGCCAGAGCGCGGACTGCATCATCATCAAAGACGCTCGCCTGCCGCGCACGCTGGCGGGACTGCTCGCGGGCGGCGCGCTCGGACTGGCCGGGGCGTTGATGCAAACGCTGACCCGCAACCCACTGGCCGACCCCGGCCTGTTGGGCGTTAATGCGGGAGCCAGTTTCGCCATTGTGCTCGGCGCGGCGCTGATCGGCATCACCTCCCCACGGAACAACTGCTGCTGGCGTTTTGCGGCGCGCTGGCAGCATCGCTGCTGGTGGCGTTTACCGGGCGGCGGCAGCTTAGCCCGGTGCGCCTCACGCTGGCGGGCGTTGCGCTGGCCGCCGTGCTGGAAGGATTGTCCAGCGGCATCTCGCTGCTGAATGCCGATGTCTACGATCAACTGCGTTTCTGGCAGGCAGGCTCGCTGGATATTCGCACCCTGCATACCCTGAAAACTGTCGCGCTGCCGGTATTGATGGCAGCAATAGCCGCGCTGATGCTGAGCCGATCGCTCAATAGCCTGAGCCTCGGCAGCGATACGGCCACCGCGCTGGGCAGCAAAGTGGCGCGCACACAGTTGCTCGGTCTGCTGATCATTACCGTCCTGTGCGGTAGCGCTACAGCGCTGGTGGGCCCAATTGCCTTTATCGGCCTGATGATGCCGCACATGGTGCGCTGGCTGGTGGGTGCCGATCATCGCTGGTCGCTGTCGGCCACGCTGATCGCTACCCCTGCGTTGTTGCTGTTCGCCGATATTATTGGCCGGGTGATTGTGCCGGGTGAATTACGCGTCTCCGTGGTCAGCGCCTTTATCGGTGCGCCGGTGTTGATTGTGCTGGTGCCGCGCGCGCGTGAGGCGGCTTATGATGGCTCCTTCCCGTCGCCACCGGTCGCCAGTTGCCTGCTGATGGCGCTCGCCGCACTGCTGCTGGCCGTGGAGCCTGCGCAGCGGCACCGTTACCGGCGTTCTCGCAGGTTATTGATGCGCTGACCGGCGATGCGCCCCGCGCCATGCAACTGGTGGTGACGGAATGGCGTTTACCCCGCGTGTTGATGGCGCTGCTGGTGGGCGCGGCTCTTGGCGTCAGCGGGGCGATTTTCCAGTCCCTGTTGCGCAACCCCTTAGGCAGTCCGGATGTAATGGGATTTAATACCGGCGCACCGGAGCGGCGTGCTGGTGGCGATGGTGCTGTTTGGTCAGCACATGACCGCCATTGCCCGGCGGCGATGGCGGGCGGCATAGTGACATCGCTGGTGGTCTGGCTGCTGGCGCAACGGGATTGGAAACCTTCCGTTTGATCATTGTCGGCATCGGCGTGCGCGCGATGCTGATGGCGTTAACACCCGGCTGCTGTTGCATGCCTCGCTGGAAACGGCACTCTCCGCCGGGCTGTGGAATGCCGGTTCGCTGAACGGGCTGACTGGGCTAAGACCCTGCCTTCCGCGCCGCTGATTGCGCTGATGTTTATTTTTGCCGCCCTGCTCGCCCGGCGTATGCGCTTACTGGAGATGGGCGATGACAGCGCCTGCGCACTCGGCGTCAGCGTCGAACGCTCCCGGCTGATGCTGATGCTGGTCGCCGTGGCGCTCACCGCCGCCGCCACCGCGCTGGCGGGGCCGATTTCGTTTATCGCGCTGGTGGCGCCGCACATCGCTCGCCGCCTGAGCGCCACTGCCCGCTGGGGATTGGTCCAGTCTGCGCTGTGCGGCGCACTGGTATTGCTCCCCGGCGGACATGCTCGCTCAGCAAGGCTTTACGCCGTATCAGTTGCCGGTGGGCGTCGTGACCGTCAGCCTCGGCGGTATTTACCTTATCGCCTTGTTAATTCAGGAGTCCCGCAAAAATGATCAACACACAAACCCGTTTGCGCGGCGAAGCGTTAACCTGGGTTACGGCACAAAGATTGTCGCCGAGCAGTTGAGCGTCGCCATTCCCGACGGCCATTTCACCGCCATTATTGGCCCCAACGGCTGCGGCAAATCGACGCTATTACGCACCTTAAGCCGCCTGATGACGCCCGCGCAGGGGCATGTCTATCTGGATGGCGAACAGATCCAGCGTTTTGCCAGCAAAGAGGTGGCGCGGCGCATTGGCCTGCTGGCGCAAAACGCCACCACGCCGGGAGACATCACGGTGCAGGAGCTGGTCGCGCGCGGTCGTTACCCGCACCAGCCTCCTGTTTACCCGCTGGCGTAAAGAGGATGAAGAGGCGGTTAAGCGGGCGATGAACGCCACGGGCGTCGATGCGCTGGCCAACCAGAGTGTGGATACGCTCTCGGGAGGACAGCGTCAACGGGCATGGATCGCCATGGTGCTGGCGCAGGAAACGGCGATCATGCTGCTCGACGAGCCGACCACTGGCTGGATATCAGCTACCAGATTGATCTGCTGGAGCTGTTAAGTGAACTCAATCGCGAACAGGGTTACACGCTGGCGGCGGTACTGCACGATTTGAACCGAGGCCTGCCGCTATGCAACACACCTGATTGCCCTGCGGGATGGCAAGATCGTGGCGCAGGGCGCGCCGAAAGAGATTGTCACCCCGGCGCTGATTGAGGCGGTATACGGTTTACGCTGTATGATCATTGACGATCCGGTGGCGCATACTCCGCTGGTGGTGCCGCTGGGGCGCAGCAAATAGCAGGTTTACTTTCCACACGCTGAACCCGCCGGGGATATCTTTTCATTTCTGATGCGCAGGTATATCGATATACCTGCGCATTTTTTCGCCGCACGACATTTTACTGTAAACAATAAATGATATTCTTTATGCTATTTTCCAGCGTCTTTATTCTTAAGCTGCAATAACGTTATTATTAAGGAATGCTAATGCTGACTGTAATATAACCATAAAAACCTTAATCAATATTAACACCTCCGGCCAGTTCCCCTTTTAAGATATTTCCAGCGTAAGCAAAACCACCTGAAAAATATCTCGCAGAAACGCAAAAAAAAGAACGCCATGCTTTTTTTGCATTCCCGTCGTTAATGTTTATTGGGATTTATCTCAATAAAAACTAACATCAGGTTTCCAAAACCTGCATATATCCAAAAGGTTATTTTATGTTTATCCGCATAATAACAGGGGTGGCTGGTGCCATTCTGTTAACTCTGTCACTTTCAACTCACGCAGCCAATTCACCTCCGGTACCAGAAGAAAAGAGTGGATTGCCAAAGAATTCACCTTTAATAACGGCGAAAAACTGAACGACCTGCGCCTTCATTACTTTACGCTGGGGGACAAAAGTAAACCTGCCGTATTACTGCTTCACGGGACGAATCAACCCATTAAAGCTTTATTAGCGCAGGGATTTGCCGGCGAGTTGTTTGGCCCGGGCCGGGGCGCTGGACAGCAGTAAATACTTTATTATCATGCCGGAAAGCATCGGTTCAGGAAAATCATCCAAACCGTCAGATGGCTTGCGTATGGCATTTCCGCACTACGATTATGACGATATGGTGACCGCACAATATCGTTTAGTGAAAGAAGGTCTGGGCATTTCTCATTTTACGCGCCCGTGATGGGTTATTCAATGGGGGTATGCAAACTCGGGTTATGGGGTGAAAAATACCCGTCAATGATGGATGCGCTGGTACCGATGGCATCGCAACCTAATGAATTATCAGGACGTAACTGGATGCTGCGTCGAATGCTGATTGAGTCCATCAAAAACGATCCCGCACGGGCTGGAAGGCAATTACCGCCAACAGCCGCCCGCGTTAAAGACAGCCAATATTATGTTCAGTATTGCCACAACGGGCGGTACGCAGGCCCTACAACATAAAGCGCCAACCCGCGCGCTGGCGGATAAAGTGGTTGATGAACGACTCGCTGCGCCCGTCACTGCCGATGCCAACGATTTTATTTATCTCTGGGGCTCGTCCGCCAATTACAACGCCCTGCCCGCCTTAAAGAACATTACCGCGCCAATGCTGATCATTAATTCAGCAGATGACGAACGTAATCCCCCGGAAACCAGCACCTTCAGCGAGACATTAAAGCAGATAAAACAGGCTGAACTGCTCCTTATTCCGGCAAGCACAGAGACCAGTGGTCACGGCACCACGATGTCCGCCAAATTTTATAATGAAAAACTCAAAACGTTTTTAGCCAGCACGGCCAACGAGCACGCTAAACATTAATCTTCGTCGCACAGGGAATATTCAATGTTTCGTAAAATAAAGATCCGTACCGCACTCAGCATAATGATTTTCTCGCTGACGGCATTATTACTCTTCGTGGGAATTTTGGGTTCAGTCGCCGTACAGTCGGGAAATAAGTCCTTTGCCCACGTCGATACAGAAGTATTACCGGGACTGGTCGCACTGGAATGAAAGCTCTGAATTATTACTGCGCGGCCGCACCGGATCTACGTCTGTATGAATCACTGATGGGCAGTGGGTGAAACGGAAAAGCGAAGGTGGCGCTGGAGCGCGCCAAAAGTAAGATCGAGAGCGCTGGCGCGAAATGGCAGGAATACCTGAAATATCCGCAATCCGCTGGAAGAGCAGGCGATTGCCGCAGAAATGGCGGCATCGCGTGATACGTTGATGAAAACGTTTATTGGCCCGGCGTTTACCGCGCTGGAAGCCGGTAAACTGGACGAATACCGCCAGTACGCCGGGAAATCCACCGCCCTGTACGCCGATTTTGATAAAGCCTCGAAAGCGCTGGTCGCCACCGGAAGCTGAAAAGCATTGATAACGCCTACGACGACTCCAATAACCGCGTTACGCGGATGTCGTTCGCCCTCTATTTCTCTATCGCCTGCGCGCTGGTGCTGGCAGGACTGGCCCCGGCCAGTAATGACCAATCTGATCGTCAAACCACTCAATCATGTGATTACCGTGTTCGACCGTATTGCCGAAGGCGATCTGCGGGCGCGCATCGATATCAGCGGTAAAAACGAGATAGCCCAGCTCTTTGCCGCCGTCCAGCGTATGCGTGATGGGCTGGAAAACATCGTGCAGAGGGTGCGTAACGGCACGGATGCTATCGGCTCGGGGGTGGAAGAGATTGCGTCCGGGAATATCGATCTCTCCAGCCGCACAGAGCAGCAGGCCGCCTCACTGGATGAAACCGCCTCCAGCATGGAGCAGATCATGGCGACGGTGAAAACAACGAAGAGAACACGCGCAAGGCAAACGACCTGTCGCTGAAGGCGTCGTCGACAGCCTCCCGCGGCGCTAACGTGGTGTCTGAAGTGGTTTCCACCATGGATGCGATTGAAAAAAGCTCCGCCAAAATTGGCGATATCGTGGGTGTGATTGACGGCATTGCCTTCCAGACCAACCTGCTGGCGCTCAATGCGGCGGTGGAAGCGGCGCGCCGGAGAAGCCGGTCGCGGTTTTGCCGTGGTGGCCTCAGAAGTGCGTGTGCTGGCGCAGCGCAGCGCCACGGCGGCGAAAGAGATTGGCACGATGATCAATGACTCCCTCAGCCGTATTGAACAGGGTTCAGGGCTGGTGAAAGAGGCTGGCGCGACCATGAACGACGTGATGCTCGATGTCAAAAAAAGTGGTGGATATTATGGATGAGGTGATGATGGCATCCGGCGAGCAGACGCGGGGCATTTCACAGATTCATATTGCGATCCATCAAATGGACGGCGTGACCCAGCAGAATGCCTCACTGGTGGCAGAAGTGGCGACCGCAGCCGGTTCCCTGCAACAGCAGGTGGCGCATTTGCAGCAATCGGTGACGCGTTTCCAGCTTGCTGACGGCGGGCGCGCATCCGGGAAACGATCGCCATGACCATGCCGGACAGCAGAACATGGCGTTCGCGAACGTGAACTAACCGATTATCCCCCACCCCACGGGATGGGGGATAAACGATACGCCCCTAACACTTCCCGTAATACCGGGCCGATGCGTTCAAACGCCTGCGGCGAGATGATATCCACGTGGGCGCAATCCCGGCGATACACCTCCAGTTCTTTCACCCACGGCGCCCGGGGGCTTTATGCGGATCCGTTCCCGGTTGCAGCGTACGTTCGGCAACAAACAGTGTGGCTTTACCGTCAAACGGCACGCTGTGCGCGGTAGTCAACAGACGCACGGCATCCGCATAGTTGCCTTCAATGTGGCGGAACAGCTCGCCGGAAGCTTGCCCCTGTTGTGCCGCCGGGGAAGGCCTGCCGCTCGCGCTCAATTTCCGCCAGCACGTCAGGATCCAGCCCGTTAGCCTCTTTCTCCGCCCAGTTTTGCGTTTCCGGCGGCCGGTGTCGAGCAGCCCGAGGAACGCCACGTCTTCGCCACGCTGGCGCAAGCGTGCAGCAATGCCCTGCGCCAGCGTGCCGCCCAGCGAATACCCGAACAGGTAGTAAGGCCCGTGCGGTTGCTGCGCCAGCAGCGTCGCCAGATGTTGCTCGCAGGCATCATCCAGCGTAGCCGCCTGCTGCAACGGCCCGGATGGTCGCGGTGACTGAATCCCGGTGATTGACCAGCGCGGCGCTAAATAGCGCGCCAGCACGCTAAACTGCCGGGCAAAGCCGGAAGCCGGGTGGAAGCAAAACAGCGTTGGGCCGTCGCTTTCACGCAGCGGCAGCAGCGTTTCCAGCCCCAGACGTTGCGCCTCTTCCGCCGACAGACTTTGTTCCAGCAACGCAGCCAGTTTTTCCACCGTCGACGCCACCATAATCTGCCCCGGCGTCACTGGCGCTCGCATTCGCGACTCAACTGTGCCGCCGGGCGCATCGCCAGCAGTGAGTGGCCGCCAAGGGCGAAGAAATCAGCTTCGGCATCGTTCACTTCGCAGCCCAGCAGCGCGGCAAAGGCCTGCGCTACCTGCGTTCCTCGGCCCTCGCGCAGTGGGCGACCACCACGTTTCGTGGTCAGCGTTGGCAGCGGTAGCGCTTTACGATCGAGTTTACCGTTGGCGCTCAGCGGCAGTTCCGCCAGTTGCAGCAACAGCACCGGCACCATATGTGGCGGTAACTGCTCGCGCAGGTGCGCCTGCAACGCGGCGGTATCCAGCGGTAAGCCGGACGCCGACACCACATACCCCACCAGTTGACGCGCATCGCCACCGCTGGCCGCCGCACGGTTGAAGACGCACGCGTGAGCAACCGCCTGCGCGACATCCGGTAAGGTCAGCATGGCGCGATCAATTTCGCCCAGTTCAATACGCTGACCGCGAATTTTCAGTTGATCGTCGCTGCGCCCGAGGTACTCCACCGCGCCGTTATCCAGCCAACGCGCCACATCCCCGGTGCGGTACATCCGCTCGCCAGCAACAAACGGGTCGGCGATAAAACGGCTGGCGGTCAGGTCCGGACGCCCCAGATACCCTTGCGCCAGTTGAATGCCGGTGAGATAGAGATCCCCCGCCACGCGGCGGAACCGGGCGCATCATGGCATCCAGAATGCGCAAACCGGTATTCCACACCGGGTAGCCAATGGGCACGCTGTTGCCTTGCACGCTCGCCAGTGCCTCGCCGTACGCCGGGTACCAGCTCACGTCCACCGCCGCTTCGGTCGGGCCATACAGATTGTGCAATGGCGCGCCCGTCAGTTGCTGCCACTCGCGGCACAGATCAGCAGGCAGCGCTTCACCGCTACAGAACACCTGTTTCAGCGTCTGCTGCGCGCTTTCCGGCGTCAGCGAGGCGACAAACGCCGCCAGCATCGACGGGACAAAGTGGGTGGTGGTCACGCCGTAGCGGGCAAAGAATGCCTGCAAGGCTTGCGGATCGCGGTGCGCTTCCGGCTCCGCCATCACCAGTTGACTACCGGCGATAAACGGCCACCAGAATTCCCACCGAGACGTCAAAGCTGCACGGCGTTTTTGCGCGACCACATCGTCGCCATTCAGCGGGTAATGATCCTGCATCCACAGCAGGCGGTTAACGATGGCGGTTTGACCGACCATCACCCCTTTGGGTCGCCCGGTAGAACCCGAGGTGAAAATGATATACGCGGTATGATCGGGGCGCGCCAGTTGAGCGCTTCGCAGCTGCCCGTTGCCAACGGCTGCTGATAACAGAAGTGGGCAAGGCCCGGGATATCGCTAAAGCGCGCCAGTTGATCTTCCGAGGTGATCAACAACCGCGGCTGAGCATCTTCCAGCATCATACGCAGGCGATCGTCCGGATAACCGGTATCCAGCGGCAATACCGTGCAGTGCCAGCGTCAGAAACACCGAGCGCGGCAACGCCACCGCCACGCTATCGCCGGGCTGTACGCCAAGCTGGCGCAACTGGTTTGCCAGCGCGACCACCTGCTCACGCAATTCGCGGTAGCTGAACTGCCAGCGGGCGTCCGCCAGCGCGGGCGCATCCGGGGTTTTCGCCGCCTGTGCCGCCACCAGCGCGCTTAGCGTGGTCGCGGGCAGCGCAACCTGCGTCGCGTTGATTGTCGCCAGTTGTTCGGCTTCGTGTGGCGCAATCAACTCCGCATCGCCACAGCGCAGCGCCGGATTGTCGGCGAACTGACGCAGCAATTCCGGCAGGCGCGCAATGTGCGCGTCCAGTGTCTGCCGATCATAGCGGCTGCGGTTGGCCAGCACTTCCAGCGTCAGGCCGCCCTCTTCGTCCGGGAACAGGGCAATCTCCAGATCGTTCACTGGCCCGGTCGCCAGCGTGTGCGTGACACCGTTGATGCCATCAACATCCAGCAAATAATCGAACATTTTGACGTTGAAGACCGGGCCAAACAGCGGCTCGTCTCCGGCCGCGCGCCCGGCATCACGCACGATCTGCTCGGCGTCATACCGCTGATGGCGGCGCATCGCTTTCAGCGACGCGGCAAGCTGAGTCGCCAGCGCAGGCAGGGTTTGCGTGCCATCCGGTGGCGAACACCCAGCGGCAACACATTCAATACCGGGCCGGTAGCGGTCAGTGCCGCCGATCCCATGCGGCGCATAAAGATAAAGCCCGCCGCATAATCAGTGCGTCCGCAGAGTCGTCCCAGCCACAACGCCACCAGCGCCAGCGCCGCGAGGTCTGCCGGGGCGTTCTGCGGCGCGGCCAGGGTTAAGCGGCGAAAGGCCTGCGCATCCATCGCCATTTTCAGCCGCAGGATGTCGGTGGTCGCCGCACGCCCGGGCAATGGCGTGGCGGAAAGCGATACCGGCGGCGGCAGTTCGCTGCGCTGTTTCGCCCAGAAAGCGCTGTCCCGCTGCCAGCTCTCGCTGTTCCGGTAACGCTGATACTCATCCACCACCTCAGCAAACGGCGTGAACGGCGAAGACGGTGTGGGTTCACTGCGACGCCGGGCGCTGTAAATAGCGGCAATCGGCGGGTAATGGCCGGGGCTGAGCCATCCACCACTAAATGATGATAGCGCTGATACCAGTACCAGCGTTGTTCGCCCACGCGCAGCAACTGATGGAACACCAGCGGTTTGCCGCTCTCTACGCGCAGGTTTTGCCCGGATCGGCCTGCATCGTACTGAGGGCGGCGGCGTGCGGGTCGGACTCGCGACTAAGATCGACAATCGCCGGGACGGCAAAAGTCTGCGCGTCATCCACCCATTGCCACACGTCACCGTTATCTTCCGTAAAACGCATACGCAGCGTGTCCGCTTGCGTCATTCCGGCGACAATCGCCTGCGCAAGCAACGCCGCATCTATCTCTCCCTGCAACTCCACATAGTGCGCCACGCTCCGGGCATTGGGCAGTGATGAGAGTTGTTCCGCCATCAGATCACGGCTGAGCGGCCACCAACGGTAAACGTGTGCTCATTGATCGCTCCTGATTGCGCGTAGTGCGCCGGGGTTAATGTCTGCCAGTTCGCCGCAAGCCGGGGCGTTGCATTCCTCTTGCGGCTGCGGCTCGCACAGAACACGCCAGCCGGCGGGTAAGCTGCACTGCGCAGGCCACAGGCTGAACTGTTGCTGCGAATTTTGCAGAATGTAAAACCGCCCTTGCGGATTATCGAAGGGGTTGGTGAATTCCATAGCAAACTCTGTCGTGGAAAGGCGCTTTAGCGCGGGCAGGTCAGCGGCTGCCAGGAGCGTGATAAGCCCGGAAGTCAGCCCGCCCCGCCAGCAAAGCGCATCATGTCCGCCGTCTACCTGACGCCAGAAAACCGACTGCTGTGTGCGTTGCAACAGAGAAAAGAGAGCCTGATTGGCCCGAGAATGACCGGCTCGCGTACACCCGCCTCCAGCACAATGCGCAGGCCGTGCGGCTGTAACTCGCCGTTTTTAAGTTGTTCAATAAGGATGCCGTCCTGCTCTTCGCCACGGTGCGGCCACCAGTACGAACCGGACTGGCTGAGCACACAACCAAAGCGCTGCGGCCAGTAACCCGGCATACAGCGAAGAGAGGCCGCCAAAACTCTGCCCTGCCACCACCGTGCGATCCGGGCGATCGCTAAACGGGGCAAGCGCCCGCACCTGCGGCAACAGCTCTTCCTGCACCGCTTCCCAGAAGGTGGCGTTGCAGGGCAACTCCGCGCTGCGATGCGCGTTATCAATCACGTCAATCAGGACATACACCGCTTCCAGGCAGTTGTCCCGCACGGGTGAGGGAAGCCAGCGCCGGCCACACCGGCATGCTTTTCGCCCAGAACTGACCGTCCAGCAGGATCGCCAGCGGGCGCTGCGTCGGGTCGCTGTCGCCGGTGGTATACACCCAGACTGTCCGTGTATTGTTCAACCGCTGGCTGCGCCATTGTAGACGCTGCGGTTCAGTAAACGGCGTTTCAGAATCGCGCCAGCCGGGGTTGTAATGGCGCACCGGGCATCTCCAGCGCCGACACCGGATGACCACGCCCGCCACGCCAGCTTTGCGGGTTCAGCGGATCGGCAATCGCATGGGACAGTAACCTGCGCCAGCCTTCGCGCAGCGCATAGCGGTCCGGCGGCGTGGTGTTAAAAACCTCAGCAGGAAAGTCGTCGTTATTTTCCGACGGGATCAGACAATAACTGCCGCGCCAGCCCGCTTCCAGCCGCGTTTTCCAGTACCAGACATCCGTACCGGCAATGCGTGTCAGCGATTGCGGCAACGCCTTTGATGGTGATCGGTGACACCGGTAATGTAAATCCATGCCCGGCGCACATTTGATGTCGCTTCCGTTCCTGCCGGGTCCCGCCACCAGAAAGTCACACTGTATTCTTCCGGTGTTGCTTTGACCCATTCCGGCCCCTGTTTTGACTCCCACCGGGCATCACTTCCCGTTGTTGACGTCACGACTTTAACCTCAAATTTGCTGTGGAAATTTTTTGCTTGCAGATCAAAAATATCGATAATATTAATAACTATTTTCATTTGCAATAGCGTAATGGCGCGCTGTGGGAAGCGCGTCTTTCTTTTAAAAATGGCCACCGTGGGCGAATTTTCTCAGGACTGAGCACCTCGCTGCGTGTCGGCTTCATCATGCCGCCTCCCTCCCCCCACAGGGAAAGGATTAGCCAAGGAAGCGGCGACGAAAAGCAGGTAATACAATGAAGAACAAAATCAAGTCCCACGGCCTTATTGGTCAATCTGGGGATCTACGGTGTTGCGTTGCCCGCAATGGCCGCAGACAGCACCACCAGCGACGCCGGTACGCACGATGACACCATCGTCGTCACGGCAGCACAGCAAAACCTTCAGGCACCGGGTGTTTCCCACCATTACGGCCGAAGAGATCCGCAAAAACCCGCCCGCCCGCGATGTCTCTGAGATCATTCGCACCATGCCGGGCGTGAACTTAACCGGTAACGCCACCAGCGGTCAGCGCGGGAATAACCGTCAGATCGATATTCGCGGTATGGGCCCGGAAAACACCCTGATCCTGATCGACGGCAGCCCGTCACCAGCCGTAACTCCGTACGCCACCGGGCTGGCGCGGCGAGCGTGATAGCCGTGGCGATACCAGTTGGGTGCCGGCAGAGATGATCGAGCGCATCGAAGTGATCCGCGGCCCGGCGGCAGTACGTTACGGGAATGGCGCGGCAGGCGGTGTGGTGAACATCATCACTAAAAAGATAGCTCGCAGGAGTGGCATGGTTCGTGGAACAGCTACTTCCAACGCACCGGAGCACAAAGACGAAGGCGCGACCAAGCGGACGGATTTCAGCCTGAGCCCGCTGGGCGGCGATGTCAGCTTCCGCCTGTACGGCAACTGGCGAAAACCCAGCTGACGCATGGGACATCAACCAGAATCACCAGATCTGAGCGCACCGGTATTTACGCCAACACCATGGCGGCAGGCCGCGAAGGGTCAATCAATAAAGATCTTAACGGCGTAGTGCGCTGGGACTTTGCCCCGCTGCAATCCCCCACCAGGTTCGAGGCAGGCTATAGCCGCAACCTTTACGCGGGCGATACGCAAAACACCAACAACGACAGCAGCGCAATAACTACGTGAAGAGAACTACGGCAAAGAGACCAACCGTCTCTACCGTCAGAACTACTCTGTCACGGAATGGCGGCTGGGATAATGGTGTCACCACCAATAACTGGGTGCAGTATGAACGTACCCGCAACTCGCGCCTCGGCGAAGGGCTGGCAGGTGGTCTGGAAGGCTTGTTCAACACTAACCAGTTCACAGACATCGATCTTTCCGACATCACGCTGCACAACGAGCTGAATCTGCCGCTGGATCTGCTGGTCAATCAGACCCTGACGCTGGGGACCGAATGGAACCAGCAGCGCATGAAGGATATGGCGTCCAACACCCAGACCTTCCGAGGGCGGCCCGATCACCGGTCTGGACAGCACCGGTCGTAGTCCTTATTCCGATGCCGATATTTACTCGGTGTTTGCCGAAGACATGGAGCTGACAGCACCATGCTGACCCCAGCGCTGCGTTTCGACCATCACCATTGTGGGTAATAACTGGAGCCCATCGCTGAACCTGTCTCAGGGGCTGGGCGATGACTTACCACCCTGAAAATGGGTATTGGCCGCGCGCATACACCGAGCCTGTATCAAACCAACCCGAACTACATTCTTTACAGTAAAGGCCGGTTGCTACGCCAGCGGCAGCGGCGTGGGCTGCTACATGATGGGTAACGATGACCTGAAAGCCGAAACCAGCATCAACAAAGAGGTTGGTCTGGAGTTCAAGCACGAAGGCTGGCTGGCCGGTGTGACTGGTTCCGCAACGATTGCAACAAGATTGGAAGCCGGTTATTCACCGCTGAGCCAGACGGCTGTGGGCAAAACCAAAACCGACCTCTATCAATGGGAGAACGTACCAAAAGCAGTCGTAGAAGGTCTGGAAGGAACGTTGAATGTGCCGGTAACCGATGCGGTCACCGGAGCAACAACTTCACCTATATGCTGCAGAGCAAAAACAAAGAGACCGGCGAACGTCTGTCGATCATCCCGGAATACATTAAACTCCACCCTGAGCTGGCAGATTGTGCCGGATGTTTCTGTGCAGTCGACCTTTACACCGGGTACGGCAAACAGGAACCGAAAAAGTACGATTATCAGGGTAACCGTGGCTCCGCCACCATGGTCAGTCCGTACAGCATTGTTGGCCTGAGCGCGACCACGGGATGTGATGAAAAACGTCAGCCTGACCGGCGGTGTCGACAACCTGTTCGACAAACGTCACTGGCGTGCGGGTAATGCCCAGCCACTGGCGGTACAACCGGGTATATGTACGGCGCAGGCGCGGAGACGTATAACGAATCCGGCCACCGTATGAGTGTGAACACGCACTTCTGATCCCGGTCAGCGAAGGGGGATTTCGGTCCCCTCACCCCGGCCCTCTCCCCTGAGGGGCGAGGGAGAAAACCACAGGCCTGCAACGCTCTGCGCTCTCCCTTCCCGTAAGAAGGGAAAACCACAGGCCTGCAATAACATTCGGTCCCTCTCCTTCCAGGAGACGGTTAGGTGAGGTAAAACCCGCAGAACGGTGACGTGCTGTCCCTCACCCCTGGCCCTCTCCCCTCAGGGGCGAGGGAAAACCACAGGCCTGCAACGCTCTGCGCTCTCCCTTCCCGTAAGAAGGAAAACCACAGGCCTGCAACGTTCGGTTCCCTCTCCTTTCAGGGAGAGGGTTGAGTGAGGTAAAACACGAAGGATCAACATGCACACGCACATCGCCGTTTCTCTCGCCTGCATCGTATTGATTTTGATCCGGCGACATTTACGCCCGCCGACTTATTCTGGTTGCCCCATCATACTGAACTGACACGCCGGGCGCAAACGCCGAGGCTGAACATCTGCCGGGCGCATTGCCGCCGTCCACGCTTTGCAGCCCTTTGGCATTACAGCAGTGCCGGGGTGGCGCGCAGCGCCAGCCCTGCTGGCCAGCAGGTTTGTTTGGCAGTATCACGCACTGTGAAAACCACGCGCTGGCGGTAGTTGCCCGCCATCCGATCGGCATAGACAGCGAATCGCTGTTCAGCAGCGCGTTATGTGCAGAGCTCACAGACAGCATTGTCACCTCCGCCGAGCGAGCAGTACTGGAAGCAAGCGGTTTGCCGTTTCCCCGGCGCTCACGCTGGCGTTCAGCGCGAAAGAGAGTCTTTATAAAGCATTTTCTCACCGTGCGTTGCCGCTTCCGGGCTTCGCCAGCGCGGTCATCACCCATATTGATCCCCGGTGCCTGACGCTGCGTTTTCTGGCGGAATTTTCTCCGCAACTTGTTGATCAACAAGCCACTGTGTACTGGCAAGCCGGTCACACGAACGTAGTGACGCTGGCTGTCGGTTAAGCCGCGGATCGTGATCCTTTTCTCCTTTTAATAAATTAGCTGCGCAAACCGTAGACAGTTTGCCGCCATCGAATTATCGTTACTTTGAATAATAAATCATTATTGAATATATATTCAATGTGGAGAAAAAGATGAAAAAGTCCCTACTGCAATCTGTTGTACTGGCTTCCATGATCGCCGCATCTGGCTCACTGTTCGCTGCGGATGGCGGCCTGATCGCGATTATTACCCCCTCACACGACAACCCGTTCTTCAAAGCGGAAGCCGATGGCGCGGCAGCGAAAGCGAAAGAGCTTGGCTATGCCACGCTGATGGCCTCCCACGACGATGACGTGAACAAACAGAATCAACTGATCGAAACCGCCATCGCCCGTAAAGCGAAAGCCATCATCCTTGATAATGCGGGTGCCGATGCCACCGTCGGCCCACTGGAAAAAGCCAAAGCGGCGGGCGTTCCGGCCTTCCTGATCGACCGGGAAATTAACAAAACCGGTGTCGCCGTGGCGCAAATCGTCTCTAACAACTATCAGGGCGCGCAGCTCGGTGCAGAGAAGTTCGCCAAGTTGCTGAACGGCAAAGGCAAATACGTTGAATTGCTTGGCCGCCAGTCAGACACCAACGCCAGCGTACGGTCGCAGGGTTACCACGATGTACTGGACGATTATCCGGATATGAAAATGGTTGCGCAGCAAACCGCCAACTGGAGCCAGACCGAAGCCTTCACCCGTATGGAAGCCATTTTGCAAACCCATCCGGACATTGTTGGCGTTATTTCCGGTAACGACACCATGGCGCTGGGCGCAGAAGCCGCGCTGAAAGCCGCCGGAAAAACCAACGTGATCGTGGTCGGTTTTGACGGTAGCGACTATGTCCGCGACTCGATCATCAACAAAGGCAATATCAAAGCCACCGTGCTGCAACCGGGCTGGCAACAGGCGCAAATGGCCGTTGAACAGGCTGATTACTTCCTGAAAAACGGTAAAGCGCAGAAGGATGAGAAACAGCTGATGGACTGCATGCTGATCGATGACAGCAACGCCAGCAAACTGAAAATGTTCAACCTCAGCAAATAACGCGGAGGCGATATGTCGTTAAAACAATGGGGCGCCATCCTGACAGGGTGCGCCGCCCTGTTGCTCACGGCCTGCACCGTGGTGGATCTGGATGAAAACGGCAAGCCGATTATGCCTGCCGATCCGAATGCGAAAACCAGCTTCGACAACCTGACCCCACAGCAGATCGCGCAACAAACTGGCAAGAACGCGTCATGGACGCCGCCCAAAAACATGCGCTGGACACCAATACGTTCGCCACACAGATGAAAAACAGCAGTACCACGCCGCAAAGCGTATTTGTCAGACTCACCAGCCAGATTGAACGTGTCGACATCAGCAACGACCGCGAACAACAACTGGTGGTCACCGTGAACGGGCAGCCGCTGACTATTCAGCTCGGCCCGGTAGTACGCGGCAATGCCATCCGCGATGCGACCGGCTTTAAATTTGAGGATTTCACCAACCAGGGTTCAGTTTGCGCAGCTCTCCCGCGCCTATAACCGTGAAGCCGTGAAGCTCCTGCCCAAAGTCGATGCCAGTTGGGTGGGAAAACCGGCCACGGTGCTGATGGCAGTGACCATCAGCGGCGGCAAAGCGGATGACGCCATGGCCCTGACGTTGAAACAGGAGGCACAGTAATGAGCGAGGTACCTGTAGACGACATTATCCTGCGCACCAAAGGCGTGTCGATGCTATTTCCCGGCACCGTCGCGCTGGATAACGTGGATTACAACGTCTGGCGCGGCAAGGTCAATGTGATTATCGGCGAAAACGGCGCGGGCAAATCCACGCTGATGAAAATCCTCGCTGGCGTACAGCAACCGAGCCTTGGCGACATTCTACTCAACGGCGAGAAAGTGCATTTCGCCGATACCCGCGCCGCCGCCGCTCACGGCATCGGCATGGTGCACCCGAGGAGCTGAACCTGTTTGAAAACCTCAACGTCGCGGAGAACATTTTCCTTGGCCGTGAGCTGCAAAAGGGTCGCGCCCATTAACGAGGCCGAGCAGGAAAAGCGCACTGCCGAACTGCTCAAACGGCTGGATCAACCGATTTCGCCACGCGATCTGGTCGGCAATTTAAAAAGTCGGTCAGCAGCAACTGGTGGAGATCGCCAAAGCGCTGGCGGAAGACGCGGATATTTTGATCCTCGACGAACCCACGTCGGCGCTGGAGTAAGACCGAGGTCGACATTCTGTTTCGGGTGATCCGCGAACTCACCCGCCGGGCGTATCCATTATCTATATTTCGCACCGTCTGGAAGAGTTGATGGCGATTGGCGATGTCATCACCATCCTGCGCGATGGCAAATTCCGGAGGCCGAAGCCCGCAGTTTGCGATATCGACGTGCCGTGGATCGTACGTGAAATGCTCGGCAACGATCCGGTGAGCAACTTCCTGTCACCGGGGCGCACGTTTGGCGCGCCAATCCTTGAGGCGGAGAATATCACCTGCGTCAATGCCAGCGGCGTGGCGACGGTCAACGACGTCAGTTTTAAAGTGCATGCGGGCGAGATTGTCGGCATTTACGGCCTGATGGGCGCAGGGCGCACCGAACTGTTCGAGTGCATGCTCGGCACAGAGCGCAACTATCTCGGCAAGATATGGCTCGACAGTAAACCGGTGCCGCAACGGCTTACCCCGGCGGAACGCATCCGCATGGGCATGAGCCCCGGTGCCGGAAGATCGCAAACGCACCGGGATCTTCCCGATCTCGTCGGTGGCGACCAACCTGACCATCGCCAGCCTGTGGCGTCGCTTACAGCGCGGCTTCGCCATCGCGCAAAAAGATGAACGGGAAGTGGTTGCCAGCACCATTGGCAATCTGTCGATCAAAGTCTCTTCTCCGGAGGTAGAGATCCGAGGCACTGAGCGGCGGCAACCAGCAAAAGTGGTGATTGGCCGCTCGCTGCTCACCAATCCGAAGGTGCTGTTTCTTGATGAACCGACGCGCGGTATCGATGTCGGGGCGAAAGCGGATGTGTTCCGCATGATGGTGCAACTGTCGCAACAAGGGATCGCCGTGGTTTTTTCCACCTCCGATCTGAAAGAAATTATGGCGGTATCTGACCGCATACTGGTGATGTCCGGCGGCAAACTCACCGCCGATATCGTGCGCGATCGGGCCGAGGAATCGGCGCTGGTAACGGCAAGTGCTCAGGGGTTCTGATATGAAAACGACACAAACTGTGGCGTTGACGCCACGCGCGGGCGCGTCGCTATCACGCGAAAGTGTGATCCTGTTATTGCTTAAGCTGCGCACCTTTATTGCGCTGTTCCTGATTGTGGGCTTTTTTACCGCCACCGTGCCGGGTTTTCTCTCCACCGGCAGCCCCCGTGATCATGATTAAGCATATTGCCATCAACGCCTTCCGGCGCTGGGCATCACTTTTGTCATCATCACGGCGGGCATTGACCTGTCGATTGGCGCGACGCTGGGTCTGTGCGGCATGCTTGCCGGTTGGATGATCACCAAGGGCATTGTGCTGCCAATGTTCGGTATCGCCATCTTCCCCAGCGTCTGGGTGATTGTGCCGCTGGTGCTGCTCATTGGCGGGTTTATTGGCGCGATAAATGGCTGGATCATCACCCGCTACAACGTCGCGCCGTTTATCTGCACCCTCGGCACCATGTACGTGCTGCGCGGTGCGGCGATGCTCACCTCCGACGGGCAAACCTTCCCCGGTCTTGCCGGCAACCCGCTGCTGGGCAATACCGGTTTTGATGAGATTGGCGCCGGTACGCTGTTTGGTATTCCGTGGGCTATCTGGCTGATGATTGTGCTGGCGGTGGCGATAGCCTACGTCGCGCGTCGCCTGCCGTTTGGTCGCCATGTGTATGCCATTGGCGATAACGAGCGCGCCGCAGAACTCTCCGGCGTGCGGGTCAAACAGGTGAAAATCTGGGTCTACACCCTCTCCGGATTATGCGCGGCGCTGGCAGGCATTGTGGTTTCGGCACAGCTGCTGGCCAGCCACCCGGCTAACGGTACCGCGTTTGAGATGAACGCCATTGCCGCCGTGGTGCTCGGCGGGACCTCGCTGGCGGGTGGTCGCGGAACCGTGCTCGGTACGCTGATCGGCGCATTTGTCATCGGGTTTCTGGCCGACGGGCTGGTGATGATGGGCGTCAGCGAGTTCTGGCAGATGGTGATCAAAGGCATTGTGATCATCGTGGCGGTCATTATCGATCAGATGCAAAACCGCATGCAGCAAAAAGCCGCGGTCGTCGCGCAAAAAGCCGTTATGGAAGGAAAATAAAACCAGCTTGCCCGGGGCGTTCCCCCGGGCCTTTGTAGGCCCGGTGCGCTCACCGGGCATTTTACGGTGTTATCAGAAGGATTCCCACTCGTGTTCGGCTGTGGCTCTTCGCTGCTGCTGACGTGCGCGAAGCGGATTTGCCCACTTTTGTCGCAGCCGGGCGCGCGGCGACATTTTTGCGCCGCATCGCCGGCAGGCGGAACACCGAGACAATTTCCGTTAACTGGAAGGCCTGCTGCTCCAGCGAACTGGAGGTTGCAGAGGACTCTTCCACCAGCGCGGCGTTCTGCTGGGTGACGCTGTCCATCTGCGAAATCGCCGTACCAACCGGCCGATGCCTTTGCTCTGCTCGGTAGAAGCGGAGGCAATCTCACCCATAATATCCGTTACGCTGGTGACCGAACGCAGAATGTTGTCCATCGACTCACTGGTGAGGGTGACTGGTCAAAGCCGTTGTTGACGTTGACCACTGACTCATCAATCAGCGTTTTGATCTCTTTGGCGGCCCCGGCGCTACGCTGCGCCAGTTGCGCACTTCGCTGGCGACTACCGCAAAACCACGCCCCTGTTCACCGGCGCGCGCCGCTTCCACCGCAGCGTTGAGCGCCGGGGATGTTCGTCTGGAACGCAATGCTGTCGATCACGTTGATGATGTCGGTGATTTTCTGCGAACTGTCGGTAATGTTCTTCATGCTGGCAATGACCGCCTGCACCCGCTCTTCGCCCTTGTTCACCGCCGCAGAAGCAGTTTTCGCCAGTGTACTGGCTTCGCTGGCGTTATCGGCGTTCTGTTTCACCACCGCGCTCAGCTCTTCCATGCTGGCGGCGGTTTGCGTCAACGCGGCGGCTTGTTCTTCGGTACGGGAAGAGAGATCGGTGTTCCCGGAGGCAATCTCGCTGGCGCCCCTGGTAAATCTCACCGGCGCTATTGCGAATCTGCGTCACAGTATTTACCCAGTTTTGCTGCATTGTCTCAAGGAAAGGGATCAACTGCCCCACCTCGTTGTGACCCGAGGGTTTTTGGTCGGTTTGTCGAGGTTACCCACCGACAGCACCTGCAAATGTTCCTTCACCCACTCCAGCGAACGCCGAGGCACAGCGCCGTAACGCTCAGACATGACCAGCATGGCCGGTGCCAATGATCATCGCCACAATGATGATGGCACGCGTCTGTGAAACCCAACTGGCAATGCGGTCGTTAGCGGCGGCTTTGAGATCGTGGATCTCCTGATTGTAGGCGACGATCGCCTGAGAGAAACCGCTGCGCAACGGGCTGAACTGCTCTTTGACAACAGCGTGAAGCTGTCGACGTTGTTAGCTTTCACCGCTTCAAACATCGGTTTTATGGCCTGATTAAACAACGTCAGCGAACTGTTATAAATATTATCGGTCGAGTTGTTGCTGATATTGGCGTGGTCGGTGACTTTGAATTGATTTAACCCGCCTTGCAGAAAATCGATATCTTTGCCAATACGGTCAATGGTTTGCTGGTAATTTTGCGTATCGTTATTCGCTTTAAAAACCAATGCGCGATCCATCAATAGCTTCACACCGTAATAGCGATCGCTGGCATTGTTAATGATGTCGCCGTTAACTTGTTGCACGTTGGTGAGCGCGACTTCTTCCGTCAACCCGCTCAGCGCATGCAGCGAGAAAACGACACACCGCCCCAAAGAAGAGTGAAAATGATTAAAATCGCAAGCATCACGAATTTAATCTTAACATTATGAATAAATTGCATATAAACCCCGACCATTGCTGTGAAATAAGAGCGTTAAGGACAGCAAAAACACGCCTGTCTGAGGATTCCATCGGCGCGGCTACGGGGTTAATTAAGATTAAAAAAGAAGTAAGGCAATAACTTTTATTTAAAAATAGTGATAACACTGCCTGCGAAATAGATTTAGTGAATATATTTTTCAGGGACGGCGACAGAGCGCGATATCACACGCCGTGTTATCCGCCTGATAAGCAAAGCGCCATCCGGCACGGTGCACTCAGGCATTCTGCCGGATGACGGCTTGCGCCTTATCCGGCTCCTTTGGTCGCCAAATCGCGCCGTTATTCGCCTGTCACCGAGGGCTGCGCGCGGTGGGGTAATCGGTAATTAACACATCAATATAGTTGCCCTGCAACGCGCCGCGAATGGCATTGCGTTTTCTCTTCTCCGCCCGCCAGCGCAATCACATGCGGGCAAGCGCGGATCTGCGCCAGCTCCATGCCAATAACCGGATCTTCGTCGTGACTGAGCACCGGGTTACCTGCCGCATCGTAATAATGCAGACAAATATCGCCCACTGCGCCGCGCGCCGAGAGCAGTTTGAGCATATCTTCGTTATAGTAGTTGCCGGAGTTTTTTCAGCAACTGCGATGGCTCCAGCTCACCGATGCCGACAATCGCCACATCCACTTCAGCGAATTTACCCACTACCGTCGCCACATCCGGACTGTTGACCAGCCGTGCGCGCTCCTCCACCGAGTGTTCAATACTTTGTGATGGCAGTAGCCACGCCGGGCAGCCAAGATGCGCCGCCAGTTGCTGCGTCAGGATCGTCGCCTGCACATTGCCGTTCGGCCCTACGCCGCCGAGTAACTGGATCACACCCGCAGCGCGAATATTTTGCGGGTGCATCTCATCGACCATACAGCGAATCGTGCTGCTCCGAGGATGAAATCCCCACCAGTCCTCCGGCCGCAGACGCGTTTCCACATAGTGCGCCGCCGCGCTGCCGATGGCGTGTTTGATCTGCGCATTTCCCGCATTTTCGCCCACGTCCACCACAACCGCGGCGAATGCCATACTGCTGCTCAATGGCCTTTTCCAGCCCGACAAAGATATTCGTCGGCTGGACAACGGTGATCTTCACCAGCCCCTCTTTCTGGCAACGGGTTAACGCGCGTGACACAAAAGATTGTGAAAGATGGAGTAATGTGGCGATATCAGACTGTTTTTTATTTTCGTTGTAATAAAGCGTGGCGATCTTCACCAGTAACCGCTGTTCATCCTGCTTTGACATGGGGATCCCCTTAAATTCATTACCTGATATTTTATTCATCGCTGAATAGATAACAAGCCAGCGCAACAACCCTGCCGCGATCCAAATGTGATCCTTTTCTCCTTTCTTTCAAATTTGCCGATCCCGGACGTAGACAAACCTTAACACAAGGCATATCTTTAATAATGAATATTAAATCAATAGTGAATATATATTCCAAGTGATAGGCAACACCCTGTCGTCGCTTGTAATAACTGCCGATAACATCCTGCGTGGATGTGTTTTTTCACCCTGATTGAATATTTATTCAAGACAGATTATACATTCAAGAGGTGTCTTATGAATCCGTTTTCGCTCTCTGTTGAGGAGCTTGAAAAAAAGCACGCGCGGTTCGCCGTCGCATCATCGTGCTGAACGCCGAAAGCCCGGCAGGCGGGCATACGGGAGCCGATTTATCACAGGTGGAGCTACTGACTGCGCTCTACTTCCGCATTCTGAACTGCTCGCCGCAAACCAAAGAGAGCGCTGAACGCGATATCTACATTCAGTCAAAAGGGCACGCGGTGGGCGGTTATTACTGCGTTCTGGCGGAGGCCGGGTTTATTCCTGTCGACTGGCTGTCAACCTATCAGCACGCGGATTCGCATCTGCCGGGTCATCCGGTGAAACATAAAACCCCCGGCATTGAGCTGAACACCGGCGCGCTCGGTCATGGTTTACCGGTCGCCGTGGGCATTGCGCTGGCGGCGAAACGCAGCAACAGCGCACGCCGCGTTTTCGTGGTCACCGGCGACGGTGAGCTGGCGGAAGAGCAGCAACTGGGAAGCCGCGCTGGTCGCGGCCCATTATCAGTTGGATAACCTGATCATCATTAACGACAAAAACAGTCTGCAACTGGCCGGTCCCACCAAAGAGATCCTCAACACCGACCCGCTGGATGAAAAATGGCGCGCGTTTGGAATGCAGGTCACTGAATGTCGCGGTAACGATATCGCGGATGTGGTTGCCACGCTGGAAGGCTTACGCCCTGAAGGCAAACCGCATGTGGTGATTGCGCACACCACCAAAGGCGCAGGCGTCTCGTTTATTCAGGGACGTCCGGAGTGGCACCACCGGGTGCCGAAAGGTGAAGAGATCGCGCAGGCGCTGGAGGAACTGAAAGATGAGTAATAGCGAACACCGGCAACGGTGATGGTTAACGCCTTTATCGACGCGGTAGATAATGGGGTGGATCTGGTACCGGTGGTGGCTGACTCCACCTCCACGGCCAAAATTTCACCGTTTATGAAAAAATTCCCGGGCCGCGTAGTGAACGTCGGCATCGCCGAACAAACGCTGGTGGGTGCTGCCGCCGGTCTGGCGCTGGGCGGCAAAGTCGCCGTCACCTGTAACGCCGCGCCCTTTTGATCTCCCGCGCGAACGAGCAGATTAAAGTCGATATCTGCTACAACAACACCAACGTCAAACTGTTTGGCCTTAACGCCGGAGCCAGTTATGGGCCGCTGGCCAGCACCCACCACAGCATTGACGATATTTCGGTGCTGCGTGGTTTCGGTAATATCGAGATTTACGCCCCTCCAGCCCGCTGGAGTGCCGACAGATCATTGAGTACGCCCTCGACCACGTTGGTCCGGTGTATATCCGCCTCGACGGCAAAAGCACTGCCGGAACTGCATGATGAAAGTTACCGCTTTGCGCCGGGAAATATTGATGTGCTGCGTACCGGGAAAGATATCGCGCTGGTGGCCATGGGATCGACGGTGCATGAAATTGTCGAAGCCGCCACACAACTGGCAGCGGAAGGTATTGATGCCAGTGTTATCAGTGTACCGTCTATTCGCCCCTGCAATACATCACAGTTGCTGGCGCTGCTGCAACCGCACCGCGCCGTGATCAGCGTCGAAGAACATAACATTAACGGCGGCGTCGGCAGCCCTGGTGGCGGAAGTGCTGGCGGAAGCGGGCTGCGCTCTCCCCTTGCGCCGACTTGGCATCGCCGATGGACAATACGCCATCGCCGCCGATCGTGCCGCTACCCGCGCCCGTCATGAGATTGATGCCGCCGGGGTGGTAAAACATGCCCGCGCGTTACTGGCAACGCGGTAATAACAATAAAAGAACATCTTACTGGAGAGAGAACAATGTCCCGAATCCCGCAAAAACTGACCATGGCGGTCATTATCGGCAACCGCGGTTTCTTCCCGAGCTACCTCGGTGGCGGAAGCGCGCGAACAGGCTATCGCCCTGTTTGACCGTCTTGGTATTAGCACCATTATGCTCAATGAGACGCAAACCGAACTGGGCGGTGTGGAAACCCGCCGACGCGAAAATTTGCGCCGACCTGTTCCGCGCCCACCGCGATGAGATCCACGGCGTCGTGGTGCTGCTGCCTAACTTTGGCGATGAAAAAGCGGTGGCGGAAACCCTGCGTCTCTCCGGGCTGAACGTCCCGGTACTGGTGCAGGCCGAAGAAGATAATCTGGATAAAATGGGGCTGGCGACGCGTCGCGACAGCTTCTGCGGCAAAATATCCCTGTGCAACAACCTGCGCCAGTACGGCATCCCCTTTACCCTCACCACACAACACGTTTGCGCCTTGCGCGGTGAAGTGTTTGAGAACGATCTCAAACGTTTTGAGCAGATCTGCCGGGTAGTCAGCAGCATGCGCGGTGTGCGCGTGGGTGCCATCGGTGCGCGCCCTGCCGGGTTTAACACCGTGCGCTACAGTGAAAAACTGCTTGAGCGGCTGGGGATTGCGGTAGAAACCCTCGATCTTTCGGAAGTCTTTACCCGCATCAAAACCCTGCGCGATGACGATATCCGCGTGGATGAAAAACGCCGCCTGTTAATGGACAACGCCGACGCCAGCGCCATTCCCGCCGACAAACTGGTCACCATGGCGAAGCTGTTTGTGGTGATCAGCGAATGGGTCATCGCCAATGATATTGACACCACCGCCATCCAGTGCTGGACGTCGTTGCAGGAGAATCTGGGCATTAACGTCTGCTCCATCATGAGCGTGATGTCCGGCCAGCTCATGCCGTCCGCCTGCGAAGTGGATGTGATGGGCGCACTGTCGATGTACGCGCTGGCAAGCGCCAATATGAGCCCGGCGTCGATTGCCGACTGGAACAACAACTTTGGCGACGATCGCGATAAATGCGTGCTGTTCCACTGCGGTAACTTCGCCGCCGCCAGCCTCGACACACCGCATATGGGCACTGCCGATATCATCGGCACAACCGTTGGCAAAGAGAACACCTGCGGCGCGGTGCACGGTCGTCTGAAAGCCGGGGCGCTGACCTACTTCCGTTTAAGCACTGACGATCTGAGCGGTGAGATCAAAGCCTATGTTGGCGAAGGCCAATCCGTGGACGATCCGCTGGATACCGTTGGCTGCCGCGCGGTGATTCAGGTGCCGCATTTAGAACATCTGCTGTCATGGATCTGCCGTAACGGTTTTGAACACCATGTGGCGATGAACCACGCGGCAAGCGCGGGCATTCTGCATGAAGCCTTTACCCGCTATCTCGGCGTTGACACTTACCTGCATCAATAAACGCCTGATGGAGAAATGTCATGTCGCCAGATAAAGAGATTGTGATTGCCTGACGAAGGCACCACCAACGCCAAAGCGGTGGCGCTGGACAGCGGCGGGCAAGTGGTAGCGAAATGCTCACGCCCGCTGACCATCCAGACCCCGCGTGAAGGCTGGGTGGAACAATCCGGCGAGCAACTGCTGGAAGCCTCGCTGGCGGTGATTCGCCGGTCATCGATGACGTCGGCGCAGAGCGCGTGGCGGCGCTGGCCATCAGCAACCAGCGGGAAACCGCCATTGGCTGGTATCGCGCCAGCGGTCAGGCATTAGGCCCGGCTATCACCCCGGCAATGCTCACGGACGGCGGATTTTTGCCATGCCTTGCGTGAGCAGGGCCATGAAGCGGCCATCAAAGCGGTGACCGGCCTGCCAGTCGCGCCGCTGTTTTCGGCATCCAAGATGCGCTGGCTGCTCGACGCCACGCCTCACGGTAACGCACTGGCGGCACAGGGTGAAATCTGCCTTGGCACGGTCGATAGCTGGCTGCTGTGGCACTTAACCGCTGGCAGCGCCTTCTGCTGCGACTACTCCAACGCCTCGCGCACCCAGTTGCTCAATCTGCACAGTGGCGACTGGGACGACGGCATGCTGGCCCTGTTTGGCATTCCGCGCCCGAGGCCCTGCCGACGATCCGTCCTTCCAGCGGATTATTCGGTCATACCCGGGGGTTTACACGGCATTCCGGACGGTATACCGGTACTGGCAATGATCGGGGATTCGCACGCGGCGCTGTTTGCCCACGGACTGGGCGCTGCCGGGTGTGTAAAAGCCACCTACGGCACCGGTTCGTCGGTGATGGCGCCCGTCGCATCGGCGCAGTGCGATGTCAAATCGCTGGCGACGACCGTGGCGTGGCACGATGGCGAGCGGTTGGTCTACGGGCTGGAAGGCAATATCCCGCATACCGGCGACGCGGTCGCGTGGATGGTGGAGAGCACCGGGCTGAATGTGCTGCCGGAAGCGGAACTGGCGCAGGCGCTCAGCACGCTGCCCGCGTCGGTGGAATCAACGCTTGGCGTCTATTTTGTGCCAGCGCTGACCGGGCTGGGCGCGCCCTGGTGGGATGAACATGCGCGCGGTTTGATCCACGGCTTGAGTCGTGGGGTGAAACGCGCGCATCTGATCCGCGCGGCGCTGGAATCCATCACCTATCAAATTGCTGATGTGGCGGTGGCGATGCGCCAGCATGGCGACTTTACCCTCAAAGCGCTGATGGTGGACGGCGGTCCGACGAAGAATGACTGGCTGATGCAATACCGAGGCCGATTTACTGGGCTGCCCGGTGATGCGCAGCGATGTGGCGGAGCTTTCCGCCATGGGCGCGGCAGCTGCTGGCGCGTAAAGCGTTAATGCAGGTTGATAGCGAACAGCTGCGCCAGTTCCTGCCGGAACACGCCACTTTTCAGCCGGATATGACGCGCCACGGTCGGCTACAAAAACGCTGGTTCGACTGGCAAAACGCCGTTCAGCTTGCCCGCGCGCAAAAATAACCTTCTCTCGTTGCGGGGCCTCTGCCCCGCGTTTTTTTGGTAATGCCAAAAACGTCTGGCTTATGCGAGTGGCGCATATAGAAAGACGAATTTAAACTTTAAGAAAATTCAGAAGCGGCCTAACGTAGCGGTACAAAATAATCACATGACGTTAACTTTTCAGGGATTTTCTGATGACCAAAAAACTGCTGCCCCTCGTCATACTGACTCTCCTTTCTGCTGCCAGCCACGCGGCAACGCCCCCCGGACACGCTGGTGGTGGCACAAGGCCCTGGACGATATTGTGAGTCTCGATCCGGCGGAAGCCAACGAATTATCCAGCATTCAGACCGTGCCAAGCCTGTATCAACGTCTGGTGCAGCCGGATCGTGAAAACCCGGAAAAGATAAACCCGGTGCTGGCGGAGAGTTGGCAGGCGGATGCGGCGGCAAAACCCTGACCATTACGCTGAAAAGCGATGCGAAGTTTGCCTCCGGTAACCCGTTGCGCCCGGAAGATGTGATTTTCTCCTATACCCGCGCGGTGACGCTGAACAAGTCCCCGGCGTTTATCCTTAACGTGCTCGGCTGGCAGCCGGATAACATCGCCAGCCAGTTGAAAAAGTGGATGACCACACCCTGCAACTGCACTGGACGGCAGACGTTAGCCCGGCGGTGGCGCTGAATATCCTCTCCACGCCGATTGCCTCTATCGTTGATGAAAAGCAGGTCAGCGCGAATGTGAACGCCGGTGATTTCGGCAACGCGTGGCTGAAAATGCACTCTGCGGGCAGCGGCGCGTTTAAGATGCGCGTCTACCAGCCGCATCAGGCCATTGTGCTGGAGGCTAACCCCACCTCTCCAGAGGGCGGTGCGCCAGCGCTTAAAAATATCATTATCAAAACGTGCCGGACCCGGCCTCCCGCCGTCTGTTGATCCTACAGGGTGATGCGGACGTGGCGCGATCTCGGCGCGGATCAAATCAGCGCGCTGGAGCGATAAAAAGGCGTCAAAGTGCTGAGCATCCCTCTGCGGAGCAGAACTATCTGGTGTTTAACACCGGTAATAGCGCAAACCCGTTGCTGAATAACCCGGCGTTCTGGGAAGCAGCGCTGGCTGGTGATTACAACGGTATTACCAAAGACCTGCTGAAAGGCCAGTACTTTGTCCACCAGAGTTTCCTGCCGGTGGGGCTGCCGGGGGCGCTGGAAGATAATCCGTTTACCTTCGACCCGGCGAAAGCCAAAGCAATCCTCGCCAAAGCGGGTATTAAAGACGCGCACTTCACGCTGGATGTGGAGAACAAACCGCCGTTTATTACCCTCGCGCAGTCGATGCAGGCCAGCTTTGCCCGGTGGCGTGAAGGTGGATCTGCTGCCCGCAGCGGGTAGTCAGGTGTATGCCCGCGTACGTGCAAAACAGCGCGGCGATCCGTCTGTGGATCCCTGACTACTTCGATGCCTCCAATGCCAGCGCCTTTGCACCGGAACGATGGAAAATCCAGTACTGTGGCCGGGCTAAACGGCTGGCAGATCCCGGAACTGAACAACGCGACACTGGCGGCGGTCGCTGAACCGGATGCGGCTAAACGTCGGGATCTGTACAAGAAGATGCAGCAGGAGTTGCAACACGCATCGCCGTATGTGTTTGTTGATCAGGGAAAACCCAGATTGTCGTGCGCGATAACGTCAAAGGTTATCAGCAAGGCCTGAATGCGGATATGGTGTGGTATGACCGCGTAACCAGAATGATGATTTCCCCTCACCCTAACCTCTCCCGCAGGGAGAGGAACCGATCGGTGCAGGTTTATCTCCTCACACTGGCCCTCTTCCCACAGGGGAACGGGAATCGAACGGTGCCGGTTTATCCCCTCACTGACCCTCTCCCCACTGGGGAGAGGGAAGTGATCAGTGCGGTGTTATCCCCTCACCCCTGACCCTCTCCCCATTAGGAGAGGGAACCGATGGTGCCGGTTTATCCCTCACACAAACCTTCTTCCCACCGGGGAGAAGGGAAGTGATCGGGGCGGGTTTATCCCTCACCGGCCTCTTACCACAGGGGAGCGGGAATCGAACGGTGCCGGTTTATCCCTCACCGGCCTCTCCCCACCGGGAGAGGGAACCGGATGGTGCCGGTTTATCCCCTCACACAAACCTTCTTCCCACAGGGGAAAAGGAAGTGATCGGGGCGGGTTTATCCCCTCACCGGCCCTCTCCCCAATGGGGAGAGGGAACCGATGGTGCAGGTTTATCCCCTCACCCTAACCTTCTTCCCGCAGGGCAGCGGGAAGTGATCGGGGCGGGTTTATCCTCTGACATCCCACAATCGCAGGGGAGTTAAGCGGCGGATTTTCCCTCTCCCTTTTAGGGAGAGGGCCGGGGTGAGGTAATTATCCGCTTTACCTTAATGACGAGCTTTCCATGTCTGACATTTCTCGCGTCGCTCAGGCGCTCTTCACACTGCTGCTGACCCTGTTAGGCCTGCTGCTGGTCACCTTCTCACTCTCGGCGTTTTCGCCCGGTGGATCGGGTGCTGCAAATTGTCGGCGATCACGCCAGCCGAGGGCCACGTACGATCAGGTACGCCACCAGCTCGGGCTGGATCACCCCTGCCGCTTCAGTTCTGGCACTACCTGCTGAACCTCGCGCACGGCGATCTGGGTATTGCCAGCGCCACCGGGCAACCGGTGTTGCAGGATCTGCTGTCGGCGTTTCCCGCCACGCTGGAGCTGGCGACGCTGGCGCTAATCATGGGCACGCTACCAGGGGTGATCGCCGGAGTACTGTGTGCACGCTTTGCCGGTTCACCGTGGGATTTAGCCATGCGCACGTTTACGCTACTCGGCAATTCCGTGCCCATCTTCTGGCTCGGCCTGTTAATGCTGGCGCTGTTTTACGCCCGCCTGCAATGGAGCGCGGGACCGGGCCGGCTGGATGATATCTATCAATATACGGTCACGCCGCAAACCGGTTTTGCACTGGTGGATGCACTGGCTCTCCGGCGACAGCGCCGCCTTTAAAAATGCCCTCAGTCATTTGTTGCTGCCGGTGTTGCTGCTGGCCTATTACTCGCTGGCAAGCATTACCCGGCTTACCCGTTCAGCCTGTCTGAGCGAAATGAACAAAGAGTACATCCTGTTGGCGCGCGCCAAGGGGGCGGGGGAGATGAGCATTTTATTGCGCCATGTTCTGCCGAATATTCGCGGGACACTGCTCACGGTCATCGCGCTGGCTTATACCAGCATGCTCGAAGGCGCGGTGCTGACGGAAACGGTATTCTCATGGCCGGGCATTGGCCGCTACCTGACCACCGCACTGTTCGCCGGGGACACCACCGCCATTATGGGCGGTACGCTGGTGATTGGCGTCTGCTTTGTGCTGATCAATAACCTGACCGACCTGCTGGTGCGGATCACTGACCCGAGGGTGCACTGATGCCGACCACGCTCTTTTGCTGCGTCTTCGCCGCTCCCCTGCCGCCTTTAGTGGGTTAATCATTGTCGCATTCCTGCTATTGGTGGCGCTGTTCGCACCGTGGCTCGCGCCGCGCTATCCCAACTGGCAAGACGCCGCCTCACGCTTGCAAGCGCCGGATGTTCAACACTGGCTTGGCACCGACAGCTACGGTCGCGACCTGCTCTCAAGGCTGATTTACGGTACTCGCCCGGCGCTTGGGCTGGTAGCGCTGGTGACGCTTATCACGCTGCCTGCCGGGCTGCTGGTGGGCATCCTTTCAGGGTATTACGGCGGCTGGGTTGAACGCATCCTGATGCGTTTTACCGACGTGGTGATGTCGATGCCGCGCCTGATCCTCGCTTTCGCCTTTGTCGCCATGCTGGGGCCTCGGGCTGGTCAATGGCGCACTGGCGCTGGCGCTCACCACACCGGCCCGCCTATGCACGCCGGTGTGCACGCAGCGAGATCCAGCGTCTGCGCCACAGCGATTATCTGGCAGCGGCAGAGATGATGGGGATTCGCGGCTGGCGCTTACTGCTGGGCCATCTTTTACCGCTCTGTTTACCGTCGGCGATTGTGCGCCCGGCGCTTGATTTGGCGGGCATTATTCTGGCCGCCGCCGGACTGGGTTTCTTAGGACTCGGCGCTCGCTTCCGCCGATGGCGGAATGGGGCGCGATGATTGCTGAGGGTATGCAGGTGATTTTTTGACCAGTGGTGGATTGCCGCCGCGCCTCGGCGCGGTGATCCTGCTGGCAAGCCCCCGGCGTTTAACTTACTGGGCGATGGCCTGCGCGACATTCTGGAGCCACAACATGACTGATATCCGCGTCGCCGTCAGCGGCCTGACCATTGACTATCCCGGCGCACGGGTGGTGAACAACCTCAGTTTTACCCTCAGCAACGAGCGACTGGCGCTGGTGGGGAATCCGGTTCGGGTAAATCGATGACCGCCCGCGCCCTGATGGGGCTGGTGCGCAAACCCGGCAACGTTAATGCTCAACAACTGGAGGTGTTGGACCACGATCTCCGCAGCCTCACGCCCCGGGGCTGGCGCCACCTGCGTGGTAACGGTATCGCCATGGTATTGCAGGATCCCCGCTACGCCCTCAATCCGGTAAAAACCGTGCTGGCGCAGATTGATGAAGCGTTAACGCTGCACCAGCGGTTGAGCCGCACACAGCGGACCGGGAAGATCCTCGACGCGCTGCAAGCGGTTGAACTGGAGCCCGCGGTACTGAAACGTTATCCCGGTGAACTCTCCGGTGGTATGGGGCAACGGGTGATGATCGCCATGGCGCTGGTCAACGATCCGAAAGTGCTGATCGCCGATGAACCCACCTCAGCGCTGGACGCCGGTTACGAAACCAGATCCTTGAACTGCTGGTAGCGCAATGTGAACAGCGACAAATGGCGATGCTGCTTATCAGCCACGACTTACCGCTGGTGGCGCAACACTGCCATCGCGTGATGGTGATGTACCGGGGCGAATGCGTCGATGCCATGCCTGCGCAGGCGCTGCCCGGTGCACAACACCCTTATACCCGTACACTGTGGCGCTGCCGCCCCGGCGCGGAAACCTATGGTCAGATGTTGCCCACGCTCGATCGCAGCCAGTCATTCACGGAGTGAAGCATGACAGTTATTGAGATGCACAATGTGCAGGTTGCCTTTGGCGACAAAACGGTGGTCTCGGGGGCCAGTTTCCAGATCAATCAGGGGAAACATTCAGCCTGATTGGCGCATCGGGCTGCGGCAAGTCCACCTTACTGCGCGTACTGGCAGGCTTGCAGCGCGAGTGGCAAGGCGCGATGTCGCTGTTTGGCGAGCCCATCAAAGCCGGTACACGTTATCAAGGGGCGCTGCGGCGTAATGTGCAGATGGTGTTTCCAGGATCACGGGCGTCGCTGCACCCTAATCACACTCTACCGCACCGGCGGAGCCGCTGACAATCCACGGCGAGAAAGAGGTGGAGACGCGGGTGAGCAGCGCCCTTGAGCAGGTGGGGCTGCCTGCGGATGCCGCACGCCGTTACCCACATCAGCTTTCCGGCGGGCAACGCCAGCGTGTGGCTATCGCCCGGGCGTTGTTGCTGCAACCGAAAATTCTGCTGCTGGATGAACCCACATCGGCGCTGGATATGTCGGTACAGGCGGAGATCCTCAACCTGCTGAACCGTCTTAAACAACAATATGGGATGAGTTACCTGCTGGTCAGTCATGATGCGGATGTGATTGCCCATATGTCAGACCGGGCGGCGTTTATGGCGGGGGCGTGATTGCACGTTTTTTGACCGGGATGCGCTGCGCCGCGGCGAACATCGCATGGCGTAGAGAGAGACGGCACCGGGACAGGCCGATGCCGTTGGTGTCAGGGAGACAAGTTCGCAAAGAAGGTAGCGAGAGTCTGTTTCTGCTGGCCCTGACTGTCGAAATTACTGACGCTGAGCCAGGGCGGAAATGGCGGCATCGCGTTGCGGCCATTCGCTATCCAGCATCGACAAATAGTCGGTGTCGCGGTTACGCCCTTTACGCACCATATGCTGGCGGAAACAACCTTCCCGTGAAGCCCAGTGCGTTCTGCGGCGCGGCGTGACGCCACGTTCAACGTGTCGCATTTCCACTCTACGCGGCGGTAATCGCAGGCAAAGGCGTGGCGCAGCATCAGCCAGACGGCTTCGGTGCCCAGCACGCTCTTTTCATCAGCGGCGACCGAGTCACATGACCGATCTCCACCGTGCCATTTTGCGTATTGTTCGCCAGCCGGGCAATCACCCCAACGGCGCGGTTCGTCGCGGCATCCACCACCGCGAAAGGGTGCACGGATTTGTCGATCATTTTGCCAATCACCCAACGCGCCATGCTGTCCACGTCATCCGGGCGGACGCCTGCCAGCCAGTCCAGTCGCTGTCATCCTCCGCCTGCGAATAGGCGTGCAGCAGGTGCGGGGTATGCACCCTGACATCCAGCGGCTCCAGCCGACAATAACGCCCTTGTAATACGCTCTGCGGCAACGGTTGTACGCCGTTCCAGTGGGGCAGCGCATTGCCCACATATTGACCATAGTGATTCAGTTCCGGCACGTTTCTCTCCCGGCAAAAAAGATAAATGTAAAAAGATGTTTTATCAGGAGAACGCGGCGGAAGACAGTGCTAAAAATTGGGGGTTTTTGTTAAAAAATGCTTTTGAAATCAGAGGACTGACCAGACAAGGCGTCAGGAATACCTGACGCCAACTGAATTAACGCGCAAGATTGCCAAATTGAGACAAAACCCGGTCAAAATGGCCAAACCACGTGTCACTTCTTCCGCGCTCATGGTGCAGGGCGGCACCACGTGAATGCGGTTTTCCACCACAAAACTCAACACCCCGGCTGGGTCAGCGCCGTTTTGATCGCCGCCATATCCGTTGCCGCCAGCGGCGTCTTATTTTTCCTGTCGCTTACCAGTTCCATGGCCTCGGAACATACCGCGACCGCGCACATTGCCAATCAGCGGGTGTTTCGCCGCCAGCGCGTCCAGCCCTGGTCGCAGTACGCCGTTGCCCACGGAGGCGGCGTTCTCCACCACCTTTTCCTCTTTCATTGCATCAATCGTGGCGACAACCGCCGCCATCGCCAGCGGATGGCCGGAATAGGTCAGCCCCCGGCAAAGAAGTGATCGTCAAAGTAGTGTGAAATCGGCTCAGAAATCAGTACGCCGCCCGCCGGGACATAACCGGCGTTGACCCCTTGGCGAAGGTGATCAGGTCCGGCACCACACCGTCCTGTTCAAACGCGAACCAGCTACCGGTGCGACCAAAACCGGCCATCACTTCATCGAGGATCAACACAATGCCAAACTCATCCGCCAGCGCGCGGACACCCTGCATATAACCTGCTGGCGGCACCAGAATCCCCGCCGTCCCCGGAATGGACTCCAGCAGAATGGCGGCGATAGACGTTGGCCCTCGCACTCAATCATCCGACGCAGTGCGCCAGCGCGCGTTCGCACTCTTCTGCTTCGCTGGTGGCATTAAACTCGCTGCGGTAGAGATAGGGGTTAAAAAAGTGCACATGCCCACGCGAATATTCGTTTGGCACGCGACGCCAGTCACCGGTTGCGGCAATCGCACTGCCGGTATTGCCATGATAGGAACGATAGGCGGAGAAGACTTTGTCGCGTCCGGTGTACATCCGCGCCATGCGGATGGCGTTTTCATTGGCATCTGCCCCGGCGTTGGTGAAAAAAACCTTACTGAAGCCTTCCGGCGCCAGTTCAACAATGCGCTTAGCCGCTTCGCCACGCGCCAGTTGGCGGTGGCCGGGGCAATGGTCACCAGTTCATCGAGCTGCGCTTTCATCGCCGCCAGCACGCGGGGATGCTGGTAACCAATGTTGACGTTCACCAGTTGGCTGCTGAAATCGAGGTACGTGTTGCCGTCGTAATCCCACAATTCACAGCCTTTTGCGCCAGCGATCACCATCGGATTGAGGTTGCCCTGCATCGACCATGAATGGAAACACATACGACCGGTCCAGTTGACGCACGTCGTCATTGGTTATCGCCATCTCGCTCTGAAGTGCCAGTTTCATATCCTGCTCCTTTCATGCCGTTGTTGTTGACTGCATCATGCGGCGCGCCCTTCTTTCGCGGGTAGAGCCAGTCGTGTTGGCGATATGTGACACACGTGTCACACCGTTTGCTGGCAACTGGCTCTGTCTGGCGCAGGCCGGGGTTTTTATAGTGGCGCAACAACCGGCACAGGAGATGAAGATGACTGGAAGCAACGAAAGTGGTGTTTATTACCGGCGCAACATCCGGATTTGGCGAAGCGGCAGCGCAGGTCTTTGCCGACGCGGGCTGGTCACTGGTGCTGAGCGGGCGTCGTCTGGCGCGTCTGGAACGTTTAAAAGAGCAGTTACACAGCAAAGTTCCGGTGCACATTATTGAGCTGGACGTCCGCGACAAAGATGCGGTGAAAAACGCCGTCGCCTCACTGCCCGCTGCGTTTGCGGATATCACCGCGCTGATCAATAACGCCGGGCTGGCGCTCTCCCCACAACCGGCACAGCGTGTGGATCTGGAAGACTGGCAGACCATGATCGATACCAACGTCACCGGGCTGGTGAATGTGACCCATGCGTTGCTGCCGACGCTGATTAACCATGGCGCGGGTGCGTCGATCATCAATATCGGTTCGATTGCCGGGCAATGGCCTTACCCCCGGCAGCCATGTGTATGGCGCCACCAAAGCGTTTGTGAAGCAATTTAGCTATAACCTGCGCTGTGATTTACTGGGAACCGGCGTGCGGGTAACCGACCTTGCGCCGTATTGCGGAAACGGAATTTACGCTGGTGCGCACCAAAGGCGATCAGACTGCGTCGGATAATTTATACCGCGGCACCACGCCGCTTAGCGCGCTGGATATTGCAGAGCAGATGTTTTACATCGCCACCCTGCCGGACCATATGAATATCAACCGCGTGGAAGTGATGCCGGTACGTCAGGCCCGGCAGCCGTTCGCCATCGATAGAGATTGAGTTGCCTTCGCCCCTTTTGCGTTCAGGAGGGCCAAAATAAAACGCCCCGGCAAATGCCGGGCCTGATGTTTTATTTTTTCCCAAAGTGTTCAAAACTTCTTACCCCGCCCGGCGCTTATCTCCGGCACTCACTTTGTTGTGGCGTTAGCTCCTGTATTGAGGCAAAACCACAATAGTCCATCGGAATAGTCCTGACAACAGGCGCGGGCAGTCCTTTTTGAGGATTTATGATAGGGATCATGCTTTCCCTTTTGCTGCCACAGCGGCGTGTGCGTTCTGTCACTAACGCCGCACGAACAGGCTTTTATGCTGCACTTCTCTGCTTTCCCTCTCCCGCTGCCCCCATCAGAAAGCAAACATGTCGCCATCTGCACCAAACTGATCAAACTTATCGGTAAAAATGCCGACAACAACCACTAAAACCCTACAACATCACCCCCGGCACAAAAATGGCATGGAGAAAAGAAACCTAACCAGTTAGTCAAAAACAGGGGAGCAGGATGAGCCAGTCGATGTTTGCTGAAGAATCGGTGCTGGTGTCGTTAAAACCCACCAGCGCCACGGCGCGACCCGTTATTACGGTCAGTCAGGCCAATGTGATCTACCCGGCGGCTGACCAGCCGGTGCACGCGTTAAACGATATTAATCTGACCATCCGCCGGGGAGAGTTTGTCTCCTTTATTGGCCCGTCCGGCTGCGGCAAAACAACCTTACTGCGCACCATTGCCGATCTGGAGCCAATCACCTCCGGTGAGCTGCGGGTGAATGATATGTCACCGTCAGAAGCGCGTCAGGCGGGGGCATACGGCTACGTGTTTCAGGCCCCGGTGCTACTGCCGTGGCGCACCGTGCTGGCGAATGTGAAATTGCCGTTGCAGATCCACGGCATACCGCCCGAGCGTTGCGATGAGATTGCCCGTGAGCAACTCGCCGGTGGGGCTGAAAGGGTTTGAGAAAAAATACCCGTGGCAGCTCTCCGGCGGCATGCAGCAACGGGTTTCTATCGCCCGTGCACTGGGCTTCGAGCCGAAAATCCTGATGATGGACGAACCGTTTGGCGCGCTGGACGAGCTCACCCGCGACAACCTGAACCAGCAGCTCCAGCAACTGTGGTTTAACGAGCAGCGCACCATGGTGTTTGTTACCCACTCCATTTCGGAAGCCGTTTACCTGTCGACCAAAATCGTGGTGATGTCGCCGCGTCCGGGCCGCATTGTGAAAGTGATCGACTCCCCGCTGCCCGCCCGGCGCGACTGGCGATTCGCAATACGCCCGCCTTTTGCAACTGGCGCAGGAGGTGCGCGAAGCGCTGGTGGAGGCCATCATGAACATTAACGTCAGCGCCGTTCACCGACGCGTACTGCAAAGCGCACTGCCGGTCGGCAGCGTTATGCTAGCGGCCCCGGCGCTGTGGTATCTGCTGGCCTTTGCACTCAATGCGCCGGGAGTGATTGAGCGGGTACTGACGCCGCGCGGCATGGACCAGCGGCGATCTGCTCACCGCCGCCCTCAATGCCTCCCGCCCGCTGTTGCCCGCGCCGCACCAGATTGTGATCGACATCTGGAACAGCATCACGCAATGGTCGCTGACCTCGCCGCGCAACCTGTTATTACACACTGGGTTACCGCCAGCGCCGCGCTGACGGGGTTTGCGATGGGCATCGTGCTGGGGGTGCTGCTGGCGATTTGCATTGTGCATTCCCGCACGCTGGATAAAGCCCTGCTGCCATGGATTGTCGCCTCGCAAACCATTCCGGTGCTGGCCATTGCCCCGATTGTGCTGATTATTCTTGGCAGCGTAGGCATTACCGGTCTGTTGCCGAAGGCCACCATCGCCATGTACCTGTGCTTTTCCCGGTCACCATCGCCACAGTGCAGGGACTGCGCTCGCCGCAAAAAATGGAGATGGAGCTGGTGCACACTTACGCGGCACGGCGGCTGGATATTTTCTGGATGGTGCGCCTGCCCTCCTCGTTGCCGTATCTGTTTCCTGCATTTCGTGTCGCGATTGCCAGCGGCTGGTTGGCACCATGGTGGCGGAATTGCCCACCGGCGCGCAGGCGGGACTGGGGGCGCGGCTGCTAACCGGTTCGTATTACGGCAACACCCTGCAAATCTGGTCGGCGCTGGTGATGGCGTCGCTGCTTGGGCTGGCGTTAACCGGGCTGGTAACGCTGACGGAACGGCTGGTGATGCGCCAGCGCAAGGGGGGGATGATGAAACGTCACGCAATCCCGGGAACCGTATTGCTGGTTGGCGCACTGCTGTTACTGATGCTGTCGCTGATCCAGCTTACCTGCACGACGGCAGTGTCTGTGCCGCTGATCAGCATTAACGCCTTACTGGTACTCCAGCGCGCTGGCAGCATGTTCACTGACCTTTAGCGCCCTGCGCGCCGGGGTGTTTGTCGCCGCATTGAGCGTCAGCGCGCTGTGGCTGGTGTGGCTACCGCTTCACGGGCTCACCCTCTGTGCGCTGGCATTGCTGGCGGTGGTCAGCGTGCAGCGACTGGCGCGCGCGCCGGTCCCCGCTGGCGCGGTGGCGGCACTGCTCGGCCTGTGGTTATTGTGGTTCTGGCAAATTATGGTCACCGGTTTTGCCGTGCCGCAGGTGATCCTGCCCGCCCCGCTCGACATTCTCGCCGCACTGGTAGACAGCGCCGCATTGTTGACGGGCGATGTGCTGCAAACCGTCATCAAATCCGTGCTGGTGGGTTACCTGCTCGGCAGCGGTCTGGGCATCGGCGTGGCGCTGCTGATCGACAGATTGCCGTTTTACAGCGCGGCTTGCTGCCGGTCGCCAACCTCACCAGCACCGTGCCGCTGGTGGGCGTCGCACCGATTGCGGTGATGTGGTTTGGTTTTGACTGGCCGTCAAAAGCCGCGGTGGTGGTGCTGGTGACCTTCTTTCCGGCGCTGGTCAGCACCCTTGCCGGGTTAAAGGCCAGCGGCAAGCTGGAGCAGGAGCTGATGTACTGCTATGCCGCCACGCCCCGTCAGCGCCTGCTGGCGTTGCGCCTGCCTGCGGCGATGCCGTTTATTTTCAGCGCCCTGAAAGTGAACGCCACCCTGTCGCTGATTACCGCCATTGTGGCCGAGTTTTTCGGTTCGCCCACCGCCGGGCTGGGTTTTCGTATCTCCACCGAATCGGCGCGCATGCATATGCCGGTGGTGTGGTCGGCGATTGTGGTGGCGTCCGTTGCCGGTTCGCTGTTTTACAGCCTGCTGGTGCGCCTCGACCGCCGCGTCAATTTCTGGCACCCCACGCTGCGTGGGAACGCGTTGGAAAAGTAAAAACAACATGATGATTAGCACGTTTACAGGCTCATTAACCCGAGGAGTTATCTAATGATAAAAGGTTTCGCTTTTCGCCGGGGGGTGTTGCTGGCGGCACTGTCGGTTCTGGCGTTTCAGGCAACGGCCGCAGAGAAAGTGACGCTGCAACTGGAAGTGGTTGCCGCAGTCGCAATTCGCCGGTTATTACGTTGCACAGCAGAAAGGGTTCTATCAGGAAGAGGGGCTGGATGTCACCATTAAACCCGGTGGTACCGACATTTCCCCCGTCCGAGGTGATTGCCGGTAAATCGGCGGATGTGATCGTCGACTGGCTGCCGGATGCGCTGGCCTCGCGCGAAGCGGGCGTACCGCTGGTCAACATCGCCCGGTGTACGATCGCTCCGGGATGATGCTGACCTGTAAAAAATCCACCGGCATCAAAACCCCGGCCGACCTGAAAGGGAAAACGCTTGGCGTCTGGTACGGCGGCAACGAGTACCCGTTCTTTAACTGGATGAACAAGCTCGGCTTCAAACCCGGAAAAGATATCACCATTCTGAAACAGGGCTTCAATGTCGATCCGCTGTTGCAGGATCAGGCTGCCTGTATCTCCACCATGAACTACAACGAGTACTGGCAGTTGATCGATGCCGGGTTGAAACAGGAGGAATTAATCAGCTTCCCGTATGAAGACCCGGGCGTCTCCACGCTGGAAGATGGTCTGTATGTGCTGGGTTCCGAGCTGGAAAGATCCGGCGTTCGTCAACAAAATGGCGAAGTTCCTGAAAGCCTCATTTAAGGGCTGGGACTACGCGGTGAAACACCCGCAGGAAGCGGCAAAAATCGTCGTTGAGCAGGATGCATCCGGCGCGGCGACTGAAGAGAATGCAAACCCGCCAGATGGAAAACGTGGCGAAACTGATTACCAACGCTGGCACAGCAAAAAATCGGTTATCTCGATCCGGCCGCGTATCGCCGCACCATCGATGTGCTGCTGCACAGCGGCGGCGATACGCCAGTGATTAAGAAAAGATCCCGGCGATGCCGGTATGACCCATACCGTCTGGGATGCGGCGGCAAAACTGAAATAATCCGTTCCGCCGAGGGATGGCGGCTTATTGAAGGACGCACGTCATGAATGAAGTTCAGCCCGGTAACGTGGCAGACACCACGGAAAGGGGGCGCATCCGCCGGAGATAACGAAGCCATTATTCTGCCCGCCGCGGAGCGCGCGTGTTCGCCCGTTTTGGGTTTCGCGGCGCAACCATGCAACAAATTGCGGATGCCGCAGCACTGCCGAAAGCCAATCTGCACTACTACTTCGGCAACAAGCAAAACCTCTATTTGCGGGTGCTGGAAAATATCCTTGATGACTGGCTCTCGCCGCTGGAGGGGATCTGCGCCCGGGCCGATCCGAAAACCGCCATTGCCGGGTACGTCAGGCGGAAAATCAGCTTTAGCTTCAACCGCCCGGCCGCGTCCAAACTGTTTGCCAATGAGGATCCTGCAGGGCGCGCCCGTGGTCCACCCGTTGCTGAAAACAGACTTACGCCAGTTGGTGGCGGAGAAGGCGCGCATTCTGGATGGCTGGATAGCGCAAGGACAACTGCGCGCGCTGGATACCACCCACTTCTTCTTTACCGTCTGGTCGATGACGCAAACCTACGCCGATTTCGATATCCAAATCGCCGCCGTCTCCGGTGAAGATCCGGCAAGCGAAGCCGCACAGGCACGCGCCACGGCGCACGTATTAAGCAGCGTCTGGCGGATGTGCGGTCTGGAATAATTCACGCCGTCTGACCGGACAAAAGGCTGGCTCCCCAGCAACAACCTTGCTGCTAAATGTAGCAAACATCGTCCAAAAAATGGGCAGTATGCACCCAAAAAGTGACGATCAATCGAGCGCAGTACGTCTCAACACACTAATTTTCCGGCTTCGCCAAAATGGCACACAAATAGCATGGTTATCCGGGAAAACTTAACCATCTGGTCAGGATTATTCAGGAGGCATGATGACTACACTCGATACGCCGGGGATCTGCTCTGGCCGACAGACGCCCGCGGAGTTCACCCAGCCTTCGCCGACTGTACCCCGCCGCTCTCGCCCGTTCAGGCGGTGATTGAAGCTGAACGTTGCTACTACTGTTTTGACGCCCCTGCACGCGCGCCTGTCCGGCGGAGATCGACGTGCCGAGCTTTATCCAGCGTATTGCGCAGGGTAACGATCGCGGCGCGGCAGAGGTGATCCTGCGGGCCAATGTCCTTGGCGGCACCTGCTCCCGCGTCTGCCCAACGGAAACACTCTGTGAGCAGGCCTGTGTGCGCAATGCGCAGGATGGCCGCCCATTGGATATTGCCCGGCTACAGCGTTACGCCACCGACAGCTATTTCGCCGCACCCGGCAAGCCGCTGTTCAGTCGCGCCGCCAGCAGCGGTAAACGCGTTTCTATTGTCGGCGCAGGACCGGCTGGCTGACCGTCGCCCACCACCCTGGCGCTGGCCGGGCATGAGATAGATCTGTTCGATGCTCGCCCCAAAGCCGGTGGCCTTAACGAGTACGGTCTGGCGCGTTACAAAGTGACGGATGATTTTCCGGCGCAGGAAGTGGCCCGGCTGCTGTCAGTCGGCGGTATCACGCTGCACCCCGGCGTCCGCCTCGGGCAGCACATCACCTTGTCTCAGTTGCGTGATCGCTATGATGCGGTGTTTCTCGGTCTCGGGCTGGCGGGCGTCAATGCGCTCGACAGCAACGCGCCAGAACCGCAAGGCGTACGCGAAGCGGTGGACTTTATTGCTGAACTGCGCCAGTGCACGGATCTCAGCCAGCTCCCGATCGGCCGCAGCGTGGTGGTGATTGGCGGCGGCATGACCGCTGTGGATGCTGCCGTACAGGCGAAAAAACTGGGTGCGCGCGAAGTCACGCTGGTCTATCGCCGGGGCGAAACGGACATGAAAGCGTCCAACAAAGAGCAGCAGTGGGCCAGACAGTGCGGAGTTACGCTGCGTCACTGGGCTGCACCGCTGCGTTTTGAACAGGCTGAAAACCAGCTTACCGGCGTCACCTTCTCGGTCATGCACCCCACTGCGCAAGGCGTGATCGCCAGCGGTGAAACCTTCACTCTCGCCGCCGATATGGCGCTGAAAGCCATCGGCCAGCACTACGATCCGCAGCCCACTTCAGGCATTCAACTTCTTCAGGGGCGCATTTCCACCGACGAAAGCGGTCGCACATCGCTGCCCGGCGTATGGGCGGGCGGCGACTGCTGCGCCGGTGGGCTGGATTTGACGGTGGATGCCGTTAAACAGGGGCAAAGCCGCTGCCCGTTCGATTGCGCTAACGCTGGCTATTCCACAAAGCGACGCCGCTAACGCCACACTGTTTCAGGAGTCTTCCCATGGCTGGTACAGCAATTTTCTCGGTATTCAGAGCCCTAACCCGTTCTGGCTGGCCTCTGCGCCGCCTACTGACAAAGAGTACAACGTGGAGCGCGCCTTCCGAGGCCGGCTGGGGCGGCGTGGTCTGGAAAACCCTCGGATCGATCCACATGTGGTTAACGTCAGCGGACCGCGTTACAGCACCCTGCGCGGTCACGATCGCCGCATCCCTGGGGCTGAATAATATTGAGTTGATCACCGACCGCACACTGGACATCAACCTCGAAGAGATCACCCGCATCAAACAGCGCTGGCCCGATCGCGCCGTGGTGGTCTCCATCATGGTGCCCTGCGAAGAGGAGGCGTGGAAATGGATCCCTGCCGCAGGTTGAAGCCACCGCCGCAGACGGCATTGAGCTGAATTTTGGTTGCCCGCACGGCATGAGCGAACGCGGGATGGGCGCGGCAGTCCGTGCCGGAGTACATCGAGATGGTCACCCGCTGGTGCAAACACTATTGCCGTCTGCCGGTGATCGTCAAACTGACGCCCAATATCACCGATATTCGCTATCCGGCGCGGGCGGCGAAAGCCGGCGGCGCGGATGCGGTGTCGCTGATCAATACCATCAGTTCGGTCATGGGGGTCGATCTCGACCAGATGTTAATGACCCCGCACACCGGCAACCAGGATCGCACGGCGGGTATTGCGGTCCGGCGGTCAAACCCATCGCGCTGAATATGGTGTCGGAAATTGGCCGCGACGCCGCCACGCGCGGGCTGCCGATTTCCGGCATTGGCGGCATTTCCACCCCGGCGCGATGCGGCAGAGTTTATTGCGCTGGGCTGCGGTACGGTGCAGGTCTGCACGGCGGTGATGGTGCACGGCTTCCAGATTGTGCGCGACATGATAAGCGGCCTCTGGAAAACTACATGGATGAGAAAGGGTTTCGCACGCTGGAGGATTTTCGCGGTATGGCGCTGCCAAGCGTCACCGACTGGCGCTATCTGAACCTCAATCATGTCGATAAAGCGGTTATCGATCAGGCCAGTTGCATCAAATGCGGGCGCTGCCATCTGGTGCGAGGACACCTCGCACCGGTGCCATTTCGACGCAGAAGAATGGCGAGCGCCACTTTGAAGTGCGTGAGGAAGATTGCGTTGGCTGCAACCTCTGCGCCTCGATCTGCCCGGTGGAAAACTGCATCTCGCTGCGCCACCTGCAACTGGCGAAGTGGACAGCCGTACCGGCCATATCGTATCCGACCAGTATGCCAACTGGACAACCCATCCCAACAACCCGATGGCAACCACCGCGTAAAACCGGAGTTAAGCGATAAGGAGACAAGAATGCGTAATCTGTTGATTAAAGGCGGCACGGTGGTCAATGCCGATCACCAGCGTCGGGCGGATGTGTTATGCGTTGACGGTATGGTGGCCGCGGTGGGCGATGCCTCACTCTGGGATCTGCCGGCAATGACCGAAACCGTCGATGCCGGAGGTCTGTATGTGATGCCCGGCGGCATTGACCCGCACACCATATGAACTTCCCGTTTATGGGCACCACCGTAGATGACTTCTACAGCGGAACGGCCGCTGCGCTGGCGGGCGGCACCACCACGATTATCGATTTTGTGATCCCCAATCCACAGCAGCCGCTGATGGAAGCCTATCAGCAGTGGCGCGGCTGGGCGGAAAAAGCGGCCGCCGATTACAGCTTCCATGTTGCCATTGCACTGGTGGGACGAAAGTGTGCGTCAGGATATGGGCACGCTGGTGCAGCAGGAAGGCGTAAACAGCTTTAAGCACTTTATGGCCTATAAAAACGCCATCATGTGCGATGACGAAACGCTGATGAACAGCTTTCGCCGCTGCCACTGGAGCTGGGGGCTATGCCCACGGTGCATGCGGAAAACGGTGAAATGGTCTGGTTACTGCAACAGGAGATGCTAAAACAGGGGGATCACCGGCCCGGAAGCGCACCCACTCTCGCGCCCGCCGGAGGTGGAAGGGGAAGCCGCCAACCGCGCCATCACCGTCGCCAGTATTATGGGCGTCCCGATTTATGTGGTGCATGTTTCCTGCCGGGAATCCGCCGAAGCGATTGCCCGCGCACGTGGCCGCGGACAGCGGGTTTATGGCGAAGTGCTGGCCGGGCATCTGGTGATCGACGACAGCGTGTACCGTCATCCGGATTTTTTCGTTTGCCGCCGCGCACGTGATGAGCCCGCCGTTCCGCGATAAATCACACCCCGAGGCTGCGCTATGGCACGGTTTGCAATCTGGTCAGTTACACACCACCGCCACCGACCACTGTACCTTCTGCGCCAGTCAGAAAGCCGCAGGTCTCGATAACTTCAGCAAGATCCCCAACGGCTGCGGCGGCGTGGAAGAACGTATGGCCGTGCTGTGGGATGCCGGTGTCAATAGCGGTCGCCTGACCCCAAGCGAGTTTGTCGCCATCACCTCGGCCAATACCGCCCGGTTGTTCAATATCTATCCCCGCAAGGGATGTATTGCGCCGGGGGCGGATGCCGACCTCGTGCTGTGGGACCCGCAAGGCAGTAAAACGCTGTCCGCCAGCAGCCACCATTCACGTAACGATTTCAATATCTTTGAAGGCCGCGTGGTCACCGGTGTGCCTGCTTATACCATCAGCCGAGGGCGTGGTGGTGTGGGCAGACGGCGAACTGCGCGCCCGCGAAGGACCGGACGCTATATCAAAAGGCCGCCCTTTGGCCCGGACTTCAGCGCCGCTGCAGCATGGGAGCGCCAGCGCGCCCCGCAGGCCGTAGCCCGTTAATCGATGTTAAGCGAGGAGGAAGACGATGAGCAGCGAAGTGATCTCCACAACACCCTATAAAACGGATATCTGCGATCTCCGTATTAATGGCGAGCGCCTGTGGCAATCGCTGATGGATCTGGCGCAAATTGGCGCAACGCCGAAAGGCGGTTGTTGCCGTCTGACGCTGACCGATCTCGACAAACAGGGCCGCGATTTGGTCATCAGTTGGGGCAAAGCCGCCGGGCTGTCGGTTGAGATTGACCAAATCGGCAACGTCTTTATGCGCCGCCCCGGACGCAACAACGCCCTGCCGCCGATCGTGGCGGGCAGCCACATCGATACCCAACCAACGGGCGGGAAATTCGACGGCAACTTTGGCGTGTTATCCGCGCTGGAAGTGATCCGCACCCTTAACGATAACGCCATTGAAACAGAAGCACCGGTAGAAATGGTGTTCTGGACCAACGAAGAGGGATCGCGCTTTGTCCCGGTAATGATGGGCTCCGGCGTCTTTGCCGGGATCTTTTCCGCTGGAGGTCGCCTATGCCGCAACAGATACCGAAGGTAAAACGGTCGAAGAGGAGTTGTTGCGGATTGGCTACGCCGGTGAGGCCAGACCGGGGCAACACCCGATTGGCGCGTATTTTGAGGCGCATATTGAACAGGGGCCGATTCTCGAAGATCAGGATATCGCCATCGGCGTGGTGCAGGCGGTGCTGGGGATCCGCTGGTATGACTGCATCGTTACCGGGATGGAGTCTCACGCCGGGCCGACCCGATGGCAATGCGCCGGATGCGCTGCAAGTCTCCACGCGCATCATGCAGGAGGTGATCGCCATTGCTAACGCTTCGGCACCGCACGGGCGCGGTACGGTGGGCATGGTGCAGGTCCATCCCAACAGCCGTAACGTGGTGCCCGGCAGCGTGAAGTTCTCCATTGATTTTCGCAATATGACCGATGCCGCGGTCGATGAGATGGATGCCGCCCTGAAAACCTTTATTCAGCAGCTTGCCGGGGGAAACCGGGCTGAGCATAGAACTGAAGCTGGTATCGCACTACCCCGCCGCCCCCCTTCCACCCCTGAGTGTAAAGACGCGGTGCGCCGGGCAGCGCAGCAACTGGGCTATTCGCATATGGACATTGTTTCCGGCGCCGGGCATGACGCGGTGTATATGAGTATGCTGGCCCCCACCGGTATGATTTTCATTCCCTGCAAAGATGGCATCAGCCATAACGAGATTGAGTATTCGTCGCCGGAACAGGTCACCGCCGGGGCGAATGTTCTGCTCCATGCCATGCTGGAAAGAGCAGGCGTCGTCACCCGCTAAGATCCCCGTTTCACACCTCACCCGGTTGCATGCAGCCGGGTTATTTTTTGCGCACATTGTCAAAAAGTTGCTCAAAAACAGCACAAATATGTATTATTCGCACCTGCGGAATTTGACTTAAATTCTTCAGAAGTTTACAAAAGATACTGCCTTCCCTAAGTCCGACTTGCGTCTTCGTTATTTTCGTCCAGGGCTTCCATTTGACCCTGAATAAAAATAATGAAGGTTGACCGGTTCAGGTTAGCGCATTACCCGGGTTTTGAGATTTGCAGGCATCTGTGGAGTGGAGTATGAATGTTCTCGTTTGTCGCCCGTCAGGCGATTTTGATGAAAATATGAACACAGTCGGCTATGAACTGTTGTTCAGGAGATAGCATGACGAACCGGTTCCTGACGTTACTCCGGAGTACGCGACTGCCCAAATCATTGTTGAGCAGTTTCTTGGCGCCATTGGGCCGCCTGAAAGAGTACAGCGCCATCTTTGTTAACTTTCCTATGAGCTGCTGGTGCAGGGCATGGCGGAAACGCTGCCCAAAGATCGCGTGATTGTGGAAATTCTGGAAACCGCTGAACCCACGCCTCTGCTGCTGAGTACGGTGAAAAGCTCTATGCCCACGGCTTTCGCATTGCGCTGGATGATTTTGAATTGGGCGAGACCTCGGAATGCGTTTTTTACCCTATGTCAGCATTATTAAATTCGACGTCCGGCTGAATACGCCCGAAGAGATTAGCGGTTATATCGCCAGCAAAGGCGAGCTGCTGAAAGACACGGTATTTCTGGCGGAAAAGTGGAAACGCAGGAAGAGTATGAGTGTTACCGCGATATGGGCTGCACGTTGTTTCAGGGGCATTTCTTCCAGTAAGCCGGTGATCCACTCCGCGAATAAACTGATTCAGAACCAGTCGATTACCTTACGGCTGATGAAAGAGGTCAATGCGGACTCACCGGATTTCGGCAAAATCGAAGCGCTGCTCAAGCAGGATCTGGCGCTGTCGTTCAAAATTATGCGCTATGCGCAAAATATTGTCTTTAACGCCCGTGGGGTGAAAAATTTCCGCAGTCAGTCGCTAAAGGACATTATTTTTATCTTGGTGCGAATGAGGTGCGTCGTTTTGTGCTGGTCTCCTGCCTGACCTCCGTCAACAAAAGAAAAAAACCGACGACATTTACCATCAAAGCCCGGGTGCGGGCAAAGTTCTGCGAACTGGCGTCTGCACGCTCTGTCGGCCGTCACTCTTCCGATGACGCCTTCATCGTCGGGCTGTTTTCCCAACTCGATAGCATCTTTGAAATGCCGATGGCGGACCTGATCGGCCAGATAGACATTTCCGTGAGCGTAACGATGGCGCTGAAAGAGAAAAAAGGCCCGCTTTACCCCTACCTGCATCTGGTCGAGTTGTATGAAAACCACAAGTGGGAAGAGGTCAGCGCTCTGGGGGCACCGGGATTCAACCGCAGCGTGGTGGCGGAACTGATCAAACTCGCCACCAAGTGGACCAACGATATCCCGACCAACGCCGCTTAATCACTGCGCCGGATAGCGCAGTGCATCAATCAGATGGGCAAAAGCGGCGGTGTGCTGCCGACGGCTCGGGTAATAGAGAAATAGCCCTGAAAGGGTTCGCACCATGCCTCCAGCGCCGTCTCAAGTCGACCTTGTGACAGCGCCCCGGCAACGCAATCTTCCGGCACCAGCGCCAGCCCCATACCGCTGATGGCGGCATCCACCCGTGATGCCGGTTGTTAAACGTAAGCTGCCCCTCCACCCGCACGCGAAGGGGTTGCCCGTTTTTGGAAAATTCCCATGCATACAGCCCGCCAAGCGTGGGGAGCCGCATATTAATACAGTTGTGATGCTGCACCATGCGGGGTTTGCGGCTTACCGTGACGGGCGAAATAGTCCGGTGCCCCGACCACCACCATGCGCCAGTCAGGGCCGATTCGCACCGCCACCATGTCTTTGGCCACCTGTTCGCCCAGCCTGATGCCAGCGTCAAAACGCCCGCTGACAATATCCGTAAGGGCATTGTCGATGGTGAATTCCACGTTGACGTCCGGGTAGGTGGTTAAAAAGGTTTCAGCGCAGGCCACACCGTAGAATGAAGCGCGTGCTCACCGAGAGTAATGCGAATATTGCCCGCAACGCGATCGCTGCGGTCGGTCAGCATAATCAGTTGTTCCTCAATCTCCTGAAACCGCGGACTGATGCCAGTGATTAATGCCTCCCCCCGCGTCTGTGGGGGCAACGCTGCGAGTGGTGCGCGTCAGTAATCTGACCTGCAGGCGCTCCTCCAGACCGCGAATAGCATGGCTTAACGCCGACTGTGACACGCCTAATTTTGCGGCTGCACGCGTAAAGCTACGCTCCCGCGCCACCACAATTAAATAAAACAGATCGTTAAAATTATCTTTTTAGCATGGCGGTCTCTTTTTCAGGCAACGGCAATACACTTTATGCTACACGCCAACTGGCATTAAATATATGTATAAAACTCACTAATCCGGGAATAAACCCGCTCCATTTATGAGATATTTCACGTCTTTTCCAGGACGGCAGCCGCGTTTTGTCTTTTATTAATGAATGACGCTCATAGCCTTAATTAATAAAACGGCTTAATCGTTATGTTTACCACCGTTATTATTGACTTCGGGAACGAGCGTTGACGATGATGCCGTCGAATCATCGATATCGCCACGTCAGTTTTCCCGGTATTGCTATCTCTTCCAGCCAATATTCAATCATTAAAATTCCCATGCAGCAGCGGCGGATATTTAGTAATTAAACACCCACGACATTCATTTAATTAAAGCCATCAACCACCCCCTGCAAATTTAATCGCACATTCTGCCAATAAAAACCGGGGAATTACCCCCGGAGAGCGGGGTACAAAGCGGGCAACAAACAGCAAAAAAATGCAATGAGGTTAATAAAGCGGTTTCCAAATTACCCGATCCACCTCACAAAGATATTAGCGATCTGTGCGCTTTAAATAAGTTCATAAAAATAACACCGGATATTTATCAATCTGTGCGAAAATCAATTTAAAGATTTACAGCACATAATTACAGGTGATAAACAATGCCATACAACATGAATTAGCCATGAACCATTTTCATAAATGGCGGCGTATTTCTGTTGCTATTAAAAACAGTGGCAATCTCTAAGGGTTTATTAACATGAAAATTTCTCAACTGAGTCTGTTGATCTCTGCTGCCGTGCTGTGCTCATCAGTGCAGGCCGCAGAAATATACAATAAAGACGGTAATAAGTTAGACTTATATGGTTTAGTCTCTGCTGAACATTATTTTTCTGATAATAGCAGCTGGAATGGAGACCAAACTTATATGCGTTTGGGTTTCCGTGGTGAAACGCAAATTAATGATCAATTAACGGGTTATGGCCAATGGCAGATGCATATTGACGCCAATAAATCCGAAGGCGATACCAATACACCGCGCACCCGTTATGGGTTTGCCGGTTTGAAATTCGCCAATTATGGTTCCATCGATTATGGCCGTAACAAAGGTATTTTGTATGACTCACTGGGTTATACCGACATGCAGCCGGAATTCGACGGCATGACCTACGGCTCCGATCAGTTTATGTTCAGCCGCGGCAACGGCATGCTGACCTACCGCAATACCGACTTTTTCGGTCTGGTGGACGGCCTGAACTTCTCCCTGCAATATCAGGGGTAAAAATGACGGTAATGGCGAATCCGGTGCCGGACGTAACGTACTGCGCCAGAATGGCGATGGTTATGGTATGTCGCTGGAATATAAAATTGGCGCAGGCGTCAGCGTCGTGGGTGCCATGACCAGTGCGAAACGCACGCAGGAACAGAATACCGCCACGAATATTCTGGGTGATGGCGATCGCGCCGAAGCCTATTCCGGCGCGCACTGGAAATATGATGCCAATAATATTTATTTGGCAGCCATGTTTACTCAGGCATATAACGCCTCACGCTTTGGTAGCTCGTCCGATACCACCAGCGCTTATGGCTATGCTAACGAATCGCAGATTTTGAAGCGTATGCCAGCTACCAGTTCGACTTTGGTCTCCAGCCTTTTGTCGCGTATAACGCACTAAAAGGTAAAAATATTGGCTCTAATTCCGCGGGTGCGAATTATGGCGATCAGGATATCGAAAAGTATGTTGATTTAGGTGCGACGTACTATTTCAACAAAACTTCAATATGTTCGTTGATTATAAAATCAACCTGATTGATGACAGTGCATTCACCCGGTGCTGCGGGTATCAACACCGATGACGTTGTCGCTGTCGGTATGGTGTACCAGTTCTAAAAGAAACAGGCGGCGCAAGCCGCCTTTTTCTCGTGCATAGTTTCTGTTTATTCAAAGAATTGTTTAGTTTTGTTATCTGACAGCTTCGTTATTTTCACGTCAGAGAATTGTCAGCGCCGGGGGTAAAATGACTTCCGTCAGAGGCTGTTCTGGCCCGATTAAATAATGAGGTGGTAACAATGAAAAAGTACACGCACAGTTTTTCGCAACACTGATGGTTATTTTCTCGACGGCGTCCTGGGCTGCCAGCGAAGTGACCACCGACACGGGTTTAACCGCAATAGGCAGCGTTTCCGTTGCTGGCGTCGACACCCTGCACGACGTGCAACATCAACTGGCGAAAAAGGCGGCTCAACAAGGCGCCAGCAGCTATAAAATCATTTCCGCTGGTGGCGATGACAAATATTTCGGCGTGGCTGAGCTGTATAAATAACCGCCGGAAAACGTGTAAAAAAAAGGCCGTGACGCAACCCGTTACGGCCTTTTTGTTGACGGGCAAAACCTGATTATCGCCTTAGCCCAGCGACAGGGTAAAACCAAAGGTATTCATACCATTCTGGCTGCTGGCGAACACATCGCCACGGTGCATATTGGCAACCGCTCTGACAATCGACAGCCCCAGCCCGTGGTGGGTATCGCTGTGCGTACGGGATGCATCCACACGGTAGAAACGTTCGAATAAGCGCTCCAGATGTTCGCTGGCAATCGCTTCGCCGACATTGGATACCGCCACCTGCGCATGGTGCTCGACACTGTTCAGCCGGACGATCACCGTACTGTCCGGCGGCGCATGGCGGGCGCTGTTTTCCAGCAGATTCGCCAGCGAACGGTGGAACAAGCGCCGATCGATAGAGGCCGTCACGTCCCCTTCGACCTGCACACGCAGGTTTTTCTCCGCAAATGAGGGTTCCACGTATTCGAAGGTTTTATAGGTCTCTTCCCGCAGGGAAACGGTCGTTAACTGGGTCGCATGCTCCCCCAGCCTGCGCGTGCGACAAAAACAGCATGTCGTTAACAATCGAGGTCATGCGTTCCAGCTCTTCAAGGTTGGATTCCAGCAAATCCTGTAGCTCGGCAACGGAACGCGGGCGCGACAGCCCCAGTTGCGTTTGCCCGATCAGATTGGTAAGCGGCGTACGCAGTTCGTGCGCGACATCGGCGTTAAAACTCTCCAGTTGCCGCCGAGACTTCCCTGGCGCTCCAGCGCGCCATTAAAGGAGATCGCCAGCGCTTGCAGCTCATCCGGCAGTGTGCGGGTTTGCAAGCGCTGCCCGTGATTTCGGGGCCGGTGCTGCGCCTGTTCGCTCAGCATATTGACCGGTCGCATGCCGTTGCGGGCAATCAGATACCCGAGCAGGGCAATAAACATCACCCCAACAATGCTGATGATCACCAGCGTGCAGGTAAATTCATACAGCGTACCCATATAGGGCGTGGAGTCTATCGCCACCACATAGCGCAGCGCCGGGCGCTCGCCGTTTGCCGGGATTTCACGCGAGTAAAGGAACAGCAAACAGGAGAGTTCCGTTTTACCGGGTGCGGTGCTAAAACCGTCTTTCAGCGATGCCCAGTTCACACCGGTTGGCGGCGGGCCGCCCATATCAAAGCGCGCGTCTTTACTCAACAGCCAGTATTTTACCCGCCCGCCTTCCGAGGTGGAGAGCGTGGTAAATTTCGCTTCCAGCGTCGACCAACCCCTCAAGGTTGTGGCGATTTTCGATCCACGGCGTCATGAGCGACTCGCGAAACAACAATTCGTTGTGCATCTGGCTTTGCAGGGATTCATACAGCGAACTTCGCAGCACCACGCCAAAGGTGATGACCACAAAGACATAGGCCACGGAGAACAGTAACGCCATCCGCCCGGCAATCGATCGTTTTAATACCGAGAAAGAGATCAACTTACTTTGCTCTCGGCGGGTTTCCAGCACATAGCCCATGCCGCGCACGGTGTGTAACAGTTTGATCGGATAAGGGTTATCGACTTTCGCGCGCAAGCGTTTGATCGCCACTTCAACCACGTTGGCGTCGCTGTCGAAGTTCATGTCCCACACCTGTTCGGCAATCATCATCTTCGACAAGATTTCGCCCTCGGTGGCGGGCCAGCAGGCTTAACAGCGCATACTCTTTCGCCGTCAGTTCCAGCCGCTCGCCGCCGCGCGTTACGCGCCCCCGGCCAGCAAGTCGAGATGCAGATCGTGAATATGCAACTGGTGATATCAGCGCCATCGCCGGGGCGACGACGCAACAGCGCCTGAATACGCGCCACCAGTTCAATCAGGAAAACGGTTTAGGAAGGTAGTCGTCTGCGCCATGACGCAGCCCTTTGACCCGCTCTTCCACCGAACCCCGGGCGGAGAGCATTAACACCGGCGTCTGTTTGCTGGCGCGCAGGCGTTCAAGGATCTGGTAGCCGTCCATACCGGGTAACATCACGTCCAGCACGATGGCGTCGTAATCATATTCCAGCGCCATATGCAGCCCTTCGCCCCCGTGGGCCACCACATCCAGCGTGAACCCTTGTTCAGTTAACGCCCGATTGATATAGGAGGAGGTTTTTCTCCTCGTCTTCAATTAACAGCAGCTTCATTTGCGTGCCTCCTTCAACGTTTCGGCACCTGCCGTAAGCACAACCTCTGGCATGATTCTAGCGCCTGCGGGCTGACAATTTGCTGACATTTTTTTCGTGTTTTAACAAGCCGATGATTAATCACATATCGCGCGGTTCAGGGGGTTACTGCTGATGATGCCGCCGCCATACGCCGGGCGGCATGTGGTATTTGCGGGCAAACGTCCGGGTAAAGGTCTGCTGGGAGTCATAACCGTATTTCGTTGAGATGGTCATGATCGACGCTTCGCTGCTGATCAGTTCCTGTGCGGCGCTTTCCAGCTTCTTATTGCGAATATAGATGCCTAACGGCACCTGCATTACTTGCTGGAAAAGGCGTTGCAGGTGCCATTTTGAATAGCCCGATCGTGTGGCGACGTCGCCAATACGTAGCGGTCGGTCGAGGTTGTCATCAATCCACTGCTGGATCTCATGTATGACTGCGTGTTGCATACCCATGATTGGAAGCCTCCTTTCAAAAGGAGCTTCCACCTTAACGCAGGGATACTTACTCAAAAGTGACGCGAAAATGATAATTTTGTCAGAATTGTTAAACCTACGCGACACGCTGGTCGCGCAGGTCCAGGGAGATCAGGCATCCGCCAGCGCGGGAGACCAGCCGGGCGTGTTCACTGCGGGACGGCGTGCCGTCGGTTCCTCGTAGATCGGTGCGAAACACGCTCATCAGCTCGACCAGATGCTGCGACTGATCGCGCAGATTGTCTACCGCCGGGGGTAGATGCCCCCACCAGCGCCGCGTTTTGCTGGGTCACTTTATCCAGTTGGCGGCGTCGTTCACCTGCCCCACGCCCAGTTCCTGCTCCGGGTGGTGGTACCAATCTGGTTGATCATTTCCGCCACCGGTGCGACTGCCGCACCAGCTCGCCAATGGTTTCGCCCGCGTTATTCACCAGCGCAGAACCGTTGTCTACCCGATCCAGACTGGCCTGAATAAGCCCTTTGATCTCTTTAGCCGCCGTGGCGGAACGCTGCGCCAGCGAGCGCACTTCCCCTGCGACGACCGCAAAACCGCGCCCGTGCTCCCCTGCGCGCGCGGCTTCAACGGCGGCATTCAGCGCCAGAATGTTGGTCTGGAAAGTAATGCCGTCGATAACTGCAATGATTTCGCTGATTTTGCGCGCACTGTCGCTGATCTCTTCCATGGTGAACAATGTCCGTAATCGCATCACCGCCTTTGGCGGCAATCGCACTGGCGGCGGTGGCCTGCTGGTTTGTGCTGCGTACCGTATCCGCATTCTGGCGAATGGTCTGCCCGATTTGCTCCATTGAGGCTGCCGTCTGTTGCAGGCTGGCCGCCTGCTGTTCGGTGCGCTGGCTGAGGTCGGCGCTGCCCAGCGCGACACCACTGGCACCGTCGGAGATCAGTTCGCTGCTTTCCCGAACCTCGGTAACAATGCGGCTCAGGCTCCGGCGCATCTCCTCCATACCGGCGAGCAGACTGCGGCTATCCCCCTGGCGCCAGCGTCACACGGGTGGCCAGATTACCTTCGGCAATATCGCGCACCACTCGCAACGCATAGGCCGGTTCTCCGCCAAGCTGCCGCTTAATGTGGCGGTGGCAAACCGGTGCACCACGCCCAGCAGCGCTGCAATAGCTGCAAAGACCAACAACAGATCGCCGGATGTCCGGGCGCGTGGTGGCGGTCGCCGCCGAGGTGGTGCTGGCCTGCTGACGGGCGATCATGGCTGAGATGTCATCAAATAAGCTCGCCTGCGCTGGCTGGAGTTTGTCTACCGCCATGGATTGCGAATCCAGCATCTGGCCGTTTTTCGCCATACTGACGGTCTGGCGCACCAGCGCCACGTACTCCGTCTGGCGCTGTTTGACCTGCTCCAGCATCTGCTGTAGCTCAGCGCCCTGAATCGTTTGCTGCTGCGCCATCAACGTTTCAATCCGCGAGATAGACGCGACGGTCACCTTCTCTTCCACGTCCTGCTTGTCGGCGTCATCCTGAAACACCATGATAAATGTCGCTTTGGTGGCGTTGTTGAGCGTATCTTTCAGCTCCTGCATCGCCAGCAGGTTAGTCAGATGGTATTTCTCGTAATACTCAATATGCTGGCTGGTATTTAACAACGCGCTGCGACCAAAAAGGCGACCAGAAAACTAATAATAATGATGGCAAATCCGGTGCCCAATAGCGCACCGAGAGATGGGTTTCATGGTTGGCATATATCCCTCGTATTATTTCATCTGTTCCCCAACGAAGAGCGTTCAGGCTGTGCTGATTCACTATACGAAGCCCAAACCTGCGCGGAAAATATGAAATAGCGATGGGTTAGCGCTCAGCAAACATGAAAAGTGAGCACCGAAAAGATTAACGCACAGACAATATAAAGAACGAGGGGAGCGCGCCGCCAGCAATCGCTCCTACAATGCAGGAAAAGAGGAGCATTGCGCTGCCCTCTTTTCCTGTCATGCTAGATTTTTTCGCCTTTGCAGCCCGAGGGCTTCCGGGAATGTGGCTGGAGCAAACGGCGGGATCGACCACCAGAATATCGACATCCACCAGCCCGAATGTCACAAACGGATCGCGGTGTATCTCTTTTCCAGTGCGGTCAGCTCATTTGCAAAGGCCAGAATAAACCCGCCTTGCTTATTCTGTAGCGGCCCGGCAAAATGACGTTGCCCTTTTGATCATCTCCGCCAGCCAGATTTTGTGCGCATCCAGATGATGGCCTAATGCCTCGGGGATCGCTGCCGTATTTCCAGGGGTAATGGCATATAACATGATGGCATCCTCAGCAGTTATTGTGGCGACAGGGCAGCGATAACCGAATCAACAGAAGCAAAAGCATCTTCAATATGTTGACGCTTCACCTCTTCTCCTTTGGACATCCCTTCCGCCCGGATATAAAAGAGATCCTTAATGCCGAGGAAGGCAAAAAAGCCCTGCAGGTATTTCTCGTGAAAGTCCAATGCGGAAAAAGGCGGCTGTAAGTAAAACCCTCCGCGTGCCGAAACAATAATGATCTGTTTTCCCCCCGCCAACCCTACCGGCCCGGCGGAGGTGTATTGAAAGGTTTTCCCCGGCTGGGCGATGCGGTCTAACCATGCCTTTAACTGGGTGGAAACGGAGAAGTTATACATTGGCGCACCAAAATAATCAGCTCGTGGGCCAGAAACTCATCCACCAGCGCTTGCGAGACCTGATGTTCGGGCTGCGCCTGCTGTGAGTCTGCGCCACCAACCGGGCGGAACCCCGCCGCAATGTCCGCAGTTAAGTGCGTAATGGGCTGATGCACCACATCGCGATAGGTGACCTGCGCATTGGGGTATTGTTCTTTATTTTCTTCACGGTTTCGGCGGAAAGACGGCGGGTAACGGAATCCTCCGCCAGAATGCTTGAGTCGATATGCAGGATCTTCATGATGTTCTCCGGTTATACATTCAGTCATGTTTATTTGCAGGATTGCGCAGCAGCATCAATAAAATCCGCCACGGCATCGGGGTGAGAAATCATCGACAGATGCGAAGAGTAAAGTCGCGAGACGCGGGCCTGCATATGCTGCGCAATCTGCGTCTGTACCGGGGTCGCTAATGCGTGATCATTTTCCGTAATCAGATACCGGAGGGCTTATTTTCCCGAGGGCGGCATGGCTCACCGTTCCCTGAAAGGCGGCCACATTGATGGGCTGCTGCACCCTTCGCCAGTTCGCGCTTTCGCTAACGGAATATCGCCCGCCATCACCGTGGAATTGTTGCGGATCGTCTATAGACCCAGCCATTGGCATCGGGGTTAAACCGCGCATCGGCGCATTAAGCCTGTCAAGCAAGCCGTTAACCGACTCCCCGCTCGCCGGTGCTAATGCTGATAAATAGACCAGCCCGCGCACGTTGCGGCTATTGCCCGCCTCGGCTTATCACTGCGCCTGCCCATGAGTGTCCCACCAACAAGACGTTGCCCGACTGGCGCTCCAGCACGCGCTCTGTCGCCCGGACGTCATCCTCAAGGGGAGGTTAACGGGTTTTGCACCACCGCCACGTGGTAACCCCTGCCCTGTAACCGCTGAACAACCTCTGACCAGCCTGAGCCATCGGCAAACGCGCCATGCACCAGAACGATATTTTTAATCACTGCCGCCTCCGCCATACCCGAAACCGCGCCCAGTAACGCCGCACAAGACAGCATGGCCCTTCCCCAACCGCGTAAACGATGCCACATACCCGCCCCGACCTGTTCTGGTCATGTTATCAACAAGATGACGCTATTTTATGCACGGTAAAAAAGCTGTGGTAAGATGGCTAACTTGACATTAAACAGGCAAAACCCGCCAAATTCAGGAGAGCAGCCATGCAGATTGCCATCATCGCAACGGAGGGCAGCATGATGTCTGCGGTGACCGGACTGGCGGATATGTTCTGGATCACCAACCAGTCGCTGCCCGCCGGGGAGGGCGATTTTCCACACCCGCGCTTTGACACCGCCATTGTCAGCGCTGACGGCATGCCGGTGCGCGATGCGCAAGGCCGTACGATTCCGGTGGATCACGCGTTTGCCAGCGTACCCGCCCCCGACATCGTCCTCGCGTGCGGTATGGCGCTGGGAGCGGACAGGCTTCCCGCCCGCCCCATCAACATGGCGGCCGACTGGTTACGTGAGCAGTACCGCCGGGGGCGCTTATCGGCGGTGCCTGTGCCGGGGGGATATATGTTGGGTGAAGCGGGTTTACTGGATGGCAAAGCCTGTGCCACCACTGGTGGCTGTATCCCACCTTCCGCCAGCGTTACCCGCGCGCGCGAAGATGGTCTGGGGAAAGCCGCTGATTGAAGATGGCAATATCATTACCACGGGCGGGCCGTTATCCCACGGGCCGATCTGGCGCTGCATATTATTCGTCGCCGCGGGAAAAGAGGCGGCGCGTATTGCCGCCGATATGGCCGTCGCCGACAGTCAGCCTCTCACAGCAGCTCTATGCGCCGCGCGGCTTTCTTAACGCCATCGACCCGATGCTGTTGCGGGCGGAACAACTGATTCGCTATGACAATCCGGCCATCACGGTGGAGCAACTCGCCAGCGCACTGAACCTGAGCCCACGCACGCTGCACCGCAAGCTGGCCGGGTTAACGCAGGAAAGCCCCGTGAGGCATTTTATTACCCGCGTTCGCATTGAGTCCGCCTGCCTGTTGCTGGAAAACCCTACCGCCAATATTCGGCATATCGCCGCGGCGTGCGGTTACAGCGAGGATACGGCGTTCAGAAAAGCATTCGTCCAGCTTATGGGCATGACGCCCGCACAATATAAAAGATGGGTGGCCAGCAGAAACGGCGCGCAGCCGCGCGTTGACCCGCAGGAGGAACAATAAAAAGGCAGACGTCGGTCTGCCAACGGTAATCCCCGGGTGGGACAAAAGAGCGCATAAACCTACCTGCCTCACCGCCTTTTACGGTGTGGTCGAGGTTGTGGTGGTGGTACTGGTGTTTGTCGAGGTGGTGCTGCCATCGTTGCCTCCCCCCATCGACAATAAAAGCACACCGGCAACGCCCACGACGATCGCCGTGCCGGTTAATGCGGAACTGCCAATCGCAATGTCCGACGCACTGGCTCCCGGCGGCGGCGCCTTTTCTGCCGGTGCTGCGTAACAAATTTCAGTAAGCGTTAAAGTGAAAAGTAAAATAATGCATTTTACAGGTATCATAATGCTCGCCTCACTTTTTTATTAATTTCGTAATTACTCTAAAACGGTATTCCCGAGGCGGATCGCAAATTAAGACATTCCTTGACAATATGAAAACAATTGGGAGATTCCTCAGTTTCTTTCACAACTGGAGGGTATTTCACAATTTGTCACAAAAATGAAATTTAAGAATATCCTCAGTTAACAACTTTTAAACGATATGATACAGATCAAAGAAGAAAGATAAGAACGCCAAAAATAGCCGTTAAAAGGCAACTTATAAATTACACAGGCAAATTTCCAGACGCTCCGGGAGGGTGTAACATGGAAAGAAAAATAGACGTCATATTATGCAAAATAAATTGCTCATACACGAAGAAAGGTATTATTCAACTCGCCAAAGAGATACGACACGGCAGCGGTTTACAGGTGGCCATTAACTTTACTGCCCCTTATTCCAGTCGGTATATTCTGGCTGTAACCAAAGGCCACTTTACACCGTTTACGCTGGTTAATTCCCCGTGATAGTGATACCGGATAAAATACCGGTAGAGGTATTACTGGATATACTTACTGAGTTTATATATGGCCGCTTAAGTAGTCATGTTAAAACGGTCCGACTTGGCCGTCAGGAAGTCGCAATACTGAAAGAGATGATTTTTGAGAAAAGTGATGATGACATATCCAACCTGTTAAAAATCAACAAAAAAACCGTTTCTTCACACAAGGACAATATCAAAAGAAAATCTCTGCCAATTCGAAAATTGATATTTTCTATGCTTTCAGTATTTTTTGTTTGAAGATTGCGAACTGTCTTCAATCGACGATGAAACACGCTATACGCAGTCCGGTTTTTTTCCAGAAAACAAATATAAGATGGTATCCTGAATTTTTTATCTAACGTGCACGGAAATTAACATTTCTTATACATCTGGCCTCGTCTGTTGCTATCATGATTTGGCACAAGAAATGTAATGACCAATATTTCACTCAACAGCAGGAACAACATTAAGGCATCAGCAAGCTGATTGCTGATGCCTTTTTTGTTCTGACAACAATGTTAAATTCACATGTGCTTTTTTATGCCTCGGTAACAAACCACGTGAATTTATAATTATCAACTCTTTTCCGCGACCGTCGATCGCCTCCCATTTCTCTGGCGCGTAGCATTTGCGTATGCTTATAAAAGAACAAACAATTAAAACTAATAACATGCCAATCCAAATAAAGCCCATCATAATTATTTTGCCAGTCCGGTTGCTGTGACGTGTAATTGCGCTGTGAGGACAGAAGGTGTCGCAACCGCAACATCATAAACCGAGGACGCAACCCGGTGGGTATATCGATTTACCATTTCTGCTTATAAATGAGCTGAGATTGCCGCGCAAACGAAGATATCCGCATTAAGCTATATCTGATCGATTTATGAAACCCAGCATATCCAGTTTCAGGAATTCTCATCCACGGCGTTCAGCCTAAAATAGGCTGCACCTGTAAAGCAAAGACCTGAGGATATCGCTTATGCACCGCACATTACCCGGCATACTACTGACACTGGCAGCCGCTTCCCGCCACTGCCGCCCCTTTACACCGGAGGTGTATAACCCCCCGGAGAACGGCATTTTGCCGTGTCATCGACGCTGGTTTCCGGGCCAACAGAAGCGATCCTGTTCGATGCGCAGTTCAGCGTGCAGGACGGTGAAAAACTGGTGAAGATGATTAAAGCCAGCGGGAAAACGCTCAAAGAGATCGTGATTACCTCTGGCGATCCGGATTTCTATTTTGGTCTTGAACCGATTGTTAAAGCCTTCCCGCAGGTGAGCGTCGTCGCCTCGCCGCAGGTGGTAAAACATATTGAGGAGACCAAAGCCGCGAAGCCTGGCCTTCTGGGGGCCGCAAATGAAAGAGGGTGCGCCACAGACCCTCACCGTCCCCAACCTGTTGCCTCTGCGCGCTTTACGGTTGATGGGTGAAACGCTGGAACTTCGCCATCCGGACAGTTATGCCGCCTATGTCTGGATCCCGGCCAACAAAGCGATCCTCGGCGGCACCGCCGTTTCCAGCGGTATCCATGTCTGGACGGCAGACACGCAAACACCAGCAGCCCGTGCCGAATGGCGCCCGAGGGTATTGAGTGAAATGCAGCGCCTTAAACCTCAACAGGTGATCCCCGGTCACTATCTGGGCGCACGCCCGGCGGGTGATGGGGCGATTCGCTTCACCGCGGATTATCTGCAACGTTTTGAACAAGCATTGCAGACCTACTCGTCGTCAGCGGAGGTGATAAAAACCATGACGCAGCACTGGCCGCATCTTGCAGAAGAGAGTTCACTGACGCTGAGCGCCAAAGTGAATACCGGCGAAATGAAGTGGTAACAAACGGGGCGCACTGCCCCGTTTTCTGCACCTGCGCTGTCAGGTGGTTTGCCGCATTGCGTCGGCAACCGCCGCCAGAAACAGCGTTAATGCGGCGTGCTGGTGTTCGCGGGATTGATACAAACCATAAATACCCAGCCGCTGCGGCTCGAGATGCGGCAATACGCTGACCAGCGTGCCACGCGCCAGCGCTTCACGGGCTTCCTGCTCCGGCACCAGCGCCAGACCGCATCCGGCTATCGCTGCATCGCACAATACCGACGAAATCCCGGCGCTCAGGTTACCGTTCGCCAGCACCGTAAAGCGGGTTTGCGCGCTGTCGGTAAAGTGCCACGTCTGACCGGCGAAACCGCTGTAATAAAGGCAGTTGTGCTGTTCGAGGATCGGCTGCACGTTGCGGTACGCCATGCAGGCGAAGATAGTCCGGAGAGGCGCACAGCACCGAACGGCACTCCCCGAGACGCATCGCGATCGCGCCGAGGCTCAGGATTGTTGGTAATGCGGATCGCCAGATCGATACGTTCACCGATCAGGTTGACGGGTTGATGGCTGATATCAATTTCAATTTTACCGCCGGATAGCGTGCCAGAAATGCCGGCAGCACCGGCCCGACAATGTGGCTGGCAGTAAAGTGGGCGCAGGCAATGCGTAACGTGCCGGAAGGCGTTTCGCGCGTGGACTGCTGCTCAATATCCTCAAACAACGGCGTCAATTGCCGCGTACGAAGAAGCGTATTTTCCCCGCCGGGGTCAGCGTCAGACGGCGGGAAGAACGGTGGATAAGCCGCGCTCCGGCCCATTTTTCCATCTCGTCCAGATAACGACTCACCATGGGCCGCGAAATGCCCAGCGCACGCGACGCAGCGCTCAGACTGCCCAGTTCGCAAATACGATTAAACACCACTACCGCCATGACCCTGTCCATATGCCCATCCGATCGTTTAACGAAACTTTCGCCGCATTGTTGCACAAAGCCATCCTACCAAATCTTGTTGGGGGTAAATCCTTGCGCTGACTGTAAATATTCACGACAGCCTGCCGATAGCAGGGAAGTATTTTTAACAGTGATGTTTGCAGGATGAATGACCATGAAAAGACACCCTTTGAGCTGTCGTGCGCTAAAAGCAGCCGGGTACGATCCGAACTCCAGCGTGCTTGAACTTGAACACAGCAACGGACGCGTCGAGCAGTATCTGGGCGTACCGCCAAAAACCTCGGCAAGGCTTTCTGATGAGTCACGATCAGGAGAAATACTTTCGTGAGAATATTGCGAATAGTTTCTTAAAAATTGTCGTTGAACAGGCAAATTACAGCCGTTTCTGAACCCTGAAACGACAAATTTGCCCGCCGTTGTGCTAACGTTGTCTCGCCGCAGACGACGCGGCGTCTTACGGCTTAATGCCGGTCAACAGCGTAAAGAGGGTGTATGAGAATCGGCATTGCTTTCCCCATTCTGGTTTTTATTGTCGCGGTCGCTTTTCTGGCGTGGTTTATCCTCGGCGGTTACGCCTCGCCCGGCGTCTGATAGCGCACTCAGGCGCGGTGGAGGAATGGTCGGCAGATAACGACCATCGCCAGCGCGCTGAGTAGGGGCAACAACGCCAGCCACAGCCACGCGATGCTGGCCCCAATGGAAGGCGTCAACGCATTATCCAGTTGCCCGCCCAGCAAGAAATTCCCCACCAGCACGGTGATCCCCCCCATCGATGACAACGCGCCGTAATGCGCGCCAAGGTTCTGATTGCCGGCAAAATGCGGGATCAGATCTTTCCCCACCGGGACAATCAACATCTGCCCGAGCGTGAGCAAGGTGACCATGCAGGCGGCAGGCAGATAGCGCTGCCAGTTATCCGGCGCGGGGAACGCGGCAAAGAGCGACACGCTAACAAACGAGGCGGCCAGCAGCGCAAATCCGATGGGTAATATACGCGCCGCGCCTGTGCGGCGGGCGAGATGCGCCAGCGGCATCTGTAAGGTAATAATCAATATCGAGGCCAGCATAAACAGCGGGCCGAGCGTTTTTCTCGCTACTGCCGGAGCGAGTCAGTTCAACGGGCAACGCCGGTAGAGCTGGTTGTAGCTAAACAGATAGCTGCTCCGAGGGTCAGCATAAAGGCGACAAACCGCGGGTTACGAAACGTTTTCCACCACGGCAACACCTGCAATGTCTCTGCTTTGCCTTGCGTGCGCGGCAGGCAGAAAAACAGCACCAGCAAGGCGATAACAAATACCCCGGCACCCGCCAGCGCCACGCGCTGAAAGCCGAAGCCCGCCAGCAACGAACCGAGCAGCGGCCCGAGCACCGTGCCCAGTTCACCGCAAATGGCAAACAGAACCATTCGGCGCGGCTGCGTTTTCCCCGCTTTTTCGCTTTCCGTTCCCGCCTTTGCCAGCAAGGCCTCAATCGCCGGAGAAAACAACGCACCACCCACGCCGGTTAAACACGCGCCCAACACCACTGGCGTTAGCGCGTCGCCAAACGCCAGCAGCAAATAACCGCTGATCCTCACCAGACAGCCGCACAGAATAATCACCCGCGCGCCATAACGATCGGCGAGCGCCCCGCCGAGCAGAAACATCCCCTGCTGAGAGAAGGTACGTAAACCAATGATCAGGCCAATCAGCGACCCCGACAGCAATAAATCATCACGCAGGAAGATCGCCGAGGAACGGTACCACGGCATAAAAGCCGATATTGAAAATAAGCTGGCTACCTGCAAGCAGATAAGGCGATGTCCCTTTCGTCGGGGCGGAAAAATGAGCAAGCATGCAGAAATCGTAAACCCTATCAGGAAGGCGCAGAGGTGACTTTAATACCGGGTTCGCACAGCACTGGCAACCCTTTCTAAACCCACAAAAACACAAGGATTACCCGCACCGACGCCCATATTGACAAGGATTGTGCCGCTCGGTATAAGAGCCGGCATTAGAATGATTTTCATTTACAATGCTAATAATCATAAAGGTCATGATGATGCCACTGTTTAAAAAATCGTTGTTTGCACTGGGAATGCTTTTACCGCTTCTGCGCTGGCGGAAGCGACACATTATCCGCTGACGCTGGATAACTGCGGTGTCCGAGGTTACCTTCAACAAGGCGCCCCAGCGGGTGGTAGCGCTTGGGCAAAACACAGCGGAAATCATGCTGCTGTTGGGCCTCGGAAGATAAAATGGTCGCCAGCGCGTTCTGGCCGACCAAAGTCCTGCCACAACTGGCGGCGCAGAATGCGAAAGTCAAAGTGCTGACCGTGGAGATCCCGACGCTTGAGTCGATCATCGCGCAGGAGCCGGATTTTGTGGCCGCGCAGTTGCCGATCCTGCTGGGGCCAGACAGCAAAGTGGCGAAGCGTGAAGATTTCGCCGCCATTGGAGCAAACAGCTACCTCTCCCCCGGCGTGTGCGCAACCAAACAGGATAACGGCGACATCTACGGTAGCCGCCACACCCTGTGGAACCCGACGCTGCTGTATAAAGAGATTGACGATCTGGCGAAAATTTTCGACGTGCAGGCGCGCGGCGATGCGCTGATCGCGCAGTTTAAACAGCGCGAAGAGGCGCTGCGCAAGCAGTTCAGCCACGGCAAGAAAAATCTCTCCTTTGTGTTCTGGTTCTCCAGCGCCTCCCCGTCTGCGGACGCCTATGTCGGCGGTAAGAACAGCGCCTCGGGCTACATTGCCAACCTGCTGGGTGGGCACAACGCCGTCACCTCCGAAAGCGAATGGCCAACGCTCGGTTGGGAAAGCATTATCGCCAGCAACCCGGATGTGATTGTGGTCTCCAGCCTCGATCGCAACCGCTGGGCGCTGGATAACGCCGAAGAGAAGATCACATTCCTGAAGAGCGATCCGGCAGTCAGCCAGCTTGAGGCGGTGAAAAAGGGCATATTGTGGTGATGGACGGTCAGGCGATGAACCCGACAATTCGCACGCTGTACGGCGCAGAACAGGTTGCCGCCCAACTGGAGAAGCTGGGGCTGGATAAATGACCACGCCCGCCACGGCGGCGCTGAAAAATGCGCCGCTGATTCTGTTACTGCTGCTCTCGCTGGTGCTACTGGCGCTGGTGATTGCCATCAGCGTTGGCGTGGGTGAACTGGCGATTCCGCTCAGAACCACCTTTTACGCGGTGAGCAATAAGCTGGGTCTGACCCACGAGCCGTTAAACCGCATTCACGAAACGGTGCTGTGGGATTTCCGCCTGAGCCGGGCGCTGGTTGCCGCCTGTTGCGGCGCCGGGCTGGCTATTTGCGGTGCGGTGTTGCAAAGCCTGCTGAAAAACGCGCTGGCAGAACCCTATGTGCTGGGCGTTTCCGCCGGGGCATCGACAGGGGCAGTGTCGGTGGTGGTGCTGGGCATCGGCACCGGTGCGGTGTCACTGTCGGCGGGCGCATTTGCCGGTGCATTCGCCGCCTTTCTGTTTGTCGCCGTGCTGACGAACGGTGCGCGCGGCGGCAATGAGCGCACCATTCTCGCGGGCGTCGCCGCGTCGCAGTTGTTCAATGCGATAACCGCTTACAGCATCAGCACGTCGGCCAGCGCGCAACAAGCCCGCGATGTGATGTTCTGGCTGCTGGGCAGCTTTAGCGGCGTTCGCTGGCCGGAGTTCCAGCTTGTTCTGGTGGTCGTGATCCTTGGACTACTGGCCTGTCTGTATCACGCCAAAGCGCTGGATGCCTTCACCTTCGGTGACGATGCCGCCGCATCGCTGGGTATTCCTGTTGGCATCGTCCGCTTGATCCTCTTTTCCATCACCGCGCTGATTACCGCGACTATCGTCAGTATGGCCGGTTCAATTGGCTTTGTCGGGCTGGTGGTGCCGCATGTGATGCGCTACTTCATTGGGCCACTGCACCGGAAATTACTGGTGGCCTGTGCGCTGGCCGGGGCAATTTTAATGGTGCTGGCGGATATCGCCTCGCGCACGCTTATCGCGCCGCAAAGCCTACCGGTAGGCGTGGTGACCGCGCTGGTTGGCGTGCCGTTCTTTGCCATTATTCTCTATCGATCAAGGAGGTTTGCATGAGCATTAGCGCAAGCCGCCTTTGCTGGCGGGTCGGTAAAAAACCATTGTTAACGACGTCTCCCTTGAGGTGCCCAAAGGGCAAACGCTGGGTCTGCTCGGCCCGAACGGCTCCGGCAAATCGTCACTGCTGCGCATTCTGGCCGGGCTACGCCGCCCGGATAGCGGCAAAGTGATGCTCGATGGCAGCGATATGGCGGCGTTGAAAAAGCGCTGGCCCGACGCGTGGCGTTTGTTGAGCAACATGCGGCGACAGAGGCCAATATCCGCGTGCGTGACGTGGTGAAACTGGGGCGTATTCCCCACCATTCGCCGTTCAGCGCACGGTCCCATCAGGATGAAGAGATTGTCACTGCGGCGCTGGCGAGGGTGGAGATGCTGGAGCACAGCGAACAGGGCTGGCAAAGCCTGTCCGGCGGCGAACGTCAGCGGGTGCATATCGCCCGTGCGCTGGCGCAGACGCCGAGTGAGATTTTGCTGGACGAGCCGACTAACCATCTTGATATTCACCATCAAATCCATCTGATGCGCACCGGTCAGTGAACTGCCGGTAACCAGCATTGTCGCGATTCACGATTTGAACCATGCCGCCATGTTCTGCGATGCGCTGATCGTGATGCAAAAGGGCAAATCGTGGCGCGGGGAACGCCGGACGAGGTGTTAACGGAAGCGATGCTGGCGGACGTTTTCCAGTCAAAGCGCGTATTGAGATCTCGCCGGATCACGGCAAAAGCATATCCACTTTTTATAAGACAAGGGCGCTAAGCGCCCTTTTCCTGCCACGCCCGCTTACAGAAAATAAGTAAATACAATGGCCTGAACAGACCTGTCTGACGGTTGCCGGGTGTACTATATCGGTGAAAACAGTCACCGGAGTCAGTAATGAATATCATTGAAGTCATCATGTCGGCGGGTAAAGTCTCGGTAGATGTCGCGTTATATACCTTGCTGCCGATCATGGTGGTGATGCTCATCATGATGAAATACCGGAAGAGAAAGGCGTGCTGGATGCCATTGTTCGCCTTACCGCCCCCTTCTGAAACCTTTTGGCATCAGCGGCATGGGCATTTTGCGCTGATCCAGCTTAACTTTGTCAGTTTGCCGCCCCCTTGCTTCGCTGGCGCTGATGGAAAAAGAGGTGCCTCTGACCGCCATCTGGCGGCAACGCTGGCGATGCTTTTCGCGATGGGTCAGGCGAACGTCTTTTATCCTCTTACCCCGTTTGGTCTGCACTGGGGAATGGCGATCGCCATTTCGCTGGTCGGCGGGCTGGCCGCCTCCACCCTGACCTACTATGTGATCGGGCGAAAACTCTCACAGGTCACTCTGCGTGACGAAGAGAGCGAGCGGCAGCGGGATAAACCACGCGCAGGGTTGATTGCCGTGATTAATGGCGCAGGCGCAGATGCGATTCGTCTGTCGCTGGGTTCATTGCCGATGCTGCTGTTGTCGTTAACCGTGGTGGGATTGCTGAAAGCCGCAGGCGCAGTAGAAGCGTTAACCTCGTTGCTGACGCCGTTGCTCTCCTTTTTCAATATCTCAAGCGTTTATGTGTTGTTGGCGCTCACCAAGTGCATGGCGGGCGGTACCGCCTATTTTGGCGTGGCGTCGGAAATGGCGCAGCACGGCCAGCTCACGGCACAGCAGATCAACGCATCCGCGGGGTTCCTGGTGCAGACGCTGGATTTACCCGGCATCGGCATCTTTTAGGCATCGCCAGCCGCTTTGTCCGGCTGTTTCGCTTTGCGCTGCCCGGCGCGATCGTCGGCATTTTGGTGCGCACCGTTTTGCATGTGGCGGTGTTTTAACGCACGAGGGCACGCGATGTGCCCTCCCCCGGCAATCGCCATAACGGCTCTATTTTGCCAGCGCGGCCGCCATCCCGGCCGTGCATTTGACCGGGTCGAATTCAATGACCTCATAATCGGCGATCCCTTCCCGGTAAAAGGGATCGTTTTGCAAAACCGCATCCAGCGTCGTACGCGGCAGCGCACGGGTTAAAATCACGCCGCCATTGCGCGGATTCAACGGGCCGGAAGCCAGAAAATAGTCCTTTTATAGCCCTCATCGAGAAAAGCGCGGTGCGCCGCAACAACCTCATCCACCTGATTTACCGGTTTCTTATATTTCAGCATGACAATAAACATCAGCGTACTCCTTTGAACGAATGGTTTTTTATCAATAGGTTACGTATTCAGTATTCATGCCGATAATATTGAGGTTAACTATCCACTCTGGCCAGTGTCATTTTTAACCCAGTTGAGACCCAATTTGTTGTGGACATAAAACTGCTGCGATCGTTTGCCGTTGTTGCCCGGCTTGAACACATAGGGCAAGCGGCGGAAAGGCTGAATATTTCGTCATCGCCGCTGAGTCGGCAAATTCAACTCCTTGAAGATGAGCTCGGGGTGGTGCTGTTTCATCGTGAAAAAAGCGACTCCATTTGACGACCGAGGTGAGAATTCCTCGACGAGGTGAGCCCTTTCTTCAGCACTACGATCGTCTGAAAGAACACGGAAAGCACCTTGGTCTGGCGCATAGCGGGCGGATTGATATTGGCTATGTCGAAGCCGCCATTCACTCTCGCCTCCTGCCGGATACCCTCGCTGCGCTGGATTTATCACCCGACATCGACATTCGTCTGCATGCCATGCGTTCAAAACAACAACTTGAACAGCTACAGGATCGGGTCATTGATATTGCGTTTTTACACGCCGCCCGCCGCAGACGCGCCGTTTTGTCAGAAAAGATCTTCAGCGAACCCGTGATGCTGGCGATGCCGAAAGCGAAAGCCCTTCGCGATCCGACGCCCGCCGGGCTGCATAATCACCCGTGGATAGCGGAGCAAGAGAGCCTGAACCCGGCGGCACGAAGGCGTTTACTTGAGGCGTGCCAGAAAAGAGGCTTTACGCCACGCATCAGCCCTCGGAGGTATGTGGGCCACTGGCCGCGCTGTCATGCGTCGAAGCGGGTCTGGGCTTTGCCTTCATTCAACAAAGCACGGCGTCCATTGCCTCGGATAACGTGACAGTCGTTACGCTACCGTGGCTACCGCTGGACGTGACGCTGCACATGGTATGGAGAAAAGAAGAAACAAAGCCGCTGGTGCAACGTTTTCTGGCGGCTTTCCGTTATCGCCTCTCTCCCCGGTTAGCGAACGCCTGCTAACCGGGGACACGCCGCGCTTTCAGGCTGGCGCTTATTTCTTCACCGTATCTTCCGGTGAAGAAACGGCCCAACGGGTTCTGGTAGAAACCGTCGATATTTTTCCGGGTAACGTTGCGGTACGGGCTGTAGTAGAGATCGATCCAGTTAACGTCCGCTTTCGCCATTTTTGCAGGTCGATATACATCTGCTCGCGTTTTTCGCATCCATTTCAACACGGGCGGCCGCGACAAGCGCCTTCACCGTGTCGTTTTTATAGCGCGTCATGTAGTTCATGTTGGTGTCATGGCCCAGCACAAAGGTGGTCTTCTGGTCCGGATCGAGAATATCGTTGGTCCAGTACATCACCGAAATATCGTACTCACCCGCCACCAGCATATCCCAGCTCTGGCTCGGGTCGACTTTCTGCAGATTCACCTTCACGCCCGCTTTCGCCAGTTGCTGTTGCAGCAGGATAGCGATTTGTTCGTCCACCTCGTCCCCGGCGTTCACCACATAGTTCAGCGTCAGATCCGACGCCCCCGCCGCTTTCAGCATCTGTTTGGCTTTTTTCCGGATCGTAAGCGCGGCGCAGGTTATCGTTGTAGTGATACACCGCACCCGCAGGGATATAGGAATTCGCCACCGGCCATAGCCAAAGGTCACGGTTTTGACGATGGCGTCTTTATCAATCGCAAAATCCAGCGCACCGGCGCACCTCGACTTTACCCAGCGCCCCGTGCGAGTGGTTAATCAGCAGATGATCTTCACGGGTTGATGGATCTAACTCCACCTTCAGATTGCCGTCTTTTGCAGCGACGCAATACGCGAGAACGGCACCGTCAGCGCGGCATCCAGCTCCCCGGCCTGCACTTTCAGCATGCGGGTGTTGTCATCCGGAATGGTTAACCAGTCCACTTCATCAAGGCTGACATTTTTCGCCTGCCAGAAGTTCGGGTTCTTCACCAGCACGATTTTTTCGCCGCGCACCCACTCCTTGACGCTAAACGCGCCGGAGCCCACCGGTTTTTCTGCAAAGGTCTCCGCCCCTTCCGCTTTCAAGGCTTTCTCTGAGATGACCGACGCATTTGGTAACGCCAGTTGCGACAGGAACGGCGCGGACGGGGACTTCAGGGTCACCACCAGAGTACGCGGGTCCGCCGCTTCGGCGCTGGCGATAATGCTGTAGGAGTCGCGCCATAGCGATCCGGCATCATCCCGGATACGCAACAGGCTGAACGCCGCATCGCTGGCGGTAAGCGGCGTGCCATCGGAAAACTGGGTATCGCGAATTTTAAAGGTATAGACCTTGCCATCCGGCGAAACGCTCCAGCTTTCCGCCACGCCGGGCTCCAGTTTGGTGCCGGTTTTATCCACCCGTACCAGCGGATCGAACACGTTGGAAAAGACCCAGTTGTCGGCGTTTTGCGCCGATTTGATCGGATCGAAGGTGGTGCTGTCTTCGCGACGACCAATGGTTAACACCCCGGCCGCCTGCGCCATTTCGCTCACCACGCTCAGCGCAAGGAACACGCTGGCCGCCAAAAACTTAACATGCTTGTGCTTCATCAAAGGATCCCTCAGTTAAAGGAAAAACCGTCTTATCGCCTGCATGCGCCAGCACAGGTCCAGCGTGATCGGCTATCTGCCGGGTGGGGGTGCGTCGGTGCGACACTGCACCTGCGCGTGGGGGCAGCGTGGATGAAAAGCGCAGCCCTGTGGAACAGCAATCGGACTTTGCGGCTCGCCGCCCAGCGCCGTATCCGGTAACGGTTTATCCGGATCGATTTCCGGGATCGCGGCAACCAGCGCCGCGGTATAAGGATGACGAGGCCGGGTGAATACCGCTTCCGCAGGCCCTCTTCAACAATGCGCCCGAGGTACATCACCGCCACCCGATCGCACAAGCGGCGGACAATCGCCAGATCGTGGGCGATAAACAGAATCGCCAGCCCCATCCTGTCGCGCAGATCCATCAGCAAATTGACAATTTGCCCCTGAATCGAGACATCCAGCGCGGCAACGCACTCATCCGCCACGATCAAGCGGGGTTCAATCGCCAAGGCGCGGGCGATCCCTGCGCGCTGACACTGACCGCCGCTCAACTGCCCCGGTCTGGCACTGGCCTGCTCCGGGCGTAGCCCAACCAGCGTGAGCAGCTCCGCCACTCTGGCACCTACCGCATGACGAGGGACTTTTGATGAACCCGCAGCACTTCAGCAATGCTCTCGCCCAGCGTCTGGCGAGGGTTGAGCGAGGCGAAAGGATCCTGAAAAAATCATCGCCGTTTGCTGGCGTAAACGCGCCACGTCGCTCTTCAGACCGTGTGTAATACGGCTCCCATCGAAACGCACTTCGCCTGCGGAAATCCGTTCAAGCTGTAATAGCGCCCTGCCAAGCGTGCTTTTGCCGCTACCGGACTCGCCCACGGGCCGAGGGTCTCCCCGGCGTGAAGGGCCAATGTCACTGGCTCACCGCACGGACGACGCGTTTTTGCTCAGCAGACCGCCGGAAACCGGAAACGTCACCGAGACGTTATCCGCCTCGAGCAGCGGCCGGGTTGCAGAAGTGGACATTATCTCTCCCGGTGTGTGAGTAGCTGTAAAGCGTGATGACAGGCCGCCGCATGGGTCAGACTGTCGCGTCGGGTCAGCAACGCGGGTTGCTGTTGGCAATCGGCGCTGGCCCGCTGGCAGCGGGGATGAAAACGACACCCCACAGGAAACCGATCGGCCATCGGCGGTTGCCCCTCAATGGTGACAAAGCGCCCCTGCCCGCCTTCGCTTAACGGCTGGCAATCAATCAGCCCGCGGGTATATGGATGCAGCGGCTGCGCCAGGACTTCGCGTTTGTTCCCCACTTCGCACAGCCGCCCGCCGTACATCACCGCAATACGGTCGCAGGTTTGCGCCACCACGCCGAGATCGTGGGTGATCGCGATCATCGCCACGCCCAGTTGCTGGCGCAGATCGCTCAGCAGACGCAGGATCTGCATCTGCACGGTGACATCCAGTGCCGTTGTCGGTTCATCGGCAATCAGCAGCGACGGTTCCGGCGCCAGTGCCACGGCGATCATCGCCCGCTGGCGCATACCGCCCGAAAAACTCGTGGGGATAGTTGTTGACCCGGTTTTGCGGATCCGGAATGCCCACCCCGGCGCAGCAATGCTTTGGCGTCTTCCCGCGCCTGCGCCCGGCTGACGCCAAAGTGCAGGCGGCGGCTTTCCGCTATCTGATCGCCAATCGTCATCACCGGATTAAGGTGACTGGCGGGATTTTGGAAAATCATGCCGATTTCACGCCCGCGCACCGCCGACATTTGTGCTTCGCTAAGCGACAAAATATCCCGCCCACCGAGCACCACTTCGCCGCCGGTGATCTGCAACCCCTGACCGGGCAGCAAGCGCATCAACGCCCGGCAGGTGACGGTTTTCCCGGAACCGCTCTCGCCCACCAGTCCCAGCATCTCCCCCGGCGTTCAGCTGAAAAGAGACCTTGTCCACCAGCGCAATGTCCGGCGCGCGGGAAATGGTTAACTGCGTTACCTTCAGCAAGGTCATACTCGCTCTCCCAGTTTGTCGCCCGAGGGCCATCGGCAATCAGGCTGAACCCCATGGCGAGCAGGACGATCGCCAGCCCCGGAAAGGTGGTAATCCACCATGCGGTCGTGATAAAGCTCTGCCCTTCCGCCACCATGACGCCCCACTCCGCCGTCGGCGGTTGGACGCCAAGGCCGAGGTAACTGACCGCTGCGCCGTTCAGCAGCACCAGAACGCAGTCCGACATGGAAAACACCAGTGCGCCGGTCAGGGCGTTCGGTAACAGATGGCGAAACAAAATACGCGTATGCCCGTAGCCAAGGCTGCGCACCGCCAGAATGAAATCCCGCTGTTTTAGTGTCAGTACCTGTGCGCGCACCAGCCGGGCGTAAGAGACCCAACCCACCATTGCCATCGCGATATAAAAACTGCCGAGACTGGACCGAGGATGGCGATGATCGCCAACATCAGCACCAGAAACGGGAACGCCAGCACGATATCGATAACCCGCATGATCGTCGCATCCGCCACGCCGCCGAGATAGCCCGACAGCGCGCCAAGCGTGGTGCCGAGCATAAAGGGGAACAGCACGCCCAACAGGCAGATTTGCAGATCTACCCGCGCGCCCCATACCACGCGGGAAAAGATGTCGCGGCCGAAGTTGTCCGTGCCGAGCAGATGAACACCACCCGGAGGCAGTAAACTGGCGGCGGCATCCTGCGCGATGGGATCAAACGGTGCCAGCCAGGTGCCAACAGCGCGGCCAGCAGCCATAACCCCACGATGATGATCCCGGCGCTGAGCGCATGCTGGCGGGGCAAAACCCGACGCCGTAACCCGGCAATGACCGTTATCGCACTCATAATGTCACCCTCGGATCCAGCGCCACCGTCAGCACGTCCGCCAGCAGGTTGACCATCACCGTGGCCAGCGCAAAGACCATCACCACGCCTTGCACCACCATGTAATCGCGGCTGAAAATCGCTTTCACCAGCAGTTGTCCAAGCCCCGGAATGGCAAACACGCTTTCAATCACTACCGTGCTGCCAATCAGCCAGCCAATATTGACCGCCAGTAAGTTGAGGGTTGGTACCAGCGAGTTGGGAAAGACATGACTCCAGAAAATGCGGCTTTCGCGCTGTCCGCGAGCTCTGGCGGCAATCACATAATCGCTGTTCATCTCCATCAGCAGGCTGGCGCGCAGGTTACGAATCAGCACCGCCGACAGCGCCAGCGCCACGGTCAGACAGGGCAATGCCATATGGCGCAATTGGTCGGTAAAATCGCTGCCGTAGCCCGACACCGGGAACCAGCCGAGTACCACACTGAAGACAATGATCAGCATGATCCCAAGCCAGAAGGCGGGAAAACCCAGCCCGGCGGTGGTGAACAGGCGAATGCACTGATCGGCAATGCGTCCTCGCTGCCGCGCCGCCAGCGCCGCCAGCGGTACGGTCAACAACACCGCCAGCACGACGCTGCCGAGTACCAGCCACAGCGTGGGCTCCAATGCGCGAGCTGATGAGTTTGAGCGTATCGACGCGGTAAACGATGGATTTGCCCAGTTCACCCTGTAACAGATTGCGCAGAAAGTAGCCGTACTGTACCCACAGCGGTTCATCCAGCCCGAATTGCGCACGGATGCGCGCCAGCGCCTCCGGGGTGCTGCGCACGCCCAGCAGAATGCGTGCCGGATCGCCGGGGATCGCCCGCACCATCGCAAACGTAATGATGCTGATCCCCAGTAATACCGGCAGCAGTTGCAGCGGGCGGAATAACAAAAATCGGTAACGATGCATCAGCGAACTCCTGTGGTGCAGCATGCCGGAGGCGGTAAAAAGCGCCCTGCGTTGGTGCAACACACCGTGAATGATCTGCGTACTGCCCGGTTATCCGGGCGTTTTCTTTACGCTAACGGCATCGCCGGGAGCTGGGTAGTTAGCAAAAATACTAGTTTTGCGTCCTCTCCGGGGCGGCACCGGAATTGCATACCTCTGTGGAGGTGACGGTGAATTTGCACAAACCATGCCCGTGGCATGGCGGCACGTAACGTGAGGGGGGTAATGATGCGGGTTGAAATCGAACGTCCTGCCGCTGCGGGCGTCAACAGGCTGGAAGAGGCTTTCGACGGGCTGTTCGCGCAAACGCAAGCCCTGGGTTTTGATGCGGTGATTTATGACTACACGCCGGTCCCGCGCTCGCTGGAAGGCGACCTTATCACGCCATCGCTACTGGAAATGCGCAATGTGCCGCAGGACATGCGCCAGCTATGGTGTGAACGGGGTTACTACCGGGTGGATCCGGTTCAGCACTTTGCGCTGGAAAGCTGCGCGCCGTTTGTCTGGTCCTATCAGCGCCCGGATCGCAGCGCGTTGCAGGGACAGCTGGATAACACCGCCCGGCAAGTGACCCACTATATGCGCGATCACAATATGCCGTGCGGCGCGACGGTGCCGTTACATCTGCCAAATGGCGGGTTTGTTACGCTGACCGGCATTGTTGCCCGCCAGCAGCAGGAGCGGGATATCAGCGATACGCTGGCGCAACTGACGTTCCTCGCGCACCGCTTTCAGGAGTCGGCGTTTCCGCTGTTCGACGCCTCAATGCGTACCTGTCGTCATGTCAAACTGAGCAACCGCGAGCGTGAATGCCCCCGGCGTGGTCCGCCGAAGGACTGACGGCAAAAGAGATTGCCCGCAAACTGCATCGTTCGGTAGCGACGGTCACGCTGCATTTGAACACTGCCGCCAAAACTCGGCGCCACAAACCGCGTGCAGGCGGTGGTCCGCGCATTGCACTACCGTTTGCTGGACAGTTAAGAACTAGCATTTTTGCTAGTGTTCAGTCGTGCCTTCGGCGTTCTAACCTGAAAGTCGGTTCACTTAACAGGGTAAACGTCATTCATGTACACCATTCGCGAAGGCTATGCCCCCTTCCGGGAATACCAGACTGGTTTCGCATTTGCGGCGATCTGCACAACGGACAGACGCCGCTGGTTGTCGCCCACGGCGGACCGGGCTGCACCCACGACTACGTCGACGCCTTTAGAGATATCGCCGAAACCGGGCGCGCGGTGATCCACTACGATCAGTTGGGTAATGGTCGCTCAACCCACCTGCCGCAGAAAAGCCCGGATTTCTGGCACCCTTCGTTGTTTCTCGACGAACTGAATAATTTGCTGCACACGCTGGCAATTGCCGATGATTACGCGCTGCTCGGCCAGTCCCGGGGCGGCATGCTGGCGGCGGAGCATGCGGTGAATCAACCGCACGGGTTAAAAGCGGTGATCATTGCCGACTCCCCGGCGTCGATGGCGTTGTGGCTGGAAGGCGCGGCGAAGCTGCGGGCAGAGTTGCCGCCGGATGTGCAGGCGACGCTGCTGGAACATGAAGCGGCAGGCACGCTGGACAGCGCAGACTATAAAGCCGCAAGTCAGGTGTTTTATCAGCGCCACGTTTGTCGCCTCTCCCCCCGGCCTGACGAGGTAAAACGCACCTTCGAGGCGATGGATGCCGATCCCACGGTGTATCACGCAATGAATGGCCCGACAGAATTTCACGTTATCGGCAGTATGAAGAACTGGACGATTATCGACAGGCTGCACCGGGTTCGCGCGCCAACGCTGCTGATTTCCGGGCGCTACGACGAAGCCACGCCGGAAGTCGTTCAACCGTTTATGGACAATATTACCGGGGCGCAATGGGTGATATTTGAATCCTCCAGCCATATGCCCCATGTCGAAGAGCGGCAGTTATGCATGAAGACCGTCAGCGACTTTTTAGCGAAAACCTGTTGATGTACTTCGCCAACACCGTGTTGATTGTGTTTGTTCCTTTTAAGCGCCGCAAGGCGCTTTTTTTAGCGCTTTACACCCGCAGCGCTGTTCGCCGATGGCCGCTCTGCACCGCTGCGCATTGCCGCATACACCGAACACAGCTCTTGCAGGCTACGGGTGCCGGTGCGCTTCATCATACCGTTGCGTTGCACGCTAACCGTGGTCGGGCTCACGCCGCGAATACGGGCGATATCATCCACCGAATGCCCGCGCAGCAATAGCCGCATGATCTGCTGCTCGGCGCTGGTGAACTTAAAGGTGCGATGGTGATAACCCGAGGGATGCCGGTTTTGCTCCGACAGGAGCGTCATGACATTCAGCGCCTGACGCAATTCTTCAGGACGGATATTTTCCGCCGAGGCACAATTTCACCAGTCCGGGGAAAAGCAGCGTTAGCGAATCAAAATGGCGTTCGGAAGAGATAAAAATGGCGTAATGGCCGGGGGGATGGGAGAAAAACAACGCGTACATTTCCACAATATCCATACCCGTGGTCACGTATATTGCCGATTCACTGCCGGGGGAATGGCGACGCTTTTCCGGACGCAGATCCCTGAGTATTTTCTCAATTCCATAGATGAAAAGTCGATCCTTCCCATAGATTGTCATGTAGGTACTCCAGAGGTAATGTTTTTATTTTGGCTCTCCGTGGACGGAGGCATTTTCTGTTTTTTCCTGATTGTTAGTGATGTTTTCAGGCAGATCAACTCACCAGAACCGGTTTGTTTAGGTTTCGTTTATACGGCAAAGACAGCAACGCGGTGATGATGTCCCTTGCGTTTCGCTTACCGATGTTCCCAGTGTATTGCATTTTTGTCAAATGTTCGCGTTTTATTCCGAGGAATAAATTTACCACGCTATTTATTTAGCCCCCTAAATACTATTATAACGATCACATACACCACTGTATGTAAATCGTAAAACTTATTGATTTTAAAGAAATTATTTACATTAAGATTATCTTTATAAACGCATTTTTACTATTTTTTATTCTCTCTTTAAAGTTCGATCTTAGTCTCAAAACATCATTTCCAAATTGTGTAAAAGTGCGTTCCAGTTAATTCATTGTTATCGATTAAAACAAAGAAATCTGTTGCTGAGCAATCATTCAATGATCCTTAACAACGTATTCTGTGTGGTGAATCCCCCCTAAGCGGCGGGGGTCATGCTGATATGAGATTAACCTCAATGAGGTTCCATTTTTATGGACGAATTGTGGAGATCGGCCTGCAATTCACCGGGAGGCACCCGGCACCACACGCCACTTTAAATACGCAGTATCGCCGCGGTTATCTTTAGCCATCGCAGGTGACTATATTCGGCATAATAATTAGGCCTGCTAATTATATCGATTTGCAATGAGGAGTGAATTATCCATTCCTCGTTGAATTAAACCATCTGCAATTTCGCAGAGGACATCTTGTACCTTTTGACTATAAATAATAGGGGTTTTTATGTTACGCACGCTTTTATTCGTTACCGTACCTTTAATGAGCATTGCCGCCCATGCTGTGACATTTGATTATCGTCATGAAATTAATGACAGCGGAGGAAATAATCACAAAGACCGTTTATTAATGTCACACCGTTTTGCCAATGGTTTTGGTTTGTCGCTGGAAGGCAAATGGAAAGGTTCACAGAATAAAGACAAGGCTTATCACGAAACGGTCAGCAACGGCACTGGAAGTGGTTGCCAGCTATGTTTATAAAATCAACCCCACTTTCCAGATTGAACCGGGCTTCTCACTGGACTCCAGCTCCAGCTCTAACAACTACCGCCCGTATCTGCGCGGAAAAGTGAACATCACCAGCGATGTCGGCGCCACGCTGCGCTACCGTCCTTACTTCCAAGCGCAACTCCGGCAATATCGGCACCACAAAAGATACCAGCGAAAACGGCTACAACCTGACCGCCGCCATCTCCGGAAACTGTTTAATGATTATCAGCTCGACTACGAGCTGGATTACAAACACGCCACCTCTGCGGGCGTGCTGATTGCCGACAACGAAAACTATGACTGGTCACATGATTTTAAATTAACCTACAAGCTGGATAAAAACTGGTCGCCTTACGTTGCCGTGGGCAACGTTTCCGGCAGTAAATACACCGATGAGCGTCAGACCCGTTATCGCGTGGGTGTGAAATATAACTTCTGATGCCGGTGGCAGGTATTTCAATTAATCAGGGATTTCGGCGGAAATCCCTTTTTTAGCGATGAGATGAAAAATGAAACGTTCAACACTGGCGCTAACGATTGGCCTGATAAGCCTTTTCTCTTATAACGCCGCTGCGCAGGAGAGTGCACGACTGAGCAGCGTAAAAACTCTTTGCCGATACGGTTATCGACAAAGCCGGCGATAAACAACACCCGAGGCGTACCGTTGCTGGCAAATGGCGTGGATCCGCGCACCGGCAAACAGATGGAGTGGATCTTCCCCGACGGGAGAACCGCCGTGCTGTCAAACTTCTCTGCACAGCAGAACCTGATGCGCGTTCTGGTGGGGCTGAGCAATCTGACCGGCGATCCGAAGTATAAGCAACTCGCTGAAAACAACGTGCGCTACTACTTCCAGCACTATCAGGATAAGAGCGGCTTACTGCTGTGGGGCGGGCACCGCTTTATTGACCTGAAGACGCTGCAACCGGAAGGGCCAAGCGAAAAGAGAAAGTGCATGAGCTGAAAAATGCTTACCCGTACTACGAGCTGATGTTTGCCGTCGACAAACCCGCCACCGCACGCTTTATCCGCGCGTTTTGGAATGCACATGTTTATGACTGGAAAATACTCGAAACCAGTCGCCACGGCGAATACGGCAAAGCGATGGGCAAACTGTGGGCCAGCGATTTTGAACAGCAGCCGCCGTTCTTCGCCACCAAAGGGCTGAGTTTCCTTAATGCCGGGAACGACCTGATCTATTCCGCTTCCCTGCTCTGGCAATACGATCATGAGCAAGGCGCACTGACTGGGCGAAGCGGCTGGCGCAACAGTACGTTCTGCCCCGCGATAAAAAAACCGGACTGGGCGTTTATCAGTTTACCCGGGCGCTGAAACGCGCTGAAACCACCGATGATACGGATACCAACTCGAAGTATGGCGATCGCGCGCAGCGTCAGTTTGGCCCGGAATTCGGCCCGGACGCGCTGGAAGGCAATATGATGCTGAAAGGCCGCACCAGCACCCTCTATTCGGAAAATGCATTAATGCAGCTGGCGCTGGCGAAATCGCTGGGGCGCGACGGCGAGGATATTAAAAAATGGACGCTGGATGGCCTGAAAGCGTTCGCCCACTATGCCTACGATGCGCAGACCAACAGCTTCCGGCCGATGCTGGCTAACGGCACCGATCTTTCGGGCTTCGTGTTAAAACGCGATGGCTACTACGGTAAAAAAGGAACGGTGCTTAAACCTTATCCGGCAGGCAATGAGTTTCTGCTCTCTTACGCCCGAGCACGGACACTGGAGCAGGACGCGGAAATCTGGAAAGTGGCGCGCGGCATTGCGCAGGGCCGAGGGGCTGGGAGACATTGGCGAACCGGGCGGTAAAAACAGCAAGCTGGATCTGAATACCCAAAACAGCGAACCGTACGCCATTTTCGCACTGATCGACTGGCGCAATCCACCGGCAATAAAAGCTACCTTGAACTGGCGGATAACGTGGCGAAGAACATCATCGCCAGCAAACGTCTGAACGGCTTCTTTGTTGACGATCCCGGCTATATCTATGCCAATATCGACAACATTGCACCTTACGCCCTGCTGGCGCTGGAAGCCGCGTTTCGCGGGAAACCGGATGCCGTCGCCCCGTTCCTGAACGGCGCGGGGTTCACTGAAGGGGCTTACCGGCTGGAAGATGGCAGCGTGCGGTACTCGACGCGTGATGATGAACTGTTCAGCCTGAAACCCGGCGAGCAGCTTAAACCGAACGGGAAAAAATAACCCTTTCAGCTCCTCTCACGGTGTCGCCGTGGGAGGGGTTCCCGCGTTATCGCCCGGTCCTCTCCCTCGGCAAGAGAAATAATAAAGAGTCTTTCACATTCCGGTTTGCGTTTTTTCTTAACAAAAATAAAAAGCATAAAATTCAAAACAATAAAAAAAACGCATCCATTATGGCTGTTACTCAATTAATCTTATTTATTTTGACTTAATCTAAATTAATGTCAGCAAGAGCATCCCCCCTGCTAAAAATAAAAAATGGCAGCATCACAAAAACGAGCCCACACTCAATTAACACGCACAATGTCTTAAATAAATTCACCATTCTGCCGTTAATGATGATAAGAACCAGAACGATCTCAGTATCACAGGGTATTGTATGAGTCTAGCTGATGGCAAAACGCCCTATCCTCAGACCGGCAACACGCATAGCATCATGAAGCAAACCATCATTCTGATGGTTTCGTTGATGAGTTTTATCTTTCTGACCACCCTGTTTGCACTGATGCAAACGGAAAATGACTTAATTCAGACGACCTATAAACGTGACAGCCATTTATTAGTCAAAGCGCTTGAAAATACGCAGGAAAACATCCGGTTGCATCTCGCCGATAATGCAGACTGGGACGAAGCGTATGATAATTTACATCGCCAGATAAACACGCGCTGGGCGTGGGATGAGAAAAAATCTGGGGGCGTCGCTATACACTAAATTTGGCTATGATGGCGTCTTTGTTATCTCACCGACAGGCGCCACACCTTATAGCGTTGTTGACGGGCAGTTGCAGACCATTTCGCTTGAGCGAGCTCTCGGCTTTAATCCCATTAATGCGTTAAAGAAAGAGCTACTGGTCAGCAACGGTCAGGCGATTTCGCATCTGGTTACGCGCAACGGAACGCCGGCAATCCTTTCTGCGGCTGGATCATCTCTGACGATACCGATGACGTTATCAGACCGGCTGAGCGTTCGCTCATGGTGTTCGTGGATACATTAACGCCTGCGAAACTGCAACGTCTGGGGAAGAGTACGGCATTAACCAGCTTACGCTCGCCACACACCGGGCGCCAAAGGCAAAAATAAAGCCACGATTAACGTCGGCAGCACATCACTTGAGCTGCAATGGAACAATAAAAACCCGGCGGATACGCTGTTAACCCTGGGTGCTTCCACTGCTGGTCCTGCTGATGACAACCTCCGTGCTTTTCGCCCGAGCCGCGCGCAAAGCATTAGCCAGGCGCGAATGAACGATGAAAAAAACCTTTCTGCTGGAGCAGAGTCGTCAGGCGCTATCCACCAGCGAACGCCGTTTTCGCGATGTGGTGGAGACCACGACCGACTGGATCTGGGAAGCGGATGAACAATTGCGGCTTACGGATTTCCACCCGTTTCCCGGTGGTTACCGGCAATCATATTGAAGAGTGGCTGGGGCGCAGTTTTCTCGACTTTCTGGTCGGGGAAAACAGCACACTCGCCACCGGCTTGAGTTACCGCATCCGGGTAACTGCCTTACCCTCTCGCAATGTGGTTATGTCTCAGCGCTGGGCAGCCCGCGCTTTTGTAATTCTAACGCTCAAGCGTGTACTGCTGGCGGATGGCAGTCTTGGCTTTCGCGGAACCGCCACCGATGTCACGCTGGAAGTGGAAACCAGCGCGCGTATTCAATATTTGTCGCATCACGACGAAATAACCGGGCTCCCGAACCGCTTAATGATGAAAGAGTTTCTGGATGGCAAGCTGCTGTCGAACAATGCGCAGGCCGGAACGCTGGTCATGATGAGTATTGATATCAATGACTTTAAAGCCATTAATGATATTTATGGTCATGCGGCGGGAGATAAAGTACTGAGCGAAGTCTCAGAAAGATTACGTAAATGTGTACGCAGTACCGACTGGTGGCTCGCCGGGGGTGGCGATGAATTTATTGTTATCTTACCGGATGTTGAAAACGAACAAGATATTCAAGTGTTCTGTCAACGGATCATTGCGGAAATTAACCAGCCGCTGTTTATTCATGGCAATGACATTCACCTTGGCGTCAGCATTGGTATTGCACAATTACCGAAAGATGCGCTGACCGCAAAGATTTACTGCGCTACTCGGACATTGCTCTTTATAAAGCTAAAAACGCCGGCAAAAATAACTATGTCTTTTATCAGCCGGATATGGCGAGACAAATTGTGCAACGCCGTGAACTGGAAAGAGAATTACGTGTAGCGATTAATGATGGGCAACTGTTTTTGTTATACCAGCCGCGCTACGATATCTTCGTAGCTCACGCATTACCTCTGTAGAAGCGCTGGTCCGCTGGCAACATCCGGGTTACGGCTTATTAATGCCAGATCTGTTTATTCCGCTGGCGGAGGAGACCGGTATTATTGTTGATCTTACCAATTGGGTATTACGCAAGGCGTGCGAAGAAGTGGGGCAACACTTTGAAAACATGTCGGTTTCTGTCAATATCTCCCCGTTGAGTGTCGGGATCCGTCGATGGTGTCACGGGTAAAAAATGCCTTGCAGAAAGCGGCATTCCCGGCATCACGGCTGGAGTTAGAATTGACTGAGAATATTACGCTCAATGGGCCGGATACCACCAAGTCAGTGATGCATGAGTTAAAATCATTAGGCGTCAAATTACTTATTGACGACTTCGGCACCGGTTATGCCTCATTGCATTATCTGAATTGTTTCCCCTTTGACGGCATCAAAATTGATAAGTCATTTGTCTTTTGGGATGAATGATTCTGAGACCGCACACAAAATAGTGGAAAAATCATTGGCCTCGGAAAAGATTATAATCTGGAGGTCACCGCTGAAGGTGTGGAAACACTCGAACAACTGGAGCAACTTAAATCTTATCAATGTGACATTGTTCAGGGGTATTTTATTAGCCGCCCCACCACGCTCGATAAAATTAAACTTAACGCAAATTTTAGCGTCGAAGAGACATTATTAGCAGCAGAAAAACACTGAGTCTGCTAATCATCAAAACACTCACTGCAAATATAATTATTTCTGTGACGAAACCACTGGAAAATTACCATCCCTTATGTTCTATTATCCATAAATTGATTTTAAATCCAATTTTCACATCGTAAAACGATTTTTCAAAAAACAAAAGACCGTTTTATAAACGCCTGAGGCGTTCTGGTCACGATAACCGGAGGGTAAAATAGCCGGACTGCAGGCCAAACCAACCTGAAGGGTAATATCTATTACCGGGGAAACATGATGAAAATACTTCGCGATATAACTATCCGTAAAATGCTGCTGATCATTCTGTCGTTATTCAGCATTATCTGGGCAATGGCCACCTTCCTGACGTTTCAAAATTTCTCGAGAATCGATCACTTATTAACGCAGAATGCTGAACAAAAAATGCCTACTCATTACTGGTAAAAGGCAACGATCAGTATTTCCGCTCAGTAACCCGGATGTTACGCGCAGTAGATTTTCAACAGTCTGGCGATGAAGCTAACGCAGAAAAGACCTTTGCCTCCTCAGGTAAAGCGCTGGCCATCACACAAGATATGCTGGCGAAGTTTCGCCGAGTCCAGCATCCCTGGCGTGGATAAAGAGGTGGTCGATGCCATGGTCCGTGACTGGGAAACCCTGCTGAATAATGGCATCGTGCCGATGCTGAATGCTGCACAAACGAAACAAACCGATCAGTTTCGCGAACTGTTTCGTAAAACCTATCCGCCGTTGAGCGTACAGTTTGGCACCACGGCGGAAAAATATACCAGCAATCCAGTCCAATGACTTACTCGACCAGACCCGTTCTCAGGTCGTCTTTAATAAATATGTCCTGATCAGCGCGCTGATAGCCGGTATTTTGACGCTGCTTCTCACTGACCGCTATCTGGTGGGCTTCCACGGGTAAAACCGATTGGTATGATCAAAGGTCACCGGAACTGTTAACGGCGGGCAAACTTAACCATGAATTGAATGAGTTTGGCCGTAACTGCGCCGGGCAATTGATTCCTTATATTCGCAGCATGCAGGAAAGCTTACGCACCACGGTTGAAACGATTCAAGATAGCTCCACCGCTATTTATCGCAACACCAACCAGATCCGCGAAGGCAATGATGAACTCTCCGGGCGTACCGATCAGCAGGCCGCCGCACTGCAACAGACCGCAGCCAGTATGGAAGAGTTAACATCGACCGTGCGAAATAATGCCGAAAACGTCCGCGACGCGCGCAAACTGACAGAAGAAGCGCAACATACCGCACAGAAAGGGGGCGAAATCACCGCTACGGTGGTGAAGACGATGCACGGAATTTCCGAAAGCTCGCAGAAAATTGCCGACATCACCACGGTGATCAACGGCATCTCCTTCCAGACTAACCTGCTGGCACTGAACGCAGCGGTAGAAGCGGCACGTGCGGGTGAGCAAGGTCGCGGTTTTGCGGTGGTCGCCAGTGAGGTTCGCGCATTGGCGCAACGCAGCGCGCAGGCAGCGAAAGAGATCGAAACATTAATTCAGGAATCCGTCACCCGTGTGCAAACCGGTGCGGAGCAGGTTCAGGAAGCGGGTGGCGCAATGGCAAAAATTATCACCTCCGTTGAGCAGGTGAATAAATTAATGACCGAGATCTCCGTTGCTTCCGAAGAGCAAAGCCGCGGGATCGAACAGATCGGCCGGTGCCATGACCGAAATGGATGGCGCGACGCAGCAAAACGCCGTGCTGGTTCAGGAAGCGAAAGCGAACGCCGTCTCACTGGAAAAGAAGCTGAGCAGTTAAACAAAGCCATCGCCCTGTTTGATTCCGGAGTATGGCACAAGCCGGCACACCGCTGAGAAGAGCAGTAAAAGCTTACGCAAACCTGCCAATCTGGCGCTGGCCTCATCCGGTGATAACTGGCAGTCGTTCTGACCCATTTCTGCATGATTGACTCTGCGCCTGAGGCCCCCCTCAGGCGTTTTTTATTGCTCTTTCACCTGCTAAAAATCTCCCTAGCCAACTGATATTCCTTCTTTTTCTGCCGAATGGCGAAAAATACACCTTGTGCTAATTTTTTGAGGTGCAGAAAAGAAAAAGAGGGTTTTAGCATGAAGTTCAATGATGAGCAGACGGGACTCATTGGATTAGCCATTGGCGCAGCAGTGATTGGCACTGGTTGCAGAACGCAAGTCGATTAGCCGGGACACAATTATTGAGGAAATTGAACGACAAGGCAGAAACCGGGGCGACGGCGTTGAAGATGCGGTTTTCTGAAAGCAGCGGATCTGGTGCGTAAGGTGTGTGACCGTCAGCCCGCCCAAGGAGGGTGGGCTGACGTTTAACCGGTATTGTCGTGTTATTTCACCGTGCCTTTCACGCCATGCGGCTCGGCGCGTCGGTATTGCGGCGCAATGTGCACAGCGCCATGCAGCGCTGCTGCGGCATGCCACGGCCAGCGGGGATCGTAGAGCACGCCACGTGCCGAGGGCGATCAGATCGGCCTCGCCCTGCTGGAGAATGCTTTCAGCATGTTGCGGTTCCGTGATCAACCCGACGGCAATGACCGGCATCCGGGTCTGCTCACGCAGCGCTTTGGCGAACGGCACCTGATACCCCGCCGTCACCTTAATGCTCTGCAACGGCGAAAGCCCGCCGCTGGAGACATGAACATAATCGCCGCCTGCCGCCTCAATTTTCTGCGTCAGTGCCGTAGACTGAGCTAAATCCCAGCCGCCTTCCACCCAGTCGGTGGCGGAAATACGAATCCCCACCGCCACCGCTGAAGGCACCGCCTCGCGCACCGCACGGAAGACCTCCAGCGGAAAGCGCATCCGGTTATCGAGGCTGCCGCCATACTCGTCACTGCGCTGATTAGAGAGCGGCGAGAGAAACTGATGCAATAAATAGCCGTGGGCGGCGTGGATCTCAAGCTCAATACCCAGCGCCACCGCGCGCAGGGCGCTGTCGACAAACCCCTGTTTCACCCGCGCCAGATCCTGTGTGGTCATTTCTCGCGGCGCACGTTCCGCAGGATCGTGGGGCAGATTCGATGCAGAAAGTGTTTGCCAGCCGCCCTCTTCAATTGAGGAGCTGCTTACCGCCTGACCACGGGGCGCTGACAGAGGCCTTACGCCCGGCATGACCAAGCTGGATACCGATTTTGATCGGCGAATAGTGGCGAATATCCTCAATAACTTCACGCAGTGCTGCCTGCGTTTCATCATCCCACAGGCCGAGATCCGGGAGAGATGCGACCAGCAGGCTCTACCGCCGTGGCTTCAATGATCAGCAGCCCCGCGCCGGATAACGCCAGTTACCCAAATGGATACGGTGCCGTGCGGTGGCTTTCCTTCGACGGCGGAATACTGGCACATCGGGGCTATGACGATACGGTTATCCAGTTCAACCTGACCCGGAGTTGGCTGGCGAAAACAATTTGCTCATTCATCATCCTTATTCCGGCTGTTCAATGACGCGCCCGGACAGCAAAGACAACATTATCCGCCCATGACTCTCCGCCGGATGCCCGGGCTTGTCGTTGGCGGAATGTGCCCTTTGGGCTGTTCATTTTCAAAACCTGTTTAAAGAGGTGGAGATATCCCGCCGTTATAGCTGCGTCACACCGCGCGCCGCCGCCTCGTCCCGCCACTGCAACAAGGGAACATACGCCTGCCGGGTGACCGGGGAGAAACCACCAATCAACGCAGCCGCACAACGATCCTGATAGCGCACGTCATTCACTAACTGGCGCAACGCTGCCTGTAAGAGCACCACAGTCTTCGCGGGCGTCTGACTGGCTGTGATCAGCGGTAACCCCGGGGACAGTGGGCTTTGCCCTATCACCGCCAGCCCGGTGAGTAACGCAGGTTGATGGCGTTGCAAAGCGCGTACGTAACGCAATCAATCGCGGCGAGATCAGCCTTTTCCTGCTGGAGTTCAGCCAGCGATTGCCGGTGGCTACCGCTAACGGCGACATGAGCAAAGAAGCGCCCCCGCTCCCGGTAGCTGCGCAACCTTATAGCGCAGGGCGTTATAGCCGGATTGGGAGTCCACGGCATTGCATACGGCACGGTGACCGCGAAAATCCGCCAGTGCTTTTCCGCGATCCGCTTCGCGCGCCACCAGCAGACTGCGATAGTGGATACCTTCGCACCCCGGTGCCAGATAGTGAAAACAGCCTACGGTCTGCACCCCGCTCAGGGTGGTCATCAGCGGATAGCCGCAGGTCTGACTGAGTAAGAGATCATCCTGCCAGTGGTTACAAATCATCGCCGGGCCAACAGGGTTCCGCCCGCAGACCGTGGTCCGCCAGTATGGCTTGTAAGGCCTCCAGCAGCGCACGCGTGTGCGGGTGACACAGGTCATACATCGGCAACGCTATATTACTCATCGCGCTGTGGGAAGCCGGTGTGCATTCACGTCCACCGGGGTCAATAAAAGCGTCGTAACCATTCACTATAGCCGCGCACCAGAAAACCACGATTGCGCTGCCGCGGCCCGGTCGCGCAGATAAATTGTGCGTAAACCATACCGGGCACACCGGGCAAATCATGGTGGATCGCATGATAATTCAGGTTGAGAAACAGGATGCGCCACGGCAGCGCCGCTTCGTTGATCACCGAACGCGCCAGCGGATCGTCTGCCACCGGTGTTCGAGAAACGAACGGATTTTAGTGATAGCCAATGCCGGGTAACTCACCATCAGCACATACCACAGCGCCGGGAAGTCGCAACAGGCCAGCCAGATGAAAACCACGGCCAGCAGCGCCATATGGACAATCCACATGGTTATCGTTTTACCTTGTCGCTGACGGAATGCCCGCACCATACCCGCCAGCAGTTGCCCGATGTCCAGTAACGGCGACAGCAGCAGACGACCAATAAAAGTATTACGTAAATGAATAACCGTTCGCCGCCAGCCCGACAGGTGTTGCCAGCGATGAGGGGAAAAATAATAGGACTCCGGATCGTCTTCCGGCAGGGTCAGTAAATGGCTGCGATGATGCGCCGGTGCGAGTCCCGGTAGAGGCCGTAAGGGTACCAGAGCGCCAGCGGCAGGCTCCCTAACAGTTGGTTGAACCAGCAACACGCGTAGGGTGACCGTGGATCAGCTCATGTTGGACCGACATATACCAGCAGGTAAACACCACCAGCAGCGCCGTTGCAGGCAACAGCCCCAGCGTTTTCCACCAGACCAGCGTAGCGAACCAGCCGCTGTAGACCGCAATGATCACGCCCCCAGGGTAGGCAGTTCGCTGCGCCATACCCAGCTACGGGATAGCTGGCGGATAAAATCACGCTGCTGTTGATGTAAATAAACCGGACGCCCTTTCGCCATTCACGCACACGCTCGCTGCTTGCTCTTTTCAGCGCAACGATGCGAGAGGAAGCCGGAAATGACAACGTACTTAAATCACTTAGCTATTGCACAAAACGGAAAATCTCACGCCCCGCCGCTAACGGGGGCGTGTTTCGCGCTTAAATCTGCGCCATACCGCCATCGACGAACAGCTCAGCACCGTTAATAAAGCTGGCGGCATCGGAGGCCAGAAACGCGACCACTTTACCAATCTCTTCCGGTTCGCCAAGACGGCCCAGCGGCACTTGCGCGGCCAGCGCATCGAACAATCCCCGGCGATGTTCGTCCGGCACCAGATCCCCCAGACCGCGTACGTACCGGCCCACTGGGCTGACCACATTCACGCGGATCCCGCGCCCTTGCAGATCCAGCGACCGAGGAGCGGGCAAAGTTACGTACGGCCGCTTTACTGGCGCTGTACACGCTGAAGCTGGCGGTGCCTTTTATCGAAACGGTCGACCCGGTCAGGACAATGGACGCACCATCAACCAGCAGCGGCAGGGCTTTCTGTACGGTAAACAGTACACCGCGCACGTTGGTGGCAAAATACGATCAAAATGCGCTTCCGTGATGGCGCCTAATGGCAACATATCGCCGCCGCCTGCGTTGGCGAACAGAATGTCGAGCCGCCCGGCGCTTTTGGCGATGTGCGCATACACCGTGTCGAGATCGGACAGTACCGATGCGTCAGCACGGAAGCCGATGGTATCGTGGCCGATCTCTGCGACGGCGGCGTCCAGTTCTTTTGCCGACGACCGGTGATAAACACGCGTGCCCCCTGCGCCACCAGCTCTTTCGCCGTTGCCAGACCGATCCCGCTGGTCCCGCCCGTTACCAGCGCAATTTTTCCGCTCAATGCAGTGTTCATGATTTATTCCTCATATCAGTATCGGGTTAATGGATGCGCCTGAACGTTCACCGCGTGTCGCCTCAGGCATGGCGGTAATGTAGCGCCGGGACTTTTATTGAAAAATAGTGAAAATGAAAATGACTATTCACCACCGTGTATAATCATGCGGAACATTGCAGGAGAATGGATCAATGGCAATTCGGGCCTTTGCCCGCGTCGTGGAAGCAGGCAACTTTACCCGGGCGGCGGATTCGCTGGAGATGCCGAATGCAACACTGAGCAAGCTGGTGCAGGAGTTGGAAGCGCACCTCGGCGTACGCCTGCTGCAGCGCACCACCCGGCGGGTTACCGTCACGCCGGAAGGCCGTGATTACTATGAGAAAACGGCGCGTATTCTGCGCGATCTGGAAGATATTGATACCGGCTTTAACGCGGCGCGCAGTACACCACGCGGCCAGTTACGCGTTGATATAGGCGGTTCGACAGCCAGAGAGGTGTTGATCCCCGCCCTGCCCGATTTTATGGCGCGTTACCCGGATATTCGTCTCGATCTGGGCGTGTCGGACCGCTCCGTGGACCTGATCAGCGACAACATTGACTGCGTGATCCGCGGCGGTCCGCTGGATAACTCCTCGCTGATTGCCCGCCATATTGGCGCGGCGACGCTGATCACCTGCGCAACACCGGGTTACCTGCAAACGTTCGGCACGCCGGCTTATCCGCAGGAGTTGAAAAATGGTCACCGGCTGGTCAGTTACCTCTCGCCGCAAACGGGCAGAGCATTCCCTTTCCGCTTTGCCCGCGACGGCGAAAAAACCGAGATCAAAGTCGACCACCGCATTGGTATTAATGAGAGCAACGCCCATCTCGCCGCCGGGCTGGCGGGGCTCATCCAGACGTTCAGTTATGCCTGCGCGGCGCTGGAAAGAGGGGGCGCTGGTGGAGATCCTCAGTGCGTGGCGCCCGGCACCGTACCCTTTCCACGTGGTCTACCCGCAAAACCGCCACCTCACGCACCGCCTGCGCGTTTTTATTGACTGGCTGCTGGAATGTTTCCGGCGCGAATCAGCGGTCGCGTGATGAAATAAAAAAATAGCGTGCGGAAAATATTATCCCGTTAAACATTGCTGGAATAAAAAACATCATGTAGAAAATATGAATAAAATATGTGTTAAATAAGTAATCTTGTATCTTTAATAGATTTTCAATAATGCAAGCTCATCCTAAAAACATTTTAACCTACTGTTTATAAACGACATTATATTTGACAAAGTTTGAATGATTATTATCTTGATAATCAATGCTGTTTCCACTACCGTCGTTAGTGCATGATTTAGCTTGCTAATAACGTCATGTATTAACCTCTCTCGCTTTATTCCTTTTCGCTGGCGCTGAAAGGCCGGGTACCGGCTTTACCTTATCTTTAACGCCACGGCATAAGGAGGCGTCACGACGTCTGCAAAATGCGTCGGCAGTGGAAAGCGAGAATCGAGCGTACAAGAAGAAAACAGGGAATATGGCATGAAACATACTTCGCACTACTCACTGGCCATGCTGGTTCACATGGCTCTCTGGGGACTGGCGCTTCCGGCATACGCCGCTGACACCAACAATACGTCTGACGCCACCCAGAAAACCGACAGCACAGCCGCGCAAAATGAAGATACGCTGGTCGTGACCGCCGCTAAACAGACCTTACAGGCCTCCGGCGTTTCCACCATTACGGCGGATGAAATCAGCATCCCCCCGCACGGGATGTCGGAAATTATCCGCACACAACCCGGCGTAAACCTGACGGGTAACTCCACCAGCGGACAGCGGGAAATAACCGCCAAATCGATATTCGCGGCATGGGACCGGAAAATACGCTAATCCTCGTTGATGGCAAACCGGTCACCAGCCGTAATGCCGTACGCTATGGCTGGCGCGGCGATCGCGACAGCCGCGGCGACAGCAGTTGGGTACCGGCGGAAATGATTGATCATATCGACGTGATCCGTGGCCCGGCCGCCGCGCGTTATGGCAACGGTGCAATGCCGTCAACATCATCACCAAACCGAACCAGAACGAATGGCACGGCTCCCCCGGAACACTTACCTGAACGCACCGCAGCATCGCAAAGAAGGCGCGACAAAACGCACCAACTTCAGTCTTAACGGCCCGGTTTCGGATACCGTCAGCGTTAACCTGTGGGGCAACCTGGAGTAAAACCCAGAGGCCGATGCGCAGGACATTAACTCCGGCCACGAAGCGGCGCGCACCGGCACCTATGCGGGTTCCTATCCGGCGGGTCGCGAAGGGGTAATCAACAAAGATATCCATGGCAAAGTGCGCTGGGAGTTTGCACCGATGCAGGCGCTGGAATTTGAATCCGGCTACAGCCGCCGGGCAACCTGTATGCGGGCGACACGCAGAACACCAACACCAGTACGCTGGTGAAGAGCAAATACGGCAAAGAGACCAACCGCCTCTACCGACAGACCTATGGCGTGACTGGACCGGCGGTTGGGACAATGGCGTCACCACCAACACTTACGCTCAGTATGAGCGCACCCGCAACTCAAGGATCAATGAAGGTCTGGCTGGCGGCACGGAAGGGATCTTCCAGCGATAAATTCTCCGATATCGACTGGCGGATGTACTGCTGCACAGTGAGATCAACATCCCCTTTACGCTGGGTGTGGACCAAAACCTGACCGTCGGTACCGAGTGGAACCAGCAGAGAATGAAAGACGGGGTATCCACCACCCAGTCGCTCTCGTATGGCTCGATCTCCGGCATCGACAGCACGGGTCGTAGCCCTTACTCCAGCGCCGAGATTTTCTCTGTTCACCGAAGATAACCTTGCTCTCACCGACAGCACCATGCTGACCCCCTGCGCTGCGCTTCGATCACCACAGCATTGTGGGCGATAACTGGAGCCCGTCGTTGAACCTGTCGCAGGGGCTGGCGGAAGACTGGACGCTGAAACTGGGGATTGCCCGCGCTTACAAAGCGCCGAACCTCTACCAGCTCAACCCGAACTATATTCTCTACAGCAACGGTCAGGGGTTGCTACAATAGCAGCGCCGCCTGTTACCTGATGGGTAACGACGATCTGAAAGCCGAAACCAGCGTCAACAAAGAGATCGGTATTGAGTACAAGCACGACGGCTTCCAGACGGGCATTACACCGGTTCCGTAACGACTACCACAATAAGATCGAGTCTGGTTACGCCGCCGTCGGCACCGCCAGCAACGGCACGACCAGTATCTATCAATGGGAAAACATTCCCAAAGCGCTGGTGGAAGGTCTGGAAGGCACACTAAATGTGCCGGTAAGCGAGACCGTTAACTGGACCAACAACATGACCCTCGGATACTGCAAAGTAAAAATAAGAAGACCGGCGATCGTCTGTCGGTGATCCCGCAATTCACGCTGAACTCTGCGCTCTCCGGCAGGTGCGTGACGATCTCTTGCAAAAGTACCTTTACCGGGTATGGACGTCAGAAACCGAAACGCTTTAACTACAAAGGTGAGGCAGTCTCCGGTAGCGAGCTGAATGAAGTCAGCCCGTACAGTATCGTTGGCCTGAGTTCGACTGGACGGTGAATAAAAACCTGAGCCTGACCGGCGGCATTGAGAATATCTTTGATGTCCGCCATTATCGCGCAGGTAACGCCCAGACCACCGGTAACTCCACCACGGGCGCTTATCTGTATGGCGCAGGCGCGGAGACCTATAACGAATCCGGCCGTACCTTCTATGTCAGCGTCAATACGCATTTTTGATGCTCATCGCCATGCCGGAATATAAGGATATTCCGGCTTTTATTCAGCAACGCGCGGTATGCCTGCATTGTTATATATGATGACAAAATCTTCACCGCTTCTGCATAATCCGTTCACGGTGTAGGTTTATTATTGCCTCGTTGGTTCTGCTGGAAATGAATTCCGTCAGGGTCAATAGTGGCGCAATGCCGCTCCTTCATATGTAGTACCTCTTCCCCTTCCAAATCCCAACCGCAGCAATGCGGTGAAGGGGGAACCCACGTTTCCCGGCCCGTATCATCCAGCTCTCTGCTATTACCGCAGACGTTTGTTCAGTTCATTTGCCAGAATATAGCCACGTTAGAGACAGGGTTTGCTTTAATGAATAAAACGTCGACACCAGCCCCATAATTTATTCATGCTGACTCCATTTTATCTGGCGTATTAAAGGTTATTGTTATCGCGTTCTTTGTTTTATTCAAAGGACTGTAATCCTAACAAACTTTTCCCCTTCCCCCGTTGAAGAAGGGGGGCTTTTTTTTGCATTTAATACGCAAAATAAAACAACATTAGATTCATCGCCGACGCCATTTTGATGGAATAGTTGCAAAAAAGTTCCATCATTAAATAACTTTTACTCACCGGGATTATCCATTCTTTCTCCATTGTTTCACCATAATTAAATGTGATTCTGCGTTTTTATTCGGGGTGTTTTGGGTAAATTCGATCGTTGTTCAGGGGATCACCCAGAGTTAACTTCGGCAGGCTCTCTACGCTATATATCTCTTAGACGACATATTCATGTTTAAAAAACGCAATATCATCGCCGGACTTTTGCTCTCCTTTCGCCTTGCAGGCCGCCACCACGTACCGGATAGATGACATCCGTTTCGACGGGTTGCAGCGTGTCACCGTTGGCGCAGCATTGTTAAACATGCCAGTAAGAACAGGCGAAGACGTGAGCGATGACGATATCAGTGAGTCAATACGCGCGCTGTACGCCAGCGGAAACTTTGAGAATGTGCAGATCCTGCGCGACGGCAGCACATTATTGGTTAACGTAAAAGAGCGGCCGACCATCGCCAAAATCAGCTTTTCCGGCAATAAAGCCATTAAAGATGAATTATTGAAGCAGAACTTAAGCGCCAGTGGAATTGATGAAGGTGGATCCTCGATCGTAATAACCGGCAAATATTGGAAAAAGCGCTACAGGATTTTTATTACAGCGTTGGGAAATACAGTGCGCAGGTGCATGCGGTGGTCACCCCATTACCGCGCAATCGCGTGGATTTAAAATTTGTTTTCCGAGGAAGGCGTTTCAGCACAAATTGCTCAGATCAATATTATTGGCAACCGGAGGGCTTTTTAGCGAGGAAACGCTGCTCAATCAGTTACAGTTGCGTGACCAGGGTGCCGTGGTGGAATGTTGCCGATAAAAAAATATCAGAAGCAAAAATTAGAAGCCGATATTGAAACACTGCGCAGTTATTATCTCGACAGAGGTTATGCGCGCTTTGATATCACCTCGGCCGGTCAGTATGACCCCGGATAAAAAATCGTTATACATCACCATCGCTATTTCCGAGGGTGAGCGTTATCAGGTCACCGGCACGACGGTAACCGGTGATCTCGTGCAGCACAATGAAGAAGTTAACGCGCTGGCGAAAGCGCTTGAAGGCAAAACTTACAGCGGCGCAGCCATTACCGGCATGGAAAGTAATATCAAAAGCTGTTTGGCAAATATGGTTACGCCCGGCCGCAGGTGAAAACGCAGCCTGAAATCGACGATGGTCAAAAAACCGTCCGCCTGCATATTAACGTGAATGCGGGTCGTCGTTACTCCGTGCGCCAGATCCGCTTTGAAGGCAATGATACGTCTCGCGACAGAGTATTACGTCGACAAATGCGTCAAATGGAGGGGTCATGGCTGAACGACGACAAAGTGCAGCAAGGGAAAGAGCGCCTCGATCGCACCGGCTTTTTTTGGAAACCGTCGACACCCAGACGGTGCCGGTTTCCGGCGTCCCGGACCGAGTCGATGTGGTGTATAAGGTGAAGGAACGCAACACCGGCTCCTTTAACTTCGGTATTGGTTATGGCACCGACAGCGGCATTAGCTATCAACTGGGCGTCACTCAGGACAACTGGCTGGGTTCGGGCAACAGCGTCAGTTTCAACGGCACGCGCAGCAGCTACCAATCCTATATCGAGCTGGGCATCACCGATCCCCTCGGGTATACCGTTGATGGCATTAGCCTTGGCGGGAAAATTTTCTACAACAGCTACGACGCATCCGATGCCGATACCGGCAGCTATAACCAGCAAAGTTACGGGCTGGGCGGCAATTTGGGCTTCCCTATCAGCGAAAATAATACGCTCAATGTGGGGCTCGATTATGTGCATAACCGGATAACCAATATGGAGCCGGAGCTGAACACTGGCGCTACCTCAACTCGCGCGGTATTTACCCGGATGTGGTCACCAAAGATGGCGACAGTAATGCGGAGTACAGCGCTAATGACTTCTTCACCAGCCTCGGCTGGAGCTATAACGATCTTGACCGTGGCTACTTTCCACGAGCGGGGAACAAAAGCAGCTTAACCGGGAAAGTCACCGTTCCGGGCTCGGATAACAGCTACTACAAGCTGACGTTTGATACGACGCAATATGTGCCGTTAGCCGAAAACAAAAACTGGGTGTGGATGGAGCATCTGCGTGCAGGCTATGCCGGTGGTTTGAATGGCAAAGAAGTGCCGTTTTACGACAATTTCTACGCGGGCGGTTCATCATCGGTGCGTGGTTTCTCGTCAAATACCATCGGTCCGAAATCGGCTTACTATCGCTGTAATGGTTCGGAAAGCAGCTACAGCGCCTGCCCGTTAAAAACCTCGTCCGATGCATCTGGCGGCAACGCAACGGTGGTGTTGAACAGTGAGTTTATTGTGCCGACGCCCTTCATTAGCGATAAATATGCCGACAGCGTTCGCACGTCGCTGTTTGTGGATGCCGGTACGGTCTGGAATACCACTGGCGCAATACCGCACAAACCCGGTGCGGCGGAACTTCCCGACTACAGCGACCCCTATAATATTCGTTTTTCTGCCGGTATTGCTCTGCAATGGATGTCACCGCTGGGTCCGCTGGTCTTTTCTGGGCGGAGCCGTTTAAAAAATATGACGGAGATAAAGCAGAGCAGTTCCAGTTTAATATAGGTAAAACCTCGGTAACCGTTATAACGGACGATCTCTTACCCTTGCTTTGCGAAAAACGGACATGAAGAAAAAAATCACCAGTCAGTGTTAACAAAGTGGATTTTTTTCGACTTCAGATATGAACTGGAGCGCGCTGTTCTGGCAACAACCGAGGAATATTCCCGGCAGTGCCTGACGCGCGCCAAATTCCTTAGCTACCTGTTATGCCGAAATCTCCGTCATGAATATGTGGAATTATTTAACGAAACATTTAGCAGCGCTGAAATCGCAGCACACGCCACCACGGACCGAAAAGAAAAAACGCGGGATTTCAGAAATAATTTTTCCCGGCTGAAACAGGCGATATATCATGAATAAGCAGGCGAGGATTTCGTTCGCCACAGCGTGTGAAAACGGCTGTATGCGGCATTATTTCTACATGTATCGATTGGCAAGCATCTCTTTTGTTGAGACGTGACGCCATTAAATGTAACGCATTTTTTCAGCTATTCCTGATGGTTGAATTGCGATGAGTAAGATATCTATTAAGTCATACGCTTGCAAAGCAGGGTATATATTTGCTAAAACAGCGTTCCCTGTATTGATCTTTATGAAGATATCACTAAAAATTAGGTGGAAAGCTTTTTAATTCCATCACAAGGAGTGACGCTATGTCAGAAGCCCTTAAATCACTAAATAACATTCGCACGCTGAGGGTTCAGGCCCGCGAAGTTACTCTTGAAACACTTGAAGAGATGCTCGAAAAGTTGACTGTGGTTGTTGAAGAACGCCGTGAAGAAGATGTTTCTTTGCGCAAAGAACAAGAAGAGAAAGAGGCCAAACTGGCTGCGTTCCGTCAAAAATTAATTGATGAAGGCATTGATCCGACTGAACTTCTCTCCTCTCTGAAAGGTCAGGTATCAAAATCCAAATCTGTCCGCGCGCCTCGTCCGGCAAAATATAAGTATGTGGATGAAGATGGCAGCGAAAAAACTGGACCGGCCGGTCGCACGCCAAAAGCAATTGCAAAAGCCATTGAAGGCGGCAAGAAACTCGAAGATTTCGAACTCTAAAAATAAAAAGGGCGGCGCAATACCGCCCTCTTTTTTGTCAGAACACCACTTCAGCCTGTACCCCGAAGCTTATTTGATAATCTTTACCGTCGTTAAATGTCTGGGTATCGATCTCATTCTCCAGCGCTTTCAGGTAAGTGCTATAGAAGCGGATTTCCGGGCGCGAGTTAAGAATACTGGTATCAACTTTGTACACCTGCGCCAGCGTCACCTTATAACCTGACTCATCCATCGTCGCATTGTTCACCTTGTTTTTCTGCGTGAAATACCCTAACTCCAGCGCCGTTTGCATGTTGCGACTCCAGATCCACGACGGGCGAATAACGGCGCGCGCGGTTTCAAAATCCGTATGCGCCCCGGTATAGGTGGAGTAGAGATCGTGACCGCGACCGTATACCAGCGCATGCGCCATGATGATTTTCTCACCCAGATAAAATTCCCCTGATTCACCAGCCGCCAACCGATCCCCCCCGCTGTGAATACCGTAATACGAACTGTTGTAATCAAAATCCGGGTTGGCGCTGGAGATATTCATAAACTGACTGGCCAGCGAATTATCCGCCACCTGCAACGTCAGCTCGTTAGACCCTTTCTGCACCGGGTTGCGCAAAATAGCCTGACCCAGCCGGAGGACGATTTCACCTGATAATATTCACTGTTCGCCTGCGCCTTTTTCTGCTCATCCGTTTGGTTGGCGAAGGCATATTTCGCCCCCAACTCCAGCGTCATATCACCGGTTATCGGCAGGTTTTTGTAGCGCGCTTCGGCAATATTCACGTTAACCTGCGTGGTATCGCTACAACTGGATGCGCCCGCCGCACAGACGGTACTGTAGTTATCAATGTCGTTACGTGTGATCGCCATACTCACTGCGCCAACCGGCAGCTTCATATTTTCGATCCCCACCCCCTGCCCCTGAAAGGGTACGGTTGCTCTTCCAGTCCAGTTGCTGAATTTCATACTGCGGCAGCGTATGTTTTCCGACCCAGACCGAGGCTTCCGGTGCAAAAGGCAGCAGGCCATTACCTTCCACATAGAGTTTACTGAGTTTGCCCATTCCACCGCCGGACATTCCCTTCTCGAAAGATTCATTACTCTGCGTTAAGCCCGGGTCGCCTTCAAACTGCACATTTGCCCAGATGGATTTGTCGCCATCGCGCCATGCCCGCTTCTTCAGCGACAAGTTGTACCAGCCGTCATATTCATTGCCAAAACGCCCCAGCGATCCTACCGCCCGTGGATTTTGGTCCGCCATTGGTGGTGGTCGCCCAGCCCGAGCGGAAATAGCCGGAATATTTAAAGCCGGTATCGTCCTGCACATACTGGCTGATTTTCTTCAATGTTGTCGGCGACAGCTCAGGCTCCGCCGTTGGCACCGCAGCAGTATGGGCGGTCTGCGCAGTTGCTGTCAGCGGCGCCGCAGTCGAGGCAACAACGGTGCGCGGCTGCGCTTTCTCTTTTTCTTCGTAGGCCTGTAATTTTTGCTGCGTGACGCGTAACTGCGCTTCGAGTGCTTCCATACGCTGCTCCAGCGTTAAATTTTGCGCCATGGCTTCACCGCTGGCGGCATAGCACGACATTAATGCCATGGCGATAATGGTTTTTTGCAGGACTGTTTTTAATCTTCATGATGACCCCCTCAATATGCATCCCCCAAAAACAAAAAGACCCGCAACTGACAGGTATTTATTCCGCCAGTTGCAGGTCTCGCCTGAATTAAATCAGTCACGTCCTGTAGGGATATTTCCGTTAACAAATCAACATTATTTTAATTAATCGCGGTGACAATCACGCTCACCGCCGCTATTTCCCCGCTAAGTGGGAATGTTATATCGACAGTGCTATCACCGGTTCGCCGAAGCGGGAATGCGGTTTATCGCTGATCTGTAACTCGCGCCGGTGGCATCGCTATTGGTAATAATCACCGGTGTAACCGTGTCATAACCCGCCTGCTTAATTTCATCGAGATCGAAGATCAACAGTAACTGACCTTTTTAACCGTATCGCCCTCTTTTACCTGCATATGAAAATATTGCCCCTCAAGCTGCACCGTATTAATACCAACATGGATTAATATTTCCGCGCCGCCCGTGGAGTGGATGCCAATCGCGTGTCCACTGGCGAAAGTACTGGCGATATAACCGTCGACCGGGGAATAAACCCGTCCCTCTTCCGGCACGATGGCAAAACCCGGCCCGACGATCCCGGCCGAAAAAAACCTTATCATCCACCTCGCTCAGCGGGATCAGGGCACCGGAAACCGGGGCGGCAATGTGCTCTGAGGAGACGGAGGGTGACGCCGATTCGTGGGTTTTACGTGCCATCACCTTGTTCTCTTTGCCACCGGAGCGGCCTGTGCTGGCTGCGCGTTTGGCTCGTCAAACCCGACGATCAGGGTTAACGCAAAGCTGCCAATAAACGCCACAACGCAGCCAATAATAAAGCCAACAAACCCTTCCCCATAGAAGATGGGCAATGTCAGTAAACCGGGCATCCCCATGGAGATGGCCGAACTTTTCGCGTAGCCCACGACCGCACCGCCGAAGGCTGCGGCAATCACCGCGCAGATAAACGGTTTTTTCAGCTTAAGCGTGACGCCATAAACGCCCGGTTCGGTAATGCCAAACAGAGAAGCAATAAAGGAACTGCCCGCCAGCGCTTTCATTTTTTGTCTTTCGCACGCAGCATCACCGCCAGCAATGCGCCCGACTGAGCAAACACCGATGGGCTGGAAGCTGCTTTGAGGAAGCTGTGCCCCATCACGGAAATATCATTAATGAAGACGGTGACAAATCCCCCAGTGTACGCCAAAAATAACCAGCACCTGCCACGCCGCCGCCATCAGCGCACTGGCTATAATCGGGTTGAAACCGTAAATCGACACAAACAGCGAGGCGACCGTTTCACTGATGGTGATGCCAACCGGTCCGATGGTCATCAGCGTCAGCGGCACCATCAGCGTTAACAGGAAGAATGGCGTAAGGATATTGCGCACGCTTTCATGAATATGGCGATTCAGGAAACGTTCGATGATCGACATCAGCCAGACGCTGAAAATAATCGGGATCACCGTCCCGGTGTATTTCATCATCATCACCGGTAAGCCAAAAAGGTCACCGGCTGGCCGCCGTCGAAAAGCCCCTGAATGCTGGGATAGATCAGCGCCCCGGCAATGGAGACCGCCACAAAGATATTGGTTTCCAAATTTCCGGGCGGAGGTGATGGCCAGCAGCAACGGCAGGAAATAGAACAGGCTGTCCGACGCCGCATGCAAAATAATGTAGGTGGTCTCTTTATTACTCATCCAGCCCGCGGCCAGCACAATCGCCAGCGCGCCCTTCAGCACCCCCGCCGCGGCCATCGCGCCAAGCAGCGGTGTGAAAATGCCCGCCACCAGATCAATCAGTCGTCCCAGCACCGAGGCGGTGTTTTTCTCCTCCGATGGCGCTTTTTTGGCTTTATCATCATCCAGCAGCCCGGAAATGGCGCCAAACGCGCGAAACACTTCCGGAACACGATTGCCGATCACGATCTGTAATTGCCCTGAGCCGTTTACCACCGTGATGACGCCATCCAGCGCTTCGAGCTCCGCCAGTTTGACCTTGCTGTGGTCAATAATCTTAAAACGCAGCCGTGTTGCGCAGTGCACTAACGTTGCGACGTTGTCTTCCCCACCCACCAGCGGCAGAATATTTTCTGCCAGAACGTTGCTATTCATAATGAGACTTCCCGTTTCATAAACGACAAAAATTGCCAGTTCATATGCGCTCGTTGCCTGTATCCGCTGGCCAGCAGAAAAAGCAAAAAAAAACACGGGATAAAATAGTGTGAAAAAAACACACTGCTTTATCGAGGTCTCGCCCATAGAATATTCTGGTGACGTCCTGACGAACGTCCTCTTTCTAGCAAGCTCCGGGAGGAATTACTACTGAAACCTCCCGTTTTGTGAAAATCATCACTAAATTTGCCGCCACATGGGAAGCCAAATAGCCGGGAAATACAAAACACAGGTCACATTTATCGACATTATACATTGCCGATCCCGGCGACTCTTTTATAACCAAGCCCTCAGGGCGTTACATAGATTTTTGGCGAAACCTGCTTTCCGTTGCTTTCACCGGCAACGGAAAGCAGGTTTATTTTGGCGATGGACAAACAAGGAATACCTCATGCCCTCTTTGAACAAACTCTTCAGCGCGCTGCTGGCATGCACCCTGACGACAACGTGCGCGAGCGCGTTTGCCGCGTCCGATCCGGGTGTTGCAGAAAAGACGCGAATTCTGGTGCTGTCGGACATCGGCAACGAACCTGACGACTCACAGTCGCTGGTACGTTTTTTGGTGTACAGCAATGAGTTCGATGTTGAAGGGTTGATTGCCACCACATCAACATGGCTGCGCGATAAAGTGAACCCGGAGATGATGTTGAAGCGCATTGACGCGTATGAACGCGTATTACCCAACCTGCGTAAACATGCTGACGGTTACCCAAGCGCCAACGCGCTGCGTGAAGTGGTGCGCGCAGGCCGGGCGGGTTACGGCATGGACTACGTTGGCGCGGGGAAATCCACACCGGCATCCACACTTATCATTCAGGCGGTCGATAAACAGGATGCCCGCCCGCTGTGGATCGATGTCTGGGGCGGTGCGGTGGATCTGGCGCAAGCGCTGTACGATGTGCGCGCAACCCGCACGCCGGAAGAGGTAAATGCGTTCGTGAGTAAGATCCGCGTCTACGCCATTTCCGATCAGGATAATACCGGTGAATGGATCCGCGCTCAGTTCCCGACGCTGCGCTATATCACCAGCATTCATGCCACCGGAACGACTACTTTATTGCCACCGGAGCGGCATGTCGTCGCGCTTTGCCGAAGGCGGCGATATGCGCCGAGTCAATAACGACTGGCTGAAGCAAAACATTCGCAACAAAGGCCCGTTGGGTGAGGCTTACCCGGCCATTGAGTACACCATGGAAGGCGATACGCCTTCATTTCTCTACCTGCTGCAAAACGGGTTAAACGCGCCGGAACACCCGGAATATGGCGGTTGGGGCGGTCGCTATGCAGCCGTGAACCCCGACAGCCGCAGCGGCCTGCGCACCAGCACGTCTGATACGGTGATGGGCGTAGACGGTAAAAGCCACCGTACCGCTTCCGCCACTATCTGGCGCTGGCGCGAAGCCTATCAGAATGATTTTGCCGCGCGCATGGACTGGAGCGTCAGCAGCAACATCAGGCAGGCCAACCATAACCCGTCGCTGGTGCTGAATGGGGAACCCGGCAAAGGGATCGTTGCGTTGCAGGTGAAAGCGGGCGATGTCGTCAGACTGTCGGCAAAAGGCTCCCGCGATGTGGATAACGATCGCCTGAGTTATCGCTGGTGGCAGTACAAAGAACCCACCGCCACCACGATGGGCATCCATTTTGCGCCGGAGCTAAAACTGGAACAGAGCGAAACAATGGACGCCAGTTTTGTTGCGCCCGCGGTGAAAACCGCGACGCCGTTCCATATCATTCTGCAGGTGCAGGATGACGGAACGCCGTCGCTGTTCTCTTATCGCCGGGCCATTGTGACGGTGACGCCTTAAGCAGGCTGCGAATTCAGCGGGGGGTTATCCCCCGCTCGTGTTGCTCATCACCCGAGAAACCGTACGTGACTCAGCCTTCAGTACGGATCGTTCAGACTCGCTCCGTTGCTGCTAATCACATCGCGATACCAGTAGAAGCTCTTCTTACGTCGGCGCTCCAGTGTGCCATTCCCCGCATCATCACGATCAACATAGATAAAACCGTAACGTTTCGACATCTGCGCCGTACCGGCGCTCACCAGATCAATCGGCCCCCAACTGGTGTAGCCCAGCAGTTCCACACCATCTTCTATTGCCTCTCTGACCTGCTGCAAATGCGCCTGCAAATACTGAATGCGGTAATCATCCTGAATGGTGCCATCCGCCGCCGGGACATCTTTCGCGCCCAGACCATTTTCCACAATAAACAGCGGCTTTTGGTAACGATCGTGCAGTTCATTCAATAAAAAGCGCAGCCCCTGCGGATCGATTTGCCAGCCCCACTCTGAGCTTTCCAGATGCGGGTTGGGGGATCATCCGCATAATGTTGGTGCGCGAGCTTTGGTACAGTTCCGGTTGTGCAGCCGCGCAGCCACTCATGTAGTAGCTGAAGGAGATAAAATCGACGGTCTCTTGCAGATCCGCGGTATCCTCGGTCGGTGATGTTCAGCGCAATCTCATTTTCACGGAAAAAACGCTGGATCCATGCCGGGTACGCCCCTCTCGCCTGCACATCGCCAAAGAACAGCCAGTCACGATTCACGCGCTGCGCCTTTAACACATCTTCCGGTTTACAGGTGATAGGGTAGCGGATGCCGCCCAGCAACATGCTGCCGATTTTCGCATCCGGAATGATCTCGTGGCAGGCTTTAACCGCCCGGGCGCTGGCAACCAGCTGATGGTGAATGGCCTGATAAATCTCCTGCAGGCTTCTTTCACCCCTCCAGCCCCACGCCGGTAAACGGCGCATGCAGCGCCATGTTGATCTCGTTAAAGGTCAGCCAGTATTTCACTTTGTCGCGGTAGCGGTAAACACGGTGCGCGCATAACGCTCAAACAGGGCAATCACGTCCCGGCCGCCCCAGCCATCGTACTGTTTTACCGGTGGCCGTAAGGCATTTCGTAATGGGACAAGGTGATCAACGGCTGAATGCCGTAACGCGCCATTCTCATCAAACAGGCGGTCGTAAAACGCCAGCCCTTCTTCATTGGGTTGCGCCTCATCGCCGTTGGGGAAAATACGCGCCCAGCAATCGAGGTGCGCAGCACGGTAAACCCCATCTCGGCAAACAGCTTAATGTCTTGTGGATAGCGGTGATAAAAATCAATCGCCACATCTTTGATGCAGCTGTTCACCCCGTCGCGCGCGACCACGCTGCCATGTACCCCCCACAGGGTTGCAGATCGGACGTTGACACGCCTTTTCCCCCCTCATTCCGAGGGCTCCTCAACCTGATTAGCGGCGACCGAGCCACCCCACAAAAAACCGTCCGGAAATGCCATTTGCATCGTTTTTTCTCCTTTCTCATCGGCTGCCTGCCGCAGTTGCCCGGGCAGATCAGAGAATAAAAAAACCCGCGCAGCGCCGACAGAAAAACATGTCGGTGCTGTCGCAGGTTTCGCCTGAATCACTCAGTTACGCCCTGTAAAAATGCGTTTATACGCCGCTTAACCGGTTGATATGGATAGTCAGAAACATGACCTCATCGGTGGTGAGCTGGCAGTCATAATTTTTCTCAACATAATCATAGACCTTCATGGCGCAAGCGTAAGCCGCCGGCATCATTCCGGTAATGCCCTGATAAATGCTGTCATCGCCATGCGTCACCGTATCGCGGTTCAACAGACGCAGGGCAAAAAACTTCAGGTGGGTAATAAAGCGCTGATAATCCAACGATTCCTCATTAAGCGTAATGTGCAAATCGTATTTCAGGATCGTCAGCACATCTTTAATGATGGTGGCGCTTTGCATGGTGCTGTGCATATCGCTGTTGTTTTTGGCATTCGCCAAATGCAAAGCGATAAAACCGGCTTCATCCTCCGGCAACGTGATGTTGAGTCTGGCCTCAATCAGCGCCAGCGCCTCCCGCCCGACGGCAAACTCCGGGCATAGAAACGCTTGATATCCCACAGCAGGAAGTTTTTGATCGCCAGACCGTTGCTGTGCCGCTGGAGGGCGAAGTTGATGTGATCGCTTAAGGCCGAGGAACAACGTATCCTGCACGCTGATCGCCAGTCGCTGCTGCGCGAGCGCAATAATCTGCTCCGTCACCGCCAAATGCGGCGGTGGTATTTCAGCCAGTAACTGCGCAAACACATCCGTCAGCCCGGCGGATTTTTTACAAACTGGCTCTCAATCTGGCTCTCGTCTACCCGGTCGCCCGGCTTTTGCCGAAACCGATTCCCCGTCCGATTGCCACGATCTCTTGCTTTTCATTCGTGAGCAGGACAGCGTTATTGCTGAGTATTTTTTCTACTTTCATTCCAGCTATCTCACTGTATGGTCCTGATACCCTTCCCGGAGGTGGCGACGCACGAAAAGACAAAAAAACCTGATTCCATTGCGGCCGCAGTGGCTGCAATGGAATCAGGTTTCGCTCAGTTTTCCGATGACGTCCCTAAGCGACTCTTATAACGAATCGCCCCGCCAGTCTCAACCCTTCAGGCTGTGAACTGTGATGATAATCATGGATGAATCTGCAATGGGGAGCGGGAAACGCGACAGTCGCAGACATTCGTCAACTGCGCGGGCAACACATCGAACGTCACCCCCATGCAGCAGGCGTAAACCCAATCTCAAGGGCAGACGTCTCCTGCTGCTGGCCGAAGCAGTAAACCGGCGGGCAGCTCCCGGCGAGCAGCGCGCAGTTTTCGTAAGCCTGAATCAACGCCATGGCCTGCACCAGATTTAATAATGGCGCGGAACCGAGTTCAGGCAGACAATCCGCCATATAGAGTAAATAAGCGTCAACCGCGGTTTGATGGCTTTGACCACACAGGTTTTCTTTTAAATATTGCCGGTCGTGCACAAATATCGCGCATGCAACCGGTTGCCATCATCAGAAAACCGAGGGCAGATGAAAAGGGGCGGTTTCTTCCCGGACACGCTTCTCAGTTAATAATAGCGAGGCGCTGCCATTATTAATCAGTAATAAGGCGAGAGAAACCTTTTGCATTTCAAATGATAAATTTTTATTCATAATATCGGAAATAAAAAGTGGCTTCGCCGTGGTAACATTCTTATAAATATACATCTTAAATGAAACTTTTCCAGCCAAATTTTCAATTATTGGGAATCAATTGAATATAATTAAAAAAATGCAACAGTGAGTTTACCTTAAGGTTTTCTTAATAAACAAACCGCAAAACCGCATCAGATATGCACTACAGTCAGGCTACGGGAGGAAATTCATACAGTTAATGCACTTTTTTTGATCTTTTTTAGAATAAGACAAACACCGCAAATATAAGATAAGAATATTTCAGAAAATTTATAACAATAATACAAAACACGATTTCTATTATTCGGGTGAGAATAAAACGCTTTTCGACATCGACATAATGCTGAATACATCACAAAAAAATGTATGCCCGCGCCGCAATCCAGTCGTCTTTTGATTGCCTTATCATCTGATTCAATAAAACCGGCATCGCTAACCGGAAAGCACCACAACTACAGAGGCACACCGCTGTTCATTTTCGTGCTTATCACAACAAATTCGTAACCTTACGCTTACCTTTCATCGCCTTTCAATTTTTGCTGGTTTACTATACTCGTCACAATAAGTACGACTAATCGGTGAAGATTCAGAAGGTTGTCTCCCGTGCCTTCTGGTTTGCACACACCCAGCGGAATCAAGGCAGGTTAGTGTGAATAAGGTTAAACACGCGGTTTTCCGTCGGGCCATTGGCCTGATGACGCTTTCCCTCTGTTTTTTTCATCTTCCGGCGCAGGCTGCTGATCCGTTATTGGGCCCCGTCACATTCCACGCAACCGGACAACCCGGCGGACAATCAGGCCCGCGGCATGCTGGTAGCGGTCGATCAAGCGACGATTTCCAGCGATCTGGCGGGACGTATCGTCGAGATGCCGTTCCGGGAAGGCGATCCCTTCAAAAAGGCGATTTGCTGGCGCGTTTGATTGCGCCATCTATCAGGCTCAATTAACCGCGTCTCAGGCGGCAACGCGGGAGGCAGAAGCCGAACTGAATCAGAACCAGCAACTGGCGCAGATGAAATCGGTCGACGGCATGCCGTGTCCTTATCTGCCGCGCACTGGCGCAGGCGCAGGCAGAAAAACCAGGGTTTACCAGATTCAGGTTAACCGCTGCCGGATTCTGGCACCGTTCGACGGTCAGGTGGTCAAACGGCGCGCTCAGGCTTATGAGAGCGTGGCGGCTGGCGTGCCGGTGATCGATATCGTCAATAACCGGCATCTGGAGATTGACCTGCTGGTGCCATCCAGTTGGTTATCCATCCTGGCCGGGGGCTGACCTTTACTTTCACACCGGATGAAACCGGCAAGCCGCTGCCAGCGTCTCCCGGCTGGGGGCGCGTATTGATGAAAGCAGTCAGACTCTGAGCCTGACAGGGGCTATCGACAGCAGCGACAACACCCTGATGGCGGGTATGAGCGGGACTGCGCATTTCCGGAGAAACCGTGAGCAACACGCCTCCCTTTCCGGCGAACGCGTCTTCGCCCAATTTCTGAGCATTGAACGTCAGGCGCGTTCGGCAGACACAATCGAAGCGCTGGCTTACTGCATCGTCAACGACAGCCAGTCGCTGTTCGGATTTCGCCACGCTGCGCTGGTGATCAACGGCACGGTGCGCGCCGTCACCGGCGTAACGCAACCCGCCCCTCATGCCCCTTTCGTGGCTTTTATCGAGCGGGCCAACGGCCAACTGCAACGCCAGCCGCAACATAACCAATGCGCCGTCGTCGACGCCACCGCATTGGATCAACAAAGTCGTAATGACTGGCTGGCGCTGTCCGCCCCGGAAGCGCTGTGGGCACCGCTGGAAAGATCGCCGGGGGGCGCGTATTTGGCGGTATCTGGTATGCGCGAGCAGCCCGGCAACAGGCCGAACTACTGTTGGCGGAGCAGTTGGCGCACGCCTTTAGCCGGCTGGCACTGGAGCCACAGCCGGTCTGGCGACGTCCTCGCTGGCGCTGGAAGCTGGCGGTACCCTGCCTGCTGCTGGTCGGGTGCCTGTTTATTCCCGTACACCAGTCCGTGCTGGCGCCAGCGAAGTGATCCCGCTTAACGGCCGCATTGTCGCGGCCCCGCTGGACGGCGTGATTCAGGCCTTTCCGTGCAGCCCAATCAGGCCGTGCACAAAGGCGACCTGCTGGTGCGTTTTGACGATACCACCTTAAAAGCGCAGGCAGATGTCGCCGAACGGGCGCTAAACGTTGCGGAAGCGGAATACCGCGCCAGCGCGCAGCGTGCCTTTCAGGATACCGATTCCAAAGCGAGGCTCGATTTTCTTGCCGCGCAAGTTGCGCAAAAGCGCGCCGAACGTGACTATGCCAACGCGCTTCTGAGCCGCAGCGAGATCCATGCCGAGCGGGATGGCATCGCTGTTTTCGCTGATGCTGAGCGCTGGGTGGGGAAACCAGTTCGTACCGGAGAACGGTTGATGGATCTGGCCGATCCGGCCTCCGTGTCGCTGCGTATTGAACTGGATGTCGGTGACGCTATCCGCCTGAAGCCGGATGCGCCGATTACCCTGTTTCTCGATAGCGATCCACTCACCCCGCACGGTGCGCTGTTAGATCGCATTGCTTACGAATCAGAACAGACGCCCGCCGGCAATCTGGCGTACCGCCACTGGACGCCCGTTTCACCGGAGAGCCGCCGCGCATTGGTCTACGCGGTACGGCTAAAGTATCCGGTGAATATGTGCCGCTGGCGGTGTATCTGTTCCGGCGTCCGCTTGCCGTATTACGCCAGTCGGTTGGATTATGACAAACGAGGTAATGAACCGCATCCTGCCGCGCTGCGCCGCGACCTGCAACTGGTGGAGTCAGCGAAAGGGCTGGACGGCGCGCCTCAGTGGTGCTGGCAGATCCGGTCACCGGGCGTTACTTCACGCTGACCCCTCCGCGATACGCTTGTTACGCCACTGGCCTTTGCGCCAGCCCGGCAAAGTGCTGGATGCGGCGAACCAGGAGCCCGGTTTACCGTTGCAGGAAAAGGAACTGGAACAGCTACTGCGCTTTCTGCGCAATCACGATCTGATTGCTGCCAGCGACCCGCTGCAACGCCGGGGGTATGCCCTGAAAGCCGCAGCCCGGCGGGTCAGTCTGTGGAAAACCCTGCTGCACCAGTATCTCTTTTCCGCATTCCGTTATGGCGTCCGGACCCGTTGCTCAGCCGTTGCTGGCCGGTGCTGCAACGTTACGGCCTGCCTCTGCTGCGCGTGGTATTACCGTGCATATTGCTGCTGGGGGGGCTTTCTCGTCAGCCGTGACTGGGTGCGCTATACCCAAACCTTTCCGCATATGTTCAGTCTGCAAGGGATGGCGGTCTTCGGCATGGCGCTGGTCTTCGCCAAATTTTTCCACGAGCTGGGGCATGCGTTTATGGCGAAACGCGCAGGCTGCCGGGTGCAAACCATGGGAGTGGCGTTTATCGTGCTGTTCCCCTGTTTTATACCGACGTCAGCGATGCACTGAAACTGAAGGATCGGCGCGCCCGATTGTTGATCAGCGCAGGCGGCATTCTGGCGGAGCTGATCCTCGCCTGCCTTGCGTTGCTGACGTGGGCGCTGCCCGATGGCCCGCTGCGCACGGCGGTGTTTATGCTCTCCAGCGCCACCGGATCACCACGCTGGTGGTTAACCTCAACCCACTGATGCGTTTTGACGGTTATTTTTACTGAGCGATTTCTGGCGAGTCGAAAATTTACAGGATCGCGCCTACGCCTTGTGCCGCTGGCGTTTGCGTGAAGCCCTGTTTGCTTACGGTCACCCGCCGCCGCACACCGGGTCGCCCGCCTTACAGCGCAAACTGCTGCTGTGGGGGATATGCCTCATGGATATGGCGCTTTTTCCTGTTTTTTGGCATCGCGCTGCTGGTGTATCACTTTTTCATCAAAGTCATCGGCATCCTGTTGATGCTGGTGGAAATTGGTTGGTTTATTGCCCTTCCGGTGCTGAAAGAAGCCTCTATCTGGTGGTCTATGCGTAAACTGCTCACCCTGCCGGGGCTGCTGCGTTCCGGCCTGATCCTGCTAGCGATCCTTGCTGTCCTGCTGTTCCCGTGGCGCGGCAGTATCCGTATTCCGGCGGTGCTGGAAGCGGAAAATGTGAGCGTACTTTATGCCCCGAGCGCCGCCCGGTGCGCACATTGCATGTCCACGACGGTCAGCAGGTGAAAGCCGGCGATGTGTTGCTGGAGCTGACCTCGACCGATCTGGATTATCGCCTTGCCATTGAACGCCAGCAGATTAGCGTCCTGCAACAACAGCGCCAGCGAGGCGCTGGGCGGCAGGAAACCGCCAGCGAAACGCAGGTGCTTGACCGCCAACTGGCGGAATCGCTGGCCCCGTTACCGCGGGCTGGATGCGCAGCGCCAGCGGCTATCGATCACCGCACCGCAGGCGGGCCCCGTGAGAGACGTGGCGCGGGATATGACCGAAGGACGCTGGCTGCCCACCGATTTACCCCTGTTGCGCGTGGTTGAGCCGGCGCTGGCAAAGTCCAGGGCTATTTGCCTGAAGACACCCTCACGCGCGCGAAAACCGGCATGACCGGGGAGTTTATTGCTGACGATCCGGCCTACCCGCGCCTTGCAGTTCGCTTAAGCGATATTGCGCCCACCGGCACCGCCCTGGTTACAGCAAGAGATGCTGGCCTCCGATCGACACGGCCCCATCGCCGTACGTCGCGATCGCGACCACAATCCGCAACCGGTGCAGGCGCAGTATCGTGTCCGTTTTAAGGTGCAGGATGGTCAATTCCAGCCGCCGCAACAACCGCTTCGGGGGTAGCGTCGTTCTGCAAGGGGAAAAAGAGTCGATCCTCGGGCGCCGTCTGGCGACGGGTCGCTGCGCTGGGGATCCGTGAGCGGATTCTGATCGCCGGAAACAGACGAAACGGCGGTCCGGTGATCTCAAAAAAGATTAAGAATATATCCTTGAATCTATAAGACAAATCTCATTTGTCTGGCTATGTTTTAATCGTGGCCGGACATTCCAACACAACACCGTTCTGCCGCGGCATACCCGTACCTCCCCCACCTCTGGGGGCTAAACAGCATGATGACTGTTATCCGATGGGCTTAGCTATACCGTGAAGCCGCTTTCTGGCAAGGAGAGATCTGTATGAAACGCGCTCAATATTTGCTTACAAAAACTACCATTGCCGCTACGTTGGGGATCGTTTTTTCGCTACCGCAGTCGGCTTTTGCCTGCAACGGGGCGGGGGACGAATTTATTGGCAGTGTGTGTTATATGGCGATCCGCTATTGCCCGGAAGGCTATCTACCCGCCGACGGCAGAACGCTGAACGTCAATGGTTACCGTGCGCTCTATTCCCTGATTGGCAATATCTACGGCGGCACAGCGCCCACAACCTTTACGCTACCCGACCTGCGCGGCAAAACGGCGATTGGCACGGGTACGGCAGCAACACCGTCAGGTAACGTTACCTACACGCTCGGCAAAGTCATCGGTCAGGAAACCGCCGTCGGCAGCGGCACCAGTTCAGTGGTGCTCAACGCCGCGCAAATCCCGCCGCATACCCACCCGGCAACGCTTTCACTGAGCGGGACCAGCACCGCGGTCTCCCTGCCCCTTAGCGGTAGCATCACAAACCTGCCTTTTAACGCCGTTGCCAGCCTCGGCGTAACCGGTATTGCCAAAATCGGCTCATCAACCACCAGCGGCCGCACGGTTAACCTGACGGATAAAAGCCTGCTCACCTCTCCGTTAGCGGCCCCGCCGCGCTGCTCTACGCACCCGCAGGCGCGACCAACGACAGGCAGTTGGGGGCCAGATGGCAGCGTGACAGGGACCGCCAGCGGTTCGGTTGCCGGCACAGCCAGCGGCGGCCAGTTATCCGGTTCAGCGGCCGGTACGGTTACTCTGCCGTTAACCGGAACGGTCAATGTGGGTGCCAATGTCACCACGCCAAATCCTGTTACGGTGCCGGTGTCGGTATCAGTACCGGTGCGCGATCCGTCACTGCCCCTTACGGCGTGTATCGCCGTCACAGGGCTTTACCCGGTTAATCCAGCTGATTCGCCGCTGCAGATGGGCAGTTTTTTGCCGCCCATCACACGCAGCGACGGAACAGAGACAAAAAAAGCACAAAATGCAAATATATCTATTCAATTACATAATTAAGACATAAATTACATTTCAGAAACAAATTGAGAATGATTGCCCGCAACCTGACGTCGCTGAGTCCATGGCATGCGGAAATGATGATCGGAATGTTATTCGTCTGCTGGGGTACCTCTATGTTATGGCGTGATCTGTTCAGTAACCGTCGCGTTGCCCGTCAACAACGCACTCACTCTCCCCGGCCCGTTGAGATAACGCAGCCCGTCCCGCTGGGGTACGCGCTTGAGCCCGGGATGCTGTTTGACGGCGCGGTTGCCGCAACCGTGGATCAAACTGCCGCCGCGCAGGAGACCACACCAACGCCCACCGCAGACACAGCAACGCACGCCGACGATAGCCACGCGCAAAGCAGCGAGAGTCAGACCCGAGGCCGCCAGTCAGGACACCACAACCGATAGCACGAAAGTCGCGGTCGCCGCCGATAGCGCACAAACCCACAAAGAAGTGGTGTTTGTGGATACCTCCGTGGCGAATTACCAGACACTGCTCAGCCCACCGGCACGGATGTGGTGTTGCTGGATAGCAGCAAAGATGGCCTGTCGCAGATGGCGGAATGGGCGCAAACACACAGCGGCTATGACGCGATTCACATCATCAGTCACGGTGCGGAAGGCCGTCTCTATCTCGGGGATTTAACGCTGGACAGCACCACCCTCGCCTCGCGCCAGAGTGATTTGAGCGCACTTGGCGCGGCGTTAACAGACAGTGGTGACATTCTGCTGTATGGCTGCTCGGTGGCATCCGGCGAAGGGGTGAATTTTATCAATTCGCTCGCCAGCGCGACCGGCGCAGACGTGGCGGCCTCCAGCGATCTCACGGGCAGCGTGGCGAAAGGCGGCAACTGGACGCTGGAGAAAAGCGTTGGCAGCGATGGGATCCCGTGCGGATGCGCTGGCGTTCAACAACTACAACGAACTGCTGACAATCGTCGTGTTTGATAACGCAGATTTAAATAGCGGTAGCGGGATCTACAACAAAACGGTCAGCGCGGTCGGGTTCACGTTTTCCGGCCGAGGACGGGTATTCGTTTTCCAATAACTACGGCACCAACTACAACGTCTTCCCTGACAGCACCGGAAACCAGACTGGTGATGCCACCAAACTGACGATTGCGGTGGCCTCCGGCTACACCTTCGATCTGACCAGTTTCAGTTACTACACCTCGCTGAATGATACGATTACGGTCACCTTTACCTATGCCAACAACACCACCGTCATCGGGACACTGACAGCCACTGCGAATGCCAATATCACCCTCTCGAATTTCTCGGTGTTCCGTGACGCGTCAAATAATGCCCTGTCCACCTCCGCGAACGACGTCATCAAGGTGGTGATCTCCAGCTCGAACGGGACGGGGGCTTCGACTTCGGAACCAATAACTTTGATATTTCCGACGTCAAAGCCATCGTGGCGTCAAATGCGACCTCCACCGTCACCGCCGGTCCGTCTGGTGAAGCCACCACGTTCTCCACCACCGCGACATCGGTAGCCAGCGCCACCTCGTTGATGGACTTTACGATAGCCGACCCGGGAACATCCGATGGCCTTGCCACCAACGTCAGCGCGTTCTACGCGACCGTGAGCGGAACAGCCACCTCGGCGGAACTGGCGCAGATGCGTTTCTTACTCAACGGGCCGGATGCCACCAACGTGCTCGGCACTTACGACAGCAGCACCGGCAGGATCACCTTCTCCGGACTGAGCCTGTCGATTGCCGATGGCGGTAGCGAAACCTACACCATCAAGGCGTATTACAACGACAACACCAGCAGTAACGATATTACCGATCACCACACCGTGGTGTTGTCGGTCAACGCCAGCAATTTTACCTCGGTCTCCGGCGGTTCGACCTTCGCCAGCAGCCGGTGCCAACGTCACCAACGGCAGCGGCGCGAGCATTGACATCGCCGCCACCAAACTGATTTACAGCCAGTCACCGTCCACGTCGGTGGTCAGCGGCATCAACTTCACCACCCAGCCAGTGGTGATCGCCGTGGACGATCGCGGCAATATCGATACCGATTTCAACGGGTCAGTCACGCTGAGCGAAAATGGCAGCGGTTCACTCACCGGCACCACCACCGTCACCGCCTCGAGCGGTACAGCCACCTTTAGCGGCGTGAAATACACATCAGCCAGCGATGCAGACGCCAACTTTGTACTCACCGCCGCAGCCGGTAGCCACCGGTGAGCGCCACCTCGGCCTCCATCAACCCGGATGTGGTCGCAACAAAGCTGGTCTTCAGCACACAGCCCATCCCCATCGCCATCCAGAATGGGCAAAGCACCAGTTTTACCACCGTCCCGGTTGTCCGGTGCCGTCGATGCGAATGGGATGGTGGACCGTGATTACACCACCAATATCGTGCTTTCGGTCACCGATCCTAACGACGGAACCGTCGATGGCACGGTCAACAGCTTTACGGTCACGTCCGGCGATCAGGATGCCAGCAGCACCACGGTCACGCTGACACCGTCGGGCGGTATCGCCACCTACAGCGGCCTCGTCATTATGTATACCAACAGCGGCAGCACCAACACGCTGGCGTTACGGGCAACATCGGGCAGTTTGACGGCGGTTAACAGCTCGTCGATCACCGCCACCACGAATTCCGCGCCGGTCTTCAGCAACCTGAACGGTGGCGCGACCTACACCGAAAACGGCAGTGCGGTGGTCATCGACAGCGATGTGACCGTTGCCGACACCGAACTGGATGCCCTTAACAGCGGGCTGGGTAACTATAACGGCGCGTCGATCACTGTCGCCCGCAACGGCGGGGCCAGCAGCAATGATCTTTTCGGCAACAGCGGCCTGCTGGGGGCGCTCACGCAAGGACAAAGCTTTACCTACAACGGCACAACGGTAGGCAGCGTCACCACCAATTCGGCGGGCACGCTGACGCTGACCTTCAACAGCAACGCCACGTCCGCCATTGTGGATGCAGTACTGCAATCCCTGACCTACGCCAACAGTTCTGACGATCCGCCTACCAGCGTGACGCTGGGCTGGACCTTCAACGATGGTTCCATCAACAGCAGCGGCACGAATCAGGCGGTATTGAGTATTACGCCAGTGAACGATGCGCCGGTGATCAGCAACACCGCTGTCAGCAAAACCTTCAATGAAGACAGCGCGCAGACCTTTACCGCTGCCGATTTCGGCTTCAGCGATGTGGACAGCGGCGACACCCTGCAATCGATCACCATCGTCACTGCGCCGGGCGCGGGCGAGCTGTTTATTGACGCCAATGGCGATGGCGTGCGCGGCGTTGGCGACACACTACTGGGCAACGGTGCGGTGGTCAGCGCGGCCAACATCAGCAAACTGACCTTCCGCCCGGCGGCGGATGCCAACGGCGCAGGGTATGCGGCCTTTACCCGACCGTCAGCGACGGTACCGCCTCGTCTGCCAACGTTGGCACCATGACCCTTAACGTCACGGCAGTAAACGATGCGCCAGTAATCAGCAACACGGCTGTCAGTAAGACCTTCAACGAGGACAGTGCGCAGACCTTTACCGCTGCCGATTTCGGCTTCAGCGATGTGGACAGCGGCGACACCCTGCAATCGATCACCATCGTCACTGCGCCGGGTGCGGGCGAGCTGTTTATTGACGCCAATGGCGATGGCGTGCGCGGCGTTGGCGACACGCTGCTGGGCAACGGCGCGGTGGTCAGCGCGGCCAACATCGGCAAACTGACCTTCCGCCCGGCGGCGAACGCCAACGGCGCAGGGTATGCGGCTCTTTACCCTCGGACCGTCAAGCGACGGTACTGCCTCGTCTGCCAACGTCGGCACCATGACCCTCAACGTCTCGGCGGTGAATGATGCGCCAACCTTATCTAACGGCGCGACCGTCACGCTGACCACCACCAACGAAGATTAACACCTCATCCGCCACCACCGTCTCCTCATTGCTCAGCAATGCGGGCTATGGTGATGTCGACAGCGGTGCCGTCAGCGGTATTGCCATTACGCTGACCACAGGCAACGGTCACTGGCAATACTCCACCGACAGCGGCGCAAACTGGTTCAATATCGGTACGGTATCCGGGTCATCCGCCCTGTTACTGACCTCCACCGCACAGGTTCGCTATGTGCCGGACGGGGCCAATGGTGAAACCGCGTCATTTGCTTTCAAGGCGTGGGATCAAACCAGCGGTTCCGCCACAACAGGGACCAGTGCAGGCCTTGCAGACACCTCAACGTCTGGCGGCAGCAGCGCATTTTCAAACGCCAGCGCACAAGCTTCCATGACGGTCAGCAGCGTCAATGATGCGCCCACCGTCGGTAGCGCCATCGGCAGTCAAAGTGCAACAAAAGACGCCGTATTCAGCTTTGCCGTTCCTAATGGCGCATTTGTTGACGTCGATACCGGTGACACACTCACGCTGACCGCGACGCTGGCCGATGGCTCAGCGCTGCCCGCCCTGGCTGAGTTTCAACCCGTCGACGCGCACCTTCTCGGGAACACCAGCCAGAAGCGATGTGGGCAACCTGAGCATCCGGGTCACCGCAACGGACAGCAGCAGCGCATCGGTCAGCACGACCTTTGGCTTAACCGTCAATAACAGCAACCTGCCGCCGGTCGTTGCCACCCCTGTTGCCGATCAGGCGGTTGCACAAGGCGGCAGTTTCAGTTTCCACCGTGCCAGCAGGTACCTTTACCGATCCGGACGTTGGCGAAATTTTGACGCTGAGCGCGACGCTGGCAGATGGTTCTGCGCTGCCTCGGCTGGCTGAGCTTTAACCCGACGACCCGCACCTTCTCTGGCACCCCGGCAAATGGCGATGTCGGGAATCTGGCGATTCGGGTGACCGCCACCGACAGCGCCAATGCGTCCGTTAGCACCACCTTCGGGTTGAACGTCACCAACGTTAACGACGCGCCGGTGCTGTCGGGCACACTGAACGCGCAAACCGCGACACAAAACAGCAGCTTCAATTTTACTGTTCCGGCAAGCCTCTTCACCGACCCGGATGTTGGCGACACGTTGACGCTACGCGCCACCGGCGGATGGTTCCGCGCTGCCGGTGCTGGTTGAGCTTTAACCCGGCGACCCGCACCTTCTCAGGGATACCGGGCACGGGTGATGCCGGAAGCTTATCTATTCGGATCACCGCCACCGACGGCAGTAACGTTTCGGTTAGCACCGCCTTTACGCTGACGATTGCCGCCAGCAACGACAACGGCGGCGACCCGGAATTCCGCATGAATGCGGGCAATTCTCAGCCACCAGCGCCCTCTGCTCCGCCGGTGATCCTCGGTGGTTGCGAATGCGCCGGTAACCTTAGGCGCGTTGTTCTCCCCGCCGTCTCTCGGCGCGCTGAATACCGCACGAACAGCAGACGTCGCAACGGTCACGTCGACGATTTTTCAGTCATCTCAGCGGACAGCACCAGACAACAACACACCGATCAGCCAGTGGCGGGCACGTTTGCCCAGTGGTACCACCTCCAGCAGCGCCAGCCTGTTTGAAAGTTCGCTCGGTTCGTTCCCCAGTTTCAACAATGGCGGAGCGCTGGGTGGGGCATCTTCACTGGCGGGCATGTTTTCGGGAAACAGCCTGCCTTCGCTGTCACCCATGGCGGTGTTCTCCGGCGGGAGCTGGCGCAACATCAATGCCAGTGATGGCGCGACCACACCCATCGCCGCGCAGATGCACTTCGCGCCCGATCTGGAGTGGCAATTACACCGTATTGGGGATGACGCGCAGCAGCGGCTGGTCGTCATTGAGCAGGCGTTGAGGGAGGTCGGGCAAATCACCGACGACAGACAACGCACATAAACGCGCCTCAGGGTCAGGGCGTGGGTGACAATAACAACAAGAGTCAGCAGGGGTGGAATCGTGTTAAAGGGTCGTAAACTTTTCAGTCTGAGCCTCATCGTGGTGGCCATGAGCGGCTGCGCCGTCAACAGCCAGCCGGTTTCCAAAACGGAAGGTGAGCAGCGTATTCAGCAGGACAAAATCGCCATGTTCAGCAAACAGGAGCCGGTCACCGCGCCGATAACGCTCTATGACGCCATGGCGAGGGCGCTCAAATACAACCCTCGGAAGCCCGTCTTAAGGTGATGGAGCAGGCATTATCGCAACAGCAACTGGAGCTTGCGCGCTATGACATGCTGCCACAGATTGCCATGTCGGCAGGCTACGTTGGCCGCAGCAATACCAGCGCCTCCAGCAGCCGAAGCGTTGAAACCGGGCGACAATCACTGGAGCCGTCTACCTCGCTGGATCAGAACCGTGACGTCGCCGACCTGACCATGGTCTGGAACGTACTGGATTTCGGCGTTAGCTATGTCAGCGCCAAACAACGGGCCGATCAGCGCTGGATCGCCGATGAACGCAAACGCAAAGTCGTGCATACCGTTATTCAGGATGTGCGTTCAGCCTACTGGCGGGCCGTGGCGGCAGAACGCCTGCTGGGCCGCATCGACAGTCTGATTGACCGGGTTAACCCGCGCGTGAAGCGAGTGAGCATATGAGCGCGCAGCAGGTGGGCGATCCGGTTGAAGTACTGAGTTATCGCCGCACGCTGATTGATGCTGTGCGTCAACTGGAAGAGCAACGACGGGCGTTATCGCTGGCGAAAACCGAGCTGGCGACCTTAATGAACCTGCCGCTGGATACCGCCTATACGCTGGCGTTACCGGAAAAGATGACATGACGGTACCGCAATTGAATGTCGATTTCGCCACCCCTGGAGCAGACGGCGCTGTTAAGTCGCCCGGAACTGAAAGAGCAGGATTATCAGGTGCGCATTCATGCAGCCGAAACCCGCAAATCGCTGCTGCGGATGCTGCCGGGGCTGGAGGTCAGCGCCGGCGGTCACTATGACAGCAACTCGTTTATGGTGAACCAGAGCTGGGCGGATGTGGGGGTGAAGGTCACCGGAACCTGTTTAATCTGCTGTCCGGTCCTGCGGCTTACAAAACGGCGAAGGCCAATGAGAGCGTCTCGGAGGTTCAACGCCGAGGCGATGTCGCTTGCCATCATGGCACAGCTGTACGTCGCCCGTGCGAATTTCAAATGAAGCGCAGCGCCAGTACAAAACCAGTGAGGAGCTGGAGCGATCTGGACGGTCAGATTGCCGGGCAGTTGAGAAACCGCTACAAGGCGAACAGTATCGGGGAGTTGCAGCTGATTCAGGGGGGAACTGAACGCGCTGAATGCCAATCTGCGTCAGGATCTGGCCTATGCAGAACTGCGCAACACCTACGGCCAGATCCTCTCGACAGTCGGGCTGGATTTGCTGCCCAAAACGCTGCCGTCCGATCGTCTGGTCGACATCAGTCAGGCGCTACGCCAGTCAGAAAGCAACTGGCAAAAGGCAATATCAGCGCCATGCAGTCGTTCTGATCTATCGCTATTGCTGGTGCTGTTTTTATGCAGCGCCGATCGCATGGAATATGGACGGTGGCTGGTCGCGCAATCATCGGCTGAAACACGAGAAAAAGCCACCCGCAAACACGGGTGGCTTAAGGCATTTCTGATACGTAAATATCGTCACGGTTGCCTGTACCGATCATTTCATACCGCAATTTTGTACATATCACTATATCGGCTCACATAGATACACCGATTCCGCCCGGTATGTTTGCCGTGATAGAGGGCTTTATCGGCTCTTTCCAGTACTCTGTGTAAACTTTCATTTTCATGCACTGGGTTAACCCGGCAGTAAACGTTATGTTTATGCCGTGGTCGCCAGCGGCTATTTCCGTATTGGCGACCAATAATCTGATCCTTTCTGCGATGGCAAAGGCATCTTCATCACTGGACGCATGAAGCAAAATAATAAACTCTTCGCCACCGTAACGATAAACAGGTTCACACTTGCGCGTCTCATCTTCTAACTGAATAGCCAACGCGCGTAACACCTGATCGCCAGTTAAATGACCATAGTTGTCATTGATTTTCTTGAAATGATCAATGTCCAGAAGCAGCAAATAGAGACCGTCTTTCGCAAACTTTTCTGACGTCTTATCAAAAGATTCATCAAGCGTCCGACGCAACGGCAGGCCGGTTAAGGCATCAAAGCTGGTGCGCCGCTGCAAAAGGTGTGTCTTGTATACTGTCAAAGACTGGTTAAAGGCCAACAGCGCTGATGCAAATTCCTCAAATGAATCAGCGGAGGCTTCATTAAACGTCAAGACCGCCATCAGCTCACGGCATTTTTCATGTATGCGGATGTGCTTATGATGAATATCCAGCAGATAACTTTTATCATCTCTGTCTTCCTTGATTTTTTGCTGAATCCAGATACCAAATTCGCAACGTTCATGTGCATTACAGCTTGTTATATCTGAAGCATGCTCATGTTTCTTCGAAACATAATACAGCACTTTAACTAACCATTTAAAATGCGCATCCGATGATTTATTAAGCCCGGAAATAGTGGCGTCAATATACTTATATTCCCTATTCATCATTCACTCCCCTCCGTTATATTTTTTTCAAATAATAACAGAAAGCAACTATAATTCCGTAAAGCAAATCAACATGATAAGTAAGGTTATTGTCAAAAAACTTCAAGCCGGGAATAAACGTAGCGTTGCATTTCCTGAGAAAAAAGCTGCCAGCAATGCTGACAGCCCTGTGTAATCGTTGGGAGATATATAAAGGAGGAGTTAAGCGCCTGACGTTTAATCAAACACGCCATTGATGATGGCGGTCACAATTGCCGTACTCAATGCGACCAGCACTAAGTCATCACCCACAATGCGCCACTCATAGCCCGGATAATAGGGCAACTGACCCAGCATTGAGGCCGGGACTGTCTTTTGGCAATGCCCGGAGGGGAGCGGTTTGCCGCGGGCCAGATTTTTCGCGATGCCCGGAGGTAAGGCCTGATACCCCACCAAACCATAGTTAACCGCCAGTTGGCGCGCGGTTGAGAAACTGATATCGGATTCTACGTGATCGGGGTTACCTTTATTTTTTACCCTGCCCATTTGATTGCTGTGCAGAGGCGCTATTGTTGCCGTGATTACCACTATTGCCGTGACCGCCTCCGTTCCCATTACCATTGCCATGCCCGTTACCGGGGTTAGCCAGTACAGGGGTAACCAGTACAGGGGTAACCAGCACAGATAATGAAATCACTGCGGCTATAGCGGTTGAAATACTGCGACGCGTAAACATGATCATTCCTTCAGGGTGGTAGTGCTGTTTTAAATTCTAAAATAGATATGCGAATTTTCTATCTCTCTAATTCTTATTTTTCACCTGCGAAAATTTGCATTAAAGATTAAAATAACCCTTCACACTGAATTATCATTATATTCAGCGCGATACAAAACCTTAAGAAATTAAGCTAACGCTTGGTGTTTTATTATATAACGGTCACACTATTTATACCGATTACAGTCACAAAAGGCCCGCTTTCGCGGGCCTCAGACAGACATCACATTAACACGAACCTATCAGGCATGATGCTCGATAACGTTGTTGGCGTTTTCGATCGCAATTTTGCGCGGTTTTTCACTCTCCGGAATGTCCTGATAAATAGAGAGCTGTAAAAGCCCGCTTTCAAGTTTTGCGTTGCTGACGCGGGCATGTTCCGGTAAGGAAAAACTCAAACGAAAGTCTGAACGGCGTATGCCTTTGTATATCCAGCCTTGTTCATCCTGAGATTCGCTCTCAGCACGTTTACCCGAGATATTAAGGTTACCGCCGACGGTTTCGATTTCGAGCTCATCGTCCTTCCAGCCCGGCACGCTGACATTTAACAGATAGTTGTTAGCATCGACTTTTTTCAGATCGTAGGCCGGTAATGAGGCAACGGGGGAGTCCCCGGTTAACTGGCTAAAGAGTCTGTCGATGCGGTTAAAACGGTCAGCAAAAGCAGAATCAGAAAAGCCTCGGGAGTGCTGACAAGGTTCTGAGTGCCATAAATTAACCTCCTGAATAATCGATTCAAAAGCTCAAGTTACAGGCAAGCGTTGCTTGTCCGTTGGTATAAATAATTCCTGCCAACCGTTTTCAAGGGGAAAAGTGGAAATTTTTTTCAACCTTGTGTGTTAAGGGCCCTAGAGGCGGTGAGTGATAAACCACCCCGGCCGAGTGCAAACCGGTCGCTTTTATAGCCCGACTACCCGTTCGCCATAACGTAACCGTATCGAAAATTTAGCCGATGACCATAAGCCAGCTTGGAAGTCGCAGCCAGCACTACTACCGGGATCATTAATTTTATGAATCGGAATGCGGCAATTTGCGATTAGTCTGTTTTAGGGCGGTGAGCTATAACATGTATAACGGATATGACTTATGACAAGAACCAACTTATTTACTGGCGGTGCCGATGTCGCATCTGCCAGTTTTTATTTTATATGAAACAAACTTCCCCCCGCTGTGCCATCCCGATTAACTCCCGGTCCGATTTGGTGATGGCGTCCGCTGGTTTTATTTGTCTATCTGAACGATATTAAATATTCACATCGCAGCGATATGCGCGACAGAACATTTCTTGTTTGTCGGTGAACGCCATAGAGTTTCTTGAGGAGAGGTTATGAAGCCAGTAGAAGACGTGATTAATGATCTGCAGTCTCGTGCTTTAGCGTATGAGATAATTTTTCAGTCCCTGTTCACAGAGCTACCTCAATTTTTCAAAGATAAAGCCATTGAGAACATCGAGCTTAACTTCAAAGCATTTGAATCTGGCACGCAGTCTGAATCGGGGAAAGCAAAGCTGGACGCGGCAAAAGCGGTGGCATCAAGAATTACGGGAGTGAAGCTTAAATCGTCTTCTCAGGGTTGATGCTGAAGTGCCCTACAGGATTGGAATATACGCTATAAGTAATTGATAAAAATGGTTTAAAATGTGTTTAATATAGTTTGTACCAATATTACGTTTTGTATCATTTGTTGCAGGAATGGGGATGGCGGAGAACACATCTGCCGAGGGTACGCCCCATCCTGCATCCCTTTACGTAAAAGCCATCACCCGTCGACGTGTTCTGTGTCAGGCAACAAAACCCCTTCCTGAATCCGGGATACAAAGGATTGCCTTGATTAGCCGGTTGGGGATTTTTCCTATGCTAATAAACGCCAGCATGGATACGAACGCACAGTGAAGGAATCGGCTAATACAAGTTTTACCTCAACACGTTATTGTGGCATCCGTCAGCCAGCATTTAGCCCTACATCAGAGACGCCCTCAACGTGGGAGTCGCCGACTATCAAAGGGTTTTCACGAACGTTGAATTGCCCGACCACGAGCTTTAAGCGGCCAGCTTGTTCTGCCAGAGCCGTAGCCGCAGTGGCGGATTCCTCAACAAGCGCCGCATTTTGCTGGGTTACACGATCCATTTCTGCAACGGCTAAACCAACCTGATCAATGCCACGGCTCTGTTCACCAGATGCAATAGCAATATCCCCCATGATGTCCGTAACACGCAGCGTCGCGTCAACAATACCTTTCATGGTGTCTCCCGCGCCCTCAACCATTATGGAGCCCGTTTCTACACGCTTAACAGAATCATCAATCAATACTTTTATCTCTTTTGCAGCCTCGGGCGCTCCTTTGCGCAAGGTTACGCACTTCTCCGGCGACGACAGCAAATCCTCGCCCCTGTTCACCGGCTCTCGCAGCTTCAACTGCTGCGTTCAACGCAAGGATATTTGTCTGGAACGCGATACCATCAATCACCGTAGTGATATCCGCAATTTTTTGGAACTTCCAACTATCTCATGCATGGTTTTAACCACATTGGCCACAGCCTCCGTTCCTGCTGGGCAATCGTCGATGCATTACGAGCCAGAGAAGAAGCATGCTGCGCATTCTCCGCATTTTGCTTAACCGTTGCGGTTAACTCTTCCATACTTGCAGCAGTTTGTTCTAGTGACGAAGCCTGTTGTTCAGTTCGGACTGAAAGATCACCGTTCCCGGCAGAAATTTCCCCGAACTGTTGTATATAAAATCGGAACCCTCGCGTACAGCACTGACAGTGCGAGTTAACTCATCTTGCATATTTTTAATCGACGAGAGTAAGGTCCCTATTTCATTATGTACCGTAATATCAATTTGCTGAGTTAAATCACCCCGAGAAACATTCTGAATATACTCAATGCTTTTATTTAGCGGGTGAATCACAAGCTTACTCATTCGTTCCCAAACAACAACGATAACCACCACGGTAATCAACAACAACGAGAGTAATACCCAGTGCGCGGTAGCATATGCCTTGATATTTTTTCTGCTCCAAGCACGACGTACTTATCACAATCGATTAACCAGTCATCAAATGCTTTCTCCATATTGTCCTGAAATTGCTGTGTGGGTTGACTGACAAAGGCATCGATGTTGCCATCTTTAACATAGCGGGTCAGTTCAGACAGAGCGGAACGATAGGCTTTAAAATTAGAATGTAATGTCTGGACATAGGGTGATTCACGATCTTGATCCGTCAGGAAGGCATCGAATTTGTGCATTGCGGTATCGGCTAAACTCAATTTATCTTCGGCTGGACCATCAGTTGATTGACGTCATTATTTAAACCACCATGATTTCCCGAGGCCATATAACCAACACTTGCCCGGTTAAGCGTACTCCGTGCCTGAACGAGAGCCATCCACGATGTTCCCAATTGAGTTTGCAAATCGCGAAGGTGCTGGTTAAAAACAAAGTTTTCTTTGTCTGTTTGTATGGTATTAAGAAACATCACACAGATGCTAATTGCAATGGGGAAGCCAAATAACCCCAGTACAAATAACAAACACGACGACACGCATCCGTTTAAACATAGACACCTCAAAGTATGCAAATATCAGGTAATGGCTTAAAAATGTTTAATAGAAAATTCGTAGTAGCTCTCTATGCAGAGAGCTACTGTGCAAGGTTTATCAGGGGGTTCTACTGAACAGTCAAAATACGTGTTGTATTCGTACTACCGCTGGCCCCCATCACATCGCCTTGTGTGACAATTACCCACTCTCCTGAATTAAGGTATCCCTGCTCACGTAAGAGATTTACTGCATCGTTTGCTGCAGCAACACCATCATGATCACTGTCAAAATACACGGGTGTTACCCCACGGTATAACGCAGCAAGATTGAGTGTTTGTTCATGGCGAGAAAGAGCAAAGATAGGTAATCCCGAACTGATGCGGGAAGCCATAAGCGGTGCACGGCCGGATTCGGTCATTGTGATGATGGCTTTAACCCCCTTGAAGATGGTTAGCCGCATACATAGCTGACATCGTAATGGCTTCTTCCACATTATCAAATTGTGTATCCAGACGGTGCTTAGATACATTGATGCCGAGGGATCTTTTCAGCCCCGAGACATACACGCGCCATTGCAGCAACAGTTTCAACGGGGTATTGGCCCGCAGCAGTTTCGGCAGAAAGCATTACCGCATCGGTACCATCCAGCACAGCGTTTGCCACATCCATCACCTCAGCACGTGTGGGCATCGGGCTGTTAATCATTGATTCCATCATTTGCGTCGCCGTGATGACGGCGCGGTTAAATTACGTGCTCTACGGATTAAAGTCTTTTGGATACCGACCAGCTCCGGATCGCCAATTTCAACCCCCAAGGTCACCGCGTGCGACCATGACAACGTCAGATGCCATAATGACATCATCCATGGCTTCTTCGCTGCATACAGCTTCAGCACGCTCAACTTTGGCACAAATCTGTGCATGACATCCCGCAGCACGAGCAAGCCGGCGCGCATAATGCAAATCTTCACCACATCTCGGGAATGAGACCGCTAAATAATCAACGCCTATTTCTGCGGCAGTGATGATATCGGCTTTATCTTTTCAGTTAGTGCTTCGGCAGAAAGACCACCGCCCAACTTATTAATACCTTTGTTATTAGATAGTGGCCCCCGACTGTGACTTCAGTGAAAACCTTCATGCCTTCGACGCTTAAGACTCTTAATTGCACTCGCCCATCATCAAGCAAAAGAATGTCACCCGGAACAACATCGGCTGGTAACCCTTTATAGTCAATGCCTACACGTTCGATATCACCTTCACCTTTACCAAGCTCAGCATCCAGTAAAAATTTATCGCCGACATTCAGGATAACTTTACCGTTTTTAAAGGTTGAAACTCGAATTTTTGGTCCCTGAAGATCACCAAGGATAGAAACATGGCGACCTAACTTCGCGGCAATGCGTCGGACATTTTCAGCTCGAGCTTTATGATCTTCCGGTGCCCCATGAGAGAAATTCATACGCACGACATTGGCACCTGCTGCGATTATTTTTCAAGATTATTATCTCGGTCTGTTGCCGGACCCAGTGTAGTAACAATTTTAGTTCTGCGTAACTCGGTGGACATGTCATGCTCCGTTAAATAATTATACAATAAATTAAGTGAGTTTTCTTTAAAAATTCACTTAATTTATCGATACTATTTCCGGTATCCCCTCTAACTTAATACGAAAATTAGAGGGGGATGGATTCACCAACCTTGCAACTATCGACTTACTCACAACCGATAAAATAATCAGAATCTGATCGCTGTTTTAAGACCGACAACAAAAGCATTTTTCGTTTCACCTAACGGCTGCTGGATTTATCCAATATTGGATATCTGGTTGAATATCAAGCCAGCTAACCGGTCGGAAGCGATAATACAGGTCAAAGTTGACCGCATGTCCCTGTACTGGTTGATAAAGCGGATTGTCATAATCATAGATTCCATTAATTTGGTTAATTTGACGTTCCGTCTTCGCAAGACGATTGCTCATATCAATCCAGCTACCACCAAACCCGATATAATCGTTTGGCATTGCATCAAACAGACCGCGATAGCGAATCCCAAGCGAGGCAATGATATGACTAACATCAGTACGTTGATCGGCAATGCTCATATTGCCAAACACACTCATCCCTCTGGATTGATCATCCGGTGGCTGGTAACCTGCTGGTTAAATCCAGCCCATGCAAACCATGTCCGATTGTATGTTTCAGTTTCCTCACCAACTGGGGTGTAAAGTGAAGACTGTTTGGCATTAGTAAAGAGTATTCCCGGTTATAAGCCCCTGGTAACCCATTCACATGAGTTTTCAGTTCCGCTTCAACGGGCAGAAGAACACCCTTACTACCATGGGTCGTAAATGACCACGCACGAGAGGTATCATCGGCGCGTGAATTTTGTTCAATCACCCCTGTTTTGAGGGTTAATTCTGGCGTCACTGCATACGCAAAAGTGGTTCCCGAGTGAATATTCCGGGTATTCCGAGTTAAAGAGTTAGAAGATTTCCCACCACATAACGTCAGTAACTGAAAATCACATGGTGTAATTTGGTCGAAAGTTTGTTGATAATTCATTAACCCGGCACGCCAGTTAATTTTTATCCATAAATGTTCGGCTAAATGTTAAATACCCAAGGCGGGTTATTGACCCGGTCCCCAGCCTTCTTGTGCCAAATCATTAAAATGAACGCGCTGATCCTGTAGCCTTTCCGTTGTCAGGTTATCATCATGATTTCGGTTAGTGATCAACCCTTCGATTTTGGCATCGCTCATTCCAGTGAGGCGCTCTAAATCCCCGGTTAAAAAGTAAAGCCGTTTGATCGACAAAAGCATAATGGCCACTTTTGTTATAGCCGCCACTGACATTGTAGGCACTCTCTGTTTGGTAAATCAGCGCATAGTTAAAACCATTGTCTGATAAGGTTGAACGCATCCCCCCCAATCACCCAATAAGCCGGGTGTCATAGGCTCATAACCTAATACAGTTGGACTCCATGCTGGAGTTTGCTCCGGCATAGCTACCTGTTGAAAAAAGAAAAGGCGATACCATCATCAAAACTACTTTATTTTGAAAGGATACAGTCATTTTATTACTCTCGTTATATCAGAAAATATTTTTAAAATGTATTAACGATATCAATATCTTGAAATCGGTAATTATTAGCGAAATCGTTTATTAGTATAATTACTAGAGCAACAAGTTTAATGAAATAACAACCCCACCCGATTTCCAAGCAGGGGAAATAAAAGCTTAATTTTATAATTTTAATAGAAACGGCTAACAGTCTGGCATTTAACCATTAGCCGTTTTGTTAATTTATTGCGAATGCTAAGAACGCAGGCTGAGGAACACTAAACTCTGAACGCTGACTCAATGCTCCATTTACAGCATTAACCTCATACACTTTAATTTTATTATCAGGGCGGTCGGCAGAAACTAAATAACGGCCATCAGGATCAAAAGCAAAACTCCTTGATGCCAACCCTCGGATGAATTGATTTCGCTAACTTGACGGAACCAAGGCGCGCCAGTTTTCCGTTCTCACCAATGCTGAACCAGCAATAGCATCTTCGCCACGATTATTCACGTAGACAAAACGACCATTAGGGTGAAGCCTGATTTCGGCAGGCTCGTTAAGGCCATGGAAATCGGGGCCTAATGTAGAAATTTTATCCAATAATTTAAGTTCGCCTGTCTCCTGATTGAATTCCATTGAGGCGAGTTCAGAGGAAATTTCAAGATCGAGGTATAAACGCTCGTTATTTGCAAAAACCAGTGGAGCAGTTTCCTCGGGGAACTGATAGCTATTGACTAATTTCAACTTATCAGCGATTGCGTATACGAGAACTTTATCCGTACCTTTGTCACAAACAAGAAGGTGTTTGCCATCTGGTGAGACAACTGCGCTATGCGCATGAGGGCTTGCCTGGCATGACCACCCGCCTGTTTGGAATTGTTAGGATCCTTGCCATGGCCTCCCAATACAACCAGATCATTGATTCCAGCAATCGAACCATCTTTATTGAGACCGTACATGATGACGGTTGAGTCATCATAAACATACTCTGATGCCCATTTTCCTTCTTTAAACACGACCTTCTCGACATGCTCGAAATCACCGTGGTTCGCGCTAAATAAGCGGCGGTTCTGGCTATCAAGGCTCAGATATGTTGGGCGCGGGAGCAATTTGCGTATTTACGTGCGTCAAATGGCCACTTTCCGAGTTAACCGAAAACGCCATTACGCTTGCAGAGGTTCAACGGGCCCACGTCCATCATTCTTACGCTCATCAACGGAGTACAATGTCGTTGTTGCTGCATCGTACATCAGATATCCGGCCAATTTAGGCTGCTCAACATGAGCCAGTTGTTCAACGTTTTTTCCGTCCCCGGGCTAAGGCGCAGTGAATATATCCCACCGGGTTGGTGTTCATCACCATAGGTTCCAACGAAAATTGTGGCTGACGTTTTGCCAGCAGTTGATTTCGTATCTGTTACATTTTTCATCGTATTATCAACCTGTTGAGTGCTTGTTTGTTCGGTCCGGGCTGGACGGTTAGCCCTCCGGCAAAACAACACAATAGCAATAATGCATTAGCAATCAATGACTTCTGTGGGTAGTTCATCATAACTCCCTTAGAAGGCCGGATTAAGCCCGCTGCACACATGGCAGCAGGCGTGAATAATCAAGCCGTAATTAAACGACGCAACATTTCCGGTGACGACGGACCTGCTCAAATTCATCCATCATGAATTCGCGGCCACGATCCTCGGAAGTAACGCTGCCCTTCATATTCAGAATTGAGATAACCTTCATACCCACCTCTGCGCAGTGCGTCGATCGCCGAAACATAATCAATTGCAATGTCATTGGCCGGTTTACCCGGAATTTCAGACATATTGTTAAATTTGGCGTGAATATGGGTAATATGTGGGCAAATTTCGCGCAGCGTCTCAGCTGATGTATTTGACAGGGTCAAACCTTCAGCAACGACGGTGTAATCCAAGGGCTTCGGTTTATCGATAAACTGCTCCGCCAATGCTTTTACTGCATTGAAACAAACTTTCGCCTCCGGATTACATTCACCCGTCGCAATGAACTGGCCAAACGCAGCCCTGACGTTACCTGCTGTCTGGTTAGCAACGTTGAAAGTTTGAGGATCCGTCTTCACCATTCCCGCTAATTTAACCGCTGCTCTGGAAGCTTCAGGATTCGCACCACGGCGTTCAAACCATCCCAACTGAGCCTCAGAAGGACGCGTACCAAAAATGCCGAAATCAGGAACGATCCCTAAATGGCGGGTATTATTTTTCTCACTAAACTCGATAATTTCGCTGACCTGCTGCCCTTCCAGAGTCATCGGTTGGTGAATTTCTTTTCCAATACGGATATCCAACGCTTCTGCTAGAGGTAACGCTTTTACCATGACATCAAGTGGGACAATTGACAGTACACGAACAATGCTAAAGCCCAGCATTTTTGCGAGCTTGATGTCGCTTCTTAAACGCTCTGCACATTCATCATGATTCATGACATGCGTACGGAACTGCAGAACGTCCATACACACGTCCATAGCCACCGGCTTGACGTTATGCCTATCAATTAGATTGTACCAGCGCTGCATAAATGCTTTATCTGGGACGGGATATTTCAGTGACATTTCATCAATCAATTCAATACCGTCTGCACCATACAGATTATTCGCAACTTCGTTAATTTGCGATTCAAGATTAGATTCGTTGAAGAATTGTGATTGCTGATAACTATAGAGCGATACACCACGTTTCATTTTCATTCACCTTATTCAACAGTCAATTCATATTTTACGATATAGGGGTTTTATCCGAACCAGCCCCTTTTCCGGGGACTGGTGGATTCTTAACCCACGCTTCATCTGTCGGTAAATAACCATAAGCGGCAAGAACTGACTGCTGAAATAACACCGTGTGTTTACCCGGTTTCAATCCCCCCGGAAGAGCGACGTGAAGGATACCATCGTCACCATAATCCCAATGCTCATAGACAGCATGAGAGAGTTCTTCATAGCTGCGAGGACCTTTCCCATTTATTTCAAAGGATTGTAAAGAATTAGGATATTCAACTCCATCAATTGAAAGGTAATAACCATTATGAAGAGAAACAAAGCATCCGCGATAGTTGGCATGCCTTACAGCTAAAGAGAACCCAACGACTTCCCCGTTCACTTTTTCATTTTTCAAGCTTCCCGGGCGAATTAAATAATTATCAAACATAACTCCTCCAACGCATTAAATGGAAATGTTCCAATCTAAAATAAAAGTATCTCCGGCTGGTTATTTTTTTCTTTAAAACCAGTAAGCCAAATAACACTTGTTAATACAGCAATGCCAATAGGTACCGACCAGAGTGGAATCCATGATTGCGCAACCGCTGTATTTACTGAACTTGAATATACGGCCCTGAAATTACTGAACCAAATGCAGCACCAAAACCTGAAATTGCTATAATTAACCAACTTTGCGCCTCGGACTTTCATTTCCGCTGGAGCAAGGCGATCAATATACATGGCACTGATTATAAGAAAAAATCGTTGCAAATACCATGCAAGCCGACCCCAACAATTGTACGTCCATGTGTCCATTCGCCGCAAGAATGAACATAATGAAACGAATGCCCCACATGGACATACCGACAAGCAGTGCCCATTTCATGCCAATACGCTTAATGACAAACGGAACTGGAAATAATAAAAATAATTTCTGAAAGTTGCCCCAAAGCAAGTAACGCAGCAACATTTTGAATGCCTAACGAACCAATAAATGGCGAAGCATAGGTATTATAAAAACCAAGCGAAATAGACGTTAGTAACGCACATCCCATTAATACGGCAAAGCTACGATGCCGGAACAAAATGAATGATTTAGCACCAAGTGCATCCAGCCAATTGAATTTTAGCCTGCGGTTCCGTGCGAGGTAATGTAAACGAGTACACGCCCGGAAAATACTGGATATACCTGCAACATAAAAATGCCAGTCGTTGAGGAATACCCCAGCATACCAACGACTACACCAGCAACGACCCATCCACCTGTGGCAAACAACCTTAAAAGGGAAACCAATCTGCTTTTGAACCAAGGTTATGAAATGAAAGAGAATTCACCAAACCAACAGTGGGCTGAAAACACAGCATGTACAGAAATATAAGCAATAAAGTCACATTGTTATCACCAGCAGCAACAAATCCGAGGAAGGAAGAACTGTAAAACTCCGCCGATAACATGTAAAAAACCAAGAACTTTTTCGGATGAAATAAAACGATCGCCTATAGCCCCCAGCACCAGAGGCGATATGATTGCAGCAACTGCACACAATGTATAAGCCAGCCCTATAACACCTGCTAAACCATGTGCAAATAATACCAGCCCCATAGTCGTAAACCAGGAACCGAAAACAAAAAACTCTAGCAGCATAAGTATGCTTAGCCTGCCAAAAATAAACTTTGGTAAAATCTGAACTTCTACATTTGAATTCATATTTTTGTTCTCAAATAGTATTTCAGATTTTTCTTCCGCAAAGCAATTAAGCATTTTTACTCCGCCGTTAGTAGGTACTTCGGTTGGAACGAGGGTGTTCATACGTAATAAATTCTAAATATCAAAATCTCACAATCCAAAAGTTTCTTTTTGTGATCTATGCTTCATTTTATGAACAATAAAGATATTGACCGACATCCAAAAACATAACAACACAAATAAAATACATAAAAATCAATTAGTTAAATATTAATCCATCAAATAATCGCAGGAATTAAAATTGAACAATTGAATGATCGAATAAAATAAGAACGAACAAACCACAAAGAAGAACGTCAGGAGAAAAAATTAATAACATTAAAAATCAGCAACATAAAAAACCAGCTATTTATTCATTCAATTTAATTTGGAAAAAACGTGATCATGATCTCTATAATTCGCAGGGTAATAAAATATCCTGATGGTATCTGCCCGGCAGATACCTAACATCCATACAAGCCATTTCCCTTTATCTCCATTTAACGGCATAACATAACCAGTCCTTGGATATGAGCATTCCCCTATCAAATTAATCAACCAAAATAGCTGATTATTAAATCTCAGCCATTACAAAATTGGTAAGCCGGAGATAATTGAAATGGTTAATAAACTACGTATTGGTATTATTGGTTGCGGCCGCATTGCGGTATGTAAACATTTCCTGCATTTGCAAAAGCCAAAGATCGTGTTGACTGGTCGCTTTCTGTGATATCGAAATTGATCGTGCAATTGATGCAGCAGCTAAATTCGGCGTACCTCGGTGCGGAGACTTACTCAGACCATCGCGAGTTGCTTAAAGATAAATCCATCGATGTTGTCTACGTTCTGACTCCGAACAACTCGCATAGCCCTCTGACCGTAGATGCGCTTGGAAGCAGGTAAACATGTCCTTTGTGAAAAACCGATGGCGGCAACAACAGCAGATGCGCAGAAAATGCTGGATGCGGCAAAACGTACTGGCAAAAAACTCACCATCGGATACCAGAACCGCTTCCGTAAAGATGTACAAATCCTGAAACGCGCTAGCGCAGAAGGTGATTTGGGCGAAGTCTATTTGCCAAGGCACATGCAGTACGTCGTAAAGCCGTTCCAACTTGGGGTGTATTCTCACGGACAAAGAGAAACAAGGCGGCGGCCCGCTGATCGATATCGGTACCCATGCGTTGGATATTGCCCTGTGGACCATGAATAACTATAAACCGAAACTGGTTTCTGGCTCTGTATTCCACAAAATGAAAGACAACTTCGAAGGCAATCTGTTCGGACCGTGGAATCCAAAAACCATTGATGTGGAAGATTCTGCATTCGGTTTTTATCAAAATGGAAAATGGCGCGACAATCTTCCTCGAAGCATCCTCGGGCGCTGAACATCCTTAAAGCCCGCGAAGGTCAAGTTACGCTCTGCGGTACAAAGGCCGGTGCAGAACTGGTAGGTGACGGTGCTGCTGCGCCAACATCAGCTGTCGACGGTACTGGCAGTATTACTTTCAATACCGCGCGCTTTGGTCAATTGGTAGATATTGAACCTTTTGTACTTGGTGGCCCCTGTCCTTTAGATCTCGGCAACGAGCCTTTCCGGGTTGCAGATGCTGAACTTGCTGCATGGATTGATGCGATTGAGAACGACAAAGCCCCAGTTGTTACTGCAGAACAAGCGTTCATTGTGACTCCAGGTACTTGGAAGCAATCTACAAATCTGCGGAAACCGGCCGGTGCTAGAGTTCTAATCTCCCGTTATTCAGTGGCGTAAGGAAGTTTGCGCCACTTCGCTTCGCACATTCCATTCCAGCAACTTTGCCACTCGGTTAATGAGGAGGTTATATGAACACTCTTAAAGGTCCCGGCATTTTTCTTGCACAATTTATTGACAGTACTTCACCCTTTAATAGTCTCGAGGGGCTAGCAACCTCGGGCTGCAAATCTCGGATTCAAAGCGTTGCAAATTCCTTGCAACCACAAACATATTTTTGACGTAGAAAAAAGCAGCGGCAAGCCAGCAATATTGTGATGATGTAAAGGTATTCTCGCTGAACGCGGTTTACAGGTCAGCGAGCTATCGACGCATCTTGAGGGCCAGCTTGTTGCCGTCCACCCTGCCTATAACCAGCCTTTTGGCGGATTTGCCCCTAAAGAATTTGCAAACAATCCAGAAGCACGTCAGGAATGGGCTGTCGGTATTGTAAAAAAAGCAGCGCAAGCGTCTGCCCTCGGTCTTAATGCCCATGCGACTTTCTCTGGTTCGCTGGCATGGCCCTATCTGTATCCGTGGCCTCACAATGCCGCTTTATTCGATGAAAGCTTTAAAGAGCTGGCTCGCCGTTGGCTCCCCGATCCTCAACACCTTTGAGGAATATGGCGTTGATGTTTGCTACGAGATCCATCCAAGTGAAGATCTTCATGATGGTGCTACATTCGAACGTTTTCTTGACGAGGTAGATAACCATCCTCGTTGCAACGTCCTGTTTGACCCCAGCCACCTCCATTTGCAGCAAATCGATTATCTCGAATATATCGATATCTACCATGAGCGTATTAAAGCGTTCCATGTGAAAGATGCCGAATATAACAAAAAATGGCCGCAGCGGCGTTTATGGTGGTTATCAACCATGGCTGCAACGTGCCGGTCGTTTCCGTTCTCCGGGTGATGGTCAGATCGATTTCAAATCGATATTTAGCAAACTCACTCAATACGACTATAGCGGGTGGGCCGTACTTGAATGGGAATGCTGCCTGAAAAATAGCGAAGATGGCGCTCGGGAAGGGAGCCAGTTCATTCAGGAACAGATTATCAACGTATCCAGCCGAGCCTTTGATGACTTTGCCGAAACAGGTAATGACGTCAATGAAATCAAGAAAATGCTCGGGGATCTTTTTGAGAATGAGTATTGGGGAGATGGCAAATGCCTTCTCCCCACTGAATCAAGAGCAGATTAATTTGTTACCCGGAATTATCCGGCCGAGGCAAAGATGAAAAAGAATTTTATGACGCGATTGTTGTCGGCTCTGGAGTAGCAGGCAGCATAGCTGTGAAGGAATTAACTGAAAAGGGAATGAGCGTTATCTTGCTCGAGGCTGGACCATTCTTAGGTGAAAAGATTTTCCCATCACGCCGGTGGCAGTCACGAAAAGTAAAAAAAATCGATGCGCTTGCTCGCTTTAAGATTGCCGCAACAGGGCAACCCCTTCAGGCTCGTGCAACCTATATGAGTAATGAGTACCGTCATTTATTTGTAAATGACTGGCAAAACTCCCCCTATACGACCCCAAAGGGCAGTATTTTTTGTGGATTAGGGGTCGCCAGCTTGGCGGACGCCTTCATACATACGGCCGGGTATTACAGAGAATGTCGGACTATGACTTCAAAGCTGCCAGCCCCACGGACGGTTATGGTCAAAACTGGCCTATCAGCTATGAAGAACTGGATCCTCGTATTCTGAATTGAAGCGTTTCTCGGTGTTTATGGCACGAAGGAAAACATTCCTAACTTACCAGACGGAAAATTTGTTCAGGCCCCCATTCTGACTAAACCAGAGAAAGCCTTTAAAACAAAAGTCGAATCCTTATGGCCAGAACGTAAAGTCATCAGTTGGCGTTTCTCTGCACCAAATTTAAAGCGCATCCCAGTCGGTGTTCAGGCTGCTATTGATACGGGTCTTCTGGAATTACGCACTGATGCGATAGCAAAACATATAGATGTAGACCCGATTAGCGGCAAAGCCACCGGTGTCACGTTTGTCGATAGATTGACAGCAAGAGCATACCGTACGAGCCGGCATGGTCATGCTGTGTGCCTCCGCTATTGAATCGGTAAGGCTTTTATTAAATTCCCGCTCGCCCCGTCATCCGGAAGGTATTGGCAATTCAAAAGGTCTCCTCGGGGCGCTATTTCCTTGAACAAACACCGAGCCTTATCGCTGGTTCTGTACCAGATAGCCTCGGATGGGAATATGATAAGACTATTCCCGAGGATCCGTTCTGCCGTCCTGCCGGGGTATTGTTATTCCTCGATTCCAGAATATCGGTAGTAATACGACTAAAGATTTCATTCGCGGGTTTGCTTTCCACGGGCGTAATTGGACGGGGCTACGTATCACCTGATAGTCCGTCCCAATTTGGTTTAATGGGCTTCGGTGAAATGTTGGCCAGACCGGAAAATCGCATAACACTCAATCCCAGAAAAAAAGATGCATGGGGTATCCCTGCACCGCATATTGATTGCTCTTTTGGTGAAAACGACCTCATCGTTATGAAAGCACAGCTCCGTGCAATCAAGGAGATGGTGAGTGCATGCAACTACAAAATTGATTTTGCAGGCACAGCTCTAGGTCTTGAAGACGCACGTAACGCTATGTCTGAAGAAACATTTCTGATGAAAACAATCTTTCGTCTTTCGTTCAAAAGAGTGTTGGTCTGGGCGCAGCCATACACGAAAGTGGCGGAGCGAGAATGGGAGACAGTCCATCAACCTCAGTGCTTAACAGCTTTAACCAATGTTGGGACGCGAGCAATGTATTCGTCACTGACGGAGCATGCTTTGTTACTAGCGAGCGGGCCAACATTAACAATGATGGCGATTACGGCTCGGGCATGTGATTACGCAGCAGAACAATATAAGAAGGGACAGCTTTAGCCCAATTTTTATAAATGAATTCAATTAATGATTCTCACTTAGCTAATTCACTTACAAAAGGAATCATTAATTAAAGATTTTAACTCTCAATTATAAAGGTGTATCTGATGCCAAATTTCATTCTTGTCGGCGACGTCGGCGGAACTAATGCACGTCTGGCCCTGAGTGATATCAGCGATGGAAGTATCTCACATATCCATACCTATTCTGCGAATGATTACGCCACGCTTGAAGATGTTATAACGCATTACCTTGAAGGTCAGCATGTCACTGTTAATGAGGCTTGCATTGCTATCGCCTGCCCTATCACTAATGACTGGGTTGATATGACAAATCACTCATGGGCATTCTCAATCAGCTCAATGCAGCTCAATCTGGGCCTGACTAACTCGGAAGTCATTAATGATTTCAAAGCAGTTTCCATGTCGATACCCATGCTTAAGGAAACAGATTTATTGAAATTTGGTGGGGGCGCAGCTGAACGCGCAAGCCCATCGCTGTTTATGGCGCAGGCACTGGCCTCGGTGTTTGTCATCTTGTGCAAACAGAAAAACAAATTATCAGCCTTCCGGCGAAGGTGGCCACGTTGACTTCGCCCCGAATAGCGAAGAGGAAGATCGTATACTGTCGGCATTGAGAAGTGAACACGGCCGTATTTCCTATGAACGAGTTCTTTCCGGGCCGGGCCTCGTAAACCTGTATAAGGGTATTGTTAAAGTAGACGGACGCATTCCCGAAATGCTGAAACCCAAAGATGTCACCGATCGTGCATTAAATAATGAATGCACTGATTGCCGACGCACTTTCCTTATTTTGTATCTTGCTTGGCCGTTTTGGTGGCAATCTTGCTTTGACCATGGGTACGTTTGGAGGTGTATTGCCGGTGGCATTGTTCCTCGCTTCCTTGATTTTTTCAAATCGTCTGGTTTCAGGAACGCTTTCGAAGACAAAGGACGCTTCAATGAGTACCTAAAAGATATCCCTGTTTTCTTGATTACACATCCTCAGCCAGACTACTTGGCGCCGGGGCTCACATGCGGCAGTTGTTAGGGCATTCGCTCAATTAATTCCGTGAATGGAACGGTATTAAGTGATTCTGGAGATAGCTACGTGATTGTCGGTCCGTATATAAATAGCATTGCAATTGTGGTTGGTGCCATCGCAGGGAATCTTTTGTCTCCCTCGGATACCAAGGCGCCTTCATGAAGGAATGCCACTGATGTTTGGCATTTGTTCGATGGCAATGGCAGTGATCTTGATAATGGATACTGTCAACATGCCAGTAATAGTGCTGGCAGGCATTCTCGGCGCACTTACTGGTGAGTTAATCACCCTCGAGAAAAAAATTAATACCGTCGCAACAAAAACAAAAAATATCATTGAATCAGTTCTGCCAAAACCGCGTGGCGAGATAACTAACGAAGAGTTTTTAAAAACCTTCGTGGCACTGATTATTTTGTTCGGGAGCAAGTGGTACTGGTATTGTGGGGGCTATGAACGAGGGCATGAATGGAAACGCCTCAGTGCTAATTACAAAAGCATTCATGGATTTCTTTTGTGCCATTCTTTTGCTACCCGTTTAGGGTATTCAGTAGTAATTTTGTTTGTACCGCAGTTAGTAATCCAGCTAATACTCGCCTACAGTGCAGTGCTGCTGCTACCTCTTACGACAGAGGTTATGAGGTCTGACTTTTATGCGGTTGGCGGTTTGGTAATGATGGCTACTGGGTTAAGAATATGCGGCATAAAATTGTTTCCTGTAGCGAATATGCTACCAGCTCTACTTTGGGCTATGCCGCTATCTTATCTATGGGTTCACTTTATCAACTGACGGGCTGTAAGTATTTGGAGAGCGCTTCAATTATTTAATCCAATCAGGAGCTCACTAATTCCCTGATTTTTTTTTTGCCAAAAGAGCAGCAAGTCCACCGAGAATCTCAGGCTGATGAACTATTTTCGCTGTTTTGAAATCAATAGATTGTGATACTGTTCCAAGGTTATGTTCATTGATAGTCGCTATGACACTATCAAAAAATAGCGGCCCAGCTTCGGCCAAATCACCACCAATGGCAATCATTCCTGGAGCTAATATTTTGCAATGTTAGCAAGAGCTTTACCAAGATCTCTTCCAGCTTCCAGCAATACACGTTGGCACGCAGCATCACCTTCGTCAGCCGCAGAGATGATCTCTGGTAGTGAGTTTTTGTAACTTTCAGATTTGGAGAGATTCATTATAATTGCGCGTTCTGGAAATAAAAGTCGTAAGGCACCCTCGGCAGCCACAGAAACAAACCGGCCCAATGTTATCAATAATCAAATGCCCGAACTCAGCCGCCATTCCATTACTGCCTTTATACAGGTGATTATTAATAATAATCCCCACCAATCTGCTTTGAGCATGCAATATAAACAAAATTCTCAATACCTCGGCCAACCCCCATGTCCATTCGGCTAGTGTTGCATGGTTTGCATCGTTGCCGACAACCACTGTAACTCCAAGTTTCTTTTCAAAATAAGACTTTATTTTTATATCACGCCATCCCGGTAGTCGCCCTGCAGACCAGGATATGATAGCTTCGCTTTCGATATCCAAAGGGGCAACAATGCTAACAGCCAGCCTGAAATATCACTCATAGACAAGTTTGAGTTTTTAATAACATCAGAAAGTAAACTAATGACCGTATCAGGATTATTTTTCTTTGAATGGCTTCCTGAGTAATTATAGACTCAAAATCTATTTTCATCTCAGACTCAAAAAGGAACAGTGAACCACTAATTTTATCAACATTAACCAGAACTGAAATGAACTTGCCTGTCTTTGAGGTTAATGAGACCACCCCTTCTCGTCCATTAACCCAATGAATATCTGCGCACCCAGCGCGATAAGTTGTTTAACAACGTAGTTAACCATTGCCGGTGACAGACCTGTTTTTCCGGGAAATCGATGCCTGCGATTGTGGGCCTTCTGTAAGTAATAACTCTCTAAACCAAAAAGGTGCTTTTTTTGTTTTTTAGAGTTATTATTCTCAGTCTTCACGTCTGACACCTCAAATTTTAGATTTTGGGTTTGTTGAATTTTATTGGTAACAAGGCATTTGTGCAATGCTGAAGAGTGTACGTGATAAAATAGAGTTCATCATGTGGTAAATTCAAAAGGTTAAAATGTGAGATAATTAACATTGTAGTAAGGGAAAGTATGCTAACAGGACATAAACATTTGAACTCGACTAATTCATGATGAAATGGTATTTTTATCCAAAATAGTTAAATGGCCTGACATTTTATGCATCTTCGCGGTTTAGATCTCAACCTTTTGATTATTCTTGATGTGCTTTTGGCTGAGCGTAATGTCACTCGCACTGGTGAAAGAGTGCATTTAAGTCAGTCTGCAACGTCTGGTGCGCTGTCAAGGCTTAGAGAATTTTTCGACGATCAGTTGTTGGTGCAGGTTGGCCAGCGTATGGAACTGACGCCCTTTGCAGAGATGCTCTCCGAAGAAGTTCATGATGTCATTAGCAAATGTGAAGCCATTGTCGACAAAAATCAAAAATTTGACCCTGAAACTTCTACCCGAACATTCCGGTTAAACATATCTGACGCCTCTGCGACTGTAGTCATGAACAAAGCTATTTCGCTCATACAACAACAAGCGCCACATATTCGTCTGGATATTTCATCTATTATTGACGGTCCTATTAGTGAGTATCTCAATATAGGTGTAATTGATCTCATTGTCACACCGGAAAAACTAGTTTCTACTCAGCATCCATCAGAATTTCTTTTCGACGATCAGTTTGTTTGTGTCGTATGGTCTGGCAATCCACTATGTAATACAGGAATCGATCTCAATAGCTATTTAAGCAGCGGACATATTGTCGCCAGATTTAGTAAAATGATCCGGGCCATGGACGAAGTATTTTTAAGCGAATCAGGCTATCAACGCAGAATAGATATTGTCGTACCATCATTTAGTATGCTAATGACACAACTGATTGGTACAAATTTAATCGCAACCGTCCATGAGAGATTTGCACGATATTATGCTAAATACTTACCGATAACAATGTTTCCCATGCCCAGTGAACACGGTCCCCTTCGATATGAAACTACAATGGCACCGACATCATGATGGAGACTTAGGTATTCAATGGCTAAGAAATGTTATGCATTCATCTGTTTCGGACATAGATCCCTTAAGCTAGTAAATTGAAATTTTTATTGAAATTAATTATGCCTGTAATTACCGGATAGATTCGAATCATCCGGTAGGATTAAAATGCAGATGACGTTGGCGGTAGTCGCTATCGCAGTGTTTAAAAATAAAGTAATCTGTTTAATCCGGGATCGCGGCTATTCTATGGCAATTTCGATACTTTATTTTACGTTCCTCAAAACAAATCCCTTCTATTCACCAGCTACTGATATTCGTTCCAAAGCTCAGCCTCAGGTTGCGCGCGTCCAGAAAGAACTTAATCGGGTTACCGGTGTAAAAGCTCACATAGAAGAACTGCTGAGTACTTTTCAAAGCAATCTTAATGAATCGCCACAGGTTCAACACACCAGCGCCTACAAGTTCACCATTCGTACTTGAAGACTGCCTATGCCTGCCTGCAGCAACGTCATTCGCAATGTTACTTAACAGATATGATGCAAGACCATTCAACCTCAGCACCAACACCTTCAAACAACGGTAGAGTGGGTAGATTTAGTCATTATCACTCAGCATGACCATTGACTATTTTTCGTTAAGTATCTTGTGGGTAAATCCAAAGTTGAACATGTTTAAGACTGAAAATTTATTATCTTTCATTTCATAATTAACCCAGAATGTAACTAATTTATACACCCATATTAAGCCACACTATTTTGTCGACGTAAAAGTCAAACCTTTCCAATTAAAAAATGTGACATAGAACGCATAATCGTGATATAAGATACGTAACACATCTAATAAACGTCAACCAGTCTCACCCTATTTGCCGCGGCGATACCTCGCATCTGTAAAATCGATTTTACATCACTCTCGTGCCTAAAATACTATCAGTATAGTTGTTTAAGACATATTCCTAAAATAAATTCACCAGCAAGCAATATAGAATATAAATAAACCAGTTTTTTTCTTTTTTTTGCTTAATGTGAATATTTTCATTTCATAACACCATCGATGTCAGTAACAGCAATTTCCATTGTACTGATCCTCGGTAAAATAAATAATTTCGCCCGCAATAAAATGATTAAAAGAGGAAAGCGTGTTGAAGAATATTAAAAACGTTCCAAAGTAACCTTACTGCTGATGCTCACACATGGTTATGAACTAATTCTTAAATAATAAATTATTAATGTTTCAACGAGGCACCGTATGAACAATGACATTATAAAGTTTATCGACTCAAGAAAATTTAGCAGGTTTGATGCAAACCCTGGTTATCCTGGAGTGTGTTTTTAATTACCTTTACTGGTTACGCTGCGCCTGCGTATGGTTCAATAATCCCTATGCTTTTCAAAGAATGGACTGATCTAAATTGGGATCAACTTGGATATGTGGGTAGTTTATCAGAATTTGGCTCGTTGTTTGGTGCTCTGGTATGTAGTGTTATTTCCAAGAAAATTCGGCATTAAACGCGTTTTGATTACAACTGTTATGCTTTTCTGTGCTGGCACATTCAGTCAAGCATTTGCCCCCAACAATACAAATTTTCGCAATATTAAGATTCATTGCAGGCTTTGGATTTGGTGGCGTAATCCCTTTGGTTATCTCTCTTTTATCTGAGTACGCACCGAAAACAAACAAAAGTAAATCAGTTGCTACAGCATTATGCGGCAATCAATTCCGGTGCAATTATTGCTTCTTTTGTTGCTATATATGTTACAACTCAACTTGGGCAGTGGAGACCCGTTTTTTGGTTAGGATTCATACCCGTTTTATTATTACCATACATAATAAAAACCATGCCTGAAAGCGCCCATTTCATGTTAAAAAACAGAGACGTAGAAGGATTAAAAAGGTACTATATAGAATTAACAAAGACTACAGTTCAGAAATAGATATTAAGGCTGCCATTAATAATTTCTCTGCAGAAAAGAGTCGAATAATATTTTTTACAGGGACTTATTTGGCAAGAAATATGCACTTATTTCATGCACCGGCATGTGTTATTGCCATCATGGGACTTCTGTTTATTAATGGTGTAATTGTGTGGCTGCCTCGGCGTGATGACAAATGCGGGATATGCTCTTGGTTCAAGCATTGCATTTACAATATTCTTATGTGCCGGGACAATAGCAGGTGCCATTTATTGGGGTTCAGTAGCAGATAAGAAGGGATTTACTCTGCTAATGCCGAGCATTTATTTCATTGGTTCTGTCTGTCTGATTCTGATGGGGGTAAAATCCACCATTGTGGTACTGTATGCATTAATTACCCTTGTTGGGTTTTTCTTGTTTTCAGCTCACTCGCTCGTCAATGCGTTTATCGCTCAACATTATCCTCATGATTTGAGAACGGTCGCAATCGGCTTGCCAAATTCATTGGGCAGAATCGGCGGATTGCTTGGTCCAACATTAGGTGGACTGCTAATGGCAAATCAAGTCTCCGTCATGGGATGGTTCATGGTCTTTGCTGGAACTGGCCTGATTGCAGCCATTTCGTTCGTTTTGATTAATATACAAACTCGCAGGTTAATGAATCCGCAAGCTGGTTGCGCTTAACGGAACAACATATGTAAGGGAGTAACGTCCTCCTTACTCTGTTAATATCGCGTTGTTTGGAAGAAAACGCCACAGAGTGTCTACCTACGGGATGCCATAACAAAATTGCAAATTATTTTATCAATTATTGAAAGCACATCTATTGTCAATCCACTCTCCACTGGTCACATCCGGAATGAAGAACAACTTCCAATGCACGTGTAAGTATCCCGCATAACCGGACCATTCACTTTCAGTTTTGCAGGAAATAGGTAGATGGGAAAGCATCGAAATGGTTCGCCGATATGCACACGGGCACCCAACCATTTAACTGAGCATGCGAAGCAAATTGACTCAATTTCTGGTTATGATGTCTCAAATACGTCTCATCACCGAAAAGATGAGGGGTGTGAAGGAAGCATAAGTGCTTGTAAAATAATGGTACGCCCTACAGGGTTCGAACCTGTGACCTACGGCTTAGAAGGCCGTTGCTCTATCCAGCTGAGCTAAGGGCGCATTTCGTGGATGATGCTCCCTGCAAGGGGAAAAACGCCCTGGAATTATACGGTCAGCGCCGAGGGTGAGTCAATGACTTTTCCGCCAGTTGCTTGCTTAGTGAACGGCAGTGCACATTTTCACAACGTTTCCCGGTCGCGAACCGCCAAATGCGCCCCGCTCTTGCTCCGGTTTCGGGCGGTTGCGGGAGGAAAACCGCAAACGGTAACTGACAGCACGCCGCGCTTCTGACAAAATAGTCGCATCCCCCTTAGTTGAATGACAGATGGAATCCTCTCTCTCTGATGGCAGCAAAGATTATTGATGGTAAAACGATTGCGCAGCAGGTGCGCTCTGAGGTTGCGGAAAAGTTCGGGCGCGTCTGGCGGCCGGAAAACGCGCACCGGGCACCGGCTGTCATACTGGTTGGCAGCAATCCTGCATCGCAAATTTATGTCGGCAGCAAGCGCAAAGCCTGCGAGGAAGTGGGTTTCATCTCCCGCTCTTACGATCTTCCGGAAACCACCAGCGAAGCCGAATTACTGGAGCTTATCGACAAACTGAATGCCGATAGCGCCATTGACGGCATTCTGGTTCAGTTGCCGCTGCCTGCGGGCATCGACAACGTGAAAGTGTTGGAGCGCATTGCACCAGACAAAGATGTGGACGGTTTTCACCCTTATAACGTCGGTCGCCTGTGTCAGCGCGCCCCGCGCCTGCGCCCGTGCACGCCGCGCGGTATCGTTACGCTGCTGGAGCGTTACAACATCGATACCTACGGCCTGAATGCGGTCGTGATTGGCGCATCCAATATTGTTGGTCGCCCGATGAGCATGGAACTGCTGCTGGCGGGTTGCACCACCACCGTGACGCATCGGTTCACCCGCAACCTGCGCCACCATGTGGAAAACGCCGATCTGCTGATCGTCGCCGTGGGAAAACCGGGGTTTATTCCCGGCGAGTGGATCAAAGAAGGCGCTATCGTGATAGATGTCGGCATTAACCGCACACCGGAAAACGGTAAAGTCGTCGGCGATGTGATTTATGAAGAAGCCGCGGCGCGCCTCATATATCACCCCCGTTCCGGGGGGTGTCGGCCCGATGACCGTCGCCACCCTTATCCAGAACACGCTGCAAGCGTGTGAAGAATATCATGATGTAGAAGGCGCATAAGATGGCAACATTTTCCTTGGTAAACACCCACACGTTGAGCTGTGCGATCTGCTGAAACTGGAAGGCTGGAGCGAAAGCGGCGCGCAGGCGAAAATCGCCATCGCCGACGGCTGGTGAAAGTGGACGGCGCAGTCGAAACGCGCAAGCGCTGCAAAATCGTCGCCGGGCAGATCGTGAGCTTTGAAGGCCAGAGCATCACCGTTACCGCGTAAGCCTCTCCCCGTTCGGGAGAGCTAAAACTACCCCTCTTCTCCGAGAGAGGATTGGGTGAGGGAACGTGTTGTTATCTCCCCTCACCTATCACGGTTTATTATCGATCAACCTCAAAGAATCACGATCTCATTTGGCTGAATGTAAAAATTTAGTTGCGGCTGTCGCCTCTGATAAGTAGAACGTTCTACTAAAACGTTCTACTTACGATAACAGCGCCAAAAGAGCGCACTTTCGGGGGAGATCAGCATGAGTCTGATATCAGGGTTTGTTAAATCGTTGTCTAAATTGTCGATGATCGGCCGCGCCTTAATGCTGCCCATCTCACTGCTACCTGCCGCGGGCTTGTTACTGGCCTTCGGTGATAAATTCCACTTACCGCTGATGATGAATGCAGGCGGGGTTATTTTTGACAACCTGCCGATGCTTTTTTGCTATCGGCTCTGCTGTTGGGCTGGCATCGGAATCCGGCATTGCGGCACTGTCGGCGGCGGTGTCCGTATTTGTCACCAATATTACTATCGGCACGATGCTAAGCATTACGCCGGAGATGGCCTCGCAGGGCGGTAAATACGCGATGGTGGTCGGCATTCCGACACTGCAAATGGGCGTCTTCGGCGGGCTTATCTGCGGCATTCTGGCCGCTGGTGCTACAACCGTTTCCACACCATGCAACTGCCGGAATTCCTCGGGTTCTTCTCCGGTAAGCGCTTTGTCGCCATCGCCACCGCATTCCTGTCGTTTATCCTTGGCCTGCTGCTGCCCTATATCTGGCAACATATCCGGCGGGAATCGATGCGCTGTCGATTATCGTCAATGGCGATAACCGAGGCCGCTTCAACCTTTATTTTTGGTCTGGTCGAACGCGCGCTGATCCCGCTTGGTCTGCACCATATCTGGTATCCGTCATTCTGGTATTCGTTTGGCGATTACACCCACCCAGGGCGGGCCAGTTATCCATGGCGACCAGACTATCTGGTTCAAAATGCTGGAAGAAGGCACCAAAACCTTTAGCAGCGACACCTACCAGAATGCCGGTAAATTTATGCAGGGCGAGTTTCCGCTGATGCTGTTTGCACTGCCTGCGGCTTGCACGGCGATGTACCACGAAGCGCATACCCGTAATAAAAAAAAATTGCTTTCGGGATCCTGTTCTCTGCGGCATTGACCTGCTTCCTGACGGGGGATCACCGAGCCTGTCGAATTTACCTTTATCTTCGTGGCGCCGATCCTCTATGTCTTTAACGCTATCATGGCTGGTCTGGCGTACATGACCATGTACTTGCTGCACGCGCATATCGCCAAATCGTTCTCCGCCGGGTTTATCGACTATCTCTCTTTCGGTATTCTGCCGTCGTTTAACGGTTACCAGACCAACTTTTGAATGCGGTTATCGTCGGTATTCCGATGGCGCTGATTTACTACTTCACCTTCCGCTTCGTGATCCGTCGTTTTGATGTAAAAACGCCGGGACGAACCGAAGTCACAGCCACTGCGGATGATAAAACGGATAGCGAACTGGCCACCGAAATCATCAGCATGCTGGGCGGCGCAGAGAACATCGACTCTGTCGGATCCTGCATTACCCGTCTGCGCACCGGAAGTGGCGAAGAGCGACAAGGTGGATAAAGATGGTCTTAACGGACTGGGGGGCGCGCGGCGTGGTGTTCATCGGTGATAGCGGCATTCAGGTTATTTTCGGCGCGAGGGCACAATTTATCGCCCAGACCATGTCCACAATGATCGGCAAATAATAAGATAACGGCCTGATGCGTCTCCGGTCTTACCGGGAGACGTTGTGGTATCAGGCTGATTATCGTGAAATTTCAGGGAGCGGGTTTGGAAGAAAGTCAGCATCATTGATGTCGCAAAACAGGCCGGCGTTTCGGTCTCAACCGTTTCGCTGGTGCTGCGCCAGAAAGGGAAAATCTCACATGCGACCATCGATAAAGTCCATGCGGCTATCGATGCGCTCGGTTATGTTCACAACGTTGCTGCCGCCAACCTGCGTGCCAACACCTCTAATCTTATCGGGCTGATCCTGCGTGATTTCAGCGACAGCTTCTCCATCAAAGTGATGGCCAGCATCGTTCAGGAGCTGGAAAAACAGGGCTATATGGTCTTCCTCGGGCAACCGCTGAATGACGGCGAGCACCGGAACGCTGCCTGCTCTCTTTCAAACAACAAGGCGTCGCGGGTGTGATTTACCTCGCCTCCGATACGCGAAGCACTACCCTGCCTGCGCAAATCCGTGAATGCCCGCTCCCGTTGGTCGTGGTATCCCAGACTCTGCTCGATGAGCCGTGTAATCTGGTGATGCGCGATAACCGCCGGGGCAAATCTCGCCACGCGTTATCTGATTGAGCGCGGCCACCGAAATATCGCCTATATTGGCGGTATTGAAGGCGACCTGATCCGCCAGCAGCGCTTGTCAGGGTTTCGCAATGCCATGGCGCAGTACGGGTTGGTTTTTGCGTGAAGAGTCCACCCCGGCGTGCAGCGATGACACACGGGCGGCGGGCTATGCTGTCCGGGAATTACTGGAAAAAACAGCACCATTACGGCCCTGCTCTGCCACTCCCCCGGACGCCATGATCGGCTCCATTTCGGGTATTCACCAGACCGGTCATACGGTCGGTAAAGATGTGTTCCTGTCGCAGCAGGTGGCGCTGGTCGGCTTCGAAGATATGCTGCATGTGAACCTCACCTCCCCTTCGTTTACCTATGTCTCGTCCGCCAGCGAGGAGACCGGGCGTCAGGCGGCTGGGCTAATAATGCGGAAGCTGAAAGAGCCGACGCTGCAAACGCAGCGGATTACGCTCTCTGGTCAGTTAATCGCGCGGGAATCGGCATAAAAAGCGCTGAAATGCGGGCACGCTTATAACGGCAGAAGATTCAGATAACACCGCACTCATTTTGCCTGACGACAGCGCTATAATTCCCTTTTGCTCAGAGACATACCCATGCCAACGATTATCACCCATGCTGCCGTTCCCTTTGCCTAGGATTAGGCCTCGGCAGCAAAGTTATTCCACGCGGTTTATTACTGGCGGGTATTGGCGTGACCATGCTACCGGACGCCGACGTACTGGCGTTTAAATTTGGTATTGCCTACGGCAATGTGTTCGGTCATCGCGGGTTTACACACTCCTTGCTGTTTGCCTTCGTGGTGCCGCTGCTGGTGACGTGGCTGGGGCGAAAATGGTTTAAAGCCAGTCTGTTGCGCTGTTGGGCATTTCTGACGGTATCACTGCTGTCGCACAGTTTGCTGGATTCTATAACCACCGGGGGTAAAGGTGTTGGCTGGCTATGGCCTGGTCAGATGAACGTTTCTTTGCGCCGTGGCAGGTGATTAAAGTCGCGCCTTTCGCGTTATCACGCTACAACACGCCGTACGGGCATCAGGTGATCATCTCAGAATTGCTGTGGGTGTGGCTGCCGGGAGCGGTGGTGATGGGATTGTTGTGGTGGCGCAGGCGTTAACAGGCCGGATAAGACGCTAACGCTTATCCGGCCTGTTTATTCTCTGTTACTTACGACGCCGGGGTGGTCCCTTGCGGGCCATCTTCCAGCACGATACCCATCTCATTAAGACGGTCGCGCGCCGCATCCGCCGCCGCCCAGTCTTTCGCTTTACGCGCATCAAGACGCTGCTGAATTAACTGTTCGATTTCGGCAACTTCGCCATCATCCGCCTGCGCACCGCTTTGCAGGAACAGATCCGGATCCTGCTCCAGCAAGCCCAGCACGCCGGACAATTTACGCAGATGCGCCGCCAGCGCGTTTGCCGCATGCGCATCTTCTGTTTTCAGGCGGTTAACGTCACGCGCCATATCAAACAGCACGGAGTAGGCTTCCGGCGTGTTAAAGTCATCGTTCATCGCTTCGATAAAGCGGGCTTCAAACGCCTCGCCGCCTTCCGCCGCGACCGACGTATCCGTACCACGCAGCGCGGTGTACAGACGCTCCAGCGCAGAACGCGCCTGCTTAAGATTCTCTTCGCTGTAGTTAAGCTGGCTACGATAGTGACCCGACATCAGGAAGTAACGGATGGTTTCGGCATCGTAGTACTTCAGCACATCGCGCACGGTAAAGAAGTTACCCAGCGATTTCGACATCTTCTCGCGGTCAACCATCACCATGCCGGAGTGCATCCAGTAATTGACATATTCGCCATCGTGGGCGCAGGTCGACTGGGCAATTTCGTTTTCATGGTGCGGGAACATCAGGTCAGAGCCACCGCCGTGAATGTCAAAGTGCGAGCCCAGTTGTTTGCAGTTCATCGCTGAACACTCAATATGCCAGCCCGGACGCCCTTCGCCCCACGGAGACTGCCAGCTCGGCTCACCCGGCTTGGACATTTTCCACAATACGAAATCCATCGGGTTGCGCTTCACTTCCGCCACTTCAACACGCGCGCCGGCCTGCAATTGATCCAGATCCTGACGGGAAAGCTGACCATACGTCGGGTCGGTCGGCACAGAGAACATCACATCGCCATTATCCGCGACATACGCGTGACCGCGCTCAAGCAGACGTTCAGTAATCTCAATAATTTCGTGGATATGGTGCGTCGCGCGGGGTTCGTTGTCCGGACGCAGAATATTCAGCGCGTCAAAATCCTTATGCATCTCGACGATCATGCGATCGACCAACGCCACAAAGCTTTCGCCGTTTTCATTAGCGCGCTTAATGATTTTGTCATCAATGTCGGTGATATTGCGCACGTACTTCAGCTGATAGCCGAGAAAACGCAAATAGCGGGCGACCACGTCAAACGCAACAAACGTACGGCCATGGCCGATATGACAGAGATCGTAAACAGTAATACCACACACGTACATGCCGACTTCCCCGGCATGAATAGGTTTGAATTCCTCTTTTGGCGCGTCAGTGTATTAAAGATTTTTAACATCGAAGATTCCATGTAGACGTGTGGAGCCGAAAGCTGCATATATTACCCGTAATTCAAACCCGAAGCAGCACACTTTGCAAGGTGATCCAACCTGCCGGTTATGCTATAACAAGCGACTATCTCTGGCCCATTGCCGGGTCTACGCACCACACTATCAGAACAGGATGCAATAATGGTTACTTTCCACACTAATCACGGCGACATCGTAATCAAAACGTTTGATGACAAAGCGCCTGAAACAGTTAAAAACTTCACCGGACTACTGCCGTGAAGGTTTCTACAACAACACCATTTTCCACCGTGTTATTAATGGCTTTATGATCCGGGCGGCGGTTTTGAACCGGGCATGAATCAGAAAGCAACAAAAGACACCATTAAAAACGAAGCCAACAACGGCCTGAAAAACACCCGCGGTACGCTGGCAATGGCGCGTACTCAGGCGCCGCACTCCGCCACCGCGCAGTTCTTCATCAACGTGGTCGACAACGACTTCCTGAACTTCAGCGGCGAAAGCCTGCAGGGTTGGGGCTACTGCGTGTTTGCCGAAGTGGTTGAAGGCATGGACGTTGTGGACAAAATCAAAGCGGTCGCCACCGGTCGCAGCGGTATGCACCGGATGTACCGAAAGAAGACGTGCTCGTTGAAAGCGTGACCGTTAGCGAGTAATTCGTGGCGACACTCTTTATCGCAGATTTACACCTGCAAACAGAAGAACCGGCGATCACCGCCGGTTTTCTGCGTTTTCTGGCGGGAGAAGCGCGGAAGGCGGATGCGCTCTATATCCGGGCGATCTGTTTGAGGCTGGATTGGCGACGACGACCCCACCCCGCTGCACCAGCAAATCGCGCAAGCGATTAAATCCCTCGTCGACAGCGGTGTGCCCTGTTACTTCATCCACGGCAACCGTGATTTTTTGCTCGGTAAACGCTTTGCCCGCGCCAGCGGCATGCAACTCCTGCCGCAAGAACAGGTGCTGACGCTGTATGGCCGCAACGTGTTGATTATGCATGGCGATACGTTATGCACCGACGATGCAGGCTATCAGGCATTTCGCGCCAAAGTCCACCAGCCCGGTTACAGGCGCTATTTCTCGCCCTGCCGCTGTTTATCCGCCGCCGTATTGCCCGGAAAATGCGGGCTGACAGCCGCGCCGCCAACAGCAGCAAATCGCTGGAGATCATGGATGTCAATCCACAAGCGGTCGTCGGGACGATGGAAAAACACCGCGTTCAGTGGCTGATCCATGGTCATACTCATCGTCCGTACATTCATACCCTGACGGCAAATAACGCGCCGGCTTTTCGCGCGGTATTAGGGGCCCTGGCACAGCGAAGGTTCCATGGTGCGGGTGAGCGAGAGTGACGTGGAATTGATCCCTTTCCCTTTCTGATTTTGGCTGCGTAGAACGGCGAGAGATCCGCGAAACATCGCCACGCAACCGTTTTCCTTGACCGTTTTACATGCTATTCTCTGTGCCCTCTTATGTAGTCTGGAAGCACACCCACAGGAGTTTTGAGACGCATGTCTTCAAGCAACCAACCGGCGCGCATCGCCATTGTTATGGGCTCGAAAAGCGACTGGGCAACCATGCAGTTCGCCGCAGAAATCCTCGATACCCTGAACGTCCCGCACCATGTTGAAATCGTCTCTGCACACCGCACCCCGGATAAACTGTTCAGCTTCGCCGAAAACGCGGAGAACAACGGTTATCAGGTGATCATTGCCGGCGCTGGCGGCGCAGCGCATCTGCCGGGAATGATCGCGGCAAAAACGCTGGTGCCCGTGCTGGGTGTGCCGGTACAAAGCGCGGCGTTAAGCGGCGTGGACAGTCTCTACACCATAGTACAAATGCCACGCGGTATTCCGGTAGGCACGCTGGCGATTGGTAAAGCAGGCGCCGCCAACGCTGCTCTGCTGGCGGCGCAGATTCTGGCGCAGCACGACGCCGCGCTGCATCAGCGTCTGGCGGACTGGCGTAAAGCGCAGACCGATGAGGTGCTGGATAACCCGGACCCGCGAGGTGCGGCATGAAACAGGTCTGCGTATTAGGCAATGGTCAGCTCGGGCGCATGTTACGCCGGGGGCGGGCGAACCGCTCAGCATTGCGGTCTGGCCCGTCGGGCTGGATGCCGATCCGCAAGCGGTGCCGTTTCAACACAGCGTGATTACAGCGGAAATCGAGCGCTGGCCGGAAACGGCCCTGACCCGCGAACTGGAACGCCATCCGGCATTCGTCAACCGTGATGTATTTCCGGTGATTGCCGACCGCCTCACGCAAAACAACTCTTCGATAAACTCTCGCTGGCAACAGCGCCATGGCAGCTATTGGCAGAAAAAGCGAATGGCCTGCGGTTTTCGCCCGCCTTGGTGAGCTGGCGATTGTAAAACGCCGCGTGGGCGGTTACGACGGTCGCGGGCAGTGGCGCTTACGTGCGGAAGAGATCGACCAGTTGCCGGATGAGTGCTATGGCGAGTGCATCGTCGAGCAGGGCATTCATTTCCTCGGGAAGTGTCGCTGGTTGGCGCGCGCGCCCATGATGGCAGCACCGTGTTTTACCCGCTGACGCATAACCTGCATCAGGATGGGATCCTGCGCGCAAGCGTAGCGTTCCCACAGCCCAACGCAGCGCAGCAAAAACAGGCGGAAGCGATGCTGTCGGCGATTATGCATGAACTGAACTACGTCGGCGTGATGGCGATGGAGTGTTTTGTCACGCCAGCAGGTTTGTTGATCAATGAACTGGCGCCGCGCGTGCATAACAGCGGGCACTGGACGCAAAACGGCGCATCAATCAGTCAGTTTGAGCTTCATCTGCGCGCCGTGGTGGATTTACCGCTGCCACCGCCGGTGGTGAACAGCCCTTCGGTGATGATCAACCTGATTGGCAGCGATCTGAACTACGACTGGCTGAAACTTCCGCTGGTGCATTTACACTGGTACGACAAAGAGGTGCGGCCGGGGCGCAAAGTGGGCCATCTGAATCTGAACGATACCGATACCGCCCGCCTGAGCGCGACGCTGGAAGCGCTGGTTCCCCTGCTGCCGCCGGAATACGCCAGCGGCATTGCCACCGGGCGCAGTCAACTCTGTCATAACGGCGGGTTTGTTCATCTGCAAGCCGGATGAGGCAACGCCGCCATCCGGCAGAAACGCCCGCTGGCGATTACGCTGAGCAGGCCTGCATGTAAGATGCTGTATTAATGGCGATCGCGTTTATCGGCGCGTTTCGCCAGCCAGTCTCCCAGCACCTGCACCACCTGAACCAGAATAATCAGTGCCACCACCGTGACGATCATCACCTGCGTTTCGTAGCGGTAATAGCCGTAGCGAATCGCCAGATCGCCCACACCGCCGCCGCCAACAATCCCCGCCATCGCCGAATAGCCAATCAGGCTGACCAGCGTAATCGTCAGACCACGCAGTAACCCGGCGCTGGCTTCCGGCAGCAACACGGTACAGATAATGCGTAACGGGCTGGCGCCAAAGGCCTCCGCCGCCTCAATAATGCCTTTATCCACTTCGCGCAGCGCGCTGTCCACCAGACGGGCATAGAACGCTATCGCCGCCACTGACAGCGGTACCGACGCCGCAATCGGCCCGATGGTATTCCCCAACAGAAACTGCGTTAACGGCAGCAACAGCACCAGCAGGATCACAAACGGTACCGAGCGGATCACATTCACCAGCACGGAGCTCGCCGTAAACCACCCGGTTTTGCCAGAACAGATGCCTGTCGGTGACGAAAATCAGGAAACCGAGCGGCAAGCCGCCAATGATTGCCAGCACCGTTGAGATGCTCAGCATCTGGAAGGTTTCGCCAAAGGCCGAGGGCTCAGGTCGGCCACTAAATCATCCACGGATCACCTCCACCTGTGCGGTACGGTTGCGAATATAGTCCACGGCCTCGCTCACGGCGGCCGGGTTGTCCGCAGACGTTAATTGAACCACTAAGATCCCCAGCGCTTTCTCACCGATGTACTCCAATTTTGCCGTGCAGGATATTGACCGCCACGCCAAATTTCACCGCAGCATCGGAGAGCACCGGCTGCTCGGCGGAATCGCCAATAAACAGGATCTTCAGTAGCTGCCCCGGCAGATGCTGCCGCAGGCGTTCCGGCAGGGTTAAATTGAGCGTGTGCGACACCAGCTGCTGCGTAAAAAGCATGTTGCGGGTGAGCAAAGAGATCAAACACCGCCCCTTCTTCCACAACCTTGCCGCCGGACATGACCGCCACCCGATCACAGATCGATTTGATCACATTCATCCTCGTGGGTGATCAGCACGATGGTAATGCCTAGCTGTTGGTTGATCTGCTTCCAGTAACGCTAGAATGGTGGCGGACGTTTCCAGATCCAGCGCCGAAGTCGGCTCATCGCAGAGCAGCACATCCGGATGGTTGGCAATGGCGCGGGCAATGCCAACACGCTGTTTCTGCCCACCGCTAAGCTGCACGGGATAGCGGTTCGCTTTATCGCTCAAACCGACCAGCTCAAGGATTTCCCGCCACGCGCGGGGCGATCTTCGCGCGCTCCCAGCCCGCCGCTTTCAGGCTGAAGGCCACGTTCTGCGCCACGGTGCGGGTATGCATCAGGTTAAAATGCTGAAAAATCATACCAATACGCTGACGCGCCTGACGCAGCGTCGTGCCCTGAAGCGCAGAAATCGCCACGCCATTGATTTTTACGCTGCCCTGACTCGGCCGCTGTAACGCATTCAGCGTGCGTAGCAGCGTACTTTTGCCCGCGCCGCTGGTGCCGACAATGCCGAAGATCTCGCCCGGCGCAATACGCAACGTCACATCGTCCACCGCCCGGGTGGTTGCCGTCGCGCCACGGCTTGCGGGAAAGTCCACGCAAACCTTTTCTATTTCAATCATGTAAACCTCAAACGGCAAAAGGCAGGCCGTAGCCTGCCCGTAAACTCAACCTGATAATTATTTTTGTCGGCGACAGCCATCCATTCGGGTTTCTGGAAAGCGGTAAAGATGTTTTTCGGATCGTCGATCACCGCGCGATACGCGGGCGATTTCACCACTTCGACGATGTCTTTGGCGAAGGGTTTATCCGCATCGTCGGTGCGCACGGCAATAATGTTTTTCAGGTTCTCATCCAGATGCTCTTGCTTCCAGCGCTGAAGCGAGATCCATTCCGGCGGCAATGGCGAAATTACCGTTGACCAGTGATGCCGTCGCGCTATCCAGCGTACGCGGCAGTTGCGCCGCTTCCAGCGGTTTAAACACCAGCCCTTTCGGGTTGCCGGCAATATCCCGCTCGGAGGCTTTGGTCGGGTCGATATTCTCTTTGAGGGTAATAAGATTGAGCGATTGCAGGAAACGCAGTCCGCGCGCCAGATTGGTCGGGTCATTGGACAGCGTCACAATGTCGCCCTTTTCAACTCATCCGAGGGCTTTTGATTTTGTGGGAATAAAAACCCATCCCCGCCGTCGGCACTGCCAGCAGTTTGGTCAGTTTCAGGCCCTTATCGGCAGTGAATTTATCGAAATAGAGGCTGTGCTGGAACAGGTTGGCGTCGATGCTGCCGTTCGACAGCGCCATGTTAGGCTGCACGTAATCGCTGAATTCGCGCACCACGACGTTATAGCCCTTCTCTTTCAGCGATGGCGCAATCGCCTGTTTGACCATATCGCCATACGGCCCCGGCGCAACACCGAACACAATGGTGTGCGGATCGCTGCTGGCATGAGCAAACGGTAAACCACATACCAGGAAGTAATGCGCCGACAAGGGCGCGCAAACTGAGACGACGTCCCATAAATTCTCCCTAACGAGTTGGTCTGCTGTGTGACGCGGCGTGCAATGCGGCGCGTTCCATTTTCACCCTGTGAATAAGGCTGTCGTCTAAGATGGCACAAACGCAACGCGGCGGTAATTGAAAAAATTCAACTTGCCAGGAACTATGTCACTGAATGGTGGGGAGATCCTCGGCGAGGTAAAACAATGAAGCATAACGAAAAGCCCTACCCTGAGCAGGGTGCTGGCACTCTCGTTATGCTTTTTTATCGCTAAGTATTGCCGGATTTTAACGAAGCCATCCGGCAAATACCCGTCGACTTATCAGAAGTCGTAACGCAGACGAACGATGTTCATATCGCCCAGAGTTTTGTCGGTGCTGTTGGTGAACACGTGTTCGTAATCCACACGGAAACCGTAATCCAGCTGAACGGTCACACCCAGACCGTTGTCGATACGTTGATAGTAACGACCGGTGGTGTATTTCAGACGGTCGCCCATCACGTACGGCTGGACATATTTAAGCCCGTACTGGCCCACCGGGATTTTGTAACCTGCATAATATTCAATACCCCACGCGTCACCCGCGAAGTAGTCATGAACATTTTTCTGACCGGTGGTGAGGAAGTTTTCGTACCAGCCGCCGCCGAAGGAGAAGGTCCAGTTATCCGGCGTCCAGCTCAGCGCTGTACCGTAGATGTTCTGGCTGTAAGAATCGGTATCGCCACTGCTGCTGTTACGCACGTTGGCTTTGGTGTAGTTCCACGCCGTACCCCATGTCAGGTTTTTGGCCGGGGTGGTAATCAACACCCAGTGAACCGCCGCCATTACGTTTGTAACGCACACTGTTTTTCAGCAGCAGATCGGTATCTTCGAACAGGTAGGATGCGTAAAGATCAGCGTCACCGAAGCTATTCTTATATTTCAGCATTTTGCGTGAACGATAAGAACCGTCGTAGTCACCTTTCACACCGTTACCCGGCGCCCTCGGGCTTTCATGTCGTAGTCCCAGACGTCAGTTTTCGCACCGACCACATCGTAGTACACGCTGTTCTGCTGACCGAAGGTCATGGTACCCCGAGTCTTACTTTTCAGACCGGTGTACAGCATACGGCGGGACGTATAGTTGCTGCCTTCAGCATAGTGACTGTCCCAGTCGAATACCGCCGGAACGTTCACACCCAGTTCGTAGTAGCTGATCCAGCTAATATCATCGAACAGGTAGTAATCCGCAGCAAAACGGAAGCGCGTGCCGCCGTCATACCCGTTACGTTTGTAGGATGTTTTGTCTTTATCACCCATCGTGTTATCAAACTGCGCACGGATAGACCCGCCGACGGTGAAATTCAAACGACTCAGCGGATCACCCGCTTGTGGATCCTGTTTCCAGGACGGTGATTTCCGCCCCGGCTTGCAAAAGACATCAATGCCACTGCTGCGCCGATGGCTGTCGCCACGGCAGTTGTTTTTATTTTCATGTTTTTCCTTGAGGATAGACACTGCTAAAAATTTTTTTAGCATGCAGATACTATCTGTAATAAACGGAACGTTTATAGGGATTTTTTAATGATTTGTGCTACTAAATATTTGATGTGTAAATGTTTACACTGGAGAATACAAACACACCGGTAGACATGACCGGTGTGTGATGATACTCACTGTTAATTATTGAACTGACGGAATAGCGCCTTGCCTTTTAGCAGTCGGAGGCCCAGCCAGCCGCCGCACAGCGACAATAGCAGCGCGCCGCATAACGGTAAGGTGACCCACAAGCGCCAGTCTGGTGCCCACGGGAAGTCAAACACCCGTGTTTGCAGTACCGCCAGTGCAGTCTCTGCGCCAATCGTTGCCACCAGCCCGGAAACCAGACCCAGCAGGGCAAATTCACACCACAGCGTGGTGCGGAGTAGCCGCTTCCCGGCACCCAGAGTACGCCAGACCACCAGCTCCTGATGACGCTGGCGCATGCCAACCTGCACCTGCGCCAGCAACAACACGCCGCAAGCCGTAACCAGCACCACCATCACTTCCAGCGCCCGACTCACCTGCTCCAGCACCTGTCCGACCTGTTTTAAGATCGCGCCAATATCCAGCAGGCTGATGGTGGGAAACTCGCGGTTAAGCTGTGTCAGCATGCCGTTGCCGTTTTCCCAACGGAAACTGGTGAGCCAGCTTTGCGGCTGCCCATCCAGCGCCCCGGTCGGGAAAATAAAGAAGAAGTTTGGCCGCATACTTTCCCCAGTCCACCTTGCGCAGGCTGGTAATTTTCGCGCTGAACGCACCGGGTATCGCCGGTAAAGGTCACGCCGTCGCCCAGTTTCAGCCCCAGCCTTTCCGCCAGCCCTTCCTCTATAGAGACTTCACCCGCTTTCGGCGGCCAGCTTCCGGCAGTGATCGGGTTATGGTCCGGACGCTGCGTTTGCCGAGTCAAATTCAGTTCGCGGTTTAGCGCCTCATCCGGGTTACCGTCCGTTGACTGACCGTTAATTTGCGTCAGCCTCGCCCGCACAATCGGGTAGAAGGACTCCGGGATCACCTGATGCTCAGAGAGGAAGGCTTTTAACGGCGTAACCTGCTCCGGTGCGATATTGATCAGAAAATAATTCGGGCTTTCCGGCGGCAGTTGCTGCTGCCAGCGATCCAGCAGATCGCCGCGCAAGACCAGCAGCATCGCCAGCAGCATAAAGGAGAGTGAAAATGCCGATAGCTGACTTAAAGTTGACCCGGGGGCTGGCGCAGCAGACGGTTGACCGCAAGGCGCAGCGGCAGCGCTTTTAACGTCAGTTTTTCAGCACATTAAGCAACAACCAGCCGACCACGCCGCACAGCAGCGCCAGCACCACCGCCCCTGCCAGCACCGACCAGAGCAACATACTGCCGCCCATCAGCCGGTGCCAGCAACACCACAGCGACAGCACAAATCACCGGTACGTAAAATTTCAGCGGCCAGAGATCCGCCACCGCATCCCGGCGCAGCACACGTAGCGGTTGCGTTGCCAGCAGTAAGCGGTACGGACGTAACCCCACCAGCACGGAAATCACCACCACTGCGCCCACCGCCCATAGCCACGGCCACAGGCTGGCAGGCGGCAATGCCGCGGGCAGAACCGGTTTGAGCAGCAGCATTAAGATTTTTTCAAACAGCAGCCCTATTGCCCCACCGGTGACCACCGCCAGCGCCAGCACCAGAACCACTGGCCGACGATCAGCTTGCGCAACTGCGCCCGCCCGGCCCCCAGTGTTTTAAGGATCGCCACCAGATCGTAGCGGCTGCGGCAGTAATGCCCCATCGCCACGGCTACCGCAGCGACCGCCAGCAATAGCGTGAGCAGCGCCGACAACAGTAAAAATTGCTGTGACCGTTGCAAGGATTTGCCCAGCGCGCCGTCGTCCTGCTCAAGCCCGTACCAGCGGTGTTCCGGCTTTAACTGCGGCAGCAACCATTTTCATACGCCGCCAGTTGCTCAGGCGTACCGCCAAACTTCACGCGCCGGGTCACCCGGCTGCCGGGGCTGCACCGCCCCGGTTTTTGGCACATCCGCGATGTTCATCAGCAAACGCGGCGCCATCTGGAAGGGGGTTAAAACCGGCATCCGGCTCCTGAAGGACCTCCCCGGCGATACGCAATGTGGCATCGCCGACATCAATGCTGTCGCCAACCTTCAGATTAAGCAGCGCCATCAATCTTGGCGCCAGCAGCACGGTGCCTGCCTGCGGCTTTAAATGCGCCGGGTGGGTTTTGTAACTCGCCGTAGATAGGGTAGATATCATCAACCGCTTTCACATCCGCCAGTTGCGGCGTATCTCCGGCAAAGGTCATGGTATTAAAACCAATCTGCTCGCTCACGGTGAGCCCGGCTTTCCGTGCTTCATCCAGCCAGGGCCTGCGGCACTTCGCGGGAACTGCGCAGCGCCCGGTCGCCTGCCATAAAGTCCCGGCTTTGCTGGCTCAGCCCTTTCTCCATGCGATCGCTGATATTGCCCAGCGCCAGCACGCAGGCCACCGCCAGCTCAGCGCCAGCCAGACAATCAGTAGCGACGGCGAGCGCCATTCGCGCCAGAACCAACGGGCAATCATGCTTCCTCCCGCAGTTCACCGTTGACCAGCCGCAAACGCCTGTCGCAGCGCGCCGCCAGTTGCAGATCGTGTGTGACCAGCAACAGCGTGGTGCCAAATTGCTGGTTCATGGAAAACAGCAGATCGGCGATCTTGTCCCCGGTCTGTCGATCCAGGGTTGCCAGTGGGTTCATCGGCAAACAGCACCGCCGGTCGGCCATTAAAGGCGCGCGCCAGCGCCACACGCTGCTGCTCGCCGCCGGAAAGCTGCGCCGGAAGGTGATCAAGACGTTTGCCCAGCCCCAGCTCATCAAGTAGTGCTTTGGCACTGGCGCGGCTTTTACCGCTGTTTTCGCCGCGCAACAAGGCCGGTAACTCGACGTTTTCCGAGGGCGTTGAGGAGTGGGAATAAGCATAAAAGACTGGAAGACGAAACCGACATTCTGTGCGCGTAACTGCGCCCGCGCCTCTTCATCCATGGCGTGCAGCGGTTTCCCCCAGCAGGTTGACTTCGCCACTGCTGCCGTCATCCAGCCCGGCGAGGATTGCCAGCAGCGTCGACTTACCGGAACCGGATTCGCCAATCAGGGCAATGGTCTCGGCTGGTTTGACAACAAGCTCAACTCCGGTGAGGATGGAAAGTTCATGCTCCCCCCTGACCGACGGACTTCTTAAGACGATGAACTTCAACAATGTTTTCCGCTGGCATTTGCCCTTCCTGTTTTTGCTTTTGTTAACCTTCCGCGCCGCTGCGACACGTTGTTGATTCTTGGCGACAGTCTGAGCGCCGGGTACCGCATGGCGGCGAACGTTGCCCCGGCCCGCGCTGCTCAACGATAAATGGCAGCAAAAGCCCGCCGTGGTGAACGCCAGCATCAGCGGCGACACGTCGCAGCAGGGGCTGGCACGGTTACCTGCGCTGTTGAAAGAACACCAACCTCGCTGGGTGCTGGTGGAGCTGGGCGGCAACGATGGTCTGCGCGGTTTCGCGCCACAACAGACGGAACAAACGTTGCGCCCGGTGGTGCAAGCGGTCAAAGCCGCCAATGCTGAACCATTGCTGATGCAAATTCGGCTGCCCGCCAACTACGGTCGCCGCTATAATGAAGCGTTCAGCGCCATTTATCCTAAGCTTGCCAAAGAGTTGGATGTGCCTCTACTGCCCTTTTTATGGAAGAGGTGTATCTGAAACCACAATGGATGCAGGATGATGGCATTCACCCCAACCGCGACGCCCAGCCGTTTATCGCTGACTGGATGGCGACACGGTTGGCTCCTTTAGTTAACCACGACTCCTGATCAATCAGGGACGCCCTCAGGTAAAGTTATGCAAAAACGGTCTTAATAACAGGATGTTCCAGCGGCATTGGTCTGGAAAGCGCACGCGAACTGAAACGTCAGGGTTTTCGCGTGCTGGCGGCCTGTCGCAAACCGGACGACGTCGCGCGAATGGATCGGGAAGGATTTACCGGCCTGTTACTGGATCTGGATGACCCGCAAAGCGTTGATCGCGCAGCAGATGAGGTGATCGCACTGACCGAAAATCGGCTGTATGGGCTCTTTAATAACGCCGGTTACGGCGTCTACGGCCCGCTGGAGACGATCAGTCGCGAACAGCTCGAACAGCAATTTTCCAGCAATTTTTTCGGCACGCATCAACTCACCCTGCGCCTGCTGCCGGCCATGCTGCCGCACGGTGAAGGGCGCATTGTGATGACCTCGTCGGTCATGGGACTGATCTCCACCCCGGGCGCGGTGCCTATGCCGCCAGTAAATATGCGCTGGAAGCCCTCGGTCGGATGCGCTGAGAATGGAGTTGCGCCATAGCGGCATTAAGGTGAGCCTGATTGAACCCGGCCCCATCCGTACGCGCTTTACCGACAATGTGAATCAGACACAAAGCGATAAACCGGTAGAAAACCCGGGGATTGCCGCACGTTTTACCCTCGGCCCGGAGGCGGTGGTGGCAAAAGTACGCCATGCTTTCGAGAGCAATCATCCCAAAATGCGCTATCCGGTTACGCTGGTCACACCGGGTTGTCAGCCTGTTGAAGCGCCTGCTGCCCGCACGCGTGATGGATAAAATTTTACACGGGTGAGTTGAAGGCGTATTGCCTGTCCCCATGTAGTACTAAACAGTAAAAACAGAGAATTCCACATGTCCGTACAGAATATCGTCAATATTACCGAAGCCAATCTGCAACAGGTGCTGGAGCAGTCCGTTGCGACGCCGGTGCTGTTCTATTTCTGGTCAGATCGCAGCCAGCATTGCCAGCAACTGACCCCGGTGCTGGAAAATCTGGCCGCGCAGTACAACGGGCAATTTGTGCTGGCGAAAGTAGATTGCGATGCCGAACAGATGGTGGCTTCGCAGTTTGGTCTGCGCGCGATCCCGACCGTCTACCTGTTCCAGAACGGGCAACCGGTGGACGGGTTCCAGGGGCCGCAACCGGAAGAGGCTATTCGCGCCCTGCTGGATAAAGTCCTGCCGCGCGAAGAAGAGCTGAAAGCTCAGGAAGCCATGCTGTTGATGCAGGAAGGAAAACACGCCGACGCATTGCCGCTGCTGAAAGATGCCCTCGGCAGCTTTCTCAACAAAACAGCGAAATTGGCCTGCTGTTGGCGGGAAACGCTAATCGTTTTACACCGTGCAGATGAAGCGGAAAGCGTGCTGAAAACCGTGCCGTTGCAGGATCAGGACACCCGCTATCAGGGGCTGGTCGCACAGATTGAGCTACTGAAGAAAGCCGCCGATACGCCGGAAATCCAGCAGTTGCAAAAACAGGTGGAAGCGAACCCGGCCGACGCACTGCTGGCGACGCAGCTTGCGCTGCAATTGCACCCGGGTGGGGCGCAACGAAGAAGCGCTTGAACTGCTGTTCAACCATCTGCGTAAGGATCTCTCTGCCGCAAACGGCGAAGCACGCAAAATGCTGCAGGAAATTCTGGCCGCGCTGGGGACCGGTGATGCGCTGGCCTCGAAGTATCGTCGCCAGCTTTACTCCCTGCTCTACTAATCTTCCTGCCAAATTTGGCGATCGTGCTGTTTTGATCGCCAATTCGGGCTAAGATGGCATCAAATTAAACAGGAGGTTTTTTTTGATGCCAATCGTCATTCTGGTTTTTATCTTCGTTGCGCTGGTGGTGGTTATCTCTGGCGTAAAAATCGTACCGCAAGGCTTCCAGTGGACCGTGGAACGCTTTGGACGCTTTACCCGAACGCTGCAACCCGTGAGGTCTGAGTCTTGTCGTGCCGTTTATGGATCGTATTGGTCGTAAGATCAATATGATGGAACAAGTTCTCGATATCCCCTCTCAGGAAATCATCTCCAAAGATAACGCCAACGTCACTATCGACGCGGTGTGCTTTATTCAGGTTATTGATGCGCCGCGCGCTGCCTATGAGGTGAGCAATCTGGAGCTGGCGATCATCAACCTGACCATGACTAACATCCGTACCGTACTGGGTTCAATGGAGCTGGACGAAATGCTCTCGCAGCGTGACAGCATCAACACGCGCTTGCTGCATATCGTCGATGAAGCGACAAACCCGTGGGGCGTAAAAGTGACGCGTATTGAAATTCGCGATGTGCGCCCGCCCGCAGAGCTGATTGCCTCAATGAATGCGCAGATGAAAGCAGAGCGTACCAAACGCGCTTATATTCTGGAGGCCGAAGGGGTGCGTCAGGCGGAGATCCTCAAAGCGGAAGGGGAAAAACAGTCGCAAATCCTGAAAGCGGAAGGCGATCGTCAGTCGGCATTCCTGCAAGCAGAAGCCCGCGAACGTTCCGCAGAAGCGGAAGCGCGCGCCACGCAGATGGTCTCGGAAGCTATCGCCGCCGGGGATATTCAGGCGGTGAACTACTTTGTGGCGCAAAAATACACCGAAGCGTTGCAACAAATCGGGTCGGCGAATAACAGCAAAGTGGTGATGATGCCGCTGGATGCCAGCAGCCTGATGGGATCTATCGCCGGGATCACGGAGCTGATCAAAGACAGCGCCAGCGAGCGGACTAAACGATGATCCCGCTGCTGCTCGAGCATACTTACCTTGCACACCGGCTAACGCTCGGAGGGTTGCTGCTGGCCGCCGAAATGCTCGGCGGTAATGGCTACCTGCTATGGAGCGGCGTAGCAGCCGTGCTCACCGGGTTACTGGCCCGGGTTTTACCTTTAGCTGGGAGTGGCAAGGTGTTCTGTTCGCCGTACTGACCATGCTGGCCGCGCCCCGGCTATGGTGGCAATGGCTGGCGCGCCGGGTGAAGCAGCAAAAGCCTGCTGACGCGTCGCTTAACCTGCGCGGTCAGCAACTGACAGGCCGGCGTTTTCAACTGGATACCGCGCTGGTTAACGGCCGCGGTCATATGCGCGTGGGCGACAGTTCATGGCCTGTCAGCGCAGAGGAAGATTTACCCGCCGGCCAGCATGTGGAAGTGATTGCCGTAGAAGGCATCACCTTGCGCATTAAAGCCGTAAGCAAATAATAACACCACAAGGATCCGAAGTGATCGCACCCAAAAGCCATCTTGCGCTGGGCGTATGCTCACGGCGTTTGCCGCCAGCGCCCCGGCGCTGGCGTCGTTTGATATGGATTACTGTCCCCGGGGCCACGCGGGCTGTTTTATCGTCAGTCCGCCGGTACTCGCCATCAACACCGACACGCGCGATAACCTGCTACGTCTGGTGGATGAAGCGAAAAACTTTACGCCGCTACGCCAGCCCGTACCGGCAGACATCACCCGTAGCCGGGATTTCTATTTCGGCATTCATATGGATAACCCGAGCAGCCAGCCGCCGACTGCGCCGACCACCGCTGAAACGTCTGTGGAAAGCACCCTGCATCAGCAGATGACTGCGCTGGGACTGGATCCGGATGCCGCAACGGATGCCGTACTTCAGCGCATGACCGCGCAGGGCGCCGATCTCCGTGAAGCCAGCAACGCAACGGTCCAGCAGGATGAACTGGAAAACCGCTTTGTTTCGCGCAATGACGAAACGCTTTCCGACTTTTTCGCCGCACTGCTCGCCGATACCTCCCTGAGCCATGAACAACGCCGGGCGCTGGCAAAAGCGCGCATGGCGGTAAACGGTACGGAAGCCAGCGAGCAAACCGTAAAAGCGCTCATTCCCGCAAGGATCGGCAGCACAGGGGGTTCCGGTGCCTATTTACACGGCGCGAATGCGTTCTACGCGGGTGATTTTGACGCCGCCGGGCAGACATTTACTGCCCTCAAAACCAGCCAGCAGCCGTGGCTTGCCGAAACGGCCAGCTATATGTTGATGCGCAACGCGCTCAATGCCAGTAGCGCAAATGCCAACGGCGACTATGGTGATTTCGATGTCCATAAAGTGGATAAAGCTCGCACAGCAGGCGCGGGACGCCGCAGAAAGTTACCTGAAAACCTCGGCCGACAGGCCGCTATGCCGATTCTGCACAAGGGATGCTGCGCCGTATTAACTGGTATTTACAGGATGGAAATGCGCTGGCGAAGCTCTATGAGCAGGCGCTGTCGCAGACCGAAAACGCCGATGCACTGGTCGCCATCATCGGCGAAAGCGACAACAAGTTGATAAGCCGGGATCTCACGGGGAAGCGACGCCTTCCTCACCGCGCCGGACGCCTCGCTGCTGACGTTTGTGCAGACGCTGCGGCTGATGCGTAATAACACCTGCGACGGACGCACCCACTGTGTGGATCAAGCTGGCTCGACGGCCTGAAAGCCGACTTTGAGAAGAACAAACATGCGGATCTGTGGAATTACCTGCGTCTGATGCTGGCCTGGAGCAAGCAGGATTACGCCACGGTGCAGAACGCCATTACCCCCGCCCAGTCGCTCCCGGCGCACAATCTTCTCGCCTTCAGCGAGCAGGTGCTGTATGGCGATGCTCTGATGGCGCAAAAACAGTGGCCCGCCGCTCAGGCGCACTGGCTGCATCTGCTGGATCTGAGTAAAGATGTTGAACAACAACAGCTTCTGCAAGCAAAACTGGCGGCCACGCTGGTAGAGAGTAATGCGCAGGCGCAGATTTTTTGCCGCAGACAGCCGGGTGACCAATTTGCGTTACCGCTCACTGGTGCTGAAAACCCGGCCTCACGGGTTGTTACGCCAGCAGGCCACGCACGGGCCCAACAAAGAAGAGCGCACCATCGCCCTGCACACGCTACTGACGCGCGATCTGACCGAAGGCCATTACGCCGACTGGTTGCAGGATATGTCGCTGGTGGCCGCCATTACGCCGCCGGTCACTGGAAGAGGCGTTTGATGATGTGAAGCTGAGCACCTTTGGCTGGAAAGGCACGGACAAAGAGACCGCTTACTTCTGCGCACCGCTGGAGACAACCGTCACCACCCTGAGCCAGAAAGCGCACGATGCGCACGCGCTGAATTGCTGGGTGAGTTCTTCCGCACGACACAAACCCGCGTAATGCTGGAGAAAGATCGCGGCGGTAATGACGTGCTCGACGTCGCGACGCATGCAGAAGAACGCCCCGGCGTGCCGCACCGTCTTGCCTTATATCAGCAGGTTATCGCCGATGCCAAAGCCGAACCCGAAGATAAAAGCTATGCGCTCTACCGGGCGGTGATGTGCTATGCCCCCTCCGGCTATAACGATTGTGGCGGCAAAGACGTCGATAAAGCGGTGCGTAAAGCCCTGGTTCCAGCAGTTGAAGAGCCGTTATCCTCGGAAGCGTATGGGCCCGAGATCTCAAATACTACTGGTAATCGCTCTGTTTGCCGCGCTGCTTACTCCCTCTGCCTTCGCGGCAGAGGGCAGCCGGGCGTTCTGGTTGTGGTCTGGCGTCCGCCCCACGGCAGCGTTACGTGATGCAAAGACCGTTTACCTGCATCAGGGTGATGTCCTTGTGCTGGCGGGCAATTCGGTATTTGAACGTAAAGGCTTGCCGGTCAATCGACTGACGTTTCCGCATATCTGGCTAACCGTTCGCTTTACCACGCTGGATGTACCGGACGCCCTGCTGCTGCGTCTTAATCGCCTGCTGGCGCGCTGGCGTGACGCCGGGAACACGGTTGTGGGATTACAAATAGATTTTGACGCCGCTACGCATCAGCTTGAGGATTACGCGCAGTTTTTGCGCCGGGTGCGGCAGATTTTACCCTCGCAGTACGCGTTAGGAGTGACCGGGTTACTGGACTGGGCGAAAACCGGTAATGTGCAAACGCTGAACACCCTGCCGGTGGATGAACTGGTGGTGCAAAGCTATCAGGGGCGCAGCACGGTCGATAATTACACCGCCTACCTGCCCGCGCTGTCCGGGCTGCGTCTGCCGTTTAAACTGGGCGTGGTGCAAAACGGCCAGTGGGATCATGACGAAGAGCGGCGTATTGCCGCTTCGCCGTGGTATCGCGGGACAGTGCTCTTTATGCTTAACCCTTCGCGTGGTGATGGCAGCAGCCAGAAAGGTTATCAATAATCGGGCAGTCTGCACTGTCGTCTCCGGACAGGAATCCGCCAGCGCCAGCAGTTGCGTACGCATCTGCTGCAATTCGATGATATGCCGCTCGATCTCCGCCACTTTCTGCAAGGTGCGCGCTTTCACATCGGCACTGTGGCGGGCCGGATCGTTAAACAGGGTGACCAGCTCGCCGCACTCTTCAAGGTTAAACCCCACCGGGCGCGCCTGACGTAGCAGGGTCAGCTCATTTAAATGCTGTTGCGTGTAGCTGCGATAGCCGTTTTCGCTGCGTAACGGCGGCGTGACCAACCCTTTTCTTCATAAAAACGGATCGCTTTGCTGGTCAAACCGGTTTTTTTGCCACATCGCTGATATTCACATGTCCCCTTGCAGTCCGTGTTTCCGACCCTACAACATTATTTCGCCGACACAACGTAGAGTATAGGGCCTTTAACCCGCCCTGACGTCAGGTGCACAATAGTAAGCGGCACAATATGACAAAACAAATATATCATTGTTGCCAATACATTTTTTTATTTACCCCTGTTACCGCTTCGCTATAACATGTGGCCGGATGTTTCCAAATAATGATAAATGATTTACACAGGAGTTGTTATGAGTGATATGGCGTTTTGCCGTGGTTGCGGAAAGGAAATTCATAAAGAAGCGGTTGCCTGCCCGAATTGCGGCGCACCACAGGCCGTGGCGGGAACCAAAAGCCGCATTACCGCCGCACTGCTTGCTTTCTTCTTTGGTGGATTTGGCGTGCATAAATTTTATTTAGGGAAAACAGGTCAGGGCATTCTTTATCTCCTGTTCTGCTGGACCTTTATTCCTTCCATCATCGCGTTTATCGAATTTATTATTTACCTGTGCAATTCCGATCAGGAATTCGCCCGTAAATACGGCTAATGATCTGCCCGCTTCACGCGTCAGGCCTCGCACTATGCGGGGCTTTATTTTTTATTCCCGCCCGACAGGCCTCTCCGGCCCCGGCTATCGCAGATTCCACCCACCGTATGTTATCTACAGGAAAAAATGATGCGTTACGTACTGTCGTTATTGCTGGCGCTTTACCTTCCTTTCGCAAGTGCAAACACCGGAACGGATGTGCAGAAAGAGATCACGGCGTTTTACACCTATTATCTGAACGAGTTTGGCAAAACGCCGCCGGATGAACTGATTAAAACGAAAACCATGCAGCAATGGGCATCGAAGAAATTACTGGCGCGAATGGCCGTTATTTATGACATGCCTGAACAGGAATTATTGGGCTCAGATTACTTCACCTATTGCCGAGGACTATGACCCGGCATGGATCGCGCGCCTTAATGTCTCCCCCCGCCAAACCAGACGGAGACAGCATGAAACTGGACGTTTCGCTGGGTATTGAAAATAACAAGGCAAAACATCTTCAGGTATGGACGCGTAAGGAAGAGGGCAAATGGAAAATATGGCGAGTCGTTGACGCCGGAAACCATTACGAGCAGAAACTCTATTAACGCAACCCGATCAGCCATCAGCCCCGCTCACATCGCGGGGCTTTTTTATGGTGATTATCTGCGGGCTGCAATGCAGAGCAGTGGACAACGCCACCTTCTTTGCGGATCGCCCTTGACCTTCCCCCTTGATGGAAGGTTTAAGCTTCAGCACAGTTACTATTCAGCGTCATCATTAAGGAGATTGAGCATGTCTCATACTATAGAGCTAACCCTTGATGGCCTCTCCTGCGGCCATTGCGTTAAACGCGTGAAAGAGAGTCTGGAAAAACGCCCGGACGTCGAACATGCAGAAGTTACCATTGAACGTGCGGAAGTGACCGGCAGCGCCAGCGCTGACGCGTTAATCGCCACCGTGCAGGAAGCCGGCTACGGTGCGAGCGTAAGCCACCCAAAGGCTAAACCGCTGGCAGAGTCATCACTCCCGTCGGAAGCACTGACAGCGGCCACTTCTGAGCTTCCGGCAGCCGATGACGTTGACGACAGCCAACAACTGTTGATCAACGGCATGAGCTGCGCCAGTTGTGTCTCCCGGGTGCAAAAAGCCTTGCAGGCGGTTCCCGGCGTCACGCAGGCACGGGTTAACTGGCGGAGCGCACTGCGCTGGTCATGGGCAGTGCGCCCGCAACAGAGATAGTCAACGCCGTAGAGCAGGCTGGCTACGGCGCAGAAGCCATTGAAGATGACGTTAAACGGCGTGAACGCCAGCAAGAAACCGCCCTCGCCACCCCTGAAACGCTTTCGCTGGCAGGCCATTGTCGCCTTGCTGGTTGGCGTGCCAATCATGGTATGGGGCATGCTGGGCGACAATATGATGGTGACCGACGCCAACCGCTCGCTGTGGCTGGTTATCGGTCTTGTCACCTTCGCCGTCATGGTGGTGGCGGGCGGCCATTTTACACCAGCGCATGGAAAAGCCTGCGTAACGGCAGCGCCACCATGGATATGCTGGTGGCACTCGGCACGGGTGCTGCCACCGGCTCTACTCGATGAGCGTCAACATCTGGCCCCAGTGGTTCCCGATGGAAGCACGCCATCTCTAATACGAAGCCAGCGCGATGATCATCGGCCTGATTAACCTCGGCCATATGCTGGAGGCGCGTGCACGCCAGCGCTCATCAAAAGCGCTGGAACGCTTGCTGGACTTAACCCCGCCAACGGCGCGGGTCGTGACCGCAGACGGTGAGAAAAGCGTACCGCTGGCCGAGGTGCAGCCGGGGATGACGCTGCGTCTGACGACCGGCGATCGGGTTCCGGTGGACGGTGAAATCAGCCAGGGGTGAGGCACACTGGTTCGATGAAGCGATGCTCACTGGCGAACCGATCCCGCAGGAAAAAGGCGATGGCGACACCATTCATGCCGGAACCGTGGTGCAAGACGGCAGCGTCTTGTTTACCGCCAGCGCCGTAGGGAGCCATACCACCCTGTCGCGCATTATCCGCATGGTGCGCCGGGCGCAAAGCAGCAAACCCGAGATTGGTCAGCTTGCCGACCGCATCTCCGCCGTGTTTGTACCGGTGGTAGTGGCAATCGCACTGTTGAGCGGCGCCATCTGGTTTTTCTTCGGCCCGGCGCCACAGATTGTCTATACGCTGGTGATCGCCACCACCGTGCTGATCATCGCCTGCCCATGTGCGCTGGGACTGGCGACGCCGATGTCGATTATCTCCGGCGTCGGTCGCGCTGCGGAGTTTGGCGTCCCCGGTCCGTGATGCGGATGCGCTGCAACGCGCCAGTACGCTGGATACGCTGGTGTTTGATAAAACGGGCACGCTGACCCTCGGCAAACCTGAAGTGGTGAGCATCAAAACGCTCCACGGCGATGAAAGCGATGCGCTGCGTCTGGCGGCTGCGCTGGAACAGGGTTCCAGCCACCCGCTGGCGCGGGCAATCCCTGGACAAAGCCGCCGCCGAAACGCTCCCACAGGTTAACCAGTTCCGTACACTGCGCGGTCTGGGCGTCAGCGGCCAGATAGACGGGCGCAATGTTCTGCTGGGTAATCAGGCGTTACTGGCTGAACAGAACGTTGATACGCACGCGCTGGAGGCAGAGATAGCCGAACAAGCCAGCCGCGGCGCAACGCCCGTGCTGCTGGCGGTCGACGGAGAAGCTGTGGCGCTGTTTGCCATTCGCGATCCGCTACGCGAAGACAGTGTTGAAGCGCTGCAACGTTTGCACCGCGCCGGGTACCGACTGGTGATGCTCACTGGCGACAACCCCACGACGGCAAAAGCCATTGCTCAGGAAGCAGGCATTGATGAAGTGATTGCCGGTGTATTGCCGGACGGCAAAGCCGACGCCATTAAAAACCTGCAACAGCAGGGTCGCCAGTGGCGATGATTGGTGACGGTATCAACGATGCCCCGGCGCTGGCGCAGGCGGATGTCGGCATCGCCATGGGTGGCGGCAGCGATGTGGCGATTGAGACGGCGGCGATCACGTTGATGCGCCACAGTCTGCTGGGCGTTGCGGATGCACTGGCGATTGCCAAAGCGACGCTGCGCAATATGAAGCAGAACCTGCTGGGGGCGTTTATTTATAACTCGCTGGGTATTCCGGTGGCGGCAGGCATTCTCTGGCCGCTGACCGGCACGTTACTCAACCCGGTGGTAGCGGGTGCGGCAATGGCGCTCTCCTCCATTACCGTGGTGAGCAACGCCAACCGCCTGCTGCGCTTCAAACCGCGCCAGTAGACCTTTCCCCCCGCCGGTCATCGGCGGGGTTTATACTCCGGCGCTGCGCGTTAGCATGGCGTTTTCTTTCAGGAAGCGCGTATGGCCCTGTTTCAACGCTTGAAAAAGTTTTTTCGTGCGCTGCTGGTGCGCCGTTATCGCTGGCCCGCGCAGGATATTACGCTGCCCGGTAATCGGTTGTTGCATCTGGTCGGCAGCATCCATATGGGGACGCAGGGTATGTCGCCCCTGCCCGATGCCCTGCTGCAAAATTGCGCGAGGCCGATGCGCTGATCGTGGAAGCCGATGTCGCGGGTTCCGATTCCCCTTTCGATAATCTCCCCCCTGTCGCCCCCCTTGAACAACGCCTTACCCCAGCCTTGCAGGAGGAACTGGATAAGACGCTGCAAACCTTATCGCTATCGCGGGAGGAGTTTGAACACCGCCCGGCCCCGCATATCGCGCTGGTACTGCAGGCAACGCAAGCTCAACGCCCTCGGGGTTACGCCCGGAGTACGGCATCGATTACCAGTTATTGCGCGCGGCGCAGCAATGCAGTCAGGATCCTCGAACTGGAGGGCACCACCAGCCAGCTTGACCTCCTGCGCGCATTACCGGATGACGGTAATGAGCTGCTACAGGATACGCTCACCCACTGGCATGATAATGCGCGCTTATTGCAGGTCATGATGAGCTGGTGGCTGGAACACCCGCCGGCGGAAAACGAGATGGAACTGCCGGGTACGTTCAGCCAGCCGCTGCATGAAGTGCTGATGCAGCAGCGCAATCAGGCTTGGTGCGATCGGCTGTTTGCCCTGCCTCCGGTGGCGCTACGTCGTTGCCGCCGGGGCGCTGCATTTGTACGGCGACGGCAATTTACCCTTACTGCTGCGATAGAGAATGGCGCAATAGCGCAAGATGGTACTATTTTCATGCGCCAACAAAGGCGTATGCTGGTCGCGTCAGATTACTGTGGTAAGAAGGATTGTTATGACTCCCGCCGTGAAATTACTCCGAAAAAAACAACGTCTCTTTCAGGTGCATACGTACGATCACGACCCCAATGAAACCAATTTTGGTGACGAAGTGGTGCGTAAACTGGGACTGAATGCTGATCAGGTCTACAAAACGCTACTGGTGGCAATCAATGGCGACATGAAACATCTGGCGGTCGCCGTGACGCCCGTCGCCGGGCAACTGGATCTGAAAAAGGTCGCCAAAGCGCTCGGCGCAAAAAAGTGGATATGGCTGACCCAATGGTGGCGCAGCGCACGACCGGCTATCTGGTGGGTGGCATTAGCCCGCTGGGGCAGAAAAAACGACTGCCGACGCTGATTGACGCGCCTGCGCAAGAGTTTGCCTCGATTTATGTTTCCGGTGGCAAACGGGGGCTGGATATTGAACTCGCGGCGAGCGATCTGGCAAACATACTGGACGCAAAATTTGCCGATATCGCCCGCCGCGATTGACGCCGGGTTACTGCCAGCTCACCTCGCCTTTCGGTTCGTAAGCATTCACATCCAGCGGTGAATTTTCTGGATGTACTCTTTCAGCGCTTCGGCATCAATAAAGCCGGTATTCACATAACCGGTTTTATCGTCGAGGCGCGGATAGCCATCACCACCGAGTGGCGTTAAAGCTCAGGGTCGCCGCGGTAGGTTTTCGCCATATCAATCGGTTCGCCTTTGATTTTCACATCACTCAGTTTGCCGTTTTTTGCCACAAAGCTGACGTTGGCAAACTGCGGATACGCCCCGGAGTCCGGTTTTTTTCTGCGCCACTGCCGTCAGGTAGTCGGTCAACGCTTTACCGTCGAGATCGACATACACCAGCGTGTTGCCAAAGGGCTGCACTTTCAGCACATCTTTATAGGTGATGTCGCCCGCTTCAATCGAGTCACGAACGCCGCCACCGCTCATCACCGCCGGGGTCGGCGTTGGTGCGGGCCATTTGCGCCGCCGGGATCACGCGCCAGATTGGTTTGCACGAAACGCACTTTGCTGCGATCGCCTTCCGAGTGACCGTTCGTGTTGCCGATTTTGACCTCCAGCTGCGCTTTGCCTTTGTTCTGGAATGGCGTCAGCAAAGAGAGCATTTGCGGGTTTTCTGTGATTTCCGGGGTGTAGAGCACGCGCTCACTCTGGCCGTTATCGTAGGTCACCTTTTTCTTCAGGTTGACCGGGAGAAGCTGGTAGCGCACCAGTTTCATCTCGCCATTACGGAACTGGAAGTCGGCGCGGCCCACATATTTGCCCCACTCATGCGCCTGCACAATCCAGATGCCATTTTGCTGATCCGGCGCACATGGCGTACCCGGCACATAATCGACCTGCTTTTTATTTTCCGAGGCCATACACCGGGTCTTGTGAGTGACCACCCACAATCATTGTCAGCGCCCCTTTCGGCAGGCTGCGCGCCATTTCGACATCACCCGGCGCATTGGAACCATGCTCACCGTTGTCGTAATGCCCCATATGGGTGGTGGCAATGATCACATCCGGTTTTTCATTCTGCTTCCAGCTCATCAATCACCAGTTTGGCTTCATCCGCGGGTTTGCGGAATTCAATATCGGTGAAAAACTCCGGATTGCCGATTTTCGCGGTATCGTCGGTTGTCAGGCCGATCACCGCAATTTTCAGGCCCGGCGATTGAAGATCATCCACGGTTTAAACAGCCGCTCACCGGTGCTTTTCTGGTAAATATTGGCGGAGAGGAACGGGAATTTGGCCCACTTTTCCTGCTGACGCAGCACGCTAAGCGGGTTATCAAACTCATGGTTACCAACCGCCATTGCGTCGTAGCCGATCAGATTCATGCCGCGAAAATCTGGCTCCGCATCCTGTAAATCGGACTCCGGAACCCCCGTATTAATGTCGCCACCGGACAACAGCAATACGCTACCGCCTTGTGCAGCCACTTCTTTACGGATGCCGTCCACCAGCGTTTTTTGCGCCGACAGTCCATATTCGCCGTAATCGCTGCGCCAGAAGTGACCATGATGATCGTTGGTATGCAGAATGGTGACGTTATAGGTTTTATCCTGCTCGTAAGCTGGACCTGCCAGCTTGCCAGCCCCATCGCCGCCAGCAGCGCGAGCGCCATACTCTTCTTTATCAATTTCATGCTTCTCTCCCTGACCCCATTAATAAAACTGAGAAATTACAGCGCTTAAGGATAATAGACAAATACGTTTTCAGCATTGCGACTTCCTTCAAACCTTAAGCACAGGTATGTTAGCCAGATAACGATTTACCGTTCTGACGCTCTCCGCCCCTTCCTCATCAACATACGTGGTATTTATGGCAATAAGTGAAACGCAGCAGACACCCCTGCCGCGCGTACATCGTTCGGTATTCTTGGCGCAATCAGTCTTTCGCATCTGCTCAACGATATGATCCAGTCCCTGCTGCTGGCCATTTATCCGTTGTTGCAGGCCGATTTCTCGTTGTCGTTTGTGCAGATCGGCCTGATCACGCTGACCTTCCGAGGTCGCCTCCTCGCTGTTACAGCCGGTGGTGGGCTACTGGACCGATAAGCACCCGATGCCATGGTCGCTGCCCATCGGTATGTGCTTTACCCTTAGCGGGCTGGTGTTGCTGGCGCTGGCGGGCAGCTTCGGTACGGTATTGATCGCTGCCGCACTGGTGGGAACAGGCTCATCGGTCTTCCACCCGGAGTCCTCCCGCGTGGCGCGCATGGCGTCTGGCGGGCGTCACGGTCTGGCACAATCCATTTTCCGGGTGGGGGGTAATTTTGGCAGCTCCCTCGGCCCATTGCTGGCGGCGGTGATCATTGCCCCGTACGGTAAAGGCAATGTCGCCCTGGTTTGTCCCTTGCTGCGCTGCTGGCGATTATTGTGTTGTTGCAGGTCAGTCGCTGGTATGCCGCGCAACATCGGGTCAATAAAGGCAAAAAATCCGTTTCAGTGATGAATCCGCAGCCGCGCAACAAAGTGGTGCTGGCGGTTTGCGTATTACTGATCCTGATTTTTTCGAAATACTTCTATATGGCGAGCATTAGCAGCTATTTCACCTTTATCTGATGCATAAGTTCGAGCTGTCAGTGCAAAACGCCCAGATGCACCTGTTTATTTTTCTGTTTGCGGTTGCTGCGGGAACGGTAGTTGGCGGGCCGCTGGGCGACAAAATTGGACGAAAATATGTGATTTGGGGCTCTATCCTCGGCGTGGCGCCGTTTACCCTCGTTTTACCCTACGCAACGCTATTCTGGACCGGCGTTTTGACAGTGATTATTGGTTTTGTTCTCGCATCGGCGTTTTCGGCCATTCTGGTCTATGCGCAGGAGCTGCTGCCGGGCCGTATCGGTATGGTTTCCGGTCTGTTTTTGGCTTTGCCTTCGGCATGGGAGGCCTTGGTGCAGCGGTGCTGGGGCTGATTGCCGATCACACCAGTATCGATCTGGTCTATAAAATATGTGCTTTCCTCCCATTGCTGGGGGATCCTGACGATATTCCTGCCCGATAACCGCCCCGAAGCCTGATTTCATTGCGGCCAAAATATCTCTTTGGCCGCCTTCTTCTGCTGGCGCTGGCGCACGATTTCTGTTACGGAAGACCCGGTTGGCAATTTATTTCGCCCAAATTGCCATTTTCTTCATAATTCAACAATTATTCATAAACATACTGGTCAAAATTGTCATAAACTGTAACGCAGTTACGCCTTATCATACAGGATCCCGCATTAACGAAAGGAGACGGAATGCATCACGCCACCCCGCTTATCACCACCATTGTCGGCGGCCTTGTGCTCGCTTTTATTCTCGGCATGCTTGCCAACAAACTGCGTATTTCGCCGCTGGTGGGCTATTTACTCGCGGGTGTGCTGTCCGGTCCTTTACGCCGGGTTTTGTGGCGGATACGCAACTGGCGCCGGAACTGGCTGAACTGGGTGTGATATTGCTGATGTTTGGCGTCGGCCTGCATTTCTCACTGAAGGATCTGATGGCGGTAAAGTCCATCGCCATTCCCGGAGCGATCGCGCAAATTGCCGTCGCCACGCTTCTGGGTATGGCGCTTTCCGCAACGCTTGGCTGGTCGTTAATGACCGGTATTGTGTTTGGGCTATGTCTCTCCACCGCCAGTACCGTGGTGCTGCTGCGCGCGCTTGAGGAGCGGCAACTTATTGATAGCCAGCGCGGGCAAATCGCCATCGGCTGGCTGATTGTCGAAGACCTCGTGATGGTGTTAACGCTGGTGCTGCTGCCCGCCATCGCAGGTATGACGGAAAAAGGCGATGTCGGGCTGGCGTCGCTGGCCGTGGATATGGGCATTACCATCGGCAAAGTGGTGGCGTTTATTGCCATTATGATGCTGGTCGGCCGCCGTCTGGTGCCGTGGATTATGGCGCGCGGCTACAGGTTCCCGCGAACTGTTTACCCTTTCCGTGCTGGCGCTGGCGTTGGGCATCGCGTTTGGCGCTGTCGAACTGTTTGATGTCTCTTTTGCGCTCGGCGCCTTTTTCGCCGGGATGGTGCTGAACGAATCAGAACTGAGCCACCGCGCTGCGCACGATACGTTACCGCTGCGGGATGCTTTCGCGGTGCTGTTCTTTGTTTCCCGTCGGCATGTTGTTCGACCCGCTGATCCTGATTGAGCAACCGCTGGCGGTGCTGGGTACGCTGGCGATTATCATTTCGGTAAATCCGTTGCCGCCTTCTTCCTGGTGCGTTTGTTCGGCCACTCACCGCGTACCGCGCTGACCATCGCCGCCAGTCTTGCGCAAATCGGTGAGTTTGCCTTTATTCTTGCCGGGCTGGGAATGGCACTGGATCTGCTGCCGCAGGCAGGGGCAAAACCTCGGTACTGGCGGGGGCGATCCTGTCGATTATGCTCAACCCGGTGCTGTTTGCGACGCTGGAGAAATACCTCGATAAGACCGAGACGCTGGAAGAGCAAACGCTGGAAGAAGCGATTGAAGAAGAGAAACAGATCCCGGTGGACATCTGCAATCACGCGCGTTACTGGTTGGTTTTGGCCGCGTGGGCAGCCTGCTGGGTGAAAAACTGATGGCGCAGGGGATCCCGCTGGTGGTGATTGAAACCTCGCGAACCCGTGTGGATGAACTGCGAGAGCGCGGCATCCGCGCGGTGTTGGGTAATGCCGCCAACGAAGAAATTATGAACTGGCGCATCTGGATTGCGCGCGCTGGCTGCTGCTGACCATCCCCCAACGGTTATGAGGCGGGAGAGATTGTCGCCAGCGCCCGTGAAAAATGCCCGCACATTGAGATTATTGCCCGCGCACATTATGACGATGAGGTGGATTACATCACCGAGCGCGGCGCAAACCAGTGGTGATGGGCGAACGCGAGATCGCTAACACCATGTATACGCTGCTGGAGAAACCGCTGGTCGAAGAAGCGGTCACAGGTTAAGAAGCAAAGAAGCAGGCGCATAGCCTGCTTCTTTATTGACTCAGCCGTTGGGCAGCCTGCCCGACGCCGTTAAGGATCGCCTCGCTGATGTGCGCAGGGAATCCCGCCGGGAGCAGGCGCTGCGCTTCGCTAAGCACCTGTGGGGTTTTATCATGAAACTCGGCTAACAACGCCGTCATGCGTTCCTCGCTGAATCCGCATTTTTGGCCGTCGCCAGAAAATGACGCGGATAAATCATATTCCAGTCGTACTTCTTTCCGCCTTTTCCCGTTGAATGCAGTGCCATCGCCATTTTGATATCTTGCCGCGCCAGCCCTTGTCCGCCCATTAATGGGTAACAGGACAAAATATCGTAGAGTGGCGTAAGCCGATATCCACCACCGGGCATTATTGCAACGGAATAATTCTTCGCATGACCATCGCTTGCCGCCAGCAGCCAAAATAAAATATGCGATCGCATAAAGTTTTCTCGATCCTGCTCCGCCTCATCCGATCCCAGTAAAAATGCATAATATCAACAATACCCGAGGGTCCGCCGTCGCTCTCATATTTTTTCGTTGAGGGATAACCCAGCGCCCTCGGCAGAGATCTTCTTGCGGCAGCCGCGCAATCCAGCGGTGGTCGCTGACAAACCGACGATCAAAGCGTGTCACCGCCAGCGCTTTGGTTTGTGGCGTGGTAATGATTTCACAGCCGAGGCGTTTCAACACCATACAGACGAGCCAACAGCATGCTCAGCCACTCATTCTCGCAACTCTCGCGGAGATCCAGCTTATAACTGTGGCCCTGAATCTCGCCAACCGGCAGTTTAAAAATATGCGTGGTAGGCGTAAGGCCTGTCGGGATTTGCCAGCAGTCCTGATAACGGAGCAGCGCGGTTTTCTCCTGCGCACCTGCGATTGAAATACGAAAATCTCGTTGCTGCTGTTGCAAGAGTCGGGATGTACTTATATAGCCGGTCAGTACATCGCCCAGTTGAACGTCATCCAAAGGCTCACCGGTGATTTGCTCAATATTCTGGATAGCCTCTTCAGGCGGCTGCAAAATTAACGCACCAACACAGTCCCGCCCTATTTCGTACAATAAATCAAAAGGTTGCAGAGATTTAGTCTGGTAACGTCTGGCGATACGCTCCCGAATTTCGCGGCTATCGGGTAACAGATTGTCGAAGTAATTAAACACCACTTCGCCAGAGTATTCCGTCGCACGTAACGGCATGGAGAGCGAGATAGGGCGAGCGCCCACCCTATTCAGCCACGCCTGATGGTATTGAAAGGTATTCGCGCCGCTATTTTGTTGTACTAATGACCCAACCAGATAGCCATTCATGTACACAGACAAGCCTCTCATTTACCACTCCTCCTTCCAGTCCTGCTGCAACGTTTTTTCGCCTCTGGTCTCCAGATGGAGCTCCATATTCATCGCCGACAGAATTTTAAAAAAGCGTATCAATCTGGGTTTTCGCCGGGCTATTTTCAAATTTCGAGATGGTTTCCTGCCGCAGCCCGACCTTCTCGGCCAGCAGCTCCTGCGGTAATTTTTCGTTTTCCGGACATCTTTCAGAAAAATAGCTAACTGTTCAGGAGAGGTTATTTTCATGATTTCCACCATCTACTTTTATGGGCACTCGCGCATAGAATCAATACTATTCGCACTAGCTCATAAACTCAAATTTATGCGCACTAGCACATAAAAATAGTTTTATGCGCATTTACACATAAAATCAAATTTATGCCCAACAGCACATAAAAAAACCGGCAAGCAGCGCTTTACCGGTTTTCATCAAATCACTGTCGGAAAACTAACGTTCCCAGTACGCCTCTTCGAGGCTGTCTTCCCGCTCCGGCAGACCACGCGTTAAGCGCGGTGAATGCTGGTTCAGCACCGGTAACTGACACGATTGGCGTATTTACAGACCTGCGCCAGTGACGAATAGGTCAGCCAGTTGTATTTGTGCTTACTGGAGTTGGGAACGTTGGCACGGTGGTAATTATTGGCGGTGATATCATGCAGCAACGCGGCCAGTGCGCCATCGCCTGCACCGTTGGTATTCATGATTTTTTCCGGGCCGCCCATATAGGGCGCAATGTGCGAGTAGATACGCAGCGGGTGTTCACAATCTTTGTGGCGCAGCGCGCGGCTGAACTCAAACTGGTTGAACTCGGCAATCGCGCCCGGTAACAACGGATGCTGCGTTTTGCGCTTCGCGTCGTCTTCCGTAAAGCCTGCCATATACAAGCCGACAGGCCCGGCGGTGCAAAGCACCAAATCAACCCAATCCAGCGCTTTATCGGAGGCCAGCAACGGATCGCTCTCGCCCGTCAGGGCATGCCCCTCCTCTTCGTTCATCGCCAGAATTGAGACATTCTCTTTGAGGAAATCGCGCCACCACTGCGGGTTATCAGCAATCACATATTTGGTACCCAGCGTCAGCACCACCGAACATTATGCTTTTTGGCGTATGCCACCGCCTGCAGGGTTGCCTCCGGCATCGGCTCACCGGGGGTTACAGCGTACCGTAAGAAGAGAGCACCAGCGCAGAAGCCCCTGCAATCACCTCTTCCGGGATACTGTCGGCACGCAGTTGATTCATCTGGCCGGGCTTATCGCAAATGTACGCTCGCCGCTGTCGTTAATCAGGGTGAAACAACGGCCAATCGCGCCGTCCACCCCTTGCAGATAGTTCAGATCGGTACGGCTGGAGGTGTTGCACAGGTAACGATAGGCATAGCTGCCAATCTTCACGTTTTCACACATCACACCAAGCAGTACCGAGCGGTCATCCGCCAGCACAGAGTAGTTGTGCATGGTATTGCCGATGGTGCCGCCAGCAAACTGGTGGGTGATCAGGTTTTCACGCACCAGTTCCTGATACAGCGCTTCGGCGACATCATCCGCGATCACCAGCGAATGCCCGGCGCTCAGGCCATAACGCGTAATAAACGCATCATCCACCTTTGCCTCAATATCTACCAGCGTCTGGTCAATGCCGACTACCCAGCAGGTGCTGACTTCGCTCTCAGGCTGGATTTGCTGCAATAACGGATCGCGGGCGTTGACGGGAAAATAGTGTTTGGATTTACGTTTACCGGGAAATTTCATGGTTGCGATAAGGGGGATCAACATTCGGGCTGTGAATGGTAGCACACTCCACGGCCCGGCGCGCGATCAGCGATATTTCGCGGTTAAATTCACCATCATCTCGATATGATCCGGCGTGTCGTTAAGCGCCGGAATGTACTCATATTTTTCCCCACCCGCGTCGAGGAAAAATTCACGGTTTTGCACTGCAATCTCTTCCAGCGTCTCCGGTGCAGTCGGAGGCAAAGCCCGGTGACATCACCTGAATGTGCTTCACGCCTTTCTCACCGAGCATTTTCAGCGTTTCATCAGTATAGGGGGTTAACCAGTGGTTCGCGACCAAAGCGGGACTGGAACGTCATCATCACTTTTTCCGGCGGCAAGTCGAGCGCGGAAACCAGCTCGCGGGTGGTATCGCGACAGCGCTGCGGGTAATCATCGCCTTCGGCGGCATAACGTTGAGGAATGCCGTGATAAGAGAGCAGCAGCAGATCCGGCTCGCCATGTCGCGCAAAGAAGCGCGAACGCTGTTTGCCAGCGCCGTAATGTAGTCCGCATCATCCGCGTAATCGCGAATAAAGGAGACGCCGGGAATATGGCGTTTTTTCGCCCGAGGATACGCGCCAGTTCATCCCAGACCGCCGCCACGGTGGAGCAGGAGTATTGCGGATAGAGCGACAGCACTACGATATGGTCAACGTCCTGCGCCAGCAACTCATCGACTGCGCTCTCCAGCGAAGGAGAACCGTAGCTCATGCCGAGCACCACCGGCACATCCGGTAGCCGGGCCGCCAGCGCCTGTTGCTGCCTGCGGCTGTAGACCATTAGCGGCGAACCGTCTTCCATCCAGATGGAGCGATAAAGTTTTGCCACGCGAGGTGAACGAAGGGGCAGGATCACGCCGCGCAGCAGCGGCCACCACAACAATCGCGGAGTATCAACAACGCGTCTGTCGCTCAGAAATTGCCGCAGATAGCGTTTAACTGCTTCGGGGGTAGGTGCATCGGGGGTGCCAAGATTGGCCAACAAAATGCCCGTTTTCGCCTGACTCCATTCGCGCCTCTTAACCATTTAACGGGTTGATAATTGTAGCCGAAACGCGCGCAAACGGAACCAATTGCAGTGATTGTTGAAACTCCCCGGCAAGAGAGCCGGGGAGAGAGGCGTTAGCCGAGGATTTTTTCCAGTTCAGCGCGCACGTCGTTCACGGCTTTGGTACCGTCAACTTTGGCATATTGGGTGTTACCCGCCTGCGCTTCTTTCTGGTAGTAGCCGATCAGCGGCGCAGTCATCTGATGGTATTCCACCCGAGGGCGTTTACGCACGGTTTCTTCCTGATCGTCTTTACGGGTGGTCAGCTCTTCGCCGGTCACATCATCTTTACCTTCGACTTTCGGCGGGTTGAATTTGATGTGGTAAACGCGGCCAGAGGCAGGGTGAACACGACGACCAATAATACGGTCAACGATCAGTTCATCCGGCACGTCGAATTCCGAGGACGAAATCCACCGCAATACCCGCTTCTTTCATGGCATCAGCCTGCGGGATCGTACGCGGGAAGCCATCGAGCAGGAAACCGTTGCGGCAATCTTCCTGAGCAATGCGCTCTTTTACCAGCGCGATAACCAGTTCGTCAGTAACCAGTTTGCCCGCGTCCATAATGTCTTTAGCCTGTTTGCCCAGCTCGCTGCCGGATTTCACAGCCGCACGCAGCATGTCGCCGGTGGAGATTTGCGGAATACCGTATTTCTCCATGATGAACTGCGCCTGAGTTCCTTTACCTGCGCCCTCGGAGCGCCAAGCAGAATAATACGCATTGCGGAAATCCCCCTCAAATGTTGGTTCCAATTTTTCCAAAAGCGCTAAAAGATACCACCAGAACGAGGATGGCTCCAAGGAAGGCGGGACGGGCTGAAACGGTTAATGAGAATGAATGATAGAAATAAAGCGTTACCCTCACCGCGCGGATGAGGGTAACGCAGAACCTTACGCCATCAACAACGCATTTACGCGTTTGATAAACAGGTTCGGATCTTCCAGCGTACCGCGCTCAGCCAGCAGGGACTGATCCAGTAACAGCTCGACCCACTCATTAAACCGCGTCTCATCCTCGGGTATCCGCCGCACGTTTCACCAGCGGATGATCCGGGTTCAGTTCAAAGATGTATTTCACTTCCGGCGCGCTCTGGCCCGCAGCGGCGAAGAGTTTCGCCATCTGGGTGCTCATTTCATCCGCGTCGGTAACGACAACCGCAGGCGTGTCGGTCAGACGATGCGTCAGACGCACCTCTTTGACGCGCTCGCCCAACAGCGTTTTCACACGCTCAACGAATGGCTCCAGCGCTTTTTCGGCTTCTTTGGCGTTGTCATCCACTTCATCCGCCAGTTTTTCCAGCGACGCATCGGCTTTCGCCACGGACTGGAATGCCTTACCGTCAAACTCGGTCAGGTAGCTCATCATCCACTCATCGATGCGATCGGAAAGCAGCAGTACTTCGATGCCTTTCTTACGCAGCAACTCCAGATGCGGGCTGCTCTTCGCCGCGGCATAGCTGTCGGCGGTGATAAAGTAAATTTTCTCCTGCCCTTCTTTCATGCGCGACACGTACTCTTCCAGCGACACGGTTTGCGCTGAAGAGTCGGTGTGCGTAGACGCAAAACGCAGCAGTTTGGCAATCGCTTCAATATTGCCGCTGTCTTCGCCTGCACCCTCTTTCAGCACCAGACCGAATTGCTGCCAGAAGGTTTGGTATTTTTCCGCGTCATCTTTCGCCAGCTTATCCAGCATTTGCAGAACGCGTTTGGTCAACGCTGAACGCAGATTGCGGGTCACGCTGCTGTCCTGCAGAATTTCACGGGAGACGTTAAGCGGCAGGTCGTTGGAATCAATCAGACCGCGCACGAAGCGCAGATAGTTCGGCATAAACTGTTCGGCGTCGTCCATGATAAAATACGCGCTGCACATACAGTTTCAGACCATGTTTATGATCGCGGTTCCACATATCCCACGGTGCCTGCGACGGGATGTACAACAGGCTGGTGTACTCCTGCTTCCCTTCCACGCGATTGTGGCTCCGAGGGTCAGCGGGTCAGTAAAGTCGTGAGCGATATGCTTGTAGAACTCGTTGTACTCGTCGTCTTTGATTTCAGACTTGTTGCGCGTCCACAGCGCCTGCGCTTTGTTGATCTTTTCCCAGCTAACGACGGTTTCGCCGTCTTTCTCTTCCTGTTTTTCGATCTCTACCGGCAGCGCAATGTGGTCGGAATATTTGCTGATGATGGAGCGTACGCGCCAGTCATTGAGGAAATCATCTTCCCCTTCACGCAGATGCAGGGTGATTTCGGTACCGCGGTCGGCTTTGGTGATATCGGCAACGGTGTATTCCCCCCTCGCCTGCGGATTCCCAGAACACGCCGCTTTCTGCGCTCTCGCCTGCCGCGCGGGTACGCACGGTAACTTTATCGGCGACGATAAAGGCGGAGTAGAACCCCACACCAAACTGACCAATTAACTGGCTGTCTTTTGCCGGGTCGGAACCCATAGATTCAAGGAACGCTTTGGTGCCGGATTTGGCGATAGTCCCCAGATGGTCAATCACTTCATCACGGGTCATCCCGATGCCGTTATCGGCAATCGTCAACGTACGTTTTTCTTTATCGAAAGAGACACGCACGCGCAGCTCGCCATCGCCTTCATACAGTGACGCATTGGACAGCGCGCGGAAACGCAGTTTATCCGCCGCATCGGAGGCGTTGGAGATAAGCTCACGCAGGAAGATCTCTTTGTTCGAATAGAGAGAATGAATCATCAGGTGCAGAAGCTGTTTTACTTCTGACTGAAAACCACGGGTTTCTTGTCCTTTCATTGGGAAAACCTCAACAATGCCATTTACAAGGTAAAAAAAATGCGTTGAGGGAGAAGTGGGGACAGGCGTAACGCTTTTCAAGCGGAGGCAAAAATTTCTGCCTCCGTTTGGTTAAAAACGAATCTTGTGGCGACCGGCCAGCGAGTGCGACAGCGTGGTGCCATCTACCATCTCCAGCTCACCGCCTACCGGCACGCCATGAGCGATGCGGCTGGCTTCGACCTCATATTGCGCGCACAGCTCCGCAATATAGTTGGCGGTTGCCTCCCCTTCCACCGTTGGGTTGGTGGCGAGGATCACTTCGGATCTTTTCCGATGCCGGGGCGCTGTTCGAGTCTGTCGAGCCCGATGTCATCAGGCCCGATGCCGTCCAGCGGCGACAGATGCCCCATCAGCACAAAGTAGCGACCGGAAAACTGCCCGGTCTGCTCAATGGCGTAGATATCAGCCGGGCTTTCCACCACGCAGATTTGACCGTTTTCCGGCGGCGGGGATTACTGCAAATGTTGCAGACATCCTGCTCGGTAAAGGTACGGCAATCAGCGCAATGGCCGATTTCCGACATTGCCCGGGTGAGCGCCTGCGCCAGACGCATACCGCCGCTGCGATCCCGCTGCAGCAGCGTAAATGCCATACGCTGCGCCGACTTCGGGCCAACGCCCGGCAGGCAGCGCAACGCTTCCATAAGCTGCGTTAACAGCGGACTGGTCTGCATCAGAACGGCATCTTAAAGCCCCGGCGGCAGAGACATACCGGAAGAGACAGAAGCCATCTTCTCTTTCTGCGTTTCTTCAATACGGCGAGCAGCATCGTTAAATGCAGCGGCAACGAGATCTTCCAGCATCTCTTTGTCGTCTTCGAGCAGGCTCGGATCGATCTCCACGCGGCGGCAGTTATGCGCACCATTGATGGTCACTTTCACCAGACCCGCGCCGGATTCGCCAGTCACTTCCAGTTGCGCGATCTCTTCCTGCACTTTCTGCATTTTTTCTTGCATCTGCTGGGCCTGTTTCATCAGGTTGCCCAGACCGCCTTTTCCAAACATAGGCTTCTCTCTTTATCTGTGGTGACTAACCAGAGTGATAAGTCACATTCAGGGTTGAAAACGGGTCGCCGGAGCTGCCCGTCAAAGGGGACGAATACTCTCTTCATCCAGATCCGCATCGAAAAAAGCGCTGCAGCGTCTGGATATTGTTATCCGCAATAATCGACTCACGCGCCTGCGCAAGTTTCTCCTCATAAATCGCCTGACGCCATTCCAGCGGTGTACGCACCGCCGGATTATCATCTTCAATGATAGTCAGTTCAATCGCCGAACCGCGTAATTCGCTCAGCGCATCGCTGAGCGCCTTCATGCGCCTTGCGAATTAAGGTGACGCTGTGAACTGCGCAGATGCAGACACAGACGCTCGCCGTCTTGTTCTCTCCAGGGCATTAAGCGCTACCTGCTCGACCAGTTTTGGCAGTTTAAGCTGGCTGACCTCGCAGGCCCGGCATCGCGTTCAATGGCTTCTTCCGCCAGTTTCTTCGCCAGCTCCGGCGTTTTTTCATGCTCCAGCGCTTTTTCAGCGCCTTCGGTGGCAACGACTTCTTTGACCTCTTCAACGACGGTTGTGGCCTTCCAGCGATAGGCCTCTTTTTCGCAGGCGTCTGTTCGAGCGCCGACGGCGCCAGGCGTGACTGCGCGCGCTCGGTCACCGACGCCAGTCGTTCCAGCGCGGCATTATTCACCGGCCGCGCGCGGGAAGCGGCTGCCGGTTCACTCTTTTTGCTTTGTCGGCTCCCTGCGCTCGCTGCAACTGCCTGCGCGCCGCCAGCACTGGCTGGTAGCATCCGGCATCGGCGCATCATTTTGCGGCGGGGTCGGAGGCGCTGCGGAGCGACCTGCTGCGGCGTCATCACCGCAGTGGGGGCGAAAGCGTGTTGCACAGCTTCAGGCGCTGGCAACGGCGTGCGCGGATGGAACGCCAACGCGCGCAACAGCGTCATCTCGACGCCCATCCGGCGATCCGGCGCATAAGGCAGCTCTTTGCGACCAATCAATAACGTCTGGTAATAGAGTTGTACATCCGTTGGTGGCACCGTGCGGGCCAGCTCACGCACGCGATGTTCAACGGGCGCCATGTCGCTGCCCAGCGCCGAAGGCGTCAACTGAACCATCGCAATGCGGTGCATCAGCGTTTGCATTTCCAGCAGCAGCGCTTCCCATTCGACACCGCGGGAGGCCGCCTCATTCACCAGCGCCATCACGCGTTCGCCATTGGCGGCGACCACCGCTTCAATCCAGCGACAACGCCTGATCATCGTTCAGCGTGCCCAGCATGGTGCTGACCACCGCCGCAGAGAGTTTACCGTCGCCGCTGGCGATCGCCTGATCGGTCAGACTAAGCGCATCACGCAGGCTGCCGTCTGCGGCACGCGCCAGCAGTTGCAACGCACGCAACTCATGCTCAATCTTCTCTTCATCAAGAATATGTTCAAGCTGGCTGCGGATCTGATCGACATCCAGCGCCTTAAGATGGAACTGCAGGCAGCGGGAAAGAATGGTGACCGGCAGTTTTTGCGGATCGGTCGTTGCCAGCAGGAATTTGACGTGCTCAGGAGGCTCTTCAAGCGTCTTCAACAGCGCATTAAAGCTGTGGCGCGAGAGCATGTGCACTTCGTCAATCAGATAGACTTTGAAACGACCGCGCGCCGGTGCGTACTGCACGTTATCCAGCAGGTCGCGCGTGTCTTCAACTTTGGTGCGTGACGCGGCGTCGATTTCAATTAAATCAACAAAGCGCCCTTGTTCGATTTCACGGCAGTTATCACAGACGCCGCAAGGCGTTGCGGTGACGCCGGTTTCGCAGTTCAGCCCCTTCGCCAGCAAGCGGGCAATAGAGGTTTTCCCGACGCCCCGGGTGCCGGAAAACAGGTACGCATGATGTATGCGCCCTGAAGATAGGCCGTTCGCCAGTGCCGTCAGCACATGCTCCTGACCGACGACGTCAGCAAAAAGTTTGTGGTCGCCATTTTCGGGCTAAGACCTGATAACTCATTGGCAGGCTCTGAAACGCTGGAAGGTGGATTTACGAAGGGATAATGCTAACACAGCATATGCTGTTAATACACTTCATCCCTCAGGCGCAAGCCCGAAGGATGAATGCGCGGGCAGAAGAATCAATGCCCGGGAACGGCACCGAGGCTGTAGGAGGTAACGCCTTGTTTTTCCAGACGCTGCTCGCCGCCAAGGTCGAACAAATTGATAATAAACGCCGCATCGGTCACTTCACCGCCCAGACGACGGATCAGTTTCACGGTGGCTTCAATGGTGCCGCCTGTCGCCAGCAGATCGTCCACCACCAGCACTTTATCGCCGGCCTGAATGGCGTCTACATGGATCTCTAACTGGTCAGTACCGTACTCAAGTTCATAGCTTTCGGCGATGGTTTCGCGCGGCAGTTTACGCGGTTTACGCACCGGTACGAAACCGACGCCCAGCCCCAGCGCAACCGGTGCGCCAAACAGAAAACCACGTGCTTCGGTCCCTACTACTTTGGTGATCCCGGCGTTTTTATAACGTTCAACCAGCAATTCAATGCTGAGAGCATACGCTTTCGGGTCTTCCAGCAAACTGGTGACATCACGGAACAGGATGCCCGGCTTCGGGTAATCCTGAATGCTTTTGATGCTGTCTTTAAGAATTCAAGCTGCTGCGCAGTCGCTGTCATGGATATTTGCCTGATAGAAACGGTGTTACTCACGGTACGCGCTTTTAAGGTTTCATGTAACCACTGATTAACATTTAACCAGCCGCACCCGTGCTCGAAAACGCTCGAATTTACTGGCTGAGCGCGACAATTGCAACTGCCTTCGCTGCGCTTTACGGTTTTTGTTGCTTTGTATCAATCACCGGGATACGCCACATAAAAACGAGCAAGCAGGCCGGGGATAACCAGCAGCAGAATGCGCACCCACATCATCTTCACTAAGTATAATGAAACGGCGAACGTCAGCAGAATAATAACGACAGCGCGCGGCTTTGCGCCGGGCGGCATTGCGCGGTATTGCTGCCAGTGGCGCAAATAGCCGCCAAACCAGGAGCGGTAGAGCAGCCAGTGGTGAAAACGCGGCGACGAACGCGCGAAACACCACGCCGCCAACAGGATAAACGGCGTCGTCGGCAACAGGGGCAGCACCACGCCAAGCGTACCAAGCGCTACCGCCAACCAGCCAATGATGATTAAAATAGTACGTTGCATAATGCGAATCGTTATCAAGATGAACGGCTAATGTAGCACAGGAAGAGCTATTTACAGGGGAAGATCAATGAAAAGCGCCGCGCTTTTACAGACGCTGGAACAGCAGCTGGCAGTGCTGCGCCAGCAGGCTGCTGGCGCAGCATGCGACCGTAAGTCCACGCTTCGATCGGCATCTTTTCCATACCCGCAGTACGCAAATGCAGGCTTATATGGATGAAATTGCGGACAATCTGCTGGCATTGCGCCATGCCGTTGACAGCAACAGCCTTGCCCAGTCGTCTGGCTGGCGGAACATCTGACTGCGCAAATCGCCGCCTTAACCCGCGAGAGCGCTGTCTGGTCGCTGCGTGAATGGGATCATGCTTCTCCCGCGGTGGCGCGCTGGCAGCGTAAGCGCTTACAGCATCAGGACTATGAACGTCGGTTATTGGAGAATGCAGCAGCAGCGCGAACAGCGGTTGAGCCAGGGCGACAACCTTGGTCGAGCAGCAACAGTTGCATAAAGAAGTGGCCGCGTTAGCCGCAAGGCTCGCCCGCTGCCGCAGCGCTCTGGATAAAATTGAGCGTGTACTGGCGCAGTTAACCCGTTAATCAAGGAGTAAGTATGTCACTGGAAAATGCCCCGGATGAAGTCAAACTGGCCGTCGATTTGATTATGTTGCTTGAACAGCATGAGATGGCGCCGGAACTGGTGTTAAAAGCGCTGGAGATTGTGAAGCGGGATTTTGAGAAGAAGCTGGAATCTGTTAGGCCCTCTCCCGTGACGGGAGAGGGTCGAGGAAATTACGCCGGTGTACTGGCGTCGGATCATCCCCTTTCAGATCGCGTTTCACTTCAGTCAGCTCATCACCTTTTGCATTACGCAGGTGCACTTCAAGCTGATTAAAGGCGATATCAATGTTGTTCTCACGGCACAGTCGGTCGATGGTACGGTTGAGCTCATCCACCGTGTAGCTGCGATCGCGCAGTTCACGAACATACAAACGCAGTTCATGATCCAGCGTGCTCGGGCCGAAAGTGGTAAAGAACACCGACGGCTCCGGATCGTGCATCACTTTCGGGTGATCCATCGCCGCCTTCAACAGGACTTTTTCACTTTATCCAGATCGGAGCCGTACGCCACACCGATGCGAACCACCACACGGGTAATGGTATCGGACAGCGACCAGTTGATCAGACGCTCCGTAACGAAGGCTTTGTTCGGGATGATCACCTCTTTACGATCAAAGTCGGTGATAGTGGTGGCGCGAATACGAATTTTACTGACGGTCCCGGAGAAGGTGCCAATGGTCACCGTATCGCCAATGCGCACCGGGCGTTCGAACAGAATAATCAGGCCGGAAACAAAGTTACCGAAGATTTCCTGTAAGCCGAAGCCCAGACCTACGGATAACGCCGCCGCCAGCCATTGCAGTTTGTCCCACGATACCCCCTAACGAGCCGAACACCGTGACGGCGCCGACCGCGATAATGGCGTAATTGAGGATGGTGGTCACCGCATACGATGAACCCTGTCGCATATTCAGCCGCGAGAGGATCAACACCTCCAGCAAACCCGGTAAGTTGCGGATCAGCGCCCACGCCACGATAAAGACAATCACCGCAAACAGCAGGCTGCCCAGCGTGACGCTTTTCATGACTGCCGCGCCCGCTTCCGTACCGTTGTAGTGCCACAAAGTAATGCTGTCGAGATACGCAAACACCGAGATCAAATCAGACCAGATGGCCCAGAACACCACGCCAAACAGCGCAACCATCACCAGCATGGTGATACGCAATGTCTGCTGGTTCACCTGCTCCAGCGCGATGGTCGGTTCTTCCTGCGGCTCAGCGCCTTCCGCCCCCTCTTTCACCATGTTCTGGCGACGCGCCAGCGCGCGGCGATAAGCAATACGACGGGCAGCAACGCTCAAACCACGCAATACCGTCTGGTAGAGCAGGTTCCAGATAATCACCAGATAGACCGTTTCGATCCAGCGACCGGCAAGACGCAGCGTGGTGTAAAAGTAGCCCGTTGCGGTCAGCACCATTAACGCTATGGGTACAATCGCCAGCACGGTCACCGTCACCGGTGGCGTATGCTGTGGGACTCTTTGTCGCGCCAGCTTTCGCGGAACATCGGCCAGACCAGCGCGGTGATCAGTAACAGGTTAAGCAGGATGACAAACTGCCCGGCAACGTCATCCATCAGATGCAGAGGAGAGAGCTCCGACACCACCGACCAGAAATGCAGCGGCAACAGCGCCGTGCTGATGCGCACAATCTGCCGACGCCAGTGGCTGGTAAGCTGCTCAGGCATATTGAAGTGGCTGACGGCCACGCCATTCTTTCCAGTACTTTCCAGCACAGGCCAAACACCAGCCAGAACAGCGCCAGTTTTTTACTGAAAGCCCACAACAGCTCGCTGATATTAAGCTGCATGGTGAGCAGGATCAGCCCGATCGCCAGAATCAACAAACAGACCGGCATCGCGCGAATCAGATCGATCAGAATCGCTTTCGGGGTATGGAGCTGGCTGTCATTGCGTAACTGACCAACCTGATCCGCCAGTTTCGCCCTCGGGTACCCTTTTAGCCAGTTCAAACGCCAGCGAATAAGACCGGCAACCAACAACAGCGGTAAACCGGCCGAGGAAGGCAATCGCCACCGCAGGCCAGGGCTTTCTCCCAGTTAACGGTGATCTTCGCGGATTTTATCTGATCGTGCAGCGCCTGTGGGAAGGCTTTAAACCAGTCCCAGTCCATGGGCTTATTGCTGTTTACCCAGAAGATCTGCTGGGTCAGGATATCCTGCAAGCTGTTGGGAAACGCTCATCAACTGTTGCTGGTTAACCTGCAGGTTAATGGCCATCATCAGTTGATTGCCGAGCTGCTTGTTCAGTTGATCCAGCAGCTCGCGGCGCATATCCACCACTTGCAGGAGCGCATCGTGCACTTCATCGTTGACGTCGCTCTGATGGCCTTCCTCCAGTTTGGCGACGAAGGCATCGCTCTGGAACAGGGCATCACGCTGTTGGTTGACATCGAACTGCTCAATACGCAGATCCGCAATGCGGTTAGTCATATCTTTCAGCTCGTCCGCCGACGGCAGCGTCTGCTGTTGCTGATACAAAATGCGTGACAGCAGCAAGCTGCCCTTCAGCACCGCAATTTGCTCTTTGATATTGCGTTCAGACTGCAGCGCGCGATCCAGCCAGTTTTTCACTTTGATATTTTGCTGGACCAGCGAGTTGCCGTTCTCTGTTGCGGTGATCAGCTTCTGGCTCAACTGATGGTTGATCTCCAGTTCTTGCTTCACCAATGGATTCTCTTGAATACGCGCGGTTTCATCCGGCGTTACTGCTTGTTGCGCGGTTTTTTCCGTCAGAGTCAGACGTTTGTTATTTACCGCCTCCTGCAACAACTGCAACTGATGCTCAAGACGGTTACCGTTCGCGGTAACATAGTCGCGCTGTTTTTGCAGCGTATCCTGCAGTGTGGTGTTGCCTTCGAGGCTTTTACGCAGTTGTTCAATTTGCGCATTCAATAACGCCTGCTGCACCTGCAACAGCGCCTGTTGCGTGGGTCGCAATGCCCCTCGCCTGCCGACGTGCCGTTCAAGCGGTTGCGGATTTGCTGCAACTGCTGCGACGCGTTGTACATGGCGTTTTGCACGCGTTCCGGCTGCGTCTGCAGCGACACCAGTTGGCTGTTATAGGTGGATAGATCGTTCTGTGCGGTTTGCAAATCTTCAAAGCAATTGCGACATGCGGGATTCAAGCTGGCGCAAAGAGAGCGTCGCCAGCGTCTTACGCGTTTCGTCGTCATTGTCTTTATCGCCCAGCGCATTCAGCGCATCCGTCGCCTGACGCATTTTGTCCGGCGCCTGCGCGACTTTCTGCTTCCAGCAATGGCTTCACCCGGTCAATTTTATCGAGGGCATCCAGCGTCTCGGTCAGATCCTGAATGACCCGTTTGTCCTGCGCCGAGTGATCTTTTGCTTATTCAGTGCGTTGAGCTGATTTTGCACATCGGTGCGGGAAGGTAAGTCGTTACTTGTCTCCGCCCAGCAACATTGCCCAGCAGGCTTGCGATGACAAGAAACAACGCGGCAGCAAAAGCTGCAAACGTATTACGCGTGCGATTGTTGTGCGACATAATTTGCGTGATCGGTTTCTGTACGGGAAAGGTGGTCGGGATGACCACGCGCGAAGAATATCACGCAGTCAGACAACAACCTAGAACAGTGAGAAGCCTCCGGAAAAATCCCCGGCGGCTTAGCATTTATGCGTTTAGCATCTCGCGATCGCTGCGCAGCGTCGGGCAGAGCTGGCACATCTCCAGCAGGATGGCCACGTAGTCTCGTGCTTCTTTTTTAAATCAAAGGATTGCGGTGCAAAGAGCCAGTTTTCCATTATCCCGGATATGTATGCGCGCATCAGCACAGCCACACGCCGGGTCAGTAAGTTGGCCGGCAACAATTTTGCCTGAATACATTCTCTCAGCGTATGCTCGATGCGATCATAACTTTCAAGGCTCAAATTACGCTGCGCTTCCTGAACAATCGCCATTTCGCCAACAAACTCACATTTGTGGAAAATGATCTCCATCATTAAACGACGTCGCTCTTCAACAACTGTCGCTTCAAGGATATAAACCAATATTTCTCTTAAAACAGAGAGTGGATCGTCGGGGAATTTTGCCCGATACTCAATCTCAAGATCGCCAATACTGGACTCTGACAGCTCCCAAATTTCACTGAACAATTCCGACTTGTTTTTGAAGTGCCAATAAATCGCGCCGCGAGTCACACCCGCCGCCTGCGCAATTTCCGCCAGCGAAGTAGAAGAAACACCCTGCCGGGAAAAGAGCCGCATGGCGACATCAAGAATATGCTGTCGCGTCTCCAGCGCCTGTTGTTTGGTTTTTCGTGCCATATGTTAGTGAATTTACAGGAGTCAGATTTACATACATTTGTGAATGTTTGTACCATAGCATGACGATAATATAAACGCAGCAATGGGTTTTTGGGCATTTGATCCATTGATCAATTTGAAATCGGACACTCGAGGTTTACATATGAACAAAAACAGAGGGTTTACGCCTCTGGCGGCCGTTCTGATGCTTTCGGGCAGCTTAGCGCTTACAGGATGTGATGATAAACCTGCGCAGCAGGGAGCGGGTCAGATGCCGGAAGTGGGCATCGTCACGCTGAAATCAGAACCTCTGCAAATCACCACGGAATTACCGGGCCGAACCACTGCATATCGCATTGCAGAAGTGCGTCCTCAGGTCAGTGGCATCATTTTAAAACGCAACTTTACTGAAGGCAGTGACGTTGCAGCAGGTGTCTCGCTCTATCAGATTGATCCCGCAACCTATCAGGCTGCTTACGAAAGTGCGAAAGGCGATCTGGCCAAAGCACAGGCGGCGGCCAACATCGCTCAGATGACGGTCAATCGTTATAAAAAAACTGTTAGGCACGAAGTACATCAGTCAACAGGATTACGATACTGCGCTGGCGGATGCGCAACAGGCGGATGCATCGGTTGTCGCGGCGAAAGCTTCCGTTGAAACCGCACGTATCAACTGGCGTATACAAAAGTCACCTCGCCAATCAGCGGGCGCACCGGAACCTCAACGGTGACGGAAGGCGCGCTGGTGCAGAGCGGGCAAACCACCGCACTGACCACCGTGCAGCAGCTTGATCCAATCTACGTAGACGTGACCCAATCCAGCAATGATTTCCTGCGCCTGGGAAACAAGAGATGGCGAACGGTACGCTGACTCCAGGAAAACGGCAAAGCGAAAGTGGAGCTGGTGACCAACGACGGTGTTCAATATTCACAAAGCGGTACGCTTGAATTTTCCGGCGTGACGGTTGACCAGACCACCGGTTCAATCACGCTGCGTGCGATTTTCCCGAACCCGGATCACACGTTGCTGCCCCCGGCATGTTCGTTCGCGCCAAACTGGAAGAAGGCACCAACCCTAATGCGTTGCTGGTGCCGCAGCAGGGCGTAGCCCGTACTCCGCGGCGATGCGACGGCGATGGTGGTTGGCGAAGGCGACAAAGTTGAAGTGCGTAACATCGTCGCAAGTCAGGCGATTGGCGATAAATGGCTGGTTACCGATGGTCTTAAAACAGGCGATCGCGTGATTATCGCTGGCTTACAAAAGTCAAACCGGGCGTGCAGGTTAAAACCCGTGAAGTGACATCTGACAATAAACAGCAAGCCCGGTGCCGGCGGCCAGTCAGAGAAACCGAAGTCTTAACTTAAACAGGAGCCGTTAAGACATGGCTAAGTTTTTATCGATCGCCCCATTTTTGCATGGGTTATCGCGATTATCATCATGCTGGCGGGGGCGTTGTCGATCCTCAAATTGCCGGTAGCGCAATATCCAACGATTGCGCCGCCTGCGATTCAGATCACCGCGTCCTACCCGGGTGCTGATGCGAAAACGGTGCAGGATACCGTGACGCAGGTTATCGAACAGAACATGAACGGTATCGATAACCTGCTCTATATGTCTTCCACCAGTGATTCCTCTGGTACGGTGCAGATCACCATCACGTTTGATTCCGGCACCAATGCGGACATTGCGCAGGTTCAGGTGCAGAACAAACTGGCCATGCCATTGCTGCCGCAGGAAGTACAGCAACAAGGCGTGAGTGTTGAGAAATCATCCAGTAGCTTCCTGATGGTTCTCGGTATGATCAGTACCGACGGTTCCATGACGCAGGAAGATATCGCGGACTACGTCGGTGCGACCATTAAAGATCCGGTCAGCCGTACCTCTGGCGTGGGTGACGTTCAGCTGTTCGGTGCGCAGTATGCAATGCGTATCTGGATGGATCCGAACAAACTCAACAACTTCCAGCTGACGCCGGTTGACGTGATCTCCGCAATTACCGCGCAGAACGCCCGGTGGCAGCCGGTCAGTTAGGCGGTACACCGCCGGTGAAAGGGCAGCAGTTGAACGCCTCCATCATCGCACAGACCCGTCTGACCTCAACGGAAGAGTTCGGCAAGATCCTGCTGAAAGTGAACACCGATGGCTCGCAGGTTCGCCTGCGCGACGTGGCGAAAATTGAGCTCGGCGGCGAAAGCTATGACGTTGTCGCTCGCTACAATGGCCAGCCAGCGGCCGGTCTGGGGATCAAACTGGCGACCGGCGCTAACGCGCTGGATACCGCAGAAGCGGTGCGCGCCACGATTGCCAAACTGGAACCGTTCTTCCCGCATGGTCTGAAAGTGGTTTACCCGTACGACACCACCCCGTTCGTTAAAATCTCGATTAACGAAGTGGGTGAAAACGCTGGTTGAAGCGATCGTACTGGTGTTCCTCGTCATGTACCTGTTCTTGCAAAACTTCCGTGCAACGCTGATCCCGACGATCGCGGTGCCGGTGGTGCTGCTCGGGACGTTCGCGATACTCGCCGCCTTTGGCTATTCAATTAACACCCTCACCATGTTCGGTATGGTGCTGGCGATAGGTCTGTTGGTGGACGATGCCATCGTGGTGGTGGAAAACGTCGAGCGTGTGATGATGGAAGAAGGCCTGCCGCCAAAAGAGGCGACGCGCCGTTCCATGGGGGCAGATTCAGGGTGCGCTGGTCGGTATCGCATTGGTTCTGTCGGCAGTATTTATCCCGATGGCCTTCTTTGGCGGTTCGACCGGGGCAATCTATCGCCAGTTCTCCATTACGATCGTTTCCGCGATGGTGCTGTCTGTTCTGGTCGCCTTGATCCTGACGCCGGCGCTGTGCGCCACGATGCTGAAGCCGGTTGCCAAAGGCGACCACGGTGAAGGCAAGAAAGGCTTCTTCGGCTGGTTCAACCGCATGTTTGAGAAGAGCACGCATCACTACACCGACAGCGTGGGCAACATTCTGCGCAGCACCGGTCGTTATTTGCTGCTGTATATTCTCATCGTTGCGGGAATGGCGATTCTGTTCGTTCGTCTGCCCAGCTCGTTCCTGCCTGACGAAGACCGGGGCGTATTTCTGACCATGGCCCAGCTGCCTGCGGGCGCAACGCAAGAGCGTACGCAGAAGGTGCTGGATGAGGTAACGAAATATTATCTGGAAAATGAGAAAGACAACGTTAACTCCGTATTTACCGTTAACGGCTTTGGCTTCTCCGGTCGTGGGCAGAACACTGGTCTGGCGTTCTGCTGAAAAACTGGGATGAACGTCCTCGGTGAGCAGAACAAAGTTCCGGCGATTGCAGGTCGTGCAAGTGGGCACTTCGCGCAAATTAAAGATGCGATGGTGTTCGCCTTTAACCTGCCAGCGATTGTGGAACTGGGTACGGCGACAGGCTTTGACTTCCAGCTGATCGACCAGCGAACCCTCCGGGTCACGATAAGCTGATGCAAGCCCGTAACCAACTGTTCGGTGAAATTGCGCAGCATCCTGACTTGCTGGTGGGCGTACGCCCTAACGGTCTGGAAGATACGCCGCAGTTCAAGATCGACATCGATCAGGAAAAAGCCACGGCGCTGGGCGTCTCCATCAGCGATATCAACACAACGCTGGGTGCAGCCTCTGGGGCGGCAGTTACGTTAACGACTTTATCGACCGCGGTCGCGTGAAGAAAGTGTACGTCATGTCGCAGGCGAAATTCCGTATGTTGCCAAGCGATATCGGCAACTGGTATGTCCGTGCAAGCGATGGGCAGATGGTTCCCTTCTCGGCCTTCTCCAGCACGCACTGGGAATACGGTTCACCGCGTCTGGAACGTTACAACGGTCTGCCATCCATGGAACTTCTTGGACAGGCTGCACCAGTGTAAGAGTACCGGTGAAGCAATGGCGATGATGGAGCAACTGGCCAGCAAACTGCCGACCGGTATTGGTTATGACTGGACGGGGATGTCCTATCAGGAACGTCTCTCCGGTAACCAGCGCCTGCGCTGTATGCTATTTCGCTGATTGTGGTGTTCCTGTGTCTGGCGGCATTGTATGAGAGCTGGTCGATTCCGTTCTCAGTGATGCTGGTGGTTCCGTTGGGGGTTGTGGGTGCACTGCTCGCCGCAACGTTCCGCGGTCTCACCAATGACGTGTACTTCCGTGGGTTGGCCTGCTGACAACCATTGGCTTGTCGGCGAAGAACGCGATACTTATCGTCGAATTCGCCAAAGATCTGATGGATAAAGAAGGCAAAGGGCTGATTGAAGCAACACTGGAAGCAGTGCGTATGCGTCTGCGCCCGATTCTGATGACGTCACTGGCGTTTATCCTCGGGGTACTGCCGTTGGTTATCAGCTCCGGTGCTGGCTCCGGTGCGCAGAACGCCGTGGGTACCGGCGTAATGGGCGGGATGATCACTGCAACCGTACTGGCTATCTTCTTCGTTCCGGTGTTCTTTGTGGTGGTGCGCCGCCGCTTTAGCCGCCGCAGCGAAGACATTGAGCACAGCCATAAGGTTGAGCAGCACTGATACCCTCCGGTATCTATATTAGAAAAGGCCGCGCGTAGCGGCCTTTTCATTTCAACGCTCACACCCGAGAAACAACTTATTGTCAGTTTGTTTATTTCATGCGAAAGATATAAGGCATATAATTACTGTGTATTTGAGGCACATCTTATCTCTTAGGTATTATTCTTAATTATCACCTGCATTCTGTTTAAGTAAGAATAATCCTCGGGCTGAATTATTCGCAACACCGGAATAATCCCATTCTCGCTAACTTAATGAATAGTAAGGAACCTCGGGCAATAACGCTCATAAACACAACAAAATTCGCCCTCAAATCGCGCAATTATTTCGCCCCGCGTCGGCAGAAAAAGACAATAATTGTAATTTTTCGTAATAGCGCAATGAAATTCGATTAGGACTGTCTTATAGTTATAATCAATCAACAGCGCAGCATTAGTCTCTGGTCAGAGCAGAAGTACCCATCCCGATACAGTGTTCGGTTAGTAAAAAAAATTACCACTCAGAAGGGGATGCGTTATGGACGAATACTCGCCGAAAAGGCATGATATCGCACAGCTCAAATTTCTCTGCGAAACTTTGTACCATGATTGCCTCGCTAATCTCGAAGAGAGCCATCATGGTTGGGTTAACGATCCTACTTCAGCAATCAACCTGCAGTTAAACGAGCTGATCGAGCACATCGCAACCTTCGCGCTCAATTATAAAATTAAGTATAATGAAGATAATAAGCTGATTGCACAGATAGACGAATACCTTGATGATACGTTTATGTTGTTCAGCAGCTATGGCATAAATACACAAGACTTACAGAAATGGCGTAAAACAGGCAACAAACTGTTCCGCTGCTTCGTCAATGTGAGCAAGGCTAATCCTGTTAGTCACTCTTGTTAATATTTCCAACACTAAGGTGAAAGTATGTCCGAAAAACCATTAACAAAAATTGATTATTTGATGCGGTTACGGCGTTGTCAGACTATTGATACATTAGAACGCGTAATTGAAAAAATAAATACGAACTTTCAGACGATGAACTTGCGGTGTTTTATTCTGCAGCCGATCACCGACTGGCAGAGCTGACTATGAATAAGCTTTATGACAAAATCCCCCTCCTCCGTGTGGAAATTTGTACGCTAATTCTCTGTCCTGTTTATTTACGTTTTTTCTGTAACACAGCGTTCAGCCTCATTGACAGGTGTATCCGATCCCGATGAATGAAGAAAAACAGAAAATGGTGGCAGGCTTGCCGTATCAGCCCGCAGATGAAACGCTGCGCGCAGACCGGCTCCGCGCCCGCCAGCTGCTTCATCGTTATAACCATTCAGCACCTGGAAGAAAAAGCCGAACGCAAAGCCATACTGACGGAACTCCTCGGTCAAAGCGATGGCGCTTATATTGAACCCAGTTTCCGCTGCGATTACGGTTACAATATTTTCCTCGGCAAAGAATTCTACGCCAATTTTGACTGCGTCATGCTTGATGTTTGCCCTATCCATATTGGCGATAATTGCATGCTGGCGCCCTCGGGGTGTACATATCTACACGGCAACACATCCGCTCGATGCGGCTGAACGCATTAGCGGTATTGAATACGGCAAGCCTGTCAGCATTGGGCACAATGTGTGGATTGGCGGCCGGGCCGTGATCAATCCCGGTGTAACGATCGGTGATAACGCGATGATTGCATCGGGGGGCGGTGGTGGTGAAAGACGTTCCCGCAAATGCGGTCGTCGGTGGCAATCCTGCCTGCATTATTAAAATGCTGGCCTCCCCCGGTTCAGTAACTGTTATCGTTTTTTGGGGGCAAAACTGTTACTTTTTTCACACAAAGTGGCAACTTAAAATAGTGTGTCCACTTGCAAAACCGTATCAGTAAAGGCCAAAAATGACAGAGATACAACGGCTGCTCACCGAAACGATTGAAGAGATCAACCAGCGCGAGAAACGGGATAACCGTCCACGCTTCAGCATCAGTTTTATCCGCAAACATCCGGGCCTGTTTATTGGCATGTACGTCTGGCTGGCGACGCTCGCGGTCATGTTGCAATCAGAAACCTTGTCCGGCTCCGTCTGGCTGCTGGTGGTCCTCTTTATTGCCTTTAATGCCTTTTTCTTTTTCGACGTCTATCCCCGTTATCACTATGACGATATCGACGTACTCGATTTTCGCGTCTGTTATAACGGCGAGTGGTACAACACCCGTTTTGTGCCCACAACGCTGATTGATGCCATCCTGCATTCACCCTCACGTTGGAAACCGGGCACAAATATCAGTTACGGCAGATGATGGAGCGCAAAGGCGAGCTCTCGTTTTACGACGTGTTCACCCTCACCCGCCCTGCTGTTGTACAACCAGTGGTTAAGCGTACGCACTGCCGCGGTAAACTGGCTGGCGGACGTATTGCCATAACCCAACACCAACCCGCTGGATGCAGCGTCTGGTTGCAACCAGAAACGGCTCAATGCGTGCGGCGCAAGCTGTGCTTTCCGCGCTTCACGCACCACCACCACATCATCGATTCCCGGATCGACAACGTTAAATGCATTCCCCCGCCGCCGCCATAAACGCGATGTGGAGCCGTCATCTCTTGACGCAGCGCCGCCAGCAAATTCCCCCTGCCGCTTGCGGTAAAGACGGCGCATTGCCGCCAAGTGGCGCGCATAATGCCCGTCCTCAATAAAGCGCGCCAGCGTGAGCTGCTCGCCACGGTGGCCACCCCGCAATAAACTGCTAATCGCCGGCCCGGCCACCTGTGCGAGCGCGGGCGGCATCACCATAAAACCAATACGCAGCGACGGAAACAGAGTCTTACTGAAGGTTCCTGCGTAAACCACCGGTGGATGGGGGACGCATGCCAAGCATGGCCGGAATAGGATCGCCGGGGGTAACGGAATTCACTGTCATAATCGTCTTCTACAATCCAGCTTCCCGTTCGCTGTGCATAATCCAGCAGCGCGAGACGCCGCGTCGCACTCATCACCGCCAAGGGGATACTGGTGCGACGGCGAGGTGTAAATCATACGCGGAGATGTCGCACCAGAACTCAGCACCATGCCTTCATCATCAATGGGTCTGCCGCTAATCTGTAACCCGGCAGACAAAAACGCGCTTTTCGCTCCACCATAGCCGTGCCTCCACCCTGCATGATCCTCATCACACAGTAGACGCACGCACAGCATTAATGCTTCCTGCGCCCCTTCAGTAATGACGACCTGTTCCGCTTCGCAATTGATGCCACGAGAGATAGCGAGGTGACGGGCGATGGCGGTACGTAAACGTAACTCTCCCCCGCCGACTCCCCATAGTTCAGTAATGCGCTGCCTTCACCGCGCCATACACGCTCCATCAAGCGCCGCCATACGGCCAGCGGAGTAATTTACCGCCGGAATGCCCGGCGTCAGCGCCAGCGCCGGTGAGTGCCGTTGCATACCACCGGGCAACGCCTGCATACTGCCGGGCCAGGCGCCACCGGCGGCAGATTCCTCAGGCCCCGGCGTCTCCGTTCGCCAGCGTTAATATTCGCGTTCCCTGCCGGTCGCGCAGCACGTACCCTTCTATCGCCAGTTGCTCCAGCGCCGCATTCACCGTATTGCGCGACAGCGCCAGTGCCTGCGCCAATACCCGCGACCCCGGCAACTGGCTATTCGCCTTCAGCGCACCGCTAAGCACCGCATCACGCAGTGCCACATATAACACCCGCTGCCGCGTTGCTCCCTGCACGGGCTGTCAAAGCCTGATGCAGCAGCGCGTACAACCCCTCTTCCGGAATATTCATTTCGTGTCTCTTCGTGGCCCCATAAAACTATATATCCTTATGGTTCTTTTTATGGAACCAGCACGGCGCTACGCTGCCTGTTCAGCGAAAAGGAGGCACCATGAGTCCGTTAAATCACTATCAACAACCCATCGGCAGCGCGTTACCCGACTGGCAACCCCGCCCTTTCCCACAGCGCATTGTGCTGGAGGGGTGTTATTGTCGCCTTGAGCCGCTTGCCACCCGGCATGCCAGCGGCCTGTTTCAGGCGCATCAACAGGCAGAAGATGAACGCAGCTGGACGTGGCTGTTGCGTGAAGCGGATAAAGATGAAGCCTCGTTCCGCGCGTGGGTGACCAGCGTCTGCGAACTGCGCGATCCGCTGCATTTTGCCGTTATCGATAAGCGAACGGATTCGCCGGTGGGCAGCCTGTCACTGATGCGTATTGATGAGAAAAACGGTGTGATGGAAGTGGGCAGCGTGCATTTCTCTCCGCTGCTGTCGCGCACACCCGCGTCAACCGAAGCGCAGTGGCTACTGATGCGTTACGCCTTCGATACCCCCGGGGGTATCGCCGCTATGAGTGGAAATGTCACAGTCTGAATGAGCCGTCACGCCGTGCAGCGCTCAGACTCGGTTTTCAGTTTGAAGGCCGTTTTCGCCGTGCGCTGGTCACGAAGGGCCACAACCGCGACACCGACTGGTTTTCGATTATAGACAGTGAATGGCCACACGTTGATCGGGCTTTGCAACGCTGGCTTGCCGCCGACAACTTCACCGCCGACGGCAAGCAACGTTTCCCTCTGGCGTCATTACGCGCTTAACGTTTTTTTCTTTTTGCCCTGCACCGCTTTAAAACGCGGATTGGATTTACAAATCACATATAAACGCCCCTTGCGCTTGACGATTTGGCAGTCAGGGTGGCGTTGTTTTGCGCTCCGCAACGAGTTCAGCACCTGCATGGTTTACTCCTTTTATCCGTGAAAAAACGGCCATAACGCTGCTGGAAACGTGCCGCGCTGCTCGTTCGCAATCACTTTCTGTTTGCCGGTGTAATACGGATGCGAAGCGGATGACACATCGATGGTGACATACGGGTAAGTGACCCCGTCGAGTTCAATCTCACGATCCGTCCTGATGGTGGATCCGACTTTGAAGTATTCATTTGCGCTGGTGTCGTGAAACACCACCGTCCGGTAGTGGGGATGGATATCAGGTCTCATTATGGGCTCATTTGTTTTGTTATAACATAACAAAAGTCTACCCAACTTAATTTCGCATTTCAAGCGATCCGCGTTATGCGTTTTTTGCAAAAGCACATGATCCTGCCCGGTCATAAATTAGAAAAGAACGTTATTGGTTGAATGCGTTGCCATCAGGCAAGCTGTGAACATCACCCAATGTGAGGAATGAAAAATGCGCTGTTGTTGTCCCCGAACCCTGAAATCACACAGAAAACCGTTACCTATTGCCTTCGGAGAACACAATGAACGCAACGACATTACCGATCTCGATCTTGCCCGCTATCACAGCGCTGAACGCGACGCTTTTCTTACCGACCTGCGCCACGCCGCGCGCGATATTGGCTTCTTCTACCTGATTAATCACGGCGTCGACGACGCACTCCAGCACGCTGTCCAGCGCGAAGCCCAACGCTTCTTCGCCCTCCCTGATGAGCAAAAACAGCAGGTGGCGATGATCCACTCACCACATTTTCGCGGCTACAACCGTGCCGCGTCTGAACTGACCCGTGGGCAACCTGACTGGCGCGAACAATTCGATATTGGCGCAGAACGCCCGGCATTATTGCTTAGCGATGATGATCCCCTGGCTGGCGACGCCTGCAAGGCTCCGAACCTGTGGCCGCAAGCGCTGCCAACATTAAAACCGGCGCTGCTCAACTGGCAACGCGCCATGACCACGATGGCGACCCGTTTATTACGCGCCTTTGCCGAAGCCCTGCAACTGCCCGCGACAGCGTTTGACGCACTGTACGGCGACAAACCCAATGAGCATATCAAGCTGATTCGCTATCCCGGCCAGCAAGAGACACAAAGCGCACAAGGTGTGGGCGCGCATAAAGACTCCGGTTTTCCTGAGCTTTCTGTTGCAGGATCAACAGAAAGGGTTACAGGTCGAAGTGGCGCCGGTGCCGCTGGATCGATGCCGCGCCGCTGCCCGGCAGCTTTGTGGTGAATATTGGTGAGTTGCTGGAACTGGCGACCAATGGCTACTTGCGCGCCACTGTGCACCGGGTCGTTTCTCCGCCGGCCAACCAGCAGCGGCTCTCCATTGCGTTCTTCCTCGGCGCGCAACTGGACGCCGTGGTGCCGGTTTACACTCCCTGCCACCCGTCCGGCGCAGGAAGCCCCCGGTCCGGAGAGCGATCCGCACAATCCACTGTTGCGCGATGTGGGGTGGAATTACCTGAAGGGACGCCTGCGATCCCATCCGGATGTTGCAGAACGTTATTACCGCGATGTGCTGCGCGAACGCACAGAACAATTGATCGTCTGACCATAACAACACAGGAACACACATCATGAAACATGCCGCTTTTACTCTGGCAGGGGTAGCACTGTCTCTTTCACTGGTATGGACTTCCGCGCAAGCCGACGCGCTGCGCGTCGCCGCCGATCCGGTTCCGCATGCCGAAATCCTTAACTACATCAAAAGATTGATCCGAAGCTGGATCTGAAAGTGGTGGAACTGACCAGCGGCGCCAACGCCAATGAGCTGCTGGCAAACGGCGATGTCGACGCCAACTATTTCCAGCATGTGCCCTACCTGGAAAGATCAGGAAAAAGCGCTGGGTAAAACCTTTGCTGTCGCCGCTACGGTGCATATTGAACCGCTCGGCATCTATTCGCATAAATACAAAGACTTTAAATCCGTGCCGGATAACGCCACCGTCGCCGTTCCCAACAACGCCACCAACTTAAGCCGTGCGCTGTTCCTGCTGCAAAAGCCAGTGGACTGATTAAACTGGCGGCGAAATTTACCGATCCGGCCACCACGCTGGCGACCCCGAAAAGACATTGCCGAAAACCCGAAACACCTGAAGATCCTCGAAGTGGAATCACCGCAAATCCCGCGTTCGCTGGATGATGTGGATCTGGCGGTGATCAACGGCAACTATGCGCTGGAAGCAGGCTTAACGCCGTCGAAAGATGCGCTGGGACTGGAAAGCGCCAGCCACAATCCGTATGCCAATATTCTGGTCACCAACCCGCAACTGGCGAACGATCCACGCATTAAGGAGCTGGCGAAAGATCTGACCTCGCCGCAGGTGGCGGAGTTTATCCGTAAGCAGTACAACGGCTCGGTGATCCCGGTTGCGCCGCAATCATGATTGAGATTGAAGGGCTGAGGTAAAATCTACGCCGGAGCAGGCCGACCGGCGTTAAAAGATGTGTCGTTAAGCGTGCCGAAAGGGGCGATTTACGGCATCCTCGGGCGCAGCGGCGCGGGAAAAAAGCACGCTGATCCGCTGTCTGAATCTGCTGGAGCGGCCGACAACGGGCCGCATCATTGTCAATGGCAGCGACATTACGCAACTGGATAAAGCCGGGCTGCGCGAACACCGTCTGCGTACCGGCATGATTTTCCAGCACTTCAATTTACTGCATGCACGCACGGTGGCCGACAATGTCGCCGTGCCGCTGGAAATCGCTGGCGTACCGAAGGTGTTGCGCCAGCTCGCGTTGAAGAGTTGCTTTACCTCGTCGGTCTGGAGCGACAAAGCACAGGCTTTTCCTTCTCAGCTCTCCGGTGGTCAGAAGCAGCGCGTTGGCATTGCCCGAGCGCTGGCCGCCAGACCGGATGTCCTGTTGTGCGACGAAGCCACCAGCGCGTTAGATCCGGAAACCACCGCCTCGGTGTTGCAACTTCTTGCCGATATCAACCAACAGTTAAAACTGACCATTGTGCTGATCACCCATGAGCTGGAGGTGGTGAAGACCCTCTGCGATCACGCCGCGTTGCTGGAAAACGGCGAAGTGGTTGAAAGCGGGCGCATCGCCGATCTGCTGGTCGCCCCGGTCGCGCCTGCGTCAGGCGTTATTGCATGATCCCCCGGTGCCGAGCGGGATTTCCTCGCCCGCCATGGTTTCGACGGGAGGCCCTTATGCGTGGTCGCATGAACTGGGAAGATCTCTGGCCATTGCTGGTCAACGGTACGCTGGAAACCCTCTATATGGTTGGGCTGGCGGCACTTTTCACCATCCTGATCGGTCTGCCGGTCGGTGTATTATTGTTTATTTCCCGCAGCAATGGCACGGCGCCAATGCCAAAAAATAAATGCCATCCGGGCACGCTGATCAACATCGGTCGGTCGTTGCCGTTTATCGTGCTGCTGATTGCGTTGATCCCTTTCACTCGCCTACTGATTGGCACCACGCTTGGCAGCACCGCGGCGGTGGTTCCGGTGACCATTGGCGCGTTTCCTTTTGCCCGCCTGACGGAAAGCGCACTGGATGAAGTCGATTACGGGCGGATAGAAGCCATTCTGTCGATGGGCGGCAATATCTGGCATGTGATCGGCAAAGCATTATTGCCAGAAGCTTTGCCGACGCTGCTGGCAGCGATCACCTTAACCGTGGTGATGCTGATTGGTTTTACCTCGATGGCCGGGGTCATTGGCGGCGGCGGTCTGGGCGATCTGGCTATTCGCTATGGCTATCAGCGGTTTAATGATCAGGTGATGGCCGGAACGGTGATCATACTGGTTGTCATGGTGCAGGGGGTGCAAATGACCGGAGAGCGCACTGGTGCGCCGACTGGCGCACCGACGGTAACTTAAGCCTGCGTCTCTTTACCCACCAGCAGGGTGGTAAGGATAAACGACAGCACCAGCGCGATCGCCACCCCGGAAACGGCAAAGATAAAATAGGGCCCAATGTAGGCAGGCAGGCTGAAAATGCTCGACAAAATATAGCCATACAGCCGCACGCCAAAGAAGGCAATAAACGCAGAAGCGAGCGAACTGGCGACAGTGGCGGCGATAAACGCTTTTGTAGCGCGTCAGTACGCCAAACAGCGCCGGCTCGGTGATCCCCAACAGAGCAGAGATGGCCGCTGATAGCGTAACCGTTTTATCCCCGGCGGTTTTTGGCTCAGTCGCCAGATAGCAAACGTTGCGCCAGCAATCGCCATATTGGCCATAAACATCATCGGCATCAGCATGTCGTAGCCGCGTTCGCTAAAGTTTTGCAACGCAATCGGCGTCATCGCATGGTGCATGCCGGTGAGGATCGCCACCGGGCGGATCGCCCCGACAATCAGCCCGGCAAAGCTGGCGGAGACACTAAACAACCCTTCGATAAACAGCGCCAGCCCTTTGCCCGGTAAATGCCAATCGGGCCAATCACCACCAGCGCTGCCAGCGCGCCGAGAAACAGCGTCAGGGTTGGCGTAAACACCGTTTTCAGCACATCCGGCATGATGCTATCGACCCAGCGATGAATATAACTGAGCGCCAGTATGGAGAAGATCACCGGGATCACGCTGGCCGAATAGTTAAACACCGATACCGGAACGGCGCTCAGCAGCCAGAACGCGCTCACTGCGCCGTCCTGATGCGTCGCCAGCGCTTTTGCGGCGTCAATCAGCGACGGGTACATCAGGCAAGCGGCAATCGCTGCGGCAAGATACTCGTTGGTTTTGAAGATTTTCGCTGCCGATACGGCGAGGAAAAGGGCAGAAAATAGAAAACACCGCTGGCGATCAAATCGATGATCACCACCGTGTCGCTCTTCGCCGAAACCACTTTTAGCGCAATCAACCCGGCAAGCAGACCTTTGATCATCCCGGCTCCGGCAATGGCGGGCACAATCGGCCCGAAAACGCCGGAAACGGTATCCATAAACATCGACACCAGACTTTTACGGGCTTTTCCTGCCCTGCCGTATGCTCCGGCGCTTTCCCCAACATGGCGAGCAGTTGTTCGTACCAACTGGTCACTTTGGGACCAATCACTATCTGGAACTGGTCGCTTTGCAACTGCGCACCCAGCACGCCGGTGCAGTTTTTTGATTTCGTCCACTTTGTCATCGTCAATCAAGTCAAAGCGTAACCGCGTCATGCAGTGCCAGACGTTGTTGATATTATCTCGGCCGCCGACCGGGAAAGGAATAATATTGCTGATGGCTTCTTGCGTCCCCATAAAAACTCCTGCCGGAATGTTGTCGTTTTAGTCATTGCAACAAATGGTAGAGAAAGCCAAATCGCAAAACAAACCAATAAAATATGAACATCATCACAATTAACCATTAACAAGGCAACAAAAACACTTAATAGTCAAAATTGGTACGGTTTTTGAATTAAAAAATACAGCAATAACAGACCAAAAATTTATTCCACAAAATGGTTTACCTTTCTGCAAAATTAGGGCGAAGATAATAGCGTTCAGTCGCTTATTTCACGCTATAAAGGAGTTCCCGTGACGCCAACGCTTATTGAAAATATCGAATGTTTTATTACTCGTCCCGACCGCCATAATCTGGTAACGGTGCGGGTCACAACCGATAAAGGCGTGACGGGGCACGGCTGTGCAACCTTCCAGCAACGCCCGCTGGCGGTCAAAACGCTGGTTGATGAGTACCTGAAACCATTGCTTATCGGGCGGGACGCCAACCACATTGAAGACCTGTGGCAAATGATGAACGTTAACGCTTACTGGCGTAACGGGCCGATTATGAATAATGCCATCTCCGGCGTGGATATGGCGTTGTGGGATATTAAAGGCCAACTGGCTGGCATGCCACTCTATCAATTGCTGGGGGAAAATCCCGCGATGCCATCGCTGCTTATAGTCATGCCAGCGGCGACACGCTGGAAGCGTTGTTCGCCTCGGTGGATACGCTGATCTCACAAGGCTATCGCCATATTCGCTGCCAGCTCGGTTTTTACGGCGGTACGCCAGCGAAAATGCACACACCGGAAAACCCGACCGCCGGCGCGTATTACGATCAGCAGGAATATATGACCAATACCGTCGCCATGTTTAAAGCGCTGCGCGAAAAATATGGTTATCGCCTGCACATTCTGCACGATGTTCATGAACGTCTGTTCCCACAGCAAGCGGTGCAACTGGCGAAGCAACTGGAACCCTCGGCAACCCTATTTTATTGAAGATATTTTACCACCCGCGCAAAGCGCATGGCTGGATCAGGTGCGCCAGCACAGCAGCGCACCGCTGGCGATGGGGGAGCTCTTTAATAACCCGGCGGAGTGGCACGATCTGATTGTGAACCGCCGCATCGATTTCATCCGCTGCCATATTTCGCAGATTGGCGGTATCACCCCGGCATCTTGCTGGCCGTCCTTTGCCAGGGCCTTCGGCGTACGCCCGGCGTGGCATGGTCCGGGCGATATGACGCCGATTGGCGTGGCGGTGAATACGCATCTCAATATTCACCTGCATAATGCGGCAATTCAGGAGTTTATCCCCCGCTCTGCCAGCACCGACGACGTTTTCCCCGGCGCGCCAGTGGTGAAAGATGGCTTTGTTTATGCCACGGAAACAGCAGGTATCGGCGTGGGCTTTAATGAAGAGCGCGCACGCGCATTTCCGGGCTGCTATCGCCCGCATGAGTGGACGCAAAGCCGGATCGCCGATGGCGCGATCCACACCGTAGCTTCACCCACCGCCCGGCGGAACGTCAGATTTTCACGATTGTGAGGAATAACGTACGTGCAGGTGTAGTTGATATCAATAATGTCGCTGATTTCATACACCTGCCCGCCATCAAGAATACCGCGGTTATTGATGTGCATCGCCGGGCTGCCTTTTTTACACCCCAGCAGCGCCGCCTGTTCACGGCTCACGCTTACCGCGCGGTAGGTGGTCAGCAGGTGAGAAATGCGATACCCCTTACTGAGCACATACTGCTGTAGCGAGCGCTCAATCACTTGCTGATTCAGATCGGTGAAATCCCGTACCGGCATGCTGGACACTTCAATCTGCACCGCCACATCATCCACAAAACGCAGGCGGCAAAACTGCCAGATAAAACTCTCGTCAGTCAGACCAAAGATTTGCTGTTCATCGCGGCTCGGGCGTTTTTATGCAGGCTAATCATGCGAAAACGGATCTGATCGAAACGCTTTTCGGTGATCGAGCTGTACACCATCGGGTTATTGCGCGCCTGCTCGTTAATCCAGATGCCGGAACCCTGCACAATGCGGACAACGCCGATGCTGGCCAGTTTTTCCACCGCCTGACGGATGGTAAAACGCGATACGCCATACTCCTGCGCCAGTTGTCTTTCCGGAGGAGTTTACGCGGGCCTCGGGTTCGCTGATTTGATAAATTTTGCTTAGCAAATCCTGCGTCACGAAATCTTTTTCTTCATCCATCCGATCCTGAAAGAAAACAATCACTGCGCCGTGTTATAACATCAGCAAGTTAAAGATACTCTACGTTTATCAGTATCAAAGAGGGATTTTTTGGTGATGACGAACCGACGATTGAGTGAGTCTTATTACAGGCGTGCTGGTGCTCGCCTTTTTCTGCCTGTGGCGCTGAGCATCTGGTTCACACACCGCCGAGGGCTGAAGAAACGTTTATGAATGAGCTGGACACTTACTCGGAACTGGCGGATATGCGCACCCAGCGCGTCGTTAATCAGAGTAAGGAAGCGCTCCGGCAACTGGAAAGCTACAAGGGCGAGCGCGCTGCACCCCGGCGCACCTGCTGGCGATGCGTCGCATCTCCCGGTCCCGCGCTATGTGCGGGAAGCCATCTCCATGAACGGGCTACAACCCGAGTGTTCATCAATGGAGATAGACAGCCACGTTCCGCCGTTTCCGCAACCGGAAAAAATCACCGACGACGGTTTTCGCGCGTGGCTTACGCCATAACGATGTGGGTTTGTCGCAGTATATGATTGCCATCGGCACCGATCATTATGTGGTGATGACCGACCCGCTGTCGTTTATTGACGTACTCTCTTTTGGCTCCCCGGCCAGTGAACGTGGCGTTGATCAGCACCAAAACGCACCAGATCATTGCGGGCAGTTCAACGCTGGATCCGCAGGTACTGACGCAAATCACCCCGGACGGGCCAAAGAAAATGCAAGTCGATGGATCGGCTTATGCCATTCTGCGCGATGCGGATATGGGGCTGGCGATTGTCACCGGGCATCGCTTGCTCCGCTGGCGCAAAACTGGCACCGGTTGCTGGTGATCTGGCTGCCCTTTGGTTTACTGATGAGCATGCTGATTGCGCTGCTGTTGCTGCGGATACTGCGCCGCCTGCAATCGCCCAAATATCAGTTGCAGGACGCCATCCGCAGCCGCGAAATCAGCATGGTTTATCAACCGATTGTCGCCCGGGCAGCGGGCGAATCGTCGGCGCAGAAGCCCTGGCGCGCTGGCGACAACAGGACGGAAATCTGCTCGCGCCGGATATCTTTGTTCCGCTGGCGGTCCGTAGCGGTTTGATGCCACAGCTCACAACTGATTATCGAGACGGTGTTTAACAACTGGGGCGCTGGTTGCAGCAACACCCCCAACAGCATGTCTCGATAAACCTTGAACCCTCCGATCTGCTGGATCCAGCCCTTCCCGCGCTGCTGGCGCACCAGCTCGAACGGTGGCAACTCTCCCCGGCCCAAGTGGCGCTTGAACTGACCGAACGCGGCTTTGCTGACCCGGCCGTGAGCAACCCGGCGATTCACCGATTACGCCAGTGCGGGACACGCCATCTACATCGATGATTTTGGCACCGGCTACTCCAGCCTCAGCTATCTGCAAAATCTGGATGTCGATATCATCAAAATCGACAAGTCCTTTGTGGATGCGCTGGAGTACAAAACCGTCGCGCCACATATCATCGAGATGGCGAAAGCGTTGAGGCTGGCGATGGTCGCCGAGGGGATTGGAAACCGAAGGCCAGTTACAGTGGCTCGCGGAGTATGGCGTGGAATATGGTCAGGGATGGCTGTACAGCAAAGCGCTACCGACTGAAGAGTTTATCCACTGGGCGGAAAATAATCTGCTGTCCCGCTGAGTTTGCTACTGTTAACAGTGGTTAAATACGCGGAGGAAGCATGATGAAAAAAGCAATCCCCGGCCGCTGCATGATGTCCGGCACTGGCTGGAACCCTCGGTGGTGCTCTTAAGCAGCCGCTGGCAAGGGGCGAAACAATATAATGACCTTAGGTTGGCACACTATTCTGGAGTTCTCGCCGTCGCTGGTCGGCTGCATGATTTCGGCGGGCAACGCCAGCTTTGAGCGCATCCGACAGAGCGGCGAATGTGTGATAAACCTTCCGGATGCGCAGATGATCGACACCGTCGCCCGTATCGGTAACTGCACCGGCGATGAGGTCGACAAGTTTGCCGAATTTAGCCTGACAGCAGAGCAAAGCGAAAAGGTCAGCGCACCGTCCATCGGCGAGTGTTATGGGCAGTTTGAATGCCGCCTCTACGATGACGCCATGGTGGATAACTATAATTTTTTTTATTTTTGAAGTGGTTGCTTCGCGGGTCAACCCCCCAACCCCAATGGCCGCAAACGCTGCACTATGTGGGTGGAGGTATATTCCGTACCGATGGCGAGGTGATGGAGCGCAAAGCGCTGTTCACCAAAGTGTCCTGAAGGGCAGCTCACTCATCCAGAATAGGAACAAAGCCGCCGTAGATCATACGCTTACCATCAAATGGCATCTCCTCACCCAGTTCACGCATTCTGGGATCGGCCATGATTTTCTGGTTTGCCGCATCGCGCACGGCTTTCGACGGGTATTCTATCCAGCTGAAGACCACCTCTTCGTGGTCTTCGGCTTTTACCGCCATGCGAAAATCAGTGATATTCCCGGCAGGCACATCTTCCGCCCAGCACTCCACAATACGCGTGGCGCCAAACTCCTTAAATAACGGCGCTGCCTTCGCCGCCAGTTGGCGGTATGCGTCTTTTCGGTCCGCCGGAACCGCGACCACAAAACCATCGACATACTTCATGCGTCAGCCCCCGAAGTGACTGCGCGGCAGGAGGGTCCTGCCGCATCAGGCCCGATAAGTTTAGTCCTGCCGCCAGCAAAAGGCGTAACGCACTCTCACTGCGCAGAATAAACTCCGGCGACACGCTCGGCCCAGAATCATCACCGCCGACCCCCATGTGGAATGCATCCAGATGCAGCCAGCAGCCCGCCTCTTCGCGCAGCAAATGGTGGTGCGTCGTTTCACGCAACTGCCTGTCGCTGTAGCGGCCAAGGGAGAAATGGAAATCCCCGTTCAGATGATGCGCGCCGTAACGCAGCTCGCGGGTATCACAGCGCAGACCATTTTCGCCCGGGAAAATATACGGCGTGTGCAACGCAGCAAGCGGCAGCGTCCATCCGGCGTGCCGCCAGTTTACGGTCAGGGTAGTTTTCATGCGGCCCCAGCCCCAGCCAGCTAACCGATGCCTGCACCTCCGCCAACTGGCAAACCAGCCCGATACGCGCCGGCGGCGGGATATCGGTCGCCACCTGTACGTCTACCTCACCGTGTAAAACCCCTTCACCATCAATACGCCAACGCTTATGGCTGACAAACCCGGTTTTACCGGCTCCCAGCTCAGCGGTGCGTGGTCGTGACCACGATGTCCGCAGCGTGTTCTTCTACTTCACAGGCCAGCAATTCAGCACTCAGATCATACATACCCGCCGCTTTCCAGCGCTCAACCCAGTGCGTTAGGATCGATACGCGTCACCTCGCTGATGCCGATGTCATTATCCAGCGGCGCGCGGGCAAAACTATCCCTCAGCGGCGTAAGCAGCGTGGGTTGCTCATCTCGCCACCACTGGATCAGCTCACCACTACGGCGGCAGAACTGCCAGCGCTGGTTGCGGTGATGAATCACATAATCTTCTTCACTCCACGGCAAGCGTTGGGCGGGAAGAGACCGTTTTACGCGGCGCAATAAAGAGCGGCGACGGCAAGCGCCACTGATCCCGTGCACAGTGATGATCGGCACCCGACCAGCGCGTTGCCGTTTTCTGGTACACGTCGACATTCAGCCATACTTCGCCCGGCGCACTCTCCAGTTCGGGAATGGTCAGCGCAATCTGCTGTTTACCTTGCGGGGCGATCTCCAGCGTGGTCTCGCCCTGCGCCAGCACCACACCATCACGGACCACGGCCCAGCGGAGATACTCGTTATCGGTCGGACGGAACAGGTACTCGCTCTCCACGTCAATGATCAGCGGCGTGGTGCTGAGCAGCCGGAACTGGAAAATTGTTGCGCGCGCGCTGCGCCTCGTACAGCGCCGGGTGTGGCGTCCGATCGGGAAAGACCAACCCGTTCATACAGAACTGGCGGTCGTTCGGCGTATCGCCAAAATCACCGCCGTAAGCCCAGAATGCTTGTCCGTTGGCGTCGGTTTTTGTCAGCGCTTGATCAACTCCAGTCCCAGACGAAACCGCCCTGCAAACGCGGGGTTTCGCGAAACGCCTGCCAGTATTTGGCAAAGCCGCCGAAGCTGTTGCCCATTGCATGGGCGTACTCGCATAAAATCAGCGGCCGTGTTTCATCCGGCAGGCCGATCCATTTTTGATTGACCATTTCGGCACTGCCGGGAACGGCTGATCTTCATCGACGCGGGCATACATCGGGCAGATGATATCGGTCGCGGCGGTATTCGCCCCGCCGCCTTCATACTGCACCGGGCGGGTGGGATCGGTGGTTTTCAGCCAGCGGTACAGCGCATCATGGCTGGCGCCGTGACCGGATTCATTACCCAGCGACCAGATAATGATCGACGGATGGTTACGGTCGCGCTGCACCATACGCGTAACGCGCTCGCTCATCGCTGGCAGCCATTGTGGATCGTCCGACAAACGGCTCATCGGGGATCATACCGTGAGTTTCAATATTGGCTTCGTCCACCACGTACAGACCGTACTCGTCACACAGGCGGTACCACAGCGGATGATTTGGATAGTGGGAGCAGCGCACCGCATTGAAGTTGTGCTGCTTCATCAGTTCAATATCGCGGCGCATCGTCGCTTCATCGATAGCCTGACCGTTTTCCGGGTGGTGCTCGTGGCGGTTAACCCCACGGATCAGCAGCGGTTTACCGTTAAGTTTCAGCAAACCGTTGCTGATTTCCACTTTGCGAAAACCCACATCACAGGCTTCGGCTTCCAGCACATGACCCTGCTCATCAAGCAGCATCAGGGTCAGGCGGTAAAGGTGCGGCGTTTCCGCGCTCCACAGCAGTGGGCCGGAGACGGGCAACGACACACTCAGGCGCTCCGCCCATGCGCCGCGCTCATCGACAATGGCGCTGCCGGGCGCTTGCTGCGCCCGGGCGATTTTATCTTCACCACGCCACAGCGTAACGGCGACGTGACACGCGCGATATTCACCTGCAAGCTGGAGATCCACCTTTACCAGCCCGTGCGTAAACTCTGCGTTTAGTTCCGTGGTGTGGTGGAAATCCGCAATGTGCGTCGCCGGTTTATGCTGGAGCGAAACATCGTGGAAGATACCGCTCATACGCCACATATCCTCGGTCTTCCAGATAACTGCCATCACACCAGCGCAGCACCATTACCGCCAGTCGGTTCCGCCCGACGTGCAGCACATCGCTGAGGATCGAACTCCGCCGGTAAGCGGCTGTCCTCGGGAGTAACCGATCCACTGGCCGTTGCACCACAGATAAAAGCCGAGTTGACGCCATCAAACACGATACGCGTCTGCCCCTGCGCCAGCGCCTGCTCTGTCATCCTCAAATGTGAGCGAGTAACAACCTGTCGGGTTTTGCTGCGGCACAAAGGGCGGATTAACCGGAATCGGGTAGGTCACGTTGGTATAAATCGGCGTATCAAACCCCTGCATCTGCCAATTAGACGGCACCGGCATAGCAACCGCATCGTCGCTCTCTTCCGTTATCCAGCTCTCCGGTACCGCTTCCGGCGCGGGGGGAAAAGCGAAAGCGCCATTCGCCATTGAGCAAACGGCGCGCGGGCGATGGCATATCGTCTCTCGCCGCGTGTTCATCGCGCCAGCTACGCAGTGGGGCATGGGCCGGTAAACGATGCCAGTGGGTGATGACCGGGTTTTCCCAATCACGGCGGGCGATCAACGTACGTAATGCGGAAGCAGACATAGAAACCTCATTTTGCGAAGCGCTCACAATTCAGATCACAATGACGCACTTTTCACCATAGGTAAAGCCACGGATCCGCCGAAAGCGAATGGGATCACAAAAGCGTTAGCGACGATCCAAAAGTACCGCCAGTTGCGCCAGTTCATGTAAGCGCCGGGCCAGCACTTCACCGCTAATCTCCTCCTGCGTTTGCGCCGGTGCGGTGGACAGACGTTCAATCAGCGTCACGGGTAAGCAGATCTGGTTTACTGCATCCTGCTCAGAAGCGTTAAGCAACCAGTCAACGCTCCGCTCTCCCGCCTCTTTAAACGCCTGTCGTACGGTGGTTAGCGGCGGAGAAAACCAGTGCGCTGTCGGCAGTGTCATCGTACCCCACCACCGAAATCTGCCCGGGTACAGCAATCCCTTTTTTCCGCACAGGCGCGCATTACGCCAAGGGCCATCTGATCGTTCGCCACCAGAATGGCCTGCGGGGGTTGCGTGGCGGTGCTGAGCAGACCATGCGCTTTTTCATAGCCGGACGCTGCGCTCCAGTCGCCCCGTGCACTGGCGCACGGGGTCAGGCCCGCATCTGCCAGCGCGGTTACCCAGCCGGTAAAACGCGCCCGCGCGGAGACCGAGGTTTCCGGCCCGCCCAACAGCGCAATACGGCGATGCCCTTGCGCCAGCAGATGCTCCACGCCAAGACGCGCCCCCCTGCCCTCGGCATCGAACACCAGACTGTTAACCCCGGCCGTCTCCCCCACATCAAGGAACAGCACCGGCGTAGGATGCACCTGCGCCGCCAGCTGTTGCGCCAATGCATCATCCAGCGGCACATTGATCAGCACCCCTTCCACGCGCTGCGCCAGCAACTCTTGCAATGCAGCCACGCAACTGGCGGCGTCGTGCTGTTCAAGCATGGAGATAATCACGCTGGCGGAGGCCTGCCCGGCGCGGGATTTAACGGCAGAGGCGATTTGTGAAGGGGCATGCAGCGCCAAATCGGTCGTCAGCAACCCCAGCGTTTTGCTGCGTTTGCCAGCCAGTTGCTGTGCGCCGCGATTGGGGACGTAATGGCCTCCGCCATGGCCGCCAGCACCTTCTCACGGGTTCGCAGAGACGTGTTCCGCATCGTTGATCACACGGGAAACGGTCTGATAAGAGACCCCCGCTAAACTCGCGACATCGTAAAGGGTGATGGTTTTCATGATGCTTCCGGCTGCAAACAATTTGCGCCAGTATACCCGTTTTACCGGATAGCGCCTGTGAGAGCGGTCAGGGTGAATACATGAGAGGAGGAAAACAATGATGAAATCGGCAAAGAAATAGCGACGAGCCACAATCGGCCCGCCGTAAACATCATCCTTAATGTGTTTTGAGATGGTTATGTATTGTTATTGTCGAACCATCCTCACATTTTGAATGCAAATTCAATGACGGTTTCATGACAAAAGATTACTGCTGACGTGGAATAGGGAATCCCTTAATGGAAATAATAAAGCTGCTTCCCTCTTTTTTGATTTTCGCGCCAGCGTCACACCAGTCAGATGCGATGCGAAAGAACTCATCGCTTCCGATATTCCAGTCCGTGAACTTGTTTTACGAAGCCTGAGCGCAACATCTCGCAGGCTTCGCCATAGTTGCTGGCCGTTTCGGAGCAGTTGTTGGGTCATTTTTTCTTCTTCAGAAGTTTGCGTAGTGCTTTGATTTCTTTGGGATTTAACGGAGCGGTACTTTCTTCTTCAGTATGCTGATTATCAATATCTTCTTCCGATACTCCCGCCTCTTCCACTGCCTGAAATGCCACCAGCAGCAGTTTCTCTGTCGCCGTGCTGAGATTTTCACTATTCACTTCCGCGTAATGACGGAGTTTTTCTTTTAGCGCTTCATCAATTTTTACATTCAATACGGCACTGGTCATGATTATCCCTTCTGTGTGAATAAGCACGCTAATTAATACACGAACTTATGAAAGTGATCCAGAAATATATTTCCAAATTTATAACAACTTAAAAAAATTCCCACAACAATTCTGCCTTATTTTTATGACATTTAAATGAAGGTAATATTTCAATAAAATGACAGATTAATGCGAAGCGAATAAATATATCCCCCGAAAAGTGGAAATAAACCCGCCAGCCATCACAGCTGACAGGTTTCAGTGATTCAAATTCCGCCATTCTTCACGGGTGTTGATTGCGGCTTTTGCCGCGCACAGGACATCGCGATGCCAGAGGTTCGGGATCAGTCGTGCTGTTTCAAGCCACCGGGGGTTGCCATACACCGTCGCTCCTTTAGACAGGTAAACCGGCTTAATAGGTATTACATACCGTCTGCCAGCCAATCTTATTGCAGTAGGTGGTTTTCGGCATCGTGCTCTGTAGCGTCTGCATGGACTGGTTAATTTGTTGTTGCTGCTGTAGCGCTAACTGTTGTTGCTGGTAAGCCTGCTGTTGCTGCTGGTTACGCTGGATAACGGACACGGAAAAGGCATCACACTGGCTTTTTGCCCTCGGCGGGTTTGTTGCCGCGCTGGCGGCGACCGTTGCAAAAACGGACCGGTAAACAACAGGGTCGTAAGTCCAGCTATTCAAATCCGGCGGCAAAGTTTTTTGCCGCCGCAGCGACCTGAAAATCCATATAGCCCAGTTCAGCACACTTGTTGGCCGCCACTTCCTGCACGGCGATCCGTTGGTAATTCTGATAGGGAATGGTGGGTTTTTGCGTTGCACAGCCAACAAGAGTAGCCGCAGCTATCACAACGACAAGCGGGTATTTCACATCGCGTTCCTCTTAACGGGGACTAAGAACATTCTTATCTTGCCCCAGAATCCTCCATCCCTTTTGTAAAAGTAAACCCGTATGCTGACTACAAAATTTAGGGTATGGACGGAGGATAACGCGACATGCTACCCCTCCGTCAGCTCACGACTTCCGCTGGCGACGCAGGTTTTACCCGGGGTGTGGCGAAACCACGGCAGACAAATCTGGATCAGCGGGCCGATCGCCAGCGCGTACAGAACCGTGCCGACGCCAACGGTCCCGCCCAGTAGCCAGCCAATCAGCAGCACCGACACTTCAATAGCCGTGCGTACGCTGCGCACCGACCAGCCCGTGCGGGCGTGGATCCCCGTCATCAATCCATCGCGCGGCCCTGCGCCAAATCCCGCGCCAATATACATCCCGGTGGCGAGGGCGTTTACGATCACCGCAAGCACAAGCAGCACCGCGAGCGGGCAATGTCTCCAGCGTTGGCATCAGCGATAGCGCGGCATCCGCCGCCAGACCAATCACAATCACGTTGCTGATGGTTCCGAGCCCGGGACGCTGGCGAATCGGGATCCAGAACAGCAGCACCAGCGCGCCGGTAATGATCATCACCGTGCCGATATCCATCGTCAGCAGTTTCGCTACCCCAAGGTGAAACACGTTCCACGGATCGGCGCCCAAATCCGCGCGCACGAACATGGCGGTGGAAAGACCGTACAAACTTAAACCAATATAGAGTTGCAGTAATCGACGTAGCATCATTGTTCTCCGGCTGTTCTGGCTTTTTATCTTTACCGGAAATGGCATTATGATTAATGTCCAGTTTTCAAATAGTGGACTGCATATGTCATCCCGCCGATTGGGTAGTCAATCGCTACAGCGCCTGTTGGGACGCTGGCAGCAAGCCCCTCACGCACACCGCTCTGGCGTCAGCTTGCCGATGCCCTGCGCTTGCTGATCCTCGATGGCAGACTGGCGCTGGATACTCGCCTGCCGGGAGAGCGGGAGCTGGCATTAACCACTGGATGTTAGCCGCACCACCATTGCCAGTGCGCTGGCACATCTGCGCGATGAAGGGTATCTGGAAAGCCGCCATGGCAGCGGTTCCCGCGTGATCCTGCCGGACAATCGCAGCATTCCGACACTCAGCACTGCGGGCATGGCGCTGGATCTCTCCACCGCCGCGCTCAGTGCTGGCCCGAAATCCACCGGAGGCCTATACCCACGCGCTGACCGCTATGACGCCGTGGTTGTCGCAAACGGGCTACGGCCAGCTCGGCCTGCAGCCGCTGCGTGAAGTGATTGCCGCACGCTATAGCGAACGCGGTTTGCCCACGCATGCGGATGAAGTGATGATCGTCAATGGCGCGCTCAGTGGACTGGCGCTGGTGCTACGGATGCTTACCGGGCCGGGCGATCGCGTGGTGGTCGATCATCCAACCTACCCGCTGGCTATTGCCGCTATACAGGGGCATCCTGCAGGCCGGTTGGCGTATCGCTCCCGCAAAGCGGCTGGGACACCGACGGCTTTGCCGCCACGCTGGCGCAGACTGCGCCCCGTCTGGCATACCTGATGCCTGATTTTCATAACCCTACCGGGCGTTGCATGGACAGCGCCACGCGTGCAGAGATCGCAGCCATTGCCGCACGTAGCCGCACCACGCTGGTGGTGGATGAAACAATGGTCGACCTCTGGTATAACGCGTCGCCTCCGCCTCCGCTGGCGGCGTTCGATCCGCAGGGAACGGTCATTACGCTCGGTTCAGCGGGCAAAAGTTTCTGGGGAGGGCTGCGTTTGGGCTGGATCCGCGCCTCATCACGCACTATTGCGACACTTGCCCAGACCCGCGATACCCTCGAACTGGGGTCGCCGCTGCTGGAACAACTGGCAACGCAGTGGTTAATGGAGAACGCGCGTAGCTTCTTACCGGCACGCCGGGAGATGCTCAAAACACGTCGCGATCGTTGCGCTGCATTGATGCAGGCACACTTTCCCAACTGGCGTTTTCAGACGCCGGATGGCGGGCTCTCGTTCTGGGTAGAGCTCCCCCGACAGACTGTCGACACTCTTTGCCGCCCGGGCGGAGGGGATTGGCATCCATCTCGGTCCGGGCACGCGCTTTGGCCTGCCCGGTGCGTTTGAGCGTTATTTGCGGATGCCGTTCGCGCTGGATTCGGCAGAACTTGAGCACGCACTGCTGCGGCTCAAGCCTCTGTGGATGACACTGAATCAACACCACACGCTGGTAAAAAGGAGCATGGTGTGACGATCATGCTGCGGGCGGTGTTAAGGGTTTGATTTTGCTGTTTTCTACCCAGCCAGTGGTGGTTTTACCGCTTTCGCTAACAAACTCGATCTGCGCCCAGCCAGACTGGTTTTTTCACCACGCCGACCACGTCGCCTTTGACCAGCCACGCTTTGCGCCGCGTTGCAACATCCGGTGAGTTGCTTAAATAGACCCGCTCACCGCTGACTTCCGCCATCGACAACCAATGGGTCTTCCGCGTACTTTCCAGTTCCAGCCCTTCATCAATTAGCGGCACCATCACATTGATGCAGCCGTCGTGACTTTGCCCCCTGCGGAATGCGCAACACGACGCCGTTCTTCGTTGCCGCAATATGCCCCGGCAGTACGTCTGATGACCAGCTGCGGATATCCGCTTCCTGCGATGCGTTCACTTTTCCCGCCAGCGCAAAAGAGCAGTTACGGGTGACACCTTGCCCTGCAGGGTTTCAGAATAGTAACCCGTGACATCTCCCCCTGCCGGGGAAACCGCAAGTTGCAGCCCTTCGTAAATCCCCGATTGCAGGCTGGCAGCATAAGATGCCGTAGAGATTGATAACGCTAATGCTATTAAAAAGTTACGCATTTCCCTTCCTGTTTATCCTGTGCATTTTTGCGAAAATCGCCACTAAGGTTGAAAGCGTTGTTCCGGTCTTGATTAATGAGGAGAAGCCATGTCGGAAACGTTGAAAGCGCAATGTCACTGCGGGGTTATTTTTGCGCGACGCCGCTAAATGAGGCGCAAATGGTGGGGGCCCTGCCAGCTACATCCCGGCACACACGTCTTCTGCCCCCGGCTGCTTCCTTCCGGACCTGACCTCGTGAACAGAGTAGCGTTGCGGGAGAACCAACAGAGCCCCCATTGAGGAGCGTTGTTAACCAACGCGCTGGCGCATTATCCCTGTCCGGGGTGGCAAGCCATGGCCGGACGGATGCTGGTTTCTTGCACAATCCCCTCTTCACAGCATCCACAAGGCTGTTTATGCTGCAAATTCACTCTTCAGGAACTGATTATGGAAAGAGAGGATTCATTTCCGCAGCGCGTCTGGCAAATCGTCGCCGCTATTCCGGAGGGCTGCGTCACCACCTATGGCGATGTGGCCAAACTGGCTGGCTCGCCACGCGCAGCAAGGCAAGTGGGCGGCGTACTCAAACGCTTACCGGAAGGCAGTACGCTACCGTGGCACCGGGTGGTAAATCGTCATGGCCGAATCTCACTGACCGGGCCGGATTTACAACGTCAGCGCCGAGGCACTACTGGCAGACGGGGTGGTGGTCGCGGGGAATGGGCAAATTGATATGCAGCGCTACCGCTGGAACTATTGAAGGCTCCTCCCCCGAAGGAGAGGAGCACAAGTGCGGATTAATACTGTGTCGGCGCCGGTGTGGCAGAAGAAGGGTTCACCTGCGTGGGTGACGTCGACGGCACCGTCGTTGCTGCACCGCCGCTCTGCTGCAACGGCACGGCGGTTTGCTGTACCGGCACCAGCGTCAGGTCAACTTTGGTTCCCCCCGGTTGATAACCGGCTTAACGGTATCGGTAATAAAGACAATTTTGTCGTCAATGGTGATCGCCGCACTCAGCAGGATACGCGCATTGGGTTGAACATCCGCCGGGTTAAACGGCAGTACAAAACTGAATGGCGCTTGTTTACCTTCGGTACGCACTGCTTTTTTGTGCAATCACTTTCGACGGTGCGTCAGCCAGCGACGCATCAGAAACCGTGACGGTTAATACGGCGTCCGGCGGCAGCGCCACTTTCTGGCGGATCCAGATCGTACCGGAAACGTTCGGTTGCGCAATGGCGGCTTTATTGGTCGCCGCTGGCGCATTCGGGTTGGGTGCAGGCGTTGGAATATCGCCGCCTTTATGGGCGCAGGCGGACAGTGCAACCGCCACTGCTAAACCACTTAACATGTGCACGAGTTTCATTGAATTCTCCTTATCGTCAATGCACCGGCAGGGTAGCGCCTGCCGGATGTGTGGTTAAACCATCGTAACGAGAACAAGTGTGGCACATACCCACGATTTCTTCCTGTAAACCCCCTACTATTCAGATTATTGCACCCATCGGACCACTTTCATTTCCGCAGTTATAATCAATTAAGCATTCGCTTTGTCGGCCGTTATTTATCTGAGGAAATCTATGAGTCAAGCGCTTACGAATCTGCTGGCATTATTGAATCTGGAAAAAATTGAAGAAGGTCTGTTTCGGGGGACAGAGCGAAGATTTAGGCCTGCGCCGTATTTGGTGGGCAAGTGGTCGGTCAGGCCCTGTATGCCGCCAAAGAGACAGTGCCCGCCGACCGCCCCGGGTTCACTCCTTTCACAGCTACTTTCTGCGTCCGGGCGATAGTCAAAAACCTATCATCTATGATGTGGAAGTCCTGCGTGATGGCAACAGTTTCAGCGCCCGTCGGGTGGCGGCAGTGCAGAACGGCAAGCCGATTTTCTATATGACCGCCTCGTTTCAGGCGCCTGAGCAAGGGTATGAGCACCAGAAAACCATGCCTTCAGCGCCACCGCCGGACTCACTGAAGTCCGAAACCGATATCGCCCGCGATCTCTCCCATCTGTTGCCGCCGATGGTCAAAGAAAAATTCATCAGCGACAAACCGCTGGAGATCCGCCCGGTTGAGTTTCATAACCCGCTGAAAGGCCATGTTGCCGGGCCTGAGCGTCAGGTGTGGGTGCGTGCCAATGGCCCCGTGCCGGAAGATTTCCGCGTCCATCAGTACCTGCTGGGTTACGCGTCTGACTTCAACTTCCTGCCGGTTGCCCTACAACCTCACGGCGTGGGTTTTCTTGAGCGCGGTATGCAGGTCGCCACCATCGATCACTCTATGTGGTTCCACCGTCCGTTTAATATCAACGAGTGGTTGCTCTACAGTGTGGAAAGTACTTCGGCTTCCAGCGCGCGCGGCTTTGTCCGCGGCGAGTTTTACACTCAGGATGGCGTGCTGATCGCCTCCACCGTACAGGAAGGCGTGATGCGTAATCGCGGTTAACTGCCCGCAACAAGGAAAAAGCCTCCCATTGGGAGGCTTTTTTTATGCCTCAGGAGATAACGTAACTCAATCAGGCGTTGTAGGCGTTTTCGCCATGGCTGTTCACATCCAGACCTTCACGCTCTTGATCTTCCGGTACACGCAGACCCACTGTCATGTCGGCCAGTTTGTAGCCGATAAAGGCCACAACACCGGACCACACGATAGTGATAGCGATACTTTCTAACTGCACCAGCACTGGTGGCCCATGGTTACGCCCTCACTGGGCGTAGCCTACGCCGCCCAGTGACGTGGAGGCGAAGATACCGGTCAGGATACAACCGACGATGCCGCACGCCGTGGACACCAAACACGTCACACGGATCATCGACACGCAGCATACGTTTCCAGTGCAGTCACGCCCCACAGACCCGCCAGACCGGCAATCAGACCGAGGATCAGCGCCACCGACACCAATGTAGCCACAAGCCGGGGTTACGCCAACGAGACCGGCAATAGCGCCTGAACATGCACCCAGCAGAGACGGTTTACCGCGCATTGCCCACTCACCGAAGACCCATGCCAGATAGCGGCTGCGGTCGCGACCACAGTGTTAACAAACGCCGTGCCCGCGATTTCGTTCGCCGCAGCGGCAGAACCGGCGTTGAAACCAAACCAGCCCATACAGGATTGCAGTACCAGTGAAGACCATCGGCAGGTTGTGCGGTTTAAACGCTTCTTTGCCAAAGCCCACGTTTGCCAATCAGGTAGGCACCGACCAGCCCGGCGATAGCGGCGTTGATATGTACAACGGTACCGCCAGCGAAGTCCAGTGCGCCATCTGTCGCCAGCAAACCGCCACCCCATACCATGTGCGCAATCGGCACATAGGAGAGCGTCAGCCATACCACCACGAAAATCAGCACTGCGGAGAAGCGAATACGCTCCGCCAGCGCACCGACAATCAGGCCGACGGTGATACAGGCGAAAGAGCCTGGAACGCAACATGGATGTACTGATAAATGGAGCCCATTACAGCGGTCAGCTCAATATTTTTCAGCATCACCCAGTCAAAGCTGCCGAAGAAACCGTTGCCGGTGCCGAACGCCAGCGAGTAGCCGTAAACCACCCACAGAACGCACACCAGTGCGAATGTCACGGTAACCTGCGTCAGCATGGAGAGGACGTTCTTGCCACGGATCAGACCGCCGTAAAACAGCGCAATGCCCGGAATCGACATGAACAGCACCAGCGCGGTGCAGATCATCATAAAGCCGTTGTCCGCTTTGTCTGCAACAGCGGGAGCCGCCATTGCCAGACCCGGCAGGAGTGCCGGGAAGCGAGCGTTGTTTTTAATGTTGTGTTCTTCATTTTTCCATCCCTATCACTGTGTGCCGGTATTACAGTGCCGCTTCGTCGGCTTCGCCGGTACGAATACGAATGACGCGTTGCAGCTCGGCAACGAAAATTTTGCCGTCGCCAATCTTTCCGGTGTAGGCCGCTTTGCTGATGACATCGATCACTTCATCAAGCTGATCATCAGCAATCGCCACATCAATTTTCACTTTCGGCAGGAAATTGACGCTATATTCCGCACCGCGGTACAACTCGGCATGACCCTTCTGACGTCCGAAACCTTTTACTTCTGTTACGGTCAGCCCTTGAATACCAATAGAAGACAGTGCTTCACGAACGTCTTCGAGTTTGAATAATCACCACGGTAACCAGCTTCATAGATCCCCCTCCAGTCGAAATTCGATAATGGCCGCAGCTAATACATAAGGGATACTGCAAGCGGTGTGCCAAGAATGAAAACAGGGAGGATTTCAGTTTGTTAGTGCGTGCGGACAGGGAAAAGGCGAAAAGACAAAACGCAGGTGACGGTTCGGAATGTTCACGGCAAGAAAAACGCACCATGATAGTGCATGGTGCGTTACTTTTGCACCAACAGAGAAGAGTCTCAGTAGCGTGCTTAATTTTGGTGCATTACGCGATAAGCGACTCTTCTCGCGCTGGCCGCCAGCTCTTCGCCCGCCAGTTGCAATTGATACATCTGCCAGTAGCGTCCTTTTGCCGCAAGCAATTGTTGATGCGTACCGCGCTCAACAGCCTGCCCGCGATGGAGCACCAAAATGGTTTCAGCCTCGACAATCGTCGACAATCTGTGGGCTATCACCACTAACGTTGTCTGTTCCCGAACTGCGGCCAGCGCCTGTTGGATCGCCTGTTCAGTCCCGGAGTCGATATTGGCTGTCGCCTCATCCGAGGATCAGGATCTGCGGCGTATCCACCAGCACACGCGCCAGCGCCAGCAACTGTTTCTGCCCAACGGAGAGATTATTGCCCTGCTCACCCAGCCGCGTATAAATGCCTCGCTCATACCCCGCGCCAGCTCCGCCAGTTGCACCACTTCCAGCGCATGCCAGACCTGCGCTTCGCTGATGTCGCGCCCCAGCGTCACGTTGGCGAAAAAGCTGTCGGCCATCACCACCGGATCCTGCTGCACCATCGCGATACCTTTACGCAGCGCATCATGGCTCAGCGCAGAAAGCGGGCGACCATCGAGACGGATTTCCCCTTGCGTTAACGGGTAGTACCCCATCAGCAGGCTGGCGAGCGTGCTCTTTCCGCTGCCGGTATGTCCCACCAGCGCAACAAAGCTGCGCGGTTCAACGTGCAGGAGATGTCCTGTAACACCTGCTGATCTTCGCGGTAGGCAAAGAGACATTTTCAATGTCGATGGCGCCGCTGTGCAGTGGCGTATCATCATCACCGTAAGACTGGCGTGGCCGGTCCATCAGCTCAAATACGCGCTCACCAGCGACCACCGCCTGCTGCAACATCGACTGTTGGGTAGTCAGTTCGATCAAGGGTTCATTCAGACGACCAAGGTAACTGATAAAGGCATACAACACCCCGACTTCAACCGTACCCGGAGAAGAGAAACCGAACAGCATTAGCAAGCCGCACAGCACCAGCGCAGAGAAAAGGCTCAACAGCGGCCGCAGCAAAAGCCATCCAGCCGCAGGGTTTGCATACGCGCGAGATAATGTGAACGGCTGGCGTCGCCCAGTTGCTCACCAAATCGCGCCTGCTGGCGGAACTGCTGGATCACGCTCATGCCGTTAATGATTTCATTAAAACCGTCATTGATATCCGCCGGTACGCGCGCATCCGCCGCACAATCGGCGTGCTGTAACGCTGATAGATCAGCATCACGATCAGTACCGCCGGGAAGATCGCCATCGCCACCAGCGCCATGCGCCAGTCCAGCTGAACATCGCCACCAGCATCGCGCCAATCAGCGCGGCGCTGCGTAGCACCGTTGCCACCACCGTAACGTACAGATCGCGGATCACTTCCGTATCGTTGGTCACGCGGGAGATAATTTGCCCGACAGGCTGAACATCAAACTCACTTAACGGCTGACGCAGCGCGGCGTCCATCACGTCGGTGCGCAGTTGTTGCACTACGCCGACCGCCGCTGGTTGAACAACAGCGACTGCGAATAATGTAACAGCGCCGCCAGCAGTTGCAGGCCGACATACACTGCCGCCATCCCCACCACCAGCCCCAACGGCAGATAGCTCTTCGCTACCATATTGTCGATAAAGTAGCTGATCAGCGCTGGGCCAGGAGACTTCCGCCGCCGCCGCGACCCACAGCATTAGCACCGCTTTCAACAGGGATTTTCGCCATGGCGAGCCATATTTCAGCAACCGTTTCCCAGGGTCGGCCACTGTTTGCCCAAATTACGCATCGATGGCCTCCTCCGGCGCATCCGTCAGCGCAGCTTCCAGTTGTTGATAGCGGTACATGTCACGATACCAGCCGGGCTGGCGGGAAAGTTATCATGCTGACCACGCTGAGCGATATGCCCATGTTGCATCACTAAAATTTCGCTGGCTTCCGTCAGCGCCGACAGACGATGGGCGCTGATGATCACCGTTCGCCCTTCTCCCCACTGGCGCAGGTTATGCAGAATCTGGTGCTCGGTGCGACCGTCGACGGCGGAGAGCGCATCGTCGAGAATTAAGATCTCGGCATTAAGCAGCAACGCGCGGGCAATAGAGATACGCTGCTTCTGGCCGCCGGAGAGCATAACGCCGCGTTCACCGACTTCGGTGGCGTAACCCTGCGGCAGACGCAAAATATCCTCATGCACGCTGGCCAGTCGGGCCACATGCTCGATCTCTTCCTGCGTCGCCCCCGGTTTACCCAGCGCAATATTACTGGCGACGGAATCGGAAAAGAGGAACGGTGTTTGATTCACTACCGCCAGACGGCTGCGCCGGGCATCCAGTTTAAGCTGCGTCAGCGGCATATTGTGAAAACGGATATCCCCGTCGGTCACATCAAAATGGCGTTGAATCAGCGACAGTAACGTACTTTTCCCCGCGCCTGTCGGGCCGCAAATGCCCAGCATCTGCCCCGGGTTCAGCACCGCACTCACATTGTTCAGCGTTGGCTGCTCCGTTTGCGGGTAACGGAATTCGCGAATGGCGATACTCAGGTTTCCACGGCCTTCCGGCACGGGCTCACTGCCATCTTTCACCACAGGCATTTCCGCCAGCATATCGCGAATACGGCTATAAGCCGCGCTACCACGCTCGACAATATTAAACATCCAGTGCCAGCGCCAGCATCGGCCAAATCATCAGCCCAAGGTACATGGCAAAACTGGTGAGTTGCCCGAGGGTTAAGCTGCCATTTACTACCATCCAGCTTCCGCCGCCGATGGCCAGCATGTTCGCCATACCAATGGCAATATAAATGGTTGGATCGAAACGGGCGTCAACGCGCGCCACACGCATGTTTTTCGCGCCGGTATCCGCCGCTTCACTGGCAAACAGCGCAGACTGGCGATCTTCCAGACCAAACGCCTTGATCATGCGGATGCTGGTCATGCTTTCCTGCGTGCGATCGTTCAGCGCGGAGAAGGCCGCCTGCGCCAGTTTAAAGCGCTGATGCAGTTGATCGCCGTAGCGCTTGATCACCAGCGCCATAATTGGCATTGGCAATAACGACAGCAGCGTTAACTGCCAGCTGATTTGCGTCGACATCACCACCAGCACTACGCAGCCCATCACCAGCGAATCCACCAGCGTCAGCACGCCTTCGCCAGCGGCAAACACCACACGATCGACGTCGTTGGTGGCGCGGGCCATCAAGTCACCGGTACGGTGGCGTAAATAGAATTCGGGTGCTGGCGGCTTAACTGGCGGTAAAAATCCTCGCGCAGCTCAACGGCCAGTTGATAAGACGCGCCAAACAGCCAGACGCGCCAGACATAGCGCAGCAGGTAAGTGACCACCGCAACAACGATCAGCAGTCCCACCCACATCCACACCTGTTGCGTGGTGTAATGGTGTTCGGTCACGCCATCCACAATAACGCCCACCACTTTCGGCGGAATAAGCTGAAGGATAGCAATGATAATAAGTAAGGCTACTGCGCCGAGATAGCGTCGCCATTCCCGGCGAAAGTACCAGCCTAACTGAGCAAATAATCGCACGCGGTTACATCCTGAACGTGATTTTCCGGCTGTCGGTTAACAACCGGGAGGGTTATTCAATGGGCAAAGCCGTGGTGTATTTTATCTGTTCCATGGCGAAGCTAGAAGTGACATCTGACAGCCCCGGCACGCTGTTGACCAGTTTCTTATAGAAGTCATCATAGCGTTTCATATCCGCGACCTGCACCCGCAGCAGGTAATCATACTCCCCCGCCATACGCCAGAAACCCAGCACTTCTGGCATCTGCGTCACTTCGCTGACAAAGCGACAATACCATTCGCTACTGTGATGCTGGGTTTTGATCAGCACAAAGGCGGTCAGGTTTAAGCCCAGCTTTTCGGCATCCAGCACCGCCACACGACCGAGCAATATTCCGTCGTCTTCGAGGCGTTTCAGACGTTTCCAGCAGGGCGTGGTGGTCAGATTAACGGCATCTGCCAGCGCCTGCAAAGAGAGCGAACAATCCTGTTGCAGCAGCGAAAGGAGCTTGCGGTCAATTTTATCTAACATATCCCACTCCGGGAGAAAAAAATTCTCCTTAGAGTCTATATCAAAGGCGAAATGGCAACCTTTTTTTCTTCTGCTTTCGCTAGACTGGGCACAAAATGACAAACGGAAACGCACCATGAATAGCTGGGTTAAATACGCCATTAACGAGATCAACGCCGATGCACAGGCGCTCCGCGGATACACACCTGATCCGTCTGATGCTGCCGGGTTTTCCGGGGGATCAATCTCTATCTGAAAGATGAGAGCACCCATCCTACCGGCAGTCTGGAAGCATCGTCTGGCGCGCTCACTGTTTCTGTACGGTCTGTGTAACGGTTGGATCAAAGAAGGCACAACGATTATAGAAGCCTCTTCCGGTTCCACCGCCGTTTCGGAAGCTGGTTCGCCCGCCTGCTGGGTTTGCCGTTTATCGCGGTCATGCCCTACTGCACGGCGAAACGCAAGGTTGAACAGATTGAGTTTTATGGCGGCCGTTGCCACTTCGTGGACAGCGCCTGCGAGATTTACGCCGAATCTGAACGGCTAGCGAAAACGTTGAATGGTCACTATATGGATCAGTTCACCTATGCCGAACGCGCCACCGACTGGCGTGGCAATAACAACATCGCTGACAGCATATTCCGGCAGATGAAAAACGAGCCGTATCCGCAGCCCGACTATATTGTGATGAGCGCGGGGACAGGCGGCACCTCGGCCACCCTTGGCCGCTATATTCGTAGCCGGGCTATGACACACAGTTGCTGGTGGTGGATCCGGAAAATTCGGTATTCCTTGATTACTGGCAGCAACGCGACGCTACTTTGCGCAGCCCGGTGGGCAGTAAAATTGAGGGGATTGGCCGCCCGCGCGTGGAGCCTTCATTTATTGCCGATGTGGTGGATGAAATGTTGCGCGTACCGGACGCCGCCAGCGTCGCCACCGCGCAGTGGCTGGAAACGCAACTGGGCCGCAAAGTCGGCGCATCGACCGGCACCAATATGTGGGGCGCATTACAACTTGCCGTGCGGATGCGTGCCGAAGGGCGTCGCGGCGCTATCGTGACACTGCTGTGCGACAGCGGCGACCGCTACCTCGATACCTATTACAACCCGCAGTGGGTGGCGACGAACATGGGCGATATTACGCCCGGAGCGCGGAAATCGCCCGTCTGGTCCAGTGGCATAAAAAAAAGCCGGGTAACAGTGACCCGGCTTGCTGGAAATATCGTCGTCATTCGGGGGGAATAAGGGAAGATGTGGTGTGTCCAGCCAGTGTGTCAAAAAGTGAGACACTGCCTGATCGCGGCAGTGCCCGATAACCGGTAAATGAGGCAATGCCGCCCGCAGTTGCGGCATGGCGTTGCCCATAATCATGCCGTAGCCCACGCTTTCAAGCATTTCCCGATCATTCATCGCATCGCCAAACGCCATACAATCCTGCAGCGTATAGCCCAGCGACGAACTCAGCACCGCCAGCGCAGCGCCTTTGTTGCAACCCAGTGGTAATACTCTGCAATATTCTGCGGAGAAGCATAAATGCGCGCGCTCGCCGAGCGCCTCATTAAGCTGAATATGCAGCCGGCAAAGATCATCATGATCGCCAACAAAACAGATTTTGGTGACATCGTAAGCCGATAACCGCTTGAGATCCGCCAGTTGGTAAGTAAAACCGCTTTGCATATGCGCTTCCAGCATTTCCGGAAACACGCGGTCCGTCAGCCAGCCCGAGTCATTAAAAACATGAACAGTGGCTGAGGTCTCCCATGTGCTGTGCAGCACCCGATCGGCCACTTCCGGATCCAGATCCTGCCGGTACAGCACCTCGCCTTCGCGCGAGTGGATGCGGGTGCCATTACCGGTAATCAGAAATGCATCCAGCGCCGTCGGGTGATGCGCTGCATCTCAAGCGCATGTCGGCCGGTGGCAAACGCCAGCGTAATTTCGCGATCGTGCAGGCGACGGAGCGTAGCCAGCGTTTGTTCGCCTAAACGATGGTCGGGCATTAACAGGGTGCCATCCATGTCAAAAGCGGCCAGACGAGCCATAAATATTTCTCCGAATAGGGTGCCGTTGTGTTGCCATCCAGTATTGCCTGATATATACGGAAGTAATACTGAATAGATAAAAATTATTGTTCCGGGTTTATGCGACAACTCAATCGACTCCATCAGTACCAGCGCCTGTGGCACGCCACAGAGGGCGAAGCGCAATCCGTGAGCGTCACCGAGCTGGCGACGCGCTGCTTTTGCAGCGAGCGTCATATGCGCACGCTGTTGCGGCAAATGCAGCAGGCAGGATGGTTAAGCTGGCAATCTCAGTCCGGGCGCGGTAAACGGGGTGAGCTGCGTTTTCGGGTGTCGCCTGAATCGCTGCGTAGCGAAATGCTGGAACAGGCGCTGAATACCGGACAGCAGCAAAACGCGCTGGCTCTCGCACAACTTGATGCCGATGACCTGCGCACTTTGCTCAATCCGTTCCTCGGCGGCTTCTGGCAAAACGAAACGCCCACGTTGCGTATTCCTTACTATCGGCCGCTGGATCCGCTGGAGCCCGGTTTTCTTCCGGGCCGCGCGGAACAACATCTCGCCGGGCAAATCTTCAGTGGATTGACCCGCTTTACCTCACGCAGCACGCTGCCGCAGGGCGATCTGGCGCACCACTGGGATATCAGCAATGACGGTCTGTCCCGGCGCTTCCATCTGCACTCAACCCTGCACTGGCACAATGGCGATGCCGTCACCGCCGGACACTTACAGCAACGATTACGGCTGTTGCTGGAGCTGCCTGCGCTGCGCAAGTTGTTCGCCAGCGTCGCCAGCATTGATATCACGCACCCCTGGTGTCTGGCCTTTACCCTGCACCGACCGGATTACTGGCTGGCGCATCGTCTTGCCAGTTATGTCAGTTGTCTGGCTCATCCGCAGTACCCTCTCATCGGAACCGGCCCATTTCGACTGGTGACCTTTAGTCAGGAACTGGTGCGGCTGGAGAGCCACGATCACTATCATCTGGGCCATCCGTTGCTAAAAGCCGTCGAGTTCTGGATCACACCGCAACTGTTCGATCGGGATCTGGGCACCAGTTGTCGGCACCCGGTGGAAATTGCAATTGGCGAACCGGATGAGCTTCGGCATTTACAACCCGTGAGTAACAGCATCAGCCCTCGGGGTTCTGTTACCTTGCTCAACGACCGGGCGCGCGGCTGAGTCAGGCGCACTTACGCCGCTTGGTGCAGATTATTCACGATACGTCGCTGTTGCAGACGCTGCCGCTGGACGAAAACCTGATCAATCCCACCCGTGAATTATTACCCGGCTGGAAAATGCCGGACTGGCCGCCACAAAACGAGCCTCTGCCCAAAAAACTCACCCTGCTCTACCACTTACCGGTTGAACTCCACACCATGGCAGGAGCAGTTGAAGCATTATCTCGCCACGCTCGGCTGCGAACTGACGCTGATTTTCCATGACGGTAAAAACTGGGATGGGTGTACCCAACTGGCGTCGGCCGATCTGATGATGGGCGATCGGTTAATTGGCGAAGCGCCAGAATATGCTCTTGAACAATGGTTGCGCTGCGATCAACTGTGGCCAAACCTGCTGAGTGCGCCACACTTTGCTCATCTGCAAGCCACGCTGGACGCCGTACAACGTCAAGCCGATGAACGAGAGCGCAACCTCGCGCTACAGGATGTGTTCAACACGCTGATGAACGATGCGATCCTGACGCCACTGTTTTAATTATCAGTACCGTATCAGTGCGCCGCCCGGTGTGGAGGGGCTTCATTTAAATACCCGCGGCTGGTTCGATTTTGCCGAAGCCCTGGTTACCCGCTCCCGCACGGTGAAGAAGCTGGTCGCTGTCGGCGGCACGCGCTACCATAGTGTTTTATTTGTGATTGCCGGGAAGAATTATGAAACGTGCCGTTGTTGTGTTTAGTGGCGGACAGGATTCCACGACCTGCCTTGTTCAGGCGTTGCAGCAATATGATGAAGTTCACTGTGTCACCTTTGATTATGGTCAGCGCCATCGCGCCGAAATCGACGTGGCACGGGAACTGGCGCGCAGGCGCTTGGCGCACGCGCCCACAAAGTGCTGGATGTCACCCTGCTAAATGAACTGGCGGTAAGTAGCCTGACCCGCGACAGCATTCCTGTGCCGGACTATGAGCCCGACGCCACCGGTATCCCGAATACCTTCGTGCCGGACGCAATATTCTGTTTCTGACGCTGGCGGCGGTGTATGCGTATCAGGTGCAGGCTGAAGCCGTGATCACTGGCGTGTGTGAAACGGACTTTTCAGGTTACCCGGACTGCCGGGATGAATTTGTCAAAGCGCTTAACCATGCCGTAAACCTCGGGGCTGGCGAAAGATATCCGCTTCGAAACGCCGCTTATGTGGATCAATAAAGCCGAAACCGGGCGCTGGCCGATTACTGGGGCAAACTGGATCTGGTGCGTAGCGAAACGCTGACCTGTTATAACGGTATCAAAGGCGATGGCTGCGGCCATTGTGCAGCCTGTAACCTGCGCGCAAACGGCTTGCAACACTACCCCGGCGGACAAAACCGGCGTAATGGCGGCAATGAAACAAAAAACCGGCCTGAAATAACAGGGATGAGCAGACCGGATGCACGTGAAAGATCCGGTCTGCAAACTGACAATACGGCCGTGGGATTTACTCAGTCTCCTTCACGGATCATCTTTTCCAGTTTTTCCCGTAGTTCGCCTTCCAGCGCCAGCGCTTTTGGGTTTTCAGATCGATACAGACAAATGTCACCAGCGCATCCGCAACAACCTGCCCATCCGGATCTAACGTAACAACTGGCTCAACACCCCGCTTTTTACCATTGATCTGTTGAACGTGGCTGGTCACAGTTAACACATCGCCTAGCACCGCCGGGCGACGATAATTAATGTTGATATTGACCACCACGAAAGCGATGTTGTTGGCGGTCATCCACTTAAAACTGTCGTTGTTTTCCAGTCCATCCCAGCGCGCTTCTTCGAGGAATTCAAGATAGCGGGCGTTATTGACGTGCTGGTACACATCAAGGTGGAAACCACGAACTTTGATTTGAGTCTGCATAGCGCGTTAACCTTTACCGTTTATTGTTATAGATACAGAGGTCATACTGGTATGACCTCTTTATTCTGGCAAAGATTTTCGACTACGCAAACACCTTACAGTTTCAGGTGTGACAGGTTGCGTTCAACCAGCGCGCCGCCCATTCCTCGGCACCTGTTTAAGATCCTCCAGCGTTTTAAAGGGGCCGTATTCATCCCGGTAGCTGACAATGGCTTGCGCCTTCTTAAGACCGACGCCATTCATCACTCTTGCCAGTTCTTCAGCGCTGGCACTATTAATGCTGATCCGGGCGCCATCCTCCTCTTCCGTTGTTTTTGCCGAATCCTGCGCTTTTACCTGCAGCGAAGAAGATGCATCGCTTTTGCTCTGTGTCATCGGCGGTTTTGCCCCTGTCGCAGGTGCGGCAAGTGCGCTGTGACTCAGTGCCGAGCATGCAACGGTAAGGGTAATTAAAAGTGCTTTGATTCCATGTTTCATCCTGTTTTCTCCTTTGTTTTCAAAAGCAAGACAACAATACCCAAGAGAGTAACAACGGACAAACGGCAAAATCATAAAATGGAAAAGGCCGCGAGAGCGAAGATTGCAAAACGTTGCAAATTTTTGAGAGGTTCTTCGAACCCTTGTGGCTTACTGCTGCTCAGCCATGCTGCCAAGTTTGATTTTGGCTTCTTTACGCAAATTACTCATCAGCGCTTCAAAAGCGATCTGCGCGTTATTCTGCGTGATGCCCTGAACCATCGCTTTCTTCTGCGCATCCGGCATGCTGCCTGCTTTAACTTCGTCCAGCGCGATAATCACAACGTTACCCTGCTGATCGCTGGCGGTGCCGAAGGAGGGTTTGTCCTGCGCCGGCAACGGCAGGTTAAAGGCAGCCCCGGGCTGATCGGATCCTGACCTACACGACCCAGCGTTTTTGCACACCGGCCAAAGCTCAGATTTGCCGCTTTCAGCGCATCATCACCTTTACCCGCTTTCAGGTCGCTAACCAGTTTGTCCGCATCCAGCTTCGCCTGCTGCTCAGCTTTGGTATGCTTCACGATTTCGCTAACCTGCGCTTTTACGTCATCCAGCGGTTTGATGGCTTCCGCTTTATGGTCGGTAATACGCAGCACGAATGCGCGGTCGCCATCAACAGTAATGATATCGGAGTTACTGCCTCGGCGCGCCGTTCTGCCCAACCAGACCACCGTTGAAAATGGCGTCGCTCACTGGTTTAAAGTTCAGTTCTTCCGGCAGGTTATCGTGACCGAACCACCCGGTCTGCACTGCTTTAGCACCTGCTGCCTGCTCTGCGCCGGCCAGTGGATTCATTATCGTTGCTCGCGGCTTCGCTCACTTTCTGCTGCAGTGCATACCGGTGCATCCAGCGCTTTTTCCTGCTTCACTTTATCTGCCAGTTCGCTGCGCATCGTTAAGCGGCTTAACCTGCGCGGGCTGAATGTCGTCAAGACGCGCGACCCGTGAAACCAACAGAGGATTTGATCACGCCAGACAGTTGGCCTTTCTCTTTCAGACCCGCGTTTTTCCAGCTCATCCGGTTGTGCCCTCTTCCAGCCACCCCATATCACCGCCATTACGGGCAGAGATAATGTCAGAGGATTTCGCCTTCGCGACGGTCGCAAAATCAGCGCCTTTATTCAGCTCATCCAGTACGGCTTTAGCTTCATCTTCCGTTTTGGTCTGGATAATGCTGTAACGATTACGCTGCGGCTGAGTGAACTGATCCTGATGCTGATCGTAGTAAGCCTGAATTTCCGCATCGCTAGCGTTTTCCTGCATTGCGGCTGCATCCAGCTTGATGTAGCTCACGCGGAACTGCTCCGGTGAAACAAAACGGCTCTTGTTCTGATCGTAATAGCTGGCAATTTCCTGATCGCTGGCAGTCTGTTTGGCCGCCAGTGCATTAACGTCGATCACCGCACGGCGCACAACGCGCTGCTGAGCGACCAGCGCCGCCAGCTCATCCGTTTCACCTTTCAGCATAAAGTCAGTGCCTGCGACCGCATTGATCAACTGCTGGGAGGTTAACTGGTTACGCAATGCCTGCGCGTATTGATCGGCGCTCATGCCCATTTGGTTTACGAGAGCGTTGAAACGGGCATTATCAAATTTGCCGTTGGACTGGAAAGCCCGAGAAAATGGCTTTTCTCACCTGCTCATCGCTGATGCCAAGGTTTAGCTTTTTTGGCGTACTGGTCCAGCAGCGCTTCGTCAATCATGCGATTGAGTACCTGCTGGCGTACAGATTTCATGTAGTTTTCGTTAGCGGCCAGTTCTGAAAACTGATCGCCCAGCTGCTGCGCCATACGGTTACGTTCACCGGTCACGGCGTTTTCAAACTGTGCGCGGCCAATCTCCGGCCATTAACTTCTGCGGCATAATTATTGTTACCGCCAATCAGGTAGTTACCCACGCCAGTCAAAATGAATGACACGATAATCAAACCCAGAATGATCTTGAGCACGACGTGATTCGCCGCCGCGCGTAAATTGTCCATCATGGTGTAACAACACTCCGCTGTAGGTGACTTTATATCTCAGGCAGCACAGTTGCCCCGCTGCGCGTGAACGCGTATTCTGACAAGAAAACGAGGCAATTGTTAGCCCACAATGCGGATAAACTCGCAGAAAGTACATTCGGATAAAAAAAGGCACATCTCGCGATGCGCCCTTGATATTTACCGCTATCCCTCAAGGGATAAACGATCAGTTTACCGCGTCTTTCAGTGCTTTACCTGCGCGGAACCCCCGGAACTTTCGCTGCGGCGATGGTGATTTCTTTACCGGTCTGAGGGTTGCGACCAGTACGGGCAGCACGCTCTTTAACCGCGAAAGTACCAAAACCTACCAGTGCCACATCGTCCCCGGATTTCCCAGTGATTCGGTCACGGAAGCAATTAAAGCATCTAACGCACGTCCAGCCGCAGCTTTAGAGATATCAGCACCTGCGGCAATCTTGTCTATCAGTTGAGATTTATTCACTCTTCTCTTCCTCTCTTTATAATTTATATCGCACCTGCATCCTTCACAGCGCGACCGCGCAGCAGTTATATCAGGCCTCTCATGCCCTTACAACACCAGTTGTTGATGACACACCCAACCAGCAATCTAAATTAGCTATACAAAAAAGGCTGGCAAGTACGAATTCACTCACCAGCCTTGTTTTTATCAACGCACTTTGCGCGAGGTCACTATTTTACCGTCGCAACCTGCATACCAAAGGGTTCATTCTGCAACGCAAGGCTCAAAACTTCCTCAATACGCTTGACCGGATGAATATCCAAATCAGCCACGACGTTATCCGGAATCTCTTCCGAGGTCACGTTTGTTTTCGTAAGGAATCAGAACAGTCTTAATGCCGCCACGGTGCGCAGCCAGCAGTTTTTTCTTTCAAACCGCCGATCGGCAGAACCTGACCACGCAGGGTAATTTCACCGGTCATCGCCACATCCGCACGAACCGGGTTACCGGTCAGGCAGGAAACCAGCGCTGTGCACATCGCAATACCCGCGCTCGGGCCATCTTTCGGCGTCGCCCCTTCCGGAACGTGAACGTGAATATCACGTTTTTCGTAGAAATCACCGTTAATGCCCAGTTTCTCCGCACGCGCACGTACGACCGTGAGCGCCACTTTGGATAGACTCCTGCATCACTTCGCCCAGCGAGCCGGTATAAGTCAGTTTGCCTTTACCCGGTACACACGCGGTTTCGATGGTCAGCAGATCGCCGCCCACTTCCGTCCACGCCAGACCGGTGACCTGACCCACGCGGTTTTCGTCATCAGCGCGACCATAATCGAAGCGCTGAACGCCCAGATAGTCATGCAGGTTGTCACCATTAATCTCAATGTGTTTGAGAGACGGATCCAGCAGCAACTGTTTAACCGCCTTACGACACAGTTTAGAGATTTCACGCTCCAGACTACACGCACACCCGCTTCACGGGTGTAGTAACGAATGATGCCGACGATTGCGCTGTCATCAACAGTCAATTCGCTTTCTTTCAGTGCGTTACGCTCAATCTGTTTTGTCAGCAGATGGCGTTTGGCAATGTTCAGTTTTTCGTCTTCGGTATAACCGGAAAGGCGGATCACTTCCATACGATCCAGCAGTGGCGCCGGAATGTTCATGGAGTTGGAGGTCGCCACAAACATCACATCGCTGAGGTCGTAGTCCACTTCCGGTAGTGATCGCTGAACGCCACGTTCTGCTCCGGATCCAGCACTTCCAGCAATGCAGAAGCCGGATCGCCACGCATGTCAGACGACATCTTGTCGATTTCATCGAGCAGGAACAGCGGGTTTTTGACCCCCACTTTCGCCATCTTCTGGATCAGTTTGCCCGGCATAGAGCCGATGTAGGTACGACGGTGACCGCGGATTTCCGCTTCGTCACGCACGCCGCCCAGCGCCATTCGGATGTATTTACGCCCTGTGGCTTTCGCAATGGACTGACCCAGAGAGGTTTTACCTACCCCGGAGGTCCTACCGCACAGGATCGGCCCTTTGAGTTTGTTCATACGGCTTTGTACCGCAAGGTACTCAAGAATGCGGTCTTTCACGCGCTCAAGGCCGTAATGGTCAGTGTCGAGGATCTCTTGCGCCTGACGCAGGTCTTTTGACCTTGCTGCGGGCATTCCAGGTACCTGCACCATCCATTCGATATAGCCGCGCACGACCGTCGCTTCCGCTGACATCGGCGACATCATTTTCAGCTTCTGCAGTTCGGATTCGGCTTTCTCTTTCGCCTCTTTCGGCATTTTCGCCGCGTCGATTTTACGCTTCAGCGCTTCGTTTTCGTCCGGTGCATCATCCATCTCGCCCAGCTCTTTCTGAATGGCTTTCATTTGCTCATTCAGGTAGTACTCGCGCTGGGATTTTTTCCATCTGCTTTTTTCACGCGGTTGCGAATACGTTTCTCAACCTGCAGAAGATCGATTTCCGACTCCATCATCGCCATCAGATATTCCAGACGCTCATTCACGTCGGACATCTCCAGTACGGACTGCTTATCCGCCAGCTTCAGCGGCATATGCGCAGCGATGGTATCCGCCGGGCGGGCCGGATCGTCGATACTGTTCAGCGACGTCAGCACTTCCGGGGGGATCTTTTTGTTCAGCTTGATGTAGCCTTCAAACTGGCTGATGGCTGTGCGTACCAGAACTTCCTGTTCACGCTCGTCAATGGCGGGGGGATTCCGGTATTCTGCTTTCGCTGAGAAGTGCTCGCCGTCATCAGCAAGTGTCGTGATGCGCGCGCGCGCTGCAGCCCTTCGACCAACACTTTTACAGTGCCATCAGGCAGTTTCAACATCTGCAAAATAGACGCCACGGTCCCGACGGTGAAAAGATCGTTTACACCCGGCTCATCCGTTGACGCTTCCTTCTGCGCAACCAGCATGATTTTTTATCATGGTCCATGGCCGCTTCCAGACAACGGATAGACTTTTCCCGTCCCACAAATAACGGAATGACCATGTGCGGATAAACCACCACATCGCGCAATGGCAATACGGGGATTTCAATGCGTTCAGAACGCTCAGGATTCATAGAGCTCTCTCTTAGTTTAAAGTCCGCCAGTGTAATCAGGTGACGTGACTGTGCAACACGCACCATTAACATGTAAAGCAGTATATGGGGATGTTTCCCACACATTCAACGGCGGGAATAAGGAGAAAAATAAAGGGGGGATAAAATCCCCCCTATTTGATTAACTGATTGTATGAATTGATGAATTATTCACCAGATGCTTGTTGCGCTTCCGGTTTGCCGTAAATCAGCAACGGCTTGGTTTGCCCGGCGATCACCGACTCATCAATCACCACTTTTTCGACATCTTCCATCGACGGCAGATCGTACATGGTGTCGAGCAGCGCGGCTTCAACAATCGAACGCAGACCACGCGCACCAGTTTTACGCACCATGGCTTTTTTAGCGATGGCATCCAGCGCTTCGTCACGGAACTCCAGATCCACGCCTTCCAGATTGAACAACGCCTGATACTGTTTGGTCAGGGCGTTTTTCGGCTCTTTCAGGATCTGGATCAGCGCTTCTTCGCTCAGCTCATTCAGCGTTGCCACTACCGGCAAACGGCCAATAAACTCCGGAATCAGACCAAATTTGATCAGATCTTCCGGCTCAACCTGCGACAGCAGTTCGCCTTCGTTGGCTTTTTTCTGATTTGGCCTTCACCGTCGCGCCAAAACCAATGCCGGAGCCGGTTTCAACACGGTGAGAAATCACTTTATCGAGGCCAGCAAATGCACCACCGCAAATAAACAGGATTTTAGAGGTATCAACCTGCAAGAACTCCTGCTGCGGGTGTTTGCGCCTCTGCGGCGGAACGGCAGCCACGGTGCCTTCAATCAGTTTCAGCAACGCTTGCTGTACGCCTTCGCCGGAAACATCACGGGTGATCGACGGGTTATCCGATTTACGGGAAATTTTGTCGATCTCATCAATGTAGACAATCCCGCGCTGGGCTTTCTGTACGTCGTAATCGCACTTCTGCAGCAGCTTCTGAATAATGTTTTCGACGTCTTCGCCCACATAGCCCGCTTCGGTCAGTGTGGTGGCGTCGGCCATCGTAAACGGAACATCCAGCAGGCGCGCGCCAGCGTCTCCGCCAGCAACGTTTTACCGGAACCTGTCGGCCCGATCAGCAGAATGTTGCTTTTGCCCAGTTCCACACCATTGCTGGTGTCACCATTGCGCAGACGTTTGTAGTGGTTATACACCGCCACCGCCAGCACTTTTTTCGCCTGTTCCTGACCAATCACGTAATCATCGAGATGGTGGCGAATTTCATGTGGAGTCGGCAGCGCGCTGCGCTCCCGGTGCGGCGCAACTTCTTTAATCTCTTCGCGAATAATGTCGTTACACAGATCAACACATTCGTCGCAGATATACACGGACGGCCCGGCAATCAGCTTACGCACTTCATGCTGGCTTTTGCCGCAAAAAGAGCAATACAACAGTTTGCCCGAACCATCTTTGCGTTTATCTGTCATGAGTCAAAACCTCTTATCTGTTCTTTGTGCCGCACATGACGCAAATGCCATTCAGGCGCAAACGTTACTCAAGCATTATGCCGCTTGTACTAAATAGTATAGCGGCACATGCAGCCGTGGGGCATTAGTTACGATGGGTTAAAATTGAATCAACCAGACCGTATTCCACGGCCTCCTGCGCAGCAAGGAAGCGGTCGCGTTCAGTATCTCGTTCAATTTGTTCTAATGATTGACCCGTGTGGTGCGCCATAAGTTCATTCATGCGCCCTTTAACTTTCAGGATTTCGCGGGCGTGGATCTCGATATCCGTCGCCTGCCCTGATAGCCGCCCAGCGGTTGGTGAATCATGACGCGTGAGTTCCGGCAGGCAGAAACGCTTGCCTTTTGCGCCAGCCGTCAGCAGGAATGCGCCCATTGACGCGGCCTGCCCCATACAAATGGTGCTGACGTCCGGCTTAATAAACTGCATGGTGTCGTAAATAGACATCCCGGCGGTGATCACCCCGCCCGGTGAGTTAATGTACAGGTAAATGTCTTTTTCCGGGTTTTCCGCTTCCAGAAACAGCATTTGCGCCACAATCAGGTTCGCCATATGGTCTTCAACCCGGCCGGTCAGGAAAATCACGCGTTCCTTGAGAAGACGGGAGTAGATATCGAAAGAGCGCTCACCGCGTGAGGTCTGTTCAATAACCATTGGCACGGGGGCCATATGGGGTGCAAAGTTATCTCGTTCGCCGCTGTATGACATTTCCGTCTCCTCGGATATAAAAATAAACAAACCTGCTGTACTGATTGTACTTGAGTGAGCCGGGTCTGACTATGACCGCTCACGGACGGATATCAGCCAGAGTTTTACTGTCACTATTCCCTTAGTGGGGATGACACTGCCTGTTTTCAAGCATAACAATCTTTTGCTGTTACGCTAACACTGGAAACGCTCTTTTAGCACAGATCTGATAATGTCGATGCGATAAAAAAGCCCGTCACCTGCAGGTGACGGGCTTATGTTAGCTATCGCAGAAGTCGATTAAGCCTGCTGGTTCATCAGTTCGTTAAAGGAAGTGGCTTTCTCAGTCACTTTCGCTTTTTCCAGAACCGCTTCAACCGCTTGTTCTTCCAGCGCGACGTTACGCATGTTGTCCATCAGCTCTTTGTTTTTGCTGTAGAACTCGATAACTTCGGTCGGATCTTCGTAGGCAGACGCCATCTCTTCGATCAGGCCTTTCACACGGGCTTCGTCAGCTTTCAGCTCGTTGGTGCGAATCACTTCGCCCAGCAGCAGACCAACAACAACGCGGCGTTTAGCCTGCTCTTCGAACAGCTCGCGCGGCAGTTCCAGAGCCTGTTTCTCGTTGCCGCCGAAACGCTGTGCAGCCTGACGACGCAGAACGTCGATTTCGCTGTCGATCAGCGCAGCAGGCACGTCGATTTCGTTAGCCTGAACCAGACCTTCGATAGCCTGAGATTTCACGCGGTTACGCACGGCGCCTTTCAGCTCGCGCTCCATGTTTTTACGCACTTCCAGCGCGCAGACCTGCAACAGAACCATCTTCAACGCCGAAACGTTTGATGAACTCTTCGGTCAGTTCCGGCAGTTCGCGCTCTTCAACTTTCTTCAGGTTGATGGCGAACTTCGCTGCTTTACCTTTCAGGTTTTCAGCATGGTATTCTTCCGGGAAGGTCACGTCGATGGTGAACTCTTCGCCCGCTTTGTGACCTTTGATACCGTCTTCAAAGCCCGGGATCATACGGCCCTCGGCCCATAGCCAGTACGAAATCAGTGGCTTTGCCGCCTTCGAACTCTTCACCGTCAACAGAACCGCTGAAATCAACGGTAACGCGATCTTCTGCGTCAACAGCGCCGTCTTTATCTTTCCGAGGTCGCTTGTTGTTTACGCAGGGTTTCCAGCATGGTGTCAACGTCAGCGTCGGTCACTTCAACAACCGGTTTTTCAACTTCGATGGTGTCCAGCGCTTTCAGCTCAACTTCCGGATACACTTCGGAACTCAACGGAGTAAGTGAAGTCTTCGCCCAGTTTGTATTCGCCCGGAACATAGTTCGGTGCGCCAGCCGGGTTGATTTTTTCACTGGATGATCGCGTCGATGAAGTTACGGCTCATCAGGTCGCCCAGCACGTCACGGCGAACAGATGCGCCATAACGCTGAGCAACGACGGTCATCGGTACTTTGCCCTTACGGAAGCCGTCAATGCGAACTTTCTTCGCTACGTTGACCAGCTCGCTCTTCACAGCGGTCTCGATGCTGTCAGCAGCGATTGTAATCGTTACGCGGCGCCCAAGGCCCTGGAGTGGTTTCAACTGAAACTTGCATCTTGTTACCTCAAAAATCACAGTGCTCGGTCAACTCTACTCTGCGAAGCAAACCTTTTCGCTTTGCAGAACCGGAATGTTCTCTCAAATCAGATATACATTCCCTGTCGTCAGAATCATCCCGGAGACATTCCGAAAAATAAGACGCAGCATTATAGCGGCATCACAGATATGAGTCGAGAACGGGAATGCCGCAAAGCTGCGCCATTTTTCACACTTCTGAAGCAATTTCGCTCAAAAATTGCGTTTCTCGCTCAAAATTCAGACAAAACAAAACGGCCCGTAGGCCGTTTTCACATAATCTGCATGCAACATACTGGAAAAGTTCAGCCTGTTGCAACCCTGGTTTTCTAGGCGTGGGTTCCGGCTCCGCGACAGGGCGGCGAGGCGAAGAGGGTGTCCTGCAACCCCTTCCCATTCTTTATGGGTGTAGGTATGCAGCGCAAGTGCATGCACCGTTGAAGACAGTTCTGCTGTCAACGTACCGTAAATCATGCGATGGCGGTTGAGAAAACGTTCGCCGGTAAAGCGATCGCTTACCAGCACCACTTTGAAATGACTTTCAGAACCGGCAGGAACATTGTGACGATAGCTCTCATCAACAACCTCCAGAAACAGGGGGTTCAAATTCAGCTTTTAGCTTTTCTTCAATTTGTTCACGCATCATCATGATATACACCTCCGACAACGCTGAGATGCCAGCCATCTCTTTAAATGTTAGCCGCTTTTACCGTCTTCGTAACAATAAAACAACAAAAATTAGCGTTCGTCTGATTTTCTCGTTCAAGCGGATGATCTCTACTAAAACCGTCATCACTTTTGCCCGAGGGTTTGCGGTTAAAGAGGTTATTCGCGCCGAAAAAAGGACAAGACGATGAATTTACATGCGTTGAGGACTTCCCTTGACGGCGGCGATGTTATGATGGCGAGAATTTTCTCCATAAAAGCTTACGATCCCTTGAGAGCATGAACATGTTAAAAAAACTTCTCTTCCCGTTGGTCGCATTATTTATGCTGGCAGGTTGCGCTACCCCGCCATCCACTATTGACGTTTCTCCGAAAATCTCCCTGCCTCAGCAGGATCCGAGCCTGATGGGCGTTACCGTCAGCATTAACGGCGCGGATCAACGCCGGATCAGGCCCTAGCCAAAGTGACCCGCGACAACCAACTGGTGACCTTAACGGCGTCCCGCGATCTGCGTTTCCTGCTGCAGGAAGTGCTGGAGAAACAGATGACCGCGCGCGGTTATATGATTGGGCCGAACGGCGCGGTTAACCTGCAAATCATCGTTAACCAACTGTATGCCGACGTTTCCCGAGGGCAACGTGCGTTACAGCATCGCCACCAAAGCGGATATCGCCATCATCGCTACCGCAGCAAATGGCAACAAGATGACCAAAAACTACCGCGCAAGCTACAATGTTGAAGGCGCTTTTGATGCCACCAACACCAAAATTGCCAATGCGGTTAACAGCGTGCTGACCGACACCATTGCCGATATGTCTCAGGACACCAGCATTCACGAATTCATCAAGCAAAACGCTCGTTAATCCGTTTCTGGCCCGGTTCTGCCGGGCCAGTTTTTCACTCATGTCCAGTCACTACTTACGTATATTCACACAACCCAGATCAGCCATCTTGCTGATACTCGGTTTTGCTTCCGGTTTGCCACTCGCGTTGACCAGCGGCACGCTCCGGTGTGCGTGGATGACCGTTGAGAATATCGATCTAAAAACCATCGGATTCTTCTCCCTCGTCGGCCGGGGCTTACGTGTTTAAATTTCTGTGGTCACCGCTGATGGACCGCTATACCCCGCCTGTATTGGGGCGGCGTCGCGGTTGGTTACTGCTGACCCAGCTTCTGTTACTGGTCGCTATTGCCGGTATGGGTTTTCTCGATCCGGCTAACCACCTGCGCTGGATGGCGGCGCTGGCAGTGGTTATCGCCTTCTGCTCCGCATCGCAGGATATCGTGTTCGACGCCTCGGAAAACCGATGTTTTGCCCTTTGAAGAGCGCGGCGCTGGCGCAGCGATAAGCGTGCTGGGTTATCGTCTCGGGATGCTGGTTTCCGGCGGTCTGGCGCTGTGGCTGGCGGATCGCTGGCTGGGCTGGCAGGGTATGTACTGGCTTATGGCGGCGCTGCTCATCCCCTGCATTATTTCCACGCTGCTGGCGCCGGAGCCAACAGATGTGATCCCGGTGCCGAAAACGCTGGAGCGCGCGGTAGTCGAACCGCTGCGTGATTTCTTTGGGCGTAATAATGCACGGCTGATCCTGCTATTGATCGTCCTTTATAAGCTGGGCGATGCCTTTGCCATGAGCCTGACCACCACGTTTTTTGATTCGCGGCGTCGGGTTCCGATGCGGGCGAAGTTGGCGTGGTGAACAAAACGTATGGGGCTTGCCGCCACCATCGTCGGCGCTCTCTTCGGTGGCGTATTAATGCAGCGACTGTCGCTGTTTCGCGCGCTGCTGATATTTGGTGTACTGCAAGCCATCTCCAATGCTGGTTACTGGCTGCTGTCGGTAACAGCGAAAGACATTATCACCATGGGCGCCGCCGTGTTTTTCGAGAACCTGTGTGGCGGCATGGGGACAGCAGCCTTCGTCGCGTTGCTAATGTCGCTCTGCAACAAGTCTTTCTCTGCAACCCAGTTCGCCCTGCTTTCGGCGCTCTCCGCTGTCGGTCGGGTATATGTTGGCCCTCTCGCCGGCTGGTTTGTGGAGACGTATAACTGGTCGACGTTCTACCTGTTCTCTATTGTTGCCGCCGTGCCCGGCCTGATACTGCTGGTAATGTGCAAGAAAACGCTGGAGTTTACACAGCGCACCGAAAGCTTTATGCGGCGTACTGAATACGCAGCGGCCTATCAACTGGCATTGCGCATATTAAGTGTGGGTTGCCTGTTGCTGGGAGGCTGGTTGGTGGTGCTGATTGTCAACGCCACCGGTCTGGCGGAGTGGGCGTTTGGCGTGCGTTTACTGGAATGGGGCGCGTTGCTGGCTATTGCAGGCATTCTTTTCGGCGGTGTTCTGGATTTGCTGGCGCTACGCAGAACAGAGTTGCTATGACGAGGCGCCTGTAGGCGCCTTTTTTACGCACCAGCGGCTAAAAAAACAAAAATGGTTAAATAGTGCTCGATATATTTTCAAACCAACAATAAAACCCCCCCTCGCACTGTTTTGTTTTAAAAAATCAGCACCAAGGATAAAAACAACGCAAAACAATTCACAACCGTTATTATTATGGACAATAAATGAGCACCATCATAATTAGACATTCGTGTTTCAAAATGAAATTTTCTTAATTATTTTGTGCCCTTTAAATTCAAAGTCTATTCTTTAACGATTCAGCACTGTAATTAATTATCGCGTTTCACATTGGTTCCAATAATGTGCAGTAATTGCTGGATAAATGTTAATTAAATGTTTATTTGATTGATTGGTTATACCAATTTACCCTCAACGCTGATTGTAATGTAATATTTTCGTTATAATCTCAATCTCTGGCTGTGCGAATGCCCGATTTTACAGATTGTTGCATTCCGTGTGACATAAACGGCAGAACCCAGTAACACCTTACTGACACAATGCCAATCATGTTTACAGTAACGTAACCTTTCCGTAAAATGCCCGCACACTTTAAGCGCCACCAGATCCCGTGGAATTGAGGTCGTTAAATGAGACTCCAGGAAATACAATAAAAGTTTGGGATGGTTGTCATTAATCGCCGGCACTGTTTTACTCAGTGGTTGCGATTCTGCACTTCTTGACCCCAAAGGACAGATTGGACTGGAGCAACGTTCGCTGATACTGACGGCTTTTGGCCTGATGTTGATTGTCGTTATTCCCGCCATCTTGATGGCCGTTGGTTTCTGGAAGTACCGTGCGAGCAATAAAGATGCGAAGTATAGCCCTAACTGGTCACACTCCAATAAAGTGGAAGCTGTGGTCTGGACGGTGCCGATTCTGATCATCCTGTTCCTTGCCGTATTGACTGGAAAACCACCCACTCGCTCGAGCCGAGCAAACCACTGGTACATGACGAACACCCAATTACGATTGAAGTGGTCGCGATGGACTGGAAATGGTTCTTCATCTACCCGGAACAGGGCATTGCCACCGTAAACGAGATCGCCTTCCCGGCGAACACGCCAGTGGAATTCAAAGTGACCTCCAACTCCGTGATGAACTCGTTCTTTATCCCGCGTCTGGGCAGCCAGATTTATGCGATGGCCGGTATGCAAACCAAATTGCATCTCATCGCCAACGAAGCCGGTACCTATGATGGCATCTCCGCCAGCTATAGCGGCCCGAGCTTCTCCGGTATGAAGTTTAAAGCCATTGCTACGCCGGACCGCGCCGCATTCGACCAGTGGGTCGCCACAGCAAAACAATCTTCGAACGCCATCGCTGATATGGCGGCATACGAGAAGATTGCTGCGCCAAGCGAATACAACAAGGTTGAATACTTCTCCAGCGTGAAACCCGATTTGTTTAAAGACGTTATCAACAAATTTATGGGCCACGGCAAGAGCATGGACATGACCCAACCTGCGGGCGAGCATAGCGAGCACGAAGGATGGAAGGCATGGACATGAGCCACGCGGAAAGCTCTCACTAAGGGGCCGAGGAAGAAAACGATGTTCGGAAAACTTACACTGGATGCAGTGCCGTACCATGAACCCATTATCATGGTTACGATCGCTGCGATTATCGTCGGTGGTCTGGCGGTAGTCGGCTTGATCTCTTACTTCGGTAAGTGGTCCTGGCTGTGGAAAGAGTGGTTGACCTCGGTTGACCATAAACGCCTTGGCATTATGTATGTCCTCGTCGCGGTTGTTATGCTGCTGCGTGGCTTTGCTGATGCTGTGATGATGCGTAGTCAGCAAGCGCTGGCTTCGGCGGGCGAAGCAGGCTTCCTGCCTCCCCATCACTATGATCAGATCTTCACCGCTCACGGCGTGATCATGATCTTCTTCGTGGCAATGCCATTCGTTATCGGTCTGATGAACCTCGTGGTTCCGCTGCAGATCGGTGCGCGCGACGTTGCGTTCCCGTTCCTGAACAACCTGAGCTTCTGGTTCACGGTTGTCGGCGTTATCCGGGTTAACATCTCTCTGGGCGTGGGTGAATTCGCGCAGACCGGTTGGCTGGCTTATCCGCCACTATCGGGAATTGAATACAGTCCGGCGTCGGGGTTGATTACTGGATCTGGAGCCTCCAGCTATCCGGTGTCGGTACGACGTTAACCGGTATTAACTTCTTCGTGACCATTCTGAAGATGCGTGCGCCGGGCATGACGATGTTCAAAATGCCGGTCTTCACCGGGCGTCTCTGTGCGCTAACGTGCTGATCATCGCCTCCTTCCCGATTCTGACCGTTACCATCGCGCTGCTAACCTGGATCGCTATCTGGGCACCCATTTCTTTACCAACGATATGGGTGGCAACATGATGATGTACATCAACCTGATTTGGGCCATCCGGAAGTCTACATTCTGGTGCTGCCGGTGTTCGGGGTGTTCTCCGAAATTACCGCCACCTTCTCGCGTAAACGCCTGTTTGGCTACACCTCGCTGGTGTGGGCGACCGTGTGTATTACCGTCCTGTCGTTTATCGTTTGGCTGCACCACTTCTTCACCATGGGTGCCGGTGCGAACGTTAACGCCTTCTTCGGTATCACCACGATGATTATCGCCATCCCGACCGGGGTGAAGATTTTCAACTGGCTGTTCACCATGTACGGGGGCCGCATTGTGTTCCACTCTGCCATGCTGTGGACCATCGGCTTTATCGTCACCTTCTCCGTAGGTGGGATGACCGGTGTGCTACTGGCCGTTCCGGGCGCAGACTTCGTACTTCACAACAGCCTGTTCCTGATTGCGCACTTCCATAACGTAATCATCGGCGGCGTGGTGTTCGGTTGCTTCGCAGGTCTGACGTACTGGTGGCCGAAAGCCTTCGGTTACACCCTGAACGAAACCTCGGGGGTAAACGCGCATTCTGGTTCTGGATCATCGGCTTCTTCGTGGCCTTTATGCCGCTTTACGTGCTGGGCTTTATGGGCATGACCCGTCGTCTGAGCCAGCAGATCGATCCGCAGTTCCATAGCATGCTGATCGTTGCCGCATGTGGTGCAGCGCTGATCGCCATCGGCATCCTGTGCCTGCTGATTCAGATCTACGTTTCCGTTCGCGACCGCGATCAGAACCGTGACCTGACCGGTGACCCGTGGGGTGGCCGTACGCTGGAGTGGGCAACCTCCTCTCCACCACCGTTCTACAACTTTGCCCATGTTCCGCACATTCACGAGCGTGACGCATTCTGGGAAATGAAAGAGAAAGGTGAAGCGTACAAACAGCCGGCGCACTATGAAGAAATTCATATGCCGAAAAACAGCGGTGCCGGTATTGTTATCGCGGCCTTTGCCACGGTGTTTGGTTTCGCCATGATCTGGCACATCTGGTGGATGGCGATTGTCGGCTTTGCTGGCATCGTAATTAGCTGGATTGTGAAAAGCTTCGACGAGGACGTGGATTACTACGTACCGGTTGCAGAAATCGAGAAACTGGAAAACCAGCATTTCGATGAGATCACTAAAGCAGGGCTGAAAATGGCAACTGATACTCTGACCAACGCGCACGCCCACGCGCACGAACATGGGCATCATGATGCAGGACCGAATAAAGTCTTCGGTTTCTGGATCTACCTGATGAGCGACTGCATTCTGTTCTGCTGTCTGTTCGCGACCTATGCCGTTCTGGTGAACGGCACAGCGGGCGGTCCGACCGGCAAGGATATCTTTGAACTGCCGTTCGTTCTGGTCGAAACCGCGCTGCTGTTGTTCAGCTCCATCACCTACGGCATGGCGGCTATCGCCATGTACAAAACAACAAAAGCCGGTTGTCTCCGGCTGGCGTTGACCCGTTGTTTGGTGCAGGCTTTATCGGGATGGAACTCTACGAGTTCCACCACCTGATCGTCGAAGGTATGGGTCCGGATCGTAGCGGCTTCCTGTCAGCGTTCTTTGCGCTGGTCGGCACCCACGGTCTGCACGTAACGTCTGGCCTGATCTGGATGGCGGTACTGATGTTCCGAGGTATCCCGTCGCGGCCTGACCAGCACAAACCGTACCCGTATCATGTGCCTGAGCCTGTTCTGGCACTTCCTCGGACGTGGTGTGGATTTGCGTGTTCTCTGTTGTCTATCTGATGGGGGCGATGTAATGAGTCATACTAACGATCATGGCGCTTCCCACGGCAGCGTAAAAACCTACATGACAGGTTTTATCCTGTCGATCATCCTGACGGTGATCCCGTTCTGGATGGTGATGAGCGGGTCTGCGTCTAAGCCGGTGATTCTGGGCACTATCCTGATCACCGCCGTAGTACAGATTCTGGTGCATCTGGTTTGTTTCCTGCACATGAACACCAAGTCTGATGAAGGCTGGAACCTTACCGCCTTTATCTTTACCGTGATTATCATCGCTATCCCCGGTAGTGGGTTCAATCTGGATTATGTGGAACCTGAACTACAACATGATGGTTCACTAAGAGCGGCGAGTATGTTTAAGCAATACCTGCAAGTAACGAAACCGGGCATTATTTTTGGCAATCTGATCTCCGTGATCGGGGGGGTTCCTGCTGGCTTCCAAAGGCCACATTGACTATCCCCTGTTCGTCTACACGCTGATTGGCGTGTCGTTGGTGGTCGCCTCGGGTTGTGTTTTCAACAACTACATCGACCGTGACATCGATAAAAGATGGAGCGGACGAAAAACCGTGTGCTGGTCAGAGGGCTGATCTCGCCAAACGTGTCGCTGGTGTACGCCGCCTTGTTGGGTATTGCTGGCTTTATGCTGCTGTGGTTTGGTGCTAATCCGCTGGCCTGCTGGCTGGGGGGTAATGGGGTTCGTGGTATATGTAGGCGTCTACAGCCTGTATATGAAACGTCACTCCGTTTACGGTACGCTGATTGGTTCTCTCTCCGGCGCCGCGCCGCCGGTGATTGGCTACTGCGCTGTGACCAACGAGTTCGACAGCGGTGCGCTGATCCTGCTGGCTATTTTTAGCCTCTGGCAGATGCCGCACTCCTACGCCATTGCGATTTTCCGTTTTAAGGATTATCAGGCGGCGAACATTCCGGTACTGCCGGTAGTCAAGGGCATTTCCGTAGCCAAAAACCATATCACGCTGTATATCCTCGCGTTTGCCATCGCCACACTGATGCTGTCGCTGGGCGGTTACGCCGGTTACAAATACCGGTGGTTGCCGCGGCGGTAAGCCTCTGGTGGTTAGGGATGGCGCTGCGCGGCTATAAAGTGGCGGATGACAAAGTGTGGGCGCGCAAACTGTTCGTCTTCTCGATTGTCGCTATCACTTCGCTCTCCGTGATGATGTCCGTCGATTTTATGGTGCCGGATTCGCACAGTCTGCTGACTTACGTCTGGTGATCCATACCGCGATATAAAGGGTGCTTCGGCACCCTTTTTCATTCTGCCGCCCCCGAAACCGAAGGGTAATATTTGTTAATCAAGCTGTTATTTACCCCGCCCTGCCCCCGCACTACACTATGTCCGGTTTTCAATTTGAGGTAGTAATGAACGATTACAAGATGACGCCGCGAGTTGCGCGCCACCTCGGGGTTTAGGGACTGTTTTCTCATTGCGCATGCTTGGCATGTTTATGGTCCTGCCCGTTCTGACCACCTATGGTATGGCGCTGCAGGGCGCCAGCGAAGCCCTGATAGGCCTCGGCGATTGGCATTTACGGCCTTGCGCAGGCGGTCTTTCAAATTCCGTTTGGCCTGCTATCGGACCGGATCGGGCGTAAGCCGCTGATTGTCGGTGGGCTGGCGATCTTTGTCGTCGGCAGCGTCATTGCCGCACTCTCCGATTCGATCTGGGGCATTATCCTTGGCCGCGCATTACAGGGTTCCGGCGCCATTGCCGCCGCCGTTATGGCGCTACTTTCCGATCTCACCCGTGAACAAAACCGCACAAAAGCGATGGCGTTTATCGGCGTCAGCTTTGGCGTTACCTTCGCTATCGCCATGGTGTTGGGTCCGATAATCACCCACCGGCTGGGCCTGCATGCCCTGTTCTGGATGATTGCCGGACTGGCGCTGGCGGGTATCGCACTCACCCTGTGGGTGGTGCCGAACAGCCAGTATCACGTGCGAAACCGCGAGTCGGGCATGGTGAAAGACTGTTTCCGTATGGTGATGGTCAACCCCAAATTGCTGAAGCTCAATTTTGGCATTATGTGCCTGCATATTTTACTGATGTCGACCTTTGTGGCTCTGCCCGGTCAGCTCGAATCAGCAGGCTTCCCCGCGCCGGAACACTGGAAAATCTACCCCGGGTCACCATGCTGGTTTCCTTCGTCTCGGTAGTGCCGTTTATTATTTACGCCGAAATGAAACGCCGCATGAAACGCGTATTCCTGTTCTGCGTGGCGCTGCTGCTGATTGCTGAAATTGTGCTGTGGGGTGCCGGGCCGCACTTCTGGGAAATCGTTATCGGGGTCCAGCTTTTCTTTCTTGCTTTTAACCTGATGGAAGCGTTGTTGCCTTCGTTAATCAGCAAGGAAGCGCCTGCCGGTTACAAAGGGACAGCGATGGGGATTTACTCCACCAGCCAGTTTATTGGCGTGGCTATTGGCGGTTCGCTGGGCGGTTGGGTGGATGGGTTGTTCGACTCGCAAACGGTATTTCTGGCAGGGGCGTTGCTGGCAGCGATCTGGTTACTGGTTGCCAGCACGATGCAAGAACCGCCTTACGTCAGTAGCCTGCGTATCGCTATTCCGGATGATGTTGCGATCAATGCGGCGCTCACGCAGCGTCTGCAAAGCCAAAGCGGGGGTAAGTGAAGTGATGGTGGTGGCGGAAGAGCGTAGCGCTTATGTCAAAATCGACAGCAAAGTGACCAACCGTTTTGAGGTTGAGCAGGCCATTGCAGGCTAAGTTAACGCCTCTCCCTTACGGGAGAGGTAGTTTGACATCAGTCGCGGAAGTTTTTGAACTGGAACGGCTGACCTAAATTGCCGCCGCGCACCAGCGCCATTACGGATTGCAGGTCATCGCGGGACTTCCCGGTAACGCGGATCTCTTCGCCACCGGATCTGCGCCTGCACTTTCAGTTTGCTGTCTTTAATCAGCTTGATGATTTTCTTCGCTGTCGGCGCATCAATGCCCTGCTTCAGTTTCGCTTCCACAAACCAGAGGTTTTGCCGCTGTGAACAAACTCTTCCGGCACCTCAAGCGACGCGCCTTCAATACCGCGTTTCAGCAGTTTACCGCGCAGGATATCCAGCAACTGGTTAACCTGAAAATCTGATTCGCTCAGTACCTTAATCGTCTGTTTTTCTTCGTTCCAGTTCAAAAGTGGCTTCCAATGTTGCGAAAATCAAAGCGTGTTGCCAGTTCACGGGTCGCATTCTCTACGCCGTTTTGCACTTCACGCATTTCAACTTCGGAAACAATATCGAAAGATGGCATCTTTTCTTCTCCTCTGTATTTGTTGCGATGCATAATACCCGCAACGATGCATAACTCAACTTGTAATACTGGAAGCTTAGCTGACAGCGCTATAATGGTTGGAAGCAACACCGGCGCAGTTGCAGGTGAGGAGGATAAATGAGAATTACCGTACTCGGATGCGGTGCTTTAGGGCAATTGTGGTTAACGGCCTTGTGTAAGCACGGGCATGAAGTACAAGGATGGTTACGCGTTCCACAGCCGTTTTGCAGTGTGAATGTCGTTGATGAAGACGGCTCCATTTTTAACGAATCCCTGACGGCCAACGATCCTGAATTTCTGGCTCGCAGCGACTTACTGCTGGTCACGCTGAAAGCGTGGCAGGTTTCCGATGCAGTGAAGGGCCCGGCCTCCGTGCTCTCCCCGACAACGCCCGTTTTACTGATCCATAACGGCATGGGCACCGTGGAAGAACTCAAAGCACTGCCCAATCCTCTGCTGATCGGCACTACGACCCATGCCGCCCGTCGTGACGGTAATGTGATTGTGCATGTCGCCAGCGGAACAACCCACATTGGTCCGGCGCGGCAACAAGACGGTGACTTCAGTTACCGGCGGACATTCTGCAGGACGTGCTGCCAGACGTCGCCCGGCATAACACCATTCGCCCGGCGCTGTGGCGCAAGCTGGCGGTGAACTGCGTGATCAACCCGTTGACCGCGCTGCGTGACTGTAAAAACGGCGACCTGCGGGATTTTCCGGATGAGATCCAGAAAGTCACCCGCGAAGTGGCCGCGGTGATTGAGCGTGAAGGCCACCATATCTCGCCAGACGATTTACTGTCTTATGTACATCAGATCATTGAAAATACGGCGGAAAATATCTCGTCAATGTTGCAGGATGTGCGCGCGATGCGCCACGGAGTGTGATTATATCACCGGCTATTTACTCAAACGGGCGCGTGCGCATGGCATCGCGGTGCCGGAAAATGCCCGTTTGTATGAAATGATTAAACGTAAGGAGAGTGAGTATGAGCGCATCGGCTCTGATATGTCTCGCCCCTCGGTAGTGAAGAGACCGAAGCGGTTACCACTATCGATCTGCTGGTGCGTGGCGGCATTGCCGTCACCACCGCCAGCGTCGCCAGCGATGGCAACCTGACCATCACCTGCTCCCGCGGCGTTAAACTGCTGGCGGATGCGCCGCTGGTTGCCGTGGCGGATGGCGATTACGACATTATCGTGCTGCTCGGCGGGCTGAAAGGCGCGGAGTGTTTCCGTGACAGTCCGTTACTGGTGGAAACGGTGCGCCAGTTTCATCTTTCCGGGCGTATTGTCGCGGCGATTTGCGCGGCGGCTGGCACCGTACTGGTGCCGCACGAGATTTTCCCGCTCGGTAATATGACCGGTTTTCCGGGCCTGAAAGAAACCATTCCGGCCGATCAGTGGCAGGATAAACGCGCGTGGTGTGGGGATCCCCGGGTCAATTTACTCACCAGCCGGGGGCTGGCACCGCCATTGACTTCGGACTGAAAATCATTGATCTGCTGGTCGGGCGCGAGAAGGCCCATGAGGTAGCCTCACAATTGGTGATGGCGGCGGGGATCTATAATTACTACGAATAGAGTAGTATACCGGATGGCGGCGTGTTCCCCATCCGGCATCTTCACTACGGGCGATAAACCTTCACGTTCTGGGAAGCCCTGCTCGCGCAGGTAGAGCGCCTGAAGGCGACTCATCACACCGCGTTCACACCACAGCAGCCGGGTTTTGCTCTGATCGAGATCGCCAAATTTGGTGCTCAGCTTGTAGAACGGCAGCGAAACCACGTCGACACCCTCCAGCTGTAATGGCTTGTCATCCTGTTCATCAACAGAACGAATATCCAGCACCACATCATTCGGTCCAAAGCCGCTGACGGTTTCAACTTCAACCACGTCTTCTTTGGTCTGCTGGGCGATTTCACGAATATCGATGTTGCTGGCATCCGCAACCACCTGATCGAGAATCGCAAAATCGAAATGCGCTTCTTCCGCTTCGATCTTCGCTTTTACCGCTTTTACCGTCGGGCTTTTGGAGATCACGCCGCAATATTCCGGCATGGTGCGGGCGAAATCCTCGGTACCGATTTCGCGCGCCAGATCGATGATGTGCTCTTTGTCGTAGGAGATCAGCGGGCGCAGCACCAACGTATCAGACACGTTATCAATCAGTCGCAGGTTGGTCAGCGTCTGGCTGGAGACCTGACCCAGCGCTTCACCGGTAACCAGCGCCTGCACCCCGTAGCGTTCTGCCACTTTTGACGCTGCACGTACCATCATACGTTTCAGCACCACGCCCATCTGGCCGTCATCCACTTTTTCAAGGATCTCGCCGACCACCGGCTCAAAGTTAATCGCCACAAAACGCACGGTGCGAGCTACCAAAACGGTTCCACAGATAATGCGCCACCGGCGAACGCCGATTTCATGGGCCGCACCGCCAAGGTTAAAGAAGCAATAGTGCACGCGACAGCCACGGCGCATCAGCATATAACTGGAAACGCCGGAATCGAACCCACCGGAAATCAGCGACAGCACATCTTCCTGGGTGCCAATCGGGAAACCCCCGATACCTTCGTAACGGCCTTTAACCAGCAGCAGACGATCGTCTTCAATTTCGAGGTTAACCGTCACATCCGGGTGAGTCAGTTTGACGCGCGCCGACTCAACATGCTGGTTCAGACCGCCGCCGACATAGCGTTCCACTTCAATGGAGCTGAATTCGTGCTTACCGCGGCGTTTCACGCGTACGCAGAAGGTTTTCCCTTCAATCTGCTCACGGTACTGCACCAGCGCTTTTTCCAAAAATGTCGTGCAGCGAAGTGAAAGGGACGTCTTCCACTTCCAGAATATGGTGAATACCCGGAATGCGGGTTAGCGCGTCGCGGATAGCCGGGCGCTGGTTTTCATCTTTGGCGCGGACTTCCAATGTTGTCCCAGTGGCGGACAACAGCAAGCGTCTCGTCATACTGCTTTAGAACGTTACGAATGTTCCCGGTAAGAATTTTAATAAAGCGCAAACGCACAGATTGGCTTTTGATGGTGATTTCCGGGAACAATTTAATGATAAACTTCATGGCGGCAATGGTTCGTTGGCAAGCCCGTAAGGCCTGTGAAGGGAAAAAATACAGCAGCCCATACCCGCGGCTGCATCCGAGGGCGCGCAAGTATACCACCATCGCGAAGATCTTGTGCAACGCATTACCATTGCGCGTTATTTGCTTAGTTCCGCGACTTCGCTACCATAACGTCATTGGATTGAGTCGGAAAAACAGAAGAGTCAGACATTCACTATGCCAAAGAAAAATGACGCACCGGCCAGTTTTGAAACTGCGCTGAGCGAACTGGAACAGATTGTCACTCGTCTTGAAAGCGGCGATCTCCCGCTGGAAGAGGCGCTCAATGAATTTGAACGTGGCGTGCAACTGGCGCGCCAGTGGACAGGTAAAACTGCAGCAGGCGGAACAACGCGTGCAAATCCTGTTGTCCGACAACGAAGAAGCGCCGCTTACGCCTTTCGCACCGGATACCGAGTAAATGGATTTTAACCAACAGCTGCAAACCTGTGTTGATCAGGCCAACGACGCGCTGCGTCGTTTTATCGATCCGCTACCCTTTCAGAACACTCCTCTGGTTGAGGCCATGCAATACGGCGCACTATTAGGCGGTAAACGGCTGCGTCCATTTCTGGTTTACGCCACCGGCAGCATGTTTGGTGTGAGCCGGCAAACGCTGGACGCTCCCGCCGCTGCGGTGGAGTGCATTCATGCTTATTCGCTGATCCATGACGATCTGCCCGCCATGGATGACGATGATTTACGCCGTGGTCTGCCAACGTGCCATATCAAGTTTGGCGAAGCCAATGCCATCCTCGCGGGAGATGCATTGCAAACGCTGGCGTTCTCGATCCTTGCCGATGCGCCCATGCCGGAAGTCGCCCCCGCGATCGACTGAGTCTGGTTTCAGAGCTGGCTACCGCCAGCGGTGCGGCCAGGATGTGCGGCGGTCAGGCTCTGGATCTGGCCGCAGAAGGTGAGCAGGTTTCGCTGGATGCACTGGAACAGATCCATCGCCATAAAACCGGCGCGCTGATTCGCGCAGCGGTCAGAATGGGAGCGTTAAGCGCTGGCGACAGAGGCCGGGAAGCATTGCCGTTGCTCGATCGCTATGCGGAAAACATCGGTCTGGCTTTCCGAGGTTCAGGATGACATTCTGGATGTTGTCGGCGATACTGCGACGCTTGGTAAGCGCCGGGCGCCGATCAGCAACTTGGTAAAAGCACCTATCCCGCACTGCTGGGCCTTGAGCAAGCCCGGACAAAAGCCCGCGACCTGATTGACGATGCCCGCCGGTGCACTAAGCCAGCTGTCGGCACAATCACTGGATACAACGGCACTGGAAGCACTGGCGAATTACATAATCCAGCGTGATAAATAAACCAACATGCTATAACGAGTTGCTGATGAGTTTTGATATAGCCAAATACCCGACGCTGGCGCTGGTTGATACCACACAAGAGTTGCGTCTGCTGCCGAAAGAGAGCCTGCCGAAGCTGTGCGACGAGCTGCGTCGCTACCTGCTGGATAGCGTGAGCCGTTCCAGCGGGCACTTCGCTTCCGGGCTTGGCACGGTCGAGCTGACCGTTGCGCTGCACTACGTCTACAACACCCCCTTCGACCAGCTGATCTGGGACGTTGGCCATCAGGCCTATCCGCACAAGATCCTGACCGGACGCCGGGACAAAATCGGCACTATCCGGCAGAAAAATGGCCTGCACCCCTTCCCGTGGCGTGGCGAAAGCGAATATGACGTACTGAGCGTGGGCCACTCATCCACCCTCAATCAGCGCCGGGATCGGTGTTGCCGTCGCGGCCGCGAAGGAGGGCAAACAGCGGCGCACCGTCTGCGTGATTGGCGACGGCGCGATCACCGCCGGGATGGCGTTCGAAGCCATGAACCACGCCGGGGATATTCGCCCCGATATGCTGGTGGTGCTCAACGACAACGAAATGTCGATTTCCGAAAACGTCGGTGCGCTGAATAACCATCTGGCGCAACTGCTTTCCGGCAAGCTTTACTCCACGCTGCGCGAGGGCGGTAAAAAGTCCTCTCCGGCGTACCGCCGATCAAAGAGCTGATCAAGCGTACCGAGGAACATATCAAAGGTATGGTCGTACCGGGTACGCTGTTTGAAGAACTGGGCTTTAACTATATCGGCCCGGTGGACGGGCATGACGTGCTGGGGCTGGTGCAAACGTTGCGCAATATGCGCGACCTGAAAGGCCCGCAATTCCTTCATATCATGACCAAGAAAGGCCGCGGGTATGAGCCGGCTGAAAAGATCCGATCACCTTCCACGCAGTGCCAAAATTCGATCCCACCAGCGGAACATTACCGAAAAGCAGCGGCGGAATGCCTCTTATTCGAAAATCTTCGGCGACTGGCTATGCGAAACGGCGGCCAAAGATAACAAGCTGATGGCGATCACCCCGGCCATGCGTGAAGGCTCCGGTATGGTGGAATTTTCACGTAAATACCCGGATCAATACTTCGATGTCGCCATCGCCGAGCAACATGCAGTGACGTTTGCTGCGGGCACGGCCATTGGCGGTTACAAACCCGTCGTGGCGATCTACTCGACGTTCCTGCAACGCGCCTATGACCGGTGATCCACGATGTGGCGATCCAGAAACTGCCGGTGCTGTTCGCTATCGATCGCGCAGGGATTGTCGGCGCCGACGGGCAAACGCACCAGGGGGCCTTTGATATCTCCTATCTGCGTTGCATTCCCGATATGGTGATCATGACGCCGAGCGACGAAAACGAGTGTCGCCAGATGCTGTTCACCGGTTATCACTATGCCGAGGGGCCAAGTGCGGTGCGCTACCCACGGGGGCAACGCCGTTGGCGTGCCGCTGCAACCGCTGGAAAAACTGCCTCTCGGTAAGGGGTTGGTGAAACGTCGTGGTGAGAAACTGGCGATCCTCAACTTCGGTACCCTGCTGCCGGAAGCGGAAAAAGCGGCGGAGGCGCTGAACGCGACGCTTATCGATATGCGTTTTGTTAAGCCGCTGGATGAAGCCCTGATTCTGCAAACCGCCGTCACCCATGACGCTCTGGTCACGCTGGAAGAGAATGCCATTATTGGCGGCGCGGGCAGCGGCGTGAATGACGTCCTGATGGCTCACCGTAAACCGGTGCCGGTACTGAATCTTGGCCTGCCAGACTTCTTTATCCCGCAAGGTACGCAGGATGAAGCGCGCGCAGACCTCGGGTTGAATGCCGCAGGCATTGAAGCCCGCATCCGTCACTGGCTGGTCTGACCCTCCCTTTCCACTCCTGCTATGCTTAAACGTACGTTTTGACGAGCAGGAGTGGAACCATGCAATACAACACATTAGGAAAAACAGATCTTCGGGTTTCCCGCCTTTGCCTTGGCTGCATGACATTTGGCGAACCTGACCGGGGTAAACACTGGACGCTGCCGGAAGAGAGCAGCCGCCCGATTATCCGGCGCGCGCTGGAAGGCGGTATCAACTTTTCGACACCGCGAACAGTTACTCTGACGGCAGCAGTGAAGAGATTGTTGGTCGCGCGCTGCGCGATTTTGCCCGCCGCGATGAGGTGATTGTTGCCACCAAAGTCTATCACCGTGGGGGATCTGGCGGAAGGCTCTCTCCCGGGCGCAGATCCTGCGCTCCATTGATGACAGTCTCAAACGTCTGGGTATGGAGTATGTCGACCTCCTGCAGATCCATCGCTGGGATTACACCACGCCGATTGAAGAAACCCTCGAAGCGCTTAACGATGTGGTGAAAGCCGGTAAAGCGCGCTATATCGGTGCGTCTTCCATGCATGCCCGGCAATTTGCCCAGTGCGCTGTCGCTCCGTGCGGAACACGGTTGGGCGCGTTTTGTCACCATGCAGGATCACTACAATCTGATCTACCGGGAAGAAGAGCTCGACATGCTGCCGCTGTGCGACAAAGAAGGGGTCGCGGTGATCCCGTGGAGCCCGCTGGCACGCGGTCGTTTAACCCGTCCGTGGGGAGAAACCACCGCCCGTCTGGTCTCCGATGAGTTTGGTAAAACGCTGTACAGCGAAACCGATGAAAACGATGCGCAGATTGTAGAGCGCCCACGGCAGGTGTAGCAGAAGAGACGGGGGCCTCGCGCGCGCAAGTGGCGCTGGCGTGGTTACTCAGCAAACCGGCCATTGCCGCACCGATTATTGGCGCATCCCGGGAAGAGCAACTCGACGAACTGCTGGGCGCAGTGGATTTAACGCTGAAGCCGGAGCACATCGCCGAACTCGAAACGCCGTATCAGCCACATCCGGTGGTGGGGTTTAAATAACAAACAGCCCGGCAGCGTTTCGCTTACCGGGCCTGTATATTTCGCTGCCGGAAAGGCGTTAACCCTCCTCGGCACAGCACCATTAAATCAGCCCAATCGGCCAGTGATGCCCAATCAGGTACAGCAACCCGGCGGCGATGATCCCGGCGACAATATCGTCCACCATGATCCCCATCCCGCCGTGAACGTTGCGATCAAACCAGCGGATTGGCCACGGCTTCCACATATCCGGATACGGAACAGCACAAACCCCACGGCCACCCACTGCCAGTCATGGGTGGGTAATGCCATCAGCGTTATCCACATCCCAATGAATTCATCCCAGACAATGCTGCCATGATCGTGTACGCCCATATCTTTTGCCGTCTGGTGACAAAGATAGACGCCAATGGAAATGCCCAGCATCACCAGCAGTGAATAGATCTGCCGGGGGTAAAAACGTCATCCCCCACCAGAAAGGAATCGAGGCCAGCGAGCCCATCGTTCCGGGTACTATCGGGCTCAAACCACTGCCAAAGCCGGTAGCCAGCAGATGCCGGGGGATTGCGTAAATTGAGGCGGCTTTTGGCGATGTCTTTAGTGCGCGGCAAAGTGGTCATATCCTTTCATGTCGAGCGTGACGGGCTTGCCGTCACGCGTAAAATGCAGCCCGTCGACATCGGCGCTCATCTGCCCTATACAAGTAACAGGCACGCCAAGGTGACCGATTGCCACATCCAGCGCACCGCGGTTCAGCTCCGGCACGGTAAAGCACAGCTCATAATCTTCACCACCGGAAAGCGCCCAGCGCAGCCCCTGCTCTTTCTCTACATGTCGGCGGAAAGCGTCTGAATAGGGCAGCAAATCCGAGGGTCGACGCGCGCGCGCCGCAGCCGCTGGCGTGCAGAATATGGCCCAGATCGGAAATCAGACCATCTGAAATGTCGATTGCCGAGCTGGCAAGATTACGTAACGCCCGGCCATGCAGAAGACGCGGTGTCGGTCTCAGGTGACGCTGGCGCAGATAAGCTGCGTCTTCGCGGTTTTTCACCGCTAAGCGCTGCTGCAAAATCGCCAGCCCGGCAGCGCTGTCGCCCGGCGTGCCGGTGACATAAATCCAGTCGCCGAGGTTTTGCGCCGTCGCGTTTCATGGCGCGCCCAACCGGCACATAGCCATGAATGCCAATCGTCATCGACAGCGGTCCGCGCGTGGTGTCGCCGCCAATGAGTTGCATATCGTAGTAACTGAGTTGTTCAAACAGGCTATCGCTGAAGGCCTGCAGCCGAGGGCGTCATCTGCTTCAGGTAAGGTCAGCGCCAGCGTCATCCACGCCGGATCGGCGCCAACCGCAGCCAGATCGCTAAGGTTAACCGCCAGCGCTTTATACGCCAGATCGGCCGGATCGATATCCGGCAAAAGTGGTTGCCCGCCACCAGCGTATCCACGCTTATTGCCAGCGTCTGTTTTTTCGGGAACATTGAGCAGTGCGCAGTCGTCACCGATGCCGGTTTCTACATCGCGACGGGAGTGACGTACACGGTCAAAATAACGGGCAATCAGGGAAAATTCGCCGCATGCCATACGTTATGCCTCGGTAGAAAAAGAAAAAAGCCGGGACAAGCGAGCAGAGTGCAGCGCTTATCATCGGCTTGCGGATCACTTTTTATCGGGGACGGATCGCAGGTGCGGCTTTATCCAGCACGCCGTTAACAAACTTGTGGCTGTCTTCAGCGCCAAAGGTTTTTGCCAGTTCAATAGCTTCGTTGATGGCCACTTTATACGGCACATCATCACGTTTAGACAGTTCGAACAGTGCGATACGCAATACCGCTTTCTCGACCGGCCCAGCTCTTCCAGCATGCGGGACAGGTACGGCTTCATTAAGCCATCGAGATATGCGCTATTGGTCGCCACCCCGCTCAGCAGTTCACGGAAGTACAGGACGTCAACATCTTTAACGTCTTGCTCCGCCGAGAACTGGTATTCAACATCAGCGATGTCGTTCTGGGACAACTGCCGAGGGTAAAGCGCACGGACGGCACACTCACGGGCGCGGCGACGAGCAGCAGGTTTCACGGAATTCCCCCTTACAAAAAAATCAGGCCTTAATGGCTTTCAATACATTAATCATTTCAAGCGCGGTCAGCGCAGCTTCTGCGCCTTTGTTACCGGCTTTGGTGCCAGCGCGTTCGATGGCTTGTTCAATACTTTCAGTGGTCAGCACGCCAAACGCGACAGGAATTTCGCTATCCTGCGCAACATGCGCCGGTGCCATTGCTTGCACCACCAGCAACATATTCGAAGTGCGCAGTACCGCCGCGGATCACCGTACCGAGCGCGATCACCGCATCGTATTTGCCGGTTTTCGCCAGCGCGCCTGCCGCCAGCGGCAGTTCGTAAGCGCCGAGGCACCCACACGACGGTGATATTGGCGTCTTTCACCTGACCGATGCGTTTCAGCGCATCAATCGCGCCTTCCAGCAGGCTGTCGTTGATGAAGTTGTTGAAACGCGCAATGGTGATGGCGACGTGAGCGTCAGGAGCAGCGACGTTGGCTTCAATAATGTTCATACATATCCTTCACAGGTTCAGTTCGGACCCCGCAGGGGGCGGATTTTATCATAATATTTTACGCGCTGCTTCCCTTTTACAGCGGGCATCACGCGTGGGTAAGATGCAGGCAGACATCCGGGCCAACCTGACGTATCTCATTGAATTTAAACTGTGGAGCATCGGCCAGCGCCGACAGTCCCGGCAATACGCATAACCCGCGCGCATCGCTGCCAAGCTTAGGCGCGAGGTAAATAATCAGCTCATCCACCGGTGCCGGCCTGCAATAACGCGCCCGCAAGGTTAGCACCGGCTTCTACCCACACGCTGTTGATTTGCTGTTTTCCCAGCAACATCATCAACGTAACCAGATCCGCATGGCCGTTATGCTCCGGTACAATAATTTCCCGCACACTTTGCGGCCGGGCGCGATCGTCTGCTTTCGTCCGGGCAAACCATGTTTCACCTGCCTGCTGGCTAATGCGGTGCTGCGGTGTGACCCTGTTCTGGCTGTCGACAACAATACGCACCGGCTGGCGTACGTTCTCTTGCGGATAAAGCGCCTGCGTGTCGGCGTTTAACTCCTCCCAGCGTACGGTCAGCGCGGGATCGTCCGCCAGCACCGTTGCGCTGCTGGTCAGAATGGCATGGCTCTGCGCGCGCAATAACTGTACATCGCGACGCGCCTGCGCCGAGGTGATCCACTGACTTTCGCCATTCGCCATCGCAGTGCGGCCGTCCAGCGACGCCCCCAGCTTGAGCTGCACATAGGGAAAACCGGTGCGCATGCGTTTGAGGAAGCCCTTATTCAGCGTTTCGGCTTCGCTCATCATTAGCCCGTGGCTGACCTCAATGCCTTCCTGTTGCAAACGGTATAAGCCGCGACCGGCAACCTGCGGGTTGGGGTCCTGCATCGCCGCGACAACGCGCGCGACGCCAGCGGCAATCAGCGCTTCGCAGCACGGCGGCGTACGGCCATGGTGACTGCACGGCTCCAGCGTGACATACGCCGTTGCGCCGCGGGCGCGATCGCCTGCCATACGCAGCGCATGCACTTCAGCATGAGGTTCACCCGCGCGATAGTGAAAACCTTCGCCAACGATCTCGCCATCTTTCACAATCACGCAGCCGACGCGCGGATTCGGATGGGTGGTAAAGCGACCTTGCTGCGCCAGTTTCAGCGCACGGGCCATATACATTTCGTCCTGCATGCTTAGTCCTGTAGGCGAGCGATCTCTTCGCCAAACTCGCGAATATCTTCAAAGCTGCGGTAGACGGAGGCAAAGCGGACATAGGCCACTTTATCGAGCTTTTTAAGCTGCTCCATCACCAGATTACCGATCATTTTACTCGGCACTTCGCGTTCGCCTGTTGCGCGAAGTTGCGATTTAATATGGTTCAGCGCCATTTCCACGTCATCCGCGCTTACCGGACGTTTTTCCAGCGCTTTCAGCATACCGCTGCGCAGTTTGTCTTCGTTGAACGGCTCACGCACGTCATTGCTCTTCACCACCCGCGGCATCACGAGTTCCGCCACTTCAAAGGTGGTGAAACGCTCTGCTGCAAACCAGACACTGCCGGCGGCGGCGAACAGAAGAACCTTCACCCACCAGACGAGAATCAATTACTTTGGTATCCACGGCGAAACAGAATGGGCAATGCATACGGTGTCCTGACGTTAGAGTTAACTGAAATCTATTTTACCCTGAACTGGCATGACTACAAAGGCAGACCGTTTTTGAGACAATGGATCGATGGCAACCACAGCGTTGCGATCTACCATTACTGAGATCCTCATTTTCAAGGAAACAGACACAATGACAAGACGTTACCTAAGAACACTCTTACTGGGAAGCCTTTTGCCCTCAGTGCCTGCGCCCAGCAAAGCGAAGTTCGTCAGTTGCATCAGAGCGTCAGCACGCTGAACAACGAAATGAGCAAACTGAATAAAGAAACGGTCAAAATCACCCAGCAAAATACCCTGAATGCGAAATCCGGCAGCGGCGTATATTTGCTACCGGGTGCGAACACCCCGGCTCGTCTGAACAGCCAGATCGGTATGTTGCGCATGTCATTGCAAAACATTGCGCCAAACGCAGGCGGCACCCGCGTCGTACTGCGGATCCGAGGGCGAGTCCAACGATCCGTTGCCCGCCTTCAGTGGTACGGTCGAGTGGGGGCAGATTCAGGGGACAACCGAAAACTATCAGGAAGTGAATGTGCAGAATCAGCTGATTAACGCGCCTGCCAGCACCCTTGCGCCAAGCGATGTGGACATTCCGCTGCAACTCAACGGCATTACGCCGGACCAGTTAGGCTTTGTGCGCATTCACGACATTCAACCCACCAATTTGCAGTAAGTCGTCAGGGGTGGCGTTGTCGCCCCTGCTTGCTTTTTTGTCACGCTTTTTTCTTCTTTTCCTTCATCCCGTCATCACATTCACGAATTTGCAATATTGATAAATGCCAGTACAATCGCCCTCGTTTATTGCACGCAAACGTGAACGCAATCGATTACGCGCGTGTCAGTAATGTGAAACAACACATATTTTTGTGAGCGCGGATACTTATAATAGGCGTCCAGAAATATGAAACATTTAGAAACTCAATGCGTGCTTTCTTTCACTCCCGTCTGGGATCCTCAATCAGTGGCGAAATGATGAAAAAATAATCCTCGCAGCCGGTGCTGCTCTGACGCTTTCCGCTTCTTTCACTGCTAATGCAGCGGATAACAGCAAACCTGAATACCTTTCCGACTGGTGGCACCCAGAGCGTAAACGTGGTGGGGAGTTATCACACCCGTTTCGGACCTGTCCCGCGTAACGATACCTACCCTCGGAATATGAAGCATTCGCCAAGAAAGATTGGTTTGATTTCTACGGCTATATGGATGCGCCGGTATTCTTCGGGGGTAACACCGGTGCGAAGGGGATCTGGAACCACGGCTCCCCGCTGTTTATGGAAATCGAACCGCGTTTCTCCATTGATAAACTGACCGGCACTGACCTGAGCTTTGGTCCGTTCAAAGAGTGGTATATCGCTAACAACTACATCTACGATATGGGCCGCAACGCGTCTGGTCGCCAGAGCACCGGTACATGGGTCTGGGTACCGACATCGACACCGGTCTGCCGATGAGCCTGTCTCTGAACGTGTATGCGAAATACCAGTGGCAGAACTACGGAGCCACTAACGAGAACGAGTGGGATGGCTACCGTTTCCAAAGTGAAATACTTTGTACCGATCACCACGCTGTGGGGCGGCCAGCTGAGCTATATCGGCTTTACCAACTTTGACTGGGGGTTCGGACCGGGCGACAGCCGTTACTACGTGAATGGCGAACAGCTTCGTACCAACAACTCCATCGCGTCCAGCCATATTCTCTCTCTGGGCTACGATCACTGGCATTACTCTGTTGTTGCGCGTTACTGGCACAATGGCGGTCAGTTCAAAGATGATGCATCACTGGGTGGCGATGTCTACGCACGTTCTACCGGTTGGGGTGGTTACCTCGGTAGTGGGTTACAACTTCTAATTCCGTGCTGACGCTTGCCGGGTAGCGTTTAGCCACGGCCAGCGCATCCAGCCCGAAAAGCCGATCGCAAGGTCGGCTTTTTTTATTTCGCGTAGGCTTCTTTCTGCAAGCGGATAAACTCTTGCATTGAGCGATCAGGCCGCTCGGCGAATGCTTTCCCGGTAAAGGTCATGCCCGCAACGATCCGGTGGCGAAAACAACGGTAATCATCACGCAGTTCACACCACGCCACCAGTACCCACGTCGCCCCCATAAAGGATAATCCCAGCGGATGGATCACCCGTTCGGAGGCTTCACCCTTCTCGTCCCGGTAGTGCAGATACAGTTCCTGATGCAGACGCATTGCCTGATGAATAACATCAAACCAGACGCGAACCTGCGGAAATCTGTCAAAATTCGGCGAAATAATGCGATTACGTTCAGCCGCGATGCGCTTATCGTACGGCAACACCGCCAGCAGTTTCTCTTGTGCTGAACCGGCAGCCTGCGCCAGCACATCGCCGCTCCAGAGGTTTGCAGCATACCAATCGCGGCGATCAGCGCCTCTACTTCCATGCTGGTAAACATCAATGGCGGAGATCAAAACCGGGCATCAGGCGATACCCACTTCCGGCTTCGCCCTGAACCGGCACGCCAGACAGCGATAAATCGCGGATATCGCGATAGATGGTGCGTTCAGAAACCTCCAGTCGCTCAGCCAGCAACGCGGCCGTCACTCGTCGGCGGGTTCTCAGGACTTGTACTATCTGAAACAGACGATCGGCGCGGCGGCTCATGGTCGTTTTCCGGGGAAAATCAGCCTGCGCGGTATGCGCAGGCTCAAAGTATATTATGCAGGCTGGTGCAAACCTACCCGATTACCTTCACTGTCAATAATCAGCGCAATGGTACCAATATTGTCCGGTAATACCTGTGGGCCAAAGCAGCATTCCCCTTGTTTCTCACGCACGCGTGCGGCATTAATATCTTCCGTCGCGAGGTAAATCACTGCGCCGCCGTTCGCAGGCTGGAACATCGGGCCTTTTACCAGCGCGCCACCAGTAGCAGGTTTGACATGCGGGAACACCGCCATCTCAATGCCGGTCACCGTCTCACGACGAAATTCGCCGCCCAATACATGTTGATAAAACGCCACAGCGCGATCGAGTTGCTGCACCGGCAGCTCAAACCAGTTAATTAATGTGTTCATGTTCATCTCCTTTCTGTTTAGTCAGCAAGGGAGATTTTTGCTACCCCCTCCTGACAGCATACTGTCAGGAGCGATCGTCAGGCGAAAAAAACCGCAGACTGAGCTGCGGTTTTTCACAACAAACAAACGCTTACGGCAGAATAGACGGCTGATCCGCCCCTTCTTTCTCGACTTTCTGCTGTAGCAAGTGCTCGCGCTTCATCCCCATTTTCAACGCCAGTGCGGAGGCGACGTAAATGGAAGAAGCCGTACCGATGGAAACCCCGATCAGCATGGTCAGTGAGAAGCCTTTCAGCATCGCGCCACCGAACAGATACAGCATCAGGATCACCACCAACGTCGTACCGGAGGTGATCAAAGTACGATGCAGGGTCTGCGTCAGCGAGATGTTAAAGATCCTCATACGGTGTACCGCGACGGATCTTACGGAAGTTTTCACGGATACGGTCAGATACCACGATACTGTCGTTAAGGGAGTAACCGATCACCGACATCAGCGATGCCACAATGGTCAGGTCAATCTCAATCTGGAACAGCGACAGCACGCCCATGGTAATGATCACGTCGTGCGCCAGCGCGATAACCACACCAGCAGCCAGACGCCATTCAAAACGGAAACCGACATACACCAGAATGCTGATCAGCGCTACTAGCAGCGCCATGCCGCCCGTTTGCGCCAGATCCGCCCCCACGCTCGGGCCGACGAATTCAATGCGCTTCACTGCGGCATTCTGGCTGGTCGCTTCATTAATGACGCTCACAACCTTACTGCCCAGTACCTGCCCGCCGGTTTCACCCTGCGCAGGCGGCATACGCACCATATCGTCGCGGCTGCTGCCGAAGTTCTGCAGCAGCGGCTCTTTGAAGCCTGCCTTCTCCAGCGCATCGCGCATCAGATCCATATCCGCTGGTTTTTCCAGCGAAATTTCGATAACCGTACCACCGGTAAAATCCAGCCCCAGTTAAAGCCGCGAACGCCCATCACCACGATGGACAGGATCAGCAGCCCGCCGGAAATCATAAAAGCCCAGTTGTCCCAGCGCATAAAGTCCCAGACTTTACGGCCGTGGTTCAATTGTTCAACAGTATAATCCTGTGCCACAACGCACTCCTCAGATAGACAGCTTGTTAATGCGTTTGCCGCCGTACAACAGGTTGACGATGGCACGGGTACCGACAATGGCGGTGAACATCGAGGTCGCCACACCGATACCGGTGGTGATCGCAAACCCTTTAATTGAACCCGTACCTACCGCGTAAAGAATAAGCACTTTGATCAACGTGGTGATGTTCGCATCGAAAATGGACGAAAACGCGCCCTGATAACCTTCGTGGATAGCCTGCTGGATCGAACGACCGTTGCTCAGCTCTTCCTTAATACGTTCGTTTATCAGTACGTTGGCGTCCACCGCCACCGCAAGCGTCAGCACGATCCCCCGCAATCCCCGGCATGGTCAGCGTTGCGCCGGTGCAACAAGGACATAATACCGACAATTAATACCGTGGTTAGCCACCAGCGCAGAGGTCGCGATAAGACCAAACTTCTTATAGAAGAAGATCATAAAGATGATGGAGACCACCAGACCCGCCGGTGCAGGCTTCCCAGACCCTGAGTAATGTTCTGTGAACCCAGCGTTGGACCAATGGTGCGCTCTTCAACAATCTGAATAGGCGCAATCAACGCACCAGCGCGCAGCAGCAGCGACAGCTGACGTGCTTCGTTCGGATTGTTAATCCCCGTAATACGGAAGCTGTTGCCGAGGCGAGACTGGATATTGGCGATGTTAATCACCTCTTCCTGTTTCACCAGCACCGCACGACCGTTAGCATCTTTTTACCGCTGTCTTTGTACTCCACAAACAGAGTCGCCATCGGCTTGCCGATGTTGTCCTTGGTGAAGTTAGACATGATATTGCCGCCCGCGCTATCCAGCGAAATGTTGACCTGCGGCTGGTTGTACTCATCCCCGGCTGGAGGTTGAGTCGGTGATATGGTCACCGGTCAGGATCACGCGTTTGTACAGGACAACCGGCTGACCTTCACGCGTCTGTTTGACTTCAGAATCGCCCGGAACACGGCCAGCGGCGGCTGCGGAAGCATCCACACTGCTGTTAACCAGACGGAATTCCAGCGTTGCGGTCGCGCCCAGAATCTCTTTAGCACGCGCAGTATCCTGAATACCCGGCAGTTCAACCACAATACGGTCAGCACCGGCGCTGCACCAGCGGTTCGGCAACGCCGAGCTGGTTAACACGGTTACGCAGGATGTTGATGTTCTGCTGAACCGCGTATTCGCGCGCTTCGCTCAGACGCGCATCGCTCATCACTGCGCGCAGTACGTTGTCGCCCGCTGGTTGGAGATAACCAGATCGCGGTGACGGTTTGTCAGATAAGCGTTCGCCTGATCGCGCGCCGCGCTGTCGCGGAACTGAATGCTCAGGCCATAGTTATCTTCCTTACGCACGGTGGTGTAAGGAATGCCTTTATCGCGCAAGATGCTGCGCAGGCTGTCGATATTCTGTTCCTGCAATTTGCCAAGCGCCGTTTGCATGTCGACTTCCATCAGGAAGTGCACGCCGCCACGCAAGTCGAGGCCGAGTTTCATCGGTTCGGCTTTAATGTAGGTCAACCAGCGCGGGGTTGCCGGCGCAAGGTTAAGCGCCACTACGTATTGGTCGCCTAACGCGCTGACCAGTACTTCGCGGGCACGGAGCTGCGTATCGGTAGAATCGAAGCGAGCAAGAATCGCGCCCTCTTCCAGTGCCACAGACTTCGCGTTGATTTTTTCTTTTGTAGATCGTTCTGGACTCCGATCAGCGTTTGCTCACTGGCGGCGACGCCGCGCGCGCCAGTGATCTGAACAGCCGGATCCTCACCATACAGGTTGGGAAGTGCGTAAAGCAGGCCGACTATAATCACGACGACCAGCATGATGTACTTCCACAAAGGATAACGGTTTAACACGGCAGTTCCCTTTGGGAAAACGATAGATTACAGCGCCTTCATGGTGCCTTTCGGCAGAACGGCAGCTACGAAGTCACGTTTGATGACCACTTCAGTGGTGTCGTTCAGCGCGATAGCAATGTAGCCAGTTTCCGCTACTTTAGTTACGCGACCCACCAGTGCCACCGTTGGTCAGCACTTCATCACCCTTCGCGATGGAGTCCATCAGCTTTTATGCTCTTTGGTGCGTTTTTGCTGCGGGCGCAGGATCATGAAGTAAAAAATCAGACCGAACACAACCAGCATCAGGATCAGAGAGACATCGGGCTGCTCTGTCCTGGCGCGCCTGCTGCGGCTACCGCATCAGAAATAAAAAAAGCTCATTCAAATTCCCTCATTATTAAATTAATCAACGTTCAAAGGTGGAACCGGTCGACCCTGTCGTTGGTAAAAAATCCGCTACGAAGCTCTCTAATTTACCCTCTTCAATAGCCTTGCGTAAACCAGCCATTAAGCGCTGATAGAACCGCAGGTTATGAATGGTGTTGAGACGCGCACCCAATATTTCGTTGCAACGATCAAGATGATGCAAGTAGGCGAGCGAATAATTGCGACATGTATAGCAATCACACTCGGGATCGAGCGGGCCGGTATCGCTTTTATATTTCGCGTTACGGATTTTCACCACGCCATTGGTCACAAACAGATGGCCGTTACGGGCGTTACGCGTCGGCATAACGCAGTCAAACATATCAATACCGCGACGCACACCTTCAACCAGATCTTCCGGTTTCCCCACGCCCATCAGGTATCGTGGTTTGTCTGCCGGGATCTGCGGGCAGACGTGCTCCAGAATGCGGTGCATATCTTCTTTCGGCTCGCCAACAGCCAAACCGCCGACAGCGTAGCCATCAAAGCCAATCTCTACCAGACCTTTGACAGAGATATCGCGTAAATCTTCGTAAACGCTGCCCTGAATAATGCCAAACAGCGCATTTTTTATTTCCCAGCCCATCAAAACGGTCACGGCTACGCTTCGCCCAACGCAGAGACATCTCCATGGAGCGCTTTGCATAGTCCCACTCTGCCGGATAAGGCGTGCATTCGTCGAAAATCATTACGATATCGGAACCGAGATCGTATTGAATCTCCATCGATTTTTCCGGATCGAGGAAAATCGGATCGCCATTGATCGGGTTACGGAAATGAACGCCCGCTTCAGTGATCTTACGGATGTCGCCAAGGCTAAAGACCTCGGAAGCCGCCGGAATCGGTGAGGATCGGCCCTTTCCACTGCATAAAATCGTGCAGATCGCCGTGCAGCTTCATAATTTCGGCCCGGGCGCAGCCACAAGTGGAAGGTATTACCCAGAATGATCTGCGCACCCGTCGCTTCCACTTCTTCCGGCGTCATCCCTTTTACGGTGCCGTACGTGCCCACAGGCATAAATGCCGGCGTTTCCACAACGCCACGCTCAAACAGGCGCGCGCGCCCGTCGGTAGTATCGAGTTCAAATTTCATTTCTTCTCCAGCATCAGAGATACAGTCTGATGATAACTAACCTGTTGCGGAATCACTCCACAACGTCGAATTGACCAATCCGCACGCAAGGCGTTATTGGCGAAGCCTTTCTGGGCGCGGGCAACGCGCACATTTTGTGCGAGCACTGTCCGAGTCCAAAATGGCAAGTAAAATAGCCTTATCAAGGACGCTCTAAAAGAGCTTGCGGATTGTACGTGATAAACATCGCATCACCGTAACTAAAAAAGCGATATTTCTCCGCAACTGCGGCGTGGTACGCATTTATGGTGTGTTGATAACCGGCGAAAGCGGAAACCAGCATAATCAGCGTCGATTCAGGCAAATGGAAATTGGTGACCAGCGCATCGATCACACCGGTACTGATACCCGGGATAGATAAAGATCTGCGTATCGCCGAAGAACGGGGCAATCAATGCATCCTTCGCCGCCTGCGCGGCACTTTCCAGCGAGCGCACAGAGGTGGTGCCGACCGCCACCACACGGTTGCCGCGGGCTTTTGCCGCCAGCACTGCGTCCACAACCTCCTGCGGCACTTCCAGCGTACTCGGAATGCATGATGTGGTCTTCAATGCTGTCGACGCGCACGGGCTGGAAAGTCCCGGCCCCGACATGCAGGGTGACAAAGGCCATTTCAATGCCTTTTTCGCGCAGACGCGCCAGCAAAGGTTCATCAAAATGCAGACCCGCTGTCGGTGCAGCTACCGCACCGGGTTTCTGGCTGTAAACGGTCTGGTACAGCTCGCGATCGGCGTCCTCATCAGGCCTGTCGATATACGGCGGCAGCGGCATATGGCCGATGGCATTGAGAATATCCAGCACCGGTCGTTCGTCATGGAATTCCACTTCGAATAACGCGTCGTGGCGCGCCACCATGGTTGCCTGAATATCTTCCCCATCACCCAGCAACAGTTCTGCTCCGGGTTTCTGGCGCTTTAGAGGCGCGGATATGCGCCAGAATACGTTTATCATCGAGCATGCGCTCAACCAGCACTTCAATCTTGCCGCCGCTGGCTTTGCGGCCAAACAGACGCGCCGGAATAACGCGGGTGTTATTGAACACCAGTAGATCGCCGGGGTTGAGCTTATCGAGTAAATCGGTGAAAGTACCATGCGTCAGCGCGCCTGTTGGGCCATCCAGCGACAATAAGCGGCAACTGCTGCGCTCGGGCTGCGGGTAATGGGCAATCAGGGATTCAGGTAGTTCAAAGGAAAAATCGGCAACGCGCATGACACTAACTCGATACATATTTAAGAGGCGGGTAGTCTAGTGCCCACGCCCCTTCGCTGCAACCGTTAGCCGCTTTTGGATAAACAATAGAGATGAACTTTTAGCACACCTGCACCTTGCCCATCTGGCTGACAGCTCCCTTCCCGGTAACCTGCTGGCGGATTTTGTGCGCGGCAATCCGGAAAACCTCTACCCGCAAGCGATCGTCGACGGTATTCATCTGCATCGCCGTATTGATGTGATGACCGACAATCTACCGGAAGTGAAAATTGCCCGCGAAGCCTTTCGCCCGCTAACGCGCCGGGTCGCGCCTATTACTCTCGATGTGATGTGGGATCACTTCCTGTCGCGCCATTGGGCGCAGGTATCGCCGGATTTTCCGCTGGATGAATTCATCCGTTACGCCCACGCGCAGGTGGCCACCATCCTGCCCGATTCTCCGCCGCGTTTCGTCAATCTGAACAATTACCTGTGGTCAGAACGCTGGATGGAGCGCTACCGTGAAATGCACTTTATTCAGAACGTACTCAACGGCATGGCCAACCGCCGCCCGCGCCTTGGAAGGCGCTGCGCGATTCGGCAGGATCTGGACGCCAATTACGCGCTGCTCGAGCGGTTATTCTGGGATTTCTACCCACGAATGATCGCTCAGGCGAACGCCCGCTCGTTATAACGCTTGCGCTTTTGCCCATCGCCATTATCTTTATAACGATAAAAGAACCGTTCAATAGCCAAAACCTATCTCAACGATTGGCAGTGGCACTTTGAGCAGGCCGTCACCTCTCCCTATAATCCCCCGCGTTGCGTTCTATTAACCTTGTAAATCAAAGGGAGTACTTATGGTACTGGTGACTCGTCAGGCCCCGGACTTTACTGCTGCCGCCGTACTGGGCAACGGTGAAATCGTTGAAAACTTCAATTTCAAACAGCACACCCACGGTAAAGCCACCGTGCTGTTCTTCTGGCCGATGGACTTCACGTTCGTTTGCCCGTCTGAACTGATCGCCTTCGACAAACGCTATGCCGAGTTCCAAAGCCGTGGCGTCGAAGTGGTTGGCGTCTCTTTCGATTCCGAGTTTGTTCACAACGCATGGCGTAACACGCCGGTGGATAAAGGCGGTATCGGCGCGGTGAAATACGCGATGGTTGCTGACATCAAACGTGAAATCCAGAAAGCCTACGGCATTGAACATCCGGACGCGGGCGTTGCCCTGCGCGGCTCCTTCCTGATCGACAAAGACGGCATCGTGCGTCACCGGTGGTAAACGACCTGCCGCTGGGACGTAACATTGATGAAATGCTGCGTATGGTTGATGCGCTGCAATTCCACGAAGAGCACGGCGAAGTGTGCCCGGCTCAGTGGGAAAAAGGCAAGAGGGAATGAACGCCTCTCCGGACGGCGTCGCGAAATACCTGAGCGAAAACGTCTCCAGCCTGTAACCGGCAACGTTTTGCTAAAAGGCCCGCATGCGGGCCTTTTTTGTCACCGGGAAACTAACGCGGTTTCGCTTCCCGCCAGATACGCAACGCCATCCATGCCAGCGCTGCCACACCCAGCACAAGCACACCCCACACCAGCAGCGTTTTCCACATTGCCTGTCGTTCCGCAGGTGATGTCGCTGTCAGCCGCGCGTCGCCGCCCAGCGTCGCGCGCGCGTCTGAGGCTGCGCTTGCGGTATTGCCTCCACATCGATTTGTTTACGCAACGCCAGTGGGATCAACGCATCCAGCGTTACCGCTGCGGGCTGAGCGGCCTTGTTGCCCCATGCCAGCATAAACGGCCCTTTGCCCTGCGCATTAAACAGTACCGTTTGCCGATCGCGGCTACCGTTCACCTGCGGCAACGATGCCGGTAAGCGGGCATCCAGCGTCACAAGCCGCACCGCCTGCACCGGTTCATCCGGCATTGACACAGGGAGGAGGATTGCCCGTTAAGCTGCCACAGCACCGTTTTAGTGAGGCTGCGCCGGGGGGCGTTCGCGGCACTGCGCCAGCTGATCTCCACCGGTAACACGCCGTCGTCCGCAAGCGTCACAGACAGCGCGCTCAACGGTTGCGGCTGTGTCCATTGATAGTGCGCTTCGCTGGAGGAAATGCGCTGCCCCTCCCCGGCCATTTGCACTTGCTCAAGCAGTGTCGGTTCGCTCCCCAGCGTCGCGCTGGCGTGCGTTATCGTGACCGGCAGTTGCGGCGTGTCAAACACCATCAGCAGGTAACGTACACCCTCGGCAGAGAACGTTTGATTGACGGTAATCTGATCCAGTTTCAACCGATCCGCGCCGCTGGTCAGTTCCATCACCGGCGAGTCCTGTTGCAGCAGATCCCAGTCACGCATGTTGCTGCTATAAAACAGCGACACCTTGCCCTGCCAGTTTTTCACCGGCGCATCCCATGCCAGTTTCAACTGCGCCAGCGTAAAGCTCTGCGGCAGATTTTCCGGCAACGCCAATAAATAGCTCTGTCCGACGCGTTTCGCCGTCTCCCCTTCAATGCGGATATCAATCCCGCTGGCAGACCGCAAACGCACCACGCTTTGCCCTTCGCTCTCCGTTTCTACCGGAGAGGCATCCAGCGGGAAAAGCCGTAGCGGGATCGGCGCAGGCTCAGCCACGGCGGTTTTCTGCGTCTCCAGCGTAAACGGCACCCGTTCGCCATCATGATTAAAGATCCGCACATCGCGCAGATCCGGCCATGTGCTTTGGGCATAGACATCCAATGGCAGATCGACGCGATACCGGTGGATGCGGTCTCCGGCAGATCCAGCGCCGCCCCCCGGTGCATAATCTTGCGGTGCCTCGGGGATCTCTTCGCCGCTTAACGCGGGCAATGCGCAACCCATTAACGCCACCGCCAGTAATGCGAATACCCCTCTCATTGTTTTTTCTCCCTTTTCCTGCTCCGTTGCAGCCCGGGCGGCAGCGGCGAAAAATAACCGACAATCAACACCAGCACGGCCACGCCAATAAAAGCAATCGCCCGCGCCAGTCCACCGCCACCGGCGCTGTCCACCAGCATCAGTTTGAGCAGCACGACACCGAGTAAAACGCCGCCGCACAACCACTGCCGACGGCTGGAATGGCGCGTGGCGTGGATCATCACCACCAGCGCAATCAACATCCAGAACAGGGCGAAACAGGTCTGGATCAACCGCGACTGCCACAAACTACCGGCATCCCACGTCACGTTTCCGTAGCAGGCCAGCGCACGTAATAACGCGCCATTGAGCCACCAGAAAGCCAGCGCCGCGATCGCCCACGGGCGTGCTCGCCATACCTGTGGTACCCACGCCGAATAGTGTGTTTCAGCAAAGCGGCTATAGATCCACAACCCCAGCAACGCAAAGGCTGCGCCCTCTTCCAGTGGGTTGATAAGCGGCAGGTACGCCAGTTCCCGCACCACGCCGTCCCCGAGGTTGGCATAGAGCAAGTATCCGAAGAGTAGCGGGATCAGTGGCAACAGCGCCAGCGCGCCATACAATGCAGGCCAGACGCGCACCGGCCACATCTGTCTACGGATCGCCGCCATCACCAGCGCAATCACGATACCGCCCGCCGCCATCGGCAAACCAGCACGCCACGGTTCAAAGCCCCAGCCAAGCGACCCGACAAACCACCACAGCTCGCTGCCCGCTGCCAGCAGCAACAGCCAGAACAGCGAAATATGCAGCCCTTGCGACAAACGCACAGGCACCGTTTCGTTATCCCGGTACAGCAGAATGAGCGCCGAAGGCAACGCGACGCACCAGGACAGGTTTTGCCATCCGCCCGCCAGAATATGCCCCTGCACGGTAATCTGATACAGCAGTGCCATCGCCATTGCGGGCCACAGCAACCAGCGGGCATAGCCCAGCTCTGGCCAGCGCAAACGCTGCGCGGCTCGCCACAGCCAGACGGATGCAGACAGAAGCGCCAGCACCGCAAACGCGGCATGCGCATCGGCAACCAGCATCCGTTTCGCCGCACCACCCAAAGCGATGATCCAGAACAGAATGCCGCCCGCCAGCAACAGCCAGCTGATTTCGCGCCGCATACCGCGCCACAACAGCGCCCCTGCCAGCCAGCAGCCGCTCAGTACGGCGAAAATCATCAGCACCGAGAGCGCAGGCAGACCATCCGCCGCAGCCCACAGCGCACTGAACAACGCCAGTAGCAATAAGGCCGTGCCGCTGTAGCTCATGCGTCGCTGGTTCTGCTGCACGCCGAGCCATATGATCCCCAGTCCTTCCAGTGCCCAGCCATGGATGTCCAGCGCGCCGACAGCGCCAGCGGAATCGCCAGCGTGGCAAACGCGCCGCCCAGCGCCAGCGCCGCCAGCACCAGTGGTTTCGCCGTGGTCGGGTAACGCTTCAGCGCCAGTGAAGCCAGCGCCGGGGTAAAAGAGACCGAAACCGAGGGCGCTAAAGGCCGGGCCGTAGGCCCAGTGTTGCGTGATAGCGTACTGCATGCCGAAGCCCGCCAGCGGCGGCGCAAACAGCAATACGCCATCGATAATACGTTCGCCCCGCCGCTGCGCACGCAGGGATAACACCACGCTTAACACGCCGAAAATAACAATATTGGCAATCAGGAACAGTTGGCAGCTCAGGTAAAATTCCGGGCGATAACTCTGCATTCCCCACACGCCGGCAACGCCGAAGGTGAAGAACATGCCCAGCAAATTCAGCTCACGCCAGTGCTGCCACAGGCTGATGGCGAGAATGCCAACCGAAAGCAGTAAATAGAAGGAGAACAGCGCAATGTGGCTACCGCCGCCGGTCGAGAGCAAGATCGGCGCAAGATAACCACCCAGACTCGCCAGCAGCGCCAGACTTAGCGCTTTTGCAATACCGCCAGCCCCACACTCGCCGCGCAAATCACCAACAGCAGAACGAACGCCAGCGTCATCGGCAGCATCTGCCACAACCGGAACGCGCCAAACACGGTGAGATAGAGCGCGCCAACCGCGCCCCCTGCAAAATCAGGGCAAATACCGTCTGTTTATGACGTAAACGCCAGCCCAGCCCCAGCAGCACCATCGCTGCCAGTGCAACGCTGGCAAGGCGCAACTCCAGCGGGAACAGCGAATACTCCACGGTATAACGCAGCAGAAAAGAGAGACCGATAAACAGCAGCACAATCCCCAGTTTGGCCAGCGGATTACCCTGCATAAACCAGCGCGCCAGAGAAGAGACCAGCCCCGTGGAGGCGGTCTCTTTTTGAGGGGAGACGACGTTGGGTAATGCAACGGGCGCAGGCTCAACCGCCACAGGGCCGTCCACTTGACGGCCCCAGTATGACACCGCCACCGGTTCGCTATGTTGCACAACCTCAACAGGATCGCTAACCGGCAACGGCTGCGCCGTAACAGGCGCAGGATCAATGTTGACCGGCGCATTAACCCACCGCTGTTCAAGCACACTCAGCCGCTGGCGCAGCCGGGTGAGTTCATCCTGCAGTGGCCACGCTGCGACGCCAGTGGCGGTGATTGCCACAATCGGCACCACTACCAAAGCAAAAAACAGCACGACCGCGCCGAAGAATAAAAGACCATCCATGTACTTCGCCTTCGCTAAAGGGGGAGACGCAAAGCCCCCTTTTCGCGCTTCAGCTCAGGAGGCAGACCAAACAGAAGCGCTAATCGCCGGTAGCGTTAGCACATCATCCTGTAGCGTACCTGTACCTTCTTTAAGCCGCCAGTTTTTCCCGTGCAGCAGCGGTGAATCCTCCAGCACCACTTCACAGGCTTCGCTGCGATTAAGCGCCACCAGCACCCGCTGCTGCTGGTAAACGCGCACAAACACCAGCACGTTTTCCTGCGCATACACAACTGGCAACCGCCGTAGCGCAGCGCCTGACTGCGGGCGCGCAGCTTCGCCATCCGTTGGTAGAGGGCAAGTAAGCGGGTATCCTGCCGTTTCTTGTCCCACGGGAAGGGTTTGCGACAGAAGGGATCGTTTGCGCCATCCAGTCCGACTTCATCGCCATAATAGATGCAGGGTGTACCGGGCCAGCAAAACAGCCAGACCACCGCCAGCGGTAAACGGGCGACATCTTTACCCGTGAGGACCGTCTTAAAGCGCGGCGTATCGTGGCTGTCGAGCTGATTAAACATGCGCAGTTGCTGTTGATGCGACAGCCCGGCGCGGTAGTTATCCATCCACGCCGCGCAACTTTGCGCATCCATTTTCTGGGGATCATAAGCGTTGTCGGTATTCGCCGAACGCCCATACCGGCAGCGTAAAGCCGCGATAGTTCATTGCCGCATCTTCAACATCCGCCTGCAGCCACTGACGCGCATCGCCAAAATGTTCGCCGACGATGTATGCCTGCGGTTGGGTCTCTTTCGCCGACCGGGCAATACCGGCAACGTGCAGCAGGTTGTTACGCGCGCCGCCATCCTCCCCCAGCATATGCACCACATCCAGCCGCCAGCCATCCATGTTCCACGGCGCTTTTAGCCAGTGGCGAACGATGCTGTCCTCCCCCTGATACATTTCATCAACCAGCGTCGATGACTGGTAATCCAGCTTCGGCAAGCTTGGGTAACCCAGCCAGTCGCGGGCGTGCCCCTGATCATCAAAGCTGAACCAGCTACGCCAGCGAGAGTCCGGATTATGACAGGCGCCACCCGTGCCGCGATTATGCCTGTCGAACCAGTCGTGAGAATCGCCGCTGTGATTAAACACACCGTCGAGGATCAGCCGCATCCCCCTGGGCTTGCGTGTTGTGGCGCAGGCGCAGCAACGCCTGATCGCCGCCAAACTGCGCATCAACATGGCGATAATCTTCCGTGTCATATTTATGCACACTGGGCGCAACAAAGACCGGATTAAGGTAGAGCGCCGTCACGCCCAGCTTTTTTCAGATAGGGCAGCTTTTCGCTGATACCGTCCAGATCGCCGCCATAAAAGGTGGATCCCCCGGCTTCCTCCGTCAGCGGATCGTCCCAGTCGCGCAACACAATCGACTGGCCCGCGGCGTGATGGTAATAAACATTATCCTGATCGGCATTGCGCGTTTGGCTGCGGGCAAAACGATCCGGGAAGATCTGATAAAACACCTGATCGGCTACCCACTGCGGGCCGTTATCCGGCGCATCCACCGCAAACTGCTCCAGCCGGGCAGGCGGAACGTTGAACCCCCTGCGGGTAAACCACAGTTGCTTATCCTGCCACAACAGCTTAAAGCTGTAGCGGCGGCGCGGCTGCCCACTCTTTACATCCACCGCCGCCCGCCAGACGGTCACACCATTACCGATAGTGTGACGCGCGCGATGCATCGCCAGCGGGGTTTCTTCATTATCGATTTCCACCCGCAGCGTTACCCGCGAGGGCAGCGATGTTCCCGTCAGCCAGAGGGTGATAATGAGCTGGTCTTTGTGCTGTTTGACAAACGGCGCGACCGGCAGGTGCCATGCGTTCAACATCAACAATCCCCTTTGTTCAAAATGACGCCACTGTTTCACAGCCCTTGCCGTCTCGCCTCCTTCTTTCGCATTTTTTCCGGGGGTGAGAGACGGGGCGCAGATGTGATCTGACGGGATATTCACCGGGCATTTGCGTGAGTTTTTTCACGCCCGCTTCGTGCCGATGCCCGAAGTCTCGCCCCCGGTGGGTTTTTATACTGATAAAAACTATAGCGTGATAAGAGAGCGAGCATGAGCAAACCTGAAATCCTCGTCATTACTGAAATCCCCCAGCCGATGATCGATACCCTGCAACAGCACTTTGTGGTGCATCAATACTGGCAACCCGGTGCAGAGACGGTGGTGCGCGAACGCGGGCATGCTATCCGCGGGGCGTTGACCCGTGCGGCAAAAGGCATCAGTACGGCGTTAATCGGGCAGCTTCCGGCGTTGGAGGTCATTAGTGGTTTCGGAGTTGGCGTCGATGCCACCGACCTCGATACCTGCCGCAGCCGTGGCATTCGCGTAAGCAATACGCCCGACGTACTTAACGAATGCGTGGCGGATACCGGACTGGCGTTGATGCTGGCGGTGACGCGTAAAATTTGCGCCGCCGATCGTTTTGCCCGGGCGGGCGAATGGGAGCATGCTGCCTTTCCGGGCGCGTGGAAAATGAGCGGTAAGCGCTGCGGTATCGTCGGGATGGGCAACATTGGCCATGATGTCGCCGAGCGCGCTGCCGCGTTCCGGATGCCGATTCATTACTTCAGCCCCCGTGAGGCGCGCAACAGCCAGTGGCAACGCCATGATTCCCTTGTCGGTCTGGCAAACGCAGTGGATTTTCTGGTATTGACCCTGCCGGGCGGTGCGAAGACGCACCACATTATCAACCGCGAAGTACTGGACGCGCGCTGGGGCCGGAGGGCATTCTGGTGAATATCGCACGCGGTAGCGTGGTGGACACGGAGGCGTTAATTGCAGTGTTACAGGAAGGGGAAACTGCGCGGCGCCGGGCTGGATGTGTTCGAGCAGGAACCGCATATCCCGCCCGCGCTGCGCGATTTACCGAATGTGGTGTTGCTGCCGCACATCGCCAGCAACACGGCGGAGACACGCCGTGCGATGGCGGATCTCACCATCAATAACCGCTATTTTACTGACGGAAGATTATTAACCCCGGTCGTGTAAACCCACCGGCCGGATGCGCGCTGCGCCCTCCGGCTGGTGCCCGCTGGCGCGGGCTTGTATCGACCATTACGCGTTACGGCGTTTAAATGCCCAGCCAATCAGCAGCAGCACAATCCACGCAAACCCTACGTACAGCGAGATGCGGGTTTCCGGGTGCCAGCCAATCAGCGCGATGATAAAGACCGGAAAATCAGGCCGACAACGGTGGTCGCCACCCCGCCCGGAACTTTAAACTTCAGCGCGCGGACTTCCTCTGCCGACAGACGACGACGGAAGCCAATCTGCGACAGCAAAATCATGATCCACACCCAGCATACCGTAGCGAAAGTCGCCAGTGAGGCGATCACCGGAAAACATTCTCCGGCATGATGTAATTCAGGTACACCGCCAGCAGCAGCGCGATGGTCATCACCATCACCGTCACCCAGTGGGGAATCCCGCGGCGCGACGTTTTGGCGAACATCTTCGGCGCACTGCCCTGCTCAGCCATCCCGTGCAGCATACGCCCCACGCCAAACACATCGCTGTTAATCGCCGAGAGCGAGGCGGTCAGCACCACAAAATTGAGGATACTGGCGGCAAAGGTAATGCCCATATGCTGGAAGGTCAGTACAAACGGGCTTCCGTCAGTGCCTACCCCGGTTCCACGGGTAAATCGACATGATCACAAACAGCGTACCGACGTAAAACACCAGAATACGCATCGGCACCGAGTTGATAGCGCGCGGAATCGACGTCTCCGGATCTTTCGCTTCCCCGGCGGTGATACCGATAATCTCGATGCCGCCATAGGCGAACATCACCATTTGCAGCGCCATCACCGTGCCCAGCCAGCCATTGCTGAAGAAACCACCGTGGCTCCATAAATTGCTGATCCCGGTCGGCTGCCGCCGTTGCCGATACCCCCAAATAATGATGCCGAAACCGGCCACGATCATGATGATAATGGTGGCGACTTTAAAGAAGGAGAACCAGAACTCCAGCTCGCCGAAGACTTTGACGCTCATCAGGTTGATGGCGCAGATAAGCAGCACCACGCTCAGCACCCAAATCCAGTGCGGCACCGTCGGGAACCAGACGCCCATGTAAATACCAAACGCGGTGACATCGGCAATGGCGACAATCAGAATTTCAAAGCAGTACGTCCAGCCGGTGATATAGCCGGCCAGCGGGCCGAGGTTTTCCTGAGCATAGCGAGAGAAGGAGCTGGCGGAAGGGTTGTGCACGGACATCTCGCCCAGTGCGCGCATAATGATATACGCAGCCACACCACCAATAATGTAGGCCAGCAACACGCTTGGGCCAGCCATCTTGATTGCATCTGCGGAGCCGTAAAACAGGCCGGTGCCAATTGCCGAACCCAGCGCCATAAAGCGAATGTGCCGGGTGCTTAGCCCACGCTTCAGCTTATTAGTACTTTCCATCGTTTCCACTGCCATTATTCAACACAAAATAAAACCACGGAGTGCGCTACCCCGTGTTTGCCGCGATTAATGGGCGCTGGAAGTGACCTGCCGACCTGCGGCGCGATCCCCAGACTGCCGCCAGAACCACCATCACCAGACTTGGCATCAGCCGGTGCCAGTCCCTGTTCCGCCAGCGGCAAACGCTGGGTCCAGCCGGAAGGTGTTCTGCAAACGCAGACGCTTTCACGCCGTCAAGGATACCAAAAGCAGACTAATAAACATGGCCGGTGCAATAACGCGTGTGGAACTGTTCCATAAAGAGCGGGTAAAGCTCAGCACCACCAGTACGATGCACGGCGGGTAGATCATGGTCAGCACCGGAATAGAGATCTGAATCAGATGGCTCAGCCCCGTGGTTGGAGACCGCCATGGAGAAGATGCCCAGAATAAAGACCAGCGTGCGGTAAGAGAGCGGCAGATACTGCGCAAAGAACTCCGCACAGGCGCAGGTCAGGCCAACCGCCGTCACCAGACAAGCATAATAAAAATCAGCGCCGCCAGCAGCAAACTGCCTGCACCGCCGAAGGTATGCTGAACATAAGCATGCAGAATGGCCGCGCCGTTAGCCGACTGCTCAACCAGCGCAGAGCTGTCGGAACCGAGACGGAACAGCGCAGCGTCAGCCCTGCGCCCGCCATCAGCCCCGCCCACACCGTATAACGGGTCAGCAAACGGGCTTCGGTAACACCACGCGAACGCGCTGCATTGACAATCACGATGCCAAACACCATGGCTCCCAGCGTATCCATGGTCAGATAGCCATTGACGAAACCGTTTGAGAACGGCGCAGTCTGGTAGGCTTCCAGCGCATGGCTGATAGGACCGGCCGGCCAGATAATCGCCGCAATGGCGAGAATAGTCAGCGCGATAATTTTCAGCGGCGCAAGAAAATTGCCTACGGTATCCAGCAGTTTTCCCGGGTAGAGGGAAATCAGGATCACCAGAGAAAAATAGATCACGCTGTAAATCAGCAGCGGCATTGCACCTTCGCCAGTCAGCGGCGCGATACCCACTTCAAACGACACCGTCGCCGTACGCGGCGTGGCGAACAACGGCCCGACCGCCGGGTAGCACACCGTCGCCAGCAAGACGCCCGCCACTTTACCAATCGGCGTGCTCAGGCTGTCCACGCCACCGCCGACTTTCGCCAGCGCGACAACGGTAAGCACCGGTAAGCCCACAGCGGTGATCAGAAAGCCCAGCGCCGCCGTCCAGACGTGTTCACCGGCCTGCAAACCAACCATGGGAGGAAAAATGATGTTACCTGCGCCGACGAAGAGGGCAAATGTCATAAAGCCCAGAGCAACAATGTCGCGTGGTTTTAAGTGATGGGTCATATTTTTTACTGCCTGTGGATGTGGTGTCGTAAAATGATGTTTTTTTCGCCTTTCCCAACCGGACGATACCGCGCCAATGTCGCGAAAAGTCAGCGGAAATGCTCATGCATTGCGTAGCGAAGAATAGTTTTCGATTTACCACGCAAATACAGTTGGTCTGACAATATACGGGGCGCAATTTAAACGCTTATAACGTTTAAAGGCAAGGTGGGATCGCAAAACCAGATAGTTATACTATCCATACAATTAATAGTAGTTAATAACCCAATTATAAGAAAAACACATGGCTGATCATGCGAACAAAAAAGCAGCATCCGTACAAAAATACGTTTCCAGGGGGAAGAAAACATCGGAATAAGCGGCCTGTTGATACAGGCCACTGGAAAGATAGCTGACAGCCGCGTCAGGACGCGGCTTTTTTTGGCAACCAGACGTTCCGGCAGAACAAAGCTAAAGCGCGTTCCCTTGCCGGGAGTACTGTCAATGTCGAGGCGACTTTCGTGGTGATTCACCGCATGTTTCACGATCGCCAGCCCCAGACCACTCCCGCCGGTCTGCCGGGAACGGGCTTTATCCACGCGATAGAAACGCTCAGTGAGACGAGGAATGTGTTCAGCGGCGATGCCGAGGACCGTTGTCTTCAACGCTGAATTCCGCCCCCAGTGGCACGCGCTGCCAGCGCACGGTAATCTCCGTGCCTGCTGGCGTGTGGTTCACGGCGTTGTAGACCAGTTGGAAATCGCGCTGCGCAGTTGCTCTTCATTTCCCAGCACTTTCAACGCGTTATCAACCTCAAAATGGAAATGATGCTTCTGCTGGCTCAGGGTTTGCGCTTCCCGCTCCACGACCCGCAGCATCATTGGCACATCAATGGTTTCATTCGGCGGCAAGGTCGGCGCTGCTTCAATCTTCGAAAGCGTCAGTAACTGGCGCACCAGCCCTTCCATTCGCGAGGTCTGTTCGCGCATGGTGTGCAGCGCTTTCTCCCGCGGCGCGCCTTCGAGCGTCTGCTCCTGCATCATCTCCGAGGTAGCCCTGCAGCACCGTTAATGGCGTGCGCAGTTCATGGCTGACGTTGGCAAAAAAGTTGCGCCGTGCCCCTTCCAGTTGATGCATTTGCGTGACGTCACGCGCCACCAGCAGCAGGTGTTCCTCGCTGTAAGGCATCACGCGGATTTCCAGATGGCGACCGGTGTTGAGCACCAGATTCAGCGGCTTGCTAAACTCTTGTTTTTTAAGATACTGCGTAAATTCCGGGTAGCGCAGCAAGTTAAGGATATTCTGCCCGCTGTCGTCCGGCCAGCGCAAACCCAGCACCTGTTGCGCCAGCCATTACACCAGAAAATCGCCCCCTCTTCGGTGGTGAGGATCACCGCATCCGGCAGCGACTCCGCGCCGCTGCGAAAGCGTTTAATCAGGCTTCCCAGCTCACGGCGGCGCTTTTTATTACGCATCTGCATCTGGTGCAGCCCATACAGCAGCGGCTCCCAGCTCCCTGTACCCGGCGGCGGGGGTCATACTTTTATCGACCCATAACCACCATGAAAGACGCAGTAAATTCCAAAAGTGCCAGATCAACAACCCGGTTACCGCAGCCAGTAAAAACCACGGCAGGTAACCGAACATGACGCCGAGAATCAAGGCGGGGATACAACAAAGGAGGAGCTCCAGCACCAGCCTTTTCCATGACAGCCGTTCCAGCACGCGTCACACTCCTGTTAAATGTCAGAAACGGGTCGAAAAACGGTAACCCGTGCCGCGCACTGTTTGCACCATACGATCGTGGCCGCTGTGTTCCAGCGCTTTGCGCAGACGACGAATATGCACATCCACCGTCCGGTCTTCAACATACACATTGGTTCCCCATACGTGGTTCAACAGCTGTTCACGGCTGTATACGCGTTCCGGATGGGTCATAAAGAAGTGTAAGAGTTTAAACTCTGTCGGCCCCATATCCAGGGGGATTTTCACCGGTCATGACGCGGTGAGAGGAAGGATCAAGGCTCAGGCCCTGCATTTCGATCACCTCTTCCACCGCCATCGGCGAAATGCGGCGCATCACAGCTTTAATGCGCGCCACCAGCTCTTTGGGTGAAAAAGGTTTGGTAATGTAGTCATCTGCCCCGGTTTCCAGACCGCGTACGCGATCTTCTTCTTCACCGCGCGCCGTCAGCATCATGACCGGAATATCGCGGGTCATCGCTTCACGTTTCCAGGTGTTTAATAAACTGAATACCGGAACCGCCGGTGCAACATCCAGTCCAGTAAAACAAGATCGGGCCGAGGGTTCATTAAGTTGGTTCACCGCACTGTCATAATCTTCAGCTTCCACCGGTTGAAAACCATTTTGTTCGAGCACGAAGCACACCATTTCCCGGATTGGAGCTTCGTCTTCTACGACCAGAATTCGTCTCGCCATAATTTGCCCTGTCTTATTTAAGTCATCAATATATATAGCGGCGCCATTATGCGTCAGTTTTATGACAGATTTATGAATAACATGACCGCCAGATGACCCCAGCAAGTGCTATATGACAGTCCCAATTTTCGTCAGGTTATGTCCCTCATCTGCTTAATGTTTATAATCTGCTTTATGCTTTTTTGCCACGGAACCGCTATGCGCATTATTCACACCTCTGACTGGCACCGGGTCAAAACTTCTATAGCAAGAGCCGCGCCGCTGAACACGCCGCTTTCCTCGACTGGCTGCTGGCCACGGCGGAAGAGAATCAGGTCGACGCCATTATTGTGGCGGGCGATGTTTTTGACACCGGCTCCCCGCCCAGCTACGCCCGTGAGCTGTATAACCGTTTTGTGGTCAAACTTCAGCAAACCGGCTGCCAGTTAGTGGTGCTGGCAGGCAACCATGATTCGCGGCTCAATGAATCGAAAGAGATCCTCGCGTATCTGAAAACCACCGTCGTCGCCAGCGCAGGCGTAGAGCCTTTCTGGCTCTACCGCCGCAACGGTGAACCGGGCGCGGTATTTTGCCCGGTGCCTTTCCTGCGCCCGCGCGACATTATGCTCAGCCGGTGCCGGGATGTCCGGTCAGGAAAAACAGCAACACCTGCTGGCGGCGATCACCGGGTATTACCAGCAACAATTTACCGCAGCCAGCGAACTGCGCGGCGATAAACCACTGCCGATCATCGCCAGCGGCCATTTAACCACCGTCGGCGCCAGCAAAAGCGACGCCGTACGCGACATTTATATCGGCACGCTGGATGCGTTCCCGGCGCAGAATTTCCCTCCCGCCGACTATATCGCCCTTGGGCATATCCACCGGGCGCAAAAGATCGGTGGTGAGGAGCGCATCCGCTATTGCGGCTCGCCGATCCCACTCAGTTTTGACGAAACCGGCAAAAGCAAAAGCGTCAATCTGGTGACCTTTGCCGCAGGCAAACTGGCCGACGTTACCGCGCTGGATGTTCCTGCCACGCAGGCGCTGGCGGTTATCAAAGGCGATTTTGCTGAGATTTGCCGCCAGCTTGAACAGTGGCGCGACAAACTGGCGACACACCCGTCTGGCTGGATATCGAAATCGTCAGTGGCGAATACCCTCGGCCGATATGCAACGAAAAATCCAGCAGGTGACGGAAGATCTCCCGGTTGACGTCCTGCTGGTTCGCCGTAGCCGCGAGCAGCGGGAACGTATACTTGCCGGTGAATTGCGCGAGACCCTCAAATGAATTAAAAGTCGAAGAGGTGTTTGCCCCGCCCCGCGCAGGAAGAACTCGACGAGACGCAGCAAGGGCGATTACAGGCGCTGTTCAGCGAAACATTGCAGGCGCTGGACGAGGAGAAAGAAGCATGAAAATTCTCAGTTTGCGGCTGAAAACCTTAACTCGCTGAAAGGCGAATGGAAAATCGACTTCACCGAAGAGCCCTTTGCCAGCAACGGTCTGTTCGCCATTACCGGCGCGACCGGCGCGGGCAAAACCACATTGCTGGATGCCATCTGCCACCGGCGTTGTACCACGAAACGCCGCGCCTCAGTACGTTGTCACAATCGCAAAACGATTTAATGACCCGCGACACCGCCGACTGTCTGGCAGAGGTGGAGTTTGAGGTCAAAGGCGTGGCCTACCGCGCGTTCTGGAGCCAGAGCCGCGCCCGCGGTTTGCCGGACGGTAATCTGCAAGCGCCGCGTGTGGAGCTGGCAACCTGCGCCGACGGTAAAATCCTCGCCGACAAAGTCAAAGATAAACTCGATCTTACCGCCTCGCTAACCGGGCTGGATTACGGGCGCTTTACCCGCTCGATGCTGCTCTCACAGGGGCAATTCGCGGCCTTTCTCAATGCCAAACCTCGTGAGCGCGCGGAGCTGCTGGAAGAGCTGACCGGCACCGGAATTTACGGGCAGATTTCCGCCCGGGTGTTTGAGAAACACAAAGCGGCGAAAACCCGGCTGGAAACATTACAGGCGCAGGCCGAAGGGGTGGTGGTGCTGAATGATGAGCAGCGCCAACAGCTTGAGCAAGGTTTGCAGGCGCTCACTTCACAAGAACAGCAGCTCATGGCAGGGCTAGGCAGCGCCCGGTGCGCAGGCAAACTGGCTGAACCGCGATGGCGAGCTGCGCGCCGCCAGAGGCCGTGCGCAGGCGGCACTGGTACAGGCGCAACAGGCGCAGGCCAGTGCGCAGCCGCAACTGGCGGCGCTGGAACGCGCGCAACCAGCACAGCAGCTTCGCCCCCTTTGGGACAGACTGGAAGAACAACGCAATGTGCGGCGTCGCACCCGCAACCAGAGCGAAGAAGTAAACACTCGCTTACAGGCCAGTCTGCTCCAGCGTGCACGCATCCGCGCCAGCGCCGTGCAACAACTCGCGAGCCTGCAAGCCACGCACAAAACGCTGGAGAGCTGGCTGAGCGAACATGCGCGTTTCCAGCGTTGGCAAAGCGAGCTGACCGGCTGGCGGGCGCTGTTTAATCAGTTAGACGATGAGAAAAAAGCAGTGGCTGAGCCTGCAACAGCGCATCCAGAGCCATGAGACCAAACTGCGCACCCTGCCGATCGCCACGCTGGAGCTGAGCGTGGAAGAGACGGCCGCCGCCATGAACCTGTGTGCGCAAAACCGCCCTCTGCGCCAGCAACTGACCGCTCTGCACGCCCGTTTTGCACCACTGCGCAAGCAATTAAGCCTGCGCCAGCAAAGTTTGATCGACCTGAAAACCGAACAGGAGACGCTCAGCGCCGGACTGGCGCGCAAGCGCGAGGTGTATAAAGAAAAGAACCAGCTGTTGAGTGAGGTCACCACCATTTGCGAGCTGGAAAACCGCATCAAAGACTGGAGAGCGAACGCGCCCGTCTGCAACCGGGGCATCCCTGCCCGCTGTGCGGCGCAACCGAGCACCCGGCAATTGCGCACTATCAGACGCTCGAACCGGGCGTAAACCAGCCCGGCGTAACGCGCTGGATCTGGAAGTCCGCCGAGTCAAAGAGGAGAAGGCGTTGCGCTCGGCGAGCGGCTGAAAGGGCTCGGCGAACGCTATGAAAAGATGAGCGCGAAATTGCCACGCTGCAACAGGACGAGAAAGCGTTGCTAGAGGCATGGGCGAAAGCCTGTGCAGAGCTGAACGTGACGCTGGAGCCGCATCGCGAACTGACCAGTTGGCAAAGCGCGCAGGACGCGTATGAGCATCAGTTGTATCTGCTCAATCAGCGCCAGACACTGCAACTTCAAATCCACGAATTACACCAGCAGGGCGAACATTATCAGCAGGCGGTGGTCCGTCGTCGCGCCAGTCTCGCCGAGACCTTGCAGCCGCTGGCGCTGAGCCTGCCACCGGAAGGTGAAGAGGAGGCGTGGCTGGCCGCGCGTGCGCAGGAAGCGGAGCAGTGGCAACAGCAACAACAACAGCTGACCGCCCTGCATGAGCGTATGGCATTACTTACGCCCATCATCGACACGCTGCCCGCCGATGAAATAGCGGTGAATGAGCAGATTATCCCGCTGGAGGGCTGGCGCCAGTGCATAATGATTGCATTTCGCTGCACAGCCAATGGCAGACGTTGCAACACCAGCTTGCACAGCAGAGCGAAAGCGAAAAGACGCTGGAAAACCAGTTTTCCGACGCGCTGAAAAACAGCGTGTTTGCCGATCAGCAGGCGTTTCTCGCTGCCTTGCTGGATGACGACGAACGCCAGCGTCTGGAGCAGTTACGGCAGCAGCTCGAACGCGATTGCCAACAGAAGCTGGCGCTTGCCACCGGCGCTGAGCAGGCCTTCGCGGCGCACCAGCAACTGCCCGCCGGAATGGACGCCAATAGCACGACGGAGAGCGCCAGTCTGGCGCTGGAACAACTCGGTCGCCAGCTACGGGAAAATACCACCCGCCGGGGGCGAGTTCCGCCAGCAACTGGAAGCAGGATAGCGATAACCGCCAGCGCCAGATAAACGTGTTGCAGGAGATAGAACAGGCTACCGCCCGCTGCGACGATTGGGGGCATCTGAACGCGCTGATTGGCTCCAAAGAGGGTGATAAGTTCCGCAAATTCGCGCAGGGCTTAACGCTGGATAATCTGGTGTGGCTGGCGAACAATCAACTGACGCGTCTGCATGGCCGCTATCTGTTGAAACGCAAAGCCAGCGAAGCGCTGGAGCTGGAAGTGGTGGACACTGGCAGGCGGACGCCGTGCGCGATACGCGTACGCTCTCCGGCGGCGAAAGTTTCTGGTCAGTCTGGCGCTGGCGCTGGCGTTGTCCGATCTGGTGAGTCACAAAACCCGCATCGATTCACTGTTCCTCGACGAGGGTTTCGGCACACTGGATAGCGAAACGCTGGATACCGCCCTCGATGCGCTGGACGCGCTCAATGCCAGCGGCAAGACCATTGGCGTTATCAGCCATGTCGAAGCAATGAAAGAGCGTATTCCGGTGCAGATCAAAGTGAAGAAGATCAACGGCACCGGGTTACAGCAAACTCGACGGCAAATACGCCGTTTTGTAGCGCTTGACTGGCAGGCCTGATAAGCAAAGCGCCATCAGGCCTGCACACTCACACACTCATTGATTACTCGTCCAGCGGCCATAACTGAGGCCGCGCACGCCGCTGGAATCGCCGTGCAGCGCCTTACGGATTGGGGTCTCGCACTCACCGCCAAAGACCCAGTTTTTCACCAGTCCGCACGGTCTGATACAGACGATCTACATTGCTCATCCCGCCGCCCAGCACAATCACATCCGGATCGAGAATATTGACCCCACATGCGCCAGCGACTTGGCAAGTCGCAGCTCATAACGGCTCAACGCTAACTCCGCCACCGGATCCTGCGCCTCCGCCAGACGAATAATCTCGCTGCCCTTTAACGGCTGTCCTCCTAAGCGGTGGTAATCGGTCGCAAAACCGGTGCCGGAAATAAACGTCTCAATACAGCCCTGTTTGCCGCAATAACAGGCAACTTCCGCGCGGTAATGCAGCTCGTCGTCATCCATCCATGGTAGCGGATTATGCCCCCACTCTCCCGCCGTACCGTTACCGCCAATGTGAATGCCCGTTGATCGCAATACCGGAACCGCAACCGGTACCGATAATCACGGCGAAAACGGTATGCTCGCCTGCCGCCGCGCCATCCACGGCTTCAGATACCGCCGCAGTTGGCGTCATTGGCGAGTCGCACTTCGCGGTTCAGCCGCTGACTCAAATCTCTGTCGAACGGTTTACCGTTCAGCCACGTGGAGTTAGCATTTTCACCACCCCGGTGTAGGGCGAAATCGACCCCGGGGATCCCCATACCGACCGTGCCGGTCTGGCCCGTCTCTTTTTCCGTCAGATCCACCAACGAAGCAATCAGCTCTATGGTTTGCAGATAATCATGCGGCGTGGACTGACGATGGCGAAATAACGCGTTGCCGCTATCGTCCAGCGCAATGATTTCTGTTTTTGTCCCACCTAAATCGATACCGATACGCACATCAAACTCCTCATAGTGGACCACGCATTAGCAATGCAACGACGACAACAATTCGCTATCATGCCCGCTGCATTTAACGACAAGGCCGTGGAAAAATCATGCTGTGGTTCAAAATTTAATGGTATACCGTCTCAGCCGCGATGTTGCGCTGCGTGCGGAAGAGATGGAAAAACAGCTTGCCCCACTATCGTTTACTCCATGCGGTAGTCAGGATATGGCGAAAACCGGATGGGTTCCACCGATGGGTTCACACAGCGACGCGCTGACCCATACCGCCAATGGCCAGATTATTATCTGCGCCCGCAAAGAAGAAAAAAATTCTGCCGACGCCGGTGGTCAAGCAAGCACTGGAAGCCAAAATTTCCCGTCCTCGAAGCTGAACAGGGCCGTAAACTGAAAAAACAGAAAAAGACTCCCTGAAAGATGAAGTGCTGCACTCCCTGTTGCCACGCGCGTTCAGCCGCTTCAGCCAGACCATGATGTGGATCGACACCGTCAATGGCTTAATTATGGTTGACTGTGCCAGCGCCAAAAGCGGAAGATACGCTGGCGTTGCTGCGTAAAAGTCTCGGCTCGCTGCCGGTGGTTCCGCTGGCGATGGAAAACCCGATTGAGCTGACGCTGACCGAATGGGTCCGCTCTGGCACCGTCGCACAAGGGTTCCAGTTACTGGATGAAGCTGAACTCAAAGCGATGCTGGAAGATGGCGGCGTGATCCGCGCGAAAAAACAGGATCTGGTGAGCGACGAAATTGCCGTCCATATTGAAGCCGGCAAAGTGGTCACCAAACTGGCCCTCGACTGGCAGCAACGCATCCAGTTCCTGATGTGCGACGACGGTTCCGTTAAGCGCCTGAAGTTCTCTGACGAACTGCGCGATCAGAACGAAGATATCGATCGGGATGATTATGCTCAGCGCTTTGATGCCGATTTTATTCTGATGACCGGCGAGCTGGCGGCATTAATTCAAAATCTGGTGGAAGGCTTAGGCGGCGAAGCGCAACGCTAAACCGATCTTGCCGGATGGCGCTTCGCTTATCAGTCCTGCAAAATTCCTTGCAGGCCAGCTAAGGCGGAGCCGTCATCCGGCGGCATGATTTACAAATAGCGGCAGAGATAAGAGCTCGGTTCCGCAACCTGCAAATGGAATTCACTGTGGCCCTCGGCACGTTGAACACGTCGCCGGCACTGTAGACTTTCCACACGGTTTCACCCGGCAGCAACACATTCAGCGCGCCGCTCACGACCGTCATCTCTTCAGGCTGCGCAGTCCCAAAGGTGTATTCCCCTTCCGCCATAACGCCAACGCTGGCACGGCCAGTGCTACTGCTGGTAAACCCAATGGATTTCACTTTACCGGAAAAGTATTCGTTACTTTGGAAGCATGAACTGGCCCTTTTAAAAATGTATGAAAAAACAATATAGAGGCCGTGCTTTGCTTCTGTCACGCGAAATTGCGCAGTACTGCGGCCTAGACCAGCAGTTCTGACGCAAAGGCGCGCCGCCAGTACATTAGATAATAAAACCGGAACATCCAGCGCTTTCTGGAGTAAATCACGGTGCTGCTGATGGAAACCGAGACAATCGAGCATTAACACGTCTGCGCCTTGTTCCAGCAATGTCTTCCCGGCGCTGATCAATTCAGAGTCTGTCGCCAGCCAGTGGATGAGCCAGCACATAGTAAGGCTCATTTTCCAGCACCCGCCATTTTCTTTTTGCTGCGCCATCAATTCCGGGATCGGCACCATCATCCCCAACCCGCGGTGCCCGTCGACAATCGAGGCCACCAGAGGAGGGATAATGCGCTGCGGCTCCACGAGGATCGCATTACGCGCCACCAGCCCCTGAATATCCGCCGTACTCAGTAGCAGGATGACATCGTAGCCCTCGGGTTATCCAGCACTTCGATGACGCTTTGCAGATCGCGCTCGACTTTTGCGCGGGAGAGCATCCCGAGGCTGTCATCCTGCAAACGCGTCGGAATGGCGACATCGCCAGCTTCAACGCGGTATTCACTGCGCACCTCATCGGGAGACATTTTACCCAGCAGGCTGATATGGGTGATCTGCTGCGCTGACACATGTTCTGTCAGGAGCGGTAAGGTCTCTTCTACCGGCACCACACCAATGGTGAGGATCGCCAAAGTCGCACTCATTCTGCTTTCCGCCTTTCAATCATTCTGACTGCTTATGCGTTAACCACTACCCCGGCAGATGCCACTGCGCGTAGGGTCAACGAACCGCTCCCGTGTTCATGTAGATTCCAGTAATAATGAAATATACCAACTGAGGGCAATCAGCCAGCCCCAAAATGTGATGTAAGTCCGTTTCTAAAATTTTCAGAAAATAATACCGCTGGTTGACTATCCGGCTTAGCTTTTATCCGGATCTTCATAGCGTTTTTTAGCATCCAGCGCTTCCTGCTCGGTAGGATGCTCACTGATTAATGCATCGGGCTTAGGATGGTCTGCACGTAGCTGCGGTGGTCACCGTCTGAGTGCCTGTACCTTTTCAACGGCAACAATGCGGGCTTCACGCGGATAGGGTGGTTTCGTCGGCATAGCTCTTCCTTTTTATCGGTCGGGCTATTAAGTATAGACAAACGTTTCGCTAACTGGCGCGAGCCAGCTGTAAGGCCGCTTCAATGTCCGTCACCACCTGCTCTGGCGGTAGCGCCGCATCCACCACATAGTGCGCGCAGCTTCGCGGTATAACGCATCGCGGAGCGCCAGCACTTCACTCACCTCTTCGCTGATAGGCTTCCCGGTTAGCGTTGGGCGCTGCCCTCTTCCGGGAACGCTTCCAGCCGATCGGCCAGTACAGACACCGGCGCACACAGATAGATCACCACACCTTTTCACGCATAAAACGGCGGTTATATTCGCTAAGAACAATGCCGCCTCCGGTGGCGATCACCCTTGCCGGTGCGGTTACCGCTTCCAGCGCCGCCGTTTCTTTTGCACGGAATCCGTCCCACCCTTCATTATCAACAATGGTCGCAATACTCTGCTTAACCTCTTCCTGCAACCAGTGATCGGTATCGATAAACTCGCATCCCTGCGCCAGTGCCAGCGCCAGACCCACGGTGGTTTTACCGCAACCGCGTGCGCCAATTAAAAAAATGGGTAGCGTCATGAACTGGTGTTTTCTCCGGGTCCTGCGCAACGCAGGACGGATAATGAGACAGCGAATGATATCACTAAACTAGTACAATATTCACTGTAAGATTTACGTTACACTTTTATGTCAACCACGGAGCATAATCTCATTTTACCCAGAGCGGATAACGAGTAAGACTGTAAAGATTCCGTGGCAACACATGTAGCGGCAACATTACTGAATGTATCACAGGCTGACAAGCCCGCAAGGCGGCAAACCATACCCTGTTACGCGAGGTTGCGCAAAATTTATTCTGCCCTCGGCGACGCTTAACCTCCAGCAGCCACTTATCCAGTTGCGCGGCAAACTGCTGACGGTCTCGCTGCGAAAGGCTATCCGGGCCGCCAGTCTGAATGCCGCTGGCGCGCAGCGTATCCATAAAATCACGCAGGGTCAGTTTTTCACGAATGGTCGCTTCAGTATAACGTTCACCGCGCGGGTTCAGCGCCGCTGCGCCTTTGGCCAGCACTTCCGCCGCCAGTGGGATGTCCGCCGTGATCACCAAATCCTCTGCGCTACACAGCCGCACGATTTCGTTATCGGCCACATCAAACCCTGCCGGCACTCTTAGCGTGCGGATCACCCGCGACGGTGGAACGCGCAAACTCTGGTTAGCCACCAGCGTCAGCGGGTTTGCGTGCGCTCAGCGGCGCGGAATAAAATCTCTTTGATCACGTTCGGACAGGCGTCCGCATCGACCCAAATCGCCATAGTTGCTCCTTTTGATTGCGCCGCATTGTCGCTTTAATTCCCCCGCAGTGGAAAGTCGTACGATCGTCGCAGAAGCTTTAGCCCTGCGCGGCAATCCACGTTAAGCTATATGCCACAAGTAATTACAAGCAGAGAGACAGACGTGATGGAAAAAAAATCGGTTTTATCGGCTGCGGTAACATGGGTAAGGCGATCCTCGGCGGCCTGATCTCCAGCGGGCAGGTTCTGCCCGGGCAAATCTGGGTATACACCCCGTCGCCTGATAAAGTCGCCGCCCTGCACGATCAGTTTGGCATCAATGCGGCGCAAAGCGCGCAGGAAGTGGCGCAGATCGCCGATATCGTCTTTGGCGCCGTTAAGCCAAACATCATGGTGAAAGTGCTGAGCGAAGTGGCCTCCAGCCTGAATAAAGAGACGCTGGTTGTCTCTATTGCCGCCGGTGTGACGCTCGATCAACTGGCGCGCGCGCGCTCGGCCACGATCGTAAAATCGTACGCGCCATGCCGAATACCCCCTCGCTGGTCAACGCCGGGATGACCTCCATTACGCCAAACGCTCGTCACGCCGGAAGACACCGCCGATGTCCTCAATATCTTCCGCTGCTTTGGTGAAGCCGAAGTGATTGCTGAACCGATGATCCACCCGGTCGTCGGCGTGAGCGGTTCCGCGCCCGCTTACGTGTTTATGTTTATTGAAGCGATGGCGGATGCCGCCGTGCTGGGCGGTATGCGCGCGCAGGCTAAATTGCCGCCCAGCGGTCATGGGCTCAGCCAAAATGGTACTGGAAACCGGCAAACATCCGGGCGAGCTGAAAGATATGGTCTGCTCGGCGGCACCACCATTGAAGCGGTAAAAGTGCTGGAAGAGAAAAGGCTTCCGCTCGGCGGTCATTGAGGCCATCGAAGCCTGCATGGCAAAGTCCGATAAACTCAGCAAGTAACCCGCCACCTCTCCCCAACGGGGAGAGGATTTCAGCGCCTGTCAGGCCAGCATTTCGCTGGCAACATTGAGGCTGACAGGCTGCTGCATTTTCAACAGTAATCCTGCCGTCGCGCTGCTGTACTTCGCCGTACAGCACCGCAAAACGTTTATCATCAAACGAACCGCTTTAACACTAACGCGAAACGGGTGCCAAAGTGGGTGGTCCAGAAAAACGGCACCCGATCAAATGCATGATGTTCGCCCAACATATTCAGCGCTGCAATATGCCCTTGCTGCTGCGCGACGCGCCAGTGTTCAATCCGTCTGCGCCCTTCTGGCGCCGGGTAACTGGCAATATCGCCAACCGCCCAGACGTCCGGCGCGGCGCTCAGGGTTTCATCCACGCTCAGGCTACCGTCTTGTTCATGGGGCAGATCGTGGGCTAACTCCGTGGCGGGGCGCACACCTGTCGCGAAGACCACCACATGCGCAGGCAGGGTGTGACCATTTTTCAGCTTCACCCCCCTGCACATGGCCGTTCCTTCCAGCGCGACCGGCTCGCCGGTCATAAATTTCACACCATTTTGCTTATGCAGATCGCGAAAGCGCCGCCCTATCTCTTCACCCAAATTGCGGCACAAACGGCAGTGCATGGCGCGACAGCACCGTGACATCAATATCCCTGGTTACGCAGCGCCGCCGCCAGTTCCATGGCGATAAAACTGTTGCCGATCACCACCAGTTGTTGTTCCTGCTCCACCTCATTGAGCAGGCGCTGTGCCTGATGAATATCCCGTAAGACATGCACACCCGCCAGATGATTACCGGGGGATCTCTGGCCATACTGGCTGACCGCCCGTTGCCAGCAACAATTTGTCGAAGTGAACAGGCCGCCCATTGGCAAGCGTTAGCTGATGCGCGTGGTAATCCAGCGCAGTCACCTCGTCACGCAGACGCTCAACACCGGGCTGGCTGTAAAATGTCTCATCCAGCAGATGGGGAACCTCGCTGATTTTCATTTTGCCGGCAGGGACAAATTTACTCAGCGCCGTGCGATCGTAGGGTGCGCCATCGTCTTTATCGATCAGGATCAGATGCCCCGAAAAAACCGGCGTCACGCAACGTGATCGCCGCTGCGCTGCCTGCTGCGCCCGTGCCGAGGATCACCGCTGTTTGCGGGCGATCGCCGCGGATGTTCGGTCTGCTGGCGGGAGAGCGTGGGCGCGGGTTCACTAACACACGGTTTTGCTCAATAAGCACCGGGTACTGTTTGAGATTGGTTAACGCCAGCGGTTCGCGCCACTCACCATTGGTAATGTCGAACGCCGCTTTATGCCGGGGGCACACCAGTTTGCCGTCGCAAATCGCCCCCTTCTCCAACGGCCCGCCCGCATGGGGGCATTTGCTCCTGAAAAGCGCGGACCTGACCAAGCGTGCGGATAAGGATCAGAGTGGTTCCCGCCACATCCACTTTTACCGGTTGGTTTTCCGGCAAGGAATTGAGGTCGGTAACATATTGATAGTTCATCATATTGCTCCCGTGTCAGTGTTGCAAAACGGGCGTCACGCCAGACAGCGCACAACCACGAGGAGAGGAAAAAAGAGAACGTTGCTCACCTGTTAAGCCCGGCAGAGATTAGCCAGCGGGCAACCGGGTGAAGAAGACAGGAACAGGAGGGTGAGCACGAACAACCGCTCACCCCTTTTTTAGCCCTGTTTTTTCCAGGCAGGCGCTCATGAACTTACTGCGATCGTCGCCTTTCAGCGATTGCTGCGTCGCCTGCGCATTACACTCGCGCATGCGTTGCTGCTGCGGCGTCAGGCTTTTCTGACCGGGTTCAGTTTTGGTGTTCTTCAGGCAGTCGCTCATGTAGTGCTTACGGGCATCGCCTGAGAGCGTTTGCGCCGTGGCCTGTTGATTATAGAGGGTCATGCGTTGTTGCTGAGGGGGTAAGATTTTTTTCGGCGGCGCTCAGCGCCGTGACAAACAGCAGACCGAATACGAGGGTAACCCGGGGAATGTTATTTTCATCGCACCATCCTTCTGTCAGTGTGGCTCTTTAAGGATGGCCCTGAACAGGGGGAAAAAACCACCCGGCGGCAAGATTTACCGCCGGGCAGCAATCATTCCCAGGCCCAGCGCCGCTTTCATGGTATAGAACAGATCGGTCTGATCGGTCAGTCCCACCACGTTACCGGCATGCGGGCCATAGGCGGCAATGCGAACTTGCGTACCGGTATGCTCCATCGACTCCTCTTCGGAGTTGCCATACGTCATAGCCATTACCGCACCATCTTTGGTGTTCAGTAACTGACTCAAGCCCGGCGCTTTACTGTCCGGCGCGATGATCTGGCTGGCGTGGGCATGATCCGCCGTGACGATCACCAGCGTGTTACCGTCTTTCTTCGCGAATTCCAGCGCTTTCTGCACCGCTTCGTCGAGATCGACCGTTTCACCAATCTGGCCGCACGGGTTAGCCGCATGATCCTGTTTATCAATGGAAGCGCCTTCAACCTGCAGGAAGAAGCCCTTCTCATTTTTGTTCAGCAGTTCAATCGCTTTTTCGGTCATCGCCGCCAGCGTCGGTATGCTGTCAGTACGTTTCGCGTTCGGCGTACAGGTCACGGCAGGCTTATCGAGATTGCCATGCAAAGAGGCTTTCGGCCCTTCCCAGCGCACCGGCATGTTGCCATCAGAGAACAGCCCCAGCAGCGGTTCGCTTCCGTAATAGCCGCCAGTGTTGACGCATCGCCCACCAGTTGATAACCGCGCGCCTGCGCCTGCTCACGCAGCGTTTTTCCTTTCCATTCGCCCGCTGTCGCCGTTTCGCTAAAGGTTTTTGCCCCGCCGCCCAGCGTCACATCCGCACGGGCATTCAGCAACTGTTCGGTAATCGACCCTTTACCGCCTTTTCCAGCGCGTTGAGGGCACATTTTTCACTGGTCACTGTCGGGCCATAGCAGCGACGAGAGATCACATGGGAAACCAGCGCCGCAGGCGTCGCATCCTGCAATTCAGCCGTGGAGACGTTACCGGTCGCCGAGGCCTGCCGCTTTCTCGCCATTTCGAGGATAGTTTGATGATCTTTTCGTGAATATCGACGCCGAGCGCGCCGTTATACGTTTTGACGCCGGTGCTCCACGCCGTTGCCGAGGCCGCGGAATCCGTCACGTAGTCTGGTTTCCCGGTTTTTTGTCCAGCGCGTAATGGGTGTACTGACCCGTTAATGGCAATGCGTCGATGCCTTTAAACGCACCGCCCGCCCCTTCGGCATAATTTCGCGCAGCGGTAATTTCGGAGTCGCCCATGCCATCGCCAATCAGCAGAATAATATTCTTCGCCGGTTTGTCATTCAGCGAATCGCGCAACGCAGCGGTCTGATCGCCGATCAAACGGCGCGCGCCGCCCCGGCGTGGAAATATCCCCCCTGCGCTGCACGATTATCAAGCACAGCGGTAGAGGTAGTATCAGCATAAATAGCAGGGGTAAATAACAGCGGTAATAAAGCAGGGTATAATGCGCTCTGTTTCACTTTAATATTCTCCATGTACAAATACTTAAAGAAAATAAAACAGAGCGACTATAGGCAGCGCGCATGACAGTCAGATGACAGTCCTGTCGATGTATCCGGGGGTTAGCTGCGCGGGTGCCTTAACAGCTTTTTTTACGTACTGTTGCAGCAACTCCGTATCCTTACTGGTCACGTGGGAGCTGGACGGCATCATCCAACGCCCCTTCGATGCTTTGAATTAACGCCTGTTGCTCAGAAGACGCCATATGGCGCAGCAGCGCAGTCACGACAATTTCCAGCGCTTCGACCTCGGGCGACCAGCTCTTTCGATTCCTCTTCTTTTCGGCAAGCTTCACCAACAACTCTGCAATGAGATTTTTCATAGCGCTATTTCCTGATGGGATATTCAACGACGTTAACACTCTGCCCAGATGTTGCAAAGTAGATACATGTATTATTTTGCGGATTTTCTCACAACGCTTATGGGAATTTAAAAAGCGCAAGTAACGAAACGTTTCTATGAAAATCAGAGCGAATTAATTTAAGGCGTTAGCCCCCAAATTATAAATTCCAACACGCGGCTTATTTATATAAGAAAACATTATAGAAAGGCCGGGAATATCTTCCCGGCTCGTTTATATACTTAGCGGCGAGCGCGACGAAATGCCAGACCCAATTGCCAGAGATTAATAAACACCACCACGGCGGTAGCAGCAAATACCCAACGGAAACCGGCCACGGCCGACACGGTTGCGCCCATCAACGGCCCGGCGACATTGCCAAGGTACATAAAGGACTGGTTGTAACCAAAAATTCGTCCGGTCACCTGATCGCTGGAATATTTCAACAGCAGCGTCTGCACGGCGGGCAACATGGCGCCATCGACGAACCCCAGCATAAAACGCAGGATCCCCAGTTGCAGCGGCGAGGTAACAAATGACATGGCGAAAAACAGCACCACCGCGATGCCCATAGTGCCCATCAGTATGCGCGACGTGCCAATGCGATCGCCCAGTTTGCCAAGCCGCGGTGCGAGATCAGCGCAGAAACGCCCGGAATGGCGGCAATCAGGCCACTGAGAAATGCGATATTCGTGGTATGCGGCGCAAGCGACTGGATAAATAAGGTGAGGATCGGGCCAATCGAACCGTTGCACAACTGGATCACCAGCGTGGTGACAAACAAGCTAAGCACCGGTGTGCCGAGGATAAGGCAGCGTTGAAAAAACCGCTTTGCCACTGAGGCGGTCGCCCTTCTTTACCTTCGGCCTGACGCCTTCTTTAATCAGAAACAGCGTCACCGGAAGCTGACCATTAATAACAGCGCGGTGATAAAGAAGACCATCCGTAGCCCTAAATGGTCGGCGAGAAAACCGCCCATCAACGGCCCGCCAATCACGCCGCTGATTTGCGCGGTGGGACTCAGCGCCCAACCACTGCGCTCACGCGGTGCACCGGGAGGCCACCAGCGCCATCGCATTCGGAATATACCCCGACGTTAACCCCATCACGCCACGCAGCAACAGCAGTTGCCAGACGTTGGTGGCGAAGGCCTGCAACAGAATGGCAACCGCCATGCCCAGTGAGGCGCGCAGCAGCATCAGTTTGCGGCCCTTGCGATCCGCAAGGCTGCCCCACATTGGCGAGACAATGGCCGACACCGGGGAAGGTCACGCTGAACGTCAGCCCTGACCACATTGACAGCGCTTCATGAGACGTCACGCCTAATTGCGCAACATACAGCGGCAAAAACGGCAGAATTTGACTGATGGCGAGGCCGGTAAAAAAAGCATCCGAACCACACCGAGATAAGATTAACCTTCCGTGATTCCATAAACAGGCGTAATTATTCAGGTTTTGACAATCAGCGCACAGATTAACAATAACGTGCGCCAGATGGGTCGCCAGAGATGCGTTTAACAGAACTTTGGTGTTTTATCTGTTAAGTGTCGGACATGGCGGAGGTCCGATGAAAAAACCACATTAGTCACAGTGATTTATGCTTTAACGACACAGACCAAAGCCACGCATGCCAAGGTGAAAATGGTTAGCATGTGCGGCGTTATACTCTGGCCCCAACCCGTTACCGTAGTAACCGCAACTGGCGCTGAGCATTGCCCGTAACCAGTGGTTGCGTGCGCGCCTGTCGCCAGCCATTCAGCACCGTGACCTGCTGACCGTTCGCCAGATGAAAGCGCTGATATCCAGCGCTTCGGCGCTGGCATGCTCGCTACGCCGGGCATCTGCGCGGTTGTAAATATTGCGGCAGGCATAACTGCCAAGATGATCAATTCGCACCAGCGCACTGCCCATCAAGCGCTCAGTGAGCGGTCGTGCTTGTTGCTGCACAAACAGCGCCGAACTGAGCGCCAGCGGGCAGCTCGCCAGAAACTGCTGTTCAGTTTTACCGCGCCAAAGTCCCGCACCCGCACTACATTGCTGAGCGGGCAGTCGCCCTGACTATCCGCCACCGGCCGGGCGGAGATCACCTGTTGCTGATTCGCCTCTGTTAACAGTGCGCTACAGGCTTGCGGGGACAAACGGCGAAGTTTGTACTGCGTAATGCGACCCGGCGGATCGTTCAGTTGCAGGGGCGCAAACGGATTGTAGTAAGACGGCAGGTAGCGATAACCGATGAAAATCAGCGCCAGCACACTGCTCAGCGCAATCAGGCTTTTCCCTCTCACGTCTCCCCCCTTCCAGGTATACAAAAACATTATGGCAGAAGGCCGCGAATCGTGCGTTTTGACGTGCTATCGTATGGGCTTTGTGGAATCAGTGTGAGTGAACGTAGAAATGGCAAAACTGCGGGTAGGGGTGGTCTTCGGCGGTAAATCGGCAGAGCATGAAGTGTCGTTGCAATCGGCGAAAAATATCGTCGACGCGATGGACAAATCACGGTTTGAGGTCGTGTTGCTGGGGGATCGATAAACAGGGTCAGTGGCATATCAGCGACGCGAATAATTACCTGCTGAACGCCCACGATCCGGCGCACATCGCGCTTAATCCTTCCGAAAACAGCGTTGCGCTGGTGCCGGGTATCGAGCAACAGCAGTTGATCGAAGCAGGAAGCAGCACGCCGTTGCCGAATGTTGATGTGATCTTCCCGATTGTCCACGGTACGCTCGGCGAAGACGGTTCCCTGCAGGGCATGCTGCGTCTGGCGAACCTGCCGTTCGTGGGTTCCGATGTGCTGGCGTCCGCCGCCTGCATGGATAAAGACGTCACCAAACGCCTGTTGCGCGACGCCGGGCTGGCGATCGCGCCTTTGTCACCCTGACACGGGCAAACCGCCAGCAGATCCACTTCAGCGACGTGGAAGCGAAACTCGGCCTGCCGATGTTTGTCAAACCGGCGAATCAGGGCTCTTCCGTTGGCGTCAGCAAAGTCACCAGCGAAGCCCAGTACCATGAAGCGGTGCGCCCGGCGTTTGGAATTCGACAAAAAGTGGTGGTGGAAAAAAGGCATCAAAGGGCGCGAGATCGAATGTGCGGTGCTCGGTAACGATGACCCGCAAGCCAGCACCTGCGGCGAAATTGTGCTGAACAGCGAGTTCTACGCCTACGACACCAAGTATATCGATGATAACGGCGCGCAGGTTGTCGTTCCGGCGGCGATTGATCCGGCGATCAACGACAAGATCCGCCATATTGCGGTGCAGGCGTACCAGACGCTGGGCTGCGAAGGTATGGCGCGTGTAGACGTGTTCCTGACGCCGGATAATGAAGTCATTATTAATGAGATCAACACGTTGCCGGGCTTCACGAACATCAGCATGTACCCGAAACTGTGGCAAGCGAGCGGCATCGGCTATTCAGCGCTGATTACGCGTCTGATTGAACTGGCGATTGCGCGCCATCAGGCCAACAGCGCGCTGAAAATTTCCGTCAACGGTTAAGCGTTACTCTGGCTTATCCGCCGTCTCTTCGTCATCGGGGCGGCGGCGGATAATCAACCCGGCCAGCCAGAAGCTAATGACCCGGTGACCAGCCCTACCGCGTAAGTCTGCCAGCCTTTGGCCTCAAACCCCAACAGTCCCACCACTCCATTCAGAATAAAATCAACCCAATCGCAAATGCGTAATAGTGCCAGTCACGGCGAATTTTCACAGGCAGCTTCATGGCAACTCCGGCAGTTAAAAGGCATCATCGCATAACCGGCGCATCGGGTCTGTGGCATATGCGTTAAATCTGAAATGTTGCGATAGTAATTAAAACGTTACAAAAATGTGAGCGCGTACAAAATAGATCAACCGGGATCCTTCCCGTGGCGAAATTATCACCTTTCTGATGTTGACAACGCGTTACAACTGCCAAAATCACCCCCGAACTGAGGTCACTGAACCCATTACGTTGCGTGTCAGGTTGTTGTTTAATTGTTAAAGAGTACCGGAGGTCTTATGGCTGACTTTACACTGTCAAAACCCTTCACGGGTGCAAAAAACGTGACGCCTCCGAGGCCGGGTAATATTGCTTATGCTGTGTTCGTTCTGCTCTGCTTCTGGGCTGGCGCTCAGTTGTTGAACCTGCTGGTGCACGCGCGCCGGGCGTGTTTGAACACTTGATGCAGATGCAGGACGCGTCCCGTCCCCGAGGTAGAGATGGGGCTCGGCGTAGGCACTGTCTTCGGCCTTGTGCCTTTTTTAGCGGGAAGCGCCCTGTTTGGCGTCATCGCCCTTGTGCTGCGCTGGCGACGACACCACTGACGTTAATTCTGCGCCATGCAGGCTGCCCGTCGATCATCCACGCGCTTTGCAAACCATGCGGTTGTCAGGTTGCGGGTGATCTTCGGGCTTTCTAATTGAATGCCCGGCAACATCTCACGCGCCAGCGTTTTGCCACTCTTCTTCTCCGCCAGACGATACACTTCACGCCACAGCGTAGTCTGTTCAAACGCCTGACTATCACCGCGCTCCAGCTGACGACGAATATCGCGGTCGCTCATCCCAAGCTGGGGACCGAGTTTGCGAATAGCCCGCTCAGTACTGCCGGTATCACTGCTGCCGTAGAGGATCAGATCGCCATCCAGCGCCAGTTTCACGCCGGTTGCGATGCTGACCGTATGCTGGAACGCCGCGTTGCGGCTGGCATACAAACCGGCATTGAAATCCGCGAAGCGGTAAATCGGCGCAGTATAACTGGCGGGATAATTCAGCAGATGATAAGTCCCGAACCACAACCCACCGCGACGGCTGAACACTTCCTGACGCACGGTGCCTGCCATTTTCCACGGATAACCGTCCGTATGCTGCTGGGCAAAAGCGACGCTGATTTGCATCGGCCCGCCGGTACGCACCGGGTTCAGGAACCGAACAGTTTCTGCCCCATTGGCACCATGCCGATAAAGTCGTCAAAAATGGCGCTCAGCTCTTTTCGGTTCTCACGTTATCCAGCCGTTCGCTGTAACTTTGCCATTCGGCGAGGGGGATTTTTAACGCGGTATGCACCAGCACCGTCGGAATGTGCATGCGTTCGGCACGCTTATCGATCTCTTTCCGTGCGATTTTACTGGAGCCCCGGCACAACGGGATCGGACTGATAGTTAGACTCCTGCTGCGCCACCGCCAGCACTGAACAGATGTTTTCAAGCGTTGGCGCAAGCTGCTGGCTACTAAACGTGGTGGCAAGATCCTGCGCCCAGCCCTCGCGGTCTTTCACGCTGGCGGGAGAATTTTCTGGCGCACAACGCTCGCCACATCCAGCGGTTGTGCTTTCTCCCGCTCTTTTTTCTTTCTCCACTTCTTTCTGCGATACCGGGCCTTGCGTCGCACAGCCAGCGAGGATCAATGCCGCCAGCAACCGAGGAAAAACGGGGCACGTAAGACATACCGTTCCTTGTATTAACCGAAAATAGAGGGCACGGGCCGGCTCTCCCCGGCCATCCAGCTCACGCTCAAAACTGCGCAAACGTTTATAGATAGACATCAGCTCCACCAGCGTCGTCCGTGAGGTGATTAAATACTGGAACGAACTGCGCACCTGTTCAAATACGTTAGTTATCTGGGCGCATCAGACCGAAAGTGATGGGCTCCGGCGGCAATGGTCGGGAACAGCACAATCAGGCCGAACACCACATCAACCTGCATATACAGAATACGGGCGATGTTGAAATACATATAGTGGAAATAGAGGCGGAAATAGTTACGTCGCACCGCAGAGAACAACTCGCTAATGGTATTCGGTCTTGCGCGCCCGGCATCATCTTCACCGTACACCAGCTCTTTGCGGTATGCCGCTTCCACACGCTGATTTTTAAACTCCAGCCCGCAGCTTGATACCGACAAAGGTCAGCAACGCCGTTCCCAGCAACGCCCAGCCAATGGCGGCGATAACCAGCCCGTAGGCCACATGCCCGACGATCGGCAGTTGCTGCACATGCGGCGACAACGCCACCAGCACCGGCAAAAACGCAATCAGCGTCATCACTGCGTTAATAAAGCTGGTGCCCATATCTTCCAGCGTCGTGGCAAAACGCATCGTGTCTTCCTGCACACGCTGCGCTGCGCCTTCGATATGGCGCAGATGCTCCCAGTGCGCCATATAGTATTCGTTCATCGCGGTGCGCCAACGGAACACATAATGGCTGACAAAAAATTGTTCAGCACCGCAACCGTCACGGCAATGAGTGCTATCCACAAAAACACGCCAATCTCGCTATAGAGCTGGCCGATGCTGACTTTATTCGGCGCACTGAGCGCAGTCTGAATCAGATCATAAAACGGCTGATACCGGTGCGTTGATGGCCACATTCACTTCCACCAAAAACCGGTGTGACAAAGATGATCAGCGCGGTGCCTAAAATCGACCAGCGCTGCCAACGGTGCGGCGAGAAGGTAAACCAGCACAGCGCAAATACGCCAACGCAGAACGCATAATAGGCGTAGAACAGCAGGTAGCCAGGGGCCCAGAAACGCGCGGCGCTGATCGGTACGTCCGCCGATGCACCCGTCAGGCGCATCAGCCAGTTTCGCCGCCCGCCTGCCAGAAAATGACGGCGATAGCGGTCCAGATAAAGGCCGACAAAAGAACAGTGTCGGTCGGGGAAGAAGGACTTAAACATCGTGCTCTCCTGCTTACTTCTTATTTACCACACATGCTGTGCTACTGGATTTTGCACCGCGCCAAAACGCGCAGTGACAAAAAAGCGCCGCAGATGCGACGCCGGGTAATATCTTCAGACCTAAGGGTAACCCCTTAGTTCGTTTGCCATTCGTGAACAATTGTTTCGACGGGTTTCACCCGCACAGGATTGCCCGGTACGGTGAACGTCCGCCACACCTCGTTATAGTGCTCAATTAACGTTGCCGCCTGCGCAGCCGGACGGTTGGCGGTGGTGTGCGCATCCTGCGCCACGGTTATCGCATAGCCGCGACTGGCGCCGTTTTTCAGGGTGGTGTCGACACAGTAGTCCGTGGCGCAACCGCACATGACGAATGCATCAATATCATGCTCGCGTAATACGCTTTCCAACTGTGTTTTGTAGAACGCATCGCAGGCGGTCTTAGTGACGTACAGCGCGCCCGCTGGCTGGTTCAGCTCCGGCAACAAATCGAACCCGGTGCTGCCCTCTTCCAGCCCACCCGCCTCGGCATGCTGAATGAAGATCACCGTGTCGGCGGCTGCCGTTAACCGGTTGATGCGCGCCACGCACTGCTCGCGCTGAATACGCGGTGTCGCAAACACGCCGTTTTGCATATCCACCACCATCACTACCCGTTTACCTGCCATTATCTGACTCCTGTTTTCGGGAAAGAGAGAGGTTATCACATGCGCTGGCGGGCGCAGTCATAGGGAAAAAAATTTCATATTTACCCATCGTTACGTATTAGGGCGAAAGAATACGCTTATTAGTGCTTTGCAACGGGACGCTAAGTAGTATAAATACGCTCTATCTTTCCCATTATTCTATGGATCCCTTCGTTGAAACGTTGTTTGCTTTTTTCTGCGATGCTGTGCGCACTCAGCCTGACCACCGCCCGGGCGGCGCAACACTCTCCTGACCCGGTTTTTGCTTCGGATATCGTCGACCGCTACGCCAATCATATTTACTTTGGCAGTGGCGCGACAGGAATGGCGATCGTCGTGATTGACGGTAATCAGCGCGTATTCAGAAGTTATGGCGAAACCCGACCGGGCAATAATGTACGTCCACAACTGGACTCCGGTGATTCGTATTGCCTCACTGTCGAAGCTGATGACCAGCGAGATGCTGGTGAAGTTGCTCGATCAGGGTACCGTGCGTCTGGATGATCCCTTAAGCAGAATATGCGCCGCCGGGCGCACGCGTCCCGACGTATCAGGGGACACCCATCACGCTGGTGAATCTCGCCACGCACACCAGCGCCCTGCCCCGCGAACAACCGGGCGGCGCGGCGCACCGCGATGTGTTTGTCTGGCCAACGCGTGAACAGCGCTGGAACTGGCTCTCAACCGCCGCGCTAAAATTTGCGCCCGGCACGCAGGCCGCCTACTCCAACCTCGGCGTTCGATCTGCTGGCCGATGCGCTGGCAAAAGCGGCGGGAAAACCGTATCCCCAACTGTTTGAAGATCAGATCACGCGCCCGCTGGGCATGAAAGACACCACCTTTACCCCTCGCCGGATCAGTGCAAGCGCCTGATGGTGGCCGAGAAAGGCGCCAGCCCCTGTAATAACACGCTGGCGGCAGTCGGCAGCGGCGGCGTTTACTCCACGCCCGGCGACATGATGCGCTGGATGCAACAGTTCCTCTCGTCGGATTTCTACTCCCGCAACAACCAGCCGACCGTATGCAGACGCTGATTTACCCGCGTAATCAGTTAACGAAAGTGATCGGGATGGACGTCCCCGGTAAAGCGGACGCACTGGGTCTGGGCTGGGTGTATATGGGGCCGAAAGAGGGGCACTCGGCATCATTCAGAAAACCGGTGGCGGCGGCGGATTTATCACCTATATGGCCATGGTGCCGCAGCATAACGTCGGGGTGTTTGTGGTGATCACCCGCTCGCCGCTGACGCGCTTTACCGCGATGAGTGACGGCGTCAACGACCCTCGGGTTAGCGAGCTGAGCAACAACAAGCCGCAAGTGGTTCCCGCCTCCTGATGCAATAACCGGGGCAGGCGGCAGTCGCCTTGGCCCCGGTTTTTAACAGCGATTTTGGTAAAACAGCGCCTCCCTTTTCAGTTACAATGGCGTCATCTGTTCCACAAATATCAGGCATACCATGACCGATTTAATCACTCGCCCTCGCCGCCTGCGCCAGTCCCCGCGCTGCGCGCTATGTTTGAAGAGACAACACTGAGCAAAAACGACCCTCGGGTGTTGCCGATCTTTGTTGAAGAAGAGCTGGACGACTACAAAGCCATTGAGGCCATGCCGGTGCGTCATGCGCATTCCGGAAAAATACCTCGCCCGTGAAATCGAACGCATTGCCAAAGTGGGCATCCGTTCGGTAATGACTTTCGGTATTTCTCATCATACCGACGAGACAGGCAGCGATACCGGCAGGAAAACGGTCGCGCGTATGTCGCGCATCTGCAAAGAGACCGTGCCGGAGATGATTGTGATGTCCGACACCTGTTTTTGCGAATACACCTCGCACGGTCACTGCGGTGTACTGTGCGACCACGGCGTGGATAACGACGCCACCCTGCTCAACCTCGGGCAAACAAGCCGTGGTTGCCGCCGCCGCTGGCGCAGACTTCATCGCGCCATCCGCCGCCATGGACGGTCAGGTAAAAGCCATTCGCCGCGCTGGACGCGGCAGGCTTTACCGACACGGCCATCATGTCTTATTCAACCAAGTTCGCCTCGTCGTTCTACGGCCCGTTCCGTGAAGCGGCAGGCACGGCGCTGAAAGGCGATCGCAAAACCTACCAGATGAACCCGATGAACCGCCGCGAAGCAATTCGCGAGTCGCTGATCGACGAAGCCGAAGGCGCAGACTGTCTGATGGTCAAACCGGCGGGCGCGTACCTCGACATTCTGCGTGACGTTCGCGAGCGCACCGGGCTGCCGCTGGGCGCTTATCAGGTGAGCGGCGAGTACGCGATGATCAATTCGCCGCGCTGGCGGGCGCCATCGACGAAGATAAAGTGGTGCTGGAAAGCCTGGGCGCCATCAAACGCGCAGGCGCGGATCTGATCTTCAGCTACTTCGCCCTCGACCTCGCCGAACGCGGTATCCTCTGGAGTTAACCCTACCTTCCGCCCTCTCCCACCGGGAGAGGGCACATGTGACAAAACATGCCATTTTGTATTGTCATATGTTCATTGTAATGAAACGTAAACGTCATCTTCTGCCTTTACTGTCTTCGCAAGACGGGAGGAGAAGCCACCATGTTTAGTCTCGACAATGTACTCGACGACCTCTGGCCACAGGCCAGACCCGCACCGGCAAAAGAATCTGCTCAGACGCCTGCTTTATGAACGCGAGTTCCAGCAATTTGCCGAACGCCATCCCCACCTGAAAGGGCTGGATATGGTGGAGCAAGTGCTTGAACACCTGCAGATCCGCTGCACGGTTCCCGCTCACGATCTTGAACAGATCCCCCGAACACGGCCCCTTAGTGATTATCGCCAACCACCCCACCGGTACGCTCGATGGGCTGGCGCTGATGTATGCCGTTTCTCGCGTTCGCCGCGATGTCAAAGTGGTCACCAACCGCATGCTGACTCACACCCGGAGCCGCTCAGTTCACTGTTTATTCCGGTGGATAATATGGGCGGACGCACGCGTAAATCGTCGCTGCAACAGATGGAAAACCATCTGCAACGAGGCGGCGTGCTGATTTTCTTTCCGGCGGGAGAAGTCTCACGTGTAACGCGTAAAGGTATCCGCGATAAAAGCTGGCATACCGGCTTTATTAAACTGGCGAATAAATTCCGCGCACCGCTGCTACCGGCACCGGATCGATGCCCGTAACAGCGCGCTGTTCTACGCAAGCGCAATGGTTTCGGACACGCTACCGCTGTTGCTGCTGATGCAGCAGATGTTTCGCCGCCGCAACAGCAACCTGCCGATCAAAATCGGTCAGCGCATTCCACCGGAATAGCTGGCATACGCCGCAACTCTCCTCGCGGGAACTGGCCGATAAGTGTCGCAAGCATGTCCTGCGTTTGGGCAAGGGATTGCCCGGCCCCTTCAAAACCGAGTGCGCCATTGCGCGCCCGGAAGAGCGGATCACGCTGCGCCGCGAACTCAACAACGCCGAGTGCCTTGGCCACACGGCGGATGGCAAACTATCTACCTCTGGCAGCGCAAGGGGGCAGGAAGATGCGCCGTTGCTGCGTGAGCTGGGACGGCTACGGAAATTGCTTTTCGCGCGGTGGGCGAAGGCAGCGGTAAACGTCGCGATACGGATAAATATGACGACGATTACCTGCACCTGATCCTCTGGGATGAGAACGATCTGGAAATCGTCGGCGCGTATCGCTTTATGCCTACCGCACAGCAGGTCGAAGCCCGCGGCATAGAAGGGCTTTATAGCCACAGTCTGTTCCACTATGACGATCGGATGGCGGACGTGCTGCGCAACGGCATTGAACTGGGACGCAGCTTTATTCAGCCGCGCTACTGGGGACGTCGTGGTCTGGATTATCTGTGGTCGGGAATTGGCGCGTACCGGCGCGGTATCCGCAATACCGCTACTTGTTTGGCCCGGTGTCGATTTCTGGCGGTATGCCGCCTGCGGCAAGGGATCTGCTGGTCGCATTCTACCGTTTGTGGTTCCCGGCAACTCGGCCACTGGCCGCGTCACGTCGCCCGTGGCCTGCCACCATGCCGGACGTACTGGCGCAGTTTACCGGTGAGGATTACACCGAAGATCTGACGCGTCTGAAGTCGCTGCTGGGCAATCTGGGCTGCGGTATTCCGCCGCTGTATAAACAGTATTCCGAGCTGTGTGAAACGGGGGGCGTGCAGTTTATTGATTTTGGCTGCGATCCGGAATTCAACAACTGTGTCGATGGTCTGGTATTGGTGGATTTAACCTACCTGAAAGCCAACCGCTACGAACGTTATATTGCCGCACATCTGCCCGAGCAGAAAGCCAGTTAGCTCCCTCGTTCCTCTCCCTCTTCCTGCCGGAAGAGGGAATATTACCTATGCACCCGTGCGCAGATGCGCCCGTCGACTATTAAGTTGCGGATTATGCGTAAAAATGACATATAAAATAGGACGCCAGCCATTATTTCCTCCTTCGTTAAACATCCCCCGAAAATTGCGCTGAATTTTTGCTACAAACTAAAGTGCCGGACAATTCCAGGTCAACCCATTCTCACGGATTACATTTAACATCAGGCTTGCGCCTGAATAATATGCGGAACACTTCACAAAAAATTATTAAATCAAACTATAAAATCAACATGTTAAGTTAATGTGAAGCAATTCAATATTTTAAACTACAATAATATAATTAAAGCCTGCAATGAGAATAATAACTTAAGAATATTCGCATTTAATTTGTCTTTATTAGCTACAAAATACCTTCACCTTGTAACAAGTCATTATTTTCCTAACCCAGCGGCAATAAATTTACGCTTAAGCAACACATCCTCAATTAGCGCAGACCTCACCATCGCAGGGCAGTGTCTGCACCAAAAACACGCCTGCAACCAGTGGCAGATCGGTTCGCCGCACGTAACCCTATGAATAAAAGGTTTCTATTTTCTGGCACTCCCTTTGCAAACGCCACAACAAGATATTCAATGGCGAGGCAGTACATTATGAGCACACAAACAACACTAAAAGAACACTGGGCAGCTTCCGGCTGTGGGGGATCGCCGTCGGGCTGGTGATATCCGGGGAGTACTTTGGCTGGAGCTACGGCTGGTCGCAGGCAGGCACGCTGGGCTTTCTGATCGTCGCATTACTGATTGCAGCCATGTATTGCGCATTTATCTTCAGCTTTACCGAACTGACTACCGCGATCCGCACGCAGGCGGCCCTTTCGCTTATGCCTATCGCGCTTTCGGGCCGACGGGCGGGTTTATTGCGGGATTTGCCACCCTGATTGAGTTCGTCTTTTGCCCCCACCGGCGATCGCCATGGCGATCGGGGCTTATCTGAATGTGCAGTTCCCGTCGCTCGATCCAAAATGGGTGGCCTGCGGGGCGTACATCATCTTTATGGCGCTGAATATCCTCGGCGTGGGGATCGCCGCCACCTTCGAACTGATTGTCACTCTGCTGGCGATTTTCGAACTGCTGGTGTTTATGGGCGTGGTCGCCCCGGGCTTCCTCCTGGAGCAACTTCACCGCCAACGGTTGGGCGGGCGCCGACAGCTTCAGCGGACTGGCGCTGCCGGGCATGTTCGCCGCGATCCCATTTGCTATCTGGTTTTTCCTTGCTATTGAAGGCGCGTCCATGGCGGCAGAGGAAGCCAAAGATCCGCAACGCACCATTCCGCGCGCGCTGGGCGGCGGTATTCTGACGCTGACCGTGCTGGCGGTAGGCGTGATGATGTTTGCCGGTGGCGTGGGCGACTGGCGTGCGCTGTCCAATATTAACGATCCGTTGCCGCAGGCGATGAAAGTGGTAGTCGGCAACAGCAGCGGCTGGCTGCACATGCTGGTATGGCTGGGCCTGTTCGGTCTGGTGGCCTCTTTCCACGGCATTATCATGGGCTATTCCCGCCAGATTTACTCGCTGGCGCGCGCGGGCTACCTGCCGGCAAGCCCTGGCGAATCTGAACCGCAAAACACGCACCCCGCATCTGGCCATCCTCGCCGGTGGCGTGGTCGGGATTGCGGCGATTTTCTCTGACTCGTTAATCACCATCAGCGGGATGCCGCTGACCGCCTGCATTGTGACGATGTCGGTATTCGGGGCTATCGTTATGTATATCACCTCGATGGCGGCGCTGTTCAAACTACGCCGTAGCGAGCCGGAACTGGTGCGCCCGTTTAAAGCGCCGCTGTTCCCGTATGCGCCCGCATTCGCCTTAGGTATGGCGGTGCTCTGCACGGTGGCGATGGTCTGGTACAACACCCTGCTGGCGCTGATCTTCGCCATTATGATGCTCGGCGGTTATATGTGGTTCCGTAAAACGGCACACGCCCGCGAACGCGCCAGCACTGGATCCGCAACTGCGCGCAATTTCCTGAGGAGTATCAATGTATAAAACCACTCTGGCGCACCGTACCTACCGGTTCGCCAGCCTCAAAGAACTGATGGCAAAAGCCTCCCCGGCGCGATCCGGGGATGTGCTGGCCGGGGTGGCGGCGCAGTCGGCGGAAGAGCGAATGGCGGCAAAAATCGCCCTCGCGGATGTGCCGCTGCGCGATATCCTCGCCACCCCGTTAATTCCTTATGAAACGGATGAGGTCACGCGCCTTATTCTCGACACCCACGACAGCGCCGCTTTCGCGCTGATTGCCCACCTGACGGTGGGGGACTTTCGCGACTGGCTGCTGGCGGACAGCACCGACACGGCCATGTTGAGCCATGTTGCCCGTGCGATCACCCCGGAAATTGCCGCCGCCGTCAGCAAACTGATGCGCAACCGGATTTGATCCTCGCTGCCAGCAAATGCAGCGTGATTACCCGCTTTCGTAATACCATCGGCCTGCCGGGTCATCTCAGCGTGCGCTTGCAGCCCAACCACCCGACCGATGACCTGAAAGGTATTGCCGCCAGCATGCTCGATGGGTTGCTGTACGGCGCGGGGGACGCTGTGGTCGGCATTAACCCCGCCAGCGACAGCCTGCCAGTCCTGGAAAAGCTCAATCATATGATGGCGGACATTATTGACCGCTTCGATATTCCCACACAGTCGTGCGTACTGACCCATGTCACCAACACCGTGCAGTTGATCGAACGCGGCGCGCCGGTGGATCTGGTGTTCCAGTCGGTGGCGGGCAGCGAAGCGGCGAACAGCGGCTTTGGCATCAATCTCGCCCTGTTGCAGGAGGCGCACGAAGCGGCGTTAAGCCTGAAACGCGGCACGCTGGGCAACAACGTCATGTACTTTGAAACCGGCCGGGGCAGTTGCCTCTCCGCCAATGCCCATCACGGCGTCGATCAGCAGACCTGCGAGGCGCGCGCCTACGCCGTCGCCCGGCATTTTAACCCGTTGCTGGTGAACACCGTGGTCGGCTTTATTGGCCCGGAATATCTCTACGACGGCAAACAGATCATCCGCGCCGGACTGGAAGACCACTTCTGCGGCAAACTGATGGGGCTGCCGATTGGCTGCGATGTCTGCTATACCAACCATGCCGAAGCGGATCAGGACGACATGGACACCCTGCTGACGCTGCTGTGCACTGCCGGGCTGACCTTCCTGATTGGCGTGCCGGGCGCGGATGACATCATGCTCAATTACCAGAGTACCTCATTTCACGATGCACTCTACGCCCGCCGCCTGCTGGGGCTTAAACACGCGCCCGAGTTCGCCGCATGGCTTACCCGCATGCAGATTATCGACACCCACGGGCAGCTACGCCTGACCGGTGCGAACCACCCGCTGCTGGCTGCGTTGCCGCAAGGAGCACCTGTATGAACGGTCCCGATGCGGACACTGTTGCGCGAGTTCACCGATGCGCGTATCGCGCTTGGCCGCAGCGGCGCCAGTTTGCCCACGCGCGAAGTGCTTAACTTCGGTCTGGCCCATGCACAGGCCCGCGATGCCATTCACCAACCGTTCGACAGCGAAACGCTGGCGCGCCAGTTACATGAACTGGGGTTGAACACGCTGGAAGCGCACAGCGCCGCGCCGGACAGACACACCTATCTCAACCGCCCGGACTGGGAAGAATGCTCAGCGACGAGAGCCGTCAGGCGGAGCGCCGCCCTCCTGCTCACGATCTGTTGCTGGTCATTGGCGACGGGTTGTCGTCACATGCGGTACACCGTCAGTCGGTGGGACTCATCAGCGCCCTGTTACCCTATTTACAGACGCTGGGAATCTCGCTTGGCCCGGTGGTGCTGGCGCACCAGTCACGCGTGGCGCTGGGCGATGACATCGGCGAAACGCTGGGCAGTAAAGCGGTTGCGATCCTGATTGGCGAGCGTCCGGGTTTATCCTCACCGGACAGCCTTGGCGTTTACCTGACCACGGAAACCCGAGCGGCAGCGCATTGGAGTCCGAGCGCAACTGCATTTCAAACATTCGCCCGGAAGGGCTGGGCTACGACGCCGCCGCCTTTAAACTGGCGTGGTTGCTGGAGCAGGCTTTTTACGCCGCCTGACCGGCGTACGGCTGAAGGACGAAAGCGACAACCCCGCGCTGCATGGTCGGGTTACGCCACGTCTCCCCACTCACCACTGACAAACCGGCAAAGCGCTTTTCACGAAGCGCTTTCTGTTTTCCCCCTGCGCACGCGCATCGTTAATAACCTTCTGACTCCATTAACAGGGTATACCTCCGCACCGCTTCGCCTCTTTTTAACCCGAGGCCCACCAGCCGTTCCTTTTATAAATCAGCGGAATGTTACATCGCTAAAAATGGCATCAAAACAGGCTTATTATGATAAATATGATTGCGATCACATTTTAATTTTTAATTAAAATTCAATTAATTAACAACAATAAAACCGAATTTATGACAACCGTCATCATAATGACAAACCCCGCCAATTGATCTTTAATGCACACGTGTGCATTACTAATTGCATTCCTGAGCAACATTCATTGTGTGGTGACACATGGCAACGTGTTTTAACGATCTTTCACTCAACCCGAGGGATGCAATACGCGAGGTTCTGCAGAACATGGGGTTAATCACCCCGCAGGATCCGTTGCAGGTCACACCGCTCACCGGCGGCGTTTCCTCGACGATTTTAAAAATCAGCACGGGCGAGCGGCAATTTTGCCTGAAACAGGCGCTGCCAACGCTGAAAGTCGCCAAAGCGTGGCATGCGCCGCTGGAGCGGGTTTTCGCTGAAATCGACTGGATGAACACCGTCGCCGGGATTGCGCCGCAAGCGGTCGCGCATATTCAGGGGGTGGATCGCAGTGCCCTCTGTTTTGTGATGGATTATCTCCCCCGCCGGGCACTATGAAAACTGGAAAAACCGCTTACTGGCAGGCGATATTGACGTCGATTTTGCCGCCCGCATGGGCGATGTGTTGGGCGCTATCCACCAGCAAACGGCCAATAATACGGCGCTGGAAAAGCAGTTCGCCTACGACGACAACTTTTTTCGCTGCGTCTGGATCCCTACCTTGGGGAAACCGCCCGGGCTCATCCACGCCATGCCGATCGTATTCTCGCGATCCTTAATCGCACGCAGACCACCCACCGCGCACTGGTGCATGGCGATATCAGCCCCAAAAACATTCTCTGCGGTCCGGACGGCCCGGTGATCCTGGATGCGGAATGCGCCTGCTACGGCGATCCGGCATTCGATTTAGCCTTCTGCCTTAATCATTTCTTACTGAAAACAGTCATTGCGCCCAACAGCGCACAGCAAACACACCTGCTGGCGGCGTTTGAGGCGTTATACCGCGCTTATCTTCGCCGGGTGGACTGGGAAGCGACCAGCGCCGTGGAAATGCGCGTGGCAACGCTGCTGCCCTGCTTACTGCTTGCCGAGGGGTCGACGGCAAATCCCCGGTGGAGTACTTCAACGATCAGCATGCGGCGTTCGTCCGCCGGGCTGGCTGCACCTTACTGGAACAGGCATTTATTCACCTGCACGCGATCCGAGGGCATTCTGGAGAAAGGAGATTGGGTTATGAGTCGCATTAAAAACGTACGCGGACGCCGCATCTGGGATTCCCGCGGCTGGCCAACGGTGGAAGTGGAAATCCGCCTTGAAAACGGCATAACCGGCCGTGGTCTGGCCCCGGCTGGCGCGTCCTGTGGGACGCATGAAGCCGTTGAACTGCGTGATGGCGGTACGTCACTGGCGGGCAGAGATGTGCAAAAAAGCACTGCGGAATATTCACACCCTGATTGCGCCAGCGCTGGCGGATATCGACATCTACGATCAGCAACAGATCGACCGCATTCTGACAGAGCTGGACGGCAGCGGAACGTTTTCACGTTTAGGCGGCAATGCCGCGGTCGCCTGCTCGATGGCGGCAATCAACACCGCCGCCGCTGATGCCGGTCTGCCGCTGTGGAAATACCTCGCCGGGGATCAAACGGTGGCGCTGCCGCTGCCGCAGATCCAGATTTTTGGCGGCGGCGCGCATGCCGGTCGCCGCATTGATATCCAGATCTGATGGTCATCGCCACCGGCGCAGACTCTTTCCAGCAGGCACTGGTGATGACCGCCGAGGTCTATCACAGCGCCGGGCGCATCATGAAACAGCGCGGGCAGTTAAACGGCGTGGCCGATGAAGGCGGCTGGTGGCCGGCGTTTTCCAGCAATGAAGAAGCGCTGGATACGCTGGTGAAATCCATCGAAGGCGCAGGTTTCGTGCCCGGCGAAGAAGTAGCCATCGCGCTGGATATCGCCGCCTCCGAATTCGGCAAAAACGGGCATTACCGGCTGGCGCTGGAGTCCTCCGACTATGATTCCGACGGCATGTGCGAATTGCTGCTCGGCTGGCTGGAGAGGTATCCGATTGTCTCCATTGAAGATCCGCTGGCAGAAGATGATGAACAGGGGCTGATTGCCTTTACCAAAGCCGCCGGATCACGGGTGCAAATTGTCGGCGACGACTATTTTGTGACCAATGCGCAACGGGTGAAAACGGCGGCGGAAAAAGGCGCCTGTAACGCGGTGTTATTAAAAAGCCAACCCGAGGGCGGGCACCCTCAGTGAGTTACGCCGGGGCGTTTAGCGAAGCGAAAAAGCGGGCTACGGCACGATTGTTTCCGCGCGTTCCGGTGAAACCGAAGATCACCTGATTGTGCACTGGCGCTGGGCCTGAACGCCGGGCAATTAAAAGTCGGCTCAATGGCCCGTTCCGAACGCACGGCAAAATGGAATGAAGCGATACGACTGGAAGATTCGCATCCGCTGGGATTCTTTGGCGTAAACGCGCTTAACCATCAATAACACGCTGACCTTTTAATTTTCTGATGATGTGAACAGGCGTTACCTCTTCAGGCCCTACACCCTGCTGAACCGAGTCTTTGCAATGTCTGTTCTGGTTGTATGAGTTTTCCAAATTGTCCAAATACATTGAAGGAGATTCAAATGACCGAGTACAGCAGCGAGGCATTGCCTGCCGCCAGAAAGAAAATTCAGGTAAAGCCCATCGTCCGGTGGGCGCAGGCAACGCGCTCGAAATATATGACTTTATGGTGTACGGCTATTATGCCCGTTATATCTCGCAGGCCTATTTCCCGTCCGATAATGAATATGTGTCATTAATGCTCACCTTAATGACCTTTGCATTAGGCTTTTTTCGCCCGCCCCTTCGGCGCAATTATCTTAGGCGCGTATACCGACCGTCACGGACGCCGCAAAGGGTTAATTATGGCGCTGACGTTAATGTCGATCGGTATTTTGTGTATTGCCCTGACGCCAACCTATTCCGCGATTGGTATTGCCGCGCCCATCATTGTTATTTTTTGGCCGTTTGTTACAGGGCTTCTCCGCAGGTGCTGAACTAGGCGGCGTAGTGGTTTATCTGGCGGAGATTTCCCCGCCAAACCGCCGCGTTTTACACCTGCTGGCAGGTCGGTTCACAGCAGTTTGCGGTGATGGCCGCCTCGCTGATTGGCCTTGTCATGCTTTACACCTACGGAGACCAAAGATTTGCATGACTGGGGCTGGCGCGTTCCGCTGCTAATCGGCTGTGCGGTGATCCCGCTGATGTTCTGGCTGCGTAGCAATCTGCAAGAAACCGAGGTCTTTGCGAAGAAAACCACGCCGTCCGTCAAAGAGATCTGCACCAGCCTGATCACCGGCTGGCGGGTGATTGTCACCTGCATGGGGATGGTCGCCATGGCTACCGTCACCGCCCAAACCGTGACCACCTATGCGCCGACCTTTATCAAGAGCCTGAATCTCGGTGAACACGTCGGCTTTATCACCCTGTTCTTTGTCGGCTTGTCGATTCTGTTCTGGCTGCCGATTACCGCCATGATCGCCGACCGCGTCAACCGAAGAACCATGCTGATTGTCGTCACGCTGGTCGGGGCCATTTCGGCCCCGGCCACTGCCTCTCATGGCTGGCGGCCGATCCGACGGTGTTCAAATTTGTGGTGTTTGAACTGTGGTTCTCTTTATGTACGCCTGCTATAGCTCGGTGCAGGTGGCAGCGATGGTGGAACTGGTTCCGGCCCATGCCCGCACGGCCGGTTACTCCTTCGCCCGGGCGGTGGCGGCGGCGGTGCTCGGCGGACTGACACCGGCAATTTGCACCCGGCTCAACCATACCTTTAACAGTAATGCGATGGTGGGCGTGTGGCTGGGCTTTAACGCCGTGCTCAGTTTGATCGCGGTCCTGACGCTCGATCACAAAAAACCGCCCGCAACCAGACCATGGAATTGCATTAAAGTGCTTACCACCCGGCAGTGCATCGGCTAGGTTGATGCACTGCCGAGTAAAAACCAAATGGGTAACGTATGAAAATTGTTGTGTTAGATGGCGGTGTGCTTAACCCGGCGATCTGTCTGAAGCTGGAACAACTGGGGACCGTTGCCGTTTACGACGACACCCCTGCGGAGCAAGTGGCCGAACGGCTTGGTGATGCCGATGTCGCGATCACCAATAAAGTGGTGCTGAACGATAACGTGTTCCGCCAGTGTCCAAACCTGAAGTTTATTGGCGTGACGGCCACCGGCTATAACGTGGTGGATATCGCCGCGGCAAAAGCGCGGGGGATCGTGGTCTCCAATGTTCCTACCTACGGCACCGCCACGGTGGCGCAATTTACCACCGCGTTGATGCTCGAATTGTGTAACCGCGTTGGCGAACACGATGCCGATGTCCACGCGGGCGGCTGGAGCACGCGCAACACATGGTGCTACTGGCTACAACCGATGATCGAAGTGGCCGGGAAAATGTCGGCATTATTGGTTATGGCCGCATCGGTCAGGCCTTCGGCGCGGTGGCGCAAGCGCTCGGCATGAACGTACTGGCCTGTTCGCAGGGGCAAAAAACCCTGCCGGAAAGCGACAACCTGCGCTATGTCGACCTCGACACCGTGTATGCCGAAGCGGATGTGATCAGCCTGCACTGCCCGCTGACGCCGGAAACCAAAGGCATGATCAATCGCCGGGCGCTGCAAAGATGAAGAAAACCGCCCTGCTGCTCAACGCCTCGCGCGGCGATCTGGTCAATGAAGCGGATCTTGCCGCCGCACTCAACGAGGGGCGGATTGCCGGGGCGGCGGTCGACGTGCTCTCCCGCGAGCCCGCCCAGCCGGAGAACCCGCTGCTGACGGCGAAAAACTGCCTGATCACCCCGCATATCGCACGGGCGTCGGTTGAAGCGCGCGGTCGTATCCTGTCGACAACGGTAGAGAACGTCGCCGCGTTTTGTCACGGCAAGGCGCAAAACCGGGTCGATATGTAATGTTAACCCACACAAGGGAGTTGTCCGCGTGGAAAACAGCATCAGAACAGCCGGCGATCTTCTGCGCCAGGGCTTATGAAAGCGGCGTTGCTCGTGAACCGATACGCAGTCTCGTCGACGATGAAAACCTCGCCACCGCCTATCAGGTGCAGGACTATAACGATAAACAATGGCAGGCGCAGGGTCGCCGCCGGGTCGGGCGGAAGCTGGCGCTGACCAACAAAGCCGTGCAGCAACAGTTCGGCATTTCGCAAGCGTGCCACGGCACTCTATGCCGATATGGTGCTGACCGACGGTGCGGAGATCGCCCAACGCGCACTGAGCGATCAGCGCGTAGAGACGGAAATCGCCGTGGTGCTGAAAAAGATCTCACCCACAGCCAGCATACCGTGCTCGACATTATTGATGCCTGCGACTACCTGCTGGCGGCCTTTGAGATCGTCGACAGCCGGATGATCGACTGGAATGTTAACGCCTGCGATTTTGTCGCTGACAACACCTCCGCAAGCCCTGGTGGTGCTCGGCACCAAACCGGTGTACCTGAATGCGTGTGATATTACCCGCTGCGTAATGACCACCAAACGCGGCGATGAGGTGGTATCGGAAGGGCTGGCGACTAATTGCACGGGTCATCCGCTGCATGCCATGGTCTGGCTGGCGGATGAGATGGTGCGCGGGTAACCCCCTGCGGGCCGGTGAATTTGTCATTACTGGCGCGATGGGACCGGCGATTTCCGCCAAACCCGGCGATGTTTTCACGGCCGAACTCAGTGGTATTGGCGCGATCTCCGCACGTTTTGCCCGGTAAAGGACAGCACAGGAAACGTCCCCTCACGTTTAAGGAGCCATGATGGAACTCAAAAAAAACGCGTTCAAACAGGCCATCCACGGGGGTCAGTTGCAACTGGGACTGTGGACGCAACTGGGCAGCGCGATCACCAGCGAAATCCTTTCCGGCTGCGGTTACGACTTTATCGGACTCGACGCGGAGCACGGCCCCAGCGAGTTTATGGAAATCTATGCGCAATTACAGGCGTGTGCCGCCGGAGGGCCGTCGCAGCCCATTGTGCGCATCCCCAACCACGATGCGTCACTGATCAAGCGCTACCGGATGCCGGGGGTGAACACGCTGATGGTGCCGCAGGTCGATACCGCCGAACAGGCGCAAGCGCTGGTCTCCGCCGTGCGTTATCCGCCGCATGGCGTGCGCGGGTATTACGGCGCGCCGCGCGTCCGGCTTCGGGCGGATCAAAATTACGCCACCGCCTGCGATGCGGAGATCTGTCTGATCGTGATGCCGGAAACCCGGCAGGCACTGGAAAATATTGAAGCGATGGCGGCTATTGAAGGGGTGGACGCCTTCTTTATTGGCCCCGGCGATCTGGCCGCCAGTCTGGGTTATATCGGTCAGCCAATGCACCCGGAGGTGATCCGCGTGATTGAAGAGACCGGCAGACGGATACAGGCGGCAGGCAAAGTGGCGGGTATTCTGTGTACCGATGATGCGCAAACCCGCCGCTACATTGATGCGGGCTTTAAAATAGTGGCGATTGGCTCCGATCAGGGGCTGCTGCTAAAAGGCGCAGAAAAGCTGCTGGCGACGTTCAGATAGTTTCCTCGAAGCACTTTATATTGGGGAGTTTCATTCCGGATGTCACCGGCTTGCATCCGGTTTTACGTTTAACGCCGTGGCCTGAAAGCGGTGGTTGAACCGCCCGGAACCAGTTGCGGCGTAAAATGTGGCTCTGCGTGGCGGCATAAAACGCCTCCGGCGTCACCGGCGTTTCCGCGCTCATCCACTGGCGAATGATCGCCACGCAGGCACTGGCAATCTCCGTTTCCGGTAGCGTAATGGTGGTCAGCTTCACGTCCAGCAAGCTGCCCCACGACACATCGCCGTACGCCACCAGCGACAGATCGTCAGGAATGCGAATGTTCTGCGCTTTCGCCGCCAGCAGAATGCTCATCGCATAGCGCGGGCTACCAAGCACCAGTGCGCTCGGCGGGTTGGCCGATCCCATAATGCGCGCAAACGCCTCGCTGCCAAACGCGCGCCTGCGGCGGCCCCACCGCGATGACATCCTCAAGTGCGGTCTGTTCCTCAGCGCTGAACCCTTGCAGGAACCCCTGCAAACGTTCCGCGCCGGTGCTTAATGCCAGCGATGAGCCAATGTAGCCAATGCGCGAGTGCCCCAACCCGCGCAGATGCTGTACCGCAAGGTGAATGCCATAACGATCGTCAATGGCTATCACCGGTGCGGGTAAACTGTCGTGTCGGCGTAATAGCTGAACGGCATTCGTGCGCAACACCAGTTCGCGGCTCTCGTCCAGCGGGCTGGCCGTCGGGGCGAAAATAATACCGTCCACCCGCGCCGTCATTAACCGGCGCAGCACAGTATGCTCCATCTCCGGTTTATCGCCGGTGATCGCCAGCATCATTTGCCAGCCCTGCTCCCCCGCCCCGGTGGGCAATGGCATTGGTGATGGTAATAAAAAGTCGTTTTGGATATCAGGAATGACTAAACCAAATGCGCCGGTACTGGCATTACGCAATGCCCGGGCGGCGCTGTTGGGAATATAGCCATACTCCCCGGCGGCCTGTAATACGCTGTTTTTTGTCGCCTGACTGATCGCAGGATGATCGTTTAACGCACGGGAAACCGTGGTGTGCGATAAGCCCAGAATGGCAGCCAATTTTTGATTGTCACCGCGTTACCTTCATATCGTCCTTTTGGCCTTAAGAATATCAGCCATTGATATGAATCTCGCCCTCTTTATAACCGCAGAGGAGCGAGGAAAAGACGCGGGTGGCAATGTATGTGGCGGGGATTGCTCAGAGCATCTGCAAATAGATCTTCCGCAGCAACAGGGTGACAGGTCCGGGTTTCCCGTCACCGATGGTCTGCCCGTCAACCGCGATCACCGGCCAGACAAAGGTCGTCGCCGAACTGATAAACACCTCGCGGGCGTTGCGCGCCTCTTCCGGGGTGAACAGCCGCTCCTCGATCGTCACACCGTGCTCTCTCCGCCAGCCGCACCAGCGCTTTACGGGTAATCCCGTGCAGAATGCTGTTGCTGAGCGGGCGGGTTACCACTGTGTTGTCCGCCTGTACGATATAGCAGTTACAGGAGCTGCCCTCGGTGATATAGCCATTTTCCACCAAGAAGGCGTCATCCGCACCTTGCGCTTCGGCAAAGGCTTTCGCCATGCAGGGCGCAAGCAACTGCACGGTTTTAATATCCCGCCGCTGCCAGCGAATATCCGGGCAGGTCACCACGCGAATCCCCTTACTGGCGGCGGGATGATCCACCACCGCACGCGCCTGCGTAAACAGCACCAGCGTGGGGCGTGTCAGCAGGCGGATAGTGAAAATCACGATCGCCGCCATTACCGCGCGTCAGTTGCAGGTAGATGCCCCTTCCTGTAGCGCATTGTCCACAATCAGCCGCTGGTGAATGTCACGCAGAGCGCGTTCATCCAGTTGCAGCGTTAAACCCAGCTCGGCGCAGGAGCGCACCAGCCGCACATAGTGGCCGTTAAAATCGACCAGCTTCCCGTTAACCACCGCCGTGACTTCACACCGCGTCGGCAAATAAAAACCCGCGATCGAAAACCGATATTTTCGCCGCCTCTTCCGGCAGAAACTCGCCGTTCACATATACCGTGCGTGACATCACCCTCTCCTTGATTTACGGCGTCACAGGGCTGGCGTCGGAAAAGTTCGCTGCCTTCATAATGCAGCCCATGTTCGCGGTCTTTCGCCAACAGCAAAGGACCGTCGAGATCGATAACGCTCGCGCCTTGCGCCACCACCACCGCAGGCGCCATCGACAGCGAGGTCGCCACCATACAGCCCACCATCACCTGTAACCCCAGCCGCCCGGCTTCCGCCTTTACGCGCAACGCTTCGGTTAACCCGCCACTCTTGTCGAGCTTGATGTTGACCATCTCATAGCAGCCAGCAATGCGCGCCAGCGAGGCCACATCGTGGCAGGACTCATCGGCGCACAGCGGAACCGGGTGCGGCAGTTGCGCCAGCACCGCGTCTTTACCTGCCGGGGAGCGGCTGCTCAATCAGCGTGACGCCACATTTGCCAAGCGCAGTAGCCTGTTGCAGGTAGAGATGTTCATCCCACCCTTCGTTTCAGCAATCAGCCGCGCATGGCGCGCCCTCACGTACCGCCGCAACACGCGCCATCCTGATTATCGGCCAGTTTCAGCTTCAGCAGGGGCGCCGGGCGTTTTCCCGCGCCGCTTGCTGCATCTTTTCTGGCGTATCCAGCGACAGGGTATACGCGGTCTGCAAGTGACGCGGCGGCTGGCTGGCAGTGTGTTGCCAGATGGTCTGCCCGCTGCGTTTACACTCCAGATCCCAGAAAGCGCAGTCCAGCGCATTTCGCGCCGCCCCGCCGGAGCGCAAGCTGCAACGCGTCGCGGGTCATGCCGTTCGCCAGCGCCGCACGCATCTGCTCAATCTGCGCTATTACGCTCTCGACCGACTCGCCGTAACGGGCATACGGCAGACATTCACCACGCCCGGTAACGCCATTAACCGTTAAGGCCACCGCCACCACATCCGCAACGGTGCGACTGCCGCGGGCAATGGTGAACGCCTCGCGCAGCGGCCAGCGTTCATGTGCAACCGAGTTCCATTACAACGCCGCCAGCGCATCAACGATCGCCCCGACGCCCCTCGGCGGAATGGATCGACCACCGGCAGACCGAGGCGTTGTTGCAGCGCGTCCATTAACGCACAGGCTTGCGCCTCGTCCAGCGCGGCGGTATTGACGGAAACGCCCACAAACCGGGCATGCGGATTGGTCAGCTGCGCCATTTTCAGGCTTAACGCCATGCAATCACTGAGGTCGGGAATCGGGTAATCGACACCGCGCATATGTGCGGGTCGGTTCATGGCACAGCACCAGCGCATCCGGCTGCGCACCGTGGATAAGCCCGGTGGTCACTCCCGCGAATGACGGGTGAAACAGTGACCCCTGACCTTCGATAATATCCCAGTGGTCGGCATCGTTATCCGGCGACAGCGTTTCCACTGCGCCAGAGACAAAATCGGAGACCACCGCATCGATGCTGACCCCGCTACCGCTGATCAGAATGCCGGTCTGCCCGGTAGCGCGAAAGGTCGCTTTACCGCCGCGCCGGGATCGCTTTTCAATGGCCAGCGCGGTATACATCTTGCCGCAGGAGCAGTCCGTTCCCACCGGCAGCAGTCGCTTACCGCTGCGTTTGCGCCCACTGGCAACCGGATAGTGCTGAGTCGGATGGCGCACATCGAACAGTGAGCGCCCGAGGCGATCGGCCAGCGCTTTTAATTCCGGGACATCAGCCAGCTTATTATGCAGCCCGGCCGCCGGTCCAGACCGCTTTCCAGCGCGGCTGAGAATAGAGACCCAGTGCCGGAGAAATAACGCCGCCACGGTTAGCAACGCCCACCACCAGCGTTTTCGCACCGGCTTTTACCGCTGCGTTAATATCCATATCCGGGACATGACAATCTGCATGGCATTCCGCCATCCGGTATTGGCCCACGCAATATTCCGGGTGCCATTGTTTAATCCCCATCGGCAACTTTCGCCGCCAGTTGATCGTGCATCACCAAGAAAAAGCAGATAGGGCTTTTGAATATTCATTATTTACCGTCCTCAGAATAAGGCAGAACAAAATAATTAACGCAGAAATAACATTTCCGAAAAAACAGGTAATAAGCTGACTGCCAATACAAAATAACAAGGGTTTTATTATTGTCAATAGCGGCAATAACAGGCGTTATTTACCATATTAATTGCGATTATCTGGTTTTTTATTCTGTCTATGCGTTTATTAAAATCCGCAAAAATATTTTCTTTCTTAAATCCACATCGCCTTCATAACGCCAGATAATTATTTTGCTTCCTCTCACAATGATGGTATTCGCGCACCAACAGCGCACACGCACTATTTTAGCGCCAAAACGGTGCTATTGCATCCGTTAAATCTATAAGAATAATGGATGAGAAAAATCTAATTAATGGATGTAAGGTTGATTTCGTTATTGACAGTAAAACCCTTCGTAATTTAGCGCCATAAATCAAAAACATTATGCGTTATTGACTATTTCTCCGGTGCGCATCGGTATTCATCAGTGTTACGCAGTAATTGATGGTTAAACATAAACAATCAACTGACGGACGGTGAGGTAACAATGAAGAGTTTTGTGGGAAAGTCTCTTTAATGGCAGTGCTGGTCTCTGGCGGCACACAGCGCGCTGGCGGCGGAAGTGAAAATCGGCGTGGTGCTGCCACTTAGCGGTGCACTGAGCGGTTACGGCCAGCCGTCGCAAAAGGTCTGGAGCTGATCCAGTGGGCATTACGCCGACGCTGAAAAACGGCGATACCATCAAACTGGTGGTGATCGACGACAAGAGCGACAAGGTGGAAGCCGCTAACGCCATGCAGCGCCCGGGTTTCCAGTGATAAAGTCGACGCCGTCATTGGCGAAGTCACCTCCTCCAACACCGCGGCGATGGTCAAAATCGCCGATGACACCAAAACGCCGCTGGTCTCCTCTACCGCCACTAACGACCGCGTCACCCGTAACCACCCGTATGTCAGCCGCGTTTGCTTCTCCGACAGCTTCCGGGGGCGTGGTCGGCGCGAACCTTGCGTCCCGCGATCTGAACGCCAAAACGGCCGCCATCGTGTTTGACAGCAGCAACGACTACTCCGTCGGTCTGGCAAAAGCCTTCCGCACGCAGTTCCTGAAAAACGGCGGCACCATTCCAATCGAAGTACAGGCGCCGTCGGGCAGTAAAGACTTCAAAGCGCAGCTCTCCAGCGTGAAAGCCAAAACGTCGACATGATCTACATGCCTATCTACTACACCGAAGGCGCACTGATTGCCGTTCAGGCCAAACAACTCGGCACTGGATAAACCGGTGGTCGGTGGCGATGGGCTGGCAGCGGATCCGGTGTTCTTTGACGTCGGTAAAGACGCGGTTAACGGCTATATGACCACCGATTACTACTCGCCAAACGCCAAAGAGCAGACGCCTTCCGGCGAAGCGTTTATCAAAGCGTGGGAAGCGAAATTTAACTCTCCGACCCACACGGGGCGCGATGGCAGCCGACGCCTACAACGTGATCGTCAACGCCATGAACCAGTGTAATGACCCGCGCGACCGCGTGTGCGTTAACGAAAAATCCGCGCCACCAAGGACTTCCGGGCGTGACCGGCGTACTGACGCTGAAAGATGGCGACGCGGTGCGCAGCGCGGTGATCAACGAAGTGAAAGATGGCCAGCTCGCCTTTAAGACCGTGGTTAATCCCTAACGCAGTGACAGGCCGTTGTTAACAAGAGGTGCTTCAATGGATGGTGCCATTTTTCTCCAGCAGGTGGTCAACGGCATGAGTCTGGGCGGCATGTACGCGCTGATCGCCATTGGCTACACCATGGTTTACGGGGTGCTGCGCCTGATCAACTTCGCCCATGCGGACGTCATGATGGTCGGCGCATTCGCCACCCTGTTTCTGTTCTCGTCAATTGGGCTACCCTTTGGGGTAGCCATTTTACCGACCCTCGGTTTATGCGGCCTGCTGGGCATGTTTATTGACCGGGTCGCCTACCGCCCTCTGCGCCGAGGCGTCGAAAATCTCGATGCTGATCACCGCCATCGGGGTGAGCTTTTTCTCGAAAACCTGTTCAACGTCCTGTTTGGCGGCAGCTCCCGCTTCTTCTCGGCACCGGACTATTTCAACAGCACCCTGACCTTCGGGCAGATAATCATCACCAACGTGGCGTGGATCGTGCCGTTGATCACCGTCCTGTTGCTGTTGGCGATCCTCTGGCTGCTCTATCGCACCCGCTACGGCATGGCGATCCGCGCGGTGGCGTTTGACGTGAACACCGTGCGGCTAATGGGCATCGACGCCAACCGGATCATTTCGCTGGTCTTTGCATTGGGCAGCAGTCTTGCCGCACTGGGCGGCGTGTTCTACTCCATCAGTTACCCGACGATTGACCCGTTAATGGGCGTGCTGATTGGCCTGAAAGCCTTTGCGGCTGCGGTGCTTGGCGGGATAGGAAGCGTGACCGGCGCGGTGCTCGGCGGCTTTATTCTTGGCTTTACCGAAGTGGTCGCCGTCGCCCTCTTTCCTGAACTGGGCGGCTATAAAGACGCCTTCGCCTTTATGTTCTTGATTCTGGTCTTGCTGTTCCGCCCGGTTGGCATTATGGGTGATGAACGCACGGAAAGGAGCCGTTTCTGATGCGCAACCCCACAACGACGCTTGCCGCGCAGGGGCGCAATCTGCTGATTATCCTCATCACCATTGCGCTGCTGGTCGCCATCAATACGCTGTTTAACGATTACATCGTCCGGGTTATCAGCACCGTTTTCGTCTTTATGATCCTCGCGGTCAGCTACAACCTGATCAACGGCGTCACCGGGCAGTTATCGCTGGAGCCAAACGGTTTTGTCGCCGTGGGCGCGTATGTCACCGCGCTGTTTATTCTCTCCAGCGACAGCAAACTGGATATGTTCGAAATGGCGGCTCCCAGTCCCTTTATCATGCTGCTGCACGCCAGCTTCCTGCCGGCGCTGTTGATAAGCGGCCTGTGCGCCGCAGCGCTGGCGGTGTGCGGCTTTCCCGGTGTTTCGCGTGCGCGGCGACTATCTGGCGATCGTTACGCTGGGCTTCGGGTTCATCATCAAGATCCTCGCGATTAATAATCCGCAAATCACCAACGGTGCGATTGGGCTCAACGATATTCCGCAACAGCCGTATTTGCTGTTCTGGTGCGGGCTTATCGCCCTGCTTGCCACCGGGATGATCCTGCAACTGGTGTGGTCAAAGTACGGCCGCATGATGAAGGCCATCCGCGATGATGAAGATGCCGCCATTGCGATGGGCATCAATACGTTCCGCATCAAAACCTGCGCCTTTGCCACCAGCGCCTTTTTGAAGGGATTGGCGGCGGTTTGCTGGCGTCGCTGCTGACCACCATCTCGCCGGGATTGTTCGACTTTATGCTCACCTTCCAGTTGCTGATCATCATTGTGCTTGGCGGACTGGGCAGCACCACCGGCGCACTGCTCGGCACCATTGTGGTGGTCGGCAGCGGCGAGTGGCTGCGTTTCCTCGATCAGCCGCTGTCGCTGTTTGGTCACGATCTGGGTTCCTATCCGGGGCTGCGCATGGTGGTGTTCTCCTGCTGCTGCTGTTGATCATGTTGTTCGCCCGCGAAGGGCTGCTCGGCAAGAAAGAGATCTGGCAATTACGCAAAAGGAGCCGCCATGACAGCCAGTAACGTCATTTTGCAAGTGCAGGACATTGTGATGCAGTTTGGCGGGCTGCGGGCCATCGACGAGGTGAGTTTTCACGTCGACGAAGCTGAGATCTTCGGCCTGATTGGCCCGAATGGCGCGGGCAAAACCACCCTGTTTAACGTGATTACCGCCAACTATAAACCCACCAGCGGCAGCGTGACGCTGGCGGGGGAAATCCATCAAAGGGCTGAAGCCTAACCAGGTGGTGAATGCCGGCATTGCGCGCACATTTCAGAACATCCGGCTGTTTAATTCCATGACGGTGCTGGAGAACGTGATGGTCGGGCTGGATCACGCCAGCCGCTACTCCCTGCTGGAAGCGGCGCTGCATATTGGCCGCTATTTCCCGGCCGAACGCCGCGCGGGCAAAAGCGATGGAACTGCTGGACTACATTGGTATTGCCGACTATGCCAATGTACAGGCCACCAACCTGAGCTACGGCAACCAGCGTAAAGTGGAGATCGCCCGCGCGCTGGCCACGGCGCCAAAACTGCTGTTGCTGGATGAACCCGCCGCCGGGATGAACCCGAAAGAGACCGAAGATCTGGCCGGGCTGATTTTCCGCATGCGCAAGGATTACCAGTTAAGCGTGTTGTTGATTGAGCATGATATGCCATTCGTTAATGCGCTCTGCGAGCGCGTGATGGTGCTGGAGTACGGCAAGCCGTTGTTCAGCGGTTTGATGGCAGACGCGATCCAACATCCGGAGGTGATCTCCGCCTACACCGGGAGAGGTACGTTATGCTTAGCGCACGCGAGTTAAACGTCTTTTACGGCGTCATTCAGGGGCTGAAAGGGGTGGATATTGACATCCATGACCGGGAGATCGTCACCCTGATCGGCAGCAACGGCGCGGGAAAACCTCCACGCTGAACGGCATTGTAAATATGGTGCGTTCCACCGGCACGGTGAACTTTCTCAATGAGGATATCTCGCGCAGCCAGACGCACCATATTGTGCGAAAAGGACTGGCGCTGGTGCCGGAAGGCCGAAAAATCTTCACCAACCTGACTATCGAAGAGAACCTGCGGATGGGGGCCTATAACAATCTGGCAAATTTCACCCGCCTGCGGGATCGCATGTTTACTCTCTTCCCGCGCCTGGAAGGAGCGGCGTAAACAGATGGCGGGCACCCTGAGCGGCGGTGAACAGCAGATGCTGGCGATAGCCCGCGCGCTGATGAGCGAGCCGGTATTGCTGATGCTTGATGAACCGAGCCTTGGCCTTGCGCCCAAGATTGTCGGCGAGTTGTTTACCACCCTTCGCCAGTTGCGCGACGAGAACATCACGATTCTGCTGGTGGAGCAAAACGCCACGGCGGCGCTAACCATTGCCGATCGGGCTTATGTGCTGGAAAACGGCAAAATCGTGCTGAGCGGCGCGGCGCAGGAGGTGTTAGCCAACCCGGATGTGAAAAGATGTACCTCGGCGGGTAGCGCCCGGATGGAGCCGCAACCCGGCGTTTTTGGCGTTACGGCTTGTTTTTACACGTTATCCGCCGCGGTTTTCTCCAGCAACCAGTCGCGGAAATCGTAGCAAACCGGCTGCAAAATGGCGGCTTTATCATAGACCAGCGCCATATTGCCGCCCGGCAACCGGGGCGCGTGAAGCAACCGGTGCGACACCCATTCCGCCGTGGCATGCGCCTCATGACACACGGCAAAATCGATCCTTCACTGCGCAGATCAACGGTGCGGTGGGTGGTGTTAATGATCACTTCCACCCCCGGATGATAGTACTCAAAGCCCCTCAGGCGGGGTAACAGCCACTGGCTGGCGATCTCGGCCGTACAACTGACGGTCACCGTCGTCTGCCAGCCAGAGTCCATCAGCCGCTGCGTCGCCCGGAGAGTTGATTAAACGCAGGCTGGATCTCGCGCAGATAGATCTGCCCTTCCGTCGTCAGCGTCAGAAAACGCGGGCCGCGCATAAACAGCCGCACATTGACCCGGGAGGCTTCCAGTTTGGCGATTTGCTGACTCACCGCGCTGGCGGTGATGTGTAACTCTTGCGCCGCCTCTTTCATACTCCGGTGTCGTGCTACAGCTTCAAAACAGATCAGCGCCTGCAGGGGCGGTAAGGTCATCGCAGATCTCCGCTTCCAGTTCATCACACTAAACTGTAGCAAAAATACGTGGTTGTCATCCTCCCTGCGCCCGCCCGCGCTACGCCTGTCAGGCGGAAGAGAAAGACCTGCGGCGCATCCCCGCCCGGGTGTTCGCCGACCAGCACGTCTGCGCCATACCATTTGGCAATGACGGCGCGCTGAATCACCACCTGCGGTGCGCCCTGCGCCACCAGCTTGCCGTTATGCAACAACAGGATGCGGTCCGCCCACAGCGCAGCCAGATTCAGATCGTGCAGCACGGCGCAGACATGCAGTTTTCCTTTCTGCGTAAGCCGCTTCAGCAAGCGCAACAACTGCTGCTGATGGTAGAGATCCAGCGCCGAGGTGGGTTCATCCGAGAATAACCAGCCTTCAGGGGCATCGTCACGCCAGAGTTGCGCCAGACTGCGCGCCAGTTGTACCCGCTGCTGTTCACCGCCGGAGAGGGTGGTATAACGCCGTCCGCATAACGCATCGCAACCGGTCAGCGCCAGCACCTGCTGCACAATTTCTCGCTCACCTTTTTGCCCCCCGGGCGCACGACCCATGGCGACAATCGCCTCCACTGGCCAGTCGAACCCCGGTTGCGTGTGCTGCAACATCACTGCGCGATGGCGGGAGAGCGCCGCAGGCGACCACTGGCTGAGCGCGCGCCCGGCAAGCGAGCACTCCCCGCTGCCGTTGGAAGGTAACCGGTCAGCAAACGTAGTAGCGTTGATTTTCCCGCACCGTTAGGGCCAATGAGCGCCACCCTTTCACCGCATGTCAGCGTTAACGACACATCCTCAATCAGTTGCCGTGCGCCAACCTTCAGGTGCAAATGGGTGGCGATTAAGGTGTTATCCACGTGCAGTTCTCCTTTGTCGGAAGATCAGCCACAAAAACCGAGGGCGCGCCCAGCAGGCTGGTAAGCAGACCCACCGGCATCTCGGCAGGCGCTACCGCCGTGCGCGCGACCGTGTCGGCAATCAGTAACAGACCGGCCCCTGTCAATAACGAACCCGGCACCAGCCCGCGGTGATCCGGCCCCAGCCAGATGCGCATCAGATGCGGCACCACCAGTCCGACAAAGCTGATAATGCCGCTGATCGCGACGGCCGTGGCCACCAGCAGTGCACTGCACACCAGCAGTAACCGCTGAAGCACAGGAACATTGACGCCGAGGTAGTGCGCCTCTTCCTCCCCAGTTGCAGCAGATTAAGCGGCTGCGCCATCCGCCAGATCACCACCGAAGCCGGGAGGATCAGCGTTGCAGCCACCCCCAGCGTTAGCCACTCTGTCTGCCCGAGACTGCCCATTCCCCACTGCGAAAGTTGGCGTAGCTGCGCGTCGTTACTGATCCACGACAGCACTCCCACCCCGGCGCCACACAGCGCATTAATGGCAATCCCCACCAGCAACAGGCGCGACAGCCCGCTCTCCGCTGTTTTGCTGAGCAGATAAATCACCACCATCACCGCCGGGGCTGCCAATAAATGCTGCCAGCATCGGTGCGTACAGCGCGACCAGCACCGGAACCGACACCGGCAGCACCAGCCAGCACGCCACCATCAGCGACGCGCCACCGCTGATGCCCAGCAACCCCGGGTCGGCAAGCGGATTACGAAACAGCCCCTGCATCACACAGCCGGAGAGTGCCAGCGCCGCGCCGACCAGCAACGCCAGCAGCACGCGCGGCAGGCGGATGGTCAGCCAGATCTGGCGCAGCCCCTCATCCCCCGCAGACCACAAGCTTGCGAGCGGCAAGTGCATCGCCCCCTGGGTGGTCGCCAGCATCGTCAGCCCCACCAGCAGCAGAAGCAGTCCCCAGAGTACGCGGGACACGGCGCGACTCATTCTGGCGTGTGCTCCGCTTTACGGCGCAACTCCAGCACCGCGTGCGGCGTACTCAGGCCAAACCCCAGCAGCGCCGTATCATCAATGATCAGCGCCTGTTTATTGCGCCCAGCGGGGGTTTGCGCCAGACCGGGCAGCGCCCACAGGCTCGCTTCACCGCCCATACTTTTCACCCCGTCGGCGGAGATCACCACCAGTCCGGTTTGCTGGCGATCACCCCTTCCTGCGACAGGGCGCGGTAATGGGCAAAGCCCTGCATCGCATTCTGCAAACCTGCCGCGCGGATAGCGCCGTCCGCCGCCGTCTCCTGCCCGGCGACCATCGCCCCCATGCCGCCATGACTGAGAATAAACAACACCCGCTTATTCACCGGCTGCGCGGGCAGTGCGGCAATCTCCGCCGCCAGTTTTTTACGCACCGCGTCGCCTGCGGCGGTGCGCCCGATGGCCTCCGCAATCACCGCGACTTTTTTATCGATATCCGCCAGCGTGTAGCCGCCCGGCACGGGAAACCACCCGGACATGGTTCTCCTGCACTTTTGCAGCACCTGCGACGGCTGCTGGGCGCTTGCCAGCACCACGGTCGGGCGTAGCGAGAGAATGCCTTCCGCGTTGAGCTGCCGCAGATACCCCACATCCGGCACTGTTTGCGCCTGCGCAGGCCAGTGCTGGTGCTGTCGCGCCCCACCAGTTGCGCCTGCGCGCCCAGCCCGTACACAATGCCGGTGACGTCGCCGCCAAGGGGAGACGATTTTTCTCCGCCGCCGCGCTGACCGCCAGCGGCAGCGCTAAGCAACATCAGTACTGTTTTCATGCTGCTTTTCCTTTGCCGATCAGGGCATCAATCTGTGCCCGCCACCGCGCTTGTTCCGGCTGACCTTCGCTGCGCTGACCATACAGTTGCGCTATCTGCACGCCATCGTCGGCGAAGAGTTCGAGGCTGGTGACATGACCACCGTCGGTCGGCTTGCGGGTGACCCAGCATTCGGCGATCCCCGCGTCGCGTAGATGCAGGGGTGAAGGTTTCGTTGAAAATGTTGATCCACCCTTTCATCGGCGTCAGCTTCTCCAGCACGCCGGTAAAAAATCTGTACGCAGCCGCGATTCCCCACGAAGATCATGATTTCATTGCCGTCCTGCAATACGGTCTCCAGCAGGGTCGGTAGCGCGTCATTGCTGACTCGGCAGGCCAGATCGTCGCCCACCAGCCGGAACGCCTGCTGACGGGAGAGGTTGTACTTTTCAGTAACCCGAAAAACTGGTGGACATCGGTCATCGCCCGCCACGCCTGATCCAGCGCGGTGGCGTCGACGGCGTGCGCATACTGAGTCGCTTTGGCGGCGACGATCGTCAACGGCTGCGCAGAGGTGGCGCGAAAACGGGTGTTCACCGCGTCCCATGCCGCCATATCGGTACGCGCCGTGGTGTAAACCTTCAGCAGCGCATCGCCCGGCGGTCGAAAAACTGAATGCTCTGGCGCTCGCCGCGCGGCTTTGTTCGCAGAGGTGAAACACGCTGGCCCATTCACCGAGGAACAGACGCAGATCGAGCGCACGCGGGTTGAGCACCAGCCCGGCGTGTTCGCTGATATGTTGATGGGTAAACTCGCCCAGTTGCTCATGTACCGCATAGTCATTGCGGCAGATCGATTTGATCTCGCCCACCGGTTCCAGTGCCGCGAGAATGTCGCGCACGTCGCCCGTCAGGCGCACCGCATCGTGCCCGACGCGGGAGTGGGTTAATTCCGCTTCACTGATCGCCATCTCGCTGGCGATGTCACGGGCGTATTTTGCCGGTTCTTGCGTTTTGATGGTCTGATACTGACGCCAGATGGCGGCGAAGTCGTGTGCAGATGCAGGCATAAACATAGCGTCCTTTAGGATGTGAAAAACCCCGGCAGCGATACCGGGGAGAAACGTTAACGGTGGAGACCTATTCGCCCGGGTAGCCCGAGCGATAACATCGCCTTAGAAGTCGACATTGACGCCCAATTGCCGGTACGTCCCGGCATCACCGCCAGCGCTTTATCGTAGGCATTCTGGTTGGTGGACTCTTCCTGAGTACGGCTGTTCAGGTAGTCCCAGTACTTACGATCGGTGATGTTGTAAACGCCGCCGTTAACCTTGACGTGTTTTGCCACCTGCCAGTACGCCGTCCAGTCCAGCAGACCGTAGCCCGGCACGCGCATATATTCGACACTGGAATCCCCCAAATGCACCGCCGGTATTGGTGTAGGACTGGCGGTTGGTGGCGGTCGCCTGCTTGCCTTTGACAAAGGTGGCGGTCAGCGCGGTGCCGTAGCGTTTTGCCGGATCATCCCGGCAACGCCGACGATGGCTTTCATTGGCGCGACGCTGTCGAGATCGACGTATTTGTCGCCGGAGTAGCTGGATTTGGACTTCCCTTGGGTATAGCCATACGCCAGCGTGGCGCTCAGGCCGTTCAGCTGTTCGAACCAGTGCCAACGTTGAATTTCGCGCTGACTTCACCGCCATAGATAAAGGCCTTGTCGCGGTTTTCCGCCTGATAAGTGGTGTAGATATTGGAAGGAACGTTGGTGAATTTATCCGGGTTGCCTGAACGGGTGTAACGGGTATAGGCGATAAAGTTTTTATAGCTGTTGTAGAACAGCGCCGTACGCAGCGTTACCCCTTCGGTGACGTCGCCCTTCATGCCCCATTCCGAGGGTTGTTGCTGGTTTCGGTTTTCAGATCGGTGTTGCCGATCAACGCATACTGCCCACGCCCGGCATAGCTTGAACCCGGAGTTCCGAGGAGCCATACAACTGGCTGGCGTTCGGGAACTCCGCCCCGCGCTTATATTGCAGGTAGGTCATCAGGCGCGGCGTGAGGTCGTACTGGAAGGTCAGCGACGGCAGCAACTGGGTGTCTGAATTCTTACCGTACAACGACGAGACGGACGACTCCGTCAGCACGCTGCTGTTGGTCGTCAGGCTGGAGAGGTTATCCGGTTTGGTGGACTGATGCACAACGCGTACGCCGGGAATGATGGCGAAGTGGTGACCATCTGCATCGAAGTTAATCTGATCCTGCACGAACCCGCCCACGGTGTAGCTGCTGCTGTTCGCTTCCGGCTGCATGATCACACTGTAGACGCTCGGTACCGGCGACTGACTAAACGGGCGTTCGGTTTTGCTGGTGCTGGCGTTAAAGCCTGCGCTCAGATCATGACGACCGAGCGTTTTCGCCAGCGCATTCTGAATGCCCCCGGTGTCGGTGTCATAGTTGGAGTAGACCGTCTCCATGCTACCGGTGGTGCTGTCTGGCATCCGGTGCGGTCATGCGCCTCGGTGTGTGCTGGTAGTAGACTTTGCTGGACATGCTATCGAGCCAGTCGTTCATTGGCGTCCAGTCATCTTTCAGGCTAACGCCCCAGCGCCGGGTCTGGCTGGTTTGCTGCGCATCGCCGAGGATCGTGCTGCCGCTGCTGTCCCAGCTATCGTAGTGGGTGTGGTTGGTCTTGTGGTAATAATCCAGCGTCGCCGTCAGTTTGTGCGCCTCATTGGGCTGCCAGATGCCGGAGGCCATCATCGCATCGGAGTGCCAGTTCGCCGGATAAGCGTCCGAGGGTTCCGCTGTTGTTACGGGTCTGCTGACCGTCGCGGCGGCTGTAGACAAAAATGCCGCGCAGGGTGTCGTCCCCTGCCGCGCCGGTTATGCCGTTGTGCCAGCTACGGTCTGCGGAGTCGTAATCGCTCTGGTAACCAAAGTAGGTCTCTTTCCCCTGACGCAGGTAGTCGTCGGCGGATTTCGGTTTAAAGGAGACGTTGCCGCCAATCGAGGTGTTGGCGTTATCCGTTGATGTCGCGCCGGACTGAATATCAACGCTACCGTACATATACGGATCGATGTAATCGCGGCCAATGCCGAAGGTGTTCAGGCCTGCGCGACTGACATAGCTGCGGCCGGTGGCATCGGGCTGAGGGATCCCCGTCAACATCAATGCCGACACGGTTACTTTCCAGACCACGAATGTTATAGCCGGTGTAACCGCCGCGATCGAAGCCGCTTTTCCCGTTGCCGGAACCGCCGCTGGCGCCGGTGGCGCTGATCAATGGCTCATAGCGCATGATGGAGCCAAAATCTTTCGCGCCTTTATTTTGCAGATCCTGCGCGCTGACCGAATGGTCGCTCCCGGCTTTAATACCGGCGCAGGCGCTGTGACGACCATCTCTTCAGCGGTATCTTGCTGGGAGTTGGCGGAAATTGTGGGGGTATCAGCCGCACTGGCGGAGGTCTGATACAGTGCTGCGAGTAGTGAAGTCACCAGCACGCGCTTGCTAAAGCGAGGCCGGGAAAGTTGCGATGTATACATAGTTTTGCAAGCCCGGTGTTATTAGTATCAGGCTCACTGCTTACTTCCAGTCGTACGTGGAATTGTGCCGTGTCCGCACCCGACACTGATGGCCAACTCTCATCTTATTGAGCTAGATAATAATGATAATAATTATCACTTGCAATAACTTAATTATTCTTCACATTCCTCCCCACACATTGCCTACAATGATTGTCTACTACGCGCTTACGGTGACGATAAAATGAGCAAACCCACCCTCACTCTGCATTACTGCTCCCAGTGTAACTGGATGCTACGCGCCAGCTGGATGGCGCAGGAATTACTGCATACCTTCAGTACCGATCTCGATGCGGTCACCCTGAAGCCGGGCACCGGCGGGATTTTTGTTATCGATATTGACGGTCACGTTATCTGGGGATCGCAAGCAGGATAGTGGTTTCCCCGATGCCGCAGAATTAAAACGCCGCGTGCGCGACTACTGCTTCCCGGAAAAAACCGCTGGGTCATGTGGAGAAAAGCATGTAGGGAGGGATAAGGCGCAAGACAGCGCTTCGCGTATCAGGCCAGTTGAGGTTCTCCCCTTTTACTAACGCGCGGAAAACAGCCTGCTACGCGGGTAACAAAAGGTCGCCGTAGCGACCTTTTGTTACTTTTTCACCGGTTGCGGCTTTTATCGCCGGATTCGGGTGCGTTGTGTGGATCATCTTTTTCAACTTTCAGCACAGGATCCTCCCTATTGCTTCCGTCCTTTGACTATAGATACCCACAGCGAAAAGAAGCCGGCAACGAAAAAAACCGCTCAGTCAGAGCGGCTGCAAGTGCGACACCGGGGGTTTGGTAAAGTGTAGAACTGCATGAAATATAAACATTTTTTGGATAACTTCAATGCAATTACCATGAAAAAATCATTCCAAATGATCGGTATATTTCATTACAACAAATTGTTTTATAAGGATATTCTTGTACACATTTTGCGAATAGTTAGCAGGCTCATTGTTAGTAACGAATATGCAATTGCATACCTTCAGGTACAGAGCGGATTTCCTGTCCCTGAGGGTGATTTTTTCGTCATTTCTCCGCAGAAGAAGAATGCGCTGTCAGCCACCGGATTATCGGCCTTGCGCATCTGTATCCGGTTAGCCATTTTGTCAACCAGACGCCGTTGGCTGGGGGTAAGATGAAGGGTTACTGCTGCCTCATTAATAAAAATAAGTGTTGATATCATTCTGTTAGGGTCGATATACAGGAAATTCTCACACCCTTCTATTGCCATTATATCACTGGGGTTTTCTTCTTTATTTTCTCTCATCATTCTACTCAGTTTTTTATTTCATAGCACAGCTATGAACTCGTTGCGCTGATGAACAATAATCTTTGCAAAAGATTACCGCTGCATAATATTATGCGGGTCATCATATTTTAATTCACAATAAAGAATCAGTTAACGTAATATCACTCTCACAATAACGAAGTAAACGAGCCGTTTCCGACCCGCTTGCTATTGACGAACCATTTCAATGATGACTGGCCATTATAAGCCACTGTCAGGACTCAGATTTCCGTCCGCCACCATGGCTGTTTTTCCCGCCTTTCTTACCGGCTTCGGATGCACGTTCGGGATCATTTTTAAAGTTTCCCCCGCTGTGTTGTCCACCTTTACGTCCCGCTTCAGAAGCCTTCTCACGATCTTCTGCGAAATTTCCGGAACCACCTCTATGTTCGGCCATTTTATATCTCCAAGGGTATTTTACGTATAATCGAAAAAGTCATTATGTACTCTAATCGATCGCGTTAGAGATTTAAGTTTGGTTGCTAATGAAAATTAGTCAACGCCATTCATAAAATTAATCACAATAAAAAATTACGCAGCTTATTTTTTACATTTAGATGTATATGTTGCATTTAAAATAAAACTTATATTTATAAAGGAGTTGGAAATGGATATATCTTCTAAAGAGATAATTCAGAGGTGCCATTTATTTTTACGGAATTTACCGAAGCGGTTATTCAGAGTGCAGGAGAACGCACGATCCTCCCTGCCACGGAGATCAAAACAACGCGTTAACCACCACAAATCCCAACGCCGTCATCAAAATCGATCCCACGACATGTACCAACACGGAAGTGAGCGCCCACAAATAATCCCCCGTTTGCAGCAGTGCAAAGATCTCCAGTGAAAACGTTGAAAAGGTCGTCATGCCACCGCACAAACCGGTGGTGATCAGCAGTCGCCGTGGGATCAAGATGCGGCTGCCGGGTAAAGAACGCCAGCGCACCGCCAATGATTAACCCGCCGAGCAGATTCACCAGTAAGGTGCCGGGCGGCAGATTGGGAAACAGAACATTCAACCGAATGGAGAGCAGCCAGCGGATAACGCACCCCGCAGAACCACCAATAATCACGGCAAATAAAGATTTCAGCATGTTTTCCTCATTAATCGCGCGAATGAATGAAAGAGACATGCCGGGAGGGAAATCAAAAACGCCCGACATGCCTCCGTCAAAGAGTCATATCAGGCGTCATCAGCTTCTCAGGGAAGCGGTTGGGAAAGGTGGAACGCCATCACCTTAGCGCGCATTGTTGACGATTTTGGCTTTCCGGTGCAAGCGCAGGGCTGGCAGTAAGCGTAAGGAAAATCGCCAACGCGTTTTCTCTGTGTTGACACAGACGGCAAAATGAATTGTTATATTATAACATTTCAATTTGTCACAAAGGATAACCGAGGACTACACGATGATCATGAAGAAATCCGCGTTCTTACTCGGTATGGGCGTGCTGCTTGGCAGCGCACAAAGCGTTGCCCACGACCATCATCACGGTAAACCGCTGTCGGAGGTTGAACGCAAAGCCAGCGAAGGCATTTTTGACAATAAAGAGGTAAAAGACAGAGCGCTGAGCGACTGGGATGGCATCTGGCAATCGCTGGAACCTTACCTGCTAAATGGCGATCTGGATCCGGTGCTGGAGAAAAAAAGCAAAGCAGGGCGACAAAACCGTGGAAGAGTACCGGGCTTATTACAAAAAGGCTACGCGACAAACGTTGAGATGATCGGCATCGAAGACAACGTGATGGAATTCCACACGGGCAACACGGTGAACCGTTGCCGTTATGATTACGCCGGGTACAAAATCCTCACCTATACCTCCGGTAAGAAAGGCGTTCGTTACCTGTTTGAATGCACAGACAGCCGGTCCAAAGCGCCAAAATATGTACAGTTCAGCGACCATATTATCGCGCCGCGCCAGTCACAACATTTCCACATTTTTATGGGGGAATGTCTCCCGAGAGGCGCTGCTCAAAGAGATGGATAACTGGCCGACGTACTACCCGTACAATATGACCAAAGCGCAAGTGGTCGAGGAAATGCTACATCACTGATGTGCACCGGCGGGCGGTAACGACTACACCACCCGCCGGGCTGTAATGGCGTTACACCGCATCACTCGATTTGCGCGTCCACTTTAATGATCGCCTGACAATCTTTTTCGCGCAGACCATAAACCTCTGCCAGACCGTTCTCGCCGCAGCCTGACGTGGCTAAATCCCGTAATGCGGCTTGCGCATAGTCGTAGCCGTTTTTAGCCAGCAATTTCTGCGCATCGTCACCAAGCGTACTGCTCGTGGCCCCGTTGCTCATTGCATCCAGACCCGCATTACCAATCGCCCCCCTGCTGAATAGCGGCCTTGATGGTTGGATTCGTCGCCAGCTCAGGCCGAGGGCATTAATAAAATCAGCCACGGTTTTGGCGTGTGAAGTGAAAGAGAGACAGACCAGAGAAATGATGAAAACAGTGCGTTTCATATAACCTTCTTACCTTTATTATTTGAACGCCCATCATATTCCGCGCCAGAGCAAAAAACAATTATCACAATCATTGCAATGCCTTATTCCACGGGGTTCGTTGCCACGCGCGTCACCGCATTGGGAGACGGTGGTCTGGTCTACCCACGCCAATAATCGTACTCCGTCACACTTCGGCGGCAGATTGATTTCCCCCCTCAACCGGCTGTGATAGTATCCATCGCGTTATTCCTTTCTACGCTCACCGAGGCTTTGATGCTGGAGAATGTCACCATCAGATAATCAGCCCCCGACCTGCACAGGCCGGACTGATTATCGCTGCGCTTAAACCTTACGCGAACACCTGCGGGTGTTGGCTCGTTTTGCTCATGATGATGAACAGGTTTTCAGTATGAATTTATCCCGTCCGGAACAACGTACCTTACACGTTCTCGCCAAAGGCGGACGCATTGCGCATATCCGCGATGCATCAGGCCGTATTACCACCGTTGAATGCTACACCCGCGAAGGATTACTGCTCAGCGACTGCACTCTTGCGGTGTTCAAAAACTCAGGACCAAAAGCTGATCGCATCGGTAAATGGTCAGCCATACCGCATCAATCCCACCGGACTGAGCCATGTTCGCGCCCGGACAGACAACCAATAAGGAGCTGAAGATGACAATGACGCTGCACACGCCATTTACCGACCATTATGACCGTACTTTTCTTCTGGAGACCATGATGGGACCGAATGCGATGCGCATCACCGAAGAGATGGCGGCCATGCTCCTCTGTCTCCCGGTATGCGCATTCTGGATCTCGGTTGCGGAAAAGGAATTTCCTCCATCCTGCTAGCGGAAAAATACGGTGTGACGGTATTTGCCGCTGATTTGTGGATCGCGCCGACGGAAAATGCGCAACGCTTTACGGCGCTGGGTCTGGACAAGAAGATCTTTCCTCTGCGGGTGGATGCCACGCAGACACTCCCCGTTTGCGGATGACTACTTCGATATGATCATCAGCGTGGATGCGTACCAGTACTTTGGCAGTAACGACAGCATGCTGGCGAAGCTCCTGCCGTTGCTGAAAAGGACGGGCTTATCGCTGTGGCCGTACCGGAGTTTATCGGGGATTATACAGAAGGCAATGTGCCGGACGTGGTGAAACCCTTCTGGACGCCGGACTGGTACTTTTACTCCCGTCACTGGTGGCAAACGCTTTGGGAGCAGGAACCCGGCATTGAAATTATCCAGTCGCGAGAGATGGCCTCATGCCAGCAGGCACGGGATGACTTTATGGCCTGCGCCCTCGCACAGGAAATGATGGTTCCGATAATGGAAGCCGGCGCGGGTGACTATTTTTCATTCATCCAGCTTGTCGGGCGAAAAGTGTCACTCTCCCAGTGAGATAGCGCTTAATAATGACAAAAGCGCCTCTTCTCTGAGGCGCTTTATCGCCCCCACCGGAACGTGAGCCACTTCACAGCCATCTGCGGATAGCAGATTTTTACTGGTCGATAGCGAGTTTCATGACTGCGGCCTCACTGAAAAGGTAATTTGCAGGGGACAAAACCCCTGTACCCGTGAGGTTCCGATAATGTGAGGGCATCATGATAGATTCAAATAAAAACTATTATATGAGCTGTCTGTTTTTTCTTTTCTTCTTTATTGGCTGGGGATGTTGCTATCCCTACCTCTCACTATGGCTAACAGAAACCATTGGTATTAACTATGGCGACGTTGGACTGGTCTATTCATTTACTGCGATAGTGGCTGTGTATCCAACCGTTGTTTGGTTTTATTTCCGACAAATTAATTTACCGCAAAAACCTGATGTGGATGCTGGCCATTATCATCACGTTGTTCGCGCCTTACTGGATTTATATCTTCGCCCCGTTGCTGAAAATAAATGTGGTGCTTGGCGCGCTGGCGGGCAGTATTTATATCGGGATGGCCTATGGCGCAGGTTGCGGGGTTTGCGAAGCGTACATCGATAAAGTCAGCCGTGCTTCCGGGTTTGAATTTGGACGCGCCGGGGATGTTTGGCGGTATCGGTGCAGCCATTGGGACATTTGCTGCCGGGAAATTATACGGCATTGATCAGAACCTGATTTTCTGGACAGCAAGCGGCGCGGGCATCTGCTTGCTGTTTACCGTCTGGAAAACGCAGGTCAAAACCACCGCCCCGCAGACGCATCATCGGGTGACAACACCCGTCACGCTGGCGGACGCTACCGCATTGTTGAAAATGAGGAAGTTCTGGTTCTTTGCGCTCTATATGATAGGCGTCGGCGCGGTGTATGAGACTTACGATCAGCAATTCGCCATTTATTACAGTCACTTCTTTGAAAGCAAAGCGCGGTGCAGAAGCGTTCGGCTACCTGACGACCGGGCAAATCTTCCTTGACGCCGTGGTGATGTTTTCGCCCCTGGTTTGTGAATAAGATCGGCCCGAAAAATGCCCTGCTCTATTGCGGGTTGATCATGAGCCTGCGCATTATCGGTTCCGCGTGGGCGATTGGCCCGGTATCGATAAGCCTGATTAAACTGCTTCACGGTTTTGAAAGCTCGGTACTGCTGGTTGCTGCGCTTAAATATATTGCCGCTAATTTTAACCCGTTACTTTCGGCGACCGTTTACCTTATTGGCTTCCAGTTTTCAAAAGCTTCAGTTCAATATTTCTGTCGACGGGAATTGGCCATATGTACCAGAAATTAGGCTTCACCGACAGTTATATGGTGCTGGGATCTATTGCGCTTTTATTTACGCTGGCGTCGTTTATTACTCTCGACAACGCCCGTTCTTTTAATGCTGTACCTGCAACGCAGGTTTAATCCGGGAGGTGGTGAATGGCCGAATTATATTATGGCGTGGCTTATTATGATGAATATATGCCACAAGAGAGGCTGGAGCAGGATATTTCATTGATGCTGGAAACGGGTATCAATGTAGTGCGCATTGCAGAATCAACTTTTGGGGTACCTTAGAGCCGCAAGAAGGCACCTATAACTTTTATCATATCGATCGCGTTCTCAATGCCATGCACGCCGCCGGAATCGCGGTCATTATTGGTACGCCGACTTACGCCATTCCGGCGGCTGGCAAGAAAACATCCGGAGGTGCTGGTCACCACCGTTGACGGGCAGCAAAAGTACGGGCCCCGGCAGATCATGGATATTGTTAATCCGGACTTTCGTCGCCATGCGGAGAAGATCATCCGGGTGTTGATGGCGCACGTCAAAAAATCACCCCGCGGTGATCGGTTTTCAACTGGATAACGAGACCAAGCATTACGACAACGTCGGGCGTTATATGCAGGAAGGATTTGTCCGCCATCTGCAAGAAAAGTACGCCACACTGGCGCAGCTCAACAAGAGTTTTGGCCTCGACTACTGGAGTAACCGCATTGATAGCTGGGAAGATTTTCCCCGGTCGAGAATACGATCAATGCCAGCCCGGCGTGCGCATTCAGCCGTTACCAGCGCCAGCAGGTAACGGAGTACTGGCTGGCAGGCCAGCATTGTGCGAATATGCCCGCCCCGAACATTTTGTCACCCACAATTTCGATTTCGAATGGCGGGGTTACTCCTTCGGTGTGCAACCACGGGTCGATCACTTCGCCGCAGCGCAATGCCTGAGCGTGGCCGGGGTCGATATTTATCACCCGAGCCGGGGATCAGTTAACCGGCAAAGAGATCGCCTTTGGCGGCGCGATCACTCGTGGGCTGGAAAAAAGGGCAACTATTTTGTGCTGGAAACCCGAGGCGCAGGGATTTCCGCAATGGACCCCCCTATCCCGGCCAGTTACGGTTACAGGCCTTCAGCCATGGCGTCGGGCGCGTCGATGGTTTCCTACTGGCACTGGCATTCGATTCACAATGCTTTTGGAAACCTACTGGAAAGGTTTGCTGAGTCATGATTTCGCGCCCAATCCGACATGGCGCGAAGCCACTATCGGCGCTGACTTTAAAAAACTGTCGCCTCAGTTGGCAAACTTACAGGCAGAGCATGACGTGGCGTTGCTGGTAAATAATGAAGCCATGGATGCGCTTAACCACTTTAAGCCGGGAACTGCGCAGACCAATGTCTATAACGATATTGTTCGCCGCTTCCACGATGCGCTCTACGAACAGAATGTCGCGGTCGACATTATTAATGATATCGACGACAGCGCGGTGCGCTATCGCGCCATTATTATTCCTGCGTTATACGCCGCCGACGATGCGCGACTTGCACGCATCAATCGTTATATTGAACAGGGGCCGCGCGCTGATCGGTTTTAAATCAGGCTTCAGCGATGAGCATGTGAAAGTCCGGACCGGCCCCAACCCGGCGGCTTAAGCGAGGCCTGCGGCGTGCATTACAATCAGTTCACTCTGCCGGAAAATGTCACCGTTGCCGCCTGCGTGGAAGAGATCACGTGCCAGCAGGATAACAACGTGGAGTTGTGGATGGAGTTGCTGACCCCGGCGCCCGAAACCCGTACCGTGCTGCGTTACCAGCACCCGGTGTGGAACGCCTATGCGGCGGCTACGGAAGCACGTTTCGGGAAAGGCGTGGCGATGTATGTCGGCTTCCTGCCGGAAAAAAACGCTGATAGCCAGCCTCTTTAACCATCTGACGCGTGACCTGCCGCTACGTTCCCGGACATCCGACTACCGCTTCCCGGTGATCGTCAGAAAAATGCGGAACCGGAACGGCCAGAAAATCACCTTCATTTTCAATTACTCAGGAGAGCCGCAAACCCTGAAGAGTGACACCAACGGCACGCTGCTCTTGCAAGACGCGGCAATAACCCGCGGCGCACCGTTGCGGTTAGGCGCATGGGATTTTAGTATCATCGCAAGCTGAACCGGAGCCGGGATTATCAACGAGGCAAACATGGAACTGGATATCAATGAACTGCTGAATTTTTCTCCATTGATAAAAACCTTTACCTTTAATGCATGGATAGTCTCCGGCTTTACCCCTATTTCCAGAGGATCCTCGCTGGATTATTACATTAACCGCCCCAACGGCATGAAAGGCTATATTATCAACCTGACATTACGCGGCCGGGGGCGGGCGAAGGTGGGAGAGAACACGCTGCAATACGAGGAAAATGATCTGCTACTTTTTCCGCCCGGCGTGCCTCACCAATATGGTCGCGACGAACACAGCGAATACTGGGATCATCTGTGGATCTACTTTATTCCGCGCCCCTACTGGCTGGACTGGCTAAAGTGGGATAAAAATATTCTCGGCATCGGAAAAACCCGGGTCACGGAGCCGGTAAAACAGGCATCTGCGGGAACTCTTTTATGAGGTGATCCGCCACAATTCCGACGACGCGCCCTTGTCCGAAGCACTGGCGATGAACGCCCTCGAACGGTTGATCCTTGCCTGTTTTCAGCTACAGCCTGTCAGCAATCACCACGCTCACGATCCCAGAATCAATGCCGTCTGCGACTATCTCAACGATCACATAGATGAAGAACTGAAAGTCGAAAAACTCGCCAGCATGGTGTTTTTGTCCCCTTCCCGCTTAGCGCATCTGTTCAAAAAGATTTGGGCGTTACCATTTATGCGGCGTGAACAACAACGCATAAACCGTGCGCGTTTACTTATCCAGTCAACGTTATTGCCCATATTTAAAATTGCTCAATCAGTGGGTTATAGCGACCCGGTCTATTTCACTAAAATATTTCGCAAACATAATGGCATCCCGCCGGCGGAGTATAAAAAACGCTATGAGAAGATGAATAATTTTGCCCGGTAATCAAACACGAAAACCGGGCGAACGCTAAGCCGATCCTTATTGCCGTTTGCCATAGGGATAGGGCGTAGCGTATGACTCTCATTCGCGAAAGCGACGGCAAACCGTTTCCCCTCCTCTCCCACGCTGCCTGCATGAAAATTCGCCCCGTAATATGATGCCAGATCAAATCTGTACATACCGTTACACAGCAACGCTCATCATCCGCGAGGCGTCTGGTATATAGTGTCGTGAACATAGAGGTCGGTTTGCTGTGAAGATAAAAAGCAACAAACTTTAAACAAATAAATATTATGCTTTCTTAATATTATAATGAAACTTAAAAATACACTCTGCCTACATATCTCGATGGCGGTCCTTGCTATCCTGTTTTTAGCTGTTCACCCGCTGGTGAACAGCTTTGATCCGCCGCTGACTTTCCAGCCGTTGATTAAATCAATGGAAGGCACCCAAAAGAACAAGCCGAAAAAATAGCCACTATTTCTCATGCATTACAGGGCAATGCGATTTTTTTCATCGGCGCTTCTGAAGTCGCTACCTCAGAAGATGAACATTACGCTGTATATAATTACTTTAATAATGATTTGCACCGTCCGGTTGTCGCATTTGGTGACAGCTTCGATGACAGTGTTACACATTTTTACTGTTCTCACGTTTTAAAAACGACCTTAACGCAAACAGTAAAGTGGTGTTGTTACTTTCCCCGGACAGTTTTTATTCATTCGGCGTTCCACCCGCTATTTTTGCGGATAATTTCCCGGCACCTGTATTTAATCCGTTAATCCGGAGGATGAGCAAACCCGCCCTTCCTCGGTCAATTACTTACGCAATATTGATAAAAAAGAGATCAGCCATTTAACCTTTTCGCAAATGAACGTCTATGGCTGGCACGCGGAAAATATCTGGCAGGAAGTGAGTTTCCAGTTTGCTAATTTCTGCACGCTGATAAAAAACGACTGGCTGGCAATGCTGCACATTGAGCCGGAAGAGGCGCAATCGTGGCCGCAACAGCCGACATCCGTAGTAACACCGGACTGGGATAAAGAGCTGGCCCATGCTCGCGAGCTGAACGCGTATCGCCAGCAAAGCGCCGCCACGCTGTGGATGGACAAATCCATTTATGAGCCGGGCGAAAAACCGGAAGTGTGGGATGACTCCCCCGTCGTTCCGGCGCAAATACAGGCGTTTGAGGCCACCATCAAGTTGCTGAAATCCCGCCATGTTCAGGTCGTGGTCATTATTGATTCCATTAACCGGCGGGCAGTGCAGAACCCGGAACTGGTGCAGCCCGCCGTGACTCAGGCGACGGCAATTCTGAAGGCAAATCAGATCCCTTATCTCGATATGTACTCAATGCCTTATCAGGAGGGCTGGAACTGGGATCGCCTGCATCCCACCGACTGGCATGGGTACCGATGGACCGCTTTATTCTGGAGAGTTTTAAATGATGAAAAACGCTATTCGCCTTTTTTCCTTTATCTCCTGCTGGCGGTCACCATCATCGCGTGGTCTTCGGTGGATGAGAGCATGAATTTGAAAGTGCATTTTGAATATCAAAAGTTCTGAGGAATGAATGATGTACAGCTCCGGAACGTTTTTTTATATCTGTTCTCATCGGCGTTGATCTTTGCGCTGGTTAACCGCGTATTGCACTACCGGTTGACCTATTTGTCCGCCTTTTCCGTCCCTCGGCAGCGGTGGGCTGGGGTTATATCTTCCAGTGGGGGGATTATGCGGTTCCCGTGGCGGTTTTCTTCAGCTTTTACGCGATTGTCACCTTAAAAGAGAAAGGCTGGTTGAAAACTGGCGGCAGTCAGCCTGACGCTGCTGCCGCTGCTGTTGGTGAAACTGCACCTGAACAACCACTGGGGCATGATCGGCTTATCGTTTATGACCTTCCGCGCCATTGATGTTCTGCTGTACCGCAGCAAAAGATGGCCGCCATTTCCTGCACTATTTCTGCTACCTGTTTATGCCATTTATTATCCTCCGGCAGGCCCCATGTATCGCTGGCGGACTCGGGTAACGGACATCAATAAACCGGTATTCAGCCTTACCCGTGAGCAGTTTTTAACGGCGATGGAGCAAATTTTCACCGGTATCGTGCAGAAGTTTCTCTTCGCGATGCTCATCGACAACCCGCGGTGATCCAGTCGTGGAGTCATCGCCCGTTTACCCTCAGCGTGGGGGTGGTGATGTCGCTGGCTTACAGCGCCTATTTGTGGTTTGACTTTTGCCGGTTACAGCAATATGGCGATTGGTGCCGGGCGCCTGTTTGGCCTGAATATCCCGGCGAACTTCAATATGCCCATTCTGGCGAAAAACCCGCAGGATTTCTGGCGACGCTTCCACATCAGCCTCTCTGAATGGCTGAGGGACGTGGTGTTTATGCCGATTTACATGAACTTAATGAAGCTCGACTTTTCCGTCAGAACAAAACACTGGCGCAGAACATCGGTATCTTCTGCACGCTGTTCTGTATGGGGGCATGGAACGGGCTCGAAAGGCACTATGTTATCAGCGGCGCGCTGTTTGGCGCGCTATTTCCGTTGCGCACAACATGCTTCAGTGGTCAGCCAAACGCAGTCCGGCGCTGACTACCGGGTTACAAAACCCGGTGGTTATCTTCCGGGCCGTATTTTAACGCTGGCAAGTGCTGCGGCTTCTCTTTACATCTTTAGCGGAATGTCACCTCTATGAACCTTCACAATGAGCTTCAGGAACTGCAGGATTTCCTGCGTGCGGCATTACTTGATCCCGCGAATCCACAGCAGTTGGCCATCAGCGGCAGCGATGAAGCCCTGACACCGGCAACAGCTTACCACCGCCGTGACAGACTGGTCACAACGCTTACAGCAGTGCCAGTTACCCGCCGGTACGCCAGTGGTGCTGTACGGCCACCAGCAGGCGGAGTTCGCTGTGGCCATCTATAGCTGTCTGCTGCATAACATTCCGTATATCCCGGTGGATTGCATTTATCCACAGGAACGGCTGAAAGAGATATGCTCGCTGGCAAGCGCGCCATGGTACTACGACATTGCCACCCGGCAGTTCGTGGCGACCGGTGAAACCGGCAAACCACTCGAAGAGCAGGATCTGGCGTACATCATGTTCACCTCCGGCAGCACCGGCAAACCCAAAGGTGTGCAGATCGGGCGCGAAAGTCTGTGGCACTTTATGAAATGGGTTCGCCAGACTTTTCACTACCGCCGACGCCGGTGCTGATGAACCATGCGGTGTTCAGCTTCGACCTCTCTTTGATTCCGCTGCTGGCGAACCCGCCACCGGCGGGCATATCGTACTGAATGCGAAAGAGGATATCGCCGCCGACAACTGGCTTGATCGCCTGAAAAGCAATGCGGTTTCCGTGTGGGTATCCACGCCGTCCTTTGCTTATCAGCGTTTGCTCTCGCCGCAGTTCAACAGCGAATACCTGCCTGACCTCAACGTGTTTGTGTTTATTGGCGAGGTGCTGAACAAGGCGCTGGTCAAACAGTTACGCCGCCGCTTCCCGCAGGCCAAAATCCTTAACTCTTATGGCCCGACGGAAGCCACCATCGCCACGACAGTGATTGAAATCACCGATGAGATCCTGAACAGCGAGAACGATCTGCTGCCGGTTGGCGCGATGATGCCGGACTCCAGAATGGAAATCACTCCGGAAGGCGAGCTGATCATTTGGGGGTAAAAATGTGATGCGCGGTTACCTCGGGCTGCCAAAAGAGAACGCCGAGAAGCTGCTGCGCCGGGAGAACGAAGCGTTCCGCGGCTACAGAACCGGCGACTGGGCTACGAAGATGGGCTGCTTTACTGCCGGTCGTAACGACAGCCAGATCAAATTGAATGGCTACCGTATTGAGATCAACGAGATCGAAAACCGCCTGCTGGCGATGTCCGGTATCAGTGAAGCGGTGGTTCTGCCGCTGATGAAATCCGGCGGCGGCGTGCTGCGTATTGCCGCATTCTGTGTGACGAAACTGGCGCCGGAAGCGATTAAAACATCGCTGTCGAAGGTGATCCCGCCCTATATGGTGCCGTCGCAAATCATTATCAAAGACGCTTTGCCGCTCAATCCCAACGGCAAAATTGACCGTAAGCTGCTGGACACTCATGCCCGCACGAACTGATGATTCAGGAAATAGAGATGGAACAAGAAATTCTCGCACTGTTTGAAAAGATCTTATCCCGCAAAGTGGGCTTTAACGATGAGCTGATTGAGTCCGATATCCTCGACTCAATTCTGGCGGTGGATATGGTGCTGGAAGTGCAGGACGTTTATGGCTGCATGATACCGCCAACCGAAGTGGCGACCGTGCTGAAAACCCCGGCGGACCTCGCGCACTTTATCGAAGAGAACCGCAGCTAAGCACGCGGGTGGCGGCATATTTTCACATTCACCCGCTTCGAAGACCCCGGCTTGCCGGGGGTCTTTTTTTGTATCAACAGGCAGAGCGGGCTGCTGTTTAGGGTATGGCTTCGTCTTTACCCGCCCCTGCTTTACGCCACCCGCTCCGGTTCGGGAGATAACATGTTCAGCGCAGCCACCGGTGCGCGCGGCATGTTCTTTGGCGGCCATTTTCTGCTGCGCAATCAGGGCGTCATCGCGACCGGCGTAGCTTATCCCACTGGTATAAACAGGTGGCTGCAAATCCAGATTGCACAGCCGTGCCGTGGTCTCAAACTGAATCAGGTAATCCTCAATCGTGTGACCGAAAAAACCGTCAGCGGTATAAAGCGCCTGCGGTGCGCCGGTGGTAAAAGAGAGAATGAGTTTTACCCCCAGTTTTGCCGTGGAGCCATGAGCAAAACCATGCACCATGACCTGATCGATCCACAATTTCATTAAGCCCGGTACCGAATACCGCCAGGAAAAGGAAACTGCCAGACAATCACATCAGCTTTGAGCAGCGCGGCTTGCTCTGCGGCGACGTCGATTTGGTAGTCCGGATAAAGCGTATCCAGCCTGCGGATTTCTGCCTGCGGCAACGCCTGTGCAACGTCGTGCAGAATGGTCGCATTGCCAACAGATTCCTGAAGATTGGGGTGCCCTGGGAAATAATCAATACGTTTTGCATTTTCAATTCGTTAACGGTGAGTGAGTGAAGAGATGCGATCGGTTCGGCGACGCGGGTTAGCCTGTTCAGGCAAGGCTTTTATAGTCGGGAGAAAAGAGACTTTCCCAGCCCGCGAATGAGCCCCAGAGGAATGCACTCGAACGTCAGCAAGCCTGCTTTTGCCAGCGGGAAGTCCGCCACGGCGGCGCTGGCGTCTTCGACCGAATCACACTCGAGAAACATCGCCACGCCCGGACGATCCCGGCGGAAATAGATATCCCGGATAACACCGGATTTATATAAATCCCGGTGCATGTAAAACCTCGGCGGTCAGATGAGGGCATAGGCTTGTGGGGTCGCGCCAGCGGGGATATCCAGACACAAAATTCGCATATCAGGCTCCTGAGAGGATCACATCGGTGAAAAGTCAGGAGTATAAGCTCGCGATTTCGATAAAATTAGGCCACTATTGGCTCATGGATAGTTAGCCATTGGCTAATAATCCTCACTCCATTGCATAACGGATGGCGCTATGAATAACGCGATTTACAATCAGCTACGCATCTTCCAGAGCATTGCACAGGAGGGGAGCATTTCGGCGGCAAGAAAACTGGAAATAACGCCCCCCTCCGTCAGTAAAGCGCTGAAACTTCTGGAGCATATTGGCCATCCGCTGTTTACCCGCACCACACGCCGTATTGAGCTGACTGACGCCGGGCAGCAGTTGCTGGCGCAAACTACCGTGGCCGTGGACGCGCTGCAAAAAGCCGTCGAAAGCATCAAAGACCAGAGCCAGCAACCGTCAGGTCTGGTAAGGATCACCCTCTCCCGTTTTGCTTATCTGCTGATCCTCAAACCTTGTATGGCCGAATTTTGCCAGCGTTATCCCGGTATTCAGCTTGAGGTTTCTGTCAATGACGGGACCATCAACATTATCGATAAACGGTTCGATCTCGGCATCCGCTTCGGCGACATCACGGAAGGCGGCGTGGTGGCGCGCCAGTTGATGACGCCTTTTCGCGAAGGGCTGTATGCATCGGCCGCTTACCTTGCAGCCTTTGGCACGCCAGAATCACCGGCCGATCTCCAGCAGCACAAGCTGATCGGCTATCGGTTCATAACGAACAACCGCATTCTGCCGCTGATGCTGGACGACAACGGAGAACAGTTAACCGTCGAGATGCCGAGGCCAGCTTATTGGCAATGATATCGAGGTGATGGCGGATGGGATCCGCAGCGGGCTGGGGATCGGCAGGCTGTTTGAGCCAATTCACGCATTGCAGCCGGATAAAGAGACATTTATTCCCGTCATGGAGCCTTACTGGAAGAGGTTTCCCCGGTGTATCTCTATTACCCGAAAAGCGCCGGGAAAACCAAACGCGTAAAAACGCTGATTGATTTCTTACTCAGCAAATCGGCTTAACCCGTTGTTATCACTGTTTTAAAAGGCGCGGGTAGAAACAGGCCTGATAACGCGCGTGTTATCAGGCCCTGATCATTTTTCTTAAGGTAAGACGAACGTGTTACGGTCTGGAAGCGGTGCCGTCAGGCGTGCGAGCCATTGTCCATGAGGAATACCGCCTTCACAGGGATATTTCGCCGCTTTCGCTTCATCAATATCAATGCCCAGTCCGGGTTTGTTATTCACATAAGCATAACCCCCGGTCAATCTCCGGACAGCCCGGGAAAACGTCCCGTAATGCATCATTCACCGGCGTGTACTCCTGAATACCGAAGTTCGGCGAACTCCAGGTCAAGATGCATGTTCGCGCACACGCCGACGGGCGAAATATCGCCCGGCCCGTGCCATGCTGTGCGTACACCGTTCAGTTCACTGTACACCGCCAGTTTTTTGGCCGGGGTAATGCCGCCAATGGTGCTGACATGACAGCGAATGTAATCAATCAGTTTATTGTCGATTAACGGCTTCCCATTCGTTCACATTAACAAACAGCTCGCCCATAGAAATCGGCGTTGAGGATTGCTGGCGCAGCATTTTCAGCCAGTCGATATTTTCCGGCGCAACAGGATCTTCAAGGTAAAAGAGCTGATATTGTTCGAGGGTTTTCGCCAGCTTTATCGCCGTTACCGGTGTGACGCGTTCATGTACGTCATGAATAAATTCAATACCAAAACCGAGTTTATTGCGCAGATGGTCGAACAGGCGCGGGACGCTTTTGGCGTAAGCATCCGGGTCAAAATAGATGCCCGGTGTTTTGCTACGTGGAGAACGTTTAGGCTGAATGTTCTTCGCACGCGCCAGTTGTGTGGCAATCAGTTTGAGATCATCGGTCCCTGCGCCGCCGTACATCCCCATCTGACAACGGACATACTGGTAACCCTCTTCCATTCTGGCGCGGATGTTATCTTCAACTTCCACTTCGTCGCCACCGTCGGTATGGCAGTAAAGCGGGATCCCATCACGGCATTTCCCGCCCAGAAGGTCATAAACCGGCATCCCCGCCAGCTTGCCTTTGATATCCCACAGGGCCATATCCACGCCGGATAACGCATTGTTCGCGATCGGGCCATTACGCCAATAGCCGCTGACGGCCCCCGACTGCCAGATATCTTCAATACGCGTCGGATCTTTACCAATAAGAAAGGGCGCCATGTACTCGTCGACCGCACTTTTTACCGCAAAGATGCGCTGGGTGAATGTGGCGCACCCCAGACCATACAGTCCGGGTTCATTTGTCTCGATCTTAACCACCGCGAGGTCGATACCGCCCGGCGCTGTCAGAATCGTTTTCACGTTGGTGATTTTCAGGTTACTCACGTTAACTCCTCAATTTAGCGAACGCGCTGAATGTCACACTGGTTTGGACGACACACAGCATATTTGTAAGTTGTCCTACAACTTAATGCTGTTTTAACACACTCGCACCGTTTTATTATCAGGGGATGCTTTATTTTGTGACGATGATCAACCTGCACTATTTTTAATCATAAAAACATTTAAATACATAATATTATTGGAAAAACAAACACCATTACCCGGCAAACGAAATGTGATCATTGTTGCAAATATATTTTTACGCTATTGCTTTTACAGAACCGAAAACTCACCCTTTAAAGGACAGTCGTCATACAAATATTGAGTGAGGTAAACAGAATGAGCGCATTATTTGACTTAACGGGGAAAACAGCGTTGGTGACAGGATCGGCGCGGGGTTTAGGGCTTTCCTATGCGGAAGGTCTCGCTGCTGCGGGCGCACGGGTAATACTGAACGACATCCGCGATACGTTAATGGCCGAAGCTGTCGATAAGCTGGTAACAAAAGGCTATAGCGCACAGGGGCTGGTGTTTGATGTCACGGATGAAGCGGCCATTGAAAAGGCATTTTCCGCACTGGATGAACAGGGAATTCATGTCGACATTCTGATCAATAACGCCGGTATCCAGTACCGTAAACCGATGGTAGAGCTGGAGCTGGAAAACTGGCAAAAGGTGATTGATACCAACCTGACTAGTGCTTTCCTTGTTTCCCGCGCTGCGGCGAAACGTATGATCGCACGTAACACGGGCGGCAAAATTGTGAATATCGGTTCATTAACCAGCCAAAGCCGCCCGCCGACCGTTGCCCCTTACACAGCGGCAAAAGGTGGAATTAAGATGCTGACCTGTTCCATGGCGGCTGAGTGGGCGCAATTTAATATCCAGACCAATGCCATTGGACCGGGGTACATTCTCACGGATATGAACACCGCGTTAATTGAAGATAAACAATTCGACGCCCGGGTGAAAAGCAGCAACCCGTCACAGCGCTGGGGACACCCGGACGAATTAATCGGCACGGCCGTTTTTCTGTCATCAAAAGCCTCCAAACTATATTAACGGGCAGATTATTTACGTTGATGGTGGTTGGCTGGCAGTGCTGTAAAAACCGTACTCTACATTTTGCCTTTAACATCTACGATATGCCTGTTGTTAACCGCAATGGCATATCGATAATAATGCAGGTATTTTCATGAAGGCTTCCAAGATCACGACTCTTTATTCTCACATTGCTGTTTATCGTTACTGCAATTAATTATATGGATCGCGCCAATCTTGCAGTTGCAGGCACGAATATCCAGAAAGATTTCGACCTGTCGCCAACGCAGCTGGGTTTATTATTTTCGATGTTTACTCCGGGCTTATGCTGCGAGCCAGATCCCTGTTGGCTATGTGCTGGATCGCATTGGATCACGCGTTCTTTACGGGGGAGCCATTATTCTGTGGAGCGTTTTTACCTTTATGATGGGGTTCTCGTCGCATCACTTATTTGCAACCGCGACGGCATCTTTTGCCATGTTACTGGCTTGCCGCGCATTAATCGGTGTCGCCGAAGCACCCTCCTTTCCCTCGAACACCAAAAATCATCGCCACCGGGTTCCCCGGATCATGAACGCGCACGCGCCACGGCCATTTACTCAAGTGCGCAATATATTGGTCTGGCGTTATTAACCCCGGCGTTATCCTTTATTGTGGCTAACTACGGCTGGGAAATGTCCTTCTATTTGTCTGGCGGCGCGGGCATTCTGTTTGGCATCTACTGGCTTATTTATTACAGAGACCCGCAGCACAGTAAATCCGTTAATCAGGCGGAGCTTGACTACATTAAGGCAGGCGGAGGCTACGGCTCGGTTAACCAGTCTACGGTTAATGAAAAAAATCAGCTGGCAAGACATTCGCTTCTTTCTCAGCAAAAAAACCGTCTGGGGACTTTTTATTACCCAGTTTGCCTGCTCTTCCACGCTCTATTTTTTCCTGACATGGTTTATTGTTTATCTGGAAAAGGGCTGCATCTCTCGGTTTCCCAAAGCCGGCATTGGCGCCATGCTCCCCCTATATTATGGCGATGTTCGGTGTTTTATGCGGCGGCACCCTTAGCGATATGCTGCTGAAAAAGGAAAATCCAGAACGCTGGCGCGTAAACTTCCTGTAATGGCAGGGCTTTGCGTCACCATGATTATTGGGCTGGTTAATTTCTTCGAGGATCAACCGATTATCGCCATCGTTATTCTCTCTATTGCCTTTTTTCGCTAACGCTTTTTCCAAATTTAGGATGGGTGGTCTGGAGTGATGTTATTCCACGCAATTTCCTCGGCACGATGGGAGGCTTTTTAAATATTTGCGGGAATTTATCTGGAATTGTCAGCCCTATCGTGATTGGGGGTCATCCTGCAACGCACCCAGAATTTCCAATATGCCATGTGGTATATCGCCGCCGTCGCCGGGTTGGGCCTGTTAGCTTACATTTTCCGGTAGGCAAAATCGACGTCATTTTGCCTGAAAATAAAAAGGTGAACAGGGCCGATGAGAATGCCATTGCTCCGGCAACCGCTAACAAATAAAGAGGTCACAATGAGTACTGGAAAAAATAACCTGTAACGCCTGTCTGGCACATGCGGAAAAAGATGTTCGCTACACCTCCCGTGAAATTGAGCACGGTGAAAAGGATGTCGTAGTCAAAGTCGCCTGTGGCGGTATTTGTGGCTCGGATATCCACTATTACCAGCATGGGCGCGCGGGAATGTCCATCCTGAAACACCCAATGGTGATTGGGCACGAGTTCGTTGGCGTCATCCAAAAAGTACCGGCAGGCAGCACATTAGAAGTGGGTCAGACAGTCGCCGTGAATCCTTCCTGCCCGTGTAACCAATGCGAAATGTGTCTTTCCGGGCATCAGAACTTGTGTGGGTCGATGCGCTTTATGGGCAGCGCGCAGTTCAATCCCCACGTTAACGGCGGATTCTCTGAATATGTGGTTGTCAAACCGGAACAGTGCATCCCTTATAACAGCGCGGTTCCGGCCAACGTTATGGCTTTTTCGGAGCCGCTCTCGGTCTCGATTCATGCTATAAACATGGCCGGTCAACTCACCGGAAAGCGCGCGTGCTGGTGATTGGCGCAGGTCCGATTGGTTGCCTGATTCTGGCGGCGGCAAAAGCGCGGGGGCATCAGAACTCGTGGCCTCGGATCTCAGCCCACGCTGCCTGAAACTGGCACAGCAGATGGGCGCCACCGCGGTGATGGACCCGCGTGATGAAGACCAGTGGCCCATTATCAGCAGCATAAAGGCTACTTTGATGTGGTGTTTGAAGCCTCCGGCGCACCGGCGGCAGTGGCGTCGACCGTCGATTTCACCCGCCCGGCAGGAACCATTGTTCAGGTCGGGATGGGAGCAAGCCCGGTCAGTTGGCCCGTCTCTCCAATGCTGGTCAAAGAAATTAACTGGGTGGGTTCGTTCCGGTTTATCAATGAGTTTGCCACCGCCGTGCACTGGCTTTGAAGACGGGCGCGTCGATCCGCGTCCTTTAATTAGCGCGGAATTTCCGCCGGAGAAAATCGAAGAGGCGCTGATTACCGCCACGGACAAGAATCTCTCTGCTAAGGTCCTCATTCGCTTCAATTAGAATGCAAAGCGCCCGCCCGGGCGCTTTGTTCTAAAATTGAATTGCTATACAATAACACATTAACGGCATTTTACCGGACATCGATCTTGAGCATAAAAATCCATTCAAAAACAGAATGTTGTAAATGAAATTTATGATCAGATAAGTGCAAAGCTTCTGGATGGTAGTTGGGCGCCGAGGTAGCCGCCTTCCTTCTGAAGCTGAGCTCACCACGTCTTTTAATGTCAGCAGGGTCAGCGTACGTAGCGCGGTTCAACGCTTTCGCGATCTGGGTATCGTCGTCACCCGGCAAGGGAGCGAAGCTACGTCAGTGAAAACTTTACGCCTCAGATGTTGAGCAACGATCCGCGCCCTATTATGCATCTGAGCCGCGAAGAGTTTCATGACATGATGGTTTTTCCGCCAAACGGTGGAATTCAAATGTGTCGAGCTTGCCGTTGATAATGCCACCGATGACGATATCCGCCAGCTTGAGCAAGCGCTGAATAATATGCTGATCAACAAAGGCGACTATAAAAAATATTCGGAAGCCGATTACGAGTTTCATTTAGCGATTATCCGGGCATCGCATAATAGCGTGTTTTACAACGTCATGAACTCGATTAAAGATATTTACTACTATTATCTGGAAGAGCTTAACCGTGCGCTGGGCATTACCCTTGAGAGCGTTGAAGCGCATATTAAAGTCTATATGTCCATCAAAAACCGTGATGCCTGCACAGCAGTAAAAGTGCTCAATGAAGCGATGTCGGAAAATATTGTCGCTATCGAAAAAATCAAATCAACAACGCCTGTCGATAAACGTTAACCAGCCCCTGGTTCGCCCGAACCGGGAATCATTTTCCTCTGACGCATTCGCGATTGGGCCAGACCGTAAGCGCGCTACAGCGGTGACGCTCGATCCGGCTAACATTATCCGCTTTGAATGACCGCTATACTGGCGATACGCAAGGATGAGACATTAACGTTAGCGACAGCCATTATGCGAAACTTAATCAATGAAGATCATTTTTTGAAAATTTAGAAACGTCGACAGAACTGGATTACGTTTTACGCGCTGGAGAAGCCGTCCCGGAAGAGGGATTAGCTATCAAACCACATATGCATCTGGAGCATGAAATTATGTGGTTCCATAAAGCTCAGGGCAGTTACAGTATTGGCAGTGAAAAATTCGCGATAAAAGACAATACGTTAATTTATGTTAGCCCATTGGTACTCCATGATATGGCGCTGGAATACACCGACGATCATGAACGTTTTTCTCTTTCAGTACGACCGTGCGGTACTCAACAGGTTAAAATATCCCATTCCCGCCATGAATCCACACATTGGAATCATAACCCAGCCCAATGAACTGGAAGCCGAACGATTACAGTTTTTATTCAAATGGCTGGCTCAGGTGCACGAAACCGGGCATTCAACAGACGACACCAACCCGGTCATGATCCTTTTACTCAATACCGTTTTTCAGTGCGCCTCCAGCGCACAGGCAATATCACCGGAGAAAGACAATCTCTCATTATTTGGAAAAAATGATTAATTTTATGGAGGAGATGGAAAAACGAACCTCGTTGAATATCAGTTTGCATGAAGCCGCTGCCGCTGTAGGTCTGTCTTCGTGCCATTTCTCCCCGGACGTTCAAAAAAATCATGCAAATCAGCTTCAAAGAGTATCTGTTACGCAAGAAAATTGCCCGCTCCGTAGATATGCTGCGCAATACTGCGCTAAGCATTACCGACATTGCTTATCAGTGCGAGTTTACGGATGCGGCATATTACTGTTTTCAGTTCAAAAAACTGATTGGCGTTACCCCGAAAAAATTCAGAAATCATAGTCTCACCAGCGTGCAACTCCACAAAAATCGCTGATGTTCGGTTTGATACCCCTTGCTGACGTTTTTACGCTAAGTGTGATCGATGCGGACGTGCTGGCGCAAAAAAATTATATAAAAACGCCTCGTCGATACATTTTTTTATGATTAATCAGAATTACCTTTTCATCAGGTAACAGAGTGTTCGCGTTAACGCTATTTTAAACTCCTTATGAAAAGGTATGGTTATGAATAGAATCGGATTCAAAGAAAAGATTGGTTATGGAATCGGCGATGGCGCATCGAATATTATCTGGCAAACCATCATGCTATTTATGGCCTATTTTTATACCGATATTTATGGGCTTAGTGCTTTTCATATGGGCACCATGTTTCTTTTCGTCAGGGTAGTTGATGCGTTCGCCGATATCTATATCGGCTATATTGCCGATCATACCCAAACCCGGCATGGTCAGTTCAGACCCTATTTATTATGGTTCTCGCTACCCTTTGGTATTTTTGGCGCATTAACCTTTTACACGCCAGAATTGGGGTGAAACCGGCAAAATCATCTATGCCTATATTTCTTATACCGCCCTGTCCATTTTTTTACTCACTGGTGAACGTTCCATACTGTGCGTTGATCAATAATATTTCTCAGGATGCAAAAGAACGGGTGTCAATTCAGGCATACCGTTTTGCCTTCGCGGCGTTAGGCGGCATTATTGTCTCCGTTATTGCCCTGCCCTTAACAAAAATTTTAGGCAATGGCGACCTGCAGAAAGGCTACTTCTGGAGCATGATCATCATGGGCGGCCTGGAGTACCATACTGTTCTACACGTGTTTTTCCATGACCAAAGAGCATTACCGTAAAGAGGTCGACAGAACGCGGAAGTTTAGTGGCATTTATAAAGAGCTGTCAGTGCTGATTAAGGATCATAACTGGCGTTGCATCTTTGCACTCAACATCGTGAGCCTTATCGCCGGGATATTAAAAACGGGTGGCGCCATGTACTTTGTTCACTATTATTTGAACCGTCCCGATTTAACCAGCACTATTCTATTAGTGATTCTCGGCACCCGGTTTGTTGGCGCAGTGTTCACCACTTCATTATATGGAAAGTTTGATCGGTTAGTGTCCTATAAAGCGTCGTTACTTCTTCCAGGCTGTCATTCTGGCGGCACTGTTTATGGTCCCCTCTGAATATATTATCGCAATCTGCATTATCATCAGCGTGATTCATTTTATCGACGCGAGTTCAGCACCGCTGCAATGGAGCCTGCTGAGCGATATTATCGATAATGTCGAGAAAAAGTCGGGAATATCGCTTAGCGGCACTGGTTTTCTCTACAATCTCTTTGCCATTAAAATTGGCATTGCGGTTGGCGGCGCGATTATCGGCTGGTTACTGACCGTTGGCGGTTATGTGGGAAGTGCCGCCGTACAGACGGATATGGCTGTGCTGGTCGTCCGGCTGATCTTTACGGTTATCCCTGCTATTTGTGTTGTCATGATGTTTTTATTATGACCCACTATCGAAACGATACTGTGTATACAGAATCGGCGACAACCATGATGTAAGAACAAACAAAACAGTCGCTAATTTATTCATATTTACCTTATAGGGAGTCATATGACAACAATTACTAACCCGGTTATTGCTGGCTTTAATCCTGACCCGTCAATTATCAGAGTCGGTGACGCGTACTATGTCGCCACGTCCACATTTGAATGGTTTCCCGGTATTTGTCTCTATAAATCCTACGATTTAAAAACTGGCAACGGATCGCTTATCCGCTTAATCGAAAAAGTCAGTTGAATATGATCGGCAACCCCGACTCTGGCGGCATATATGCGCCCTGTCTGAGTCATGATGGCGGACGTTTTTATCTTATTTTTACGGATGTAAAAAATGTGGCCGGGCGTTTCTGGGACACCAACTATATGGTGACCACGGATGATATTGAAGGCGAATGGTCTGAGCCTGTTTATCTTCACAGCCGCGGAATTGATCCTTCTCTGTTTCATCATAGCGATGGCACCAAATGGCTGGTGAGTATGGAGATGAGCCATATGGATGGCGGTGAACCCGGTTTCCCGAAATGGAACGGTATTATCATTCAGCAATATGACGAGCAGACGAAAAAATTAGTGGGCGAGTGCCGCAAAATTTATGCTGGTAGCGCGCTGGGCATCACCGAGGGCCCGCATATTTATGAAATCAACGGTTGGTTTTATCTGTTAACCGCCGAAGGCGGACGTTTTACAATCATGGCGTCACGATAGCGCGTTCACGTCAACTGTTTGGGCCCTATGAAACCGACCCTGTCGGCCAGATGATGACCTCACGTTACGACTGTCGTTTGCCATTGCAGAGGGTCGGGCATGCGGATCTGTTTGAAAACAGTGTGGGTGAGTGGTTCATCGTGCATCTGTGCGGTCGACCGTTACCGTCAAAAGGGCGCAGCCCGATGGGGCGTGAAACGGCTATTCAACAGGTTTACTGGAGTGATGACGGCTGGCTACGGTTGGTTAATGGTAAAACAACGCCAGAAATGACAGTGCACACGCAACTGGAAGAGCGTGGCCTGAACAACCGGTAAGGGATGAGTTTGATTCACCGACGCTCCCGCTGCACTATCAGTCATTGCGCATCCCATTAGGCGAGGATATGCACGCTCAATGAGAGAAAAGGATGGTTGCGTTTACGGGGTCATGAATCGCTGAGCTCACACCATTATCAAAGCCCCCGGTGGCCAGAAGACAGACGGATTTTGCGTTCACCGCGCAGACCTGTGTAGATTTCAACCCGCGTTCTTTCCAACAAATGGCTGGCTTAGTCTGCTTTTACGACACCACAAATTATATTTATTTGTATATATCCTGCGATGAGCGGAGAGCGAACCGTGAATTTGATGGTCAATGACCTTAATAAATTCTCGATGCTAACCGGTGAAGGCATAAAAATCGCTGGCGAAGGCTACGTTTATCTGCGGGTTAATGTGCAAGATGACCGGGCTAATTATTATTACTCCCCGGATGAAGAGACATGGATCCCGGTAGGGGCTATGTGGAATACAGTAAACTCTCCGATGAATATTTCCAAAGAGCGGGGCATCGAGCGCTTCACTGGCGCGTTTGTAGGCATGTGCTGCCGGACTTTACCGGCGAACATCGCTATGCGGATTTTGACTACTTTCACTATTCAGCGAACAACCGCTAACCGGTTCGGGCAGACACCGTAGCGCTCAGAAATAAACCTTCCATACGGTACCAGCAACTGTGGAAGGTTTTTAACGTTATTCAACCTTCGCATTTAAACTGGCATGCGACACCAGCGTCAGGAGCGGGAGGGATCGAATGCGTGAACGGGCAATCACCACATCATGCATTGCCGCCGCAGTAGTGCCGTTATCCCGGTAAGCGCTACCGCACGGGAAAAATACCAACCCTGCGCACAGCACTCCGGCAAATTTTCTTTAAGGAACAGGTATTGCAGTTCATTTTCAACCCCTTCGAAGACCACTATTCTCGGCATATTTCTGAACATGCCAATCAATCCGGGAAGGATGTGTTTATTGATTGACTCGGTACCAATCGAATCGGTTAACGATTTATCAATCTTTATTTCATCGACATCAATTAAGGATAACCAGCTCAGATTCGAATAACCGGTACCAAAATCATCCAGAGCAAACAGGATGCCCTGCGATTGATAAAATTCAACAGACTGTTTGATCTCTTCGATACTTGCACTCTGTCTCTCGGTGATTTCCAGCATCAGTGAACCACCGGAAATACCTTCTTTCTGCATGGTGTTGATCAGCGTTTGACGAAACAACTCCAGAGCAGATATCCGAACAACTGACGTTAATACTGAGCGTTATAGCGTGTTTCTGTAATATCGGCGCACACTCTTTATTGCATTCTCAACATACAATCCAATCTTATTAATTAAGCCATTTTGCTCTGCGAGGAGGAATGAAGATATCCGGGCCAATATTCCCCACTTTGTCATCGTTCCAACGGATAAGCGCTTCAATGCCAATAAGGCTGTTATCTTTCACCCGATAAATAGGCTGATAGACAAAATGCAATTTTCGGTGATCTATTGCGTATTCAAGCCGGGAAAGTAACGACTGGTTTCTCTCAAGATTATTAATAAGCGCACTGACAAGCAGACCAATCACCAGTGAAATACTTAACAAAAAACCAGCGCATATACATTACCGTAAAAAAAGAACGGAAGCTGAGTTCCAACGATAACACAAATGTCATTTACTGAATTACAGGCTCTTATCAAAAATAAAAGATAACGATTTTTCTCTTCCATGCTCTATGGCTTCAAGCCTGTTAACATCCTTGCCTATTCTGGAAAAAATGAGACTCATGTTTATTATCACCGACAACAGCATTAAAATTCATTTTATCCGCATCTTCCCAGAAACGCTGAAATGCAAAAGGCGATACGGTAATGGCAAAATTATCGGTATAAAGGATATCGGTAATCCCCTCTTCTATCATGGCATCAAAAATCCGGGTGTATAGCCTGCCCGGTCAACTTTATTCCTGAAGACATTCAGCGAAAGCGGAACAGTAAACTTGCCCCACAGCTGAGCAGATCACCCTGTCGTCTTTGATGTAGGAGATATCTTTGATCAGCGGGTATGGCCACAGACGCTTTCTGAGGGAATGCAAATATTGGTCGCTGCACGGGCTGTAGACAGCGAATTCATTGCGCAGATCGTCAATTTCCTTCACCTGCGAGATGAGACTATTACTTCGCATAAGTATCGATTCGGCATACTTTTCTAATTTTTCGTGGACGTATGCATAGGAAATGATCTGCAACACCATAAAAAGAGGAACGATAGCGCTAATGTCATTATGGATACCGATACTCTGTTTTTAGAATTCTTATCAATTTTGGCACCTTGTAAGCAGACCTCTACCCTTGCTTCACGTTTTCTGACTTTTGATCATCCCATCAAGCAGAAAAGTCGAAATCATCATCCGTATGCCCGTTCTTTTCATCGACATCATGCCACATCAACACGACGTGTTATGGTTATCGGCGGTTTGGATAGAGACTTTAAAAATGACAAATAAAAGCGTTATCTTGATAAGACACTGAAATGCAGAGGATAAATTCGGCAAGGAATGCGTAATAAGGCAAAGCGTTTGGTCTTTGGGAATATTGGAGACTAACGAGATATTGAACCGGCAGTAAAGATGCCGGCCCCAGACTGGCGATGCCATAATGGCTTCAGTATGAGAAACTAATTCTGTATAACATTCTCTATTATTGTAGCAATATCAGTCGGGTATACCGTTTCCGTTGTTTCACTAAGTTCGCTTATATTCCACCAGCGATGTTGATGCATAACCGCTTTTTTCATGACGACTCCAGCCCTCGCGACTGATTTCATTACCATCAACCTTTACCCAATAAAACGCTCCATAGCCAGAACGTTTTCTCCGCTGGGTAGCAGCATTTCAAACGTTCGTTCCGCCACGCTGGCCCCAATAACGTCGCGGATAATCCCGGTTTCTTCGCGAAGTTCTCTTAACGCAGCATGTGCAAAGACTCATTCTGTTTAACCCCACCGCCGGGGAGGCGTCGCCCAGTATGCACGCCCCGCTAAAGCATCATCCGTATGCACGAAACGGAACAGCAGTACCTGACCAGCCGGGTTGATAATCAGTATTCGTGACGCCTTACGTGTTCGCATCGAAAAATCCCTTTATGAAAGGCAAGAGTCATTATTTTGTCGGGCTTAATATAACAACATTCCACTGTAAAATCACCGCAATAAATAGTTATGTAATTTACCACTTAAAAAAACGTTATTAACGGCCACAATTACACAGCCACTTAAATTTATACTTTTTTACTTAACCCATTTTATTCTTTATGTGTTTTTATATCAATGCGCATTGCCGTTTTTTATACTCCTGTTGTCGCCGTCAGGCTTAGCTGAAAGATAACAATGAACACAATGCTGAAGTTTCCACTTTTACAAAACATCCGCACGCTTTTGACATTAGCGCAAACGCCCCCAAATAGCAGAGGTTGAGTCTAAAGAAAAGGAAATAGTGACAATGCGTTCCAGCGCGCATTTCAACAGGAAGTGCAAACCTATCTTTACACTATCCGGCAACAAAGCATGTTGATATCTATCTGAACGATATCAACGGAACGTTCAGAGGAAAGCGGATTGCCGTTGGGGATCTTTATTCTGCTGCGAAAGGGTGTTATTTCCCGCAATCTGTTTACTCAATGGATCGGGAAGGTAAAGTGGTCTGTACTGCGGCTGACCACCGTGTTCTGGATGAGCCCGACCGGATTTGCCTGCCGGTAAAGGACATTGCGCCCCTCCGCTTACGATCCCCATGAGAACGCCCAGCTTTTGCTATCCATGCAGGATGCCAGCGGCGCACCGTATGCGCTTGAGCCAAGGGTGATTCTGGAAAACGTTGTTCGCCGGTTCCATCACCATGGTTTGTATCCGGTGATCGCACCAGAGATTGAGTTTTACCTTATCGACCAGCAGACCCGGGCGATGCGCAGTCAGGGGTGCTTCCACATGGCCGTCCTTCTACGTACGCCCCCTTCATCGAGCGGCTGGAGGAGATGGCTGCTGCAGAAGCTGCCGTTAACGGGGATTGTCAGCGAAGCAGAGCCTGCACAATTCGAGCTTAACCTGCGCCACTCTCACCAGCGGTTGTCGAGGTCTGTGAGAATGTCTCCGGCGCTACGCAGGTTAACCAGCGTGATCGCGAATGAATTCGGCTATAAGGCCAATTTTATGGCGAAACCTTTTCCCAGCTTGCCGGCAACGGCTTGCATTTTCATATCAGCCTGAATGACAGACAGGGCGATAACTCTCTTTGCCTCCCCCCGCCCGGTGAACTGAACGAGATGACGCGCCTGTGCCGGCCGGGTTATCATCTTATGCCTGCGTCGCTGGCGATAATGGCTCCCGGGTCAACGCTTTTCGCCGCCTGCGAAAAACTGGACGAACCCGTGTTTAGCTCATGGGGTTACAACACGCGTTCCGCCGCATTACGCATTCCCTGCTCTACCGAAGAGAATCGTCGCATCGAGTACCGACTCGCTGGCGCGGATGCCAACCCCTATCTGGTGATGGCCACAATTCTGACCGGCATGTTGTATGGTCTCGAGAATATCGATGGCGATTCAGAAGAGGATATTCTGCGCACTGCCCCGCTTTTACCGTTATTTCAGCACCGGTGCAATCGCCGTTTTTCAGGAATGCCCGTATCTGCTCGACAGCCCTCGGGACAGGCATTTTCCCGGCAGTGGATCCACAGCAAACTGGAGGAACTGACCCTGTTCGAAGGCATTGTTACGCAAGAAGAAACGGCGATTTCATTCTGACTCCTGTTTTACTTTCCGTCACTGCCAATGACAAATGTGAGGTGATGATATCGCGGTTTATTATTCTTACTCATGTTCGGGGAAACACAGGGGTAATAAACTGCAGGCAACATCACGCCCGGCCTGCTCCTGAGCCCTGATGTTTCAGCACGATACTGCAGGTGTATCGCCCGGCAGGATGCAGCGACACGGTGGTTTCGAATGTTTTTCCTTGAGCATCAAGGTAACGCCGTACAATTCTCAACGCTGGTGACCCGGCTTCCACGCCCAGTATTTTCGCGATTTTGACCGGCACGCCAACCGCCGTTATCGACTGATGCACTTCATGGCTGCGGATACCGTAGTGCTTTTCAATCAGTGCGCTGATTAATGCATACGGATCGCTACGCACCAGTTTTCCGACCTTCACATACGCAATGCTGATAGCTGTCGGTCCAGCAGATGGGGGCATTTTTCTTGCAGAGGATCTTCGCGGGTACTGGCGATGTGCAGCCAGCGCGAACCCTGGTTCACAACCAATCACCTGCGACAATTCGACGTCCGCCACCACCTCATCGGTCTTTTCACCACTCGCAGGTTGTTTTTTGCCAGCACCAGTAAATCTTCAAGTGAGGCCGGGGGGATGATCCTGCATTTCCGGCTTCTGTTCGCAGACGCGTGTCCCTGCGCCTTTTCGCCTGCTGATAAGCCCTGCTCCGCGAGTTCCCGCAGTGCTTCGCGTACCGTATGACGACTCACCTGCCAGCTTTCACATAGCTCCATCTCCGTTGGAAACAGCGATCCTCGCGGGTATTTCCCCTGTGTGATCGCCAGCGCCAGCTCACGGGCCATTTGCTTATACAGAGACTCTTTCATCGTTTCACTCTTCAAAAAATTAAATGATCGACATCACAAAGGTGAGCGATAGCGCTTCCTTGCTAATTGTGGTCATTATAAATGTCCGTACATATTCAAATGTCCGGACAAATAAAATCGAAAGACTGAGATATGTCAGGACAAAAAATGGCCGATTCAGCGTAAACAAACCCTGATTCTGACTGTTTTTTCTGTCCCGCAGTCTATCACCAATCAGACCCCCAAGGAGTGGTTATGCCTTCAAATGTTCTTGATTCTGTTTTGTTCAGGGATTCCTTCGGAACGCCGGAAATGCGCGCAATTTTCGACGATCACGAGTTGATTCGTAAATACGTTGAAGTCGAGATTGCCCTCGCGCAGGCCCGAGGCAAAATGGCGTTATCCCACAAGAAGCCGCCGATGAGATCGCGGAAAAATGCACTGCGGATACGCTGGATTTTGATCTCCTGCGCCATGAAACCGAAATTGTCGGTTACCCCATTTTGCCGCTGGTGCACCAAATTTCTAAACAGGCAGGCGAGTCAGGCGGCTACGTCCATTGGGGAGCGACCACTCAGGACATTATGGATACCGCCGTCGTCTTGCAGATTCGCGATGCATTCGACCTTATCGAAAGCGAACTAAAACAGCTTTGCCTGACGCTGGCCGGTCTGGCGCGCCGCTATCGGGACACACCGATGGCGGGCAGAACGCACCTGCAACAGGCGCTGCCGATTACCTTCGGATACAAAGCGGCTATCTGGCTGGATATGATTGACCGCCACACCGAGCGCCTTGACCCCGAGGCACGACCACGAATTTTAGTGGGGAATTTGCCGGAGCGGCCGGAACACTTGCGTCGCTTGGCGATAAAGGTCTCGTGGTACAAGAGGCGATGATGGACATCCTCAAGCTGGGCGTTCCTCTTCCACCCCGGCATGTTGCCCGCGATGGCTTTGCCGAAGCGACGAACCTGCTCGGGCTTATCACCGGATCGCTTGGCAAAATCGGCTATGACGTGATGCTGCTTGCCAATGAATTCGGCGAGCTGTACGAACCGTTTGTGAAAGGCCGCGGTGCCAGCAGCACCATGCCACAAAAACGTAACCCGATTTCCAGTGAGCTGATGCTGGCATGTGCAAAGGGGTACGCCAGCACGCCGGATTAATGCTGGACGCGATGGTGCAGGATTTAGAACGCGCCACCGGGCCGTGGCATGCGGAATGGATTGCGATCCCCGGAGAGCTTTGTGCTCGCCGCCGGGGCATTACATCAAGCCAACTTTATGCTCGCCGGCCTGATTGTGGATGAAGCAGCGATGGCGAAAAACCCTGGATATGACCAAAGGGTTGATCGTTGCCGAAGCCGTCATGATGGGCCCGGCGCCATACATTGGCCGCCGGGATGCGCACGATGTTGTGTACGATGCCTGCCGCGTGGTGAACGAACAAGGGGACGACTGGCTGATGTGCTGAACAGCATGCCGGGGGTTTCCAGCCGCCTTGATCCGCAGCTCATTGAGCGCCTGACCGACCCGACAAATTATCTGGGTATGGCACCAGAAATGGTGGATCGGGTTCTGGAAAAATTCGCGCAACGGCAATAATCCTGAGGGATAAGGAGAGACATATGCCATCCGCTTGTTCTGCACGGAAATCTGTTATCGCCTTTCTGGTTCCTCTTATTCTCGGAACCGCTATCTGGTTCTTTCCTGTTCCGGAAGGATTGACTCCGGAAGCATGGCATATGTTTGCCATTTTCGCGGCCACCATTGCCGCTATCCTGACCCAGCCTCTCCCGTCCGGGGCGGTGATGCTGATTGCCCTTTGCGTGGTCATTTTTGCTCAAAACCTTGTCAGAGGCAAAAGCGCTGTCGGGGTTTGCTTCGGGCACGGTGTGGCTGATTTTCTGTGCGTATGTACTTTCGCTGGGCTTTGTGACATCCGGGCTTGGCAAACGCATCGCGTATAAGATGCTGTCACTTTTGGCGGCAGTCTGGGAATCGCCTATTCACTGGGCGTGTCGGATCTCATCATGGCCCCAGCCATGCCATCGGTGACAGCGCGTTCAGGGGGGATTATTTTTCCCATCGCGCGTTCGATTAACGACGTTCTGGGCTCTTCACCCGGTGAATCGGGTAAACGCATCGGCGATTTTCTGACCATGGTGTGCTTTCAGTTTACGCCCATCACCGGGGCGATATTCCTCACCGGGATGGCGGCAAACCCGCTGGTCGGCAGCCCTGGCGAAAACCTCGCTCGGTGTTGATATCACCGGAGGGCTGGTTTGTGTCAGCGGTTGTCCCGGCAATGGCATGCTTCTGCCTGATGCCTCTGCTGGTGTACAAGTTACTGAACCCACAACTGAAACGAACGCCCGAAGCCAAAGCCATGGGGGAAACAGTTCGGCCGAATTGGGTGCGATGAGCAGTGCGGAAAGAAAGTGGCATTCGGCTTTGTTCTGGCACTCATTGGCTGGGGAACCAGTCTGGTTACCGGCCTTTCCGCAACCTCCGTCGGGCTGGGGCTCGCGGCGTATTTATTCGCTTCAAAAGCCGTAAGCTGGAAAGCGTTACTCAACGATCACGCCGCACCGGGATACAGTTATCTGGTTTAGCGTCATTATCTCTCTGGCCAGTGGGCTCGCCGACCTCGGCTTTATCAAATGGATGACCCTCAAGCTTGGCGGCAGTATCGACGGCTTTAGCGGGATGGAATCCTTTGTCCTGCTGGGGCTTATCTATATCTACGTGCATTATTTATTTGCCACCGCCACCGGGCATGTGGCCGCACTGTATGCCCCGTTCGCCGCAACCGCCATTGCGGCAGGCGCACCGCCCATGATGGTGGCGATCTGTTTCGGTATTTTCAGCAATCTGATGTGGGGAATACGGAATATGGCGGCGGTCCCCGGCCCGATCTATTTTGCTCAGGGCTATTTTGAGCGCCCCCGGTTCTACAAAATTAATTTCTGCGTTGTCACGTTTAATGGTGTTGACTTTCGCCATCGGTATGGCCACCGGTGGAAAATGCTCGGTTACTACTGATTGTTCTACCCGTTGCGGCAGGGCGGACATCCGCCCTGCCGCATGTCGGCTGCGTCAATTCTTGATAATTCCCTTTTTCACGAAAAAACGTTTTTCTTTGCTTTATGGTTCACACTGTTCACTAATAATAACACTTTAAAATCATTAAGATAGTTCGTGAACCATAGTGAAGAGTGAACAGTAAACGCTTCACTCTCCGAGATTTCGTCAAAGAAAGAATGAGTTACACTCAGCTCATGGCTGAGTGCATTTCATCAGCGCTTCAATAAGCGATAGCCCCATAATACCAGAGCAGCAATTACGGCAGAAAGACCAAGCTTGATGAGCAATAGTGAACTCATAATCGTTCATCGCCTCTTCACCGTCACCCGCAATAGAAATATGACGCATAAAAATATCACTAATCCAACGATCTGGGATCAGAAAGAGCGCCGCAATCAGCACGACAATAAATATGATGACTTTCATCTCACACCACACTTGCTGAAATCAGGAACGCCGCGAACATCCAGACGACCATAAGCCATTAGCCCTTTCCCACCCGGCACCTTAACCTTTTGTCTGCGTAGCTTAGGATACTCCCAGTCGGACGATCAACAATCCAGTATGTCCCAGAAGGAATGGCTGCCTTTTCGATATCGGAACAATTCGGGTTGTTAATGTATTTATCTATTCCAGACAACACATCAAATGAACCGACGCCATAGCAATTTAATTTGCCCTTTTCCGTCGTATGAAAGACGGCTATAGTCCATCATGCAAATTTGCAACTTTCGATCCCCTCGCGAGTACAAAATGAAAAACTGATGATAGCCGAGAATATCGCGTCAAATAAACCGCTAAATCTCTAAGAATAAAAAGAAATTACTCGCTGATTTACATGGATGTAAAAGACCGGCCGGTCTAATTTTGTCCCGCCCTGTGGCACGTTAATAATCAGGTTGCGCGGCAGCAGTCTACCCGCGATCAGATCATCAATTTTGCTGATCATCATTTTGTGATGCCAGTTCACCAGCAGGCGATCACCTTGCAGTGTTTCAAACAACAAGCAGGTGAAATTCAGGAACGATTTTTCTGATTTGGATTTCAGTACCCGCGCCGGGAAATCCAGATATTCCCATTGGAGTATCTGTGACATTTTTCAACCTTAGAATTTTCAGATGGTTGCGGGAATCTGATGAACTCACCGTTCAACGATCCACTACATACCGGCTTCGTTTCGCGCTTAATCCTCTCCATTTCTGGTAATGGTTAGCAAATAGATCATTCGCCACTTTCAGGTTACGATAGCCGGAATGGACATTTAATACATAAGGAATAACATGGCGTTACATGGCACATTTGTTCTTAACGGGGCGGATTATGCTCCGCTCTTCTTTCCCGGAATAGGAACGTTCATGGCATTCTGGCAATGGAGCCAATCGGAACCGCGCAGGCTGCGCACACGTTCCGACTGTTGGCCCACTCCCCACGGGCAAATACTGGATTGTTGACCGTGCCTGGTGGCGGTTTGTTGTCACAGGGTTTGTCCGCATCGAAAGATATCTACAACAAATTATTCCGTGGTGCAGAGTTTGGTCATTCCGACTGGTTTGCTCTGTGGCGCGATGATATGAGCATTGACGACTGGACATGGGTAAACAGCGTAAAACGAGGCAATTTTCGGTTGCACCTGCACGATTTCGGAAGGCTGTATAACGCTCGCGAAATTCTGACTTTGCGATGATTCGAAACGAATTACTCAGGACACCGCTCATCGATGTTCCCTGCATGAAGAATCTGAAAGCCCGTGGCTCAATTGAGGTATCAAGTTATGCAAATGGCGACACTTGCCCGACGACTCGCTAAAACCGTTCTGTTTATCGCGCTATTCTGCCTGTTTGCCAGAATGATCGATGCGTCTCAGTTTATTAGCCTTGATACGGCGAATAACTTTGCCACATGGTTGCACGGCAATGCGAACCGGAGAATTACGACGATCTCTGGTTTTTTACTGATGTGATTTCGTCATTGCTGGCCACTGTTGTTGCATACAACATTCTGATGCTGCTGGTTCGTAAAATACGTACCGCAAAGGCATAAGCTGAGATAAGCCCCTTTCGCAATATAGTGCCGATTTGATTATTCGCAGTTGAAGGTTACTTATCCGGCCTTTCAACTGCTAATTTAATGCAAATCGGGAGGCTATTCCAGGCCGCCTGCGCTTTTGCATAATCATCCGGCGTGTAATTCATCTGATTAATTGGCCCACCATCTGAAATCACCCCGTACGATCGATTCAGTTCAGAAGACAAAGCAGAATTTGTCGAATCTATTAGTCATTTCAACGAAAAAATATCGATTGCATCCCCTGTGTTAGCATACCCTTACTGAGCCACAAACAATCTCACTGTACCCACAATTTCGCCACACCTACAACGCGCAAAATGCACATTAGTGCTGAACAAAGCAAAATGCTGCAATGGTAACTTGATAATTTTGTGAGAAAAGATGGTGCGATAATAGGAACAAATAACAAATGTAAACTATTATTTTAAATGAAAACATGAAATTAAATAAAAATGCCCCCAAAATACCTCATCAACATTCTCCCGCATTTGTAGGGTAAAGAGAAATACCAACGTTACTATTCCCTAAGAAACAAACTACAATTTTTCTCTCAATGGTGTTAGAGATGGTCAAAAATCATCAGGAATATTTCGTTTTCCTCAATACGTACTGTAAACATAAACAGAATAATCGCTGACTTCACAATTTTCATGAGCTGTAATAAATGCTGCTCAAACTCTTCTTTCTCAATAAATTTCACATCTTCAAAAAAATCATAAGATTTATATAAATCTAAAAGCATTCCTTTTCATGAATTACTAATAACTTATGTTCTAAATCATTTCTCCACTCTCTAAAAAAAGAAAGTTCACTTTTTATCATTCAAATCCATTGCAATACTAAACAAGCCAAACAACTTTATTATTTATTTTGTTTATTTTCTCCTTTCTCATTTCATCACCAACTTGCCAAAAGTTATGAAAGTAAATATACTCTATTTGGTTTTAAATCAAACAAGTTACATAGAGCAACCGCTATTTTATCTAAAATACCAAAGCACGATCTAAATGACATTCTTAATTTTCAACATTTTCATATAAAATCTCACCATTATACAATTCAGAATAACAGACCTCAGATTCTTCATCAAAAACTCACTACCAACCTTATATTCGAAAAACATCTTTTCTCGCTAATGAGTATTCCGCTTTAAGCCTGTTCAACACCATTTCCATTGGTACAATAAAATCCCCAAAAACCCCTTCTCCGGTGGTTATAATGGTTAGATTATCTTTAGATGATGCGTAGCAATTGCAATATAGAGAATGGTCAGACAGCATTAGATTATTATCTATGCAAAACTTCTGGTAGTGTGATAATGCCTCATACTCCTCGTGAGTGAGTCGTTCATCTGTACCTTCATCCTCAATATCATCTATACATGACTCCATCAGTAGTACTTCGCTGCACTTAATTTTTCTTTGATAGGTTGTAATCCATGAAGGGATGCACTTTCCTGTATTTATAGCGCATTCATAACCGCGAATGACTTCCCTAACCATTTTAAATGTATATGGTAGATAATTCGTTAAGTAATTCTAATGCTTCAGATCTGTTGACCCACGCCTGTGGAATTGAATCATCAATAGCTATAGCTTGATCATAATAATCCAATGATTCAGATATACGATATTGTCTTTTAATGCATTACCTAAGTTAACCATTAACTCAGGATGAATATCACCTTCTTTCCTTGATAATTTATATGATTTCCAGTAGTTATTTTTAACTTCATTCAATTTAATAAAAGTATCAATATTTGCATCGTCACGAGGATTGAATTCAAGAACCGCGCTCATTCCATTTGCCACGTTGTAATAATATGATGATTCCGTAGTTATAGTTAAAATCTCATCTTTTTATTTTTAAATATATCTAACCCTTCCTCTACTATACTTTTATTTTTACTAAAACTCCCAATGTCAATAAGATTTCCAGCCAAGTTAGATAATATTATTATTCTATTTGCACTGATAGTATTTAAGTCATCTATATTTTTTAGTATTTCCTTTACATTTTTATAAGCAGAATCAAATGATCCTTCATGAGATCATTAATACTTCCCATTTTCGAAACTACATAGTTGATATCCATTCAAACCTCTAAAAGCCTATGGTATTTAGCATTATATGAGTCAGGTCAATAGAAAACATGCAACTTCAGATAAAAAATTTTTCAGGATGACTAAAATCTACACCGCCCGCGCCAGTGCTGGCTCTCTGGCATGAAAACCAAACTGTAAAAATTGAAACGGATTTCAGTTTTTTCAGTTTCTTCCATTCTCCAAAACTGACCGTATTTTTTAGGTGATTGTCTCAGAAGGGATTTTTAATTTTACGTCACTGTTCGATAAGATATAACGCTGAACCAAAAACAATAACATCATTACATTCAATAGATTAAAGAATGAACAAACTGAAAAAGATACATCACATTTCAGCAGTGCCGGGCACGTTTCGCCTCCCGGTCTGCTGTCGTTAAGCCCGTTTTTTTGCCCTGGAGCAGAAGTTCCAGCGCCTTATCGCGATCCTGTTCCGGCAGAGCATCAATCAGTTCTTTAACCCTTCTCTGCCCCTTAAGGGCGCTGGCTTATGGTATGCGAAAGGGGCATGCTCATTACAAAAGTGGCCGGAACCATTTAAAACAGTCGTAGAGTTGCGCTTTCTACTGGCTTAAGACAGAGACATCATCAATCAGGAATGGCAGCAGATAAAAATGCAGTGGCTCCCCCCCGGAGTGGAGTAAATCAACTAAGGCCATTGGTGTGGCGCTCAATGAGACTGTTTGCCATGCTGAAAAAGTAAATCGGCAATCATCACAAATGGGTGTTTGTCTACCGTGAAAGCAGCACTAAGCCAGATGGGACGAAATCACCGGTTATCAGGAAGATGCGCTATGACGCTAACACAACATGGCGGGCTGCATTAAAGCGGGCTGGCATAGAGGATTTCAGATTTCATGACTTACGGCATGCCCGGGCAAGCTGGTTAGTACAGACTGGAGTGCCGATATCGGTATTGCAGGAAATGGGAGGCAGGGAGTCTATCGAAATGGTTCGCTGGTATGCGCACCGGGGCACCGAATCACCTGACCGAACATGCGCGGCAAATTGACTCAATTTTCGGGTTTTCTGTCCCAAATTTGTCACATAGTAAAAACAAGAAGGGTATGAATGATGTGTAACGTGAAAATGTTGGTGCCGATAATAGGAGTCGAACCTACGACCTTCGCATTACGAATGCGCTGCTCTACCAACTGAGCTATATCGGCCCTGCGATGCGTTCACGAGCGTGAATCACGGTGTAGAAGGTTAAAACTAAGAGGGTGATGCGTCAATGCCCTTGAGAATCAAACGGCTACTTTTGCATCACCCTTCTTCAATTAAGCACGAATGGTATCGTCGCCGAAACCCACCCACTTATAGGTTGTCAGCGCTTCCAGCCCCATCGGGCCGCGCGTGCAGTTTCTGCGTGCTCACGGCCACTTCTGCGCCCAGGCCAAACTGCCCGCCATCGGTAAAGCGCGTGGAAGCATTCACATACACGGCAGAGGAATCCACTTCATTCACAAAGCGATTCGCATTGCCCAGCGTACGGGTCAGGATCGCATCAGAGTGCTGGGTGCCGTGCTGGCGAATATGATCGATGGCATCATCCAGATCGGCAACGATTTTCACGTTCAGATCCAGCGACAAAAACTCATCGTCGTACTGCTCTGCCTTCACCGCTTCGACTTTTGCCGGACCGTTTTGCAACAGCGCCAGCGCCTGCTCATCCGCATGCAGCGTCACGCCGCTTTCCGCCATCTGCTTGCTCAGCGCAGGCAGGAAAGTCTGCGCAATACCCTTGTGCACCAGCAGCGTTTCAACGGTGTTGCAGGTGCTCGGACGCTGGGTTTTAGCGTTAACGATCACCTTCAGCGCGGGCGCGATCTCCGCCGAGTCGTCCACCAGAATATGGCACACGCCAATACCGCCAGTGATCACCGGGATCGTTGACTGCTCGCGGCACAGCTTGTGCAGTCCTGCACCACCGCGCGGGATCAACATGTCGATGTATTTATCCATGCGCAGCATTTCATTGACCAGTGCGCGATCCGGGCTTTCAATCGCCTGAACGGCCCCTGCCGGTAAACCACACTCTTCCAGCGCTTGCTGAATAACCTTCACCGTGGCCGCATTGGTGCGCCGAGGGTCTCTTCTGCCACCGCGCAGGATCGCCGCATTGCCGGTTTTCAGGCACAACGAGGCCACATCAACGGTCACGTTAGGACGGGCTTCATAAATCACGCCGATGACGCCCAACGGCACACGGCGACGCTCAATGCGCAGGCCGCTGTCCAGCAAACCGCCGTCGATCACCTGCCCGACCGGATCCGCAAGCTTACAAACCTGACGCACATCGTTAGCAATACTGCTTAAGCGCGCCGGGTTCAGCGCCGGCGATCGAGCATCGCGTCGCTCAGCCCGTTACGACGGGCTTCCAGCAGATCCTGCTCGTTTGCCAGTAAAATATCTTCCGACTGGGCTTCCAAGGTAATCGGCTATTTTTTCCAGCACGCGGTTTTTTCGCGGCTGGAGAGCAATGCCAGCTTATACGATGCTGCTTTCGCAGCGATGCCCATCTGTTCCAGCATACTTCTGCTCCTTAACGGGTGATCATATCGTCGCGGTGGACAGCGACGGGGCCATACTCGTAGCCCAGAATGGCGTCAATCTGCTGCGAGTGATGACCCGCAATACGGCGCAGCGCATCGCTGTTGTAACGGCTAACGCCATGGGCGATGTCGCGGCCTTCAAGATTACGAATGCGGATCACTTCACCACGGGAGAAGTTGCCTGTCACGCTTTTAATGCCTTTTGGCAGCAGCGAACTGCCGCGCTCAAGAATGGCGGCGGTAGCGCCTTCATCGACGGTGATCTCGCCCGCCGGCGGCACCGAAGATCCAGCGTTTACGGTTTTCAAGGGGGAGATTCCTGCGCGTGGAAACGCGTGCCCACGGCAATGCCTTCCATCACATCGCCAATCACGCCGGGTTTGCTGCCAGCGGCAATAATGGTGTCAATGCCCGCACGGCACGCCACATCGGCAGCCTGCAGTTTGGTACCCATGCCACCCGTACCAAGGCCAGAAACACTGTCACCGGCAATGGCGCGCAGCGCATCATCAATACCGTAAACATCCCGGATCAGCTCAGCATCGGGGTTATTACGCGGATCGGCGGTGAACAGCCCTTGCTGATCGGTCAGCAGCAGCAGTTTATCCGCACCGGCGAGGATTGCCGCCAGCGCAGAGAGGTTATCGTTATCGCCCACTTTGATTTCAGTGGTGGCAACGGCGTCATTTTCGTTGATCACCGGCACGATGTTGTTATCCAGCAGCGCACGCAGGGTATCGCGGGCGTTGAGGAAACGTTCACGGTCTTCCATATCGGCGCGGGTCAACAACATCTGACCAACGTGGATGCCATAAATGGAAAACATCTGTTCCCACAGTTGAATCAAACGGCTCTGCCCTACCGCCGCCAGCAACTGTTTAGAAGCGATGGTCGCAGGCAGCTCCGGGTAACCGAGGTGCTCGCGCCCGGCGGCAATCGCGCCGGAGGTCACAATTACAATACGATGCCCGGCGGCATGCTGCTGCGCGCACTGGCGCACCAGCTCCACAATATGGGCGCGGTTCAGGCGACGGGAACCGCCTGTTAAAACACTGGTGCCGAGTTTTACCACCAGCGTCTGGCTGTCACTCATGATTCTCTGCCGTTTATAAGGAAAATTTACGATAACTGAATGTAATCAGACGTTGTAACAGGACTCCAAGGCGCTTGCCAACTGCCAGTGTAAATAGCCTCACGTTTGTTGCGCGGGATCAGCAAGCCTAACGGCACGATTTGACACTTTTATGGCAAACAAAAAAACATACATTTTTAAAAATATTCTGAATTTGTCATAAATCTTTAATTTCGCAGCGTTACAACCCTTTCTGTTTTTTTCACGGGGCCAAAAGACCCAGCGAATATTAGCGCGTTTGTTAAATCAGGAATTTAAAATGAAGAAGAGCACTCTGGCATTAATGGTGATGAGCGTTGTCGCATCTGCTTCTGTTCACGCAGCAGAAGTGTATAACAAAAACGGCAACAAACTGGATGTGTACGGCAAAGTGAAAGCCGAGCACTACTTCAGCGACGATACCAGCAACGACGGTGACAAAACTTACGTGCGTTTCGGCTTCCAAAGGCGAAACTCAGATTAACGATCAGTTGACCGGTTTTGGTCGCTGGGAAGCTGAATTTGCGGGCAACAACGACGAAACAACGTCAGGTCAGAAAACCCGTCTGGCGTTTGCTGGTCTGAAAATCAAAGATTTTGGTTCTCTCGACTACGGTCGTAACCCACGGGCGTGCTGTACGATGTAGCCTCTGTTACCGATATGTTCCCGGAATTCGGCGGCGACTCCCTGACCCGTACCGACAACTTTATGACCAAACGCGCCACTGGCGTTGCAACTTACCGCAATACCGACTTCTTCGGTGCCATTAATGGTCTGGATATGACCCTGCAATACCGGTGGTAAAAACGAAAACGGCCGCAGCAGCGTCATCAAACAGAATGGCGACGGCTGGGGTACTTCTCTGGCGTATGACTTCGGCGGTAGCCCGGTTACCCTTATCGGCGCCTATGCTAACTCTGACCGTACCAACGCACAGAACACCAGCGGCGCTGGGCCGTGGTGAGAAAGCCGAAGCACGGGCAACCGGCGTGAAATACGACGCAAACAATCTGTACCTTGCCACCATGTACGCCGTGTCTTACAACATGACGCCGGTCTCTTCTACTCGCGGCTTTGCTAACAAAGCGCAGAACTTTGAAGCCGTGGTTCAGTACCAGTTCGACTTCGGTCTGCGTCCGTCCACCGGGCTACGTCCTGACCAAGGGCAAAGACATGGAAAACGGCATTGGCGACGAAGATCTGGTTAACTACATCGACGTTGGCGCAACGTACTACTTCAACAAAACTTCTCGGCAATGGTTGACTACAAAATCAACCAGATCAAAAACGACAACAAACTGGGCATTGCTGACGACGACATCGTGGCTGTTGGCGTGACTTACCAGTTCTAAGTTGTTCTACCCGTTACACCCTCGTTATGAAATGCCCTCGCAAGAGGCATTTATTTAACCGGATTCGGTACACGCTGGCGCATGCCAGTCCCGGCCCGATACGCATGCTGCGATCGGGCTTTTTTTATGGAGGGCGTTACGCGGGGAGTTTCAGGTTTTCTTTGAAGTTTTCGGCGGGTTCGAGCTTCAGCTCGAGTGAAGCCAGCATATTGCGTGCGCGTTCGTGGAATTCACGCAGCGTGTGCTCCAGACGATCAAGCACTTCCTGATCTTTAATCGCGGTGGGTTTCCACTGGCCTTCTTTGTCAAACAGGCCGAACTGATAGCGGTAGGTAAAACGGCCCTCCTGCGCTTCCATTTCCATCCACCAACCCCAGAATTCACGCTTTTCCGGCGCCGGTTTTACGTTGACGCAAACGGCCGAGGCAATCAAAGAAAAAGCGGTTATCTTCGCACTGCTCTTCGCGGATATAAGGCCCAAGCGCAGTAAATTTTTGATCAATCTGCTTTTCGGATGTCCACTCGGTAACGTCATTGCGATCTCCTTTTGTGGAAGCAACTGTTTTACCAAACCAATAGAATTTATCAATCTATTAACGGAAATGGTGGTCGATCCATCCGGTTATTTGCTGCAACGCCTTATCAAAATTGCGATACACCGGGTTAAACGGGATCTCTAACAGTTTGCCATCACAAGATGACGAGGTGATTAACCGCGACTCCTCTTCCGGGCTGAACGGATCGTTTTGCCAGAAACCGGAAAGCATCGGCGTTGGGCAGCGTCGGCCCAGCAAGCCCGGGTTTTTAGCGAATAACGGTTCAGTTCCACGCGCAACGCTTCGTCAGACGCATCATGCATACCCAGCCGGCTGGCCAGCACATCCAGGGTACATCTCCGGAACTTTGCCCTGCCGTAACGGCTCATTCAACAGTGCGTGCACCACCGGGCCAAGACAGGCCACCGCTTTTAGACGGTGCGCTTCCAGATACGCCAGACGCACCGCCACGTTCGCGCCAAAACGGAAGCCAAACGCCGCAACCCGCGTGTGATCCACCCAGTGGAATATTCGGCAGGGCCTGCAATACATGCTGATGCAGCAGGCTGGACTCCTCGGGTCAATTTCCACTTTGAGGAGAAACCCACAGACGGCATGTCCAGCGTCAGCATCGCCATACCCTGCGGCGCGAAATAGCGCTCATAAAGGGTGTAATAATCGCTTTGCAGGCTGTCCAGCCCGCCGCACATCAACACCGTCGGAAAGGGCCCTTCGCCGGGCGGCATATGCAAAAGCCGGTCACCGGCGCACCACCGGGGATGGCAAACTCCATCTCTTTAATGGTGCCGGGTAAACGCTGCGCGGCTTCATAGGCGCGATTGGCCAATGCCTGCGCCTGCTCGGCAAGCATATCGCCTTTGATATGGGGGTAAGCGGCAATGCTGTACAAACTACAGGCATGCAGCCAGTGGCGACCGCTTACGTCGGCACACTCTTCCTGCATCGCCTTTTGCTGCCAGAGCATCGCCTGCACGGACCATTCATAGATCCAGTTGCCATTGCGATAGCCCACCACCGTATCGTACAACTCCGGTTCGGTGCGCTCGGCCTGAGACATCACGATGCGCGCCTGCACTTCGAGGATCTCCCGCGCATCCACGCCGCGCCAGATCCACATCAGCCGGTTTAGCATGCGATACCAGTGCGGCACGTTTTGCCATCCAGCGTGGATTGCATCTGCGGCTGCGTGCCCGGGTTAAAACGGCGCACCAGCGTAGACGTTTCCGGATGCTTAAAGCGGGGTTTGAACAGGGTTTCGCTGAGATTTGACTGTACATTGCGCGCAGCCTCCATGTATCTATCACTGGAGGTTATTGTAACCTGTTGCGCGCTGAAAGAACAACGCCCGGTCAAACCGGGCGTTAGCAGAACGTGCGCAGGGAATTAGCGGCCGCTGATAGGCGGTACAAAGACCACGCCCATATCCCACGGTTGCTCCAATCCGGTATCTTGAGGAATATCAATCACATAATCATCAACCAGCGGACGACCAGCCGGTTTAGCGAAAATGGTCACAAAATGCGCTTTAGGATACATTTCACGGATAGCCACCGCCGTGCCGCCCGTGTCCACCAGATCGTCAATCACGATAAAGCCTTCACCGTCGCCTTCCGCGCGTTTCAACACTGTCAGCTCACGCTGATTATCGTGGTCATAGCTGGAGATGCATACGGTATCAACATGACGAATGCCCAATTCACGCGCCAGCAATGCACCCGGCACCAGACCGCCGCGGCTAACGGCGATAATGCCTTTCCATTGTTCAGAAGGCATCAGTCGGGCGGCCAGTTTGCGTGCGTGAATCTGCAACATGTCCCGGTGACGACGTATTTTTCGCTCATGTGAAGTGTCCCAGCCTGTGTTTTACGGCTTAAAAAAGTATTCTAGGGGAAATAGGTTGCGCGAGATTATAGAGATCTGAAGCGGTAAAAACCAGTGTTACCCGGCAATGCAGGTGCTTTTACATCTTCCTGTGCTCGCAAACAGGCAATAAGTGTTATTCTCAACGCCATCTCGCAAGGTCTCTTGCGACGTCGTTTATTTAACCCTGTGACCTGTAAGGCAATGTTTAGCAGGTCCTTTGTAAGGAGACTCATTGTGTCTGAACTGTCTCAACTATCTCCACAACCGCTGTGGGATATTTTTGCCAACATTTGCGCCATTCCTCACCCGTCCTACCACGAAGAACAGCTGGCCGAACACATCATGGGTTGGGCAAAGGAAAAGGTTTGCGCGGAGCGCGACCAGTTGGCAACATCCTGATCCGTAAACCCGCCACGGCCGGAATGGAAAACCGTAAACCGGTAGTCTTGCAGGCGCACCGGACATGGTGCCGCAGAAAACAATGACACGGTGCACGATTTCACCACCGATCCGATTCGCCCGTATGTCGATGGCGAATGGGTGAAAGCACGCGGCACCACGCTCGGTGCGGATAACGGCATCGGTATGGCTTCCGCGCTGGCGGTGCTGGCGGATAACAGCGTTGAGCACGGTCCGCTGGAAGTGCTGCTGACCATGACCGAAGAAGCGGGCATGGATGGCGCGTTCGGTTTACAGCCCAACTGGCTGCAGGCCGATATCCTGATTAACACCGACTCTGAAGAAGAGGGTGAAATCTACATGGGTTGCGCGGGCGGCATCGACTTTATCACCGACCTGCCGCTGACCCGTGAAGCCGTTCCGGCAGGTTTCGCGACGTTTACACTGACGCTGAAAGGCCTGAAAGGCGGCCACTCCGGCGCGGAAATCCATGTCGGTCTGGGCAACGCCAACAAACTGCTGGTGCGCTTCCTTGCAGGTCATGCGCAAGAGCTGGATCTGCGTCTGCTGGATTTCACTGGCGGCACCCTGCGTAACGCCATTCCGCGTGAAGCCATCGCCACTGTGGCAGTACCGGCGGATAAAGCTGAGCAACTGAAAACGCTGGCCAACGACTATCTGGCGATCCTGCAGAACGAACTGGAAATGAAAGAGAAAAACCTGACCGTTCTGCTGGCGAGCGCAAGCAGCGATAAAGCCGCGCTGACCACCGCGTCGCGCGATACCTTTATCCGTCTGCTGAATGCCATGCCGAATGGCGTGATCCGCAACTCGGATGTCGCCAAAGGTGTGGTGGAAACCTCCTCAACGTGGGCGTGGTCACGCTGGCGGATAATAACGCTGAGATTGTCTGCCTGATCCGTTCGCTGGTAGATACCGGTAAAGATTATGTAGTGAGCATGCTGGAATCGCTGGGCGCGCTGGCGGGTGCAACAACCCGAAAGGCGGTTACCCACTGGCTGGCAGCCGGATGCGCATTCACCGGTGATGGCGCTGGTGCGTGAAACCTATCAACGTCTGTTCAACAAAACCCCGAACATTCAGGTGATCCACGCCGGTCTGGAGTGTGGTCTGTTCAAAAACCGTATCCGAATATGGATATGGTGTCGATTGGGCCAACCATTACCGGTCCGCACTCTCCGGATGAGCAAGTGCATATCGAAAGCGTGGGCCACTACTGGACCCTGCTGACCGAACTGCTGAAAGCCATTCCGGCGAAATAAGCCTGCTGTCCGCGCCGCCCGGCGCGGACATTTTCTTCCGCTTTTACTCCGCGTTAAACGCCATGCCTTTAAAGGTCCGCGTCGGGTTTCCCCGCGCAATATGATGATGGAACAACCGCCGTTCCGACTTCAGCGCCGCGCGTTGGTCATCCTGCATCTGCTCCAGACGGTGAGCAATCAGTAACGTCGCCAGCCGTTTGTTGGCATGCTGACTGCGTTCCGACTGCACCTTGACGCTAATGCCTGTCGCGATATGCGTAGCGCGCACAGCGGAATCCGTTTTATTGACGTGCTGCCCGCCGGACCGGATGAGCGCAGCGATTCAAAGCGGATTTCACGGCTCAACGCCTGACTCTCTGGCGTAAACGCTGCCACACCGATGAACCAGTTTTTCCGCGCATGATGTGGGCGATACGGACTCGGGCAAATCCACTGCACCGTGCCGCACCAGCGCGCACTGAGCGCCTTTTCGTCTGCGCCATCCAGTGAAACCAGCACCGAACGGTAAGCGCCGTCATGACGCCCGGCTTCCCTTTCCACCACCGCCAGCGCCACATTTTGCGCCGGGGCCTCTTCCATTAAACGGGCTAATGCTTTCCCCACGGCCGGTGCAACACTCGTCTGGTCCCTGTGCGGAAGAGAGCTGCAATAACATCATTCGCCCGCCTCCCGCTGACCTTCAGCGTCAACACCGGACGCAAACGTGCCACCGGCGCGATCAACCCGGCGCGTCCGCCGAACAATCAATCACGCTCTCGACCGATTTATACGCCTGTGGCGCTTCTTCATAAATCAACTGACGATCGCGACAGATCACCCGGCTGCCGTACGCGAAAGCTGCGCCGGAGTGAATTTCCCCCGACAGCCGCCCCTTGCACTCGGTACGCATCCATTTACGTCCCGCGCCATGCGCAAGCGAGAACAGGCTCGTTTCGCTTACCACCGGCTTAACCAGCCAACTGTAATCGCCGCGCGAACCGGGGATCACCACCAGCCCCTGCCCGTCCGGCGTAGCGCCTTTGCGGTGCAACCAGCCAGACAGTTCGCCCACGGTGCACGCTTGTACAAAGTTATGCGCCACATCCAGCACCGGCGCGCCCTCCGCGTTGATCTGCCCGAGAATACGCCGGGCAATCAGGTCACGATTCACGCGAGCAAAGTTCAGCGCCTCATCATGCTCAGCCAGATAGTCGCGGGCGGCATCACTGCCCTCTACCAGCCCATCATGGGAGAAAGCCGCAGTGTGGCGACGCAGGATAGCCTGCCCCAAACCCCGTGAGCCACTGTGCGCCAGCAGCAGCAACTGCCGATCGTTAAGCCCATATTGTGCGAACGTCACGGCATCCGTCACACTGTCGATCTGCTGCAATTCAGCAAAGTGGTTGCCGCCACCAATTGAGCCCAGCGCCGCGCGATACGGATGCGCCTGCAGCGCCTGTGGGACAACGTCGTCCAGCCACTCGGGCGTGGCGGTATCGCCCAATGCGCCAAGCCGTTTTCCAGCTTATCGGCGTTGTATTTACGCAGCGGTAAGTCGGTTTGCCACAGCGCCATGCCGCAGCCAATGTCATTACCCACCAGCGCCGGGTAAAAACGCCCGGTGGAGAAAAACGCCGCGCCAATCGGGTAGCCGCGCCCGGGGTGCAGATCCGGCATGCCCACCACTCGGGTCATGCCCGGTAATGCAGCCGTGGTTTGCAGTTGTTGGATCGCTGAACCTTCGATCCAAAGATTTTCTGGAAGCAATATACGAAATCGCTTCTGAGATATGACAAATAGAATTGCCCATATACCAATCCATATGCAGGAAAAATAAAAGGAATTGGCAGACGTAACCCGGGGGCAATATTACGGAGAATTAATCACGGAAAGGTCTGCAAAGAGAAATCAGGGCATGGTGTGTCATGGTGAACCTCCTTTGCAGTAACGTGGAATGAATAAACGCCGGGGATGATAGAGAAGCCAGCATTAAATTACTACCGTTATTTATGGTAGTTTTTATAAACCTAACACCAGTTGTCGCTCGAGTTGGGGATCGAGCAGAGTGACATGCAACCCCACCAGCCGAACACCACGCCCGCCGCGCTCATCCCAGTCTTACGCGCGGTTGTCAGCAGATCCTCTTTATTTAAACGCGGCCAGACATGTTCCTGAGTCGTGAGCTGAAAATCATTAAATTTCAGTTTTACGCCCTCGGCGGGCAATTAACAGATCCGGTTTAACTTTCGCCAACCGTCTTTCCAGCTCGGGATATAAATGCTCAATAATCGCCTCGCACTCTTCCCAATGATGAATATCCTCCGCCAGCGTACGTTCCACACCGACCGATTTACGCAGGCGCTCACTGTTTATTTCCCGCTCATCAATGCCCGGCTGCGTTCCCATAATATACGGCCAAACTTTCCAAAGCGTTTGAGCAGCATCGCCAGATCGCTATTTTGCACATCCTCGCAGGTGCGCAACCCCATGCTTTCCAGCTTTGCCGCCGACACTTTTCCGACACCGGGGATTTTTGCTGAGCGACAGCGTACGCAAAAACGCGGGCACCTCCGCTGGCGTGATCACATATTGCCCATTGGGTTTATTGAGGATCGGAAGCGATCTTGGCAAGAAATTTTACCGGCGCGACGCCCGCTGAGGCGGTCAGTTGCGTCTCGGTAAAAATAGCCTGACGGATCTCCTGCGCCATCAGCGTTGCCGAGCCGTGGCAGTGCGGGCTGTCGGTTACATCCAGATAGGCTTCGTCCAGCGAAAGCGGTTCGATAAGCGCAGTGTAACGGGAAAAGATCTCACGGATTTGGTTGGAGGCTTCTTTATAGGCATCGAAACGCCCCGGTAACAAGGTGAGGTGCGGGCAGAGTTTTAACGCCATCGCCGTTGGCATGGCGCTGCGTACGCCAAATTTGCGCGCCGGATAATTGGCGGTGCTGATAACGCCACGTTTAACGCGGCTGCCGCCAATGGCGATGGGAATATCGCGCAGGGCCGGGTTGTCGCGCATTTCTACCGCCGCGAAAAAGCAGTCCATATCGACATGAATGATTTTGCGCATGCGTACGCCCTCACAGAACACTGGATAAGTATACAGCACATTCAAATGAAATGAGAAGCCAGCGCGAAAAACGGGGAGATAAATCACGATCTCGCTGTTAATTCAGCGTTTATGCGATCAGAATAACCGGCAAGCAAACGGCAAACGAACACAAAATCATTTGCGCTGCATCGCTGTAGCAGGCCAACAAAGAGGTAGCGGAAGAATGACGTGTTATACACAAAATTATTCGCGCTACATCGCGGCAGTGAGCATCCCGAGCTTAAGTAAGTGACGAAAACAGCCAAAGAGGTAGCGTGAAGGATGACGTGTATTGGGGCTTGCGAAAAATGCCGTAATGCTAATGTGGGCGCTCCAAAACAGAATAGTCTGAATTTTGGGCGTCTTTTGCCGTCCCCGGCAATGTGGTATTAGCTTTATCAAGGAAACAAGTAGTATGCGCAAAATCGCATTATTTATTGCGATGCTTCTGATTCCGTGCGTCTCGTTTGCTGGCCCTCGGGTGAGCAGCAATGGTTCAATCACGCCGGTCAGCAAAGAATATAAGCAGCAGTTGATGGGGTCGCCGGTTTATATCCAAATCTTCAAAGAAGAGCGCACCCTTGATCTTTACGTCAAAATGGGCGAGCAGTACCAGTTGCTGGACAGCTATAAAATTTGTAACTACTCCGGCGGGTTAGGCCCCAAGCAGCGCCGGGTGATTTTAAAAGCCCGGAAGGGTTCTACTCCGTGCAGCGCAGCTCAAGCCGGACAGCCGTTTTTATAAAGCCATCAATATTGGTTTTCCGAACAATTATGACCGGGCGCACGGCTATGAAGGCAAATACCTGATGATCCACGGTGCCTGCGTTTCGATTGGCTGCTATGCCATGACGGACTCAAACATCGACGAGATCTTCCAGTTTGTTACCGCCGCGCTGGTGTTCGGGCAACCGAATGTGCAGTTGAGCATTTATCCGTTCCGCATGACCGATGCCAATATGCAGCGTCATAAATATTCAACCTATGCGGATTTCTGGAAGCAGTTGAAGCCCGGCTACGACTATTTCGCCGCCACCCACCAGCCGCCGGTTGTCTCGGTTGTGGATGGCCGCTACGTGGTAAACAAACCGCTCAACACATCGACGCAGCCGCAGCTGGCGTCAAACTACACGCTCCCCCAGTAAAATAATTCGCCCACTCCACCCCGGCATGATCTTGTGCCGTGGTTTCATTGCCGGTTAGCGGTTGTGTGGCAATCACGGTAACCACATCATTGGGTGGTTTCCCGCTGAAAATCGATCTCCACATCCTGATCCAGCAGTTTCGCCACACCAAACGGCGCGCGACGCGTGATCCAGAACAGATTGGTGGAGCAGAACGCCATCACATAGCGCCCGTCTGACAGCAGCATATTGAAAACGCCCTTCTCCCGCAGTTCCGTCGCCAGCGCCGCAATGTACTTAAAGACCGCCGTCATATTGCCCGGCGTACGCGGGTAACGCTCCGTCAACTTATGCAGCAACCAGCAGAAGGCTTTTTCGCTGTCGGTCTCCCCACCGGACGAAAATTACCGGTTTCCAGCGATTTATACCCGGTAAGCTGCCCGTTATGGGCATAGGTCCAGTTACGGCCCCACAATTCGCGGGTAAACGGATGGGTATTTTCCAGCGCCACTTCGCCACGGTTTGCCCGCGAATATGGGCAATCACCGAGCAGGATTTAATGGGGTAGTCCTGCACCAGTTTAGCGATGGGGGAATTAAAGCTCGGTTGCGGATCTTTAAACGTGCGGCAGCCTTTGCCTTCATAGAAGGTGATGCCCCAGCCATCTTTATGCGGCCCGGTGCCGCCGCCACGCTGAACAAGCCCGGTAAAACTAAAGCAAATATCGGTTGGCACATTGGCGCTCATCCCGAGCAGTTCGCACATACACACCCCCCACACAGCGCCCTTACCAGAGAAGGCGTAATTGTTCAGTCAGTTTGGGCACGGACAGCACACAGAAACCGGAGCGTACACGCAGTACGTGAGGATTTCGGGCACTGCCCAAGGGTCAAAATGGCAAATAAAGTCGCCTTCTTGATTAAGCTTTAACCATCTCTTTTCGATCAACTGAATCAGGATATGAATCACTTTAATGTGAATCTCCTGAATACGGTCGGCATAACCAAAATGCGGAACACGAATTTCGATGTCCGCCGTACCGGCCATTTTGCCGCCGTCTTTACCGGTCAGGGTGATCACTTTCATGCCTTTCTCACGCGCTGCGGCAATCGCTTTGATCACGTTGCCGGAGTTGCCGGAAGTGGAAATTCCCAGCAGCACGTCTCCTTCACGGCCTACGGCTTCGACATAGCGCGAGAAAACATAATCGTAACCGAAGTCATTGCTGACGCAGGAGAGATGGCTGACGTCGGAAATCGCAATCGCCGGGTAGCCGGGCGGTTTTCGCGATAGCGCCCGGTCAGCTCTTCTGCAAAGTGCATGGCGTCGCAATGCGAGCCGCCGTTACCACAGGACAACACCTTGCCGCCGGCTTTAAAGCTGTCCGCCAGCAAGACCGCCGCGCGCTGAATAGCGTGAATATTGGCATCATCTTTCAGAAAATTCGCCAGCGTTTCCGCCGCTTCATTCAGTTCGTTACGAATCAGATCCCGGTACATGAGGATATCCTTCCAGCATAAATGTAAATAACACCGGGCAGTTTACCGGATAGCATGCCGGGCGAGAAGCTAAAGCCTTACCTGCTATCAGGGGTTTTCATTTTCCGTGCGCAAAATGCCCTCAACAATGTGAACCAGGGTTGTAATTATTTTGTAAACGCATTGATAAAAGATTTCGCATCCACTACAACCATATCATCACAAGTGGTCAGACCTCCTACAAGACAGGGAGCTTTTCTTTATGATGACGTTGAGCCTTATCGCTACGGTTGTACTGCTCGGGGTGCTGTTTTACCACCGGGTTAACCTGCTGCTAAGCAGCTTGATTTTACTGGCGTGGACCGCCGCGCTGGGGATATCCGGCCTGTGGTCTGTTTGGGTGTTGCTGCCGCTGGCGATCATCCCTCGGGTGCCGTTTAACCTGCCGCCCATGCGGAAAGCGCTGATTTCCGCCCCCGTATTCCGCGGTTTTCGCAAAGTGATGCCGCCGATGTCACGCACGGAAAAGAAGCCATCGACGCCGGGACCACACCGGGTGGGAAGGCGACCTGTTCCGTGGTAACCCGGACTGGAAAAACTGCACAACTATCCGCAGCCGCGTCTGACCGCCGAAGAACAGGCGTTCATCGACGGCCCGGTGGAAGAAGCCTGCCGCATGGCGAATGACTTCCAGATCACCCACGAAATGGCCGATCTGCCGCCAGAGCTGTGGGCATTCTTAAAAGAGCACCGCTTCTTCGCGATGATCATCAAAAAAGAGTACGGCGGTCTGGAATTCTCCGCTTACGCTCAGGCTCGTGTGCTGCAAAACTGGCAGGCGTATCCGGTATTCTTGCCATCACCGTAGGCGTGCCGAACTCCCTCGGCCCGGGTGAATTGCTGCAACACTACGGCACCGAAGCGCAGAAAGATCACTATCTGCCGCGTCTGGCGCGCGGCCTGAGATCCTGCTTCGCGCTGACCAGCCCGGAAGCGGGTTCCGATGCGGGCGCCATTCCGGATACCGGGGTGGTGTGTATGGGTGACTGGCAGGGTCAGCAAGTCCTTGGCATGCGCCTGACCTCGGAACAAACGCTATATCACGCTCGCACCGATTGCCACCGTACTTGGCCCTCGGCGTTTAAACTCTCCGACCCGGATAAACTGCTGGGCGGCGAACAAGAACTGGGTATTACCTGTGCGCTGATCCCCACCTCAACGCCGGGGCGTAGAAATTGGTCGTCGTCATTTCCCGCTTAACGTCCCGTTCCAGAACGGCCCGACCCGCGGCAACGATATCTTTGTGCCGATTGATTACATCATTGGCGGGCCGAAATGGCCGGTCAGGGGCTGGCGAATGCTGGTGGAATGCCTGTCTGTCGGGCGCGGCATCACCCTGCCATCCAACTCTACCGGTGGTGTGAAATCCGTCGCCACTGGGGATTGGCGCTTACGCCCACATTCGCCGTCAGTTCAAAGTCTCCATCGGTAAAATGGAAGGGATTGAAGAACCGTTAGCACGCATTGGCGGCAACGCCTACGTAATGGATGCAGCGGCGTCGCTGATCACGTACGGCATTATGCTCGGTGAAAAACCGGCGGTGCTGTCGGCGATTGTTAAATATCACTGTACCCATCGTGGTCAGCAGTCAATCATCGATGCGATGGATATCGCAGGCGGTAAAGGCATTATGCTCGGCGAAAGCAACTTCCTCGCCCGTGCTTACCTGAGGGCGCACCGATCGCCATCACCGTGGAAGGGGCCAACATTCTGACCCGCACCATGATGATCTTTTGGTCAGGGCGCGATTCGTTGCCATCCGTATGTGCTGGAAGAGATGGCCGCCGCGCAGAATAACGATGTGGACGCCTTCGACAGACTGCTGTTCAAACATATCGGCCATGTTGGCAGCAACAAAATGCGCAGTTTCTGGCTTGGCCTGACGCGCGGCTTAACCAGCGCCACGCCGACCCGCGACGTCACAAAACGCTATTACCAGCATCTGAACCGCCTGAGCGCCAACCTCGCGCTGCTGTCAGATGTCTCCATGGCCGTGCTGGGCGGCAGCCTGAAACGTCGCGAACGCATCTCCGCACGTCTGGGGGATATTTTAAGCCAGCTCTTCCTTGCCTCGGCGGTACTGAAACGCTATGACGACGAAGGCCGTCAGGAAGCGGATCTGCCGCTGGTGCACTGGGGCGTGCAGGACGCGCTGTATCAGGCGGAACAGGCCATCAGCGACCTGCTGGAAAACTTCCCGAATCGCTTTGTCGCTGGTGCGTTGAGCCCGGTTATCTTCCCGACCGGACGCCACTACCGCGCGCCGTCAGACAAACTGGACCACAAAGTGGCGAAGATCCTGCAAACCCCGAGCGCCACCCGCTCACGCATCGGTCGTGGTCAGTATCTGACAGCAAGCGAGCACAACCCGGTGGGCCTGCTGGAAGAAGCGCTGCTGGATGTTATGGCCGCGGATCCTATCCATCAGCGCGTGTGTAAAGAGCTGGGCAAAAACCTGCCATTCACACGTCTGGATGAGCTGGCTCAGCAGGCACTGAGCGCAGGGCTTATCAATCAGGAGGAAGCCGCGCTGCTTATCAAAGCCGAGGCCAGCCGTCTGCGCAGCATTAACGTCGATGATTTCGGAGCCCGACGCACTGGCCACTCAACCGGTGGTCGCTACGCCGGAAAAGGTGCGTAAGATAGAAGCCGCCTGACCCAAAGGGGCGCGAAACGCCCCTTTTTCCTCTCATGCCTGAACCCGCATTTCGCGGGTTTTTTTATCACGCCTCATGCTACAGTGTGAAAATGCTGTCTTACGGGGGAGTCGACACTGTGCCCGGGTTTAAAAATTACACTGTTACAACAACCGTTAGTCTGGATGGATGGGCCAGCCAACCTGCGCCATTTCGACATCCAGCTTGAAGACGTCACCGGGCGTGACCCTCGGGTTGTACTGCCAGAAATGTTTACCACCGGCTTTGCGATGGAAGCCGCAAAACAGTCTCTACCGCAGGACGAAGTGGTGGCGTGGATGCATGAGAAAGCCCGCCAGACTAATGCGCTGGTCGCCGGGAGCGCCGCGCTGCAAACCGATCGCGGGCCGGTAAACCGCTTTTACTGGTCGAGCCGGGCGGCAACGTGCATGTCTACGATAAACGCCATCTGTTCCGCATGGCCGATGAACATCATCATTACGAAGCGGGTAACGAGCGGGTGGTGTTTGAGTGGCGCGGCTGGCGCATTCTGCCGCTGGTCTGTTATGACCTGCGTTTCCCGGTGTGGTCGCGCAACCGCAATGATTACGACCTGCTGCTGTATGTGGCCAGCGCCGCGCTCGCTGCACTGGCAATCTCTGCTGGTGGCCCGCGCCATTGAAAACCTTGCCCTCGGGTGGCAGGTTGCAACCGCGTCGGCACCGACGGCAATGGTCACCACTACCGCGGCGACAGCCGGGTTATCAGCCCGCAGGGCGAAATCATCGCCACCGCTGAACCGCACGGGGCCACGCGCATTGACGCCGAGCTGTCATTAAGCGCGTTGCAGGAGTATCGCGAGAAGTTCCCCACGCGGCAGGATGCAGACCCGTTTACGCTGGGTTAACCCTGCATCGTGCAATCCCCTCTCCCCCTCACGGGAGAGGGGGAAAATCAGGGCATCAGCTCACCAGTGCCTGACCATCCTTCCGGCTTTCGGTTGCCGCCACGTAGTGGCCTTCCGCCATCCGATAAACCACCTGCGCACCGCCAAAGTTATAGCCCGCCAGCGGATCTTCCACCGTAATCTGGTGCCCGCGCTCACGCAGCGCCGCAATCACATTGCGGTCGAACGTCGCCTCAACGGAGACTTCCCGGCCCTGCACCACGCGCCAGCGCGGCGCATCAATGGCCGCCTGTGGGTTCTGCCCGTGCAGCATAATACGCAGCGCCATTTGCATATGCCCCTGCGCCTGCATCGGCCCATAACGCCAAACGACATCAACGGCTTGCCGTCTGCGCCCAGCGCAAAGCCGGGAATGATGGTATGAAGCGGTCGTTTACCGCCCGCCAGCGCATTCGGATGTTTGGGATCAAGCACAAAGCCGCAGCCGCGGTTTTGCAAACTGATGCCAGTATCCGGCACCACCACGCCAGATCCAAACCCCATATAGTTAGACTGAATAAACGACACCATCATGCCGCTGGCATCGGCGGTGGAGAGGTAAACAGTCCCGCTTTGCGTCGGTTCACCGTAGACAAAATCCGAGGCCTTATCCGGATTGATCAACGCCGCGCGCGACTTCAGGTAATCGTTGCTGAGCAACCGTTCCGCCGCAAATTCCAGATGATCTTCATCGGCGACATAGCGATCGAGATCCGCCAGCGCCAGTTTCATCGCTTCAATCGACAGGTGCAGCGACTGTACCGGAGTCCGGGTGATGACGACCAATATCACACTGCTCAAGAATGCCCAACGCAATCAGTGTCGCAATCCCCCTGCCCGTTGGGCGGCAACTCATGCACCGAACCACCGGCAAACTCACGCGACAGCAGCGTTACCCAATCCGCTTTGTGGTTCGCCAGATCCGCTTCGCTCAGGTGCGCGCCATGCGCTCTGGCAAACGCGGCGATCTTCTGCGCCAGCTCCCCGCGATAGAACGCCTCACCGTTGGTCTGAGCGATCAGCTCCAGCGAACGGGCCTGCGCCGGGTTACGGAAGATTTCGCCAATAGCAGGCGCACGCCCTTGCGGTGCAAAACAGGCGCTGAAACCGGGCTGATCCTTCAGCTTGCGGTAACCGCGCTGCCACAGATGGCCAATCAGCGGTGACACCGGAAAACCGTTACGGGCATACTCAATCGCAGGCTGCGCCAGCGTGGTTAACGGCAGCGAACCGAAACGCTCCGCCAGCGCCACCCAACCGGATACCGCGCCGGTGCACGGTTACCGCGTCCCAGCCCAGTTCCGGCACCGCGTTTTTACCCGCGAACATATCCGCATGCCAGCTTGCCGGGGAGCGCCCGGAGGCGTTCAGACCGTGCAGCGTATTCCCATCCCAGACAATGGCGAACGCATCACTGCCAATACCGCAGCCGGTCGGTTCCACCACCGTCAGCGCCATTGCCGTAGCGATCGCCGCATCCACGGCATTACCGCCGAGCATCAGCATACGCATTCCCGCCTGCGCCGCCAGCGGCTGGGAGGTCGCCACCGCATTACGCCCCATCATCGGCGCGCTGTGAGGCATAACCGACGTTAAAATCTATCGCTTTGGTCATCGAAACTCCTTAGTCGTGGCGCGGATCGAGCGCGCGTCGCGCAGCCCATCGCCGAGTAAATTAAATCCCTGCACGGTCAGAAAAATCGCCACACCGGGGAAAATGGACATCCACGGCGCTTGTTCCAGAAAACCTTTGGCGGTATTGAGCATCGCCCCCCGGAGGGATCCGGCGGCTGTTGTCCAAGGCCAAGGAAAGAGAGGCTGGCTTCCGTGATGATCGCCGACGCAATCGCCAGCGTGGCCTGAACAAGGATCGGCGACATCACATTTGGCAGCACATAACGCACGATTATCCAGCGGTCCGGCAGACCAATCGCGCGTGCGCCGTCGATGTACTCTTCATTGCGAATGGCGATCACCTGTCCCCGCGTCAGGCGGGCAAAAATAGGCATCGCCGACAACCCTATCGCAATCATGGCGTTCGTCAGGCTGGGGCCAAGAAACGCACCGAGGGCAATGGCCATAATCAGAAACGGACAGGCCAGCAGCGCCTCAATCACACGCGAGATCACCCCATCCCAAATGCCCTGAAAGTAGCCCGCCAATAGCCCCAGCGGCACGCCAATCACCACGGCGATCACCACCGAGACACAGCCTGCTAACAGCGAGGTACGCGCCCCCCAAATCATGCGCGATAAAATGTCGCGCCCCCAGCTCATCCGTACCAAACCAGTACAGCTCAGAAGGCGGTTTACGCACGGCCGAAATTCGCCTTTACCGGATCAAACGGCGCGATCCACGGAGCCAGCAGCGCGATCAACACAAATACGCCGACGATCACCGCACCAATGACGGCGCTCCTGTTGGCAAGAAAGGCCTTCAATACCCGGTTTTCCGCGTGCGGCAGCGAAGCCGCGACACGGTTGGTGGTCAGTTCGGCCATTATTCGCTCCGCATTTTCGGGTTAATCAGCACATACAACACATCGGCCAGCAGGTTAAGCAGCAAGAAGCCGATAGCTACCACCAGCACCACACCCTGTACCACCGCGTAGTCGCGGTTAAACACCGAATCGACAATCATCTTGCCAAAGCCGGGAATGGTGAACACCTGCTCCGTCAGCACCGCACCGCCCAGCAATTCGCCAAACAGCAGCGTCGTCAGGGTGATAACCGGCACCAGCGCATTACGAAACGCGTGCTTCATGATCACCGCTTTTGGCAACAGCCCTTTGGCGCGCGCCGTACGGATATAATCCGCTTTCAGCACGGCAATCATGGATGCGCGCGTATGACGCATCAGCGTTGCCGCCAGCCCGGTGCCCAGCACCAGCGCAGGCAGCAGTAGCGTGCGCAGGTTCTGTAACGGATCTTCGCTAAACGGCACAAAACCGGACGCGGGTAGCCACTGTAAGTTGACGGAAAAAATCAGGATCAACAGAATCCCCAGCCAGAAGTGCGGCACCGAAATCCCGGAAATCGCCACAAAGTTCGCACCGTGATCAATCCAGCTATGACGGTTGACGGCCGCCGGGATGCCCATGCTGATACCGAACACCAGCGCGATGATCATCGCCAGCAGCGACATTTCCAGCGTCACTGGCAACTTGGTGGCAATCAGGTGCGTCACCGGTTCCTGCGTGCGTAACGAAACGCCAAGATCGCCTTGTAGCGCGCGGGTCAACCAGTTGAAATACTGCACCGGGATCGGCGCATCCAGGGTTTAGCTCTGCACGCAACTGCGCGATCACCGCCGGGTTGCGCTCCTCGCCGAGCATGGCGGTCAGCGGATCGCCGGGCAGCAGTTTTTGCAGCCCGAAAACCATCATACTGACCAGCAGCAGCGTCGGAATGGCGAGCAGCAGGCGTTTGCAAATCAGTTCCAGCATGGTAACTCCTCAACCCCTGTTACTTCGCCAGCGTCAGCCCCGCCAGACGCACAATGCCGTCCGGATAGGGTTTAAAGCCCTGCACGCTTTTGTTAAGGCCAAACAGACGCGGCTCAAAGTAGAGATAGGCAATCGGCATGTCGGTTTGCAGTTGTTTCACCACGTTTTCATACAAGCCCTGACGAATCGCCGGATCGTTATGCAAACGCGCCTGCGTCAGCCACTCGTCAACCTGCGCATTGCTGTAGCGGCCATCGTTAAGCGTGCCTTTGCTGTGAATAAAACCAAAGATGCTGCCATCCGGATCCGGGCGTCCCGACCAGCCGGAGAAGCTGAGCTGGAAATCGCCGGTTTGCTGCCTGTCCAGCAGCGTGGCGAACTCGGTCATTTGCAGGTTGACGTTAAAACCGGCTTCGGCGGTCATGGCCTGCAACACCGGCCGACCTGCTGCGAGATAGGGTTGTTCGGCACCAGCATTGAGACCGTCAACGGTGTGGTAACCCCCGCAGCTTTCAGCAGCGCTTTGGCTTTTTCCACATCGCGCGGCGGCACTGCCAGCTTCACGTGGTACGGGCTGACAGGGGAAAACGCCCTGGTTTGCCGGTGCATACAGCCCTTCAAACACCACCTGATTCAGCGCCTCGCGGTCAATGGCCTGCGAGAAGGCTTCACGCACGCGGGCATCTTTAAACGGATCGTTAGCCGCAACCTTGCCATTGTTGATGTTAAAGGTGATGCCCGTAACCCAGCCCGGTCACTTTCGCCAGTTGCAGCTTGCTGTCGTTCTGCACGGTTTTCACATCACTGGCGGCAATGCCTTCCGTCAGATCCAGATCGCCGGCGCGCAGGTTTGCCAGCCGCACGGAGGCATCCGGATCGGCAGGTAGATAACTTTGTCGAAGTGATAGGCGCTTTTGTTCCAGTAATTCTCAAAGCGCGACAGGACAATGCGATCCTGCGATACGCGGCTGTCAAACTTGTACGGCCCGGAGCACACCGGGTGCGCGGCGAAGTTCGGCTTTTTCGCCGCTTCCGGCGCCAGCATCGCCCCGGCGCGATCGGTAAGCTGCATTAACAGCGCGGAGTCCGGCGTTTTCAGATGCAGGGTGATTTGCAGCGGCCCGCTCACTTCAACGGATTCAATAGAGGAGATTTCGCTTTTGCGCAGCGAACCCGGCAGCGTCAGCGCGCGATCCAGTGGCTGAATTTTGCCGCCGCAGCGTCAAACTTTTCGCCATCGTGGAAGGTCACGCCTTCGCGCAAATTCATGGTCAGGGTCTTGCCGTCTTCACTCCATGACCAGTCTTTTGCCAGCCCCGGCACCACTTGCAAGTTTTCATCAACATCCACCAGCCGGTCGCACAGCGACGCAAACACAAAGCGGCCATAGTAGGTGCGCGCCAGATGAGGATCGAGCATATCCGGATCGGCTCCCAGCCCAATGCGCAGCACATTTTCAGCCTGCGCAGGCAGTGCCGCGCCCAGCAACATGACGCTTCCCAGAACGGTCAAAAGAGAATTTCGCACAATCATTAATATATTCCTTTAAGGAGAGGTGTAGAGGCCGCCTGTTCAAACAGTGCGCGACGGCGCAGGAACGCGGCGGAGGGCGGAGCGATATGAATCACACTGCGATCGCGGTTGATCTCTTGCCAGCGATGGCAGGAGACCTGACGACCGCCGTCGAGCACCTGAGTAATGGGCTCGCGTTGACGACACTCTTCGGTGACATAAGGACAACGGGTATGAAAACGGCAGCCCTGCGGCGGGCTGGCCGGGTTGGGTAAATCGCCTTGCAGCAGCGGCGTTTGCCGAGCAAGACTGGCTGCGTCTGCGGTGCAGAAGCAATCAATGCCCGTGTAGGGGGTGCAAGGGCGCATCGAAAATCTCATCGACGCGGGCCATCTCGACAATTTGCCCGAGATACATCACCGCCACGCGATCGCTCATATGGCGGATCACCGCCAGACCGTGCGCCACAATGATCAGCGTCAGCCCAAGCTGCTGTTTGAGATCTTCTAACAGGTTCACCACCTGCGCCTGTACAGAGACATCCAGCGCGGAAACCGGTTCATCACCGAGCAGCAGCTTCGGCCCGGACGCCAGCGCACGGGCAATGCAATACGCTGGCGCTGTCCGCCAGAGAACTCGTGCGGGTAGCGCCGCGCCCAGCCGCTGGCAACCCCACGGTGCTGAGCAATTCAGCGACCCGCGCGGCGATCCGCTTTGCCCATTTTTGGTGCAACCACAGCGGCTCACCCACAATCTGCTCCACGGTCATTCTGGGGTTCAGCGAGGCAAAGGGATCCTGAAAGATAATTTGCAGTTCACGACGCAACTGATTCAGGCGCGAGCCGCTGGCGTGGGTGATCTCCTCGCCCCCGTAATAAACGCGGCCTTCAGAAGCGCTCAGCAAACGCAGCAGCAGGCGGCCAAGGGTAGATTTACCGGAGCCGGATTCGCCGACAATCGCCACGGTTTCACCGGGGTAAACACGCAACGAGATGCGATCGACGGCGGTGACGTAACGCTTTGGCGCAAACAACCGTGTTGGCCCGGCAAAGCGTTTGCTCAGATCGAGCGCTTCAAGGATCGGTGTGCTCATGCGGTTTCTCCCGGCGCAATATGCTGTTCAAGGGGGGCGCGGAAACAGGCCACCTGATGGCCCTGCCCCAGCGGCTGTAGCGAAGGTTTTTCCTGATGGCAGCGCGGTTGTGCAAACGGGCAACGCGTGGCGAAACGACACCCTTTCGGCATCGCTTCCGGCAGCGGTACCGCGCCGGGAATGGTGGAGAGCTGCCCTTTGCGCGCGCCGAGCGAAGGAATCGATCCCATCAGCCCAATGGTGTAGGGGTGCTGCGGATCGGCGAAAATCGCCTCCACGCTACCCTGCTCCACCACCTGCCCGGCGTACATTACCGCCACCTGCTGGGCAACTTCCGCCACCACGCCAAGATCATGGGTGATCATTAACACCGCCGTGCCGGTTTCGGCTTTCAGGGTGTTGAGCAGCGCCGGGATCTGCGCCTGAATGGTCACATCCAGCGCCGTGGTGGGTTCATCGGCAATCAACAGACGCGGCTTATTAATCAGCGCCATGGCGATCATCACGCGCTGGCGCATACCGCCAGAAAGCTGGTGTGGGTACGCCTTCAGACGCATTTCCGCCGCCGGAATTTGGACTTTTTCAAGGATCTGTAACGCCACCGCCATTGCCGCCCTCGGTGCGAGAGGTGCTGATGGCGCATCACCGCTTCGCTAAGCTGATCGCCGAGGGTGAACGCCGGGTTCAGGGAGGTCATCGGCTCCTGAAAGATCATCGCCAGCTCATTGCCGCGCAGGTTGGCATACTCACGCGCAGAGAGGTGGCGCAGGTCATGCTGGCGAAAGTGCATCTCACCGCTGACAATCTGCGCACTGCCGGGCAGTAGCCCCATCAGCGCCAGCGAGGTTATGCTTTTGCCGCAGCCGGATTCCCCCACCAGCGCCAGTGTTTCACCGCTGTTTACGCTCAGCGAAATGCCATCCAGCACGCTGATGGGCGATCCGCTAAATTGCACATTCAGGTTATTCAGCCGCAATACCGGCGCGGCCTCTTTATGCGGGAGGGTCGTCATGGCGTATCGTCCCCAAGATGAATGGCCTGCATCAGGGCATGTTGCAGATCGAGCAGGTGTTCACGCATCGCCGCCGCCGCAACATGCGGCTGCCGTTCCCGGATGGCGTGCATAATCCGGTGATGGTGATCGTTATAGCGATCCACTTTTGCCGGAGTGCGCGCCAGCTCCCGCAGATGGTGCCAGCCGGGTTCGCGGCGCACCGCGTCCGTGGTGTCAAAAAGACCGAGCATCAAGCGGTTTCCCGCCGCTTCTGCGATGGCCCGGTGAAAAAGCGCTGTCCCACAGCTCATTAAGATCCGGATCGTCCGGACTGACGTTATCGATGCGTTCCAGCATGCGTTGCATCAATGCCGGTGCTCGTTGCTGGCGCGTAACGCCGCCAACCGTGCGAGGCCCGGTTCTATGTGCAAACGCGCTTCCATCACTTCCAGCATATTGGTTTGTTGCACCAGCCCCTCCGGATTGCAGCCGGTGCGACGGGCGCGGCGGGGCCAATAAAGGTACCTTTGCCCTGTTTACGCCAGATGCGCCCCTCTTCTTCCAGTACATCGAGCGCGCGGCGCACTTCGCGTCGCCCGACGCCCAAAGCTTTCCGCCAGTTCGCGTTCTGTGGGCAGAGGAGTCCCCCGGTGTTGACTCATGTTGATGAATAAGCCCACGAAGTTGTTCAAGCGCTGTACTGGAATTTGCCAGATAGCGTGATGGTCTTTCCATATTGGTTCATCCACGTTTGGTGTTATTTTTATTAAATTACAAATGGTTAAATAAAAACGCATTTGCACCACCCGCGATGAATAGTAATTACCGAACCAATACGGCATTGGTTCGGTCATATTTTGAAATTTTTGTTAATGCTTTGATTTGATAATGTTTATTTTTTACCCTGCAATGACGGGTGTCCGCCACGCAAAACTAGCTGTACGCAAAACGCACACTTAGCGTGCAAACCATGCACTAAAAAGGGGGCGATGCTCCGATCGGGGTTGATGACGGTGAGCCGGGGAAGACGTTAATCCTCATCCGCGGATTGTGCCCGATAGCGCTGTGCTTATCGGGCTTGCCAGAGAGGGGGGGATCTGATGGGTTTGATGAAGGCAGGCCGGAGGCCCGCAGACAAATGACAATCAATCAACACAACTTAACACAACCGAGCAACGCTATTCTGCTACCTCAAACCGCAGGCTGGTATGGCGGAACGTGTGCGTGGGAGTCTGTGTACTGGCGACAACAATGTCGATCCTCCTCGCAACCCGCGACCTTGTAGCGCGCCACCTGCGAAATTTTGTCGGCCGTGACGGCAGCAATCACTTCATTGCTCTGGTTAAACACCTCTTTTTGAAGCAGGCATCATCGTAATAGGCCGCGCTAAGCCCGGCCTGAGGGTCCAGCCCACAGACGCCGATAAATGCCTGATCAAACAGCATATTGCGCAGTTGATTCACCGTCTCTGAACCCAATGCGCTCCCCACCAGCGGGTTCACTTTCCCGCCCAGCATAATCAGTTCGCCGTTTTTGCGGCTGCTCAGCGCGGCGGCAATTTGGGGGGATGTTGGTCACAATGGTTAACTCCATTTCATGCGGGATGAAGTTCACCATTAAGAGATAGGTGGAGCCGGAATCAATAAAGATGCAGCTATCAGGCTTGATCATTTGCGCGCATCGGCGGGCAACCTGCTCTTTTCTTCCACATTCTGTGCAACCCGCGTCTCGAAACTGGCGGATTGTTTGAGCTGACTGACGGCGCCGCCATACACTTTTTGCACAGCTCCCTTTCGCGCCAGCTCTTGTAAATCGCGGCGAATGGTATGTTCGGACACGCCTAACTGACGGGCAACATCCACGCCAATCACCCGGCCCGTGTCGATCAGCATCTGATGGATCAGCGCTTGCCTCTGCTCAGGCAATGCATTGTAGTCAGTCACATTCAGCCCTCAAATTAACACAACCTTGCACAAATAAACACAATCTATCATAGTATATCCCGATCCATGATACATGTTCAGGCCGGGCATGACGACAATGTGGATAAAGAATCAACGGGTTATAAGGGGAGCAGAGTATGTATCAGGACATCATCTATCAGGATCTGGATAAAACCATCAACCATCTTGAACATCGCACTGTCGCCCGGTTTACGGAAAATAAGCACCAGCCGCCAGCCGGGCTGTTTTATCTCTACCTGCGGGCCTCCCGCACGGGGAATTTTGCGCGGACTATGCCCGGTTACTGGATGGCTCAATGGAGTGCCTGACCGGCGTTCTGCCACAGCTAACCAATCGTTTAGCACCGCGCATCGCGACGGCGGCAGGCTTGTCCGGCCTGAAAACGCGGCGCATTCTGAGCATGCTGCTTTACTGGCTGAGTCAGCACCACAGCGGCCAGAGCGACGCGTTACCGGGGCGTGAAGAAGTGATGGACATCTTTTCCAGCATTCTGGAAAACACCACGCTGTGCTGTGGTAAGCCGCAGCGCGCTACGGCTTCAGCACCAATTCACGCACCGCCAGACTCATCGCCCGAAGCGCCAGCGCCACATCACTCACCATGACGTTTTCCGCCGGGTGATGGCTAATGCCTTTTTCACAACGCACAAACAGCATGGCCGACGGCCAGCGTTCGGCAATGGCAATCGCGTCATGACCCGCCCCGCTGGGTAACAGCAGCACACGCCGCTGAACGTTTCGCACCGCATCAGCCAGCTTGTCGCGCAATGCGCCATCGCACGGTGTGGCGGCAATGGTATAAAAATATCGTGGCTAAAATCCACGCCGCGCTGTTCTGCAATGCGCGTGGCCTGCGCCAGTAGAGTGGTTCAGCAACGTTTCACGCTGCGGGTCATCGGGGCTACGAATATCCAGCGTCAGCGACACCACGCCGGGAATCACATTGACCGCGCCGGGTTCACACTGCAAGGTTCCCACGGTGGCAACCAGCTCCGGACCCCGCTTGCCGCGCGGCATGCTCAATCAACACCATCCATTCCGCTGCGGCGGCAAGCGCATCGCGGCGATGGCTCATCGGTACAGTGCCAGCATGCTTCGGCTTCGCCGGTAAAGCGGCAGTGCAAACGGCGAGCGCCGTTAATGGCCGTGACGACGCCAATCGCCAGATCTTCCTGCTCAAGCACCGGCCCCTGCTCGATATGCAACTCCAGATAGGCTGAGAAATCCGCCGCCGTGCGTTGCGCATCGCCAATACGCGCCGCATCAAGACCGGCGTGCGCCAGCGCCTGCGCCACGCTTATCCCCTGTGCGTCTTCACACGCCAGCCATTCAGCGGGCCAGCTTCCGGTAAGACCGCGGCTGCCAAGAAGCGTGATATTAAAACGGGTGCCTTCTTCATCGGCAAACCCCACAATCTCAATCGCCCGGGTTCCACGCACGTTTGCCCGGTGCAGCCCGTCGACAATTTCAATGGCGGTCAACACGCCCAGCATGCCGTCGTAACGCCCGGCATCGCGCACGGTATCAAGATGCGACCCCAGCAGCACCGCCGGAGCACCTTCCGAGGCGGCTTCGTAGCGCCCACAAATATTGCCTACCGCATCCTGCCGTGCGCATCCCCGCCTGCTGCATCCACGTGGCGACCAGTGCGTTGGCCCGCAGGTGTTCCGGCGACAGATAGACGCGGGTTAACAGCCCCGGCGTTTCACTGATACACGCGAGTTCATCGCAGCGCGCCATTACCCGCTCTGCGGCGCGGGCGGCCTCCTCTGCGGTCATCATCCGTTCGCTCCGTCGTAGATATCCCACGCGGCCTGCATGCCCGCGCCCTGAACGGTACGCAACCCCAGACGATTAAGCACGGCTTCCAGCGCCGTCAGGGTTTGCAGGACGCAATCTTTCCGCGCGTTATACCCCATGGTGCCAATGCGCCAGATCTTGCCCTGTAGCGGACCAAACGACGTCCCGATCCTCAATATGGAAATCATCCAGCAGCCGTTTACGCACCTCTTCGCCATGCACTTCCTGCGGAATAATCACCCCCAGCACGTTATTCATCTTGTGGGTGACATCGCCGAATACCGCCAGCCCCATCCCCCTGGATGCCAGCCAGCAGCGCGCGACCATGCAGTTCATGGCGGGCGATCAGCGCATCCATGCCCTCCTCCAGCATAATGCGGGCGCACTCGCGGGCGGCAAATAACATGCTGGTCGCCTCGGTGTGGTGGTTCAGACGTTCCGGGGCCCCAGTAATCCATCACCATGCCAAGATCGAAATAGTTGGAGTAGATCATCTCATCCGCGCCGTCCTGATGCGCGTCGGTACGGATCCCCTGCTCCACGCATTTACGCGCGCGCGGATCGCGGCTTCCATCGCCGGGCTTAGGGTCACCGGCGAGCTACCGGACGGGCCGCCCAGCATTTTTGCAAACCGGCGGAGACCGCATCCAGCCCCCGTGACATCGCTCTCCAGCGCGTTACCGCCCAGCGAGGCGGTCGCGTCAGTATAAAACAGCACGCCGTGACGGCGGCAGATCTCACCGAGGTGCTCCAGCGGTTGCAGCATGGTGGTGGAGGTATCGCCATGCACCGTCAGCAACAGGCGCGGCTTAACCCGAACGATCGCGTCTTCGATCTGCTCCGGCGTAAAGACCTCACCCCGTGGGGAACCTCGATGGTGTGTACTTCCGCACGACAGCGACGGGCAATTTCACACAGCAAATGGCCAAAGCGACCAAACACCGGTACCAGCACTTTATCTCCCGGACGAATGGCCGACACGAGGATCGCCTCAATACCCGCGCGCGGGAGGTACCGTCCACCAGCATCGTCCAGCGGTTTTGCGTGCGGAAAACCTCGCGGTAGAGCGCCATCACCTCGTTCATATAGCCGGTCATCACCGGATCGTATTGCCCCACTAACTGACTCGCCATGGCGCGCAGCACACGCGGATCGGCATTGATCGGCCCCGGCCCCATTAACAAGCGTTGAGGCGGGTTTATTTGCGGGAACTGCTGAAAATCGAACATGGGCGCGTCCTTTGATGTGCGACAGCACAGATGATGAAACGAAAGATTCTTTGATAATATTTCTGCAACTAATGTGCCACAGACCAAAAGACGAAGCCAGTCCTGTAATAACAGGGTATTTAGCACGATTAAGCCATAAAAACGGGACGCCAGTCGCCCCGTTATGCATCATCACCGTGGTGCAAAAGCACCATTACAGTGCACTACCGTTGTTCCAGTTCATCCAGATCGGTGTACAACGATGCGATGTGATGAATGCGCTGCCGCCCTGCGGTCAGGGTGGTATGCAGCAAGGCGTTCGCCAGTAAATTCACCAGACTCATGGCGCAGCTGTAGCTATCAAATGCCGAGACGCTGTCCAGCGGTAGCCCGATATGCCAGCGGCACAGCGCTTTGATACTGGTTGCCTGCGGTTCGCTGATCGCCAGCACCGGTACGCCCTGCTGATAGAGCGCCTCCAGTACCGGGCGCACCACGCGCGGACGGCGGCGAAACGCGACCACCACCACCATGTCGGCAGGCGTGATATCCACCAACTCTTCCGCCAGCGTCTGCCCCGGCTGCGGTAGCACCATCACCTGACCCCGGCTTTGCAGCAGTTGCTGACGCAAATGCAGCGCCACCGGTGCACTGTTGCGCAGGCCAATGATCACGATCCGCCGGGCCTCGCCAAGCGCGGCGATCACCCCGGCAAATTGCCCGGCATCGAGCGCATTGACCCATTGGGTCAGGTTTGCCATCTCCTGCTTGTAATGACGCGCCAGCAACGTATTGCCCTGCACGGCATCACGGTTCTCCGTCAGCGGCATTCCACTCTGGCGCAAGGTGCGTAACTCGTCGCGCATCTCTTTAAAACGATCGTAACCTAGCCGTTTAAACAGACGACTGACGGTGGCTTTCGACACCCCGCTGAGCCGCGCCAGTTCTGCGCTGTTATAGCTCACCAGATCGTCAAAATGATCGATGATAAATGACGCAACGCGTTGTTCCTGCGGGGAAAGCTGGTCATAGCACTCCCGCAGACGTTCATCCAGCTGCTGCATAGCCTCTCCTGCAACTTTTGTTTCACGATAAGCTGACACAGTGAAACGCTTGCCGTCAATCTGGAACAGCTCTTGCTTAGTCTTCTCCACTTACCGAAGACTAAAGGAAGCGTGACGATGCAAAGTAATATGGCCCCTCTGGCATGGCGGTGACCCTGCACCATCTCGCCAGCGAGTCGGCGCTGTCGGTTTTACGCCACGGCGGCGATGCCATTCAGGCGATGGTTGCCGCCGCCGCGACCATTGCGGTGGCCTACCCGCATATGAATGGCATTGGCGGCGACGGCTTCTGGCTGATTGTGCCGCCGGAAGGCGAACCGCTCGCCATTGACGCCAGCGCGGCCGGGCAACGGCGACTCAGGCGTTTTATGCCGGACATGCCCATATTCCTCATCGCGGCCCGCTTGCCGCCCTCACCGTACCCGGCACGCTCAGCGGCTGGGATGAAGCGTTAGCGGTTTCCGCCGCGCTGGGTGCTGCGCCGTTACCCTTGTCGCGCCTGCTGGCCGATGCCATTCGCTACGCGGCGGACGGTATTCCGGTCACGCAGTCGCAGGCCAGCGCCAGCCAAAGTAAATTTCAGGAACTGGTGGACGTACCCGGTTTCGCCAACACCTTTTTGCCACAAGGCGCAGCGCCGCAGGCAGGCAGCCGTTTTTGCCAGCCAACGCTGGCCCGCACCCTGACCCGACTCGCCACCGAGGGGGCTGGACAGCTTTTATCGCGGGGGGCTCGCGCAACTGATGGCCGATGAGATGCAAACGCTGGGTATTCCTATTACCGCCCAGTGGCCAATCACCGTGCTCAGCGCCGCGTACCGCTAAAACTCCGCCACAGCAAGGGTGAGGTGTTTAATATGACGCCGCCCACGCAGGGACTGGTGTCACTGGCCATCCTCGGCATCACCGATCATCTCGACATGGCCCGTGCAAACGACGTGCAAACCATCCACCGTATTGTGGAAGCGACCAAAAAAGCTTTCGGCCTGCGCGACCGCTACATCACCGACCCGCGCCACGTCACGCTGCCGGTACAAAGCCTGCTCGAGCAAGCGCCGCTGGCGCTGCTGGCTGACAGCATTGATGAACAGCGCGCAGCGCCCGGGGCCGAGGGCAAAGGGCCGGGGGATACGGTGTGGATGGGCGTGATCGACAAAAACGGTCTGGCGGTCTCGTTTATCCAGAGCATTTACCATGAATTTGGCAGCGGCGTGGTGCTACCGGAGAGCGGCGTTCTGCTGCAAAACCGCGGTGCGGCCTTTAGCCTCGATCCGTCACATTTGCTGGCGTTAATGCCGGGCAAGCAACCCTTCCATACCTTAAACCCCGCAGCAGCGCGGCTCAACGACGGGCGCACCATGGTGTACGGCACGATGGGCGGCGACGGTCAACCGCAAACCCAGGGCCGCCATTTTTACCCGCCATGTCATGCAGGGCATGCCGTTACAGGCGGCGGTCTGCGCACCGCGCTGGCTGCTGGGGCGCACCCGGGGACAGGCGTCGGAAAGCCTGAAACTGGAAGGCGGTTTTAGTGAAGAGACCTTCCTCGCATTGCGCGAGATGGGGCATGAGGTGGAGTGGCTGCCCGGCTTAGTGAAGCCACCGGACATGCTGGCGCGATCCTTCGCCATGCCAATGGCATGCTGGAAGGGCTTTCGATCCGCGCAGCAATGGCAGCGCAGCCGGTTTTTAAGGAGCAAAGATGAACACCACTGATTTTGACTGGCCAACCTACATCCGGCTGATGGAGCAACTGCTGGCGGTGCCGCTGGACGATGCCCGCCGCGCGGAACTGGAAGTGCAGCTCACCCGTATCGCCGCCATGGCGCAACCGTTAATGGCCTTCCCCTTACCGCCGTGAAGGCGCCGGGGAGTACCGCCTATGAGCTTATCGATTGGCGATATTCAACGCGGCCTGCGGGAAAAAATAACCTTTAGCGCCAGCGAGCTGGCGCAGCGCACCGGCGCACATTGAGCAGCACAACCCGCAGCTTAATGCCTTCACCGCTATCACCGCCTCTCGCTTACGGGCGGAAGCGGCGCGTATTGATGTGCGCATCGCCCAGCGGTGAACCGCTGCCTGCACTGGCAGGCGTGCCTTATGCAGTAAAAAACCTGTTTGATATCGCAGAGATCACCACCCTTGCCGGGGCCGAACTGTTCAGCACCCAACCGGCGGCCACCCAGATGCCTTTGCCATACGCCAGCTCACCCGCGCCGGAGCGACGCTTGCCGGGGCGCTGAATATGGACGCCTACGCTTACGGTTTCACCACGGAAAACAGCCACTATGGCGCAACGCGCAACCCGCGCGATCCGCAACGTGTGGCGGGCGGATCGTCAGGTGGTTCCGCTGCGGCTGTGGCGGCGGGTATGGTCAATTTCGCCCTCGGCACCGATACCAACGGATCGATTCGCGTACCGGCGTCGCTGTGCGGTATTTATGGCCTGAAACCCACGTTTGGTCGTCTCTCCCGCACGGGTAGCCACCCGTTTGTCGCCAGCCTCGATCATATTGGCCCGCTGGCACGCAGCACGGAGGATCTGACACGTGTGTATGATGCGTTGCAGGGGCGCGATAACGACGATCGGTGGCAGTCCGCACGTGCCGCCGATATTGCCCTGCCGAGGCCTTGCCGCAGGCAACGCGTTACGCTGCGCAGTGCTGGATGGCTACTTCTCAAGCTGGTGCGATGACGATGCACGGCAGGCCGTCAATGCCGTTGCCCGGTGGCGCTGAGCGCAGATCGCACCGTGACATTACCGGAAGCCGAACTGGCGCGTTCCGCGGCGTTTTTGTTGTCGGCAGCGGAAGGGGAAATCACTATCTTCCCGCACTGCGCACTGAAGCGTCGCGCTTTGAACCGAACTCCCGCGAACGTCTGCTGGCCGGGGCCATGACGCCGTCGGCTGGTACACCTGTGCACAGCGTTTCCGCGCCCTGGTTTCGCGATAAAACCTTGCCGCTGTTTGAACAGCTTGACCTGCTCGCGCCGGCAACACCCTGTAGCGCAACACCGATTGGTACGCCAACCATGCGTATTAACGGGGCGGATCTGCCGGTGAAAGCGAGTATGGGTATGCTGACACAACCGATCTCTTTCCTTGGTCTGCCGGTGGTCACCGTACCGGTAAAACCCGTAGCGGCTGATTGGCGTGCAGATTATTGGCGCGCCCCTGCAGGAAACCCGTTGTTTACAGGCAGCATGGCGGCTCGAACAAGCCGGAATACTTTACCCACAGGACGCAGCATGAACCGAGACAATATCGATCGCCCGGCGATCCTCAACGAAGTGACGGCGGCCTTTACCGCTACGAGCAGGCACTGATAAGCAATGATGTAGACGTACTGGATGAGCTGTTCTGGGACGATGAGCGCACCGTGCGTTATGGCGCGACGGAGAATCTGTAAACGGCATTGCCGCCATTCGTGATTTTCGAAATTCACGCCCTTCCGCCGGGCTGGACAGGTTGCTGCGCAATACCACCATCACCACCTTTGGCGAGGATATGGCGGTGGCCAGTACGGAATTTACCCGTGAGAACAGCGAACGCGTGGGCAGACAGATGCAAACGTGGGTGAAATTCCCGTGGGGCTGGCGCATTGTGGCAGCGCATGTGAGCTTGATGGGGTGAGAAAGCCCCTCCTCACGGGAGGGGGGAGATACATTAACCTTCGTGCAGCCCGCATTCGCGTTTCAGGCCGAAGAAGCGGGTCTCTTCCTCCGCCATCCCCGGTTCCCATTTACGGGTGGTGTGGGTATCGCCGACCGAGAGATAACCCTGATCCCACAGCGGATGGTAGCCCAGCCCGTGTTTTTGCAGGTACTGGTATACCGTGCGGTTATCCCAGTCGATAATCGGCAGCACTTTAAACACGCCGCGCTGGATGCCTAATACCGGCAGGTTGGCGCGACTGCCGGATTGCTCGCGGCGCAGCCCGGCAAACCAGTTTGCGCGTTTAATTCCGCCAGCGCGCGATTCATCGGCTCGACTTTGTTGATGTCATTGTATTTCTCAATGCCTTCAACGCCCTGCTCCCACAGTTTGCCGTAGCGCGCTTCCTGCCGAGGCCGGGCTTTGCTCAGCGCGGTAGACTTTCAGGTTGAGCTTGAGCTTGTCCGTCAGCTCGTCGATAAACTGGTACGTTTCCGGGAACAGATAGCCGGTATCGGTGAGGATCACCGGGATGCCCGGACAGACTTGATTGACCAGATGCAGGCTTACCGCCGCCTGAATACCGAAGCTTGATGAGCACATACTCGCCCGGCAGGTTTTCCAGCGCCCAGACGACACGCGCTTCAGCGCTCAGCGTTTCGAGCTGCGCATTCGTTTCGGCAAGCTGGAGCACTCGCTCAACTTTCGGCAGCGCGTTCAGCGCATTAAGATCGAGTTTGGACATACGTTCCTCACTGTGTTCGTTGCCTGATAGCGCGACGCTTATCAGGCTTACAGGCTGCGTTATTCCCAGAAATCCCGCGCGGGATCGAGCACCGGACGAATGATGCCGACGCGGACGGTGAAATCGCCAAAGCCTTCACCCTCTTTGCGTTCACTCGCCCAACGCGCGACCAGCTCATCAATCGCGTTGAGAATGTCCGTTTCCGTAATGTTTTCACGGTACATCCGCGGGATCCGCGTACCAATACGGTTACCGCCAATATGCAGGTTATAGCTACCGGCGCTTTGCCGACCAGTGCCGATTTCCGCCAGCATCGCGCGGCCACAGCCATTCGGGCAGCCGGTCACGCGCAGCAATGTGGTCATCGCCCACGCCGTGTTTCTCCATCACCGCTTCCACTTTATCAACGAAAGAGGGCAGGAAACGTTCGGCTTCCGCCATCGCCAGCGGACAGGTCGGGAACGACACGCAGGCCATGGAGTTTTCACGCTGCGGTTTGACCGCGTCCATTAACCCGTGCGCACGGGCCAGTTTCTCGATTTTCGCTTTCTGGCTCTCCGGTACGCCCGCCACAATCAGGTTCTGGTTGGCGGTTAAGCGGAAGTCACCTTTATGGATCTTAGCAATTTCCAGCAGACCGGTTTTCAGCGAACGGCCGGGATAATCAAGAATACGGCCATTTTCAATAAACAGCGTCAGGTGCCATTTATTGTCGATCCCCTTCACCCAGCCAATACGATCGCCACGACCGGTAAACTCATACGGACGGATCGGTTCAATGTAATGCCAGCGCGACGCTCGACTTCCGCTTTAAAGGTGTCGACGCCCACGCGTTCCAGCGCGTATTTGGTTTTCGCGTTTTTACGATCGGTGCGGTTGCCCCAATCGCGCTGCGTGGTCACCACCGCTTCCGCGACGGCCAGCGTATGCTCCAGCGGCAGGTAGCCGAATTCGCTCGCCGTACGGGCGTATTTCTGTATTGCCGTGCTCAATAGAGACCGCCGCCGACCAGCAGGTTGAAGCCCACCAGTTTGCCGTTTTCCGCCACCGCCACAAAGTTCATGTCGTTGGCGTGCAGATCAACATCGTTCTGCGGCGGGATCACCACCGTGGTTTTAAATTTACGCGGCAGATAGGTTTTACCGAGGATCGGCTCTTCGTCCGTGGTCGCGACTTTCTCGGCATCGTGCCAGATTTCCGCATACGCGCGGGTGCGCGGCAGCAGGTGCTCAGAGAGTTTTTTCGCCCATTCGTAAGCTTCGGCGTGCAGTTCCGACTCAATCGGGTTCGAGGTGCAAAGCACGTTGCGGTTCACGTCGTTGGCGGTCGCCAGCGCGTCAAGACCGACTTCATGCAGCATCTGGTGCGCCGGTTTCACGTTCTTTTTCAGAATGCCGTGAAACTGGAACGTCTGGCGGTTAGTCAGACGAATGCTGCCATAAAGGGTTTTATCGTCGGCGAACTTATCGATCGACAGCCACTGCTTAGGCGTAATGATGCCGCCCGGCAGACGGCAGCGCAGCATCATGGCATGACGCGGCTCCAGTTTCTGCTCGGCGCGCTCGGCGCGAATATCGCGATCATCCTGCTGATACATGCCGTGAAAGCGGATCAGCAGAAAGTTGTCGCCGTTAAAACCACCGGTCAGACCGTCGTTCAGATCTTCAGCAATGGTGCCGCGCAGGTAATTGCTTGCGTCTTTAAGACGCTCGGCATCCGCCAGTTTTCCTTCGACCACCAGCGGGCCGGGGATGTTTTTCGCTCATTAGTAGACATCTCGCTGATAACGGCGCTCAACGCGCAGCTCACTTAAAGAATTCATCCGCCGCTTCGGCATCCATCGCACCGAATTCGGCAATCACGTCCAGTAAAGCCTGCTCAACGTCTTTCGCCATGCGATTGGCGTCGCCGCAGACATAAATGTGCGCACCGTCATTAATCCAGCGCCACAGTTCCGCGCCCTGTTCGCGCAGTTTGTCTTGTACGTAGACTTTTTTCTTTTGATCTCTGGACCGGTGCCAGATCGATACGGTTCAGCACGCCCTCTTTCACATAACGCTGCCACTCCACCCCGGTAGAGGAAATCCTCCGTGAAGTGCGGGTTACCGAAGAACAGCCAGTTTTTGCCTCGGCGCTTCATCGGCGGCGCGCTGCTGAATAAAGGCGCGCGGAACGGCGCAATACCGGTACCCGGGCCAATCATAATGACCGGCGTTTCCCGGGTTTGCAGGCAGGCGGAAGTTATCATTGTGCTCGATAAACACCCGCACTTCGCCCTCTTCTTCTACGCGATCGGCAAGGAAGCTGGACGCGCCGCCAGCACGGGCGCGGCCTTCCACGTCATAGCGCCACGCCAACGGTGACATGCACTTCGCTCTCGACTTCCGCCTGCGAAGAGGCAATCGAATAGAGGCGCGGCGTCAGCGGACGCAGCAGGCCAATCAACGCATCGGCATCCAGTTGCGCAGGGGAGAAACGCACCATATCGACAATCGGCGTGGTGGCAGCGTAATGCTGCAATTGCGCTTTATCGCCCACCAACGGCAGCAGGGACTCGCTGCGGGTCAGCGTGGCGTAGTTTTCCACGATATTGGCGGTGTTGACCGTCAGTTCGAAATGCCACTGCAACGCTTCTGCCAGCGGCAGCGATTTACCGTCGACAGTGACCGGCTCGTCGCCTTTCAGCCACAGCAGTTCAACCAGCTCTTTCACCAGCGCCGGATCGTTTTGATACCACACGCCCAGCGCATCGCCGGGGGCTGGTAACGCAAGCCTGAGTCACCCAGATCGATTTCGATATGGCGAACATCTTTCTCAGAACCGCGCCCGGTGATTTTCTGGTTTACCGACAGGTTCGCGGTAAGCGGCGCGTCTTTGCTGTACGGGCTGGAGAACACCTCATTCACAGCACCAGTTGCGCTCGCAACCGCCTGAGCAGGCGTGCCTTGCGGTACACGGGCTTTCAGTACATCCACCACGCGGGCGCCACTCGGCCGCCGCCGCCCCCGTATTCCACATCCGCATCGACGCGATCCAGCAGGCGTTCTGCACCCAGTTCCGCCAGCTTGCTGTCGAAATCTTTCCCGGCACGGCAGAAGAACTCATACGAGGTATCGCCAAGGCCAAGACCGCAAACGCAGCGCCCTCCAGCTTCGGCGCTTTTTGGAGAACAGGAATTTATGCAGCGCAACCGCTTCTTCCGGCGCTTCGCCTTCCCTTGCGTGGAGGTCACGACCACCAGCAGTTTTTCACTGGCGATCTGTTTGAATTTGTAGTCGCCCGCGTTGACCAGATTGACGTTGAGTTTTGCCGCTAGATCGTCGCGCAGCTTCGGCGACGCGACGGGCGTTGCCCGTTTGCGAGGCGGAAATCAGCGTGATGCCCGGGATCGCCACAGCAGGCGCCGGAGCCGTTGCCGCCGCGCCGGCTGCTGGTTCAGCACGCCCCAGAAATAGCCGGAAACCCGAGGTGGCAAGCTGGGTGGGAGTTAAATCAGTGGTGGCCGCCTGAAGGCGCCAGTTGCTCCGGATTGAGCGGGGAGCAACGCGGAAGGTGGGACCTGAGTCGTCATGCGTCGTTATGTTCCAGTAGCAAAATCCCCTTCGCTTTTCACGACGCCTCCGGGTAGGCAGCAACGCAAAATCCTGCGGGGTTATAATGTAGAAAAACCGAAGTGAAACTAAGGTTAACGGTGGGGATAATAACAATTAAAGAAAGGTTGGAAATAACAAATAACCAAAAGAACTAACCTGTTTTGGTTATAGTTATTAACACTAAAACAGGTTAATCAACTCATTGAATTTTATAAATGAAAACAGACTTTACATTCTATTCTGTCGATGTTAACCGCTTTTAGTGATTTTAATTAATGCTAAAAAGGTCATTTCCGCTACCATGCGGCGGTTTTTTTTAGCCAGAGAGTGCATTATGTCTACCACGTTGTTTAAAGATTTCACCTTCGAAGCCGCTCACCATCTGCCGCATGTACCGCAGGCATAAGTGTCGTCTGCATGGCCACTCTTTTATGGTGCGCCCGGAGATCACCGGCGAGGTGGATCCTTATACCGGCTGGATCATGGACTTTGCGGAACTGAAAGCGGCGTTTAAACCGCTCTACGACCGACTCGATCACTACTACCTGAATGAGATCCCGGGACTGGAAAACCCGACCAGCGAAGTACTGGCGAAATGGATTTGGGGATCAGATGAAGCCCGTCGTGCCGCTGCTGAGCGCGGTAATGGTGAAAGAGACCTGCACCGCCGGGTGCGTCTACCGAGGTGATCCGCACGTCGTAAACAACAAACCCGCCGCTGGCGGGTTTGTGTATCAGGCAATATTCAGATATTTGTGCGTCTGCATCGACAGCCGCCAGTTGCGGGCGATACAGGTTTCGATACATAACCGCGTCGCATCCTCTTTCTGGCTGATGGGCTGCAGGGCAATCACCCGGTGTTTATCATCAGCAAGCTGCGACAGCAGCGCATCCAGCGCTTCAATGTCGCGCAGACGCCCTACCGGGTGTTTGATCTCATCCGCGCGCTCCAGCGCCTGCTGCAACACTTCATAGCCGCCGCGCATATTGACCTTCGGCGAAACCGTCACCCGTGGGTGGTGTGCGAAGCGCGCACTTCGTGAGTGCCGCTGGTTTCTATCTGGCAGCTAAAACCGTTTTTCTCCAGCGTTGCCGTCAGTGGGAGAAGATCGTGAATGCAGGGCTCGCCGCCGGTAATCACCACATGGCGCGCAGTCCAGCCCCCGGCGTTGAATAATGGCGAGCAGATCTTCACTGTTCGCCGCGCCCCACTTGTCGCTCTCTTTGGTCTTCGCGAGGATGCTGAACAGCGACACCTCCCGATCCGCAAGCTTATCGGTGTGTTTGGTATCGCACCGGGCGCAACCCACCGGGCATCCCTGTAAACGAACAAAAATAGCGGGAACGCCGGTAAAGTAACCCTCGCCTGGAACATCTCATTAATCGGGTACTGCATCATCACTCTTACTGAAAGTATAAAGAGTATTGCAGATTACCGCCCGTCGATCATGTGCCATTTGCGCCACCCGCGCCATGATCGCCTTTAACACCCTGAAATGCATTACTATCAGTTATGGCAAATTGTCATAGCGGAAGAATAGCCGCTATTATGCTGGGGTAATTCCTCTCTTATTGCCCTGCAAGGATGATGCATATGGCGCGCATACTGGCACTGTTGCTGGTACTGACAGGCTTTGCCACTCAGGCTCTGGCCTCCCCCAATTCCGCCGATGAACGGCTTTGTTAACGATCCGGATGAACTGTTGACCTCATGGGAACGTGCGGAGCTTACCCGCCGGTGAATACACTCAATGAGCGTTCCGGCACGCAAACCGCCGTATTGGTGGTGCACCGGCGCAGCGATACCATTGAGCAGTTTGCTTATCAGGTGTTTAACCACTGGCGATTAGGCAACGCCCAGCGTAATGACGGCGTATTGTTGCTGGTGGCATGGCAGGACCGACACGTCCGGATCGAGGTGGGCAGCGGGCTTGAAGGAATGCTGACGGATGCGCTGGCGAGCAGAATCATCAATGAGTATATCATTCCGCCCTTTAAGTCCGGCGAGCTGGCAACCACCAAGGGGCGTGGAGGATCAGTACCGTACTTGCCACAGCCCCCACCAAAGCGGAACCGCCGACGTTTTGGCAGGAGATTTCTGCGTATTTTTCCTGTGTAAGAGCCTGCTGGCGCTGGCGCTGGTGATTATTTACCTGACGGTAACCGGCAGACTTCGGTTATTAGCGGTACTGTTTGTTGTTGCCTGCCCGCTGACGCTGATACTGCTGTTTTTCAGTGACCAGTCACCGTGGCTGATGCCCTATGTCTGGTTCAGCGGTTCGATTCCGGTTGCCATTCTCATTATGGTGCTCGGCGTCCTGTTCATTTATCCTCAGCGCCTGAGCGCCGCAGGGCGGCAGAAATACCGCGAGAGCCGCCAAAGCAATCACCTGAGCAGCGCCGCAACAGTCTGGACCAGTACCGACAGCACGCATTACAGCAGTAGCGATAGCACAAGCCATAGCAGCAGTGACAGTTCCAGCTCCGGTGGCGACGGCGGTTCAAGCGATGGCGGTGGATCGTCAGGCAATTGGTAAACACGCGGTGTGACGATAAGTGAATGACTATTACGTTGCAGGGCATTTCCTGCAACGCGTTATTCAATCGGGGCAGAAATGATGTAACCAAACATTATTTATTTTACATCTGGAATTATCCGCACCGATAAATACCGGTCCTTTCCGGGAAAAATAACCAGCATGAAATCAACCAGATAACTATTTCATTATCCTCTGATGAATTTTTCGCTTCGCTTCACTGTCCAAGTTCAATCCCCTTTCGTACGTTCCTTAAAAATAAGCTTAAGAAGCCCCCGCAAACCCCGCCATCTTATTTATATAGCGTTTAGCTTTCTGTGCCTAAAATCCGCCAAATCGACCATGATGAGATAGCACTCGTGAATACATTATTGATAACAGGCGTGACCGGGTTTCTTGGCGGGGCAGTATTAGAAAAAATCCTTAATGGCAATGAAGCAATGCATTTGCTACTGCTGGTTCGGGCGGATAACGCCGCAGCCGGTATTGAGCGCGTTAAGTCTAATATGCGTAAATTTAACCTCAGCGAAGAGACATTGCAGCGACTGACCGCTGAGCAGGTTCTGCTTGGCGATCTGGGCGAACCGGAGGGATTTCTTGACGATCCGCGACTGGAGTCGGTCACGCATGTGCTGAACTGCGCCGCGGTCGCCTCATTCGGTAATAACCCACTGGTGTGGAAAGTGAATGTCGAAGGCACGCTGACTTTTGCCCGCCGCATGTCTCAGGTCACAGGATTACAACGTTTTCTGCATGTCGGTACGGCAATGTCATGCACGCCAGGAGCCCGACTCCCTGGTGCCGGAAAGCGCAGAATTTCGCGAGAATGCTGAACACTGGTCACCTATACCCGCTCGAAGTCCACCATCGAACAGCTGATGCGTACAGAGTGCCCGCAGTTGCCGCTGGTCATTGCACGGCCGTCTATCGTCGTCGGTCACACCAGCCATGGTTGCCAGCCTTCCACCAGCATTTTCTGGGTGTTTAGCATGGGGCTGATGCTGCAAAATTTATCTGCTCGCTGGAAGATCGCATCGATGTTATCCCTGTCGATTATTGCGCCGATGCGCTGCTGATGCTGCTTAAAGGCCAGATTGCTAACGGCGAAGTGGTGCACATTTCCGCAGGGGAAGAGAACAGTGTGCGCTTTGCGGATATCGACCGCGCGATGGCAAAAGCACTGGAGAAAGCCCCGGTTGGCGATAAGTACGCCCGTGAGCTATGAAACCTTAGTGAAAATGCGCCGCGAACTGAAAAAATATCTTCGGGCCGTGTAATGAACGCCTGATGCTGAAAGCCATGCGTCTGTATGGTGCTTTTGCCGGTCTGAACGTGCGTTTCAGCAATGATAAGCTGCTGAGCATGGGGATGCCGAAGCCGCCGCGCTTTACCGATTATATCGCCCGCTGTGTACAGACGACGCACGGTCTGTCTATTCCGCAACAGATGGAAGTCGATTTCAAATAATCGCTGTCAAAAGCCAAAAAAAATGCCAGTCAATCGACTGGCATTTTTCATTTAAAGGCTGAGGCGATTATGCCACCGGCCTTTGATCTCTTTACGACCGTTGTACGGAGCTTGTTCGCCCAGCGCTTCTTCGATACGAATCAGCTGGTTGTATTTAGCAACGCGGTCAGAACGGCTCATAGAACCGGTTTTGATCTGGCCAGCCGCAGTACCTACCGCCGAGTCAGCGATGGTTGCGTCTTCAGTTTCGCCAGAACGGTGAGAAATGACAGCGGTGTAGCCTGCGTCTTTCGCCATTTTGATTGCAGCCAGAGTTTCGGTCAGAGAACCGATCTGGTTGAATTTGATCAGAATGGAGTTAACGATGCCTTTCTCGATACCTTCTTTCAGGATTTTGGTGTTGGTTACGAACAGATCGTCGCCAACCAGCTGGATTTTGTCGCCCAGCACTTTAGTCTGGTATGCGAAGCCAGCCCAGTCAGATTCGTCCAGACCATCTTCGATGGAGACGATCGGATACTGTTTGGTCAGATCTTCCGGTGAAGTGGGTGAACTCTTCAGAGGTGAACGCTTTGTTGCCTTCGCCAGCCAGAACGTATTTACCGTCTTTGTAGAACTCCAGACGCTGCGCAGTCCATTGCCGGTGATATCTTTACCCAGCTCGTAACCTGCTGCTTTAACCGCTTCAGCGATAACAGCCAGCGCTTCTGCGTTGGAACCCGGAGTTCGGCGCATAGCCGCCTTCGTCACCCACAGCAGTGTTCATGCCTTTGGATTTCAGCACTTTAGCCGGGTTGTGGAACACTTCTGAACCCATACGTACTGCTTCTTTCAGGGATTTCGCGCCAACCGGCTGGAATCATAAATTCCTGAATGTCGACGTTGTTGTCAGCGTGCTCACCTGCGTTGATGATGTTCATCATCGGAACCGGCATGGAGTATTTGCCCGGAGTGCCGTTCAGTTCAGCGATGTGTGTGCGTACAGCGGCAGGCCTTTAGAAGCAGCAGCAGCTTTAGCAGCAGCCAGAGAAACAGCCGTGATTGCGTTTGCGCCGAAGTTGGATTTGTTTTCGGTGCCGTCCAGTCGATCATGATCTTGTCGATGCCAGCCTGATCTTTGGCGTCTTTGCCAAGGATAGCCTGAGCAATCGGGCCGTTAACCGCGCCAACCGCTTTCAGTACGCCTTTACCCATGAAACGGGATTTGTCGCCATCACGCAGTTCCAGCGCTTCGCGGGAACCCGTGGAAGCACCTGACGGCGCAGCAGCAGACGAAACCACCTTCCGAGGTGTACTTCGGCTTCAACAGTCGGGTTACCACGGGAGTCGATGATTTCACGACCGATGACTTTAACGATTTTGGACATTAGGTTTTCCTCAGTACAAGTTAAACTAAAACTCCAGACAAACAACGCGTACCCTCGGGGTACGCGTTGCTGTTGTAACTTTTTTTACTTCGCCTGACGCTTCTGGTACTCGCTGGCGGCTTTCACAAAGCCTGCAAACAGCGGATGCCCATCACGCGGCGTGAGATGTAAATTCCGGATGGAACTGGCAAGCGACGAACCACGGATGATTCGGCACCTCGATGATCTCGACCAACTGATCATCACCGGAACGGCCCGCAACGCGCAGACCTGCAGCTTCAATTTGTTTCCAACAGCATGTTGTTGACTTCGTAACGATGGCGATGACGCTCGACGATAGTCGGCTCACCGTACAGCTGGCGAACCAGCTGCCATCGTCAAGCTGGCACTGCTGTGCGCCGAGGCGCATGGTGCCACCGAGATCGCTCTTCTCCGAACGGACTTCGACGTTGCCGTCTTCATCACGCCATTCGGTAATAAGCGCCACAACCGGGTACTTACAGTCTGGCACAAATTCCGTCGAGTTGGCGTTCTCCATCCCGACCACATTACGAGCAAATTCAATCAACGCCACCTGCATACCCGGTGCAAATGTAAGGAATCTGGTTTTCACGCGCATAGCGTGCGGTGGCGATCTTGCCTTCCACACCGCGGTAGCCGAAGCCGCCGAGGAATGAGGATAGCATCCAGACCTTTCAGAATTTCGACACCGCGCGTTTCCACATCCTGCGAATCAATCAGCTTGATGTTGACGGTCACGCGGTTTTTCAGGCCACCGTGTTTCCAGTGCTTCCAATCACCGATTTGTAGGCATCCGGCAGTTCAATATACTTGCCGACCATACCGATGGTGACTTCCCCTGACGGATTCGCTTCTTCGTAGATCACCTGTTCCCATTCGGCCGGGTTTGCTTCCGGACAGTTCAAGCTGAATCGTTTACAAATATAATCGTCCAGCCCCTCGGGATTTCCAACAGGCCCGGGATTTTATAAATGGAATCGACGTCTTTCAGAGAAATCACAGCTTTTTCTGGAACGTTACAGAACAAAGCAATTTTCGCACGTTCGTTAGCAGGAACCGCGCGATCGGAACGGCAAATCAGAATATCCGGCTGGATGCCGATAGACAGCAGCTCTTTTACAGAATGCTGTGTTGGTTTGGTTTTGACTTCCCCGGAAGCCGCCATGTACGGCACCAGCGTCAGGTGCATGTAGAGCGTGCGCTCACGGCCCACTTCTACTGCCATCTGACGAATGGCTTCGAGGAACGGCAGAGATTCGATATCGCCAACGGTGCCGCCAATTTCCACCAGCGCCACGTCATGGCCTTCACCGCCTGCGATGATGCGTTCTTTAATCGCATTGGTGATATGCGGAATAACCTGTACGGTCGCGCCCAGATAGTCGCCACGACGTTCTTTACGCAGAACCTCGGAGTAGATGCGGCCAGTAGTGAAGTTGTTACGACGGGTCATCTTGGTGCGGATGAAGCGCTCGTAGTGACCCAAATCCAGATCGGTTTCAGCGCCATCTTCGGTAACGAACACTTCGCCATGCTGGATTGGACTCATTGTACCCGGATCGACGTTGATATACGGATCGAGTTTCATCATGGTGACGTTGAGGCCACGGGCTTCAAGAATGGCTGCCGGGGGAGGCTGCGGCAATGCCTTTACCCAGAGAGGATACGACCCCGCCGGTCACAAAAATATAGTTCGTTGTCATGCTGAACCTGAGAAGTTAGGTTTAAAAGACGATGGAATAACCCGGGGACGGGAAAGCAGTATACCCGATCATGGCTTGTGCCACAAACTTTCATTAACCCTCTCCTTCGTTCTTCAGGCCGCATCTGCGTTGGCTTCTTTCGCTTACCCCATTCACGGAGTCTTTCTCTGTGCCTCGGGGATTCGCTCAGTTGCCGCCTTGCTGCGACCCGAAGAGGCGATTCTCAAGGCGTTTCAACAAATATAAGGAGTGTGAAAATAGCCACTTTCAGGTAAATGTTTTTGACGTAAATCAAGCGCTTGTTATTTTAAAAAATCACACAAATAGCGCTTACTGGAACAAATCCGTTAAAGATCATATTCGGCGTTTTACCTGCTGCCAGACATTTTCCATTGTTTCCCAGATCCACACCTGTCATTTCCAGCCCGCGCTCGCGGACAATACGCTCAACTTCACGGAAACGGCGCTCAAACTTGAGGTTGGCTTTTTGCAGCGCGGTTTCGGCTTTTACCCCAAGATGACGGGAAAGATTGACCGTGGCGAACAACAAATCGCCCATTTCTTCTTCCAGTTTCGCCTCGTCCACAACGGCCTGTTTCGCCTCGTGCATCACCTCATCAATCTCTTCGTAGACCTTGTCGAGCACCGGACCGAGGGTCGTCCAGTCAAAACCGACGGTAGAGCAGCGTTTCTGGATTTTATGCGCGCGCATCAACGCCGGAAGGCTGTGGGGAATATCATCCAGCGCCGAATGTTGGGCCTTTTCCGCCCGCTCTTCGCTTTTGATTTGCTCCCCAGCGCGTCAGCACTTCCGTACTGGTTTCCGCATGCGCATCGCCAAAGATATGCGGATGGCGGCGCTCCAGTTTGTCGCTGATAGCGGCGCAAATGTCGTTAAAATCAAAACGCCCTTCTTCCTGCGCCATTTGCGCGTAAAACACCACACCGGAACAGCAGGTCGCCCAGTTCACCGCGCAAATCGTCAAAATCCTCGCGGGAAATGGCGTCCAGCACTTCATATGTCTCTTCCAGCGTGTACGGCGCGATGGTGGCAAAGGTTTGTTCTTTGTCCCACGGGCAGCCGGTTTCCGGGTCGCGCAGGCGTTGCATAATCCCGAGCAAACGGTCGATTTGGAGTCATGAGAAATCCCTGATCATAACGTTGCTCCTCTCCCCCGCAGGAGAGGATTTGAGTGAAGAGAAAATCAGCCGCCGTGCAGACGACGGGCGTCGATCACATCCGGCACTGGTTAAGTTTGCCCAGCACGCGGCCCAGTACCTGCAGGTTATAGATTTCGATATTCATGTCGATGGTGGCCAGTTGCTGCTTGGTGTCGCTGCGGCTGGCAACCCCCCAGCACGTTCACCTTCTCGTTGGCGAGGATGGTGGTGATATCGCGCAGTAAGCCGCTGCGATCGTTGGCGGTAACGCGCACCACCAGCGAGTAGCCTGCCGAGTAGCTTTCGCCCCAGACAGCCTCCACGATGCGCTCCGGCGCGACCGTGCGTAGCTCTTCAAGCTGATCACAGTCGGCGCGGTGAATCGAGATCCCGCGCCCCTGGGTGATAAAACCAACGATCTCATCCCCCGGGGATCGGCTGGCAGCACCGTGCGATGTGGTGCATCAGATTACCCACACCTTCCACCACCACGCGGCCGTTATCTTTACTGCGGGTTTGCGGCGTATAGGTTTTCTGCTGCAGTTGCTTCCAGTGCAGCGGCATCCTGCTCGGCAGCGCTCGGTTTATTGAACTGCGATTGCAGGAAATTCACCATCTGGTTAAGACGGATATCCCCACCGCCAATTGCCGCCAACAACTCTTCCATTTCGTTAAAGTTGTAGCGCGGCAGCAGATGTTTTTCCGCCTCTTTCAGACTGATACCCAGATGCGCCAGCTCATCGTCAAGGATCTGCCGCCCGGCCGGGGATGTTTTTGTCGCGATCCTGTTTACGGAACCCGGGCGTGGATCTTCGAACGCCCACGGCTGGTGGTCACATAGCCGAGGTTCGGGTTCAGCCAGTCGCGGCTCGGGTTCGGCTGCTTCTGAGTGATGATTTCAATCTGATCCCCCATCTGCAACTGGTACGTAAAGGGCACAATGCGCCCGCCAATTTTCGCGCCGATGCAGCGGTGACCCACGTCGCTGTGAATATGATAAGCGAAGTCCAGCGGCGTGGAGCCTGCCGGTAAGTCCACCACATCCCCTTTCGGTGTAAACACATACACCCGATCGTCGAACACTGGCTGCGCACTTCGTCGAGCATTTCGCCGGAATCGGCCATCTCTTCCTGCCGGGGCGATCAGTTTACGCAGCCGAGGCAATACGGTCTTCATGAGCGGAACGTGGGCTGCCTGCAACCGCCGTGCCCTCTTTGTACTTCCAGTGTGCCGCCACGCCCAGTTCAGCGTCTTCATGCATCTGACGGGTACGGATCTGGATCTCCACCGTTTTTCCGCCCGGCCCCAACACCACGGTATGGATCGACTGATAGCCGTTCGGTTTCGGATTGGCGACATAGTCGTCAAACTCATCCGGCAAATGGCGGTAATGGGTGTGGACAATCCCTAACGCCGCGTAACAATCCTGCAGGCGTTCGGCGACAATACGCACGGCGCGCACATCAAACAGCTCGTCAAAGGCGAGGTGTTTCTTCTGCATTTTGCGCCAGATGCTGTAAATGTGCTTCGGACGGCCATACACCTCAGCTTTAACGCCTTCGGTTTTCATCTCCGAACGCAAATGGCCGACGAACTCGTCAATATAGTGTTCACGATCGATACGCCGCTCGTGCAGCAGTTTGGCGATGCGTTTGTATTCCGCCGGGTGCAAATAGCGAAAGCAGTAATCTTCCAGCTCCCATTTCCAGTTGCCCGATCCCGAGGCGGTTCGCCAGTGGCGCATAGATATTCGTACACTCTTTGGCCGCCAGTACGCGTTCATCTTCCGGCGCATCTTTCACTTCGCGCAGGTGCGCGATACGTTCAGCCAGCTTGATAACCACGCAGCGGAAATCATCCACCATCGCCAGCAGCATACGGCGGACGTTATCCACCTGTTCGGAGGAGACAGAATCGGTGTGGGTGGCTTTCAACTGGCGGATGGCGGCCATATCACGTACGCCGTGAATCAGGTTAACGACAGAAGCGCCCACGCTTTCACGCAACACCTCTTCGCTGACCACTTCGGCGTCTGCCAGCGGGAACAGGAGCGCCGCACGCAATGTGTCCGTATCCATGCTCAGCATGGAGAGGATTTCAACCATCTCGATACCGCGCGACAGCAGTATTTCCGCATTGGGATGCCCTTGCGTCTGGCGCAGACAATATTCCCGAGGTTTCGGTTAAGCGTTCACACGACGGCTGACTGGTGATCCCCAGACTCGCGATCCATTTTCCCGGATCGAATTCACCCGCTTTGTTCAAATGCGCACTGCGTACCGCAACCATTGTCCTCTCCTTTCAGGGACCGGGCCTGTCGAACTCGACAAGCCGAAATTAATCATTTGTGATTCACAAACAACACCATCGATTCCGGTGTGGCCTGTGTGCGGGAACATGTCCAGCATCGCCAACTGCTGAATCTGGTAACCCGCCTGTAAAAGCGCTTCACTGTCGCGGGCAAGGGTGGCGGGATTACAGGAAACGTACACCACCCGCTGCGGCGACAATTTTATAATATGTTGCATCACGCCTGCAGCACCTGCGCGCGCCGGATCGAGCAACACTTTGTCAAAACCCTGTCTGGCCCACGGCTGCGTTGTGACATCGTCCTCCAGATTTTCATGAAAGAATGTCACATTGTGCAAGCCATTCTGTTGCGCGTTTTGCTGCGCTTTCGCCACCAGCCCGGCAACACCTTCTACACCAACGACGCTGCCCACCCGTTTCGCCAGCGGCAGCGTGAAATTGCCCATTCCGCAGAACAGATCCAGTACGCGATCGTCTGGCTGCACATCCAGCCACGCCAGCGCACGGGCGACCATCTGTTGGTTCACACCGTCGTTCACCCGGATAAAATCCCGCGGACTGAACGTTAAGCGTAGCCCTTCCGAGCTGTACCGGGGAACATCTCCGCGGATATGTTCCAGTATCTCGCTTTGCGGCGCCAGATACAGCGCCGGTCATGAGAATGCGAAAACTGTTCCAGTTTTTCTTTATCATCAGCCGCTAACGGGCCGGTATGGCGCAAAACCATCAGCGGACCGTTGTCTGCGTCAACCAGTTCAACATGCCCAAGATGACGCACCGCTTTCAATTGCGCCAGACATTCACGCAGCGGCGTGAGCAATGCTTCAAGGCGGTGCACCAACACCGGGCAACGCGTGATTGCAACGATGTCGCTGTCGCCGGCTTTACGAAAGCCCATCGCCAGTTGCTGTGTTTTTGGCTGCCAGCTCAGGCTTAAGCGTGCGCGTCGGCGATACCCCCACGGCTGAGCGGCAATCACCTCTTCGACATCGTGTTTCATCAAACGTGCCAACGCAGCGCTTTTACTGCGCTGTTGCAGTGCAACGCTGGCATGCTGCTGCTGGCACCCCCACAAACGCCAAAATGCGGGCATGCGGGCGCAACACGCTCCGGGCTGTCGTTCAGGCGGCGTTTTACCTCACCGCGCGCAAATTGCCGTTTGTCCTCTTTCAGGTCGATTTCTGCCGTCTCGCCGAGGCAAAAGTCCGGGAACAAACAACGCCTTACCATTATGGCGCGCAACCCCCCTGCCCAAAGGGATCAAGGTCGTTTACGGTTACCGTTAGTGTTTGACGAGTCGTCACGCGTCGTTTTGCAGAGTAGAATTGCGCCATTGCACGGGAAATATCTCATTACCGATTAATGGCCTTATTCTCCCATAACGGAATTCCATGACCAACTACAGCTTGCGCGCACGCATGATGATTCTGATCCCCGGCCCCCACCGTACTTATCGGTGTGTTGCTCAGCATCTTTTTTGTTGTTCACCGCTACAACGACTTACAGCGTCAGCTGGAAGATGCCGGCGCCAGCATTATTGAACCGCTGGCGGTCTCCAGCGAATACAGTATGGCATTGCAGGACAGAGAGGCTATTGGTCAGCTTATTAGCGTTCTGCACCGCCGTCATTCGGATATTGTGCGGGCCATCTCCATTTATGACGGCAAGAACGATGTGTTTGTTTCATCGAATTTCCAGCTCGATGGCGACGACCTGAAACTGGCGGAGGGGCAACCTTTCCCGCGCAAATTAAGCGTGACCCGCCGCGGCGATGTGATGGTACTGCGCACGCCAATCCTTTCTGAAGGCTACGCGCCAGCGAAATACCTCGCTTCCGGCAGATAAAATTACCGGCAATATGCTCGGTTATGTCGCGCTGGAGCTGGATCTGAAATCCGTGCGCTTACAGCAGTACAAAGAGATTTTATCTCCAGCCTGATGATCTTGTTCTGTATCGGCATTGCACTGATTTTCGGCTGGCGTCTGATGCGCGATGTCACCAGTCCGATCCGTAATATGGTGAACACCGTAGACCGTATACGTCGCGGGCAGCTGGATAGCCGTGTCGAAGGCTTTATGCTCGGCGAACTGGATATGTTGAAAAACGGCATCAACTCGATGGCCATGTCGCTGGCGGCCTACCACGAAGAGATGCAGCACAATATTGATCAGTCCACCTCCGACCTGCGAGAAACGCTGGAGCAAATGGAGATCCAGAACGTTGAGCTGGACTCGGCCAAAAAACGCGCGCAGGAAGCCGCGCGCATCAAATCGGAGTTCCTCGCCAACATGTCTCATGAGCTGCGTACACCGCTGAATGGGGTGATTGGCTTTTACCCGCCTGACGCTGAAGTCGGAGCTGAACCCGACACAACGCGATCACCTGCTCACGATTGAGCGCTCGGCCAACAACCTGCTGGCCATCATCAACGACGTGCTCGACTTCTCCAAACTGGAAGCGGGCAAACTGATCCTTGAGAGCATCCCTTTCCCGCTGCGCAATACGCTGGATGAGGTGGTGATCCTGCTGGCGCACTCCGCCCACGATAAAGGGCTGGAGCTGACGCTGAATATCAAAAACGATGTGCCGGATAACGTGATTGGCGATCCGCTGCGTTTACAGCAGGTCATCACTAATCTGGTAGGGAATGCCATCAAGTTCACCGAAAATGGCAACATTGATGTGGTCGTGGAGAAACGCGCGATCAGCAATAACAAAGTGCAGGTTGAGGTGCAGATCCGCGATACCGGCATCGGGATCCCGGAACGTGACCAGTCGCGTTTGTTCCGGTGGCGTTTCGTCAGGCCGACGCCAGTATTTCCCGTCGCCATGGCGGTACCGGTCTGGGGCTGGTGATCACGCAGAAACTGGTTAATGAGATGGGGGCGATATTTCGTTCCACAGCCAGCCGAACCGCGGCTCCACCTTCTGGTTCCATATCAATCTCGATCTCAACCCGAATGCCATTACCGAAGCGCCTGCAACAGGCTGCCACCGGCAGGCAAACGGCTGGCCTATGTTGAGCCCAACGCCACCGCAGCGCAAAGTACGCTGGATGTACTGAGCGAAACGCCGCTGGAGGTGATTTACAGTCCGTCTTTCTCCGCATTGCCGCAGGATCATTACGATATTTTGCTGATGGCGATTCCGGTCACCGTTCGCGAACCGCTGAGTATGCAGCATGACCGCCTCGCGCGGGCGGCGGCCATGACGGATTATCTCTTGCTGGCGCTCCCTTGCCATGCGCAAGTGAACGCGGAAGAGCTCAAGCAGGATGGCGCAGCGGCTTGTCTGCTGAAACCATTGACGCCCACGCGTCTGCTGCCTGCGCTCACGGAATATTGCCGTTCCACACGCTTAGCCCAGACCTTTGTACCTGACGAAAGCAAGCTGCCGATGTCGGTGATGGCGGTAGATGACAACCCGGCAAACCTGAAATTAATCGGCGCGCTGCTTGAGGACCGTGTCCAGCACGTTGAGCTATGCGACAGCGGTATACAAGCCCTTGAGCGCGCCAGACAGTTGCAATTCGATCTGATCCTGATGGATATCCAGATGCCGGATATGGACGGCATCCGCGCCTGTGAGCTGATCCGCCAGTTACCCCACCAGCAGCAAACGCCGGTGATTGCCGTAACCGCGCATGCCATGGCGGGGCAGAAAGAGAAATTACTGAGCGCCGGCATGAACGACTATCTGGCGAAACCGATTGAAGAAGACAAGCTGCACAACCTGCTGTTGCGCTATAAACCCGGCCCGGACATCAGCACTGGTTAACGCCGCCGGAGCCTGAGACGCCCCATGCGGAACCGGAGGTCAATGCAGATGTGACGCTCGACTGGCCGCTGGCCTTGCGCCGAGGGCGGCGGGTAAAACTCGATCTGGCGCGCGAGATGCTGCAAATGCTGGTGGAGTTTCTGCCGGAAATCCGCAATCAGGTGGAAGAGCAACTGGTGGGAGAGTCGCCTCAGGGGCTGTCGGAAGGGATCCATAAACTGCATGGCAGCTGCGGTTATAGCGGCGTTCCGCGCCTGAAAAACCTCTGTCAGCTTATTGAGCATCAGCTTCGCAGCGGCGTACCAGCCGAGGAGCTGGAGCCGGAGTTTCTTGAACTACTGGATGAAATGGACAATGTGGTGCGCGAGGCGCGCAGATTGATTGGTAGTGAGGTTGCCGGATCGGCGTTTTCGCGCCCTCCGGCAAACAAAGGCTACAATGTCTGACCCGCTTTCAGCACCGCCGCCACGTTACGCGCCGTCATGCGCACGTTTTCTCTGGCATTGGCCAGCGCATCGTCCAACGAACAGATCCGGTAGATGACGCTGAAAACCGCATCAATACCGTGACTGTGCACCACACCCACATCGGCGGTCAGGCTACCGGCGATACCAATGACCGGGGATCCGGTAACGTTTTGCGACTTTCGCCACCCCCACCGGTACTTTGCCGTGCACGGTCTGGCTGTCTATCCGCCCTTCCCCCGGTGATCACCGAGGGTCCGCATCCGCAACGTACTTATCCAGCTCAAGCGCATCGGTAACGATCTCAATCCCGTGGCGCAGTTCCGCACCGCAAAACGCGTACAGCGCCGCGCCCATTCCCCGGCTGCGCCGCCGCCAGCCAGATTCAAGACATCCAGATCCAGATCGCGGGCGATGATCTTCGCATAACGCCCCAGCGCATCGTCCAGCCGGGTGATCATCTCAGGCGTGGCCCTTTCTGGGGACCAAATACCGCCGACGCGCCCTCTTTACCGGTGAGTGGATTGGTCACGTCGCAAGCCACTTCGATACGGCACTCCGCCGGGGCGTTTATCCAGTTCGCTGATATCAATACGTTCCAGCGTCTCCAGCGCCGCGCCGCCCAAAGCAATCTGTTCGCCCTCGGCCGTTAAGCAATTTTGCGCCCAGCGCCTGCACCATCCCTGCACCACCGTCATTCGTGGCGCTACCGCCAATGCCAATGATGATGTGTTTCACGCCCGCATCCAGCGCGTGGCGGATCAATTCGCCGGTTCCCCGGAGGTGGTCACCAACGGATCGCGTTTCGCCGGAGGCACCTTTTCCAGCCCGCTGGCCGCCGCCATTTCAATAAAGGCAGATTTTTCATCGCCGGAAAGACCATAAAAACCGTTAGCCTGCTCGCCAAGTGGGCCCTTCACCGTCACGTTAACGATGCGCCCTTCGGTCGCGGCAACCATGGCTTCAACTGTCCCTTCTCCGCCATCGGCAACCGGTATTTTTACATATTCCGCTGAGGGAAAAATCTCGCGAAAGCCACTCTCTATGGCGGTCGCTACATCCAGAGCACTCAAACTTTCTTTATAAGAGTCAGGTGCGATAACAATTTTCATAAGCCATCCTTACGCATATTCACTGCCGCAAGCATACACCCCGGAAGCCTGAGGAAAATGCCAGCCCCGCAAGGACTGGCGATCCCCCGTTAACGCACCATGCACGGACGTTTGTTATCAAACTTCCAGTCCGGGATCAGGTACTGCATCCCCATGGCATCATCACGCGCGCCGAGGCCGTGTTTCTGGTACAGCTCATTCGCTTTCATCACCGGTCCATATCCAGCTCAACGCCCAGACCCGGTTCCTGTGGTACCTGCACCATGCCGCCTTTGATTTCAAACGGCTCTTTGGTCAGACGCTGGTTGCCTTCCTGCCAGATCCAGTGTGTATCGATAGCGGTGATTTTGCGGCGCAGCGGCGGCAACATGGGTAAACATCGCCAGAGAAATATCGAAGTGGTTATTGGAGTGAGAGCCCCGAGGTCAGGCCGAACTCGTGGCACATCTGGGCGACGCGCACAGACCCCCTGCATGGTCCAGAAATGCGGATCCGCCAGTGGAATATCCACAGATTGCAGCGACAGGGTGTGCCCCATCTGACGCCAGTCGGTGGCGATCATGTTGGTGGCGGTCGGCAGACTGGTGGCGCGGCGGAATTCCGCCATCACTTCACGCCCGGAGAAGCCCTGCTCCGCGCCACACGGATCTTCCGCATAGGCCAACACGCCTTTCAGGTGCTTACCGATTTTAATGGCTTCATCCAGCGACCGGTGCGCCGTTTGGATCCAGCGTCACACGCGCCTGCGGGAAGCGTTTCGCCAGCGCGGAAATCGCTTCCGCCTCTTCCATACCGGCCAGTACGCCGCCTTTCAGTTTGAAATCGTTAAAACCGTATTTCTCGTAGGCGGCTTCCGCCAGACGCACAACACGATCCGGGGTCATCGCCACTTCGTGACGTACGCGATACCAGTCGCATTTGTCATCCGGCTGGCTCTGGTAAGGCAGCGGCGTTTTTTGCTGTCGCCAACGAAGAACAGGTAGCCGAGCATTTCCACTTCGCTGCGCTGCTGACCTTCGCCGAGCAGGGAGGCCACGTTCACGCCAAGGTGCTGCCCGAGCAGGTCGAGCATCGCCGCTTCAATACCGGTCACCACGTGGATGGTGGTGCGCAGGTCAAAGGTTTGCAGGCCACGGCCACCGGCATCGCGATCGGCAAAGGTGCTGCGAACGGTATTGAGCACGTTTTTGTACTCACCCAGCGTTTTCCCGACCACCAGTGGAATGGCGTCTTCCAGCGTTTTACGGATTTTCTCGCCGCCGGGAATTTCACCCACGCCCGTATGTCCTGAGTTGTCTTTGATCACCACGATATTGCGGGTGAAGAACGGGGCGTGTGCGCCGCTCAGGTTCATCAGCATGCTGTCATGACCGGCAACCGGAATAACCTGCATGGAGGAGACAACGGGAGTAGAAGTATGTGTGCTCATTTTTTATCCTTTTGGTCTATCAATGACGTCCAAAAACGGGGCGTTTTTTGTCAAACGTCCAGCCAGTGGATGAGGTACTGCATTGGGCCAGCGTCATTGCGCGCGCGCCGCCGTGCAGTTTTTTGTATGCTGCGTGCGCTTTCTCGATTTGCTGCCAGTCGATTTCCACACCCGAGCGCGCATCCGGTACGGCGATTTTGCCCTCGGGCGGATTTGCAGCGGTTCTTTCGTCAGACGGGCATCGCCCTCCTGCCAGATCCAGTGCGTGTCGATGGCGGTCGGCGTACCCGACGCGGCGGCACCAACGTGGGTGAACATCGCCAGAGAGATATCGAAATGGTTGTTGGAGTGGCAACCCCGTGTTAACCCCCAGTCGTCGCAAAGCTGGGCCACGCGCACCGCGCCGGAGAGCGTCCAGAAGTGCGGATCGGCCAGCGGAATGTCCACCGCATTCAGCATCACTGAATGCCCCATTTCACGCCAGTTGGTGGCGATCATATTGGTGGCAACCGGCAAGCCGGTGGCGCGGCGGAATTCCGCCATCACTTCACGCCCGGAGAAGCCCTGCTCTGCTCCGCATGGATCTTCTGCATAGGTCAGCACATCATTCAGACCTTTACACAGGCTGATAGCTTCGTCGAGCAGCCAGTGCACCGTTGGGATCGACGGTGATACGCGCATCCGGGAACCGTTTTTTCCAGCGCCCGTACGGTGTCGATCTCTTTCTCACCCGGCAGCACACCGCCTTTCAGTTTGAAATCTTTAAAGCCGTAACGATCCTGCGATGCTTCCGCCAGACGCACCACCGCGTCGCTGTTCATCGCTTCCTGATGGCGCAGTCGATACCACTCGTGGCTGCCCGGCGTGGCGTCGAGGTACGGCAGATCGGTTTTGGTACGATCGCCGATATAGAACAGGTAACCCAGCACCGTTACCGCATCACGCTGTTTTCCCGGACCGAGCAGTTCGCATACCGGCACATTCAGCGCCTTGCCCAACAGGTCGAGCAGTGCAGCTTCCAGCGCCGCTACAGCGTTAACACGCAGTTCAAACGTCCACGCGCCTTTACCGAAGGTATCGAAGTCAGCGGCACTGGTTGCCCTTATGCACACGCTGAACCACTTTGTTCAGTCGCGCCACTTCCTGCCCCCACCACCATCGGCGTGGCATCAACCAGTGGTCTTATAGATAACCTCGCCGCCGGGGAAGCTTCACCGACGCCGGTGTTACCGGCGTTATCGGTGAGGACCACAATATTGCGGGTAAAATACGCGTTATGCGCGCCGCCGATGTTCATCAGCATGCTGTCATGCCCGGCCACGGGAATGACTTTCATCTCTGTGATAATGGGGCTTGCTTGTGTGTTCATCATTAACGTCCTGTCGCAGGTTTCAGTACAATACGTTTGATATCACCGACCAGCACCAGATAGCTCAGTACCGCCACCAGCGCATGGATCCCAACATAAATCAGCGCGCCATTGAACGAACCGGTGGTGCCCACGATGTAGCCAATCGCAATCGGCGTAACAATGCCGGAAATGTTACCGAACATATTGAACAGACCGCCGCTCAGGCCGCTGATCTCTTTCGGCGCAGTATCCGCCATCACTGCCCAGCCCAGCGCACCGATGCCCTTGCCGAAGAACGCCAGCGACATAAAGGCGATAATCAGCATTTCTGAATCAGTGTAGTTACAGAACACCATGCTCATCGAGAGCAGCATACCCAGTACGATTGGCGTTTTGCGGGCAAGGTTCAGCGAGCCATAGCGGCGCATTAACCAGTCAGAAATGATCCCGCCAAGTACCCCGCCGGTGAAACCGCAAATCGCCGGAATCGATGCAATAAAGCCAGCTTTCAGAATCGACATCCCCCGCGCCTGCACCAGATACACCGGGAACCACGAGGGTGATAAAGAAGTATGTCAGGGCATTAATGCAGTACTGACCCAGATACACGCCGATCATCATGCGCGAACAAAGTAACTGTTTGATCTGTCCCCATTTCTCAGAGAACGGAACACTCTCTTTGTTGCTTTTCTGATCCATATTGATCAGTGCGCCGCCTTCAGCGATGTACTCCAGCTCTTTCTTGTTCACGCCACTGGGTGTTGGTTCGGCTCGTGGATCATTTTCTGCCACAGCAGGCTTATCAAAATGCCCAGACCGCCCATAAAGAAGAACACGTGTGACCAACCCACTTCATGTGTCAGCCAGCCCATGATCGGCGCGAAAATAACGGTGGCAAAGTATTGCGCAGAGTTAAAAATCGCCACTGCCGTGCCCCCTTTCCTGCGCCGGGAACCGGTGCCGCAACGATGCGACTGTTACCAGTGGAAGGAAGGCGATTCCGCCGAGGCCCACCATAAAGCGCAGGGTGAAGAGCGCAACGATGATGCCAAAGCCGTTGAAGACGTCGACGAAACCCTGTAACAGGGTAAACAGCGACCGGTGAAGATAGACCAGAAATAGACGCGTTTAGAGCCAAAGCGGTCCAGCAACCAGCCGCCCGGGATCTGACCAATCACATAGGCCCATGAAAACGCAGAGAAGACGTACCCCATTCCGACCGGGTCCAAACCAATGGCTTTGGACATCTCCGAACCGGCAATCGACAACGTGGCGCGGTCGCCGTAGTTGAAGGATGTGACGATAAACAGCATCACCACTATCCAGTAGCGTGCGTTCGTGCGCTTTTCAGCGCCGCTCGCCGACTTTGGCTAAATGTACTCATGGTTGTACTCCCGAAGCATAAATGTTCATGTACATTCATCCTGTACGGCACAACCTGTAGGGGTAGACAGGATGATGTAGTTGTGTTTTTTGCAGTTTCCCTGCACGGGTCGCTATCCCCTGCGGACTGCATTTTTTTAACTGGCGAGAAAAGTATAAAAAGCGCCTGACCAACACTCACCGTGCAACAACACAACATTCGTTACCCTGCACCCGGCGGTTTATTGCATTAGCCCGGTGGCGCGTGGGGAGTACTTCACGGAAATGAAAACCAATAGCCGCCGCTAGAGGGCAAAAGCCGGGCGGTTTTAAATAATGTGAAACAGGTCGCTTGACCCCCGTGGAGATGCACTTTTAATCCCTGCAAATTCGCCGGGCATTAAGGGCAATTGCCAGAAGCTTACTCGATTCAGTCGGAACATAATGAGCGGTCGCTATCGTCATGCGGATTGCATCACGGCGAACCATCAAGACCAGGTTCAAGGGGTTTCCCCTCCCTGTAGGGGGGAGGGAAAATTCTTACTGGAGGAGGGTCGCCCAGTGTTCGACCCACGGGTTGGAGACGCTTTCCGGTTCCGGATCTTCGCTGGCGTCAATCAATAACATGTCGCCAATGCGCTGAGCGCCCTGCTCCTGCAACAGCGCATCGAACTGCTTACCGCCGCCGCAGAATGGGTATATGTGCTGTCGCCCGAGGGCAATCACGCCGTAACGTAGTGCCGGCTGATAGCCTACGGTATCACGCAGATAGTGAAAGAGCGGCGCGATGCTGTCCGGTAAATCCCCCCTGCCCGGTTGTCGATGTCACCACCAGCGCATACCGATCTTTGTTGCCGTCCCAATCTGCGACGTCGGGATCTTCAAACACGGTAGCTTTATGACCGTGCGCCGTGAGGATCGCCTGCGCTTCTTCCGCCACTAACAGCGAATTACCGTACATGGTGCCAACAAAATTCCGATCTCCGCCATGCTCTTCACTCCTTGGGTGATGTCTGATTTTCCTCATCGTGACCGCTCAGACCGGAGAACTCAACCCTTTCATTATCAGGGAGAAGTCCTTGCCAGCCGAACTGCGACAATGCGCGCATCCAGACATCATCCAGCCCGGCGCGCAGCGTTAATGCTTCACCAGTAAACGGATGCGTTAGCGTCAACTGGCTGGCGTGCAGCATTAACCGGTTGCAACCGAAGTGTTCCGCTGCGCTGCGGTTTTGCCGCAAATCCCCGTGCTTGCTGTCACCAATAATCGGATGGCGCAGATGCGCTAAATGGCGACGCAACTGATGTTTACGGCCGGTTTTCGGCTCCAGTTCAACCAGCCCATAGCGGGTGGTCGGGAATTTGCCGGTGGCAACGGGCATCTCGGTGGTCGCCAGCCCGCGATAATGCGTCATCGCAGGTTGCGGGCCTTTATCAGTGCGGGCGAATTTATCCGCAACTTTATCGAGTTCTTCAACCAATGGATAATCAAGCAACGCTTCCTCCATTAACCAGCCGCGCACCACTGCGTGATAACGCTTCTGGATCTGGTGTTGCTCAAACTGCTGTGCAAGCAGACGACCCGCTTCGCTGGATAACCCCATCAGCAAAACGCCGGAAGTCGGCCTGTCGAGACGATGGGCGGTGAAAACGTGCTGACCGATTTGGTCACGCACCGTTTGCATCACCACGACTTTTCGTCGCGATCCAGCCAGCTACGGTGCACCAACCAACCCGATGGCTTGTTGACCGCGACCAGCCATTCATCCCGGTAAATAATCTCCAGCATCAGTTACCGTCGCCGGTAAACAGTGCATCGAGCTGCTGTAAATGCAACAGCACTCTCTCGCGGTGAGGATGGGCCGCGTCCAGCGCCATTTCGTAATAGGGCGCAACGGCGAAAGCCTGAGGAAGCGGCTGCCCGCTATCCAGCAGCGCGTGCATACGCGGGATCAACACCATTGCAGCCATTCGAATGGCTCGAGCGTATCCATACAAAAGGTTGAGTGCTTTCAAAAGCGCTGGCTTGCGGAACCGTAGTTTGCCAAAGCTGGCGTTCGCGCAGCAGGGCTTCGAAGCTCAAGCTGCTGACGCACGCGAAGATGAAGCGTCATAAAAACCCCCGAAATAGAACAGACTGGCGCGCAGGATACCAAAGAGATGAGCAAATAAAAAGGGAGCACTGTAAAACAGTGCTCCCGGTTCGTTCTTGCAGCAATCCAGCTACCTATTGTGCTCCCTGCTCGTCCGTGACAACTTTTCCTGCGGTCTCCTGACCTGTTCATCCTTAAACATCGCATCATGCTCACACCACCCCGATGTGACATAGCTTTGTCCTTAAAGCGTGTCCTTGATCATCCCTGATCCGCCGACCATCCCTACCGGCTCACGTTCTCCGTCCTCGGAGGTGTCCCTTAACGCGTTCCTGCGTTTTCCTCTCGCTTCATCATGAAGCCTTCCTTGCAACACCCTCTGGTGTGTCCATGAAGCAACATCATCCTGATGTACGCTTCGTTGTCAGACTCCGTGTCGACAGAGATAGAATCACCCATTCTGTTTCGTCTTACAAGAAGACTTAATGCAAATAATCTTTTGAATGAAAGCATGCAACATCAAGAATTAATAACTAACTTATTAATTAATAATGCTTTTATTAGAAATGTCGTAAAGATGTTAAGGAATTAGAACAGGCGATCTCCTACAGGTCATGTAAGAGATCTCTCACAACAAGAGTAGTATAGTGGATTACACAACGGGTTCGAGATGGTTCAGAAAAGCGGCAAGATTGGGCGAAAGAACAACCCGCTGACGCGTCCCCAGCGTCTCTTTAATGACTTCCCCGCTCAGGTTGCAAAGCGAAATCACATCCAGCTCACTGTCGAGCGTGGCAATAAAAAGTGTAGGAGAAAGCTTCAATCTTCTCTGCGTGACCAGATGACCAATCAGGTTTTCCTGCACACGCCGGAAGTCATCTTCACTCCGAGGGTTTGCAGTAAGGTCAGGGTCTCAGAAGCAAAACGCGCCGTCATATCACCGGCAAATTGTGTGGTATAGAACGCGTGGAGCGCAGGTTGTACCACAATATCCATTGCCTGTTCAACGGGGTTTACATTTCGTTCGGGCAGGAACGGTTTAGGCTGCCAGAAAACGCTATTATCAGTTGAAGAAATAATGCACGGCGAAGGCACGCCATAAAGCGCTTCACTCTCAGGCCAACTGCCGCGTTGCGCATGCCATGCATCGCAATAACGTTGGGTAAAGGCTTCCAGAGCCAGAGCCGTTTCTTTTCCACCGATTTCTCTCTTCACATAAGCCGGGGATACACTTTGCGGCATAGTCTACCTGCAAAATGGCGATGAAACATGTCTTCTTATGATAACCATCAGGCGCTCTCTGGCCTGACGCTGGGCAAAACCACCTCTTACCGCGACACCTACGACGCCACGCTGCTTCCAGGGCGTTCCCCGGTCATTAAACCGCGATCCACTCGGGCTAACGGCCAATAATCTGCCGTTTCACGGTGCAGATATCTGGACGCTGTATGAACTCTCCGGCTGAATGCTAAAGGCCTGCCGCAGGTCGCCGTAGGCCACGTGGAGCTGGACTACGCCAGCCTGGAACTGGTGGAATCAAAGAGCTTCAAACTCTATCTCAACAGCTTTAACCAGACGCGTTTCGCCAGTTGGGACGATGTGCGCGCCACGCTGGAGCGCGATCTGAGCGCCTGCGCGCAGGGCCAGTTACCGTTGCGCTCTATCGCCTTGATGAACTTGAAGGCCAGCCTGTCGCCCATTTTCACGGCACCTGCATCGACGATCAGGATATTGATGTCGATAACTACGCTTTTGATGCGGCGTTACTCACCGATGCCGCCAGTGGAAAAGTGGTGGAAGAGACGCTGGTCAGCCATCTGTTGAAATCTAACTGCTTGATCACCCACCAGCCAGACTGGGGATCGGTGCAGATCCAGTATCGGGGGCCGAAGATCGACCGTGAAAAACTGCTGCGCTATCTGGTCTCATTCCGCCATCACAACGAATTCCACGAACAATGCGTCGAGCGCATTTTTACCGACATTCAGCGGTTCTGCCAGCCGGAAAAACTGAGCGTTTATGCGCGTTACACGCGTCGCGGCGGGCTGGATATCAACCCATGGCGCACCAATACCGATTTCGTTCCGGCAACGGGTCGCCTCGGTGCGCCAGTAAAACTTCGCGCGCGGGTTGTTAAACGTCATAAGCCGAGGGCTATTGTAATCAAGAGGGAATATAAAATTTTCGTCCCGTAAGGAGTTCACTTGATTACACATATTAGCCCGCTTGGCTCCATGGATATGCTGTCGCAGCTGGAAGTCGATATGCTTAAACGCACGGCCAGCAGCGACTTGTACCAACTGTTTCGTAACTGTTCGCTCGCTGTGCTGAACTCAGGGAGCCTGACGGACAACAGCAAAGAGCTGCTTTCCCGCTACGAAAGTTTTGATATCAACGTGTTACGCCGTGAACGCGGCGTAAAGCTGGAACTGATAAACCCACCGGAAGAGGCCTTTGTTGACGGGCGGATTATCCGTTCGTTGCAGGCTAACCTGTTCGCCGTGCTGCGCGATATTCTGTTCGTCAACGGGCAGATTAATAACGCCGGGCGTTTCCAGCATCTGGATCTGGAAAGCTCCATCCACATCACCAACCCCGGTCTTTTCTATTTTACGTAACGCCCGTGCACTGCACGTGGGCGAAGCGCCGAGTATGGTGGTCTGCTGGGGCGGTCACTCAATCAATGAAACCGAATACCTCTACGCCCGCCGTGTGGGAACCCAGCTTGGTCTGCGCGAACTGAATATCTGCACCGGCTGCGGGCACCGGCGCCATGGAAGCGCCAATGAAAGGCGCCGCCGTAGGCCACGCGCAGCAACGCTATAAAGAGGGTCGCTTTATCGGAATGACCGAACCGTCGATCATCGCCGCCGAGCCGCCAAACCCGCTGGTCAACGAATTGATCATCATGCCGGACATTGAAAAACGCCCCACGGAAGCCTTTTGTCCGTATCGCGCATGGCATCATCATCTTCCCGGGCGGCGTGGGCACAGCAGAAGAGTTGCTCTATCTGTTGGGGATCCTGATGAATCCGGCCAACAAAGATCAGGTGCTGCCGCTGATCCTGACCGGGCCGAAAGAGAGTGCGGATTACTTCCGCGTACTGGATGAATTCATTGTCAATACGCTGGGTGAAGCCGCGCCGCCACTACACCATCATTATTAATGATGCCGCTGAAGTGGCCCGTCAGATGAAAAAGCGATGCCGCTGGTGAAAGAGAACCGCCGCAATACCGGCGATGCCTACAGTTTCAACTGGTCAATACGTGTTGCGCCGGACCTGCAAGTACCGTTCGAGCCAACCCATGAAAATATGGCGAATCTCAAACTTTACCCGGATCAACCGGTAGAAGTGCTGGCAGCGGATCTGCGTCGCGCTTTCTCCGGCATTGTGGCGGGTAACGTGAAAGAGATGGGTATCCGGGCGATTGAAGAGTTCGGACCCTATAAAATTCATGGTGATAGCGAAATGATGCGCCGCATGGACGATCTGCTGCAAGGTTTTGTCGCCCAACACCGTATGAAATTGCCGGGCTCTGCCTACATCCCCTGCTACGAAATCTGCTCCTGATCGTGAGATCGTGAAGGGCGACCAATAAGTCGCCCTTATACCTAAAACACCTCTTTTCAGTAACGCCGTTTACTCCACCAAGAATTAATACAATCCAATTGCTTTTATCGTCGATAAATCACTGTAATTGAGGCGGTTAACAGCGATTTTATCCTATTTCAACTGTGTGGGTTTGATCGCAAATCTTGCCAGTGATAGCCTTCGCGCCCATAAATCTCACATCATGATCGTTAAGTAGCGATATGGTCTAAATATACCCACATAAAAAAGTAGATTATTGCAATTGCGATCCCGATCACTGATAGAGTCATAACATAAATGTATCTTTCCGCCGCAAATAATTGCGGAAAGAAATTATAAAAAACCGCGATTGACCGGATTTAATATTACCGCTGGCGTTTCGGGCATGGTTTTTACCCGTAATGGCAGCATTTTGCTTTTCCCGGAGATTTATCAATGGAAACGACTCAAACCAGCACGTTGGCCTCGACCGAAACGCGCAGTTCATGGCGTAAGACCGACACCATGTGGATGCTGGGCCTCTACGGCACCGCCATCGGCGCGGGTGTATTATTCCTGCCAATTAACGCCGGCGTTGGCGGACTTATCCCGCTGATCATCATGGCGATTATTGCCTTCCCTATGACCTTCTTCGCACACCGCGGCCTGACCCGTTTTGTGCTGTCCGGTAAAAACCCGGGCGAAGACATCACCGAAGTGGTGGAAGAACACTTTGGTATTGGCGCAGGTAAACTGATTACCCTGCTCTACTTCTTTGCTATCTACCCGATCCTGCTGGTTTACAGCGTGGCGATCACCAATACCGTCGACAGCTTTATGACCCACCAGTTGGGCATGACGCCGCCGCCGCGCGATTCTCTCCCCTGATCCTGATTGTCGGCATGATGACTATCGTACGTTTTGGCGAGCAGATGATCGTAAAAGCGATGAGTATTCTGGTGTTCCCGTTTGTTATCGCCCTGATGCTGCTGGCGGTATACCTGATCCGCAGTGGAACGGCGCCGCACTGGAAACCATGTCTTTCAGCAGCGCTTCTGCAACCGGTCACGGCCTGTGGATGACCCTGTGGCTGGCCATTCCGGTTATGGTGTTCTCGTTTAACCACTCACCGATCATCTCCTCTTTTGCTGTAGCAAAACGTGAAGAGTACGGCGTAGAAGCAGAGCGTAAGTGCTCCCGCATTCTGGCGTTCGCGCACATCATGATGGTGCTGACCGTGATGTTCTTCGTGTTCAGCTGCGTGCTGAGCCTCTCTCCGGCAGATCTGGCCTCCGCGAAAGAGCAGAACATTTCTATCCTCTCTTACCGGCGAACCACTTTAATGTGGAACTGATTGCTGGATGGCGCCGATCATTGCGATGATCGCCATCACCAAATCCTTCCTCGGCCACTATCTGGGCGCGCGTGAAGGTTTCAACGGTATGGTTATTAAGTCTCTGCGCAGCAAAGGCAAAACCATCGAAATCAACAAGCTGAACCGCATTACCGCGCTGTTTATGCTGGTGACCACCGGGCGGTGGCCACGCTGAACCCGAGCATCCACGGGCATGATCGAAACCTGGGCGGCCCGATTATCGCGATGATCCTGTTCCTGATGCCGATGTACGCCATCGCCAAAGTACCGGCTATGCGTAAATACAGCGGCAGCATCAGCAACATCTTCATTGTTATCATGGGTCTTATCGCTATCTCCGCGATCTTCTTCTCCCTGTTCAGCTAATCTTTTCGCGCCGTCCGTTATGGGCGGCGCGTTCCTCTGCAATGGATAATGCGTTATGATCAGCGTATTCGACATTTTTTAAAATCGGTATTGGTCCCTCCAGTTCACCACACACCAGGCCCCCAATGAAAGCCGGTAAACAATTCACAGACGACCTGATTGCCCGCAACATGTTGCATGACGTAACCCGCGTGGTCGTGGACGTTTACGGTTCTCTCTCCCTGACAGGGAAAGGCCACCACACCGATATCGCCATTATTATGGGCACGGCGGGTAACCTGCCGGACAGCGTTGATATCGACACCATTCCGGGATTTATTCAGGATGTTAATACCCATGGCCGTCTGCTGCTGGCAAACGGTGAACATGAAGTGGAGTTCCCGGTCGATCAGTGCATGAACTTCCATGCGGATAACCTCTCTCTGCATGAAAACGGTATGCGCATCACCGCACTGGCGGGCGATAACGTCCTCTACAGCCAGACCTACTACTCCATCGGCGGCGGCTTTATCGTCGATGAAGAGCATTTCGGCCAGACCAACAGTGCACCGATCGCGGTTCCGTACCCCTACAAAACCGCAGCAGATTTACAGCAGCACTGCCGCGATACCGGCTTGTCGCTCTCCGGCCTGATGATGCAAAACGAACTGGCTCTGCATAGCAAACAAGAGCTGGAACAGCACCTTGCCCGCGTGTGGGATGTGATGAGCGGTGGGATTGAGCGCGGCATCGTCACCGAAGGCGTGTTGCCGGGTAAATTGCGTGTACCGCGCCGCGCCGCAGCACTGCGCCGCATGCTGGTCAGCAGCGACAAAACCACCACCGATCCGATGGCGGTTGTTGACTGGATCAATATGTTCGCCCGGCGGTTAACGAAGAGAACGCCGCCGGTGGCCGCGTGGTTACCGCACCGACCAATGGTGCCTGTGGGATTGTTCCTGCGGTGCTGGCTTACTATGACAAGTTTATCCGCCGGGGTGAACGCCAACTCGCTGGCACGTTACCTGCTGGTCGCCAGCGCGATAGGCTCGCTGTATAAAATGAACGCGTCCATTTCCGGTGCGGAAGTGGGCTGTCAGGGCGAAGTGGGCGTTGCCTGCTCAATGGCGGCGGCAGGTCTGGCGGAACTGCTCGGCGGCAGCCCGGCACAGGTTTGCATCGCAGCGGAGATCGGGATGGAGCACAACCTCGGTTTGACCTGCGACCCGGTAGCCGGACAGGTGCAGGTGCCCTGCATCGAGCGTAACGCCATTGCTTCCGTGAAAGCGGTCAACGCGGCCCGTATGGCGCTGCGCCGCACCAGTGAACCGCGCGTTTGCCTCGATAAAGTCATCGAAACCATGTATGAAACCGGTAAAGATATGAATGCCAAATACCGCGAAACCTCGCGCGGCGGCGGCTATGAAGATCGTTACCTGCGACTAACCCCCGCACAGGATGCCTCGTTTTGCGAGGCATCTTCCTGATTGTTCCCCGTTTCATAGCCTCGCAGTGCCTGCGATGTTACCCTTAGCGCACGATTTCAAGGAGGGTATCTGTGGCTCATCTGTTAATTGTCGACGCACTCAATCTGATCCGCCGGATCCATGCGGTACAGGGATCGCCCTGCGCGGATACCTGCCTGCATGCGCTGGAGCAATTGATTGTGCACAGTCAGCCCACTCATGCGGTGGCAGTATTCGATGATGAAGCCCGCGCGCAGAGCTGGCGTCACCAGCGATTGCCGGATTACAAAGCAGGCCGCCCGCCGATGCCGGACACATTACACAACGGATGCCCGCATTGCGCGCCGCCTTTGAACAACGCGGTATTCGTTGCTGGGCGACGCCGGGTAACGAAGCGGACGATCTCGCCGCTACGCTGGCGGTAAAAATGGCGCAGGCCGGGCAACAGGCGACCATCGTTTCCACCGACAAGGGGTACTGCCAGCTACTCTCACCGACAATTCGCATCCGCGACTATTTCCAGAAACGCTGGCTGGATGCGCCCTTTATTGCGCAGGAGTATGGCGTCACGCCACAGCAGTTGCCGGATTATTGGGGGCTGGCGGGCATCAGCAGCTCGAAAGTACCGAGGGGGTCGCCGGGATTGGCCCGAAGAGTGCCACTCAGCTACTCACTGCCTTTCCGACTCTCGAAGCCCTGTATGACAATCTGCATGAGGTGCCGGAGAAGTGGCGGCAGAAGTTGCAGGCACACAAAGAGATGGCGTTTATCTGCCGGGACGTGGCGCGGCTGCAAACCGATTTACAGCTGGATGGCAACCTGCAACAGCTGCGACTGACGCGTTAACCGGGCCCACCCGGGTGGCGGGCCTTAGCGGATTATTGCCCTCTGAACGGATGATGTTTCGCAGTGTTCAGCAATATCCACGGCGGCGGCAGATCCACACATCGTCATGGCTCTGCACATAATCAAGAAACCGCTGCAATGCGCGAAAACGCCCCGGTCGCCCCAGCAAACGGCAATGCATGCCAATCGACATCATCTTTGGCGCGATTTCGCCCTCTTCATACAGCACATCAAAGCTGTCTTTCAGATAGGTGTAAAACTGCTCGGCGGTGTTGAACCCCCTGCGCGGTGGCAAAGCGCATATCATTGGCATCCAGCGTATAGGGAACGATCAGGTGCGGCTTGCCCGCCTCTGTCGTCCAGAACGGTAAATCATCGCCGTAATAATCGCTGTCATAGAGAAAGTCCCCTTGCTCCACCACCAGCTTGCGGGTGTTCGGACTGTCGCGCCCGGTATACCAGCCAAGCGGCTTTTTGCCGAACAGGGCGTGCAGGATCTCAATGGCCTGCTGCATATGCTGACGCTCAGTCTGGATATCCAGATCCTGATAATGGATCCAGCGCCAGCCGTGACTAACGACATCGTAATCGGCTTCTTTTTATTGCATCGACGATAGCCGGGTTACGCGCCAGCGCCATTGCCACGCCGAAGACCGTTAGCGGCAGACCGCGTTTCTGAAACTCCGGTGGATACGCCAGAAACCCGCGCGCGACCCATACTCATAGAGCGAATCCATCGACATATGACGCGCCGGGTAGCTGGCCGCACCAATAATGTCAGACAAAAACTGCTCCGAGCCGCTGTCGCCGTGCAGCACATGGTTTTCGCCGCCTTCTTCGAAATTGGGACAAACTGAACCGCAATACGCGCGCCACCCGTCAGGCAGAGGCGGTTTTCCCGCGTAACCGGCCATATCGCGCGGATAATCGGCGGTAAAGTGCCAGAAAGGTTTGTCCGTTGCTGATTGCATACTGATTTCGACCTCTTTATTCAGTGCCGCTTTCAGCAAAGCTGTTCGAAATATCCTGAAAGCGGCTTTTTTATTAGGATACGCGAGATCGCCGTATTTACTGGTGCCGAGCCCAAGTGCAAGAAGGGATTCCACCATCTTCACCGCTGCGGTGACGCCATCAATCACCGGAATACCCAGCTCCTGGGTTAGCGCCCCGCAAGATCGGCCATACCGCCACATCCCAGCACGATTGCGCCACTGTTATCCTCGCGTTTTTGCTTGTATACAACGCTCGCGTACCTTTTGTTGAGCAAGACCCGTGCCATCTTCCAGCGCCAGCACCGGTAAATCGATCGCATGCAGCGCTGCGCAGTGGTGTTCAAAGCCATACTGGCGCAATAAATGGCGGGCAATAATCACCGTGCGCGGCAGCGTGGTGACGATCGAAAAGCGCGTCGCCACCAGCGTTGCCATATGCATTGCCGCTTCAGCGATGCCAACTACCGGGCCGGCGGCCAGCTCACGTGCTGCCAGCAGTCCCGGATCACCAAAACAGGCAATCACATGTCCCTGAGCGCCCTGCGCTTTGCCCTGTTTAATCTGCTCCAGCACCCCCAGCGCGGCGATGGCTTCATCAAAATGCCCCTCGATAGATGCCACCCCTTGCGATGGACAGCTGGCAAGATGGTTGTCCCGACGACGCCACGTTGCGGGCCGCCATCGCAATGGTGTGGGTCATCTCCGGGCTGGTATTAGGATTAATAACTTGTATACAAAATTCGCTCATCGGTGTTCTCCGCTGGTGCCAAACAGGCGGGCAAAATCAGGCAACGTTTCACCGCTGCGTTCGAAACGCAAGCTGGAAACAATATGATCAAAGTGATGGGCCATGGCCTCACTCAGCGCGGGCAGTGCTTTTTTTACGCAGCAGCGCAATCAACTGGTCATGGTCATCGCAGCGGCACCCGCGCTGCCACGGCGCGCCCCAGGGCGGCAATCACCAGCGACGAACGCTGTGCAAGGGTGGTAATGTCGGTTACCTGCATTGCCGGAAATCGCCTGCAACTGGATATGAAAGCGGCCGAGTGGCGGATCGCCGCCGCGCCATCGTGGCACTGGTGCGCCTCTTCTTCCAGCGCGACAATCTTTTCCAGTCCTGCCAGATGCGGCGGCTGTAAATGTTCCAGTACCTGCGGCAGGTTGGCGCACTCAATCATTTTGCGGGTGGTGAAGATGGCCTTTGACTCTTCAACGCCCGGATGCGCTACAAATGCACCACGTCTGGGCGTCATGGTGATCATTTGCACTGTTGCAAGGCGCGTCAGCACCTTGCGGATCCCTGTGCGGCTCACCCCAAAGACCTCCGCCAGCGCCTCTTCCGGCAGCTTGCTGCCGGGCGGTAATTGATGTTCAACAATCGCGGTCATCAACGACTGCCAGATGAAATTCTCTTTATCTTCCAGATCCGAAGGGGTCTGCAGCCCCATCTGATGATTCATGTTGACGTTCCTTTGTTACTTAGCCTTTCTATTTTTGTATACATCATTAATTTATTTTGTATACAAAAAATTAAAACTGGCTGGTTAATGCAACGTGAACGTACAGACAACACGTCACTATCTGTATGCAGAGGAGCAGAATCCATGCCAAATGTTGAACCTAATTACGATGCACGTTACAGCCCACGCCTCACCAATGAGGATTTGGCCCCCACCCGCGACCAGAACTGGAGCTGGTACAATATTTTCTCTTTCTGGATGTCCGATGTGCATAGCATGGGCGGGTATGTGGTTGCCGCCAGCTTCTTTGCCACTGGGTCTTGCAAGCTGGCAGGTCTTACTTTGCCTGCTGCTGGGAATTTGTATTGTGCAGTTGTGCGCAAACCTCGTTGCCAAGCCCAGCCAAATGGCGGGCGTACCGTATGCGGTGATTTGTCGCCGGGGCGTTTGGCGTCTTTGGCGCGAATATTCCGGCGGTGATCCGTGGACTTATCGCCTTTGCTGCACGGTATTCAGACCTACACCGGCCGCCAACGCTCTGATGCTGGTGCTCCTGAAGTTCTGGCCCGAACTTGCCCCGATGACAACCGGCCATTTTCTTGGTCTCTCTCACCTTGGCTGGGTCTGCTTCGGCATTATGTGGGTATTGCAGGCGCTGGTGTTCTGGCATGGAATGAGTGCGATCAAACGCTTTATTGATGTTGCCGGCCCGGCAGTGTATGTGGTGATGATGGCGCTGGCAGGCTGGATCCTCTACCAGACAGGCTTCGAGGGGGATCTCCTTTACGCTTGCCAGCAAACAACTGACCGCAGGAGAGCAAACCCGGCAGATGATCACCGCCACGGCATTGGTGGTCTCTTACTTCTCCGGCCCGCTGCTGAACTTTGGCGACTTCTCGCGCTATGGCAAAAGCATGCAGGAGATCCGCCGCGGCAACCGTTGGGGCCTGCCGTTCAACTTCCTGCTGTTCTCGATTGTGACCGTGGTGATCGTTTCCGGTACGCAGTCTCTGTTCGGCAAAATGATCACCGATCCGATTGAGACCGTCAGCCATGTGGGCAACAGCCCGGCGATGGCAATTGGTCTGCTGACGATGATCACCGCCACTATCGGCATCAATATCGTGGCGAACTTCGTCTCCCCGGCGTTCGATTTTTCCAACTGTTCGCCGCAGAAAATCAGTTTCCGCGCTGGTGGCATGATTGCCGCCGTTGGCTCAGTGCTGTTGACGCCGTGGAACCTGTTCCAGTCACCGGAACTCATTCACTACACGCTGGATGTGCTGGGTGCGTTTATCGGACCGTTGTTTGGCATCCTGCTGGCGGACTTTTATCTGATCAAACGCGGGAAGGTGTTTGTCGACGATCTGTTCAGCGTCTCACCGCAGGGACGTTACTGGTACAACAATGGTTTTAACCCGAAAGCGATTGCCGCACTGGTGCCTTCGGTGGCGGTTGGTCTGATTATCAGCTTTATTCCGGCGCTGCATGAAGTGGCCAACTTTAGCTGGTTTATCGGTGCGTTCACGGGGGCGGGTTGCTATCGCTGGCTGGCACGCCATGAACGTGAAGACGTTAGCCACGGATTCAGTACACAGCGCGTGACGGCGAAAGAGTAAAAACGACGAAGGCCTGAATCATTGCTGATTCAGGCCTTCTGAATAGTGGCGGAACGGACGGGACTCGAACCCGCGACCCCCTGCGTGACAGGCAGGTATTCTAACCGACTGAACTACCGCTCCGCGTTGTGTTCCCTTCAGGAACGAGGCGCATATTACGGATTGCACCTGACGCCGTCAACGCTTTTTCCGGCGTTTTGAATCGTTTGCTGCAAAAATCGCCCGCAATAATGTTTTTGCAGAAATTACAATGTGATTCAGCTGCGCCACAGGCAGCTTCCACCTTTTTCTGCACCAAATCGAGGCGGGATTCATGGGCCATCACCTCCTCATCACTGGCTAAAACAACCCGCAGCTTGCTTGCCTGACGTGCAACACGCTGGATCACGATTTCCCCGGTCTGCGACTGCCCTTCGCCTTCCATCGAGAACTTCATCGATGTCTGGCCGCCGGTCATCATCAAATAGACATCAGCAAGGATTTGGGAGTCGAGTAACGCCCCGTGCAGCGTACGTTTACTGTTGTCGATTTCGTAACGCGAGCAGAGCGCATCAAGGCTGTTGCGCTTGCCAGGGAACATCTTACGCGCCAGCGCCAGCTATCGGTTACTTTACAGAAGGTTTCCGTTTTCGGAATACCGCGATTCAGCTTGCTGAACTCGTAGTCCATAAAGCCGATATCAAACGATGCGTTATGGATCACCAGCTCCGCGCCGCGGATATAATCAATAAACTCATCGGCAATATCGCCAAACGTCGGCTTATCCAGCAGGAATTCGTCGGCGATGCCGTGAACGCCGAACGCTTCCGGATCCACCAGCCGGTCGGGCTTGAGGTAGATATGGAAATTGTTCCCGGTCAGGCGGCGGTTCACCACCTCTACCGCGCCGATTTCAATAATCTTGTGCCCTTCATAGTGGGCGCCGATCTGGTTCATACCGGTGGTTTCGGTATCGAGGACGATCTGTCGTGTAATTGCAGTGCTCATAGCGGCCATTTATGTCAGACTTGTCGTTTTAAACACAGGAAGTCTACCAGAGATGCTTAAACAGGTAGAAATTTTCACCGACGGATCTTGCCTTGGCAATCCAGCCCCGTGGCTACGGTGCGATTTTACGCTATCGCCAGCATGAGAGAACCTTCAGCGAAGGCTACCGTCTCACCACCAATAATCGCATGGAACTGATGGCGGCGATTGTGGCACTGGAAGGGTTAAAAGAGCATTGCGAAGTGGTGCTGAGTACGGACAGCCAGTACGTGCGCCGGGATCACCCAGTGGATCCACAACTGGAAAAAACGCGGCTGGAAAACCGCAGAAAAAAAGCCCGTGAAGAATGTCGATCTCTGGAAACGTCTGGATGCTGCACTCAGCCAGCATCAAATTCGCTGGGAGGGTCAAAGGTCATGCAGGTCACCCGGAAAACGAACGCTGCGATGAACTGGCGCGAAACGCGGCCATGAACCCCACTCAGGAAGATGTCGGCTATCAACCTGAGAGTTAAGACTGGCGCGTTGCGCCAACCGGCTGACGAACCCGGGGTTTATTACGGCTCTGCTTCATCGGGTTAAGCGTTAAAGGGATGGTGCGTTTGCGCGACAATCAGTTGCATACACCCCAGCGCCGGTAAGTGCGTGCTGAGCAACTTCCCTCCCTGTTTTGTCGGTGGCAGCACGCGAAAACCGCTATAATGTAAGACTTCGAAATTGAGCAGCGACAGCCAGTCGAGCTGGCGCATCAGGGTAAACATCCGGCTTCTGACTACCGGGTTGCGGCGAACAAACGGCACGGCTTTACATAGCCCAAGCAGGCTAATCGGGTTAAACCCGCTCATCACCAGCCAACCGTCGTCGATCAATACGCGGTCAACCTCCTGCAACAGGCGATGCGGATCGGTGCACCAAGGGAGTGTATGCGCCAGCAGGCAAGCATCCACCGATTTCTCCGCGAAGGGTAAATGCAGAGGGTCGGCTCTGACCTGAGCAGGCTCGCCGCTCAGTGACACGTTGACCTGATGGGAAATAGCGCAACTTTCGACATTGATTTCCGCGCTGAGATTACCGATCTTAAGCAAATGAAATCCATACATTTTTGCCAGCCACGGTTTAAGTTCTCCCTCCAGCGCCTCACGATAATATGCGCCTTTGGGTAGCTCGCCCCAGCCTGCAGGTGCTACGAATGTTTGAGGAGTCCTTGCCGGTTTCATCACAACCTTCCGCTACGCTTTGAGAGGTAATTTATGAATCTTAACAGTATTCCCGCGTTTCCAGGATAACTACATCTGGGTGCTGAACAACGATGACGGGCGTTGCCTGATTGTCGATCCGGTGCGAAGCCGCACCGGTACTGAGCGCCATTCAACAGCATAACTGGCAACCGGAAGCGATCCTGCTGACCCACCATCACAACGACCACGTTGGCGGCGTGAAAGAACTGCGCCAGCATTTTCCTGACATAGTGGTATATGGGCCAGCAGAGACACAAGATAAGGAACGACCCGGATCGTCGCTGAAGGCGATACGGTTACAATTTTGGGCCATGAATTTTCTGTGTTCGCCACGCCGGGTCACACTTTAGGACATATCTGTTTCTTCAGTTTTCCTTATCTGTTTTGCGGAGACACGCTGTTTTCAGGTGGATGTGGAAGACTCTTCGAAGGGACGGCAAAGCAGATGTATCAATCCTTTTGCAAAATTAATGCACTTCCGGATGATACGGTCATTTGTTGCGCACACGAATACACTTTAACAAATATGAAGTTTGCGGTGAGCATTCTTCCGCAGGATAGTGCACTTAACGAATACTATCGAAAAGTTAAGGAGTTACGTGCAAAAATCAAAATACACTCCCCGTAATTCTTAAAAAATGAACGGCGAATTAATTTATTTTTACGCACGGAAGATGCTGATTTAATTGAGATAATTAACAGAGAAACAAATTTGCAACACCCTGAGGAACGTTTTGCATGGTTAAGGTCAAAGAAAGATAACTTCTGACATTTCCGGGTTGCCTTTTGAAAACTTCGCCGTTATGATCGCTCGTCTTTTAAGCAACTACTATTGACACACACATGAAGGCAAAAGCGATATTATTCGCCTCTGTCCTGCTCGTGGGGTGCCAGCCTCAAAACACGATGGCACGGTCCAACAGCACGCACAGAGCCTTTCTGCAGCTGGTCAAGGGAAGCAGGAAAGTTTACCAGTCAGGCGCGGTGGATGGACGATGGAACATTCGCCGCCCAAAGCAACAGTGACTTGTGGGCTTTCATTAGCGACGAGCTAAAGATGGGAATTCCGGAAAATGGCCGGATTCGCGAACAGAAACTAAGGTACTTAAGCAATAAGAGCTATCTCCACGATGTAACTTTACGGGCAGAGCCGTATATGTACTGGATAGCAGGGCAAGTTAAAAAACGTAACATGCCCATGGAACTGGTACTACTACCCATAGTGGAGAGCGCTTTTAACCCACACGCGACGTCTGGCGCCAATGCCGCAGGCATTTGGCAGATCATACCGAGCACCGGGCGTAATTATGGTTTAAAGCAGACACGCAGCTACGATGCGCGTCGTGATGTTGTGGCGTCGACTACCGCCGCCCTCGACATGATGCAGCGTCTTAACCGTATGTTTGACGGCGACTGGTTATTAACCGTCGCCGCGTACAACAGCGGTGAAGGTCGCGTACTGAAGGCAATAAAAGCGAACAAAGCGCGGGGTAAACCCACGGACTTCTGGTCGCTCTCGTTGCCGCAGGAAACCCGGATTTACGTGCCAAAAATGCTGGCCCTGAGCGATATTCTCAAGAACAGCAAACGCTATGGCGTGAGTCTGCCAACACCAGACGAAAGCCGCTGGCGCGCGTCAGACTGAGCAGCCCGGTTGAGGTTGAACAGCTGGCGGAAATGGCGGGTATTTCAGTGAACAGGCTGAAAACCTTTAACGCAGGCGTTAAAGGCACAACGTTAGGTTCAGCAGGGCCACAGTACGTGATGGTGCCGCAGAAACATGCAGATCAGCTGCGTGAATCGCTGGCATCCGGCGAAATCGCCGCCGTACAACCGACGCTGGTCGCGGACAATACGCCGTTAACCAGTCGGAGTTACAAGGTTCGCTCAGGCGACACGCTTTCCGCTATCGCATCACGCCTTGGCGTGACCGCAAAGGATCTCCAGCAATGGAATAACCTTCGCGGGGCGAATCTGAAAGTGGGTCAGAACCTGACGGTTGGCGCAGGCAGCAGTGCACAGCGTCTTGCCAGCAACGGCGATAGCATTACCTATCGCGTGCGCAAAGGTGATTCGTTGTCCAGTATTGCAAAACGTCACGGCGTGAACATTAAAGATGTGATGCGCTGGAACAGCGATACTGACAATCTGCAGCCCCGGCGATCAACTGACGCTTTTCGTGAAGAACAGCGCCACGCCGGACTCCTGATATAAGCCAATAAAAAAAGCACCGATCCCCCGGTGCTTTTTTTTTTCGCCCCTCGCCTGTCGCTACTTCTCTGTTTTCCCGGGCTGAACTCCACCAGCAGCGGATTATGGTCGGAAGCACGGGTCACCAGCACCGATGCCTCTTGCACATTCAAACCACGGTAGAATACAAAATCCAGCGGACGACCAAACGCCCGGCGGCGGTTGTCATCGGTAAATCGCACTTGGCGCAGGGACATATCCCGCGAGAAGCGATAGAGCGCATTCATTCGCGGGCGGCTCCGTGCGTTGAAATCCCCCGCCATGATCACCGGCCCGACATGGCGCATGATCTGATCGCCAATCGGCAGCAATTGCTTGCTATACACATCAACGCCGAGGCTGAAGTTTACCGCATGCACATTCACCACCATCAGGTTGCGCGCATCCGGTAATGGGTAAACCGTCACCAATGCGGATTTGGCCAGCCGTAAAATCGGCTCACGCTCGCGCAATGGGCAACAGTAAACCGGGTGGGCAGCCGAGAGCGTCATCACACCAGACGGATGCTGCGGCAAAACAAAAGCGGGAACCTGATCGGCGGCAAGATAGTGAGTGGTCGCAAACCGAACCAGTTCCGGCGTGGTCTGCGCTTCCTGTAACAGGACAAGATGGGCGTCTTTACCAAAATTCTGCAATACCGACAGCCATTCAGCGCGTTGCTGTTTAAAGATATTCCACACCAGCACGCGGATTTTCTCATCGCTGCTGAGGGGCACGCCAGCAGGCAGCGCCTTACCCAATACCTCGCGAAAGATCCCGGCGGTAAAATGCGCTCCGCAGGCTGTCCGGCAACATATCGCATGGCATAGGTATTCTTTGGCACTTTCGGCTTAAAACCTCGTTGATTTTCGCACCCGACTCGGGTGCTCATTCCAGTTATAGGGATTTTAGCGCACAGTTTCAACGCCAATAGGCAGAAAAGCCATCAGTTAAGGTGAGTAAGTACTTAATAACTTTTTCGCCCACAGGCGGCATGGCATCACAGCAGGCAACATGATTTAATAGCAAAGGAATGAATAATATCGCTGAAATATTGCTACAGAGGCAAAATGAAAACGACTTCGGAAGAACTCGCGATCTTTGTCGCGGTTGTCGAAAGTGGCAGCTTCAGCCGGCAGCGGAACGCCCGGGCAGGCAAATTCGGCGATCAGCCGCGCAGTCAAAAGCTGGAGAACAAGCTCGGTGTAAACCTGCTTAATCGCACCACCCGTCAGCTCAGCCTGACAGAAGAAGGCGAACGCTATTTCCGTCGTGTGCAAAATGTTTTGCAGGAGATGGCGGCGGCGGAAACGGAAGTGATGGAAACCACATCCATTCCACGCGGTACACTACGAATTGATGCTGCAACTCCCGTGGTGTTGCATTTCCTGATGCCGCTGATTAAACCCTTCCGCGAACGCTATCCCGGAATTAACCTCTCGCTGGTCTCCAGCGAAACGTTTATCAATCTGATTGAACGCAAAGTCGATGTTGCGATCCGGGTGGGCAAACTCACCGACTCAAGCCTGCGCGCCCGGCCTTTGTTCAAAAGCTACCGTAAAATTATTGCCTCACCCGAATATATTGCCCGTTACGGCGTGCCGGAATCCGTAGACGCGCTGAGCGGTCACACCTGCCTTGGATTTACCGAACCGGCCTCGCTTAACACCGGCCTGTCGCCTCAGCGGATGGTCAACTGTACGAGGTGACACCGGATATTTCGTCCAACAGCGGAGAGACGCTCAAACATCTGTGCCTGAGTGGCAATGGCATCGCCAGTTTATCGGACTATATGATCGACAAAGAGTTGGCCAGCGGGGAGCTGGTGGAGGTGCTGGCGGATAAACGCCTGCCGGTAGAGATGCCCTTCAGCGCGGTGTATTACAGCGACCGGGCGGTCAGCACACGTATTCGCGCCTTTATCGATTTTATCAGCGAGCATGTGCGCGACAGTAACGGAGCAAACGCTCCTGCTGTTTTATGCCTCAATCCCACTGAGGCGCCAGCCCTTCCGGGCTAACCAGACGATCGTTGCACTCCAGTTCGGCGATCGCCGCGTTGTCTGCCGCATCCAGTTTCAGCGACTGCGACAGCAGGTTGCTCGCCAGATTTTCGCGTCGGGTGGAAGACGGGATCACCGCATAACCTTTGCCCATCGCCCAGCCAGAATCACCTGTGCCGGCGTGGCGTTGTGTTTCTGCGCAATCCGGCCAATCACGTCATCCTTCAGCGCTTTGCCATAAGCCAGCGTCATGTAAGAGGTAATGTGAATGCCATGCTGGCTCGCCCAGTCAACCACTTTGCGGTTTTGCAGATACGGAGAGAGTTCTATCTGATTGGTGGCGATATTTTCTACACCAACGGCCGCAATCGCCTGCTCCATTAACGGGATAGTGAAATTCGATACCCCCAATCTGGCGAGTCAGTCCCTGCGCTTTCGCTTTCATCAACTGCTGCATTGAAACGGCAACCGGTACCGCCGCGCCCGGAGAAGGCCAGTGGATCAGCGTCAGGTCAACATAATCGGTTCCCAGTTTTGCAGGCTCTCTTGCAGGCTGGGGGATCAGCTTGTCTTCGCCCAGATTTTCCGTCCAGATTTTAGTGGTGATAAACAACTCTTCACGCGGGATGCCACACTGAGCCAGTGCTTTACCAATCGCCGCTTCGTTACCATAAATCTGTGCGGTATCAATCACACGATAACCCAGTTCCAGTGCCTCGTTGACGGAGGCAATTACCGCTTCATCCGTTAACCGGAAGGTACCCAGACCAAATGCAGGGATAGACATAAGAATTCCTCTTTTCATCACTTTCCAAAATTGTGTGCAGATTATTACCAGCCGATTCACGGGGAAAAGAGCCAAAAAAGCAGAGGATTTTTGCGTCAGCAGCAATAGTGTTCAATGCGGAGCACTATAGTGACTTGCATTTTGAAAGTCACTATGTCACCGTGAGGACAAATCCTGAACTGTTCTCTGGTCTGAAGATGAAAAATGAACCCCTTTGCCATGCCCTTGCCCTATCGCCCGCAGCACGGGCCGCATTGGCGACAGTTGGAGCATCATTATCCTGCGCGACGCGTTTGCCGGTTTTACCCGCTTTGATGAGTTTCAAAAGCACCAATGTCGCGCCGAATATCCTCTCCCGTCGCCTGAAAGAGCTGGTTGAAGACGGCCTGCTGGAAAAAGTGTGCTACAGCAGTACCCCGCCGCGTTATGAGTACCATTTGACCGAGCGCGGTCGCGATTTTCGCCCCGTATTGCTGGCGCTGGCGCAATGGGGCAACCGTTATTCTCCCCGGAAGGACCGCAGATTCAACTCGTTGAGAATGCCACTCAGCGCCCGGTAGAAGCCATCCCTGGTTGATAAAACCACCGGAGATCCTATTACACCGGAGAAATACACGTTGGTTCCCGGCCCTGCCGCTTCGCCAGTTATTCACTATCGCCATGGTTATTTGCAACGCAAACGCGCAGGTGATACAGGGCAAAATTCTTACCACAGCAGCATATGGGTGACCATCATGACCCAGAGGAGTAAGAAAAAGCGCTAATGCTGGCGCTTATTGCCGCAGCATTACTGACAACAGCGGGCTATGGCGCTTACTGGTGGCATAGCGGGCGTTTTATGCAATCCACTGACGATGCCTACGTCGGCGGCGACATCAGCGCCATTTCCACGAAGGTCTCCGGTTATATTCAGCGCATTGCCGTACAGGACAATATGGCGGTAAGGAAAGGTGACCTGCTGGTGCAACTCGACGCTCGTGATTACCTGAGGGCTGCGCTGGCAAAAGCGCTTGCCGAAGTGGCCGCCCAGCAGGCAGCGCTGGCAGATGGCAGCCTCCCGGCAATTACAACGGGCGGCACAGAAGGAGCCACTGCATCGCTGGCAGCCGCCCAGCAGCAACCGAAAAATCCGCTAACGATAACCGGCGCTATGGCGCGCTGGTCATGTCCAGTGCGGTATCCGCTCAGGTGCGGGAAAACGCGGCGGCGGATTATCGTCAGGCTCGGGCGCAAGAGAGTAAAGCTCAGGCTGACCAGAGGGTGGCAGAGCGCCAGTTGAGCGTGCTGGATGCGCGCGAGAAACAGACGCTGGCAGCGTTGATGCAGGCACAAGCCAGTCTTGATATGGCGCGGCTAAACCTCAGTTATACCGAAATCCGTGCGCCGTTTGATGGTGTGATTGGTAACCGGCGGGCGTGGTCAGGATCGTATGTCAACAGCGGCACCCAGTTGCTTTCCCTCGTACCGGCGCAGGGCTTGTGGATCGAGGCCAATTTTAAAGAGAGCCAACTGGCACACATGCTTCCTCGGGCAAAAGAGCGACTGTTGTTGCAGATGTCTTGCCAGTGCCATACCTTTAGCGGGCGCGTCGCCAGCGTCTCTCCGGCGACAGGATCGCGCTTTAGTATTCTTCCCGCTGAAAATGCCACAGGCAATTTCACGGATCGTCCAGCGGGTTCCGGTACGTATTGCACTGGACGGTGAAGCCGCCACACTCGATGTGCTGCGCCCGGGTTTATCAGTGATCGTCACCGTTGATGAAAAGAGCGCGCAATGAGCATCAGCGATGCCTTGCAACAGCAGCATGAAATGCCGCTGTCGGTCAGCAAGAAGGTGTTCGCCTTCGCCACAATGTGCATCGGGATGTTTATCGCGCTTATCGACATTCAGATAGTCTCCGCCTCTTTACGGGATATCGGCGGCGGACTTTCGGCAGGAGACGATGAAACTGTCTGGGTACAGACCAGTTACCTGATAGCCGAGATCATCATCATTCCTCTCTCAGGCTGGCTGGCAAGAGTGATGTCCACTCGTTGGTTGTTTGCCGCGTCTGCTGCTGGGTTTACCGTGATGAGTGTGCTGTGCGGCTGGGCGTGGAATATTCAGAGCATGATCGTTTTTCGGGGGTCTGCAAGGACTGGCGGGCGGGTCGATGATCCCATTGGTCTTCACCACCGCTTTTGCTTTTTTCCGGTGGTAAGCAGCGGGTAATCGCGGCAGCAACAATTGGTGGGCTGGCCTCGCTGGCCCCCACGCTTGGCCCGACAGTAGGTGGCTGGATCACGGAAAACTTCAACTGGCACTGGCTATTCTTCGTCAATATTGTGCCGGGTATTTACATCACCCTCGCCGTGCCGCTGCTGGTCAAAATCGACACGCCCGACCCCTCGTTATTGCGCGGTGCGGATTACCTCAGCATTTTGTTGCTGGCAGTTTCCCTTGGCAGCCACCGGAGTACACACTGGAGGAAGGCCCGCGCTGGGGCTGGTTTGATGACAATACCGGCGTTGACTGGCTGGATCGCCCTGTTGTGCGGCATCGCGTTTATTGTGCGGACATTACGTCATCCCCAACCGGTCATGGATCTGCGCGCGCTGCAAGACCGGACGTTTACCCTTGGCTACTTCTCGTTTATGGCAGGCGTAGGCATCTTTGCTACGATCTATTTAACACCGTTGTTTTTGGGTACGGTGCGCGGTTTCCAGCGCACTGGAAATTGGTCTGGCCGTTTTCTCGACCGGCTTGTTTCAGGTGCTTTCCATTCCCTTATACGCATGGCTGGCTAACCGCATTGATCTGCGTTGGTTGCTGATGGCCGGGTTGCTGGGTTTTGCCGCGTCAATGTACAGTTTCATCCCAATAACGCATGAGTGGGGTGCAAGCGAATTACTGCTACCACAGGCCTTTAGAGGCATTTCGCAGCAGTTCGCCGTTGCGCCAACGGTCACGCTGACCCTCGGTAGCCTGCCACCTGCAAGGCTGAAACTGGCGTCCGGACTGTTTAATTTAATGCGTAATCTGGGCGGCGCCATCGGTATTGCCCTGTGCGGGACAGTGCTCAATAACCGGACCAATTTGCACTACAGTCGTCTTGCCGATCATCTGAATAACACCAATCTTTCACTGACTGATTTTCTTCAGGGAAGCATCTCAAGGCTTATGGGGCTGGGTATATCTCCCGACCTTGCCAACAGCGTCACGCTGAAAAACCTTTCAGCACTCACGTTGCGAGAAGCCCGAACAGAAGCGTTCGCGGATACGTTCTATTTGATCATGGCTGGTTTTTTGATTGCCGCGCTGCTTGTGCCATTCATGAAAAAGCCGCAGGCGTAGTAATAACTAAGGAGAATCGAGTATGAGCGTTTCGCAAAAAACGCATTGTCGTGACGGGAATGGGCATTGTCAGCCCACTGGGGTGCGGCGTGTCGCATGTCTGGCAATCACTGCTGCAGGGAAATTCGGGGATTTCTCGTCTGCCTGAAGATATCGTTGACGATATTCCCTGCAAAGTCGCGGGCCGGGTTCCTTCTGTCGAACAGGATCCGCAGCATGGGTTCGATCCACTGTCGGTTATTCCCGCAAAAGAACGCAAAAGATGGATCGCTTTATCGAGTTTGCGCTGGTTGCTGCGCATGAGGCGCTGAGCCGGTGCAGGATGGTTTCCTGAAGATCAGGCGGCAAAGGATCGCACTGCCACGGTGATCGCCACCGGTATTGGTGGATTTAACGAGATTGCCAATGCGGTACGAATCACGGATTCACGCGGGCCCCGCCGCCTCTCCGTTCACCATTCCCTCTTTTCTGGCTAATCTGGCGGCAGGACACGTCTCTATTGCGCACGGTTTTCGCGGCCCTATTGGCGCGCCGGTTACCGCCTGCCGCAGGTGCGCAGGCAATAGGTGACGCCGCGCGGATGATCCGTAGCGGTGAAGCAGATATCGCATTATGTGGTGGCAGTGAAGCGGCTATCCACCGGGTTAGCCTCGCCGGGTTTGCCGCAGCCAGAGCGCTTTCTAGCGGATTTAATGACTTTCCGACGGCCGCATCCCGCCCCTTTGATCGCGATCGTGATGGTTTTGTAAATGGGAGAAGGCGCCGGATTATTGGTCATTGAATCGCTGGAACATGCACAGGCGCGTGGGGCAATGCCGCTGGCCGAGTTGGTGGGATATGGAACCAGTGCGGATGCTTATCATCTGACCGCCGGCCCCGAAGATGGGAATGGCGCACGTCGGGCAATGGAAGCCGCGATCCGTCAGGCAGGCATCAAGGCAGAGGATATCCAGCATATCAACGCGCATGCAACGTCAACACAGGTGGGTGACAAAGGTGAGCTGGCTGCAATCAAAAGCGTTTTTGGCTTAACCCCAGTGGCGGTAACGTCAACAAAATCCGCGACAGGCCACCTGCTCGGCGCAGCCGGCGGGATCGAGGCGATTTTTACCCATTCAGGCTTTACGCGAACAGATTGTTCCACCGACATTGAATCTGCACAATCCCGATGATGAAGCGGATGGCGTTAATCTGGTGGCGCTGAAAGCGCGTCCGCTCGGCATGCGCTACGCGTTATCGAATGGTTTTGGATTCGGTGGTGTTAACGCCTGTTTGTTGTTAAAACGCTGGGAGTGATCGACAAAAGGGGCTTAATTGCCCTTTTATTTTATAAGTTACAGACGAAAAAAACCGTATCTCGCGAGAGATACGGTTCTTAAAATGAGTGGCGGAACGGACGGGACTCCGAACCCGCGACCCCCTGCGTGACAGGCAGGTATTCTAACCGACTGAACTACCGCTCCACCGAATTTGTCACTTCACCGGTTTTCACACCGGTTTACTGCTTAATTTGATGCCTCGGCAGTTCCCTACTCTCGCATGGGGAGACCCCCACACTACCATCGGCGCTACGGCGTTTCACTTCTGAGTTCGGCATGGGGTCAGGTGGGACCACCGCGCTGGTGCCGCCAGTAAATTCTGTTTATCAGACCGCTTCCGCGCCCTGACATAATCTGTATCAGGCTGAAAATCATCTCTGCCGCCAAAACATCTTCGGCGTTGTAAGGTTAAGCCTCACGGTTCATTAGTACCGGTTAGCTCAACGCATCGCTGCGCTTACACACCCGGCCTATCAACGTCGTCGTCTTCAACGTTCCTTCCAGGAGACTCAAGGTCTCAGGGAGAACTCATCCTCGGGGCAAGTTTCGTGCTTAGATGCTTTCAGCACTTATCTCTTCCGCATTTAGCTACCGGGCAGTGCCATTGGCATGACAACCCGAACACCAGTGATGCGTCCACTCCGGTCCTCTCGTACTAGGAGCAGCCCCCCTCAATTCTCCAGCGCCCACGGCAGATAGGGACCGAACTGTCTCACGACGTTCTAAACCCAGCTCGCGTACCACTTTAAATGGCGAACAGCCATACCCTTGGGACCTACTTCAGCCCCGGGGATGTGATGAGCCGACATCGAGGTGCCAAACACCGCCGTCGATATGAACTCTTGGGCGGTATCAGCCTGTTATCCCCGGAGTACCTTTTATCCGTTGAGCGATGGCCCTTCCATTCAGAACCACCGGATCACTATGACCTGCTTTCGCACCTGCTCGCGCCGTCACGCTCGCAGTCAAGCCAGCTTATGCCATTGCACTAACCTCCTGATGTCCGACCAGGGATTAGCTGACCTTCGTGCTCCTCCGTTACGCTTTAGGAGGAGACCGCCCCAGTCAAACTACCCACCAGACACTGTCCGCAACCCGGGTTACGGGTCCACGTTAGAACATCAAACATTAAAGGGTGGTATTTCAAGGTTGGCTCCACGCAGACTGGCGTCCACGCTTCCAAAGCCTCCCACCTATCCTACACATCAAGGCTCAATGTTCAGTGTCAAGCTATAGTAAAGGTTCACGGGGTCTTTCCGTCTTGCCGCGGGTACACTGCATCTTCACAGCGAGTTCAATTTCACTGAGTCTCGGGTGGAGACAGCCCCGGCCATCATTACGCCATTCGTGCAGGTCGGAACTTACCCGACAAGGAATTTCGCTACCTTAGGACCGTTATAGTTACGGCCGCCGTTTACCGGGGCTTCGATCAAGAGCTTCTCCTTACGGATAACCCCATCAATTAACCTTCCGGCACCGGGCAGGCGTCACACCGTATACGTCCACTTTCGTGTTTGCACAGTGCTGTGTTTTTAATAAACAGTTGCAGCCAGCTGGTATCTTCGACTGATTTCAGCTCCACGGGTAAACCGCTTCACCTACGTATCAGCGTGCCTTCTCCCGAAGTTACGGCACCATTTTGCCTAGTTCCTTCACCCGAGTTCTCTCAAGCGCCTTGGTATTCTCTACCTGACCACCTGTGTCGGTTTGGGGTACGATTTCGTGTTACCTGATGCTTAGAGGCTTTTCCTCCGGAAGCAGGGCATTTGTCACTTCAGCACCGTAGTGCCTCGTCATCACGCCTCAGTGTTAAAGTGTTCCGGATTTGCCCCGGAGCACACACCTGCACGCTTAAACCGGGACAACCGTCGCCCGGATGACATAGCCTTCTCCGTCCCCCCCTTCGCAGTAACACCAAGTACAGGAATATTAACCTGTTTCCCATCGACTACGCCTTTCGGCCTCGCCTTAGGGGTCGACTCACCCTGCCCCGATTAACGTTGGACAGGAACCCTTGGTCTTCCGGCGAGCGGGCTTTTCACCCGCTTTATCGTTACTTATGTCAGCATTCGCACTTCTGATACCTCCAGCATGCCTCACAGCACACCTTCGCAGGCTTACAGAACGCTCCCCTACCCAACAACACATAGTGTCGCTGCCGCAGCTTCGGTGCATGGTTTAGCCCCGTTACATCTTCCGCGCAGGCCGACTCGACCAGTGAGCTATTACGCTTTCTTTAAATGATGGCTGCTTCTAAGCCAACATCCTCGGCTGTCTGGGCCTTCCCACATCGTTTCCCACTTAACCATGACTTTGGGACCTTAGCTGGCGGTCTGGGTTGTTTCCCTCTTCACGACGGACGTTAGCACCCGCCGTGTGTCTCCCGTGATAACATTCTCCGGTATTCGCAGTTTGCATCGGGTTGGTAAGCCGGGATGGCCCCTAGCCGAAACAGTGCTCTACCCCGGAGATGAATTCACGAGGCGCTACCTAAATAGCTTTCGGGGGAGAACCAGCTATCTCCCGGTTTGATTGGCCTTTCACCCCCAGCCACAAGTCATCCGCTAATTTTTCAACATTAGTCGGTTCGGTCCTCCAGTTAGTGTTACCCAACCTTCAACCTGCCCATGGCTAGATCACCGGGTTTCGGGTCTATACCCTGCAACTTAACGCCCAGTTAAGACTCGGTTTCCCTTCGGCTCCCCTATTCGGTTAACCTTGCTACAGAATATAAGTCGCTGACCCATTATACAAAGGTACGCAGTCACACCCCACAGGGTGCTCCCACTGCTTGTACGTACACGGTTTCAGGTTCTTTTTCACTCCCCCTCGCCGGGGTTCTTTTCGCCTTTCCCTCACGGTACTGGTTCACTATCGGTCAGTCAGGAGTATTTAGCCTTGGAGGATGGTCCCCCATATTCAGACAGGATACCACGTGTCCCGCCCTACTCATCGAGCTCACAACCTGTGCATTTTTGTGTACGGGGCTGTCACCCCTGTATCGCGCGACTTTCCAGACGCTTCCACTAACACACAAGCTGATTCTGGCTCTGGGCTCCTCCCCGTTCGCTCGCCGCTACTGGGGGAATCTCGGTTGATTTCTTTTCCTCGGGGTACTTAGATGTTTCCAGTTCCCCCGGTTCGCCCTCATTAACCTATGGATTCAGTTAATGATAGTGTGACGAGTCACACTGGGTTTCCCCATTCGGACATCGCCGGTTATAACGGTTCATATCACCTTACCGGCGCTTTTCGCAGATTAGCACGTCCTTCATCGCCTCTGACTGCCGGGCATCCACCGTGTACGCTTGGTCGCTTAACCTCACAACCCGAAGATGTTTCTTGCGATTCATCATCAGTTGTGAAAATTTGAGACTCGCAGAACAGTTCGCACTGTTCTGTGTTTCCAATTACAGCTTGATCCAGATTTTTAAAGAGCAAAACTTCGCAGCACACAGAATGTGTACTCTGAAGTTTTCTTGGTTCAGACAGTAAAAGATGGTGGAGCTATGCGGGGATCGAACCGCAGACCTCCTGCGTGCAAAGCAGGCGCTCTCCCAGCTGAGCTATAGCCCCATCGTGGTCTCTGTAACCTTAATTTCAGTTGAGACAAGGCGTGGTGACACGAAGCATACTGAAGTATGTGAGTGTCGCCGCAACGCAGTATCAGCAGAAATTTGGTAGGCCTGAGTGGACTTGAACCACCGACCTCACCCTTATCAGGGGTGCGCTCTAACCACCTGAGCTACAAGCCTGCAGAGATTTTTTACTGCCCGTTTTTCATCAGACAATCTGTGTGAGCACTGCAAAGGCAGGTTCTTTAAGGTAAGGAGGTGATCCAACCGCAGGTTCCCCTACGGTTACCTTGTTACGACTTCACCCCAGTCATGAATCACAAAGTGGTAAGCGCCCTCCCGAAGGTTAAGCTACCTACTTCTTTTGCAACCCACTCCCATGGTGTGACGGGCGGTGTGTACAAGGCCCGGGAACGTATTCACCGTGGCATTCTGATCCACGATTACTAGCGATTCCGACTTCATGGAGTCGAGTTGCAGACTCAATCCGGACTACGACGCACTTTATGAGGTCCGCTTGCTCTCGCGAGGTCGCTTCTCTTTGTATGCGCCATTGTAGCACGTGTGTAGCCCTGGTCGCGGGCCATGATGACTTGACGTCATCCCCACCTTCCTCCAGTTTATCACTGGCAGTCTCCTTTGAGTTCCCGGCCGGACCGCTGGCAACAAAGGATAAGGGTTGCGCTCGTTGCGGGACTTAACCCAACATTTCACAACACGAGCTGACGACAGCCATGCAGCACCTGTCTCACAGTTCCCGAAGGCACATTCCCATCTCTGGAAACTTCTGTGGATGTCAAGACCGGTGTAAGGTTCTTCGCGTTGCATCGAATTAAACCACATGCTCCACCGCTTGTGCGGGCCCCCGTCAATTCATTTGAGTTTTAACCTTGCGGCCGTACTCCCCAGTGCGGTCGATTTAACGCGTTAGCTCCGGAAGCCACGCCTCAAGGGCACAACCTCCAAATCGACATCGTTTACAGCGTGGACTACCGGTGTATCTAATCCTGTTTGCTCCCCACGCTTTCGCACCTGAGCGTCAGTCTTCGTCCGAGGAGGCCGCCTTCGCCACCGGTATTCCTCCAGATCTCTACGCATTTCACCGCTACACCGGAATTCTACCTCCCTCTACGAGACTCCAGCCTGCCAGTTTCGAATGCAGTTCCCGGGTTGAGCCCGGGGATTTCACATCCGACTTGACAGACCGCCTGCGTGCGCTTTACGCCCAGTAATTCCGATTAACGCTTGCACCCTCCGTATTACCGCGGCTGCTGGCACGGGAGTTAGCCGGTGCTTCTTCTGCGGGTAACGTCAATTGCTGTGGTTATTAACCACAACACCTTCCCCTCCCCCGCTGAAAGTACTTTTACAACCCGAAGGCCTTCTTCATACACGCGGCATGGCTGCATCAGGCTTGCGCCCATTGTGCAATATTCCCCACTGCTGCCTCCCGTAGGAGTCTGGACCGTGTCTCAGTTCCAGTGTGGCTGGTCATCCTCTCAGACCAGCTAGGGATCGTCGCCTAGGTGAGCCGTTACCCCACCTACTAGCTAATCCCATCTGGGCACATCTGATGGCAAGAGGCCCGAAGGTCCCCCTCTTTGGTCTTGCGACGTTATGCGGTATTAGCTACCGTTTCCAGTAGTTATCCCCCTCCATCAGGCAGTTTCCCAGACATTACTCACCCGTCCGCCACTCGTCACCCAAGGAGCAAGCTCCTCTGTGCTACCGTCCGACTTGCATGTGTTAGGCCTGCCGCCAGCGTTCAATCTGAGCCATGATCAAACTCTTCAATTTAAAAGTTTGATGCTCATCGGAATTAAACTTCGTAATGAATTACGTGTTCACTCGTGAGACTTGGTATTCATTTAGCGTCCTGAGACGTTAAGAATCCATGTCACTTTGAGTGCCCACACAGATTGTCTGATAAATTGTTAAAGAGCAGTTGCGACGCGCCTTGGCGCTCTGTCGCGAGGTGGCGTATATTACGCTTTCCTCTTTCAGAGTCAACCCTGATTTTCAGGATTTTTCTCTTTCGACTCACCGTCGCTGCGAGCTGTTGTTCGCTTAGCGCCGTGTCGATGGAGGCGCATTATAGGGAGCCAGAAAGGAATGACAAGCGGAAAAATGCATTTTTATTTCAACCGCTCATCTTTTCATCATAACGACTACTTTTGATGCTTTTTTAATGGCTGCGGGCAGCTCCGCCAAAGCTATTAATCACCCAATCCGCACTGTTTTCCGCTTCCGGCGTCACAGGCTTGCCGGTCCGCACCAGAACTTTCGTCCCGACCTGGAGCCGCAGTCGCCGCCTGCATATCTTCAATTTTGTCACCCACCATATAAGACGCGGCCATATCAATGTGCAGGAAATCGCGCGCCGAGATAAACATCCCCGGATGCGGCTTACGGCAATCACACACCTGACGGAACTCTTCGACACTACCCTGCGGATGATGCGGACAATAATAGATACCATCCAAATCAACGCCCCGGTCGGCCAACGACCAGTCCATCCATTCGGTCAGTGTTTCGAATTGTGCTTCGGTGAATTTACCGCGCGCAATGCCAGACTGGTTCGTCACCAACACCGTAAGGGGCAAAGCCCATTTCTTTTAATTCGCGCATGGCATCAATGACACCATCAATAAATTCAAAGTTATCGATCTCATGGACATAGCCGTGATCGACATTAATCGTGCCGTCACGATCGAGAAAAATAGCGGGTACTGACTTTTGCCACGGGTTTACTCCTGAAAAGGCCTATGCGCCTAGTATCTCATGTTTCGCTACGCAGGAAAGTGCTCATCGCGCAGAGCGACATTGATTTAGACGTCTGGATGCCTTACCATCCGCTGTGTTTACGGGCATCCCCCGTAACCGGCAGAAGAAAATGCCACGGCTCACTCCTATACGATAAAAATAATCTGATGATTAAACTTTCGAATATCACCAAAGTGTTCCAGCAGGGGAACCGCACAATTCAGGCGCTGAAAGACGTCAGCCTGCATGTTCCTGCTGGTCAAATTTATGGCGTTATTGGCGCGTCAGGCGCCGGTAAAAGTATACGCTGATTCGCTGCGTCAATCTGCTTGAGCGCCCAACGCAGGGCAACGTGCTGGTTGACGGTCAGGAACTGACACAACTTTCCGAAGCGGAATTAACCAAAGCCCGTCGCCAGATTGGCATGATCTTCCAGCACTTTAACTTGCTCGCCTCCCGCACCGTGTTCGGCAACGTGGCCTTACCGCTGGAGCTGGATAACACCCCGCGTGAAGAGATCAATCGCCGGGTGAAAGAGCTGCTTGAGCTGGTTGGTTTAGGTGATAAGCATGATAGCTATCCGGCAAACCTGTCCGGCGGGCAAAAACAACGCGTCGCCATCGCGCGTGCACTGGCCAGCAACCCAAAAGTTCTGCTGTGCGACGAAGCCACCAGCGCGCTGGATCCAGCAACCACCCGCTCTATTCTTGAGTTACTGAAAGACATTAACCGCCGTCTGGGTCTGACTATCCTGCTTATCACGCATGAAATGGACGTGGTGAAACGCATCTAGACTGCGTCGCGGTGATCAGCAATGGCGAGTTAATTGAGCAAGATACGGTGAGCGAAGTCTTCTCACATCCGAAAACGCCGCTGGCGCAGCAATTTATTCAGTCGACATTGCATCTGGATATCCCGGAAGATTACCTGCAGCGCTTACAGGCCGAACCGCATAAAGATAGCGTGCCAATGCTGCGTATGGAATTTACCGGTCAATCGGTGGATGCGCCGCTGCTGTCGGAAACCGCGCGCCGCTTCAATGTGAACAACAATATCATCAGCGCGCAGATGGATTACGCAGGCGGCGTGAAGTTCGGCATTATGCTGACAGAGATGCACGGCGCTCAACAAGATACGCAAGCAGCCATCGCGGCTGCAGGAACATCATGTAAAAGTAGAGGTACTCGGTTATGTCTGAGGCAATGATGTGGCTCTTTGCCCGCAGCATCTGGGAAACGTTATTTATGACCTTTGCTTCCAGGCTTTTTTGGGGGTTTGTCGTAGGTTTGCCGTTTGGCTGCTGTACGTCACCCGTCCGGGTCAGATTATGCAAAACCCGGGGGCTCTATCGGGTGATTTCAGCACTGGTTAACGTGTTTCGCTCCATTCCGTTTATCATTTTACTGGTATGGATGATCCCCTTTACCCGCATTATTGTCGGCACCTCTATTGGTTTGTATGCGGTCATTGTTCCGCTAACAGTGGGCGCCGCGCCGTTTATTGCCCGTATGGTGGAAAACACCCTGCTTGAGCTGCCGGCAGGTTTAATTGAGGCTTCCCGCGCGATGGGCGCTACGCCGATGCAGATTATCCGTAAGGTACTGCTGCCAGAAGCGCTACCAGAGGCCTGATCAACGCCGCGACCATTACGCTTATCACGTTGGTAGGTTACTCCGCAATGGGCGGTGCCGTGGGCGCAGGCGGCCTAGGTCAATTGGGTATCCAATATGGCTATGTGACCTACAATCCATTAGTGATGAATACCGTACTGATATTGCTCGTGGTTTTGGTTTACCTCATTCAGTTCGCTGGCGATCGCATCGTCCGGGCTGTAACGCACAAATAACGTTACACACAACATAACGACTCTGATAGTAAGGAAAATAACATGGCTTTTAAATTCAAGACCTTTGCGGCAGTCGGCGCGCTGCTTGGATCTCTGGCGCTGGTCGGCTGCGGCCGGATGAAAAGGATCCGAATCACATCAAAGTCGGTGTGATTGTGGGTGCTGAGCAGCAGGTTGCAGAAGTGGCGCAGAAAGTTGCCAAAGAGAAATACGGTCTCGATGTTGAGCTGGTGACCTTTAATGACTACGTTCTGCCGAACGAAGCGCTCAGCAAAGGTGACATTGATGCCAACGCATTCCAGCACAAACCGTACCGGATCAGCAGATCAAAGATCGCGGTTTCAAACTGGTTCCGGTCGGCAACACCTTCGTTTACCCGATTGCAGGCTACTCCAAAAAAATCAAAGCGCTGTCTGAACTGCAGGACGGTTCTCAGGTAGCAGTGCCGAACGATCCGACTAACTTTGGGCCGTTCTCTGCTGCTGCTGCAGAAACAGGGTCTGCTCAAACTGAAAGACGGTATTGGTCTGCTGCCAACCGTGCTGGACATCACCGAAAACCCGAAAAACCTGAAGATTGTTGAACTGGAAGCACCACAGCTGCCACGTTCACTGGATGATGCGCAGATCGCACTGGCAGTCATTAACACCACCTACGCCAGCCAGATCGGCCTGACCCCCGGCCAAAGACGGCATCTTTGTTGAAGACAAAGACTCCCCCGTACGTGAACCTGATCGTCGCTCGCGAAGATAACAAAGACGCAGAAAACGTGAAGAAATTCGTCCGGCATACCAGTCTGACGAAGTTAACGAAGCGGCAAACAAAGTCTTCAACGGCGGCGCAGTGAAAGGCTGGTAATCTCCTCTGTCTGTAATATCATTCCAAGGCGGGGCGAAAGCCCGTCTTGTCATTTAATGCACGCGCCTGATTCAATAAGCCGCGTTTAGAACATTTCATTGAGGATATATTATGCGTGCTTTACCGATCTGTTTATTAGCACTCATGCTAAGCGGCTGTTCCTTGCTAAGCAGATCTCCCGCCGAACCTGTAAAAAGCACCGCAGCCGCACCGAAAGCCGAGCCGGAAAAACCGAAAGTCGTACGTCCCGTTCCAGTACGGATTATCACCAACGCAGAAGAGTTAGTCGGTAAGCCGTTCCGCGATCTGGGTGAAGTCTCCGGTGACTCCTGCCGGGGTAAGCAACCCGAGGACTCTCCGCCGAACATCCCGACTGCGCGCAAACGCATGCAAATCAATGCGTCTAAGATGAAAGCCAACGCCGTTCTGTTGCATAGCTGTGAAGTTACCAGCGGCACGCCGGGTTGCTACCGTCAGGCCATTTGCGTTGGTTCCGCCCTCAACATCTCGGCGAAATGAGCACCTTTGCTTTCGAACAGATAGGCGTTATTCGTTCGCCGTACAAAGAGAAGTTTGCCGTGCCACGCCAGCCAGTCTGGTGAAACATGGCGGCGGCGAACTTCACTTACTTCCTCCCTATAATCAGGCCGAAGCCGTACGCGGCACCGGAAGCATTCAGCCATCTGTGGGTCCTTTTCGTTTTCCATCAAACGATGGAAGGCGGCTGGCGCCCGACCGTGCGCCCTCCGCGCCTCGGCGGCAATGCCCGGATGGGCGTGTTTGCCACCCGATCCACTTTCCGCCCGAACCCGATTGGCATGTCACTGGTTGAACTCAACGGTATTCGTTGCCAGAAAGATCAGGTTATCCTGCAACTGGGTAGTCTGGATCTGGTCGATGGCACGCCGGTCGTGGATATCAAACCGTACCTGCCTTTTGCCGAAGCGCTGCCCGATGCGCAAGCCAGCTACGCGCAACAGGCTCCCACCGCAGACATTCCGGTCTTTTTACGCCGGAAATCGAGTTGCAACTGGCTGCGCGGGCAACGCGTTACCCGCAGTTAAAAGCCTTTCTGGTTGACGTTCTGGCGCAGGATCCGCGACCGGCTTACCGTAAAGATGAAGAGCAGGGAAAAACCTATGCCGTCTGGCTGCTGGATTTTAACGTGCGCTGGCGCGTGACCGATGCGGGATTCGAAGTGTTTGCGCTCGAAGCACGCTAATTTTATTCCCCCTCTCTTTTGGCATCTCTGCCGGGGCTGATAAACTAAACCACTTTTTTGTGTCAGGCCCGCCCCGGGCCTGCTCCAATTGTCCAAATGGAACCGTAACAACATGCGTACTAGCCAATATCTGCTCTCCACCCTGAAGGGAGACGCCTGCCGACGCCGAAGTCATCAGCCACCAGCTGATGCTGCGCGCCGGGATGATCCGCAAACTGGCCTCCGGGTTGTATGCACCGGCTGCCGACCGGTGTGCGTGTTCTGAAAAAAGTCGAAAACATCGTGCGTGAAGAGATGAATAACGCCGGTGCGATTGAGGTGTCGATGCCAGTCGTGCAGCCAGCGGATCTGTGGCAGGAAAGCGGTCGCTGGGAGCAATATGGCCCGGAGTTGCTGCGTTTTGTCGATCGCGGCGAACGTCCGTTTGTGCTCGGTCCGACCCACGAAGAAGTGATCACGGATTTGATCCGCAATGAGCTGAACTCTTACAAACAGCTCCCGCTGAACTTCTTCCAGATCCAGACCAAGTTCCGTGACGAAGTGCGCCCGCGCTTTGGCGTGATGCGCTCCCGCGAGTTCCTGATGAAAGATGCTTACTCTTTCCATACTTCTCAGGAATCCCTGCAGGAAACGTACGATGCCATGTACGCCGCTTACAGCAAAATCTTCAGCCGTATGGACCGGATTTCCGCGCAGTACAAGCGGACACCGGTTCAATTGGTGGTAGTGCATCGCACGAATTCCAGTGCTGGCGCAGAGTGGTGAAGACGATGTGATCTTCTCTGACTCGTCTGATTTTGCCGCTAACATTGAGTTTGCCGAAGCGCTGGCACCGAAAGAGCCGCGCGCTGCCGCGACGCAGGAAATGACGCTGGTTGATACGCCGAATGCAAAAACCATCGCCGAGCTGGTTGAACAGTTCAATCTGCCGATTGAGAAAACCGTTAAAACGCTGCTGGTGAAAGCCACGGAAGAGAGCGGTTCCGCGCTGGTTGCACTGTTGGTTCGCGGCGATCACGAACTGAACGAAGTCAAAGCCGAGAAGTTACCGCAGGTTGCTGCGCCGTTGACCTTTGCTACCGAAGCGGAAATCCGCGCGGTTGTGAATGCAGGCCCGGGCTCCCTCGGCCCGGTCAATATGCCGATTCCGGTGATCATTGATCGTACCGTTGCAGCGATGAGCGATTTCTCCGCTGGCGCAAATATCGACGGTAAACACTACTTCGGTATCAACTGGGATCGCGATGTGGCCACCCCGGTTGTTGCGGATATCCGCAATGTGGTTGCCGGCGATCCAAGCCCGGATGGCAAAGGGACGCTGCTGATCAAACGCGGTATCGAAGTCGGCCATATCTTCCAACTGGGCACCAAATACTCCCGTGCGCTGAACGCTGCAGTGCAGGGCGAAGATGGTCGTAACCAGATCCTGACCATGGGTTGCTATGGTATCGGCGTTACCCGCGTGGTTGCCGCGGCGATTGAACAGAACCATGACGAGCGCGGCATCGTCTGGCCGGATGCGATTGCACCGTTCCGAGTCGCTATTCTGCCGATGAATATGCACAAATCCTACCGTGTGCAGGAACTGGCGGAAAAACTGTACGCTGAGCTGCGCGCGCAGGGTATTGAAGTGCTGATGGATGACCGTAAAGAGCGTCCGGGCGTTATGTTTGCCGACATGGAACTGATTGGTATTCCGCACACCATCGTGATTGGCGACCGCAACCTCGACAACGACGATATTGAATACAAATATCGTCGCAACGGCGAGAAGCAACTGATCAAAACCGGTGATATCCCTGGATTACCCGGGTTAACGCCATCAAAGGCTAAGCGCCACACAAACAAAAAAGCCCCGTACGGGGCTTTTTTTATTGCGGCTAACACAACGCGGGATTAGTCGTCACAATTCTTTTGGCGTCGAACTTGCCTTTTGTTGTTCGTCACCAGCATCTTCTGCGGCGCGCCGGTATCCGGATTCGGCTCCACGGCAAAATGCCCGTCAACCACCAGCAAAATAGGTTTGGTCTCTGTGCCGCGCGCCGCTGCATAGTCGCGTTCAAGCTGCGCATTGCTGGCAACCGCGACTTTCATGCCCGTGGCGCAATCGGTAAAGACAGCGGCATCGGCCATGTATACATACCACGCATCGCCATTGGTGTGGCAGGCAGTGCGGCTTTTACCGGTTGGAGTGTGTAGTTAAGCTCTGAGGTTATAGGGTTGCCTTCCCTGTCCAACATCTCCAGCGCTTCGCCTTTAGCACGGAAATAGATTTTCTCACCGTGTGTATCGGTCAGAATAAGTTTATCCGCCGTGCGCGCCCATTTGCCGTACGAACCGAAAACGGATGGCGCTTTTCCGCCCTGATAGCGCTGGTTCATCACCCAGCTACCGTCTTTGGCCAGAAACAGAGACGTTTCAATGCCTTCACAATCCGCGCAGGGCAACACGCCACGCCAACTCTGCTGCATCGGTTTCAGTTCTTCAACCTGCGTGGGCTGCACCATTTCAACATCGCCGCGGTTATTGCATCCGATGAGGGCGAAAAGCAATCCTCCCACCACCGCCGACAAAATCGCCTTATTCACTCGTTATTCCTTATGAATCGTTCTGTTGAAGTCCGTCAGCCATCATGACGACGAACCTTTCCACGTAGCGCTTTCACGGAAGACTTTTTGCGCTTTCGTCGTGAGTCGACGCTCTTTCGAGGCGCGCGTCGGGCGCGTTGCCCGGCGACTCTTCTGCACCACCGTCAATTCTTTTATCAACGCCACCGCGGGCGATCGCCGCTTCGCGATTCATCTCCGGCTGCGGTACTCCTGCGCTTTTATCACTATCCAGCCTTCGCTGCTAATCAGATGGTGCGAAGCGTCAAGTAAACGTGCTTTGTAATACTCTGGCAGGCTGGACGCCCGAATGTCAAAACGCAGGTGAATGGCCGTTGAACTCTTATTCACATGCTGACCACCCGCCCCCTGCGCGCGAACTGCGGTGATCTCCAGTTCGTCGTCGGCAATGGCAACTGCGCGAGAAATTTCAATCATTACGGCTGCTGCCGAGGGATTCAAGGTGGATCTCAAGATTCTGACTGTCGTCCGAAAGCCAGATTGCGCCATCCTGCAATGTTGCCTGTAAATTCATGGTGCGATCGTCGGCAAAGCCACTCAGCCCGGCCAGTTGCGCATCATCCAGATACCAGATGCTCAGGTTGTTGAACGCCGCGCAGCGCGTCTGGTTTTGCTGCCACCAAATTTGCGCCGCGCGTGAATTATAGGTAAATAACGCCACCTCTTTTGCCCGGGTACAGGCTTTCTTCAGCCGCTTTTCGTCTGGCAGGCCCAACTCGATCCACAGATCAATGCCAAGATAATCATTGCGCAACCGCGGGCTTCCGGCTCATCTTCTGCACTTAACCCGCGAGTAAATTGCAGACGCTCATCGGCATATTTTATCCAGCCAGCAGGCGCAGCATCATGCGCTCTTGTGTCTCGGAAGGATGGCGTGCCAGCGTCAATGAGGCATCTAAAAACTGATTACGATCGAGATCGGCAACGTTGACCATTGCTTTATAAATTGTCGCTTTTAGCGCCATAACACCACTCCTTCATAAAATGGTCGCTATTGTAACGAATCCCGACATAAAGCGCTGTTATCTCTTGCGCGTGCAGGTATTCATCACTCTGATAATGATTAACAAGCTGTGGTATAGTCACCTTGCTAAACAGAGTGTATGTTCGTAGGCTTAGTGTTATCTCACAGTAAAAGTCAGGTTGCTGACAGGAGGTGATGTGAACAATTATTGTGAGTTAGTGCGTAAACGCTATGCAGAAATTGCCAGCGGAGATCTCGGGTATATCCCGGACGCGCTGGGGTGCGTATTGAGAAGTGTTAAATGAAATGGCGTCGGATGACACCCTTTCAGAGTCGGTCAGGGAAAGGCGGCGTACGCTGCCGCGAACTTACTGGTGAGCGATTATGTCAATGAATGATGCCTATCAACCCATCAACTGTGATGACTATGACAACCTTGAGCTCGCCTGCCAGCATCATCTTTTACTGGCGCTGGAACTGGAAAGACGGCGAGAAACTCAGTGCCAAAGCCAACGATTTAGTCTCACGTAAAAATGTGGAGTATCTGGTGGTCGACGTGGCGGGCACCGCGCGTGAACTGCGTCTCGACAAAATTGCCAGCTTCAGCCATCCCGAAATCGGCACCGTTGTGGTGAGCGAGTCCTGATTGTTTTGCGGGCAGCGCATGTTGCCCGTTATTCTTGCTTCCACACCAGTCGCACGCCGTTCTGACCCGCTTCTTTAATGCCCTCTTGTGTCACAAACACCCCGGCCGCCGCTATCAATGTTTCGCCATAGAACAACAGTGGCGTGGTATCGCGACGGGGGGGCAACGCCAAGCTCCTGCCAAATCTTCTTCAGCTTGCGCCCACCATTACGCCCGACAATGTGCAGTAACCCCCGAGCCGGAAACGTACCGACACCGCTTCATGCGCCTGCGGTGCGCGTAATTCACCGCCAGCCAGCAGTGACAACGTCCCCAGTTCCGCCGGTAAGATCAGCGGTTCAGAAACGCATGCCCACGCAAGCTGCGTCCCCCGCTGGCTTATACGCCGTTTGCTCCACCATAATCTGCCCTGATAACGGCGAACGTCATATTCTCCCAGCCGCAGCGCAGGCTCGGCATCGTCGCGAGCCAGCGCCACTTCCTGCCATAAACGGTTAAGCATCGCCCGCGAAGGCATCGCAGCCCCTGCTGCGCCAACCAGCGACGCAGCAACGCATTGCGCCGTACCTCACTGATATCCAGCAACGAAGCAATATTCAGTGCGCCATCGGCTGTGGTCGCCGCCGCCAGTTCACTGGCCAGCAGCTCGTCCAGCAGTTGCTCCTGTTCTCCGCACAGCGCAGCGCATACGCGCCGTGGCCGATGCGAAATGTGGCCAGCGAGCGGTCAGTAAGGGCAGGATCTGTAAGCGTAAAAAATTGCGATCGAAGCTGGCATCGGCATTACTTTCATCTTCGATCCAGCATAAATCATGCGTCAGCGCCCATTGATGCAACGCATGTCGCGTGTGATGAAGGAGCGGGCGAATAAGCTGTGTTCCGGCAAACGGCAGACTTTCCGGCATCGCGGCAAGCCCGGCGGGCCCACTACCGCGTTTTAGTGCCAGTAAAAATGTTTCACACTGATCGTCTAAATGCTGGGCAGTTAGCAGGACTTCTCCGGCCTGCAATGTCTGGCTAAACGCCTGATAACGCGCATTACGCGCCTGCGCCTCAATACCTTCGCCATTATCCACCAGCGTCACGCGCACGACCGTTAACGGGATCTGCCAGCGTGCGCACACCTGCTCACAGTGTTGCGCCCAGTTGTCTGCATAGGGGCTCAAACCGTGATGCACATGGACAGCACGCAGGCAGATATCCGGCTGTTGCTCACGCAAGCACCACAGCGTGTGCAGCAATACGGTCGAATCCAGCCCACCGCTAAACGCCACCAGAAACTGGCGCGATGGGGTTGGCAGCGAATCGAAAAGGGGTGTGGTCATTGCAGTTATCAAAACGGGAAACATTGCCCGGCACGTTACCGGGCAATGCCTTGTGGCAAGCATTACTGCTGGTAAAGCTCCAGCGGCAGGCCATCAGGATCGTTAAAGAAGGTAAACCGTTTATCGGTGTAAGGGTCAATACGGATCGCTTCACACGCTACGCCATGCGCCTCTGGAGGTGCGCCACCGCCTGATCAATATCCTCGACGCTAAACGCCAGATGGCGCAGGCCGCAGGCTTCAGGGCGGCTGGGGCGATGGGGTGGAAAGGGAAACGAAAACAGCTCAATCACATAGTGCCCGTTCAGCGCCGGGGTCGCCTTTCCGAGAATCGCGGGCTTCCCGGTACACTTCGCTTTGCAGCGTAAAACCGAGAATATCGCAGTAGAAGGCTTTGCTTTTGGCATAGTCCGTGGCAATGATAGCAATGTGATGAACCTGTTTTAAACCCAGCATGATCGCTCCTTTTATTCCTCCCAGCACGTTAACTCCGCCTGCATTTGACCGCAACAGATCAGTGGACTTTTTAGGACTCGTACCCGGTAGACGCCCTCCTCGTCGCGCTTCGCGCCATGAATATCGGTTTCAAAGCCGGGATAGTGGCGACCAATCGCACACAGCATCAGTAAAAATCGAGCACCGGCCGGCTTGCTTCCGTGATCATCTCGCCGGGCATCACCAGCGGGACACCGCGGCGGATAGGGCAGGATCATATTGGCGGAGATGCGACCACTCAGTTTTTCCAGCTCGATGGTTTCCACTTCGCCCCGATCTGCCGCTGCCTCGTGCGGCGTCATTTTCATTTCTGGCAGTACGTCGAATGCCTGCAGCATCAATCGAGGAAGATCGTGCTGACGAATAAGCCGATGGATCCCCTGCGCCAGATCCTGAATCCGCATCGTACGGTAGAAATCCGGATCTTCAGCATAGAGATCCGGCAGCATATTTTTCACTCGCAGGTTCAGATCGTAGGCGCGCTTAAACTCCATCAAACCGCGTAACAACCCCATGGCACGGGTTTTATCAATACCAATACTGAACAGAAACAGCAGGTTATACGGACCTGTTTTTCGACCACCACACCGCGCTCATCGAGAAATTTGGCCACCAGCGCCGCCGGGATCCCCTCGTCATCCATGTTTCCCAGCTCATCCATTCCCGGCGTTAAGATAGTGACCTTCACCGGATCGAGGAACATATGATCGGCGTCCGCCTCCCGAAAACCGTGCCAGCTCTCGCCCGGCGCAACCGGCCAGCAGTCGGCTTCATCAATATCTTCGGGTTGCCAGATATCGAAGAACCAGCCATCCGCTTCCTCTTTCAGGCGCTGTACTTCTTTGCGGAAATGCAGCGCACGCTCCACCGAACGGTTAATCAGCCGCTTGCCAGTGGTTACCGCGCAGCATCGCAGCGGCCGTCTCAATCGAGGCCACCAGCGGATAGCTCGGTGAGGTCGTGGTATGCATCATAAAAGCTTCGTTGAACGTCTCTTCGTCATAGTCGCCTTTAATGTGGATCAGCGATGCCTGCGAAAAAGCCGCCAGCATTTTGTGCGTCGATTGGGTTTCAAAGAAGACTTTGCCCGGCATCCGTTCACCACTCATGCCGCTTTTACCGGCGTAGATTGGGTGAAAATTGGTATACGGTACCCGAGGGCGGAATCGAAGTGGATCGACGGGACATCCAGCGTCTGTTTGATCCAGTTGGTGTTATACAGCAACCCGTCATACGTGGAGTTGGTGATCACCGCATGCACCGGCCAGCGGGCGCCGCGGGTATTCGCCACCTTTAGCTCAATACTGGCATGGGTGAACTCACAGCGCGGGGATCCCCACCGAGGATCCCCCAGTGCGTTGCGACCCGGTTTTAGCCAGAGCGGCACAACGTCGCTCATCATCAGTAAATGGGCCAGCGATTTATGGCAGTTACGATCGATAAGCAAGGTGCTACCGGCAGGTGCAGCATACATCCCCACAATTTTGTTCGACGTCGAGGTACCGTTGGTCACCATGTAGCTCTGCTCAGCGCCGAAAGTGCGGGCAATATACTCTTCCGCTTCGAGGTGCGGCCCGGTGTGATCCAACAACGATCCCAGCTCCGTCACCGAGATCGACACGTCCGCTTTTAGCGTGTTGCCACCAAAAAAGTCGTAAAACAGGCATCCCACCGGGCTTTTCTGGTACGCAGTACCCGCCATATGCCCCGGCGTACAGAAGGTGTATTTTCCTCTTTAACATAGGTGAACAGCGCCCGGGTAAACGGCGGCGTAATGTTTTCCGGTACTCTTGCGTGTACTGGCCGATGCGCGTCGCAATATCGTCGGCGACGCTTAGCGCGTACTCAAAAAACCACAACGCCATACGCATATCCTGAGCGCTGACATCCATGGTCGAGTGCGTATTAATAAAAGCGTAGAGCGGCAAGAACTCATTAAGCTGATTGATTTCACTGCACAAATCGAGGGAATACTCATCCCAGTCAAAGATCACCCCGCAGATGCGCGGGTTGTGCTCGATAAACTTCAGTAAGTCGTTGCTATTTTGCGGCCTGATAATCTGGAAACCCTTGCGCCTGTAACGCCTGCTCCAGCTCCTTGATGGGTTCATCTTTGTAGAACGCGCCATGCGGTCCCATGATGGCAATAATATTCACGGCTACCTCCTTAAAAACATTCGCTAAGCATAGCTGAGGTAAACCGCAAATATAAAAAAAGCCGCACACAAGGTGCAGCTCGTTGTTTCTGCCGGATGGCGCTTCGCGTACCCGGCTTGCAGCAATATCAGGCGTAGCCGTAGCTCATCAGACGCTGGTAACGGCGGTTACGCAGATCGTCTTTGCTCAGCACATCCAGATCGGCCAGTCCGCCAGCAGTTGCGCTTTCAGCGATGCAGCCATTGTTTCCGGGTTGCGGTGCGCGCCGCCCAGCGGTTCCGGAATAATGGAGTCGATCAGCTTCAACTCTTTCAGACGCGTGGCGATAATACCCATTGCATCTGCGGCCAGCGGGGCTTTGTCTGCGCTTTTCCACAGGATAGACGCACACCCTTCCGGCGAGATGACGGAATAGGTGCTGTACTGCAGCATATTCACTTTGTCGCCGACGCCAATCGCCAGCGCGCCGCCGGAACCGCCTTCACCAATCACGGTGCAGATAACCGGCACGTTCAGGCGAGACATCTCACGCAGGTTGCGGGCAATCGCTTCAGACTGACCACGCTCTTCAGCGCCAACGCCGTGGTATGCGCCCGGGGTGTCGATAAAGGTGATGATCGGCATGTTAAAGCGTTCTGCCATTTCCATCAGGCGCAGCGCTTTGCGGTAGCCTTCCGGCGCCGGCATACCGAAGTTGCGGCGAATTTTTTCTTTGGTTTCGCGACCTTTCTGGTGGCCGATAATCATGACCGGACGACCATCCAGACGCGCGCGATACCGCCAACAATGGCTTTATCATCCGCATAGGCACGATCGCCTGCCAGTTCGTCGAACTCATCGAAAGCCAGACGGACGTAATCCAGGTGTATGGACGCAGCGGATGGCGAGCCAACTGGGCAACCTGCCATGCACCAAGATCGGCGAAAATTTTGCGCGTCAACTCTACGCTTTTTTCGCGCAGACGATGCACTTCTTCGTCGATGTTAATATCCAGTTTTTCATCCTGACGGCCAACAGCGGTCAGAGAATCGATTTTCGCTTCCAGCCTCAGCAATCGGCTGTTCGAAATCAAGGAAATTCAGACTCATAGTATTCCTGTATTAGTCAAACTCCAGTTCCACCTGCTCCGAACCTATGAGGCCACGCAAATCGTTAAGTAAACGATCGCTCGGAGAGACGCGCCACGTTGCGCCGAAGCGTAATCGCGCACGCGCATCCGTCCTCTGATAGTAGAGATGTACTGGAATGGTTCCCGAACGGTGCGGTTCCAGAGACTGACGGAGTCGGTTTAAAAGCTGGTCATCAATTTGCCTGTCCGTCAGCGAGATAGCAAGCCCACGGGCATATTTTTCCCGGGCTTCGTCAATGTCCATCACTTCGCGGGCGGTCATTTTAAGCCCGCCGCTGAAGTCATCAAAGCTGACCTGTCCGCTGACGATAAGTATGCGGTCTTTTCCAGCAATTGCTGGTATTTATCCAGTGCGTCGGTGAACAACATCACCTCCAGACGCCCGGAACGGTCATCCAGCGTACAGATGCCGATACGATTGCCGCGCTTGGTGACCATAACCCGCGCAGCAATGACGAGCCCCGCCGCCGTGGTCACTTTTCCACGTTCGGTCGGATGCATGTCTTTCAGCCGATAGCCTCCGACATAGCGCTCAATTTCTTTCAAATACTGGTTGATCGGGTGCCCGGTCAGGTACAAACCTAACGTTTCCCGCTCGCCATCCAACTGGACTTGTTCTGGCCATGGCTGGCAACTGGCGTACGACTGCTCAACTTGTTCCGGCTCTTCCGCCAGCACACCGAACATATCCGCCTGACCGATCGCTTCCGCTTTGGCATGCTGATCGGCCGCCTTCAACGCATCACCCAGCGAGTTCATCAGGCGCTGCGCGATGCGGGCCAAGGCGATCAAACGCCCCGGACATAATCAGTTTTTCCAGCACCCGGCGATTAAGCTTTTTAATATCCGTGCGGGCACACAGATCAAACAGCTCACGGAAGTAGCCGCCGTTATTACGCGCTTCAATGATCGCTTCGATTGGGCCTTCACCCACACCTTTAATGGCGCCGATGCCGTACACAATTTCGCCGTCATCGTTGACGTGGAAATGGTACAAGCCGGAGTTAATATCAGGCGGCAGGATTTTCAGCCCCATGCGCCAGCACTCATCCACCAGACCGACCACTTTCTCGGTGTTATCCATATCCGCCGTCATTACCGCCGCCATAAACTCAGCCGGGTAATGGGCTTTTAACCACAGCGTCTGGTATGACACCAAAGCATAGGCGGCAGAGTGCGATTTGTTAAATCCGTAACCGGCGAATTTCTCCACCGTGGTCAAAGATTTTCATCGCCAGTTCGCCGTCAACGCCGTTTTTTCTTCGCCCCTTCTTCGAACGTACCGCGCTGCTTCGCCATCTCTTCCGGCTTTTTCTTACCCATCGCACGACGCAACATATCTGCGCCGCCAAGGGTATAACCCGACAAGACTGGGCAATCTGCATAACCTGTTCCTGATACAGGATAATGCCGTAGGTCGGCTCCAGTACCGGTTTCAGGCTTTCATGCTGCCACTGCACATCCGGGTAGGAGATCTCCTCACGCCCGTGTTTACGGTCGATAAAGTTATCCACCATGCCCGACTGCAACGGCCCCGGACGGAACAGGGCCACCAGTGCGATCATATCTTCGAAGCAGTCCGGCTGCAGACGCTTAATCAGGTCTTTCATGCCGCGGGATTCAAGCTGGAATACCGCTGTGGTTTCCGAGCGTTGCAGCATGTCGAAACTTTTCTTGTCATCCAGCGGGATGGCGGCGATATCCAGTGGCGGCTGCCCCTGTTTTTCGCGGCGGGCGTTGATCATCTCCAGCGCCCAGTTGATGATGGTCAGCGTGCGCAACCCGAGGAAGTCAAACTTCACCAGCCCTGCGTATTCCACATCGTTTTTATCAAACTGGGTAACCGGGTGCTGACCGGCTTCGTCGCAGTATAGCGGCGCAAAATCGGTGATTTTGGTGGGCGCGATCACCACGCCACCGGCGTGTTTACCGGCGTTTCGCGTTACCCCTTCCAGTTTGCGCGCCATATCAATCAGCGCCTTAACTTCTTCGTCTGCTTCGTAGATCTCTGGCAGTTGCGGTTCTGCCTCAAATGCCTTCGCCAGCGTCATGCCCGGATCGGGCGGCACCAGTTTGGAAATCCTGTCGACAAAGCCGTACGGATGCCCCAGCACACGGCCCACATCGCGGATACAACCGCTTTTGCCGCCATGGTACCAAAGGTGATGATCTGCGATACCGCGTCACGCCCGTACATATCCGCCACGTGTTCAATCACCGGGTCGCGTTTCTCCATACAGAAGTCAACGTCGAAATCGGGCATCGAAACACGTTCCGGGTTCAGGAAACGTTCGAACAGCAGGTCAAATTCCAGCGGATCGAGGTCGGTAATTTTTAGCGCATACGCCACCAGCGAACCCGCACCGGATCCACGCCCCGGTCCTACCGGTACGCCGTTATCTTTCGACCACTGGATAAACTCCATCACGATCAGGGAAGTAGCCGGGGAACCCCATCTGGTTGATCACCGGAGTTCAATGTCCAGACGCTCATCATATTCCGGGCGGCGTTTAAGGCGCTCTTCTGCATCCGGGAAGAGGAATTCAAGACGCTCTTCCAGCCCCTCTTTCGACTTAGTGACCGTGAAGTCTTCGGTGGTCATTTCACCGGTCGGGAATTGCGGCAGAAAATACTCGCCCAAACGCACGGTGACATTACAGCGTTTGGCGATTTCTACCGAGTTCTCCAGCGCTTCCGGGATGTCGGAAAACAGCTCGCACATCTCCTCTTCGCTGCGCATATATTGCTGAGCAGAGTAGTTGCGCGGGCGTTTGGGGGTCGTCGAGGGTAAAACCGTCATGGATAGCCACGCGGATTTCATGCGCGTCGAAATCCCCTGCCTCAAGAAAACGCACATCGTTGGTGGCAACAACCGGCAAACCCTGTTCTTCCGCCAGTTGCACCGCGGCATGCAGCCAGTTTCTTCGTCTGCGCGCCCGGTGCGGATCAATTCCAGTAACGATCGGGGAAATGCTCAATATAGAAAGCCGTGCACTGCTCCACCAGCGCGCTGTTGCCACGCAGCATACATTTCCCGACGTCGCCCATACGACCGCCGGAAAGCAGGATCAGACCTTCATTAAGCTCAAGCAACCAGTCGCGATCGATCCACGGCCCTTGCGCACCGTAGCCGCGTTGGTAGGCGCGTGAAATCAGCAGCGTCAGATTCTGATAGCCAACATTATTGGCAGCAAGGACTGTCAGTTGCGTCAGCTCGTCGCCAAGCAGATCGCACTGCACATGAAAGTCAGCGCCCACGATGGGCTTTATGCCTGCCCCGTTCCGTAGAACTTCACCAGACCACACAGGTTGGTAAAATCGGTGATCGCCAGCGCAGGCATGCCCAACGAGGCCGCCTTTTTACCAGCGGCCCGGTTTTCGCCAGCCCATCGATCATAGAATAGTCGCTGTGCACCCGCAGGTGTACGAAACGTGGTTCAGCCATTTTCAGATTCCTTTAACGTCACCAGAATCAGGACACAAGGCCCAACGCGCGTTTAACCGGCGCAAAGCTGCGTCGGTGATGCTCGGTTGCGCCATGCTCCGCCAGCTTCTCCAGATGGAAAGCTGTGGGATACCCTTTATGCTGCGCAAAACCATATTGAGGAAATATCAGATCGAGCGCGGCCATTTCGGCATCACGCGTGACTTTCGCGAGGATTGATGCCGCGCTAATCTCCGCCACCCGGTTGTCTCCCTTTTACCACCGCCAGCGATGGCATCGGCAGTTGCGGGCAACGATTGCCGTCAATCAGTACGAATTCCGGGCTGATCGCCAACCCGGCAACGGCACGCTGCATGGCCAGCATGGTGGCATGCAGAATATTGAGCTCGTCAATTTCATGCGCTCCGCGCGCCCCAGACTCGGTGCCAGCGCCTTTTCTTTGATCCTCATGGTAGAGCGTCACACGGCGTTTTTCGGATAATTTTTTCGAATCGTTAAGGCCGAAAATGGGGCGTTCGGGATCGAGGATCACCGCCGCCGTCACCACCGCGCCCACTAAAGGGCCGCGCCCGACTTCATCCACACCGGCAACCAAATGCGTGTGTGGATAAACAAACTCCATCATTTTGCTAGCTCCAGCACGGCATCAGCCGCCTGCTCATCGGCATTACAGCGAATCTGCTGGTGCAGTTCGCGGAAAATTTCATGCATTTCGTTACTGGTTTTGCCGTTAGCCAGCAACGGTTCCAGCGCCTCAGCCAATGCTTGCGGCTGGCACTCATCCTGCAACAGCTCTTTTACCAGCTCACGCCCGGCAAGCAGGTTGGGCAGCGAGACATACGGCGTCTTGACCAGCCGTTTCGCCAGCCAGAACGTAAACGGCTTCATGCGATAGCCAACGACCATCGGGCACTTCGCCAGCATGCACTCCAGCGCCGCCGTGCCGGAGGCTAATAATGCGGCATCGGCGGCGATCATTGCCTCACGCGCCATACCGTCGAGCAGATGCACAGGTAACTCCGGTGCGACGTCCGCTTTGATGCGTTCAAACTGCTCGCGACGTTTGGCGTTAACCAGCGGTACAACCACTTCAAGATCGGGATAACGCTCACGGAGCAGCTGCGCTGTACGCAGAAAGTCGGCGCTCAGCATCTCAACTTCTGCACCACGGCTACCAGTGTAACAGCGCCGGTGCAGTGCACGTCATGGGCAATGCCTAAGTGCTCCCGATGCGGCGTTCTTATCCGGATCCAGAGGCATGGCATCTGCCATGGTATGACCGATAAACCGACACGGTACGTTGAATTTGTCATAAAACGCTTTTTTCGAAAGGCAGAAACGCGAGCACCAGATCGGTGGCTCTGCCAATTTTGAAAACGCGTTTTTGCCGCCATGCCCAGACAGACGGGCTGACGTAATGAATCGTTTTGATACCCTGCTTTTTCAGATTGCCTTCGAGGGTAATGTTGAAATCCGGTGCGTCGATACCGACAAATACATCCGGTTTCAGTACGCTAAAGCGTCGGGTCAGATCGGCGCGGATGTGCAGTAACCGGCGCAAGCGCCCCAGCACCTCAACGATGCCCATGACCGCCAGCTCTTCCATCTCATACCGTGGGGCTTCACACCCTTCCGCCTGCATACGCGGCCCCGCAACGCCGACAAAGCGGGCATTGGGTACACGGGCTTTCAGTGCGCGAATAAGACCGGCACCATAGAATATCGCCGGAGGTTTCTCCGGCGACCAGTGGCTATCGTAAGAGGACGATTGTCGACCATTAACGAATCAGACCGCGCGTTGAACGTTCGAAGAACTGCAGGAACGCATCAATCTTCCGGATGCTTCGCCGCAAGCTCAGCAATCTCCGGTTTTGCCTCTTCCAGCGTTTTACCGCTGCGGTACAGCAATTTATACGCGTTACGGATAGCCACTAACGCTTCTTTGCTAAAGCCGCGACGTTTCAGGCCTTCAATGTTCACGCCAAACGGCGTGGCATGGTTGCCCTGAGCGATTACATATGGCGGAATCGTCCTGTGCGACGCCGGAACAGCCGCCGACCATCACATGCGCACCGATGATGCAGAACTGATGCACTGCGGTCATGCCGCCGATAATCGCAAAGTCGTCAACGGAGACGTGCCCCGCCAGCGTGGCGTTATTCGCGAGGATGCAGCGACTACCCACGGTACAGTCATGCGCAACGTGCGCATTGACCATCAGCAGGTTATCGCTCCCCACCTTCGTCAACCCACCGCCCTGTACTGTGCCGCGGTGAATGGTGACGCTTTCGCGAATGCGGTTGCGATCGCCAATTTCCACGCGAGTCGGTTCACCAGCATATTTCAGATCCCCGGGTTAACTTCACCGATGGAGGCGAACTGATAGATCTCATTGTCGCGACCAATTTTAGTATGGCCATTCACGACAACGTGAGGACTTCCAGTACGGTACCCTCACCAATTTCAAACGTGGGGGTCCCACAATACAGAATGGGCCGATATGAGCGTTAGCGCCGATAATGGCGCCTTCTTCAATAACGGCTGTTGGATGAATAAAGGCGGTTTTATCAATCACGTATCAGGCCTCCCGGCTACGTGCACACATCATAGTCGCTTCACAAACAACTTTACCGTCTACCAGCGCAACACCTTTAAAACGGGTCAGGCCGCGGCGGGTTTTTTCGAAAGTGACTTCCATGATCATCTGATCGCCGTGCACAACCGGGCGCTTAAAGCGCGCTTCGTCGATGCCAGCGAAGTAATACAGCTCACCCGGCTCCAGTTTTCCAACGCTTTTGAACGCCAGAATACCGGTTGCCTGCGCCATTGCTTCGAGGATCAGCACGCCCGGGAAAATCGGTTTGCCGAAATGCCCCCTCGGAAAAACGGTTCGTTGACCGAAACATTTTTTACTGCGCGCAGAAAACGACCTTCTTCAAAATCCAGCACACGGTCTACCAGCAAGAACGGGTAGCGGTGCGGCAGAAGTTCCAGAATCTCTTCAATGTGCAGAGTATGAGTGTCAGTAGTCAAAATACTCTTCCTGTCCAAATATACTAAAAGGCATTATTAACACGGCCCGCGGCAATCTTGAGAATGCCCACAGGCCGGGATTTAAACGCGTTAAACGGCGAATGATTATTCTTGTTGATTAACCTTGCGCTCGACTGCTTTCAGGCGCTTGCTCATATCATCAATGTTCATCACTGGTGGCTGCGGTTTTACGCCACACTTTGTTAGGCTGCAGCGGGATACCCGAAGAGTAAACGCCGTGCTCAGTGATAGGACGCATGACCATCCCCATCCCCGTTACGGTAACCTTGTCGCAAATTTCCATATGCCCGTTGATTACGCTGGCGCCGCCAATCATGCAGTAACGGCCAATTTTCAGGCTGCCCGCCATAATGACGCCACCCGCAACCGCGGTATTGTCGCCAATCACAACGTTATGTGCAATCTGGCACTGGTTATCAATGATGACGCCATTGCCAATGCAGGTATCGTCCAGCGCGCCACGATCGATCGTGGTACAGGCGCCAATCTCAACGTTGTTGCCGATAATCACGCGGCCAAGTTGTGGAATTTTAACCCAATTACCGCGATCGTTGGCGTAACCAAAACCATCAGAACCAATCACCGTCCCGGATTGAACAAGGCAATTTTCGCCGATCTCAATCTCGTGGTAAATGGTGACATTGGCCCACAGGCGCGAGCCTGGAGCCAATTTTCGTATTTTTCCCGACAAAACAGCCAGCGCCGATAACCACGTTATCACCCAGCGTCACGCCGGATTCGATCACCGCATTCGGGGCCAATTGAGACGTTATTACCCAGCCCCGGCCGTTGCATCAATCACCGCACCTCGGGCAATGTCTTGTGCCGGTTGCGGCGTGGTATCCAGAATTTGGGCCATACGCGCATAAGTCAGGTACGGATTTTTGACGACCAGCACTGCGCTCCCCGGCAAAGGAAGATCGTCCTGCGTCATAACAACGGCGGACGCCCGGCATGCAGCCAGATGCTCACGGTATTTTGGATTTACCATGAAAGTGATGTGACCTGCTTGAGCAGATTGCATGGACGCAACGCCGGTGATGACGATATCGCCATCACCGTGTAGTTCTGCATCCAACTGCTGAGCTAAATCAGCCAGTCGAATTGAAGGCATTACTTATTTAACCTGTTTCAGTACATCAGCGGTGATGTCTTTGACATCGTTGCTGTTGTAAATAACGGCGTTGGAAGGAACAACCAGATCGATACCGGTCCGCAGCAACTTTTTCACTGCAGTCTGGATACGGGTAACCAGTTTGCCGCGTTCTTCGTTAGAACGACGAGCCTGATCCTGTTCGAAAGCCTGTGCTTTCTGGAGCAAATGCCCGGCCACCGGTAGTCAGTTCTTTTCCAGCTTAGCGCGATCGGCTGGTTTCATCGTAGAACCATCACGCTGCAGACGCTGTTTTTGGCTTGCAGGTCGGATTCCATGCTCTGCAGTTCGCTTGCGCGACCGCCGAATTCGTTTTTCATGGTCTGAGAAACGCCGGAAGTCTGCGCGACCTGCTGTAACAGGTTACCCATATCAACAATCGCAATCTTGTCTGCTGCCTGAGCGGACGCTGCCATTGCCAAACCGAAACCTGCAGCTAATAACAACTTTTTTCACAATTAACTCCTTACCATCCCGTTTGTACCCGGAGGTACAGCTCTTTGCGTGGCCGGGCCTTCTATCAAAGGCCTCGGCCATCACTACACTGCTGATACATTCCCTTGCAGCGATACGTTACCGGGTTTTACCCAATGTTAAACTGGAACTGTTCCGCTTTGTCTCCATCGTACTTTTTTAAACGGCTGGGCGTAGGAGAAGACCAACGGCCCCAATGGGGACATCCATTGTAAAGCAATACCTGCAGACATACGGATATTGCTCGGATCACTATAATCCGGAATGCCCAGTGCTTTCATCTCTGCGGTATTCTGCCAGTTTGTATCCCAAACCGTACCCGCATCCCAGAAGAAGGAAGTACGGACAGAGTTCGCATACTTATCGCTGATAAACGGCGTAGGCGTAATCAGCTCGACGCTGGCGACGCCCATTGCGTTACCACCAACCGCATCGCTAGACTTACACAGCTTGCTGGTATCTGTAGTATCGCAGTTATCCGGTGCCACTGCCACCGTAATACACCGCTTTCGGACCAATGTTATTGGACTGGAAGCCACGAACAGTGCTCGGAACCACCGGCATAGAAGTTCTCATAGAATGGCATTTCCCTTGCCACCCAAGCCGTCACCATATCCCCAGCGAGTACGACCCAGAACGACCCAATTGTGATCGTCATCAATAGGGAAGTAAGAAGCCGTATCGACAGTGACTTTGTAGAACTCGTTATCAGACCCCGGAATGGTCACTTTGCCGTTCAGGTTAATACGCGACCCTTTCGTCGGGAAATAACCACGGTCGAGGTTGTTATAGGTCCACCCATAGTTAAAGGTGAAGTCGTCCGCCGAGTAGCCGTTATTGTCATCCGTCCTGCTGGCGTTCTGCCCGACGGAATCAAGATAACGCCACATCGCCACCTGCGGTTCCATTTTGGACAGGGAGTTATGCACGTAACCTAAACCTGTGCGCAGGGTGTTGTACTCGTTGATCGGGAACCCAAGGGTGCCATCCAGACCATAGCTCTTGTTGGTATACGAAGAGAGGTCCGCATTGTCAGCTTTAAAGTCGTTATAGAAGATACGACCGCCGAGGCTGACGCCATCAACCGTAAAGTACGGGTTAGTGACCGAGAACTCGGAGTACGTCTGGTAATCGTTTTTGGTACCGCTGATGCCGACGGAGTAGCCCGTTCCCAGCCAGTTATCTTGCTGCACGCCGACCTCGGAAGCTAACACCACTCTCAGTACCGTAACCGACACCAAAGTTGAAGCTACCGGTGTTGCGCTCTTTAACCTTGTAGACAACGTCAACCTGATCCGGACTGCCGGGAACACGTTGCGTTTCGGTGTCTACCGTTTCGAAGTAGCCCAGACGGTTGAGGCGCTCTTTGCCCCCGGGTCAACCAAATCGCTGCCCAGCCATGCCCCCTTCCATCTGGCGCATTTCGCGACGCAGTACGGCATCTTTGGAGGTGTCATTACCTTCAAAGCGGATTTTACGCACGTAGAAGCGGTTGCCGGCATCGACATTGATGCGCAGCTTAACCGTTTTGTCGGTATCGTTGATTTCCGGCTGCGTCTGAACGCGCGGATAGGCGTAACCATAGCGGCCGAGCAGTTTTTTAATGCTGTCTTCCATTTTGGTCACTTTGGCGCCGCTATACAGCTCGCCCGGTTCGACCTTCGTCAGACCTTCAATCTCTGCAGAGTGACCAGCCAGATTACCGCTAACCTGCACGCCAGAAAGCTTGTATTGATCGCCTTCGGTGACGTTAACGGTAATGTAAATCCCTTTTTGTCCGGCGTCAGGCTGACCTGCGTCGAATCAATGTTGAAGCGGGCATAACCGCGATCCAGATAGTAGCTGCGCAGTGTTTCTAAGTCGCCAGCCAGTTTCTGTTTCTGATATTTGCGATCGCCGACGACGTTCCACCACGGAACCTCATCACGCAACTGGAAATTGGAGATCAACTGTTCGGTGCTGAACGCGTGGTTACCTACAATGTTGATCTGCTGGATCTGCGCAGACACGCCTTCCCCGGAAGACCAGCTTCAGGTCAACACGGTTACGCGGCAACGGCGTCACTAACAGCTTTAACGCTGGCGCTGTATTTACCTACGCTGTAGTAGAAATCTTCCAACCCTTTTTCAATATCGGACAGGGTCGTACGGTCCAGTGACTCGCCCACACGCACGCCAGAAGCCTCAAGGTTCTGTTTCAGCATGTCATCTTTCACCGACTTGTTGCCGGAGAAGGTGATGCTGGCGATTGTCGGCCGTTCTTTCACACCGGACAAGAAGCGTATCACCATCGCGCAGGACACGAACATCCTCAAAGTTGCCAGTGGCAAACAGTGCGCGAATGGTGTTACTGATATCTTCATCATTCACCGTATCACCGAGGGCGTACTGGCATACTGAGGAGGGCCGCACCAACGGCGACACGCTGCAGGCCTTCGAAATGAATGTCCTTCACTACGAACCCGTCAGCACCGTATACGGTGGCGCTGCTAAACAGCAGCGACGCTATGAGCAACTTTTTCATCGCCATCGTTATTATGCGTTCTTCCTAACAAACTCTCTTACAAGCGAGAGAAATCATTGAAAAGTGCAAGCCCCATTAACAGCACCAGCAAGATAGGAGCCAATGCGATAACTAAAGTCTTGAACTCGCTCGGATACCGGTCCGCCCTTCAGCTTCTCGATCGCTAAAAACAGCAGATGCCCGCCATCAAGAACGGGTAATGGGAACAGGTTAATGATACCCGAGGTTCACGCTTATCAAAGCGAGGAACATCAGGTAGTAAATCAACCCGAACTCCGCTGACATCCCAGCCCCTTGAGCTATCGAAATCGGCCCACTGAGGTTGTTCAGTTTTACATCACCGGTGATCAATTTCCCCAACATACTGACCGTCAGCTTCATCAACTGCCACGTTTTATCCGTAGCTTCGGCGATGGCGTCTAAATGGCCCGTACTGGCGTACTGTCTTGTATTCATCTGGCAGCGGAATAACTTTGGGCACAACGCCCGCAAAACCCTCTGCCTTGTTACCCGGCTTTGTATCCGGTATTAACGTTAAAGACAAGGGACTCCCCTGTCTTTCTACTTCCAGGGCTAACGATGTGCCGGGGTTATCACGAACCAGCGCCACAAACGTCATCCATTGCGTTAACTGCTGACCATCGACTTTAACGATCCTGTCGCCAGCTTGCAAACCTGCTTTGCTGGCCGCAGAGTTAGCCTGAACCTCTGCAAGCACCGGTTCGAGCTGCGCTGAACGCGGCTGAATCCCCAGCGACGCAACCGGATCTTCCTTATCAGGTTCAAAGGCCCAATGACGTAAATCCAGCACTTTGTCCTGACGATTGTTACTGCCGAAAGGCGCTACGCTGATAGTCGTCTGGCTGTCGCCGATTTTAGACACCAACTGTAAGCGCACAGCATCCCAATCAGGCGTTTCGATACCATCAATCGCTTTTAGTTCCGTGCCGGGTGCAATTTGCGCAGCGGCCGCAATAGAGTTGGGCGTTATTTCGCCAACGACCGGGCGAACGCCGAACACCAATGATAAAGACCAACCAGTAGGCGAAGATAGCAAAGAGGAAATTGGCGATGGGGCCGGCAGCGATAACGGCGGCGCGCTGACCGACCGTTTTATTGTTAAATGCATAATGACGCATCTCCGGCGCAACCGGCTCGACACGCTCATCCAACATTTTGACATAGCCGCCCAGCGGAATAAGGGCGATGACAAATTCTGTGCCGTGCTTATCCGTACGGCGCCAGAGCGCTTTACCAAAACCAATGGAAAAGCGCTCAACCCGCACTCCACAGCGGCGAGCAACCCAGAAATGGCCAAATTCATGCACGGTGATCAACACACCAAGTGCAACGATGAACGCCGCCAGATTCCAGAGAATGCTCAGCATAAAACCTTCCGTTAAATCGTCCTGAAAACGAGCAGTAACAGGCAGGCAAATACAGGTACTGCCGCTGTCAGGCTGTCAATGCGATCCAGTATACCGCCATGACCCGGAATAAGATGACCACTATCTTTTATTCCGGCTTCACGCTTGAACATACTTTCCGTTAAATCACCCAGCACTGACGCCAGTGCCGCGACCACTGAACAAATTAAAAGTGTTGAAGGCGCAACATTGAGGATCCGCCCGGTGCGCTATATCCCCATGAAATAACGCCAGCGGTCAGCAGCCCGCCCAAAAAAACCTTGCCGAGGTTTTGCCGCGAAACTTTCGGCGCCAGCTTATGTTTGCCAAACAGTTTGCCAAACATATACGCGCCTGAATCCGCGCCCCACACCGTGATCATGACATACAGCAGCCACAGCGCACCGCCATAGTGGTTCTGATCGTAGTGCCAGACACGGAGCGCCAGCATACCCCAGAAAAAGGAATAATCGTCAGTACGCCAAAGATCAGACGCAGCACTTTCGATTTACGCCACAGCGCAGCGGATGCCGGATAACCCAACACCAGCACCAGCGCAATCAGCCACCAGACCAGCGAAGCCCACAATGAGACAGCAATCATTGGCTGGTGAACATTGTGATGATATTCCGGCAACATGATCAGCATAAACGCCAACAGAAGCCCGCATAATACCGCCAGCCAGATCCGCTGAGTACGTGATGTGAAGCCGCTTAATTGCCCCCATTCCCACGCTGCGAGCATACAAACAGCGAGCGTAACGATCGCGAACCCCACCGGAGGCAACAAAAAAGTGCTGCGATAACAATTGGTATTAATACAAAAGCAGAAATCAGGCGATACTTCCAGCAAAAGCAACCCCCATCAGGCTTTGTCGCCACTCGGTGCCGCCGAAACGACGCTCTCGATTGGCAAAGGCATGTAGCGCACCTTCAAAGTCTTGTTCATCAAAATCGGGCCAAAGAACATCAGTAAAGTAAAGTTCGGCATAGGCAATTTGCCAAAGTAAAAATTACTTATGCGATGTTCCCCACCAGTCCTAATCACTAAATCAACGGGAGCCAGTTCGTGCATGCAGATTTGCTTATTCAGCGTTTCTTCATCAATTTGATCCGGGCGTAATAACCCTTCCTGCACTTGCACAGCTAACTGACGGACTCCTGAACAATATCCCAGCGACCACCATAGTTCGCCGCGACATTCAGCGTCAGCCCGGTGTTCTGGGCGGTTAACGCTTCCGCTTTACGGATTCGATCCTGCAAACGCGTATTAAAACGACTGGTATCGCCAATGATGCGTAAACGCACATTATGACGATGCAGGCTTTTCACTTCGCTATCCAGCGCCCACACAAACAGCTCCATCAGCGCGCTCACTTCCTGCGCCGGGCGGTTCCAGTTCTCGCTACTAAAAGCATAAAGCGTCAGCGCATCAATACCATTATTGGCGGCATAAGATACCGCACGGCGAACAGACTTTGCTCCAGCCCGATGACCAAAGGCCCGGAGCTTCCCTTGTCTTTTCGCCCAGCGACCATTGCCATCCATAATTATCGCTACATGGCGGCAGCCATGCGTTGGCAAACTTTCGCTTATCGGTTGGTTAGCAGACAACATAACGCGTTTTAGTCCCTGAAAAGGATTGAGCGGTACTCAGGAATACACAAGCCTTTACGCAAAAAAGCCGTGTAAACCACGGCTAACCCAACAGCCCATATAACAAACTGGCTATTGGGTGGCGCAGACTATATCACCGAAGCCGAACGCTAACAAATAGCACCGTAACTCATGGCTGTAATATCACCAGCTTGCGAAGCGTCACTTCTCTTTGCGCGACATCACGAGCCGGGCGTCAACAGACAATACATCATCGATACTTTGCGGTTCACGTAAATCCATCTGCTCCAGCACAGACAGATTCAGGGCAGCGATATCCGTGAAACGAATCGCGGACGCCGTGAATGCCGAAACAGTGACCTCGTTTGCTGCATTTAACGCGGTTGTCGCTGCCTGTCCGTCGCGTGAAGCATCAATGGCCAGCTTCCAGGCAGGGATAACGATCATAATCAGGCGCAGCGAAACTTAACGAATTCAGTTTGCAGAAATCGAGGGCATTAACACCCGAAGGCACACGATCAGGCCAAGCCATTGTATGTGCAATAGGCGTACGCATATCCGGCTCACCCAGTTGCGCTAAAACACTGCCATCCTCGGTAACGCACCATGGAATGGATCACCGATTGCGGATGGATCAGCACTTCCATTTGGCGGGCAGAGGCATTAAAACAACCAGCGTGCTTCAATGTATTCCAGACCTTTATTCATCATAGTGGCTGAATCAACGGAAATCTTACGCCCCATTGACCAGTTAGGATGGCGACATGCCTGATCCGGCGTCATCGCCGCCAGATCCGCTAATGGCGTCTCCCGAAATGGACCACCAGACCCGGTAAGCAGAATAGACGAAACGCCATTCTGCTCCAGATCAGCGTACCCCGGGTTTTGCTGGAATTGTTTCCGGTAAACTCTGAAAAATAGCGTTATGCTCGCTATCCACCGGCAAAAGCCGCGCGCCGCTCTCTTTCACCGCCTCCATAAACAAGCGGCCACAGGTCACCAGCGACTCTTTATTCGCCAGCAAGACCGTCTTGCCTGCGCGAATCGCAGCAAGCGTTGGCACCAAACCGGCAGCGCCGACAATGGCGGCCATGACCTGATCGACATCACCCAACGCGGCCATTTCGCAAGCCGCCTGCTGACCACTCAGCACCTCAGTACGGCAACCCGTTTCTTGCAAAGCGATTTTTAACTGCTGCGCGCTCTGCTCATCGTCCATGACAGCGAAACGTGGGGTGAATTCCAGACACTGTTCAACCATACGGGCAACATTTTTGCCTGCCACCAGCGCAGTAACGGAAAACGATGGGGATTGTGGCGAACCACATCAAGCGTGCTGCAACCAATAGAACCCGTTGAGCCCAGAAGAGTTAAATGCTTCATGAAACGCTCACAACGTTGCGAGAATAAAAGCAAAACGCCGCCAGCAAAGCCACTGTAATGGCTCTCTGTACGGCGTTTTAGTCGGTTTTTATAGAATCAGAACTGCATCAGTTCCGCTTCTTTATCCGCCAGCGCCGCATCCACTTTCTTGATGGCAGCATCGGTCAGTTTCTGCACGTCATCCTGTGAACGGCGATCGTCGTCTTCGCTGATTTCTTTGTCTTTCAGCAGAGCTTTCACTTTATCGTTCGCATCACGGCGGACGTTACGTACAGCAACGCGTGCTTGTTCAGCTTCGCCGCGAACAACTTTGATCAGATCTTTACGACGTTCTTCGGTCAGCGCCGGCAGCGGAACGCGGATATCGCTCCCTGCGGAGTTCGGGTTCAGACCCAAGTCAGATGCCATGATGGCTTTTTCAACGGCCGGGCTCATTGAGCGATCGAATACGTTGATTTTCAGCGTACGGGAATCTTCCACTGTTACGCTTGCCAACTGGCGCAACGGCGTCGGCGTACCGTAATATTCCACCACGATGCCATCCAGCAGGCTCGGGAAGCGCGACCAGTGCGCACTTTGCTGATTTGAGTTTTGAACGATTCTACGCATTTTCCATGCGCACTTCAGCATCTTTTCTGATATCGCTAATCACGTTACGGATCCTTGAAATCTTGTCGCAGGCAGACCATACGCAGGCACGCCCGGTTGCGGGTGTGCTAAGTATAGCGCTGTTCAACATTCTGGCATCGTGAGATGCCAGAAAGAACGGCCTCAATAAATTAAAGCGGAATCTTACCTTTATTTATTGCTTACGGGAATTATTCCGTAATCAATGTGCCTTCTTTTCGCCCATTACCACGCGACGCAGCGCGCCGGGTTTGTTCATATTGAACACGCGAATCGGCAGTTTATGATCGCGGGCCAGCGTAAAGGCCGCCAGATCCATCACTTTCAGTTCCTTATCCAACACTTCGGTGTAGCTCAGTTGCTCACAGCGTTGCAGTCGGATCGGTCACCGGATCGGCAGTAAACACGCCGTCTACTTTGGTTGCTTTCAGCACGACATCGGCTTCGATTTCGATACCGCGCAGGCAAGCAGCGGAATCGGTCGTGAAGAACGGGTTACCGGTACCGGCACTGAAAATAACGACACGGTTATTGCGCAGCAGGCTGATAGCCTCCGCCCAGCTGTAGTTGTCGCACACGCCATTCAGCGGAAACGCGGACATCAGACGCGCGTTCACATAGGCACGATGCAGCGCATCACGCATCGCCGTGCCGTTCATCACCGTTGCCAACATACCCATGTGATCGCCCACAACGCGGTTCATGCCCGCTTTTGCCAGCCCCGCGCCGCGGAACAGGTTACCGCCACCAATCACCACGCCAACCTGAACTCCCAGTTCAACCAGCTCTTTAATTTCCTGCGCCATACGGTCAAGAATGCTTGCGTCAATACCGAAGCCTTCGGATCCTCGGAGCGCTTCGCCGCTCAGCTTAAGCAGAATGCGTTTGTAGACGGGTTTTGCATTGGTAGCCATGTTTCTTTCCTGAGACTGTCAACAATTGGACGGATTTAATACTGGCGCTATGATACGTCGCCTGTCAGCGCAAACACTAGCGTGTTGGCTGATTTTCAGATGAAGGGCATAAAAGAAGCCGCCCTAAGGCGGCTCCTTTTTAGTGATTAAGACTGCTTGGACATTGCAGCAACTTCTGCTGCGAAGTCAGTCTCAACTTTCTCGATGCCTTCGCCCACTTCGAAACGGATGAAGCCTGTTACGTCAGCGTTGTGCTCTTTCAGCAGCTGACCAACAGTTTTGCTCGGATCCATAACGAAAGGCTGGCCGGTCAGAGAAACTTCGCCGGTGAATTTCTTCATACGGCCTTCAACCATTTTCTCTGCGATTTCTTTCGGTTTGCCAGACTGCATGGCGATGTCCAGCTGTACTCTTTTTCTACCACTTCCAGCAGACACGTCTTCCGGTTTAACGAATTCCGGTTTGCTTGCAGCAACGTGCATAGCCAGCTGTTTAACCAGCTCCTGTTCCGCGCCTTTAGCCGCAATCAGAACACCGATACGCGCACCGTGCTGGTAAGAACCCAGAACTTCGCCTTCCGAGGGGAAGCAACGCGACGGATGTTGATGTTCTCACCAATTTTAGCAACCAGCGCAACACGCTCTTCTTCGAACTGTGCTTTCAGAACTTCAACGTCGGTGATTTTGCCAGCAACAGCGGCATCCAGCACTTTGTTTGCAAATGCCCTCGGAAACCACCATCTTTGCCACGAAGTCAGTCTGGCAGTTTACTTCCAGAATGATGCCGTAGGTGCCGTCGATCTTAGTGATGATCACGCCGTCAGCAGCAACGTTGCCTGCTTTTTTTCGCTGCTTTGATAGCACCGGATTTACGCATGTTTTCGATTGCCAGCTCGATGTCGCCGTTCGCTTCCAGTCAGTGCTTTTTGCAATCCATCATGCCTGCGCCAGTACGTTCACGCAGCTCTTTTTACCGTGGGGATGCGGTAATTTCAGCCATTCTTTAATCCTCGGGAGAGATATGACCTGCCACCGGGTTCCAGGGAACCAAACAGGCTTAAAAGTGAAAAAGGGGCCATAAACAGGCCCCCTAACCAAACTCGGTACTACCTGCTCAATAAGGGGGCTCAGAGAGCGTGCCTTATTACTCAGCTTCTACGAAGCTTTCTTCCGCCTGAGTAGCCAGATCCGAAGAACGGCCTTCACGAACGGTAGCAGCAACGGCATTCAGGTACAGGCTAACAGCACGGATTGCGTCATCGTTACCCGGGATAACGAAGTCAACGCCGTCCGGATCGGAGTTGGTATCAACGATAGCAAATACCGGGATACCCAGTTGTTTGCTTCTTTGATTGCGATGTGCTCGTGGTCAGCGTCGATAACGAACAGAGCGTCCGGCAGACCGCCCATGTCTTTGATACCGCCCAGAGGCTGTTTTCCAGCTTGTCCAGTTCACGAGTGCGCATCAGCGCTTCTTTCTTGGTCAGCTTGTCGAAGGTACCGTCCTGAGACTGAGTTTCCCGTGAGTCTTTCAGACGTTTGATGGACTGACGAACGGTTTTCCAGTTAGTCAGCATACCGCCCAACCAGCGATGGTTCACGAAGAACTGGTCGCAGTTCAGAGCAGCTTCTTTCACCGCTTCGCTTGCAGCGCGTTTAGTACCAACGATCAGGATTTTGCCTTTGCGAGAAGTAATTTTGTTCAGCTCAGCCAGGGCTTCGTTGAACATCGGTACAGTTTTCTCAAGGTTGATGATGTGAACTTTGTTACGCGCACCGAAGATGAACGGCTTCATTTTCGGGTTCCAGTAACGGGTCTGGTGACCAAAGTGAACACCAGCCTTGAGCATATCGCGCATGGAAACAGTTGCCATGTTTAAAACCTCTATATAAAAGTTGGGGTTATGCCTCCACGTATCCCATATTACCGACCCCGAAGGGCACCCCCGGAATATGTGCCGATACGTGTGTGTTATTACACAAAGTGAGATTTGTGGCTCCCATCCCAAAACAGGAACGGAAGTCCGGCGCGCTTTATATCACAAAACACTGCCGGACACCAATAGTTGTTGACGCAGTGTGCTGTTAATGATTCTCAATTTGGCACAAAGCTTGCCCGACTGTTACCATGAACAACACTTATCCTCGGTATAGTCGAAAAATTCGACACTGATGGACGCACTCCATGGCTATCTCAATTAAAACTCCTGAAGAAATCGAAAAATGCGCGTTGCCGGTCGCCCCGGCCGCCGAAGTGCTGGAAATGATCGAACCGTACGTTAAACCGGGCGTCAGCACCGGCGAGCTGGACCGCATCTGCAATGACTACATCGTCAATGAGCAACACGCGATCTCCGCTTGCCTCGGTTACCACGGCTTCCCGAAATCCGTCTGTATCTCTATAAATGAAGTGGTATGTCACGGTATCCCGGATGACGAAAAACTGCTGAAAGATGGCGATGTGGTCAACATCGACGTGACCGTTATCAAAGACGACTATCACGGCGACACCTCAAAATGTTTATCGTCGGCAAACCGACCATCCTTGGCGAACGCCTGTGCCACGTCACCCGTGGAGAGCCTCTATCTGGCGCTGCGCATGGTGAAACCGGGCATTCGTCTGCGTACCCTTGGTGCAGCTATCCAGAAATTTGTAGAAGCGCAGGGCTTCTCCGTGGTGCGCGAATACTGCGGGCACGGCATTGGTCGCGGCTTCCACGAAGAGCCGCAGGTTCTGCACTATGATGCAGATGACGGCGGCGTTGTGTTGCAGGCCGGTATGACCTTCACCGTAGAGCCGATGGTCAACGCCGGTGATTACCGCATTCGCACTATGAAAGATGGCTGGACGGTGAAAACCAAAGATCGCAGCCTGTCGGCGCAATACGAGCACACGATCGTGGTGACGGAAACGGGTTGCGAGATCCTGACCCTGCGCAAAGATGACTCAATCGACGCAGTACTGACGGCCGCCTAATCTCCGCCGTTACGCCCCTCTCTACGGCCCCGCTCTGCGGGTCGTTTTTTGCCCCACCAACCTCTTCGTCATACGTATAAACGACTTTTCATTTCTGACTATCTCTTTTACTTTGTTTTGTTAGTGATCCTCACTCCACACGGGTGGCTAATAATGAGCAATACTTTGTCAGAACAATTCGTCAACACCGTCAAACCCACCCTTCCCGGCCAGCCTGAATACCGCGGCGTCTGGCCCCGGGACGCGCTGCAATGTGCGGGGGATCAAAACCCATATCGACGCCTTCCAGCAGTGGCTGGGGCATGTATTTGATGCCGGTATTTCCGCCGAACAACTGATTGAAGCACGCACCGAATTTATCGATCAGCTGCTGCAACGCCTGTGGCTGGAGTACGGTTTTGGCGATATCAGCGACGTCGCGCTGGTGGCGGTTGGCGGCTATGGCCGCGGTGAGTTGCACCCCTTGTCGGATATCGACCTGCTGATCCTCAGTCGCCACAAACTGCCCGATGAGCAGGCGCAAAAGATTGGCGAGTTGCTGACACTCCTCTGGGACGTAAAACTGGAAGTGGGTCACAGCGTGCGCACGCTGGATGAATGCCTGCAGGAGGGGTTGTCGGATTTAACCGTCGCCACTAACCTCATTGAATCACGCCTGCTGATTGGCGACGTGGCGCTGTTTCTTGAGCTGCAAAAGCATATTTTCAGCGACGATTTCTGGCCTTCGGAAACGTTTTTCCCGGCGAAAGTGGCCGAGCAAAATGAGCGTCATCAGCGCTACCACGGCACCAGCTACAACCTTGAGCCAGACATTAAAAGCAGCCCCGGCGGCTTGCGCGATATTCACACCCTGCAATGGGTGGCGCGTCGCCACTTTGGCGCAACATCGCTGGATGAAATGGTCGGCTTCGGCTTCCTCACCGAAGCGGAGCGTAATGAACTGAATGAGTGTCTGCATCTGCTGTGGCGCATCCGTTTCGCCCTGCATCTGGAACTGAACCGCTACGATAATCGCCTGCTCTTTGATCGCCAGTTAAGCGTCGCCCAGCGCCTGAACTATATTGGCGAAGGCAACCAGCCGGTTGAGCACATGATGAAAGATTTCTTCCGGGTCACACGCCGTGTTACGGAACTGAATCAGATGCTGCTCCAGCTCTTCGATGAAGCGATACTGGCGCTCACGGCTGATGAAAAACCGCGCCCGATCGATGATGAGTTCCAGCTACGCGGCACGCTGATTGACCTGCGCGATGAGACGTTATTTATTCGCGAGCCGCAGGCGATTTTGCGAATGTTCTATATCATGGTGCGCAACAGCACGATTACCGGCATCTACTCCACGACCCTGCGTCACCTGCGACACGCCCGTCGCCATCTGACACAGCCGTTATGCTACATCGCTGAAGCGCGCTCCATTTTCCTCAGTATGCTGCGTCATCCGGGCGCCGTCAGCCGCGGCCTGCTACCGATGCACCGCCACAGCGTATTGTGGGCCTATATGCCGCAGTGGTCGCATATCGTCGGTCAGATGCAATTTGACCTGTTCCATGCCTACACGGTCGATGAGCACACCATTCGCGTGTTACTGAAGCTGGAAAGTTTCGCCAAAGAAGAGACGCGTAATAAGCATCCCTTATGCGTAGAGTTGTGGCCGCGTTTGACGCATCCGGAACTGATTTTGATTGCCGCGCTGTTCCACGACATCGCGAAAGGGCGCGGCGGTGACCACTCCGTACTGGGGGCGCAGGATGTGCTGAAATTTGCCGAGTTGCACGGACTGAACTCCCGCGAAACGCAGCTGGTTGCCACTGGCTGGTCCGTCATCACTTGCTGATGTCGGTGACCGCCCAGCGCCGTGATATTCAGGATCCGGAAGTCATCAAGCAGTTCGCCGAAGAGGTGCAAACGGAGAACCGGTTACGCTTCCTCGTCTGCCTGACGGTTGCGGATATTTGCGCCACTAACGAAACCCTGTGGAACAGCTGGAAGCAGAGCCTGTTGCGCGAACTCTATTTCGCCACCGAAAAACAGCTGCGCCGCGGCATGCAAAACACGCCGGATATGCGTGAACGGGTGCGTCATCATCAGTTGCAGGCGCTGGCGTTGCTGCGCATGGACAATATTGATGAAGAGCAGTTGCACCAGATTTGGGCACGTTGCCGCGCCAACTATTTCGTGCGTCACAGCCCAAACCAGCTGGCGTGGCATGCCCGCCACCTGCTCGGGCATGATTTAAGCAAACCGCTGATCCTGCTCAGTCCTCAGGCAACCCGCGGCGGCACGGAGATCTTTATCTGGAGCCCCGACAGACCTTACCTTTTGCCGCCGTATGTGCCGAACTCGACAGACGTAATCTCAGCGTCCATGACGCGCAGATCTTCACGACGCGCGACGGCATGGCGATGGATACCTTTATTGTGCTGGAACCGGATGGCAGTCCACTATCCGCCGATCGCCACGATGCCATCTGCTTTGGTTTAGAGCAGGCTATCACGCAACACACCCCACGGCAACCGCCGCAGCCACGACGTCAACCAGCCAAATTGCGTCACTTTACCGTCGACACGGAAGTGAATTTCCTGCCGACCCATACCGACAGAAAATCCTTCCTTGAGTTGATTGCGCTCGATCAACCCGGCTTGCTCGCACGCGTTGGCCGGTGTTTGCCGACCTTGGAATTTCGTTGCACGGGGCGAGAATTACAACAATTGGTGAACGAGTAGAAGATTTATTTATAATCGCAACCGCCGACCGGCGTGGCCTTAATAATGCGCTGCAAAAGGAGGTGCAACAACGGTTGACAGAGGCCCTCAATCCAAACGATAAAGGGTGATGAATTTTTACACAGATGGAAAGAGCTTAACAATGCAGCAGTTACAGAACGTTATTGAAACCGCTTTCGAGCGTCGCGCAGAGATCACACCGGCCAATGTGGATACCGTTACCCGTGAAGCGGTCAACCAGTTATTGCTCTGCTCGATTCCGGCGCCCTGCGCGTCGCAGAAAAAATCGATGGTCAATGGGTCACTCACCAGTGGCTGAAGAAAGCGGTTCTGCTCTCTTTCCGCATTAACGATAACCAGGGTTATCGACGGTGCAGAAAGCCGCTACTTCGATAAAGTGCCGATGAAGTTCGCCGACTACGATGCAGCGCGTTTCCCAGAAAGAAGGTTTCCGTGTGGTGCCGCCAGCTGCGGTTCGTCAGGGTGCGTTTATCGCCCGTAACACTGTACTGATGCCGTCCTACGTCAACATCGGCGCCTATGTCGATGAAGGCACCATGGTGGATACCTCGGGCAACTGTAGGGTCCTGCGCGCAGATTGGTAAAAACGTTCACCTCTCCGGCGGCGTGGGAATCGGCGGCGTACTGGAGCCATTACAGGCAAACCCGACTATCATTGAAGATAACTGCTTTATCGGCGCGCGTTCCGAAGTGGTGGAAGGTGTTATCGTTGAAGAGGGTTCGGTTATCTCCATGGGCGTGTATATCGGCCAGAGCACCCGTATTTATGACCGCGAAACCGGCGAAATTCACTACGGTCGCGTACCGGCGGGCTCCGTTGTGGTTTCCGGCAACCTGCCGTCCAAAGATGGCAAATACAGCCTGTACTGTGCCGTTATCGTGAAAAAGTCGATGCGAAAACGCGTGGCAAAGTGGGTATCAACGAACTCCTGCGCACCATCGATTAAGTCTTTTCCCCTCTCCCCTTTCGGGAGAGGGTGACCTGTCCCGCCTTTTTAATACGCGCAGGTGGAAAAAATAGATTTTTTCGTTAATTATTCATAGGTTATGTTGAGCTTAAGGGTACCGCTATGTACGATAATCTGAAAAGTTTAGGCATTACCAATCCCGATGAAATTGATCGTTACAGCCTCCGTCAGGAAGCGAACAACGATATCCTGAAAATCTATTTTCATAAGGACAAAGGCGAGTTTTTTGCCAAAAGCGTGAAGTTTAAATACCCGCGTCAGCGTAAAACCGTGGTCGCCGACGGCGTAGGTCAGGGGTATAAAGAGGTTCAGGAAATCAGCCCTAACCTGCGCTATGTGATTGATGAATTAGATCAAATCTGTCAGCGCGATCGTACCGAAGTGGATCTGAAACGTAAGATCCTTGACGATCTGCGTCACCTTGAAAGCGTGGTTACTAATAAGATCAACGAAATTGAGTCGGATCTTGAGAAGTTAACGCGCGGAAAATAACCGTGTTGCGCTTACCCGGTCTGCGGATGCGTTCCACGGGCCGGGTAAGAAATATCAAATCAACGCTGTTCGTCTAATTGCAGCGCCACATACAACAGCAGCCTGTCATCAAAATTCCCTAAATCCAGCCCGGTCAGTTCAGAGATACGATTGAGACGGTATTCCAGCGTGTTGCGGTGGATAAACAGCGCTTTGGATGTTGCCAGCGGTTGCACGTTATGGCGAAACCAAGCCGATAAAGTGCGCCTGAGCAGGCCATTGTTGTCCATCGCTTTTAAACGCGACAACGGGCGCGCCAGCTCATTCGCCTGCCAGCCGCCACGTAAACTGTCCAGCAGCACCGGCAACATCAGATCCTGATAGAAATAGCTGCGGCTTTCCGGCATACGCTGTTTACCCACCATCATGGTGGTGCGCGCCGTACGGTATGAACGGGCAATGCTGCCGGGACCCGTAAAATAGTTGCCAAGTGCAACGCGAAAACGCAGTTGACCGTTCTCTTTCATGCGGGTAATCAGCTGCTCAACGCGCTTGCGATGATCTTCTGCGTCCCAGCGACCAAACTGATTGAGCGCCGGTTTGAGCACCACCATCTCCGTCAACGAGACAATCGCGATAAGATTGTTGCGTTCCGGCGTGGTCAACGCATTCTGCAACTGCTGCAATTCGGCCATCGCGCTATCAACGCCCAGTTGGCCGCTGTCGACTTCCACCACAGCCACCACGCGCGGCTGATTTAAATCGATACCCAGTCGCTGCGCCCATTCCGTTAATGCGGGCGTATGCTCTTCCGCACTGGATCAGGTTCATCACCAGCTCTTCACGTAGGCGGCTATCACGGGCCAGCAGATGCATCAAACGGGATTGTTCCAGCATCATCTCAGCGGTCATGCAGACCAGCTCACCATATTTGCGCAACGTTTCCGGTTCGCCGGTCAAACCGATAACGCCGACAATTTCCCCTTCCAGTCGTAGCGGCAAGTTGATCCCCTGACGTACGCCATGCAAGTGACGCGCGACGGCATCGTCAATATCCACCACGCGGCCCTCGGGAGAGGACTAACAGCGCGCCTTCGTGCAATTCCCAATTCGTTCGCGATCGCCGCTACCGATGATGCGACCACGTGCATCCATGACGTTAATGTTTGTATCAATGATGCGCATCGTGCGCGCCACGATATCCTGTGCCATTTTGGTATCAAGATGCCAGCCAGCCATGTAACCCTCCCGTGAGCAGAGCCCAAGCATATGGGAGAAAGTCATAGCGTGCACTGTGCATATGCACAAAGCAGCATTCAGAAGTATGGAGTTGTGGAAGGCCTCACAAAACAGAGGAGAGCCCCCCTTCCCGTATGGAGGAAGAGGGGTTTTACAGATACTGCATCAGCAGATAGATGGAGGTATCACCACGCTGAATATTCAGCGCCAGTACAGAAGGTTTGCCGTCGAGAATTTTGCGCAACTCAGCGATATTTTTAACCGGCTGCTGGTTGGCGCCGATAATCACATCACCTTTTTCAGGCCAATCTGCGCTGCCGGGGTATTCGCTTTCACTGCGTTAACCACCACGCCGGCATCTTTGCCTTTGTTGCTCATTTCCGCGCCTTCAATACCGCTGAAGATGGTGCTGGAATCCACCGGTTCTGGCTGCTCTGCTGCAATTCCAGCGTGATGTTCACCGGTTTACCGTCACGCAACAGGCCAAGAGCAACTTTGCTGCCAATTGGCATCGAGCCCACTTCCGCCCGCAGCGCTGCGAAGCTGCTAATCGGTTTGCCATTCAGCGAGGTGATCACATCACCCGCTTTAACACCGGCTTTCGCGGCGGCGGAATTCGGCATCACCGGCTGACAAACGCCCCGCGCTGGGCATCGACTTTCATCGCTTTCGCCAGTTCGGAATTCAGTTCGGTGCCCATAATTCCCAGCTCGCCACGGCGCACCTGACCAAACTCAACCATCTGACCGGTCAGGTTTTTCACCATATTACTCGGGATGGCAAAACCGATACCGATGTTGCCGCCATCCGGTGCGAGGATCGCGGTGTTAATCCCGATCAGCTCGCCATTCAGGTTAACCAGCGCGCCACCGGAGTTACCCCGGTTAATCGCCGCATCTGTCTGAATAAAGTTTTCGTAGTTTTCGGCATTCAAGCCGCTGCGGCCAAGCGCGGAAACAATCCCGGAGGTCACTGTTTCACCCAAACCGAACGGGTTACCAATCGCCACCGTATAGTCGCCCACGCGCAGGGCGTCAGAGTCCGCCAGCTTGATAGCGGTCAGGTTTTTCGGATCCTGAATCTGGATCAGCGCGATGTCGGAGCGTGGATCTTTACCCACCACTTTGGCGTCAAATTTACGCCCGTCGCTCAACTGAACCTTGATGGTGTTGGCGTTATCCACGACGTGGTTGTTGGTCACAACGTAGCCTTTCGCGGCATCAATAATGACCCCGGAGCCCAACGCCATAAATTTCTGCTGCTGACCGCCGCCTGAGCCATCTTGCCCGCCACGGCCTCCCGGCCGCCCTGACAGAATGGCGAACCACCGGAACGGAGAACCGTCCACGGCAGAACGGTGAATTATCACCAAAGAACTGCTGGAAGTTACGTGGCATACGCGGGGTATTCACCGTCGTGCTGCCTTCTACGTTAATACTCACCACCGAAGGCATCACTTTTCCAGCATCGGCGCAAGACTCGGCATTTGTTGCGACGAAGTAGCTGAAGATGCTGTTTCCGCCGCCGTAGCCGACAGAGGAGACAGCGCTAAACTTAAACTCAGGGCCAGTGCACTCATTGCTAACGTGGTTTTTTTCATGTGTCTCTATCTCATTACCGATTAACGCAAACAAACTGCTGTGTATGTACCACTCAGAGTCGATTTATAGCCTGAAGTTCCGGGGTGCCGTTTCGGCAAAAAGTAAAAATTTATTGTCGTTCTTTACAAAACAACGGGGTTATTCCACCGCCATCAAACGACGATATTCATCCCAAGAATATAAATCAGTCATACCGCTGATATAATCCTGGAATCAATCGACAACGATGATAATACTCCAGCACCGGATACTCCGCCGAATCGGGCGATAATTTACTGACCGCCTCCACATACGCTAATCGATGACGCGTCGACAGTTTATGAAACAGGCGCGATGCGATCGGAAAGCGGCGCAGACGCTCTTTTCCACCAACTCAGTAAAATCCGCCAACGATAATTGCAACAACGGGCGGTAAATATCCAGCAACCCACTGATGACGCGATAACCCTGTAATTCAAGCTGCTCGACATCCGGGTGGCTGAATACATGTTTAATGGCGACATTTTTATATAATTCAAGTAGCTGACTGAAACCGCTATCATCTTCCAGCAACGCATGGTTGAATTCGCCGCTGAAGATTTGGGGCAGGTTATCAATAAAACGCTGTGCCGCGTAAGGCACCAGCTTATTAAGGGTATTGACCCGCAGATACATAAAAAATTGGTCTTCTGCACTGCGACGCATGGAATTCACACGGGATTTATCCCGGGGCATTTTCGACCACCTGAGCAAACAGCGAACCTTTTCATGCGCTCCCCGGGCATCATAAAGATGCTGGTAAAGTTGTTCCGCCGTGAAAATACGTTTTCCACCGCATCTTCTAAATCGGCGACGCAATAAGAAATATCGTCGGCGGCTTCCATTATCCACGTCAAAGGGAAGCGGCTGTAAGTATCCGAGGGTTTAATTCTTTACGTAAGCGCGCAACATAGGCTTCTTCGCTGGAAATAATAACCCGGTTTTTTCATTAAATAGCTGTGCGACGCCGGAGGAGAACCCACCCACCACGCAGGGCGCGTATATTTTAAAATGCAGCCAACCTGCGCCCGAGGTCAGGTTCATTCGCATCAGCGTATGCACAAGGCGGATCCCCTGCGCGTTTCCTTCAAAATGGCTTAAATCCGGCGAACTTTCCTGCGCAGCGCGTTTAACCCATCTTCGCCCTCATGCAGGCGCAACACCGCCACCTCACAGCGATCGTCCGACAACGGTTGACCAAGCGCATCTTCCGGTGCCAGTCGCTGGTGGAACCAATCATTAATTGCCGCCTCGCCAAAATGCCCGAAAGGCGGGTTGCCAATGTCATGCATCAGGCACGCCATCTCAACAATGCTTTCAAACGGTCCGGTCAGTTCATCCAACCCGTAGGTTTCCAGCAACTTCCAGTTCTTTCCAGGCGGCTAAGGATTTCTTTGGCGATATAGCGTCCCACCTGCTGTACTTCCAGTGAGTGGGTCAGACGCGTACGTACCGCCGCATTGCGCTCCAGAGGAAAAAACCTGCGTTTTTGCTGCAACCGCCGAATGGCCGGGGAGTTGATGATGCGCCCGCGATCGCTTTCAAAAATACGCAGGATTTCACGCTCGGTTTTCACGCCCTGCGGCGAACGATAACGGCGGCGCCAGTTTATTTTGTTGCGAAAGTCGATCTCTGCCATTTTCTCTCCTGTGCGAAGCGTCACGGGATATCATGCAATTGTGTATGCCATGATAGACTATGCCCTGAAAACGTAATTCTGTCTTATCACATTAGCGAGTATCTCCATGAAAATTGGCATTATTGGTGCAATGGAAGAAGAAGTTACGCTGCTGCGTGACAAAATCGAGAACCGTCAGACCCTGAATATTGGCGGGAGCGAAATCTACACCGGTACGCTGAATGGCACTGACGTCGCTTTGCTGAAGTCGGGCATTGGCAAAGTCGCGGCTGCGATGGGCGCAACGTTGCTGCTGGAGCGCTGCCAGCCGGATGTGATTATCAATACCGGTTCTGCGGGCGGTCTGGCGCCAACGCTGAAAGTAGGCGATATCGTGGTGTCTGACGAAGCGCGTTATCACGATGCCGACGTGACCGCTTTCGGTTACGAGTACGGTCAGTTACCGGGCTGCCCGGCGGGCTTTAAAGCCGATGATAAACTGATTGCCGCCGCAGAAGCCTGTATCGCACAACTGGATCTGCACGCCGTGCGTGGTTTGATTGTCAGCGGCGATGCCTTTATCAATGGTTCAGTGGGTCTGGCGAAAATCCGCCACAACTTCCCGCAAGCCATCGCCGTTGAAATGGGAAGCCACCGCCATTGCGCATGTTTGCTATAACTTTGGCGTGCCGTTTGTTGTGGTTCGCGCCATCTCCGACGTGGCGGATCAACAGTCGCACCTGAGCTTTGATGAGTTCACGGCCGTCGCGGCGAAACAATCCAGCCTGATGGTGGAAACCACTGGTGCAGAACCTCGGCGCGTGGTTAATCGTTCACTCGGGGCGCTTGCCGCCCTGCTTATTCTGCTACCGGCGTGGCTGTTCGCCGCGCCGCGCGTGATTTCGCTCTCACCGGCCAATACGGAACTGCTGTTTGCCGCGGGGATTACGCCCGTCGGCGTGAGCAGCTATTCCGATTACCCTCCCGAAGCCGCGCATATTGAGCAAGTCGCCAGCTGGCAGGGCATCAATCTCGAACGCATCGTCGCATTGAAACCCGACATGGTGCTGGCGTGGCGCGGCGGCAACACCGAGCGGCAGGTCAATCAACTGGAAGCAGTTTGGCGTTACCGTGATGTGGGTGGATGCCATCACCATTGAACAAGTAGCAGAGACGCTGCGCGCGCTTGGAGCCCTACAGCCCGCATCCAGAGCAGGCCCGGCGAGCGGCGCAACAGCTTATGGCGCGTTATGACGAACTGAAAGCGCGCTATGCAAACCAGCCGAAAAAACGCGTGTTCCTGCAGATTTGGCGCACAGCCGCTGTTCACCAGCGGGCAAGGTTCGATTCAGAACGAGGTGCTGGAACTGTGCGGCGGCGAAAACATCTTTGCCGCCAGTCGCGTGCCCCGGCCGCAGGTCAGTCGCGAGCAAGTGTTAGCCCGCCAGCCGCAGGCGTGATTGTAGTCGCCGGAGAGGCGCGTGAAATCCCCAACATCGAACAATTCTGGCATAGTCAGCTCGATATACCGATTATTTCTCTCCACAGCGACTGGTTTGAACGCGCAAGCCCGCGTATTATCCTCGCCGCTCAACAACTCTGTACTGCCCTTGCGCAGGTGAAATAACCGGGGAATTCACATGCTCGTCTACTGGCTGGATATTATCGGCACTGCCGTGTTTGCCATCTCAGGCGTCCTGCTTGCCGGGAAATTGCGTATGGATCCGTTTGGCGTGCTGGTGCTCGGCGTGGTTACCGCCGTCGGCGGCGGGACGATCCGTGATATGGCGCTGGCGCACGGGCCGGTATTCTGGGTAAAAGATCCCCACCGATCTGGTGGTCGCCATGGTGACCTGCATGCTGACCATTGTGCTGGTGCGTCAGCCGCGCCGCCTGCCGAAATGGATACTCCCCGTACTGGACGCCGTAGGTCTGGCCGTGTTTGTCGGGATTGGCGTGAATAAGGCCTTTCTGGCCGAAACCGGGCCGCTGGTCGCCATCTGTATGGGCGTGGTCACCGGGGTGGGCGGCGGGATAATCCGCGATGTCTGGCGCGGGAAGTGCCAATGATCCTGCGTACTGAAATTTACGCCACTGCCTGTATTGCTGGCGGCATCGTGCATGCGACTGCGTTTTACTTTTTTACCGTTCCACTGGAAACGGCCAGTATGCTGGGCATGGTGGTCACACTGGTGATTCACTGGCAGCCATTCGCTGGCATCTGAAGCTACCAACGTTCGCGCTGGATGAACCGGGCCGATATCAAAAAAGCCGTGTCGATGACACGGCTTTTTTTATACCTGCCGGGCTCGTTAAATACTGAACGAAGAACCGCAGCCGCAGGTGCTGGTCGCGTTCGGGTTGGTGACCACAAAGCGGGAACCTTCCGAGGCCTTCGGTATAATCGACCGAACCACCTACCAGATATTGCAGGCTCATGGGATCAACCACCGGTGCCAACGCCCTGTTTCTCAATGGTCATATCGCCATCGTTGATTTGATCATCAAAGGTAAAACCATACTGGAAGCCACTGCAACCACCACCGGTGATGTAGACACGCAGTTTCAGGTTTGGATTTTCCTCATCTGCGATCAGGCTTTTTACTTTGTTGGCTGCTGCATCGGTAAACTGCAGCGGCAACGCTACGTCATCACTCATGTCTTGCTCCCATTGCTACTGCGATCCGGGCAAATAGTCACCCGATCATTGTTGGCTATTATCCAATACGCTATTAAATCGTTCAAGTATTCTCCCGCCGCGACGCCTCAACACCGGCCGCTTCCTGCACGGCAAGTGTACGTGCCGGGGATGGCGGAGTAGAGCGGTTTACCGCCAAGGAACTGTGCTAACAGTGTCGCACCAAGACAGGTGATGATCATTGGCAGAATAAGCTGGTAATTGTCTGTCATTTCCAGAACCAGCACGATCCCGGTCAACGGCGCACGCAACGAAGCCGCCAGTAACGCGCCCATACCAGCGACGGCAAATGTTGCCGCATCAAGTTGATAGTGGGGAAAAGATCCGCGCTCGCACTGCCGAAGGCCATCCCCCAATACCGTGCCCAGCGACAGCATTGGGGCAAATATTCCCCAGCGCCCGAGCAGAAACAAAGCAGCGTCATGGCAACACGGATCAAAAGAGTAATAGCAACACCCCGACAGTATAGTTCCCCGGCTGCCGCTATCGGGATCAAGGCAAAACCCCCACCGGAAAACGCCGGAGCAATCAAACCCAGCACGCCACAAGCGCCACCGATAAGCCCACCGACCACCCAGCGAGTCGTCTGGCCGCCGTGAATGCGTTGAAAAGATCCTGAGTTCGCAGCACCAGCGTATTAAACAAAGGCCCTACGCAGCCAAAATCATCCCCAGCACCAGATAGAGCCAGAGCGTGTTGACCGGCGCATTACTGAGTTTGCCTACATCAATGACCGCGGCTTCGCCATTAAACAGGCGAAACACAATGCTCGACATGATCACACCGGTGAACACGGCTTTAATGGAGATCAGGTTGTAGTGAAACTGGGAGCGCATCTCTTCAATAATAAAAAGGATCCCAGCCAATGGCGCATTAAACGCGGCAGACAGACCTGCCGCTGCGCCGGTCGCCAGTAACGTATGGCGCGCCTCTGCGCTGCGCATACGAAACAGATCCGCCACCATGCGGCCAATATTCCCGCCAATCTGCACCGTCGGGCCTTCCCGGCCAAGCACCATTCCTGCGCCGAGCGTCCCCATACCGCCGATGAATTTGACCGGCAGCACGCGCCACCAGCGTACCGGACGTAGCTCTTCCAGCGCGCCTTCAATCTCCGGAATGCCGGAACCTCCGGCCTCCGGCGCAAAGCGGCGAACCAAAAAATACCCCACCATCGCCAATAGCGCGGAGCCAATGAATGCCAGCGACCAGACCCGCCACGCGCTATCCGCCACACCGGGCCAGTGCGCCTGTGCGGGTATTGATGACGAAATTGACCGCTTTTTCCAAAAGCAACGCCCACTAACCCGGTCAGCGTTCCCGCGACGGCAGCCATGATCAATATCGCCAGCGGCGTTTTATCGCGTTGCAACAAGTGACGCAAAATATCTCTGCGACGCCGACGTTCCACTTGCTGCTGTTCAAATGAGGAGGTTTCAGGAGTCATAGATAAGAAAAGATAATACAAATACAGCGGGCATTGTAACGAACCGGGGTGCCTGCGTCGCGGCTAAAATCCCTGCAAAATATGTCATTCCACTGGCCGGGCGTGCATAACCTTCCCGTAATCACATAGAATGGCGGGCATTGATTTTTCCACCAACCGGAATTGAAAGCATGAGTAAGTCTGAAAAACTCTATAACGCAGCGCGTGAGTCTGATCCCGGGCGGAGTCAACTCGCCGGTGCGCGCCTTTACTGGCGTGGGTGGTACGCCGCTGTTTATCGAGCGTGCTGACGGCGCTTATTTGTACGATGTCGATGGTAAAGCCTATATCGATTATGTCGGCTCCCCGGGGGCCAATGGTGCTGGGGCACAACCATCCGGCCATTCGCAATGCGGTAATTGAAGCCGCCAGCCGTGGACTGAGCTTTGGCGCACCGACCGAAATGGAAGTCAAAATGGCTGAACTGGTGACAGAACTGGTGCCGACGATGGATATGGTGCGGATGGTGAACTCCGGTACGGAAGCGACCATGAGCGCGATTCGCCCTTTGGCGCGTGGTTTTACCGGTCGCGATAAAATCATCAAATTCGAAGGCTGCTACCACGGGCATGCGGATTGCCTGCTGGTAAAGCCGGATCCGGCGCGTTGACGCTGGGCCAGCCGAACTCACCAAAGACGTTCCGGCGGATTTCGCCAAACATACCCTCACCTGCACCTATAACGATCTCGCCTCCGTGCGCGCCGCCTTCGAACAATATCCGCAGGATATCGCCTGCATTATTGTTGAGCCGGTAGCAGGCAATATGAACTGCATTCCGCCGCAGCCGGAATTCCTGCCAGCCTGCGTGCGCTGTGCGATGAATTTGGTGCGCTGCTGATTATCGATGAAGTGATGACCGGCTTCCGTGTGGCGCTGGCCGGAGCGCAAGCGTACTACGATGTGACGCCGGACCTGACCTGCCTTGGCAAAATCATCGGCGGCGGCATGCCGGTCGGCGCATTTGGCGGTCGCCGCGAGGTGATGGATGCGCTGGCGCCAACCGGCCCGGTTTATCAGGCGGGAACCCTGTCCGGCAACCCGATTGCGATGGCGGCGGGCTATGCCTGTTTAACCGAAGTGGCTCAGCCCGGCATCCACACCACCCTGACCGAACTGACCACCCAACTGGCCAATGGTCTGCTCGACGCCGCTCAGCAGGCAGGCATCCCACTGGTTGTGAACCATGTCGGCGGCATGTTCGGCCTGTTCTTTACCGATGCGCAAAGCGTGACCTGCTATCAGGATGTGGTGAAGTGCGATGTTGAATCGTTTCAAACGGTTCTTCCATCTGATGCTGGAAGAAGGCGTTTATCTTGCGCCGTCTGCGTTTGAAGCGGGCTTCATGTCCGTCGCACACAGCGAAGAAGATATCGACAAGACTATCGATGCGGCTCGCCGCGCATTCGCGAAACTCTGATGTTCTTTTCCCTCTCCCCATCAGGGAGAGGGAAAATATTAGCGGCTCTGCTTTCTCAGCAAATAGATAAAGTACGGCGCGCCAATAAAGGTCGACAGCAGCCCCGCCGGGGATCTGATACGGAAACAACATCATCCGCCCGCACCAGTCGGCAAAGACCAGCAACACGCCCCCTACCAGTGCTGAAATCAGCATATGCGGCATCGTGCGGCGAAAGCCCATCATCCGTGCAATATGCGGCGCCATGAGCCCGACAAAGCTCAGCGGCCCAATGGTCATCGTCGCCGTGGCCGTTAAAGCCGCAGCCAGCAGCAGTAGCGCAACACGCGATGATGTCAGCGCCATGCCCATTGCCCGCGCGGTATCGCCGCCCAGCGGTAAAATCATCAGCCAGCGACGGCACAGCGGCGTCAACGCCAGCAACACCACCATCATCGCACTGGTGCGCCATACCTGCTCACCGGAGGCGTTATAGGTTGAACCGGAAATCCACGTCAGGATCGCCGTCATACGCGGGTCACCACTGGCCTGCATCATCATCAGCAGCATAGTAAACGCCGTGCTTAACGCCATACCGGCCAGCAGCATGCGGTGCGGTGAAAACCCGCCGCGCCCGGCAGAAACCATGATAATCAGTAGCGTCGCCGCTGCGCCAAGACTCCCGGCGGGCATCAGCCAGCCAAAGGCGTTTCCCGGTACGAAAAGAGCATCAGCACCACGCCAAACGCCGCACCGGAGCTGATCCCCAGTACTTCCGGGCTGGCCATCGGGTTACCAGTCAGGCGCTGAATAATGCAACCCGCAACAGCCAGCATGATGCCAGCAGTGAGCGCCGCGATGATGCGCGGCCAGCGCCACTCCAGAAGATCATTCAGTAACGCACCACTGGCCCAGTGCCAGCCTTGCGCATCCCGACCGAATGCCAGCGCCACCCACATCGCCAGCAACAACACCACCTGGTGCCCCCGAAGGCAAACCACGGCACATGCTGACGCTCAGCGGGAATATTATCCCCGGCGTTCATCGCGGGGCGCTCATGCTGCGCAGTCGCGGCAACAGCCACAGCAGCAACGGTGCGCCAATCAACGCGGTAACAGAGCCGGTGGAGATCTCCATCCATACGCGGGTCAGCAACCAGACCAGTTGATCGGAAAGCCACAAAATCAGCGCGCCAATAAGCGGCGACAACATCAGCCGCGCCAGTAAACGGCGCGCGCCGAGCATTTTGCCAACAGCGGGGCAAACAGGCCGATAAAACCAATAATGCCCACCGCATTCACCAGCAATGCACTGAGTGCAATCGCCAGCGTCAGCGCCGCCAGACGGGCCAGCGACAAGGCCAACCCCGAGGTTGCGCGCAACACCATCATCCAACCCCATCAGGGTCAGCGGGCGCAGCAGTAACAGTGTTAATACACCGCAGCCCACCAGTTGCGGCCACAGACGCTGCACCACGCTCCAGTCGGTCTGGGTCAGCGTACCGGTGCTCCATAAGAACATGCTTTGCAACTGATCGTGATGAAACAGCGCCAGCAACTGGTTGATTGCCCCGCAATAAAGACTCACCACTAGCCCGGCAAGGATCAGCGTCACCGGCGATAACCGTTTGCCCCAGTGCCACGCCAAACACCAGCGAGCCCACAGCACACGCGCCCGCCAGTGCGGCAAACTGCGAAGCCAGCACGCCCGGTATCGCCCACAGTGTGGTGACGGTAATCCCCAGTTGAGCGCCAGTCGCCACGCCAAGCGTGGTCGGTTCCGCCAGCGGGTTGCGCAATACCTGCTGGAACAACACCCCCACCAGCCCAAGACCTGCCCCCCACCAACAGGAAATCACCAGCCTTGGCAGCAAGCTGTAGTGGAACAGCATCTGATCGATACGATCGAATGTCTGGCGCGCAGCGCTCACCCCACTGCGCTCGCGGCAGCGCAATGTTTAAATTGAACCAGCTCAGCCCTGCAGCCACGGCAAACAACAGCGCCAGTAATAGCACCGGGAAAGGGAGAGACGACGACTCATGCCTTACCTCCCAGCGCATTGTCCAGCACCCGGGTAAAGTGCATCGCTGTCGCGCCATAAAACCAGACAGCCGGAACGCGCTGGAAACGACCGGCGCGCACAAAGGGCATCGCCTGCCACAGCGGCGTCGCCATCAGCTTGTTCATATCCGGTCATTACTGTGATCGAAACAGAGCACATCCACGTCTTTGTATTCCGCCAGCCTGTCGATACCAACCGCCACACTGCCCCAGAAGCTGGTTTCACCGTGCCGGTGGCATTACGAATGCCAAGGCTATCAAGCACTTCCTGAAACAGGCAGTTCAGACCAAACGCCAGCACATGACGGGGATCCAGCAGCGTGATCATCAGCAACGGGCGGTTGCCACGGCGGGCAAAATGCGGTTTTGTCCCGTCGATCAACGCATCAAACGCATCCAGATGCGTTTTCGCAGCCGCTTCCCTGTTCAGCAACTGCGCCATCTCGTTAAGGGAGTGACGCGCCATAGTGAGCGGTTTTGCCATCGCTGAAGGTGAAACCGCGCCCCGGTGCAATGCGCGCCAGTTTGGTTTCTGACGGGCCATAGCCTGCGGACCAGACAAGATAAGAGGGCTTCATCTGCGTCAGCAGTTCGAGATTCGGCTCTGTACGCAGCCCGATATCGATCACCGAGTCAGGCAGTGCAGGTTCGTTAACCCACACGTTGTAGTCATGCACATCCGCCACGCCATAGGGCGCAACGCCGAGCGCCAGCAGTAGCTCTACGGGTAGCCATTCGAGGGCAACGATACGGTGCGGGTCAACAGACGCCGCCTGCGCGTTGCGCATGTTCCACAGTAAGGGAGAGAGCGCCATCGCCGTCAGCAGGCGGCGACGGCTAATCTGAGGTAATTGGGCCATTAGTAAACAAAACTCACCGGTGCGGCGCCGGAAGGATGCGGCAAGATCCCCATCGGGATGCCATAAATGTGTTCAAGCGTGTCGGCACGCATTAAGGCATCCGGTACGCCTTCCGCGATCATTTCACCGCCGCGCAGCGTCACCAGATAATCGCAATATCGCGCCGCCATATTAATGTCGTGCAGGACGGCAATCACCGTGAGCCCACGTTGCTGGCTGAGACGATGCACCAGCGCCAGCACATCAACTGGTGCGCGATATCCAGCGCGGAAGTCGGCTCATCAAGCAGCAGGCAACGGCTATCCTGCGCCACCAGCATAGCAATCCACGCACGCTGGCGTTCACCGCCGGAAAGACTGTCGACCGAGGGCGATGCGCCAACGGTTTCAGCCCAACCAGCGCTATCGCTTCTTCCACTTTTCCCGGTCAGCAATGCCAAAACGCCCTAACGCGCCGTGCCACGGATAACGACCAATCGCTACCAGCTCACGTACGGTCATCCCTTCCGCCTGCGGCAGTTGTTGAGGAAGATACGCCACCTTGCGGGCAAGGCTTTGCTGTTCCAGCTCGCCAACGGCTGCTGATCCAGCAAAATATCGCCACCGGAAGGTGGCTGATGACGGCCCAACATTTTGAGCAGTGTGGATTTACCCGAACCGTTATGACCAATCAGCCCCGTCACTTTCCCGGCAGGAAAAGTCAGGGATAACGGATGCAATAGTGTGCGTGGCACGCTAAAGCTCACATCGTTCAGTTGAAAGGTGGTATCGGGAAGCGTTTTGTTATCCTGCATGGTAGCCAACTTATCAGAGGGCACGGCGAACCGTGCCCGAAGAGAGATTAGAAGCGGAAGGTTGCGGTCGCCACCACCTGACGCTCTGCGCCCCAGAAACAGCCATAGGCACCGGGAAGCAACTGGAAACATAATCGCGATCAAGCAGATTGTTTACGTTCAAAGCAACGCTAGAACCCGCCATACCCAGACGGGCCGGTCATACTTGATAACAGCATCCATGACAGTCGCACTGCCCACTTTGAATGCGTTATCCGGTGCGCCGTAACTCGAACCGATGAAGCGTCCACCAGTGCCCAATGTCAGGCCAGACAATACGCCAGAATTGAAGGTGTAATCGCCCCACAAGGACCCCATGTTGCGCGGCACCTGCTCGACATGATTGCCCTTCAGATTGGTGTCTTTGGTGTATTCAGCATCGATATAGGTATAAGACGCGGTCACATTGATATTGGCATTCAACGCCGCTTTCGCTTCCAGCTCCACACCACGCGAACGCACTTCCCCGATGGAACCTGTAACGTCGTATTATTCGGGTCGGTAGTCAGCGTATTAGTCTTCGTCAGCTGATACACCGCGCCACTGGAGTACGATCGGCATATCTTTCGGTACATAGCGAACACCGGCTTCATACTGCTCACCTTTTGAAGGAGCAAAAGCCATACGCGGCGTGCTATAGAGATCGAATGCATTCGGTTCGAAAGACTGGCTGTAGCTGATGTATGGCGCAATACCGTTATCAAAGAGGTAGTTAACACCACCACGCCGTGAACTGGTGGTCATTGCGCTCGACAGAACCGCCATCGGCACGTACGGTCGTCTGCTGATTTGACCAGTCATAACGGCCACCCAGCGTAAAGACCCACTTATCCCACTCCGCACCGGTTTTGCGCGTAGATCCCCAGTCTGTTTGGTTTCGTTCAATTGGTAAGGCGCGGCATCACCAAAAGTGAAATCTTCCGGGGTATAAGGATTGTAGAGGTCGATAGACGGTGCACTACCAAATGTCGCATTGATATCGTTACGCATGCGCATGAAATCAACGCCGGTCAGCAGAGTATGCTCAACGGCACCCGTAGCGAACTTACTCTGCAACTGAGTATCGACGCTGAAGTTCTGGAGACGTTCATTATCGACAACAGTGCCGCGGTTGAGGGTATGCCCATCAGACGCAATACCTGTACCGTATACGCTCTGCTGAGCTGTTTTCATCTCAGAGAAGCGCAAGTTCTGGCGCAGAGTAAAGGTGTCATCGAAGCCATGCTCAACGCTATAACCGACCATTTTCTGGTTACGGGAATAAGTGTTGTTCTTCGCACCTTCATTGAAGTCAGTACCAATACGGCTACCGTTCGGCAACGGCTGAACAGTCCCTTCCTTCGGCAACCATCCGTAGTAGCCGGTTTGTGGCTCATTCTGGAAGTAAGAGAGGAAAGTGAAATTGGTTTTATCGTCAGGACGCCGCGGGTGAACGAAGGCGCGATGGCATAACGTTTTTGCTTCGCATTAACCTGCTGCTGATCGTTAGAACGGGCTACACCTGTCAGACGGTAGGAAAATTCACCGTTATCATCCAGCGCATCGCTGAAATCAAACCCTGTCTGGTACAGATTATCCGTTCCCATTTTGAACTGGACTTCGTGCAGCGGTTCCGTGGTCGGACGTTTGCTAACCATGGAAATAATGCCACCCGGATTGCTCTTCCCATAGAGAACAGAAGTCGGCCCACGCATCAGTTCAACACGCTCTAGCATATAGGGATCGATGACTGCGTCGTTGTAGAAGTTACCCTGCAGTTTCAATCCATCCAGATAATTGTTCTGGCTGAGGCCGACCGAGGTAAACCCACGGATACTCACAAAGTCATAAGTATTGGACGCACCGCGGTTACTCACGACAACGCCGGGTGTATAGCCTAACGCCTCTTTACGGAAGCAGGCTGGCGGATTTGCATCTCTTCGCTGGTCACCACAGAAACAGACTGCGGGGTTTTCTCCAGCGGGGTATCCGTTTTGGTGGCGGTCGCAGAGTGTTTCGCTGCGATCGTCGCTGCCGGTCCCCATGCGCTCTCTTGCGGAGCGGCGGTGGTAACGGTGATGGTTTCTTCTTTTGGGTCGTTGCTGCCTGTGCATAAACAGACATGCCGCTAACCGCTGTGGCTACCACCACTGCGATTTTACGCAGCGTGGTGTTGACTGGCTGAGCAGTATTGGGACGCGCCATTGTTTTATCTCTGAATCAATGAGTGAATGATAACGTAAACGATAATTATTATTATGACCGCAGCATAATAGGCGAAGGGTTGCCTGTATAGCAAGCAACGCGCCGTCTGAACGGGCTTAAAGGATGAAGAAATAACCAGATAGAAACGGGGGTTAAATGGCTATTAATAGGAATTTACTATCGCGTTATCCGGATGTTTTAGACAACGGAAGAAAAAACCCCCGGCCTTTCGACCAGCGGGGGTTTGATGGCAATCATGGCTTAATTGCCGCCGAACATCTCTTTGATCCACCCCGCTACGCCATCGCTTTTCTGCTCCTGCTGCGGTGGTTGCTGCGTTGGTTGTTGCGGCTGCTGTTGCGGCTGCGTCGACGAGTCAAACGGGTTACTCGTCTGCGGCTGCATCTGGTTCTGCTGGCACAACGTTTCCGGGCTGGTGGTCCAGACCGGTAGCTGACGTGAGCCGCCACCGCCGCAGACAAAGTTGCCCATATCGTCGACGCCCATTGTGGTGATGTCTTCCGGCGGCGTCAGATCTAACGGGGATCGGCGACTGGTTTTCCGGGTAGCGCTGATAAATCGCCATTGCGCCGCTGGCGCCATACAGTTTGGTCGGCTGGTTATTGTCGCGGCCTACCCGAGGTAATGGTCACTTCACGCCCATCGATACCGGCAAACCAGTGTCCACGTTATTGTTGGTGGTCCCGGTTTTGCCCGCCGGTGCAGCCCGAGGATACTTCGCGCCAAGCTGACGACCCGTACCGCGTAGCACCACCTGCTGCATGGTCCACAGCGTCATATATGCCGCCTGCGCCGGTACTGCACGCTCGGCCTGCGGGAAGCTCTGATAGAGCACCGAGCCATCTTCAGCGATCACCGAGCGCAGCGCGGAAAGCGGCGCACGGTTACCCCGCTGGCGATCGTCTGGAATGCCTGCGCCACTTCAATCGGCGTCAGGTTCAGCGCACCAAGCAGCATCGACGGCATCCCCGTCAGCTGATCTTTCGGCGCACCGAGTTTTTCCCGGTGCATCCGTCACCGCTGGCAGACCAATCGCCATCCCGAGGTTAACGGTCGGCACGTTCATAGAACGGGTCAGCGCATCCACCAGCATGACCTGACCACTGAAACGGTGGTCATCGTTCTGCGGCGCCCACACCGGCCATTGGACAGGCGCAGTGAAATCGGCGCATCCGCGATCCACGTATTCAGGCGGTACTGATTCGGCTGGCTTAACGCGGTCAGATAGGTCGCCGGTTTCGCCAGTGAACCAATCGAACGGCGCGCCTGCATCGCGCGGTTATAACCGGCAAACTGCGGTGTAGCGCCACCGACCATCGCCCGCACTTCGCCGGTGAAGCGGTCTACCACCACCATCGCGGTTTCAAGGTCGGTCAATTTGCGCTGTTTGATCAGCGCCGGAATGCCGTCCACTGCCGCTTTTTCGGCAGCATCCTGCGCCACAGAATCAAAGGTCGTAAAGATCTTCACGCCGGAGAGATCTTTCACTTTGTCGCCCAGCTTCGCCTGCAGCTCCTGACGCACCATCTGCATAAACGCCGGCTGCGGTGAAATCACCCCGCCGCGCGGCTGCACGCCCAGCGGACGGGCGCTCAGCATGTCATACAGCTCCGGTCGATCACATTCTGCTGTTGCAGCAAGCGCAGCACCAGATTGCGGCGTTCCAGCGCCAGTTTTGGATTGCGCCATGGGTTGTAGACCGAGGCCCCTTTCACCATCCCAACCAGCAACGCCTGCTGATCAAGACTTAGCTCTTCCACCGGACGACCAAAATAGTACAGGCTTGCCAGCGGGAAACCGCGGATCTCGTTATCGCCGCTCTGACCCGGGTGTAAACCTCGTTCATATACAGCTCAAGGATGCGATCCTTACTGTAACGGGCATCCATGATCAGCGCCATATAGGCTTCGTTAGCTTTACGCCAGTAAGAACGCTCGCTGCTGAGGAACAGGTTTTTCACCAGTTGCTGGGTCAGCGTACTCGCCCCTGCACGGTGCGGCCTGCCGTCAGGTTGGCCAGTACCGCACGGCCAATGGAGTAGAAGCTAATGCCATCGTGTTCGTAAAAATGGCGGTCTTCCGTTGCCAGCAGGGTATCCACCAGCAGATCCGGGAAGCCATTACGCGGCACAAACAGACGCTGCTCGCCGTTTGGCGAGGAGAGCATGGTGATCAGACGCGGATCGAGGCGGAAGAAACCGAACTGGCGGTTGCTGTCCATGTTTTCGATGGTTTCCAGACGATCGCCATCAAACGTCAGACGCGCGCGCACCTGCCCTTCTTTACTGTCCGGGAAATCAAACGGACGGCGGATCATCTCAATGCTTTTCGCCTGCACGGTAAACTCGCCGGGACGCGTCATCTTCGTCACCCCGGCGGTACTGCGTGGCTTCCAGCAGTTTCACCATCTCGTTTTTACTGACCGCCATATCCGGTTCAAGGTTGACCATGCGACCATAGACCGCCGCTGGCAACTGCCAGACTTTGCCGTCGATACGGGCGCGGATCTTTGATCCAAATAGACGCCATAAATGGCGCACAGCACGGCAAGGACAATGAAGATTTTAAACAGCAGCCAGAACCAACCGCGTTTTCCCCGGGGCTTCCGGCCTTTGCCTCTTCCTTTTTCGGCATCGGTTCTTCATCCTCATCGTCATCATCTTCGTACTCGTCATACTCCTCTTCCCGGAGTCGACGACGACTGATCTTCTCTTTGCCGGACGCGCTGGTTTCCCTTTGCGTCCAATTGGCTCGCGGTCATTCCCCGCCATGCTTTACTCTCCGCAACTTTCAGGCGCAAGGGCCTGATTCTCAGCTCTTCTGCACAGAGGCAGAAGAAGAAATCTCTCAATTTTCACCCCGCGCCGGGCGGTAAACGTTGACCGGCTCAGGAGTACTTTTTCGTCCGCCGCGTAGGGGCGGTATTGGCCGGATCGTCCGGCCAGACATGTTTCGGGTAGCGCCCTTTCATCTCTTTTGCACATCGCGCCGAACCGGCCCAAAACGCCGCTAAATCACGGGTAATTTGCAGCGGTCGCTGCGCAGGAGAAAGCAGCTCCAGCACTAGCGCTACGCGCCCCTGCGCAATGGTGGGCGTGGTAGCTTCGCCAAACATTTCCTGAATGCGAACCGCCAGCACCGGCGGATTATCCTCATGATAGCGAATGGCTATCCGGCTTCCGGTCGGCACAGTGTAATGCCCGGTGCAGCTCACTATCCAGCCGTTGACGTAATGACCACGGCAACAGGGTTTGTAACGCTTGCGTAACATCCAGCGCTTTCAGATCGCGCAACGAACGGATACCGCCCATGTGCGGCAGCAACCACTGCTCCAGCGAGTCCAGTAACGAAGCGTCATCCACTGCGGGCCACGCCTGCTCCGGCAGCCACTTCGCCGCACAGTGTAATCGCAAACGCAACTGTTCAGCTTCCGGCGTCCAGTTCAGCACCCGCAGCCCTTTATCACGGATGCCATTGAGCATCGCCAGATGCAATTCTTCTTCCGACGGCTTTGCCAGCGGCTGCACTTTTTACCGTCAGTTGCCCTATCTGGCTCCGGCGGAACGCTTTTAACGTGCCTTGCGCATCGTCCCACTCAATGGTGTCTGATTGCTGCAATAAGTGCGGGCAACGAGCAATCAGCGCGTCGATATCCAGCGGCAGCGCCAGCAGAATACGGGCATCCGGCGACTGACTCCCCTGCAACAACAGCGGCGCAATCAGCCATTCATGACGGCCCAGCGCATCGTCGGCGTCCAGCGTGGCGCCCATACCGTTCGCCAGTTGATAACGCCCCTGCTGGCCTCGCCTGCGCGCAATACGATCGGCAAAGGCGCTGGCCAGAAGCGGTGCCAGCGCATCGCTGTCCGGTTCACCGGCATAGCTTTTCAACCGCCGGGCAAGCTGGCGCGCCCGCTGCTGCCAGTTCGGTTGTTGGCGCGCGAACGCTATGCTGAGATCGCTATTTCCTGCGCGGCGGCTCCTCAAGAATGGCCGCCAGCTTCGCCGCAGTGGCAATCTCATCATCACCGTTCGCCGAAGCCAGCATTGCCGCCGCGCGGATCGTTACCGAGCGCCGCCATCTTCCGGCCTGACGCCGTTAAACGCCCTTCCTCCAGCGCCTGCAGCTGTTTCCAGCAGCTTACGAGCCGCAGCGAGATTTACCTCAGGCGGCATATCCAGCCAGTTGAGCCGGGCGGGATCCTCGGCATCCCCACAGTAATAATTCCATCAACAAGCCAGACAAATCGCTGTTGAGTATTTCCGGACTGCTTTGCGCCGCGGCGTTCCGCCTGCTCTTTGCCCAGCAAGTGCAAACAAATTCCGGGTTCAAGACGGCCTGCACGCCCGGCGCGCTGCGTCATTGAGGCGACGCTGATACGCTGCGTGATCAGCCGGGTTAATCCGCTACGGGCGTCAAGAACGGGCGACGCGCTCCTGCGCGCTATCCACCACCAGCCGTATGCCTTCAATGGTCAGACTGGTTTCGGCGATATTCGTCGCCAGCACCACTTTTCGCTGCCCGGTCGGGGCGGCAAAATCGCTTTACGCTGTTCGCTTAACGGCAGCGCGCCATACAGCGGGCAGAGCACGACATCGCTGCCCACGCGGGAAGCGAGCTGCTCCTGAACACGCAGGATCTCACCTACACCCGGTAAAAACAGCAACAGCGAACCCGGCTCGCTGCGCAACAGCTCGGCGGTCGCCTGCGCCACCGCTTCGTCAAAACGCTGATGCGTCGGCAAGGCCGAGGAAGCGCTGTTCAACCGGGCCGCGCGCCCCTGCGAAACGATGACCGGCGCATCCGGCAACAGCGCCTGCAAGCGCTCGTTATCCAGCGTCGCGGACATCACCAGCAACTTGAGGTCATCACGCAGCCCCTGCTGAACATCCAGCAGCAACGCCAGAGCCAGATCGGCCTGTAAACTGCGCTCGTGAAATTCATCCAGTATCACCAGCCCCACGCCGCTCAGCTCCGGATCGTGCTGGATCAGGCGCGTCAGGATCCTTCGGTGACCACTTCCAGCCGCGTGTCTGGCCCCACGCAGGTTTCCGCCCGCATGCGATAGCCAACCGTTTCTCCGGGTTTCTCATCAAGAAGTTCCGCCAGCCTCTGCGCAACATTGCGGGCAGCGAGGCGACGCGGCTCCAGCAGCAAAATACGCCCCTCAATAGCGCCCTGTTGCAGCAATTGCAGCGGCAGCCATGTGGATTTCCCTGCCCCGGTCGGCGCGCTCAATAGCACTGGGGTGCGCGTTGCAGCGCAGAAAGGATATCGGGAAGAACAGCGGCGACCGGCAATAAGGACACAAAAGCTCCTGAGGGTTAACATAGAACAGCGCAGTAGTATACCATCGCCGCAAACCATAACCGAGCCATTACCGGGGAGCGCATGTCCGAATCCAAAAGGCTGTTTTTGCTATTGAGTTACCCGCCGGGATCCAGACGCAGGTGGTGCACTGGCGCGCGCAACACTTCCCGGCCGATGCAGGGCGACCCATCGCCGCCGCCAACCTGCATCTGACGCTGGCGTTTCTCGGTGACATCAGCGCGGAGAAACAGCGGGCGCTGGGAAACGCTTGCCGGGCGCATACATCAGCCGGGTTTTACGCTGACGCTGGATGATGCAGGACAGTGGCTGCGATCGCGCGTGGTCTGGCTTGGTGCGCGTCAGCCGCCGCGCGGGTTGCTACAGCTGGCAGATATGCTTCGCGCGCAGGCTTCCCGCAGCGGTTGTTACCAAAGCCCGCAGCCTTTCCACCCGCATATCACGCTATTGCGCGACGCCGGTCAGGCGGTGACCATTCCGCCGCCGGGTTTTCGCTGGACCTTTCCGGTCGAAGCGTTTGCGTTGTATGAATCGCAGTTTATCAACGGGCGCACCCGTTATACGGCGCTCAATCGCTGGGCATTAAAAACATAACAATAAGGATTTCCTATGCAGTTTTCCCCGCCGCTAAAACCCGCCACGCTGATTCAGCGCTATAAACGATTTCTTGCCGATGTGATTACGCCAGAGGGCGAAACGCTGACGCTGCATTGCCCGAATACCGGCGCAATGACCGGCTGCGCCACACCGGCGACACGGTCTGGTATTCCACATCAGAAAATCCTAAACGCAAATATGCGCACACCGGGAATTAACGCAAACCCAGCAAGGGGCGTTTATTTGCGTCAACACGCTGCGCGCAAATACGCTGACCAAAGAGGCGATCCTCGCCGGAAACCTGCCAGAACTGACCGGCTATAGCGCGCTGAAAAGCGAAGTAAAATATGGTGCGGAACGTAGCAGAATTGATTTTCTGCTACAGGCGGATGATCGACGCAACTGCTATATTGAAGTGAAATCGGTCACGCTCGCCGAGCAGCAGTCAGGCTTTTCCCGGATGCGGTCACCCTCCGGGGTCAAAAGCATCTGCGGGAGTTAATGAGCGTGGCGGCCAATGGCGATCGCGCTGTCATCCTGTTTGCCGCCTTGCACTCAGCCGTTGAACATTTTTCTCCAGCGCGCCATATTGATGAGGAATACGCACGTTTGTTGAATGACGCACAACGTCAGGGGTGGAAATTCTCGCTTATAAAGCGGAACTTTCTGCCGATAACATCACTCTGAGTTTGCCGGTGCCTTTCACCGTTTAGAGGCAGGCGTTTGACTAATAAGTGTTCTGGTCGCGTGCGCAAATACGCTTTTCTTCACAGGGTTGTCAAGTGTTACGTTTAGATATTTGCCATCCGGAAAAGCATCTGTTATTTATAGCGGCCTGATTTTTTCCCCCAACCGGGGGATCGATAGTGCGTGTTAAGGAGAAGCAACATGCAAGAAGGGCAAAACCGTAAAACATCGTCCCTGAGTATTCTCGCCATCGCTGGGGTGGAGCCGTATCAAGAGAAGCCGGGCGAAGAGTATATGAACGAAGCCCAGCTGGCTCACTTCAAGCGCATTCTTGAAGCATGGCGTAATCAACTTAGGGATGAAGTCGATCGCACCGTCACACATATGCAAGACGAAGCTGCAAACTTCCCTGATCCGGTTGATCGTGCCGCACAGGAAGAAGAGTTCAGCCTCGAACTGCGTAACCGTGATCGCGAGCGCAAGCTGATTAAAAGATCGAGAAGACGCTGAAAAAGTGGAAGACGAAGATTTCGGCTTCTGTGAATCCTGCGGTGTGGAAATTGGCATCCGCCGTCTGGAAGCGCGTCCGACCGCCGATCTGTGCATCGACTGCAAAACGCTGGCGGAAATCCGCGAAAACAGATGGCGGGTTAATCACCCGTTATCACTGATGGCGTACCACAACGCTGTGGTTGCGCTCCTATACGGCGGGATTTATTCCCGCCCTATATTTTGCCTGTTGATATGCCTGAATCACACTATATTGGGCGCTTTGCGCCATCTCCCTCTGGTGAACTGCATTTTGGTTCGCTGATCGCTGCGCTTGGCAGCTACCTGCAAGCCCGCGCCAGTCAAGGCCTTTGGCTTGTTCGCATCGAAGATATTGACCCTCCACGCGAAGTCCCCGGTGCAGCAAACACCATCCTGCGTCAACTTGAACATTACGGCCTGCAGTGGGACGGCAATGTACTCTGGCAGTCACAACGTCATGAGGCTTACCGCGACGCACTCGCCACTTTGCAACTTGAAGGATTAAGCTATTACTGCACCTGCTCGCGTGCGCGGATTCAAAGCGTGGGCGGCGCCTATGATGGCTATTGCCGTACCCGCCATAACGGCCCGGAAAACGCGGCCGTACGCCTGATGCAGCAGCATCCGGTGCTGGCGTTTGATGACAAACTGCGCGGTCATATCATTGCCGATGAAAAACTGGCGCGGGAAGATTTTATTATTCATCGTCGTGATGGGCTGTTTGCTTTACAACCCCGGCGGTGGTGGTTGATGATCATTTTCAGGGTATTACCGAGATTGTGCGTGGTGCGGATTTGATCGAACCCACGGTGCGGCAAATTTCCTGTATCAACACCTTGGCTGGCCAACGCCAGAGTACATTCATTTGCCACTGGCGCTGAATGAGCAGGGAAATAAGCTCTCCAAGCAGAACCATGCGCCCGCCTTGCGGCGGCGATCCGCGCCCCATAATAATCAGGGCTTTACAATTCCTGAACCGGGGATGTAACACAAGAATGGCAGGATCTCAGCATTGAGGCATTGCTGAAAAGGGCGGTGGCGAACTGGGCGCTTTCCCGCGTTCCGGGGAGCAGCGTGTGCGAATACGGCATTCTCAAATGCCTCGCGCTGAGCTATGATTAGCCGCTATTTTTTTGTCCTGACGTTTGACACTTACCGAGGTGTACTATTTTTTACCCGAGTCGCTAATTTTTGCCGCAAGGTGCTGAGCCGCGAAGAGAGCATGGTCGTTGAGGCTATGGCCCAACCACAGATGACGGTTATTCCGCGTGAGCAGCACGCTATTTCCCGCAAAGATATCAGTGAAAACGCGCTCAAGGTGCTCTATCGTCTGAATAAAGCGGGCTACGACGCTTACACCGGGTGGGCGGCGGCGTGCGTGACTTATTGCTGGGCAAAAAACCAAAGGATTTTGACGTTACCACCAGCGCGACCCCCGGACCAGTGCACGTAAACTGTTCCGCAACTGCCGCTGGTCGGTCGCCGTTTCCGCCTCGCGCATGTGATGTTCGGGCCGGAAATCATCGAAGTCGCCACCTTTCGCGGGCACCATGACGATCAACAAACCGATCGCACCATCTCCCAGCGCGGGCAAAACGGTATGCTGCTGCGCGACAATATCTTCGGCTCCATCGAAGAAGATGCCCAGCGCCGCGACTTCACCATTAACAGTCTCTATTACAGCGTAGCCGATTTTACCGTTCGCGATTACGTGGGCGGTATGCGCGACTGGAAGAAGGCGTGATCCGCCTGATTGGCAACCCGGAGACGCGTTACCGCGAAGATCCGGTACGCATGCTGCGCGCCGTGCGTTTCGCCGCCAAGCTGAACATGCGCATCAGCGAAGAAACCGCCGAACCCATTCCACGTCTCGCCACCCTGATCAACGATGTACCGCCAGCGCGCCTGTTTGAGGAGTCGCTCAAACTGTTGCAGGCTGGCTACGGCTACGACACCTGCCAGTTGCTGCGCGAATACGGCCTGTTTCAGCCGCTGTTCCCGACCATCACGCGCTATTTCACCGAAAACGGCGATAGCCCGATGGAGCGCATTATCGAGCAGGTGCTGAAGAACACGGATAACCGCATCCGCAATGATATGCGTGTTAACCCGGCGTTTCTGTTTGCTGCCATGTTCTGGTATCCGTTACTGGAGAATGCCCAGCGCATCGCACAAGAAGGCGGGCTGGCCTATTACGACGCTTTCGCGCTGGCGATGAATGATGTGCTGGACGAAGCCTGCCGTTCACTGGCAATTCCGAAACGTATTACCACACTGATTCGCGATATCTGGCAGTTGCAGTTGCGTATGTCCCGTCGTCAGGGGAAACGCGCACCGGAAACTGATGGAGCATCCGAAATTCCGCGCCGCCTACGATCTGATGGCGCTGCGCGCCGATGCCGAAAACAACGGTGAGCTGCAACGTCTGGTGAAATGGTGGGGTGAATTCCAAGTTTCTGCGCCGCCAGCGCAAAAGATATGCTGGATGATTTAGGTGATGAACCGGCTGAGCGCCGTCGTCATCGTCGACCGCGCAAACGCACACCGCGTCGCGAGGGCAATGCGTGACCCTCGCGTATATTGCGCTGGGTAGCAATCTGGCGTCACCGCTCGACCCGGGTTAATGCCGCCATAACGGCCATTGGGGAGATCCCGCAAAGCCGGATTGTGGCGGTTTCTTCACTGTACCGCACTCCCCCGCTTGGCCCGCAGGATCAACCGGACTATCTCAACGCCGCCGTGGCGCTGGAAACGGAACTCGCGCCCGACGCGCTGCTCGATCACACCCAGCGTATTGAGCTGCAACAAGGCCGCGTGCGTAAAGCGGAGCGCTGGGGACCACGTACGCTTGACTCGGACATTATGCTGTTCGGTGAATTAACGCTGAATACCCCCGTCTTACCGTCCCTCATTACGACATGAAAACCGCGGCTTTATGCTGTGGCCACTGTTTGAAATCGCACCAGAGTGCGTGTTCCCGGATGGCGTCTCCTGCGGTCAGTGCTGGCGCAACTTAACGCGCCGAAACCTGACGCCCCGGTAATATTTCCTTTCTGCCCACCCGCGTCCCACGTGTTGTCTAAAATCATTGCCCACCTGAGTGTTGCTGTTAGAATGCGCCAAGATTCGTTTTGGACTATCAGGAAACGCTATGAAACCGACCACCATCTCCGGCTGCACAAGTGCAAGCAGGAAAGAAACGCTTCGCAACCATCACCGCTTACGACTACAGCTTCGCGAAACTGTTCGCCGAAGAGGGGATTAACGTGATGCTGGTGGGCGACTCGCTTGGGATGACGGTACAAGGCCATGACTCCACCCTGCCGGTAACGGTGGCGGATATCGCCTATCACACGCAGGCCGTACGCCGTGGCGCACCGGCCTGTCTGCTGCTTCTGCCGACCTGCCGTTTATGGCGTATGCCACGCCGGAGCAGGCATTTGAGAACTCCGCGGTGGTGATGCGCGCAGGCGCCAATATGGTCAAAATCGAAGGCGGCGCTCGGCTTGCGCCTACCGTCAAAATGCTCACAGAACGCGCCGTGCCGGTGTGCGGGCATCTGGGGTTAACCCCGCAATCGGTGAATATTTTCGGCGGCTATAAGGTCCAGTGGACGCGGTGAGGCCGCACAGGGACTGTTTGATGATGCGCTGGCGCTGGAAGCCGCAGGCGCGCAATTGCTGGTGCTGGAGTGCGTACCGGTTGAGCTGGCGCAGCGCATTACCGATGCGTTGAGTATCCCGGTGATTGGCATTGGCGCAGGCAACGTCACCGATGGTCAGATTCTGGTGATGCATGATGCCTTCGGCATTACCGGCGGTCACATTCCTAAATTCGCTAAAAATTTCCTGAATGAAGCAGGCGACATGCGCGCCGCCGTTAGGCAGTATGTTGCTGACGTTGAGTCCGGCGTCTACCCGGGCGAAGAACACAGTTTCCATTAAGGAGTCCTGTTGTGTTGATTATTGAAACCCTCCCGCTGCTGCGTCAGCATATCCGCCGACTACGCCCTCGGAAGGTAAACGCATTGCGCTGGTGCCCACCATGGGCAACCTGCACGATGGTCATATGAAGCTGGTTGATGAAGCCAAAGCCCGCGCTGATGTGGTGGTGGTGAGCATTTTCGTTAACCCGATGCAGTTCGATCGGCCGGATGATTTGGCACGTTACCCGCGCACCCTGCAGGAAGACTGTGAAAAGCTGAACAAACGCAAAGCGGATATCGTCTTTGCCCCGGCCCCTGCGGATATTTACCCACAGGGCACCGATACCCAAACCTATGTCGACGTACCCGGCATCTCCACTGCTAGAAGGTGCAAGCCGCCCGGGTCATTTCCGGGGCGTGTCGACCATCGTTAGCAAGCTGTTTAACATGGTGCAGCCGGATATCGCCTGTTTTGGCGAGAAGGATTACCAGCAGTTACAGCTTATTCGCAAAATGGTGGCCGATATGGGCTACGACATTGAGATTGTCGGCGTTCCCACCGTGCGGGCAAAAGATGGCCCGCGCTGAGTTCACGTAATGGTTACCTCACCGCCGATCAGCGCAAAATCGCCCCGGCGCTCAGCAAAGTCATGAACGCGCTCGCAGATAAACTGCTGGCAGGCGAGCGCAACTGCGACGAGCTGATTGCGATTGCTGAGCAGGAGATCAATGACGCCGGTTTACGCGCCGATGATATCCAGATCCGCGATGCAGACACACTACAGGCGTTATCCGACAGCAGCCAGCGGGCAGTGGTGTTGATGGCGGCATGGCTTGGTCAGGCGCGGCTTATCGACAATAAAGTGGTTGAACTCGCCCATCAGGCGGGGTAAAAAATGGGCAATACGCCACCTGTGATCGTGCAGACGTGGCACGCCGTACGGGGGATACGCATGGAGCCGCCCCCTCTTTCAGGTTACTTATCAGTAGGGTTTAACTTATGATTCGCACAATGCTGCAAGGCAAGCTCCACCGCGTCAAAGTGACACAGGCCGACCTGCATTACGAAGGTTCCTGCGCCATTGACCAGGGATTTCCTTGAGGCGGCTGGTATTCTGGAATACGAAGCCATTGATATTTACAACGTGACCAACGGGAAACGCTTTTCCACCTATGCGATTGCCGGTGAGCGCGGCTCAAAAATTATTTCGGTTAACGGCGCGGCAGCGCACTGCGCAGATGTGGGCGATATCCTGATCATCGCCAGCTACGTCACCGTACCGGACGAGGTTGCCCGTAGCTGGCAGCCAAAAGTGGCCTATTTTGATGGCGACAATGAGGATGAAACGCACGGCCAAAGCCGTGCCGGTTCAGGTTGCCTGATGCCCTACCCTGCGGCTGATTACTGATCAGCCGCGACATCGCTTCCAGCGAATCCGTTCTTAGCACATACAGTCGTTTCAGCAAGAACGGATTATCCCCTGGTTTTACCTTCCCGCGCACCGTGGTGACCGCCAGATGGAAACCGGCATCATTCGCCGCCTTGACCGCTTTATCGTCATACACGCCAAACGGATACGCCGGGGTAGAGCACGTGCGGGTTGAACTGCGCCAGCGCGCGGCGCGAACGTTTAAAATCAAACAGAATGTTGTGATAGTTGCGGCTCAGTAGAATCGGATGCATGGCATCGTCGACCCGGTGCAGAAAATGGGTATGCGACTGCACATCAAACACATCCCTGATATCGTATAGCTCTGACACGCTCATAAACTGCAGCGTCTTCGGATCCCCACGGCTGCGGTTTCCCAGCTTGATGCGCGACGAGATAATAAACGCCGTGGCTTTGAAATTATATTCACGCAGGATAGGCCGAGGGCATAACGACTGACCGACTTCAGCCCATCATCAAAGGTGATCACCACCGAACGCGCCGGCAGATTCATACGGTTACGGACGTAGCCTTCCAGTTGATACATTGACAGGGTGGTATAGCCCTGATCGCGCAGCCAGTCATCTGGTTCGTAAAAGCACGCACCGACGTGGTGGTCGAGGTGTGGCGAAAACGGGTGTTCTCTTCATCACGCAAAATATGGTGGTACGTCAGCACGGGAATGCCATTATCTTCCTGCGCATCCGGTGCTGCTCACCCACGCCAGCCGGTTGCCAATGCGGATCTGGAACCGAGGGTCTGATTCAGACGATCTTTGAGCTTATCAATAATCGGGTAACGCAGGTTTTCCGCCAACGTGCCAAACGGCTCACTGGTCACATCCGGCGCGTTATAGAGCGGCGTGTCCTGCCGTGAATGAGATTCTGGTTACTGAGCGGTTTGTTCAGATCGCCAAGGCTATCTTCCACGCGCTGGTTGCCGGAAACCAGCCCCAAATGCCCTTTGTCGATAAACCCGCTGCCGAAGCCGAAGCGAAACGCATAGTAATCTTCCGCCCCCGGGACGACGGCAAGAATTTGCCCGGCGCGAATATTGCCAACGGTAACCACTTTGTCGCCGACTTGCGCCCAGATATCGGCATCTTCGGTGGTTTGCATATAGCGAGCAGGAACGCGTTGTTCACTCCACAATGCTGGCAGAAGCGCTGCAGGTTATCAGCAGCAACAGAATGGTAATCAAACGAGACATGAGACGAACCGGCTTGAGAAAGTGAGCCCAGTGTAACAAAGCAGAAACAGATACCAACGGCTCTTTTTAGTACAAAAAATACGCTAATCTCGGGGATTGGCTCTCCCGCAGAAGAGAGCCGTGCCCGGTTTTAGCTGCGTAGCCCGCGTCCGCGCTGGATCAGATACCAGCAGAACAGATAAAAGGCGACGATAAACACCACCAGCACCCCGACCGTGGTAAACAACGGTACATCGGTAATGCCAAGGAAACTAAACGGAACCCGCTTATCATATAGACAATCGGGTTCAGATGAGACAACGCCTGCCAGAACGGCGGCAGCAGCGTCAGTGAATAGAACACCCCGCCAAGATAGGTCAGCGGCGTCAGCACAAACGTCGGGATCAGGCTGATGTCATCAAACGTTTTGGCAAAACCGCGTTCAATAAACCGGCGAGAGAAAACAGCACGGCGGTCAGCAACAGCGTCAGAGCGACGAACAGCCACGAATGCACCTGAAACGGCACGAAAAAACAGCGATACGGCGGTCACCAGTACGCCAACGCACAGCCCGCGCGCCACACCGCCGCCGACGTAACCGGCGATAATGACATGTGTCGGCACCGGGGCAACCAGCAACTCTTCAATATTGCGCTGAAATTTCGCGCTAAAGAAGGACGAGGCCACATTGGCGTAAGCGTTGGTGATCACCGCCATCATGATCAACCCCGGCACGATAAACTGCATGTAGGTAAAACCGTGCATTTCACCGATGCGTGAACCGATCAGGTTGCCGAAAATAATAAAATAGAGCGTCATGGTGATCACTGGCGGCACCAGCGTTTGCACCCAAATGCGCATAAAACGCTGGATCTCTTTGTACCAGATACTCTTCAGCGCCACCCAAAAAAGCTGCATCATGCGCTTTCTCCTTTTCTCCTCATGCACCAGCGTGACGAACAGCTCTTCGAGACGGTTGGCCTTATTACGCATACTCAATACCTGCACGCCCTGCGCGCTAAGCTGGCTGAACACGCTATTTACCCCCTGCTCACGCAGGACTTCCACTTCCAGCGTAGAAGTATCCACCAGCCGGTACTGGTACCCTTCCAGCTTCGGCAGCGGGCTTTTCGGCGCTAAATCGAGAATAAACGTCTCTGACTTCAGCCTTCGAGAGCAGCGCTTTCATTGAGGTATTTTCAATCAGGTCGCCGCGCTGAATAATGCCAATATTGCGGCACAGCATTTCGGCTTCTTCCAGATAGTGGGTGGTCAGAATAATGGTGGTGCCTTTATCGTTCAGATCTTTCCAGGAACCCCCACATTGAGCGGCGTAACTCAATATCCACGCCCGCGGTTGGCTCGTCGAGGATCAGCAGTTTCGGCTCGTGCATCAGCGCACGGGCAATCATCAGACGACGTTTCATGCCGCCGGAAAGCATCCGCGCACGTTCGTTACGTTTTTCCCACAGATCGAGTTGATTCCAGGTACTTTTCGCTGCGAACCAGCGCCTCTTTACGATCCACGCCGTAGTAACCGGCACCGGTTCACCACAATCTGCTGCACGGTTTCAAACGGGTTAAAGTTAAACTCCTGCGGCACCAGCCCTAGCTGGCGCTTGGCGTTAACGACGTCTTTGTCCAGATCGTAACCAAAGACGCTGACACGCCCGGAGGTTTTATTTACCAGCGAACTGATAATGCCAATGGTGGTGGATTTTCCCGCGCCATTCGGCCCAAGAAGCGCATAGAAATCGCCCGCTTCGACTTTTAAATCAATGCCGCGCAGCGCCTGAACGCCGCCCGGATAGGTTTTTTTAAGCTGCTCAAGCTCCAGTGCAATGGTCATGAATTATCACTTACCTGTTTTCTTACACTCGATGTGTGGTTTAAAAAGAGTTGGAGTTAACCTATATTAGCGCAACGCACTTATCTGGTTACAGGTTGTTAACTTCCATGAAAGACATAGATACACTCATCAGCAATAATGCACTATGGTCAAAAATGCTGGTGGAAGAAGATCCCCGGATTTTTTCGAAACACTGGCGCAAGCACAGAAGCCGCGCTTTCTCTGGATTGGATGCTCTGACTCCCGCGTTCCCGCCGAACGCCTTACCGGCCTCGAACCCGGCGAACTGTTTGTTCACCGAAATGTTGCCAACTGGTTATCCACACCGATTTGAACTGCCTCTCCGTGGTTCAGTACGCCGTGGATGTGCTGGAAGTTGAACACATCATCATTTGCGGCCACTACGGCTGCGGCGGTGTACAGGCCGCGGTTGAAAACCCGGAACTGGGTCTTATCAACAACTGGCTGCTGCATATTCGCGATATCTGGTTTAAACATAGCTCGCTGCTTGGCGAAATGCCGCCGGAACGTCGTCTCGATACGCTGTGCGAACTGAACGTCATGGAGCAGGTGTATAACCTTGGTCACTCGACGATCATGCAGTCCGCATGGAAACGTGGGCAGAAAGTGACGATTCATGGCTGGGCCTACGGCATTCATGATGGCCTGCTGCGTAATCTGGATGTCACCGCCACCAACCGCGAAACGCTGGAGCAGCGTTACCGTCAGGGTGTGTCCAACCTCAGTCAGAAACACAGCAATCACAGAATAACAATCGGGGCCGTCGGCCCCGATTTTATTCTTCCAGCATGACCACTTTGCCAACATACGGCAGATGGCGATAGCGCTGCGCATAATCAATGCCGTAACCCACCACAAACTCATCCGGAATGGAAAAGCCGACAAACTCAACGGGTACGTCCACTTCACGACGGGAAGGTTTATCCAGCAGGGTGCAAATCGCCAGCGATTTCGGCTCGCGCAGGCTGAGGATTTCACGCACTTTCGACAGCGTATTACCCGAATCGATAATGTCTTCGACGATCAGCACGTCTTTGCCACGAATATCTTCATCCAGATCTTTCCAGGATTTTCACATCGCGGGTGGTGGACATGCCGCTGCCGTAGCTGGAGGCGGTCATAAAATCGACTTCGTGAGAAACCTGCACTTCACGGCACAGGTCAGCCATAAACATAAACGATCCACGCAGCAGCCCCACCAGCACCATTTCGCTGCCGCTATCTTTGTAACGTTCAGTGATTTGACGACCCAGCTCAACGATACGCGCTTTGATCTCCGCTTCCGGGATCATCACTTCAACAGTGTGTTTCATTTTAACTAACCATATGATTTAAATCGTAAATCATTCAACACCGGTTGAGAGCGCCGGTAATTGAAACGCAAGATGCGCAGTATACCAGCAAAAGATTATTAGGTGCCATTCCGCAACAAAGCTCATTTTGTGATGACGATCACACTTGTTAACTCCTATAATTAATTGCTATCAAAATATTAACAAACTGATGAGTGTCTTTTATGGCAGAAACAAAACGCAACAGCCGCGGCGCCTTGTGACGCTGACGGCACTGTTTGCAGCCTTTTGCGGGCTGTATCTGTTAATCGGCGGTGCACGGCTGGTCGCCATTGGCGGCTCCTCGGTACTACCCTATCGCAGGCCCTCGGTGATGCTGGCGGTGACCACCGGTTGCTATGGAAAGGCCAGCGTACGGCATTATGGCTGTATGCCGCCCTGTTGCTGGTCACCATGATCTGGGGCGTGTGGGAAGTCGGTTTCGATTTCTGGGCGCTCACGCCGCGTAGCGACATCCCCGGTCTTCTTCGGTATCTGGCTGATTCTGCCGTTTGTCTGGCGGCGATTAGTCGTCCCCGCGCGTGGCGCAGTCGCTGCGCTGGTGGTGACACTGCTGGTCAGCGGCGGCATTCTGACGTGGGCCGGTTTTCACGATCCGCAAGAGATCCGCGGCACGCTGAGCGCAGAAAGTACGCCTGCACAGGCTATCTCTGCGGTTGCTGACAGTGACTGGCCCGCGTACGGTCGTAATCAGGAAGGGCAGCGTTACTCGCCGTTGAAGCAGATCAACGCCGATAACGTGCATAATCTGAAAGAAGCGTGGGTGTTTCGCACCGGCGATCTGGAAGCAGCCGAACGATCCGGGAGAAATCACCAACGAAGTGACGCCCATTAAAGTTGGCGACTCCCTATTCCTGTGTACTGCGCACCAGCGCCTGTTCGCCCTCGATGCCGCCACGGGTAAAGAGAAATGGCACTTCGATCCGCAACTGAACACCAATCCGACCTTCCAGCATGTCACCTGCCGTGGCGTTTCTTATCATGAAGCGACCGCTGACAATGCCAGCCCGGATGTGGTGGCGGATTGCCCGCGCCGTATTATCCTGCCGGTGAATGATGGTCGTCTGTTCGCCGTCAACGCGCGGATAACGGTAAGCTGTGTGACTCCTTTGCCAATAAAGGCATTCTCAACCTGCAAACCAATATGCCAGTGACCACACCGGGCATGTACGAACCCACCTCGCCGCCCATCGTCACCGATAAGGTGATTATTATTGCCGGTGCGGTAACGGATAACTTCTCCACCCGTGAGCCTTCGGGGGTGATCCGCGGTTTCGACATCAATACCGGTAAACTGCTGTGGGCCTTCGATCCGGGCGCGAAAGATCCAAATGCGATCCCGGCCGATGAACACCACTATACCGTCAACTCGCCGAACTCCGGGCGCCTGCCGCCTATGACGCAAAGCTGGATTTGGTCTATCTGCCGATGGGCGTCACCACGCCGGATATCTGGGGCGGTAACCGCACACCCGAGCAGGAGCGTTACGCCAGTTCGATCGTCGCGCTGAACGCCACCACCGGCAAACTGGCCTCGGAGCTACCAGACCGTTCACCACGATTTGTGGGACATGGATATGCCGTCGCAGCCGACGCTGGCGGATATCAGCGTCAACGGCAAAACGGTTCCGGTGATTTATGCGCCGGCGAAAACTGGCAACATTTTCGTACTGGATCGTCGTAATGGTGAACTGGTGGTACCCGCGCCGGAAAAACCGGTGCCGCAGGGGGCTGCCAAAGGCGACCATGTCACCCCTACCCAGCCGTTCTCCGATTTGAGTTTCCGTCCGAAGAAAGATCTCAGCGGGGCGGACATGGGGGCGCCACCATGTTCGATCAACTGGTGTGCCGCGTTATGTTCCACCAGATGCGCTATGAAGGCATTTTCACCCCGCCGTCGGAACAGGGCACGCTGGTGTTCCCGGGCAACCTCGGGATGTTTGAATGGGGCGGTATCTCTGTCGATCCGCATCGCCAGATCGCCATTGCCAACCCGATGGCGCTGCCGTTTGTGTCGAAGCTGATCCCGCGCGGTCCGGGTAACCCGATGGAACCGCCGAAAGACGCGAAAGGCACCGGCTCAGAGTCGGGGATCCAGCCGCAGTACGGTGTACCGTACGGCGTAACGCTGAACCCGTTCCTGTCACCGTTCGGTCTGCCGTGTAAACAACCGGCATGGGGTTATATTTCCGCTCTCGATTTGAAAACCAATCAGGTGGTGTGGAAAAACGTATTGGTACGCCGCAGGACAGCATGCCGTTCCCGATGCCGGTTCCGGTGCCGTTCAATATGGGGATGCCAATGCTTGGCGGCCCGATCTCCACAGCGGGTAATGTGCTGTTTATCGCGGCCACCGCTGATAACTACCTGCGCGCTTACAATATGAGCAACGGTGAAAAACTGTGGCAGGGTCGATTGCCGGCTGGCGGTCAGGCCACACCGATGACCTATGAGGTCAATGGCAAACAGTATGTGGTCATTTCCGCTGGCGGTCACGGGTCGTTCGGCACCCAAATGGGCGACTATATTGTCGCTTATGCACTGCCGGATAATGCCAAATAAAGAGAACACAAGCCCGGTAGCGAGGTTGCTTACCGGGCCGAACACTCTTGCAGCCGGAGGCGCGTTTTGACGCCCTCCGGCTTTTTTTTACACCGTAAACCCTAACATCATCCCGGTATCTTCATGCTCCAGCAGATGGCAGTGCGCCATATAAGCATGCTCTTTTGGCGCGTCATGCTGGAAACGCACTAACACTTCACTGCGCGCCCCGTAGACATTCACGGTATCTTTCCAGCCCGCGCGATGCGCCGCAGGCGGTTTGCCGTTTTCTGACAGAATACGGAACTGGGTCCCGTGAATATGGAAGGGGTGCAGCATCATGTCGCCTTCGCCCGAGATCACCCAACGTTCGTACTGCCCTTTTGCGCCGCAAAAGCCGGAGTGGTCATGTCGAAGGCTTTGCCGTTGATCCGGTTGGCGGAGTGGAAATCAAACCCGCCGTTACCGTGGTTCATCGTACCCTGATCACTGTTCATCCCGCCATGGTTCATCTGACCATGATTCATTTGCATCGTGCCCATCTGCCCGTGGCTCATCGGCATATTCCCGCTCTGGGTATGACTCATTTGCCCATGGCCCATCATCATGCCAGCCATTGCCGCATCACCGTACTTCTGTTGCAACGCCTGCATCCCCATCATGTCGAGCATCGGGTCCATCGACAGTTGCAGCGTCCGTTGCGTTAATCCTTCGAGCGGCGGCAACGCAGGCAGCGATGCGAGCTTATCGGGCAATATGCCGGAAGCGGTGACCTGCAACGGCTGAATACGCAGCACCGGCTGCGGCTGGTCAAACGGCGCAACCGTCATCCCCATCTGCTGTACCGGTAGCGTTACAAGATCGAAGGGCTTACCGTCGCTGATATCCACCAATACTTCGAACCGCTCGCCCATCAACATCGGTAATTCACTGACCTTGACCGGTTCACTGGAGCAAGCCGCCGTCGCTCGCGATCACATACAGCGGGCGTTTATCGCTGGCCGCAACATTAAGCGAACGCGCATTACAGCCATTGAGCAAGCGCAGACGTAACCAGCCGCGGGGTGCGGCGTGCTGAGGATACACCGCGCCATTAGTCAGTAAGGTATCGCCAAACCAGCCCACGGCCGCGCTCATCACATCAAGCTGATAATCAATTTGCCCCTGCGTGGTAAACCTTTTGTCCTGCATAATCACCGGAACGTCGTCAATGCCCCACTGTTGCGGCAGGCGCAGTTGGCGAAGCGTATCATCTTCAATCAGCACCAGCCCGGCGAGCCCCATTGCCACCGGCGACCAGTTCTGCCGTGTTGATGCGGATGGAACCAGCAGGTTGCCGCCTGTTGCGTGGGGGTAAAGGTTACCGTACGGCTGCCGCCGGGTTTGATGACGCCCTGCGGCCCGCCATCAACCTCGCCTGCGACTTCAACGCCGTGCCAGTGCACAGTGGTCTCTTCGGCCAGCGTATTACGGATATCCACCGTGACGGCGCTCGGCGGAGCTGAAGCGCAGGCCCAAGCAGTGAGCCGTTGTAACCCCGGTGGCTGCAGATTTACCGCCGAACAGGGTTTCCCCGCTTGTACCGTAAGCTGAATACGGCTTTGCGCATCGGGGCTGAGCAGTGGCGGGATGGGGAGTGTCGGGCGTTCAGCGGCAAACAGCGATCGGCTCCATAGCGGCAGCGCGCTCATTACGCCTAACGCGGCGGAATATTTCAAAAAATCACGGCGTTGCATGGGCATTTCCTTATCAATTGCAGGCGATATTTTGAGCATAAACCCTCCCCCTGCCGGAAGGTCAAGAAATCAGATAATAATAAATATCGTCGCCCTATCAGGACTGTGCTAACGTTTAAATTCCGTTACGCCGTGGTAGAAATAATGAAGACGTTTTTCAGAGCAGTAGTCCTCGGCAGCCTGCTGGCTGTCTCCGCTAACAGTTATGCGCTAAGTGAATCCGAAGCTGAAGATATGGCCGATCTGACGGCCGTGTTTGTATTTCTGAAAAACGACTGCGGCTATAACAACTTGCCTAACGGGCAGATCCGTCGCGCACTGGTCTTTTCGCCCAGCAAAACCAGTGGGATCTCAGCAACTATGACACCGGGATATGAAATCGCTGGGTGAAGATAGCTACCGCGACCTGAGCGGCATTGGTATTCCTACCGCAAAAAAAATGTAAAGCCCTCGCTCGCGACTCCCTTAGCCTTCTCGCCTACGTTAAATAATCGTTCCCTGTCCCGTCCGCTTTCTGATCGCACTGCGCCACGAAGCAAGACGGGATAACGGTGAAATTCTGACCGTGCAACCCCCGGTCAGAGTTAGCTATGATGTTGCGCCCATTTTCGCGGTGTTAACAAAGGAGCAACCTATGGCCGACAACGCCGTGTGGCACGAAACCCTGCATGACCACTTTGGTCAATACTTTGCCGTTGATAACGTGCTGTATCACGAGAAAACCGATCATCAGGATCTGGTCATCTTCGAGAACGCCGCGTTTGGTCGCGTAATGGCGCTGGATGGCGTTGTTCAGACCACCGAACGTGATGAGTTCATCTACCACGAAATGATGACCCATGTTCCGCTGCTGGCTCATGGTCATGCAAAAGATGTGTTAATCATCGGCGGTGGCGATGGCGCCATGTTGCGTGAAGTCTCGCGCCATAAAAATATTGCCACCATTACCATGGTGGAAATCGACGCAGGCGTCGTCTCTTTCTGCCGTCAGTACCTGCCGAATCACAGCGCAGGCGCGTATGACGATCCCCGTTTTCAGCTGGTGATCGACGATGGCGTCAATTTTGTTAACCACACCCGCCAGACATTCGACGTGATCATTTCTGACTGCACAGACCCTATCGGTCCGGGGGAGAGCCTGTTCACCTCCGCCTTTTATGAGGGCTGCAAACGCTGCCTGAACCCGGGCGGGATCTTCGTGGCGCAGAATGGCGTAAGCTTTCTGCAACAAGAGGAGGTCACCGGCAGTCATCGCAAGTTGAGTCACTATTTTAGCGACGTCAGTTTTTATCAGGCAGCGGTTCCGACCTATTACGGCGGCATCATGACTTTTGCACCGGGCGACGGATAACGAAGCATTGCGCCACCTCTCAACCGGGATCATCGCCGCCCGTTTCCATACTGCCGCAATAACCTGCCGTTACTATAATCCGGCGATTCATACCGCGGCTTTCGCCTTGCCGCAATACGTGCAAGACGCCCTGTCCTTCTAAGGAGGTGATGAAAATTGAAAAAGCTGAAGCTGCATGGCTTTAACAACCTGACGAAAAGCCTGAGTTTTTGTATCTACGACATCTGCTACGCCAAAACGGCGGAAGAGCGTGACGGCTACATTGCCTATATTGATGAACTCTATAACGCCAACCGTCTGACAGAGATCCTGAGCGAAACCTGCAATATTATCGGTGCCAATATCCTGAACATTGCCCGCCGGGGATTACGAGCCGCAGGGCGCAAGCGTGACCATTCTGGTGAGCGAAGAACCCGTCGACCCGCAGCTTATCGATAAAACCGAGCACCCGGGCCCGCTGCCGGAAGCGGTGGTCGCGCATCTGGATAAGAGCCATATTTGCGTCCATACCTATCCGGAAAGCCATCCTGAGGGCGGGTTGTGCACGTTCCGCGCCGATATCGAAGTCTCCACTTGCGGCGTTATCTCTCCGCTCAAAGCGCTGAATTACCTGATCCACCAGCTTGAGTCGGATATTGTCACGGTCGATTACCGCGTGCGGCTTTACCCGCGACGTTAACGGCATGAAGCATTTTATCGATCATGAGATTAATTCGATTCAGAACTTTATGTCTGATGACATGAAATCACTGTACGACATGGTGGACGTGAACGTTTATCAGGAAAATATCTTCCATACCAAGATGTTGCTTAAAGAGTTCGATCTTAAGCACTACATGTTCCATACCAAACCGGAAGACCTGACCGCAGAAGAACGCAAAGAGATCACAGAAGCGTTGTGGAAAGAGATGCGCGAGATCTACTACGGCCGCAATATTCCAGCCGTATAACCTGAGATGGAGCACGGAGGCTCCTTTATCTATCGCTGTTTCAGGAATTCGCGATAGGCGGCCACCACCTGAAGAAAATCCTCCACGCCGCACAGCGACAGGCTCTCTTCATCGTAATAGCTCATCCCTTCTTCCATCTCATCGCCGGAAAACTCCAGCTGGTTGGCGCGCACCATCACCTCTTCGCCATCCATCCACAGCGTGTATTCATGCCCGGCGCGTTGCCGAGGAGCGCTCGCTGCCCTTCACCGTTTTCGCCGCCTGCTCCACTTCATCCAGTAAGGCCGGGTTCTCTTTCACTTCTTCATTAAACCAGTGTCCGACAGCTTCGTGACCCATCGACATACGCACCTTCACCACGCCGGTGACATCACGCAGAAATTCGTAATCCATAATCGCTTCCTCCTGCCGGCCTGATGGCCCGCCTATGCTGTAATTATCGCAGCACACTGCCAGAAAAAAAGCGTACTAACGGGAAGCAACGAAAAATATCCGCGTGAGGGTGTTTCGCCTGCGCAGAAATCATCCGCCAAGCATAATTCCACCGTCGACCGCGATATGTTGACCAGTAATAAAGCCATTTTTCATCAGGAACAGGTATGCCTGCGCCAGCTCATCTATCTCAGCCGTGCGCTGCAATGGAATAGCGTTAGCGAAGCGATCCGCCGTGGCGGCTAATTGTTCAGCGGGCATATCTCGCCAGAAAGGCGTCACCGTCCGGTGGGCGAAACCGCATTGACGCGAATGTCCGGCGCTAACTCCACCGCCAGCCCTTCCACTAACGCATTGATCCCCCAGATTGCCGACATAACTGGCGCAGGCATCCTGCGCCCGACCACCGGTGCCGGAGGTAAAAATCAGGCTACCGCCGGGACGAATTTTCTTCGCCGCCAGCTGGCCTATGCGCACGTTGGTGAAGAACTTTGATTCGATAACATGGCGAATCACCGCCATCGGTGCAGTAACAAAGCCGCCGCCCATCACATCGCCAACCATCGACACCAGATGATCCACCTGCGGCATCTCATCAAATAACTGCTCCAGCGCGGCATGATCGTGCGCATCGGCGACATAGGTAGTCACCGATCCGCCAGCCGTTTGCAGCCGGGTTTTCGCCACCTCAAGCCGACCAATGTCGCGGCCAATCAGAATAAGATTCGCCCCTTCGTTTTACCGCCTGCCGGGCAACCTGAAAGCCGATCCCCCGAACTGCCGCCGATGATCGCCACCGTACGCAATGTCAGATCATCCATGATGAACACCTTGCTCCATGAAGCGAATGGCCGCCTGCGTAGCAATCACATTGTCTTCTTCACCGCTGGCGCCGCTCACGCCCACCGCGCCAATCAAACGACCATCAAGCATGACCGGAACACCGCCCTGCAACGGAGTGATGCGGGCGTGGCAAAGCTCAGTGAGCCCCTGGTTGATAAAGGTTTCGAAGAGACTGGAAGGATCGCGCAGCAGCGCGGCGGTTTTCGCCTTGGCAATCGCGGTGTTCACCGTTACGCCTGCGCTGTCGTCGTCGCGTTCAAACGCCAGCAGTTCGCCGCTCAGATCGACAACGGCCACGCTCACCCGCCGCTGCCTGCTGCGCTTCGCTAAGGGCTTTCTTCAGCACTAAACGCGCCGCATGCAATGTCATTTGCGGATGCATTGTCACTAACTCAGGTGTTTCGCTCGTCGCCATATCTCATCTCCTGAATCGCCCTTGTTTGGGCATAGGAAAGCCCCCGCGTCAGGTAACGGTGACGCGTAAGACACGTAATTGGTGTTCGGGAACAGAGCGATGCTAGAGTTTTTCGATATGTCAGTAATAGACATTTGATGCGCTTAAAAAGCGATTTTTTGCAGCGCGAGGGGGGAAGAAAAAACCACCCCGAAGGGTGGCTCTGGTACTCAGACCGCAGTCTGGAAAATCACACCGTCCGCTTTATCAGTGTACTGATTAAGCTGGTCGAAGTTCAGGTAGCGGTATGTGTCTGCAGCGGTTTTATCCACCTGCGACATAAAGTTAAGGTACTCTTCCGGCGTCGGCAGTTTACCGGTCAGCGCAGCGACCGCCGCCAGCTCCGCAGACGCCGAGGGTAAACGTTCGCCCCGGTACCTAAGCGGTTCGGGAAGTTACGGGTGGACGTGGAGACCACAGTCGAACCGTCCGCCACACGCGCGCCCGGTTACCCATGCACAGGGAGCAGCCAGGGATCTCAATGCGCGCGCCGCTCTTACCGAACACGCTGTAATACCCTTCTTCCGTCAACTGCGCGGCATCCATACGGGTCGGCGGCGCAACCCACAGGCGGGTCGGCAGTTGGCCTTTATGGCTGTCCAGCAGTTTACCGGCGGCACGGAAGTGACCGATATTCGTCATACAGGAGCCGATAAAGACTTCATCGATGCTTGCACCCTGCACGTCAGACAGCAGACGCGCGTCGTCCGGATCGTTCGGCGCGCAGAGGATCGGCTCTTTGATTTCCGCCAGATCGATGTCGATGACCGCCGCGTACTCCGCGTCAGCATCAGCTTCCAGCAGTTGCGGATCCGCCAACCATTTTTCCATGCCCTGCACGCGACGTTCCAGCGTACGACGATCGCCGTAGCCTTCAGAAATCATCCACTTCAACAGCACGATGTTCGAGTTCAGATACTCGATAATCGGTTCTTTGTTCAGTTTGATGGTGCAACCGGCAGCCGAGCGCTCAGCAGAGGCATCCGTCAGCTCAAACGCCTGCTCGACCTTCAGATCCGGCAGACCTTCGATTTCGAGGATGCGGCCAGAGAAGATGTTTTTTCTTCCCTTTCTTCTCAACGGTCAGCAGGCCTTGTTTGATGGCATACAGCGGGATGGCATGCACCAGATCGCGCAGAGTAATACCCGGCTGCATTTTGCCTTTGAAGCGCACCAGCACAGACTCCGGCATATCCAGCGGCATAACGCCGGTGGCGGCGGCAAACGCCACCGTGCCAGAACCCGCCGGGAAGGAGATACCGATCGGGAAACGGGTATGCGAGTCACCACCGGTACCAACGGTATCCGGCAGCAGCATACGGTTCAGCCATGAGTGAATTACGCCGTCGCCCGGACGCAGGGAAACACCGCCGCGGTTCATAATGAAGTCCGGCAGCGTATGGTGCGTGGTCACATCCACAGGCTTCGGATAGGCCGCCGTGTGGCAGAAGGACTGCATCACCAGGGTCGGAAGAGAAGCCCAGTGCAGGCCAGTCTTTCAGTTCATCACGGGTCATCGGACCGGTGGTGTCCTGAGAACCCACGGAGGTCATTTTCGGTTCGCAGTAAGCACCGGAGGACGGATACCGTCCACGCCGCAGGCGCGACCGACCATTTTCTGCGCCAGCGAGTAGCTGCGGCTGCTTTCCGCCACGTCTTTCGCCTGACGGAACACATCGCTGTGCAGACCCAGCGCTTCGCGCGCTTTGGTTGTCAGCCCACGACCGATAATCAACGGAATACGGCCACCGGCGCGCACTTCGTCGATCAACACGTCGGTTTTCAGCTCAAAGCTGGCCAGCAGTTCGCCGGTTTCATGGTTGCGAACTTCACCTTTAAACGGGTAAACGTCGATCACGTCGCCCATATTGAGGCTGTTCACATCCACTTCGACAGGCAGCGCGCCCGCATCTTCCATGGTGTTGAAGAAGATGGGCGCAATTTTACCGCCGAGCACCAGACCGCCGCCGCGCTTGTTCGGCACGTTCGGAATGTCATCGCCCATAAACCACAGTACGGAGTTAGTGGCGGATTTACGGGAAGAACCGGTACCGACCACATCGCCGACATAAGCCAGCGGGAAACCTTTTTCGCCAGCGCCTCGATCTGTTTGATCGGACCCACAACACCCGGCTGATCCGGCTCAATGCCTTCACGGGCGTTTTTCAGCATCGCCAGCGCGTGCAGCGGATATCCGGGCGGACCCGGGCATCCGGCGCCGGAGAGAGATCATCGGTGTTGGTTTCGCCGGTGACTTTAAATACCGTCACGGTGATTTTGTCGGCCAGTGCCGGACGGCTCAGGAACCATTCTGCATCGGCCCGAGGATTGCATCACCTGTTTCGCGTGGGCGTTGCCCGCTTTGGCTTTCTCTTCCACATCGTAGAAGTTATCGAACATCAGCAGCGTGTGGGACAGTGCTTTAGCGGCGATCGGCGCAAGTTTGTCGCTATCCAGCGCATCAATCAGCGGATGAATGTTATAGCCGCCCTGCATGGTGCCCAGCAGTTCAATGGCTTTTTCAGGGGTAACCAGTGGGGAGGTGGCGTCGCCTTTGGCGATGGCAGCAAGGAAACCCGCTTTGACATAGGCGGCTTCATCAACGCCCCGGCGGGACACGGTTAGTCAGCAGATCAATCAGGAATTCTTCTTCGCCAGCAGGCGGGCTTTTCAGCAGCTCGACAAGGCCTGCCATTTGGGTTGCATCTAATGGTTTTGGCGCAATCCCCTCAGCGGCACGTTCAGCTACGTGCTTACGGTATTCTTCTAGCACGACGGTTCTCCTCGCTCTCATTGTCATAATGCGGCAGGCGTTTCTCTTCACTCTCCTGTGAGACAGCAGTTTGTAGGGTAAATCCGCGAACCGCGTTCGGCAGCATAGCAGGATTTACGGGGGGTGTTAATCTGTTTACAAAAAAGCAACATAAAAAATTGGCTGAATCGTTAAAGGCGGAATAAAGCAGACGGCAGACGGTTTTTAGGGAACAGAATCGACGCCATAAAAACAAAAAACGGCCCCAAAGGACCGTTTTTATGACGTTATTGTGACAACGTTCGTAGCAAGGAAACCACGTTGTTGCGCGTGTATTGTTCCGGGGTAACGGTTTGATCAACCAGTTCTCCCATCACATATTTTTTCACCGTTTCGCGGTTATTCACCTGCTCGTGGTGTCCCACGCTCGCCAGTTGCCCGCGCGCCGTGTAATTGAGGGTCGTGCTGCTCTCTTCGTCATTTTCCAGCAAGTGGTAATAGTAGTTCTGCGACGATTTCATGCCGTTCAGCGACAGCGGGAAAGAGGATCTAACGCTTGATGCCGGTGCGGCGCTGGTATGGCTACGCGCGGTCTGCTTCAGGGTTTTTGAACCATCACTGGCAACGGACTCTTCGGTCGTTTGCGAAGCCCTGGTAGGAAAAACGATCTTTCTCTTCTTCATGCAGCGGGTTGATGGATTTTTCCGTTTGCGTCAGTGATAAAGAGAAGTCATTCAGCCCGCTTAGCTGCGATTTACCATTATCGCCGACGCGAATATCCGCCACGCCCACTTTTTAATGACTCATCGTTTTCCGTCGTGGTATTTAACGCCCTAAATACCGATTTCAGCGCTTCCATCTGCGCACGATCGCCATGACCGGCAATGCGCGCTTTATCAAACTTGCTGTCGTAGGCATTCAGCGCACTTTGCTGCTGTGCATAGTTGCCAGACAGCCCGGATTGAGAAAGGTCGCTGCTCATCTTCAGCGAGAAATCCTTATCTTCATAGGCAATCCAGCGTTCTTTCGTGTCCGCATGGAAATTGAGCGATTGCAGTGACGTGTCACCAGTACGCATATCCGTTTTCAAATCCACCGATTTGAGCACACTGCTGTCAAACTGCGTTAACCCCTTCACGTCGACTTCAGGCGGGTTGCGGCCCAGTCCTGATAACGTTTTTTGCAACGACTCCCCCAGTTTGGCGACCGCCTCAGCTTCGTCATCGTTCAGACTGTCGCCTTCCGTTTTAACCTCCACCGCCATGCCATCATCCTGCTGGGTCGCGATCAGATGAACAGTGGAGCCAGATTGCGTGACGATATCCAGCGTGATAGCGGACTCATTTCCGCCGCTCCCGTTCATCCCGACGCCGGTGAGCGCACGGGTGAAATCGGCGCGATTTTCTTTCAGGTTACTGAGTAGCACGCTGCCCAGACTGCCGAATGCGGAAACAGAGTTGCTCCCCTTCGCAGACTGCATCAATGCCACTGGATAGTCGCATTGTTTTGCAGGGATGTGCTGGCGCTGATTTTCTTCGGCGACAGGCTATACACCGCGGCGATTTCTGCGGTCTGGCTGCCAAACATCACTTTTGCCGATGCCGTTGCACCCGCAGAAGTGCTGTTATTGCTGGCGGTACGCGCCGAAGTGTTCACTGTTGACGATGGGGTAACACGCGCCGCGGAAGAGAGCGACGACAGGTTGAGGCCGTTGATCATGACGATAAAACTCCTTCTCCTCGCCGGGAATGGTCGACAGAGGGTAATATCGGCAAAATCTGCGTAATATTTATACCACCGGCAGTGAAAGTCTCTACCTGCTCACGAAAATGGCGCAAAAAAACGCCTCCGAAGAGGCGCTTTAGCGTGGCGAAAACTTATTTTTTCTTCGCTTTCGGGTTCGGCAGGTCAGTGATGCTGCCTTCGAACACTTCCGCCGCCAGACCCACGGATTCGTGCAGGGTCGGGTGAGCGTGGATGGTCAGCGCGATATCTTCAGCGTCGCAACCCATTTCGATCGCCAGACCGATTTCGCCCAGCAGCTCACCGCCGTTGGTGCCGACAATCGCGCCACCGATAACACGGTGCGTCTCTTTGTCGAAAATCAGTTTGGTCATACCGTCTGCGCAATCGGAAGCGATAGCACGACCAGAAGCCGCCCACGGGAAGGTGGCGGTTTCGTAGCTGATGCCTTTCTCTTTCGCTTCTTTCTCGGTCAGACCCACCCATGCAACTTCTGGCTCGGTGTAGGCGATAGACGGGATAACTTTCGGATCGAAGTAGTGTTTTTTACCGGCGATAACTTCTGCGGCCACGTGGCCTTCATGCACGCCTTTGTGCGCCAGCATCGGCTGACCGACGATATCGCCGATAGCGAAGATGTGCGGCACGTTGGTGCGCAGTTGTTTATCAACACGGATAAAGCCACGGTCGTCCACTTCCACGCCTGCACACCGGCCTGCGTCGAGGTTTTTACCGTTAGGCACACGACCTATGGCCACCAGCACGGCATCGTAACGCTGCGCTTCAGCCGGGGCTTTTTGCCTTCCATGGAAACATAGATACCGTCTTCTTTTGCTTCCAACGGCGGTCACTTTGGTTTCCAGCATCAGGTTGAATTTCTTGCTGATGCGTTTGGTGAAGACTTTAACGATGTCTTTGTCAGCCGCCGGGATAACTGGTCGAACATTTCAACCACGTCAATCTCTGAACCCAGCGCATGGTACACGGTACCCATTTCCAGACCGATGATACCGCCACCCATAACCAGCATACGCTTCGGTACGGATTTCAGTTCCAGTGCGTCGGTGGAGTCCCATACGCGCGGATCTTCATGCGGGATAAACGGCAGTTGAATCGGACGGGAGCCCGCCGCGATGATTGCATTGTCAAAGTTGATCACGGTTTTACCCGTTTTCGCCTTCAACTTCCGGTGGTGTTCGCCCCGGTGAATTTACCCAGACCGTTAACCACTTTAACTTTACGGCCTTTCGCCATCCCCGCCAGACCGCCGGTCAGCTGAGTGATAACTTTCTCTTTCCGTACGAATTTTGTCGATATCGGTTTCGGCTCGCCAAAACGATGCCGTGTTCAGCCAGCGCTTTGGCTTCTTCGATAACTTTTGCTACGTGCAGCAGCGCTTTAGAAGGGATACAACCCACGTTCAGACAAACACCGCCAAGGGTGCTGTAACGTTCAACGATGACGGTTTCCAGACCTAAATCAGCGCAACGGAAGGCAGCAGAGTAACCTGCCGGGCCTGCCCCAAGTACCACGACCTGAGTTTTGATTTCAGTACTCATCATGACCTCTTATTGATTTCCGGCGGTCAGGGGTACTTCATGTCGCCCTTCATCCACCGGGACGTTCTATCCGCCCGCAGTTTACAAAAATGTTAACAATTTTGGAAACAACAAACGGCAAACGATTTGTCCTTTGCCCCTGATAACCCCATAAGCAGTATGAGATTAGCAGAAAAAAGCCGGCCGTCAGGCCGGCTTTTTCTGATTACATCACCAGACGGCGGATGTCAGACAGCATGTTGTTGATGATGGTGATAAAGCGCGCACCATCCGCACCGTCAATCACACGGTGGTCGAAGGAGAGCGAAATCGGCATCATCAGACGCGGTACGAACTCTTTACCGTTCCAGACCGGCTCCATGGCAGACTTGGAGACGCCCAGGATGGCCACTTCCGGCGCGTTAACAATCGGCGCGAAGTGGGTGGTGCCTGTGCCGCCGATGCTGGAGATGGTGAAGCAACCGCCCTGCATTTCGCCAGCAGTCAGCTTACCGTCACGCGCTTTTTTCGAGATCACTGTCAGTTCACGGGACAGCTCAGTGATGCTCTTCTTGTTCACGTCTTTGAAGACCGGAACAACCAGTGCCGTTCGGGGTATCCACCGCCACACCGATATTGATGTATTTTTTCAGCGTCAGACGCTGTGCATCTTCAGACAGTGAGCTGTTGAAGCGCGGCATTTGTTCCAGTGCAGCAGCGACCGCTTTCATGATGAAGACAACCGGGGTGAATTTCACATCCAGTTTGCGCTTCTCAGCTTCGGCGTTCTGCTGTTTACGGAACGCTTCCAGATCGGTGATATCGGTTTTGTCGAAGTGCGTAACGTGCGGGATCATCACCCAGTTACGGCTCAGGTTAGCGCCAGAAATTTTCTGGATGCGGCCCAGTTCGACTTCTTCGACTTCGCCAAACTTGCTGAAGTCCACTTTCGGCCACGGCAGCAGGCCCGGCAGAGAACCACCGGTTGCGCCAGCAGCAGGTGCAGACTCAGCGCGTTTAACCGCGTCTTTCACATAGTTCTGTACGTCTTCGCGCAGGATACGGCCTTTACGACCGGTGCCTTTCACTTTCGCCAGATTCACACCGGAATTCGCGCCGAGGGCGACGGATCAGCGGAGTGGCATGGATGTAAGCATCGTTTTCCGCGAAGTCAGATTTACCTTCTGCTTTCGCCGGCGCAGCAGCCGGTTTCGCCGCCTGAGCAGCCGGGGCAGCGGCAGCAGGTGCAGCAGCCGGAGCCGGAGCCGCAGCAGGCGCAGCGCCTTCCACTTCGAAGACCATGATCAGAGAGCCAGTGGAGACTTTGTCGCCCACGTTCACTTTCAGCTCTTTCACGGTGCCTGCGAACGGTGCCGGAACTTCCATCGAGGCTTTGTCGCCTTCGACGGTGATCAGAGACTGCTCAGCGGAGACTTTGTCGCCCACTTTCACCAGCACTTCGGTCACTTCAACTTCGTCGCCGCCGATATCCGGTACGTTGACTTCTTTCGGGCCAGACGCTGCTGCCGGAGCGCTCGCCGCAGCCGGAGCCGCCGCCTGTGCCGGAGCCGCAGCCGGTGCTGCACCCGCAACTTCGAAGATCATGATCAGCGAGCCGGTGGAAACTTTATCGCCAGTGTTGATTTTGATCTCTTTTACGGTGCCCGCGAACGGCGCCGGAACTTCCATCGAGGCTTTGTCGCCTTCAACGGTGATCAGCGACTGTTCCGCAGCCACGGTATCGCCGACTTTTACCAGGATCCTCAGTGACTTCAACTTCGTCGCCGCCGATATCCGGTACGTTAACGTCTTTGGCTGCCGCAGCGGCCGGGGCTGCTGCTGGCGCGGCGTCTTTCTTCGCTTCTGCCGGAGCAGGTGCAGCGGCTGCTGCACCTTCGGCGGAATCGAAAATCATGATCAGTTTGCCCGGTCTCGGTTTTGTCGCCAACAGAGACTTTGATCTCTTTAACAACGCCAGCCTGCGGAGACGGGACTTCCATAGAGGCTTTGTCGCCTTCTACGGTGATCAGCGACTGTTCAGCTTCAACTTTGTCGCCCACTTTGACCAGGATCTCGGTGATTTCAACTTCATCAGCCCCGATGTCCGGGTACATTGATTTCGATAGCCATTATCTCTTTACCTCTTACGCCAGACGCGGGTTAACTTTTTCTGCATCGATGTTGAATTTGGTGATGGCTTCCGCTACCACTTTCTTGTCGATTTCGCCACGTTTAGCCAGTTCGCCCAGTGCTGCAACGACCACGTAAGAAGCATCAACTTCGAAGTGGTGACGCAGGTTTTCACGGCTGTCGGAGCGACCGAAGCCATCCGTACCCAGTACGCGGTAATCATCAGCCGGTACATAAGTACGAACCTGCTCGGCGAACAGTTTCATATAGTCAGTAGACGCTACAGCCGGTGCGTCGTTCATCACCTGAGCGATGTACGGTACACGCGGGTTTCCAGCGGGTGCAGCATGTTCCAGCGTTCGCAATCCCCGGCCATCACGCGCCAGTTCAGTGAAGGAGGTCACGCTGTAGACATCGGAACCCACGCCGTAATCTTTCGCCAGAATCTGCGCTGCTTCACGTACGTGACGCAGGATAGAACCGGAGCCCAGCAGCTGAACTTTACCTTTGCTGCCTTCAACGGTTTCGAGTTTGTAGATACCTTTACGGATACCTTCCTCGGCACCTTCCGGCATTGCCGGCATGTGGTAGTTTTCGTTCAGCGTGGTGATGTAGTAGTAAACGTTCTCTTGTTTCTCACCGTACATACGCTCCAGCCATCGTGCATGATGACAGCCACTTCGTACGCGTAAGACGGGTCGTAAGAGATACAGTTCGGGATAGTCAGCGACTGAATGTGGCTGTGACCATCTTCGTGCTGCAGACCTTCACCGTTCAGGGTGGTACGACCGGAGGTACCGCCAACCAGGAAGCCGCGAGCCTGCTGGTCGCCAGCCTGCCAGCACAGGTCGCCGATACGCTGGAACCCGAACATGGAGTAGTAGATGTAGAACGGGATCATCGGCAGGTTGTTGGTGCTGTAAGAGGTCGCAGCCGCCAGCCGGATGCGCCAGCACCCAGTTCGTTGATACCTTCCTGCAGAATCTGACCTTTTCGTCTTCTTTGTAGTAAGCAACCTGCTCACGGTCCTGCGGGGTGTACTGCTGGCCGTTCGGGCTGTAGATACCAATCTGACGGAACAGACCTTCCATACCGAAAGTACGCGCTTCGTCAGCGATGATCGGAACCAGACGATCTTTGATCGATTTGTTCTTCAGCATCACGTTCAGGGCACGAACGAAAGCGATAGTGGTGGAGATCTCTTTGTTCTGCTCTTCCAGCAGCTGGGAGAAGTCTTCCAGAGCCGGCAGTTCAAGTTTCTCGGTAAAGTTCGGCTGACGTGACGGCAGGTAGCCTTTCAGCGCCCCGGCGACGTTCGTGCAGGTATTTGTGCTCTTCAGAACCTTCCGGGAAGGTGATGTAAGACAGGTTTTCAACCTGCTCATCGGTCACAGGAACATTGAAGCGGTCGCGGATATAACGCACGCCGTCCATGTTCATTTTCTTCACCCCGGTGAGCAATGTTTTTGCCTTCAGCGGTATCACCCATGCCGTAACCTTTAATGGTGATAACGGTCGCTTTGCCTTTGGTTTCCTGCGCTTTTTCAGTGCAGCGTAGACTTTCTTCGGATCGTGACCGCCGCGGTTAAGCGCCCAAATCTGATCGTCAGTCCAGTCAGCAACCAGCGCTGCCGTTTCCGGGTATTTGCCGAAGAAGTGCTCACGCACGTAAGCGCCGTCTTTGGATTTGAAGGTCTGGTAGTCGCCGTCAACGGTTTCGTTCATCAGTTGGATCAGTTTACCGCTGGTGTCTTTACGCAGCAGTTCGTCCCAACGGGAACCCCACATGACTTTGATTACGTTCCAGCCAGCACCGCTGAAGATGCCTTCCAGTTCGTTGATGATTTTGCCGTTGCCGGTAACCGGGCCATCAAGACGCTGTAAGTTACAGTTGATGATGAAGCACAGGTTGTCCAGTTTTTCACGGGTAGCGATGGTGATGGCGCCTTTAGATTCCGGCTCATCCATCCTCACCGTCGCCCGTGGAAAGCGTAAACGGTTTGTTCAGAAGTGTCTTTCAGGCCGCGGTGTTCCAGATATTTCAGGAATTTCACCGTAGATAGCACCAATCGGGCCCAGACCCATGGATACGGTCGGGAACTGCCAGAATTCCGGCATCAATTTCGGGTGCGGGTAAGAAGAGAGGCCTTTACCGTGAACTTCCTGACGGAAGTTGTTCATCTGCTCTTCAGTCAGACGCCCTTCCACGAACGCACGTGCGTAGATGCCCGGGGGAGATGTGGCCCCGGAAGTACACCCGGGTCGCCGCCGTCTTTCTCGTTGCGGGCACGGAAGAAGTGGTTGAAGCAGACTTCATAAACGGTCGCAGAAGACTGGAAGGAAGCCATGTGGCCGCCCAGCTCGAGGTCTTTTTTGGACGCGCGCAGAACGGTCATGATTGCGTTCCAGCGGATAGCTGAACGAATACGGCGTTCCAGTTCCAGATTGCCCGGGTATTCCGGTTCATCTTCAACGGCAATAGTGTTTACATAGTTGCTCGCCCCTGTGCCAGCTGCCACTTTCACACCGCCTTTGCGGGCTTCAGAAAGGAGCTGGTCAATCAGATACTGAGCACGCTCAACACCTTCTTCACGGATGACCGATTCGATCGCCTGTAGCCAGTCGCGAGTTTCGATCGGATCCACGTCATTTTGGGAAACGTTCTGACATGGGGGTATTCCTTATCTATCTAATACGTTGATTTGTCTGGAACCTGTCCCATTGCATTCTCATCATGACTGAACAACAAAAGTGCAATAAGACAGGTTCTGCGTTTAGTTGCCGCGCTCTAAAGTTTGGCGCTGGTGTTACAACTCTTCCGGTACAAACTGCACCAGAAAATATTAATTCTTTCTCTGCTCCAGCCGACGCAGCGAGCGTTCACGACGGCTCTGCTCGCGGCTGCGATCCAGCAAAATCTCTTCAATAAACGCCGGGGTGACGATGCGACGCTTCGCGCGCTTCTTCCGGTTGCCCGGCCATGATCGCCGCGAAAATACTGGAACGATGACTGCTAACCAGCGGGAGCATCTCACGGCGCGCGTACAGCAATTCGAAGTTCTGACGAACATTTTGCGCCAACATGGGCTCCATGCAGCGTAGCAGATGCAGCAGCACCACATTATGCGCCGCTTCGGTTACGGCAATTTGATACTGCACGACAGCGTCGGACTCAGCATCCAGATCGCCCGACTGCTGCGCCAGCTCAATCGCCTGATGCAGTTCGCCAATGCGTACCTTGTCTTCATCGGTGCTACGGAGCGCAGCGTAATAGGCGGCAATGCCTTCCAGCGCGTGGCGAGTTTCAAGCAGGTCAAACTGGGATTCGGGATGATCGGTCAGGAGCTCGACCAGCGGGTCGCTAAAGCTCTGCCACAGACTGCTCTGGACAAAGGTTCCACCACCGCGGCGACGAAGAAGCAAACCTTTCGCTTCGAGACGCTGGATGGCCTCACGCAGTGAAGGACGAGAAACGTCGAACTGTTTAGCCAGCTCGCGCTCTGGAGGCAGTTTTTCGCCGGGACGCAATGTCCCTTCAAGAATCAAAACTCCAGCTGTTGCTCAATCACATCGGAGAGTTTTGGTTGGCGGATTTGCTGTAGGCCATTGTTCCTTGTCTCTACCATTCGCCCAGAGTCAATTGGTCTTACCAATTTCATGTTCGTGACGCTAAAGTAACAAAGTATTCACCTTATGTCCATACAGGTTTTGATTGAAATCAGGAAACCATGCACATTTTAACAATGTTACAGAAATGACGTTTCAAAGATGTAACCTTGCACAAATGACCCGTTTACCACGAAAGAGGCAGTTTTAACTTTCCTGAAACGATAATTAAGGCATATGAACCGATTCAGTTAATCAATAAATGAATGGATATTCATATTAACAGCATAAATAATTAATTTTACTTAAGAGGGGGTTATGAGCGGGTTACTGACAAATGGTTTCTTTTTCACCAGTCGTCATCAGAGCTTCATAAAGCAGATGCATTCCCCCGCGCTTACCACTATTCTGAGCCATACGAAAGGGATGGACGAAAATTCGTTTCAACATTTCGTAAACTAAAAACTACAAAAATGGAATTTATCGCTTACACGCAAACGACAGCGTATACATAACAACCACACACGAGGTTTCCCATAATGGAAGGTCAACAGCACGGCGATCAGCTAAAGCGCGGCCTTAAGAACCGCCATATTCAGCTTATCGCGCTGGGTGGTGCTATCGGGACTGGCCTGTTTCTGGGTAGCGCGTCAGTCATTCAGTCCGCGGGCCCGGGTATTATTCTGGGCTACGCCATTGCCGGTTTTATTGCATTTCTGATCATGCGTCAGCTCGGTGAAATGGTCGTAGAAGAGCCGGTTGCCGGTTCGTTCAGCCATTTTGCCTACAAATATTGGGGGAAGCTTTGCCGGTTTTGCTTCCGGCTGGAACTACTGGGTGCTCTATGTGCTGGTGGCCATGGCGGAACTGACCGCCGTGGGTAAGTACATCCAGTTCTGGTGGCCAGAGATCCCAACCTGGGCTTCTGCTGCCGCCTTCTTCGTCATCATCAACGCCATTAACCTGACCAACGTAAAAGTGTTTGGGGAAATGGAGTTCTGGTTCGCCATCATTAAAGTCTTCGCCGTGGTCGCCATGATCGTCTTCGGCGGCTGGCTGCTGTTTAGCGGCAGCGCTGGCCCGCAGGCGACCGTGCGTAACCTGTGGGAACAGGGCGGCTTCCTGCCGCACGGTTTTTCCGGGCTGGTGATGATGATGGCGATCATTATGTTCTCTTTCGGTGGTCTGGAGCTGGTGGGGATTACCGCCGCTGAAGCCGACAACCCGGAACAGAGCATTCCGAAGGCCACCAACCGAGTTATCTACCGCATCCTGATCTTCTATGTGGGCTCGCTGGCGGTACTGCTCTCTCTGCTGCCGTGGACGCGCGTAACGGCGGATACCAGTCCGTTTGTGCTGATCTTCCACGAACTGGGCGACACGTTTGTAGCCAATGCGTTGAACATTGTGGTGCTGACCGCCGCACTGTCTGTCTATAACAGCTGCGTTTACTGCAACAGCCGTATGCTGTTCGGTCTGGCGCAACAGGGTAACGCGCCAAAAGCGCTGCTCTCTGTGGACAAACGCGGCGTGCCGGTGAACACCATTCTGGTCTCTGCGGTCGTGACAGCGCTGTGTGTGCTGATCAACTATCTGGCGCCTGGAGTCCGCATTCGGTCTGTTGATGGCGCTGGTGGTATCCGCACTGGTGATCAACTGGGCGATGATCAGCCTCGCGCATATGCGTTTCCGTCGCGCGAAACAGCTGCAAGGCGTGATGCCGCGCTTCCCGGCGCTGTTCTACCCGTTAGGCAACTGGATCTGCCTGCTGTTTATGGCTGCGGTGCTGGTGATCATGCTGATGACCCCGGTGCATGGCTATCTCGGTATGGCTGATCCCGGTATGGATTGTGGTCCTTGCCGTCGGTTACATGCTCAAACAGAAAAACGCCAAAGCCGTAAAAGCTCATTAATCCTTATCCGTTTACCCCTTTCCCGCCCGGGAGAGGGGTATTATCACTGTGTTACCTTCCTCACACTTTCTTTTTACATAGCCATTTTGTCCATCACTGCGGCCTGATCCTGCTACGCAAAGTCAAATTTGCAGGCAAATAATTCTTCCACATCTCAATGGGAGAACCGGCAATGGACAACAATAAACTGTCTGTTAAAGAGAAGATTGGCTATGGCATGGGCGATGCCGGATGTAACATCATTTTTGGCGCCATCATGTTGTTTGTTAACTACTTCTATACCGATATCTTCGGCCTCGCCCCTGCGCTGGTCGGGGTATTACTGCTGTCGATTCGTGTTATTGATGCGGTGACTGACCCGTTAATGGGTGCCCTTGCCGACCGTACGCAAAGTAAATATGGGCGTTTTCGCCCGTGGCTGCTGTGGATAGCTCTGCCGTATGCCGTTTTCAGCGTATTAATGTTCACCACCCCTGACTGGACCTATAACAGTAAGGTGATCTACGCGTTTATTACCTACTTCCTGCTGTCGCTGACCTATACCGCTATCAACATTCCCTACTGCTCCCTCGGGGGGTGTGATCACCAACGATCCGAAAGAGCGCGTTGCCTGCCAGTCGTACCGTTTTGTGATGGTCGGCATCGCCACCCTGCTGCTCTCTTTGACGCTGCTGCCAATGGCCGAATGGTTCGGCGGTGCAGACAAAGCCAAAGGCTACCAGATGGCGATGACCGTGCTGGCATTCATTGGTATGTGCATGTTTCTGTTCTGCTTTGCCACCGTGCGTGAACGTATTCACCCGGCAGTTCCCACCAATGACGACCTGAAGAAAGACTTCAAAGATGTGTGGAAAATGACCAGTGGGTACGCATTTTGCTGTTGACGCTGTGCAACGTCTGCCCCGGTTTTATCCGTATGGCGGCAACCATGTACTACGTCACCGGGTGATGGGAGAAAGCACCCATTTCGCGACCTTATTTATCAGCCTTGGCGTGGTGGGCATGATGTTCGGCAGTATGCTGGCAAAAGTGCTGACTGACCGCTGGTGCAAACTGAAAGTCTTCTTCTGGACCAATATCGCACTGGCTATTTTCTCCTGCGCGTTCTACTTCTTTGACCCGCACGCCACGACGCTAATTGTGGTGCTCTACTTCCTGCTGAATATCCTGCACCAGATCCCTCGCCGCTGCACTGGTCGCTGATGGCCGATGTGGACGATTACGGTGAGTGGAAAACCGGTAAACGCATCACCGGCATCAGCTTCTCCGGTAACCTGTTCTTCCTGAAAGTCGGGCTGGCGATAGCTGGCGCAATGGTAGGCTTCCTGCTCTCGTGGTATGGCTACGACGCGGGTGCCAAGCAGCAAAGCGACACGGCGATTAACGGCATCATGCTGCTGTTTACCGTGATCCCCTCGGCGTTGGTTATCTAATCACCGCGGGCGTCGTACGTTTACTGAAAGTCGACCGCGAAATGATGAAACGGATTCAGGACGATCTGGAAAAACGCCGTATTAACTATCATGAACTGACCGAACGTCAGCATGTGCCGTCAGGCGACAACGTAAGGAAAGCATAATGAGCAGCTGGCCGAACCCGTTTATTGAACAACGCGCCGACCCTTATATTCTGCGCCATGACACGGTTTACTACTTTGTCGCCTCGGTGCCGGAGTACGACCGACTGGAAATTCGCCGCGCCAGTACGCTTGAAGGGCTACGCCAGAGGCCGCCGGTGTAGTGGTATGGCGTAAACCGCAAACCGGGCCAATGAGTGAGCTTATCTGGGCGCCGGAGCTGCATCATATTGACGGGAAATGGTATCTCTATTTTGCCGCCACTGGACGAAAGCGCTGGATGCGCTGAACATGTTCCGCCACCGCATGTTCGTCCTGGAGTGTGCCGACGCCGATCCGCTAACTGGTCAGTGGGTAGAAAAAGGCCGGTGTGAAAACACCGTTTGATACCTTCGCGCTGGACGCCACAACCTTTGTCCACCGGGGAAAACGCTGGTATCTGTGGGCGCAAAAAGCACCGGATATTGCGGGTAACTCCAACCTCTATCTGGCGGAAATGGAAAACCCGTGGACGCTCAAAGGCGAACCAGTGCTGTTAAGTAAGCCAGAGTTCGACTGGGAGTGCAGGGGTTTTCTGGTGAACGAAGGCCCGGCGGTGCTGTTCCACGGCGACAAGCTGTTTATCAGCTACTCCGCCAGCGCCACCGATGAAAATTATTGTATGGGGCTGTTATGGATTGATATAGCTGCCAATCCGCAGGATCCGGCCAACTGGCATAAAGCGCCGCAGCCGGTATTCAAAACCAGCTATGAAAACCATCAGTATGGCCCCGGGCACAACAGCTTTACGCAAACACCGGAAGGGGGAAGACGTGCTGGTGTACCACGCACGCAATTACACCGAAATAGAAGGCGACCCGCTCTACGATCCAAACCGCCATACCCGCCTGAAACGCGTCCGTTGGCAGAAAACGGGATGCCTGACTTCGGCATCCCGCCTGCGGATCACCAGTAACAATGCGGCACGCGGATTAAATCAGCGTGCCGTAAATAGTCAGCAGCGCCACCACAACCACCAGCACCAGCGAGGTTTTCTTCGCCATCGACACGGCCGCTTTTGGCGTTTCGACTTTATCCAGATGCGGCTCGCGCGCCGGGGAGAGAACTGGGCAAGGCGAGTCAGCACCGTACTGCGATGTGTGGCGATCGCCAAGGGAGGCAAACCGAGGGCGGGCAAGGCTTTCTCGCCATGCCCCACCAGCGCGTACACCACCCCCGCCGGGCGCACCGGCACCCAGTCGAGCACATGCAGAATCGCGTCAATCCCGGATTGTTGGCGCTCAGTTGGCGTCTGATAGCGCGCCAGCCATGATTGCCGGTGGCACGTAAAAAGGCATACCCCGCCAGCAGCACCGGCCCACAGGAAGCCCCAACAATCAGCCAGAACAGCGGCGCAAGGTAAAAACGGAAGTTGATCCACACCAGCGCATTTTGCAGCTCACGTAAAAAATCACGCTCATCGCACCCCGGCGGCACACCGTGGATCAGCGTCAACTCATTGGCCATCGCGTTATGGGCATGGCTGTCGTTACGCGCCGCGGCTTTAAGATAGGCGTGATAGTGCAAACGGACTTTCCCCGCGCCAATGCACAACAGGCTAATAAGGATCCACACCACCAGCAGCGGAACATTGAAAAACAATCCCGACAGCGCACGCAGGATCAAAAGGTGACCAGCATCACCAGCACCGCCATCAGCAGCGTTCTTAACATCGAGTAGTGTTTTACCCGCCGGAACAGCACTTCCAGACGGTGATCCAGCTGCCAGTGTTCTCCCAGTTTAAACAGCCGTTCTGCTGCCAGTACCAGCAGCATGGTGAATAACGTCATGGCATCTCCTTTTCTGACAAACCGGCGACCAGCGCACGGAATCTCACCCAATCAAAAGCCGGTCCGGGATCCGTCTTGCGCACAGGGGCAATATCACTGTGCCCGGTCATATTGTCGGCAATCGACGGGTAAAGCTCAATCACCGTTCGTGTCACCGCCGCCAGTTGTCGGTATTGCGCATCGGTATAGGGCAGCGTGTCCGTGCCTTCCAGCTCAATACCAATCGAGAAGTCGTTGCAGCGTTCCCGGCCATGGTAAGAAGAGACACCGGCATGCCGGGCGCGTTTATCAAAAGGCACATATTGCACCACCTCGCCATCACGGCGGATCAGGCAGTGTGCGGAAACACGCAGATGAACAATCTCAGCAAAAAGGGATGGGCGTTGGCATCCAGAGTGCCGGTAAACAGCGCATCTATCCACGGACCGCCAAACTCTCGCCGGGAGGTAGGCTAATATTATGTACCACCAACAGTGAAGGTTGCTCATCGTCCGGGCGGCAATCAAAATGGGGAGACGGTACATGCCGCGCTTCCACCAGCCAGCCCTTGCGTAGCTGCATAAGGAACTCCTTTTAGAGGATGGTGCTGAAACACGCTTCAGAGTAGCATGTTTGCGCTGTGTACCGTAATGGCATTCCCGAACAAGACATAGCCTAACTTTGTGATTCGTTACCTTTTTGGAGTTTACCATGCCGCCTCGCCGCTATAACCCCGACCTTCGACGTGACGCACTGCTCAAACGTATCGAACTGGATATCCCTGTCGCTGTCGCCCGGTGCGTTGCGCGAAGATTTGGGCGGAGAAGTCGATGCGAATAATGACATTACCGCGCAATTGTTACCGCCAGAAAACCGCTCGCATGCGGTGATCATTACCCGCGAAGACGGCGTTTTTGCGGAAAGCGTTGGGTGGAAGAAGTCTTTATTCAACTGGCAGGCGATGATGTGACGCTCACCGGCATGTTGCCGATGGCGACACCCTTCATGCCAATCAGCCGTTATTCGAACTTGAGGGTCCTTCCCGCGTATTGCTGACGGGCGAACGCACCGCGCTCAATTTTGTGCAAACCCTGTCAGGTGTCGCCAGCGAAGTTCGCCGCTATGTGGAACTGCTGGACGGCACGAAAACACAGTTACTGGATACGCGTAAAACCCTGCCGGGCCTGCGCACCGCGCTAAAATACGCCGTTCTGTGCGGCGGCGGCGCTAATCACCGCCTTGGTCTTTCCGACGCCTTCCTGATCAAAGAGAACCACATTGTATTGCCGCGGGCTCTGTACGCCGGAGGGCAGTGGAAAAAAGCCTTCTGGTTGCATCCGGATGTGCCGGTAGAAGTTGAAGTAGAAACCCTCGAAGAGCTCGACGATGCGCTCAAAGCCGGTGCCGATATCATCATGCTGGATAACTTTGACACCGACCAAATGCGTGAGGCCGTGAAGCGCACCAACGGCGAAGCGCGGCTGGAAGTCTCCGGCAATGTGACGCAAGAAACCCTGCGTGAATTTGCTGAAACGGGTGTTGACTACATCTCTGTGGGCGCACTAACCAAACATGTGCGCGCCCTCGACCTGTCGATGCGGTTTCGCTAACCCCTTTGCATGACTAAACGGGCCGCTGGCCCGTTTTTTTGCGCCCTTCCTCGCAAACAATTTGTTGCGCTCTGCAAGCACCGGAAAAAAAGCCGGAAGGCGCTTTCCCGAAGTCCTTTTGCGTCTCGCCGCCCCCCGTAACGTGCTGACAAAGTAGCGGCTCCACACAAGGAGCCAGAGATGAACAAACAACAAGGATTTACCTTAATCGAGCTGATGGTGGTGATTGGTATTATCGCTATCCTGAGTGCTATCGGCATTCCCGCTTATCAAAATTACCTGCGTAAAGCCGCACTGACCGACATGTTGCAAGCCTTTGTTCCTTATCGCACCGCCATTGAACTGTGCGCGTTGGAACGCGGCGGCATCGACAGTTGCGATGCCAGCAGCAATGGCATACCGGCCCCGACCACCACGCGTTACGTCGCCGCCATGAACGTCGCAAAGGGGTGGTCTCACTGACCGGACAGGAAAGCCTCAACGGGCTCAGCGTCGTCATGACGCCGCAATGGAGCGATGCCGAGGGTATGAAGGGGTGGGCACGAAGCTGTAATACAAATGCAGACAGCGCCTTGCAACAAGCCTGCGAAGATGTTTTTCGCACCGGACGTCCGTAAGGAGCCGTGATGAAACACGATAAACTTATCGCGCTCTGTCAGCGACATAACGCCGTGTTGCTCAACAGTGAAGACGACGTTCTGACCATTGCCGTGGTGGATAACCCCAGCCCCATGTTAATGGAGTCACTCAGCTTTGCCGTCCAGCAACGGGTAGACATCCGTTGCTGGACGCAGGATCAAATGGACAAGCACCAGCAAATGACGGTGCAAACGCACCTCCGGCCCTCGTTGAAGAAAGCAGTGCCGCAGCGGAAATTCTCGATCAGACCCTGGGAAACAAGCGCTGATCTTACGGGCATCGGATATCCATTTCGAGCCCGGAGAGACGTATTACGCCATACGGTTACGCGTCGATGGCGTTTTGCATGCACTCTCACCCCCTTCCCTGCGATTTAGCCGCCACGCTAACCGCAAGACTCAAAGTACTTGGCAATCTTGATATTGCTGAACGTCGTCTGCCACAGGATGGGCAGTTCAGTGTGGATCTCTCCGGGCAATCGGTCTCATTTCGTATCGCTACCTTGCCTTGCCGACACGGTGAAAAGGTGGTGCTGCGTCTGTTGCACCAGTTAACCCGGTGCCTGGATCTGGCTGCACTCGGTATGACCGACGCGCAATTGTCACTCTTTACCGCAGCGCTGGCGCAACCTCAGGGACTGTTGCTGGTGACAGGCCCGACCGGCAGCGGAAAAACCGTAACGCTCTACAGCGCGCTGCAAAACGCAACAGACCGGAGGTCAACATTTGCAGCGTAGAAGACCCTATAGAGATCCCGCTGGATGGGCTGAATCAGACGCAAATTAATCCGCGCCGGGCTGACCTTCCAGAGCGTATTGCGCGCTCTGCTACGCCAGGACCCGGACATTATCATGGTTGGTGAGATCCGCGATGGCGAAACAGCGGAGATTGCTATCAAAGCATCGCAAACCGGGCATCTGGTTTTATCAACACTGCACAAACTCCACCAGCGAAACACTGGTGCGTATCCAGCAAATGGGGGTAGCACGCTGGATGATCTCCTCGGCGCTATCACTGGTCATCGCCCAACGACTGGTACGTAAACTTTGCCCCCATTGCCGGAAACTGACCACGGAAAATACCCGGCTTCACGGCGACCTGTGGCCTCGTCCGTTACCTCGCTGGCGCGCGGAAGGGTGCGAACGGTGCTATCACGGCTTTTATGGGCGTGTTGCATTGTTCGAAGTGCTCTATCACCCGCGATGTCCGCCGCCGGTGCCAGCGGCCAAAGTGCGGGGAAATCGAACAATGCGCCCGTGCGGAGGGAATGACGACGCTGTTTCAGCATGGCTGTCTGGCGGTGGAACAAGGGTTGACGACACTGGAAGAGTTGGTGCGCATATTGGGTTTGCCGCATGACGACTAAATACCTTTGGCAGTGGTCCCGATAACACGGGTGCATTACAACAGGGGGGCACACTGGAGCCGAAAGCCGCAATGCCGCGATGCAAACGCTCTATCAACGGCAGATCCATCCTCTGACGCTCAAGCGCAGGCCGGTAAGGCGTTCACTGTGGCGTGCGGAACATGGCTGTACGCTCCTGCGCCAGCTTGCAACATTGTTGCAGGCGGGGCTCACATTACCGGAAGGCTTGTTACTGCTGGCACAGCAACATCCAGCCAGTGCAATGGCAGGCATTGTTACACCATCTGGCGCAAGCGTTGGAACAGGGTGAAACATTTTCGGCAGCGCTGCGCCAGTGGCCAGATGTTTTTCCTCCGCTCTGGGCGGCGATGGTCCATACCGGTGAGCTGACAGGAAAGCTGGATGAGTGCTGTTTTAAACTGGCCAGCCAGCAACAGGCACAGCGAGCGCTGGCGTTGAAAGTAAAAAAGGCGCTGCGTTACCCGCTCATTATTCTTTCGCTGACCGCGGCGGTAGTCATCGCAATGGTATATCTGGTGCTGCCGGAGTTCTCGGCTATCTACCAGACGTTCAATACCCCTTTGCTGCGCTGACGCGGGGGAGTCATTGCTGGCGCGACGCTGATGCAACAAGGCGCGCTGCCATTGGCAGCACTTGCGTTGCTGGCGGTATGCGCGATGACCTTGCTGCGCCGTCAGGTGGTGCTGCACTATCGGCAGCATCTGCTGCTACGCTGCCCCATCGTCGGAAAACTGGTGCGTGGGCAACGGCTGAGCCAGATATTTACCGTGCTGTCGCTCACGCGTTCTGGAATCACCTTCTTGCAGGGGCTGGAAAATGTCAGGGATACCTTAACCTGTCCTTACTGGCGAGGTGTGCTGCAACAGGCGCATCAGGATATCACCCTCGGCGCGTCTATCTCTGCGGCACTGGCAAAGAGTGGCAACTTCACACCGCTGTGTATTCAGTTGATCCATACCGGGGGAGATCTCCGGGGCACTGGATACCATGCTGGAGAATCTGGCGCGACACCACAGTGAACAGACTCAGCATCAGGCGGACGAGCTGGCTTCAGTATTAGAGCCGCTGCTATTGGTAGTGACAGGGTTGATTATTGGGGTGCTGGTGGTTGCCATGTACCTGCCTATCTTTCACCTTGGCGATGCGATGGGCGGTACGGGCTAATGCAGGCGCAGCGCTGTGCGCCTGCAAACCCATTACAGGCTGTTGAAAACGCGGTTTTCCTGTTCCTGAACGCGGATAAAGGTCGTGCGTTTAGTCAGTTCTTTCAGGCGGGAGGCACCGACATACGTACAGGCTGAACGCAGGCCGCCAAGGACATCACGCGCGGTGTTCTCCACCGGGCCGCGTAACGCGAGTTTGACGGTTTTGCCTTCCGCTGCACGGTAACCTGCAACACCGCCAACGTGGCGATTCATTGCGGATTCTGAACTCATGCCGTAGAACAGCATAAATTTCTCGCCGTTTTCCTCCACGATGGTGCCGCCGCTCTCTTCGTGGCCCGCCAGCATACCGCCGAGCATCACAAAGTCTGCGCCGCCGCCAAACGCTTTCGCCACATCACCCGGCACCGTACAGCCACCATCACTGACAATCTGCCCGCCAAGACCATGCGCGGCATCGGCGCATTCGATCACTGCGGACAATTGCGGATAGCCGACCCCGGTTTTAACACGTGTGGTGCAAACAGAACCCGGACCGATGCCAACTTTGACAATATCCGCACCGGAAAGTATCAGCTCTTCACACATTTCACCGGTCACAACGTTACCCGCGCAGATAGTTTTATCCGGCCGGGCCTCACGTGCTTTGGCAACGAATTGTACAAAGTGCTCAGAGTATCCGTTCGCCACGTCGATACAGACAAAATTCAGCGACGGATGCAGCGCGAGGATCTGTTTCGTCTTGTCAAAATCTGCGTCTGATGTCCCGGTTGAAACCATGACATGGCGCAGCACGTCAGCCGATTCACTCTGGATAAAGGCTTTCCAGTCCTCAACGGAATAGTGTTTATGTACAGCGGTAAGGATGTCGAACGAAGCCAGCGCTTTCGCCATTGCAAAGGTGCCAACGGTATCCATATTGGCGGCAATAACCGGTACGCCAGACCAGCGCATTCCTGAATGTTTGAAGGTAAATTCGCGCTCCAGCTCAACATCGGAACGGCTTTTAAGGGTGGAACGTTTAGGACGGATAAGAACGTCTTTGAAACCTAACTTCAGATCTTCTTCAATACGCATGTGCGGATTCCGCGGGGTTAATGGCGAAAGTACAAACTCACAACTCCAGTGACGCTATCATACGCGCTAATAAGGGCCGCGCAAGACTGCGAAATTCTCTTTTTACGCTACAATCCTATAAATTTGCACCGGGTGAACAGGCAAGATTAGGCGAACGGGTTTTAATGTCGTTTGGTTAAATCACAACCTGTTGATTAAGCTCAAAAATATTTAATCTTTTGCGTTTTTCCGTCTTCAGGACGGTGGCGAAAAATAGCATTGCAGGGCAGAATAAAGATCGCAGATTGTGATATGCGACAGACTATTTTGGGATTAGGCGTAATGGGGTATACGGTTGCATTAACCGGCGGTATTGGCAGCGGTAAAAGCACCGTCGCGAATGCCTTCGCAGCGCTTGGCGTTAATGTTGTCGACGCGGATATTATTGCCCGCCGGTGGTGGAACCAGGCTCTCACGCATTAAGCGCTATTGCGGAACATTTTGGCGCTGACATGATCCTCGCGGACGGCTCGCTCAATCGACGTTTATTACGCGAGCGTATTTTCGCTTCTCCGGCGGATAAACGTTGGCTAGATGGGTTACTCCACCCGCTAATTCACCCAGCAAACACAGAGTAAGATTGCCCGGGGCGACATCGCCTTATGTGCTGTGGGTCGTGCCGTTGTTGGTGGAAAACCAGCTGCATCACAAAGCCGATCGGGTTTTGGTTATTGACGTCTTACCAGAGACACAGATTTCACGCACCATGCAGCGTGATGGCGTCAGCCGCGAACATGCTAAAAATATTCTCGCGGCCCGGGCCGCGAAGCGTGACTTGCCGTCGCGGATGATGTTATTGACAATAATGGCGCACCGGATGCGATAGCATCGGATGTTGCCCGCCTGCACACCGCATATCTGGCGTATGCCCGGCAGGCCGTTTCACAGGAAAAACCGTAAATGCACACCCACATCCTTTTTGAACATCCGCTTAACGAAAAGATGCGTGCACCGGTTGCGTGTCGAGTTTTTACTGCAACAGCTCTCTGTCCATTTACCGCTGAGCGACCATGCCGATGCGTTGCACTTTTCCGTAACGTTGGTGATTTACTGGATGTGTTTGAACGGGGTGATACTCGTACCGAGCTTCTGAAGAGGCTGGAGCGCCAGCAGCGTAAACTGCAGGCATGGAGTGATGTTCCCGGTGTGGATCTGAGCAGGATTGAAGCGGTCCGCCAACAATTAAAAGCGAGCGGATCCGTACTGATGAGTGCCCCGCGCATTGGCCAACAACTGCGCGAAGACCGACTGATACCGGTGCGCCAGCGCCTGAGCATTCTTGGCGGATGCTGCAGCTTCGATTTGCCGACGCTGCATATGTGGCTGCACCTACCGCAGGAACAGCGGGATGCGCAAATTGCGGTCTGGCTGGACAGCCTGACACCGCTGACGCAGACCCTGACGTTGATCCTCGATTTGATCCGCAATGCCGCGCCGTTCCGCCGCCAGACCAGCCTGAACGGTTTTTATCAGGATAACGGCGATGACGCCGATTTGTTGCGTCTGCAATTGTCGCTGGAAGACCAGCTATACCCGCAAATCTCCGGCCATAAGAGCCGCTTCGCCATTCGCTTTATGCCGCTGGACAGCGAGCATGGCGTGGTTCCCGAGCGTTTCGATTTTGAACTGGCCTGCTGTTAAGGAGTGAAGATGTCTGGAAGAAACTACCGTAAACTGCCCAACGTGGGAAGCTTGTTGTCTGGGGAGAAAGCAGCCCGTTTCGCCCGTTCTGTTCGAAACGTTGCCAGCTGATTGATTTGGGCGAGTGGGCAGCAGAAGAGAAACGTATCCCCAGCGACGGCAATCTGTCGGACAGCGATGACTGGAGCGAAGAACAGCACTAAGCACTGTTGCCTGCTGGCACCTCGCCCGGCAGGCAAATCAGGGTCAGTCAGCCAGTAGCCCCCGGCTATCACCGGTTCATTGCCGGGAAACTTGTCAGCGTCAAGGGCGTCTTGCGCAACCCAATGACCCGGCTGCCCCTCTTTCCCCCCATGGCTCCCCTTCCCAGCTTTCCACTAACCAGAACCACAGGGTGATGTGGCGATCGGGGAACTGATATTCCAGCTTATCAAACAGTTCTGCCTGGAAGGGGCGTAATGCCGACTTCCTCCTGAAGCTCGCGGATCATTGCCTGCTCCGGCGTTTCACCCGCTTCAATTTTTCCGCCGAAATTCCCATTTATTCGCCATATGCGCATCCGCAGCGCGCTGCGTAATAAAAATTTCTCCCCTTGCGGGTTACGGGAATGATCCCAACGGCGATGTTCAGTATTTTCATGATGCAGACTCCATAAAAAAGGCGCAGAATTCTGCGCCTTTTTATTATTATCAATGCGTTATGCCAGACGGCCGTGGCACTGTTTGTATTTTTTACCGGAACCACAAGGACAAGGATCATTACGACCCACTTTGCGCTCACCCGTCTGCGCAGCAAGCGCAGCAGCGGCTTCAGTTTCATCATCCTGATGGCTTAACTGTTGCATTTGCGCCAGACGCTCAGCTTCCTGACGGCGCTGCATGCCTCCGGCCTCCTTCCTCCGGCATCCGCACCTGTACTTTGCTGAGCGTACTGATCACTTCATATTTCAGTGACTCCAGCATGGCGGCGAACATCGCGAAGGACTCGCGTTTATATTCCTGCTTCGGATCTTTTTGCGCGTAGCCACGCAGGTGGATGCCCTGACGCAGATAATCCATCGCGGCCAGATGCTCTTTCCACAGTGAATCCAGCGTTTGCAGCATCACGCCTTTCTCGAAGTGACGCATCATCTCAGCGCCAACCACCTCTTCTTTACGCTGATAGGTTTCAATGGCGCTTTGCAGGATACGCTCACGCAGCGTCTCTTCGTGCAGATCCGGTTCTTTATCTAGCCAGTCAGCGATAGGCAGGTCGAGATCGAAATCATTTTTCAGGCGTTCCTGCAGACCGTGAACATCCCACATTTCTTCCAGCGACTGCGGTGGAATATGACCATCGATGGTAGCTTTGAAAACATCTTCGCGAATGCTGGCGATGGTTTCACTCACATCGGTTACATCCAGCAGTTCGTTACGCTGGGTGTAAATTGCGCGACGCTGGTCGTTAGCAACATCGTCATATTCCAGCAGTTGCTTACGAATATCGAAGTTACGGCTTTCCACTTTGCGCTGCGCATTAGCATGCCTTGGTGACCCACGGGTGCTCAATCGCTTCGCCCGGTTTCATCCCCAGTTTACGCATCATGCCAGAGACGCGATCGGAAGCGAAAATACGCATCAGGGCATCTTCCATAGAGAGATAGAAACGGGAAGAACCCGCATCCCCCCTGACGGCCAGAACGGCCGCGCAACTGGTTATCGATACGACGAGACTCATGACGCTCGGTACCAATAATGTGCAGGCCACCCGCCGCCAGCACCGCATCATGGCGCGCCTGCCAGTCGGCTTTCACTTTGGCGATTTGCTCTGCCGTCGGTTCTTCGAGCTCCGCCAGTTCCGCCTGCCAGCTACCACCCAGCACAATATCAGTACCGCGCCCCGCCATGTTGGTGGCAATGGTCACCGCACCGGTATAGCCCTTGCGCCACAATGTCCGCCTCTTTGGCGTGGAATTTGGCGTTCAGTACGTTGTGCTTGATGCCCGCTTTGGTCAGTTCCTCAGACACCACTTCTGATTTCTCGATCGAGATGGTCCCAACCAGAACCGGCTGCCCCTTCGCAGTACGCTCTTTAATATCTTCGATAATCGCTCTGGATTTTTTCCGCTTCGGTCATATAGACCAGATCCGCCATATCTTTACGGATCATCGGACGGTTGGTGGGAACCACCACAGTATCGAGTTTATAAATCGAGCTGAATTCAAACGCTTCGGTATCTGCCGTACCGGTCATACCTGCCAGTTTTTCATACAAACGGAAGTAGTTCTGGAAGGTAATGGACGCCAGCGTCTGGTTTTCGTTCTGGATATCCACACCTTCTTTGGCTTTCCACCGCCTGATGCAGACCATCAGACCAGCGACGCCCTTGCATGGTACGGCCGGTGTGTTCGTCGACGATAATGACTTCGCCGTCTTTCACAATGTAATCCACATCACGGGTGAACAATGCGTGAGCACGCAGTGCCGCAGTCACGTGGTGCATCAGCATGATGTTGGCAGGAGAGTACAGTGACTCGCCTTCGTCCATGATGCCTTCTTTGACCAGCAGCTCTTCAATCAGCACCGTGCCGCGTTCAGTCAGCGTAACCTGACGCGCTTTTTCATCCACTGAGAAGTGGCCTTCACCTGGAAAGTGTCGGAGTCTTCTTTCTCCTGACGAACCAGATGCGGGATGATTTTATTGACTTTTTTTGTACAGCTCGGAGCTGTCTTCTGCCGGACCGGAAATGATCAGCGGGGTACGCGCTTCATCGATAAGGATGGAGTCCACCTCATCCACCAGCGCATAGTGCAGTTTACGTTGCACACGCTCTTCAGGGCTGAATGCCATGTTATCGCGCAGGTAGTCAAAGCCGTATTCGTTGTTGGTACCGTAGGTAATATCGGCCGCATAGGCTTCACGTTTAGCAACAGCAGGCATGTTCGGCAGGTTGATACCCACGCTCATACCGAGGAATTCGAACAGAGGACGGTTGTTCTCGGCGTCACGCTGAGCCAGATAGTCGTTGACGGTAACAACGTGGACGCCTTTGCCGCTCAGGGCGTTGAGGTAAGCAGGCAGGGTTGCGGTCAGGGTTTTACCTTCACCGGTACGCATCTCTGCGATGCAACGCTCGTTGAGAACCATGCCACCCAGCAGTTGCACATCGAAGTGACGCATGCCGAACACACGTTTACTTGCCTCGCGCACCACTGCGAAGGCTTCCGGGATCAGACTCTCAACGCTTTCGCCTTTTCCGGTGCGCGCACGGAACTCTGCGGTTTTGGCTTTCAGCTCATCATCGCTGAGCTTTTCCATTTCCGGTTCCATGGCATTGATTTGGGCCACGACTTTACGCATACGGCGCAGTGTACGATCGTTACGACTACCGAAAACTTTAGTTAATAATTTGATAAGCATAATAAAAATCTCAAACGCCCCGCTCTGCGGAGCTAAAAAAAATGAATAAAGGACTCTTTTTTAGCTGAGGCGAAGAGGGCCGGCGCGAATGCCCTGCACCTGACCTAACCAGGTGGAAATACGGAACGCGGCGTCAGGTATAGCGGCTGTCTGGAGTGCCAGACGAACAATCGTCGGCGGTTTTCCCTTCGGGTTCAATAACGCGCTGAGCGTATCCAGTAAAGCGAGATGGTGGGCCTGAATCGGCAGTGGCTCTTCCGTCGCAACTGGCAGCGCTTGGGGCGCCATGGCAAACGAAAGATGACGAATAACGGTGCGGATGGCATGTTGATGCCAGTAATCGACAGTAAAGTTAGGACGGCGATTGGCTTCCAGTAAAGCAAGACTGGTGAAATTAACCGTGCCGGTACTGTCGTGATTACGGGTGGTTTCGCGCGGCGTTTGCGTGGGTTCGGCGCTACCAGCAAGTGCAGGCAAGCCAAGGCTCGCCGCGACCATCCCTAATAAGAGATGCGGCCAGAAATAGCGTCTACCAAATTGTCGCCAGCGCGTCAGTATTCCGCTCACTTGCTCCACCCAAAAATAACGCTTGCAGAATGTGCTTCTGTATGTGTCGTTTTGCGCACGAATTTTACCACTAAAGCCGCCCGCACCGCAGCAGTATTCCGGTGCCAGAGGGATAAAAGTGGTTACGAAAACAGCGATCGCGCCGCAAGAGGTCTGTTCAGAAGAGAAGGGAATGAAAAGAGGATTGTTGCAAACGTACAAATAAAAACGACTGGCCTCCCTGACCGGAGAGTGCCGAGGTTAACCAGTCGATTTTTGCAGTTATGGCGTTATGCCAGAACCATAGACGGGGCTTTGAACGCCAGCGGCAATTCCGCTTCGTCTTCGAAGGTCACATATTCCCAAGCTTCCTGTTTTGCCAGAACAGCCTGCAACAGTTTGTTGTTCAGTGCGTGACCGGATTTATACGCCGTAAACGCACCAATGATGTTGTGACCACACATGAACAGGTCGCCAATCGCATCCAGCATTTTGTGGCGAACAAACTCATCTTCGAAACGCAGGCCGTCTTCGTTCAGTACGCGATAATCGTCAACTACGATGGCACAATCGAAGCTACCGCCCGGGCACAATCCACGAGACTGGAGGTATTCGATATCACGCATGAAACCGAAGGTACGCGCGCGCGGCTAATCTGGCGCATAAATGCGTCGGCAGAGAAGTTCATCGCGTAGCGTTGCGTGCTTGCATCAATCGCCGGGTGATTGAAGTCGATGGTAAAATCGAGAGAAAAACCGTTGTGCGGTTTAAACTCAGCCCATTTATCGCCGTCTTCAGCGCGCACGGTGTTTTTGATGCGCACAAATTTTTGGCGCTGTTCAGCTCTTCGATCCCTGCATCCAGCAGCAAGTAGACGAACGGTGCAGCACTGCCATCCATAATCGGGATTTCCGGCGCATCGACTTCAACAACGATGTTGTCGATACCCAGCCCCGCCAGAGCAGCATTCAGATGCTCGACGGTCGAAATCCGCACGTCATGCTCGTTGACCAGACAAGTACAGAGCATAGTATCACGCACAGATTTAGCATCAGCCGGAAAGTCTACCGGTGGATTTAAGTCAGTGCGACGATAGATGACCCCGGTATTTGCCGGCGCAGGGCGCAACGTCAGGGTGACTTTCTTGCCGGTATGCAAACCGACGCCAGTCGCCTGAACGATACGTTTAAGTGTCCTTTGTTTGATCATCGTATAATCTCGCCTAATTACCAATCCAACCAAATTGTATAACACAATCGGTGGGCCAGTTTGCATACAAAGAGCGAAGAAGCCCAACTTCCAGCAAATTCTTAGTCCGCTTGCAGAAACGCTGGAATATCCAGATAATCCGGCTCTTTAGTGGTCTGCGGCGCATTGTCGTTAACCACTTTCGCCGGTTTCTGCTCCTGCTGCATCGGCTGCATGCCATGCTGCTGGTAACGATCCATCACAGGCTGTTGCGCTTGTTTGTTTGTCACCAGCGTGATTTCCGGACGTTTGTCCATACCGATACCGGTCGCCACCACAGTCACGCGCAGTTCGTCGTTCATATCCGGATCAAGAGAAGTACCGATAACCACGGTCGCGTTATCCGAAGCAAACGCACGGATAGTATTACCCACAGTTTCGAATTCATCCAGACGCAGGTCAAAGCCCGCCGTGATGTTAACCAACACGCCACGCGCACCAGACAGGTCGATATCTTCCAGCAGCGGGCTGGAGATCGCCATTTCGGCGGCTTCTTCCGCACGGTCTTCACCACTGGCAACGCCGGAGCCCATCATCGCATAGCCCATTTCGGACATCACCGTACGCACGTCTGCAGTCAACGTTCATCAGACCCGGACGCGTAATCAGCTCTGCGATACCCTGCACCGCGCCTTTCAGCACGTCATTCGCTGCACCGAAAGCATCCAGCAGAGAGATGCCGCGACCCAGCACTTTCAGCAGCTTGTCGTTCGGGATAGTGATCAGTGAGTCAACATGCTTGGACAGTTCAGTAATACCCTGCTCCGCAGATACCATACGCTTCTTGCCTTCGAAGTTGAAAGGCTTAGTCACCACAGCAACGGTCAGGATACCCAGATCTTTTGCCACTTCGGCGACGACTGGCGCGGCGCCAGTACCGGTCCCACCGCCCATGCCCGCAGCGATAAAGACCATATCAGCGCTTCTTCTAGCGCAGCGCGCAGCGCTTCACGGTCTTCTTCCGCGGCGTTACGGCCAACTTCAGGGTTTGCCCCTGCGCCCAGACCTTTAGTGATTCCACCACCGATCTGGATAGTTTGACCTACCGCCGTTTTACGCAACGCCTGCGCGTCGGTATTCACTGCGAAGAATTCAACACCTCAATGCGCCATGTATTCTGGCATTCCGCCGCCGCCACGCGACGCCGATGACTTTAATCACCGCGTCGTTGGTTAATTCCATTGGTTCATAGTTTCTCTCCGTCTTGTGCCTGCTCGAGACCGTTAATTTTCGGTCTCTGAAAAAATTAAAACTCTTTTCGCAGCTATTGATTCTTTTGAACCACGAGCCTGACACGTTTTTTCCACTTCCGCTTCACCACTCAAATGGGTCTCTTTCCCGTAGTGAAGCAGCCCAACCGTTGAATAGTAAGGTCAGGGCATAATCGGTTAAGCCAGTAATATTGAGCGGCACCAATACGCACCTGCGTATGGAACACGCTGCGCGCAGGCCGCCAGACCTTCAATTTGCGCCGCCAATACAATCCCCGCCGGTGTGATGTTTCACCCCTTGCTGGCGAAGCTGTTCCTGCAACTGCAAAATTTCGTCGTTCACCAGATTGAGCAGCTCGGTGTAGCGCGGTTCAATCATCCGCTAACGTCTGACGCTGCAGACTACGCGGTGGACGCCCACCACTCAACAACACTCATCTTTACCACCAGCAGACAACGCGCAACCATGGCGAATCGCTTCTGCATCGCTTGGCGGTGTACGAAAGCGTAAGCGATGTCGCTGGTTACCACATTCCCTGCGAAGGGATCACTTTGGTATGACGCAGCGCGCCGCCAGTGTGAGACCGCCAGTCCATTGTACCACCGCCGATATCGACAGCAGACCCCAATTCACGCTCATCTTCCGTTAATACGGAGTAGCTGGAAGCCAGCCCTGCGAAAATAAGTTGGTCAACTTTTAACCCACATCGTTCAACCGCTTTAACGATGTTTTTCGCCATATCGTTATGACAGGTGATCAGAATGCACCTTTGCCTGCAGCACGCCAGACAGACCTACCGGGTTTTTGATGCCTTCCACCGGTAGTCAATGGCATACTCTTGCGGAATGACATGCAAAACGCGGTGTTCATCACGTACACGCACCGACGGCGGTATGCACCACGTTTTCAACATCTTCCTGCGTCACTTCTTCTTCTGAAATCGGCACCATGCCAATTTCATTCTAAACTAATATGTTTCCCCCGACAGCGCAAGGTAGACCGAGGAGATCTGGCAATCGGCCATCAGTTCAGCCTGATCGATGGCGCGTTGCACTTCACCACCGATTCCAAATCGTTTACGCCACCTTTGTCCATCCCACGGGATGGGCAACTCCCCAATGATATTCAATGCCATCGGGCAGAACTTCCCCTACTAAAGCGGCGACCTTCGCGGTGCCAATCTCCAGTCCAACTACCAGTTTTCTGTCCGTCGCCTTGATCATTGTTGCTCTGCCTGTGCCTGATTCTGTTGTGCCTGATTTTGCTGCTGATTCGGTTCCTGAACAGGGGCCGCTTTCCAGCCTACAGCCGCGCCTGAGTCATAGCGTAAATCCACGTAGCTTATCTCTTTGCCATCCGTTTGCGCCTGCTGCTGAAGAACCGGGTAGAGTTCAATAAAGCGCGCCGGGCGTTTCATGGTATCGCCACGGCCCAGATTAAGCTTGATGTCATTATTCAGCGTTAACTGCCATGAACGCCGTGCGGTCATAGCCGCTTCTTTCAACGTGAACTTATCCTTGTCCCATATCGCGGTAGCCCTGTAAAACTTCGCTTTCGCTGCCTTCGGGACCGTACATCGGTAAAACTTGTTTACTGGTTCGTTCGGCACGCTGAATTGCCGTCCACATCAACATATGCTGATCATTCCACCGTGCTATGGGCACATATTCAACCAGATGAATCTTCAATTCATTCGTCCGGCCACTGCTTGCGAACGCTTGCCTGCTTTATCCAGCAGGGCAGACGCTCGATCTGACTCTGAATAATGTTCACGTCTTGCGTCATAAAGGTGCCGGGCGCGCCAGAATCGTCCGAATATCATCATTGCGCGTGTAGTGGCGATCGCCCGTCAACACAGTTTCGACAACGGCAACCGCTGCGCATCGTCCATCCACCCCAGCACCACAGCCGCTAACAAACACGGTGCACAGCACCGCCAGCAGGAACACAATTGCAAGACGCGTTCCATTATTCCGCCGGGAAGCCGATACCGCTTCCTCGTCACGGTTTCGCGTGTTCAGCGCAGCCTGAGACATATCACTCCGCCAGATCCAGAATGCGAACCACAAGTTGCGAGAAGCTCAGCCCTGCCTGCCGCGCCGCCATCGGCACCGGGCTGGCTTCATCCCCAGTGTTCGCTTCCAGCAAATAAAACTGACCGTCTATCCAGCATCGCATCAATTCGCCCCACCGCGACCTAAAACACGCCGGGGGCTTTAAGCACCGGGGACTGTAAAACCGCTTCACGCTCTTCTTCCAGACCTGATGGGCAGAAATATTTCGTCTCATCAGAGATACTTCGCCTCATAATCATAGAAGATTCCCGCCGGTTGAATGCGGATCGACGGTAAAATTTCATTTCCGAGTATCATACGGTAAATTCCAGGCCCACTCCAGCCATTTTTTCGATCAGAACGTCATCATCATGTTGAAACGCAAGCGCTAATGCTGCGTGCAGATCATTACTGTTGTCGACTTTCGACATCCCAACGCTGGAGCCTTCACGGCTGGGCTTGACAATAACGGGTAACCCCAGTTGGTCAATGCGTTGAATATCATCGCACGAGGGCCTATTTCGAACTCATCGCGTGATGCCAACAGAAGGCGCAACTGGCAGTCCCGCCCCTTGCCACAGCAGCTTGCGTAATTTATCCATCGAAATCGCCGATGCCATCGCCGCTACCGGTATAGGCCATGCCGGTCAGTAACCCCACCAGCGTACCGTCTTCACCGCCGCGACCATGCAACGCGATAAACGCTTTGCTATAGCCCATCTCTTTCAGGCGAGTGACATCAACATCGCGCGGATCAACGCCATGCGCATCCACACCGCCTTCACGTAAGCCGCTAATCACCGCAGCACCGGAATTGAGCGAAACCTCACGCTCTGCGGAGGTGCCACCGAGCAGAACAGCGACTTTCTCAGCCATTGCTCTCCTCCGGGGTCTGTGGCTTCAGTTTACTCTCCGCCAGACTACGGGCGATTTTGCCGATGTTGCCAGCACCCTGAATCAGGATCAGATCATTACCGGTCAGCACCGGCGCCAGCTATAGCCGCAGCACGCTGGATCGGATGCCAGAATCGGATCGATCTTGCCGCGACTACGGATAGTACGGCACAGCGAACGGCTATCCGCGCCCGGGATCGCCGCTTCACCCGCCGGATACACTTCCAGCATCAGCAGCGCATCGACCTGCGTCAGTACATTGGCAAAGTCGTCATACAGATCGCGGGTACGGGTATAACGGTGAGGCTGGAATACCATCACCAGTTTTTTATCCGGCCAGCCCGCGCGTGCTGCTTTAATGGTGGCATCCACTTCGGTCGGGTGATGACCGTAGTCGTCAACCAGCATGGCAGTACCCGGTTTGCCATTTACCCTTCCAGCGGGAATTCACCAAGGAAGTCGAAACGACGCCCGGTCCTGAAACTTTCAGCGCACGCAGAATGGCCTCATCTTCAATACCCTCCTCGTCGCCACGCAGCGGCGGCAGCGGCATTCAGGGCGTTATGACGGCCCGGCGCATTCAGCATCACACGCAGTTCCGGTTTATCCCGGCGCACCAGCGTAAAGTGCCCCTGCGGCCCAATCTGGCGATAATTCTCAACGCGAACGTCCGCATCGTCGCTAAAAACCGTAGGTCGTTGTCTGACGGCCCACACGCGGCAACAGCTCACGGATCACCGGATCATCAACGCACATCACTGCACGGCCATAGAACGGCAGGTTATGCAGGAAGTTGATAAACGTCGTTTTCAAATTCTCAAAGTCGCCATGGTAGGTATCCATATGGTCGGCTTCGATATTGGTGACAATGGCCACCATCGGTTGTAAATGCAGGAAAGAGGCATCGCTCTCGTCTGCTTCGGCAATCAAATAACGGCTGTGCCCGCGCGCATGCACCCGGCGGCTTTCACCAGACCACCGTTAACGAACGTCGGATCCAGTCCGGCTTCCGCGTAAATACTTGCCACCATCGCCGTAGTGGTGGTTTTACCGTGCGTACCGGCAATCGCGATGCCATGACGAAAACGCATTAACTCCGCCAGCATCTCCGCACGGCGGATCACCGGAATACGCGCTTCATGTGCCGCGACAATCTCCGGGTTATCGGCAGAAATAGCGCTGGAGACCACAACAACGCTGGCATCACTCACGTTTTCCGGGCGGTGATTGAAATAAATAGTGGCGCCAAGCGACGTCAACTGTTGCGTTACCGGGTTCGGGGCCAGATCGGAACCGCTGATCTGATAGCCTTCGTTGGCCAGTACTTCGGCAATACCACCCATGCCGGCACCGCCAATGCCAACGAAGTGAATGTGCCGGACGCGACGCATCTCGGGCACGATTGAACGCAGTTTCGCCAGTTCTTGTGTATTCATTCTCTAAACGCCATCGACTACTTCCAAATTCGCGCGGCGCAACAGGCGCCGCCAGTATTTAGGCCTGTGCTGCCGGGGGCTCACTTCATGCGCCACTCGTTCGGTGGCATCCGGAATAGCCGCCACGCTATCCATCATATCAATGCTTCACGGTTCCAGCCCGCGAGGATCGCCGCCACCGCGTCAGCGGTGAATTGCGGTTGCTCCAGAATCTTCGCCGCACCAGCTTTTTTCCAGCGGCAGCGCATTCCAGTATTGCTGCCGGTCCTTATGCTGGAACGGCACGAACAACGCCGGTAAACCGGCAGCGGCAATTCTCACTGACCGTCAGCGCGCCGGGACGGCAAACCACATCCGCCACGCGTAGGCTTGCGCCATATCGTCAATAAATCCCGTCACTTTATGCTGAGGCGCCCCCCGCAGCGGCGTAAGCCTGCTCAACATCCTGCTGTGCGCCTTTACCGCTCTGATGCCAGAAGGTGACCGACTCACCCAGTTTTGCCGCTACCTGCGGCATGGTCTGATTCAGTACGCGTGCGCCTTGCGAGCCGCCGACAACCAGCACACGCACCGGGCCATCGCGCCCCGGTAAACGCTGCTGCGGCAGCGGCAGCGCAAACACATCAACGCGAACCGGGTTACCCACCACTTCCGCTTTCGGGAACGCGCCGGAAATGCCTGCATCACTTTGGTGGCAATTTTCGCCAGCCATTTGTTGGTCAAACCGGCAATGCCGTTTTGCTCATGCAGCACCACCCCAGCGAGGCCGCCGGACCGCCGGACCAAAACGCCGCCCATCCCAGCACTACGTCGGGTTTAAAGCGCTGCATAATCGCGCGCGCCTGACGCGTTGAAAATGCGCACCGGCGCCAGCAACTGCGCCTTGATCCCTTTGCCACGCAGGCCAGAGATACGGATAAAGTCGATCTCGATCCCATGTTTAGGCGCAGATCGGCCTCCATGCGATCCGCGGTTCCAAGCCAGCGCACTTGCCAGCCCTGATCCATTAAATGGTGCGCAACCGCGAGACCGGGGAATACATGCCCGCCGGTGCCGCCCGCCATCACCATTAACCGCTTCGGTTGACCACTCATCGCAAACCTCGTGTAAACGCCTCGGGCTTTTTCCAGACGCGTTTCATAATCTATTCGCAGCAACAGCGTAATCGCCATCGACATAATTAATAAGCTGGAGCCACCGTAGCTGATCAGCGGCAACGTCAACCCTTTGGTCGGCAGCATACCTGCGGCCGCACCTACGTTAACCAGAGCCTGAAAGCTAAACCAGATACCAATAGAGCAAGCCAGAAAACCTGAGAAGCGGTGGTCAATATCCAGCGCCTTACGCCCGATGGACATGGCGCGGAAAGCGACGAAGAATACCATTAAAAGCGCCAGCACCACACCGATATAACCGAGCTCTTCGCCGATAATGGAGAAGATGAAGTCGGTATGCGCTTCCGGCAAGTACTCCAGTTTCTGTATGGAATTACCCAACCCTTGCCCCCACAGTTCGCCGCGGCCAAACGCCATCAACGACTGGGTTAACTGATAACCACTGCCAAATGGATCTTCCCACGGGTTCCAGAACGACGTCACGCGGCGGATACGGTATGGTTCTGCGAGGATCAGCAGCACAACGGCCGAAATGCCCATACCGATAATGGCGATAAACTGCCACAACTTCGCCCCCCGCCGGGGAACAACATCGCCAGCGTCGTAATAAACAGCACCACCACGGTACCCGAGGGTCCGGCTGCGCCAGCAGTAATACCGCCAGCACCAGAATCACCCCCATCGGTTTGAGGAAGCCGCGCAGGTTATTACGCACTTCGTCGACCTTACGCACGAGGTAGTTCGCCAGATAACAGAACAGCGACAGTTTGGTGAACTCCGCAGGCTGAAAACGCATCAGACCAAGGTCAATCCAGCGCGACGCCCCGTTAATTGAGCTCCCCACAACCAGCACCACCAGCAGCATAATGATCGCAGCGATCAGCATGACAGAGCTGTACTTCTGCCAGAACTCCATCGGTAACCGCAACGTGATCACCGCCGAGCAAAACGCAAGGAACAGATACAACGCATGGCGTTTAGCAAAGAAAAAGGATCGTTAGTGAGACGTTGCCCCACCGGCATTGACGCCGAGGTCACCATCACAAAACCGATAGCCGCCCAGCGTCAACCACAGCAGCGTGCGGTCATACATCACCAGGGCTGTCGGTATCTTTCTCTCTGGAGCCCATCACCCAGCCTTTTAATGCCGCAAACAGCCACGCCGGGATCCCCAAATCCACGGCAGGCGCGGCATTCTCGGGCGGGGAGAGTTAAACGCATCAACCTAACTCCTGCGCCAGACGGGTAAAGATATCGCCCCGTTGTTCGAAATTCTTAAACTGATCCGGGCTGGCACACGCCGGTGACAACAGCACCATATCACCCGGTTGCACACGTGTAGCGATAAGGCGCATCGCCTGATCCATGGTCTCCATTTGATCGGCAATTTCCGGACGCAGAGCTGCAAGCTCAGCGCCATCACGGCCAAAACAGTACAAACGAACACGGTCGCCGCTCAGGTAGCGTTTCAACGGTGAGAAGTCCGCTGACTTACCATCACCGCCCAGCAGCAGATGCAGCGTACCGTCAACGTGCAAACCGTTCAGTGCGGCTTCGGTGCTTCCCACATTGGTGGCTTTCGAATCGTTGATCCAGCGCACGCCGTTATGATCCAGCGCCAACTGGAAGCGATGCGCCAGACCGGTAAATGTCGTCAGCGCTTTCAGGCTGCTGGCGCGCGGTAAACCTACGGCATCGGCCAGCGCCAGCGCAGCCAGCGCGTTGGTGTAGTTATGCTGTCCGCTCAGTTTCATCTCTTTTACGTTCAGCACTTTTTCACCTTTTACCCGCAGCCCGGGTTTCACCCTGTTGGCGGTTCAGGTGATAATCGCCCACATCCACGCCAAAGCTGACACAGCGCTCGTCCGCGCCGCGAACCGGCATGGTAAGCGCATCATCAGCATTGACCACGCACACTTTCGCGTTTTCGTAGATACGCAGTTTCGCCGCACGATACTGTTGCAGACCAAACGGATAACGATCCATATGATCTTCCGTCACATTCAGAATGGTTGCCGCCACCGCCTGCAGACTCGACGTGGTTTCGAGCTGGAAGCTGGACAACTCAAGAACATACAGCTCACGCGCTTCATCCAACAGCATCAGCGCAGGCAGACCAATATTGCCGCCGACGCCGACATTGACGCCGCCCGCTTCGGCCATCTCGCCCACAAGCTTCGTTACGGTGCTTTTACCATTGGAACCGGTAATAGCAACCACCGGCGCCTGCGCTTCGCGGCAGAACAGTTCGATATCGCCAACGATCTCAATGCCGGCGTCCGCCGCCGCGCTCAGAGAAGGGTGAGCCAGCGCAATGCCCGGACTTGCGACGATCAGATCCGCCGCCAGCAGCCAGTCATCGTTAAGACTACCAAGATGGCGCTCCACCTCTTCGGGCAGCTTATCCAGCCCCGGCGGTGAAACGCGCGTATCCATCACCCGCGGCGTGACACCGCGCGCGAGGAAAAAAGTCCACGCAGGAAAGGCCTGTCAGGCCTAAACCGATAATGACGACCTTTTTACCCCCGGTAATCTACCATGATTAACGTACCTTCAGCGTTGCCGAGGGCCAATCAGCACCAGCATCAGCGAAATAATCCAGAAACGCACAATCACGCGCGGCTCCGGCCAGCCTTTCAGTTCATAGTGATGGGTGAATCGGCGCCATACGGAAAATGCGCTGTCCGCGCAGCTTGAAGGAACCGACCTGCAAAATGACCGACAGTGTTTCCCACCACAAATACGCCACCCATGATCACCAGCAGGAACTCCCCGGCGCAGCAGCACAGCGATAATGCCCAGCGCGCCGCCCAGCGCCAGCGATCCCACATCGCCCATAAAGACCTGGAGCCGGGTAGGTGTTAAACCACAAGAAACCCAACCCTGCGCCAACAATCGCCGTACAGACGATAACCAGTTCCCCGGCATGGCGCAGATAAGGAATATGCAGGTAATTCGCAAAGTTCATGTTCCCGGTCGCCCAGGGCCACCAGCGCAAAACCCCCGGCAACAAATACCGTGGGCATAATCGCCGTGCCATCCAGACCATCGGTCAGGTTGACCGCGTTGCCGGTGCCGACAATCACAAAGTAGGCCAGAGCAATGTAGAGCAAGCCCAGTTGCGGCATAACATCTTTAAAGAACGGCACCACCAGTTCGGTCGCCGGGGTATCTTTGCCCGCAAGGTACAAAGCAAAGGCCACACCCAGTGCGATGACTGACATCCAGAAATATTTCCAGCGCGCGATAAGCCCTTTCGTGTCTTTACGCACCACCTTGCGGTAGTCGTCGACAAAACCAATTACGCCGTAGCCCACCAACACAACCAGCACGCACCAGACGTACGGGTTGGACGGGTAAGCCCACAACAGCACGGGAAACAACGATGGCGGTAAGGATCATGATGCCGCCCATCGTGGGGGGTACCGCGTTTGCTGAAGTGTGATTCCGGGCCATCGTTACGTACGACCTCGGCCAAAAGAGAGTTTTTGCAGGCGGGCAATCATGCGCGGCCCCATCCACAACGAGGATGAAGAGCGCGGTCAGCAGGCTGACAATGGCGCGAAACGTCAGATAAGAAAAGACGTTAAAGCCTGAATAATATTTGACCAAATGTTCGGCCAGCCACACTAACATGTCCCGTTCTCCTGTAATTCGCGTACCACCTCTTCCATGGCGGAACTACGTGAACCTTTAACCAAAATGGTCAAAATTTGTTGTTCGGCAATCAGCGTTTTTAAACGCGCCACCACTGCTACTTTATCGTTGAAATGCTCGCCAACGCCGCTGGCGGAACTTAATGCCCGGCTCAATGTTCCCACACTCAGTACCTTGTCGATGCCGACAGCTTTTGCCGCTTCACCGACCTGAATGTGACAGGCCTTGCTCTCATCGCCCAATTCAGCCATGTCGCCCACCACCATCACCCGGTAGCCGGGCATTTCGGCCAGCACATGCGCCGCAGCGGTCATTGACCCGACGTTGGCGTTGTAAGTGTCATCCAGCAACAGCTGATTTTCGCTCAACTGAACCGGGAACAGGCGGCCGGTACGGCTTTCAGATTCGCCAGACCTTTCTTCACAGCATCCGAGGGCTTGTGCCAACCGCCATCGCCAGCGCGGTCGCCGCCAGCGCATTGGCAATATTGTGACGGCCCGGCAACGGCAGCGTGACATCAATGCTGCCGCCCGGCGTTTGTAACGTGAACTCTGTACCGTGCGAGGTCACATGAATGTTGGTGGCGGTAAAATCACTGTTCGCCGCATTCGGCGAGAAGCGCCAGACTTTGCGATCGCCGATGATGCTCTGCCAGTTCAGCCAGTCATTGTTATCGGCATTCATAATGGCGATGCCGTTGTCCGGCAGCCCGGTGTAGATTTCACCTTTGGCCTTTGCTACACCCGCCAGCGAACCAAAACCTTCCAGTGCGCCGCCGCCGCGGTTATTCACCAGCGCGGCTTCCGGACGGGTCAGTCCCACGGTCGAGGCGATTTCGCCCTGATGGTTAGCCCCCAGTTCAATCACCGCGTACTGATGCGCTTTGGTCAAACGCAACAGCGTCATCGGCACGCCGATATCGTTGTTGAGGTTACCTGCGGTATAGAGGGTATTCCCGCTCTCGCTGAGGATGGCGGCGGTCATCTCTTTTACCGAGGTCTTGCCGGAAGATCCTGTCAGCGCAACGACGCGAGCCGGAACCTGCTGACGAACCCATGCAGCCAGTTCGCCAAACGCCAGTCGGGTATCCTTCACCACCAATTGCGGCAGGTCGGTATCCAGTTTCCGGCTGACCAGCAGCGCGCCGGCACCGCCCTCTTTGGCTTTATCAGCAAAGTCATGAGCATCGAAACGTTCGCCTTTCAGCGCCACGAACAGGCAACCCGGCGTTAATTTGCGGGTATCGCTGGTTACCGCATCAACAGTGACATCCTGACCGTGTAATTCCCCTGCAGAATGCCGGTGGAGTTGGCCAAGCGTTACGCTAATCATGCCACCACCCCCAGCAAACGCGCGGCCGTCACGCGGTCGGAATAATCAAGACGGCGCGTACCGACAATCTGGTAATCTTCGTGGCCCTTACCAGCCAGCAACACCACGTCGTTCTCTTTGGCCTGCATGATGGTATTGGTCACCGCTTCTGCGCGGCCTTCCACCACATGGGCACGACCGGCGTCCAGCATCCCGGCAAGAATGTCATTGATAATCGCCCGCGGCTCTTCTGTGCGCGGGTTGTCATCCGTCACCACCGGCACATCCGAGAATTGTTCAGCAATGGCGCCCATCAGCGGACGTTTGCCTTTATCGCGATCGCCGCCACAGCCAAACACGCACCACAGTTTGCCGGTACAGTGCAGACGCGCCGCCTGCAGCGCTTTTTCCAGCGCATCCGGCGTATGGGCATAATCAACGACAACCGTCGGTTTCCCCCGGTGCGCTGAACACTTCCATACGCCCGCAAACCGGCTGCAGTTGGGAGGCGGTTTTCAGTAAGTCATGAAGCGGATAGCCCAACGCCAGCAGCGTTGCCAGCGCCAGCAGCAGATTGCTGACGTTAAATGCCCCCATCAGACGGCTTTCAATTTCGCCTTCACCCCATGAGGAGTCAAAGCGGATCGTGGCGCCACTGTCGTGATAATCCAGCGCCACGGCTTTCAACCAGCGGCCATGGCAGTTCGGGTTGATATGATCTTCCATCGATACCGCGACCGCATCCGGCAGATTCGCCAGCCAGCGGCGCCCCCACTTCGTCATCGGCGTTGACGATCGCCTGACCATAGTGGTGCGAGGAAAACAGCAGCCATTTCGCCGCTTCGTACTGCGTCATATCCCCGTGATAATCGAGGTGATCGCGGCTTAAATTGGTAAACACGGAGGCAACAAATTTCAGAGCAGCAACGCGATGCTGCACCAAACCGTGTGATGAGACTTCCATCGCGGCAAGCGTTGCCCCTTGCTTCGCGAGGCTGGCAATCACATGCTGCACATCCACCGCTGAACCGGTGGTGTTTTCCGTCGGGCTCACTTTGCCCAACAAACCGTTACCCACGGTCCCCATCACCGCGCTGGTTTCGCCCAGTAGCTGACTCCATTGCGCCAGCAGTTGCGTGGTGGTGGTTTTACCGTTGGTGCCGGTTACGCCAATCAGGCGTAATTGTTCAGAAGGCTCACCGTAAAAACGGCCCGCCAGCGCAGAAAGGCGCTCATTTAACTGGCTGAGATAAATGACCGGAACGCCGTGCATTTCACGAATTTCACCGTCATTTGCTTCGTCTTTCGCTTCAGCAATAATGGCAGCAACACCTTGCGCAATCGCCTGCGGGATATAACGACGCCCGTCCGCCTGATGACCGACCACCGCCACAAAGAGATCGCCCGATGCAGCCACACGGCTGTCGAGCGTCATCTCCCGCAGTGCTCGCTCCGGCGCACTGGCACCCACGGAGCGAGAAGGTCGCGCAAATTACGATCTGCCACCTGTTCCCTCGCCTTGATTAATTACAAACTCACTTTTCTCGCCCGTGGTCAGCGCATCCGGCTCAATGTTCATGGTGCGCAGAACGCCGCCCATGATGGCACCGAAGACCGGCGCGGACACGGCGCCACCGTAGTATTTACCCGCTTGCGGATCGTTAATGACCACCACCAGCGCAAAGCGCGGGCGGCTGGCAGGCGCGACGCCAGCGGTGTAAGCAATGTATTTGTTGATATAGCGACCGTCCGGACCGACCTTTTTGGCTGTACCGGTCTTGATAGCGATGCGATACCCTTTGATGGCTGCCTTCACCCCCACCGCCGCCCCCGGCAGCGCAACGCTCTCCATCATGTGCACCACGGTACGCACGATGGGCTCGGCAAGACACGTTCGCCCGGCACGGGCGGGGTCAACTTTGGTAATCGACAGCGGGCGATAGATGCCATAGCTGCCAATCGTTGCGTAGACACGCGCTAACTGTAACGGCGTTACCATTAGCCCGTAGCCGAAAGAGAAGGTGGCCCTCTCTATGTCAGACCACCGTTGTTTTTGAGGAAATAAGCCACTGCGTTCCCCCGACCATCCCCAAATTGGTCGTTTTTCCCAGTCCAAAACGTGAGTAAGTATCTACTAACGCTGAGGAGGGCATCGCTAACGCCAGTTTTGACACACCAACGTTACTCGACTTCTGTAGCACCCCGGTGAGGGTTAACTCGCTGTAGCGCGCCACGTCTTTGATTTCATGGCCGTTAATACGATAAGGCACGGTATTTAACACCGTGTTAGGGTTTACAACGCCGCGCTGCAACGCGGTCATCACCACCATAGGTTTAACGGTGGAGCCCGGTTCGAAGACGTCGGTGATAGCGCGGTTACGCATGGCATCCTGCGCCGTACCGGTGAAGTTATTCGGGTTGTACGAGGGGCTGTTCGCCATCGCCAGCACTTCGCCGGTGTTCACATCCACCAACACCGCACTACCGGACTCTGCCTTGTTAAATGCCACCGCGTTATTCCAGTTCACGGTAGACCAGCGCCTGCAGGCGCTCATCGATGCTCAGCGCAAGGTTATGCGCGGCACGGCTGTCCGTTGAGGAAATATCTTCGATAACGCGACCATAGCGGTCTTTACGCACAACGCGCTCGCCGGGTTGCCCGGTGAGCCACTTATCAAAACTTTTCTCGACCCCTTCAATCCCACGGCTGTCAACGTTGGTAAAGCCAATGAGGTGAGCAGTCACTTCCCCGGACGGGTAGTAACGGCGAGACTCTTCTCGCAGGTGGATGCCCGGAAGCTTGAGTTTTTGATGTAGTCGCCCAGATCCGGGTTGACTCGGCGGGCCAGATAGATAAAACGCATTTTGGGGTTGGCATTAATGCGCGCAGCGAGTTGATCGAGCGGCATGTTCAGCGCGTCGGAAAGTGCTTTCCAGCGGTTATCCAGCGTAACGCCGCCTGCATCATGCAATTCTTTCGGATCGGCCCAAATGGCTTTCACTGGCACACTTACCGCCAGCGGACGACCGGAACGATCGGTAATCATCCCGCGCGATGTCGCAGCTTCCTGAACGCGCAGGGAACGCATGTCCCCTTCACGCACCAGCATATCCGGGTTGACGATTTGCAAATACGCGACCCGGCAAAGCAGGAATCCCAGCGCCAGTAAAATGCAACCGCAAAGCAACGCAAAACGCCAACTCACAAAGTTGGCCTGTTCTTCCCGGCGTTTCGGTTTAAGCGTCTTCGCCGCTGCTTTCATGCGTCGCGTGATTCCTTATTCGTCACTATTTCTGTACTACGATATTTTCACCGGGAAGGATCGACATGCTGCATTTGCAGCTTTTCCGTCGCGATCCGCTCAACCCGGCTGTGATCAAGCGCATTCTCTTCCGGGATCAGGTTGCGCCACTCGATATCCAGCGCATCGCGTTCGAGAACCATCTGCTCGCGCTGCGCGGTTAATAAGCGCGTGTGGTGAGGTGGTCACCACCGTCACCGCCGTCATGATGATGCAAATGAACAGACAGAGTGGCAGTTTCCCAAATCGCAAAAGATCGTCGCCGATCACGCCGGGCAAAGCATGGCGCTCGTTGCTCCTAACGATCCCTTCATTTTGCTCAGGGTCTCTGTCACTCTGCCGATCATGCGTTCGTCCTCTCTGCAATACGCAGAACTGAACTACGGGCACGTGGGTTTTCAGCCACTTCTTCTTCACCCGGCATCAACTTTCCTAATGCTCGCAACTGACGGCCACCCAGTTTCCTGAGTTGCTCTTCGGTCATCGGCAACCCGGCAGGAACCTGCGGGCCTTTGCTCACGCATAAAGCGTTTTACAATCCGGTCTTCCAGCGAATGGAAGCTGATAATCGAAAGCCGCCCTCCCGGGGCCAGCACGCCGAGCGAGTTTTTTAGCGCCTGCTCGATCTCCTCCAGTTCACTGTTCACCCAAATGCGCGCACCGCACGGAAGGTACGGGTCGCGGGATGTTTGAACTTGTCTTTCACCGGCGTAGCCGCCGCAACCACTTCCGCCAGCGCTTTCGTGCGGGTCATCGGGTCAATGCGGTTACGCTCAACAATGGCGCGGGCAATACGTTTGGCAAAACGCTCTTCGCCAAAGGTTTTCAACACCCGAGGCAATATCGGCTTCTTCAGCGGTTTGCAGCCATTCGGCGGCGGACTGGCCACGCGTAGGATCCATACGCATATCCAGCGGCCCATCACGCATAAAGGAGAAACCGCGTTCAGGATCGTCAAGTTGCGGTGGAAGAAACGCCAAGATCGAGAAGAATTCCGTCGATCTTGCCAACAAGTTCACGCTCGCTAACATAATCAGCAAGCGCAGAGAAAGGTCCATGAATGATGGAGAAGCGGGGATCATCAATGGTTTGAGCTACAGCAATCGCCTGCGGATCGCGATCGATCGCCAGCAAGCGTCCTGCCGCTCCCAAACGGGAGAGGATCAGGCGCGAGTGACCACCGCGACCAAAAGTGCCATCGATGTAAATGCCATCCGGACGAATATTCAGGCCATTAACGGCCTCATCCAGCAGCACCGTCGTGTGTTTAAAATTTTCCATCATCTTTACAGAGACAAATCCTGCAATCGATCCGAAAGCGCTTCGGAACCAGATTGCTCAGCGTCGATATCTTCCTTGACCTGTTGATACCGAGGTCGTTTCGTCCCACAGCTCAAATTTATTGAACTGCCCGACCAGCATCACTTCTTTGGTCAGCCCGGCGTGTTGCCGCAAAACAGGTGCGATCAATAAACGCCCGGCGCTATCCATCTGGCACTCGCTGGCGTGTCCCAGCAATAAACGTTGTACGCGCCGCTCGAGCGGATTCATGCTCGACAGACGCGACAATTTTGCTCGATAATTTCCCATTCGGGCAGAGGGTAAAGCAGCAGGCATGCGTGACGGATGTCAATGGTGCACACCATCTGACCGGAAGCGTTCTCCTGCAGCAAATCCCGATAACGGGTCGGAACGGATAACCGCCCTTTGCTGTCGAGATTGACTAACGTCGCGCCACGGAACATGTCCGATTCACCCCCGGGTGATCTTTTTTCACCACTTTATCCCACAAAATCCCACCAAGGGGAGTTTACGGAGCGGAGGAAAAGCTTGTCAAGCCAGCGCAAAGGCTAACCAGAGTAAAAGATCCCTTATTCGCAGTGAATATCTGCGTTGGTGAATTACTGCTCAGCTTACGAGGCAAATTAACGTCATGAATATTTGCAAGAAAAAAACAGAATATGCGCACCGGCGTTTAAAACCATTCAATTTCTGCGCGCGAAATATAAAGTGTCAGTTTGCGACGCGGGCGGCATTTTAAGACATATTGACGCCCCTGAACAGTGCCAGTTACGTCAGGCTGCACTTAGCGCGGCGGCGGATGAGCGATGACAAAACCCCCATGCCAGAAATGGTTGTTAATTCGGCAATTGCGCCCATTTTTCAGATGTAACAATTTAATACAGAAATCATGTTCAGTTACTTCTCAATAACTCATAAAAATTGGATTTAAAGAAACAACCTGAATAAATAAAAAAACCACCTGATAAAAAAATAAGGATTTATCTTAGGTGGATAAAGTGCAATAAATTGATTAAAGACAGAGGCAAAAACAAAAAGGCAGCTGCCGCTGCCTTTAATGCCGGTGGTTAAACGCGACTTAATATCCCGCGGCGGTAGAGATTGCGGCGGATACGGCTCAGACCCGCTTTCGGTTTACGCGGCTCGTCGAGGCTTGCCAGCACGATTTCCAGCACACGCTCTGCCACATCACGATGACGCTGCGCAACAGCCAACACCGGGCATTGCAAGAAATCTAGCAGTTCGTGATCGCCAAACGTCGCAATGGCCAAATCAGACGGCAGTTTACCGTCGCGGCGCAAGGTCACGTCCAGCACACCCTGCAATAATGCAAACGAAGTGATAAACAGCGCCTGCGGCATTGGGTTTGTTTCCAGCCATTTTTCGAACAGCTGAGCAGCGGCTTCTCGCTCGTAGCTATTGGCATAGAGATACTGCACCTCGCGCGGATCGTCTTTCCGGTGCGGTGCGGAACCCTTGCTCACGCAGGAAACTTACCGAGAGCTCCGGCAGCGCCCCCATGTACAGCACACGTTCAGCCGGGAATTTGCGCAGTTCCGCCGCCAGCATTTCTGAATCGTCCTGATCGGCACCGACAACGCTGGTGAAGTGTTCACGATCCAGCGCGCGATCCAGTGCGACAATCGGGAAGGAGTCATTTGCCCAGCGCTGATAGAACGGATGCTCCGGCGGCAACGAAGTGGAGACGATGATGGCATCCACCCGGCGCTGCAGGAGATGTTCAATACAGCGCATTTCGTTATCTGGTTGATCTTCTGAACAAGCAATCAGCAACTGATAACCGCGCTGACGCGCCTGCCGTTCCAGATAGTTAGCAATACGCGTGTAACTCGTGTTTTCGAGATCGGGGATAACCAGCCCAATAGAGCGAGTACGTCCTGCTCGCAACCCAGCCGCTACCGCATTCGGGTGGTAGTTATGCTCACGAACGACAGCCATGACTTTTTCAACGGTTTTGTCGCTGACACGATATTGCTTCGCCTTACCATTGATGACGTAGCTTGCCGTGGTTCGTGAGACGCCGGCTAGCCGGGCGATTTCATCCAGTTTCACAATTGCCCCTTAAAATAATGCACTCCATAACCTTTTTAGGGATATAGGCTAATTTCCATAACATCTAAGCGCAGAATAGGCACTGCGGCAACCGCTTTCGTCTCTGGTTCCATCTGATTTCGCAAAAAAAAGGCCCGACACCAGATGTCAGGCCTTCAGATACTGCAGGCTAATCACGCTTAGCGCATGATTTTATCACCGCGTGACAACCCTACGACACCGGAGCGGGCAACTTCAACGATTTTAGCCACGTCACGAATGGTCGCTAAAAATGCGTCCAGCTTATCGCTGGTGCCGGCAAGCTGAACCGTATAAATAGAAGGCGTAACATCAATGATCTGGCCGCGAAAGATCTCCGCATTGCGTTTCACTTCTTCGCGCCCATAGCCGCTGGCTGGACCTTCACCAGCATGATCTCACGCTCAACGTAAGCCCCCTGCCCCAGCTCATTCACACGCAGGACATCGACCAGTTTATGCAGTTGCTTTTCAATTTGTTCCAGCACTTTCTGATCGCCGACGGTCTGGATCGTCATGCGCGACAATGTAGGATCGTCCGTGGGCGCAACCGTCAGGCTTTCAATGTTATAGCCACGCTGTGAGAACAGACCAATCACGCGCGATAACGCACCTGACTCATTTTCCAGTAAGACAGACAGTATCCGCCGCATAATCAGGTCCTCTCCGTTTTGCTTAACCACATCTCATCCATGCCGCCACCGCGGATCTGCATCGGATAAACGTGTTCACTACCGTCAACGGTAACATCAACAAATACCGGTGCGATTATTTTTCACCTGCTCCAGCGCTTGCGCGAGCTTCTGCTCCAGCTCTTCCGGACGCGTAATATTGATACCTACGTGACCATACGCTTCCGCCAGGGCGGGCAAAATCCGGTAGCGACTGCATGTAAGATTGCGAATGGCGACCGGAATAGATCATATCCTGCCACTGCTTCACCATCCCCAGATAACGGTTGTTCAGATTCAGCACCAGCACCGGCAACTCATATTGCAGCGCCGTAGAAAGCTCCTGAATATTCATCTGGATACTGCCATCCCCGGTGACACAGATGACCATCTCATCCGGGAAAGCCATTTTTACGCCAAGCGCCGCAGGCAAACCAAAGCCCATGGTGCCCAACCCACCGGAGTTGATCCAGCGTCGTGGCTTATCAAAACGATAATAGAGCGCCGCAAACATTTGGTGTTGCCCAACATCGGACGTGACATACGCATCGCCATGGGTTAAACGCCAGATGGTTTCGATCACCGCCTGCGGTTTGATGCTCTCACTTTGCGTGTCATATTTCAGGCACTGTCGCGCACGCCATTGATCGATGCGCAGCCACCAGTCGCGGATATCATCTGGCGATTGCGGATACGCCTCTTGTTCCAGCAGCTCCAGCATTTGCTCCAGCACCAGCCGCGCATCGCCCACGATAGGCACATCCGCCTGCACCGTTTTAGAGATAGACGTCGGATCGATATCGATATGCAGCACCGTGGCTTCCGGACAGTATTTTGCCCGGGTTATTAGTGGTGCGATCGTCAAAACGCACGCCTACCGCAAAAATGACATCGGCGTTGTGCATGGTCATATTAGCTTCATAGGTGCCGTGCATACCCAGCATGCCAAGCGCCTGACGGTGCGACGCCGGGAAAGCGCCCAGCCCCATCAAAGACGATACCACCGGTAAATTGAGCTTTTCCGCAAGCTGGCGCAGTTGAATTTCACAGGCGGAATTAATCGCGCCACCACCAACATAGATAACCGGCTTTTTTGGCTGCGCTCAGCGTTTGCAGGGCACGTTTGATTTGCCCTTTGTGCCCCTGTGTAGTGGGGTTATAGGAACGCATGCTGACCGACTCCGGCCAGACATAAGGCAGCTTGTTAGCCGGATTCATGATGTCTTTCGGCAGATCGACCACCACCGGCCGCGGCCGCCCGCTGGCCGCCAGCCAGAACGCTTTCTTTAATACGCCGGGAATATCTTCGGTTTGCTTAACCAGAAACTGTGCTTCACCACCGGGCGGGAAATCCCCACCATGTCGCACTCGGAAAGCGTCATAGCCAATTAAAGAGGTCGCCACCTGCCCGGAAAGCACCACCAGCGGAATCGAATCCATATACGCCGTGGCAATGCCGGTGATGGCGTTTGTCGCCCCCGGACCGGAAGTCACCAGCACCACACCGACTTCACCCGTTGCTCGCGCCAGCCCGTCAGCCATGTGCACCGCGGCCTGTTCATGGCGTACTAACACATGTTCAATACCGCCTACAGTATGCAGGGCATCGTAGATATCGAGGACCGCGCCTCCGGGATAACCGAACACCTTCTTGACGCCTTGATCGATAAGCGATCGGACGACCATCTCGGCTCCAGACAACATCTCCATGGTTTGCCTCCGAGGGCTTTCGTTTGTCGATTGACAGCGAAAATCATTTCCGCACTGTCGCACTGTACAGAACAGGAAGTCCCTGCCTTCTGATTATGAATGGCAGTTACCATAACCGCTCAAAATCTGGCAGGCAATGAGGCAAACCGCCGCCGTCCACCCGCCGGAAAAGAGGAAAAACGAAGTCCACAAACCAGAATTGGTGGAAACCTCTGTAATAAGCAAAGACGATGACCATTCATCATCCGAACCGCAGCATGTTCAGTAATTCATGCATTTTTATCGCGAGCGCCGACGCCACTACAGACGAAAATCAGGACAAAATACTGGCAGTGAAAATCAATGCAGAATAAACCAGGGCGTTTGAAGCGCCCCGGTTTATTGATAACGTGTTAGCGACGGCAGACAGAGACCAACACCTCTTCCATCCACTGGTGACCTTTGTCACGCCCTGCCGCCCTCATGCCATGAGGAGATAGCACGTTCGGCTTTTCAGCCGCAAAGGCAGAGGAAGCGCCTGTAACTCCAGACTCGCAGCAAATTCATCCACCAACCAACGCGGCGCAATGGCCACCGGTGGGTTTGTGAAATCACGTTTAACACGCTGGTCAGCGCCATCCCTTGATAGGCAATGCGGCTTTGCTTATCGGGCGTGTCGTACCCGAGGGCTGGCTAAAGGAAGCATAGCGTTCCAGGAAACGACCGCGTGCTGCTCATTAAAAACGTCCGCCTCTGTGATGAGCGCATCAATTCGCGGATGCTTTTACTGACAACCAGCACCATGTCATCTTTAAAAAGCGGTACACAGGAAAACTCCGGGCGACGGAATTCGTCGTAGCCGACCACAAACTCAACTTCCTGGTAACGCAATTGATGTTCAGTATTGTGATTAAGCGCAGATTTAAACACCAAATGAATATGTGGGGCGAGTTTTTCAACATTGTTGTAAATTATCGATGTTAAAAAATTATCAAGCGGGCTGCAGACACAAAGATTAAACACGCGTTCGCTGGTCACCGGTTCAAAACCGGAACCGGGTAACTCATTTTGCACTAATTGCAACGCCTGACGAATAGAGCCAAAAGCTGAAATGCGCGCGTAGTAGGCTGGATCCCCCGTCCATAACGAACAAAAGCTCGTCATTAAACATTAACTTAAGCCGTGCAACGGCATTACTGACCGCTGGCTGTGACATACCGAGCGAATGCGCCGCGCGGGTGATGTTTTGTTCTTGCATGACCGCATCAAATACGGTGAGTAAATTCCAGGTCCACGGAACGTAATTGTGGCTTTCCGACCTCATTAATACTATGGTTATCAACGACTTTCCCCGGAGTGCTGCATGCTGTCGTCATGATAATCTCCTTCGCTTGTATAATAATAATATTCAGGAAGATGATTTATCATGCATATAGCATTATTAGAAGTGAGCTACGGTAAATTAGGATTATATAAAGCCCGATAACAAACCGTAGAAAAAAATAAAAAAAGCAACAACAGCATTACATATACCGAAACAAAGTTAATACGTCTGAATTATCGATATCCCGTAGCCACCCCTCAAAAAAAAACTCAATAAGTCTATATTTTACACACAATAAATAATAGTAATTTTATTGATGGTTATTTAAGTTAAACCAATATTATGTCGCACGCCACCCTTTCATCTCGGGAAGTCCTATATCTGCGGCTCTGTGGATTATGTCAATCCGATAATGACAATAAAACTGGCGTTAACATACAACCAGTAATTTTGCTTTTCTTTTACACGCAGAATAATTGACTAACCGACAACAAAATAATTCCGAACCTGCTGCGAGCCATTTTCAGGGACAAGGGTTGACATTGCCCGGCGTATCCAGTACCACTAAAAGCATATCGCATTCATCTGGAGCATGATTCATGATTCGCAACGTCGGTTTCGCTGGTCTACTACTACTAAACGCATCTCTCGTGCGCGGTAGACCGGTGGGCGACATTCAGAGTTGAATCGTCTTCCAGTTTAAGACTAAGAACCCGCGCCTTGGCGCGGGGTTTTATGCTCGTAGCGAGGCGACCTAAGAGAAAAAAAGGACCTAAACCATGAGCCAGCAAGTCGTTATTTTCGATACCACATTACGCGATGGTGAACAGGCGTTACAGGCAAGCCTGAGCGTGAAAGAGAAGCTGCAAATTGCCCGGCGCTGGAACGTATGGGTGTCGATGTGATGGAAGTCGGTTTCCCGGTTTCGTCCCCGAGGTGATTTTGAATCAGTACAGACCATTGCGCGCCGGGGTGAAAAATAGCCGGGTTTGCGCCCCTCGCCCGCTGCGTGGAAAAGATATCGACGTCGCAGCAGAATCGTTAAAAGTGGCAGAAGCATTTCGTATTCACACGTTTATCGCCACCTCGCCCATGCATATTGCCACTAAGTTGCGCAGCACGCTGGATGAAGTGATCGAACGTGCAATCTACATGGGTAAAACGCGCACGCAATTATACCGACGATGTTGAGTTCTCCTGTGAAGACGCGGGCCGCACGCCGATTGCCGATCTGGCGCGCGTTGTGGAAGCCGCGATCAACGCAGGGCAAAAACCATCAATATTCCGGACACCGTCGGTTACACCATGCCTTTTGAGTTCGCCAACATCATTTCCGGCCTGTATGAGCACGTGCCGAATATTGATAAAGCGATTATCTCCGTTCACACCCATGATGACTTAGGTTTAGCCGTAGGCAACGCCATCGCTGCAGTGCATGCGGGCGCACGCCAGTTGAAGGCGCAATGAACGGTATCGGCGAACGTGCCGGTAACTGTTCACTGGAAGAAGTGATCATGGCGATTAAAGTGCGCAAAGACATTATGAATGTGCACACCCGCATTAATCACAATGAAATCTGGCGCACCAGCCAGACGGTCAGTCAAATCTGCAACATGCCGATCCCGGCGAACAAAGCGATTGTCGGCACCGGCGCTTTCGCCCACTCCTCCGGTATTCACCGGGATGGCGTGCTGAAAAACCGTGAAAACTACGAAATCATGACCCCGGAATCCATCGGTCTGAACCGGTACAGCTGAACCTGACCTCCCGTTCAGGTCGCGCGGCAGTTAAACACCGCATGGAAGAGATGGGCTACAAAGAAGCCGATTACAACCTCTGGATAACCTGTACGACGCCTTCCTGAAACTGGCGGATAAAAGGGCCAGTCTTTGATTACGATTTGGAAGCTCTGGCGTTCATTAACAAGCAGCAGGAAGAGCCAGAACATTTCCGTCTGGACTATTTCAACGTGCAGTCGGGTTCCAACGATATCGCCACCGCCTCGGTGAAACTGGCCTGTGGAGACGAAATCAAAACGGAAGCCGCCAACGGCAACGGTCCGGTCGATGCTATCTATCAGGCCATTAACCGTGTCACCGAATACGACATTGAACTGGTGAAATACGGCTTGAGCGCCAAAGGCCACGGCAAAGACGCGCTGGGCCGGTGGATATCGTGGTGAACTATAACGGCCGTCGTTTCCATGGCGTCGGTCTGGCGACCGACATTGTCGAATCCTCCGCCAAGGCCATGGTGCACGTGCTGAACAGCATCTGGCGCGCTGCCGAAGTTGAACAAGAATTGCAACGCAAAGCTCAGAACAAAGAGAACAACAAGGAAACCGTGTGATGTCGAAGAATTACCATATTGCTGTGTTGCCGGGCGATGGCATTGGCCCGGAAGTCATGGCGCAAGCCCTGAAAGTACTGGAAGCCGTGCGTAGCCGTTTTGGCATGCACATTACCACCAGCCATTATGACGTTGGCGGCATCGCGATTGACCGCCACGGTAACCCGCTGCCACAGGCAACGGTTGAAGGCTGCGAGCAGGCTGATGCCATTCTGTTTGGCTCCGTTGGCGGTCCGAAATGGGAAAATTTGCCCCCGGCACAGCAACCGGAGCGCGGCGCGCTGCTGCCGTTGCGTAAGCACTTTAAATTGTTCAGCAACCTGCGTCCGGCCAGCTGTACCTGTGGTCTGGAAGCATTTTGCCCGCTGCGCGAAGACATCGCAGCAAATGGCTTCGATATTCTGTGCGTGCGTGAATTAACCGGTGGTATCTACTTCGGTCAGCCAAAAGGGCGCGAGGGACAGGTCAGCACGAGAAAGCGTTTGATACCGAGGTGTATCACCGTTTTGAGATCGAACGCATCGCACGTATCGCCTTTGAATCGGCACGTAAGCGCCGTAAAAAGTGCACTCTATCGACAAAGCCAACGTCCTGCAGACCTCGTTGTTATGGCGTGAAATCGTCAATGACATCGCACCGGAATACCCGGATGTTGAACTGGCTCATATGTATATCGACAACGCCACCATGCAGTTGATTAAAGATCCGTCCCAGTTCGATGTGCTGCTGTGTTCAAACCTGTTTGGCGACATTCTGTCTGATGAATGCGCCATGATCACGGGCTCCATGGGTATGCTGCCTTCGGCTAGTCTGAACGAGCAAGGGTTTGGTCTGTATGAACCGGCTGGCGGCTCAGCGCCGGATATCGCCGGTAAAAATATTGCTAACCCGATTGCGCAGATCCTGTCGCTGGCGTTGTTACTGCGCTACAGCCACCGGACGCTGACGATGCTGCTTCCGCTATCGAAAGCGCCATCAACCGTGCTTTAGAAGAAGGCGTACGCACTGGCGATTTAGCCCGCGGCGCTGCCGCCGTTAGTACCGATGAGATGGGCGACATCATCGCCCGCTATGTCGCTGAAGGGGGTATGATCATGGCCAAGAGCTTGTATGAAAAACTGTTTGACGCCCACGTGGTCTATGAAGCGCCAAATGAAACCCCGCTGTTGTATATCGACAGGCATCTGGTGCATGAAGTGACGTCGCCGCAGGCTTTGATGGCCTGCGTGCGCACCACCGCCCGGTTCGTCAGCCGGGTAAAACCTTTGCCACCATGGATCACAACGTCTCCACGCAGACCAAAGACATCAACGCCTCCGGCGAGATGGCGCGCATTCAGATGCAGGAGCTGATCAAAAACTGTAACGAGTTCGGTGTTGAACTGTATGACCTGAACCATCCTTATCAGGGCATCGTCCACGTGATGGGGCCGGAACAGGGCATTACCCTGCCGAGGCATGACCATTGTGTGTGGCGACTCTCATACCGCAACGCACGGCGCGTTTGGCGCGCTGGCCTTCGGCATCGGGACGTCTGAAGTTGAACACGTACTGGCAACGCAAACCCTGAAACAGGGCCGCGCGAAGACCATGAAAATCGAAGTGAAAGGCAAAGCCGCACCGGGGATCACAGCCAAAGATATCGTGCTGGCGATTATCGGTAAAACCGGCAGCGCAGGCGGTACCGGGCATGTGGTGGAGTTCTGCGGCGAGGCGATACGCGCTCTGAGCATGGAAGGCCGGATGACGCTGTGCAACATGGCCATTGAGATGGGCGCAAAAGCAGGTCTGGTCGCACCGGATGAAACCACGTTCAACTATGTGAAGGGCCGTTTGCACGCGCCGAAGGGCAAAGATTTTGACGACGCCGTCGCGTACTGGAAAACCCTGAAGACCGACGAAGGTGCGGTCTTCGACACCGTGGTGACGCTGCAGGCGGAAGAGATTGCGCCGCAAGTGACCTCGGGGCACCAACCCGGGTCAGGTTATCTCCGTGACCGACACGATCCCCCGATCCGGCCTCCTTTGCCGATCCGGTAGAGCGCGCCTCCGCAGAAAAAGCGCTGGCCTATATGGGCCTCAAACCCGGCGTTCCGCTGACCGACGTGGCGATCGATAAAGTCTTTATCGGCTCCTGCACCAACTCACGCATTGAAGATTTGCGGGCGGCGGCAGAAATCGCCAAAGGGCGCAAAGTCGCACCGGGCGTTCAGGCTCTGGTTGTCCCCGGCCCGGTGAAAGCGCAGGCGGAAGCAGAAGGCACTGGATAAGATCTTTATCGAAGCCGGTTTTGAATGGCGTTTGCCGGGCTGCTCTATGTGCGGCGATGAACAATGACCGCCTGAACCCCCGGCGAGCGTTGCGCATCCACCAGTAACCGTAACTTTGAAGGCCGCCGGGCCGCGGCGGACGCACGCACTGGTCAGCCCGGCCATGGCTGCTGCCGCAGCTGTCACCGGCCATTTCGCTGATATTCGCAGCCTGCAGCAATAAGGAGACCACCATGGCAGAGAAATTTACCCAACATACCGGCACTGGTTGTTCCGCTGGATGCCGCTAACGTCGACACCGACGCTATTATCCCGAAGCAGTTTTTGCAGAAGGTCACGCGCACGGGATTTGGTGCGCATCTGTTCAACGACTGGCGTTTTCTCGATGATCAGGGCCAGCAGCCGAACCCGGAGTTCGTGCTGAATTTTCCGCAATACAAAGGCGCATCGATTTTACTGGCGCGCGAAAACTTTGGTTGCGGCTCCTCGCGTGAACACGCACCGTGGGCGCTGACCGACTACGGTTTTAAGGTCGTTATCGCCCCGAGCTTTGCCGACATCTTCTATGGCAATAGCTTCAACAACCAGTTGCTGCCGGTTACGCTGAGCGATGAAGAGGTGGATACATTATTCAAACTGGTGCAAAGCAACCCGGGCATTACGTTTGAGGTTGACTCGGAAGCGCAGGTGGTAAAAGCAGGCGACAAGTCTTACAGCTTCACGCTTGACGCCTTCCGTCGCCACTGCATGCTGAACGGTCTGGACAGCATCGGTCTGACGTTGCAGCACGAAGACGCCATCGCCGCATACGAAAACAAACAGCCTGCCTTTATGGGCTAGAATGAAACGCCATCCGGTGTATGGCCGGATGGCGGTTTGCGGGATACACAGGCCTGCCAGCTACTCACACATCTTTCACCTGACTGGTCAGCAGCAGCGCCATCACTGAAATCGCGGCAATCCCTGCATACACCGAGCCATGACCAAAACTTTGCGCCAGCGCGCCTGGATAACGCCCGCCGGGGATGGCGCTCGGTAGAGATGCTGTTGGTGAACAACGTCGTTGCCGAGCCTGCGCGCCCGAGGCATCAGATCCTGAAACCACAACATACCAATCCCGGCAACAATGCCAATAAACACCGCGTTAAACAGCTGCAAGACCAGCAATGCCGTCTGGCTATGAAAGAACATTAACCCCACATAGAACAGTACGCCCGCCGAGACCGCAGTCACCATCATGCGCCGCTTGCCCACGCGTTTGACCACATAACCGGCCGAGGATCATCGCCGGGATCTCCAGCCCTGCAGCCGTCCCCATCAGGATCCCCGGCCAGCTTGTCCGGCAGACCAAGCTCAAGGCTTATCCACAGTGGCATATCAATGATGTACATGGTGTTGCAGGTCCACATCAGCGTGGAGGCGATAAACAGCATGCGTACGTTCTTATCACGCCAGCCCCCCACCTGCGTTACCGCCACATCGGCTGGCTGCGCAATACGCGCGACCGAGGGCAACCAGAAAGCAATTAACACCGGTGTGCTAATCACAAACAGCCCGGCGGCAATGGTGAACATGGCGGTAAAGCCGTAATTCAACGCCAGCATAAACGCCAGCGGCGGGCCAATGACCCGAGACCAGTGAAAGTTGCGCACGCATGACCGAGCTGAACATCACCACTTCCCGCGCGGAGCTGTCTGCGTACTCACGAGCCAGCGCAAAAGTTGCGGCATGGCGGTATTGGCCAGTGAGGCCAGCAATACGCCGCAGGTAATTAATGTCAGATAATGGCGGTTAAACGCGAAGAGCAATGCATTGCCCACTGCCATCAGGCAGCAAAGAGGATCAATTTCCGGCGATCGCCCCCGGCTGTCGGAGCGTTTTGCCAGCCAGAGACTCACCGGGATCCCGGCGATCGCATTGACGGTATAAAAGAGTCCAACCCAGAATGGCTCCTCACCCACTTCACGGCTTAGAAACAGACTGAGCGTCGGCGCCTGCACAGCCCCGGCAACTCCCATCATAAATGCGACGATCATAAAAGCGACGTACACACCGTTCAGGCGGCGTCCCATCGTCATCAACCAGAGCATGAGCAATTCCTTGTCAAAGGCGAAAAAAGCGTTGAAATAATAAATGAAAAAGCCAGCAAAAGATTTTGCTGGCGCAGGCGATTAGCACCTAATACTCAGTCACACATGATGGCCGCGAATCAGCCTTTCCGGATCGGCGTTGTCACGTCCCACTGCATCAATTCTTCCAGCATTTTCAGGCGCGACCTTGCGCTCTGACAGGCGAGCCAGCATGCATCCTGCGTGGCGAGAAAATAGTCCAGATAAAACCGCCGTGTGGATGATCCTTTCATAATCACCTCCTCGCTTTCATCACGGAGAATTATTGGCTTAATATAGGGATTAATAAATTGCTGAGTTTCTGCCGGGGAGTTCCCCTTTTATGTCGTCCGGTCGCCTGCAACAACAGTTCATCCGTCTGTGGCAATGCTGCGATGGAAAATCCCGAAACCACGCTCAATGAGCTGGCGGAGTTGCTCAGTTGCTCGCGGCGTCACATGCGTACGCTGCTGAATACCATGCAGGATCGCGGGTGGCTAACGTGGGATGCCGAAGCCGGGCGCGGCAAGCGATCGCGCCTGACCTTCCTCTATACCGGCCTTGCGCTGCAACAGCAGCGCGCCGAAGATCTGCTGGAGCAGGATCGTATCGATCAGCTTGTGCAACTGGTGGGGGATAAAACCGCGGTTCGCCAGATGTTGGTCTCTCATCTCGGTCGCAGCTTTCGCAGCGGTCGGCATATCCTGCGCGTGCTCTATTACCGGCCACTGCGCAACCTGCTGCCCGGTACAGCCTTGCGGCGTTCCGAAACCCACATGGCGCGGCAAATCTTCCAGTGCGCTGACGCGTATAAATGAGGAAAACGGGGAACTGGAAGCGGATATTGCCCACCACTGGAAGTCAATATCGCCTCTGCACTGGCGCTTTTATTTACGTCCCGGCATCCACTTTCACCACGGCCGTGAATTAGACATGAGCGATGTGATTGCCTCACTCCAGCGCGCAACGTCGCTGCCGCTGTATTCCCATATTCGCGAAGTGCTCTCACCCACGCCGTGGACGCTGGATATTCATCTTACGCAACCGGATAACTGGCTGCCCGCGGTTAATGGGCTATGTTCCGTCGATGATCCTGCCGCGTGAGTGGAACACACTGGGTAATTTCGCCAGTCAACCGATTGGCACCGGTCCTTACGCCGTCACGCGGAATACCAGCAACCAGCTAAAGATCCATGCTTTTGACGATTACTTCGGCTTTCGCGCCCTGATCGATGAGGTCAACGTCTGGGTATTACCGGACTCGGCCGACGAACCGACCAGCGGCCTGACACTGGAGGGACCGACCGACGGCGAAAAAGCCGTGGAGAGCCGCCTCGAAGAGGGCTGCTACTACCTGCTGTTCGACGCCCGCTCCAGCCGTGGCGCCAACCCTGAAGTCAGAGAATGGGTCAGTCAGATTCTCTCGCCGACTAATTTGCTGTGGCATGCCAACGAACAATACCAACGTTACTGGTTCCCGGCGTATGGCCTGCTGCCACGCTGGCACCATGCGCGCCCCGGCAGCGGAGAGAAGCCCGCCGGACTGGAAACCCTGACCCTGACGTTTTATCGCGAGCATAATGAGCACGAAGCGCTCTCCCGCACCATGAGCACCTTGCTGGCGCAGCAAGGCGTGAAACTGATCGTACAGGAAGTGGATTACGAGGAGTGGCACCGCGGCGACGCCGCCAGCGATATCTGGCTCAACAGCGCCAACTTTACCCTGCCGCTGGATTTCTCGGTGTTTGCTAACCTGTATGAGGTCCCGCTGGTACAACACTGTATTCAGCGTGACTGGCAGGCGGATGCCGCACAGTGGCGCAAAGGGGAAATGAATCTTGCCATCTGGTCGCAGCAACTGCTGGCCAGCAAAGCCATTGTGCCGCTGATTCATCACTGGTTAATGATCCGAGGGCCAGCGTTCCATGCGCGGCCTGCGTATGAACACGTTAGGCTGGTTCGATTTTAAATCCGCCACCGGTTTGCGCCGCCGGATCCATAAGGCTTTCGCATTTTTTACCAAATCATTACAATAGCGGCGTTCTCAACGGGGTGCTGCGCCATGGCGTGTGCTGAGAAAATACCCGTCGAACCTGATCCGGATAACGCCGGCGAAGGGATTTGAGGCTATTGCTCAAAATCCTTTGCCACCCATTTTGAGGTGCAAAGTGTTAAAAAATCATTGCCATTCCTGCTGCTGATCGCAGCACCTGTTTTTGCCAAACCTGTACTGACCGTGTACACCTACGACTCATTCGCCGCCGAGTGGGGGCCGGTCCTGCGGTCAAAAAAGCCTTTGAAGCCGACTGTAACTGCGAACTGAAATTCGTGACGCTGGAAGATGGCGTTTCGCTGCTTAACCGCCTGCGCATGGAGGGTAAAAACAGCAAAGCCGACGTGGTGCTGGGGCTGGATAACAACCTGCTGGAAGCCGCAACGCAGACAAATCTGTTCGCCAAAAGCGGCGTCGCCACTGATGCGATCAGCGTACCGGCGGCTGGAAGAACGACACATTTGTCCCGTTTGACTATGGCTGGTTCGCCTTTGTTTACGATAAAAACAAGCTGAAAAACCCGCCGAAAAGCCTGAAAGAGCTGGTCGAAAGCGATCAAAAATGGCGCATCATTTACGAAGATCCCCGCACCAGTACGCCGGGTCTGGGTCTGCTGCTGTGGATGCAAAAGTCTATGGCGACAAAGCCCTGAAGCCCTGGCAGAAGCTGGCGGCGAAAACGGTCACCGTCACCAAAGGCTGGAGCGAAGCCTACGGTCTGTTTTTGAAAGGGGGAAAGCGACCTCGGTGCTGAGCTACACCACCTCGCCGGCTTACCATCTGATCGAAGAGAAAAAAGATAACTATGCCGCGGCGAATTTCAGCGAAGGCCACTATTTACAGGTAGAAGTCGCCGCACGCACCGCCGCCAGCAAACAGCCTGAGCTGGCCGGGAAATTCCTCAAATTTATGGTTTCGCCCTCTTTCCAGAACACCATTCCCACTGGCAACTGGATGTATCCGGTGAGCAATGTCACGCTGCCTGCCGGTTTTGGGAAACGCTGGTGAAACCACAAACCTCTCCTCGAATATAGCCCGCAGGATGTCGCCGCACAGCGCGCGGGCTGGATTAATGCATGGCAACGCGCCGTCAGCCGCTAATCGCAGGCTGGCTGCTCCCCAGCATCACCGCCGCCACCCTCATGGTGGCGGTGGCGCTGGCGGCATTTTTCGCACTCTGGCAAAACGCACCGGCGACCGGACTCACCGCGTTCCTGCAGGACAGCTACTTGTGGCATGTGGTGCGTTTTTCCTTCTGGCAGGCCTTCCTCTCCGCCCTGTTTTCGGTCGTCCCGGCGATTTTCCTTGCCCGCGCTCTACCGACGGCGCTCGGCCGACTCGCACTGCTGCGCCTGTGCGCGATGACGCTGATCCTGCCGGTGCTGGTCGCCGTGTTCGGTATCCTCAGCGTGTATGGTCGTCAGGGCTGGCTTGCCGCACTCTGCCACGCGCGCTTGGGCTGGAATGGACCTTCTCGCCGTATGGTTTGCAGGGCATTTTATTAGCCCATATTTTCTTTAACCTGCCGATGGCGTCGCGTTTGTTGTTGCAGTCGCTGGAGCAAATCCCCGGTGAGCAGCGGCAGCTGGCGGCGCAACTGGGCATGCGCGGCTGGTCCTTCTTCCGCTTTGTGGAGTGGCCATGGCTGCGCCGCCAGATCCCGGCGGTTGCCGCGCTGATTTTTATGCTCTGTTTCGCCAGTTTTGCCACGGTGCTGTCGCTGGGCGGCGGGCCGCAGGCAACCACCATTGAGCTGGCTATCTATCAGGCATTAAGTTTCGACTTTGATCCCGCCCGTGCCGCAATGCTGGCGCTGATCCAGATGCTCTGCTGCACGGGCACGGTGCTGCTCAGTCAGCGTTTAAGCAAGGCGATTGCCGTCGGTAGCCATCAGATCCAGAGGGCTGGCGTAACCCGGAAGATCGGCTGTTTAGCCGGATCGCCGATAGCACACTGATCGTCCTCGGCGCTGTTACTGCTGCTCCCTCCGTTACTGGCGGTGATCGTCGATGGCGTTAACCTGAGCTTACTCAGGGTGCTGTCTGAACCGGTACTGTGGCAGGCGGTGTGGACTTCCCTGCGCATTGCGCTGGCGGCGGGGATTTTGTGTGTTGTGCTGACCATGATGTTGCTGTGGAGCAGCCGCGAGCTCCGCGCGCGTGAGCGGCGGATCGCCGGGCAAGCCATGGAGTTGAGCGGAATGCTGATTCTGGCGATGCCGGGGATCGTGCTGGCGACCGGCTTCTTTTGCTGTTCAACAGCAGCATTGGCGTGCCCACCTCCGCCGATGGCATCGTGATCTTCACCAACGCGCTGATGGCGATCCCTTACGCGCTAAAAGTGCTGGAAAACCCAATGCGTGATTTGACGGCGCGTTACAGCGTGCTGTGCCAGTCGCTGGGCATGCAGGGTTTTCAGCGCCTGCGGGTGGTGGAGCTGCCCGCGCTGAAACGCCGCTGGCGCAGGCGCTGGCCTGCGTGCTCTCCATTGGCGATTTTGGCGTTGTGGCGCTGTTTGGCAATGACGACTTTCGCACCTTACCGTTTTATCTGTATCAGCAAATCGGCGCTTACCGCAGCCGGGGATGGTGCCGTCACCGCACTGCTTTTGCTGCTGCTCTGTTTTGCATTATTCACCGTGATTGAAAAACTTCCGGGCCGCCATGCTAAGACTGATTGATGTCACCGGCTTTACCAGCATCTGCCGATGCGCTTCACGCTCTCCGTCGAACGGGGGAGAGCACATTGCTGTTCTCGGCCCCAGCGGTGCAGGGAAAAGTACGCTACTGAATCTGATTGCCGGGTTTCTGACCCCGGCCAGCGGCACGTTGATGATAGAGGGCGTCACACACACGACAACACCGCCATCACAGCGCCCGGTATCCATGCTGTTTCAGGAAAACAACCTGTTTACCCACCTGACCGTGCGCCAGAACATCGGTCTGGGGCTTAACCCCGGGCTGAAACTGAATCACAATCAGCAGGAAAAACTGGCCACAATTGCCGCCACAATGGGGCTTGAGACGCTGCTGGATCGGCTGCCGGATCAGCTCTCTGGCGGCCAGCGTCAGCGCGTGGCGCTTGCCCGTTGCCCTGCGCGAACAACCGCTGCTGCTGTTGGATGAACCCTTCTCCGCCCTCGATCCGGCGCTGCGCCAGGAGATGCTGGCCCCGTGCAGGACGTATGCCGACGTCAGCAATTAACGCTGCTGATGGTCTCGCACAGCGTTGAGGACGCTGCGCGCATTGCTGAGCGTTCGCTGGTTATCGCCGATGGGCGTATCGTCTGGGATGGGAAGACCACCGACCTGCTGAGCGGCAAACCGGCGGTGTCTGCGTTGCTGGGCATTCGCGGTCAGTAACCGCGGATCACTTCTGCCCAAAATGTTGAGGTAAACCGGCATCAGCGGGTGTTCCATCAGCGTGAAAACGGCGATCGCCGCTGCGCCCATCATCCCCGGCCCCAGCCAGAGTAAACGCTGGCGCGGCAGGTAAGTGGTTAAACGATCGATCCCGGCTTTCCCGGAGCGCCACAGACGCCAGCACAGCCAGAACGCCAGCCACAGCAGCAGCGCCGCCAGCAGCAGCAACCATTTGAAATTGCCGCTTTGCATATCCGCAGGAATATCAATTGCCGCCCCCGCCAGAATGCCGGGCAGGAAGTAAAAGGAGGCCACAGCAGGCAACCGAGAATGTTCGGCGGCAGGAATTTACTGACCGGCAGATCCAGCATCCCTGCCACCATCGGCACCAGCGGGCGCGTCGGCCCGACAAAACGCCCCACCAGAATGGTGAACAGGCTGTGCTGATGCAGTGCATGTTCGGTTTTATCCAGCAGCGCTTTGTTCTTTTCATAAACGACCAGCGGTGCAACGGGGCTTTGAAACGCCAGCCCAGCCAGTACGAGATCCAGTCGCCCAGCAGACAACCGATAATGCCCGCTAACCATGCCTGCCAGAAATTGACTTCGCCGTTGCCAATCAGCGCGCCCAGCGCCGCCATCATTACCGTGCCGGGCAGGATCAGCCCGACCAGCGCCAGCGACTCGAAAAAACGCCACCAGCGCAATCGCCGCCAGAGAGTAAGTGGCGGATTGGGTAATAAAATGTTCCAGCAGTGCTTCCATAACCTGTCCTGTTCAGCAATGAAGGCCGGATTCTCCGGAGGGGGAGCCGCGAGCGTCAAGCCTTCAATTATCTGAAAATTTTACAGGCTATATCCTTTTCAGAACCAACCATTGCCAATCTTTACGAATTATTCACATCCTGCACGAAATTCACTCGGGCTGGCTCCGGTGCATTTTTAAACACCCGGGAAAAGTAGAGCTGATCGTCAAACCCGACATTGCGCCCGACGCTGGCAATCGGCATGCGCGTAGTGCTGAGCAGCAATTTGGCCTGACTGATGCGCTGATCCTCGCGCCAGCTCAGCACACTCACCCCGAGCTGCTGGCGAAACAGATGCGAAAGCCGCGAAGGCGACAGGCAGACATGCTGCGCAACGCCAGCGATATCAAAATGGTTATCCGCCAGATGATCGCTAATGTACTGGCAGGCATCGCGCACGCGGTTATCCAGCGGCGGATGCAACGATTCGTTGATCGCTTCCATCCTGCGCAACAGCAGTTGTTCCAGCAGGTTGATCGCAAGATGTTCGGCATAGCGTCCGGCACTTTGCCCGGCATCGATAATTTGCGCGAAAAGCTCGCGAAAACGCGCCATATTCGCCTCATCCGGGCGGTAAAAACCGGTTTGTGCAAACAGCGTCGGCCAGCTTAACCACTCGTGCCAGTAGGCGCGCGGACGGAAGTAAACCCACTGGTGATACCATTCGGAGGCATCCGGATGGCGACCATAATGGTGAATTTCCCGGCGGAAAGAGCAGAATATCCCCCGGACGGCAGATAAACTGTTTACCGTGATTTTTCACAATCCCTTCACCGCGCACGGTGAGGTTCAGGATAAAGCCTTTCATCCCCAGCGGACGATCGATAAAAAATCGAGATAACCGTCCGCCTCTATGGGCGTCAAACCCGCCACCAAATGCGCATTAAACGAGTAGCCGGTGGCAGCAGTGGATCATTTTGTGATTCAGCCATAAACGCAATACTCCCGTGCTCGGCAAAGAAACCAATTGTCCATATTGATAATCCCTTCACTTCTCTGCCATCTGCGGACAAATGGCGCAAACCCGGTGATGACTTAATCCCGCCAGACAAAAGCGATTACGCCTTTTGACGCCCTCACGCAGGGTTAAAAGGGATAACGAAAGTGTCTATAAAGGTGGCAGAAATGTCCACATCGAATTTTGCACGGCGTCACACTTTGCGATGCCATAGCAATTTAGTCCATAAGATTAGCGGATCCTGCCTGACGGTTTTTGCCGCCGCTCACTATGTTTTTCCTAACGGTTATTCTTATGGAGCAACACAATGGCAATCACAATTGGCCTCGATTTCGGCAGCGATTCAGTACGTGCGCTGGCGGTAGACTGCACATCCGGGGCGGAGCTCGCCACCAGTGTGGAATGGTATCCGCGCTGGCAGGAAGGGCGCTATTGCGACGCACCGCATAACCAGTTCCGTCACCACCCACGGGATTACATTGAGTCAATGGAAGCCGCGCTCAAAACAGTGCTGGCGGAATTAAGCGATGCTCAGCGAGCGGAGATCAAGGGCATTGGTGTGGACAGTACCGGCTCAACACCGGCGCCGATTGATGCTGAAGGTCGAGTGCTGGCGCTGCGACCCGAATTCGCCGACAACCCGAACGCCATGTTTGTGTTGTGGAAAGATCACACCGCCGTTGAAGAAGCAGAAGCGATCACCCGCTTGTGCCACACGCCGGGTAGCACGGACTACTCCCGTTATATTGGCGGTATTTACTCCAGTGAGTGGTTCTGGGCAAAAATCCTGCATGTTACCCGCGCCGACAGCGCCGTCGCCCGGTGCGGCAGCATCGTGGATTGAGCTCTGCGACTGGGTTCCCGCCCTGCTCTCCGGCACCACGCGTCCGGAAGCCATTCGTCGCGGCCGCTGCAGCGCCGGGCATAAATCCTTGTGGCATGAAAGCTGGGGCGGTCTGCCTCCGGCATCGTTCTTCGACGCACTGGATCCGATGATCAATAAACATCTGGACTGGCCGCTGTTTCGCGAAACCTATACCGCAGACTTACCGGTCGGCACACTGACCGCCGAATGGGCGCAACGCCTCGGGCTTTCCGAATCCGTGGTGATCTCCGGCGGGGCGTTCGACTGTCATATGGGTGCCGTTGGCGCAGGGGCGCAACCGAACACGCTGGTGAAAGTAATTGGCACCTCGACCTGCGACATTCTGATCGCCGACAAACAGAGCGTGGGCGATCGCGCAGTGAAAGGCATTTGCGGTCAAGTCGACGGCAGCGTGGTTCCGCAGTTTATTGGCCCTCGGAAGCCGGGCAATCCGCGTTTGGCGATATCTACGCCACCGGTTTGGTCGCATCCTCGGCTGGCCGCTGGAACAACTGGCGCAGCAGCATCCGGAACTGAAAACGCACATCAAAGCCAGTCAGAAGCAGCTTCTGCCCGCACTGACTGACGCATGGGTGAAAAATCCGTCTCTTGAACATCTGCCGGTGGTGCTCGACTGGTTTAACGGTCGGCGTACGCCTAATGCCAACCAACGCCTGAAAGGCGTCATCACTGACCTCAATCTGGCTACCGATGCGCCTGCGCTGTTTGGCGGCCTGATTGCCGCAACCGCCTTTGGCGCACGCGCCATTATGGAGTGCTTTACCGAACAGGGGATCGCCGTTGACAACGTGATGGCGTTGGGCGGCATTGCACGCAAAAACATCGGCGTAATGCAGGCCTGCTGCGACGTGCTCAACCGTCCGCTTCAGGTTGTCGCCTCCGAGCAATGCTGCGCCCTGGGCGCGGCGATCTTGCTGCCGTGGCGGCGGAAGTCCATGCGGATATCCCGGCGGCGCAGCAGAAGATGGCCAGCGCCATCGAAAAAAACTCCTGCAGCCTTCGCCGCAGGCGCAACAGTTTGAACGGCTCTATCGTCGCTATCAGCAGTGGGCGAAGAGCGCCGAACAGCACTATCTCCCTTCAGCCGCGACAGTCTCGCAGGCCGCTTTAACTCATTAAGGACAAGATCATGACTATTTTCGACAATTATGAAGTGTGGTTCGTCATTGGCAGCCAGCACCTGTACGGGCCGGAAGCCCTGAAACAGGTGACGAAGCATGCCGAACAGGTGGTCAACGCCCTCAATGCCGAAGCGAAATTACCCTGTAAGTTGGTGCTGAAACCGCTGGGAACCTCGCCTGATGAGGATCACCGCCATTTGCCGTGACGCCAACTACGACGACAAATGCGCCGGGATGGTGGTGTGGCTGCACACCTTCTCTCCGGCCAAAATGTGGATCAACGGCCTGACTATCCTCAACAAACCGCTGTTGCAATTCCACACCCAGTTCAACGCTTCCCCTGCCGTGGGACAGCATTGATATGGACTTTATGAACCTTAACCAGACAGCGCACGGCGGCCGCGAATTCGGCTTTATTGGTGCGCGTATGCGTCTGCAACACAGCGTTGTGACCGGCCACTGGCAGGACAAACACGCCCATACGCGCATCGGCGCGTGGATGCGTCAGGCGGTTTCCAAACAGGACACCCGTCATCTGAAAGTGGTGCGTTTCGGCGATAACATGCGCGAAGTGGCGGTGACCGACGGCGATAAAGTCGCGGCGCAAATCAAGTTCGGCTTCTCGGTCAATGCACCGGGGCGTGGGCGATTTGGTGCAGGTGGTCAACGCCGTCAGCGATGGCGATGTTAACGCGTTGGTGGATGAGTACGAAGGCAGCTACCGCCTGACCCCGGCGGCGCAGGTTCATGGCGATAAACGTCAGAATGTCTTTGATGCCGCCCGTATTGAACTGGGTATGAAACGCTTCCTTGAAGAGGGTGGCTTCCACGCCTTTACCACCACCTTTGAAGATTTGCATGGCCTGAAACAGTTGCCCGGGCGGTACAGCGCCTGATGCAACAAGGTTATGGTTTTGCCGGCGAGGGCGACTGGAAGACCGCTGCGCTGCTGCGCATCATGAAAGTGATGTCCGGCGGGCTGGCGGGCGGCACCTCCTTTATGGAGGATTACACCTATCACTTCGAAAACGGTAATGACATGGTGCTGGGCTCCCACATGCTGGAAGTCTGCCCAAGCATCGCCACGCATGAAAAACCGATCCTCGATGTGCAACACCTTGGCATTGGCGGCAAAGCCGATCCGGCACGTTTGATCTTCTCTACCCAAACCGGCCCGGCGATTAACGCCAGCCTGATCGATCTGGGGGATCGTTTCCGCCTGTTGGTGAACTGCGTGGATGCGGTGAAAACTCCGCATGATCTGCCGAAACTGCCGGTCGCTAACGCATTGTGGAAAGCGCAGCCGGATCTGCCTACCGCATCGGAAGCTGGATCCTTGCAGGTGGCGCGCACCATACCGTCTTTAGTCAGGCCCTGACCCTCGACGATATGCGCCAGTTCAGCGAGCTGCAAGATGTTGAGCTGACCGTCATCGATAACGACACCCGCCTGCCGGCATTTAAAGATGCCCTGCGCTGGAACGAAGTTTATTACGGTTCAAAACGTTAAACCTTCGCGCTTACGCCCGGTGACGCTTCATTCACCGGGCCGACAAACCCCGCAGGCCGGATACGCGCAGCGCTGTCCGGCAACGTTTTCAGGAGAGGAGTATGCTCGAAGATCTCAAACGTCAGGTGCTGGAAGCCAACCCGGCGCTGCCAAAACATAACCCCGGGTCACCCTGACTGGGGCAACGTCAGCGCCGTCGATCGCGACAAAGGCGTACTGGTGATTAAACCTCTGGCGTTGATTACAGCGTGATGACTGCCAACGATATGGTGGTGGTCGATATCGCCACCGGGGAAGTGGTCGAGGGCAGAAAAAGCCGTCATCGGACACGCCCACCCACCGCTTGCTGTACCAGTGCTTTTCCGACGATTGGCGGCATTGTGCACACCCATTCACGGCATGCCACCATCTGGTCGCAGGCGGGTCAGTCGATCCCGGCGACCGGCACCACGCATGCTGACTACTTCTATGGTGAAATCCCCTGCACGCGCAAGATGACCGATGAAGAGATTAACGGCGAGTACGAGTGGGAAACCGGCAATGTGATCGTCGAAACCTTTGAAAGAAAAGGTATCGATCCGGCGCAAATGCCCGGTGTGCTGGTGCATTCCCATGGACCGTTTGCGTGGGGGAAAAAATGCCGACGATGCAGTGCATAACGCCATCGTGCTGGAAGAAGTGGCCTATATGGGCATTTTCTGCCGCCAGCTCGAACCGCGCCTGCCGCCGATGCAGCAAACCCTGCTGGATAAGCACTATCTGCGCAAACATGGCGCCAAAGCCTATTACGGGCAATAACTGTATAAAACCACAGCTTATCACACCGAACCTATAATCTTGCCTGGTTTTGTTTTATGAGAGAACGCTGTGGCGCAAGCGCGAGAAGGCTTTTTATTAACCCGACACTGGCGGGATACCCCCGGCGGCACCGAGGTGGAGTTCTGGCTGGCGACCAACAGCGGCCCGCTGCGCGTGGTCTTGCCGCCGCAGGAATCGGTCGCGTTTATTCCCGCCGCCCATGTGGAAAAGCCAAACTCCTGCTGCGCAGTGAAAGCCACTGGCGTTTAACACCCCTGAGCCTGACGGATTTCCACCGTCAACCGGTTTACGGCCTCTACTGCCGCGGTCATCGCCAGCTTATGCGTATCGAAAAAGCGCTGCGCGAAGGCGGCATCACCGTGTATGAAGCCGATGTGCGCCCGCCTGAACGCTTTCTGATGGAACGCTTTATCACCGCACCGGTGTGGGCCGATGGCGAGAGTCAGGGAACGGCGCTGGTCAATGCACGCCTAAAACCCAACCCGCACTACCGCCCGCCGCTGAAATGGGTCTCGCTGGATATCGAAACCAGCCGCCACGGCGAGCTTTATTGTATCGGCCTTGAAGGCTGCGGGCAGCGCACGGTGTATATGCTCGGACCAGAGAACGGCAACCCGCAGGAGGTGGATTTCGATCTGGAGTATGTCGCCAGTCGCCCGCAATTGCTGGAAAAACTCAACGCCCCGGTTTGCTCAACACGATCCGGATGTGATCATCGGCTGGAACCTCGGTGCAGTTCGATCTGCGGGTCCTGCAAAATAGCGCTGAACGTTATCGCGTTCCGTTGACGCTTGGCCGTCAGGGCAGCGAGCTGGAGTGGCGAGAGCACGGCTTTAAAAATGGCGTCTTCTTTGCACAAGCCACCGGCCGGTTGATTATCGACGGCATTGAAGCGCTGAAGTCCGCCTTCTGGAATTTCTCGTCTTTCTCACTGGAAGCCGTGTCGCGGGAGCTGCTCGGTGAGGGGAAAGCCATTGATAATCCGTGGGATCGGATGGACGAAATCGATCGTCGCTTTGCCGAAGACAAACCGGCGCTCGCCACTTATAACCTGAAAGATTGCGAGCTGGTCACACGCATTTTCCATAAAACCGAGATCATGCCATTCCTGCTGGAACGTGCGACAGTCAATGGCTTACCGGTTGACCGGCATGGCGGTTCAGTCGCCGCGTTTAGCCACCTCTATTTTCCCCGTATGCACCGCGCGGGCTTTGTGGCGCCGAATCCGGCGAGGTGCCGCCGCAGGCCAGTCCCGGCGGCTATGTGATGGATTCCCGGCCCGGGCTGTATGACTCGGTGCTGGTGCTTGACTATAAGAGCCTGTACCCCTCGATTATCCGCACTTTTCTGATTGATCCTGTCGGCTGGTCGAAGGAATGGCGCAGCCGGATAACGCGCACAGCACAGAGGGCTTTCTTGGCGCCCGGTTCTCGCGAGAGAAACACTGCCTGCCGGAGATCGTCGGGCAAATCTGGCACGGGCGGGACGACGCCAAGCGGCAGGGTAACAAGCCGCTCGCAAGCGCTGAAGATCATTATGAATGCCTTTTACGGCGTACTCGGCACCAGCGCCTGCCGCTTCTTCGATCCTCGCCCCGGCTTCGTCGATCACCATGCGCGGCCATGAGATCATGCGCCAGACCAAAGCGCTGATCGAAGAGCAGGGCTATGACGTGATTTATGGCGACACGGACTCGACCTTTGTCTGGCTCAAAAACCGCACAGCGAGGAAGAGGCAGCGCGTATTGGCAACGCGCTGGTCGAACAGGTAAACGCGTGGTGGTCTGCGCATCTGCGGGCACAGGGGCTGGAGAGTGCGCTGGAGCTGGAGTTTGAAACCCACTTTTGCCGTTTTTTAATGCCAACGATTCGCGGCACAGAACTGGGCAGTAAAAAGCGTTACGCCGGGTTGATTCAGGAAGGGGACAACCAGCGCATGGTGTTTAAAGGGCTGGAAACCGTGCGCACCGACTGGACGCCGCTGGCGCAACAGTTCCAGCAAAGCCTTTACCTGCGCATTTTTCGTAATGAGCCCTATCAGGATTATGTACGCGAAACCATCGCCAGCCTGATGGCCGGTGAACTGGATGAGCAACTGGTCTATCGCAAACGCCTGCGCAGAGCGCTGGAAGGATTATGAACGCAATGTACCGCCGCACGTTCGCGCTGCCAGCTGGCGGATGAAGAAAACCGTAAACGCGGCCGCCCTGCGCAGTATCAGAACCGCGGCACTATCCACTATGTCTGGACCACCAGCGGCCCTGAGCCAGTGGACTACCAGCATTCGCCACTGGATTACGATCACTATCTGAGTAAACAACTTCAGCCGGTTGCGGAAGGAATTCTCCCTTTCATTGACGATGATTTTGCTACACTACTGACAGGGCAACTGGGATTATTTTAAAGCCACACAATTCAGTCTATACGAACGTGGTGTCATCCAGTACCATAGCGCCCTTCCTGTTCCCCGGCCCCCAAATTTATGCCCGCCTGCCCTAAGGCGGTGACGAACTATTGCCTGAAATTTGAGATATAGAGTTCATTTATGCCCTTTACACTTGGTCAACGCTGGATTAGCGACACGGAAAGCGAACTCGGACTTGGTACGGTCGTCGCAATGGATGCGCGCACGGTTACTCTGCTGTTCCCTGCCACGGGTGAGAACCGTTTGTATGCGCGCAGCGACTCGCCGGTTACCCGCGTGATGTTTAACCCCGGCGATACGGTAACCAGTCACGAAGGCTGGCAGCTCACGGTTGAAGACGTAAAGGAAGAAAACGGTCTGCTCGCCTACACCGGTACCCGCCTCGGATACGCAAGAGAACAACATCACCCTGCGCGAAGTGCTGCTCGACAGTAAACTGGTGTTTAGCAAACCGCAGGATCGCCTGTTTGCCGGGCAAGTCGATCGCATGGATCGTTTTGCTTTACGTTTTCGCGCCCGTAAATACCAAAGTGAACAGTACCGCATGCCGTGGAGCGGCCTGCGTGGTCAGCGTACCAACCTGATCCCACATCAGTTACATATCGCCCACGACGTTGGCCGCCGCCATGCGCCGCGCGTGCTGCTGGCGGATGAAGTGGGTCTTGGGAAAACCATCGAAGCCGGGATGATCCTGCATCAACAGTTGCTCTCCGGTGCGGCTGAGCGCGTGTTGATCGTGGTGCCGGAAACCCTGCAACATCAGTGGCTGGTGGAAATGCTGCGCCGCTTTAACCTGCGTTTCTCACTGTTTGACGATGAGCGTTACGCCGAAGCGCAGCACGATGCGGACAACCCGTTTGAAACTGAACAACTGGTGATCTGCTCGCTGGATTTCGTACGCCGCAACAAACAGCGCCTCGGAGCATCTGTGCGATGCCGAGTGGGACCTGTTAGTGGTCGACGAAGCCCACCATCTGGTGTGTGGAGCGAAAACGAGCCGGGCCGTGAATATCTGGCGATTGAGCAACTGGCTGAACGCGTACCGGGCATCCTGCTGCTGACCGCCACGCCGGAACAGCTGGGGATGGAAAGCCACTTCGCGCGTCTGCGTTTGCTGGATCCAAACCGTTTTCATGACTTTGCCCAGTTTGTTGAAGAGCAAAAAATTACCGCCCGGTCGCCGATGCCGTCGCGCTGCTGCTGGCAGGTAATCACCTGAATAATGATGAACTCAATACGTTGGGCGATCTGATTGGCGAACAGGATATCGAGCCGCTACTGCAAACCGCCAACAGCGATCGTGACGGTGCGGCAGCCGCCCGCCGAGGAATTGATCACCATGTTGATGGATCGCCATGGCACCAGCCGTGTGCTGTTCCGTAACACCCGTAATGGCGTAAAAGGTTTCCCGAAACGCGAACTGCACACGGTGAAACTGCCGTTGCCAACGCAGTACCAGACTGCCATTAAGGTCTCCGGCATTATGGGGGCGCGTAAAAGTCAGGAAGAGCGCGCTCGCGATATGCTCTACCCGGAGCAGATTTATCAGGAATTTGAAGGCGATAGCGGTGCACCGGGTGGAACTTCGATCCGCGCGTCGAATGGCTGATGGGTTATTTAACCAGTCACCGCTCGCAGAAAGTGCTGGTGATCTGCGCCAAAGCGGCCACCGCCCTGCAACTGGAGCAGGTTCTGCGTGAACGCGAAGGCATCCGTGCGGCGGTGTTCCATGAAGGGATGTCCATTATCGAACGCGACCGCGCAGCGCTTTGGTGAAGAAGACAGCGGCGCACAGGTTCTGCTCTGTTCCGAAATCGGATCGGAAGGCCGTAACTTCCAGTTTGCCAGCCATCTCGTGATGTTCGATCTGCCATTTAACCCGGATCTGCTGGAGCAGCGTATTGGGCGTCTGGATCGTATTGGTCAGGCGCATGACATTCAGATCCACGTTCCTTATCTGGAAAAACCGCACAGTCCGTGCTGGTGCGCTGGTATCACGAAGGGTTGGATGCGTTTGAGCACACCTGCCCGACTGGCCGCGCCATCTATGATAGCGTGCACGGTCAGCTCATTAATTACCTCGCAGCACCGGAGAATACCGACGGCTTTGAAGAGCTGATCAAATCCTGCCGCGAGCAGCACGATACGTTGAAAGCCCAGTTGGAACAGGGCCGCGACCGCCTGCTGGAGATCAACTCTAACGGCGGCGAAAAAGCACAGGCGCTGGCGGAGAGCATCGCCGAACAAGACGATGACACCGCGCTGATAAGCTTTGCGATGAACCTGTTCGATATCATCGGCATCAATCAGGACGATCGCGGTGAAAACATGATCGTCCTGACGCCGTCGGACCATATGCTGGTGCCGGATTTCCCGGGTCTGCCGGAAGATGGCTGCACCATCACGTTTGAGCGTGATGTCGCTCTCTCGCGCGAAGATGCGCAGTTTATTACACCGGGAGCACCCGCTTATCCGCAACGGTCTGGATCTGATCCTCTCAGGCGATACCGGTAGCAGCACCCTGTCGCTGTTGAAAAACAAAGCTCTGCCGGTCGGTACGCTGTTACTGGAACTGATTTATGTTGTGGAAGCGCAAGCGCCGAAGCAGTTGCAGCTTAACCGCTTCCTGCCGCCAACGCCTATCCGCCTGCTGGTGGACAAAACGGCACTAACTTTGGCGGCGCAGGTGGAATTCGAAAGCTTTAACCGTCAACTCAGCGCGGTTAACCGCCATACGGCCAGCAAACTGATCAACGCTGTACAGCAGGACGTGCATACCATCCTGCAAAAGGTGAAGCGCAGGTGGAAGTCGCCGCGCGTGAGCTGATCGACGCGGCCCGCAGTGAAGCCGACGAGAAATTGTCTGCGGAGCTTTCACGCCCTGGAAGCGCTGAAAGCGGTCAACCCGAACATTCGCGATGACGAACTGGCTGCCATTGAAAGCAACCGCCAGCAGGTTATGGAAAGCCTGTCGCAAGCGGGATGGCGCACACCGGATGCGCTGCGATTAATCGTTGTGACGCATCAGTAACGGAGCCGACCATGATGATGGAGCCCTACAATCCGCCGCAAGAGCCTGGCTGGTCATCCTCTATCAGGATGAGCATATTATGGTCGTCAACAAGCCCAGCGGCTTGTTGTCGGTCCCGGGAGCGTCTGGACGAGCATAAAGACAGCGTGATGACGCGTATTCAGCGCGACTTCCCGCAGGCTGAATCCGTGCATCGCCCTGGATATGGCGACCAGCGGTGTGATTGTGGTGGCGCTCACCAAAGCCGCAGAGCGTGAGTTAAAACGTCAGTTCCGCGAACGCGAGCCGAAAAAACAGTATCTGGCGCGTGTCTGGGGCCATCCGGAAAACGCTGAAGGTCTGGTGGATCTGCCGCTGATTTGCGACTGGCCAAATCGCCCGAAACAGAAAGTGTGTTATGAAACCGGCAAAGCGGCGCAGACTGAATATGAAGTACTGAGTGCGGATGAGGATGGAACGGCACGCGCGTGCGTCTGGAAGCCGATTACCGGTCGTTCACATCAGTTGCGTGTGCATATGCTGGCGCTGGGGCACCCTATCCTTGGCGATCGTTTTTACGCCCCACCGGAAGCGCTAGCGATGGCGCCGCGTTTGCTGCTGCATGCAGAAACACTGACCATCACCCACCCGGCGTTCGGCAACAGCATGACCTTTAAAGCCCCGGTCGATTTCTGAACCTTCCCCCCGGCCTGACGGTCGGGGGGATCTCTGATACCGGAAGCCCTTCTGCTCGCGGATAAGCTCGTAAGCTTTCTGTATTTCCTGCGCTTTTGCTTCGCCATCTCCATCATCTCCGGCGGTAAGCCTTTCGCCACCAGTTTGTCCGGATGGTGCTCGCCCATCAACTTACGGTAAGCACGCTTGATGGTGGTGGCGTCATCGGACGCTTTAACCCCCAGCACGTTACAGGCATCTTCCAGCGTAGGCCCGCGCTGCGCCTGCTGCCAACCGCCGCCCGCCTGCTGTTGCTGATGATGGTAACCGCCGCCAAACTGCGCCCCACCCTGCATCATGCGCAGGAACTGGTCGAACTGCATGCGCGAGATGCCAAGTTCCTCAGCGATCACGTACAGCACTTCCCGTTCGCTGGGGTGCAACGAGCCATCGGCGAAGGCGGCACTGGATTTGAATTTCCAGAAACATCCTAATCAAATCAAAGCGCCCGAAACAGATGCTGCGGAACTGCCGCATCTTGTCCCGCAGCGGGTAATTATCCGTTTTGCCGACGCGAAAAGCGTGCTGCGCCGCCGTGCGTGACTCGCCATGCAGGTTCATCCGATCCATAAACAGGCTGGCAACCCTCGGATGTCAGCTTCGGTGACACGGCCTTTCGATTTGGTCAGATGCCCCATCACTTCAAAGGTAGTGGCAAAAGAGCGACTGACGTTCACGTTGATTGGCAAACCACGCCATTTTCCGGCTGCGAGCTTTATCAAACATATGCCCGATAAGGAGTCCCAGAATCGCGCCCCCAAAAGCCGCCGCCCACGAAAAGGGCAATGACCACACCAACCACTTTTCCCCAATACTGCATATACTCCCCCAAATCGTCATGCCGTCGGCTAAAATTTGCTTTATCATACCCGTCATTCTATGCCGTGCACAGGCACAGTCTTCTCTGACCCGCTCGAACGCGGGCAGGATTAACACTAGCGTTGCAAAGGTGAGTAAGTTAGTCTCTGACCGTTTGCCAGCGTAAAGCCACAGATGACGGAACAACAAATACAACGTATGAAAAACGTATCCCCACCCTCCGGCCACCATGATTGGCTCTGCTCTCTATAGCCAGCAGGGGTTGGCAGCCGATCTTGCCTCGCAATGTATGCTTGGCGTTCCCAGCTACAACCGCCCACTGGTGCAGGGCGATACCAACAACTTACCGGTGACCATCAACGCTGATGATGCGAAGGGCAACTACCCGGACAATGCCGTTTTCAGCGGCAATGTGGATGTGAATCAGGGTAATAGCCGCTTACAGGCGGATGAAGTTCAGCTTCATCAACAGCAGGCGGAAGGTCAGGCGGATCCGGTACGCACAGTGGATGCACTGGGTAATGTGCACTATGACGACAACCAGTCATCCTGAAAGGTCCTAAAGCACCGGGTCAAATTTGAATACGAAAGATACTAACGTCTGGGAAGGCGACTACCAGATGGTGGGACGTCAGGGGCGCGGCACCGCCGACCTGATGAAACAGCGCGGGGAAAACCGCTACACCATTCTGGATAATGGTTCTTTTACCTCCTGTCTGCCGGGTTCCAATGCACCGGAGCGTAGTGGGTACCGAAGTCATCCATGACCGCGAAGAACAGGTCGCTGAAATCTGGAATGCGCGCTTTAAGCTGGGGCCGGTTCCGGTGTTCTACAGCCCTTATCTGCAATTGCCGGTCGGCGATAAACGCCGTTCAGGTTTCCTGATCCCGAACGCCAAGTACAGCACCAACAACTCCTTCGAGTTTTATCTGCCGTACTACTGGAACATTGCGCCGAACTTCGATGCCACCCTTACCCCGCACTATATGCATAAACGCGGCGGCGTACAGTGGCAAAACGAATTCCGTTATCTGACGCAAGCCGGTTCAGGTCTGATCGAATTTGACTACCTGCCGTCAGATAAAGTGTACCGAGGATGAGTACCCTACCGAAGGCGATCGCCATCGCTGGTTATTCTACTGGCAACATGCCGGGGTAATGGATCAGGTGTGGCGTTTTAACGTTGACTACACCAAAGTCAGCGATGCCAGCTATTTTAACGACTTCTCGTCCAAATACGGTTCCAGCACCGACGGTTACGCCACGCAGAAGTTCAGCGTCGGCTACGCGGTGGAAAAACTTTGACGCCACGGTTTCCCACCAAACAGTTCCAGTCTTTAACCGCAGTAACAGCGACGCCTATTCCGCACAGCCGCAATTGGATGTGAACTGGTACCACAACGATCTGGGGCCATTCGATGCCCATGTTTATGGCCGAGGGCCGTTAACTTCGTCAGCACCAACTCCGACCGTCCTGGAAGCGACGCGTGTTCACCGGAACCGACATTAAGCCTGCCGGTATCGAATGAGTGGAGCAGCCTGAATACCGAAGTCAAAATGCTGGCTACCCACTACCAGCAGAGCAATCTGGATACCTATAACGAAGAAAACGGAACAGACTATAAAAGTTCTGTAAACCGCGTTATGCCGCAGTTCAAAATGGACGGCAAACTGGTTTTCGAACGCGATATGAACTGGGCGGAAGGCTATACTCAAACGCTGGAGCCGCGCGCCCAGTATCTCTACGTTCCGTATCGCGATCAGAGCCATATCAACAACTACGACTCGACGCTGCTGCAATCCGACTATAGCGGTCTGTTCCGCGACCGTACTTACGGCGGCCTCGACCGTATCGCATCCGCGAACCCGAGGTCACTACCGGCGTCACATCCCGCATTTATGATGATGCGGCAGTTGAACGTTTTAACGTTTCTGTTGGTCAAATCTACTATTTCACCGAGTCCCGTACCGGTGATGACAACATTAACTGGGAGAAAGACAACAAAACGGGTTCGCTGGTGTGGGCGGGAGACACGTACTGGCGCATCTCCGATCGCTGGGGTCTGCGCGGCGGGGTGCAATATGACACTCGCCTGAACAACATCGCGAACAGCAGCACGTCGCTGGAATACCGTCGTGATGAAGACCGTATGATGCAACTGAGCTATCGCTACGCCAGCCCGGAGTATATCCGGTGGCGACACTGCCGAACTATGCCACTGCAGAGCAGTATAAAAATGGGATTTCGCAGGTAGGTGCGGTGGCAAGCTGGCCGATTGTAGATCGTTGGTCTGTCGTCGGCGCTTACTACTTCGATACCAATACCCGTAAACCGGCCGATCAGATGTTAGGTTTACAGTATAACTCCTGCTGTTATGCCATTCGCGTTGGCTATGAACGCAAAATTAACGGCTGGCAAAATGACCAAAGCAAGTATGACAACGCCATCGGTTTCAACATTGAGCTGCGCGGCTTGGAGTTCCAACTACGGTTTGGGTACGCAACAAATGCTGCGTTCAAACATCCTGCCGTACCGTAGCTCGATGTGATCTGTTTGATTTGCAACGTAATCCGCATTGCGGTTAATTGAAATGGAAAAGGTATGAAGAACTGGAAAACGCTGCTTCTCGGTATCGCTATGGTTGCGAATACCAGTTTTGCTGCGCCTCAGGTTGTAGATAAAGTCGCTGCTGTCGTGAATAACGGCGTGGTGCTCGAAAGTGACGTTGATGGTTTGATGCAATCCGTGAAGGCTAACGCAGGACAGGCAGGTCAGCAGTTACCTGATGACGCCACACTGCGCCATCAGATCCTTGAACGCCTGATCATGGATCAAATCATTCTGCAGATGGGCACGAAAATGGGCGTCAAAGTGACTGACGAACAGCTTGACGCCGCCATCGCCGATATTGCGAAACAAAACAATATGACGATGGATCAGATGCGCAGCCGCCCGGCTTACGACGGGGTGAATTTCAGCACCTACCGTACCCCAGATCCGCAAAGAGATGATCATTTCCGAAGTGCGCAACAGCGAAGTTCGCCGTCGCGTCACCGTGCTGCCGCAGGAAGTTGAAACGCTGGCGAAGCAAGTGGGCAACCAGAACGATGCCAGCACCGAGCTGAATCTGAGCCACATCCTGATCCCCGCTGCCGGAAAACCCAACCTCCGATCAGGTTAACGAAGCGGAAAGCCGGGCGCGTTCCATTGTTGAACAAGCCCGTAGCGGCAATGACTTCGGTAAACTGGCCATCACTTACTCTGCCGACCAGCAAGCGCTGAAAGGCGGTCAGATGGGCTGGGGACGTATCCGAGGAACTGCCAAGCATTTTCGCCCGAGGGCATTAAGCACGGCGAAAAAAGGCGATGTGATCGGGCCGATCCGTTCCGGCGTAGGTTTCCACATTCTGAAAGTGAACGATCTGCGTGGTCAGAGCCAGAGCATTTCCGTCACCGAAGTGCACGCACGCCACATCCTGCTGAAACCGTCGCCAATCATGAGCGACGATCAGGCTCGTGAAACTGCAAGAGATCGCTGCCGATATCAAAAGTGGCAAAACCACCTTTGCTAACGCGGCAAAAGAGTTCTCCCGAGGATCCGGGCTCAGCAAACCCGAGGGCGGCGATCTGGGTTGGGCGGCTGCAGACATTTACGATCCTGCCTTCCGTGACGCGTTGATGAAACTGAAACGCGGCCAAATGAGCGGCCCGGTTCACTCCTCCTTCGGCTGGCATCTGATCGAAATGCTTGATACCCGCAACGTTGATAAAACCGACGCGGCGCAGAAAGACAGAGCCTACCGTATGCTGATGAACCGTAAGTTCTCTGGAAGAAGCGGCAACTGGATGCAGGAACAACGCGCCAGCGCCTACGTGAAAATTCTGAGCAACTAATGAAAACAGCGCGTGTCGTTATCACTCCCGGCGAACCCGCCGGGATTGGCCCCGGATTTGGTGGTGCAACTCGCCCAGCGCGACTGGCCGGTTGAACTGGTTATCTGTGCAGATGCGACGCTGCTAACTGACCGGGCAGCCCTGCTCGGTCTGCCGCTGGTGTTGCGGGAGTACGCTCCCGCCACGCCCGCCGCGCCGCAACAGGCCGGGACACTGACCCTGTTGCCCATTTCCCTGCGCGCTACGGTTACCCCCGGCGTGTTGAATACGCAAAACGGTCCTTACGTCGTCGAAACGCTGGCTCGCGCTTGCGATGGCTGCCTGAACGGCGAATTTGCCGCGTTGATCACCGGTCCGGTGCATAAAGGCGTGATTAACGACGCCGGAACCCCCTTTACCGGGCATACAGAGTTTTTCGAAGAGCGCTCGCACGCCGCCAAAGTGGTGATGATGCTGGCAACCGAAGAGCTACGCGTAGCGCTGGCCACCACGCACTTGCCGCTCAAAGCGGTAGCCGACGCGATCACGCCGGAACTGCTTCGCGAAGTGATCGGCATCCTGCACGGCGACCTGCAGCAAAATTCGGTATCCGCCAACCGCATATTTTGGTTTGCGGCCTTAACCCGCATGCGGGCGAAGGCGGTCATATGGGCACCGAAGAGATTGATACCCTCATTCCGGTGCTGAATGAAATGCGGGCGCAAGGCATGAACTTAAGCGGCCCGCTGCCCGCCGATACGCTGTTTCCAGCCCAAATACCTCGATAATGCCGATGCAGTGCTGGCGATGTACCACGATCAGGGCCTGCCCGTGCTAAAATACCAGTGGATTTGGCCGCGGCGTGAATATCACCCTCGGTTTACCTTTTATTCGCACATCCGTCGACCATGGCACCGCGCTTGAACTCGCAGGCCGGGGAACCGCGGATGTCGGCAGTTTTATTACGGCGCTTAATCTCGCCATCAAAATGATTGTTAATACTCAATGAATAATCGCGTCCATCAGGGCCACTTAGCCCGCAAACGCTTCGGGCAAAACTTTCTCCACGACCAGTTCGTGATCGACAGCATCGTTTCGGCGATCAACCCGCAAAAGGTCAGGCCATGGTCGAAATCGGCCCGGGCCTTGGCGCGCTGACGGAGCCCGTCGGTGAACGTCTGGATAAAATGACGGTCATCGAACTTGACCGCGATTTGGCTGCGCGCCTGCAGACGCACCCATTCCTTGCGCCAAAACTGACTATCTATCAGCAAGATGCAATGACCATGAACTTTGGCGAGCTGTCTCAGACACTCGGTCAGCCACTGCGCGTCTTCGGCAACCTGCCGTATAACATCTCGACGCCGCTGATGTTCCATCTGTTTAGCTATACTGATGCCATCGCCGACATGCATTTTATGTTGCAGAAAGAGGTGGTCAATCGCCCGGTTGCAGGACCAAACAGTAAAGCGTATGGTCGATTAAGCGTCATGGCGCAGTACTATTGCCAGATCATTCCGGTGCTGGAGGTACCGCCGACGGCGTTTGCGCCGCCGCCAAAAGTGGATTCAGCCGTGGTTCGTCTGGTTCCGCACGCGACGCTGCCGCATCCGGTAAAGAGATTCGTGTGCTGAGCCGCATCACCACGGAAGCTTTTAACCAGCGCCGTAAGACGATCCGCAACAGCCTCGGTAACGTGTTTACCGTCGATGTGTTGACATCGCTGGGTATCGATCCGGCGATGCGTGCAGAAAATATCTCTGTTGCGCAATATTGCCAGTTGGCGAACTACACCGGTTGATAATGCGCCGCCGAAGGAGAGTTAACGTATGATCAATTCGCCCCGAGTCTGTATTCAGGTGCAAAGCGTCTATATTGAGTCTCAGTCCACTCCCGACGATGAACGCTATGTCTTTGCTTACACCATTACTATCCGGAACCCTCGGGGCGAACCCCTGTCCAGTTGCTGAAACGCTACTGGTTGATCACGAATGGAAATGGCCGCGAAACGGAAGTTCAGGGTGAAGGTGTGGTCGGCGTACAGCCGCACATTGAGCCCGGCGGCGAATACCAGTACACCAGCGGCGCGGTTATCGAAACGCCGCTGGGCACCATGCAAGGCCACTACGAAATGATCGATGCGCAAGGGGAAGCCTTCCGCATTTCCATCCCGGTCTTCCGGCTCGCCGTTCCTACACTGATCCATTAATACACAATGTCTACATATCTTATTGGCGACGTTCATGGTTGCTATGATGAACTGATCGCATTGTTAAAACAGGTCGACTTTACCCCCGGCCGGGGATACCTTATGGTTGACCGGCGATCTGGTTGCCCGTGGTCCCGCTCACTGGATGTGTTGCGTTTTGTCAAATCACTTGGCGACAGCGTGCGTATCGTACTGGGAAATCACGACCTGCATCTGCTGGCCGTCTTTGCCGGCATCAGCCGCAATAAGCCAAAAGACCGGCTGACTCCGCTCCACCCGGAAGCTGCCGACGCCGATGAACTGATTAACTGGCTGCGCCGCCGGCCGTTGCTCCAGTCGACGAAGAGAAAAAACTGGTGATGGCCCATGCCGGGATCACGCCTCAGTGGGATCTCGAGACGGCCAAACATTGCGCGCACGATATCGAAGCCGTGCTGTCGAGCGACTCCTATCCTCTGTTTCTCGACGCCATGTATGGCGATCTGCCCAACCACTGGTCAACGGAACTGAGCGGTCTTGCGCGTCTGCGCTTTATCACCAACGCATTAACGCGCATGCGCTACTGCTTCCCGAACGGGCAGCTTGATATGTACTGCAAAGACATTCCTGCCCATGCTCCCGCGCCGTTAAAACCGTGGTTTTCCATTCCGAGGCCCTGTGTCTCAGGAGTACAGCATTGTCTTTGGTCACTGGGCTTCGCTGGAGGGTGAAGGTACACCGGAAGGGATCTACGGACTGGATACAGGGTGTTGCTGGGGCGGCGTATTAACCTGCCTGCGCTGGGAAGACAAAGCTTACTTTGTGCAACCTTCTAACCGCCAGATGGATCTGGGGGAAGACGAGGCGATCGCCTCCTGAGAACAGTCCCCGGCATAGCGCCGGGGACATGTAATATCTGCGGTCCAGAATCTCGAAGCAGTAACTGTGCGAGTTCTGCGCATCTGCGTCGTTAAACTCACTAAACACCGATTCCCAGTCGTCCGGATCGTAGTCAGGGAAATGGGTATCGCCTTCCACTTCTGCGTCGATATGCGTCAGGTAGAGACGTTGCGCTTTCGGCAGGAACTGCTCGTAAACGCGACCGCCGCCGATCACCATGATCTCTTCCACATCACCGCAGGCGGCAATCGCTTCATCGACAGATTTCACCCACACCACACGTTCGTCTGTGCCTGTCTGGCTACTGATAACAATGTTCTTACGGCCCCGCAGCGGACGACCAATGGATTCCCATGTCAGGCGCCCCATCACAACCGGTTTGTTTAAGGTATTGCGCTTAAACCAGTGCGAGATCGGCAGGTAAATTCCACGGCATCGCGTTTTCCATGCCAATGACGCGATCCACCGCTAACGCCGCAATCAAACTGATCATTCATTCATTCTCGGATGCAAAAAATTGTCGCCACTATACGGAAAGCGCAATCTTTCGTCGACGGTGGGCAAGGTAAAGAATGAGAAAATTTTCATTCTGCTGGCGACACCACAGCACAGTACTGTATCGCCAGCGTTCCACCGTTTTTGAATCAAACGATTACCCGATAATGTCGTCAGGCCTGCGGTTTCACGGCAGGCTCATCACCGGGATCGCCGGTATGCCGCCCTTCATCCGTTCCCTGCCAGCCATGTTGCTGAATCAGCGACAGATGCGCGCGATCTTCCGCAATGATTTCCGTCAGCATCGCGCTGGTGCGTTTGAATACCGCCGCCCGCGCGAGCGCATCGTTTTCAACCTGCGCCATCTCCTCCACCATTTGGGTGTTGAAACGACGGAAGTGATCGGCACGCTCGCGGGCTTCATACGAACCAAGGCCTAATCCTTCCAGCGCGATACGCCCCACCTTGAGCGCCGCCTCAAAGGTCTCACGCTCCGGTTTATCAACCCCGGCCCCGGCGCAGGCGAATATAGTGATCAACATCGCGCGCACGGGCAATCACCTGCAGGTCAGGGAAGTGCTCTTTCGCCAGTTCTGTCAGCAACAGGCTAGCCTGCGGATCGTCAATCGCATTGATCAAGACTTCCGCCCGCCCTGCTCCGGCAGACTCCAACAGATCCACCCGCGTGGCGTCACCGTAAAAGACCTTCATGCCGAACTTGCGCAGCGTTTCGATATGATCCGGATCGTGATCGAGCACCACCATCTTCACGCCGCTGGAGAGCAACAGACGCCCGGCGATCTGACCAAAACGCCCAAAACCGGCAATAATCACCCGCGCTTCTTCTTCATCAATTTCGTCGGCTTCGCGCTCCTGCTGCGAGCCCGATGTTTCCAGACGGGTTAACAGCACCAACAGCAGTGGCGTTGCTGCCATAGAGAGCGCGACGGTAAGCGTTAACGCTTTTGCCCACTCGCTATCCAGCACCTGCGCCGTTTGTGCCGCGCCAAACACCACAAAGGCGAATTCCGCTCCCCTGCCCCAACAATGCCGCGAACCATAGGCGCTGCTTACTGGCACTTTCAGCGGGCGGGCAATCAGCCACAGCACCGCACTTTTAATGACCGTGAAGCCCACCAGCAGCAACAAAAATCCGCAAGGGGTGTGTGACCAGTGTGCCAAAGTCGATAGACATACCGACGCCGATAAAGAACAACCCGAGCAGCAAACCTTTGAACGGTTCAATATCGCTTTCCAGCGCATGCCGGTATTCGGAGCTGGCAAGCAATACGCCAGCCAGAAACGCCCCCATCGCCATCGACAAGCCCGCTTCTTCCAGCAATAAACCAAAGCCGAAGACCAGAAAGAGCGCTACAGCGCAGAACACTTCCCTCAACCCAGAGCGCGCGACAAAGCGCAATGCCGGACGGGCAACATAGCGCCCCAGCAAAACAACCAGCACCAGCGCGCCAACCACTTTCAGTGCCGAAAGCGTGAATGCCCCCAGCGTGGTGGAGGCGCCGCTCGCCGCCAGGGATCATCGCCACCAGCGGAATGGCGGCGATATCCACTGGAAGAGCAACACCGAAAAAGCGCTGCGTCCCATTTGCGACACTGTCAGGTTACGTTCATTCATCGCCTGCATCGCAATAGCGGTTGAGGAGAGTGCCAGCGTCAGACCAATCAACAACGCCACTGGCCGGGCAGACCTAACAGCGCGCAAAACAGACCCAGCAGGATCCCCACAACTGGCCATTTGCAACGCGCCACCGCCAAACACCGAGGCTCTCAGCTTCCATAACCGCTGCGGATCCAACTCCGGTGCCGATCACAAACAGCATCAGCACAACGCCGATTTCGGCGAAATGCAGGATAGATTCCGCGTCGGTGACCGGGCGTAATCCCCACGGACCAATCACGCCGCCGGCAATCAGGTAACCGAGCACAGAACCCAGTCCCAGCCTGACGGCAATAGGCACGATCAGTGCCGCCGAACCAAGGTAGATCAGCGCCTGAATTAAGGAATGACTATCCATGTTGCGCCTCCTGCCACTCCAGCAAACGTTGTTTATAATGACGCGCCTGCGCCTGCAAGGTTTCATCATCGCAGACAAGGTGTAATGCACCGCGCAGGGCGGCAGCCAGTTCAACCCACAATAAAGCGCAGTGGCCTGCAACGGTTGGCACAGCACGTCAAACCCCGGGTGAGAACCAATATTGAAATGGTTTTCCCCTCCGCCGGTGGTAACCGCCCACATCACACTCTTACCGTGTAACGCCGTGCCGCCGTGGCCATAAGCCCAGCCGTGCGACAACACTTTATCGATCCACAATTTGAGCAGCGGCGTGATGCCGTACCATTGCATTGGGTGTTGCCAGATAATCAGTTCGGCGCGGGAAACGGCCTCCTGCTCGGCGGCTATATCGATATTAAAATCGGGATAGAGCTCATAGAGGAACGCACTTCGACATTTTCCAGCGTCCGTGCCAGTTCAATCATCCGCTTATTCGCATGGGAGTGCTGCGGATAGGGATGTGCATAAATAATCAGAATCATCGATTAGCCTGTTTTCACTGCCTTATTTTTCTTTGAGTGTAGACAGTTAATCGTCCGGCTAAAAGCGACAATCTGTGCGGGAATAAGGGGAAAGGCGTGCGATGGCAACCGCCACCGCACCACACTCGCGGATCAATTATCCAGCTCGCTCATGTTTTTCACCTGATCGCGGTTAATCTGCTCGGTTTTACCGGTTTCGGCGTTTTTATAGGAAACCAGCCCGGTATCGTCATCCACTTTCGGTTTCCCGTCAGTGACGATGGTGCGACCGTCGGTCGTACGTACGGCCTGATTCGAGGAACACCCGGCAACGGTAAACAGTGCGGCGGCAGTAAAGACTGAAGTCATAAGAAGTTTAGTTCGCATGGTTATCTCCCTGCTTTTCAGTGGATTTCATTCATCTGTTAACCCATTTTAGGTTAACTCACTGAGCAACGGGGAAAATGCAGAACACTCTGAAGGGAATGGCAGGAGTAAGGTATCACAGGCACCGGCCATCAGGCCTGTGAATCAGGATCGTAAATCCGGCCCGGGAAGCGGGCCGGAGGTCGATACTTACCGATCAGCGCGTGCATTTCCTGCACCGAAATCACTTTCTCAGTCGCATCTGCGTTCAGCGCCATGGTCGTCGCGAAGCCACCGTTCAGTGTGGTGTCATAATGCACTTTGTACTGCAGTGCGCTGCGGCGAATCAGTTTGGAGTCTTCAATCGCCCCGGCGACCCGCCGTGGTGTTGATGATGTAGGTGTATTCGCCATTCTTGATACGATCCTGAATGTGCGGACGCCCTTCATGCACTTTGTTCACCAGACGCGGATTAATGCCCGCTTCGCCCAGCACAATCGCCGTCCCGTGAGTCGCATCCAGCTCGAAGCCCTGTTTCCAGCAGTTTCGCCGCCAGATCCACCACGCGCTCTTTGTCACCTTCACGCACAGAGAGCAGCGCACGACCGTGTTTCTTCATCGTGGAATTGCTGCCGAGCTGCGCTTTGGCAAAAGCCTCCGCGAACGTACGCCCCACGCCCATCACTTCACCGGTCGAGCGCATTTCTGGCCCTAACAGCGGGTCGACGCCCGGGAATTTATTAAACGGCAGCACCACTTCTTTCACCGAGTAGTACGGCGGGATGATCTCTTTGGTGTGGCCCTGCTGCACCAGCGTTTTACCGGTCATCACGCGCGCCGCAACTTTTGCCAGCGGCAGGCCAGTCGCCTTGGGAAACAAACGGTACGGTACGCGCAGCGCGCGGGTTCACTTCAATCAGGTAGACTTCGTTATCTTTCACTGCAAACTGCACGTTCATCAGACCGCGCACCTGCAATTCGAACGCGAGTTTCTGCACCTGCTGACGCATCACATCCTGAATTTCCGGCTCAGCGTATAAGCTGGCAGGGAACAGGCGGAGTCGCCGGAGTGCACGCCAGCCTGCTCGATATGCTCCATGATGCCGCCAATCAGCACATTTTCGCCATCGCACACGGCATCGACGTCGACTTCCACTGCATCGTCGAGGAATTTATCCAGCAGCACCGGCGCATCGTTGGAGACGCTGACTGCCGTCATAAAGTAGCGGCGCAGGTCAATTTCGTCGTAGACGATTTCCATCGCGCGGCCGCCCAGCACATAAGAAGGACGCACCACCAGCGGATAGGTAATCTCTTTCGCTTTCTCAACCGCCTGCTCCAGCGCCGTGACCGTGGCGTTAGCGGGCTGTTTCAGCTTCAGGCGTTCAACCGCATGCTGGAAACGCTCACGGTCTTCCGCACGGTCAATGGCATCCGGGCTGGTGCCAATCACCGGCACGCCAGCAGCTTCCAGCGCACGCGCCAGTTTCAGTGGCGTCTGACCACCGTACTGCACAATCACGCCTTTTCGGTTTCTCGATGCGCACGATTTCCAGCACATCTTCGAAGGTAACCGGTTCAAAGTAGAGGCGATCTGAGGTGTCATAGTCGGTCGACACGGTTTCCGGGTTACAGTTGACCATAATGGTCTCGTAACCATCTTCGCGCAGCGCCAGCGAGGCGTGTACGCAGCAATAGTCGAACTCAATACCCTGACCGATACGGTTTGGACCACCGCCCAGCACCATGATTTTTTCACGATCCTGATTCGGGTTGGCTTCGCACTCTTCTTCATAGGTGGAATACATGTACGCAGTGTCGGTGGCGAATTCGGCAGCACAGGTATCCACGCGTTTGTAAACCGGGTGCAGGTCGAACTGATCGCGCAGCTTGCGGATTTCCGCCTCGCGCACGCCAGCCAGTTTCGCCAGACGCGCATCGGCAAAGCCTTTGCGTTTCAACTGGCGCAGGAAGTCCGCATCAAGGCCGTTGATGCCGACATTCGCAACCTGCTCTTCCAGACGCACCAGCTCTTCAATTTGCACCAGGAACCAGCGGTCGATATTGGTCAGGTTGAACACGCCGTCCACGGAGAGGCCGGCGCGGAATGCGTCTGCGATGTACCAAATACGCTCTGCACCAGCGTCTTTCAGCTCGCGGCGAATTTTGGTCAGCGCTTCCGGATCGTCGAGGCTCACTTTCGGGTCGAAGCCCGTCGCGCCCACTTCCAGACCGCGCAACGCTTTCTGCATCGATTCCTGCTGCGTGCGGCCAATGGCCATCACTTCACCCACCGACTTCATCTGCGTGGTCAGACGGTCATTAGCGCCAACAAACTTCTCGAAGTTGAAGCGCGGGATCTTGGTCACGACGTAGTCGATAGAAGGTTCGAACGATGCCGGGGTACGGCCGCCGGTGATGTCGTTCATCAGCTCGTCCAGCGTGTAGCCCACTGCCAGTTTCGCCGCGACTTTGGCAATCGGGAAGCCGGTGGCTTTTTGACGCCAGCGCTGAAGAGCGGGACACGCGCGGGTTCATCTCAATCACAATCAGACGGCCGTTTTTCGGGTTCACCGCGAACTGTACGTTGGAACCGCCTGTCTCTACGCCGATTTCACGCAGTACCGCCATCGAGGCGTTACGCATGATTTGGTACTCTTTATCGGTGAGCGTTTGTGCTGGCGCAACGGTGATGGAGTCACCGGTATGGATCCCCATGGCGTCGAAGTTTTCAATCGAGCAGACGATGATGCAGTTGTCGTTCTTATCACGCACCACTTCCATCTCATACTCTTTCCAGCCGATCAGCGACTCGTCAATCAGCAGCTCATTGGTCGGGGGAGAGATCCAGACCGCGGGCGCAAATTTCTTCAAATTCTTCGCGGTTATACGCGATACCGCCGCCAGTGCCGCCCATGGTAAAGGAAGGACGGATAATGCACGGATAGCCAACATCTGCCGCCACCGCCAGCGCTTCATCCATGGTGTGCGCAATGCCGGAGCGGGCAGTATCGAGACCGATTTTCTTCATCGCAATATCAAAGCGACGGCGATCTTCTGCTTTATCAATTGCATCCGCGGTCGCGCCAATCATGGTCACGCCAAACTCTTCCAGTACGCCCGGCGCTCCAGCTCTAACGCGCAGTTCAGCGCAGTCTGGCCGCCCATGGTCGGCAGTACGGCGTCCGGACGCTCTTTTTCAATGATTTTGCGCACCACTTCCCAGTGGATAGGCTCAATATAGGTGGCGTCCGCCATCTCCGGGTCCGTCATAATGGTCGCCGGGTTGGAGTTCACCAGATAACGCGGTAGCCCTCTTCACGCAGGGCTTTACAGGCCTGTGCGCCTGAGTAGTCGAACTCACACGCCCTCGGCCGATAACAATCGGACCTGCGCCAAGGATCAGGATGCTTTTTTATGTCTGTACGTTTTGGCATGGCTCTTGTTCTCCTGATTATTTGGCGGTGTTGCGGTATTGCTCAATTAACTCGATAAAATGGTCGAACAGCGGCGCGGCATCGTGCGGCCCCGGGCTTCAGGATGCCCCTGGAAACTGAATGCCGGTTTGTCGGTGCGATGAATCCTGCAGCGTGCCATCGAACAGCGACTTATGCGTGACGCGCAGGTTAGCAGGCATGGAGGCTTCATCGACGGCAAAACCGTGGTTCTGCGCGGTAATCATCACCGTGTTGTTATCAATATCTTTTACCGGGTGGTTACCGCCGTGGTGACCAAATTTCATTTTCACGGTTTTCGCACCGCTCGCCAGCGCCAGCAACTGATGGCCGAGACAGATGCCGAACACCGGAATCTCCGTTTCAAGGAACGTTTTAATCGCGTCGATAGCGTAGTCACACGGTGCCGGGTCGCCGAGGACCGTTAGACAGGAAAACACCATCCGGATTGAGTTTCCAGGACATCTGCGGCAGGTGTTTTCGCCGGTACCACCGTCAGGCGGCAGCCTCTGTCCACCAGCATGCGCAGAATGTTGCGTTTCGCGCCGTAGTCGTAAGCCACAACATGGAACGGCAGCTCATCTTCTTTCTTCGCTGGTGGCAGGTCGTCTGCCAGTGTCCAGCTGCCCTGTGTCCAGCTGTAGGTTTCTGCGGTGGTCACTTCTTTCGCCAGATCCATACCATTCCAGGCCCGGGAAGGCTTTCGCTTTCTCCAGCGCCACAGCGGCATCGACATTGTCGCCTGCGATAATGCAGCCGTTTTGCGCACCTTTTCGCGCAGCAAACGGGTCAGCTTACGGGTATCGATATCGGCAATCGCCACAATGTTATGGCGCTTCAGGTAAGAAGAGAGGTCTTCCGTATTGCGGAAGTTACTGGCAATCAGCGGCAGGTCACGAATGACGAGGCCTTGCGCATGTACCTGAGAGGATTCTTCGTCAGCGGAATTGGTGCCGACATTGCCGATATGGGGATAAGTAAGAGTGACGATTTGGCGGGAATAGGAAGGATCAGTGAGGATTTCTTGATAACCGGTCATTGGAAGTATTGAAAACGACTTCCCCAACCGCCGTGCCCGTTGCCCCTATGGCCCGACCGTGAAACTGGGTTCCGTCTTCCAGAACCAATAGCGCTGACTTAATCAAAACATCCTCCAGAGAATATTCACTCACTTTATTTGCATATTAATTCAAATGCAGATGATGAATCAATGCAAATTTGCTGGCCGTGGATTTTTTGGCAAACGGCGGCATTCTGGAGAGATGTCGGCCAAAAGTCAACTTATCTCGCCTATTTTTCTTGTTGTTTTACGCCATTGCCCTTTCCTGCTGGGTTTAACAGATAAAAAGATCAAACAAATCTTCCGGAAAACGCTTGCGCGGTTAGAAAATTGCTTACGGGTTGCACCATAAGATAAAAAGTGGACCAGATGGTCAAAATTTACAATTTTGGAAACAGAAAACAGGAGGAAGAGTGATAATTTTAGATGATTCTGGATAAAATCACCTTGAAAGAGAGAAAATAAAAGGGCAATAAAATATTGCCCTTTGCAATCAACTCACTACGACTGCAACAACCACATCACGATGGGTAATAAACTTACAAATTATTGAGATCAAGCACATCCCGCATATCAAAAGGCCCTTATTTTTTCCTTTCAGCCACGAAGCGGAGCGAACTGCGCCGTTAGCGAAGGTCATGCGGCTTGACGCTTTATGCGTAATCTCGACACGTTCGCCAATATCGGCGAACATCGCAGTATGTTCGCCGACGATGTCCCCCTGCACGCACGGTCGCAAAACCAATTGTGCCCGGAACGCGCTCACCCGTGTGGCCTTCACGCGCATACACGGCGCACTCTTTTAAATCTTTATTCAGTGCCACCGGGCAATTGCTTCACCCATTGCCAGCGCGGTACCTGACGGAGCATCGACTTTATAGCGATGATGCGCTTCAACGATTTCGATATCGGTGTAGTCACCCATCACTTTTGCCGCTTTCTCCAGCAGCTTCAGCATGACGTTTACGCCTACGCTGAAGTTCGCGGCAAAACAATCCCTATCTCCTGCGCTGCATCAGCAATCGCCTGTTTGCCTGCATCATCAAACCCGGTGGTGCCAATGACCATGCCTTTGCCATGCTGACGGCAGAAAGCCAGATGGTTCAGCGTTCCTTCCGGGCGAGTAAAGTCGATAAACACATCAAAATGATCTTTTTACCGCCTCAAGGCTGCTCTGCACGGCTACGCCTGTTTTCGCCACACCGGCCAGCTCACCCGCGTCGCTGCCTAACAGGGACGATCCCTCGCGCTCCAGCGCAGCGCCAAGCTCCACGCCGTCCATTCCCAGTGCCGCCTGAATCAGCTGACGGCCCATACGCCCGCCAGCGCCCGCGATGGCTACGCGGATTGGTGCATCATGCATAGTTGTACTCTTTTGTTAAAAAAATGCGTGAGAATCGTTTCCAGATTAACCAGCCCGCGACGGAGCCACCAGCCGAAAACGCCGATAATTAGAAATTAATGATATACAGCCAGAAATATCAGTAAAAGGCATGATACGACGAAGCAGACTCAGACGTTATGGCTTATTGCACCGTGTAGCTGACGATAAGCTGACCTTTTTCATTTTGACGCTACCGATCACCACCGAACCCAGTTCAGCCAGCGAAGAGACATGCGTACCGCCGCAACCATAGGCCGGGAGATCGCCAAAGCGCACCTTGCGACGCCCATCCTCAAAGGCAATATGACGGGGCAATGCCGCAGACTGCCAACCCGCAATGAGTGCATCCAGCATCGGGATCTCCGGTTCGCGGGCATTCTCCCCGGCAGCGAAGGTGATGCGCCCTTCCCCGGCCAGTGGTGCGCTTTTACCGGCCGCCAGCCATACTGCTCTCCGGCATAACCAATCACATGCCCGGCGGAATGCAGACGCGCATGCAATGCACGACACACAGCATCGACTTGTAGTCTGACCTCATTTGCCGACAAAGGCTGCGCCAGAATATGCACAACATCGTCGCCGTGTTGCAAAACAGACTCAACCGGGATCCCGGCGATCCATCCCTTATCGGCGGGCTGACCGCCACCCTGCGGATGAAAAACCGTTTTATCGAGCACAATCGCATAGCGCCCATCGGCCTGTTGATCGCAGCGTAGCACCAGTGCAGTGCACTCCAGCATATCGCTGGCGTAATAAAGACGTTCAGTCATGGGGGTGTCCTCCTCTAAAGAGGCAGAGTATATTCAATTCATCGATAGCGATAATTGCATCGCCATTCAATGCACCTTTGCCTCGGGTACGCACAAATGAATCTGAATCTGAGTCTGCTTCCGGATCTTGCGACGTTTGTCTGCATCGTTGATCAGGGCAGTTTTTCCGCGGCAGCTCGCCTGTCTGGCGCGACACCCTCGGCAATCAGCCGTAGCGTTACGCGACTGGAACGTGAGTTAGGCAATAAGCTGTTGCACCGCACCACCCGCAAACTGGCGCTCAGCGCCACAGGAAAAAATGGTGTATGACCATGCCGTGGAGATGCTGGATGCCGCACGCCGGTGCCATAGATTCAGGCAGCAGTATGCAGAGCATCGCGCAGGGTAAGTTGACCGTCAGCGTTCCCAAAGCCATTGGCCGTTTTGTTATTCACCCGTTGATGCCTGAATTTCTTCCAGCGCTACCCGCAAGTGGATATCTGTTTGCGGCTTGAGGACCGCTATATGGATCTGATCGATGACGGTGTCGATCTGGCGCTGCGCATAACCCATTCCCCCTCCCCCCGGACTCTATGGCAGAACGCTGATGCCGGTGACGCACATTATCTGCGCGACACCGGAATACTTGCGCCAGCATGGTACGCCAACTCACCCGCAGGCATTGCGCGAACATAGCTGTATCAGCCTTGGCGAGACGCCGGCGGATTCACGCTGGAAATTCTGTCGCGGCGACAACGTGGAAACCATTCAGACCCGGGGACGTTATGCCGCGAATCACACCGGCGTGCGACTGGATGCCGTTAAGCAGCATCTTGGTATTGGCAGCCTGCCGCTGTTTACCACCCGCGAGTCACTCGATAGCGGCGAGATTGTGCAACTCCTGCCGGAATGGGAATTCATCAGCAGCTATACCGGAGAACTGTGGCTACTGTGGACGCGTAACAAACATATGCCCGCCCGCATGCGGGCAATGATCGATTACCTGGAGTGAAAAAATGGCTTCTTAGGGTGCCAGCGCCAGCACTTCCCCGCCACCCAGTGGCGAAAACCGTTTATGTCGATATCCAGCGCTACCCGTGCGTTTGGCGGTTGCTTAAGCTTGCCGTCGAGATCAACCACCGTGGTCCCTGCGGTATAACTCCCTGCCACAAAGCAGGATTTCAGCGTAAACAACTCAGGCCGAACCAGACAGGCAATCGCACAGAGGTCATGCATCCGCAACCCGGTTGTCATGCTGCCGCTGCGGTAGTGGCTAAACAGCGCGTGCAGCATGTTACCCGTGCGGTTTAGTGTGGGCAGCGTCGCCAGAAACTCGGGGGTTAATGTCGCCCGGTTGGTGACGTCCAGCCCACACATCACAATATCCAGACCGCTATTAAACACGCGGGCGGCGGCTTCCGGATCGATAGCAATATTAAATTCAGCGTTCGGGGGTAAAATTGCCGCGCCCGGCGGAACCGCCCATCATCACCAGTCGGCGGATATTGAACTGGCACTCCGGGTAGTGCGACAACAACAGAGCAATGTTGGTCAGCGGGCCGATAGTGACCAGCGTTACCGGTTCCGGCGATGCCAGTAGCACGTCACGGATCGCCTGAAACGCCGGTTTCGCCAGCGGCTGACGCTGGTGTTCCCACAAAGTCGTAGCCATCCATTCCGGACTCGCCGTGGACATCGGCTGCACTGTGAAGAGGCCGCAGTAAAGGTGTTGCAGCCCCCTGCGCCAGCGGAATGTCGGCCTGCCAGAAATTCAGTAGTTGCAACGCATTGCGGGTGGTTTTCTCCAGAGAAACGTTACCGGCAACGGTGGTGATTAACCTGAGATCGCACTGTGGCGCAAACAAGGCCGCGGCAAGGGCAACAGCATCATCAATACCGGGATCGGTGTCGAGGAATGATCGGCTGACGCATAACACCTCCACAAAATTATCGAAAAAAATGCCAGACTGAGTCTGGCATCTTCGCATAAGGCACGGGTAAAAACGTTATTCGACTTCGCGAACATCCACGCGCAGCTCTTTTGGCACTTCGAAAACAATATTCTCTTCACGCCCTTCCAGCGGAATAGCCTCGCCACCGCCCAGCTCCTGCAAGCGGGCAATCACGTTCTGTACCAGAATGTCCGGTGCAGATGCCCCGGCGGTAACGCCAACGCAGGCGATCTCTTTCACCCAGTGCTTCCTGGAATATCTGACGCATCATCTATCAGATAGGCTTTTTTTGCCCATGCGCTGCGCCAGTTCAGCAAGGCGGTTAGAGTTGGAGGAGTTTTTCGAGCCGACAACCAGCACCACTTCCGCCCGCTCAGCCAGCGCGCACGGCTTCCCTGACGGTTGGTGGTGGCATAGCAGATATCGTCTTTACGCGGGCCGACAATCTGCGGGAAACGCTCACGCAGCGCATCAATCACATCGGAGGTGTCATCGACTGAAAGCGTGGTCTGCGTCATAAACGACAGCTTACCCGCGTCTTTGATGTTCAGCGTTCCGACATCTTCCGGCGATTCCACCAGATACATGCCCCCTTCCGGGTTACTGTACTGGCCCATGGTGCCTTCCACTTCCGGATGACCCGCGTGGCCAATCAGAATCGCCTCTTCGCCGCGTCGGCTGGCGCGGGCAACTTCCATATGCACTTTGGTGACCAGTGGACAGGTTGCATCGAAGACGGTCAGATCGCGACTTTTGGCTTCATTACGCACCGCCTCGGGAAACCCCGTGGGCGGAGAAAATGAGGATCGCGCCATCCGGCACTTCGCTGATCTGCTCAATAAAAATAGCGCCGCGCTCGCGCAGGCTATCAACGACATAGCGGTTATGCACCACTTCATGGCGCACGTAAATCGGCGCGCCGTAGATGGCCAGCGCGTTTTCAACAATGCTGATAGCGCGGTCAACTCCGGCGCAAAAACCGCGCGGGTTAGCCAACAGGATCTGCATTTATGCCTCCAGCGCTGGATCGACTTCCAGCACATCGATATCAAAATGGACGGTTCTGCCCGCCAGCGGGTGGTTAAAATCAACGGTAATGGAGTCGCCGTTGACTTCACGGATCACGCCGGGCATTTCACTTCCGTCCATCGCAGTAAAGAGCATGATCGCGCCGACTTCAGGTTCTCCGGCGTCCATAAACTCGCGACGGGAGAAGTACTGGATCAGGTCCGGACTCGGTGTACCGAATGCGGCGTCTGGCTCGAGAGAAAACTCTTTTTTCTCCCCGGCTTTCAGACCCAGCAGATGCTGTTCCAGTCCTTCGGATAGTGAACCGTCGCCAAGGCGAAACAGCGCCGGTTTGCCGTTATTGCGGGTTGACTCGGCAAGAGAGCCATCTTCAAGCTTCAGCGTAAAGTGCACCAGCACTGCGCTATCGCTTTGTACGGATTTAGACATGCAGGTTGCTCTTATGTTTTTAGCCGTGGTACTGCCCGGTTGCATTTTGATAGCCGGATGGCGCGACGCTTATCCGGCCCACAACCGGGCCTACACGACTTTGACGGCTTACGCCTGTTTCTTCGTTGCCGCAGAAGGTAAAAAACCTTCCAGCACAATCAACGCCGCACCGATACAAATAGCGGTATCAGCAAGGTTAAACGTAGCAAAATGCCAGTCGCCCATATAGAAATCGATCATATCGACGACAAAACCATGCCACAGACGGTCGAACAGGTTACCCAGCGCACCACCGATAATCAGCGCATAAGCGATGTTATTCAGTTTCTGCGAGGCTTTCGCCCGGTACATCAGCACCGCCAGCACCACACAGATACCAATCGCGATACCCGCGAAGAACCAGCGCTGCCAGCCACCGCTGTCCGCCAGAAAACTGAATGCGGCGCCATAATTACGCGCATAGTGCAGATTAAGCGACGGGAACAGAGAAACCGTATCCCCCAGAGCAAAGTTCTGGAGGATCAGGTATTTACTGCCCAGATCGATAATCAGCACAACCACGACCAGCCACAGCCAGCGCAGCCCTGTTGAAAGGATCGGTTTACTCATCAGGCAAACTTACGTTTTTCGCCGTTACCGGCGACGTTGCTGACACAGCGTCCACAGATATCTGCGTGTTCCGCCACCTGACCGACATCGGTAGTGTAATGCCAGCAACGCGGGCATTTCTCACCTTCGGCTTTGCTTAACTCGACCTTCAGCCCTTTGAGCATATCGCTCTGCCGGGGGCGTCCGCAGAAGCCGTTGCATAATCCGCAACTTTCGCCCCCGAGGTCAACAGGACAAATCGCAATTCATCCCCCAGCGCCGTCAGCTTCGCCGCCAGCTCAGGTTCGGCAAACAGCGTTACCGCCGCTTCCAGAGAACCACCGACTTTCTTGTCTGCACGCGCCTGTTCAATCACCTTGTTCACTTCGCCGCGGACTTTCAGCAGCTCGTCCCAGAAGGTATCGTTCATGGTTTCGGTTTCAGCAAGACCAAACAGGCCTTCATACCACTCACCGGTGAAAACATACTTCTCACGATCGCCCGGCAGGTAACCCCAGATTTCATCTGCGGTGAAAGACATGATCGGCGCCATCCAACGCACCAGTGCCTCGCTGATATGATACAGCGCAGTCTGGCAGCTACGACGCGCAACGCTGTCTGCTTTTGCGGTGTACTGACGGTCTTTGATGATGTCGAGGTAGAACGAGAGCCCATCTCGATGGAGCAGAAGCGCATCAGACGCTGTACCACTTCATGGAAGTCGTAGGATTCGTAGGCTTTCAGGATATCTTCCTGCGCCGCTTGCGCACAGCCAACCGCCCAACGATCCAGAACCACCATCTCTTCCGGTTGCACCATATCTTTCACCGGATCGAAACCGTTCAGGTTCGCCAGCAGGAAGCGTGCGGTGTTACGGATACGACGATAGCTGTCGGCAGCACGTTTGAGGATTTCGTCCGACACCGCCATTTCGCCGGTATAGTCGGTCGACGCCACCCACAGACGTAAAATGTCTGCACCCAGCTTGTTCATCACATCCTGCGGCGACACGGTGTTGCCGATGGATTTGGACATTTTGCGGCCCTGACCATCAACAGTGAAGCCGTGGGTCAGCACCGGCGGTATGGCGCTTTGCCTTTCATCGCCGTGGAGATCATCAGTGAAGACATAAACCAGCCGCGATGCTGATCCGACCCTTCAAGATACATATCCGCCGCATGACCGGCGAATTCCGGGCGCACATCCACAACGGAAGCATGGGTTGAACCGGAGTCAAACCAGACGTCCAGCGTGTCCGGCACTTTTACATAGTTGTCGGCATCGTCACCCGAGGATGTCACGAGGATCGAGGATCCCACCATGCACTGGATACCGTCCGCCTCAACGCGTTTAGCGACGGCTTCAATCAGCTCTTCAGTACGCGGATGCAGCTCTTCGGTGTCTTTATGAACAAACAGCGACATCGGCACGCCCCCGGTGTACGCTGACGCGAAATACACCAGTCAGGGCGGTTAGCGACCATGGATTCGATACGCGCGGCCCCAGTCCGGGGATCCACTGTACGCCTTTGATCTCTTTGAGCGACTGCGCGCGCAGGCCTTTCTGATCCATGCTGACGAACCACTGCGGCGTCGCGCGGAAGATGATCGGCGACTTGTGACGCCAGCAGCACGGATAGCTGTGCTGCAATTTTTCGACATGCAGCAGTGCGCCGCTGTCACGCAGCATATTGACGATGATGTCGTTGGCTTTAAAGACGTTGATGCCATCCAGCCCAGGGATAAGTTCCGGCCAGATACGCACCATCCGGGCCGACCGGGTTAGCGATTTCCAGACCGTATTTCAGGCTGATAGTGTAGTCATCCGGGCCATGGCCACCGGCGGTATGCACCGCACCGGTACCCGCATCCAGCGTAACGTGATCGCCGAGGATCGCCGGTACGTCGAAGCTGAGGAACGGGTGTTTAAAGCGCATCAGTTCCAGTTCAGAACCTTTCACGGTGCCCAGAACAGCGTAGTCTGCAGCGCCGATGCGTTTTGCTACGCTCTCAACCAGATCTTTCGCCGAGGATCAGCGCCTGACCGTCAATCTGCACCAGCGCATAGTCAAACTCCGGAGAAACGGAAATTGCACGGTTGGCCGGAAGCGTCCATGGGGTGGTGGTCCAGATAACCAGTGAAACCGGGCCATTTACCGACGATACGCCGAATTTGGCTTTTACCGCAGCCTGATCGACCGCGTGGAATGCGACATCAATGGACGGGGAGGTTTTATCGTAATACTCCACTTCCGCTTCCGCCAGTGCGGAACGGCAGTCCACACACCAGTGCACCGGTTTTGCACCTTTATGCAGGTGGCCGTTGCCGATGATTTTACCCAGCGCACGAATGATATTGGCTTCCGGTTTTGGAAATCCATGGTCAGGTACGGGTGCGACCAGTCGCCCAGCACGCCAAGGCGGATAAAATCAGCGCGTTGACCGTCAACCTGCGTGGCCGCATATTCGCGACATTTGGCGCGGAACTCGGCGGCGGTGAACTTCTCGCCCGGTTTCCCGAACTCCTGCTCCACTTTCAGCTCGATCGGCAGACCGTGGCAGTCCCAGCCCGGAACATAAGGCGAGTCATAGCCTGTGAGTCCTTTGGACTTCACAATAATGTCTTTCAGAATCTTGTTAACCGAGTGACCAATATGAATGCTGCCATTCGCATAAGGAGGGCCATCATGCAGAATGAAGGTTTTTTGCCTTTTTCGCTGCACGGATGATGCCGTACAGGTCATCATCAGTCCAACGCGCCAGCATCCCCGGTTCGCGTTTGGCGAGATCGCCACGCATCGGGAACCCTGTTTCCGGCAAATTCAGGGTAGATTTATAGTCACTCATCAGATTCTCGGTTCCGTATTTCGGTTTGATTAATACCACCGGTGCCTTAAGAAGCCGGTTTAGATAGCCCAAAAAACTCGCGGGCCGCTACCTCATCTCGGGCGATTTGCGCTTTCAGTTCATCGAGGGAGGCAAATCGCTGCTCATTGCGTATTTTTTACGCAGTACTACATCTATATGGCGCCCGTAGAGGTCCATTACAACATCCAGCAAATGCACTTCCAGTTGCTGACGTACACCAGAGACTGTCGGGCGAGTGCCGATATTGGCAACGCCGGGAAGGACAGTATCGCCCAGTCCAGCCACTTCCACCGCATACACCCCTTTAACCGGGGGAGACCTGACGACGCAGCGGTAAATTCGCCGTCGGAAAACCTATCGTCCGCCCCAACTCATCGCCGTGCACCACACGCCCGGAGATGCTAAAGGGATGGCCCAGTAACTTTTCAGCTTGTTCGAGGTTATCGTCGGCCAGCGCACGGCGCACCGCCGTGCTGCTTACGCGAGCGCCGCCTTCACAAAAGGTTTGTGTGCTGATGACGTCAAAGCCGTACTTTTCGCCCGCTTTCTGTAATAACAAGAAATCCCCCCGGCGACCAGCGCCAAAGCGGAAATCATCACCGACGGCGAGAAATTTCACGCCAAGGCGATCGACAAGCAGATCGCTGACAAACGTTTGTGCGGTCAGCGCCGCAAAACGCCGATCAAAACGCACGCACAGCACATATTCCACGCCGCATTCAGCCAGCCAGCGCAGCTTTTCCCGCAAACGCGTTAAGCGTGCAGGCGCTTTTTCTCCGGCGAACAGTTCCAGCGGTTGGGGTTCAAAAATCATCACCACCATCGGTAGCCCACGAGCTCGGCCTTCTTCGCCAAGCCCTTGTAATAACGCCTGATGGCCACGGTGTACGCCATCGAAATTACCAATAGTCAGCACACACCCGTGCGGTGCACACCGGCTGAGATTATGTATGCCGCGTATCAGCTTCATGTCTGGCTCAAAACAGTGAAAATCGTCGGATTATACCTTGTACAGCGTGCGACGTTAACCGACGATTGCCTTAACAAAGCAGAAAGGAGAAGGATTTCATCAGGCTGTATCCTGCAGGTATGAAAATCTGGCCTTGATAGCGATTTTTCTGGTGGAAAAGCTGTATTCGCGACACGCAAGCTGTTAGAATCCTGCGCCATCACTACGTAACGTAGCGTCGTGCATTAACGGCGCTTATTTGCACAAATCCATTGACAAAAGAAGGCTAAAAGGGCATATTCCCCCGGCCTTTGAATTGTCCATATAGATCATATTTGGGAGTTGGACCTTGGCTAATATCAAATCAGCTAAGAAGCGCGCCGTTCAGTCTGAAAAGGCTCGCAAGCACAACGCTAGCCGTCGCTCAATGATGCGTACTTTCATCAAGAAAGTGTACGCTGCAATTGAAGCTGGCGACAAAGCCGCTGCGCAGAATGCATTTAACGAAATGCAACCGATCGTGGATCGTCAGGCCGCTAAAGGTCTGATCCACAAAAACAAAGCAGCGCGTCATAAGGCTAACTGGCCGCGCAAATCAGCAAACTGGCTTAATCGCCCGCTTGTTGGCTTTGTGGAAAAAACCCGCCTCTGGCGGGTTTTTTTAATACCGTAACGGTGAGAAAAGCCCTGAGTAATCACGGTTACAAATGCGCTGCACCGCCGGATGCTGGATCATCCGTTCAGCGAAAATCGCGTGATACTCCTCCATCACGTTATCCACCCGTCCTATCTCCACCATGCGCTCGTCCGCGTAAAAGTCGTGAACATACAAGGATGGTGCGACAAAAATGGCATTATGCGCCGCGCCGAACGCCTTCATTAACGCAGCATCGTCAAACTCCCCGAGGATCTCTACCTGCAGCCCCTGGACGTTAAACCAGTTCAACAATTTGCGTCCGAGCATGGAGCGTCGGCCGGTACCAATAAACGGCGCTCTTCCGAGCAAGCCGGAAACGGTTTTTGCGGCGGTGGGTTACAGCACCAAAAACTGACGCTGCATTCGCCAATCTTCACGGAAAACAACCCCTCTTGTTGCGTGGAATCGATCGGGCAGTCTGAGATGATCATATCAAGCTTGTGCTGGCTTAATTGCTCAAGCAGCAGCTCGTGGGTGGACTCCAAAACAGCGCAGATGGATTTGTTCCCCCTCCTGCACTGCGGCGTCCAGCACCCCACTCACCAGCCGTTTGGATAGCGCATCGGCGACCCCCCACATCAAAGAGCAGATTGGACTCTTTGCGGTAGTTAATGGTATCCAGCATTTCCTGACTCAGGGTGAACATTTTATCCGCATAGCGAAACACCAATTCACCCAGCTCCGTCGGCTCCAGTCCCCGGCCCTTACGTTTAAAGAGTTTGCCTTGTAACCGCTCTTCCAGCGCTTTGATCTGCCCGGTGATGGTTTGCGGCGTCAGCCAGAGCGTCTCCGCCGCGCCAACGACGGAGCCTTCACGATAAACATGCCAGAAATAATACAAGTGATTGTAATTAATATAAGACATCGATGATTTACTCCCTGCCGACGCCGGTGCATTAAGGGCGGGCAATGCGCGTACGCAACAAGCAATAACCGAGTATTGCCGAGATGACCGAACCGGTGAGGATGCCCAGTTTACTCCGAGGCAATCATCTCTGCATGTGCGTCGCCGAAGGCCAGTGAAGAGATAAAGATAGACATGGTAAAGCCGATACCGCACAGCACGCCCACGGCCATAATTTGTTTGAATACCGCGCCTTGCGGCAGCCTCGCCAGTTTTGCGCGTAGCGCCAGCCAGCAGAAAATAGAGATACCGAGCGGCTTACCGATAACCAGACCAGCGATAATCCCCAGAGGCAACACATCAGCCAGCCCGGAGAGCGACATGCCGTTCATGGATACACCGGCATTGGCGAAGGCAAACAATGGCAGAATCAGCCATGCCACCCACGGGTTAATCGCATCCACCAGTTGATGTAACGGCGAAACGCCATTCTCTTCGCGCAGAGGAACAAAGAAACCGACGACCACACCCGCGAGGGTTGCATGCACACCGGATTTCAATACCGCCGTCCACAGTACAACACCGACCAGCATATAGAGACCAATACGCCGGACATTCAGGGCATTCATGATGGCCAGCACGACGATCGCGGCAGCGGCCACTCCCCAGCGCCATGGTGGAGAGATCGCTGGTGTAGAACAGCGCAATGATGATAATTGCCCCGAGGTCATCGATGATGGCCAGCGCCATCAGAAATACTTTCAGCACGGGCGGAACACGGTTCCCCAACAGGGCAAGCACGCCGAGGGCAAATGCAATGTCTGTGGCTGTAGGAATTGCCCAGCCGTGGCTCGCCAGCGGATTGTGAAAATTAAACAGCAAAAGATCAGCGCCGGTGCAACCATGCCGCCAAGTGCGGCGATAACGGGGAAAACCGCCTGCTGACGGCTGGCAAGCGTGCCTTCAACCAGCTCGTATTTCACTTCCGAGGCCGACCATCAGGAAAAGACCGCCATCAACGCATCGTTGATCCACAGCAGCATGTCTTTTTTTGATCTCCAGCGATCCGACTGTCAGCTCGACAGGCGTTTGCAGAAAAGAACGGTATAAATCCTGCGTCACCCCGAGGTTGGCGCACAACATCGCCAGCGCAGCCGCGATGATAAGGACAATGCCGCCGGAAGCGTCACTGTTAAAAAAACGTTGTAATAACTTCATCTTATTCTCCCGATCCCTGTAACGTCGTGGCGGCTATCTTACGCTCGTCAACTCTTCGCTAAAAACAGATTATTATTGCTTATAGACTCCTTTTTTCCGAGCAATGAGAAAGACACAAAAAAAAGCCCGGCAAAAGCCGGGCCTGATGATGTCTGGTGAGATCGGCTTAACGCGTCAAATCATCAAAGAATTTTTTTCACACCGTCGAAGAAGCTTTTAGAACGCGGGCTATTATGTTCACCCGTCGGACCGCCAAAGCTATCTTGCAGATCTTTCAACAGTTGTTTCTGTTTCTCATTCAGACCGACTGGCGTTTCTACAACAACACGACACAGTAAATCGCCCTGCGCGCCGCCGCGTACAGACTTCACGCCTTTGGCACGCATACGGAACAGTTTGCCCGTTTGGGTTTCGCTTGGCACTTTCAGCTTCACGCGACCGTCCAGCGTCGGAACCTCAATCTCGCCGCCCAGCGCCGCCATCGCAAAATTGATCGGCACTTCGCAGTACAGGTTGTTACCTTCACGCTCGAAAATCGGGTGCTGTTTCACCTGCACCTGAACGTACAAATCGCCTGCTGGCGCACCGTGCTCACCCGCTTCGCCTTCACCGCTCAAGCGAATACGATCGCCGGTATCAACACCTGCCGGGATTTTAACGGACAGGGTTTTGGATTTTTCTACGCGACCATGACCGTGGCACTTGTTGCACGGATCTTTGATCAGCGTACCGCGTCCGCAATGCGGACAGGTTTGCTGCACAGCAAAGAAGCCCTGACGCATCTGCACCTGACCGGAACCATGACAGGTCGGGCAGGTCTGCGGCTGCGTGCCTGCTTTGGCGCCGCTACCATGACAAACATCGCACTCTTCCAGCGTCGGAATGCGGATCTCTTTAGTGACGCCGCGAACCGCTTCTTCCAGCGTTAAGTCCATGTTGTAGCGCAGGTCTGCGCCACGTGCCGCACGCTGGCGACCACGGCCACCACCGAAGATGTCGCCGAACACATCACCGAAAATATCGCTGAAATCCGCGCCGCCAAAACCGCCGCCGCCGAATCCACCGCCGCCACCGCCCTGCTCAAATGCCGCATGGCCATACTGATCGTAAGCCGCACGTTTTTGGGCATCGGTCAGGATTTCGTAGGCTTCTTTGATCTCTTTAAATTTGGCTTCGGCCTCTTTATCGCCCTGATTGCGGTCCGGGTGATATTTCATGGCCGGGAGCGTTTGTACGCCTTTTGATTTCACGCTCTTCCGCTGTTTTCGGAACGCCTAAAATCTCGTAATAATCTTGCTTCGCCATCGGTTTATCTGCCCCTTAACATACGAGCACGGGCGTGGAGAGAACTCCGACGCCCGTGCTGGTTATCTACCCTGCATAAGGGCGATTATTTTTGTCTTTTACTTCGAACTCGGCGTCAACAACATCGTCGTCTTTCGCGTTGTTCGCGGAAGCATCAGCGCCTGCCTGCTGCTGTGCGTGCTGCTGCTGTGCGATTTCCAGCAGTTTCTGGGAAACCTGCGCCAGCGCCTGCATTTTCGCTTCGATATCGGCTTTGTCTTCGCCTTTCAGTGCCGTTTCCAGCGCGCTCAGTGCAGACTCGATAGCAGTCTTGTCTTCTGCTGGCAGTTTGTCGCCCGCTTCTTCAACCTGCTTACGGGTGCTGTGCAGCAGGTGGTCACCCTGGTTACGGGTTTGCACCAGCTCTTCGAACTTACGATCGGACTCAGCGTTAGCTTCTGCTTCACGCACCATTTTCGCGATCTCTTCTTCGTTCAGACCAGAAGAGGCTTTGATGGTGATCTTCTGTTCGCGGTTGGTATTCTTGTCTTTTGCAGAGACATGCAGAATACCATCGGCGTCGATATCGAAGGTGACTTCAATCTGCGGCATACCGCGCGGAGACGGGTTGATGCCATCGAGGTTGAACTGACCCAGCGATTTGTTATCAGACGCACGTTTACGTTCACCCTGCAGCACATGAATGGTCACCGCAGACTGGTTGTCTTCCGCAGTAGAGAACACCGGCTGTGCTTGGTCGGGATGGTGGTGTTTTTGTTGATCAGCGCAGTCATTACGCCGCCCATGGTTTCGATACCCAGCGACAGCGGGGTAACGTCCAGCAGCAGAACGTCTTTCACTTCACCTGTCAGAACACCGCCCTGAACCGCAGCACCGATAGCAACAGCTTCGTCCGGGTTCACGTCTTTACGCGGTTCTTTACCGAAGAACTCAGCAACTTTTTCTGCACCATCGGCATACGCGTCTGACCACCGACCGAGGATCACGTCCTGAACGTCGGAAACAGACAGACCAGCATCCTGCAGTGCAACTTTCAGCGGCTCGATAGAACGGTTAACCCGGGTCTTCTACCGAGGCTTTCCAGTTTCGCACGGGTCACTTTGATGTTCATGTGTTTCGGACCGGTCGCATCTGCAGTGATGTACGGCAGGTTCACGTCGGTCTGCTGTGCAGAAGAGAGTTCGATTTTCGCTTTTTCAGCCGCTTCTTTCAGACGCTGCATCGCCAGCGGATCGTTACGCAGATCGATACCCTGATCTTTCTTGAACTCTTCCACCGGTGTAGTTAATCAGACGGCTGTCGAAGTCTTCACCACCCGGTGTGAGTATCACCGTTGGTTGCCAGAACTTCGAAGGTTTTTTCGCCGTCAACTTCATCGATTTCGATGATGGAGATATCGAACGTACCGCCGCCCGAGGGTCGTATACCGCAATGGTACGGTTACCGGTTTCTTTATCCAGACCGTAAGCCAGTGCCGCCGCGGTCGGTTCGTTAATGATACGTTTGACTTCCGAGGGCCTGCGATACGACCGGCGTCTTTGGTCGCCTGACGCTGCGCATCGTTAAAGTAAGCCGGAACGGTGATAACAGCTTCAGTTACCGGCTCACCCAAGTAATCTTCCGCGGTTTTCTTCATTTTTTCAGGACTTCCGCAGAGATCTGCGGCGGCGCCATTTTGGTGCCTTTTACGTCGATCCATGCGTCGCCGTTGTCGGCCGCAATGATTTTGTACGGCATGATGGATTCATCACGCTGAACTTCTTCGTCCCGTGGAAGCGACGGCCAATCAGGCGTTTGATCGCAAACAGGGTGTTTTGCGGGTTCGTCACTGCCTGACGTTTAGCCGGCTGACCCACCAGAGTTTCGCCATCCTGTGTGTAGGCAATGATAGAAGGCGTGGTGCGATCGCCCTCTGCGTTCTCCAGCACACGTGCCTGAGTGCCATCCATAATCGCTACACAAGAGTTGGTAGTACCCCGAGGTCGATACCAATAATTTTACCCATCTAAACGTCTCCACTAAAAATTCGGTCAACATGTGGTTGTGAACCTGTAATAAGGGCGAAACGTGCGGTTTCAACTGCCCAGTATCGTTTTTTTTCAGGCTCACATACTGCGGTTGACTACAAGATGGGGTCGTAACGTCACGCATCAAGGGGGGCAGGATAAAAAATTTTTTAATTTCCACCTGTTCAGATCATAGACAGGCTGATTGGCGCTAATTATGATGCCGCGCCCCGCCTCCTCAACATGGGCGCGGGGACTTCTTATTTCACCATTCAATATTGATTTATTTTGAGGAATTATGGGCAACACTAAGTTGGCTAATCCGGCTCCGCTGGGCTTAATGGGCTTCGGCATGACCACTATTCTGCTTAACCTGCACAATATTGGCATGTTCCCATTAGATGGCATCATCCCCGGCTATGGGCATTTTCTATGGTGGTATTGCACAAATTTTCGCTGGCCTTCTTGAGTTCAAAAAGGCAACACCTTTGGTTTAACCGCGTTTACCTCTTACGGTTCTTTCTGGCTGACGCTGGTTGCTATCCTGCTGCTGCCGAAAATGGGGCTGGCGGATGCGGCGAACGGCCACTTCGGGCGTTTACACCGGGCATTTGGGGTGTGTTCACGCTGTTTATGTTCTTCGGCACCCTGAAAGGCGCTCGCATGCTGCAGTTCGTGTTCCTGAGCCTGACCGTACTGTTTGCTCTGCTGGCTGTGGGTCACCCGGCTGATAACGAAAGCATCGTACACGTTGCGGGCTGGATCGGTCTGGTATGTGGCGCCAGCGCCATTTATCTGGCAATGGGCGAAGTGCTCAACGAACAGTTCGACCGCACCGTATTGCCGATTGGTGAAAAACACTGATTCGTCATGCAATCGTATGAATAAGAACGGAGCCCTGCGGCTCCGTTTTTTTATATGACTGTTGTACTGTAGGCTCTGCAATACGGTCTTCATGGTAGAGATCCTGTCGCAACCAGATCCCCAGCGCCAGCCCCATCAGCGAGAGCGCCAGCACATACCAGTGCAGGAGCCATTGGCGAGACGCCCATCAACATGGTTACCGCAATCGGCGTCAGCCCGCCAAAAATGGCGTAGGAAACATTGTAAGAGAAGGAAATGCCGGTGAAACGGACCTCCGCCGGGAAAGCGCGCACCATCACGAAAGGCACCGCGCCCACCACGCCGACACACAGCCCTACCAGCCCGTAAAGCATAAACAGATATTCAGGATGAGGGCCAACCAGATGGTAGAAAAACCAGCTGGAGCAGGCGAGCAGAATGCTCCCGACAATAAAGGTGCGGCTGGCGCCCACACGATCCACCAGCAGTCCGGCGGCAAGGCAGCCGAAACACAGCATAACGGTCGCGATGCTGTTCGCTTGTAAGGTCAGCGCCGGAGCAAGCCCGTACTGTTTTTGCAGCCACACCGGCGACATCAGGATCACCACCACAATCCCGGCGGATAGCAGCCAGGGTCAACAACATGCTGACCACTACCGCTTTCTTATGCTTCAGCACGACGGATTTCACCGGTAGTTCCTGCGCCAGCGCTTTGCGCTGTTGCATCTCAAGGAAAATCGGCGTCTCCTGCAACCAGCGGCGCAGGTACATGGCCACCGGTGCCAAACGCCCCACCGAGCAGGAACGGAATACGCCAGCCGCCATCATGGATGCCCTGCGGCGTCATGCTGGTGTTCACCAGCGTCGCCACGACCGAGCCCAGCAGGATCCCCACCGTCAAACCCGCAGTCAGTGTCCCACAGGCAATGCCAATGCGCCGCGCCGGAACATGTTCGGCAACAAACACCCACGCGCCCGGCACTTCACCACCAATGGCCGCGCCTTGCAAAACGCGCATCAGCAGCAGTAATAATGGCGCGATGATCCCCCTACAGAGGCATAAGTTGGCAGTAAACCAATCGCCAGCGTCGGTAGAGCCATCAGCAGGATACTCAGGGTAAACATCTTCTTGCGCCCCACCAAATCACCAAAGTGCGCCATCACAATGCCACCGAGCGGACGCCGTAACCTGCGGCAAAAATACCGAAAGTTTGTACCTGACGCAGCCATTCCGGAATATCAGCAGGAGAAGAAGAGCTCGCCGACCACAGCGGCGAAGAAGACGAAGATAATGAAATCGTAAAACTCCAGCGCGCCGCCAAGTGCGGCAAGGGTCAGAGTTTTGTAGTCCTGTCTGTTCAGAGGGCGAGTGTAATTTGACATAGCCAACCATTTGTAAAGAGGAGGTGCTGATTTAATTATTACGCATGATGTAAATTAAAAATTACTATACCGTAAATAAATCAACACTCCAGCACTGGCATCGCTTATATCATACAAGCCTGTTTTTAGGATAATGTTTCACGCCTTGCGCTTTTAGGACGGAAAGATGCTACGACTTGCGCATCGGTCTCCACATAAGGCCCGTCAAGCAGCTGTACACAATACGGTACACTGGCAAAATACCGGGCACCTTCACTTCGCCGTTTTCTGCTTTGACGCCTTCCAGCGTCTCTTTGATGGATTTTGGCTGGCCGGGTAAATTGAGAATCAGCGCCTGTTTACGGATAACCCCAACCCGGCGGGAAAGAATCGCTGTCGGCACAAAATGAAGGCTGATCTGCCGCATCTGTTCACCGAATCCCGGCATTTCGCGATCGGCAATCGCCAGCGTCGCATCCGGCGTCACATCACGACGCGCGGGCCCGGTTCCCCGTGGTCAGCACCAGATGGCAGCTCATTTCATCAACCAGTTCACACAGGGTTTGTTCGATGATGCTCTGCTCATCGGGGGATCAGGCGGGTTTCAATTTCAAAAGGTGTGGTTAACGCGCTCGCCAGCCATGCTTCCAGAGCGGGGATACCTTTGTCCTGATAAACGCCGCTGGAGGCGCGATCGGAAACAGAAACCAAACCAATGCGTAGTGTGTCCATATTCATTCCGTTCAAAAAAACCGAGATATACGGAAATGATACACGCTGAGGGGAGAGTCAAACAGAGCGGAGAAAAGTAAGCGTGACCCGGCCACGCTTGAGGATTACAGCAGGTCGCCAACCATTTTTCCAGTTTTTCCTCGGTCAACGGCAAACTTACGGATACCGTCCGCCAGTTTGTCTACCGCCATCGGATCCCGGGTTATGCTGCCACAGGAATTCCGCTTCAGTAATGCGTTCCGGACGTGCTTTCACGTCGCCGGTGTACGCCAGTTTACGCTCAAGCGCACCCGCGCTTTCAGACAGCTCTTTCAGCAGCGCCGGAGCAATGGTCAGGCGGTCACAGCCAGCCAGTTCAATGATTTCGCCGGTATTACGGAAGCTTGCGCCCATCACCACGGTTTCATAACCGTGCTGTTTGTAGTACTGGTAAATTTCGGTTACGGAAACCACGCCCGGATCTTCCGCCGGCGCATACTCTTCTTATCGGTATTGGCTTTGTACCAGTCGAGAATACGGCCAACGAACGGAGAAATCAGGAAAACGCCCGCTTCGGCACAGGCACGCGCACCGGGCGAAGGAGAACAGCAGCGTCAGGTTACAGTTGATACCTTCTTTTCCAGTTGCTCAGCCGCGCGAATACCCTGCCGTGGAGGCCAGTTTGATCAGAATGCGGTCGTTGCTGATGCCAGCATCGTTATACATTTTGATCAGACGTTTCGCTTTCGCGATAGAGGCTTCGGTGTCATAAGAGAGACGGGCGTCAACTTCAGTAGAAATACGACCCGAGGGATCAGTTTCAGGATTTCCAGACCAATATTCACCGCCAGCTTATCCGTCGCGTCAACCACCTGCTGCGCACGATCGCTGCTCTGGCCACGCGCCCATGCTACCGCGTCGTCGATCAGTTTGCGGTATTCCGGGATTTGGGCAGCGCCAAGGATCAGAGAAGGGTTGGTTGTTGCATCCTGCGGCTGGTAAAGCTTCATTGCCGCGATGTCTCCGGTATCAGCCACGACTGTTGTGTACTGACGCAGGGAGGTCAATTTATCCGTCATGATAATGTTTCTCTTTAAACGATACCCTGAATAAATCACGTTAAGACCAACAGCGCGTTCGTCATCTGGAAACCCGGAATCTCAAACGCAGCCAGCGCACCTGAACGAGAAGTATGACGAGTATACTAGTTAGGGGGATGTAACCGGTCTGCCCCGATGATATCACGACGCACTGTCAGCGCAACCGCAGACAATGCTCTGATTATTGTATGGTAAACTCAGTGGATTCATTGCCTGCGACAAGTTGCAGGGCCAGATTACCGGCATCAACAAGAGGGACGTTAATGCCAGAATTTTTCTCATTTATCAGCGAAATACTCTGGGGCTCCTTAATGGTTTTACCTGCTGGCGGCAGCGGGTATCTGGTTTTTGCTTCGCACCCGGTTTGTTCCTTTTCGCTTTATCACGGACTTTGGCCTAAGTCTGAAAAGCAGTCGCTTACGACAACCCGGTACGCTCTCTTCATATCAGGCTTTATGCCTCAGTCTGGCGACGCGGTTGGGCAGCGGTAACCTTGCTGGCGTCGCGTTTGCCCTTACCACAGGCGGCCCTCGGCGCGATTTTTTTGGATGTGGGTTTCCGCCATCATCGGCATGGCAACCAGTTTTGCCGAGTGCTCGCTGGCACAGCTCTACAAGGAGCGGGATGCCAACAACCAGCTACGCGGCGGGCCAGCGTGGTACATGGAACGAGGACTGGGCATGCGCTGGATGGGCGTGCTGTTCTCTCTTTTTCTGCTGCTTACCTATGGGTTGGTGTTTAATACCATCCAATCCAGCGCTGTCGCACGCGCCATACACTATGCCGGCAGGTGCCGGGATTTATTACCGGTCCGTTGCTGGCCGCATTCTCTTCCTGTTTATCGTTAAAGGTCTGAGAGGCGTAGCCCGGTTAACACAATGGATGGTGCCGGTAATGGCATTTACATGGATCATCATGGGCTTCGGCGTCAGTCTCTGGCACGCCAACCTGCTGCCGGGGGTCTTTACCACCATCATTAAAAGCGCTTTTGGCTGGCAGGAGGCCGCAACAGGCACAATGGCTTACACCCTGAGCCAGCTGTGACCAGTGGTTTTCAGCGCAGTATGTTCGCCAATGAAGCGGGCATGGGGTCGTCACCCAATGCCGCCGCTGCCGCAGCATCATGGCCGCCGCACCCTGCTGCGCAAGGCATAGTACAGATGATTGGCGTATTAACGGATACCTTCCTGGTGTGCACCGCCAGCGCACTGGTGCTATTACTGGCAGGCGTCACCCCGGCCACGGACACGTACGGCGGTATTCAGTTAATGCAACAGGCCATGGTATCGCTCACCGGTGGCTGGGGAGCCGGTTTTGTCGCGCTAATCGTGATCCTGTTTGCCCTGACCTCCATCGTCGCCAATTATATCTACGCGGAAAATAACCTCGTCTTCTTGCGGCGCAACAGCCGACGAAATATCTGGCTGTTACGTACCTGCGTCATGGCGATGGTGTTACTGGGATCGGTAATCAGTGTGCCGCTGATCTGGCACGTTGCAGATGTGGTGATGGCGCTGATGGCGATGATCAATCTGACCGCGATTCTGCTGCTCTCCCCGGTGGTGAGGCTGCTGGCTCGCGACTATATGCGTCAGCGCAAACTGGGTGTCATGCCGGTGTTTGATCCCAAACGCTACCCGGATATTAATCGGCAACTGGCGCCCGGCGCCCTGGGATGACATTCCCCGTTCGTAGCGCTAATCGCAACTATCGATCAAGTTTGTTCTTTTTTTGCTAAAGTCAGCGGAAATTTCTCGCACAGCAAGGACTGAGTATGCTGATTTTGATTTCACCTGCTAAAACACTCGACTACCAAAGCCCGCTGGCGACCACGCGTTATACGCAGCCGGAGTTGCTGGATTATTCGCAGCAACTGATTAAGATCGCGCGCAAACTCTCTGCGCCGCAAATCAAAGCGTTGATGGGCATCAGCGATAAACTGGCTGACCTGAACGCCACCCGCTTTCATGACTGGCAACCCGACTTCACACCGGATAACGCTCGCCGGGCGATCCCTCGGCTTTTAAAGGCGATGTCTACACCGGGCTTCAGGCTGAAACTTTCAGCGACGCGGATTTCGACTTCGCGCAACAGCATCTGCGGATGCTGTCTGGCTTATATGGCGTGCTGCGGCCGCTGGATCTCATGCAACCTTATCGCCACCGGAAATGGGCATCCGTCTCGAGAACGCCAAAGGCAAAGATCTGTACGCATTCTGGGGCGATGTGATCACCGATAAACTCAACGAAGCCGTTGCGGCACAAGGCGATGACATCGTGGTCAATCTGGCTTCTGACGAGTACTTCCGTTCCGTTAAAACACAGAAGCTGAATGCGCAGCTGATTAAGCCCGTATTCCTTGATGAGAAGAACGGTAAATTCAAGGTGATCAGTTTCTATGCCAAGAAAGCGCGCGGCCTGATGAGCCGTTACATCATTGAGCATCGTTTAACGAAGCCCGAGCAGTTAACCGGGTTCAACAGCGAAGGCTATTTCTTTGATGAAGAGGCCTCGGCCACAGGCGAAATGGTGTTTAAGCGTCACGAACAGTAAGGTTACCCCCTCCCCGGTCGGGAGAGGGTGATAAAGGTTATGGGTGGCGCTGCCACTCCTGATCCGGCCCGTTACGGCGGTCATCGTGATGATCGCGGGGATCATCACGACGATCGTCAAAGTGACCGTGCGGTTGCCAGCGGTTTTCACGCCATTCGTAGTGTTTTTTCCACTCAGCCGTGATCGCGCCAGTGGTCGCCGTCCCAGTAGTGACCGCTATTGTCGCGGTCGCCAATTTGCAGTTTCACGGCCGGCACAAGGGTGATTTCTGCGGCCTGAACCGCCGGGGGAGCCACCAACATCATGGAAAGCGCTAACATTACAGGTTTCAACATAGGTTACTCCTTTGCATCATCCAGCCCGTAGCGGGCCGATGTGAGGAGATTACGCAACGCCTGTCTGAGTTGTTATTGGCACAATCCTATTCTCTAACCCTGCGCATTTATTGGGAATTTCTGCTTTTTCCCTGCCGTATTTCTACATAATTTCTCCCCATTTCCCCTGCCAACAGGCAGGGGAAACAGAGAAATTACGCGTTACGCATCATTAACTGACGTAATGCCGCAAAATCTGCAGGCAACTGATGGGACAGCAGCGGCAGATCCGCGCGATCCGCCAGCTCTTTTGGCAGCGCTAAAGGTTCACCCAGGATCTCTTCTACGCTCTCTTTAAACTTCGCCGGGTGCGCGGTGCCCGAGGAACAGACCGTATTCTCCCGGATTCAGTTGATCGCGCAGCGCACGGTAGGCGATGGCTGCATGTGGCTCGGAAATATAGCCTTTGCCTTGTAGCTCACGCATCATCGTGGCTTTGGTGGTTTCATCATCCACCGCAGCATAGCCCAGCTCGTTCAGACGCCAGATTTTACGGCGGAACAACTCTTCGACGCGCGGCCAGTTATTAGGCTGGCTGACGTCCATCGCGTTAGACAACGTGGCCTCGGGTCGCTTTTGGCTTCCACTCACCCTCTTTCAGGAAGCGTGGAACCGTGTCGTTGGTATTGGTCGCTGCAATAAAGCGTTTGATCGGCAGGCCGAGAGATTTTGCCAGCAGGCCGGCGGTCAAATCACCGAAGTTACCGCTGGGGACAGAGACCACCAGCTGGTTACGCGCTTCCTGAGGCAGCTGTGCAACCGCTTCAAAGTAGTAGCAAATCTGCGCCAGCAAACGGCTAATGTTGATCGAGTTGGCTGAGTTCAGCCCCAGCGCCGCTTTTAACTCTTCATCGTCAAAAGCCTGTTTTACCAGAGCCCGGCAGGCATCAAAGTCTGCATCAATGGCGACCGTTTCGATATTGCCGCCCAGCGTGCAGAACAGTTTCTCCTGCAGTGGGCTGATTTTGCCCTGCGGATAAAGGATAACAACACGGACATTTTTCATGCCGTAGAATGCATGCGCCACAGCCGCTCCGGTATCCCCCGACGTTGCGGTCAAAATGGTGACCGGTTTATCACCGCTGATGGCGCTCAACATCTGCGCCATAAAACGTCCGCCAAAGTCTTTAAACGCCGTGGTCGGCCCGTGGAAGAGCCTCCGGGCAGCCCACATCGCTTTCAACCGAACGTACCGGCGCCGGGAAGGCAAAAGCCGCACGGACGCGTGCTTCCAGCGCATCCTGAGGGATTTCATCACCGATATAGGCAGCGAGGATTTTCGCGCTACGGGTGACGAAATCCTGATTCAGCATCTCGTCAATTTCCGTCAGGTTGAATTCCGGTAAATCGTGAGGGAAAAACAGCCCCTGATTTTTGCCAAGCCCTCGGGTGACGGCCTGCGCAAAGCTGACCTGCTCGTTATGATCTTTTAAATTGTAGAGTTTCATTGGTTATCCCACTACTCGTGCGCCCGCCGTATCCAGCCGGCAAATATGAACGAAGCCTTCCTGATTTTGCAGATAATGTTTACCAAGCCAGTCAGCCACGCGTTGGGCCGTATCCGGTTTGTCACACAGTGCAAATAATGTTGGGCCAGAACCGGAAATCCCGCACGCCACAGCACCGATATCCGCCACAGCCCTGGCGCCCGGCCAAACCCCGGCAGCAATTTCATGCGGTACGGTTCGGCAATCACGTCTTTCATTAGCTTTGCCGCCAGATCAGGCTGACGGCTGTAGCAGGCGTGAATAAAGCCTGCCAGATGACGCCCGTGCGCAATACAGTCCTGCCGACGATACTGTGCAGGCAAAATTGCCCGGGCTTCTGCCGTCGAAACTTTGATGCCCGGATAGGCAAGCACCCATAACCACTCATCAAAGCCTCGGCACTTGCTGGCTGATAATGCCGCTTTCCTCGATCATCAGTTGCATACCGCCGAGGAAACAGGGCGCGACATTATCGTAATGCACGCTGCCGGAAATGCGCCCTTCCAGTTCGCCCATCAGCGCCAGCATCCGGGTGTCACCGAGCGGTTTCCCGCAAAACTCGTTCATTGCCACCAGTGCGGCAACGACTGAACACGCGCTGGAGCCCAGACCGGAGCCGATCGGCATATTTTTTCCAGCGTCATCGTCACCGGAACCTGCTTACCAATCTCCCGGCAGAACAACTCCCAGCATTGATAAACAATATTTTCCCGGGGCTCATTCGGCAATTTGCTGGCAAAGCGACCGATATTTTGCAGACTAAAATGGTCCGCCGCGTCCACCGAAACGGTGTCGCCCAACAAGGTGCCATCAACCGGCGTCACCGCAGCACCAAGTACATCAAAACCCACGCTCATGTTGGCACTGGAGGCCGGAGCATAAACCTTTACCATCTCAGACTCCTAACTTCCATGACAGGGTGCGGAGCAGATCGGCGAACACACCCGCCGCCGTCACATCATTACCCGCACCGTAACCGCGTAATACCAGCGGAAGCGGTTGATAGTAGTGGCTGTAGAATGCCAGCGCATTCTCGCCATTTTTCACTTTGAACAGCGGATCGTTACCATCAACTTCGGCAATCTTCACCCGGCAGGTACCGTCTTCCTCAATAATGCCAACATAACGCAGAACTTTACCTGCATCACGGGCTTTTTGCCACACGCGCCGCAAACGCATCATCAAGCTGCGGCAGACGCCCCATAAAACTCTCCACATCGCCTGAATCATCGAACGTGGCCGGTAATACCGGCTCAATCACAATATCCGACAGTTCCAGCTCACGACCCGTTTCACGCGCCAGAATCAAGAGCTTACGCGCCACGTCCTGACCGGAGAGATCGTCACGCGGATCCGGTTCGGTATAGCCCATCTCGCGCGCCATGTTAGTCGCTGCCGACAGGCTCATTCCCTCATCCAGCTTGCCGAAGATAAACGACAGGGAACCGGAGAGAATGCCGGAGAAATGCTGTAATTCGTCACCGGCATTGAGCAGATTTTGCAGGTTTTCAATCACCGGCAGACCCGCACCGACGTTGGTGTCATACAGGAATTTACGACGGGATTTCTCCGCTGCGCGGCGCAGCTGATGATAGTAATCCATCGACGAGGTGTTGGCCTTTTTGTTCGGCGTAACCACATGGAAACCTTCACGCAGGAAATCGGCATACTGATCGGCCACCGCCTGATGCGAGGTACAATCCACAATGACCGGGTTAAGCAGGTGATACTCTTTCACCCGAGGGCGGATCAAGCGGCCCAGATTGAAAGGCTCTTTCGCGGCAGCCAGCTCTTCACGCCAGTTATCCAGATCCGGTGCCGTGTACGTTAGTCAGCAACGCCCTGGAGTTCGCCACGCCGCAGACACGTAAGTCGATATGCTTGTTCTTCAGCCAGTTCTGCTGGCGTTTAAGCTGCTCCAGCAGCGCACCGCCCACGCCCCCGACGCCGATGACAAACACTTCAATCACCTGATCGGTGTTAAACAACATTTGATGCGTCACGCGCACGCCGGTGGTGGCATCATCGTTGCTGACCACAACAGAAATAGAACGCTCGGAAGAGCCCTGCGCAATCGCGACGATATTGATATTGGCGCGAGCCAGCGCCGCGAAGAATTTGGCAGAGATGCCGCGTAACGTACGCATACCGTCGCCGACCACAGAGATGATCGCCAGACGCTCCATTACCGCCAGCGGCTCCAGAAGTCCTTCTTTCAGCTCCGTAAAACTCATCGTTCATGGCGCTGTGCGCGAACGCAATCCGACTGCGGCACGCAGAAACTGATGCTGTACTCAGAAGAGGACTGCGTGATCAGCACTACCGAAATGCCTGAGCGCGACATCGCTGCAAATACGCGCGCAGCCATGCCGACCATACCTTTCATACCCGGACCGGAAACGCTGAACATTGCCATATTATTCAGGTTGGAGATCCCTTTTACCGGCAGACCGTCTTCATCCGACGTCGCGCCAATCAGCGTGCCGGTGCGCTTGCGGGTTTCCGGTGTTTTTAATCAGGCAAGGGATTTGGAACTGGGCGATAGGGGTGATAGTGCGGGGGTGAAGAACTTTAGCGCCGAAGTAAGAGAGCTCCATGGCCTCCTCGGTACGACATCGACTTCAGTAATCTGGCGTCCGGCACCTGTCGCGGATCGCAAGTATAAACCCCGTCAACATCCGTCCAGATCTCACAACAATCAGCGCGCAGGCAGGCCGCCAGCACGGCGGCAGAGTAATCAGAACCATTACGGCCCAGCACGACCAGTTCGCCTTTCTCGTTACCGGCAGTAAAACCGGCCATCAGCACCATATGATCCTGCGGAATACGACTGGCGGCAATACGGCGAGTGGACTCCAGCAATATCAACGGTCGATTCAAGGTAGTGGCCAACAGCGAGTAATTTCTCAACCGGATCGATCACGCTCACTTTATGTCCGCGCGCTTCGGAGCAGACCGGCCATGATGGCTATGGATAATTTCTCACCGCGGCAGATAAGCGCAGCGTTGATGCTGTCCGGGCACTGTCCCAGCAAACTAATACCGTGCAGAACGTGTTTGATCTGCGCGAACTCTTGTTCAACAAAGGTTTTTAACTGTGCGAGGGGGGAAACCGGGTTGCGCATCCGCCAGTCCTTGCAGAAGTTCAGCAAAAATACGTTCAGCGTCGCTGATATTCGGTAAAGCATCCCCGGCCGCCGATCGTTTTTTCGATCATCGCCACCGGTGTGATTGGTGATTTTCGCCGGGGCAGAGAGTACGGTTGCTACCTGCCCCTGCCCCGCATTGCTTTCCGAGGGATGTCGGCAACACGCAGAAACCGTTCCGCATTTGCCACTGATGTACCGCCGAACTTCAAGACTCGCATGGTTTTACCCCCTTGATCTTTGGTCGAAAAAAAAGCCCGCACTGTTCAGGTGCGGGCTTTTTCTGTGTTTCCTGTACGCGTCAGCCCGCACCGTTACCTGTGGTAATGGTGATGGTTGTAATGGTGATAATCGTGCTGATGCGTGTCATGGATGTTGTGTGCTCTGTAATCATTATCTGTCTGTGCTGTATCCCTCTATTGGTTAAAGTATCTGCCTGCTTAAGTCAATTTATTTTTCATTTTGGTCGCTTTTGAACAGTGGCAACTACGCTAAAACTGAACAACCAAACCGCGTATTCAGACCAACCTTGCGGGGCTCTTGTGCAGTGACTTTAACCATAAAATAAACTTATCACAGCAGCTTAATCGGACAATTTTTTTCAATGTCATGGAGCAATCGATGCAACATTGCTGTGTCGCGTTGCGCCAGCAGGCCCAGACGTTGATCCAGCCAGTCCGCCATTTTGATATCGTCCGCAACCGCTAATTTTTCCAGCAACGCATGTACCCGTAATCGCAGCGCCCGCAGTTGATTATCATCAACTGGGTTACTGCTTCCAGGAGCATGTTGCATTAATGATGCTAATTGATAGCAGAAAACCATCACCGCCTGCCCCAGATTAAGGGAAGGATAGTCTGCCACCATCGGAACACCGGTTAAAATATCCGCCAACGCCAGCTCTTCATTCGTCAGACCAGAATCTTCCCGCCCGAAAACCAGCGCTGCCGTACTGAGCCGGTGCTTTTTTCTTCCAAAAGCGGAACCAGTTCCACAGGCGTCGCGTAGTAATGGAACTTCGCTCTGCTGCGCGCGGTGGTCGCAATCGTAAACGAAACATCGGCCAGCGCGTCGGCCAGCGTCGGATAAGTTTTAGCATTATCAAGGATATCGCCCGAACCGTGCGCAACGCGGCGCGCGCCTTCCTGGGTGTGTACCTCGCTGTCGACAATACGTAAATCGCTAAAACCCATGGTTTTCATTGTTCGGGCCGCCGCACCGACATTTTCGGCTCTGGCGGGGAAACAAGCACAACTGCCAGCTTCATTTGACCTTCTCTGTTTTACTGAAGTCACGCGTCAATAGATGACCAATGTCAGCATATTACGCGTCACGAATTCACAATTATGTAACAGAAATCACTGATTTAGCCCCTGACAACGGTTAAAAAAAGCTAAACTGTTTATCAGTGATATTACCTGTTAATATGTTAACAGAAGGGACTTATCCCTATGTTTATTCATGGCATTTTAATACAGGTTCTTGCCATAGTGTTGGATTCGTCGTGTTTATCAATTAATATTCGCAACTAGTTGGTTTATTGTAGAATTGTAATAAACGCTAGCAATTAGCTATCAAGATTTCGCTAAACTGTTAACGTGCTACAATTGAACTTGATATATGTCAACGAAGCGTAGTTTTATTGGGTGTCATTTACGTCTTAGCCTGTTATGTTGCTGTTAAAATGGTTAGGATGACAGCCGTTTTTGACACTGTCGGGTTCAGAGGGATAGTACCCACGACCAAGCTAATGATGTTGTTGACGTTGATGGAAAGTGCATCAAGAACGCAATACGTACTTTAGTCATGTTACGCCGTCATGTTAATTTTCTACATGCACCAGGGCTGGTCAGGGACTTTTGTACTTCCTGTTTCGATTTAGTTGGCAATTTAGGTAGCAAACATGCAGACCCCGCACATTCTTATTGTTGAAGACGAGTTGGTAACACGCAACACGTTAAAAAGCATTTTCGAAGCAGAAGGCTACGATGTCTTTGAAGCGACTGATGGCGCTGAAATGCATCAGATCCTTTCGGACAATGATATCAATCTGGTGATTATGGATATCAACCTGCCGAGGCAAAAACGGCCTGCTGCTGGCGCGTGAATTACGGGAACAAGCGGATGTGGCGCTGATGTTCCTGACAGGGCGTGATAACGAAGTCGATAAAATTCTGGGCCTCGAAATTGGCGCGGACGACTACATCACCAAACCGTTCAACCCACGCGAACTGACTATCCGTGCGCGCAATCTGCTGTCCCGTACCATGAACTCCGGGCACGGTCAGCGAAGAACGCCGCAGCGTTGATAGCTACAAATTTAATGGCTGGGAACTGGATATCAACAGCCGTTCGCTGGTCAGCCCGAACGGTGAGCAGTATAAGCTGCCGCGCAGCGAATTCCGCGCGATGCTGCACTTCTGCGAAAATCCCCGGCAAAATTCAGTCCCGTGCTGAACTGTTGACAAATGACCGGTCGCGAGCTGAAGCCGCACGACCGTACTGTGGATGTGACCATTCGCCGCATTCGCAAGCATTTTGAATCGACTCCGGATACGCCGGAAATCATCGCCACTATCCACGGCGAAGGTTATCGTTTCTGCGGCGATTTGCAGGAATAAGTGAATACTGACGAAAAAGCGGCGCTCAGCGCCGCTTTTTTTATTTCCAGACCCGTAATGCCTCTTCAGCATCCGCGACAGGCTCATTCGTCTTTTCCTGCCCGTAGATAACCTGTACCAGTCGAGTTTACGCGTCAGGAACATCACCGCGCTTAGCGCCACAAACAAGACGCCGGTGCCAAGTAACAGCGCGTTATCTTCTGAATTCAGCAGCCCCCACATCACACCATCCAGCAAGAGTAATGCAGCGGTAAACAGTAAACTGGCGCGCCAGCTTCTCATCACACCCTGCAGGTAGATCCCATTCAGCAATGCGCCGAGCAGGCTGGCAATGATCCGGTGCAAGCGTAAATCCGGTATGTTCAGACAAGGCCAGCAGCACCAGATAGAACATCACCAGCGACAAGCCAACCAGCATATACTGCATCGGGTGCATCTGCCGTGCGGTTAAGCTTTCAAAAACAAAGAACGCAAGAAACGTGAGTACAATCAACAACACGGCATACTTCACGGCCCTGTCAGTTAACTGGTATTGATCCGCAGGCGTGGCGATATTGACACTGAATGCAGGCAGGACCCAGTCATTGCTGGCGGCAAGCCTGATGCTATCGCGCACTTTACTGTCCAGCGGTTGTTGGCAAACCAGCTACTTTGCCAGTGTGCCTGAAAACCGGTAGCGCTCACTTCCCGTTTTTCAGGCAGGAAATCGCCCATAAACCCCGGGTGCGGCCAGTCGCTATTGAGCGTCATTTCACTGTTACGGCCCAATGGCACTACCGAGAATGCGCCGGTACCGCTCAGATTAAGGGACATTGACAGTTGCAGCGGTTTATTCAAACTCTCCGCCGCAAGCGGCATATGGATCCCCCTGCAACTCATTCATCAGCCCGGTTCCGGGTTCCACGCTCAGCGCCTCGCCGTTCAGGCGAGTGGTATGTATCTGACCAATCCCCCGGGAATCACTCACGGCTAATACCATAAACGGCTCACCCAGTGTGATGTTCTCGCCGGGTTTGATATCCAACCGCTTTGGGGTCAAATTCGGCTTTGATCTCTATATCGTTATGCCAGATTTGCCCATCGTAGATGCCAATTTTGCGTGTTTCGACCTGCTGCGTGCCGTTGACCATCAGCGACTCCGGCAACCACATGCGTATATAACTGTGCTTACGACGCACCTCTTTTGGTGCATCTTTATCGCCTGCACTTTCCATTGAGGATCACCGTTTCCGTTACCGGAACCGCAATCAATGGGCCAATCAATTTCTGCGCGCCAGCGCTGCTTTGACGCAGTGTATCCGTCACGTCATTACGGTAATTCGCGCGCTCGCCAATCAGGCTACTGAGCATTGTCAGCGGAACCAGCAAAACGCAGAGACAACCCGCGAGGGTGAACATTTTCAGAACATGGGGGGATTTCAACATAGCCTTCTCCTTTGTGATGCGCACAGAGTAGCGAGGCTATGTGTGAAGGATTTGAAGTTATGTGAAGTGAGGGTGAAGCGTCAACCGGGCTTCGCAACCGCCTTGTTCACGATTCGACACGACAATCTCACCGTGATGCAAACGCGCGACTTCCCGAACAAATGCCAGCCCGAGGCCGCTGCTTTTCTGCCCATTTTCCCGCGGCAATGAGTAAAAGCGCTCAAACACGCGCGCCAGCGCATACTCCAGGATCCCCGGAACCACTGTCGCTAACCGAGAGCGCCCACGCCCCGCCCTCATTGCTGGCGCGTAGCGTCACGACACCGCCAGCAGGCGTGAAGTCAATGGCGTTATCCAACAGATTACCCAACGCCTGAGCCAGTAATTCGCTATCGCCTGCCACCTGCACATTTCCCGGCTCGCAGTGAAACGTCAATCCTTTCGCGGCGAGCGCTACACTGCGCTGCTCCTGTAACTGGCGGAATAACGTGTCCACATCAACAGGCATAAACGCAATTTCGAGGGCGATTTTCCAGCTTTGCCTGATGTAGTAGTTTTTCCACCGAGGGCTCTGCATACGTGCGTTTTGCTGCAGGATATTGTCGGTAAAACGCGCCGCGACATCAGGCGGTGGCCCTTCACGCAGAATCTCTGCCGCACCACGAATGGCCGCCAACGGACTTTTTGAGCTCGTGCGTCAGAGCATAAACATACTGTTCAATGTAATTTTTTCCCTTCCAGCTTCACACGCATGCTCTCCAGCGCCTGCGCCAGCTTGCGTAGCTCGCTGCTACCCAGCTCCGGCAGTGGAACCGGGCGATCCTCCGTTACGGAATCAGCATAGCGCGCCAGCTTGCCAATGGAACGATTGATCCACCACACCATCACTGCGCCAATCAGCAATGCAATCCCCAGCAGCGCGCCGCCAGCCCATAAGATCCGCCGCTCACTGCGTTTGATCACCGGATCCATCGCACTGTTAGGCTTGCCGACGCTAACGACACCGATAATCCGCCCCCCATCACTCACCGGTGCGGCAACATACATCACCGTACTTTGCGGCTCGCCAGCAATCGCCAGTGAACTACGCGCGCCATATTGCCCACGCAGCGTAAGCCAGACATCATTCCAGCGGGAGTAATCTTCGCCTAATGCTTTCCCGGCCGAATCAAACACCACACGCCCTGCAGCATCGGTCATATAAACGTGGTACTCATTGCGGACTTTATGAATGCCGCTGATATGGGCATTGATCGGATGGTGATTGAGGGTCGAGAACGCTTGCGCCAGTCTGCCATCCTGCGCATGGCCGGTACGCAGATCCTCACGGGCAAGTTCCGCCAGCAACGTGGCGGTATCAATGAGCGTCCTTCCGTTGCGCGGCGCACGCCGGGTTTGATCTCCTGAACAAAGATCGACAGCACGAACCACGCCGCAACCGCAACGATCAGAAAGTAGCCCAGCAGCAAACGCATACCAATACGCACTAGCGGATCCCCGAGGGCTATAGCCCATGCCGCGATGCGTATTGATCGGATTACCTTCCGGATTGATAGCGCGCAACTTGGCGCGCAACGTCTTGATATGGGTATCGACGGTGCGGTCAAAACTCTCCTGCGCGTCGCTCCATACTTGATCCATTAACTGCTGGCGGGAGAAAACGCGCCCGGGCGCCAGCAGCAACGTTTTTAGCAACAGAAACTCATAGCGCGTCAGCAGCAAAGGTTCACCACACCAGCGAATCAGAGCAGCGGCTTCATCGAGTTCAAACTGCCCGACCCGCAACATATCGCTGTGCAACGTCGACTTTTGCAGCCTGCGCAGTACGGTGCGCACCGGCGCAGACCTCGCGTGGAGAAAACGGTTTAGCGATGTAATCATCCGCGCCCATCTCCAGCCCCAGCAGTTTATCCACCTCATCACTGCGGGCAGTCAGAATAGCACCGGCAGCGCTGGCGCATACGCCAGCAGCCGCCGACACAATTCGAAACCGCTGATATCCGGCAGGCCAACATCCAGAATAACCAAATCCGGTAACCGCTGCGCTGCGGCATCAAGAACCGGTAATCCACGCTCAAAAGCGGTGACGCTAAACCCATCTTGTTGCAACATGTAAATCAATGTTTCAGCGATGCTGCTTTCATCTTCCACCAGCCAGATTAGCGGTTGCAGTCCGGCATTTTGTTACTTACTCCGAGGGCATGATCGGCACTGCACTCAATGCATTTTTCGGCGAACCTTCCACGACTTTATCGGAATAAGCTAAATAGGCCAGCGTGTTACGTTTCTCATCATAGAAGCGTACAACCTGCAATTTCTTGAACACCAGCGACGTACGTTTCTGGAAAACCACGTCGCCCTGCGCCTTGCCGCTCTTGATTTTATCACTCAACTCAACCGGCCCCACCTGCTGGCAGAGATGGCAGCGTCAGAGGTATCTTCCGCCAGCCCCGTGACCACCTTTGATGCCGCCGGTTTTCGCCCGGCTGATATAACAGGTCACGTTTTTCACATCCGGATCATCAAACGCCTCAACCACGATCTTATGATCAGGGCCAAACATTTTGAAAACGGTATCCACAGAACCAATCTGTTCTGCGTGCGCGCCACTCAGCGTTGCCAACAACAATGCAGGAACTATTAACTTTGCGTATTTCATATTGTTACCATTTTTGAATATTACGTTACGTAACTATTCATCTTTATGATGAGAATTCGTTTGAAGATCACCAATTTACAAAATTTATGATGAAAATCAGTCACAATGCGCATCAGTGCACAAAAAAAAACACTGAATGCTAAAGCCAACAAAACCCGCTATCATCCGTCCCCTGTATCAGGCGTTAACCGCTGTTTTAAGGAAGAGGATATTATATGGATCAGGCTGGGATCATTCGCGACTTACTTGCCTCGGCTAGAAGGCCATCTGGATCAGCCCTTGTCTTTAGACAATGTGGCGGCAAAAGCAGGTTATTCCAAGTGGCATTTGCAAAGGATGTTCAAAGACGTAACGGGCCATGCCATCGGTGCGTATATCCGCGCACGTCGTTTGTCGAAGTCCGCTGTTGCGCTGCGTCTTACCGCCCGCCCAATCCCTCGGATATAGCTCTACAGTATCGCTTTGATTCACAACAAACTTTTTACCCGCGCATTCAAGAAACAGTTTGCCGTTACGCCGGCGCTTTACCGCCGTTCGCCAGACTGGAGTGCTTTTGGCATCCGCCCGCCAATGCGCCTCGGGGGGAATTTATCCTGCCGAAGCATGAATTCGTTACGCTGCCGCCGATGCACCTGATTGGCACAACGCAGAGTTATACCTGTTCACTGGAAGAGATCTCCGATTTCCGTAATCAGATGCGTATTCAGTTCTGGCGTGACTTTTTTAAGTAACTCTCCGACCATCCCGTCTGAGCTGTACGGCCTGCATGAGCCGCGTCCGAGCACCGGAAAAGATGACGAACAGGAAGTGTTTTACACGACAGCGCTCACGCCGGAGATGGCGAACGGGCATTTGAACAACGCCCAGCCGGTGCTGCTGGAAGGCGGCGATTATGTCGCGTTTTCTTACGAAGGCTCACCAGACGGCGTACAGGCGTTTATCCTGACGGTGTATGGTACCTGTATGCCAATGCTCAACCTTACGCGCCGCAAAGGGCAGGATATCGAGCATTTCTACCCGCAGCATGATGGCAGCGAAAACGACCGCGAGCCGCCAGCGCACATCCGCTGCGAGTTCCCCGGTGCCTATTCGCCGCTAACGCTGTAGCTCGTCCAACGCGGGAGCGTCCAGATGCGAGACGTCTCCTGCGGTTTCCCACCACCCATCCGGATGCCAGCCACGGGCTTTGCTGATAATCGATACGGGAAATGGAACAATTGCGCAGACGCAAACGACGTTCAGCCCAGCCGGAAGCCCAAGGATTGTACTCACCAGACAGCCGAGCGCCATACCGTGACTGACCAGCATCGGGCGGCTGCCCTCAGGCAGTTCGAGGCAGTTCGCCAGCGCCGCATGCATGCGGTCACTCAACTCCTGCATAGACTCGCCATCAGGAATACGACCATCCGCTGTACCATTCACCAGTTGGCGACGCCAGCTCTCTTCTTCTTCCGTCAGGGATTCGATGTGGCGACGCTCCAGCACGCCCATATCCAGCTCGCGTAAGCGCGGCTCAAGCGTGACTCCGCAGCCACAAACATCAGCGATAATTTCAGCCGTACGGCGCGTTCGACCCGAGGTCGCTGGCGATGATGTGGGTGATGCCTAACGCTTTGGCGCGTTCAGCCACCTGCCGTGCCTGCTGCTCCCCTTTGTCGGTTAACGGACTGTCAGACTGGCCTTGAATACGACGCTCGGCGTTCCACTGCGTTTCACCGTGGCGAACAAGGTATACCTGTAACATGCTTTTTTATCCATTATACTGCGATGAATTTATTATCTGAGGAAGGCTTCTGCCCGGAATAAAGAACGCGTCTCGTTTCGGACAAGCCAAGTATAGATTATGCACCATGTTGTCTCAGCTACCACCAATCCCGCGAAAATTCGGGCGATTCTGCACGCTTTTAACGAGATCTTCGGGGAGGGATCCTGCCATATCGAGTCCGTATCCGTCGATAGCGGCGTCCCTGAACAGCCGTTTGGCAGTGACGAAACGCGGGCTGGCGCACGAAATCGCGTTGCCAACGCGCGGCAAATCCGACCCGATGCGGATTTTTGGGTCGCCATTGAAGCCGGTATAGACGGCGACAGCACCTTTAGCTGGGTGGTGATTGAAAATCATCAGCAGCGCGGAGAAGCTTCCGTTCGGCCACGCTTCCGCTACCGGCGGTGATCCTCCGGAGAAAGTACGTGCGGGGAAGCGCTGGGGCCGGTGATGTCACACTACACCGGCATTGATGAGATTGGTCGTAAGGAGGGCGCCATCGGCGTATTCACTGCCGGGGAAACTGACCCGCGCGAGCGTTTACCACCGGTGCGGTGATCCTCGCGCTCAGCCCGTTTCACAATGCGATTTACCGTTGACCGTTCAGTAAGATCTCTTCCAGCCACAAACGTAAGTCCGCAGGCGCGGACTTCAGGCTGTTCGATCCGCGGGTAATTGTCGCAATGCCCGCGCCGAGTTCGGATTTCAGCTCGCGCTGGCTCATCTCACCGCGCAGCAGTTCTTCGATAATCCGTACCCGGGTGCCCAGTGCTTCACGCTCATCCGGTGTGAGCATCAGGTTACAACGGAATATGCAGCTCCTTCTCGTAAGACTGCCGGACCAGTTCAACAAAACGCAGCCACTCGGGTTGCGTTGCTCGGCCATTGCTGCTGAATAAGGGGATTGCTGAGTCATAATTTACCGCCACTCTCAGGGTTCAGTGCTGTGTACTCTTAAGCGAGTACACAGCATAGCATAAACCACAGAAATCAGTAACGGCGCTGCCATTCAGCATCACTGAACACGGCGGGCTTACTCTCCCCCATAAAGAAGCGATAGTACGCATCATAGGCGAGTACGTTTTTCACATAGCTACGGGTTTCAGAAAACGGAATGCTTTCGACAAACGCCACCGCATCCAATTTCCCGCCACTGCTGTTCAACCAGTTACGCACCCGACCGGCCCGGCGTTATATGCCGCGGAGGAGAAAATACGGTTATTACCAAACTGCTGATAAACGTATTGCAGATAGCTGGTGCCGATATTGATATTGGTTTCCGGATCAAAAGCTGACCGGCATTACTGTAACCCGGAATGCCGAACATCTTCACTGTGTGCGTTGCGGTGCATGAGTTGCATCAGCCCGCTGGCGCCGACTGGCGAACGCGCGGCAGGGTTCCACGCGCTTTCCGGCGCGAAATCGCCATCGCATAGCTCTGGGTGATCCCTTTGCCGCGGGTGTAGCGGGCATAAAGATCGTTGTAGGCCAGCGGGAAACGCTCTTCCAGATGATCCCACAGTTTACCGGCGATGGTGGCCTGCACGCTGAGGATCCCACCAGTGCTGATTAAACGCGTAACGCGCCAGTTGCGCCTGCTCCTGCTGGTTGCGGCTGGTCACCGGGTTTGCCCACTCGCTACGGGCGGTATTATCCAGCCCCCAGTACATCAGCTCACGCACGCGCGCCATTTCCGCGCCTGGATCAGAGCAGGATCGGGGTTGCCCGGTGCCTTATCAATCTGCAACGGATAATCCTCGCCCAGACGCTGAGCGGCGGCCATCGGGTAGAAGCCACGCTGCTGCATTAGCGCATGCAGGATCTCTTTGGCTTCCGTGTCTCGCCCACGTTCAAGCAGCAGATCCGCCTGCCAGTATCGCCATTCATCTTTCTCTTTCGCCTCCATCGGCAAACGAGAAAGCCAGTATTGAGCCCACGGCGATCGCCATCGCCAATCGCCATACGCACGCGCCGTTCGAGCAGCGAAACGGATTGCGAACGCATGATCGCATCATCACGCCAGCGCGCCTGATCGCTGGTGACGTCATTACCCATTAAACGCCGAGGGCGACAATATCGCGCAGAGTCTGGGTTTGATCGTCGTTTAACTGTTGCGCCTGCACCAGCGACGGGATCATCAACCGGGCATTCTCTCCACATCCTCGGCGCGCCACGCTTTCAAAGGCTTCCGCCGCCATCTGCCGCGTAAAATCGGTCGCGCCGGTCGTACGGGCAAAATCCATCACCGTACCCGGATCGTTGGCAAGATTAATGATCGCCGTTGAGATGGTCTGATAGTCCGCCGGCATCTGCCCGGCCAACAGCGTAACCAGTTTAGTATTGCCCGCTTTCATCGCCAGACGAATGCGTTCCAGAAACGCCAGCGGATCCTGAGCACCCGAGGCTCGCCACGCGCCAAAAGCGAGTCACAGGCATTCGGCTGGCTTTTGCCGGTCAGCCACAACTCTTTTGCTCCGGCCCAGCCTCTTCCGCCTGACCGGTGCTCCATTTAGCAAAGTAGTAGTTACACTGCGCCTCAGTGGTGGTCGGTTTTTCCGGGCTGAACGCCAGCAGTCCTCGCCAGTCCTCGGCGGCGGGCCAGTTCATTGACAAAGCGGGACGTCAGCGCACGCGCCGCCGGTAACGTGGGGTTAGCCTGCACAAAATTGGAGACGGTGATCGCGGGCTGATTCATCAGATCATCAGTGATCTGGCGATATTCAAGATAGGGGTACAACGGATAGGTCTTCAGCGTCGGCAGCAGTTGCTGCACCACATCCATTTGTTTGTTATCCCACGCAGTTTTGACTTGCGCGTAACGATTACGTTGTTCATCCAGTGAATCCGCACGCGCCGCATTGCTGAGGGACAGCAAACAAACGCAGGCCGCCGCAAATCGCCGAGGCGGTATGTTTAGCTCTCTGCACAGCTCTTTCCTCTTATTCTCTCTTAGTGGCAGCGTCATGCCGCGTCATAACGTAATGCTAACCGGGCAGGCCCTAACGCGCCATGTTCCGAACACTTTTTTTACCTTTCTCACGGGATTTAACACTCCGGGCTTAGCTGGCTGGGCTTAAGCGTCGAAAACGGCTACACTCCGCTGTTGAATACTCCTTCTATGACGATAAAAGAGGCGAAGTCCAACGTGGCTCAATTCCGTATATACCATGCATCGTGTCGGCAAAGTTGTCCCGCCGAAACGTCATATTCTGAAAAATATCTCGCTAAGCTTCTTCCCCGGCGCAAAAATCGGCGTGCTGGGTCTTAACGGCGCCGGTAAATCTACCCTGCTGCGCATCATGGCCGGCATCGACACAGACATTGAAGGCGAAGCCCGTCCGCAGCCGGGCATCAAGATCGGCTATTTGCCGCAAGAGCCGCAACTTAACCCGGAACAGACGGTACGTGAATCTGTAGAAGAAGCCGTGGCTGAAGTGGTTAACGCGCTGAAAGGTCTGGATGAGGTGTATGCCAAATACGCTGAGCCGGATGCTGACTTCGATAAGCTGGCCGCACAGCAAGGTAAATTTGAAGAGATTATCCGAGGGCGCACGACGGGCATAACCTGAATGTGCAGCTTGAACGCGCCGCAGACGCGCTGCGTCTGCCAGACTGGGATGCGAAAATCGCCAACCTCTCCGGGGGTGAACGCCGCCGCGTGGCACTGTGCCGCCTGCTGCTGGAAAAGCCGGACATGCTGCTGCTCGACGAACCAACCAACCACACCGGATGCGGAATCCGTGGCCTCGGCTGGAACGCTTCCTGCACGACTTCGAAGGCACCGTGGTGGCGATCACCCACGACCGTTACTTCCCTTGATAACGTTGCAGGTTGGATCCTTGAGCTGGACCGCGGCGAAGGGATTCCGTGGGAAGGCAACTACTCTTCCGGCTGGAGCAAAAGATCAGCGTCTGGCGCAGGAAGCCTCTCAGGAAGCGGCGCGCCGCAAATCCATTGAGAAAGAGCTGGAGTGGGTGCGTCAGGGCGCGAAAGGCCGTCAGTCGAAGGGCAAAGCCCGTCTGGCGCGCTTTGAAGAGCTTAACAATACCGAATACCAGAAACGTAACGAAACCAACGAACTGTTTATTCCACCGGACCACGTCTGGGCGATAAAGTGGTGGAAGTCAGCAACCTCAGCAAATCCTACGGCGATCGTCAGCTGATTGATAATCTGTCGTTCTCCGTACCCAAAGGGGCGATTGTCGGCATTATCGGTCCGAACGGCGCGGGGAAATCGACGCTGTTCCGTATGATGTCAGGTCAGGAGCAGCCGAACGGCGGCACCATCACCTACTGGGTGAGACGGTGAAACTGGCGTCGGTGGATCAGTTCCGCGACGCGATGGATAACAGCAAAACCGTGTGGGAAGAAGTCTCCGGCGGGCTGGATATCATGCGTATCGGCAACACCGAAATGCCAAGCCGCGCCTATGTTGGTCGCTTTAACTTCAAAGGCACCGATCAGGGCAAACGCGTTGGTGAGTTGTCCGGTGGTGAGCGTGGTCGTCTGCATCTGGCCAAGCTGCTGCAGGTTGGCGGTAACATGTTGCTGCTCGATGAACCGACCAACGACCCTCGGATATCGAAACCCTGCGCGCGCTGGAAAACGCCCTGCTCGAGTTCCCGGGCTGTGCGATGGTTATCTCGCATGACCGCTGGTTCCTCGACCGCATTGCGACCCATATTCTGGATTATCAGGATGAGGGTAAAGTGGAGTTCTTTGAAGGTAACTTCACCGAATACGAAGAGTACAAGAAACGTACGCTGGGCGCAGACGCGCTGGAGCCGAAACGTATTAAGTACAAACGTATCGCGAATAAATCTGATGGGGCTACGGCCCCATCAACTCTTTCACCAGCTCAACGCATTGCAGGAAGCGCGAATCGTAGTCCGCCGCCTCTACCCGCACAAACTCAATGTTGTTTTCCCGCAGCATCGAGACCAGCATATCCTCGGAACTCTTTACGATCCACCGAACTGCCAAGGCTGCGTAACCCATCATTCACCCACGGCGTATTGTTCTCCAGCAGGATCACCCCGGTCGAAACGGTATTCATCAATCAGCGCCTGAACAAACGGATGCTCGCGCCCTTCATATTTTTTGCAGAACGCCTGCGTGGTGACGAAATCGGTGTCGATAAACGCCACTTTATTCGCATATTTCACCGCGAAATCAATGTACTGCGCGTGCCCCAGCGCAATCTTGTCATAATCGGAATACTGTAAAGCGATTTCATCGCCGCCGAGATGCGAGAACACATAATCGCGGCCAAATTCCCACGCGCTGGTGGTGTTGAAAATATTGGCGAGCTTATTGACCAGCGTCGATTTCCCGCTGGACTCACCGCCGAGGATCGCCACCGTACGCACAAAGAACGGCTTCACCTCTGTCGGGATATATTCCCAGTAGCGGAACGGGTTTTCACGGATCAGCGAGCCGCTGATATTCATAAAGGTGCGTTTCGGATCCACCAGCACCGCTTCAATGCCCAGATGCTGCAAGTACTGCGGCGCATCCGACTCTTCCGAGGTGTAGATCCAGTTCGGCGTAATCCCTTTCCCGGCCATAAACGCCTTAATACCCTTACTCCAGACATCCCAGCCGTGCGGATACGGCTCCATGCCCTCTTCATTAAAGGCATGAATACGGATGTTTTTCTGGTATTTAAAGGTCTGTAATAACCAGCGCAGACGATCGCTTACCGTCGGCTGTTGCGACATGGCGCTGTCTTCAAACAACTCGCGATCGCGGGTGTCATCGTAGCCGAGGATGATATGTAACTCATCGACTGGCTACAGGCGCGCTGGATCAAGTAGATGTGCCCGGTATGAAGCGGATAAAACTTGCCGAACACCACGCCGATATTCTTCTCCCGACGGGGAAATTCGAGGTCGAGAAAGCGGTGTAATGCCTCCAGCTTTTGCGCGCTGGGGCTTTTAATCTTGGCGTTCAGCAACTGGCTCAAATAGCCTTTGGTCATGCCGCTGGCATCCGCCACCTGTTGTAACGTGCAGCCTTTCTGACGAATGGCGTTTTTTAAGTAGTCAAATGACGACATTATTGCCTCCTGCAAAAATCATTAGCCAATTATAAGTCGTCAAAGACGCTTAACGCATCCGCAAGCTTCTTCACACCGAAAATCTGCATCCCTTCCGGTACTTTTTTCGGCACATTCGCCGTCGGAACAATGGCGCGGCGGAAACCATGCTTGGCGGCTTCCGAAATACGCTCCCCGGCCACTTGGCACCGGGCGGATCTCACCGGCCAGCCCCACTTCGCCAAACACTACCAAATCCTGCGGCAGCGGTCTGTCGCGCAGGCTGGAAACCATCGCCAGCAACAGCGCAAGGTCGGCGCTGGTTTCGGTGACCTTCACCCCGCCAACAACGTTCACAAACACGTCCTGATCCGCCATCTGCAACCCACCGTGACGGTGCAGCACCGCCAGCAGGATCGCCAGACGGTTTTGTTCCGAGGCCCACCGCAACCCGCCGGGGGTTCGACATCATCGAGTGATCCACCAGCGCCTGAATCTCCACCAATAGCGGACGCGTGCCTTCCCACACCACCATCACCGAGCTGCCGGAAGTCACTTCATCGCCGCGGCTGAGGAAAATGGCCGATGGATTGCTGACTTCGCGCAGCCCCTGCTCGGTCATGGCGAACACGCCCAGTTCATTGACCGCACCAAAACGGTTTTTGTGGCTACGCAGCGTACGGAAACGGGAATCGGCATCACCGTCCAGCAGCACAGAACAGTCAATACAGTGTTCCAGCACTTTCGGCCCGGCCGAACCGTCTTTCGTCACATGGCCGACCATCACAATCGCCACGCCGCGTGTTTTCGCGAACCGCGTCAGGTAAGCCGCCGTTTCGCGCACCTGCGCGACACTGCCCGGCGATGACTGGATATCCGCCATATGCATAACCTGAATGGAGTCGATCACCATCAGTTTCGGCTGTTCTTCCTCTGCGATCATGCAGATTTGCTCAATACTGGTTTCCGACAACATATTCAGGTTGGCCGTCGGCAACCCAAGCCGGTGAGCACGCATCGCCACCTGTTGCAGCGACTCTTCCCCGTGACATACAGCGTTTTCATCTGTTCGGCGAGTTTGCACAACGTCTGCAACAGCAGCGTGGATTTGCCCGCGCCGAGGGTTGCCGCCAATCAGAATAGCGCTGCCGGGCACAACGCCGCCGCCGAGCACACGGTCAAACTCTTTAAAACCGGTAGAGAAGCGCGGCAGCTCTTCAAGGCTGATATCGGCAAGTTTTTGCACTTTCGATACGCCCGCGCTGCCGGCATAGCCAGCGAGACGCTCATTGCGCGCCACGGTGGGCGACGCAGCAACACGAATTTCCGTAATGGTGTTCCGGTGCATGGCAGGCGCTGCACTGCCCCTGCCAGCGCGGGTAATCCGCACCGCATTCATTACAGACAAACGCGCGTTTCGGAGCTTTCGCCACACTCACCTCTACTTCTTATTAATACTGCCGGAAAGAATACAGAATACGCCCATCAGATCCGCGTGCCGGATGGTAATTTCCGCCTTTTCATTCACCTTTGGCTTGGAAAGCAATGCCCAACCCGGCGGCTTTGATCATTGGCAGATCGTTCGCCCCATCACCGATCGCGACCGTCTGCGCTGTCGGGATCTCGTGCTCTTCCGCCGGTGCGTTTCAGAGTACGGGCTTTGTATTGCGCATCGACGATATCCCCAGCACCGGCCGGTAAATTTACCGTCCATGATCTCCAGTTCGTTCGCCACTGCCGCCGTCAGGCGCAGTTTGTCGCGCAGGTAATCCGCAAAAAGTAAAACCGCCGGAGGCAATCGCCACTTTCCAGCCCAGCGTTTCCAGCTTCAACACCAGTTGCACCAGACCCGGCATCAGCGGCAGTTTTTCGCGCACCTGCAGCAGAATATTGGCGTCCGCGCCTTTCAGCGTCGCCACACGGCTGCGCAGGCTGGCGGTAAATCCAGCTCGCCGCGCATCGCGCGTTCGGTGACTTCCGCCACCATCTCACCCGTGCCGGCCAGTTTGGCGATTTCATCAATACACTCAATCTGGATCGCGGTGGAATCCATATCCATCACCAACAGCCCGGTGCGAGCGCAAGTGCGGGATTTTCCCCAGCGGCGCAACGTCCATGCCTTCATCGTGCGCCAGTCGGGAAGCGCGCGGCGTTAACGATCCCGCCAGACGGATCACTCCGGTAGTCTTCCACATCCCGGTGGCAGCGACGATCACCATGGCGGCGCCCAGTTTACGCTGGTAGGTTGTCAGGCGTTGTTTGTCCAGATGACGCCCGTACAGAAGCCAGCCGCTACGACCAGCGTGGTAGTCCAGAGGCATCACCTCATCACCACTTAAAGAGAGCGGCAATCCCGGCCACTGAGAAACATCATCGGGCAGATCGCACCGAGGGTCAAACTGTTTGGCATTAAAGCTCCTGTAAAAACGTTCGCGCCAGAAAGCATCGGAGGGGGAAAATAACGCATGAGGCTACCTTGTAACCAGCGCTTCTGGCAACATTAAGCCTCAAATTTTCAACAGGTGGAATATGGCTCGCGCAAAACTTAAATTTCGACTGCACCGCGCAGTGACAGTGCTTATCTGTCTGGCGTTACTGGTGGCGCTCATGCAGGGCGCGTCCTCGGTTCAGTCAGAACCACCAACGCCAGCGTAACCCGCAGCTTGAAGAGCTGGCGAGAACGCTGGCGCGCCGTGACGATCAATCTCGCGCCGCTGATGCGTACCGAAACGCCGGATGAAAACGCATCGACATCGTGTTGCGTCAGTTAACCGAAGAGAGCCGAATCCTTGATGCGGGTGTATACGATGCCGAAGGCGATCTGGTGGCGCGTTCCGGCGAAAGCATTGATGTCCGCGACCGGCTGGCGCTGGATGGCAAAAAAGCGGGCGGTTACTTTAATCAGCAGATCGTCGAACCCATTCAGGGTAAAGCGGTCCACTGGGCTACCTGCGCCTGACGCTGGATACGCACACGCTGGCGACCGAGGCCAAACAGGTGGATAACACCACCAATATTCTGCGCCTGATGTTACTGCTCTCGCTGGCGATTGGTGTGATTCTGGCCCGCACCCTGCTACAAGGTAAACGCACCCGCTGGCAGCAATCGCCGTTCTTGCTGACAGCCAACAAATCCGTACCGGAAGAAGAAGAACCCGAAAAGAAAGAGTAATTGTCCGCCTCCGGTAAGATAACTGAATGTTACAGAAAGGAAATCTGCTATGTCGACGCTTCGCCTGCTTATCTCAGACTCTTACGATCCACCGGGTTCAACCCTCGGCGGTCGAAGAGTGCATCTTCCGCCAGATGCCTGCCACACAGCGGGTGCTGTTCTTGTGGCGTAATGCCGATACGGTGGTGATCGGGCGGGCGCAGAACCCGTGGAAGGAGTGCAATACCCGGCGCATGGAAGAAGATAACGTGCGGCGCGTCGCAGCAGCGGCGGCGGTGCGGTGTTCCACGATTTGGGGAATACCTGCTTTACCTTTATGGCCGGAAAACCGGAATACGATAAAACCATCTCTACGGCTATCGTGCTCAATGCGCTGAATTCGCTTGGCATCGTAGCAGAGGCCTCCAGGCGCAACGATCTGATAGTAAAAACCGCGGAAGGCGACCGTAAGGTCTCCGGATCCGCATACCGCGAAACCAAAGATCGCGGTTTCCATCACGGCACTCTACTGTTAAACGCCGATCTCAGCCGTCTGGCTAACTACCTGAATCCGGACAAGAAAAAGCTGCAAGCCAAAGGCATCACCTCTGTTCGCGGGCGTGTGGCGAATCTGGTGGATCTGCTGCCGGGCATTACCCACGTGCAAATTTGCGACGCGGTGACAGAGGCTTTCTTTGCTTACTACGGTGAGCGTGTAGACGCAGAGATTATCTCGCCTGATAAAACACCGGATCTGCCCAATTTCGCCGAAACCTTCGCGCGCCAGAGCAGTTGGGAGTGGAACTTTGGCCGAGGCTCCCGCGTTCAGCCACCTGCTGGATGAGCGCTTTAGCTGGGGCGGCGTCGAGCTGCATTTCGACGTAGAGAAAGGCCATATCACCCGCACGCAGGTGTTTACCGACAGCCTGAACCCGGCACCGCTGGAAGCGCTGGCGGCGCGGCTAGAGGGCTGCCTGTACCGGGCGGATATGCTCTCACAGGCGTGTGATGCGCTGTTAGTGGATTTCCCGGAACAGGAACAGGAGTTGCGCGAGCTTTCGGCATGGATTACCGGCGCGGTGCGTTAACAGCCCCCGACAGTGGTGAATGCGCATGAACAGTTTCGTGAATAGATAAAAAGGGCAGAGAACCTGCCCTTAGAAAGAGAAACTTACGCCTTGTCGCCCAGCAGGACAGATTCCAACGCAATTTTGATCATATCGTTGAAGGTCGTCTGACGCTCAGCAGAAGAAGTCTGCTCATGGGTACGGATATGGTCGGAAACGGTGCAGATAGTCAGCGCTTTCGCACCGAACTCCGCCGCCACACCGTAAATACCCGCCGCTTCCATTTCCACGCCGAGCACGCCATATTTTTCCATCACATCAAACATTTCACCGTCCGGCGAGTAGAACAGATCGGCGGAGAACAGGTTGCCCACGCGCGCGTCCACGCCCAGCGCTTTTGCTGCATCGACGGCGTTACGCACCATATCGAAATCAGCGATAGCAGCGAAGTCATGATCTTTGAAACGCATGCGGTTCACTTTGGAATCCGTGCACGCCCCCATACCGATCACCACATCGCGCAGTTTCACATCCATACGCACCGCACCGCAGGAACCCACGCGGATGATTTTCTTCACGCCAAAATCGGTGATCAGCTCTTTGGTGTAAATGGAGCAGGATGGAATGCCCATACCGTGGCCCATCACGGAGATTTTGCGGCCTTTATAGGTACCGGTATAACCCAGCATGCCGCGCACATTATTCACTTCGCGGTAGTCTTCGAGGAACGTCTCGGCAATGTGTTTTGCGCGCAGCGGGGTCGCCCGGCATCAACACTACGTCAGCGAAATCGCCCATTTCTGCATTAATATGTGGGGTAGCCATCGTCAATTCCTTTATGTCGTTGTCGTTAAAACAGCAAGGGCGGGAATATCCCGCCCAAAATCATCAGAACATGGCCTTGCCATATTCCATATCAGACACGCCGAAGTATTTCGCCAGCGTCTGGCCAATATCCGCAAAGGTTTCGCGGTGACCCAGCGAGCCGGGGTTTCACTTTCGGGCCGTAAACCAGTACCGGAATGTGCTCACGGGTATGGTCGGTACCTTTCCGAGTCGGATCGCAACCGTGGTCCGCCGTCAGGATCAGGATATCGTCTTCGCCAACCAGTTCCATCAGTTCCGGCAGACGACGGTCGAACAGCTCCAGACCGCCAGCATAACCGGCAACATCGCGACGATGGCCCCATGATGAGTCAAAATCAACGAAGTTAGTAAAGACGATTGTCTTATCACCCGCTTCTTTCATCTCTTTCACCGTTGCGTCGAACAGTGCATCCAGCCCGGTGGCTTTCACTTTTTCGTGATGCCGCAGTTAGCATAGATATCGGCGATTTTACCCACGGAAACCACATGGCCCGCTTTCTCATCCACCAGTTTTTTGCAACACGGTGGCTGACGGTGGTTCCACCGCGAGATCATGACGGTTACCGGTGCGCTGGAAGTTGCCGACTTTATCGCCAACAAACGGACGCGCAATCACACGACCAATGTTATAGCCGCCTTCGGTCAGCTCTTCACGGGCGATTTCGCACAGTTCATACAGCTTATCGAGACCAAAGGTCTCTTCATGACAAGCGATCTGGAACACCGGAGTCCGCCGAGGTGTAGAAAATCGGTTTGCCGGTCTTCATGTGCTCTTCGCCAAGCTGGTCGAGGATCACCGTACCGGAAGAGTGGCAGTTACCGAGGTAACCCGGCAGGTTAGCGCGCGCCACCAGTTTATCCAGCAGTTCCTGCGGGAAGCTGTTTTCGGTGTCGCTAAAGTAGCCCCAGTCAAACAGCACCGGTACACCGGCGATTTCCCAGTGACCAGACGGTGTATCTTTACCGGAAGAGAGCTCATGCGCCCGAGGCATACGCCCCGGCGATTTCCTCATTGGCGTCCATCCCCGCTGGGATAAACCCCGTGGCCCCTTCATGCGCCTTTGCCGGGCCCAGGGCGGGTAAGATTGGGCAAGTTCAACGGACCTTTACGCCCGGTGTCGGCTTCCCTTTAGCACAGACTTCAGCAATATGACCGAGGGTATCGGAACCCACGTCGCCAAAGCGATCCGCGTCTTCAGTCGCGCCGATGCCGAATGAGTCCAGCACCATAATAAATGCACGTTTCATATGTTCTCCGTACCTTGTGCTTTTGTAAAAAAGCGATCAGATCAGTATATCGCTATTCGGTGATGCGGCGATAGACCGTCGGTGTCTCTTTTGGCGCACTGTCGCCAATCACAATCGCGGCTTTGACGGCCTGCGCCGCATCCTGCCAGCTTGCTTCGTCTTTTGCATGGATCACCGCCAGCGGGCGCTGGCCATCCACGCGCTCGCCCAAACGGGCCATATCAGTAAAGCCAACGCTGTAATCGATGCTGTCTGTAGCCTGACGACGGCCGCCGCCCATCGACACCACCGCCATGCCCAGCGCACGGGTATCCATGGCGCTGATAAACCCTTCGTCATCGGCATAAACCGCTTTGCTCAGCATCGCGGTTGGCAGGTATTTGGCGTAATTTTCCACGAAATCGACCGGACCTTTCTGCGCAGCGACCATACGACCAAAGACCTCCGCAGCTTTGCCGTTATCCAGCACCGTCTGTAACTTCGCCCGCGCGTCGGCATCGTCTTTCGCCAGTTTGCCGGAGATCAGCATCTCCACACACAGCGCCATCGTCACATCAAACAGTCGTGGATTGCGGTATTCACCGGTCAGGAACTGCACGGCTTCGCGCACTTCCACTGCGTTACCCGCACTGGAAGCCAGCACCTGATTCATATCGGTCAGCAGCGCAGTCGTTCGCACGCCAGCGCCATTGGCTACGCCCACAATCGCTTCCGCCAGTTGTTCGGAAAGGGCATAGGTAGGCATAAATGCGCCGCTGCCAACTTTCACATCCATGACCAGCGCATCCGGTGCCTTCTGCCAGTTTTTTGGCCAGAATCGATGCCGTGATCAACGGAATAGAGTCCACCGTCGCGGTAATGTCGCGGGTGGCGTAAAAACGTTTATCCGCCGGCGCAAGGGAGTTGGTCTGGCCGATAATCGCCACGCCAACCTCTTTGATAATCTCCCGGAAACGCTGGTCGTCCGGGAAGATGTCAAACCCGTGAATGGCTTCCAATTTGTCGAGCGTGCCGCCCGTGTGGCCCAAGCCGCGCCCGGAGATCATCGGAATATAGCCGCCGCAGGCCGCCACCATGGGGCCGAGCATTAACGATGTCACATCGCCAACGCCGCCGGTGGAGTGCTTGTCGACCACCGGACCGTTGAGATCAAGCTGTTTCCAGTCCAGAACAGTGCCCGAATCCCGCATAGCCATGGTCAGCGACACGCGTTCCGGCATGGTCATATCGTGGAAGAAAATGGTCATGGCGAGGGCCGAAATCTGCCCCTCGGAAACGGTGTTATCGCGAATTCCGTTGATAAAGAAACGGATTTCTTCATCACTCAGCGCGAGACCATCGCGTTTTTTTCGAATAATTTCTTGAGCGAGAAACATGGTACCCCCTGAGGAATGAGAGGGCCGGGCCACAGAACGGCCCGGCGAAATACTGGTTTGTTCAGCCTGATAAGCGAAGCGACATCAGGCCATCATCAGTAGCTACTGGCGCTTTTACCGTCGCCGTGGCCCAGCGCTTTCAGCAAGCTTGCCAGCAGGCTGGACGCGCCAAAACGGTAGTGGCGGGCATCGGCCCAATCTGCGCCAAACAGCTCGTCGGCAATCGCCAGATACTGTTGCGCATCTTCTGCCGTACGCACGCCGCCTGCGGGTTTAAAACCGACGGTTTTCCCAACGCCCATATCGCGGATCACTTCCAGCATAATGCGCGCGCGCTTTCCGGGGTGGCATTCACCGGCACTTTACCGGTCGAAGTCTTGATGAAATCCGCACCTGCTTTGATAGCGATTTCAGAGGCCTTACGGATCAGCGCTTCCTCTTTCAATTCACCGGTTTCAATGATCACTTTCAGCAACACGTTCGCCGCTGCGCATGCCTCTTTACAGGCTTTAACCAGATCAAACCCAATCTGTTCGTTCCCGGCAATCAGCGCGCGCGGTATGGAAACACCACGTCAACTTCATCCGCGCCATAAGCAATGGCTGCACGGGTTTCCGCCAGCGCGATATCAAGATCATCATTACCGTGTGGAAAGTTCGTGACCGTCGCGATGCGCACATCCGGCGTACCTTGCGCGTTCAGCGTTTTGCGCGCAATCGGGATAAAACGCGGGTAAATGCAGACTGCGGCCGTGTTGCCTACCGCTGTTTTCGCCTGATGGCACAGCGCGATGACTTTTTCATTCGTGTCATCATCGTTCAGGGTTGTCAGGTCCATCAGTTTCAACGCACGCAGGCTGCTTGCAGTTAAATCAGTCATATTCTCTCCGACGGCGTAATGCCGATTTCTTGTTCGGGTCTGTTAATATTCTAACATTAACCCACCATTACACTTCGACACACATCACAGTTAATGAAAACCAAATGCAGTTTTGCAAAACCATAATGAGACATTCATCAAATTTTTTAAGCTCAAAACGACAATGATTGCGTTTCTGTACGCTGGGATCAAAAGCGACAGACGGCGGTTTTCTTAGACTCTCTGCACCACTTAAGGAAAGAGAGGAACGATGATGTCCGAGTCTGTTGATCCTTTATCACTGTCGCGTTGCCAGCAGATTGTCACCAGCCCAACGCTCACGGTGGAACAAAAGCGCCATTTTCTCGCCCTCGAGGCGGAGAACAGCCTGCCCTATCCGGCGCTGCCGGAAGCCGCGCGCGCCGCGCTTGATGAGGGCGCGATCTGCGATATGTTTGAGGACATGCCCCGTACAAACCACGCTACGTTCTGCCCGATTACGCCAAATTCCTTGCCAACGGATCTGCACGGCTGGAACTGGAAGGCGCTCAGGATCTGGATGACGCCCTCTCGTTGCTGACCATCCTTTATCATCATGTTCCGTCAGTCACCTCCATGCCGGTTTACCTCGGGCAACTGGACGCACTGCTGCAACCATATGTTAGAATTCTAACACAAGAAGAAATCGATATTCGAATAAAACGTTTCTGGCGCTATCTCGACAGAACCCTGCCAGATGCGTTTATGCACGCCAATATTGGCCCGAATGACACGCCCATCACCCGCGCTATTTTGCGCGCGGATGCCGAGTTACAGCAGGTTTCGCCTAATCTCACCTTTATTTATGATCCGCAAATCACCCCTGATGATCTGTTGCTGAATGTCGCGAAAAATATCTGTACCTGCAGCAAACCGCACGTTGCGAATGGCCCGGTGAATGATAATATTTTCACAAAAGGCGGTTATGGCATCGTCAGTTGTTACAATTCTCTGCCTCTGGGCGGCGGCGGTAGCACACTGGTGCGGCTCAATCTGAAAGTCATCGCCGAACGCAGTGACTCGCTGGAGGATTTTTTCAGCCGCCAGCTCCCCCACTACTGCCAGCAACAAATCGCCATCATTGATGCCCGCTGCGACTTCCTCTACCAGCAGTCCGGTTTCTTTGAGCATAGCTCGGTGCGGGAGGGTCTGATCGACGCCGATCGTTTTGGTGCCCATGTTTGGCATGTATGGGTTAGCAGAAGCGGTCAACATTCTGTGAGAAAAGCGTGCCGGGTGCACGCTACGGCAAAGATGAACAGGCCAATGCCATTGGCTACCGCATTAGCGAACAACTGGCGGACTTTGTAGAAAACACGCCGGTGAAGCATGGCTGGCGACGACGCGCGATGTTACATGCGCAGTCCGGTATCAGTTCCGATATTGGCACCACGCCGGGGGGCGCGTCTGCCGTATGGCGATGAGCCGGATCCGATCACGCATTTACTGACCGTCGCGCCGCACCACGCATGGTACAAGGCCGGTATCAGCGACATTTTGACCCTCGACGAGACCATCAAACGTAACCCACACGCGCTGGTGCAACTGTGCCTTGGCGCATTCAAGGCGGGGATGCGCGAGTTTACCGCTAACGTGCAGGGCAACGACTGTGCGGGTCACCGGTTATATGGTTCGCCTCTCGGATCTGGAAAATACCGCGCCGAGGGCTCGCGAACCAACACCACCGGCTGGGTGAAGAAGCCGCGCGCAACACGCACATCCTTGAACGACAACCCGCGTGATAAGCCATGAACAGCAGATGCGCTTTCGTCAGTAAGATCATCCCATTTTCCTGCGTCGATGGTCCGGGAAGCCGCCCGGCGTTGTTCTTACAGGGCTGCAATATGCGTTGTAAGAACTGCCATAATCCGTGGACAATCGGGCGCTGTAATCACTGTGGTGAATGTGTGCCCGCTTGCCCGCATCAGGCATTAACGCTGGCGGGCGGCCGAGGTTCACTGGCATGCGCCTATTTGCCAGCAGTGCGACACCTGTCTGCATATGTGCCCACAACAGGCCACGCCGATGGCGCAGTTGATGAGCGTGGACGCCGTACTGGCGCACATCCGTAGCGCCGCGCTGTTTATTGAAGGCATCACGGTGAGCGGCGGCGAAGCCACGATACAGCTACCGTTTCTGCATGCGCTGTTTACCGCACTGCGCGCGGATCCGTCATTACGCCATCTGAAAAACCCGGGTGGACAGCAATGGCCTGCTAAGTGAAACCGGCTGGCGTAAGCTATTGCCGGTGTGTGATGGCGCGATGATCGATCTGAAAGCCTCGGAGCAATGATCATCACCATTTTCTTACCGGGCGAGATAATACGCAGGTGAAAGCCAGCCTGCGTCTGCTGGCAGCGGAAAATAAGCTTGTGGAATTGCGCCTGCTGTTGATCCCCGGAGCACTGCGATTATCTGACGCACATTGATGCGCTTACCGCGTTTATCCACCAGTTAGGGAATGTGCCCGTACGTCTGAATGCGTTTCATGCTCACGGCATTTACGGCGCGGCAGCGACATGGCGCAGCGCTACTGCTGACGATATTGAACCTCTGGCCGATGCGCTGCTGGCGCGTGGCATCACAACGGTACTGCGCCCGGCGCTATACCTGTAATGCAAAGAGCTGGCGCGTATTCTCCAGCAACGCCTGCGCGATGACATCGGGTGCTTCCGGGCGCAGCTCGCAGAGCGTGTCAAAGACCCGCGCAGCCTGTTCCGGACGATTAGGTTGCCCCTGAAAACCATTGAGCGGCATATCCGGGGCATCGGTTTCCAGCAACAACGCAGACAACGGTAAATGGGCCATAACATCGCGGGTTTTACTGGCGCGCGGATAGGTTATGGTGCCGCCCACGCCAATGCAGTAGCCCAGCTCAATAAAGCGTTGCGCCTGCTGCAAACTTCCGGCAAAGCCGTGCACCACACCCCGGCGCGGCAGATCCTGTTTTTCAGATGCATTGCCAGTTTGTCATGAGTGCGCCGGGAGTGAAGGATCACCGGTAAATCGAAGCGCTTCGCCAGTTGTAATTGCGCATCCAGAAACTGCTGCTGGCGACGAAACTGCGGATCATCACGGTACAGATCGAGGCCAATCTCCCCTACCGCCACCACCTTCTCCGGTTTTGTAGCAAGGTAATGCGCCAGTTTTTCCGAGGCTTTCCGACGTATGCGCTTCAATCACAATCGGATGCAGCCCCAGCGCGGCGTAGAGGGCGGTGTGCTGAGAGGCCAAATCGCAAACGCGAGCAAAATAGTCAGCACTGATGGCCGGAACAATAATGCGCTCTACGCCCACCTCCGCAGCGCGGGCAATGCTGGCAGCTTCATCACCGGTAAAGGGCGGAAAATCAAAATGGCAGTGCGTATCGATAAAGCGAAAACTCACGCCGTATCCTCTTTATTAATGGGGAATCATTGGCCTGCGGCGCAATAACCAGTGGTGTATCAATAGCATCGTTAGCCACCGGTGCAGGCGGCACCACGCGAGTCGCAGGCACGGGCGGATGGCGCATGAGCGGCGGTGTCTCCGCCAGCAGTTTACCCACCGTGGCGAGGAAATAGCGCCCGCACAATCGGCCGAGTTTGTAGTCGTCACGCAGCGCCGGTAAACGGCTGCCTAACGCCATGCTATGCAACAGTTTGGGGGGATAGATCTCAAAAATACGCAGCTTACCCGGCGGGGTTTCTGATAAATTTCTGAATCGCTAAATAGCTTTTCTCATGATGCTGCACCAGATTGACCAGCGACTGAAGACTGCTCTCTCCCAACCAGCGTTCCATACGCTTAAACCACTGCGGCGTATAGTACATCTGCGAAGGTACCGTGCGGATCACCACGATCGTTTTTGCACCGCGTTTCGCCGCTTCCTGCACCGGAATGGCATCGCTGACGCCGCCGTCCAGATAGTTCACCCCTTCCAGCATGACGCCCGGGCGGTAAAAGCCGGGAATAGCGCTGGAGGCGCGAATCAAATCCAGCCATGTCTGATGCGTCGGGGCGAAATACTCTGCCGTATAGTCATCCCCGGCGGCAGGCGCACATATAAAAGGCCTTGCCTGTATCAAAGGCGCGGGCGGCATGATCCATCGCCAACGGCATCTGGCTTGAGGTGGACTCGACCAGCCAGTCGAGATCAATAAGATTACCGCCGCGGACAAACCGCACCGGATCAAAAAAGTCCCGTTTGGTGGTGTAGCGCATGATCACTTTGCGCGCATAGCCCGGCTGGTTACAAACATAGGCTGAGAGGTTTTGCGCACCGGCAGACGTGCCGAAGTAGAGATCGAAAGGGTTAAATTCCGCGCGCATAAACTCATCCAGCACCCCGGCGGTGAAAATGCCACGCTGACCGCCGCCTTCACACACCAGTGCGAGGCGACCGGGACGAAATGGTTTTAACGCCAGCGGCGCAATGTTGCCGAGCGTTACGGGAATATGCTGCCCCACTCTGCTTTCCTTTCTGATGCGTTATCTCACAAAGTAACGCAATTATTCCCCCTGCCGATACAGCAAAAGCCAGTCACAGGGACTGGCTTTAATGTAACCGAAATTTAAGCGTGTAATGCGCTATGGACGCCGGCGCCCCATGAACAGGCTGACCGAGGGAACAGGATAATACCGACGATAAAGACGATTTTCGCTGCGCCTGCTGCCGTACCTGCAAGACCACCAAAACCCGGGGGCGGCGGCGGCAATTAACGCGATAACCAGAAATATAATGCCCCAACGAAACATAAGACTCTCCTTTACCATAGTTAATGTCGACCGCTAAAAGTGAGCGCTCAGGATGCTCACCCGCGATTTTCCGGTACGTGTTTGTCATACCCGGCAAGCGCCGGGTATGACATTTTCAGGAATCGTTACTTAACTTTGAGGTCGTTTTTCACGCTCTTAACGCCATCTATTGCTTTGGCGATACTTTCCGCGCGTTCACTTTGGGCTTGTGAATCTACCGTACCGGATAACTGCACCACTCCATCAGTGGTTTCGACTTTCACCTTACGGGAAGGTACAACGTCGTCTGCCAGCAGTTTGGCTTTGATTTCACTGGTTGTTGCGGTATCCCCCGCGTAACCTTTTACTGACTGATTTTTACCGTCGCGAACGTGCAGCTTATCGCTGACGGACGCTACGCCTTGCACGCCTTTGGCCACGGAAACAGCCTGTTCGGCCTGCGCACCGGCTCTCAACAAAGCCGCTCAGCGTAACCACCTTTTTCTCGGTTTTGACGGAAATATCGGTGCTCTTAATGCTCTCATGATCCACCAGCGCCGCTTTTACTTTCGCGGTGATGGTGCTGTCATCCATGAAGCCACCGACTTTATTCATAGAGCTATCGATTTTTTCGCCTGCACTGGAGGCCGCGTTTTGCGCTTTGTCAGTGGTGGTGTCTCGAGAGGGCGGAACCGCTCGCCAAAGCCGAACCCAGCATGACAGCCAGCAGAGTTTTTGAAATCTTCAGTCTTGTCATAGTCATCGATGTCATTCCTGTTGGTTTGCCCACAATTTGGGCTACAAGCAGCAACGTTGGCTGCTCTACTGCCACCGGGTGAATCTCACCCAGTTCAGAAATCAATGGCTTCGGTCACAACACCGTCACACATCGCCCTGAGGCAGTTATTAATGTCAATTCGCAATGAGAAGCATGAATAAAAGACCACTAAACACGCAATGAACAGGACTTTTACCCACCCAACATGTCATCACTTTGTTAAATATAGATCACGCTTGCCAAAAACCCGGACAAGCGGTTAAAAAGTGAGCGATAGAGGGAAAAACGGCAGGTTTTAAGAACTTTCCGCAACGGGCTAATAAGACAGGAGGGAAAAGTGATGGAGCACGGCATACGCCGTGCTCCGCGCAAGGATTAGTGCTCGCGGGTTTTATGGAAGGTGACGTCAGGATAACGTTCCTGAGTGAGGTTCAGGTTGACCATGGTTGGTGCGATATAGGTCAGGTTATCGCCGCCATCAAGCGCCAACTGGATTTCGTTTTTACGTTTGAACTCTTCAAATTTCTTCACGTCGGTGCCTTCAACCCAACGCGCAGTGGCGACGTTGACCGATTCGTACACCGCTTCCACGTTGTACTCGCTCTTCAGGCGTGACACGACTACATCGAACTGCAGCACACCGACCGCACCGACAATCAGGTCGTTATTGGAAATCGGGCGGAACACCTGTACCGCACCTTCTTCAGAAAGTTGGACAAGGCCTTTTAGCAGCTGTTTCTGTTTCAGCGGATCGCGCAGACGGATACGGCGGAACAGTTCCGGGGCAAAGTTCGGAATACCGGTGAACTTCATCATCTCGCCCCGTGAAGGTATCGCCAATCTGAATGGTACCGTGGTTATGCAGACCGATAATATCGCCCGGATAGGCCTCTTCCACATGAGAGCGATCGCCCGCCATAAAGGTTAACGCATCGGAGATCACCACATCTTTACCGGTACGCACCTGACGCAGCTTCATGCCCTTTTCATAACGCCCGGACACCACACGCATAAACGCCACGCGGTCACGGTGTTTCGGATCCATATTGGCTGGATCTTAAACACAAAACCGGTGAATTTTTCATCACTGGCAGTGACTTCACGGGTATCGGTTTTACGCGGCATCGGCGCTGGCGCCCACTCCACCAGACCATCAAGCATGTGATCCACACCAAAGTTACCCAGCGCGGTACCAAAAAATACCGGGGTAATTTCGCCGCTCAGGAACAGTTCTTTATCGAACTCGTTGGAAGCGCCCTGCACCAGTTCCAGCTCATCACGCAGCTGTTTCGCTGTGGTCTTCACCCACCGCGCTGTCGAGCTCCGGGTTATTCAGCCTTTAACAATGCGAACTTCACGGATGGTGTGCCTTACCGGTCTGATAAAGGTAGGTTTCGTCTTTATAAAGGTGGTAAACGCCCTTGAACAGTTTGCCGCAGCCAATTGGCGTGATCGGCGCACACGCGATCTTCAGCTCATTTTCCACTTCATCCAGCAGCTCCATCGGATCGCGGATGTCACGGTCAAGTTTGTTCATAAACGTCAGGATCGGCGTATCGCGCAGACGGGTGACTTCCATCAGCTTACGCGTCCTGTCTTCAACGCCTTTTGCGGCATCAATCACCATCAGACAGCAGTCCACCGCCGTCAGCGTACGGTAGGTATCTTCGGAGAAGTCTTCGCCCGGGGGTGTCCAGCAGGTTAACGAGGCTGGTTTTATACGGGAACTGCATTACGGAGGTGGTAATGGAAATACCACGCTGTTTTTCCATCTCCATCCAGTCGGATTTTGCATGCTGGCTGGAACCACGGCCTTTTACCGTACCGGCAGTCTGGATCGCCTGTCCGAACAGCAGCACCTTTTCAGTGATGGTGGTTTACCGGCATCGGGGTGCGAGATGATAGCGAACGTACGGCGCTTCGCCACCTCTTGAAAATAAGGAGACAACGTCATGAAAATCTTCTGTGTAATTGCGCGGCCTCAGGCCACGCGATGAAATACGAAAAATGCGGCTATTGTACTCCAACGGCGGAGTGCAGACAATCAATGTTTACACAGGAGTTGCTCCAGTTCGGTTAGGGGAGGTCACGGTCCAGTTGGGTTAATTTTCCGGTAATGCGCGATCGTGCGCGTTCAGCCAGCAGGTCGACAGCCCGGCGTTAATACCACCCAGAATGTCGGATTCCGCCGTGTCGCCCACCATCAATACGCGCGCGCGCGATCCGGGTTGCCAGCCTGCTGCAGGGCGTAATCAAAGATTTTAGGATCGGGTTTGGCGACGCCCACCTGTTCGGAAATCACTAATAAATCAAAATAGTCGCGAAGGCCGGTTCGCTCCGGTGAATTTGCTGCAACGCGGTAAATCCGTTGGTGATGATGCCAAGCTTCGCTCTGCCTCGCAGGCTATCAAGCAGCGATACCGCCGAGGCAATGGCGCGCAGATTTCGGCCATCGCGTTGAGAAACGCATCATTAAGCGAGCCCGCAGGCACATTCAAACGCTCAGACCAGCTTTGAAAACGCTGATGCTGCAGTTGCAGTGCGCTAATCGCGCCGTTCTGATAATCCACCCATAGCGGTTTATTGACCGCCCGGTATTCGGCAAAATCCTGATCGGTAAATGTCACGCTATAGTCAAGAAACATCCGTTGTAAGCCACCGAAAGCGTCAAACGTAAACAGCGTTTCGTCAGCATCAAAGAGTATCCAGTCCCATTTCATTACATCACCTTTATTATCAGAGAGGCAGCGCCATAATTATCGCATCCTCACGCCCGTTGGCCGTGGGGTAATAATTACGACGGATCGTCGCCTCGTTAAATCCTAAACTTTCGTACAGCGCAATCGCGCCGGTGTTGGAGGCCCGCACTTCCAGCCACAGCGTCAGCACGCCGCGGGATTCCAGCTCGCGGATAAGATGCTCCAACAGTTGTCGGCCAAACCCTTTACGTTGCCGGTGCCGGATCGACGGCAATATTGAACAGCGTGGCTTCATCCAGCACTACCTGAGTGATGGCGAATGCCGCCATTTCGTCCCCCACCATCAGTCGATAGTTGAGGTAGCGTTCCCCCCTGATTACTGGCGAGCGTTTTTTCACTCCAGGGAAGGCGTGCGCCCGGGTTTCAATCGCGTAGGCGCGGGCTAAATCAGTCGTGCTGAGGGAAGAAATCGTGTTCATGTTCGCAGATTTGTTGCCATAACGCGGCGCATGCCGCAGGGTTGCCGCGTAATTCATCGTACGGAGCCGTTGAGACTTGTGCTCCGGTCAGCGTCAGCGGTCCATCAACGCCCAGCAACCAACTATTACACTGACTGCCGGGGGTAACATCGCGACGCGTTCCGGCGTCAGTTGCAAGACCTGATCCGCCGTAATGGTCAGCGCGCGCAACACATCACTTACCAGCGGCTCAGTCAACGCTGGCAGCGAGGGCGCGACCATCACCAGCCGGATATGCGCAGGCAACGAGATGGCGATCTCACCCTGCAGCACCGCGGGGGTGGCGCAAGGTCCACTGGGTAATGCCCAGTTGCTGTAATTGCCAGTCGCGTCGGGAAGTCATAGCAAAACACTCCTGTGTGTCAGGCGCGCAAATATAACAAACTCAGCGCCTGTTCGCCATTAAGACGCAGCCAACAAAGAGGCAGCGTGCAGGATACTCCCCCCTGTACACACCATCATTCGCGATGCGTCGAGGCGGCAAGGATGAGGATCCCGGGAGCTTACATAGTGACTGGGGTCCGAAGACGATGCCAACAAAGAGGCAGCGTGAAGGATAACGTGTATAATCGCCGCCAGAATTTAACGAGGAACCCCCCATGTCCGCTTTTACCCCCGGCAAGTGAAGTCTTGCTGCGCCACAGTGACGATTTCGAACCCAGCCGCATTCTTTTTGCCGGTGATTTGCAGGATGACCTGCCCGCACGTCTGGACACCGCGGAAAGCCGCGCCCTGGACTCAACAGTTTCACCAGTGGCAAACCTTAAATGGGCGAGCTCGCTATAGCCCTGGTTGCCGACAGCGCAACGGTTGGCGATTGCGATACGCTGGTTTATTACTGGCCGAAAAAACAAACCGGAAGCGCAGTTTCCAGTTGATGAATCTGCTTTCCTTGCTGCCTGTGGGAACCGACATTTTCGTGGTCGGCGAGAACCGTAGCGGTGTACGCAGTGCTGAGCAGATGTTGGCGGAGTATTGCGCGCTGAACAAGGTCGACAGTGCCCGCCGCTGCGGTTTGTATCATGGCCGCCCTGGAAAAAACGCCTGCGTTCAACCCGGACGAATTCTGGGGGTGAATATGTACTGGATGATTTGACCATTAAAACGCTACCGGGCGTGTTCAGCCGCGACGGTCTGGATGTCGGCAGCCAGCTGCTGTTGTCAACCTTGACCCCGCATACTAAGGGCAAAGTGCTGGATGTGGGTTGCGGCGCAGGTGTACTGGCGGCGGTACTGGCGAGCCACTCGCCGAAAGTGCGTCTGACGCTGTGCGACGTATCGGCTCCGGCGGTAGAGGCCAGCCGCGCAACGCTGGCGGCTAACGGTTTCGAAGGCGATGTGTTTGCCAGCAACGTCTTTTCGGAAGTGACCGGCCGTTTCGATATGATCATCTCCAACCCGCCGTTTCATGATGGTTTGCAGACCAGCCGGGAAGCTGCTCAGACGCTGATTCGCGGTGCCGTGCGCCACCTGAACAGCGGCGGCGAGTTGCGTATTGTCGCTAACGCCTTCCTGCCGTATCCGGATGTATTAGATCAGACGTTTGGTTTCCATGAAGTTATTGCACAAACCGGCCGTTTTAAAGTCTACCGTACGGTGATGACGCGCCGTGGCGATAAAATAATCGCTTTTCCCGGTGGGGACGACTCACCGGGTTCCACTTCCCTCTGCGTCTCAGCGCCCATTTTTACAGCAATCAGCTTCCGTTGGCTTAATTAACTATTGACGAAAAGTTGAAAACATCTAGAATGCGCCTCCGTGGTAGCGATACTTCCAAGAGTATCGATGGTATGCGAAGGTAGACGCGCTAGCTTCAGGTGTTAGTGTCCTTACGGACGTGGGGGTTCAAGTCCCCCCCTCGCACCATAAACCACGCTGATATTGCTCGCACTGTGCGAAGGTGGCGGAATTGGTAGACGCGCTATCAGGTGTTAGTGTTCTTACGGACGTGGGGGTTCAAGTCCCCCCCTCGCACCAACGAGGCAATATCAAAAAGTAAGATGACTGTGCGAAGGTGGCGGAATTGGTAGACGCGCTAGCTTCAGGTGTTAGTGTCCTTACGGACGTGGGGGTTCAAGTCCCCCCCTCGCACCAGATATCTTATACACTCCTGTATGACTCTCCCGTTACAATATCATTTTCAAATTCATCATCAGCAGCATCATTCCACCGACCAGCGCAACGCCTGAAGGCAACAACACAAAGTGCCGTAAACGTTTGTGGTACAGCATTGCTGGCGTGAGCAACAGCCCAAGTACAATGACTCCCCGCCGAGGGCATTAACTGACAGATCGGCAAGCGCCAGAATGGCAACAACAATGCCTCGGTAATACAATCCCCATCCACTCCCCCAGCGCGCGTTGCAACATGCTTTCATCTCTCAAAGCGATAATGATAACCAATATCATATGATATGTTTTCTCATTTGTCAGCCCGATACGAAGCGCCAGTATGAAGATTACTCATCTTCTAATGACAGGCATTCAGTAAGGTGATAAATTAAGCGCCACTTAAAATGAAAATCCAAATCACTAATTTTTCGCGATAACTGTTTCATCGCGTTACATTTTCTTTTTTGACTATCAGCACGCCGTTAGATTACGGATAAACAACGATTTTTAGGTATGACATTACAAACCCGGCAATCTCTCCTGTAACAAGAAATATCGATTGTCCCTGCGTCTATTTCTGTTACTCAATGCGATCTCAGCGCTGTTCTCCATAGCTCTGCCGCTCTATAACTTGCGTATCTTGACGATCCCCGTATGCATCATCTTCGCGGCAAGCCCGTGTTGCCAGCACTACACCACTATTTCCCCGGCCGAAAAATTAATATCACCCTTATTTCACTGATATTTGGCTGCCTGTGGGCGTGGCATGTAATCACTAAAGTCAGATTAATAAATGATAATGCTGATGCCTTTCTGCTGATTGCCTTATTGGAGCATTCTGTTTATTGGCACCATTGCTTTTTCAAATCATATCCTTGCCTTTTATTTCACTCATTACCGGTATTCATCAGTTGTTTGTGGCTAAGCAGCGGAGAGAATTAAGAATGGTCTACTCCTTTGCACTGCCGGTATTGGGCATCTCTATTCAGCATGCAATTCCAAAAACGTAATGATCATTTTGCCCGGTGCATTAATGAATCGCCTGATGCAGGAGCGCAAAACGCTCAATGATTTGAGCATGCTGGATCCGCTGACCGGCTTGTACAACCGCCGGGGTTTGCAGCATAAACTCGACAATATGCTGGCGGTAGATGATAGCCCCGCTATGTGCTGCTTCTCGATATTGATCACTTCAAAGCCTATAACGATCATTACGGTCACATGATGGGGGATCAGGCGCTAATCCGCGTGTCTGCCGCCTTGCGCAATGCCGTACGCTCACGCGATATTGTTGCCCGCTTCGGTGGTGAAGAATTTATGATCCTGATTAATAACGCAGAACAGGAAGATGCCCGTCGTACCGCCGAGCGTATTCGCCAGCAAGTGTATGATCTGAAAATTCCGCATATGTTCAATGAAAGCGTCGCCACAAACGTCACCGTCAGTATTGGGATTGCGCCATTGCTCGGTAATGACATCGACGCGTCTCTTTCCCGTGCCGATAAAGCCCTGTATGAAGCCAAACATATGGGACGCAATAACATCCGGTGAGTGAAGAATTACAGCCCGTCTGAGGCGCGCCCGCATAACTTTGCGATAAACACCTTGCTATCGATTTTATCCGTGATTAGGATTAAAAATCATTATCATTTATATTTATCATCCTGCGACTGCCATGACGTCACGTACCGCAACGAACGCTGAAAATGTTATCTGGCGAGGGAGCCTCAACAATGAGCGCGATTCGCTGGCTAATGCCGTACGGGAAACTCTCGCCAGCCATCGCGAATATCTGCTTGATTTTATTCGTCTCGATGAACCAGCACCTTACGGTATGACGCTGGCGGAATGGTCGCAAGGAAGCGCGTTACAGACGCTTATGGCGACCTATTCCGATCATATTTATCGCAACCAGTTAACGCAGCCGCGGGAAAACAAACCGTTGCTCGCTGTGGGCACAGTGGTATCTCGGGCTGATGGTACCGCCGTTGCTACTGGCGCTGTTGACGCAGAAAAGCGCAATCGACATTGCACCGGAACATTTCCACGTCGAGTTCCACGAAACCGGCCGCGTGCTTCTGGATTGATGTTCAGCCCGATCGCATATTAACGTCGTGCAACGATGCCCAACGAATTTCAGCGCTGACCACACACGCCATGCTCCCCGGTTGTACAGGCGCTGGAAGCCACCAGAGAGATCAACGGTAAGCTTATCTGGAGCAATACGGGCTATCTGATTAACTGGTGCACGGGGATATGATCCCACTGCTTGGCGAAGCGCGCGTCGCAGCGCTGCGCCAGACCTGCTCTTTGAAAAGCAACTTGCCGATGGCAGCGACAATCCGCTGTGGCGCACCGTTGTGCTGCGGGACGGTGTGCTGGTGCGCCGTACCTGCTGCCAGCGCTATCGTCTGCCGGATGTCCAGCAGTGCGGGGACTGTACGCTAACATAAGCAAAGGGGCGGTTATTCCGCCCCTTTGCTTTCCTTTACGCGTTTACGCAACCTGTTTATCGTTTTCTGCGCGCTGTGCTTCTTCTGCTTCCTGTTCCAGCAACTGTTTTTCGTACACTTTAAAGAACGGATAGTAGATAACCGCAGACACACAAGCGAGTAAGACCACCAGAATGGCTGCCCGGAAATCCCAACCCAGCGCCCACGCGCCGCCAATAGGTGCAGGAGCGGTCCATGGCACAACGGAAATCACTCTGCCAATAAGATCCAGTTTCATCGCCGCCCGGTGCAATGATGGCGTTGATCGTCGGGGCCAGCAGGAAGGGAATAAAGAATACCGGATTCATTACGATGGGCGTGCCAAAAATGACCGGTTCATTGATGTTGAAAATACTCGGCACGACGCTTAAACGCCCGATGGAACGTAAATGTACCGAGCGGCTTCGCAGGTAGCAAAACACCAGCCCCATCGTCGCCCCGGAGCCACCAATCACGATAAAGAAGGTCCAGAACGCTTCCATAAAGATATGCGGCAACGGCGCGCCCTGCGCCAGCGCGGTCTGGTTCAGCCCAAGGTTCGTTAACCAGAACATTTGCAGCATACCGGAAACGATCGCGGCGCCATGAATGCCAGCGAACCACAGTAAATGACCAATGATCACCGCCAGCAGAATGGCCGGTAATGAATCCGCTGCCGCCACCAGTGGGTTTAAACAGCGCCATAATGGCTTGCGGGATCAGCATATTGAACTGCGTCTGGATCAGCAGACTCAATGGATAAAGCGTCAGCACGACCACCAACACAGGAATGAGCAAATCAAACGAGTTTTTGATCATCGGCGGCACCTGATCGGGCAGGCGAATACCAATGTTATGCGCTTTCAGAAAACGCATCATTTCCACACAATAAATCGCCACCGGGATCGCGGTGAAAATACCGGTGCCGCCAAGGCTATCTACCGGCAACGTGCCGTTGGTTTTAGGCGCAGCCACCAGTAAGAAGGCCATCAGCGATAGCATGGCGCACATAAACGGATCCAACTGATGCGACTTCACATAATGCTTACCGAGATTGTAAGCAATAGCCGCACAGATATAGATAGACATAATGCCCATCGTCATATCGAACGGCGTGAGGATCCGCCCCTTCATACTGCTTCGCCAGATCGAGCCAACCGCGGGCAAAACCCCGGTGGTGTCCGGCGAAAATGGCGGATAAGCAAAGACCAGCAGGAACGACCCCACAATCATAAACGGCATTGCGGAAATAAAACCGTCACGGATGGCCATAACATGACGTTGGGAAGAGATTCGCCCGGCAATCGGGCTGACGTAGTTTTCTATAAACCGGAAAATGAGGTTAAACGCAGCATGGTTGGCAGACATAGCAGATCTCCTGTCAGACTAACAAAGTAAGCGCACCAGCGAATATTCTGCCGCGTCGCGATCCATTTTTTCTCTGTGAAACCACGTGGTTTTTGGAACCAGCATTACAACGAAACAGGATACGTTCATAGACGGCTCTTTATTTAATTTTCTGGGCAGAGGGAAGTGACAAAATGAGTATTAACCCGGGTTGGTGACACTGCAACCGGTTACTGTAACCGGTTTCCGCGATTGTGAAGGCGATCGATAATCTGGTTGTAAGGCGTTTGTTAAGCAGGGATATTTACAGCAATAACATGCTTGTGACAGATTAATAGCGGTCTTACGCAGGAGAACATCATGAGTTTGCAGTCTGTGCGGCAATTTTTGCCGACAATGCCCCCGACATCGATATCATCGAACTGAGCCAAAGCACGGCAACCGTGGCGCTGGCCGCTGCGGCACATCATGTAGAGCCGGGGGCAAATCGCCAAGACACTGTCGTTAAAAGTAAAAATGAAGTCATTCTGGTGGTCGCCAAAGGCAACGCGCGCCCGGATAATAAAAAACTAAAAGTACCTTCGGAGCTGAAAGCGCGGATGTTAAGCAGTGATGAAGTGGTCACGATTACCGGCCATCCCATTGGCGGCGTCTGCCCATTCGGCCTCGGAAAACCCCGTGGCGATATATTGTGATGTGTCGTTAAAACAGTATCCGGAAGTTCTGCCGGCTGCCGGAGCAATCCATAGCGCCGTACGTATCTCGCCTGAAAGAATGGCGGAACTCACCCGCGCAAAATGGATAGATGTGTGCCTGTAGTCTCGTTGCACCAGCGCCAGTTTGATGCCCTCGGCGCACCGGAAGCAAAAGGCTAATTGGGATACTGGCCATATGCGTGCGGCATCCATGTCAGAATATCCGCCGCATTAAGCAAACTAACATCAGACGTTACACCCAGCTTTGTCATCGCGTTGAATTTGTGCGCGCGTATGGTTTTAACATTGCGATCCAGCTGTGAAGCGATTTCAGCCATGGAGAGACCGCGCGTCATACAGTTCAATATTGCCCGCTCTGTCGGGCTGAGCGTACGGCACTGGCTCACATACCAGTGATTCAGAATATTGTCATTGATATGCCGGGTTTCACCGAAGAGCGTGACCAGTTGCTCCAATAAGAGCGGCAACGAAGCCGATTTACTCAAAATGCCATGCAACCGCAAAGATGAAAAAGTCCGACCAGTTGCGCTTCGCGATCGTCCTCGACCGAGGACAATACGCTGGACGCCGGGATGAGAGTATGAAAGCAAATGCAGCCCCATTAAACACTCACGCCGTTCTTCCCGCAGTCCAAAAGAGAATAAATGACAGAAAAAACGACGTCTGTTTGAGTGCCTGACGGAACGCGGCAAAATTTTTAAAAAAATGAAAAGAGTATTGACAATATGCCGGATCGCTAAATAAGTTCTGCAATCCGACCTCACTCATTATGCATTTTTCGATAATGGCTACGTTTCTTTTGTGCAATTATTTCCCATTCTTTCCGCTCTCCGAATGCCGTTCCTAAATTGAGCTCTTTCATTCCCCGTGAACTATTTATCCATGTGTACAGGTCCGCATTACTGCGCAACAACAATCGCCGCATTGCGCTATTTTTTTGCGCACTGATAGTTTTATTACTCTTTTTTAGCAGTGTTGCGATTTGATTTATTCCCCACCCTTTACCTAACAGACGTAATACTTTCCGTTCGGAAAACGTGAGCGCATCACCCATCGCGCTATTCTCTTCAGGGAAGTCTTCTGAAGGCATCAAAAGCGTCTGGCTGATTTTTCCCGTTTTCTCATGACTCGTATGAATAGTCGTGACAATTTCCGCAATCGACTCCTCATCAGAAAGCAATGTTGTGTAAGGACGTAACAGAAGCTGTTCCGCAACCGGATAGAGGCTACCGGAGACAAAGAAAATCCAGTGCGCATTATCGCATTGCGAGAGCAGTGAATAGTATTGCTGGCAATTTCTGCGCGCATACCGCTGTTCACCTGTTAAGTCGACAATAACAATACTGGCGCACTGTATTTTTTGCAGCGCTATCGCCTCTATGGATGAATAATAGGTCAATTCGTATTCGGTAAAATGCCGGGCGAGTATGCCTCTATCCCGGCGCTGAATACGGGCATTCGACTAATAATAACCCCATGTTTACCACTTAGTGATAGCATAAAACCTCCGCTTCCATTCGCGAGCTCTATCAATTCTCGTTATTAATATTTAACTGATGAAATTAATGCGAAATAACCCCACATCTCGTCAGAATGACGCGGCGAAAAATTAGTGAAATGCATGATTAGCGATTAAATATAACGTTGTAAAATTATAGTATTGCCCACTCCTGTGTCAACATAACACAACGACCTTTCAAACACTCCGGATATTATTAAAAAATAAAATAAAATTAAACCAATCAATACATGGATAATTAAGATAAAACCCATAAATTTAATAAATAATTAAGATTAATTTCTGTCTAACCTGCTCATTAATCGTGTTTTTCCACAATGAGGACATTAATACACCAGCAGACCTGAACTGGTCTTAACACAACAGGAATGCATCATAAAACGCCTTCATCGTGATTTAATGCACAGTTCTTGATCTACTTTAGCGCCATCCTGCCCATATTCTGTGCTAAAATAGACTTTTCGCTCCCCTTCTTGTGAGCGTCGTTGCAAACAGTACCAGTGGGTAACCATGCAAACAGACCAGTCATCGCAGCGGGCAATAACGCGCCTGTGTATTCAGTGCGGCCTTTTTTTGTTACAGCACGGCGCAGAGAGCGCGCTGGTGGAAGAGTTGTCAACGCGTCTGGGACTGGCGCTGGGCATGGACAGCGTAGAGAGCTTAATTTCATCCAATGCCATCGTTCTGACGACCATCAAAGATGGGCAATGCCTGACCTCCACGCGTAAGAACAGCGATCGCGGAATCAATATGCACGTCGTGACAGAGGTGCAACACATCGTGATCCTGACGGAACACAAACTGCTGGATTTCAAAGGTGTTGAAAAGCGCTTTTCCCGTAAAGCCGTTGCGTTACCCACGCTGGCTGGTCACCCTGATGGTGGGCCTTTCCTGTGCCTGCTTCTGCAAGCTCAACAATGGCGGCTGGGACGGTGCATTTATTACCTTTTGCGCCAGCAGCGTTGCGATGTATGTACGACTGGTGCTGGCGAGTCGGCATGCACCCACAAATTAACTTCTGTGTTACCGCGTTTGTCGCAACGACAGTTTCTGGCTTGATGCTCACACTGCCGGACTTTCTCCACTCCTCAACGGTAGCCATGGCCGCCAGTGTTTTGTTACTGGTGCCGTGGATTCCCGCTATCAATTCCGTCGCCGATATGTTTAAAGGCCATATCAATACCGGGCTGGCGCGTTGGGCCATCGCCAGCTTATTAACGCTTGCGACCTGCATTGGCGTGGTAATGGCGATGACGTTATGGGGGCTGCGCGGATGGATGTGATCCTGTTTTTTCTGGCACTGGCGCAAGATATGGCGCTGGCGGCAATCCCAGCCGTTGGGTTTGCAATGGTATTTAATGTTCCCCATCGCGCTCTGCGTTGGTGTGCGCTTCTTGGGGCCATTGGTCACGGTTCGCGCTTTGCCATGATGCACTGGGGTTTTAACATTGAGTGGTCAACATTCGTGGCGTCTATGCTGGTGGGCAGTATCGGTATTCGCTGGTCGCGCTGGTATCTGGCGCACCCGAAAGTCTTTACCGTGGCAGCGGTAATCCCGATGTTCCCGGGGGATCTCCGCGTACACCGCAATGATTTCAGCGGTGAAAATTGGCCATTTCGGCTACAGCGAAGAGTTAATGATCCTGCTGTTGACCAACTTCCTTAAAGCATCATCAATTGTGGGGGCACTTTCTATAGGCTTGTCGATCCCCGGATTGTGGATCTACCGCAAACGCCCACGCGTTTGAGATTTGTTTTCTACCGCTGCCGTGGTGATAATCGCCAAACACATGATGGTCAGTAAGGAGTGGATGTGGCATACCACGGCAGCAGTTTTCCCCACGTTTTGACGAGTCCAATCTGAAAGATAAAATCTTTATCAGCGCCATCGCCCTGTTTGCGGAATATGGTTTGAATGGCGCACGTATGGAACAGATTGCCGAACGGGCGGGCACCACAAAACGGATGGTGGTGTATCACTTCAAAACCAAAGAAAACCTCTACTTGCAGATCATTGAGTACGTTTACACCATGATCCGCCACAGTGAAAGACAGCTCAATCTGGCCGACATTCCCCCCGGTAGAAGCCATGGTGCAGTTGGTGGAAAGCACCTTTGATTACCATGCCGATCATCCTGACTTTATCCGTATTATCTGCATGGAAAACATGCAGCGCGGGCGTTTTATTCAGCAATCGGCGCTGTTGCGGGATGTCAACCGCAGCGCCCTGACATTGCTGGAGGATATCCTCCATCGCGGTCAGCAAAAGCAGCTGTTCAGTAAACAGGTCAACGCCCGCGATGTTCACCGTCTGATGAGCAGCTTCAGCTTTCATTACGTGGCAAACAGCTACTCTTTTCCAATGCTGTTTGAAGAGAACGAAGATCCTGCAGCGCAGCGTCAGTACTACCGGGACATGGCGGTGCAGGTTGTGCTGCGTTATACCTGCCCATAAAAAAATAACTTGCAATTAAATCGCGTGCTATATAAATTCATATCATGAAGACGAAATCGACACCGAACGCGCAACTCGCGTTAGATAACCAGTTTTGTTTTGCGCTTTACTCCAACAAACTGGCTCTGAATAAGCTTTACCGGCAACTACTGGCGCCGATGAACCTGACTTATCCGCAATATCTGGTCATGCTGGTGTTGTGGGAGAAAGACGATGTGACCGTGTCGGACATTGGCGAGCGCCTGTTTCTTGATTCCGCCACGCTAACACCGCTGTTAAAGCGCCTCGAAAGCGCCGGGCTGATTTCACGTCAGCGTTCGCGCCGGGGATGAGCGTCAGGTGGTGATCACATTAAGCGAAAGCGGGCGGGCGCTACAGCAACAGGCCGCTTCTATTCCGGAATCGATCAGTTGTGCGATGGCGTGTGACAACGCAACCCTGCGCGACATTAAGCAGCAACTGGAACAGCTTCGTCAGCGATTTCATCGGGCTTAAGCGCCCTTACGGGCGTTTTTGCCAGCAAACAAATAGCACGCTATTTTATAGCAAACACTCAAGATAATAAGGAACCTGTCATGTCTTTTAGAAAAGTCGTTTATACCGCCAAAGCCAAAGCCACCGGAGGCCGTGATGGCCGCGCAATCTCCTCTGACGGCGTACTGGACGTTAAGCTGGGCGTACCAAAAGAGATGGGCGGCGCGGGCGGTGAAGTGACCAACCCGGAACAGCTGTTTGCGGCGGGTTACTCCGCCTGCTTCCTCGGCGCCATGAAATTTGTTGCCGGTCGCGACAAAATCGCCATGCCTAAAGAAGCCTTTATTGAAGGCGAAGTGGGTATCGGTCCGTTGCCAACCGGTTTTGGTATCGAAGCCAAACTGAACATTCACCTGCCGGGGATGGACGCGGCAGAAGCGAAAAAACTGGTCGACGCGGCGCACATCGTCTGCCCGTACTCTAACGCGACCCGCGGTAACATTGATGTGACCCTGAACATTATCGCGTAATCTCTCCAGAGCCGGGGCAACCCGGCTTTTTTCCTGCTGTACTGTCCTTTCCGTTCCTGTGTTACTATGTGTCATTATCTCTGCGTGGAAAACGCAGTGCACCGTATCCGTTGTATCCAGTTTGAGAACGCGTTATGTCTTCCAGAATTCTGACGTCAAATGTCATCGGCATTGATGAGTTTATGCGCGATCATGCCAGCGTACTGGCCCGCACGGAAGGCGGCGCAATCGCCGTTTTGCCAATAACAGTCCCGCGTTTTACGCCATTACGCCGCAGCGACTCGAGCAGTTGCTGGCGCTGGAGGCGCAGCTTTCTCGCCCGGCCAGCGATATCGCACTGGATGCGCAGTTCTACGAAGAACCCAGCGCCGCGCCGGTAAACGTGCCAATGGGGAAATTCGCTATGTATGCCGGCTGGCAACCCGATGCCGATTTCCAGCGTCTGGCCGCGCTATGGGGCATCGCGCTGACGCAGCCGGTCACGCCGGAAGAACTGGCTTCTTTCGTCGCTTACTGGCAGGCAGAAGGCAAAGTCTTCCACCATGTACAATGGCAGCAAAACTGGCGCGCAGCCTGCAAATAGGGCGTGCCAGTCAGAATGGCGCAGCAAAGCGTGATATCAACACGCTCTCAGAACCAGACAGTCAAATCCCACCGAGGCTTTAGAGGATAACGATGAAAACGTCGGCGAATTGATGAAACGTCTGCAAAAATGATGCCCGCCAATACCGAACCTGCATTTTAAAACAGGCGAAGAGTTAATGGCCCTCGGCAGAAACAACAGGGCGAAATCCGTTCGGCGGCGCTGGAGCGTGAAAATCGCGCCATGAAAATGCAGCGCACCTTTAACCGTTCCGGCATTCGTCCGCTTCATCAGAACTGCTCATTCGACAACTACCGCATTGAAACCGAAGGTCAAATGCGCGCCCTGAGCCGGTGGCGCGACAATATGTCGAAGAGTTTGAGGCAATATCGCCAGCTTTATCTTTTCCGGCAAGCCCGGTACCGGTAAGAATCACCTTGCGGCGGCCATCTGCAACGAGTTGTTATTACGTGGGAAATCGGTGCTGATCATCACCGTTGCGGACATTATGTCCGCCATGAAAGAGACATTCGGCAACCGCGAAAGCAGCGAAGAGCAGTTACTGAACGATTTAAGTTCGGTTGATCTGCTGGTGATCGACGAGATCGGTATGCAAACCGAGTCCCGCTACGAAAAAGTGATCATTAATCAGATTGTCGACCGCCGCTCATCATCCAAACGCCCAACCGGCATGCTGACCAACAGCAATCTTGATGAGATGAACAAGCTCTTAGGCGAACGCGTCATGGACAGGATGCGCCCGGGCAATAGCCTGTGGGTGATCTTCAACTGGGAGAGTTATCGTAGCCGCGTCACCGGCAAAGAGTATTGAGAGTTTTCCTCTCCGTAGGCTTCCCGCGCCCGGGTGTATACTGGGCGCTTTCGTCATACATCAGGATCTGCCACGACATGAAATTCGCCAAACGCCTGCTTTGCACCGCTGTTATCAGCAGCACCCTGTTTACCGGTTTTGCCCATGCGGCGTCCTCGGCAGGACACGCTCTCCAGCGCCGCCGGCCAGCTCAGCCAGAATAATTCTGCCTCGCAGCAAGGCGGTTTGTCGCTCTCCTCCCTGACCGGCCTGCTTAACGGCGGCAACCAGTCACTCAGCGCCGGAACCATGAACAACGCCGCAGGTATCATGACTGGTGCGCCAAAAACAAACTCTCCTCGCTCACCAACACCGAGAACGTGAAAAATCAGGTGCTGGATAAACTGGGCCTCGGGAACAACGGAACAAAAGCAGGACACCAACTATCTGGAAGGGATTCAGGGGGATGCTGAACACCAAAAACGGTGAGCAACTGAATCTGAGCAACATTGGCAACACGCCGCTGGCGGAAAAGTGAAATCGAAAGCCTGCGATATCGTCCTGAAACAGGGGTGTCAACTTCCTCTCCTGATCCTTCGCCGCGTTGCTCCCAACGCGGCGTTTTTTCTCCCTTCATCCAAATCTTTCGTTGCCAAAGCGATGGCGATCACCCTGACGCGTTTCTAAACCAATTCTGAATAAACCCGGAATAAAGTGACGCTACAATTGCAGCTGTGTGACATGAATATTAAATTGTACGTCCTGTTACAAGATTAATAGCCAGCAACATGTCTGGCATTGATGAGGGATGACGGTTGTCTGAATTGCTTTCTGTTGCTCTGTTTCTCGCCTCCGTGGCGACTTACGGAAAGCGGGTCGTAACACCGGTGGTTCACCGCTACGTTGCTGGTCCTCGGTTTCTTTATTCTGTTAAATATCACCCTGTATGCCAGCAATTATTTTACCGGTGACGGCATTAACGATGCGGTGCTCTACACGCTGACCAGCAGCCTGACCGGGGCTGGCGTAAGCAAATACCTGCTTCCCGGCGCGGGCCTTGCGCTGGCGCTGTTCGCCGTGTTTTGTGCACTCGGTTGGGTGCTGCGCCGTCGCCGCCATCACCCGCATCATGTGGGCTACAGCTTGCTTGCGCTGGTTCTGGCGCTCGGTTCCGTGGACGCCAGCCCGGCGTTTCGCCAAATCACTGAACTGGTGAAATCCCAGACCCGTGGCGGCGATCCGGATTTTCTGACCTACTACAAAGAACCGGCAAAGTCGATTCCGTCCCCGCAACTGAACTCCGGTCTATATCTATGGTGAAAGCACACCGAGCGTACCTACTTTAATGACGAGGCGTTTCCGGGTCTTACGCCGGAACTGGGCGCATTGAAAGAGGACAGCATCGACTTCAGTCACACCCAGCAATTGCCGGTACGGATTACACTATCGCAGGCATGGTGTCGTCTCAGTGCGGCATTCCGCTGTTCGCGCCCTTTGAAGGCAACGCCTCCGCGTCCGTTTCTACCTTCTTTCCGCAAAATCTGTGCCTTGGCGACATCCTGAAAAACTCCGGCTACGAAAACCACTTTATTCAGGGGCAAACCTGCGTTTTGCCGGTAAAGATGTGTTCCTGAAATCGCACGGTTTTGACTATCTCACCGGCGCAGAAGAGCTTAAAAAGCAGGTTGACGACCCGAACTACCGCAACGACTGGGGCTTCTATGACGATACCGTGCTGAACGCGGTATGGCGGCAATATGAGGAACTTTCCCGCGCCGGTAAGCGCTTCTCTGTTTGCACTGACGGTGGATACTCACCATCCGGACGGGTTTATTTCCCGCACCTGCGCCCGCAAAAGCTACAGCTACGATGGCAAACCGAATCAGTCCTTCAGCGCTGTCACCTGCAGCCAGCAGCATATTGCCGCGCTGATTAACAAGATCAAGGCATCGCCATGGTTTAAAAATACGGTGATTGTCGTGTCTTCAGATCACTGGCGATGAACAACACCGCATGGAAATATCTGAATAAAGAAGATCGCAGTAACCTCTTTTTGTGATCCGTGGCGATGACCCTCAGCAGGATATCTCCGGCATCAAACGCAGCACACTGGATAACGGCGCCACGGTGCTGGATATTCTTGGCGGGGATAACTACCTTGGCCTTGGGCGTAGCAGCCTCTCCGGGCAGTCACTGTCCGGCGTGTTCCTGAATATGAAAGAGAAAGTGCTGGCCTCGAAGGCCGGATATCATCCGTCTGTGGAACTTCCCGAACGAGATGAAAGAATTCACCATCGACCAAAATAAACAGATGGTCTCGTTCTCCGGGAGTCAGTTCCGGTTGCCGTTGCTGGTGCGCGTCGGGGATAAACGTATTGAACCCCCTGCCGGAAAGCGAATATTCCGCACCGCTTCGCTTCCAGTTGGCGGATTTCGCCCCGCGCGACAACTTTGTCTGGATCGATCAGTGCTACAAGATGGCGCGCTTGTGGTCGCCGGAGCTTGCGCTCTCTACCGACTGGTGCGTTTCACAAGGGCAGCTTGGCGGTAAGCAGCGCGTCCAGCGGGTGGATAAAGCGCAATGGAAAGGGAAAACCGATTTTCAAGAGACAGTGATCAGCGCTGAACGCTACCAAAATAACGTGGATACTCTGAAGATCGTCGACGATAGCATCCGTTATAAAGCAGACAGTTTTGTGTTTAACGTCGCCGGCGCGCCGGAGGAAGTCAAACACTTCAGCGGCATCTCCCGCCCGGAAAGTTGGGGACGCTGGTCCAACGCAAATCTTGCCGACGAAGTGAAGATTGAGTACGACCATCCGCTGCCAGAAAAATTCGCGCTGGTGATCACCGCCAAAGCTTTTGGCCCTAACGCTAACCGCCCCATCCCGGTGCGCGTAGGTTCTGAAGAGCAAACATTAACCCTCGGGAAGCGAGCTGAGCACCACAACCCTGAGTTTCAGCAACCCATCGCGCAGCAACACACTGGTGATTGCACCGCCTGCGCCGCAATCCAGCAATGAGGGCAATATTCTTGGCCACTCACCGCGCAGGCTGGGCATCGGCCTTGTTGAAATCAAAGTCGTTAATCGCGAAGGCTGACCGCTACAGGTCGACCTTCATCTCATACTGACTGATCGTCAGAGGGAAGATAGCCCGCGCGCGTAAATAGCGGCGAAAAGGAGCGGGCACCACCACCGACGTGCTCAGTCCGGGAAAACGCTGATTTAACGCGTGCAGCAATTCGCTGGCGAATCCCTTACGCCGGTACTCCGGCTCAACATAAATAAACCGCAGTTGCGGCTTCTCCATATGGGTAGCCAGTACCGCATACGCATGCTTGCGGTGCTCAAAGGCCAGCGCAGGTAGCGACACCGAAGAAAGGGGATCCACCAGCCACGGCAGCATGGCATTACTCTCGCCCGTCGCCTTGCGCACCACCTCCAGCGGATCAAGCGCCTGTAACGCCACCGTTTGCACAAGCGCATCCGCAACGCCCTGAAAACCATAAAGTTCCTGAGTAATCACAAAACCCAGTGCTGCGATAGAGCGCCACGGCGGGATGATTGTCCTGAATCACCTCGAGTTGCATTTTCACAACGCCCCCGCTCGCGCAACGCTGCCATTAGCGGTGCAAGAAGGCGTTTCCCTGCCCTTTCGCCCGGTACGCGGGGCGAATGGCAAATGCTGCTAACCGGGCGGAGACGCCGCGCCGGGTGATCAGCGCCACGGCGGCAGGCGTTTCACCCGCCAGCCAGACGCAAGAATCCACCAGACTTAATCCTTCAGCAATAAAGCGCTGGGCAAAGACCGCAGGCGGCAGCGAAAACGGCATGCTGTAGCCTTCAAAGCAGTCGCCGACAATCGCGGCCAGCTGCTCGCAACTGTAGTGAAGGGCAGGAACGGCATAAGGCTTCTCCGCAGAATACTTTTCCTGAGAATAGCATGGCGAAGCCCGGAGGAAATGCGCCCGGGCAACAGGGCGCAGAGGACAATTAGAACGTTTCCCAGTTGTCGCCAGTATCCGTCGCGGCCACTTTACGCGGTTGGGAGGCAACCGGCGCGGCTTTGGCGAAAGCGGCGGCCCCCCGCTTTACGCTGTTCCTGCATAATGCGGAACACAGCAACCGCCTGCGTCAGACGGCTGGCCTGTTCTTCCAGCGCAGCAGCAGCAGCGGCGGATTCTTCCACCAGCGAGGCGTTCTGCTGAGTCACGCGATCCATCTCGGCAACCGCCAGACCCACCGGTCGATACCGCGGCTCTGCTCATCAGAGGCAGACGCGATTTCGCCCATAATATCGGTCACGCGGGTGACCGCATTGACGATTTCATCCATCGTCTCACCAGCGCTTTCCACCAACGTGGAGCCCAGTTCAACGCGGCCAACAGAGTCTTCAATCAGGCTCTTAATTTCACGGGCTGCCTCGGGCGCTACGCTGCGCGAGGTTACGCACTTCGCCGGCAACCACCGCAAAACCACGCCCCTGTTCGCCTGCACGCGCCGCTTCTACCGCGGCGTTCAGTGCCGGATGTTGGTCTGGAAAGCAATGCCGTCGATCACGCTGATAATGTCAGCAATTTTCTGCGAACTGGCAGCGATGTCTCGCATGGTCTGCACCACGTTGTCCACCACTTTCCCGCCTTTTTGCGCCGTTTCAGATGCGCTCAGCGCCAGATGGCTGGCCTGACGGGCGTTTTCGGCGTTCTGTTTAACCGTGGCGGTCAGCTCTTCCATGCTGGCTGCTGTTTCTTCCAGCGATGCAGCCTGCTGCTCGGTACGGGAAGAGAGATCGTTGTTGCCAACCGAAATTTCGCTCGCGCCGCTGTAAATGGCGTTCGCGCCGTTACGCACATCGCTGACGGTACGCACCAGCTCGCTCTGCATATGACGCAGGCTGTCCGCCAGTACGCCCATTTCGTTAGAGCCCTGCACTTCAATACGCTGCACCAGATCGCCACCGGCAATATGGCGAATGTTGTCGATCAGGTGGTTCAGCGGCGCGATCAATGCACGTTTGATCCCTGCCCATACGCCGACGATCACCGCCAGCACCACGATCAGGACGGTAATAATGATCCATACCGCAGAACCATATGAGCTTTCGCTCGCATTGACGGCGGTTTCATACAGGGAATCGTTCTGCTGCAAGTAGTTGACGTATTGTTTTTCGAAACCGTCCTCGGTAACGCTGTGTCGGCTGGTCAAAGAAGTCATTAATCTTGCCAGCGCCCAGCAATTGAATCAGCTCCGCCAGAGCGTTGTGGTAGATATCGTAGTTACGTTTGATCTCTGCTGCGGCTTCATCGCTCTGGCGCGGATCGCGCGGCAGCGCCCTGGTAGGCGGTCCAGTTCACTTCCGCCTGTTTCAGCGAGGTGCTGGCAATCTGCATCAGATCCGACACGGTCGCGCCGCTACCGATGTTGTTCTGATCCATCATGTAGCGAATACCCGCGCGGTTCAGGGTGTTACGGGTTTGCAGCAGGGCTACCCAGCTGGCGTTCAGCGTAGATTGTTGCTGGCGAATGGTTTGCAATACGGTGAAGTTTTCTTTGTCCTGCTTTAGCGCGTTGAAGAACAAGCCGCCGGAGGTGAGCTGTAAAAGGCCAAATAATCCTAATACCAGTAACAAACTGGTCACAAGTTTAATGCGATTTAACATGTTTTCTCTTTCCATATAGACAGATGTAAGATTTTCGGCCCTGGAATAAGAAAAACTTTATGGCTCATCGTGCTAATATTCACCAAAACAATAGTCATAATGCAGCCAGCCTGAAACCTCCCCGACCCGCGCCCATCAAGGGTTCCGAGTGATCGCCATCACACATTTTCCGCCACTTTTCCCGTGCAAAACCGCTCACCGCGATTCCGTTACCGCTTAGCGTCCATTTCTAACCACTCAACCAAATCGTCGCCGTTTCGCGCGCGTAATTTGTCATGATCGTGGCCAGCATACAGCCTTTACAACACCTCACATCCGATTCTCTTTTTCTGCTAAAAGCCGGGTCTGATATGGATACTAAAAAACTCTTCAAGCACGTGCCCGGGTGATCCTCGGGATTATCGGCGCTTTCTGTCTCTCGGTTATCGCATTACGGCGGGGCGAGCACGTAAGCGCCCTGTGGATCGTGGTCGCGTCCGTCTCCGTTTATCTGGTGGCGTACCGCTACTACAGCCTCTACATCGCCCAAAAGGTGATGAAACTCGATCCGACCCGCGCCACACCGGCGGTGATCAATAACGATGGCCTGAACTATGTGCCAACCAATGCTGTTTGGCCACCACTTTGCCGCTATCGCGGGCGCAGGCCCGCTGGTCGGGCCGGTACTGGCCGCGCAAATGGGCTACCTGCCGGGCACGCTGTGGCTGCTGGCGGGCGTGTGCCGGCTGGCGCCGTGCAGGACTTTATGGTGCTGTTTATCTCTTCCCGCCGTAACGGCGCCTCGCTTGGCGAGATGGTCAAAGAGGAGATGGGCCGCGTACCGGGGACCATTGCGCTGTTCGGCTGCTTCCTGATTATGATCATCATCCTCGCGGTACTGGCGCTGATCGTGGTGAAAGCGCTGGCGGAAAGTCCGTGGGGCGTGTTCACCGTCTGCTCTACCGTGCCGATTGCCCTGTTTATGGTATTTACGCGCTTCCTGCGCCCAGCCGCGTGGGTGAAGTCTCGGTTATCGGGATTGTGCTGCTGGTAGCCTCCATCTGGTTCGGCGGTATTATCGCTCACGATCCGTACTGGGGCCCGGCGCTGACCTTTAAAGACACCACCATCACCTTCGCGCTGATTGGTTATGCCTTTATCTCTGCGCTGCTGCCGGTATGGCTGATCCTCGCCCCGCGCGACTATCTGGCGACCTTCCTGAAAATCGGCGTGATCGTCGGTCTGGCGCTGGGCATCGTTATCCTCAACCCGGAACTGAAAATGCCTGCGGTAACGCAGTACATCGACGGTACCGGCCCGTTGTGGAAAGGCGCGCTGTTCCCGTTCCTGTTTATCACCATCGCTTGTGGCGCCGTCTCTGGCTTCCATGCGCTGATCGCCTCCGGCACCACGCCGAAACTGCTGGCGAACGAAACCGACGCCCGCTTTATCGGCTACGGCGCAATGCTGATGGAATCCTTTGTGGCGGTGATGGCGCTGGTTGCCGCGTCCATTATCGAACCGGGTCTTTACTTTGCGATGAACACCCCGCCGGCAGGCCTCGGTATTACCATGCCAAACCTGCATGAACTGGTGGCGATAACGCGCCAATGATTCTGGCGCAGTTGAAAGATGTCACCGCACATGCGGCGGCAACGGTCAGCTCCTCGGGCTTTGTGATTTCGCCGGAGCAGATCCTGCAAACCGCAAAAGACATCGGCGAACCGTCAGTGCTGAACCGTGCGGGTGGCGCGCCGACGCTGGCCGTGGGTATTGCTCATGTGTTCCACAAAAATCATGCCAATGGCGGATATGGGCTTCTGGTACCACTTCGGTATTCTGTTTGAAGCGCTGTTTATCCTCACCGCGCTGGATGCGGGTACCCGTGCAGGCCGCTTTATGTTGCAGGATCTGCTGGGTAACTTCGTGCCGTTCCTGAAGAAAACCGACTCGCTGGTTGCCGGCGTTATTGGTACTGCGGGCTGCGTGGGTCTGTGGGGTTACCTGCTGTATCAGGGCGTGGTTGATCCGCTGGGCGGCGTGAAGAGCCTGTGGCCGCTGTTCGGCATCTCTAACCAGATGCTGGCCGCCGTTGCCCTGCTGCTCGGCACGGTTATCCCTGGTGAAAATGCAGCGCACCAAATACATCTGGGTCACCGTGGTTCCGGCCATGCTGGCTGCTGCTGTGCACCACGGGCGCTGGGCCTGAAACTGTTCAGCACTAACCCGCAACTGGAAGGCTTCCTGTATATGGCTAACCAGTACAAGAGAAGATTGCCGCGGGCGGCAGTGAGCTGACAGCGCAACAGATTGCCAACATGAACCATATCGTGGTGAACAACTACACCAACGCCGGTTTGAGTATTCTGTTCCTCGGTGGTGGTTTACAGCATCATCTTCTACGGCATCAAAACTCCGGCTGAACGTACGTAACAACAAGGTACGTACCGACAAAGAGACACCGTATGTGCCGGTGCCGGAAGGCGGCGTGAAAACCTCCTCCCATCATTAATGTCACTGTGCCGGATGGCTCCTGAGGAGGGAGCCATCCGGCCCCCACATATATCCGGGGCAAATAATGTTTGGTAACTTAGGCGAAGCAAAAAAGTACCTCGGTCAGGCGGCAAAGATGCTGATTGGCATCCCGGACTATGACAACTATGTTGAACATATGCAGACCAACCATCCGGACAAGCCGTACATGACCTACGAAGAATTTTTTCCGCGAACGCCAGCAGGCGCGTTATGGCGGCGACGGCAAGGGCGGAGTCCGCTGTTGCTAAAGGAGAATGTATGACCCTGCTGACCGGCTTTCTCGGCGCAGGCAAAACCACCCTCTTACGCCATATCCTCAATGAGCAACACGGCTACAAAATCGCCGTTATCGAAAACGAATTCGGTGAAGTCTCCGTCGACGATCAGCTGATTGGCGATCGCGCCACACAAATCAAAACCCTGACTAACGGCTGTATCTGCTGTAGTCGTTCCAATGAGCTGGAAGATGCGTTGCTGGACCTGCTCGATAGCCTCGATCGCGGCGATATCGCCTTTGACAGGCTGGTGATCGAATGCACCGGTATGGCCGATCCCGGCCCAATCATTCAGACCTTCTTCTCCCATGAAATCCTCTGCCAGCGCTATCTGCTGGACGGCGTGATTGCGCTGGTTGACGCCGCGCATGCCGATGAGCAGATGAACCAGTTCACACTGGCGCAGTCGCAGGTCGGTTATGCCGATCGCATTCTGTTGACCAAAACCGATGTGGCTGGCGAGAGCGAAAAATTGCGCGAACGGCTGAGCCGTATTAACGCCCGCGCACCGATTTACACCGTCACTCACGGCGATATCGAACTGGCGCAGCTGTTTAATACCAACGGTTTTATGCTGGAAGAGAACGTGGTGGCGGCCAAACCGCGCTTCCACTTTATCGCCGACAAGCAGAACGATATTAATTCGATCGTCGTCGAACTGGACTACTCCGGTGGACATCAGCGAGGTCTCTCGCGTGATGGAGAGTCTGCTGCTGAGCTTTGCAGAAAAACTTTTGCGCTACAAAGGGATGCTCTGGATCGACGGTGAGCCCAACCGCCTGCTGTTCCGGTGGCGTTCAGCGCCTGTACAGCGCCGACTGGGATCGCCCGTGGGGTGACGAAATCCCACACAGCACGCTGGTATTTATCGGTGTGCAACTGCCGGAAGAGGAAATCAGAGCAGCGTTTGCGGATCTACGGAAATAAGCGAACCGGGACACTGTACGATCCCCTCGCCCCTATGGGGAGAGGGTTAGGGTGAGGGGAGAACAAAGTGTCAACCGGCAATCGCCATCCGGTCATTCACTGTCATCACTTTTTGCTTTGCAAATCACGCATCATTGCTTCGCGCAAAATAGCGTTGAGCCGGGTCTGGTACCCTTTACCCGGCCGCTTCCAGCCATTCCATTACATCCGCGTCAATACGCACCGATGCCTCGGGTTTTTAAAGGGCGGAAAATTTACCGCGAACCGCGTCCGTCCAAAGCGTATCTTCTGTCGGCGGAATATCGCTGTAATCAATCCCATCATCGGGTTTATCGGCCAGAGCGTTAATTTCAACCTTGTTCTGAATAGACAGACAACGTAGACCGTCAAAACCAACAACGCATTTTCAAATACGGATACCCTGTTTCGGTGAAAACCACTGCGGGCAACAATATTATTACCACCCGCAGCAACTGGAAGCCGTGAGTATCAGCCCAGCACATCCTGCACGCAGGCTTTAAACACTTTCACGCCGAGCGCTAACGCGTCGCGGTCAAAGTGCATTTCCGGGTGATGCAGCCCCGGCGTCAGGTTCGCGCCCAGCCCCCAGAAACCGCCTTTCACCTGCGGGCGCAGGCGCAGGTAGTGGAAGAAATCCTCACTGCCCGGCGTCGATTTCGGAGCGGTCAGCCCGGCGTCGCCAAACACACTGCGGATGGCGCGGGAAACCACTTCAGTTGCCTCATCATCAATGATCGCCGCAGGCATCTCCTTAAGAATGCGGATTTCAGCACGCGCGCCATAAGCTGCGGCACTGCTTTCAATAGCGCGCAGTACCTGCGGTTTCAGCGCATCCATGGCTTCGTTTTCTGCCGCACGCAGATCCCAGCACACCTGCGCTTTGTCCGGAATGGAGTTAGTGACCCCGGCATCACAGAGGAAACGCGTGGCTTTCGCGGTGAGCGATGGCGCAAGGTGAATGCCGTTCACCGCCTGCACACCGCGTGCGCGGCGGCATCCAATGCGTTCACCCCTAAATGCGGGCGCGCAGCATGCGCTGCTTTGCCGTGGAACATCACCTCGACGGTGGCGGACGCCGAATAGTACATCGCCGGAACGGCCCTCGGCCCATCGGGCACTCTTCCAGCGGGCGCAGGTGGAAGCCAAGCAGCATGTCCACATCGTCCAGCACGCCGCCTTCGGTCAGGGCAATCGCCCCAGTGCCCAGCTCTTCGGCGGGCTGGAAGATAAACTTCAGTTTGCCCTTTTTCACCACGCCTTCAGCCATCACTTCCTGCGCCGTGGACAGTACCACAGAGGAATGCCCATCGTGACCACAGGTGTGGCGTGCAACGTGCTCGCCATCAATGATGTGTCCGAGCGCATCCATATCGGCACGCAGCGCCGTGGTCGGTCCGGGTTTGCCGCTGTCCAGCACGGCGACGATGCCGGTGGTGTTATTGATCTGGCGCGTAACCTCGGTAGCCCGCCGCCTCCAGTACCCCGGCGATATAAGCGGAGGTTTTATACTCTTCGAACCCAAGTTCCGGGATCTGATGCAGGTAATTAAAGTGCTCTAGTGTACGTGACACGTCTTACTCCTTGGTGTGCTCTCAGGCAATAACGCGCATTATCAGCATAGAAATAACCGCGTTGAGAATGCTGACGGCCATCAGTAACGGCCAGTACTTCTTCGGTACATCGGCCACGCCCAGCAGGCGGCCCATATACTGTAGCTGCGAACCCATTAAAAAAATGGCGGGTGCAAGAATGGTTATTTGCCCGACATCAAGTTGGCCTTTGCTCAGCAGGCTGACCGCCACGCCGGTCCCTGCGGAGGAGGAGAGCCAGCAGTGAGCAACACGGTAATGGCTTCGCCCGGCAGGCCGAACAGCCCCATAACCGGCGCGCAAATATGACCAATAATCTGCATCACGCCCAATAAATTGAGCATTTCGGCGATCACATAGGCCATTAATACATTCGGCATCAGGTTATTGATGGCGATATTAAAACCTTTACGCGCACCGATAACGAAAATATCGAACGGATTGCCGGAGACTTTGGCGGTATTACTCATGGTCGAAATCCCTCTTATAGACAGTATTTAATGCCGCGAACCACGGCTGCGCCAACAAATTTCAGTACAAACATCAACACCAGCGGAATAATAATCGGGATGGTCAGCGAGGCGAACATCGCCGAACCGATGGAAAAATAGTTATTGATTAACCCGGCGCCGGAATATTGCCATGCGCCCATAATCACCACATCTTTACGGGTAATTTTCTCGCTGTCGTACAACTCTTTGGTTAACGCCGCACCGGCATCGGTGCTTTGCAAATCGGTGATCAGCGCCAGCCCGGTATAACCCGGAATACCGAGCAGCGGTTTAAGCAACGGCGTCAGCAGTTTGTGCGCTGCGCGGATAGCGCCATAGTGGGTAAAAATCTCCAGCAGCCCCAGCGCCAGCATCACCGTTGGCACCAGCGACAGTGCAAACAGAAAGCCGGCTTTGGCGCTAATGCCGCCGCTGCCGATAAAGGTGCTGCTCTCCGGCGACTTCATGGTGCCGAACGCGCCACCCAGCGTGGTGAAGTCAAACGCCCCCAGCCACGCCATACCGTCGACTTTGAAAAGAAGCCGGAAAAACCAGCAGAACAATAACCAGGAGATCCAGTGCGCCGGGCCCGACTTTCCACTCATCCGCGTGCTCTTTCGCGGGTTGCTCCAGCGTTTTCGATTCGCTCATAACATCTCTCTTTAAAATAATCAGATGACAATGTTCTATTACTAAGCAGGATCCATGCCTGAATAGCCAGACGCTAAAATAAAAACCTTTTACCGCGAATTTTTTACGCAATAAAAAACCTTCCCGCGAAATACAGAGAATAAAAAGCAAAGTTACTGAAAAATTATTTAATTAAGCCCTGAAATCACCCTAATAAAATAACCTCTCACCGTTATTGGGCACCCTTTTGGTGCAAAAAATCCCCTTAATTTTTCGTTTCTGTTTCCCCATAAAACCCTCGGCGATTAATTTGATTATCACTATTCAATCCGGATGATAAATATCCGCTTTAAGATGTTATTGTTGCTTTCAGGTCAACAGTGATGAAGGAATGTGGCGGATGTTTCCAGGACAAACAGGTCGGTTATCTGTATGAAGTGGGCAACCAGGGCGGCATCCGCCGCGCGGCGGACATTCTTGGCGTTAACCCATCGGTGGTGAGCCGCCAGATTGCGCAACTGGAGCGCGCATTACAGCTCCCCCTTACTGGAACGGCGCGGGCGTAACGTGGTGCTTACTGAAGCCGGGCGTCTGCTTGCTGAGGATTACTTCGCCAGCCGCCAGCGGCGCGAAAAGCTGGAAAGCCAACTGAAAGATCTGCGTCATATGCGCGGCGGCACGATATCGGTTCGTATTGGCGGTGGGCTTATCACCGCGTTTATCGAAGGGGTAATGCGCGAGTTTGCGCAGTCGTACCCGCAGGTTTTTGTCGACATTGTGGTAGGCAGCATGCAGGAAATGCTCAACGACATAGTCAACGGCGATGCGGATATGGCGCTGGCCTTTGGCCCGATTGGCTCCCCGGAACTCAAGCGCCACAGCTTTCAATGGGGGCCAATTTGTGCCGTCGTCTCGCCGCAACACCCTATCGCCCAACGGAAGAGCATTACTATTGAAGAACTGACTCAGCATCAACTCATTGCGCTGACGGAAAATTTCGGACTGCAACGGCATATGAATGCGATGTTTAAAAGCCGGGGGTTTGCAGTTTCACCCGGCGTATCGCTGCAACCAGTTCTCCACTGCGATGGGGGCTAAGCCGTGCAGGACTGGGGATTTCATTCATGACCGCCTACGCCGCCGCCGATCCGATTCGCCGGGCACACTGGTGGCGGTGCCGCTCGATCACCCCATTGCCAGTAGCGCTCAGTGCCATTTGCTGCGCAACTCCGATCGACGCTTTACGCCTGCGGCCCACCATATGTGGCGGCTGTTGCATAATGCCTTTCGCGATAAATAGCGGGGTGTGATATACCAGAAAGCCGACCTTAACGAGGCAAACCATGTCGATAACGCGCGATATAGAGCAATCATTTTGCCGCCCCGAAACCTTACCGGGCGTCGAACTGCGCAGCACCTCGGGCGCAGCCAGCAGAAGCCTATAAGCGCCACCACCATGCGGAACTGTCGATTGGCGCGATTGTTGAGGGGTACACCCGCTGCATCTGCAACGGACGGGAATACCTGCTGATGCCCCGGCGATATGATCGTGATTCCGCCACTGACGCCCCATAGCTGTAACCCGTTGCCTCGGCCAGTCGCGCAGCTACCATATGCTTTATCTGCCGCAGACAACCAGTGCGCAGCAGGTGATCCGCTGCCCGCAACTGTTCCAGCAATACCTGCACATTGTCTCGTTAATCGAAAGCGGGCAAACCGGCCCATTGCCCGCGGCTATCGCCCGTTTGCTCACCACCCTCGCCTGCCCACCACGGCTCCCGGCACCGCTTCGCCCGACCAGTCAGCAGTTGCAGGATGCGTTGCTCGGCAACTTGCAGCAACCGCCAACGCTGGATGAACTGGCGCACGCGTTCTCGCTGCGTAAAGAGACGCTGATCCGCACCTTTAAACAGGACACCGGGCTAACGCCGAGGGCTGTTTTTTTAAATAGCGCCCGCGTGGAGTTTGCCAAAAGTCGCCTGCGCGCCGGCGATAATCTGGCGGATGTGGGGTATCAGAGCGGGTTTGCCGATCAGAGCCATTTTCACAGAACCTTTGTCAGTTATACCGCCGCCACGCCGCGCCAGTACGCGATCGGCCGATCAATATCAGACAATAAATAGCGCCGCGATGCCGCTAAGGTGACCGCAGTTCTTTACTGCCGAGGTCACTATGGACATTTTCCCTCCCGCTTTTCCCTCACTGGCGCTGGCGCATTTTGTCGCCCTGCTCAGCCCGGGCCCGGATTTCTTCCTGCTAGTGGGCTATGCCATTCGTCTGCGCGGCAGCGCCGGATTCTTGCGTAGGCATTGCCTCCGGCAACGCGCTCTATATTTTGCTGGTGATTATCGGCGCGAGCGCCTTACGCCATTTCACCGTGTTCTTCACCGCCATTGAGCTGCTCGGCGCGCTTTACCTGCTGTGGATAGGGTGCGCAGCCGCCCACAAGCCCTTACGCTGGATGAAACGCAGCAATGCTGTCCGTCCATCGGCAAACAGTGTTTGCTCGGCCTCGGTTCCGCATTGCTCAATCCGAAAAATGCGTTGTTCTACCCGGCGCTGATGACCGCCCTGCTCGGGCCGGACGTGACATTACTCCAGCAATCCGCCAGCGGCGTCTGGATGGTAATGGTGGTGCTGCTGTGGGATTTAACCGTCGTCTCGCTTATCGGCCTGCCTGCTGTGCAGAACCGCTTGCGCCGTAGCGTTTACTGGATAGAGCGTACCGCGGGCGTGGTGTTGATGGGGGTTTGGTGGCTGGATCATCTGGGGTGTGTTACGCAAACTGCTTATGATTTAACCCTTTGCATAAATTTGTCGTTGGGTTATATGCTTTAAGCATGAACAAAATTGCTGAACTCAAGCGCGCCAAGCGTCTGGCGCTCTCACTGCTGCTGGTTGCAGCGGCAACGTTTGTCACCACGCTGTTCCTGTCGCCCAACTTCTGGGGTGAGCGGGGTCAAAGCTATTGCCGAAGCAGCGATGGTCGGCGCGCTGGCGGACTGGTTTGCAGTGGTGGCGCTGTTTCGCCGCGTGCCGATCCCGTTTATTTCCAGCCATACCGCGATTATCCCGCGCAATAAAGACCGGATCGGCGACAATCTTGGTCAGTTCGTGCAGGAGAAATTCCTCGATACGCAGTCATTAGTGGCGTTGATCCATCGCCACCAGCCTGCTCAACTGATCGGCGCCCTGGTTCAGCCAACCGGAAAACGCACAACGGGTGGGTCAACACTTGCTGCAAGTCATGAGCGGCTTTCTGGAAATGGCCGACGATACCCGCATCCAGCGCTTGTTACGCCGGGCGGTGCATAAAGCCATCGACAAAGTCGATCTGACGGAAACCAGCGCGCTGTTGCTGGAAAGTCTGACGCGTAACAATCGCCACCAGAAGCTGCTGGACAGCCTGATAGCGCAGTTAATTGCCCTGTTGCAGCGTGAAAGCTCACGCGCCTTTATTGCCCGCCGTGGTGCACTGGCTGGAGACCGATCACCCGTTAAAAGCGAAGATCCTGCCAACCGAATGGCTGGGTGAGCAAAGCGCGGAACTGGTTTCCGACGCGGTGAACTCGCTGCTGGATGACATCAACGCCGACCGCACGCACCAGATCCGCCGGGGGCCTTCGATCGCGCAACGCTAAAACTGATCGCCAGCCTGAAAACCGATCCGGAAATGGCCGAACGGGCAGAAAACATCAAAGACTATCTGAAAAACGACGAAGCATTTAACCGCTATCTGGGCGAAATGTGGGCGGATCTGCGCAACTGGATGAAAGCCGACGTGCAGTCTGACGATTCGCGCATGAAAAAACGCATTACCGACGCGGGATTATGGTTTGGCGAAACACTGCTGGCGGACGGCGCGCTGCGCGCCTCAGCTGAATGAGCATCTGGAACAGGCCGCACATCGTGTCGCACCGGGTTTCGCCGCTTTTCTGACCGGGCATATCAGTGATACGGTGAAAAGCTGGGACGCACACGATATGTCACGCCGTGGTCGAGCTGAACATTGGCAAAGATCTGCAATTTATCCGCATCAACGGTACGCTGGTTGGCGGATCGATTGGCCTGATCCTCTATCTGCTATCACAGTTACCTGCGCTGCTGCACATTAGCGTGTTTTGATCGTAAGGAGACGCCATGGCCGACATTACCCTCACCCACAGCGAACGCGAGCAGTTACGCAACAAATTGCAAGCGTACTGCGAAACGCATTTCGAACTGGAGCTGGAGCAGTTTGACGCGGAATTTTTATCGACTTTATCGCCGAACAGATTGGCCCCGCCTTTTTACAATGCCGGCATAGAGGAAGCCATCCGCACACATGCGCTCTACAGCGAACGGATCCAAGAAGAGATGGATCTGAAAAGATCCTCTGAACCTGTTTCACTCCACCGCGTTTCTGCTCTTCATCAGCCGGAGATCAATATTCCCTTCATTTTGCATGCCTATAATGCGGCGTCTTTTTTATCATCTCCCGTGTCACGGGAAGGAAAATCATGTCGCTTATCACCGCACTCCCGGACGTCTTTGAACAATTCTCCGAAGCCCGCCAGAAAGGTTTTCTCACCGTGATGGATCTGGAAAGAACAGGGCATCCCACTGGTAGGCACTTACTGTACCTTTATGCCGCAAGAGATCGCGATGTCCGCTGGCGCCGTGGTGGTCTCGCTTTGCTCCACTAACGATGAAACCATCGAAGAAGCGGAAAAAGATCTGCCGCGCAATCTCTGTCCGCTGATCAAAAGCAGCTACGGCTTTGGCAAAACCGACAAGTGCCCCTACTTCTACTTTTCCGATCTGGTGGTGGGTGAAACCACCTGCGACGGTAAAAGAAAATGTACGAATACATGGCGGAGTTCAAAGCCGTGCATGTGATGCAACTGCCGAACAGCGCAGCGGATGCCGCTTCCCGCGCGTTGTGGAAAGCCGAGATCCTGCGCTTGCAACAGGCCATCGAACACCGTTTTGGTCAGCCGATCAGCGAAGCCGCGCTGCGCGATGCCATTGCGCTGAAAAAACCGTGAACGCCAGGGCGCTGGCAAACTTCTACCGCGTGGGGCAGCTCAACCCGCCCGCGCTGAGCGGTACAGATATCCTGAAAGTGGTGTACGGGGCGACTTTCCGCTTTGATAAAGCAGCGCTGATCGACGAGCTGAATGCCATGGCCGAACGGATCCGCAACGAATGGCAGGCCGGAAAACGCCTCGGATCCCCCGCCCACGTATTTTGATCACCGGTTGTCCGATTGGCGGCGCAGCGGAAAAGTCGTGCGCGCCATTGGAAGAAAACGGCGGCTGGGTGGTGGGTTATGAAAACTGCACCGGCGCGAAAGCCACTGAACGCTGCGTTGACGAGAGCGGCGATGTGTACGATGCGCTGACCGACAAGTATCTGGCGATTGGTTGCTCCTGTATTTCGCCTAACGATGAGCGCCTGAAACTGCTCAGCCAGATGGTGGAAGAGTACCGAGGGCTGATGGCGTCATCGATGTGATTTTACAGGCGTGCCACACCTACGCCGTTGAGTCTCTGGCCATCAAACGCCATGTGCGCCAGCAACACAACATTCCGTATATGGCGATTGAGACGGATTACTCGACGTCGGATATCGGGCAACTTAGCACCCGCGTTGCCGCGTTTATCGAGATGTTATAAGGAGTGGCCGTGGCGTTTACCGTAGGCATTGATTCCGGCTCGACCACCACCAAAGGCATTCTGCTTGAGGGCAACACCGTCGTACGGCGTTTCCTCTGCCCGACCTCGTTTCGCCCCGCCGCTTCGATCGGTGAAGCGTGGGAGACATTGCGCGCCGGGCTTGTGGAACCCCCGTTTCTGACGCTCACCGGCTACGGACGGCAACTGGTGGATTTCGCCGACAAGCAGGTGACCGAAATCTCCTGCCATGGGCTGGGCGCACGGCTGTTATTGCCCGAGGCGCGCACAGTCATTGACATCGGTGGTCAGGACAGCAAAGTGATCCAGCTTGATGAACAAGGCAATCTCACCGACTTCCTGATGAATGATAAGTGCGCTGCCGGTACCGGACGTTTTCTCGATGTCATCTCCCGCACGCTGGGTACGCAAGTTGAGCATCTTGATGACATTACCGAAGGCGTCGAGCCACATCCGCTCACCAGCATGTGCACGGTGTTTGCCGAATCGGAAGTGATCAGCCTGCGATCGGCGGGCATCGCACCGGAGGCGATCCTTGCCGGGGTGATCAATGCGATGGCGCGACGCAGCGCGCATTTTATCGCCCGCTTGTCCACTCAAGGGCCGCTGCTGTTTACCGGCGGTGTCAGCCACTGCACCACCTTCCGTCGTATGCTGGCTGCGCACCTGAACAGTGAGGTGTTTACCCATGCCGACGCCCAGTATGCTGGCGCGGTGGGGGCGGCGCTGATCGGCCAGCGGCAGAGAAAGCGCCATGGCTGAATACCTGTTGCTGTTCCACAACACCCCCGGCGTGCTGCAAACCCGCAAGGCGTTACAGGCCGCCGGTATCACCTTTCGCGTGCAGGATATCCCCCCGCACGCTGCGCGGCGGTTGCGGTTTGTGCATCCGTTTTCACAGTGCCGCAAGCGAAGTGAGCCAGTGGATGATCCCCGACGTCACACAGGCAATTTATCGCTGTGAAGATGAGCATTTCGTGCAGGTTTCGTAGGTCCGAACAGAAGCCCGCTAAGCGCTGCGCCATCGGGCTGTTTCGGTCTACTGCTCCTCGATCACAAACCGCGTGGCTTCAAAGCAGTTCAACATCAAATGCACCAGCCACACCATGGTTAGCGTCGCCACCAACGCCACGGTAACGGACACGATGCGGTATAAATCGCTGAACACCGAGGTCAGTGTCCGGGTGCAGATTCTGGCCAAACATAATGCCGATCGTCGTTACACTGGCGAACCCGACACCTGCGCCGACTTTCTCCATCACGTGCAAACGCGCGCTAAACGCCAACCCGAGGCCGATCAGCGGCATCATCAGCAGCATATGGCTGCTGTGGTTATAGAGGATCAACTGCACCAGCAAAATATAGAGACAGCCGATCACCACCCCCACAACGCGCCACACCGAGCTGAGCACCGAACCGCGATAATGCATGGGGAAGAGGATCAGGATCCCCGCCATCAGCGCAGAAAGTGAATCACTCAGATCGCTTAACTGGAAGACGACAAAAATCATCGTCGCCACCGTCCCGGAAAGCAGGGATTCATGGCGCACGCGGGCGGCGTTTTTCTCGATCAACGGCGGGCGGGTGCGTGGCTCCACATCCGGGGATCAGGTAATTCATCAGCGCACTCAGTGCCACCGCCATCACACTGGCTTCGATATTGGAAAACAGCAGCGTATGCCAGTCGCTGGAGGGGTAGCTCATAAAGTTGAGCATCGTGCTCTGGCACACCACGCCTGCCGAACCGAACAGGAACAGCGCGCCTTTACTCATAAAGCGAAAACGCATCACATACAGTGCGAATACCACCAGCGTCATGATCACCGGCCAACGCGACAAATAGCCGATAATAAACACCATTTCGATGCAGTTGAGCACCGCACTGAAGATAAACTGCTTTGCCACATGGCGGTTAAATACCGGCACCAGTGACAGCAGCATCACCGGGTACACCACATAGAACACGCCGTACTGGGTGTTGTAAAAACTCGACACGCTCAGGGCGATCATCCCGGCAAACACAATACGCAACGTCTGCCGGAAGTCATTCGGGGTGTAAACGATGTTGCCGTGCGGCGTAAAAACCCGCGCCAGCGTATTAATAGACATAGTGCAGCAGGCTCACCAGATGGATTTGCAGGCCAGAGAAGATCCGCGCGAAAAAGCCCTCGCTGTTATACAACTGCACGGTTGCGCGTGCGCCCGTCGGCAGCGTCTTCGGCAACGGTTCGTCCAGAGCCACGTGAATGCGCATACGCTGCGCGTCGCGTACCCAGCGGTTGGAGGTTTGCGGTTCGGACAGCTCACCGTTCACCGCTTCACGGCCTGCGAGAACCCCGGCATCACTGCTGGTCACATGAGCCTTAAACACATGACCGGCAGCGCATCAAACACCACTGCCGCGTCGGTGCCGACATGGGTATGGCGCAGGCTCTTCTCGCGAAAGTCCGCCACAATGTCCGTTTTATCATGCACCAGCGCCAATGCTGCGCTGCCGGCAGAGGCATAGAACCCGGGGGTGAGTTGCAGGTTACTGACTGTGCCATCCGCTTGCGCCCGCACCTGCGTCCAGCCCGAGGTTGAGCTGCGACTGTTGCAATGCATTACGGTATTTTTGCAAGGTGACGTTGCGGGCATCGTCACGATCGCCACGCTCAATGGCCAGTTCATCAATGCTGGCATTGAGCGAATTCACTCGACTGGACGCTGCTCTGCCGGTCGTGCGGACTTTATCGAGGTCAGACTGAGACACATTGTGCATTGCGCCCGAGGGTTCTGATAACGCTCAAAGGTGACGCGATCGTTCCTGGGCGGTGATCTGCGCGGTCTTCAGGCTGGCACGGGCGGCAACGATCTGCGCATCCAGTTGCTGGTTGGTCAACCGCGCCTGCGCCAGCGCGATCTCACTGGCTTCAACCCTGGTTACGGAATGGCGTGGGATCCAGCTCAAACAGCAGATCTCCCCTCTTTGCACCGGCTATTGTTTTGCACATACACCTGCGCCACATAACCGGAAACCCGGGCGGAAACCGGCGTGACGACACGCATCACTGTCGAGTCTGGCGTCAGCGGGATCCAGATATCCGCAACGATAAAATAGACAAACATCAGCAGGAAAGAGGCAATACTGACCCTTACCCAGCGGGCAAACTTTTGTTCTGGCGTCATCATTTTCTTATTCGGTTTGAGTGTCGTCTTCGCGCATCACGCGCAAATTACAGGCGATTTGATTCAGGGTCGCGCTAAACACCGCCAGATCCGCGGCGGGGATATTGTCCGAGGCGCGCGCCCGCAGGCGTCGATCACTTGCGAGATCCGTTCCAGCAGGCGTTGCCCGTCGGCGGTGAGCGCCAACAGGCGAATGCGCTTGTCGTACGGCGATGTCGTACGCGCAATCAGCCCTGTTTTTCCAGTTGTGTGAGGGTGCGCATCAGCGGCGGCAGTTCGATGCCCTGCACTTCCGCCAGTTCACTGACCGAAACATTGTCGCCCAACTGGTGCAGTTGCATCAGCACCGTCCAGCTCGACTGCGTCATGCCCGTGTCGGTCAGCGCACGATCGATCGTCGCGCGCCACTGGCGCACCACCATCGCCATTCGCATCCCTAACGGCCGACGGGCAAACAGTTCATCTTCGGTCATAGAGGCCCCCTCAATTCAACGGAGGGGGTAAGGTAATAGTTATCAGGGTAAGTATCAAGAAACGACAGAGCAAAGAGCATGGATTGTGAAAGTCATTCGCGCTTTTCTTCAGTCAAAAAACACCATCCCTTTGTACGGTTTCTCGCGGCAGGCTGCCAGCCGCTGCGCCAGATTACCGACATGCACTTCCAGTTTATGCCCGTCCGGATCGAGAAAGTACCGGGGAGTCGCCTTCACTTTTATTCACTTTCCAGCTCACCACGCCAGCCTGCTCAAGTCGCGCAACGAAGGCAGCGAAATCACGCTCGTCGATGCTGAACGCATAATGGGTATAGTCGCTGTGCTGCGGCAAAACCGGTGTGCGCTGCGCGTCTACGGAGAGGCATAACCACAGCTCACCGCAGGTGGAGATAGGCGCCGTTATCCCAGCACGCATGCAGTTTCAGGCCAAGCAACTCATGGTAGAACGCCACGCTGCGGTTCAGATCACTGACCGCCAGCGTAAGGTGATTGAGGCTGTCTAGCATCGATTTTCCCGGTGTAAATATGGGAAGGGTGAGATGAACACGCAGCGACCAAACCGGGGCTTTTGGTCACTACCGTGTTCAATTCAGTACATCTGGCTCATTTGGCACGGTTGGCTTCTTTGACCTCAGCAACAAACTCCGGCAGATCCCGGGTGCCGCCTGCGCGTACATAGCGACACATGCCCGTTGTGGACTCACCGCTTTTACGGAACGTTGCTCCGTCCCACACCCACTCTGCCGACGCCCAGCAGTCGCCAATTCCGCGGCCACGTTGGCCCAGCGAGATCGCGCCATCGGCATAGTCCGATGCCGAGTTGGTGATCAACTGCGGGTTTCCTTTCAACGCCTTGTCGATAACCCAATAGCCATAGCCTTCGTTGTACGCGGCGCGCCAGCAGAGGGTAGAAATCAGCGCATGCTGACTGTCCAGTGGGGTCAGGGTAATATCGTTATCGCCTTCAACCGTCGCTTCCTGCGGCGATGACAGGCGATCGCATCCATTATCGCCAGATAACGTTGCCAGCAGGCGCGGTTTCAGCGCTTTCACTTCCGCCTCGTTCAGGGTGCGATCTTCGCCATCATCCACCGCAACCGCACGGATGACGGGCGCAGCGACAGGTGCCGCAACGCTATTTTCTGCTTTATCCCCTTTTTTACTCAGTGCGCCGGGCGTCCCGACGCGTCCTTGTACATCGTCGAATTTCAACAACACAGCGGATGCACCCTCGCCAGACAGCACAAACGGCTTCGCGCCGCCCTTAAACTCAACCTTGCTGCTGCCTTTCACGGCGGCAATCATGCTGCTGGCCTGCTCATCCGATAACCGCCGGTGTCGCTGTCTTCCGCTGCAACATCGCCTTGTGATTTGCCGTCAATCCACAGCGTCAGTTTTGCCTGCTGTGTTGCATCATCGGTTTCCATCTCCGCCAGCACCACATCGACCGTAACAGGCGTATCCGGCCCGGCTTTGCGGGTGATCAGCACCGATCCACTGGCTTCTTCTTCTGCGCTATAGCCAGCCGCGCGGCAGGTCAGCGTGTTGTCACACACCACTTCCCAATCTTTATGATCAAAGGGAGACGCCGCTGTGTTCCGCCATTGCGGGAAGACTGAGCGCCGCTGCCATCACCAGCGTCGCCTTAATACTGCTGTTCATGCCATCACTCCGTAATGAGAAATGGGAAACAGTGTGCAGAAATTATGTGTCAGGGAGAAGTGTATTTTTTGCCTGCGCGCCGGAGGATGATCGGACCCACATATCACGCGCGAATGAGAGGAAACCTGCAACATATAGTGGCTGGTTCCCCCATAACATTAGTCCTAAGATACGGTTGATAACGCTTTATAAAACAATAACAAATGCAATAAAAAGGACTTTCACAGTGAAAAACTCTCAAGAATATGCTGGAACGACAAATACTGGCGTACGCCGTCCGGGCGGGAAGGTAAGTCAATCAATAGCAGCAGCTACGAATATCAGCATGGATTTGGTCAGGAGTGGTTATTCGATACGGAAAAACTCATTGATGGCTATCATTACGCCTATTTGCAATCCCGGCAGGATTAGTTCGCAATGGTCAGGTAATGGATATCAATTTATACACCATCAAAAATGAAAAAAGGAACAATACGCGTTATTGGCTGGGTGAGATTTTAAATGCTGAACTGGTTTCCCCTGCGGAATCCCGAAGAATATTAAAACAGTACCGGCAGAACGGCTGGTATGATGAAATGAAGTCTCAGCTTAACGAAGTCGATGTGGATGGCGATATATTAGACTCGATCGACAAGAGCGATTTTTTAACATAAAGTTTAAGCCGCAAAATTTACGATTATGCAAGCCGTATATGTTTAGTCATACTGACCCGGCCGTAAAATCAAATTATTACAATCTCATTAACTTTGTTCAGCTTCCTCTTCAGGCCCGCAGCGCAGCAGCATTAGACTTTAAAGCAGGCCATCGTTCTAAACCAGAGAGCGGCCAGCGCAACAGCAGCGGCTATCGAACTGAGATCAGTTACATTCACAATGCAATACAGGAAGCGTTATATATCACGCTCTGTCAGCAATTTGGCAAAAAACCGAGTAAGCACGGAACCAAAATACCGGGTATGGCACACGCATTGATCTCGCTTTGCAGGAAAATGAAAATACTTACTCTTTTTATGAAATAAAAACCCATGCCCACGTTTCATATTGCATTCGTGAGGCAATAGGGCAGTTACTGGAGTATGCTTACTGGCACGATAACGGCATACACATTACTAAAATGGTTATCGTTGGAATAACCCCGGCGACGATAGAAGATAATGCCTATATAGAACGGTTACGGGCGCTACACCATATTCCGCTGGAGTATATGCATTACGATTTAGACCAGAAAACGTTCTCGCAGAGCGATGAATAAAAAACGTCCAGCCAACTTATGCTGGCTGGACGTCGGTTTTATTCTCCCGTCAGCGCCTGATTAATCGAGATTCAGTTCACCGTAGGTTTTCACCACGCGGGAAACGATGCCGTAATCAATGGCTTCTTTGGTGTTCATCCAGTAGTTACGATCCGTATCCTGTTTCACTTTATCAACCGGCTGTCCGGTTGCATCGGCGATCATGCGGTTAACGCGCTCCAGAGTACGGATGATCTCTTTGGCTTCAATCTCAATATCGCTCGCCTGACCGCGCACGCCACCCAATGGCTGATGGATCATAAAACGGGTGTTCGGCAGCGAATAACGATGCTCTTTTTCGCCGCCAGCAGGATGGTGATCCCGGCGCTGGCCACCCAACCGGTGCCAATAATATGCACTTCCGGGGTGATAAATTTGATCATGTCATGGATGGTGTCAGCCGCTTCGACATGGCCACCGGCTATTAAGGTAAATTTTGATCGGCGCATCGCTGATGCCCTGTAACAGCAACAGTTGGGTGACGACTTTTTCCGTCAGCGCCCCTCGGGTTAATTTCACCGGAGATGATAATAGAGCGGGAATCCAGCAGTTTTGCTGCATCAGCTGGGTTGCGTTGCCAGTTTCGTTCTCTTTTTTATCGTCTTCGTCTTTGCCATTCATAACGTGCATGTGCTTTCTCCCCTTCAGGTTATGGAGCTAAGCATAGCCCAACGCAGGTTGAGCGGAAATAACAAGATGTTATCTCCGCCCATGAGCGCCCTTACCACAGCTCCTCACGCCGCAACCCCGGGGTCTTTTAACTGCTCATCGCTGAGCGCCCGCAACAACGTGCGCCTGCGCTCCCGCAGGTGTTGCCATTTACGCCAGAGTAAAACAAACCCGATCCACGGGCGCGTCGGTCGATTTTCAAAGAATTCCATTATCGCTCTCCTCACCAGAACAGAGCGTTATCATCGCAGTGAAAGGCTGTGACAATACAGATTCAGAAATTACTTTTCTTTAACATACAGATCGCTTAAAACAGTCTATGAATCGCGAAAAACAGGCAGATCTGTACTGGTTTTTACATCTGTATGGTTAATTCAAAGGATACAGCATGACACGTTACCAACATCTGGCCACGCTGCTGGCGGAACGTATTGAGCAGGGGCTCTATCGCCCGGGAGAAAAACTCCCTTCGGTACGAAGCCTTAGCCGGGGAACACGGCGTGAGTATCAGCACCGTACAGCAGTCTTACCCGGTGCTGGAAAACCTGCAACTGATCACGCCGCAGCCGCGTTCTGGCTATTTCGTCGCGCCGCGCAAGGCACAACCGCCCGTACCGGCGATGTCCCGCCCGGTGCAGCGTCCGGTCGATGTGACCCAGTGGGATGAAGTGCTCACGCTGCTTGATGCCCGTACCGATAAGGCCATCATTCCTTTTGGCGGCGGCGCGCCGGATATTACACAGCCAACGCTAAAACCCCTGTGGCGCGAAATGAACCGTGTCATACAGCACCAGTTGCATGATGTCCTGAGTTACGACACGCTGCCCGGCCGCCGCGAGCTGCGTGAACAGATCGCCCGGCTGATGCTTGATGGCGGCACGTCGCTCAGCGCCGACGATATTGTGATCGCCAGCGGTTGCCACGCAGCCCTCACGCTGGCGTTACTGGCGGTTTGCCAGCCGAGGGAGACATTGTGGCAGTCGAGTCCCCTGTTATTACGGCACCATGCAATTACTGCGCGGGTTAGACATTAAAGCGATTGAGGATCCCCGACCGATCCCGATGCCGGGATCAGCATTGAAGCTCTGGAACTGGCGCTGGAGCAGTGGCCGATCAAAGGCGTGATCCTTGTGCCCAACTGCAATAACCCGCTCGGCTTTATCATGCCGGAAGCACGCAAAAGGCGGTGCTGTCGCTGGCGCAACGCCACGACATTGTGATTTTCGAAGACGATATTTATGGCGAACTGGCCACTGATTATCCACGGCCGTCAACCATCAAATCCTATGATATCGATGGTCGTGTGCTGCTCTGCAGCTCAGTGACCAAAACCGTTGCACCGGGGCTACGGGTCGGCTGGATCGCACCGGGGCGTTATCTCGATCGGGTATTGCATAAAAATATGCCGCCATCGGCACAAACGTACCCGGCACACAGCTGGCCGTGGCAGCATTTATTCGTGATGGCCATTATCACCGCCATGTGCGCCGCATGCGCCAGATCTACCAGCATCAGCTGGAAACCTATACCTGTTGGGTGCGCCAGTATTTCCCGTGCGGTATCTGTAACCCGTCCGCAAGGGGGGCTATCTGCTGTGGGTTGAACTACCGGAGACCGTCGATATGGTGTGCGTTTCCCGCGCCCTGTGCCGGTTAAAAATCCAGATTGCGCCGAGGGCTCACTGTTCTCTGCTTCCGGTAAGTATCGTAACTGCCTGCGACTTAACTGTGCGCTGCCGCTGACGGAAGCCAACCGGGAAACCATCAAACACTGGGCGTGGCGATCCATAACGCCTTAGAGGCGTAATACTTTGCCATTTGGTGATGTGTCCTGCGTAAAAAGGCGTAGATCTTCCGGGAGATCGCTTTATTAAGCTGGCACAGCTGGCCTCCGTCAGCCCAAAAAACGGCCAATCTCTTTCAGGTTCATTTCATGCTGATAGTAGAGGATGAAGATCGTTTGCTCGCGGGGAGCAAGTTGCGCCAGCGCACTACCCAGCATATGCCCCACCAGCATCTCCTCTTCCAGTGGGCGACTGACAAGCGAAGAGGGCACAGTTCCTTTTTCTTGCAGGCTCTCAAGACTCTCCAGCTCGCTGGCGGAACAGAGTTGCAAATACGCCTGCCGGGGATTCGAATGTCATTGAGAGTCGCGTGCTAACGTCTGTAAAACAGGGGGTTTTCCCCGGCTCACTCACCAGTTGCCGTATCGCATCGTTGAGTTTGTGTGTTTGTTGCCGCAAACGCCTCGGGCGCCAGTCCAGTTTACGCAGCTCATCCAGTACGGCGCCGCGTATACGTTGCGCGGCATAACCGGCAAAGCCATCGTCCGGGTGCCCATAGCGCCGTAAAGAGGAGAGTAGCCCCATTAGCGCAATTTGCCGCATATCGTCCTTATCCAGCACAGTACTTGTTTGCCAAACTGCCTGACGATTTTACCCACCAGCGGTAAATAATCGCGGAGATAACGCGTTTCGTCGGTTGGGGTTAAAATGTTTGTATCTGTATACGTCATCAATTCCCTGTTGATTCAACCAGCCTTCATTTTAATTCTCGCTGGAAATAAGCAACAGGCATGCCAAATTTTTAAATATTAGAAATCAAAGATTAAGAAAAAAGAGGAAGTTTTAATTCCGATAAATTCGCAAAAGGAAATTTCTGCGGAAACAAAAATGCCGCTACGTTTACCGGGATAATATTTTGCAAATCATGCTATGGAAGAAATGAGAGCAAAAATGTACAGTAAGAAAAAACTAAACCGCTTGCCATGTGCCGGCGTTTTGTTACAGCACTTGAGTGCATTGAGAAATAAAACCATTCGTCTTCAGGCATTAATCATTATTTATGCCGGCGGGTCGCCACCATCAATCGTACTTACGAACCCTGACTGACAGTTAAAACACCATGCAATTTTATGAATAAAAATTATTGTGCAATAAATAACTGGCTGATTGATGTCCCGTCAGGATCTATTCTTCATTTAGTGACCGGAGAACGAAAACGCCCTCGGGCGCCTATCAACTCAAACTGCTTGATGTCCTGCAACAGAATGCCGGGAAAATTTTAACGCGCGAGGAACTGACCACGCTGGTCTGGGAACGCCGGGTGATTGGCAATAACAGTCTGCCAAACGCTATTCACGCTCTGCGCGCCGCTCTTGAGGATGACGGCAAGCAGCAACGGATCATTCGCACGATCCCGAAACATGGATATGTTCTGGAAGCGGAATATTGCCGGATGGTGGAAAAGACGAAGAGGAGATCAATCTCACCAGTGTGCTGCCAGCACAGGACGATGAAGAGGTGCTGTTCGACGAAGCTTTTGATACGACAGAACATGAACCCGCGGATACGTATTCCCTGTTGCCTGACACGATGTCTCCCACGCTGCAACGCGAAGAGCAGTCGCTTCCATCACGCGGTCAACGGTGGAAAATCGCGCTGGTTTTTCTTGTTATTGCTTTGGGTAGCGCTGCGCTGGGTTACTCCTTCATTCCGCGCAGAGAAACGCCGGAAGTGAGGGAAATCGCGCAAAATATTTACAGCAATATCCGCATCTTTACCGTCCCCGGGCGCGAGAGCGATCAGGCTCTCCAACAGACAACCTTCCTGCGGTTAAGAGAGACTTACTACAATATAAATCAACAACTTAAATCAAAATCAATGCAAATGAGCGTGTATTATAACGATGAAAACCAGACGCTGAATTACACCCTGCGCCTGTATAACGTCTGTCAGCAGAAAGTGCTGGCGATGCAGATCTACCACTCGCGATCCAATGCCACCCTGCTTAATAACTTAATTCTCAGCGAAACCCGGAGAAAGCTCAATGAAATGGCTCCCTGCAAAACGCCGTAAACAGTCTGTTGCGCTGATGCTGACAGCCCTTCTCGCCACCGGCAGGCGCGCAATTACACCGCGCTAACGCCGTCATGCAGCAAAACGTTGATGAAGTTACGCAGTTTGGCTTTTTATGACCTGATGCTGCGCCAAAAGAGTTATACGACTCGCACATGACCACGAAGGGAAATACCATACAGAGCAATATCACCAGCCCTGATGATAATCAGTTCGTCCTCAAAGGGAATTTCGTGCAAACCCGACAACAGGGTAAGACCTATTATTTCAGCTACTCACCCATCTATTTAATGTCATCACAGAATAGCCGCATGATTAATGGGAATGTGGATCTACTGACTCATACCGGGTTCTGGATACAGCAATATGAGGCGGATAATGTCCCGCTGGTGAGTATGCAAAACGGCCTCATTTTTTCTCTACCCATTGGATGCCAGATAGCGTACGTCCGTTGAACAGACGGAGCGGAGCATCTGCTCTTTGCGTCCGGGGTAGTTATTCGGTGCAATAAATTTAAATAAATCCCCCCTCCGGAACAATCGCAAAACACCTTTTAAATTTTCACTACCTGCGTCTCAATCTCGCATCCCTTCTGTGACAGGGATAACAAATTACAGATGGAGACATTCTTTATTCTTTCCGAACTTTGCACCGTATGCTGCGCCATTATTTCTGGCGGAAACAAACAGGAAGAAGAGAATGTTTCAGGCAAAACAAGTCGATATTTCCGGGATTGGTCCTTGCTGCGCAGATTTTACCGTCGAATACGCCTTACTGGTAAAGATAAATTCTACGTTGCGTATTACAACGAACACCATTGCATTACCGTCGCCAGCCGCGCAGAGGAAGAGACCACGTGGCAAATCAGCTATCCCACCGGTGAGTGGCTGGCCGATAAAAACAGGTACATGCATCAGACTGAGTTTGACAGTCACAACTATCTGACGCTGGCGATGGATAATCAGGGGCATCTCCATCTCTCCGGCAATATGCATAAAGATAAAATGGTTTGGTTCCGGTCAACCCGCCCCTATGACATTCACTCGCTTGCGCAGGGAACCATGACCGGAATACGTGAAGAGAGCGCCACCTACCCGCTTTTTTTCAGGGTGCGAACGGCGAATTACTTTTCCGCTATCGCGACGGAGAGAGCGGCAACGGCGATGATATTTATAACCGCTGGAACGCGGCCAAACAGTGCTGGGAAGATTGCTGGAACAGCCGCTGTTAAGCGGCAGCGGGTTACGCAACGCCTACGCCCGTTTACCGATTATCGGCCCGGATAAGCAGTGGCACATGATCTGGATGTGGCGCGATACGCCTCACTGTGAAACCTGCCACGATCTCTCTTATGCCCGCAGCCCCGATATGATCAACTGGTTCACATACCGGGCAACCGTGCCCGCTGCCGATAACCCTCGAACGCGGCGACATTGTTGACCCCGCGCAGGTACAGCAAGGCCTGATCAACATGAGCCAGAACATCGGCTTTGACAGCCGGGCCGCGTGCTCATCACCGGCACCGCTACGATGCTAACGGGTTTTCTCAGGCATGGATCGCCCGTGCTGACCATAACGGCTGGCGCACCCGGCAAATCAGCAACTGGGATTTTCGCTGGGATTTCCGGGGCATGGGGTCGATTCCCCGGATGTCATCCTCTCTGCGCCGCAGTGCAAAGCTCACACACTGTGACGTTCCAGCTTCACGACGGAACGTGCGGTCGCTGGTATCTGGATGAAGAAACACTGGATGTCAGCCGTGTCGACGAGGGTCCCGTCACTCCCCTTCCCGATGCGTTTTATCAACCTGATAACGATGCTGCACCCGGGGCTGAAGTGAACATTGTCAGCGAACTTTATCAGCCTGAACCCCGGCATTTTTTACGTTGGCAAGCACTGCCTATCCAGCGGGATGTCCCGTCCGGTAAGGCAACAGGTCCTCGGAAAACTGACACTCATCAGCATCAACGCTTAGTCCCCCTGAGAAGAGGATAAAAACATGCTCTCCGCTGCCTCGAAAAGCGCCTACATACGTATCAGTTTGTGTTTGTTCCTGTTTTATTTTTCATGGTCCACCAGTTGGTCATTTTTAGCGATTTGGCTGGGTGACAGCATCGGGTTTACCAGCACGCAGATTGGCTACACGCTCTCGATCAATGCCCTGTTTGCGCTCGCGATCAAACCTATCTTCGGCTTTATCATGGATAAGCTGGGCCTGAAAAAAACCGCTGCTGATCGCGGTGGCTATCGCGTCCATTTTGCCGCACCGTTCTTTATCTATATTTACCAGTACCTGCTGACCACTCACCGAGTACTGGGCATGCTCGCTGGCGGTTTGTATCTGGGCACCGCCTACCTTGCAGGCGTGTTAGTGTTTGAAACCTATGCCGACCGCTACAGTCGCGCGTTTGGTTTTGAGTTTGGCCGGGTGAGAATGTGGGGATCGCTGGGCTGGGCTGTCGCCTCTATTTTGCCGGTCAGTTATTCAACATTAACCCGCATATCAACTTTATGATCACCTCCTGCGGCGCGATCGCCGTACTGGTTATGCTCACCACGCTCAGAACACAAGGTGAAGGCATTGACTGGCAGGCGGTTAATGCGTCGCGAAAAGAGGTGGTGAACCGAAAAGACGTGCGGATGCTGTTTCACCATGCCAGCTTCTGGGTGTTGATGCTGTTTTACGGCGGCATTATCTGGATGATGCAAAGCGCCGAACAGCAGTTTCCGCGCTACTTTGTCACCTTCTTTGCCGATCATCAGACCGGGAATGCTGTACTGGGTTACATGGGATTTGTACAGTCAGCCTGTGAATTCGTGCTGATGTTTTCGGTTCCCTTTTTGATCAACCGTATTGGCGCACGCAATGGGCTACTGGTCGCCGGTTTTGTGATTGGTCTGCGTCTGGTGCTGTCTGCACTGGCCACGCATCCGTGGATGATCATCGTGATTAAACCCCCTTTATGGCCTCGAAATGGCGCTGCTGCTGGTGTCGATATTTAAGTTCCTTGCAGAACATTTCGATAAACGCCTGACCGGCACGATCTACATGGTGCTGGGTTGTTTTAATTACACCGGGCATCACGGCCATCAACCCCATTGCCGGGCACTATTACGATACATACGGTTTTGCCGCCACCTATCTGGTGATGGGATGCATCGCATGGCTGATCACGCTGGCAGGCATCAAATTTCTCGGGGAAACAAACCCACAGAACACCAGAGATATTCGGCGGACACAACAGGGTAAGCAGCCTGCCGGAGAGCAAATAAAGGGTCGGGCAGGTTTCCGGAAAGCATGTTGTGACGGGTTACCTGCCCGACATATCTGAGCCTTTTTCACGCATTGACGCCAGACGATAACGCAGAGCACGGGGCGTAATGCCAAGGAAGGCGGCCGTTTTGGTTTTGTTCCCCTGATGCTGCCTGAGAACTTCACTGATGTAGTCACACTCCGCGTTGCGCCCGTGCCGGCGTACGTCTGAAATCATGGCGTCACCCGGCTTCGCCTGCGCGTGAGGCGTCGGCAGCCCCAGATCGGCAGCCTTGATCTCGTCGCCCTCAGCGAGGATCACACCGCGCTGCACCACGTTTTCCAGCTCGCGGATATTGCCGGGCCAGTCATAATTCAGCAGTGCCTGACAGGCTTCGTCACTGAGGTTAACCGTGCGCAGGTAACAGGACTGATATTTGTTCAGCAGAAACCGGGCAATCGGCAGGATATCCTGCGGGCGATCCCGCAACGGGGGAATGAGGATCGGTACCACAGCAATGCGGTAAAACAGATCCTCGGCGAAAACGCCCTGCGGCCACTTCCCGCTCAAGATCTTTATTCGTCGCCGCAATCAGGCGGATATTCAGCGGCAGGCACTGGCGACTCCCCGAGACGCTCGACCTCCTGTTCCTGCAAAACACGCAGCAGTTTCGCCTGCATCGCCAGTGACATGTCGCCAATTTCATCGAGCAGTAACGTGCCGCCGTTTGCTTGCTCAAACTTTCCCGGAAGACTGGTCACGGCCCCGGTAAAAGCGCCTTTTTCATAGCCGAAGAGCATCGCCTCCAGCAAGTTTTCCGGGATCGCGGCGCAATTAACGCCAACATAAGGTGCATCGTGCGCATGCGCATTGTCGTGAATATACCGGGCTACGCACTCTTTGCCGGTTCCCGTTTCACCGCTAATCAGTACCGGAACAGGATATTTAGCAAGACGGCGGGCTAATGAAAAAACATTTTCGCTGGCAACCGAGTGAGTAATAAATATCTTTCCTTTACTTCCGCCACAATCAATAAACTGCGTCATTAGCGCTTACCAAGGAAACCGTTGAATATAAAAAAAAGGCCCTATCATCCCAAACGTTTTATCCGTCAGTCAGAATAGGGCAAAAGACTTATATCTCAGCAACACGAATTATACCGCTGGTAAAAAAATGTCTTAATCATCTTAAATATTAAAATATTAATCCATACAAAACATATGGATAACCAAAAAAGCAGCCACTACATATAATCATTTAATAAATTTCTTATCTGCGCATTCCGACGGCTCAGGAATGAAATACCCACACTGCCATCAGGCCTCCCGCGCGGCTTTGTCGGCGCCTTTCATCGCCGTGCTTTGAGCGACATCACACTTAGCGTGCAGACCCGCTTAGGTGAATAAATTATTCTTATTTTTATCCTTATTAATAATATATTATTCCTTATACAGCGCCGCCGTTGCGCGGCAGGCAAAGCACACACTGAAGAGTTAAGCGAGACGTTGATGAACATTGATCTATCCAAACTGACCACTGAAGGCCGCAATGCTGCGAGCGCCAATATTGACATGCTATCCACTGAAGAGATGCTGAAAGTGATCAATGCTGAAGACCAGAAAGTGGCGCTGGCGGTGGAAAAGGTGATCCCCGGCGATTACCCGGGCGGTCGATGCCATTGTCGCGGCATTCCGCAAGGGCGGGCGCTTAATCTACTGTGGCGCAGGCACTTCCGGTCGGCTGGGGATCCTTGATGCCAGCGAATGCCCGCCCACTTACGGCACCCCGCGTGAACAAGTGGTGGGGTTAATTGCCGGGGGCATCGCGCCATTTTGCAGGCGGTGGAAAATGCCGAAGACAGCCTGACGCTGGGCGTCGATGACCTGAAAGCACTTAATTTCAACGCGAATGACGTGCTGGTAGGCATTGCCGCCAGTGGCCGCACGCCGTATGTGATCGCCGCCATGCATTATGCGAAAAGCCTTGCGGCAACCACTGTCGCCCTGACCTGTAATGACGGCAGCGAAATGGCCCGCATCGCCGACATTGCCATCGCGCCCGTTGTCGGCCCTGAAGTCGTCACAGGCTCTTCGCGCATGAAAGCCGGCACCGCGCAAAAACTGGTGCTCAATATGCTGACCACCGGCGCCATGATCCGCAGCGGTAAAGTCTACGGCAATCTGATGGTCGATGTGGAAGCCACCAACCTGAAGCTGGTGCAACGGCAAATCAATATTGTGGTGGAAGCCACGGACTGCGATGCAGAAACGGCGGCGCGGGCGCTGAAAGCGTGTGAGGGCCACTGTAAAACGGCGATCGTGATGGTGCTGGGTCATCTCAATGCCACGCAGGCAACACAATTGCTTCAGGATAACGGCGGTTTTATCCGTCAGGCGCTGGTTAATGCGGGGATAAAGTGATGGCGAAAATCACGGAACAGGTTATTGCGAGCATCGTGCAGTTGGTCGGCGGCAGAGACAACATTAAAACTTGCGGTAACTGCATGACGCGGTTGCGTCTGACATTAAACAATGAAGCACAGGTTGATTATGAACGTCTCAAAGCCCTGCCGGGCGTGTTGGGTGTTGTGAACAGCGATGACCAGTTACAAATTATTGTCGGTCCGGGGAAAGCGCAAACCGCCGCAGATGCCATGAATACGCTGCTTGGTCATGAACACGCCCCGACTGAAGCCGCAACGCTGCAAAGCGTGGCGCGCGACACCAAACAGCAGATGAAAGCGAAACAGACCAGCGCGGTGCATCAGTTCCTGTCGAAATTCGCCACGATTTTCACCCCGCTGATCCCCGGATTTATCGCCGCCGGGATGTTGCTCGGCTTTGCGACATTAATCGAGCAAAGCCTGCTGAGCGGCGCGGCGCAAAAGAGCGCGACCATCAGCCATCTGGTGGGATACATGAAAATATTCGGCAAGGGGTTGTTCACGTTTTTGCCGATCCTGATTGGTTATAACGCGCAAAAAGCCTTTGGCGGCAGCGGTGTTAACGGCGCGATCATCGCCGCGCTGTTTGTACTCGGTTACAACCCGCAGGCCACCAGCGGGTATTTTTCCGGTATCGATAATTTCTTCGGCATGAGCATCGATCCACGCGGCAACATTATTGGCGTTTTAATCGCCTCCATCCTCGGCGCGTGGATTGAACGGCAAATCCGCAAAATCGTGCCGGATAACCTCGACATGATCCTCACCTCATTGCTGACACTGCTGATTACCGGGGCGCTGGCCTTTACGGTGATAATGCCGATTGGCGGTGAGTTGTTTAAAGGCATGTCATGGCTGTTCCTGCACCTGAACGGTAACCCGTTTGGCTGTGCGGTGCTGGCCGGTCTGTTCCTGATTGCCGTTGTTTTTGGCGTGCACCCGAGGGTTTTATTCCGGTCTATTTTGCGCTGATGGATGCGCAAGGCTTTAACGCATTATTCCCGATTCTGGCCATGGCGGGCGGTGGTCAGGTCGGCGCTGCGCTTGCGCTCTATTTCCGTTCACCGCAGCACTCGGTTATCCGTAACCAGATCCGTGGTGCGATCATTCCCGGCATTCTGGGGGTTGGCGAACCGCTGATTTACGCCGTCACGCTACCGCGCGTTAAGCCATTCATTACCGCCTGTATTGGCGGCGCGTGCGGCGGTTTCTTTATTGGCACACCGGTGGCATGGCTGGGGTTGCCGGTGGGCCTCAATACCGTGTTTGGCCCGTCCGGGCTGGTCGCCCTGCCGCTAATGACGTCGGCTCAGGGGATCTACGCCGGTATGGCGGTCTACGCAGCAGGTGTGGCGGTTTCGTATCTGTGCGGTTTTATCGTCACCGGTTTTTTGGTCACAAAGCGGTGGACTTGAGGCTGACCGACAGGGCGGTGCGCCGCCCTGCGTTTTACTGATCCTGATAGCGTTCTTTCCAGATATCCAGCGTACGCGGTAGCCGGGTTTTATCATCCCGCGTGGTGAAGTAATGCATCTGCAATTTTCCGCCCGGCCGCGCGGGAGGGAATAAGCGTGCAGCCCAGATGTCACCCTGCGGCGTATAGATAATCATGGCGGTTTGCCGGTTGGCCGCACCGCGCAGCCACATCGAAACAACCGTCGCGCCCATATTGTCCCGGTCGTTTTCGTAGATAAACACATTGGCTGTATCCACAAACTGCTGATAATCATCCCCCACCAGCGCACGGAATTTTTGGTCCAGTGCGTTCGTGGGAAGCACGCCCAATGAGTACAGCGTGGCGGATGGACGCGGATCCTTCTCCGCAGGCTGGTACAAGCCATCAATAAACGCGCCGTTGGGCATAATAAGACGACACCCCCACTCCGCATTGCTGTGGACCTGCAGGGAGCCATCCTCAAGATTAAGCAGTCGCTGACATCGCGGATATTTTCAACCAGCACCATGCCATAGACTTTACGGGCCTCTGCGGTAAATTCTTCCCGGTTAACCCCGGCCCATACGCGGATGTCCGTGTCGATACTCCATTCACTGCTGCGACTAAACTGCAGCACGCTGCCGCTCATATGGGGCGCCAGCATATTCCACCACTGGCCTTGCCACGTAAAATCCGTTTTCACGTCCGACACCATATTGATGCCTTTGTAATAAGCGCGGCGGATGCAGTTATCCGTCGTGCAGGTCTGCAGGGAGGCTTCCCACGCAGCATATTGCTGGCGTATCGAGCGGGTGTCGTCCTGATCCAACCTCGAGCGATAGATAGTATCCAGCGTTTGGTCAAGCCAGCGCAGATTGTCATTCTTGCAAATCGTATTTTCCAGTGGTGTTGCCGCACGCCGGCAGTTCACCGCCCATGCGCTGCAGGCATACAGGTTTAATAAAATTAAAAAGTCCACCTAAAAAAAGGCGATTAACCATGGCAAATATTCTTCCAAGGTTAGCGATTCGCAGTGTGGGAATTATAGATGATTTTTACTAAGAAATCGTGGAAGCAAATTAATAAATTAAAATCGTTAAGTCGGACGTAATTTGTGTCGCTTATATTCTTATTTTATTTTTTAATCCCGAACCAGCGTCCAAAATGGATATTACAAAAAAGCAGCATGGCTGCAGAAAATAATGGACCGAAAAAAGCCCGGCATCAAACCGGGCTGCGAAAGCATCAGAACGCGTAGGAGAGACTGCCAACAATGTTACGCTCAGCGCCAAAATAGCAGTAAGAGAGAGAGAATTACAGGCGGCAATGTAGCGTTTGTCTGTCAGGTTATTGACCGTTACCTGCGCACTCAATCCTTTCAGACCAACCTGCGTCAGATCGTAACCCACCGCCATGTCGACCAGCGTGTAGGAAGGCAGCGTATGCGTATTCTGGCGATCGGACGTAATGCCATTCACATAACGCACGCCGGAACCCACCGTCAGGCCATTCAGCGGGCCGCTTTTCACATCGTAGCTCAGCCGGGCACTGGCCTGATTGCGCGGCGCGTAAACGGCGCGTTTACCCTGCTCTTCCGCGCTGCTCTTCGTGTAGCGGATATCGTTGTAGGTATAAGACGCCTGTAAACGCAGGTTATCCGTCAACTGCCCCACCGCTTCCAGCTCAAGGCCTTCCGACTCGATTTCACCAATCGAGCGATACGGATCGGTCGGCTCCACTTTGGTGGCAATATTTTCCACTGGTTGATTCGATACACCGACGCGCTGTACATCGTCTGCGATCCTTCCGGCTGGAATTTCAGCCCCGCCTCCCACTGCTTCCCTTTCATCGGCTTGAGGATCTTGCCGTACTCATCGGTAAAGCTGGTTGGCGTAAATGCAGTGGAGTAGCTGACGTATGGCGCAAAACCGCTATCGAACAGATACATCAGCGCGGCACGGCTGCTGAAGTGGTTTTGATCCAACGTATCGCTGGTGTCATTGATCTTATTGACGTTGGTGATCTTTACCTGATCGTGACGACCACCCAGCGTCAGGCGCCATCTGTCCAGCGACATTTGATCCTGCACGTAGATCCCCGGTCTGCTCCAGCTTATGCTTTTCGCGACTGTAGACCGTGATCGACAAGGGATCGGCGCCATAGACCGGGTTGAAAGCATCGATCGCCGGGAAGCTGCCGTAAGAGGCCGTAACATCATTGCTACGACGTTGATAATCGACGCCCACAAGCACGCGGTGGTTGATAACGCCAGTGTCGATACTGCCATCGATCTGGTTATCCATGGTGATGGCCGAAAGCGATTCATCAGAGCCGGAATAGCCTCGGTTCAGCTCGCTGTCGTTTAGCCAGCCTGCGGCATACACCGGTTCAGGTCGACTTTGGTGCGTAAGTAACGCAGTTTCTGGCGTACTGACCAGCCGCTGTCGAACGCATGTTCAAGGTTGTAACCGACCATATTTTCCCGGCGATCATACTTATCGTATTTGTCCTCGCCTTCGAAGAAGGTGTTGGAAACTTTCTGCCCGGCATGGGAAACCACGGTACCTTCATAGGGCAGGCCGGAGTGGCTGCCGCCCTCGGGATCGCGGTGCAGATAGGCCATCAGTTCAAGACGCGTGTTGTCGGTAATACGCCACGTCAGGCTGGGCGCAATGGCGTAACGCTGCTCTTTCAGGTGATCAAACTGGGAGTCCGCATAGCGCGTCATGCCGGTTAAACGCACCGCCACGCGGTCGTTATCATCCACCGGGCCTGTCACATCAAACGCCGCGCCACGCTGGTTATTGTTACCGGCAAACAGTTTCACTTCACCGCCGGGGATCAAACGACGGCTTGCGGGAGTTCAGCGCCACAATGCCACCCGGTGAAGAGCGCCCGTAAAGCACCGATGCCGGGCCGCGCACCACTTCAACGCTGTCGAGGAACCAGCAGGGGATCAATGACCAGAGAACTGTGCGGAATTGCTGTCGCCCATCATCTTCAGACCGTCGAGATAGATATTATCCAGACTGCCATCCGAGAAACCGCGCAGCACAATGTAGTCAAAACGGTTCGACGCGCCGATCTGGTTGCTGTACACACCCGGCGTGTAACTCACCGCCCCGGCGAACGCTGATTGCCCCCTGCTCTTCGTACTGCTGGCGCGTCACGATCGAGACCGCCTGCGGCGTTTCGATATCCGGCGTTTCCAGTTTGGTTGCGCCGCTCTGCATTTGCGAAGTCACCACTACGGTATCACTGGCAGTTGCGGTTTCCTGCGCCGCCGCCAATCCGCTCATTCCACCTGTGATACAGCCAATCATCAACGCCAGTCGCGTTTTTTGCGAACATGAAAATCTCCAGAAGCGGTTATTATTGTAAATAAGAATTATTACCTTTTGGATTCCACTCTCGCTATGCGCAATGACGAGTCACATATGCGCGGTGACAAAACGTATGGCAGGAGAGAAAAGAGGGTCTACGCCCGTAAAGTGGGGAGGATCAGGAAACGCGCACTTCGCTGGGTGCGACGCCGTAACGGCGGCGAAAGGCGGTTGAAAAATTGGTGGCATGTTGATAGCCCGACATCCATGCAGCCTGCTGCACGCTATACCCCCTGCGCCGGGTAGCTGCGCGCCAGCTCAAGGCGGCAGTCACGCAGATAGTCGAACACCGGCTGTCCGTAAGCCCCCGGCGGAATTTCACCCGCAAACTGCTGGAGCTCATGGCTGCAAGCTGCGCCAGGTGGCATCGAGGGTGTAGGCTTTTTTCCGGTTCTTGCTCAAGCAGACGTCGCACATTTTCCAGCCGGTGCTGCTCGCCGCACGGTGCAACGCTGCGCTTTTTCGCTGCCCTGCATGCGGCAAGACAACGCCTGCCCCAGCAGTTGCAACATCAGCCCTTCCATCATCAACTGACGCGACAGGCCGGTGCCCGGCGCTCTGCTGCGCGGCATGCAGCCCCGAAAGTAAAAACGCCGGAACCTGCCATAAAAAGGTCGGCGCGCCGCCCGCTTCCCATTGCTGCAACAACGCCATCAGCAACGGTGACTGCCGGCAACGGGCGGGATCGACGCCCAACGACAGCGTACGCAGATGGTAATCCGCCAGATGACGGGCATTCATCACCTGATGCTCGCTGAGGCGCGAGGTAAACGCCATGCCAGCACGCACCACAAATTCCTGCCCGTTAAGACGCAGCATCACACAACCTTCCAGCACCACCAGCATATAGAGCGGGCAACTGTGAAGCGATGTGGTTTCATAAGGTTGAAGAACGCGAATATCGGAACGGGTCAGATTGAGGCCGGAAAAGAGCGTCATCTCTTCCACATCCCCGCGGATCACAATCCGCTGCGCTTTATTGAAGGTGCAGTCGCCCGACAACGCCGGGAAGCGATAATCGATGCCATAGCGCTCGCCAAAGCCGATAAAGTCTTCAACCGAAAAGTGTGTTTTTGCATAGCCGGCAGCCGTCGCAATCCTGTCGCATCCCTTGTCCCGGGCGGGACGAAATGGCTTACACCTTACCATTGGCGTCGGAGCGCTTCAATAATATTGAGAATTATTCTCACATACAAATTACAGGATTTTAACACTCAGCCGGTGGCCAGTGAGGTCAGGATCTGCTGGCGCAGCCATTTGTGCCCCGGATCGCGGTGCAGCCTTTCATGCCATAGCATCAGCATGTCGAAGCCCGCCAGCTCAACCGGGGGTTCAACCACGCGTAATGCGCCGGACTTTGCCACCAGTCGCTCCGGCAACACCGCCACCAGATCGGTTCGCGCCAGCGCGTCCAGCATAAACAGGAAATGCGGCACCGACAGCACCACATTGCGCGTCAGTCCGCGCTGCGCCAGCGCCAGATCGGTCGCAGCGCTAAACCCTGCCGCCCTCCGGCGACACAATCACATGTTCGAGCGAGCAAAACTGCTCAAGCGTGGGCCGACGTTGTAACGCCGGATGGTTTACACGCCCCGCCAGCACATACCGTTCGCTGAACAACAATCGCTGGTGTAAAGCGGGCGGCGAGCCATCGCGCAGGTGGAAAAGAGGTCGATGTCACCCTGCTCCGCCCCCGGCGCTGGATCTGCCCGGGGTTGAGTTCAAAGATAGCCAGACGGCTGGCCGGAGCAGCAGCGCGCAGACTGGCAAGCAACGGGAGCAGCACGGCTGTTTCGGTGTAATCGGTGGCCGCCACGCGCCAGTCACCTGCGCCTGAGCGGGGTCGAACTCACTGACCGGCGAAACGGCGCGTTGCAGCGCCTCCAGCGCCTGACGTAGCGGCTCGCGCAGACCATCGGCTCTGGCCGTGGGTTGCATGCCGCGCGGTCCGGGCAGCAGCAACGGATCGTCAAAATCTCCCGCAGCCGCGCAAGCTGTACGCTGACAGAGGGCTGAGGAGAGGTTCAAACGCTGCGCCGCACGCGTGACATTATGCTCGCTGAGCAACACATCCAGCGTCAGCAACAGGTTGAGATCCAGACGGTGAAGATTAACCATAACTATACCTGTGATATCAGCAATTAATTTCTACTATATCGCCGCCTCACCTACCCTGCAGCTTCCAATCTTATTGCCGGGAGTTGTTATGAACGTATTGATTGTTTATGCCCATCCACAGCCCCATTCCTGAATGGCGCGCTGAAAGAGTTTGCCGTGCAGCATCTGGAAAGCGCGGGTCACAGCGTGGAGGTCTCTGACCTGTATGCCATGCAATGGAAGTCACAGCTCGACGCAAACGACAGCAGCGCCCCCGGTTGGCGACATGTTTCACCCCTCGATAGATTCAAAACACGCCTTTGAACAGGGCACGCAGTCAGAGGACATCGCCGCTGAACAGGCGAAATTACACCGCGCCGATGCGGTGATTTTTCAGTTCCCGCTGTGGTGGTTCTCCATGCCCGCCATTATGAAAGGGTGGGTGGATCGCGTTTACGCCTGCGGTTTTGCCTACGGCGTAGGTGAACACAGCGACAGCCATTGGGGGGATCGCTACGGCGAAGGTCGCCTTGCGGGTAAACGCGCAATGTTGCTGGTAACCACCGGCGGCTGGGCGTCGCATTACAGCCCGCGTGGCATCAATGGCCCGATTAACGATATTCTGTTTCCGATACAGCATGGCATCTTGTTTTACCCCGGCTTCACGGTGCTGCCACGCTGGTGATTTATCACAGCAGCCGCATTGATGAAGCGCGTTACGCCGCACACTGTGCCGAACTGGCTGAGCGCACTGGATACGCTATGGCAAACGCCGCCGCTGCCGTTTCGCCAGCAAAACGGCGGCGATTACAACATCCCGGCGTTAACCCTGCGTGAAGACATTTTGCCGGGCGAGCAAGGTCTGGCGATTCATCAACGCATTAAAGCGTGACGTCCATAAATAAACTGGCGTAATAAGCTTGCGCCGGTTTAATTAATTTGCAATAACTCATAATGCCTTCAAATTAACTGCACAGCTTTCCGCTATTATTTCCCTGCGCAATTTTCCATACTTCTTCATTATTTCTTCATAATGTCATTTTTGTAAATTGCCATTATTTGCGCAGAAAATACTTACCCGTAAAACATAAATTCGTTTACTCTACTCGCAGATGAGAACGATCATTCTCAAATCGAATTCACGAGGGTCAGACATGCAGCCGAAAACATCGCAGGAACAACGCCATCAGCAGCGCAAAGATGAGATCATTGCCGCTGCCCGCAGGCGTTTTCGTGCCAGTGGTTTTCTCATGCCGCCAGCATGTCGCAAATCGCCCTCGAAGCGCAGCTCAGCGTAGGGCAAATCTACCGTTACTTCGTGAGTAAAGACGCGATCATTGAAGAGATGATCCGCCGCATCATTGACTACCGCATTGCGGAGATGGAAAACAAGACCGAGACCAGCCACCTGCCAGAAGCGCTGGCCCTGGCGCAAGTCTTTGAGCCCGGATGATGATGCGCTGATGCTGGAGATGGCCGCAGAAGCGACGCGCAATCCGCAAGTCCAGCCATGATGATCGAAGCCGACGCCCGTATGTTTGAGAACGCCTGCAACCATATGCAAAGCCGACACCCGCATCTGAGCGCGGAGCGTGTCCGCTGTTGCGTGGAGTTACTGGCGGCACTGATGGAAGGCACCACCTTGCGCCGTTTAACACCGCAAAAATGCGACCCAACGCAATTACAACTGTTGTATCAGGAAATCACCACGATGCTTTTGCAGACAAATAAATAATTCAAAAATAAGGGAATATAAACCTTAACCTACATATTGCTATATCCAATATATAGCACATCCGCCTGCGCCTTATCCTGTTTAAAAAACGGGCAGGCTTCGCTCATGTCAGGAAAAGAGAAATGAAGTTAATAAAAACAACGTTAGTGGCCGCCCTCGCCCTTGTTGGTTGCGATAATGCCACCCCGCCTGCACAACAACCGGTCCGGTGAAGTCGGCGTGGTGACCTTAAAAAGCCAGCCGCTCGCCATCGCCAGCCAGTTGACAGGCCGCACGTCCGCTTTATTGTCGGCTGAAGTCCGCCCACAGGTTGGCGGCATCATCCAGAAACGCCTGTTTACGGAAGGCGATACGGTAAAGGCCGGGCAGGCACTTTACCAGATCGATCCTTCCAGCTACCGCGCGGCGTTTGATGAGGCCGACGCTGCGCTGAAGACAAGCGCAAGCGCTGGTGACGTCTGACTGCCAGAAAGCGACCCGCTATGCGCAATTGGTGAAAGAGGATGGCGTATCACGCCGGGGATGCCGACGATGCGCAATCCACCTGCGCGCAGGACCGCGCCAGCGTGGCCTCGAAAAAAGCCGCGCTGGAAACCGCACGCATCAATCTGAACTGGACCACCGTCACCTCACCGATTGCCGGGCGTATTGGCATCTCTTCCGTGACGCCCGGCGCGCTGGTAACGGCAGAACAAACCACGGCGCTGGCAACCGTGCGCGGGCTCGACAGCATGTATGTCGATCTTACGCGCTCAAGCGTAGATCTTCTGCGTTTGCGTCGGCAAGCGCTCGCCAGCGACAGCAATACCCTGAGCGTCACGCTGACGCTGGAAGATGGCAGCACTTACAGTGAAAAAGGGCGTTTAGCGCTGACCGAAGTCGCCGTTGATGAAGCGACCGGTTCCGTCACCCTGCGCGCCGTGTTCCCGAACCCGCATCATCAACTGCTGCCGGGGATGTTTGTTCGTGCCCGTGTGGAAGAAGGGGTGATGGACAACGCGATCCTTGCACCGCAGCAAGGGGTAACCCGCGACGCCAAAGGTAACGCCACCGCGCTGGTGGTCAACGCACAGAACAAAGTGGAACAACGCACCCTCGAAACCAGCGATGCCTACGGCAATAAATGGCTGGTGGTGAAGGGCCTGCAAAGTGGCGACAAGCTGATCGTGGAAGGCACCGATAAAGTCGCCGCGGGCTCAGCGGTTAAGGCCGTTGAGGTCCGAGAGCGAACGGAGGAAAAGCCTGATGTTCTCCAGCTTCTTTGTGCGACGCCCGGTTTTACTGGGTGATCGCCATTCTGATCATGATGGCCGGTATTCTGGCGATCCGCACGCTGCCCGTAGCGCAGTATCCGGATGTTGCGCCGCCAGCGGTCAAAATCAGCGCCACCTATACCGGTGCGTCGGCGCAGACGCTGGAAAACAGCGTCACCCGGTGGTTATCGAGCAGCAACTCACCGGGCTGGATAACCTGCTCTACTTCTCCTCAACCAGCAGTTCAGATGGTGAAGTGAATATCACCGTGACCTTTGAGGCAGGGAACCGACCCGGATACCGCCCGAGGGTTCAGGTGCAGAACAAAGTGCAGCAGGCGGAATCCCGTTTGCCGACCGAAGTGACCCAGTCCGGGGTGACGGTCGTGAAATCCCAGAGCAACTTCCTGTTGATCATGGGGTTGTACGATAAAACCGATCGTGCCACCAGTTCCGACATCGCCGACTGGTTGGTCAGTAACATGCAGGATCCGCTGGCCCGTGTGAACGGCGTCGGTAGCCTGCAAGTGTTCGGCGCGGAATACGCGATGCGCATCTGGATGGATCCGAACAAACTGGCCTCCTACTCGCTGATGCCGTCGGATGTCGAGTCCGCCATTGAAGCGCAGAACGTGCAGGTCTCCGCCGGTAAAATTGGTGCGCTGCCGTCGTCCAACAGCCAGCAGTTAACTGCAACTGTGCGTGCCCAGTCGCGCCTGCAAACGGTAGCGCAGTTCCGAGGACATCATCATCAAGAGCGAAAGCAGCGGCGCGGTAGTACGTGTGAAAGATGTCGCCCGCGTCGAAATGGGCAGCGAAGACTACAACGCCATCGCCAACTGAACGGTCACCCGGCGGCCGGTCTGGCGGTGATGCTGGCACCGGGCGCAAACGCGCTGGATACCGCCACGCTGGTGAAAGATAAAATCGCCGAGTATCGCCATAGCATGCCGCAGGGCTATGACGTGGCGTACCCGAAAGACAGCACAGAATTCATCAAAATCTCCATCGAGGACGTGGTTAAGACGCTGATTGGAAGCCATCGTACTGGTGGTCTGCGTGATGTACCTGTTCCTGCAAAATATCCGCGCTACGCTGATTCCGGCGCTGGCGGTGCCGGTGGTGCTGCTGGGTACGTTTGGCGTGCTGGCGCTGTTTGGTTACTCCATTAACACCCTGACGCTTTTTGCCATGGTGCTGGCGATAGGGCTACTGGTGGATGACGCCATCGTGGTGGTGGAAAACGTCGAGCGTATTATGCGCGACGAAGGCCTGCCCGCCCGCGAAGCAACCATCAAGTCGATGGGTGAAATCTCCGGCGCGCTGATTGCGATTGCGCTGGTGCTCTCCGCTGTATTCTTGCCGATGGCCTTCTTTGGCGGCTCGACCGGGGTGATTTACCGTCAGTTCTCAGTCACCATCATCTCGGCGATGGCGCTGTCAGTGGTGGTGGCGCTGACGCTGACACCCGCGCTGTGCGGCGCGGTGATGCAACACAGCGTACCGCATAAAAAGGGTTCTTTGGCGGCTTCAACCGCTTCTACAACAATACCGAGCACAAATACCAGCACGGTGTTATGCACGTTTTGCGTCGCGCGGTGACGGTCATTGGCACTTATGCGGTGCTCTGCGCGGCAATGGCGTTTGTCATGTGGCGACTGCCCTCGGCAGCTTCCTGCCCACGGAAGATCAGGGCGAAATCATGGTGCAGTTCACTCTGCCTGCGGGCGCGACGGCAAACCGCACTGAAGAGGTCGCCAACCCGAGGTAACCGACTGGTTCCTGAATAAAGAGAAAGCCAACACTGAAGCGATCTTTACCGTTACCGGCTTTAGCTTCAGCGGTAGCGGGCAGAACGCCGGGATGGCCTTCGTCTCGCTGAAAAACTGGTCCCAGCGCGCGGGGTCTGAAAACACCGCACAGGCCATTGCATTACGCGCCAGCCGCGAGTTGAGCAGCATCCGCGATGCCAGCATCTTCGCCATGACGCCGCCGTCTGTGGATGGTCTGGGTCAAAGTAACGGTTTCACCTTTGAACTGCTGGCCAGCGGCGGCACCGATCGCGACCAGTTGCTGGAAGTATCGTAACCAGTTGCTGGGCAGCGCCAACCAGAGCGCGGAACTGCATGCCGTGCGGGCTAACGACCTGCCGCAGATGCCGCAATTGCAGGTGGATATCGACAGCAATAAAGCCGTGGCATTAGGCCTGTCGCTGAGCGATGTCAGCGATACGCTCTCCAGCGCACCGGGGCGGCACCTACGTGAATGACTTTACTGACCGTGGCCGTGTGAAAAGGTCTATATCCAGTGGCGACAGCGACTCGCGATCCGCACCGTCCGACCTCAACAAATGGTATGTGCGCGGCAGCAACAGCGACATGACGCCGTTCTCTGCTTTCGCCACCACGCATTGGGAGTACGGCCCGGAACGCCCTCGGTGCGTTACAACGGTTCAGCGGCCTATGAGATCCAGGGCGAAAACGCCACCGGCTTCCAGCTCCGGCGTGGCGATGACCAAAATGGAAAACTGGCCGACAGCTTGCCAGCGGGGACAACTGGGCATGGAGCGGTCTTTCACTGCAGGAAAAACTCGCCAGCGGCCGTGCCATGAGCCTGTACGCCATCTCAATTATGGTGGTCTTCCTCACTGCGGCGCTGTATGAAAGCTGGTCGGTGCCGATTTCGGTGATTCTGGTGATCCCGCTGGGTGTGCTGGGTGCTGCGCTTGCCGCCCTGGATGCGCGGACTGAGTAACGACGTCTACTTCCGGTGGCGCTGCTGACGACTATCGGCCTGTCGTCGAAAAACGCCATCCTGATTGTGGAGTTCGCCGAAGCCGCGGTACAGCAAGGCAGTTCCTTGGCGCGTGCCGCCCTGCGCGCCGCCCGTACCCGTCTGCGCCCGATCATGATGACCTCGCTGGCGTTTATCGCCGGGGTGATGCCGCTGGCAGTTGCGACAGGCGCCGGGGCGAACAGTCGCGTCGCCATTGGTACCGGCATTATCGGCGGGACGTTAACGGCAACGCTGCTGGCCATCTTCTTTGTTCCTCTGTTCTTTGTACTGGTGAAAAATTGTTCGCCGGTAAACGCGCACGTCAGGAGTAATTATGTTGCGTATCAGTGTTCTTTTTCTGGCCCTGCTCAGCGCCGGTTGCGTCTCGTTAGACCCAACCTATGAGCGCCCGCAGGCGCCAATCCCCGCGACGCTACTGGGGACCAGCGGCCGAGGCACAAGCCGTGGCCACCGACTGGCAGCAAATTGTTAACGATAAGCGCCTGAAACAGGTGGTTAGCGACTCGCTGACCAAAAACCGCGATGTGCAAAAGCGATTGCGGATATTGATGCAGCACGCGCCCTGTATGCGGAAGACCGCTCAGCATTGTTCCCGACGGTCAATGCCGAGCTGAGCAATACCCGCAGCCGGACTGTTGCCAGCGGCCTGAGCAACAGTGCCGAAGCGGATGGCGCGGTGTCCAGCTTTGAGCTGGACCTGTTCGGCCGTAACCAGAGTCTGACCCGTGCTGAGCGTGAAACCCGGCTTGCCAGTGAATATACCGCGCAGAACACCCGGCTCAGTCTGGTGGCGGAAATCACCACCGCACCGGATAACGCTGGCGGCGGATAACAGTAATCTTGCGCTGGCCAAACAGACGATGGAAAGCGCGCAAAACTCGCTGAATATCGTCAAACGAAAACAGCAGGTTGGCGTGGCAGCGGCGAGCGATATTGCCGATGCCATGGCGGTATTCCAACAGGCGCGCGCCAGCGTCGCCAGTTATCAGACACAGGTGGTGCAGGATAAAAACGCCCTCAATCTGCTGGCAGGCGACACCGTGGCAGATTCACTGCTGCCGGGAACGCTGGAAAGCCCTCGGCGGATAACAGCATCACCCTGACGCCTGCCGGCGTCTCGTCTTCCGTCCTGCTGCGCCGCCCGGATATTCAGGAAGCGGAACATATTCTGCTGAGCGCCAATGCCAACATTGGCGCGGCAAATTTCTTCCCGACCATCTCACTGACCGCCAGCGCAGGGGGTGGGCAGCGATTCGCCTCCCTGTTTAGCCACGGCATGAAGGTATGGTCATTTGCGCCATCCATCTCCCTGCCGCTGTTTACCGGCGGCAAAATACGGCGGAGCTGCGCTATGCTGGAAGCGGAGAAGAAAGGGCTGATCGCCACTTACGAGAAAACCATTCAGAGCGCGTTTAAAGATGTCGCCGATGCGCTGGCTCGTCGTGAAACGCTGAATGAACAGCTCGATGCGCAGCGCCAGTACGCAGCGGCAGAGCAGAAATCGCTGGATATCGCCCAGCGTCAGTACAATGCCGGCACCGGCGATTACCTGTCCGTGCTGACCGCACAGCGCGCATTGTGGACGGCGCAGGAGTCACTGATTTCACTCCAGCAAACCGACTCGGAAAACCGCGTGACCCTCTGGCAATCACTGGGCGGCGGCGTGCGTTAATGATTTTGCGCCGGGTTTTTCCGGCGCACTCTTTCGGAGTTTGTTATGTCACGGATATCCCCTGCGTATGCCATCGTACTTGGCATGCTGACGGCCATCGGGCCAATTTGTACCGACCTCTATCTGCCCGCCCTGCCGGACATCACCCGGCAAATGGACACTACCAACACCTTAACCCAGCTCTCACTGACGGCATCATTGATTGGACTGGGCCTTGGGCAGCTCTTTTCGGCCCGCTAAGCGACAGAATGGGGCGCAAGCGCCCGTTGTTGCTGTCGTTACTGCTGTTTATCGTGTCGTCGGTACTGTGCGCCAGCACGCAGGATATCCACTGGCTGATCTTCTGGCGCTTTGTTCAGGGGGATCGCGGGCGCGGGCGGCTCCGTCCTCTCCCGCGCCATTGCCCGTGATAAGTATCAAGGCACGCTGTTAACGCAGTTTTTCGCCCTGCTGATGACCATTACCGGCATCGCCCCTATTGTCTCCCCCCATACTCGGCGGGTATATCACTTCGTTGCTGCACTGGCGCGCGTTGTTCTGGACCATGGCGGTCATCGGCGTGGTACTGGTGCTCTGCGCCACGCTGCTGTTAAAAGAGACATTACAGGAAAAAAGTAGCGGTGAAAGTTTGCTGAAAACGTCGCTGATTGTGCTGAAAAACAGGCAGTTTTCCACCTTCTGCTTTATTCAGGCGTTTATGCTGGCCGGGTTGTTCTCGTATATCGGTTCCTCGTCGTTTGTCCTGCAAAACGAATACGGTCTGACGCCAATCCAGTTCAGCTGGTGTTTGGCGTTAACGGCGTGGGGATGATCATTTCCGCGTTAATTTTCGCCCGCCCCCGGCGCGGCGCATCAGCGGTGCGACGCTGTTAAAAAACGGTCTGGCGCTGGCGGTGCTGCTGGCGCTGATGACCGCCGTTTTTGCCTCGGCTCAATATGGCGGTGCCAGCACTGGTGGGGCTGTTTTTCACCGTTGCGGTCAATAGCGGTATTTCGACCATTGCCGGATCGGCGGCAATGAACAGCGTCGACGCACGCCATTCGGGTACTGCCTCGGCGCTGCTGGGGATGTTGATGTTTGTTTTTGGCGGCATCGCCACGCCGCTTTCTCCGGCCTTGGCGGTGAAGCCATGTGGAAAATGAGTATCGCCATTGTGCTGGCTTACAGCGCTGCAATGGTGATCCATATTTGCGGGCGACAGCGGAAAAAATAACACCTTTGTTTTGTTTAACAACTAATATGTTGTAGCTTACCGGGAAATGTAAAAGGAAGACATAAGGCAGGATGCCAGATGAAATACAGTGAGTTCAGAAAGTGGCTGTTATCTCAGGAGCAGAGCTCATTAAAGCGCCGGTGGAGGTAGCCATTTCAAGGTGAAATTGAATGGGAGGGCTTCCGTTTTTCCCTTTCACGGTTCAAAAGAAATACCCGAGCCACTCAGAAAGAAGATTTTGAAAGACCTCGGGTCTGCAATAAATACGTGCTTAGCTATAACGAGGTTTTCTATGTTTAATTATCCAGTCAGCGTTGAGCAAGACGACGTAACGGGACAGTTCGTTGTATCGTGCCGGGATCTTCCACTCATGAATTCTGTCGGCGATACACTTGATGATGCGCTCCTCCAGTCGGTTGACGCGATGGTGGTTGCAATAGCCATCGAAGTTGACGAACGTCGTCCCATCCCGCAGGCAAGCACTGCCCTCCCGGGGGGAATATGTGGTTTCCCTGCCGGTTCTGGTCGCGATGAAAGCAGCACTGCACAATGCCATGATCGAAACAGGTACCCGCAAAGCTGAGCTGGCAAGAAAACTGGGGCAGAAGGGACCCCCAGATTGACCGTCTGCTTGATGTAGAGCACTCATCAAAAGTTGAAACGGTAGAACTGGCGCTGCATCAGCTAAACCGGCAGATTGATTTAACGATTACCCAGCAACATCGAACCTAGCCCTTCTTTCCGCCCGGTTTTTAACCCACGGTGAAACTCATTAATGCGTTTCACCGTTTTAATGGCTCCGTTGCGAGGGTGGCGGACGCCACCGACAGGATGATCATCTCCGAGGCACAGCAATACTGTGCCGTGCAGCGGGAATTTTGCCCTTCTCGCCGCCACGCGGCACGTGGATCACCACATCCGCCTCCCCGGCTAAAGCGCGAATCCACGGCATTGGTCAGTAAAATAACCGGAATGCCCAGCCGTCGCGTCTCTTTCAGGGTGGTCAACCCTTCGCGATGCGCCGATTTCTGCGCCATCATGATCATCACATCACCGCGTTGCAGGTTGATGAGCTGTTCCGACAAGGCGATCCCCCGTACGGTTGAGCGGCGTGGCAGGCAACCCGATGCGGCTGAACAACCGGGCGGTGTACTCCGCCAGAATGCCCGATGCGCCAATACCGAAAATCGCCACCTGTCGCGCCTCCACCAGCAAGGCGACAGCCTGAGCAATGGCGTAGCGGTTATCCGGCGCGGAGAGGATGTCACAGGTGTGTTGATGCCCTTCCAGCACAAAATCGATCCCGGAATTCACATCACAGGAGAGCGCATTCACCGTGGTGGTCATCTTCTCGGCGGATGAGATAGCCGGGCCAAACCAGTGCTCCAGCGTCTGCTTTAAATCCCGCAGCCCGGCAAAACCCAGCGCCTGAATCGCGCGCACCACCGTCGCGTCGGAGGTCTGCGTCGCCGCCGCGATTTCAATGGCGGTATGCTCCAGCACCCCTTCCCGGTTTTCATTGATATAACGCGCAACGGCCTGCAAGCGCGGCGACAGCGTATGCGCCCGCGCCCGAAAGCGCTCACCGTAGACATCCACGCGGCCTTTGGCTTTTTTGGTGTTCAGCATGCTTGTTGCCCTTATTTCGTCACTGGCCGCCCGGCAATCTGCGATTGCACCTGCGCCACCATCAGGCTCAGCGAAGCAAAGGAGTTGGAGATCGCCTCTTCACGCGAGATCAGCACATAACGGCCGCTACGGCAGGCATTAAGAAAATCGCACCAGCCCGGCATCACGGCATCCATCGCCGCTATCTCATCCTGCGGTTTACCGCCGGTATCGCCGCGCCGGTAGCAAAGACAAAATCCGCGTCCAGCTCCGGCAGTCGCTCCGCACTGACGTCAATGCGCCCGCCGTCAGGGATGCTATCGATCAGCGGCGGGAAACGGAAACCGGCATCGCGCAATACGCGCCCCAGAGAGTGGTAACTGTGCATGGCGTTGATTTTGCCGTTATTCGCCACCGGATAACCGACACGGTAATATTGCGGGTGTCGATGGTCTGTTTCAGCGCTGCGATCTGCGCGCCCGGTAACGCCGCTCAAGGATCGCCAACCCGGCCTGCGTGCCGGTCAGTTGCGCCAGTTTGCGGTAAATCTGCGGCGCGCCGCCGTCCAGATGATCGATGCTTACCGTCGGGGCGATCTTCTCCAGTTGCTCAACCGGCGTATTACGGCTGGGTTCGGTAATGATCAAATCCCGGCTTCGCCGCAGCAACCGCTTCAATATCAATATCCACCGAGCCGATAAATTTTATGTCCGCGTTATCGAAGTCGACCCCCGGTCAACATGGCGCTGGAGCGCAGCGTATGCGTCCCGTCCGGGCGGGTACGCCCGTGACTGGCCACCGGCGGGACGCCGAGTTCGATCAGCGGGATGGTGATGTCGAGATCGTGCAGAGAAACGATCCGCGTTGGGTGCAGCGGCACGGTGACCACACGCCCCAGATCGTCGGTAAAAGCCTGCGTCGGTTGTGCGGCGCTGACGCTTAGCCCCACCAGCAGCAAAAGTGAAAGAAGTAAGCGCATACGGCTCCTCAGGATCTATAAACGATCCCGCCGCTGCCACAGCAGCAACAGGAAAAATGGCCCGCCGACCAGCGAAATCACAATCCCGGCGGGAATTTTGCAACGGTGCAAAGGCCAGCCGACCGATCGAGTCCGCCAGCAATACCAGCAAGCCGCCCAGCATGGCGCTGCCCACAGCAACGCGCGCTGTCCGCCGCGTAGCAGAAAGCGCCATATGCGGGGCAATCAGGCCAACAAATCCCATGCTGCCGACGCAGGAAACCGTGGCGGCGGTCAGCAACACCGGGGCGATAATGCGCAGCAGTTCAAGTCGCGCCGCGGACGCCGAGGCCAGTTGCGGCCTGCTTTCCCAGCAACGCCACATCGGCAGCGCGCGCCGTTAACAGCAGGATCAGCGTTGCAGGCAGCGCCCAGCACAGCGCGACCACCAGCAGCGACCGGTGGCGGCATGCAGACTTCCCGCCAGCCACATCATCGCGGTTTGTACATCGCGCACATCAGCGGTGGTCATAAACACGCCGATACCGGCGGCAAAGGTCCAGAAACGCCAATCCCCAGTAAGACAAAACGCGGGCGCGAAACATCCCGCGCCAGTCCCATAACCAGCCCTGCCGCCAGCAGACCGCCCGCCATACCCGCCAGCGGACGCCACACCAACCCCACCGCAGGGAAAGCAAGCACCAGCGTTAATACCACCACGCTGGCCCCTCTTTCACGCCAATCAGCCCCGGATCCGCCAGCCCGTTACGGGTTATCGACTGCATCGCCGCGCCCGCCATACCAAGCATCGCGCCGCACAACAGCGCCATCAGTACCCGGGGAAAACGAATATCCCACACCACATACTGTTGCTCTGCGCTAAGCGTTGCGGGGTAAAACAGCGCGCGACCTATTGCCGATGCCGGCACGGGTAACGAACCTTGCGTGACACCACAGAGCAGCAACACCAGCGCCAGCACGCCAAGCCCGGTAAGCCAGAACAGTGCTTGCGGGCGTAACAAACGGGAAAAAACCGCCGATGCGCACGCCACGCAACCCGATGTGGTGAAGCCTTCCCTTCATTTAAAGAACCTCGCCGCCAGCACAATAAACAGCGGCGCGCCGACCAGCGCGGTCATCACGCCCGTCGCCAGTTCCTGCGGCGACAGCAACATCCGGGCGGCGATATCCGCCAGTAATAACAGTAACGCGCCACCCAGCGCCGACAGCGGCACCACGGCGCGCAAATCGTCCCCGGCGAACCGACGCACCATATGTGGCACCACCAGACCGATAAAACCGATGGGACCGGCTACCGACACCGCCGCGCCGCACAGCAGCGCAATAGCCAGCAGCGACAGCACACGGGTGCGCGCCAGCGACACCCCCAGCCCACGCGCCATGTTGTCACCCAGCGCCAGCATATTCAGCGATGGCGACAGCCAGAGCGCCAGCACAAACTTCCGGCCAGCGCGGCGAAAGCCGCATGCTGAATCAATGCCCAGTTCAGCCCGGCGAGATCCCCCAGCCAGCCGGTGCGCATGCTCAACAGCGTTTGTTCATCAAGGATCAGGATCGCCGCCGTAATGGAGGAGGCGAATGTCGACAGCGCCACGCCGCAGAGCGTCACTTTCATCGGCGTAAACCCCGTACGCCCCGCCGCAGAGAGTGCCATCACCAGCGAGAAGAGCGCCGCAGCGCCGCCTGCGGCAATCAGCGGGCGGCTGAAAGGGGAATCCCCAAGGCTGACGCCCAGCGCAGTGGTCGACACCACGGCCAGCGCCGCGCCGGCATTGAGGCCAAGGATATGCGGTTCGCCTAATGGGTTGCGGATCACCGACTGCAACAGCGCCCCGGCAACACCCAGCGCCGCGCCGGTAAACAGCGCCGCGACCAGACGCAGCAGGCGCAGGCTGACGATCACGCGATGATCGAAATTGCGGGCATCAAAATCCACCAGCGCCCGGATAACAGCAGGCGGTGCAATATAACGCGCCCCCAGCCCCAGATGCGCAATACCCGCTGCCAGCAACAGCAGCAGTAACACGACAAACGTCATCCATGTACGTCCGGAACGGCGGCGGGCGGCAAGCGGCACAGCGCTCACGCGCCATCTCCGTAAGGTTTACGGAAGGGCATAAAGAAGGGTTTTCCGGTTAGCGGGTTCACCGACATCTGCACATCAACATCGAAGACGCTTTTGATCAGCTCTGGTGTGCAGTTATCCCCTTCGTGGAGCACGCCCTGTAAGCGCCCCTGTTTGAGAAACACCAGCGTGTCGGCGTAGTTCACCGCAAAGTTAAGATCATGCAACACCACCACGACTGTCCGTTGATGATGGCGCGTCAGCGAATGCAGCAGTTCGAGGATCTCCACCTGATAGCGCAGATCGAGAAAGGTGGTGGGTTCATCCAGCAGGATCACTGGCGTTTGCTGCGCCAGCGCCATTGCGATCCAGCAGCGCTGGCGTTGCCCGCCGGAGAGGCTGTCGACAGGCTGATGGGCAAACCCGGCGGTCCCGGTAAGGTTGAGCGCTTCCAGTACCGCCAGCTCATCGTCTTCCGACCACTGGCGCATAAAGCTCTGCCACGGAAAACGCCCGCGCGACACCAGCTCAAACACGGTGAGCCCTTCCGGTACAATCGGCGACTGCGGCAGAATGCCTAACTGGCGGGAGACGGCTTTGGTCGGTTGTTGGTGAATGGCTTTGCCATCAAGCAGCACGCTGCCGCCAAGCGGTTTCAGCATGCGGGCAATGGTGCCAAGCAGCGTGGATTTGCCTGAACCGTTCGCCCCCACCAGCACGGTCATCTTCCCGGCGGGGAGGGTCAGGTTGATATTGTCGACGATAACCTGTTGGTGATAGCCCGCGGATAACGCCTCCAGTACGATCCCTTGTTCTGCGGTTAGATTTTCCACTGGCTGTGGCATGACGCGCGCTACCCTTACAAATAAAAATAAATATCATTCTCTTTTCGATATTGCCGTTTGCCACTGTAGTAGTCAAGCCTGATGATGAGATAAACCCGCAACGTTTTCAGGGCTGTCACTACAACAAAAACCCATCTAACACTTTTAAATTTATCTTTTATATTCAAACAATTAGACATTGAAAGTTCGGCTCTCAACCGGCTTATTTGGCGCGGAGAAGCGCTGTAGCGAAATTCTTTCTTTTCCATTTACTACTACAAAACTCCATGATTGAATGATTCTCAATTACATATCCGATGCCACAGCACTGGCTAACGGATAGATTGATGCAAAAGAGCAATTACTAAAAAACGTTCACTCCTGCGTGGCTCGCAGGATCCTTTCGGGAAAGTAGATTACATGGCTGAGTTAACTCGTTGTATCTCCGGGCTGAAAGGTCGCGCGCTGTTCTCCGCGATCTTTTGGGATCGGTCTTCACTCCATTTACACACGCGGCGACCAAAACCGATCAGACCAGCGATGGCGATACCCTTACGGTGCTGGCAGACGCCTCCTCCGCCGATAAACAGGCGACATCCGGCTACCAACCGCTGAATACCTCCACCGCTACGCTGACCTCAATGCCGATGCTGGATATCCCGCAGGTGGTTAACACCGTGAGTGATGAAGTGCTGGAAGATCAGCACGCCACCAGCCTCGATGAAGCGCTGTATAACGTCAGTAACGTGGTGCAGACCAACACACTGGGCGGTACGCAGGATGCGTTTGTCCGCCGGGGATTTGGCGCCAACCGCGATGGATCCATCATGACCAACGGCCTGCGCACCGTGGTGCCACGCAGCTTTAATGCCGCCACGTCGCGTGTGTGGAAGTGCTGAAAGGCCCGGCTTCCACGCTGTACGGGATCCTCGATCCCGGCGGGCTTATCAATGTTGTCACTAAACGCCCGGGAAACCACTTTTGGCGGCTCGATCTCGGCCACCTCTTCCAGTTTCGGCGGCGGCACCGGGCAGTTTGACGTCACCGGTCCGATTGAAGGAACGCGGCTGGCGTATCGCCTGATTGGCGAGTACCAGAATGAAGATTACTGGCGCAGTTTCGGCAAAGAAAAAGCACCTTTATCGCCCCGTCGCTGACCCTCTGGTTTGGTGATAACGCCACCGTCAACGTGATGTATTCACACCGCGATTATCAGACACCGTTCGATCGCGGCACCATCTTCGATCTCACCACCAAACAGGCGGTGAACGTCGACAGAAAAAACCCGTTTTGATGAACCGTTTAACATCACCGATGGCGAATCCGACATCGCGCAATTAAATGCCGAGTACCGCTTCAACAGCGCATGGACCGGGAAAGTCGAGTACGGTTACAGCCGGGGATAAGTACAGCGACAACCAGTCGCGCGTGATTGCCTACGATGCGAAAACCGGCAACCTGACCCGCCGTGTCGACGCAACCCGGTGGCTCGACCCAGCGCATGCACAGCACGCGGGCGGATCTGCAAGGGAATGTGGATATCGGCGGCTTCTACAATGAGATCCTGACGGGTGTGTCGTATGAATATTACGATCTGCTGCGTACCGACATGATCCGCTGTAAAAACGTCAAAGATTTCAATATCTATAACCCGACCTACGGTAACACCCAGTAAGTGTACATCGGTTTCTGCGTCCGACAGCGATCAGACCATTAAGCAGGAGAGTTACTCGGCCTATGCGCAGGACGCGCTGTACCTGACCGACAAATGGATCGCCGTAGCCGGGATGCGTTATCAGTACTACACGCAGTATGCGGGCAAGGGCCGCCCGTTCAACGTCAACACCGACAGCAGCGACGAGAAATGGACGCCGAAATTCGGCCTCGGTGTACAAGCTGACGCCGTCGGTTTCGCTGTTCGGCAACGTGGCGAAAGCGTTTATGCCGCAGTCGTCTATCGCCAGCTATATTGGCGATCTGCCGCCGGAGACGTCAACGTCTTACGAAGTGGGCGCGAAATTTGACCTGTTCGACGGTGTTACTGCCAATATCACTGCATTTGATATCCATAAGCGCAACGTGCTGTATAGCGAGATCGTGGGTGATGAAACGGTAGCGAAAACCGCCGGTCGCGTACGCTCGCAGGGCGTGGAGATGGATCTGGCCGGTTCGCTGACGCCGAACATGAATGTGATCGCCAGCTACAGCTACACCGCAGCCAAAGTGCTGGAAGACCCGGACTATGCAGGTAAACCGCTGCCGAACGTTCCGCGCCACACCGGTTCCCTGTTCCTGACGTACGACATTAATAATGTGTTTGCCGGGAATACGCTGACCCTTGGCGGCGGCGGCCACGGTGTAAGCCGCCGTTCAGCCACCAACGGCGCGGATTACTATCTGCCGGGCTACTTTGTTGCCGATGCGTTTGCCGCTTACAAAATGAAGCTGCAATACCCGGTAACCTTACAGGTAAACCTGAAAAACATCTTCGATAAGACCTATTACACCTCGTCTATCGCCACCAATAACTGCTGGGTAACCAGATTGGCGACCCGCGCGAAGTGCAGTTTACGGTGAAGATGGATTTCTGATGTCACGACAAGAATGGTGTTAGAGATTTGCCCCGCATGATGCGGGGCTTTTTTATCTGCGCGCCGGATTGCCCGATGGCAGCTTCTCTTATCAGTCCCTACTCGCGCCCCCTCATGAACACCGGTTCATTAAACAGTCACCTTTACGCCATCCTTTTGCAGCATTACTCAGACTCTCTGGCTTTCAAACCCCGTAAATTCGCTTTGAAACGCTTATGAGAAAATACTGGCTTCCGTGGTTGATCCTGTCGCCGTCGCTGCTGTTCCGGTGCTGTTCACCCGGGTTCCCGCTGCTACGTTCGGTGTACGACAGCCTGTTCGATACCCGCATGGCAAGCGACAACGCCCCCTATGTCGGACTGGGCAATTTCGCCCGCCTGCTGGAAGACACCGTTTTCTGGCAATCCCTGTTTAACAACCGGTTTACATCCTGCTGACCGTTATTCCGGGCGTGACGCTGGCGTTGCTGCTGGCGGTGGCGTTGTGGGAAAACCACCGCATTAACCGCTGGCTGCGCACCGCGTTCTTCTTCCCGATGATTATCCCGATGGTCAGCGCCGCGGCGCTGTGGCTGTTCATTTTATGCCCGGCCTCGGCATGCTCGATCACTACCGGCACAGATCTTCGGCCCGATGAACAACAACTGGCTCGGACGCAGTAACAGCGCGCTATTTGCCCGGCGCTGATTGGCGTCTGGAAGTTTGCCGGTTACTACATGCTGTTTTTCCTTGCCGGATTACAAAGCATCCCGGCGTCTACCCGGGAAGCGGCAGTGATGGAGGGCGCAACCGCCACGCAAGTGTTCTTCAAAGTCACCCTACCGCTGCTGCGTCCGACCATCAGTTTTGTCATCACCACGGCGCTGATCTACTCCATTACCCAGATCGATCATGTGGCCGTGATGACGCGCGGTGGGCCGGATAACGCCACCACCGTGCTGCTCTATTACATCCAGAACCTCGCACCGGGACACCCACGATCTTGGCAAAGCCTCCGCCGCGACCTTCCTGACGCTGGCAGGCCTGTTCATCTTTTCGCTGGTTAACCTGGAAACTGCTTGAGAGAGGAGCGCATTATGAGCGTTGAGGTCTCACCCGCCATCCCGCGCGCGCACCGTCCGTGACTCGCCCATTGTGGCTGCGTCTGCGCCACTCACGCCCGATTACCCTCGCGGCGTTAATGATCTGCCTTGCACTGCTGTGGATTAGCCCGTTTATCTGGATGCTCTCTTCCGCCTTCAGCGCCACCACCTTTGGCGAGGGGATGGCATCGATTCTGCCGCGCTTCCCGCTGACGCTGGATAACTTCCGCGACGCGTGGGACAGCGCCAACTGGCTAAGCCTGTACGCCAATACGCTGATTTTCGCCTTCGGCACCTTCGCGGTGCAGCTCATCACCATTACCACCGCCGGGTACGTTTTTTGCCTGCCATGAATTTCGCGGCAAGCAGACCCTGTTCGTTCTGTTTCTGGTGCAACTGATGATCATGCCGGTGGTGATGATGATCCCCAACATGCTGACGCTGAAAACCTTCGGCCTGCTCAACACCCTGACCGGCGTGATGATGCCCTACTTCGCTTCCGCGTTCGGCGTCTTCCTGATGCGCCGGGGCGTTTCTCGCTATCCCGAAAGAGATTGGAAGAAGCGGCGCTGATGGAGGGATGTCGCTGGTGGCAGGTGCTGTTCCGCGTGATGTTGCCCATGTCGTGGCCGTCGGTGCTGGCTTTTGCCACCGTCAGCATTACCTACCACTGGAACGAGTATTTATGGCCGCTAATGATGCTCAACGATCCGGACAAACAAGTGCTGACGGTAGGGCTGGTCTCTTTCGCCATGGGCGCCGAGTCCGGCGGTCAGTGGGGCATGATCAGCGCCGGAACGTTAATGGTCTGCCTGCCGCTGATGGTGGCGTTTATTGCTTTTCAGAAACAGTTTCTCCGGAGCTTTGGCTTCTCCGGCATTAAATAAGGAGTGCAGTGATGTTTTTAGCGCAAATTTCCGACACCCATTTTCGCAGTCAGAACGAGAAGCTGTATGGCTTTATCGACATTAACGCGGGCAATGCCGACGTGGTCTGCCAGCTTAATGCCCTGCGCGAACGCCCGGATGCGGTGATCGTCAGCGGCGATATCGTGAACTGCGGTCGCCCGGAAGAGTACCGCATGGCGCGCCAGATCCTCGGCGGGCTCGACTACCCGCTGTTTGTGATTCCGGGTAATCACGATGACAAAGCCCACTTTCTGGAGTACCTGCGCCCGCTGTGCCCGCAGCTTGGTACCGACCCACAGAATATGCGCTACGCCATTGATGATTTTGCCACCCGTCTGCTGTTTATTGATTCCAGCCTCGCCGGGGAGTCAAAAGGCTGGCTGACCAGTGAGACGCTGAACTGGCTGGAAGCGCAGTTAATCGCGGGCGGCGACAAACCCACCGCGGTGTTTATGCACCACCCGCCGCTGCCGCTGGGCAACGCGCAGATGGATCGCATCGCCTGTGAAAATGGCCATCTGCTGCTGAAACTGGTGGAGCGCTTCCCGGCGCTGGTCCGCATTTTCTGCGGTCATAACCACAGCCTGACCCTGACCCAGTACCGCCGAGGGCAACGATCGCCACCGTTCCGGCGACTGTGCACCAGTGCCCTATTGCCATGAAGATACCCGCCCGTATTACGATCTGTCGCCCGCTTCATGCCTGATGCACCGCCAGATCGGCGATCAATGGGTCAGCTATCAGCATCCTCTGTCGCATTACGCAGGCCCGTGGCTGTATGACGAGAACATCAGTTGCCCGGTAGATGAGCGCTAAGTACATGTTAAAACTGCAAAACGTCAGTAAACAGTTCGAGGGCAAAGCCGCGCTGAGCGCGCTGTCGCTGGATATCCACGACGGTGAGTTTGTGGTACTGGTTGGCCCCTCCGGCTGCGGTAAAAGCACCCTGCTACGCCTGATCGCCGGGCTGGAAAGTGTCAGCGAAGGCGCTATCTGGCTGGGCGATGAAGAGATCACTGCGCGTTCACCCCGTGAGCGTAACTTTGCGATGATCTTTCCAGAACTACGCACTGTTTCCGCACCTTTCCGTGCGCGACAACATCACCTTCGGTATGAAAGTGCGCAACGAAGAGAAAGCCAGCTGGCAGCCACGACTGGATCGCGTGGCGCAGATGCTCCAGCTCGACAGCCTGTTGGATCGCAAACCGGCGAAACTCTCCGGCGGCCAGCGTCAGCGCGTGGCCATGGCGCGCGCCATCGTGCGTAATCCGACGCTGTTCTTAATGGATGAACCGCTTTCCAACCTCGATGCGCGCCTGCGTACGGAGGTGCGCGACAGCATTATGGCGATGCACCAGCAGCTAAAGACCAGCACCATTTACGTGACGCACGATCAGACGGAAGCGATGTCGATGGCCGATCGCATTGTGGTGATGAACGGTGGTCACGTGCAGCAAGTTACGCCCGGAACACCTGTATGCCCACCCGGCGAACCTGTTTGTCGCCGGGTTTATTGGCTCACCGGCGATGAACCTGCTGTCGCTGCCGTGTGCAAACGGTGAGGTGCTGCTGGGCGAGCAGCGTCTGCCGCTTCCCGAGCATGCCCGTGATTTACATGACGTTTGGCTGGGCATCCGCCCGGAGCACATTACCGATGCGCCGGAAGAAGGCCAGTTAGTCTTGCCCGCTACCGTCATCCAGCGGGAGCTGATGGGTGCTGACTATCAGCTTCACGTCAGCACGCCGATCGGCAACCTGCGCTATATCCGCCGACACCGGGGCGATGTTCCCAACAAAGGGGACACACTCAGCGTCGGTTTTTCACCCCCTTGATTGTCATCTTTTAATGCCGAAACGCGGCTTAACTTACACCGAGGAGAGAGACCATGCCTAAGCCTCTGACAAAGACGTTGCGAGCGCTTACTTACAGCATCACCCTTGCGATAAGCGGTACCGCGCTGGCGCAGGAAAAAATCGACTTTATGTTTCCCGCCCCGGTGGACGGCAAACTGACCATGGAGATGACGCGGGTCATTAACGCCTTTAACGACTCGCAAAAGAGGTGGAAGTCCGCGGGATTTTTTACCGGCAACTATGACACCACTAAAATGAAAGCCGAATCCGCGCAGAAAGCGGGCCAGCCGCCCGCGCTGGTGATCATGTCCGCCAACTTCACCACCGACCGGCGCTGAAAGATGAGATCCTGCCGATGGACGAGTTGTTCAAATTCGGCGACAAAAAAGCAGGCGATTTCCTGCAAAATGAGTTCTGGCCTGCCATGCACAAAAACGCGCAGGTGATGGGCGTGACTTACGCCATTCCGTTCCACAACTCGACGCCGATTCTCTATTACAACAAAACAATGTTCGATCAGGCGGGTATCAAACAGCCGCCGCAGAACTGGAAAGAGCTGCTCGAGGACGCAAAAAACTGACCAACCAGAGCAAAGGCCAGTGGGGCATTATGCTGCCCTCCACCAACGACGATTACGGCGGCTGGATCTTCTCTTCGCTGGTTCGCGCCAACGGCGGCAACTACTTCAACGAGAATTACCTGGCGAAGTGTATTACAACGCCCCGACCACCATCGGTGCGCTGCGCTTCTGGCAGGACATGATCTACAAAGATAAGGTGATGCCGTCCGGCGTGCTGAACTCCAAACAGATCAGCGCCGCGTTCTTCTCCGGCAAGCTGGGTATGGCAATGCTGAGCACCGGCGCGCTGGGCTTTATGCGTGAGAACACCAAGGATTTCGAACTGGGCGTGGCGATGATGCCCGCGCAGGAGCAACGCGCCGTGCCGATCGGCGGCGCCAGCCACCGGTGAGCTTTAAGGGCATTTCCGATGCGCAGAAAAAAGCGGCTTATCAGTTCCTGACCTACCCGGTGAGCCCGGAAGTGAACGGCTCACGGAGCCGCTTCACCGGCTACTTCTCACCGCGCAAAGCCTCGTACGATACGCCGGAGATGAAGGCGTACCTGAAGCAGGATCCGCGCGCCGCTATCGCGCTGGAACAGTTGCAGTATGCACACCCGTGGTATTCGACCCATGAAACGGTGGCGGTGCGTAAAGCGATGGAAAACCAGCTTGCGGCAGTGGTGAACGACGAGAAAGTCACCCCGGAAGCTGCCGCCGGGGCGGCGCAGAAAGAAGCCGACACGCTGATGAAACCATACGTGGAGAAAACGGCGCTGCAGGCCGTGAAATAAAACGCCGCGTTACCCCGCAGGGAAGCGGGGTACGTTGCATCGTACTGAAAAGGTTGATGATATGCAGACGCTACTACTCCAGTGAGCACTTACCAACTTCACAAGGTCATACTGAGCGTCGCTTGCCGGGTTTTAGGGTCATAGTCTATCGAAAACGTGTTTGCCTCCGGCACGCCCGGTCTGTGCCATTCTTCCGCACCGTATATCAGGCTCTGGTCCCGCTGGTAACCCATACTTTTCAAGTAGTCCCGCAATGCCTCAACGTTACGGGCATTCTCAAAAATGATGCTATTCGTTGATGGGTAACCATCACCATTGTGGAATTCAAAGTGATAATTCGCGGTGATTCGTGTGGCTTGCGCAATCGCATCCTGCGTCAGTGAGTGGTAATCCCATAAATTTTGTTCGGTATACACCGTGGTTTCGCCGAGGCTGGAAAGCATCAACCAAAGCAAAAAAAACAGCACGAGACCCAATGAGACGACAAATAATATCCCCCACTTCAGCACGCTAAAAAATTAACGCTGCGGGTTTACTGATATTGCGCATGAGCTATTCCTTTTCATCCTTGAATGTTGCCGCCCTTTTAAACGAACCTGACCCCGTTAATGACCATTTTTAATGGCAAATGGCATTATTCCTCCCGCGCCGAGGATCTTCGCCAGACAGTTGTCGAGCTGGTGGCGCTGCAAATAGGCGGTCACCGCGCGTTCCCAGCCTTTCCCGTCCCCCAGCACTGCCCGGCTATGGGTTTGCGCATAAAGATAACGGGTATCGTACAAATTCAGCAGCGACTGGTTCATGGCATCAATATTTACGCCGGTTTTTGACACTTCTCCTGTTGAATAGCCAGCGAGTGTAAAACACGCTCCCTCGTCTCTTCATTCGGGGTATAGACCTGCTCGCTCAGTTCACTGGAGTACGAGGAATTGCGGTTGCGTGCCTTCAAGTATTGCCGCTTGCAGGCGATCGTGCCCATCAAGGATGACAAACGATGCCAGCCCGGCGATAAACCACACCAGAATTGGCGGTAGCGCGTTCTCACGGCACTTCTTGCGCCACCATTTTACGCGCGCCCGCTGCTTTGCGTCTACCGGATAGCGGGCAAGCAGCAGATGACCGCCCCACCACCAGTCGACAAAGGTGACTTTTTTCCGGGTTTTGCAGATCGGGAAAATCTTCGCTGTAAAGCGCCCAGTTGACGCTGATCTGCGCACTGCTGGCAGGCGTCTGAAAGCGCCACTGCTCAAATGGCAGGGGTTTATTGACGATATAGGGCGCTGTCGGCTTTACCGGCTCCATCGGCCGCAGTAACCAGCGTCCTCGGCGGTAACAGCGGCGTAGGCGCTTCCATCAACTGCCGGGCAAAATAACGGCACCAGTGGCTCTGCCAGTTCGCTTCGCCGGCCCGTTTCGCGTTCTCCACCTCCGCAGAGCTCACCGCTGGCAGCAACAACGCCTGAGCGGGATGCTCCCCGTTAAACACCAGCCAGACACCCGAGTGATCTTTCAGCATCGTTGCCCAGAACAACGTTTCGCCATTCACCTGCAACGCCATGCGCCCGTTGTGCCCACTCTGTATCTCCATCGCCTGACCATCGCCCGCGCGCACCCTCAGTTCCAGCCCCTGCCAGCTGTCGTTGCGATCGCGAAGATCCTTCCACCAGTACTCTGTCATTGCGTTCTCCTTGCGAGGTGAGGGGAAAGTGTACGGCAACAGCCATTGGCTATAACCATAAAAATAATCCGGTTATTTGATCGGCGGAGCAATTCACTGCCCGCAGGAGTTGTATATTTATTCTCCAATCCACAGACAAGGAGCGCACCATGTCACACCCTGAACAGTACTGCCACTCCTGCGGAATACCGCTATCCGCACCGGATGCCCGTGGCCCAAGTGACCACTATTGTGCCTCGGGTGTACCGACAGCGAAGGTAACCTGAAGTCCTCGGGAAGAGGCCGTATCCGGTCTCGCGCAGTATCTCGATTCCTCGGCAAAACGTGGGCGAACGAAGAAGCGCGTAAACGCGCCGTTCGTTATCTGACGTCGATGCCCGCACACCGGGCCGATCGGGCTTAAATACAGCGAGGGTTGTGAACCCACGTTACACCGTGGGTTCCTTTATTCTGGCGCATTGGCCTCGTCATACGCCACCTGCGCAGCCAGTACGGCATCCATATTGTGCTCCACCCAGTGAGCCAGCACCGAGACGGTTTCCGTCAGCGTGCGCCCGAGCGGTGTGAGACTGTACTCAACCGATACCGGCACGGTGTAAAACACTTCGCGGGCAATAATGCCGTCGCGCTCCAGCTTGCGCAGCGTCTGGGTGAGCACCTTTTGCGTGATCAACCGGATATCCCGTTTCAGGCCGTTAAAACGCATCGGCCCGTTCTCCAGTGCGCGCCAGCACTAACAGCGCCCATTTATCCGCCAGACGCGACAGCATGTCGCGCGTTGGGCAGCGGTTATCATAAATATCGTAAGGAATGGACGGCTTAATCATAACGACAAATTCTCGTAGTAGGTTTCCTCAAGGAAACCTAGTGACCTTGGGTGCCTTCTTCCGCAACCGCAGCGGGGTGTGTGTATAACTCAGACCTAAGTTTCTATTTGATACTAAGGCGCCAGAAATGGCAAAAATTCTCCTACGGGATAAAAAGGAAAAAGGATGATTACGCGGTTAAATCAGGCATTTATTAACCTCACTTCGCACCCGGATTTCGGCAAGCTGCTGCTGCGCCTGACCTTTGGCGTGCTGATGCTGTTCCACGGCGTTGCCAAAGTACAACATGGCGTGGGCTGGATCGCCGGTATGCTGGCGGCGAAGGGATTACCGGGGTTTATCGCTTACGGCGTATTTATTGGGTGAAATCATCACTCCGGTGTTAATTATTATTGGGCTGTTTACCCGCCGGGCATTTATTTATGCATTTAATATTCTGGTCGCCACATTGCTGGTGGGCATGGGTAAATTCTTTACCCTGACCGACGTTGGCGCGTGGGGTCTGGAAAGTGAGGCACTCTATTTCCTCGGGTGGCCTGAGCATTATGTTTTTGGGCGCGGGGAAATATGCCCTGTCTGCCGATAAAAGAAAAAGAATGGCGTTAGTTATCTCTCATTAACAGGAGAAAAATATGTCAATTGTTGTGGTTTATTATTCTGGTTATGGGCACACCAAAGCAGTGGCTGAGAAAGTGGCCGAAGGCGCGAATGCACAGCTTATCGCAGTGGATAATAATGGCGATATTCAGGAGAGCGACTGGCAGGCGCTGAATGACGCGAAGGCGATCATTTTTGGTGCCCCGACCTATATGGGCGGCGTGCCGTGGCAGTTTAAAAAGTTTGCCGATGCCAGTTCCAAAGCCCTGGTTCACTCCGCGCCCGGCAGGATAAAGTGTTTGCCGGTTTCAGCAACAGCGCCAGCCTGAACGGTGACAAACAGGTTTCGCTGCAATACCTGCAAACCCTCGCGTCACAGCATGGCGGCATCTGGGTCAGCCTCGGCCTGCTGCCCGCTAACACGCTGGCCGCAACTCGCCGAGGGACATCAACAACCTCGGTGGTTCTGTCGGCCTGCTGGTGCAGTCTCCGTCCGACGCGGGTGCCGACAAAATCGCCTCTGGCGACCGATACCGCAGTGAAATTCGGTCAACGCGTTGCGGATATTACCCGTCGCTTTAACTGAGTTTGCCGGGTTTGAATAAGATAAGGCCGGGGAGACCTCGGCTTTATTGCAAATGTTTTTCAATCTATTTTCAGGAATGGGGAATGTTGCACGGCAATAATGTCAAAATCTTTCCTCCCCGGCTATACGTGACGTGTTCCAACCTTTCTGCCTTTCATTAAATTCAATAATATTCATCCATAATTCATTCCCATTACGAATGGTTCATGTAACGATAACGTTCAATGATAACCGTCTGTGAGGGATTGCATGAGTACGCCAGAAGAGGGGCTGCTGGAAGTTGCCTCGGTATATGTCGAAATATGGTCAGGATGACCCACCAGCACTGTTTGGTGTCAAACAGTGGAACGAAGCATATGCCCTCTTTTACACGATTTGGCACCGGTAAATCATCAGAGGAATTTTACAACAGCCTTAAAAACTGCCGTGACCGCTTTGATTCATGGATGGAGAATCCCCGCAGAGGTTGGCGTAATCCTGATGGTACGCCGAGAGAGTTACCCGCTGCTTCACAGCGGGTCATGGAGAAAGAATGAATGCGCTTGCTGAACCAGTTGCTGAGCAGCGTGTTTTGTCGTGGATAACGGCAAACACATTCGAGCAGGCGCAACAGGATGTGCAACAAATCCGCAAGGATAAAGATCTCGACCAAACCACACGAGAGCGATTAGTTGCCGCCCGCCTTGGCCGGGATTTCAGAAAAGATTGCTTAATACATTACCCCGCTTGTCCTATCACAGGCATCGCTTTTCAGCCGATGTTGAGAGCCAGTCATATAAAATCCACGGGGTCAGCATGCAGTACAGGAACGGAGCGTCTCGATCCCTACAATGGAATCATGCTGGCAGCACATATAGATGTGCTTTTCGATCAGGGCTGGATGTCGTTCGAAGACGATGGGCAGATCTTAATCAGTGATGAACTGGGTGCTGGAAGTCGTCACGCAACTGCACCTACCCGTTAAAATCAACCCATTCGCTGACGAATCTAAACCTTACCTGAAATGGCATCGCGAAAATGTTCTGCGGATCGCCGGAAAAAAGAAAGCGGAAAAGTGAACTGGCACATCCAGATGACTGCATCATATTTATTGGGATAGCAACTCACTCTTCTACCTACGCAAATCGCTCCGCGTTTATCGTTTTGCTATCATTGCAGCGTTTATTGATAATTAGTCAGGAACGAAGAAGCTGATTAAAGTCTTCAGAGACTAAATCGCCTTTCGTACAAAGCATATCTCGCGCAAGAGTCCGCCGTTTTTGTAGCAGAGCATCCAGTGTTTCTTCAAACGTGGGTATGCTCGCATCCGTTATCGTTGGATAATAAACATACACATCTTTTGTTTGCCCAATACGATAAGCGCGGTCAGTCGCTTGATCTTCTTTGCAGGATTCCAGCAACGGGTGAAATGAATAACATGATTGGCTTTTGCACATTTACACCAAACCCGACTGCCACGGTCGAAAGAATAATAATTCCAAATCCGGGCAACGCCTGAAAACATCGATAAGCTTTTGACGGCTGTTCGCACTCTCACTTCGGGTACTGGTATCGCCGTTTATTACGTAGGGTCTGAAGCCAAATCGCTGGTGAATGGCGTATTGCAATTCGCGCTGAATATCTCTCAACTCAGTAAATATAATGACCTTATCATCACCCTTTTCGCAATGTCTTCGAGTTTACACATCATCCACTCCAGTTTTGGTGAATGAGCTCTTAAGCGATTATCCGGCTTTACACTGTAGGGATGTGCGCAAATCAGCTTCAGACGATGCAATAAACCAAGCATTCCCATTCCCCGGGCTGATCCAGTTCATCCTGCATTTTCTGCCGATTCTGATAAGAGGCAATCGATGAAACATACAAATCGCGCTGCAAGGGAGCCATAGGCAGTTGCTTACAAGATGTGTCCTCAATTTTTGAGGGTAAATCTTTTGCTACATCCTCTTTGGTGCGTCGCAGTGTCTGTACTTCGATAATGCGCCGTAGTGACTCAAGTACGAGACTATTTCTTTCAGGAGCGCCTTCAATCGGTCGTAAATATTGCTTACCGAAGTCATTGAGCGCGCCAAGCAAACTGGCTGGGCAAAATCAAACAAACTCCAGAGATCCACCAGCGTATTTTCAACAGGTGTTCCGGTGCAGGCCACTTTAAACTGCGCCTGAATAGCATTCGCCGCATGAGTAATTAATGCTGCTGGATTCTTTATTTTTGAGCTTCATCGCAAACCATAATTGACCATTTTTGGCGTGCGAGAGAACTCCTTGATCGCGCAAGGTTTCGTAAGTGGTTAACACGATTTTTGCACCACCAACCCAGCCCGGACGCAGCAGATTTTTAATGCCCTGCACTCTTAGTTCTACGGGGATTTCATCCTTATGGAACTTCACCGCTTTACGGCGTTACCATAAAGTTTAAGTACCTCAAGGTTTGCGGTATGAAAGAAATTATCCAGTTCGTTCCCAATTATCTAATAATGATACGGGTGCAACGATCATCGTTGGTAAACCATCAGGATTTTTTTCGATATACCACACAATAAAAGCCAGTATTTGCAGCGTCTTACCTAACCCCATGTCATCAGCCAATAAACAGCCTGACGTTTCCTCTGGTGATTTAAGAAACAGTTGTTGCAACCATGCTAAGCCCTGTCGTTGATGTTCACGAAGATGAATATGTTCTTTAAGCAAAACAGGCAATACAGGTTCTGCATCTTTCGCACTTAACAATGCCTCGCGTCGCTGCTTTATATAAGCTGCATGCTCAATATTTTGCTCAATCTGCAGAACAGCTCTTTTTCTGGCTCGGTGATATATTTATCGGTGGCGATCTCCAGAGTCTCAATTTTCTTCTGCCAGTTTTTCAATAACGATTTAGCATCATCAATCGGCAATGATTGCTCATTCCGAGGGCATAGAGACGGTTGTGTCTTGTTGGGACTCCGCAGATTCAATGCGTTCTTCAAGGTCCGATAACTGTTCCTCGGCTCTGCGGCTCCCAGCCCTCAAAAAAAATCACTCGCCAGTAATGCTTCACCTAAGGTCTCTGGCAACCAGTCTTCACTTTCGCCCTTTATTAAAAGGAGAGGAAATCTTTCAAACTCACCAATACCAATGACACGATCGCCATTTATTCAGATCTAAAACTTCATCAAATTCGATACCCGCAATCTCTGCTGCCAACGATGCAGGAGTGATTGGTAGTGTTGTTCGAACGTCAAATGGCTCAGTTCTAATTCATAACCTTGCCATATTCCCGCAGGCCCGACGCCAGTTTGACTGCCAGTTCCTGGAATAAATTGTCAAACTCATAGGGTTTCGTCAGAGAAAAGTGATAGCAGGTTGCACGGCAGCAATAGGTTCTAAGACAAGAGATACGGACGAGATTCTTTTTGCTTCATCATCAAGCACAGGTGTAACAGAGAAACGGTGGAAAAAATATGCGCATCCTGTAACGCTTTTTCATGTTGTTCAGGCGGGATAACACTAGCCGCATCCTCACCAATGAAAGTGTAGGGATTGCGAATAAAAGAGACGGCATCATCACCCGCAACACGCCTGCCAGTTATTGAATGCACAGAAGAGAGCACCTCTTTCACTTCCGGGGTGATGATCACGTGGCTGGAGATGATCCATCCTCACCCAGAACACGGTACTGATCCTGCACTAACTTACTGTTATCGAAACTATTGAGCCATTGCGTCGGTTGGTCATCGAAAGAAGGTTCAATTTCAATTACAGGTGTGTTGTGAATGGTTGCTTTGCGTAGCTTGAGTCTTAACGATTCGGGTTTAACCACAATCGTTTTTGCCGGTAGTTATCTAATTCTGCATGCGTTTTTTTGCCAAGCGGCGTATTTTCGCCCAGCCAAGCTGATTGGTATTTTCTCCCGCTCTGCGCAGCTGTTCATCCCGAAATTGCTGCAAAGCAGTAAGGAGTAGCCAGTTCTCTTGGTCTGTAAAATTGCCCTCAGGCCCGTGAAATATCGCCCCCGTTCTTTCCAACCGGTACAGACCGGCCAGTGCTACTATCCTTCCAGTCACATATATAAACGCTAAAATCAGCATCACTCAGGCTTCCACTACCTGCCAGACAAATCTTCAGCGGCTTAACCTCTGGAACACCTAACAATGGCAGGCTGGTGTGGTGATCCTCGTCGGCTGCCAGACGATACAACTCATCCCGAGGTAAGCAGCCAGCGATCGGATAACTCAACGACATACTCTTCTTCTGAAAGCTGCTCCATATAGGCAACCGAGGGGCCAAAGCGCATCCTCATCAGCCGAGTTAAATAAAAAGATAGACCTGATTCTTCAACCTGATAACGGTGGCTTACTCGTTCCTCTGAGGATGAATCATTACCCATAAACTTACTGAGCAGGCGTTTCAGCATTATTTACTCCAGAACATAAGTGAATTACCGCGTTGCGTGTAAAGCCGAGACGTAATAATTTTGGCTTCAAAAACTGGATTTGATGCTGGCAAAATTATATACAGAGCACCACCTATCTCTTTATCGTTAACAGTGCATCTGATGGCGCTTATTAGCTTCTGAATTTCCTTTTCTCTTTCGATATCACTATTAATATTTTTCACCACCTGATTCGGGCACAAGTTCAGTTACAGGAGTATCATCCGGCAGATATCTAATGCCCAACTCTTTCAATTTATCGTCAAATTTTGCCATCCATCCTTCAATATATCTCAAATCTAAACGACGCACCGGTGATGAATGCAGCATTCTCGCAACAATGCCCGTTTTTTCTTAAGCATATTATTGATATGTAGATATTTGCTTTCTGGCTTAAAGTCTTTATCTGCAATGCTATAAATAAACATAGCATTGCCGGTGCCCGAAAATTCAACGAAGAAATAATCACCAATTTGCATAATCATGGCATTGTCCCAGCTTCTGCCACCGATAAGCTGGGCTCAAACGACCTTTATTTTTATCTCTGAATGCCACAAAATCTGAACTACGATCTTCCCACGCATCCTGCCCCATGACAATTCCGAGTAAATCCCATCTGATTGGCAAACCGTAGCCAATAAAATAGTCGGGCCTGATCAACATCACCCTTACCTTTCAGCAACTGGAAGAAATGCGTTAAATCCTCTTTAGCCAGCCAGCTACGTACCATGCCGCAAATTTTTCGCTGGTATCGGGATCTTTCCAAAATGAGTAAGCCAGAGGTTTTGTTTACTGCGTAATTCACGGGCTTCCCCAGCTTTCCAGCGCCATCTGTTTGGCTGAGGATGAGGAATATTTCTGAAAGAAGAGCGGTAATACTGCATTAAGCATGCACGTAAGATGATGTTTTTATATCGTTCTCGCTGGCGGGCAAGTTCCAGCAAGTTAGGCAAACGCGCTTTGAATGCCTCATCATCCACCCTAAAATTTTGGCTAACAGTACGACAAATGCCCGGTACCAAAGCCAGCTATCATCGGGAACCTGAGCCACCGTTTCCAGCGCAGAAAAAATCAACCAGCTCACCAGCGCTCATTTTATTTGCCAATAAGTTCCCGGCATCTGGCGTGAACAGATCCTGATATTCATCTATTACCGCCATCCAGCGTTTTTCTCGACGCACCAGACCTTTAATCACACCATAGCCAATGCGAAGTTGATCGCGTAACGAACACCAATTGTTATTCTCGTCGGGCTTTTCGCGTGATAACCAAAATAGCTGCTACATAAAAACTTCCACTCGCGGCGTTTGAGTTTTTTGCTATCAATACGCTGCTGGATCTCTTGTTCAACCCGGTTATAAAGTGAATCATCCTCCAGCAGAACCGGAAATGCCGCATCGGGATCGCTATCAGCCGGTGCCCGCAAATATTAACTGCCAGTCGTACCTCGTCAGCACTTTCAACTGGCGAAGTGCTGCGATCGCTTTAAGCCGTTTGGTCAGCGGAGGAACTGTCGTCCGTTCGCTTTTGTCCATTTTGACAGACAGATACTGCTCTGCAGCCTTGAGCTTAGGGAAATCGCCAAAAGCGGTTGCTTCCGTATCAATATGCCGCTTGACGGTGGTAGCAATCTCCGATGACAGGCGGGATAAAGCGGAGATCATAACGGCATCTCCAACTGACATCTTTCGGTTGTAAGCCCGGCCGCACTATCCACATCGACTGCAGCCTTATCATGTTCATCTTTCAGACCAAAGAACTGCATACGTAACTCAACGCGACGGCTGGCCTCTTTACTCTCTTTAGCGTTGTTAAACGAAACACCGCCCGCAAGGAAGAGCTTACGGATCTGCTCCTGCTGCAGGGCGTTATCTGCTGCTGCAAGCGGCTACGGCTGTCCAGTAGACTACATCACCCATTCTGAGCGCTGCAACGAAAGATGCAAGTTATACAGATAGGAGCCATCAGTATCGGTAAAGCCTTCAATGACAATCTGTTTGAACCACTTTTGTCCTTCCTCACTGTTCGCTGCTTCCAGCACCAGCGGTACAACATCCTGTAGCGCTTTCTGCCCGTCAGCATTGAGGAAAAAGCGGTTGTGGTCGAAGCGGCCCGCTTCACCAAAGCTGATGCGGTTATCGACAATCAACAACGATGGTTTTATTGAGGTTGCGGGCGTGCAGCTCTAAACGCTCACACAGACGGGTAATATCTTGTCCACGCAATTTCTCACCTTGCTCTACCCGCTGGATCCGCTGTGTTACCGAGCTTAATGAAGCCACCATAACGACCAGAAACAGCACCATCATGGCCGTCATCAGGTCAGCATAGGAAATCCAGAAGGGTTTCTCTGCCTCATCCGAACGCCGGGGCTTAATACGAAATGTTTGACCGAACATGATTCAGACTCCCCTTACGCTGGCACTTTAGAAAGCACTTCTTCAAGGGTTTCAATACTTTCACCAAGCTCATCAATACCGCTTCCCGTGCGTTTAACAGCGCTGTCCAGTTAGCATCCAGCGCCCCTAACGTGGTGTCGAGACTCGTTTTCATGCCGTCTGAGAACTGATTGAACCCATTAGCCAACACTTGTCCTGCATTTTCGAGGAACTCTTTGCTTCGCGGTTATAATCATGCAGCCCTTCATTGTGCTGTTTCCAGCTCTTTCCAGGAATTGGCTACGTGATTCCAGCTCAGACTGGGCATTGGCAATGATGCCTTCCAGCAATGTGATTGATTTTGCTACCGCCTCACGGTTGTTTCGATAATCTCTAGCTCAACGTATTGCCTGTACCTTGCGCTTTAGTAAGCACATCAGCGGTGAGAAGATTTGCTTTAACTTTGTCCTGCCATTTCAAAACGCTCGGCAGCCGTGCGCATTTTATCGGCCCCGGTGTGCATATCCTGTAAATGTGCGGAAGTCTGTTCTGCCAGTTTGCGCAACGTGCTTTCCGTCGCACCCTGCTGTTCATTCAATGCATTCAGCAGCGAGCGGACTCCGTTCGTCGAAACCAGCAATGATCTGCTGCGTTTCCTGATGGAGAGATGTCTGAGTATCCTGTTGATGACTGGCCAGCTGTTGTCCCTGCTCGCTGCGTAAACAGTGACCCCAGTTTCTCGCCCAGCGCCTCAACGGACGACGCCATTTGCTTCATGGTTTCACTTTGGCCTTGCTGGGACGTTTGCTGGATAGAGTCGATAAACGCTTTCATCTGTTCAGCCATCGCTTTTTTCACGCGCTTCGCTATCGGCAAACATTTTTCCAGCTGCTGCGCCATCCGTTCACCCGCGCCTTCACCTTCGGCACCAATTCTGGCGACCGACGATTGCAGGCTGGCCAGCATATCGTTCATCCCTGCCTGCATTGCAACCTGTCCGGATTTCATCCTCACTGGAGCAACTGCGACATCAACTCAGCACTGCCCGGCGGGTGTCCTCGCTGGCACTACGCATATCCTGCAACAAACCGGCAAAACCCGATTGCATTGCCTCAATTGCACCAACAGATTGCCCCATCATCTGGTGCATATTTTCGAACTGCTTGCCAAAGGTATTGTCGAGTTTGGACATAAATGCCGTCAGGACATCCTGAAGCATATTCTGTACCTGACCTGACTGATCGCCGCTGGCGGTTTGTACCGCACCGGCAATTTTATCTAACGGTGACTTCAGGCTATTTTCGATGGCTCCACTCACCTGCTCGGCAAACTGCTGGCCAGTATCGCGGTAGGTGGAAGATAAGGTGTGCGCTAGCTTTTCATTTTCAGCGACCCTCGGCTTGCGACCAGTTCTGAAGCATATCGCGGAGATCGGTCACCGTGCTGTCTTTAAGCTGTTTGGCCTCGGGTGGCACTTTCGTTGCTCGATTTCACCCAGTTCAGCAAGGTATTCTTCCCCACACCGGTTTCCAAATAGCTGATCAACAGCGGCAGTAAACTGTTCAAGATATTTATAACACTTCGCTATTGACAGCTTTTCCAGCCACGTAACGAAGATTGACGCCGCGATGGCGGTAAACGACCCTAAAAGCGTACAGCACATCCCGCAAGAGCGAAGCCACACTGCTGGTAACTTGCTCGGGCGTGCTACGAAATGATTTAAACCGATCATCAACCCATAAAATGTACCGATAATGCCGACCCCCGTCAGGATCCCTCGGCAGGTGCTTAAAAACTCGGTATTAAGCGGAATATCAATTAATTGCTGCTCAGTAAAAATGCTGCGGCTGGAGCCGTCGCCCGAACGTCTTTTAATTTCTGTTCGCCATCGACAAGCGTTTTTGTTGATGGAGTGACTCAGCAAACTCACTCCGAGTGCGCTAGTGGTGTCCCGGTAAATAACTCGCTTAGCTTCTGTAGCTTTACTGCCGTCGAATCTTTCTTCCAGCCTGGAAATGATCACTGACTGTTTCTTCCAGTTTACTGACAATTTTAATTGCTCGATAAACATACAAAGAAGCGAAAATGCCAGTGCGACAGCAACGACAATAATAACCACCAGCGGAACCTTTTCAGGCTGTACGGAGGTCAATGTAGTTAAAAACGAGTTAAGCCATTCCATTTTTCATCCCGGAGTCAACAACAGATTATTTTTCTGATAGCTATCCACAGGCGCTAATAACAAGGTGTTATAGCGCAACAATAAACTGACATGCAGTATTTGAATTCTGGAGAGAGGTGACGCAAGCAAAAGGAATAAGCATCCATAATCCCGTGCTCTACAGCGCCAGACCGCCTGATCCTTTAGGCAATCAGATTCTTCTCACAAATCATAACCTGCTGCACAGGGATAACAAGTAGCAAATGGCCCACCAATATCATTTTTAATGAACAATTAAAAATCTAATAAATTTAGCCACACCCATAAAATATACGATATATATTTTCAAAAATAAGTAACGTTGATAAATGATTAGTTCAGTTATAGTAATAAATTGAAATTATCACCTTAAGAATAACTTATTACACCAGAAAATTATGTTAAGTTGGAACAAAAACAACGTAACTGACGCATCCTGTCATCTCTGCTGCCGATAACAAAAACCAGAACATTCATAACAACGGCCTCTTACCATTTAATTCATACAAAATAGTAAGTTATCTCGTCTTACCCTGATTGATTGCACTGACTGCGGGAGGTAACATGATTTGGTCTCTTTTGTAATCGATTAACGTAACGCGTCAGTAGCTCCAGAGGCTGGCCTCAACGTGGAAGGCACATGAACAAATCTAACGTTGATTTCCTGAAAGGCGTAAACGACTTTATTTACGCTATTGCTTGTGCAGCGGAAAACAATTATCCGGACGATCCCAACACCACAAATGCGTATACACGGCTAACTGAATATGACGCCAGCGCCGGTGCTGATGGCGGGATCGGGATCGCCAGTGCCGAACTCGGGCTGTGGCTGCCATCCTGTTCACTTGGCTCCGCTTGCACCGCACTTTATACTCGGCACTATGCTGAGCGGTGTAGGATCCGACCGGATCTACCCGATACGCTCGCCGTCCTCTCGATACATCTCGGCCCATAACCGGCATAGTACAATGGTCAGCCGTCTTTCACCTGCGGTGAGGCAATAGTTGGTGCACTGGTTGCCTTCTACCCACAACCGCGTTAACTAATGGCTCCCCCACTTTTCGCAAAACACCTCAATGTGCTCATCCTGAAAATCCGCCAGCCGCTCGATGATGGTCTCGAGCGGCCAGTCCCACCTGTGCGATTTGCTGCAACTGACGGGCAATCTGTGGGGAAAATCGCAAACGGATGGTTTTCGCTGGTACGCCGCCGACAATGGTGTACGGCGCGACATCTTTGCTCACTACCGCACCCGCAGCAATAACGGCCCCATCCCCCACAGTGACACCGGGCAACACGATCGCCGCATGGCCGATCCACACATCGTTGCCAATGATGACGCTATCGCCGCGACGGCGGGCAAAAGTCATGATCGCGCGTGGCACTGGCGGAGTAGTATTCCGGGCAATAGGTAATGCGGTGCTGTGAGGGGCGTTCCATCGGGTGATTCGGCGCGCCAATACGTACGTTGTTGGCAATTGCCGTGAATTTACTGATCTCCGCGTCGGCAACGGTGCAGTACTCCCCCGGGTAGGAGAAATCTCCCAGCGAGCTGTATTCCATCAGGCTATTGGCGAGCACTTCGCACTGCTGGCCGATCCTGCATTCGCGCAGGCGAACAGTCGGATCGATCCAGGTTTCCGCTAATTTTACGAGCTTCATCGCTTCTTCCCCTCATCACAGATAGCGCTACTGTATAAGAGATCTGTGCAGGGAAAATGACGGGAAGTGGCGGGTAAATAAAGCCGCAGCAAAGCGGCTTTATGTTGTTGAGAGATAAGCGTTACTGCGGGTTGTCCTGCATCCAGCTCCGCTTAGGATGCGGAACATAATCCACTGCTGCTCAAGCCCGGCGCTGTGATACATGTCGATGCATTTCATCAGGTTCAGTTTTACGTCGTTCCCCCTGATGGGAGTGATATTCACGGGCCAGATATTTATCAACCAACTCGCCCATCTTACCCGCACCTTTTTCCGCATCGTATTCGCTCCAGTTGTCCAGACCACTGGCGCTGGCAGCGGCATCTTTACTGGCTCCCGGTTCACTGGCATACGCTTTTGCGACACAAAGAGCTAACGCAGCGTCTTTATAATTTTGCGCATAAGTACGGCTCGCAGCATCAGGGCGTTGTGCGTCAGCGGCAACAGCGCTGAACGACAGTACCGTCAGCAGCGCAACAAACAGTTTTTCATGGTAAAGCCCAGAAGTTGGCATGCTCAGTTTTATCATTCACGCCGGGTTGATTGAATGCACACTATGAACACCTTACTCTTTGAATTAGAACAACGCTTTCAACGCAGCGATATCTTTTGGCGTGGTCCGGCAGCATCCGCCGATAAGCTTCGCGCCCGCCTCCAGCCATTGCGGCAAATAGCCCGCCAGCGTTTCACTCGCGTCACCGTGGCTGCACCACGTTTTAGTGACGGCATCGTAGTGCTCGCCAGAGTTGGGATAAACCACCAGCGGCAGCGCGGTCAGGCTTTGCAGGTGTTTCAACGCGGGAGTGGTCTCTTTCAGCGCAATACAGTTGATGCCCAGCGCCACAATCTGCGGATAGGCCACCAGCACGCTAACCACCTCGCGCAGTGGCGTACCGTCGCTTAAATGCTCGCTGTCGCGCAGGGTAAACGAGAACCAGTGCGCGTGCGCGGGGATACTCGCTCAGCAAATCCGCCAGCGCTTTACTTTCGGCAAAAGACGGCAGCGTTTCGCAAGCCAGCAGATCGGCACCGGCATCCAGTAGCGCCTGCACCCTCGGGCGATGAAAGGCGATAAACTCCTCATGGCTGCGCACATAGTCGCCACGGTATTCCGAACCATCCGCCAGATACGCGCCATAAGGCCCCACGGAACCGGCCACCAGCAACGTGCCCGCGTTGTTTTTTTCAGCGAGGAACGCCTCGCGCCTTACGCGCCAGCTCCACGCTCTACCAATCAGCGCCAGCGACTGCGCCTCATCCAGCCCACGGGCAGCAAAGCCGGCGGGTGTGGCCTCGGTAGCTGGCGGTAATCGCCACCTGCGCCCCGGCACGAAAATAATCGAGATGCACTTCGCGGATCAGCGCCGGGTTTTCCATCAGCACTTTGGCGGACCACAGGCTATCGGCGAGGTTGCATCCGCGCGCTTCCAGCTCCGTTGCCATGGCCCCATCCAGCACGATAAACGGCTGTTTTTCGAGGATGTGGCTCAGCGGATTATTCTGCGACATGTTCAGGCTCCTGCGTTTTCAGGGTTCGGGTCAGATAGTACGCACCATAACACAGGGCGACAAACGGCAGCCCGCAATAGAGGGCAATTCTCTGGCTGGGATCAAACGCCAGCCCGATGCAGGCGACCGGTGCACAGCACAAAACCCAGCACCGGCACCAGCGGATACCGAGGGCGCGCGGTACTGCAAGTCACTCAGCGGTTTCCCGGCCTGAAGATGGCGACGGCGGAACATAAAATGCGCGGCGCAGATGCTGATCCACACCGCCACCACCGCAAAACCGGAGATCGCCGACAGCGCAACGAACACCGTGTCGGGCGCGACGACGCTGGAGAAGAGTGCCAGCACACCCCCGAGCATCGACACGGACAATGCCGTCAGCGGAACACCGTTTTTCGTGACGCGGGCAAAGCAACGCGGCAGCGTGTTCTCATTCGACAGCGACCAGAGCATACGACCGGAGGCATACAGCCCCGAGTTCGCCGCCGAGAGGATCGCCGTCAGGATAACGAAATTGAAGATATCCGCCGCATACGGGATGCCCACCTTTTCGAACACCAGCACGAACGGGCTTTTTCTCCACCCCGGCCTGCTGCATCGGGATTAGCGCCGCCAGCACGCACACGGTACCAATAAAGAAGATCACCAGCCGCGCAATGGTGCTGCGAATGGCAACCGATCGTTTATGCGGGTTTTCCGTTTCCCCCGCCGCAATGCCAATCAGTTCCGTGCCAGAGAACGCAAAGTTAACGGCGACCATGGTCATCAGGATCGGCAGCGCACCGTGCGGCAACCACCCTTCCACCGTAATGTTCGATAATCCCGGCGCGGGAGAGCCATCCTGCATGGGGATAAAGCCAAAGATCGCCGCGCCGCCCAGCACAATAAAGACGATGATGGTGATCACTTTCACCAGCGAGAACCAGAACTCACCTTCGGCAAAAAAGCGGGTGGAAATCACATTCAGGCCAAAATGACCGCACAGAACACCACGCACCATACCCATACCGGCACCTGCGGGAACCAGTACTGCATGCAGAACCCGGCAGCGGTAAAGCGCCACCGTCCAGTCAGCCAGTAGAGCCACGCGACGGTGTAGCCGGTCGCCGGGCCAAGGTAACGGCTGGCATAAACGTGAAACGCGCCGGTTTCCGGCATGGCAACGGAGAGTTCGCCCAGACACTGCATCACCAGCCAGACCACCAGTGCGCCAATCAGGTAAGCGAGCAGCGTTCCCGCCGCCCCGGTGGTCGAAATGATATAACCGGTGTTGAAAAACAGCCCGGTACCAATCACGCCGCCGAGCGACAGCATGATCAGATGGCGGGTTTTCATCGTCCGCTTAAGCTGCACTTTTCCGGTTCCTGTTGCGTCTGCATATCACCCTTCTAAACGTGTAGACATCTAAACATCCATAGATATTTGTTATATCGTGATTGGTAGCAAAAAAGCCAGATGAATGAATGGGTAGCAACAAAAAGGAGGACGATTTTTCATTGATTAACACGCCTGAATGTTAAACATTCATTTATCACTGATATATAACCTCACCATAAAAATCTGAAAAATCCTGCATTGAATACAGGTTAATTTACTTACTGCGTCGCTTAAGTAAAAATAAACCGATTCTCTGCACAAGGATATGTGAGGTAATTAATTTGAGCACTCGTAAAGAAATATTAGATCCTTCCAAATACTGGTAAATCAGCACCTGATGTTATCGCTCGCCCACTTAACAAAATTGCTGGCATACTAGCTGCGATTGAGTAACTGGACGATGAAAATAATGAAAAGAACCGCGGCAGTCATTCTAGTTATCATCACAGGATTTATATTGATTGACTGCAGTATGCAGAAAGTCGCTGAGCGTCATGAAGGCTATACCCGATCAACTCTGGGCATACTATCTCTATACAGATCGTGAGATACGTAATGCCCCGAAGCTTACAGAAAATTACCACTTCGCCTTCAAGGCCCGAGGAGGGTACGCAACCAAATGACAGCAGCATCATTTACCAACCCAATGCCAGCATCGGAGCACTCAGAGATTATCTCTCTTCTATGGGGTATATCAGAGTGAAGCAAGAGGGACCAACAGAACAGTGGGAGCGTGATGGAGAATCTTCGCCCTACTTCGTCATTTTCAGAGATCCGAGAACTACACCCTGACTCTCACCCGTTCGAGTTTTAAGTAGGAGTGAATTAACCATTTTCTTGCCAAAATCCCAGCGCCACTCAGTAACAGAACTCCGATATATTTCCCACTTTGAGCGGAGTGTGGCGCTGTTCTAGTTTTTGACATCCCCGAGGATAACTATTTTCTCCGGATTATACGCACTGTAACGGATAGTGACTCTTTTCCGGCCCGATATGCATCTGCATTCAAGCTTTTGACGATAATATCTTTTTGCATTAATTTCCTTCTCATTAACCATAAACTGAATGGTTAAACGCAATGAAAGACACCCTTCAACATTTTGGTTTTTATCTTGCTCGACATGCGTGATAAGCGCCAAAACCTCGCTACCCTGCTTTTTTTATTTCGTCATTCTCACGCTCAGAAACGACAGTATTACTAATAGCAACAATAACAAGGATCGCTATCGCTATGGAGAGTGAAATGAGAAGCCACATTGCAATATTTGCCACTACTTCACTATTCCCCAATTTGCATTACAGCGATGCGGTTATTTTTCCCTTTTTTCACAATAATAGGTAATCCTTTTGCAACAGATGCATTTGCGAAGGCATAATCAGGGCCTTAGCCGAGTAAAGATCCGGCACACCATCCAGATGGAAGAAAATGTCGAAAAGTAGTCATTTCCATACATGGTGTTGGTCTGTTGCCATGCTTCAACTCTGGATTTGTGGAGCTCCCGGCCATTTATCGCGCTTCAGATACATTGTCGCTGCGCGGATGCTGGTCGAGTTGCCCCTAAACGTAAAAAAAATCAAAATAATACAAACTATTGGTGCTGCGATACCAAAAAGCATACATACCAGCTCCAGGTTGACAGACTTGCAAAAAAGCTTTTAAAAGACATTGTGAACACTCAACTTATAATAAATAAAGCGTTATTAGTGATATTTATTACTGTATTCGTCACGTTCATATTAGCAGTAATTCATTTCGTGCAAACATATTCATTATAGTTCTACTCACCATGTGATGGGCAGGTAAAATCAGAGCAGCCCTCGGGCCGCGATAACTTCTGAGCTGCTTTTCTATAATCCCCAGCCACAGGCAATCCGTCCCAGATAATCGCTTTCTGTTCTGGCGTGTAGTAAATGCGCGTTCTTCGTTTCATGGCAACGTCCCCTTGATTAAGGATAGCGTTGCATCGACCCGTTGAACTCACAGGGCATTGAAGTCGATGATGCGTTAGAGATCTCTGAATCGATTGAAGTCTAAGGTTGTCAGGGCTGCAACAGCAGCCCTGTGCCGTGATCTGACTTTATAAACACCAAGGTAGGGTTGTCTTCCGGGGCGGGGTCAGTCCAAAAAAGCCCTAAAGTGTCTAGATTATCCGTAGTGATGCAGTATCATTTTGAATCGCCACGGATAATCTAGACACTTCCGAGCCGTTGATAATATTGCATTGACCTCCTGAGACTGAGCATTTCTTTGTCCCATATCGGTTGCGATAGTCCCTGTAGCAGGTATTATTTTGCGCATTGCATTCCAAAACTGAATTTTTGCCTGAGCATTTTGGCTCCGAGGGCTGCGATCTCTTCAGAGGGCTTCATGACTAACAATAACTTCTCTCAAACGGCTGCGTTTATCTGGTCGGTGGCTGATCTGCTGCGCGGTGATTTTTAAACAGTCTCCAGTACGGGCGAGTGATCCTTCCCTTGACACTGCTGCGTCGCCTCGAGTGTGTGTTAGCGGACACTAAAGAAGCGGTTGTGGCGAAATATGATGAATTAAAAACCAGCCCATTGCCGGAAGATGCCAAGGAGAAATATTTGCTGCGTACCAGCAAGCTTTCCTTCTTCAATACCTCGAAGATGGATCTTGGCAAGATGGGGCAGAACGACATCAAATCCAACCCTCGGAAAGCTACGTGCAGGCGTTTTCACCGGACGCGCGTGAAATCTTCGAACACTTCAAATTCAGTGAGTTTGTCAGCCTGCTGGAAGACGCCAACCTGCTGTTCAAAGTGGTAAAGAAATTCGCCACCACCGACCTGAGCCCGAAAGCGATTTCCAACTATGAAATGGGCCTCGTGTTTGAAGAGCTTATCCGCCGCTTTGCGGAAAGTTCTAACGAGACAGCCGGTGAACACTTCACCCCACGCGATATCGTTCGTTTAACCACCTCACTGGTGTTTATGGAAGATGATGAAGCCCTGACGCAGGACGGTATCATCCGCACCATTTATGACCCGACGGCCGGGACGGGCGGCTTCCTCTCTGCGGGTATGGAATATGTGCACGAACTGAACCCTAACGCGGTTATGCGTGCCTTCGGTCAGGAGCTGAACCCGGAATCCTACGCTATCTGTAAAGCCGACATGCTGATCAAAGGTCAGGACGTCAGTCGCATTAAGCTGGGTAACACCCTTTCTAACGACCAGTTGCCGCTGGACCAGTTTGACTACATGCTGTCCAACCCACCGTTTGGCGTGGACTGGAAGAAGATTGAGGGTGAGATTAACGACGAGCACACGCAGAAAGGATTTAACGGTCGATTTGGCCCGGGCCTGCCGCGCGTCTCTGACGGTTCGCTGCTGTTCCTGCTGCACCTGATCAGCAAAATGCGCGACACCCACAATGTGGATGGCAGCGTCAATAACGGTGGACGTATCGGGATTATCCTTAACGGTTCCCCACTGTTTACCGGTGGTGCGGGCAGCGGTGAGAGCGAAATCCGTCGCTATATTCTGGAAGCCGATTTGCTGGAAGGTATCGTCGCACTGCCAACCGATATGTTCTACAACACCGGCATTGCCACCTACGTCTGGATCCTCTCCAACAAGAAAGCGCCTGAGCGTAAAGGCAAAGTACAGCTGATTGATGGCACCAACCTGTGTGGCAAAATGCGTAAATCACTGGGTTCCAAGCGTAACCTGATGGGCGATGACGATATCAAGCTGATCACGCAGACCTTCGGTGACTTTGAGGTGGTGGATGCCATAACCCTAGAAGAACTGGGTCTGGAAAAATCCGCCGAGCAAAAATCCAACCGTGGTCGCCAGTCTGCCACCACTAAAACCGAAGCGCCGAAAACCTTCGCCAGCAAAATCTTTAACAGCACCGACTTTGGCTATCGCCGCCTGACCATTGAGCGCCCGCTGCGTTTATCCGCTCAAGTGACGGATGAGGCGATTGCGACTCTGCGCTTTGCGCCGAAGCCGTTTAATACGCCGATGGAACGCCTGTATGAAGAGTTCGCGGCCCAGTGGCAAGAGGAAAACTACGGTGATTTCTCCGGGCTGGAAGCAGAAGCGCGCGCCATCATCAAAGCTGAATTTGCAGAGCTGAAAGAGAAGCAAATTAAGGACCTGCCTCGACAGCAAACTGTGGCTGGCGCTGCGCACGTTGCTGGAAAAAGCGCAGCAGATTCAGACGGCTCTGGGTATGCAGGCGGGTGGCAAAACGCGGGTGAGCAATGACTTCAACCAGTTCCAGCTAACCCTGAAAGGGGCCATCAAAACGGCTGGCGTGAAGCTGGATGCGAAAGAAAACAAGCAGTTTATCGACGCTATCACCACGAAAAACCCGGATGCCGAGCCGGTGGTGAAGAAGGTACTGAAAGAAGCCTCTCAGCCGCTGTACGGTGCGTTTGAATACAAAGGCAAAGTGGTTGAGTTTGAACAAGACGGAGCTGCGCGATAACGAAAATGTGCCGCTGAACCCGGCTGTCTCCACCAGCGACCTGATTGAAAACTACTTCCAAAGCGGAGGTACTGCCGCATGTGGCTGACGCGTGGATCAACGCCGATAAGCGCGACGCGAAAGATAACGAAGTGGGGATTGTCGGTTACGAGATTCCGTTTAACCGTCATTTCTACGTCTATCAGCCGCCGCGCCCGCTCGAAGAAATTGATGCCGACCTCGGATGCGGTCAGCGCCGAGATTATGAAGCTGCTGCAGGAGGTACATTCCTGATGGCGAAATATAAGGCGTATCCGGAGTATAAAACTACAGGGCTTGGATGGCTAACGGAGATCCCTGATCATTGGGAAGTTAAAAAATTAAAATACTTAGGTCGCAATTATAGGTTTAACGTATTCCCCAGATGATGTTGTTGACGAAGGCGAAGGTACTCTGGTCTTACGTTCATCTAATGTTCAAAATGGTAAATTAGAATTTTTAGATAACGTTTATGTCAGAAAATCAATTCTATTACATTTGAAGGTAAAGGAAGATGATATTCTTATTTGTGCTAGAAATGGTAGTCGAGCACTAATTGGGAAAAAATGCAAAAATAACTAAAGATGCTGAAGGGATGACCTTCGGCGCTTTCATGTCAATATTTCGCAGTAGATATAACAATTATTTATCTCATGTGTTCGCGTCTGCATTATTTGAATACCAGTCCGGTTCATTTTTTAACTGCAACAATAAACCAACTTACGACCTCTAATTTAAATAGTTTTGGAAATACCATTACCACCACGAACAGAACAAGATCGAATCGTGAGCTTCCTCGATCACGAAACCGCAAAAAATCGATAATCTGATCGAGAAGCAACAACAACTGATTGAACTGCTGGAAAGAAAAATGTCAGGCAGTGATCTCAAATGTCGTTAATATACGAAGCAATGAGAGGAAAACTAAGCTAAAGAATTTAGTTAACATTCAAACTGGCTATCCATTCCCAAGTGCAAAATTCAAATTTTCACCTGATAATAGTATTGCTCTTTTACGAGGGGTTAATGTCGGTGTTGATAGCATAAAATGGGATGACGTTGTATATTGGGACGTTAGCGCACTCGAAAGGCTCAATGAATATTTATTAGTGGCTGGCGATATTGTTTTTGGTATGGATCGCCCATGGATTAGTTCTGGAGCAAGGGTTTCCCAGAAATTAAAGAGCAGGATTTACCTTGCCTCTTATTGCAGCGAGTTGCAAGGATTAGGTCAAATATTAAATCATATCAACCATTTATTAAATTATGCCTTAGTAGCAATGAATTCAGAGAATATGCTGAAATAGACTTGACTGGTGTTAGTGTGCCGCATATTAGTCCAGAGCAAATTAGTAATTTTTACGTGAGAGATATTCCTTTTGATGATCAGGTTTATCTAGCAAAAAAGCACTGGAAAAGATAGACAAAATACAAATAACTCAAGAAATGGTTGAGCAAACTATTCAAATTCTCCGAGGAACGCCGCACTGCCCTGATCTCCGCCGCCGTCACCGGAAAAATTGACGTCCGCGATTGGCTGGGTTGCCCCTGAGACGCAGGACGTTGAGGAGCCACAGGAGGCCACCGCATGAGCATGGATAGCACCAAGGAGTTGATTTTCCGAGGATGAAATGATCGCTCAGATGATCGACCGAGGCTGGGTTCGTGGCAAAAATAACGGCTACGATCGCGAACGTGCGCTGTACTCACAGGATGCGCTGACCTTTGTGCAAACCACGCAGCCGCAGGAGTGGGAGAAGTTTGCCAAAATTTATCCTACCGATACCGAGCGTCATTTCCTCGATGCGCTGGTGGCTCAACTGAAAAAAGCGGATATCAACGCCACCGATGTTTTGTCTCGCACTTACGGCACGCTCGGCGTGCTACGTCATGGTATCAAAAGCCATAATGCGCGTTTCTCCCTGTGCCAGTTTAAGCCGGAACATAACCTCAACTCCGGAAACCCTGACGCGCTACAAACAGAATATCTGCCGCATTGTACCGGAGCTGGTTTACAGCCCACATGCGTCGAACTCCGCATTCGAAGAAACGGGGTGTAAAAGCGAAGAAGTGGCGTATCGACTGGTGTTGTTCGTCAATGGCCTACCGATAGCGACCCTCGAACTGGAAGTCTGAATTTAAACAGGCAGTGCAGAACGCCATCACGCAATATAAGAAAACGCGTTTGCCGAAGGACCCAAAAGCCAATAAACCGGAGCCGCTACTAACCTTTAAACGCGGTGCACTGCGCACTTTGCCGTCAGCCAGTACGAAGTATTTATGGCGACCAAACTCGATGGCGATAAAACCTTCTTCCTGCCGTTTAACAAAGGAACTCATGACGGCGGCGCGGGGAACGACATCCCGGAAGATGCCAACGACTACGCCACCAGCTACCTGTGGAATGAGGTGCTGCTGCCGGACAATCACTGGAAAATTCTCGCCAGTTTTGTGCATCTGCAAATAGATGAAAAAGAAAATGCCATTGGCCTGAAGTATAAAGCGAGAGCCTGATTTTCCGCGCTATCACCAGTGGGATGTGGTGAACAAACTGATCACCGCCGCCACGGTGGAAGGGACCGGCACAACAATTGATTCAGCACAGTGCGGGTCGGGGCAATCGAACTTACCGTCGGACGGCCCATCAGCTTCCCGCCTGTATGATGAAAATGGCGAGAAGCAGTTCCACTCGGTGATTGTGGTGACGGACCGTACCGTGCTCGACGATCAACTGCAGGACACCATCCATCAGCTCTGAACATCAGGATGGCGTGGTCGGGCGTATCAATACCAAAGAAGGCGACGGTTCGAAATCGGAGAAGCTGGCCAGCGCGCTGGAAAACTCGCAGCCGATTATTATTGTCACCATTCAGACCTTCCCGTTTGTCCTGAAGGCGATTGAAAACAGCGTCAGCCTCAAGCAGCGTAAATATGCGGTGATTGCCGATGAAGCGCACTCCTCACAGAGTGGTTCTACGGCACGTCAGTTGAAAGAAGTGCTGATGACCGAAGAAACGGATGACGACGTGGAGATGTCTTCAGAAGATATTCTGGATGCCACCGTCGCCGCGCGCGTAAAGGCAGCAACAACCTCAACTATTACGCCTTTACCGCCACGCCGAAAGCTAAAACACTGGAGCTCTTTTGGCCGTCGTCCTAATCCGCAGGAACGCGTCTAAAACGAACAAACCGGAAGCGTTCCACGTTTACTCCATGCGTCAGGCCATCGAAGAGGGCTTTATTCTTGATGTGCTGAAGAACTACCAACTACAAAGTGGCGTATAAGCTGCTGCAAAAGCTGGACGATCCTGACCGGGAAGTGGACAGCAAAAAAGCCAAGATCAAACTCAACCAGTGGGTATCGCTGCACGATCATAACGTGTCGCGAAGGTGAAGGTGATTGTTGAGTTCTCCGCAAGCATGTGATGCACTTACTGTCCGGCCGTGCCAAAGCGATGGTGGTGACCAGTTCGCGTAAAGCGGCGGTGCGCTATAAGCTGGCATTCGATAAATACATTGCAGAGCAAAAGTACGACAGGATCAGCGCGATGGTGGCGTTCTCCGGGGAAGTGGAATTCCATGCAGATGACCACAACAGCCTTGCGCTGCTTAACCAGAAGTTCACCGAGATCAATATGAACCCAGCCTGAAAGGCCGGGATAGCAGCGTTTGATACCGACGACTACCGAGGGTGATGCTGGTGGCCAACAAATTCCAGACCGGTTTTGACCAGCCCAAGCTGTGCGCCATGTACGTGGATAAAAAAGCTGGGCGGCGTGGAATGTGTACAGACGCTGTCGCGCCTGAACCGTACCTATCCCGGGAAGGCGCAGTCCGGCACGTTTGTGCTCGATTTTACAACGAACCCGACGAGATTTTTGGGTGCTTTCCAGCCGTACTACCAGACAGCGGAACTGACGGATGTCAGCGATCCGCAGCTCGTCTTTGAGCTGTTTGAAAAGTTGCGCACCAGCGGTATTTTCCTGTGGAACGAAGTATAGTTCTGCGAAGCCTTCTTCACCAAAAATAAATCCAACGCGGCCATTAGCATCTGCAAACCTGCGGTGGAGCGCTGGAAGCATCGCTACACCTCGGCGATTGATGCGTATGTGCTGGCCAAAGAGATGTTTGAACGCACCAAAAAAACCGGCGATGTTGTGCTGATTACCAATGCGGAAAACACCTTTAAGGACTGCGAGAAAGAAAAAAGTAAGCTGGATATCTTCAAGAAAGATCTCGGCAGCTTTGTCCGCTTTTACGAGTTTATGTCGCAAATCGTCGATTACGATGACAAGAACCTAGAAAAGCTGAGCTTGTTTGCACGCCATCTGCGCCCGTTACTGCATGAACAGCGCATTGAAGAAGATGAGATTGATTTAAGCAACGTAGATGAGAGCCATTATCGTCTGTCAAAGCTTCACGAACAGCATCTGAAGCTGCAAGAGGACGCAGAAGAATACAAAATCAAACCGGGTAATGATGTCGGTACGGCCAAGCCGAAGGACAAGAAAGAGGAGTTTCTGTCGAATATCCCGGCTCGTCTTAATGAGCTATTCGTCACCGATAATCTGACCGATAAAGACATGATCAATTATGCCTTCGCGGTGCGCGACAAGCTGTCAGAAAACCAAAGTGGTGATGACCCAGATTGCGAACAATACGCGCGAACAGGCGATGCTCGGAGATTTCCCGAAAGCCATTGATGATGCAGTCATGGACAGCAACGACGCTCAACAGGATATGATGATGCAGTACCTCTCTAACCCTGAACTGGCGAAAGGCTTTGCCCGCGTAGTATTCGATCTGTTGAAAGGGATTTGAAATCACCGCTGGCCCATGAATCGCCACGGTTTTACCAAACAAGAAAGTGATCTAAAACGAATCACACAGAGCTAAAAACGAGGCAAGCCGCATAACCCCAGATTCCAGACACAAAAAAAGCCACCCGGAGGTAGCTTTTTTTTTGCATCACTTGGTGCGAAGGCCGGACTCGCACATAATGATTAATCCTTTGATTTATAAACAATAATAAATAACATTTAGATAATATACCAACATCGATACCAACACATTAAATCGTTGATTTTGGGACTCCGAATCGGGGCAGGCCCTACCTAAAAGATGCTAACAATCGAGCATGTCTCTGTCGCTATGCATCAACCACATCCAATACCGTTTTGCGAAAACAAGCATAGGCCTCTTCCCATGAAACGTGGCTTTCACCGAAGACCATTGGTGTGACGAATTGCAGATAGCGTTCCTTATAAACAGGGTTATTCACGAGTTCTTCCAGCCCCATTTTAAGTTCTCCAATAGGTGATTCACAGAACTCAGGATACTGGACACCGTAACGTTCAATATCCTGCTCAATGCATTCCTGAACGAAGTGCTTTAAAACAGGAACGTCAGCAACTTTTTCTCTAACAATACAAAAATTGTCGTAGATATGACGCACCAGTGACTCATCAACTGCACGTTCTACATTACGCATGCTTGCAGCCGTTCTACGCATCATCGAAATCAGCTTTTCAGCTTGCGTGCTGGCGATAGTTGCGCAGGAAAAGCCCTCACTACTTCACCCTTCTTTGTTAGATCCATTACCAGTGAGCTAATAGGACGGTTTTCCGCAGCCTCAAGCAAATCTGTTTCCATTAATTCCAGTTTGATAAATGGCCTTAAGCAAGGAGCTTGTGCATATTTCTGCGGGTAACGCACCGGAATTTCATTATAGCGGTTTTCATCACGAGTAACCTTTGGGTACTCCTCATCCATGCTAAACATACCTGGAAGCTACAATCGTTTCGGTGATGGTCTTAATAATACCTTTACGGATATTTTTACGTTGATTTCTGGAATATTGCAGGGAAAAACCGGCGATGGGGACAAGCTTAATATCCACGTCTTCTGACATCCTGTTCAAAGATATCCCCGCTTTTGATAGTGCCGTTCCACCGGCAAAAACCAGTTGATGCGTGTCAAATGCCAAAGGCTGGAAGCAATCGCAATAACTCAACGATATAATAATCTTTCTCTACAATTGCAACTGATTCAATGCCCAGAGCATCAGCAACATCTGGGAATAGCTTTGTTAAATCATCCATTTAGTTTGCTGCTCCCTACTGACAATGTTCTCTTAAAACGTGGGGAGGTTTGTGACGCAGGATCTGGTGGATTTACGCTGTTGTAGGCGCTTGTTGCTCCTACCGGTGCGGTAATCCACTTTCAGACGTTCCAACGCCTCAATCACTCTACTGCAGCCGAACCTCCGAGGAGCCGCAGGCATCAACTTACCGGTAATCACATTTTGCCGCGCTTTGGTGTAGACGCCATAGCCTACTTTCTCAGCAGTTGCCCTTCCTTCACCCAGTTCACGCAGTGCTCTACCAATTTGGTCGTAACCAGCAAGATCTTTGAAATCGTCACGAGTGAAAACATAACGCTTTGAGCCGTGACTGAATTCGAGCTTTTATGGTCATGTCATCCTCCTTTGTTCATTTCTTCATCATAGCAAACATACGACACTTTTAACAGCAAACATACGACAACTCACTTACCTCGCAGCCAGCATTCCCGGATAGTGTTTAGCTATGATCGTTCATACATTTAATCAACTCCAGACGCTTGAAGGTCAAGTGCGCCGTACCTTTTGATAGTAACGAATGCTGAATAACTCATCTTCATAAACATTCTTAGCCGGATTATCACGAATATGCTCTATCAATCGGGTGAGATATCACCACGGTTGTCAGGGATGGGTTTGCCATCCAGTAGAAACAGCATTCTCTCCAGATCCGCCAGTTGATCCCGTCGCCAACCCCAGTTAAGGCTAAAGCCCCAGCGGTTATGCGTCACCAGATTGTTAATGATGATCTTCTTACCGGAAGCAGCAGGGACTATTGGTTTTGTAATCCCATGACAGACCTTTGAACACGTTGATGATCCCGCGCTCAAAGACATCCATTTTGTTCAAATGTAACTGCTCAAAAGTACTGAGGATATTCGCCTCACTGATCGCAGGAAGATCGCCCTCCTCCAGATTCTTATGCCACTGGTCGCGAGCCTGAGCATCCATCAAGGCCATCATGCCAGACTTCAGCATCAAATCGCGCCAGATACTGCGATCTATATTGCGGGTGACGGCAGGCATTGCTTTATCAGCCTTTTCAGTCAGCCAGCTATCGTAGCGGTGCCCGGACTTCATCGCTCCAGTCTTGCGCTGTACCACCGCCAATTTCTGAGGTCAGCCGTGAAATAGCATCAAGCTGCTGGAATGAGTTGTTCGATCCGTTTTAGTGCGGTATCGCGGCCCGTGACAACACGCTCGATACTGGTCGAAAGAATGAGTTCATTGTGTTCCGTCAACACGTCGGGTTCTGTTTGCATCGTTAATCGTCCATAGCAAACACGCCTGCCGGGAATGCAGGCGCTATGCGATGAATAAAAAAGGTGGGAAGTTCAGAAGCCAAAAATCAGGAACGAGGCTCGAAGAATTTAAGTATTCATTAATCCGGTAGCTCGCCCGCTCGGAGAATATCAGTCGCGGTCAGGAACGGAGTCTGTTCCTGCCAGCTAAACCCTTGCGGTCGATGCGTACCAGTTCATAACGTTCTACCAGAAAATTAACAGCATCGGCGAGCGTGATTCCTGCATCGATATGCTCCTCGATGACCGCGTCGTCATGGAATGATGTGTCGTTAAGCGTCAGGCCGTAATGGTGATCCAGCAGATACGTTAAAAGTTGCTGCCAGACCTGCACGGGCGACGGACGTGACGAAACCGGCACCTTGGCCGGTACAGTTGAAATGTGCATGGGTAGAATCCTGAGAAAAGAAGAAGAGAGAAGGTGTTACGGTGTGGGATAAATAGAGATGTAAACGTAACCGCAGCTACCACGGGGATCAGCTATACAGGTTAAACTCGCAAGTTGAATTTTCACCTGACGTTGCTGATGTGGATTTAGTTCGCCAGCAAGCAGCATATCTTCCAGTTGTTCTACAAACAGCGGGAAAGCCAGATCTAATTTCTGCAGGTGCATGGGGCTAAAACTCCCCGTCAATCCAGCCCTGTCAGTCAGGTAATACAGCCGGTTGCCTTCCTGAACTAATCTTGCGCCAAATCGAGGGGTGATATCGCTTTGTAGACCCCATTCATGAGGGTGTGTGATTGACACATGAAAACCTCCGTTTAAAGCAAACCCTGCTCAGCAAAAGACACCACTTCGTTCCCAACAACCAAATGATCCAGCATTCGCACTTCTACCAGTGCTAGCGCTTTCACTATCCGCTGAGTGATGTGTTTGTCATGCTGACTGATTTCTGTCGTACCTGACGGATGGTTATGCGCCAGAATTACCGCAGCGGCATTGTGTTTCAGAGCTAATTTAACCACTTCGCGGGGATGAACTTCAGTATGGCTGAGTGTGCCGGTAAATGAGTTTCGCATCCCAGTAGGCAGTGCTGATTATCGAGATACATCACGATAAAAACTTCACGCTCCTGATGAGCCATCTGTAATTGCAGCCAGTCTTAGTGAAGCTGGTGGAGGTAAATGGCTCACTCCGGTTGACGCTGATATTTCTCCAGCAGGCGTAATGCCCGACGAATGACGCGTTGCTCGTTTGCAGGAAATACCGGGGATAAATTAAATACAGACATTTTTGTTCCTTAAGAAACAAAAAGCCTCGCCGGTTTATTGGCAAGGCCTGAGGGAAGGGATAATAAAAGGTTCATGAGGCAAGCTGCAGCATATTCTCAGCCATCACCCACAGAGCACGGTTAAGCTTCACATCACCGTCTATACCTTTTACATAGCACGAGTATGGGCACGTTTGCCTTTGGTGGTTCGTCCAGACAGACCGCCTTTAATCAGGTTTTCCTGAATGCGCTGATAAGTGGTCCACAGGTCGTTACTTTCATCCTGCCAGCGGCGCGGGGATAGGATTTGCGAATCCGTCACCGGCTGATGCTCTTCACCAAAGCGATAGGTTAATGCCGCTTTCGCCATCGCCTGCTGTGCTGGCGGAGTTGGACATTAGCGACTGCATGGCATCGCGTTTCTCTTCTACACGGTCAAATATTCCCAGCACTTCGTAAGCCCCTTCAATGACTTTCTCCACCACGTTGCCTTTATGAGGTACACGAACCTCACCAAAACTCTCACCGCAAATTAGTCCATTCTGGCAGACTGAACGAAATAATCCCCGGCAACATCTGATAACTGCTCGAACCATCGTGGCTGTTGAGCAGAATAATTTCCGGAACTTGCTTGCCAGTGATTTGGCCCTCACGACGAAGACGCAGCATGTGTTTGGTGTGTTCGCGCTTGCTCTGGTCGCGCACTCGGGTCTGGCAGGCAAAGAAAGGCTGGAAACCTTCACGTTGCAGATTATCGAGCAGGGTTATTGTCGGGATATAAGTGTATCGGTCGCTGCGGGACTCATGCTTTTCTTCACTAAAGACGCTGGGCACGTAATGTGCCAGTTCGTCGTGAGTTAATGGGCGGTCGCGGCGTACAACATTAACCGCACCAAAGCGGCTGGCTAATCGGATCATGATTAATTCCTTTTGGGAGATGAAAAACGAAAAGGCCATGCTTCCCGAAGGAGGCATGGCCTGATGTTGTTGTGAGTCTGAGGTCTGGCAGATTTAAGTCTAAGCCAGTTATGATGCCTTATTCATAGCAACCGATACTGACAGTGGCTGATAATACTGTGGATCGAAAACGGACAGTGGCAGCCTAGCCTGATGGCCGTTGCGCTCTTCGGTCGCCTTCATGATTTCCCAACAGCGCTGACGTTTTCGACACATTCATGTTCAAGAAAAGCTTCCTGAGAACGAGTAGCATCACTGTCGCCAAAGGGGGCAACGTCCATTGTTCCCGTCGCCAGCGTGTTGCCCGCCTTGTCTTTCAGCCCCAGCGAAACAGACAGCGGGCCAAAACCCACACCGCTTCCACCATTATCCAGACGGAACTGATACACACAGATATTACCGGGAGTCCACACGGTATCGGTGTTGCGGATACTGATATAGCGTTGTTCATCTGCGTAAGCGGATGACGGATGGCACAGCATTAAAACGACAATGGCAGGTAAGGTTTTAGCAAATCGGCTGACGAGTGGCATGATTTTGCTGTAAGTAGGTTTTGCCCATACCCTTACTATCGTGAAAGAAGGTATATCTATATCTTTCCTGACAATCCCTTTCCATAGTTCTTTTCCTTTAGTGGCATTTGGGACGTGGCTTTTGGGAAGTGTTCAGCAGTTGCCTGTGCGACGACACAATTCCGCTAAGCTTTGCTGTGCGACCCATTGCTGTAGTTTCCGATCCTCGTCCGAGCGATTAGCCGCCAATGTGGCTTGCTGTTGTTTATTAACACAATTATCTGGCATCACCATAATGACTTTTGGGGGCTATCTGTTGTCTGACTTTTGCAATCTTAGCCTTAAGAACAGCATCCGTATCTTGGGGGTGCAGACCAATCGGGGTATATAAGAGCATCGATAGCCTTATCACGTACCGAAGCTTGGTTATCAATAACGGCAAAGTAGCAGCCTTCTCCTTTATCATCTCCCTGATAAACCGTTTCCAATATCGTTGTAGGTTTCACCGACAGGATTCAGTTTTAGTTGACGAATATGCGGGTTTTCTTATCGGCCGGAAAATTGCACCACCACCACGGGTACGTAGCAAAAACTGCTTCGTCCACGGGTAGTTATCAATAACATTGGCCCGGGTAGAGCATATTGTGCAGCGTATTGTCATCCATGCCATCAGCTGATTTCCAGCCGTCAGCCTGCATGTACTCCCGGCTTTGACAGAACCGACGATATTGCCAGCGTCAGCCGGAAAAACTGCACTTAGACAAATGCTGGTAGCCAGCAATGTAGTGGTAAGTAATTTCATCGTGGTTATTCCTTCTAAGGTATAAGCCGCCGTCAGTTGCGACAAAGCAATGAATGGAAAAAAGCGAAAGTGGGGTAAAGCCTGAAGAAAATCCGGGTGAGAGGATATCGCGCATCGCTATATCAGGAGCGAAGCTGCCGTTGTGGAGCGTGACTGCACGAATATCCGTCAAGGGAAATACTGCTATCCGGGTCTGATGCTCTCCTGTCAGATACCACTCGCCGTCACGCAGAACCAGCCGATAGGGAGCGAGGCCTGCACAGCGGTAACCGTTACCGAGCAGCGTCACCTTTCGATGTTCTGATACCGCGCTCACCAACCGAGTGAATACGCCTGATTCTGGGATGAAACTCGGGCTGTTCCCTGCCAGATAAGGCAAGGAGACTCTCCTGATCCGCTCAACAGTGAACTGACCAGATGGTTATCCATATCAGGAAACAGAGCTTCAACGCCTGACTGACGGGCAAATTTCATCACCGCTAACTCTCTCTGGCGGCTACCGGATAGCAAGCGGCATCGGCCTTTGCGATACTCCAGATCCAGAGTACATCAGACGTTCCCGAAAGTCCCGGCGTAGAGTTCGAACCGACACACCAAATTCGGTTGCCAGCGCTCGTAAATCTAGCGTTTCACCCGCCACCCGAGGGCGGCTGATAATTAATGACAGTCGGACGGCAAGCCGGTCATGGCGACGTTCAGCCTGAGTCATGAAATTGATACTCCAGCAGGATAATTAGCTGAAAATAAACGATTATTGTAACGAGGCGGGGGGACAGGGAACACAAGAAGACGTATTTTTTACAGTTGCCAAAATCAACCGTGACGGGGCGTAAAGGGAAAACTGTCGAAATTCAGCAGATTATAAAACATCAGAACGGACAGGGTATGTCCCGAAGATAATGGCAGGTAAGCCAAGTCAGAAGAAAATCCAGTCCCAAACGGCGCGAGCAGCGGATACTACGGCATCGCGGACAGTGCGAATAACTGCTTTCAGTGGCGCGGGAATAAATGATGCCGCTTCCGCAGAATCAAATACCTCCCCGACCGCATTAACAAAGCCTTCACGAGCCTGCTTTTTTTACCGGCTCACTGCATAACCTCCCATGCAGTTGTGTCGCCAATGGGCTGGTGGCTCGGTCTGGCAGGCAGCACATCATCGTTTCTATCATTGATGGGAGATTCCATTCTGTTCTCGCTGAGACAGCGCACACCGGATGGTGTGGTGAGAATAACTGGCGAATAGACGCCAGTCTGGCCTCGATATTCACCAACTGATGCGGGGATGGTGCATTGCTGGTGACAAACCATTCATGGCATGGCTCGATTTTGTCAGCCCCGTTAACGACAAACAGAAACAGTTGCTGGTAGCCAGTCATCACTCGCCGGTAGAAGCGTTCATCCACAGAGAAGGCTCGATCATCGGCTTTGATAACCCACAGGATGAGATCCAACTCCAGGGAGAATATTGCGATATAAAGATTCATATTCTTTATCCTGCAGCTCGCTCTCGCCGACTCCGGGTAGGTCTATTAGTATCAGGCTATGGTCACCACTGCTCAGACGCAATCGCAGTACGTCACGGGTGCAGGCGTGGACATCACTGATGGGCGTAACCTCACCCTCGGAAAAGCGCATTACAGAGAGATGATTTTCCCGCGCCTGTTTTGCCCATGATCCCGATGACTGGTTCGTAGTGGAGTGAGTTTTTGAACATGGTCAAGAATATGTCTGCCAATGGCATGGGGGAGTGACGCTAGTGGCTTTTCAAATGGCCATTAGCCCTTCTGATTTTTCATTAAACTACCTCAGACAGAGAACAAAACCTCCGAGCCGAAGGCGTCGGAGGTGATTCACTGCGATAATATCTGTCTGAAATTATTTGGAATGATGTGCAAACAAGTGTCCTACATCACATCTGATTTTACACTATACAGGTTTCAACATGCTCAAGCGTGATAACTCATTGTCGATAAGATATTTGAGTGTCTCATCTAGCGTCATGCTTTTACTTTCAGCAATCTGGCCCAGCCTTTTTGGGTATAATTTGTTCAATTTCAAAGAGGGATGCGTATCTTTTATCTTTTCCTACGGGATTTTTGTTCCCAAGCTTTACTCAGTTCTTCGAGCAATATTTCTTTGTGGCTTAAAGTACTTGTACCACCCAATCCATAAGAAATGAATTTCCCATCCTTTCTTCTTTTATTTTCTTTCAGATAACCTAGTTGCTCGTCACTCCACCCTTTCCAGTTATCAAAGATAGCAATAATAAAATGGTAGCGTTGCTCACAGGAAATAGGTTTGGTATCAATAGAAATATATTTCTTCCTCATTTGCTCCCAAACCCATAAACATTGCTCTTCATTATTCTTATCCAGCCATGAAAATGCTCTAGGGAACTGATTGCTGGCATTAGCCCAAGCCCTCATGACTTCCGTGATAGCTGGTCTGCTTCCCTCGTCGATTGGTGCATTTTCAAAATGACATCGATTATTTTTTCCATTACATCTGGGATAACATCCGTATTCGTTACCCTAGAGAAGTCTAATCCATTAGCTTGTTCACATTTTGGTGGGGGAAAATTCAGATCCAAGTCCTGCAGATTTACGTCTAAATCACGGAAGTTTATCTCGCCTTTATTATTTATTTTCCCCGTATTTTGAGGGGACATGACCACATCGGGGCATGGACATGAAACTGTGGCATATCGAGCTTTGTTCGGATGTTCATACTGGCGAGTGCTACGGTTTTGTTCGCTAGTAAACGAAAGAGAAAGAAATGCATAGCCCTTGGGTTTTTCCTCAACCACTTTAGGCGACTTGCCTGTCGCAGTCTCTTTTTCGCATTTCCCGTTCATCGAATTCATACCCCTCCACGATACCTCTCCTACCCTAGAATGGTTGTTTTCCATCATTTCACTCCAAGAGTAAAAGAAGACAATTCAGATGTAAACCATACTTTTCTGAAGGGCAGAATGATATAAAAACCGTGCAATAACGTAGTAAAAGTGTAGTGCTCAATTTCGGTTGAGATAAATATATCAATAGGTTAGGTATGACAACTAGCCTTTTCCGCATCAAGAATACAGTATTCTACTTACAACCCACGAAGAAACCTACCCCATGGTGTTGTGCACAAAAAATCGTAGCCAAATTCAGCAGGCACGTCCTTCTACCATTAACTCCGATTGACTGCTCAGTAACTGCCAAGGAAAGAAGTGGATGCTTTATTCACTCCCGCAGTAAACGACCTTTGACATGCAATGAAAAAATTTCCCTTAGTGCAGTGCTCAAGGGCAACCAAGAAATTGGTATGGAGTAGCATTCAGAGAACTCAGTAGCTGATAGCTGGCGGTTCGTTATGATGCAGCACTTAGGGGATCGATTTTCCAATAGGCCGGTAGTGGCATAGAGGTCAATGGCCTTCAACTTTTTTACAGATTACCGGGTTGGTATGCCGAAGCACGTGGTCGTTATCAAACATCACGAGTCTGGCTTACCTTTCTTAACCGGAGAATCGAATAATGAACACCCATCTTTCTCTTTTAGAAGACCAGTTTGTCAATATGGCATATATCACCAGTCTGACTGGCTTAACGGACAAGTGGTTCTACAAGCTAATCAAAGATGATGTTTTCCCAAAACCAATAAAATGGGCCGTAGCTCCCGCTGGCTAAAAAGCGAAGTTGAATCCCCGGCTCCGAGGAACGTATTAACCAATCCCGTAAATAACCTCAATCCGAACTAACGTTGCAGTACGAAGATAGTTATCCGGCTCCCCGGAGATTTTCTGCCGCCTGTAATTTAAGCCAGAAGGAATATAAACGATGAAAGGCTATAAACCGCGTTACGAAGAACTTCAAAAATGCTACCAGACCCGTTGACTGATTTTACGAAGCTGACTGTCCGGCAGGGAATGTGCCATCAAAACATATATCACTATCATAGCCTGACGGTTGGCTGTCTAAATTTTCATGGTAAAGAAGCTGTTATTGCTATTGTGCCCCACTGGCTACACCGGCTTATTTACGGAAAGGCAGCGGCAGCAACATTATCGATAGATGATGACCTGAACGTAAGCTTATTAACGCAGGAGCACCTGTTAGCCCACCATCCCATGCTTGAAGGCGTTCTGCTTTCGGAATGTGTCCGTTTAAAACAGCGTTCACTGGCAAATAAGCTCACCAGCCTTTTTCAGCAGTTTAGAGGGACTGAGCTCCGTCTAAAGCTTGTCTGGCTGTGCTGGTACGATTTGATGTTGGGGAATTGTCTTGCTGACTGGATTGAAAGTCTCAAGTTCAAAACAAGCGAGGAGGTAAATAACTGGGTCAATGACCGACAGGCTGAGAACCATATGCTTACCAGCATGATGGATGAGTACGTCTGTTTTGCCTACCGCACTGTACTCGATCCGCTGATTTGAGCCTCAAGCCTTGTTCTGTAAGGTCTAAGAAATGTTCAGGGAGTTAAAATTAATATCGGTTAATTAATATAATTAATAGGCACTCCCTTTTTATATTCCTCTTAAACCTGTCTACAGATCTGCCCATTAATAATCCATCCCTCAGCTTATTGCCGGGGGATTATCCTCCTCTACATGGCTGTTCCAAGCAGCAGTCAGGAAATAACCACATGAATATTGAACGATCTTGGACACCAGACTGGTTTCTGGAGTCTGTCTTGAACTGGCATACGGATAGTATGATCAACCGGTATGCTTGCCTGCGGGCTATTCGAATAGACCTGTTCTACAAAAAATGGAACGCCTAGATATGCACAACCCTCGGACACCACCAACTGGAACTGGATATCCAATTATTAATGAAAACATGATGAGTCTGCGGGCCGTAGTAGGTTATTTCTGGGTCATAGAGTGGACTGAGGATCACCGCTACCACGCCCATGCAGTCTTCTGGTTAGATGGTAATCGGACCCAGATAACTTATCCATGGGCTGCGAAAGCGGGCGAGCTATGGAGCAACATTACAGACAAGGAAGGCTGGCATCACCGTTGCGAGTACAAGGAACACTATCGAGCAAATATCAATATCCCTGTTCACTACAACGATCCTCGGAAGTATTACCAACATACGGCAGGTACTCGCCTATATGACAAAAAATCCAACAGAAGGAGAGGTTGCTACTCCACGGTTGCAATGAAGTACCTGAGCGTCCACTGACAGGTCGTCCACGACTTCCCCTGCGACTCAACTGAACAGGTATGCAAGCTTATCTGCTGCAGGATACGATCTAATGCCCAGTGCGGCAGACCAGAAAACGATTACTGCAGCACAGCAAATAATCAAATTTTACTAATGCACACAGATACAGGTAACTGGCATAGCCTTTCTGTCGTCGTGAAACCACTTATCGGAAGAGTCATAACTGGATCTGATATAGATACAGTCCTTGTGAACAAATTGCGGTAAAATCCCGTCAACAGCAGTTGCTAAGAATCGAACACAGGATAAAAAATGACAAGCTTTCAACAGCGTGCAGAACTACACCGTCAAATCTGGGCCATCGCCAACGATGTCAGAGGCTCGGTAGATGGATGGGATTTTAAACAGTATGTCCTTGGTGCGCTTTTTACCGCTTTATCAGTGAAAACTTTTCCAGTTACATCGAAGCCGGTGATGACAGCATCCACTATGCTGCGCTGGATGACAGTATCATTACCGATGACATCAAAGATGATGCCATCAAAACCAAAGGCTATTTCATTTACCCGAGCCAGCTGTTCTGCAATGTTGCAGCTAAAGCCAATACCAACGACAAGCTGAATGCTGATTTAAACAGCATTTTTGTCGCCATTGAAAGCTCGGCTTATGGTTACCCGTCCGAAACTGACATTAAAGGCCTGTTTGCAGATTTTGACACCACCAGTAACCGTCTTGGTAACACCGTTAAAGACAAAAATAGCCGTCTGGCCGCTGTCCTGAAAGGTGTTGAAGGTTTAAAACTGGGTAACTTTAACGACCACCAGATTGACTTGTTCGGTGATGCGTATGAGTTCCTGATTTCTAACTATGCGGCGAATGCCGGTAAGTCTGGCGGGGAGTTCTTCACACCACAGCACGTTTCAAAACTGATTGCACAACTGGCAATGCACGGTCAGACCCACGTCAATAAAATCTACGACCCGGCAGCAGGCTCAGGCTCACTGCTACTGCAGGCCAAAAAAGCAGTTTGATGACCACATCATTGAGGAAGGTTTTTTCGGTCAGGAGATTAATCATACGACGTTCAACCCGGCGCGTATGAATATGTTTCTGCACAACATCAACTACGACAAATTTGATATCAGGCTGGGCAATACTCTGACTGAACCACACTTTGGCGATGAAAAGCCGTTTGATGCAATTGTTTCTAACCCACCTTACTCGGTGAAGTGGATTGGCAGTGACGACCCGACGTTGATAAACGATGAGCGTTTTGCTCCGGCAGGTGTGCTGGCTCCAAAATCAAAAGCTGACTTTGCGTTTGTGCTTCATGCGCTGAACTACCTGTCCGCCAAAGGCCGCGCAGCGATTGTCTGCTTCCCGGGTATTTTTCTACCGTGGTGGTGCTGAGCAAAAAATCCGTCAGTATCTGGTCGATAACAACTATGTTGAGACGGTGATTTCACTCGCACCAAACCTGTTCTTTGGTACCACCATTGCCGTTAACATTCTGGTGCTGTCAAAACACAAAACAGATACCAGCGTGCAGTTTATTGATGCCAGCGGACTGTTTAAAAAGAAACCAACAACAACATTCTTACCGATGCCCATATCGCTCAGATCATGCAGGTGTTCAGCAGCAAATCAGATGTTGATCATCTGGCGAAATCTGTAGCCTTCGAGAAAGTGGCTGGGAATGATTACAACCTCTCTGTCAGCAGCTACGTGGAAGCCAAAGACACCCGAGAAACCGTTGATATTGCGGAACTGAATGCCGAGCTGAAAACTACCGTCAGCAAAATCGATCAGTTACGCAAAAGACATTGATGCGATTGTGGCTGGAATTGAAGGCAGTGAGGTGCAGGAATGAGTGAACTGAATTTTTGGAAAAGCTTCTGGATGGGACTGAGGTAGAGTGGAAGACCCTCGGTGATGTTGCAAAAAAATTTACTCTGGTGGTACTCCTGATACTAAAAAAACAGAATATTGGGAGAGCGGAACTGTTCCCTCGGATGAGTTCAGGAGAAGTAAATTTAAAAACTGTTAAAGAAACTGAGAAATACATTACTGAGGCTGGATTAAATAACTCAAGTGCTAAGTTAGTCCCTAAAAACTCTGTTGTCATGGCCTTAGCGGGTCAGGGGAAAACTCGTGGTAAGGTAGCAAGAACACGCATTGTGTTGACTACAAATCAATCACTTGCAGCACTTACATTTGATGAAAAGAAAATTAACTCCGATTATATATTCCATTTTTTAGAAACTCAGTATGAGAGCTTGCGTCAAATATCATCTGGAAACAGCGGGCGTGGTGGCCTGAATCTGCAAATGATCTCAGCATACAAAGTCCCAATCCCCCTGCCCGGACAATCTAGAGAAGTCCCTTGCCATCCAGTCTGAAATCGTTCGGATTCTGGATACATTTACTGCACTTACCGCTGAGCTTACCGCTGAGCTTACCATGCGTAAAAAGCAGTACAACTACTATCGCGACCAGTTGCTGAGTTTTGATGATGGTGAGGTTGAGTGGAAGACATTGGGTGAAGTGGCCATCATCGGCACAGGTAGCCATGATACGCAAGATGCCATAGATCAAGGCGAATACATTTTCTATGCTCGCGGTCGTGACCCATTAAAGTTGAATGTGTTTGATTTTGATGAAACGGCTATTATTACTGCTGGAGACGGAGCAGGGGTAGGAAAGGTTTTTCATTATGCAAAGGTAAATATGCTCTACATCAGAGAGCATATCGCATAGTACCAAATGCAGTTATGGAACCGAGATTTGTATACCACTATATAACAGCATATTTTTATCCTTACATCCAAAAAGCATCAGTGAGTTCATCGGTTACTTCACTACGTAGGCCAATGTTTTTAAAATTCCCGATACCAGTACCATCGCCAGAAGAGCAAGCCCGTATTGTAGCCATTCTCGATAAATTCGATACCTTGACCCACTCAATCACTGAAGGCCTTCCTCGCGAAATCGAGCTGCGCCAGAAACAGTACGAATATTATCGGGACATGTTATTTAGCTTCCCGAAGCCGGATGTGGCAGAGGCGTGACATGAGCAAGACACTCGGAAATAGCCCAACAGCTAAGTACGCCTAAGAAAGTCAAGAAAACTGTCTCTGGAAAAAACAAAAGAAGTTGAAGAGACCGGTGCCCGTGCCAAAGGTGCAGTTAATCTACGCTTTCAATGGCACAGGCAAGACACGTCTTTCCCGGGATTTCAAGCAATGGATTACGTCCAAAGTCATTGACGGAGAAGGTGATGACGAAGCTGAACAGTCGGAGTTTTCGCGTAAAAAATCCTTTATTACAATGCTTTCACTGAGGACTTGTTCTATTGGGATAACGATCTGCAAGAAGACGCCGAGCCGAAGCTGAAGGTGCAGCCGAATTCCTATACAAACTGGTTGCTGACATTGCTAAAAGATTTGGGGCAGGATGGCAATATCGTCCGTTATTTCCAGCGCTATGCGAACGACAAGCTAACGCCACACTTCAATCCAGATTTTACCGAAGTTACTTTTTCCATGGAGCGCGGCAACGATGAACGTTCCGCCCATATCAAGTTATCTAAAGGCGAAGAGAGCAACTTCATCTGGAGTGTTTTTACACCTTGCTGGATCAAGTCGTCACAATTCTCAATGTCGCCGATCCGGATGTACGTGAGAACCGAGAGTTTGATCAACTGGAATATGTATTCATTGATGATCCCGTCAGCTCTCTTGATGATAACCATTTGATTGAACTTGCGGTTAATCTTGCGGGACTGATCAAATCCAGTGAATCCGATTTAAAGTACATTATCACGACACATAGCCCAATATTTTATAATGTACTTTTCAATGAATTGAACGGTAAAACTTGCTACATGTTGGAAAGTTTTGAGGATGGCACATTTGCCCTCACAGAAAAACATGGCGACTCTAACAAGAGTTTCTCCTACCATCTCCATCTAAAGCAAACGATCGAACAGGCAATCGCAAGCAACAACGTTGAAAGGTATCACTTCACGTTACTACGCAATCTTTATGAGAAAACGGCCAGCTTTCTGGGCTACCCTAAATGGTCTGAACTCTTGCCTGACGACAAGCAGCTTTATCTGAGCAGAATCATCAATTTCACCAGCCACAGCACGCTATCGAATGAAGCCGTTGCGGAGCCAACGCCAGCGGAGAAAGCGACTGTCAAACTGTTGCTCGATCACTTGAAGAACAACTGTGGCTTCTGGCAGCAGGAACAAAAAAATGGTTGATTGCACCAAGCCAATTGCTGAGTCCAATAATTTTATCATTTTGGACAAATACAACCCGGACTGGAAGATTACCGAGAGCTACCAGAGCGAAGGTGATCTGGAGCGTGAGCTGATTCAGGATTTGGTTAACCAAGGCTATGAATACCGGCCAACCCTGAACAACACCAAGGCTATGCTCGCTAATGTCAGAGAACAGTTGCAAACCCTTAACAATGTGGAGTTCCTCGGAGGCTGAATGGCGTCGCTTTGTGGAAACCCTGGATGGACAAGCCCAGCGATGGCGTTGTCGAAAAAGCCCGCAAAATTCATGATGATTATGTTCATGATTTCGTCTTCGACGATGGCCGTATTCAGAATATCTATCTGCTGGATAGAAAAACGTCCTTCGCAATAAAGTGCAGGTCATCAAGCAGTTTGAACAAGCAGGCACGCATGCCAATCGCTACGATGTCACCATTCTGGTCAATGGCCTGCCGCTGGTACAAATCGAGTTGAAAAAACGCGGTGTAGCGATTCGTGAAGCTTTTAACCAGATTCACCGTTACAGCAAGGAAAGCTTTAACAGCGATAACTCTCTGTTTAAATACCTGCAACTGTTTGTGATATCCAACGGCACCGATACCCGTTACTTTGCCAATACCACGAAGCGGGATAAAAACAGTTTTGATTTCTCCATGAACTGGGCGAAGTCCGACAACACGTTGATTAAAGACCTGAAGGACTTCACCGCCACGTTTTTCCAGAAGCATACCCTGCTCAATGTGCTGTTTAACTACAGCGTGTTTGACAGTAGCCAGACGCTGCTGGTGATGCGCCCCTATCAGATTGCTGCCACCGAGCGAATACTGTGGAAAATCAACAGTTCCTTTACCGCGAAGAACTGGTCAAAGCCAGAAAGCGGAGGGTTTATCTGGCACACCACCGGATCAGGTAAAACTCTGACCAGCTTTAAGGCCGCTCGTCTGGCAACCGAACTGGGCTTTATTGATAAAAGTTTTCTTTGTGGTCGACAGGAAAGACCTCGATTACCAGACCATAAAGGAGTACCAGCGTTTCTCGCCGGACAGCGTCAATGGTTCTGACAATACTGCAGGCCTTAAAAGGAATCTGGATAAAGACGATAACAAAATTATCGTCACCACTATTCAGAAACTGAATAACCTGATGAAGGCTGAAGCGGACTTGCCCGTCTATCAGCAGCAGGTGGTGTTTATTTTTGATGAATGTCACCGCAGTCAGTTTGGTGAAGCACAGAAGAACTTAAAAAAGAAATTCAAACGTTTTTACCAGTTCGGTTTTACCGGCACGCCCATTTTCCCGCAAAACGCATTAGGGTCGGAAACGACCGCCAGCGTGTTTGGCCGTGAGTTACATTCTTACGTGATTACCGATGCCATTCGTGATGAAAAGGTGCTGAAGTTTAAGGTGGACTATAACGATGTCCGCCCACAGTTTAAGGCGCTGGAGACCGAAACCGACGAGAAAAACTCAGCGCCGCGGAAAATCAACAGGCTTTTTCTTCACCCGCTGCGCATCCGAGGAAATCACACAGTACATACTGAACAATTTCCGTCAGAAAACACATCGAACTTTCCACTGGAGCCAGAGGTTTTAATGCCATGCTGGCAGTAAGTAGCGTGGATGCGGCAAAAGCGTATTACGCGACGTTTAAAGAGCTACAGGAAGAGGCGGCTAATAGATCAGCCAGCTACAAAGCGTTGCGGGTGGCAACTATATTCTCTTTTGCAGCAAATGAAGAACAAAGTGCTATCGGTGACATTACTGATGAAAGCTTTGATACCAGTGCAATGAATAGCAGCGCCAAAGAGTTTCTGGATGCAGCCATTGATGACTATAACACTCACTTTAAAACCAATTTCAGCACTGACAGCAACGGCTTTCAAAACTATTACCGTGATTTAGCCTTGCGGGTTAAAAATCAGGATATCGACCTGCTCATTGTGGTGGGAATGTTTTTAACCGGTTTTGACGCTCCGACGCTGAACACTCTGTTCGTCGATAAAAACCTGCGTTATCACGGTTTGATGCAGGCATTCTCCCGCACTAACCGTATCTTTGATGCTACAAAAGACCTTCGGCAATATTGTGACGTTTAGAGATCTGGAACGCGCAACCATTGATGCCATCACGCTGTTTGGCGATAAAAATACCAAAAATGTGGTGCTTGAGAAAAGCTACACAGAGTACATGGAGGGTTTTACCGATATCGTGACAGGTGAGTCCAAGCGCGGCTTTATGGATATTGTTACTATATTGGAACACCAGTTCCCCGATCCGGCTTGCATTGACAGCGAGAAGGGAAAAAAAGCCTTCGTTAAATTGTTTGGCGAGTACCTGCGGGCTGAAAATATCCTGCAAAACTACGACGAATTTGCCATGCTGAAAGATCTGCAAAAGTCGATATCAGCGATCCCGATGCCGTCAAAGTATTCAAGACAGCGCATTATCTTGACGATGAAAAGTTTGCCGAACTACAGACAATTCGTCTCCCCCACAGAGCGTAAGATTCAGGACTATCGTTCAGCCTACAATGATATTCGTGACTGGCAACGTCGCGAGAAAGTGGCTAATGACAAGGATAAGGCAACCACTGATTGGGATGATGTCGTATTTGAAATCGACCTGTTGAAATCTCAGGAAATTAACTGGATTATATTCTTGGTCTGATTTTTGAGCATAACAGGCAGAAGAAAGGTAAAGAGGCATTGACTGAAGAGGTTAGACGGTTAATCCGTTCAAGCTTGGGTAATAGGGCCAAAGAGGGTCTGATTGTTGACTTTATTCAGCAGACTAACCTTGATGACATGCCGGACAAAGCTAGCATCATTGATGCATTCTTTATTTTGCTCAGCGTGAGCAGCTACGTGAAGCTGAAGCGTTGATAAAAGAAGAAAAATCTCAATGAAGATGCAGCTAAGCGCTATATCCGTACATCGTTAAAACGCGAATATGCCACCGAAAATGGCACTGGAGTTAAACGAGACTTTACCAAAGCTTAGTCCGTTAAATCCTCAGTACAAAACGAAAAAACAAACCGTTTTTCAGAAAATTGGTGAGTTTATTGAGAAGTTTAAAGGTGTAGGTGGACAAATTTAGTCGTGGGCGCATAGGGGGACAAAATGATCCCCCTTACCTATGTCAGTGTTCGATACAACTGACAGTGATAAATATATTCTTATTGACTGGAAGTGCATATTCCGGGTTATTAGATAACGATCGATAAAACCATCGTTAATAGACGTGATCTATTTTTAAATTGATATATTTAGATATATTAGCTCAGACTTGATCTGACGGTTTTCACTGGTAGCACACAATCAAATATGACAGTCTGCTTTGGAGCGATGAACGGAAGTTCGCAGTTGTTTTCATATCTGATGAATGCATTACGTAAATCGTGGTGTATTAGTTAATGGAGTGCAGGTCACGCTTACTATTTATTTTACAAAGAGAAAAGCTCGCTGAGCTGGCTCGGCCAATCGCAAATATGACAAAAGAAGAACAAGCAGAACTGATTACTTAATTAAGAAGTAATCAGCCACAGTGTGCGATAGGCAAATAAAAATTAGAGACACTGATGGCCACAAAATAATATATTACTTCATTATGTTTTATGAAATTTAAAAAATGTAAGTTTTTAGGTTAATAAAGCCAATTAGTTGGCAATGTAATATTTATCAAATTTAAGCCCAGTATATGCGACCATTTTTCCAGCCAAAAATGTGATTCACATCCTGTTTTCAGCCAGACCGAAGGATACAGGGAAGGCCTATTATTTTTATCAACAATGTAACTCCAGTGTGGTGTGGCATCTTTAATAAGTAATAGTTCAATAACAGAACCACACCCACAGGGCATCTGAAACCGACACTCCAATCCTCATCTCCATCTTTCATTAAAATGACTGTCCGCCGCGGTATTTTTTGCCGGTAACATATCGCCCTCTATAATGAGTAGCTGTCTTGCAGGAAGCCATGGTTCTGCGCCACGTATTAGGGCAGATAAGATAGTTTTCATAAAGCTCATTTTGTGGCCCTCAGTTCAGGAAAGCCAAGCAGAGGTTCTCGGCATGCTTCGGCAAGATGGGCATTACTTCTTTTAACAAATGAATCCTCCTTATAATAGTCCTCATCTGCTCCCGCAAGGCTGAAACGAGTCCGGGCAAAGTAAGCGTTAGGGTCTTCACGAAACGGGAAGCATCTGGCAATAAACTCTGAAACGCATGCTGACGCAGCCCGCATGTTGAGAGTAATAACTGACGGTGCTTCTTCTTGAATCCCTGTTATGTAACCTTGAGCCAGTTGCTCTTGATAAAGCGCTGGTTGTGTTTTCGAGAGCATCTCCTGATGAAGCAGGGCTGATGTGTATACTTCACGATCGAAAAGTGTTGTCCCTCCGAGGGCTTCACATAGTCAATTCTCCCGCTGACATCAGTGATCTTTCTGCCATCTTCCGGTTCAATATGAGTTGGTATTTTGACCCCCGACATCTAGAAGTGGGATAAGGAATGCCGAGGAAATGAGATCTGCAACCATTCGCCCTTGGTAACTGTCCACACAGCAAAAAATAACGTCTGCGTCAGCAACCATCAATACAGCCTCTCTGGAAAATATAGACTTATGGATTGGGACAGCAACATCCTCTCCACGAATCTTGGCTACTGCGCAGGCAAACATATCAACCTTTGATTTATTGAGCGAAGCATCTGCCAAAGTTGAATTCAGGATCCTGTTCAGGTTCTTTTCTTCGATATGGTCATCATCGATGAGTAAAATTTTGCCAAATCCCAACCGTGTTATCTGTTCAGCGACAATTGAACCGGTACCGGAGACCCCAATAATCGCTGCGGTGAGATGGTTAAAGCAGGCGGTCATACCTGAAGTAAACGCTATGACTTTATTTTGCGTAACTTTTTCATCAGCTCGCCAGAGACAAATGTTATCGCACGGTACACTAACAAGATCTACGTTTCGCGCGTGTATCCCTTCAGGATAGATGCGAGCCCGTAGCCGACCATCAGGTACCATGATAGCTGAGCCATGGATCGCTGTGACGCCCTGATAAAGAGAGGGAATTGTCATAGCATCACTTTCATCATCTTGCAGCGAAAAATCTAGGAGTCCACCCGGATGTGAGTGGACAAGTAGAATGGACATTGAAGCTGCTTCTGCAGCATCAATCGCGCTTTCAAGGTACAGCCCTGACCAGGATATAAAATCATTTTGGCGTGATTTACATTCACCATAGGGCACCGTAATGATGTCTTTAGCGAGCAGCTTCAGGCGGTTTCCTTCATAACGATTACAGAGCAAAATTGCCGCAGCCTCCATACCATCACCCGGAAAGAGATGATTCTTAAGTTGCTGATGAAGATGCTCTGGTAAGACCAGATTAGTATATTTGTTCACTGGTCTACCTCCTGAAGCAAACAACCATTAGCCATTGCCAGTTGAGAAATTACTGTATCAGTGGCTGGATCCCAAGGGCGATGGCGGGACCATCCCTCGGAATGTATTCTGATCAAGTACCGCCGTGATATGTGTTGCTGGAATCTCTAGCCCATTCGTCAGTTTAAGCGGTGGAAAACGTAGAACATATCCAGCATGCTAATTGGGTAGCCTTCAGGGATGAGCAAGGCTAGCTGGATACTCTTTTGGTTGTACCCTTCAGGCAAAAGGTAATCGTTAATAACGAGCCAGCGTGATTGATTGCTAAAACATGTTTCCCAGCTGTACTCCATATCATTAAGGTATTTTTCATCAGTCTCCAGAAGGCTAAAATCGTAACGGAGAGTGGTTGTAGCTTCTCCGTTTTCAACATTGCGTGGAGTCAAACGCAGTTTTTCAATGCCGAGGGGTGGTTAGGTCAAGATGATCATCAATGGTTTTCTCACCTTTGGCTGTCCTTGAACCTTGAAAAAAATAAACCAGGCTTGATCAGGGTTTAGGCCTGCTTTGACAACTGCATCCCTGACGCTGATCACTGGGGTGTTAAAAACATACTCCTTGCCTTGGACATTGAGCTTCCAGATCGGATCCTCGGCTAATAAAACGCTCAATGCCTTCTTGTTCAAGGGATACAAACTGGTGGTCCTGAATCTCTGCATCAGCAGCATCTTCTTTTCAAGCAGAAGTCTTTTTTCCTTCAGCCACATCGCCAAGCTTACGAATAGTATGCCCAGTGATCTGATTACATGGCCACTCCAGACGTTCGCCATCAACGGTAAAAAAAGTAGACCCGGTCCGATTCAACAACGATAAATTTATTATTCTCAGCACCAGAGCGGGCAAGTTCGCCGGACTTATGTTTTCAAGCGCACCATTTGCCGGGATCTGCAGGATCACGGGAAGTTGATCCGGCTTGGAAACCCGCTACAGCTGAGATTTGGTTGCCTGTGAGTGTGTTGTCATCGACGATGAACTGTTTGAAATGCAGGTTTTTATCAGCAATTTCAATTGTTTTACATTCTTTACTGCTTTGGATATTGGAGGTAATCATGATTTCCAGTCTCGTAGGTTATCCATTGATATCACTTCTGGTAAAGTTAACTGGATTTACCAGAAAGCGCAAGTTGGCGAGCCAACAAGCAGGAAGATAACCCCGAAATCTGATTAACGCAAGCAGATTTATCAGATTTATTTTATTGGAACGTAGACAAACTCATGTCCACCGGACTCTGCAACTTCCTTCTTGCCAAGGATAAGCCCTTGACGGTAAAGTTTTTGAGCTTGCCGCTGGCATTTTGAGTAGATATATCAAATTCTGATGCCACCATGCTTGTAGTCGTGAATTCGTTTTTCATGATGAAATCAATAAGCTGCATTGTCCCTCAGTCTGGGCTGGGCCAATAATTTTATAACTGTTGTCATAAACAAAAATTGGTTGGTCCTTTGCTGTAGCGGCATATGACCAGTTATCAAGCAGGTCTTTAGACATGACCTGAGTGAGATAAAACCCTTTGTCTTCTCTTAGTAACTTTGCCAGTGAAATGACACTTTCTCTTGGGAAGGAGGCATCTGTGGCTTCAATTCCTTCAAGTGATATGCCGAAGACATTCTCCTGAGGGTTATCGTCCACTATCTGTTGTAGCTTACCGAAGACTTTTTCTTCCCATTTCGTTACCGAATGCAAAAGAATCCCCGACAAGACTTATGAGCTTGATGATGAGTGATTTCTGTTTCATCTGATTAAATTAATCCGATATCTTCTGAAGTGTCAATAAAGAAATCGAAACAAATATGAGTACCGTTTATCAAACTCAGATCATTCCTGACCTCTGATGATAGGAGGTTCCCATCTTTGTACCTTTGCTCAATGCTGAAAGTTGTTTGTCTGATGATGAGTAGCGCTTCGTTTTTTGGATGCTTGTTTTCGGGAACTCTCAAAACCTAAACCTCTACCACCCTTAGGACCATGGCGACTGATTCTGCCGTTAGAGAAAACGTGCTTAACGAGTTCAACATCCGAATGTGGTGATCCGACAGGGAATTGAGCATCTAAATCAGGATAATTTTCTTTGAGCGTCGCGCGCAGCGTTGCCACAAGTCCAACCCCACTATCTGAAATGACGGTTTGGATGTGCTTTCTTTGGCCATTGTAACTCTGCAAAGCTGCAAACCCGGGAATACGACTATCGCTATGTTCTTTCACATTGTGAATGAATTCGCTAAAGACCGTCATTATGATCTGAAAGTAATCTTTAGAAGCTGCAGTAACGAATCGTTTTCCCAATCTTTGTATCAGTTGGCCGATTTCAGCGTCTGTCGAATTAAGCTCAATAGCACCAAATTCAACAAGATTATGGCTGTTATCTTGGTATTTCACCGCTGCAGAACTACCGGGCTCTGGCACGGATGGAAGGACTGTTATGTCCTGACAACAGATCAAAAAACCTGAGCGGTTAAGAAAAGAGCTTGTTTTTTTTACTTTTCGATAAATCTATGGTGACCGCGATGTTTTTGGACGAAAGCTGGTTAAGCAAAGATAGCATCCTCGGCAATAGTCACCATCATCAGTGAACAATCTTTGGGAAAAGTAACGACCGCCGATTTATAGGTACCATCAAAAGGATTGCCACGTTCGCTAAGTGCGTCTTCAAAGTGATCTTGGGTCATCCAAGATACAGGAGCAAAAGAAAGTTCAAATTCTCTGTTTTTTGACTGATACCACTTGAAGTCGTCAGTTTGTTGAAATAGATGTTTATTTCGGCTCAGAAAGGAGTTGACCTTTTTTTTTGTCAGCATCAAGATGCTTGGCAATTTCACGTCCTGTCAGACTGGGATAGTTTTAAGTAGCTTATCGATTGCATTGAACATTCTTATATTTTTCCTGTCAATCCTCAGCAGAGGTCTTACCTATCATTCTAAATATTTTTTCCGATTTCGCTATAGTTACAGCCCCAACGCGATTCACTCACATTCTTGCTTGACGATCCGCTATTTAGGTCCGGTATGACACCACCATGCAGTCCTCACAAGATCGCCCGCAATACTATTCCGATATGGCCATCACCACCATACTGCTGCTTAAGCGTGTGTTTCTACCCTCACGTTGCGGGTTGTTCAGGGCTTTGTTGAATTAATAAATTTTTGGCTGATTGGGTCAACCGGGTGAGGTACTTTTTATTTGGCCACCTAAGCAAATACGTTAACTTCCGCTCTTGGCATAGAGCTGCCTGTCAGATTAGGGTTAGATCTGTGCCGTAACTGTGTCAGGTAAAATATTAGCCAATACAATTTAGATAAGTTAACCTATCTACATGGATTTATTTATTATAATAAGGTGAGCACCTCTTCGCCCACCTTTATTATATTTACTATTCCATCGATTCGCAGACAGAGTTTTTAAATATTACTAACTCTAAATAGTTCGCTGTTCATTAATCTATATTGTTTTTAATCCACTCTAATATCTTATTAAGAAACATTACAGTGGATTATCTATTCCAGAGCGCTTTGTGTATTTTTCCTGTCTGGTGATAATCGGAAACCAGATCGATAAACTCTTTAAAATCCTTGTTCTCAACCACCGGTGCGGTTGACGGATTGCCAATCAATACTTGTTCGCTCTCGTGCAGGAATCAGCGTTTGGCTATTACCGGGATCTTGCGGATTAGAAGGATCACGCCAATACCATGCAATGCACACAACATCTGCAGCTCTCTTTCTACACCACGCTGCTTATCTTCATTTATTTCGGTCGCGACAAGATAACCAAAATGGGCCCAGCTTGAATTGCTCACTGCACCGGAAGAAACATTCTCGAACATTGCTACGGTTAAGCTGACGTTTTACCTCAAAAGACCACAGACGGGTTAAACGCCCTTCGCTATACCGTACGCAGTTTTGCACAACGCTATCCCAACCTTTATCGAGAGGCTGCAAAGCAACAATATCCGGATAAAGCCAATGGTTTGCCCCCAAGACCTTTGTTGTTGCTTGAACGCTTTTCATCGATACGACGGCAAAGCAATTCTTCTTCTTCAGAAAGGTACTCAATCAAAAACGGGTAAAGAGCATGCTCAGAAAAAGCTACCGTCTCAGCAGACGGAGTCGGAGCAATATCAAAAGATGACTGTTGTTGCACACCATTATCGACTTCCCTTACCCCAGTAATAAAGTCTGGGCCGAGGTTTGTCACGCGTCATAACCTGAGGACAAATCGCTTTTGCCTGAACGGTTCTGCTCCCACCGACTTCAGCAGCTATTTGACTCAAGAAATCTTCATCACTGGCGAATCGAGGATTTTGACGCTTTACAGCAAGCTCTGCGCCATAGTGATCAATGATTTTTGGGCAAGCTGACGGGCTGTAAATTGCTCATCAGGATTAGCCTGAAGAACATCAATAATCATCTGTGGGCGACTAGTCATGGCTCCTGCCTTTAATGTAACAGTAAGAACGCTTCTATCTGGATGAATGGCTAAATCTCAGATGCTGCTTTTCTGATGAGACAGTGTAAAACTACCTATCACTTGAACCAAGCTTACAATATGAGTTTTTGGTATTAAACAACAGATTTCATTACCAAAATGAACACCCCATCAGAAGCCATGTTATAGAAAAAATAAGGTATGTCAGTCACATACCTTAAATACACCTAATCATCCCATGCTTAATTTGGCAAAATCAAACGGACTCACCGCCTTCTCACGATTCGCATCAAGAAAATCAGCCCACCACTGCAGCATCAGTCTGCGCTCATCCAGATGCTCGGCCTTATGAATATAAGCCGCACGCACAGAGTTACGCTCCATATGGCTCATCTGCCGTTCAACCGCATCCCTCGACCACAATCCCGATTCTATCAATGAACTACATGCCATCGTCCTGGAAACCATGCCCGCAAACCTCTACCTTAGTGTCATAACCCATAACGCGCAGAGCCTTGTTCACCGTGTTCTCACTCATCGGTTTGCGATGGTCGTGATCGCCAATGAAAACAAAATCGCGATCGCCACTAAGTTTGTGTACCTGTTTAAGGATTGCTAACGCCTGACGAGATAACGGCACCAAATGAGGCGTACGCATTTTTGAGCCACGCTGTGAGTGCTTTACCCCTTCGATAGCTTCTCGCTCGGCTGGAATCGTCCACATTGATGTTTCAAAATCGATCTCAGACCATCGAGCAAAGCGCAATTCGCTGGAACGAATGAAAACAAGAAGGGTTAGCTCAACAGCAAGACGAGTTAAAGGCCTGCCGGTATAGTTATCAATCCGTAGAAGCAGTTCGGTAATACGTTTCAACTCTAACGCAGGTCTATGCTGACGGTTACTCAGCGACAGCACCAACCATCTCTTGCGCGGGATTGTAATCAAGTAAACCACTCTGAACGGCATATCTCATAATTGCAGTAGTGCGCTGCTGTAGACGGGATGCCACCTCAAGTCGCCCCGACAGCTCTACCGCTTTGATTGGGGCCAGCAGGTCTCGAGTTTTGAGATCAGTAATATTCCGCTTACCAATGGCGGGAAAGAGATTGTCCTCCGTGCTTTTCAGCACTCGTCGGCTATGTTCTTCCGACCACTTTTTATTCGTGGCGTGCCACTCAATAGCAAGCTGTTCGAAAGTACGCGCTTCTTCCTGTTCAACTTTATCATTTTTTCTTCTTGTCTCCCCGGATCGATGCTGTTTGCCAACAGCTTACGAGCCTCATCACGGCGAGCTCTGGCATCTGCAAGAGACACTTCAGGATAAACACCTAATGCCAGCATCTTTTGCTTCCCGCCAAAGCGGTACTGCAGACGCCAGTATCTTGAACCATTTGGGTGGACGAGAAGATGCATACCGTTGCCATCGGTCAGCTTGTATTGCTTATCCGTTGACTTGGCTGTTCTGACTTTAATATCTGTTAGAGCCATGCTTATCCCCTCCTGTTGGTACAAGCATTATCGAACCGGAAATACCATCATCTGTACCAACATTTGTTGGTAGATGTACGTTGAAGTCGGTTGACCTTGAGAGAGTTATAATAGCGGGAAAGATAGGTAAATACTGAATTTCAGGCACAAAAAAAGACGTCCGTTGACGTCTATTGATGTTCCGATGGTGCCGAAGGCCGGACTCGAACCGGCACGTATTTCTACGGTTGATTTTGAATCAACTGCGTCTACCGATTTCGCCACTTCGGCACTGAAGGGGATGCGGAAACGTGTTGGATTATACCTGTCACACGCAGCCATGCAAGCAGCGCCGCGCGTAAGTCATATCAAGTGCTGAAATTTTCAGCGTTGATGCTCTTTCTCCCCCTCTTCTCCCCTTCCTTCCAACAAATTCACAAAATCTATCTTTTCCTCGGGTTTACATCACTGCGCATTTGTTATGTGATCCCGTTATATATCCCCTTAATGCACCGTCAGGAAAACCGATGTGTTTTTACCCGAGTCGATCCAACGCTGGAAAACTACTGGCGCGGGGTGATCCTCTTTGGGAACAATTTCGCAACCTACAAATTCGCGCTGGCGCATGCGCTGTATGATATCGACCGCAGCAACACCTTCATTTCGTTACAGGATTTAGCGCTTCCCTTTAGCCAGCATATTTGCGCGCATCTTAAACAGGCACCCAAACAGATCCTCAACACCACCAATCCTCGGCCCACTTATTACCGCCTGCCTGAACTTTAATAACGGTGAAATCACGCAGGATGAACTGGTACAAGTAACGGTAAAGAAAGGCTTTAACGTGGTGTTAAAGGCATTCCACAATGTCAGCGGCGGCCCCATTGAGAAGCAGTTTTTATTGATGAACAGCGGGAAAGCAAAGGCATCCGCCTGACTGATGACTTTTACCGTTTGACGCAAACAGAGCAGTTTCATAACCTCGTTCATGAGACCGACGCCCGCTGGTCGCTGGTGGAAAAGGCCTCGGCAAATGAATCTGCCGCCGCAGTTACTGGATGTGCATTACGATGCCGGGCAGCAAACGCTGTTTACTCCAACTCAAACGTGCACGGATCACTCTGACCAGTTGCCGGAACAGCCTGAATGGCTATCAAAAGGGCACTGTTTTTACTGCAATGCGCCAATAAGCCTCGACGCAGGCCATCCTCTGCTGGCAGATGTCGATCACTTTATCCCATTGGTGGCGAACAACATGATGCCGTGTGAACCTCAATGGCGTCTGGAACCCGGTACTGGCCTGCCAGAGTTGTAACCGGGGCGAGCAGGGGGAAATTTGCCCGCGTGCCGGAACTGCACCTGCTTGCACGTTTACACGCTCGTAATGAGTACTTTATTAACAGCCGGTTGCCACTGCATGAAGCCATTATCAATCAAACCGGCAAGAGCGAACCGAAACGCAGGACATTTTTAAACGATCGCTGGAATGCTGCATTGGCCAGCCGTCTGCAAACCTCGGGCTCCATTACGCTACGAACAGCGAGTTCTCTGATGACGCTAAATTATTACCAGAACAATGCGCAAACCTTTTCGACGGCACGGTGAATGTCGATATGACCTCGCTATACGCCGACTTTATCCGCCATCTGCCGCAGCATGCGTTGGTGCTGGATGCGGGTTGTGGCTCCGGTCGCGATGCGCTGGCTTTTTTATCAGCAGGGCTACCGGGTAGAGGCGTTTGATGCATCACCCGAGCTGGTCGTGCTGGCTCGCCAGCATACAAACTTACCGGTTAAGCATATGACCTTCACGGAGTTGGACGCCGTAAAAAATATGAGGGCATCTGGTGCTGCGCTTCGCTATTGCATGTGCCCTATGCCGAATTGCCGTGTCATGGATAAGTTGGCGAATGCACTGAAACCCGACGGTATCTGGTATCTCTCGTTTAAATATGGCGACGGCGAGCGTGAGCAGGCTGGCCGTCGTTTTAGCGATATGAATGAATCACGCCTCGCGGGGCTTGATTGCGGCATTGCCAGATATCGCCGCAGAAGCCGTGTGGACGACGCAAGATAAGCGGCCCGATCGCCACGAAATCTGGCTAAATGCGCTGCTAAAGAAACGCTAAACCGCTTTCAAAACAGCGCCCGCTCCGCTTCACGCCGCCGGGTCAGCCCGGCCAGCACTTTGCCGCCCGCTTTGTTCCAGCGCGGAAACTGATCGGCGGCCTGAGCATACTCTCCGGTTCAGCAGTTTGAGCAGCGTGGACGTCTGCAAATTCCCGGCGCCAAGGTTAAAGGTAAAGGCCACCAGCGCATCAAACTGGTTCTGATTTAAATCCACTGTCACCAGCCGGTGAATACTGCGTTCAGTGATCCCCAGATCGTCACGCAGCAACTCATCAGCCTCCGCCTCAGTCAACGCCTTGGGGGAAACTCTCGTTCGGCAGGATCAAATGACCATATCCGATGGTCCATTTACCCACAGCATCCCGGTATTTCTCAAGCCTGAGCCCTTCAAAGACTTGATTAAAGCCACTCCGGCATCGCCGGTGCTTTGCGGTTGTTCAGCCATTTTTCGTTGCTCCTGTAGGGTGTGTACGGCATCTCTTTGAGAATGGTACGGACACATTCTGTTGCACAGCCGACAGGCCGAAATAGTCCTATGGAAAATCCTAAAAGCGGGCGGTGGCGGTGCGTCAGCGGGCATCGCTTTGGCGAAACGGGCTATCTGTGCGCGCGCAGGCTGCCACGGGATCGCCAGATGCCCTACACTTCATGCGTCCCCCTCTAACTCCGAAGGAATCCGTGATGAGCATCATTAAAAGTTATGCCGCGCCACACGCCGGCGCTGCGCTGGAGCTACAGGAATACGACGCAGGCCCGCTGGCGGCGGAAGATGTGGAAGTGCAGGTGGATTATTGCGGGATCTGCCATTCCGATTTGTCGATGATCGACAACGAATGGGGTTTTCTCCCAATACCCGCTGGTCGCCGGGCATGAAGTGATCGGCCGGGTCGTGGAGCTGGGCAGCGCTGCGCAAAACAAAGGTTTAAAAGTCGGTCAGCGCGTGGGGATCGGCTGGACGGCCAGAAGCTGCGGGCACTGCGATGCCTGTATCAACGGCGATCACATCAACTGTAAAGAAGGCGCAGTGCCGACGATCCTCAATCGCGGCGGCTTTGCCGATAAGCTCCGCGCCGACTGGCAATGGGTGATCCTGCCGGACAGCATTGATATCGAAACCGCCGGGCCACTGCTGTGCGGTGGCATCACCGTGTTTAAACCGCTGCTGATGCATCACATCACCGCCACCAGCCGCGTCGGGGTGATCGGCATTGGCGGTCTGGGGCATATCGCCATCAAACTGCTGCACGCCATGGGCTGCGAGGTGACCGCGTTCAGCTCTAACCCGTCGAAAGAAGCGGAAGTGCGCATTATGGGTGCGGACAATGTGGTCAACAGCCGCGATCCGGACGCGCTGAAAGCGCTGGCGGGTCAGTTTGATCTGATCATCAACACCGTCAATGTGGATCTGAACTGGCAACCTTACTTTGAAGCGCTGACCCATGGGGGCATTTTCACACCGTCGGTGCGGTGCTGAAGCCGCTGGAAGTCCCGGCGTTTACCCTGATCGCAGGCGATCGCAGCGTCTCCGGTTCTGCCACTGGCACACCCTTTGAGTTGCGTAAGCTGATGAAGTTTGCCGGGCGCGCCAAAGTGGCGCCGACCACCGAACTGTTCCCGATGTCGCAAATTAATGACGCCTTGCAGCACGTGCGAGACGGCAAAGCCCGTTATCGCGTGGTATTAAAAGCGGATTTTTAACAGCGTCACAGGCCGGATACGCTCGCGTTATCCGGCACTTTTCCCCGCTTACCGGGCCTGTAACGCCTTCCGGATGGGTTATTACGCGATGGCGGCAAACACTTCGGCAATCGCGACCGCACCCGGATCGCTCACGCCGTCGAGATTTTCACGGTTGACGTACGACGAGCGCCCGGCACCCGCTTTTGCATGGTGGCAGTGCTGGCTGCGCCGTTTTTCGCAGCAGCAACGGCGGCATCCAACCCGCTGTCACGCAGCGCTTCTAACGCCGGTTGCAGCGCATCGATCAGCGTGCGATCGCCGAGATCCGCCCCCGCCATAATGTTTCATCTGCTTCAGACCAAGCAATAACGCATCCGACAACGCTGTCCCGTTGTGCACCGGCCTGCGGCCGTGAAGAAAATCGACATCAGCACGCCGCTGGAGCCGCCCATCACCGTCGCCAGTCGTTCGCCAACCAGTTGCAGCAACTGCGCCGTATTGTTCAGCGGCAACGCATTGCTCTCCAGCAGGCGCACGATCTCCCGCGCCCCTTCGGCGAACGTTGAGCCGGTATCGCCGTCTCCGACTTTCGCATCCAGCGCGTTGAGGCGGTTCTCAAGGCCAATCAGCGTCTGTGCCGCGTTGCTGACCAGCGCTCTTACCTGCGGGTTCTCTGACGGTTCACTCTCCAGCCCGGTATAGACGGCGCTATGCGGCTGCGTTTTCATCGGTGCGAACGGTACCGGCTTCTGCCAGCCGACCGTCTGCACCTCGGCGCAAATCGCCTGTTCAAACACATCGTTCAGGCGCAGCAATGACAGTGAAAAACCTTTCATATCCAGTGAGCTGACCAGCGGCGCGGGGCCGATCAGATAGGCAATCTGATCTTTCAGCGCAGAATGAGCCAGCTCTTTGGTCAGCAACGCCATCTCCAGCGCCGACACGCCGCCAAGGTTGTTGATCAACACCACCACGCGATCGTCGCCCACCGCCGCTTTGAGCGGTTGTACCAGCGTCTCAATCAACGCCTTGCTGTTATGCGTATCGACGACGCTGGCACCCGGTTCACCGTGAATGCCCAGCCCCAGTTCGACTTTACCGCGCTGAATGCGCCCCTCTTCTTCGCTGTCGCTTCCCGGCAGGTTGCAAGTCTCCATTGCCGGTGCCAAGACTGTGGACACTGTCGCAAGCCCGGCGGGCGATATCGCGCACTTCGCTGAGCGACTTACCGTGCTCGGCGGCGTAGCCCGCAATCTTATGCACCAGCGCTGTCCCGGCGATGCCGCGCGGCTGTTTATTGTCCGGCAGAGCGATGTCGTCCGCGACAATCACCATCTCCACTTTCAGGCCGTAGCGTTTGGCTTTTTCCGCCGCCAGACCGAAGTTCAGCCGATCGCCGGTGTAGTTCTTCACAATCAGCAGGCAGCCGCGATCGCCGGTGACGGCGACAATCGCGTTCAGTACGGCGTCTACGCTGGGCGAGGCAAACACATCACCGCAGACGGCGGCCGTCAGCATCCCTTTGCCGACAAACCCGGCATGCGCCGGTTCATGGCCGGAGCCGCCGCCGGAAATCACCGCCACGCGGCTTTTATCCCAGTCGGCGCGGGCGACAATGCGAATGGCAGGATCGATATCAAGTCGGACGAGGTTGCCGTGCGGAGCTGAGATTACCAAACCTTCAATGGCGTCATTGACCAGTTGTTTGCGGTCATTGAAAAGAATCTGGACATGGTCTTCCACTAATTGGTAAACGGTATGCAAAAGCATAGTCTCTGGTGCGAAGAAGCGCGCAAAGAACAGATTTTACTGAGAAGCACTTACGGTACGGTACGCCCAAAGCTGGTGGTATAACCGCGCAATTGGCGTAGGTGCTCGAGACGGTGACTCTGCCAGAACGCCCCGGCGATCGCCGGGATCAACAGGCCGCCGTGCACATAGAGCGAAAGGCGTTCATCCAGCAGAATAAAACCGGCGATAGCCGGGGGCAAAAACATAAAGCACTGGAACTCCTGCGCCTTTTCAGCGGTATCAAAGCGGGATAACACGCGGTCTGCCTGTTCCTCTTCTGGCGAGCCAGCCGGACAGTCCCGACGGCGCGCGCCAGCGCATCCGCGCGGCGGGTCAGCCAGCTTACCAGCCCCAACGCCAGCAGCGTGACCAGCACTTCCACTGCCAGCACCACACTGTCGCCAACCAGAGAAGCAAACCACTGCGCGCCAATCACCGCCACCGTAAGAACCGAACTCAGCATCCCGCAGAGAAAAATAGAAGAGAAACGAACAACCGTACGGGTAACCCACTGCAACATGCGCGGCTCCTTGCACTTGTAAAAAAGAGGCCGCAGCCTCTTGATGTACTGATTAACTTTTTTTCATCATCAGCCACAAGCTGATCACGAAGAACGTGGCGCTTGGCAACAACGCGCCCACCACAGGGGGGAATGCCGTAAACCAGCGTCAGCGGGCCGAAAATCTTGTCCAGCACGTAGAAGACAAAGCCGAAACTGATGCCCGTTACCACACGCACGCCCATCGCCACGCTGCGCAGCGGGCCGAAGATGAACGACAGCGCCATCAGCATCATCACCGCCACGGAAAGCGGCTGGAAGATTTTGCTCCACATATTAAGCTGGTAGCGCCCGGAGTCCCCGGCCGCTCGACTTCAGGTACTTCACATAGTTGTGTAGGCCGCTTATCGACAGTGCATCCGGATCCAGCGCCACAACGCCCAGTTTGTCCGGCGTGAGGTTGGTTTTCCGGTGCTGCTCACGGTCTGTGTACCGGTCACCTGCTTCGGATTGGTGAGGTTGGACTCATCCACCTGCGACAGACGCCAGATTTTCTGTTCTGTATCGAACTTCGCCGATGCCGCATAGCGCACAGACTGTAAACGGCGCTGATTATTGAACGCGTAAATACTCACGCCGCCCAGTTCATCGTCGCCTTTCACCCGTTCAATATAAACAAAGTCATTGCCGTCTTTTTGCCCACAAGCCTTGCTGGGTGGAAAGCAGTGAACCGCCATACATCGACTGCGCACGCTGGTTACGCGCCATTTGCTCACCCTGCGGCGCGACCCACTCACCAATTGCCATCGTCAGCAACACCAGCGGAATGGCGGTTTTCATCACCGACAGCGCAACCTGCATACGGGTGAAGCCGGAGGCCTGCATCACCACCAGCTCACTGCGCTGCGCCAGCATGCCAAGCCCCAGCAGTGCGCCGAGCAGCGCCGCCATCGGGAAGAAGACCTGAATATCTTTCGGCACGCTGAGAATGGTATACAGCCCCGCGCCCAGTGCGTCGTAACTGCCCTGCCCGGCTTTTTTTAAGCTGGTCGACAAACTTGATGATGCCGGAGAGCGACACCAGCATGAATAACGTCATCATGATGGTGGTAAAAATGGTTTTACCGATATAGCGGTCAAGTACGCCAAAAGCCTGCATTATACCGCTCCTCTACGGGCAAAACGGGCGCGAACCCGGCGCATCGGCACCGTATCCCACATGTTTAACGCCACCGCCAGCGCCAGATAAGCAAGGTTAACGCCCCACATCCAGATCATCGGATCCAGTTTGCCTTTCGCGCCATTTGAACGCAGCGAGGTTTGCAGCAGGAAGAAAACCGGTGTACAGCAACATGGCGGGCAGCATGGAGAGCACGCGCCCCTGACGCGGGTTGACCACGCTAAGCGGGACCACCATCAGCGCCATCATAAAGACCGTAAACACCAGCGTTAAACGCCAGTGCAGCTCCGCGCTGGCGCGGGGTTATCTGTGCTGAACAGGGTGCGCATGTCCATCTGTTCGGTATCGGAGGGATCCAGCGTAACGGTCTGGTGGCCGATAATCGCCCCCGGTAGTTCTGGAAATCGGTAATGCGGAAGTCACGCAGCATCGCCGTGCCTTCAAAGCGCGTCCCTGAATTGAGCGTGACGACCTGCGAGCCGTCTTTATGCTGTGAAATGTGGCCGGAGTCCGCCACCACGACCGACGGGCGGGCATTGCCTTTCTCGGGCGGATTTGCGCGAGGAACACGTTATGGAACGTACTGCCTTCTACGCCTTCAATAAACAGCACCGAGTTGCCGTCCGTCGCTTGCTGGAACTGCCCCTGCGCCAGCGCGGCCATGCCGGGGTTGGCTTTTGGCGTCCGCCAGTACCTGATCCTGATGGCGGGATGACCACGGGCCAGCCCACATCACGTTCACCGCCGCAATAGCGCCGGTAAACAACGCCAGAATCATCGCCGCTTTTACCAGCACGCCACGGCTCAGGCCACAGGCGTGCATGACCGTGATTTCACTTTCAGTATAAAGTTTGCCCAGCGTCATGAGCAGGCCGAGAAACAGGCTCAATGGAAGGATAAGCTGCGCCATCTCAGGCACGCCCAAACCCAGCAGTGAGAGCACGAGGTTGGTGGGGGATCTCACCGTCTGCCGCTGCGCCTAAAATCCTGACCAGTTTTTGACAAAAGAAAATCAAAAGCAGGATGAATAGGATCGCAAGCTGGCTTTTTAGCGTCTCCCGCGCCAGATATCTTATGATTATCACTTTAATTACGCCCGTAAAAACCAGTCTTTTCCGGAAAATCGCTTGTTTCATGGCTTAAACGTCATTTATTCTCTTGAGTCGTCGAAATGATCGCTAAGATTAATATACTCAGCGGATACGTGCGTAAGACCCGATTCTGACGTGCCGAAACCGAAGTAACATTAAGATTAACACGAAGTCACCGCAACAGCGGACATGAGTTACGAAAGCTTGCAATTCTATCCGTAGCCGCCGCTGTTGTCTTTAAGATTCAGGAGCGTAGTGCATGGAGTTCAGTGTAAAAGCGGTAGCCCGGAGAAACAGCGGAGTGCCTGCATCGTTGTCGGTGTCTTTGAGCCGCGCCGACTCTCTCCGATTGCCGAACAACTCGATAAGATCAGCGACGGCTACATCAGCGCGCTGCTGCGTCGCGGCGAGCTGGAAGGCAAGCCGGGCCAAACGTTGTTGCTTCATCACGTACCGAATGTCCTCTCCGGAGCGAATTTTGCTGATTGGCTGCGGTAAAGAGCGTGAACTGGATGAGCGCCAGTACAAGCAGGTGATCCAGAAAACCATCAACACCCTGAATGATACAGGTTCCATGGAAGCGGTCTGTTTTCTGACCGAACTGCATGTTAAAGGCCGCAACACCTACTGGAAAGTCCGCCGTGCGGTAGAGACAGCAAAAGAAACGCTGTACAGCTTCGATCAACTGAAGACCAACAAAAGCGAACCGCGTCGCCCGCTGCGTAAAATGGTGTTCAACGTGCCGACCCGCCGTGAGCTGACCAGCGGCGAGCGCGCTATCCAGCACGGTCTGGCGATTGCGGCCGGTATCAAAGCCGCGAAGGATCTGGGCAATATGCCGCCCAACATCTGTAATGCCGGTTATCTGGCTTCTCAGGCGCGCCAACTGGCGGACACCTACAGTAAAAATGTGGTCACCCGCGTGATTGGCGAGCAGCAGATGCGCGAGCTGGGCATGCACTCTTACCCGGCGGTAGGTCAGGGCTCACAGAATGAATCGCTGATGTCGGTGATCGAATACAAAGGCAACCCGTCTGAAGATGCGCGCCCGATTGTGCTGGTCGGCAAGGGCCTGACCTTCGACTCCGGCGGTATCTCGATCAAGCCTGCCGAAGGCATGGACGAGATGAAATACGACATGTGCGGCGCGGCGGCGGTCTATGGCGTGATGCGCATGGTGGCCGAGTTGCAACTGCCGATCAACGTGATTGGTGTGCTGGCGGGCTGTGAAAACATGCGGGCGCGCGTATCGCCCCCGGCGATGTGCTGACCACCATGTCCGGCCAGACCGTGGAAGTATTGAACACCGACGCGGAAGGCCGCCCCCGGTGCTGTGCGATGTGCTGACCTACGTGGAACGCTTCGAACCGGAAACGGTGATTGACGTGGCAACACTGACCGGCGCATGTGTGATTGCGCTGGGTCATCACATCACGGGCCTGCTGTCGAACCACAACCCGCTGGCCCATGAGCTGATTGGCGCTTCCGAGCAGGCTGGCGACCGTGCATGGCGTTTACCGTTGGGCGATGAATACCAGGAGCAACTGGAGTCCAACTTTGCGGATATGGCGAACATTGGCGGCCGTCCCGGCGGTGCGATCACCGCAGGTTGCTTCCTGTCGCGCTTTACCCGCAAGTACAACTGGGCGCATCTGGACATCGCCGGTACCGCATGGCGCTCCGGTAAAGCCAAAGGCGCGACCGCCCGGTGGCGATGCTGTCGCAGTTCCTGCTGAACCGCGCCGGGTTTAACGGCGAAGAGTAATGTAAAGTCCCCTCACTCCTAACCCTCTCCCCAAAGGGGCGAGGGAATCGCCTCTCCCTTAGGAGAGGGCCGGGGGTGAGGGTATGAGATTTAAATCCACCACAAGAAACCCCATATATTATGAAGACTGCAACGTTCTATCTTCTGGACAACGACAACACCGCCGATGGCTTAAACGCCGTGGAACAGCTGGTGTGAGATTGCCGCAGAACGTTGGCGCAATGGCAAACGCGTGTTGATCGCCTGTGCCGATGAGCAACAGGCTATCCGGCTGGATGAAGCGCTGTGGGCGCGTCCGCCGGAAAGCTTTGTGCCGCACAACTGGCGGGCGAAGGTCCGCGCGGCGGTGCGCTGGTTGAGCTGGCCTCGGCCGCAAAAGCGCAGCAGCAGCCCACGCGATGTATTAATCAGCCTGCGGGTGGAATTTGCAGATTTTGCCACCGCTTTCACAGAAGTGATAGACTTCGTCCCTTACGAAGACTCTCTGAAACAACTGGCGCGCGAACGCTATAAAGCCTACCGCGTGGCCGGTTTCAACCTGAACACGGCAACCGGAAATAATGGAAAAGACATACAACCCCAAAGATATCGAACAGCCGCTGTACGAGCAGTGGGAAAAGCAGGGCTATTTCAAACCCAACGGTGATGAAAGCCGGAAAGCTTCTGCATCATGATCCCGCCGCCGAACGTCACCGGCAGTTTGCATATGGGCCACGCCTTCCAGCAAACCATTATGGATACCATGATCCGTTACCAGCGCATGCAGGGCAAAAAACACCCTGTGGCAGGCGGGGACTGACCATGCCGGTATCGCCACCCAGATGGTGGTTGAACGTAAAATTGCCGCGGAAGAAGGGAAAACCCGCCACGACTACGGTCGCGACGCCTTTATCGACAAAATCTGGCAGTGGAAAGCCGAATCTGGCGGCACCATTACCCGCCAGATGCGCCGTCTCGGTAACTCTGTGGACTGGGATCGCGAACGTTTCACCATGGATGAAGGCCTCTCCAATGCAGTGAAAGAGGTGTTCGTCCGCCTGTATAAAGAAGATCTGATCTACCGTGGCAAACGCCCGGTGAACTGGGATCCGAAACTGCGCACGGCGATCTCCGATCTGGAAGTGGAAAATCGCGAGTCGAAAGGCTCCATGTGGCATATCCGTTACCCGCTGGCCGATGGCGCGAAAACCGCCGACGGTAAGATTACCACCGGGTGGTCGCCACCACCCGTCCGGAAACGCTGCTCGGTGATACCGGCGTAGCGGTAAACCCGGAAGATCCGCGTTATAAAGATCTGATCGGCAAATTTGTGGTACTGCCGCTGGTGAACCGCCGTATTCCGATCGTTGGCGATGAACACGCCGACATGGAAAAAGGCACCGGCTGCGTGAAAATCACCCCGGCGCACGACTTTAACGACTACGAAGTTGGTCGTCGTCACAAGCTGCCGATGATCAATATCCTGACCTTTGACGGCGATATCCGAGAAAGCGCGCAGGTGTACGACACCAACGGCAACGAATCCGACGTTTACCCGGCAGACATTCCGGCGGAGTTCCAGAAACTGGAGCGTTTTGCCGCGCGTAAAGCGATGGTCGCCGCGGTAGACGCGCTCGGCCTGCTGGAAGAGATTAAACCGCACGATCTGACCGTACCGTACGGCGATCGCGGCGGCGTGGTCATTGAACCGATGCTGACCGACCAGTGGTACGTCCGTGCCGACGTGCTGGCAAAACCGGCAGTCGAAGCGGTGGAAAACGGCGACATCCAGTTCGTGCCGAAGCAGTACGAAAACATGTACTTCTCCGGATGCGCGATATTCAGGACTGGTGTATCTCCCGCCAGTTGTGGTGGGGCCACCGTATTCCGGCCCCGGTACGACAACGATGGCAACGTATTCGTCGGCCGCAGCGAAGAGGAAGTGCGTCAGGAAAACAACCTGTCCGCCGATGTCGCCCTGCGCCGAGGACGAAGACGTGCTGGACACCCGGTTCTCCCTCCGCGCTGTGGACTTTCTCCACCCTCGGCTGGCCGGAAAACACCGACGCGCTGCGTCAGTTCCACCCGACCAGCGTGATGGTCAGCGGCTTCGACATTATCTTCTTCTGGATCGCGCGCATGATCATGATGACCATGCACTTTATCAAAGACGAAGATGGCAAGCCGCAGGTACCGTTTAAAACCGTCTATATGACCGGTCTGATTCGTGATGACGAAGGCCAGAAGATGTCCAAATCCAAGGGTAACGTCATTGACCCGCTGGATATGGTGGACGGGATTTCGCTGGCGGATCTGCTGGAAAAACGCACCGGCAACATGATGCAGCCGCAGCTGGCGGAAAAAATCCGCAAGCGCACCGAGAAGCAGTTCCCGGACGGCATCGAGCCGCACGGCACCGACGCCCTGCGCTTTACCCTCGGCGGCGCTGGCCTCTACCGGCCGCGACATCAACTGGGATATGAAGCGCCCTCGGAAGGTTACCGTAACTTCTGTAACAAGCTGTGGAACGCCAGCCGCTTTGTGCTGATGAACACCGAAGATCAGGATTGCGGCTTCAACGGCGGCGAAAAAGTGCTGTCGCTGGCGGACCGCTGGATCCTCGCCGAGTTCAACCAGACCATTAAGGCTTACCGCGACGCGCTGGATAACTTCCGCTTTGATATTGCGGCAGGCATCCTGTACGAGTTCACACCGGAACCAGTTCTGCGACTGGTACACCGGAACTGACCAAGCCAGTCATGAACGGCGGTTCTGAAGCGGAACTGCGCGGCACGCGTAATACGCTGGTCACCGTGCTGGAAGGTTTGCTGCGTCTTGCGCACCCGATCATTCCGTTTATCACCGAGACTATCTGGCAGCGCGTAAAAGTGCTGAAAGGCATCACCGCCGATACCATCATGCTGCAACCGTTCCCGGCGTTCGACGCCTCTCAGGTGGATGAAAACGCGCTGGCGGACACCGAATGGCTGAAGCAGGCGATCATTGCCGTACGTAACATCCGTGCGGAAATGAACATCTCTCCGGGTAAACCGCTGGAACTGCTGCTGCGTAGCGCAAGCGACGATGCAAAACGTCGTGTGAACGACAACCTGAGCTTCCTGCAAACGCTGGCGCGCCCTCGGATAGCATTACTATCCTGCCTGCTGACGAGAAAGGCCCGGTTTCGGTCACCAAGATTGTTGACGGCGCAGAGTTGCTGATCCCGATGGCGGGGCTTATCGACAAAGACGCCGAACTGGCGCGTCTGGCGAAAGAAGTCGCTAAAGTGGATCAGGAAATTGGGCGTATCGAAAGCAAACTCGGCAACGAAGGCTTTGTCGCACGCGCACCGGAAGCGGTGATTGCGAAAGAGCGTGAGAAGCTGGAAGGCTATGCGGAAGCGAAAGCGAAGCTGATTGAACAGCAGGCCGTTATCGCCGCACTGTAATCACGTCGCATAAAAAAAACCGGGCTATGATGCCCGGTTTTTTTATTGGCTGGCCGGATAAGACGTTGAGCGCCGTCCGGCAAAAGCGGTCACATTAAAATGCCGCCGGATAGAACGACAAACCACGCGCCAGCAAGTTAGCCGGATCTTTTGCCGGTTGAACGTCGTGTTTTTCCAACGGCAGCGCTTCCAGATCACCGTGTACGTGCGTATTTTCCAGCAGGTAGCGGGTAAAGCGCACTTTCGCCCACGGCCACGCCAGAACAGCGTCACGCAGCACACCAGCAGGTTGGTCACAGAGATCACGAACACGCGCCCGATGGTCACCGTAGAAGAAAAACGAATATCCCCTTCCAGCGTCAGTTGGCTGTAGAGGTAATTACGCAGCTTCACAAAGGCGAAAATATAGCAAACCACCGCACCGGCAATATACAGCAGATAGCTGAACATTAATTTGCCGTAGAACGGTCCCATCAGCAGCGCCAACTGTTCCGGGTCATCGCCAGCCGCATAGGCATACTGCGTCATCATAAAGAACGCCGGAATAACGATATACAATACAACGGCGATAAACGGCACAAACAACAGCATCGACAATACAATAATCGTGATGCATTTTTTCGCGGAAAATTCACCGGCGAATTTCAGTTTGCCGTATTGCAGATTATTAACCAGCATGCCAAACCATTGTGCAGTATATACACCCTGCATAATGGCGATCCCCCAGCATTAATACCAGCGTACCGATGCCAATCATAGCGAAAATAGCGCCGTACGAACCGCTACTGACAGCGGAAGAGGCAAAGAGGGAGAAGATCACCACTGAAGCGATAATAATCAGCAACGGGCACCCCATCATCACCCACCAGGGCGCGCGGGCTGGCGTAGAAATTGAAGCGTACGCCGTTGATTTCCCGTCATCAGCAGTTGATAACGCAGTCCCTGGAGTAATCAGCCACGGGAAGAAAATCAGGAATAAGCCAATCATGCACAGTTGCAGACCAACGTTCTGGTGCACCACGTTAATCAGGAAAATCACATACAGCACCAGCAGACAGGAGCCAGCCAACAAAAAATCGAACGCCCGGTAGCATGATAAGAAAAACGCGCGCCGCCAAGTTCAGTATTCTCGTAGAAATAACGACGTGCGCGCACTAATGCCCAGGGCAAATATAACCCTGCGGTTATCAGGGTAAGAAGAATATTCACCAGCCATACCGCGAAATAGCCTTTGCCGCTGCCCTGAAAGAGAAAATGGCGAACGGGGAGCCGTTACGGAACCATGAGTTTCGGAAGTCATAACAATCCTTATCGTAAAAAAAACAAGACAAACAGAGTCAACCATAACAATATTGCGGTTGAGTTAAGTCCATTCTTAAGTCTAGATAGTTTAAAGTCGAAAGAATAGCGACCAATATTCCTGGTCTTGCCAGAACGCCGTTGTGGTGGTATTAAGCAGGATCACGTCATAACCCCAAAAACAGAGTGCAGAAATGAATGTGACCGCTCCGGTAGAGGTGAAAATGCGCCGGATTGCTGCTGCAGATAACGCGGCAATCGCATCGGTGATCCGCCAGGGTTTCGGCGGAGTATGGCCTCACCGCCGATAAAGGCTACACCGTCGCCGACCCCGAACTGGATGAGCTTTACCAGCTCTACAGCCGCCCGGGTTGTGCGTATTGGGTGGTGGAATAAAACGGCGCCGTGGTCGGCGGAGGCGGCGTAGCGCCGCTAAAATGCAGTGAACCGGATATCTGTGAACTGCAAAATGTATTTCCTGCCCGCGGCCCTGCGAGGCCTGGCGAAAAAGCTGGCGCAAATGGCGCTCGATCACGCCCGCGCGCAAGGCTTTACCCGCTGTTATCTGGAAACCACCGCCTTTCTTACCGATGCCATTGGCCTGTATGAGCACCGGGCTTTGAGCACATTGACGGGCCGCTGGGCTGCACCGGCCACGTAGACTGTGAAGTGCGCATGCTGAAAGCGCTGTAATGCTACAGCGCGTTTTTTACGCCGGTACGCCGCTGTGAAAACGAAACTCCGTATCCGGCGTTGAGATCAGCGCCGCTTCCACCTCGCCAGAAATGACGCACGCGCGGCGTGATATCCACCTGTGATACCTGTTGCGCCAGCGCCAGATAATCCCCGGTAGTGACGCGCCTCGGAGCGCAGCAGCGACAGATAGAACTTCTGCAAATCCTCTTCCAGCCATGGCGCCAGCGCGGCAAACCGCTCGCAGGAACGCGCTTCGATGTAAGCGCCACAGATTAACTTATCAATCAGCGTCAGCGGCTCATGCGTGCGGACCTCTTTCAGCATCCCTTTGGCATAGCGGCTGGCGGTGATTTTGACATACGGGATGTTGCGCGCCAGCATCGCTTCCCCGCACCTGCCAAAAATGGTGCAGCTCCTCTTTAATCAGCAGCACCATGCTGTTAATCAGCGCACCGGCCCCAGCTATCGTCCGTTTGCGGCATCGCGCTTTTGCCAATCTGCTTATGCAGAGCAACAAAGTCCGGCTCCGGTCCTTCACGAAAGGTGAATTCTTCATAGGGTTTGAGCCACGCCAGCAGCGCATCGGAACCGCGTTTATCCGCCACGTATTTACGCACCAGCAGCATTGCGGTTTGCGCCGCTTTCAGCCTCACACCATATGATCGGTCAACAGCAGCGGCAACATGGCCGGATCACGGGCTTTGTCTATCCGAGGATGGCGGGGTCGGACAGTGGAGAAAATCGAGAACCGGGGAGAGTATTTGCGGGTAATCCATGGCTGTTTCCTTGCTTTGCGGCAGCGGGCGCTGCCGCAACGGTCACTCAGTGACGTACACCGTCGTCGTCTTCGTCGATGTAGTCTTCATCTTCGTCATCGTCACCCTCTTCGCCGTTCGGATCTTCGTAGTAGGTGCCCCAGCCGTCGTATTCAACCTCAAATTTTTCCAGCCAGTTCAGCAGTTGCTCGACCTGCGCGTCAATCAGATCGGCATTCAGCGCGCTTTCGCTCAGCACGTCGCAGCAGATCACCACATCGCCCTCTTCCAGCTCCAGCTCTTCCGGTTCGGTCACTTCGTAACCCAGTTTGAAAGCTTCCACAGCGACCTTTTCCAGCGTTTCGAAATCATCTGCCGACAGGTGATGCTCAATGGTGTACAGCGCGTCAGGATCGCTACCATCTTCCAGCAATTCTTCAATAATCAAACGCGTCTCTTCGCGCTGTTCTTCCAGTGTTCAGGGTTCGCCATGGCTCGTTCCTCATAATGTGGCAGATACACTTATTGTCACACACCGCCGCCAATGCCTCCACTCTCTGCCGAAAAGATTTCTCCCTGGGGTTGCAAATGAATATTCATACATATAAATTGAATTTTAATTCAATAAGTGGCCTTAGCCATGTGAGGAAATTATGTCTACGTTTTATCAGAAACATTTCTTAAAGTTGCTCGACTTTACACCCGCTGAAATCAATACCCTGCTGCAGCTCGCCTCGCAACTGAAGGCAGACAAGAAAAAGGCCGAAGTCCAGAAACTTACCGGCAAAACATCGCGCTCATCTTCGAAAAAGACTCCACCCGCACACGATGCTCTTTCGAAGTTGCCGCATTTGACCAGGCGCTCGCGTCACTTACCTCAGCTCCAGCGGCAGCCAAATCGGGCATAAAGAATCAATTAAAGACACCGCGCGCGTGCTCGGCCGGATGTACGACGGGATCCAGTATCGCGGCTACGGTCAGGAGATTGTAGAAACGCTGGCGCAGTACGCAGGTGTACCGGTGTGGAACGGTTTAACCGACGAATTCCACCCCACACAATTGCTGGCGGACCTGCTGACCATGCGTGAGCATCTGCCGGGCAAAGCTTTTAGCCAGATGACGCTGGTGTATGCAGGTGATGCGCGCAACAACATGGGCAACTCGATGCTGGAAGCCGCCGCGTTGATGGGCCTCGATCTGCGTCTGGTTGCGCCGAAAGCCTGCTGGCCAAACGCCAGCCCTCGGTGACGGAATGCCGTGCGCTGGCGGTGAAAACGGCGGAAACATTACGCTGACGGGAAAGATATTGCCGCAGGCGTAAAGATGCTGATTTCATCTATACCGATGTCTGGTTGTCGATGGGTGAAGCCAAAGAGAAGTGGGCCGAACGTATCGCTCTGTTGCGCCCGTATCAGGTTAACAGCAAAATGCTGTCGCTGACCGGCAACCCGCAGGTGAAATTCCTGCACTGCCTGCCTGCATTCCATGATGATCAGACCACGCTTGGCAAAAAATGGCGGAAGAGTTTGGTTTACACGGCGGAATGGAAGTGACTGACGAGGTGTTTGAATCTCCGGCGAGCATTGTGTTTGATCAGGCGGAAAACCGCATGCACACCATCAAAGCGGTGATGGTAGCGACACTGAGTCAATAACGCGATACAGCCCGGTCAGCACTGTGCGACCGGGCGCCTTTTCTTATTCCACCCGCAGTTTAACCACCACTTTACGCACCGGTGCCGGGGCATTTACCGCGCACAGCGGCTTATGCACTTCGCCGGGGGTAGAACACCACAAAATCCCCTTCGTTCAGCACTACCGTCTTCTCCTGCACGCCTTCCGGTAAAAGGCGATGTCTTTATCCGCCAGCCAGTCGGTATCCGGCGCGCCCGCAGGTTGCGTACTGAAGGTCATGCCTTCCGGCCTTTGAGAACGATCTGAATATCCAGATAACGTGCGTGATACTCCGCACGGCGCTCGGCAAAAGGCTGGGTCATATCTTCCGATACCAGATAAAACAGGCGGCTGCCGTCGATCCTCATGTTTACCGGTCGGCGTTGCATCGGTGACGTGTTGCTTAATCAGTTCAATCGCCCCGGCGCAGCTCTTCCGGCAGCCGGACTGTACATTATGAATGTTGCCAACGATCATGGTTCAATCCTCGATATAAAACACCGTTTCATTTCCCATGGTTATACGAGAATTCCCACTGCCATACCACCCTTTTTTGCAGGAGATTTGCGACAACGCATAGTTATCGCAACGGGTGTTAAATGGCTGTTAAGAGGCTGACGGCATTTATGCAGAGATTATGCATAAAGCCAGCGAGAGGCGGTATCTGGCAGGCGCTGTGTGACTGATTAAGCATGGTTTATTAAAAAAATGGGGTTGCTTCACACTTTATTTCCCCCACTCTGCGCGCATAAATTCACGCATTATTTTTAAATTAAACCGTTGCAGGAAATATTTTCATTGCTTTTATGCATACCCATTCCGCAGCAGAAAACAAATTCACTAAATTCAACACGTTACAAAACATGCAAAATTAATCATTCCACACAAATTCATAACAACCATGAATAATTACAGCCGTTAACGCGTAGGCATTCACCCTGATAATATTGCTGATTAACAGTTCTCTGATGCGAATCATGTATTCAAACACTCTCCCGACAATATCAATTTCGACGTGAGCCAGCTCACGTTTTTAATTTTCCCGACACCTACTATGAGCCATGAAAATTAATTGAGCTTATCGAGCCATGGAATTAAATCATATTCATGGCACGCCCCTTTTATTCTTAAAAACAGTTAAAGGAATAATTATGGAAAAGCATTACGTCGGTTCTGAAATTGGCCAATTGCGTAGCGTTATGCTGCACCGCCCAAATTTAAGTCTGAAACGCTTAACCCCTTCTAATTGTCAGGAGTTGTTATTTGATGATGTGTTATCGGTTGAACGTGCGGGTGCAGAGCATGATGTGTTCGCAAACACCCTGCGTGAACAGGGTGTGGAAGTCCTGCTGTTAACCGACCTTCTGACACAAACACTTGATATTGCTGGAAGCAAAAGCCCCGGCTGCTGGAGATGCAGATCTCCGATTACCGCCTTGGGCCTACCTTCGCCAGCGATGTACGCGGCTGGCTGGCAGATATGCCGCACCGCGAACTGGCGCGCCGGTTGAGCGGTGGACTCACCTACGGTGAAATTCCGGCATTTATTAAAAATATGGTTGTGGATACCCACACAGCCAATGATTTTATTATGAAGCCGTTGCCCAACCATTTATTTACCCGCGACACATCGTGCTGGATTTATAACGGTGTTTCGATTAATCCGATGGCCAAACCCGCCCGCCAGCGTGAGACCAATAATCTGCGGGCAATATATCGCTGGCACCCGGCCTTTGCCGACGGAGAATTTATTAAATACTTCGGCGACGAGAATATTAATTATGACCACGCCACCCTCGAAGGCGGCGATGTATTAGTGATTGGTCGCGGCGCGGTATTAATTGGCATGTCGGAACGCACCACACCGCAGGGCGTCGAGTTTCTTGCCAACAGCCTGTTTAAACACCGCCGAGGCAGAGCGCGTTATTGCAGTGGAATTGCCGAAACACCGCTCCTGCATGCACCTCGATACCGTGATGACGCACATCGATGTCGACACTTTCTCTGTCTATCCCGAAGTCGTCCGCAAAGACGCCCAGTGCTGGACGCTGACGCCGGACGGGCGCGGCGGGCTGCAACGCCTCCGAGGAAGAGAATCTGCTGCATGCCATTGAAAAGCGCTCGGCATTGACCAGTGCACGCCTGATCACCACCGAGTGGAGACGCTTTCGAAGCCGAACGCGAGCAGTGGAACGACGCCAATAACGTGCTGACCCTGCGCCCGGCGTCGTGGTGGGTTACGAACGCAACACCGGACCAACGAAAAATATGACAAAGCCGGCATCACTGTGCTGCCGATCCCCGGCGATGAACTGGGGCGCGGACGCGGCGGTGCGCGCTGCATGAGCTGCCCGCTGGAACGAGATGGCATTTAAAGGAGCAAACATGAAAAGGAAACCCACACTGGTTGTCGCCCTTGGCGGCAATGCCCTGCTCAAACGCGGCGAACCGCTGGAAGCCGATATCCAGCGCCAGAATATCGATCTGGCTGCGCGCACCATTGCCGCACTCACAGAACAGTGGAACGTGGTGCTGGTCCACGGCAACGGGCCGCAGGTCGGCCTGCTGGCGTTGCAGAACAGCGCCTACGACAAAGTCGCCCCCTACCCGCTCGACATCCTCGGCGCGGAAAGCCAGGGGATGATCGGCTACATGCTGCAACAGGCGTTGAAAAACTGCTTACCCCAGCGCGAAGTCAGCGTCCTGCTCACGCAGGTGGAAGTGGACGCAGCCGATCCCGCTTTCCGCCATCCGACCAAGTATATCGGCCCGGTCTACAACGACGCGCAGGCTGCCGCTCTGCAACAGGAAAAAGGCTGGGTCTTTAAGGCTGATGGCCACTACGTCCGCCGCGTCGTCCCTTCTCCACAGCCAAAACGCATTGTCGAGAGCGACGCGATTGCCGCGTTGATCCAGCGCGAGCATCTGGTGATTTGCAATGGCGGCGGCGGTGTACCGGTGGTGGAAAACGCCAACGGCTATCACGGCGTTGAAGCGGTCATCGATAAAGATCTCTCCGCCGCGCTGCTGGCCCGTCAGATAGAAGCCGACGCTTTGCTGATCCTCACCGATGCAGACGCCGTCTACCTCGACTGGGGGCAAACCGACCCAGCGCCCGTTGGCGCAGATATCGCCGGATGTCCTGCAAGGGCTGTCGTTTGACGCAGGTTCTATGGGGCCGAAAGTCGCCGCCTGCAGCCAGTTTGTTGAAGCCTGTAACGGTATTGCCGGGGATCGGCGCGCTGGCGGATGGGTTGTCCATCCTCAGTGGGGACAAGGGCACGCTGATTCGTCACTGATTTTTCCCCTCACCCCCGGCCCTCTCCCTAAGGGAGAGGGGGAAAATAGAGCTCGTCCCACTTCCCTATGGAAAGAGGAAACGGAGGACCGGTCCCTCTCCTCAGGGAGAGGGTTAGGGTGAGGGCAACAACGCTTCTCATTTAACAAGGATCACCAAATGACTATCAACCTGAAAAACCGCAATTTTCTCAAACTGCTGGACTACACCCCGGCAGAAATCCAGCACCTGATCGATCTGGCCATCACGCTGAAAGCCGACAAAAAAGCCGGGCGCGAGAAGAAAACGCTGGTGGGCAAAAACATCGCGCTGATTTTTGAAAAAACCTCCACCCGCACCCGCTGCGCATTTGAAGTCGGCGCTTTCGATCAGGGTGCGCAGGTGACATACCTCGGGCCAAGCGGTTCGCAAATTGGTCATAAAGAGTCTATGAAAGACACCGCGCGCGCGTGCTGGGTCGTATGTATGACGGCATCGAATACCGCGGTTATGGGCAGGATATCGTCGAGGAGCTGGGCCAGTATGCTGGCGTGCCGGTCTGGAACGGGCTGACCAACGAGTTTCACCCCACGCAGATCCTCGCGGATTTGATGACCATGCTGGAGCATGCACCGGGAAAACCCTGCCGGACCTGAGCTTTGCCTACACCGGGCGATGCACGCAATAACATGGGCAACTCGCTGATGGTGGGCGCGGCGAAAATGGGGATGGATATCCGTCTGGTCGCACCAAAATCATTCTGGCCGGAAGAGACGCTGGTTGCCCCGCTGTCGCGACATTGCCAAACAAACCGGAGCACGCATTACGCTCACCGACGATGTGGACGAAGGCGTACACGGCGTTGATTTCCTCTACACCGACGTGTGGGTGTCGATGGGCGAGCCGAAAGAAGCTCGGGTCCGAACGCGTCAGCCTGATGAAACCCTATCAGGTTAACGCTGCGGTGGTGAAAGCCACGGGCAACCCGAACGTCAAATTCATGCACTGCCTGCCCGCCTTCCATAACGAGCACACCAAAGTCGGTAGCGAAATCGAGATAGCCTATGGCCTGAAAGGACTGGAAGTCACGGAAGAGGTCTTCGAATCCGCCAACTCTATCGTCTTTGACGAAGCAGAAAACCGTATGCACACCATTAAGGCGGTTATGGTGGCGACACTCGGCGACTAACGACTCCCCCGGCGTGCCGAGGGTGCGCCGGGGCAACGGAGAACATCATGGGCAAGTTCAAATTTCCTTCCGCTTACACCCATTCTCTTTTCCTGATCGCCGTGGTTGCCGCCCTGAGCTGGGTGATCCCCGCCGGGCAGTATCAAATGACGCTCAACCCGGCCTTAGGCAAAGAGGTGCCGATAGCCGGCACCTATGCCCACGTCGCCGCCCACCCGCAGGGGCTTATTTCGGTGATTATGGCCCTCATCAGCGGCCTGTACGATCCGGTGAGCGGTTGGTGCGGGCGCCATTGATGTGGCGCTGTTTATTCTGATCATCGGCGGCTTTCTTGGCATCGTCACCAAAACCGGGGCGATCGACGCGGGTATTGAGCGCGTCACCACGCGGCTGCGCGGGCGGGAAGAGTGGATGATCCCGATCCTGATGGCGCTGTTTGCCGCGGGCGGCACCATTTATGGCATGGCGGAAGAGTCTCTGCCGTTTTACACCTTGCTGGTGCCGGTAATGCTGGCCGCCGGGTTCGATCCGCTGGTCGCCGCATCAACGATCCTGCTCGGCGCGGGGATCGGTACGCTCGGTTCCACCATCAACCCTTTCGCCACGGTGATCGCCGCCAATGCCGCCGGGATCCCCTTTACCCACGGTATTATTCTGCGCGCGGTTATGCTGGTGGTGGGCTGGATGATTTGCGTGGCGTGGGTGATGCATTACGCCCGCAAAGTGCAACTCGATCCTCGCGGATAAACAGCAAGAAGATCGCGCGTATTTTCTCGGCAATAAATCAGCGGAAACGCTGGCGTTTACCCCGGTGCGCAAAGCGATCTTGCTTATCTTTGTGGTGGCCTTTGCGGTCATGATTTATGGCGTGTCGGTGCGTGGTTGGTGGATGGCGGAAATCTCCGCGGTATTTCTCGCCAGTGCCATTATCATCGGGCTTATCGCCAGAATGAGCGAAGAGGAACTGACCTCCACCTTTATCAACGGCGCGCGGGATCTGCTGGGTGTCGCACTGATTATCGGCATCGCACGCGGTATTGTGGTGATCATGGATAAGGGGATGATTACCCACACTATTTTACACAGTGCCGAAGGTATGGTCAGTGGGTTATCCACCGTCGCGTTTATCAACGTGATGTACTGGCTGGAAGTGGTGCTGTCGTTCCTTGTGCCTTCTTCATCCGGGCTGGCGGTTCTGACGATGCCGATCATGGCGCCTCTCGCTGATTTCGCTAACGTCAACCGCGACCCGGTGGTGACGGCCTATCAATCTGCATCCGGCATCGTCAACTGGTCACGCCCACCTCCGCGGTGGTGATGGGCGGTCTGGCGATTGCGCATGTTCCATATGTGCGTTACCTGAAGTGGGTGGCGCCGCTGCTGGCAATCCTGACTGTTCTGATCATGGCGGCGTTGAGCCTTGGAGCCCTGCTGTAAGGGTGAATGAATGCCGGATAACGCGTCGCTTATCCGGCTTACGGCAGGTTTGGCAACATCAATGGGAAAAATAACATGAACGAATATGGAGATTATTCTGCGAAAGAACAGTTACAGCTGGAGGTGTGCCAGCGTCTGATTAGCGAGAAGAGCTATCTTTCCCGGAGGAAATTCGCCGTGACCTTCAGTATCACGGCTTTGACAGTATCAGCCAGTCTACCGTTTCCCGCCTGCTGAAGTTGCTCGGCGTCATCAAAATTCGCAACGCCAAAGGACAAAAATTTATTCGGTAAATCCGCAATCGCGCTCCCGCGCCCGACGCCGCCCGTTCCATTTCTGAAATGGTGGTCAGCGTGGAACATAACAGCGAATTTATCCTTATCCACACTGCCGCTGGTACGGCCGCGCGGTGGCGCGTATTCTGGATTATCACCATCCGGTGTGCTTGGCGTGGTGGCGGGAAGCAGTATTGTCTGGGTGGCGCCGCGCGAGGTCGCACGCACTGCGCTGGTGCATAAACAGATTAAATATCTTCTTAAATCGCATGATTATTCATATAGAACCGTTTGCCATGGGTAAAATGTGCATCAATCGCTTGATTCGCAAAACAGCTGCGTATAATCCGGGACAATTTGCCGGGAGGAAGTATGGTCCAGTGTGTACGACAGACTGTCTTACCGCGTCTGAAAAGGGCGCAGGCCTGCCGTTTTCCTTTCCCGTTGCTAATCCTATTCACAGCCCCTCTATTGAGGGGCTTTTTTGCGCAGTCGTCAGGAGATAACCATGGCTAATCCGCTATATCAGAAACATATCATTTCCATAAACGATCTCAGCCGGGAAGAACTTGAACTGGTGCTCGCCACCGCCGCGCGACTGAAGGCAACCCCTCAGCCGGAGCTGCTGAAACACAAGGTGATCGCCAGTTGCTTCTTTGAAGCCTCCACCCGCACGCGTCTCTCGTTTGAAACCTCCATGCATCGCCTTGGCGCGAGCGTGGTGGGCTTTTCAGACAGCAGCAACACATCGCTGGGTAAAAAGGCGAAACGCTGGCCGACACCATTTCGGTTATCAGCACCTATGTTGATGCGATTGTGATGCGCCACCCGCAGGAAGGCGCCGCGCGGCTGGCCACGGAGTTCTCCGGAGGCGTGCCGGTGCTGAATGCCGGCGACGGCGCTAACCAACATCCGACGCAAACGTTGCTCGATCTGTTCACCATTCAGGAAACCCAGGTGGCCGGCTGGAAAATATCAATATCGCGATGGTCGGCGATCTGAAATATGGCCGCACGGTGCACCTCGCTGGCGCAGGCGTTGGCGAAGTTTAGCGGCAACCGTTTCTTCTTTATCGCCCCGGACGCGCTGGCCATGCCGCAGTACATCCTCGATATGCTCGATGAAAAAGGCATGGCCTCGGAGCGTACACGCCAGCATTGAGGAGGTGATGGCGGAAGTCGATATTTTGTACATGACCCGCGTACAGAAAGAGCGCCTCGATCCGTCGGAATACGCCAACGTTAAAGCGCAATTCGTTCTGCGCGCCAGCGACTTGACCAGTGCGCGCAGCAATATGAAAGTGCTGCACCCCGCTGCCGCGCGTTGATGAGATCACCACCGACGTGGATAAAACGCCGCATGCCCTCGGTATTTCCAGCAGGCCGGTAACGGCATTTTCGCCCGCCGGTGCATTGCTGGCGCTGGTACTCTAATCGCGATTTGGCTCTGTAAGGGGAACACGACAATGACACACGATAATAAACTGCAGGTCGAAGCGATCAAACGCGGCACCGTGATTGACCATATTCCGGCACGCGTCGGGTTTAAACTGCTGACGCTGTTCAAGCTGACGGAAACCGATCAGCGCATCACCATCGGTCTGAACCTGCCGTCCGGCGAGATGGGGCGTAAAGATTTGATCAAGATCGAGAACACCTTTCTGACCGCCGAGCAGGTCAACCAACTGGCATTGTATGCCCCGCACGCCACGGTAAACCGCATTGACGACTACGAAGTGGTGGGCAAATCACGTCCCAGTTTGCCTGAGCACATTGTTGGCGTGCTGGTCTGCCCGAACAGCAACTGCATCAGCCATGCTGAACCGGTGTCATCCAGCTTTGCGGTGAAACAGCGCGAAGACGATATCGCCCTGAAATGCAAATACTGTGAGAAAGAGTTCTCGCACCACGTGGTACTGGCGAACTAATTGCGGTTGGTAAAGCCTCTCCCCCTCCCTATAATGTGGGGGAACCTCATCACCGTAGTCATTCAGGAACTATTATGACCAAAGTTATCGCGACGGAAAATGCACCAGCAGCTATCGGCCCTTACGTACAGGCTGTTGATCTTGGCAATATGCTCCTTACTTCCGGTCAGATCCCGGTCGACCCGAAAACCGGTAGCGTTCCGGACGACATTGCCGCGCAAGCGCGTCAGTCGCTGGACAACGTGAAAGCTATCGTGGAAGCGGCAGGTCTGAAAGTGGGCGACATCGTCAAGACCACCGTGTTTGTGAAAGATCTTAATGATTTCGCAACGGTTAACGCGACGTACGAAGCGTTCTTTACCGAGCATAACGCAACGTTCCCGGCCCGCTCCTGCGTGGAAGTGGCGCGTCTGCCGAAAGATGTGAAAATCGAGATCGAAGCGATCGCGGTACGTCGCTAGTGACTCGCGCTTACCCGGTAAAACGCCTGCGTCAGGCCGGGTAAGCGCAGCAAAGATACCTGATGGCGGTTCGCCATCAGGCTCACAACGTTTGACTACTGCCAACCGTAGCGGCGGCTGTAGAACCCTTCTCACCCACTGCGTCAGCGTCATGTAACCCGCCAGAATTGCCACCAGCCACGGGAAGTAGGAGAGCGGCAGCGCCTGTAATTGCAGGTAACCCGCCAGCGGCGAAAACGGCAGCGCAATCCCCACGCAAATCACCATCAGCGTCATCGCAATTAACGGCCGTGCCGCACGGCTCTGGAATAAACGGCACGCGACGGGTGCGGATCATATGCACAATCAGCGTTTGTGACAGCAGGCCCACCACGAACCAGCCGGACTGGAACAGGGTTTGCGCTTCCGGCACATTGGCTTTAAAGACCCACCACATCAGGCAAAACGTCAGAATGTCGAAGATCGAGCTGATCGGGCCAAAGAAGATCATAAAACGCCCAAGATCGGCGGGATTCCAGCGTTGGGGTTTCTCGATCTGTTCGTCGTCAACGTTATCAAACGGGATCGCCACCTGTGACACATCGTACAGCAGGTTCTGGATCAGCAAGTGTAACGGCAGCATCGGCAGAAACGGCAGGAAAGCGCTCGCCACCAGCACGCTGAAGACGTTGCCGAAGTTAGAACTGGCCGTCATTTTGATGTATTTCAGCATATTGGCGAAGGTGCGACGCCCTTCAATAACACCCTCTTCCAGTACCATCAGGCTCTTTTCCAGCAAGATGATATCGGCCGCTTCACGGGCGATATCCACCGCGCCATCCACGGAAATACCAATATCCGCCGCGCGCAGCGCCGGGGCGTCATTAATACCGTCGCCCATAAAGCCCACCACATGCCCTTCACGCTTCAGCAGCGTGACGATACGCTCTTTGTGCATCGGCGTCAGGCGGGCGAACAGCGTCGTGCGTTTCGCCAGTTGCGCCAGAGCATCGTCATCCAGTGCTCAATCTCACTGCCGGTCACCGCATCACCGACCTCCAGCCCGACTTCGTGGCACACTTTCGCCGCCACCAGCTCGCTGTCGCCAGTGAGAATTTTGACGGTGATACCGCTGGCTTTCAGCGCTTTTAGCGCGGGTGCCGTAGTCTCTTTCGGCGGATCAAGGAAAGCGATATACCCTTCGAGGATCAGATCCGACTCATCCGCACGCTGGTAATCACCGCTGCGCGCCGGAAGGTATTTCGTCGCCACCGCCACCACGCGCAATCCCCCGGCGATTCAGGGTGCTGGTCACACGTTCAATACGCCGCAGCATGGTCTCATCCAGCGGGAAGATCTCGCCGTTAAAGCGCACCTCGGGGAGCAGACGCTAAGGATCTCCGCCAGCGCGCCTTTGCAAATCAGCTGATGCACATCGGCCTGCTGCGCCACCACCACCGACATCCGGCGACGTTCGAAATCAAAGGGGATTTCGTCCACTTTGCGCCAGCTGGCGGCCAGCGTTTGTGCGGCATCCGCGTCCACACCTTCCAGCACGGCGGTATCCAGCAGATTTTTCAACCCGGTCTGGTAATGGCTGTTCAGCCAGTGCGCTGTGCAGCACCCGTTCGCTGCTTTTACCGCTGATATCCGTATGATTTTCCAGCACGATTTTATCCTCGGGTCAGCGTGCCGGTTTTATCGGTACAGAGGATGTCCATCGCGCCGAAGTTCTGGATCGCATCCAGATGTTTGACGATCACTTTCTGTTTCGACAGTTTCACCGCGCCGCGCGCCAGCGTTGAGGTGACAATCATCGGCAGCATTTCCGGCGTCAGACCCACGGCAACGGACAAGGCAAACAGCGCGGCTTCCCACCAGTCGCCTTTGGTAAAGCCGTTGATCAGCAACACAATCGGCGTCATCACCATCATAAAGCGGATAAGCAGCATGCTGACGCGGCCAATGCCTTTCTGGAAAGCATTCGGCTCGCTCTCCTGCTCGCTCACCCGCCCGGCCAGTTGCCCGAACCCGGTGTGACTGCCGGTGGCGATCACCATCGCCTGCGCCGTCCCGCTCACGACGTTCGTGCCCATAAAGCACAGCGTGTCGCATTCCAGCGGGTTCTGTTGCCCTTGCTGACGGGTCGCGGCCACTTTCTCGACCGGCAGAGATTCACCGGTTAGCGAGGCCTGCGCGACAAACAGATCCCGCGCCTGAATCACACGCAGATCGGCGGGGATCATGTCGCCTGCCGCCAGTTTTACGATATCGCCGGGCACCAGTTGATCGATAGGGATCTCGCACCAGCCGTTTTCGCCCTTCTCATTGACCACCCGCAATACCGTTGCGGTATTGCTCACCATCGCCTTCAACGCATCCGCGGCTTTGGTGGAGCGCGCCTCTTGCAGGAAATTCAGCAGCGTCGATATCGCTACCATCAATGCAATCACGCCAGCGGCAAACAGATCCTCCGAGGCATAGGAGATCACCCCCGCAGGTGAGCAGCAGGTTAAACGGGTTGCGATAGCACACCCACAGGTGCACCCACCGCAGGGCGACGGTTTTTGCGCCGGGATGAGGTTTTCGCCGTGCGTTTGCCGGGCCAGTTCGACTTCCTGCGGGTTCAGCCCTTCCGGGTGGCTGGCGAACGTTTGCCACAGCAGTGCCTGTTCCATGGTGGCGACATTCAGACAGCGTTCGCTCAACGAAGCGGGGATGTCGCCATGCGCAATGTGTTGTGCGCCCGGCAGCGGATCGCGCTGTACCCGGTGGCGGCGGGGTAAATGGCGGTTCAGGCGAGCAAAAGCTGCCGGGTAATGTTTTTCAGCATAACAGTGTCCTTGCCCCCGCATCACGCGGGTGCTTATGTTGCAGACACGGGAAACCGCGCCTGCAGGCGTTATCTGGTTGGCAGGGACAAAAGACGTCGCTGCCTTACGCATCCGGTAAGGCAGCAAAAGCAGGCTTACCGGTAGTTTCTCCGTCGCGGGAGAGGGGTGGGATCGATCCATCTGGCCTCCGGTAAGGTAGTGAAGAGCGAATGATTACAGTGCGGTATCATAGCGCAGCCGAATTAAACGAAACGTATACATACAACAATCCATATGACTAAAGGCAGCGACGCAGCCTGTAAACCAGACTTTGCTCATTGCCTATCGGTTGGAACCGTGACGAAACTCCTTTATTCTGCAAACCGCCTGAGAACGGAGAGGGATTAACGCATGCAAAACCGGCTGACCATTAAAGATATCGCGCGCTTAAGCGGGGTGGGTAAATCCACCGTCTCCCGCGTGCTGAATAATGAAAGCGGCGTGAGCCAGCGCACGCGCGAGCGGGCTGAAGCCGTCGTCAATCAGCATGGTTTTTCCCCTTCCCGTTCGGCGCGCGCGCCATGCGCGGACAGAGCGATAAAGTGGTGGCGATTATCGTCTCCCGTCTGGATTCCCTGTCAGAAAACCTTGCGGTGCAGACCATGCTGCCCGCGTTCTACGAGCAGGGGGTACGATCCGATCATGATGGAGAGCCAGTTCTCCCCGGAACTGGTGGAAGAGCATTTGCAGATGCTCAGCCGCCGCAATATCGACGGTGTAGTGCTGTTCGGTTTTACCGGCGTCACGGAGTCCCTGCTCGCCTCGGCAATCTTCGCTGGTGTTGCTGGCGCGCGATGCCGAGGGCTTTTCCTCCGTCTGTTATGACGATGAAGGCGCTATTCAGCTATTGATGGAGAACCTCTATGCGCAGGGGCATCGCCATATCAGCTTTATCGGCGTACCGCACAGCGACATCACCACCGGCAAACGCCGCCACGACGCTTACCCGGCGTTTTGTAAAACGCATCGGCTTGAGCCGCTGTCGGTGCTGCCGTGCCTTGCCATGAAGCAGGGTTACGAACATGTGGCGCAGTGCTGACCGCGCAGACCAGCGCCCTGCTCTGCGCGACCGATACCACTGGCGCTCGGCGCCAGCAAATATTTGCAGGAGCAGCGCATAGGCAACTCGCCAGCGTCGGTAATACGCCGCTCATGAAATTCCTGCACCCGGAGATTATCACCGTCGATCCCGGCTATGCCGAAGCCGGTCGGAAGGCTGCCGCACAGTTGATCGATCAGGTGAATGGCCGCGTTGATCCGCGGCAGATTGTGATCCCCGCCCACCGGTTTGATCCCACCGCCCTACGGTTTATTGTGATCCTCGCCCAATTTCGGGAACGTTCCCATTTTCTATTTTTTTGCCTGCGGTTACGCTTTGCTCCGGTCATTACGCATCATTTCTCCCCCAGAGGCACCATGATGAGCAAAGTAAATCAAAAGGACATCGAGCAGCTGATCGCGCTGGTCGGCGGACGGGAAAACATCGCCACCGTCAGCCACTGCATTACGCGGTTGCGCTTTGTATTGAACAACCCGGCGGCTGCCGATCCGAAGGCCATTGAGCAGTTACCGATGGTCAAGGTTGTTTCACCAACGCCGGGCAATTCCGGTGGTGATCGGCACCGACGTGGGCGACTACTACCGAGGCGCTGCGCGTCGCCACCGGGCTGGCCCACGCGGATAAAGAGCAGGCCAAACTGGCGGCGCGGCAGAATATGAAGTGGCACGAACGCCTGATCTCCCACTTCGCGGAGATCTTCTTTCCGCTGTTGCCTGCGCTGATCAGCGGCGGTCTGATCCTTGGCTTCCGCAACGTAATCGGCGATGTGCCCATGAGCAACGGGCAGACGCTGGCGCAGATGTCGCCCGCGCTGAAGACGATTTATGACTTCCTGTGGTTGATTGGCGAGGCCATCTTCTTCTATCTGCCCGTGGGCATCTGCTGGTCGGCGGTACGCAAAATGGGCGGCACGCCAATCCTCGGCATCGTCCTCGGGCGTAACGCTGGTTTCCCCGCAGTTAATGAACGCCTACTTGCTGGGTTCACAAGCGCCGGAAGTGTGGAACTTCGGCCTGTTTACCATCGCCAAAGTGGGTTATCAGGCGCAGGTGATCCCGGCATTGCTGGCCGGGCTGGCGCTGGGCGTGATTGAAACCCGCTTAAAACGGCTGGTGCCGGATTACCTCTATCTGGTGGTGGTGCCGGTCTGTTCGCTGATTCTGGCGGTCTTCCGGCGCACGCCTTTATTGGCCCGTTTGGTCGCCTGATTGGCGATGGCGTGGCCTTTGCCGTGCGTCATCTGATGACCGGCAGTTTTGCGCCTATCGGCGCGGCGCTGTTCGGCTTCCTGTATGCGCCGCTGGTGATCACCGGTGTGCATCAGACCACGCTGGCAATCGATATGCAGATGATCCAGAGCATGGGCGGAACGCCGGTCTGGCCGCTGATCGCCCTCTCCAATATTGCGCAGGCCTCGGCAGTGGTCGGCATCATTATTTCCAGCCGTAAACAGAATGAACGTGAGATTTCCGTTCCTGCCGCCATCTCCGCCTATCTGGGGGTCACGGAACCGGCGATGTACGGCATCAACCTGAAATACCGCTTCCCTATGCTGTGCGCGATGATCGGCTCCGGCCTCGCCGGGCTGCTATGCGGCCTGAACGGCGTGATGGCGAATGGCATAGGCGTCGGTGGTTTACCGAGGGATCCTCTCTATTCAGCCGACATTCTGGCAGGTCTTCGCCCGGCGATGGCTATCGCAGTGGTGGTCCCCATGGCGCTGACCTCCTTTGTTTATCAGCGTAAGTTCCGTCACGGCACATTGCAGATTGTATTTTTGGGGCGCCGTTGCGCCCCTTCCTTTCGCAGGACATTGTTATGAATACCCTTCCCCACTGGTGGCAGAACGGCGTTATTTATCAGATCTACCCCCAAAAGCTTTCAGGACACGACCGGCAACGGCACCGGTGATTTGCGCGGCGTCATCACCCGGCTCGACTATCTGCAAACCCTCGGTGTGGATGCCATCTGGCTGACGCCGTTCTATATTTCGCCGCAGGTGGATAATGGTTATGACGTGGCGAATTACACCGCCATTGACCCTCTGTACGGCACGCTGGACGATTTTGACGAACTGGTGGCGCAGGCTCATCAACGCGGGATTCGTCTGGTGCTGGATATGGTGTTTAACCACACCTCAACGCAGCACGCACGGTTTCCAGGCGGCGCAGGATCCCGCGAGCCCTTACCGCTCTTTTACATCTGGCGCGACGGCGAACCTCAAACGCCACCCAATAACTGGCGCTCTAAGTTCGGCGGCGGTGCATGGCGCTGGCACAGCCAAAGTGGTCAGTACTACCTGCACCTTTTGCACCGGAACAGGCAGATCTCAACTGGGAAAACCCGGCAGTACGCGATGAACTGAAAAAGTCTGTACTTTCTGGGCAGATCGCGGCGTTGACGGTTTACGTCTGGATGTGGTGAATCTGATCTCCAAAGCGCAGGATTTCCCCGACGATGAGCAGGGCGATGGTCGCCGCTTTATACCGATGGCCCGCGCTCGCTTTTTTTGCAGGAGATGAGCCGGGAGGTCTTTCAGCCGCGTACACTAATGACGGTCGGTGAAATGTCCTCCACATCGCTGGATCATTGCCAGCGTTATGCGGCGCTGGATGGCAGTGAGCTGTCGATGACTTTTAACTTTCATCATCTGAAAGTGGACTACCCCAACGGAGAAAAAATGGACGCTGGCGCGCCCTGATTATGGCGCGCTGAAAGCCCTGTTCCGCCACTGGCAACAAGGAATGCACAACGTTGCGTGGAACGCGCTGTTCTGGTGTAACCACGATCAGCCGCGCATTGTGTCGCGCTTTGGCGATGAGGGTGCACTGCGCGTGCCCTCGGCAAAATGCTGGCGATGGTGCTGCACGGTATGCAAGGCACGCCGTATATCTACCGGTGAAGAGATTGGCATGACCAATCCGCACTTTTCCCGCATTACCGATTACCGCGATGTGGAAAGTCTGAATATGTTTGCCGGGCTGCGCACCGCCGGGCGTGAACCCGATGAATTGCTGGCGATACTCGCCAGTAAATCCCGCGACAACAGCCGCACGCCGATGCAGTGGACGGCCCGCAAAAACGCCGGTTTCACCACCGGCGATCCGTGGATCGGGCTTTGCGATAACTACCGGGAAATCAATGCGGAAAACGCCGTCAGCGATGCGGATTCAGTGTTTTATACCTATCAGACACTGATCCGTCTGCGCAAAACCCTGCCGTTGTTAACATGGGGGGATTATCAGGATCTCCTGCCTGCGCACGGGCATTTATGGTGTTATCGCCGCCAGTGGCAAGGGCAGACGTTGTTGGTCATCGCCAACCTCAGCGACGAATGCCAGCCATGGCGGCCCGGTGCCTTGGTGCGACTGGCAGGTGTTGCTGAGCAACTATGCCGAAACCGCTTCCCGCCCCGTCGACATGACCTTGCGGCCATTTGAAGCCGTATGGTGGCTGCAAGACTGATTTTTTCATCCTTTCGCACAGAAAAACAGCAGGGCATAAACCTGCTGTTTTTGTTGAATTTTAGTCAAAATGAGAATCGGAAAATTTACACTCCGCCGGTCGCCCGTCCTCTGCGCTATCAGATTTTTACTTTGTTCTGGAGTCAATAAAAGCGTAAACATGTTTGATGCAAATCACTATATATAGAAATTAGAATGCACGCCGGCCCTATATGTTGTATTAATCGACTACGATCTACACAAGCATACCGCCACCGGACAGCAATGCATGCTGTGGATAACGCGGGCCGAAACGGGACGAACCCATTGGTTTTAGTAATGAATAATCCGCCAGTCAGCGCGTCCTTTATTGTGGATAACCTGTTTTCTAAAATGGAGTGATCATGACACCGCATGTGATGAAACGAGATGGCTGTAAAGTGCCTTTCAAATCAGAGCGCATCAAAGAAGCGATTTTGCGTGCAGCTAAAGCAGCGGGAGTCGATGACGCAGACTATTGCGCCACCGTCGCAGAAGTTATCAGCAACCAGATGCAGGGCCGCTCGCAGGTTGATATCAGCGAGATTCAGACCGCCGTCGAAAACCAGCTTATGTCCGGGCCGCATAAACAACTGGCGCGCGCCTATATTGAATACCGCCATGACCGCGATATTGCGCGGGAAAAACGCGGTCGCCTGAACCAGGGATATTCGCGGTCTGGTTGAGCAGACCAACTCGGCACTGCTCAACGAGAACGCCAACAAAGACAGTAAAGTGATCCCCCACCCAGCGCGATCTGCTGGCGGGTATCGTGGCCAAACACTACGCCCGTCAGCATCTGCTGCCGCGTGATGTGGTGCTGGCGCACGAGCGCGGTGAGATCCACTATCACGATCTCGATTACTCCCCATTCTTCCCGATGTTTAACTGCATGCTGATCGATCTGAAAGGCATGCTGACGCACGGAGTTTAAAATGGGTAACGCTGAAATCGAGCCGCCAAAATCAATTTCCACCGCCACCGCCGTGACCGCGCAGATCATCGCGCAGGTTGCCAGCCACATCTATGGCGGCACCACCATTAACCGTATTGATGAAGTACTGGCGCCGTTCGTGACCGCCAGCTTCGAAAAACATCGCAAAGTGGCGACCGAATGGAATATTCCGGATGCCGATGGCTACGCCCACAGCCGCACTGAAAAGAGTGCTACGATGCCTTCCAGTCGCTGGAATACGAAGTCAACACGCTGCATACCGCCAACGGCCAGACGCCGTTCGTGACCTTCGGTTTTGGTCTTGGCACCAGTTGGGAGTCACGCCTGATCCAGCAATCAATTTTACGCAATCGTATTGCCGGTCTGGGTAAAAACCGCAAAACCGCTGTGTTCCCGAAACTGGTTTTTGCGATTCGCGATGGCCTGAACCACAAGTTCGACGATCCGAACTACGACATCAAACAGCTCGCGCTGGAGTGCGCCAGCAAACGCATGTATCCGGATATTCTGAACTACGATCAGGTGGTCAAAGTCACTGGCTCGTTCAAAACCCCGATGGGCTGCCGCAGCTTCCTCGGCGTGTATGAAGAGAACGGCGAGCAGATCCACGACGGGCGTAATAACTGGGTGTGATCAGCCTTAACCTGCCGCGCATTGCGCTGGAAGCGAAAGGCAATGAAGAGGCGTTCTGGAAACTGCTGGACAGCCGTCTGCAGTTGGCGCGCAAAGCGCTGATGACGCGTATCGCCCGCACCGGAAGGCGTGAAAGCGCGGCGCCCATCCTCTATATGGAAGGCGCCTGTGGCGTACGTCTGAAAGCGGATGACGACATTGCGTCTATTTTCAAAAACGGTCGTGCCTCCATCTCGCTGGGCTATATCGATTCACGAAACCATTAACGCGCTGTCGGGTAATAAACATATTTACGACAGTGAAGCCCTGCGCGCGAAAGGCGTGGCGATTGTTGAACGCCTGCGCAAAGCGGTGGATGAGTGGAAAGAAGAGACGGGTTACGGCTTTAGCCTGTACAGCACGCCGAGCGAAAACCTGTGCGACCGTTTCTGCCGTATTGATACCGCCGAATTTGGCGTGGTGGATGGGGTAACGGACAAAGGTTACTACACCAACAGTTTCCATCTCGATGTCGAGAAAAGGTTAACCCGTACGACAAAATCGATTTCGAAGCGCCGTACCCGCCGTTGGCCAGCGGGCTTCATTTGCTATGGCGAATACCCGAACATTCAGCACAACCTGCGGGCGCTGGAAGATGTCTGGGATTACAGCTACCAGCATGTACCGTATTACGGCACCAACACGCCGATCGATGAGTGTTACGAGTGCGGTTTTACCGGTGAATTTGAGTGCACCAGCAAAGGCTTCACCTGCCCGAAATGCGGCAATCACGATGCCGCCCGCGTGTCGGTAACCCGTCGTGTATGCGGTTATCTTGGCAGCCCGGACGCACGTCCGTTTAACGCCGGGAAGCAGGAAGAGTGAAACGCCGCGTCAAACACCTCGGCAACGGGCAGATTGGCTAACGTCTATTTGCCCGATGGCACTGCGCTATCAATCTGCTATGTATCCGCAACGCAATTGACGTCAGAACAAGGCGGCAATTGCGTGTCCTGAGCTTACATCAGTAATGTGACCTGGGTACACGAGCGTAGCCAACACGGCTACAGCGCCAAATGCGACGAGGAAACATGAATTATCACCAATACTACCCAGTCGACATAGTGAACGGCCCCGGCACCCGCTGCACGCTGTTCGTCTCCGGCTGCGTACATGAATGCCCCGGCTGTTACAACAAAAAGCACCGGCGGCTGAACTCCGGCGTGCCGTTCACGGCTGAAATGGAAGAGCGCATTATCGCGGATCTCAACGACACCCGCGTTAAACGCCGAGGATTTCACTCTCCGGCGGCGATCCGCTGCACCCGCAAAACGTGCCGGATATTTTAAAACTGGTCACCCGCATTCGCGCCGAATGCCCCGGTAAGGATATCTGGACAGGCTACAAGATCGACGAACTCAACGCCGCACAGCGTGAAGTGGTCGCACTGATCAACGTGCTGGTGGATGGCAAATTTGTCCAGGGATCTGAAAGACCCGATGCTGATCTGGCGCGGCAGCAGCAACCAGTCGTGCATCACTTGCGCTAAACAGCGCGGCAGCCGTTCACTGGCATCCCGGTAAGCGGCCGCGTTTTCTCGTTTACAAAACCGTCACCTTGTTGTCCCTGACCGGGTATATTCCCCGGCATTACATGCATTTTTGGATAACAACTCACACGTTCATCAAAAGCACGATCCTCCAATAATTAGTCACTTAATTATTACTTCCTGTTTCTATTTATAAAACCAATCATTCACGCCTTAATGTAAAATTAAAACGTTATTTCACTTTTAAAATGTCTTATTTTTAATTTTAGATAAGGATCGCACCTATCTTCATCTGGCTGCCAGCGAAGCGGCAAGCGTGGTAGAAGGCAAAGGTGGTTGAAAAAACATCGGATTACTCTCCTCAAGTATTTTAAACCACCCATAAAATAACGTCAGACAGGTTTTACACCACAACCCTACATTTAATAAAACCATTAACCCTGTGGAAACAGGGTGCTGGAACAGGAACACAAACATGCCTATTCGTTATGGAACTGCCGCTTTACTGTTATTTTCTGCCTGTAGTTACAGCAATACCGATTTACCCGTATCGCTGACCGTATCAGGAATGAATGCCACGCTGGATAATGGATTACTGCACGTCGAATTTAAAGATGACGCCAGCGCCGTTGCCATCGTTAAAGACGGCATTAATCTGACGACATCACTGTCTGGCGCACAACGCGACCCCCAGTAAAAACCGCAGTGCTTACCTCGACTTTTATTCGAAAGGGGTGAAAGATTTTCTTCCTGAACGGCTGGAAATAATCCGCAACGATAAAGAGATTGCGCATATCGCCCTCGGATTGATGACAAAAAAGCTTACTGCGCACCGGAATACCACTTAATTATGCGAAAAGGCGTCAGCGGTTTTTACAGTTATGTGGTCGCGGAAAATACCGGGAAAGAGACGGTGACGGTCAGTGAATTACGCAATGTGTATCGTTTTAACCCGCACCTGCTCGATCATATTTCTAACGGTGAGCGGGAAGGCCGCCCTTATTTGTATGCCGATCTTGAGAAAATGCCAAAAGTGCAGGATGAAACTGGCGACTGCCAAACGGCGAAGTCTATACAAAATATGATTTTGCCGGTTATCAGCGCGGCAGCGCATTCTGGGGCGTATACGGAAAAAACAGGGGGCGCATGGCTGATCCCCGGTAGCGGTGAATACTTCTCCGGCGATGCCCTGAAGCAAGATTTAATGGTCCATCAGGACGCCATCATCCTGAACTACATGACCGGCGCACATATGGGAACACCGGATATGCAGGCGCAACCCGGCTGGAAAAACTGTATGGGCCATGGCTGCTGTATATCAACCAGTAGCGAGCAGATGCTCGCCGACGCCCGCTCAGCAAGCCGTTACCGAGCGGGCGAACTGGCCCTATCAATGGGTTGGAGATGCGCGTTATGCCGACAAACGTACCCGAGTCAACGGTCATATTGCGACAGATCAACCGGTTACCGTCGTGCTCTCCTCATCGCTGGATGAACCTTTTGATGCAAACCCGCGGTTACCTCTTCACGGCCACCACTGACCGCCGGGCGCATTTCACCTCGATAATGTGATCCCCCGGCCATTACCAGCTTGCGGTATATGCCAACGCCGGAACACAGCACGGCGTGCTGGTACAGCAGCAGGTAGAGATCAGCGGGGAGAAACAGACGCTGCACAACATCACGCTGCCTCCCGCGCCGAAAGTGGTATGGGCGATAGGCCGAGGCCGACCGCCGCGCGAATTCCGCTTCGGCAGCGAGGCGCGGGGTTACCACTGGCAGCAGGATGTCCCGGCGAATCTGGTATTTGATATTGGCCGCAGCGACTACAGTCGCGACTGGTATTACGCCCAGACGCAACCCGGACGCTGGGATATCCGTTTTGCTATGACTCCCAATAAACCCAGCTATACGCTGAACATTGCCCTGCCGCCGCCAGCAACAGGGATGGGCGCGGCAAACAGCGCCGTCGCTCACGGTGAATGTTAACGGCAAGGTGCTGGATACGCTGAAGTACGCTAACGATAAAACCCTGTATCGCGGGGCGCTGCGTAACGGGCAATATCACCTTGCAACGCTTCCGATCAGCGCCGATCTGTTACGCAAAGGTAATAACCAGATTTCGCTGCAACTGAATGGCGGCAGCGTGATGTATGACGTCATAACCCTGAGCGAATAAGCATTTTTATTTCTTAACCGTATTGTGGTGAAAACCACAATACGGGCGTCTGCCCCTGCCAATTAAAAAAGTGAAAAGGTTTTTAATAATGAACAAGAAAATTATCAATACGCTCTGCATCCCGCTTTCGTTATTCTCCGTCGGCTATGCGAGTGCCGCCGACGTAGTATTAAGCAACGTCAGCATGGATTATCGCCACGAATATCGCCTGCGTGATCGCACGCATTACGATAAATTAACGCTGGCGACTCAGCTTCCTTATGACTACTCTTTGCAGTCGAAACAAAATTTAAAACCGGCGGTTCTGACGTAAAAGACAAATATTATGAAGATCCAGTATTAAACGCGGTCGAAATGACACTGGCGAAAAATACCGTTTTGGTAACTGGACCGTATCACCGCTTTTCCAGCCAGAATTTAACTCCACCCGTACCGAGTGGAAAGTCGGCGTATCACCGTGGTATAAAATTAATGATAGCTGGTCGGTTGGTGGTCTTTATCGTCTCGAATTAACCGATTACGCTCACGACAACAGCGGGTGCGCGAATTGCAGCACAAACCGGCACCGTACCGTTAATCGGGTGGATGGCTACCTGCGTTATAATGTGGCGAATCTGACCACCACCTATAAATTGATTTATCAGTTGGGTGATGAAAATCTCTACGCGAATAAAAAATATAATTATGAGCAGGAATTACAGTTTAACTATGCGTTAGGCGATAAAAGGGAGTGGAGCCCTTATATTAGCTTCGGCGATATTAACCGCTCATCAAAATCCAGCGAGCGCCAGTTACGTTTACGCGCCGGTATCGCTTATACCTTTAAATAAACCCGCCCGCGACGATGGAAGAGTGTTGCGGTATCTTCCATCCCCCGACAGGCACTAAAAACGGCTGAGTTGATTCCATCGCCACGCTTTTGAAGGTGGCAAAGTCTGCGCAGGCACAAAGTCACGGCGGTAGCGCGTTCGCGCAGGAAAGTGACGAAAATATCGTAGATCGCCATCGCCTCTTCGTACTCGCTTTTGCTGATCGCCAGTAAAAAATGACATACGCGGTGTCGTCTCCCCCAGCGGATCCCCTGCGGTGCGAGTACGGTATAGACCACGGTTTTTTCGCCAGCAGCCCAAGGGCGTGCGGTAAAGCAATGCCTTCCCCCAGCAGGGTGCTGACAATCGCTTCACGCTCGATGACCGAGTCGAGAAATTCTGCGTCGACAAAACCTTCATCGCGCAGTTGGTCACAGGGTGGTAAACAGCGTTTGCTGATCCATCTCTCCGTCGATAATGCGGAAATGGAGCGCATCAAAATACTTTTCCAGCATCCACGGGCGCGTTCTGTCCACCAGCACCAGTTTGCCGATCTGCTCCAGTTGGTACTCGCTGGGGAACGGCGCAATGGTGACCACCGGCTTATCTTTTCGCTGACCCGCGCGGTGGAAATCACAAAATCTTCGGCAATACTGGCGCACTGCTCGTAATCACGCAGCGTCACGGTGCGGGTGACCACAATCTGCGGGTATTTCCGCGCCAGCACGGCTTCAATCATGCGCGCCATCGCATTTCCGGCATCACACACCAGTAACACCTGCGGTTGCCGCTGGTAACCAATGTTGTAGTGACGCTCCAGCCCCACGCCAATGTGCAGCACCAGAAAACCGATCTCGTTTTCGCTGATCACATACGGTGTGTATTTCCCCAGCTGGAGACCGCCGCCAGCGTCATGTCCCAGCCATGGGGTAGTGCTGCTTGATGTTATCCAGCAGCGGGTTCGGGATCATGATTTGGTAGCGCACGCGGGTGATCATGGTTTTGATATGCGTCAGCAGGTCCGCATGCAGTTGCGTGTCGTTTTGCAGGTTGTAGTTATAGTGGCTATTGATATAGCCAAGAATGTAGTTGACCAGCGTTTCATCATCATCGGCGCTGATGGCGCTGGGTGCCAGTTCCTGAACGCGACGCCCGGCGATATGGACCCGCAGCCAGTGCTCTTCCGCCGCTGCCAGCGGTTTCCCCGCCAGTTGTTGTAATGCGGCTGAGATATCCCGCGCGGCGTCGCGCACGTTCTCATCGCCATCGTCGGCAGTAAATTCCGACAGCGGATAGCCCTCGCTAATGCGGCGAACTGCGACCGCGCAATACAAGCGGATAAACAGATCGCCCTCATCAGTCAGGCGAATGTGATAACGACTAAAGCAGTCGTGCAGAACAGACGCCAGCGCTTCCGGCACGCCCGGATTGAGCGCATCTTCGGTGATCAGCGGGTTCTGCGCATTCTGCTGCGCCAGTTCCCACAGCAGGTCCGTCAGGCAGGCGCGCAGTGCCATTTCACTGCCAAACAGCTTCATACCATGGCGCGGGCGGGTTTCCAGCGTCAGGCGATAGCGGGAAAACCACTCGCGCACTTCCGTCATGTCATTTTGCAGCGTGGCGCGGCTGACAAACCATTCGTCCGCCAGATCTTCCAGTTTGAGGGAAAACGCGGAGGTGAGAAAACGCACCACCAGATAGTGCACCCGCTCCGGAGCACTGCGCGGAATCCGTAGCGCACGCGGGCGTGTGGCCTGCAAAGAGTGGTACAGCGAGGCATCGTCGATTTTCAGTTGATAACCGCTGCCACGGTTCAAAATAAACTGCGCGCCGTGGCGTGCCAGCAGCGCGTTTAATGCGGTGATATCCGCCCGGACGGTGCGCGTGGAGACCGACAGCCGCTGCGCCAGCTCGTCCTGTGGCAGCGTCTCGTTTTGCAGCATAGTAAACAGCTGCGCTAAACGTTGGTTCGGAAATCGCACGTCGTTGTCCTCGTCATCATTTTCTGCCAGCCAGCGACAGGCCCGGCCCGTTAAACCCGCGCCTTTGTGATGGCCAGTAGCTGGCGCACATCTGCCGGGCGGGTATCACCACTCACCTTATCAATAATAGAGCTATAAATATGCGGAATGATTTTTGCTGACCCCCGCATCCAGCGCGATTTGCAGGATCTCACCGAAATTATCCAAATCGATACCGCCGGTCGGCTCCAGCCAGAAATCGTAACGCGCGCAGGCTTCGGCTACCGCCTGATACTCATCACGGCACGTCAGACCGCCCATCGGGAAGTATTTAATCGAGCTGCCGCCCATATCTTTTAACAGTGCAATCGCGGTCTCAACCGGCACAACGCCGTCCGCAGCCCTGGCTGCTGAGCGGGCCGGTGGAGATTTTCACCAGCCCGGCGTTCCCGTTGGCGAGACCAGACCGTTCACCACCGTCTCACGCTGCCCCAGCAGCGCCCGGCTGGTTGCCACGCCGGTAAAGACCTGATTCACGTGCTGCGGTTGCACCTCGCGGGCGATGGCGCTGACCATGGCGGACTGGTTCGGATCGCCCGCGCCCAGCCAACAGAGAGCGCGTTATCAATGCGCGCCGCATAGTCGCGCATATCGGCGACCGCCGTTGCCACGTCCGGGTAGTTTTTTGACAGTACGCCCACCAGCACATGGCCTTCTGCCGCCTCGTAAATGGCACTGGCATTCTCTTTACTGCCTGCCAGCACATTCAGACATACACGGTCACGGTAAAAATTGGGGGTCAGTTTCACGGGCGTTGCTCCTTGTTCAGTTCTTCGGCGATGCGGCGATACACCACCGCCAGTTGGTCGGCGGTTACGCTACGAACATCGGCTTCGATAATGCCTTCATTGGCTTTATAGCCACGGAAGTAAATGGCGTATTCCCCCTGTTTCCAGGGCGCTGACTAAATCGCCCGTGGCGATACCGGTCACCGCTTCATCAAACGTGATTTCGCTGCGAGCAATGTCGCGCCCGGCGCTGTCCCATACCACACGCGCGCTGACGCCCGGCAGCGTATTAAGCTGGTCGATAAACGGCGTCATTTTGGCGACCATTTCCGCACCGCTCTCTTTCCGGGCGCTAAGGTAGTGTTCAATGGCGCAGGTCAGCCCAAGAATGCCCTCTTTGCCCACTTTCATCGCCCGACCAATGCCCGCCGTCTGGCGTTTGACCCACTCGACGTACTGCGTTTTGCCGATCACCAGCCCGCTGGTTGGCCCTTCAATCGCCTTCGCACCGCTGTAGATAACCAGATCGGCGCCAGCGCGGTAGTAACACTGCAAATCCTCTTCCGCCGCTGCATCAACAATCAGCGGCAGATCGTGTTTACGCGCCACCACGACAGCCTGCTCAACGCTGAGCATGCTTTTCTGTACGCAGTGGTGGGACTTGATATAGAGGATCGCCGCGGTGCGCGGAGAGATCGCCGCCGCCAGTTGATCGGCGGAGCATTCGTTGGCGTAACCGGCTTCCACGACCTTGCCGCCGCCCAGCGCCACCATCGTGCCGACCGGTGCGCCAAAGTTAACGTTGTGGCCGCGCGGCAGCACGATTTCGTTGTTCTCAATCACCGTGCTGTGCAGGTTTTCCAGCAGCCAGTCGCTCTCTTTCACCAGTACGGCGGCCACCGACTGTGCAATACCGGCAGAAGCGCAAGAAACCACAGTCGCGCCCTCAACCTCCAGCAGATTCGCGATGTACTCCCCGGTCTTGTTCACCAAATCTTTCATTTCGAAGTAGTGATTCATGCCGCTTAAGACCGCCTCAACCACTTCCGGGCGCGGGGTGGAGACGCCGAGCGCCGTCATGCGCCCGGAGGCATTAATCACCTGTTTTAACTGGTACTTATCATAAATCGAAGGCATGTTCCGCACTCCCCTGTTCGGTCATATAGCCGTGGCCTGCGCGAATGGCGGCCAGCGGCGTGATTAACTGTTCAGCCTGTAAGCTTTCGTGTTCCGCATCGGTAAACAGCACCGGCTGGCGCTTCAGGTCGAAAATGGTCAGATCGGCGTCATAACCGACCGCCAGTCGCCCTTTCTGTTTCAGGCGCAAGCCCTCGGCAGCATGGTCGGTCACGCAGGCAATCACCTGCGGCAGCGACAGGCCAATGGCGAGAAATTTGGACATCACGTTCGCCAGCGAGCGCACCGGACCGTCAATGCGGTTGCGGCAGTAGATGTCGGAACTGATGGTCTGCGGCAAATGCCCAACGCTATCGCGTGTTTTGCCACCGCAAAGCTAAAACTGGCGCTGCCGTGCCCGACATCCAGTCGCACACCACGGCGAAGCGCGCGGGCAACAGACGCGCGCAACTCCCCGCCGGGGGTCAGAATGCGGTTCGGTTTGCCGTTGTAGCAGTGGGTGATGATGTCGCCGGAGGTGAGTAGATCGGCAATCTCGTCGAGGTTTGGCGGGTTGTTGCCGATATGCACCATCAGCGGTAAATCACCGTTCTCTTTTGTATCGCTTTCGCGCGTTCCAACGGTGTAATGCCGTTGTCACCCACCACGCTACTGCTCATCCGCGCTTTCAGGCCAACGATAAAATCCGGGTGGCGCTGCACCGCATCGCGTACGGCGCTGGCATCGATATTATTCAGGTTCGCCAGTTCATTTTGTGCAATCAGTCCCACGCGGGAGATATTCAGCAACGCATAGACTTCCGTGGTTGCCTCGGCGGGTGAGGGCATAAAAGTCGTCAATATCATCCGCGCCGGTGCTGCCCGCATCGATCACCGTGGTGACCCCGGTTGCGATCCCGACACTGTCGGGCTGATCGTGATAGATCGGCGAGTTCGGGTAGCAGTGGACGTGGGAGTCGATCCACCCGGCACTGACATAATGTTCACCGTGTAAATCAACAGATTTCACCGCCGGGCCGCTGATATCGCCCAACGCGGCGATTTTACCCGCGCTGATGGCAATATCCGTCACCGTATCGTCAACCAGACGTGCCCGACGCAGAAGTAAATCAAACATGCGTATCTCCAGAAGTAACGGGCGCCGTAGCGCCCGCGGGTATCAGAGGGCCACCGGGAAGATGGCGCCCAGCAACATCGCACCCGGGATCGCGCCCCGGTGATCGGCTTTTGCCAGAGGTAAAACAGCAGTGCGCCCACCAGTGAACCGATGCCAATAGGAATTGATGCCGTCATGGCGCTGAGAATAATCAACGGGCCAAGGGAAGCGACCCGACGCGTTACCCGCGCCCATCATCACGTCTGCGCCGTAGGTGGAGTCGCTCTGGTTGATGGTGAACTTACGCGCCGGGGATAATCAGGTAACCAATCAACATGCCAATCACCAGACCGGTTGCCAGCGAGGCAACAAAGTTCGCCACCGGGAAGACAAAGCCCGCGCCGAGTAACAGCGCCGGAACACCCAGCCCGACACCGGTCTGGATCGCGCCGCCGATATCCAGAATCCCCACCAGCGAACCTTCAATAATGCGCGCGAACAGGAAGCTGGCGCCAAACGCCGCCACCGCACCGTATACGCCGGTGTCCATACCGGAGCGCAGCATCGAGACAAACGCCACTTCGTTGAAGGCACCAATGCCGTACAGGTAGTACATATGTGTCCCGGCGAAGACGCCGGATGAGAGCAGGCCGACGAAAATCGGGAATGACCAGTCGGCGTACCAAAAGCCTTTATTCTGTTCCATCGTCTTTCCTTATTTGCCGCTGAGCGAATTGTGGATGAGCTCCAGCCAGTTCGGCGCGCTCAGGTGGAAGGACTCCAATCATTTTCAGATCGAAGCCGCGGAAGAAACCGCTCAGGACAAACAGGGCGACAATCGCGATCATCATCACTTTGGTGACGCGGTTCCAGCCGCTCTCTTCCACGCCTTTACCGATCAGAATGCCCAGCACCAGACCCGGTACGGCGTTGCCCATGATCAACTGCGCCGCGCCGCCAAAAACGGTGGCCCAGAAGCCGGATTTTTACCGGCGTCGATGGCCGCCAGCCAGAAGATCACCGGCATCACAGTATTCACCAGTAAGTTTGCCGCCGGTACCAGCACTTTCACCGCCGTGACTTGCAGCGCTGCCGGCACGGAAGAGGCCGTCAGGTTGAGGAAGGTGACCACCACCATGCCGATCAGCCCACAGGCAATGGCCATCTTTTCGGATCGTGCAGAGTTTCGCCGACGTTACGGTTTTTCACCATCAGCGCCGCCGCTCCCCCAGTTGGGAATAATGCGGTGGTCAACGTCCTGGGTAAATGAACCTGCGGCAACGGATGACGCCCGGGAGCGTTAAAGAAGAACCCTAAGCCAAAGGAGAAGTGCGATGCCGGATCCCCTTCGCAGGAGTTCAGTTCTCCCAAAGTACGAAATGCGCCCATTCCTGAGTGGTCGGCGCATGGAACATGCGTGCAGCCCCGGCTCCCACACCGACGCCAACCAGGGCCGCCGATGATGAGCGATTTTATTAGTATGATTAAGAACATCAGTCTGCCCTCTTCTACCCGGTGGAACGGACTCACGGGTATGCATTGAGTTATTTCGCGACGAAATCCACTTTATCGAGATTGATGGCGGTCACGTTGACGGTCACATCCAGCTCCACGCTGTAGGTGCGTCTTTCCCGACGCAGGAAGAGGAACAAAAGGCCTCTTTCCGCGTCGTTTCCTGCGCATGAACAACCTGCACATCCTGTGGCTCAATACGCAGTAAAATATGCGGCGACGCTTTCATCACCGCGGCCTGAACGTGGTTCAGCGCATCGGCGAAGGCGCGGGTTTTCGCATCGCCCTTGCCGTTAACCCTGACCGTGGTGGTGAACTGTTCTTTCATGGTTATGCGCCGTATTTTTTCAGCCACGCCTGCACCCGGTGGCGCTCGCCCAATTCTTCTTTGTCCATAAAACCGAATCCCAGCACGTTGCAGCCCTCATTGATGGCGGTAACGCCCTCTTCCACGGAGCGCATGCCGTATTTCGCTTTGTAGCCATGTTTGTTTTGCGCGGTGATGGCACCTGCGCCGCCGCTGCCGCAAAATGAAATGCCGAAGGTAGCGTTTTCCGCTTTCATCACGTCGCCAAGTTTCATATCCGCCGCCACGCCCGGTACAACCACCGCGCGGCCGCCTGCTTTTCTACGCCTGCCGCCACTTTCTGGCCTTTACCCAGACGATCGCCAATCACTACGGTAATTTGTTCCATCTTTCGCTCCTTACAGGTTGTCTTTCGCCACTTCGAAGTGCACCGACAGCAGCCGAGGGCTTCTTCTTCCGGTAAATTGCCGAATGCCGCCACCACCTCGCGGGCAAGGTCCATCGACCCGGCAGAAATTTCATCAAACAGGCTGGCGTCCACATCCGGCAGCGGTTCGCCCGTCACGGAACGGTGCGCCATTGCCCGGACATGCGAGGTCAGCATCTGCTGCTGTACTGCATTCGGCGTGATGCCCTGATCGCTTAACAAGGTGTACACCTGCGTCAGCATGCGCTGTGCGAGGGTTGCCGTTTGCGCTGCCTGCTCCGCGTCGTTCATTACCGCTCCGTTATTCACTCGTCTTACCCCACTCATGGCTTCGGATAAAACTAACGTTGCAGGTTAAGAGTTTGTAGCGAGGAGTTTTCCACTTCGAAGTGGAAAGGCGGAAGGTCTTAGTGATCTGCGCCACATAAAACGGGTCATTGGAGATTTTTGACTGGGCAAAGGTCACAGGAATGCAGAAAAGTTGCGGAAATCAGTGGGGAAATGAGAATAAAAAACGGCGAACCGAAGGGGAAAAGTGTGAGATGAATAAGGTTTACTTATCGGTAAAGCGGGGCCGCAGCCCCGCCGGGTATCTTAGCGGAACTTCTTGTGATAGGTGTTGCGGGTGTTAGCCAGACCTTCAGCGGCCGCCTTCGCTTCTTTCACTTTGCCTTCGTTAGCCAGCTTCAGCGCATCGTCAATCTGCCCAACCAGCACATCAAAGCCGTGACGATAATCTTTCATCTCGGCGCTATCCGGCGCTTTCCCTTCCAGCTTCGGCGGGGTGGCTTTTGCGCATCCAGCGCGGCGGTACGCATGTTGGTTAATGCACCTTTCAGCTCAGTGGCATCGTTGGTTTTCTGCACCACTTTGAGGTTGTCACTCAGGGTGCCCATATCATCCTCAAGATCGGCGGCAAACACCGCAGAGCCCATAAACAACGACGACACAGCAAGGATTGCTAACAGGTTTTTACGCATTGCTCACTTCCTTTTTATTATCACGCTGAAGGCGCAGGTCTTAGCGCCACGGAGTTATTGTCCGGCGATTTTCATCTCCGGGAGTAACACTGAACCACACTGAATATTACTGCGTTGTTCAATATCGTCACCGACAGTAACAATATTGCGCCACATCTCTTTCAGGTTGCCGGCAATGGTGATTTCGCTCACCGGATACTGGATTTCGCCGTTTTCCACCCAGAAACCGGCGGCGCCGCGTGAGTAATCGCCAGTGATGCCGCTAACGCCCTGCCCCATCAATTCCTGTTACCACCAGACCGGTGCCCATCTCTTTCAGCATTTGCTCAAAGCTGAGGCCGCGCCCGGCGATCCGCCAGTTATGAATGCCGCCCGCATGTCCGGTGCTCTTCAGCCCCAGCTTGCGCGCTGAGTAGTTGGTCAACAGCCACTGAGTCAGCACGCCATCTTTAATAATATCGCGACGCTCGGTGCGCACCCCTTCACTGTCGAACGGCGTGGAAGCCGGGCCTTTCAGCAGATGCGGATGCTCTTCAATCGTCAGCCACTCCGGCAGGATCTGTTTGCCCGAGGTAATCCAGCAGGAAAGTAGATTTACGGTATACCGCGCCGCCGGCGACGGTGACCAAACAGCCCGGTCGCGACTTCGTTGGCAAAAATCACCGGCGCTTTCATGGTCGACAGCTTACGCGGCGACAGGCGGGACAGAGTACGGCGCGCGCACTCTTCACCAACCCATTCCGGCGTGTGCAGATCGCGGATATCGCGCCCGATGGTGTAGGCATAATCGCGCTCCATATCGCCATTTTCTTCCGCAATCACGCAGCTCGACAGGGAGTGACGGGTGGAACAGTAGCTTTGCAGCATACCGTGGCTGTTGCCGAACACTTTGATGCCATAGTGGCTGTTAAAGCTCCCGCCTTCGGTATTGTTGATACGTTTGTCTGCTTTCAGCGCGGCTTGCTCCGCACGCGCAGCCCATTCGATGGCTTCATCCGGCGTCACTTCCGCCGGGTGGAACAGATCGAGATCCGGGGCATCAAAGGCCAGCAGCTCTTTATCTGCAACGCCCGCGTAAGGATCCGGCGAAGTGTAACGGGCGATATCGAGCGCCGCTTGCACCGTACGGGCAATGGCATCCGGGCTGAGATCGGTAGACGACGCGCTACCTTTGCGGTTCTGGTGATAGACGGTAATGCCCAGTGCGCCATCGCTGTTAAATTCAACATTCTCCACTTCGCCGTAGCGCGTGCTGACACCGATGCCGGTGGTTTTACTGACAGCCACTTCCGCACCATCCGCCTTCCCGGAGGCCAGCTCCAGCGCCGTGGAAACTGCGTCTTCCAGTACTTTGCGTTGTTGTGCAACTTGTGTGATCACTTTCATCGCCAATGCCATAATTAAGGGAGAGAATCTTTGAAGTCTAACAGAGAACCGTTTTCAGTGCGCGCCTTAACTGGTAACATTAGCCTCTTTTTTTAAGGAGCCTGAGATGACAAAGCAGCCCGACGACTGGCTCGACGACGTGCCCGGTGATGATATTGAAGACGAAGATGATGAGATCATCTGGGTCAGTAAGAGTGAAATTAAGCGCGATGCTGAAGAGTTAAAGCAGCTTGGCGCAGAAATGGTAGAGCTGGGCAAAACGCGCTGGATAAACTCCCGCTGGACCCGGATCTGCGCGATGCCATTGAACTGGCGCAGCGCATTAAGAAAGAGGGTCGTCGCCGTCAGTTGCAATTGATTGGCAAAATGCTTCGTCAACGCGATGTGGATCCTATCCGCCGGTGCGCTGGATAAGCTGAAAAACCGTCATAACCAGCAGGTGGCGTTTTTCCACAAGCTGGAGCATCTGCGCGATCGTCTGATTGAAGAGGGTGACGATGCCGTACCGGATGTGCTGAATCTGTGGCCGGAGGCCGATCGTCAACAATTGCGTTCGCTTGTACGTAATGCTCAAAAGAGAAAGAAGGCAACAAACCGCCGAAATCCGCGCGGTTGATCTTCCAGTATCTGCGCGAACTGGCTGAGAGTAACGACGCCTGATAACCGCACGTACAACCCTCCCTGTCGGGAGGGTTTTCTTTTATTTATCCCTTGTTTTACCGCCGTACGCTGCCGACATTTCGGCATTGAGCATTTTAGCTGAATCGTTAAAGCTAAAATCAACGCATTTCACAAATTTCCCTATCAATATTTTGCATTTCATAAATAAATGCGATCAATACCAATTATTTAACCTCTTGTTGCCGCTCATTTTCATCAGATGAAACGGATCACATTTTCCTGCCTGCGCAAAACGTAGATTTCAACCGTGGTAAACATAATCGATTCAGCATAAAAGGAATAAATGATGAAAAAAACCGTAATGCTTTCCGCGCTGGCGCTGCTTATTTCTGGCCCTGTAATGGCGAAAACCCTGGGTGCTGACAAGTGCTGAAGGCGGCATTGAACAAGGAAACTGGCGGGTCAGCAGCGATCAGCTGAACATCAAAGGACAGCAGTTCAGCATTGAGCAAATCGTACTGCACGGCGGCAAACAGGAAGGCAGTAAAGTCATCAAGATCACCAGCAAAAACGGGCTCACTATTGCCCTGAGCCCCACTCGCGGCATGAACCTGCTGTATGCCGACGGCTTCGGAGTGCATATGGGGTGGAGTTCCCCGGTCAAAGAGGTGGTGAACCCGGCATTTATCAACCTCGAAAGCCGTAACGGCCTTGGCTGGCTGGAAGGTTTCAACGAGATGGTCGTGCGCTGCGGTTACGAATGGACCGGCCACCCGGTCACCGCAGACGGGCAGATTTACACCCTGCATGGCAAAGTGGGCAATACACCAGCATCACAGGTATCGGTGGACGTCAGCGATACCGCACCGTATGAGATCCGCATTCGTGGGCTGGTGAAAGAGAGCACCTTTAAAAAAAGCCGATCTGCGAACCGAAATGGAGCTGCGCTATATTCCGGGCAGCAACAGCTTCAGCCTGCATGATGTGCTGACCAACCACGCAGATTACCCCCACGACTACCAGATTATCTATCACAGCAACTTCGGCAAACCGATCCTTGAACAAGGCGCTCGCTTTATCACGCCGTACGAAAACGTCAGCCCGTTCAACGATTACGCGAAAGCGGGTCTGAAAGAGTGGCAAACCTACGCCGGGCCAACCAAGGGCTTTGACGAAATGGTGTTTAACATCAAGCCACTGGCCGACGCGAATAAACAAACCGTCGCCGCTCTGCTGAACAAAGCCGGCGATAAAGGCGTCGCCATCAGTTACAACACCGAACAACTGCCGGTGCTGACGCTGTGGAAAAACACCGACACGGAAAAACAGGGCTACGTCACCGGCATCGAGCCGGGCACCAGCTATGCCTACCCGGTCACCATTGAACGCCAGCAAAAACGCGTGAAACAGCTGCAACCGGGCCAGAGCACACGCTTTGATCTGACCTACACCCTGCTGCATAACGGCAGCCGGGGTGGCGGATGTGGAAAAACGCGTAAAAGAGATTCAGGGCAGCAAAACCCCGCAAGCCATTGAGACCCCCATGGCGAAAGAGTAAACCGCAGCCATAAAAAAAACCGCGCCGGGATACCGGGCGCGGTTTTTTATTTGCACTGCCGGGGTCAGGCGTTTTCGGCTGCGATTTCCGCTTTTTTCGCCGGTGCCATCCAGCAGTTTCTGGTGAATGCCGCCGAAGCCGCCGTTACTCATGACCAGAATGTGATCGCCCGGCTGCGCGCTTTTGACAATCATGTCCGCCAGCACGTCGACATCCGCGCTCCAGTACGCAGGCTGCACGCAGGCATCAGCCACTTCTGCAACCTGCCACGGAATATGCTGCGGTTGCAGCAGGTAAACTTCATCCGCGCGGCCTAAAGATGGCGCCGGGTCGTCTTTGCAGATCCCCATTTTCATGGTGTTCGAGCGCGGTTCCAGCACGGCAATGATCTTCGCGGTGCCGCCAACTTTACCGCGCAATGCAGCCAGCGTCGCGAGGATGGCCGTCGGGTGGTGAGCAAAGTCGTCATACACCGTTACGCCGTTAGCTTCGCCACGCAGCTCAAGGCGGCGACGGGCATTAATAAAGGAACCCAAGGCATTCGCCGCATCCGCCGGGGCAACGCCGACATGGCGCGCCGCGGCAATCGCCATCAGGCCATTGTGCATGTTGTGCTCGCCCACCAGACCCCAGTTCACGGCCCACGCACGCATTATCCAGCCACACTTCCCAACTGGATGCATCGGTGTTCAGTTTTTCGCCTGCCAGTGGCCCTGCTCGCCCACCAGTTCCTGTTCGCTCCAGCAGCCCATCGCCATCGTCTGTTTCCAGATTGATGTCATTTTCCGGCCAGATGATTTTCCCCTGCCCCGGCACAATACGCACCAGGGTGGTGGAACTGCTTCTGGATCGCTTTCAGGTCGTCGAAGATATCCGCATGGTCAAACTCAAGGTTATTGAGCACCAGCGTGCGCGGGCAGTAGTGGACGAATTTGGAACGCTTGTCGAAGAAGGCGCAGTCATACTCATCGGCTTCGATCACGAAGAACGGGCTGTCGCCCAGACGTGCGGAGACGTCGAAGTTACCCGGTACGCCGCCAATCACAAAGCCGGGTTTGTAACCACAGGCTTCGAGGATCCAGTCGCCATGCCCGCAGTGGTGGTTTTACCGTGCGTTCCGGCAATCGCCACAACCCAGCGATCCCCGCAGGACAAAATCGTGCAGCCATTGCGGGCCGGACATAAACGGAATGTTTTTTCCAGCACCGCTTCCACACACGGGTTTCCGCGCTTCATCACGTTGCCAACAATCACCAAATCCGGCGCGGGATCGAGCTGACTTGCGTCATATCCCTGAATCAGATCAATACCTTCTTTTTCCAGCAAGGTGCTCATCGGCGGATAAATATTGGTATCTGAACCCGTAACCTGATGACCCAGCGAGCGCGCCAGCATGGCCAGCCCGCCCATAAAAGTGCCGCAAATCCCCCAAAATATGAATGCGCATACGTCATTATCCTTTCTTAAACTGGCGCACATTTTACTCATATGTTTAACGTCTGAGAAATGCATTTCAGGATAATCCGTATGTAGCTGGCGCGATTCACCTGTGCGCGAAGTTTTTAATCTTTGTTAGTATTGTTGTATGTCCGCCGCGTTTTCGTTTGCGAAAGCTCTGGCTGTTACGGCGCGAGCTGTTTAATATCCGGAACTTGCTGTTCTAAGCAACCTGAAAACCACAGGCTACAATCGCTTTACTCCATATTAAAAATGCAGGGAAAGTGTTATGAAAACGTTAGGTGAATTTATTGTCGAAAAGCAGCATGAGTTCTCGCATGCAACGGGTGAACTGACTGCTTTGCTGTCGGCGATAAAACTGGGCGCCAAGATCATTCATCGTGATATCAATAAGGCCGGTCTGGTCGATATCCTGGGTGCCAGCGGTGCTGAAAACGTGCAGGGTGAGGAGCAACAAAAACTCGACCTGTTCGCTAATGAAAAACTGAAAGCTGCACTCCGCGCCCGCGATATCGTGGCAGGCATCGCTTCCGAAGAAGAAGACGAAATTGTCGTTTCGAAGGTTGCGAGCACGCCAAATACGTGGTGCTGATGGATCCTCTGGATGGCTCTTCCAACATCGACGTTAACGTCTCTGTCGGGACCATTTTCTCTATCTACCGCCGTATTACGCCGGTAGGCACGCCAGTCACCATGGAAGACTTCCTGCAGCCGGGCAACAAACAGGTTGCCGCCGGTTACGTGGTGTATGGTTCTTCAACCATGCTGGTTTACACCACCGGCTGCGGCGTTCATGCCTTCACGTACGATCCGTCGCTGGGCGTCTTCTGCCTGTGTCAGGAGCGTATGCGTTTCCCCGGAGCGTGGCAACACGTACTCCATCAACGAAGGCAACTACATCAAGTTCCCGCAGGGCGTGAAGAAATACCTGAAGTTCTGTCAGGAAGAGGATAAGGCGACAAACCGCCCTTATACCACGCGCTACATCGGTTCTCTGGTGGCGGATTTCCACCGCAACCTGCTGAAGGGTGGGATTTACCTCTACCCAAGCACCGCCAGCCACCCGGAAGGGAAACTGCGTCTGCTGTACGAATGCAACCCGATGGCCTTCCTCGCCGAACAGGCAGGCGGTAAAGCCAGCGACGGTAAAGCGCGTATTCTGGATATTCAACCGGAAAGCCTGCACCAGCGCCGCCCGTTCTTCGTCGGCAATGAGCATATGGTTGACGATGTTGAACGCTATATGCGTGAGTTCCCGGACGCGTAAGGCCGGAGAAGAGAAAACGCCACGTTATGTGGCGTTTTTTTTAGGACGGAGAGCCTGAACAGGCCAACCAGCAAAGCCGGGGTAGCTAACGCACGAACGTACGTTTCACCCGCTCAGACACAATGAAATACGGGATCCAGATGCAGGCCCCCAGCACATTGCGCACCATCGGCTGCACCGTGTCGTAAATGTACGGCACATTCAGATAGAGATGACCAAGCAGCAGGTCGATGGCGCTAAACGCCACGCCAATCGCTACCATCGCAATATAATAGCGGGGTAACTGGCGCTTCTTACGGAAAAACAGGCTGCTGGTGAAGACAGCAAAACCGAACATACCCACAAACGCAAACAGCTCCAAAAAACAGAATCGCTTTCTGTGTGCTGCCAATCGCCGGAAAGTGCTCCAACAAGAAACGAATATTGAAGTTGATGGCCACCATATTCACGATAATGCTCAGCACCAGTCCCAGTGCGGGGACATACAACCAACCGCGAATTTTTTTAAACTCCCGCTCTTCACACGCCGCGCAAAAATCGCTGTCTTTCAGTGCTTCGCTATCACATTGAATACAAACGCCCATGTCCCTTCCTGTTATCCCTGAGGTTGCAGGCGAAACGACGCCATTGCCTGCAACAATTCACGTGATTGTTCTTCCAGCGAGCGCGTGGCCGCCGAAGATTGTTGTACTAACGCCGCGTTCTGTTGCGCCGTTTCATCCATCTGGCTGACGGCAATATTGACCTGCTCAATACCGCGGCTCTGTTCCTGCGAGGCATTGGCGATTTCGCGCATCAGTTTGGTCATTCGCAACACTTCTTCTGCGATTTCGTCCATCGTTTCACCGGCCTGCATCGCCGAGGGTCGCTTCCCTCAGACACATGCGCCTGCGAACTACTGATAAGCGAGCGGATCTCCTTCGCCGATTCTGCGCTGCGGCTGGCAAGGTTACGCACTTCACCGGCAACCACGGCGAAACCGCGCCCCTGTTCTCCGAGCGCGCGCGGCTTCAACGGCGGCGTTCAACGCAAGGATATTGGTCTGGAAAGCGATGGCGTCGATAACGCTAAGAATATCGGCGATACGATCGGAGCTTCCGGAGATATCGCGCATTTTTCAATGACATAGCAAACCATTTCGCTGCCGCGATCGGCGGTATCGGAGACGGCCTGCGCCAGTTTATGCGCCTGCTCGGCGTTGTCGGCATTCAGTTTCACCGTGGCGGTGATTTGCTCCATGCTGGCGGCGGTCTGCTCCAGCGATGTCGCCGTGGATTCGGTACGCTGGGAGAGATCGACGTTGCCAGCGGCCAGCTCACGACTGCCGGTATCAATTTGCGAGCTGGCGTCACGCACGCGCGTCACCGACCCGACCAGCGACTGGCGCATCTCTTCAATTGCCGCGTTAAGCCGGTTGAACTCGACACTGGCTGCTCCAGTAGTGGTCGACGTCAAATCCCCCGCCGCCACATGCCTGCTGTATCGAGGTTTCCAGTGGTTTGAGCAGCATATGGCGCAGCGCCAGCCGCCAGCACGATAATGCCCGCCACCAGCAGCGCCACCACCACAATCAGCATCATCACGACGTTTTTGCTGCTCTGAACGGCGGTCACTTCCGCTTTGCCGCGCGCTTCGCCCCAGCTCTGGAAGGCCTGCATATCGGTGTCGAATTGACGGGAGATAGGGATCAGCTTGTTTTCCAGCAGTTCATAATAGGTGTCGGCGCTCTGTTTGTTCAGCGCATCCTGCATCGGCGTAATGCCTGGCTGACGTAATCGCCGTAGCTTTTCGCTACCTGCGCCAGCAGCGCTGCGCCTTTTCATCCTCGATGCCAGCTTTGATAACGCTGGTGAGGGATGTTTCGCCTGGGTGATTTCGGCATTAATCATCTTGACCGATTTTGCCGCATCATCCAGCAAGCCGACTTCCATCATACGCACGGCCTGACCCGCTTCATTACGGGCGCGCAGGATCTGGGTATAGCCTTCGCTCAGGCGCGCCATCTTCTCGCCCTGCAACTGACTGATACGCTCCAGCGATGAGGAACTTTTATTTAGTGCATACACTCCAATGCCGCTCACCAGCAGCAGGAGGAGAGTCATAACAGCCAACAACGAAAGTAAACCAGTACGGATCGAAAGCGTTTTAAGCATGATGTGAATTCCGGTAGCAGTGATACTTTTGGCGTAAATTAAGCCCATTCGTCAGTTATCGACTGCTAACGGAATTACTTTAGGAAAAAATAAAGATTTCAGTGTGTTATTATTTTGTAGCGTTTGTGCTAACACGTGTAACAGGAGAGCTCTGCCGGTTCTCCCACAGCACGGTAAGGCCACGTTGCAACGCGATAAAAATAAACAACAGAATGCCAATGGCGATTTTTGTCCACCACGAGCTGAGCGTGCCGTCAAAGTTGATATAGGTTTGAATCAGCCCCTGAATCGCCACACCGAACAACGTTCCCAGCACCGTGCCCACACCGCCGCTTAACAGCGTGCCGCCAATCACCACCGACGCAATGGCGTCCAGTTCAACGCCAACGCCCGCCAGCGCGTATCCCGCACCGGGTATAAATAGAGAAGACAATACCCGCCAGCGTCGCCAGCCCGGTGGAGAGCATATAAATGCGAATGGTGGTGCTGCGGGTGGAAATGCCCATCAGGTTCGCCGAGGTGGCATTGCCGCCAATGGCGTAAACTGGTTACCGAAGCGGGTGCGATGGGCGACGAAAATACCGATCACCACCACCGCCAGCATCAGCAACCCCATGGCGCTCAGGCGACCGCCGCCGGGAATTTTCCACGCCGGGGCTTGAGGAGCGTGTCGTAAATCGGGTGATTGATCGGAATCGACTCTTCCGACAGCAGGTAACTGACACCGCGCAGGAAAAACATCCCGGCAAGGGTAATGATAAAAGCAGGAATTTTTAGCGCATCAATCAACAACCCCATAAAAGCGCCGAACGCACAGCCCAGCATCAAAATGAGCGGAAAAGCCATCAGCGGCGAGATGCCCCAGTCGCCAATGGCTTTCGCCAGAAATACCCCGGTGAAGGCGATGACCGACCCGACGGACAAATCGATGCCGCCGGAGAGGATCACAAACGTCATGCCCACAGCAATAATGCCGAGAAAGGCGTTATCCGTCAGAATGTTGCAAATCACACGCGTGGAGGCGAACCCCGGAAATTGCGTCAGACAGTAGAGATAGCCGAGCACGAAGACGCCCAACGTGATCATCAGCGGTAAGTTACGTTTTATCATGGCCGCGCACTCCTTTAATCATCGCGATAAAGCGCGGCGACTGCACAATCAGCACGCACATCACCACGACCGCTTTCACCACCGGGTTGAGTTCTGGCTGGAAACCGGAGAGCAAAATCCCGGTATTCATCCCCTGAATAATCAATGCGCCAACCACCGACAGCACAAGGTTAAAACGCCCACCCATTAATGACCCCCGCCAATCACCACCGCGAGGATCGCATCCAGTTCCAGCCACAACCCGGCATTGTTGGCATCCGCGCCACGAATATCCGCCGTGACAATCACCCCGGCTATCGCCGCACACACGCCGCTCAGCACATAGGTCAGCATCACCACCGTACGGGTGTTCACCCCGGCGTTTTTTGCCGCGCGAATGTTAATCCCCACCGCTTCGATAAACATACCGAGCGCAGTTTTGCGGGTGAACAACCAGAACAGCAACAGTGTGACCAGCGCGATAATGACCGGCGTCGGAAACAGCAGCAGGGAACCGCTGCCGAGCCGAACCAGCGACGGGGCGTTAAAGGTGACGATTTGCCCGGAGGTGATCAACTGCGCCACACCGCGCCCCGCAACCATCAGGATCAGCGTGGCGACAAAGGCTGAATTTTCAGTACCGCCACCAGTATGCCGTTCCACAAGCCAGCCGGGACACCAGTCCCCAGCGCAGCCAGCAAGACCACTGGCAGGCTGTGCCCGGCAACGGTCATCGACGCCGCTGTTGCGCCAGCAATGGCCATCACCGCGCCCACGGACAGGTCGATCCCGCCCGTCGCGATGACCAGTGTCATGCCGATCGACAGCAATGCGACCGGCGCGGCCCGGTTAAGAATGTCGATGGGGCTACCAAACAGGCGGCCGTCCTGTAGCACCACCCGGTAGAAATGGGGCGCGACGAGGCTGTCCACCAGCAGCACCAGCAGCAGGGCTATCAGTTGCGGCGTGCCGGTTGGCCAGTTAATACGCCGCCCTGGGCGCCCCGGTTTGCCCAAGAGATTGAGGCATCACACTCTACTCCTTATGCCGCAATGGCATTCATGATCGCCGGGACCGACAGTTCAGCGAGCGGGATCTCCGCCACCTGTTTGCGATCGCGCATGATAATCACCCGATCCGCATAGCCCACCAGCTCTTCCAGTTCTGACGAAATAACCAGTAGCGCCAGACCATCGGCGCAGAGGGTTTCGATCAGGCGAATGATCTCGGCGTGAGCGCCAACATCAATGCCGCGCGTCGGTTCATCGAGGATCAGGAATTGCGGTCGGGTCAGCAGCCAGCGTGAGAGCAACACTTTTGCTGGTTTCCCCCGGAGAGGAACTCAATGGGCTGTTCGGCGCTGGGGGTACGAATGCCAAGCTGGCGAATAAAGCGTTCGGCGATAGCGTTCTGCTCTTTACGGGCAATAGGACGCAACCAGCCACGCTGCGCCTGTAGCGCCAGCACAATATTTTCCCGGACCGATGCGGCAGCGATAATGCCGTCCGTTTTACGATCTTCCGGGCAAAAACCAATGCCCGAGGCACGATGCCTGATGCGGTGAGCGCAGCGTTTGCGGTTTGCCTTTGATGGTGGCGCTCCCGCTGTCGGCCGGTTTGATGCCGAAAATGACCTCGGCGGTTTCGGTACGCCCGGAGCCGAGTAACCCAGCCAGACCGACGATTTCGCCGGGACGCACTTCCAAGATTGAACGGAGAAATGACCCCTTTTTGCCACAAAATCGTTAAAGGCCGCCACCGGTTTTTCGCTCCAGCAATGTGCGCCCGGCGCGTTGCAGCGCGTTACTGTCCAGTTCGCGCCCCAGCATCATTTTCACCAGCTCGATTTGTGGCAGTTCACTGGTGGGGCGGCAGCCGACGAAACCGCCGTTGCGCAGTACGGTAATGCGATCGCTGACTTCGTAAACTGGTCGAGAAAGTGGGTGACAAAATCAGGCTGACGCCTGGGCGCTGAGCTGGCGCATCAGGGTAAACAGCATTTCCACTTCCTGAGTGTCAAGACTGGCGGTGGGTTCGTCGAGGATCAGCACTTTCGCCGACAGATCGATTGCACGGCAGATCGCCACAATCTGCTGCATCGCCACCGAGTAGCGGTTGAGCGGCTCGCGCACATCCAGCGAGAAACCATAGGATTCCATCAACGCGGTGGCGCGCGTTTCCATCTCTTTGCGGCGTAGCAAACCAAAACGCCGCGGTTCGCGGCCAATAAACAGATTATCCGCCACCGACATATTGGGCAGCAGATTCACTTCCTGATAAACCGTCCCGATCCCCCAGTTGCTGAGCGTGGGCGGTATTTTTCGGCGGATTTCGGCCTTCCAGCCAGATAGTGCCTTTATCAGCGTGGTAGACCCCCGGTCAGGGCCTTAATCAGCGTGGATTTCCCGCGCCGTTCTCCCCGAGTAAGGCCATGATTTCGCCGCGACGCAGGCTAAAATCGACGTTATCAAGCGCTTTTACGCCGGGAAAGAATTTACTTAAGCCCTCGGTTCGCAAAATCTCCGGGTGTGCTTCGTCGGTCATGGTCCTCTCCACTTCACGGTATTTCCCGGACGATCACAGGGTTTTCCCTCACCCTGCCCTCTCCCCCGGTGGGAGAGGGTTATCAGAACTCTCCTCGGTGGAGAGCGGGTTAGTAGCCCATGTTTTTCTTCTTCTCTAACTCTTCTTTCGCCGTGTCCGGCAGATAGAGCGTCGATTTGGTAATGGTCAGCTTCGGCGGTTGGGTGCCATCTTTTTGAATTTTTCCAGCGCATCGAACGCCGGGCCTGCCATGTTCGGCGTCAACTCTACGCTGGCGTTGGCTTCGCCATCGATCATCGCTTTGTAGATGTCCGGTACGCCATCGATAGAACCGGTAAGAATATCTTTGCCCGGTTTCCCAGGCCCGCTTCTTTAATCGCCTGAATCGCACCGATCACCATGTCATCGTTGTGGGCGTAAACCATGCAGATGTTTTTTGCCGTTGTTTTCCGCCTTGATAAAGCTCTCCATCACCTCTTTACCTTTACTGCGGGTAAAGTCGCCGGACTGGGAGCGAATGATTTTGATGTTAGACGCTTTGGAGATGGCTTCCGCAAAGCCTTTCTTACGATCGATAGCGACGCTTGCGCCGACGGTGCCTTGCAGTTCAACGACGTTGCAAGGTTTACCGGCCACGGTTTTCACCAGCCAGTCGCCAATCAGCTTGCCTTCCAGCACGTTGTCGGCGGTGACGGTGGTCATATAGAGCGATTTGTCTTTTACATCAATGGAGCGGTCGAGCAGGAAGACCGGAATCTGTGCGTCTTTCGCCTCTTTCAGTACCGGTTCCCAACCTGTAGCGACCACCGGAGCGATAAAGATGGCATCCACGCCCTGAGCGATGAACGAACGCACCGCTTTGATCTGGTTTTCCTGTTTTTGCTGACCGTCAGCGATTTTCAGCGTAATGCCACGCTTGCTGGCTTCGCTTTTCGCAACGTTGGTTTCAGCGGCTCGCCAGCCGGATTCGGATCCAACCTGCGAAAATCCTACGGTTAAGGGGGCGGCCATCGCCATAGACGACATGGCTGCCGAAACTGCTGTGACAAGAAGTAAGCGCTTCCACATAAGAGCATCCTCGTAGGGTTATTGTTGGCTACAACTTCACCTGCGGGGAAAACTATAGACAATCGGGGGATGTAACAAAATGCGTTACATCACAAATCGGAAAAGTGAACGAATTGTTGTGAGTCAGTTGCGATCTGGCGCGCGAAAAGGGGTGTTTTAACTCACCTCAATTATCCATTGAAATTGCAGAACTTTACTGCATTGAAAAGTAGCGAAGATCTCATTGTAATCGCTTACAAAATATTATTCAGTATGCTGCTATGGTTATGGACAAAATGGTCATAAAAGAGGCTAAAAACGTGTATAAAATGTGAGGAAATTAAAACAGGCGAAGACTTTCGTCTTCAGTTGGCTATAATACCCGGCACTTGTTTGCCACATTTTAAAGGAAACAAACATGAGCTTACTGAACGTTCCGGCGGGTAAAGATCTGCCAGAAGATATCTACGTCGTTATCGAAATTCCGGCTAACGCAGATCCGATCAAATACGAAGTGGACAAAGACAGCGGCGCGCTGTTTGTCGACCGCTTTATGTCCACCGCGATGTTCTACCCGTGCAACTACGGCTACATCAACCACACCCTTTCTCTGGATGGTGACCCGGTAGACGTACTGGTCCCGACACCGTACCCGCTGGAGCCGTGCTCTGTGATTCGTTGCCGCCCGGTTGGCGTGCTGAAAATGACTGACGAATCCGGTGAAGATGCGAAACTGGTTGCCGTTCCGCATACCAAACTGAGCAAGAGTACGATCACATCAAAGATGTGAACGACCTGCCGGAACTGCTGAAAGCGCAGATCACCCACTTCTTCGAGCACTACAAAGACCTCGAAAAAGGCAAATGGGTGAAAGTTGACGGTTGGGACAACGCGGAAGCCGCTAAAGCTGAAATCGTTGCCTCCTTCGAACGCGCAGCGAAGAAGTAATCCGTTTTTTCTGAAAAACCTCTGACGCCGCTCACGCGGTGCAGAGGTTTTTTTCGCCCCTGCCTGTTGCAATGAAGCTAAAGCATTGCAGATGAACATCAGCGCGGGTGAGTAGACAAAAAAACCGCGCCCTGCGGCGCGGTTCTCTGAGAACAACGATTACTGGTACTTTTCTCTGTCGAGCCAGTTACCACTTTCGATAAAAGTCTTGCCTTCAACCGAACGTTGATACACATACATCCGGTGCGCTGCCATACGGCGTCTGGATCAACTGGCGTTTATATTCGCCGCCAGCGGTGCGCAGCGCATCCAGCTCACCGAGCGTTGCCGCATCGATGCGATACACTTCGCCCTGTACGCTTCCCTTCGCCCGGTACCGCACCCGGGTAATGCCCCAGACTAAACAGCTGATGATTTTCGACGCAAAATCCCCCCAGCCACTGTGCATTGGTCATCCAGTGGCTGTTGCCTTGTTTGCTTCGTAAACTGCCGTAGACAAATATTCGCATTGCTAAAACTCAAACTGATAGAGCAAATCAAGTGCCTGATCTACGCCAGACACCGCTTCAAGATACAGCTTAGGCATCAGGCGATAACGTAACGTGAGAGTCGCCAGTGAGTCAAAAATTCCGACACCATATTTTACCTGCAGACCCGGCAGCACGTAGCCACTGACCACTACCCTGGGAGGAGTCGCCTACCCCCTGAGTATCCAGCGCCAGATTGCTTACGCCAAACGTCTCGCCGATTTTACCCACAACCTGCCCACTTTGTGCAACCCCCGGTGCCTACAAGCATTGAGGTCATTGCGGCGCTATCGCTCTGTTCACTGTCCAGACCCTGCCCACGAAGCAGGTAAGAAAGCGCTTCCTGCTGCGACATCGCCGGATCGGAGAAGATCTCCGCTTTAGGTTCATCGGCAGTTCCGGTCACACGAACCCCGGCAATAACATCATTCTCCGTCGCATCCGGGTTACGGATCGCCTCAATATTCAGCAGGGGCTGATCCGGCGGACCGGAGAACAGCAGTTCCCCTTTGCGCACAATCAAATCCTGACCATAAGCGTGGAAACGCCCTTCCGGGATCGTGATCTGCCCGTTAAGCCCCAACCCTTGCTTATCCTGCGCCACTTTCAGGTCGCCGGTCAGCCGCGCTTTGAGGCCAAACGCATCCAGACGCACATTGTTGCCAACGTGGATAACCAGATTACTGTTGATCGGGATCGACGTGCTTTGCGGTTTCTCAGGTTTCCAGTTGATCGTTAAGCATCACCTCATCGCCAGAGACGCCGACTGCGCTTTCCGGCACGTCATGCACCACAATGCGCGCCCACGGCACATCCACGCTGCCGTCAAGCGTAAACAGGCTGGGTGTGGCTTCAAACACCACATCCGGCGATACATCCAGTCGCACCATCGGCGGCACGGTAATGCGCACTTTGCTGCCCTTCGCCGCCACCCGCGCGCGCCAGTTATTGATCTGGCTCCAGTCTGCATCACCGCTGAGGTTAATCTGCCCCTGACCGGTGCGCACCACGCCCTGAAGCACGGAACTCGTACCGTTGAAATTTATCGCCAGCTGACTGGGCTGCATGTCGAACGGCATAAAGTTGCCTTCGACATCCAGTCCGTTCAACCCCAGTTGCCCGAACAGTTGCGGGTTCTGCGCGTTTCCGCCCAGTCGCAAATTGGCGTTCAGCGTACCCGCCGCTTTTTTCACCCCGGCTGAAGATGGCATTGGCCATCGCCAGCGAGAAGTTGCGGATATTGACGTTGCCGCCCAGATTCCGTCGCCCTTGCGGATCGGTGACCTGCACCTGACCATCAAACTGCCCATTGTTGGTCAGCCGAATCAGCCAGCCGAGATCGGCGCGGTCGTTACGCAGTTGGGCGTTCAGGTTCAGGGTATCAAACGCCACCGGCAACGGCGCATCGTTCACCACCTGCGTCACCTTCACGTTACGTCCGACGAGCGTCACCTGCCCCTGCGGCAGCCCGGCCTTTGTCGTGTCCCAGCTCACATCGGCTTTACCGCTGAACACGCCGCTCGCCCTCGGGTGGTCTCCGGCATAAAAGGCTTCCAGCATGGCGAGGTCGAAACGGTTAAGGTTCACCAGCGCGTGCCCTTCCGCCCCGGCATCAATCGGTTGCGGCACGCAGAGTTCAGCGTTGGGGTTAAGCCAGCAGTGCGGGCCAATGGCGATTTTCTGCTCCCCGGTTCCGGTAATCCAGCGTGATTGGCCGGTTGATCGACCACGGCCCTACCGGGGTGGCAAAGCGCGTATTGCTGAGCGAGCCTTTCCAGCGCTGCTCCCCGGCGATCGAAACTCCCCGCCAAATCCAGTTGCCCGGAAACCGGCTCCCCCTGCACACGCAACTGTAAGGTGTGCTGTTTTTCGCCCTCCGCAGCCAACGTCACCGGTGCCCAGTTGACACCCGGTTGCGCAATACGCTCCACGCGCACATTGAGCTTCCCGGCAATTTGATCGCTGGATGTCACATCCCCGTCGACCCGCACACGGGCAACGGAAAGATCCTGCCAGCGCAAATTATTGGCCGTGATGTCCGCCAGCGCTTGCGGCGCATCGACGGTTCCGCGAATGTTCACTACACCTTTGGCGGTACCGCCAAGACCCGGCAGTGCGTTATCCGGTGCCGGCGCATCAATATTGGCGTCAAGATTGAGATCTTTTACCCCCAGTTCACCTTTGATATCCGCCCTGTTGCGCCCCAACTCCAGATGCAAACCGGGAATGATCCATTGTAAATAGCTATTGCCCTTCAGTTGCCCGGCGACATTCACCTTGTTGTTTTTCACGTTACCGTTCAGCTTCAGCTCCGGCACATCCAACTGCCAGCTACCGCCGTACAGGCTACCGCGCGTTTTGATCAGGCCATTCAGTTTTGACGGCCATGCCGGGAAGGCTTTTGCCGTATCAATCCCGTTCAACGCCAGTTCGCCGCGCCAGCTGATCGCCTGCTGCCAGTCGAGCAGCGCCGTAAGCTCGGTTGTCCTTCCAGCGCAGCAATGGTCAGCTTATCGAGGTTGATTTGCTGCTCATTGCCTTTTGCATCTAGCCGGATGGCGGCGGGCGGCAGATCCTGTCCTTTCACCGCCGTACGGAACGCCAGCGTGTAGTCGGTCATCTTGCCGGTCAGCGTCAGCGAGACATCATCCGCCTGATACTGTTTCTCACCGGTAAACGGCCAGTAGAGTTGCTTACTGGTCATTGCAACCTCCAGCGGCAAACCGGCCTGCGCCAGTTGCGTTTGCGCCCGCAGCGTCATATCCACCGGGCCGGAGAGGTTCACATCCATAATGAGCTGTTGGCGCACGTCGCCGCCAACGTGCAGCTTCACCTTTTCGCCTTTTAGCGGCTCCACATTCAACGTGCTGTTAAGGGTAAAATCCACCGGCCAGTTATCACGCAATTGCGCGCGGCCCGTGGCGCTGACCTGCCCTTGGTTCGAGTCGATATCCAGCGCATCGAGCGTCATTTTCCCGTCAAGGCTGCTCACTTTCAGCAACAGGCTGCGCACCAGAATATCCGTGTCGCCGGTGAGCCGCAGTTGCTCACCGCGAAACGACTCAATATTAAGATTGAGCGGCAAATGCACATCGGTCATTTCCGGTAACAGCGGTTTGGCAAACAGCGCTTTCAGCGTTTCGCCGAGTGGCTTTTCCTGCGGCTGCGGGTTGTGGATTTTCGGTTCAACCACCTCTTCCTGCGCCACCTTCGCCACTTTCGGCAGCGCAATCAGCAGCCCTTGCAATGAGGTGGGTTTGAGCGTCAGGTTTTTTCTCTTCCCAGCTCAGCCCGGAACTGAAATCCATCACCGAGACGGTTGTATCGTCAATCTTGATATTCACATTGTTCAGCGCCACCCGGCTGAGCGTAATCGGGTACGGCGTGGAGAGGTTCAGCGGCCCGCTCTCCTCTTCCTGCACAGGGGCGGCAGGCGGCATCTTTTTTACTGTCGATCGCCACGTTGATATCTTTCAACGACAGATCGTTGACGCACAGGCTACTGCTGCGCAGACAGCCCAGATTCACCGCCGGGTGGATTTCCCCGGCGTTCACCGCCACACCGGGCTGATCGTAACGCAGGTTTTTCAGCGTCAGATCGCGCCAGCCGCCCGTTACCTGAGTAATGTGCAGCCCCGGCACCCAGCGGTTCGCCGCCTTAAACAGCAGATGAAGCCCGCTGGTGGTCCCCACCAGAAAGGCGACCGTCCCCAGCACTAACAGGATAAACACCAGTACGCCGAGGCTGATTTTCTTCCATAAACTCATAATTCTGGCCCCAGACCGATGTAAAACTGCACCCCATGTTCCTCTTTGTCGCCGACCGGAACGGCAAAATCGAGTTTGATTGGCCCGACAGGCGACTGCCAGCGCACGCCAACACCCGCGCCGGTTTTAATGTCACTCCGGCGGATATCGCTGACCGCTTCGCCGCTGTCGATAAACGCCGCGCCCCACCATTTCCCGGTGACGTTGTACTGATACTCCAGCGAGCCGGTCGCCAGTTTTGAGGCACCGATCAGCTTGCCATCGTCATCTTTTGGCGCGATGGATTTGTATTTGTAACCACGAATGCTGCGATCGCCCCCGGCGAAGAAGCGCAGATCCGGCGGTACACGATCAAAGTCGCCGGTCTCGATCCACCCCAGTTGCCGCGCACCACAAAACGGTGGCGATCGTAGAGCGTGCGGATCCAGACGTTTTGCGCCTGCAAGACGAGGAAGTCGACATCCGATCCCCATGCGGTGTTGGAATAATCCACCGAGTACCGCTGGGAGTCGCCCCTGTGTCGGCATCAGGCCGCCGCGAGAGCGGGTGCGGCTGATCATCACGCCGGGGTAGAGCAACATGGTGGTATTGGTGACGCTGGCTTGCGTAAAGTGGTCAAGGCTCCAGCGCAGGTTAATGGCGCGCTGCCAACCGCTGGAGAGATCCCAGTAGCGCGAAAGCGCCAGCGTAGTGGAGTCGGCTTGCGTATCGTTCAGGTCAGTGCGCTTAAAACCGCCCTGCACCAGATAGTATTGTTCAAGCGGGTTTTTCAGCAGCGGCATCTTATAACTGAAATCCAGTTGCTGCTCCGGCGCGGAGACGCTCATGCTGGTGGTCAGACTGTGACCGTAGGAGTTCATCCACGGCTTTTTTCCACGTCGCTTTCACACGCGGCCCCACGTCTGTGGAGTAACCCACCCCGGTTTCAATGGTGTTTTCCGTACGCGGCGAGACCACGCCCTTCAGCGGCAGTACTTTGGTTTGCCGCGCTTTATCAAACTCCGGCGCTACCACCACCGACTTAAACCAGCCGGTGGCCGACAGACGGCGGTTCAGTTCCGCCAGTCTTTGGTCTGGTAATAATCGCCCTGGCGAAAAGGTACCAGTTTTGCAGGTACTCGTCGCGGATCTGCGACCCTTCAAATGTTACCGCGCCAAACCGGTAGCGCTGACCGCTGTCATAGTCGATATCCCAGAACGCCTGATGCCTGTCGAGGGCGACGCCTAACTGACTCTTATTGAACTGGCTATCGAAGTAGCCTTTACGCAGCGCGACGTTGGTGAGGCTTTTTTAAAACCGTCATAGTCGCTGTGATTGAGCACCGTGCCGTTGGCCGGGCGTGTTTTGAGTAAATCGAGGTAGTCACTGTCGGTACGCGCACCGCCGCGCAGGATCACGTCGGTGCCGCCAATCCGCACGGGTTCGCTGGCGAAACCCGCGCGATCAGCACCTGTCGTCCCTTTTCCGGCGGCGGGCGCAGTTCAAAAATCAATGGTAGGCTCGTAATAGCCTAACGCTTTTAACCCTTCGCGAATGGCATCATCCACGCGTGCCTGAAAACGTCTGTCAGGCGTAACTTCATCACTCTGGATCGTGGATAACTGGGCGCGCACATTTTTTTGCAGCGCCCCGGTCAGCCCCTCCAGTTGCAATCGCACATTGGCAGCGAAAGCCGTTTCGCTCGCCAGCAACAAACCGGCAAAACATAAAAGACGGATCTTTGGCACGTTCTCTCCTGAATATCCTTGTTCCCACCGGAAGGAAACGCAGCTCCGCGCTGAGCCCTGCTCCGCCTTCGTGACGGAACACAAGCCGATAAAAACCCAAAACATGGGTTGAAAAACGGACGACTACCCCAAAATTTCTTATGTTTAAATCTAGTCTGTTTATGGTGCTTATTGTGTTAAAACACGCGCACCGTGACAACCTTAACCGCAATTCGACCCTCCGGGAGGTTCCACCGTGAGTCTGTTTGATAAAAAGAGCTTGTTTCTCAATCGGATGCATTACCCGGGCGCAATACACCGATGCCAGTAGCCAGTTTACATGCCGTTAACGCGCATTCAATGACCCATATTCCGGAAAACATGGAGATGGCCCTGTTCGCGATGGGGTGCTTCTGGGGCGTTGAACGCCTGTTCTGGCAATTACCGGGGGTGTACAGCACCGCGGCAGGGTATACCGGCGGCTTTACGCCGAACCCGACCTACCGGGAAGTGTGCAGCGGGCAGACCGGCCACGCTGAAGCGGTGCGCGTGGTGTACGATCCGAAGGTGGTAAGTTACGAGCAGTTGCTACAGGTGTTCTGGGAAAATCACGATCCGGCGCAGGGCATGCGCCAGGTAACGATCACGGCTCCCAGTACCGCTCGGCGATCTACCCGCTGACGCCGGAGCAAAACGACGCGGCCCGTGCCAGCCTTGAGCGTTTTCAGGCGGCGATGCGCAGCGCCGGGGACGATCGCCAGTCACGACGGAAATCAAAACCGCCACACCGTTCTACTACGCGGAAGATGATCACCAGCAGTACCTGCATAAAAACCCGTATGGTTACTGCGGCATTGGTGGCATCGGCGTTTGCCTGCCGCCGCAGCTTAACCCTTAACATTTTGCGGAAATACGCCATAAAAACGGGCAAAAATTAAGCCTCTGGTAGCTTGTAACACGCTTACGCTATACTAGCTCTCGAAATTGCCGGTCCACCGCTTCGGACCGGCTTTCATTGTGTTTACCACATGGATATTCAAAAACCCCTTCCGAGGATCCGGTCAATGGCTGGATAAATTATGTTAAACAGTATCTTAGTCATACTCTGTCTCATCGCAGTAAGTGCGTTTTTCTCGTTATCCGAGATCTCACTTGCCGCATCGAGAAAAAATCAAACTCAAGTTGCTGGCCGATGAAGGCAGCATCAATGCGCAACGCATCCTGAAAATGCAGGAAAACCCCGGCACCTTCTTTACCGTGGTGCAAATCGGCCTTAACGCGGTCGCCATTCTCGGCGGTATCGTCGGTGATGCCGCCTTCTCTCCAGCGTTTTACAGCTTGCTGGTCAGGGTGGTTTCTCCGGAGCTTGCCGAACAGCTCAGCTTTATCATCTCCTTTTCGCTTGTCACCGGGATGTTCATCCTGTTTGCCGATCTGACGCCGAAACGCATCGGTATGATTGCGCCCGAAGCCGTGGCTTTGCGTATCATCAACCCGATGCGCTTCTGTTTATTTGTTTTCCGTCCGCTGGTTTGGTTCTTTAACGGCTGGCGAATGTCATCTTCCGCATCTTTAAACTGCCGATGGCGCGTAAAGATGACATCACCTCGGACGATATTTACGCGGTGGTGGAAGCGGGTGCACTGGCCGGCGTGCTACGTAAGCAGGAACATGAACTGATTGAGAACGTGTTTGAGCTGGAATCGCGCACCGTCCCTTCTTCCATGACCTCCCGTGAAAACGTGATTTGGTTCGATCTACACGAAGATGAGCAGAGCCTGAAAAACAAGGTCGCGGAGCATCCGCACTCGAAGTTTCTGGTCTGTAACGACGATATCGACCACATTGTTGGCTATGTGGATTCGAAAGATCTGCTTAACCGCGTGCTGGCGAACCAGAGCATGGCGCTCAACAGCGGCGTGCAGATCCGTAACACGCTGATTGTGCCGGACACGCTAACCCTCTCCGAAGCGCTGGAAAGCTTTAAAACCGCCGGGGAAGACTTCGCCGTTATCATGAATGAATACGCACTGGTGGTGGGAGTTATCACCCTTAACGATGTGATGACCACGCTGATGGGCGACCCTGGTCGGCCAGTGGAAGAGATGATCGTCGCCCGTGATGAGAATTCATGGCTGATTGACGGCGGTACGCCCATTGACGACGTCATGCGCGTACTCGATATCGATGAGTTCCCGCAGTCGGGCAACTATGAAACCATCGGCGGGTTTATGATGTTTATGCTGCGTAAAATCCCGAAACGCACCGATGCAGTGAAGTTCTCGGGCTATAAGTTCGAGGTGGTGGATATTGATAACTACCGAATTGATCAGCTACTGGTGACGCGTGTCGACACGCGTACAACGCTGCTCACGCCAAAGCTGCCGGATGCGGAAGAGAAAGGCGCAGCGTGACGCGCCACTAACGCTAAAATGTCAACGGCCCCATCGGGGCCGTTTTTTTATAGTACTTAAACTACTGCATAGCACGACGGGTTAAGCCATCTCAGTTTGCAGACGCATAACCTGACGGTTGACTTCAGACATCACAGACAGGTGCTGCTTGTCTTTCACTTTCGGGACCGGGATCTTGCCTTTATCAAACTCGAAAGCGCCAACATCCTTGATATACAACCGTCCACGGAACAGGATTTTCACGTACTTGGCCACCTGAAGTGGATTGTAACGCTGGAAAATTTTCATTCTTTTATCTCCTGTAAAACATTACGCCCTTGCGGTACCACAATCGGACCAGCGTTGATGAGCGCAAATTTAATGCTCAGTGACTATAGTTCAGAACCGCACTGATACATAGTGTGTATAAGTTTATTTACCTTTTGATGACAATTATTCAGAATTTTCTTTTCAGTGCGTTTCGCTATGCAGTATAAATCCACATTTTTGTGCGGATATGTGCGTCCCCCCGCAAACTGGCATCCTGATTGCGGGAAAAACGGATTGATCGCACATATGATTAAAATGGCCACCCAAGTGGTCGGATCACCTGCATAAACACAAGGAAAAACCATGACCCTACGTAAGATTCTGGCAGCGACATGCCTGTTACTGCCGCTGGTTGCTTCAGCCCATAACTTTGAAACCAACCAGCGCGTGCCGCCTGTGGGCATAGCCGACAGAGGGGAGTTGATGCTTGATAATGACAAGTTTAGCTATAAAAATGGAATAGCGCCCAGCTTCCGGCAAAGTGCGGGTTGTGCAACATATTGCCGGTCGGACCTCTGCCAAAGAGAAGAACGCCGCGCTGATTGAAGCCATCAAAACCGCCAACCTGCCGCACGATCGTTACCAGACCACCACCATCATCAATACCGATGACGCCATTCCCGGCAGCGCCATGTTCGTGCGCAGCAGCATCGAGAGCAATAAGAAACTCTACCCGTGGTCACAATTCATTGTTGATAGTGACGGCGTTGCACGCAAAGCCCCCGGCAACTGGAAGAGGAAAGCTCGGCGATTGTCGTACTTGATAAAGACGGGCGCGTGGCGTATGCAAAGATGGCGGGCTGAGCCAGCAAGAGGTGCAGCAGGTTATCGCCCTGCTGCACACGCTGCTCAGTAAATAAAGACCCGGAAGCCGGGGTTGAGGAAGGACTCACGGGGGTGTAATCCAGCGAACGCCCTTGCCAGTCGTTAACGTGCGCCCCGGCAGCCACCGCCACCGCGTGCCCTGCGGCCGTATCCCATACGTTGGTCGGTCCGAAACGCGGGTACAGCTGAGCTTTCCCTTCCGCCACCGAGGGCAGAATTTCAGCGAGGAGCCGATCGCCGTGGTCTGGTGCTCGCCTAGCTGGTGCAGGTACTCTTTCAGTTCGTCATCCGCATGGGAACGGCTGACGACCACCAGCGGCGGCCGGGCATCACGCACCTGAATCTGATGATGATTACCCGCTTCATCTTTCCACGCTTTGCCGTCACCGGCGTAATACATCACTTTCAGCACCGGTGCATAAACCACGCCCTTGACCGGTTTCCCCGGTCAATCAGCGCGATATTGACGGTGAACTCACCGTTACGCTTAATGAACTCTTTCGTGCCATCCAGCGGGTCCACCAGCCAGTAGCGCTGCCATGTCTGGCGCGTTTCCCAGCCCGGAGGATCTTCTTCCGACAACACCGGAATGTCCGGCGTCAGCGCCTGCAAACCACGCACAATCACCTCGTGCGCCGCAATATCCGCGGCGGTGACCGGGGAGTCATCCACCTTGCTGGTGACATCCATCGGTTTATGCCCATCGTAGACCTGCATAATGGCATCGCCCGCTTCCCGCGCGAGCCGACAAATTGCATCTAACATTCTCCACCTCTTGTCTGTTCAGTGGTTTGTAACTCGTTGTTTTACTTATATCGCATCGCGCAGGAATCTGCCATCTGTGATAGTGATTGCGTTTTCTTTACCCACTTTTATGGCAGTATTCACAATTCTGTAAGCAACAAAATGTACATAACAATTTCTTTTTGTGGCCCAGATCGAAAAAGGATGCCTCTGATGATTAAGTTTAGTGTAACGCTTCTTGCCACGCTGATCGCGGCAAGCGTCCGTGCCGCGACGGTAGAGTTGCGGATCCTGGAAACCACTGATTTACATAGCAACATGATGGATTTTGATTACTACAAAGACAGTGCGACGGAAAAATTCGGACTGGTGCGTACCGCCAGCCTGATCAACGCCGCCCGCCGGAAGTCAAAAACAGCGTGCTGGTGGATAACGGCGACTTAATCCGAGGGAAGCCCGCTCGGCGATTATATGGCGGCCAAGGGACTCAGGTGCACCCGGTCTATAAAGCAATGAACACCTGGATTACGCCGTCGGCAACACGGGTAACCATGAATTCAACTACGGTCTCGATTACCTGCATAAAGCGCTCGCAGGGGCGAAATTTCCCTACGTAAACGCCAATATCATTGATGCGAAAAGCAAAAAACCGTTATTCACCCCCTACCTGATTAAAGAGACGGCGGTTCAGGATAAAGACGGCAAAGCACATACTCTGCGCATCGGCTATATCGGTTTTGTGCCTCCACAAATCATGGTCTGGGATAAAGCCAATCTGAGCGGCAAAGTGACCGTCAACGACATCACCGAAACGGCCCGTAAATATGTACCGGAGATGCGCGCCAAAGGCGCAGATCTGGTGGTGGTGGTCGCGCATTCCGGCTTGTCTGCGGAACCGTATCAGGCAATGGCGGAAAACTCGGTCTACTACCTCAGCCGGTGCACCGGGCGTCGATGCGATTCTGTTTGGTCATGCGCACGCGGTGTTCCCAGGTAAAGAGTTTGCCGCCATTAAAGGCGCTGATATCAGCAAAGGCACGCTGAACGGCATTCCGGCGGTGATGCATGTGGGGCGATCATCTGGGCGTCGTCGATCTGGTGATGAACAATGATGCCGGTAAATGGCAGGTTGCCGACGCCAAAACCGAAGCGCGGCCCATTTACGATACGGCGGCGAAAAAAGCGCTGGTCGGCGAAGACAGCAAACTGGTGGCGATCCTGAAACACGATCATGACGCCACCCGTGAATTTGTTGGTAAACCGATCGGCAAGTCCGCCGACAACATGTACAGCTATTTGTCGCTGGTGCAGGACGATCCCACCGTGCAGGTGGTGAACAACGCGCAGAAAGCCTATGTTGAGCACTTTATTCAGGGCGATCCGGATCTGGCGCAACTGCCGGTACTCTCTGCTGCCGCGCCGTTTAAAGCCGGAGGACGTAAAAACAATCCCGTCAGTTTTGTTGAAGTGGAAAAGGGCAACTGACGTTCCGCAACGCAGCAGACTTGTACCTCTACCCGAATACGCTGGTGGTGGTCAAAGCGACCGGTAAAGAGGTGAAAGAGTGGCTGGAGTGCTCAGCAGGCCAGTTTAACCGTATTGATCCGCACAGCGATAAGCCGCAAAGCCTGCTGAACTGGGACGGTTTCCGAACCTATAACTTCGATGTGATCGACGGCGTTAATTACCAGATTGATGTCACGCAACCGGCGCGCTATGACGGTGAATGCCAGAGCATCAATCCGCAGGCGGAACGCATTAAGGATCTGACCTTTAACGGTAAACCTGTCGATCCCAACGCCGTTTTCCTCGTCGCGACCAATAACTACCGCGCGTACGGCGGCAAGTTTGCCGGAACCGGCGATAGCCATATCGCGTTCGCCTCGCCGGACGAGAACCGTGCCGTGCTGGCAAAGTGGATCAGTGACGAATCCAAACGCGCCGGTGAAATCCACCCGGCAGCGGATAATAACTGGCGGCTGGCGCCCATTCATACCGACAGTAAGCTGGATATCCGCTTTGAAACCGCGCCAACGGATAAAGCCGCTGCGTTTATCAAAGACAAGGCGCAATATCCGATGGAAAAGTGGCGAACGACGAGATCGGTTTTGCCGTCTATAAAGTCGATTTAAGCAAATAACAGCGGTGCCCTGTCCGGCCTGTACCGCAGGCCGGATGGCGGCTGTCGTGGTATCCGATCTACGCAGCTACGCCACCTGTTGGGCATGGTGCGCCAGCACCTGTGGAACATTCAGTTCGATCCAGTCCGCCAGCGCGGCAACCTTCTCACTCACCTGCTCACCGAGCGGGGTCAGGCTATACTCCACATGCGGCGGCACCACCCGGATAAGAGACGCGGTTGATAAAGCCATCCTGTTCCAGCCACTGCAAACTCTGCGACAGCATCTTCTCGCTGACCCCGCCCATTTTGCGGCGCAGATCGCTAAAACGATGGGTGCCATCGCGCAGTGCAATCAGGATCAACACGCCCCAGCGGCTGGTCACGTGCTTGAGCACCTCCCGGGACGGACACTGCTCTGCGAACAAGTTGCCGTTGCGCACTTGCTCGCTCAACGTCAGAGGGCGAGATTCTTTTTCATACTTACCTTTTTGTACGTACTTACTAAAAGTTAGTTAAGGTGATAGCGTACCACGACACTCACCGAAATCGAAGGAGAATACCCATGATCGCACTTACCGGCGCGACCGGCCAACTGGGCCAGTTTGTGGTAGAAGAACTGCTGAAAACCGTGGCGGCGAAACAGATTGTCGCTATTGTTCGCAACCCGGCAAAAGCCGAATATCTCAGCCAACAAGGCATCCTTGTGCGTCAGGCTGATTACGGCGACCGAGGCTGCCCTCACTCAGGCACTGGCCGGGGTCGATAAACTGCTGCTGATCTCCAGCAGTGAAGTCGGCCAGCGAGCCGTACAACACCGCAACGTGATCAATGCCGCCAAAGCTGCGGGAGTGAAATTTATCGCCTATACCAGCCTGCTGCATGCGGATACCTCCCGCTTGGCCTGCACGTTGAACACGTCGAAACCGAAAAAATGCTGGCGGATTCCGGCGTGCTGCGCAATGGCTGGTACAGCGAAAACTACCTCGCCAGCGCGCCTGCTGCACTGGCGCACGGGGTGTTTATTGGCGCGGCCGGAGAGGGCAAAATCGCCTCGGCAACCCGCGCGGATTATGCTGCCGCCGCGGCGCGTGTGATCAGCGAAGAGGGCATGCCGGCAAGATCTATGAACTGGCGGGCGACACCGCATGGACACTGAGCGAACTGGCGGCACTGCTGAGCAAAGCGAGCGGTAAAAACGTGGTGTATCAGAATCTGAGTGAAGCCGATTTCGCCGCCGCGCTGAAAGAAGTGGGCCTGCCTGAGGTGTTTGCGAACCTGCTGGCGGACTCCGATGCGGGCGCGGCAAAAGGCGGTCTGTTTGACGACAGCAAAACGTTGAGCAAACTGATTGGCCGCCCGACCACACCGATTGCCGACAGCGTCGACACCATTTTGTAAACGTTACAGGTTGGTTAATTTTTGTAGCCTCCTGCCGGTCATCCCTAATAATAGAGAGATGGCCTGTGCGGAGGAACCCGAAGTGGAAGGCGTACCAGAACAGTTTAACGACAAGCGAGATTGCGCCAGTTTTCGCCATCTGGATTTACTGCCGGGGGTCGAGCTGTACCACGCGCATATCTCCCGTTACGCCTTTGAACCGCACACCCATGAAGCATTCGGCATTGGCGCGATTGGAAGCAGGTGCCGAGCGTTTTCGTTATCGCGGCACGCAATATGTCGCCCCGGCGAACTCCGTGGTCACCATGAACCCCCGATGAGCTGCACACCGGCGAAGCGGAAACCGCCGACGGCTGGCGTTACCGCATGGTCTATCTGGATCCGGCGTTACTGGAGCAGGTTACCGGCATCCGTCATTGGTGGTTTAGCGATGTCACGCGTCACGATCCCCTGCGCACCCGGCTGATCTGCGCGCAGATCCACAGTCTGTGGCATACCGACGATCCGCTGGCGCAACAGGGGATCCTGCTGAATCTGATCGACACGTTCCGCCCACTGGCGAACCATGCGCCGCAGCGCCCTGAGGGGGCGCACCGTTTTGATCGGGTGCGCGAATACCTGCACGATAACTATATGCACAGCCTGACGCTGGATGAGCTGGCAAATGTCGCAGCGCTCAGCCCGTATCACTTCCAGCGCCAGTTCAAGGCCCATTTTCACGTCACCCCGCACCAGATGCTGATGGCGATCCGCCTGTGGCGTGCCAAAGCATTTCTCTCGCAGGGCATGCCCGCTGCCGATGTCGCTGCGGCGACCGGGTTAAGCGATCAGTCGCATCTCACCCGCGCTTTTACCCACCGTTACGGTATTACGCCGGTACGCTACCAGAAACAGGTTGCGCGCCGTTAATGCGCAATCTCATACAATATTCCTGCCTGCCACTTCCCTACACTGCTTCTGAACAAGAGAGAAATGGATGGGAAGATGATTAGTGGTGTGTTGTATGCCCTGCTTGCCGGGCTATTGTGGGGGCTGATTTTTGTTGGGCCGCTGATTGTGCCGGATTACCCGGCGGTACTGCAATCAACCGGGCGCTACCGGCATTGGGGCTGATTGCCCTGCCGCTGGCACTGGCTGGGCCGTGCGCGCCTGCGCCAGTTGACGCGCAGCGACTGGGTCACCGCGCTGTGGCTGACCATCATGGGCAACCTGATTTATTACGTCTGCACGGCCAGCGCTATCCAGCGTACCGGCGCGCCGGTCTCCACCATGATTATCGCCACGCTGCCAGTGGTGATCCCGGTGTGCGCCAACCTGCTCTACAGCCAGCGAGACGGTAAACTCTCGTGGCGGCGTCTGTCACCTGCGCTGGTGTGCATTGCGATGGGACTGGGGTGCGTAAATATTGCTGAACTGCGCCATGGTTTGCCCGATTTCAGCGCCCGGCGCTACGGTTCCGGTATTGCGCTGGCCTTTACGTCGGTCGCCTGCTGGGCATGGTATGCATTACGTAACGCCCGCTGGTTGCGGGAAAATCCGGATAAAAAATCCGATGATGTGGGCCACTGCGCAAGCGCTGGTGACGCTGCCGGTGTCGCTGGTTGGGTATATTGCCGCCACGCTGTGGCTCTGCGGACAGCAGCCGGACTTTGCCCTGCCTTTTGGCCCGCGTCCGTGGGTATTTATTGGACTGATGTTTGTGATTGCGGTGTTTTGCTCATGGGTTGGCACGCTGTGCTGGAACATCGCCTGCCAGAGGCTGCCCACCGTGATTGTCGGCCCGCTGATTGTTTTCGAAACCCTTGCCGGGCTGCTCTATACCTTCCTGCTGCGCCAGAGCATGCCGCCGCTACTGACCTTCTGCGGCATTATTTTGCTGGTGGGCGGCGTGGTAACGGCGGTGTTATCAAAACCGAGTGAAAACCCGCGTTACGCCACTGAGTGATGCGACGTAACGCGGTGGGAAGATTACCCGACCGGAGAAGCCGGGTTAACGCGATTTAGAAGGTTTCCCAGTTCGCTTCATTGAAGCTTTCCGCCGCTTTCACTGTCGGCGTGCTGACCGGAGAACGCAGCGCGGTGGTTTTGGCGCGCTGTGTGCGGTTGACCTTAAACACTGCCACGGTTTCGGTCAGGCGCGCCGCCTGCTCTTCCAGTGCGGCTGCAGCTGCGGCAGACTCTTCCACCAGCGACGCATTCTGCTGTGTCACACGATCCATCTCAGCCACGGCTGGCCCACTGGTCAATCCCGCGGCTCTGCTCATCAGACGCCGAGGAGATTTCCCCCATAATATCCGTCACACGCGTGACCGCGCTGACGATCTCGGCCATGGTTTCACCCGCACGGTGAACCAGCGCCGCCCCTGCATCAACGCGGTTGCCGGAATCTTCGATCAGGCCTTTGATCTCTTTCGCCGCTCCTCGGGCGCTACGCTGCGCCAGCGTACGAACTTCACCGGCTACGACAGCAAAACCACGCCCCTGCTCACCCGCACGGGCGGCTTCTACGGCGGCGTTCAGCGCCAGAATATTGGTCTGGAAGGCAATGCCATCAATCACGTTGGTGATCTGCGCAATTTTGCTCGAGCTGGTGGCGATTTCATCCATCGTACGCACCACGCCATCCACCACCGGCCGCCTTTTTTAGCGGTACCGGACGCATTCAGCGCCAGTTGCGTTGCCTGACGGGCGTTGTCGGCGTTTTGTTTCACCGTGGCAGTCAATTGCTCCATGCTGGCTGCCGTCTCTTCCCAGAGAAGCCGCCTGCTGTTCGGTACGGGAAGAGAGATCGTTGCTACCGGCGGAGATTTCGCCCGCACCGGTATAAATAGTGTCTGCGCCATCACGTACTACGCTTACGGTTTTCACCAGCGACTGCTGCATCTCCTGCACGTTTTTCGCCAGCAACGCCATCTCATTTTGCCATCGGCGTTAATGTTGTGCGTCAGGTCACCGGTGGCGATATGACGAATATGCCCCATCACTTCGTGCAACGGTTTCAGCAGGACGCGCTGCATTGCGACCCAGCTCATCACGATAACCGCCAGTACCACCAGCATGACCAGCGCGATGATCCACATAATGCGCTGGTAATCACGTTCGTTCTCGACGACGCCTTCGTTCGCCAGCACGGTCTGTGCATCACGCCATGCGCGGTAGCTTTTGCATCGCGGTCTGCTTCTGCTCGGCATTCTGGCGGAACATATCTTCCAGTTTACCGGCCAACAGCAAACGGTTCATTTCCGTCAGCGTGGCGTGGTAGACGCCATACTGGGTTTCCAGATCTTTCGACAGATTTTTGTCGAGACCCGGGGTTTCCGGAATGGCTTTATATTTGTCGAAATGCTTCTGTGCACCGGGTTCAGCAGTTCAGTGGCATTGTTTGCCAGTTCACTGAGTTGCCCGCCGTTAATCTGGCTGGCGGTGCTGCTTTGCAGACGCAGCATGCCGCGGTTCAGCGTCACGCGCGCACTTTGGTTAAGGCTGATCCGGTGCATCGGTAAATTCGGAAACGTTCTGGCTGGAAACCTGAGAAACGGTGAAGTTGTTTTTATCGTTATTCAGCGCGCTGATAAACACGCCAGCGGAGATCAATTGCATGGCGCCAAGCACGAGTAACACCATGATTAACAATGTAATAACTTTAATTCGTTTGAACATCATAGGCCTATAGTAAGTGCAGGATATTGTCTGAGGTGTTTGTATCGGCAGTGCGACAGAGTTGTTTAATCTTGCAACATTCCCTTATCCAAAACTTTCCAGAAAAATCATCTGCATTCAATATGTTAACATCGAAAGAATTTTTGTGATGAATATCACTGTTTTTTGCCTGTGAAAGGCATAAGGCCATTCCCGCTGCCCCGAAAGGGGGTATATCATCGCCATAAAGATGCATTTAAAATACAACTTATAATTTCACGATGAGGTAACTGCTATGGCTTTCCGCGATCAACCCCTGGGTGAGCTGGCGCTCTCTATCCCCCGCGCCTCCGCTCTGTTCCGTAAATACGATATGGATTACTGCTGCGGCGGTAAGCAAACGCTGGGGCGCTCAGCGGCCCGCAAAGAGCTGGATATTGAGGTTATCGAAGCGGAGCTGGCGACGCTGGCGGAACAGCCGATCGACAAAGACTGGCGCATCGCGGGGCTGGCGGAAATCATCGATCACATCATTGTGCGTTACCACGATCGCCACCGTGAACAACTGCCGGAACTGATCCTGCAAGCCACCAAAGTGGAGCGCGTTCACGCCGACAAACCTAACGTGCCGCGCGGTTTAACCAAATACCTGACGATGCTGCACCAGGAACTCTCCAGCCACATGATGAAAGAAGAGCAAATTCTCTTCCCGATGATCAAACAGGGTATGGGGTCGCAGGCGATGGGGCCGATCAGCGTGATGGAAAGCGAGCATGATGAAGCCGGTGAGTTGCTGGACGTGATCAAGCACATCACTAATAACGTGACACCGCCGCCGGAAGCCTGCACCACACCGGAAAGCGATGTACAACGGCATTAATACGCTGATTGATGACCTGATGGAGCACATCAGCCCTCGGAAAACAATAATCTGTTCCCGCGTGCCCTCGCAGGCGAAAAATAAAGGCGCCCGAGAGCGCCTTGATTCATGGAGGTTTAGAGCCGCATTGCGGCTCTTTTTTATGGCTGGCGGTCGGCCAGACGCTTTTTTACCGGCATACAGCCAGCCTGCGCCCAGCACCACAAACCACAGTGGCGTCACCAGCAGTGCACGGCGGGTGTCCGTTTCCAGCGTCAGCAGCGCCAGCACAAAGACAAAGAAGGCCATGCACACCCAGCACATCAACTTGCCCAACGGCATTTTGTAGCTGGATTGCTCATGCAGGTGCGGACGCTTCTTGCGGTAGACCGGTACGAGCAAAGAATAATCGTCCAGACAAACATAAACAGGATCGCTGACACGGTCGTGATCATGGTGAACGCCGCAATCGCGCTCGGGTTCACATACAGTATCGCCACGCCGCCGAGCAGGCACAGGCAGGAGAAGGTCAGCCCTTTCGCCGGAACGGCGCGTTTAGAGAGTATCCCGAACGATTTGGGCGCGACGCCATCCTGCGCCAGACCAAACAGCATGCGGCTGGTGGAAAAGACGCCGCTGTTTGCGGAAGAGGCCGCAGAGGTCAGCACCACAAAGTTAATGATGCTCGCCGCCGCCGGGGATCCCCCACCAGTACAAATAACTCAACAAACGGGCTCTTATCCGCCACGACGGAACTCCACGGCGTGACGGACATGATCACAATCAGCGCGAAGACGTAGAACATGATGATGCGGATTGGGATCGAGTTAATGGCGCGCGGCAGAGATTTCTCCGGATCTTTGGTTTCCGCGGCGGTTGTGCCCACCAACTCAATACCCACAAACGCAAACACGGCAATCTGGAACCCGGCAAAGAAACCGCTGATGCCTTTCGGGAACCAGCCACCGTCATTCCACAGATGCGCAAAGAGGCCTCTACGCCAGCCGGTGATTTGAAGTGCATCAGCACCATCACCACGCCCACAATGATCAGCGCGACAATGGCGACGATTTTGATCATCGCGAACCAGAACTCCATCTCGCCGAACATTTTTTACCGTCGCGAGGTTCAGACTCAGCAGCACAAACACCACCGCCAGCGCCGCCACCCAGTCAGACAGACCGAGGGAACCAGAACTGCGCATATGCCGTGATGGCCACCACGTCCGCCATACCGGTTACCACCCAACAGAACCAGTACGTCCAACCGGTGAAGTACCCCGCCCACGGCCCCAGCAGGTCGGCGGCGAAGTCGCTAAACGATTTGTATTCGAGATTCGACAGCAGCAACTCGCCCATTGCACGCATAACGAAAAACAGCATAAAGCCGATGATCATATAGACAAAAATGATCGAAGGGCCGGCGAGGCTGATGGTTTTCCGGAGCCCATAAACAGCCCGGTGCCGATGGCGCCGCCGATAGCGATTAGCTGGATATGTCGGTTAGTAAGATTGCGCCGTAGCGACTGTTCAGCCGGGGCCTGTTCGTCGGCCACGACTTTAACCTGATCTACCATGTTTAGTTCCTGTCTGTGTTGTGTTGGGGCTCTGCTGGCCTTTTTTATCTGCGCGTTCCGCCCTTTCCGAGGACGCAACGATATTAGGTAAGAATCGGCGGGATGAATACTCTGAATTAAATCTAATGTTAAATATTTGTTTAAAGTGAGTGTCATATCACTTACTTAATGCGAAATAGTTCACAAAAATACACCCGATCGTGCAGTTTGCAAGATAATATATTGATAATAGTTTTATTAACGAACGATCAGCGCAGTCAGACAACCTCTCTCCTGACGGAGAGAGGTATTCATGCGGGGAATTACAGGATTTCCAGCAGTTCCACGTCGAAAATCAGCGTACTGAATGGCGGAATCGATGCGCCAGCGCCACGCTCGCCATACGCGAGGTTGTGCGGAATAGTCAGTTCCCATTTGGAACCCACTGGCATCAGCGTCAGGGCTTCGATCCAACCGGCAATCACGCCGTTAACCGGGAATTCAGCCGGTTCGCCGCGCGCCACGGAGCTGTCGAAGACCGTACCGTCGATAAGTTTACCGGTGTAGTGCACGCGAACGCGGTCGGTACGCGCCGGAATAGCGCCTTCGCCCTCTGGTTGAGCACGCGGAACTGCAGGCCGGATTCGGTGCTGTTCACGCCTTCACGCTCACGGTTTTCATCCAGATATTTCACGCCTTCCGCCGCCATTTCTTCCAAAACGTGAACGACGAACCGCATCGGCACGCTCGTGAATTTCGCGCAGCGCGCGATGTACAACATCAACCGGCACGGCAGGTTGTTTGCCTGCCAGCGCGTCCGCGATACCCGCGACCAGCGCTTCCGGTAACAGCCCCTCTAACCCGGATTCGCTCAGCTGCTGTCCTACCTGTAAACCAATGCCATAGCTGGCTTGCGCTTCGATCGTGTCAAAAGTTGGGGTTGTCATGGGTTTTCCTTCCATCGCTTTTTAAGGTAGCGCGCAGCATAACAGTCGCGCTGCGCCGGGTACAACTTTGTCTCAGGAAAGATGACAAATCACCGAGAAAGGGAAAGAATAACGGGAACCAGGGATAAATCCTGATTTGTGGTCGCAAGAAGCCGCTTTACACCATCAATCAGGCAGTTATCCGCCGAAGAAACGACGCTAAAAGCATAACGTGTATATACTCAACGAGACAGGACATTACATGACGCGGAGCAGGAGGAAAGCCATGCCCGGGCGCTTTGAACTGAAACCTACCGGCGAAAATCTGGCACGCCCCGGACCATTTTCGCCTGATGGACCCGCTCCCGCCAATGCACCGTCGTGGTCTGATCCTCGCCGCTTTACTGGTGGTGATGGGTTTCCTGCTCCCGGCAACGGACACGACGTCCATAACTCCCACATCCGCTCCTCGTGAAGCGCAAATTGAGTTGCCTTCATCAACGACGACGCAACAAACCGCACCAGAGCAGACACCACCGCCAGTGGTGAGCGAGCCACAGCAAACAACAACATTTAGCGAGCCGCTGCAGCAACAGCCCGTTCAACAACAGCAACCCGCCCCCCCCAGAACCGGCCGGTCGCCTCGTCTGGCGGTATTGAGCAGCAGTGGCGCGCTTATCGCGTTGAAGAAGGGAAAACACTGGCGCAACTGTTCCGCGACCATAACCTGCCGCCAACGGATGTGTATGCAATGGCAAAAGTGGAGGGTGACGGTAAACCGCTCAGCACATTGCAAAGCGGCCAGATGGTGAAAATTCGCCAGAACGCCAACGGCGTCGTGACCGGGCTGACCATTGAGACCGGCGGCCAGCCAGTGCTGTTCACCCGCCAGTCGGACGGCAGTTTTATTCGTGCTCGCTAAATTCACCGCCGGGTAGCGGTTTTACCCGGCGCGTTTATTGACCCACCAGATCCCCGAACAGACCAGCACCAGCGCAATCGCGTATTTGAGTTCCGGGTGGATGTTCTCACCGAGAAAAATGGCGGATAACACGGTACCCGCAACCGGTATCACAAAGTTGAACGGTGCAATCATGCTTACGCGGTTCACTTTCAGCAGCATGCTCCATAACGCAAATGCGATCGCCGACAGTAACGTCAGGTAGCCGAGGATCGCCACCGCCGCCACGCCAGTCACGTCGAGCCTGCCACCCGACAAATATCCGCCCACTAACAGCGCAACGCCACCGATAGCCAGTTGCCAGCCGGTCATCACCGTCGGGTCGACCGTCTGGGAGATGCGTTTGCCGTAGAGTGTGGAAGCAGAAAGGATGAACGCCGCCGGATAATGAATCCATCGCCGTGCCAGACAAAGCTAAAGTCACTTAATCCACTGTGGAAGTTAACCAGCATTACACCCACAAAACCCAAAATACAGCCCAGCGCTTTGTTAAAACTGAGTTTGTCGTTCTGATAGATAAAGTGAGCCAGCAGAACGCTAAAGAACGTGCCGGTCGCATTCATGATCGAACCGTTTACGCCGGTGGTGAAGGCAAGACCAATATAGAAAAAAGTGTACTGCAGGGTGGTCTGGGTCAGCCCCAGTATTGTCAGTTGCCCAAACTGGGCGGTGGTCAGCCTGCCGATCGGTTTACGCTGCGCCAGCGCAAACAGCAGCAATAGCGCACCGGCAAATAAAAACCGATACCCGGCGAACACGACTTTTGACGGGATATCATCGGTGGCAATGTGAAAGAGTTCGTAGCCGCTTTTTATTGCCGGGTAGGAACTGCCCCAGAGCAGGCAACAGAGCGTCGCGCAGGCATAAGCAACATTTCGGCGGGCAAAAACGGGCGTGGGTAAAGCAGTGTCCATGACAAATCTCAGAAATAAAATTGCGTTTCAATTTATTATCGAAGAATGCGCCTGAAATAGCTACCATACAAGGCGAAATGACCTGTTTTGGTCACGCAGAAAAGCAAAACGCCGGCACAAGGCCGGCGTTTCAACATCGTTTTAGAGTAAAAAATTACTCCAGCAACAACGTTTACAGTCAGTTTAGCGAATACTTCGCTGTGAACCTCGGAAGTCCACTTCGTGCTCGCCAACAGTACGCAGAACGCCGTTCGGCAGACGAACTTCGCTCTTAGCCACTTTAACGCCAGCTGCAGTTACAGCGTCAGCGATATCGCGAGTACCGATGGAACCGAACAGTTTACCTTCGTCGCCAGATTTAGACGCGATGGTAACGCTACCCAGTGCATTGATGCTTTCAGCACGAGCGTTAGCAGCCGCCAGAACGTCAGCCAGTTTGGCTTCCAGTTCAGCACGACGTGCTTCGAAATACTCAACGTTTTTCTTGGTAGCCGGAACAGCTTTACCCTGCGGTACCTGAGGAAGTTACGAGCGTAGCCCGCTTTAACGTTAACCTGATCACCCGGTGCTACCCGAGGGTTTGCTACTTTATCAAGCAGAATAACTTGCATTACCTTATCCTCTCAAAGTCGTATTAATGGACCGTGACCGATTACTGATGACGATCAGTGTACGGCAGCAGGGACAGGTAGCGAGCGCGTTTGATAGCGCGAGCCAGCTGGCGCTGGTATTTTGCACGGGTACCGGTGATACGGCTCGGGACAATCTTACCGCTTTCGGTGATGTAGTTTTTCAGCGTAGCGATATCTTTATAGTCGATCTCTTGAACGCCTTCCGCGGTGAAACGGCAGAACTTGCGACGACGGAAATAACGTGCCATTTGGCTAGTCTCCAGAATCTATCAATTCAATCTGCTCGGCATGCAGAACCATTTTGCTCAAGCCGTTCTTTGCCTTGTGGCAACTGATGAACCCCTGAACGGTTACTGCGCTACCGACCGTTATACTGTGAGTAATGGCACCGGTTCTCTTGCCCGCTGATTATTACAGGCATTTGGCACCACGCCTGCCGGTGAAAACCGGCTTCCTCCTGCACAGAACGGTGCTCAAGCACGAACTGGCAATGAGGAATTCCTGATGGGCTGACCTTACGAAGCGGCGTCCTGCACACGGTGCCGGACAACTCCAGACGGTTAACCATCAAGGATTACTCTTCAGAATCCCCAGCATCTGCATCATCTGCGGTTTCGTTTGCGAAATCATCGCGACGTTCACGACGCTCGTCTTTCGCTTTAACCATCGGAGATGCTTCGGTAACAGCGTGTTTAGTACGCATTACCATGCTACGGATAACGGCATCGTTGAAGCGGAAGTTTGTTTCCAGCTCATCGATAACTTCCTGCGGTGCTTCAACGTTCATCAGAACGTAGTGTGCTTTGTGCAGTTTGTTGATCGGGTAAGCCAGCTGACGGCGGCCCCAGTCTTCCAGACGGTGGATCGTGCCTTGCGCACCAGTGATAGCACCAGTGTAACGCTCGATCATGCCCGGAACCTGTTCGCTCTGGTCAGGATGGACCATAAAAACGATTTCGTAATGACGCATCGAATTGCTCCTTACGGATTATTCAGCCTCCTGTCTGGGTCAGCCGAATCCCGGGGAGGCAAGGAACGTGTTAAAGGTCGGCTGAAAAATTGACGCGTCATAATACTTACCTCCCTCGCCAAACTCCAAGTTCATTGAGCAAATAATTCGCACTAAGCGCAAAGAGAACTGGCCAGCACGGCTTAAAATTAAAACAAGCCTGATACGGCAATTTTTGAACGACAGCATCAGAAATGGTCGCGATACGTTTTCAGGCGAACGAGTAGACTTTAATCAGGCCTCAAAACACAGGAGGAGAGATGTTCAAAAACGAATAACTCACGTCGTACTGGAGCGTAATATCATGAAATACATCGCAATCTTACTTACAACTTTGCTGCTAAGCCTGAACGCAGCAGCAGCAATCAAACTTAATAACCAGCAAGCCCGGAACATGGACGATGTGCATAGCTTAGGCGTTATCTATATTAATCATAACTTCGCCACCGAAAGTGAAGCAGACCCGAGGGCTCTCAATGACGAAACGGACGCGCAAAACGCCCAATATTACCGGCCGATGCTGACCCACGAACCGGGTAGCAACGGCAACCTGCATGCCAGTGCGTATATCTACCGCTAAGCACACAGATATCTATTTTCTCTTCTGGATATTGCGGCCCCTGGGCCGCTGTTGATAACAATTATTTTCCCTTCTGTCTTATCAAATCAGCTGCCGGCAGGTTTAATAGCCGTCTGACTGCATTGTGAAAGCATGGCGGGAAAACATGTTCAGGCGTTTTGCAACATTAAGCCAGATACCGAAAGGTGTCTGGGTGCTGGGCTGCGTCAGTATGCTGATGGATATCTCATCAGAAATGATCCACAGCTTACTGCCGCTGTTTATGGCGACTACACTCGGCGCAAGCGTGGTGATAATCGGCCTTATTGAAGGACTGGCGGAAGCCACCGCGCTGATGGTGAAAGTCTTTTCTGGCGTGCTCAGTGACTATATTGGTAAACGCAAAGGACTGGCGCTGCTGGGTTACGGCATGGGCGCACTGAGCAAACCGCTGTTCGCGCTGGCGTCTTCATCCGGCATGGCGTTTGGCGCGCGAATGATAGATCGCCTCGGCAAAGGCATACGCGGCGCACCGCGTGACGCGCTGGTCGCCGACGTAACGCCTGCGGAGATCCGCGGCGCCGCCTTTGGTTTACGCCAGTCGCTGGATACCGTTGGCGCTTTTCTTGGCCCACTGCTGGCCGTCGCCTTTATGCTGCTGTGGAATGACGACTTCCAGACCGTATTCTGGATTGCGGTGATCCCCGGCGTGCTGGCCGTCGCATTGCTGTTTTTTGGCCTGCACGAACCGAAAGCGCCAATAGCCCACAAACGCACCAATCCTATCCGCCGCGATAATCTTAAACGCCTGAGCAAAGCCTATTGGTGGGTGGTGGTACTTGGTTTTATCTTTACTCTCGCCCGCTTTAGCGAAGCGTTTCTGGTGCTGCGCGCCCAGCAGATGGCGATCCCGCTGGCGACCATTCCGCTGGTGATGGTTGCCATGAACCTCGTCTACTCGCTGACGGCCTATCCATTCGGCAAACTCTCAGATCGCATCAGCCACAGCCATTTATTGCAGTTTGGCTTTGGTGGTGCTGATCCTCGCAGATGTTGCACTGGCGCTCAGCCAACACTGGAGCACGCTACTGCTCGGCGTCGCCTTATGGGGTGTGCATATGGGGATGACACAGGGCCTGCTGGCAACCATGGTCGCGCAGACCGCACCGGCGGAACTGCGCGGTACAGCCTTTGGTGTGTTCAACCTGCTCAGCGGCATCGCCCTTTTACTGGCAAGCCTTGGCGCAGGTATTCTTTGGGAAACACACGGCGCAGCGTCAACATTCTGGGCCGGTGCGCTTATCTGCATCCTCGCCCTGATGAGTATGCGAATCGCTCCACGTACCCCACAAGCGCAGTAATGTCGGCGGGGATCCCCCCCGCCACGCCCCCGGCAGAAGGCTCTATTACCGCTGCCCGTAGTACGCATTGGGGCCATGCTTGCGCAAAAAATGCTTGTCCATCAGGTAATCGTCGATGCCATGGAGATGCGGATTGATGCTGCGGGCAATCCACGCCATTTTGCCACTTCTTCCATGACCACCGCGTTATGCACCGCGTCATGGGCATCCTTACCCCACGCAAATGGCCCATGCTGCCAAACGATAATGCCCGGCGTATGCAACGGTTCGCCTGCGCCCAGCGTTTCGATAATCACCTTACCGGTGTTGAGTTCATACGCATGCTGCACTTCTTCCGCCGTTAATGCCCGCGAGCAGGGAATATCGCCATGAAAGTAGTCGGCGTGCGTCGTACCCAGCGCAGGAATGGCCAGACCGGCCTGCGCCCATGCGGTGGCATGCGTAGAGTGGGTATGCACCACGCCGCCCAGCGATGGGTAACGCTGGTAAAGAGCGAGATGCGTCGCGGTATCTGACGAGGGAAGTAGCCTGCCGTCAACGACATTCCCGTCCATGTCCACCACCACCATATCGTCCACGGTCATCGCTTCATATGCCACGCCGCTGGGCTTGATCACCACCAGACCGCGTTCACGATCGACAGCGCTAACGTTCCCCCAGGTGTAAAGGTCACCAGCCCATAGCGCGGCAGCATCATATTCGCCTCAAAGACCTGCTGTTTAAGCTGTAACATGCACATCCTCCATAAGCCCGGCCTGCATCATGCGCTCGCACACCCAGTCTCGTGCTTTAACCACTTCTGCCAGCGGATCGTCAGCGGTTTCGCTCCACATCTCAATCAGGTAGGGGCCGCAATAACCGCTCTGTTTGAGCGTGCGGAAGCAACGCTCAAAATCCACCACGCCATGACCAAAAGGCACATTTTTGAACATGCCCGGCCGGGTATCTTTTACATGCACGGCAACGATGTGCCCGATACCGGCCTGCAACTCCATTTGCACATCGTTGTCCCGGTGCGGATAAGTTGCCGATATCCGGGTAAAGCTGGAACCACGGGTTATTCAGGTAGTGGGCGTAACCCAGCGCCTTACTGATGGAGTTCATTAGCGGATAGTCCATGATCTCCATCGCCAGCGTGACCTGCGCGCGGCTTGCCATTTCAACGCTCGCTTTCAGCCCCTCGCGAAAAAGGCGGCGCGTCTCATCGTTTGCTTGCTGGTAGTACACATCGTAGCCAGCCAGTTGGATCACGCGGATACCCACATCCTGCGCAAATTGAATCGCTTTACGCATGATGGTTAACCCATGCTGACGAACCACCTCATCTTCGCTACCGAGCGGGAAACGACGGTGCGCGCTCAGGCACATTGACGATACCCGGACGCCCGTTTCAGCGACTGCGTTCACCAGCGCCAGCCGCTCGTCACGGCTCCAGTCAAGACGAGCAAGACGCCCATCTGTTTCATCCACCGACATTTCAACAAAATCAAACCCGAGCTTTTTTGGCAATCCGCAGTCGCTCGCGCCAGTCCCCCCCTGACGGGAGGGCTTTTTCATAGATGCCAAGCGGAACCTGTTTGAACAACATCGGCCGCTCCTTAGCCCCACAGTTGAGCAATTGAACGCTTAAACTGACGCGCGGCAGCAACCGGGTCGGCAGCATCACGGATACTGCGACCGGCAATAAAGACATGAATAGGGATACCTTTGAACAGCGGCAGATCGTCCAGCGCCAGCCCGCCCGTGACGGTCACTTTAAAGCCCATCTCCGCCAGCCGTGTAATGGCGCTAATATCTGCGTCTCCCCACGCGACACCTGCTGCCTGCGCATCGCGGCTACGATGGTAAACAACCTGTTGGATCCCCGCATCGCGCCACTCTTTGCCTGCTCCCGAGGTCCAGTAACCGGTCAGTTCAATCTGCACGTCGCCGTTGAACTCTTTCGCAACGTCCAGCGCCCCTTTGGCCGTGTTAATGTCGGCACAACAAATCACGGTGACCCAGTCGGCATGGGCTTCAAAACACATCCGTGAAAGGATTTTCCCGGCATCGGCAATTTTGGCGTCCGCCAGCACAATTTTGTGCGGATAGAGCGCCTTAAGGTCGCGCACCGCCCGTACGCCTTCTCCGACGCACAGAATGGTGCCGACTTCGATAATGTCCACCTCTTCGGCAATTAAACGGGTGGTTTCATAAGCGTGAGACAGCGTCTGGTTATCCAGCGCGACCTGTAACATTGGTAACTGAGACATATCAACTCCTCTTAAACAGCCGCCGCAGTGGCGTTATCGATTAAATCCAGAACATCCTGCTCGCTGCGGCAGGCGCGCAAACGGTCAAAATTGGCCTCATCTTCAAATAAATTAACGATTTGCATGATGCCGTCTTCCTGATGCGTCCGCGCATCCACCGCCGCCAGCGTAATAAGGATATCCACCGGGTCGTTCTCTTCATGGTTAAACGGCAGCGGCGTCTTTAGCACCACCAGCGCAAAGCCATTCTTTTCACCCCCTCTTCCGGTCGCCCATGCGGCATAGCAAGCCCGGCGCAATCACAAAATAGGGGCCGAACCGTTGCACTCCGTCGAGAATGGCCTCGGTAATAACGGGGTTCGACCACGTCGGCGGCGACCAGCAGATCGACGCCGATTTTCACCGCGTCCTGCCAGCAACTGGCTTCAGCCTGCACGCGCACTGAATGGTTCTGCGCCAGCGAATCACGTAATTTCATGGCATCTCCCTATTTCACGTCAGCCGGAAAATGCGCAGCGATCACTTCCATCAGCTTCGGGCCGAAATCCGCTGGTGACAGCATGTTGCGCACGCCGACCACATATTTGTTGCCGGACACCTCGATTTCACTGGCAACATGGGTCGAGGCAATAATGATGTCCGCATTATTCAGCTCGCTTTTGTACTCCCCCACTGCGCAGCTGTTCACGCTGTGCGCCACGTTTTGTTGACTCCAGAAACTGGTCGACTTTCATCTTCATGATCATGGAACTGCCCTGCCCACAACCACATACAGCCGAGGATACGTACGGTCATAATCGGAACTCCTTATTAAGCAGAGGCTTCTGCCCGCTGTTTGTCCGCGTCTTCTTCCGCACGCAATGCGCGCCCGGCAAAGACCATATAAACCAGAGAAATGAGAATAATGACGGCCATAAACACGATGCCGAGAGAAGCGAAGCCCTGCATCATCGGCGGTGCCAGAATGGACCAGTCAGCCATGCCCATCCACGCGCTCATAGCGGTCAGCTTGACCGCCCACACGCAGCCGAAGATTTCAATCATGCCCATCAGCAGACAGATCTTGAGCGCCGCGCGCCAGCCGCCGAAATGGTTGGCAAACACGCCAATGGTGGCGTTAGAGAAAAACATCGGAATAAAACCGGGGATAATCAGAATGGACGAGCCACAGGCGACGAGGATGCCGACAGCGATAAGCTGGCCAATGGTGCCCCACATAAAGCCCCACACGACGGCGTTCGGCGCGAAGCTATAAATAGCCGCGCAGTCGATCGCCAGCACGGCGCCGGGTATCAAGCGCTGGGAGATGCCATTGAACGCGTCGGACAGTTCAGCGACGAACATGCGCACGCCCTCGGGTAATGATGAAGATCGCCACGGCAAACTGGAAACCTGTTTGCAGGATATAGACCGTCCAGTGCGTTTTCCCGGCCATCGTCTGTACGGTATTGATACCAAAAGAGAGCAAAATCGCGCCAAAAAGAGGGTCATGACAATGGCGGTAGACACGATGTTGTCATGGAAAATGTTGAGCCATCCGGGCAATTTCAGATCTTCAACGCTCTCCTCTTTCTTCCCCCAGCCACGGCGCGCATTTCCGGTGCCAGCCATGACGCGAACTGCTGCTGATGCCCGATAGAAAAACCGCAGCCATCGGTCACCTCCTGCGTTGGCTTGTACATCATATTGGAGGTGATACCCCAATAGAGCGACACCAGAACCGCCGTACAGATGATGGTGGTCCACATCGAATAGCCGGAGATAAAGAAGAACACCGCAATAAGCCCGGCCTGCTGGAACACTTACCGGTGATGCGGCGCAGCAAGACGTAAAGGATGTTCAGCGCCAGTGCCAGCAATACCGCGTACCCCACCCAGCTATAGGCCGCCCCCATACGTTCGATAGTCGCCATCATTGACGCGTAAGTGTCAGAAATCGCGCCATTAATGCCATACACTTCCGACATTTTGGCAACAACCGGTTTAAACGTGCTGGTCAGGATGCCGGACCCTGCCTGCAACAGCATAAAACCGATAATGGTTTTGATGGTGCCTTTGATAATCACGCTCACGCTTTTGCGCAGCAGGATGTAACCTGCAGGTAACGATACCCAACAGCAGCGGAGCATTGGTCATTACCTGATTAAAAAAAACGGTAAATACGCTGTAGAGGATCTCCATAGCACTCTCCAGAAGGTGAGAACACGAGAAACGATCTCGTGCAGTAAGTGCCACTCACTCTATTAATCACAAACAATCACCACAAGATTAAATATGATTATTTGTGACGCATTACGCAAATTATTTCCTTTGCGATGATATGGATTTTCATCACATCTTTTCATGAATATTAAACTCATTAAAATCAATTCGTTAAAAACAAAACCATTCATTTAACACAAATTCACTCTCCCCGAAAAACACACCTTGCTATCGATCCTCGTGCATTCTGGTTATTGCTTTGCTGATTAAACGGTGACAGTATAAATCATAATAAATCACAAAATGATTCATTATGACTCCAAGAAGGGGACTAAACGATGAGTAAAGTAGAGACGATCACCCGCGAATCAAGATCCTCAGCACCTTCCCTGGAGTGGGGAAGTTGGCTCAATGAAGAGATCGAACAGGAAAAGGTTGCGCCGGTGCACCTTTGCGATGTGGTGGCTTGGGTGTACCGGGATTTGGCTGAAATCGGAGGAAGGCGCCAATATCTGCGTCGACTTCTGGTGCGGGACCGGTAAACAATCTCACGGGAACCCGCTGATGAAAAAAGGTCATCAGATGCAGCGAATGGCCGGAGTGGAAAAGCTTCAGCCCAACCTGCGCACGACGCCGTTTGTGCTCGATCCGTTCGCTATTCGCCAGATTGACGCCGTCCTCTCTACGCACGATCACAACGATCATATCGACGTCAACGTCGCTGCGGCAGTACTGCAAAATTGCCCGGATACGGTGCCGTTTATCGGGCCGCAAACCTGTGTGGATTTATGGATCGGCTGGGGTGTACCGGCATCACGTTGCATTGTGATGAAACCCGGGGATGTGGTGAAAATCAAAGACATTGAAATTCACGCGCTGGATGCGTTTGATCGCACCGCGTTGATCACCTTGCCTGCCGATCAGAAGGCCGCAGGAAAATTACCCGACGGCATGGATAAACGCGCGGTGAATTACCTGTTTAAAACCCCGGGCGGCACCCTGTACCACAGTGGCGATTCCCACTACTCCAACTATTACGCCAAACATGGCAACGAGCACCCGAGGGTCGATGTTGCGCTCGGTTCCTATGGTGAAAACCCACGCGGCATCACCGACAAAATGACCAGCGCCGATATGCTGCGTATGGCGGAAGCATTGAACGCCAAAGTGGTGATCCCCTTCCATCACGACATCTGGTCAAATTTCCGAGGCCGATCCGCAGGAAATTCGTGTGTTGTGGGAGATGAAAAAGGATCGTCTGGGTTACGGCTTTAAGCCGTTTATCTGGCAGGTCGGCGGCAAGTTCACCGGCCGCTGGATAAAGACAAATTTGAGTATCACTATCCGCGTGGGTTCGATGATTGCTTTACCCATGAACCGGATCTGCCCTTTAAAGCATTTCTGTAATGGTTACCCGCACGCGTCGGGCGTATGTTGCCCTGGCGCTTGCTCTTTTCTTTAGTAATTTCAGGCTATTTCAAATATCATCTTTTCAAATCAATTTTTATCGGAATAGCTCATGACGGAAGCGCAACGACATCAAATATTGCTGGAGCAGCTGGCGCAAACCGGGTTTGTCACCGTTGAAGAAGTCATTGCCCGGCTGGGAATTTCTCCGGCAACGGCCCGTCGCGATATCAACAAACTGGATGAAAGCGGCAAACTCAAGAAAGTGCGTAATGGCGCAGAAGCCGTCAGCCAGCAGCGCCAACGCTGGACGCCAATGAATATCCATCAGGCGCAGAATCACGAAGAGAAAGTACGCATCGCCAGAGCCGCATCGCAACTGATTAGCCCCGGTGAAAGCGTGGTGATTAACTGCGGCTCCACGGCATTTCTGTTGGGGCGCGAGATGTGCGGTAAACCCGTACAAATCATCACTAACTATCTGCCTCTGGCGAATTACCTTATCGATCAGGAGCATGAAAGCGTGGTGATCATGGGCGGCCAGTACAATAAAACGCAGTCCATCACGCTAAGCCCACAGGATAGCGAAAACACGCTCTATGCCGGGCACTGGATGTTTACCAGCGGCAAAGGGCTGACCGCGGAGGGCTTATATAAGACCGACATGCTCACGGCAATGGCGGAACAGAACATGCTGAATGTCGTGGGTAAACTGGTGGTGCTGGTCGACAGCAAAGTGGGTGAGCGCGCCGGTATGCTGTTTAGTCGCGCCGAACAGATAGATATGGTGATCACCGGTAAAAATGCCGATCCCGCGATCCTCCAGAAACTGGAGGACCGGTGGCGTTAAAATTCTGCGCGTTTAGAGGTGGCGAAGGAAAAAATGGACGGTTGCGTCCAGCGCACACCGGGGGTAATGCGATGCGTTACCCCACTCTCCCATAAATACGTCAGATGACTGTCGAGCCCGTTATCTTGTAAAGCCTGCTGTAAACGGAAAGATTCAGCTGCCGGAACCACGTCATCCTGCTCGCCGTGCCACAGCAGCAGCGGACGATCCGCAACGCGTGCAAGCTGGGTGCTGACATCCCACCGGGCAAGCGGTGCGATAATCGCGTCAAACTCATGCTGCACCGCGGAACCTGTCACCGCCAGCGGGGGAAACAGCGTGTGCGCGAGCGTTGTAAAGTAGCCGGACCCCATCAGGCTTGCGACGCAGCGTACCTCCGGATGATGCGTCATAATACCCAGCGCCGTCATGCCGCCCATGGAGGCTCCGCCTACCGCTAACCGCTGGCCCGCAATCAGTTCCCGCTGTTCCAGCGCATCCCGCAGTGCCGCAAACTCTTCAATATTGCCGCGGAGGATTTGCCAGAACTGGCCAAGCCGATGTTGCGCGTCGCCGCTAAACCGTGCACCGTGATCCGGTGCATCCGGCATGATGACGCGAAAACCGGCCTGCGCCAGCGCCACCGCGAAATAGCTGTAGACCAGCTTTGATGAGGTGAAACCGTGGTAAAAAACCACACAGGGGAAGCGGCTGTGCATGTTTTCCCGCCGGAAAAGCATGGAGCGCTTCCACGCCCGCAAATTGTTCAGTCTGAAGCTCAATCATCGCACTCTCCTTGATCTATAGTGCAGGTATGCCACCCGCGAACACGCGGTGCAAGTCAGAATTCATCTATGGATTTAGCGACGTTGAGATATAGGTTACGCTTTCAGGATACTTTCATTCCGAAATTAGTGCTCGAGCTAACAGTTCGGGAACATTCCCCTAAAAGGGGTATTTATCAGGAACTACACTATGGCTATCAGGAGAAGGGAGAAAACGATGCGTGCCTTGCTGCCGGTACTGCTTGTTCTGTTGTTAAGCGCCTGTTCAGTACTGGAAGGCAACCCGCAACCCGCACCGCCGGTCAGCGACCATCCGCAGGAAATCCGTCGCAACCAGACGCAGGGACTGCGGGAAATCGGCGCAGTGAGCGCCGCCGTATTGGATCTCCGATGGATGTGGAACGTGAAATCAAGGCTAAAGCCGCCGCCGCAGACGCGGATTATTACGTCATTCAGATGCTGGATGACACCGTAATACCCGGCCGCTGGTACGGACGCGCCCTGTTGTACCGACAGTAGCGAGGCATTGATTTTCAGGATATTTACACTGCTTTGCGTCCATTGATGTTCTCCTGTGCACAATAGGATGAGATGGAATCCGTTGTGCGATGGAATGCCCTGCAATGTCTCGGGGTAACGTAAAATGGAGCTGACAATGAAACGATCTCTTGCCTTAAACTCACTGTTGCTTTCTACAGGAATGCTTAATACAACAGCGCAGCCCGCAGAGTTCGCCAGCGCAGACTGCGTGACGGGGCTGAATGAAATCGGCCTGATCTCCGTCAACAATGTCTCAGGGAGCCTACAAGACGTGGAGCGTGTTATCGCCTTAAAAGCGGATGAGCAGGGAGCTTCCGGTATCGCATCGTCCGAATGCAGGAAGATCAACAGGTTGACAACTGGCGGGTGCAGGCCATCCTGTACGCCTGACCCTCTAAAAAAGCCACCTAAATCTGGTGGCTTTTTTTATTCCCCCTACATTCACTAAGATTATGTTATTGTAAAGAAATATCAATGTTACATTTTGTTACATTGATGTGCTAAATGTTATCCACTTTGTGCCGTTGAAGGAGCCTCACCCACAGATCAACGGACAAATTATGAGCGCCTTCTTTCGTCGCACCGGCCTTGGTGCAAAATTGTCACTGCTGACTGGCGCAAGCGTTGCAACGCTTTTCCTTTTATTCACTTTTCTGATGAGCAATAAAGCCAGCCAACAACTGGAAACGCTGGCCATGGAAGACCTGCATAACCAGTCCACCGGTGTGGTGGATATGGTGGAAATGTTCAACAGCAGTCTCAGTGAAGAGGTGGAAAGCTACACGCGCTTGTTTAGCAGTTTTCTGCCGCAGCCACTGAGTATCGATACGCAACAGCGCCGCGAAATCAACGGCATTGATGTACCGCTGCTTAAGGCCGGCGACACCGAACTGCACAACAATAACGCGATTCCTGATGACTTCCTGAACCGTACGGGCGCCATTGCCACGCTGTTTGTACGCAGCGGCAATGACTTTGTCCGTGTCGCGACCTCGCTGCGCAAAGAGAATGGCGATCGCGCGATTGGCACCAAACTGGATCCCGCCAGCCCGGCATTCGCTTCGCTGATGAAAGGCGAGCTTTATCGCGGCCCTGGCGCTGCTATTCGGTAAACGCTATATCACCCAGTATCAACCGGTCAAAGATGCCAGCGGCAACACCATTGCGATCCTGTTTGTCGGTGTGGATATCACCCGCCCTCGGGACGTGATGCGTAATAAGATCCTCGGCCGTAAGCTGGGTGCCAGCGGTCATTTCTTTGTGATCGACCGTAACGAAGGCAAGAACTACGGTAATTATCTGTTCCACGACACCGACGAAGGCAAGCGCCCGCAGTGGGACGACAAGGATTTGCAAACCCTGCTGAAAAACAGCAGCGGCACACTGGAGCGTCAGGATGAAAAGGGCCGCACGTTAATGATGTCCTACACGGCCTTGCCCGGCTGGAACTGGACGGTGGTCGGCGAAGTCGACAAAGAGGTTCTGCTGAGCGATGTGACCCGCATGCGCGATCAATTCCTGCTGGCGGGCGTGGTTGTTTCTCTGCTCTTTGCCGCGCTCTTTGTGGTGATCATTCGTCGCTGGCTGACCCACCCGTTGCGCGGTGTGATCGATCTGGCTCAACGTTATGCCGACGGCGATCTGCGCGCCACGCTGAATGTCGATCGTCATGATGAAGTCGGTCAGTTGATCGCGGCGATCAACGGCATCGGCGACGGTCTGCATAAAATCGTGTTGCAGGTCCGTGAGTCCGCAGCAGACATCAATCTCGGCACCACTGCATTGGCCGCTGACAGCGGTGAGATTAGCGAGCAGATCAACAAGCAGGCCAGCAGCGTGGAAGAGACCTCCGCCAGCCTTGAGCAACTGACTGCGACGGTGCAACAGAATGCAGCCAATATGGAGCAAACACAGCATCTGGTGAATGAAACTACCGACGCAGTGAAAAAGGCGGTGAAACCGTGGATAACTCGGTCGCGACCATGGAAGACATTCGCGGCGCGTCACAGCGTATCGCAGACATTACCCACGTGATTGGAATCCATCGCCTTCCAGACCAACATTCTGGCGCTGAACGCCGCCGTAGAAGCCGCCCGCGCAGGGGGAGCACGGCAAAGGGTTTGCCGTGGTGGCGCAGGAAGTGCGAGCGCTGGCCGCGCGCAGCGCCAATGCGGTAAAAGAGATCGAAGCGCTGATTGGCGACACGCTGAAAAAGGTGGGCGAAGGGCATGCGCAGTCGGAGGCAACCCGTGTGGCAATGCAGTCGATCATCAGCCATATGGGCGATATCAACCAGCTGGTGCATGAGATTAACCAGCCTCACATGAACAATCCGCCGGGATCAACCCGTGAACCCGCAATGACGCATATCGGCGATGCCACGCACATCAACGCCGGACGGGTTTCCCAGAGCGAGGAAACCGCCCGGACGTTGCGGGAAAAAAGGGGGCGCATCTGACGGAACTGGTGAGCCTGTTCCGCCTGAAAATGGACTAACAGGCCCCACCCGTGGCGCGTAGCAGCAGGTCGTTTTGTACCTGCCCGTCAACCGGCGACACGCCGCGGGTATCCAGCATCAGCCGACACCACGCCTGCGCCATCGGCGGCGATGCATATTGCAGCATCTGCGCCCCGGCACCGAGTAACCACAGCTGTTGCGCCACTTCGCGCCCCTGAGCCTCATCCGGTTTACGCAACCGTTGTTGCAGTTGCCGCCACGCACGATCAAAGTGACGATCCCGGCCCTTCACCGCGCCAAATTCATCCACCAGCAGCGCCACCGCGCCCGGTTGCTTACCCAACACGCGCAGCACGTCCAGACACATTACATTTCCGGAGCCTTCCCAGATGCTGTTGACCGGCATTTCGCGGTAAAGACGAGGCAGTTCATTCTCTTCGCAGTAACCGATGCCGCCCAGCACCTCCATCGCTTCCGCCACAAAAGGAATGCCCGCTTTGCAGACAGCGAATTTCGCCACCGGCGTAAACAACCGTGCCCACAATGCTTCCCTCTCATCAGCACGGCTGTCCTGTGCGCGCGCCAGACGAAACAGCATTGCGGTTTGCCCTTCCAGTTGCAGCGCCATACGGCTGAGGACTTCCCGCATCATCGGTTGATCGACAAGATTTTTGCCAAATGCCTGCCGTTGATGGGCATGGTACAGCGCCACGGAAAATGCACGACGCATCAGACCATGACTGCCGAGCGCGCAGTCAAGGCGCGTCAGCCCGCCCATCTTGAGGATCTGCCGAACCCCTTCCCCCTCTTCTCCCAGCAGCCAACCGCTGGCATCGCAAAACTCGGCCTCGCTGCTGGCATTGGAACGGTTACCGAGCTTGTCTTTCAGACGTTCCAGCCGAACGTTATTGCGCTGGCCATCGGGTAAAAAACGGGGAACAAAGAAACAGGAGAGCCCGCCTTTTGCCTGCGCCAGTACAAGGTGCGCATCGCTTTGCGGAACCGAGAAAAACCATTTATGCCCGGTCAGTCGGTACGAATCACCGCTCTTTTCCGCCCGGGTGGTGTTGCTCAGCACATCGCTTCCCCCCTGCTTCTCGGTCATCCCCATGCCGATCAGCAATCCGCGTTTCTGGTCGCCGGTGCAGCAGATGAGGATCGTAACGATCGCTGAGCAGCGGTTTTAGCCAGCCGTGAAAAGATTTTGGTAGCGACTGCGCCAGCAAGGGATCGCGGCGAACGTCATGGTGATGGGGCAAAGGGTGCCGGATTCCACCTGCGCATGCAGCACAAAACGCGCGGCGCGGGCGACAAACGATCCGCTGCGCGTCCTCTTCCATGCCAGATTGTGCACACGATTGGCGCACATGCCCTGCATCAGCAAATGCCGTGCGGGGTGAAAGCGTACATCGTCGAGTCGCGCGCCGGTGGCGTCGTAGCGGAGTAATTCCGGAGGATTGGCGTTAGCCAGCCGTCCAAGTTCGAGCGACTCCGCCGTGCCCAACTGCTGGCCGATGCTGGCAAGCAGTTCAGCATCCCATGCCGCGCCTTCGCGCAGCACGGCATCATACAGTGCGCGGTCAGAAAGGAATAAGTTGCTGTTATGAGAGTTGGTTGATTAAAACCGTATGCGTTTGCTGCTGCTGTCCTCCGTCAGTGGCAGTCGATGTAAGTATGGACAGCCCGCGCGGACACTGCATGGGAGTGGAGTCACAAGGCAACGATTTGCACCCACATTCGTGAAACGACTCACATAATGCAGGAATAGTGTCAGTGCAATGCGCCCGGCGGCGCGGATGCCACCGGGCCTGCGGTTAAGCAGAGTTACCCGGCAATATAATGCGGAATAAAACGGGAGGTATCTTTGGTGATCAATGAGCAGTCTTCGCGGATGCCCATGCCAACGGCTTCATCATCCACCACCCAGCTGCCGATTAGCGTATAGCTGTCGCCAAATCGCGGCAGCGGCTGAAAAGCTTCGGAAGATCATCGGCTCCTGCCCATAGTCGCCATCTTCGTGTTCAATGACATTATGCGCACCGTCGAGAATGGTGACATTTCCCCCTTCGCGGGAAAACAGCGGCTTACGCACATAGCTTGCACCCGGCGCCAGCAGCGGCTTTTCGCCATCAAACCACGCGGGAAGCAGGTTGGGATGATTGGGGAAATAACGCCACAGCAGCGGCAGCAACCCCTTATTACTGAGAATGCTCTTCCATAACGGCTCCAGCCACTGCTCACGACGTTTACACAACAAGGGGGCCGTTCTCGTCGCGCATCATCCATTCCAGCGGATAGAGCTTGAAAGCCTGACGAATGACATTGTCATCCAGATCCGTCAACACGCCGCCAAGACCCAGCCCGAGATCGTCGATGTAGATAAAGCGTGTATCCAGACCCGCCTGACGCGCGCGCAATCCTCCAGATAAAGCACCGTTCCACGATCTTCTTCCGTATCTTTACAGCAACAAAAATAGAGTGGATGACGCCCCTGTATCTCGGCAAAAGGCGATCAGCTTATCCTGATCGCATTGTACTGATCGGCATCGCGAGGATAACGCGCTGGAATCCATCAGAGCCACTGGTAAGCGGATTCGTACAGCGATGTTGGCGTGTCGGCGTTATATTCCAGCTTCACTGGCTCCTTGCCGCACCAGACAAAATCCACGCCCGTAGAGCGAAGGATCGCGGCTGCGCCAGCTATCGGCAATGGCATCCCAATACAGCGGCGGGATCGCCAGTTGTGTCAGCACGGCTTCGTCGGCTACGGCGCGATCCACCACCTCGAGGCACATTTGATGCAGCTCTGCCGTGGGTTTTTTCGATCTGCTCCTCAATTTGCCGCAGCGTAAAACGGTACGCCCGGCTCTCGTCCCAGTAGATTTCGTTATCAATGATATGGAAGTCGAAACCATGATCGCGGGCGATCCGTTCAAGAACGGCAACATCATGACGTAGCATACTTATCCTCCCCAGCTTCCACGTGCGCTGGAGGAGCGCCCAACCACCACGGGAAAAGGTGGTCGCCTTTTTGGTGGTATACCCATATGGCTGCTCGCGCTGGTGTTGCTGGTGCTGCCACCGGAGCGCCAGCCATAGTCGCCATCGCGGTTACGCCACACCGGGCGGGAAGAGTACGTTGAGCCGCCGCTGCTGTAGCTATACTGCTCATCGCGGTCTGTGCTACGAGTAAAACCGCTGAGCACTGGCATCCAGCGCCAATATTGTAGTAGCAATGATATTGCTGCACGCAGGCTGCGACATATTATTCGGGATTTCTTGCTCAAAGTTCATGCGCGCGCATTATTCCACGCATCATTACACACCTGTGCGGTATTACCGTCGTCGACCAATCCTGCTGGGAAGTGCTAAACGCCGTCGCCATCATTATCATCTTTGTGGTCGCTACAGCCTTCAACGCGAAAGCGGCTCCCCCCATAATGGCCAGCGTCAGTGACACTCTTACGCTCTTTCGGCGGTGAAAAGCGGGCGCTGCGGCTTTGCTGGCGACAGAGTATAATTTTTTGCCGGTCTTTCTCTTTCTGCCATGATTATCCATTACCATGTCATGCAGGCGGCGTTAAAGATCCCGCCCGCCAGCGCCGCCGCGCCCATAAATAACCCGCAGCAATATTACTGTGAATAATTTTGTCACTCAGCTTCGGCATATACAGACGTACGCCGCCGTAGACCATTAATTGCACCACCAGCGCAATAAGGCCCCAGATTAAATAATCCGGGATGCTGACAGAGTTAATGGCCGCACTGGAGAGGAATAATATACCCCAACAGTGAACCACTGAATGCTAACGACGCGGCAATATTGTTCTCTTTAATTAACCGCCATTCGTCTGGGAGTATATAAAAAAAGAAACAAGCACGCGCGAAAGAAATACCAAACGCCAGCAGTGAACCCAGAATATGAATTTCCGTTCCCTATATTATGACCTTTATGAGAGGAATATCAACACCAGCGCGCGAATAGATCCTCCGGGCTGATTTTGTTCATTAAACGTCTCTTCGCCGTTCAACAATAGATACTCAAACACACCGTCGGTGACTTCTCGCTGGTAGGCCATCATAAAGTTGTGCACTTCCCAGCGTGCTCCAGCCGGGTTGTTGACGGTTTCCAGCGTATAAATCGGTTCGATATCGCCGCGCTCTTCCGCGTTAAACACGCGCTGCCCAAGTCGCGCCAGCGCAACGATGGCTTGCCCATGGCTTTCGCGCTCAGCATCTCGCGCCAGGGTTTTCTCACCGGAAACGCCAGCGCTCTCTTCATACACGAACAGCTTAATATCATCGATATTGCTGGTCTCCAGACCACCAGAAGTGCTGATTTGCAGGAACTCATCGCCGGTGGTGTAGTAGCGGTGAATCATACAACCTGCGCCCAGTCAAAGCTGCCGCAAGCGCCGATGGTGTACTCTTCGCCGGGAAGCGTGACCAACAGCTCCTCCTCGCACAAGCGAAACAGCAGGTATCAATGGGAAACCGGCGCAGATGCAATCCGAGGACTCTTACCGGGGCCGCCGCATCAGGCCGCCCCAGCAGGTTTTTAAGAAAAGAGAGCATCACTGTTTTTGTTGCTGTTGCAGTCGGGCCAGCACATCCTGCGCAGAGGTTTTATCGCTGCCGCCAATGCCTGCCTGCGAGTTTTCATCAGATCGCGCCCGTCAGCCACTTTCAAGCTGGTGGCCATCCAGTCGCGCCTGACGTTCAGCCTGACGCGTCTGCAGACGTTTCAGCGATTCTGCCGCCGTCGCCACATTGTTCGATGCGCCAACGGTAGACGTCGTCACCGCCTGCTGCGCACGCTGCATCGCTTCGGTCGCTTTAATCACTTCCAACTGCTGCTCAAATTGCTCAATACGTTGCGCTGTCGCCGTCACCGCTTTTTCCAACCGCATCGCGTGACGTTTCAAGGTTGCTCAGCACCTGCTCTTCCGCAGTCATGGCGTTTTCCAGACGGGCGATTTCCGTTGCAACCTCGTTGAGCAGCGCCGCATCGACATTTTTTCGCCATCGCTTCCACGCTTCAGACTGCCTTTACGCTCGCGCAGATCCTCCAGCTTGTCGTTGCCACGCGCCAGCAGGTCAACGCGGACTTTCCTGCTTTATCCAGTTCGTGCGCATCGCGATATTGTTCCAGCACGTACGCCCTGCGTTTCTTCAATCGACTCTTCTGCCTGAGCAATAAACGATTTACCCAGCGTAAACAGGCTTTTTAAAATTCCCATACCATCACTCCTGACTCAGTTATTGGGTGAAATCATCTGTTAATTCAGCGAGATCCAGCGCATTTTCAGCAAGCGTGGTGATTTCCAGCAGAATATCGTCGATCGACGAGTTGAGTGACAGTGCGCCGAACGCGACATAATACTCTTCGCCGCCGACAGGCGAGATGCCAACAGAAGATAAAGGTAACAGTTTTTGATTGCGCAGCAGGAAGGCATTAAATGCATCCTGATGCTTAATTTCGTTCAGCGGGCAAATATATCGATGATTTGAGGTCAACAGCACATTTAATTGAAGTCGCCGTAATCATCCAGCGTCAGAATTAAAGCGTCCGCTTCGCGTTGAATATTTACGTCCAGCGTTGCTGATTGTAATAATGCTGCGCTCAGTGTTTCTGTCCATGCCATCTTTTCTATCCTGATCATTTCATCGCAATAAGGGTGAAATACCTGCCCGCGAATAGTACCAGCGTTAACGGTAAAAAAACCACCCGAATAAGGGTGGTTTTTTGCGCCGCTTACAGACCGCGTTGGCGCACGGCTTCAAACAGACAGATGCCCGTGGCGACCGAGACGTTCAGCGACGAAACGCTACCCGCCATCAGGATGCTGATCGCTCATCGCAGTGCTCGCGGGTCAGGCGGCGCATACCTTCGCCTTCAGCGCCCATCACCAGCGCCAGACGGCCGGTCATTTTGCTCTGGAACAGGGTATGGTCCGCTTCACCGGCAGTACCAACGATCCAGATATTCTCTTCCTGCAGCACGCGCATCGTGCGGGCAAGGTTGGTTACGCGGATCAGTGGTACGCTTTCCGCTGCGCCACAGGCGACTTTTTTCGCGGTGGCATTCAGTTGAGCAGATTTGTCTTTCGGCACGATCACCGCATGCACACTCCGCCGCATCGGCGCTACGCAAGCATGCGCCAAGGTTATGCGGATCGGTGACACCATCGAGGATCAACAGGAACGGCTGATCGAGACTGGCGATCAGATCCGGCAGATCGTTTTCACGTACTGACGCCCCGGCTTCACGCGAGCAATGATCCCCCTGATGAACCGCACCTTCGCTTTTTTCATCCAGATACTGGCGACTCGCCACCGGATCACCACACGCCTTGCGCTTCCAGCGCGTGGATCAGCGGCAGCAGACGTTTGTCTTCGCGGCCTTTCAGAATAAAAACTTCCTGAAAACGCTCCGGAGCGCGCTCCAACAGGGCCTGCACCGCGTGGATGCCGTAAATCATTTCACTCATTGATGGTACTCATTTGGGGCGGTTTGCGCTGCGTTATTGGGCCGTGATTGTCATCACTGGCCCCATTATACCCGACACGCGCCCCAGAACGAACCACCCGCCCGCGCTAACTCAGGTGCCGTTTCGCCTCCTGCCTGACCCGATGCAGGACATGCTGCTTGATAGCGCCGTATTGCGGGTGTCCGACAAGGGTTTCAATGTCACGGTCACGGCCAAACGGCAGCGTAATCTCCTCGACGATCTTGCCCGGCCGCGCCGACATAACCAGAATGCGGTCGGCGAGAAACAGCGCTTCTTCCACATCATGGGTCACAAACAGCAGCGTGGTGTGAGTTTCCAGCCATGCTTCGCGCAACAGCTCCTGCATCATCAGCCGCGTTTGTGCGTCCAGTGCGCCGAACGGCTCATCCAACAGCAGCACATCCGGGCGACGGGCGCGCCAACGCCACCGCTGTTTCATACCACCAGAAGCTGCCATGGTGCATGGTGTTCAAACCCTTTGAGCCCAACGCGCGCCAGCCACTCCCGCGCCCGGGCATTCACCTCCGCTTTGTGATGTTTTCCCAACCGCGGGCCAAAGGTGACGTTATCCAGCACCGATAACCACGGAAACAGGTTCGGCTGCTGGAAAATCATCCCCCGCGAGGGGCCGGGTTGTTACACCGTCTGACCGCCCGCCAGCACTGGCCGCTGTCTGGCTTTGTAAACCCCGCCACCGTGGTTAAGGATGGTGGATTTTCCACAGCCGGATGGCCCAAGCAGCACAATAAATTCCCCCCGGCGACAACGCCAGCGAAATATCTTCCAGCACCGTAAACGGCTGTGGTTTAGCGGCAAACGTCAGGGAGACATTTTCCAGTGCGATATGTGCCGTCATCACTCTTTTCCCCGCCCGGGCGCTAACCACCGTTGCAGCCCCAGCAGTAATAAATCCAGTAAATAGCCAATGCCGCCCAGCAGCAGAATGCCGAGCATCACAATGTCGGTGCGCAGATAAGAGCTGGCGTTGATCACCATCCACCCCGTGCCAGAACTGGCCGCCACCATTTCGGCGGCAATCAGCGAGGTCCAGCCGATGCCAATCGACAGACGTACGGTGGTAAACAGTTCCGGTAGCGCATCCGGCAGTACCACACGCAGGAAAATCTGCCTCCCTGGATGCGCCGAGGGTTTGCGCGACGCGGATACGCGCCCGGCCGATGCGCTCTACCGCCGCGCTGGCGCCGACCACTACGCTTAAAAAGGTGGCGATAAAGATGAGGAAAAATTTCGAGGCTTCACCCAATCCCCAGCCATACCACCGCCAGCGGGGATCAGGGCGATTTTCGGCAGTGGCCGCAGAAACTGCACGAAGGGGTTAAGCACAGCGGACAAACCGTCGGATAACCCCATCAACAGCCCTAGCGGAATACCAATCGCAATGGCGACGGCAAAGCGCTCAGCGCACGCGCCAGACTTACGACAATATGCTGCCACAGCGGCACCTGCCGGTAACCGTCCGCCAGCAGCTCTTCCGCCGTGAGGCCAATGTCGGTCAATGATGGTAATAGCAGTGGATCGACCCACTGCCGGGTCGCCGCCACTTGCCAGAGCACGAAGAAAACCGCCACCGACAGCACGCTGATAGCGATATGCTGACTCAATTTCGTATTGCGCGGTAGCCGCCGCATCACGAATATAACGGGAGTCGCCGCATCCCAGTTGGCCGGGATATCGCGCTTACGCAGTTCACCGATCCCGGCAAGGAAATCGGAGGTCTTGCTCAACGCTTTACCAATACCGCTGTCGGAGGTGTGTGTGCCGTTACCCAGCCACGCCGCCGTCCCTTGTTCGCTCAGCGACGGGTATTCCAGCCCGCCGAGGGTGTTAGCGGCATGGTCACTGGCGCCCCCACCTCTTCGCGACAATCGCAGCGGCACGTTCGGGATCTTTCTTGAACTCATCCACTTTCTGCTGATGTACACGCAGGAACGCCGTCACCGCGTCCGGGCTGCTCCGCGAAGGCTTTACGCACCACGTAGTTGTTGTAAATCAGGTAGCCCTCTTTTGCAGATCTTTGGTCGCAAATACTGATGGCCGCCAGAAGATTCCAGTTCCTGAGCGAACGGTGCCCAAACGTAACCGGCATCAATATCACCGCGTTTCCATGCCGCCACCATCTCTGCCGGGCGCAGCGGCAACAGCGTTATTTTACTGCGGTCTGGCTCACCCCCGATACACCGATAATTTCCACCGGCAGTTTTCGCACAATACCCGCAGTCGCCGGGCTGGAACCGAATTGGCAATATCGATAGCGTTACTGGCGAAATAACTTAACGCATCGGCACCAGAGGCAAGTCTGCACCCATTTCACCGGACTGTGTAAGGCTTTATCCAGCGAGCCGTCGGCCTTTGCCAGCATTAATACCTGTGAACCGCCGCTATACGCGATGCGGACTTCCGTCGGCGTGGCGGCAGCTGGCGTTGGCCCATAAGCTACCCGCTGCCAATAAGCGAGACTTTTTTCATTTTATTTAACCTTTAAAAACGACGTTATTAGCGCTGGAATCACTATATCCACTGGGGGCTCTTTTATTTATTCCAATTATTGCTTTGGGTATGCGGAAAATAAGAATGACGATATTCAAGCCATATTTCCGCGCAGCGTTGCGCCAGTAATTGCGCCGGATCGTGAGAAAGAAACGGCGCGGCTACCGCATGCAGCGCAAGCGGCACCTCGGTGCAGGCCAGTAGCAATTGATCAGCGCCACGCGCCAGCAGCGCCTGCGCCTGTAAGCTCAGCAACTCGCCGCCTTCACGCAACGCACCGCGCTTCACACCGCATAACAACCGGGCACAAACCACTGCTGCAACTCGTCTGCGGTGGGCAGCAACACCTCAATGCCCTTCTGCGCCAGCGCACGCTGGTACCAACCTGCATCCAGCGTGCCTTGTGTGGCAATGGCCTACCCGCTGCGGTTTTTGCGGCAGCGCCACCAGATCCTTCAAGAGTGGCATCAACAATATGCAGCAACGGCGCCGCGCTGGCGCGGCTGAGTTCATCAAACCAGTGATGCGCCGTATTACAGGGGGATCACGATATGGCTGGCACAGCCTGATTAAGCGTTTCGATGCCGAGCAGCAATTGCGGTAACGGCGATGGCCCCAGTCCGGCGAGGGCTTTTTGCCTGTCGACCTGCGGCACATTCCAGATTACCGATGGCAGTTGTTGCTGATCGCTGTCGGCGGGAGTGGCATCCAGCAATTTATGCTGGAAATCCAGCGTGGCGAGCGGCCCCATGCCGCCCAGCACGCCGAGCAAAAGGGCTTAGCCATGGCGGGCGTGCGCCTCCAGCACTGGCGATAACCAAATAATCCGGCCGAGCCGCCTGTGTGAATAAACACCACGTTTTCATCACGGCTAAAGTGACCTTTACGGATCAAATCAATGCCCGGCCGCTCCCGGTAGACCGGATCAAACAAAACCTTCGCATGGGCAAACAGCGTCAGCGCTTCAGCATCTTTTTCTGTCGGCGTGCCAACATCGCCGACATGCATGTTAATACCACCGCTTCGCGCGGCAGCTCCCCCCTTCACGCCATGGCTCGCGGGTGCGCGATGCCAGCGTCCAGACGTTCTCCTCCTGCTTCACTTTCGGCGCGCGAACGCTGATGCCCAGTACCGGCACTCGCTATTGGTGGCGCTGAACCCGGCCACCAGCCCGGCTTGTGTACCGGTGCTGCCGGTCGCGTGCACCACGCTGTCAATGCGCAAACGTAACTGGGATGACTGGAACAGCAGCTCTTCAGCACAGGCAACGTAGCCCAGCGCACCGATCGGGTTGGAACCGCCACCGGGAATGACGTACGGGTTGTGCCCCTGCTCGCGCAACTGTTGCGCCAGCTCTTCCATGGCCTGCTGCATGTCCGTACCGCCCGGCAGATGCGCGACAATCTCGCCGCCGAGCAAGTCGTCCAGCAGGATGTTGCCGGAACGCTGATACTCTTCGCCAAAATCCGTCACCCGCTTTTCCAGCAGCACTTTGGTCGGTAGAGTTTCGCCGCCCCGGCGATAGTCTGGCGCACATGGTTCGATTGCGTCGCCCCTCGGGTAATGATGACGTCGGCGTTTAACGCCAGCGCATCCGCCAGTAAGAACTCCAGTTTGCGGGTTTTATTGCCGCCGGTCGCAAGACCCGTGGCGTCGTCGCGTTTGATCCATAATTTGGGGCCACCGAGTAACGCGCTTAAATTATTCAGCGGTTCCAACGGTGTTGGAAAATGACCTAATGTCAGGCGGGGAAAACGGGCCAGATGCATAATCGCTCCTTGCAAAACAGAGATATGCCGAAGCGAAAAGGCTTCGGTTTTTATTCGGTGAATAAGAGATGGGTATTCACTATATACATCTGGCTGCGCAGGCTAACGATAAATACTAAATATCGATTTGCAGAAAATAACTAAAAAACCCCTTCACAGGAAGGGTTCGGGAATATTACTGCGCGACTTTCTTTTTCGCCGCACGTTTTGCTTTGGTGGCGGCGGCGATTTTTGCGTCTTCGCCGACGGTTTTTTGGCTTTTTTCGGTTTGCCTTTTCCCCGGTTCGCGGAAGGCGCTGTCCGGGCTCAAAGTTCACCTTTTGCCCATCTGGCGGCGCGGCGGTTTTTTCCCGGCGACTTTTTTACCTGCCGGGCCTTTCTTGCTGCGCTCACGCTCGGTTTTACCGACATTACGCGGACCGCGTTCGCTGGAGATCAGCGAGAAGTCGATCTTACGCTCGTCCATATTGACCGCCTCGACTTTCACCTGCACGCGGTCACCCAAACGGTAAGTCTGCCCGCCGGATTCGCCAATCAGACGCTGGCCAATCTGGTCAAAGCGGTAGTAGTCATTATCCAGCGAAGAGACATGCACCAGACCATCAATAAACAGATCATCCAGCAAAGAAACCAAAGCCGGTTACGCTGGCGATCACACCCGGGAAGATGTTGCCTACTTGATCCTGCATAAAGTCGCATTTCAGCCAGTCCGACACTTCACGCGTGGCTTCATCAGCGCGGCGTTCGGTCATCGAACAGTGCCGCTGGCCCAGTTGCAGCACTTCTTCCATGCTGTAATGCCAGCCGCCAGTTTCGGTGCTGTTGCCCTTCAGCCCCCTGCTCTTTCGCCAGCAGATATTTAATGGCGCGGTGCAGCGACAGATCCGGGTAACGGCGAATCGGCGAGGTAAAGTGTGCGTAGGATTGCAGCGCCAGCCCAAAGTGACCACGGTTTTCCGGATCGTAGATCGCCTGTTTCATGGAGCGCAGTAGCATGGTTTGCAGCATCTCAGCGATCCGGACGATCGGCGATGGACTCCAGCAGCTCTGCATAGTCGCGCGGCTCCGGTTTGTTGCCGCGGGGGCAGCTCCAGACCCAGCTCAGCAAGCACACTGCGGAACGCCGTGATCGCGTCGTTAGAGGGTTTATCGTGAATACGGAACAGCGCAGGCTCGCTGGCTTTCTCCACAAAGCGTGCGGCGGAGATATTGGCGAGGATCATGCACTCTTCAATCAGTTTGTGCGCATCGTTGCGCTGGGTCTGCTCAATACGTTCGATGCGACGCTCAGCATTGAAGATAAACTTCGCTTCTTCGCTCTCAAACGAGATACCGCCACGCTCTGCACGCGCCCGGTCGAGAACTTTATACAGGTTATGCAGCTCTTCGATGTGCTTCACCAGCGGCGCATGCATACTGCTCGCGCAGATCTGATCGCCCTGCAGGATATGCCATACTTTGGTATAGGTCAGACGCGCATGAGAGCTCATCACCGCTTCGTAGAATTTAAAGCCGGTTAAACGGCCTTTTGCTGAGATGGTCATTTCGCAGACCATGCACAAGCGATCCACCTGCGGGTTCAGGGAACACAGACCGTTAGAGAGCACTTCCGGCAGCATCGGCACCACTTGCGACGGGAAGTAGACCGATGTACCACGGTTGCGCGCTTCGTTATCCAGCGCGGTGCCGTGGCGCACGTAGTAACTTACATCAGCAATGGCTACCCATAAGCGCCAGCCACCGCCGCGTTTCTTCTCGCAGAACACGGCGTCATCGAAGTCGCGGGCATCTTCGCCGTCGATGGTGACCAGCGGCAGATCGCGTAAATCCACGCGACCTACTTTCGCTTCTTCCGGCACTTGCTCTTTCAGCCCGGCAATCTGTTTTTCAACTTCTGTCGGCCACAGGTAGGGGGATTTCATGGGTGCGCAGCGCCATATCCACAGCCATGCCGGTTCCCATATTATCGCCAAGTACTTCGACGATTTTCCCCAGCGCTTTGGTGCGACGGGTCGGTCGCTGCGTCAGCTCCACCACCACCACAAAGCCCATGCGCGCGCCCATGATCTCTTCCGGCGGGATTAAAATATCAAAGCTCAACCGGCTATCGTCCGGCACCACAAAACCCACGCCAGCGTCGGTAAAGTAGCGGCCAACAATCTGGCTGGTTTTCGGCACCAGAATACGCACAATGCGCGCTTCGCGGCGGCCTTTGCGATCCGCGCCGAGCGGTTGCGCCAGCACCTGATCGCCGTGGATGCAGGTTTTCATCTGTTCGCTGGAGAGGTAGAGATCGTCTTTACGCCCTTCTACACGCAGGAAGCCGTAACCGTCGCGGTGGCAATGACCACGCCTTTCAGCAGGTCCGGTGGCGTTCCGGTAAGGCATAGCACTGGCGGCGGGTAAAGACCAGTTGTCCGTCGCGCTCCATAGCGCGCAGACGGCGGCGTAGCGCTTCGTTTTGTTCTTCGCCTTCGATGTTCAGCTCAATGGCCAGTTCGTCCCGGCTGGCGGGTTTTTCGCGTTTTGCTAAGTGATCGAGGATGAATTCGCGGCTGGGAATGGGGTTGGTGTATTTTTCAGATTCGCGTTCGAGGAAAGGATCTTGTGACATTGCGGTTCCTCCGTTGTCAGCTCTGGCGGAAATTTTCGTCATTCCACCAGCAATAATTTGTAAAGCGGTTGATTCTCTTCAACCAAATCGGCAAGCGTGTAGTTATCCAGCTCCTTGAGAAAACTGTTCACGGCTTTGGAAAGAGCCATTTTAAGGCGACAGGCGCTGGTGATATGGCAGAATTCACTGCTGCAATTGACCAGCGAAAGGGGTTCGAGGAGCGCACAACATCACCAATACGAATATCCTGCGCCGGTTTACGGGCGAATCCCGCCGTTTTTCCCACGGACAGCCGCGACATAGCCTTCACGACTGAGCTGATTGATTATCTTAACCATATGATTACGGGACACACCATACGTTTCCGTTACTTCAGTAATGTTGGTCATTTGCCCTTCCGGCAGCGACGCCATGTAAATCAGGGCGCGTAAACCGTAATCGGTAAAGCTTGTTAACTGCACATCAACCTCAATAAATGGGAAAGGGTGAGATACCCACAGGTATTAACTCTATTGATGATAAACCAGCCAGCTGTCAGGCCGCTAATTTATTTGAACAGAAGGGTGAAAAAAGCGAGGAAACGGGGCGCGATCAACACGCCCCGGAACAGCATTATGCGTCGAACGGGTCACGCAGGATCATCGTTTCCGTACGATCCGGGCCGGTAGAGATAATATCGATCGGCACGCCGGTAAGTTCTTCAATACGTTTGATGTAGTTCAGCGCTGCCTGCGGCAGACCGCTGCGCTCTTTAACACCAAACGTCGATTCAGACCAGCCGGCATAGATTCGTAAATCGGCTCGATACCTTCCCAGTTGTCTGCCGCCAGCGGCGTAGTGGTCACTTCGCGGCCGTCCGGCATGCGGTAGCCCACGCAGATTTTCACTTCTTTCAGGCCATCCAGCACGTCCAGCTTGGTCAGGCAGAAACCAGACAGGGGAGTTGATCTGTACCGCACGGCGCACCGCAACGGTATCCAGCCAGCCGGTGCGACGACGACGACCGGTGGTCGCGCCATATTCGTTACCCTGTTTGCACAGGAACTCGCCGATATCGTCGAACAGTTCGGTCGGGAACGGACCCGCACCCGCACGTAGAGTAAGCTTTGATGATACAGTACGTAATCGACATAACGTGGGCCAAGGCCAGAACCGGTGGCGACGCCGCCTGCGGTGGTATTAGAAGACGTTACGTACGGATAAGTACCGTGGTCGATATCCAGCAGCGTACCCTGTGCGCCTTCAAACATCACGAAGTCGCCGCGTTTGCGCGCCTGATCCAGCAGATCGGAAACATCGACGACCATAGCGGTCAGGGATGTCAGCAATCGCCATCACGTCGTCCAGCACTTTCTGGTAGTCAACCGCTTCCACTTTGTAGAAGTTCACTAACTGGAAGTTGTGATATTCCATCACTTCTTTCAGTTTATCGGCGAAAGTCGCTTTATCGAACAGGTCGCCAACGCGCAGACCGCGACGGGCAACTTTATCTTCGTATGCTGGCCCGATACCACGGCCCGTGGTGCCGATGGCTTTCGCTCCACGCGCTTTTTCACGCGCAACGTCCAGCGCAACGTGATAATCGGATTAAAGCAGCAGACGTTCACGAACCGGGATACCACGGTCTTCCAGTTCTTTCATCTCTTTCATCAGCGCAGCTGGAGACAACACGACACCGTTACCGATGATGCTGGTGACGTTTTCACGAAGAATGCCTGATGGAATAAGATGGAGGACGGTTTTTTCACCGTTGATTACGAGAGTATGGCCTGCGTTGTGACCGCCACCGGTAGCGCACAACATATTTAGCCCGTTCAGTCAGAAGATCGACAATCTTCCCTTTACCTTCGTCACCCCATTGGGTGCCCAGTACGACGACGTTGTTACCCATTTTTCAAAAATCACCGTTTGCTTAAAAATGGATTCTACCACCGCTTTTTTTCAGATTCAGCACTTTTTTCCGGGCAAAATGGCAGCAAAATGCCCTCTTTTGCCTCAGCCAATCGTTTTCCTCAACATGTAGTAGATCACCACTCCCGCAACCACAAGCCCACCGCCAAAACGACGCAAAATATGATCCGGCAGCAGGCTCAAGGAGGCAATCATGCGACGCCATGCGCGCGGATAGAACATCGGGCCAAGGCCTTCAAACACCAGTACCAGCGCCGGGGCAAGCCAGATTGTTGAATTCATTCCTGATCCTTCCAAAGAAAACCACCGCCTTAAGTCGGGCGGTGGTTTTTTATCATGAAAAACCGCTGACGCTATCTTAGCGTGTCGCGGAACTCGGTGTCTTCATATAACGGAAGAAATCGCTGTCCGGGCTGAGCACCATCACATCCGGTTGCTCTCGAAGCTGCTTTCATACGCGCGCAGACTACGGATAAAGGCATAGAAGTCCGGATCCGGCTAAAGGCATCGGCGAACAGCTTCGCCGCTTCCGCATCGCCTTCACCGCGCAGGATACGCCCCTGACGCTCAGATTCCGCCAACGTTTTGGTCACTTCGTAATCCGCAGTGGCGCGCAGTTTTTCCGCCTCTTCCTGACCTTGCGAACGGTGACGACGGGCTACCGCTTCACGCTCGGCGCGCGCATACGGTTGTAAATCGCCTCGGACACTTCGGTCGGCAGGTTGATCTGCTTGATACGCACATCCACCACTTCAATACCTAACGCCGCCATACTGTTCGGGTTAATGACCGGTACTTTGCCGTTCGTTTCTTCGGTGACGCGTTCAGCGGCTTTGGCAATCGCATCATCCGCCGCCGGGGTCGACACTTCATCTTCGGTGCCTGCGGAACCGGAGTTCAGCGCATCACGCACTTCCAGCGTCAAACGACCACGGGAGTCGGTCACGATGTCACGCACATCCAGACGACCGATTTCAGAACGCAAACGGTCAGAGAACTTACGTTTCAGCAGAACTTCCGCCACCGGGAGACGTCACCGCCGCCGGTCGCCAGATAGTAGCGGCTGAAATCACTGATGCGCCACTTAATGTAGGAGTCGACAATCAGATCTTTTCTTCTCTTTGGTGACAAAGCGATCCGCACTGGTTATCCATGGTCTGGATACGAGCATCCAGCATTTTAACCGATTCAATAAATGGCAGTTTGAAGTGCAGACCGGCGCAAACACCAACGGTTTGTTGTCATCGTCGCGCAGGACTTTACCAAAGCGCAGTGAAATGCCACGCTCACCTTCTTTCACCACAAAAATTGAGGTGTAGAGCACTACCAGCACGATGATGATGATCGCGATAACTGACTTACGCATCGTTATTCCCCCCTGACGCTGGTAGTCGTTACGCTGCGCGTTAACGCGGCGTTGGTCCATGATGTCTCCCGCAGACGTTGCGGGGGCGCTGTTCGCACTGCTGCCAGAGTTAGACGCAGGCGGCAGGCGCAGCAAGTTGTTCGCGCCACTGCTGTCACTCTTTGCCGCAGGCGCATTGCCGCCTTTCAGCATCTGGTCCAGCGGCAGCACCATCAGGTTGCCGCCTTTGTCGTTAACCAGCACTTTGCGGGTATGGCTCAGCACTTTTCCATGGTCTCGATATACAGACGCTCACGGGTAATTTCCGGCGCGGCTTTGTATTCCGGCAGCAGCTTCGCAAAGCGAGCCACTTCACCCTGTGCTTCCAGAATGGTCTGCGTTTTATAGGCGCGCGCCTCTTCGAGGATACGCTGCGCCTGACCATTCTGCACGCGGCTGAACTTCGTTGGTGTACGCTTCCGCTTCACGAATATATTGCTGCTCGTTTTCACGGGCGGCGATAGCATCATCAAACGCGGCTTTCACCTCTTCCGGCGGACGAGCGGCACCGGAAGTTAACGTCCAGCAGTGTGATACCCATGTTATACGGACGAATGGTCTCTTCCAGCTCACGCTGGGTATCGCTACGAATAACGGTACGGCCTTCGGTCAAAATACGATCCATCACGTATTTACCGATCACACCACGCAGGGCGCTGTCCGTCGCCTGACGCAGGCTGTCGTCGGCGCTGGTCACGCTGAACAGGTAACGCTCCGGATCGGTCACGCGATATTGCACGTTCATCTCAACGCGAACCACGTTCTCATCAGAGGTGAGCATGACGCCGGACGCGGCCAGTTCACGCACGGACTCGACGTTGACGGCGGTGACATTATCAATGAAGGTCGGCTTCCAGTTCAGACCCGGCTCCACCCGGTGGCTGAACTTACCAAAGCGGGTAACCACGCCGCGTTCCGCTTCTTTGATGGTGTAGAACCCGCAGATAATCACGGCGGCTGCGGCAACGATACCATAACACGCCCGCCCATATTACCGCGCGGGCCAGAAGAACTGGATTGCCGCCGCCTGAGCTCCCACCGCCCAAACCACCGAGTTTTTGCTCAGTTTGCGGAAGATATCATCCAGATCAGGTGGCCCCTGATCGCGACCGCCTTTGTTTCCATTTCCCTCAGAGTTGCCGCCTCGGTTTGCTGCTTCCCCACGGTCGCGGTCTTGTCCGTTGTTACCAGGCTGATTCCACGCCATGTATGTGCTCCATATATGTATATCGTGCGGTGTATGCCCGAACTGGCGGGCACCCCCAAAGGGGAAAAATTTTCAGGCCTGTGCCGGTCAGACGACGTACTCTTCGGAGTGCCGGTTCTTGTTTACAGAGTCGACGCCAGTCGACAATCGGCATACGCACCTGCATACCTACGCTGCCATCGTCTTCCATCCACTCTTTTCTATTGCCTGAAGCTGATAAAACCGACTTCAGGCGCCCTTCCTGCGGAGGCAAACGCAGCGTGTGCTGCGCCACTTCCCCGGCAAGACGCTCCGTCAAAGCACCGGAATAACAGTGGTACGCCAACACCGGTCTGCGCTGAGAGCCAGACACGGATTGGTTTATTCTCTTCATCCCTGTCGATACGCGGTTCGAAGTCTTCCAGCATATCGATCTTGTTCATGACCAGCAGCGTCGGGATCTCGTGCGCTTCAATTTCTTCAAGCACCGTATTCACTGCGTCAATGTTTTCCTGCACACGGACATCGGCGGCGTCGATCACATGCATCAACAGCGTCGCCTGACGCGTCTCCTGCAAGGTCGCTTTAAATGCCGCCACCGAGGTCGTGTGGCAGATGGCGGATAAACCCTACGGTATCCGCCAGCACCGTTTCCCCCGACATCCGCCACATCGATACGACGCAGCGTGGGATCCAGCGTTGCGAACAGTTGGTCTGCCGCATACACCTGCGCTTCGGTGATGTGGTTAAACAGCGTCGACTTGCCGGCGTTGGTATAACCCACCAGCGAAACCGTTGGGATATCGGCTTTCGTGCGGGAGCGACGCCCTTGTTCACGCTGCTTTTCAACCTTCTCAAGGCGCGCCGGATCTGGGTAATACGATTACGCAACAAACGACGGTCGGTTTCGAGCTGGGTTTCACCCGGACCGCGCAAACCAATCCCGCCTTTTGTCGTTCAAGGTGGGTCCAGCCACGCACCAGACGCGTCGCCGGGGTGGCGCAACTGCGCCAGTTCAACCTGCAATTTCCCCTCGTGCGTACGAGCACGCTGGGCAAAAATATCCAAAAATCAGGCCGGTGCGATCGATAACACGGCACTCGCACAGTCTTTCCGGTTACGTTCTGGGGTCAGCGCATGATCAAAACCCACAACGGAAGCACCCACGGCTTTTACGGCATCCGCAATTTCAACTGCTTTACCTTCGCCAACGAAATACTTAGGGTGCGGTGCTTTACGGCTACCGGTAATCACCTGCATTGCTTCGACACCGGCGGAAGAGACCAGAGATTCAAACTCCGGAGGTCTTCCATATCTTTGTCTTGCGAAAAATAGATGTGTACCAGTACCGCCTGCTCACCGGCTTCATAACGGTCAAACAAGCGTAAACCCTCAAAAGATCAGCGGGGAACGCAGATTTTCTGGCTCCCCGATGTAGATAAACAGCAAAACCTTATTCGGTTTCTTCGCCGTCCTGCTGTGCAGAGCCCTGCGCGTTGCTACCATGATGGTAGTTACTGCGCGGTACCGCCGCCGGCATTGTTGCTGTGATGAGAAACCGGACGAGATGGAACAACAGTAGAAATCGCGTGCTTATAGACCATCTGGCTGACCGTGTTTTTCAACAGGATCACGAACTGATCGAAAGACTCAATTTGCCCTTGCAGCTTAATACCATTCACCAAATAAATTGAGAACTGGAACACGTTCCCGACGCAGTGCGTTCAGGAACGGATCTTGTAAAGATTGCCCCTTAGCCATTCTATCTTTTCCTTATATGCTTGTTTTGTACTTTAGAACCCGAAGGCTCTGAAAACTGCGTAAAAAATTCGCGCACGATACGACTTAATTCACCTGCGATGCACGAACAACCTGTAACACGTCGGTAAGACTTTTCTGGCTTTTCACTCTCTAACCAGTGGACGCCATCCCAGCCGCGCAGCCATGTCATCTCGCGCTAACTGCCTCGTGGCGCAAATACCTCGATAAACCATTTCATCGTATGAAATCTCACCTTCAAGATACGACCACATCTGGCGGTATCCACACAACGAATGGAAGGCATCTCCGTATGCAAATCTCCGCGAGCAAAAAGCGCCCGCACTTCTGCTTCAAAACCTGGAAGCCAACATCTGATGAAACCGCTGCTCAATGCGTTGATGGAGCAGTTCACGGCTCGCCGGGGCGATGGCGAACTGATGCACTGGTAAGGCAGAGCGTCTCCCGACGTTTGCGTCAGATCTGTTAAAGTTTTGCCCGAAATGAAAAAAACTTCCAGTGCCCGGGGAAAGCCTTTGCGGATCATTTGGATGAATCCGCGCTGCAGCAACCGGATCGATCTCCCGCAACTGCTGGTGCAACGCCCATCCGCTCTGCCTTGTTTTCAATCTCTGCTCTGACTTTGCATCCGCGGATGGCAGGCGATAACCTCAGCAGCGCCTTGGAAGTAGAGCATCGTACCGCCCACCAACAAAGGAATACGCCCTGCATCGGTGATGGTCTTCATTTCCGCCAACGCATCGCGGCGGAAATCCGCTGCGGAATACGCCTGCGCCGGGTCGAGAATATCCAACAACCGGTGCGGAGCGGCGTTTAACTCTTCCGCGTTCGGCTTTGCGGTACCGATATCCATGCCCTGATAGATAAGGGCAGAATCCACGCTTATCAACTCAACAGGCAAAACTTTACGCAACGCAATGGCTAACGCCGTTTTACCCGAGGCCGTCGGCCCCATCAGAAAAATAGCCTTAGGCAGGCCAGCCTTACTCACTTCACTCATCATTCAGGGCGTTCATCGCCGTTTGTAAATTAACAGGTTGTAATAAACCATCCGGTGGGGACTTCACCAGATGCGGACAAAGCCGTTCGACGTCGGCCAGCAGGGTAATAGCCTGCGCCACTCCATTGCGGATGATCGCTCGCCAGATGACGAGCCAGCCACTGGGCAATATTCACCGCATCAATCTCGTCTGCGCCGTAGCCTATCAGTTCAGGAATCAAGATTTGTAAATTTTGTTGGCGCAAGGGTAAAGGCACGGCACGAATGGTCACGTGCTGGCCATCCGGTACAAATTCATTTTGCCAACACCGGCTGCGCCTGTTTCAACGCCGCGCCTCCTGCGCCGAAATTTTTAAACGTACCGGAATCAGCAACGGCTGCCCGCAGGCGGGCGCATTGGCAGGAGAAAGCTGAGCATGGCGTAACGCTCCGCGACGGAAGCGCCAGCAATGCCAGCAGCCCGTTACGCTCGAGCAGTGCATAGTGCGGCGCAATCAGCGTTAAAACGCGGCCAAAACTTTGGCTGTGCCTTCCAGCGCGGGCGCTGCGGGATGTGGCGCTTCATTTTTGCGCTCCACGACAGGCGTATCCAGCAACTGACGATACAGCGCGCCCTGCTGCTTTTGGTAACCCGGTTGCGCATGCGGCCGGGGTGGGCGTCGCGCCCGTACTGTTGCTGTTGCTGTTGCGGGGAGCCGGGGCGGTGCCGGTTGGCATGCGTGGAGCATCCGGTTCACGGGCGATCAGCGGCTGAGAAAACTGGTTACGCCCTGCCGCCACTCGGTTCTCCGGCAACGCTCGTGGCGCGGGTTCGTCCGTTAGCGGCAAGGGTGCATCGAGCTGCTGTTGCAGCACGCTGAGCACCCCCCGGTAGATAAAGTCATGCACCAGTCGCGATTGATGGAAGCGCACTTCATGCTTCGCCGGGTGCACATTGACGTCCACCTGATGCGGATCGATCTCCGGTGCAGAGCACGAAAGCGGGTTGCTGATCGGCGCCCAGTTTATCTTCACAGGCCTGTCGGATTGCGTGATTGATCAACCGGTCGCGCATCATTCGACTGTTCACATAGCAGTACTGGATCTCAGCAAAAGCCGTCGTGGTCTGTTTAGGATCCGCCACCCAGCCGCGCAGGGATAAATCGCCATGCTGCCACTCAATGGCCAGCGCTTGTTCAAGAAAGGCGGTGCCGCAAATCGCCCCCAAGACGGCGCTCTTTTGCCCGCCTTCAGCGACCGCGCGGTACTGACGCACCAGTTTGCCGTTATGACTCCAAATTGATGGTGACATCAAAACGCGCCAGCGCAATACGACGGATAACCTCATCGATATGGTTGAATTCGGTTTTTCCGTGCGCATAAACTTGCGGCGCGCCGGCGTATTGTAGAACAGATCCAGCACTTCCAGCGTGGTGCCCACCGGGTGCGCGGCAGGTTTGACCGTCACTGCCATATCACGCCCTTCGGCGTAGGCCTGCCACGCTTCTTGCTGTTCCGCAGTACGCGAGGTAAGCGTTAAACGAGAAACAGAACTGATACTGGCCAGCGCTTCGCCACGGAACCCGAGGCTAATAATGGCCTCGAGATCGTCCAGCGAGGCAATTTTACTGGTGGCGTGACGCGCCAGCGCCAGTGCCAGCTCCTCTTTGTTGATGCCGCTGCCGTTATCGCGGATACGGATAAGCTTGGCGCCGCCGCGTTCAATATCGATATCGATTCGCGTAGCGCCTGCATCAAGACTGTTTTCAACCAGCTCTTTCACCACCGACGCAGGGCGCTCCACCACTTCGCCAGCGGCGATTTGGTTCGCAAGCTGCGGCGGCAGAACCTGTATCGGCATGAAAATATCCTTAGTTAAGCAGACCGTTCGCAGGCGCCGCGGCGCTGGCTGTCTGCCCGCCTCCGCTCTGTGGCGCGGACTGCAACGGATGTGCGAGGAAATAGTTACGCAGACCGCCGTATATCGCTTCAGCGATCTGTTGTTGGTAATTGTCGCTCCCCAACAAACGCTCTTCTGCGGAATTACTGATAAAACCCGTTTCAACCAGCACAGAGGGGATATCCGGGGAGCGCAACACACCTAAGCTGGCGTGTTCCGGGCGACGCTTATGTAACGCGCCCACACGCTCAAGCTGGCCCAGAATACTGGTGGCGACATCATAACCGACGCGCTGGGAATGGCCGAATTGTAAATCCAGCACCGCCCCCGGCTCAGATAGGGGGTCAGACTGGCTATTGGCCAGCACATCCCCGGCACCGCCCAACAGTTCCGATTGTTTCTCATGCTGTTCCAGCCAGCCCGCCATTTCACTGTTTGCACGGCGGTTTGACAGTACCCATACCGAGGCACCGGTTGCATCGCGATTCGGCGCAGCGTCCGCATGGATAGAAACCGAAATTAGCGTTCTGCTTACGCGCCACATCGGAACGCCCCATCACCGAAATAAAATAGTCGCCGTCGCGGGTCATCACCGGTTTGAACATCGGGTCATCATTCAACAACGCACGCAATTTACGGGCGATGGAGATGGTCACGTTTTTCTCTTGTGTTCCGCCTGCGCCAATCGCACCGGGATCCTGACCACCGTGCCCGGCATCAATGGCGATAACCACTTTGTCACCGGATACGGCGCGTGTCTGCACCGCCGGGCGAGTCACCGTATTACTGCTGGTCACGCTGGTAATGCGATCGTTATCCGCTTTAAACGGATTGCGCGCAGGCGTTGAAGGCTGCGCAGGACGAGAGGTAAAAACAGGCGTATCGTTACGCTGCACCACCGCTTTAGGCGGTGGTGGCGGTGACGGCACATCGGCATCAATCGTAAAGACCACGTTATAACCCGCGCCGCTTTGCTGCTTCACCGCCCGGGTTTTGCCATTTTGCGTTAAATCCACCACCAGACGGATCGACTGATTATCTTTTGCCGCCCCGGCGCGGATACTTTTGACCAGATTGTTGCCGCTAAACTGCAGCGGTAAGCCCCCGGATAATGCCGGTTTGTTTGATATCCAGCGCGACGCTGCGCTTATCCTGCTGCGTAAACGCATATTCAGGATCGCCCATAAAGCTGAAAGTGATACGCGCACGGCTGTCGCCATTGGAGACCTGAATATCCGCCGGGCTTACGCCCCCGCCTGCGTACAAAGCAGTAAGAACGCAGCCGCCAACCAACCTTTAACGCGAGAGATCATCACGTTATCCTTCCTGTCAACCGGCCATACGTGCCAGTAACGAATCGCCAGATGAGGATACCGCGCGAATGCGCGCCTCACGCCCCAGAGCCCCACCGGTAATCTAAATGGATTTCGACATCCGGGTCAGGCAGTACACCCGCACCTTGTTGCGGCCACTCAACCGGTGCAAATGGCATCATTGGCAAAATAATCGCGGATGCCCATAAATTCCAGCTCCTCAGGATCCGCAAGACGATACAGGTCGAAGTGGTACACCGTCAGCGAGTCGAGAGTGTACGGTTCAACGAGGGTATAGGTCGGGCTTTGACATTCCCGTGATGACCCAGGCCTGTAAAAATCCCCCGGCTGAAGGTGGTTTTACCCGCGCCGAGATCGCCATACAGATAAATCACCGTCGCACCGACGCAAGCCTGCGCCACACGCGTGCCGAGATCCAGTGTTGCTTGCTCGTCAGGTAAAGGAATAACTCGATTAATCATCTTTTGTATCAACTACATCCGGGTTAACAACACGCCAAAGCGCCGTAAATAGATCGGTAGCCAGCATACCGCGCATACCGAATTGCGCCGCCAGCCTGTCAGCCGCAGTGCCATGAGCAACACATCCCGCACAGGCCGCATCCCGGGCGTCAATTTCTGCCCGAGTAGCGCGCCAATAATGCCTGACAAAACATCCCCCCATGCCGCCGCTCGCCATACCGGCGTTACCGGCATCGACAATGGCCATTTCGCCCTCTGCGCTGGCAACGACAGTACCCGCGCCTTTCAGCACAACCACACCGGCATACCGTTTTACCCGGGCGCTGCGCGGCGAGGCGATCGCTTTCGATCTCCGCCACGCTGCAATTCAGCATGCGCGCAGCCTCGCCGGTGCGGCGTCAGTACGCGATTGTGACGTTTATCGGGATTGATTGCCAGAAGGTTCAACGCATCCGCATCCCATAGCATCGGTTTACGGAAATTCTCTACCTTTTGCAGCGCTTTTTTGCCCCACTCCTGCTGCCCAAGTCCCGGGCCGATCACTACCACATCCGCCCATTCAAGGCTCTCATCCAGTGAGGCGCTAGTCAGCTCATGAACCATCAATTCCGGGCGGGCGGTAAGCAGCGGCGCGATATTCTCGCTGCGCGTCAGCACTCTCACCGGGGCCAGCGCCTGCGCGCAGTGCTGCCTCGCCAGCCATGCGAATCGCCCCGGCGGTACCGTGATCGCCGCCAATGATCAGCAAGCGGCCATGATCCCCTTTATGTGACGTCGGGCGACGCGGTGTAAACCAGCGGAAAAGCTGGCTGGCATCAAACCGGGTCAGCGCTGTCTCTTGCCCGCTTAGCCGAGTTCCAGTCCCAGCGCATGATGATGAAGCTGCCCTACGACATCCCGCGCCTTGCCTGTCAACAAGCCGAGGGTTTAAGGGCGATAAAGGTGATGGTGTGATGAGCCTGAATAACAGCGCCCGGCGCGGCGCCCGTTTGTGCATTAAGTCCGGAAGGAATGTCCAGCGCCAATACCGGAGCCGGATGGGCGTTAGCGTGGTCGATCAATTGTGCGACATTGTCGCGCGGCGCACTGGCGAGTCCGGTGCCCAGCAGGCCATCGATAATCAAATCCACCTGTTCCGGCCAGAGAATGTCGGGCGCATGGATCACGCCGCCCGCGTTAAGCCAGTGGCATCCCGCGCCTGCGCGGCCTCTTCCGGTAGCGGTTTGTTGCTCTCCAGCGCCAGCAATGTCACCTGTAGGCCCGCTGCGGCGGTAAGCCCGGCGACCACATAACCATCACCGCCGTTATTGCCGTGACCACAAAGCACCAACCAGCAACGCGCGTCGGGAAACTGCTCCCGTGCCACAGTAAAAGCGGCTTCGCCTGCACGTAACATCAGCTCGTAAAGCGTAATGCCGAAGCTGTCCGCCGCCTCTTTTTCGGCGCGTTTAAGGTCCTCAGCAGGCCAGATGGAGTGTGGTATACTTGCTGCGATTTTTCTTCATTTTTATGGTCCGTCATGTCACAGCCCCTCGATCTCAATCAGTTAGCGCAACAAATCAAACAGTGGGGCTCTGAACTGGGTTTTCAGCATGTCGGTATTACCGATACCGATCTCAGCGCCAGCGAACCGAAGCTGCAGGCGTGGCTGGATAAACAATATCATGGCGAGATGGAGTGGATGGCGCGTCACGGTATGATGCGCGCCCGTCCCCACGAGCTTCTCCCCGGCACGCTGCGCGTGATCAGCGTGCGCATGAATTACCTTCCTGCGCAGGCCGCTTTCGCCAGCACGCTGAAAAAACCCAATGCTCGGCTATGTCAGCCGTTATGCGCTGGGCCGCGATTATCATAAGCTGCTGCGTAACCGGCTTAAAAAGCTCGGCGAGACTATCCAGCAGCAATGTGCTTCGCTGAATTTTAGACCTTTTGTGGATTCCGCGCCTATTCTTGAACGCCCACTGGCAGAAAAAGCCGGGCTTGGCTGGACAGGTAAGCACTCACTTATCTTAAGCCGCGATGCGGGCTCATTTTTTCTTTCTGGGCGAATTGCTGATTCGGTTTGCCCCTGCCTGTCGATAAGCCGGTGGAAGAAGGCTGTGGGCGTTGCGTGGCTTGCATGACGATTTGCCCTACCGGCGCGATTGTCGAGCCGTATACTGTCGATGCCCGCCGCTGTATCTCTTATCTCACGATTGAGCTTGAAGGCGCTATTCCGGAAGCGTTGCGCCCCTGATCGGCAACCGTATCTATGGTTGCGATGATTGCCAACTCATTTGCCCATGGAATCGCTACTCGCAACTGACCAACGAGGACGATTTCAGCCCACGTAAAGCGCTGCATGCGCCCGCGTTGATCGATCTGTTCGCCACCGGAACGAGGCGCATTTTCTGAAAGTGACAGAAGGGTCGGCGATTCGCCGCATTGGTCATTTACGCTGGCTGCGTAATATTGCCGTCATGGGCAATGCCCCGTGGGAAGAAGCCACTATTCAGGCGCTGGAGCAGCGTCTTGGTGAGCACCCACTTCTCGATGAACACATACAGTGGGCGATTGCGCAGCAAAAGAGAAGCGAAACGCCTGCCGCGTTGAGGTGCAGATGCCGAAACAGCAGCGGCTGGTCAGGGGTGGTGGAAAAAGGCCTGCCGCGCGACGCCTGAGCCATCCACAGCTTGTGAATAAAATAAAACACATTGCGATTCAATGACCACAAATTCGTCAAGTGATCACATTAACAATTTGATATGTTATTTTGTTTTTATTTTACAGTCAGTTAAAAAAAGATTATTCACCCTTCAAAGTAATTATTATGTTGCGAATGAAAGACTGGCCTGTGGATAAGTCTGTTTACAACACTTTCCTGAAGGAAATAAAAAACGTCCCCAGCGAAGCATTCCGCTGTGGATAATTTTTTGATATGAAAATTTGGAGCGGGAAACGAGACTCGAACTCGCGACCCCGACCTTGGCAAGGTCGTGCTCTACCAACTGAGCTATTCCCGCATACTTATCTGGACCAGCTTGCTTGCCGGGACCAGTAAATCTGGATGGTGCGTGCCTTTCAGCATTTCAAATTTGGAGCGGGAAACGAGACTCGAACTCGCGACCCTTGGCAAGGTCGTGCTCTACCAACTGAGCTATTCCCGCATATTTATCCGGTTTCCCAGCTTCATTGCCGACACCAGTAAATTTGGATGGTGCATTTCAAATTTTGGAGCGGGAAACGAGACTCGAACTCGCGACCCCGACCTTGGCAAGGTCGTGCTCTACCAACTGAGCTATTCCCGCTTATCATCTATTTTTCAGTAAGTTAGAACTACTTTTTACTGAAATTTCGTGATGCCGTGTTTCACATTTCTGTGTCTTCACGGGAGGCGCATTATACGAGAAATCCTTCCTGCTGCAAGCCCCTGAAAGCAAATTTTCGCTTTTTTTGTTTAAATGCCGATTTAATCGACAAAGTGCACATTTTTACAGCAAACCCACGCCAGCACTGGCTTGCAGGGCCAGAAAAAAACCGACCCTGCGCGCATGAACATTACAACTTAATAAAATGCTCGCGATACGGTGCCAGCTCAGCCACGGATTCGCGAATGTCATCCAGCGCCTGATGCGTATTCTGTTTTTTCAGTCCTTCCAGCACTTCCGGTTTCCAGCGGCGAGCCAGCTCTTTCAGCGTGCTGACGTCCGGGTAGCGATAATGGAAGTAAGCCTCCAGTTCCGGCATGTACTTAAACAGGAAACGGCGGTCCTGACCGATGCTGTTGCCGCAAATGGGCGATTTCCCCTCCGGCACCCACTCTTTTAAGAACGCGATGGTAGCCAGCTCCGCGGCGCGATCATCCAGTTGACTGGCCTTCACGCGATCCACCAGCCCGCTGCCGGTATGCGTACGCACGTTCCAGTCATCCATTAACGCCAGTTGTGCGTCGGTTTGATGCACGGCGATGACCGGCCCTTCCGCCAGAATGTTCAGATTTGCATCGGTCACCAGCGTCGCGATCTCAATAATGCGATCGCGCTCGGGGATCTAACCCCGTCATCTCCAGATCGATCCAAATGAGGTTGTTTTCATTTGCGCTCATGCTATTTTCCACCCTTCTCGCGTAACTATATTCATCTAGAATTGCGTGTATCATAGTTGTTTTGCCCATCCAGGCGACCGAGCCAGCACGATTGAGTAAAAATAAACTCTCCAAAGGGCAGCAGCGCCGCGTCAAAGAGAACCACCAGCGCCGGTTGAAAACCTCTACGGAGAAAGCTGACTATGATGACAACCTGTTCGGCGATCCGTCCGAAGGCGTTGTGATCAGCCGCTTTGGCATGCATGCCGATGTGGAATCCGCCGACGGCGAAGTGCATCGCTGTAATATTCGTCGCACGATTCGTTCGCTGGTCACTGGCGACCGGGTGGTCTGGCGTCCTCGGCAAAGAAGCGGCGGAAGGCGTCACGGTAAAAGGCATTGTCGAAGCCGTACACGAACGCACCACGGTACTTACGCGCCCCGATTTTTATGATGGCGTAAAACCCATCGCCGCCAATATCGATCAAATTGTGGTGGTGTCGGCGATCCTGCCAGAGTTGTCGCTGAACATTATCGATCGATACCGGTCGCCTGCGAAGCGTTACAGGTTGAGCCACTGATCGTGCTGAATAAAATCGATCTGCTGGACGATGACGGTATGAAGTTCGTCAATGAGCAGATGGATATCTACCGCCATATCGGCTATCGCGTGCTCATGGTTTCCAGTCATGCACAGAATGGCCTTAACCCGCTGATTGAGGCGCTGACCAACCGCATCAGTATATTCGCCGGGCAGTCCGGCGTGGGGAAATCGAGCCTGCTTAACACGCTGCTCGGGTTGCAAGAGGAGCAGATCCTCACCAACGACGTTTCCGATGTCTCCGGCCTCGGGCAGCACCACCACCGCCGCTCGCCTTTATCACTTCCCGCACGGCGGCGATGTGATTGATTCTCCGGCGTTCGCGAATTTGGCCTCTGGCATCTTGAACCGGAACAAATCTTCAACGGTTTTGTCGAATTCCATGACTATCTGGGCCAGTGCAAATACCGGGATTGCAAACATGACGCGGACCCGGGTTGCGCCATCCGCGAAGCGGTCGATAAAGGCGAAATTGCTGAAAGCCGTTTCGAAAATTATCACCGCATCCGGAAAGCATGTCGCAGGTAAAAACGCGTAAAAGCTTTTCTGAATCAGATGACTGACAACTAAGCTAAGCATCGCTAGAATCGTCCCCTTTTAGAAAAGGATCCGGCCCCGGCGGCGGATCAGGAACGACAAAAACAATGGCACGGAGGCTACCTTGTTAAACGCATTTAAACTTTCGCTTCAATACATTCTGCCGAAACTGTGGCTCACTCGCACCGGCGGGCTGGGGCGCAAGCAAACGCGCGGGCTGGCTGACCAAACTGGTTATCGATCTGTTTGTGAAATACTACAAGGTCGATATGAAAGAGGCGCAGAAGCCCGATACCGCCAGCTACCGCACCTTTAATGACTTTTTTGTACGCCCGCTGCGCGACGACGTTCGTCCGCTGAATACCGACCCTAATGTGCTGGTGATGCCGGCAGACGGCGTGGTAAGCCAGCTTGGCGCTATCGAAGAAGATAAGATCCTGCAGGCCAAAGGCCATAACTACAGCCTTGAAGCCCTGCTGGCAGGCAACTACCTGATGGCCGATCTGTTCCGTAACGGCAGTTTTGTCACCACCTATCTCTCTCCGCGTGACTATCATCGTGTTCATATGCCGTGTAACGGCATTCTGCGTGAGATGATTTACGTGCCGGGCGATCTCTTCTCCGTTAACCACCTGACAGCGCAAAACGTACCGAACCTGTTTGCCCGTAACGAACGCGTGATCTGTCTGTTTGATACAGAGTTCGGCCCGATGGCGCAAATTCTCGTCGGCGCGACCATTGTCGGCAGTATCGAGACCGTCTGGGCAGGAACCATTACGCCGCCTCGCGAAGGATCATCAAGCGCTGGACTCGGCCTGCTGGCGAAAGCGAAGGCGCAGTTGCATTGCTGAAAGGTCAGGAAATGGGCCGCTTCAAGCTGGGCTCCACCGTGATTAACCTGTTTGCACCGGGCAAAGTGACGCTGGCGGAACAGCTGCAAAGTCTGTCAGTCACCAAAATTGGTCAACCGCTGGCAATGTCCACCGAAACGTTCGCCCCTGTCGAAACTGAACAGGCGCCTTTGCCGGAAGCGGAAATCAACGCCGAACACGACGCCAGCCCGCTGGTGGACGCCGGAAAGACGAAGGTTAATCCCCCAAAACAGGAAGACTGATGTGCGCCTGATTATCACATTTCTGATGGCTGGTGCCTCAACAGCCATGGCGGCATCGGCCCCGATGCCAGACAAATTACGCAGGAACTGGAGCAAGCCAAAGCGGCGAAGAACACGCCTGACCCGAGGGCGGAAACTGTCGAGCTGCTCCAGGGCTGCGCTCAACGCGCTTGAAGAACGTAAAGGTTCACTTGAGCGCGCTCAGCAGTACCAACAAGTCATTGATAATTTTCCTAAACTTTCCCGCACCCTGCGTTCTCAACTGGACAACCTGCGCGACGAGCCCAAATCCGTCCCGGCGGGCATGAGCAGCGACGCGCTGAACCCGAGGATCCTGCAAGTCAGCAGCCAGTTACTGGAAAAGACCCGTCAGGCGCAACAAGAACAAGAGCGCGCACGGGAAATCAGTGATTCCTTAAACCAGCTTCCACAGCAGCAAACCGACGCCCGTCGCCGGGTGACCGAAGTGGAACGCCGCCACCGGGTGCGCTAGAATGCGACAACGCCGCTGGCGCAGGCGCAAAATCTCAGCGCACAGGCAGAATCGGCGAAACTGAAAGCGCTGGTGGATGAACTGGAGCTGGCGCAACTGTCGGCCAATAACCGCCGGAATTGTCGCGTATGCGTTCCGAGCTGGCGCAAAAGCAGAGCCAGCAACTGGATGCCTACCTGCAAGCCTTGCGCAATCAGCTTAATAGTCAGCGTCAGCGTGAAGCCGAGCAGGCGCTGGAAAGCACCGAACTGCTGGCGGAAAACAGCGATAATCTTCCTGTCGGTATCGTTGAACAGTTCCGAATCAACCGCGAGCTGTCGCAGGCGCTTAACCAACAGGCGCAGCGTATGGATCTGGTGGCATCTCAGCAGCGCCGAGGGCTACCGGGCAGACGTTGCAGGTGCGCCGGGCGCTCAATACGCTGCGTGAACAATCCCAGTGGCTGGGCGCATCAAATATGCTCGGCGAAGCGTTGCGCGCACAGGTTGCCCGTTTACCGGAAATGCCCAAACCGCAGCAACTGGACACCGAAATGGCGCAGTTGCGCGTGCACCGCATGCGTTACGAAGATCTGCTGAACAAGCAACCGCAACTACGGCAAATTCGCCGGGGCGGACGGCCAGCCGCTCACAAACGAGCAGAACCGTATTCTGGAAGCACAGCTGCGCACTCAGCGCGAGTTACTGAACTCGTTATTACAGGGCGGCGATACGCTGATCCTTGAACTGACCAAACTGAAAGTTTCCAATAGCCAGTTGGAAGATGCGCTGAAAGAGGTGAATGAGGCGACCCACCGCTATCTGTTCTGGACGGCAGATGTCAGCCCTGTCACTTTCGCATGGCCGATTGAAATCGTCCGAGGATCTGCGCCGTCTGCTGTCGCTGGATACCGCCAGCCAGTTGGGCAAGGCCAGCGCCATGATGCTCACCAGCAAAGAGACGTTATTCCCGCTGTTTGGCGCCTTGATTCTGGTGGGATTCAGCATTTACTCGCGCCGGCACTTTACTCGCTTTCTGGAGCGTTCCAGCGCCCGTGTCGGTAAAGTCACCTTCTGGCTCACTATGCGCACGGTGTTCTGGGTCCATTCTCGTCGCCTCTCCTTTACCGGTGCTATGGGCAACGCTGGGTTATGGTTTACAGGAAGCCCGGCCTTATCCCCTGGCGGTCGCCGTTGGCGACGGTGTGACTGCCACAGTGCCGCTACTGTGGGTGGTGATGATTTGCGCCACCTTTGCCCGACCTACCGGGTTGTTCGTCGCGCACTTTGGCTGGCCACGCAATCGCGTCGCGCGCGGTATGCGTTACTACCTGATGAGCATTGGCCTGATCGTACCGTTGATCATGGCGTTGATCATGTTTGATAACCTCAACGATCGGGAGTTCTCCGGATCGCTGGGCAGACTCTGTTTTATCCTTATCTGCGGCGCACTGGCGCTGGTCACACTGAGCCTGAAACGCGCCGGGGATCCCTCTGTACGTGGATAAAGCCGGCAACAGCGACAATATGCCAAACCGCCTGCTGTGGAACCTGCTGATGAGCGCGCCGCTGATTGCCATTCTCGCGGCATCTGTCGGCTATCTGGCCACGTCGCAGGCGTTGCTGTGATGCTGGAAACCTCCGTCGCCATCTGGTTCCTGTTGCTGGTGGTTTATCACATCATCCGCCGCTGGATGCTGATCCAGCGCCGCCGTCTGGCCTTCGAACGCGCCCGTCACCGCCGCGCGGAAATCCTCGCCCAACGTGCACGCGGCGAAGATGAGCCGCCGCATCAAACCAGCACCGAAGGGGTTACCGACGTCGATGAGGCAGAAGTCGATCTTGATGCCATCAGCGTGCAGTCCTTGCGGCTGGTGCGCTCTATTCTGATGCTGATTGCGTTACTGTCGGTCATTGTGCTGTGGTCGGAAATTCATTCCGCTTTCGGCTTCCTTGAAAATATCACCCTGTGGGACGTCACCTCGACTGTGCAGGGCGTGGAAAGTCTGGAGCCGATTACGCTGGGCGCGGTGCTGATTGCCATCCCCGGTGTTTATCATCACCACGCAGCTGGTGCGCAACCTCCCCGGCGTTGCTGGAGCTGGCGCTGTTGCAGCACCTTGAACTCGCGCCAGTGCACCGGTATGCCATTACCACCATTACCAAATATCTGTTGATGCTATTTGGCGGGCTGGTGGGTTTCTCGATGATCGGTATCGAGTGGGCAAAACTGCAGTGGCTGGTCGCCGCGCTGGGTGTCGGTCTCGGCTTTGGTTTGCAGGAGATCTTCGCCAACTTTATCTCCGGTTTGATCATTTTGTTTGAAAAACCGATCCGCATCGGCGACACCGTGACGATCCGCGATCTGACCGGCAGCATCACAAAGATCAACACCCGCGCCACCACCATCAGCGACTGGGATCGCAAAGAGATCATCGTGCCGAACAAGGCCTTTATCACCGAGCAGTTTATCAACTGGTCGCTGTCGGACTCCGTGACCCGTGTGGTGCTGACGGTTCCGGCGCCAGCAGACGCTAACAGCGAAGAGGTCACACAGATCCTTTACACTGCAGCCGCACGCTGCTCGCTGGTGATTGATAACCCGGCGCCGGAAGTGTTCCCCGGGTCGATCTGCAACAGGGGCTGCAACTATTTGAGCTGCGTATTTACGCTGCGGAGATGGGACACCGTATGCCGCTGCGCCACGAAATCCACCAGTTGATTCTGGCAGGCTTCCGTGAGCACGGTATCGATTTGCCGTTCCCACCGTTCCAGATGCGCCTTGAAAGTCTCGACGGTAAACGCACAGCGCGAACGCTGACATCAGCAGGTAAAAAACAGCAGGCCAGCGGGAAGTTTGTAGAGCAGAATATTCAGCGCCTGATGGCGCTATGCTTATCAGACTTGTGGATTCATCAGAACAGGGGGTTGTGAGCCGGGTCGGCGCAACTGCCTCCCCGGCAAAGATGATATTCAAGCCCGGTCGACGGTAAAGGCAATAACATCCGCCGGGGCTTTCTGCCTGCAACGCCAGCATCACCAGACGATCAACGCCCAGCGCCACGCCGGAGCAGTCCGGCAGGCCCGCTTTAGTGCTTCCAGCAGGTTCACATCCACCGGCTGCTGCGGCAGACCGCGCGCCGCGCGTTTGCGGTTGTCCTGCTCGAAACGCTGCTGCTGCTCGCGGGCGTCGGTGAGTTCATGGAAACCATTCGCCAGCTCGATCCCCTTGAAGTACACCTCAAAACGCTCAGCAACGCGGTGATCTTCGGTGCTGATCTGCGCCAGCGCGGCCTGACTTGCCGGGAAGTGGTAAAACAAAAGTCGGACGATCTTTACCGATCTGCGGCTCCACGCCCATCGTAAACAGCAGTTGCAGCAGCGTATCGCGGTCTTCTTCGGTGTCGGCAATATTGCTCAGATCCAGCTTTGCCGCCACTTCGCGCAGTTGGGTTTTATCGGCAGAGAGCGGATCCACCTCCGAGGTAACGCTGGAACGCCTGTTGGTAAGAGATCGATTCCGCTGCCGGGCACTCCAGCACCTGCTGCAATAAATCATCCACTTCATTCATTAAGCGGTACATATCGTAATGTGGACGATACCACTCAAGCATGGTGAATTCCGGGTTGTGATGACGCCCCATCTCTTCGTTACGAAAGCTTCTGCACAACTGGAATACCGGCCCGCAACCCGCAGCCAGCAAGCGCTTCATATGGTATTCCGGGCTGGTCATCAGATAGAGATTAAGCCCCTGAGAGTGGCCCGGCCCGACAAAACGGGTCTCAAACGGGAACAGATGAATGTCTGTTACCGTTGCACATCATACAGGGCGTTTCCACCTCGAGCACGCCGCGATCGGCGAAGAAACGACGGATCTCAGCCATAATGGCTGCTCGTTTCAATAGATTAGGGATGGATGCGCTCGGCTGCCGAGGTTGCCGTCTCGCTCATGGTGCTTTCTCCGAATTCAGACAAGGGCACGAAGTCTACCCGCATCGATCCACAGAGACAAATTTTGCACAAAAATTTTCACTTATGTCGTCTATAAATAATGAGGGGCATTTATGTGCTGATATCTGTCAATATCGATGATGCATCACACTAAAGAACGGCAAAAAATCGAACACATCAAATTTCCCTTCCATCCCTACGGTTATACTGCGCTTACCCAAAAGGAGCAGTGGAACATTTCCGCAACTACCTCAAGCGCTTCAGGCTTATCGTTGCGGAACAACAATAATCTGGAGGAATGTCGTGCAAACCTTTCAAGCCGATATCGCTGTGATTGGCGCAGGCGGAGCAGGATTACGCACCGCGATCGCTGCGGCGCAAGCCAACCCTAACGCTAAAATCGCACTGATTTCAAAAGTCTATCCCATGCGCAGCCATACGGTTGCTGCAGAAGGCGGTTCTGCCGCCGTCGCCCGAGATCATGACAGCTTCGAGTACCATTTCCACGATACCGTTGCTGGCGGTGACTGGCTTTGCGAACAGGATGTCGTCGACTATTTTGTGCACCATTGCCCGACAGAGATGACCCAACTTGAACAGTGGGGTTGTCCGTGGAGTCGCCGACCCGACGGTTCGGTCAACGTGCGCCGCTTCGGCGGGATGAAGATCGAACGTACCGGTTCGCGGCCGATAAAACCGGCTTCCACATGTTGCATACGCTGTTTCCAAACCTCCCTTCAGTTTCCGCAAATCCAACGCTTCGATGAACATTTTGTGCTGGATATTCTGGTCGACGACAACCATGCTCGCGGCCCTCGGTGGCGATGAACATGATGGAAGGCACACTGGTGCAAATCCGTGCGAATGCCGTGGTCATGGCAACGGGCGGCGCGGGTCGCGTTTACCGTTACAACACCAATGGTGGCATTGTCACCGGCGACGGTATGGGCATGGCGCTGGCGCACGGTGTACCGCTGCGTGATATGGAATTTGTGCAGTATCACCCGACCGGTCTGCCCGGTTCCGGCATTCTGATGACGGAAGGCTGCCGTGGTGAAGGCGGGATCCTCGTCAACAAAAATGGCTATCGCTATTTGCAGGATTACGGCATGGGGCCGGAAACGCCCTTGGGCGAACCGAAAAACAAATATATGGAGGGCTGGGTCCGCGCGATAAAGTATCGCAGGCGTTCTGGCATGAGTGGCGCAAAGGCAACACCATCTCCACGCCGCGCGGCGATGTGGTACACCTCGACTTGCGTCATCTTGGCGAGAAAAAGATCAAGGAACGTCTGCCGTTTATCTGCGAACTGGCGAAAGCCTACGTTGGGGTCGATCCGATCAAAGAACCGATCCCCGTGCGCCCGACTGCCCACTACACCATGGGCGGTATCGAAACCGATCAGAACTGCGAATCCCGCATCACCGGGCTGTTTGCCGTGGGCGAGTGCTCTTCTGTCGGCCTGCACGGCGCCAACCGCCTTGGTTCGAACTCACTGGCGGAACTGGTGGTGTTTGGTCGCCCCGGCCGGTGAACGCGCGATGGAGCGTTCTGCCACCGCAAGCCACGCCAATGACGATGCGTTGAATGCGCAGGCGGCGGATGTCGAACAGCGTCTGAAAAAGCTGGTTAACCAGCAAGGTAACGAAAGCTGGGCGAAAATCCGTGATGAAATGGGCGAATCCATGGAAGAAGGCTGCGGTATCTACCGTACGCCGGAACTGATGCAGAAAACCGTGGATAAACTGGCGGAGCTGCAGGAGCGCTTTAAACGCGTGCGTATCACCGATACCTCCAGCGTGTTCAACACGGATGTGCTCTACACCATTGAACTGGGTCATGGCCTGAACGTGGCGGAATGTATGGCGCACTCCGCGCTGGCGCGTAAAGAATCCCGCGGCGCCCATCAACGTCTGGACGAAGGCTGTACCGAACGCGATGACGTCAACTTCCTCAAGCATACTCTCGCCTTCCGCGACGCTGACGGCGCAACACGGCTGGAATACAGCGATGTGAAAATCACCACGCTGCCACCGGCAAAACGCGTTTACGGCGCAGAGGCGGAAGCGACCGAGAAGAAGGAGACGAACAATGGCTGAGATGAAAAATCTGAAAGTCGAGATCGTGCGCTATAACCCGGAAGTGGACAACGCACCGCACAGCGCCTTTTACGATGTGCCCTACGACGAAGCAACCTCGCTGCTCGACGCGCTGAGCTATATCAAAGACAACCTTGCGCCTGACCTGAGCTATCGCTGGTCGTGCCGTATGGCGATTTGCGGCTCATGTGGGATGATGATCAACAAAGTGCCCAAACTGGCCTGTAAGACCTTCCTGCGTGACTACGAGAAAGGGATGAAGGTGGAAGCGCTGGCGAACTTCCCGATCGAGCGCGATCTGGTGGTCGACATGACCCACTTTATCGAGAGCCTCGAAGCGATTAAGCCTTATGTCATCGGCAATACGCGTACACCCGATCAGGGGCCGGGGGAAACAGACACCGGCGCAAATGGCGAAATATCACCAGTTCTCCGGCTGCATCAACTGTGGTTTGTGCTATGCCGCGTGTCCTCAGTTTGGCCTGAACCCTGGAGTTCATTGGCCCGGCGGCGATCACGCTGGCGCATCGCTACAATCTGGACAACCGCGATAAGGGTAAAGCAGAGCGTATGGGGCAACTGAACGGCCAGAACGGCGTGTGGAGCTGCACTTTTGTCGGCTATTGCTCGGAAGTGTGTCCGAAGCATGTCGATCCCGCTGCCGCTATTCAGCAGAGCAAGGTGGAAAGTTCGAAAGACTTTCTTATCGCCACTCTGAAACCACGCTAAGGAGTGCATTATGACGACTAAACGCAAAGCCCTGGGTTCGTCCCGTACCCGCAAGCTGGTGGAAACAACTGCCGTTTTATCGCTTCTATATGCTGCGTGAAGGAACGGCGGTGCCAGCAGTCTGGTTCAGCATCGTGCTGATTTACGGACTCTTTGCCCTCAAACACGGCCCGGAAAGCTGGACCGGTTTTGTAGACTTCCTGCAAAACCCGATTGTGGTAGTTCTTAACCTGATTTCGCTGGCGGCAGCGCTGCTGCACACGAAAACCCTGGTTCGAACTGGCGCCAAAAGCGACGATCATCATCGTGAAAGATGAAAAAATGGGGCCAGAGCCAGTGCTGAAAGCGCTCTGGGCGGTTACAGCGGTGGTCACTGTCGTGATCCTGTTTGTCGCACTGTTCTGGTAAGGAGGCCAAGGTGATTAACCCGAATCCAAAACGTTCCGACGAACCCGTATTCTGGGGCTTGTTTGGCGCAGGCGGTATGTGGAGCGCAATTGTTGCTCCGGTGATTATCCTGCTGGTGGGTGTGTTGCTGCCGCTGGGGCTATACCCCGCAGAAGCACTCAGCTATGAGCGCGTACTGGCGTTTGCGCAAAGCTTTATTGGCCGCGCCTTTATCTTTTGATGATTGTATTGCCGGTGTGGTGCGGCTTGCACCGTATCCACCATATGATGCATGACTTAAAAATCCACGTGCCTAGCGGTAAATGGGTATTCTACGGCCTTGCCGCCATTCTGACCGTGGTGACACTGGTCGGCGTGATTTTTATTTGATACCTGTCGCTCTCCTGCGCAAGGGAGAGCAAATTTTCCCCCAGCGTCTATACCTGAAAGAAAATGCTGGAAGGAAAATCTTATGCGTTTTCTCCTCGCTGTTGCAGCCGCGTTTTTACTTTCTGCCTGTAGTTCCCCACACCTCCCGACGGCGTTCAGGTTGTTCAAAATTTTGATGCGCAACGCTATCTGGGGAAATGGTACGAGATTGCCCGTTTTGATCACCGCTTCGAGAGCGGTCTGGAGCAGGTCACAGCCACTTACAGCCTGCGCGATGACAGGGGATTAAACGTGATAAACCGTGGCTATAACCCGGATCGCGGTATGTGGCAGCAATCAACGGGTGAAGCGTATTTCACCGGAAATCCCCGCACTGCGGCGCTGAAAGTCTCGTTTTTCGGCCCCTTCTACGGTGGATACAATGTTATCGCGCTGGATGATAATTACCGCTATGCGCTGGTCTGCGGGCCGGATCGTGACTACTTGTGGATCCTGTCGCGCACGCCATCCCTCCCCGCAAATGTTAAACAACAGATGCTGGAGATCGCGTCGCGACAGGGTTTCGCCGTGGAAAAATTACTCTGGATTAAACAAGCGCCTTAATGGGCGCTGAGTTTCAGACCAACAATCCCCGCAACGATCAGACACAGACTGAAAACACGCGCCAGACTTGCGGATTCGCCAAGCAATACAATGCCGGCAATCGCCGCACCGACGGCACCAATCCCGGTCCAGATGGCATATGCTGTACCAACCGGCAGGGTTTTCATTGCCCATGAGAGCAGCACAATACTGGCGACCATCGCCGTGACGGTGACAATGCTGGGGGGTTAAGCGTGTGAATCCATGAGTGTATTTCAGGCCGACGGCCCAAACCACTTCCAGAAGACCTGCAACAAGAAGAATAAACCAGACATTATTGGCTCCGGTGCGGGGCCGTCCCCGTTGAACATGCACACTGGCGGGTCGTCCCGTCAGGTGTTTGAAGAGGTCGATTCTGACCATTTCAGTTTATTATTTCCAACATTTTTGTGCTTACCTAATTTTAGGAGGTTAAAGCAAGAAATAGCCACTGTTCGCAGCGGAATTCAGTCATTTATTCAGCATATATACACCCTATGATGAATCGCTTTCCTGAATACAGGAAGTTGTGCGCCACCTCCTGACTGCGAAGAAAAAATATGTTCAAGATTCTCGTGATTGACCGTTGTTACTTCACCCGTTCAGGGATGGAATCCTCGGCTCAATCAAAATGATTTGTTCCCCGCATCATTCCTTGTAACCGCACTGCATAATTTGATGCTGGCGAGAGAGCATATTGTGCAATGGCAGCCAGATTTAGTGATCGCCGACCTTCATGGTTTTAAGAATGAAATCCATCATAGTCAACAACTTGCTTCTCTTTTTTCTGCCTGCGGTGAAGATACTCAGGTGATGCTGCTGGAATCCGGCGAAGATGCGCAACTCTCAGAAATCTATGCGCAATTCAGGGTTAAAACAACGTTGCTGAAAACAGCACCACTGGACACGTTAGCGCAAGCCATTGATGCCCTCGTACTCGCCCGTCCTGTGCGCGCAATACCGCATGTTGCCACGCCTTTACTGACAAAGCAGGAAGAGAAAGTATTAACGCTGTGGATGGAAGGCAGAAGCAATCGGACGATTGCCGCCAAACTGAGTATCAACAGCAAAACCGTCTACACCTATAAGCGCAATATCAGAATGAAACTGGGCATGGGGAACCGCTTTACACCGTTCCTGTCGCTGCCAGAAAGCTCAAATTAACGGTACGACGAGCGCCGTACCGATAGAGGTTACTGCTGTGCTTTGGTTGCCGCGCCAGAGATCGCGCTACCGCCTTCAGAGATATCCTGACCTACACCTCGGGTGGTATTACAGGCCGTCAGAGCAGAGGAAAGGAGCAGTACAGAAAAGATCGCAGCAATTGTCTTATTAACCATAATATCTTCCTTTTGTGACCAATATTGTTAGCCACTTAAGCATAGACAAGATTCCGGAACGTTACCGGAACAGAGGCATTTTTAAGAAGATGTGAAGTTTTAGTTGGCCGCGCGGGAAATAACATGACCAAGACTCTGGATATCTTCACCGACGCCGCGCGCGGTATTGCAGCCAGACAGAAGAGCACAACCAAGAAGTATCAGTGAGACAAGTTTCGCAAAACGTTTCATCATCCCGGCCCTGAGGAAATTCAGCGGCGTAGCACGGCGCTACGCCGAAGTCGTGAGGATTATTTCACGCGAGATACATATTCGCCAGAGCGGGTATCCACTTTAATCACTTCACCGATCTGCACGAACAGCGGAACTTTAACCACTGCGCCAGTGCTCAGGGTTGCCGGTTTACCGCCAGTACCTGCAGTATCACCTTTCAGACCCGGATCGGTTTCAATGATTTCCAGTTCCACGAAGTTCGGCGGAGTCACGGAGATCGGCTGGCCGTTCCACAGGGTCACGATGCACTCAGCACACCGGGTCCAGCAGCCATTTTTCGCTGTCGCCAATCGCTTTCGCGTCTGCGGACAGTTGCTCGAAAGTTTCGTTGTTCATGAAGTGCCAGAACTCACCGTCGTTGTACAGGTAAGTCAGGTTCATATCGACAACGTCCGCGCCTTCAGCAGAGTCAGTAGACTTGAAGGTTTTCTCTACGCGGGTACCGGTCAGCAAGCGACGCAGCTTAACGCGCGCAAATGCCCTCGGCCTTTACCTCGGTTTCACGAATTCACTGGCTTCAACCGCGTACGGTTCGCCGTCCATCATGATTTTAAGACCGGCACGAAAATCGTTGCTATAGTAAGTCGCCATAAGGCCCTCTGAAATTGTTAACTGGTAGCTTAGCCAAAAAAATGGCACACATTGTAACCCTAAAAACCCCTTCCAGAGAAGATTGGTTATTGCAACTTGCCGATGTAATAACCGATCCCGATGAACTGTTACGTATTTTAAATGTAGACCCGGATGCGCAAATGCTGGCCGGACGCGAAGCAAAACGCCTTTTTCCTCTGCGCGTACCACGGGCTTTTTGTGGCGAGAATGGAGAAAGGGAACCCGAACGATCCTCTGCTACGTCAGGTACTTACCGCTGCCGAAGAGTTTATTGCAGCGCCGGGCTTCAGCGCCGATCCGCTGGAAGAACAACACAGTGTGGTGCCGGGGTTACTGCACAAATACCGCAACCGCGCCCTGCTGTTGGTAAAAGGCGGTTGCGCCGTCAATTGCCGTTACTGCTTCCGCCGCCACTTTCCGTACGCCGATAACCACGGGCAACAAACGCAACTGGCAAGGCGCACTGGACTATATCGCCACACATACAGAGCTGGATGAGATTATTTTTCCGGCGGCGATCCGCTGATGGCAAAAGATCATGAGCTCGACTGGCTGATTGAACAACTGGAAGCAATCCCCCATATCAAGCGTTTGCGCATCCATAGCCGCCTGCCGATAGTGATCCCGGCGCGTATCACCGACACGCTGACGGCCCGTTTCGCGCGATCTTCGTTGCAGGTCCTGCTGGTTAATCATATTAACCACGCCGGGGAGATCGATGATGATTTCCGCGCGGCGATGGCCGTGCTACGTCAGGCCGGCGTAACGCTGCTGAACCAAAGTGTGTTGCTGCGTGGAGTGAATGATAACGCACAAACGCTGGCGGACCTGAGCAATGCACTATTCGACGCGGGGGTGATGCCTTATTACCTGCACGTGCTGGATAAAGTTCAGGGCGCTGCGCATTTTATGGTGAGCGATGAGGAAGCGCGGAATATCATGCGCGAATTGCTGAAGCAGGTTTCAGGCTATATGGTGCCAAAACTGGCTCGTGAAATTGGCGGTGAACCCAGCAAGACACCGTTAGATCTGCAATTACGCCAGAGGCTAAAAACACGGCTATGCCACGAGACAGAGCATAGCCGTGAAAATCTGCGAATCTGATGACAGCAGACTCAAACTACTGTTTAGAATTTCTCCCAGCCATCATCTTCACTGGCGACTGCCGGATTCATCTGGACGTGCTTAGCAGCTGGCGCGGGTTTATGTGCAACGTTTTGCCCTCGGCAGACGAAAACATCAACCAGTTGCTGCAGTTTCGTCGCACGGTCTTCAAAGACTGCCTGCGGCAGCCGAAGATTCCTGAACTAAAGCCGCATTCTGTTGTGTTGTGGTATCCAGTTCAGACATCGCCTGAGCGATTTGCGTGATCCCGCGGTCCTGCTCGTCTGACGCTGCGGCAATTTCCTGCATCAGATCTTTTACCTGCATAACAGAATGCACAATGCCACTCATGGCTTCGCCTGCCAGATCAACCTGTCGGGCACCGTCTTCAACGTAGTTAACGGACTCATTGATCAGGGTTTCGATCTCTTTTGCCGCTTGCGCGCTGCGCTGGGCCAGCGAACGGACTTCCCCGCAACAACGGCAAAGCCTCTCCCCTGATCCCCCGCTCTTGCAGCCTCTACCGCGGCATTAAGCGCCGGATATTCGTCTGGAAAGCAATGCCGTTGATCACCGAGGTGATTTCGGAAATTTTATTCGAGCTTCCGATAATGTCTTTCATGCGATTAACCGTTGCGCTAACCACCTCGCCGCCCTGTGTTGCTGCCTGAGAAGCAGCAATAGAGAGTTGGCTGGCCTGATGCGCGTTGCTCGCATTCTGTTTCACCGTGGAGTTGAGCTCCTCCATGCTGGCGGCTGTTTCAACAACCGCAGCCGATTGCTGTTCCGTGCGAGCGGAAAGTTCGTTGTTACCCAATGCTATCTCATTGGCTGCTGTATTCACGGAGGAGGAGGCAGAACGCACCATTTTCAGGGACTCCGCCATGCGCCCTATCAACTGATTAAACGCATTGGCAGCCCCGGCCGATTTCGTCCATACGCCCAATGGGAATGGCATAACTGAGATCCAGGGTTTTCACTGATATTCACCATGCCATCTTTCATTTCATTCAGGCGGCGTCGAATATTCAGCACCGTTATTAAGCCAAACAGGCCCAATAATATTGTCGCAGCCAACGTTGCAGAAATAGATAACACCATGGAACGAGAAATTAAGCTGTCACTCTTATTTTGCGCCTCGTCGACTAACCAGTGTTATAAGCGACCTGATCGGAAAAGTCCTTAATCAGGGTCGTAATATTATCCGCTACCATACCGCCACTACGCATAGCATTAGATGCAGCCATACGATCGTTCGCTTCAGATAATTTAAAATAGCTGTCCATTACCGCACGGAATTTCTCCCGCGGTCGGCAAGTGTTTTTTTAGACTGGTCGAGATCTTTCTGATCCACGGTAAGCTGCTGAGTATAATGTTGATGCATACTGTACAACTCATCGAAAATTTTCAACGCATTCTGTTTTATTTCCGCCATTTGTGTTGCATCCTCCGTCAGGGCATGCAAAAGAGCTGAGCGCGGACACTCGTCACCTTCAGCATCTCAGCATTTATTTCATCGAGACTGGGTAACGTATTCTCCGGAAGACTTTTGCGAACTTCCTATTTCTGATAACGACATCATAGCAATGAGGTTCGTACCAATCAGGCTGGCTATTAGTAACGAAAAGCAAGCAACAATCGCTTTGTAATATTCATGACAAGCTCCCAACGCCATCATAATTAAAATAACACGCCGTAAAATCCATCTTGCAATGAATCCTGTCGGGACTATCGGCACGCAGCGATAATGCTTTACGCTTTACGCTATAAAAAACGCAAAGAGAATAATATAACGATGCAGGTCAATATTTCGCGATAATTTATATTCAGGGGATTTATTAACGCAACGGAAATATAAATGGCATGGATTTTAAATCATAAATAAAATAACAGAGACGAGAGTAACTGAGCAACTCCGCCATCACTGGCGGGAGTACAAAAATAAGATCAATTCGGGCATTTATAAACCTGACCGCTCATTTCACTGGCGGTCGGAACAAAACTGGACAGAAAGCCCTGAGTCGGACTGTTTACGCTATAAAGTACGTTGCCGCCCATTGCTGCCCGGTTGCGCAGGGCATTTGCCGCACCGCGCATGGACCCCCTCTTCACCGTGTTGCCCGGAAAGCCAGTTGCTCTGTTTGCCGGTGGCGGTGCCGAGATACTGGCACTGCGCGCCGCTTCTTCAACAAAGCGCACGCTCTGCCCGCCAGCGCTCAAATCGTTGCTACTGCTACATCCGGCCAACAGTATCGCGGCACCCACGATCCCTGCTAAATGTTTTACGTACATGTTATTCCCCATAATCAATGAGCTGGACGCATGTCGCCCGTGTAAACCTTATACTAAAAGATGACCAAAAGAAACACGCCGTCATCGCAGGTCGCACAAATCAGGAAAATATGGAAACCCCACCGCGAGCGGTAGGGTTACATGGGGGTTAACATCCGTCGTAATTGAATGTCGAACCGGGGACGATTTTGTTGACCGGCTGTATTGCAGCGTCGCCATTTTGATCGACATTGATTTTAAAAACATGCCAGAGCAGGTCCGACGGTGCCCCGGATGCGTTCTCCACCGCCCGTGTAGGCTCTGCCATCCGGGAGCTCGACTTTTACTTTTGCCCCGACCATTAACGGCCCCAAATCCGGACGGTGGTTATTGACCGAATAACAATATGCGCCCGGATGCATACGCTTGATGATCATGATTTCAGGACCATACCCCTTTTCGACATCCTGATTCAGAAAAGCGTCTGCATTGGCGGGCGCCTTGCGTTATACACATGAATCCGCTGCCCGCCGGGATTGGTCGACGGCGGAGGAACCACGATATGCGCGTCCAGATTTCTGGGGGTGGCATCCCAGTCAAGGAGATACGCGCCAATGCCCCTCCAGACGGTGCGTTAACGTCACATCCGAGGGCATAGCTCACCACATTGGGCACATCCAGCGTCAGACTCTGCGCGAGATACGCTTTGACGTCGCCTCAACATAATACCTTCCCGGCCTGACATTAAGTCGGTAGCTGCCGTTGCTGCTCGTTGTGGCCGAGTAGACCGGTTGCGCATCGCCTTTTGCATTGAATAGCTTCACCACAACGCCGGGAAGGAGCACCTGCCCGGCACTTCCCCATTCCGATTTGAGCGCGAGGATACGCCGCTAAGATTCACCAGCGGCGTATTAAAACTCACGGTCTTGTCGGCATTGAGTTGCGTGACGCCATCCAGCGATGCGGAAACGTTGATCGCCGTCGCCTCCATCTGTGTGCTTTGGAGCATAGCGCTGGCAATTCCGTCGGCGTCCGTCACACTCAGATTGCTGATGGTTGCCGCCACACCGTTATCGTGTCGCCACTTCACTGTTGCGCCAGAGACCGGATTATCGTGAACGTCTTTAACGACGGCTTTAAACGTAAAAGCATCTGTTGAATTGGCCACTTTATCAACGTCAGTCCCTCCAGATAGACCGAGACCAGCGAGGCCGTCGCCACATCGCCGACAAAGTGCATCGTCTTGCTGGCAGAGGTTCCGGCAACAGTCGCCGTCACCGTATAGATCCCGGCATGCAGACTGGTCGCTTTTGCCATGGCTTTGCCGTTTATATCGCTGATCCCGCGAACAACCGCTAACGTCGCACCGGTGCTAACGGCAAAATCGACGGCTATTCCCGCAAGCGCATTGCCATGCGCGTCGGTAACGGTCGCACTCACACTGTTGGTGGCAATGCCATTTGCCGCCGCCCCTCACTCTCCACAACCAGATTCGCAGTGGTGATTTGCGCCGTCGTCACATCGGCAACGAAAACCGCCGTTTTGTTCAGCGTGCTACCGTTCACCGTTGCTGACACCGTATAAACGCCAGCCCGCTCGCTCACCACCGTAGTCTGCGCTTTACCATCCATGCCGGTAAAATCCGACATCGCCGCCAATGTTGCCCCGGCGCTAACACTAAAACCGACCGCCACACCGGGAAGAGGATTGTCGTTGGCATCCACAACCATAACGGTAACGCCATTGCGCGCCAGACCGTTCGCAACGGCATTATCCGGCGCAATAATCAGGCTTTCATTGGTGAGTTGGATCGCGTTTTGATCCGCAACAAAGCGAGAGTTCAGTTGTACTGTCTGGCCTGTTTCAACCATCTTCGCAACGGTAGCGAACTGGCCTGCCCTGCGGCTTGTCAGTGATGTCTGCGCAACGCCCTGTGCGTCAGTGATCACCTGAGCAGGCGTGACATTCACAGGCAGCTCAGGGGAAAACTGTATGCTCACTCCCGGCAGGGGATTGCCACGCGCATCCGCCACGTTAACCCGTAAGATATTGCTGTCAACTCCGTTAGCTGTGGCATCCTGAGTAATGCTGCTTTGCGCAAAACGTGCCGTGGAGCGATCGACAACAAAATTCACCGTACGGTAGTGTTATTGGCATGCGCAATGACGGTACTGGTGGTCGCGCGCGTATGGGTCAGCAACAGCGTAGCCACACCGTTCCTGTCGGACATGGCCGTATTACCGCCCGGGCGACCGCGTCATTATCAATAGAAAAATCAACAGCGTAGTTTTCCAACGGATTGCCATAAAGATCGCGAACGGTCGCGCGCAACACATTAGCTTGTGCGCCATCTGCCAGCGCATTGTCCGTCACAATGACAAAATCCGACAGTCGGGCCGTCGTGGAATCGGCAATAAACGAAACGGTAGCTTTACGGGCATGACCGTTGCGTAACGAAGCCGTAATCAGCCCTTCTCCGGCAACACCGCTGCGCACATTAACCACGGCGATCCTCGGGTTGTCAGTCTCCACGCTCAGCGCATTGTTATCGACCATACCGTCGGCAAACAGGGTTGCCGCCGAAATGCCGCTACTGTCGGTTAACCGTGACACATTGAACGTCACACGTTGAGATGCCTGCGGGAGACCCTGCTCATCAACGACCTGCGCACGAACAGAGAACGCGTGTTGTTTATCCGCTAGTTGCGCCACACCGTGCAGAACAGCCAGCGGTTGGATCACTTCGCCGGAAGGCATGACCCGGATAATTGTGCTGGCGGGCGCGGCGCGGTTGCCGTTCTTATCAATGCCTACCCCGGTCAGGATATACTCCTGCGGCGCGCTCAGCGCCCGGCTGAAGTTGGACACATAAGCCGGAACCTGCACTTCCAGCTCCGTCGCAGCAGGTTGACGCCAGCTACCGCCATTGGCGGTAAAATTAGCCGATGCGCTCCACTCCAATGCGCGCGCCATATTTGGCTTGCGTCACCGTCACAGGAATACGCAGTATCGCGCCCGCTTCCGCAATCAGTTGCCGGGGTAAAGAGATGCCGATAAGCGTCTGCTTACGGTACTGCATAACAATATCGTTGTTGCGATCCACCAACGAATATTTGCTGCCTGACAGGCTGCGCTGAAAATCAACGCCGGCAGACTCAAGTTGCCGCCAGAGCGGCACACCCAAACGGTAATTCAGAGCAAGATCCAGCCGGGTATCCCTATTATCCCCCACTGAACGCTCGCCGGAGAACGTCACCAATGGAAAGGGCATATAGCTCAGACCTAACGTCAACGCACACCGGGCATCATCTTTTTAGATGACTGAGCCCCCACCAGACCTGAGCGCGATATGCTTGCCAAAATAGCGTTCATATTTCACTTTTGCCCCCAACTGCGGTAGCGATGGTAGCCAGCCTTCAAGCCGCATATCGACGCCTTTTGCGGGCCGCTCATCGTACATGTTCATCGAATCGAGCGAAGAGGGATGCCACGCTGTAAGGGGTAATACGCATTCACGCCGAGCTTCATAACCGGTCCCGACCTCCCCCCCCAGCCCCCAGACGGGCGTTTTTGCCGGTGTAATCGTAGTCATAAAAGGTATTCACGCCGAACATCCAGTCATGACGGTAATGGCGATAGCCCACACCGAAATTAGCGATATTGCGATCCTGATTGCTATGCAGACCAAGCTGACTAAATAACAGATGATGATCCGTCTCCACCCGAGGGGCAACAGATCGCCGGTCATCATGCGGTTGGTTCCCAGCGAAGCCTGCACCGTCCCTTTTGTCCCAACCAGTCGCTAACCTGCTGATTAATTAGCCCTTCCCCCCAGGGCTGCGCGCCAGCCCAAACGACGATTCACGAATATCACCCGTGGTAAATAACTGCCCCACCTGCGCCGAGGGTTCGAGGCCACATCCTGTTCTGGTGATACGCTCGCGCGCACCTGTTCGTCATCAGATTCACCGCCCAACGCGGGCAATGTGGAAGAAAGAATTGCCCGGTTTGCCGCGCCAGAAGGTGGGGAGGGTTGAGGAGGTATTCCTTGTTCGTTAATCAGGTTTTGCAAACCCGCCATGGTTTCACTCATGGTCTGGTAATCCTGATATTCACTCGCCCGAACGCCGGGCGTTAGGGTTAATAATAATGTGCTCAAGAACTGAAGAAATATTATTCCCGAGGTTACGCCCCGTTTCCATCCGGATAGTCGAATTATCGTTATCATTACATCACCGCAAAAAAGAATAACGCACCGCATGACTTATGGCTGCTCGCAAAGATTGGTGATTTATTCATTAAATGCTGGCGAGATTTTTCATTTTCTCTTTAACGATTTGATAACTGGTGTAGTGCACTTTTGCACATAGCGTGTCCAGTTTCACATCAAGTTGCAGGGTATAAACGTCCTTCGCTTCCTTGCCCATAATGTTTTTATTCACGTTTAAAAAGCGATAACCCTCACCGATTTTCGCATAATCAGAGGAGTAGCGTTGATAGGCATCAGTATTATTACCACGAATAAAATTAAATTGGTCAATACACGAGTTATTGGTTGAGGCGATAACAATACCATCGAAGAAGGCTGCTTTTTCACCGCAACTGTGTCGGCGCCTGCTTTTATTATGTTATTGCTTACTGTTGGTGTCATCGGGGAATTATTTTTAGCCACATTCGTTGAGCAGGCAGACAGCATGACCTCGGCATCCGATGCTTAATACAATGGCATGTAAATATTTCATATTACTCTTTCCCTTAAAATTGAATCGTGGGGTAAACACCAGACCAGAACCATTGATATTCTGCCGTAACAGAAATTAACAGCGCCTGATTTCCAATGAAGACTCATGGATTTCAATAGTAAGAGAAGGTCATTAACATCAGATACTTATATCAAAACAAAATCAATAAACAACACAATTCACTACAACTCACAATAAAATAAAAGGAAACGCCAATTAATATAAAACAATAAATAATTAAAAACCAATTTATATAACAGAAACAAAGCGTATTAATGTCTTCCATTCAGTCACTCAACAAGAAAAAACATTAACTTATTGACAATAAATGCCCACTGGACAATATGATGCACTATCACTCTTTTATCAGGCAGATAAGTAAAAGAGAAATTTACTGAGAAGCATAACAGATGTCGTTATAAAGCGCATGGTTACACGACTTTCTAACAACTTTACGTTAACTCGGTTCATTAACACTGGCAAGGATAGTTACGCAAGGTATTCTTATGCAATTTATTATTGATAAGGACATTTATTTCAGACCTGCCGACGGCGCGATATGGCACATCGACACTGAAAACGAAAAAACATTTAACGCTCACCAACAGCCGATTACTGACTTATTTAATTGAACACCGGGGAGAAGTCATAACCCGGGATGCTGTTTTTCAAGCAGTTTGGGAAGCATATGGATTGCACTCGTCAAATAACACACTGAATCAGTACATCTCGCTGTTACGACGAATATTCACCGATTTTGGCGCAGGCCCTCAACTGATTAAAACCATTCCTAAAACCGGTTTTATGTTTAACGCTGAAGTACATATTGTGCGCGAGGCGGAGGAAAATAAAACCAGTAAACCGGATAAGCGTGATGAGACACCACCACGCTATAAACAGATCGCGCGGGTATCGCTTCCGGCCCTGCTCCTTATTTCGTTACTCATCAGTCTGTGGCAACGTCAGGAGGAGAGCGAGCGCTTCACCGCCGTTTGCTGGCAAATGAAGGAGATGAAACAGTGTGAAATCTTCTCCCTTGAGGGTAACAACACGCTGCGGGCGCTCTCTTCCGCCGAAAAGATGAAATATATGAAGCTGATTGAAGACAGGGTTGTCGAGTGTCAGCCCACTCCGCTGGCTGTGGCGCAAAAAACCGATGCCCCGACAGCGTCTCCGTGATTAACGCAATCCATCGCAGACAGGAGTGATGTGGAACGAAAGATAAAAAAAGAGCGGGGATAAGCCCGCTCTTTTTGTTGAACTCACGGCAGAGTAAACCCTGCGCATGTGTCCGGCAGCAATTACATCATGCCGCCCATACCGCCCATGCCGCCCATACCGCCAGCAGCACCTAAGTCCGGCGCGTCGCCTTTCGGCAGGTCAGTCACCATGCACTCGGTGGTGATCATCAGACCGGCTACAGATGCCGCGTACTGCAGAGCAGAACGAGTCACTTTAGTCGGATCCGAGGATACCCATGTCGATCATGTTGCCGTACTCTTCGGTCGCTGCGTTGTAACCGTAGTTACCGTCACCGCCTTTCACAGTGTTAGCCACAACAGACGGCTCTTCACCGCAGTTCAGCACGATCTGACGCAGCGGAGCTTCCATTGCGCGCAGCGCAACTTGATACCCACGTTCTGGTCTTCGTTCTGGCCTTTCAGGTCAGCGATTTTGCTTGCTACGCGGATCAGCGCAACGCCACCGCCAGCAACCACGCCTTCTTCTACCGCAGCACGGGTCGCGTGCAGGGCATCTTCAACGCGGGCTTTTTTTCTCTTTCATTTCAACTTCGGTAGCAGCACCGACTTTGATAACCGCAACGCCGCCTGCCAGTTTCGCTACGCGCTCCTGCAGTTTTTCACGGTCGTAATCAGAGGTCGCTTCTTCGATCTGCTGACGGATCTGAGTTACACGGCCCGATAGCGGTTTCTTCACCCACGCCATCGATGATGGTGGTGGTGTCTTTGTTGATCACAACGCGTTTAGCCTGACCCGAGTCTTCCAGGTTGCTTTTTCCAGTTCCATACCGATTTCTTCAGAAATCACGGTACCACCGGTCAGGGTTGCGATGTCCTGCAGCATGGCTTTACGACGGTCGCCGAAGCCGTGCGCTTTCACCGCAGCCACTTTCACGATGCCACGCATGGTGTTAACCACCAGGGTAGCCAGCGCTTCGCCTTCCACGTCTTCAGCGATAATAACCAGCGGTTTGCCGGCTTTCGCAACAGCTTCCAGAACCGGCAGCATTTCACGGATGTTGGACACTTTTTGTCAGCCAGCAGGATGAACGGGCTCTCCAGTTCTACAGCGCCAGTTTCCGGCTTGTTGATGAAGTAAGGAGACAGGTAACCGCGGTCAAACTGCATACCTTCAACCACGTCCAGCTCGTCCTGCAGACCGGTGCCGTCTTCAACGGTGATCACGCCTTCTTTACCGACTTTGTCCATCGCTTCCGCGATCAGTTTACCGACGGTTTCATCGGAGTTCGCGGAGATGGTACCAACCTGAGCAATGGCTTTGGAGTCAGAGCACGGTACAGACAGCGCTTTCAGTTCTTCAACCGCAGCCGCGACAGCTTTGTCGATACCACGTTTCAGATCCATCGGGTTCATGCCCGCAGCAACAGCTTTCAGGCCTTCAGTGATGATGGACTGCGCCAGTACGGTTGCGGTGGTGGTACCGTCGCCTGCCGCGTCGTTCGCTTTGGAGGCCACTTCTTTCACCATCTGCGCACCCATGTTTTCGAACTTGTCTTCCAGTTCGATTTCACGCGCTACGGAAACACCATCTTTGGTGATGGTCGGTGCACCGAAAGATTTATCCAGAACCACGTTACGGCCTTTCGGACCGAGGGTAACTTTCACTGCATCTGCCAGAACGTTCACGCCGCGCAGCATTTTTACACGGGCGTCGTTACCGAATTTTACGTCTTTAGCTGCCATTTTCTCTTTCCTTAAATTCGTTCAGTTTCGCGCGTGAAATTACGCTTCAACAATTGCCAGAATGTCGCTTTCGGACATGATCAGCACTTCTTCGTTGTCGATCTTCTCGGCTTTAACACCGTAGCCATCGTTGAAAATCACGATATCGCCCACTTTAACGTCCAGCGGTTGCACCGTACCGTTTTCCGTGATGCGACCCTTACCGACAGCGATGATTTCGCCACGCGTTGATTTGCCTGCTGCAGAACCGGTCAGAACGATGCCGCCAGCGGATTTGGATTCAACTTCTTTACGTTTGACGATCACGATCATGTAACGGACGAATACTCATTGATAGCTCTCCTTTGAGGAAGTCTTTATCAGTTATGGATGACGCCGGTCCGCACAGGGATCTCCGGCTGGTGACCTGAGAGATGGGGGTCGATTTTTCCCCCTTCAAGGGGGAAGAACAAAAAAATTTACGAAAGTGCGTTAATGCGCAAAAGTGCGGAAAATAGCAGCACTGCTGGTCCAGCCATAAGGAAAACCGATTGTGATAACATCCCTTCTCTTGAGGTCAGTCAGACAGAGGTTGATGCAGGGACAATGGGCGGATTAAAACAAGAGCTGGGGCTGGCTCAGGGCATCGGATTGCTTTCCACCTCCTTACTTGGCACCGGCGTTTTTGCGGTACCGGCGTTAGCCGCCGTGGCTGCAGGTAACAGTAGTTTATGGGCATGGCCGTTGCTGATAGCGCTGGTATTTCCGGTGGCGATTGTTTTTGCCGTGCTGGGTCGTCACTTTCCCAGCGCAGGCGGGGTCGCGCACTTTGTCGGCATGGCGTTTGGTCCGCGTCTGGAACGGGTAACGGGTTGGCTGTTTCTCTCGGTGATCCCGGTAGGGTTACCGGCCGCATTGCATATTGCCGCTGGCTTCTGGCAGGGCATGTTTGGCTGGCAAGGATCGCAGTTGCTGATGACAGAGTTGGGCACGCTGGCGCTGATTTGGTTTTTTAGGCACGCGCGGCATGGTTCCAGCGCCAATCTGCAATCGATCATTGCGTTGCTGATTGTTGCGCTGATTGTCGCTATCTGGTTGCGCGGCGGTATTCACTTCGCGGACATTGCCTTCCCGCCGTTACCGCAGGTATCGGTGTCGGAGATGTCCTCATCGCTGGCGGTCATGTTCTGGTGCTTCGTTGGGCTGGAGGCTTTCGCCCACCCCGGCCTCAGAGTTCAAAAACCCGGAACGCGATTTTCCCCGTGCGTTAATGATAGGCCTGCTATTGGCGGGGTCGGTGTACTGGGGTTGTACCGTGGTGGTGCTGCACTTTGACCTGTGGCGCGATCAGGGCGCGGCGGCGTCATTACCGGTGATTGTGGTCGAACTGTTCGGCAAGCAGGCGTTGTGGATCGCCTGCATCATTGGTTATCTGGCCTGCTTTGCCAGCCTGAATATTTACATTCAGAGCTTCGCCCGGCTGGTGTGGTCACAGGCAATGTACAAGCCGGATAGCGCGCTGGCGCGCCTCTCCGGGCGACAGCTACCGCAACATGCGTTAAGCGCGGTGATCCTCTGTTGCATCTTCTGCACCCTCGCGATTTACGCATTCAGCATTAATCTCGATACGCTGATCATCTACGCGAACGGGATTTTCATCACTATCTATCTGCTGTGTATGCTGGCGGGTTGTCGGTTGCTGGAAGGGGCGCTACAAAGCGCTGGCGATCGTGGGTAGCGTGCTGTGTTTACTGTTACTGGTGGTTCCCGGCTGGAAAAGTCTCTATGCGGTATTTATGTTCGCCGCGCTATGGCTCTTTTACCCAAACGTCGGATCGCCCCTCCCCCCTCCGTTCACTCATAAAACAAGCCCGGCATCGCCGGGCATCCTGTTTAGCGGTCGTCTTTATTATCCAGACGATCGCGCTGATCGTCTTTACGCTGATACTCCCCTTCGAAGGTCTCTCCACCGCCGCTTCCCGTCCCAAAACCACCACCGGTGCATGCGCGAAAAACGCAAATGCGGCATCAGTTTCAGCGTCAGGTGCTTTTGTACCGGCGGCAGCAGGAGCAACAGGCCAAGGAAATCGGTAAAGAACCCTCGGCAGCACCAGCAACAGACCCGCGATAATCAGCGACACGCTTTTGATCATCTCTGCCGCCGGGCTTTCACCCGCCGCCATTTTCTGCTGCATCAGCATAAAGTTCTTGAAGCCCGGTTACGCACCAGCGACATGCCGATCACCGAGGTAAAGATCACCAGAATCAGCGTCATCAGAACGCCAAAGACATGCGCGACCTGGAATAAAAATCGAAATCTCAATATAAACATATAAAAAAATGGCAATAAACGGTATCCAGCGCACTGGCTTCTCCTGTCGGCGGACAGACGCCCTGTGGCGGCTGTCTGAATGAGTTTGCGAATCGCATGGTTACTGAGATGGTGGCGAATGCGGAAAATTCAATTTCCCGGCGGATGAAAATTTTCTGTCTGTCACGAAGCGGTGACTCATTTCACATATTAATAATTATGATGCAACGGCGAATATAATAAGTGATCAAGATTACGGCATTTCGCTATCATCAGCATATCATTCCGGGTATCTGGCCGATTATGGGGATAATCGTCGGTCGGAAAAGACACATAACCACATTAATACTGTGTGTTTGGTGTATTCATTCGTAGCTTGAAAAGAAGGTTCACATGTTAAACAACATTCGTATCGAAGAAGATTTGTTAGGTACTGTGGAAGTGCCGGCGGATGCCTACTACGGCGTGCATACTCTGAGAGCGATTGAAAACTTTTACATCAGCAACAGCAAAATCAGCGACATACCTGAGTTTGTACGTGGCATGGTAATGGTGAAGAAAGCGGCGGCGCTGGCGAACAAAGAGCTGCAAACCATCCCTAAAAGTATCGCGAACACAATCGTTGCCGCATGTGATGAGATCCTGAACAACGGCAAATGCATGGATCAGTTCCCGGTAGACGTCTATCAGGGCGGCGCAGGAACCTCCGTGAACATGAACACCAACGAGGTGCTGGCCAACATTGGCCTCGGAGCTGATGGGCCACCAGAAAGGCGAATACCAGTTCCTGAACCCGAATGATCATGTGAACAAATGCCAGTCCACCAACGACGCCTACCCGACCGGCTTCCGTATTGCGGTCTATGCCTCTATCGTCAAACTGGTTGATGCCATTAAACAACTGGGCGAAGGCTTCGAGAATAAAGCCGTTGAGTTCCGAGGACATCCTGAAAATGGGCCGCACACAGTTGCAGGACGCCGTTCCGATGACGCTCGGTCAGGAGTTCCATGCCTTCAACGTGCTGCTGAATGAAGAAACCAAAAACCTGCTGCGGACATCCGAGCTGCTGCTGGAAGTGAACCTCGGCGCGACCGCGATCGGTACGCGTCTCAACACGCCGGATGGCTACCAGCAACTGGCGGTGCAGAAACTGGCGGAAGTCAGCAACCTGCCGGTAGTCCCTGCGGAAGACCTGATTGAAGCAACGTCTGACTGCGGCGCATATGTGATGGTGCACAGCTCGCTGAAACGTCTGGCGGTCAAACTCTCCAAAATCTGTAATGACCTGCGTCTGCTCTCTTCCGGCCCACGCGCCGGGCTGAATGAAATCAACCTGCCGGAGTTGCAGGCGGGTTCCTCCATCATGCCAGCCAAAGTAAACCCGGTGGTGCCGGAAGTGGTGAACCAAGTGTGCTTTAAAGTTATCGGCAACGATATCACCGTCACCATGGCCTCCGAAGCGGGTCAGTTACAGCTCAACGTGATGGAACCGGTGATCGGCCGGTGCGATGTTTGAGTCGATTCATATCCTGACCAATGCCTGCTACAACCTGCTGGAAAATGCATTAACGGCATTACCGCCAACAAAGCAGTGTGCGAAGGCTACGTTTACAACTCCATCGGCATCGTCACTTATCTCAACCCGTTTATCGGCCATCACAACGGCGATATCGTCGGCAAGATTTGCGCCGAAACGGGCAAGAGCGTCCGGGAAGTGGTGCTGGAGCGCGGCTTGCTGACGGAAGCCGAACTGGATGACATCTTCTCGGCGCAGAACCTGATGCACCCGGCCTACAAAGCGAAACGTTATACCGATGAAAGTGAACAGTAACCCCTACGGCTAAACAGTCAAAAGGCACGCCCTGAACGGTGTGCCTTTTTTCTTTGGATGGTTACTAAACTATAACAATTCGATATCACTTAGTTAAACAAGGAAGCCAACTATGTTTGCTGCAGAACTTGTCCTCGTCCTGATCGCCATCTACCTTGGTGCCAGACTCGGCGGCATCGGCATTGGTTTTGCCGGTGGTTTCGGGGTGCTCATACTGACGCTCTTTTTCAAATCAAACCCGGCGCAATACCGTTCGACGTTATTGAAATCATTATGGCGGTCATCGCCGCTATCGCCGCCATGCAAGTCGCAGGAGGGATGGATTATCTGGTCAGTCTGGCGGAACGCATGTTACGCCGCCACCCGAAATACATTACCTTTCTCGCCCCGCTGGTGACCTCGGGTTTATGACCATTCTCGCCGGTACCGGGCATACCGCATTCTCCACGCTACCGGTGATAACGGAAGTGGCGAAAGAGCAAGGCATTCGCCCATCCCGCCCGCTGTCCATTGCCGTGGTGGCCTCGCAAATCGCCATTACCGCGTCGCCCATTTCCGCCGCGGTGGTCTTTTTCGCCGGGGATCCTCGGAGCCGCTCGGGAGTGAGCTACCTGACATTGCTGGCGATCTGTATTCCGGTCACGCTGATTGCCGTGATGATCACTGCCGTGGTGTGTAACTTCCTTGGCTGCGAACTGAAAGACGACCCGATTTACCGTGAGGGGCGTCTGGCGAAGGGAGAAGTGAAACTGCGCGGCAGCCGTCTTCGCGCTGAAACCGCATGCCAAACGCTCGGTGCTGCTGTTTCTGATCGGCATTATTGCGGTAATGCTGTACGCCACGGCCATCAGCCCCACCGTCGGCTTGATAGCCAACCCGGTGCTGCCGCGTAACGAAGCGATTGTGGTCTTTATGCTGACTATCGCGACGCTTATCTGCCTGACCTGCAAAATCGACACCGGAGAGATCCTCAACGCCGGGACCTTTAAATCCGGGATGAGCGCCTGCGTCTAGTGTGCTCGGCGTCGCCCCGGCTGGGCGACACCTTTGTAAAACATCACATTGAAGATATCCAGATGGTGGCGGGCGACCTGCTGCACAGCTACCCGTGGCTGCTGGCGGTGGTGCTGTTCTTCGCCGCGACCCTGCTCTACTCGCAGGCGGCAACCACCAAAGCCCTGATGCCTGCCGCTCTGCTGCTCGGCGTTACGCCGCTTACCGCGATTGCCTCGTTTGCAGCGGTTTCTGCACTGTTCGTGCTGCCGACCTACCCGACCCTGCTGGCAGCAGTCGAAATGGACGACACCGGTTCAACGCGGATTGGTAAGTTTGTCTTTAACCACGCGTTTCTGATACCCGGCGTGATCGCCATTGCGCTGTGCGTGATCCTCGGGCTTCGTGTTCGGCGGTATCCTGTTGTAAAGTGTTTAAAATCGGCCGCCGGCGGCCCGATCCGTCTTCGCGTGGTATAGTCGATGTTTTCGCTGCTACGAGGTTGACGATGAACACGCCTGACGCCGTTGTTGTACTCTGCACCGCCCCGGATGAAGCCACCGCCCAGGATCTGGCGGCAAAAGCGCTGGCGGATAAACTCGCTGCCTGCGTCACCATTTTGCCGGGCGCCACTTCGCTCTATTACTGGGAAGGCAAGCTGGAGCAAGAGTACGAAGTTCAGCTATTGCTGAAAACCGACGTCGCCCATCTCGAAGATCTCTTCGCCTGTATAAAATCGCACCACCCGTATCAGACCCCGGAATTACTGGCTTTACCCGTTACCCACGGAGATTACGACTACCTCTCATGGCTCAACGCATCCTTACGCTGATCCTGCTGTTGTGCAGCACATCCGCCTTGCCGGATTATTTGACGCGCCCGGCCGCTCTGACTTTGTGCCTGCCGATCAGGCCTTTGTTTTCGATTTTCAGCAACATCAGCATGATTTGACCCTCAACTGGCAGGTGAAAAAGGCTACTACCTTTATCGCCAGCAGATTCGCGTTACGCCTGCACAGGCGAGTATCGGCCCCCTTCTCGCTACCGCAAGGGGAGATGCACGAAGATGAGTTTTACGGCAAAACAGACATCTACCGCCAGCAACTGAGCGTGCCGCTTAAGGTGACTCAGGCGGCGAAAGGCGCAACGCTGACCGTCACTTACCGGGCTGCGCCGATGCCGGGTTCTGCTACCCACCGGAAACCAAAGTCGTGCCGCTGATGGACGTGGTGGCAACGACCAGCGACACCACTTCTGTTGCCCCCGGCGCTTCCGGGACCGCTGTTCCCACTACCGCTTCCGGAACGGCTATTCCCCCCTGCCACATCCGGAACGGCTATTCCCCCCTGCCACATCCGGAACGGCTATTCCCCCCTGCCGCATCCGGAACGGCTATTCCCCCCTGCCGCATCCGGAACGGCTATTCCCCCCTGCCGCATCCGGAACGGCTCTCCCTCGGGGAGAGGGCCGGGGTGAGGAAATGCACTGCCCTTCTCCGCACTCTGGGCGCTGCTGATCGGCATCGGCATTGCCTTTACCCCCCTGCGTATTGCCTATGTATCCACTGATTTCCGGCATCGTGCTCGGCGGCAAGCAACGTCTCGCCACACCGCGTGCGTTACTGCTGGCATTCATCTACGTCCAGTGGGGATGGCGCTCACGTACACCGCGCTGGGGCTGGTGGTTGCGGCCGCTGGGTTATCGTTCCAGCCGCATTACAGCATCCGTATGTGCTGATCGGCCTCTCCGCGCTATTTAGTCTGCTGGCGCTCTCCATGTTTGGCCTGTTTACGCTGCAACTTCCCTCTGCTCTGCAAACCCGCCTGACGCTGTGGAGTAACCAGCAGCAAGGCGGATCGATGGGCGGCGTGTTCGCCATGGGTACGATTGCCGGGCTGATTTGCTCTCCCTGCACCACCGCGCCGCTGAGCGCCATCCTGCTGTACATCGCCCAGAGCGGCAACCTGTGGCTCGGCGGCGGTACGCTCTATCTCTATGCGCTGGGTATGGGGCTGCCGCTGATACTGGTCACCGTGTTCGGTAACCGGCTGCTGCCGAAAAGCGGGCCGTGGATGGAGCAGGTCAAAATCGCCTTCGGCTTTGTGATCCTCGCCCTGCCCGTGTTCCTGCTGGAGCGCGTGCTTGGCGATATCTGGGGACTACGCATGTGGGCGCTGTTAGGCATCGCGTTTTTCACACCGGGCGTTTATCACCAGCCTCAGCGCAAAGCGCCCCATTGTACGCGTGCTGCAAATTGCCCTGCTCGGCGCAGCGCTGGTGTGTGCTCGCCCGCTACAAGATTGGGTCTTCGGTGCACCAACCGCACAGACGCACGCACCGCTGGCATTTACAACAGTGAAAACCGTGGACGAATTGAACCAGTGCACTGGCGCAGGCCGTGGGGTCGCCCTGTGATGCTGGATCTCTATGCTGAGTGGTGCGTGGCCTGCAAAGAGTTTGAGAAGTACACCTTTAGCGATCCGCAGGTACAGGCAGCGCTAAAAAATACGCTGTTATTGCAGGCGGACGTCACCGCCAATAACGCCGGGGATGCGGCGCTGCTGCAGCACCTGAACGTGCTCGGCCTGCCGACGATCCTGTTTTTTGATACCCGAGGGCAAGAGCAGCCTGCGGCCAGAGTAACCGGATTTATGGACGCCGCCGCCTTTGCCTCACATTTGCGCAATCAAGCCCCGTAAACAACACTTGGTTGGGGGAATACGCTTCACATAACGGAGGACATCACCGTGCAACGCGAAGACGTTTTGAGCCAAACTTTACAGTTGCTTGAATTAAAAGGGATTGCAGACACCACGCTGGAGATGGTCGCCGAACGCATTGATTACCCCATTGATGAGTTCCGCCGTTTCTGGCCGGATAAAGAAGCCCTGCTGTATGACGCCCTGCGCTATCTGGAGCCAGCAGGTGGATATCTGGCGCAGGCAGCTATTGCTGAATGAAGAACTGAGCAGTGAACAGAAGCTCCTTGCACGCTACGGTGCGCTGACCGAGTGCGTCAGCAATAACCGCTATCCCGGCTGTCTGTTCATCGCCGCTTGCACCTTCTTTCCCGATCCAGTCATCCCATCCACCAACTGGCGGATCAGCAAAACGCGACGCCCACGACTTCACACACGAATTGCTGACCCGGCTGGAAGTGGACGATCCGGCGATGGTGGCGAAGCAGATGGAGCTGGTGCTGGAAGGCTGCCTGAGCCGGATGCTGGTGAACCGCAGCCAAAGCCGATGTCGATACGCGCAGCGGCTGGCGGAAGATATTTTGCGTTTCGCCCGCTGCCGCCGGTGGCGCGCTGACTTAAACGCCAAACAGTCCCGCCCGTGCGGAGGCTAGTAAACAGAGCGCCATCCCGCGCTGAAACCAGACAAGGGATGTCGCCGTGCGAAACAGACCCGGTTGGCCGCTTTGCCCAACAGCGTCCATGCGCTCAGGCAAATCAGGGAGATCAGTAAAAACCACAGCGACAGCAGCGATACCTCGCACAGCGGTTGACCGCTGTGCGGAGCAAACAGACTCACCACCGCCAGCGCCATCATCCGAGGGTTTTAGGGTTGATTAACTGCAACATGGCCGCCGCGCGACTGCTGAAGGGGCGCTGTGCTTCGCCCTGTAAATCTGTGGCGGGAGCAGAAAAGAGTTGCCAGCTCATCCAGCTTAGCCACAACGCGCCCGCCCAGCTCATCATCTGACGTACCAGCGGGTAATCCCGTAGGATCTCCCCGGCACCCGCGCCGGAGATAAAAACGATCAGGCTCGCCGCCACACACGCGCCCACCACTGCGGGCAGCGTCGCTTTAACGCCAAAGCGCTGGCTACTGGCGAGGATCAGGATATTTGTCGGCCCCGGCGTAATCGAGGCGACAAACGCGAAGAGTAAGAACGGCAAAGAGTTATGCAGCAGATTCACCATCGGGCTCCTTAGTCATGAGCCTCAGACTGTGGCGTTATTTTTCCGTATCGTCTGGAAGATTTGTGCACAACCTGCGGTAATGCGCGGGTGACAGGCGATAAGCCCGCTGAAACCAGCGCCCGAGATGGCTCTGATCGGCAAAACCTAATGCGGCGGCAACGCTGGCCGGTTGTGCGCCCTGCGCCAGTTGCGCGCGCGCCGTGGCAAGGCGAAGCTGAATCAGCCGCATGCGGACTTAGTGGAATTCGCGCTTAAAACAGCGCGTCAGCGTAAAGCGATCGGTGCCAGTTTCCCGCGCCGAGTCCGACAACCCAATATTGTCACCAATGTGCGCATGAAGATAATCACGGGCGCGGTGGGCTATCGCCGCGCTTTGCACCTGCGAAGGCAGTCGTTTATGCCACTGGCAATGGTGCGTCAGCTGGCTAAGCAGCGTATCCATGGCGCTTTGCTGGACAATACGCATCTCTTCGCGGTGCAGCGCGCGTAAAGGTCTGCGCAATCGCACCGATCAGCAGCGGTTCGCGGGCGATAGTATGAGAAAAATGGAGTGAATAGCTGGACGGCACCGACTCATACAGGCCGCGTAACGTATCGCTGAGCCAGTGTTCATCAAGATAAAAGGTCAAGTAGGTAAAACCGCCGGCAACGGGCGCATCGCCATCGTGGATCTCGCCCGGTTCCAGTAAAAATGCGTCGCCCGGCCTGCTGCGATGACGCTCGCGGCGGCAATGAGAACTGCTGAGTGCCCGCCAACGTGATCCCCCACCCGAGGGTAGCTATCGTGCCAGTGCGGATCGTATGCGTGCCCTTCAAAGTGAGCGCGAATTGTTTCAATGCCGGTGTCTGCATGCTGCCGCAGTTCCAGCCAGTCATTAGCCATAGAGCCTCCGGAACGCCTTCAGGTTTTTTAGCATTCCTCGCCGGTCAATAAAAGTCTGGAAGATTTGTGCAATTCCCGTTTTACGCCGCAGAATCGCACAGATTGCCGCAAAGTTGAGCAACCGGTTAGCATTTAAAGAAATAAGGTTGACGCCTTAAGACGATTAAGGTTTAATGCGCCCCGTTGCCCGGATAGCTCAGTCGGTAGAGCAGGGGATTGAAAATCCCCGTGTCCTTGGTTCGATTCCGAGTCCGGGCACCACTATTTAAAGAACCCGCCCAAAAGGCGGGTTTTTGCCCTCTGTTTCCGGACTCTTCATCGAACTTCGTTCGATTATTCGCCGCAAGCGGCTCACCCCTTCGGGGCCAACGCGGCAAGCACGCTGTTCAACACATTCATCTACAGCGTCTCCTCAGGCTATCGCTATTCGCCAGCACACAGCTTAACAGTCATGGTCAGGCAACAACTGCATGCCATTCTTGCTTCTTTCTGCACCTACGGAAATTAAACTCGGAGGAACTCGGGAAAATAACTCCAAACCAGCGGAGGTTAATATCCCGCCGGATTACTCCGAAATGTCTTTATATAGGTTCATCCTCGGTACCCAAAAATTCGAAACATAAGAAGCAATAGATTTTGGTAGAAATACCAGCTTGCTGCAGCGTTTGAATCACAATGAAGGATTATGTATGACGTGGGTGTATGAGCAAAGCACCGGTAATTTAAGCCACAATGGTAAATTAATAGGCAAGGGATACGCAGGAAAGGGCGCGGGGAAAAACAATGCACAGATGGAAGGAACGCCTAACATGGGTCCTCTGCCAAAAGGTAAATATTCAATTACAGGTCACCCCTTTCATCACCCTCATACCGGAGCGTACTCGCTTCGGTTGCATCCAAATGCTGAAAATACCATGTATGGGCGCTCTGGCTTCCTGATTCATGGTGATAGCGTAAAGCATCCCGGTACGGCTTCTAATGGTTGTATCATTCTGCCGCTGTTTATTCGCCAGAAAATCTGGAGCAGCGGAGATAAGTCACTTGAGGTTGTAAAATGAACAAATACATCATAAGCCTGTTGGCTATATTACCTTTTTCTACCATGGCCGCCTCTCCCGACTGTCATTCATGGCCAATGAATATGGCTGAAGCCACTGGATGAAGAATGCTGGCATCGTTGACATCGCAAATCTGGATGAATCGAAAACAGAGGTCAAACAACTGGCATCAGAAAAAAAGGAAAAGATCTTTACACCCAAGTTTATCACTTTGTCTTCCATGATAAATCAGGCAGTCGCTATGAAGTTATCACCCAAAGCGATGCCTCCAGTACTGAGTGTTCTATAAGCGAAGTGAATAGTTTTCTGGTGTCCAAAAAGACATCACTCACTAGGCTTATGTGAATAATTAGCGAAATTGTATTTCGCATAGCCACATCACAGCGCATCTGACCTATTGAGTCTGTTGCTGAAGACAGTACGGGAATTTTACTCATCAAGCCCAGCCAATCAGAGTCTGGGAAATACGGGGATTAAAAATCCCCGTATTCTTGAGGCGCTTATTCGCCACAAACTCACTCACCCTTCTTCTCTCCGGTAAACCGGAACTTTGCGGGTTGTGCCGGTCAGATTATCGGACACCTCTGTTTCTGGCTGTGGCGATTCGCACACCGGCCTTTCTGAGTCGCTGAATATCAGCGGCAATACGCTGGCTGCCAAACCAGAACAACGCATCAAGTGCGGTGACCTGCAAGCCCTGCTCCAGCGCCAGCTTCAGGCGTTCTCGCGGGGCGCGCACCTCTTTGGCGATTTGCTGGTAAGGCGTCGCCGCCGTTCCGGTCGGATCAACCCGCCGGATGCGGGTCGACAGGCGGTACTGAAAAGCGTCGGGGATGTCGCTCAAATTGTTTTTCAGGCTGTAGACGCAGCCAAAGCGCTTGCCATTGAAAATGACGTTTTTCTGGTTGATTTGCAGTTCATCCCGCACGCTGGCGATCAGCTGCGGCGCGCGGATCAGCAATAACCGGAAAGGGAGCTCAAAGCTGGTCACGTAGTCCACATTCAGCAATGCAATGCGTAACCGTTCTTCCGCTCCGGCGCGGACTTGCAAACACTCTTGCGCCACATCCGCCCACTGCTGTGTCAGGCGTGGTGTTTCAGCGGCTTCCGCAAAGCTGTATTTTCGATTTGATAATCAATGATCCCGCTCACCCTGCATGCCCTTCTGCTTGCTCATCCGTATCGGTTGTTCACTTTACCAACACTCGAATATAACCGGAAGATTGCTACAAAAGAGAAAGTGGAAAACGGAGTAACGTCATTTTGCCCGCAGGATTGTTTTTTAACACTATCGGACTGATAGTTATCTTTTTCCGAAATGGCTATTCGTATGATTAAGAGCGTTAACCGCACCACGCTGAACGTGGCGGCACTCCTTCTGGCCCTGATTCTGGTCTATACCGGTCTGATGGCGAAAGATCGCATCACCGGCTGATGGAAGTGGTGCCGGTCATGATCGTCGTCCCGCTGCTGCTCGCCACTGGCGGCGCTACCCGCTAACCGCATTGCTGTATGGGCTGATCTTTTTCCATGCCATCATTCTGATGGTCGGCGGGATGTACACCTACGCCAAAGTGCCGATCGGTTTTGATGTGCAGCAACTGTTTGGCCTGAGCCGTAACCCGTATGACAAACTCGGCCATTTCTTCCAGGGGGCTGGTGCCGGCACTGGCGGCGCGGGAGATTCTGCTACGCGGGCGCTATGTGCGCGGCGGAAAAATGCTCGACTTTATTGTTTGCTGCATTGCATTGGCGATCAGCGCCACCTATGAGTTGGTTGAGTGGTGGGCTGCACTGTCGATGGGTCAGGGAGCGGATGAGTTTCTCGGCACTCAGGGCGATCCTCACGGGATACGCAATCCGATATGTTCTGCGCTCTGCTGGGCTCGCTGACCACGGTATTGGTGCTGGGACGCTGGCATAAACGACTGCTTCCTTCCTGATGCAACCTGCGGCGAAGTCTGGAGCTGATATCCTTCGCCGCCTATACTTCCAGGCATCACTCTTTCATTGTCCGTAAGCCTATGACCACGCAACCTCTTACCCGCGACTGGCGCTTGCCTGCGGCCTTTGCCGCGCTGGCTGTGGCGCTGTTTGCGCTCTTCACGATGCATGCCCACTGGGGCGCGTTTCTGCAATGGTGTCTGGCCACGCAAATCACCCTGCACCGTTATCTGGTGATGTACCTGCTGCAACTGAATAACCACCAGTACAGCGGCGGATTGTGGCTGCTTACCGGCGCTTTCTTTTATGGCGTGCTGCACGCCATCAGACTGGTCACGGCAAATTTATCGTTACCACCTATCTGAGCACCAATAAAGAGAGCGAGATGGCCGCGCGCGTGGTGCCGGTGCTGGGCAGTCTGATGCAGGGCGTCAGCGCTATCCTGTTCGTCTTTATTCTGGCGGTGGGATTTAATCTCGCCGCTGGCGATCTGAGCGAAAGCCGCTGGTATGTGGAAAAGGTCAGCGCCGTGATGATTGGCGGATTTGGCGCTTATGTCGCCCCACGGCGTGCAATCAACGATCTGCGCCCGCGCACGCTGAACATTCACAGCTGGCCCCGCTGCATCAGCATAGCGATCGGTGCAGTTGCGGCCATCACGGTGTCGGTGCGGCAACGCAGGGCGACTGGAAAACGCGTCTGGGTGTGATCCTCGCCATTGGCGCGCGCCCGTGCAGCGGTGCGATCATGATTTTGCTGTTCTCAAACGCCCTCGGTATCGTGACATGGGGCATTGCGGCCGTGATGACCATGGCGGTAGGCACGGCGCTGTCCATCATGGGGTTATCGCTGGCGGTGCGCTATGCGCGCAACAGCACAGCGACCTTTTGGTGGCAACGCAGGTCAGTTAAGCAAGGTGGTTCCGCTATTGAAAATGGCGGGTGGCGTGGCGTTAATACTGTTTGCCGTGGTGCTGTTTTTAACTGTGATCCCGGTCAGTGCGAACGGGGACTATATTGCGGCAGGGTGCTGATAACGATACGGATGGCGTTGCCGCCATCCGCTCATCGTCGGGCTAGTCGTTAATTTTCGGATGCTGCTGCACCAGCCGTGCACGTTTCTCCTGCAATTGCGCGATTTCCTCATCAATATCGTCGATCTTCTGCTCGATGTTATCGTGATGCTCCTGCAGGATTTCTTTTGCTTCCTGGATATCAGACGCGGCTGGCGTCGCACCTTTCAGCGGGCGGTTCGCCGTCTCTTTCATGGTCAGCCCGGTAATAAGACCAATCACCGCAATCACCATCAGGTAGTAAGCCGGCATCAGCAGATTGTCAGAGCTTTCCACCAGCCGGTGGCCGCCAGCGTAGGCGTCAGACCCGCCACCAGCACCGAAATATTAAAGGCGCTGGCCAGCGCGCTATAGCGAATATGCGTGGGGAACATCGCGGGCAGCGTTGAGGCCATCACCCCAGTAAAGCAGTTCAGGATCACCGCCAGCATCAGCAAACCCGCGAAAATCAGGCCGATGATGTTGCTGTTAATCATAATGAAGGCCGGAATAGCCAGCGCAAATAGCGCGACGCTCCCCAGCAAAACAAACGGACGACGACCAAAACGGTCGCTCAACAGCCCCATCACTGGCTGAACAAACAGCATGCCGATCATAATGGCGATGATGATCAGCACGCCGTGATCTTCGGAGTAGTGCAGGTTGTGCGACAGGTAGCTTGGCATATACGTCAGCAACATGTAATAGGTGACGTTGGTGGAAATCACCAGACCAATACAGGTCAGCAGGCTGCGCCAGTGTTTGGTGGCAATCTCTTTGAAGGAGATTTTCGGCCCTTCCTGCAACCCCTGACGATCACCCTGCTCCAGCTTATCGACATGCTGCTGGAATGCCGGTGTTTCTTCCAGTGCATGGCGCAAATACAAACCGATAATGCCCAGCGGCAGCGCTAAAAAGAACGGAATACGCCAGCCCCATTCAAGAAAGTTCTCTTCTCCCACAATGGTCGAGAGCAGCACCACAACACCCGCCCCCAGCACAAAACCGGCGATTGAGCCGAAGTCCAGCCAGCTGCCCATAAACCCACGTTTACGGTCCGGGGAGTACTCCGCAACGAAGATGGACGCCCCGGTATATTCCCCGCCCACCGAGAAGCCCTGTGCCATCTTACACAGCAACAGCAATATCGGTGCCCAAATGCCAATCGTGGCGTAAGAGGGAATCAAGCCAATACAGAACGTACTGACCGACATAATCACAATGGTGATAGCGAGGATTTTCTGCCGCCCGTATTTATCGCCGAGCATGCCGAAAAACAGCCCCCCCAGCGGGCGGATCAGAAACGGTACGGAGAAGGTCCCAAGCGCGGCAATCATTTGCACGCTGGGGTTGGCATCCGGGAAGAAGACCTTACCCGCAGGCGTAGGCCACAAAGCCGTAAACACCGAAATCAAACCACTCCATGGCGTTACCCAGTGAGGCGGCGGTAATCGCTTTTCGCAGTTTGCCATCATCAATGATGGTCACATCACCCGCAGGGTGATCGGTTTAATTTTTTCCTTTTAACATTCATCGGTTCCTCTTTAGACTTTCGCCCGAACCACCCGATGTTCCTTTTATTACCGGGCGTTTTTACAGCATTTTCAGCTTTCTTATTCAAGCGTAGCAGGTTTACTTACACTGGCATGGGCTGCCTGTACAACCGAACCTGTTGACGCCTGTTGGGCAGTTAATGACCTTTTTACCCTAGCAGGGTTTTAAAATGTGATCAAATTCACACATTCTCCTGCGTGATAATCAACCACACTTTTACCGCTCCTCATTCCCTCCGTGATTATTACTCTGCTGCCTTTATTTCCGCACTTTGGTTTTTCACAACTCATTTACAGCGATTTAATTCGATAAAACATCAGAAAATCTTTACACAAAATATGTGACGAAGATAACTAAAACACTGTTTTATTCTTATTGAATCAATATTCCAAAGATCGGATGATACGCGCAGAAACAGCGGCGTTAGGGTCAATTCTGCGCATAACCAGGCGCATAGCCCGAATGAAGCCAGAAATGACCGCGAGCGAACCGATAACATAATCATTTAACTTTTGAAAGTATTGAATATTAACTTTTATCTTTCCTCGCTCATGCTGATGACGGGAAATGAGGGCTCATTATGAAAATCAAGGCCACAATTGAACGTATCCTCGGGGGGATGATGCTGGTCCCGCTGCTATTAGGGGCTATTCTGAATACACTTGCGCCGGATACCGGTGCATATTTCAGTTCCTTCACCAAAGGGATGATTACCGGCACAGTACCGATTCTGGCGGTATGGTTCTTCTGTATTGGCGCATCCATTGATTTACGCGCCACCGGCACGGTATTACGTAAATCCGGTACGCTGGTGATTACCAAAATCGCCGTCGCGTGGGTTGTTGCCATGATCGCCGCGTCCTTTATTCCGGACACCGGGATCCAGACCGGTTTCTTCGCCGGTCTCTCGGTGCTGGCCATCGTCTCCGCCATGGATATGACCAACGGCGGCCTGTACGCCAGCCTGATGAACCAGTACGGCAGCAAAGAAGAGTCCGGGGCATTTGTGCTGATGTCGCTGGAATCCGGTCCGCTGATGACCATGGTGATCCTCGGCTCCGCGGGTCTGGCCTCCTTTGAACCACACCACTTTGTCGGCGCCGTATTGCCGTTCCTGATCGGTTTTGCGCTCGGTAACCTCGATCACGATCTGCGCGCATTCTTCAGCAAGGCGACGCCGGTGCTGATCCCGTTCTTCGGCTTTGCGCTGGGTAACACCATCAATCTGAGCGTGATTCTGGATACCGGTCTGCTGGGTATCTTCCTCGGCGTGGCGGTCATTATCATCACCGGTATCCCGTTGATCATTGCCGACCGCGTGATCGGCGGCGGCAACGGCACCGCCGGTGTGGTAGCCTCTTCCGCCGCTGGCGCAGCGGTGGCTAACCCGGTGATCATCGCGCAGATTAACCCGGCGTTTCAGCCTGTCGCCGCTTCCGCAACGGCACTGGTTGCCGCCAGTGTGATTGTGACGGCGATTCTGGTGCCGATCATCACGGCGCTGTATGCAAAGCGTTTCGGCACTCTTCCACAAGCCGCGGACAAAACGGACACCGCCGTCGAATCCACCGGGCATTAAGCGCCCACAAAAAAAGCCCCATCAGGGGCTTTTTGTTGTTAACTATGTCCTGCAATTAACGACCCGTCCGGCCACACAATTGCAGGGCACACCAATGGTTAAGCAAAAATCTCTTCCACCATCGCCGTCGCGATCCGCGAGGCGGAACAGAGTCGCGGCATACCTAACGCCACCGTCTGCCAGCTCTGCGTCACCGACCAGCAAACCGGATGACGTTCTGCATCGCACCAGTCGCCGAGCCAGCCCAGCAGATCTTTATAATCCATCAACCCGGGCGTCGATGGCGTCGCCAGCCATTGATGATAAAAATGGCGGGTGGTGGGTGCGGCATTAATGCCCTGCGCCAGAAAATCCGCCGCCATCACGCGCAGATTGTCTTTCAGCATATTCGCCACATCTTCATTCGCCAGCCGGCAGGCATCGCCAAACGCCCCCAGCGCAACTCTTCCAGCGCCACATAACAGCGCCCGGCCATTGACCAGCTCCCGGCGCGCCAGTGGGTAAACACCTGCTCACTATGGTTTCCCGCCTGCACCGCTAACCCACGCTGTGTCAGCGCTTTCTCTTCCACGCGGCACGCTGGCTAAAATGCTCAACCAGTTCATCGTACTGTTGTTGTAAACCGGGTGTCGCACTGGCAGGGCGACTGGTTTGCTGCATAGCCGTCAGTCGCTGGGTGATGCGGGTTAATGCCAGATGACCCGAGGATCGAGCATGCTGGCCAGTTTTTCAGCCAGCCCAAGGCGGAGCGTATCATTGTCGTTTAACACGCCGGGCATGGCCCACGGGCGCAGTTGCGTTTGCGCCATGATCTCTTGCGTCAGCCTTTCACGGAACAACTGCTGTTGGGGGCACGATGGTTGACTGACGAGACGCATCATCGCCTTGCACCAAATCCACGATAAATTTCGGATGGATACTTTCCAGTACGCGTCCGGGCCCTTCCGTGAGTCGATTTTTCATGGTTGATCTGCCGCGAATAGGGTTTGTATGTCATCGCGTAACAGACGAGCGTCCTCGTGGATCCAATTTGCCGTCCGGATACAGTGTTGCAAATGCTGCCGCAACGCCAATACTGACGATTCGTTTTGCTGCCGTATCGCCGGTGCTGTCACGCAAACTTTCCTGTAGTCCCGCGAGACTTAACGAGAACTCGGCGAAAAATGTTGCCATCCCTGCCGTAACAGAAACATCGACCTGTGCGGCTAAAGCTTTACGGATTTGTTCACAAAAATGCGCGATATGGTTGATCAATTTCTGATGTAACGAGCCGACATCGATGACATAGCGGGTACGCGTGACCACATAATCATCCCATCCCCAACTGGGATTATTCAGCCAGCGCGATACCGTTTCCCGCACGCTGCTCGCCCGCGCCGCTTGCCCGGCGGGAACATCTTCCGGCGCAATCACGTTGGTAAACAGCGAGCGGGTATTAAAGTTCAGCGTGCTGGGCTGGAAGGCCGGAAAACTGATACGCGCACGGAAGCCCGCGTGGTTAAGCTCTTCTTTAATACGGGTCTCAATGGGACGCATCGTATCGTTCAGAGAGCGGGTCAGCGTATGCTCCAGTTCATCAAAACGCAGAGCCAGCCCGCGGCTGATGCGCTCCTGTGCCGCCAGCAAAATCGTCTCGCAACCTGAGCGGATTTTACTGATCACAATCTGCGCGGCCTCGCCTTCATCTTCCAGAATAAGCTGGTCCGGGGTTAATCCCGCGTTCAGACGCAGATCCGCCTTGCTGTCGCGGGCTATGCGCACCAGTTTTCCCTCGTGGAACTGAGGCATCAATCGCCTCGACGATTTCAAACTGCTGACCATGAATAAAGGTTTCCGCCGCAGCCAGCGCCTCTTCCACTTCGTGCGCAATTTCGTCGCTAACGCTCTCCGGCTGGTACGCAACAGCGCCATATCCTCTTCCAGACGCGTAATATTGTGCTCCAGCTCCTCATACGCCACCGTTAATCCCCTGGTAGCGAAAATCGAGATACTCGCGGGCGCTCTGGGTGTAATTCAATAGCTTATGCGAAGCCGAACGCAGCGCGAACAGCGAGGCGTTGGCATGAGCCGCGTGCAACAACTTGCGAATTGGCTGCTCGAACAGCGAGTCTTCCCATAGCAGGTTGGCGGCATGATGAATATGTTCGATATCGTCTAAATCGTCTGTGCGCCAGCGACGCCCCAAAGCCGCTTCGGCAAAGTCCTGTACCCAGCGCTGGTCCTGCGGATGCGGCAAGCGGCCCTCGGTTTTTAAGCTCGTGCCGCGCGCGGTTAGCCAGATATCCCCACATGGAAGAGACCGGGAAAATCTGCGTCGGATTAATTTGCCCCTTCATCAGCGTGCCGGAAATCAGCGCCCGAACCTGCTCTTCATCGTCGCTATTGCGATCTTTCTGGTCGAATTTATTCACCAGCGCATACAACGGCACCGAGCGGCCAACCGCAGAAATCGCGCGGCGCACTTCTTCATCAGAAATTGATTTAAGCTGTGTATAGTCCATCACCGCCAGCACGGCGGAGGCGCGGGCTAACTGCTCGCTCAACATTTTTGCAGGTGGGGCTGCCCGGCTTCGTTTGGCCCAGGGTGTCCAGCAGCGTCAGTTGACCGAGTTGGTTATCGAGCCCGGCCAGATGCACGAACTCGACTTCAATCACCGGAATATGTTCGATGGAGGCGTAGGCGGAAAAGGGAAATCCACGTCCAGCGCTTTCGAGAGCCGCACTAAGTCATTGAGGCTTTTCAAACAGTGGAATATCGGCTGCGCGCCAAGGTAGTGTTTATCAAACGCATTCCCACGGGCAATACGATCCAGCAGACCGGCCATGTCTTTATCGATTTCCAGCTTTTGCGCCAGCTTTTCGCGATCGTAGTTAAATAGACGGGTCTGCAACTGCTGCGACAGTGCATCAATCGGCCCTACATGAGAAAAATGCAGCACCGGCTCTTTCTGACTCGGCGTGTGTCGAATCAGCGTCGGCAATGCCGTCATAGGACGGTTACGATTGGGCAACACCTCAGTACCCACAATCGCATTGATGGTGGTCGACTTGCCGGCTTTCATGGTGCCAACGATCGCCAGCACCATTTCCAGACGGGTGATTTTCCGTAATTCATTGTGCAGCGTGGCCTGTTGCGCCTCAACGCCGCGCGAACTGAAATGTAAAGGCAGTACGTTGGCATTTTCTGCTGCACCGGGAAGGCTCGTCTCATCAAACGTCGCCGCCGGCATTTTTTTCAACGCCCCGAGATTATGCAAAGAGAGTTGTAACAGCCTCTCTGCCTCCGGCTTAATTCAAAATTGTCTGTGTGTGCATGTTAAAAGTCTTTCCTTAACGCAAATTTCTTACTTTTATTTAGCCGCGCAGTTATTTGTTAAGTTTCGGCTTTTATAATTACGTGTGGAAAATATCTTCAAAGATAAATACCTGATGGGAATCAGGAAATGATATTTTTATCCTCAAAAAATGACAGCAACACCCCCTCCGGTCATAAAAAACCAGAGAATTTCAGCGTAGCGCATTTTTGGAAACAGCCGAGGATATATCGTCATGTATTTACCCACCCAAATTGAGAGGTAATTATCCCCCAGTGGCGCTGGAGGCAGCAGGTATGACAGTTTGTAGCTAATTACATCAGGTACTACCTGTCACCATATCTGAATTAGTAAATGCTGGCAATTTCCACCCGTAAATATTCCGAATATTAAGCATGAGATAATCCTGATAACGTTTCTGCGATAAGCATCGCTTAAGCGAATGACAGGTTATGTCACCGCTATCACTTTTTTATCCTTTATGAAAAAAACAATAACAACGGCAAAAGTGCGGTTTTGCTGTATAATTGCGGACTTTTCAGGCAATGCGCCTTTTGTGTCAGCTAACTGCTGGCCGTGTATGTACTTTTGAGGAAATCCCCTATGCAACTCCCGCACTGTCCACAATGTAATTCCGAATACACTTACGAAGATAACGGCATGTTCATTTGCCCGGAATGCGCACATGAGTGGGACACCGCAGAATCCAGTCACGACGCCGACGAATTAATCGTCAAGGATGCAAATGGCAACCTGTTAGCCGACGGCGACAGCGTGACTGTAATTAAAGATTTGAAAGTAAAAGGAAGTTCTTCAATGCTGAAGATCGGTACGAAAGTGAAAAATATTCGTCTGGTGGAAGGCGATCATAATATTGATTGTAAGATCGACGGTTTCGGCCCGATGAAGCTGAAATCAGAATTTGTTAAAAGAACTAATGTATCGGCGGGAAGTCAGCTTCCGCCGGATAACGTCTCCCTCCCCACCAGCATTCATCCCTCCGCAATCCACGTATAACGTAAATGAAACATTAACGCTGCAGCATAAGGCCACACCTTATCTGGCCTACGGGGCGTTGATGACCATGTACTTATCCAGACATCCGACCAGTTATCCTACACGTTATCAGGAAATTGCCGCCAGACTGGAGCAGGAGCTACGCAATAACTACCGTTGCGGTGACTGGCTCCCTGCCGAACAGCAACTGGCGGCGCGTTTTGAGGTTAACCGCCACACTTTACGCCGCGCCATCGATCAATTGGTGGAAAAGGCTGGGTACAGCGCCGCCGGGCGTTGGCGTGCTGGTGCTGATGCGCCCGTTCGATTACCCCCTCAATGCGCAGGCGCGCTTTAGCCAGAACTTATTGGATCAAGGCAGTCATCCCACCAGCGAGCGTCTGCTGGCGGTACTGCGTCCGGCATCCAGCCACGTGGCAGATGCGTTAGGCGTGCAGGAAGGCGATAACGTGATTCACTTGCGCACCCGACGCCGCGTAAATGGCATTGCGCTCTGTTTGATTGATCACTACTTCCGCGACATGGCGCTGTGGCCGTTGCTGCAACAGTTCAATAGCGGTTCGCTGCACGATTTTTTGCGCGAACAATCCGATATCCACCTGAAACGAACCCAGACACGCATCAGCGCCCGTCGCGCGCAGGCCAAAGAGAGCCGCTGGCTGGAGATCCCCACGATGGCGCCGCTGCTCTGCGTGCGCACCCTTAATCACCGTGAAGGCGAAATCAACGCAACGGAGTACTCCGTCAGCCTGACGCGCGCCGACATGATTGAATTCACCATGGAGCACTGAATGCATTTTGATACCTCCACCCGTCAGCGTTGGATGGCAACGCTGGCCCGCTCCACCCCGGAAATGCTACGGGCAAGGATGCGCACGCTCGGGCTGGCGCCGGAATATGAACAAATACGGGCGCCGCAAACCGGGCTGGTGCAAATTCAGGCGCGCATGGGCGCGACCGGCGACCGTTTTTTCCCGGCGACGCAACCTTAACCCGCGCAGTGGTTCAACTTGCTGGTGGGCAACTCGGATTTAGCTGGGTATTGGGCCGTGATAAAGGTCATGCCGAACGCTGCGCCGTGTGCGATGCGCTGTTACAGGATCCCACCCAATATCAGACCCTGATGGAAACCCTTATTACCCCGCTGGAAGCAGACAGCGCTGCGCGTATTGACGCGCGCGGGGCCGAAGTCAACGCCAGCCGGGTCGACTTCTTTACTCTGGTTCGCGGAGATAACGCATGACCTTACAACCCGCATTCGCATCGGCGGTTCACGATGCCCAACACTGTTTTCGCCGCCTGCTAAAAGCCATGAGCGAGCCGGGCGTCATTGTCTCGCTACCGCAACTGGAAGCACGGTTGGCCGCCGCTCAACCCGGCCTCCACCAGCGTACTGTTGACGCTGGTGGACAACGACACCCCAATCTGGCTCTCCGGTGCGCTCAGCAACGATCTGGTCCGCCAGAACCTGCGTTTTCACACCAATGCACCGTTGGTGGATCAACCGCAGCAGTCGCTGTTCGCGGTGGCCGATCACACCCTGAGCGCCTTGCAGCTCAGCGCACTGCGGCGGTACCGCCAGCAGCCCGAAACCAGCGCCACGCTGATCTTGCAACTTCGGCCTGAGCGGCGGGCGCATGCTGCGCCTCACCGGGCCCTGGCATTCTGGAAGAGCGCATGATTGCGCCGCAACTGCCGGAGTGTATTACCGATGAGTTTACCGACCGTCCGCACTCGTTCCCGACAGGCATTGATGTGATCCTGACCTGCGGCGACCGCGCGCTGGCTATCCCCAGAACCACGCTTGTGGAGGTGTGCTGATGTACGTTGCTGTCAAGGGGGGCGAAAAGGCGATTGCCGCCGCCCACGCTCTGCAGGAACACAAACGTCGTGGCGACAATGAACTGCCGGAACTGAGCGTCGGGCAAGTCGCCGAACAGCTCCACCTCGCGGTGGACAGGGTGATGACCGAAGGGGGCATCGCCGATCGCGAGCTGGCAGCGCTGGCGCTGAAACAGGCAAGCGGCGATAACGTCGAAGCTATCTTTCTGCTGCGCGCTTACCGCACGACGCTCCCGCGTCTGGCCGTTAGCGAACCCATCGACAGCGCAAACATGCGTTTAGAACGCCGTATTTCAGCGGTCTACAAAGATATTCCCGGCGGCCAGCTGCTTGGCCCGACTTACGATTACACCCACCGGTTACTGGACTTCGCCCTGCTTGCCGAAGGCGACACCACCCCGTTGCGCACCGCGGAGCCCCCGCCCGCAGGAGGCCACGCCGCATGTGTTCAGCCTGCTGGTCAACGAAGGGCTGGCGAAAGCCGAGCAGGACAGCGGCGCAACACCGGATGATATTACCCGCCAGCCGCCGGTCTTCCCCTGCTCGCGGGCGTCACGCTTGCAACAACTGGCGCGCGGCGACGAAGGGTATTTGCTGGCGCTGGCTTACTCCACTCAACGTGGATACGGGCGCAACCACCCCTTCGCCGGCGAGATCCGCAGTGGCTACGTCGAGGTGGAAATTGTGCCGGAAGAGCTGGGTTTCGCCGTGAATATTGGCGAACTGCTGGTGACCGAATGCGAAATGGTCAACGGATTTGTCGCCCCGGAGAAGGAGGCGCCGCATTTTACCCGTGGCTATGGGCTGGTGTTTGGCATGAGCGAGCGCAAAGCCATGGCGATGGCGTTGGTCGATCGCGCATTACAAGCCGCCGACTACGGTGAACCGGTGCGCAGCCCGGCGCAGGACGAAGAGTTCGTGCTGGCGCATGCGGATAATGTTGAAGCTGCGGGTTTCGTCTCACACCTCAAGCTCCCCCCATTACGTCGATTTCCGAGGGCTGAACTGGACTTGCTCAGACAGTTACAACAGGAGAAGCACCGTGGCTAACGCGCTGACCGGCTATAACTTTGCCTTTCTTGATGAGCAAACCAAGCGCATGATCCGCCGGGCGCTGCTCAAAGCAGTGGCCATCCCCGGCTACCAGTGCCGTTTGGCGGCCGTGAAATGCCCATGCCCTATGGCTGGGGAACCGGCGGCATTCAGCTCACCGCCAGCGTGATTGGCGAAGACGATGTGCTGAAAGTGATCGATCAGGGGGCGGACGACACCACAAACGCCGTGTCGATTCGCCAGTTCTTCAGTCGGGTGACGGGGGTGGAAACCACCGAGCGCACCGCAGACGCCACGCTGATACAGACCCGCCACCGCATTCCTGAAACGCCGCTGACCGCCGATCAAATCCTGATTTACCGGTGCCGATTCCGGAGCCATTGCGCTTTATTGAGCCGCGCGAAACCGAGACCCGCACCATGCATGCGCTGGAAGAGTATGGCGTCATGCAGGTGAAGCTGTATGAAGATATCGCCCGCTTCGGCAACTTCACCACCCGTTATGCGCCCGGCCGGTGAAAGTCAATGACCGCTACATCATGGATCCTTCGCCCATTCCGGCTTTTGATAACCCGAAAATGCACATGATGCCCGCCCTGCAACTGTTTGGCGCCGGGCGAGAAAAACGGATTTACGCTGTGCCGCCTTATACGCAGGTGGTCAGCCTCGATTTTGAAGACTACCCCTTCGCACCGCAAAAATGGGATCACCCTTGCGCCATCTGCGGTTCGACCCACAGCTATCTGGATGAAGTGGTGCTGGACGATACCGGTAAGCGGATGTTCGTCTGCTCCGACACCGATTACTGCCGCCAACAGAGCGAGGCTTTACGTAAATGACCCAACCGCTGCTTTCGGTGAATCACCTCTCGCATCTGTATGCGCCGGGAAAAGGTTTTACCGATGTGTCGTTCGATCTCTGGCCCCGTGAGGTACTGGGCATTGTCGGGGAGTCCGGTTCCGGTAAAACCACATTGCTGAACGCGATTTCGGCCCGCTTGCCGCCGCAGCAGGGCGACATTCTCTATCAGAACCGCAATCTGTACGCCATGAGCGAGGCCGAGCGCCGCCGACTGCTACGCACCGAATGGGGCGTGGTGCATCAGCATCCGCTGGACGGCCTGCGTCGCCAGTGTCTGCGGGCGGCAATATTGGCGAACGTTTGATGGCCACCGGCGCACGTCATTATGGCGATCCGCGCCACGGCGGAGCAGTGGCTAAGCGATGTGGAGATCCCGCCATCACGCATTGATGATCTCCCACGACGTTTTCGGGCGGTATGCAGCAGCGTCTGCAAATCGCCCGCAACCTCGTCACACAGCCAAAGCTGGTGTTTATGGATGAACCCACCGGCGGGCTGGACGTATCAGTCCGGTGCTCGATTGCTGGATCTGCTGCGCGGCCCGTGGTGGAAATGAACCCCGGCCGTGGTGATGGTCACCCATGATTTAGGCGTTGCGCGCCTGCTGGCGAACCGCCTGCTGGTGATGAAACAGGGTCAGGTGGTGGAAAGTGGGTTAACTGACCGTGTTCTCGACGATCCGCATCATCCGTACACCCAATTACTGGTCTCCTCGGTATTACAAAATTAAGGAGTGTCCAATGCCTGTCTTACGTGTGGAAAATGTCAGTAAAACCTTTGTTCTGCACCACCAAAACGGGGTGCGTCTGCCCGTACTGCGCGAAACCTCGCTGAGTGTGGATGCAGGAGAATGCGTGGTGCTACACGGGCACTCCGGCAGTGGGAAATCCACCCTGCTGCGCTCCCCTGTATGCCAACTATTTGCCGGACGCCGGTCATATCCATGTGAAGCACGGCGATGAATGGGTGGATTTGGTGCATGCCCCGGCGCGTAAAGTGCTGGAAGTCCGCCGTCACACTATCGGCTGGGTGAGCCAGTTTTTACGTGTAATACCGCGCGTCAGTGCGCTGGATGTGGTGATGCAACCCCTGCTGGAACAGGGCGTACCACGCGATGTCTGCGCCCAGAAAGCAGGTCAGTTGCTGGCGCGGCTCAATGTGCCGGAACGTTTATGGCACCTCGCCCCCGCCACCTTTTCCGGCGGTGAACAGCAGCGCGTCAACATCGCCCGCGGTTTTATTGTCGACTACCCGATTTTGCTGCTCGATGAACCTACCGCTTCGCTGGATGAGAAAAACAGCGCCGCCGTCGTTGAACTGATTGCGCAGGCAAAAGCGCGCGGTGCGGCGATTGTCGGCATCTTTCACGATGGCGCAGTACGTGAACACGTTGCCGACCGTCTGTATCCGATGGGAATTCACGCATGATCATCAACAATGTCAAACTGATCCTTGAAAATGAAGTGGTTAACGGATCGCTGGAGATCCGCGACGGCATGATCCGCACGTTCGCCGAAACCCAGAGCAGCCAGCCCGGTGCCCACGACGGCGACGGCGGCTGGCTGCTGCCGGGCCTTATCGAACTGCATACCGATAACTGGATAAATTCTTCACGCCGCGTCCGAAAGTGGACTGGCCTGCACACTCGGCAATGAGCAGCCACGACGCGCTGATGGTCGCCAGCGGCATCACCACCGTGCTGGATGCGGTCGCGATTGGCGATGTACGCGACGGCGGCGATCGGCTGGAGAATCTGGAAAAGATGATTAACGCCGTGGAAGAGACGCAAAAACGCGGCCTGAACCGCGCGGAGCATCGTCTGCACCTGCGCTGCGAATTGCCGCATCACACCACGCTGCCGTTATTTGAAAAACTGGTCAGCCGTGAACCCGTCACGCTGGTGTCGCTGATGGATCACTCCCCGGGTCAGCGCCAGTACGCCAGCTATGAGAAGTACCGCGATTACTACCAGGGCAAGTACCATCTCACCAACGAACAGATGGATGCGTTTGAACAAGAGCAACTGGCACTGGCGGCGCGCTGGTCTCAGCCGAACCGGTTGGCGATTGCCGCCCATTGCCGGGAACGCAACCTGCCGCTGGCCAGCCATGATGACGCCACGCGTGAGCACGTGGTGGAGTCCCATCAGTTGGGCAGCGTGATTGCGGAATTCCCTACCACCTTCGCGGCAGCGGGAAGCCTCCCGTGAACACGGCATGAGCATTCTGATGGGCGCGCCGAACATTGTGCGCGGCGGCTCGCACTCCGGTAACGTGGCAGCGCACAAGCTGGCGCAGCTCGGTCTGCTGGATGTGCTGTCGTCCGACTACTATCCCGCCAGCCTGCTGGATGCTGCGTTTCGCATTGCGGTCAATGAAGAGAACGATTTCAGCCTGCCGCAGGCGATCCGTCTGGTGACGAAAAACCCGGCGCAGGCGCTGAACCTCAGCGATCGCGGCGTGATTGGCGAGGGGAAACGGGCGGATCTGGTGCTGGCGCATCACAAAGGCGACCATGTGCATATCGATCACGTCTGGCGTCAGGGAACACGGGTGTTCTGATGGGCAGACTGATCTGGTTGATGGGACCATCCGGCGCCGGGAAAGATACCCTGCTGGCGGCGCTTCGCCAGCGGGGAGCACCCGCAACTGCTGGTGGCGCACCGCTATATCACGCGCCCGGCCAGCGCGGGCAGCGAGAACCATATTGCGCTGAGCGAAAAGGAGTTTTTCACCCGCGCTGAACAGCATCTTTTCACCCTGAGCTGGCATGCCAACGGCTTTTTACTACGGCATTGGCGCAGAGATCGATCTCTGGCTGCAAGCCGGGTTTGATGTGGTGGTGAACGGCTCCCGTGGGCATCTTCCGCAGGCGCTGACACAGTATGGCGACGTACTGGTGCCGGTGCATGTGCAGGTATCGGCGGATATTTTGCGTCAGCGGCTGGAAAAACGCGGGCGGGAAAATGCGGCGGAAATCTCCGCACGGCTGGAAAGAGCCGCACGCTACACCCCAACAGGTTGCCTGACGCTCAATAATGACGGAAGTTTGCTACAGTCAGTTGAAGGACTGGTCACGCTGATACGCGCGCAACAAGGGAAAAGTGCGTAATGATGGCGGCGCAGCTCGCCTGCGCCGATTACGTGAGCCCAACCGAAGGGGTCGTATGAGCTTAACAATCACCCTCACTGGCACGGGCGGCGCGCAGTTAGTGCCGGTATTTGGTTGCCACTGCGCCGCCTGCCATCGCGCGCGGCAAAACGCGACGCATCGCCGCAAGCCCTGTAGCGCCGTCGTCCGGTTTAATGACGCAGTAACACTGCTGGATGCCGGGATCCCTGATTTGATGGAGCAGTTTCCGGCAGGTGCGTTTCAGCAATTTTGCTGACCCATTACCATATGGATCATGTACAGGGCTTGTTCCCGCTGCGTTGGGGCGTGGGCGATAAAATCCCGGTCTACGGCCCGCCAGATGAGCAAGGCTGCGACGACCTGTTTAAGCATCCCGGTTTGCTGGATTTCCAGTCACACCGTCGAGCCGTTTGTGGTCTTCGATCTGCAGGGGTTGCAGGTCACGCCTTTGCCGCTGAATCACTCGAAATTAACGTTCGGCTATTTGCTTGAGTCCGCGCACAGCCGGGTGGCCTCGGCTGTCCGATACGGCGGGTCTGCCCGACAAAACACTGAAGTTTTGCTCAATAATCATCCGCAGGTGGTTATCATAGATTAGTTATGAACCCCGCCCGGAAACGCCAAAAATCACAGCGATTTGACCACGATTATCGCCCTGAATGCGGTGATTCGCTGCCCGCGGGTGATCTTAACGCATATCAGTCATGTCTTTGATCAATGGATGATGAAAAACCCGCTGCCGACGGGGTTCGAAGCAGGGTATGATGGCATGCGGATTGTGCTGGATTAGACCGCACAATATGGCTATATTCGTCCCGGTATTTCCTGATGGAGCCGGGATAAGCAAACGCAGCCTGTAAAGAGGTAGTTTGAGGGATAAAGCGTACAGACTCGCACCGAAAAGTTGTTGCGCGCAACGCAACGGGGTCTTCAATACCCGCGTGTGATCAGGTAGTAATTCGCACTACGCGGCATTAATGAGTAATAACTTGCCATGAATGTGCTTTTTATTTGTAGCCGAAACCAATGGCGCAGCCCGACGGCTGAGCAGGTTTTTCGTCGCTATCCCGGGCTCAATGCCCGCTCCGCCGGGGGACTCAACGCCGGTGCAAGAAAAACGGTTTCCCCTGCCATTCTTTCCTCGGGCAGACGTTATTTGCGTAATGGAAGAACAGCACAAGAGCCGAATTATGGCCGACTTTGGCCGGTTGATGCAGCATAAACCGGTGCATGTGCTGGATATTCCCGACCATTACCACTTTATGGATCCGCAACTGGTCGCCCTGCTGGAAGATATCGTCCCGGCACGACTCGGGCTTCGCGTACGCGTTCCGGCATAACGCCGTTAGCGGTCATAATCGTCTTCCAGCCTGCGCTGCTCATCATCAAGCTGGCGTCGCTCCTGGTCGAGCTGGCGCTGGCGATCGTCAAGCCGCTGGCGTCGGTCTTCCAGTTGCCTGCGGCGATCTTCATAGCGCCGGCTGCGGTCGTCGCGGCGCAGGCTATCGTCCTGATAGCGTTGATCATCATCCCGACTGTTATCCGTGTTATACGCATCACCGATCGCGCGCTGAATATTGCCAATGGCATCGTCGATAATATCGGCATGGGCCATCTGACCACTGAGAGAAAGTGCGCCGACTAACAGCGCTGTCGCGTAACGTTTCATAAAGCCAGTCTCAAAAGGTGACTGGCTGTACGTTAATTTACGCCATGGCGGGCGAGTAGCGGAGAAATCTCAAATCCCCCGGCGTTACGGGATAAGGCGCACGCGCGGTTGCGGTGGCGGCAGATCGGCATGCTTATTCACGTATTCACTCAGCAGAGATGCCATCGTCACCTCATAACGATCGCGGATGGCAATCTCGCGGATGCCGTAATCGCTTACCTGCTCGTTACAGGCGACCCGGTAAGTTTGATTGACCTCCAGCGGCGCGCCATTGACGCGAATGTCGGTCATCCTGTCGCCAACCGGCCGACTGAAATCTACCGCAAAGGTTATGCCGCTCACGTGAGCATAAGCACCGGAAATCAGCTGCTTTTCCGTATAGTTATGTTCGATAAAATCCTTAACCTGTTTCCCGCTCATCTCCCGGGTAACCAGCGGGAGCGTAAAGGGCAGCGCTTTCAACAACTGCCCGTAAGACACCGGCCCGGCGCTGAGGCTGTCGCGCAGAAAAGCCCCCACGGTAAACGCGATGTCCGCCCGCGTATTCCCGTTCTGCGTCGGCCAGCAATGCGCCTAGAATTGGTTTGCGCTGAGCGCACATGTTCGCGTTTTCCGTCCAGCGTAAAAGGCAATGTCATCACGATATTGCTCAGCGTTTCTGCGTTCCGGGTCCGTTGCTGGCGGATAAAGGTTTCGACATCCTGATCGGCGGTCACGTCGGCAAGCGCCGTTTTATCCAGCAGGCGTTCATGCCAGTCTACCCGATGGTTATTCCTGAAGGTTAACGTCAGCTCGCCCAGAAAGTCGCCATATTGCCCGGCATTGACCATGACGGTATTACCCAGTTGCACGCCGTTTCTCACCTCAATATGGTCATGACCGTCAATAACCACATCAATATCCGGTACGGCGGCAATCAATTTGTCGATATTCACGTCCGGGTCAACCTTGCCCAAATGCGCCAGCACAATAATCACATCGGTTTCATTTTTGATCGCTGCCACCGTCTCTTTCACTGCCGTAACAGGATCGCTGACCGAAAAACCGGACAATTTACTTTCTGTTGTCGCCATCATGGCATTCAATGGGGAAACACCAATGATCCCCACATTCATCCCACCAATATTCTTAATGATAAAGGGAGTAAATGCCGGTTTACCCTGATACAAAATATTCGCCGAGACAAAAGGGAAACGGGCTTTTTTATTCAGCGCCAGCAACGACTGCCCGCCAAAAATAAAATCGGCATTGCCCGGCGTAAAAGCATCATAGCCCATCCTGTTCATGGCGGTAATATTGGTCTCTCCAAGCGATAAATCGGTAACCGGTACGCCACTGACCGCGTCGCCGACGTCCAGAAACAGGACGTTATCCGTTGTATTACGCTTTTCCTTTACATAAGCACTTATTTTCCCGTAACCAATCCCCTCTTCGCTCATGCCCCGCCCGTGGGTATCGCCGGTATGCAGTATGGTTAGCGTGACGTCGCGGGCACTGGAGTGAAAAAGAGGTAATAATAAGCAAACTACAACACAGCCATTTTTTCATTCTATCTTCCATTTATTATTTTCAACTATATTTGGATATTACTCATGCATATTTCTGATGAATAAAGAACAAAAACCTGAAATCCAAAAGCCGTCGAAACGGGGAGTAAGCGGATTTCAGGTTTAGCCTTAATAGAGTAACAATCCTGATAAATGTAATTTATCGGGCATCAACAGGAAGGACAAGGGTATTATTTCCAGGGTATGTGAGGAGCATCACCGGAAATAATGCACTTAAATTAATTCTGCTATTTTTTCTTCGCCAGCAAAATAGCGTTCATTTTCAGATTCTGTTTTATGCCGCAATACGCCGCAGCGCCTGCGCGAGCTGTACCCAGGTGAAGGGTTTACGCAACAGTTCAACGTCTGGCAGCGCGGGGTTATGTGCCGGGCGCAGATCCTCGGCCACTAATCAGCAGCAACGGTAATTGCGGGTAGTGCTGGCGCGCCGCGTTAATCACGTCGGCCCCGCTTAAACGCCCTCGGGCAGCATCAGATCGCTTATCAATATGCCGATCTCCTGCGAGGCTTCCAGCAGTTGCAACGCCTGTTCACCGCTTTCCGCCTCCAGCGTCAGATAGCCCAGTTCATGGAGCTGTTCACAGAGCGTCTGACGCACATCGGCTTCATCTTCCAGTACCAGAATCAGCGTATCGCTGGTGTCGCGCACCTGCGCCTGATCAGTTTCCGCATGACTGAGCGCCTGCACCGCCGCGCGTGGCAGTTGCAAACGCACCGTGGTGCCCTGCCCGCGCGCACTCTCAATTTCAACCCGACCGCCGGACTGACGCACAAAACCGTAGACCATCGACAACCCCAGCCCGCTCCCGCCGCCGGTCTGTTTGGTGGTAAAGAAGGGCTCAAACACCTGCGCTTTAACTTCCTGCGACATCCCGCAGCCATGGTCGATCACTTCCAGCGCCACCATATCCTGTTTGCGCCCGTCACGGCGGGTGACGCGCTGGTTCAGTCCGGACTTTAATGACCCCGCTTTGCCCTTCCATCGCATCACGGGCATTCATCACCAGATTGATGATCGCATTCTCCAGTTGCCCGACATCTATCCAGTGCAGGCCACGCCGGGTGCTGCGCTTCAATGTCCAGCGCCAGCGTGGTAGGGAGCGAGTGGCGCATCAGCTCGCCAAGGTTCTCTAACAGAGGCTGCATCTCTACCGCATGCGGATGCAGCGACTGTTTGCGGGAAAATGCGAGCAGCCGCTGCGTGAGCAACGCCCCTCGCTCGGCCGCTTTCAAGGCGCGGGAAATACGCGGAGCATCCGGCGACGCGGGATCCACCAGTTCGAGGCTGCCGATAATCACCGCCAGCAAGTTGTTGAAATCATGCGCCGGGGCCGCCGGTAAGCTGCCCTACCGCTTTCATTTTTTGGCTGTGCAACAGCGCTTCTTCCAGCCCCTTACGTTCCGTACGATCGAGCACCACGTTGACCATCCCGCGCCCCGGCACCGGGCTGAAGCGCAGTTCGATCGTGCGGTTATCCGCCGAGGCGCAACTCCTGCGCTTTCGGCAGCGGGCGGGCGAGATTCTCCTGCACGTGCGCGGGGAAGTCGCTCACCTGCCGCAGCAGCATCTGATAGTGCTGACCGCGCTGTAATGCCTGCGCCGTTAAGCCCAGCAACAGCGGATATTGCGGATTCCACACCACCGTGCAGCCCTCGGTTATCAAACAGCGCAAACCCATCGCGCATGGCGTGAAACGTGGTTTCCAGTTGCGTACTTTTTCTCTTTTAACAGCTTTGACGTGTGCTCCAGCGAGGCGGTATTACGGGCAAACACGTTGAAGGCGCGCGCCAGTTCGCCCAGCTCATCACGACGTTGCAGCGCAGGTACCGACACATCCTGCTCGCCATGGGCCAGCCGCGACATGGCGCGTGAAATCGCCGTCAGATTGGAGCCCAGATTACGGTAGATATACCACCCGGCGAACCCGGTGATCACCAGCGCCAACAGCGCGAAGCCACTGATAAAAGATGATGGAGCGCATCTCCGGTGACGCTGAACGGTACGCAGCTCCGAGGCCTGCGCCACAGCGGCAACATAGCGGTTGATATCACTGTTCAGCAGCGCCACCAGCGCTTTGATATGAAACATCGACCAGCTGATCGCCAAATCACTCTCTTCAAGCTGGAGTGACAGCGGCTCAAGCTTGCGCAGTTCGGTGCTGAAATCCGGCAAAATAAACCCCACCGCGGAATTGTCTATGCGCTGCGGTAACTGCCCCATGATATCGGTGAGCTGCCGGACGGTGGGACGCGGCGAAGGAGTCTGAATCGCGGCAATAATTAACCGATCCATCTCCTCCAGTAACCGTTTATCAGGAACATTGCCGCCATCACGGGCATTCACCTGTTGCAGGTGGCGCAAATAACTCTGGTTCTGGTACAGCGAGCTGAGCAGCGCATTACGTTCCAGATGGCGGCGCTGCCCGCGTTGCAGCATCTCGGTGACGCTCTGTTGCAACTCATGGCTGCGCCGGGTGATTTGCGCCACCAGTTGCGGTTCCTGCTGCGCCAGCGGCGCATTCGCCAGTTGGCTCAGCGAGTACTGTAGCGCGTGTTGGGTTGCCTCCAGCCGTTCCGCTTCACCTTTGTATTCCAGCGCGCCCACCACCTGCGACAACCGCACCGCTGCCGTGGCAACGCTGGCGGTATCCCGCGCCAGATTCATGCTGCTGGTCATATCATCCAGCGTCTGCTGCTGCACCTGCTCCTGGATCTGGCTGGCATGGCGAAACCCCAGCACCGCCACGCCGCAGACCATTAACGTTACCGCCACCACCAGCAAGTTGAAGAACAGCAATCGCCCACGTGTGCTGGCGAAAAACGAATTCGCGCGATACGGCATAGCAGCTCCGGAGAGGGTTAAACAGTTTCTTAACGTCACTATGACAAATATGAACAGCTTCTGACATTTTGCATTTACCAACGTGTGATGAAGTGCGGATATCGTTCTTCTCAGGAGCCGGACATGAGCAACATGCCCGTACTGGAGATGCGCAATATTGCCAAAGCGTTCGGCAAGTTCTTTGCGCTCAAAGGGGTGGATTTAACCGTCTGGCCCGGTGAGATTCATGCGCTGATGGGCGAAAACGGCGCAGGAAAAAGCACGCTGATGAAGATCCTTGCCGGCGCTTACAGCGCCACCAGCGGCGCGAGATCCTGATCGACGGACAGCCCTACGCCATCAAAGGGCCGAAAGATGCGCTGGCAGCGGGCATTACCCTGATTTACCGGAGATGCAACTCGCCCCCAATCTGACCGTAGCGGAAAACATCTTTCTGGGCAGCGAACTGGCGCGCGGCGGGTTGGTACAACGCAAAGAGATGGTCGCCCGAGGCGCAGGCGGTTATTGACCGTCTCGGTGCCCATTTTAAGGCCACCGATCGGGTGATGAAGCTGACCATCGCCGAACAACAGCAGGTGGAAATCGCCCGCGCGCTGCACCGCAACAGCCGCATTCTGGTGATGGATGAACCCACCGCCGCCCTCTCCTCCCGCGAAACGCACCGCCTGTTTGAACTCATTTTGCGCCTGCGCGACGAAGGGATGGCCATTATCTACATCAGCCATCGCATGGCGGAAGTGTACGAACTTTCCGATCGCGTCAGCGTGCTGCGCGACGGGCAGTACGTAGGCAGCCTGACGCGCGACAAACTGAATGCCTCCGAACTGGTGCGCATGATGGTCGGGCGTCCGTTAAGCGACCTGTTTAATAAAGAGCGCGATATTCCGCTCGGTAACCCGCGGCTGAACATTCATCACCTGACCGACGCTGGAAAAAATTCAGCCCGTCAGTTTGTGCGTCCGCGCCGGGGAAATCGTCGGTCTCGCCGGGCTGGTGGGGGCCGGGCGTTCAGAGCTGGCGCAACTGATCTTTGGCGTACGTAAAGCCACTGGCGGCATGATCGAAATCGACGGTGAACCGGTGGTGATCCACTCCCGCGCGCGGCGATTGATTTAGGCATTGGTTTCCTGACGGAGAACCGCAAAGAGCAGGGTCTGTTCCTTGAACTGGCAGCGCAGGAGAATATCACCATGGCAACGCTGGAACGCGACGCGGCTTTGGGGCATGCTTAACCGAAAAAAGCGCAGACCATCTCCGATGACGCCATCAAGTTGCTCAATATTCGCGTCCCGCATGCGCAGGTACGGGCGGGCGGATTGTCCGGCGGCAATCAGCAAAATTGCTGATCTCCCGCTGGGTAGCGATAGGCCCGCGCATTCTGATCCTTGACGAGCCCACCCGCGGCGTCGATGTCGGAGCGAAAAGCGAGATCTACCGCATCATGAACCAGATGGCGCGTCAGGGCGTGGCCATTCTGATGATCTCCAGCGAACTGCCGGAAGTGGTCGGCATGAGCGACCGCGTCTACGTGATGCGCGAAGGCAGTATTGCGGGCGAGTTGCACGGCGACAGCATCACCCGGAAAACATTATGACGCTGGCCACCGGCGTTAACGACTCTCATCACCGGGCGGTGCCTCGCGACTGACTCCAAAGACAATGCCGCCGTACACGTGGCGAAATCGGCTTCCGCGAAAAAAGATGCTGATGGGCGATCTGATGCAAACGGTCGGTATCTTGCCGATTTTGATCCTGATCGTCGCCGTTTTCGGTTTTATCGCACCGAACTTCTTCACCGAAAGTAACCTGCTGAATATCACCCGTCAGGCGTCAATCAATATTGTGCTGGCGGCCGGGATGACCTTCATCATTCTCACCGGCGGGATCGACCTGTCGGTCGGCTCAATTCTCGGCACCACGGCGGTGGCGGCAATGGTGGTGTCGCTGATCCCACAATTCGCCATGCTCTCGGTCCCGGCGGCGTTGATGCTCGGCCTGTTGCTCGGCCTGTTTAACGGTGTGCTGGTCGCGTTTGCCGGGTTGCCGCCGTTTATCGTCACGCTCGGCACCTATACGGCGCTGCGTGGGGCGGCGTATTTACTGGCCGATGGTACGACGGTGATCAACTCCGACATCAGTTTTGAGTGGGTGGGCAACAACTACCTTGGCCCGGTGCCGTGGCTGGTAGTGATCGCGCTGGCGGTAGTGGCACTGTGCTGGTTTATTCTGCGCCGCACCACGCTCGGGGTTCATATTTATGCAGTCGGCGGCAATATGCAGGCCGCACGGCTGACCGGCATTAAGGTGTGGCTGGTGCTGCTGTTCGTGTATGGCATGAGCGGCCTGTTATCGGGGCTGGGCGGGGTGATGAGCGCCTCGCGCCTGTACAGCGCCAACGGCAACCTCGGCATGGGCTATGAGCTGGACGCGATCGCGGCGGTGATCCTCGGCGGCACCAGCTTTGTCGGCGGCATTGGCACCATCACCGGTACGCTGGTGGGGGCGCTGATTATCGCCACGCTAAATAACGGGATGACGCTGATGGGCGTCTCCTACTTCTGGCAATTGGTGATCAAAGGGGCGGTGATCATCATTGCGGTGCTGATCGACAAATACCGTACCCGGCATCATCAGGCAGCATAACGAAACCCTACAAAACAGAAGCGAGGATTACAGCATGCGTCTTAAACCTCTTGTCACTGCGCTCTGCGCTGGCGCTCTGCTGGCCAGTGCACCTTTGCGCAGGCCAAAGATTTGAAATCCATCGGCGTCACGGTGGGCGATCTGGCGAACCCGTTCTTCGTGCAGATCACCAAAGGCGCGGAGCTGGAAGCACGCAAACTGGCAGGCGATAAAGTCAAAGTTACACTGGTCTCCAGCGGCTACGATCTGGGCCAGCAGGTAGGACAGATCGATAACTTTATTGCCGCCAAAGTCGACATGATCATTCTCAATGCCGCCGATTCCAAAAGGCATTGGCCCGGCGGTAAAACGCGCCAAAGACGCCGGTATTGTGGTGGTGGCGGTAGACGTTGCCGCAGAAGGCGCTGACGCCACCATCACCTCCGATAACACCCGGTGCAGGCGAAATCGCCTGTAAGTACATTACCGACCGCCTGAAAGGCAAAGGCAATGTGGTGATCATCAACGGACCGCCGGTTTCCGCGGTGCAGAACCGTGTCGAAGGTTGCCAGACCGAGTTTAAACGCCACCCGGATATTAAAGTGCTGTCTGATAACCAAAACGCCAAAGGCAGCCGCGAAGGCGGGCTGGAGGTGATGACGTCATTGCTGGCCGCGAACCCGAAAATCGATGGCGTCTTCGCGATTAACGATCCGACGGCGATCGGCGCGGATCTGGCAGCGAAACAGGCGCAGCGTAACGAGTTCTTTATTGTCGGCGTCGATGGCAGCCCGGACGGTGAAGAGGCGCTGAAACGTAAAAACTCACTGTTTGTCGCCACTCCGGCGCAAGATCCGCAAGTGATGGCGGCCCGTGCGGTGGAAATTGGTTATGACATCCTGCAGGGCAAACCGGCCCCCAAAGCGCCGGTGCTGATCCCCGGTGACCCTGATCGATAAACAGAATGTCAGCAGCTACAAAGGCTGGACGGTTAAATAGGGACATCTCCCTCTCCCGCAAGGAGAGGAACGCCAACCCAGGGATACCATGAAACGCTCTGCGATTAATGAAATTCTCGGTCATACGCGGCAGTTTTTCTCGATGCATGATGTGCACCTGCCGCCGTTCGCCAACTTTCCGCCGACCAAATGGCAACAACTTGATCGGGAAGCCCGGCGTGAAGTCTTCGATCTGAAACTGGGGTGGGACGTCACCGCCTTTGGCGGATCGAACTTCGCCGCTCAGGGTCTGACACTGTTTACTCTGCGCAACGGTTCGCCCAACGGCACGCCGTATGAAAAGTGTTATGCGGAAAAGATCATGCATGTGCGCGACGCGCAGGTCACGCCGATGCATTTTCACTGGCGTAAGCGCGAAGACATCATTAATCGCGGAGGCGGTAATTTAATTATTGAACTGTGGAACGCCGACGCGCACGAACAAACAGACATGCGCGACGTTACCGTGGTCATTGATGGCTGCATTCAGACTCACGCAGCAGGCAGCCAGTTGCGCCTCTCACCGGGGAAAGCATCACGCTGGCGCCGGGGGCTGTATCACAGCTTCTGGGGCGAACCGGGCTTCGGCGATGTGCTGGTTGGCGAAGTGTCGTCCGTGAATGATGACGAACATGACAACCGCTTCCTGCAACCGTTTGATCGCTTCAATAACGTGCTGGAAGACGAACCAGCGCAGCTGGTGCTGTGCAACGAATACCACCTGTTTCTGAGCTAACTATCCGGTGTAGAAGGAGGCCATTATGCCGATGATTTCTCTTGCCGACGGGCTGGCGCACGCCCGCGAGCATCACTACGCCTTAGGTGCGTTCAATGTGCTCGACTCCCACTTTTTGCGCGCGCCCTCTTCGCCGCTGCAAAGCAGGAACGTTCGCCGTTTATTATCAATATTGCTGAAGTGCATTTTAAATATATCTCGCTGGATTCGTTGGTTGAGGCCGTGAAGTTTGAAGCCGCCCGCCACGCCATTCCGGTGGTGCTGAACCTCGATCACGGTCTGCATTTTGAGTCGGTGGTGCGCGCTTTGCGTCTCGGTTTTAGCTCCGTGATGTTCGACGGCTCCACGCTGGAGTATGAAGAGAATATTCGCCAGACCCGGGAAGTGGTGAAGATGTGTCACGCCGTCGGCGTTTCGGTCGAGGCGGAACTGGGGGCAGTAGGCGGTGATGAAGGCGGCGCGCTCTATGGTCACGCCGATGAAGCGTACTTTACCGATCCTCAACTGGCGCGCGGGACTTTGTGGATCGCACCGGTATCGACACCCTTGCCGTGGCTATCGGCAATGCCCACGGCAAATACAAAGGCGAGCCGAAACTCGATTTTGAACGGCTGGACGCAATTCGCCAACAGACCGGACTGCCGCTGGTGCTGCATGGGGGGTCCGGCATCAGCGATGCGGATTTCCGGCGCGCCATTTCGCTCGGCATCCACAAAATCAACTTCTACACCGGCATGTCACAGGCGGCGCTGGGCGCCATTGAGCGGCAGATGGCGAACCGCCAGCCGCTGTACGACGAGTTCGCGCAACTGCTGCTGGGTATCGAAGAAGCGATAACCGATACCGTTGCCGGGCAGATGCGGATCTTTGGCAGCGCGGGGCAAATCTGATGGACCGTAAAGGGGTTATCGCGGCGGGAAATATGCTGGTCGATCATGTCCACCAAATTGTGCAGTGGCCGGAGCGTGGCTGGTTGGCGGAGATCACCCACAGCGAGCGGTCGACCGGCGGCGCGCCGCTTAATGTGCTGCTGACGCTGGCGAAAATGCATACCGGCATGCCGTTGCAGGCAGTGGGGCTGGTGGGTGAAGACAGCGATGGCGACTATATTATGGCGATGCTCGAGCAGTACCATGTCAACCGCCAGCATGTGCAACGCACCCACGCCGCGCCGACCTCCATGTCACAAGTGATGACCGATCCTACCGGGCAACGCACCTTTTCCACTCGCCGGGGGGCTAATCGTCTGCTGGATCTGCCCGCCTTCGAGCGCCTTGATAGCAGCATGAAAATCTTCCATCTCGGCTACTTACTGCTGCTCGACAGCACCGGATATGCCGGACGAGACATTTGGCACCCGCAGCGCGGCTGCTGGCGCAAATGCGTGAACAGGGTTACGAAACCTCGCTGGATTTGGTGTCGCGTAAGGGCGATCCGCGCTATCAGCCGCTGGTACTGCCGTGCCTGAAGCATCTCGATTATCTGGTGATTAACGAACTGGAAGCCGGAGAATTCAGCGGCACGGAGATGCGTACCGCAGACGACGGGCCGCATATCGACAATATTTCCCTCGCGGCGGCAAAACTGCTGGCGGCAGGGGGTGAAACAACGGGTGGTGATCCACTGCCCGGAAGGCGCGTGGGGCGAAGCCGCCGGGCAGGCAGGCGAGTGGATCCTTCGCGCATGTTAAGTCAGGCGGAAATTATCGGCAGCGTTGGCGCGGGGGATGCGTTCTGCGCCGGATTTTTATATGGCTGTCATGAGGCATGGTCGTTGCAGGCCAGCGTCCGTCTGGCGCACGCCTGCGCCCGCGCCAGTCTGCTGTGCGCCAACGCGATTGATGGCGCAAAAACGCTGGAAGCGTTGCAACAGGAGATGGATCTTCCGGCGTAACGTCCGGCGCGCGTTAATGGTCTATGCCGCCCGGTGGTTATGGGCAACATCTGCGGCAAATACGTAGCCCAGCCGCGCAGGGTTTTGATAAAACCGGGCTGGTGAGGGTTCGCTTCGATTTTGCGTCGCAGCCGCATAATCAGTACGTCGATGGTGCGGTCAAAGACCTCCACGCTTTCGCTGTGGGTTAACGTCAGCAACTGTTCGCGGCTCAACACCCGGCGCGCGTTCTGCACCAGCGCCAGCAGCAAACTGTATTCGCCCTGCGTCAGGGCCACCCGTTGCTGCTGCGGGTTAAACAGCCTCGCAGCGTTCAGGATCGAGATGCCAGCCATTAAAAAAGAAAAACCGGCGGATTTCGCCGTAGGCGTTTCGGCGGCCAGTACGCCAGTGCGGCGCAACACGGCCTTAACCCGCGCCACCAGCACGCGCGCATTAAACGGTTTACCAATGTAATCGTCTGCGCCCATCTCCAGCCCGACCACCACATCCGACTCGCTACCTAAACCGGTAAGCATCACAACCGGCAGTTCAGGCCGCTGCTTTTGCAACTGCTGCAACACGCGCAACCCGTTGATATCCGGCAGCATCATATCCAGCAGCACCAGCGCGATATCCGTTTTTTCGCCAGCCAGCGCCAGCGCATCCAGCCCGTTATGACAGACGTAGACCGTAAAGACATGCTCGTTAAGCACATCTTCCAGCAGTGCGCACACCGCCGTATCGTCATCCACCACCAAAATCGCAGGTTTCATCAGTCGCGTCCGCAGGCTTCGCTGGGCTAAGTGTGATCCATTCTGTTGGTAGCCAGAGATAAATGCAGTGAATAAATGCCGTTTTTTAATCACGGTCACATCCCCTCGCCTTTCGACACGTCACTTTTGACGATGACCTGCGTTTCGTCAGTATTTTGACCAAATATCCGCCGTAATATCAGTCAATACCCCCAATAACGCTATGGCATAGAAGATGCATAATGGGGGCGACAATGTTAACTGGAGCGAAAGTGATGAAAAAGTCGTCACGGTTTGCCCGTATTGCGCCTCGGGATGCAAGATCCATCTGGTGGTCGATAACGGCAAAATCGTTCGGGCAGAGGCAGCACAGGGGAAGACCAATCAGGGTACCCTCTGTCTGAAGGGCTACTACGGTTGGGATTTCATTAACGATACCCAAATCCTGACGCCTCGTCTGAAAACCCCGATGATCCGCCGCCAGCGTGGCGGCAAACTGGAGTCTGTATCCTCGGGATGAAGCCCTCGATTATGTCGCCGGGCGCTTAAAAGCGATCAAAGAGAAATACGGTCCGGATGCCATCCAGACCACCGGTTCTTCCCGCGGTACGGGTAATGAAACCAACTACATAATGCAAAAATTCGCGCGCGCGCCGTTATTGGAACCAATAACGTCGACTGCTGCGCTCGTGTCTGACACGGCCCCTCGGTTGCAGGTCTGCACCAATCGGTCGGTAATGGCGCGATGAGTAATGCCATTAATGAAATTGATAACACGGACTTAGTGTTTATCTTTGGTTACAACCCGGCGGATTCTCACCCCATCGTCGCCAATCATATTATTCGGGCGAAACAGAACGGGGCGAAAATCATCGTCTGCGATCCGCGCAGAATCGAAACCGCGCGCATTGCCGATATGCACGTCGCATTGAAAAACGGGTCGAATATCGCCCTGCTTAACGCAATGGGGCATGTGATTATCGAAGAAAACCTGTACGACCGGGGGCGTTCGTCGCCAACCGTACGGAAGGCTTTGAAGAGTACCGGAAGATTGTCGAAGGCTACACCCCCGGAATCCGTCGAGGATGTTACCGGCGTGAGTGCACAGGAGATCCGCCGGGCCGCCCGCATGTATGCTGGCGCCAAAACGGCGGCGATTCTGTGGGGGTATGGGCGTCACACAGTTCTATCAGGGCGTTGAAACCGTGCGTTCGCTGACCAGCCTCGCCATGTTGACGGGGAATCTGGGAAAGCCCACGTTGGGGTCAACCCGGTGCGTGGTCAGAATAACGTTCAGGGTGCCTGCGACATGGGTGCGCTGCCGGATACGTTCCCGGGCTATCAATATGTGAAAGAGGATGCGCACCGCGAGAAATTCGCCAAGGCCTGGGGTGTGGAGAGTCTGCCTGCGCATACCGGTTATCGCATCAGCGAGTTGCCGCATCGCGTGGCGCATGGCGAAGTCCGTGCCGCTTACATTATGGGCGAAGATCCGCTGCAAACGGATGCTGAACTGTCCGCCGTGCGTAAGGCGTTTGAAGAACTCGATCTGGTGATTGTGCAGGACATTTTCATGACCAAAACCGCCTCGGCGGCGGACGTCATTCTGCCGTCTACCTCGTGGGGGTGAACATGAAGGTGTTTACACCGCAGCGGATCGCGGCTTCCAGCGCTTCTTTAAAGCGGTCGAACCGAAGTGGGATCTGAAAACGGACTGGCAAATTATCAGTGAGATCGCCACCCGTATGGGTTACCCGATGCATTACAACAACACACAGGAAATCTGGGACGAATTGCGTCATCTGTGCCCGGACTTCTACGGCGCTACCTACGAAAAAATGGGTGAGCTGGGCTACATTCAGTGGCCGTGTCGCGATACATCGGATGCCGATCAGGGCACGTCTTATCTGTTTAAAGAGAAGTTCGATACCCCGAACGGACTGGCGAAGTTCTTCACCTGCGACTGGGTTGCGCCGAAGGATAAACTGACGGAAGAGTATCCGATGGTGCTGTCTACCGTGAAGTGGGCCACTACTCCTGCCGCTCCATGACCGGTAACTGCGCTGCGCTGGCCGCACTGGCGGATGAACCGGGCTATGCGCAAATCAACACGGCCGATGCCGCAAGGTTGGGCATTGAAGATGAAGCGCTGGTGTGGGTGAACTCGCGTAAAGGGCGGATCATCACCCGCGCGCAGGTTAGCGAGCGTCCGAACAAGGGTGCGGTGTACATGACCTACCAGTGGTGGATTGGCGCTTGTAACGAGCTGGTGACGGAAAACCTCAGCCCGATTACCAAAACACCGGAGTACAAATACTGCGCCGTGCGTGTGGAGCCGATCGCCGATCAGCGCGCCGCCGAGCAGTATGTGATAGATGAGTACAACAAGTTAAAAACCCGCCTGCGTGAAAGCGCACTGGGTTAATAACCGACAGTAGTCATCTTATTAAAGCGGAGTGATTAATTCACTCCGCTTTTTATTTATTCTCAGCATATATACGAAGAGAATTAATTATTCGGGATCGCGATTCCATAAAATATGTAATTTATCGAAAGGGGAATTACATCTTTCTTTTCTCGACACGTGAAATTATGATATCGGGCGGGTGCTTAAGGCTTTCTGACTTAAGCATTATTATGTTTAGGGAGGGAAGTAGTAAGCCCCGGGCTATGTTTCCATAACCCGGGCTAACCTCACACCCCTCGACAGGTGGAAGGTTAGCCTCTTATTCTTTTATTGCAAGGAGTAAAAGGCATGACGCCATTGGGAAATATTTGTTAGGCATTCTATTAATTGTTTGTGTAACAATCCTGCTGTTCGCCTTTATTAATCAGGGGAGACTCTGTGAGTTAAAAATAAAGAGCCAGCATCAGGAAGTGGCGGCAAAATTAGCCTGCATAGCAGGCTAAACTGGCCTGGTGGGGGAAACCCGCCAGCTTTTCCTGGGGGAGAGGTCTTAACGCACCCAATTTATCACTTTCTGCATTATGCATTCGGGTGACAATGTTATACGACCCGCGTCAGGCGCGCTTTACCGGAACGGGAACGATAAATGGGCTGAGGCTTCCCTCTTCAATGATTGTTGCCGCGAGCAACCGCGCAATCCGCGATGTGAGTGCAGCAACGCCTCCGCTCGTGTAATGTCACGGACAGGATCCCCCCGGAGTATCGCCTTGAAATTATCAGAAACAGAGCTGCCGGTAAGTCAGCAGAATAAGAACATCATGCGTCTGGCAACGGCACAGGCGCTGGCCGGGGGCGAATTCGGTGGTCTTCTACGCCACCGGGGCGATTGTCGGCAACACCATTGCCCCGAGCAGCACACTGGCCACGCTGCCGGTCACGGTCTTTGTGCTGGGTATGGCGGCGAGCATTCTGCCATTCGGCGCGCTTGCCCGTCGCCATGGCAGGCGAGCAGCATTTATGACAGGCACGGCGCTGGGGGTGCTGACCGGGCTGACAGCTGCGCTGGCGGTGGTGCTGGGCACATTTACGCTCTTTTGCACACCGGCAGCGTTTATGGGAGGCGCTTACGCCGCCGTGGCCTTATCGTTCCGTTTCGCCGCCACAGATGGCGTGGGGAAAGAACGGCGCGCCAGAGCGTTGTCACTGGTGATGGGCGGCGGCGTAGCGGCGGGCGTGCTCGGGCCGATGCTGGTCACCGCCACGCTGGATCTCTGGCCTGCCCATACCTTTGCCGTGACCTTTCTTGCCCGGTGCGGCGGTGGCGGCCATCTCCGCACTGGTGCTGATGGGCGTGATATCGCCGTCTCCCACGCCGGAAGCCATCCGCGGTGGCCGACCGCTGTCTGAAATTGTCCGCCAGCCGGGCTTTGCGCGCACCGTCTTTGGCGGCGCGGTTTCATACATGGTGATGAATTTCCTGATGACCGCAGCCCCTCTGTCGATGCATATACACGGCATTTCGCTGCAGGCCTCCAATCCTCGGTCTGCAGTGGCATGTGATCGCCATGTACGGGCCGAGGGTTCTTTACCGGTAAGCTGATTAACCGCTTCGGCGCACACCCGGTTGGCGCGGCGGGGTTTGTTGATCACCGCCCTGTCGGTGGCGGTGGGTTTGTCGGGAACCGGAGTGGCGCACTACTGGGTTTCGCTTATTCTGCTGGGGCTGGGCTGGAACTTCGGCTTTACCGGCGCATCGGCAAAAATCATCGACTTCCACCGTCCTGGAAGAGAAAACCCGGGTGCAATCGCTGAATGATTTTGTTGTCTTCGGCGTGATGATCGTCGGCTCGTTTTCCTCCGGCGCACTGCTTAATGCGTTTGGCTGGAATGCCGTACTCTGGGGATCGCTAGTGCCCGTGGGTATGGCCTTTCTGGCGATTGTTAGCAGGGGAATGGCAGGGAAACGGTAAAAAAAATCCCTCCGTGAAGGAGGGATTGAGAGACTTTCTACTGATCGGCGGTCTTGTCGAATTTGCCCAGCACTTCGCGCTCATACGCCAGCGCTTTTTTGCGGTCAAATTTGTGTTCCCACTTCGCAATCACCAGTACCGCCAGCGCGTTGCCCACCACATTCAGCGCGGTACGACCCATATCGAGGATACGGTCAACACCGGCGATAAACGCCGAGGCCTTCCAGCGGAATACCGACGCTGCCCAGCGTTGCCAGCAATACCACGAACGAGACGCCCGGAACGCCAGCAATGCCTTTTGAGGTCACCATCAGCGTCAGTACGAGGATAATCTCCTGCCCGAGCGACAGATCAATGCCGTACAACTGGGCAATAAAGATTGCGGCAATACTCTGATACAGCGTGGAACCATCGAGGTTAAAGGAGTAACCGGTCGGCACCACAAAGCTGGTGATTGACGCCGGTGCGCCATAGGCTTCCATTTTCTCGATAATGCGCGGCAGCACGCTTTCCGAACTGGCAGTGGAGTACGCCAGAATCAGCTCTTCTTTGAGGATACGAATCAGGATCCAGATGCTCAGCCCGCAGATTCGCGCCACGATGCCCAACACCACCAGAGCAAAGAACAGAATGGCGAAATAGACGAGGATCACCAGCTTCGCCAGCGGCCACAGTGAGGCAAAACCAAAGTTCGCCACCGTCACCGAGATCAACGCAAACACGCCTACCGGCGCATAGCGCATCACCATATGGGTGACTTTGAACATGGTTTCAGAGATCGAGCGGAACACCGTCACCAGCGGTTCACGGTGCGATGCCGGCAGGGAAGAGAGCCCCAGACCAAACAGCACCGAGAAGAAGATAACCGGCAGCATATCGCCTTTCGCCATCGACGCGATGATATTGGTCGGCACCAACGATAAGATCGTCCCCATCAGGCCGTGGGCGTGACTTTGCACTTCCGCGGTGGTGCTTTGGTATTTCGAAATATCCACCGTCGCCAGCTGCGACATATCGATACCCGCACCCGGCTGGAAAACATTCGCCAGCGTGATGCCAAGAACAATAGCAACCGTAGTGATCACTTCGAAATAGATGATGGTTTTCGCACCGATACGCCCGAGCTGTTTCGCATCACCGACACCGGCAATCCCGACAACAAGCGTGGAGATAACAATCGGCACCACAATCATTTTGATCAGATGGATAAAGATATCGCCTGCCGGAGACAGGAGATTAGCAATCAGCCATTCACGGCTATCGCTTTGGTAATGCAGATAACTACCCAGAAGAATACCCAGCACGGGCCAGCAAAATCTGCCGGTGGCCGGGGCTGACTTTCATGTTTTTCATAACTACAGACATCCTCAATGAAGCACCATTCCATGCTCAGGAACGACACATACTGAAAGGGTATGATTAGCGTCGCACGGTATTGCGGGGTTTTTTAATGCGCATTATCAGTACCATTTGCGGGGTGTAACGCGCAACCCTATACCGGGAGGGGGTTTGACTGAATTTTTATCTAAAAACCGTCTTTTATTTTAGTTACGTTAAATAAGCTTTTGTTATAGAAAACTTTTTAGCCTGTCTAATTCCAATATTTACGTTTGGAAATTATTAGCGCGTATTTGTTCATTTGCGTATTTTTTAGGCAGAAAAAATGCCGTGCTGACAATTTATTGCGGAAATATTGTCTGCGATTGTTCATTAGAACAGTGAATAGTTCACATAAAAAATAATAACCACACTATTAATCAGGCGATAAATTTTCAGAAGCTTATACCCACCTACCGCTTTGTCACCCTATCAGGCGCGTAATCGAATTGTCACTTTTCATAACCTTCTGTTATGAATCTAATTTATCCCCGCGCGGCTTTTTTTGCTTCCGATGCACGCTAGTGCATTTATTTTGCTGCTTTTTCATACCATACAATTAATGCGTGATCTGTCGCGCAAATAATAAACAAAACGGGTAAGGGCTCTTCAATTAACTTTTGCGTGACATATTATTAACATCCTACAAGGAGAGCAAATGCCATGAGCCAAATACATAAACACGATATTCCCGCAAATATTGCGGAACGTTGCCTGATTAATCCGGAGCAGTATGAGGCCAAATATCAGCAATCCGTCACAGACCCTGACGCCTTCTGGGGCGAGCAAGGCAAGATCCTCGACTGGATCACGCCCTATACAAAGGTGAAAAACACCTCCTTCGCCCCCCGGAAATGTGTCCATCAAATGGTACGAAGACGGCACGCTAAACCTTGCCGTCAACTGCACTGGACCGCCATCTCGCTGAGCGTGGCGACCAAACCGCGATTATTTGGGAAGGCGATGACGCAAGCCAGAGCAAAACCCTGACCTACCGCGAGTTACACCGCGACGTATGCCGTTTCGCTAACGTGCTGGTCGATCTCGGCATCAAGAAAGGTGACGTAGTGGCGATTTATATGCCCATGGTGCCGGAAGCTGCCATCGCCATGCTCGCCTGCGCACGCATTGGCGCTGTGCATTCGGTTATTTTCGGCGGTTTCTCGCCGGAAGCGGTTGCCGGGCGCATTATCGACTCCAGTTCACGCCCCCGGTGATCACCGCCGATGAGGGCGTCCGCGCCGGGCGGACTATCCCGCTGAAGAAAAACGTCGACGACGCGCTGGAAAAACCCGCACGTGAACAGCGTTGAACATGTGGTGGTGCTGAAGCGTACCGGCGGTAAAACCGACTGGCATGAAGGCCGCGACCTGTGGTGGCACGATCTGACCGACAAAGCCAGCGACCAGCATCAGGCTGTCGCCATCGGCGCAGAAGATCCGCTGTTTATCCTCTATACATCAGGTTCGACCGGCAAACCCAAAGGGGTCCTGCATACCACTGGCGGTTATCTGGTGTATGCCGCATCGACATTTAAATATGTCTTCGACTACCACCGGGCGATGTTTACTGGTGCACCGCCGACGTCGGCTGGGTCACCGGCCACAGTTATCTGCTGTACGGTCCGCTGGCCTGCGGCGCAATCACGCTGATGTTTGAAGGGGTGCCAAACTGGCCGACCCCGGCGCGAATGAGCCGGTGGTCGACAAACATAAGGTGAATATCCTTTATACCGCGCCAACGGCGATCCGTGCGCTGATGGCGGAAGGCGATAAAGCGATTGAAGGCACTGACCGTTCGTCGCTGCGCATTTTAGGCTCCGTGGGCGAGCCGATTAACCCGGAAGCCCTCGGGAGTGGTACTGGTCCAAAATCGGCAATGGCAAATGCCCGGTGATGGACACTGGTGGCAGACGGAAACCGGCGGTTTTATGATCACCCCGCTGCCGGTGCGCAACCCAATTAAAGCCGGTTCCGCCACCCGTCCGTTCTTCGGCGTTCAGCCTGCGCTGGTTGATAACGAAGGCAACACGCTGGATGGCGCAACAGAAGGCAACTGGTGATCACCGATTCATGGCCGGGCCAAGCCCGTACCCTGTTTGGCGATCACGACCGCTTTGAACAAACCTATTTCTCAACCTTTAAGAACCGCTACTTCAGCGGCGACGGCGCCCGTCGCGATGAAGATGGCTACTACTGGATCACCGGGCGCGTGGATGACGTACTCAACGTCTCCGGTCACCGTCTGGGCACGGCGGAAATTGAGTCGGCGCTGGTGTCGCACCCGAAAATCGCCGAAGCCGCCGTGGTGGGCATTCCGCACAACATCAAAGGCCGGTGCCATTTACGCCTATGTCACGTTAAACCACGGCGAAGAGCCTTCGCCAGAGCTGTACACCGAAGTGCGCAACTGGGTGCGTAAAGAGATAGGCCCACTGGCAACGCCGGATGTCCTGCACTGGACCGACTCGCTGCCGAAAACCCGCTCCGGCAAAATCATGCGCCGAATTCTGCGCAAAATTGCCGCAGGCGATACCAGTAATCTGGGTGATACCTCGACGCTCGCCGATCCGGGTGTCGTGGAAAAACTGCTCGAAGAGAAGCAGGCGATCACCATGCCATCGTAATTCCCCTACAGCCCTCCCCTTCGGGGGGAGGGTACAAAAAAACGCCTCGACCTTACCTCTGGAGAATTCTGTGATGAATAATATTTATCAACAGATTGAAAACAGTGCGCATTTCAGGGAGTTAGTGGAAAACGGCAACGGTTTGCCTTCATCCTTTCCATCATCATGCTGATTATTTATGTCGGCTTTATCTTGTTGATTGCCTTTGCGCCACAGTGGCTTGGTACGCCACTGCATGAAGGCACCAGCGTAACGCGTGGTATTCCGATTGGCATTGGCGTGATCCTGATTTCGTTTGTGCTGACCGGCATCTACGTCTGGCGGGCAAACGGCGAGTTTGATCGTCTGACAAAAGCGGTGATGAACGAGGTAAAAGCATCATGAAGAGAGTCCTGACGGCGCTTGCCGCCACACTGCCTTTCACAGCCAACGCCGCCGATGCCATTACCGGCGCAGTCCAACGCCAGCCCACCAACTGGCAGGCGATCATCATGTTTGTGGTGTTTGTGGCGTTAACGCTGTGCATCACCTACTGGGCGTCTAAACGGACCCGCACGCGCAGCGACTACTACACGGCCGGCGGCAATATCACGGGCCTGCAAAACGGGCTGGCCATCGCCGGTGACTATATGTCAGCGGCCTCTTTTCTCGGTATCTCCGCGCTGGTTTACACCTCCGGTTACGACGGCCTGATCTACTCGCTCGGCTTTCTGGTCGGCTGGCCGATTATCCTGTTTCTGATTGCCGAACGCTTGCGTAACCTCGGGCGCTATACCTTTGCCGATGTGGCCTCGTATCGTCTTAAACAAGGTCCGATCCGCTCACTCTCCGCCTGCGGTTCACTGGTGGTGGTGGCGCTCTATCTTATTGCGCAGATGGTCGGCGCCGGTAAATTGATTGAACTGCTGTTCGGCCTGAACTACCACGTTGCGGTCGTGCTGGTGGGCGTGCTGATGGTGATGTATGTGCTGTTCGGCGGTATGCTGGCCACCACCGGGTGCAAATCATCAAAGCAGTATTGCTGCTGTTTGGCGCCAGCTTTATGGCCTTTATGGTGATGAAGCATGTTGGCTTTAGCTTTAATAACCTGTTTAGCGAAGCCATGTCCGTACACCCGAAAGGCAGCGCGATCATGAGCCCGGCGGGCTGGTCAAAGACCCCGTCTCTGCCCTCTCTCTCGGGCTGGGGCTGATGTTCGGCACCGCGGGTTTACCGCATATCCTGATGCGTTTCTTCACCGTCAGCGACGCACGTGAAGCGCGTAAGAGCGTGTTCTACGCCACCGGGTTTATGGGGTACTTCTATATTCTGACCTTTATCATCGGCTTTGGCGCCATCATGCTGGTGGGCGCGAACCCGGCGTTTAAAGATGCCACGGGCGCGCTGATTGGCGGCAACAATATGGCGGCAGTGCATCTGGCCAATGCGGTCGGCGGCAGCCTGTTCCTCGGCTTTATCTCCGCTGTCGCCTTCGCCACCATTCTGGCGGTGGTAGCGGGGCTGACGCTGGCGGGCGCATCGGCGGTCTCTCACGATCTCTACGCCAACGTATTCCGTAAAGGTGCAACGGAGCGTCAGGAGCTGAAAGTCTCGAAAATCACCGTGCTGGTGCTTGGCGTGGTGGCTATCCTGCTGGGGATCCTGTTTGAAAACCAGAACATCGCCTTTATGGTCGGACTGGCCTTCTCGATTGCCGCCAGTTGCAACTTCCCGATCATTCTGCTTTCCATGTACTGGTCGAAACTGACCACCCGTGGCGCAATGATTGGCGGCTGGCTCGGCCTGTTAACCGCCGTGATTCTGATGGTGCTTGGCCCGACTATCTGGGTGAAGATCCTCGGTCATGCGACCGCCGTCTTCCCGTATGAGTACCCGGCGCTGTTCTCCATTGCGATTGCGTTTATCGGCATCTGGATCTTCTCCATCACCGATAACTCCGAAGAGGGTAACCGCGAGCGCGAACTGTTCCGCGCACAGTTTATCCGCTCGCAGACTGGTATCGGTATCGAACAAGGTCGCGCACATTAATGCCCTACCCCGGCCAGTAATGGCCGGGGATCATATTTCCCCACCTGCCAGTACCCATCTTCCGCCATCGCGCTACAGTACAAAAATCTAATCTGAAACACCGTTTTTAATACATCAATACGTTAATTCATTTATGACTTACGAGGATGCGATGAAAAATATGCGCTGGTAGGTACTGGCGGGCGCGCCGGATTATATATCTCGGCCATCGGCGGTCAGTGGAGAGAGAATGCCCGCATGGTGGCGTTTTGCGACAGCAACCAGACGCGGATGGACTACGCCAATCAATTGTTAAAAAACGAAGGCGCTACGCCGGTTTCCCACCCCGGCAAGCCGCGCAGTTTGAAACAATGATTGCGGGAAACCCAACCGGACATCATTATCGTCACCACCATGGACCGCACCCATGATGACTATATCGTGCGGGCGCTGCATGCCGGCTGCGATGTGATCACCGAAAAACCGATGACCATTGATGAACAGCGCGCGCTACGCATTCTGGATGCCATTGAACAGACCGGGCATACCGTGCGCGTGGCGTTTAACTATCGCTATGCGCCGCACCACAGCAAAGTGCGCGAACTGCTGATGAACAACACCATCGGCGAGGTCTACTCGGTGCATTTTGAGTGGCTGCTGAATACCGAACATGGCGCAGACTATTTTCGTCGCTGGCATCGGGAAAAACGCAACAGCGGCGGCTTGCTGGTGCACAAATCCACCCATCATTTTGATTTGATGAACTTCTGGCTCGACAGCTACCCGCTGCGGGTGTATGCCGAAGGCGGGCTGCGCTTTTACGGGAAAGAGAACGCGGAAAAACGCGGCATCACCCGCTTTTACCCACGCGCCCACGGTTATGCCGCCGCGAAAGACGACCCCTTTGCCCTGCATATGGATGAGAATCCACAACTGAAAGCGCTGTACCGGATGCGGAGCACGAAGATAACTACTGGCGCGATCAGAGCGTTTTCAGCGATGGCATCACCATTGAAGATACGCTGTCGGTACTGGTGAAATACCAGAACCAGTGCCAGTTGAGCTACTCACTGAACACCTACCTGCCGTGGGAAGGGCTAAACGTGGTTTTTAACGGCAGTCAGGGGCGGCTGGAGATGAAAATCGTCGAAAAATCTTACGTGAACGCCGGGGGCGAACGCGCCAGTGAGGGCAGCCTTGAATCCTGTGATATTACCGTCTTCCCGATGTTTGCCGCACCGTGGAAAGCAGACTTTACCCTCGGCGAGGGGGGGCATGGCGGCGGTGATAACGCCATGCTGGCGGACCTGTTTGGCGAACCGGGTCGATCCTTTAAAACGCGCCGCCGATCACCGCGCTGGCGCAATGTCGATCCTGACCGGCATCGCCGGGAATATCGCCATGCGGCAACAGCGCCCGGTTAATTTTAACGAGTTTGAACTGGTCACCCGCCTGGAAAAAACAGTAACCCCTACGCCCCGTCAGCGCTGGCGGGGCATTAAAACATCACCCATGCCACCAGCGGTGCGCTCAGTACCATCACCACACCAGAGAGCATCATCACCGAGGGCTGGCGACGACCCCTTCCTGCGGCCCCAGCTCATACGATCGCGCGGTACCCGCGCCATGGGAAGCCGCGCCAAAGCCCGCGCCTTTCGCCATCCCTTCACGGATCGACAAGCGCAGAAACAGCATATCGCCCACCGCCATGCCGAACACGCCTGTCACCACCACGAACAGCGCCACCAAATCCGGCTGCCCGCCAAGGGGGTTTCGCGGCGGCAAGCGCAAACGGCGTGGTAACCGAACGGACCGCCAGGGCTACGCTGGATCTCATCCGGCAATGTGAATAAACGCGCCAGCCAGACCGAACTGGTGACCGCCACCACGGTGGCGGTGATCACCCTGGCGGACAGCGACATCCAGTGGCGGCGAATGATCGCCAGTTGTCATACACCGGGACGGCAAAAGCGATGGTCGCCGGACCCAGAAACCATATCAGCCAGTGCGACTCGCCCATATAGCTTTGATACGAGATATGCCCAAAGACCAGCAGCAACACCAACAGCACCGGGGTGCAGACCAGCGGCATTAAGGGCAAAGTGTGGAAACGCCGGTAAATACGCTTATTGAGAAAATAACACCCCAGCGTCAATAACAGGCACAGTACGCTTAATGAGAACTCACTCATTGTTAAGCCTGCTCACTTCAAAACGATAGACTCTATCCACCACCCGGTGCCGTCGCGCCCAGCACCATTAACGTACTCAGGCCAATAACGGCAAAATGCGCCAACCGTCCACCATCAACAGTTGTGCATAATTCACCACCGCGACCACGGCAGGCACAAAAACAGCAGCATTTCCGCCAGTAACCAGCGAGCCCCCCTCCCGTACCCAACTCAGCGGGATCACCCGGCACAGTATCAGGCCCAGCATAAGCAGCATGCCGACCAAATTGGCCGGTAAAGGCAGATGCAACCACTGGACAAGGTATTCAGCAACGATGAACAGCCCGGCATACAATACGACCTGAACCGGGACCTGAAGACGACGCACAAGGGCCGGCGTAACACGTCTTAACGCCACGTCCATATTAATTTCCCATTAACTCGGCAGGCGCTCAGTATAGAGAGGCACCCGGGTGTGACAGAAATGAATTAAAATCATCGCGGGCATAGTTGAAAGGAATAGTTATGGACATCCGAACGCTGCGTTATTTTGTGGAGGTGGTTCGCCAGCAAAGCTTCACCCGCGCGGCGGAACGTCTTTTGTTACCCAACCGACCATCAGCAAAATGCTGGAAGAATCTGGAAGATGAGCTGGATTGCACGCTGATCATCCGCGATGGTCGCAAACTTCTGCTTACCGATACCGGGCGGGTGGTCTTTGAGCGCGGCGTGGCGATCCTCGGCGGAATTTCGCCAACTGGAAGCCGAACTCAATGACATTAACCATCTGAATAAAGGCGTGTTACGTCTTGGCATTCCGCCGATGGTCGGTATGTTGATGGCCGGACCAATCAGCCTGTTTCGCCAGCGCTACCCGGCGTAGAGCTAAAAATCTCCGAATTTGGCGGTTTAGTGGTGCAACAAGCAGTGATCAGCGGCGATCTGGATCTGGCGATGACGGCGCTACCCATAGAAGAAGAGAGCGGTTTGTCAACGCTGCCGCTGTTCAGCCACCCAATGTGTGTGTGCTGGTGCCGCGCTCCGGAGGCTGGGTCGAACGCGAGGTGGTTACACCGGAGGAACTGGGTGAACACCCGTTACTCATTTATAACGAAGATTTCGCCCTCAGCCGCCAGTTAATGCAGCTGTTCAATCAGCACGGCGTGAAGCCGCGCATTGCGGTGCGCAGCGGTCAGTGGGATTTTCTTGCGGCGATGGTGCAGGCCGGTGTGGGTATTGCGATATTGCCGGAGCCGATTTGCCAGCGGTTAGATAAGCAGACGCTGCGCTGGCTGCCGCTACAGAGCGATTTACGCTGGCAACTGGGGATGATTTGGCGCGAAGGGGTTTACCTTTCACGTAGCGCTCAGGCGTGGCTGGAGTGCTGCAAAGGATTCTGGCTACAACCGCCGGATGGCGTGGCGCTGAACAAACCGACAAAACCTGCGTGAGTTTGTCGGCCGTATAACGTCGCCATCCGGCACGGTTTTTTTTACTTATGCTCCAGCAGCAATGCCTCCAGCAGGTCGAGATCGTGCAGCAGTTTTTGCAGCGTCTCGTTGCTGATCTGACGGGTTGCGCGCAAATGGTAAAGCTCGGCGCGCTCAGAGCGTAGCGCTGCCGAAACGGCGCTCCAGGGTTCTCTTCCTGTAGCGAGCTTTCCACGTTGTTGCGCCCGTCGGCGCGGCGCCGCAGATTGCCAATCACCCGTGAGCTGACTTCGGTCAGCAGTTGATCATCGATATTCTCTTCGGTATCCGCCGCCGCGCTCCTCCATTTTCTGAATCGCCACAATCGCCACATCGGCCGTGGCGGCCCGCGCCATCCGCTCCTCTTTATACTGCTGCGCGTGGTCGCGTACCTCAATATGCTGCAACAGCGACGGCAGCGCGATCACGCCAACAAACAGCGAGAACAGGATCACCCCGGCGGCCGGGGAACACCAGCTCGTAACGCGCCGGGAAGACATCGCCACTGGGCAGTAACAGCGGAATAGAGAGGACGCCCGCAAGGGTGATCGCCCCGCGCACCCCGGCAAAGGTGGCAATCAATAATTCGCGATCGCTCCGGAGGCAAACTCCATCGGTTTTTTGGTAAGGAAACGGCGGCTGAACCTTTTCATCGTCCACAACCAGCCAAAACGCACCAGCATTAACGCGGCATAAATCAGCACGATATCGGTGAACAACATCCAGAGGTTTCAACATTCGGGTCGGCTTCCCGCCGCCACCAGAGAGGACTCCAGAATACCCGGTAATTGCAGCCCCAACAGCAGAAACACCATGCCGTTAAAGACGAACTCCAGCATCGCCCGGTGCTGTTCGCACGCAGACGCATCGCCAGTGGCGCGGTGCGCATCACGCCGGAACGGGTGATGGTCATCCCGGCCGCCACCGCCGCGAGGATGCCGGAAACGCCGATATGCTCGGCAATCAGATACGAGGCGAACGGCAGCAGAAACAGCAAGACGATTTGCGTCGCCGGTTCATCACCGCCCCAGCGGCTGAGAGAAAGCGCAGCGAGCGGCCATACAGCCAGCTCACAACAAAGCCCGCCAGCAAGCCGCCTATCGCCACTTTCATAAACTCAACCGTTGCGCCGCCGACGGTAAAGACCATGGTCCCCATCACCACGGCTACGGCGAATTTCAGCGACACCGGTGCCTGAAGCGTCGTTCATTAACGCCTCGCCCTGCAAAATCCCCATAATTTTCTTAGGAATGCGCCCTTCGCCGACGATGCCGGAAAGCGCCACCGCATCGGTTGGCGACAGTACCGCCGCCAGCGCAAACGCCGGTACCAGCGGGATCCCCGGCACCACCCAGTAAATTAAGAAGCCGATACCCACTACGGTGACCAGCACCAGCGCCAGCGCCAGACCGAAGATCTCGCGACCATGTTCGAGAAACTCACGCGTGGGGGTTTTCCAGCCATCGGCGAATAGCAGCGGCGGGATAAACAACACCGAACAGCTCCGGGTCGAACTCCACATGCAGGCCAAAGGTGGGAAAAGCCAGCAGTGCGCCAATGGCGATTTGCATCAGCGGTAGCGGGATTTGAAACGGTAGGACACGGGTGACGACACCCGAAAGCGAAACCACAAGGGTCATGATAAGAATGGTAAAGAATATTTCCATGCGTTCCCTGTTTGCGATGTTTTGTTATAAAGGCCTCAGACCTTGATGCCAGAACATCCAGCTTAACGCAAAGAAACCGGGCTGTGGGCAAAAATGGGCGACCGGAGTCGCCCATTGTTAATACGTTTAGCGATCAGATAGCCCAGCCGCCTGCATAGAATACAACCAGCGCAACCGCAATCACCACGGTGCCGATGTTCAGCTTACGCCATTCACCGGAGACCACGCGGCCAATAACCAGCGAGGCAAAACCGATCATGATGCCGGTAACGATATTACAGGTCAGCACGATGAAGACGGCGGTGATCAGGCCTGACATCGCGTCGACGAAATCGGCAAAATCGATTTTTGCGACATTGCTCAGCATCAGCAGACCCACATACATCAGCGCCGGTGCGGTGGCATACGCCGGCACCCGTAAGAGAGAGCGGAGAGAGGAACAGGATCAGCAGGAACAGCACGCCAACGGTGATCGCGGTCAGACCGGTTTTACCGCCTGCCGCCGTACCGGCCGCAGATTCGATATACACCGCTGCCGGCGCTGCGCCGACCAGACCAGAGAACACGCTGCTCAGGGGAGTCGGTGGTCAGCGCTTTGCCGCCATCGATAATCTGACCGTCTTTATCCAGCAGGTTTGCCTGCCCGGCGACCGCACGAATAGTCCCGGTGGCGTCAAACACCGCGGTCATCACCAGTGCCAGCACGCTTGGCAGCACAACCGGGTTCAGCGCGCCCATGATATCCGGTGCTGCCGATCAGGGGAGTTACCCTTATCGTCGCTCAGCGAAGGCATAGCGAAAATACCGGAGAAGTGTACGTTCGGATCGAAAATCAGACCCACAATCGACACACCGATAATGGTCAGCAGAATGCCGCCCGGCACTTTCAGTTTTTCGAGGCCAATAATGACCGCCGGAAAGCCAATCAGCGACATGATCACCGGGAAACTGGCGAAATGGCCCAGTGCAACCGGCAGACCATCCAACGGGTTTTTGATAACCCGTGCCCACGCCGTTTGCAGCGATAAGCAACAGGAACAGGCCGATACCGATGCCGGTACCGTGCGCAACGCCCTGCGGCAGGTTGCGCAGGATCCAGCTACGAATTCCGGTCGCGGAGATCACGGTAAACAGCACACCCATCAGGAACACGGCGCCCAGCGCAACCGGCACACTAATATGCTGACCCAGCACCAGACTGAACGCGGTAAACGCAGTGAGAGAGATAGCGCAGCCGATAGCCAGCGGCAGGTTCGCCCACAGGCCCATCACGATGGAGCCAACGCCTGCAACCAGTAAGTGGCCACAAACACCGCCGCAGGCGGGAAGCCCGCTTTACCCAGCATGCCGGGAACAACGATGACCGAATAGACCATCGCCGGAAGGTGGTTAAACCAGCAACGATTTCCTGACGAACAGTACTGCCGCGGGCAGAGATTTTAAACAGTGCGTCAAGCGAACCGCCGGTACGCGCAGAAGGCGTAGACATAGGAAACATCCCCTGAGAATTTTATTGTTCGTTCGCATGCGTGGTGGACAGTCCACTGCCGGTTAAACGTCATCTCCCTGTGCTGCGTTGTGGCAAGGGGGCCACAAAAAAGCAAACGTTTAACTCCGCGCATACAACGGTTGGTCGAAAAAGGCAAACGATTATCCAGCGTTTAGATACCGCTTTTCAACTGAACTTTGCCGCTTTTCGCTAAATTTCGCTTATGGTGATTAAGAAGTCATCGACAGATGCGCAAACGTTATCGTCGATGCGCAACTTTGCAACATTTTCGGATCATTTTAGCCACCGGGAAGATCGAACGGGCCGCCCTGAACGATGGCGCGTTGCTGTGCCGGACGCATTTCAATGCGCTTTTCCACGCCCGCAAGGCAGGCAGGTTATCCACCCCACCGCGCGACAGCAGCGCAAAGACCGGAAAACTCATCTGCATGTCCGCCATGCTCAATTGCTCCCCGGCAAACCAGCTATGGTGCGCCAGTTCCTCTTCAAGAAAACGCGCATGCGTGGTGATTTGGCGGTTCAACCCGAGGCTTTCTGAACGCCATACGAAAGCAGCTTGCCGATACTGCGAATGCCAAATGGCACCGGAGGTTTACCCAGACTGGCGAAAACCAGCTTCATAAGTAACAACGGCATCAGCGATCCTTCCGCGTAGTGCAACCAGAAGAGGTAATCCAGCTTCTGCTGCATCGCCTGTGGCTTAAAGCGCTGCGCTGTGTCGTAGGTTTCCTGCAAATACTCCGGGGATCGCGCCCGATTCCGCGAGGATCAGCCCGTTATCTTCGATGACAGGGGATTTGCCTAACGGGTGTACTTTGCGAAGTGACTCCGGCGCGAGCATTGTTTTTCGCGCTGGTAGCGAACAATTTGATACGGCACGCCCAGTTCTTCTAAAGCCCAAAGAATACGCTGTGAGCGGGACTGATTCAGATGATGCACCGTAAGCATGTTTTTCTCCCGAGGATCCATATGAATTAACTATAGAAAATCGGCGCCGTTGCGGTTGGAAAGAGCGAAGAAAAAAAGCCTGAAAAAATTGCTCAAAAAAGTGGCAATTTTGCTGCGGTGACCTAGACTAAAAGTGTCAGCACAACCCGGAACCTCCAACATGACGAGGCGTGCTGATGTCGGGGGAAACCCTCCTGCAACAGAGCGGGATAGAGAGAAAGACAAAGACGGAAAACGACTAAAGCGCCCCAACGGGCGCTTTAGTTTTTATGCATCTCAGTCGTCTTCCAACAGGCGCGCGCCGGTACCCTGCTGCCCAAGCTGGTCGCCGGGGGTTACGTAGCGGGCAGTCGCTGCGCGACAGGCAACCGCAACCAATACACCCATCCAGCTCATCACGTAACGCAACCAGTGTATGAATACGGCGATCCAGTTCTTCGCGCCATTGGGACGACAGGTGTTTCCACTCTTTCGCACTGAGCGTGTGCCCTTCCGGCAAGACGCCGAACGCTTCACCGATGGTCGCCAGCGGAATGCCAATACGTTGCGCAATTTTGATGATTGCAACATAACGCAGTACATCGCGGGTGTAGCGCCGCTGATTACCGGTATTACGGGTACTTTTAATCAAGCCTTTGCTCTCATAAAAGTGCAGCGCTGAGACGGCCACCCCGCTACGCTTCGCCACTTCACCGGGGCTCAGCAGGGCTTTTATACGCGGCATTCTCTTTCCATAAAACCTCTTTACCTCAAGTTAACTTGAGGAATTATACTCGCTCCCAGACAAAACGACGAATCGGGAAATGAGGAAGCTTTATGTCCCATCAGCAAATTATTCAGACCCTTATTGAATGGATTGATGAACATATCGACCAACCAATGAACATTGATGTAGTCGCCAGAAAGTCAGGTTATTCAAAGTGGTATCTACAACGGATGTTCCGTACCGTGATGCATCAAACGTTGGGCGACTATATTCGCCAGCGCCGTTTGCTGCTGGCAGCGGAAGCGCTGCGTACGACGCAACGCCCTATTTTTGATATTGCGATGGATTTGGGGTATGTCTCGCAGCAGACGTTTTCACGCGTATTTCGCCGGGAGTTTGACCGTACTCCCAGCGATTACCGACATCATGCCTGATGAGCGATCACTTTAACGACGGCGGCTGCTGCACCTCCAGCGTTTGAATTCCTGTGGCGGCAGCGCCCGGCAAAGTACCACCGGCAAAACTGAACGCCGCGTTTTAACAGCCAGTCACCTGCTCCGCCGTTTCCACCCCTTCCGCAATAATCTTCAGACGCAGGCTCTGCGCCATCTCGATAATGTGTTCGGCAATCAGGTGGCTGGTGCTGTTGGTGGTGAGCGTATCAATAAAGGATTTGTCGATTTTCAGGATATCGACATTAAGGGAGTAGAGATTGTGCAGGTTGGAGTAGCCAGTGCCAAAATCATCGATCGCCACTTCGTAGCCGGCTTTGGCGAAACGCCTGAATCACCGGCGTGGTTTTCGGCACATCGATAAACCCGCGTTCGGTCACTTCAATCTTGATTTGCCCGGCGCGTACGGCATGCGCCCGGGTTTTATTGGCAATTAACGAGATCAGGCGTGAAGAGTGGAAATCCGCAGCAGATAAGTTGATCGAGATGTAGAGATCGGGAACCTGCGGCAGAAAATCGCCCAAATCATTAAAGACTTCATCGACGACATAATCGGTCACACGCTCGATCATGCCCTCTTTTTCCGCCAACGGAATAAATTCAGCCGGACTCATGACCTGACCGTTAAAACCCGGCCAGCGCAGCAACGCTTCTGCCCCTACGCACGTGCCACTTTTGATATCAATAATAGGCTGGTAATGAAGGCAGAGCTGGCGCTTCGTTAATGCCCGGTGGAGCAGGCGGCGCGGGGAGTTAAATTCCTGCCGCGTTCGTGACCACAATAATAAGATGATCACGCTGCATACCATCCCCAACGGCAGGGTAAAGGTCACCCGGTGGTAAAAGGCCTGAAGATAGTGATCGCTGGAGGTCGACACGATAATAGCAATCGGCCGTTTGTCAGAGTGGGCGATCGTGTAAAAACGCGTGCCCTGCTGGAATGTCGAGTCATTCCGGTTCACCAGCTTCGACAGCGTACCGATATCCGTCGAGCGACTCACCGAGAAGAATAAATGGGTGACCGTATCGTAAACACCGTATGCCAGTTCATTATCCTCTGACATGACATCGCTATAGGCGAGCGGGTTAACCACTGCAACATAATTTCCACGCTGCATGTAGACCATTTTATAGCCAGCGTAAAAGGGGTATCCCGGTAGTAATAAATAGCAATATCAGGACGGCGTTTATACTCAGCTGGTGAAATAGCATACGGTTGTTCGGGCGTTATTACGCTCGAACACAAAAATTGCCCGCCGCGGGCATAAATTAAATCGGAGACATACAAACTGCCGCGCACGATATTGAGCATTGCAGCGCGATGCTCTGGCGTACAAATTTGACCTTGATATTTCTCTGCTGCTAAACGAACCGTATCCACCTGCTGAACTACCGCTTCCGTTTTATTTAGCGCCAGTTGAGCAAAGGAATGGAGTTGCGTGCCTGTTTCTTTTACCGCACGGATATGCGCAAACCATAGCGAGAGCATCACCGGTAGTAGCACTACCGGGGATTATCCCAATGACCCAGAGCATCTTGCGACGCACGCTATGATTCATGTCCGCCTATATCCATGCATTTTATGTGCCTTTTAATTGTACGGCAGGATGCTTTGATAAACAGGTGATTACGTTGCATGAATCATGCGACATTAGCAACTGACTTTTTATCATTAAAAACCTAATATTTGGTTATGACGATAATATTCGACCGTAAGCCAAACTAAAAGTCGGCTCAATGTTTATATTGAGGAAGATATTAATCCGTAGTTCAGGTTAGTTTTAACTTAATGCAACCGGGAATCACTGATTAAGCCAAATTAACGACAGGATAAAAAGAACGGGCCATGCGGAAATTTTTTCATGCGGATTTTGAGTTTCCTTCATAATCCCTCCTTTATTTATAAAAGGCTCCGGCAATCACGGTTTTACTGCGTCCGGCGCGCTTCGCATCGTACAGTGCATTGTCTGCAAGCGTAAGTAAAACTGAAGTATCCGCACCGGTCACTGGTGACAAATACTAAACCAGCGCTAAAGGATAAGGTGATCTTTTCACCAATGCTTAATAATGGCGTTTGCGTTAAGGCAGCACGCATTTTTTGGCTAAAACGTAATGCAGATCGGCTGCTGGTGTACGGCATTAAAATCAGAAATTCCTCACCACCCAGTCGTCCAAAAAAACCCGAGGAGGGATCGCTGTGCTCACGGACCTTATCGCAGAAATGGATCAGCGCCGCATCACCCGTGAGGTGTCCCCAGCGATCGTTGATATTCTTGGAAGTGATCAAGATCGAGCATTAACAGACTGAAATGACTGCGCGGATCGCTCGGGTTGCAACTTATCAACGACGCTTTTAAATGTTGCAGGATAGCAAATCGATTGTAGCATCCCGTCAGATCGTCAATGGTGGCTTTTCTCTCCAACTGCTGCTCCGCCTTTTTACGCTCGGTGATATCCAGCCCGATACTGAGGATGGAATGATCGGGCAGCAGGATGTTTGACCACAGCACGGTCAGTACCGGCCGTCACGACGTACAGGATGCCACTCGTGCATGTCTACAGCCGGGGAAGTATTAACCGAAGCGCGAACTTGCTGGCGCACCAGTGGATCAGGGAAAAACAATGCTAATGGATCGGGCTGCTGGTTGAGTTGTTCCGGTGCTCCAGCCGAAGAGGCGTTCGCATTCGCCATTCCATAAAATACAACGGTTATTTTTATCAAAGGAATTCATTAATACCGGAGCGCGATCAAATAACACTTTATATTGTGCAATAACATGCTGCATCTCTTTCGCAGCGCGATCCCGTGAAATAATCTCCACGAGAAAACCCTTCAGTTTTTCGACTAAAATAATCACGACGCTTTTCATCACGGATAATGATAAAGCTGGCTGAGGAAATGCCATAAAGAAATAACCGCTAAGACCAGAATCCTGCATATGCAATTTACACAGAATGCCACTCTTTAATTTATTGCCAATGGTAATATTCGCAGGAAATAATAATGTACCAACATGACGTCGCCAACAAATAATGCGCCGAGGCACGCGGGTTTCGCCGTAACTGTGACTGCTGCAGCAACGTTTTCGCATCCTGCAATGTGCATGCTATCTCACCCACGCTGGTGAGCTGCAGCTCCCCCCTCTTGCTCGACCAGCACCCATGAAAGGTTTGCGCCCAAAGCCGCATTGATACCCCGAAGGATCTCTTCCAGCGAACGTTTCCCGGTCAGCCACGGCATCAGTTTCGCCAGCAGCGCCAGCGCCGCGGTCCCATCTCCCAAAGGTGCGGCGGAAATCTCTGTTTTCATGTTTTATCATTCGCAGGTTATTAAGCACCAGACCGCCACCGGAATGATTGAATCAGGAAGAAAAAGTAACACCCACGAATTAGCAGCAGGCGAAAAACAACACTGAACGACGTAACGAAATCGTGCCAGTACAGAATATATCGCTTAAAAATCAAATCCCCCTGAATAATCACTCACAGGTAAATAATACTGTCCAGAAAAGCATAATAGATGTTTTTGTGAACTGTAAATATTGTAGCAATTAGTCTGCTAAATATTCACGGCAGGGTATGAATAAATTTAAGTTAAATCACTTTCCGCCCCGATTAAATATATCCGTAAGACAATAACGGTATAACGCAGGCCAACAAATCGACGAAAAAGAGACAAAAGGCCTGTTTTCACGCTGGCGAATAAACAACCAAGTGTGATATAGTTCACACATTCCTGAAATGGAAAACACTGTTTCACTTTGTTGTGCTACTCCGCGGACGCCTGCGTCATCTCTGCCACTCGCGCATAACGCCAGTCCGCCCGGTATTTGATTCTTCTGAGGATGGTTTCATGGCAACCTTTACCACCAGCGTCGTGTTGTTGCGCTGGCAGATATTGAGCGCAGTTTTGATGTTTATGGCCAGCACGCTGAACATTCGCTTTCGCAGAGCAGACTATATTGGTCTTGCGGTGATCAGCAGCGGTCTGGGTTTAGCCGCAGCATGCTGGTTTGCCACCGGCCTGCTTGGCATTACGGTTGTAGACTTTTCCAACATCTGGCACAACCCTCGGGTTGTGGTGATGGAGGAAATCTCCCGCAAAGCACCGCCAGAGTGGCCGATGGTCATTACCTGATGAAAAAGAGCGCCGACAGGCGCTTTTTTTTCATCCCAAACAGCCTGTTAGCATACCTTCACCACGCCAGAAGCGCGCCCATATCCGCCTATTTCCCCAGCTTTGACAACATTTCCGGTCGCATAAATTTTTGAATAATCAGCATAAAGAGCACTGATGGCACCCAGCAGGATCAACGCCGTAATGGATGAGACCTCGTAATTGCCGGACATACTGGCGGTATAGAGCAGGATCGGCAGCGTGGTAATGTCCGGCGCGCCAACAAAGAAGGTGGCGGTAAACTCATCCAGCGATTCAAGAAAAACAAAGATGCTGGCGGCAATCAGCCCGGGCGCGGCCTGCGGCAGAACGATATGGAAAAGGTGTACACCGACCCCGCGCCAAGATTGCGCGATGCGCGCGCCAGCAGCGGATCGACGGATGAAAACGCCGCCACGCTGATCCAGATGGAGTACATCAAACCATGCACACTGTGCACCAGCACCACACCGGCCACGGTGCCATTTAAGCCCCACTGATAAAACAGACGCGCCACATTCATATACACCGTCAGGTTCGGGAATGCCTGCGGGATCAGAAACAGCAGCATAAAGAAGGCGCGCAACGGCATGGAGCGCTGCGCCAGCGCATACCCCGCCGGCACCGAAATGACCAGCAGACGATCACTGCCAGCACCGCAATCAGTACGCTTATCGACAACGATCCGGAAACATCGCTGTAAGGGCTAAAGACTGGCCCCAGTACTTCAGCCCCCATTGCCCCCGGTAACGCATGGGGAAAGAACCAGCTCTCCGCCACCGTCCAGATCAACAGGTTAAGCAGTGGGCCAAACAGCGCCAGTACCAGAAACGTCAACAGCAGCGTTTGCAGAATAAAGCTGCCGCGAATTTTATGCCGGATAGTGCTCATCACCGGGCTCCTTTGGTTTGCAGGCTGTGGCGTAAATAGAACCGTGACAACAGGGCGCAAATCAGATATGAAATTACCCCCCATCGCGTTGGCAACCGGGTAGTCACCATAGGAGTTAACGCGAAACGCCATATCGACGGTCATCATCGTTGGCGTACCGGTGCCGATCATCAACGGCACCGAGAGCACCGACATCATGGTTACAGTGGAGAGCACCGTCGCCACGCCAATCGTTGGCATCACCTGCGGCAAAATAATGTCGAAGAGAATGCGCAGCCGCGACGCGCCAAGATTTTTCGCCGCCAGAATGTGCGACGGATCCACCGCCGACATCGCTCCGCAAATCAATAACGTTGAGAACGCCATCTGTTTCCCAGACAAAGGTAATGATGATCCCGCTCCAGCCCAACAGCGAGGTGGTATCCATGGGTGTGAGTATGCCTCAGGCCACCAGCGCATTATTCATCAGGCCGTTTTTCGCCAGAAACGTCCGCATCATTTGCGCGGTAACAATAAAAGGAATAAACAGCGGCAAGCGGTATAAAAAAGGCCAGCGCTTTCACGATCCGCCGATAAGGCGAAAGGACAATCACCGCCGAAAGGGTGATGGACAACAGCAGCAGGATCGCCAGCGACGCCAGCACAATCACGACCGTGAACAGGATATCGTTCGAATACAGGGTCAGCACTTTCGCAAAGTGCATCAGCGTCAGGTGATGTGTGTCGCGGGTAAAAGCAGAAATCAGTGAAAAACCCAGCGGCCAGAGAAAAAACACCGCGATCATCAGCGTGGCCGGGGCAACCAGCAGTAAATATTTCGTTGCGTGTCGCATGATAAACCTGGAGTCGTTGCCGCAAAAGATGCCCGCAGCCACAGCGCTGCGGACACCAAGGTTAATCAGTTCGATACCTGACTTTCGTAGCCTTCTTTGATATCGGTGAAGTACTGATTAATCGGGAAGCTTTTACCGTATTTCGCTAAATCTTCTGGCGAAATTTCAGCAAACAGTTTCTGCCGGTGGCCTCATCCAGCTTGCCTTTGACGTATTGCGCATCAATACCCGGATACCAGTTAAACTGTTTTACGATCCCCTGCGCCTGAACATCCGGACTGGTGGCCAGCGCGATAAACTCCTGCGCCAGTTTTGGCTGCGCTGCATGTGCAGGCACGACGTAATACATCGGCTGGCGCCCGCATGCCGGGGGGAGATCAACGCCAGCTTGATGGACGGCGGAAGCTTGCCCTGATCTTTTCCAGCTATAGAACATGTCCACCCACACCGGCCCCATAGTGATCTCGCCACGGCTTAGCATATCCAGCGTTCCGGCGTTGCCCGGCGTAAAGGTCACGTTCTTATTGAATTCTTTCAGTTTGGTCCAGCTCCTGGCCCCACTCTTTTCCACGCCTTTGTCATACGGCAGCGCAGACAAACGCTGTGCATCCGTGCCGTAGGCATACATCCAGCCCACCACAAAACTCACACCGGACATGCCGTTTTTAATGCCGTTATAGCCAAACGCTTTCGGGTTCTGTTGCGACCACTGCACCAGCTCGTCATAGGATTTCGGCGGCGTTTTGATCATATCGCTGTTAAACGCGATCGCCGTCTGGCTCAAAAACATCGGCATCACGTAACCATCAACATTCACGCCAAGGGCGTTTTTGGCATTTTCCGCTGTGACCATCGAACCGGTATTGATGGCCCGGCGATATTTCTCCAGCAATCCTTTTTCCACCAGTTGCCCACCCACAGCCCTCGGGGTGAACCACCGCTACATCGATATCCCAGTTTTTCGCGCCACTTTCTTGCTGAGCGGTCAGTTTCTCCATAATTTTGTTTGATCCGGCATCCCCGGCCCGGTTCCGACCACCTGCACTTTCACGCCGGGATGGGCAGCCTCAAACTTCGGCCCCAGCCAGTTTTCACGTAGTCCACCATATTTTGATCGCCCGCCGTCGCGACATTCAGTACCGTTTCGGCATTCGCAGCGTGTATTCCATAGCCCAGACAGAGTGTGGCTATTACAGCAAGTTTCGTTTTTACGGACATGATGTATCCCCGGTGAAAAGAGTGTGTCGGTTGGCATTACAAAGCGGTTTCAAAAAACATGCAGTGCGGGCTGCGGCACATGCAAAATGACGTTCGAGCGGGTGGGCCAGCATTGCGGCGAATCCGCCAGTAATAACTGCCCGTCGCAACGAACGCTATGACGGTACTGGTGACCGAGAAATGCGCTCTCTTCCACCACACCGTCCAGCAATAATCCTTGTGCATCAGGCGGTAAAGACGCCCCGTGGATGGTCACATCGGCGCTACGAAAATAGAGCGTTTCCCCACGCGCATCCGGGCAGGTAATGCAGTTATCCGCCCCCATAAAATCGGCGACAAATGGCGTTGCCGGGCGGTGGTAAATCGCTTCTGGCGTGCCGATTTGTTCGATGCGACCACGGTTAAGCACCGCAATACGATCCGCCATCACCAACGCTTCCTGTTGGTCGTGGGTGACAATCAGCGAGGTAAACCCCAGCCGCTTTTGCAGCGCTTTTATTTCGTGGCGCACATTGAGGCGCACTTTGGCGTCCGAGGGTTTGACAGAGGTTCATCCAGCACCGGAGGACGTCCGGTTCAATGGCCAGCGCGCGCGCCAGCGCCACACGCTGTCGTTGCCCACCAGAAAGCGCGGTAACTTTGATATCCGCATAACCGTCAAGATTGACGATCTTTAATAATTCCTGCACCCGCTGTTGGATCGCCTCTTTTTCCAGCGCCGAACCTTCAATCCATAGCCAATATTTTGTGCAACGGTAAAATGCGGCCACAGCGCATAACTCTGGAACACCATGGTGATATTTCGCTGTTCCGGCGTACTGTGAGTAATATCCCGACCGGCAATTGCTATCTCGCCCGATCGCACCGGAATGAATCCACATAATGCATTGAGAAGTGTGGTTTTTCCGCAACCTGATGGCCCAAGCAGCGCGATCATTTCGCCTTTTCTACCGACAAATGAATATCGTGCAGGACGATGTTATCGCCATAGCCAATTTTCAGATTTTCGATTTGCAAATAACTCACGGGCGATCCTTTTATTCACTCTTTTATCGTCGATGAACACGTGTTCATTTATTTGTAAAAAAATGCAACTTTGCACCGACATTATGTGAGCCTACTTTGTCGTCTATTTGTGACAATTTGATTAAGTCATCAATAAATTTGGTGGGCGAAATGAAAATAGATGTTCTGGGGTGCGGCAGCGCCTTTTCCGTGCAGCAAAATACCTCGGCAATCTGCGTGACTGACCCTGATCATCGCCAGTGGTTGATCGACTGTGGCCCCACGATCCCACGCGCGCTCTGGCAGCGGCGTGGCGACGTCAATGACATCGATGCGATCTACTTTACCCATGTCCATCCGGATCACTGCACCGGCCTGACGGCGCTACTCAATCACTGGAAGAGCTTTGGCCGCCGCAAGCCGTTGATAATCTGGTCGCAGCGCGAGCAACGCCCGGTGTTGATGCAACTGGCAAGCCTCGCTAACTGGCCGGAGAGCAGCCTCTGTTTTGCCATCGACTGGCGGGACAGCGAACCCGAATGGCACTGGCAAGGCTGGCATATCCGCACTGCATTTTCCCATCATGAAATCCCCAACCTCGCGTTACGCATCGAGATTGGCGATAACGCACTGTTCTACAGTGGCGATGGTCGCCCGACCCCGGAAAGCACCGCGCTGATGCATCACGCCAGCCCGGCATTTCAGGAGTGCGCGTCGCTGACCGCACTCGCCAGTGATGCCTCGCACGGGGATTTTCCGGCTGTCTGGCGTTGTTTGAACAATTGCGTTTACCGCGTATGGGCTTGTATCACTGTCATGATGCGGCGCTACCAGCGCTGGCGCAGGCGTGTGCGGCGCATCCGGGGTTATTTCTCAGCCGAGGATGGGATGACCATCGACCTCAACCCGTATGCGGGGGCGACAGAGTGAGTCAGACAATGCGTAAGCAGACCGTCACCGCCGAGGACGTGGCGAAACGGGCGGGCGTCTCCCGCGCCGTGGTCTCTCGCGCCCTGAGCAGCAATGGCAGCATCTCCCCATCCACCAAAGAAAAAGTACTGCGCGCGGCACAGGAGCTGCGGTCAATTTCCTCGCCCGAGGACTGAACCGCCAGCGCAGCCATTTGATCGGCGTGATCGTCGCGCGCATTGGCGATCCGTTTCGCAGTAGCTTGCTGGAGGGCTTACTGCATGAGATCCAGCGGCGCGGTTACTGTGCGCTGGTGACCGAAATCACCGGCGAGCAGGATCTGACGCCAACGCTGCGCCGCTTTACCCAGTTTCGCGTGTCCGGGGGTGATCGTCACGTCCGGCAAGCCGCCAGCAGCGCTGGTCAATGAGTGCGTCAGTCAACAGATCCCGGTGGTCGGCATTAACCGCCAGCCGGATATCCCGCTGGTGGACTTTGTCTGCTCGGATAATGACTCCGGCGCGCGCCAGCCGCAGAACAGCTGTTTCACTCTGGCTGTCGCCGTTTTGGCTGGCTGAATAACACGGGATCCACGGGCCGGGATGATGCGCGGCGAAGCCTTTATCAGGCTCTGCATCAGCTCGGCGTGGATACGCAACGCCACCTGAGCGGCATCACCGCCAGCGAAGAGGGTTACGAAGGCGGTTTTCAGGCCGCCCGTACATGGGAAGGCGAATTACCGGCCGGTATTTTCTGCGCCAATGCGCAACTGGCGTGCGGCTTTCTCGACGGCATGCGCCAGCGCGGTAAATTCGCCCCACAGGATTTTCACCTGATTGGCTTTGATAACACACCGCAAAGCCGTCAGTTCAGTTACCAGTTAACCACCTTGCATCAGGATGTGGCCGAGATCGCCCACCGGGCACTGACGCGCCTGCTGGAGCGGGCGAAAAATCCGTTGCAGCCTTCCCGCATCGAGTGGGTTAAGGTGGAACTGATTCACCGACAAACTTCACCACGCATTGGCTAAGAGTCCAGATATGACAGAACAGTTTACCCACGCGCTATGTGCATTGATTCGTCGTCTCGGTCAGGAGGCGAAACAGCTTCGCGATAACGGGCTGACCATTGAACAGAAAGGCCGCCGGGGATTTTTGTTTCACAGGCGGATGTGTATGTGGAAACCGAGTTGCGCGCACGGCTAAAAGCGCAGCGCCCGCAGGACGGTCTGCTTGGCGAAGAGCGAGGTCTGGAGCCGGGCAGCGAGGGGTTTGGGTTATTGACCCCCATTGATGGCACTACTAACTTTATTCTTGGTATGGATTACTGGTGTATTTCCGTTGCCTATGTCAGCGGCAATCACATTGAGCTGGGGGTGATTTATGCCCCCGATCGCGAGGAGTTTTTCTTTGCCGAACGCGGGAAAGGCGCTTTTTTAAATGACCAGAAACTGACGATAACCGACCCGGAACCCGATGCAATCGTGTTGGGATTAGGGCGTTCCAGCCGCACTGCGCCGCGCGACTATACCCGCACCATTGAAACGTTGTTTGAACACGGCGTTGAACACCGCCGTTTCGGCGCCGGCGCGTTGATGCTGGCCCACGTTGCCGCAGGCCGGTGCACGGCTACTTTGAGGCGCACCTGCATAGCTGGGATGCGCTGGCGGGTCTGGCGATCATCAAAGAAGCCGGTGGCAGGCACAATGACTTTCTCGCCAATAATGGGCTGACGCAAGGCAACAATGCACGGGCCGCCAGCCCGGCGGTATGGCAACGCCTGCAACCCATTTTATTGCCCGACAACTGGAGTTAACCCGCCCGCTCATAATGGATCGCCAGCCAGATGGTTGGCGGTTCGGCTTGCGTCCAGTTCACCCGGTGGCGGCAACGCGCCGGGATATTGACGAAATCCCCCACCTGCAACATGCGCTCTTCCGTTTCGCCTTCAAGCTGCAAACCGGCGGCGCCTTGTATTATCAACACCCATTCACCTTGCGGCTGGCAGTACCAAAAATCCGGCGGACTGGCCTGCCCGGTGGAGATGATCCGTTCGATTTTCACATCGGGTCGCACCAGCAGATCGTCGAACGTCTCCTCTTCGCCTGCACGGGCAGCGGCGGGAAAGTGTTGCAGCAGATTGGTCAACATGGTCTTCGCCCTCTCCGGAAAGAGCACCCAGCATGGCAGGTTGCGCCCGCCACGGCGAGCGCTTTCACTGCGGCTTATTTTGTCGGCCACTGGCTCAGGTCAATCCCCGCTGCGGCGCGCTTTCGGCAAACTCGCTCAGCACCGCTTTAACATCGGGATCGAAATAGTGGGCATTGTCATGCTCGACAATCACCACGCTGCGCTCCGGATCTTCGCCAGCAGCGTCTGCAAACGCGGGTTGTGCAAAACGTCAGGTTCTGATGAATACGCAACACATAGTGATCGTCAAAGCGGGCCAGTTGCAACGCATTGCGATGGCTGTGATAGATGCTTAACACCACCTGCATCACCAACCCAAGGGCAATGCCAACCAGCATGCCGAACGCGATGATCCCCACCACCGTGGTGAGAAACGGGACATACTGCTGTGGCCCGGCGCGGAACTGCGCGATAAACAGACGCGGCGTCGCCAGCTTATACCCGGTATAGAGCAGCACCGCAGCCGAGGCTCGCCAGCGGGATCACCGACAAAAGCCGCCGAACCACAAACCGCATACCAACAACAGTACACCGTGCAACAGCACCGAGAATTTTGATTGCGCGCCGTTGCTGACGTTGACCGAACTGCGCACAATCACAGCAGTGATCGGCATTGCTCCGATGAGACCCGAAAACAGGTTGCCCGCCCCTGAGCCACCAGCTCTTTGTCTGGCGACGGGGGTGGGTTTTGCGGGCGCAGCTTCTTCAGCGCCTTCGGCTGAGCAACGTCTCAAGGCTGGCGACCAGCGCCAGCGTCATCGCCACGGAATAGACGGCCGGGTTTTGCCATGCCATCCAGTCCGGCCCTTCCAACTCGCCGAGCAGATCGCGAAACGAGCCAAACTCTGGCAACGTTATACGCGGCAACGCAGGTAACAGATGCGGTGCCGTGGCGATAAGCGACAGTGAAACCGCGCACCCGAGAACCACCGCAACCAGCGGACCGGGGGATCCAGCTCAGGCTTTTCAACCGCTTGATGGGCCGGGAATCCCAGCACCACAACAGCAATAATCCCCCCTGCCGCGACGGCGAACGACGTCAGAGAAAAGGCAAATTCGCCGCTGAACAGCGCGCGTAAGCTGCTCTCTTCCACCGCGCCAAATGCGACCGGGATCTGCTGCATAATCAACAACAAGCCGATAGCCGCCAGCATACCTTTGATGACACTGCCGGGAACCAGCGCAATAAAGCGCCCGGCGCGCAGAAGTCCCATCGCCAGTTGCAGGACGCCCGCCAGCACTAGCGCAAACAGAAAGGCAGAAAACGATCCCAGCGCATCAACCGAGGCCACCACAATGGTCACCAGCCCCGCAGCCGGACCGCTGACGGCAAAGCGCGACGGGCTGAGCGCCGTGACCAACAAACCGCCGATAATGCCGGTCAGCAGACCAACAAACGGCGGTAACCCGCTGGTCAATGCCAAGGCACAGCGGCAGCGCCACAAGGAAGACAACCACTCCGGCCAGCGTATCCGGCGCAATGTATTGCTCTTCATACCGTCTCCTCCGCCGTTTTCTCAATCAACGTTTTCAGGTGGCCTGTCGCCAGCTCATAGACGCAGCCGTAAATGTTCAGCTCGCGTTGACTGCGCCACACCTCCAGCACCGGTTGCGTTTGCACCAACCGGGAAAACTGCGTAATGACATTGGCTTCCACCAGTTGATTGAGGGTTTCCCGGATCGGGCGTTTTGGGCGCAGCGCCATCGATTTTTTGCCCGAGCACATCGCGCAGTAAACCAATACGCCGCGACAGCGCCGAAGACTCCTCCGCCAGCGCCATTTGCGGTAATTGCAGTGCAGCCTGCACGCCGCCGCAGCCGTAATGGCCGCACAGCACAATGCGATGCACCTTCAGGTAATGCAGCGCGTACTGCAACACACTCATAAAGTTGTCGTCCGCCGGGTCGACCATATTGGCGATATTGCGGTGAACAAATAATTCCCCGGGATGAGAGCCGGTTAGCACCTCAGCCGGAACACGGCTGTCGGAACACCCTATCCATAGTGAATGCGGCTGTTGTTGATGAAGATGTTGCTCAAAATAGTGCGGATCGCTGTTCAGCTTTAATAGCGCCCAGCTACGGTTTCTGGCCAGCAGCGGTTTCAACGTGTTCACAGTGCGACTCCCTTATTGTCAATGGGCATATTGGCAGGTTTTATGCGGGAGCTTTTACTACTAGCACTGACTGGGAAAATACATACGTAAGGAAAATCTTATTGTGGGATTTAAATAGTAAAAAAGTCAAAGTGTAAAAAACGAAAATAGCGAAGCATTGCACTATACAGATATAGAGATTTTCTTGAGCTTATTGATATGGCTGCTAATAGTCACAGGAATAACCGCTGGTTATATTGAGGGGGTTTCAGAATGATATATTGGAATATACTGAGGGGCTAATTGAAAACAGGGAAACAGCAATAATGAAAATACCTTGATATATCATCACGCAGACAGGGTTTACTCCTTCGGTCTGCATCCTTGCTTTTTTAGTCTGGCGCTGAACAGGTTAGCGGCCTGTTTATGTTTTTATAACAAGCTTATTATCAGTAACTTAGATAAAATTATCGCTACCTTCTTTTTACGTTCCAGCAGATAAAAGTCGAGATACTTTTTCTCACGTCCCTGAAATGCCTTCTTCTTCCCATAACCGTAGGCAAGATGAAAATGTTCGTACGCTTCGTCGTACTGCTGGAAGCTCATAACACACCATGCCCATGATGATAGCGGGCGCCGTATCCCTGTCGGTTCGCAGATTTAGCAGAAACTGGGCCCCCAGTAGGGGTTTGGCGCTGGCGAAATCGCCTTTATCAAACCAGGAGCAAAAGCCGGAGGCGATCCACAATGAAGGCATTAACCAGTCGGTTTTCGGCTCCGGCACCAGCGCCCGAGGGCTTTATCATACAACGAGAGAGCACTCTCCATATCGCCACGCAGCCTTGCGTTGTCGCCCTCTTTGACCATCTTATCGATTGTATCGCCTAAAGCCGGGTTTACGTCGTATAAGTCTTGCACAGGAACGCGCTCCTTAATAACAGGGTGGAGTGAAAGAACTCCGAACTATATTGTCGACCGAGCCGGAGAATGAAATCGGGCGAACTCTTATTTGCTTTGACGCGATGAAAAGGCAAACTCTGCACTTATCCTAAATTTCATCAGAGGTTACATTTATGCCGGATTCTTTGTGCCCTGATGCAGAACATCATTGTTCATTTAATACATTACGTGGCCATTCAGGATTATCAACGACAAGCACCGAATCAATATCCAACAATAGCGTAAATAACACTCACCGTTAGCTATGTTCTTAATAATCTGTTTAGCACGGTTTCATCAAATAATCAAAATTTTGACAGTAGAAAAAACGAGAAAATACGACTTAAGGCAAATCCAGAGAGGCATTCTGACATCAACTCTGGTTCATTTTGTCTAATACAAAACATGGCTTAAAGACCGCAAGAAAATATATACGGCATTTATCTTTAATAAAAACATTAAGTTTGCGATCAGCGATGAGAATATCAATGCCAAACAGAAGTGGTTAAGAGGATTAAAGCCGTGCGGGAATTAACGCATAAAAAGCCGGGAAGGCCCGGCGATAATCACATTGTTGTTGAAAATGTGCTGACATAGGAAAGTAGATCGTCTTTATTTTTCCCTAGCGGATGCTTTTACCCAGCTCAATCAACCGGGGCATTAAAATCATCCAGTAAAAACTTATTACTATCGTCCACTTCAAATATCCCGGAATCAGCATAGGACTCAACCAAGATATCCAATATCGCCAAAAACCGATCCTTCTTTATTATTTCATCTTCTGCAATGGTGCGAAGCGATTTCATGGCGCAAAGAATCTGAGACAACGTTAAAATTGTTGGACCATTCTGTAATTTATTTAATAAGGTTTCGATCACTGTCATGCTTCTCCAAACTAGTAGGGCGATCCGCTCATAGGTATATGCGACTGATCCATTTGCGTACTTGTCCGCCCCCTGGGAATTTTTGTACCATTTGAAAGGGTATTGGTTTGTGTCGCATAAGCCCCTCCTGTTGGTCTCGTCGTAATAGATGCTGTTGGCCCCAGAGCCGAATTGGAGCCCGGATAACTTGCCACTGCATTAGGGTTTATACCATGCCCATGAGCCGAATAGGTAACGCCTCCAGAACTGGTTCTGTAGTTAAATCCCCCCGTCGGAAATTGAGAAGAGGGGTTCCACTGATTAGGATCCCCCCCTGATTAGCCCATTGCGTTACGTCACTGTATTTTATCTGACCATTATGAACTAATTCAGAAGGATCGATGGGTCGTTTAGTAAAACGTCCCGTTTCATTGTCACGCCAACGATTTGATTGCGTGTCAAAGTACAACTTAACCCTAACGGGTCGATCCAGTTCAGCGGATTGGGTACGTAACGGTAGAGATTGATTCCTCCCGACAGACCTATCGGATCCTCGGCTGATATAGGCAGCAATTGCCGGGTCGTAGTAACGATAGCGGTTATAATGCAGCCCGGTTTCCGCATCGTAATACTGTCCCTCGGAAGCGCAGCGGGTTATCAATGCGGTTAACATAAACCTGCCCTTTCTCACCCCAGACACCGGCGTTCTCCGACCAGACGATTTCCCCGCCGGGCGAGGTCAACCGCACTGGTGCACCGTTCGGATCGCAGTGATAGTGCCAGCTCTGTTTTGCCTCTCCTGTCTGCGTCAGCAGCGCCAGCGGCCGGAAGCTGTCGGGATAGTAGATATACTCGCGCATGCTGCTGAATAATGTCGCCTGCGCTTTCTGCCGTTTTAACCTGCCGCCGGTATCGAAAATGCTCAGCGCCGCCAGCGGCTCTGCTGTGGCGGTAACAGTCTCGCCCGCCAGCGCATCGCGCTGCCAGTAGAACCAGTGCGTTTCCGTGGCGGTCTGTTTGAATACCCGCCGCCCCAGCCCGTCATAGCCGTAGCGCACCGTGCTGTCACCTTTGCGCACAGCAATAAGCTGGCGGTGATCATCCCGTAAAATCTTCTTTTTCTTCGCTCTCGTTCTGCACATGACGGCGCTGGCGCAATTCACCTGCGCGGTCAAACACATAGCGCACGCCATGATGGAGGCCTTCGCGGAACCAGCCGCCTGCACTGTCGTTCACATCGCGTGTCTGCGTTTGCAAATGGTTCCCTGTTGCATCCTGCACAAACTGCCGCAGCACACCATCCGGTGAGGCATGCGCCGTCAACCGGCCAAGCGGATCGTAAGCGTAACGATCGCTCCCCCACTGACTGTCTTCGCGCAACGTCAGGTTGCCGGTACGGTCATAGGCAAAACCGCGGGCGAACAGCGGTAAATCGTTTCGCAGTACCTGCTGTGAGGTGAGTCGCCCAAGCCGGTCGTATCTAAAGTGACGCGTCACCGCGTCGGAAAGCTGCTCGCTGACTCTGCGCCCGGTATTGTCGTAGGTGAAAATAATCGGTGCATCGCCGTTGAGCTGCACCTGCGCAAGGCGGTCATGCTCATCCAGCCCATAACGCACCTGATGGCCGCTGTCACTGTCGCGCGAAATCAGCAACCCGCGTTCATTGTAGCCGTAACGCAGCTGGAAACCGTCCTGCTCTTCCTGCCGCAGCCGCCCGGCATCGTCATAGCGCCATGCCAGCCGCCGCCGCGGTTCTCACATAACACCATCCGGCCGCACCGATCATAGTGATATTTCGCCTGTAGCGTGTCGCCACTGCGCCGTTCGCTCAGCCTCCCGGCTTTGTCATAGCCATAGCGCACTTCACGCCCCAGTGCGTCTTCACGACTGATCAGGCGACTGGCGCTGTTCCAACCGTAACGCGTCATCTGGCCCCAGTAGTCGCTTTCCGTCGTCACCCGACCGAGGGCATCGCGGGTCAATTGCCAGCGCTTGACCGTTCTGATTAATCACCGCCAACAGTCGATCTTCCGGGTCATACTGGTAACCTAGCGTCGCCCCATCGGGCGTTTCACAGGCAGTCAGCATTCCGGTGCCGTTATAACGAAAACGGGTCACATTGCCTTGTTCATCGGTAAAGTGTACCGGGCTATCTTCCCGATCGTAGGCAATGCGGGCTTCGCCCCCCGCCGGATTCACCGTCGCCACCAGCCGATCTTTGCTATCCCAGTGATAGCGGGTACTCCCTCGCCAGCGTCAACCCATTCCAGCAGTGTGCCGCGCACGGAATAACGAAAACGGACAATGCCCGCTCCGCCAGAGCTTGCCGACTGTAAAAAACCAAAACGATCATAGTGATAGCAACCCGACGGCGAACCCGGTTTCTGCACCTCAGAAAGCTGCCCGAGAGCGTCATACTGATAACGCGAAGTGACCCCTGTCGGGTCAATCGTGGCAATCAAATTTCCGTTCGCATCGTACTCTGAACGCCAGATAGCGCCCTTCTCATCGGTCAGCGCCAACAGCTCGCCAAACGCATCATACGCCGCCTGAATCACGCTTCCGTCTGGCAGATATTCGGCTGTCATGCGCCCCAGTTCGTCATACTCCCAGCGATGGGTACTGCCGTCCGGCTCAATCAGCTCCAGCGTGCGGCCAAAATCGTCATAGCGGAACACCGTGTTGCCGCCCAGCGGATCGATTTCCGAAACCGGCAGGCCGTTTTCGTCAAAGGTAATGCGCGCGACATGCCCCAGCGAATCGGTGACTTCCACTTCGTTAAGCAGGTCGTGATACGCAAAGTGATAATCCCAGACGCCGCCGTCGCCCCGGTGCATGCACCACTTGCCAGATGTCGTTGTACTGGTAGTGGAACCCCTGCCCGTTACGATCAACGTGGCTGACCGGTGCGATGCTGCTGATAATAAAAACGGCGCGGATGCGACAGAGCATCAATTTCCGCACTCAGTTGCCCTCGTCGTCATACTCGTAGCGGGTCAGCGGTGTGACGTCACCATCCAGCGCATTACGTAAACGCAGGGCGAGCAGGCGATGGTTCTCCTGCGTGACGAGGATTTCACGCGCGGTCATCCCCCTGGTGGGTGAACTCACGAATGTGCAGCAGTTCACTGCCGTTCCACTCAAATCGCCAGCCATTACCGTTACGATCGACGAGTTGGCGGATCGGCAACACACCCTGTTCACCGCTAAATTGCAGTTGCGGGCCACTCTCCTGCGCCACCTGCCACAGCACTTCGCCGTTAACCGTTTGCCGCCATAAGCAGCTGCCGTCCGGCAAGCCGGGGAATGCCCTGCTCACGCCCGTCGGCCTGTGGCAGTCCGGCAAACAGCGTCATCCCCTTCCGGTTGCGTCAGCATGGCAATGCCTTCGTCCGCCATCACCTCCGGTGCGGATATCCGCGGGCGTCGACCAACCGTGGCCGCACAGACCTTCAACATCAAGATCCGCCGAGGAGTAAGTGCGGTTCCGGTGCCAGCGGCAGACGACCCGGCAGCAGGAAGTCCTCGGTGCTCAAGGCTGACGCTGCCGTCGCGAATATCGACCGGTTCGGCACGCAACACCCGGCACTTGAGGAAACCGGGATCCATATTGCGGAACAGCTTTTGCCGAAGCTGGCGAAAACGGCGCATAAACAACCGCCACTGCGGCGTCTTCTTCAGCTTTTGAAGCCCTTGCCCGGTGCCGCTCAACCCGGCACGCATCAGCAGCGCCATCAGGTTGATGGTCGGCGGCCCACCCACAATCACGTTGTTCGGGATAGCCGGGTTAAAGGTCAGCGGCAGCGTCAGTGACAGCGGCTTCTGGCTTGGTGGCGCGTTTCAGGCGAAACGGCGGGATCAGGCCGAGAATATTACAGCTCAGCACCGGCATACCGATGCGGGAGAAGGGCTCGCCGTCCACGGAGACGGTTTTACTCCCCATAAACAGCTCATCTTCTATTTGCGGGCCGCCCGGCGCAGCGGCGGGATCCACGCCCCGCCCACGGGAATATGCACCGCGATCCCGCCCGTTCCGGCACTGGCGCGCTTAATACTGTTGACGTGCACCGTGGTGCCAATCAGCGGGAGATAATCAAACACGTCAAACACAATACCGATATGGGGGGTCGGTAGCGGCCACGGGTAAGTGTGAATATCCAGCCCAAGCTGCGGATCGAAGTGAGCGCCGGAGTGCATCAGTCGTGCCTCAGAACATGGCCCGCAATAGCGCGCGCGCAGTAAGGTACGGACCTCGGTGGCGAGATCGCTATCGGAGAGGCTCAAAAACAGCAGCGCGAGCAGCGTAACAACAACAATGGTAATAATGCGGGTCTTCATAACGGGTTGCTTCCTGCAGGTTCAGATAACAATGCGTCGGTCTCCCCCCATGCGGGCAGGCTTTGCCACTCACCGGCGGGGCATCAAAGGGGTGGGCGATATCCGGCAAACCATTCCAGTGCGGGTGCAGTTTCTCCCGCGCCAGCCGGATAACGCGGCGAAAACTCTCATCTCCGCGACGAATAAGATTTTCCCGCTCTTCGCGGATCACGGTAAACGTGGCTTCAAGCTGTAATTGCAGACGGCTTTCCGCCTGCTTCACCTGTTCAATACCCGGCTGCGCAGGCAAACGCGCTTCCGTTTGTTGGATCACACTGCGTTTCTCACGTTGCCAGCGCGCGGCACAGGCTTCAATGGCCTCGGTGCGCCGTTTATCATGCATACGCAGTAAATCCTGAAACACCAGCGGCAGCGTGGTTTGCCCGCGTTCGGGTAAAGGAACGTTTTCCGCCGCCTTCACCGCACGGGCATACTCTTCCATCGCTGTGGGTCGGTGCCCTGCCAGCCAAAGGCAAAAGCCTGACATGCGCCAGCCTTCCATTTCAAAGACCGGGTGAGGGGATCGCGCCTCCCGCGCGGCCTGAAGGTAACCTTTCGCCGCCCCACGGAGATAATCTTTCGTTGCAAACCACGCGCCGGCTTCGCCAAACGTACTTTGCGTGCGCAACTGCCCTTTCAGCGTTGGGTCGGCAATCTCGCCGGAGATATCCTGCGCCTGCCGGTAATGCCCGACCGCCTGCGCAGGGTCATTGCCCTTCAGCCAGCCGCCCGCTATCAGGTTATGCATCATCGCCTGCTGATCGGCCCAGCCGCGTTGCCGGGCAATTGCCAGCGCAAGGCCGCCGCGCGCAGCCACTTGTGCGGCAGTGCCTTTTTCCAGCAGCAGCATCGCATCCGCCGGGTAGCGGCGAAACAGCAAACGATCGCCATCGGAATCGGTCTGCTGCTGCGCGGTCTGGTGCATCACCTTCATGCCATCAATGTCGTCGACAATCAGTCGAATCCCATCGGGGTGTGCATCAAGCAGCGGTTGCCACACCGGCTGTTCAACGGTATCAATCAACAGCAATCGCGGCGCGGGTTCGCCCTGTTCCAGCCAGCCGTTGAGCCAGCGCGTTAATGCGCTGTCATCGCTGACGGCGGACGGTTTGAGCACCAGCACCGTAGCGCAGATCCTCTGCAAACCGGTCGGCGAACCCTTGTAGCAACTGGCGCAACTGCGCAGGGGGAGTAGCACGGCAGATAGGGCTCCGCCTGCCAGTCTGCGGCATCCGGCGTGGCCTCATAATGTTCAACAAATTCACGCCCCAGCGCCTCACTGTAGCCGAAGCCGGTTTCGAAAGGCGTTGTCAGCCCAAGAAACAGATCCGGCAGCGTGCGTCCTTCCGGGTGCTGTTGCAGGGCGATAAAGCCGTCCAGCAAGGACTCACTGGTCGGAACCCGCCAGATAAACAGCCGGGTTTGCGCTGAGTGCTCGCTGGCATCCAGCCAGCTTAGCTCCAGCTCCGCCATCACTTTTTTCGGTGGGGTTTTTCGCGGTGCTCATTCACATTCCCCGTCAGGCATTAAGCTCAATTTTTTGCCATTCACCATGACCCCCGGCGGCATTAATGGTGATGGTCGACCCTCCTGCGGTAATTTCCACGCTGCCGTTGCCAATCAGAATGCCGCTCTCCCCCACATTGATGCGGAAAGTATCTGTGGCGCTGTCCGCCACGCTGCCTTGCGTAAAACGGGTATCGCCGCCGGTAATGCTCAACGTGCGCCCGGCGCCAATGCTGACATCCTGCTTTTGCGTCACCGTGCGCACTTCACTGCTGTGCACCGTCACATTGCGGTTGCCGGTGACATCCAGCGTCTGGTTGCCGGTGACATTCACGGTGCGGTTCTGCTGAACGCTGACCGTTTCATTGCCCTGCACGGTACGGCTGCGATCCTGCACTACCGTCAGTGTCTGGTTGCCTTCGACCGTACCGGTGTTGTTACTTTTCACCGTGGTAGTGTGATTACCGGTAATGGTTTCATCGCGGTTTAGATCCACGCTGAGGGTCTCATTACCCTTCACGCTTTCGGTGCGGTTTTGCTGCACCGTGGTGGTCTCATTACCGTTAATGGTTTTACTGCGATCCTGACCAACCGTGACCGTTTCATTGCCGTCGACGGTGCGGGTGCGGTTTTGCTTGATATGGCTGGTCTCGTCTTTACCGACGGTTTTCGTCCGGTTACTGCCCACATCATGGGTTTCGTCGTTCTCAACTTCGGTATCCATGTTGCGCTCGGCATGCAGCCAAAATTGCTCTTCGCCGGGTTTATCTTCAAAACGCAGGGCGTTGGCATTATCCGGCGAGCCATCTTTCGAGCGGCTCATAAAGCCCATCTGCGTTGCCGCAGCAGGTAGCGCCCACGGCGGCATGCTGGCTTCGTTATAGACCCGACCAATGATGATCGGCCTGTCCGGCTCGCCGTTGATAAAATCCACCACCACTTCGTCGCCCACACGCGGATCTGCACCCCACCGTAGCCCCGCCCGCCCAGCACTAGAGACGCGCACCCAGCAGGAGCTGTTTTCATCCCCCCGGCTTTCGCGATCCCAGTGGAATTTCACCTTTACGCGCCCGTATTTATCCGTCCAGATGGACTCCCCTTTCGGCCCCACCACGCGGGCGGTCTGCGGCCCGTACGTGCGCGGCCAGTCGGTCGCCACCGGCGGGCGAAACGGCGTCGCTGCGGGGATCACAGTAAAGTCGATGCGGTGTTTTACCTCGCCCGTATCGCCAGACGCATACTGGTTTTCCTCGAACGCATAATGTGCGCCGACCACCAGCCATTTCGCATTGTCGGCATAATGGGGCGCATTGATCAGCGTAAAGGTGTGCCCCGGCGCAATGCCGGTTGCGGTAGCCGTTCCTGGGTTTGCTGCTGCGCCTGCCATGACTGCTGGCGAATACGGGCATACGATTCGCCATCGCCATGTTCAACGAAACGCCCCGGCCAGTCATAAACGTCAATGCGCCCGGTGTTGGCGAGACCGGGTTTTGCAGCGTTTGCAGCATCCATGCGTGCGGTTTTCGAAAATCATAGTCGTCCGTGCTGTACAGGCACTGGCGTGACCACATGCCGCGCCAGCAACTGGCTGATACCCTCCTCGTTCACCGCCCCGCCGCTCGCCTGTGCATGCCGGGGAAGGGTCTCATAGCCGGGGAACGCATCCGCCTGTGAGTAATCATCCATCAACACCAGCGTATGGCCGTCTTTATGGTGACGGAAAAAATAGCTGATCCCTTCAAGCTCCAGCAGGCGGCTCAGAAACTGGAAACTGCTCTCTGCGTATTGCACGCAATAATCCCATTGCCGATAGCTGCGGGTGAGCTTGTCTTCGATGTTAACGTTGTATTCTGTAAACAGCGTTTTGGCGATGTCCGGTACACGCTGCTGCTGAAAGATGCGAAAGTTGCGGTCGCGCATCATGGGCCAGAAGTCCGGTTCCAGCGTGGTTTGATAAACAGCGTAGCGCGTACCGTCCAACTCTTCGGAACGAACGGCAACAGCGGTCACCTTGCCAGAAAGGTAACGCTCAGCGCCTGATTGTCCCGGAATGGCCACCGTCATGTTCTGACCGAGCAATTTTGCCGATCAAGGGTGAAATCTTTGCTTAACAGATCCACCTGAAAACGAAATGGCGCAGAGAGTTTCTCCTCTCCTGTTAACATCCAGAATAAGAGCGAATCACTCCCGGCGGACAACAGGACGGTTATCCGGTTAACCATACGAGTTCCTTACTGACAGAGGCGAATATTCCGGGAGCAAACCTGTCTTCAGGCGACTTCAGTACCGGAAATTATAATAGACAACAATGTATATGCGGCTTTTTGCCCACTAACGCTGGCAATTTATTTAATATTATCTGGATATAGTTGAAACTGGCGCGTAATGAAAGATAAGAATAGTCCCATTTTCCATTGCGAGAAATAATATATTTAAAATCAGCAAAATGCTTATTTCCTATTATTTTCGCGGTTGTCTGGTTATTCGATTCAGCCAACAAAACATCAACGCATGATATATTTTTCGCCCTTCACTCCATGTCGAAAAAAGAAATAAATTTATTGCCGGAGATATTTTTGATGGAGTAAGCGAAAGCGTGTTAAATGCAAAGAATAAACGCGTTACGGTACAGCAGGCCCGTTGCCGGGTCTGCTGTATTCAGACCAGTTGGCTGGCGAACAGGCCCGCTGCGCTGACCGCATCAATAGCGATGCGCCCGGGTTTTACGCGAATAGCGTCCGCCGGAGCAATGGTGGAAAAGCCGGTGCAGGAGAACGCAATCACCTCCACCCCTTGCTGATAGAGCTTATCGGCACAGGCCAGCGCGCTGGCGCGTCCTTCCGGCGTGAGCAGATCGGTCGTTTTCGTCACCCCTTCAGGCCGCGCATACAGAACCTCTTCACCCAGCAACGCGCGAGAATGGCGCCGCAGCGCCAATGCCCATCACCGCCACCGGGCGTTTTAGCATCGCGGCGATACTGGCGGAAGCGCTTCCGGCCGCAACCACCGGAATGGTCACGTCCGCGCGCAGCAGAGCCAGACCGGGATCGGCAGCACAGCTCAGAAACAGCGCCGTACAGCCCTGCGCTTCCAGCGCTTTTCCCAATGCGATAATTTTCGGCACAGCCAGCGCTTCGCTTGCAGCATCGAAAATACCGTTGCGCTGCTCGTCAATGCAGCGGCTGATCGATGCAATGCCATACTCCTGCTGAATCAGGCGTCCATGCTCTTCAACGAAATGCGCATCGTCATGGGTTAATACCCGAATGATCCCCAGCATGATGTTTCCCTCAGAAAAAGCGGTGGCCCGCTTCCAGCATGATCGCCTCTTCATTGGCCTTAAACAACAGCGCGCTGGCCTGTCGCCGCCCAACTGCGCATGGCCGTTTTGCACGGTGATCCATCCCCCCTTCCGGTAGACCGATCACGTTCAGTTCCGGCGCGACCACCAGCAGTTCGCGGATACGCTGCTCACGCGTTTCGCCCTGATGCCCGGCGGGCAAGGCGTTTGTAAAATGCGGGTTGATCTGCAATGGCACCCGAGGTTCAGCGCATCCAGTCCGCCCGGGTCGATAATCGGCATATCGTTAGTGGTGCGTATCGTCGGGCAGGCCAGATTCGCCCCGGCGCTCCAGCCAACATACAGCGCCCCGTCCTTCACCGCCCCGGCGGATCGGTTCAATCAGCCCACGTTCACGGCAGTTTTTCAGCAGATTAAAGGTGTTACCGCCCCCGACCATCACAATATCCGCAGCGGCAATGGCTGCAGGAACATTATCAACAGTATGAATACCGGTGATCTCCAGCTCCAGTTCCGCCAGCGCAAGCCGCACCTTATCGGTATAGGCATCCCAGCTTTGTGTCACGCCAGCAAAGGGGATAAACACCACTTTACGACGCCCGCCAGACTGCGCTTTCAGCAGCGGGAGGGCATATTCCAAATATCCGGAACCCGGCAGCACCGAGTTGCTCAGCAACAGTAAATCCATCACAGTCTCCTTTTACCGCTACAGCAGGTTACGCAGCAGATCGGCCAGCAATTTATTCGACAACACCACCGGCAGCGCCGTATGGCGCGCGCAAATCTCCCTGATGCCAGCCGGTATAGCCCATACAGTCAGTCAGGATCACTTCCGCGCCCTGCGCTTCAAGCGAACGGGCGGCCTCTGCCACCTCTTCTTCGCTGGCAGTATAGGGCGAGGCGATAGCAAATACCGGTGTCTGGTGCGCACCGCGCCATTTTTCCAGCTCACTGGTGATTTGTGATTCGAGCGGCACGAGGATCCCCGGCCCGGCGATCCCCCGACCAGCGCGCGTTCAACGTTGGCGGCAGGATCCGATCCGGCTCGATCAACCCGGTGCTTTTTGGCTGTGCAGGCCGTGAAACTCACCGGTGCAGAGAATAGCGATGATCTCGCAGCCTTGTGCTTCCGAGGTCGTCGATCTTTTGCTGTAACGCAGCACCGACAGCGGGTTTGCCCATCACCACGGCGCGTCCGTCCAGCAGGCGTGACGTCAGGAGGGCGTCGCCCGGTTGCGGCGAAAAAACGCGCCGCGATGGCAGCATCATCCAGCCCATCAAGTACGCCGGCATGCAGACAACGCACATGGGAAGGCAATGCAGCATCAAGGATCGGTGTGATATCGCTGCGCGGCGCCTGACCAATGGTCAGGGTGCCCATTTTGCGAATAGCCATCTCACACCCCCGGCTGACGTTTTTGCAAATGCGCCAGCGAACCATACAGGTCGAGCAGGCGCTGGTACTCTGTGCTGTCGAAGAACTGGCAGGTGCCGCGGGTAAACTCTTTGGCCACTTCAACCGCAAATTTACAAGCCAGCGCGATATCCGTTTCATGGCTCGCGCCGGTACCGCAGCCCGGCACTGCGCTCACCGCCGTGATCGCCACACCGACCACGGGTGCCGCAGTGGCAATCGACGGTTGCAAAATGCTGTTGAGGTGATACACGCCGTTGCCATACGGGGTGATGTCTGGTGATCGGGAAAGTGACTGGCAATTGCCCGGTGGTCATTTCCATCACCCGCAGCAGATCGTCCGACACACGCAGGATATAGCCCTGTTTTACCGTTGGCGAAATCGCAAAACCTTTATGGTTGATGATGCGGTTGCCTTTGGTGGTGTCGATAGAGAGCACCGCATCCATTTCGTCCGACACTTCCTGCTCGTTCATGTCTTCGGTTTCCACCGGCGAGTCCATAAAATCGACCGGTTCATGCGGGCGCGTCGGCGCATCCGGGCAGATATGAGTCGTAACAATGACATCGCCCGGCAGGCTATCGCCCTGACGCTGCATTTCCGCCAGCTTCAACGCACTGGCGACGGCAGCCACTGCGCCGTCCGCGTCTGACACCGGTGCCAATGCGCCCCGGACGTGCGCCAATGCCGCCAAGGCGACCCACGATCCCCAGCGTCGGCGCACTGCCGCCGCTGCGTTTGCCTTGTGTCCCCGGAATCACGATTTTAACGAAGTCGGTGCTGCCTTTCGGGCCGCTGACCACTTTCACGCTCACCTCGAGATTGCGGTATTCGGCCAGCAGGGCTTTAACCTTGTCGCCGCTGGCGTATGCGCTGTCGAGTAACTCAAAGACCTGTAATGTTTGTTGTAAGCTCATAATATTTTCTCTGATGTTGCGTGATTACTTTTGCCGCCCGGCAGGACGGAATTAAAGAAACTGAACAGGGCATCACCGGCGATCAGCCCCGCCGCCAACACCTCGATTTTGTTACGCATCGCTTCGCCGCCCACGCGCAAAACAATGGCGCGAATAGCGATACCGATCATCACCGCCCAGCCGGCCAGCGGGTTGTTGATTAACAGACCCGTCGCCGAGGAGTACCCCCATCTGACGGCTGGACCGCCAATCAGCTGGATAATGGCCCCGGGGATTGCCCAGATCAGCAGTGATTTCGCGATATCCAGCGACACCCCGGCGTTGATCGCCGCAACGTAGACTTTCGCCACCGGCGGCACCCAGTCCCTGCGCGAAATAGTCGCGGAAAATAAACAGCACCACGGGCATTGCCACCACAAAGGCCAGCATCGCGGCAATCAACTGCTGGCGACGCCCTTCCAGTTCAAACCGGGTGTGCTCGCCTTTACCGCGCAGGATCCAGCCTGCTTTCAGGTCGTAACCCATATCCGCGAACGCCGGGCCGGTCGCGGCGGAAAAAACTCGCACAGCATCGCCAGCGCTTCCGGCGGGAAGCCAATCAAAATACCGATAAGCAGAGTGATTAACGCGACGGCAAACGCCGGAAACCAGCCGGAGTGCATAGCAGCCAGGGCCGACAATCATTTCATGCAGGAAGGCCGCAAACGCGGCATAGACCATAAACGCCAGCAGCCACGGCAGAGAAAGATGGGCATACAAACCGCTGCCTAACGCAATGAGCACGGAAATGGCCATAAAGCCGAGCGCCCCCAGGGCGAATGGTGCGGCCAATTTGCGCATTCTGCGCCTGCGGCAGCGCGTCATCATCGCCATGTTGCTCCGCTTTGGCGCGGTTGCTCTGGCGGATCAAGCGGATAATCTGGAACAGCGCCACGACGCCCGCACCCGCCATCACGCCATGCGGAATATAGAGTTTATTGATATCAATGCCGAACAGCGGTGCGGAGTAACCGCGCAATAAGAAACCGACGCCAAGCATGCCAAGCGCCCAAATATTGCCGATAAACGCCGTACCGAGTGCCGCCATCGGAAACTTGAACCACGAGCCAATCGCGCCAATCACAATACCGGTGCCGAGCAATGCCGCCTGTTTACCGCCCTGATCCCCCGGCTTTTATGGATTCCGCCGCCGCAATGCCCGGCGGCCATGCCCCCTTCCGCCGGAAAGATACGGGTATTAAAACAAACGGTACAGCAGCCAACCGTCCAGCAGCATGGCCAGCGCCACGCCGATAAACATCGGCATTACCATTCTCGTTATGGCCAAACAGCCGGGGAATAGAGATGGGCAGAAGCAACGAGTTCGCTGCGCCAAATGTGGCGGCGGAAGTCGCGCTTTGCGCCAGGGTTTTGAATATGGATCGAGCGGAAACGGGCAAAGCACTGTAATGGAATACGGGCAATGATCATGGCCGCCATCGCGCCGATGATGGCGGTATTCGGCGTCACGCCAAGGGTCGTCAGTAACTGCACGCCAATCACGGCGCCGAAGATACTCAAGACCAACAACAGCAACGTGGCCGGAGCAAAAGCACGCGGATGGCTCTCGCTGTTCTCCGGCAACGTTTCGGATGGGACGGTTTGACTCACGGTTATTCTCCGGCATTGGCAAAGGAAAAAATCAAAGTGGACTGCTCACCTGCGTATCGCCGGTTTTTCCGGCAATGGTGAGGCAGTCTCTTTCAGTAATGTCGCTATCCGTTGCAACTCTTCAGGGGTGGCAAGCTGTTGGGAAAAGAAAGGCAGAACGCCACGGCTTCGTGGGTGGCCGGGTCGCCAACGGCACAACTGACGGAAGCCGTGTCGGCGACCGATTCGTTCACCGCGGTTGCGTAACCGGCATCGCGGGTGCGGGCAACAGCCGCCACCAGCATGCTGACATCGTGCGGCGTGCCGCTCAGTTGCGAGACCACCAGCGGGCTGGCGAAAAAGTCGTGCAGTTGCGTGTCCGTGAAACGCGCCAGCAGCGCTCGCCCGGTCGATGTTCCCCGAGGCAGGGGAACGTGAACCCGGCCAGTCACCACCGGTAGCGCACGGCGACCATGAATCACCCGCAATACGAGGATTTCACGGTTATCCAGCATGGAGATATAGCCGGTATAACCGGTGCGTTCGCACAGGCTGCGCAGCGCAGCGTCAACATGGTCGCTGAGGGTGATGTGGCGACTCACCAGATGTGATGCCGACATCAGCAACGGACCGGGCAGAAAGGTGCCCTGCCCGTCGTCTTTTCCGGTAGCCATAGGACTCAAGCTGACTCATCACACGGGAAGCCGTGCTTTTCGGCATCCCAAGATGGGTAATCACATCGCTGATGCGGATCCCGCGTTGCAGATCCACCATCAATTTAAGAATGCTGGCTGTCGTTTCTAAAATGGACATAGCAAGGTCTCATAAAATGGGACTTCGGTTTCACTAAATGGAACTGCAAGAAAAATGCCAGCCTGTAACTGACTGAAAAGACGGAATACGAGATAAATTGATCAAAAATTACGCACTATTTCTGGGCGTCATTTTGGTGCAGGGAGAGTGATAAAAGAGGCAAAGGTGCAATGGAAGAGAGGGTGAAAGCAGCGTAAGAGCGCCTATGTATCAAAAAAAGCATTGCTTAGCTCATTTCTGCATAACGTTATTCGGATATATTTGTTTTCGCGTCCGGTGCAAGGCATATAATCCGTTCTAATACGGTGCCAGAATTATTAACTGGGCTAATATATATTCACATTCTGCCAGCAATTTTCTGGCAACACGTTCTGTCCGGAAGGTGCGCAGTGCCAACATGGTTACCCTTAGCAATTGATTCATTCTGGCCCATGCTTTCCGCAGGTCTGAAATTCACCATTCCCCTCACCCCTCAGCTCGTTTGTTCTCGGTCTGACCCTTGGGTTTTGTGGTTGCGTTGTTACGCCTGTACGGGCCGGGATTTTTTGAAACCGGTGGTCCGGTTTTATGTCTGGTTGATCCGCGGTACGCCTTTGCTGGTACAGCTGTTTTTGATCTTCTACGCGCTGCCCAGCGCAGGCATTACGATCGATGCCTTCCCGGCCGCGGTGATTGGTTTCACCGTTAACATCGGGGCTTATACCTCCGAAGTGATCCGCGCTACGCTGCTGGCCGTGCCAAAATCGCAGTGGGAAGCCGCCCACGCCATCAGCATGACTGGGCGCAGTCATTACGCCGTATTATCCTGCCGCAGGCCGCGCGCATTGCGGTGCCGCCGCTCTCCAATACCTTTATTTCACTGGTGAAAGACACCTCGCTGGCGTCGGTGATCACGGTGCCGGAAATGTTCCTGTCCGCTCAGCAAATTGCGGCTGTGACTTATGAACCTCTGATTCTGTATAGCGAAGCGGCGGTGATTTATTTGTTCTTCAGTTCCGTGTTATCGCATTTGCAGAACAAGCTTGAACAGAAATTAGCGGGCACGACACCTAAAGGAGCCATCAATGATAACGCTCTCCAACCTTGATAAGAGTTTTGATGGTCATCGTGTCCTGAAAAATATCAATTTAACCATTGAAGAAGGCACGGTCACCACGCTGATTGGCCCCTCCGGCAGCGGCAAAAGTACGTTATTGCGCTGCATTAACTTACTGGAGATCCCTCAGGCCGGGACGCTGACCATCGGCAAAGAGAGCATCACCTTTTCGCCGGACGCGCGCATTAAAGGCCGGGGATATTCGCCGCATCAGCCGTCAGACGGGGATGGTGTTCCAGAACTTCGCGCTGTTTCCGCATATGACCGTTCTGGAAAATATCACCGAAGGGCTGATCACCGTACACAAATGGGATCGCGACCGTGCGCGCCAGCGTGGCGAAGCGTTACTGACGAAAGTCGATATGCTGCATAAACGTGATGCGCTGCCGAATACGTTATCCGGCGGTCAGCAGCAGCGTGTGGCCATTGCCCGCGCGCGCCGTCGCCGGCGGTGTTGCTCTGTGATGAACCCACGTCTGCGCTCGACCCGGAGCTTTCCGGCGAGGTGGTGGCTGTTCTGCGCCAGCTGGCGCAGGAAGGCACTACAATGATTATGGCGACGCACGATCTGCGTCTGGCGGCCAATATCGCCAGTCAGGTGGTGTTCCTTGAAGCCGGAGAAATTGTGGAATCCGGTACCGCCAACGCCCTTTTTTCACACGCGAAAAAACCGCGTACTGCGGAATTTATCGCCTCTTTAAGCACTGCGCTCCCGGAGATCGGGGCGAACCAATAACAATCAATTGGGGTAGATTTAGATGAAAGCACTCGCAACACTCGTTATTGCCGGGGTTATGCAGCTTGGTTTCGCCCACGCGGCGCTGGCGCAGGACGATCTGGCAAAAATCCAGTCCGCCGGGGTTCTGAAAATTGGTACCGAAGGCACTTATCCTCCGTTCACGTTCCATAACGCGTCCGGCACACTGGAAGGTTTTGACGTTGAAATCGGTCAGGAAGTGGCCAAGCGCCTGAAAGTAAAAGCGCAGTTTGTTGAAGGTAAATGGGATGGCCTGATCGCCGGTATCGATGCGAATCGCTACGACGCGGTCATTAACCGAGGTCGGCATTACTGAAGCGCGCCAGAAAAATATGACTTCTCTGAGCCGTACATCGCCTCTAAAGCGGTGCTGATCGTGAATGACAAAAACAGCAGCATTAAGAGCTTTGACGATCTGAAAGGCAAGAAATCTGCCCATTCGCTGACCAGTAACTACGCGCAGATTGCCCGTAAATACGGCGCGGAAATTGTGCCGACCGATGGCTTTAACCAGTCTATCGATCTGGTGGTGCAGGGCCGTGCTGATGCGACCATCAACGACAACCTCTCTTACCGGACTTCAAAAACACAAACCGTCTGCGCCGGTGAAAATCATCGCCACCGAAGACAATGCTGAAAAATCTGGCGTGCTGATCCGTAAAAACAATCCGGAACTGAAAGCCGCGATTGATAAAGCGCTGGAAGAGATCAAGGCCGACGGCACCTACGAACGTATTTCTCAGAAATACTTCGGTGCGGATGTGTCGAAGTAATGTTCAGCCTCTGAATCACAAAAAACCCCGCATTGCGGGGTTTTTTGTTCTGATGAACAAAAATCAGAACGGGATGTCGTCGTCAAAGTCCATCGGCGGTTCGTTAGACGGTGCCGGAGCAGACTGCTGTTGCGGACGGGACTGCGCGCCGCCGCTGAACTGGTTGCCGCCCTGCGGTTGCTGAGGCTGGCCCCAACCGCCCTGCTGCTGGCCGCCGCCTGCCGGTGCGCCGCCGCCCGGCGTCCACCCAGCATCTGCATGGTGCCACCAACGTTGACCACCACCTCAGTGGTGTATTTTTCCCTGACCGGATTGATCGGTCCATTTGCGGGTACGCAGCTGACCTTCGATATAAACCTGTGAGCCTTTACGCAGATATTCGCCAGCCACTTCAGCCAGTTTGCCGAACAGCACAACGCGGTGCCATTCAGTCTGCTCTTTTGTTTCACCGGTCTGCTTATCACGCCGAGTTCGGAAGTAGCCAGCGTAATGTTGGCAACTGCGCCACCACTCGGCATATAGCGTACTTCCGGGTCCCCGGCCCAGATTACCGACGAGAATCACCTTGTTTACGCCTCTGCTGGCCATGATCGTGTCTCCTGAAAACGTTTCTTAGTAGTGTAAACGCGCGAGTGTACCATTTCCATATGGCTTATTGATAGCTGCGAAGCAGGTTCCAGAGATCTCTCGCGGCAGTGCATTTTTACATATTCGCTGCCGGGGATGCATGCAAATACTGTATATTCATTCCAGGTTAAATTGTGTCATAATTAGCCGTTTCTGACCGCCGGTTGTCCTTCCAAACATACCCGTGAGGGCAAATAGCGTTCCTCCGGGTAAAAGGTGAATGGATTGGATAAGATAGAAGTACGGGGCGCCCGCACCCACAATCTCAAAAACATCAACCTCGTCATCCCTCGCGACAAACTGATCGTTGTCACCGGGCTGTCGGGGTCTGGCAAGTCCTCACTGGCTTTCGACACGCTTTACGCGGAGGGGCAGCGCCGTTATGTTGAATCGCTTTCTGCCTACGCCCGCCAGTTTCTGTCGTTGATGGAAAAACCGGACGTCGACCATATTGAAGGGCTGTCGCCGGCGATTTCCATCGAACAAAAATCAACCTCACACAACCCGCGATCCACCGTCGGGACCATCACTGAAATTCACGATTATCTGCGTCTGCTGTTCGCCCGCGTTGGCGAACCGCGCTGCCCGGATCACGACGTGCCGCTGGCGGCGCAAACCGTCAGCCAGATGGTCGATAACGTGCTGTCGCAGCCGGAAGGCAAACGCCTGATGCTGCTGGCGCCGGTGATCAAAGAGCGTAAAGGCGAACACACCAAAACGCTGGAAAACCTCGCCAGCCGAGGGCTATATCCGGGCGCGTATTGATGGCGAGGTCTGCGACCTCTCCGATCCGCCGAAACTGGAGCTGCAAAAGAAACACACCATTGAAGTGGTGATTGACCGCTTTAAAGTCCGCAGCGATCTGGCCCAACGCCCCGGCGGAATCGTTTGAAACCGCGCTGGAGCTTTCCGGCGGCACGGCGATGGTTGCCGATATGGACGATCCCAACGCCGAGGAGCTGTTGTTCTCCGCCAACTTCGCATGCCCCATTTGCGGCTACAGCATGCGCGAGCTGGAACCGCGCCTGTTCTCCTTCAACAACCCGGCCGGGGCGTGCCCGACCTGTGACGGCCTCGGGCGTACAGCAATATTTCGACCCGGACCGCGTGATTCAGAACCCGGAACTGTCGCTGGCCGGCGGTGCGATCCGCGGCTGGGATCGCCGTAACTTTTACTATTTCCAGATGCTGAAGTCGCTGGCGGAACACTATAAATTCGACGTTGAAGCGCCGTGGGAAAGCCTGAGCGCCAGCGTGCAGAAAGTGATCCTCTCCGGTTCGGGTAAAGAATCGATTGAGTTCAAATACATGAACGATCGCGGCGACACCTCGGTGCGTCGTCATCCGTTTGAAGGCGTGCTGCATAATATGGAGCGCCGTTATAAAGAGACGGAATCCAGCGCGGTGCGCGAGGAGCTGGCGAAGTTTATCAGCAACCGTCCATGCGCCGCCTGTGAAGGAACCCGTCTGCGCCGTGAAGCGCGCCATGTCTTCGTTGAAAACACGCCGCTGCCGACCATCTCGGATATGAGCATCGGTCATGCGATGGACTTCTTCAACAACCTGAAACTCTCTGGTCAGCGGGCGAAAATTGCCGAAAAAGTACTGAAAGAGATCGGCGACCGTCTGAAGTTCCTTGTTAACGTCGGACTGAACTACCTGACGCTGTCCCGCTCTGCTGAAACACTCTCCGGCGGCGAAGCGCAGCGTATCCGTCTGGCAAGCCAGATTGGCGCAGGCCTGGTGGGTGTGATGTACGTGCTGGATGAACCCTCAATCGGTCTGCACCAGCGCGATAACGAGCGCCTGCTCGGTACATTAATCCATCTGCGCAATCTGGGTAACACGGTGATTGTCGTCGAACACGACGAAGATGCCATTCGCGCAGCGGACCATGTGATCGATATTGGTCCGGGCGCGGGTGTCCACGGCGGGCAGGTTGTGGCGGAAGGCACGCTGGACGCGATTATGGCGGTCCCGGAGTCGCTGACCGGGCAGTACATGAGCGGCAAACGCAAAATCGACATCCCGAAACAGCGCGTTCCGGCCGATCCGGGCAAAGTGCTGAAACTCACCGGCGCACGCGGCAACAACCTGAAAGACGTGACGCTGACGCTGCCGGTCGGCCTGTTCACCTGTATTACCGGCGTGTCCGGTTCGGGTAAATCGACGCTGATCAACGATACGCTGTTCCCCATCGCGCAGCGCCAGTTGAACGGCGCGACGATTGCTGAGCCAGCGCCATACCGCGATATCCACGGGCTGGAGCATTTCGATAAAGTGATCGATATCGACCAGAGCCCGATTGGCCGTACGCCGCGTTCCAACCCGGCGACGTATACCGGCGTGTTCACGCCAGTGCGTGAACTGTTTGCCGGCGTGCCGGAATCCCGCTCGCGCGGCTATACGCCGGGCGCTTCAGTTTTAACGTGCGCGGTGGCCGCTGCGAAGCCTGTCAGGGCGACGGGGTGATCAAAGTGGAGATGCACTTCCTGCCGGATATTTATGTGCCGTGCGACCAGTGCAAAGGCAAACGCTATAACCGCGAAACGCTGGAGATCAAATACAAGGGCAAAACTATCCATGAAGTGTTGGATATGACCATCGAAGAAGCACGTGAGTTCTTTGATGCCGTGCCCGCGCTGGCGCGTAAGCTGCAAACGCTGATGGATGTCGGTCTGACCTATATCCGTCTTGGTCAGTCGGCGACCACGCTCTCCGGCGGCGAAGCCCAGCGCGTGAAACTGGCGCGTGAGCTGTCAAAACGCGGAACCGGGCAGACGCTCTATATTCTCGACGAACCCACCACCGGCCTGCATTTCGCCGATATCCAGCAGTTACTGGACGTACTGCACCAATTGCGCGATCAGGGCAATACCATTGTGGTCATTGAGCATAATCTGGACGTGATTAAAACCGCAGACTGGATTGTCGATCTCGGCCCGGAAGGCGGCAGCGGCGGCGGCGAGATCCTCGTCTCCGGCACGCCGGAAACCGTTGCCGAATGCGAAGCCTCGCACACGGCGCGATTCCTTAAGCCAATGCTGAAATCGTCACACTGACAGTTGGTGCCGGACCTGTTCCGGCACCCGTTCCATCGCCTGTTGATAGGACGCATCCACCAGATAGTAAATCTGCGAGTCCGGTAACGAACCGTCCAGATACACCGTGCTCCAGTGCGCTTTATTCAGGTGGTGGCTGGGGCGCACATCCTGATGCTGTTCACGTAACAGTTCCGCCAGTTCCGGACTGGTTTTTAGCGACGCCGCAGGGCGCCCCTCAACTTCCTTCACCATCGCAAACAACACATCGGCGACCTTGATTTGCGTCGCTTTCCAGTCGCTATGTACGCTCTGTTCAGCGCCCGCCTTCGCCATGCAATATTGCAGTAACTCCGAAATTGTCACGTTGATTCTCCTCGTCGTGTTGCGATGGATCGTCCGATCGGCCCGGTTGCCTCATTTAAGCGTAGTGTATTGATGAAAAAACGGCGATCGTTACAGATCCTGACGATAAGAGCAGGGTTTACCAGAGTAACCGCATTATTCCCCTTGCAAGGTGGCGATAATGTGCCGTGCGCCGCCGTGAATGCGGTGCTCCCCCAGCCAGATCCTGCCATGTGCCCAGACTGTACCCGCCCGTTTTGCACGGGCAGTAACAGTGATACGCCAAGCAGAGAAGACTTGATATGCGACGGCATGTCATCCGGCCCTTCATAATCATGCTTCCGAGGGCGCGTTATCCGGCACACTGTTCAGAAAGTGCTGTTCCATGTCATAACGCACGGTCGGGTCGCAGTTTTCATTCAGCGTGAGAGAGGCCGAAGTATGTTGGAAGCAGCAGGTGCAACAAACCGATCCGCACACGGGAAAGATCGCGGATTTGCCCGAGCACTTCCTCCGTGACCAGTGAAACCCGCGCGCCTTTGCGCCAAGCGTAATTGTTTGTTGATACCACATTCGCTGCTCCTTAACCGAAAAGATGAGGTTGCTTAAGTGTGCAGCATAGCGCCGAAAGGTAAACCCCGGCTAATATTCGGAATCGACGATCACCTCTTCACCCATTGCTCCCGCCTGCGGTAGCGGGCGATAAGTTGAGTTGGAGGCGCGTAATACGCGGATCGGCCGCGCTTCACTTTCGCGAGCAGCCGTGATGTCGCTATCTGAGTCACCATAGAAGATGCGGATCTGCTTCGCCTTCAGCCACTGCGTTTTGTTATTTTGCCCGGGCTGGTCACCGGCGAAAATCACCGGATTCATATTCGCCGCCGGGATCAGAAAATCGTCCTGCAGGGTTTTGCTGACGGTTTCGGTTTTTGTCTGGCTGCGCCCGGTAATGAACCAGATGCTGTCGCCGCGCTTCACATGCATGGCGATAAGCTGGCGCGCCACCTCTTTGGGAATACTGAACTCATCCCATCCGTTATTCATCTTTTCCCAGAATGCCGGGTTATGCAGATACGCTTCGCTGTCTGGCGACCAGTTTTCTTGCCGCGCCAGAAACCGGGGCTGGAAAACAGCACCGTATCATCAATATCAAACCCCACCGCCATCGGCGGGCGTTCAACCAGCGAACGTTCAATTTGTGCGACGGAAACCCAGTGAATCGGCGCCTGTTCCGCTCAGTTTGGCCACATTGGTGCCATCTGAAGAGGGCGTGGGGGCGGAGGCATAAACCGCTGCGCCTCCCAACGCAAACCACAGGCAGGTTGCGCGCAGGGCGAGTGTGAACTTTCGCATATTTATCCCTAAATTATCAGCTCGTTATGTTTTATAAATGGTGCGAACGGTCAGAAGTCTACCCGACCATAACCCCAGCGGCAGGTGAAACAAAGGATTTTCTGCGGATTAACCATAGAATAGGAGAATACGGGATAACCCCCTGCTGAAAAGCAGGGGGATCAGGATGAAAACGTGAGCGAGTACTTACATCACAGCTGCAAAAGCCTGCGCGACGCGATGCACATTGCGACCGTTCAGACCGGCAACACAAATACGCCCGCTGGCCACCAGTGTAAATGCCGAACTCTTCACGCAATCTTTCCACCTGCTGTGCGCTCAGACCGGTATAACTGAACATGCCGCGTTGCTTGATCAGATAATCAAAATTACCGCCCGGTACCGCCTCTTTCAGAACCTTTACCAGCTCCGGCGCATTGCCAGAATGCGGGTGCGCATCGCTTCCACTTCCGCCAGCCATGAGGCTTTCAGCCCCGCATCGCCCAGCACGGTCGCGACCAGCTGCGCACCAAAATTCGGTGGGCTGGAGTAGTTACGGCGAACGGTGGCTTTTAACTGACCCAGTACGCGATCGGCCGCATCTGCGTCTTCACACACGATGGAGAGGCCACCGACGCGTTCGCCATACAGCGAGAAAATCTTGGAGAAGGAGTTGCTGACCAACACAGGCAACCCGGCACGGGCCATTGCGCGAATCGCATAGGCATCTTCTTCCATGCCTGCGCCAAAGCCCTGATAAGCAATATCGAGGAAGGGGATCAGATTGCGCGCTTTCACAACCTCAACCACATCATCCCATTGCGCGTTGGTTAAATCCGCGCCGGTTGGGTTATGGCAGCAAGGATGAAGCAGAACAATGCTTTGCGCTGGCAGCGTGTTCAGTTTTTCCGAGGAAGGCGGAGAAACGCACGCCATTGGTCTCATTGTCGTACCCGGTGGGGTACTACAAAACCCGCGCCTTCAAAAATGGCCACGTGGTTTTCCCGAGGGTCGGATCGCTCACCCATACGCCCGAGTCAGGGAAGTAGCGTTTCAGAAAATCCGCCCCCACTTTCAGCGCGCCGGAGCCGCCCAGCGTCTGCACGGTCGCGACACGTTTTTGTTCCAGCACCGGATGGTCTGCGCCAAACAGCAGCGGCGCAATTGCCGCGCGGTAACTGTTCAGCCCTTCCATCGGCAGGTACAGAGACGCACCGTGCGGCTGCGCGTTAAGACGCGCTTCTGCTTCGGCGACTGCCTGCAAGCGTGGAATGATGCCGTCTTCGTTGTAATAGAGCCCGATGCTGAGGTTTACTTTGTCGCTACGCGGATCGTCTTTAAAGCGCTCCATAAGAGAGAGGATCGGGTCGCCAGCGTAGGCGTCAACTTTCTGAAACACGCGTGTATTCTCCGAGGGTTTACAGTAGGCAGGAACCCACACAATAAACCGGAAGTCAGGGAAGGTCGAGAGCAGCAGTGGTAGCGGCGAAAAATAAGCGCTTTAGCCGCGAAGGGCGGTAAGGATTTGCGCCACGCGCTGGTTTACGGAACCCCGCACGCGAAGAAAAGGGATGCCGCGCTGTGTCAATTGGTCAACGTACCATGCCTGCTGCCGCTGGCGGAACGTTTCATCCTGCCGCGTGCCGTCCTGCACAAAAGGAAAATCATCTTCACACAGCACCACCCAGTGATAGTGCCGCTGCGCCAGCGCGTAAAGCTCATCCGGCGCGTTGCCGAACATCTCCAGCGTATAGAACAGCGTCGTGAGCGGCGAGGTATCGCACACCAGCCAGCGGGCCGCCAACGCTGCGTCTTCACGCCGCACCTGCGTCTGCGCAATAAGCAGCAAATCATCGTACGCCAGTTCACCGCCCTTTTCTTCCCAGCGTTCCCGGCCATATTCCGCCACGTACGTCGTCTCCAGCGCCTGCGCCAGGCTGCGCTCAGTGTGCTTTTGCCGGTGGATTCGCCCCCCAGCAGGCAAATGCGTTGAACAAAATCCCGATAGACAATGGGAGAGAGCATCTGCCGCCAACGGTGGATATCGCTACGGATCAGCGTGCCGGAAGGTGCCTGTGCGCCCTGTTCACGCTGTAAGCGCACATGCGCGACAGGCTGAGCAAAACGTTCACTGAGCACGCGGGCAAAGCCATCGCCGTAATCTTCAGCGGTGAAGACCGCCTGCGGGCGACAGTGCAGAACCTGCAAACAGAGGTCGGCTATATAATGTCGATGCCGATCGCCGGGAGCATCGTTATGCGGCAACGCACCGAGCCCCCAGCCCGCAACGCGCTCCGGGGTCAGAACAACGATTTCACATTGCGGAAACCGCTCCCGCAGCCAGCGTTCGCGTTTTTCTGGCTCACAACCCGGCATTTCCGGTTGCGAGTAACTCATCAGCCAGACGCGGTCACACTGGGCCAGCGCGGCATTGATCAGCCGCTCATGACCACAATGCAGCGGGGCGAACTTCCCCACCACCAGCCCACTGGCGAAACGTGTCATCGCGCGACCAGCGCCTTGCGCCACTGGTACAGACCGTGCCATGCGTTACACCAAAAACGAGATACAACCCGGCAGTCAGCCAAAGATCGCGCGCCGCATAAAGCGGTACGGCAATGGTGTTGACCAGTAGCCAGAAGTACCAGCTCTCGAGCCTGCGCCCCATCAGCATGAACTGCGCAAGCACGCTGAACACCATGATGGCGGAATCCAGCCACGGCGACCACGCGTTGGTAAAGCGGTGCAGCAACCACGCATAGCCGCCCGCCACCACCAGCGCGCCTGCCAGCATCGGCAACAGCCGACCGATCGGCGTTTTGCGCACCGCCAGTTCGCTACCATGATTCCCTTTCAGCCAGTTGACCCACCCGGCAATACTGCTGGCAATAAAGAACACTTGCAGGGTGACGTCCGCATACAGCTGCACCGAGTAAAACACCCAGCCATACAGCACACAGCCAATAATCCCCGTCCACCGGGGTGTGCATGTTATTGCGCGCGGCAAGCCATACAGAGAGGGCATAGGCCGAGGCAGGCGGCGATTTCCATTGGAGACAAAGGGCAATCCTTTTAGTCGATGTATTTCAGTGTCGCCCGGCGGTCAGGCGCGTAATAAGTTCGTAAGCACTTACATTCGTTATTTCAGCGATGCGCTCAACGGGTAACCCTTCGCCCCACAACACCACGTTATCACCCGCGCGGTCTTCTGCTTCCGGCCCCGAGGTCGACGCAAATCATGTCCATCGCCACCCGCCCCACGATCGGCACTTCACGCCCGTTAACCAGCACTGGCGTACCGGAAGGCGCAGCACGAGGATAACCATCGCCGTAGCCCATCGCGACCACACCCAGACGGGTATCGCGCGCTCTGCCGGTGCCGCCGTACCCTACGGCATCACCCGTTTTATGCTCGCGCACAGCAATAAGCTGCGACGTCAGGGTCATCACTGGCTGAAAACCAAAATCTGCGCCCCGTAGGGGTTTGTTCTCCAGCGGCGATACGCCATAAAGAATAATGCCCGGACGCACCCAGTCGAAGTGCGATTGCGGCCACAGCAGCGTGCCGCCAGAAGCAGCAATCGTGCGCAAGCCGAGTTTACCGTCGGTAAACGTGGTGAAAATATCGAGCTGGCGTTCCGTCGCGCCGCACTCTGGCTCATCGGCACGGGCAAAATGACTGGCGACGTTTACCGGCTGGCGGACGTTTTTACACTGCGATAAGCGGGCATAAAACGCCTCGGCTTCATTGGGGTGTACCCCAAGGCGGTGCATGCCGGTATCGAGTTTCATCCACACGGTGACCGGCGCGTTCAGAGGGGTCGTTTCCAGCGCCTTAAGCTGTTCCTCGCTGTGGACGACGGTCTGTAGCTGATGTTCAGCGACCAGCGGCAACTCTTCGGCATTGAAAAACCTTCCAGCAGCAGGATCGGTTGCGTTATGCCGCCAGCGCGCAGGAGCAGGGCTTCTTCAAGACGGGCGACGCCAAAAGCGTCGGCATCGGGGAGCGTTCGCGCGGTCTCAAGAAGACCGTGTCCATAGGCGTTCGCTTTCACGACTGCAACCAGTCGACTGGCGGGGGCCAGTTCGCGCAGGCGTTGCAGATTGTGTCGCAGAGCGCGGCGGTTCACTACTACGGTTGCCGCTTGCATTTCAATTCCTTACTAAAAGAATTTCCTGAATCATTCGTGTTGCAGGAGGGAGACAAACCCGGGGATCTCCGGGAGCTTAGTAAACTAAGTGACCGGGGTGAGCGGGTTCCGTCAACGCACCTGCGGCGCGAAGGATGACGGAAATTTATTCGTCATCATATTGAGGCCCCGCATAGTTATCAAAGCGCGACCACTGCCCGTTAGAATGTCAGACGCACCGTCCCGATAGGGCCGTTACGCTGTTTACCAATAATGATTTCCGCAATACCTTTTAAGTCACTGTTTTCGTGATAAACCTCATCACGATAGATAAACATGATCAAGTCCGCATCCTGCTCGATGGAGCCGGATTCACGCAGGTCGGAGTTGACCGGGCGTTTATCGGCGCGCTGCTCCAGAGAGCGGTTAAGCTGCGACAGCGCCACGACAGGTACCTGCAACTCTTTGGCCAGCGCTTTCAGGGAGCGGGAGATTTCGGCGATTTCCAGCGTACGGTTGTCGGACAACGACGGCACGCGCATCAGCTGAAGGTAGTCGATCATGATAAGCCCGATACCGCCATGTTCGCGGGCGATACGTCGGGCGCGGGAACGCACTTCCGTCGGCGTCAGGCCGGAGGAGTCATCAATATAGATATTGCGTTTTTCCAGCAGGATGCCCATGGTGCCGGAGATGCGCGCCCAGTCCTCATCGTCGAGCTGACCGGTACGAATGCGCGTCTGATCAACCCGCGACAATGACGCCGGGGAACGCATCATAATCTGCTCGGAGGGCATCTCCAGACTGAAAATAAGAACCGGTTTATCCTGTAACATCGCCGCATTTTCGACGAGGTTCATCGCAAATGTCGTTTTCCCCATCGACGGACGCGCCGCGACGATAATCAAATCTGACGGCTGCAAACCCGCCGTTTTCTTATTGAGGTCGTCATAGCCGGTATTGACCCCGGTTACGCCATCATGGGGTTGCTGAAAAAGCTGCTCGATACGCGAGACGGTCGCTTCGAGAACATCGGCGATATTCTTCGGGCCTTCGTCTTTATTGGCGCGGCTTTCTGCAATTTTGAAGACACGCGACTCCGCCAGATCGAGTAAATCTTCACTGGTACGCCCCTGCGGATCGAAACCGGCATTGGCGATTTCATTCGCCACCGAGATCATCCTCACGGACAACGGCACGTTCACGCACAATATCCGCATAGGCGCTGATGTTCGCCGCACTTGGCGTGTTTTTGGACAGTTCCGCCAGTAAGCGAAACCGCCAACGATCTCCAGTTGGCCCTGTAGCTCCAGCGATTCCGCCAGCGTAATCAGGTCAATGGGTTTACCCATCTCCTGCAGGCGGTGCATTTCGGTGAAAATATGGCGGTGCGGGCGCGTATAAAAATCGTCCGCGACAACACGCTCGGCGACGTCGTCCCAGCGTTCGTTATCCAGCATTAAACCGCCCAACACTGACTGCTCCGCTTCAATGGAATGCGGAGGCACTTTCATCCCCCTCAAGCTGTATGTCGCGGGATTCAGTCTGTTTGTTGAAGGGTTTATTTCCTGCCATAGTGAATGGAGCTACCAAGGTAATGAATGGTTCGAAAGATTATCACAGAGTTCAGGAGGAAGCATGGCGACACGAATAGAATTTCACAAGCATGGCGGCCCTGACGTGCTGAAAGCCGTGGAGTTTACCCCCACGGCACCGGCGGAAAAACGAAATCCGGTGGAAAACAAAGCCATTGGCATCAATTACATTGATACCTATATCCGCAGTGGATTGTACCCGCCGCCGTCTTTGCCGAGCGGGCTGGGCACTGAAGCCGCCGGCGTCGTCAGCAAAGTGGGCAGTGGCGTGACGCACATTAAGGCAGGCGATCGCGTGGTCTACGCGCAATCGGGGTTGGGCGCTTACAGCTCGGTACATAATGTCCCTGCCGATAAGGCGGCGATCCTGCCGAACGCCATCTCTTTCGAACAAGCCGCAGCTTCTTACCTGAAAGGATTGACGGTCTTCTACCTGCTGCGCAAAACCCTCGGGAGATCAAACCCGATGAGGTATTCCTGTTTCACGCGGCGGCGGGCGGCGTTGGGCTTATTGCCTGCCAATGGGCGAAAGCGCTCGGCGCGAAACTGATTGGCACCGTGGGTTCAGCGCACAAGGCGCAGCGGGCCGGAGCCCTCGGCAGGTGATCAACTATAGCGAAGAGAATGTGGTCGAACGCGTGAAAGAGCTCACCGGTGGCAAAAGGTCGGCGTGGTGTACGACTCGGTCGGGAAAGATACACCGGGAGATCTCGCTCGATTGCCTGCGCCGCCGTGGCCTGATGGTCAGCTTTGGTAACTCCTCCGGTCCGGTTACCGGGGTGAACCTCGGTATTCTCAACCAGAAAGGCTCACTGTACGCCACGCGCCCTTCCCTTAATGGCTACATCACCACGCGGGAAGAGTTGCAGGAAGCCAGCAATGAGTTGTTCTCATTGATTGCCAGTGGCGTCAGATGGGATGTGGCGGAGAGCCAGAAATTTGCCTTAAAGGATGCGCAGCGCGCGCATGAGGTGCTGGAAAGCCGGGCGACGCAGGGCTCAAGCCTGTTGATCCCCCTGGAGTTCATCGCCAGAGAAGAATTAGGGCTTCCCGCAGGAAGCCCTTTCTTTAGTTCGGCTGCATTGTAGGGTACAGCGCGATGAATTCGTTAACGTCGCGATAGTGACAGATTTGATAAGCAAATCCTATGCGGTTCTAAGCAATGCACCACTAAATGTTTCCCAGGGGTTGTGACGCACCACTCAATACTTTAGTAACGCCAACGGTTATTGCGTTGATAACGTGGAACCTTCGGTTCTTTGATGGCGCGAATGATCCAGACCACGGCAACCGCCAGCAGCAACCAGGCAACAGTTTGATCATCAAAGCAAAAGCCCACCTAAAAACATCACTGCGGTTGCCACAACCAGCGCCGCCACAATACCCAGCAGCGATACGCCGGTCACTAACAACATAATAAAGAAGCCGATAATAAACAGTAGTTCCAACATAGCGCTCTCCACAAACCGTAACTCACTCCTCTATTACAAGAAATATGCCAACCATAACTTGCTGATTCGGCATTAAAAAAAACCTGCGGCGGTGCGCAGGTTTTAGTGGAATTTGACCAGAGGTTTTAGTGAACTTTTAACGCGCCTGAGCAACAAGGCTGAGCGCCTTCTCAACAACCGCAACATCTGCGCCGGCCTTGTGAGCATTCTCACTCAGATAACGACGCCACTGGCGCGCCCCGGGGATCCCCTGAAACAGACCCAGCATATGGCGGGTAATGTGACCCAGTGTAAGCCCCTGACTGAGTTCACGTTCAATGTAGGGATACATGGCGCGAACAACCGCCACCGGATCGGCATCGCTGGCCTCAGCACCGAAAATTTCCCGATCAACCGATGCCAGAATCCCCCGGGTTCTGGTAGGCTTCGCGGCCCACCATCACGCCATCCATATGTTCCAGATGGGCTTTGGCCTCCGCCAGCGACTTAATCCCGCCATTAATCGACATTGTCAACTGTGGGAAATCGCGCTTCAACTGATAAACACGCGGGTAATCCAGCGGTGGGATTTCACGGTTTTCTTTCGGGCTTAAACCGGAGAGCCAGGGCTTTACGTGCATGAATAATAAAGGACTCACACTCTCCTTTACCGGCAACCGTACCGATAAAGTCGCAGAGAAATTCGTAGCTGTCCTGATCGTCAATGCCAATACGCGTTTTTACAGTTACCGGAACAGAAACCACATCACGCATCGCTTTGACGCAATCAGCAACCAGTTGCGCTTCACCCATCAGGCAAGCGCCAAAGCGACCGTTCTGCACGCGATCGGACGGGCAGCCGACATTAAGGTTGATTTCATCATAACCACGCGCTTCAGCCAGCTTCGCACAATGGGCAAGCTGCGCCGGATCGCTGCCGCCAAGCTGCAATGCAATCGGGTGCTCTTCTTCGCTGTATGCCGTAATCGCCTTTGCCATGAATAATCGCACCGGTGGTCACCATTTCGGTGTACAGCAGCGTCTGGCGCGACAACAGACGCAGGAAATAACGACAGTGCCTGTCCGTCCAGTCGAGCATCGGCGCAATGCTAAACCTGCCGGTGCCAGTGATAAGCAGAATCGGTGGGCATCAGGCGGGTTTGCTGGTTTTTGTCATGTCAGGATTACCGTGCAATTTTGGCAGTTAAAAAGAGATGTATCTGGCCCACCCGGTGGCGGGCAAATACCGGCTCCTGGAAATAGCGGGGCGTCATTCTAGCATAGTGGAACGCCTTAAACCCGATGGTGTTCGGTGCAACCCGATCGCGTAATAACCGGCATCAACTTGTACAAAATACGATCGACACCTATCATTTTTGGTAGGCATAGGAAATGTTCGTCAATAGCCCGGCGCTATTCACCACCGTAACGGGTAAAAGGAGTGAAAGAAGATGACTACACCGTATGTTCGCCTCGATAAAAACAACGCCGCGGTTCTCCTCGTCGACCACCAGACGGGTTTACTGTCATTAGTGAGAGATATCGATCCCGACAAATTCAAAAACAATGTTCTGGCATTAGGCGATCTCGCTAAATATTTTAAGCTTCCCACCATTCTCACCACCAGCTTCGAAACCGGCCCTAATGGGCCTCTCGTTCCTGAGCTAAAAGCGCAATTTCCTGATGCGCCGTATATTGCTCGTCCCGGCAATATCAACGCTTGGGATAATGAAGACTTTGTTAAAGCGGTAAAAGCGACCGGGAAAAAGCAGTTGATCATTGCCGGTGTTGTGACAGAAGTGTGTGTGGCCTTTCCTGCGCTATCGGCGCTGGAAGAAGGTTTTGAGGTGTTTGTCGTTACTGACGCATCCGGGACATTTAACGATATTACGCGCCATTCGGCATGGGATCGGATGTCACAAGCCGGAGCACAATTGATGACCTGGTTTGGCATCGCCTGCGAGTTACACCGTGACTGGCGTAATGATATTGAAGGCCTGGGTAACCTGTTTTCGAACCATATTCCGGATTACCGCAACCTGATGACCAGTTTTAATACGTTGGAGCAACAAATAACAGCGTAAAAAACCGGAGGCCACGCGCCCCCGGTTTTGTCTTAGTCTGATTGCACCTTAGAATGTCACGCTAAGCTGTGCGCCAGCACCAGTTTTGTCTTCGCCCACGGGCCCATTAAATCGACGTGGACACGGTTAAACGGTGCAAAACCGACACCGCCGGTAAAGACGTTTTTGTCGTCGCCTTTCACATCAGCGCGATAACCGGCCCGAACCGCCAGCCAGCTCAACGGGCGAATTTCACCGCCGACGCCAACGTATTGGGAGTCCTTCTCGCTCTTAAAGCCTTTGGTCTCGGTTAAATCGCCGTCGGCGCTTAACGTCACCAGATCGTTATGCCATGACACCCCGGCAGTCACCACCGGGCTAATCTGGTAAGTGTCTTTGTAATTGACCGTCTGCCCGGTTCTGCCGTTGCGGATCAGGATATCTTTGGTGTCGATATCGCGGGAGATCAGGTTCGTGCCGGTCAGGCCGACGGTGATGTTTTCACTCAAATCTGCCGCCGCGCCGACATCCACGTTAAAACCGGTATCATCGGTACGATAGCGGCTATTGTTCCACTCACTGCTGTGATAGTCATAAATAGAGGTGGTGTAGTTCCAGACCCGAGGGTTTTCTGCAGTTTTGGCGTCACGCCCAGAGATAAAGGAATGCCACCCACCTCGAACTGGCGAGCAACCGCAACGCCGTAATCCGATACAACAGCCGCACGACCAGATGCCGTGGAGTTGAGATTTTTGGTGATCTCGTTGCTGCCGTTTGGCGACACAACCGCATTCAGCGCCTCGCTCGCCGCAACCGTTGTGCTGTTCTGGATGCTGCGTAAATAGGTAATATCCTGCGGGTCAACCGCAGTGCTGACAATCGCATGCGCGTAGGCTTTGGTGACAAAAGCCACGGAGAGCACATCGTTTGGAATACTGACAGCAATGCCTGCGGCAGCTTTCGCCCGCGCGGTTTTCCCGTCCGAGGAAGGTCAGTTCATCCGCCAGATCTTTGGCCGCGCTCTGGAATTGCCCCACGGTGCCCAAAGGGTTAGCAATAATTTGCGCGGCGGTCAGGTTATCCACGACATCGCGATAGTTGTCGATTTTGTCGCTGATATTGTCGATTTCATCGCGCAGATTGTCCTTATCAGTAATTTGCGCCTGCACGCTCGGCAGGATAACGGTGATATCGTCTTCCGGCTTTGCTTTCGCCAGCAGCGCCGGGTTAATGAGGACTCCGCTGCCATAGTTTGCAGAGGCAACACCGGTTCCCCCCATTGCATCATTACGTGCTTCCGCCCGTATTGGCTGCTCCCGCCTGATTTGCCACAACGAAGGAGACAGCTATCGCGACCACCGAAAATTTGAGATTTTTTTCACAGTATGCGTCTCGTAGTCAGAATGAGTTTTTTAAGCCTGTTTAGTATTTGCTAAACAGGAAGGCTCTATTGCTGCGAATAACATAGGAAAAGTAGCTAAATCTCCTGAACGAAAAATAATCGAACAGAAGTGATTTTTGTGATTGATGACACTAATTATTTATAGAAGACGCTGATGAGTTCGTGGATATATCGGCGAAAAAGAGATCGAGGACGCGATCTCGGCGTTTCGCGCCGGACATGGTAAAGTACGGGTTTATTGCTTCCCGAAACAGAGAACGCCAATGGATAAGACCACTTCGCAAGAGATGTTAGTGCAGGCTGAAAAGCTGTGCGCGCAGCGCAATGTGCGCCTGACTCCCCCAGCGTCTTGGAAGTGCTGCGATTACTCAGTCTGCAGCAAGGGGCGATCAGCGCTTACGATCTGCTCGATTTATTACGCGTCAGCGAGCCGCAGGCTAAGCCGCCAACGGTATATCGCGCGCTGGATTTCCTGCTGGAGCAAGGGTTTGTTCATAAGGTGGAGTCCACCAACAGCTATGTGCTGTGCCATTTATTTGATCAACCGACGCACACCTCAGCCATGTTTATTTGCGATCGCTGCGGGTCAGTGAAAGAAGAACAAGCGGAAGGCGTGGAAGATATCATGCATGCGCTGGCGGCGAAGATGGGTTTTGCCCTGCGTCATAACGTGATTGAAGCACACGGTTTATGCGCCGCGTGTGTGGAAGTGGAATCCTGTCGTCATCACGAGCACTGCCATCACGATCACAGCATTCTGGTAAAAGAAAAAACCCCGCTAGTGGTCATATCACCCCCCAATTTCATGTCGGGTAAGGCAGCAAACGTACGAACGCCGGGAGCATACATCAGTATATGCCCCGGATGAGAAAGTGCAGCTAACGTAGATAAAACGTGAAAGATAAAGGAGGGTACATCCATGTACCGTTCGGGCAGAGCCCTTCAGAGGGTCAACACTTGAGGGTGAGTGTCGGTTACCAGCGGTAATCGTTACGGCTTTCCCAATCCGTAACTTCCTTTTCCGCCTGATCTTTTGCGTAACCGTAACGTTCCTCGGATTTTACCCACCAGCTGGTCACGTTTACCTTCGATGACGGTCATATCATCATCGGTCAACTTGCCCCATTTCTCTTTCACAGTACCTTTAAACTGCTTCCAGTTACCGCCGATTTCGTCTTTGTTCATCGTTGACTCCTTATCGTTCGGTTAAAAGTTACGTTCCTGTTGCGCTGAACGTACTGATTATTGTAGTCAGGAATACTGCCATTTGTTTTACATTCGGAATCTTTAACCATTTACGATAAAGAAAACAGTATTAACGAGACGAAAGAAAGAGGTGTGAACCAGCAATACTGGGGGGAAAAGAGGGGCTGTCAGGAGGGACCAACACCGGAAAACCAGTGCCATTGCGCCAGTGACGACGCCATACCCACGCTAAAGTCAGCCCACGCAGCGCCAAGAACACCACCAGCGACAACCACAGACCATGGTTGCCCAGCGTGGGCACCGTCAAGAGCGTCAGGGCAAACCCGCATGCAGCAACCGCCATGCTGTTACGCATTTCCGCACCGCGCGTCGCACCCACAAACATGCCATCCAGCAAATAACACCACACGCCCACCACCGGCAGGATCACTTGCCAGATAAGATAGTGCCCGGCCATGTTTTGCAGGGCTGGCAGCGAGGTGAGCAGCGCGATAATTGACTCCCCGGCCAGCGCATATATCGCCGAGAACGCCAGCGCCACTAGACTGCTGGCGGCACGCCGCACGCCAGATGAGATTAAGCTGAGTGTCGTCACGTGCGCCATAAGCATGCCCGGAATGGGCTTCCACTGCATAAGCGAACCCGTCCAGCGCGTAGGCAGTAAACGTCAGAAACATCATCAGCACCGCATTCGCCGCCACGGTTTCGCCGCCAAGACGCGCGCCGAACACGGTTATCGAACCAAAGCAGAGCTGTAGCAATAACGAGCGCAGCATGATGTCCCGATTAAGCGCCAGCAAGCGCCCAAGTCCACCGCGCCAAAGCCGTCTTCAGCACAGGGAAGGTGATATCGCGCATAACCAGCACACGGCGCGCCATCAGCAGACCGAGCACAAAGGTCGCGTACTCCGCCACCACCGTTGCCAGTGCTGCCCCCTCGGACATTCATGCCCAGCCCCATCACCAGCCAGACATCAAGCACAATATTGAGAACGTTGCCCACCACCAGTAGGATCACCGGCGCGCGGGCATACTGCACGCCCAGCAGCCAACCCAGCAGCACCGGTTGCCGAGCGATGCGGGAGCGCTTAGCCAGCGAATATCAAGAAAGCGCCGCGCCTGCTCCAGCACCGCAGCGCTGCCGCCGGTAATGTGCAACGCCAGATCGATAAGCGGCGCGCGCAACAGTGTAATCAGCACGCCGGCTCCCAACGCCAGCAGCAGTGGCTGTACCAACGCCCGAGCCAGCGCGGGCGCATTTTTCGCACCGTATGCCACCGGGCCGTCAGCCCGGTGGTGCTCATCCGCAGGAACAGCAGCAGCATAAACAGGAAGCTGGTCGCGGTCGCGCCGATGGCCACACCGCCCAGATAGACCGCACTATCCAGATGCCCAACCACTGCCGTATCCACCAGTCCCAGCAACGGGACAGTGATATTGGAGAAGATCATAGGCAGGGCAAGTCGCCACAGCGCTTTGTCGGATGCAGTCAGCAGCGGCATAGCAGTGTCAGAATCGATCGGGGATTAACGCTGCGGAGCGTAAAACAGCGCCGCAGCGAATAAGGGAGGCGTTACAGCCACTCGCCATTGCGAATGACACCTACCGCCAGCCCTTCAATGGTGAAGTTTTGATCGCGCAGGTCAACAACAATCGGGGAAAACTCATTGTTTTCCGGTAACAGTTCAACGGTGTTGCCCTGTTTTTCAGACGTTTAACGGTAACTTCGTCTTCAATACGCGCCACAACCACCGGCCGTTGCGCACGTCCTGCGTTTTATGCACCGCGAGCAGGTCGCCGTCCATAATGCCGATGTCTTTCATCGACATCCCGCTAACGCGCAGCAGGAAATCCGCATGCGGTTTGAAGAGCGCAGGATCGACCTCGTAATGCCCTTCGATATGCTGCTGCGCCAGCAGCGGCTCACCGGCGGCGACGCGACCGATCAGCGGCAGCCCGAGATCGTCTTCTTCTTCGAGCAGCAAGCGAAGACCGCGGGATGCGCCGGATACGATTTCGATAACCCCTTGCGCGCCAGCGCTTTGAGGTGTTCTTCAGCCGCATTTGGGGAACGGAACCCCAATTGTTGCGCGATTTCCGCACGCGTCGGCGGCATACCTGTTTGGGAGATGCGATCGCGGATAAGATCGAACACCTCTTGCTGCCCTCGGCCGTTAATGCTTTCATTCCGCCCCCTGGGGTGTATATACAGTTATGCTGTGAGTATATACAGTTAAAGGTGATTTTGGAACCAAATTTAAAGCAAAAACCGGTGGCGTTATCGAATTCTGGAATCGTTATCGAAAATGCGACCAGAGCAGTGAGATCCAGTGTAAACAGCGCCAGCAGGATAGACATCAGCACCGCTGCCGACCCCATATCCTTCGCTCGCCCGGAAAGTTCATGAAATTCCGCGCCAATCCGATCCACCACGGCTTCCAATTGCGCTGTTGAGGATTTCAACGATCATGACCAGCGATACCGAACCAATCAGCAGCACGCGCGTGATGGGATCCACATCGAGCCAGCAGGCAATAATAATGGCCAGCACGACCGCGACGGCTTCCCCGGCGAAACGCCGCTTCATTTATCCATGCGGCGCGAACGCCTTTCCGAGGAATAGCCCGCCGCTTTAATTATCCGGGTTAATCCAGTGGTATTATTGGCCATGAAAAGAACCTTTTTATCTAATGAGCATCAATGTCTATGTAAGCACGCAGAGGTACAACAGAAATTATGCGCGCTTTCTGATATTCTTGCGGCGCAATGGCACTATTAACCAGAGGCTTTACATCCTTTATGTCCGGCTGGCCACGAATTTACTACAAATTACTGAATTTACCATTAAGCGTGCTGGTAAAAGTAAATCGATCCCCCGCAGAACCTGCACAGGAACTGGGTCTCGATACCTCACGTCCCATCATGTATGTGCTGCCTTACAACTCCAAGGCAGACTTGATGACGCTGCGCTCAGTGTCTGGCGCATGAGCTGCCAGACCCACTGGAACCGTTGGAAATCGACGGCGCACTGCTACCGCGTTACGTGTTTATCCACGGCGGGCCGCGTGTATTTACCTATTACACGCCAAAAGAAGAATCCATCAAACTGTTCCATGATTACACCGGATCTCCATCGCAGTCATCCGGATTTGGATGTGCAAATGGTGCCGGTATCGGTGATGTTTGGTCGCTCCCCGGGCGTGAGAAGGGCGAAGTCAACCCGCCTTTACGCATGCTCAACGGCATTCAGAAATTCTTCGCTGTTTCGGCTTGGCCGCGACAGCTTCGTGCGTTTTTCGCCGCTGGTTTCATTGCGTCGCATGGCGACAGAACACGGCACAGACAAAATCATCGCGCAGAAACTTGCGCGCGTCGCGCGTATGCACTTCGCCCGTCAGCGCCTTGCCGCAGTTGGCCCCGCGCCTGCCTGCGCCGGATCTGTTTAATAAGCTGCTCTCATCCAAAGCGATTGCCAGAGCTGTCGAAGATGAGGCGCGCAGCAAAAAATCTCCCACGATAAGGCGCAGCAAAACGCAATTGCGCTGATGGAAGAGATCGCAGCGAACTTCTCGTACGAGATGATCCGCTTGACCGACCGCATCCTTGGCTTCACCCGGAACCGTCTCTATCAGGGCATTAATGTGCACAACGCCGAGCGCGTGCGCCAGTTGGCCCATGATGGTCATGAGATTGTCTATGTGCCCTGCCACCGCAGCCATATGGACTACCTGCTGCTTTCTTACGTGCTGTATCACCGGGGGCTGGTGCCGCCGCATATCGCCGCAGGCATTAACCTGAATTTCTGGCCTGCCGGGCCGATTTTCCGCCGTCTTGGCGCGTTCTTTATTCGCCGTACCTTTAAAGGCAATAAGCTCTATTCCACTGTGTTTCGTGAATATCTGGGCGAGCTGTTCAGCCGCGGTTATTCCGTCGAATATTTTGTGGAAGGGGGCCGTTCCCGCACCGGGCGTTTGTTGGATCCGAAAACCGGTACGCTGTCGATGACCATTCAGGCGATGCTGCGCGGCGGTACGCGTCCGATCACGCTGGTGCCGATTTACATCGGTTATGAGCACGTGATGGAAGTGGGCACTTACGCCAAAAGAGCTGCGCGGCGCGACGAAAGAGAAAGAGAGTCTGTTGCAGATGGTGCGCGGCCTGAGCAAGCTGCGCAATCTGGGCCGGGGGTATGTGAATTTCGGTGAGCCCATCCCGCTGATGAACTACCTGAACCACCATGTGCCGGAGTGGCGCGAGTCGATCGATCCGATTGAAGCCATCCGTCCGGCATGGTTAACGCCGACGGTGAACGGCATTGCCGCCGATCTGATGGTGCGAATTAACAACGCGGGTGCGGCTAACGCCATGAACCTGTGCTGTACGGCGCTGTTGGCATCGCGTCAGCGCTCTCTGACGCGTGAGCAGTTAACCGAGCAATTGAGTTGCTACCTTGAGCTCATGCGCAATGTGCCCTATTCGCCGGATTCAACCACGCCGTCCGCCAGCGCCAGTGAGCTTATCGATCACGCGTTGCAGATGAACAAGTTTGAAGTCGAGAAAGATACCATCGGCGATATCATCATTCTGCCGCGCGAGCAGGCCGTGTTGATGACCTATTACCGCAATAACATTGCGCATATGCTGATGCTGCCGTCATTGCTGGCGGCTATCGTGACCAGCATCGCGCCATTTCCCAACGTGAAATTCTGCGTCATGTCGAGTTGCTCTACCCGATGCTGAAAGCGGAACTGTTCCTGCGTTGGGAAAAAGCAGAGCTGGCGCAGGTGCTGGAAAACCTGACCCGAGGAGCTGCTGCGCCAGGGCTGCTGACGCTGAAAGACGATCGTGTAAGCATTAACCCGGCGCACTCGCGTACGCTGCAACTGCTCGCCGCAGGCGCGCGCGAAACGCTGCAACGTTATGCCATCACCTTCTGGCTGTTGAGTGCGAACCCGTCAATGAACCGCAGTACGCTGGAAAAGAGAGCCGTACGCTGGCGCAACGTCTGTCGGTGCTGCACGGTATCAACGCACCGGAGTTCTTCGATAAGGCGGTCTTCAGTACGCTGGTACTGACACTGCGTGACGAAGGCTATATCAGCGACACTGGCGATGCGGAACCCGCGCAGACATTAAGCGTGTACCAGATGCTGGCGGAGTTGATTACCTCGGATGTGCGTTTAACGATTGAGAGCGCAACGCAAGCAGAAGCGTGAGGAAGTAAGATAACCCTCTCCCGACAGGGAGAGGGGTGAGAAACATCAATGCAGGTAACTGAACGCCAGCCCTAAAAACAGCACCAGACCCACGTAGTTGTTGTTCATAAAAGCTTTAAAACAGGCGTCGCGTTCACGGCCCGCAATCAGCACCTGCTGGTAGACAAACAGCCCACCCGCTATCAGCACCGTCGCGTAATAGACCCAGCTTAGCCCGTTCAGCCAACCAATGGACGCCATCAGCGCCATCACCGCAACCTGCAAAATACCAATAATCAACGTGTCGAAACGGCCAAACAGGATTGCTGTCGATTTGATACCAATTTTGACATCGTCGTCCCTGTCGACCATTGCGTATTGCGTGTCGTAAGCCACAGCCCACAAAATATTGGCAAGGAACATGATCCAGCAACTCAGCGGTACTGACTCGCTGACCGCGGCAAACGCCATCGGAATCGACCAGCCAAACGCCGCGCCCAACACCACCTGCGGCAGATGCGTGTAGCGCTTCATAAACGGATAGACCCATGCCAGCGCCAGTGCAGCCACCGACAGCAGGATGGTCATCATGTTGAGCGTCAGCACCAGCGCAAACGCTAACAACACCAGCACCACGAACAGGGTCCGCGCTTCATTCTCCGTCACGGCGCCGCTGGGCAGGCGGTTCGCGGTGCGTTTAACATGGCCGTCAAACTTACGATCCGCGTAATCGTTCACCACGCATCCGGCGGCGCGCATCAGCCAGACGCCCGCCACAAAGACCAGTAAAATCCACAGCGGCGGCACACCCGGCGTCGCCACCCATAACGCCCACAGCGTCGGCCACAGCAGCAGCAACGCACCAATCGGTTTGTCCGTACGCATCAGCCGGTGAAAGGCCAACAGCTTATTCTGCGTGAGACTCCACTCCATTTTCGATTCCTCTTAGTACAACGGCGACGCAGGCAAAAAACAGTTCGGTCAGCATCAGCGGTTTTCCCCCCGAGGCGCAGGCGGGAACGGCGTCCCCATAGCTGCTCATGACGACCAATTTCAATAAAGTCACGCGTAAGCGTAGAAGAGGTAAAAAGATAACGCCCAAGCGGCGTTTTTCCCAACTTTTGCAGCGCCAGCTCCGGACCACTCAGGGTGGACTCCGGCACCACGGTGCGCCCGGCAAGCCCGAGGGTTCGCCATCCGCGCAGAGAATGATTTCCCGCAACCAGTAACGCGACTCCTCCGGCAACAGGCCGTGCTCCTGCGCTATCTCGTCTGCGGTGACAAAATCTTCCCGAATCAGCGTCACGCTGACCGTTTTGCCCTGCTGCTCAAAACGTTTCGTCATGGAATCTTCCAGCAACAACCAGTCCAGCCGTTGCGGTTCAAGCGCAGGAATCGCGTCTAAATAGCGCAGCGCACGCAATTGCGTAAGCGCGGGGTGAGACATGCCTTACTCTCCGGTACATAACGTAGGATTATTGTATCGCAGAACAGGCGTTACGGGCGGGGAAAGTTCATTCGGTTTTCATCAGCGCAACAGGTGTGCAACAGCGCGCGCCGCTGCGCGGAAAAAGGGTGCGTCAGGCGACGCACCAGTTGCTGCAAATATCAGCATTGTGGGGGAGACTTTTACCCCTTGCCTTTTACACTGCCGATAAAAGTGGAACGGGCGGTTTTCGACCCGAGACGCTCTGCTTCATCCAATAATTTCAATGCCTTATCAACATCCCCTTTCGCAACAGCTTGTTTGATGGTCTGGTTAAAATAGCTCTCCGTATCGTTGAGCATCGGTTCGCTTTTCACTGCAGGCGCAGGTGCGGCAACCGGCGCGGCGGCGGGTGCTGGCTGGCGCTATAGGCTGGCGCCGCCGTATTTCCCACGGTGACCGGGCCGGAGGAACCAAACAGCGGGCCGACCCGAGGATGCTGGACGATGACGAGGTGCTGGCTTTCACCGCCAGCGAACCGGTTACGCCATGGCGGGCAATCGGATCGGGGATATCAGGCACCGCGTTACCATTGCCTTTTGCATACGCTTTGGCCGGATCAACCATTTGCGTGGTTTGCTGGAGATCTTTTTGGGTCGTAAACACCAGCAGATAAAGCTTTTGCTGGCCCAGTGCAGGAGTGAGCTTCATCGTGCCTTCTAAACGATTATCAGACATCACTCCCGGCTCCTCGGTAAGTAAAGAAGTGGGACGGGAAAAATGCCGCTGGCGTGAAGTTCTGATCAAGCACCAGCACGTTCGGCGCATACACGCTCTCATTGCTGACTTTGCTGGTGAGCGTGATGTTCAGTTCACCAATGTTCGCCGGAACGCTATAGGCCATTACCGGCCCGGAAATCCCCGCGACGTTCAGCGTCTGCCCGGCAGCGCTCACATCGCTGGAAAGGGTTTGCGAAGGCGAAACAGGCATCCAGTGCAACTGTTGCAGCGCAGAAGCAGGGATGGACGGTGCGGCAGAGACATCCTGCGGCACGATATTGACGGCAGCCAGTGCTCACAGCGGGAGCCGCAGCCAGTAGCCCTGCGGACAAGCAGAGCACGATAAAACTTTTTTCATTTTCATTATTATCACCTTGATTGCTCGGTGAGCGTTGGCCGGTGCAATAGCGCGCGTCACTCCAAGATTGAGGGGCTTGCGCCCCTCGTTCGGTCATTACAGCGGGTGTGAATGGATTACCACCAGATTTCCATCTGGGCGCCGAAGGTCCACTCATCGTCGTTACCACGACTGGTGGTGCCAAACGGCGTGATAGTGCTATTGCTTGCCGCGAAGGAAGAGGAATTACCGGAGGAGTCAGTTTTGACGTAGCCCCATTTCTCATTCCACTTGGCATAGGTAGCGAAGACGCGAATTGCCGGACGAGACCAGATGCTGTCGCCAGCCTGCCACTGCTGGGCAAGGGTGATTTTGTACTGGTCGTTACGATCGCCGGTCTGCTGGGATTTGACGTTGTCATAACCCACTTCCAGCAGCGTACTCATGATCGGCGTCCATTTGTACATTGGGCGCACGCCCACGGTGTACCCGTGGTGCCTTGTTTGTTGTCGCGATCGATATCCTGATACATACCGACATACATCAGGTCCCACTTCTCAGCGAGATTGATAGCACCATGATCCAACACGCGGATCAGATGACCGTCGTTATCCACAGAGCCGCCGCGCGCCCTCGGCCTTTACCCTGAGAGATCATCGAGTCAGTGGCGTATTGCACGATAAATTTGTTGTAACCCTTCATCATGCTCTGGGTGTGTTCAGCCGTGAACATCCAGCCATCTTTCGATGCGCCCGGCTCCGGTAGTAGTCATCCGGAATGTTGGTGTGACCATAGTCAACGCCCAGTTCCAGCGTACCGCCCGGGTTAATGGCCATCTGCGCTAAACGCACGTCGAAGACGTCGTTTGGCACTTTGTTGTTATAGGTCCGCAGACCGGTGTTAGGATCGCGATCGCCGAAGGCAGAAGAACCACCGGACTCAGAAGAACGGGTAGCCGCTAAAGAGAGTTTACCGATACCGACGTCGATATTTTCAAGACCCGCGCCCGGACCGGAGATGTCCCAGTAGTAGAAGTCGATCATGTGCACGTCATGGCGCTGATAGAAACGTTTACCGGCCCAAATGTTGGCGCCCACCGGCAGTGAATCGATCAGGTTTTTACCCACCACGTTAAATTCGCGAACGGCTGGCGTGTTGCTGTCTTCCCAGTCATTCCAGTTGTGCGGTTTTATAGGCGATGTTGGAGTCAAAATAGAAGCTTTTATCAGCATCTTTCCAGACTTCCCCGGCCTAATTTAATTTCCGCGTAGGTTTCGCATTCGTTACCGAGACGGTATTTTGAGTCCGCACCTGTCGCCTCGGAAGCATTGCTGCTCGCCGCCGCTGCCTGTCCAGCCAATGCCGGAACGGGCATAACCTTTAAAGTCGACGGCGCCCGCCTGTGCAGACAGGACGCCTGCGGCAATGGCGAGAGCCAGTGGAAGTTTGCGCAGAGTAATCATCATTCTATCTCCTGAGATCATTGCTTTTCTTTTACACATCGCCTTTCGCACGCGAGCGTTATTGACCGCTGGCGCGAATGGCTCTGTGTCAGTTTTTTGGAATGCTTAAACGCCGGGCTCTTTATGCAACCGGCGGCAGGCGGTGCCATCTTCACGGAACAGATGGCAACGCTCCGGCGGTAAGCCGATGGCGAATGTGGCACCCTCTTCTACCAGCACCACGTCGGTCTGGCGGTAAACCAGTTCTGACGTATTGCGGGGGATCTGGATATGAATTTGTGTTTCGTGACCAAGCTGTTCTACGACCTGAACTTCGCCTTCCAGCGTGACATCGGCGATGTCGCTTGAAGCAGATGCTCCGGGCGAATGCCCAGAGACATATTCGCGCCGACCCGCACATTGGCGCTGTCTACCGGCAGCCAGACTTGCTGGCGGTTAGGCAGCTCAACCTGCACCTGTTCAATGGCGGTGGCAGTGACTTTTACCGGCAGGAAGTTCATCTTCGGTGAGCCGATAAATCCGGCGACAAAACGGTCAGCCGGGTAGTGATAGAGCTCCAGCGGTTTACCCACCTGCGCCACGCGACCGGCGTCCAGCACCACAATCTTGTCGGCCAGCGTCATCGCTTCGACCTGATCGTGGGTGACGTAAATCATCGTGCGACCCGGTGCGTTTATGCAGACGGGAGATCTCAATACGCATCTGCACACGCAGGGCGGCATCAAGGTTGGAGAGGGGTTCATCAAGCAAGAAGACGCGGGGTTCGGCGACCAGTGTGCGCCCAATCGCGACGCGCTGACGCTGACCACCGGAAAGGGCTTTCGGTTTACGCTCCAGCAAATGGGCCAGTTGGAGGATTTCGGCCACCCGGGTAACACGCGCTTTGATCGTCTCTTTTTCGCACCCGCTAACTTCAGGCCAAAGACATATTCTCCGCCACCGAAAGGTGCGGATAGAGCGCATAGGACTGAAATACCATGCCGACGCCGCGTTCGGCGGGGGAACATCATTCATACGGGTATCGCCGATCAGCAAATCCCCGCTGGTAATGGTCTCCAGCCCGGCAATCATGCGCAGCAGCGTCGATTTACCACAGCCTGACGGGCCAATAAACACCACGAATTCACCTTCGTGAATATCGAGGTTGATGTCTTTCGACACCACCACATCGCCCCTGTGCTTTCGTTACATTACGCAGCTGTACGCTCGCCATGCCCTTCTCCCTTCGTTACAACCTGTCACCAACAGAAACATTCAACGTGGGCTGACTATGGCGCATCGATATCGCGTGTGAATCCTCCACCCCCGGTTTTTGATGGGGGAGGAGGCGGGAGGATGAGAGAAGCAGCTCTGCCCCCCCGGCTGAGGGGCTACGGGCAATTTCGTGATGGACGCTGCAAAAACCGGCACATTTTTATGTGCGCTGACACACATAATAAAAATTTGTGTAACAGGATCACAAATCACCCCCGGGCGTAGGTTTAAGGAGGATGAGAAGCGCTTGTCAAAAGGAGACTAATCCCCGTCGAACCACCTGAACGTATCCACGAGCACAACACCTAAAGGACGGGATATATGAAAATCAAAACAGGCGCACGCATCCTCGCATTGTCCGCAGTGGCGACGATGATGTTTTCCGCCTCTGCCCTCGCCAAGATCGAAGAAGGTAAGCTGGTCATCTGGATTAATGGCGATAAAGGCTATAACGGTCTTGCCGAAGTGGGTAAGAAATTTGAGAAAGATACCGGTATCAAAGTCACCGTCGAACACCCGGACAAGCTGGAAGAGAAGTTCCCGCAGGTTGCCGCGACCGGTGATGGCCCGGACATTATCTTCTGGGCGCACGACCGCTTTGGCGGCTATGCGCAGTCTGGTCTGCTGGCGGAAGTCACGCCGGATAAAGCCTTCCGAGGACAAGTTGTATCCGTTCACCTCGGGATGCCGTGCGTTACAACGGCAAGCTGATTGCCTACCCGGTCGCTGTGGAATCCCTGTCGCTGATTTATAACAAAGATCTGCTGCCAAACCCGCCAAAACCTCGGGAAGAGATCCCCGCGCTGGACAAAGAACTGAAAGCGAAGGGTAAGAGCGCGCTGATGTTTAACCTGCAAGAACCGTACTTCACACCGGCCGTTGATTGCCGCTGACGGGGGTTACGCGTTCAAATTTGAAAACGGCAAATACGACGTGAAAAACGTGGGCGTCGACAATGCCGGGGCGAAAGCCGGTCTGGGCTTCCTTGTGAAGCTGATTAAAGACAAGCACATGAACGCCGACACGGATTACTCCATCGCCGAAGCCGCCTTTAACAAAGGGGAAACCGCGCTGACCATCAACGGTCCGTGGGCGTGGGCCAACATTGATAAGAGCAAAATCAATTACGGCGTCGCCCCGCTGCCGACCTTTAAAGGCAAACCGTCCAAACCGTTTGTTGGCGTGCTGAGTGCCGGTATTAACGCCGCCAGCCCGAACAAAGAACTGGCGAAAGAGTTCCTCGAAAACTACTTGCTGACCGATCAGGGTCTGGAAGAAGTGAACAAAGATAAACCGTTGGGCGCGGTTGCGTTGAAAACCTATCAGGATCAGTTAGCAAAAGATCCGCGCATTGCCGCCACCATGGATAACGCGAAAACCGGCGAAATCATGCCGAATATCCCGCAGATGGCCGCCTTCTGGTACGCCACCCGCACCGCCGTTATCAATGCGGTCAGCGGTCGTCAGACCGTCGATGCAGCCCTGAAAGATGCACAGGGTCGTATTACCAAGTAAGCAATATGCCGGGTGGCGCTACGCACAAATCAGGTAAACGCAGCGCCACCTGACACTCGTTTTCACCGTTGTAAAAGGACTTCCCATGGATGTTGTAAGAAAACGCCACTGGTGGCAAAGCCCGCAGCTCGCCCGGGCGGCCATTGCCCTTATGGGACTACTGGTGGGATACCTTGTTGTTTTGATGTATGCCCAAGGGGAATACCTTTTGCCATAACGACGCTGATCCTGGAGTTCAGCGGGTCTCTATATTTTCGCCAACCGTAAAGCCTATGCCACCGGCGTTATGTCTATCCCGGTCTGGCGGGGATGGGGCTGTTTGTCCTGTTTCCTCTGATCTGCACTATCGCCATTGCCTTTACCAACTACAGCAGCACCAACCAGCTTACCCGGAGCGCGCGCAACAAGTCCTGCTCGATCGCGCTTACCGGTGCAGGAAAGGCCTACAATTTTGGCCTGTACCCGGCAGGTGACGAATGGCAACTGGCGTTAACCGATGGCGACAGCGGAAAAATTACCTCTCCGACGCGTTTAAACCCGGCGGGGAACAGAAAAATCACCGTAAAAGAAGTGACTGCCCTGCCCGCTGGCGAGCGCGCCAACCTGCGCGTGATCACTCCAGCAGCGCCGTGCGCTGAACCAGCTCACCGCCATATTGCCGGATCAGAGCAAAGTTGCCATGAGCTCGCTGCGCCAGTTTTCCGGCACCCGTCCGCTCTACCAGTTGGCACAGGATGGCACGCTAACCAATAACCAGAGCGGCACGAAATATCGGGCCAATAACAACATTGGCTTCTTCCAGCCGTGAATGCCGATGGCAGTTGGGGCGATGAAAAGCTGAGCCCCGGTTATACCGTCACCATTGGCTGGGATAACTTCATGCGTGTGTTCACCGATGAGGGCATCCAGAAGCCGTTTGTCGCCATTTTCATCTGGACGGTGGTGTTCTCTGTACTCACCGTGGTGCTGACGGTAGCCGTGGGGATGGTGCTGGCCTGCGTGGTGCAATGGGAGTCGCTGAAAGGCAAAGCGATTTATCGCGTGCTGCTGATCCTGCCCTACGCCGTGCCATCGTTTATCTCGATACTGATTTTCAAGGGGCTGTTTAACCAGAGCTTCGGCGAAATTAACATGATGCTCAGCGCGCTGTTTGGCATCAAACCGGCTGTTCAGCGATCCGACGACGGCCCGCACGATGATCGTGATCGTCAATACACCGGCTCGGTTATCCCTACATGATGATCCTCTGCATGGGGCTGTTAAAAGCGATCCCGGACGATCTGTACGAAGCCTCGGCAATGGATGGCGCAGGACCGTTGCAGAACTTTTTCCGCATCACGTTTCCCCTGCTGATCAAACCGCTCACGCCGCTGATGATCGCCAGTTTTGCCTTTAACTTTAATAACTTCGTATTGATCCAGTTGCTGACCAACGGCGGGCCGGACCGCATCGGCACCACGACGCCTGCGGGGTATACCGACCTGCTGGTGAGCTACACCTACCGCATCGCCTTTGAAGGCGGCGGCGGTCAGGACTTTGGGCTTGCTGCCGCCATCGCCACGCTGATTTTCCTGCTGGTCGGTCTGCTGGCTATCGTCAACCTGAAAGCCACACGCATGAAATTCGATTAAGGAGGACGAAAAGTATGGCTATGGTGCAAGCGAAATCGCAAAAGCTGAGATTGTTGGTCACTCACCTGTTATTGCTGGTGTTTATTGCCGCCATTATGTTCCCGCTGCTGATGGTGATCACCATTTCGCTGCGTGAAGGCAACTTCGCCACCGGCAGCTTGATCCCGGAGACCATCTCCGGGAGCACTGGCGACTGGCGCTGGGCTTTAGCGTTGAACACGCGGATGGTCGCGTCACACCGCCGCCCTTCCCGGTGCTGCTATGGCTGTGGAACTCGGTGAAGATCGCCGGGATCACCGCCGTCGGGATTGTCGCGCTCTCCACGACCTGTGCGTACGCCTTTGCCCGTATGCGTTTTCGTGGCAAAGCGACGTTGTTGAAAGGGATGCTGATTTTCCAGATGTTCCCGGCCGTGCTGTCACTGGTGGCGCTGTATGCCTTGTTTGATCGGTTGGGCCAGTACATTCCGTTTATTGGTCTGAACACGCATGGTGGGGTGATCTTCGCCTATATGGGCGGTATTGCGCTGCATGTATGGACGATTAAAGGGTATTTCGAAACCATCGACAGTTCGCTGGAAGAGGCCGCCGCGCTGGATGGCGCCACCCCGTGGCAAGCGTTCCGTCTGGTGTTGTTGCCGCTGTCGGTGCCGATCCCGGCGGTGGTGTTTATTCTGTCGTTTATTGCCGCTATCACCGAAGTCCCGGTCGCGTCGCTGTTGCTGCGTGATGTGAACAGCTACACGCTGGCGGTGGGCATGCAGCAGTATCTCAACCCGCAAAACTACCTGTGGGGGGATTTTGCCGCAGCGGCGGTGTTGTCCGCCATTCCCATTACGATTGTCTTCCTGCTTGCGCAGCGCTGGCTGGTTAACGGCCTGACCGCAGGCGGTGTGAAAGGTTAAGTTTCATCGTTGTTATTACGCCCTAAAGATTTCGGCTGAGAGCAAGGCGGCGACGGCATGAATCCCCGGGAGCTGACAGAAGTCAGTGACTGGGGTGAGTAAAGGAAGCCAGCACAGCTATCACCCGAAAGATGACGGGCGAGGCCACTGCACCCTCAACTTGTATGATGAGTAACTTGTGACTGTTGTTTGGCGGCTTAATCAGCCGCCTTTTTTTTATTCTCGCTTCAGCCGTTTGGAGTTACACAACCACAGGGTGATAACCAGCAACAGGATCGCCGCCGAGTAGATCAGGACGTCCATCGGCGACTGATGATCGACGATGATCAGGCGCACAATCGCGGTAATGCCAATGTAGATGAAATAGCGTAGCGGGAAGTGGAAACCGGACTGAAAGTATTTCACAATCAGCGCGATAAATTCGAAGTAGAGAAAGTAAACCACCAGTCCTTCCACCAGCTCATATTTGCTGGTCTGCACAGGGGCGAACAGCACATCCGCCAGATGCAGCGTCTCCTTCCCCAGAAAGACAATCAGAATCAGGCCGAGGCTCAGCAGGCCGAGGTTAAGCACGGTCTGCAAAATGGTCGAAATAAACTCAGCGCGCGGACGCGTTAGCGACGTCATATCAGCACCTCATGCTTAGTGGCGAGCCTCCTGTATAACGCAGAAATGTGATCTGGATCTACATTATTTACTTATATTTTGTGACACCGCGTGATGACATGTTGCATCGTCAAATTTCACGCATGGAGGTCCAAAGAGTGCTGACAATACGTAAAGCAGGCCCGGATGACGCCGCATTATTGAGCGAGATGGGTTATGCCAGTTATTCCCACCATTTTGCTCATCTGTGGCATCAGCAGCATGAGTTGCAGGCTTTTTGCAGCATGAATACTCCCTGAACACATTACAGCAGAGCCTGCAAAGCGATGTCAGTGACTGGTTTATCGCCCGAGGGATGACGGGCCGGTAGGATTCGCCAAAGTCTCCGGCACTGTGCCGTAGAGGGCGATAGCCATGCCGGTACGCTGCTGCATAAACTCTATCTGCTTCCCGGAAAAACCGGCAAAGGTTATGGAGAACAGATGATTGCGGAAATAGAACGGATGGCGAAAAGCCGGGGCGAAACCTTTTTCTGGCTGGAAGTGCTGGACGCCAACCCGCAGGCATACCGTTTCTACCTCCGCCGGGGGGTTAACGCATATCAAGGATACCGTGTTCAGTACCCCCCTCTCAGCAGAGCCTGTTGCATATTCTGGGCAAATCGATTTAAGGAGTGAGAATGGAAGTCCGCCAGACCGGGGTACGTAACGTTACCTGCGGTGAGAATGTGGTGATTTACGAACCCACCAATTTGTATGGCTGTACGCTGGGCGAGGGTGTTTTCGTCGGGCCGTTTGTGGAAATTCAGGGAATACGCAGATTGGTAACGGCAGCAAAATTCAGTCACACACCTTTATCTGTGAATACGTGACCGTGGGCGAGCGCTGCTTTATCGGCCACGGCGTGATGTTTGCGAACGATATATGTTCCGCGAAGGCAAACCCAATCCGTACCGTGAAAGCTGGGGACGCATTGTGATTGGCAATGATGTGTCGATTGGCAGCGGCGCAACGATTCTGGCGGTGACCATTTGCGACGGTGCGGTTATTGGCGCAGGCAGCGTGGTGACCAAATCGATTACCGCGAAAGGGGTTTATGCGGGGAACCCGGCGCGGTTGCTGCGCCAGCTATAACCCCTCTCCTGAGAGAGGGGTGTCCGGTAACGTTCAGCGAGGGAAATGCTTACTGGAAGTTCAGCGTTTTATCGTTGGTCATATTGTACAGCTCAAACTTACGACCCAGTTTCTGCCCACCGTCACGCGTCAGCGGCGTCCAGCCGATGCCAGCACGACTGCGGGTAGCGCCGATACTGAAGAGATCCAGCGGCACGGAAATATAGACTCCTTTGGTGAAGTCCCCTTCCCGTACTGTGCTGCCGACACATTGGTGATCGTGGCGTAGGCACCGACCACAACACCGCTGTCGAAGTGTTTGGAGATGTCCAGCGTGCCGCCTTTATCCCCGGCCAGATACTGCCCGACGCTGGCTTTCACCAATACATCCTGTGCAAACCACGGCGTCCAGTAAGCGGTGAAATGCCCCGTCTTCGCGCTGTAGTCGGTAAATTTCATCATGTCCTGCGGGCTGCGCCAGTCACGCTGTTTCACGTAGTTAGCATCCACGCCGAACGCCCAGTTACTGTCTACCGGACGCCACATCAGTTCTGCGCCGGCCCCGCCGTACATGGTTTCCAGATACCCGGCATACACCTGACCATAAATGTTATTGCCCAGATACTGGAAGTAGTTCGCCTGCATGTTGTTCACGTAGAAATCGTTCTGCACATATTCACGTACACGGGTACGAACGCGCGGCAGCGCCGAATCCGATGGCGGGTTGGTATAGTTAAATTTGTCGTAGTTGTTGGCCGGGTTGGCAAACAGACTGCCGGTGGTCAGCAGGTGATCCGTCCACCACCAGTCCGCCGTCGCCATCACGCCAATCTGGTACATGTAGAACCCTTCCGGGCCGCCCAGCGACTGGTTCAGTACCGGATCAATGTGGAAATCAAACGTCGGCCGATCGATATACCATCCCTGCTCGGTGCTCTCCGGCACGATTGGCGTCACGCGTTTTGCACCAGTTCCGTGTCTTGCCCCAGCGGTTCGCCTTCAAGATGGCGCTTCAGGCTGGCGACATCCGTTTCGGTGGTCACCTGTGGCAAGTGCAGACGGTTTTCGTTAATGCGAATGGTACGAATCCCCTCCGGCAGGTCATTCATAACAATGCGGTTAGCACGCTCGATCCCCTCCGGGTGTTGCGGTACTTCACCTGCTCGCCGGTCACATACAGCGTATCGCCTTTTACCTGAATTTGCGGGTCTGCAAAGCCTGCATTGTATTTCAGCAGGGTAAGCTGATTCGCCACCACGGAGTGCTGCAAAATGGCATCCTGCGGCTGTGGCTGATATCTCGGGCGTGAGTTATCGCTATAGCCGAGGGCGCAGGTCGTTGAAGTTATTGCGCAGGGTAAAGCCGAACATCCGGTGTTACCGCGCTCGTAACTCAGGTTAATGTCGGCCCAGTCGGCGACACGGTAGATAGCACCGACGTTAACGCTGCTACGCTGCGGCAGTTTACCGGCATAATCCTGCTGATAGTTGTTGCCTTCGTATTCCAGCTTCAGGCGCAGCGGATGCCGAGGGCGTCTGGTACTCCACCCCGCCAAACAGCGCGGCCGGACCGCGAAACATTTGTGACGTATCCGTTGAGCCTGCGGCTTTGTAGCTGGTATCACGGGTACAGAACTTCGTGTCATAGGTACAGAGTGGGTTTTGATATTGCCGCTGGTGCCCGTAACCCCAGCCGATACCGAGTGAGAAATCGAACGGCCCCCGGGCTTTGTTCGCCACCAGATATTCACCGTCGAACAGACCGGTACCGCCCACGTCACGCGCACCCACGGCCACTTGCGGTAGCCAGTAGCCCTCTTCCCACAGCCGCACTTTAAAATCAAACGCTTTATCTTTGTAGGATTGATCGCCGGAGAACGCCTCCACGGAACTGTATTTGCGCGTACGCACATCGGTGTAGCGCAGCGTCGTTTCCAGCCACGGCAACAGCTGCACCGAAGCGGAATAGAAACGGTATTGTTTGTTGTCGCGGTAGTTAAGGCTTAGCTCGCCTTCCGGCGCTACGCGCGCCGTTGGGGTTTGCAGCAGACCCACACCGCCAAAATCAGACTGGGACGGGCCTACCGGGTCCGGGAAACGTTTCTGCGTGACAGGCCGCGCTTACTCCAAGCGCCAACAGGCTTATTACAAACGATTTTTTCATTATTATTCCGGTATCCGATGCGTCAGGGACTCAAGAATGTCGGCGTTGAGCTCGTCATAGACGTTGCTCCACAGACCCGGCGCAAAACCCACGAAAATCACGCTACCGGGCATCGGCTCGACGTGGCGTCTGTTCCAGTACGCCACCGGCACTTTCTGTGTTTGCCCGGTGGGATAAATCACCCATGCATAGCTGCGTTCGGCTCCGCTTAGCAGGTCCATATCATCCAGATAACTCACCACATCCCGACCGGGTGTGAACGGCTTCTTGCCCTCGGACTGCTGATCAACCCCACCACGCTAATGGTGCCGGGGCTGCGGCCCGACCCACAGGGTGTATTCCCCTTGCAGCGGGCGGTTAGAAAGGCGGTGCAGACGGATATAGTCCGGGTCGAGCGGCACGATTTGCCGGCCGGTCACTTTTACCGCCTGCAATTGCCGACGCAGGGCGTTAATGGCCGCGGCGGCATTATCACTTTCGTCAGCAGCCGGGGCTGCTCAGGCGTTCCAGCAGTACCTGATGCCGCGCCTGTTGTGCGATGGTGGCCTGTCGTTCGCTGACGACCGCGCCAGCCACCAGCTGTCCGCCAGTCGGGGTTGCCCAACCAGTCGACCAAATGTTCAGCATTGGTGAGCTTTTTCGGTGTCGCATCGCCTGCGACATACACATCAACGGTCCCTGTCGCCAGCACCAGCGGGGAAAAGAGTGCGAGTAAAAGCGGGAATAACGCGTACGTTTTCATTCTTTCGCCGCCTTAATCAGGGTCATTTTCACCGGGAAGAATCCCGCGCCGAGATACTGCACTGACTGGCGGATAAGCCCTTCATCATCCACCCAGTAGCGGTTGCGCCAGCTTTTCTCTTCGGTGGTGACCTCTTCATCGAGCACGCGAACAACCGTTTCGTCGTTCGCCAGTGTGATGGTGTCCGTTCCGTTCCAACGGAACATGACTGTGCCGCGGCGTAGCGCACCTGTTTATGCTGAGACCAACCCATAACACGCGTCCAACTCGCACCATCGATGATCTGATTCGGTTTGGCCAACGGATCGGCGCCAAGGTTATTCCACTTCCAATTGGTTATCGCCGCCGAGCTTGTCGCCGCCAAGCTGGGTTTTCACAATGCGGGCATTCTGCGTGACGATGACCGCCTGATCCTGCGTCACCCATTTCTGCTGCCCGTTTTCCGCGAAAGCGAGCACCACAAACAGTTGCGGGCCGTCATTAAGCTGCGTACTGGCTGGCATAAGGCATATTGAGCAGTTCGTCATCTGTCAGATGAGCACCGGTACCAAACACTATTCCAAAGCGACGTTCCCGAGGCCTTTGATCGGGCCAGAACATGCCTGAAGGAGCAGGCAAAGCAAAATGATTCCGTGGTCGCTTCACGACTCTTCTCCGAAAGGGCGAAATAACCACACCGAAGTGGTTATAGTTAATGCACCCGCTATTACCGGGTACTTGTTGTTGTGGTGGTCGTGGTTCCAGTGTTGGAGCCATCACCGCCACCGACTGCCGCAAGAGCGACACCCGCCGCAGAGCCTACGGTGCTAACGCCCGTCGCTGCAGAACTGCCTGCAGAGACAGAGGTCGCTGCCGACCCTGCTGCTTCACCGACTAATACCGGTGCTGCGAAGGCAGAGGTCGCCGCAAGTGCGGATATGGCAAAATGCCATACAGGACTTTTTTCATATCAATATCCCTTCATTGAATGAATGGAGATTTACCTGAAAAAACTCAGGCGAGATCGAGTATACACAACTAAAGCAGATGAATTACGCCCCGGGAAATAGGCGAGTGAGTTTTAGGAAAACGGGTATTTAGCGGTTGGATAGAAAACAAATTAAAAATAAATGTGATATTTATCAAGCAATTAAATAATTGCAAAAGGTGACACAATGAGGCTAGTCCTAAAATTTATAGCAATAACTGATGGCGTCGACGACATTTTCGGATAAACCTGATCGCTCAATATGCCATTACCGAATCAGATTATTCTTCATAATATTTCCATAATGAAAATATCAATATTGCCATTACTTATATATCGGCAAGATCGGGCCACCAATATATAAAACCCGGGCTTAATATATTCGACGAAAAAAAGCGCCGCCGAAGCGACGCTTTCAGGATTAACCGCGCCGGAGGACTTATAGCGGTTAATCAGGCCGTTGGTGGAGCTGTCGTGGCTCGATACCGCGCTGGCATCGCCCAGTTCCGGCAGAATGCGGTTCGCCAGTTGTTTACCCAGCTCTACGCCCCACTGGTCAAAAGTGAAGATGTTGAGAATGACACCCCTGGGTGAAGATTTTGTGCTCATAGAGCGCAATCAACGCACCGAGGCTAAACGGCGTGATTTCACGCAGCAGAATGGAGTTGGTAGGACGGTTGCCTTCAAATACTTTGAACGGCACAACGTTTTCCAGCGTTGCCGGATCTTTACCCAGATCGCGATACTCCTGTTCAACCAAGTCACGGGATTTACCGAACGCCAGCGCTTCGGTCTGGGCGAAGAAGTTAGACAGCAGCTTCCTGATGGTGATCGGAGAGCGCATTGTGGGTTTTGGCCGGTGCGATAAAGTCACACGGCACCATTTTGGTCCCCTGATGGATAAGCTGGTAGAACGCATGCTGACCGTTGGTGCCCGGCTCACCCCAGATGATAGGACCCGTCTGGTAATCCACCGCGTTGCCATTACGATCAACATACTTGCCGTTGGATTCCATGTTGCCCTGCTGGAAGTAAGCGGCAAAGCGATGCATGTACTGGTCATACGGCAGGATAGCTTCGGTTTCAGCACCGAAGAAGTTGTTGTACCAGATGCCGATCAGCGCCAGCAGCACCGGCAGGTTTTTTCGACAGTTCAGTGGTGGAGAAGTGCTTGTCCATCGCATGGGCGCCGGAGAGCAGTTCCACAAAGTTGTCGTAGCCCACAGAGAGAGAATGATCGACAGACCAATCGCGGACCACAAAGAGTAACGCCCCCACCCAATCCCAGAATTCGAACATGTTCGCGGTGTCGATGCCGAACTCGCCAACCGCTTTCGCGTTGGTGGAGAGCGCCGCAAAGTGTTTCGCCACGTGTTTGTTATCACCGGCGGTTTTCAGGAACCAGTCGCGCGCGCTGTGGGCGTTGGTCATGGTTTCCTGAGTGGTGAAGGTTTTGGAGGCCACGAGGAACAGCGTGGTTTCCGGTTCACTTTTCAGCACTTCAGCGATGTGGGTGCCATCGACGTTAGAAACAAAGTGCATGTTGAGGTGATTTTTGTACGGGCGCAGTGCTTCGGTGACCATGAACGGGCCAAGGTCGGAACCGCCGATACCAATGTTCACCACGTCGGTGATAGGTTTGCCGGTGTAGCCTTTCCGAGGCACCAGAAATGATCGCTTCAGAGAAGGCTTTCATCTTCTCAAGAACCGCGTTCACTTCCGGCATCACATCTTTGCCATCAACCACAATCGGCGTATTGCTACGGTTACGCAGCGCGACGCAGTACCGCGCGATCTTCCGTACGGTTAATTTTCTCGCCAGAGAACATGGATTTGATGGCGCCAGCCAGTTCAGTCTCTTTCGCCAGCGACAACAGGGTGTTCAGGGTTTCTTCGGTGATGCGGTTTTTAGAAAAATCCACCAGCATCAAATCGTCGAACGTTGCGGAAAACTTGCCAAAACGGTCGCCATCTTTCGCGAACAGCTCCGCGAGAGTAACGTCCTTCATGTCAGCGTAATGTTTCTGTAATGCCTGCCGTGCAGAGGTCTGCGTTGGATTGATGTTTTCATAGCAATACTCTTCTGATTTGAGAATTGTGACTGCGGTCGATTGTAGCGCCCGGCAGGGAAAATTGTGATGGTTTTTGTGTCACGAGCGGTGAGCAAGGCGCAAATCCCGGCGCAAAATAGCCGGACAGGAGAACAACATAAGTCATTTTACTGATGGCGAAAGCCAGATGAAAAATCCGCATAATCCCGTCGTTGACAGCGCACCCGCTGACGCTTTATTTATAACGACACGCTCCGCGTACGCGCGGAGTCAGTGTTGTATTACCGAGCCGTGAAAGGCGAAGGTATTTATTACCCATGCATTTCGCAAGCAGCCAATACCGCTGCGGTGTGAAAGCGAAGGTATTTATTACCAAAGCATTTCGCAAGCAGCCAACACCCGCTGCGGCGCGAAAGGCGAAGGTAATAGCCAGAAGAGGCGCGTTGCCCGTTGCACACGGTGTTGGAAGAGCCAAACTGAAGAAAACACCTGAGGGGGGAGCAACGCCGAGATAGCAAAACGCCCCGGCAGCGTTTGTTATCGGCTACAGAGGCTGAATCCTCTGGGTTGTCACCAGAAACGTTCCCAGTCGGGCGTTTCGCAAGGTGGAGCACTTCTGGGGAAATCGTAGTTGTTTTGCTATCTGCGCCCACCCCGTTTTTCGCTCTTCCCTTGTGCCATGGCTGGAAATAGTGGATCCCCCTGACACGAGGTTGTTATGTCTAATTTAGTTGTCGCCAAATTCGGCGGCACCAGCGTTGCCGATTATGATGCCATGAACCGCAGTGCGGACGTGGTGCTTTCCGATTCCGATGTTCGCCCTGGTGGTGCTTTCCGCCTCTGCGGGCGTGACCAATCTGCTGGTCGCACTGGCAGAAGGACTGGAAGCCAGCGAACGGTTCGTCAAACTCGATGCTATTCGTAAAATTCAGTTCGATATTCTGGAGCGGATGTCCAACCCGGACGTGATCCGCGAAGAGATTGAACGCCTGCTGGAAAACATCAGCACGCTTGCGGAAGCCGCCTCGCTCGCCACCTCCACCGCGCTGACCGATGAGCTGGTTAGCCACGGTGAGTTGATGTCGACGCTGCTGTTTGTTGAAGTGCTGCGTGAACGCAGCGTGCAGGCACTGTGGTTTGATGTGCGTAAAGTCATGCGCACCAGCGATCGCTTTGGTCGCGCCGAGCCGGACGTCCCTGCGCTGGCGGAACTGACCGCGCAGCAACTTGCGCCTCGCCTCACCGAAGGTCTGGTGATCACTCAGGGCTTTATCGGAAGCGAAGCCAAAGGTCGCACCACCACGCTGGGTCGCGGCGGCAGCGACTACACCGCCGCGCTGCTGGGTGAAGCGTTGCACGCAACGCGTGTCGACATCTGGACCGACGTACCCGGTATTTACACCACCGACCCACGCGTGGTGCCAGCGGCAAAACGTATTGATGAAATCGCCTTTGGAAGAAGCGGCGGAAATGGCGACTTTTGGTGCGAAAGTGCTGCATCCTGCCACACTGTTGCCTGCGGTACGCAGCGATATTCCGGTCTTTGTCGGTTCCAGCAAAGATCCCAAAGCCGGTGGTACGCTGGTGTGCAATAAAACCAGCAATCCGCCGCTGTTCCGTGCACTGGCGCTGCGCCGCAAACAAACGCTGCTGACGCTGCACAGCCTCAATATGCTGCACTCCCGCGGTTTCCTCGCGGAAGTATTCGGCATTCTGGCGCGTCATAACATTTCCGTCGATCTGATCACCACTTCCGAAGTGAGCGTGGCGCTGACGCTGGACACCACTGGCTCAACGTCTACGGGCGATACGCTACTCACACAGGGGCTGCTGACAGAACTCTCATCACTGTGCCGTGTGGAAGTAGAGGAGAACCCGGCACTGGTGGCGCTGATCGGCAACGATTTGTCGAAAGCGTGCGGCGTGGGCAAAGAGGTGTTTGGCGTGTTGGATCCGTTTAACATCCGCATGATTTGTTACGGCGCGTCCAGCCATAACCTCTGCTTCCGGTGCCGGGGCGCGGAAGCTGAGCAAGTGGTGCAGAAACTGCACCATAATCTGTTTGAGTGACAGGCGATGCTGCCAGATGGCGGCTTCGCGTAATCCGGCCTGCGGGAGTATGCAGGCCGGGTAAGTGCACGCTATCCGGCAACGTTTACGAGGCAGACATCACGGTCTGGTACAACAACTGGTCGAGATCGCTGACCTTACCGCTGCGGCTCTCCGGCAGCGCGTCCGGCACTTCACCACGTGCCAGTTCCGTTTTGATAAAGTCATGCAGTAAAGGGCGTCGCGGACCGTATTGCGCTTCTCCCGCCCGCTGTTTTAATACCAGCAGTTCATCGATTTCCGCACGCAGGGGGAGCGCCCAGTTGCTGCCCTCCAGCAGCGTAGCAAAACGCATCGGCGGCATTCCTTTGCCCGCTTCTATCCAGCGCACTGCCAGCAACGGGCGCAGCACATAGAAATATTTCTTCAGCCGCACCGCTTCCCCTGCAAATAACTACGAAAGTTTTTCTTCGCCATCGAATAGTAATGCCAGCGCGCTCTGACCGGTGAAAACCAGTGCGGCACCTGTGTACGCAGCGCCGCCAGCGTGGCATCCTCCTGCTGATAAACCACCGGCGAATCCAGCCATTCGATTAAGGTCGGGTTAGCGCTTTTCAGCAACCCCAGCGCTTTGCGCCACTCCCAACCACACACATCCAGCTCATCGTCTATTGGCAGCTCTATGACATCGCGCTGCGGTTCAACCCGCAGATACCACTGCGGTTCGTGTACATACAAGAACCGCACATCGTAGTCACTGTCTGGCGACGCAAACCCCCAGCTGCGACTCCCCGGACTCGCAGGCATACAGCACTTTTATGCCGTATTTCCGCTCCACCTCGCATAATGTTTGCCGCACGCGTTCACGCATGGCGGCGTCAACGCCCTGATATTCCATCCTGTTTATCCTTCTTTTTATCCTTTTTACACCAGCTGACGCAGGGTATGCACCACTTCCACCAGCGAGGCCTGCGCCACCATCACGGCATCAATATCTTTGTAAGCCATCGGGATCTCATCGATCACATCACTGTCTTTACGGCACTCCACATGCGCAGTGGCGCGGATCTGATCGTCCACCGTAAAGCGTTTTTTTCGCCGCCGTACGGCTCATGGTCCGCCCGGCGCCGTGGCTACAGGAGCAGAAACTCTCTTCATTACCCAGCCCGCGGACAATAAAGCTTTTCGCCCCCATCGAGCCGAATGATCCCCATCTGCCCTTTTGCGCCGAAACCGCACCTTTACGCGTGACCAGTATCGCTTCACCAAAGTGCGTCTCTTTTGCACATAGTTGTGATGACAATTTACGGCTTCCTGCTGCGTCATAAAGGGTTTGGTGACTGTCTTCGACAACACAGCCAGTACCCGCGACATCATCACTTCACGGTTATGACGGGCAAAATCCTGCGCCCACTCCACCGCTTCCAGATAGTCATCATAGTGTTTGCTACCTTCCTGAAAGTAAGCCAGATTTCTGTCCGGCAGGTTCGCAATATGCTGCTGCATATCTTGCTGCGCCAGGGGTAATAAACACATTACCAATCGCATTCCCGACACCACGCGACCCGCTATGCAACATCACCCATACCCGCTGCTGTTCATCCGGTGCATATTTCAATAAAGTGGTTACCGGTTCCCAACGTACCCAGATGCTGATGATTATTGGTTTTCAACAATGGGGGGTATTTCTCCGTTAAACGCTGAAAACGCGGCGCCAGCAAAGCCCAGTGGTTATCCACTTCCAGCGGCGGATTCTCCCGGTGTGCACCTTTATCACGCTTCGCACGGTTCACCGAACGGCCATGCGGTACAGCCTGCTCGATAGCGCTACGCAATCCGCTCAGGTTATCCGGCAGATCCCCCGCCAGCAGCGAGGTGCGCACCGCAATCATGCCGCAGCCAATATCCACGCCAACCGCCGCCGGGATAATCGCCCCTTTGGTGGGGGATCACACTGCCGATGGTCGAGCCTTTTCCCAAGTGCACATCCGGCATCACTGCCAGATGTTTGAAGATAAATGGCATTTTGCCGTATTCAGCAGTTGCTCACGCGCTTCCGGTTCTACCGGTACGCCGTGGGTCCACATTTTCACCGGCGCGGTGTTCTCCTGCGCCAGCAACTGATAATCGTTATTTTGCATCATGACTTCCTTTGATGTTCACAAGGCCATGTAATACCTGATCCAATCCACCGAAGACCGAAATCTTATCGATGCGTTCCGCAACACGTTCCGGTGGTTTCCAGCTCTTTCAGGCGCAATGCCACCGGGTTGCTTTCCATCACTTTTGCCGTGTTCAGCAACGAACGGGTCGCGGCGGTTTCTTCCCGGCGGCGGATCACGTTGGCCTGCGCCGATTTTTCTGCTTCCACTAAACGCGACAGAATGGTTTTCATCTCGCCGGGTAAAATGATGTCCTTCACACCCAGCGACGCCACCTCAATACCAAACTCCGCCATACGGCTCGCCACCTGCGCGCTGACCACGTCATCGATGATTTGCTTATCTTCCAGCAGCTCATCGAGGGTGCGCGTTCCCACCGCTTCACGCAGGGCAAACTGCAACTCGCGATAGAGGTGATCCAGCGGTTTGCTTAACTGCGCAAACGCGCTCAGCACATCGGTATAACGCCAGTTCGCCGCCGGTTCAGGCGCAGCGTGACTTTGTCTTTGGTCAGGATCTCCGGCCACTCACTTCAAGCACCTGCAAGCGCAGATCCACCACGTCCGCTTCTACCAGGGTGGTTTACTTTCCAGTAACCGCTTAAACCTGCCGGTAGCAGCCCCTGTGTTGCGCCATCCACTTTTAAAACACCCACATGCCATGCCGGTACCTGTACCGCCAGAATGTTGTCGCGACCTTTACCGTAGCACCGCGCTTCGGCTGTAACACCGCATTGAGGATCTCTGTCGGCACGCTCACGTCACGCGTGTCCATGCGCACCAGTTTCAGCGTTTCATCCGCTTTCCAGTACAGGCGGCGCGTAGAGGGCGGCAGGATCTCCTGCAATACGCCATCCCGGTACAGCGCACCCGCTTCATGCGTATCCATATCGGCCACCGGTGGCAGTAACGCTCAACCCATTGCGGCTGAAAACGACGCAGGTACTCCGCCAGACCTTCCGCCACGTCGCTGCCGTCAATATTCACCACCAGCAGCTCGGGCTTGTTGAACCACGGCTGGCGGTGCTCACCGGCTTCCAGCACCTGATAATAGTCGCCCTCTCTTGCCAGCAGACCTAACTGACCTTTACGTATTGTGATTTTATTGGTCATAACTCTCTCCTTAATCGTGTTTTGCCTTAACGACCGCGGATGCAGGGGCGAAACCACAGGGGAAACGGTGTTTTGCCTGCGCCGTTACCGGCGGTCGTTGGGGGTAGCCGTGTACGGCTGGCTACCGGGTACTGCATTATGGTTATCTCAAGGGATAATGAGTTGCGAATTCGGGAGTCGAACCAGATAGAAAACCGACTTTTCGCACATGTCTTTCTGCTGACGGAACGCCCCCTGGATAACGACTTGCGCCGTTCCCGGTGCGCCGGCGGGGTCTCTTACCCCCTGCGAACCCAGCATGCTGACAGGGTAGTTATTGCCAGATGCGTGCCAAAATAGAAAAAACAGTCAATTAAATTTTTAATTATCTGATAAATAAACATTTTATTTTTAACGCCACGAAGAACAGTTGCGAGTCAGGAAGGTATTTTTTATCCTTAAATATCGATCTTTATCTTTCAGGATAAATATGAAACGTCGGGTGGTGATTGGTGTACTGGGTACGGTGCTGGATAAACGGGGAAAACGGCAAAACCGCTTTCGCAAATGGCGGCCAACGGTAGGGCTATGCCAGCAGCCAGTTTCCCGGTCGACAGGCTTGAACTGCTGCATCAACCGCGGGATAAAGGGCTGGCGCAACAGGCGGCGGACGACATTGCGCAGCTCTCCCCCAATACCCGCGTTCGCACACATGCGGTGACGATTACAGATCCGTGGGATTTTTGAAGAGGTGTATGCCGCCTTTCTCGATTTCGCCACACACTATCCGTTCGATACGGACAACGAAGAGTATCTGGTGCATATCACCACCGGGACGCACGTCGCACAAATCTGTTGGTTTTTGCTGACGGAAGCGCGTTATCTGCCCGCCAGCTTGTTGCAAACCGGCCCGGCGGCAAAAGGTTCTTCTGATGAGGCGATTGCCGCTGGCGTCTGTTCGGTGATCGATCTCGATTTAAGCCGTTATGCCACGTTAACCAGCCGTTTCCAGCGTGAACAACAGCAGTCGGTGTCGTTTCTCAAATCCGGCATTGATACCCGCAACACCACCTTTAACCAGCTCATCGATCAGATTGAACGCGTCGCGCTGCGTTCAACGGCACCGATCCTGCTCACAGGCCCCACCGGTGCAGGCAAATCGTTTCTGGCAAAACGCATCTTCCAGTTACGTCAGTCACGCCACCCGGTACCGGGGCGACTGATGGCGGTGAACTGCGCGACGCTGCGCGGCGATAACGCCATGTCGACGCTGTTCGGCCATGTGAAAGGTGCCTTTACGGGTGCACAACAGGCACGTACTGGCCTGCTGCGCGAAGCAGATGGCGGCGTACTGTTTCTCGATGAAATCGCCGAACTGGGGCTGGATGAGCAGGCCATGCTGCTGAAAGCGATTGAAGAGAAAACCTTTTTCCCCTTCGGTTCTGATAAAGAAGTACACAGCGACTTCCAGTTGATCGCCGGGACACACCGGAATATGCAGAAGTGGGTGGATGACGGCCGCTTTCGCGAAGATCTCTATGCGCGTATCAATATGTGGACCTTCGCGCTGCCGGGCTGGCAGATCGCCGGGAGGATATCGCCCCCAATATTGAGTATGAGTTGCAACGTTTTGCGCTGGAGCAACAGACACAAATCCGTTTCGATAAAGATGCCCGTGAGCGCTACCCGGCTTTCGCCTGTTCGCCACACGCGGCATGGCGGGGAAACTTCCGCGAACTCAGTACGTCGATTGCGCGCATGGCCACGCTGGCCGAGCAAGGGCGCATTACGCTCGCGCTGGTCGATGAAGAGCTACAGCGCCTGGAGCACCACTGGCGCGGCGCACCGGTCTCTTCCGCGCTGCCGATAGATCTCAGCGCGCTTGATCTCTTTGATCAGCGCCAACTGGAAACCGTGATCGCCATTTGCCGCCGCAGTCAGACGCTGTCGGAAGCCGGGCGCGAACTGTTTGCGGTTTCCCGGCAGAAAAAGGCGAACCCAAATGATGCGGATCGCCTGCGCAAATACCTTGCCCGCTTCGGGTTAAGCTGGGAAAGCGTGCGCAGCGCAACATAAAACATCTTCATCATAATTCGTTTGAATAATATTCCTTAGCACGATAAACAATAGCTATGGTCGGGCCCGATCCCGACCCTTATTACAAAAAAAGACAACACGACACGACATAACAATCGCAAGGAATAGATACATGCTCGCAACTCTCACGCGGCTGTTCCCGTTATGGGCACTGCTGCTCTCTGTCCTCGCCTATTACTTCCCACCGACGTTTATTGCCATCGGCCCGTGGGTCACCACGCTGCTGATGCTGATTATGCTGGGTATGGGCGTGCACCTGAAAATCGACGACTTTAAACGCGTTCTGGCGCGCCCGGCGCCGGTCGCGGCAGGGATTTTCCTGCACTATCTGGTGATGCCGCTGGCGGCATGGCTATTGGCGTTGATATTTAAAATGCCGCCGGATCTCTCCGCCGGAATGGTACTGGTCGGTAGCGTCGCCAGCGGTACGGCGTCAAACGTGATGATTTATCTGGCAAAAGGCGACGTGGCGCTGTCCGTGACTATCTCGTCGGTTTCCACCCTCGGGTTGGCGTGATTGCGACGCCGCTGCTGACGCGGTTGTATGTGGATGCGCATATTCAGGTGGATGTGATGGGAATGCTGCTAAGCATCCTGCAAATTGTGGTGATTCCGATTGGCCTCGGGCTGGTGATCCACCACCTGTTCCCGCGCCCGGTCAAGGCCGTGGAACCCACTGGTTGCCTGCATTCTCGATGGTCTGCATTCTGGCGATTATCAGCGCCGTGGTTGCCGGTTCCGCCGCGTATATTGCCTCGGTCGGTCTGGTGGTTATCGCCGCCGTGATCCTGCATAACAGCATCGGTCTGCTCGGTGGTTACTGGGGTGGGCGTCTGTTCGGGTTTGACGAGTCCACCTGCCGCACGCTGGCCATTGAAGTGGGGATGCAGAACTCCGGCCGCACTGGGAAAATTTACTTCTCGCCACTCGCGGCACTGCCGGGTGCACTGTTCTCCGTCTGGCATAACCTGTCCGGCTCGCTGCTGGCAGGCTACTGGTCCGGTAAACCGGTGGATGGGCGGAAAACAGAAGCGGTGACAGAGCGCGAATAACCGGTCTGCCGGGGGCTTGTCCAGTACGGTGCTCTGCGCATCAAGCGTAACATGACCGTTTATCGGCAACGTGGGGGCGCTTTCCAGAGTTGTGCGCCCCACATGTACAATACCGGACATCGCGTACACTCGAAACACATCCCGTGGGGAGAGAGTCCTATGGCACTGACCAGATTGACGCAAAAGAGATGACGGAGAGTGAACAGCGGGAGCTGAAAACGCTGCTCGATCGCGCCCGCATCGCACACGGACGCCCGCTCAGCAACTCTGAAGCGAATCACGTAAAGAAAGAGTACATCGATAAGCTGATGGCGCAGCGTGAAGTGGCCGCGAAGAAAGCCCGCCGGGAGTGAAAAAACAGCAGGCTTATAAACCGGACGAAAACACGACGTTTTCCTGGTCCGCGAACACCTCAACGCGCGGCAGGCGCTGATTAGCGCCCTTTCTTTTTCCGCCCCGGTTGGGTAAAGCGTTTGCCCGCCGGTTTGGCCCGGCTTTTCTCTTCGGGCTTTGCCACTTTCACCGCAGGTTTTTTTCGCCGCCTGCGGTTTCGCTTTCGGCTTCGCTTCTGAGGTTGAGTTTTCAATCAGCTTAAACAGCGCAATCAGCTCATCATCCGTAAGATCGCGCCACTCTCCCGGCGGTAACCCGGTCAGGCTGACGTTCATAATGCGCGTGCGTTCCAGCTTAGTGACTTCATAGCCAAAGTGTTCACACATCCGGCGGATTTGGCGGTTCAGCCCCTGCACCAGCGTGATGCGGAAGGTAAACGGCGCTTCTTTCTTGACCTTGCATTTTTGGTTACCGTGCCAAGGATCGGCACACCCGCGCCCATACCACGCACAAACTCATCGGTAACCGGCTTATTCACCGTGACCAGATACTCTTTCTCATGATCATTGCCGGCACGCAGGATTTTATTCACTAGATCGCCGTGGTTGGTGAGGAAAATCAGCCCCTCGGGAATCTTTGTCTAACCGACCGATAGGGAAGATACGGCTGCTGTGATTAACGAAATCAACAATATTGTCTTTTCGCCATCTTCCGTCGTGCTTACAATGCCAACGGGCTTATTCAACGCGATAAACACCAGATCTTCTTCGTTCCGCGGTTCGATAAGTTGACCATTCACTTTCACAACGTCTCCGGCGACAACCTGATCGCCAATACCGGCGCGCTTGCCGTTAATAAAGACATTGCCCTGTTCGATGTAACGGTCAGCCTCGCGGCGTGAGCAAATCCCGCTTTCGCTGATGTATTTGTTTAAACGTGTTGATTGGGTTGGCAGCATACATTCTCCTGTAAAAGCGGAATATAACTGGCTTACGGGAGAGATAAAAATGGATTTTTACGCCGCATAATCGAATTTGTGCACTACCGCAGTAAAAGTCGGGTTTTCAGCGCAGCGAAAGGCGCGATAAAAAACAGACAGGCCGTGCCCGTGGGCACGGCACCGCACGGGTTAATTCTCGTCGCGTTCGTCGTCTTCATCCGGTTGTTCCAGCACACTGTAGGCCACGGAACAGAACAGGGAGTTCAGGCGCTTCATGTCGCCCAGCAAGCCAAGGTGCAGCGAACTGGTTTCAATGCTCTGTACGTTTTGCTGATGCAGGCGATCAACGTGCGCATGCGAGAAACGGCGATTCATAATGCGGAAACGGTGCTTGCTGCGGCGCAGACGACGAGCGCTGGAGATATCGCTGGAGAAAAATACCGACATCGCCAGTTTCAGATTCCCCACCAGCCGTTCGTGCAGCGCATCCAGCTCTTTCAGGCCATCAAGGGAGAAAGCACGCCGCGCCGCCAGTGATTTGTCCGCGATGTCACTGCCCATTCGCTCGACAATGTCAGCGGCCTGCTCAAGGTTGAGCGACATTTCGATAATTTCCGCCCAGCGCTTTGACTCCTCCTCCGCCAGTTCTCCCTGAGGAATGCGCGCCGTAGAGCTTGATCGCGGTATACAACACATTGACGTCATCGGCCTGTTTGCGCAGCTCTTTTCCCTGCCGCGGTTCGCCGTGCATCACTTTATGCAGCCCTTCCAGCATCAACTCCATCGCATCGCCCATACGCAGCGTTTCCCCGGGCGGCATTGGCCAACGCAAGGGTTGGGGTGTCCAGCGCAGAACTGTCGAGATGCTTCGGTTTAAGACGCGCATCCAGTTCCGGCTCCTCGTGGATGAGCCGTTTACAGAACTGCGCCATCGGTCCGGCAAACGGCACCATCGCCGCAGCGGATCAGGTTGTAGAAGACATGGAAATAGATCACCAGTTCCGCTTCGGGCAGTGGCAGTTTTGCATCGAGGTCGCCAGCACATGCACAAACGGCAGAATAATCAGGCTACCCACCAGCTTAAACAGCAGGCTGCCGAGCGCGACACGGCGAGCCGCGGCATTGGCGGCGCTGTTATTCAGCATCGCCAGCAGACCGGAGCCGAGATTCGCGCCAATCACCGGGCACAGCGCCACCGGGAAGAGAGATAATACCTGCGGTGGTCAGCGTCGCCGTGAGCAACACCGCCGCCAGACTGGAGTAACTGATAATGGCGAATACCGCGCCAATCAGCGCGTCGAGCATGATGTCGCCCGTCAACGAAGCAAAATCACCTGTACGCCATTCGCCTGAGTGATTGGCGTGACCGCCTGCACAATCAGTTCCAGCGCCAGCAGGAATCAACCCCAGACCGATACTGACGCGACCCAGTTGCCCTTCGCGGGTTTGCTTACGTCCGAGAAAGAAAATCACACCGAGAAAAATCAGCAGCGGCGACAGCCACGAGAGATCGAATGTTAAAATGCGCGCCATCAAGGCGGTCCCGACGTCCGCGCCGAGCACAATCACCAATGCCGGGGTAAGCGCCACCAGATCCTGCGCCACAAACGAGGTCACCAGCATCGTGGTGGCGTTACTGCTCTGCACCAGAGCGGTAACGCCAATGCCCGCACAGAACGCGAGCGGTTTTTTTCAACACTACGGCTGAGAACAGTGCGTAAACGCGCACCGAACACGCGCATCACACCAGTACGGACAATATGCGTCCCCCATACCAGCAGGGCCACAGCGGAAAGCAGATGGAGCAAAGTCAACACAGGATCCGGTCCTCCTTATCATTATGCGTTGCGTGTTACCCACGAAGATAACGTCAACATTATGAATGTAAGTATAAGGCGTTAAAGCCGGGAAAAACGCAGGACGCCGCGCTGACGCCCTGTGAGTTGTAAGGGAAAATGACAATTTTGTGACAGAAACGGAGATTTAGCCGGTAATCGCGGAATCAGCATGCGGGTGGTGGTTGCGTTTGGCCCATACCACCGAACCGATTTTCAACGCTTCCGACACAAAAACAGCAGGAACGCTCCCCACGCGGCGCTAACGCCAGTGACGTGCATAAACAGCGGAATCAACGCCAACGAACATTTTAATGATAATAAACGGGCTATTTCCTGCACAATAAAGAAGATATTATGAATATCTTTTTCACGATCAGCGACCAGCAGGAAAAAAACAACGAGACGATTAGCGCAATATTTATAAAAAACATCACCTGAATAATCCCGCCCATCAAACCACTGACGCCCAACTGCGAATAATTGGTATAAAAGCGCTTACATCGGAATAAAAGGAACATTGCCACTTTGCAGCGAAAAGAAGAAATAACTGACTAATGCCAGCCCATCCATAATTCCCCCAAAATACCAATACTTTATTTTTTAAACTCATAATCCTCATCCCTTACGTGGAATCCATTGCCATGATTTACCCGACTGCGCCCCGCATCATCCCCTTCAAGATATTTCTGGTACACCGCGCGCTTCTCGCCATAACGCCGGATCACCGAACGAGTATAGAGGATTTCGCGAGTGTCCGATGCCACGCTGTCCGGGATGGGCGTCCATAACTGAACCTTGTCACGCGAGGTATTCATATAATCCTTACCCTCGGAGCCAAATACCCGCCCTTCATCGCCCATGCTGGTTGCCCGGTTGATCAGCATCATCGCTGCGTTTTTCACGCCATGGTAATCATTTTCGCTGGTTTTCCAGTAACTCGGCCCGTACTCTGGCGTCACTGGCGCAAAGCCGCTACGCGTAGGCGCCGGGCGGCCATGCATCGCCACGCTGTCTTTAAAACCGTTCAGAATCGTTCTGATAAACACGGCGTTAAACGACAGAGGTTGCACACAAAACAGATCGCCATTCTCGGCAATAAAGAAAGGATAATAGAAGCGGCTGCGCGTACTGACATTCGGCCGCGCGACCACCACCACGCCTTTATCCACCGGAGTTATCAATATGTTTTTCTTTTTGATGACCTAAGGGATCGTGCGGCAATCCATACTTAAAACCGTGATGCCGTTTTATGGTGTAACCGTCAATACTGCCCAAAATATTATTCGGGCTGCTCTCAATAAAATATTCCTTTTGATTATATTTTTGCGATATCCGGGGCCGGGGATGTTTTCAAAATCCTTCGGCAATAGATTTCTTTTTTCTTATATCATAAATATCCATTTTATAATACCTAAGTTAAATTTATGACAATTAAATGAAACGTAAAAGAGTAAGCAATCTTGCCTTTTAGCCGAACGACTATCATACGCATGAAGAGGAACAAGGGTCTAAGAAAAGATCTAACTTTAAGAATGTTCTTAGTTTCAATTTGTATTATGTTTGCTTCACAATTGTTTCGCACAAATGAAATAACAAAGAAAAAGGGCATTTAAAAAAAATGCCCTTCGGGAATCAGTCCGCGTCGTAGCCTAAATTGGGCGCCAACCAGCGTTCAACCTCCGCCACCGGCATGCCTTTACGCCGCGCATAATCTTCAACCTGATCACGCTGCAGTTGCGCCACAGCGAAATACTTGCTGTCCGGATGGCTGAAATACCACCCGGAAACAGACGCGCCAGCCACATCGCAAAAGACTCCGTCAGCTTCATGCCGGTATGCGTTTCCACATCCAGCAGTTGCCAGATAGTCCCTTTTTCAGTGTGTTCCGGGCAGGCCGGGTAACCGGGAGCCGGGCGGATCCCTTGATAATTTTCGCGGATCAGCTCGTCATTACTGAGGTTTTCATTGGGTGCATAGCCCCAGTAAACTTTACGCACCCGCTCATGCAGGTATTCGGCAAACGCTTCAGCCAGACGATCGGCGACGGCTTTCACCATGATTTTGTTGTAATCATCGTGCGCTGCATCGTAGGCCTCCGCCAGCGCATCTTCCTCAAGCCCGCCAGTCACCGCGAACGCACCGATATAGTCCGCTTTGCCGCTCAGTTTTGGCGCAACGAAATCCGCCAGACAGTAGTTAGCAAAGCCCACTTTTTCTGTTTGCTGACGCAGATGGCAACCCACTGTCAGAACCTGCGTGCGGGTTTCGTCCTCGTAGATTTCAATGTCATCGCCCACGCGGTTCGCCGGGAACAGCCCCACCACACCGCGCGGATTGAGCAGCTTTTCCGCACTCAGTTTATCGAGCATCTCATTCGCGTCGGCAAACAAGCGTTTTGCCTCTTCGCCCACCACCTCATCTTCCAGAATGCGCGGGTATTTCCCCGCCAGCGACCCGAGTCATAAAAGAACGGCGTCCAGTCGATGTAGTTGCGCAGCGTCTCAATACTGGCAGTCACTTCCTGCACACCCAGTCGGTGCGCCACTGGCGGCGTATAGCTCGCCCAGTCGAAAGCCAGATCGTTCTCCCGCGCCGCCTGCAATGTCACCGGCGGTGTACGCGGTTTTACGCGCGTGCTGGATGCGCACGGTTTCATACTCTTTACGGGTGCGAGCCACAAAATCATCATGCTGGGTGTCGGACAGCAGGGGAAGCCACCACGCCCACGGTGCGCGACGCGTTCTGCACATACACCGTCGGCCCGCTATAGTTTTGCTCGATTTTCACCGCCGTGTGCGCTTTTCGAGGTGGTCGCACCGCCAATCAGCAGCGGAATGCTAAAGCCCGGCGCTCCATCTCTTTCGCCACGTTGACCATTTCGTCCAGCGACGGAGTGATAAGACCGGAGAGACCAATCAGGTCAGCGTTTTCTTCCCGCGCGGTCTTCAGGATCTTGTCGGCAGGCACCATCACGCCGAGATCGATAATCTCGTAGTTGTTACATTGCAGCACCACGCCAACAATGTTTTTCCCGATATCGTGCACATCGCCTTTCACCGTGGCGATCACCATCTTGCCGTTGCTCCTGCCCTGTTCTTTGCTGGCTTCGATATACGGCTCCAGATACGCGACCGCTTGTTTCATCACGCGGGCGGATTTCACCACCTGCGGCAGGAACATTTTTCCTTCGCCGAACAGATCGCCGACCACGTTCATGCCATCCATCAGCGGCCCTCGATAACCTCAATCGGGCGCGCCGCCTGCTGGCGGGCTTCTTCGGTATCCAGCCTCAATAAATTCCGTAATGCCTTTAACCAAAGAATATTCGAGGCGTTTTTTCACGTCCCAACTGCGCCATTCCGCTTGTTGTGCGTTAGCGCCATCATCGGCGGCTTTACTGCCGCGGTATTTCTCCGCCAGTTCGAGCATACGTTCCGTCGCATCGTCGCGGCGGTTGAGGATCACATCTTCTACGCCATCGCGCAGTTCCGCAGGGAGATCGTCATAGATAGCCAGCTGCCCGGCGTTAACGATGCCCATGTCCATACCGTTGCGAATGGCGTAATAAAGGAACACGGCGTGGATCGCCTCACGCACCGGATCGTTGCCACGGAAGGAGAACGACACGTTAGAGACGCCGCCAGAGATCAGCGCATGCGGCAACTCGCGCTTGATATCTTCACACGCGCCAATAAAGTCCTGTGCGTAGTTGTTATGCTCTTCGATGCCGGTTGCGACAGCGAAAATGTTCGGGTCGAAGATAATGTCTTCCGGTGGGAACCCCACCTCTTCGGTGAGGATTTGATAAGCGCGGCGGCAGATTTCGATTTTGCGCTCGCGGGTATCCGCCCCGGCCCACTTCGTCAAACGCCATCACCACAACCGCCGCGCCGTAGCGGCGAACCAGCTCGCATGGTGAATAAAGGGCTCAACCCCTTCTTTCATTGAGATGGAGTTGACGATGCCTTTGCCCTGAATGCATTTCAGCCCTTTTTCGATCACCTCCCATTTGGAGGAGTCGATCATGATCGGTACCCGGGCAATGTCCGGCTCACCGGCAATCAGGTTGAGGAAACGCACCATCGCCGCTTCTGCATCAAGCATCCCTTCATCCATGTTGATGTCGATGATTTGCGCGCCGCTTTCCACCTGCTGACGCGCGACGTCCAGCGCCTCGCTGTATTTTTCTTCTTTAATCAGGCGCTTGAATTTAGCAGAACCGGTGACGTTGGTACGTTCGCCCACGTTCACAAATAAGCTGTCGTCGCCAATATTCAGCGGTTCGAGTCCCGCAAGACGACACGCGACAGGCACGTCCGGCAGCTTACGCGGCGGCAGACCCGCCACCACGCGGCTCATGGCGGCGATATGCTCCGGCGTGGTACCGCAGCAGCCACCGACAATATTCAGGAAGCCCGCTTCCGCCCATTCGCGGATCTGCGTGGCCATGGTGTCGGCATCCAGATCGTACTCGCCGAAGGCGTTCGGCAGACCGGCGTTCGGGTGCGCGGTAACGTAGCATTCTGCAATGCGCGACAGCTCCTGCACGTACTGGCGCAATTCATCCGGCCCCAGCGCGCAGTTCAGGCCGAAGGTGAGCGCATCGGCGTGGCGCAGCGAGTTATAAAACGCTTCAGTCGTCTGACCGGAGAGCGTACGCCCGGATGCATCGGTAATGGTGCCGGAAATCATGATCGGCAGATCGATGCCCAGCGCATCGAACTCCTCTTTAACGGCGAAGATCGCCGCTTTGGCATTCAGCGTATCGAACACCGTTTCGATAAGGATCAGGTCCGATCCGCCTTCCACCAGCGCTTTGGTCGACTCACGGTAAGCGGTGACCAGCTGATCAAACGAGATGTTACGAAACGCCGGATCGTTCACATCCGGTGAGATAGAAGCCGTGCGGTTGGTCGGGCCAAGCACCCCCGCCACATAACGCGGCTTGTCCGGGGTTTGCGCAGTCCACTTGTCCGACGCTGGCGCGGGCCAGTTTGGCCGCGGCAAAGTTGATCTCCGCCGACAGGGATTCCATCTGGTAATCCGCCATGGCGATGGTCGTTGAATTGAAGGTATTGGTTTCGATGATGTCAGCGCCCGCCGCAAAGTAGGCGTCATGGATGGCGGCAATCACCTCCGGCTTGCTGAGCACCAGCAAGTCGTTGTTACCTTCAGATCGCAGGGCCAGTCGGCGAAGCGCTCGCCGCGAAAATCCTGCTCACTCAAACGGTAGCTCTGGATCATGGTGCCCATGCCCCCATCCAGAACCAGAATTCTTTCGTTTAATTGCTGTTTCCAGTTGCTCAACTTTGCTGCTCACGTGCTCCCGACAACGCTCAATCAGGCCAAAAGGCCAGCAGGACATACTGGCATAAAGTAACAGACCGGAAAAGCGGCGCCGGGTTAACATGAGAGATGTTCAGCATCACTCATCCGATCAGTCTGCAACGGAGTTGCGTTATACTCCACTTAAAACGAAAATGATTTCCACGATACAGAAAAAGGAGCCAGCCATGGTTGCTTCCCGTTCCCGCTAAACGGGGTAGAAAAGCCACGACTCCCGCCGCACCGGCCGGTGGGCAAGTCCAGTCACTGACCCGCGGCCTGAAACTGCTGGAATGGATAGCCGAGTCCCACGGCAGCGTCGCACTGACCGAGCTGGCGCAGCAGGCAGGTTTGCCGAACTCCACCACCCACCGTTTACTGACCACCATGCAGCAACTGGGCTTTGTTCGCCGGGTTGGCGATTTGGGCCACTGGTCGGTGGGTGCGCATGCGTTTATCGTTGGCAGCAGCTTTTGCAGAGCCGCAACCTGATGGCCATTGTGCACCCGATCCTGCGTAAATTAATGGAGGCGTCCGGGGAAACGGTCAATCTTGCCGTGCTGGATCAAAGCGATCATCAGGCAATTATTATCGATCAAGTGCAATGTACCCAACTGATGCGCATGTCAGCGCCCATTGGCGGTAAATTGCCGATGCATGCTTCCGGCGCGGGTAAAGCGTTTTTAGCGAATCTGAATGATGAACAGGTCAGCAGCTTACTGCATCGTAAAGGGCTGCATGCCTACACCCATGCGACGCTGGTTTCGCCAGTGCACCTGAAAGAGGATCTCGCCCAGACGCGCAAACGAGGCTACTCGTTTGACGATGAAGAGCACGCGCTCGGCCTGCGCTGCGTGGCGTCCTGTATTTATGACGAACATGGCCAGCCGTTTGCGGCTATCTCTATTTCCGGGCCGCTGTCGCGCATTACCGACGATCGTGTGACGGAACTGGGGGCGATGGTGATCCGCGGGGCAAAAGAGGTAACCCTCGGAATTTGGGGGAATGCGTTAACTTCCAAAAGGTTATATACTGCCCGTCCATTTTTACTCATCTTACGGGATGCTTCCGATGACCAGGAAGTTCACGATCGCCGTCCGGTCCGGACGCGCAATACACGCTGGGCGGCGCTGCCCGGTATTTACGCCAAAAGGGCTGCACCAAACGCCATTTCGCTGTTCAGCATCGTGTTTGCGCTGCTCTCTTGTCTCTGCTTCCTCGCAGTCTGGCAGGTTGAAAATATCACCCTGCAACGCGGTCTGCTGCTATTAGCTATCGTCGGTATCCAGGGCGGCTTATTTGCAACCTGTTGGATGGCATGGTTGCTGTAGAAGGCGGCCTGCGTAGCCCGGCGGGCGCCGTTTTTAATGAGTTGCCTGACCGCGTGTCCGACAGTGTGCTGTTTCTTGGCGTAGGTTACGGTCTGATGGCCGTTCCCGCTGGCGTGGAGTTCGGCTGGGCGGCTTCGCTGTTCGCCTTATTTACCGCGTATGTCCGCTTGCTTGGCGGCACCTGTGGGCTGGCGCAGCAGTTCAGTGGACCGATGGCGAAGCAGCACCGTATGGGGCTGCTGACTGCGGCAACCGCCATCGCTATCGTGCTGCCGCAGTGGGGGCAACCCACCCTGCTTGGCGCGCGCTGGTGCTGATTGCCGTCGGTGCGGCATGGACCACCGTACGCCGAACCCGGCACATTATTCAGTCTCTTCATCAGGGGCACACGCAATGAGGCTGCATTTCTCTGTGGATAAGACGGTGGTGCGGGCGTTTTTGTAAGCCTTTGCCGCTTGTTAACGGGCGTAAAAAGCCTTCTGGCGTGCTCTGCCGGAAACGGAACAGGCCACCATTTACTACGCGAATCACAGTAGCCACCGGATGGGTTGGTGATTTGGGCCAGCTTTCCCCGTGCGCTGCGCCCACACGTTCATCCTGTCGCAGCGGCGGATTACTGGAACAAGACCGCGCTGCGCCGCTATCTTGCTACGCGCATTTTTAACGCAGTATTGGTGGAGCGACGCAGTCAGGCGCCAGCGTCTGAAGAGACAACGACGCCGCGCGATCCCTTACAACCGCTGACAGAACAGCTGGAGCAAGGCCATTCGCTGATCTTCTTCCCGGAAGGGACACGCGGAACCGGCGATGAAGTCGCCGCCTTTAAAAGCGGGCTGTTCCATCTGGCGCAGCGTATGCCGCAGGTGCAACTGGTTCCGGTATGGCTGGAGAATATGAACCGTGTATTGCCGAAAGGGTCGCGTCTGGTGGTGCCTATCATCTGCACGGCAACCTTTGGCGAACCGATTTCCCGGCCCGATGGGAGCAGGAGACAAAGCGGGAATTTTTAATGCGCGCAAAAGAGGCTCTGGAGGCGCTGACTCATGATTAATGTTGATGCTGAGCTGCGCCTGCTGCTGAGCGGGCTATTTATCCTGCTTGCTGTCGCCAGTGCGATTGGTTTTGTCCTGTCGCGCTGTTACCAAAACGCCACGATTGCCAATCTTAACGCCCGTATCCGCGCCCTCGGTGGCTGATGTGCACCGTGTCGGTGGTCGCCATGCTGATTGGCCCGATCGGCTCGGTGGTGCTGTTTGCGCTGATGTCTTTTCGCGCTGCGCGAATGCATTACGCTGATGCCGACCCGTCGTGGCGATCACGAAGCGTTGTTCTGGTGCTTCTTTATTATTTTGCCCGTGCAGTATCTGTTGGTGGGTATTCAGTGGTACGCCGTGTTCGTCATTTTTATCCCGGTGTATGCGTTTTTGTTTATTCCGGCTCGCGTGGCCATCGCCGGCGATACGCATCACTTCCTCGAGCGCAGCGCGAAAATCCAGTGGAGCCTGATGATGGCGGTCTACTGCGTCAGTCATGCGCCCGCGTTGTTGATGTTGTCCATTCCCGGTTACAGCGGCCAGAACATCAAACTGGTGCTGTTTATGATGATTGTCGTGCAAATCTCGGACGTGCTGCAGTATGTGTTCGGTAAGCTGTGGGGCAAACGCCCGATTGTGCCCAAACTGAGCCCCAATAAAACGGTTGAGGGCTTTGTTGGCGGCATTCTCAGCGCCAGTCTGGTGGGGGCCGGGTTATGGTGGATCACGCCGTTCAACCCCCCGGCAGGCGTTTGTGATTTCGCTGCTGATCACCTTGCTCGGCTTCCCTTGGCGGGTTGTGCATGTCGGCCATTAAGCGCGATCGCGGGGTGAAAGATTTTGGGGGCGATGCTCGAAGGGCACGGCGGCATGATGGACAGAATCGATTCGCTCTGTTTCGCCGCCCCCATTTTCTTCCATGTGGTGCGCGTTACTACTTTTACCTGACCTATCCCGCCTGCCGCAGCGCGGTCGCGCCAAAGCGTACGCTAAAGCGCTGACGCCTGCGGTAGGCGTAAACATCTTCCACATGCCCGTTGCGGATGCGCATTTGCAGCCCGCGCCAGTAGTCAGCACGCAGTAAATCAGCGTGCATCTCCTCAAACAGCGGGCCAATTTTCGGGTCGGCGCACAGCCAGTGGCGAAACTCCTCCGGGAAAACATCCCCTGGGGGTCACGCTGTACCACGGCTCGGCGCTGAGCTCATCTTCCGGGTAGCGCGGTGCAGGGATATCGCGAAAATTCACTTCGGTCATATAGCATATTTCGTCATAGTCATAGAACACTACCCGCCCGTGTCGGGTGACGCCGAAATTTTTAAATAACATATCGCCGGGGAAGATATTGGCGGCGGCCAGTTGGCGAATGGCATTGCCGTACTCTTCCACCGCATCGCGCAGTTGCTGGCCTTTGACCTGCTCAAACCACAGGTTGAGCGGCACCATCCGTCGCTCAATATAGAGGTGGCTTATCGCAATGCGATCGCCGAGATCGGTGATCTTGCCCGGTGCCTGCTCCCGTAATAACGCCATTAACGCCGGTGAAATTTGCCGCTTTTCCAGCACGAAGTTTTCAAACTCTTGCGTATCGGCCATGCGCCCGACGCGATCGTGTTCTTTAACCAACTGATAGCAGGCGCGGACATGGGCCGCACTCATCTCCCTTTTGCGGCGGGAACACATCCTTGATCACCTTGAATACCCGATCGAAGCCCGGCAGTGTAAACACCAACATCACCATACCGCGGATCCCCGGCGCTTCAATAAACTGCTCATCGCTGGCGTTGATGTAGTTCAAATACTCGCGGTAGCTTTCCGTTTTGCCATGTTTCTGGCAGCCAATCGCCATGTACAGCTCTGCGGTGGTCTTGCCGGGGTAGGATTTCACGCAGCCATTCCACGGTAGCCGCAGGCAGCGGGGCATAGACCATAAAATAGGAGCGGGCGAAACCAAACACGATACTGGCTTCGGCGTGGGTGGTAAGACAGGTATCAACAAACAGTTCCCCGTCATCGCTGCGGTGAACCGGCAACAAAAGGGCAGCGTCGCCACCGGCGTGATCAGCTTACCGACCAGCCAGCCGCTTTGTTACGGTAGAACAGCTCGTTTGCGACCTGCAAATGCGACTGACTCCAGGGTTTCCCGGGCCAAATGCATCCGTCAGATGTGCCGCGATATAACCGACATCGCGCGCTTTATCCTGCCGAGGGCAGACGCAGCGGTAAATCAGACAGGACTTTGGTCAGCAGCGCTTCCCAACCGCGCTCCGGCCAGAATGCTTTCGCCAGCGGCCGTGGAATCGTGCGAAAACGCCGCTCGGGCTGCGAACTGAAGATAAACAAGCGTTCCGGCGTCAGCGAACGGTGATCAAACAGCCGGCAATAGACGGAGTTAAAGAAACTTTCGGCAATTTCAAAGCGTGGATAGTCCGGCAACAACTGGGTGTAGTGCTCTTTTACCCGCAGCAGGAAAGCGGCATCCGGGCTTTGGCTGTCTGTGATGCAGCGTAACTGCTCCACCACCAGTCCCACATGATGATCGTAGAGGTGAATACGCTGTTTCATGGCTTGCTGGACGGCCTGCCAGTCTGCCTGCTCAAAGCGCTGCTGCGCCGGAGGTCACTTCCAGAAACCGACCATATTGAGCATCGAAGCCCTGTAAGATCGTTTGTGCAATCAGCAGTTCCGGTGCCACGCGACATAGCTTTCCCTCGATTTGTCCCTCCCCCCCGACGGGGGAGAGGGAGAACAGATCAGAACTGTGCTTCTTCCGTCGACCCGGTCAGTGCGGTGACCGAAGAGGTTCCACCCTGAATAATGGTGGTCACCTTATCGAAGTAGCCCGTACCAACCTCCTGCTGATGCGAAACAAAGGTATAGCCCTCTTTGCCTGCAGCGAACTCCGGCTGTTGCACCTTCTCAACATAGTGTTTCATCCCCCTCACCTTGTGCATAGGCGTGGGCCAAATCGAACATGTTGAACCACATGCTGTGGATGCCCGCGAGGGTAATAAACTGGAATTTGTACCCCATGTCCGACAGCGCCTGCTGGAAACGCGCGATGGTGCTGTCGTCGAGATTTTTCTTCCAGTTAAACGATGGCGAACAGTTGTAGGCCAGCAGTTTGCCGGGGAATTTCGCGTGGATGGCTTCGGCGAAACGACGGGCCAACTCAAGATCCGGCGTTGACGTTTCGCACCACACCAGATCAGCGTACGGCGCATACGCCGGTGCCGCGGCTGATGGCTTGCTCGATACCGGCGTGGGTACGATAAAAACCTTCACTGGTGCGCTCACCGGTAATAAACGCGCTGTCATACGGGTCGCAGTCGGAGGTCACCAGATCGGCGGCATCGGCGTCGGTACGGGCGACCAGCAATGTTGGTACGCCCAGCACATCCGCAGCCGAGGCGCGCGGCAACCAGTTTCTGTACGGCTTCCTGGGTTGGTACCAGCACTTTACCGCCCATGTGGCCGCATTTTTTCACCGAGGCGAGCTGATCTTCGAAGTGAACCGCCGCTGCACCGGCTTCGATCATCGATTTCATCAGTTCAAATGCGTTCAGCACCCCGCCGAAACCGGCTTCGGCATCGGCAACGATCGGCAGGAAGTAATCCACAAAGCGCGGATCGCCGGGTTCAATGCCTGCCGCCCACTGGATCTGATCCGCACGGCGGAAGGTGTTATTGATGCGCTCCACCACCGATGGCACCGAGTTTGCCGGGTACAACGACTGGTCCGGATACATGCTGGAGGCCAGTTTGCATCTGCCGCCACCTGCCAGCCGGAGAGATACACGGCTTCAATACCCGCTTTCGCCTGTTGCAACGCCTCGGCCGCCTGTCAACGCGCCAAGGCTGTTGATATACCCTTTTTCGACTCGCCATGCAGCAAGCGCCACATTTTGGCGGCGCCGAGTTGCGCCAGCGTACATTCCGGGTTTACCGAGCCACGTAATTTCACCACCTCTTCCGCCGTATAGGGACGGCGAATGCCTTCCCCAGCGCGGTTGTGTCCACTCTTTTGTAATGCTTCGATTTGTTGGGTACGGGTTTTCATATGCAGATGCTCCATAGTGTGACAGGTGGGTGAATTACGCTAACAGGCGGTAGCCGTGCAACGTCAGGAAATCGATCAGCTCATCAGACGTGGTGATCTGCTCCATCAGGCGTGCGGCATCATCAAACCGCCCGCTGCTAAAGCGGTGTTCACCCAACTCTTCCTGAATGACCAGCATCTCTTCAGCCAGCATCTGGCGGAACAGCGCTTTGGTCACCGCTTTGCCGTTGCTCAGCGTTTTTCGTGGTGGATCCATTGCCAGATGGACGTGCGGGAAATTTCCGCCGTGGCGGCATCTTCCATCAGGCCGTAAATCGGCACGCAACCATTGCCGGAGATCCACGCTTCGATGTACTGCACCGCCACACGAATGTTGGCACGCATGCCTTCTTCTGTACGTTCGCCTTCGCAAGGCGCCAGCAGTTGATCGGCGGTGATCGGTGCATCCTCTTCACGGCTCACCGACAACTGATTTTTGTGGTCGCCCAGAGCAGCGTTAAACACCTCCATCACCGTGTCGCCAAGACCCGGGTGGGCAATCCACGTACCGTCATGACCGTTTTTGGCTTCGAGCTCTTTATCCGCTTTTACCTTGTTCAGTACCCAGTTATTACGTTCTGCATCTTTGCTGGGGATAAACGCCGCCATGCCGCCCATCGCAAACGCGCCGCGACGATGACAGGTTTTGATCAGCAGACGGGAATAAGCGCTGAGGAACGGTTTGTCCATCGTCACGACCCGGCGATCGGGCAGGACCCGGTCCGGGTAGTTTTTTAACGTTTTGATATAGCTGAAGATATAATCCCAGCGCCCGCAGTTAAGCCCGACGATATGGTCACGCAGGGCATGCAGGATCTCATCCATCTGGAATACCGCCGGCAGGGTTTCCAATCAGCAAGGTTGCTTTGATTGTGCCGCGCGGCAGGTTAAAGCGGTCTTCCGTAAAGCTAAAGACCTCACTCCACCATGCCGCTTCTTGCCGAGGACTGGGTTTTTGGCAGATAGAAATAGGGACCGCTGCCTTTGGCGAGCAGGTTTTTATGGTTGTGGAAAAAGTAGAGCGCAAAATCAAACAGGCTGCCGGGGATGGCTTCTTCACGCCGAGGTGACGTGCTTCTCTGGCAAGTGCAAACCGCGTACGCGGCAAACCAGTACCGCCGGGTTGGGTTTGGAGTTGATAGATTTTGCCTGCTTCGTTGGTATAGCTGATGGTGCCATTAACCGCATCGCGCAGGTTGATCTGCCCGTCGATCACTTTTTCCCAGTTTGGTGCCAGCGAATCTTCAAAATCCGCCATAAACACTTTCACGTTCGCGTTGAGCGCATTGATGACCATTTTGCGCTCAACCGGCCCGGTGATCTCCACCCGGCGATCGAGTAAATCGCCGGGGGATACCGCGGATAGTCCAGTCGCCATCACGAATGGAAGCTGTTTCCGAAATAAAACCGAGGCAACGTACCGGCATCGATCTGCTGTTGCTGGCGCAGACGCGCAGCCAATAACTGATTGCGTTTTGGCGTAAAGCGGGTGACCAGCTCACTCAGAAATTCCACCGCCGCAGACGTGAGGATCTGTTTTTCCTGCTCGCCATAGGGCTGCGTAAAGGCCAGTTCATCGGTTGTTGTCGCCTGTTGTGTCATGGTACGGCTCCTCATTTGTGCATCGAAGACATTTCCAATGCGAACGAAGATCGGGTGTGCAGTTTTCGTTCAGCAGGATCAATCCCGGCTAATTATTTTCCAAAATCAAAAACAATTTCCATTTTTAATTTAAAAATGAAATTAACTTACTGATAACATAGAGGTTATAGTTTTATTTGGTTGTGAAGTGATTTTCGAATAAAAAAGGCGCCCGAAGGCGCCTGTAGTGCAGGGCTGAAACGCTTAATCCAGCGTCGGATTCATATGACTCCAGATCGAATGGCGTGATCTGGTAGACGTAGTAGTTAAGCCAGTTGATGAACAGTAAATTACCGTGGCTGCGCCAGGAAGCATGCGGCGTGTTCTGCGGATCGTCTTTCGGGAAATAGTTGTACGGCAACTCCGGACTCAGACCAGCATCTACGTCGCGGAAGAACTCACTCGCCAGCGTGTTGGCATCGTATTCCGGGTGCCCCGTGACAAAGGCAATACGTTTGTCCTTGCTGGCAAACAGATAGGCGTCTCCGCCTTCGGTTTCCGCGAGAATATCCAGATCGGTGTAATCACGGATCAATGCGGCCGGGAAGTCGGCATAACGAGAGTGTGGGGCCGTGAATACATCGTCAAAACCACGGGTCAGTAGGGCATGAGGATGAAGAATGCGGTGTTCGTATACGCCTGAGAGTTTTTCGCTGCGGGTCTGTTTAGGAATGCCATAGAGGATGTTTAATGCGGCTTGTACCGCCCAACAGACAAACAACGTTGAGGTGACGTGATCTTTTGCCCACTCCAACACCTGCTCGATTTGAGGCCAGTAGGCAACATCGTTGAATTCCACCAACCCTAACGGCGCGCCGGTGACGATCAAGCCATCGTAGTTTTCGTGACAGATCTCGTCGAAGTTACAATAGAAGGTGTTCAGGTGTTCGGCGGGCGTATTGCGCGACTCGCGTGAGTCGATACGCAGCAGACGCACATCCACCTGCAGCGGCGAGTTCGACAGCAGGCGCAGGAACTGGTTTTCCGTCCTCAATTTTCTTCGGCATCAGGTTGAGGATAAGCACCTTCAGCGGACGAATTTCCTGAACTGTTGCGCGCGAGGTTGTCATTACAAAGACATTCTCATCACGTAAGAAGTTGACGGCTGGCAGCTCGTCCTGCACCCGAATCGGCATAACTTATATCCTCACTGCATACGTTTAAACGTTTAGACATCCAGATAGCCGAAGATACCCAAGAATTGTCAAAATGTCGAGTCCGCAAGTGGAAGGTGAGAAAGTTTCACGTCATTGCCCGCCTGCAACAGGCCGAGCCACATGATAAAACAATAGCAAAAGGCCCAGTCTTTCGACTGGGCCTTCTGTTTTATTTGATGCCCCGGCAGTTCCCTACTCTCGCATGGGGGAGACCCCACACTACCATCGGCGCTACGGCGTTTCACTTCTGAGTTCGGCATGGGGTCAGGTGGGACCACCGCGCTAGTGCCGCCAGCAAATTCTTTAGGTTTGAACGAATCTTTTACCCTGATGCTGCGTTGGCCGCTCTCGTAAAGTCAGTCACATACCCTCGTATGCTCCTTCCTTTTCTTCGCTTGCCGCCTTGCCTCAGCGTAAAATCTTTCGTTTCCGCTAATCTGTTATCAAGCTTACTTCTTGCGTCTCTCACGCCAAAACATCTTCGGCGTTGTAAGGTTAAGCCTCACGGTTCATTAGTACCGGTTAGCTCAACGCATCGCTGCGCTTACACACCCGGCCTATCAACGTCGTCGTCTTCAACGTTCCTTCCAGGAGACTTAAAGTCTCAGGAGAACTCATCTCGGGGGCAAGTTTCGTGCTTAGATGCTTTCAGCACTTATCTCTTCCGCATTTAGCTACCGGGCAGTGCCATTGGCATGACAACCCGAACACCAGTGATGCGTCCACTCCGGTCCTCTCGTACTAGGAGCAGCCCCCCTCAATTCTCCAGCGCCCACGGCAGATAGGGACCGAACTGTCTCACGACGTTCTAAACCCAGCTCGCGTACCACTTTAAATGGCGAACAGCCATACCCTTGGGACCTACTTCAGCCCCGGATGTGATGAGCCGACATCGAGGTGCCAAACACCGCCGTCGATATGAACTCTTGGGCGGTATCAGCCTGTTATCCCCGGAGTACCTTTTATCCGTTGAGCGATGGCCCTTCCATTCAGAACCACCGGATCACTATGACCTGCTTTCGCACCTGCTCGCGCCGTCACGCTCGCAGTCAAGCCAGCTTATGCCATTGCACTAACCTCCTGATGTCCGACCGATTAGCTGACCTTCGTGCTCCTCCGTTACGCTTTAGGAGGAGACCGCCCCAGTCAAACTACCCACCAGACACTGTCCGCAACCCGGATTACGGGTCCACGTTAGAACATCAAACATTAAAGGGTGGTATTTCAAGGTTGGCTCCACGCAGACTGGCGTCCACGCTTCCAAAGCCTCCCACCTATCCTACACATCAAGGCTCAATGTTCAGTGTCAAGCTATAGTAAAGGTTCACGGGGTCTTTCCGTCTTGCCGCGGGTACACTGCATCTTCACAGCGAGTTCAATTTCACTGAGTCTCGGGTGGAGACAGCCCGGCCATCATTACGCCATTCGTGCAGGTCGGAACTTACCCGACAAGGAATTTCGCTACCTTAGGACCGTTATAGTTACGGCCGCCGTTTACCGGGGCTTCGATCAAGAGCTTCTCCCTTACGGATAACCCCATCAATTAACCTTCCGGCACCGGGCAGGCGTCACACCGTATACGTCCACTTTCGTGTTTGCACAGTGCTGTGTTTTTAATAAACAGTTGCAGCCAGCTGGTATCTTCGACTGATTTCAGCTCCGTGAGCAAGTCACTTCACCTACGCATCAGCGTGCCTTCTCCCGAAGTTACGGCACCATTTTGCCTAGTTCCTTCACCCGAGTTCTCTCAAGCGCCTTGGTATTCTCTACCTGACCACCTGTGTCGGTTTGGGGTACGATTTCGTGTTACCTGATGCTTAGAGGCTTTTCCTCCGGAAGCAGGGCATTTGTCACTTCAGCACCGTAGTGCCTCGTCATCACGCCTCAGTGTTAAAGTGTTCCGGATTTGCACCGGAGCACACCTGCACGCTTAAACCGGGACAACCGTCGCCCGGATGACATAGCCTTCTCCGTCCCCCCTTCGCAGTAACACCAAGTACAGGAATATTAACCTGTTTCCCATCGACTACGCCTTTCGGCCTCGCCTTAGGGTCGACTCACCCTGCCCCGATTAACGTTGGACAGGAACCCTTGGTCTTCCGGCGAGCGGGCTTTTCACCCGCTTTATCGTTACTTATGTCAGCATTCGCACTTCTGATACCTCCAGCATGCCTCACAGCACACCTTCGCAGGCTTACAGAACGCTCCCCTACCCAACAACACATAGTGTCGCTGCCGCAGCTTCGGTGCATGGTTTAGCCCCGTTACATCTTCCGCGCAGGCCGACTCGACCAGTGAGCTATTACGCTTTCTTTAAATGATGGCTGCTTCTAAGCCAACATCCCCGGCTGTCTGGGCCTTCCCACATCGTTTCCCACTTAACCATGACTTTGGGACCTTAGCTGGCGGTCTGGGTTGTTTCCCTCTTCACGACGGACGTTAGCACCCGTCGTGTGTCTCCCGTGATAACATTCTCCGGTATTCGCAGTTTGCATCGGGTTGGTAAGCCGGATGGCCCCCTAGCCGAAACAGTGCTCTACCCCGGAGATGAATTCACGAGGCGCTACCTAAATAGCTTTCGGGGAGAACCAGCTATCTCCCGGTTTGATTGGCCTTTCACCCCCAGCCACAAGTCATCCGCTAATTTTTCAACATTAGTCGGTTCGGTCCTCCAGTTAGTGTTACCCAACCTTCAACCTGCCCATGGCTAGATCACCGGGTTTCGGGTCTATACCCTGCAACTTAACGCCCAGTTAAGACTCGGTTTCCCTTCGGCTCCCCCTATTCCGGTTAACCTTGCTACAGAATATAAGTCGCTGACCCATTATACAAAGGTACGCAGTCACACCCCACAGGGTGCTCCCACTGCTTGTACGTACACGGTTTCAGGTTCTTTTCACTCCCCTCGCCGGGGTTCTTTTCGCCTTTCCCTCACGGTACTGGTTCACTATCGGTCAGTCAGGAGTATTTAGCCTTGGAGGATGGTCCCCCATATTCAGACAGGATACCACGTGTCCCGCCCTACTCATCGAGCTCACAACCTGTGCATTTTTGTGTACGGGGCTGTCACCCTGTATCGCGACTTTCCAGACGCTTCCACTAACACACAAGCTGATTCTGGCTCTGGGCCTCCCCGTTCGCTCGCCGCTACTGGGGAATCTCGGTTGATTTCTTTTCCTCGGGGTACTTAGATGTTTCAGTTCCCCCGGTTCGCCCTCATTAACCTATGGATTCAGTTAATGATAGTGTGACGAATCACACTGGGTTTCCCCATTCGGACATCGCCGGTTATAACGGTTCATATCACCTTACCGGCGCTTTTCGCAGATTAGCACGTCCTTCATCGCCTCTGACTGCCGGGGCATCCACCGTGTACGCTTGGTCGCTTAACCTCGAAGATGTTTCTTGCGATTCATCATCAGTTGTGAAAATTTGAGAGACTCGCAGAACAGTTCGCACTGCTCTGTGTTTCAATTTTCAGCTTGATCCAGATTTTTAAAGAGCAAATATCTCAAACATGACTCGTGAGTCAGTTTTGAGATACATCGGCACGCACCTTTCACTTACGTTACCAGCAAGTGGCGTCCCCTAGGGGATTCGAACCCCTGTTACCGCCGTGAAAGGGCGGTGTCCCTGGGCCTCTAGACGAAGGGGACACTGAAGTCTCAATCGCAAGACGCCTTGCTTCTTTCTTTTCATCAGACAATCTGTGTGAGCACTGCAAAGGCAGGTTCTTTAAGGTAAGGAGGTGATCCAACCGCAGGTTCCCCTACGGTTACCTTGTTACGACTTCACCCCAGTCATGAATCACAAAGTGGTAAGCGCCCTCCCGAAGGTTAAGCTACCTACTTCTTTTGCAACCCACTCCCATGGTGTGACGGGCGGTGTGTACAAGGCCCGGGAACGTATTCACCGTGGCATTCTGATCCACGATTACTAGCGATTCCGACTTCATGGAGTCGAGTTGCAGACTCCAATCCGGACTACGACGCACTTTATGAGGTCCGCTTGCTCTCGCGAGGTCGCTTCTCTTTGTATGCGCCATTGTAGCACGTGTAGCCCCTGGTCGTATAAGGGCCATGATGACTTGACGTCATCCCCACCTTCCTCCAGTTTATCACTGGCAGTCTCCTTTGGAGTTCCCGGCCGGACCGCTGGCAACAAAGGATAAGGGTTGCGCTCGTTGCGGGACTTAACCCAACATTTCACAACACGAGCTGACGACAGCCATGCAGCACCTGTCTCACAGTTCCCGAAGGCACATTCCCATCTCTGGAAACTTCTGTGGATGTCAAGACCGGTGTAAGGTTCTTCGCGTTGCATCGAATTAAACCACATGCTCCACCGCTTGTGCGGGCCCCCGTCAATTCATTTGAGTTTTAACCTTGCGGCCGTACTCCCCGTGAGGCGGTCGATTTAACGCGTTAGCTCCGGAAGCCACGCCTCAAGGGCACAACCTCCAAATCGACATCGTTTACAGCGTGGACTACCGGTGGTATCTAATCCTGTTTGCTCCCCCACGCTTTCGCACCTGAGCGTCAGTCTTCGTCCGAGGAGGCCGCCTTCGCCACCGGTATTCCTCCAGATCTCTACGCATTTCACCGCTACACCTCGAATTCTACCTCCCTCTACGAGACTCCAGCCTGCCAGTTTCGAATGCAGTTCCCGGTGTTGAGCCCGGGGATTTCACATCCGACTTGACAGACCGCCTGCGTGCGCTTTACGCCCAGTAATTCCGATTAACGCTTGCACCCTCCGTATTACCGCGGCTGCTGGCACGGAGTTAGCTTCTTCTGCGGGTAACGTCAATTGCTGTGGTTATTAACCACAACACCTTCCCTCCCCGCTGAAAGTACTTTACAACCCGAAGGCCTTCTTCATACACGCGGCATGGCTGCATCAGGCTTGCGCCCATTGTGCAATATTCCCCACTGCTGCCTCCCGTAGGAGTCTGGACCGTGTCTCAGTTCCAGTGTGGCTGGTCATCCTCTCAGACCAGCTAGGGATCGTCGCCTAGGTGAGCCGTTACCCCACCTACTAGCTAATCCCATCTGGGCACATCTGATGGCAAGAGGCCCGAAGGTCCCCCTCTTTGGTCTTGCGACGTTATGCGGTATTAGCTACCGTTTCCAGTAGTTATCCCCCTCCATCAGGCAGTTTCCCAGACATTACTCACCCGTCCGCCACTCGTCACCCGAGGAGCAAGCTCCTCTGTGCTACCGTCCGACTTGCATGTGTTAGGCCTGCCGCCAGCGTTCAATCTGAGCCATGATCAAACTCTTCAATTTAAAAGTTTGATGCTCACCGGAATTAAACTTCGTATTGAATTACGTGTTCACTCGTGAGACTTGGTATTCATTTAGCGTCCTGAGACGTTTAAGAATCCATGTCACTTTGAGTGCCCACACAGATTGTCTGATAAATTGTTAAAGAGCAGTTGCGACGCGCTTTAGCGCTCTGTCGCGAGGTGGCGTATATTACGCTTTCCTCTTTCAGAGTCAACCCTGATTTTCAGGATTTTTTCTCTTCAACCGAACCGGCTGTTTGTGTGAAGTGATTCACATCCGCCGTGTCGATGGAGGCGCATTATAGGGAGTTCTCAGCCCCCCGCAATAGAAAAATGACATAAAATGACTGACTGCTGCATTCCACAGCAAAACCCGCCTTTATACCAATTTACACACAGACTTATCCACAATCCGGTAAAAGGACAAAAATTCGCGAGCGTTGCGCAAACGTTTTCGTTACAATGCCCGCGCAAAAATAACGCACCCTTCTGGGGTGTTAGCTGAGTTTTTGGATCAATAAGGATCCTAAAATTCACCTAACACTCTCTGTTAAAGTCAAATCCAGTGGGATTTACCATGCAACAACGTCGTCCAGTCCGCCGCGCTTTGCTCAGTGTTTCTGACAAGGCCGGTATTGTCGAATTCGCACAGGCGCTCTCTCAGCGTGGCGTAGAACTGCTCTCTACGGGCGGCACCGCTCGTCTGCTGGCAAATAAAGGTCTGCCGGTGACCGAAGTCTCCGACTACACCGGTTTTCCGGAAATGATGGATGGACGTGTAAAAACCCTGCACCCGAAAGTGCACGGCGGCATTCTTGGCCGTCGCGGCCGGATGATGCGATCATGGCGCAGCACGCGATCGCTCCGATCGATATGGTCGTTGTTAACCTTTATCCGTTCGCCCAGACCGTAGCCCGTGAAGGTTGCTCGCTGGAAGACGCCGTAGAGAATATTGATATCGGTGGCCCGACCATGGTGCGCTCCGCAGCGAAGAACCACAAAGATGTCGCCATTGTTGTGAAGAGCAGCGATTACAGCGCCATCATTAATGAGATGGATGCCAACGAAGGATCTCTGACGCTGGATACCCGTTTTGATCTGGCGATCAAAGCCTTTGAACATACTGCCGCTTACGACAGCATGATCGCCAACTACTTCGGCAGTCTGGTGCCCGCCTATCACGGTGAGAGCAAAGAGCCAGCTGGTCGCTTCCCGCGTACGCTGAACCTGAACTTCATTAAGAAGCAGGATATGCGTTACGGCGAGAACAGCCATCAGCAAGCAGCCTTCTATATATAGAAGAAGAGGTGAAGGAAGCGTCCGTCGCCACCGCGCAACAACTGCAAGGCAAAGCACTTTCCTATAACAATATTGCCGACACCGACGCAGCGCTGGAGTGTGTAAAAGAGTTCAGCGAAGCAGCCTGTGTGATTGTGAAACACGCCAACCCATGCGGCGTCGCCGTTGGCAGCTCGATTCTGGATGCCTACGAGCGCGCGTATAAAACCGATCCGACGTCTGCTTTCGGCGGCATTATCGCTTTTAACCGCGAGCTGGATGCTCAAACTGCACAGGCGATCATCTCCCGCCAGTTTGTCGAAGTGATCATTGCGCCGTCTGCCACCGAAGACGCGTTGAAAGTCACCGCAGCCAAGCAGAACGTGCGTGTTCTGGTGTGCGGCCAATGGGCGCAGCGTGTCGCGGGGCTGGATTTCAAACGCGTTAACGGTGGTCTGCTGGTTCAGGATCGCGATCTGGGCATGGTGACCGAAAATGCGCTGCGCGTGGTCAGCAAACGCCAACCAACCGAACAAGAACTGCGTGATGCATTATTCTGCTGGAAAGTGGCGAAGTTCGTTAAATCCAACGCCATTGTTTACGCAAAAGAGAACATGACTATCGGCATTGGCGCAGGCCAGATGAGCCGCGTCTACTCCGCGAAGATCGCCGGGGATCAAAGCCGGTGACGAAGGACTGGAAGTGAAAGGCTCGGCCATGGCCTCTGATGCCTTCTTCCCGTTCCGTGATGGTATTGATGCTGCCGCAGCCGTCGGTGTGACCTGCGTTATCCAGCCGGGGGTTCCATTCGTGATGACGAAGTGATTGCCGCCGCTGATGAGCATGGCATTGCAATGATCTTTACCGACATGCGCCACTTCCGCCATTAATCTACGGAGCAAACAATGAAAGTATTAGTGATTGGTAACGGCGGGCGCGAGCACGCGCTGGCCCTGGAAAGCAGCACAGTCACCGCTGGTTGAAACCGTTTTTGTTGCTCCGGGTAATGCCGGCACCGCGCTTGAGCCTGCGCTGCAAAACGTCGCAATCGGCGCCACCGATATTCCTGCACTGTTGAGTTTCGCGCAGAACGAAAAAATCGATCTGACCATCGTTGGCCCGGAAGCTCCGCTGGTGATTGGCGTGGTGGATGCATTCCGCGCTGCAGGTCTGACGATTTTTGGCCCAACGCAGGGCGCGGCGCAGCTGGAAGGCTCCAAAGCGTTCACCAAAGACTTCCCCGGCCCGCCACAACATCCCAACGGCGGAGTACCAGAATTTCACCGAGGTTGAACCCGCGCTGGCTTACCTGCGTGAAAAAGGCGCGCCCATCGTGATCAAAGCCGACGGTCTGGCTGCAGGCAAAGGCGTGATCGTCGCAATGACGCTTGAAGAAGCCGAAGCCGCCGTTAACGACATGCTGGCGGGCAATGCCTTTGGCGATGCGGGTCATCGCATCGTTATTGAAGAGTTCCTCGACGGCGAAGAAGCCAGCTTTATCGTGATGGTTGACGGCAAGCATGTCCTGCCGATGGCCACCAGCCGGATCACAAACGCGTGGGCGATGGCGACACCGGCCCGAACACCGGCGGTATGGGGCTTACTCGCCTGCCCCGGTGGTCACCGATGAAGTGCATCAGCGCACCATGGAACGTGTCATATGGCCAACCGTGCGCGGGATGGCAGCGGAAGGCAATACCTACACCGGTTTCCTGTATGCCGGTCTGATGATCGACAAGCAGGGCAACCCGAAAGTGATCGAGTTCAACTGCCGCTTTGGCGACCCGGAAACGCAACCGATCATGCTGCGTATGCAGTCCGATCTGGTGGAGCTTTGCCCCGGCGGCCTGCGAAGGTAAGCTGGATGAGAAAACCTCACAGTGGGACCCGCGCGCCTCGCTGGGTGTGGTCATCGCGGCCGGGGGTATCCGGGCAATTATCGCAATGGCGATGTGATCCACGGCCTGCCGCTGGAAGAAGCAGCGGACGGCAAAGTGTTCCACGCGGGTACCAAACTCGCCGCTGACGACCGGTGCTGACCAATGGCGGGCGTGTATTGTGCGTGACAGCGCTGGGCAATACCGTTGCTGAAGCGCAGCAGCGCGCTTACGCATTGATGAGCGATATTCACTGGGATGGCAGCTTCAGCCGCCGGGATATTGGTTACCGTGCGATAGCACGCGAGCAGGGCAAGTAATTATTTCCTCACTCCCTGACCCTCTCCACCAAAGGGGAGAGGGAACCGTTCAGTGGGCCCGCAAGGGGTGTCGCCGCCATCTGGCAATTCACCGGGTGGCGCTGCGCTAACCCCGACGACGTATCAGAAACGTTTCTCTGTCGGTTGCCAGCGACAGAAGTCCTCATTCGCCACCAACAACAGCTGTACGCCTTCCGGCGCTTCCAGCCACGCCACGCTGACCGCGGCTGAGGAGTGGCTCTGACGGCGTTCTACGCGCTCTAATGCGTACGCATCCAGATCCGGCTTCACCGTCTCACCTTCGCAGGTCTGCACCGTATGATTCGCCTGCCAGCGCCCCTGACGCAGCACCACACGCCCCCCGGCGCAGCGCATCGCTGGTCTGGCGGATTTGCTCTGCACGATAGCGGTAGAGTGCAATCTGGTCACTGGAGAGCTGCTGTTTCTGACCATCGACTTCCCGCTGCATAAAGCTCAACTCTCCACGGTCGTCAAACCGGGCGCGAATATGTTCAGGGGGGAGTACTGTAGATATTGAGTTCGACGAGAGTCAACGCGTCGCCTTGCCAGCGATACTCGCCCAACGTGGTGTTCCCGTGATGCCACGGGCTAAAAGCGGAAAGCAGATGTGTCTCTCCACCGGAATCTTTACGCCAGATACGCACTGCGCCCTGATCGCCGGCAAAACCGCTGGCGGTAAACGGAGGCAGAGTGGAATCATGGCTGCAGGCAGCCAGCAACAGCGCGCCCACCAGCGTCAGCGGGCGACGCCAGAATGACAAAAGGGGCGAAACCGCCCCTTCGACAAAACTGTTCACTGCCACGCTGTCTTACTTAACAGAGTCTTTCAGTGCTTTACCAGAAACAAATGCCGGCACGTTAGCTGCGGCGATTTTGATTTCTTTACCGGTCTGCGGGTTGCGGCCAGTACGCTCAGCGCGGTGGTTCACTTTGAAGGTACCGAAACCAACCAGTTGTACAGCATCACCTTCTTTCAGAGACTCAGTAATAGCAGCCGGTGGATTCCAGTGCAGCTTTCGCTTGCGCTTTAGACAGATCAGCCTTGTCTGCAATTACATCAATCAGTTGAGTCTTGTTCATAAGTTATCCTTTCAATGTGTTTATCGCTTGCTAAGCATCGAGTGCGACGGAAATGCCTCAAAAGCACTCTCCTGCATACACGCACCGATAGCCACTTATTTTCGCCCCCAAATGTAGACCAGACGGGGGTGCGAAGGGAAGCCTTCTGGCACGACAAAACAGGCGTTAAATCACGTTTTATTGTCTCATTGCTGCAAATTTATACCGATATTGCTGTCGCCGGCCTCACGCAAGTCTGCGCGTAGCCCTTTGATCAACTCAATGTCGCGTTCTTCGCAGTCAGCCAGAAGGCGGAAAATCTCCCACTGAATGTCCCATTCCTGCTCTACAGCGGGGTTCAGTCGCAGCTCTTCATCGGTCATTTCACGACCCGCCCGGGTCATTTCCAGCATCGCGACGGTAGTGATAGAAGTCTTGCTGACCTCAATGGCATGCTCAAGCGTTTCGCCGCTCAGGCGTGAATGAATCAATTCGCTTAATGCCACGCAGGCATCGATCGCCGGGTAGACGCCATACAAATCGTAATCATCAGCCGCCGGAATCGCCTCTTCCAGCTTCTCAAGCTGGCTGTCGAAATTCACCTTCGCGTCTTTTACCACCTGCGTTTCCCACACCGCAGTCGAGAATACGGCGGTAGAGCTGCGCGTCGCCAAACTCCGTTTGCTGACAAAACATGGCGTAATTGGGGTACATGCGTTCGCACAGACAAGCCATAAAGACAACGTGCTGCCAGCTTTCCAGCTTTTCCAGACGCAAGTGAATCGGGTTTTGTAACATGATCGCTTCTCAAAGTCGGTATTAGGCGCAGTTTACCTGATATCACGCTGAATTGCCTGCCAACGCGTGAACGCCGGACGACCGGACGCCACGGCATCTGCCCAGCGCGTCGGCTCAGGCAGGCGGTAGCCTTTCATACAGCGCTGCACCCACGCCAGAGCACTATCCTCGGGCTCACCCGGTGCCCGGTCGTGATAAACAACGGATTGCAGCGTGCTTTACTGCGCCACACCCATGCCAGCTTCTCACCTTTATCCATCAGCGGCGACAACGCGCCGGGCTCGTCGGCAAGCGGCTCAAACTTACCGCACAAGCGCTTTTTCGCCACGCCAATGGTGGGCACATCCACCAGCAGGCCAAAGTGACTGGCAACGCCAAGGCGACGCGGGTGGGAGATGCCGTGACCGTCCACAAAGAGCAGATCCGGCTTTTGCGACAGCTGTTCCCACGCCGCCAGCAACGCCGGATACTCACGAAACGACAGGAAACCCGGAATATAAGGCATGGTGGTGGGAATACGCGCCACCTGATACTCGATAAGCGCCAACGACGGGTACGAAAGCAGCACCATGGCCGCTCGCGTCACTTCACCACCCTGCTCGAAACCTACATCCGCACCGCCGATCACTGTCGGCGGATCGTTATCAAGGCGATCCTCATGGATCACCGATGAAGCCAGTTCACGTTGTTGGTCGCGTAGTGACGCGAGATCCATATTCTCTCCTTACTGATGCCGGAGGCCGACAGACGGTGCACTGCCTCCACAAATGCGCCGGCATGTTCCGGCGGAACATCCTGATGAATGCCATGCCCAAGGTTAAACACATGGCCCTCGCCTTTGCCGAAGCCCGCCAGAATGGAAGCGACTTCTTCTTCAATACGCGCAGGCGGTGCATACAGCATGGACGGATCCATATTCCCTTGCAGGGCGACTTTGTGCCCTACACGACGGCGTGCATCGGCGATGTCCGTTGTCCAGTCCAGACCCAACGCATCACAACCGGTCTCCGCCATCGCTTCCAGCCACTGTCCGCCACCTTTGGTAAACAGCGTGACCGGCACACGACGGCCTTCATTTTCACGCAACAGGCCATCAACGATTTTATGCATGTAATAGAGCGAGAACTGTTGATAATCACGCCCCGTGAGAACGCCGCCCCGGTGTCAAAAATCATCACCGACTGCGCCCGGATCTGCGCGTTAAGGTACAACGTGACGCTTTGCGCCAGCTTATCCAGCAGCTGATGCAGCGTATTCGGGTCGGCGTACATCATTTTTTGATCACGGTAAAGGCTTTGCTGCTGCCGCCTTCCACCATGTAGGTCGCCAGCGTCCGAGGGGACTCCCGGAGAAGCCAATCAGCGGCACCTCGCCTTTCAGCTCGCGACGAATGGTGCGCACAGCGTTCATTACATAACCCAGCTCGCTTTCCGGGTCCGGCACCGGGAGTTTCTCGACATCCGCTTTTGAGGTGATGGGGAAGTGAACCGCGGCCCTTCACCCGCTTCGAAATAGAGCCCAAGGCCCATCGCGTCCGGTACGGTGAGAATGTCCGAGAAGAGGATCGCCGCATCAAGCGGATAGCGACGCAGCGGTTGTAGCGTCACTTCGCAGGCAAGGTCCGCGTTTTTACACAGCGACATAAAGTCGCCCGCTTGTGCGCGCGCGTCGCTTTGTATTCCGGTAAATAGCGGCCCGCCCCACGGCGCATCATCCATACCGGCGTCATGTCTACTGGCTGGCGCTGAAGCGCGCGCAGGTAACGATCGTTTTTCAGTTCGGTCATTGTCAGTTCCTTAAGCGTCAGGCCGCCAGTATATACGCCTTACTCGTACTCTGCGCGGCACATCGCCACCGTGTCTTCGATCAGACGGCGCGCGACGGTGCCCGGCGGCGGCAACAGGGGTAAATCGTCATAACGATACCAGCCCGCATCCAGCAGCTCTTTCGTGTCGATATGAATATCACCGCTGTCATAGTCCGCCATAAAGGCAGTCATTAATGATTGGGGAAAGGGCCATGGCTGAGAGGTAACATAACGCAAATTTTTAACCTTAATGCCACTCTCTTCCATCACTTCGCGGGCCACTGCCTGCTCCGGGTTTCGCCTACTTCCAACAAACCCGGCAAGCACAGTGTAAATCCCGTTACGATGGCGCGTATGCTGCGCCAGAAGAATCGCGTCATCGCGGCGGATGGCGACGATAATGCAGGGGGGCTATTTGCGGATAGTAGCGCTCACGGCAGTGATCACACAGCATTGCCCACTCGGTTTTGCTCGGGTGCATGGTGTGCCCGCAGTAACCGCAAAACTGATGTGAACGGTAAAATTCCGCCAGTTGCACGCCGCGCCCGGCCAACTGGAACAGCCCGGCATCCTGATCGATCACTCCGGCGTACGGATCCCCATATCCGGCGGCGATTCTGGCGGATCATCCATACCGGTTCGCCCTGCCATTCACCGATATGAAGCGCGCTCTGCCCCACAAGATCGAAATTTCCTGCCTGCCCATGTGGTAATTCTCCACCGGGCAACCATAATTTTGTTCATGGCTTACGATCCACCAGCCATGATCCCGGGCGTCAATAATACGTACCATTTGGTGCACTACCTTAGCTTCACTGGCATTTTGTTAACATTATTATTACATTTGGGTGAGCATTTTTTCACTTACATATTGCGGAGCCAATTATGCTAAACCAGTTAGAAAGCCTGACAGAGCGCGTTGGAGGAAGTAACACACTTGTCGACCATTGGTTGCTAGTACGTAAGCAACTTCTCGTTTCTTACTACAATCTGGTTGGCATTAAGCCCTCGGCAAAGGATCGTACATGCAGCTTAATGAAAAGCGCTGGACGATTTCTGTCACAACCTCGGGTGGAGTACCTCTCCGCAGGTCACTTCAGTATTTATGAACGCGTCATTCGCGAAATGGAAGGGAGCAATCCACTTTTTAATCGCTAACCAGCTCTATCCGCTGCTGGAAGCCAACACCCTCGAAATCATGAATTACTACGATACCAGCCCCACCGGAAAACGCCATTGATGATGATAACTGTCTGGAATTCCAGCAGGCGCTTTCCGACATCGGCGAGGCGCTGGAGGCCCGCTTTATGCTGGAAGACAAACTGATCGTGCTGGCTTTTGATAACAATCTCAAAGAGAGCGCCAATGACGAAAGCGGCATGGCGCGCCCTGCTTGAATTCTTAAAAAAGTAACGCGTAGTTTAAAAAGCAGTTCCCCGTCTGAGGACGGGGGTTTTTTCTTGTCGGAGTGCCTATCTCTCCACTACATGATTCGCAATGCCGCGAAGCGGCGCGAAAGATGAAGTGGAAAAGGCTGAGACCGTTAATTCGGGATCCGCGGAACCTGATCGGGTTAAGACCTGCGAAGGGAACAAGAGTAATCCATTCACATCAACCACCCTTACGGGCGGTTTGTTGCCATTACTCCATCCGTCGTCTGACAAGCCATCTCCTTTTAATTCTGGAATGAGCTATGTCTGCAAAACTTACACGCCGTGAACAACGCGCCCGGGCGCAACACTTTATCGACACGCTGGAAGGCACCGCTTTCCCCAACTCACACCGTATTTACGTCACCGGTTCACAGCCCGATATCCGCATCCCAATGCGCGAAATCCGGCTCAGCCCAACGCTGACTGGCGGTACAAAAGAACATCCTCAGTTTGAAGAGAACGAAGCTGTACCAGTTTACGACACCTCCGGCCCGTATGGCGATCCGGCAGTCACCATCGATGTGCAACAAGGTCTGGCCAAGCTACGCGCCCCCTGGATCGCCGCGCGCGATGACAGTGAAACGCTTGATGAACGCAGTTCGGCTTACACCAACGCACGCACCGGCGGATGAAGGTCTTGATGAGCTGCGCTTCAACGGGTTGCTGACGCCGCGCCGCGCTCAAAGCCGGTCAACGCGTCACCCAACTGCACTATGCCCGCCGAGGATCATCACGCCGGAAATGGAATTTATCGCCATTCGCGAAAATATGGGCCGCGAACGTATTCGCAGCGAAGTGCTGCGCAGGCAGCATCCGGGCGAAGGTTTTGGCGCCCGCCTGCCGAACAATATCACGCCGGAGTTTGTGCGCGATGAAGTCGCCGCTGGCCGCGCGATCATTCCGGCCAACATCAACCACCCGGAATCAGAGCCGATGATCATCGGACGTAACTTCACGGTGAAAGTGAACGCCAACATCGGTAACTCCGCCGTGACCTCGTCCATCGAAGTGGAAAAACTGGTGTGGTCAACCCGCTGGGGCGCAGACACGGTGATGGATCTGTCCACCGGGCGCTATATTCACGAAACCCGCGAATGGATCCTGCGTAACAGCCCGGTGCCGATCGGTACGGTACCGATCTACCGGGCGCTGGAGAAGGTCAACGGGATCGCCGAAGATCTCAACTGGCAGGCATTCCGCGATACGCTGCTCGAACAGGCGGAACAAGGGGTGGATTATTTCACTATCCACGCAGGCGTCTTGTTGCGTTACGTCCCGATGACCGCACAGCGCCTGACCGGCATTGTTTCCCGCGGCGGGTCGATTATGGCGAAGTGGTGCCTCTCCCACCATCAGGAGAACTTCCTTTACACCCACTTCCGCGAAATTTGTGAAATCTGCGCCGCTTACGATGTCTCGCTGTCGCTCGGCGATGGCCTGCGTCCAGGTTCAATCCAGGGATGCCAACGACGAAGCGCAATTTGCCGAACTGCACACATTGGGCGAACTGACCAAAATCGTCTGGGAGTACGACGTGCAGGTGATGATTGAAGGCCCGGGGCATGTGCCGATGCAGATGATCCGCCGCAATATGACCGAAGAACTGGAGCACTGCCACGAAGCGCCGTTCTACACGCTTGGGCCGCTGACCACCGATATCGCACCGGGTTACGACCACTTCACCTCCGGCATTGGCGCAGCAATGATTGGCTGGTTTGGCTGCGCCATGCTCTGTTATGTCACCCCCAAAGAGCACCTCGGGCCTGCCAAACAAAGAGGATGTTAAACAGGGCTTAATCACCTACAAAATCGCCGCCCATGCTGCTGACCCGGCAAAGGCCACCCCCGGCGCGCAGATCCGCGATAACGCCATGTCGAAAGCGCGCTTTGAGTTCCGCTGGGAAGATCAGTTTAATCTCGCGCTGGATCCCTTTACCGCCCGTGCTTATCACGATGAAACCCTGCCGCAGGAGTCCGGCAAAATCGCCCACTTCTGCTCAATGTGCGGGCCGAAATTCTGCTCGATGAAAATCTCTCAGGAAGTGCGCGATTACGCGGCGGCGCAGGCCATCGAAGTCGGGATGAATGATAAGTCGAACGACTTGCGCCCGCGGCGGCGAAATCTACCTGAAAAAGGAGGAAGCCTGATGTACCAACCCGACTTTCCTCCGGTACCGTTTCGCCTCGGCCTCTACCCGGTTGTCGATAGCGTTGAGTGGATCGCCCGCTTGCTGGAAGCGGGCGTGCGCACCCTGCAACTGCGTATCAAAGACAAACGCGAACATGAGGTCGAAGACGATATCGCTGCCGTCATCGCGCTGGGACGACGTTACAACGCGCGGTTATTTATCAACGACTACTGGCGGCTGGCCATAAAACACCGGTGCGTACGGCGTACATCTTGGCCGGAAGACTGGAAACCGCCGACCTGAGCGCCATTCGCGCGGCGGGTCTGCGCCCTGGGCGTCTCCACGCATGACGATATGGAGATGGATATCGCGCTGGCAGCACGTCCCTCGTATATCGCGCTCGGCCATGTTTTCCCGACGCAAACCAAACAGATGTCCTCCGCGCCACAGGGACTGGAACAACTGACGCGCCATATTGCGCGGCTGGGAAATTACCCTACGGTCGCCATTGGCGGCATCAGCCTTTCGCGCGCAGCGGATGTGCTGGCGACGGGCGTGGGCAGCATTGCGGTGGTCAGCGCCATCACCCGGTGCCGCAGACTGGCGGCAGGCCACGGAACAGTTGCTGGCGCTTGCGGGGGTGGGCGATGAATGATCGCGATTTTATGCGCTACAGCCGCCAGATCCTGCTGGAAGATATTGCCATTGTCGGCCAGCAAAGCTGCTTGCCAGCTGGTGCTGGTTGTCGGCCTTGGTGGCCTCGGCGCCCCTGCGGCGGTGTACCTTGCCGGTGCAGGTATCGGCACGCTGGTGCTGGCGGATGACGATGCTGTGCATCTGAGCAACCTTCAGCGGCAGATCCTCTTTACCACCGATGATATCAATCAGCCAAAACCCGTGGTTACCGCACAGCGGTTGCAGCAACTTAACCCCGATATTGCGCTGATTCCCCTGCAACAACGCTTAAACGGCGAGGCGCTGCGCCAGCAGGTTGCTCAGGCTGATGTGGTGCTCGATTGCAGTGACAATATGGTCACACGACAGGCCGTTAACGCAGCCTGCGTCGCGCTGGAAACCCCGCTGGTTACCGCCAGCGCAGTCGGTTTTGGCGGCCAGCTCATGGTGCTGACGCCGCCCGGCAGCAAGGTTGCTATCGCTGCCTGTGGCCGGACGAAAGCGAACCGGAACGCAACTGCCGCACGGCGGGGATTGTGGGGCCGGTGGTGGGGATCATGGGCGCAATGCAGGCACTGGAAGCCATCAAATTGTTGAGCGGCATGCACACCACTAGCGGCGAACTGCGTCTGTTTGATGCCCGCACCAATCTCTGGCGAACCCCCGGCGCTACATCGCGCCAGCAATTGCCCGGTTTGCGGAGGGCGAGATGCAAATACGCTTCAATGACGAACCGATACGCTGCACTGCCGGGCTTTCCATTGCCGCGCTGCTTAATCAGCTCGACCAGTTAAAACCGGGCGTCGCACTGGCGTTAAACGAACAGATCCTGCCGCGCGAGCGGTGGGAAGACCATCTTGTGCAGGACGGCGATCGGATCCTGCTGTTTCCAGGTTATTGCAGGGGCTGAGATGTTACGTATTGCAGATAAAACATTTTCTTCACGGCTGTTTACCGGTACAGGTAAGTTCGCCGCACCACATCTTATGATCGATGCTATCCGCGCATCCGGCAGCGAGCTGGTGACGCTGGCGATGAAACGGGTCGATCTGCGCCAGCACAGCGATGGTATTTTGCAGCCACTGCGTGAAGCGGGCGTGACGCTGTTGCCCAACACATCGGGGGCAAAAAATGCAGAAGAGGCTATCTTTGCCGCGCAGCTGGCGCGGGAAGCGCTCGGTACCCACTGGTTAAAACTGGAGATTCACCCGGATGCGCGCTGGCTGCTGCCCGATCCGATAGAAACCCTGCGCGCTGCGGAAAAGCTGGTGCAAATGGGTTTTGTCGTGCTGCCCTATTGCGGTGCCGATCCGGTACTGTGTAAGCGGCTGGAAGAGGCGGGCTGCGCAGCGGTGATGCCGCTTGGCGCGCCTATTGGATCAAACCAGGGGCTGGAAACGCGCGCAATGCTGGAGATCATCATCGAGCAGGCCAGCGTGCCGGTGGTGGTGGATGCGGGCATTGGCGCACCCAGCCATGCTGCCCGGCGTTGGAGATGGGGGCCGATGCGGTGCTGGTGAATACCGCCATCGCCGTGGCCGACGACCCGGTCACTATGGCGCGCGCTTTCCGCCCCGGCGGTAGAAGCCGGTTCGTTGGCGCGCGATGCCGTACCCGGTGCGCGCGCCAGCGTTACGCAACCGCCACCAGCCCGCTCACCAGTTTCCGGAGAGTGCCTTATGACCACCTTTACCGAACGTTGGCGGCAACTGAACTGGGACGATATTCGTCTGCGGATCCACAGCAAAACCTCGGCGGATGTCGAGCGGGCGCTCCATTCGCCACACATCACGCGCGAAGATTTGATGGCGCTGCTCTCCCCCGCCGCCAGCGACTTTCTTGAGCCGATGGCGCAGCAGGCGCAGAAACTCACCCGCCAGCGTTTTGGCAACACGGTCAGTTTCTATGTGCCGCTGTATCTTTCCAATCTCTGCGCAAATGATTGCACCTATTGCGGCTTCTCGATGAGCAATCATCTGAAACGCAAGACGCTGGATGAGAATGAGATTGCCCGCGAGTGCGCCGCGCTACGCGAGCTGGGGTTTGAGCATCTGCTGTTGGTCACCGGTGAACATCAGGGAAAAGTGGGGATGGATTATTTTCGCCGCCATTTTCCTTCCATTCGCCGCCAGTTCGCTTCATTACAGATGGAAGTTCAGCCTCTCGCTCAGGGAAGAGTATGCCGAGCTGAAAACCCTCGGTCTGGATGGCGTCATGGTCTATCAGGAGACCTACCACCAAAGCATGTACGCGAAACATCATCTGCGGGGGTAAAAAGCAGGATTTTTTCTGGCGGCTGGAAACACCGGATCGATTAGGGCGTGCGGGGATCGATAAAATCGGTCTTGGGGCATTAATTGGTCTGAGCGACAGCTGGCGGGTGGACTGCTATATGGTGGCGGAACACCTGTTGTGGTTACAGCAACACTACTGGCAGAGTCGCTACTCCATCTCATTTCCCCGTTTGCGGCCCTGCGCGGGCGGTATTGAGCCGGCATCGATCATGGATGAACGCCAACTGGTGCAAACCATTTGTGCTTTCCGCCTGCTGGCGCCGGATGTTGAGCTGTCGCTCTCGACCCGCGAATCCCCCCACTTTCGCGATCACGTTATCCCACTGGCCATCAATAACGTCAGCGCGTTTTCCAAAACGCAGCCAAAGGGCGGCTATGCAGATGATCATCCGGAACTGGAACAGTTTAGCCCTCATGACGGACGTCGCCCGCAAGAAGTCGCCAGCGCGTTGATGGCGCGTGGGTTGCAACCGGTATGGAAAGATTGGGATAGCTGGTTGGGACGCGCGCCGCAAAAAAATAGCAACGGACTGATAATGAATTAAAATTTCCCGGCACCGCTCGTAAAAACATGAGAGTGTTGTCGCACACAGACAGCCCGATCGTGCATTCTATCGCTGTCAGTTATCTTACTGACAGGAGTTTAGGCACCATGAATCCCCCTCATGAGCTTATACTGACTCCCTCCCTCGGCTGGCGTAAAAAACCAGCCAGTTTTATCTGCATCACCCATCACAGCCATAGAGCACAATATTTAGTCATAGCATCCTCTCCGAGGGCGTTATAATCCGGCGCACAGTTAATGTCAGCACGGCAACGTGTTCGATGTGAATAAGACAAATTCTTTTCTCCAGCCCCTATACTTTTACCAGCCACCACTATGATGAATGATCAAGGATATGAAAATTCACAGTCGACAACTCTCGTTCACAACCCCGATTCTGTTGAGCTTCGCCGGGATTTTTTGTGAGTTTTATCGTCATCGCTTTTTTGGTGACCTTCAGCCAGCAAAAGGAAATGCTGGAGAAATACCACGATATAAATCGTAACTTTACCCATAACCGGCGTTAAATTACACACAGTCGATCCTTCGCGAGAATGACTACATCCTGAACCGCGCCGCCACCTTCTTCTCCCATGACGATCAATTAGACGCCACGGTGACGGGCGATCGTGAACATGGACTCAAATTACTGATGCAGTTACTGGCGCTGATGCCGTCAGTCTCGTCGATTTCACTGGCTGATTCGCGGGGCACGTATCTGCGGGCTCCGCAGGTGATCGCCAATGGCGAGAGCGATAGATTTGATGCCCGCACGCGCCCGTGGTTTATGCATCAGGCGGAAGCCAGCATGTTTAACCACTACACCAGCGCCTATGAGGATTACTTTACCCACAATCCGACGGTCAGTATTTATAAGCCAGTAATTACCCCGGATGGCAAGCTCAAAGGTACGCTGGCTTTTCACCTCGATGTTGCCTCAATGAGTTTTACGCTGCGCACCACCCAATCGCCGATGCCTCGGCGAGTTTTTCATTGTTGACCGTGAAGGCAAAGCGATGCTGCACCCGGACAGCGGCGCGCTGTTCAAAACCTTCGTCAGACCGGAATTACTGTCAGCGATGACCAGCGGTGAAGGGATGGTCTACGACGAAAAAACCGCGACATGGTATTACTACTATTCTTTTACCAACCCGGACTGGTTCGCCATTTACACGGTTTCCGCCGCCACTCTGGATAGCCCGGCCCGGCACTCCACGCTGATTGTCAGTTGGGGATTTGGCACGGCCGCCGTCCTGATCGTCCTGTTTGGTCTCTATTTACGCCATGCCTCACGTACGGTGCTAATGAATATCATCAGTTCGATAAACACCGGTGATGTGAAACGGGCGCCAAAGCTTGAAGCCATGCTCAGTAAAGCCATCCTCAGCAATAAAGAACGCGAGCAGTCATGGGTACGACAGGCGACCATGGACGCGCTAACCAACTGTAAAAACCGCCGTGCGTTCGATGGTGATATTGCGGCGTTGATGAACGATCACCAGCCATTTGCCCCGGCACTGGTGGATGTTGATAACTTCAAATCCATTAACGACACCGGGGCCATCTCAACGGCGATATCGTGCTACGCAACGTCGCGCGGGAAGGGATCCAGTGTGATGCAACCGCACACGCTTTCGGTTTATCGCTACGGCGGTGAGGAGTTCGCGGTTCTTTTCCCACACATCACTCACTGATGCGACGGCGTTGCTGGAGCAGTGGCGCAAAAATGTAGAAGGCCGGAGCTGGCGTGAAGAAGGGCTGTCCGTCACTTTCAGCGCCGGGCTTGGTGAGTGGCATATGGAGCCGCTGGAGCAACTTATCGTCAGCGTCGACGAAGCGCTTTATAAAGCAAAACAGCAAGGTAAGAATCGGATCCTGCACGTAAATAGCGATTAATGCAGTGAATACCACATTCCTGTAACCGGTTTCACGTAAACCCGAGGGATTCTTTGTGATGGCATACACACAATCACGGTAAAGCGGTTGTTGAACCCGGCGATGCAGGATCATTATCAACTATCCCATCAACACCGAGGCTGACTATGAAAACATCGTTTTATGCTGTGCTGCAGGTATGTCCACCAGCATGTTGGTGCAACGCATGAAAGACGCAGCGCAGAAAAAAGGCGTCGACGTTTCTATTAAGGCGGTTCCTGTCGCGGAATTTAAGGACGAAATTGCAACGGCAGATATCGTGTTGCTGGGGCCGCAGGTGAAATACGAGCAGGCAAAGCTGCAGGCACAGGCGGAACCATTGGGTAAGAAAGTCGCGGTTATCGATATGATGGATTACGGCATGATGAAGGGTGATGTCGTACTGGAAAAAGCCCTTAAGTTACTGGAGTAAGCACATGGAAGATTTAGAAACCATCATTATGGAATTGCTGGTTAACGCCGGCGCCGCGCGCAGTCAGGCGCTTACGGCGCTGCAACAGGCGCGTAAAGGTGATTTTGACGGCGCGGAACAAGCGATGGAAGAGTCGCGAGAGTTTGTGAAGGCAGCGCATAAAATTCAAACCCAGCTGATCGGGCTGGATGAGGGAACCGGCAAACTACCGGTCAACCTGATCACCGTCCATTCGCAGGATCATCTGATGAACGCGATGGTGATTCAGGATCTGGCTGGCGATATGATCGAACTTTATCGTCGATTACCGCCCCGCGACTGATCCCTGTTCTTTCAAAAATGCCCGCGCTGCGGCATTTTTGTTGCTGCCAGAAGTGGTAACGTGTTTTACGCGCCAATTTATGGCACAACATAGCATCAACTCCGTTAGCCAGCCCGTACAGGTCTTCTATGCCCGCCGTGCCGTTTCCTTTTATACCTTCTCTATTTTGGTGATTTTGCTGCTTAAGGTCTGCCTGCAACGCGCGCCGGGATACCGCAGCGCGGCAATATTTATTAGTGGCTGCGCACTGTTGGTGTTCATGTCTGCGCTGCGCTGGCAGTTCGATGCCGTGATCCTGCGTCAACTCCAGTCAATTGTCGCCATTGCTCTACCGCCGTTGGCGTGGCGCTGCTTTGCACGTCTGACCACGCAAAGCAGGCCGCAAAAGTTTCCCCGCTACCTGATTGCTCCCCCTGATCGCGCTGCTGCTCAACCTCGTCGCCCCAATGACGACGGACGCCATACTGATGCTGCTGTTCATTGGCTACGGCGGCGCGTTGATCAGAACCGCGCGACAAGGGGCCGATGCCTTTATCTTCACCCGCTTACAGGATGCCGGGCCCGCCTCATTAATGACATTTATTGCTGGCTGCTTTCTCTGTTTTTCCGGCCTGACTGATTTAGCCATCGCCGTAGATTTTGGCGTTTATCAAGGGCAACAAGCACCGCAGTTGGTGGCGCTTTCACAGGCGCTCTTGCTGCCCTTTATCTGTCTGGCCATCGCCTACAGTTGGAAAAACGTACCGCCTGTTACCCCCCCTCATCGCAGAACCTGTCGAGGAAGATCGCCCCTGTGATGAGGAGGCCGAACATTTCTGCCAGCGTATCGAAGCGCGCATTGATGAAGAAAAGTGGTTTCTGCAAACCGATCTCACACTCCAATGCGCTGGCGCGAAAACTGGGCATCCCTGCACGGCAGATCTCACAAGCCGTCAACCCGAGGGCGCGCAGCTGCAACGTATCACAATGGATCAACCGCTTTCGCATCCATTATGCTCAACGCTTACTGCTGGAGAGCGCTGCCCCGGTCACGGATATCATGCTGGACGCCGGGTTTGCGACGAAATCCAATTTCAACCGTGAATTCGTCCGCATTAGCGGGATGACGCCAACGGATTACCGGCGCGCGGCGGTTGGTAAGCCAGCGCCTGATTCAGAAAAGTGCTGATCTCTTTAAGCAGGTGCAGATGAATCGCGTTACGGCTGAGCGTGCCGCCATCTTCGCAGACAATCCCCTCGCCAGTGCCTCTTGCTCAATCAGCGCTGCCGCGCCAGGGTTTACACATCTGCATAAAACTAAAGTGCGTCGCACCCTCAACGCGGCGATAGTGCTGGCGGTCAGCAGGAATATACGCAGCCAGATACCCCGACTCCAGTCTGGCGGGCAGTGCGTCACTATCCGCCTGCGCAGCCATAATCATGACGGGAACCGTTATCTGCCGGAGACTATCCGGACGGAAACCACGCGCCAGCCCCAGATCCAGCGAAACCACCGCCTTAATACGGGGTTCGCGTGTATCCACCGCCAGCTTGCTGGCAGCCAGAGGCTGGTCGATCCCCAGTTTTGCTGTCAATTTGCACCCCGACAGGTTCGGGTGTTGCTGGCAATCCGTGATAAAGCGCTGTGCATCAAAACGGGCTCCCGCCAGTTCCAGCACCGTCCAGCCCCCGAGCGAATGCCCGATCGCCGCAATACGCTGGATATCCACCCGCCCGGCAAGATCGGGAGTGGCGATGACCTTATTCATTACGTGCCGAAGATCCTGCGGGCGTAGCCACAGTTGCTGTGCATCCTGCGGATGCTGGTTACCTGTGGTCGTGCCGGGATGATCAACGGCTGCCACAATGTACCCTTGCAAAACCATCCGTTGCGCCAGCCAGTTAAGGTTACGCCAGTTGCCGCCATAGCCATGAGAGATCAGTAATAGAGGATGCTCGCCAGATGCGGGTTCGGCATCGCGCAGCGCTCGTGTGCCGCTGAACGCAATATTTTCCCCTATCATTTGCGATGCACCACGTTGCAGAGTGGGATACCAGAGCGCAACGTCAAGGGGACGGGAACTCTCCTCATCAATACGCAACTGACGAAAGGCGGTTTCGCCCCGAGGCAGTACTGCTGAGCAGGACCGTAAGAAACAGAACAAAAGGCGTGACATGTTGAGTACCGCAGTTAATTAACACAGGCCTATTCTGGTCACACGTGCCTGCGATATGCGTCCCCGGAACGCGATCGAGGACTCTTTTGACGGTGTTTTCATGAAATGCGGGCATAAAAAAACCCGCCGAAGCGGGTTTTTTATTACAAGAAACGATTACTCGTTGTCTGAGCCACCCAGACCTGCGTTCAGCAGTTCTGCCGTGCTCGCGGTCGCATCTTCCGCAGTAACCTGCGGTGCTGCCGGCAGTTCGCCAGCGGCGCGACGGCGCATACGATCCTCGTGATACGCATAACCGGTACCGGCCGGGATCAGACGACCCACGATAACGTTCTCTTTCAGACCGCGCAGTTCGTCGCGTTTGCCCGCAACGGCTGCTTCGGTAAGCACACGAGTGGTCTCCTCGGAACGATGCCGCGGAGATGAAGGACTCGGTAGCCAGAGACGCTTTGGTGATACCCAGCAGATCGCGTGCATAAGTTGCACCGATTTTGCCGTTCGCTTCCGAGGGTCGCGGTTAGCGATCTTAACGCGAGAGTATTCAACCTGCTCACCTTCGAGGAACTCGGAGCTGCCCGCGTTCACGATGGTGGCTTTACGCAGCATCTGACGAACGATAACTTCGATGTGCTTATCGTTGATCTTAACGCCTTGCAGACGGTAAACGTCCTGTACTTCGTTGGTGATATAACGCGTTACCGCGTGTACGCCACGAAGACGCAGAATGTCGTGCGGTGCTTCCGGACCGTCGGAAACCACGTCACCACGTTCTACACGTTCACCTTCAAACACGTTGAGCTGACGCCATTTCGGGATCATCTCTTCGTACGGATCGCTACCGTCAACCGGCGTGATCACCAGACGGCGTTTACCTTTGGTCTCTTTACCGAAGGAAATGATACCGCTGATTTCAGCCAGGGATTGCCGGCTCTTTCGGACGACGTGCTTCGAACAGGTCCGCAACGCGCGGCAGACCACCGGTAATATCCTTGGTACCGCCGGATTCCTGCGGAATACGCGCCGGTGTCACCAGAACTGATCTGAACGCCATCTTCCAGCTGAACAATCGCTTTACCCGGCAGGAAGTACTGCGCAGGCATATCGGTACCCGGGGATCAGAACATCGTTGCCGTTAGCGTCAACGATTTTCAGTGCCGGACGCAGGTCTTTACCACCTGCAGTACGCTCTGCGGAGTCCAGAACCACCAGTGAAGACAGACCGGTCAGTTCGTCGGTCTGACGCGTAATCGTCTGGCCGTCGATCATATCGGTGAAGCGGATGAAACCCGCCACTTCAGTGATAACCGGCATGGTGTGCGGATCCCCAGTTTGCAACGGTTTCACCGCCGGCAACCTGCTCACCATCACCTTTCGCCATTACCGCACCGTAAGGCACTTTATAGCTTTCTTTGGTACGACCGAATTCGTCGATCAGTTTCAGCTCAGTGTTACGTGAGGTAACAACCAGTTTACCGCTGGAGTTAACAACCGACTTCGCATTGCTCAGACGGATGCTACCTTTGTTTTTCACACCGGATGCTGGATTCAGCAGCCGCACGAGATGCCGCACCACCGATGTGGAACGTACGCATCGTCAGCTGTGTACCCGGTTCACCGATGGACTGTGCCGCGATAACGCCGATTGCTTCACCTTTGTTGATGATGTGGCCACGCGCCGGTCACGACCATAGCAGTGCGCACATACACCAAAGTCGGTGTCACAGGATACAACGGAACGCACTTTAACGGAGTCAACAGAGTTCGCTTCCAGCAGGTCACACCACTGTTCGTGCAGCAGCGTGTTGCGCGGAACCAGAATATCTGCCGTACCCGGTTTCAGAATGTCTTCAGCAGTCACACGACCCAGAACGCGATCGCGCAGCGGCTCTTTAACGTCGCCACCTTCGATAACCGGCGTCATGGTGATACCTTCGAGGGTGCCACAATCGTCTTCGGTTACAACCAGTCCTGCGCAACGTCTACCAGACGACGAGTCAGGTAACCGGAGTTCGCAGTTTTCAGTGCGGTATCCGCCAGACCTTTACGCGCACCGTGTGTGGAGATGAAGTACTGGAGTACGTTCAGACCTTCACGGAAGTTCGCGGTGATCGGCGTTTCGATGATGGAGCCATCCGGCTTCGCCATCAGACCACGCATACCAGCAAGCTGACGAATCTGGGCTGCAGAACCACGCGCACCGGAGTCGGCCATCATGTAGATGCTGTTAAAGGAAACCTGCTGCTCTTCAACGCCGTCACGGTTAATCACGGTTTCGGTCTGCAGGTTATCCATCATCGCTTTGGATACGCGGTCGTTCGCCGCAGCCCAAATATCGATGACTTTGTTATAGCGTTCGCCAGCGGTTACCAGACCAGACTGGAACTGCTCACCGGATCTCAGCAACTTCGGCTTCCGCTTCGCTGATGATCTCGTGTTTTTTCGCCGGGATGACCATGTCATCGATACCAACGGATGCACCTGAACGCGCTGCATAAGCAAAGCCGGTGTACATCGTCTGGTCAGCAAAAATAACGGTCGGTTTCAGGCCCAGAATGCGGTAACAGGTGTTCAGCATTTTGGAGATGGCTTTCTTGCCCAGCGCACCGGGTTGACGATGGAGAAAGGCAGACCTTTCGGTACGATCATCCACAGAATCGCACGACCAACGGTCGTGTCTTTCAGGCTGGTTTTCGCAACGGAATTCGCCGTTAGCATCTTTTTCGTATTCAGTGATACGCACTTTAACGCGCGCATGCAGAGAGGCCAGCGCGATAAATACGCTCAGCTTCTTTCGGGCCAGTCAGCACCATGCCTTCGCCTTTGGCGTTAACACAGTCACGGGTCATGTAGTACAGACCCAGTACAACGTCCTGAGACGGAACGATGATAGGTTCGCCGTTTGCCGGAGACAGAATGTTGTTGGTGGACATCATCAGCGCACGCGCTTCCAGCTGGGCTTCCAGCGTCAGCGGTACGTGAACAGCCATCTGGTCACCATCGAAGTCGGCGTTGTATGCCGCACAAACCAGCGGGTGCAGCTGGATAGCTTTACCTTCGATCAGTACCGGTTCAAATGCCCTCGGATACCCAAACGGTGCAGGGTTGGTGCACGGTTCAGCAGTACCGGGTGTTCGCGGATCACTTCGTCCGAGGATATCCCAAACGACAGCTTCTTCGCGTTCAACCATTTTCTTCGCGGCTTTGATGGTGGTGGCGAGGCCACGCAGTTCCAGCTTGCCGTAGATGAACGGTTTGAACAGCTCCAGCGCCATTTTCTTCGGCAGACCGCACTGATGCAGACGCAGGTATGGACCTACGGTGATTACAGAACGTCCGGAGTAGTCAACACGTTTACCGAGCAGGTTCTGACGGAAACGACCCTGTTTACCTTTGATCATATCGGCCAAAGATTTCAGCGGACGTTTGTTGGAACCGGTGATCGCACGACCGCGACGACCGTTATCCAGCAGGGCGTCGACCGCTTCCTGCAGCATACGTTTTTCGTTGCGTACGATGATGTCCGGCGCCGCCAGATCCAGCAGGCGTTTCAGACGGTTGTTACGGTTGATCACGCGACGGTACAGATCGTTCAGATCCGACGTTGCGAAACGACCACCGTCCAGCGGAACCAGCGGACGCAGGTCCGGCGGCAGCACTGGCAGAACAGTCAGGATCATCCACTCCGGCTTGTTACCAGACTGTACGAACGCTTCCAGCAGTTTGATACGCTTGGTCAGCTTCTTACGTTTGGTTTCGGAGTTGGTTTCGTTCAGCTCTTCGCGCAGTTGTTCGCATTCCTGCTCCAGATCCATGCTTTTCAGCAGGGCCTGAATAGCTTCGGCGCCCATTTTCGCGTCGAATTCGTCACCGAACTCTTCCAGCGCATCCGGTGCACTGTTCTTCGGTCAGGATCTGGTTACGTTCCAGATTGGTCATCCCGCCTTCGATAACCACATAGGATTCGAAGTACAGAACGCGTTCGATATCGCGCAGCGGCATATCCAGCAGCAGACCGATACGGGACGGCAGAGATTTCAGGAACCAAATGTGGGCGGTCGGAGACGCCAGCTCAATGTGGCCCATGCGCTCACGACGCACTTTAGTCTGGGTCACTTCAACGCCGCACTTCTCACAGATCACACCACGGTGTTTCAGGCGCTTGTACTTACCGCACAGGCACTCGTAGTCTTTTACTGGCCCCGAAAATACGCGCACAGAAAAGGCCGTCACGCTCAGGCTTGAACGTACGGTAGTTGATGGTTTCCGGCTTCTTAACTTCACCCAAAAAGACCATGAACGGATCATGTCTGGCGAGGCCAGAGCAATTTTGATCGCATCAAACTCTTCGGTTTTAGTTTGCGCTTTCAGAAACTTTAATAAGTCTTTCACGGATTTGCTCCCGTCGGAGTTAGCACATTCCGCTGCCGGGTTTTACCCCGGCAGCAGTGACCTGTTTGAGCGAGAATTACTCGTCTTCCAGTTCGATGTTGATACCCAGCGAACGAATCTCTTTCAACAGTACGTTGAAGGACTCTGGCATACCCGGTTCCATCTGATGGTTGCCGTCCACGATGTTTTTATACATCTTGGTACGACCGTTCACGTCATCAGACTTAACGGTAAGCATTTCTTGCAGGGTGTATGCTGCGCCGTAAGCTTCCAGCGCCCACACTTCCATCTCCCCGAAGCGCTGACCACCGAACTGCGCCTTACCACCCAGCGGCTGCTGAGTAACCAGCTGTAAGAACCGGTGGAACGCGCATGCATCTTGTCATCAACCGGGTGGTTCAGTTTCAGCATGTACATGTAGCCAACGGTTACTCCGGCGCTCGAACTGCTCACCGGTACGACCGTCGAACAGCGTGATCTGACCGGAAGTCGGCAGGCCACCCAGCTGTAACAGTTCCTTGATTTCAGACTCTTTCGCACCATCGAAGACCGGCGTTGCGATCGGCATGCCTTTGCGCAGGTTTTCTGCCAGACGCAGAACCTCATCATCGCTGAAGGTGTTCAGGTCAACTTTCTGGCGAACGTCAGCGCCCAGATCGTACGCACGCTGGATGAACTCGCGCAGTTTGGCGACTTCTTGCTGCTGTTTCAGCATGGCGTTGATCTTATCGCCGATACCTTTAGCAGCCATACCCGGGTGAGTTTCCGGGGATCTGACCGATGTTCATACGAGACGGTACGCCCAGCGGGTTCAGTACGATGTCTACCGGCGTGCCGTTTTCATCGTAAGGCATATCTTCGATCGGGTTGATCTTGGAGATAACACCCTTGTTACCGTGACGACCTGCCATTTTATCACCAGCTGGATCTGACGTTTAACGGCCAGATACACCTTAACAATCTTCAGCACGCCCGGTGCCAGATCGTCGCCCTGAGTGATTTTGCGGCGTTTCGCTTCGAGTTTTTCTCGAACTCGTGTTTCAGTTCGTCATACTGCTCAGCCAGTTGTTCCAGCTGATTTTGTTTCTCTTCGTCGGTCAGGCCCAGTTCCAGCCAGCGATCGCGCGGCAGTTTGTCGAGCTTATCAGCTTCAACACCGCCGGAAACCAGCACGCTGTGGATACGGCTAAACAGGCCAGCTTCGAGGATCTGCAGTTCTTCAGACAGGTCTTTTTGGCCTGCTTCAGCTGCATTTCTTCGATTTCCAGCGCACGTTTGTCTTTTCCACGCCATCACGGGTAAAGACCTGAACGTCGATAACAGTACCGGAAACACCGTTTGGTACGCGCAGAGAAGAGTCTTTAACGTCAGACGCTTTCTCACCGAAGATCGCGCGCAGCAGTTTCTCTTCTGGCGTCAGCTGGGTTTCACCTTTCGGCGTTACCTTACCAACCAGAATGTCGCCGCCGGTCACTTCCGCACCGATGTAAACGATACCGGATTCATCCAGTTTGGAGAGCGCAGCTTCACCCACGTTCGGGATGTCGGCAGTGATCTCTTCCGGCCCCAGTTTGGTGTCACGGGACACACAAGCCAGTTCACGGATGTGAATAGTCGTAAAGCGATCTTCCTGAACCACACGCTCGGAGACGAGGATGGAGTCTTCGAAGTTGTAACCGTTCCACGGCATGAACGCTACGCGCATGTTCTGACCGAGCGCCAGTTCACCGAGGTCGGTGGACGGACCGTCAGCCAGCACGTCGCCGCGCTCAATTGGCTCACCCAGAGAGACACACGGCATCTGGTTGATGCAGGTGTTCTGGTTAGAACGGGTGTATTTGGTCAGGTTGTAGATGTCGATACCTGCTTCGCCCGGGTACATCTCGTCTTCGTTAACTTTGATAACGATACGGGACGCATCCACGTACTGAACGGTACCGCCACGTTTAGCGACTGCGGTAACACCGGAGTCAACGGCAACAGCACGTTCCATACCGGTACCAACCAGCGGCTTATCAGAGCGCAGAGTCGGAACCGCCTGACGTTGCATGTTCGCACCCATCAATGCACGGTTGGCGTCATCGTGTTCCGAGGGAACGGGATCAGGGACGCACCGACAGAAACCACCTGCTGGGTGGAAACGTCCATGTAGTCAACTTTGGTCTGCGCTGAACAGGCTCGATTCGCCTTTGCTACGACAGGTAACCAGATCTTCTGCGAAACGACCTTCTTCCGTCAGGTTGGTGTTCGCCTGAGCGATAACGTAGTTACCTTCTTCAATTGCAGAAAGGTAATGGATCTCGTCAGTCACCACGCCGTCGGTCACTTTACGATACGGAGTCTCAAGGAAGCCGTATTCGTTAGTCTGTGCGTACACGGACAGGGAGTTGATCAGACCGATGTTCGGACCTTCAGGCGTTTCGATAGGACATACGCGACCGTAGTGAGTCGGGTGTACGTCTCGAACTTCAAAGCCTGCGCGTTCACGGGTCAGACCGCCACGGGCCGAGTGCAGAGATACGACGTTTGTGCGTAATCTCAGACAGCGGGTTGTTCTGGTCCATAAACTGAGACAGCTGGCTGGAACCAAAGAACTCTTTCACTGCCGCGGAGATCGGCTTGGCGTTGATCATATCCTGCGGCATCAGGGTATCCAGATCGCCGAGAGACAGACGCTCTTTCACCGCACGTTCTACACGCACCGAGGCCAACGCGGAACTGGTTTTCCGCCATTTCGCCCACGGAACGGATACGACGGTTGCCGAGGTGGTCGATATCATCCACTTCACCGATACCATTACGGATACCGATGAGTTTTTCATTACTTCGATGATGTCGTCGTTGCTCAGGATACCGGAACCTTCGATGCTGTCGCGCAGCAGAGAACGGTTGAACTTCATGCGACCAACCGCTGACAGATCGTAGCGGTCTTCAGAGAAGAACAGGTTCTCGAACAGGCTTTCAGCCGCTTCGCGAGTCGGCGGTTCACCCGGGCGCATCATGCGGTAGATTTCTACCAGCGCGCTCAGGCGATCGTTGGTCGGGTCGACGCGTACAGTTTCAGAAATGTACGGACCATGGTCCAGATCGTTGGTGAACAGGGTTTCCCGATACGTTTGTGACCAGACTGGCTCAGTTTTGCCAGCAGATCGAGCGACAGCTCCATGTTCGCCGGGCAAATCAGCTCGCCAGTGGATTCATCAACGTAATCTTTCGCGGCAACTTTGCCTGCGATGTATTCAACCGGTACTTCAATATGCTGAATCTCGTCTTTTCCAACTGACGGATATGGCGCGCAGTGATGCGACGGCCTTTTTCAACATACATTTTGCCGTTCGCTTCGATATCAAAGAAGCTGTTTCGCCACGCAGGCGTTCCGGCACCAGTTCCATCTGCAGCTTGTTGTCGCGAATCTCAAAGACAACTTTTTCAAAGAACAGATCGAGAATCTGCTCAGTGGTGTAGTTCAGCGCACGCAGAATGATAGTGGCCGGCAGCTTACGGCGGCGGTCGATACGAACGAACAGGTTGTCTTTCGGATCGAACTCAAAGTCCAGCCATGACCCACGGTAAGGAATGATACGTGCGTTATAAAGCACCTTACCAGATGAGTGGGTTTTACCCTTATCGCTGTCAAAGAAGACGCTACGGTGCAGCTGAGAAACAATAACGCGCTCAGTACCGTTGATAACAAAGGTACCGTTGTCGGTCATGAGCGGGATCTCGCCCATGTACACTTCTTGCTCTTTGATGTCTTTAACAGTGCCTTCCGGCGCTTCGCGCTCGTAGATCACCAGACGCAGTTTTACGCGCAGCGGAGCAGAATATGTTACGCCACGGATCTGACATTCTTTAACATCAAAAACAGGTTCGCCAAGACGGTAGCTGACGTATTGCAGTTCCGAATTGCCGCTGTAGCTTTTAATCGGGAACACGGAGCGGAAAGCCGCTTCCAGACCGTACTGCCCTTCAGGATCTTGCTCGATAAACTTCTGGAACGAGTCAAGCTGGATAGAAAGGAGATATGGGACATCCAGAACTTGTGGACGTTTACCAAAATCCTTACGAATACGTTTTTTCTCGGTATAGGAGTAAACCATAGGGTTCCTCAGCTCGCTGACAAGTCGACCCACTCTGTCCATAGGCAGGACAGTTTATGCAACACTATTTTGTTGGACCGGAAAGTGGAGCACTTTCGCAATGCTTGCTATCACGCTTAAATCATTTCATTGCGGTTTACACAGAAGATCTCTTCTGTCGCAGTATATTAAGTCGTCGATAGAAACAAGCATTGTAAAGGATACTGGCAGTCAAACAGTGTGAAACGCTGCCGGCACCTTACAGCGCAAAAAGGCTGGTGACCAAAAAGTCACCAGCCATCAGCCTGATTTCTCAGGCTGCAACCGGAAGGGTTGGCTTATTTAACTTCAACTTCAGCGCCAGCTTCTTCCAGAGATTTTTTCCAGAGCTTCAGCGTCATCTTTGCTCACGCCTTCTTTCCAGAGCGGCCGGAGCAGATTCTACCAGTCTTTAGCTTCTTTCAGACCCAGCCAGTTGCGCCACGTACTGCTTTGATAACAGCAACTTTGTTAGCGCCAGCGGCTTTCAGAATTACGTCGAACTCAGTTTTTTCTTCAGCAGCTTCAGCAGCCGGGCCAGCAGCAACAGCTACAGCGGCAGCAGCAGAAACACCGAATTTTTCTTCCATTGCAGAGATCAGTTCTACAACGTCCATTACGGACATAGCGGCAACTGCTTCAATGATTTGATCTTTAGTGATAGACATTTAAATTGTTCCTGAATATCAGAATAAGTTTATACGTAAGCGAATGCGTTAAAAGAATACTGCGATTAAGCAGCTTCTTTCGCATCGCGTACAGCAGCCAGAGTACGGACCAGTTTGCCTGCAGAGGCTTCTTTCATGGTCGCCATCAGGCGTGCAATTGCTTCTTCGTAGGTCGGCAGAGTTGCGGGGCGATCGATCTGGGACGCCGGGGATCAACTCACCTTCAAAGGCAGCGGCTTTGACCTCAAATTTGCATTCGCTTTCGCGAACTCTTTGAACAGACGAGCAGCAGCACCCGGGTGTTCCATAGAGTATGCAATCAGGGTCGGACCAACGAACGCGTCTTTCAGGCACTCAAACTGAGTACCTTCAACAACACGGCGCAGCAGGGTGTTGCGAACAACACGCATGTAAACGCCGGCTTCGCGACCTGCTTTACGCAGTTCGGTCATTTTATCTACGGTAACGCCACGGGAATCCGCAACAACCGCAGACAGCGCGCCTTTGGCTACTTCGCTGACTTCAGCAACAATCGCTTGTTTGTCTTGAAGATTTAAAGCCATTAGCTTTGCTCCTGGATGTTTGCGGGGGCTCATGCCTGAACTCACTTCACTCTTCTCAAAGAAAGAGCGTCTTAATACGGTGAGCAGAAACAAGCCAAAGAGTACTTAAAAAATATTCTTCAGGTTCTGTCACCGTCTACGCAGGGAATTAAGTTTCTTACGAAACACCTGCGGTCTTCGACGGAGGCACTGGATAGGCCAGCTCCAACGAACAAATCTGTTTTTACTAACTCGCGTTAGTAAAACGTGGGGGAAAGATTGTAGACAAATCCACCACCCACGTAAAGGCGAATATTAGTTCGCTACTGCGCTCAGACCAGCTCGGTCGACCGCAACACCAGCACCCATGGTGGTGGAGATGCTAACTTTCTTGATGTACACGCCTTTCGCCTGAGTCGGTTTTGCTTTTTCAGCGCAACCAGCAGAGCTTCCAGTTTTCTTTCAGTTTGTCAGCGTCAAAGTCCACTTTACCAATGGTGGTGTGGATAATGCCGTTTTGTCGTTACGGTAACGAATCTGACCAGCTTTCGCGTTTTTAACCGCTTCAGCAACGTTCGGCGTTACAGTACCGACTTTCGGGTTTGGCATCAGGCCACGCGGACCCAGAACCCTCGGCCCAACTGGCCAACAACGCGCATTGCATCCGGGGAAGCAATAACAACGTCAAAGTTCATTTCGCCTTTCTTGATCTGGTCAGCCAGATCTTCCATACCTACCAGCTCTGCGCCAGCTGCTTTAGCAGCTTCAGCGTTCTCGTACGGGTAAATACGGCAACGCGAACAGAACGGCCAGTACCGTGCGGCAGTACAGTTGCACCACGTACGTTCTGGTCAGATTTACGCGCATCAATGCCGAGGTTAACGGCAACGTCTACGCTTTCTACGAATTTAGCGGTGGCCAGCTCTTTCAGCAGAGCAATGGCTTCGTTGATGTCGTACTGTTTGGTCGCATCAACTTTGTCACGGATCACGCGCATGCGCTTGGTCAGTTTAGCCATTTCTTAGTCCTCCACTACCAGGAGGCCCATGGAACGAGCAGTACCTTCGATTGAGCGAGTCATCGCTTCAATGTCAGCACCAGTCATGTCCGCGGCTTTAGTCTGAGCAATTTCCTGCACCTGAGCGCGAGTCACTTTGCCCACTTTTTCTTTGTTCGGCTTGCCGGAACCAGACTTGATACCAGCCGCTTTCTTCAGCAGAACTGCTGCCGGAGGCGTTTTGGTAACGAAAGTGAAGGAACGGTCAGCGTAAACGGTAATAACTACCGGAATTGGCAGACCTTTTTCGATGGAATCAGTTTTGGCGTTGAACGCTTTACAGAATTCCATGATGTTAACACCCTGCTGACCCAGAGCCGGACCGACCGGCGGGCTCGGTTTGCCATGCCAGCTGCAACCTGCAGCTTGACGTAGGCACCGGACTTTCTTAGCCATTGCAATTTCCTCGTTTGGGTATAGCGCCCCGAAAGGCTCCCCGTGTTTAAATACGTTTTACGGATGTGCAATCCATAAAAACAAAAGGCGCGAAATTGCGCTCAATTTCGCGCCTTGTGCAACGTTTGATCGCCGAATATTTAGGCTTTTTCGACCTGACCGAAATCCAGCTCTACCGGAGTCGCACGACCAAAGATAGAAACAGAAACTTTCAGTCGGGACTTTTCGTAGTCCACTTCTTCAACCACACCATTAAAGTCAGCAAACGGACCATCGTTAACGCGGACCATCTCGCCAGAGGCTCAAACAGCGTTTTCGGACGCGGCTTATCACCCACCTGCTGCAGGCGGTTCATGATCGCATCCACTTCTTTATCGCTAATCGGCGCCGGACGATCGGAAGTTCCACCGATGAAGCCCATCACGCGCGGGACGCTACGCACGGTGCCAGCTGGCGTCGTTCATCACCATCTGGACAAGCACGTAGCCGGGGAAGAATTTACGTTCGCTTTTGCGACGCTGGCCGCCACGGATCTCAACCACTTCTTCGGTCGGAACCATAACTTCGCCAAACAACTCTTCCATATTGTGTAATTTGATATGCTCACGCAGCGATGTAGCTACGCGGCCTTCAAAACCGGAAAACGCCTGAACGACGTACCAGCGCTTTTTAGGAGCTTCAGACATCTCAGAACCTCAGGCCAGTGATAAAGGAAACCAGACGAACCAGAATACCATCCAGTCCCCACAGGATCAGTGACATGACTGCGGTTACCGCAGCCACGATCAATGTGGTGTGCAATGTTTCCTGACGAGTAGGCCAAATCACTTTACGTACTTCGGTTCTCGCTTCACGGGCAAACGCAACGGTCGCTTTACCCTTCGTCGTCAACAGCGCGACACCACCTGCTGCAGCAATCAGAATAACAACTGCCAGCGCGGAGCGGCAGCATCATGTCACGATAAAGATAGTTGCCAACGATAGCCACGAGCAGCAGTACTGCAACAACAACCCACTTCATCGCTTCCACGCGCCCGCCCTTGAGCTTCGGTATTCGCACTCATAAACCAACCTGTCACAAGAATTCAGACAAACATTTTTGCCCCGCATAGGCGAGGCAACCAAACCGAAATGCTCTGGCGAGATTCGGACTAACGCCCTCTTCAGAGCCTGTCTCAGCAATGATTATGACAAAAAAATCACTGATGAGCCGAGGGTTCTGGTTCGAAAGCGTACAAAAGGGCATCAAATGATGCCCTCTTATTGCGCATTGCGTCAAATGTTATCAGCGATTAGCTGAGAACTTTTGCCACAACGCCCGCGCCAACGGTACGGCCGCCTTCACGGATTGCGAAACGCAGACCATCGTCCATCGCGATCGGGGTGAATCAGGGTAACAACCATTTTGATGTTGTCGCCCGGCATTACCATCTCTACGCCTTCCGGCAGTTCGATGGTGCCAGTCACGTCAGTTGTACGGAAGTAGAACTGCGGACGGTAGCCTTTGAAGAACGGAGTATGACGGCCGCCTTCATCTTTGGACAGGATATAAACTTCAGATTCGAATTTGGTGTGCGGCTTGATTGAACCCGGCTTAGCCAGTACCTGACCACGTTCGATTTCTTCACGTTTGATACCACGCAGCAGAACACCTACGTTCTCACCAGCACGGCCTTCGTCCAGCAGTTTGCGGAACATTTCAACGCCAGTACAGGTGGATTTCGCGGTGTCTTTGATACCCACGATTTCAACTTCTTCACCCACTTTGATGATACCGCGCTCTACACGACCGGTAACAACGGTACCACGACCGGAGATGGAGAATACGTCTTCGATCGGCAGCAGGAACGGCTTGTCAATCGCACGCTCTGGTTCCGGGATGTAAGAATCCGGTGACCAGCCAGTTCGATGATTTTTGCTTCCCACTCTGCTTCGCCTTCCAGCGCTTTCAGTGCAGAACCACGAACGATCGGGGTGTCGTCGCCCGGGAAATCGTACTGAGACAGCAGTTCACGAACTTCCATCTCAACCAGTTCCAGCAGCTCTTCGTCATCAACCATGTCGCATTTGTTCAGGAACACGATGATGTACGGAACGCCTACCTGACGACCCAGCAGGATGTGCTCACGAGTCTGCGGCATCGGGCCGTCAGTCGCAGCGACTACCGAGATCGCGCCGTCCATCTGAGCAGCACCGGTGATCGTATGTTTTTTAACATAGTCGGCGTGGCCCGGGCAGTCTACGTGTGCGTAGTGGCGAGTCGGGGTGTCATATTCAACGTGAGAGGTGTTGATGGTGATACCACGAGCTTTTTCTTCCGGCGCGTTATCGATCTGATCGAATGCGCGAGCGTTACCACCGTAGGTTTTGCCAGAACGGTAGTGATTGCAGCAGTCAGCGTTGTTTTACCATGGTCAACGTGGCCGATAGTACCGACGTTAACGTGCGGTTTTGTACGTTCAAACTTTTCTTTAGACATCGATTGTCCCTCTAAGACACGGATAAATCGGTGATATCACCACATCAACCCGGTGCAACATGCCCGACTTGTTGAATGCTAAATAACAGAAGAGAAACCGGGGGAGGGAGAGAAGTGAAGTGGTGCTGATACCCAGAGTCGAACTGGGGACCTCACCCTTACCAAGGGTGCGCTCTACCAACTGAGCCATATCAGCACGTCTGGAGCGGGCAGCGGGAATCGAACCCGCATCATCAGCTTGGAAGGCTGAGGTAATAGCCATTATACGATGCCCGCATCCTGAAACTCGGCTACCCAGTGCTTTCTGTATTATCGGGAGAAGAAACTCTCCCTTTGGAGTTGATTCGCTTACTGACACCAACTCAGGTTACGTTTTAGCGTAACCGAAAATGGTGGTGGGGGAAGGATTCGAACCTTCGAAGTCTGTGACGGCAGATTTACAGTCTGCTCCCTTTGGCCGCTCGGGAACCCCACCGGACTTGATGGTGCCGACTACCGGAATCGAACTGGTGACCTACTGATTACAAGTCAGTTGCTCTACCTACTGAGCTAAGTCGGCATCAAGTAGCGCGCATTCTAGGGAGACAGAGGGATTGATGCAACAAAAAAATTGCACAAACCGTTCTATCGCTCACATTTTGCACGACCACTCGACAAAATGCTGTAAATTCATGCAACCCAGTAGAAAAAACCCACCGTTTTTCGCCCCCCTGTTAGTCAGTATTCCCGCTTTTCTTACCCCTTTCATCGTCATCCTGTCAGGCCTTACTGCGGTGCAATTGCGTTGTTGTGGTGCAGATAAGTGGCGCATTTCAGCCGTTCAGACAAAGCCAGAGGTGAAAATGTGAATTGGATCACTTATTGCATCTCCGGGATATCACCCATAACGGAGGCACAATGATGAAAATTGTCCTGTTAAACGCAGCCACCTTGCCAGTCTATTGCCCGGAACTTGCCGACTTGCTGTTGGATACGCTGCAAGGTGGAGCCTCTGTGGGATATCAGCGTGCGACCAGCCACCGAGTGAAGCAGAGAGTAACTTCTATCGCCTGCGTGACGAGCTTCAAAAGGCGAGCGCTTAATCTGGATAGCCGGGGATGAGCAAGGCGTGGTGGGGTGTATCAGCCCCGGCGCTAAACATGCAGCCTGAAGCGCTTAATCGCGGTACCATTAAATTGCTGCTGGTTCACCGGCGCGCCCGGCGTAAAGGTGTTGGCAAAAAGCTGCTTGCTGAACTTGAGAAAAGCGCCTGCGCTCGTCAACGTGGGGTTTTATCACTGGAAGTGCGTGCAGGCTCAGGGGCAGAAGCGTTTTACCGCTCGCAGGGATATCGCTGCCTCGGGAAATGCCGGATTATCTCTGTTCCGCCGACGGGTACTACCACCCTGCTGCGATTTATTTTAAACGCTTATTTGCGGTAAATCAGACAGTTCGATCTATTGCCAGCTAATGTGAATAGCGTGATGCTTTCCGCGTAAAGCATCACGCAGACGCGATTTTTCATATTATTCCCTGTCATCTGGTGTTAACCTCCTGCCCATTGATCCAACTTATTTCCAATAACGTCGAGCCATCGCGTTACCTTAAGAGACGCTCTCTCGCAGCGCGCCGGAAGCATACGTGCCAGTGGTAATGTGGGCAGATAAAAGCTTATGAGTAAAAAAGAGCAAACGTTAATGACGCCTTACTTACAGTTTAATCGCAGCCAGTGGGCTGCACTTCGTGATTCCGTGCCAATGACATTGACTGAGGGCGAAATCGCAAGGTTAAAAGGCATTAATGAAGACCTTTCTCTGGAAGAAGTTGCCGAAATTTATCTTCCACTTTCCCGTTTACTCAATTTCTACATCAGTTCAAACCTGCGTCGACAAGCCGTGCTGGAACAATTTCTGGGCACGAACGGTCAGCGCATTCCCTATATCATCAGCATCGCAGGTAGCGTTGCGGTTGGGAAAAAGCACCACCGCCCGTGTATTACAGGCGTTACTCAGCCGTTGGCCCGAGCATCGTCGGGTAGAGTTAATTACTACTGACGGCTTTCTGCACCCCAACCAGTGTTGAAAGATCGCGGTTTGATGAAGAAAAAGGCTTCCCGCAATCCTATGATATGCATCGCCCTCGCAGTTCGTTTCCGATATTAAATCCGGGGTTACCGACGTTACGGCCCCCGTTTATTCGCACCTGATTTATGATGTGATCCCGGATGGTGACAAAACGGTCACGCATCCTGATATTCTTATTCTTGAAGGGTTGAATGTTTTACAAAGTGGTATGGATTATCCTCATGATCCGCACCATGTATTTGTTTCAGACTTCGTAGATTTTTTCTATTTATGTTGATGCACCAGAGGATCTATTACAGACCCGCGGTATATCAACCGTTTCCTGAAGTTCCGTGAAGGCGCTTTTACCAACCCTGATTCTTATTTCCATAACTATGCGAAGTTGTCCGAGGCTGAAGCAATAGAAGTTGCAATGTCGCTGTGGAAAGAGATTAACGGTTTAAATCTTAAAGAAAACATTCTGCCTACACGCGAGCGCGCCAGTCTGATTATGACCAAGAGCGCGAATCATGCTGTTGAACAAGTTCGCCTGCGAAAATAAACAGTAAGGGGGAGCATCAGCGCTCCCCTTTGATTATTATTCCGCACTGCGCAGCGATATTTCGCCTCCCATCCGAGGTTTAATTACGCCATCTTGTTCAAGTAACAGGGCACCCCGACATCAATTCCGCGCGAAATACCGTAGATCTCTTTCTCACCGATAATCAATTTCACCGGTCGGTGGATAAAATTATCCAGTTTCTCCCAGCGAGGAAGAAAAGGAGCCAGCCCTTCTTGCTCAAACATCTGCAGTGCATCACGCAGCTCTGTAATTAAACGTGCAGCAAGCTTGTTACGATCAATGTGCACACCAGCTTCCTGCAGATTAATCCAGCCCTGACTGATGTCTTCAGCTTGTACTTTACGCATCACCAAAGGGTTGACCCCGGCACCGATGACAATTTGTGCTGCATCGCCGGTTTTCCCTGTCAGTTCGACGAGAATACCCGCAAGTTTGCGATCCTGAAGATAGAGATCGTTAGGCCATTTAACCCGTACCTTATCAGCACCCAGATCGTGTAAAACTTCAGCCATCACAATTCCGATCACCGAGGGCTTAAACCGATAGCAGCGGCCGGTCCCTGTTCTAAACGCCAGTACATCGAGATATAGAGATTTGCACCGAAGGGAGAGACCCATTTTCGACCGCGACGCCCTCGCCCGGCCTGTTGGTACTCCGCCACACAAGCATCACCGGAATCGAGTTCACTGAGGCGATCCAGCAAATACTGGTTTGTTGAATCAATTACTGGCAGAACAGCAACCTTGCCCTGCTTAATCTGGCTGCTGATCATGGTTTCATCTAATAGCTGGATAGGCTCCGGGAGGCTATAGCCTTTACCGTGACAGTGAAAACATCAACTCCCCAGTCACGCAGCGTCTGAATATGTTTATTTATCGCTGCGCGGCTCATGCCCAAACGTTCGCCAAGTTGTTCACCCGAATGGAATTCACCATCTGCTAAAATAGAAATCAATGTTAATGGGATCGTATTGTCCTTCACGCAATCGCCTCCACCGCATTCACCTCACCGGCACAACCAATAAAACGGACCTCTGGTTCCAGCCAGACGTTGAATTTGTTTCCCACACGCTGACGCACCCGGTGCGCAAGCTGGATAACATCCTCACTGGTTGCCAGACCCGTATTGATCAGCACCAACGCCTGCAAATGATGGATCGCGGCCCTTTCACGGCGGTCCCCTTCAACTGGCATTGGTCAATAAGCCAGCCTGCGGCCAGTTTTACGGAACCATCAGCCTGAGGATAATGGGGAGCATTCGGGAACGCCTCTAATAAGCTATTGGCTTGCTCTGCCGTCACCACCGGGTTTTTAAAGAAACTGCCAGCATTACCGTGCACTTTCGGATCGGGCAGTTTACTCATGCGCATATGGCACACCGCATCGAAAACCTGTTGTGCCGTTACAGTCGCCGGATCAAGACGTGTTAAATCGCCGTAAGTCAGCACAGGTTGCCAGTTTTTGGTAAACGCAGTCCCACTGCAGTGATGGCATAGCCATCCTGATACTCGTGTTTAAAGATACTGTCACGGTAGCCAAAACGGCACGCTTGTGCACTCAAACGCTGCGACTCGCCGCTGCTGAGGTTGATGCAATCAACATAGTTGCAGACACGCTGTAGCTCAACGCCATATGCGCCAATATTCTGGATTGGGGATGAGCCTGCACAGCCAGGATCAGCGCTAAATTCTCCGAGCCGTGCATCCCGTTGCTGAGGGTAAATTGCACGAGGTGATGCCAGTTCTCCCCGGCACCAACATGAAGCAGCCATGCATCGTCCTCTTCGTGGACCTCTATGCCCCGAATACGGTTGATAATGACCGTCCCGGCAAAGTCTTGTAGAAATAGCACATTGCTACCTTCACCCGTGATCAATACGGGTTGCTGGTTTTGTACGGCGGTTTGCCAGGGCTTCCAGCAGTTGCGGCGTATTTTCGACGCAAACAATCCGGTGAGCATTACGATCAATACCGAAGGTATTCCGAGGGCTTAAGGGAGTGATTCATTGGCGCAATCCTGATGCAAAAACACAGCTAGTTTACCGTATCCGGAGAGTAAGCGCTTGTGGTGTTTGGAAGGCTAAAGAAAAACCCTGACCGTAAGGTCAGGGTTCTTCGTGTTTGATGCCCTCGGCAGTTCCCTACTCTCGCATGGGGAGACCCCACACTACCATCGGCGCTACGGCGTTTCACTTCTGAGTTCGGCATGGGGTCAGGTGGGACCACCGCGCTGGTGCCGCCAAAGTGAACGAAAGATTTTACCCTGATGCTGCGTTGGCCGCTCTCGTAAAGTCAGTCACATACCCTCGTATGCTCCTTCCTTTTCTTCGCTTGCCGCCTTGCCTCAGCGTAAAATCTTTCGTTTCCGCTAATCTGTTATCAAGCTTACTTCTTGCGTCTCTCACGCCAAAACATCTTCGGCGTTGTAAGGTTAAGCCTCACGGTTCATTAGTACCGGTTAGTTTCAACGCATCGCTGCGCTTACACACCCGGCCTATCAACGTCGTCGTCTTCAACGTTCCTTCCAGGAGACTTAAAGTCTCAGGAGAACTCATCTCGGGGCAAGTTTCGTGCTTAGATGCTTTCAGCACTTATCTCTTCCGCATTTAGCTACCGGGCAGTGCCATTGGCATGACAACCCGAACACCAGTGATGCGTCCACTCCGGTCCTCTCGTACTAGGAGCAGCCCCCCTCAATTCTCCAGCGCCCACGGCAGATAGGGACCGAACTGTCTCACGACGTTCTAAACCCAGCTCGCGTACCACTTTAAATGGCGAACAGCCATACCCTTGGGACCTACTTCAGCCCCGGAGGATGTGATGAGCCGACATCGAGGTGCCAAACACCGCCGTCGATATGAACTCTTGGGCGGTATCAGCCTGTTATCCCCGGAGTACCTTTTATCCGTTGAGCGATGGCCCTTCCATTCAGAACCACCGGATCACTATGACCTGCTTTTCGCACCTGCTCGCGCCGTCACGCTCGCAGTCAAGCCAGCTTATGCCATTGCACTAACCTCCTGATGTCCGACCAGTGGATTAGCTGACCTTCGTGCTCCTCCGTTACGCTTTAGGAGGAGACCGCCCCAGTCAAACTACCCACCAGACACTGTCCGCAACCCGGGTTACGGGTCCACGTTAGAACATCAAACATTAAAGGGTGGTATTTCAAGGTTGGCTCCACGCAGACTGGCGTCCACGCTTCAAAGCCTCCCACCTATCCTACACATCAAGGCTCAATGTTCAGTGTCAAGCTATAGTAAAGGTTCACGGGGTCTTTCCGTCTTGCCGCGGGTACACTGCATCTTCACAGCGAGTTCAATTTCACTGAGTCTCGGGTGAGACAGCCCGCCATCATTACGCCATTCGTGCAGGTCGGAACTTACCCGACAAGGAATTTCGCTACCTTAGGACCGTTATAGTTACGGCCGCCGTTTACCGGGGCTTCGATCAAGAGCTTCTCCTTACGGATAACCCCATCAATTAACCTTCCGGCACCGGGCAGGCGTCACACCGTATACGTCCACTTTCGTGTTTGCACAGTGCTGTGTTTTTAATAAACAGTTGCAGCCAGCTGGTATCTTCGACTGATTTCAGCTCCGTGAGCAAGTCACTTCACCTACGCATCAGCGTGCCTTCTCCCGAAGTTACGGCACCATTTTGCCTAGTTCCTTCACCCGAGTTCTCTCAAGCGCCTTGGTATTCTCTACCTGACCACCTGTGTCGGTTTGGGGTACGATTTCGTGTTACCTGATGCTTAGAGGCTTTTCCGGAAGCAGGGCATTTGTCACTTCAGCACCGTAGTGCCTCGTCATCACGCCTCAGTGTTAAAGTGTTCCGGATTTGCCCGGAGCACACACCTGCACGCTTAAACCGGGACAACCGTCGCCCGGATGACATAGCCTTCTCCGTCCCCCCCTTCGCAGTAACACCAAGTACAGGAATATTAACCTGTTTCCCATCGACTACGCCTTTCGGCCTCGCCTTAGGGTCGACTCACCCTGCCCCGATTAACGTTGGACAGGAACCCTTGGTCTTCCGGCGAGCGGGCTTTTCACCCGCTTTATCGTTACTTATGTCAGCATTCGCACTTCTGATACCTCCAGCATGCCTCACAGCACACCTTCGCAGGCTTACAGAACGCTCCCCTACCCAACAACACACAGTGTCGCTGCCGCAGCTTCGGTGCATGGTTTAGCCCCGTTACATCTTCCGCGCAGGCCGACTCGACCAGTGAGCTATTACGCTTTCTTTAAATGATGGCTGCTTCTAAGCCAACATCCCCACGGCTGTCTGGGCCTTCCCACATCGTTTCCCACTTAACCATGACTTTGGGACCTTAGCTGGCGGTCTGGGTTGTTTCCCTCTTCACGACGGACGTTAGCACCCGCCGTGTGTCTCCCGTGATAACATTCTCCGGTATTCGCAGTTTGCATCGGGTTGGTAAGCCGGGATGGCCCCCTAGCCGAAACAGTGCTCTACCCCGGAGATGAATTCACGAGGCGCTACCTAAATAGCTTTCGGGGAGAACCAGCTATCTCCCGGTTTGATTGGCCTTTCACCCCCAGCCACAAGTCATCCGCTAATTTTTCAACATTAGTCGGTTCGGTCCTCCAGTTAGTGTTACCCAACCTTCAACCTGCCCATGGCTAGATCACCGGGTTTCGGGTCATACCCTGCAACTTAACGCCCAGTTAAGACTCGGTTTCCTTCGGCTCCCCCTATTCGGTTAACCTTGCTACAGAATATAAGTCGCTGACCCATTATACAAAGGTACGCAGTCACACCCCACAGGGTGCTCCCACTGCTTGTACGTACACGGTTTCAGGTTCTTTTTCACTCCCCCTCGCCGGGGTTCTTTTCGCCTTTCCCTCACGGTACTGGTTCACTATCGGTCAGTCAGGAGTATTTAGCCTTGGAGGATGGTCCCCCCATATTCAGACAGGATACCACGTGTCCCGCCCTACTCATCGAGCTCACAACCTGTGCATTTTTGTGTACGGGGCTGTCACCCTGTATCGCGCGACTTTCCAGACGCTTCCACTAACACACAAGCTGATTCTGGCTCTGGGCTCCTCCCCGTTCGCTCGCCGCTACTGGGGGGAATCTCGGTTGATTTCTTTTCCTCGGGGTACTTAGATGTTTCCAGTTCCCCCGGTTCGCCTCATTAACCTATGGATTCAGTTAATGATAGTGTGACGAGTCACACTGGGTTTCCCCATTCGGACATCGCCGGTTATAACGGTTCATATCACCTTACCGGCGCTTTTCGCAGATTAGCACGTCCTTCATCGCCTCTGACTGCCGGGCATCCACCGTGTACGCTTGGTCGCTTAACCTCACAACCCGAAGATGTTTCTTGCGATTCATCAGTTGTGAAAATTTGAGACTCGCAGAACAGTTCGCACTGTTCTGTGTTTCAATTCTCAGCTTGATCCAGATTTTTAAAGAGCAAAACTTCGCAGCACACACAGAATGTGTACTCTGAAGTTTTCTTGGTTCAGACAGTAAAAGATGGTGGAGCTATGCGGGATCGAACCGCAGACCTCCTGCGTGCAAAGCAGGCGCTCTCCCAGCTGAGCTATAGCCCCATCGTGGTCTCTGTAACCTTAATTTCAGTTGAGACAAGGCGTGGTGACACGAAGCATACTGGTAGAGTGTCGCCGCAACGCAGTATCAGCAGAAATTTGGTAGGCCTGAGTGGACTTGAACCACCGACCTCACCCTTATCAGGGGTGCGCTCTAACCACCTGAGCTACAAGCCTGCAGAGATTTTTTTACTGCCCGTTTTTCATCAGACAATCTGTGTGAGCACTGCAAAGGCAGGTTCTTTAAGGTAAGGAGGTGATCCAACCGCAGGTTCCCCTACGGTTACCTTGTTACGACTTCACCCCAGTCATGAATCACAAAGTGGTAAGCGCCCTCCCGAAGGTTAAGCTACCTACTTCTTTTGCAACCCACTCCCATGGTGTGACGGGCGGTGTGTACAAGGCCCGGGAACGTATTCACCGTGGCATTCTGATCCACGATTACTAGCGATTCCGACTTCATGGAGTCGAGTTGCAGACTCAATCCGGACTACGACGCACTTTATGAGGTCCGCTTGCTCTCGCGAGGTCGCTTCTCTTTGTATGCGCCATTGTAGCACGTGTGTAGCCCTCGTAAGGGCCATGATGACTTGACGTCATCCCCACCTTCCTCCAGCTTATCACTGGCAGTCTCCTTTGGAGTTCCCGGCCGGACCGCTGGCAACAAAGGATAAGGGTTGCGCTCGTTGCGGGACTTAACCCAACATTTCACAACACGAGCTGACGACAGCCATGCAGCACCTGTCTCACAGTTCCCGAAGGCACATTCCCATCTCTGGAAACTTCTGTGGATGTCAAGACCGGGTAAGGTTCTTCGCGTTGCATCGAATTAAACCACATGCTCCACCGCTTGTGCGGGCCCCCGTCAATTCATTTGAGTTTTAACCTTGCGGCCGTACTCCCCGTGCGGTCGATTTAACGCGTTAGCTCCGGAAGCCACGCCTCAAGGGCACAACCTCCAAATCGACATCGTTTACAGCGTGGACTACCCGAGGGTATCTAATCCTGTTTGCTCCCCACGCTTTCGCACCTGAGCGTCAGTCTTCGTCCGAGGAGGCCGCCTTCGCCACCGGTATTCCTCCAGATCTCTACGCATTTCACCGCTACACCTCGGAATTCTACCTCCCTCTACGAGACTCCAGCCTGCCAGTTTCGAATGCAGTTCCCGGGTTGAGCCCGGGGATTTCACATCCGACTTGACAGACCGCCTGCGTGCGCTTTACGCCCAGTAATTCCGATTAACGCTTGCACCCTCCGTATTACCGCGGCTGCTGGCACGGAGTTAGCCGGTGCTTCTTCTGCGGGTAACGTCAATTGCTGTGGTTATTAACCACAACACCTTCCTCCCCGCTGAAAGTACTTTACAACCCGAAGGCCTTCTTCATACACGCGGCATGGCTGCATCAGGCTTGCGCCCATTGTGCAATATTCCCCACTGCTGCCTCCCGTAGGAGTCTGGACCGTGTCTCAGTTCCAGTGTGGCTGGTCATCCTCTCAGACCAGCTAGGGGATCGTCGCCTAGGTGAGCCGTTACCCCACCTACTAGCTAATCCCATCTGGGCACATCTGATGGCAAGAGGCCCGAAGGTCCCCTCTTTGGTCTTGCGACGTTATGCGGTATTAGCTACCGTTTCCAGTAGTTATCCCCCCTCCATCAGGCAGTTTCCCAGACATTACTCACCCGTCCGCCACTCGTCACCCAAGGAGCAAGCTCCTCTGTGCTACCGTCCGACTTGCATGTGTTAGGCCTGCCGCCAGCGTTCAATCTGAGCCATGATCAAACTCTTCAATTTAAAAGTTTGATGCTCATCGGAATTAAACTTCGTATTGAATTACGTGTTCACTCGTGAGACTTGGTATTCATTTAGCGTCCTGAGACGTTAAGAATCCATGTCACTTTGAGTGCCCACACAGATTGTCTGATAAATTGTTAAAGAGCAGTGCCGCTGCGTTTTCACTGCGGCGCGGGGTGTGCATATTACGCTTTCCCGCTGCGAAGTCAACTGAATATTTTCAGATTTCTTCGCCTGACAGGCCGGTGTGTTTGCCGTTGTGCCGTGTCAGTGGAGGCGCATTATAGGGAGTTAATTCCGGCTGACAAGCATAAATTTCAAAAAAGTTTTCGTTCGCTTATTTTTCCGTCGCAACGCCGGTTAAACGGACGATTTGCGGTTTAAGTGAGCGATTTCGCGAGCAAAACTCGCGACTTGCTGCCAGTCCGTGTACACAACTTCTTTCGTCGGATTGGTTTCGCCGCCGGTCATCTTCATAATCAGTTGGATCATCAGACGGTCATACCAGCGATAACGCGGATAACGCAGCGCGCCGGCAAACACAGCGCACTCATCCGGTTGCCATGGCGACGCGAGTAAAAACTTGCGGGTGTAGCTATTGGTCTGCGGCGAGCTTTTCTCGGGTTTGCGGGCGACGAGGTTAACGGAATAGAACGCGCTCGGCAGTGCATTCAGTCTCTGTAGATGTTTTTTCACAAAACGTTCCAGCGCCGGATGATAGTGTCCATAGCGAATCGACGCGCCAATCACTACCCGCTCATACTGATCCCAGTCTATCTCTTCCGCACGGTTCAAATTCACCACATCGGTATCGGTGCCGATCTCATTCAACTCGGAAGCAATGTAAGAGGCAATTTCCCGGGTTTGCCCATCCCGGGTGGAAAAGAGAATCAATGTTTTCACGTAAGGCTCCTTACTCACGCCAGAAAGTGGGGGTAAACAGCACTAACAGCGTGAAGACCTCCAGACGACCAAATAACATATTCGCAATCAGGATCCACTTCGCCACCGGATTCATACTGGCAAAGTTATCCGCGACAACACCAGTCCCGGCCCAAGGTTGTTCAGCGTTGCCACGACCGAAGCAAAAGCAGAGAAATCATCCACCCCGGTGGCAATGATCGCCAGCATGCTGACAATAAACACCAGCGCGTAAGCAGAGAAAAAACCCCCACACGGCTTCCAGAATACGTTCCGGCAACGCACGGTTACCGAGCTTAATGCTGTAAACCGCATTTGGATGCACCGTGCGCTTCAATTCACGGTTCCCCTGTTTAAACAGCAACAGAATACGGATCACCTTCAACCCGCCCCCCGTCGAACCGGCACAGCCGCCAATGAAAGCGGAGCACAGCAATAGCACCGGCAGGAACAATGGCCAGCGCGCAATGCTGTCGGTGGTGAATCCGGCGGTGGTCGCCATGGAGACAACCTGGAAAAAGGCCTGATTAAGGGTGGTCACCGCCGAGTTATAAACATCGTGGAACCACAGCACTACCGTGCAAATCACCACCAGCGTCAACTGTACGCCGATAAACATCCTGAATTCGGGATCGCGCCAGTAAACTTTCAGGCTGCGCCCGCTGAGCAAAGAGAAGTGCAGGCCGTAGTTACAGCCGGAGATCAGTAAGAAGATGGCGATGATGGTATTAATAGTGGGACTGTTAAAATAGCCAACGCTGGCATCGTGAGTGGAGAAACCGCCAATGGCAATCGTTGCAAAGCTATGTCCGATAGCATCAAAGGCTGGCATCCCGGCAAACCACAGCGCCACCGCGCAGGCGATTGTCAGCAAGACATAGATAAGCCACAGGGTCTTAGCCGTTTCGGCGATCCGCGGGCGCATTTTATTGTCTTTCAACGTACGGCATTTCGGCCCGATAGAGCTGCATCCCCCCCAACGCCGAGGATCGGCAGTATCGCAACGGCCAGCACGATGATCCCCATCCCACCAAACCACTGCAACATCTGCCGATAGAAGAGGATGGCATGCGGCAGCGAATCCAGCCGACCAGCGTTGTTGCTCCTGTCGTCAGGCCAGAGAAGGATTCAAAAACGCGTCTGTTACCGTCAGGCTGGGGCTTTCAGAAAAGACAAACGGCAACGCCCCCACGCTTCCCAACACCGTCCAGAACAGCACGACGATCAGGAAACCTTCACGGGATTTCAGTTCCCCTTTCTCGCGACGATTAGGCCACCACAGTATGGAGCCAATCATCAACGCCACAAAAAAGGTCTGGGTAAATGCACGCCCCGCACCGTCGCGGTAAATAAGGGCTACCAGTCCGTAAGATCATCGTTCCGGAAAAGAGGATGACCAGCAGTCCAACGATTCGGGTTATGGCGCGAAAATGCATCTCTGCCGCTTCCTTAGGTGTTCAGAAAATCAGGAGGGGATTATTCTTCAGTTTTTAACAATTGCAATGCGCCACGGCTAAAATCAGCAAGCCTTGCCGAAAACGCCTCCAGTCTGCTGTGAGGAAGCGCCACCCGCAGATGCACGGAAGCCTGATACTCGCTTGCGACAATTTTCCCCTCAAATTGCCCAAGCAGCGTTTCGACTCCGGCCAGCTGTGCGTAATCACACCACAAAGTATATTCGGTTAACGGCATTTTGCGGATGGTCGTAAGCTGGTTCAGCGCTTGTTGCACACCACCGCCGTAAGCTTTTACCCGAGGCCACCGGTCCCCAGCAAGACACCGCCATAATAACGCACCACCACCGCTGTGATTTCGCCGACGCCGCTGCCCATTAACTGGGCGAGCATCGGTTTACCAGCCGTGCCCGCCGGTTCGCCATCGTCAGAAAACCCTAACTGCTGTGAATCATCCGGCGGCCCCGCAACCCACGCCACACAATGATGACGCGCGTCCGGGTGCAGCACCCGGACAGCATCGACAAACGCCTTCGCCGCCTCAACGCCATCGGTATGCGCCAACAGCGTAATAAAACGGCTTTTTTGATCTCCTCGCTAAAGGTGACCGGCGCAGCCGGTATCAGCCAGCTCTCCATTACGCCAGCTTCAGATCCCGCGTCATGTTTTCGATGTTATTTTCGTGGATAACCACATTATCTTCGATACGAATGCCGCCAAACGGTTTCAATGCATCGATTTTTGCCAGTTAAAGTGCTTGCTGAGCGGGCCTTCACGCCATGGCGCCAGCAGAGATTCAATAAAATAGAGACCCGGTTCAATGGTCACCACCATACGCGGCTGCATCACGCGGGTGCAGCGCAGGTAAGGATACTTCGACGGCGCAGCCAGATGCGTGCCGGTGTCATCCTGCATAAAGCCCGCGACATCGTGCACCTGCAAACCAAGCGGATGACCGATACCATGCGGCATAAACGGCCCGGTGATGTCCTGCTCCACCATCGCCTCTTCGCTGATATCAGTGATGATGTGATGACGGCGCAGCAATTTGGCGATGCGCTGATGGAACTGAACATGGTAGTCGGCGTAATTGACGCCCGCTTTCATGGTGGCAATCAGCGCCAGTTGCTCTTCGTTAACGTCTTTGACCAGTTGCGCATACTCCGTGTCGCTGTTCGCCGCCCGAGGTACGCGTCAAATCCGCAGCATAGCCGTTGTACTCTGCGCCGGCATCCAGCAGGAAGCTGCGCATTTCCGCCGGTGCGCGGTGATCGAGCCGGGTGTAATGCAGCACAGCGGCGTGTTCGTTCAGCGCCACAATATTGCTGTACGGCACATCGGTGTCGCGGTGACCGGTCGCGGTCAGATACGCCAGTTGATATCAAACTCGCTCATCCCGGACTGGAAAGCTTCATGCGCGGCACGGTGACCAATGACAGCGGTCTTCTGCGCTTCACGCATACACGCCAGTTCATAATCGGTTTTGTAGGCGCGGTAATAATGCAGGTAATCAATCACCCCTTTCGGGTTGATATTGCTGGCTGCGATATCCAGACCCAGTGCACGCTCCGCCACCGGCCCTATGTAAGCAATGTTGCCGCGCGCCGCAGGCAGCAAGCTGCCGATGCCATCGGCTTTCGGCAGCGCAATCACATCGACTTCTTCGGTCCAGAAGGAGGTTGGCAAGGGTTCCACGTTATGCCAGTAATCCACCGGCAGATAGAACCACAGCTTCGGCTTATTCACGCCATCGACCAGCAGCCAGCAGTTCGGCACCTGTGTGACCGGAACCCGGTGCCTTAAACTGGGGATTCACTTTAAACGGATAAGGATGGTCGTCGAGAAAGACGTTAAACAGCTCGCCGGAGTGAATAAGCAACGCGTCGAGCTTGAAGCGCGCCAGTACATCACGGGTGCGTTCCTGTAGCGTAACAATATGATTTTTATAAAGTGCCGCCAGTGAGTCCATCGTTATTCCTTCTGTTTTTTATGACCTCAAGCGTTCGCATCTTAGCACACCTGCTTCCGGCTGGGTGATTTCCACCGAGCGTGATCACGCCAGCAATTATTTAATGAGTTATTTGCATTTCGTTAACATAAAAACCACACTCCGTTTCATCTGGTATGACCAGATCCCTTGCTGGATTCAGGAGACTGACATGCTCTACAAAGGCAATAACCTGTACCTCAACTGGCTGGAAGATGGCATCGCCGAACTGGTGTTCGATGCTCCCGGTTCAGTGAATAAGCTTGATACCGCTACCGTCGCCAGCCTCGGCGAAGCGCTGGACGTGCTGGAAAAGCAATCAGATTTAAAAGGGCTGCTGCTGCGTTCCGAAAAAAGCGGCCTTTATCGTTGGCGCGGATATCACCGAATTCCTTTCGCTATTCCTCGGGTGCCAGCAGAGCAATTAAGCCAGTGGCTGCATTTTGCCAATAGCGTCTTTAACCGGCTGGAAGATTTGCCAGTGCCCACGCTTTCCGCCGTTAATGGCTATGCGCTGGGCGGCGGGTGCGAATGCGTGCTGGCGACTGACTATCGCCTCGCGACGCCGGACCTGCGCATCGGTCTGCCGGAAACCAAACTGGGGATCATGCCGGGTTTTGGCGGTTCCGTCCGCATGCCGCGCCTGCTCGGTGCAGATAGCGCGTTAGAAATTATTGCTGCCGGTAAAGATGTCGGTGCTGAAGAGGCACTGAAGATTGGCACCGGTAGATGGCATCGTGAAGCCGGAGAAACTGCGTGACGGAGCAGTAGCCGTTCTGCGCCGCGATTAATGGCGATCTCGACTGGAGAGCCAAACGTCAGCCGAAGCTGGAACCGCTGAAACTCAGCAAAATTGAAGCCACCATGAGCTTTACCATTGCCAAAGGCATGGTGATGCAAACCGCTGGCAAACACTATCCGGCCCCCATTACGGCGGTAAAAACCATTGAAGCCGCTGCAAAATTTGGCCGTGATGAGGCGCTGAAACTGGAAAACCAGAGCTTTGTTCCGCTGGCTCATACCAACGAAGCTCGTGCACTGGTCGGTATTTTCCTTAATGACCAATATGTTAAAGGTCAGGCGAAGAAACTGACCAAAATGTTGAAACGCCCAAACAGGCGGCGGTACTTGGCGCAGGCATCATGGGCGGCGGCATTGCCTATCAGTCCGCGTGGAAAGGCGTGCCGGTGCTGATGAAAGATATCAATGAGAGGTCGCTTGCACTCGGCATGAGCGAAGCGGGTAAATTGCTGAATAAACAGCTTGAGCGCGGCAAGATCGACGGTCTGAAACTGGCGGGGGTGATTTCAACCATCCAGCCAACTCTGGCGTATGCCGGTTTTGAGCGTGCCGATGTGGTGGTGGAAGCGGTTGTTGAAAACCCGAAAGTGAAAAAAAGCGGTATTAGCGGAAACCGAAGACCGAGGTGCGCCCGGATACCGTGCTGGCGTCGAACACCTCCACCATTCCCATCAGTGAACTGGCAAGCGTGCTAAAACGCCCGGAAAACTTCTGCGGTATGCACTTCTTTAACCCGGTGCACCGCATGCCGCTGGTCGAGGTGATCCGCGGTGAAAAAAACCGCGGATGAGACCATCGCCAAAGTGGTGGCATGGGCCAGCAAAATGGGCAAAACCCCGATTGTGGTCAATGACTGCCCCGGTTTCTTTGTTAACCGCGTGCTGTTCCCTTATTTCGCCGGTTTTAGCCAGTTACTGCGCGACGGCGCGGACTTCCGCAAAGTCGACAAAGTGATGGAAAAACAGTTCGGCTGGCCGATGGGCCCGGCCTATCTGCTGGACGTGGTCGGTATTGATACCGCGCATCACGCCCAGGGCGGTGATGGCGGCCGGTTTCCCCGCAGCGTATGCAGAAAGATTACCGCGATGCGATCGACGCGCTGTTTGACGCCAGCCGCTATGGGCAGAAAAACGGCATCGGCTTCTGGCGCTATAAAGAAGACAGCAAAGGCAAGCCGAAGAAAGAAGAAGACGCCGGGGTGGATACCCTGCTGGCGGAGATCAGCAAAGGCCGACAGGATTTCAGCGACGACGACATTATCGCCCGCATGATGATCCCGATGGTGAACGAAGTGGTGCGCTGCCTTGAAGAGGGCATTATCGCCAGCCCGGCCGAAGCCGATATGGCGCTGGTATACGGGCTCGGCTTCCCGCCGTTCCATGGCGGCGCGTTCCGCTGGCTGGATACGATCGGCAGCGCGAAATATCTCGACATGGCGCAGCAATATCAGCACCTCGGGCCGCTGTATGAAGTCCCGGCAGGGCTGCGCGAAAAAAGCGCGCCACAACGAGCCTTATTACCCCACAGTTGAACCTGCGCGCCCGGTGGGCGAGCTGAAGACGGCTTAAGGAGTCACAATGGAACAGGTTGTCATTGTCGATGCGATTCGTACCCCGATGGGCCGTTCAAAAGGCGGCGCATTCCGCAACGTACGCGCTGAAGATCTCTCCGCCCACTTGATGCGTAGCCTGCTGGCGCGTAACCCGGCGCTGGATGCCACCGCTATCGATGATATTTACTGGGGCTGCGTGCAACAAACGCTGGAGCAGGGTTTCAATATTGCCCGTAATGCCGCGCTGCTGGCGGAAATCCCGCATTCGGTCCCGGCCGTCACCGTTAACCGGCTCTGTGGATCATCAATGCAGGCGTTACATGATGCCGCCCGCATGATCATGACGGGCGATGCACAGGTGTGCACACGGTCGGCGGTGTTGAACATATGGGGCACGTCCCGATGAGCCACGGTGTGGATTTCCACCGGCATGAGCCGTAACGTGGCGAAAGCCGCAGGCATGATGGGGCTAACCGCCGAAATGCTGTCTCGTATGCACGGTATCAGCCGTGAAATGCAGGATGCCTTCGCCGCCCGCTCTCATGCCCGCGCACCGGGCTGCCACGCAATCCGGAGCGTTCAAAACGGAGATCATCCCGACCGGAGGCCATGACGCAGATGGCGTGCTGGAAGCAGTTTAACTATGACGAAGTGATCCGCCCGGAAACCACCGTTGAAGCCCTTTCTACCTTACGCCCTGCCTTTGATCCGGTGAGCGGTACGGTAACCGCCGGTACATCTTCTGCGTTGTCGGATGGCGCCTCGGCGATGCTGGTGATGAGTGAAAGCCGCGCCCGTGAGGCTGGGGCTGACGCCACGCGCCCGCATACGTTCAATGGCGGTGGTCGGCTGCGATCCGTCGATTATGGGTTATGGCCCGGTTCCGGCGTCCAAACTGGCGTTGAAAAAGGCCGGACTGGCGACCAGCGATATCGACCTGTTTGAGATGAACGAAGCGTTTGCTGCGCAGATCCTGCCGTGCATTAAAGACTGCAGGGCTGATGGAGCAGATCGACGAGAAGATTAACCTCAATGGCGGTGCTATCGCACTCGGACACCCGCTGGGCTGCTCGGGTACACGCATCAGCACGACGTTGCTGAACCTGATGGAACGCAAAGACGCCCAGTTTGGTCTGGCGACGATGTGTATCGGTCTGGGTCAGGGGATCGCTACCGTGTTTGAACGCGTATAACCGCAGATTGTGTCATCACGACCATGCCGGAAGGCGGCGCAAGCCTCTTATCCGGCATGGTAAATGCGAAGAAAGAAAATTTAGTTGCCGTTCTTCCCGCCTGTCAGGGGCGGGTTTTTTATTACCGTTACCCGCAACACAGCCAACGCCGCTGCGGCGACAATGGCGAAGACAGATCAGATAAAGGCAAACGCATCGCCAAACAGGCGATCTTCACGCGCACCACGCTCATTGCAGAACAGATCCCGGGCGATTTTCGCCATCTCAAAACGTCCGGCAATATAGATATCGTGCTCTGCGAGCGAGCCAAAATCCTGCAGTACTGCCGCCAGTACCGTTCCGGAACGACCGCGCCACGCTTCAGGCGGTTGCTCAACGACCGGCACCACGCGCAGATTCGGGTGCGTCACGGTTAACGCTTCCAGCTCAGCCAAATCGTACAGGTGTTTTTCTTCGCGACCGCCCCAGTAAATGGTGATGTCGCGGTTCGGATTTTCGCCAGTGACGTCAGTAAAATAGAACGCACATAAGAGAACCCGGTGCCGCCTGCAATCAGAACCATCGGACGATCTTCGTCATCACGCAGCCGCATCGCCGTGCGGAATATCGATCACGATTTCGCGATCTTTCAGGATGCGATCCATTACCGCCATGGCATAGAGATTTAACTCGGACGCGCCAATATGCAGTTCGATAAAGTCATGCTGATCCGGCGTGGAGGCCATCGAGAAGGGGGCGCTTATCTCGCTCATCCATCACTACCATCAAGTACTGGCCAGCGCGGAAGAAAACGCCGCTTCCGGCACTAAACGGACGCGATATACGGTATCAGTGATGGCATCTACCGAGGTCACTTTACAGCTTAAGGTTGTCATGCGCTCTCTCTGTCGGGTCTATTTTTCGGCATTTAGTATGGCCAGTTCATCCCAGATGGCGTCGATTCTCGCCGTCACGTCGGGGTCCTTCTTGATAGGATGTCCCCATTCGCGCTGGGTTTCGCCGGGCCATTTATTGGTGGCATCCAGTCCCATTTTTGAGCCAAGGCCGGAAACCGGCGAGGCAAAATCCAGTAGTCGATCGGCGTGTTTTCCACCAGCACAGTATCCCGGGCGGGATCCATACGGGTGGTAATCGCCCAGATAACATCATTCCAGTCGCGGGCATTAACATCGTCATCGCACACAATCACAAACTTGGTGTACATAAACTGGCGCAAGAATGACCAGACACCCATCATGACGCGTTTCGCATGGCCCGCGTACTGCTTCTTCATCGTGACCACCGCCGCGGTATGAACACCCTTCCGGCGGCAGATAAAAATCAACGATTTCCGGGAACTGTTTTTGCAGGATCGGCACGAACACTTCGTTCAGCGCCACGCCCAGTACGGCAGGCTCATCCGGCGGCCGTCCGGTATAAGTGGAGTGATAAATCGCATCTTCGCGGCGGGTAATATGCGTAACCGTAAACACCGGGAAGTTATCCACTTCGTTGTAATAGCCGGTGTGATCGCCATATGGACCTTCCGCCGCCATCTCACCAGGGCTCAATATAGCCTTCCAGCACAATTTCCGCACTGGCGGGCACTTCAAGCTCGTTCGAGATGCATTTCACGACTTCGGTCTTCGTGCCGCGCAACAGCCCGGCAAAAGCATATTCAGACAGCGTATCCGGCACGGGCGTCACCGCGCCGAGAATGGTCGCCGGGTCGGCGCCCAGCGCCACAGCAACCGGGAAACGCTCACCCGGGTGCGCCGCCTGCCACTCCTGAAAATCAAGCGCGCCGCCGCGGTGGGAGAGCCAGCGCATGATCAGTTTGTTTTTACCGATTAATTGCTGACGATAAATGCCCGGGGTTTTGCCGCTCTTTATGCGGACCGCGCGTCACCGTCAACCCCCGGTGTAATCAGCGGTGCGGCATCTTCCGGCCAGCACTGCATAATCGGTATTTTGTCAGGTCGACGTCGTCACCCTGCAATACTTTTGCTGACAGGGCGCGCCACGCAGGCGCTTAGTGGGCATATTCAGGACTTGTTTGAACTGGGGAAGCTTATCGAAGAGATCGCGGAAACCTTTTGGCGGTTCAGGCTCTTTCAGGAACGCTAGCAGTTTGCCGACTTCCCGCAGGGCGCTGACATCATCCTGCCCCATGCCCAACGCAACACGACGCGGCGTACCAAACAGGTTGCACAACACCGGCATCGTATAACCTTTCGGATTTTCAAACAGCAATGCAGGCCCACCGGCACGCAGCGTGCGATCGGCAATTTCTGTCATTTCAAGGTAAGGATCAACCGGAAGCGTAATGCGCTTCAGTTCGCCCTGCTGTTCGAGCAGTGTCAGAAAGTCGCGTAGGTCATTGTATTTCATGCGGTGTATTATCGCCTCCGGGTCAGCGCTCCATTATACGGTGTTCGCCGTGGTTGCTGTATTTTTGTTAAATCGGCGTGAATTATAACGACGTTTTATGCCACACGTTATAATCAACTTAGCCATCAGGCCGCTGTTTTGGTATTCTTGCGCCCGAACTTAAGGAAAAGAATCATTATGCGATCCCGGTATTTACTGTATTGCAAACGAGGCCAGCTTCAGCGCGCCCGAGAACATCTTGAACGTCAGGCGGTGGGCTGTCTGACGCCCATGATCGCGCTGGAAAAAATCGTTCGCGGCAAGCGGACGATGGTCAATGAACCCCTGTTCCCCAACTATCTGTTTGTGGAATTTGATCCCCGAAGTGATCCATACCACAACCATCAATGCCACACGCGGCGTCAGCCACTTTGTCCGCTTCGGCATGAACCCGGCAAAGTGCCTTCGTCGGTGATCCACCAGCTTGCGGTCTACCAGCCAGAAGGGGTGACCGACCCGGATACACCGTACCCCGGCGATGATGTGGTCATCACCGAAGGCGCGCTCGAAGGTTTACAGGCAATCTTTAAAGAGCCGGACGGCGAGGCCCGCTCGATGCTGTTACTGCATCTGCTCAACAAGCAAGTGCTGCAAAGCGTCAAAAACACGGACTTTCGCAAAGCCTGACACCGGCTTAAAAATCAACGCCAAAGAGCCGCTTCACATTGTTATCCGTTACCGCCTCCAGCCAGCGAATATCTTCGCCGCGCAGCCCGGCCACGGTGGAAAGAATGTGCCCCAGCAGGGCGGGCTCATTGCGCCGTGACGCCGGTTTGGGCTTGAGATCCCGCGGCAGCAAATACGGCGCATCGGTTTCAATAAACAATCGCTCAGCGGGGATCAACGGCAATACATCGCGCAGCTCCAGCCCACGGCGCTCATCGCACACCCAGCCGGTAATGCCCGGTGCACATCCCACGCGCCAGACAATCCTGCGCTTCCTGCGCCGTACCAGTAAAACAATGCAATACCGCGCCGGTCTTGTCGAGCCACGGCTCCAGCAGCATCAGGAAGCGTTGATGCGCATCGCGGCAATGCAAAAACACCGGCATCGCCAGTTCAGCGGCCAGTGCAAGCTGCGCGGTAAAAGCGTGTTCCTGCTCCTGCGGCGTGGAAAAATTGCGGTTAAAATCCAGCCCACATTCACCAATAGCAACCACCTCAGGTAATACCGCAAGCTGACGAATGGCATCGGCAGTTTCCGCTGTCCAGCCACTGCTGTCATGCGGATGCACCCCGGCGGTGGACCAGCAGTGACGATAACGCTTTGCCAGTTGTTGCGCTTGCTGACTTTCATGCAGGTTAGTGCCGGTGATCAGCATTCCCACCAGCCCCGCCGCCTGCGCGCGCCCTACGGTTTCATCCCGGTCTTTGGCAAACTGTGAACTGGTCAGGTTCACTCCAATGTCGAACATGCGTATCCCCATGCAACAACCGCCCTGACGGGCGGCTGGTAATACTCTTCACTGGTTTCTGTTTCGCTTTCTTCATCAGGTATGCGGCGCTTACCAACATAGAAGCGTGCAAAAAAGACCCCAACTTCAAACAGGCAGTACATCGGTATTGCCAGCAGCGTTTGCGAGAAGACGTCCGGTGGGGTCAGCAGCATCCCCACGACAAAAGCGCCGACCAGCACGTACGGGCGTTTTTGCCGCAGATCGGCCGGGGTCGTTACCCCCATCCAGCACAGCAGCACAATAGCAACCGGTACCTCAAACGACACGCCAAACGCCATAAACAGCGCCATGACGAAATTGAGGTAACTCGCAATGTCAGTCGAAACCAGCACGCCTTCCGGCGCCGTGTGCGTCAGGAAGCCAAACGCCAGTGGAAACACCACGAAATAGGCGAATGCCATGCCAATGTAAAACAGCAGCGAGGCTGGAGGATCAGCAACGGCACGATCAGCCGGCGTTCATGCTTATACAGTGCAGGCGCAACAAACGCCCAGACCTGATACAAAATCACCGGTGCGGAGAGGATCAAAGAGACCATAAACGTCAGTTTGATCGGCGTAAAAAACGGCGATGCCACATCGGTGGCGATCATGGTCGCGCCCATCGGCATCTGTTTGATCAGCGGTGCGGAAACCAGTTGATAGATATCGTTCGCGAAGTAAACCAGCGCGAGGAAAATCACAATAACGGCAATAATGCAGTTCAACAGGCGCTTACGCAGCTCAATAAGATGGGCGATCAGCGGTTGGGTATCATCTACAGCCATGTTCAGGATTTATCACTTGAAGAAGAAGGAGAGTCAGAAACCGGCGCAGCCTCTTTCACCGCCGTTTTCGCCACCGCCGCTTTTGCGCGTCCTGTTCGTCGGGCGCTTGCTGCGGAGAGCTGGCCTGATGTTCAGCGACGGCAGGCGTTACGCCTTCATGCTGCGCGGCATTATCTTTCGCGACCGGATGATGAATAGTATGCGCTTCGTCACTCGCTTTTTTCAGGATCGTTAACGCTATAAGAGCGCTTCATCGATTCTGCCGCCTGACGCAGTTCATCCATGGACTCTTTTAACTCCGGTGTCAGGTTTTCCGAGGGCTCGCTTTCTCTACCTTTTTCAGGCTTTCCGCGAATTCCTGCAGCTTCAGTTCCTGCGTCAGTTCGTTCTGCACGGTGGTCGCCAGCGAGCGTAATGTGCGGATCCAGCTTGCCACCGTACGCACCGCCACGGGCAATCTCTGCGGGCCCAGCACCACCAGACCGACTATAAATACGAGTAACAGTTCGCCAAAACCTATATCGAACACGGGTTACACCTGCTCTTTGTCGTGACGTTTTTCGTCTTTTTTGGCGTCCTCTGGCTTTTCAGAGAGAGACTTCGCCGTGAAATCTGCATCCTGTGCGGATTGATCCTGCTTATCGTCTTTGTCATCGTCGCTCATGGCTTTTTTAAAGCCTTTGATCGACTTACCAAGATCGGAACCGATAGAACCGAGCTTTTCGTACCAAACAGCAGTACGACGATGACCGCAATAATCAATAACTGCCCAATACTGATACCACCCATACACAGTCCTCTGTAAGAGATGATGTTAAAAACAGGCCCCAGTATACATTATCCCACTGGGCTGCATGTATACCCTGCCTCTCGCGAGCGCCGTCACCGTCAACGCGTTTTGCGCCAGCCCAACAGCCGAGGCGGCTGCACCGCCCGCCATTAACCATAAAGGATGAAGTCCCCAGTCTGGTCGATTAATCAGCAACAGCGTTCCACTTAACAGCAATGTCGCACCAATCGCGAACAGATAGCGTGACTGCCCCTGCCTGATATGGTTGGTTTGCAGTTCGCTGGCGATTTTATCAACGCTGCGCTGTAAATGCTTACCGTGCTGCAAACCGTTGTAGATCAGTTCAGGAAGTTCCGGCATTTTCTCGATCCAGAACGGTCCTTTTTTCTTTTAAAGGCTTTGATCAACGCAGGAATGCCTACCTGATCTTTGATCCACGATTCGAGGAAAGGTTTCGCTGTCTTCCACAGATCCAACTGAGGGTATAGCTGACGGCCTACGCCTTCCACATAAAGCAGCGTCTTCTGCAGCAGCACCAGTTGTGGCTGCACTTCCATATTAAAACGCCGGGCAGTATTAAACAGATTAAGCAACACGTGACCGAACGAGATTTCCGCCAGCGGCTTTTCAAAGATAGGTTCACAAACGGTACGAATCGCGAACTCAAACTCTTCAACGTTGGTATCCGGCGGAACCCAACCAGAATCCACATGCAGTTCAGCGACTTTGCGGTAATCACGATTGAAGAAGGCGATAAAGTTCTCCGCCAGATAGCGCTTATCTTCTTTATTCAGTGAACCCACAATACCGCAGTCAATGCCGATATATTGCGGATCTTCCGGATGCGCGTAGCTGACGAAAATATTGCCGGGGTGCATGTCTGCATGAAAGAAGCTGTCACGGAAAACTGGGTGAAAAACACCTGAACACCACGTTCCGCCAGCAATTTGAGATTGGTGCCGTTCTTTTCCAGCGCCGCAATATCGGACACCGGGATACCGTAGATGCGCTCCATTACCAGCATGTTCTGGCTGCAATAATCGGAGTAAATCTCCGGCACATAGAGCATCGGGCTGTTTTCAAAATTACGCCGCAGCTGGATAGTGTTCGCCGCTTCACGCAGCAGATCCAGTTCATCGATCAACGTCTTTTCGTACTCGCGCACCACTTCACGCGGGCGCAGACGACGACCATCCGGCAATAAGCGAGGCACCCAGCCCGCCGAGGGCGATAGATCAGCTTCAGATCGGCTTTAATCACCGGCAGGATATCCGGGCGGATAACTTTGATCACCACCTCTTTACCGCTTTCTTTCAGGCGCGCGGTATGTACTTGCGCAATCGACGCGGACGCCAGCGGCGTGACCTCAAAGTCGTCAAACCAGTTTGAATTGGTATCCCGCCCATTGACTGCTCGATCTGGCGTTTTGCGAGATGACCATCAAAAGGCGCAACGCGATCCTGCAACATCGCCAGTTGGTCGGCAATCAGCGGGGGAAATAAATCGCGGCGGGTAGATAACATTTGCCCAAATTTAATCCATACCGGACCCAGCTCCTGCAAGGCCAGACGCAGGCGTTCCCCAAGGGCTTTATCTTTGTGCCGGTTCGGCATCCAGAACAGCATCCGTCGCCAGAGTCGCAGCGGCAGGGTAATGCGCATTTTAGGGATAAGCTCATCAAGCCCGTAACTTAAAAGGTCTGGATGATGAAATAGAGGCGCCGTAGTTCTCCGGCGTCATTTGCCCTCCAGTTTATCCGGTGCGTTTCGTCAACGCATCCACCGCACGTTCGGTGGCCGACGTCTCTTCCGCAAACCGGTGGCAACTTCCAGCGCGCACGGCGCGACACGCCACTCTTCCGTAAGAACTTCTGAGACATAACGCTGCTGGCGCTGAAAACCCTGACGAAGAAAACGCGCGCCGCCGCGCAGAATTTTACCGATACCCTCCGCGGCAATATCACCCAGTCCACGGGGCCAGCACTTCCGCAGGATCAAATTCGGCAAGATCCAGCAGCGACACCGGGTTTTGCACGACCTGGATATCGCCCTGCACTTCCAGCTCGCCGCTGCGGATAAGCGCGGTCAGTTGCTGGCGATTACGCAGCTTTGGCAGCACCTGCAGATGCGTGATAACGGAGCAATCAGCTTCGCCTTCCCACACGCCGAGGACATCCACCTGCCGTTCGCTGAACACCAGCACAAACGGCGAGGAAAATTCCTGCACCACAATACGCAATACCTTGCCGTGCAAACGCTGACGCGCCGGTTTCAGCGCGCCTTCACGGTAGAGAAACGTATTCAGCGCGCGCTCAATGCCAGCGTTCACCATGGGCTTAAAGGGCATACGCACTCCTGTCAGAATTTGTAGCCACGGTGCAAGGCAACGATACCGGCGGTCATATTGTAATAATCGACGTTCTCGAAACCCGCATCCTGCATCATCGCTTTCAGGGTTTCCTGATCGGGATGCATACGGATGGATTCAGCAAGGTAGCGATAACTTTCAGCGTCGCTGGCGACAAGCTGGCCAATACGCGGCAGCACATGGAAGGAGTAGGCGTCGTAGGCTTTGCTCAGCGGCTCAATAATCGGTTTGGAAAACTCCAGCACCAGCAGACGACCGCCGGGCTTAAGCACGCGAAACATAGAGCGCAGCGCTTTTTTCTTTTCGGTCACGTTACGCAGGCCGAAAGAGATGGTGATGCAGTCAAAGGTGTTGTCCGGGAACGGCAGCGCTTCGGCATTCGCCTGCACATAGTCAACGTTGCCGATCACGCCGATGTTGCGCAGTTTTTCGCGCCCCATTTTCAGCATCGAGTCGTTGATATCCGCCAGGGATAACCTGCCCCGTTTCGCCCACCAGACGGGAGAATTTAGCGGTCAGGTCGCCCGTACCACCGGCCGGTCGAGGACTTTTGCCCACGGCGAACGCCGCTGCAATCAATCGTAAAACGCTTCCATAAACGGTGGATGCCCATCGACATCAAATCGTTCATTACGTCATATTTTGACGCCACCGAATGGAAAACATGCGCCACCATCTCGGCTTTATTCTCTTTGGCGACGGTCTGAAAACCAAAGTGCGTCGTCTCTTTTGAATCTTCCACCATCTCAGTGCCCGCTATTGGAAGAATTTGTTCGTGAAGTGTAACAGATTGGGCGCGATTGCCCTACGATTCAACCACCCGACGATGCGCTGCCCGCTGGTGCGTCGCCCGCTATTGCCGCATCTAATATGTTGTCTTCATTATGATCGTTTAACGCGTCCGGCCCGCTCGCAGCCGGGATTCCTCATCCTGCGCCTGCGCTTCCGCCGCTAATTCCGGATTAATCTCGCGTTTGATCTCCACCCCCAGACCACGAAATGCTTCAGCCTGTGCCAGCAGATTGCCGCGCCCTCCGCTGAGCTTTTCATCGCCTGACGGTAGTTATCCTGCGCTTTATCCGGTGCTTTGACCAATCGAGGACATGTCGTCAACGAACAGCCGCATTTTGTCATACAGACGGCTCGCCCGCTCGGCAATCTGTTGCGCATTGCGGCTCTGATGCTCATAACGCCACAGATTAGCGACAGTGCGCAGCGCCACCAGCAGCGTGGTCGGGCTGACCAGCATAATGTTATTTTTTAACGCCTCGGTAATCAGTTCGGGCTGTCTGTCGAGCGCAATCAGAAACGCGGGCTCAACCGGAATAAACATCAACACATAGTCGAGGCTGCGCAGGCCGGGTAGCTGCTGATAATCTTTGCGCCCCAGCAGGCTAATATGATTACGCACCGACGCGATATGCTCCTGCAACGCGCCTTCGCGGGTAAATTCATCGTCGGCATTGGAAATAACGCTCATAGGCCACCAGCGTCATTTTGGCGTCAATCACCACATCTTTACCCTGCGGTAAACGGACAATCACATCCGGTTGCATACGCGCCCGGCTGTCATTTTCAATGCTGACCTGCGTTTGGTATTCATAACCTTCACGCAGACCGGAAGCCTCCAGCACCCGCGTTAACACCACCTCACCCCAGTTTCCCTGCGTTTTGTTATCGCCTTTTAAGGCCCGGGTCAGGTTGATGGCTTCCTGCGCCATCTGCGCATTGAGCTGCTGAAGATTGCGGATTTCGTGGGCCAGCGTGTGGCGCTCCCGCGCTTCGGCCAAAGCTCTCCTGCACCGGCGACGAAAACCGTCAAGCTGCTCACGCAGCGGTGACAGCAGGCCGTTGAGACTCTGACGGTTCTGTTCATCCACGCGACGGTTGCTCTGTTCAAAAATACGGTTGGCGAGGTTTTCAAACTGTTCGGTCAGGCGCTGCTCACTGCTGTGCATCTGGCGCAGTTTCTCTTCCGCGTGCAGTTGGGTCGACTCCAGTCGGGTGGTGACTTCGCGCAGGTCAGCCTCCAGCGAACTGTTGATGTGCTGCAGGCTACGTAGCTCGTTATTCAGCAGTTCACACTCGTTGCGCCAGTGCTCGCTTTGAGCGACCTGCTGGCGCGCGGCACTAAGTTCGCCAAAGAGATCGCGCTGCCCGGCGAGGAGCTCCGCCTGCTGTTGCGCCCCACGCCAGCTCGCCGCCAGCCAGCCGACCACCAGCGCTAACGCCGCCATAACGATGATTGAAGTCTCCACCACGCCCCCTGATTGCTCATCAATACAGTCGGGGGATTGTGCTGTATAAACGTCCAGTTTGGAAGGGCTTTTCCTGCGAGGAGGTACGCAAAAGAAAAGGCCGAACGTGTCGGCCTTTAAAAGCAGGAAGGAGAATTACAGAAGACGGCGCGCCGCTTCCACAACGATTTTCACCGCGTGGCTTTCCGTTTGCTTCATGGTTTCGGCGTTCGGGATCTCCTGCTGGGTGCGGTTAACGATCACCCCGGCAACCATCCCGGCGCGCGCAACCCCTGGCTGGAACACATGGTCAGCAGCGTGGCGGATTCCATTTCATAGTTCATCACGCCCATTGACTGCCACTCTTCCATCGAACCTTTAAAGCGGTTCACTACGCGACCAGAGAACGTGTCGTAACGCTCCCCGGCCCGGGTAGAACGTGTCGGAAGAGGCCGTCACGCCAATGTGTTTGGTCGCGCCAATAGCCTCCGCCGCTGCCACCAGTGCAGTGGTGCATGCGAAGTCAGCAACAGCCGGGTACTCCATTGGCGCAAAGTGCAGGCTGGCGCCGTCAAGACGCACGGAAGCGGTGGTGATCAGCACATCGCCGACGTTGATATGCGGCTGAATAGCGCCCGTTGTGCCCACGCGTAAGAAAGTACGGATACCGAGCTGCGCCAGTTCTTCCACCGCAATAGAGGTTGACGGGCCGCCGATACCGGTGGAGCACACGATTACCGGTTTGCCGTCGAGCTCAGCGCGCCAGCTGGTAAATTCGCGATGCGATGCCAGTTTGACCGGCTTTTCCATCAGCGCGGCGATCTTTTCCACACGCTCCGGATCGCCGGGGGACGATAGCCAGCGTAGCCCCTTGTAAATCGTTTTTGGTGAGGCCGAGGATGAAAAACATCAGACTTGGACATAACAGACTCCTCTGTGGTCGGTTTTATCGGAAGAGGTAAAAAGCTACTTTACAGAAGGCATACGCCTAATTTCGTGACTGGCATCACCGAGAATGAAAATGTTTGCACATTATTTCCCATAAAAAAGTGATATTGATCACATTAACATGTTACATCCGACAACTCAGCAGCAAAGATAGTCTATAGCGGGGTGATTTGCGCGCGCGACAGGCCTTCCCGTCTATAGTTATTGAAGCGCTAATAAAGGGTATGGAGAATGCCATGACAACGGATAAACAGCCGGGCTTTGCACCTGCAGCTTCACCTCACGCTTCAACCATCGTACATACGCCGGAAGACGCCTTAATCGCAAGCGAAACGTCAATTCCGACCCGGGCGAAAACATGCCCGCTTTCCACGCGCGTCCAAAACATGCGGACGCGCTCCCGCCCATCGTGATTGTGGTGCAGGAGATCTTTGGCGTGCATGAGCATATTCGCGATATCTGTCGCCGTCTCGCGCTGGAGGGCTACCTCGCCATTGCGCCGGAACTCTATTTCCGCCGGGCGACGCCAATGATTTTCCCGATGTGCCAACGCTGCTCAGCGGTCTGGTCAGCAAAGTGCCGGATGCGCAGGTGCTGGCCGATCTCGATCATGTTGCCAGTTGGGCGGCGCGCAACGGCGGTAACGCTCACCAATTGCTGGTCACCGGCTTTTTGCTGGGGCGGGCGCATCGCGGCTGTACGCGGCGCATAACCCGCAACTGAAAGCGGCGGTCGCCCGGTATGGCAAACTGGTGGGGGAGAAATCGCTGAACTCGCCGAACCATCCGGTGGATATCGCAACCGAACTCCAGCGCGCGCCCGTACTGGGCCTGTATGGTGCGCAAGATACCGGGATCCCAGTCGACACTGTGGAAACCATGCGCCAGGGCCCTGCGTGCTGCCAACGCCAATGCGGAAATCGTGGTTTACCCCGATGCGGGGCATGCCTTTAACGCCGATTACCGCCCGAGTTATCACGAAGAGTCAGCAAAAGATGGCTGGCAGCGGATGCTGGCGTGGTTCGCGCAGTACGGTAAAAATAACGTTATCGCGCTGGAGGCGACACGTTACGCCGCCTCCAGACGCCAGCCCTCGGGTCAGACGAACGTGTACCGTCTGTTGCAAAGACAGCGGCGAATGATGAAACGCACTCAGCGTTTGCCCATCGTGCAGGCGCAAATCCAGCATGTAACGCTCGCCCAGATAGACGCAACTCTCCACCTCAACGCGCAACCCGTCATCAGCCACCTGCACATGCTCCGGGCGGATCAGGACTTGCTGCCGCTCGCCCGTGCCAAAGCCCTCATGTAACAACGCACTATCCAGTTGCCTGACGCCCGCTGGCGTGGCGAGGGAGAGTACGCTGCCCTTGCCGATAAAGCGGGCAACCCGGTGGCATTGTGCGGATGCTGATACAGCGCTTGCGGCGCGCCCCACTGTTTAAGTTCACCCTGATGCATCACCGCGATATGGCTGGCTAACGCCATCGCCTCCGCCTGATCGTGCGTGACATAGACAAAGGTCGCGCCGGTACGCCGATGAAACTCACGGAACGTCTGTTCCATGGTGGCGCGCAAATGGCGATCGAGGTTAGCCAATGGCTCATCCAGCAGCACCACCTGCGGTTCAGAAACCGGTGCAACGCGCCAGCGCCACCCGTTGCCGCTGGCCGCCGCTCAGCTCCTGCGGCGAACGCGCGGCATACGCGCCAAGCTCAACCACCTCCAGCGCCGCCATAACCTGTTTCTGCCGCGCAGCCCCTTGCACCTTACGCAGCTTCAACGGATAGCCGACATTCTCCGCCACCGTCATATGGGGCCACAGGGCGTAGGACTGAAACACCATCCCCATATCACGCTGCTCCGGAGGCATATGGGTGGTGGCATCCGCTAACAAGCGATCCCCTAACAGCAAACGCCCTGCGCTGAGCTGCTCCAGCCCGGCGAGAATGCGCAACGTGGTGGTTTTGCCGCAACCGCTCGGTCCCAACAGCGCAGTAAACGCCCCTGCGGAAGGGTAAGCGTTAATTCCCGCACCACGGTTTGCCCGCCGAAGACTTTGCTTAAGCGCTCCAGTCTCAGTTCTGCCATGGGATCACTCCTTTGGGGGAAGTAGCGGCCAAGCGCGCTCAATGCCAGCATCACCAAGGCGATCAACGCCACAACCAGCACAGAAATCGCCGAGGCCAGCACCTTATTGCCGCTTTCATCAAGATTAAAAAATCACCACGCCGAGCGTCTCTTTCCCGGCGCTCCATAACAACGCCGACACGGTCAGTTCATTTACAGCGGTCAAGAAGACCAGCAACGCCCCCGCAAACGCCGCAGGGGCCAGCAACGGCAACACAATATGGCGCAGCCGCTGAGAGAAGTCCGCCCCCGCCAGCTGGCGGCTTCTTCCATGGCCGGATCCAGTTGCAACATGCTGCTGTGCACCGGCTTCAGGCATACCGTCAGAAAGCGGGCAAGATACGCAAACAGGATAATCGTCAGCGTCCCGCTCAGGCTGATATCCAGCAGCGGTAACGGGCGGGTGAACAGTAAAATGCAGGCAATCGCCAGCACCACGCCGAGGAAGCGTATAGGGAATGTCGATCAGGCTGTGCAGCCAGCGCAGCGCGCGGTTGGGGTAGCGCACCAGCAGCCATGCCAGCGGCAAACTCAACAGCATCAACATAACGGCGGCAGAAACAGACAAAAAAGACTGTTGGTCAATGCGCGCCGGTGGCGCTCTGCACATCGAAAATACCGCGCCGCCGCAAAGGTCAGCGTATCGCTATTCAGCGGCACGCCCAGCGTGGGCACCAACGACGTGACGATCAATGCCAACAGCGGCGCGAGCAGAATGGCGCACAAGATCACCGCCAGCAGAGCTTCCGTGACCAGCCGCCATTTTCCAAGCGTAAAACCGAGCGCCCGTCCGGCCATGCCGATCAGCGGCAAAGCATAACGCCGTTGCATATGCCCTTGCAGCGTGACAATCCCTATTGCTAAGCAGCCCATCAGCACCGACAGCGCGGCGACATCATTGAGCATGGAGGGGCCAAAGCTGGAAAGCGTCTGGTAGATATGCACAGGCAGCACAAAATACGAGATGGGGATCCCCAGCATCGCCGGAATGCCAAAATTCCCCAGCGCAGAGACAAATGCAATCGCCGCACCGGCCCACAGCGCAGTGCGGCACAAGGGCAATACCATATCGAAAAGACCCGCCACAGCGACGCGCCGTGTAGACGCGCAGCTTCAATATGCTCTTTCGGCAACGATTGCAACTGCGTGCGCAGCGCCAGAAATACCAGCGGCGCGTGCTGAATACCAAGCAGGAGCGCGATCCCTTCGGCCGAGTAGAGCGGATTGGCGCTGCCAAACCCGTGACGCCAGCCCGAGGCTATTGAGCAAAATGCTCCCCGGCCCAAACAGTTGCAGCCAGCTCAGGGCTGTGACCTGCGGGGGGATCATCATCGGCAGCATAAACAGGAACACCCACAGCTGTTTCATGCGGATGTCAGTCAACGCCGAGGCAAAGGCGAACAGGCCGCCCAGCAGCAGAGAAAGCAGCGTGCCCAGCCCGCTGGTATAGACGCTGTGCCAGAGCGCAACCCAGTTGCCGGGTTGCTCAGCACGCGCCATAAACTGCTGTCGCTGCCCTGTTGCCAGTCGAGCAGTGCAGAGAGCAGCAAGCGCAGGCTCGGCAATACGCTGAGCAAGGCGACAAGGCACAATAATAGTCCTATCAGCCCCTTACCCGGGCCGCTGCCCGCGTTCTGGCGCAGCGTCATGCTGGTCATCCGTTAGCGGTTTCCAAACAGGTCGGCAAACCGTTTTTTGTTGGCTTCTGTATCCGCCAGCGCTTTTGCCGCATCGAAAGGCATTAATTTGATGCTGTCTCGCGGCGGGAAACCGGTGGGTACCGGCAGTGCGGCATCAGCAGGCAGATAACCCTGTTGCAGCACCAGTTTTTGCCCCTCGTCAGAGAGCACAAAGTCGATAAACGCTTTTGCTCCCTCCGGATTTTTCGCGCCTTTCAGCATCGCAACCGGCTCGGTGACTATGCTGACGCCCTCTTCGGGAACACAAACTCAATTGGCGCGCCTTTGGCTTTTTCGCGGATCGCCATGTAATCCACCAGCACGCCATACGCTTTGCTGCCGGAGGTGATAGCGCTCATCACCGCGCCGTTACCGTTCTGCGGCATGGCGCCATTCTCCTTCAGCTTTTCGTAATAGCCCCAACCCAGCGAGGGATCCGTCATCAGTGTCGCCTGATGAATCTGCGCCGCGCCGGAATAAAGCGGGCTGGGCAAGGTGGTCATGTTTTTCAGTTCAGGTTTGAGCAGATCCTGCCGGAGGTCGGTTTGACCGGGGCTTTGCTGTGATACGCAATGCCGGTGGTGATCAGTTTTGTGCCGTAGTAATAACCGTCTTTATCATACAGTTGCGCAGCGAACCGCACAGCCTGCGGCGAAGAATAAGGGGCCAGCAAGTGTTGTTGTTTCAGGGACTCCATGGTGACACTCTCGGCAATCAACAGCACATCTGGCGCTGCGCCTCCGGCGGCGAGTTCCGCTTGCAGGCGGGCAATGAGTTTGCTGGTTCCATCACGGATCCATTTCACTTCCGTATCCGGGTGCGCTTTTCGAACGCGCTGACGGTAACCTGCGCATCTTCCGTCGGTTGGCTGGTGTAGAGAGTCAGCGTGGATTTCGCAAAAGCCGATGCGCTCATGATTGCCAGCAACAGTGCCGCCAACGCATTTTTTTACTCATGGTTCGTCCCCTTTGTTTTCGTTGCGATGATTAAAACAAGGGAATTTGACAGAAATGTTGCTGACGGGATGTTAGCGCATTACAGAGGATAACGCGCCGCCGGTTTTATAACCGGCGACACGAGAAGGCTTAGGCACGGCGCAGGTTCTGCGCCGCTTTCACCATGTTAGCCAGCGCGCTGCGCGTTTCCGGCCAGCCACGGGTTTTCAGACCGCAATCCGGGTTTACCCACAGGCGCTCCGCCGGAATGCGCTGCGCCGCTTTCTGCAACAGCGCTTCAATCCACTCCACGCTTGGCACGTTTGGCGAGTGAATGTCATACACGCCCGGTCCGATTTCGTTCGGGTATTCGAACTCTTCGAACGACTCCAGCAACTCCATGTCAGAACGCGAGGTTTCAATGGTAATCACATCCGCATCCAGCGCCGCAATAGAATCCATGATGTCATTGAACTCGCAGTAACACATGTGGGTGTGGATCTGCGTGTCATCTTTCGCAACGGCGGCGTTGATACGAAACGCTTCTACACCCCGGTGCCAGATACGCATCCCAGTCGCTGCGACGCAGCGGCAAACCTTCACGCAGTGCCGGTTCGTCGATCTGAATAATGCCGATGCCCGCCGCTTCCGAGGTCCGCCACTTCGTCACGCAACGCCGGGCAATCTGTTTGGCAATGGTTTCGCGGCTCACGTCTTCACGCGGGAACGACCAGCAGAGAATGGTAACCGGACCGGTCAGCATGCCTTTTACCGGTTTGTCGGTCAGTGACTGCGCATACTTCGCCCACTCCACCGTGATCGCTTCCGGGCGGCTCACGTCGCCGATCTACGACAGGTGGCTTGACGCAGCGGGAGCCGTAGCTCTGTACCCAGCCGTTTTGCGTGAAGACAAAACCGTCCGGTGCTCGCCAAAGTACTCCACCATGTCGTTACGTTCCGCTTCACCGTGCACCAGCACATCCAGACCAAGACGCTCCTGCTCCACAATGGCCTGCTTGATATGTTCGGCGATGCCGGTGCGGTAGTTGCCCGCGTCCAAACGTCCCTGTTTGAAATCCAGACGCAGACCGCGGATCTCGGTAGTCTGCGGGAATGACCCGATGGTCGTGGTCGGCCATGCTGGCAGGTTAAAGCGCTGGCGCTGCGCCTGCGCACGCTCGGCGTACGGGTTGTCGCGCTGGCTGTCCTGCGCGGTGATCGCCGCCAGACGTTTGGCCACCGCCGTGTTATGTACACGGGTAGAGTGGCGACGCGCCCTCGGATTGGGGCGCTCCATTCATTCAATTGCTCGGTGTTGCCGCTGTTCAGCGCATCGCGCAGCAGCGCCAGCTCCTCGGCATTTTTGCAGGGCAAAGGCAAACCAGCTCTTCACTTCTGCATCAAGCCGCGTTTCAACGCTCAGATCGATCGGGCTGTGCAGCAACGAGCAGGAAGAAGCCACCCACAGCGCACGTTGGCCGACAATGTCTTTAATTTGCGCGTATTTTTCCGTCAGATCGGCGCGCCAGACGTTACGTCCATTCACCTCGAGGCCGGCGGAGAGTAGCCAGTCTGCCGGCAAACGTGTGTGCAGTTCAGCAACATTGTCGTTACCGTGCACCAGATCGACATGCAGACCCTGCACCGGCAGCGCGGTAATGACATCAAGGTTCGGGGTCACGCCTTCAAAGTAGGTGGTCAGCAGCAGTTTCACCTGACCTGCCAGCGCGTCGTAAGCCGGTTTGAACGCGTCCAGCCACGCCTGCGGCAGCTCCAGCACCAGCGCGGGTTCATCGATCTGCACCCACTCAATACCGCGTTTCGCCAGTTCCGTGAGCACCTGTTTGTAAACCGGCAGAATGTCGGCCAGCAGGCTCAGGCGGTCAAACTGTTCACCTTTAACTTTGCCCAGCCACAGATACGTGACCGGCCCCAGCAGTACAGGTTTGACCTTGTGGCCCAGCGCCAGTGCTTCATCGACTTCATCCAGCAACTGGGTCCAGTCAGTTTGAACTGCTGGCCTTTACTGAATTCCGGCACCATGTAGTGGTAGTTGGTGTTAAACCATTTGGTCATTTCTGCGGCGGCGGCTGGCTCACCGGTGGGTGCGCGACCGCGGCCAATGCGGAACAGGGTGTCGATATCAACAGAACCGTCGTTGTTCTGATGACGAGCCGGCACGTTGCCTAACAGCAGGCTGGTGGTCAGAACATGGTCGTACCAGTGAAGTCGCCTACCGGCAGCAGATCGATGCCAGCGGCTTTTGCTGATCCCAGTGGCGGGCGCGCAATTCACGACCTACCGCCAGCAGTTCTTCACGGGTGGCGTTACCCGCCCAGTAGCTTTCTTGCGCTTTTTTCAACTCGCGACGCAGGCCAACGCGAGGGAAACCGAGGGTGTGATTAAGAATTGTCATTTTTAGCCTCTTCAATAGGTTAATCCAAAGAATTTCGGATTAAGGGAAGGCGGCAAACTCAGGGAGACGAGCTTACTCAAGTAAGTGACTGGGGGACGTGAGCACAACGCACCATTAATTCGAAAGACGAAGGATTTTGGACGTCCAGATGTTTACACATCTATATTGTGAAGGTACTGTATATTCCTCAAGCGCAAATTGTTCATGCCGGAGTGAAGGACTTTCATGATCGAGATTAAACACCTGAAAACGCTGCAGGCGTTACGGAACAGCGGGTCGCTCGCGGCGGCGGCGGCGACGCTGCACCAGACGCAATCCGCCCTTTCCCACCAGTTCAGCGATCTGGAACAACGCCTTGGCTTCCGGCTCTTTGTGCGTAAAAAGCCAGCCATTACGCTTTACGCCACAGGGCGAGATCCTGCTGCAACTGGCCAATCAGGTGCTGCCGCAAATCAGTCGCGCGCTGCAATCCTGCAATGAACCGCAGCAAACCACGCTGCGTATCGCTATTGAATGCCACAGCTGTATTCAGTGGCTGACGCCAGCGCTTGAGAACTTCCGCCAGCACTGGCCGCAGGTTGAGATGGATTTCAAATCCGGCGTGACGTTTGATCCGCAGCCTGCGCTGCAACAGGGCGAGTTGGATCTGGTGATGACGTCCGACATCCTGCCGCGCAGCGGCCTGCACTATTCGCCGATGTTTGATTTTGAGGTGCGACTGGTACTGGCGCCGGAGCATCCGCTGGCGACGAAAGCGCGCATCACGCCGGACGATATTGCCGGCGAAACGCTGCTGATCTACCCGGTACAGCGTAGTCGCCTCGATATCTGGCGCCATTTTCTGCAACCGGCTGGCATCAGTCCGTCGCTCCAAAAGCGTGGATAACACATTGTTGCTGATTCAGATGGTGGCCGCGCGCATGGGGATCGCGGCGCTGCCGCACTGGGTCGTGGAAAGTTTTGAACGCCGGTCTGGTGGTGACCAAGACCGGGTGAAGGATTGTGGAGCCGGTTGTACGCTGCCGTACGCGATGGCGAGCAGCGTCAGCCGATCACGGAAGCGTTTATTCGCTCAGCGCGGAACCACGCTTGCGATCATCTGCCGTTTGTGCGGAGCGCGGAGCGACCCAACGCCGATGCACCCACAGCGAGGCCATTATCACCGCACCACCCATAATAAAACTCGGCCAGTGCGGCTGTTCCTGCCAGATAGCCAGATTCACCCAATAACCCGGCGGGAACGTGCACATTGTTCATAATGCCGAGCGTCCCGGCGTCCACCCGGGTGGCGCCGTAGTTCCACATAAAGTAACCCAGCCCGGACGCCACCACGCCCAGCCGAGGGCCAGCACGCTCCACTGCAATGTCGTGGTCGGTAGCTTCTGCGGGTTGCCCATCACAAACCACGCGATAATCGCCACCACAAACGCACCGAGATAGAACCGGTGGCAAAGGCGTTATGCTGCGGCATCGGGCGCGTCTCCATCAGGCGTTTATAACCCACCATGCCGATGGCGAAGCTGATGTTCGCCAGTTGCACCAGAATCAGCCCCACCCAGAAGTGATCGCTCACTTTGTCGTAGCGGATGATCGCCGCGCCAATCACCGCCAGCCCGGCGCTCAGCGCGTAGCTCCAGCGCAGCCGGCGCTTGCTGAGTAGATCGTAAATCAGGGTGATATACAGCGGTGTAAAGACCGTAAACAGCAGGAATTCAGACACGGTCAGATAGAGATACGCCCTCGGAAGCTGAACAGATACATAATGCCCAGTTGCAGCGCCCCCACCAGCATATACAGCCCGAGGGTTTTCAGGTTATGGCCGCGCGCGCGCAGGAACGGTAAAATACCAGCGCCGCCAGCCCCACGCGCATCAGCACGGAGAAGTAGCTGTCGACATGACCGGCCGGTATTCGCCAATCAGGCTAAAGGAAAAGGCCCACAGGATCGTGGTGGTGATCAGTAACGCCACAATGAATGTCTCTCAGATTAGTGAACACGCATTGTAGCGAACTCAGTTGTACAAAGTTTGAGTTTTTAGTTGACATGTGATTAACAAATAACCACATGCCAATGTTAATCAATCGAGGAACAACTTGCGCAGATAATTCGGCACGGCGTTATCGGCATTGGTGCCGATCACCTCAAGCTCCGGGTGCAGCTCTTTCAGGCGCTGATGGGCATTGCCCATAATGCAGCCTTGCCCGCCATCGACAGCATTTCGGCATCGTTCATGCCATCGCCAAATGCGATGCACTCTTTCAGGCTGTAGCCCAGCGCACCGGCCACGGCTTCCGGTGGCATGCCCTTTCGAAACGCCGCCCGCCATCACTTCCAGACAGGTCAGCGTAGAGAAGCTGACGTTCACGCGATCGCCCCAGCGCGCGTTAATCGCCTGCTCCAGCGGCAGCAGTTTTTCATGGCTTTCGCAGGTGAAAAGACTTTGCTGATACCGTCGGTCTCCAGCATTCCGGGTTCATACAGAGAGTACTGGAACACCGCCTCTTTGAAGAAGCGCATCTCATCCGGGCGGTGACGGTTCATAAACCACTCATCATCGCGGTAGACGTTAGTCACAATATCCGGTTCGTTATGCACCACGCCGAACAGATCGGCGGCAATATCGCGATCCAGATTATGGGTAAATACCAGATGGCCGTCGGTATCGTGCACACGCGCGCCATTGGAGGTAATCATATAGGCTTTAATGCCCAGATTATCGCGGATCTGCCCGACATCCACATGATGGCGGCCGGTGGCGAAAACAAAATTGACGCCGCGCGCGGTCAGCAGTTTTAACGTTTCTTTGGCGAAAGGCGACAGTGTGTGGTCGGGGGAGAGTAACGTGCCATCTAAATCAGACGCAACAACCGGTACATAAGAAAATTTAACCTCAATAAGTCATCAGTTATGCCGGTCGAAGAATTCGACGATGGCGTTGAGCGCGACCGAGCGCATAGCGTCCTTTCGAAAAGGATCTCATGGTACGCGCCTTGTATGACAAGCGGTTTGCCTCCTTCACAGGGGTGGCCTGCCGCAGCGCGAATGTCGCAGAAGCGTTGTAACATGCGGTTATCCACCACATGGTCCTCTTCTGCCTGAACAATCAGTGTTGGGGTGATATCTTTTCCGCGCCCGCCAGCGCCTGCTCACCCGCCTGAATACCTTCCCGCACCCAGTGCCGGGTCGGCCCGCCAACGCGGAGCTTCGGCTCATCGGCGTAAAAACGCAGGTTGCGCCGGTAGCGTTCACGGCTGTGCGTCAGCACGTTAATGGCGAAGGGCAACGCGCGCCAGCTTCCGGTACCGATGGCATAGCCCTCGCGGATGCTGCGGTAGCTCTCCGCCCAGTCGAGCAAGGGGCGCACCATCCACTCCGGCAGGCGAATGATAATGCCGAACATCGGCGCACACAGCGCAATGGCATCGCACGCCTGCGGGTAACGCTGCAAAAGAGTTCAGATATAGCACCACCCATTGAGTGCGCCAGAATATAGCGTTTACGCCACGACCCACTGGCGACTTCCTGATCCCCAGAAGGCCGCCAAATCATCGACATAATCGCTAAAATTAACCACATGGCCACGGTGCGTGTCCGGCAGCATTCGCCCGGAACGCCCCTGACCGCGGTGATCGAGAATCAGCACATCAAAACCGAGGTGGAACAGGTCGTACGCCAGTTCCGCATACTTCACATAACTTTCAATGCGGCCGGGGCAGACGACAATCAGGCGATCGTTACCCTGCGCGCGAAACCGGACAAAACGCACCGGCACATCATCCACACCGGTAAACTCCGCCTCTTCACGCGAGCGCCAGAAGTCCATCAGTGGCCCCATGGTAAAAGCCGCGAACGCTTTTTCTCTGGTTTCCCATGCCGTTTTTTGCCGAAACATTGGGATTTCGCCCCTGTTAGCCATGTAAAATCGTTTTTTGTGACCAATAGCAAATTCCGCTGACAATAGCGTATTGTGGCATAAAAACAGACATCCGAGGGAGTTTCTCATGACCTTCGAATGGTGGTTCGCCTACCTGCTGACATCCTTAATCCTGAGCCTGTCCCCCGGTTCTGGCGCAATCAACACCATGACCACCTCCATCAGCCATGGCTATCGCGGTGCGGCAGCATCCATTGCCGGGCTGCAAACCGGTTTGGGCATTCATATCGTGCTGGTTGGCGTGGGTCTGGGAACGTTGTTTTCCCGTTCAGTGCTGGCGTTCGAAGTGTTGAAATGGGCGGGTGCGGCGTACCTGATTTGGCTGGGGATCCAGCAATGGCGCGCCGCAGGCGCTATCGATCTCAATACGCTGGCGCAAACCCAGTCACGCGGGCGTCTGTTTAAGCGGGCGGTGTTTGTAAACCTGACCAACCCGAAAAGCATCGTGTTTCTTGCCGCGCTGTTCCCACAGTTTATTGTGCCAAACCAGCCACAGGTGATGCAGTATGTGGTGCTCGGCGTGACGACCATTGTGGTGGATATTATTGTGATGATTGGTTATGCCACGCTGGCTCAGCGCATTGCGGCATGGATCAAAGGCCCGCATCAAATGAAAGCGCTGAACAAGGTGTTTGGTTCGCTGTTTATGCTGGTCGGCGCGCTGCTGGCATCCGCAAGACACGCCTGAAGATGATGCCCGGTGGCGCGACGCTAACCGGGCAAATCGGGCTTAACGAGAGATGATCAGATGGATGCCGAAACCGGCGAACAGCGCACCGGCAAAACCGTCGATCCACTTCGCCGGCGTTGATAACCACGACGGATTTTCGGTAAAGCGAACAGGCTGGCCACCACGGTAAACCGAATGTTTCCAGCGCAATCAGCACAAAGATGCCCCAACGTGCGCCCGCGCCCACGCTGTCGCCGACAAACAGCGAAAACACCGAACCAAAATAGATGATCGCTTTCGGGTTAGCGAGGTTGGTGAGTAAGCCTTTCATAAAGCTGCGACCGCTGGCCGCCAGTTCAACCTGCGGCGCATCGCCACTTTTCTGCTCTTTTTTCAGCGCCCCGCGCAGCATCTGATATCCCATCCAGCACAGGTACAAGCCGCCGCCCACCATAATGATGTTATGCAGCCGGTGCCATTTTTTCGAGGATCAGGTTCAGCCCGAGCAGCGCCACGCCAGCCCAGACCATGACACCGGTGGTGATACCGAGTACGCCCATCATCGCTTCTTTGCGCGAGCGGCTTACGGCAGTTTGAGAGACGAAGAAGAAATCCGGACCGGGGCTCATCAGTGCAACAATGTGCACCAGCGCAACGGTGAGAAATAGCATCAACATAGATAACTCGCGGGAAAATAGTTCAGTGAGTCATTATCCTCGCACTTTTCCTGCGGGCTGACTACTCCTCTTCACCATCGACATGCGCGCGGATCAACGCCATAAACTCCGGCCGAAACGTTCGAGCTTGCGCGTTCCCACGCCGTTCACGCTGAGCATTTCCCGAGGGCGACAGCGGCGTCTGCTCGGCCATTTCAATCAGCGTGGCATCGTTGAACACAACATACGGCGGAATATTTTCTTCATCGGCAATGGCTTTACGCAACTTGCGTAATTTGGCGAACAGCTTGCGGTCATAATTACCGACAGCCGCTTTTTTGCATCACTTTCGACTTCAGCGCCGCCATACGCGGCACGGCCAGCATCAGCGGCACGTCCGCACGCAATATCGGGCGCGCGCGGCTTCGGTGAGTTGCAGCGCAGAGTGCTGGGCAATGTTCTGCGTGGCGAAACCTAAATGGATCAACTGGCGGATCACGCTGACCCAATGCTCATGGCTATGATCGCGCCCGATCCCGTAGACCGGTAATTTGTCGTGCCCCATTTCGCGGATCCGCTGATTATTGGCGCCGCGTAGCACTTCCACCACGTACCCCATCCCAAAGCGCTGGTTCACGCGATAAATCGCCGACAGCGCTTTTGCGCATCCTGCAAGCCGTCGTACTGGCGTGGCGGATCGAGGCAAATATCACAGTTGCCGCACGGCTCCTGTCGCCCTTCGCCAAAGTAGTTCAGCAGCACCAAACGGCGGCAGGTTTGCGCTTCAGCAAACGCGCCCATCGCGTTAAGTTTATGCCGTTCAATATCCTGTAGCGGCCCGGCGGGTTTCTCCTCCGAGGCAACGACGCAGCCACGCCATATCCGCCGGATCGTAAAACAGCATCGCTTCCGCTGGCAGGCCATCACGCCCGGCGCGGCCTGTTTCCTGATAATAGGATTCGATATTGCGCGGAATGTCGAAATGCACCACAAAACGGACGTTGGGTTTATTGATGCCCATCCCAAACGCCACCGTCGCCACCACGATTTGCAGATCGTCGCGCTGGAACTGCTCCTGCACGCGTGCGCGCACATCGTTCTCCAGACCCGCATGGTAGGCTGCAGCGCTAAAACCGCGGCTTTGCAGACGCGCCGCAGTGTCTTCCACTTTCGCGCGACTGTTGCAGTAAATAATGCCGGATTTGCCGCGTTGCTCCGGACATAGCGCAGGAGCTGATCAAGCGGCTTGAATTTTTCCATCAGCATGTAGCGGATGTTAGGGCGATCGAAGCTGCTGACCTGGAATAAGCGGGTCGTTGAGCCCCAGCAGGTTAACAATATCGCGGCGGGTCGTGTCGTCCGCCGTGGCGGTCAGCGCCATAAACGGCACGGCGGGGAGCATCTGGCGCAACTGGCCCAGCGCAGCGTATTCCGGGCGGAAATCGTGCCCCCATTGGGAAATACAGTGCGCTTCATCCACCGCCAGCAATACCGGGTTCCACTGGCGAAGCTGATCGAGGAAGTTGTCGAGCATCAGGCGTTCGGGGGCGATGTACAACAAACGGATGTGCCCGTTGCGACACCCCGCGAGCACCTCAAACTGCTGCTCGCGGCTTTGGGTCGAATTCAGGCATGCCGCCGCCACACCGTTGGCAAGGAGTTGATCGACCTCGGTCTTTCATCAATGAGATCAGCGGTGATACCACCACCGTCAGACCATCCAATACCAGCGCCGGGATCTGATAGCACAGCGATTTTCCGCCGCCTGTTGGCATCACCACCGGGCAGTCGCGACCGCCAAGCACCGTGTCGATGATGTCCTGCTGGCCCGGGCGGAACTGCTGGTAGCCAAAGGTTTCTTGCAAAACCTGTTTAGCCAGCGATTCCTGATTCAATACTTCCGCCTGCGCCACAATGACCCCATCTGCCTGAAATAAAAACAGGCGCTATTTTCAGCGCCTGCGCCGGAAACTGCAATGCTTTAAAACAGATCGTTAAGCATCACGCCTACGCCAACACGCGTTTGATTAAAGTTATAGTCAATCAGCGATTCGCCGTAGCCGCTATACACCGGGTATAAAGGCGCACGTGTTTAGTGACGGGTAGCTTAAACCATTCCGCGCCGCCATAGCCGGTGTTCCAGTTATATTGGCCTTTTGCGCTGAGGATCGCATCCCCCAACTGGTAGCCGATTTTCAACTGGTAATAGCCCATATATTTGGTGATGTCCGGGTTATCATCCGTTGACCCCACCACATACCACGGTTTTACTTCTACCAGCCAGTTGCCATTTTGCGCCATCAGGCGCGTGTAAAGACGGTTCCAGCTACGGGACGTCGGGTCGGAGCGGCCATTTGAGTCATGGTTAAAACCGAACTCCACGTCACGCAGGGTCCAGCCAGCCAGTTCGTAATCGGTCGCAAAACCCGAGGAACAACTGCGGTTCATAGTTCGTCTCGCGAAACGGCGAAGACTCAGAACTGTTCGAAAGTTGCCACCGAGGATTTTTGTGTATAGGAACCGCCAAACACGGAGTTTGGCCCGAGGATCCACGCCAGAACGGGAACGCAAGGCTCAACTGGAATTTCACCTCATCTTTGCGCGCGCGTTATCTGACCAGTTATACGATCGGATAGCCTCTTTGTTCAGGTCGCTGGTATCCGTGTAGATAACGTAGTTGGATTCATACGGATAGAGCGTGAAGGGATTGTCATGCTCCTGCAATAAATTGGCGATGATGCTGCGCACGGCGGGGTGCATCATGAACTTCTTTACCGTGGCTTCCTGTGCGTATACCGTAAATGGCAGTGCAAGCACTGCGAAAAGCCAACCCAGAGAGGTCCGCATTGGTGTGGTGCTCCCAAAACATATTGTTGACGTGAATATCTTCCCCCGAAAGCATTCTACATATTTATTGAATAACTGCTCATGTATCGGTTCTGAAAGTGGAAATCAACAAACGATGAGCATATTATCAACATTTTGTTAACTCATCGGATCAGATAATTATGTCAGTCGTTCTCACAGCGGAAGAAGTCCTGAAAACGGTAGGTGAGATTTTTGTTTACCACATGCCTTTTAACCGGGCGTTAGGGCTGGAGCTGGAGCGTTATGAAAAGAGTACGCACAGTTGAGTTTCACCAATCAACCCATGATGGTGGGTAACTGGGCGCAGAGCATTTTGCATGGGGGCGTTATCGCTTCGGCGCTGGATGTCGCTGCGGGCACCGGTGTGCGTCGGCAGCACGTTGACGCGTCATGAAACCATCAGCGAAGAGGAGCTGCGCCAGCGCTTATCGCGGATGGGCACCATCGATTTGCGCGTCGATTACCTGCGTCCGGGACGCGGTAACCGCTTCACCGCCAGCAGCAGTTTACTGCGCGCAGGTAACAAAGTGGCAGTGGCTCGCGTGGAGCTGCATAACGAAGAGCAGCTCTATATCGCCAGCGCCACCGCCACTTATATGGTGGTGAGGCGGTAAAATCAGGTAACATTAGAGTTCATTTCAGCCAAGAGTTTTCCTGATGGATGCAAAACAGACGCGGCTGGGCGTGTTACTCGCCCCCGCCGCCTATTTTATTTGGGGTGTCGCCCCGGCCTATTTCAAAGTGATCTGGTATGTCCCGGCCGACGAAATCCTGACGCACCGCGTTATCTGGTCTTTCTTCTTTATGCTGGCGTTAATCAGTGTCAGCCGACAGTGGCACAGCGTTAAAACCCTGCTGCACACCCCGAAAAAAGATCCTGTTGTTAGCGCTTTCCGCCGTGCTGATTGGCGGTAACTGGCTGCTGTTTATCTGGTCGGTGAACCACAACCATATGCTGGAAGCCAGCCCTCGGGTTACTTTATTAACCCGCTGGTGAATATCCTGCTGGGGATGCTGTTTTTGGGCGAGCGTTTTCGCCGGATGCAATGGTTAGCGGTGTTACTGGCCGCTATCGGCGTGCTGGTGCAGCTGTGGACCTTTGGTTCGTTACCCGTCATTGCGCTGGGTCTGGCATTTAGCTTCGCGTTCTATGGCTTGCTACGCAAAAAAATCGCCGTCGACGCGCAAACCGGCATGCTGGTAGAGACGCTGTGGCTGCTGCCTGTGGCGGCGATATGGCTGTTCGGCATTACGGACAGCCCGACCAGTCACATGGGGCAAAACAGCCTGTCGCTTAATCTGTTGCTGATCGCCGCAGGCGTCGTCACCACCGTACCGCTGCTCTGCTTTACCGGCGCGGCAACACGTCTGCGTCTGTCGACGCTCGGCTTTTTCCAGTATATCGGCCCGACGTTAATGTTCCTGCTGGCGGTACTGTTCTATGGCGAGCACCCGGGTGCAGATAAAATGGTGACCTTTGGCTTTATCTGGATTGCGCTGGCTATCTTTGTGGTCGATGCCATTTATACCCAACGCGGTTTTCGCAAAAAGGCATAATAAATTAAACGGGCGGAACAGAGCCGCCCGATATCTATAAATACGCAAAATATTCAGAGTTAAGATTTATCTTAATCGAATATAAATGACGAAATGCTATATTTCCGGCCTTCGTCATATACGCCATTCAGGATGAATTGGAAATGATCCGCAGGATTTTTTGCCTTCTGGCAAAACGTGCCTTATGCGTGGGCCATATATCCTTATTTTTTGCTTCTGCATATTCTCTTTTACTTGCCTTCTTTAGCCCCGGCCAGCGTGCCGGTTGCGCCACTGCTCTGCATCCTGATTTACACCGGGTGAAGATCAACATCAATGCGCAACGGTGCCGTGATAGCGGCGGGAAAGCCCGTTATATCGTTATTGCGTCCATCCTCGTTTATTTCGCCTCATTGGTTGTCGCCGGCCTCGGGTACGTAGGCGATGACGACTGCATGCTGCTGGGCGTGAGAATTTACTGCGCCTACGACGGCCCTGGTGTTCTTTTTCTTGATGCTGGCGCCGACCCAGATAAAAAAACAAACAAATTCTATAGACAGGATATCTATTTAGGAGAGGAAAATGAGTACTATCAGCAATTATGATTATCAAAATGACGCATCGCTGAATGACAAGTGGAAGTATCGCTTCGCATTCTTTGAAAAGCACGGTTATCCCGCATTTTGGGGGACCTTCCCCGGCGTGGAAAGAAGCCTTTAAAGGGATGACTTTCGGTCAGAAAAGAAAGGTATCCACGAACTACTTCGCCTTTTTCTTTCCGTTTATTTATCTCTTTATTCTTGGCTTATGGAAAAAGGCGCTGCTGGTCGTAGTGCTTAACGTTGTGGTGTTTGTGCTCGCGGTTATTTCCGGTGTCGGCTTTCTGGGCTATCTGATAAATGCCATAGTCGCCTTGCGGACAAATACTACGATTTTAAAACGAAGGGCATCCAGACTGGAGCTTCTGAATAAAAAGGTTCAGCTCAGGCTGAACCTTTTTTGATCGTTAAAGCCAATTACGGCGTTTAAAGTAGAGATACGGCGCAAGTCCGGCGAGGATCATAAAGATAATCGCCCCGGGGGTAACCAAAGCTCCAGTGCAGTTCCGGCATAAACTCGAAGTTCATCCCGTAGCTGGAGGCCACCAGCGTCGGCGGCAGGAATACGACGGAAACCACCGAGAAGATCTTGATGATGCGGTTCTGCTCAATATTGATGAAACCCATTGCCGCCTGCATCAGGAAGTTCACTTTCTGGAACAGCGATTCGTTGTGTGGCAGCAGGGATTCGATATCGCGCAGGATCTCGCGGGCCTGTTCCAGCTGACCCGCCGGCAAACGCGCTTTGCGCACCAGGAAGTTCAGCGCGCGTTGGGTATCCATCAAACAGAGGCGGACCTTCCAGCCGATATCTTCCTGCTCTGCCAGCGTTGAAAGCGCTTCGTCATACTCGTCGCCCTGCTGGCCTTCCATAATCACCCGGCTCAGCTTTTCCAGATCGCTGTAAATGTTTTCGATTTCATCCGCCAGCTGTTCGATTTTCGTTTCGAACAGATCCAGCAGCAGTTCGTAGGCGTTGCCGTCCACCATTTCGGCTGCGGGCGCGCATACGATAGAGGCGAAATGCCGGCAATTCCCGTTCACGCAGTGTGAACAGGCGGCCTTCGCGAATGGTGAATGCTACCGTTGAGTTGCCTGCATGATCTTCCGCGTCTTCAAAAAAGAAGAAGGAGTGGATGTGCAGACCGTCTTCGTCTTCAAAAAAACGCGCCGACGCCTCGATGTCTTCCAGTTCAGGTCGGGTGGCCGGGTTCTGGCCCAATTCCGTTTGCACGCGGGTACGTTCTTCATCGTCCGGCTCGACCAAATCAACCCAAACAGAGCTGGCGAGGTGTTTGATTTCGTCAGCCTCAAGGCGGGTTAAACGATTGTTTTCCAGTTGAAATGCGCTCAGCATGGCCGGGACTCCCAATGCAAAAAATATCGGACAGTTCGGAGGGCACACAGAAACGACAGGGGTTTCAGACCATTAAACAGCCTGACTCAGCGCGACGGGGACAAAGCGAGTCGCTGACAACCTCTAAGGCTATCAGCATGAGGAGATAGCCTTGTTCCTGAACAACAGGAAATTGAGCCAGTATCTACTGGGTGTGTCCAAGGCGAATGTCCTCTTAGCGTGATCGTGCGCGCATGTTACGCCAGCAAAAATGCAGCGTCAACACGCAACGAAACGCGAAAGAGCAATATTTGCCCTTCAGCGTATAAGGCTAGCAGATTATTGCAAAATAATGATATTTTTCTGAAAGTTACACGGTTTCGAGCTTCGCATAAGCCGCGACCAGCCATTTGATGCCCTGCCCCTCGGAAAGCCACCTGCAAACGGCTATGCTCGCCGCTGCCTTCCATGTTCACCACCGTACCTTCGCCAAACTTGGCGTGGCGCACGCGCTGGCCCAGTTTGTAACCGGTGTCGCTCTGCGCAACCGGTGTTCCCATGCGCTGATGGCTGACCGGGCGGCTGATGCTGGCGCGCAGGCGCACCTCTTCCACACACTCTTCCGGCAGTTCACCAATAAAGCGCGACGGACGATGGTAGACCTCTTTGCCGTACAGACGACGGGTTTCCGCGTAGGTGAGCGTCAGCTTCTGCATCGCACGGGTGACGCCCACATAAGCCAGTCGACGCTCCTCCTCCAGACGCCCGCCTTCATCCAGCGACATCTGGCTCGGGAACATCCCCTCTTCCATCCCGACGATAAACACCTGCGGGAACTCCAGTGCCTTTTGCCGAATGCAGCGTCATCAGTTGCACGGCATCCTGCCGTGTATCCGCCTGCCCTTCGCCCGCTTCCAGCGCAGCGTGGGAGAGAAAAAGCCTGCAGCGGCATTAAATCTTCGTCTTCTTCGTTGTAGCTGAACTGGCGTGTAGCCGTGACCAGTTCCTCTAAGTTCTCGATGCGCGTCTGACCTTTCTCGCCTTTTTCCTGTTCGTACATCATGCGCAGGCCGGAGTCTTTCACCACGCGGTCAGTTTGCACATGCAGCGGCAGATCCGCCGTCTCCTGCGCCAGTGCATCAATCAATTCGAGGAAACGTTGCAGCGCGCTGGCGGCTCGCCCGGCCAGTGCTTTTTTCCTGTAACAGCTCACGGGTTGCCTGCCACAGCGTCAACTGACGGTCGCGAGAGGTCTGGCGCACCACATCCAGCGTGCGATCGCCAATACCGCGCGTTGGGGTATTCACCACGCGCTCGAAAGCGGCATCGTCATTACGATTGGCAATAAGACGCAGATACGACAGCGCGTCTTTGATTTCGGCGTTCGAAGAAGCGCATACCGCCATAAATGCGGTACGGCATACTCGCCTGCAACAGCGCCTCTTCCAGAACACGCGATTGGGCGTTGCTGCGATAGAGAATGGCGCATTTTCCAGCGCTCCGCCATTATCCTGCCGAGGTTTTGATACGGTTAACCACAAAACGGGCTTCATCCAGCTCGTTGAACGCGCAGTAGAGCGAAATCGGCTCGCCGTCGACACCATCGGTCCACAGCTTTTTACCCAGACGCCCGTTGTTGTTTTCAATCAGGGCGTTGGCGGCGCTGAGAATATTGCTGGTGGAACGGTAGTTTTGCTCCAGACGGATGGTCTCCCGCGCCGGGGAAGTCTTTCAGGAAACGCTGGATGTTTTCCACCTGCGCGCCGCGCCAGCCGTAAATGGACTGGTCATCGTCGCCGACGATCATCACTTTGCCGGTATCACCCGCCAGCAGGCGGATCCACGCATATTGAATGTTGTTGGTATCCTCGGAATTCCGTCCACCGGAGGATATTGGTAAAGCGCTCGCGGTAGTGCTGCAAAATGTGCGGCTTGTTCAGCCACAGCTCATGGGCGCGCAGCAACAGCTCGGCAAAATCCACCAGTCCGGCGCGATCGCAGGCTTCCGGTAGGCACGGTACACTTTCTGCCGGGTTTGCTCCACCGGATTGCCGAAACTTTGAATATGATGTGGGCGGATACCTTCATCTTTCTGCCCGTTGATGTACCACATGGCTGGCGCGGCGGCCACTGCTTCTCATCAAGGTTCATCGCTTTAATCAGACGCTTAAGTAACCTGAGCTGATCTTCGCTATCAAGGATCTGAAAATCCTGCGGCAGATTGGCGTCCATATGATGCGCGCGCAACAGGCGGTGCGCCAGCCCATGGAATGTGCCAACCCACATTCCCCCCCTGCGATGTGCCCATCAGTTGGCCGATACGGTGGCGCATTTCTGCTGCTGCTTTATTGGTAAACGTGACCGCCATAATTGAATAAGGCGAGCAATTTTCTACGGTCATCAACTTGTGCGATGCGGTGCACCAGCACACGCGTCTTACCGCTCCCCGCGCCCGCCAGCACCAGCATATTGCTGCGCGTCGCCGCTACGGCGTCGCGTTGTTTGTCATTGAGGCTGTCGAGCAGATAAGAAACGTCCATGGGCACCGTCGCGAAAATTACTGGAAATTTATACAGAGCTGTTGATGATTATATCAGCGTCGTGAGGGATGCCAACCGTGAAATTTCCACGTGCGGTAACAAACGACTATAGGGAGCCTGCAACAAATCTGCGCCTTCCGGTTTGATCCAGCACGCCTGCATACCGCAGCGGATCGCCCCGGCTACATCGGTTATCAGGTCATCGCCCACATGTAAAATGTCGCCGGTGCGCCACATTCAAACGTTTGGCAGCCGAGGTAATACATATCGCTGAATGGCTTGGAACGCCCGTCCGGCCCGGCACGCAGAACAAACTCAAAGTACTCGCTCAACCCGAACAGCTCCGGCTGCGCATTCCCGTTGGTAATGGCCACCAACGGCCATTTTTTTGCCAGCTTCGCCAGCGTGTCGTGGGTTTCCTGCGGCACATCAATGCGGCTACGCCATTTGGCAAAGTGGCTCATCGCCGCCTCTGCGCCTGCGGCGGCCTCTTCTTGTGTTAATCCGGCATTCAGCATCGTGCGTTCAACCGCACGTCGCCGCCACTCCGTCACATCATGGTAAATGTCGGGTTCGGTTTCCCGTAGCGATCGCCGCAAACGTTGAAACTCGCTGTTTTCCGAGGCCGGTCAACGCCGGAGTGATACCCCTGCATAAACACCAGCGCTTCCTGCTCTGTACGCTGGATCACCGGGCGGTTGTCATAAAGTGTGTCGTCCGGGTCGAAGGTGATCGCGGCGATCTGACCTAATGGGCGGTAAAAACGCATTATTTCCCCGTTTGGCGCGCGGATGCGCGGCGTCGTACACCGATGCAAGGTGTTGAAAATCAAGATGGGTATAGATTTGTGTGGTGGATAAATTGGCGTGACCGAGCAACTCCTGCACACCGCGTAAATCACCGCTCGATTCCAGCATATGGGTCGCAAAGGAGTGGCGCAGTTTATGGGGGTGCACATGGCTATTCAGCCCCTGTTTAATCCCCCCACTCAGCAAACCGTTTTGCACATTACGCGTGGAGATACGTTTACCGAGCTTTGAGGAGGAACAGCGCATCGTCTTCCGCGCCAAACAACCCGCGTAAATCAAGCCAGTGTTCGATCCAGATAACCGCATTGCGGCCAATGGGTAAACGGCGCTCTTTGCTACCTTTACCCAGCACCCACACTTCGCCACTTTCCAGATCCAGATGCTTAATATCCAGATTCACCAGTTCAGAAAGACGCAAGCCCGCGCCATACATCACTTCCAGCATCGCCCGGTCGCGCACCGCCAGCGGATCGTTAAGATCGATATCCAGCAGCCGGTTCATATCATCCACGTCGATATTTTTCGGCAGGTGTCGCGGCGCTTTCGGCGCGGAGATACCTTTCGCCGGATTGGCCGCCAGCTCGCCCCGGCTCACCATCCAGTCAAAGAAACTGCGTAGCGCCGAGAGACGCAGCGCCGGGGCTGGCTGCACCCAGCCCTTTGCGCCGGCTGCGCACCGCAATGGCGCGCGCACCATGGCAGCGTCACATTGTTGCCAGCTTTTCAGACCGGTTTCACCGGACAAAGCGATAATGGCATCAAGCTGACGCTGATAATTAAGCAGGGTGATGGGGCTGAGTTGGCGTTCAACGCCGAGATAGCGCAAAAATTTGGTCACGGCCGGGAACAGCGGAGAATCGGTCATACGCGCTCGATCCAGCGCTCCAGGAGATCCGGCAGCATCTGCGCGATTTCCTGCAACAGCTGCGTACCCTGCCCTTGCTGGTAATGGTGGACATCGCGACTGCTGAACAGCACCACGCCGAGATCGCCGTCTGGTCCCATCAGCGATAACGCCACTGAACCAATCGCTTTCGCCTCCGGTAACAGCAACAGTAACTCCGGCCCGTTTAAGGAACCAAGATAGTGGTGTTGATGACCCAAACGCTGGATGCGTAACGGTTCGAAAGCCTGCCGGGAAAGCGCGAGGTGAGTAAAGCCAGAAGGCGCGCCAAGCCGCCAGCGATCGGGAAACAGGCGGATCGTTGCCCCCGCCAGCCCTATATCACGCGCCCAGCGGTGAAAGCGATTGAGCATCTCTTCCGAGGGCTGTGGGCGGAGGCCAGCCGCCCCTGCAAACGCAGGAGACGATAGAACAGACCTTCATTGGCGCTGGCCTGCTCCATCAACAATGTCATGTTCTCTTCCAGCACATTGATGTGATTGCGCGAGCGCGCCATGTGCCATTCCACCAGCGAAACGGTATCGCGTACGGCATGCGGTACGCGCATCTGTTCCACCAGTCGTGCATTGCGGATAAAGAAATCAGGATGACGCAGCAAATAATCAACAACGGCCTGATCTTCCAGTTCCGTCAGCGTTTCCTGCAATTCTTCCCCCTGGTTGCTTCATAGATGAATAAACCCGTCATAGACATGTGCCGCCGGGCCAGTCATAAACAACGGTTGGCCCGGGCCTTTCCATGCGATATCAAGTCGACCGCCCCGGTAACTCCACGCGCACCTCTTCCGCCAGCAAATCCTGTGCAATGCCGACAGCCACGGCCGCACACGCGCCGCTGCCACAGGCCTGCGTTTCACCAGCGCCGCGTTCATAGACGCGCAAACGGATGTGATCGCGTTTTACCACCTGCATAAAACCGATATTGGCGCGTTCCGGAAAGCGCTCATGGCTTTCCATCACCGGCCCTAACGTCTCTACCGGCGCGGTATCCACGTCATCCACCTGAATCACGCAGTGTGGGTTGCCCATCGATACGACGCCGCACAATACTGTTTGTTCCGCCGCCCGCATAATATAGGTCTTTTCCGCTTTGTTCGCGCGAAACGGCACCGAGGGTTCGAAGTTGGGTTCACCCATATTGACGCGCACCAGATCGTCGTCTGTTACGCTCAATAACATACGTCCGTTTGCCGTACTGACGCGGATGTCACGTTTATTGGTCAATCCTTTCAGGCGAACAAAACGCGCGAAACAGCGAGCGCCATTGCCGCACTGCGATACTTCGCTGCCGTCAGCATTAAAAATACGGTAGTGGAAATCGAGCTCAGGATCGTAGGGCGGTTCAACCACCAGTAGTTGATCAAACCCCACGCCAAGATGGCGATCCGCCAAAGCGACGGATCAGCTCAGGGGAGAAAAAGACATTCTGCGTCACCGCGTCGACGACCATAAAATCGTTGCCAAGGCCATGCATTTTTGAGAACTGCATCATCTACTCCATTTACGCGGATACAGAACGGTGACGTCAGTAATTCACCTGAGTCGGCGAGCCGTTATCACCGCGATCGTTACGATCCGGCGTGGTCGACTGGATAGTACTGGTCTGATTTTTTGTCGGCGGCGGCGCGGTTTTATCCGCGGGCGGGAAATAGAGCGGCCCTTTCAGACCACAGCCCGTCAGGCTGAACAGCGTCAGCAGTACGGCCAGCGTGCGAAACACATCTTTCATTATAGGTTGCCTGTAAGTTCGTTCTTTCTGCGTTCTATCATCGCAGGAGGAGACACAAAAGCAAGAGTTTGCGCGTTTAGGGCAACGGGAAATGTTTCGCGTTATACTGCTGCCATCATAAAAACGGGAAAACAGCATGAACGACAGTGAATTTCATCGCCTCGCCGACGGCCTGTGGCTGACCATTGAAGAACGTCTTGACGATTGGGACGGCGACAGCGATATCGACTGTGAAATCAATGGCGGCGTGTTAACCATCAGCTTTGAAAACGGCAGCAAAATTATCATTAACCGCCGAGGAGCCGCTGCACCAGTCTGGCTGGCCACCAAACAGGGCGGCTACCATTTCGACCTGAAAAGCGACGAATGGGTCTGCGATCGCAGTGGCGAAACATTCTGGGATCTGCTTGAGCAGGCTGCAAGCCAACAGGCGGGTGAGACAGTCAGTTTCCGCTAATCATGGTTGCCCGGGCCATCCGGGCACTTTCTTTACGAGAAATACTGCTGCAACAGCGGCGTGTCGTTGTCCCTGGTTTGCCGGAGTGGCGGCGGTAATCGCCCTGGTTGCGGAACGGGATCACTTGCGCGCGCCCTTCCACATTCACAATCTGGTAGAACTGCGGCAGGTTGAAGTTGATAAAGCTGGAGCCGTAGGTAAAGCGATCGTGAGATGACGAATAGAAGCGGCTCACATCACGCACCAGCTCCTCTTTGCTGCCTTCGCAGTGGTGGTAGACTTCCGCGCGATTGCTCTCATCCGAGGATATAGATGTTAAAGCCCTCTTCGCCCGTCTCCTCAAAGAAGAACTGAATAATGCCCTCGCTGGCGAACCCGTCCACCACGGCCGGTAACTGAACCTGATTGGTTTCAACCTGCACCGAAAGCCCGTGCAGTTTGTTGTGAGAAATGGCCCCGTAAAACTCAATCGCGTTTTCCAGTTTCTGCACCGACACATTGAGACGTTCAAAGAACAGTCCCCGGTGTCTGGCCAGCGACGCGCAGCGCTTTGAAACGCCCGGTCTCGGCGGGTGCTGGAAAGACGCAGCTCAATGCATTCGGACACCAGTTGCTGCACGCGCGTACGAATCAGGCCGCGCAGATGCTGGCTGTAGCAGAACACTTCCACACTATCCGGCGGCGCGGCATCCTGATGCATTTTGCCAAGAATGGTTTTCAGTGCTTCCAATCATCGCCTGCTCGCCGTTGAAATGCAGGGTACGCACTTCATTCCACGAGTTGCGGTACAGCAGGTCGACACTGCCGACTGCAGTTTTGCTGTTCGCCAAAGCTGAACACATCAAGCTTACGGAAATCGAATGCACGACTCGGTTACGAAACGCCGCGGTCGGGTCGTATTCCGGTGTTGACGATGATCGCCAGATGGCGGATTTCACATGGGCTGTAGAGCGCTTTCGGCGTTGGCGCAGGCAGGCGCAGCGGGAAGTGATGCGACACATCGGCCACCATCTCCTGCAGTTTCGCCAAATCCACAATGCCGTTGCCTTTAATAAACAGATGCGTACGCGACGTCAGCAAACCGTTGAACCCAGCCCGTGCCACCAGCTTATTCAGATAGCGGTTATATTCCAGCGGTTGATGGCTGACGATGGAATCCATATTCGGCGCGCGGTTGTACAGATACCACCCCGAACGGTTGGCCCGGCCCGGCGGCACATGGATAAAGGTTAAATTCGGTTCAGAGAGATCCGGCGAAATTTGCGGGTTTACCAGCGTCACTTTGCCCGGTAGCGCTTCAAACGCGGCATACAGTTTACGGGTTAAGACACCGATGTCCTGCGGGCTGGCGGAAACGCTCAGATTATTGCGGCGGGCAAAGCGGATCAGATTACGGTAGCTCTGCATCATTGCATCAAGCAATTCGTTATGCGCCTCGCGCACCTGATCGATTTTCCAGTTAGCGCGGTTATCCAGCATAGCTACACGCGCATCGTCCCAGCCCCACTCTTTTACCAGTTGCGTGATCACTTCGCGACGCCAGCCAACGCAGGCGCGCTCGCGGCTCAGTTTCTCGCACACTTTTAAGTAAAAACATCGGCGAGCCAGATCGAGGCGCGCGGTGTCGTCAATGGCGACCAGATACTGCGTCACGCGTTCGAGCATCATGCAGTAGTGATCGAGGCCAAACGATACGATTTCACCGTCATGCAGACGCTGTTTGATATCTTTCGCCAGCAAACGCGTGTTGGGGTATTCCCGTGAATAGGCTTCCAGCAACAGCGTTTTCAACACGGCTTTATAAGGAGAGTCGATGCTTTTATAGAGCTGCCACAGGCTTGCGCCGAAATACTCTTCCGCGGAAAGCGTACTTAAGCCGCCGAGATCCAGCCATTCGTTCGGGGTCAACACGCCCTCGGGCGTAGAGAGTCATCACGTAATCGTCGTAATGCTCTTCTTCATCGCCCGGCACCATATTCCACAGAATACGCTTACCGGCAAGACGCACAGCGGTACGGTAAAACTCATCCAGCAACAGAATATGCTGCGTGGAGCCGCAATCCTCGCCGCCGAGGCTGCCGCTTTCGTTATGACGGAAGCGGTTCTCATCAATCAGGAAGAAGCTAACTTCCACGCCCAGCGACGCCGCCCAGCTTTCCAGCAGGCTGCATTTACGCTGCAGCAGTTGACGCTCTTCGTTATCGAGCCAGGGATTGATGGCAGACCCATATATCCGAGGTCAGAGGAGCAGCTTTGCCCGACCGAAGAAGTACTGCCCATGGAGTAAACCCCGGTGATCGGCAGCTCGCCTTTCGGCGATTCCTGCGGCGGGAACCCACGATGCAGTTCAAGTTCGTTCAGGTAATGAAGTTGGTTTTCATCAGGCGTGTAAAGGCAAATGCCCTCGGGGAACGTTACCATCGAGGTAACCCGGCATCAGCGGATGATGATAATGCAGCAATGTCGGCAGCAGACTGTAAACCTGCTGAAAAGCAGGGCCCATGGCAGCAAGCGCGCGATCCACACGCAGTTGATTAATGGCATCCAGTCTCTGTTTCCAGAGTCTCAATATAGAGGTACAAGACATATCGCCTGATGTTTACAGAAAATCCAAAATAGCCGTTAAGCCGTTACCGGTTTTTCGCCCTTACCTTTCAGGGAGGCAGACGAAAAATGGTCTAAAACGTGATCAATTTAACACCTTGCTCATTGACCGTAAAGAAAGATGCGCTACATACCAGTGTAGCAGTAAACGCTGTCTGTAAATTCCTAATTACGGTCCTGGCAGCGCCTGCATCGCGGCGCGACGCCTTTCTCTCCGGCGATCTTCTGCGGACACTGACACCCTAAGGCAACAATGTTAGGATGGTCGACGGACGACAATGACGGTAACAAGCATGTTAGACAATGTTTTAAGAATTGCCACACGGCAGAGCCCTCTTGCGCTTTGGCAGGCACAATACGTTAAGGAACGCCTTGAGGCGAACCACCCGAGGGCTCACTGTTGAACTGGTGCCTATGGTCACGCGCGGTGACGTGATCCTGGATACGCCACTGGCGAAAGTCGGCGGCAAGGGTCTGTTTGTAAAAGAACTTGAGCTGGCACTGCTTGAAAACCGCGCCGATATCGCCGTGCATTCAATGAAAGATGTCCCGGTCGATTTCCCGGAAGGGCTCGGCCTGTCGACCATTTGCGAGCGTGACGATCCCCGCGATGCGTTTGTGTCAAACCGCTATAACTCGCTCGATGAATTGCCTGCCGGCAGCATCGTTGGTACGTCAAGTTTACGCCGTCAATGCCAGTTGGCAGCGCAACGTCCGGACCGTGATTCGCTCTTTACGCGGTAATGTCGGTACACGCCTGAGTAAACTGGATAACGGCGAATATGACGCCATCATTCTCGCCGTTGCCGGTCTTAAACGTCTTGGCCTTGGTGAGCGTGTGCGTGTGGCGTTATCGCCGGAAACCTCGCTGCCTGCCGTGGGCCGGTGCAGTCGGTATCGAGTGCCGCTGGACGACGCACTGTTGCAACCGCTGAATCATGCGGACACAGCCGTGCGCGTTAAAGCCGAGCGCGCAATGAATACGCGCCTTGAAGGTGGGTGTCAGGTGCCGATTGGCAGCTATGCTGAACTGGTGGACGGTGAAATCTGGCTGCGTGCGCTGGTTGGCGCGCCGGACGGTTCCACCATGGTGCGCGGTGAGCGCCGCGGTAACCCGGCGGACGCCGAGCAATTAGGTATCTCGCTGGCCGAAGAATTACTGAATAATGGCGCCCGCGCCATTCTGGCCGATGTCTACAACGGAGAAGCCCCCGAATGAGTATTCTGGTCACTCGCCCATCCCCGGCAGGGGGAAGAATTAGTGAGCCGATTGCGCACACTGGGGTTAGTGGTCTGGAGCTTCCCGCTTATCGAGTTTACGCCGGGTCGTGAACTCACCTCGTTACCCGGGCGACTCGCCGCATTAACCGCCGACGACTGGTTTTTGTCCTGTCGCAGCAGGCGGTGACATTTGCCCATGCGCATTTACAACAGGCGGGTCTACGTTTTCCCGAACAGCCGCATTATTTCGCGATTGGCCGTAGCACTGCGCTGGCATTACATACGGTGACCGGCATTGATGTGCGTTATCCGTTGGATCGGGAAACCAGTGAAGTGTTGCTACAATTACCTGAATTACAAAATGTTCAGGGTAAGCAGGCACTAATCTTACGCGGTAACGGTGGGCGTGAAGTGCTGGCGGAAACACTGGCGGCGCGTGGCGCAGAAGTGGAGTTTTGCGAGTGTTATCAACGCAGCGCGAAGTTCTACAATGGCGCCGAAGAGGCCATGCGCTGGCATACGCGCGGGGTGACGACGCTGGTTGTCACCAGCGGCGAAATGATGCAACAGCTGTTTTCGCTTATTCCGCCCGGTATCGGGAAAATTGGTTACTTCGCTGCCGCATACTGGTGGTTAGCGAACGTCTGGCGCACCTCGCCCGGGAACTGGGCTGGCAGGATATTCAGGTCGCCGACACTGCAGACAACGATGCGCTGCTTCGCGCATTACAATAACTCCTCATAATGGGAAGCCATGATGACGGAACAACAACACTCCTCCGCCGGGGTTGAAGAAACCCAAACGGCTGACGGCGCAACGCCGCCGCCGGGCAAAGCAGAGAAGACCCATCGCGCGAACAGGACCAGCCTTGCGCTAAGCGCGGTCGCCATCGCTATTGCGCTGGCCTCGGGCGTCGGGCTTTATGGCTGGGTTAAACAACAGGTTTCCACCCCTGCACACCAATAACGGCGAAATCGCCAATCAGGTTATTGCGTTGCAGCAGGCGCAGGATAAGCAACGCGCCGAGCTGGAAGGCATTATCAAACAGCAGGCCGGGCAGCTTGACGAGGCCAAACGTCATCAGGATGCGCTGACCAAACAGCTCGATGAAGTACAGCAGAAAGTGGCGACCATCTCCGGTTCCGATGCCAAAACCGGCAACTGGCGCAGGCGGATTTTCTCGTTAAACTGGCCGGACGCAAGCTCTGGAGCGACCAGTGGACGTCACCACCGCGGCAGCACTGCTGAAAAGCGCGGACGCCAGCCCCGGCGGAGATGAACGATCCGAGTCTGATCACCGCTCGCCGTGCAATTACCGACGATATTGCCAGCCTCTCCACCATCACGCAGGTGGATTATGACGGTGCGATCCTCAAACTGAACCAGCTCTCCAACCAGATTGATAACCTGCGCCTTGCAGATAACAACGATGACGACTCGCCGATGGATACCGACAGTAACGAGCTGTCCGGTTCGATCAGTGAATGGCGTGTGAACCTGCAGAAAAGCTGGCAAAACTTTATGGACAGCTTTATCACTATTCGTCGTCGTGATGAAACCGCCGTGCCGCTGTTAGCACCAAACCCGAGGATATCTACCTGCGTGAGAATATTCGCTCGCGTCTGCTGGTTGCGGCTCAGGCCGTTCCCCGTCATCAGGAAGAAACCTACAAACAGGCACTGGACAATGTTTCCACCCGGGTGCGCGCTTACTACGATACCGACGATGCCGCCACCAAAGCTTTCCTTGAAGAAGTCGACAAGCTGAGCCAGCAGACCATTGCAATGGCGCTACCGGCATCGCTGCAAAGCCAGCCGATCCTCGGAAAAACTGATGCAGACCCGGGTGCGAAATCTACTGGCGCAACCTGCCGTGGCCTCTGAGCAAGCGCCAGCAGCCAACGCAGTGCAGGGAGAATAAACATGCTGAAAGTACTGTTACTCTTTGCACTGTTAATCGCCGGGATCGTTCTCGGCCCTATGCTCGCCGGACATCAGGGCTATGTCCTGATCCAGACGGACAATTACAACATTGAAACGAGTGTCACCGGGTTAGTGATTATTCTGGTGCTGGCGCTGGTGGTAATGTTTGCGGTTGAATGGCTGCTGCGTCGCCTTTTCCGCACCAGCGCACATACGCGCGGCTGGTTTGTGGGACGTAAACGCCGTCGTGCCCGTAAACAGACCGAACAGGCGCTGTTAAAACTGGCAGAAGGTGATTATCAGCAGGTAGAAAAGCTGATGTCGAAAAATGCCGATCACGCCGAACACCCGATGGTCAACTACCTGCTGGCAGCGGAAGCTGCACAGCAGCGCGGTGATGAAACCCGTGCGAACCAGCATCTGGAGCGCGCGGCGGAACTGTCTGAGAAAGACCCCATTCCGGTAGAAATCACGCGTGTTCGCCTGCAACTGGCGCGCAATGAGAACCATGCTGCACGCCATGGCGTGGATAAATTGCTGGAAATCACGCCGCGCCATCCGGAAGTATTACGTCTGGCGGAGCAGGCATATATTCGCACCGGCGCATGGACATCGCTGCTGGATATCATTCCATCGATGGCAAAGGTCAATGTCGGTGACGATGATCACCGCGATGCACTGCAACAACAAGCCCACTGGATTGGCATTATGGACGGGCGCGTGCTGATCTTGGCAGTGAAGGCCTGAAGAGTTGGTGGAAAAACCAGAGCCGCAAAACTCGTCAGCAGGTGGTATTGCAGGTGGCAATGGCCGAGCATCTGATCGAATGTGACGATCACGATACTGCGCAGGACATTATCCTTGAAGGTCTTAAACGTCAGTATGACGATCGTCTGGTGCTGGTTATCCCACGGCTGAAAACCAATAATCCGCAGCAGATCGAGAAAGTGCTGCGCCAGCAGATCAAAACCTGCGGGGCGATCGCCCGTTGTTATGGAGTACGCTTGGTCAGTCACTGATGAAACACGGTGAATGGCAGGAAGCCACGGTGGCATTCCGCGCGGCGCTGAAGCAGCGCCCGGAGGCGTTCGATTACGCATGGCTTGCTGATTGCCTCGATCGCCTGCACCAGCCGGAAGAAGCCGCGACCATGCGTCGTGACGGCCTGCTGCTGACTCTGCAAAACAACCCGCCAAATTAATACAACGTCATTCAGGATGCAGGAAGGCGGCAACGCGCCTGCAACCTGAAGATGCTATCTCTGCCCATAAAAAAACGCCTGCCGGAATACTCAGGCAGGCGTTAAAACAGGTCTGTTGACAACATAAATGGGTGCTTCACTCCAACGTTATGTCCATGGTGTTTGATGAGGCCGAAGCGACATCTGTCTGTGGACGATAAGCACCGTAAACGGCTCTGCATCATTCCTGAGTTTATGAAGCCAGAAGGCGAACATAAGAGATGGAATGAGCATCTACAAAGGTATTATTGCACATAGCGTGCCGAGGGTTTGCATTAACTTATGTTAACCCGCGCAACCTTTTAAGAAGTCAGTCAATTCAGGCCTTCCCCCCTTTTTGTCCGCTGATGGTAATCCGCTTGCTGCGCATGACTGTCTCCCCACAACGACACTTTCGAAGACAATATACTTTCATCAAAAATATCAATGAGTTAAATGTCACCATCAGGCGACAGCAAAACGCGTCATTGTCGCCTGTAAGCAACAACAGTGAAAAAAAGAGGAAATACAAGGGAATGGGAAAAGAGGAAATCAGAAAATAAAAACCCCGCTAAAGCGGGGTTCAAAATTGGTCGGCGAGAGAGGATTCGAACCTCCGACCCACTGGTCCCAAACCAGTTGCGCTACCAAGCTGCGCTACTCGCCGATATACTGCTTTTTTGAATTTTTTGTTCAATCTAAGTTGTGGTGCGAGGGGGGGGACTTGAACCCCCACGTCCGTAAGGACACTAACACCTGAAGCTAGCGCGTCTACCAATTCCGCCACCTTCGCATTCCACGAAACTTTTACTGCTAAATAATGGGGTGGCTAATGGGACTCGGAACCCACGACAACTGGAATCACAATCCAGGCTCTACCAACTGAGCTATAGCCACCACTGTAAATCTTTTCACGCGGTATCGTCATACTTCACGAACCACCGCAGCTCAAGCGCCGGGTTTAAATGGCGCGCCCGACAGGATTCGAACCTGAGACCTCTGCCTCCGGAGGCAGCGCTCTATCCAGCTGAGCTACGGGCGCGTAGCGCCGTTGCGGGGTGGATAGTACGGACTTCGGGCGCGGCTGTCTAGTGCTTTTTGAAGAAAATGCGCGTTTGGTTATGCTTTGCGCATTTTGCCTCTTATTCACTCACCCGTTGCGTAACAGCGTGCCGGTTAAGGCCAAATACTTTATACGCCACTGTGACCGCAGCAAGGAAGATAACACCGACAAACAGCGACATACGCGTATCGTCGTTGAATCCCATACCAATCAGCACGCAAATCAAAAACGCCATCGTTAGCCAGTTCGCCCACGGGAACAACATTGAGCGGAAGGGATGGCTGGCAATCGCCTCTTTATGCGCTTTACGGAAACGCAGCTGGCTAATCAGGATCACAAACCACGGCACCATACCGGCAATACGCTGGCGCTATAGACGTAAACAAACACGCGTTGCGGGTTCGGAATAACGTAATTCAGACAAGAGCCTATCAGCAGGATAATGATGGAAATTGTCACGCCCGCCGCAGGAACACCGCTTTTAGACACTTTCGCCACCGCAGCAGGCAGTTGACGGTTCTTCGCCAGCGCATACAACATACGACCACAGCTATACATACCGCTGTTACAGCCGGACAGCGCCGCCGTCAGCACCACAAAGTTAATAATCCCTGCTGCCGCCGTAATGCCAATTTTCGCAAAGGTCAGCACAAACGGGCTGCCATTCGTACCGATTTCGTTCCACGGGAAAATCGTCACGATAACGAAAATCGCGCCCACATAGAAAATCAGGATACGCCACAGCACCTTGCTGACTGCACTGCGCAGCGTAACCTGCGGATTTTTCGCTTCACCGGCGGTAATACCAATCAGTTCAACACCCTGATAGGACGCCACAACAATACAGAGCGCAGTCAGAAAGCCTTTCCAGCCACCAGCAAAGAAACCGCCGTGCTCGGTCAGATTACCAAAACCAATCGAATGCCCGCCGTTGCCGATGCCAAAGAAGATAACGCCCGAGGCCAACCACGATCATCACAATGATGGTGGTCACCTTGATCATCGCGAACCAGAATTCGATTTCACCATACAGGCGCACTGCCGCCAGATTCGCCAGCGCCACCAGCGCCACCGCAATCAGCGCGGGTATCCACTGGGCAAGATCGGGGGAACCAGAACTGGACGTACACCCCAATCGCGGTAATTTCAGAAATCCCCACCGCCATCCACATAAACCAATAAGACCATGCGGTGAGATAGCCGAAGAAAGGGCTCATGTAGCGGTGCGCGTAAACAGCAAAAGACCCCGCTACCGGCTCAAGGAACAGCATCTCGCCCATTGAGCGCATGATAAAGAAGACGAAGAGACCCGCAATAATGTATGCCAGCAGTACCGACGGACCTGCCCATTTCAGGGTACTGGCGGCGCCCATAAAGAGCCCCACGCCAATAGTACCGCCAAGGGCGATTAATTCGATGTGTCGAGACTCCAGTCCGCGCTGAAGCTCTGGTTTGTTTTCAGCCATAAATCCTCTGTTGTGTTTGCTTCTTTCTTTTGCCCCGCTCTGCGGGTTATTGTTATGAGTTTTCCCTCATCTCATAACAGGCCATGCGGCGCTAACCCGGAAAAGGTTGGCGCGAAAAACACCATGGCATTGCAATGAGTGAGCGAATGGTTTCTTAAAACAGAGGAAATGGCAAATGATGTATAAAAAAAATCGGTGTAATGCACAATAAAACAGCAGAAGGAGGGAAAAAGGCAGCGCGCTGCGCCGCCAAAGATGTTCAGAGTTTTCCGCTGTAGTGCCAACGCAGGTAACGCAGCAAACGCAACTGACGCTTTAAACGGCTCGGTTGCGACAGCAGCCGATAAAGCCACTCCATCCCGAGATGCTGCCAGAGTTTTGGCGCGCGCTTTACATGGCCGGTAAAGACGTCGTACGTTCCGCCAACCCCCATGTACAGCGCATCAGGATAGACAGCGCGGCAATCACGCATCAGGAGCTCCTGCTTTGGCGACCCCATGGCCACAGTGACGATTTTCGCCCCGCTATCGCGGATGCGCTCAAACAGTGCCTGCTGCTGCCCCGGATTAAAATACCCATCCCCGGCTGCCCACAATATTCACCCGCCATTGCGCACGCAATTGCTGCTCCGTTTGCGCCAGCACATCCGGTTTTCCGCCGACCAGAAAGACCGGCGTCGCATTTTCGCCTGCCCGCGCCATCAGTTTTTCCCACAGATCGGCGCCGGCAACGCGTGATACCTGTGCGCGGGGAAACTTCTTTCGCAGGGAGCGCACGACACTGATGCCGTCGGCATATTTAAACTCAGCCGCCTCGATCAACGCTCGCACCCGGGCATCGTCTTCCAGCGTCAGCATCTTTTCCGCATTAATGGCGATCAACGTGCCTTGTTTTATCTCGCCATTCGCATACAAATAATCCAGCGCGTGTTGCATATCGCGCCAGCCAATCAATTTCAGACCACGCAGGTCATACAGCGGCGCTGCAGTCTTGTCCGTCATGTTTATCCTTCACATCTGGGAAAGGGGTTTTGCCGCGCGTTCGCCGCGTTTGTGTATCAGACCCGCGTTATCAAACAGCCAGTACAGCAGCTTCGCCAGCAACAAGCAGAAGCCGAAGATGACGAGGAAAAACACCACGCGAGACACGAAAGCATCCAGTCCCTCACGGGCCAGCACAATCATGTTGAAAATCGCGCCAAAGCAGAAGCTATGCAGGATTGCGGCTTTATAGCGGTTCGTTTCCCGGTTGCCCAGAGTATACAACCAGTCAAACCATTTAATGATGAGCCCCACCGTCACCGCGCCAAGCGGGATAAAGGCAGCACCGCCCATCACCACCAGAGAGCCGATCAACGTTGGCGAGATCGCAAGGCCAGAGTGGTTGTTCAGTACTTCCCGGGTAAAAGTAATTGGCCGTATTCAACACAATATTCGGACGCGTTGGCCACAGCCGAGGACGGAATAAAGACATAGAAGTCGCGCACGATGGGCGCCAGTCCCTGAAACGCAATCTTGTCGTAGTTTTGCAACAGCAGCGACAAATTTTCCCGAGGGCGAAAAGGTGTCACGCGTCAGATACAGAAACGTATAAAACGCTTCATCGCCGCTCACATTCAGCCCGTAGCGTTTAATCGCCAGCCAGAACATGCCGACAATGCCAAACACACCCGCAGCGGCCAGCATCCATAACGAGATCCACCCGCGAATAATGCCGATAAACAAAAGATCGCGAACGCAATAATGATATTGGCGCGGGTTCCGCCAACAATCATATAGGTCAACAAACCGAAAGCGACCGTGCTGACGAGGAAGAAGAGCCACGCCTGCGCGCTCTGCCGCAAAAGTAGACCACCAGCATTGCGGGAATAAAGAAATAAAGAAGCGCTTAAGTGCCACACCGGACACTTCACTGGAGAAGATCTGGCTATAGGATTGCAGGCGGAACAGCAAAAGCCGTTATGCATAAAGAAGATGCTGACGCTGACCAGTGCGATGACCATTAACATCACCCATGTCAGATTCGCCTCAACCCGGTTAATGGTGAACAGCGGTCGACGCGATACCGGCGCAGCATGTTTACGCAGCCGCGTTTTATACGTCACATAGTAAATTCCGTAGAAACAGGTTGCCGCCAGCAACGACTGCATCATCACACCGGGCGGTGCAACACCCACGTTAAGAAGCGGAACACCAGCACGCTGGTGAGCGGAAAACCGAAAAGAACGTCAGCAAAAGAGCAGTGAAAAAAGACGTTAAAGTTAAAACGCACGCGACGGAATTCAAACCCGAGTTAATGTGGCAATAAACAGCGATGCCAACAGCCAGAGGACAAACAGTCCGCAAAACTCAAGTGGGCTCATCCGGCATTCCCCGCAGCAATACGCAGCGCTTTATGCCACGGCGCAATAAAATTCGGGCTAAAAAGGTAATGGCGTTTTTATCCACCGCCACCAATTGACGCCCGGCTTCGCGGACGACCGCCTCATTCAGGTTATCCGTGGTAAATAGCACGGGAATATCTTCCGCCACCATATCGCGCCAGAACGGGTTTTCCCGGTTCAGCACACAAGGGACACCCGCCTGAATCAGCAGGCAGAGCGTACCGATCCCTTGCTGGCGGGCAAAAATAAAGTATCCGAGATCGCACGTCCCCAGCAGATCCAGATAGTCATCAAAGGCCATCTTCTCATTGAGGACGCGCAGATTATCAGCGTTAAATAAGGCCAGCCCCGCGCGGCGCACCGCCTCAATATACGCGTCGTTATTAGCCGGATACCCCATTGGCACGATGATCTTCACCGTATCGCCAAACTGGCGATGAATGGCATGCAGCGCCGCAATATGCTCATTGCTTGGATCGCCGGAATTGCCCACCAGAATCGTCAGTGGACCTTCACGCTGCAGTTCATGCGCCATGGTATTGAGCGCCGGATCCATGCGCGTCGGGAAATAGAGCAACTCGCCGCGCACGTCGGGATTACGCTGACCAAACCACGCCAGATCGCCACGGGTCGCAAAATACACCCGACGCGGCGCTGGGCCAGCCGACGCAACGGATAAAAGAGGCGAAACTTAAGGCTGCGCGAAACTTCGTACAGATCGGCTCCCCGGGCATGCCAGTAGAACTGCTCACGCTTTATTGCGCCGGTTAATAGCGCCAGCCATATGTCAAAATTAAACTGCCCATGAAAAGAAACGCTGCTGACGTTGGGCTTTCGCTTTCGCGATCACCGCCTGCGCCAGCGCCTTCTTTCCCGGGAAAAATGCAGTGTCAGGGCGGGGTATTCCGCACCCTGACCGTCGTCACGCCGACAATCATAAATTCGCGAGCATAGGCTCCCGACGCCGCAAGTGTGTCATTAAAGAACCGCAGCACAGTCTGATTATGGTGTGGGATATCCGATCCCAGTACGTGAATGAGTGTAGTCATGACTTCTTACGCCAAATCAAAAACACGCCGCAACAGAGGGCGAAATAAATAACATATGTGGCCATATAGGCCTGCGCCGCGCCAACGGCGCCATGCGCGGGAATTAACCCGCGGGAAAACAGCGTCAGCAGGGTGAACTGACTGATTTCCGCCAGAATATAAAAACGTAACGACGCTTTGGCGACCACCAGATAACCAAAAACGTAAGCACCCACTTTCAATACGTCGCCAATCAGTTGCCGTGGCAAAGAGATCGCGCATGGCGGTAAACTTATCGGAAAACAGCAACCAGATAGCCACATCGCGTAGCAACCAGACGGTCAGGCTGACAGCCGCCACCGCAGGTAAAACAAAACGTAGCGACTTTACGATTTCGCGGGAGATCGCCTGCTTTGTCGCCGGGCGCGATAGTGTCGGCAGCAAATAAACCGTGAACGACGCGGTAATGAATTGCAGGTAAGCATCGGAAATACTGCTTACCCCTTGCCAGATCCCCACCTCGTCCCAGCTATAATGCGCAGCCAGCTGGTTTCGCATCATCACGTAAGCCAACGGCATGGTGAACGAGGTGATCAACGCCATCAGCGTAAATTTGCTTAGCTGTCCCGCCAGTGCCTTATCCCACTGAGGTTTGAAAAAACCAGCGGAACCGCACCGCGCCGTATGAGCATCGCCAACGCCGGGATCACCACCAACGCGGGCACCAATGCCAGCCCCAGCAATGCGCCCTCGGTACCCGCCCAATTTGAAGCAGAGATACCATGCCAGTACACCCATGACGCTGCCGATAATTAACGACAGCGCATTACTCACCGCATCGCGGAACCCTTTCATTACCGCCAGTAGCAGGTTCGCCCATGCGATGCCCAACTGCACCAACGCCACCAGACGCACCAGCCCCTGATAATGAGTATGACCAAATAAGCCCTGACTGACAGGCGCGGCGGCAAACAAAAGATCAGCGCCAACAATGTAGAGAAACCGAGCACCATCGCCGATGATGTCCCGACCACCACGCGCAGACGCGCCGGGTCATCATGGTGCTGAGCCACCATTTCGTCACCCCATTAAAAATCCCGGCACCCGCGAGCACGCCGAGCACCGTGATGAGTTGACGAAAATTACCTGCCTGCCCAACACCGGATGGCCCAAAAGCCACCGCAAGGAGTTTGATCACCAGCAAGCCCGCGCCAATTTTGACCAGCGTACTGGCCGCCGTCCATACCGATGCTTTTGCCAGTGACATATCAGCTGGAAACAGCTCAGAAGTGTGCTAATGACCGTACGCTGATTAACAGGCGACAGGTTGTAGAACAGCGGCAGGCGAAGCAAACGCTCACTTTCTTGCGTGGTATAGCGATCTTCGCCGTGGAATTCGCCAAACTGTTCTCCTGCCGGAGAAGCATGGAGCGGGATGTAGTGAAATACGGCGAGGATCTCCGCCTCTGTCAGGAAAGCGATCAGTTTGCTGCGGTCGGCCTCATCGCGCAGTTTGATATAGAACATATGCGCATTGTGGCCACAGTCTGCCGGAACAGAAGGTAATTCAATACGTCCGGCTCGCGCCAACGGTGCCAGCGCATCGTAATAGGTCTGCCACAGCGCCAGACGCTGCTGATTGATGCGGTCAGCCGCTTCAAGCTGCGCCCACAAATACGCGGCCTGCAGGTCCGCCATCAGATAGCTCGAACCAATATCCCGCCGGTGTATTTATCCACCTGACCACGGAAGAACTGGCTGCGGTTGGTGCCTTTTTTCGCGAATGATCTCTGCACGTTCAACCAGCGCGCGATCGTTAATCAGCGTTGCGCCGCCTTCACCACCAGCTGTGTAGTTTTTGGTTTCGTGAAAACTAAAACAGCCAATGTGCCCGATCGTACCCAGCGCCCGGCCTTTGTAGGTCGACATTACGCCTTGAGCAGCATCTTCCACCACAAACAGGTTATGGCGTTTTGCAATCGCCATAATGGTGTCCATTTCGCAGGCCACCCCGGCATAGTGCACCGGTACAATCACGCGGGTTTTGTCAGTAATCGCCGCTTCAATACAGGTTTCATCAATATTCAGGGTATCCGGGCGGATATCCACAAAGACGATTTTCGCCCCACGCAGCACAAAGGCATTGGCGGTGGAGACGAAGGTATAACTCGGCATGATCACTTCATCGCCGGGCTGGATGTTCAGCAACAGCGCCGCCATTTCCAGCGAAGCGGTGCAGGAAGGGGTCAAGAGCACTTTCGCACTGTGAAAACGCTGCTCCATCCACTGCTGACAGCGGCGGGTAAAGCCGCCATCACCGCATAATTTACCGCTGCCCATCGCCGACTGTATGTAGTCGAGTTCCGTCCCCACGACCGGGGGGTGCATTGAAGGGGATCATAACGTCACCTGTATAACCACAGAGCGGTGCTTTCCACATTCGCCCCGCTTTGAATATAGCGTTTAAGTGCGGCGGTATTCCCAAGCTGGGTTGCCACCCGCACCTGCGTTAACTGCCGCTGCCGCGCCCATTGGCTGGCAGCCAGCATTAATTTTTCGCCCATCCCACGGCCGGCCAGTAAGCCAATCCGCGCCTCATGCTCGTTTAACTGACGCAAAGAGACAAAGCCCGCAATCGCACCGCCCTCGCGGCGAAACAGCAGGCATTGATGGTCAAACACACCTTTTACGGCGTTTTCAATCCACTGCGCATAGAAACGCCCGCTGGCATCCGCCGGATACCACGGCGCACGAAAACGACTCTGCACAAAAATTTCGGACGCCATTTGCCGCAGCACGGGAATGTCGTCCACATTCGCCACGTCTGCATGGGGATCGCATCCCTGAGCTGGCACAGCTAACGACAGGTCGATTTCCCCTTCCACCCGGTGTGAAAACCGAATTGTTGCAGCGCATCCAGAGCGTGTGTATGCGACGCTGGCAATTTAACCTGCAGGCGGGGCCAGTCAGCGAAATCAGCAACGTTCAGCGCAGGGGGCGTCAGGATGCAGACGCACGATCGCGCTGCGGATACCAAAAAACGCGCTTTCCCACGCCAGTTCTTCTACCGTGCCGTGAAGAGCCATCCCGTCTCCTTAGCGCATTAGCGCCAGACGCCTTTGGTGTCCACAATGTGACGCTGCGCGATGCGGCTACCATCCAGCGCTTTAAATTCTTTGTGATCGACCAACATGATCAGCACATCCGCCTGCACCAGCGCCTCCTGCATGCTCACCAGTTTACTGATGCCAGTCAGTGAGGCAGGAAGCTGATGGATATTCGGTTCAACCACCAGTGTTTCGCCGCCGTGCCACTGCGCCACACTGCGCGCGATTTCCATCGCCGGGCTTTCGCGCAGATCGTCAATATTGGGTTTAAAAGCCAGCCCGAAACAGGCGATTTTAAGCTCGCTCGCGCGCTTATCGCTTGCGGCCGGTGCAGTCGGCAACGGTGGTTTTTACCTGATCCAATACCCAATGCGGCTTATGATCGTTCACTTCACGCGCAGTACGAATGAGACGCGCCTGCTGCGGGTTCTGCGCCACAATAAACCAGTGGATCGACAGCGATGCAGTGACCGCCCACGCCGGAGGACCCGGTTGCAGGATATTCACGCGCGGGTGACGGTTTGCCAGACGGATCAATTCCCAAACGTTGATGTTCTGATCGGCGCAAATCAGCGACAGCTCGTTGGCAAAAGCGATGTTGACGTCGCGAAAACTGTTTTCAGTTAGTTTGCACATTTCTGCGGTGCGGGAGTTGGTCACCACACATTCACCTTCGAGGAAAATGTTGTACAACTCGCTGGCGCGTGCCGAGCACACCGGCGTCATGCCGCCAATTACCCGGTCATTTTTAATCAGTTCAACCATGACTTGTCCCGGCAGCACGCGCTCAGGGCAATAGGCGATATTGATATCGGCCTGTTCCCCGCCTGCTGCGGGAAGGTGAGATCCGGGCGGGCGGCCGCAAGCCACATTTGCTCCGTCGCCCCTACTGGCGAAGTGGATTCAAGGATGACCAGAGCACCTTTTTTAACACCGGCGCAATGGATTTTGCCGCCGCTTCGACATAAACCATATCCGGCTCATGCTCGCCTTTAAATGGCGTGGGTACAGCGATCAGGTAGGCATCTGCTGTGACCGGCGTGGTGCTGGCGCGCAGATATCCGCCTTCCACCGCCGCTTTTACGACGTTATCCAGTTCCGGCTCGACAATATGGATCTCCCCGCGATTAATGGTTTCCACGGCGCGCGCGTTGATATCAACCCCGATAACCTGCTTTTGCCGGGAGGCAAACGCCGCTGCAGTAGGAAGGCCAATGTATCCGAGGCCAATGACGGAAATGGTTGTAAAGCTCATAGTGTTACCCGATTGTTTTTAAGTGCGTGCAAAATGCGACGACAAGCCTGCCCGTCTCCATACGGATTATGCGCACGACTCATGGTCTGCCGGTGCATCATTATTGTGAAGCAGGCGCGTAACCTCTTCGACAATGCGCTGGCGGTCCGTGCCGACCAGTTTCACCGTTCCGGCTTCGACCGCTTCCGGTCGCTCCGTGGTGTCCCTCATCACCAGCACCGGTTTCCCCAGTGATGGCGCTTCTTCCTGAATCCCACCCGAATCGGTGAGGATCAGCCATGCATGATTCATCAACCACAAGAACGGTAAATAGTCCTGCGGTTCAATCAACGTCACATTCTCAACTTTGGCTGAGGATACGATTCACCGGCTCGCTGACATTCGGGTTCCAGGTGTACCGGATAGACGATCTGCACATCATCATGTTGCGCAGCGATATCCGCCAGCGCGTGGCAAATCTGCTCAAATCCGCGACCAAAACTCTCCCGACGATGACCCGTCACCAGAATGAGTTTTTTATTGTCGTCGAGAAACGGGTAGCGCGCCGCCAGCTCGCCATGTAACGAAAGGTCTTTCAGTACGCTATCGCGCACCCAGAAAAGCGCATCGATAACCGTATTACCGGTGACGAAAATACGGTTATCGGCAATATTCTCTTGCAGCAGGTTGTGGCGAGAATTCTCCGTTGGCGCAAAGTGATACATTGCCAGATGGCCGGTCAATGTACGATTGGCTTCTTCCGGCCGGGGGGATGAAAGATCGCCAGTACGCAGCCCGGCTTCCACGTGTCCAACCGGAATACGCTGGTAAAATGCAGCAAGGCTTGCCGAAATAGTTGTCGTGGTGTCGCCATGCACCAGCACCACATCCGGACGGAAGGACTCAAGAATGGGTTTAAGTCCTTCAAGGATACCGCAGGTGATTTCGGTTAGCCCCTGCCCGGGCGCATAATATTCAGGTCGTAATCCGGAACAATTGAGAAGAGGTTCAGCACCTGATCAAGCATCTCCCGATGCTGCGCAGTGACGCAAACCCTCGCCTCAAAGTCAGGATCCCTTGCCAGCGCATGTACCAGCGGAGCCATTTTGATGGCTTCTGGTCGCGTGCCAAATACGGTAAGTACTTTCACAACGATTCTCTTCGAGGTAGATGATGAAGGCGCAAAGCGCCTTCATCGCAGACGGCGTTTAATCCGAACGGCGTCGCGTTAATGCAACCCCGGCTCCTGTTAACGCTCCAACAATTCCCCCACATGATCATCATGAAGGCACGACGCGGGCTGTCGCGTTTTACCGGTTCTTCCGGCGTGCGCAAATAACGATAAGTCTGAAAACGAGGATCAAGTGTGGGGCCGACATTCAACGTATTCAGCATGGCCCGGTTTTGATCATAGTCCAGATCGAATTGCGGCCCCACTGCCTGAAGGTTTTCCAGACGTGCCTTCAGCATTGGGCGGCCCAGCATAAACAGTTCCGAATCGGGTAACTCATCCGGCGGAACCTCGGTTTCATTGCGAGAGATATTATTCTGCTCAGCAACTTTCAGCGCCTGTTCAACGTTGCGCAGACGCCGGTTATAAATCGCTTTTGCCACCTCTTCCGGCGTTTAACCTGCGCTTTCATCTGGATAGTCCGGGCAGCCCATGCGCCTTTCAGCTCATCGTTTAAATGGCTGGCAGCACGCTGGCTGGCGAAAGCGACATACTGACGCAGCAAGTTATTCGCATCCGGCGCGGTTTCAGCAATAAGCTTCACATTGTCCTTCAGGTTACGAGCCGCATCGCCGGGGGTGTACTGGATATTGTTTATCAGCTCATCCAGCATGGCGGCATCCTCTTTGCTATTGCCCACCCGGCGCTGCTTGTAGTAATCCGTTTGTGACCAAAAATCACGGCGCGTATCCCGGAAGCGAGCTGCATAATGAACTCTTTATACGCCTCATCCATGACAGACGGTTGATCCGCTGATGCGGGTTAGCCTTCACATCCAGATTGCGCAAAAACTGCTGCTGAGAGTAATACCCGCCGAGCATATTGACCGTCGGCCTGTCGGTGATTGCAGTGGCGCTCCACTCGGGGGAGCGAAAAATGTCCAGAGGCTAACGCGAACAATGCAAACAGCAGCGCCACCCCTCCAATCCACAATTTCCCGCCCAAAGGGTACGAAACAAGCCCCGGATATCCAGTTCATTTTCCGTAGCTGTTGAAGTTGCTTCCGACGCTGGTTGAATCATCGCTTTCCCGGTTTTACTTGGTTAGTGTTGATTTTTGGTGTTTGTTACGGCGTATCCTGCGTTTTACCCGCTTGATAAAACGCGCCACTTTCCATGCACGCTTAATACAGTAGCCATACAATAAGAAAGATAGCAAAATAATGCCAACATTACCCATTCTGGAATGAAATGGAGGTACTCAGTCACCACGCCAATGGTCGCCAACAGCGCGGCCGCAAGAGTGATAAGCATAAAGGCCTGACGAGAGGTGAAACCTGCCCGCATAATCAAATGGTGGATATGTTGGCGATCTGGTGAAAAGGGCTCATGCCTTTACGCAGTCGACGATAGGTAATCGCCACCATATCCATCAACGGAATGGCGATGATCCATAACGCGGTAACCGGGCTGATGGGATGCGTCTTACCCCTGCAGGTGGTTTCCAGTAAAATCCAGATGACAGTAAAACCGATCAACGTACTGCCAGCATCACCCATAAAAACTTTGTAGCGGCGGCCAAGCACACCGAGATTCAACAGGATATAGGGCACAATCGCTGCAATCATCGCGAAGCACCAAATCGCCGGGCTGAACTGACCATCAAACCATAAAATGATGCCAATAGCGGCGAAGGAAACACATGACAACCCGCCCAGCAGGCCATCAATGCCGTCCACCATATTAAAGGCGTTGATCGCGGCCCATACCGCAAACAACGTAAGCAGATAGCCGAAAGGCCCCAGCACCATCTCCCGAGGAACCAAAGATGAAACCAAGGCTGCTCAGATAGAGTTTGCCCACCACCATCATTACAACTGCGATCCCTGCACCGGATAGCCGCACGGATCTTGACGCTAATATCGGAAGCGATCGTCCAACGCGCCGACAAAGACCAGCAACCCGGCACAGCTCAGATAGAGCGCAGCATGAGGGATATAATCGTTTGTAATAGCGAAGGTAAAGCAGATACCAGCGTAGACTGAAATTCCCCCAACCAGCGGAATCAGTCCCTGATGCCGTTTTCGGTAGTTAGGTTTGTCCACCAGCCCCACATGCTTCGCCATTTTCCGGCAAAGAACAAGAAGACAGTAGTGAACAAGAAAATACTGAATAACTCCAGTAAACGCAGTGAGTAAATTCACAATGCATGCTCTCAGCGAATGTTGATCCCGGCAGTATAACGACGATGCCACGCTCCATAAAAGGAGAAAGCAGGTCATTCACAGACGTTATTGTTTATTTTTCAGCCAAATGAGGAATTCACAAAGGGAATGTTTCCTTTTGACGAGGTCTGTGTCGGACAATGCCTGTCCCAGTGCATATAGCGTATAGCCCATAAATGAAAAACGCCACGTAAAAACGTGGCGCATCCGGGTTTATTTGTTTTAAGAGCGCTTCATCATGTCGAAGAACTCATCATTCGTCTTCGTCATCGCCAACTTGTTAATGAGGAACTCCATCGCATCGATCTCACCCATCGGGTGAATGATTTTGCGCAAGATCCACATTTTCTGCAGCTCTTCCTGCGTGGTGAGCAGCTCTTCTTTACGCGTACCGGAACGGTTGTAATCAATTGCCGGGAAGACGCGTTTTTCAGCAATTTTACGGGAGAGGTGCAGCTCCATGTTACCGGTGCCTTTAAACTCTTCGTAAATCACCTCGTCCATCTTCGAACCGGTATCGATCAGCGCCGTTGCGATGATGGTCAGGCTGCCGCCCTCTTCCACGTTACGCGCAGCACCGAAGAAACGCTTCGGACGATGCAGGGCGTTTGCATCCACACCACCGGTCAACACTTTACCGGATGCCGGCACCACGGTGTTGTAAGCGCGCGCCAGACGGGTGATGGAGTCCAGCAAAATGATCACGTCTTTCTTGTGTTCAACCAGGGCGCTTGGCTTTTCGATAACCATCTCAGCAACCTGCACGTGGCGGGAAGCCGGTTCGTCAAAGGTAGAAGCAACCACTTCGCCTTTCACCAGACGCTGCATCTCGGTCACTTCTTCCGGACGTTCGTCAATCAGCAACACCATCAGCACACAGTCTGGATGGTTGTACGCAATGCTCTGCGCGATGTTCTGCAGCAGCATGGTTTTACCGGCTTTCGGCGGCGCAACAATCAGACCACGCTGACCGCGACCGATTGGCGACGCCAGATCCAGAACGCGTGCGGTTAAGTCTTCGGTTGAGCCATTACCGCGTTCCATACGCAGACGAGAGTTCGCATGCAGCGGCGTCAGGTTCTCGAACAGAATCTTGTTGCGCGCATTCTCCGGCTTATCGAAGTTCACCTCGTTAACTTTCAGCAGTGCAAAGTAACGTTCACCTTCTTTAGGTGGGCGAATCTTACCTGAAATGGTGTCACCGGTGCGGAGGTTGAAGCGGCGGATTTGGCTGGGAGAAACGTAGATGTCGTCAGGACCGGCGAGGTAGGAGCTGTCTGCGGAGCGGAGGAAACCAAATCCATCCTGCAGAATCTCCAGCACACCGTCGCCAAAGATATCTTCGCCACTCTTCGCGTGCTGCTTCAGGATGGCAAAATGATGTCCTGTTTGCGCATACGGGCCGAGTTTTCCAGCCCCATATTTTCGCCGAGAGTGATCAGCTCCAGAAACCGGCGTATTCTTTAATTCGGTAAGATTCATAATGGTGTGGGTTCTTAAACTCGGGGTAAATCTCGAACTTAATGTTGTGAATGGTATGGCAGGGTCATCCATGCCTGTTAACGGCCATCAACTCATGTCCGATCGGCGTCTGGTCACAGGAAAGTACGCAGAACTGGAAACGATAAGACGGAATGAGTGACAAGCCCGGAATCTGTCTACTTCTCTCGCGGCAGTGCTGCTCTGCGGGAAGTATCGGGGTAATGCAAGATTCAAACTACTAAGGTATGTTCAAAACGAAGTCAAAACAAAGTTAGCACGGCTGGAAGCCGGGCGTCCAGCGATCCACATAAAATAGGAGTGCTGGCGCGCCGGCTGAGTCCAGTTACGCCAGTTGGCGTCCGAGGAACTCTTTCAGTTGGCCTTTAGACAAAGCGCGCCGACTTTGGTTGCCGCCACTTCGCCGTTTTTGAACAGCAGAAGGGTTGGAATCCCACGAATACCGTACTTCGGCGCGGTACCGGATTCTGGTCAATGTTCAGCTTGGCAACGGTCAGTTTGCCTTCGTACTCAGTAGCGACTTCATCCAGAATCGGGGCGATCATTTTACACGGACCACACCACTCTGCCCAGAAATCGACGAGAACAAGCCCGTTTGCTTTGGAGTACATCCGTGTCAAAACTATCGTCAGTCAGGTGAATAATTTTATCGCTCATATATAACTCCACAGGAATAAGCTCGGCGTGTTGGTGTAGCATAAAACAGCAACGTGTTGATGCCACAATAACCAACTAAAGGTTGACTTTATTTCACCGGATACGCTTTCGTAAAGCAATAGTAAGCTGATATTCTACCACACTATGAGCAAAACACATTTAACAGAACAGAAGTTTTCCGACTTCGCCCTGCACCCAAAAGTGATTGAGGCCCTTGAAAATAAAGGGTTTCATAATTGCACGCCTATTCAGGCCCCTGGCCCTTCCGCTGACGCTGGCGGGCCGTGATGTTGCAGGTCAGGCGCAAACCGGTACCGGCAAAACGATGGCGTTTTTAACGTCAACGTTTCACTATCTCCTCTCACCCGGCGATCGAAGACCGTAAAGTGAACCAGCCGCGCGCGATTATTATGGCGCCGACTCGTGAACTTGCGGTACAAATTCACGCCGATGCGGAGCCCCTAGCGCAGGCGACAGGCCTGAAACTGGGTCTGGCTTACGGCGGCGATGGCTACGACAAGCAACTGAAAGTGCTGGAAAGCGGCGTCGATATTCTGATCGGCACCACAGGCCGCCTTATTGATTACACCAAACAGAACCATATTAACCCTCGGGCGCGATCCAGTCGTGGTGCTGGACGAAGCCGATCGTATGTACGATCTGGGCTTTATTAAAGATATCCGTTGGTTGTTCCGCCGTATGCCGGCAACCGACCAGCGTCTCAATATGCTGTTCTCCGCCACCCTCTCTTACCGGGTGCGTGAACTGGCGTTCGAGCAAATGAACAACGCTGAATACGTGGAAGTCGAACCGGAACAGAAAACCGGCCACCGTATCAAAGAAGAGCTATTCTACCCGTCCAACGATGAAAAAATGCGTTTACTGCAAACGCTGATTGAAGAAGAGTGGCCGGATCGCGCGATTATCTTCGCCAATACCAAACATCGTTGTGAAGATATCTGGGGTCACTGGCTGCGGATGGTCACCGTGTCGGTTTATTGACAGGCGATGTGGCGCAGAAAAAACGCCTGCGCATTCTCGATGAATTCACGCGTGGCGATCTTGATATTCTGGTGGCGACGGACGTTGCTGCGCGCGGCCTGCATATTCCGGCCGTTACGCATGTTTTTAACTACGATCTGCCGGATGATTGCGAAGATTATGTGCACCGTATCGGTCGTACTGGTCGTGCTGGCGCAAGCGGTAATTCCATCAGCCCCGGCCTGTGAAGAATACGCGCTGAATCTGCCTGCAATTGAAACGTATATTGGCCACTCCATTCCGGTCAGTAAATACAATCCGGATGCCCTGCTCAGCGAATTGCCGCCGCCAAAACGCCTGACGCGCACCCGCTCCGGCAATGGCCCGCGTCGCAGCGGTGGCGCGCCACGTAACCGTCGTCGTTCAGGTTAAAAAATATGCTCGGTTCCGCCTCGCTCTATGCAGCTATTGATCTCGGTTCCAACAGTTTTCATATGCTGGTTGTGCGCGAGGTGGCGGGCAGTATCCAGACGCTGTCCCGCATCAAACGCAAGGTTCACTTTGGCTGCCGGCCTGAGTAGCGAAAATCGTCTTTCTCAGGAAGCCATGGAGCGCGGCTGGCAATGTCTGCGGCTGTTCTCTGAACGACTGCAGGATATCCCGCAAGAGCAAATCCGCGTAGTAGCAACCGCCACGCTACGTCTGGCGGTTAACGCCCAGACATTCCTCGACAAAGCACAAGAGATCCTCGGCTGCCCGGTGCAAGTCATCAGCGGTGAAGAGGAAGCGCGCCTGATATATCAGGGCGTTGCCCACACAACAGGCGGTGCCGATCAGCGCCCGGTCGTGGATATCGGCGGCGCAAGCACCGAACTGGTAACCGGCACCGGCGCGCAAACCACGTCGCTGTTCAGCCTTTCGATGGGCTGTGTGACCCGGCTTGAACGTTTTTTTTACCGATCGCAACCTCGGGCAGGAGAATTTCCACGCAGCAGAGCTTGCGGCTCGCGAAGTATTGCGTCCGGTCGCCGGTGAGCTTCGTCGCCACGGCTGGAAAGTCTGCGTCGGCGCGTCCGGTACGGTTCAGGCGTTGCAAGAGATCATGATGGCGCAAGGGATGGATGAACGTATCACCCTCGCCAAACTGCAACAGTTGGAAGCAGCGCGCGATTCAGTGCGGGCGCCTTGAAGAGCTGGAGATCGAAGGTCTGACGCTGGAGCGTGCGCTGGTATTCCCAAGCGGGCTGGCAATTTTGATCGCCATTTTCACTGAGATGAATATTGAAAGCATGACGCTCGCCGGCGGCGCGTTGCGTGAAGGTCTGGTCTACGGCATGTTGCACCGGCGGTCGATCAGGATATTCGCAGCCGTACGCTGCGCAATATTCAGCGCCGTTTTATCATCGACACCGATCAGTCAAGACGTGTCTCCACACTGGCGGGACGTTTTGCGCAGGGCGTTGCAAAAGCATGGGATCTTGATGCTTACAGCATCGATATCCTGAAAGTTGCCTGCGAACTTCACGAAATTGGTCTCAGCATTGAGTTCAAACAGGCACCGCTACATGCCGCCCCGGCTGGTACGAAATCTCGACCTGCCACTGGCTTTACGCCAGCGCAGAAAAAACTGCTTGCCACACTGCTACTGAACCAGACCAACGCGGTTGATCTCTCGTCATTGCATCAGCAAAACGCCGTACCGCCACGCGTTGCGGAACATCTGTGCCGTTTACTGCGTCTGGCGATTATCTTTGCCAACCGTCGTCGTGACGACCTGTTGCCGGACATTGCCGTTAGCGCACAGGGTGAAAAACTCACACTGACACTTCCTGAGGGTTGGCTGGCTGGCCATCCGCTGGGTGCGGAGTTGATCGAGCAGGAAAGCCAGTGGCAGAGCTATGTACACTGGGCGCTGGAAATCCGGTAACCCATAAGCGTTGGTAAGGCCCGGCAATACCGGGCTTTTTTATTTCTCTTTCGCTTTTGCCAGCATCGCCCGGATATTCGCCACATTGGCTGGCCTTTGTGCATGCGCTCCTCCGGGCTGACAACTTTGCGCTCCTGCTCCCAGATCAGATCATCTTGCGGTAACTCCAGCAGAAAACGGCTTGGCTCCGGGCGCACCAGCTCACCGTACTGGCGACGCTCTTTGCACAACGTAAAAATCAGCTCTTTCTGCGCACGCGTTATGCCAACGTAAGCCAGACGGCGTTCCTCATCAACGTTATCTTCATCAATGCTGCTCTGATGCGGCAGTAAGCCTTCTTCCATGCCGACCAGAAAGACATAGGGGAACTCCAGCCTTTAGAGGCATGCAGCGTCATCAGTTGCACTGGTCGGACTCATCGTCGCTTTCACCTCGCTCCATCATATCGCGCAGGGTGAAACGCGTGACCACCTGATCCAGCGTCATCGGCTCATCCAGCTCATTACCTTCGAGCATCTCGGTCATCCAGCCAAACAGCGTATTGACGTTTTTCATACGCATTTCCGCCGCTTTCGGGCTGGGCGAGGTTTCGAACAACCAGTGGATTCATAATCAATGCCGTGAATCAGATCACGCACGGCGGCAATGGGCTCACGCTCCGACAGACGCTGCACATCGCCAAGCCACTGGGTAAAGCGTGTTAATGATTCATAACCGCGCCCGGTGAGCGTCTGGTTTAGCCCAACGTCAAAGCTGGCGGCAAACAGGCTCTTATTGCGCACCATGGCCCATTCCCCCAGCTTTTGCAGCGTGGCGGACCCAATTTCACGCTTTGGCGTGTTCACAATGCGCAAAAAATGCACTGTCGTCATCCGTATTGGTTAGCACGCGCAGGTAAGCCAGCAGATCTTTAATTTCCGGGCGCGAGAAGAAGGAAGTGCCGCCAGAAATCTTGTACGGAATGCGGTTCTGCATGAGGAATTTTTCAAACACCCGCGACTGATGGTTACCGCGATAGAGGATGGCATAGTCCTTATACTGCGTTTTATTCACAAAATGATGGGCAATCAACTCACCGGTCACGCGCTCGGCTTCATGTTCCTCATGATTGGCGCTCAGGACTTTCAGCTCCGTGCCGTAGCCGAGCTCCGAAAACAGGCGTTTTTCAAACACATGCGGGTTATTGGCGATCAGGATGTTGGCCGCTTTCAGAATACGCCCCGAAGAACGGTAGTTCTGCTCCAGCTTAATGACCTGCAACGCCGGGAAATCCTGACTCAGTAACACCCGGGGTTTTGCGGCCTCGCGCCACGCCGAGTAAATTGACTGGTCATCGTCGCCTACCACAGTAAACCGTGCGCGCTGGCCCACCAGCAGTTTTACCAGTTCATACTGACTGGTGTTGGTATCCTGATATTCATCCACCAGCAGGTAGCGGATCTTGTTCTGCCAGCGCTCGCGCACCTCTTCATTGCGCTGCAACAGCAGCGTGGGCAGCAGGATCAAATCGTCAAAATCGAGAACGTTGCACGCCTTCATATGGGCGGTATAAAGACCGTAGCAATGGGCGAACATACGATCCCGTTCGCCGATCGCGCGGGCGGCAGCCTGCTGCGGGGTAAGCAGATCGTTTTTCCAGTTTGAGATCGTCGAGATCAGTTGTTGCAGCACCACTTTGTCATCTTCGATCAGCCCCTCCGTCAGATCTTTCCAGAAGGGCGACCTGATCGGTATCGTCGAACAACGAAAAGTTAGACTTCATGCCCAGCGCAACATATTCACGCTTGATGATATCCAGACCCAGCGTATGGAACGTGGAGATCATCAGCCCCCGCGCCTCTTTCCGACCCAACGTTTGCGCGACACGCTCCTTCATTTCGCGTGCGGCTTTGTTGGTAAAGGTGACCGCTGCAATATGTCGCGCCTGATAGCCGCAACCCCGAATAAGGTGAGCGATTTTATTGGTGATCACGCGCGTTTTACCGGATCCTGCACCGCCAGCACCGGTGCAGGACCGGTGACAAATTCGACGGCTTGTTGTTGTCCGGGGTTTAAACGCATAGAAAAAATCACTCCAAATGAAAGTCAGGAAGGAGATAAACAGCGTGGTAGTATAGCCAGCCCAAACTCCCTCCACTCCAAGGCACGATCATGGCAAAAACAGCAGCAGCACTGCACATCCTTGTTAAAGAAGAGAAACTGGCGCTGGATCTTCTGGAACAAATCAAAAACGGCGGCGATTTCGAGAAACTGGCGAAGAAACACTCTATTTGCCCGTCAGGCAAAAAGGCGGCCATTTAGGGGAATTCCGTCAGGGTCAGATGGTTCCGGCCTTCGATAAAGTGGTGTTTTCCTGCCCGGTGCTGGAGCCGACCGGCCCACTGCACACCCAGTTCGGTTATCACATCATCAAAGTGCTGTATCGCAATGACAAAAGCCCGGTGGCGCTCACGCTTACCGGGCTTACGCTACTGCAGGTCGGGCAGGCGAAACGCTACCCGACTTCTTTTTTAGCCTGCGACAGCAATACGTTTCATATCGGTCATGTAGCCACGCAGCTTCTGACCCACTTTTTCGATTGCATGGCTGCGAACCGCTTCGTTCACATCGCGCAGTTGCGCGTTATCAACAGCGCCTTCGGCAATCGCCCCGAGTCACCCGTCTGCAGCGTGGTCATAAACTCTTTCAGCAGCGGAACACAGGCATAAGAGAACAGGTAGTTACCATACTCAGCGGTATCAGAGATAACCACGTTCATTTCATACAGGCGTTTACGGGCGATGGTGTTGGCGATCAACGGCAGCTCGTGCAGTGATTCATAGTAAGCAGACTCTTCGATGATGCCGGAAGCAACCATGGTTTCCAAACGCCAGCTCAACACCCGCTTTCACCATCGCGATCATCAGCACGCCTTTATCGAAGTACTCTTGTTCGCTGATTTTGCCTTCAAACTGCGGTGCGGTTTCGAATGCGGTTTTACCGGTCTCTTCACGCCGGGTCAGCAGTTTTTTATCGTCGTTCGCCCAGTCAGCCATCATGCCGGAGGAGAATTCGCCAGAGATGATGTCATCCATATGTTTCTGGAACAGCGGCGCCATAATGCCTTTCAGCTGTTCAGACAGCGCATAAGCGCGCAGTTTCGCCGGGTTGGAGAGACGGTCCATCATCAGGGTGATGCCGCCCTGTTTCAGCGCTTCGGTGATGGTTTCCCAACCGAACTGAATCAGTTTTTCCGCGTAAGCCGCGTCAGTCCCTTCCGCCACCAGCTTGTCGAAGCACAGCAGAGAACCGGCCTGCAACATACCGCAGAGGATGGTCTGTTCGCCCATCAGGTCAGATTTCACTTCCGCAACGAAAGAGGACTCCAGAACACCCGCGCGATGACCGCCCGTTGCCGCAGCCCAGGGCTTTAGCAATCGCCATACCTTCACCTTTCGGATCGTTCTCCGGGTGCACGGCAATCAGGGTCGGTACGCCAAAACCGCGTTTGTACTCTTCACGCACTTCGGTGCCCGGGCATTTCGGCGCAACCATCACCACGGTGATGTCTTTACGGATCTGCTCGCCCACTTCGACGATGTTGGAAACCGTGGGAGTAACCCAGCGCTGCGCCATCTTTCATCAGCGGCTGTACGGAACGCACCACGTCAGAGTGTTGCTTGTCCGGCGTCAGGTTAACCACCAGATCCGCCTGCGGGATCAGCTCTTCATAAGTGCCAACGTTAAAACCGTTTTCGGTCGCCTTGCGCCGGGGGATGCGCGTTTTTCAGCAATCGCTTCCCTTACGCAGCGCGTAGGAGATATCCGGTGCCGGAGTCACGCATATTCAGACCACTGGTTCAGGCCCGGGCGCCGCAGCCGACGATGACCACTTTTTTACCCTGAAGGTAGCTTGCGCCATCGGCAAATTCTTCACGCGCCATAAAGCGACATTTGCCCAGCTGTGCCAGCTGCTGGCGCAGGTTCAGTGTATTAAAGTAGTTAGCCATGGTGAGACCTCATGATGTTGTGTTGTGGTGCTTATTGTTCGGTTCGCTGTTTCGCGAGATTGAACCCACTATATGACAGGAAATGCGTTGCTTAAATTGATATATTAACAATGTGACATTGCAATTCTTGCAATACAAATTTGTGGAGCCTGTCTCATGGATTTACGCGACCTGAAAACGTTTCTGCATCTGTCGGAAAGCCGCCATTTTGGCCGCAGTGCGCGGGCCATGCACGTCAGCCCTTCCACGCTCTCGCGCCAGATCCAGCGACTGGAAGAGGATCTCGGCCAGCCGCTTTTGTGCGAGATAACCGCACCGTTACACTGACCGAAGCGGGAGAAGAACTTCGCGTTTTCGCTCAACAAACTTTATTGCAGTATCAGCAACTCCGCCACACGATAGACCAGCAAGGCCCCTCGCTTTCCGGCGAGTTGCATCTGTTTTGTTCCGTTACTGCGGCGTACAGTCATTTGCCGCCTATTCTCGATCGCTTCCGCGCTGAACATCCGTCGGTGGAAATCAAACTCACCACCGGTGATGCCGCCGACGCGATGGAAAAAGTGGTCACCGGCGAAGCAGATCTGGCGATAGCCGGGAAACCGGAAACCTTGCCCGGCGCGGTGGCTTTTTCCATGCTGGAAAATCTTGCCGTTGTGCTAATAGCGCCGGCCTTACCCTGCCCGGTACGCAACCGGGTTTCGCAGCCAGATCCCGACTGGTCGACGGTGCCGTTTATTATGGCGGATCAGGGACCAGTGCGCCGCCGCATTGAGCTGTGGTTTCGTCGTCATAAAATCAGTAACCCGTCGATTTACGCCACCGTTGGCGGCCACGAAGCAATGGTGTCGATGGTGGCATTAGGCTGCGGCGTAGCGCTGATCCCGGAAGTGGTGCTGGAAAACAGCCCGGAGCCGGTGCGCAACCGGGTGATGATCCTTGAGCGCAGCGACGAGAAAAACACCGTTCGAGCTGGGCGTATGCGCACAAAAAAAGCGGCTGCATGAGCCGCTTGTGAGTGCTTTCTGGCAAATCCTGCCCAACCATTAACCGGCTAGCCGGCGAGGAAAAACCGGAACGCCGGGTTATGTGTCTCATCGTGGCAATCATAACCGAGTTCATTGAGCCGGGTTTCGAAGTCCGGCTCATGATCCGCCAGCTCAAACGCCGCCAGCACGCGACCATAGTCGGTACCATGGCTGCGATAATGGAACAGCGAGATATTCCAGTGAGTGCCGAGCGTATGCAAAAACTTCAGCAGCGCGCCGGGGGATTCCGGGAATTCAAAACTGTATAAGCGCTCCTGCAACGGCTTAGAGGGCCGACCGCCGACCATGTAACGCACGTGCAGTTTCGCCATCTCATCATCGGAGAGATCCACCACGTCATAACCGCCGTTATGCAGCAGTTCGAGGATCTCTTTACGTTCTTCTAACCCGCGGCTTAAGCGCACGCCAACAAAATGCAGGCATCTTTCGCATCCGCAAAACGATAGTTAAACTCGGTAACAGAGCGCCCGCCGAGCAACTGGCAGAACTTCAGAAAGCTGCCTTTCTCTTCCGGGATCGTGACTGCCAACAGCGCTTCGCGCTGTTCACCCAGTTCGCAACGCTCAGAGACATAGCGCAGGCCGTGGAAATTGACGTTCGCACCGGAAAGCACATGCGCCAGTCGCTCGCCATGAATATTATGTTTGGCGATGTACTTTTTCATGCCCGCCAGCGCCAGTGCACCGGAAGGCTCCGCCACAGCGCGTACGTCTTCGAACAGATCTTTCATCGCCGCGCAAATCGCGTCGCTATCCACGGTGACGATATCGTCGAGATAGGCCTGACACAGCCGGAACGTTTCGTTACCGATACGTTTTACCGCCACACCTTCCGCAAACAGCCCGACGCGGGGTAAATCAACCGGATGACCCGCATCCAACGCGGCTTTCAGACAAGCCGAATCTTCCGCTTCAACGGCAATGACTTTGATTTGCGGCATCAGTTGCTTAATCAGCACCGCCACACCCGCCGCCAGACCGCCGCCGCCTACCGGCACAAAACGCGATCGATATGCGCATCCTGCTGCAAAGCTCCAGCGCCAGCGTACCCTGCCCGGCAATCACCATCGGATGATCGAACGGCGGCACGAAGGTGAAACCTTGCTGTTGCGACAGCTCAATGGCTTTAGCTTTGGCTTCGTCGAAGTTCGCGCCGTGCAGCAGAACCTCGCCGCCAAAGCCACGTACCGCATCAACTTTGATATCCGCAGTCGCGACCGGCATAACGATCAGCGATTTAATGCCAAGCCGCGTGGAAGACATTGCCACACCTTGCGCATGGTTGCCTGCCGAAGCCGTGATCACGCCGTTAGCTTTCTGCTCTTCCGTCAGCCCGGCAATCATCGCGTACGCCCCGCGCAGCTTAAAGCTGTGCACGGGCTGTCTGTCTTCGCGTTTCACCAGAATGACGTTATCCAGACGCGAAGAGAGCTTTTCCATTTTTGCAGCGGCGTTACTTGCGCCGCTTCATAAACCGGTGCGCGAAGCACCGCCTCAGATATTCCGCCCCTTCGGGGGCGGCGGAGAGGGGTTGGGATTCGGCCATCATTAACCCCCGAGTTTAGATTTATCGCGTACTGCGCCTTTGTCTGCACTGGTCGCGAGGCTGGCATAGGCGCGCAGCGCAAAGGATACCTGACGTTCGCGATCGACAGGCGTCCAGGCTTTATCACCGCGAGCTTCCTGGGCTTCACGACGCGCAGCCAGTTCCTGATCGCTCAGTTGCAGTTGAATGCTACGACTCGGAATGTCGATAGCAATGATGTCGCCATCTTCAATCAGGCCGATGTTGCCACCGCTGGCCGCTTCGGGGTGAAACGTGACCGATAGAAAGACCGGAGGTACCGCCGGAGAAACGACCGTCGGTGATCAGTGCGCAGGCCTTACCTAAACCCATTGATTTCAGGAAGCTGGTTGGATAAAGCATCTCTTGCATACCCGGGCCACCTTTGGGACCTTCGTAGCGAATCACCACGACATCACCAGCCACCACTTTGCCGCCGAGGATAGCCTCAACAGCCGCGTCCCGGCTTTCGTACACTTTCGCCGGGCCGGTAAATTTCAGGTTGCTGTCATCAACACCCGCTGTTTTCACGATACAACCGTTCTCCGCAAAGTTGCCGTACAGCACCGCCAGACCGCCATCTTTACTGTAAGCATGATCCAGCGAGCGAATACAGCCTTCAGCGCGATCGTCATCCAGCGTGTCCCAGCGGCAATCCTGCGAAAATGCTTGCGTGGTTCGGATGCCTGCCGGACCTGCGCGGAACATGGTTTTCACCGCCTCGTCTTTGGTCAGCATCACATCGTATTGTTCAAGGGTTTGCGGCAACGACAGGCCCAGCACATTTTCACGTCGCGGTTCAGCAGGCCTGCACGATCCAGCTCTCCGAGGATACCCAACACGCCACCGGCACGATGCACATCTTCCATATGGTATTTCTGCGTACTTGGTGCGACCTTACACAACTGCGGCACCTTGCGGGAAAGCTTGTCAATGTCGCTCATGGTGAAGTCAATTTCCGCTTCCTGCGCGGCGGCCAGCAGGTGCAGAACAGTATTGGTCGAACCGCCCATGGCGATATCCAGCGTCATGGCATTTTCAAACGCCGCTTTGCTGGCGATATTACGCGGCAACGCACTGGCATCATCCTGCTCGTAATAACGTTTGGTCAGTTCAACAATGCGTTTGCCGGCATTGATAAACAGGTCTTTGCGATCGGCATGGGTGGCGAGAAGTGAGCCATTACCCGGCTGAGAAAGGCCCAACGCTTCAGTCAGGCAGTTCATTGAGTTGGCAGTAAACATACCGGAACAGGAGCCGCAGGTAGGGCAAGCGGAACGCTCAACCTGTTCACTCTGATCGTCAGAGACTTTCGGGTCTGCGCCTGGATCATCGCATCCACCAGATCGAGTTTGATGATCTGGTTAGAGAGTTTGGTTTCCCGGCTTCCATGGGGCCGCCGGAAACAAAAATGACCGGAATGTTCAGACGCAGGGAGGCCATCAGCATCCCCGGGGTGATTTTGTCGCAGTTGGAAATACACACCATGGCATCGGCGCAGTGGGCATTCACCATGTATTCAACGGAATCAGCAATCAGCTCGCGGGAGGGCAGTGAGTAAAGCATACCGCCGTGCCCCATCGCGATGCCATCATCGACAGCAATAGTATTGAACTCTTTCGCGACGCCGCCTGCGGCTTCAATTTGCTCCGCAACCAGTTTACCAAGATCGCGCAGATGGACGTGGCCCGGCACGAACTGGGTAAACGAGTTCACGACGGCAATAATCGGTTTGCCGAAATCGGCATCGGTCATCCCGGTTGCGCGCCACAGCGCGCGGGCACCCGCCATATTGCGCCCGTGGGTGGTGGTGGCGGAACGGTACTAGGCATGCTCTTTTACTCCCGTCTATCTTTTCCCGTCATCCTTTGCGCCGCAGCTACGTTGGCTCACTCCGCCCCAGTCACTTACTTCCAGTAAGCTCCTGGACTCGCTGCGTTGCCGCCTTGCTGCAACACAAATGATTTAGGGAAACAAATTTATTGTTATTGGTTAACTTGATCCAACCAGCCCCATTTATCCTCGGTTTCACCGGTGAAGAGGCCAAAGAATGCTTGCTGAATGCGTTTGGTGACCGGGCCGCAACGGCCTTCGCCCACCTGAATACCATCGACGCTGCGTACCGGGGTGATTTCTGCGGCGGTACCGGACATAAACACCTCATCCGCCGGTACAGAGATTCGCGGGACAGTACCTGCTCACGCACTTCAATATTCAGCTCTTTCGCCAGCTTAATGATGGCATCACGTGTGATACCCGGCAGTGCGGAAGAAGTAAACGGCGGGGTGAACAGAATACCGTCTTTCACTTCAAACAGGTTTTCGCCTGCGCCTTCAGAGATATAGCCGTTCACATCCAGCGCGATACCTTCCTGATAGCCATGACGGCGCGCTTCGCTACCAACCAGCAGGGAAGAAAGATAGTTACCACCGGCTTTGGCGGCTGTCGGGATGGTGTTTGGCGCCACGCGGTTCCGAGGAAGAAACCATGGCATCGATCCCCTGATCCAGCGCTTCAGCGCCGAGATAAGCTCCCCACGGGAACGCGGCGATGATCACGTCAGTGGAGTAGCCTGCAGGCGGGTTCACGCCCATACCCACGTCACCCACAAACACCAACGGGCGAATATAAGCGCTGGTCAGGTTATTTTTGCGGATCACGGCACGGCATGCTTCCATCAGCTCATCGGTGCTCTGAGAAACCGGGAAACGGTAAATTTTGCAGAGTCTTGCAGGCGCTGCATATGTTCACGATGGCGGAAGACCACTGGACCTTTGTGAGAATCGTAGCAACGGATGCCTTCAAATACAGACGTACCGTAATGCAGCGCGTGGGACATCACGTGGACTTTTGCATCTTCCCAACGAACCATCTCGCCATTGAACCAAATGTAGTCTGCTTTTTTCGTCGTCATTATTCTTCCTATTGCGCTTACGCGCGGATTTGTTGTGATTGTGATGATGTTGCGCGCTGTCGGATATCAACCCGGGCAACGTCGATAAGTTTGCTCAGCTGGCTAAACAGTAATTCGACAGGCCGCGGACTGGCAACGGTCAATTCGATATTTATATTCCGCGCATCGCTGGCGGTTTCCATGTTCATCGCGCACACCTGAAAGCCACGGTGGCGCACCACACGCAATACGCGTTCTAACGTTTCCGGGTTGAAACGAGCCTCAACGGCGACCTGATGTTGCATCATGATAATTTCTCCAGCATTTGTGCGTTACTGGCACCGGGCGGCACCAACGGCCAGACATTCTCAAGTTCATCGATTGAGACATGAAGCAAGTATGGCCCCTGGCACGAAAGCAGGGTGTCGAGTGCCGCTTCAACCGGTCTTTACGGGTGATGTGCTGGCCGGGGATGCCGAAGGCGCTGGCCAGCGTAAGGAAATCGGGGTTATCGGTCAGGGTGGTTTCGCTATAACGTTCGTTGAAGAATAACTGCTGCCATTGACGAACCATCCCTAAGCGCTGGTTATCCAATAAAACGATCTTCAGCGGTAATTGTTTGCGTTTTACGGTGCCGAGCTCCTGAACATTCATCATGAAAGAGCCGTCACCGGAGATACAGATAACCGTATCGTCCGGGCGGGCAACCTGAGCCCCCACCGCGGCAGGCAAACCAAATCCCATGGTGCCTAATCCGCTGGAAGTAATGAAGTTTTCCGGACGATTGAAACTCAGATGCTGGGCCGCCCACATTTGGTGCTGTCCCACATCGGTGGTCACTACGCTATTTTCCGGTTTACGCTCAGAGAGCTGCTTTAACAGCAGGGGCGCATAGATAGCCTCACCGGGATGGTCATAACGCCGGGCATGCTCGCGGCGCAGATCGGCGTTGAACTGACGCCATTCGTCAATCATCAGCGGTTGCTGCAACGCAGGCAGCAAGGCATTTAAATCCCCCTGCAGCGCAACGTGAGCACTGGCGCAGTTTGCTCATTTCCGCCGGGTCGATATCCATGTGGATGACTTTGGCGTGCGGCGCGAGAAGTGTTCAGCTTGCCGGTGACGCGATCGTCAAAACGCGCGCCAACGGCAACCAACAAATCACACTCCTGTACCGCAAAGTTAGCCGCTTTCGTCCCGTGCATACCCAGCATGCCAAGATAGTAAGCATACTCCGCCTCAACGGCGCCTAGCCCCTTCAGCGTGCAGGTAACCGGCATTTTCGTTACCGCCGAAGTCGCGCAATGCCGGAACAGCCCTGGGCCATCCCCACGCCACCACCGACATACAGCATCGGTTTTTTAGCCTGAGAAAGCATCTGATACGCTTGTGCAACCTGCTCTTGCGGAAAGGAAATATCGTCTTCGACGGTGGAGAAGTACGGCTCCAGATTACCGACCGCCAGTTGGATATCTTTTGGGATATCAACCAGTACCGGACCGGAGGACGACCAGAATTGGCAACGTGAAATGCTTCGACCATCACGCGGGGTAAATCTTCCAGCGACTCAACCAAAAGCTGTGTTTCGTGCAGGCCGGGGGATAAACCCAGCACGTCCACTTCCTGAAATGCATCGGTACCGATAAACGGCGCAGCGACTTGCCCTGTGATAGCGACGACCGGAACGGAATCTAACAGTGCATCGGCAAGACCCGTGATCAGGTTGGTGGCGCCGGGCCGGAGGTGGCAATACAAACACCGGTCTTACCCGTAGAACGGGCGTAACCGATGGCGGCCATCGCAGCACCCTGCTCATGCCGACACAGTAGGTGTTCCACGCCGCCGTCATACAATGCATCGTAAACCGGCATAATTGCGCCACCCGGATACCCGAATACGGTATCGACTTTCTGTGCCCGCAACGCATGTACTACCCACTGTGCCCCATTCATAGTTAGTTCCCCGCCGGATATCGGGAGAAACAGAATTTTGTGCTACAACTCATTCTCTGCTCCTCGTTAATGTTTTTAGGTCATAAAAAAACCCCCCGGACCTTTCGGTGCGGGGGTCTTAGTTCGTTAAGGCTTGTTTTTAAGCCTTTCCTCGTCCAAGTGCAGCCCCGCACGGTGGGATAATAATCACCACCACGCTAATCACGACGCTAATCACTCGTAGAAGGGCTGTCATTTGTGTTCGTTCTTGCTTCATGTTCGAAGGAATGCCTAAAGAGTTATCACAGATTTGAGACAAGACACAAGAAATATTTATGGATTATTTTGCGAGCAAGTCGACAAGTTGCCAAAAAACCTTTGTTTTATATAACAAAAAGAAGGGTGAAAATATTTCACTTTTCCGGGCCGCTGTTCAGAGATTGAACGTCCCTATGACGGGTCGTGCGATCGCGCTTCCAACATGGTGAAAAGCGCTCAGGCTTGCGATGAAATAACAGGGAATATCACGCAAATACAGCAAAACAGCAGGAAATGACAAAACTGAGAGCTAATAATGCCACGAAAAGGAGGTGTTATGACGTTGTCAGTAATTTACACACGGGCAGCTTTGGGGGTCGCCGCACCGCTGGTGACGGTGGAAGTGCATATCAGCAATGGGCTACCCGGTCTGACCATCGTTGGGCTGCCAGAAACGACCGTCAGAGAAGCGCGAGACAGGGTACGAAGCGCGATTATCAACAGCGGCTATGAGTTTCCCGCGAAACGGATCACCATCAATCTGGCGCCGGCCGATTTGCCTAAAGAAGGTGGCAGATACGATTTACCCATTGCCATCGCGCTTCTCGCGGCCTCTGAGCAGCTTTCAACTGGAAAGTTAAGTCATTACGAGTTTGTTGGCGAACTCGCGCTTACAGGGGCATTACGCGGAGTTCGGTGCTATCTCCTGCGTAATGGGAAGCCGTAAAAGCCCACAGAAACATCATCCTTGCTCAGGAGAATGAAGCGGAAGCCAGCCCACGGCGCAAACGCAGGCATGTCTTGTTGCAGGACATTTACAAGAGGTCTGCGCCTTTCTGGAAGACAAACATGAATTGCTACCACCGAAGCCTTTTCACCTCCCTCAGGAAGCGCACGGTGAAGATTTAAGTGATGTTATAGGGCAGGAGCAGGGCAAGCGGGCACTGGAAATCACAGCTGCCGGCGGACACAATCTCTTGCTCATTGGTCCTCCGAGGCACCGGAAAAACAATGCTGGCCAGTCGGTTAGGTGGATTACTTCCACCACTGAGTAATCAGGAAGCGCTGGAAAGTGCAGCGGTGATGAGCGTGTTGAACGCCGCCAATCTCACCCGTCATTGGCGACGGCGGCCGTTCCGATCGCCTCACCACAGCGCGTCACTCACAGCAATGGTTGGGGGTGGCTCCAATGCCCGGGCCGGGTGAAATTTCGCTGGCGCATAACGGCGTATTATTTCTCGACGAGTTGCCAGAATTTGAGAGGCGAGTGCTGGACGCATTGCGCGAACCAATTGAGTCCGGAAAAATTGATATTTCCAGAACACGTGCGAAAGTCACCTACCCGGCACGGTTCCAATTGATCGCCGCCATGAACCCCAGCCCGACAGGGCACTATCAGGGGAACCATAACCGTTGCACGCCGGAACAAACGTTACGCTATTTGGGTCGATTATCAGGCCCGTTTCTCGATCGTTTTGATCTCTCACTGGAGATACCGCTTCCAGTCTCCGGGCTAATGAGTCAGACGCAAATCAAAGGTGAATGCAGTGAGACGGTCCGTGCCCGCGTGGTGAGCGCACAAGCACGCCAGTTGGCTCGTCAGAATAAACTCAACGCGCGACTTGAGAGTAGCGAAACCAGCTGTTCTGCTCACTCTCCGGGGAGGATGGGGAGTGGCTGGAGGAGACATTAATACGTTTGGGTCTGTCTGTGCGGGCACGGCAGCGTTTGCTGAAGGTGGCAAGGACCATTGCCGACCTTGAACAGCAAGAACAAATCCAGCGTTGCCATCTGCAGGAAGCGCTAAGTTATCGTGCTATCGACAGGTTATTTGTTCATCTGCAAAAATGCTGAGATAAAAAAAGGGGCCGTAGCCCCTTTTTCTTAATCGTCGGAATCCGTGTAGTCTTCCGTGCCCTCAGCCTGCGGCTTACCGCCGGACAGAGTATGAAAACGCTTCGGACGCTTAATACGCGCCATATACTTAATCCAGACACGTTCTGCTTCAGTGCTGGGTTCACGCTCTCCACGGCAAACGGCAATAAACTGCGTCTCTTCTTCGGTCGTCGGTTCGCGCTTACCGAGCTCCAGCTCGTTAAAGGCATAACCATGACGCTCAAGCAGTTGAGCCTCTTTGATGGTGAAATCACCGTGGCGAGAGAACCCGCGTGGATAATTTTTATTGTCGAAAAAACGATTCGTCGTCGTAAAGCTTTCCGCCATCCTGCACGCTCCTAATTCTTTGGCCGAGCTATTTATGGCGCGGAGTATTAGTTACGCTTGACAGAGTGTAAAACAAAACATTTAAATCATTACGACAAATATTTTTGTGGAGAAAGCTGTGGATACGGAATTATTAAAAACTTTCCTCGAAGTGAGCAGGACTCGTCACTTTGGCCGGGCGGCTGAAGCACTCTATTTGACGCAGTCTGCGGTGAGTTTTCGTATTCGCCAACTGGAGAACCAGCTTGGGGTCAATCTTTCACTCGCCACCGCAATAACATCCGCCTGACTGCTGCGGGAGAAAAGCTTCTGCCTTACGCAGAAACGTTAATGAGCACATGGCAGGCAGCAAGAAAGGAAGTCGCGCACACTTCACGACATCACCAGTTTTCTATCGGTGCCAGCGCTTCACTGTGGGAATGCATGCTCAGCGATTGGCTAACCGGGCTTTACGATCTTGGCGGTAATCTGCAGTTTGAAGCACGTATAGCACAACGGCAATCGCTGGTTAAGCAGTTGCACGAGCGTCAGTTAGATCTGCTGATCACCACCGAGACGCCAAAAATGGATGAGTTCAGCAGCCAGTTGCTGGGACATTTCACGCTTGCGCTGTATTGCTCAGCACCTGAAAAAACAAAATCAGAGCTTAATTACCTTCGTCTGGAATGGGGGCCGGATTTCCAGCAGCATGAGGTGGAATTGATTGCCAGCGATGATGTGCCCACATTAACGACCAGCTCGGCAGAAGTTGCGCATCGCCAATTACCTCAATTGAATGGCTGTACATGGTTACCTGTCTTATGGGCAGATCAAAAGAAGGCTTACACCAGGGTGACAGATACTGTGATGCTTTCCCGTCCACTTTATGCAATCTGGTTACAGAACAGCGACAAACAAAACCAGATCAAAGATCTCTTAAAGATCAAAGTGATTGATTGAACCATGAGGCAAGGATGCTGAGCGGTGTTCCAGGAAGTGAGATATAGAAAAATGCAAAAAAATCCTTAGCAAATAAATGCTAAGGATTGTTTCCTGGCAGGGGCGGAGAGACTCGAACTCCCAACACCCGGTTTTGGAGACCGGTGCTCTACCAATTGAACTACGCCCCTAAATAGGGTGGCGGAACGGACGGGACTCGAACCCGCGACCCCCTGCGTGACAGGCAGGTATTCTAACCGACTGAACTACCGCTCCACCGAATTTGTCACTTCACCGGTTTTTACACCGGTTTACTGCTTAATTTGATGCCACCGGCAGTTCCCTACTCTCGCATGGGGAGACCCCACACTACCATCGGCGCTACGGCGTTTCACTTCTGAGTTCGGCATGGGGTCAGGTGGGACCACCGCGCTGGTGCCGCCAGCAAATTCTGTTTATCAGACCGCTTCCGCGCCCTGACATAATCTGTATCAGGCTGAAAATCATCTCTCACGCCAAAACATCTTCGGCGTTGTAAGGTTAAGCCTCACGGTTCATTAGTACCGGTTAGCTCAACGCATCGCTGCGCTTACACACCCGGCCTATCAACGTCGTCGTCTTCAACGTTCCTTCAGGAGACTCAAGGTCTCAGGAGAACTCATCTCGGGGCAAGTTTCGTGCTTAGATGCTTTCAGCACTTATCTCTTCCGCATTTAGCTACCGGGCAGTGCCATTGGCATGACAACCCGAACACCAGTGATGCGTCCACTCCGGTCCTCTCGTACTAGGAGCAGCCCCCCTCAATTCTCCAGCGCCCACGGCAGATAGGGACCGAACTGTCTCACGACGTTCTAAACCCAGCTCGCGTACCACTTTAAATGGCGAACAGCCATACCCTTGGGACCTACTTCAGCCCCGGATGTGATGAGCCGACATCGAGGTGCCAAACACCGCCGTCGATATGAACTCTTGGGCGGTATCAGCCTGTTATCCCCGGAGTACCTTTTATCCGTTGAGCGATGGCCCTTCCATTCAGAACCACCGGATCACTATGACCTGCTTTCGCACCTGCTCGCGCCGTCACGCTCGCAGTCAAGCCAGCTTATGCCATTGCACTAACCTCCTGATGTCCGACCAGGATTAGCTGACCTTCGTGCTCCTCCGTTACGCTTTAGGAGGAGACCGCCCCAGTCAAACTACCCACCAGACACTGTCCGCAACCCGGATTACGGGTCCACGTTAGAACATCAAACATTAAAGGGTGGTATTTCAAGGTTGGCTCCACGCAGACTGGCGTCCACGCTTCAAAGCCTCCCACCTATCCTACACATCAAGGCTCAATGTTCAGTGTCAAGCTATAGTAAAGGTTCACGGGGTCTTTCCGTCTTGCCGCGGGTACACTGCATCTTCACAGCGAGTTCAATTTCACTGAGTCTCGGGTGGAGACAGCCCCGGCCATCATTACGCCATTCGTGCAGGTCGGAACTTACCCGACAAGGAATTTCGCTACCTTAGGACCGTTATAGTTACGGCCGCCGTTTGGGGCTTCGATCAAGAGCTTCTCCTTACGGATAACCCCATCAATTAACCTTCCGGCACCGGGCAGGCGTCACACCGTATACGTCCACTTTCGTGTTTGCACAGTGCTGTGTTTTTAATAAACAGTTGCAGCCAGCTGGTATCTTCGACTGATTTCAGCTCCGTGAGCAAGTCACTTCACCTACGCATCAGCGTGCCTTCTCCCGAAGTTACGGCACCATTTTGCCTAGTTCCTTCACCCGAGTTCTCTCAAGCGCCTTGGTATTCTCTACCTGACCACCTGTGTCGGTTTGGGGTACGATTTCGTGTTACCTGATGCTTAGAGGCTTTTCCGGAAGCAGGGCATTTGTCACTTCAGCACCGTAGTGCCTCGTCATCACGCCTCAGTGTTAAAGTGTTCCGGATTTGCACCGGAGCACACCTGCACGCTTAAACCGGGACAACCGTCGCCCGGATGACATAGCCTTCTCCGTCCCCCCTTCGCAGTAACACCAAGTACAGGAATATTAACCTGTTTCCCATCGACTACGCCTTTCGGCCTCGCCTTAGGGGTCGACTCACCCTGCCCCGATTAACGTTGGACAGGAACCCTTGGTCTTCCGGCGAGCGGGCTTTTCACCCGCTTTATCGTTACTTATGTCAGCATTCGCACTTCTGATACCTCCAGCATGCCTCACAGCACACCTTCGCAGGCTTACAGAACGCTCCCCTACCCAACAACACATAGTGTCGCTGCCGCAGCTTCGGTGCATGGTTTAGCCCCGTTACATCTTCCGCGCAGGCCGACTCGACCAGTGAGCTATTACGCTTTCTTTAAATGATGGCTGCTTCTAAGCCAACATCCTCGCTGTCTGGGCCTTCCCACATCGTTTCCCACTTAACCATGACTTTTGGGACCTTAGCTGGCGGTCTGGGTTGTTTCCCTCTTCACGACGGACGTTAGCACCCGCCGTGTGTCTCCCGTGATAACATTCTCCGGTATTCGCAGTTTGCATCGGGTTGGTAAGCCGGGATGGCCCCCTAGCCGAAACAGTGCTCTACCCCCGGAGATGAATTCACGAGGCGCTACCTAAATAGCTTTCGGGGAGAACCAGCTATCTCCCGGTTTGATTGGCCTTTCACCCCCCAGCCACAAGTCATCCGCTAATTTTTCAACATTAGTCGGTTCGGTCCTCCAGTTAGTGTTACCCAACCTTCAACCTGCCCATGGCTAGATCACCGGGTTTCGGGTCTATACCCTGCAACTTAACGCCCAGTTAAGACTCGGTTTCCCTTCGGCTCCCCTATTCGGTTAACCTTGCTACAGAATATAAGTCGCTGACCCATTATACAAAGGTACGCAGTCACACCCCACAGGGTGCTCCCACTGCTTGTACGTACACGGTTTCAGGTTCTTTTCACTCCCTCGGGGTTCTTTTCGCCTTTCCCTCACGGTACTGGTTCACTATCGGTCAGTCAGGAGTATTTAGCCTTGGAGGATGGTCCCCCATATTCAGACAGGATACCACGTGTCCCGCCCTACTCATCGAGCTCACAACCTGTGCATTTTTTGTGTACGGGGCTGTCACCCTGTATCGCGCGACTTTCCAGACGCTTCCACTAACACAAGCTGATTCTGGCTCTGGGCTCCTCCCCGTTCGCTCGCCGCTACTGGGGGAATCTCGGTTGATTTCTTTTCCTCGGGGGTACTTAGATGTTTCAGTTCCCCGGTTCGCCTCATTAACCTATGGATTCAGTTAATGATAGTGTGACGAATCACACTGGGTTTCCCCATTCGGACATCGCCGGTTATAACGGTTCATATCACCTTACCGGCGCTTTTCGCAGATTAGCACGTCCTTCATCGCCTCTGACTGCCGGGCATCCACCGTGTACGCTTGGTCGCTTAACCTCACAACCCGAAGATGTTTCTTGCGATTCATCATCAGTTGTGAAAATTTGAGACTCGCAGAACAGTTCGCACTGTTCTGTGTTTCCAATTCTCAGCTTGATCCAGATTTTTAAAGAGCAAAACTTCGCAGCACACAGAATGTGTACTCTGAAGTTTTCTTGGTTCAGACAGTAAAGATGGTGGAGCTATGCGGGATCGAACCGCAGACCTCCTGCGTGCAAAGCAGGCGCTCTCCCAGCTGAGCTATAGCCCCATCGTGGTCTCTGTAACCTTAATTTCAGTTGAGACAAGGCGTGGTGACACGAAGCATACTGAAGTATGTGAGTGTCGCCGCAACGCAGTATCAGCAGAAAGGGTAGGCCTGAGTGGACTTGAACCACCGACCTCACCCTTATCAGGGGGTGCGCTCTAACCACCTGAGCTACAAGCCTGCAGAGATTTTTTACTGCCCGTTTTTCATCAGACAATCTGTGAGCACTGCAAAGGCAGGTTCTTTAAGGTAAGGAGGTGATCCAACCGCAGGTTCCCCTACGGTTACCTTGTTACGACTTCACCCCAGTCATGAATCACAAAGTGGTAAGCGCCCTCCCGAAGGTTAAGCTACCTACTTCTTTTGCAACCCACTCCCATGGTGTGACGGGCGGTGTACAAGGCCCGGGAACGTATTCACCGTGGCATTCTGATCCACGATTACTAGCGATTCCGACTTCATGGAGTCGAGTTGCAGACTCCAATCCGGACTACGACGCACTTTATGAGGTCCGCTTGCTCTCGCGAGGTCGCTTCTCTTTGTATGCGCCATTGTAGCACGTGTGTAGCCCTCGGTCAAGGGCCATGATGACTTGACGTCATCCCCACCTTCCTCCAGTTTATCACTGGCAGTCTCCTTTGAGTTCCCGGCCGGACCGCTGGCAACAAAGGATAAGGGTTGCGCTCGTTGCGGGACTTAACCCAACATTTCACAACACGAGCTGACGACAGCCATGCAGCACCTGTCTCACAGTTCCCGAAGGCACATTCCCATCTCTGGAAACTTCTGTGGATGTCAAGACCCGTAAGGTTCTTCGCGTTGCATCGAATTAAACCACATGCTCCACCGCTTGTGCGGGCCCCCGTCAATTCATTTGAGTTTTAACCTTGCGGCCGTACTCCCCGTGCGGTCGATTTAACGCGTTAGCTCCGGAAGCCACGCCTCAAGGGCACAACCTCCAAATCGACATCGTTTACAGCGTGGACTACCGGTGTATCTAATCCTGTTTGCTCCCCACGCTTTCGCACCTGAGCGTCAGTCTTCGTCCGAGGAGGCCGCCTTCGCCACCGGTATTCCTCCAGATCTCTACGCATTTCACCGCTACACCGGAATTCTACCTCCCTCTACGAGACTCCAGCCTGCCAGTTTCGAATGCAGTTCAGGTTGAGCCCGGGGATTTCACATCCGACTTGACAGACCGCCTGCGTGCGCTTTACGCCCAGTAATTCCGATTAACGCTTGCACCCTCCGTATTACCGCGGCTGCTGGCACGGAGTTAGCTTCTTCTGCGGGTAACGTCAATTGCTGTGGTTATTAACCACAACACCTTCCTCCCCGCTGAAAGTACTTTTACAACCCGAAGGCCTTCTTCATACACGCGGCATGGCTGCATCAGGCTTGCGCCCATTGTGCAATATTCCCCACTGCTGCCTCCCGTAGGAGTCTGGACCGTGTCTCAGTTCCAGTGTGGCTGGTCATCCTCTCAGACCAGCTAGGGATCGTCGCCTAGGTGAGCCGTTACCCCACCTACTAGCTAATCCCATCTGGGCACATCTGATGGCAAGAGGCCCGAAGGTCCCCCTCTTTGGTCTTGCGACGTTATGCGGTATTAGCTACCGTTTCCAGTAGTTATCCCCCTCCATCAGGCAGTTTCCCAGACATTACTCACCCGTCCGCCACTCGTCACCCAAGGAGCAAGCTCCTCTGTGCTACCGTCCGACTTGCATGTGTTAGGCCTGCCGCCAGCGTTCAATCTGAGCCATGATCAAACTCTTCAATTTAAAAGTTTGATGCTCATCGAATTAAACTTCGTAATGAATTACGTGTTCACTCGTGAGACTTGGTATTCATTTAGCGTCCTGAGACGTTAAGAATCCATGTCACTTTGAGTGCCCACACAGATTGTCTGATAAATTGTTAAAGAGCAGTGCCGCTGCGTTTTCACTGCGGCGCGGGGTGTGCATATTACGCTTTCCCGCTGCGAAGTCAACTGAATATTTTCAGATTTCTTCGCCTGACAGGCCGGTGTGTTTGCCGTTGTGCCGTGTCAGTGGAGGCGCATTATAGGGAGTTAATTCCGGCTGACAACCCCTAATTTAAAAAAAGTTATCAACCGTCTCTTTTTGTTCAAACCCACCCTAAAGCGCCAGTTTTTCGAGCGATTTAAAGCCATAGCGTTGCAGAACGGGCAATAATTGCGCAGTCTCAGGCGTTAATGCCATGCAATAAGCAATATTGTCATCAGACGATTTTGCATCCGGGGCTTCATGATCGAGCAGCCGAGGCCGTACGACGCGCAATAGCCGAGCCGGAATCCACCAGACGCGTACCCTCCGGCAATACCTGCAACAACTCTTCCTGCAATAACGGGAAATGCGTGCACCCCAGCACAACCGTATCTGGCGGTTCGGCCATCCGCAGCCACGGGCGCAAAATACGACGCAACTCTTCCTGCGGAACAGGTTCGCCATGCAATTTTGCTTCCGCCAGTTCGACCAGCTCCGCCGAGCCCAGCATTTCAATTTTGCACTCATTGGCAAAACGCGAGATGAGTTCGTGCGTATAAGGACGCTTCACCGTTCCCCGCGTTGCCAACAGCCCTACCACGCCGTTCGCCGTTAAGCGCGCAGCGGGTTTTATGGCCGGAACAACGCCAACAACCGGGAAACTGAATTTTTCGCGCAGCGCAGGCAACGAAACGGTGCTTGCGGTGTTACAGGCGACAACGGCGAGAGCGAGCGGATATTGCGCCTGAACGGCCGTAACAATTTCAACAACACGCTCAACGATGAACGCTTCGCTTTTTTTCCCCATACGGAAAAGCGACGTTGTCAAATGCGTAGATGTAATGCAGATCCGGCAGGAGATGCCGGATCTCATCATAAACGGATAGCCCACCGACGCCGGAGTCAAACACGGGACGGTAGGACGTGCGTCAGAAGGTGTAGCTGCCAGACAAGGTGTATTCCCGTCCTGCAGTGTGGTAGCCATAAACTGTCTCGTAATCTTTATCGAACAGGTTGGCGATTTTACCACGAACGGTGAGATTTGAGGTCACTGGATATGAAGCAGAAAGATCAACCAGGGCTGTAAGACGGCATACGACGCTGCGTATCGGCAAACTGATTGGTGTTGTTATCGTAGCTCTTACCGAAGTACTGCCACGCAGCATCCATATCCGAGGCCGAACATCGTCCAGTCCAGTTGATACTTGAACTGCTGCCGCGAGCGATGGGCAAGCACTTCATTATCACTGTCACGGCGCGGATCAAGATAACCCAGCGTAATACGATGACTGACCACACCAGTGTCAAAGCTACCCGTTAACTCAACCCCTCTGATGGTCGCGGATTGAATATTGTAATAGGTGCCCAAAAGGTGTCGTAATCGTAGTAGTAATCGATCAGGTTCTTGATTTTGTTCTGATAAGCAGACAGACGCCAGTTAACTGGCCCGGTCAGCCCTTCCAGTCCCACTTCAACTGGCGAGATTTCTCTGCGCTCAGATCCGGGTTAGAGAGAATAAAAGACGCTCTTGCCCGTAGAGTTGCCCCAACGTCGGTGCCTCGGGAAGCCGGTGCCATAAGACACGGTAAAACGGTAATCCGGCACAAACTCCCAGCCTGCCGCAGTCTGCCGGTGCACCATTCCAGCCAAACTGATCGTTATCATCACCACGAACGGAGCCTTCCAGCGTCACGGTGTCGAGTTTCTGCTGCGTCGTCAGGTAATAACCGGTGTTATCCCGCTTATATTTGTTGCTGTAGTCGTTATCCGCTGAGGTTAACTTCTGCTGCTGCCAGTCAATGCCGGCGCTGACCGTCCCCGCACCCAACGCCGGTGCTATTGCCCCCATTGCAGGTTGCGCTGCGTCATATCATCCAGCGAGGTACCGTCGTTGTATAACCCTAACGGCCCGGCATAGTTATAATCTTTATAGCGCTGATAACTGCCGGTCAGTTGTGAAGAGAAAACATCGCCGCTGTAAGTCAGCCCCGTTTCATAGGTATGGTTATAGACCCGGCGCTCATCACCACCATCGGTATAGCCCGCATCATAGCCCGTCTTGTTGCTATATCCGTAGCCACGCACAAACCCTGAAATCTCCTGATTGAACTGATGATTCAGACCCGCCCAGAAGGTTTTATTACGGAAACCGTCGCGATCGCTATCCACGGAGTAAGTGGATTGCGGGCGAATGTTATAACCGCGCGTATCAGTAAAGGAACCCGCTACGGTTGCCAGCGTATCCTCACCCAGTTTCTGGCGAACCGTCGCATCGTATTTCTGATAATGATTAGAACCGATGCCAGCCTCCACTTTGCCGCCCGGCGTGTCGTTCTGGGTGATGATGTTGATCACGCCGCCAATCGCATCTGCGCCATAGACCGCAGAGCGCGGCCCGCGGATCATCTCGATACGTTCAATGAGAGATACGGGGATCTGGCTGAAATCGGCGATACCGGTAATGCCGGACTTCGCCAACGGGATACCATCAATCAATACCAGCGTATGGCGCGCTTCCGCACCGCGGATATAGATATAACTGGTTTGCCCCCATGCCACCGTTTTCAGCCACATCGACACCCGGCAAACGGCGCATCACATCCGTTAAGGTTCTGGCCCCCAGCGATCAATATCTTCACGGGTCACGACTTCTGTCGGCGCCAGTACGGTATTGACGGGTTGTTGAAAACGATTTGCTGTCACCACCAAATTGTCTGAGCCGCTATCCTGCGCCCAGCCGGAAAAAGCTGTGACGGAGAGCGCCGTCAGCAGCGAAGCTTTTAATCATTGTGAGAGCATCCACAAAGTAAAAGGATGCCGCAGGTTCCATCAATAGCACGCGATGATGTCACCAAATGCGACGTATTCCGGCAGGTCTTCGGGCTTGGAGGTATAACGAGACGGCGACTTCCCACCTATGGCAGTGTCTGCTTGCGCGACCATCTCACCTGATCCTTACCGCTGCGCGTCAGCCCCAGATTTACACTGGATTCCCTTTTAACTCACAGGACCGGAACATGGATGCTACATTCGGTTACATATGGATGTCCAGACTGCTAAGAGAGTATTTAGAAAACATCCGGGGCTGGACATCCCGTACGCAACACCTACAATCCCCGCGTTATTCTTAATCTCTCAGGAAACATCATGACTCCCGAACACCTGCCGACAGAACAGTACGAAGCCCAGCTGGCCGAGAAAGTCGTACGTCTGCAATCAATGATGACGCCATTTTCAGCGCCGCTCCCGGAGGTGTTCCGCTCACCCGTCAGTCATTACCGTATGCGCGCCGAGTTCCGTATCTGGCATGACGGCGACGATCTTTACCACATCATCTTCGATCAGCAGACAAAGTCCCGGATCCGCGTGGACAGCTTCCCGGCGGCCAGCGAGCTGATCAACCAGCTCATGGCAGTGATGATCGACGCGCTGCGCGGCAACAAAACGCTGCGCCATAAGCTGTTCCAGATTGATTACCTGACCACCCTCAGCAACCGGTGGCAGTCGTTACGCTGCTGTATCACAAAAAACTGGATGAGGAGTGGCAGGCAGAAGCGACGCGTTTACGCGATGCGCTACGGGCGCAAAACCTGAACGTCCAGCTGATTGGCCGCGCCACCAAGACCAAAATCGAACTTGATCGGGATTATATCGACGAGCGGTTGCCGGTCGGCGGCAGAGAGATGATCTACCGTCAGGTAGAAAACAGCTTTACCCAGCCAAACGCGGCAATGAACATCCAGATGCTGGAATGGGCGCTGGACGTGACCCGCAATTCAACGGGCGATCTGCTGGAACTGTACTGCGGCAACGGTAACTTTTCGCTGGCGCTGGCGCGTAATTTCGATCGCGTACTGGCCACTGAAATCGCGAAACCCTCAGTAGCAGCAGCGCAATACAACATTGCGGCAAACCATATTGATAACGTGCAAATTATCCGCATGTCGGCAGAAGAGTTCACCCGGTGGCGATGAATGGCGTCCGGGCCTTTAACCGCCTGCAAGGTATTGATCTGAAAAGTTATCAATGCGAAACGATTTTCGTTGATCCGCCGCGCAGTGGGCTGGATGCAGAAACCGAGAAGATGGTGCAAGCGTACCCACGTATTCTGTACATTTCCTGCAATCCGGAAACGCTGTGTAAGAAACATTAAGCCAGACGCATGAGGTTTCGCGTCTGGCGCTGTTCGATCAGTTCCCGTACACCCACCACATGGAGTGCGGTGTACTGCTCACCCGGAAATAACGCTCCACGTTGTCCCCTCATCGCCAGAGGGGGCTACGTCATTCTGACGCTTCGTCGCGCTTACGGTTACGCAGGCGATAACCTATCCAGAACACCAGAATTACCGACAACACTGCGGGCAGGAAATTGGAGCCAATGGCGGGGTATTCCGCTCGCACCACAGTGCTGTACAGCAACACGCCAAGGATAAAACAGGCCGCGGCAAGCCCCGGCAGGCCAACAGGCATCGTGCGATTTTGATAGCGCTGATGCAGGCAATAGACCGTCAGCACCAGTGAAATAAGTGGAAACACGGAAAACGGCACAATCGAACTGAAGATCGCCGAAAATGCGCCATTAATTGACAAGCCAGCGATCAGCGCCAGCAGCAACGTACCTTTATCTTGACCTGACTGTTTCATCACTCATCCTTCACTCATCGGTTTGATGCGCTATTTTTCTTGTTCACGGCGATACCAGTAATACGCGCCTTTGGAAATCATCCGCAGTTGCAGCACCAGTCGCTCTTCCAGTTGCCGACGCTGTTCCGCGCCCACATCCAGCGCTTCTGCGCCGGCACTAAAACAATGGTCACCATCGCCTCCGCCTGTGCTTCGGTGAACGCGCGCGGCATATGGTTTTCGAGTTCAAGATAATCAGCAAGTTCCGCAATAAAATGCTGGATCTCACGCGCCACCGCGGCGCGGAATGCAGAGGATGTACCGGAGCGCTCCCGAAGCAACAATCGGAATGCGTTGGGGTTATTACCGATAAACTCCATAAAGGTCGATACGGAAGTGCGGATCACACTGCCGCCTTTGGCAATACGCTGGCGCGCCCGGCGCATCAACTGGCGGAGCATCAGCCCGCTTTCGTCCACCATGGTCAGGCCGAGTTCGTCCACGTCGCGGAAATGGCGATAAAAAGAAGTCGGTGCGATGCCCGCCTCACGGGCAACCTCTCTCGCAGGCTCAGGCTGGCAAAGCTACGTTCAGCGCTCAATTGGCTGAATGCCGCTTCCACCAGCGAACGTCGGGTTTTTTTCTTTTGCTGCGCTCTTACACCCATCACGATGTTTGAATCCTTCCAATGGCCTGCTGGCACTATACCAGAGAATAAATCTAATCCGATTGTACTGGATTGTGACTGATTGTTTACGGGCTGTTTCTTCTATTACCCCTGAAAAAAGCACAACGATAATTGGGTTATCACCGCTTTGATGTTAGTATTATGTTGTTTTTATGTATAAGAACAGGTAAGCCTTACCATGCCACATTCCTACGATTATGATGCAATAGTAATAGGCTCCGGACCCGGCGAAGGCGCAGCTATGGGCCCTGGTTAAACAGGGGGGCGCGGGTCGCGGTCATTGAGCGCTACCATAATGTTGGCGGCGGCTGCACGCACTGGGGGCACCATCCCATCGAAAGCGCTACGCCACGCGGTCAGCCGTATTATCGAATTTAACCAAAATCCGCTCTACAGTGACCATTCCCGCCTTCTCCGCTCCTCTTTCGCCGATATCCTGAACCATGCTGAAAGCGTGATTAACCAGCAAACACGCATGCGTCAGGGTTTTTATGAGCGTAACCGCTGTGAAATCCTGCAAGGTGATGCTCATTTTGTTGACGATCACACACTGGCGTTGGAGTGTCACGACGGTACCGTCGAAACGCTCACCGCCGAAAAGAATTTGTTATTGCCTGCGGCTCGCGTCCCTACCATCCGGCGGACGTCGACTTTGCCCATCCGCGCGTTTATGACAGCGACTCCATTCTGGATATGCACCATGAACCCCGCCATGTCATCATCTATGGCGCCGGGGTGATCGGCTGCGAATATGCATCGATCTTCCGGGGAATGAACGTCAAAGTCGACTTGATCAATACGCGCGATCGCTTGCTGGCGTTCCTCGACCGAGGAGATGTCGGATTCGCTCTCCTATCACTTCTGGAACAGCGGTGTGGTGATTCGCCACAACGAAGAGTACGAGCGCATTGAGCCGCTGGACGATGGCGTGATCATGCATCTGAAATCCGGCAAAAACTGAAAGCGGACTGCCTTCTACGCCAACGGGCGCACCGGCAACACCGACAGTTTGCAACTGGGCAATATCGGTCTTGAAGCAGACGGGCGCGGTCAGTTGAAAGTCAACAGCATGTACCAGACTGCCCTGCCGCACGTGTATGCCGTGGGGGATGTGATTGGTTACCCAAGCCTCGCATCAGCGGCCTATGATCAAGGGCGTATTGCCGCACAAGCGATGATCAAAGGTGAAGCAACCGCGCATCTGATTGAGGATATCCCGACCGGGATTTATACCATTCCGGAAATCAGTTCGGTGGGTAAAACCGAACAACAGCTTACCGCAATGAAAGTGCCGTACGAAGTGGGTCGCGCGCAGTTTAAACACCTCGCGCGGGCGCAAATCGTCGGGATGAACGTGGGAACGCTGAAGATTTTGTTCCACCGGGAAACCAAAGAGATCCTCGGTATTCACTGCTTTGGTGAGCGCGCGGCCGAAATTATTCATATCGGCCGGTGTAATTATGGAGCAGAAAGGTGGCGGTAACACCATCGAGTACTTTGTTAACACCACCTTTAACTACCCAACCATGGCGGAAGCCTATCGGGTAGCGGCGCTAAATGGCTTAAACCGCCTGTTTTAACGCGTTATCAAAGTGGCCATTCATCGAACTACGAATGGCCTCTGCTAACTGCTCATAGCGGCTGCGCAGCGGCGACCCCGGACGATAGACCCGGTGCCAACGGTACGTTGCGGTTCCGGTTTGATGCACGGCAGGTAAACCACACCATCACGTTTGCGTTCGCGCGGTACCGACAGGGCTGGCAACAGCGTAATCCCGCTGCCCGCTGCCACCATATTACGCAGCGTTTCCGAGGGCTGGTTGCGCGGAAGTGCGTATCTTCATCCGCACCGGCCTCAAAGCAGAAGCCCATCGCCTGATCGCGCAGACAGTGCCCATCTTCCAGCATCAGCAATTTTTCACCGGCCAGATCAGACATTGGCACGCACTCGCGGTTCGCCCACGGATGATCTTCATAAATCGCCAGCATCATCGGCTCATCGAACAACGGTACTTCGATAAAGGCTTCACTCTCCTTCACCAGCGCCGGGGATGGCGCAATCGTCTGCCGCTGTCTAACTGCGCCAGCAGTTGATGCGTCTGCGCTTCATGCAGATACATTTCCAGCTTCGGGAAGGTCTGGTGCAACATCGGAATAATATGCGGCAACAGGTAAGGTCCAACGGTTGGGATCAGACCAATATGCAGCGGGCCGGACATCGTCTCCCCCCTGCTGGCTTGCCATTTCCTTCAGCACTTTGACCTCGCGCAGTACAGTGCGCGCCTGATCCACCAGCAACAACCCGGCACGGGTAAACAGCACTTTGCGGCTGGTACGCTCCAGCAGCATCACGCCAAGTTCATCTTCCAGTTTACGGATCTGCCCGCTCAGTGTGGGCTGGCTGACGTGGCAGGAGTCGGCTGCACGGCGAAAATGGCGGTGCTCAGCTAACGCCACCGAGTACTCAAGATCACGAATATTCATTATTCATCCTCCGTCGCCACGATAGTTCATGGCGATAGATAGCATAGCAACGAACGATTATCCCTATCAAGCATTCTGTTTAATAATTGACGCCAGAAACGAAGCGGAACCTCAACTGACCCTTGATAAGACTGCTTACCCTCAAGTTTCTCTGAACAACTAAAGCCAACGTGAACTTTTTGCGGACCCTGTGTCCGCTTTTTTTATGCATAAAAAAGCCCGGCGTATCGCCGAGGGCTCCTTGTTCATCCACCCACCTCAGACAAGCCGCGCTTTCGCGTCGGTAATCGCCTGCGCCACCTGCATGGGAGAAACACCACCTTTTGCGGCACGTTTATCAAGGCATGACTGCAATGACAGAATCGGATAGACATCGTCACCGATCACCGCGCTGAATTTTTGCAGATCGGCTAACGCCAGCTCTTCCAGCGGTTTGCCCTGACCAATCTACCACCGCTTCGCCCACAATATGGTGCGCTTCACGGAACGGTACGCCTTTGGCCACCAGATAGTCAGCAAGCTCAGTGGCGTTCGCATAACCCTGCTGTGCGGCTTCCGGCAACGCGGGCGTTTCACACCGGATGCCATCCAACACCAGTGCCGCCATATGCAGGCAGTCAAGCCCGGTATCCAGCGCGTCGAACAGCCCTTCTTTGTCTTCCTGCATATCTTTGTTGTACGCCAACGGCAGGCCTTTCAGCGTCATCATCATACCGGTCAGCGCGCCCTGTACACGGCCACATTTACCGCGGATCAGCTCCAGCGCATCCGGGTTTTTCTTCTGCGGCATTAATGAAGACCCCGAGGTAACACGGTCAGACAGCTCAACAAAGCCCGCTTCACCGGAGTTAAAGAAGATCAGATCTTCAGCGAAACGCGACAGGTGCACCATGCCGATAGAAGCGTCAGAGAGCAGTTCCAGCACATGGTCGCGGTCAGAAACGCTGTCCGAGGCTGTTGCGCGTCGCAGAAGCAAAACCCAGCCAGCCGGCCAGTTGCTCACGATCGATTTCATACGCCGTACCCGCCAGCGCGCCGCAGCCCAGCGGGCTCACATCCAGTACGTTTCAGCGTGTCCTGCAAACGGCTTTCATCGCGCGCCAGCATCTCCACGTAAGCTAACGCCCAGTGCGCAAAGGTCACCGGTTGGGCGCGTTGCAGGTGCGTATAGCCCGGCATCACGGCGTCCTGATTATTTTCTGCGGTCACCACCAGCGCACTCTGTAACTGGCGGTTCGCCACCAGCAGCTCGCTGACTGTGTCTTTGCACCACAGTTTCAAATCGGTTGCGACCTGATCATTACGGCTGCGCCCGGTGTGCAGCTTCTTACCCAGTTGACCCACTTTGTCGATCAGCTTGCCTTCCACCCAGCTGTGGATGTCTTCGGCATCGCTTTCGAGGATCTGCTGCGGATTGGCCTGTACTTCTTCCAACAACACATGCAGCGCCTCTTCCAGTTGCTGCTGCTCCGGGTCAAAACACCTACGGTCACCAGCGCTTTAGACCCGGCCACAGAGCCAACGATATCCTGCTCCGGTGCGATAGTCAAAGCGCAAAGAGTCGTTGAACTGTTTGAACCGTTGATCTGCTGCCTGAGTAAAACGCCCGCCCCAAAGTGCCATAATATGCTTCCTTAATTATTCGAGAGTTCTGCCGGATGGCGCGACGCTTACCCGGCCTACAAATGATGTTGCTTTAATTACGCCAGAATACGCGTGCCAATCGGCGTGCCGTTAAACAGCGCCGGTAATTGCTCGGCATGACGCCCGGAGGCGATATCCACCGGGCGACCGAGCGTACGGGCAGCATCCAGCGCCGCGTTGACTTTCACGATCATGCCATCGGTGATGATGCCCTGCGCAATCAGTTGCTCCGCTTTAGCAGCGGTCATTTCGGCGATACGCTGGCCTTTGCCATCCAGAATGCCGCTCACATCAGACAACAGGATCAGGTCTGCGCCCAGCGTTGCCGCCAGCGCTGTCGCTGCCTGATCCGCATTGACATTCATCAGTTTGCCTTCGTCGGTTACGCCAATGGAGCTGATAACCGGCAGGAAACCGCCATCCAGCAGCGAGTTAATCAGTGTCGGCGAACCCGGCTGCGCCAGCCAACATGTCCCAGCTCTTCGTCAAGCTGCGTCACTTTTACGCTATCACCGTCGCCGAGATAGAGACCGACGGAGGCAAGATGATGTTTCTTAGCCCATGCCAGCAGCGTTTTGTTGGCGGTACCGGCCAGTGCACCGGTAATAATATCGATCTGGTCCGCTGGTGTGACGCGCAGACCGTTTTTTCTTTTTCACCGGCAGGTTGAGCTGTTTCATCAGCTCATCCACCACGCAACCGCCGCCGTGCACAATAACCAACGGGCGCTGATGAGATTCGCGATAGTGCACCAGTGCGGTAAACAAACGTTCCAGCGCTTCCTCGCTATCCAGCAGTACGCCACCGAGCTTAATAATTAATGGATTCATCATCACGCCTGTTCATTTAAATAGAGTGACTGGGTTTCCAGCATAGCCGAAACGAATATTTGCGCATTGCATTGCCTGTGCCGCCGCGCCTTTCAGCAGGTTATCTTCCGTGGCAACGACAATCAGATGTTCGCCCTGCACGGCAAAGCCGATATCGCAGAACGGCAGTCCCACCCACGTTTTTCAGCGCCGGGAACCCCTTTGTCATACAGGCGGACCAGCGGTTTGTCGCCGTAAGCCTGTTTAAACAGCTCAGCGACCTGCGCCTGGGTGACCCCCGCCTTCAAACGGCAAGTGATGGTTTCCGAGGATACCGCGCGGGAAGCTCGCCGTGCGGGGTAAAATCACATCCGTACCGAGATGCGTGGCAATCTCCGGTTGGTGACGATGGTTGAAGATGCCATACGGTTGCAGGCTCACTTCGCAGAAACTGTTGGAGAGCGCCGCTTTGCGCCCGGCGCCGCTCACGCCGCTGGTGGCGTTGATCACCGGCCACTGATTCAGATCCAGCACGCCAGCGTCGATCAGCGGTTTCAATGACAACTGCGCCGCCGTCGGGTAACAACCCGGCACAGCAATCAGTTGCGCACTTTTCAATGGCTCGTGATTCCACTCCGCCAGCCCATACACCGCCTGTGCAAGCAGATCGGCGCGCTGATGCGTGAAACCGTAGAATTTTTCGTAGAACGCAGGATCGTTAACGCGGAACGCGCCGGAGAGATCGAACACCACACAACCCGCCGCCGGTGGCATGTCGGCCAGTCATGGCTTACTTCATGCGCCGTCGCCGGAAGACGACATCCACACCTTCCAGAAACTCACCAATATCGGACATCGGCTGTAACGGGAGATCAACAATGCCTTTCAACTGCGGATGTAAATCGGAGATACATTTTCCTGCATCATTACTTTGCGCAGAAACCGTCAAAGCGGTTATGTTCATATGAGGATGGCGATTTACATAGGTCACTAGCTCTGCGCCGGCGTAACCGCTGGCGCCCACAATAATGTGTTCAACATTGGGGCGGTTTACCTTCTTACGTCATGTGTGTCAGGGAGAGATTCGGCATCCATCCCGCGTCGCTGAGCAAAGTCGCCGGATGGGTTCCCTTACGCTCAACATTAATGTATTTTTATTCACATTTAGTGCATGAATATTGATACTATCACGAACTCAGGTATGTCAACAATGAAAATGAATTTGCCGCCATTTATCGAGATTTACCGCGCCCTGATAGCCACACCGTCGATCAGCGCAACGGAAGAAGCACTGGATCAGAGCAATGCGTCTTTAATCAATCTGCTGGCAGGATGGTTTGGCGACCTCGGCTTCAACGTTGAAGTGCAACCCGTGCCCGGCACACGCAATAAATTCAATATGCTCGCCAGCGCAGGAACCGGCGCAGGTGGCTTGCTATTAACCGGCCACACCGATACCGTGCCTTTTGATGATGGACGCTGGACGCGCGATCCCTTCACATTGACCGAACATGACAACAAACTCTACGGTCTGGGCACCGCCGATATGAAAGGCTTTTTTGCGTTCATTCTCGATGCGCTGCGTGACGTCGATGTGACAAAACTGAGCAAGCCTCTGTATGTGCTGGCAACAGCGGATGAAGAAACCAGCATGGCTGGCGCCCGCTATTTCTCAGAAAACACCCAACTGCGCCCGGAGTGCGCCATTATCGGCGAACCGACATCGCTGCAACCGGTGCGCGCACACAAAGGCCATATCTCTAATGCGATTCGTATCCTCGGGGCAGTCCGGCCACTCCAGCGATCCGGCGCGCGGCGTGAATGCGATTGAGCTCATGCACGATGCTATCGGTCATATTCTGCAACTGCGCGACAGCCTGAAAGCGCGTTATCACTATGAGGCGTTCACCGTGCCGTATCCCACCCTGAACCCTCGGGACATATTCACGGTGGTGATGCGGCAAACCGTATCTGCGCGTGCTGCGAGCTGCATATGGATATCCGTCCGCTGCCGAGGGCATGACGCTGAATGATTTAAACGGCCTGCTTAACGATGCGTTGGAGCCGGTCAGTTCCCGCTGGCCGAGTCGCCTGACCGTTTCAGAGCTGCACCCGCCTATTCCGGGCTACGAATGTCCGCCGGACCATCAACTGGTGGACGTGGTGGAGAAACTGCTCGGTGTCGAAACGGAGGTCGTTAACTACTGCACCGAAGCCCCGTTTATTCAAACATTGTGCCCGACGCTGGTACTTGGCCCGGGTTCCATTAACGGGCCCATCAACCGGATGAATATCTTGAAACGCGTTTTATCAAACCGACGCGTGAACTGATCACACAAGTTGTACATCATTTCTGCTGGCACTGGAGTCCGTTTTTTCTTGCTAACCTCCCGGTGAGGGGGGTTTTTTACGTCTGTCGGGGCGTGACAGCTGTCACGTTTTCATAAGCAATACTTATCTGGCGGAAAGCGAATTAAATTTCGTAAATTGTCGGCATTTATTCGTTTGCTGGAAGCGATTTCGCAACAATTGACGTGGTGGGTTTTACGTGGCTTTATAAAAGACGGTGTCTTATATCTGCTCAACGGCAGATATAACAAAATAAAATGAGATGGGGTGTCTGGGGGTAACATGAACGAACAATATTCCGCTTTGCGTAGTAATGTCAGTATGCTCGGCAAACTGCTGGGAGATACCATCAAGGATGCACTGGGTGAGAACATTCTCGACCGTGTAGAAACAATCCGTAAGCTGTCCAAATCTTCTCGCGCCGGTAACGAAGCCAATCGTCAGGAACTGCTCACCACCTTGCAGAATCTCTCTAATGACGAGCTGCTGCCGGTGGCGCGTGCGTTCAGCCAGTTTCTGAACCTTGCCAACACTGCCGAGCAATACCACAGCATCTCCGCGAAAGGCGAAGCCGCCAATAACCCGGAAGTCATTGCCCGCACTCTCAGAAAACTGAAAGACCAACCGAATCTGAACGAAGCCACGATCATTAAAGCCGTGGAATCCCTGTCGCTGGAGCTGGTGCTGACCGCACACCCGACCGAGATCACCCGCCGTACATTGATTCATAAAATGGTGGAAGTGAATGCCTGCTTAAAACAGCTGGATAACACCGATATCGCCGACTATGAACGTCACCAGTTAATGCGCCGTCTGCGCCAGCTTATTGCGCAGTCCTCGGCATACCGATGAGATCCGCAGATATCGTCCAAGCCCGGTAGACGAAGCCAAATGGGGCTTCGCGGTGGTGGAAAATAGCCTGTGGGAAGGCGTGCCAAACTACCTGCGCGAGCTGAACGAGCAACTGGAAGAGAACCTCAATTACAAGCTGCCGGTCGACTTTGTGCCCGTACGCTTTACGTCATGGATGGGCGGCGACCGCGACGGCAACCCGAACGTGACTGCCGATATCACCCGCCATGTGCTGCTGCTCAGCCGCTGGAAAGCCACCGACCTGTTCCTCAAAGATGTACAGCTGCTGATTTCCGAGCTGTCGATGGTGGAGTGTACCGACGAGCTGCGGGAGCTGGCTGGCGCGGAAGGCGCACGCGAACCGTATCGTTATCTGATGGAAAAAACTGCGTAGCGACCTGATGGCCACCGGGCTGGAAGCGCGTCTGAAAGGTCAGAAGTTACCGAAACCTGAAGGGCTGCTGACGCAAAACGAGCAGCTGTGGGAACCGCTTTACGCCTGCTATAAATCTCTGCAAGCCTGCGGCATGGGCATTATCGCCAATGGCGAACTGCTCGATACATTACGTCGCGTGAAGTGTTTTGGCGTCCCGCTGGTGCGAATTGATATTCGTCAGGAAAGTACGCGTCATACCGAAGCGCTGGGCGAATTAACCCGCTATCTCGGTATTGGCGACTATGAGAGCTGGTCCGAAGCCGATAAACAAGCGTTCCTGATCCGCGAACTGAACTCCAAACGCCCGCTGCTACCGCGCCAGTGGGAGCCAAGCGATGAAACCCGTGAAGTGCTGGACACCTGCCGGGTGATCGCCGAAGCGCCGCGCGGATCCATCGCCGCCTATGTGATCTCCATGGCGAAGACACCGTCCGACGTACTGGCGGTACACCTGCTGCTGAAAGAAGCCGGTATTGGTTTCGCCCTGCCTGTCGCGCCGCTGTTTGAAACGCTGGACGATCTGAACAACGCCGACGATGTGATGACCCAATTGCTGAATATTGACTGGTATCGCGGCTTTATTCCAGGGGCAAACAGATGGTGATGATTGGCTATTCCGACTCGGCGAAAGACGCAGGCGTGATGGCGGCAAGCTGGGCGCAATACCGGGCGCAGGATGCGTTGATCAAAACCTGCGAAAAAGCCGGTATTGAACTGACGCTGTTCCACGGTCGCGGTGGCTCTATCGGTCGTGGCGGCGCGCCTGCGCACGCGGCGCTGCTTTCACAACCGCCGAGGTAGCCTGAAAGGTGGCCTGCGCGTGACCGAACAGGGCGAGATGATCCGCTTTAAATACGGTCTGCCGGAAATCACCATCAGCAGCCTGTCGCTGTATACCAGCGCGATTATGGAAGCCAACCTACTGCCGCCGCCGGAGCCAAAAACCGAATGGCGCCACATTATGGATGAGCTGTCGGATATCTCCTGCGATATGTACCGCGGCTATGTCCGTGAAAATAAAGACTTCGTTCCGTATTTCCGCTCCGCTACGCCAGAGCAGGAACTCGGTAAACTGCCGCTCGGTTCCCGTCCGGCAAAACGTCGCCCGACCGGTGGGGTGGAATCGCTGCGCGCGATCCCGTGGATCTTCGCCCCACGGACGCAAAACCGCCTGATGCTGCCAGCATGGCTGGGCGCTGGCGCTGCGCTGCAAAAAAGTGGTGGAAGACGGCAAGCAAAGTAAACTGGAAGCCATGTGCCGCGACTGGCCGTTCTTCTCAACCCGTCTCGGGATGCTGGAAATGGTCTTCTCCAAAAGCCGACCTGTGGCTGGCGGAATATTACGATCAGCGTCTGGTGAAACCAGAGCTGTGGTCGCTGGGCGCAGAGCTGCGTAAACTGCTGGAAGCGGATATCAAAGTCGTGCTGGCAATCGCCAACGACTCCCATTTGATGGCCGACCTGCCGTGGATTGCCGAGTCTATTCAGTTACGTAACATTTATACCGACCCGCTGAACGTACTGCAGGCTGAGCTGCTGCACCGCTCGCGTCTTGCGGAAGAAGAAGGCAAAGAGCCGGATCACCGCGTTGAACAAGCGCTGATGGTCACCATTGCCGGTGTTGCAGCAGGTATGCGTAATACAGGCTAATTCCTCGCTGTTATCGCAAAAGGCCACACCTGTTGTGGCCTTTTTTTATGCCGACAGTTAAGGTTGTCCCTTCGCGGGCAACGCAAGGAACACCATGAACCACGATGTCGCTCATCTTCTCTCCCGCCTGATTAATGGCCCTGCGCCGTTGCGGCAAATTTGTTTCGCCGGCGCAACCGGTACCGTGCCTGTGCAGGCAGTTCAGGTGGATTTTCCGCGTCTGGAAATCGTGCTGGAAGGCATGCTATCGGATGCGGGCGTCGCGGGAGAAGCCACACAAATGACGCAGCATGACGTTCTGTATGTTCCTGCCGGCGGCTGGAATCTGCCGCAATGGCAGGCCCCGGCCACCACATTAAGCGTGTTGTTCGGCAAGCAACAACTGAGTTTTAGCGTAACGCACTGGAATGGGCTGGCGTTGCAGAACCAGACCAAACAGCATGTTGCGCGCCGCGGCCGCGTATCGGCTCTTTCCTGCTGCAAACGTTGCATGAGAATGCAGATGCAACCGCGCGAACAACAAACCGCACGCTTGATCGTCACCAGTCTGCTCAGTCACTGTCATGATCTGCTAGGCAGCCAAATCCAGACAGCGTCCCGCAGTCAGGCGTTATTCGAAGCCGTTCGCGACTATATCGACGAACATTATGCTATGCCGCTTACCCGCGAATCCGTGGCGCAGGCATTTTACATCTCTCCCAACTACCTTTCTCATCTATTCCAGAAGACCGGCGCCATCGGGTTTAACGAATACCTGGAATCACACCCGGCTGGAACATGCGAAAACCCTGCTTAAGGGCTACGATCTGAAAGTGAGAAGAGGTCGCGCACGCGTGCGGGTTTGTCGACAGCAACTACTTCTGCCGCCTGTTTCGTAAAAATACCGAGCGCTCCCCTTCTGAATATCGTCGTCATTACCATAGCCAGCTCAGCGACAAAAGCTGAGCTGGACAAAGCACTCATACACTGGATTTTTTGTACGATAAAAAAATACCTCGCTGTCCCCAACCTGATTTTTTAGCCCTGTTTCACCCAAGCCACACAACAACTTGTGATGCAAATCACACTTCAACCGGTCGATCACATTTGTCCAGTATTTGGCAGTTTTGTGATATGGCGGCGCAGGGCAAGGCGCTCGTATGCTGTTGTCAGAAACGAGCGATGAGGAAGCCACAATGGAACTTTATCTGGATACCGCTAACGTGGCGGAAGTTGAACGCCCCGGCGCGCGTTTATCCTCGGCGGGCGTCACCACTAACCCCAGTATTATCGCCGCAGGCAAAACGCCCGTATGGGACGTTTTACCGCGCCTGCAACAGGCCGTCGGTCCGGACGGAACGCTGTTTGCGCAGGTCATGAGTCGCGACGCCGCAGGCATGGTGGCAGAAGCAAAACGCCTCAACAATGCCGTGCCGGGCATTGTGGTGAAAATCCCGGTCACTGCCGAAGGCCCGCCATCAAGCAATTAAAAAAGAAAACATCGTCACGCTGGGCACAGCGGTGTACAGCGCCGCTCAGGGCTTGCTGGCCGCCCTCGCGGGCGCGAAATATGTTGCTCCGTATGTCAACCGCGTGGATGCCCGGGCGGTGACGGCATTCGAATGGTGCAGGAGTTACAAACGCTGCTCAAACTCCATGCGCCGCAGAGCAAGATACTGGCCGCCAGTTTCAAAACACCGCGCCAGTGCGCTCGACTGCCTGCTGGCAGGATGCGAAGCAATCACCCTTCCTTTAGATGTAGCGCAACAAATGCTCAATACGCCAGCGGTAGAGTCAGCAGTGGAGAAGTTTGAACAGGACTGGAAAACGGCTTTTGGCAACCTTAATTTGTAAGGAGGCAGTATATGGATCGTGTCATCCGAGGGCGCCGTAAGTACATCCAGGTGCAGACGTCATCACCCGTCTCGGCGACTATCTCAAACCGCTGTCCGACCGCTGGCTGGTCGTCGGCGACAAATTTGTTCTCGGTTTCGCTCAGGAAGCACTGCAAAAAGTCTGGCGGATGCCGGGCTGGCCTGCGAGGTGGTGCCCTTCGGCGGCGAATGTTCACAAAATGAAATCGACAGGCTACGCAGCATAGCGGAGAACGCCCATACCGGCGCGCGGTACTGGGCATCGGCGGCGGTAAAACGCTGGATACCGCCAAAGCGCTGGCGCATTTTATGCAGATCCCGGTGGCGATTGCGCCGACCATCGCCTCTACCGACGCGCCCTGTAGCGCGCTGTCGGTCATCTACACCGATAACGGTGAATTCGACCGCTATTTGTTACTGCCGAACAATCCCGATCGTGTGATCGTCGATACCAACATTGTCGCGGGCGCACCAGCGCGTCTGCTGGCTGCGGGGATTGGTGATGCCCTGTCCACCCTGGTTTGAAGCCCGCGCCTGCTCGCGCAGCGGCGCAAAAACCATGGCGGGAGGCCAGTGTACACAAGCCGCACTGGCGCTGGCGGAACTCTGCTACAACACGCTGATCGAAGAGGGTGAAAAAGCGATGCTGGCCGCCGGGCAACATGTGGTAACGCCCGCACTGGAACGCGTGGTGGAAGCGAACACATACCTCAGCGGCGTCGGTTTTGAGAGCGGTGGTCTGGCAGCGGCGCACGCTATCCACAACGGTTTAACCGCTATCCCGGACGCTCATCACTTTTATCACGGTGAGAGAAGTGGCATTTGGCACGTTAACGCAACTCGTGCTGGAAAACGCGCCGATGGAAGAGATCGAAACTGTTGCGGCGCTGTGTGTCATACCGTGGGCCTGCCCATCACGCTGGCGCAACTGGATATCAAAACCGATATTCCGGCGAAAATGCGTATTGTGGCGCAGGCGGCCTGTGCTGAAGGGGAAACCATTCACAATATGCCGGGCGGCGCAACGCCGGATCAGGTGTATGCCGCACTGCTGGTCGCCGACCAGTACGGTCAGCGTTTTTTAGGTGAGTGGGAATAAACGTCTAAACGTAACAGGCCCGGTAATCGGGCCTGAAGAACGTTTTACAGGTCGGGCGAGGCATAAAGGCGCCGTCCGATCTGATTGGTGGTTTACACCCCGGGCGAACGCCCAGCGTATGGCAGATGGCATAGCTCATTTCCAGCGCGGTTCAGTGTGTAGAAGTGGAAGTCTTTCACCCCTTCACGGCTTAAAATTTTCACCATATCCATCGCGATATTGGCTCCCACCAGCTTGCGGGTTTCCGCGTCATCATCCAGCCCATCGAACATTTGCGACATCCACGCCGGAATACGCACGTTGGTCATGTCAGCAAATTTTTTCGCCTGTTTAAAGTTAGAGATTTGGGGAGAATGCCCGGCACGATCTCAACGTCGATGCCGGTCGCCGCGCAGCGATCGCGAAAGCGCAGGTAGCTTTCCACATCAAAGAAGAACTGGGTAATGGCGCGGCTGGCGCCTGCATCTACTTTTACGCTTCAGGTTGAGCAAGTCGGCTGGGCGCTTTTCGCCTCCGGATGCACTTCCGGATAGGCAGCGACCGAGATATCAAAGTCCGCCACCTCTTTTAACAGCGTCACCAGATCGGCGGCATACATATCGGGCTTACCACCGCCCGCTGGCAAGTCACCGCGCAGCGCCACGATATGACGGATACCGTTATTCCAGTAATCCTGAGCGATAGCACGCAGCTCATCACGGGTAGCGTCAATGCAGGTCAGATGCGGCACGGCTTCCAGCCCTGTGCGCTCTTTAATGCCTTTGATAATGCTGTGCGTGCGGTCACGCTCACCGGAGTTAGCGCCGTAGGTCACTGAAACGAATTTGGGCTTCCAGGCTGCTCAGGCGATCGATGGAGTGCCATAAGGTTTGTTCCATTTCACTGGTGCGCGGCGGGAAAAATTCAAAGGAAACATTAATCTGGCCGTGTACTTCCGCCGGGGCTTTGATTCCAGGGCTTCCCGCTGGTTGGCGTGAAAAAAGCTCATACCTTACCTCATCAATCGCGTGTCATTGTCTGTTGTCTTGTGAACTTCTATACGTTTAGACGTCCAGATGTAAAAATGACGGAAAACGGTCAGGGCGTCAACTGGAAAATCACCATTATTCGTGAGGAATGTTCAGTGAAGATGAAAAAATTCATGACTGAAGATAAAACCCTCCCCCTTTATAAGGAGAGGGTAGATGCAAAGGGAGGATTACAGCAACTGCGCCAGACGGTTAATATCCGACTGGATCGCGCCAGCGGTCACATCGCGACCGGCGCCCGGCCCACGGATCACCAGCGGGTTATCACGATACCAGCGGCTTTCAATGGCAAAAACGTTATCACACGGCAGCAGCGACGCCAGCGGATGCTCAGCACGAACGGCTTCCACGCCAACGCGCGCGCTTTACCGTTGGCATCAAAGCGCGCCACATAGCGCAGCACCGAGGCCCATTTCACGGGCAGCCTCAAGGCGCTGTAGCATCTGGTCATTCAGCTCGTCGCCATTTTCAAAGAAGTGATCCACCGAGCCATATTCACACCCTGCCGGGACCAGCGACTCCACACGAACCTGATCCGGCTCGATGTCATAACCCGCTTCACGGGCCGGGATCACCAGTTTGCGCATCACGTCTTTACCGGAAAGGTCTACGCGCGGATCCGGCTCGGTCAGCCCCTGCTGCCGGGCACCGGTCGACCAAATCGGTAAAAGGTACGGATCCATCAAACTGCAAAAACAGCCGGAGAGCGTACCGGAGAAGATACCGCTGATCGCCAGAATCGCATCGCCGCTCTCACGCAGATCGCGCACGGTGTGGTTAACCGGCAAACCCGCGCCGACGGTGGCGTTATACAGCCAGCGGCGGCCGGTTTTATCGAACGCATCGTGAATTTGGCGATACTTATCGCTGGCGCTGGCACCAGCCAGTTTGTTGGCGCTAATCACGTGGAAACCGTGGCTGGCGAAATCCAGATACTGATCGGCAAGCTGCTCGCTGGCGGTGACATCCAGCACCACTAAATCATCATAAGGGTGGGCGCGCATCCACAGGAACAACGCTTCTTCATCCTGCTCGACCGCTTCATCATTGAAAAACGCCAGCGCACGACTGGCGTCCAGCCCGTCGTAACTCAGCAGGCTGCGGCGGCTATCCACCACCCCGGCCAGCACAAACTCAAACCCGGTGCGCGCCGATAACGCGCTCTGCTCGCGGGAGAACAGCTCCAGCCAGCGGGAACCGATATTGCCTTTTCCGAACAGCATCAGGCCAATACGTTTTCGGCGCGGAAGAGCGACTGGTGCAACCCACTGGATCAGACTCTCAGTTGGCCCTACGCGCAGCACAGCCACCAGGCTAATCCCTTCATCGGACTGCCAGATAAACTCCACCGGCTGACCTTTCAGTTGCTGCCAGAAACGATGGCTGTGCAGCGGGTTACGGCAAACACCAGCGCCCACCATCGCCACCAGCGCCAGCCCCGCAGCAAGCGCAACTCGCCCGGCAAACCCGCTTCATCCAGCAGTTTGAAGACGCTGTCCACCACTTCGGAGGTGTAGCACAGTTGCAGCAGATTACGGTCGGCATGCGCCCCAACCGCCAGCGGGCGCACCTGAGCACGCTTCAACACCACATCGATATCTTTTGCGCCAGCTTAAAGTCCTGACCAGCGGGCACGAGAAACTCAATCAGGCAAACATCATCATGACTGGTGACGATACGCGCGCCGGTACCGGATGCCAGTACGCGCTCAATACGCGTTGAACCTTGCTCCGGGCTATAACTACAGCGTAATTGCAGATCGATGTTGCTACCGGAAACGGGCTGCAACGTGCGGGCATGCAGTACTGGCGCGGCAAGACGCGCCAGCTCGCTGGCCTCGTCGAGACGCAGCAGCGGCAACAGGCAGGCATCTTTCACTTTGCGTGGATCAGCGCTGTACACCCCCGCCACATCGCTCCAGATGGTCACGCGCGAGGCATCAGCCAGCGCACCGATCTGTGTCGCGGAATAGTCGGAACCATTACGCCCCAGCAGCACGGTTTCACCCGCGTCGTTGCGGCTGATAAAACCGGTCACCACAATGCGTTTACCCGGCAACTGCGCCAGTTTCTGTTGCAGTAACGGCCATGACTCGCCTTCATTTACTTGCGGTTGCGCGGCACGCTCCGCACGCAGGAAGTCACGGGCATCCAGCCGGGGCCGCGTCCAGACCTTGCTGATTCAGTACGGCAGCCATTAAACGTGCAGACCAGATTTCACCGTGGCCAACCACTTCCGCGTATACCGCATCGGTAATGCCACCATCCAGCAGCGCGGCCAGATGTTCCAGATCGTGAATAAATTCACTGGTTAACCCGTCGGCAACATCGGCGGGCAGCAAACCGCCGATCAGGTCGCTTTGATAGCGGCGCAGTGATTGTTGAACCTGATGCGCAGAGAGGCGATCGGTCTGGCTTAATTTAAGCCAGTTGATCAACTGGTTGGTGGTGCTGCCTGCGGCCGAGACAACCATCATGTCGCCCGGTTGCGAATATTCCGCCATGATCCCCGCCACGCGCAGGTAACACTTCACATCCGCCAGACTACTCCCACCAAATTTGTGCAGCTGACGAGCTTTCGTCCCTGCCTGCGCAATCACACTCATGTTCACCCCTCAGCGGCGACCCGGAAGCCATTTTCCAGATCGGCAATTAGATCTTCACTATCTTCAATACCGGTTGAGATGCGCAGCAGCGTCTCAGAGATCCCGGCGGCGGCACGCGCTTCCGGCGCCATGCCCGCGTGGGTCATCGTGGCGGCATGAGAGATTAAACTTTCCACTCCGCCTAATGATTCCGCCAGCGTAAACAGCGATAACCCACTTAAAAAAGCGACGCAGCGTTTGCTCATCGCCATCCAGTTCAAAACTTAGCATCGCGCCAAAGCCTTTTGTTGACGCGCCGCAATCTCATGCCCTTGATTATCCGGCAAAGAGGGATGGTACAGCTTTTTCACCAGCGGCTGTTTTTTCAGGAAATCAACAATCGCCTGCGCGTTGCGCTGGGCCACTTCCATACGCGGCGACAGCGTGCGCAAACCGCGCAGTAACAGATAGCTATCGAAGGCGCTGCCAGTGACGCCAATGTTATTCGCCCACCATGCCAGTTCAGTGACAGTCTCTTCATCTTTCGCGATCACCACGCCCGCCACCACATCGGAATGCCCGTTGAGGTATTTGGTGCAGGAGTGCAGCACCAGATCGGCACCCAGTGCCAGCGGATTTTGCAACGCCGGGCTCAGGAAGGTGTTATCCACAACGCTAACCGCACCGGCCTCACGCGCAAGCTGACAGATTTTCGCAATATCCACGACGCGCAACAATGGGTTGCTTGGGCTTTCTACCAGTACCAGCTTCGGTTTTTCCGCCAGCGCATTTTCAGCGCCTGCTCATCACCCTGATCGACAAACCGCACGCGGTAACAACCGCGCTTCGCCGCTATCAAACAAGCGATAGCTCCCACCATAACAGTCATGCGGCGCAACCAGTAGATCGCCCGGTTTGAGAAACACGGTGGTCACAAGGTGAATAGCCGACATCCCGGTATTGGTCAGCACCGCGCCTGCGCCGCCTTCCAGTTCCGCCAACGCACGCTGCACAACATCACGCGTTGGGTTACCACGGCGCGAGTAGTCATGCGCGCGCGGCTCATTAAAACCGGTGAAATTATACGTACTGGAGAGGTGGATCGGCGGGACAACGCAACCGTACTGCTCGTCATCGTTTAATCCGCTACGCACTGCGATGGTGGCCTGTTTACGCGTCATGATGAAGGCTTCCGGCTTAATGGATGAAAAGTCTGGCAACAGAGTAAACACTGCGCCGATAGACGTCAATACATCTGGACATCTAAACTTCTTTGCGTATAGATTGAGCAAAGGCATAATAGCCGTTAAAATTATATGCTTTAGTACGGCACTGTTACGCGATACACCGTGTCACGCTGATGACTCTACGGTAAACTACGCGGGATTATGACTCAGGTGTAGTCACCTGAGACTGAGACTAATGACTGAGAGGATTAAAGGTATCTCATGGCTGAATGGAGCGGCGAATATATCAGCCCATACGCTGAGCACGGCAAGAAGAGTGAACAAGTAAAGAAAATTACGGTTTCCATTCCTCTTAAGGTGTTAAAAATCCTCACCGATGAACGTACCCGTCGTCAGGTGAACAACCTGCGTCACGCCACCAACAGCGAACTGCTGTGTGAAGCGTTTTGCATGCGTTTACCGGTCAACCTTTGCCGAACGATGAAGATCTGCGTAAAGAGCGCAGCGATGAAATCCCGGAAGAGGCGAAAGTGATTATGCGTGAACTGGGTATCGACCCGGATACCTCGGGAATACTGATAAAGACGAAAAGGCGGAAGATGATGTTATCCGCCTTTCTTGCTCATCGGGAAACATCAGAGACAAAAAAGCGCCTTTCGGCGCTTTTTTTCTGGCAACTTATTTGCTGCCCGGGATGCTGAAGCGTTTGTTGAAACGCTCAACACGACCACCGGTATCAACTACGCGTTGTTTACCAGTAAAGAACGGGTGGCATTTGCCGCACACGTCCGAGGGTTCAGGTCGTGACCCACGGTAGAATGGGTTTTGATCACATTACCGCAAGAACAGGTTGCAGTAATAGCAACATAATTCGGGTGAATACCTTTTTTCATGGGAAACCTCAGTTTAAGGCCGCGTCGCTCTTCCAGCCCTAACGCCAGACACCACGCGAGTTAATATGTAAGTGTATCTTCGGCGCTGCAAAAGCGCACCAAAGGCGGCGAATCATACAGAAATTAACCACCACATGCAAACTGATCAGCTCGCCAGTCTTAACAATGTGTATACTAACCCGCCAGTTTTCAAGCCGGAAGATGAGATGCCCGTCGCCCACGTTGCGCTGTCTGTACCTTTGCCCCGCACCTTTGACTACCTGCTGCCGGATGACATGTCCGTTAGCGCAGGCTGCCGCGTGCGTGTGCCTTTTGGTACGCAGCACCGCGTTGGCATTGTGGTGGCCATCAGCGACAAAGCGAATTGCCGCTCGCAGAGTTAAAACGCGTCGAAGAGGTGCTCGACAGCGAACCCGCATTTTCTCCGCCGGTATGGCGACTGCTGCTGTGGGCGGCGGATTATTATCATCATCCGATTGGCGATGTGCTGTTTAATGCCCTCCCCGTTCTGCTGCGGCAAACAAAGCCAGCCAGCGCGGAGTTTCAGGGATACTGGTTCGCCACCGAGCAGGGACAGGCGACAGACATCAACCGCGTAAAGTCGGCAAAGCAACAGCAGGCGTTATCGGCGCTACGTAAAGGAAAAATCTGGCAGCATCAACTGGCAGCGTTGGATCTTAAAAGCGTTACTTTACAGGCATTGCGTGCGAAAGGTCTGGCGGAGATGAACAGCGAAGCGCCCACCTTTAGCGACTGGCGCAACAGCTTTTCAGTGAGCGGCGACAGGCTGCGGTTAAACACCGAACAGGCCACAGCGGTGGGGGGCCATTCATAGCGCGGCGGATCGTTTCTCCGCCCCGGCTGCTGGCAGGCGTTACCGGATCCGGCAAAACAGAAGTCTATTTAAGTGTGCTGGAAAACGTGTTGTCGCAGGGTAAACAGGCGCTGGTGATGGTGCCGGAAATTGGTCTGACGCCGCAAACCATCGCCCGTTTTCGTGAACGTTTTAACGCGCCCGTTGACGTTCTGCATTCCGGGCTGAACGACAGCGAAAGGTTGGTGACGTGGCAGAGAAGCGAAAAGCGGCGAAGCCGCCATCGTTATCGGTACGCGTTCGTCGCTGTTTACGCCGTTTAAAAACCTCGGCGTAATCGTTATCGACGAAGAGCACGACAGCTCTTATAAACAGCAAGAAGGCTGGCGCTACCACGCTCGTGACCGGCCGTTTTACCGTGCCCACAGCGAGCAAATCCCGATCATTCTCGGCTCCGCCACCCCGGCGCTGGAAACCCTGTATAACGTCCGGATGCGTAAATACCATCTGTTGCGACTCACCCGCCGCGCCGGTAATGCGCGCCCGGCAACACAGCATGTACTGGATATGAAAGGCCAGCAGTTACAGGCCGGACTGGCACCTGCGCTTATCAGACCGCATACGCCAGCATCTGCAGGCGGGCAATCAGGTGATCCTGTTTCTTAATCGCCGTGGTTTTTCCCCGGCGCTGCTGTGCCATGATTGCGGCTGGATAGCGGAATGCCCCCGCTGCGATCACTATTACACCTTTCACCGCGCAGCAGCATTTACGCTGCCACCACTGCGATAGCTAGCGGCCTGTGCCGCGCCAGTGTCCTTCCTGCGGCTCCACGCACTTGCTGCCCGTGGGGTTAGGCACAGAGCAACTGGAACAAGCGCTGGCGCCACTGTTTCCGGGTGTGCCGGTATCGCGTATCGACCGCGATACCACCAGCCGTAAAGGGGCACTGGAGCAGCATCTTGCCGAAGTTCACCGTGGCGGCGCGCGTATTCTTATTGGCACTCAGATGTTGGCGAAGGGTCACCACTTTCCGGATGTCACGCTGGTCGCACTGCTGGATGTGGATGGCGCATTGTTTTCGGCGGATTTCCGCGCAGCCGAACGCTTCGCCCAGCTTTATACCCGTGCATCCGGTCGCGCAGGCCGTGCCGGGAAACAGGGTGAGGTAGTGTTACAAACACACCATCCGGAACATCCGCTCTTGCTGACATTGCTGCATAAAGGCTATGACACCTTTGCTGAACAGGCGCTGGCGGAGCGGCAAACCCTGCAATTACCGCCGTGGACCAGCCATGTGCTGATCCGCGCCGAAGATCAGAACAACCAGCACGCCCCCTCTTTTACAGCAGTTGAGAAACCTGCTGCAGGCCAGCCCGCTGGCGGATGACCCATTGTGGATCCTTGGACCGGTTCCCGCGCTGGCGGCTAAACGCGCCGGGCGATACCGCTGGCAGATCCTGTTGCAGCACCCTTCCCGCGTTCGTCTACAGCATATTGTTAACGGCGCGCTGGCGCTCGTGAATACCCTACCGGAAGCGCGCCGGGTGAAATGGGTGCTGGATGTCGACCCTATCGAAGGCTAATGCTGCGAGGCAGCGCGTAAAATTCAACTTTCATCACACTTTTCATGAAAATTCTGTAACCGATGGGCTTAACTATCTGATAAAATGTGACTACGCCTGCGCCGTGCATGCGAGGAGAACAAGGTGAAACCCAAAAATCAGGTTGCGGCTGCGACCATGAAAGATGTTGCCATGAAAGCAAAGGTATCTACGGCAACCGTATCCCGTGCGTTAATGAACCCGGATAAAGTGTCGCAAGCAACCCGCAACCGGGTTGAGCAAGCGGCGATGGAAGTGGGCTATTTGCCCCCAGTCGATGGGACGCAACGTTAAACGCAATGAATCCCGGACCATCCGGTGATTGTGCCGGATATCTGCGATCCCTTTTCAGCGAAATTATTCGCGGTATTGAAGTTGCCGCGGCTGAACACGGTTATCTGGTGTTGATTGGCGATTGCGCCCATCAGAATCAGCAGGAAAAGACCTTTATCGACCTGATTATCACCAAGCAAATCGATGGCATGCTGCTGCTGGGTTCGCGTCTGCCCTTTGATGCCAGCATTGAGGAGCAACGCAATTTACCGCCAATGGTAATGGCGAATGAGTTTGCTCCCGAACTGGAACTGCCGACGGTTCACATTGATAACCTGACCGCCGCATTTAACGCCGTCAATTATCTGCAGGAACAGGGACATCATCTGATTGGCTGTATCGCCGGGCCGGAAGAGATGCCGCTGTGCCACTATCGGTTGCAGGGATACGTGCAAGCGCTGCGTCGCTCAGGCGTGGTCGTCGATCCCCATTATATTGCACGCGGCGATTTCACCTTCGAAGCGGGCGCTCATGCGCTGGAGCAGTTAATGACGCTGCCGAAACCGCCAACGGCAGTCTTCTGCCATAGCGATGTCATGGCGCTCGGCGCGCTCTCGCAAGCCAAACGCCGCGGGCTGAGAGTGCCGCAGGATTTATCCATCATCGGCTTTGATAACATTTCACTGTCGGAGTTCTGCGATCCGCCGCTGACCACCGTTGCACAGCCGCGCTACGACATTGGCCGCGAATCGATGCTATTGCTGCTCGAGCAACTGCAAGGCCATAACGTCAGCAGCGGATCGCGTCTGTTGGATTGCGAACTGATTCTGCGCGGGTCAACCTGTGCACTGAAGTAAAGCCGGGGCTTTCAGACTCCCGCTTCTGGTCAAAAGCCCGGCGCTTAAGTAACATGGCGGGCTGATAAACGAAATAAAGACAGCGAAACAACGATAGTGGCACAACGAGATTATGTACGCCGCGGCAGCCAGTCGGCTCCTTCGCGGCGCAAAAGAGTAGCTCAAGGAACAAGCAACGCAGCAAGTCTGCGGTCTCTCCAGCCATGGTCGCCATTGCGGCCGCCGTGCTGGTTGCCTTTATCGGTGGTCTGTACTTCATTACGCACCACAAAAAAGAAGAACTGAATCGCTGCAAAACCCAAAAGTCGCCGGTAACGGTTTACCCCCGAAACCGGAAGAGCGCTGGCGCTATATCAAGGAACTGGAAAGCCGCCAGCCCCGCGTACTTGCCCCCACGGAGCCTTCAGCCGGTGGTGAAGTGAAAAACCCGGATCAGCTCACTGATGAACAACGCCAGTTGTTAGCGCAAATGCAGGCGGATATGCGCCAGCAGCCAACGCAGCTCAACGAAGTGCCATGGAACGAGCAAACTGCGGAGCAGCGTCAGCAAACATTGCAACGCCAGCGTCAGGCGCAGCAGCAGGTGCAGATGCAACAGCAGCAGCAATGGGCGCAAACACAGCCCGTGCAGCAGCCGCGTACGCAGCCACGCGTAACTGAACAACCGGTTCAGCAACCTGCGCGTACAGCGCAAACCGCAGCGCCAGCCACAACGGCGCCGCGTCAGACGCAGCAGCAGAAACCGGCTACGACGTCACAGCCGTATCAGGATCTGTTGCAAACCCCGCCGCACAACACGGCGGCGCAGCCTAAAACGCAGCAGGCCGCGCCTGTCACGCATGAGGTGGAAGCGCCGAAACAGCAGCAAACGGCAGAGAAAAAAAGATGATCGTCGCTGGCTGGTGCAGTGCGGATCGTTTAAAGGCCGAGGATCAGGCCGAAACCGTTCGTGCACAACTGGCGTTTGAAGGGTTTGACTCGCGCATTACCGCTAACAACGGCTGGAATCGCGTTGTGATAGGCCCGGTGAAAGGCAAAGAGAATGCCGACTCCACCATTAGCCGCCTGAAAATGGCCGGCCACACAAACTGCATCCGTCTCGCTGCCGGGGGGTTGGAAACCCCCAAAATCTCCCCCCATCTATAATTGCGAATCTGCCCCCGCACACTGTGCGGGGTCTGTATTCTGCATTTGTAACCAAGGGGTCTGCTCGTGACAACAATAGTAAGCGTACGCCGTAACGGCCATGTCGTTATCGCTGGTGATGGCCGGTGCCACACTGGGCAACACGGTAATGAAAGGCAACGTGAAAAAAGTCCGTCGCCTGTATCACGACAAAGTGATCGCTGGCTTTGCCGGTGGCACCGCCGACGCCTTCACGCTGTTTGAACTGTTCGAACGTAAACTGGAAATGCACCGAGGGACATCTGGTGAAAGCGGCTGTCGAACTGGCAAAGGACTGGCGTACCGATCGCATGCTGCGCAAGCTGGAAGCGTTGCTGGCCGTGGCTGATGAAACGGCGTCGCTTATCATCACCGGCAACGGCGACGTGGTGCAGCCAGAAAATGATCTGATCGCCATTGGTTCCGGTGGGCCTTATGCCCGAGGGCTGCTGCACGTGCGCTGCTGGAAAATACCGAACTGAGCGCGCGTGAAATTGCTGAGAAGGCGTTGGATATTGCAGGCGATATCTGCATTTATACCAACCACTTCCATACCATCGAAGAATTATCCTCTGAAGCGTAAGGATCTCCCATGTCTGGAAATGACCCCACGCGAAATCGTCAGCGAACTGAACAAACACATTATCGGCCGAGGACGCTGCCAAGCGTTCAGTGGCGATTGCTCTGCGTAACCGCTGGCGTCGTATGCAGCTCGATGAAGAGCTGCGCCATGAAGTGACACCAAAAACATTCTGATGATCGGCCCGACCGGTGTCGGTAAAACCGAAATCGCCCGTCGTCTGGCAAAACTCGCCAATGCACCGTTTATCAAAGTCGAAGCGACCAAGTTCACCGAAGTGGGCTATGTCGGCAAAGAAGTGGACTCGATCATCCGCGATCTGACCGATGCCGCCGTTAAAATGGTGCGTATTCAGTCGATCGAGAAAAACCGCTACCGTGCAGGAAGAAATGGCAGAAGAGCGCATTCTCGATGTGCTGATCCCGCCAGCAAAAAACAACTGGGGCCAGCCAGAGCAGCCCGCAGAACCTTCTGCGGCGCGTCAGTCTTTCCGCAAAAACTGCGTGAAGGCCAGCTCGACGACAAAGAGATTGAGATCGACCTCGCCGCTGCGCCGATGGGTGTCGAAATCATGGCGCCTCCGGGCATGGAAGAGATGACCAATCAGCTTCAGTCGATGTTCCAGAATCTGGGCGGTCAGAAGCAGAAGCCGCGCAAGCTGAAAATCAAAGATGCGATGAAGCTGCTGATTGAAGAAGAAGCCGCGAAGCTGGTCAACCCGGAAGAGTTGAAACAAGAGGCTATCGACGCCGTTGAACAACACGGGATCGTGTTTATCGACGAAATCGACAAAATCTGCAAGCGCGGTAATACCTCAGGACCGGATGTCTCTCGCGAAGGCGTGCAGCGCGACCTGCTGCCGCTGGTGGAAGGTTGCACCGTATCGACGAAACACGGCATGGTCAAAACCGACCATATTCTGTTTATCGCTTCCGGTGCATTCCAGATTGCCAGCCCGTCGGATCTCATCCCGGAACTGCAAGGCCGTTTGCCGATCCGTGTTGAACTGCAGGCGCTGACCGCAGAAGATTTCGAACGCATCCTCACCGAGCCGAACGCATCGGTTACCGTACAGTACAAAGCGCTGATGGCGACCGAAGGCGTGAACATCGACTTCACTGACGACGGTATCAAACGCATCGCGCAGGCGGCACGGCAGGTGAACGAAACCACGGAAAACATCGGCGCTCGCCGTTTGCATACCGTGCTGGAACGCCTGATGGAAGATATCTCCTATGACGCCAGCGATCTGGGCGGCAAGACGATCATCATTGATGCCGACTATGTGAGTAAACATCTTGATGCTTTAGTGGCAGATGAAGATCTGAGCCGTTTTATCTTATAATCATCGCCACAACGTTTTCATCACATTCGATGGGGGCTTATGCCCCCATTTTTGTTGGCCTAATTTATGAACGAAACGCAAACTCTGAGCCGTACTCAAGCCCGGCTGGAAAGCCTGCGACCGAAAACATTACCGCTGGCGTTTGCCGCCATTGTCGTCGGTACGGTGCTGGCACTGGTGGCAGGGCTTTTTGATCCGCTGGTCGCCGTGCTCGCGCTGATCACCGCCGGACTGCTGCAAATTCTCTCTAATCTCGCCAACGATTATGGCGACGCAGTCAAAGGCAGCGATAAGCCAGACCGTATCGGGCCATTGCGCGGCATGCAAAAGGGGCGATTTCCCTCGAGCAAATGAAGCGCGCGCTGATAATTATCATCATCCTGAGCTGCATCGCCGGGCTGCTGCTGGTCACCGCCGCCACCCAGACAATGACCGACTTTATCGGTTTTCTGGTGCTGGGTGGACTCTCAATTATCGCCGCCATCACCTACACCATCGGCAAACGCCCTTACGGCTATATTGGCCTTGGCGATGTGTCAGTGCTGATTTTCTTTGGCTGGCTGAGCGTCATTGGTAGCTGGTATCTGCAAACGCATATGCTGGTTCCCGCCGTGATCCTGCCTGCGACAGCCTGCGGCCTGCTGGCCACAGCGGTATTGAATATCAACAACCTGCGCGATATCGATAGCGACCGTGAAAACGGTAAAAAATACGCTGGTGGTGCGTTTAGGGCCGATCAATGCTCGCCGTTACCACGCGGGTTTACTGGTGGGCGCGCTGTTATGTCTGGCATTGTTTAATCTGCTGTCACTGCACAGCGTCTGGGGATGGCTGTTTATTCTTGCCGCACCGCTGCTGATAAAACAGGCGCGTTTTGTGCTGCGTGAGCTCGACCCGCGGGCGATGCCGCCGATGCTGGAACGCACGGTAAAAGGCGCACTGTTAACTAACCTGTTGTTTGTAGCTGGAATTATCCTCAGTCAGACGCATTTTTAACTGATTAATGTCAATTAACAATTGATGATTTTGCCAACAGCGCGCGATGCGCGATATACTGACAACTCTCGTCACAACTGAACGTTAAGCCTATGAAATACGATACCTCTGAGCTTTGTGATATCTACCGGAAGAGATCAACGTCGTGGAACCGCTGTTCTCCAATTTTGGTGGACGGTCGTCTTTTGGCGGACAAATCATCACGGTGAAATGTTTCGAGGATAACGGGTTGCTGTACGATCTGCTCGAACAGAATGGCCGTGGTCGCATCCTGCTGGTCGACGGCGGCGGTTCCGTACGTCGCGCGTTAATTGACGCCGATCTCGCCCGCACAGCGGTGCAAAACGAATGGGAAGGCATTGTGGTCTACGGCGCGGTGCGCCGGGGTGGACGACCTTGAAGAACTGGATATCGGCATTCAGGCGATTGCTGCAATCCCGGTTGGCGCCGCAGGCGAAGGCATCGGCGAAAGCGATGTCCGCGTCAATTTTGGCGGTGTGACCTTCTTCTCCGGCGACCATCTGTACGCCGACAACACCGGCATTATCCTGTCGGAAGACCCACTGGATATCGAGTAAAGAAAGGGCGCCTGAGGGCGCCTTCTTATTTTCTCCGTGTCTGGCGGCGCTTCGCTTACCCGACACGAATCGTAATCAGACTTCTTCCATGCGGCCCAGCAGCGCCTGCAGACGTTCCTGCCAGCCGTGCTGTTGCTCTCTTAATTGATTGTTTTCGCGCTCCAGCTCTTCACGCCCCTGCTGCGCGGACTGAATTTCCTGCGTCAGGCTGTTGTTCTTGTCTTTCAACTCTTCGATTTCCATCTGCAACAGCGTGATGGTATCAATCGCCTGCTGCACCTTTGCTTCCAGTTTCTCAAACACTTCTAATGACATTGTCATACCTCTCCTGAGTTGCAAGGCGTTGATGGATATACACTTCATCTTTCAAGTTGCAGGGAGTTGGCTCTCCTGCCGCTCGAATTATTCGTGTCTTACAAAATCCTCGTCCCGAATACCGGTGACGCCTTATGAATATGAGCATATTTGCTTGTTACCGATTGTATGAAGCCCACCAGCCCCTGTCCAGCGCAGAGCCGCGCTGTTTGCGCTTTGCAACACTTTTCAGCCTGCTCCCCGGTGCAAGAAAGGTATCTACCTCTAAATTGTTAATACCCGGTGGTTACAAAAATGATTCAGCTCACACTTCCTCATGGTGCAAAACGCGCATCATCGCGCGAAAACGCTCATTTTATTGACGCAGTACACACATTTTGATTTCGATATTTCTCGTTTTTGCTCGTTAACGATAAATTAACACTGTGTCTACACGACACCATGGTGGTCTTCGGCCTCCGTGCTAACAATAACCACTAAACTTTTGCAGGATCCGATTATGAGTCAAACATCAACCTTAAAAGGCCAGTGCATCGCCGAGTTTCTCGGCACCGGGTTGTTGATTTTCTTCGGTGTGGGCTGTGTCGCAGCGCTAAAAAGTGGCGGGAGCTACCTTTGGCCAGTGGGAAATCAGTATCATTTGGGGTCTGGGCGTGGCAATGGCCATTTACCTGACCGCAGGGGGTTTCCGGCGCGCATCTTAACCCGGCAGTTACCATTGCATTGTGGCTCTTCGCGAGTTTTGACGGACGTAAAGTTGTTCCGTTTATTATTTCTCAGTTTGCCGGCGCGTTTTGCGCGGCTGCACTTGTTTACGGGCTTTACTACAATCTTTTCCTCGACTTTGGGAACAAACGCACAATATGGTGCGCGGCAGTGTTGAAAGTCTTGATCTGGCTGGTATTTTCTCTACTTACCCCCAACCCGCACATCAATTTTGTGCAGGCCTTCGCCGTTGAGATGGTGATCACCGCCGTCCTGATGGGCGTGATTATGGCGTTAGGCGATGATGGCAACGGCATTCCGCGTGGCCCGCTGGCACCGTTGCTGATCGGTCTGTTGATTGCCGTTATCGGCGCGTCGATGGGCCCGCTGACTGGCTTCGCCATGAACCCGGCGCGTGACATCGGACCAAAAGCATTCGCCCCGGCTGGCTGGCTGGGGCAATGTCGCCTTTACCGGCGGCAAAGATATTCCCTACTTCCTCGTCCCGCTGTTCGGGCCGATCGTAGGCGCGGCGCTCGGCGCATTTGGTTACCGTAAACTGATTGGTCGCCATCTGCCGTCAAATACCAGTGTGGCGGCGGAAGAAAAAAGGCACCGCCTCTACGACTCAACAAAAGCTTCGCTGTAATGTGACTACGGGAACATAACCATGACTGACAAAAAATATATCGTTGCGCTCGACCAGTGGCACTACCAGCTCCCGCGCCGTTGTGATGGATCATGACGCCAACATCATCAGCGTTTCACAGCGCGAATTTGAACAAATTTACCCGAAGCCGGGCTGGGTTGAGCACGACCCGATGGAAATCTGGGCATCGCAAAGCTCTACGCTGGTGGAAGTATAGCCAAAGCCGATATCAATTCCGATGAAATTGCTGCTATCGGCATTACTAACCAGCGTGAAACCACGATTGTCTGGGAACGCGAAACCGGCAAACCGATTTACAACGCCATCGTCTGGCAGTGCCGCCGTACTGCGGATATTTGCGAGAAACTGAAACGCGACGGCATGGAAGAGTACGTGCGCAACGCCACCGGTCTGGTGGTTGACCCGTACTTCTCCGGCACCAAAGTGAAGTGGATCCTCGACCACGTGGAAGGCTCCCGTGAACGCGCAAAACGCGGTGAACTGCTGTTCGGCACCGTGGATACCGGCTTATCTGGAAAATGACCCGAGGGCCGCGTACATGTTACGGATTACACCAACGCCTCGCGCACCATGCTGTTCAACATCCACGAGCTGGACTGGGATGACAAAATGCTGGAAGCGCTGGATATCCCGCGCGCCATGCTGCCGGAAGTGCGTAAATCGTCCGAAGTGTATGGTCAGACCAACATCGGTGGTAAAGGCGGTACACGTATTCCTATCGCCGGTATTGCCGGTGACCAGCAGGCGGCGCTGTTCGGCCAACTGTGCGTGAAAGAAGGGATGGCGAAAAACACCTACGGCACCGGCTGCTTTATGCTGATGAACACCGGTGAGAAAGCGGTGAAATCGGAACACGGTCTGCTGACCACCATCGGTTGCGGCCCGAAAGGCGAAGTGAACTATGCGCTGGAAGGCGCCGTGTTTATGGCGGGTGCGTCCATTCAGTGGCTGCGTGACGAGATGAAGCTGATTAGCGATGCCTTCGACTCCGAATATTTCGCCACCAAAGTGAAAGACACCAACGGCGTGTACGTCGTACCGGCCTTTACCGGTCTGGGCGCACCGTACTGGGACCCGTATGCACGTGGCGCGATCTTCGGTCTGACCCGCGGCGTCAACTCAAACCACATCATCCGTGCGACGCTGGAATCTATTGCTTATCAGACTCGCGATGTACTGGAAGCAATGCAGGCTGACTCCGGCATTCGTTTGCACGCGCTGCGTGTGGATGGCGGCGCAGTGGCGAACAACTTCCTGATGCAGTTCCAGTCCGATATCCTCGGCACCCGCGTGGAACGCCCTGAAGTGCGTGAAGTCACCGCACTTGGCGCGGCATACCTCGCCGGTCTGGCGGTCGGTTTCTGGCAGAATCTGGATGAGCTGCAGGAAAAAGCGGTGATCGAGCGCGAATTCCGCCCGGGCATCGAAACCACCGAGCGTAACGTCCGTTACAACGGCTGGAAAAAAGCCGTTAAACGTGCGCTGGCGTGGGAAGATCACGACGAATAACCCGCAGTAACAGAAGCCCTCTCTCCAACGGGAGAGGGCTATGCCCAATCAACCCTCCCTCGCTCGCTGTGATAAACTTCGCTCAATTTCTTTCACTGTAGAGTTTGTTATGAGACGAGAACTTGCCATCGAATTCTCCCGGGTTGCAGAAGCCGCCGCGCTGGCGGGCTATATAAGTGGCTGGGACGCGGCGATAAAAATACCGCGGACGGCGCAGCGGTGCACGCTATGCGCATTATGCTCAATCAGGTCAATATCGACGGAACCATTGTGATTGGCGAAGGGGAAATCGACGAAGCCCCAATGCTGTTTATCGGTGAGAAAGTGGGAACCGGTAAGGGTGATGCGGTGGATATCGCCGTCGATCCCATTGAAGGCACGCGCATGACCGCCATGGGTCAGGCAAACGCGCTGGCGGTACTGGCGGTGGGCGATAAAGGCTGCTTCCTGAACGCACCGGATATGTACATGGAAAAGCTGATTGTCGGTCCGGGCGCAAAAGGCGCTATCGACCTGAATCTGCCACTGGCGGATAACCTGCGTAATGTCGCTGCCGCGCTGAACAAACCGCTGAGCGAACTGACGGTCACCATTCTGGCCAAACCCCGCCACGATGCCACCATTGCAGAGATGCAAACGCTGGGCGTACGTGTTTTTGCTATCCCGGATGGCGACGTCGCAGCGTCGATTCTCACCTGTATGCCGGATAGCGAAGTGGATGTTCTGTATGGCATTGGCGGCGCACCGGAAGGAGTGGTGTCCGCTGCGGTGATCCGTGCGCTCGATGGCGACATGCAAGGGCGCTTGCTGGCACGCCATCAGGTTAAAGGCGATAGCGAAGAGAACCGCCGCATTGGTGAACATGAATTAAAACGCTGCCGTGGTATGGGCATTGGAAGCCGGTAACGTCCTGCGTCTGGATGATATGGCGCGCAGCGACAACGTGATTTTTCCGCCACCGGCATCACCAAAGGCGATCTGCTGGATGGTATTACCCGCAAAGGGAATATCGCCACCACCGAAACGCTTCTGATCCGCGGTAAGTCGCGCACGATTCGCCGTATTCAATCGATTCATTATCTGGATCGCAAAGACCCTGAAGTACAACGTCATATACTGTAAGGGTATTTGTTCAATTGAGCTTTCCGGCCCGGATGGGCTGGAAATCTTCGCTTGTTGACACGAAGATAAGGCAACGCAACAGAACAGGAGATAACCATGGCGGACTGGGTAACAGGCAAAGTCACAAAGGTGCAGTTCTGGACCGACGCATTATTTAGTCTCACCGTTCATGCCCCCGTTCTTCCCTTCACCGCCGGGCAATTCGCTAAACTTGGACTGGAAATCGACGGCGAGCGCGTACAGCGCGCTTACTCGTACGTTAATGCGCCGAGGCAACCCCGATCTTGAGTTCTATCTTGTTATTGTTCCTGACGGCAAACTCAGCCCGCGTCTTGCGACCTTACAGCCCGGAGATGAAGTGCTGGTGGTGAGCGAAGCCGCAGGGTTCTTTGTGCTGGAAGAAGTGCCGGACTGCGAAACCCTGTGGATGCTGGCAACCGGCACTGCAATTGGGCCATATCTGTCGATTCTGCAAGAAGGCAAAGACCTTGAGCGCTTTAAAAACTGGTGCTGGTGCACGCGGTACGCTATGCGGCGGATTTAAGCTATTTGCCGTTGATGCTGGAGCTGCAAAAACGCTACGAAGGGAAATTACGCATTCAGACGGTGGTAAGCCGGGAGACGATTTCGGGTTCCCTGACCGGGCGGGTGCCGGCACTCATTGAAAGCGGCGCGCTGGAAGAGGCGGTCGGGCTGCCGATGAACACCGGGAGCAGTCACGTGATGCTGTGCGGCAACCCGCAGATGGTGCGCGATACCACGCAACTGCTGAAAGAGACCCGGCAGATGACGAAGCATCTTCGCCGCCGACCGGGACATATCACCGCTGAACATTACTGGTGATCAGCGGTACTTCACGTCCAGCGTCTGCTTGCCGTATTTGTTTTCCCCCTGGGTGCCGATAAACGCGCCCGAGTCAATCAGCATCATCACGATAATCACCACCGGGATCAGGCGACCCACTGCCCATTCCAGCGTATCGTTGAGGACTGCCCAGTTCCCGGAAAGCAGCATCCACGCCAGCACCATTAATAATCCCCACGCACCGTGGCGTCCTCTATCGTGCAGGCGTTTCACCATGACGCAGGTCGTCGGCCAGATCAGGCACACCGGATAAAGGCCGCCATCTGGAAATCGAGCATTCCGCCGTTCGCCAGCGCAAATAAAACGATCATGCTGAGAAGCCAGAGGACAATCCAGACCCAAAAATCACGGCGTCCTATACGCCCTTTAAATGAAAACAACCACTGCTGTATACCCATGTATGGTTCCTTATTATCGTAATGCTGCGTAGTTTACCCTCGAGGCGGGAGTTTTTGACAAGCCAGTCGGTTATCGTTTTAATCGTGAGCAAACTGTACAGAGGGCGATGTTCATGAAAGCATGGCGTTACCGGGGTTTGGCTGCTATTCTCAACGCTGATCTTTTGTTCGCCCGTTATGGCGGAAGACGCGCCAGTCGCGGCGACAGCACCCTATTTACTGCCGGGCGCACCTACCTTTGATCAATCGATCAGCCAGTTCCGTGAGCGGTTTAATACCGATAATCCCACGCTGGCGCTGAGCGAGTTTCGCGCCGTGGACGGCAGCGATCAGAACCTGACGCGAGCAGCGACAAAGATTAACGAGAGCCTCTACGCGTCTACAGCGCTGGAACGCGGCACGTTGAAAATCAAATCCATGCAGATAACTCCGGCTACCGGTACAAGGCCCGGAACAGAAGGCGGCGAAAGCCAAAGCGCAGGAGTATATGGCGGCGTTTATTCGCGCCTTCACTCCCACGCTAACGGCGGCGCAAAGTATGCAAAAGCTGCAAAAGTTGCTGACTAACGGCAAAAGCAAGCCTTACTACGCCGAAACGGAAGGCCCGGTTCGCTATGTGGTGGCAGATAACGGCGAAAAGGGGCTGACCTTCGCTGTTGAACCGATTAAGCTGGCGCTATCTGAGGCCCTCGAAGACAACAATGACAAAAAGCAAAGCCTTTCAGGGGATGAATCTCTATACTGTTTCACAGACCATGCTGCCCTGAGGGGCGGCCATATTCCTTAATTCGCCAAGCGCGTGGAGAGTAAAAATGCGACATCCTTTAGTGATGGGTAACTGGAAACTGAACGGCAGCCGCCACATGGTAAACGAACTGGTTGCTAACCTGCGTACCGAGCTGGCTGGCGTAACAGGCTGCGCCGTTTCAATTGCACCGCCGGAAATGTACCGGATCTGGCCAAACATGCTGCTGATGGTAGCCACATCGTACTGGGCGCGCAGAACGTTGACGTTAACCTGTCTGGCGCATTCACGGGTGAAACCTCTGCCGAAATGCTGAAAGATATTGGCGCGAAATACATCATCATCGGTCACTCTGAGCGTCGTACTTACCACGCGGAATCTGATGAATTCATCGCCAAAAAATTCGCGGTGCTGAAAGCAGCCGGTCTGACCCTGGTTTTGTGCATCGGTGAAACCGAAGCAGAAAACGAAGCCGGTAAAACGGAAGAAGTGTGCGCACGCCAGATCGACGCAGTACTGAAAACGCAGGGCGCGAGCGCGTTCGAAGGCGCAGTCATTGCTTACGAACCGGTTTGGGCTATCGGTACCGGCAAATCCGCAACTCCTGCGCAAGCGCAGGCTGTTCACAAATTTATCCGTGACCACATTGCCAAAGCAGACGCGAAAGTGGCTGAGCAAGTGATCATTCAGTACGGCGGTTCCGTAAACGCAGGCAACGCAGCAGAGCTGTTCACCCAGCCGGACATTGACGGCGCACTGGTTGGCGGCGCATCTCTGAAAGCTGACGCATTTGCCGTGATCGTGAAAGCCGCTGGAAGCAGCAAAACAGGCATAATCCTGTTTACCCTCTCCCGCCCGGGAGAGGGTATTGTTTCCCCAGTACGCTAAACCACGCGTAATCCAGTGGTAACAATACCAGATACGTCACCAGCGCCAGCGCAAAACACAGCAGCATCCCCGCACGCACAGGCACTTTACCCAACGCCATCGCCACCACAATCGGCGACGCCTGATACGGCAACAGCGGCGTGGAATACCCCAATACCGGATCATAATCACCGACAGCAGCGGGAAACCGGTGGCCTCGGAAAAACTCTGCGCCGGTGGTAAATAATGCCGGCACGCCATTAGCCGTCATAATAAAATTGAGCGCCGTCGTAATGCCGGTCAACGCGAGGAAGTTGGTAAACGGGTTTGCGGGATCAAGCGGCATCACATGCAGTAATGCTTCCCCTACCGCGCTACCGATCCCGGTTTGCGTCACCGTGATTGCCGTGCCGAGAATCCCCGCAACATAGATACAGGTGCGGATATTCACCCCGCTGGAAAACTCATCGCCGTTAATAAAGCCAACGCGCGGCAGTAAAGTCACGCAGGCTGCTGCAAGCCCTGTCCACGCCGGGCCAATACCGTGCCAGCTCTCCGTAACCCACATCGTCAATACCACCGCCAGCAGCCGGTGCCAGCCGCTTCTCTTCCCGGCTCATCGGCTCAGACGCGGTATGCTCACGCGGTGTCTGCGGCTGGCCCGGAAAGAGCCAGCAAATCAGGCCAATCAGGATCATTCCTTTCAGAATGCCGAGCACCGGCGTGTGCAACAGCAGATAGGGTAAATAATTCAGGTGAATACCGTAGGAGCCTTCCCCGCTGCGCCGCTCATCACCGGGTTCGGTACGTTAGCAGGCAGGATGGTGGCGGAAAGCTGGAACGTGCCAAACCCGACCGCCAGCGCCAATCCGTACCGGTGGCACGAGTGCCTTCGAGGATGCCCGCCCGCGCCGCCATGGCCGCGACAATCGGCATCAGCAGCGCAATACGCCCCATATTTGACGGCATGACAAACGCCAGCGCATAGCTCAGCAGAACCACGCTGGCGACCATGTGCAGCCATGATGTGGTCAGTTTCGACGAGAGCGCCCTTGCCGCGCGATCCGCCAGACCGGTTTTCCTGATAGCGATGCCTAACACAAACCCGCTAAAAACCAGCCAGAACGCCGACGAGGCAAAACCACCGAAAATCACGTCCGGCGGGGCGATTTTCGCCACCATTGCCGCCGCAAAGAACAGCAGCGCGGTAATAAACTCAGGTAACAGCGAGGTGGCCCACAACACGATGGTGATGCCGACAATCGCAGAGGGAAGGAACAGAGGGTGTGTTAGCCAGAATGACATGCCTGTCTCCTGTAGATTTTTTCCAGCAAGTCTACGGCGACAGGCAGGAGGAGTAAACGCGAATTATGGTGGGGTTATTTCAGGATATCGCATTGATGATCCTGTATTTCCTCGGCTGAAGCGCGGTTAAGCGCCAGCCAGTTTCGTTCCGTTGCCAGCAACACAAAGGAATCATCGGCCTGTTGCACCATCGCCAGCGCAAAGCGTCCCATATGCGCTTTGGCTTCCGGCACCTCTTCCGCCAGCATCAAAAACGGGCTGCGCTGCACCAGTTCTGCTTCCGTTACGCGCCGCGCCGTAGGCGTGACCGAGCAGGCCGCCGGGGAATTCAAGCCACTGGCTGCTGATACGAGTCGCATTGTCATTAAGCTGTGCGCGCACATCCGGGCGCAGGCAGGAGATATGAATATGGAAATGGTTCTGCGTGCGTCCGGTACGCGAGTTGATGGTCAGAGAGATGGCGTTGTCCGGCACCGGCTACCGCGCATTTTGCTCAACACATCACGGGACTGCCGGGCCTGCCAGAAGAAGTTCGGCGTGTTGGGATCCAACAGTAACGGGCTTTCCGTGCCGTTAATGCGGTAAGTCGGCATCAGCAGAAATTGCAGCGGTCCGTTGCGGTCCTTCATCAGCACATAGCCGCTTTTCAGGTTCACCTGCGCACAAGGTTCCGGAGAGTTGTGTTCACGGGCATTCGGCAAACACTGTTCAGTGACAATCTGGCGTAACGCATCCGGGTTGCCGTTGCTTGTGAACCAGTACCCTGCTCCCGCGCCTGCCAGTAATGCCACCACCAGCAGAGCAATCGCAATGTGACGAGCTGTTTTCATATTTCCGCTTCCTTTGCTGAAAGAACCGGAATGATAGCGCAAAACGCCGGGGAAGTCGGAAATCCTGGATTTTACGCAGGCTAGGAAACGACATCGCCCTCCTAAGAGGGCGATGTGTAGGGGAGATTAACGTTTACTGATTTGATCGAAGGTGCCGCCGTTAGAGAAGTGCTCTTTCTGCGCTTTGGTCCAGCCGCCAAACTCATCATCAATGGTGAAGAGCTTCAGTTTCGGGAAGGCATTGGCGTACTTCGCTGCCACTTGCGGATCGCGTGGACGGTAGAAGTTCTTCGCGGCGATCTCCGGCCTTCCGGCGAGTAGAGATACTTCAGGTAGGCTTCCGCGACTTTTTCAGTGCCTTTTTCTCGGTCACTTTATCTACGACGGAGACGGTCGGCTCGGCGAGAATCGATTCGCTCGGCGTGACAATTTCAAACTTGTCTTTACCCAGTTCATTGGTCGCCAGCAGCGCTTCGTTTTCCCACGCAATCAGCACATCGCCGATACCGCGTTCAACAAAGGTGTTGGTTGCGCCGCGTGCGCCGGAGTCCAGCACTTCCACGTTTTTAAACAGCGCTTTGACGAACTCCTGCGCTTTAGCCTGATCGCCGCCGTTCTGGTGCAGAGCGTAACCCCAGCCGCCAGATAGTTCCAGCGCGCGCCGCCAGAGCTTTTCGGGTTCGGCGTGATAACGGAAACGCCCGGCTTAATCAGATCGTTCCAGTCATGAATCTGTTTCGGGTTGCCTTTACGCACCGGAAAACGATGGTTGAGGTATACGGAGCTGGAGTTATCCGGCAGACGCTTGATCCAGTTTTTATCAATGCGGCCACGTTCCGCAATAGCGTCTACGTCATAGGCCAGCGCCAGTGTGACCACATCGGCTTCGATACCGTTGATGACCGAGGTCGCTTGCTTGCCCGAGCCGCCATGAGACTGGCGAATCACCACATTGTCGCCCGTCTCTTGTTTCCAGTGCGCGCTAAACGCTTTGTTGTACTGTTCGTACAGCTCGCGCGTTGGATCGTAAGACACGTTTAATAACTGGATATCCTTCGCCAGAACGCTGGCTGAAGCCAGCAGTAAAGTTATTCCCACGCCCCATTTATTCATCGCCCACTCTCTTAAGGTTATGCATTTTGATGTGGCCAGAGTGCCAGAAAGAGATTCAATGAATAAAGAATAAAAAAGATTGGCTATAACTTTGCGGAATATTGGCGGGTAAAAAAACGCCCCCGGTCATCGAGGGCGTTTTCTGATTAGAGTTTCTTCGCGCAATCCAGCCAGTCGCCTTTGAACGGGCGTTTCATGTTTTCGATGGCGTCGATAATGTCGTGGTGAACCATTTTCTCGTTCTGGATACCTACGCAACGACCGCCGTAGCCCTGCAGCAGCAGTTCGATGGCGTAAGAGCCCATACGGGAAGCCAGAATACGGTCGTAAGGTACCGGAGAACCGCCGCGCTGGATGTGACCAAGCACGGTGGCGCGCGTTTCACGCTCCGTTTCGCTTTCGATGTACTTCGCCAGTTCGTCGATGTCGCAGATGTGTTCAGTGATAGCCACGATCGCGTGTTTCTTACCTTTCGCGATACCGGCTTTAATTTCTGCCACCGGTCTTCACGGTTGAATTCCACTTCCGGCAGAACGATAAACTCACAACCACCGGCAATGGCTGCGGCCAGCGTCAGGTCGCCGCAGTAACGGCCCATCACTTCAACGATGGAGATACGCTGGTGAGAAGAAGAGGTATCGCGCAGACGGTCAATCGCTTCAACCACGGTTTGCAGCGCGGTGAAATAACCGATGGTGTAGTCCGTACCCGCAACGTCGTTATCGATGGTGCCCGGCAACCCGATGCACGGGAAGCCCATTTCGGTCAGGCGCTTCGCACCCATGTAGGAACCGTCGCCGCCGATAACCACCAGCGCGTCGATACCGCGTTTTTTCATGTTCTCAATAGCCACGGCGCGGATATGCTCTTCACGGAACTCAGGAAAGCGAGCAGAGCCCGGGGAATGTACCGCCGCGGTTGATCATGTCCGACACGCTGTAACGGTCGAGCTGGATCATGCGGTCTTCGTACAGGCCGAGGTAACCATCATAGATACCTGCAACTTCCAGACCTTCTGTCAATGCTGCACGGACGACACCGCGGATAGCGGCATTCATGCGGCGCATCACCGCCACTTGTCAACACACCGATTTTTTAATCATGACTACCTCTGAACTAAGGAATGCAAAATAAAATTCTGTGGCCCGGAAGCGACTCCCCCAACGGGAGCGAACAACTATGATGCAAATAGTATATCAATCCTTGCTTGCTGGAATTGATTCCAGGTCAGCCCAAATGGTGGTAATTTATACACAAAAAGCTGGCCCCACGGGCTCACTTTTTTACATCGAAATACGAAAGCGTAAAATTGCTTATCGTCCTTGAGGTACTACCGAGCAGGGATCCTGATGAATAATCACATCCGATCCCGGAAAACGTTGCAGAATCGCCTGCTCTACCTGTTCAGCAATGAGATGCGCCTGAACCAGCGGCAGGTTATCTTCCATTTCTAAATGAATTTGAATAAAGCGGGTCGGCCCTGACTGCCGCGTGCGAAGATCGTGAGCGCCACTGACGCCGAGGCCATGCGGTAACGATCCCGAAAATTTCCTGACGTTCTTCATCCGGTAATGCGCGATCCAGCAATGCCTGAACCGCTTCATACGCCATACGTAACGCGCTATACAAAATATAGACGCCAATACCCAACGCAAATAATGCGTCCGCCCGATGCCAGCCATACCACGACAGACCCAGCGCGATGAGAATTGCGCTGTTCATCATAACATCAGACTGATAATGAAGCATATCCGCCCGCACGGCCCCGGCTCCGGGTTTTATGCACAACCCAGCGCTGAAAAGTGACCAGTATCACAGTACTGATCAACGCAATCACCGTGACCACAACACCAATGCCGGGGGCATTGAGCGGACTGGGGCTTGCGAGGATGCTGAATACCGGTTAACAGCAGGAATAACGCCGAACCGGAAATAAACATACTTTGCGCCAGCGCCGCCAGCGACTCCGCTTTCCCATGGCCGAAAGTGTGCTCTTCATCCGCAGGCTGTAACGAGTACCGTACCACCAGCAAATTGGTCAACGACGCGGCAATATCCACCATCGAATCCACCAGCGCCGCCGGATACTGACGGAACCGGTGAGCCACCGGTGCAAAGAGTTTAATGATAAGAAGTGACGATGCCATGACTGTCGCCGCTATCGCCGCACGGGTTATCAGTCGCCCATAGGATTGATTCATAAACGCTCCTGTTTGTCCTGCGGGAATTATAACGGAAGGCAAACAGCAGTAATGGCTAAATTAAGCGGTGGAATGGCAGGCAAAAAAACCCCCTCATCATGAGGGGGAAGACAGGGATGGTGTCTATGGCAAGGAAAACAGGGTTTGTTACTGGTAATACCGGGTACTGCTACTACTCAATACTGTCGACGGGGAACTTTGCTGCATCTGCGCCACATCGCGCAGTTGTTCCATCCGTTGCTGATGCTTCTGGTTTAAAACCGCTTGCTGCTCCGGCGTGAGCAAGTGGTACATCTGGTTGCGGACCTTTGCCATTTCAACCTGACGGGCTACCTGTTCCTGCGCCATTTTTTCCGCCTGAGCGCGCACAGCGTTTTCATCAAATTTTTCTGCGGTGACAAGGCTGTGCATTGTCTCCATTTCGCTAACATTAACTGGAGGCTGATCGTGCCGCGCCTGTCTCATCAGATCCCGCATCTGCTGACGCTGATGTTCGGTCAAATTAATACCGTCGAACATATGGCTCTGAACACTGCGCTGCGCAATTCCATCAGTGGGATGCCAGTTATCGCCTGTTACGACTTCAGCGGCGTGGCTAACTGCACTTAACGCCAGCGTTGAGGCCATGACGGCAGCGGTAACTTTGCGCATCATTTACTCCAGTAATATTTCCGTATCGCGTATCAACGAGAATCAGTCTACGATTCAGGCTGCAAACATGCGTCAGGGGTGTAAAACAACGTAAAGTCATGGATTAGCAACTCTTGATGACGTAATTTCTGCCTCGGAGGTATTTAAACAATGAATAAAATTCTTTTAGTAGATGATGACCGAGAGCTTACATCCCTGTTAAAAGAGCTACTCGACATGGAAGGTTTTAATGTGCTCGTTGCTCACGATGGGGAACAGGCGCTTGACCTCCTCGATGACAGTATTGATTTGCTTTTGCTCGACGTAATGATGCCGAAGAAAAACGGTATCGATACCCTTAAAGAGCTACGTCAGACACACCAGACGCCGGTGATTATGTTGACTGCACGCGGCAGCAGCTTGATCGCGTTCTCGGCCTTGAGCTGGGCGCGGATGACTATCTGCCAAAACCGTTTAACGATCGCGAGCTGGTCGCGCGTATCCGGAGCGATTCTGCGCCGCTCCCACTGGAGTGAGCAGCAGCAAAACAGCGATAACGGTTCGCCTACGCTTGAAGTGGATGCACTGAGCCTGAACCCGGGCCGCCGGAAGCCAGCTTTGATGGTCAAGCCACTGGAACTAACAGGGACTGAATTCACGTTGCTCTACCTGCTGGCGCAGCATCTCGGCCAGTGGTTTCGCGTGAACATCTTAGTCAGGAAGTGCTCGGCAAACGCTTAACGCCGTTTGATCGCGCCATCGATATGCACATTTCCAATTTGCGCCGCAAATTGCCGGATCGCAAAGATGGGCATCCGTGGTTTAAAACCCTGCGCGGGCGCGGTTATCTGATGGTTTCCGCTTCATGATAGGCAGCCTGACCGCCCGCATCTTCGCCATTTTCTGGTTAACGCTGGCACTGGTGTTGATGCTGGTCTTGATGGTGCCAAAGCTGGACTCCCGTCAAATGACGGAGCTGCTGGACAGCGAACAACGTCAGGGCGTGATGATTGAACAGCATGTCGAAGCGGAACTGGCTAATGACCCGCCGAACGACCTGATGTGGTGGCGCAGGCTTTTCCGCGCTATCGACAAATGGGCGCCGCCAGGTCAGCGCTTGTTGCTGGTCACCAGCGAAGGGCGCGTTATCGGCGCCGAACGCAACGAAATGCAGATAATCCGTAACTTTATCGGCCGGGGCGGATAACTCTGATCATCCGCAGAAGAAAAAAGTATGGCCGGGTCGAAATGGTCGGGCCCTTCTCCGTGCGTGACGGGGAAGACAACTACCAACTCTACCTGATACGCCCCGCCGGCAGTTCACAATCTGACTTTATCAACCTGCTGTTTGACCGCCCGTTGTTATTGCTGATCGTCACGATGCTGATCAGCTCGCCGCTGCTGCTATGGCTGGCGTGGAGCTGGCGAAACCCGCGCGTAAGCTGAAAAACGCGGCGGATGAAGTCGCACAGGGCAACTTACGACAGCACCCAGAACTGGAAGCCGGGCCGCAGGAATTCCTTGCCGCCGGGGCCAGTTTTAACCAGATGGTGACAGCGCTGGAACGGATGATGACAGCGCAACAGCGTCTGTTGTCTGATATCTCGCATGAGTTACGTACACCGCTCACACGCTTACAGTTGGGTACCGCGCTTTTGCGCCGCCGCAGCGGTGAAAGCAAGAGCTGGAGCGCATCGAAACCGAGGCGCAGCGGCTGGATGGCATGATCAACGACCTGCTGGTGATGTCGCGGAATCAACAGAAAAACGCGCTGGTGAGCGAAACGGTCAAAGCCAACCAGATGTGGAAAGAGGTACTGGATAACGCCGCTTTCGAAGCAGAACAGATGGGTAAATCCCTGACGGTCAGCTTCCCGCCCGGTCCGTGGCCGCTGTAGCGAACGCGCTGGAAAGTGCGCTGGAAAACATCGTGCGTAATGCGCTGCGCTACTCGCACAGCAAAATCGAAGTGAGTTTTGCCGTCGATAAAGACGGCATCACCATTAACGTTGATGACGACGGCCCGGCGTCAGCCCGGAGGATCGGGAGCAGATTTTCCGCCCGTTCTACCGTACCGACGAGGCCCGGGACCGGGAATCCGGTGGTACAGGTCTGGGGCTGGCGATCGTGGAAACGGCTATCCAGCAGCATCGCGGCTGGGTCAAAGCCGACGATAGCCCGCTGGGCGGTTTACGCTTAACGCTCTGGCTACCGTTGTACAAACGCGCTTAGCCATACGCCCTCTCCGTCAAGGAGGGGGGCGCTACCATATATTTTCCCCACAGTCGCCGGGAATTATCTTCAATTTTGCCGTGAATACGCCGATTCTGCATCGTACGCGTCCAGCTTGCCGATAGCCCCGCCGCCGACAGTAAACGGTGATATTGCGCATCATCAAACGGCTGATACCGGGGCGATGGCCGCAGCATCATATACGCTGACGTCGCTCAACCGGGATGCCAGCTCCAGCGGCGCATCTGTGGATACTCTTCCCGCGGCAATCACCCGATAGAGCCAGCCAACTTTGCCACTTGCCTGCATCTGCGCCCCCATATCGCTAATAGCGAAATGGAAATTGAGTTTAAAACAGGGAGAGCGCGGTTGCGTCACCGGATGAGTGCATCACCCCAACGAAAAATATCGCCGATAAATACCGTTTGCTCCGTCAGCCCCGTGGTGGACAGGTTTTCGCCAAACGCCGGGGCGCAAAACAGTGATGCCTGTTCAGGAAACGCGCAGCCCACCACGCATAATGCTCGCGCGGATAGTGGCACAGCGCGCGATCCGGACCGCCGTGGTAACTCTGTTCAGCCTGCTCATCTCCTGCAAGCCCGGTGTCGGTAAGCATCAGTTCACCTTCAACCTGTAATTTGGCGATGGCGCTGGGCCGACTCCTGCATAATCCCTGGCTTTGCCAATAAAGACGTCAACCGGATGGCGCATATTCTCTCCCTGGATAGTGTTGAATCACGCCACTATTAGACCACATTTTTTGTGCAGTAAACGTGCAGAAATGCGACCCCGGTTGCCATGCCGCCCTCACAGACGTGCTATCACTTAACCTGATATTTGAAACGCTATTTCATTCAATAAGGAGACCGTGCTGTGACCCACGAACCCCCATTCTCCGGCGTCTGGTGCCCTTCCATCACACCCATGGACAGCGAAGGACGAGTCGATCTTAACGGACTGAGCAAACATATTGCCCGTCTTAGCGCGGCGAAAATTGATGTCATTTTGCTGATGGGCAGCATCGGTGAATTCGCCTCTCTCCTCGATGGACGAGCGGCTATTATTGATCCGCAAAGCGCGGGCAATGTCTCCCGGCACGATGGTTGCCAACGTCTCGTCGACCTGCTTCAACGATATTCTGAGTATGGCCGATGAAGCTGGCGCACCGGCTACGAAGCCGTCATGGTGCTACCCCTTACTATTACGGTCAAACGCCAGCGCAATTGTTAAGTTACTTCCGCGCGCTGGGTAAGGCGATTAGCGGTAAGTGGTTTGCATATAACTTTCCGGCGCGCACCGGCTGTGATCTGACGGCCGAGCTGGTGGCAACCGGCGGCGGAATTCCCGGATTTCGCCGGTATTAAAGACACGGTGGATTGCCAGTCGCATACGCGTAATATCATTCTCGCGACGCAGAAAGTCCGCGACGACTTCGCCGTGCTGTCCGGGTATGACGAATATTATATTCCTAACCTGCTGGCGGGCGGCGCCGGGGTGATTTCGGGCTGAACAATGTCATGCCGGAGCTGTTTGTCAAAGCCCGCGAAGCCCTGGCGACAGGGCGATTCTACCAACGCTACAGGACGCACAGCGCGAGATAGGCAAATTTATGGCGATTTACGCCATCGGCGATGATTTTGTTACCACCATAAAAACCGTGGTGTCACGCAAGTTTGGCTACTGCACGCCGATTGCGCGCAACCGGCGGCGCGCTGAATGAGGAGCAGCGCCACCGAGGTTGATAGCCTTTTCGGTATTCAATAACCACACAGGCCGGATACGCGTCGCGCTATCCGGCCTGCCGTTATTTCACTGCATTACGAATAGCGATTTCCGCGGTTGCCCTTTCACTTTCCGTGACCAGATTGAGGTTAAAATCGGCACCAGAATCGAGGTGACGATCACCGAGGTCGCCACCAGCGCGGTAGCCGCTGGCGCCATCGCTTTAAAATCCGGCACCATTTCGGCAATCAGCACTGGCGTGGCTACCGCCGCGCCCGCAGAACTGGAGGCCGCCAGCCCGGCGGTTCCATCCCCGCCACCAAGCAGTTTATCGGCGAGAATCAGCGGAATGCCGGTGATCACAATCACTGCCAGACCTAACAAAATGCCCAACAACCCGGTTTGTGCAATCACACTTAAATCGATGGTGTTACCCAATGCGAAAGCAAAGAACGGGGATCAGCGTTTGCACCGCCTTGCTAAAGAATTCCCTCAGTTCCGGATCAAGGTTACCCAGTGCGAACCCCACCGGAAGGGCAATACCGCGCCGACAAACACATGCGGCTCAAACGAGGCGATACCCGCAGTACCGAGAATAATCATCGTCATCAACGGGCCAGACTCCAGCGACATCAGCACAAACGCCCCGGCTTCCTCTTTCGTGCCGTATTGCTGCATGATCGACGCATAAAGCCCGCCGTTGGTCATATCCATCGAGGCCACCAGCGCCAGCGTCGACAGCCCGGCAAAAATCCGACTTCAACACCGTGCGCCGGGATCACGCGCGACGCCACCGCCGCAACCACCCATGCCACGGCAATTTTGGTGACCACCAGCGTACCGGATTTCCGCAGCACCGTACCGGTCGCGCTCAGTTTGATCGACGCCCCCATGCAGAAAAACCACACCGCCAGAATCGGCACCGTACCGGTGATCATACCGTTGGTAAAGAGCCAAAATATTTCCCCGCTCCCGGCGCAAAGGTGTGGCACAACGCACCGATGAACAAGGAACCAGCATCATACCGCCCGGAATTCTCTCTATTGCACGTTTGATTTGCATATTCTCACCTGTCGTCAAAACCGTCTGATTTTGCTGCGCCGGACAGAAAACACTCAGCGCCGATGAGGTGATGTTAGAACCCGTTTCCGGTGAGAAAAGTGATCAATCATGCATAACGAAACAATATTTCATTATTTTAGGATAATCGTTTTTATTGTCTGTACTCATGTAAATCGACATAAAACCCCCGTCGGCAGCGCGGCGGGGGTTTTGCCCTCACCTACGGCGAGTGACGAAAAAGCCTTATTTTTCGCCGCGAAACGCGCAGCAGCTTCGTCCCAGTTCACCACGTTCCAGAACTCTTTGATGTAGTCCGGGCGGCGGTTCTGGAATTTCAGGTAGTAAGCGTGTTCCCACACATCCAGACCCACGATCGGGAAGCCAGAGGCGCCGGAAATCGCTTCACCCATCAGCGGGGAGTCCTGGTTTGCAGTAGAAACCACCGCCAGTTTGTCGCCTTTCAGCACCAGCCGGTGCCCAGCCGGAACCAAAGCGGGTTGCTGCTGCTTTTTCGAATTCTGCTTTGAAGTTATCTACGGAACCGAAATCGCGCTCGATTGCCGCTTTCAGGTCACCCTGCAGGGTGGTGCCTTTTTCAGACCTTTCCAGAACAGGCTGTGGTTCGCGTGGCCGCCTGCGTTATTACGCAGAACGGTTTTTTTGTCCGCCGGCAGCTGGTCCAGTTTGGTGATCAGCTCTTCAGCAGACAGATTTGCGAACTCCGGCAGACTTTCCAGCGCTGCGTTTGCATTGTTCACATAAGTCTGATGATGTTTGGTGTGATGGATTTCCATCGTTTGTTTGTCGAAGTGCGGCTCAAGGGCATCATACGCGTACGGCAGAGCAGGCAATGTATAGCTCATAATCATCTCCATTAAGGGTGTAAGCGGCTACTGTGTTAACGCCGCGTAAGCAGTTGGTTCATTATAGTTAATTAAATGATATTGAAAATGTTTATCAATGCCGTAGTTTTTATAAGGTTATAACTTTTGGTTATGTTATTGAAACTGTGAAGCTGCTCACCTCCATAACGCGCTGATTGCCAGCTCTCGCCGTTACGCGGCAAACGCCTCAAGGTTAATCCTCTGACCGATTTTTACACTCATCGGGTCGGCTGCTCGTATCCCGGCGATAAAAACAAAGAGGATTGAAAATGAGTAACGCGATTACGATGGGTATTTTATGGCATTTGATAGGTGCAGCCAGTGCAGCCTGTTTCTATGCCCCGTTTAAAAAGGTGAAACATTGGTCCTGGGAAACCATGTGGTCAGTCGGCGGCATCGTCTCCTCGGCTTATCCTTCCCTCGGACAATCAGCGCGCTGTTATTGCCTGATTTTTGGGCCTATTTCAGCTCGTTTAATGCCTCCACGCTGCTGCCGGTGTTCCTGTTCGGCGCAATGTGGGATCGGTAACATCAACTATGGCCTGACCATGCGCTACACCGGGCATGTCGATGGGCATTGGTATCGCCATCGGCATTACGCTGATTGTCGGTACGCTGATGACGCCGATCATCAACGGTAACTTCTCTGTGCTGATTGGCACCGAAGGCGGTCGTATGACGCTGCTGGGCGTGCTGGTTGCCCTTATCGGCGTGGCTATCGTCACCCGTGCGGGCCAGTTGAAAGAGCGCAAAATGGGTATCAAGGCCGAAGAGTTCAGCCTGAAAAAGGGGGCTGGCGCTGGCCATCATGTGCGGCGTCTTCTCTGCCGGGATGTCCTTTGCCATGAATGCCGCCAAACCGATGCACGAAGCCGCAGCGGCGCTGGGTATCGATCCGCTCTACACGGCGTTGCCAAGCTATGTGGTGATCATGGGCGGCGGCGCGCTGGTCAACCTCGGTTTCTGCTTTATTCGTCTGGCAAAAGTGAAGAACTTGTCGGTAAAAGCCGACTTCTCGCTGGCAAAACCACTGCTTATCAGCAACATCCTGCTCTCTCTGCGCTGGGTGGTCTGATGTGGTACCTGCAGTTCTTCTTCTACGCACGGGGTCACGCGCGTATTCCGGCGCAGTATGACTACATCAGTTGGATGCTGCACATGAGCTTCTACGTGTTGTGCGGCGGTATTGTCGGACTGGTACTGAAAGAGTGGAACAATGCGGGCAGACGCCCCGTGAGCGTGTTGAGCACCGGGCTGCGTGGTGATCATTGTGGCGGCCAATATCGTTGGCCTCGGCATGGCTAACTGATCAGGCGGCAACTCGACTACGATGACGCCATTGACTGGCGTCATCCCCACTTCCCGGCTAAACACCACCGAAAAGTAGTTACTGTCTTCAAACCCGCACTGCATGGCGATTTCACTGATCATCTGCTCGGAATGCTGCAACAGATACTGCGCATGGCAAATGCGTAACTGGCGCAAATAGTGATTGATGGTCATCCCTGTCTGACTGCGGAATTGCTGGCGTAGCGCCCGCTCGCTGCACTGCTCCTGCTCACAGAACTGCTCCAGCACAAAGCTGCGATTCAGGCTGCCGGACAGCGCGGTAATCAGCTTATCCAGCAGCGCTTCGCTGTGGGTGGCGGCAAGATTATCGGTGGCGAAACGGTGGCGTTTTAGCGTCAACACCAGCTGCGCAAACAGCGTTTCCGCCATGATATTGTCGAGGGATCGGGCCCGCGCTCTCGTGCTCAAGTTGCGTAATGACCTGTCGCGCCTGCGCCATACCGGTGCTGCCGATGCGCCAGTGTGGCGTCCACGGCGAGCCATTAAGCCCGGGAATATGCGCTGCCCAGTCGAGGTTCAACGTCAGCCGGTCCGGGCAGTAAATAATGTTTTGTAGCACCAGTCGTTGACCGACGCGTAGGAGTGACAATCTTCCGCGCGGATATAGAACAGGTCGCCACGGGTAATGCGATAAGGGCGATCGTTAAGCACATGCAGGCCGTTGCCGCGCCATACCATCACCAGTTCATTAAACTCATGAGTGTGTGCGGCAAAGACATTTTGCGGATAGCGATCCGCCACCGCCACCGCCTGTCCGGTGCGGGGAAGAAGTCCGCTTTACGAAGAATTAACTGACCTGCCACAACGTCACCTCTGCCGTGAACAACCTGTGATTATTAGCGGAACTACGGCAAAAAATCGGTGATAGCCTTCTCGTTACTGAAGCAGCGTATCGCGCCCCCGGCGGATATCCCGCGGTGACCAGTCGAACTCGCGACGAAACAGTGTCGAAAAATGGTTGCTGTCGCCAAAGCCGCAGCGGAAGGCGATATCCGTCACGCTGTCGTCGCTATGGCGCAGCATATGCCGCGCTTTGATAAGCCGTAAACGGTTGAGATAACGCTGCGGGGTCAGGCCGGTCGACTGCTTAAGCTGGCGGTGCAGCGTGCGCAGAGAGAGCGTAAATTGCTCCGCCAGTGGACTCCCAGCAAATATCCTCCGCGAAGTGATCTTCCAGCCACAGCATCAACTGATTAAGCCGGGCGTCGTTGTTCGCCGCGCCCTCTTGCAGGCTGCTTTTACGCAGTAACACCAGCAGGTGCATAAACAGGATCTCGCGGTTGGCAATGCCGTGCGTATCCATCTCCATATCCATCTCTTCCATCTGGCTGATAATGGCACGCACCGGGTCAGCGTGTGCTGATTCACCCGCCAGTGCGACGGATAGTGCCCGTCCTGCTCCTGAGGCAACAGCAGATTCAACCCGGATAAAAACTGGAATGCATCCGGCGAACGGTACAGAACATTGGTCAGACAAAGGTTGTCAGTATGTTCATACAAGTGCCGGTCATGGTCGCGGACAAAACAGACCGTCCCGCCGCTGATGGTGTAGGGCTGACCGTTAAAAACGTGGATCCCTGTGCCATGCTCAACAATCACAATTTCATGAAAATCATGATGATGCTCAGGAAATGCCGCCACCGGGGTAATCGCGGTTCAATGGCGACAGGTGATTTACCTGACGGGAAAAAATCCACGCTATGAAGTACGGTCATACTCGCCCCCAACCCAACAATGAGAAAAGTTCTCAAAATAGTAATTAAGGGTTCGCCACCTCACCTTAAATTTTCGACAGCATTTCGCGCATAGCCTGCCGTTTTTTCCAAGAAACGGCCGGAAAGATCGGGAAATGTGGCAAGGGTCACAATGGCCCGAAACCCCACCAGAACTGGAAACTGTGAACTCTCTCACGTTCACCTTTGCTTTCTTGCCAGCGCGAAATCGCCGCTGTCCGTAACAAGAAGGTACGACGCATCGCCCTTTTTAGACTGTCTGCAATGACTCTAAGAAGGACCCGATCATGACTTTTCGCCATTGTGTTGCAGTTGATTTAGGCGCCTCCAGCGGACGTGTAATGCTGGCGCGTTACGATCGCCGACAACGCACACTCACCCTTCGTGAAATCCACCGTTTCGTTAACTGTCTGCAAAAAACAGAGGGTTTCGATTGCTGGGATATCGACAGCCACCGGAAGCGGAGATCCGCCGGTCTGCACAAAGTGTGTGAAGCAGGCATTCAACCTGACAGCATCGGCATCGATACCGGGGCGTGGATTATGTGCTGATCAACAGCAAAGGCGAGCGCGTGGGCTTACCCATCGCTTACCGCGACGACCGCACTGACGGCGTGATGCAACGTGCGATGCAGGCACCGGGCAAAACCGACATTTATCTGCGCAGCGGCATTCAGTTTTTACCGTTTAACACTCTGTACCAACTGCGTGCGCTGGCGGAGCAGCAGCCAGAACTGCTGGAGCAAGCCGCTCATGCGTTGCTGATCCCCGGATTATTTCAGTTACCGGCTGACCGGCAATCTGAACTGGGAGTACACCAACGCCACCACCACGCAACTGGTCAATATCAACACCGATAACTGGGACAGCACGCTGCTGGACTGGGCTGGCGTTCCGGCTCGCTGGTTCGGCACGCCCACCCATCCGGGCAATGTAATAGGTCAGTGGATCTGCCCGCAGAACAATGCCATCCCGGTGGTTGCCGTCGCCAGCCATGACACCGCCAGTGCCGTCATTGCCGCACCGCTGGCGGATAAAGATGCCGCGTATTTGTCGTCCGGCACTGGTCGCTGATGGGTTTTGAGAGCAAAACCCCCTACACCAGCAATCACGCACTGGCGGCCAATATTACCAACGAAGGCGGTGCAGAAGGCCGCTACCGTGTGCTGAAAAACATTATGGGGCTGTGGCTGCTGCAACGCGTACTGAAGGAACAGGCGATCGCCGACCTGCCCGCGCTGATTGCCCAAACGGAACAGCTTCCCGCCTGCCAGTTCATCATCAACCCCAACGATGATCGCTTTATCAACCCGGACAACATGAGCGCCGAAATCCAGTGCTGCTTGCCGGGAAGCAGGCCAGCAAGCACCGCAAAACGCGGCTGAGCTGGCGCGCTGTATCTTCGACAGCCTTGCGCTGCTGTATGCCGATGTGCTGGGCGAGCTGGCAAGCCTGCGTGGCAAACCCTTTACCCGTCTGCATGTGGTGGGCGGCGGTTGCCAGAACCAGTTGCTGAACCAGCTCTGCGCAGATGCCTGTGGTTTGCCCGTGGTGGCTGGCCCGGTAGAAGCCTCCACGCTCGGCAATATTGGCGTGCAACTGATGACGCTGGATGAACTCAGCAACGTTGATGATTTTCGCCCGGTGGTGGTGGCTAACCACTCCCTGATCACATTTACCCCTAATCCTGACAATGAAATCGCCCGCTACGTCGCGCGCTTTCAGCAAAAACGACAGACAAAGGAGCTATGCGCATGACCACTCAACTTGAACAAGCCCTCGGGAAATTGCTAAACAGCGTTTCGACGCGGTAGGCATTGATGTCGAGGAGGCGCTGCGTCAGCTCGATCGCCTGCCGGTATCCATGCACTGCTGGCAGGGCGACGACGTTGCCGGTTTTGAAAACCCGGAAGGCAGCCTGACTGGCGGTATCCAGCCACCGGGAACTACCCGGGTAAAGCGCGCAATGCCACGGAACTTCGTGCCGATCTGGAGCAGGCGCTGAGTCTGATCCCCGGCCCAAAACGCCTTAACCTGCACGCGATTTATCATGAGGCTGATGCACCTGTCGCGCGTAACGAAATCAAACCGGAACACTTTAAAAACTGGGTGGAATGGGCAAAAGCCAACAAACTGGGGCTGGATTTTAACCCGTCCTGTTTTTCGCACCCGCTGAGCGCCGATGGCTTTACCCTCTCGCACGCGAACGACGAGATCCGTCAGTTCTGGATTGACCATGTAAAAGCCAGCCGCCGCGTTTCTGCACACCGGGTTCGGTGAACAACTGGGGACGCCGTCGGTGATGAATATCTGGATCCCGGATGGCATGAAAGACGTCACCGTCGACCGCCCGGCGCCGCGTCAGCGCCTGCTGAATGCGCTCGACGAGGCGATCAGCGAAAACTGAACCCGGCGCACCATATCGATGCCGTGGAGAGCAAACTGTTCGGGATTGGCGCGGAAAGCTACACCGTTGGCTCCAATGAGTTCTATATGGGCTATGCCACCAGCCGCCAGACCGCCCTGTGCCACCGGATGCCGGCCACTTCCACCCGACCGAAGTGATCTCCGACAAAATCTCCGCCGCCATGCTGTATGTGCCGCGCCTGCTGCTGCACGTCAGCCGCCCGGTACGCTGGGACAGCGACCACGTAGTTCTGCTGGATGACGAAACCCGGTGCCATCGCCAGTGAAATCATTCGCCACAAACTGTTTGACCGCGTGCACATCGGTCTCGACTTCTTCGACGCTTCTATTAACCGTATCGCCGCCCTCGGGTGATCGGCACCCGCAATATGAAAAAAGCGCTGTTGCGCGCGCTGCTGGAGCCGGTTGATCAACTGCGCCAACTGGAAGCCGATGGCGACTACACCGCGCGCCTCGCGCTGCTGGAAGAGCAGAAATCCCTGCCATGGCAGGCGGTATGGGAAATGTATTGCCAGCGCCACGACACCCCGGCAGGCAGCCAGTGGCTGGAAAGCGTGCGGGCGTATGAGAAAAACGTATTACGCAAACGCGGGTAACCTTTAATCCTCTCCCGGCAAGGGAGAGGGAGAAGACCATTGTCAGCGTGAGGGGAAAACCCCGCACCGTATTAACAGGAACCACAAGACTATGCAGACCATTATTGATTCCTGGTTCGTCCAGTGGCATGATCAAAGCCACCTCCGACGCCCTGGCTGAAAGGGTGGGATGAGCGCAACGGCGGCAACCTGACGTTGCGTCTCGATGAGGCGGACATCGCCCCGTTTGCCGCGGATTTTCATCAAAACCGCGTTATATCGCCCTGAGCCAGCCAATGCCGTTACTGGCTAACACACCGTTTATCGTCACCGGTTCCGGCAAATTCTTCCGCAATGTACAGCTCGATCCGGCGGCGAATTTAGGCGTGGTCAAGGTGGACAGCGACGGCGCGGGTTACCACATTCTGTGGGGGCTGACGCACGAAGCGGTGCCGACCTCAGAACTGCCTGCGCACTTCCTGTCTCACGGTGAACGTATCAAAGCCACCGGCGGCAAAGACCGCGTGATCATGCACTGCCATGCCACCAACCTGATTGCCCTGACCTACGTGTTGGAAAACCACGCCGACCTGATCACCCGCAAATTGTGGGAAGGCAGTACCGAGTGTCTTGTGGTGTTCCCGGACGGCGTTGGCATTCTGCCGTGGATGGTGCCGTGCACTGACGAAATCGGGCCACTGCCGCCGATATGCAAAAACATTCGCTGGTGTTGTGGCTCCTTCCACGGCGTCTTTGGCAGCGGCCCGACGCTGGATGAAACCTTCGGTCTGATCGACACCGCCGAGAAGTCTGCGGAAGTGCTGGTAAAAATCTATTCGATGGGCGGAATGAAGCAAACCATCTCGCAGCAGAACTGATTGCATTGGGCAAACGCTTTGGCGTGACCCCGCTGCAATCCGCCATTGATTTGTACAAATAACAACATCGCGCCCCGCTCACTGAGACGGGGCGAACTCTGTCACCTGCAAGCCCTACAAACACTAACTTATGTGGAGTAAAAGCAATGAAAACAAAAGCAAGCTTGATCCTCACCGTTGCCATTCTGGCGTTGTCCGGTTCCGCTGTCGCTGAAGTAAAAATCGCCCTCGGTGGCGAAATCTTTAGGTAATGGCTTTTTTGAAGCAGCAAACACCGGCGCGCAGGAGGCAGCCAAAGAGTTAGGAGACGTCAAAGTCATTTATACCGGCCCGACCACTACCACGGCCGAAGCCCAGATCGAAGTCCTGAATGGTTTGATCGCCCGGTGGGGGTGGATGCGATCGCCATTTCGGCCAACGATCCGGACGCAGTCGTGCCGGTACTGAAAAAAGCCATGCAGCGCGGTATCAAAGTGGTTTCGACTCCGGCGTCGCCAAAGCCGGGCGACAGATCCATTTGAATCCGTCCAATAACGCCCTGATTGGCGAAACCAACGTCAAACTCGCCGCTGACGCGCTAAAAGCGCTGAATGTCGAGAAAGGCGACGTGGCTATTCTCAGCGCCACACCGACCTCCACCAACCAGAATATCTGGATTGCGGAGATGAAAAAGGTGCTGCCGAAATACCCGTCCATCAACTGGTGGAATGTCGCCTACGGCGATGACCTGTCGGATAAAAGCTACCGCGAAGCGGTGGGTCTGCTGAAATCCTACCCGGACCTGAAAGTGATCGTTTCGCCGTCATCCGTCGGGGATTGTTGCCGCCGCACAGGCGGTAAAAAGATCAGGGCAAAATCGGCAAAGTGTATGTCACCGGCCTCGGGTTGCCGTCTGAAATGGCAGGGGCAATTAAGTCCGGAGCCAGTAAAAGCTTCGCTATCTGGAACCCGATCGACCTTGGCTATGCCGCAACCTATTTAGCCGATGATCTGGTGAAAGGAACGGCGACCAAAACCGAAGCCAGCATGGGTAAACTCGGCAAGGTCAAACTGGATGCCGATGGCAGCGGCGCGATGGCGGAGCCCTTCGTCTACGATGCCAGCAACATTGATAAGTTCTCAAAGATTTTCTGATCCTTTCTCCCTCTCCCGGCGGGGAGGGGGGAATACAAGACTGGAGAACGTTCATGACGGCATCCACCCCATTGCTATCCCTTAAGGGCATCACCAAAGTCTTTCCGGCGTGCGCGCCCTTGAGAATGTACAGCTCGATCTCTGGCCCGGAAAAGTCACCGCACTCATTGGTGAAAACGGCGCAGGAAATCCACACTGGTCAAAGTGATGACCGGCATTTATCAACCTGAAGAGGGCGAAATTCTCTACAAAGCGATCCCCATTTCACTCCCTACGCCGGAGTCCGCCCATAAGATGGGCATCACCGCCATTCACCGTGAAACGGTTCTGTTCGATGAACTCTCCGTGACCGAGAACATTTTGTCGGCCAGTACCTCTATAAAGGGCTTCTGAAGAAACTCGACTGGCCCGCGATGCACTAGAAAGCCCGGGAGATTCTCACCCGGCTGGAAGTGCAGATCGATCCGCACGCTACCTTAAAACGCTGAGTATCGCGCAGCGGCATATGGTAGCCATTGCCCGCGCGTTGTCGTTTGAAGCGCAGGTGGTCATTCTGGATGAACCCACCGCCGCGCTCTCGCAGCATGAGATTCTGGAGTTTTACCAAATCGTCGAGCGCCTGAAACAGGAAGGTAAAGCGATCCTGTTTATCTCGCACAAATTTGATGAAATTTTTGAACTGGCGGATCACTACACCATTTTGCGGGATGGGGTGTATGTCGATTCCGGGGCAATCAACACCATCAGCGAAGAGCGAATGGTGGCAATGATGGTTGGGCGCGCCATTACGCAGAGCTGGCCCAAAGTGCATTGCGAGCCGGGTGAAACGGTGCTGGAAGTGAGGGATTTGTGTCATCCCACCGAATTTGCTCACATTACCTTTTCGCTACGCCGGGGGTGGCGAGATCCTTGGCTTTATGGCACCGGTCGGCGCGGGTCGCACCGAGCTGATGCAAGCCCTGTCCGGCGTTTCACGCCCCTCATCCGGCGATATTCTTCTGCACGGTAAAACCGTGCATTTCCGCCAACCCGCCGATGCCATTAACGCGGGCATTGTGTGTGTGCCCGAAGAGCGGCAAAAGCAGGGCGCGATTATTGAACTCTCCATCGCCCAGAACATCAGCCTGCCGCAGCTCAGCAAATTAAACCGCAACGGTGTGTTGAACGATGCCCGCGAATCGGCGCTGGCGGATGAGTATGCCCGCCGCTTACAGGTAAAAGCGTTTAGCTGGCGGCAGGCGGTGGAAACCCTCTCTGGCGGCAATCAGCAAAAGTGGTGATCGGCAAATGGCTCGCCACCCACCCGGACGTCATCATCCTCGATGAGCCTACGAAAGGGATCGATATCGGCTCAAAAGCGGCGGTGCATCAGTTTATGTCTGAACTGGTGGCGCACGGGCTGGCGGTGATCATGGTCTCTTCCGAACTGCCTGGAAGTGATGGGCATGACGGACAGAGTCATTGTGATGCACGAAGGCCTGATGGTGGCGGAATACAAGGCAGGCGAAGCCACAGCGGAATCATTGTCATGCTGCCAGCGGCGCAGGTAAGGAGGCGGCATAATGTGGCAACAACTGCTTAAACACCGTGAAGCCTTGCTGGCCGGGGTGATTGTGCTGCTGGTGCTGGTCATTGGCAGTCGGGTGCCCTCGTTTATCAGTCCGGGCAATCTCGTCGAAATGTTCAACGATACCGCCATTCTGATCATTCTCGCTCTTGGGCAGATGATGGTGCTGCTCACCAAAGGGATCGATCTGTCGATGGCGGCAAATCTGGCGCTGACGGGCATGATTGTCGCGCTGATTAACTTCCACCATCCTGATGTGCCGGTATGGTCACTGCTGCTGCTGGCGACTGTGCTCGGGTTGGTGATGGGCATGATCAACGGTCTGCTGGTGTGGAAACTGGGGATCCCGGCGATTGTCGTCACCCTCGGCACCATGAGCATCTACCGCGGGATGATCTTCTTACTCTCCGGCGGCGGCTGGGGTGAACGCCAACCAAATGAGCGCTGATTTTCTCGGCCTGCCGCGATCGGGCGTGTTAGGGCTCCCGGTACTGAGCTGGTGCGCTGTCGCGGCGCTGCTGCTGGTGGGGTATTTCCTGCGTTATAGCCGCACCGGGCGCGCACTCTACACCGCAGGCGGAAACGCCACTGCGGCGTACTACACCGGGATCAATGCCGGGAAAATGCAGTTTATTAGCTTCTGCCTTTCCGGCGCGCTGGCAGGCTTTTGCGGTTATCTGTGGATTTCCCGTTTTGCCGTGGCGTATGTCGATGTGGCTAACGGTTTTGAGCTGCAGGTCGTGGCAGCCTGTGTGATTGGCGGCATCAGCACCATGGGCGGAACCGGGCGCGTAACGGGCTGCCTGCTTGGCGCACTGTTTCTTGGTGTGATCAATAACGCCCTGCCCGTCATCGGTATTTCTCCCTTCTGGCAAATGGCCATCTCCGGCACGGTGATTGTGATTGCGGTTCTGCTCAACGAACGCGGCAACAAGCGCAAAGGTCGCTTGATCCTGCGTGATGAAGCGCTGGCGCGACAGAAACAGGCGGTGAAATCATGAGCAAAATACTGACGTCCGACGCGGTAAAAGCGGAACCCGCCGCAGCATCACGCTTTCAGCGGCTGTTGTGCTGGGAAGGTTTTTTACTGGCAGTAACGCTGGCGGTCTTTGTGGCCAACGCCCTCGCCTCGCCCTACTTTCTCAATATCTGGAACCTGTCGGACGCGACATTCAACTTTACCGAGAAGGCGATCATCGTCTTACCGATGGCGATGCTGATTATCGCCCGGGAAATCGATCTTTCCGTCGCGTCCACCATGGCGCTTAGCTCAACGGTAATGGGATTTTTGCGCCCGTGCGGGTATGGATACACCGCTGTTGGTGTGCGTAGGTCTGGGCGTAGGGCTGCTATGCGGGCTGTGTAACGGCATCCCGCGGTGACGCGTTTTAACCTCTCTTCGATTGTTATCACCATCGGCACCCATGAGCCTGTATCGCGGCATTACGTACATTCTGCTTGGCGATCAGGCATTGAACACCGGCCTGAGAGTTTCGCCCGGTTTGGCCAAGGCTATGTTTGGGGCGCGCGCTGTCGTTTGAGTTTGCGCTGTTTATTGTGCTGGCGGCGATGTTTGCCTTTCTGCTGCATAAAACCAACTTTGGTCGCCGGACCTACGCCATTGGCAATAACCCGACCGGCGCCCTCGGGTACTCCGGCATTAATGTTAAGCGACATAACCTGATCCTGTTTGCTCTGGTCGGGCTGATGGCGGGCACCGGCATCGGTGTTATTGACCTCGCGCCTCGGCAGTACCCGCCCGACGCTGGCGCTGGGGTGGGAGCTTTCCGTGGTGACGATGGCGGTACTTGGCGGCGTCAATATTCTCGGGGGGTCCGGCAGCATGGTGGGCGTGATCATTGCCGCCTTCCTGATGGGGCTGGTGACGTTTGGCCTGAGCCTGCTCAACGTGCCGGGCATTGTGATGTCGATTGTCGTCGGCGCAATGCTGATCGTGGTGATTTCACTGCCGATTATTACCCGCCGGATCGTCCAGCGCAGGCGAATGTAACGCGCTACAGGCCCAATCAGCGGACAAAACAGAATACCTCCGGCGACAGGGAATCTTGCCACCGGGAAAAATCACAGCAAATCAAGGAGTAAATCATGAGCTTTATGTTAGCACTACCCAAAATCAGCCTGCATGGCGCAGGCGCGATTGGCGATATGGTGAATCTGGTGGCGAACAAACAGTGGGGTAAAGCACTGATCGTGACCGACGGGCAACTGGTGAAAATGGGGCTGCTGGATAGCCTGTTCGCCGCGCTCAAGGAACATAACATGGCTTACCATCTATTTGATGAAGTATTCCCGAACCCCACCGAAGCGTTGGTGCAGAAGGGCTATGCCGCCTATCAAAATGCCGGCTGTAACTACGTGATTGCCTTTGGCGGCGGCAGCCCTGATTGATACCGCGAAAGCCGTAAAATCCTCACCGCCCGCCCGGGGCCTTCCACGGCGTATTCCGGCGTTGGGAAAGTAAAAAACCCCGGTGTGCCGCTGGTCGCCATCAATACCACCGCCGGTACGGCGGCAGAGATGACCAGCAATGCGGTGATTATCGATTCCGCCCGTCAGGTCAAAGAAGTGATCATCGATCCTAACATCATTCCGGATATCGCCGTCGATGATGCCAGCGTGATGCTGGACATTCCCGCCTCTGTGACCGCAGCCACCGGGATGGACGCCCTGACCCATGCCGTTGAAGCCTATGTTTCCGTTGGCGCGCACCCGTTAACCGATGCCAATGCACTGGAAGCGATTCGTCTCATCAATCTGTGGCTGCCGAAAGCGGTAGATAACGGTCATGACCTCGAAGCGCGTGAGCAAATGGCGTTTGGTCAGTATCTTGCGGGCATGGCGTTTAACAGTGCCGGTCTCGGTCTGGTCCATGCGCTGGCTCACCAACCCGGCGCAACGCACAACCTGCCGCACGGCGTTTGCAACGCTATCCTGCTGCCGATCATCGAAAACTTTAACCGCCCGAATGCCGTGACGCGTTTCGCCCGCGTTGCGCAGGCGATGGGGGTAGACACCAAAGGAATGAGCGATGAAACCGCCAGCATGGAAGCCATTAACGCCATTCGCGCACTGAGTACGCGTGTGGGGGATCCCTTCCGGTTTCCAGCAAACTGGGCGTCACAAAAGAAGATATCGAAGGCTGGCTGGATAAAGCGCTGGCCGACCCGTGTGCACCGTGTAACCCGCGCACCGCCAGCCGTGACGAAGTCCGTGAACTGCACCGGAGGCGTTATGATCCGTAAAGCCTTTGTGATGCAGGTGAACCCCGATGCACACGAAGAGTACCAACGTCGTCATAATCCCATCTGGCCGGAACTGGAAGCCGCGCTGAAAGCGGGAGGCGCACACCATTACGCGATTTTCCTCGATAAAGCGCGCAACCTGCTGTTTGCCACCGTGGAGATTGAATCCGAAGAACGCTGGAACGCCGTTGCTGATACCGAGGTGTGCCAGCGCTGGTGGAAACATATGCGTGATGTGATGCCCGCAAACCCGGATAACAGCCCGGTTAGCGCGGAGCTTAAAGAGGTATTTTATCTGGCCTGATGCCGTATTACTTTCCCCTCTCTTCACCGGAGAGGGAAACTCACCTCCACCGAGATATTCCCTTCATCATCAATGATTTCTGCGCGAACCCGCAGGGGCAACGCGCGATTTTTGCGGCCTCAGCCGCTACGGAATAGCGTTTTTCGCCGTAGGGCGCCACCATCATATCCGGCAGCGGTTCCACACCGTAAGCGTGACCCGCGACAAGTAAGGTGATCGTCGCGAACGAAACATGCCACGGCGATCGGTTCTGGCAGATGATCTCCCGCTTTCCATTGAGGTCTTCCAACCTGAAGTGGACTTTTCTCAGACAGGTTTTCAGGCGCGACCAGCGTTTTCGGACGCCAGAAAATTTTCATTTGCGTATTCATGGTCAGTACCACGCTCTGCGTCTGTAAAGAACGCGCTGGCGAGCCCTGGCGGGATCTCATAAACATTGAGCCAGAATACAGACTCGCGATCCTTTGGCAGCGGCGACTGGTTGTAGATCAGACGGATCCCTTGCATTCTTTGCGGAGCGAGGGAAAAGAGCGGCGGAACGGAGACAAACGGCGCGTTAACACTGCCGGGCGCAGGGTTAGCATCGCCGTTGTCCACCCATGTCTGCACCATCACCGGCCAGTCGTTGGTATTTACCAACATCAGACTCTGTTGCGCCTGACCTTCGGGTAAAAATCACCCGCGAAGAAGACGCCGTTACGCCAGCGTGAACAGAAAACACCGTTGCCGCAACCAGCGCGCCAGCCCCCGCGAGCAAGCGCATCATTGTACTTTCACCAGGGATTTGCGCACTGGCGTAGACCTGACCCGCGCGGACGGTTTGATTACCAATGCGGGAAAGATATGCATTGAAATTAATCGCATATTCGCTGATCCCTAATGTCCCTCCGTTATTGACTATCCGGGCACCATCCCGCGCGTCGTACCACCCACCCGCCTCACCGGCAGCACAATAGGAGGGGGCGGCATTACAGCGTTGCCAGCCAATAAAGTTACGTATCATGCCGTCATTAGCATTGGCAATCTGGATACCAACGCCACTCGCCATACCGGATACCCCAAGGTCGGTGGGAAGCAAATAGCTGACACCGCCAGAGCTGTTAACAAGGTTCAGTCGCAATGCAGCCACCGGTAATTTTCATAAGGTACCTGCATGCCCAGCGCCGTCAGGCCGCTAATCGTCCCGGTCCCCGTCAGCCCTTCGCACAGGATATTCACGGTAAACATGCCTTGCGACTTTCCTCCATTGTTTAGCGCATCGACCGTGATCGGAGGAAATGTGACCACCGGCGTGACACTTTTGGCAGTGCAGGTCCGTTTTGATACCAGTTCCGCCATCGGCGCGACGCCGCCCATATTGATGCTCATCCAGTTGTCTTTCCACCAACCGTTATAGACATAAGCCGAATCGCCCGTGTCGCAATAGGCATCCGCACTGCCAACCGAACAAAAGAGACGTAGCCATTGGGTTGATTACAGCTATAAGTACCTGATGTCAGTTGATCACGCTTTGCACACCAGTCTGATGGCGCTTGCCCGCTTGTGGTAGTGGTACTAACCCGGATGAGATCTGCGCGTATCGGGCTAAAGTCTTTCAGTCGGATGTATATTTTCAGGCCGTCCGGGGATACGCCATAATTCGTCATTGGAATGCGTTGATAGTTACGTGTAAAAAACCGACCGGAATTCACATGTGTCAGTCGTATCGCCACATGACTAAAAAAGCGTCGCATAGTAGTTGGGATAGCCATCGAACGCGCCTATATCAAAAAACCTCCGTTGCGGTCATTTCCGTTTGTGGCAATGATTTCGTAGATATTATTTTTGTCTGATATATCACAAACCCACAAGATGCTTTCCGGGCCTTTTGTATAACGAGGGTTGTCGGAAAATTCACCACATTTGCAGCCAGAGGCGATCCCACAGGCTGTACCGCCGAATTCGTGATGTTAATGGTGCCAAGCGCAAGGCTCACTCCCCATCCACTTAATTCAGTACGGACAAAGTCAGGCCCTTTCACGCACGTAGCGTACAGGGGCAAACTAGTAATCAAAGAAAGACTCAGCAAGCAAATCCGTATAAATGTCATCGGAGACTCCATGAATTAACGGCAAGGTAATCTCATCAGAGCCAGCGGCTCTGGCAAGGAGGGAGCACGCCATGCAATACGGCAACTCTCTTCCGGGCTACGCCCCCACTGCACCCGCAACTCACCCTTTTCTTCGTGTGAGCGCAGATAGATCTGATTCGCCTGCCCCACCATTCCGGTGCTGTTGTTGTATTCGTCATACACGCTTGTTCCCATTGGTATGATGGTATTGTCCGGGCGCAGCGCGGTGATCAACATGGCTTGCCCTTGCAGAGTGTTGAAACGTAACCGCACTGTCGCACCAGCATAAGGCGCGACCTGCATTTTCATGGTTTGTAACTCGACGCTGTCAGCCATATTGCGAGGATCCAACGCAATCTGGTTGATTTGATAAGCGCCCAACGAAGGGGCTATCGCATAACCAAATGTATCAACATAAGCACTCTGCCCACCGATAACCTCTGCGCCGCTGGCACCAGGGGCATCAATCAAGGCAAAGCTATCTCCTACCCACTGACCCAGCGTCACACCACCTTTATGGGCCACAATGGAGCCCTGCAACGAACCCGAAGCCTGCCAGTAATTACGTGATGTAGACCCCGAGGATGTTGCGGTATTGACGTACGGGAAACTGCGCTGGAGACTGGCTCCCCATCCAGCTTGTTCCATTTTCTTGTCGGCGGAAAAATTGAGGCTATAACTCAGTGGATCGTGCTCGCCATAAATTCCGCTCAGCGTTGACTGATAGCCGCCATCGCTTCCGTCATTACCCGTCGTACGGTTGACACTGGTTGATAGCACGGGTGAAGAACGCCGCTGACCAAGAGGAGCGGATAAAGAGATCGACCACATCGTTTGCATACGGCGGCGTAACGAGAATGCGTCTGCGTTATTGCCGATTCCCGGCGTAATGTTATAGGTTCTGGCTGCGCTAACACTTAATGAAATTCCATAATCAAACAGCTTATTCCAGCCTAGCTGGTACTGCTTATCCCTTTGTTTTCCGTCGCTATAATCCTGCAATGATGCAGACGCATTAATATTGCCAAACGAAGCAAATGGCTGAGCAGCGGATATCTCAATACGGCTGCGCTGTTTCCCGTGGGTTGGTGATTGCCACTGTTGCCTCTGACCGCGCGCATAACGCGATCGGTGTCGTAGAGTTCAGAATAACCCTGAGCTGCATATCGGGATGCGGCCGGGGTAAATAGTGTTCCGGTTTGCGGCAGTGCTTTACTGTAGTTCAGCCGTAACATCCAGCCAACGCGGTTGCCATCATCCTGCTGCGCCAGAGAATAAAAACTGTTTACCCCCTAATGCCCCGATTGCCGAGCTATACACGCCACCGAGAGACCGGTGCCATATATCCGGTTGCCAATTGGTTACCGGCATTGAGCGTAAGTGCGTTGGTCAATCCCTGTCGCCATACCGCTTCGCTGAAGGTATTCCCTGCATCAACGTTTTGTACTTTTCCTACGGTAAATGACCAACGCGATAAACCGGGCCTAATCGACTCCGCGAGTGAAGAATAAGGCATGCTGTAAGTACTCTTACTGCCATCCGCTTCGGTAACCACGACGGTTAAATCACCTGCGTAATGGGTTGGATAGAGATCGTCAATGGTAAAAGGCCCGGGGGCTACAGTGGTTTCATAGAGCGTGGTCTGGTCCTGCAAGATGGTGACCTTTGCATTCGTCTTTGCGATACCCCGCACTACAGGCGCATAACCACGAAGCGAGTCTGGTAGCATTCGCGTATCCGATGACAGCTGCACTCCCCCGAAAACCAATGCCGGAAAAGAGCTGGCCATCGGTGTAACCTTCTCCTAAAGTCAGTTCGCTGCGTAAGGGATAAATAGCGCGCTGTATATAACGGCGACTGGTGTTCCAGCGGCTGCCGTCACTGGTACTGTAGTTTAAGTTGGATTGCTGGCGATAACGCCACAATCCCGGGTGCTGAATCCGCCATTAAGATTTAACCCGGGTGCTGAATCCATTCGGTGGGTGTTATAGCGGCGCGATGTTACGTGGTACTGGTTCGCCATATAATTGATAAACAACATACTCTCCCCGGCGTCGAGGGCTTTCCTCACTCCACGCTGCCGCGAGGTGTCGTTTTTAACAATGCTTGTGGTGCAAACACGTCCATACGGAGTTGCGCCTGATCGAATTTAACCGTCGTCCCCTTCATCACATTATCGTCAGGCCAGTAGCAAGAGGTTCCCGATTCCGCTGGTAATGACTTCAGACGCAACATGGTGACTAATTTATGAGAAAGGCAGGGTTCAACTTTTCCCCACGTGGTGAAAACTCAATCTCCGTGCGGGTAATCAGTGTGCCGTTAAGATAAATATCCAGTGGAATGACGGCCCGGCGCTATCAACGCATCCTCATTCAGTTTCTGTAAATCATCACTGGATAATCCACTGTTTCTTAATAAAGAGGCATCAAAGTAAAAACTATTATCTTTCGCCGTCGCGGTTAGCGATTGTATTGTTATAAGAATGAATAAAGTACAAAAATATAACCGGTACTGATACATTTAAATCATCCGAACTGAACTGTGCTTTCATTATCGAATCAGAATCTTAATGAGGAAGCGAATAAACCTTACTGAATACTCCCCCATAATCATTTATTGCATTAATCGTTAAATGAGTCCCGGTATGCTCCGGCAATATCCATTGAACAGATGAATAAGGTGAAATCATTCCGGTATTATTGATTTTCTTTTGGTTCTTACCATCATCGACGAAAGCATCAAGCACAGAAATATAATATGCAGTTGTATTTTTTACATCTATTGATTGACCATGTTTGCTGATCTTAATCACATCGAGTGTTTTGTTTGCATCCTGAGAGATCCCCTGCGGTCGGTAAAATATTTTCAGTCGACTTTTTTACCAGTAACGTTAAATGGCTTTCATCGTTAACGGCATCACTTTTGCCGGATACTGCAAAATTCAACCAAAAAAGCGATTCCCGGTCCTCTTGGGGCAACGCTTTTCCGGTGAATTTCAGCCGCATAACATGTGTCTGATGACCATTAATACGAAAAATAGGTGGCATCACAATAAAGGGGGCATCTGCCGTTTCTGGTGTCGACTCAGGATTATCAATATCCGTCCATGCAACAACCAGAACCGGAGCTTCACCGGTGTTATTAAATGTCAGGGGATTTCTCTTTCGCATCCGCGGGATAGACAACACGGGTGCCAAGCATTGTCACACTGGCGTAAACGTTACTGCACACCAGCAAAAGGACGCATAACGTAAACCGCACTCTGACTAACCAATCTCTAAACATGCTGATGTAAACCAGAAAATGGCGCTGCCGAAGCAGCACCGCATGAAAGTGATTACAGATACGTCACGGCAAACTGCGCCTGAGCTTCTACGGCGCCAGCCGTTGCCACGCCAGTCGCATAGTAACGCGCAACCATATCAAAATTGGCGGATGTCGCACCACCATATCTGCATTGAGGTCTGTGCTTTGTTACCGGTAAAGTCTAATGCTGTTGCACCTTCTAACAGCTGAATTGCGACATTTGTCGCAGGTGAATGGGTAGCAATGTTTTTCAAATCACGACCGTCAACATCGTTTGCAACAAAAACAATACCCGCAGTAGTACCCTGAGAATTGCAGTTATCTAACGTGACAGTAAAAGGCGTATCGCCTGCAGTTGAGCCTGAACTGGCCAGTTGACTTTTACTCACCGTAGGTAAAAGAATGATGGGTGAAGCTGCACTATTATTAATTTTAACAGTACAGGTTTGCTCACTCCACTTCCCCCAAAAAATAGACAGTGTTGTTGGCCTGAGAAACTAACGGTGCACTCATTAAACCTAAAGCAAATAATACCGAAAAGGAATGACTCATCCTGAGCATGCTATGTCTCCATTACAATGTGTTGTAGTAACAATTCATAAAAATTGCATCACGCAATGAATTCTAATATTGGGTGCAAAGCATACAGACGAGGATAATTGATGTAAAGCAACTTTACTTATTTAAGTATCTGGTAATACCACCCTCAAAAATACATATTATTTGGAGTTAAATATCAAAATTTGAATTCACCACATCAATACTAATAATAAAACCAATAAAGAAGGCGATACACAACCAAGTAACATCAATGCGTTATCGCCATAGTAGAATATTAATTCTGTTCCGCCACCAAAATGGCACCGGGTATCCGGTTCAAGCGCTTTAAAGATATGCTCCTGATCCGCCGGGTAACAGATATAATCGCCTTCATTCAGTTCTTCCGGCGTTTCTGTCAACCCAACCAGCGCCCGACCTTGTGTCACAATAATATGTTCTACTGAACCGACCGGATGGGGATGTGAAATACGATCTGCGCACGGTTGCGTCTGTAACAGATAAATGTCGCGCCGCGGGCATGTTGCAAGTAAAATCGCCTGATAATTGGCCTGTTCAGCCACCACTTTGGCGCCTTCACCACGGCGAATGACCTGTGTTTTAGCACCTTGTGGCTCCAGCAGGCGCGCGAAAGGAATATCCAACGCCACACACAGCGACCAGAGCGTTTCGAGGGCTCGGGTTACCGTTGCCAGCTTCCAGTTGAGAAAGTGTGGATTTTGCAATACCAGCACGACGGGCAATTTCCGCCAGTGAAAGCCCGGTTCGCAGGCGTTCACGCACCGAGGGCTTTTAGCAATAACGCTGATACACAACTCCATCGTTCATTAAAAGAACGAATCGTTCATCTTGAAAAACGATTCGGGTGTGTTCATTATAATGAGTAATCGTTCGATATGGTTATCATCTATGTTCAAAAACACATTTCACACCTCAGCGGCGATACCATTAAGGCCATCATTCTCGTCTGCACGGCGGTCGGCGTGGTCGCCGTCTCTTACGGTTCACTGGCCATGGCTTATGGTTTTCCGCTCTGGGTTCCCCTTGCGCTTTCGATGTCAGTGCTGGCGGGCGCTTCCGAATTTATGTTTATTGGCATTGTCGCCAGTGGTGGTAATCCACTGGCGGCCGCTGTGGCCGGCCTGCTCGTCAACGCCCGCCATATACCTTTCGGGGTAACGGTGCGTGAACTGGTAGGCAAAGGCACGGCGGGTTTTCTCGGTTGCCACATTATGAATGACGAAAGTGTGGTGTTTGGCTTGTCGCAAAAACGCCGGAACAGCGTAAAGCGGCTTACTGGCTTTGTGGACTGGGCGTTGCCCTGCTGTGGCCCGGAGGCGTGCTGGTCGGCGCTGCCGTCGGCAAGCTGCTCCCCGCCCCGAAACCATCGGCCTCGACGCCGTCTTTCCAGCTATTTTGCTGGCGCTGGTACTGCCGGCGCTGAAAAGAGAACCACGCTTATTCGCGCTACCAGCGGTGCGGTGGCGTCACTGGCTGCGGTCCCCTTTACGCCAGTAGGATTACCGGTTCTGCTCTCATTACTGGGTTTACTGACGAGGAAAAAATAATGGCCAGTGTTTCGCTTGTCATCAGCGGTATCGTTATCCTTTCAGTGGGAACCTACCTGATGCGTCTGGGGGGGACAAAGCTCGGAAACAGGCTGGCGCTCTCCGAACGTTCGCAAGCGCTGCTCTCCGATGCAGCCACCACACTGCTGTTCGCCGTAGCGCTGACAGCGACGTTATATGAAGGTGAACATTTCGCAGGGATGGCCCGTCTGCTGGGGGTATTATTTGCGGTATTTCTTGCACGGCGGAAGATGCCGTTGATTGTGGTGATCGTTTCTGCCGCAGTGGTAACCGCATTACTGCGCCTTGCAGGCATCCATTAAGGCAAAAAAGCGCCCGCAGGCGCTCTTTCGACAGTAATGCAGGACTTATTTGGTCAGTTCGGCAGTCATGTGCACTGGTTGCCGTTATACGCTTCGGTGATCTGGTAAGAAGATGCGCCCGCCTGCTGAGCCTGAGCAGCGATTTTCGCTTCTGCGCCAGACAGAGTGGTATCCGTCGCGGAGACAGACTGTGCAGCGAAAGAACCGAAAGACGTAGCCAGAGCGATAACTGCGACAAAAGTTTTGATGCTTTTCATGATATAAACCCTTACGTTAGTTTGTTTGGAGTGAGGCACCGTGCCTCGATGAAATAAATACTAGACCTGTTATCACTCAACAAAAGCGGAAGGATTTGCTGTCATATTTCCAAAATTTTTGACTGTTTTATAACCCCATAAGTCGCTGCGGATGAGTGTAGACCGTCGCCCTGCACACGGCTTGCAAAAACCCACCAGCGTCAGATTGCAGCGTTGCGCCACTTCCACTGCCAGCGTGGTCGCCGCAGACACCGCAAACAGGATCTCAACGCCGCACATGGCGGACTTTTGCACCATTTCATAACTGGCGCGGCTGGAAACCAGCACCGCACCTGACGACCAGCGCTCACCCTCACGGGCGCGGTGACCCAGCAGCTTATCCAGCGCCACATGACGCCCGACATCTTCATGACCGCCCATCAACTCACCGGACGGTAACATCCATGCGGCCGCGTGGGTGCAGCCTGTTAGCTGACCAACGGGCTGAAAGTCGGTTAAATGCGCCAGTCCGGCGTCAAGAGCGGCTAAATCAAAGGTCTGAGTGAACGGAAGGGGGAGCAATGGGCTTACCGATATCATTAAGCTGCTCAACGCCGCAGACGCCGCAACCGGTGCGCCCGGCCAGTGCGCGACGACGCTCTTTCAGCCCCATAAAACGGCGGCTGGAGAGTTCTATCTGCACTTCGAGTCCATTACAGGAAGAGACCACATCCATGCCGTAGATTTCCGTGTGGTTTTCAATAATCCCTTCGGATAAGGAGAAACCCGAGGGCAAAGCACTCAAGGTCTTTTGGCGATGCCATCATCACCACGTGAGAAATCCCGTTGTAAACCAGCGCAACGGGAACCTCTTCCGCCAGCATATCGGGCGTTGCATGCTGCAAGTCATCACGTTTCCACAGAGACACCTGACGTGCGCCTGTGACTGATGTTGCATTTTTGTGCTTTTCTTCGCGCAATTCGTTCACTTTGTATTAACCGCCACCGGAACAAGCGTACCAACATTGTGGTATCCTCAATCGCATATCCCTCGAAAAAGAGGGAATAACAGCAATTCTGAACCTTTGCGCCTTCTACCGCAAAGTAAAAACGATAAGAGTAATGTCGAAACCGAGGGAGCAAACCATGCAGGTCAGCAGAAGGCAGTTCTTTAAGATCTGTGCTGGCGGTATGGCAGGAACGACGGCAGCGGCGCTGGGCTTTGCCCCCGGCGTTGCACTGGCGGAAACGCGGCAATATAAACTGCTGCGCACCCGTGAAACCCGTAATACCTGTACATACTGTTCCGTTGGCTGTGGGCTGTTGATGTACAGCCTCGGCGACGGTGCAAAAAACGCCAAATCATCCATCTTCCATATCGAGGGCGACCCCGATCATCCGGTTAACCGTGGCGCGCTCTGCCCGAAAGGCGCGCAGGCACTGGTGGATTTCATCCACTCGGAAAGCCGCCTGAAATATCCCGAATACCGTGCGCCCGGTTCCGATAAATGGCAGCGGATTACCCGGGATGATGCCTTTGAACGCATCGCCAAATTGATTAAGGCCGATCGCGACGCTAACTACATCGCGAAAAATGCCGAAGGCACCACCGTTAACCGCTGGCTGAGCACCGGGATGCTGTGTGCATCCGCTTCCAGTAATGAAACCGGTTATTTAACGCAAAAATTTACCCGCGCACTCGGCATGTTAGCCGTCGACAACCCGAGGGCGCGTGTCTGACACGGACCTACGGTAGCAAGTCTTGCTCCTACATTTGGTCGCGGTGCGATGACCAACCACTGGGTCGACATGAAAAACGCCAACCTTATCATTGTGATGGGTGGGAACGCGGCAGAAGCGCATCCGGTGGGATTCCGCTGGGCGATGGAAGCCAAGATCCATAATGGCGCGAAGCTGATTGTTATCGATCCGCGCTTTACGCGTACCGCTTCTGTAGCGGATTTTTTATACACCGATTCGTTCCGGTACTGACATTGCCTTCCTGTCAGGCGTGTTGCTGTACCTGATGACCAACGAAAAATACAACCGCGAATACACCGAGGCCTACACCAACGCCAGCCCTGATCGTGCGTGAAGATTTTGGCTTCGAGGATGGCCTGTTCACCGGCTACGACGCGGATAAACGCAAATACGACAAAACCAGCTGGAACTACGAGCTGGATGAGAAAGGCTTCGCCAAACGCGATACCACCCTCACCCATCCGCGCTGCGTGTGGAATCTGCTGAAACAGCACGTTTCCCGCTACACGCCGGAGGTGGTTGAAAACATCTGCGGGACGCCAAAAGCGGACTTCCTGAAGGTGTGCGAATACATCGCCGAAACCAGCGTGCACGATAAAACCGCCTCGTTCCTGTATGCATTGGGCTGGACACAGCACTCCATTGGCGCGCAGAACATCCGCACCATGGCGATGATCCAGCTACTGCTGGGCAACATGGGAATGGCGGGCGGCGGCGTCAATGCCTTGCGCGGCCACTCCAATATTCAGGGGCTGACGGATCTTGGTCTGCTGTCACAAAGCCTGCCCGGCTATATGACGCTACCCAACGAAAAACAGACCACCCTCCAGACTTACCTTGCCGCCAACACGCCAAAACCGTTGCTGGAAGGCCGGGGTGAACTACTGGGGTAACTACCCGAAATTCTTCGTGTCGATGATGAAAGCCTTCTTTGGCGACAAAGCGACAGCGGAGAATAGCTGGGGCTTTGACTGGTTACCGAAGTGGGACAAAGGCTACGACGTTCTGCAGTACTTCGACATGATGTACAAAGGCCGGGTTAACGGCTATCTCTGTCAGGGCTTTAACCCGGTGGCGTCGTTCCCGAACAAGAATAAGGTCGTGGCGGCACTGTCGAAACTGAAGTTCCTTGTCACTATCGATCCGCTGAATACCGAAACCTCAACGTTCTGGCAAAACCACGGCGAGTCGAACGATGTCGATCCGTCGAAAATCCAGACCGAAGTGTTCCGCCTGCCGTCCACCTGCTTTGCCGAAGAAAACGGTTCTATCGTCAACTCCGGACGCTGGTTGCAATGGCACTGGAAAGGCGCGGATGGCCCGGGCGAAGCCGTGACCGACGGCGAGATCCTCGCCGGCATCTTCACGCGCTTGCGCAAGATGTATGCCGAAGAGGGCGGCGCATGCCCGGAACAGGTGCTGAGTATGACTGGAACTACTCCACCCCGCATGAACCGGCTTCGGAAGAAGTGGCGATGGAGAGCAACGGTAAAGCACTGGCGGACATCACCGATCCGGCAACCGGCGCAGTGATTGTGAAAAAGGCCAGCAGCTCAGCTCCTTCGCGCAGTTGCGTGATGACGGCACCACCTCCAGCGGCTGTTGGATCTTCGCCGGTAGCTGGACGCCGGACGGCAACCAGATGGCGCGTCGCGATAACGCCGATCCATCCGGGCTTGGCAATACTCTGGGCTGGGCATGGGCGTGGCCGCTTAACCGCCGCATTCTGTATAACCGTGCTTCCGCTGACCCGCAAGGTAAACCCTCGGGATCCGAAACGTCAGTTGCTGAAGTGGGACGGCGCGAAATGGGGCGGCGTGGATATTCCGGACTACAGCACCGCCGCACCGGGCAGTGACGTCGGGCCGTTTATCATGCAGCCGGAAGGGATGGGCCGCCTGTTTGCTATCGATAAGATGGCAGAAGGACCATTCCCGGAACACTACGAACCGTTTGAAACGCCGCTGGGCACAAACCCGCTGCACCCGAACGTGGTGTCTAACCCGGCCGCCCGCGTCTTCAAAGACGACATGGCGGCGATGGGTAAAGCCGATAAGTTCCCGTACGTTGGCACCACTTATCGTCTGACCGAGCATTTCCACTACTGGACTAAGCACGCGCTGCTGAACGCTATCGCGCAGCCGGAGCAGTTTGTGGAAATCGGCGAAAAACTGGCAGGCAAACTGGGCATCGTGCAGGGCGATACCGTGAAAGTCTCCTCCAACCGCGGCTATATCAAAGCCAAGGCGGTGGTGACCAAACGTATCCGCACGCTGAAAGTGAACGGACAGGATGTCGATACCATCGGTATTCCAATCCACTGGGGTTATGAGGGTGTGGCGAAGAAAGGCTTTATCGCCAACACGTTGACGCCATTTGTTGGTGATGCGAACACCCAAACGCCGGAATTTAAGGCGTTCCTCGGTGAATGTGGAAAGGTGTAACGGAGACGACTTATGGCTTATCAATCGCAAGACATCATCCGTCGTTCCGCGACTAACGGTTTCACCCCCGCGCCACAGGCGCGGGATCACCAGCAGGAGGTGGCGAAGCTTATCGACGTCACCACCTGTATCGGCTGTAAAGCCTGCCGGGGTGGCCTGTTCTGGAGTGGAACGACATTCGTGATGAAGTGGGGCATAACGTCGGGGTGTATGACAACCCGGCGGATCTGACCGCTAAATCCACGGACCGTGATGCGCTTCTCGGAAGTGGAGCAGAACGACAAACTGGAATGGTTGATCCGCAAAGATGGCTGCATGCACTGCGCCGATCCGGCTGCCTGAAGGCATGTCCGTCGGAAGGGGCTATCATTCAGTATGCCAACGGCATTGTCGACTTCCAGTCTGAGCAGTGCATTGGCTGCGGTTACTGCATCGCCGGTTGCCCGTTCGATGTACCGCGTTTAAACCCGGAAGACAATCGCGTCTACAAATGTACGTTGTGCGTTGACCGTGTCACCGTAGGCCGAGGAGCCGGCGTGCGTGAAAACCTGCCCGACCGGCGCTATCCACTTTGGCTCCAAAGAGGATATGAAAACACTGGCGGGCGAACGCGTAGCGGAACTGAAAACCCGTGGTTACGATAACGCAGGCTTGTACGATCCGGCCGGCGTGGGTGGGACACACGTTATGTACGTGCTGCATCATGCCGACAAACCGAATCTGTACCACGGTTTGCCGGAGAACCCGCAAATCAGCGCTACGGTTAAATTCTGGAAAGGGATCTGGAAACCTCTTGCGGCGGTCGGCTTTGCGGCGACCTTCGCAGCCAGCATCTTCCACTATGTCGGTGTCGGTCCGAACCGCGCAGACGAGGAAGATGACAACCTGCATGAAGAGAAAGACGAGGTGCGCAAATGAAAAACGTGACACCATCGTGCGCTACACGGCGCCTGAGCGCATCAACCATTGGGTCACCGCCTTCTGTTTCGTGCTGGCGGCGGTGAGGCGGGCTGGGATTTTTCTTCCCTCCTTCAACTGGCTGATGGGCATTCTCGGTACGCCGCAGCTGGCGCGCATTCTCCATCCGTTCGTCGGTGTGGTGATGTTCGCATCGTTTATAATCATGTTTTTCCGCTACTGGCACCATAACCTCATCAATAGGGATGATATCTTTTGGGCGAAGAATATTCGTAAGATTGTCGTCAATGAGGAAGTGGGTGACACCGGGCGCTATAATTTCGGTCAGAAGTGTGTGTTCTGGGCGGCAATTATTTTCCGGTGTTGCTGCTGGTAAGCGGCGTGGTTATCTGGCGCCCTTACTTCGCGCCAGCGTTCCCGATTCCGGTGATACGAATTGCCCTGATGGTGCATTCATTTGCCGCAGTCGCGCTAATTGTGGTTATTATGGTGCATATTTACGCCGCATTGTGGGTAAAAGGCACCATAACCGCAATGGTGGAAGAGCTGGGTTACCAGCTCATGGGCGAAGAAACATCACCCGCGCTGGTACCGGGAAGTTCGCAAGACAACGGAAAAATCAACTGAATGAGTATTCGCATAATCCCGCAAGATGCGCTGGAGAAGAGCGATAAACGCACGGCGGAAGTGATTCCGCCGTTATTATTCCCCAGACTGAAAAATCTCTATAACCGCCGCGCAGAGCGTCTGCGTGAGTTGGCCGAGAGTAACCCGCTGGGTGATTACCTGCGCTTTGCCGCGCTGATCGCCCACGCTCAGGAAGTGGTGCTGTACGACCATCCTTTGCAGATGGACCTGACGGCGCGCATCAAAGAAGCCGCCGAACAGGGTAAGCCGCCGCTGGACATTCACGTGCTGCCGCGCGACGCGCACTGGCACAAGCTGCTGCATTCACTGATTGCAGAGCTCAAACCCGAAATGAGCGGCCCTGCGCTGGCCGTGATCGAGAATCTGGAAAAAGCCTCTGCGCAAGAACTGGAAGCGATGGCCAGCGCACTGTTTGCCGCCGATTTCGCCTCAGTGAGCAGCGATAAAGCGCCCTTTATCTGGGCGGCGCTGTCGCTCTACTGGTCGCAAATGGCTACGCTGATCCCGGGTAAAGCCCGTGCTGAATATGGTGAACAGCGCCAGTTCTGCCCGGTGTGCGGTTCGATTCCAGTCTCCAGCGTTGTGCACATTGGCACGACTCAGGGTCTGCGTTACCTGCACTGCAACCTGTGTGAGACTGAATGGCATGTGGTGCGCGTAAAATGCAGCAACTGCGAGCAGACTCGCGACTTACACTACTGGTCGCTGGATAACGAGCAGGCAGCAATCAAAGCCGAAAGCTGTGGCGACTGCGGCACCTATCTGAAAATTCTCTATCAGGAAAAGATCCAAACGTAGAGCCGGTCGCAGATGACTGGCCTCGCTGGTGCTCGACGCACGTATGGAGCAGGAAGGCTTTGCCCGCAGCTCCATCAACCCGTTCTTATTCACCGGCGAAGGGGAATAAAACAGCATAACCCTTGCCTCATCCGGGCAAGGGTTGTCTGCTCTTCACCCTCCTCCTCTGTTTCGCTTCCCGTTACCGTTGGCACTGATTGTTAAACATCGTCCATTCCCATTTCGCTAAAACCGGGCTATAAAACTGGATATTTATACAGATAAAGGTTATCGGAATGGCACTGGAAAAGGGGATCGCCGGTTTGGTGAGCGACTTTATCGCCGCCGGTCGCCCGTCAGCGCGGGCAAAGAGTATTGATGAACGACGCGCAGGCTATATCGCCAGCACGGTACTTGCGGGAGAGACGGAAACCCGCGTGCAGGTCGCAGATACGACGCTGGATGGCATAACGCTGCGCATCTTTTCTCCGCTGGATGCCAGCGAAGCGCTACCAGCACTGATTTACTACCACGGCGGCTGTTTTATTAGCGGCGGTTTCGCCACCCACGATAATCAGCTTCGCCAGTTGGCTTACTACAGTGGCTGTCGGGTCATTGCCGTTCAGTATCGCCTCGCCCCGGAACATCCCTCGGCCTGCAGCACACGACGACGCACAAAAGGCGCTAACGTTGTGTGGAAAAATGCCGAAGCACTGAATATTAACCGGGAAAAAATCACCCTTGCGGGTGACAGCGCAGGCGGGCATCTGGCGCTGGTTACGGCCTTGCGGTTAAAGGCGGCGGGCAACTGGCAGCCCGCACAGTTAATCCTTATCTATCCGATGCTGGACGCGACCGCCTACTTCGATAGCTATGCCTTTAATGGCATTGATTACGTGATAACCCGCGATGCTTTACTCTCAGGTTATGACATGTATCTTGGCGATGCCGACCGCTTGCAAGCGGATGTCAGCCCTTTGTGGCGAGATGATTTTAATGGCCTGCCGCCGGTACATATCATCACCGCCGAATTTGATCCGCTGTGTGATGAAGGCGAGGCGCTTTATAAACATATGACGGAACAGGGCGTCACCTGCACCGGGTCACGCTATCAGGGGGGTGATTCACGGTTTCTTCCAGCTGGCGGGCATCAGCCGAGGCAGCAAAAGATGTCATCAGAGACGTTGCCGCTCGCGTCGCCCGGGCATAACCACACAACACAAGGAAAGCAGATGTCTGTCGTCATTCCGGTAGAAAAACAGTTCGCCGCTTACAATGCGCACGATATTGACGCGTTTGCCGCATGCTTTAGTGAAGATTTTACCGCCCCGGCGTTTGCCATCAGACGAACCCGCTTTGCAAGGCCGTGAAGCCCTGCGCAACTTTTTACGCGCAGCATCGGTTCAACAATCCGGCCTTACGGGCTGAGCTACTGTCACGCACCGTGATGGGCAATAAGGTGTTCGATCACGAAAAAATCTACGGCATGGGCGATGCTGTGATTGAAAATATGGCGGTCTATGAAGTGCAGGATGGATACATTAAAACTGCGTGGTTTTTTCTTTGCCGGGTAATGCGGCACAAAGGCAATGCGCCTGTGTTAACAGGCGCAATAGGCGCTTATACTCTTCTTCGTTGCCGCCTTCAATATACGAGCCGAAAGGTTTGGCAGGCAGCACAATGTAAATGCCTTCGAAAATAGCCCCGTGTTTGTCGTCGCCAAACAGTTCGACCTGAAGCTGCACACGCGCTTTACGGCCACGCGCGAGCCTGTCGAGATCGCCGCTTAACGAGCCAAGATCGGCAATCGCACTGGGTTTGCCGGTTATCGGCGTACTGTAACGAATGTGCGCATCGGCAAGAATAATGGTGCCGCCAAGGTGGCGTTCACGCAGCATCAACCAGATAAGCCCCCAGCCGGTGAGTGTCGCCAGAGAGAACAAACTGCCGGCAAACAGCGTGTGATGCGGGTTCTGGTTACCGATTTCCGGCATGGTGGTGATAAATTTCTGCCCGGTGTACTGCTGAATACGCACACCCATCTTTTCGCTCAGCGGGATATGCTCATACCGAGGCTTGTTGCAACTGTCCACACCAGTCGCCGCGATGCAGAATATCATCCAGGTGGCGACGGGTTTGATCATCAGGAAATGGCGGACCGGCGTGGTTTGCGGCGCGGTGATTTCACCTTCATTCACAAACCCCAGCTTGGCGAAAAACGCCACCGCATCTTCTCGGGCGCTACAGGTTACACGCTTCACCCCTTCCCTGACGGGCAACCGACTCCAGCGTCATCGCCATCAATGTGCCCAGCCCTTTATCCTGCACGGACGGGTGCACCGCCATAAAGCGAATCGAACCTTCATTATCCGCATTGATATACAGCCGCCCTACCGCCACAAGATTGCCTTCTTCATCGACAACCATCTGGTGATGCGCCATTGCATCCCGGGCATCACGCTCAGAACCTTTCGGCTGGTGCAGCGGCTTGCGCAGCATTTCCCAGCGAAAGTGGTAATAAGTCTCTAACTCTTCTTCTGTTTGCGGTACGCGAAGGTGATACATAGCTGTATTCTCTCTTGTTTCCCGGGGCCACGCCGCAAGCTGGCTCATACTTGCAACCAGAATGTTACGGGGCCGTCATTGACCAGTGAGACCTGCATGTCCGCAGCAAATCGTCCCGTTTGCGTTACCATCTGCTGGCTGCGGCAACGCTCAACAAAATAGTCGTAAAGCGCCTGCGCTTTTTCCGGTGCTGCGCCTCGGGAAAATCCCGGACGCATGCCGCGTTCCGTGTCCGCCACCAGCGTGAATTGCGACACCACCAGCACGCTCCCACCGGCCTGCTGGACATTGAGATTCATCTTCCCTTCCGCGTCGCCAAAAATGCGATACCCCAGCACACGCTCGCACAGGCGGTTCGCTTTTGTTCATCGTCTTCCTTTTCGACCCCCTAACAACACCAAAAAGTCCTGGCCGATTTCACCCGTCACTTCACCCGCCACGCTTACGCTCGCACGGGAAACGCGTTGAATTAATGCAATCATGGTTGGTTTGCTTCTTCTTGTTGTGCTGCTTTTTTGAGTTTTCGGTATTCACCGAGAGTGACAGTTATTTCAGCGCCAAGCAAGACGATACACCGCAGTCCAGTAGACCCAGAGGAACAAAATGGGGATGACAGCCAGCACGCCATAAATAAGCTGGTAAGAGGGAAACATGGCAATGTACAGGGCGAAGCATTTTTTCCCCAGTTCAAACAACACCGCCGCGACAAACGCCCCGACAATCGCATCACGATTTGGCACCCGGGTGGTCGGCACAATACTGTACAGCAGCCAAAAAGAGAGCCACGACAAAACCAGCGGGAAAATGCGCAACACGTTATCAATTACGCTGTTTAATTCACTGGCCCAGCGCAGCGATAACAGATAAGAGCTGATTGCCGGGCTGGCCCCCGCCAGTAGCGGCCCAAGCGTCAGGATCATCCAGTACACCGCAAACGAATAAACATGCGGGCGCACACGCGTACTGCGCCAGATTGCGTTCAGCGCGCTGTCTATGGAGTACATCAGCAGTAGCGAAGTGATAACCAGCCCGCACGCCCCAACGGCGGTCATCTTGCTGGAGTTAGCCACAAACTGCTCAATGTAATTCTGAATCACATCCCCGGTGGTGGGAATGAAATTGGCAAAGATAAAGTGGCGCAGTTGAAGGCTGACGTCAGAAAACATCGGAAATGCGGCAAACAGCGCAAAGACCACGGCGATAAAAGGCACCAGCGAGAGCAAGGAGACATAGGCGAGATTCCCCGCCGAGGGTCGTCATATGGTCTTCATCAATGCGCTGCCAGAGCAACTTCAGCCATGACCACAGCGGGCGTGTATGGTGCTTCGCCTTATGCTGCGCATTTCTCAACATAACTGCTTCGCAAAATAGTCGGGGATCGTCGCTTTACTGGTGACAAGAATACTGGTTATCCCGAGCTGATTAGCACCGGCAATATTGTCGCTATTGTCATCAAAAGACGGCATCGTCGGCAGAAAAACCTTCAAGCGCCAACACCTGCTGGTAAATACGCGCTTCAGGTTTGCGCATTCCATATCACGGAGAGGTAGATATGATCCGCCGCTGCGCGAATTTCCGGGTATTGTTCCGGCCAGTAGGTGGTGTGCAGACGATTAGTGTTGGACAGCACTACAACCCGGTCCCTGCGCGCGCAGTTTGTGCATGATGTCAATCACCTCCGGACGCAAAGCAACAAACACTGCCTGCCAGCCGGTAGAGAACTGCTCATAACTCAAAGGAAGCGCCATCTCTTCACACATCGCTTTGGCGAAATGCTCATCGCTGATTTCCCCACGCTCATGCTGATGAAACGTCTCACCCATGTTAAAGCTCTGCTTTAACGTTGCCAACAGCGGTACGCGACTGAAATCGCTCCGAGGCGCCCAACACCCGGTTAAAGTCGATGTCGACAATCACATTACCTAAATCAAAGATATAGAGCATTTCTCTCTCCTTGCCAGCCGTGGAGAATTAACTGTAGCGGGAAAGGTTAACTTTGACTATGCGCATAATCGGACACTCAGCATATCTTCATCTTTACGTTTTTCGGCAGTACAAAGAAGGCACATTTGAGGTAGAAAAAAGGTACGCCCCTTCATATTCCTCAATCATCAGGCTCAGCGATCTTTCCGGCGTCCGGTAAAAAACCGAGGCAAGGTATCGTTTATATCTGACTCATCTGCCGTATCGGCGAATGTCTTCACAATCCGGTCATTGCTTAACACGCGCGAACGCAGTTGTTGGCTGTAATGGAAATAGATACTTCGATTAACCTCCGAAACCTGCTGACCAAAGAGCTTACCGGTCATCACGGCCATACCTTTACCCTCACTCATGCGAAAAGAGAGCGTTCCAACAAAGCGTTTGTTGCCAATATGCCATTCAGCCGTTCCCACGCACTGCAAAGGCGGCGGGGTGAGGTGAGAATACAAGAGCATGCCGCTGGTAATCACTGCGGCTAACAGCGCAACAGACAGTGACATCATGCTGAGATATTTTTCATTGCTCACGTGTCCAAAAATAATGTGAGGAACAAAAAGCCGTCTTATCTACTCGCGCATCTTTATCGCAGGCAAACGCCACAATACGATCGGCCTGACTGTAACCCGTTAAAAACAAGTAATCGTTATTTGCGCATAACCCGGGGATTTTTTATTAAGCAAATTAGCGTAATACTCCGAAGTACGCTCATTCGCAGCGTAAAATATTCTACAGTCATGACCTGAAGAGGGGGGCTGCGTTAAGAGAAAGATAATCCTTAAAAAGGCATTGGCAAGTGGGCATTATAAAGCATCCAGCCATTTATTACGCTGAGCAGAATCAGTATCACCACACTTGCTATAAGCCAACGTTGATAGTTTTTTTCGCGTTGATTACCGGCACCGGTTCGCTTATTTGCACGACCGGTTGCGGAACTGTATGTATTGCTACGGTTTGTGGCGTATTAAGCACTTCAACACTTACAGCGGTTGAAAGGGTGAGCCCGCGTCGCGAAATGGTTTTTACCACATCACGAGGCAAACCGGCCACCTCCAGCGCATTACGCAGAGTAAGGATTGCCTGATAAAACGCATTAGGCGTAGTGACATCGTTTCTGTCTCCCCATCCAACCTTCATCAAATCATTTTGAGAAATCACTTCTCCGAGGATGCGTTATTAGATAAAGGAAACAGAGGCTGGCTGGTAGCTGCAAATGAAGAGTACGGCCAGTCAAACGATTCGTCAGGCTTTTACTGTCAGGGTTAAACTCCACTAAATTATTAATGAGATACAATTTTCCTTTCCTCGGCAGGGCTACCGTTTAAAAATTTATCCTAAAACGGTGCAGATTAATTTTAGCAAAAATTAAAATAATTCACCACGACTATAGGTTTAACAAACTAAGAAAACCATCAAAATCCAGCAAATACAACAAGTTATAAATTAATTTCTTAGATGAAAATTAAAAAATATTTAATAAGGCTAATTGATTAAAAGATAACATCATTTGAATTTATATTTGCTTCCAGAAAAACACATAACGTGAACAGGAGCAAGTATTAACTGAAGAGATAAAAGTTTGACGTGAGTAGATACATCTTGTGTTTAGAGATTAAGGTTTAAGACAATTCAAAAGCTTATATCCTGAATCAGCCACAAAATTTATATATTTAATTTAAAAACCCACATATTCATTCAAATGCGGTGGGTGTCTTATTCCCTGCGGGGAGGAAAATATGTCACATTCAACAAAATATTCGCCGATAGCAATCGCTATTTCTGCGGCTCTGGCATCAATATTCATCCCAGTCCACGCAGCGTATTTAAATTTCAATGACTTGCCTGCAACAGGTCTGGTTTCTGATTTACCATCTGAGATCCAGGCGCTTATTCCATCCGGCGCAAGTGCAAATTACAGTAAAAACACCAGCGATCCTAACTATGTATATCAATGGAACACTGGCAGCATCCCAATTTATGGTAACAGTATTACTCTGAATGGCCCCGGAGCCGAAGCATTTGAACATACCGTTACTGTTATTCAGAACTCGACGACGGGCAGCCCTGGTGTCATATTTGGCGATGACTTAACGATTTATACACAATCCAAAGTTGCGGCAAATAATGGCAAAGATGTTGACGGGATCCGTACACACGGTACCAACACGCCAGATAACCCGGTATTTGTAATAACCGGCGATCGCACCAAAATTTACGTTAACGGAGACAGCGGCGACGGGATTAACGCAGGCTACAGCTCTTTTAGTCAGGGTTATCTTGGTTCCGCCAACATCTACATTGGCAATGATGCGTATATTGAAACCACCGGTAACACCGGGCGCGGCGTTACCGCTTATGCCATCAAGGACGCCACCGCGGCGAAAAACAATATCATCCTTGGCGATCGCGCACATATCGTTACCCGCGGCAACTATGCAGAAGGTATTCGCGCATACCAAAGCGGTTCTTATATCCGCACCGGGACAGGATGCAGTAATTGAAACGTACGGTAAATTGGCTTATGGCGCCTACGCAGGTTCCTCATCGAAGATTGAATTGGGCAAAAATGCCGACATCACCACCAATCTCGATGGCGCAAATGCGCTTTATGCCGCCGGCTCTTCAACTATCTCTTTAGCTGAAGACGCATCTATAACGACCAACGGTGTTGGAGCCTATGGGGTCTACGCAACGAATGCGACGGTAAACCTCGGTGATAACGCTTCAATCACAGTTAATAACAATAGCGGCACCGCATCCTCCGGCTTGCATGCGTTGTCGAAGGGGAAAATCAATCTGGCCGGCGGTGCAGCCATTACCATGGCCGGTGACAAAGCCAGCAATAACTATGCAATGTCGACCATCAGCGGCGGGGTGATCGATGCCTCAGCCGGCGGAAAATTCACCATCGATGGCGATATTTCCTCATCCGGCGATAACAGCGCCATTCTGCTGTCGATGCGGGACAACTCATTATGGGATGGCGCATCCTATATTACCGGTGCAGCAACAACAGCGCTCACCATGAGCAATGCCGTCTGGAATATGACCGACAGCTCGACACTGACCAGCCTGACGCTGGATTCAGGTGCGGTGGTGAATGTTCTGCATGATAACGACGGGTTGTGGAAGACGCTGACGGTGAACGGTGATTACACCGGTAACGGCGGTACGCTCGCCTTTAATACCGTGCTGGCTGACGACAACTCTGGAAACAGACAAAATGATTGTTAAAGGGAATACCGCCGGTAACACCTTTGTCGCCATTAATAATATTGGCGGGACAGGGGCGCAAACTGTTGAAGGTATCGAAATTATCGAAGTCGAGGGTAACTCCGCCGGTACCTTTGAAAAAGCAGGCCGTATCGTTGCCGGGGGTTACGACTATAACGTGGTGCAGAAAGCCAACAACTGGTACCTGACCAGCAAGATCGAAGATGTGGAGCCGGAACCTGAGCCTGATCCGGTTGGACCCGAGCGCCCTATTGTGCCACCTTCTGTTGACCCGGTTACACCGGCAGGTAAGCATCAGTATCGCCCTGAATTCGGTAGCTATCTGGCCAACAACTATGCGGCAAATACGCTGTTCATGACCCGTCTGCACGATCGCCCTGGGTGAAACACAGTATACCGATGTTCTCACTGGCGAGAAAAAAGTCACCGGCCTGTGGCTGCGTAATGTCGGCGGTCATACCCGCTTCCAAAGACGGCAGTGGTCAGTTAAAAACCAGCGGCAACCGCTATGTTATGCAACTGGGGGGCGATCTGGCGCAGTGGAGTACTGACGGTCTTGACCGCTGGCATGTAGGTGCAATGGCGGGCTATGCCAACAGTAGCAACACCACCAAATCGAACCTTACCGGCTACCACTCTCGCGGGAAAGTTTCCGGTTACAGCGTAGGGTTGTACGGTACACCGGTATGCCAATGAAGCGGATAAAACAGGTACCTATGTTGATAGCTGGGCACTCTATAACTGGTTTGATAACGACGTGACAGGCCGAGGAACAAGCGACTGAAAAATATAAGTCCAAGGGCATCACCGCTTCGGTTGAAGCCGGTTACAGCTTTAAAGTCGGCGAAAATGAACAGCGCAGTTTCTGGATCCAACCCAAAAGCCCAGCTGGTCTGGATGGGCGTTAAAGCAGGTGAGCATCGCGAGCAGAACGGCACGCGAGTGAAAGACGAAAGCAGTGGCAATCTGATGACCCGCCTTGGCGTGAAAGCCTACCTCAGCGATCGTAACCCGGTTGATGCAGGCAAAGACCGCCAGTTGCAGCCGTTTGTTGAAGCTAACTGGATCCACAACACGCAGACTACACGGGTGAAAATGGATGACGTGAGCAACAGCATGAGCGGGACGAATAATATCGCTGAACTGAAAGCAGGCGTGGAAGGCCGGGTTACACCAAACCTGACACTGTGGGGCAACGTTGCTCAGCAGGTGGGGACCAAAGGCTACAGTGACACACAAGGTATGCTGGGCGTGAAATACAGCTTCTGACAAACATACCGCTATAAAAAAGCCGCTGACTTCAGCGGCTTTTTTCATTCTACTGGCAAAGAAGCGATCTTACTCTTCTTTCGTACCGCGCATTGCGCGTTTACGGTCGTTCTCAGTCAGGTGACGTTTACGGATACGAATGGACTGAGGAGTAACCTCGACCAGTTCGTCGTCATCGATAAACTCCAGCGCCTGCTCAAGCGTCATCTTAACCGGCGGAACCAGAACCGTGGCTTCGTCCGTACCGGACGCACGCATGTTGGTCAGTTTTTTACCGGTCAGGCAGTTAACGGTCAGGTCGTTAGAACGGCTGTGAATACCGATGATCTGGCCTTCGTAAACTTCCGCGCCATGGCCCGAGGAACAGCTTACCGCGGTCCTGCAGGCTGAACAGTGCGAACGCAACCGCTTTACCCTGACCATTGGAGATCAGTACGCCGTTGTTACGCTGACCCACTTCACCCGGACGAACATCATCGTAATGGCTGAAAGTGGAGTACAGCAGACCGGTACCGGAGGTCATGGTCATGAACTCAGAACGGAAGCCAATCAGACCACGGCTTGGGATCACGTAGTCGAGACGTACGCGGCCTTTACCGTCCGGATTCATGTTTTTCAGGTCGCCTTTACGCTCACCGAGCGCCTGCATCACAGAACCACTGGTGCTGCTCTTCAACGTCCAGCGTAACGTTTTCGAACGGCTCTTGTTTACGGCCGTCGATTTCACGGAAGATAACTTTCGGACGGGAAACCGCCATTTCGAAACCTTCACGACGCATGTTCTCGATAAGAACGGACAGGTGCAGCTCACCACGACCGGATACACGGAACGCGTCCGCATCTTCGGTTTCTTCCACGCGCAGCGCAACGTTGTGCACCAGCTCTTTGTTCAGACGGTCGAGGATCTGACGTGAAGTCACGTACTTACCTTCTTTACCGCAGAACGGAGAGGTGTTGACGTTGAAGAACATGGTCACGGTCGGTTCATCAACAGACAGCGCCGGCAGCGCTTCTACATTTTGCGGATCGCAGATGGTGTCAGAGATGTTCAGCTCGCCCAGACCGGTGATCGCAATGATATCGCCCGCTTCTGCGACTTCGCTATCAATACGCTCCAGCCCCAGATGAGTCAGTACTTTACCGACTTTACCGTTACGGGTTTTGCCTTCGCTATCAATGATAGTGACCTGCTGGTTCCGGTTTCACTTTACCGCGTTTGATACGACCAATGCCGATTACACCAACGTAGTTGTTGTAGTCGAGCTGAGAGATCTGCATCTGCAGAGTGCCGTCCAGATCAACGTTCGGTGCCGGTACATGGTCAACAATCGCTTGGTACAGCGGGGTCATGTCTTCAGCCATGTCTTCGTGGTCCATACCCGCGATACCGTTCAGCGCAGAAGCGTAAACGATCGGGAAGTCCAGCTGCTCGTCGGTCGCGTCCAGTTAACGAACAGGTCAAAGACCTCGGGGTCAACAACCCAATCAGGACGCGCGCCGGGCGGTCAACTTTGTTGATTACCACAATCGGTTTCCCAGGCCATGGGCAAATGCTTTTTTGGTCACGAAGCGCGTTTGCGGCATCGGGCCGTCAAATGCGTCAACCACCAGCAGCACGGAATCAACCATGGACATCACACGCTCAACTTCACCACCGAAGTCGGCGTGCCTGGGGTATCAACGATGTTGATACGGTAATCATTCCATTTGATAGCGGTGTTTTTCGCGAGGATGGTAATCCCACGCTCTTTCTCCAAATCGTTGGAGTCCATCACACGCTCTTGTGTTTCCAGCACGTTCGTCGAACGTACCGGATTGCTGCAGCAGCTTGTCAACCCGGTCGTTTTACCGTGGTCAACGTGAGCAATGATGGCGATGTTACGCAGATTTTCGATCACAACTTTGCCTCAGGCATTAGAAATAGCGCGTTATTGTACACGTATTAATCGAAGGACTAAACAGGATCACAAACATCCTCCGCAAACAAGTATTGCAGAGTTGCTTTGTGATCGCTTTCACGGAGCGTTAAAGGGGCATTTAACGAAAATTGCACCAATATAGTGCCCAATGTTCACATTGAAGCACTATATTGGTGCAGCTCTTTCAACCATCATGGTGCAGCCCTTTTGCACTATACCGTGCATGATAACGCCTTTTAGGGGCATTTAAAAGTTGGCATAGATTTCGCTTTAACTATTTTACGGCAACAACGCCAGTTTACGTAGTATTTGAAGACCTCGTTACCACGACGACAATGACAAATCCGGGAGAGTTTAAGTATGTCCGCTGAACACGTTTTGACGATGCTGAATGAGCACGAAGTGAAGTTTGTTGATCTGCGCTTCACAGATACTAAAGGTAAAGAACAGCACGTCACTATCCCAGCCCATCAGGTCAATGCCGACTTCTTCGAAGAAGGTAAAATGTTTGATGGTTCTTCGATTGGTGGCTGGAAAGGCATCAACGAATCCGACATGGTACTGATGCCGGACGCGACTACCGCTGTCATTGACCCGTTCTACGAAGAACCTACGCTGATCATCCGTTGCGATATCCGCGGAACTCGGCACCATGCAGGGTTACGACCGTGACCCGCGCTCCATCGCAAAACGTGCTGAAGAGTACCTGCGCGCTACCGGCATCGCAGACACCGTTCTGTTCGGGCCAGAGCCGGAATTCTTCCTGTTTGACGACGTTCGTTTCGGCAGCTCCATTTCCGGCTCCAGCGTTGCTATCGACGATATCGAAGGCGCATGGAACTCCTCTACCAAATACGAAGGTGGCAACAAAGGTCACCGTCCGGCAGTTAAAGGCGGTTACTTCCCGGTTCCACCGGTTGACTCCGCTCAGGACCTGCGTTCCACCATGTGTCTGGTGATGGAAGAAATGGGCACGGTTGTTGAAGCTCACCACCACGAAGTGGCGACTGCTGGTCAGAACGAAGTGGCAACCCGCTTCAACACCATGACCAAAAAAAGCGGACGAAATTCAGATCTACAAATACGTTGTGCACAACGTTGCGCACCGTTTCGGTAAAACCGCGACCTTTATGCCGAAACCGATGTTCGGTGATAACGGTTCCGGTATGCACTGCCATATGTCCCTGTCCAAGAACGGCACCAACCTGTTCTCTGGCGACAAATATGCAGGCCTGTCTGAAACAGCGCTGTACTACATTGGCGGCGTAATCAAACACGCGAAAGCCATCAACGCCCTGTCTAACCCGACCACCAACTCCTACAAGCGTCTGGTCCCGGGTTGCGAAGCACCGGTAATGCTGGCTTACTCTGCCCGTAACCGTTCTGCGTCTATCCGTATCCCGGTGGTTGCTTCTCCGAAAGCGCGTCGTATTGAAGTGCGTTTCCCGGATCCGGCAGCGAACCCGTACCTGTGCTTCGCAGCACTGCTGATGGCCGGTCTGGATGGTATTAAAAACAAAATCCATCCGGGCGAAGCCATGGACAAAAACCTGTACGATCTGCCGGCTGGAAGAAGCGAAAGAAATCCCGCAGGTTGCAGGCTCTCTGGAAGAAGCACTCAACGCACTGAGCGCTGACCGCGAGTTCCTGACTGCTGGCGGCGTATTCACCGACGACGCGATCGATGCCTACATCGCGCTGCGTATCGAAGAAAACGACCGCGTTCGCATGACGCCGCACCCGGTAGAGTTCGAACTGTACTACAGCGTTTAATAAATTTAATACTCAGCGGATTTCTTGTCGTAGCAAGGCGGCAACTGAGCGAATCCTCGGGAACATAGATAACTATGTGACCGGGGTGAGCGAAGGCAGCCAACGCAGTTACGGCGAGAAAAGACGCCAGAGGATTTGTTGCCGTGGAACTTTTTAGCCCATCCCGGATGGGCTTTTTTCTCCACCAACAACCTGATCTATCGCGCTTTTTACCGATAAAAAGCTATACTGCACTAAATTAGTGCAACTATCCGGGAGACTGCTGAATGGCAGTGGCGTGCTGCCCGATGCTGGGCAGATCCTCAATTCTTTAATCAACAGCATTTTGCTGGTTGATGATGAACTGGCAGTGCATTACGCGAACCCGGCTGCGCAACAATTGCTGGCGCAGAGTTCACGTAAGTTATTTGGCACACCTCTACCTGAATTACTGAGCTACTTCTCACTGAACATCGATCTGATGCGGGAAAGTCTGCACGCCGGACAGGGGTTTACCGATAACGAAGTCACACTCGTCATTGACGGGCGTTCACACATTCTTTCACTGACGGCGCAACGTTTGCCGGAGGGGCTGATCCTGTTGGAAATGGCGCCGATGGATAACCAGCGACGTTTGAGTCAGGAGCAGCTCCAGCATGCCCAACAAGTCGCTGCACGCGACTCGGGTGCGTGGACTGGCCCATGAAATCAAAAACCCGCTTGGTGGACTACGTGGTGCCGCGCAATTGCTGAGTAAAGCGCTGCCCGATCCGGCATTGCTGGAATATACCAAAGTGATCATCGAGCAGGCCGACCGTCTGCGCAACCCTGGTGGATCGTCTGCTTGGTCCGCAACAGCCCGGAATGCATGTTACTGAAAGCATTCATAAGGTTGCCGAACGTGTGGTGAATCTGGTGTCGATGGAACTGCCGGATAACGTCACGCTGGTCCGCGATTACGATCCCAGCCTCCCAGAACTGGCTCACGATCCCGACCAAATCGAGCAAGTTTTACTGAATATTGTTCGCAATGCGCTGCAAGCGCTGGGACCGGAAGGTGGCGAGATCATTTTACGTACCCGTACCGCTTTCCAGTTAACGCTGCACGGTGTGCGCTATCGCCTCGGCGGCAAGAATAGATGTGGAAGATAACGGTCCGGGCATTCCTTCGCATCTCCGAGGATACGCTGTTCTATCCGATGGTGAGCGGACGTGAAGGCGGTACCGGACTTGGGTTGTCTATCGCACGAAGTTTGATCGATCAACATTCTGGCAAAATTGAATTTACCAGTTGGCCGGGACATACCGAATTTTCGGTTTACCTGCCTATTCGGAAGTAGAGGTGTTTATGCAACGAGGGATAGTCTGGATCGTTGATGACGATAGCTCCATCCGTTGGGTGCTGGAACGCGCGCTCACCGGGGCAGGCTTGAGTTGTACAACATTTGAAAGTGCCAATGAAGTGCTAGATGCGCTAACCACCAAAACCCCTGATGTACTGCTTTCGGATATTCGTATGCCGGGGATGGATGGACTTGCGTTACTGAAACAGATAAAGCAGCGCCATCCGATGCTTCCGGTCATCATTATGACCGCACATTCCGATCTGGATGCCGCCGTCAGCGCCTACCAACAAGGGGCGTTTGATTATCTGCCCAAGCCATTTGACATTGATGAAGCCGTTGCGCTGGTCGAGCGCGCAATCAGCCATTATCAGGAACAGCAGCAACCACGTAATGTACAGGCCAGCGGTCCGACAACCGACATCATCGGCGAAGCCCCGGCAATGCAGGATGTATTCCGCATTATTGGTCGCCTGTCGCGCTCGTCCATTAGCGTGCTGATTAACGGTGAATCCGGGACCGGTAAAGAGCTGGTCGCGCATGCGCTGCATCGCCATAGCCCACGGGTAAAAGCGCCGTTTATTGCGCTGAATATGGCCGCGATACCAAAAGATTTGATCGAGTCTGAGCTGTTTGGTCACGAGAAAGGGGCCTTTACCGGCGCGAACACCGTGCGTCAGGGTCGTTTTGAACAGGCCGATGGCGGGACGCTGTTTCTCGACGAAATCGGCGATATGCCGCTGGATGTGCAGACCCGTTTGCTGCGCGTGCTGGCTGATGGCCAGTTCTATCGCGTGGGCGGTTATGCACCGGTAAAAGTCGATGTGCGCATTATCGCAGCCACGCACCAGAACCTTGAGCTGCGTGTTCAGGAAGGGAAATTCCGTGAGGATTTATTCCACCGCCTGAACGTTATTCGCGTGCACTTGCCGCCACTGCGCGAACGCCGGGAAGATATCCCTCGCCTTGCGCGGCACTTTTTGCAGGTTGCTGCCCGTGAACTGGGGGTGGAAACCAAGCAGCTCCACCCTGAAACGGAAGCGGCATTAACGCGTCTGCCCCTGGGGCGGGAACGTGCGTCAGCTCGAAAATACCTGTCGCTGGCTGACGGTAATGGCTGCAGGTCAGGAAGTCCTGATTCAGGATCTGCCTGCCGAACTTTTCGAAACGACCACGCCGGATAACCCGTCACAGAGTCTACCGGACAGTTGGGCAACCCCTGCTGGCGCAATGGGCGGATCGCGCGCTGCGTTCCGGCCATCAAAATCTGCTCTCTGAAGCGCAACCGGAGATGGAACGGACACTGCTGACCACCGCATTGCGGCATACGCAGGGCCATAAACAGGAAGCAGCACGCTTGCTCGGCTGGGGCCGCAATACCCTGACACGTAAGCTGAAAGAGCTGGGAATGGAGTAGACGGCGGCAGAAGTGTAAAGATTGAATAGTCAGTGCAAATTGCTGCGATTTCACCCCTTTACTGTTACCCGCAGTTAAGTATGATCTTGCCCGTTCACGGGGAGTTCATTATGCTGGAATCATTCATCAATATGGTTACGACAGGCGTCGAAGCTGGCGCGTCTGCAAGCCATACACCGCAAACAGCCATCGCGGCTGTGCTTTGCGCCGCGTTGGTTGGGCTGTTTAGCTAGTCTTACTGACGGCGCTGCGCTTATCAGGCCTACGCACCCTGTTGTAGGCCTGATAACACGCTCGCTAAATCACTCTTGAGAACTGCTGCAACCGCGCTTTCTGGCGCAGATAAGCGTCGAAGCACATGCAAATATTGCGGATCAGCAAACGCCCTTTCGCCGTTACCTGCAACCCGACTTCATCAACCGCCACCAGCCCGTCATCCACCAGCGGCGCTAACAAGCGCAAATCTTCGGCAAAATAGTCGCGAAAATCGATACCCCAGACATTTTCCACCGCACCGGAACGCCAGACGGAAATTACAGATCAGCATTTTAATCACGTCACGGCGAATACAGTCATCACGGGTCAGCGCAATCCCCCGCCATAGCGCGTTACCGCGTTCGTCCACCTGCTGATAATAGTGTTTTAGCTCTTTCTGGTTTTGCGCGTAGCTGTCGCCAATCATGCTGATAGCGGAAACGCCCAGACCCAGCAGATCGCTATCGCCCTGTGGTGTAACCTCGAAATTGCGGTGTAACACGCCGTTACGCTGCGCCACAGCCAGCTCATCATTCGGACGGGCAAAGTGATCCATACCGATAAACTGATAACCCGATGTGGTGAGCGAGGTGATGGTTTGCTGCAAAATATCCAGCTTCTGCTGGGCGGAAGGCAGATCGGCATCTTTGATTTTGCGCTGCGCGGCGAACAACGTCGGCAAATGCGCATAGTTGAACACGCTCAGACGATCCGGGCTCAGCGCCGCCACGCGTTGTAGCGTAAAGGCAAAGCTTTCCGGCGTCTGTTTTGGCAGCCCATAAATCAGATCGATATTGGTCGAAGTAAAACCGATTTTCCGGGCGTGATTCAGCAGCGCGAAGATGAAATCTTCATCCTGCTCGCGGTTCACCAGCCGCTGGACTTCTTTATTAAAGTCCTGCACACCCATGCTCAGGCGATTAAAACCTTCGCGGCGCAGATGATCGAGAACGTCCAGCTCAATTTCGCGGGGATCGACTTCCAATCGAGATTTCAGCATCATCGTTAAAGGCAAAATGCTCCTCGCAGAAGCCCCATCAGGCGGCTGATTTGCGCTTTATTCAGGTAAGTTGGCGTACCGCCGCCCCAGTGCAACTGGCTGACGTGGCGGCCTTTAAATAGCGGCGCACGATGAACGATCTCTTGTTCCAGCGCGTCCGGTATTGATCGGCTTTATGCTGCTGCCGGGTAACAATCTTATTGCAGCCGCAGAAATAGCACAGCTTGTGACAAAACGGGATATGAACGTACAGCGATAGCGGACGCTCCGGATAACGCGCAACAGCACGCTGAAAATCCTCTTCGCCGTAAGCGTCGGAAAACTCCAGCGCGGTAGGGTATGAGGTGTAACGCGGCCCGGAATAGTTATATTTCTGGATGAGGGCCGAGTCCCAGTCGATCACATGCTCTGACATTGCTTACTCCTTCCGATGACGCCGCTGGCGGGGTCCGGCGGCCCGGCCTGACCTCATTGCGGGTCATAAGCCGGTTGCGCAGCCACACTTTGCGCCGCGACAACCGCTGTAGTTTAACGAATAACCACACCAGATAACATATAACCGGAAGGGTTATAAGCAGGACGGGAAGGCCCATAGAAAAGGATTAATTGCCGCCTTTCAGCAGACGCATCATATCTTCCTTGCGCTCTTCTTCTTCCTCATCTTCATCATCGTAAGAGAGACCCAGCTTCTGCATTAGCTCATCAATGCGATCCAGTTTGGCATCCACCCACGCTTGATCTTCCGCGCTCAGGGTTTCGCCCTCTTCCAGACGTTCCAGCAGCGCATCCAGAGGCGCTCATCCGTTTCCAGCATCTCCAACTCATCCTGCGGTGAAAGCATAGGTTTCTCGCTCTTAGGTTTGTGGTGCTTTTTTAACCCACTGGGGTTCGGTAACACCCAGTGGGATCGGTTTTTTTGCTGCCTGTGCGCGGATCTTTTGCGGTTTACCCTTGCCGGAAGACTCAGCACCACCGTTCGCGCGGCTGCCAGAAGCATTACCGCGATGCTTTTTTGTCACGTTTGCGATCGCGGCCTTCCTGATTCAATTCTTCACGTGTTTTACGGCGTACTTTGCCGCGTGGTTGGGTGGACGGTTTTTTCCATGATGGTCGTCTTAAGTCGTTTTCTTCAGTATAGAATTGCGGCGGAATCTAGCAGAAGACAAGAGAAAAAAGGCGACAGTGCAAACTGTCGCCTTTTTTCTTGACCCTCAACCCATAATGGGTTCTACATTCCGTGTGCGCTATCAACCAGCCCTGTTTTTCCGTTAGCGTCGAACATTCCCTGTTGGGGTTCCTTTTTCCTTGTAAACGTCTCCAGACGTTTTGTCCTGTCTTCGCCTCCCCGGCGCTCCTGACCCCTCACTCCTTGAGTCATCCTTCCTTCTGTAGCCTCCGGCCTGCGAGTTACTTTACCCTTCTGAGCGAAACTGACAAGCAGTTAGATGCCTCAATCCGATAAATTAGGAAAATTCTTTAAAACCAACTCATTGATTTAACATAGTTTACCGGTTTCGGGTTCCTGCAACTTCTCTGAAAGTTCGCATAGCAGGAATAGCCAATCTCTTACAACACTTAAGACAACGGCTTACAGGTGTGTTTCTGACGAGAAAAAACAGCCTTTTGCAGCAGTTCAGGTATAATCGCCGCATGCTTTCAGATGGAGACGACCATTTTGACTAACTGGAATTACCAACAGACGCACTTTGTCACCAGTGCGCCTGATATTCGCCACTTACCCGCCGACACCGGTATCGAAGTGGCTTTTGCTGGCCGCTCCAATGCAGGAAAATCGAGTGCGCTTAACACGCTGACAAACCAGAGAAACCCGCGCACGTCAAAGACTCCGGGCCGTACGCAACTTATTAACCTGTTTGAAGTCGCCGACGGCAAACGCCCTCGGTCGACCTGCCGGGTTACGGCTATGCAGAAGTGCCGGAAGAGATGAAAATCAAATGGCAGCGCGCGCTCGGGGAGTATCTGGAAAAACGCCAGTGCCTGCAGGGTCTGGTGGTGTTAATGGATATTCGCCATCCGTTAAAAGATCTGGATCAGCAGATGATCCAGTGGGCAGTAGACAGCAATCTTCAGGTGCTGGTGTTGCTCACTAAAGCGGACAAACTTGCCAGCGGTGCGCGCAAAGCGCAGCTCAATATGGTGCGTGAAGCCGTGCTCGCTTTCCGGTGGAGACGTTCAGGTTGAAGCGTTCTCTTCCCTGGAAAAAACAGGGCGTGGACAAATTGCGTGAAAAGCTGGACACTGGTTTAGCTCGCTGCCGCCGGTTGGAAGAAAGTAACGAGTAATCCTTCCATCACGCGGCGTCCGCCGCGTTTTTTTCTTTCTTTGCATTAATAAAAAACGCCCCAGTCATTACTGACTGGGGCGGCTAAATATTCAGCCAAATCCGATTACGTGAAGTAAAAGGTCTGAAAGATAGAACATCTTACCTCTGTACCCCTACGCAAATAACTCTACTCCCTTTTGGATCCGGACAAAGCACTTTTTGTAATTTCTTTTCAATTTTTACATAGGGAATTCTAATGATCATCACAAAACTCCCGGTCATTTGTTGCTTTACTTACAAAAAGAACCTTATCCGCCGCGGACTTAGTGCGCTTGATCCCAGTTTTGCCCGCTCCCGACTTCCACCAGCAACGGCACATCAAGCGTCGTACTGCTCTCCATCAGTTCATGGATCTTTTCGACACTGCTTCAAGATCGTCTTTGTGCACCTCAAACACCAGTTCATCGTGAACCTGCATGATCATACGAACGCGAGGTTTTTCACTTTGCAACCATGCGTCTACCGCAATCATCGCGCGCTTAATAATATCCGCCGCCGTACCCTGCATCGGTGCGTTGATTGCCGCACGTTCTGCTCCGGCTCGTCTGGCCGCATTACTGGATTTGATATCCGGCAGATAAAGTCGGCGCCCTTCGAGAGTTTCGACATAACCGCGCTCTTTCGCCTGCGCACGCGTGCGTTCCATATAATCCAGCACGCCCGGATAGCGCTCAAAGTAGAGATCCATATACTTCTGCGACTCTTTGCGCGGAATATTGAGCTGGCGTGATAAACCAAACGCGCTCATACCGTAGATCAGACCAAAGTTAATGGCCTTGGCGCTACGACGCTGCTCATTGCTGACGCTTTCGAGCGGCAGGCCAAACACTTCCGCCGCCGTCGCGCGGTGAATATCTTTCCTTCGGCAAATGCCGACAGCAGGCCCTTATCGCGCGACAGGTGAGCCATAATACGCAGCTCAATTTGCGAGTAGTCCGCAGAGACAATCACATGATCTTTCGGCGCGATAAATGCCTGACGAATACGTCGGCCCTCATCATTGCGCACCGGAATATTTTGCAGGTTGGGATCGGTTGAAGATAAACGCCCTGTCGCCGTCACCGCCTGATGATACGACGTATGGACGCGCCCGGTTTTCGGGTTAATCATCAACGGTAATTTATCGGTGTAGGTTGATTTGAGTTTCGCCAACCCACGGTACTCGAGGATCACTTTCGGCAGTGGATAGTCAAGCGCCAGCTCTTCCAGCACCTCTTCCGACGTAGACGGTGCGCCGCCCGGTGTTTTCTTCAGCGGTTTAATACCCTGTTTTTCAAAAAGAATAGTTTGTAGCTGCTTAGTGGACGAAAGATTAAAAGGCTCTTCGGCGATCTCATGGGCTTTTTTTCCAACTCTGCCAGACGCAGGGTCAGCTCTTCCGAGTGCTTATGCAGTACCGCAGGATCGATATTAACCCCGTTGCGTTCGATGCGAGAGATCACTGGCACCAGCGGCATTTCAATGTTCTGAAACACGTTAAGCGGCCCGGCGTTTTTTTGCAGTTCCGGCCACATCTTCAGATGCAGTTGCAAGGTAACGTCAGCATCTTCCGCCGCGTAGCGACCTGCCTGTTCCAGATCGATCTGGTTAAAGGTCAGTTGATTTTTACCTTTGCCGGCAATCTCTTCAAAGGTGATGGTTTTGTGTTTCAGCCAGCGTTCAGAGAGGCTGTCCATATCATGGCGACCCGCTACGCTATCCAGTGTGTAGGACTCCAGCATGGTATCAAACACAATACCGCGCAGTTCAATACCGTAATTTTGCAGAACGCCACGATCGTATTTCAGGTTCTGGCCGACTTTAACGGCTTTTTTCATCTTCCGAGTGGCTTGAGCAGCTCCAGCGCACGTTCACGGGAAATTTGATCCGGCGCATCCAGATAGTCATGCGCCACCGGCACATACGCCGCAACACCGAGGGTTCAGTGGCAAAGAGAGCCCAACCAAAGTTGGCGCTGATATTGTCCGGTGCTATCGGTTTCGGTATCAAAGGCAAACAGTGGCGCGCTTTTCAGCTTTGCAATCCATTGTTGCAATGTCTCTTCATCAAGGATAGTGACGTACTTATCCGCAGAGAGCGTCGCTGCCGGGATATCCGCATCGGCGTCTACTGTAATGGTTTCCTGAGGTTTCGTTGCCGGTTTCGCCCCTTTTGCCTGCAACCACTTACCGGCTTCAACATCGGTAATCCAGCGTTTGAATTCATACTGTTTGAACAACCCAAGCAGCTCTTCCGCCACGGGCTGCTGCACTTCAAGTTGTTCGCAAGTCAGCTCCAACTCAACATCGGTTTTAATCGTTGCCAACTGATAAGAGAGGTAAGCCACCTCCTTACTCTGCTCCAGCTTCGCGGCCATGGTTTTCGCACCGCGGAAAGTCAGGCCAGCGATTTTATCCGCCTGCTCATACAACGTATCTAAACCACCAAGCCCCTGCAGCAGTGCCTGCGCGGTTTTCTCACCGACGCCGTACACCCGGGATGTTGTCCGAAGAGTCGCCCATCAGTGCAAGGAAATCGATAATCAGCTCCGGTGGAACGCCGTATTTGGTGACCACTTCATCTGGGCCAAGAATGGTGTTGGTCATGGTATTGATCAGAGTGATATTTGGCGTGACCAGTTGCGCCATATCTTTATCACCCGTGCTGATCAACACCGGGCGACCCATTTTTTCTGCTTCGCGCGCCAGCGTACCGATCACATCGTCCGCTTCTACGCCGGAAACCGCCAACAGCGGTAATCCCATGGCTTTGACCATGGCGTGGAGGGGTTCTATTTGCGCACGCAGATCATCCGGCATCGGCGGGCGATGCGATTTGTAATGTTCAAACAGTTCGTCACGGAAGGTTTTTCCTTCGCATCAAACACCACCGCGGCATGTGTCGGCTGGTACTGCAAAATCAGGCTACGCAGCATATTCAGTACGCCATACATCGCCCCTGTGGGTTCGCCCGCGCGCTGTTGGTCAGGGGGGGGAACGCATGATAAGCGCGATAGAGGTAAGACGAACCGTCAACAAGGATAAGGGGATTTTCTGGGGATCTGGAACCATGATGTCCGTGCCTGTTTATCAATTTATGGTCCAAGGATGCCACAGACCGGGGGAAACATGAATTTTTCGCGGTAATTGCCGGCAAAGATTTCGCGATCGTCGGGATCGCTCGCATATTCAACCTGTGGATAAGTTTGTGCATAGTTTCTTTCAGGCTGGACTTTTGTGTCTTAACTAAGATCGCAGGATTATACAAAACCTTTTATTTCATATAGTTAAAACAGTGAAAAGGATCCTTATGGCTTTATGATGACAATTTAAGCTATGTGGATATAAGAAAAGATGATTTGCTTTTCCCGCGCCAGCATAACCGTACTACCAGCAAGGTTTAAGCATTCCTGCCCTCTGTTTTCTGATAAAATCGCCCATTGCGCTTTTCTCAGGTGCGCCTTCAGCAGCTAACTTTCTGAATAATTTAACTATGTCGAGATTGCTTGCAGTATTCACTCTTACGTTGAGTGTCCTGCTCACCATATTGGTAACTGTCGCTTGCTCCGTGCCGATTATTATTGCCGGCATACTCAAACTATTACTCCCGGTTCCGGCGCTTTGGCGTGCAATCTCAACCTTCTGTAATTTCATGATGTACTGCTGGTGCGAAGGGCTTTCCGGCTGCTGTATCTTAATCCGCATTTAAAGTGGGATGTCGAAGGGCTGGAAAGCCTGAATAAAAGAATTGGTATTTGCTGATCTGTAATCATCATAGCTGGGCGGATATTGTGGTGTTGTGCGTGCTGTTTCGCAAACATATCCCGATGAATAAGTACTTCCTCAAGCAACAACTGGCCTCGGGTTCCGTTTATCGGCCTTGCCTGCTGGGCGCTGGATATGCCATTTATGCGCCGCTACTCCAGGGGGTATTTGATCCGCCATCCTGAGCGCCGTGGCAAAGATGTGGAAACGACACGCCGTTCCTGTGAGAAGTTTCGCCATCACCCCACCACGATAGTCAATTTTGTTGAAGGCTCGCGCTTTACCGAAGAAAAACGCAACGAGACGCGCTCCCCCTATAAAAACCTGCTGCCGCCAAAAGCCGCAGGTGTCGCCATGGCGTTAAATGTGTTGGGGACGCAATTCCGATAAGCTGTTAGATGTGACGTTATGCTACCCGGAAAACGATAAGACCCCTTTCCGAGGACATGCTCAGCGGTAAACTGACTCGCATTGTTGTACGCGTTAACCTGCTCCCGGTAAATGAAGAGCTACACGGGGACTACGTCAGCGATAAGAATTTTAAGCGTGGTTTTCAGCAGTGGCTGAATAAACTATGGGCAGGTAAAGACGAACACATTGATACGATAAAGACACAATACAAAACGCCGGTCAATGACCGGCGTTTTTCTTTTACTCTTCTCGACCGAGGAATTTCACCGTGTCGGCATAATCTTTCACGAAGGCATCCAGACTACTGCCATCCATGCCCTGCTGATTAACCCTCGGTATTTGCCATTCACAAACATGGCCGGAACCCCTTGCAACTGCAGATCGGCAGCGGCTTTTTCCTGTTGAGCGACCAGCGATTTCACCACATAAAGCTGTTCCGGTGCGGCATCATACTCTTCCCCCTTCACACCCGCAGCGATAAAGACGTCGCGGATATCGGCAACCGACTGAACGATCTGGGTTTTCTGTACCGCTTCAAACATTGGCGCGGTGATCTTATCTTCCACACCCAGCGCCATCGCTACCGCCCACGCTTGCGTCATCTCTTTACCCAACGGGCCAAGAAACTCTACGTGATACTTGGTCATTTTGGTGCCTTCCGGGAGCTTTTGCTTAACCGCATCGGCAATATGCCATACGCGTTCAAAGTCGTAGCAGTGCGGGCAGTAGAATGAGAAGAACTCAAGCACCTGCGGCTCGCCAGCCACGGGTTTATCCAGAGTAATAAACTGCTTGCCGTCAGTGATCTGCGCCGCAGAGGCGCTAAATGCCAGAATCATTCCTGCCAGCGCCAGCCAAATCTTCTTCATGGTTAACTCTCTCCGTTTAATACATGGGTGTTAATGCTAAAGGGGGTTCCTGCAGAACTTTCACCTGCTCAAGGAGAACTCAATGTCTGCCTGCGCCAGTGATCTTCACTGTTCAGCCAGGGAAATTTTTGGGGAATGCCGGATCGCCCCAACGACGGATAAGCCACGCAAGATAGTAGACCATCCGCATGGCGCGCAGCGGCTCAATAAGGCCTAATTCGGCGTGATTAAACTCGCTGAATTCTTCATAAGCTTCAACAATCATCTCAAGCTGCATACGCTGCTCGGCTTTATCGCCATGCAGCAGCATCCACAGATCCTGAATCGCAGGACCATTGCGGGCATCATCCAGATCGACAAACATCGGTCCGTCGCGCCAGAGAATATTCCCGGCATGACAGTCACCGTGCAGGCGCAGCAGATTAAAGCGGTTGTGCCATTGCGCCATAACTGCATCAATAAGCTTATCAACCGCAGACAGGAACTCGCTTTTTTAAACCCGCAGGGATTAGCGCAGTTGTTTCCAAAGAGCTGGAGTGGTTCAAGTAAATACTCTTTTACCCCAATGTCCGGTCGATGGGCGAAACGTTTTTTACTGCCGGTTTGATGCAGACGCCCAAGATACCGCCCAACCCACTCCATCTGATCGAGATTGTCAGCTTCGAACTGGCGGCCACCAACACTGGGGAAAACCGCAAAAAGAAGTCGTTATGGGTCAACAATGTCTGGTGGTTAAAGGCAAGCGGCGCGGCAACGGGAACGTCATCACGCTGTAAATCAAGGGCAAACTCATGCTCTTCGAGGATTTGCTCTGCAGACCAGCGTTCGGGACGATAAAACTTCACCACATAACGGCGGCGGTCTTCATCCTGAAACTGGTAGACACGGTTTTCGTAGCTGTTGAGCGGAGTGAGGCCGGAGTCCACCCGGATCCCCTGCTCAAACAGCGCATCCATGATGGTATCCGGGTGTAGTGTCTGGAAAGTAAAGGCGTTGCAGGTCATCCTGTCATCCGAAAATACAACGAATGATTCAGGATATCATTTCGCAGCGTTTTCGGTGGCACCGCTTACAAGCTTTTACTCTTTAATCACGCCTCGAGCGCGCAGCAGAGCGGTTTTGAAGTCTTCTTCATAATCCTTTTGAATCCCGAGGATCACCGCATCTTTCGAGGAATCGCGCATTTTCAGGTGATAGATCAGAATGTCGTCACTTAAATCAGCCAGTTCGCCGTCATAACCTGATTCTTTCGCCAGTTTCTGCAAAAATTGCAGTAAATTCAGTTCCGGCTCTTTCTGCCATGCAGGCTGGAGAAGTTCGATAACTTCGTTCAGGCGTTTACATTTCATGGTCGTGCTCCTTACTCTTGGGTACAGACACGTTAGCAGGGTCAATCCCACAATAAAAGAGGCGATAACTGTGACGGACAGCAGTGCAGTAACCGGCGTAGTACTGGCGGGAGGAAAGGCCTCGCGCATGGGGGGAAAAGATAAAGGTTTGCTGGAGCTGAACGGCAAACCTTTATGGCAACATGTCGCGCAGAAACTGGCGCCGCAGGTTGAAAAGGTGGTGATCAGCGCCAACCGGAATCTCGATATCTACCGTGCCAGTGGTCTGACCGTGGTGTCTGACAGTATGAATGATTTTCCCGGCCCGCTGGCAGGAATACTTTCGGTAATGCAGCAAATAGCCAGTGAGTGGTTTCTGTTTTGTCCTTGCGATACGCCTTACGTACCAGAGAATCTTTTCGCCCGATTGCGGGATCAACGTCAACAGGCCCCGGCGGTGTGGGTGCATGATGGCGAGCGAGATCATCCAGCTATTGCTCCTGATTAACAGACGCATTTTGCCAGCGTTACAAGACTACACCGGCGCGCGGGGAACGCAGAGTAATGGTGTTTATGCGTGAATCAGGCGGACATCCTGTAGATTTTAGCGATGTGAAAATCGCATTTGCCAATGTAAATACACCAGACGATCTCGCTCACTGGCAGGAGAATTCATGATCCCTTTACTCGCTATTGCAGCCACCGGAGCGGTACAGGTAAAACAACCCTTCTAAAAAACTGATCCCAGCACTTTGCGCACACGAAATCCGACCGGGTTTAATCAAACATACCCATCACGATATGGATGTCGATAAGCCGGTGCAAAGACAGTTATGAATTGCGTAAGGCGGGGGCGGCGCAAACGCTGGTGGCAAGTTCTCAGCGCTGGGCTTTGATGACGGAAACACCGGATGATACAGAACTGGACTGGCGTATCTGGTCAGTCGGATGGATGCCTCAACACTGGATGTGGTCACGGTGGAAGGGTTTAAGCATGAAGCGGTAGCAAAGATCCTGCTTTGGCGACAAAACTGCGGACATAGTCTGCAAGAACTAATACTGGACGAACATGTTATCGCTGTGGCCAGCGATGAGCCTTTGGAAATCAGCGTTCCAGTGCTGGATCTGAACAATATTGAACAGATTACCGACTTTATTTTGCGCTGGTTGCGCTCTGCCGGCTAGTCTCACCAATTTTTTGCAAAGAATAAAGAAAAACCCTGACCGTAAGGTCAGGGTTCTTCGTGTTTGATGCGGCAGTTCCCTACTCTCGCATGGGGAGACCCCACACTACCATCGGCGCTACGGCGTTTCACTTCTGAGTTCGGCATGGGGTCAGGTGGGACCACCGCGCTAGTGCCGCCAGCAAATTCTTTAGTGCTCTGAGAACGAATCTTTTACCCTGATGCTGCGTTGGCCGCTCTCGTAAAGTCAGTCACATACCCTCGTATGCTCCTTCCTTTTCTTCGCTTGCCGCCTTGCCTCAGCGTAAAATCTTTCGTTTCCGCTAATCTGTTATCAAGCTTACTTCTTGCGTCTCTCACGCCAAAACATCTTCGGCGTTGTAAGGTTAAGCCTCACGGTTCATTAGTACCGGTTAGCTCAACGCATCGCTGCGCTTACACACCCGGCCTATCAACGTCGTCGTCTTCAACGTTCCTTCCAGGAGACTTAAAGTCTCAGGAGAACTCATCTCGGGGCAAGTTTCGTGCTTAGATGCTTTCAGCACTTATCTCTTCCGCATTTAGCTACCGGGCAGTGCCATTGGCATGACAACCCGAACACCAGTGATGCGTCCACTCCGGTCCTCTCGTACTAGGAGCAGCCCCCCTCAATTCTCCAGCGCCCACGGCAGATAGGGACCGAACTGTCTCACGACGTTCTAAACCCAGCTCGCGTACCACTTTAAATGGCGAACAGCCATACCCTTGGGACCTACTTCAGCCCCGTGGGATGTGATGAGCCGACATCGAGGTGCCAAACACCGCCGTCGATATGAACTCTTGGGCGGTATCAGCCTGTTATCCCCGGAGTACCTTTTATCCGTTGAGCGATGGCCCTTCCATTCCAGAACCACCGGATCACTATGACCTGCTTTTCGCACCTGCTCGCGCCGTCACGCTCGCAGTCAAGCCAGCTTATGCCATTGCACTAACCTCCTGATGTCCGACCAGGGATTAGCTGACCTTCGTGCTCCTCCGTTACGCTTTAGGAGGAGACCGCCCCAGTCAAACTACCCACCAGACACTGTCCGCAACCCGGATTACGGGTCCACGTTAGAACATCAAACATTAAAGGGTGGTATTTCAAGGTTGGCTCCACGCAGACTGGCGTCCACGCTTCCAAAGCCTCCCACCTATCCTACACATCAAGGCTCAATGTTCAGTGTCAAGCTATAGTAAAGGTTCACGGGGTCTTTCCGTCTTGCCGCGGGTACACTGCATCTTCACAGCGAGTTCAATTTCACTGAGTCTCGGGTGGAGACAGCCCGGCCATCATTACGCCATTCGTGCAGGTCGGAACTTACCCGACAAGGAATTTCGCTACCTTAGGACCGTTATAGTTACGGCCGCCGTTTACCGGGGCTTCGATCAAGAGCTTCTCCTTACGGATAACCCCATCAATTAACCTTCCGGCACCGGGCAGGCGTCACACCGTATACGTCCACTTTCGTGTTTGCACAGTGCTGTGTTTTTAATAAACAGTTGCAGCCAGCTGGTATCTTCGACTGATTTCAGCTCCGTGAGCAAGTCACTTCACCTACGCATCAGCGTGCCTTCTCCCGAAGTTACGGCACCATTTTGCCTAGTTCCTTCACCCGAGTTCTCTCAAGCGCCTTGGTATTCTCTACCTGACCACCTGTGTCGGTTTGGGGTACGATTTCGTGTTACCTGATGCTTAGAGGCTTTTCCGGAAGCAGGGCATTTGTCACTTCAGCACCGTAGTGCCTCGTCATCACGCCTCAGTGTTAAAGTGTTCCGGATTTTTGGAGCACACCTGCACGCTTAAACCGGGACAACCGTCGCCCGGATGACATAGCCTTCTCCGTCCCCCCTTCGCAGTAACACCAAGTACAGGAATATTAACCTGTTTCCCATCGACTACGCCTTTCGGCCTCGCCTTAGGGGTCGACTCACCCTGCCCCGATTAACGTTGGACAGGAACCCTTGGTCTTCCGGCGAGCGGGCTTTTCACCCGCTTTATCGTTACTTATGTCAGCATTCGCACTTCTGATACCTCCAGCATGCCTCAGCACACCTTCGCAGGCTTACAGAACGCTCCCCTACCCAACAACACATAGTGTCGCTGCCGCAGCTTCGGGTGCATGGTTTAGCCCCGTTACATCTTCCGCGCAGGCCGACTCGACCAGTGAGCTATTACGCTTTCTTTAAATGATGGCTGCTTCTAAGCCAACATCCGGCTGTCTGGGCCTTCCCACATCGTTTCCCACTTAACCATGACTTTGGGACCTTAGCTGGCGGTCTGGGTTGTTTCCCTCTTCACGACGGACGTTAGCACCCGCCGTGTGTCTCCCGTGATAACATTCTCCGGTATTCGCAGTTTGCATCGGGTTGGTAAGCCGGGATGGCCCCTAGCCGAAACAGTGCTCTACCCCGGAGATGAATTCACGAGGCGCTACCTAAATAGCTTTCGGGAGAACCAGCTATCTCCCGGTTTGATTGGCCTTTCACCCCCAGCCACAAGTCATCCGCTAATTTTTCAACATTAGTCGGTTCGGTCCTCCAGTTAGTGTTACCCAACCTTCAACCTGCCCATGGCTAGATCACCGGGTTTCGGGTCTATACCCTGCAACTTAACGCCCAGTTAAGACTCGGTTTCCCTTCGGCTCCCCTATTCGGTTAACCTTGCTACAGAATATAAGTCGCTGACCCATTATACAAAGGTACGCAGTCACACCCCCACAGGGTGCTCCCACTGCTTGTACGTACACGGTTTCAGGTTCTTTTTCACTCCCCTCGCCGGGGTTCTTTTCGCCTTTCCCTCACGGTACTGGTTCACTATCGGTCAGTCAGGAGTATTTAGCCTTGGAGGATGGTCCCCCCATATTCAGACAGGATACCACGTGTCCCGCCCTACTCATCGAGCTCACAACCTGTGCATTTTTGTGTACGGGGCTGTCACCCTGTATCGCGCGACTTTCCAGACGCTTCCACTAACACAAGCTGATTCTGGCTCTGGGCTCCTCCCCGTTCGCTCGCCGCTACTGGGGGGAATCTCGGTTGATTTCTTTTCCTCGGGGTACTTAGATGTTTCCAGTTCCCCCGGTTCGCCTCATTAACCTATGGATTCAGTTAATGATAGTGTGACGAATCACACTGGGTTTCCCCATTCGGACATCGCCGGTTATAACGGTTCATATCACCTTACCGGCGCTTTTCGCAGATTAGCACGTCCTTCATCGCCTCTGACTGCCGGGCATCCACCGTGTACGCTTGGTCGCTTAACCTCACAACCCGAAGATGTTTCTTGCGATTCATCATCAGTTGTGAAAATTTGAGAGACTCGCAGAACAGTTCGCACTGCTCTGTGTTTCAATTTTCAGCTTGATCCAGATTTTTAAAGAGCAAATATCTCAAACATGACTCGTGAGTCAGTTTTGAGATACATCGGCAGCACCTTTCACTTACGTTACCAGCAAGTGGCGTCCCTAGGGGATTCGAACCCCTGTTACCGCCGTGAAAGGGCGGTGTCCCTGGGCCTCTAGACGAAGGGGACACTGAAGTCTCAATCGCAAGACGCCTTGCTTCTTTCTTTTCATCAGACAATCTGTGAGCACTGCAAAGGCAGGTTCTTTAAGGTAAGGAGGTGATCCAACCGCAGGTTCCCCTACGGTTACCTTGTTACGACTTCACCCCAGTCATGAATCACAAAGTGGTAAGCGCCCTCCCGAAGGTTAAGCTACCTACTTCTTTTGCAACCCACTCCCATGGTGTGACGGGCGGTGTGTACAAGGCCCGGGAACGTATTCACCGTGGCATTCTGATCCACGATTACTAGCGATTCCGACTTCATGGAGTCGAGTTGCAGACTCAATCCGGACTACGACGCACTTTATGAGGTCCGCTTGCTCTCGCGAGGTCGCTTCTCTTTGTATGCGCCATTGTAGCACGTGTGTAGCCTGGTCGTAAGGGCCATGATGACTTGACGTCATCCCCACCTTCCTCCAGTTTATCACTGGCAGTCTCCTTTGAGTTCCCGGCCGGACCGCTGGCAACAAAGGATAAGGGTTGCGCTCGTTGCGGGACTTAACCCAACATTTCACAACACGAGCTGACGACAGCCATGCAGCACCTGTCTCACAGTTCCCGAAGGCACATTCCCATCTCTGGAAACTTCTGTGGATGTCAAGACCGGGTAAGGTTCTTCGCGTTGCATCGAATTAAACCACATGCTCCACCGCTTGTGCGGGCCCCGTCAATTCATTTGAGTTTTAACCTTGCGGCCGTACTCCCCGGACGGTCGATTTAACGCGTTAGCTCCGGAAGCCACGCCTCAAGGGCACAACCTCCAAATCGACATCGTTTACAGCGTGGACTACCGGTGTATCTAATCCTGTTTGCTCCCCACGCTTTCGCACCTGAGCGTCAGTCTTCGTCCGAGGGAGGCCGCCTTCGCCACCGGTATTCCTCCAGATCTCTACGCATTTCACCGCTACACCGGAATTCTACCTCCCTCTACGAGACTCCAGCCTGCCAGTTTCGAATGCAGTTCCGAGGTTGAGCCCGGGATTTCACATCCGACTTGACAGACCGCCTGCGTGCGCTTTACGCCCAGTAATTCCGATTAACGCTTGCACCCTCCGTATTACCGCGGCTGCTGGCACGGAGTTAGCCGGTGCTTCTTCTGCGGGTAACGTCAATTGCTGTGGTTATTAACCACAACACCTTCCTCCCGCTGAAAGTACTTTTACAACCCGAAGGCCTTCTTCATACACGCGGCATGGCTGCATCAGGCTTGCGCCCATTGTGCAATATTCCCCACTGCTGCCTCCCGTAGGAGTCTGGACCGTGTCTCAGTTCCAGTGTGGCTGGTCATCCTCTCAGACCAGCTAGGGATCGTCGCCTAGGTGAGCCGTTACCCCACCTACTAGCTAATCCCATCTGGGCACATCTGATGGCAAGAGGCCCGAAGGTCCCCTCTTTGGTCTTGCGACGTTATGCGGTATTAGCTACCGTTTCCAGTAGTTATCCCCCTCCATCAGGCAGTTTCCCAGACATTACTCACCCGTCCGCCACTCGTCACCCCAAGGAGCAAGCTCCTCTGTGCTACCGTCCGACTTGCATGTGTTAGGCCTGCCGCCAGCGTTCAATCTGAGCCATGATCAAACTCTTCAATTTAAAAGTTTGATGCTCACCGGAATTAAACTTCGTAATGAATTACGTGTTCACTCGTGAGACTTGGTGTTCATTTAGCGTCCTGAGACGTTTAAGAATCCATGTCACTTTGAGTGCCCACACAGATTGTCTGATAAATTGTTAAAGAGCAGTGCCGCTGCGTTTTCACTGCGGCGCGGGGTGTGCATATTACGCTTTCCCGCTGCGAAGTCAACTGAATATTTTCAGATTTCTTCGCCTGACAGGCCGGTGTGTTTGCCGTTGTGCTGTGTCAGTGGAGGCGCATTATAGGGAGTTAATTCCGGCTGACAACCCCTAATTTAAAAAAGTTATCAACCGCGTTTTTTTTCAACAAAGCGCGGTAAAAGCGGCATGAATTGCTGATTTTGCTGTTTTTACAACCACTGACATATATCGAATGGCATACTAACAGGTGATAACGAGAAAAAGGAAGTGAGAAAATGTCTTTAAACGCACAACAACTTGCCGCACAGAAAAACATCTCATGGGTACTGGCAGAGAAACTGGCGCGACAAATCCTGAAAGGCAGAATATGCGCCGGGCGTTATTCTGCCCGGTGAGATGGAGCTGGGTGAGCAGTTTGGCGTAAGCCGCACCGCCATCAGGGAAGCGGTAAAGACATTAACAGCAAAAGGAATGGTTCTGCCCCGTCCGCGTATCGGCACCCGCGTCATGCCACGCGGTAACTGGAACTTTCTGGATAAGGAATTATTGTCCTGGTGGATGAGCGAGGAGAACGTTGAAACCGTTATCCAACACTTTCTGGTGATGCGCAGCACGGAACCTCAGGCGTGCCTGTTGGCGGCAACACTGGGCAGCGCGGAACAAAAGCACATCTCAATACATTAATGGAAGAGATGGTGATTCTGAAAAGAACTTTAACCGCGAACGCTGGATAGACGTGGATATGGCCCGCATGAACATATTTACGCCATGAGTGAAAACCCCTTCCTTATATCGTTCTCCTCGCTCTTTCACTCTATTTACCACACCTACTTTACCTCTATAACGCAAAAACGAAGTGGTCAAACTCGACCTTCATCAGGCAATTGTAAATGCCATTCAGGAAAGTGACGGTGAAAGCGCATTCCGGGCATGCCAGATATTGCTGACCACGCCTTATGCCCCCACGGCGAAATAACGGGATATTGCATGACAGAGAAGAAAGCACGCAGTATGGCAGGCTTGCCGTGGATTGCGGCAATGGCTTTTTTATGCAGGCGCTGGACGCCACCATTCTCAACACCGCTTTACCGGCCATCGCGCACAGCCTTGATCGTTCCCCTTTAGCCATGCAGTCCGCCATTATCAGTTACACACTGACCGTGGCGATGCTCATCCCAATGAGCGGCTGGCTGGCGGACCGCTTCGGTACGCGGCGGATATTTATGCTGGCCGTGAGTCTGTTCACGCTTGGCTCTCTGGCCTGCGCGCTCTCCAACTCATTATCCATGCTGGTTATCTTTCGTGTGATTCCAGGGCATCGGCGGAGCAATGATGATGCCGGTGGCCCGTCTGGCTCTGTTGCGCGCCTATCCGCGCAGTGAATTATTGCCGGTGCTTAACTTTGTCACGATGCCGCCCGGTCGGGCCGATCCCCGGGCCCGGTAATGGGCGGCATTCTGGTGACGTGGGCAAGCTGGCATTGGATCTTCCTGATTAATATCCCCATTGGCCTTGCCGGACTGTTTTACGCCCGCAAATATATGCCCAACTTCACCACCCCGCGACGTAGCTTCGACATGGGCGGTTTTTTCCTGTTTGGCTTAAGTCTGGTGCTCTTTTCCAGCGGGATGGAGCTGTTTGGCGAAAAGCTGGATTGCGCTCGCCATCATCCTGAGCGGTATTTTGTTACTGCTGGCCTACATCCGCCACGCCAAACGCCACCCCACGCCGCTGATTTCACTGAATCTGTTTACGACACGCACTTTTTCCGTCGGCATTGCGGGCAATATTGCATCACGCCTCGGGAACCGGTTGCGTTCCTTTTCTCATGCCGTTGATGTTGCAAGTTGGTTTTGGTTATCCGGCGCTGATCGCCGGTTGTATGATGGCGCCTACTGCTCTGGGGTCGATTCTGGCGAAATCCATCGTCACGCAAATACTGCGCAGCCACTGGGTTATCGCAAGACACTGGTTGGCATCACGCTTTTTATCGGTTTGATGATTGCACAGTTCTCGCTCCAGTCGCCATCAATGGCAATATGGATGCTGATTTTGCCGCTGTTCGTGCTGGGAATGGCGATGTCCACGCAGTTCACGGCCATGAACACCATTACGCTGGCGGATTTAACAGATGACAACGCCAGCAGTGGCAATAGCGTACTGGCGGTAACACAGCAACTGTCGATAAGCACGGGCGTGGCGGTCAGTGCGGCGGTACTGCGTTTTTATGAAGGATTCGACAGCGCCAATACGGTGGAGCAGTTTCACTATACGTTTATAACGATGGGAGCGATTACGCTGGTCTCCGCGTTGGTGTTTATGCTGCTGAAAGCGAAAGATGGCCGCAACCTGATAAAAGAGCGCAACAGGAAATCAGGCGGAACCGCGCGTCATTAATATCGGCGTCAGTTGCAACCGTTGCTGTTGCAGATCAGGTTCTGCCATTCGATGGATCAGCACATCAATCGCCAGCTCACCCAGTTCATCTTTTGGCTGATGAATGGTGGTGAGCGGCGGTGTCATATAGCGCGCCAGCTCAATATCATCATAACCCACGATAGCCATATCCTCCGGGATCTTCAGACCCGCCTGATACAGTGCCTCGGTAAGCCCCTACGGCCATCGCATCATTACCGATAAATACCGCCTGCGGACGCGCGTTCATCGCCAGTAACGACTGCATCGCCTCAAACCCGCCGCCGAACTCAAAATCACTTTCAATTTCATCGCCTTCGCGAATGGTCAACCCGGCACGGACCATCGCTTCGCGATACCCTTCGAGACGCAAACGCGCCGGTGTTTTATCCAGCGGCCCGGTAATGCAGGCAATACGCGTATAGCCTTTATCAATCAGATACTGCGTCGCCATATCGCCGCCAAACAAGGAGTTATCCTGAATCAGATCGCTGTCGCCATCGAACGGCGCCCAGTCCATCATAACGGTAGGTATAGAAGGATAACGGTGCATGATCTCTTGTGAAGGCTGATGCGTTTCGGTACACAGCAAAAGTAACCCATCAACGCGCTTTTGCATTAGCGTCTCCAGTTGCGATTCATCCGCTGTTCATCGCCTTCGGTGTTACACAGCACCAGACTATAGCCGCGCTCAAAACAGCTACGCTCAACGCCGCGCACCAGTTCTGAATAAAAGGATTCGTACTGGCGGTAATCAGCATGCCGATAGTGCGGGTCTGATTGATCTTCAAACTGCGCGCAAGGGCGGAGGGCGCGTAGTTCAGCGTTTTAATCGCCGCGTCCACCTTTTCACGAATCGCATCACTGACAAAGCGATCGTTATTGATAACGTGGGAAACCGTAGAGGTGGAAACGCCCGCCGGTGCGGGCAACATCCTTCATCGTGGCCACGCGTTACCCCTGCTGATGTAGAAAATCATCAATCTCGTTGCGCCCGGGCACAGACGGTTGCGCGCCTTTACGCGTAACGGCAATGGCTGCCGCAGCGTGAGCAAAACGAATCGCCTCATCCAACGGTTTATCTTCCAGCAATGCGGTTAACAGCGCGCCATTAAACGTATCGCCCGCGGCAATGGTATCCACGGCTTTCACTTTGAAACCGGGTACGCGCTTGCCTTCGCCCTTCACGCTGGCCCACACGCCGCGGCTACCCAGCGTAATAATGACGGTCTTAATACCTTTACCGTGCAGCGCCTGCGCGGCACGAGCGGCATCGTCATCGCTGGAGACGTTAATACCGGTGAGTTTTTCCGCTTCGGTTTCATTAGGTGTAATGATGTCCACCAGCGCCAGCAACTCATCTGAGAGCTCACGCGCCGGCGCCGGGTTCAGCGCGACGAGAGTACCATGCTGATGAGCAAGCCGCAGCCAGCACGCTCTCTACCGGGGATTCCAACTGCATCAGTAACGCGGAAGCACCCGCGATAAGCGCGTGTTGCGCATCGACTCTTTCTACGGAGAGCGCCGCATTCGCTCCCGCATGAATACCGATAACATTCTCACCTTCGCCATTGACGAAAATCAGCGCCACGCCGGTAGACTCACCGGCAACAACGCTCACTGGCGCAACATCAATATTGTCGCTTTCCAGCTGCTTGCGCACCCGCGCACCGGTGTCGTCATCGCCGGTACAGGCAATGAACGCAATATCCGCACCGCTGCGTCCGGCGGCGACCGCACTGGTTTGCGCCTTTGCCACCGAACGCGACCTGATAGTGGCTACCGGTTACGGTTTCGCCCGGTGTGGGGAAGGATTCAAGGTTAAGAATGTGATCGGCATTGATACTACCAAGGACGACGAGTTTGCCTGCGGTTTTCATGATGAGCTTGTCCGTAAAGTGCGCCACCGGTGAAGGTGGCGCGTGCCATGTCTTTTCTTTTTTTACGTTGTCCCACAAGCCGCAGCGTGTTGCTGCGGCCAGAACGCCATATTACTGCTTGATGACCAGTTTCCAGGTCAACCGGGTTTTTCGCGTAAACTTTCTCGCCTTTCAGAACTTTATCAGCAGTATCAACGCCTTTCGCGCCAATCTGTTCCGGCAACTGGGCGATAGTCGCTGACAGTTTGCCATCATTTACCGCTTTCACACCGTCTGGCGTACCGTCAAAACCCACGACCATAACGTCGGATTTACCGGCTGTTTGCAGCGCACGCAGTGCACCCAGCGCCATTTCATCGTTCTGTGCGAACACAGCCTGCACGTCCGGATGCGCGGTCAGCAGGTTCTGCATGACGTTCAGACCTTTAGTACGATCAAAGTCTGCCGGCTGGCTGGCCAGCACGTTGAATTTATGCGCAGCAACTGCCTGCTGGAAACCTTCGCCACGCTCACGCGCTGCAGAGGTACCTGCAATGCCTGCCAGTTCGATAACTTTTGCGCCTTCGCCAGCTTTCTTGGCGATATAGTCACCGGCGATTTTGCCGCCCAGTACGTTATCGGAAGCGATATGGCTGACCACTTCACCGCTGGATGCCACACGGTCAAGGGTGATCACCGGGATTTTCGCCCTGGTTAGCCATCTTCACGGCGTTACCCACCGCGTCGGAATCTGTTGGGTTGATCAGCAGCAGTTTGGTGCCACGTACGGTCAAATCCTGAACGTTAGCCAGCTCTTTAGCCGGGTTGTTCTGTGAGTCCAGGAACCACCGGGTCATAACCCAGTTTGTCCGCTTCTTTCTGCGCACCCTCCTTCAGCGAAACGAAGAACGGGTTGTTCAGCGTAGAAATAACCAGAGCAATAGAGTCTTTTGCCATCGCATTCGCACTTACGGTGGCGCTCAGTGCAACAGCAGAAACCAGAGTGGCCAGTTTTTCATGTTCATTTTCATGAGTCCTGTTGTGTAGGTAATTACTGCTTTTGTTGTCTACCAGCACCGCGAGCAGAATCACCACTGCTTTAACGATCATCTGGTAATAGGAGGAAACACTCAGCAAATTCAATCCATTATTGAGGAAGCCAAGGATCAGTGCGCCGATTAACGTCCCGACGATACGACCCTTACCGCCTGCAAGACTGGTCCCACCCAAAACAACCGCGGCGATAGCATCCAGCTCATAACCTGCTCCCGCAGTAGGTTGCGCCGAGGAAAGACGCGCCACTTCAATAATGCCCGCCAGAGAGGCCAACAGGCCGCACAGCGAGTAAACGATAACTTTGACTTTATCTACGCTGATACCGGACAAGCGCGTAGCGGCTTCGTTACCGCCTAAAGCATAGATATAACGACCCAGACGGGTGTGATGCAACAGATACCATGCGGCAATAAAGACAATCGCCATGAGCCAGACCGGTGTTGGGATGCCGAAAGGACGACCAATACCGAACCAGCCAAACACATCGGCATTATCCGTAAAGCCGGTATTGATCGGGCTGCCGTTGGTGTAAACCAGCGTCACGCCACGCAGCAGCAGCATCATCACCAGCGTGGCGATAAAAGCCTGAACACGACCTTTGGCGACAATGGTGCCGGTTAGCGCGCCTACGGCAGCGCCAAGTGCCAGCGCACCAGCAACAGCCACCAGCGCATTGACTTCCATGCCCACCAGCGAAGCCGCGACAGCGCCGGTTAGCGCCAATAAAGAACCCACTGACAGGTCGATTCCCGATGTCAGGATCACCAGCGTCATCCCGACGGCCATAATGGCGTTAACCGACGTCTGCTGCAGGATATTCAACAGGTTATTGACGGTAAAAAAGTTCGGGCTCATGGTCGAAACGATCGCAATCAGCACCAGCAGGGCAATTAACGATTTTTGTTCCATCAGCCATGCTTTAGTGAAATAACGGCGACCAGAAACAGCACGGGTAGTCATCTTTTTTACTCCTGATTCACACGATTAAGCTTGCCCACAGCGGCAGCCATCAATACTTCCTGAGTGGCCTGCTCGCGCGTGAATTCACCGCCGAGACGCCCTTCATGCATCACCATAATGCGATCGCTCATTCCCGGGGACTTCCGGCATCTCCGAAGAGACAAGAATGATGCTCAGGCCATCGGCCTTAAACTGGTTAATTAACTGATAAATCTCTTTCTTCGCCCCGACGTCCACACCACGGGTCGGTTCGTCGAGGATCAGCACTTTCGGGCGGGTCATCAGACCGCGTGCAATCGCCACTTTTGCTGATTCCCCCCGGAGAGCAGCCCAATAGCTTGGCTCCATTGAGGGCGTTTTCACATTAAACAGACGAATAAAATCACTCACCGCCTGCTGTTCATCTTTTATGCTTCAGCGTACCGCCTGTGCGGCTGAAGTAGCGCAACGCGGTCAGCGACATGTTCTCTTTAACCGACATGCCAAGCACCAGCCCGTCACGCTTACGATCTTCAGAGATATACACAATGCCGTTTGCCAGCCCATCCTGCGGGCTGCGGGTGATCACTTCGTGACCATCGAGTGTCACATAGCCGCTGGTGCGCGGCAGTGCGCCATACAGCACTTTCATCAGCTCAGTGCGGCCTGCACCCATCAGCCCGGCCACCCCAAGAATCTCGCCTTTACGCAGGGTGAAGCTGACGTTTTCTACCCCCGGCCCACACAAATTATCGACGGTGAGACGCACTTCACCCGGTACTTTATCCAGACGCGGATACTGATCTTCCAGCTTACGGCCGACCATCATTTCGATCAGCGTATCTTCGGTCAGCGTTGCAACTTCGCGCTCGGCAATAAATTGCCCATCACGGAAAAACCGTCACGTCATCGCAAATCTCGAAGATCTCTTTCATTCGGTGGGAGATATAAACAATGCCGCGCCCTTGCGCTTTCAGTTCGCGGATCACGCGAAACAGCGATTCGGTTTCGGTGTCGGTCAGGGCATCGGTCGGTTCATCCATAATGATGACCTGCGATTCGTAGCTCATCACTTTGGCGATTTCGACCATTTGCTGATCGCCAATGGATAACTCGCCAACCAGTGCGGTCGCTTTTAAAACGCAGATTCAGCTTTGCCAGCAGTTTGTCCGCGTCGGCAAACATCTTTTCCAGTCGATTTTGCCAAAGCGGTTAACAAACTCACGGCCAAGAAAGATATTCTCGGCAATGGTCAACTGCGGGATCAGGTTCAGTTCCCCGGTGAATGATGCCAATGCCCGCTTCCCCGGGATGATTTAGGACCGGTGAACGTGGTCTCTTTCCCCAGCCAAAGCAACGAACCCGCATCTCGCGTGTAGATACCGGTCAGCACTTTCATCATTGTGGATTTACTGGCGCCGTTTTCCCCGACCAGTGCCATCACGCGGCCGGGGTAAACATTCAGCGCCGCGCCGGAGAGGGCTTTTACGCCGGGGAATGCTTTATCGATTCCCTTGAGTTGCAATAACGCGTCCATGAGGGCCTCAGAATGTGACGCCAGCACAGAGAATGATATTCGCAAACGGGGAACACTCCCCGCTGCGAATAACCGCATGACTGTCCGCGGTGTGTTTTTGAACTGCTCGTGCGTAACGTACTGCACGGCTATGGTATTTCCTGGTGTTGTTGCAGTTGCTCAATATGGTTGAGCAACGTTTCGTGGAGCTGCGGATTATGTTGTTTAATTTCCGACGCTAAGATAGCGGCCTCAACCTGCATTTCCGTTGTCACCACTTCCAGCACTTGCATGAAGGAAGGAACGCCCTGTGTTAACGCCATATCCACACGTTGTGTGCTACGCGGTACCGGCAACCCGGCATCACACACCACCAGCGTATCAGTATGACCAAGACGAGAGATGACCGACGAAATGTCAGCGTTCAGTACACGACCTTTTTCATATTTTATGCTCCACTAGCGAAACGTTTCGCTGAACGCAGTTTAGTACTAAGAATGCTCAGAAAACCATCCCGGCATTACAGAAGTGTGATCGATATCGAAACGTTTCGCTTGTGGGAATGATGAAAAAACAGCTTTTCTTGCTTAAGCAAAATTTACAGCAATTAATAACAAAACCCCTCATTGCGAGGGGCTTAATAAGAACTAAATTTCGACCTCGGGTTCCCAGTTCTATCACCCTGTTAGGCGGGATCTCAAACTGATCGGGGAGCGCGCAGCGCATTTCGCTGCAACACCAGTAAAGTTTGCCGCGTAACCGCAGATACCACGGACGTTTGCCGACGATCAGCGATTCATGCGACATAAAGAAAGAGGTTTCCATCATGCGGCAATTCAGGCCTTCAAGCCCGCAACGGTGGAACACTTCCTCCACGTTCGGCGTTTCGCGCCAGCCATAGCTGGCCACAACACGCCAGAAGGTCGGCGAGAGCTGCTCTATCTGCACGCGACGAACGTTATGCACATAAGGCGCATCTTCAGTACGCAGCGTCAGCAGGATGACACGCTCATGCAGCACCTTGTTATGCTTCAGGTTATGCAGCATGGCGAACGGAATAACGTTAAGCGCACGGGACATATACACCGCGGTGCCGGGCACGCGAACCGGCGGCGATTTTTCCAGCGATGCAATCATCGCTTCCAGAGAGTTGCCGTGTTCATGCATACGACGCAGCAAACGGAAACGTTCGCTCTTCCGGGTGGTCATCACCGAGGAACATCACCAGACCCAGAGGCTTAACGGCAACCAACCGCCGGAAACAATCTTATCGAGGTTCGCCGAGAACAGCGGCACATCAATACACAGGAACAAGGTCAGGATCAGCGCAACAAAGAGCTTATTCCAGTGCCAGTTATTACGCGCCACCGTGGTGGAAAGGATCGATGTCAGCACCATTGTCCCGGTTACGGCAATACCATACGCCGCCGCCAGTTGCTGGAGTGCTCAAAGCTGACAATCACCAGCACCACCGCAAAAGTAGAGTAGCCAGTTAATGAACGGGATATAGATCTGCCCGGACTCCATTTCCGAGGTATGGATAATGCGCATTGGGGCCAGATAGCCCAAACGCACAGCCTGACGGGTCAGCGAGAAGACACCTGAAATCACGGCTTGCGAGGCAATGACCGTCGCCGGGGGTGGCGATGATCAGCATGGGAATAAGCGCCCATTCCGGCGCCAGTAAAAGAACGGGTTTTTGATCGCTTCCGGCGTTTTCAGCAGCAATGCGCCCTCGGCCAAAGTAGTTCAGCACCAGAGAGGGCAGCACCACAATAAACCACGCCACGCGAATAGGCAGTTTGCCGAAGTGCCCCATATCTGCATACAGCGCTTCCAACCCCGGTAATGGAAAGCACCACCGCACCCAGCGCAACAAACGAGATCGCTTTGTACTGAACGAAGAAATTGACCGCCCATACGGGGTTCAGCGCCTGCAACACTTCCGGATTAGACAAAATCCCACGCGCACCCAGCACCGCCAGAATCAAAAACCACGCCAGCATGATAGGTGCAAACAGCTTCCCCACCAGCCCGGTGCCGTGTTTTTGGATAGCAAACAGTAAAGTTAAAACGACGATAGAGAGCGGAACAATCCATGTGTCGAGCGATGGCGCGACAATTTCCAGCCCTTCAATAGCCGACATAACAGAGATAGCGGGGGTGATGACCACTTCACCATAGAAAAAGCTGCCGCCAATGAGCCCCATAATCACCAGCACGGAGGTCATTCTGGCGGACGTATTGCGCCCTGCCAGCGACATCAGCGTCAGGATCCCGCCCTCACCGGCGTTATCCGCCCGCATGACGAACGTCAGATATTTAATGGAGACGACAAAAACCAGTAGCCAGAAAATCAGCGACAAAAAACCGAAGACTGCATCACGCTCAACGCCAAAACCGAACTGACCAGACAAACATTCACGAAGCGTATAAAGCGGGCTGGTGCCAATATCACCGTAGACAACCCCAATAGCCGCGAGTGTTACCGCGGGTAACGATTGCTTATTATCAGTGCTCATAGACTAATCTTTTGTTGGAAATGACAAATGTGTGCTTAGTCCCTTGGCCCACAAAAAGCGCACAGTATGCACGATTATTTGCGAAATCGTACCCCCTAAATGCGGCCACGTTAATCTGGAGCAAAGAAAATAAAGCCGTTCTTCAGTCTATTACAAGCCCCTATAGGAACGTCTATACTCGCTTTTGGAAGCCGGATAACACGGCGAAAGGACGCAAATCTATTATGGCTCACTCGCATTTATTAGCTGAAAGAATTTCCCGCTTAAGCAGCGCGCTGGAAAAAGGTCTCTTTGAGCGTAGCCACGCCATTCGGCTATGCCTGCTGGCAGCCCTGAGCGGAGAGAGCGTGTTTCTGCTGGGCCCGCATCGCCAAGAGTCTGATCGCCCGTCGTCTGAAATTCGCCTTTAAACATGCCCGCGCCTTCGAATATCTGATGACCCGCTTCTCTACGCCAGAGGAAGTGTTTGGCCCGCTCTCAATCCGAGGCGCTAAAAGATGAAGGGCGCTATGAGCGCTTAACCAGCGGCTATCTGCCAGAAGCTGAAATTGTTTTTCTGGATGAGATATGGAAAGCGGGTCCGGCCATTCTCAACACCCTGCTGACCGCCATTAATGAACGGCGTTTTCGCAACGGCGCCAGCGAAGAGAAAATCCCTATGCGCCTGCTGGTGGCGGCCTCTAACGAACTGCCGGAAGCAGACAGCAGCCTCGAAGCGCTGTATGACCGTATGCTGATTCGCCTGTGGCTGGGCAAGGTTCAAGAAAAGGGTAACTTCCGCTCGATGCTGGTCAGTCAGCAAGATGAAAATGACAATCCGGTGGCGAAAGAGCTACAGATAACCGATGAAGAGTACCTCAGCTGGCAGCACGAGATCGGTCAGGTCAAACTGCCGGACAATGTCTTTGAGCTGATTTATACGCTGCGCCAGCAGCTTTACCAAACGCACCTTATGTTTCCGATCGTCGCTGGAAAAAGGCCATCCGCCTGTTGCAATCCAGCGCCTTTTTCAGCGGGCGCGACGCCGTTGCTCCAATAGATTTGATCCTGCTGAAAGACTGCCTGTGGCACGATGCGCAGAGTATGAATCTGCTACAACAACAGTTAGATGTTTTGATGACCAGCCACGCATGGCAGCAGCAATCGATGCTGACCCAACTGAGCAGCATCGCTCAGCAGAATATGCGGCTTCAGCAACAGCAAAGCGATAAAACAGCGCTCAAAGTCAGCCGTCAGGGCGGTATGTTCAGCCGTCGACCGCATTATGACTTGCCGGAAGATCTGGACGACCCGGTACTGACCTTGTTGTTGCAAAAGCCGCTGAAACTGCACGATATGCAGGTTATTCATGTCACCATTGAACGCAATGCGCTGGCGCAATGGCTGACAAAAGGCGGGGAGATCCGCGGTAAGCTCAACGGCATTGGTTTTGCGCAACCGCTGGATCTGGAAGTGGACACCAGTCTGCATCTGCTGATCCGCGACGTCAGCTTGCAGGGATCGCGCCTCGCACTGCCGGGTGCCACGCCGGAAAACGTTCCGGAAGAGATCAAACAACAGCTTGAAGCGCTGGATAACGCCCCGGCACCAGCAACACACCCGTTTTAGCGAACAGCAGAAATGCCTGTTTATCGCCGGCGACTGGTTAGGTCGCATTGAAGCCAGCTTGCAGGATGTCAGAGCGCAGATCCAACAGGCGCGTCAATGCTAACGCTGGATACACTCAATGTCATGATGACCGTCAGCGAGGAGGCGATGATTGAAGAACTCATCGTCGCCCTGCTGGCTTCTCCGCAACTGGCGCTGTTTTTGGAAAAATTTCCCCCGACTGGAAACAGGCCATTACTGACGATGTTCCCCGCTGGCGCGAAGCGCTGAGAAAACACCTTAAAGAGACTGAGGTTCCGGCAGAACTGGCGGAAGAGGTACTGAGTTACCAACAAAACCAGCTCCTGTCGACGTCGCAGTTCATTGTTCAGTTGCCGCAAATCCTCACGTTACTGGATAAGCTTCATTCGCCGTATGCCGCCCAGACAGATGGTAGCGGATAACGCCATCTTTACACCCGCGCTGCATACGCTGTTTTTACAGCGCTGGCGCTTGAGTCTTGTGGTGCAGACCACCACCTTTAATCAGCAACTGCTGGATGAGGAGCGCGATCGGCTGCTCAGTGAAGTCCAGGGAGCGTATGACCCTGAGCGGTCAGTTGGAGCCTGTGCTGATTGAAAACGAAAATGCGGCAGGCCGGTTATGGGATATGAGTGCAGGGCAGCTAAAGCGCGGCGATTATCAGTTAATCATAAAATATGGTGAGTTTCTCAATCAGCAGCCGGAACTTCAGCATCTGGCTGAACAGCTTGGTCGCTCGCGTGAGGCAAAAATCCGTCCCCCCGTAAAGATGCGCCAATGGAGACATTCCGTACGCTGGTGCGTGAATCGGCAACGGTACCGGAGCAAGTCGACGGGCTGCATCAGAGCGATGATATTTTGCGGCTGTTGCCGCCCGAACTGGCCACGCTGGGGATCACTGAGCTGGAATATGAGTTTTATCGTCGGCTGGTGGAAAAGCAGTTACTCACTTACCGGCTGCACGGCGATGCATGGCGGGAAAAAAGTGACCGAACGACCGGTTATTCATCAAGAATTCGATGAACAACCGCGCGGACCCTTTATCGTCTGTGTCGATACCTCAGGGTCAATGGGCGGGTTTAACGAACAGTGTGCAAAGGCATTTTGCACCGGCGTTAATGCGTGTTGCGCTGGCGGATAAGCGCCGCTGCTACATTATGCTTTTCTCCAGTGAAGTGGTGCGCTACGAACTGACGAGCGCGGAAGGCACCGGAGCAGGCGATCCGTTTTCTCAGTCAGCGTTTTCGCGGCGGAACCGATCTGGCGAGCTGCTTTCGCGCCATCGTTGAACGCATGCAGGGCGGCGAATGGTATGACGCCGATGCGGTGGTGATTTCTGACTTTATCGCCCAGCGTTTGCCGGACGATGTGGTGAATAAAGTGAAGGAACTGCAACACGTTCATCAGCATCGCTTTCATGCGGTGGCGATGTCCGTGCATGGCAAACCCGGCATCATGCGCATTTTCGATCATATCTGGCGCTTCGATACCGGGATGCGTAGCCGCCTGCTGCGGCGCTGGCGGCGTTAAAGCAGACCGGAAACCTGTTCGCGGACTTGTGCGGGCCACACACCGCACTGAACCCTCGGCCAATGTGCGGCAACTGCAGCAACAGCATGGTCAGGCGCGATTGACCAATGCCGCCGCCAATGGTTTGCGGCATCTCTCCGCGCAACAGCGCCACTGGTGCCACTCCAGCTGTAGCCGGTCTTCATCACCCGTCAGTTTCAGCTGGCGCGTTAACGCATCTGCATCAACGCGAATCCCCATTGACGAGAGCTCCAGCGCATCTTCCAGTACCGGGTTCCAGACCAGAATATCGCCATTCAGGCCGCTGAAACCCCCGTCTGCCGCGGTACTCCAGTCATCATAATCCGGCGCGCGAACGTCGTGGCGTTTACCGTCGCTCAGCTTACCGCCGATGCCCATCAGGAATACCGCGCCCAGCTCTTTGGCGATGGCTCTTTCACGATCTTTGGCGTCCAGATCCGGGAAGCGGCTGAGCAGCGTTTCACTGTGCACAAAATGGATCTGTTCAGGCAGGAATGGCGCCAGACCAAATCTTTCGCTTACTTCTGCTTCCGTGGCTTTGATCCCGGCCCAGATCGCCCCGACAGTCTCTTTTAAGGTCGCGGTATGACGCTCACCGTCGCCCAGCACGCGCTCCCAATCCCACTGATCCACATAAACAGAGTGGATTGGAGAAAGGCGGTCTTCATCCGGACGCAGGGCTTTCATATGCGTGTATAGCCCCTCTCCGGCGCTGAAGTCGTGCTGGCCCAGCGTCTGGCGTTTCCATTTCGCCAGAGAGTGCACCACTTCAAAGCGGGCCTCCGGCAATGTCTTCACATTGACCTGCACCGCTTTCTCGCTACCGGACAGATTATCCCGGGTGCCATCCCCAACGCGGCTGAGGATCGGCGCCTGTACTTCAATCAGGCCCAGTTTTTCTTCAAGCTGGCGGGAAAAAAGGATTTCACGAAGGCGATCTGGCGTTGTTTAGCGATGTAAGCGGTTTTCATTATTTAACTCCTGTGTCCTGTTGCTTTTAATTAAGCAACAAAACGACATCGCAACTCAATAATCATCAATTAAAAAAGCCATCAGTGCTTTTGAATCGATAAAATCACAGGTTAAAATGGAAAGAATCACTATTCTTCATAAGAAAATCCTATGGAAAATTATCAGATCGACAATCTGGACCGCGGCATCCTCGACGCCTTAATGGCGAATGCGCGTACTGCTTACGCCGAACTGGCTAAACAATTTGGCGTCAGCCCCGGCACCATTCATGTTCGCGTAGAGAAAATGAAGCAGGCAGGGATCATCACCGGTGCGCGCATTGACGTTAGCCCGAAGCAACTGGGTTACGATGTGTGCTGCTTTATTGGCATCATTCTGAAGAGCGCAAAGATTACCCTTCCGCACTGGCGAAACTCGAAAGCTTCTGGAAGAAGTGACCGAGGCGTATTACACCACCGGTCACTACAGTATCTTTATTAAGGTAATGTGCCGATCCATCGATGCCCTTCAGCAAGTACTTATCAACAAGATCCAAACAATCGATGAAATTCAGTCCACTGAAACGTTGATCTCCCTGCAAAACCCGATCATGCGTACCATCCGCCCTTAATCGGGCGTTTTCATCCCTGAGTAATACCCGTATTGTCCACAGGTAGATCCCAGCCCGTTCACAGCGTACAATGCACCTCTATTTGTCGCCGGATGGCGAATAAAACGGAGCGGGGCTTCATGGCAGACATCACGCTTATTAGCGGCAGCACGCTTGGCGGTGCGGAATACGTTGCGGAACATCTGGCGGAAAAGCTGGAAGACGCAGGTTTTAGCACTGAGACGTTACATGGCCCGCTATTAGAGGATCTTGCGCCGCAGGGTATCTGGCTGGTGGTCAGTTCAACCCACGGTGCGGGCGATCTTCCTGAAAACCTGCAGCCGTTTTTGGATGATTTGAACGAACAGAAACCGGATCTCTCCGGGGTTCGCTTTGGCGCGATCGGTATTGGCAGCCGTGAATATGACACCTTCTGCCGGCGATCGAAAAACTGGAAGCGTCTTTAAAGGCAAACGGCGCCAGACAGATCGGCGAAACGCTGAAGATCAACATTCTTGATCACGATATTCCGGAAGATCCCGCAGAAGAATGGCTGGGATCCTCGGAAAAATTTACTCAATAACGATTAAAGATCGTGCGATCAGATGTGGATAACTCTGCTTAAAAGGTCTTATTAACCGGTAGTTATCCAAAGAATAACGCGAGTTCACTTTTTGAGTTGTGTATAACATCGCATTCTGATCCCAGCTTATACGGTCCAGGATCACCGATCATTCACAGCTAATGATCCAGCCTAATGAATTGATCTTAAAGTGATGATCTGGCTTATCCACAAGCGACCGCGATCCTAATAAGAGATCACAATAGAACAGATCTCTCTACATAAAAGATCTTCTTTTAATACCGGATCCGGATCTTTCTCACTGGACTAAAGTTGAGTAGAATCCACGACCCGGGCTTCAACCCAATTTCTAACCGCTCAGGCGAGGCATACCACCATGTTTTATCCGGATCCTTTTGACGTCATTATCATTGGCGGGGGTCATGCAGGCACTGAGGCCGCAATGGCAGCAGCGCGTATGGGTCAACAGACCCTGCTTTTGACACACAATATCGACACGCTGGGGCAGATGAGCTGCAATCCGGCGATCGGCGGTATTGGGAAAGGACACTGGTTAAAGAAGTGGATGCCCTGGGCGGACTGATGGCGAAAGCGATCGATCAGGCAGGTATTCAGTTTAGGATACTAAACGCCAGCAAAGGCCCGGCTGTCCGCGCAACCCGCGCACAAGCGGATCGCGTGCTTTACCGCCGGGCTGTGCGTACCGCGTTAGAAAACCAGCCGAACCTGATGATCTTCCAGCAGGCGGTTGAGGATCTGATCGTTGAAAACGATCGTGTGGTGGGCGCCGTCACCCAGATGGGACTGAAATTCCGCGCCAAAGCGGTTGTGCTGACCGTAGGGACATTCCTTGACGGTAAGATCCATATTGGTCTGGATAACTACAGCGGTGGCCGTGCAGGCGATCCGCCGTCCATTCCCCTGTCACGCCGTTTGCGTGAACTGCCGTTACGCGTAAGCCGTCTGAAAACCGGTACGCCGCCGCGTATCGATGCGCGCACTATCGATTTCAGCGTACTGGCGCAGCAGCATGGCGATAACCCGATGCCGGTCTTCTCGTTTATGGGGAATGCTGCTCAGCATCCGCGTCAGGTGCCGTGCTACGTTACGCACACCAATGAAAAAACCCACGACGTGATCCGCAATAACCTCGATCGCAGCCCCATGTATGCCGGCGTGATCGAAGGGATCGGTCCTCGTTACTGCCCGTCGATCGAAGACAAAGTGATGCGCTTTGCCGATCGCAACCAGCATCAGATCTTCCTTGAACCGGAAGGACTGACATCTAACGAAATTTATCCGAACGGCATCTCCACCAGCTTGCCGTTCGATGTGCAAATGCAGATTGTCCGTTCAATGCAAGGGATGGAAAACGCCAAAATCGTCCGTCCCGGCTACGCCATTGAGTACGATTTCTTCGATCCGCGCGACCTGGGAAACCGACCACGGAAAGCAAATTTATTCATGGTCTGTTCTTTTGCTGGCCAGATCAACGGCACGACCGGTTACGAAGAAGCCGCGGCACAGGGGCTGTTGGCAGGTCTGAACGCCGCGCGTGCCTCTGCTGACAAAGAGGGCTGGGCGCCACGCCGCGATCAGGCTTACCTCGGCGTACTGGTGGATGATCTCTGCACGCTGGGTACCAAAGAGCCGTACCGCATGTTTACCTCTCGTGCGGAATACCGCCTGATGCTGCGTGAAGACAACGCAGATTTACGTTTGACGGAGGCTGGTCGTGAACTTGGCACCGGTGGACGATGAGCGTTGGGCGCGCTTCAATGAGAAACTGGAAAGCATTGAACGTGAGCGTCAACGCCTGAAATCACAATGGGTATCACCGGCTTCTGAACATGCGCCGGCGGTCAATACGCTGCTGACTGCGCCATTGTCTCGCGAAGCCAGCGGTGAAGATCTGCTGCGTCGCCCTGAAATGACCTACCAGCAACTGGGTGCAACTGACGCCATTTGCGCCGGGTCTGGACGATCCGCAAGCCGCTGAGCAGGTGGAAATCCAGTGTGAAATACGAGGGATACATCGCGCGTCAGCAGGATGAAATCGAGAAACAGCAGCGCAATGAGAACACCTTACTGCCTGCTTCGCTGGATTATCGTCAGGTGAACGGGCTGTCTAACGAAGTGATCGCCAAACTCAACGATCATAAACCGTCTTCCATCGGTCAGGCGTCACGCATCTCCGGGATCACCCCCGCAGCCATCTCTATTCTGCTGGTATGGCTGGAAAAAACAAGGTATGCTGCGCCGTAGCGCATAATCTTAGTCGTATGCCCGGTTTACCGGGCAGCAATCCCGTGGTATCAACCGTGCTTAACAAACTCTCGTCTGCTGGATGAAGCGGGCATTTCGTTGTCCGATCACCAACAGCAACAACTGGTGGGTTACGTCAACCTGCTGCACAAATGGAACAAAGCCTACAACCTGACGTCGGTGCGCGATCCGAACGAGATGCTGATCCGCCATATCCTCGACAGTATCGTGGTGGCGCCTTATCTGCAGGGCTCGCGTTTTATCGATGTTGGCACCGGCCCCGGGTTTACCCGGTATTCCTCTCTCCATCGTCCGTCCTGAATCGCATTTCACGTTGCTTGATAGCCTCGGGCAAGCGCGTGCGCTTTTGCGTCAGGTCCAGCATGAACTGCATCTTGAGAATATCGCGCCGGTACAGAGCCGTGTGGAAGACTTCCCGGCGGAACCGCCGTTTGATGGGGTGATCAGCCGGGCTTTTGCTTCGCTGAATGACATGGTGAGCTGGTGTCGGCATTTGCCCGGCGAGCAGGGCCGTTTTTACGCGCTGAAAGGACTGGTGCCAGAAGACGAGATTACTCTGTTGCCTGCTGAATTTACGGTGGAAAGTATTGAGAAACTGCATGTTCCACACCTTGAAGGCGAACGCCATCTGGTGGTTGTTAAGGCAAATAAAGTTTAATTTTTATCAAAAAATGTAGAATTCGTGCTGTTCTGTGGATGTTAAAAATCGGCATAAAAACGGTGATACGTTCAGTTACATTTAACCCGGCATTTACCAGAGGATTTATCCGACTTTTAACGTCAGTTTTATTATTCACAGGGATAATAGTCAACTGCGAAAATATCAGCGCGCTAAAAGTCGGCGCAGATAATCAAAAACAGATGTTAAATAATTATTATAAATGTCAATGAAACGTTTTTGTTATATTTGCGGCTGTTTTAAAAGAGTTGTGATAATTCATCTTAAATATCAGAAAGATGAAAAGTGGCAATTTACCGGCATGATTAATATGGCAGGCGCATAAATGTTTGTTTTGTGACCGAGTGCACGCTTTGGTAGCAGGTTTTTCGCGTTATTTGCAGTTTTGCCCGAAGGTTCACAGTTTCGCCAAAAGTTGAAAAAATAGCCGTCGGGAAAATTATTTAAACATTTATTCACCTTTTCGCTACTTATTGTTTGAAATCACGAGGCCGAACCGTATAATTTGACCGCTTTTTGCTGCTTGACTCCGGGCCTTAAAGAACGTTTTATACGACACGCGGCATACCTCAAAGGGAGCAGGAGTGAAGAAACGTGATGTCTGTGTCGCTCTTTAGTCAAAACATTGCACGCAAGCTTCTGCTTATTCAGTTTCTGGCAGTAATGGCAAGTGGATTGCTGTTTAGCCTCAAAGACCCCTTCTGGGGGCATTTCCGCCGTGTGCGGAGGTATGGCAGTCTTATTGCCAAATATGTTGTTTATGATTTTTGCCACCGGCGTCATCAGGCGCTTACACCTGCTAAAGGCCGAGTGGCTGGACCTTCGCCCTCGGCGAAGCAATCAAGGTGTTGGTGACATTCGTGTTGCTGGTGGTGGCGCTGGCGGTATTCAGGGTGGCGTTTTTGCCGCTGATAGTCACGTGGGTTTCGGTGCTGGTAGTTCAGATACTGGCACCCGCTGTAATTAACAACAAAGGGTAAGAGGCATCATGTCTGCAGGAGAAATCTCAACACCGCAGGAGTACATAGGTCACCATCTGAATAACCTTCAGATCGATCTGCGTACGTTCTCGCTGGTGGATCCGCATAACCCCCCGGCCACCTTCTGGACGCTCAATATCGACTCCATGTTTTTCTCGGTGGTACTGGGTCTGTTGTTCCTGATGATGTTCCGTAGCGTAGCGAAAAAAAGCCACCAGCGGCGTCCCGGGAAAATTCCAGACTGCAATTGAGCTGGTGATTGGTTTTGTCCATGGTAGCGTCAAAGACATGTACCACGGCAAAAGCAAACTTATCGCTCCGTTGGCCCTGACGATTTTCGTCTGGGTATTCCTGATGAACCTGATGGATTTGCTGCCTATCGATTTTCTCCCGCTTATCGGTGAGAAAGTTCTGGGGCTACCTGCGCTGCGTGTGGTGCCGTCTGCAGACGTCAACATCACGCTGTCTATGGCGCTGGGCGTATTTATCCTGATTCTGTTCTACAGCATCAAAATGAAGGGTATTGGCGGTTTCGCTAAAGAGCTGACTCTCCAGCCGTTCAACCATCCGGTATTTATTCCGGTAAACCTTATCCTTGAGGGCGTGAGCCTGCTGTCCAAACCGGTTTCTCTCGGTCTGCGACTGTTCGGCAACATGTACGCGGGTGAGTTGATTTTCATTCTGATCGCGGGTCTTCTGCCGTGGTGGTCACAGTGGATTCTGAATGTGCCGTGGGCCATTTTCCACATCCTGATCATTACGCTGCAAGCCTTTATTTTCATGGTTCTGACGATTGTCTATCTGTCGATGGCATCTGAAGAGCATTGATTTTTAACAACACTACTACGTTTTAACTGGAAACAAACTGGAGACTGTCATGGAAAACCTGAATATGGATCTGCTGTACATGGCTGCCGCTGTGATGATGGGTCTGGCGGCAATCGGTGCTGCGATCGGTATCGGCATCCTCGGGGGCAAATTCACCGGAAGGCGCAGCGCGTCAACCTGATCTGATTCCTCTGCTGCGTACTCCAGTTCTTTATCGTTATGGGTCTGGTGGATGCTATCCCAATGATCGCTGTGGGTCTGGGTCTGTACGTGATGTTTGCTGTCGCGTAGTAAGAGTTGCTTTCCAAGCAATTGTTTAGAACGTTAACCAGATAAGAGGCATTGTGCTGTGAATCTAAACGCAACAATCCTCGGCCGGTGCCATCGCGTTTGTCCTGTTCGTTCTGTTCTGCATGAGTATGTATGGCCGCCGTTAATGGCTGCCATCGAAAAACGTCAGAAAGAAATTGCTGACGGTCTCGCTTCCGCAGAACGAGCTAAAAGGACCTTGACCTTGCACAGGCCAATGCGACCGACCAGCTGAAAAAGCGAAAGCAGAAGCTCAGGTAATCATCGAACAGGCGAACAAACGTCGTTCTCAGATCCTGGACGAAGCGAAAGCAGAAGCCGAGCAGGAACGTACCAAAATCGTGGCGCAGGCGCAGGCGGAAATTGACGCCGAGCGTAAACGTGCTCGCGAAGAGCTGCGTAAACAAGTGGCTCTGCTGGCTGTTGCCGGCGCCGAGAAAATCATTGAGCGTTCCGTGGATGAGAGCTGCTAACAGCGACATCGTGAATAAACTGGTCGCTGAACTGTAAGGAGGAGGGGCTGATGTCTGAATTTGTAACGGTAGCTCGCCCCTACGCCAAAGCAGCTTTTGACTTTGCCGTTGAAAACCAGAGTGTTGATCGTTGGCAGGATATGCTGGCGTTTGCCGCCGAGGTGACTAAAAACGAGCAAATGGCCAGCTCCTCTCCGGTGCGTTAGCACCGAAACGCTCGCTGAGTCGTTTATCGCCATCTGTGGGGAGCAACTGGATGCCAAAGGTCAGAACCTGATTCGGGTAATGGCTGAAAATGGACGTCTTAAAGTGCTCCCTGATGTTCTTGAGCAGTTTGTTCATTTGCGTGCAGCCAGCGAGGCTACTGCAGACGTTGAAGTTACGTCCGCAACCGCATTGAGCGAAGAGCAGCTCACGAAAATCAGCGCAGCGATGGAAAAACGACTGTCACGTAAAGTGAAGCTGAATTGCAAAATCGATAAGTCTGTTATGGCAGGCGTTATCATCCGAGCGGGTGATACTGTGATTGATGGCAGCGTTCGCGGCCGTCTTGAACGCCTTGCAGACGTCTTGCAGTCTTAAGGGGACTGGAGCATGCAACTGAATTCCACCGAAATCAGCGAACTGATCAAGCAGCGCATTGCTCAGTTCAGTGTTGTGAGTGAAGCTCACAACGAAGGTACTATTGTTTCTGTAAGCGACGGTGTTATCCGCATTCACGGCACGGCCGACTGTATGCAAGGCGAGATGATTTCTCTGCCGGGTAACCGTTACGCTATCGCACTGAACCTCGGAGCGCGACTCCGTGGGTGCAGTGGTGATGGGTCCGTACGCTGACCTTGCCGAAGGCATGAAGGTTAAATGTACTGGCCGTATCCTCGAAGTTCCGGTTGGCCGTGGCCTGCTGGGCCGTGTGGTGAACACCGCTGGGTGCGCCAATCGACGGTAAAGGTCCGGTTGATAACGATGGCTTCTCGCCAATCGAAGTTATCGCACCGGGCGTTATCGATCGTCAGTCCGTCGATCAGCCGGTTCAAACGGGTTATAAATCCGTTGACGCCATGATCCCAATCGGTCGTGGTCAGCGTGAATTGATCATCGGTGACCGTCAGACCGGTAAAACCGCGATGGCAATCGATGCGATCATCAACCAGCGCGATTCCGGCATCAAATGCGTATACGTTGCTATCGGCCAGAAAGCATCCACCATTTCCAACGTGGTGCGTAAACTGGAAGAGCACGGCGCGCTGTCCAATACCATCGTTGTGGTTGCAACCGCTTCTGAATCTGCCGCACTGCAATACCGGCGCCGTATGCCGGTTGCGCAATGGGCGAATACTTCCGCGACCGCGGTGAAGATGCGCTGATCGTTTACGATGACCTGTCTAAACAGGCAGTCGCTTATCGTCAGGTGTCCCTGCTGCTCCGTCGTCCGCCGAGGACGTGAAGCATTCCCGGGCGACGTATTCTATCTCCACTCTCGTCTGCTGGAGCGCGCATCCCGCGTTAACGCTGAATACGTTGAAGCCTTCACCAAAGGTGAAGTGAAAGGTAAAACCGGTTCCCTGACCGCGCTGCCGATCATTGAAACCCGGGGCGGGTGACGTTTCTGCGTTCGTTCCGACCAACGTAATTTCTATTACCGATGGTCAGATCTTCCTGAAACCAACCTGTTTAACTCCGGTATTCGTCCGGCGGTTAACCCGGGTATTTCTGTATCTCGTGTGGGCGGTGCTGCTCAGACCAAGATCATCAAGAAACTGTCCGGTGGTATTCGTACCGCGCTGGCGCAGTATCGTGAACTGGCGGCATTCTCTCAGTTCGCTTCCGATCTGGATGAAGCAACCCGTAAACAGCTGAGCCACGGTCAGAAAGTGACCGAACTGCTGAAGCAAAAACAGTACGCTCCAATGTCTGTTGCTCAGCAGGGTCTGGTGCTGTTCGCGGCTGAACGCGGTTACCTCGAAGATGTGGAACTGGCGAAAATCGGTAGCTTCGAAGCCGCTCTGCTGGCTTACGCTGACCGTGATCACGCTCCGCTGATGCAAGAGATCAACCAGTCCGGTGGCTATAACGACGAAATCGAAGGTAAGCTGAAAGGCATCCTCGATTCCTTCAAAGCAACCCAGTCCTGGTAACGTCTGGCGGCTTGTCTTAGGGCAGGCCGCAAGGCATTGAGGAGAAGCTCATGGCCGGCGCAAAAGAGATACGTAGTAAGATCGCAAGCGTCCAGAACACGCAAAAGATCACTAAAGCGATGGAGATGGTCGCCGCTTCCAAAATGCGTAAATCGCAGGATCGCATGGCGTCCAGCCGTCCTTATGCAGATACCATGCGCAAAGTGATTGGTCACCTTGCGAACGGTAATCTGGAATATAAGCACCCTTACCGGAAGAACGCGACGTTAAACGCGTGGGCTACCGGTGGTGTCGACCGACCGTGGTCTGTGCGGTGGTTTGAACATTAACCTGTTCAAAAAAACTGCTGGCGGATATGAAAGCATGGTCCGATAAAGGCGTTCAAAGCGAACTCGCGATGATCGGCTCTAAAGGCGTGTCTTTCTTTAATTCCGTAGGTGGCAACGTTGTCGCTCAGGTAACCGGCATGGGAGATAACCCTTCCCTGTCCGAACTGATCGGCCCGGTAAAAGTCATGTTGCAAGCCTACGACGAAGGTCGTCTCGACAAGCTTTATATTGTTAGCAACAAATTTATCAACACCATGTCTCAGGCTCCGACCATCACTCAACTGCTGCCGTTACCGGCTGCAGAAGATGAAGAGTTGAAGCGTAAATCACGGGATTATCTGTACGAACCTGATCCGAAAGCGCTGCTGGATACGCTCCTGCGTCGTTACGTTGAATCTCAGGTTTATCAGGGTGTTGTGGAAAACCCCGGCCAGCGAGCAGGCCGCACGTATGGTGGCGATGAAAGCCGCGACCGACAATGGCGGCAGCCTGATTAAAGAGCTGCAGTTGGTATACAACAAAGCTCGTCAGGCCAGCATTACTCAGGAACTCACCGAAATCGTCGGTGGTGCATCCGCGGTATAACCCGAGTTAATTCGTAGAGGATTCAAGATGGCTACTGGAAAAATTGTCCAGGGTAATCGGCGCCGTAGTTGACGTCGAATTCCCTCAGGATGCCGTACCGCGCGTGTACGATGCTCTTGAGGTTAAGAATGGTAACGAGACGCTGGTGCTGGAAGTTCAGCAGCAGCTGGGCGGCGGTATCGTACGTACCATCGCCATGGGTTCTTCTGACGGTCTGCGTCGCGGTCTGGAAGTTACCGACCTTGCGCACCCGATCGAAGTCCCGGTAGGTAAAGCTACACTGGGTCGTATCATGAACGTGCTCGGTCAGCCGATCGACATGAAAGGCGACATCGGTGAAGAAGAGCGTTGGGCTATCCACCGCGCAGCGCCATCCTATGAAGAGCTGTCCAGCTCTCAGGAACTGCTGGAAACCGGCATCAAAGTTATCGACCTGATGTGTCCGTTCGCGAAGGGCGGTAAAGTCGGTCTGTTCGGTGGTGCGGGCGTGGGTAAAACCGTAAACATGATGGAGCTGATTCGTAACATCGCGATCGAGCACTCCGGTTACTCTGTGTTTGCGGGCGTGGGTGAACGTACTCGTGAGGGTAACGACTTCTACCACGAAATGACGGACTCCAACGTTCTGGACAAAGTATCCGCTGGTTTACGGCCAGATGAACGAGCCGCCGGGGAAACCGTCTGCGCGTTGCGCTGACCGGCCTGACCATGGCTGAGAAGTTCCGTGACGAAGGTCGTGACGTTCTGCTGTTCGTCGACAACATCTACCGTTATACCCTCGCCGGTACTGGAAGTATCCGCACTGCTGGGTCGTATGCCTTCAGCAGTAGGTTACCAGCCGACGCTGGCGGAAGAGATGGGTGTTCTGCAGGAACGTATCACTTCCACCAAAACCGGTTCTATCACCTCCGTGCAGGCGGTATACGTACCTGCGGATGACCTGACTGACCCGTCGCCAGCCACCACCTTTGCGCACCTTGACGCAACCGTGGTACTGAGCCGTCAGATCGCGTCTCTGGGTATCTACCCGGCCGTTGACCCGCTGGACTCCACCAGCCGTCAGCTGGATCCGCTGGTTGTGGGTCAGGAACACTACGACACCGCGCGTGGCGTACAGTCTCTGCTGCAACGTTATCAGGAACTGAAAGACATCATCGCCATCCTCGGTATGGATGAGCTGTCTGAAGAAGACAAACTGGTGGTAGCACGCGCACGTAAGATCCAGCGCTTCCTGTCCCAGCCGTTCTTCGTAGCGGAAGTGTTCACCGGTTCTCCGGGTAAATACGTTTCCTGAAAGACACCATCCGTGGCTTTAAAGGCATTATGGAAGGCGAATACGATCACCTGCCGGAGCAGGCGTTCTACATGGTTGGTTCCATCGAAGAAGCAGTGGAAAAAGCCAAAAAACTTTAACGCCTTAATCGGAGGGTGATATGGCAATGACTTACCACCGGACGTCGTCAGCGCAGAGAAACAGATGTTCTCTGGTCTGGTCGAGAAAATCCGGTGTAACGGGCAGTGAAGGTGAACTGGGGATTTTCCCGGGGCACGCACCGCTGCTCACCGCCATTAAGCACCGGTATGATCCGCATCGTTAAACAGTTCGGTCATGAAGAGTTTATCTATCTGTCCGGCGGCATTCTTGAAGTGCAACCGAGCAGCGTGACCGTTCTGGCTGATACCGCTATTCGTGGCCGGGGATCTCGACGAAGCGCGAGCCTGGAATCGAAGCGTAAAGCAGAAGAGCACATTAAGAGCTCTCACGGTGACGTGGATTACGCTCAGGCGTCTGCGGAGCTGGCGAAAGCCATCGCGAAACTGCGTGTTATCGAGTTGACTAAAAAAGCGATGTAACACCGGCTTGAACGTTAAAAAGCCAGTCTGGTTTCCCCAGGGCTGGCTTTTTTTATGGTTGCGTTTCAGAAAAATGGAACTGAAAACGCGTTTTATTATTTTGTGACACACATCACAAAAATGTTGATCGGTTAAAAAATGAGGCGTAGACTTCTTTTCTGTGAGGTTCATCACAAAAATTAACTCTGACAAAATCAGGAAGCCATTATGAAACTGATCAACAAAATCATCGCTCTCTTCAGCAACATGAACATCTCTTTCGGGACGTTCAACCACTAATCTGCTGACCTGCTGAGTGGCGCCGCGCTTACCGTAGTGTGATAAGCGAGCGCCATCTGGCTATATCTTCAGTTCCGCCAGCACCGCTTTACTGTCCACTTCTTGCTGTAATGTATTCACGCTTTTGCCGTTGACGATAAAGTAGTTCGTCGCGTCAATATTCCCCACCACCGCATCATCATACTGCCCGGCGTTACTGCGTACGGAAATGTTACCCTTAAACACGCCTTGCGTGGAGGCATCACCGTAAGGACTGGGGCGGAAGATAAAGTTAAAGCGTTGGTTATCCGCAGCAATATTGTTTTCCACCACCAGCTTGCCGGGGTTAAAGTTATCGGTGAAACCGTCCAGATGGTTGCCGGTTGCTTTGCTGTTGCGAACCTGATGAGCAACGGGCTGCCCTTCTCCTCCCAGTTTAAAACCGTTGCTGGTGTTATTGCTGGCAATTGAATTCTCGATCACCACAACACCGTTACCGCCATCTTCAATCTTGTTGAACAGGTCAAAACCGTCGTCGATGTTGTCGTGGGAGTAGCATCTTTCCAGTTTATTCCCCTCACCTACACGCATTTTTACGGCAAAACCGTCGGCGTTTATTTTCCCCGGATCTTCATTACCCCGGACTCCGGAATCGATCACGCGGTTGTTGCTCGCCCATAATGGACGACCAATATTTTCCGGCGAAGAAATTTGAATACCGGTATCATCATTACGCGACTACTTTTTCAATCAGGTTGTGACTGCCCTGCACGCGCAAGCTCTTGTCTGTGATTTCAATTCCCTTGATATGCCAGTAGCTGGCATCCAACAGTAACCCGTGAATAACCACTTTGCCGTCGGCTTGGAAGCGTCTTCAGTTTCCCCTGCAATCCGCTGGCGGTAAGCGGGATTTCTGTTCGCGCATAATCCCCCGCTTTCAGTGCTCGGTGCCGCCGGTGGCAGCAAATTGATGGCGGTGGCTAAATCCAGCGGTGAGGCCGCCGTACCTTCACCATCCGTTTTTCCGTCGGCTGCGACATGGATTGTTGCAGCGGTTGTTGCGGTTGCTCTCTCTACGTTTATTGTCTGTGTAACCGGGGTTTTGTCATCGCCGCTGGTGGGGGTAAAGGTCAACACAAACGCTGATGTGTCACCTGAAAGCGTAGTGGGGAGTGTGTACATTTCACCCGCTTGTACGGGTTTATCATTACCGATCACCACTTCGTTTTGCCGCACAGTAAACAGACCATCATAGTTGGCGCGTGCCTGAACGGTGTATTTTTCGCTGATACTTTGCGCAGGCGAGGCTATCTGCACAACAACAGGCAACGGTTTGGCCTGCCGGTTTGGATGCCACGGTCCGGGCTTTGCTGGTGGTCAGAGAGGCGTCGGAGACAGTGATTTTGGCATTACGTGAGGCAAAGAAACCAACGTAATACTGCTCGCTGTTCTGTACCGAAATCAAATCAGCATGAGGGATTGTCTGGCTTACCCATTTATCGCTTCCGGGGCGCCCATGCGCTAATAAACCCGTCATTGGTACGCTCGAGTTTTAAGCGGAAGGTGGGGGTCTGGCGAAGATCCACCTCTTCCGGTAACTTTTTTTAGTGATTGCTGCACCCGCGTCACCCCATGGGTGGCTGATCCCTTCGCGGGCGATCGCCTGCATTTTCACGCGGAAATGATCTTTCTTATCCTGCGTCATGATGGCGTTCATCACCATATTGGATGCCGCCGGGAACTCCTCATATCCCTCTTTCAGCGGCTGTTGGCGCGGGTTGCCGATAACATCGCGAACCAGTAAGCCAGCCCCTTCTTGCGCCGCCGGTTTGGCACCATTTTCCGGGCCGAATTGGTCTACGGTGACGGTGGCCTGCAAGACAAAAATTTTCGCCGGTAGGCAGGGTGGTGTAAAAGTAGGTCAGGCCATCATGAGAGTTCGCAATTTTACCGCCACGGCTTTCGAGTGTGACGGGTTTGGAAAGATCGGCACGGTCCGCAACGGAAAGTGTCTTGCCATCGATAGTCACATCATTAACGCCTACCTTTTCCGGCAGAACGTTAGAAGAAAAATTCACATCTGTAGATTGCCCGAAAGCAATGGCCCGCCATACAGGAGCCGGTGCGGCCAGTACAGAAGCGGAGATAAGTGAGCTGCAAACGGTTAAGGCGAGAGGTATTTTATAATTCATTTTATGCTCCTGATTGATCATTGCCCGCCATTATTACCGGGGATGAAACGCTGTTTCTTTTTTGTGCGTCACACTCTTTAATGATCAAAACGGCGTTTTGTTTTTGCGTAATCTTTATTCAGGATAAAAAAAACAGCTAACCCTTTGTATAAATTAGTGACAGAGAGGAACGTCGCTAATTTTCAGTGACAAACGCATTTACTCTGCCGTTAAAATAGCCTCCAAATGCGCAGTAACGGTGGATGTTGAGCGTTTCAGCAACACTCCATTTCATGCTGCAAAATATGTAGTATTTTCAACGCTAAAGAGTTTAACTTCTCACTCAAATGACAGTCAGGACGCGTATGTTGAACACAAAAATGAGTGTGGTGATCCTTGCCGCGGGCAAAGGCACACGCATGTATTCCGATCTCCCGAAAGTGCTGCATACCCTTGCAGGGAAGTCGATGGTCCAGCATGTCATTGATGCTGCTAAAAATCTTGGCGCAAATAACGTTCATCTGGTTTATGGTCATGGCGGCGATCTGCTGAAAGACACGCTGCGCGACGATAAACTCAACTGGGTGCTGCAAGCCGAGCAACTGGGCACCGGCCATGCGATGCAGCAGGCCGCTCCGTTCTTCGCCGATGACGAAGACATTTTGATGCTCTATGGCGATGTTCCGCTGATTTCCGTTGATACGCTGCAACGCCTGCATGAGGCCAAACCGCAGGGCGGTATTGGGTTGTTGACGGTGAAACTCGACGATCCTACCGGTTATGGCCGGATTACGCGTGAAAATGGCGTGATTACCGGAATTATCGAGCAGAAAGACGCCAGCGAAGCTCAGCGTCAAATCCGAGGAAATCAACACAGGCATTCTGGTCGCCAACGGCGGCGATCTGAAGCGCTGGCTCCAGTCAACTCACCAACAACAATGCTCAGGGTGAATTCTACATCACCGACATCATCGGTTTTGCCCACCGGAAGGGCGTGAAATTACCGCCGTTCATCCGCAACGCCTGAGCGAAGTGGAAGGGGTAAACAACCGTCTGCAGTTGTCGCGTCTGGAGCGTGCTTATCAGGCTGAACAGGCTGAGCGGCTGCTGCTGGCGGGCGTTATGCTGCGCGATCCGGCGCGCTTCGATCTGCGCGGCGCGCTGGAGCACGGGCGGGATGTGGAGATCGATGCTAACGTCATTATTGAAGGGCGCGTCAAACTCGGCCATCGCGTGAAGATTGGCGCAGGCAGCGTGATTAAAAACAGCGAAATTGGCGATGATTGCGAAATCAGTCCTTACAGCGTCGTGGAAGATGCCCGGCTGGAAGCGGCGTGCACCATCGGTCCCTTCGCGCGTTTACGCCCGGGCGCTGAACTGCTGGCCGGCGCGCATGTTGGCAACTTCGTTGAAATGAAAAGGCGCGTCTGGGTAAAGGTTCTAAAGCGGGTCATCTGACCACCGGCGACGCGGACATTGGCGATAACGTGAATATCGGCGCCGGGACAATCACCTGCAACTACGACGGTGCAAATAAGCACAAAACCGTGATTGGCGATGATGTGTTCGTCGGCTCTGACACGCAGTTAGTGGCACCGGTTACGGTGGCCAAAGGCGCTACCATTGCGGCAGGCACGACGGTCACGCGCAACGTGGGCGAAAATGAACTGGTGTTAAGCCGCGTGCCGCAGGTGCAGAAACCGGAGCTGGCGTCGCCCGGTGAAGAAGAAATAACCCCTATTTCCATGCGCGGATGAGCGTAGCGCCATCCGGCAAGCATCCAGGGATGAGGGAAAGATAATTCCTCCGCCCGCAAAGCAGTACCTATAAAAATAACCCCACTCTACAAGGCTCAGCGTCCGGGAAACGGATACAGGTTGACCGACAACAAAAGGCGTCATGCCAAAATCGGAATCTAAAAATATGTGTGGAATTGTTGGCGCAGTCGCGCGCGTGTGCAGAAATCCTTCTCGAAGGTTTACGTCGTCTGGAATACCGTGGATATGACTCTGCCGGTCTGGCAGTAGTCGATGCAGAAGGTCACATGACCCGCCTGCGTCGTCTCGGTAAAGTGCAGATGCTCTCTCAGGCAGCGGAAGAACACCCGTTGCACGGTGGGACAGGTATTGCTCACACGCGCTGGGCGACCCACGGTGAACCTTCTGAAGGCAACGCGCATCCGCATGTTTCAGACCATATTGTCGTGGTGCATAACGGCATCATCGAGAACCACGAACCGCTGCGTGAAGTGTTAAAAGCGCGCGGGTATGTGTTTGTGTCTGAAACTGACCGATCGCACACCCGGTGCACTGGGAACTGGAGCAGGGCGGCACCCTGCGCGAGGCTGTACTGCGCGCTATTCCGCAGCTGCGCGGTGCATACGGCACGGTGATCATGGATACCCGATCCCAGTACGCTGCTGGCCGCACGCTCCGGTAGCCCGCTGGTTATCGGCCCTCGGTATGGGGGAAAACTTTATTGCCTCCGACCAATTGGCGCTCCTGCCCGTGACCCGTCGCTTTATCTTCCTCGGAAGAGGGGGATATCGCAGAAGTAACCCGTCGTACGGTTGTTGTTTCGATAAATCAGGCGCGCAGGTGAAACGCCCGGATATTGAATCCAGTCTGCAATACGATGCGGGCGATAAAGGCATTTATCGTCACTACATGCAGAAAGAGATCTTTGAACAGCCGAACGCCATTAAAAAATACCCTGACCGGTCGTATCAGCCACGGCGAAGTGGATTTGAGCGAACTGGGGGCGAATGCCAACGAACTGTTGTCGAAAGTTGAACATATCCAGATCGTTGCCTGCGGAACCTCCTATAACTCCGGTATGGTCTCCCGTTACTGGTTTGGAAGCGCTGGCCGGTGTGCCGTGCGATGTGGAAATCGCCTCTGAATTCCGCTACCGCAAATCGGCGGTGCGTCGCAACAGCCTGATGATCACCCTTTCCCAGTCCGGCGAGACGGCGGATACGCTGGCTGCGCTGCGCCTGTCGAAAGAGCTGGGCTACCTTGGTTCGCTGGCGATTTGTAACGTTCCGGGTTCATCACTGGTGCGTGAATCCAACCCGGCGATGATGACCAATGCCGGCACTGAAATTGGCGTAGCATCCACCAAGGCTTTCACCACACAGCTCACGGTTCTGCTGCTGCTGGTGGCGAAACTGAGCCGCCTGAAAGGGCTGGATGCGTCTATCGAGCACGACATCGTTCATGGTCTGCAGGCGCTGCCGAGCCGTATTGAGCAGATGCTGTCGCAGGATAAACGCATTGAAGCGCTGGCGGAGGATTTCTCCGACAAACACCATGCGCTGTTCACGGGCGTGGCGATCAGTATCCGATTGCGCTGGAAGGCGCGCTGAAACTGAAAGAGATCTCTCCTATATCCACGCAGAAGCGTATGCGGCGGGCGAACTGAAACATGGCCCTCTGGCGCTGATTGATGCCGATATGCCGGTGATTGTGGTTGCGCCAAACAACGAACTGTTGGAAAAACTGAAATCCAATATTGAAGAAGTCCGGGCTCGCGGCGGCGTGCTGTATGTCTTTGCCGATCAGGATGCCGGTTTCACCAGCAGTGACAACCTGCATATCATTGAGATGCCGCATGTTGAAGAGATGATCGCGCCGATTTTCTACACCGTGCCGCTGCAATTGCTGGCGTACCACGTTGCGTTGATCAAAGGCACTGACGTTGACCAGCCGCGTAACTGGCGAAATCCGTCACAGTAGAATAATCCGATAATGCGGCGCTGACGCCGTTACGGCCTGCGGTTTAACCGTACTGTAAACAAATCCGGTCATGCTTTTAAAAAGACCGGATTTTTTCATGGAGCCTACGGAATCAGACATTGTGCGGAATGTTCCGTATTGGCTATCTCTGCTGGAGCACTTGCCGCTCCTGTGTTTCGCCTACCGTTGAACCTGCCCGGAGATGAGCAATGTCTTCCCGCATAACCGTCAAACTTACTGCCGCGCCGGACTGCTTTTCTGGAAAATGGCCGGCAGTGAATCCCTCTCTGAACCCTTTGAATATCAGCTCACTGTACTCGGGGGAAGATGCCCGAACAGACAGAAGCCAGATATTGGGGCAATCCGTCAGCGTTGAAATACCGGGCGAGGGCGTGCTTGCAACGCGTTATCTCAACGGAAAAGCCACCAGCGTGGCGGTTGCATCCGTCGAGCTTTCCGGGCAGCGTTACGCGGCTTATCAGCTCACCGTTGAGTCGGATCTCTGGCCGATGCGGCTGGAGCGAAATATGCGTATTTTTCAGGCGCAGACGGTTCCGCAAATCGTCCAGACCCTGCTGACGGAACATGGGGTGAAGCTGGATAATCAGCTCACAGCCAGTTATCGAATCTGGGAGTATTGCGTGCAGTATCAGGAAAGCAGCCCTCGGATTTCATCCGACGCTTGATGGAGCTGGAAGGCATCTCCCCGGTATTTTCGCCACACAGCTGATAGCCATACGCTGGTGCTCACCGACGCCGGTTCTGCGTTTCTGCGGCAGCAGGTTATGACGTCATCTCCTATGTACAGACCCCCGGCTGGCGGCGTGGCGGATGTTGAAGGCATTAGTCAGTGGTCGATGGAAGATCGCGTCACGCCGGGTATTTTCAGTACCGAGGACTACGACTTCCGTAAACCGAATGCCCCGGCTTTTCCGGTGCACGCCAGAACCCTGCCGTCGCCCGCCGTATTGATGTGTATGAATGGCCGGGGCGTTTTGTTGAGCAAAACGACGGGGAATATTATGCCCGCATCAAACAGGAACGCTGGCAGGTTGATCACCAGCAGACCACGGGAACAGCCACCGCGATCGGCATTGCGCCCGGGCATACCTTTCAGCCTCATTAACGCCCCTTTTACGCAGGATAATGGCCGCTATCTGGGTGACAAAAACCCGGGTTGCAGTTGGAAGAAAACCGCTATGCCAGCGGTGATGAGGGTGACAGTTCCCGGTTGATTAGCTTTAGCGTGATCCGGCTTCTCGCGACCGGAGCAAAACTGCCCGCCGCGAACATATGGCCCACAAACCGCTCGTGGTAGGCCCTGAGGGGGAACCGATCTGGACCGACAAACATGGGCGGGTAAAAGTGAAATTCCACTGGGACAGGCTGGGGAAAAGCGATGAAACCAGCTCCTGTTGGGTGCGTGTATCCAGTGCATGGGCCGGTCAGGGATCGGTGGCGTTCAGATCCCGCGCGTTGGCGATGAAGTGGTGATTGATTTTATCAACGGCGATCCCGATCGACCGATGAGTGACCGGGCGCGTGTATAATGAGGCGAATATGCCGCCCCCGGGCACCGCCGCCTGCCGCAACGGTAATGGGGTTTATGACGCGCTCGGAAAACCGGGAATTGCGACAACGCCAGCTATTTGCTGTTTGAAGATAAACTCGGTTCCGAACGCGTGGATTTGCACGGAAAAGGACATGAATGTCTCGGTCGAAAATAATCAGGTAGTTACGGTCGACGGTAACCAGCCTGACCGTATTGGGTGAGCTTGATGATGAGGTGACAAAACGCGCAGGCTTCAAATACCACGACGCGCACCACGGAAGTGACGGATAAAGAGACCAGAACGGTGGGCAATGGAGAAACCACTACGGGCCGTGATGCGGGTAACCAGCGGTGGTGAAATGGTGACGGTAAAAGGCAACCGCACGGAGGATATTGACGGGACCTCATCGCAGCATATTACCGGTCTGGTGAGCTATACCTTTGATAACGTCGTCATTTATTAGCTCCCGACAAGAGACGATTTCGCAAAACCTGAGCCAAACGATCACCGGCAATAACATCACAACCATCGAAGGGGCGTGGACTCCAGAAAATAGCGCAGGGCGCGACAATCTCTTCCCCCAAACTGATCACCATTGCGAGTGATGAAAAGGTGCATTAAAAACGCCACAAGCGCTTGAATATAAAGACCATAAAGAGACGGTTTCCCTGTTTTCTTTTGATTTTACCGCCCTGAAGGTGGTCACCGAGGGCGCGTCGTTTACGGCTACCGATCAGCAAGGTAGGATTAACCAATCTGAAGTTCGACAAGTCGGCTTTTGATTTAGCCTCCAGCGAGGGCCGGGTGGCGTTTACGATGCAATACGGTCAGGTGATGGCCTCGTCTGGCTTAACGTGTTTATGTAAGGGATTGATTAAATGAAGTTTGTTATCATTTTTTCGGTAGTGTCGGTATGGTTTATATCGTCTATCTGTTTAACCGTGACCATAAGATCCAGACGCAGGGCCGTGGTGCAGGCCACCGTCGAAGAGGTCAGCTACATCAGACAATGGCACCATTAACATCAAATATCGGCTCGCGGTGCCGGAAGGGGCGGCCACCCGTTCCGTGGAGGGGAAAGAGACCATTTCTGCCTTTAACGCATCAAAAATACAGAAAGGCAATAAAGTGGATATTAAGTATCTGGACGATCAACACATTCTGTTTATGTTTGATAAACAGCAAGCGCCCGGCAGTTAGCCGCGTAAAAAGAGGTTGCCCGATGGCAACCTCTCCTGACTTATTTCACCCTACGGCTGAGATCAGCTTGTTTTCCAGCGAACTGATGCTGCGTTGCATGTCATCAACTTTACGGCTTAATTCATCATTGCGTCTTTGCAGGTTTTCTGTCCCGCCCCATTTCCGAGAGCGTTTTTTTCATATCAGCTGATGTCTTCTTTTGTTTTGGCACATCCTCTTGAATGTTTCTGAGTTTACGCTCAGGTAATCCGATGGGACGATAGTTGCGTTACCCGTCATGTTCTGTGCCCTGCAAAACCATCACCGAATCAGACTGATAACCGGAGGAGCCAAGAGATACGGGCCTGTCGGCGGCATGGCCGTATGTAGCAGGAAGAAACGAATCCGATAGCGACAGCAACTGATTTAATCATCATCATTCCTTAGGGTTTACTATGTTGCATCAACAATGGTCCGACTTCGTAGCTATATAAATACGAAACCAGAGGCTTGTCTGCTACCTGTTCGGTAGCCCTTGCTCGCCGGTGGCGGATGATTGCTAAATCAATGGGAAAGGGATCGTGGGCTGGGGGCGAGATAATTGCGTTTTTTCTGGAAACGCTTTATGACAAATCCTGATTTTCAGCTACGTTTGGATTGTCATAAAAGAAAATATGCGTGTAATGAAGATGTGGTGAATGAGTTTTATTGTATTGATTTATAATGATTTTTTAATAATTCAGCAATGATATTTCTTGGCTGTCATTAAACAGTAACAATCACATTGCATGTCATCAAAGTGTCCTTGTCTGAGTAGCAAACTCAAACAACGATTTACGAATCTTGCAGGAGACAGAACGTTATGCGTACCACTGTCGCAACTGTTGTCGCCCGACCTTATCTCTGAGCGCTTTTGCCAATGCCGCAAGCCTGACCGGTGCTTGCAACTTTCCCTGTATGCCAAATGGGCTGATACCTACCAGAAAGAAACGGGTAATAAGATTAACTACCGTATCGGTTCTTCTGGCGGCGTGAAACAAATTACGGCTAAAACGGTTGATTTCGGTGCTTCCGACGCCCCGCTGGCTGATGACAAACTGTCAGGAAGGCCTGTTCCAGTTCCCGACCGTAATCGGCGGTATCGTACTGGCTATCAACGTCCCGGGCATTAAATCCGGCGAGCTGGTTCTGGATGGTAAAACGCTGGGCGATATCTACCCCGGGCAACATCAAAAAATGGGATGACGCAGATTGCGAAACTCAACCCCCGGCCTGAAACTGCCTGCGCAGAACATCGCTGTTGTGCGTCGCGCTGATGGTTCCGGCACCTCTTTCGTCTTCAGCTACACCGCGAAAGTCAACGAAGAGTGGAAATCCAAAGTAGGTTCTGGCTCCACTGTTAACTGGCCGACCGGTCTGGGTGGCAAAGGTAACGACGGTATCGCTGCATTCGTACAGCGTCTGCCGGGTTCCATTGGTTATGTTGAATATGCTTACGCTAAGCAGAACAACTGTACACCTAAACTGCTGTCTGCAGATGGTAAAGCGGTTAGCCCGACTGAAACCAACTTCTCGCCGCGAAAATATCGACTGAGTCAGCAAATCCTTTTGCTCGGACCTGAAAAAAAGGCGCGGATGTGTGGCCAATCACCTCCACCACCTTCATTCTGGTGCATAAAGAGCAGGCTAAACCGGAGCAAGGCGCTGAAGTCCTGAAATTCTTCGACTGGGCTTACAAAAGGCGGCAAACAAGCTAACGAACTCGACTACGCTACGCTTCCGGAAAGCGTTGTGACTCCAGGTTCGCGCTGCATGGAAAGCGAATGTGAAAGACAGCAGCGGTAAAGCGCTGTACTAATTGCAGATTATTGAGAAGAATATGGCGAGTGGCGCTTACACCCACTCGCCTTACAGATTCTCTGTAGGCCCGTAAGCACAAGCATGCGCCTGCGGGCAAATTCGTAAGACGTTAAACTGAAGAGTAATTTATGGCTGCAACCAAGCCGGCATTTAACCCTCCGGGAAAAAAAGGCGACATGATTTTCAGCGCACTGGTAAGACTGGCTGCGCTGATTGTGTTATTGCTGCTCAGCGGCATTATTGTGTCTCTGATTTTCTCCGCCCGGCCAAGCATTCAGAAGTTTGGTTTCTCATTCTTGTGGACCAAAGAGTGGGATGTCTGAATGACATTTACGGTGCGCTGGTACCTATTTACGGCACTATTGTCACCTCGGTTATCGCGCTGCTGATCGCGGTTCCGGTGAGTTTCGGCATCGCGCTGTTTTTGACCGAGCTGGCGCCAAACTGGCTCAAGCGCCCGCTGGGTATCGCGATTGAGCTGCTGGCGGCCATCCCCAGTATCGTCTATGGCATGTGGGGCTTGTTTATCTTCGCTCCGCTGTTCGCCACCTATTTCCGTGGAGCCGGTGGGCAATGTGCTCTCCAGTATCCCGTTTGTTGGCGCCCTGTTTGAAGGCCCGGCGTTCGGTATTGGCATTCTGGCTGCCGGGGTGATCCTCGCGATCATGATTATTCCTTACATTGCGGCGGTTATGCGCGATGTGTTTGAACAAACGCCGGTGATGATGAAAGAGTCGGCGTACGGCATTGGCTGCACCACACCGGGAAGTGATCTGGCGCATCGTACTGCCGTTCACAAAAAACGGAGTGATTGGCGGCGTTATGCTGGGTCTGGGCCGCGCACTGGGTGAAACCATGGCGGTAACCTTTATCATCGGTAACACCTACCAGCTCGATAGCGCTTCGCTGTTTATGCCGGGCAACAGTATCACTTCCGCGCTGGCGAACGAATTCGCCGAAGCGGAATCCGGTCTGCATGTTGCCGCGCTGATGGAGTTGGGGCTGATCCTGTTTGTGATCACCTTTATCGTGCTGGCCATTTCTAAAGTGATGATCCTGCGACTGGCGAAAAACGAGGGGGCGCGCTGATGGCAACGCTGGAAATGCAAAGCACGGTGCAGTTAGCCGAATCGCGCCGCAAAATGCAGGCGCGTCGTCGCATGAAAAACCGTATAGCTCTGACGCTGTCGATGGCGACCATGGTTTTGGTCTGTTCTGGCTGGTCTGGATCCTGTTTTCTACCGTATCACGCGGCTTTGATGGCATGTCTTTGGCGCTGTTCACTGAAATGACGCCGCCGCCGAATACGGCGGGTGGTTGAACGCTGGCAGCGGCAGTCTGCTGATCCTGTGGGCAACCGTCATCGGTACGCCGCTGGGCATTATGGCGGGGATTTATCTGGCCGAGTATGGCCGTAAGTCGCTGCTCGCCGAAGTGATCCGCTTTATCAACGATATCCTGTTATCTGCGCCTTCTATTGTGGTGGGGCTGTTTGTTTACACCATTGTGGTCGCGCAAATGCAGCACTTCTCCGGCTGGGCAGGCGTGATCGCGCTGGCGCTGTTGCAGGTGCCAATCGTTATCCGTACCACGGAAAACATGCTGAAACTGGTGCCGGATAGCTTGCGTGAAGCGGCGTATGCGCTGGGAACGCCAAAATGGAAGATGATCGCAGCGATTACCCTGAAAGCCTCCGTCTCCGGGATTATGACCGGTGTGCTGCTGGCGGTTGCGCGTATTGCGGGTGAGACCGCGCCGCTGCTGTTTACTGCGCTCTAACCAGTTCTGAGCACCGACATGATGCAGCCTATTGCTAACCTGCCGGTGACGATTTTCAAATTCGCCATGAGCCCGTTTGCCGAATGGCAAGAACTGGCCACTGGGCCGGGGTACTGATTATCACTCTCTGTGTACTGTTGCTGAATATTCTGGCGCGCGTCATTTTCGCGAAGAGTAAACATTTGGTTAATTTTTGCGACGCGGCGATAAGCGGCGTCGAGTTGAGGAAAGAGATAAATGAGTATGGTTGATACGACGCCGGGCAAAATTCAGGTTCGCGATTTGAACTTCTATTACGGCAAATTCCATGCACTGAAAAACATCAGCCCGGATATCGCTAAAAATCAGGTGACGGCGTTTATCGGGCCGTCAGGCTGCGGCAAATCCACGCTGTTGCGTACTTTTAACAAGATGTTTGAACTCTATCCGGATCAGCGCGCCGAAGGCGAAATCCTGCTGGATGGCGACAACATCCTCACCAATACCCGAGGATATCGCGCTGTTGCGTGCAAAGTGGGCATGGTGTTCCAGAAACCGACGCCGTTCCCGATGTCGATTTACGACAATATCGCTTTTGGCGTGCGCCTGTTTGAAAAGCTCTCCCGCGCCGATATGGACGAACGCGTGCAGTGGGCTTTGACCAAAGCCGCATTATGGAATGAAACCAAGGATAAACTGCACCAGAGCGGGTACTCTCTCTCCGGTGGTCAACAGCAGCGTCTGTGCATTGCGCGCGGTATCGCCATTCGCCCGGAAGTGCTGTTGCTGGATGAGCCTTGTTCAGCCCCTTGACCCCGATTTCAACAGGGCGCATTGAAGAGCTGATCACTGAGCTTAAAGAGGATTCATTGTCGGATCGTCACCCAACATGCAGGCTGCGCGTTATACGGCGTTTATGTACCTCGGTGAACTGATTGAGTTCAGCAATACGAGATTCACCAAGCCGAAAAGAAACAAACCGAAGACTATATTACCGGGCGCTACGTTGATATGCCCGAACCGCAAAGGTGTAACAGCCTTGTTTTAACGTGAAATCTGTCGGGCATTTGGAGTTGAACCATGGACAACCTCAACCTTAACAAACATATCTCCGGGCAGTTCAACGCTGAACTGGAAAGTATTCGCACTCAGGTAATGACCATGGGTGGGATGGTGGAGCAGCAGCTTTCTGATGCGATCACCGCGATGCACAGACAGTGAGCTGGCAAAGCGCGTTGTCGAAGGTGATAAACAGGTCAACATGATGGAAGTGACCATCGATGAAGCCTGCGTGCGTATTATTGCCAAACGCCAGCCTACGGCGAGCGACCTGCGTCTGGTGATGGCAATCATCAAAACCATTGCTGAGCTGGAACGTATTGGCGACGTGGCGGATAAAATCTGCCGTACTGCGCTGGAGAAGTTTTCGCAGCAGCACCAGCCTTTGCTGGTGAGTCTGGAGTCGTTGGGCCGCCACACCGTGCAAATGCTGCATGATGTGCTGGATGCCTTCGCCCGCATGGATCTGGATGAAGCCGTGCGTATCTACCGCGAAGATAAAAAAAGTGGATCAGGAATACGAAGGCATCGTGCGTCAGTTAATGACCTACATGATGGAAGATTCCCGCACCATCCCGAGCGTACTGACCGCTCTGTTCTGCGCCCGTTCTATCGAGCGTATTGGCGATCGCTGCCAGAATATTTGCGAATACATTTTCTACTTCGTGAAGGGACAGGATTTCCGTCATGTTGGCGGCGATGAGCTGGATAAGCTGCTTGCCGGGAAAGATCCGAAAGAGTAAGGCTGCAATATCACCCCCTCGCAACGGAGGGGGTGAGTGTTTCAGGCTGATTTCACCAGCAGTTTTCTCGCCAGATTATCGATATCCTCGTACTGCCACAGTTTATCGCGCCAGCGTTGCGGAATACCGTTCACGCCGTAATACGCGCCGGCTAACTGCCCGACAATCGCGGCCGTGGTATCGGCATCGTCGCCAAGATTAGTGGCCAGCAGAATCGTTTCCTCAAAATCACAGCCCTTTGCGAAACACCAGAGCGCGGCTTCCCGAGGCTCTGTACGCAATAGCCGGTACCCGGGATCTCCGCTCGCGTTTTCTGCAAATAGCGGCCTTCTGCAATGTGGCGCAGCTTTTCTTGCTGCGGCAGTTGCGGGATATTCGCCGGGGATCTCCTGTTTGCTCATACCGCTCAGCGCATTGATCAGCATCTGTGCGAACAAGCGGCAACTGGCGACAGCTTCCGGGGCAGCATGGGTGGTGCGCGAGGAGGCTTCGGCATTCCAGCGCCTGCGGCGCATCCGGAAAATACCACAGCACAACAGGGGCAAGACGCATCAACGAACCGTTTCCGGCCGTGCGCGGATCGCTGGATCCGGCAAACGGTTCGCCATCGCTGGCGAATTTTTGCAGCGCCCTTGCAACGGTCATACCGATATCAAAACAGTGGCCTGTGGAACTGTAATAGCCCCACTTCCACCAGTTGAGATAACGGTTCATCTGATCTCTGGCATCAAAACCCCGGCAGGTCGTCAGGCTTTCCGCCGAGCTGGGCCATGGACGTATCATCGTATCCGCCCGGCCTGTAGGTGAAACGGGCCGCCGCCCACCATATCCGTTACCGGGGAAAACTATCTTTCGAGCTAAATTCAACGGTGGTGCCCACGGCATCCCCGGCCGAAGCGCGCCCGGTAGCGCGCAAGTAACTCAGGCATCATATGCTCCTCAGGCACTCAGTCAGGAGAAATCCGCCCACAGGCGTAGTTTTCCGCAATGCAGGCAGCGGAAGAGGTAACCCCGGCAGTCACCACCATCGAGAAGGTATTCAGGCAGTTTCTCGTAGTCCATGCCAAACGCATTGCAGTCGGCTTTCAGGTCGGCAAACTGATCGAGTTTATCGGCAATTTCTTTCCAGCCGACGTAACCCACAAAAGCGCAGTCGTTGCGGTGCGCCAACCAGTACTCCTGTTGCCAGCCGCAGTAACCCGGCGTGCGTTCCGTCAGTTCAACGAGACGGTCTTCCGGCCGGTGGATTTTTGAAACCGGTGAATTCGCCGTCGTTGTCGTATTCCGCTTCAACGCCATCAACACTGGATTCGTCCTGAAAACTGCCGCCAAACTTTTGCGCGGCTGCGCCATCCGCAATGCACCACGGGCAAAGGTAATCGATCTCTTCGGTGGTGTAGAACGGATTGGTGTAATAAATCCCGGTCGGCTGCTGACAGCAGGCGCAGGTGACCGTTTTGTCATCAGAAAACACCCCGTGTCGGGGATGTGGGTGGTATTTAAAGACCGGAAGCGGTCGGTTGCCTGTGCCATAAAAACGTCCTGTTTAGTGGTTTGGGTTAACGCGTAACATGCCACCCGCGTGCGCGCCACAGCTCTGGCAGCAACTGCGCTTCGTCAGTGAACGTAGTCACTTTCGGGTGATCGATGGGTTGGTTAGTCGGCACGAAGTAAAACGCTTCCATACCCGCCGCAATACCTGGTTATTGCTCCGGCAGTGGAGTCGTCCACCAGAATACAGTTTACCGGATTAACATTCAGCGCTTTTGCCGCATGGTACATTAACGCCGGATCGGGCTTCCAGCGCTGGATGTCATAACCGCTGAACAGCGTGTCCGGAAAGTGGTGCAACAGACCCAGTTTGCCTAACGAGTGCTGCATTTTGCTGACCGGGCCGTTGGAGACCACGCACATTGGCACGCTAACCGCATCCAGCAGTGCGCCCGCTCCGGCAATCACTTCCAGTTCGGCGTCAAACAGACGCGCGACCTCATCACGATACACCGGCTCCAGCGCGGTTTTCGCCAGCGCCACGCCATATTCAGCGCTGATGACATCAATAATTTCGTACAGCCTTCATGCCTTTAAAGCGCTTAAAGACCTCGTCTAACGCCAGCGTGATGCCAAATTCTTTAAACATATGCACATAAGCGCGAGCAAATTACTTCACTGTCGACGGTGCCGTCACAGTCAAAAATACCGCTTCAATGTGGGACATGCCGTTTCCTGTTTTATTGCAAGTTTAACGTTTACTTAACGCAGATAGCGGGACGCAATCGTTGCCGTATAAGCAAATTCAATGAAAAAAGTGTGATAACCGTCAACATTGTCTCATTTTGGTATAGGATAGCGACGAATTTTCCCTCCTATTCCGGAAATTGATAATGAGCCAACAACACACTACCCGCATCGGGCCGGGGGTTGTTTGTGACCGCGTGTTTAAACTGCGCGAACACGGCACATCGGCACGCACCGAAGTGATCGCCGGTTTCACAACGTTTTGACGATGGTGTATATCGTCTTTGTTAACCCGCAGATTTTGGGCGTCGCCGGGATGGACACCAGCGCAGTATTTGTTACCACCTGTCTGATTGCTGCGTTTGGTAGCATCCTGATGGGGCTGGTTGCCAACCTGCCGGTTGCCCTCGGCGCCGGCAATGGGCCTGAACGCCTTCTTCGCGTTTGTGGTGGTTGGCGCGATGGGATTGTCAGCAAATCGGTATGGGTGCTATTTTCTGGGGGGCGGTTGGCCTGTTGCTGCTGACCATTTTCCGCGTCCGTTACTGGATGATTGCCAATATTCCGGTGAGCCTGCGTGTGGGGATCACCAGCGGCATCGGTTTGTTTATTGGCATGATGGGCCTGAAAAACGCCGGCGTCATCGTCGCGAACAAAGAAACGCTGGTAAGCATCGGCAACCTGACTTCCCACAGCGTTCTGCTGGGCGTTCTCGGTTTCTTCATCATTGCGATTCTGGCATCTCGTAACATTCACGCCGCAGTACTGGTTTCTGTGGTGACCACACTGCTGGGCTGGTTGCTGGGTGATGTGCAGTATCACGGTATTGTTTCCGCACCGCCGAGCGTGGCCACCGTAGTGGGTAACGTGGATTTGGCCGGTTCGTTTAATATTGGTCTGGCTGGCGTGATCTTCTCGTTTATGCTGGTGAACCTGTTCGACTCCTCCGGTACGCTGATTGGCGTTACCGATAAAGCCGGGCTGGTGGACGAAAACGGTAAGTTTCCGCGCATGAAACAGGCGCTGTACGTTGACAGTATCTCGTCCGTTACCGGGGCCTTTATCGGAACGTCTTCTGTTACGGCGTATATTGAGTCTTCTTCCGGCGTGTCCGTCGGTGGTCGCTGCCGTCTGGTGGGCTTGTTGTTCCTGCTGGTGATCTTCCTGTCGCCGCTGGCGGGATGGTGCCGGGCTACGCCGCTGCGGGTGCGCTGATCTACGTAGGTGTGCTGATGACATCCAGCCCTCGGCGCGTGTGAAGTGGGAAGACCTGACAGAAGCGGTGCCGGCGTTTATCACTGCGGTGATGATGCCGTTCAGCTTCTCCATTACCGAAGGCATCGCGCTGGGCTTTATCTCTTACTGCGTGATGAAAATCGGGACGGGTCGCCTGCGCGATCTCAGCCCGTGCGTCATTGTGGTCGCACTGCTGTTCTTGCTGAAAATCGTCTTTATCGACGCGCATTAATCTGCGTTTCCCTCTCCCGGTAAGGGAGAGGGAAAACCGATTACCGTTTAACGCGCTGGATGTACTCTCCAAAAGCGGTAAGCTGCCCGCTCAGGTGATCACGCGTGCTTTGATCAACCACTTCTCCCGTTTGCTGATCCACTTTGCTCTGAATTACCGCCCGCAAAACTCAGGCTTATTCATCACCATTGCATCGAGAAAGACGAGGATCTGACGCAGATGATACTGCGCTGCGCCGCCGATTGCGCCCATTGAACTGGTTTGAATCAATACCGGTTTACCGGCGAGCGGCTGTTCCGGCAAGCGGGATAACCAGTCGATGGCGTTCTTCAGGCCACCCGGCACCGAGTAGTTGTATTCCGGGGTCACGATGACCACGTCATCGCCGCACGGATTTGTGCAATGGCTTCCGGCTCTGCGGAAATCCCTCTTCCTGTTGTATATCGGCGTCATACAGCGGGATATCAGCAATCGAGGGCAGCGGCGTGATGGTCATTCCCGCAGGCGCAAGGCTGGGCAATGTACGCGCAACCATGGCGTTAAACGAGCCTTTACGCAGACTCCCAAGTAGTGTCACAACATTGAGTTCAGCAGACATGATGACTCCTTGCTAACGGATCAGTTAAGGATCAGGGCTTTTCGGCAGGTAAGCTGGTGAATCGCATCAGGCGGGAGGCGGGATCGTTGGCGCGCGTTTGCACATCGGCAAGATAACGCCACCCTTTTTGACTATCAAATTCCCAGATTTTAAGACTTTCTATGGCGGGAGCGACGGCTACCGACCAAATCAACACGTCTTCAGCATCACACATCACTTCCACTTGCGCCAGTTGCGCCACGCGAAGTCGACCGGATCCCGTGGTAAAAGCTGTAACTGCCCGGGGATCATCCTGCATCTGATGGATCAGCTTCATCACGCTTTGGCGCAGTGTCAAAAGCTGGGTTTGCGCTTCGTTCGGATCGTTTTGGTTATTGATCCACAACTGTTCATTGCCGGTGAACGGGTGTTGCTTTTGTCCGTGCGGGTTATGGAAACCCCGTGTCGCACGTTGAAGCTCCATATCCAGACCGCATTCACCCTCCGTTGTCAGCGCAACGCCCACCATGTTTCCGGCATAGGCCAGCGAGAACTGCGGCAGGCTGCTGTCTTCAAACGCGGGTTTTCCGCTGGCTTCAATAACGATCCCGGGCAACTCGCTGATACCGTAGAGCATAAACATCATTTCGGCGAGTAAGGCTCTGGACGCGAGGAAACGCGAACGTCGGTGTTCGGGGGAGCTGACGCGCGCTATCGTGACAGGTTACAGGGAGTCGGGTAGAGACGAGATGTCCTTCTGAAAGAATCCCTCTTGCAAAGTGCGTAGCCATTTTCGCTCCGTGATAATGGTCTGGATTAATCGAATCGATAATCAATATTATCGCCCATACTGGATAGGTTTTAATGCGGAAATTCGCATCTGAAAAGTCCTAAGCGACCATATTTACATTTTCTTTAGCCAATCCTGCGTACTTTACGAAATTTGGCTGGCGGGGAAAACGGCCGCTAAAGCGGCCGTTCGGTGAAACAGTGGGAAGGGGTTATTTACCGATACAGAAACTGGAAAATACGGCCGAGTAAATCATCGGTGATGATCACTTAAGCTCTGCTGCGCCAGGGCGCAGCTCTTCTACCAGCTGCCCGCCCATGCGCCAAACAGTTGCGCTTTACCCTGTTGCAGATGCTCTGCCGCTGTTTCCAGCGCTTGCAGGTGGCGACGGCGCTGCGAGGAACCCGCCTTCCATGTTGGTGACATGCTTTGTTTGAGATGAAGACGCAGCGTGTCGACGCCTTCGCCGGTATGTGCAGAGAGTCGTATAAGTGAGTGATTATTCACTTCACTCATGCACGGCTGCTCGCCGGTGACATCAGTTTTGTTACGTACCACCGTAATCGGTAATTTCACCGGTAAACGGGCAATAAAATCTGGCCAGATTTCTGCCGGGTCAACCGCGTCGGTGGTGGTGCCATCCACCATAAACAGTACCCGGTCGCCTCCAATCTCCTGCCACGCGCGTTCGATGCCGATACGCTCGACTTCGTCACTGGCTTCACGCAGACCCGCTGTGTCGATAATGTGCAGCGGCATACCATCGATATGGATATGCTCGCGCAGCACGTCGCGGGTGGTGCCGGCGATATCGGTCACGATAGCGGCTTCCCGCCCGGCCAGCGCATTCAGCAGGCTTGATTTTCCGGCATTTGGGCGACCGGCAATCACTGCTTCCCTTTGCAAACGGCTTGGCTGCTAGCGCACGGCATCCAGATCGGCGATCACGCTGTGCAACTGCGCTTCAATTTTTCCGTCCGAGGAGAAAATCGATTTCTTCATCCGGGAAATCGATCGCAGCTTCGACATAGATGCGCAGGTGAGTAAGTGCTTCCACCCGGTGTGATTCACGCGGGTGGAAAACGCCCCCGCAACGAGTTCAGCGCTGATCGGGCTGCCTGCTCGGAACTGGCGTCAATCAAATCGGCGATGGCTTCCGCCTGCGCCGGAGTCGAGCTTATCGTTGAGAAATGCACGCTCAGAAACTCCCCGGGTCTGGCGATACGCAGCCCGGCAGCGTCAGAATGCGTTTTAACAGCAGATCGAGGATCACCGGACCGCCGTGGCCTTGCAGTTCCAGCACATCTTCACCGGTAAATGAGTTTGGCCCGGGGAACCACAGCGCAATGCCTGGTCCAGCGCTGCGCCATCAGCGTCCGAGGAACGGCAGATAGTCGGCATAACGCGGTTTTGGCAGTTTGCCTAATACCGCCTGCGCAACGTCGCGCGCACGGCGGCCGGAAATACGCAGAATGCCCACACCACCGCGTCCCGGTGGTGCACAGCGACAATCGTGTCGTTATGGCTCATGGTTTGTTTTCCGAAACCTCAAAATAAAAAAGGCGGTCAGTTGACCGCCTTGTCTGAATCTTAACGCGTATCAGGAGCTTTTCTTCTCGCGGCTATGCAAACCACGTTTCTCCAGACCACGGTAAATCAGCTGCTGCTGAATAATGGTCACCGAGGTTGCTGACGATATAGTACAGCACCAGACCTGACGGGAACCACAGGAAGAACACCGTGAAGATGACCGGCATGAAGGTCGCGATCTTCTGCTGCATCGGGTCGGTCACGGTGGTCGGCGACATCTTCTGAATGAAGAACATCGTTACGCCCATCAGGATCGGCAGGATGTAGTACGGGTCTTGTGCGGACAGGTCATGGATCCACAGTGCGAACGGCGCATGGCGCAGCTCAACGGAGCCCATCAGCATATAGTACAGCGCCGAGGAAGATTGGCATCTGGATCATGGCGGAAACAGCCACCCAACGGGTTCACTTTTCCGCTTTGTACATCGCCATCATCTCCCCGGCTCATACGCTGCTTGTCTTCACCCAAACGCTCACGCATGGCCTGAATTTTCAGGCTGCAGCATACGCATTTTCGCCATGAGGTGTACTGCGCTTTGGTCAGCGGGTACATGATGCCACGCACGATAAAGGTGATCGCGATGATGGAGAAGCCCCAGTTACCCGAGCTGTGGATCCATTTCAGCAGTTTGAACAGCGGCTGAGAGATGAACCACAACCAACCGTAATCCACAGTCAGATCCGGGTGCGGCGCAGCGGCTGCCATTTTGTCCTGAATTTCCGGACCCACCCACAGGGTGCTGTTCAGCGTAGCGGTCTGGCCCGGCGCGATGCTGACCGGCTGCGATTTGTAGCCGATGGCGGCAACGCCGTACCCGCAGTTGCTGGTATAGAAGTTGTTCGCACCGTCGTTGCGTGGGGATCCACGCGGTAGCGAAATACTGTTGCAGCATTGCAACCTGTTGCTGTTTACTGACGTTCAGGTTTTTCGTTATCGGCAATGGTGTCGAACTTGTATTTCTCATACTTCGCGTCAGGCGTGGAGTAGGCGGCGCCGCGGAAGGTATGCAGCGCAAAGTTGCTGCTGCCTGTATCGCGGTGTGACGGCAGATTGATGGATTGCTTCCAACTGACCGAAGGCAGCCACTTCCAGCGCTTTATCGCTGGCGTTCTGCACGTTATAGCCTACGTTCACCGCGTATTCGCCGCGTTTCAGCGTGAATGTTTTGGTGAATGTGTTGCCAGCAGTGTCGGTATAGGTCAGGATCGCCAGTTCGTTCTGGCCGTCGGCCAGTACAAACGCATCTTTTCCACGTTATACAGCGGACGCGGGCCATTCGCCGGGTTGTCCGGACCGTTAGCACCCGTCAGGCCGCTCTGCGCCTGATAGATAAACTGCGGTGTGGTTTCCAGTAACTGGAACGGCTCGCTGGCACCCAGTTCTTTCGGATAAGCCGGAAGCAGTGCCTGCTCAACATCACCACCACGGGTGTTGATGGTCAGCTCAAGCACATCGGTTTTAACCGTTATCAGTTTCCCACGGCCACTGGCCGGTACGCCCTGGTCGGCTGCGCTACCCGCTGCGGTGGTCGTAGTCTGCGTGGTCTGCTGTTGCGCCGGAGGAGGATTTTTATCCTTCTCCCACGTTTGCCAGATCATGAAAGACACGAACAACAAAGCGATGATAAAAAAGATTGCGTTGCGAATCCATCGTTAGTGTTCTCTGGTTTTAGAAGGTCCACGGCGGGACGGGATCGTCTCCACCCGGGTGTAAAGGGTGGCATTTTAATACGCGTTTCACTGTCAACCAACTGCCTTTTATCACTCCAAACCTGCGCAATGCCTCAATTCCATAGTGAGCAGGTTGGCGTGAAGAGCAACGGTGCGGCCCGAGTAGCGGACTAATCAGGCGTTGATGGGCCGAATCAGGCCGATCAGGACCCTTGAGCGGGCGACAATGGCGGCGCCATAATTTTCCAACGCTTCCGAGAGAGCACGGTTATCGAGGTCGGCAACCTTCTTCGCCACCACAAAATCCATTGCCGGCAGTTCATGCTGGCGCAAACGAAAACTTTCACGCGTCAGACGTTTAATCCGATTGCGTTCATGAGCGCGTTTGACGTTTTCTTGGCGACGGTAAGACCGATACGGGATGCCCCCAGCAGAATTCAGGCGGCCGGGATGGTGATTTGGCGTGCCAGCTTATGGCTGCTGGAAGACGAAAGTGAAATGAGTGGGAGTTAACAAACGTAACTCCACTGGGAAAAGCGAGCTTAACCACTCAGGGGTTAGCTTTATTACTTGAAACGGTCAGACGTGCGCGGCCTTTAGCGCGACGACGAGCCAGAACCTCGGCGACCATTTTGATAACCGCTACGAGCACGGAAGCCGTGAGAACGGTTGCGCTTCAGTACAGACGGTTGAAAAGTGCGTTTCATGGCGGTTTCTACCTAAACTTGAATAAATTCACTGACTTTGCGTATGCCTGAACGGAAATCGAACGACTGGCGCGCAATGCCGTGGGTAATTAAAGAGGCCGGATTGTAATAATTGTACACTCGAGTCAATTCTCTTTCCTTATAGCGCACGTATTTTCGCACATAATCGCGCGAAAAATAAGCAGCATTCGACGACTGCATAAGAGCATGACGCGCCGGGGGCAGGATTATACGGGGACGGCAGTAAAGCGCAAGGATCCTCCGAGGATCTTCGTTAGATCGTTTAAGCAATAAATCGTCGTTACTCATTAAATTTTCCAATATGCGGCCTAAATCGTCCCGTTCCTCTCTGGATCGTTTACACTGACCCGGTTCAGCATCGCCCTGTGGATAAATCGTGAAGAATCTGTGAGAAACAGAAGATCTCTGCCGCGGTTTACGCTATGATCCACCCGGTCCCGATCGCGATCCGGGATCGTGAACAGGGCAAAAACCGTAAATAGCGGT